>NZ_QJHL01000009.1 GCF_003202405.1 Flavobacterium hydrophilum | reverse complement strand
ATGTAAAAAGCATTTTCAAATCTCGCAAGCTTTTTTGAATCTTTTTTTTAGAAAACTTCTTTTCATTTGATTCTTGTTTCTTGCCAGTATTTCCATGAACCATTTCGCTGTTGCGGGTGCAAAAGTAGCACATCTATTTACATTTCAAAGACTTTTTATTGCATAATTTAAACCTTTTTTTTAATATTTCCCTTAACTCTCTGATAAAACCCTTTTTACAAACAAAACTTTTTAATAAAAAAAACAACTACAAGTTACAATTAGGCGAAATTTTAAAAAAAATACGATATTAAAGTAATTAACATAGAAACCACTCACACAAAACACTCCTTCTTAATATATTTCAGGAACCTCTTTATCTTTGAGCCGAAAAATAATAAAAAACCATATTACTTTGAACTTTACAATAGCTTTACAACACACTATACTATTTTACAAAAATACAAAGTCTTATTTATAAAGGAGGGAATTCGCACTCAAATAGGCTAACACATCGTTAAGAGAAAAATTTGAGTAGGCATTTATATATTGTAATAAAATTCAAACACAGTACCACAAATTGAGAAAAGAAATAAACATAAATAATTTTACTTTTCTCTTTTTATGAATGAGATAATAATAAAAATGAATTTAATCTTGTAGGTTTTAAATTATCAAGGACAACCAAAAGAAAGATTAATCCAGAATTGAGGACAACACCAGCAAGGAATACAGAACACACAATTATTTTTTTCTATCCATTTTGACATTATCATTGAAACAATTTAAAAAACCAAATTAACCAAAGACCTACAAAAACACAGCTAAACAACTAAAATCAATATATTATAAAAAGACAATCAAAAATGATTGTCCTCCAAAGTGACTTGACAGTACAGAATTAGAACCATTTATTGGAAGATTTAAAAAATTAAACAATAATATTTAAGTTAATTAACAAGCCCTTCTTCTAATTTTTATTTATCATTTATTTTATCAAAAGGATAACCATAAAAATAACTTAGCTTTTAAACTATCGGAATTTCTTTAGTATTTTTTTATCCCTAAAATTATACTCTGAATAAAATAACCTTCAATATTAGTGAAGTTTTAATACCAGCATGATCCAATATTTTAAAATCATCTAATACTATCTTATCCATAATATTATTAGATATAAAATTTAAATTATCAACACCTCAATCAACATCTCTCCTTTTAGGAACAAGAATATGAATCGTATATGATATATCTTTTTGTAAACTACAATTTTATCAACATTATTATAAATTAAATTCCAAATTTTCAATTTCATTTCCTTTTTCAATCATGAATAAATCTTTAATAGTTTTTGGATAATAGCAATTTGTTAATTTATCATGATTTTGATTCTCTATGAAATCGTAATTGAAATTTTCATCCATATTCCTCACATAAAAATTATGATTAAATGCAATTTCCATTTTTAATTATTTACAAAGTTTATCTTCCAAAAACTATTATTATTTAACAAAACGAACTAATAACTTTATTTTCAATATGCAAATAAAAAATTATTCCAGAATTTTAGATCCTTGACGGAGCTAGAACTAAACCTGATACAAACACTGACATTGCAAAAAAACTCGACAATCATTTTCGAACTACAAAAAAAGCCTGAGAACAATATTCTCAGGCTTTTAAATTCTAAAGTGACCACGGAGGGGTTCGAACCCCCAACCCTCAGAGCCGAAATCTGATATTCTATCCAGTTGAACTACGTGGTCAATTAATATTAATACTCAATTTTAAATTCCAAATTCTAATTTCATAACGCATCTAATTAGAATTTTTATATTGGGAATTAAGACAGTAACTTCTTAACTATTGTAGAAATGGTTTTCCCTTCAGCAGTTCCCCCTAATTGGGCAGATGCTAATCCCATTACTTTACCCATTGAAGCAATTCCCGATGCTCCTGTTTCTGCAATAATTTTAGCAATTACAACTTCTACCTCTTCTTCACTTAATTGTGCAGGCAAAAATTTCTCGATAACTGCAACTTGTGCTAATTCCGGATCTGCTAAATCAGGGCGATTTTGCTCAGTAAAAATCCTTGCGCTCTCTTTACGGGTTTTAACTAACTTTTGAAGCAATTTCACTTCTTCATCTTCGGTTAATTCTTCTTTAGATCCTGAAGCTGTAGAAGCCAACAATAATTCAGATTTAATGGCTCGTAATGATTCTAACGCCACTGTATCTTTTGCTTTCATGGCAGTTTTTATCTCGTCCATGATTTGTGTCTGTAAACTCATTTTATTTTATTTAAATAAGCAATGCTTATAATGATTGTATAATGTAAAAAGATAAAATTTCTGCGAACTTAAATTCCTTTTATCATCAAAAGAAATCAAATTTCTAAATTCTGTGCGAAGATAAAAAAAATAACCCGAAAATTAAATCCAATTTTCGGGCTATCCTACTATTTAGATTTCAAAACTAATCTACGTTGTCGTGCAAAAATGAATTATTTGAACGCAATTGCAAATCGTTGTTACTGTCAGTTCCAACAGAAATTCTTGAATTAGCCGCATTTGATTGTGTATTCGATAAATCGATACCTAATCTTTTGTAAGCTGGTTCTTTTTCAAGCTCATCAATCCTAGACACGTTATTGTGGAATTTATAATTAAACTCTTTTAGCTTCTTTCTTCTTTCCTCAGCTCTTAAACGCAATGTTTCTTCAATTGTTAATTCCATTGGAGAAACTTCTGAAGTTGTTGTAAAATCAGGCTGACTTGCAAAATCTACTGCCGGTTTTAATGTGATGTTTAATTCTTCAGGAACAACATTTTCTATCACTTTTTCAACCGGTTTTGATCCCATTAAATCATTTTCAACCTCCATATATTCTTCCAGCGAATATTTGATGATTCCATTCTCAGACACTTCTGTTACCGGTACAAAGGAAACTGGCTCGTTTACTTTTATATTACGTGTTTCATTTGTCAATTCGAATAAAATTCTATTATCCTCAACAACCGGCTCTTTCTTTTCTTCCGGTTGAGCTCTAAAAAGAGGTAAATCAAATGAAAAAGTAGTTTGCTCTTCTCTTTCGAAAATTCTCTGCTCAACCTGTTTTGTTTCCTTAAAAGATTGCACTTCTGGACTTGAAATAGTAAAATCGATATCTGTAATTGGCGAAACAATTTCAAACGTCACATCAAGATTTTTAATAAACTCAGACATTACCACTAATTCTTCCTGGTTGATAGCTGGAGCAACTACAACTGGAGTTATTGAAGTTTGTATTGCCGGAATTGTATCTTCCATTAAATCAAAAACAATTTTCTCTTCTGATTTTACAATAGGCGTCTCAACATTTAAATCAAAAGAAGTAAGTGATCTGTTTGTCAAATTATGAACACTTCTTTGCTCATCTTCCAGTGTATGAATGATTTTTTTAGGTTCTGTATTTACGATTTCATTTTGTTGTTCAACATCAAAACCAGTAGCAATAATAGTTACTGCAATAGCTTCACCAAGAGTTTCGTCTTCACCAACCCCCATGATAATATTAGCATTGTAACCTGCTTCTGCCTGAATGTGATCATTGATTTCCCCAATTTCATCAAGCGTTATTTCGTTAGATCCAGAAACGATAAGCAACAATACGTTTTTGGCTCCTGTAATTTTATTGTCATTTAATAACGGAGAATCCAATGCAGACACTATAGCATCTTTAGCTCTGTTATCACCTTCTGAAACAGCTGATCCCATAATAGCCGTTCCGCTGTTTGCCAAAACTGTTCTGGCATCACGTAAATCGATATTTTGAGTATAGTGATGCGTAATTACCTCGGCAATTCCTCTTGAGGCTGTTGCCAAAACTTCATCCGCTTTTGAGAATCCGGCTTTAAAGCCTAAATTTCCGTAAACTTCTCTTAATTTATTATTATTGATTACAATTAGCGAATCAACCTGCTTACGTAATTTTTCTATTCCGATAAGCGCTTGTTCCTGACGTACTTTCCCTTCAAACTGAAACGGAATTGTCACTATACCAACTGTCAGGATTTCTCTCTCTTTTGATAACTGTGCGATAACCGGAGCGGCTCCTGTACCAGTTCCACCACCCATACCTGCAGTAATAAATACCATTTTGGTACCACGGTCTAACATTTTTTCAATGTCAGCGATACTTTCAATAGCAGATTGCTGACCTACATCAGGATTTGCACCTGCTCCAAGACCTTCTGTTAAATTTACACCCAACTGAATTTTGTTAGGCACTGAACTATTTTGAAGCGCTTGTGAATCTGTATTACAAACGATGAAATCAACGCCCTTAATACCTTGTTTAAACATATGATTGATAGCATTGCTACCTCCTCCACCTACACCTATTACTTTGATAACATTTGATTGGTTTTTTGGTAAATCAAATGAAATGCTTCCAAATTCTGAGTTGCTCATCATCTTTTTGGTTTTGAAATTCTTATTTAATACATTTTTTACTCTTGACTTGGGGCCAATAGTAATTCCTTTTCTCTTATTCTTTTTTTATTCTGCGTTGTCTAAAAAATCTTTGATTTTATCAACATATCGATCAAAAAATGATCTTCTAATTTTAGTTTCTGTTGACTCTGCTTCAACCTTAATACTAGTCACAACTTCTCTTGGCTCCTGAACAGTTTCTACTCTTTCAACGTAGTTTTCTTCTACTTCGTATCGTTGTTGGTTGACCGGAGGAACATTTCTGTAAACAACCTTAGGCTGTTCATTTACGATCTCCATTCTAACAGCACTTTGGGTACTATTCTCAATACTGTTCATTACCAGTCCAACAGCAGTTGCAAATAATGGGCTGGAAATTTCTTCACTGGAATTCCCTGCTAAATGCTCGTTTGGATATCCAATTCTCGTATCCATACCTGTGATATACTCTACTAATTGTTTAATATGTTTTAGTTGAGCCCCACCACCAGTAAGAACAATTCCTGCAATTAATTTTTTGCGCGGATCTTCGTGTCCATAAGCTTTAATTTCTGCAAAAACCTGTTCGATTATTTCCACCACACGTGCATGAATAATTTTGGAAAGATTTTTAAGCGAAATCTCTTTTGGCTCTCTTCCTCTTAAGCCAGGAATAGAAACAATCTCGTTATCTTTATTTTCTCCAGGCCATGCCGATCCGAATTTTATTTTTAGAAGTTCAGCCTGTTTTTCAATAATTGAACATCCTTCTTTAATATCCTCTGTAATTACATTACCTCCGAAAGGAATTACAGCAGTATGACGAATAATACCATCTTTAAAAATGGCTAAATCTGTGGTTCCGCCACCAATATCAATGAGTGCAACACCGGCTTCTTTTTCTTCCTGACTTAAAACAGCATCAGCCGAAGCCAACGGTTCTAATGTCAATCCTGACAATTCAATTCCTGAACTCTGAATACATCTTCCAACATTTCTGATTGATGATGCCTGCCCAACAACCACGTGAAAGCTGGATTCTAATCTCCCACCATACATCCCGATTGGTTCTTTTATTTCAGATTGCCCATCAATTTTAAATTCTTGTGGTAAAACATGAATAATTTCCTCTCCCGGTAACATGGCCAGTTTATTTACCTGATCAATCAAAAGCTGAATATCATTTTCACCAATTACTTCTTCTGGATTGCTTCTGCTGATGTAATCTGTATGCTGTATACTTCTGATGTGCTGTCCTGCAATACCTACAACAACATCTTTAATTTTGTAACCTGAATTTGTTTCGGCTTCAAGAATAGCTTGCTGAATCGATTGAATAGTCTGTGTAATGTTGTTTACAACACCTCTTGCCACACCCAAACTTTTGGATTTACCAATACCCAAAATTTCCAATTTTCCATACTCATTCTTCTTGCCTATCATGGCAACTATCTTGGTTGTTCCAATATCTAGACCTACTGCAATATTATCTTTTTCCATTTTCTATTATTTTGTGCACACTACTTGTTCCGTAAACCTCAGATCAATTTTTTTATATTTATATAACGAACTATCTAAAACAGCTTTTTGAAAAAAGGCTTTATAATTCCTGAATTTTTCATCCACATTCATTGTTCTTCCAAAATCAATGAAGTAATTATAATTTCTATTAAACATTTTTAAGCTACCATTAGGCATAATTTCTATTGCAATGATGTTTTTTTTCAAAAACGCATCGTCATAAATTGTGCGAAATAGAGTAGCTAAATCTTCGTTATTTTTTTTATTTATTGTCCCCGAAACAAGAGGAACCCGCGCGGTAAAATTGTCTGACAAAGGCATTTTATTCCCTTCATAGTCAATATAGAAAGAGCTCCCACCATCATAAACTCTTACTATTGGTGTTCTCTGTTTTACCTGCGCTTTGAGAACTCCATCGATACTTACAAAAACATCTGACTTTTCAATCATGTCCTGCGCATCAAGGCTTTTTTCAATTTTATTCAAATCTACTTCATCTTTTCGGATACTGGAAGCGTCTCTTTTATTTTCTATCAACAATTTATTAACCGTTTCCGGCTTCACGAAAAGCGTATTTTCTCCTACAAAAATAACCATCGATTTCTTCAGTTTTCTATCTCCGTTTCGGTGCTGTGCAAACGAATAAAGAAATAAAACCAGTCCGAAAATAACTACTAATCTAATATTTCCCCAATTAAATATTTTCATTTTAGTATTTTTTTGATTGATGGAACCATTTCTCCAATATCACCAGCTCCTATTGTTACAATTATTGGCGCATCACTGGCTTTAATCTGCGCTAATAAATCATTTTTTGCAACAATTTTTTTGTTTGGATTTGTCATTTTTCCCAACAGCCATTCTGATGTAATTCCTTCCATCGGCAATTCGCGTGCAGGATAAATATCCATTAAAAACACTTCATCAAAAGCCGATAAACTTTCTGCAAATCCATCAGCAAAATCCCTTGTTCTGCTGAATAAATGCGGCTGAAAAATCGCCAATACTTTTCGTCCCGGATACAACTCTGTAACCGCCTGGTGTACTGCATTTATTTCTGTTGGATGATGTGCATAATCATCTATATAAACTAAATTTTCTGACTTAATCTGATACGAAAAACGTCTTCTTATTCCGTTAAAAGAAGCAAGCGCTTTTGCGATAGAATCTGTTGATGTACCAAAAGTTTTTGACATTGCAACGGCCATTAATGCATTCATTAAATTATGCTTTCCGGGCAATCCAAAACGCAAATCCTTCATGATTTCTGATGGTGTCTGAACATCAAAAACATAACTTGCATTTTCAATTCTAATATTAAAAGCTTTATAAGGAGCATCTTCATTTATAGCACATTGCACACCATTAATAGGCAATTCTTTAGTTATAAAGAGATTATTTTCATCTTCAACTTTCGAGGCAAATTCTACAAAAGAAGCTTCAATAGCATCGCTTGTGCCATATATATCCAAATGGTCTGCATCCATAGATGTTACGCAGGCAATATTTGGATGTAAGTGCAAAAATGATCTGTCAAATTCATCTGCTTCGACAACTGTTACGGTTTTTCCGCTTCCAATTAAATTAGAATTATAATTTTCTACAATCCCTCCCACAAAAGCTGTTACATCTGCTCCACTTTCATACAATATATGTCCTAAAATACTGGATGTTGTAGTTTTTCCGTGCGTTCCGGCAACGGCAAAACAAAAGGTATCTTTTGTGATAATTCCTAAAACTTCAGCGCGTTTTTTAACTTGGTATTGTCTTTCTATAAAATAATTCCACTCAGAATGTGTTATAGGAACGGCCGGCGTAAAAATGACTAATGTATTTTCCACAAAATAATCATTTGGAATTAAACCAATATTATCGTCAAAATGAATATCAATACCGCTTTCAATCAATTCATTCGTTAGCATTGAAGGTGTTTTATCATATCCTGAAACCTGTTTTCCAATATATTTGAAATAACGAGCCAAAGCACTCATACCGATTCCTCCGATACCAATAAAATAAACGTTTTGTATTTGATTTAAATTCATTTCAATTTTTTAATTTTGAGCTATTTACCAGTTACTTCATTTTATAAAAAACTAGTAGTTAAGCCTTTGTATCTTTCTTATTTTAATAACTCAAAACACTTAAAAATAGCGTTCTAATTTTTTTATTCTGTTCTATAATTTTCTTTAAAAGTTATATTATAACAACTTTTTAATTTCATCAACAATAACTTTTACAGCATTTGGTCTGGCCAATTTTTTGATATTTTCACTTAATTGTTTTTGTTTTCCTTCGTCTTTCAATAAAGCTTCAAAAACAATACTAAATTGACTTTCCAATTCTGATTCTTTCAATAAAACAGCTCCTTTTGCATCTACAATTGCCTGTGCATTTTTGGTCTGATGATCTTCTGCCACATTTGGTGACGGAATAAAAATTACCGGTTTACCCACAATGCATAATTCTGAAACCGATGAAGCTCCGGCTCTTGAAATAATAACATCGGCAGCAGCATAAACAAAATCCATTCTTTCAATAAAATCAACCACTTTTACGTTTGGCTGATTGTATTTTTTATAATCTTCAAAATATAATTTCCCACATTGCCAAATAATCTGAACATCTTGTGAAAGAAAATTTTGGAGTTCTTTTTCTATTAACTGATTTACTCTTCTGGCCCCTAAACTTCCACCCAGAACCAACAATGTTTTTTTATTTGGATCTAAACCATAAAAAACAATTGCTTCATCACGTTTGCTTTCAATATCAATTAAATCCTGACGAACCGGATTGCCCGTTAAAACAATTTTTTCTTTTGGAAAAAAGCGTTCTAAGTTTTCATAAGCCACACAAATGGCATTTGCTTTTTTGCTTAATAGCTTATTAGTAATTCCCGGAAAAGAATTTTGTTCCTGAATAACAGTTGGGATTCCAGCTGAACCCGCTGCCTGTAATAATGGCCCGCTGGCAAAACCGCCTGTTCCAATTACTACATTTGGCTTAAACCGTTTGATGATTCTTCTTGATTCTAACAAACTTGTTGCTAATTTTAAAGGAAACATCATATTTTGCAATGTTAACTTTCTTTGCAAACCAGCAATCCAAAGGCCTTTTATTTCGTAACCTGCCTGAGGTACTTTTTGCATTTCCATTTTATCTTTGGCACCAACAAAAAGAAATTCAGCATCAGGAAATTGTAACTTTAACTCATTTGCAATCGCAACTGCAGGATAAATATGTCCTCCAGTTCCTCCTCCACTTAATATGAATTTATACTTTGCCATATTCTTCCATAAAGTAATAGTCTTTAACTATTCTTTTCAATTTTATTTATTTAACACTGCGTCCATTGGATTTCTGGAATTATCCTGAATAGAATACATTCCTTCTTCATATATTTCATCAGCAGGAAAATCTTCTTCAGCTAATTCTTTATCAATTAACCTTTGAAGCGCTTCTTTTCTTCTTTCTTTTTCTTGTCGTTCTTCTGCAATTTCTTCCTCTTTCTTAGTTACACTAATGATAATTCCAAGAGAGAAACAAGTCATCCAAATCGAACTTCCTCCTGAACTTATTAATGGAAGCGTCTGTCCTGTTACCGGCAACAATTCGACGGCAACTGCCATATTAATCATCGCCTGAAATATCATTGGAAAACCGAGTCCAACGACGACTAATTTTCCGAATAATGTATTGGCTTTATGTGATGCTATTACAAATCGAAACAACAACAATAAATACAATAATAATATCGAAACGCCTCCCACTAAACCATACTCTTCAACCACAATTGCGTAAATAAAATCGGAAGATGATTGTGGCAAAAAGTTTTTCTGAACACTTTTACCCGGACCTAATCCGCCTAACCTTCCTGATGCAATGGCAATTTTTGCTTTTTCAATCTGGTAATCATCTTCATCTGGTTTATCTGTGGTAAAATTTGAAATACGACTTTCCCAGGTTGAAACCCTGCTGAAGAATCTTGATTCCGGAAAAGCTTTAGCAACCAAAAGGAAAAAGGCCAACATTGCAATTCCTGAACCTATGATAAAACCAATATACTTTAATGGATATTTGCCAATAAATGCTAACATCATAACCATAGCAAAAATCAATGCTGTAGTCGAAAAGTTAGCTGGCAAAATAAGTGCCAATGTGATAAAAACCGGCAACCAAAGCTGTATCAATGAAACCTGAAAAGGTTCGTTTTCTTCTTTCTTTTTAGACAAATAACGCGCTACAAAAATGAACAAAACGATAGAAGCCAAAGTCGAAGTCTGAAATGTAATACCAATAAAAGGCACCTGAATCCATCGACTTGCGTTTGCTCCGGCGATTACAGTTCCTTTCAACAATGTATAAAGCAGTAAAAACCAAACAACCGGCAAGGCAATTTTTGAAATAGCCCTGAAATAATGATAGGGCACTTTATGCACCCAGTAAATAATCAAAAAACCGATACAAATATGAGCAAGGTGTTTGACCAGATACCCTAAAGTATTTCCGGTACCGTGACCAATATATGCTAAATTACTACTCGCACTAAAAACAGGCATAAACGAAAACAGTGCTAACAAGGCCACGAATGACCATATTACCCTATCTCCTTTTAATTTGTTAACCAGCTCTTTCATAATTCTGTTAGTTTCAGGTTTTATTTTATTTCAAGTTTCATGTTATGGAACTTAAAACTTAAAATTATCTCTACAAGTTGTGAACAGCTTGTTTAAATTGTTTTCCTCTGTCTTCATAGTTTTCGAATAAATCGAAACTGGCACAGGCTGGAGATAATAAAACAGCGTCACCTTTTTCTGTTAATCTTTGTGCCGTTTTCACAGCGTCATTCATATTGTTAACTTCTACCATAATATCAACAACATTTCCAAAAGCTTCGATAATTTTACGATTATCAATTCCTAAACAAATAATTGCTTTTACTTTTTCACGAACTAATGACATCAATTCGTTATAATCATTTCCTTTATCAACACCTCCAACAATCCAAACTGTTGGAACATTCATGCTGTCTAACGCAAAAAAAGTAGCGTTTACATTTGTTGCTTTTGAATCGTTGATGTATTGTACATTTTGAATTTTCAATACTTTTTCTAAACGATGTTCAACACCTTGAAAATTTGATAAACTTTCGCGAATTGTTGCATTTCTAATTTGCATCAATTTTGCTACAGAGCTTGCTGCCATTGCATTTTTCATATTATGTTTTCCTTCTAACGCAATGTATTCTGTTTCCATTGTAAACTCTTCCTGGTTGATCTTTATTTCCATTTTGTTGTTATTTATAGAAGCCCCTTCATCGAATGATTTAGTCAATGAAAAAGGAATTAATTTTGCTTTTGTTTTATTGTTCTTTAACCATTCTGTACTTGCTTCATCATCGGCATCGTAAATGAGATAATCGCTTTCTGTTTGATTCATTGTGATTCTAAACTTCGAATCAATATAATTCTCATATTTATAATCATATCGGTCTAAATGATCCGGACTTATATTGGTTATTATCGCAATATCCGGCCTGTATTGTATTATACCATCGAGCTGAAAACTGCTTAATTCAAGCACGTAGGCATCGTATTTATTTTCGGCTACCTGCCATGCAAAACTTTTTCCGATGTTACCCCCTAAACCAACATTTAATCCTGCGGATTTTAGCAAATGATGCGTTAACATTGTTGTGGTCGTTTTACCGTTACTTCCGGTTATTCCAATTGTCAATGCTTCGGTGTAAGGTTTTGCAAACTCAATTTCCGAAATCACTTTAATACCGGCGGCGATAAGCTTTTTTACTATCGGGGATTTTTCCGGAATTCCCGGGCTTTTCATGACAACATTGGCATTCAAAATCAGGTCTTCTGTATGTTGCTCTTCTTCCCAGGCAATTCCATTAATGATAAGAACTTCTTTATAGCTTTCTTTTATTTTTCCAAAATCAGATACAAAAACATCATATCCTTTTTTCTTTCCGAGGATTGCGGTTCCTACACCACTTTCCCCTCCTCCTAATACTACCAGCCTCATCTATCTCAATTTTAAAGTAACAATTGACAATATTGCCAGCATGACAGCAACAATCCAAAAACGTGTCACGATTTTACTCTCATGATATCCTTTTTTCTGATAATGATGATGTAATGGTGCCATCAGGAAAATTCTACGCCCCTCGCCAAAACGTTTTTTAGTATATTTAAAATAAAAAACCTGAATCACTACCGAAGCATTTTCTGCCAGGAAAATACCGCAGAATAAAACAATCAATATTTCTTTACGAACTGCAATTGCCAAAACTGCTATAATACCCCCAATTGTAAGACTTCCTGTGTCTCCCATAAAAACAGATGCGGGATAAGAATTATACCAAAGAAAACCAATCAGAGCACCTACAAAAGCAGATATAAAAACCGTCATTTCTCCCGAATTAGGTATATACATAATATTGAGATAATTCGAAAAAATAATATTACCGGAAACAAACGTAAATATCCCGAGCGCTAAGACAGATATTGCCGAAGTACCGGCAGCAAGACCATCAATTCCATCAGTTAAATTAGCTCCGTTAGAAACTGCAGTGATAATAAAAATAACAACCGGAATAAAAATTAACCATGCCCATTTTTCATAGCCTTCACCTGTCCAGGCTAAAATTTCAGCATAATCAAACTCGTTGTTTTTTATAAAAGGAATTGTAGTCGCAGTTGATTTTTCTTCAACTGGAGCGGGAAGAACAACAGTTGTATTGGTTGCTTTGAAACTTTCGCTATAACCAGTATCTGTTCTAACTGTAACAGCCGGATTAAAATAAAGAACAGCTCCAACAATAATTCCAAGACCAACCTGACCAATAACTTTAAATTTCCCTTTAAGCCCTTCCTTATCTTTTTTGAATATTTTAATATAATCATCCACAAAACCAATTGTACCCATCCAAAGTGTGGTAACAATAAGCAATACGATATAAATATTATGCAAACGCGCAAATAACAAAACAGGTATTAAGGTTGCAAAAATGATAATCAAACCTCCCATTGTGGGAGTTCCTGCTTTTTCATTTTGACCTGCAAGTCCTAATTCACGAACAGTTTCTCCAACTTGCTGTTTACGTAAAAAATTGATAATCCTTTTTCCATAAATCGTTGATAAAAGCAACGAAAGCATTAAAGCTAAAGCTGATCTGAAAGTAATATACTGGAAAACTCCTGCGCCGGGAACATCCATTGTTTTGTTTAAATATTCAAATAAGTAGTATAGCATATCTTTATTTTTTAAAATTCCAATTTTTAAATTTCAAACTCCAACGTTAATTGGATTTTGGAATTTCTATTTTTTTATTTTCTTAGTTGTTCCAAAATTTCTCTTACCGTTTCCATATCATCAAAATGATAACGAACACCATTTATTTCCTGATACGTTTCATGTCCCTTACCTGCAATTAGAATAATATCGTTTGACTGTGCTAATTGACAAGCTGTTTTAATAGCCTGCTTTCTATCTGTAATTCTCAGGATTTTTTTATAATTATGAGCTTCAATTCCCTCTTCCATTTCATTCAAAATCACTTCAGGATCTTCATTTCTCGGATTATCAGAGGTCAGAATTGCTTTATCACTTAAATTTGCAGCAATTTGTGCCATAATTGGTCTTTTGGATTTATCCCTGTTTCCGCCACAACCCACTACAGTAATTAATTGTTCATTTTTAGTTCTGATGTCATCAATTGTTTTTAAAACATTTTCCAAAGCATCAGGTGTATGTGCATAATCAACAATTGCAGTAACATTGCCTTCTGATACTATATACTGAAAACGTCCTGAAACACTCTCTAAATCAGACAATAACCGCAACGCTTCAAGACTATCTATGCCCAATTCGATTGCAGTTCCATAAATAGCTAAAATGTTATAAGCATTAAAAGTTCCGATTAGTTTAACCCAAACTTCATTGTCATTTACTTTTAATAACAAACCTGATAATTGGCTTTCTAAAATCTGCGCTTTAAAATCTGCATATGTTTTTAGGGCATACGTAAATTTTCTAGCTACTGTATTTTGCAGCATTACTGTACCGTTTTTATCATCAATATTTGATAAAGCAAAAGCGGTTTTGGGCAATGAATCAAAAAATGACTTTTTAACGTCTCTATATTCTGCGAAGGTTGGATGGTAATCTAAATGATCATGAGAAAGATTTGTAAAAATTCCACCAACAAAATGCAATGCTTCTGTTCTTTTTTGATGAATTCCGTGTGAACTCACTTCCATAAAACAGTGCGTTACTCCAGCCTCAATCATTTCATTCAAATAATGATTAATTGTAATTGAATCCGGTGTTGTATGAGTTGCTTTATATTCTGTTTCATCAACCATGATTTTGACTGTTGAGAGCAAACCAACTTTAAAACCCGCTTTTTGAAATAATTGAAATAATAAAGAAGCAATGGTTGTTTTACCATTTGTACCGGTTACTCCAACCAATTTTAATTTTTCAGAAGGATTTTCAAAATAATTTGCAGCCATAAAAGCCAAAGCCGTATTGGTATCTTTTACCTGAATGTATGTAATCCCTTTTTCAATATTTTCCGGTAAGGTATCGCAAATAATAGCAGTCGCACCTAACTGAATGGCTTTTCCAATGTAATCGTGACCATCTGAAAGGGTTCCGCGAATGGCTATAAAAACATCATTTTCTTCAATTTTTCTTGAATCAAAATCTATTTTTTGGATAGCAATATCCGTTGAACCTATAACAGATTCAATAGCTACTTTATATAATATGTCTTTTAGTATTTTCACGATAATTCTAATACTATTATTGTATTTTTATTAATATTCTGGCCTGCCTGAATCGATTGATTCTTCACTTTTCCTACTCCGTTTACTTTTACTTTCAAACCTAAATTTTCCAGTAAAGCAACAGCATCCATTCCCGGCATTCCTTTTAAATTAGGAACAGCGTTTGTTTTTTTTCTTGATTCAACATCAAATTTATCATAGCTGGTTTCCTGCTTTGCAATTTTAGAATCCAAACGTTTAATTTTATTTGTTGAAGGTGCATCAGTAAAAATCTTTTGAGCAATTCTTTTAAAAACCGGCCCTGCAACATCAGCTCCGAAATAATTATTTTTTGATGTATTAGGTTTATGAACTACCACAATACAAGAGTACTTTGGATGATCTGCCGGAAAATATCCAACAAAAGAAGATGCATAATACAACGCTGATTTCCCCTCTTTTCCTCCATAATTCATCTGAGCTGTTCCTGTTTTTCCTGCCATCGAAAAATCTTTTGAATACAACTTAGAACCTGTTCCTTTTTTAACGACATTCTGCAATACAGCTTTTACTTTTTTAAGGGTTTCTTCCGAACAAACTTTTGGGTTTATTATTTCTGTATCAAACTTCTTGATTGTTTTATTCCACTCTTTAATTTCAGAAACGAATTGTGGTTTTACCATTACACCATTATTAGCAACCGAATTATAAAATGTTAAAGTCTGCATTGGCGTAACCGAAACATTGTAACCAAAAGCCATCCAGGGAAGTGTAGTTCCTGACCAGCTCTTATCTCCCGGATGCGGAATAATTGGTCTTCCTTCTCCTTTAAAATGCAAGCCTAAAGTTTTATCCAATCCCCAATTTCTAATATGATTTACAAATTTTGACGGATTACTTTTGTAATTATCATAAACCGCCTGCACCATAACTGTATTTGAAGAAAGTTCAAATCCGCGTGCTAAAGACACTTTTCCGTAACCTCCATTGTGCGAATCACGGACGCTGCGGCCGTAATATTTTACCACTCCATTATGACTGTCAAAAACGGTACTTGTATCTGCAACCTTATCTTCTAAAATTGCCATTAGATCAACCAACTTAAAAGTCGAACCTGGCTCGTGAGATTCAGCAACAGCATAATTTGTAGTTTCGTAATAGGATCCATCCTCTGCTCTTCCTAAATTTGAAATTGCTTTTACGTAACCGGTTTCTGTTTCCATTACTACCACACAACCATGATCAGCTTCGTAATCTTCTAATTGCTTCAAAAGTGCATGATGCGCAATATCCTGAATAAAAACATCTATTGTTGAAATTACATCATAACCATCAATCGGATCAACTTCGTTTATGTCACGAATTGGTTTCCATTGGCCTTTAGCAATTTTTTGCTTTAAAATTTTACCATCTTTTCCGTTCAGATAACTTTTAAAAGCCCATTCTATTCCTTTTCCGACTTCTACGCCGGTTGCGGGATCAATTCGGTCATAACCAATTGTTCTTTCGGCAATTTTCCCTATTGGGTGTTTTCTAACTGTTTCCTGTTCAATGATAATTCCGCCTTTAAAAGCTCCTAAATTGAATAGTGGAAATCCTTTGATTCTCACATACTCAGTATAACTTAAATTACGGGCAATCAAATAATAACGATTTTTATTTTGCCTCGCCTTTCTAAGTTCATTTTGATAATAACCACTTGGTCTTCCAAGAATAGAAGACAAAGAATCTGAAAGCGGTTTTACGTATTTTTCGAAATTTTCTTCTTTTGGTGCTTTTGAATCGAATCGGATTTCATAATTAGGTATTGACGTTGCCAGTAAGCTTCCATCAGCAGAATAAATATTTCCTTTGTTTGCCGGAATTACAAAATTCCTAACTGTACGCTGCTTTGCCAGTTTTCTGTAATAATCTCCTTCTACCCATTGAATATTGGTTAATTTAACAACAATAGCAATTGCCATCAAAAAGATGAAAACTGCTACGAGGTAAATTCTGTAGGATATATGTTTATCGTCTACTGCCATATTCTTTTAAAGAAACTTTTTTCTTCTTCTTTTTTAACTTCTATTTTTGTTGGAGGAACAGTTGATGGAAAAATTTGCTTTTCGAGCATTTTATTCGATATCGTAGATTCCATTTTTAACTTCATTAACTCTGAACGTCGATCTACAAATTCAGATCTCAATTCTTTTACTTCATTATTCAGTTTTGCAATTTCAAACACCTTTTGTTCGTATCGCTGGGTATTCGCAATCATTATTATAGCAAGCAGAATGATAAAAACAATGAATCTCCAGTTTTTAATTGCGTCATCGTTAATCAGAAATCTTGCTTTTAATATGCTAAATACGCCACTTTTCATTTTCTACCTATTATATTATATCTTTTCAGCCACTCTTAGTTTTGCACTTCTGGCCCTGTTGTTTATTTTAATTTCTGCATCATCCGGAACAATTAGTTTACCGATGCTTTTAAACGGAACAGAAAAATTTCCAAAAAAATCACGTTCCGGCTCACCCTCAAACATTCCATTTTTAATGAATCTTTTTACCAGCCTGTCTTCTAAGGAATGATAAGATATCACAGAAAACCTTCCACCAGGTTTTAAAATCTCTAATGATTGCTCTATAAATTCTTTTAAAACATCCATTTCCTGATTTACTTCAATCCTGATAGCCTGATAAATCTGAGCCAGAATTTTATTTCGAACTCTTTCAGGTAAATATTTTGCCAAAACTTCCTTCAATTCATCAGTCGTTTTGATTGGGTAATGTTCCCTTGCCTCTATAATTGTTCTTGATAAAGCCGGAGCATTTTTCAACTCGCCATAATCCAGGAATACTCTTCTTAAATTTGCATCATCATATTCATTCACTACACGATATGCATTCAAATCATTTTTCTGGCTCATTCTCATATCCAGTCCTGCATCAAAACGTGTCGAAAAGCCCCTTTCAGGAACATCAAACTGATGTGACGAAACTCCCAAATCTGCTAAAATTCCGTCTACACTTTTTACTCCGTGAAAACGAAGAAATCTTTTTATAAATCTGAAATTCTCATTAATTAAGGTAAACCTTTCGTCCGGCAAGGCATTTGCCAATGCATCTTCATCCTGATCAAAAGCAAATAATTTTCCGTTTGGCCCTAATCTTCTTAAAATTTCTTTTGAATGACCACCGCCGCCAAACGTAACATCTACATATATTCCGTCAGGCTTAATATTTAAACCATCAACAGTTGGATGAAGTAAAACCGGATTATGATATCCCATTGTCGTCGTCATTAATATTTCCCATTACTTCTTCAGCTAAATCTGCAAAATCCATATCTTCGCCGCTTATTGATTTTTCATATAAATCCTTATCCCAAATCTCCACAATATTAACCGCTGATGAAAAAACCACATCTTTTGAAATATTTGAAAAAGAAACCAAATCTTTTGGAACTAACAATCTTCCTAATGCGTCAATCTCCACCACTTTAACTCCTGCGGTAAATCTTCGAATAAAATCATTGTTCTTTTTTACGAAACGATTCAGTTTGTTGATTTTTTGCATCATCAAATCCCACTCTTCCATTGGATACAACTCCAGACACGGTTGAAAAACAGAGCGCTTCAAAACAAATCCGTTTTGAAGAGACGAAGTCAATTGCTTTTTCAAAGGCGCTGGTATCATCAGCCTACCTTTTGCATCGACTTTACACTCATATGTTCCTACAATAGTGTTCAAGAAAAACTCATTAACATGTTATACAGCAAAAATATAAAAAATATTACCACATTTTACCACTATATACCACTTTGTTGATAAGTTTACCCACTTTCACATCTTCTCACTTAATTAATGGACAATCAATACTTTACACATTAATCAGTTTACAAATAAATTCAAGAAATATTTGTAAAAATTAAATAGTCATTCTCTTAAAAAAACAATTATAATGCAATGATTTTAACATTTTCAAAATTCAACAAAAAGCACTCTAAAACCTGATTTTTAAACATTTATAAATTCTACTAAAATTATGTAGTTAAAAAATGACAGCAAAAATTCATTTTTATTTATTAAACCCTATATTTGTCCAAATTGAAATTGGCATTAAATTAAATGGACAAACACTACAAAAAAGAAGGCAAATACAGCTATTTTGAAGCTGGAGAAGGAACTCCGATCGTAATTCTTCACGGATTAATGGGAGGTCTTAGTAACTTTGATGGTGTAGCACAATATTTTCCAACAAAAGGATATAAAGTTGTTATTCCGGATTTGCCAATATATACGCAGAGTATTTTAAAAACAAACGTGAAAAGTTTTGCGAAATACGTTAAGGATTTCATTAACTTTAAAGGTTTTGATAAAGTTATTTTATTAGGAAATTCATTAGGAGGACATATTGCCCTTTACCACACTAAATTATATCCTGAAAAAGTAGCAGGCCTTGTAATAACCGGAAGTTCCGGGCTTTACGAAAGCGCAATGGGAGACAGTTATCCAAGAAGAGGTGATTATGAATACATCAAAAAGAAAGCTGAAGATGTATTTTATGACCCAAAAATTGCAACTCCTGAACTTATTGATGAAGTGTATGCAACCGCTAATGACCGCATTAAACTGATTAAAACATTAACGATTGCCAAGAGCGCAATTCGTCATAATATGGCCAAAGATTTACCAAAAATGCCAGTGGAAACATGCATTATTTGGGGTAAAAATGACTCTGTGACACCTCCAAATGTTGCCGAGGAATTTGATAAATTACTGCCTAATTCAACTTTGTACTGGATAGACAAATGCGGACACGCTGCTATGATGGAACATCCTCAGGAATTCAACGAAATTCTTGAAGAATGGCTTACTAAAAAGAATTTCTAGCATCTAAACTTTCGAATTTAAGAAGGTTTTAAAACTAAAAAACATGAAAATTACTACTGCCGAATTCATTGTCAGCAATTCTGAAGTTGCAAAATGCCCGCAGGAATTTTTACCGGAATATGCTTTTATAGGAAGATCAAATGTAGGCAAATCGTCTTTGATCAACATGCTTACTAATCATAAAAATTTAGCAAAAACATCAGGGCGTCCGGGAAAAACACAACTAATCAATCATTTTAAAATTAACAGCAATTGGTTTTTGGTTGATTTACCAGGTTATGGATACGCGAAAGTTTCCAAAAAAACAAAATCTGTTTTTCAGCAATTTATTACAGATTATTTTGAAACCAGAGAACAATTGGTTTGTGCATTTGTTTTGATTGATATTCGTCACGAAGCACAAAACATCGATATTGAATTTATGTCATATATGGGCGAAAGCGAAATCCCGTTTTGCATTATTTTCACCAAAGCTGACAAGATTAGCAAGGTAAAAGTAGATTCGCATATTGCAGCATACAAAAAACAAATGTTTGCAAATAATTGGGCTGAAATGCCTCAATATTTTGTAACCTCATCAACAGAATCAACAGGAAAAGAAGAACTTTTATCTTATATTGATGACGTAAATCAGGAAGTTTTCAAAAACAACTCCGGATTTTAAATTCTAATCTTACAGATCCAATTTCCAAAAAAAAGAAGAATCGTAGATGAAAATTCCAAATTCCATTTAAATATGTAGTTTGGAATTTCTTTATTATTGATAAATATTCTTTGAACCTGATTTTTTTTATTTTACGGAATAACCGTAAGGCATTATCTTTTTTTAAATTATATTTGACCCGAATTAATTTCATTCTTTTATGAAGAAAACCCTTTACTTTTTACTTTTATTACTCTTATCTTCCTGTAATGTCACTCACTACTATTTACATAGTACAGACAGATTGAATAGTTTGGATTTTTCTAAAGGTACCTGGCTTATCGGCGATATTGAAGTTGATCAAAATACAAAAACAAAACTAACCCGTTTTGTCATGGCGGATTTTTCAAAATACTTAGGACGGAGATTAAAGTATTCGATGTCAGAACGAAAAGAATTAGCAATGAAACAAATTCCGTTGAAATTAGAAAAATCAGCAATTTTGGACCTAAAAAAGGGAGCTGATGCTGATTATTACGTAAATATAAAATGTAAAAATGCGAAAAATGAGTTTAGTAATTTTGAATTTAAAAATCATTTTTACTATAAAAAACAAATGACATACGCTGAAGTTATTTTAGAAGTGTACGATTTGAATAAAGGCGAAATAATTTACTCTAAAGCAGCCGGAGGATGTCTTGAAGAAGAACTTAGTATTACAAACCAGCCAACAACAGTAGTAATAATGGGCTGCTACAAGAAAATCATAAATGATATTAAAAAGATTGCAATCAAACCTGAAAAACGTTTACCTACATATCAGGAAAAGAAAAATTTCAAATCCTGATTGTAAATCATAGGATTTGAAATTTTATTTATTGGAATTTTGTCTTACTTGGTCAATTCCAGTTTTTCTGCAAAATAATCACAGAAATCTTTCATTGTATCTGACATTTTTTCGTCGTCAGTAGCGCGCTTGAAAGTATCCGACATCGCTACTAGAGTCTGGTGAAAGAAAATTTTCATTTCATCAACAGGCATGTCTTTTGTCCATAAATCAATTCGCATTGTTTCTTTGGCTTTGCTGTCCCAAATAGACAACATAATTGCTTTTGCTTCTTCTGCCTGAACTCCACCATCCTGAGCACTCCATGTTAGTTTTTCAGGCACACGGTTTTCGTCTAATTCTATATTGAATTTAATTTCTGAGTTTATTGTATTTGACATTATTTCTTAGGTTTGTATTTTGATTTTTCGAAAATTTCTTTTGCATTTGTTTTTAATAATTCAGGCAAAGTTACAGTATTATTTTTCATATACGAACGAACCATTTGCCATCCAATCCAGGCACCAACCCTTCCCGGCGAATCATTATCTATTTCGAGATAAAATTTAGAAAACGGAGCCGGAGCAATAAAACGGGCTGTTAGCTTAGGATCTACACTATACAACATTTCTTTTTCTATAAAATAACGCCACATATATGCTTCATTTTCTTCACACCATTTTATTTGTTCGGGTGTGTAGCCAATTTTGTCAGCATCTGCATATTCCGGCAAAAGCACATCTTTGGCATACAACTGTTTACCCTCAAAAATCATTTGAGAAAGCAGATTTTTATCGTCATAAGCTGGAATATTTCTGTATGCAAAACTCGAAACAACATCCGGCATGATTTGTTTTTCTTCAAAATTTTGTTTCAGGTAATCTGGAAACTGATAAAACCTATGTTCTTTTCCTAAATACAATTCCAGTGCAACAATAACGAGACTATCCGCATAAATAGCTTTAGCATTATAATCCATCTCGCCTATTACTGTAATAACTTTTGGTGTTTTTGTTTTTGGAAAGTAATATTTCACATGCTGAAAAAGCGTGTTAAATTCCTGACGAACAGATTCAAAATTTGAATATTTTTTCTGAACCTCTGTGTAAACTTCTCTCCAGATTGGTTCCTGCATTTTTTGAACCCAGACAGCATCATCGTTTCCTGCAGGAAAAAAGAAAGGAAACTGTTTTTTTACTTTTGCTAAATCTTCCGGTTTTGTTTCAAAAAAAACTTTATCAAAACGTTCTACCTTAATATCAACCGGAATTTCTTCAACAGCTTTTTCTACTTTATTTTTTTGATCACAGGATAAAAAAAACAGGGACAGAACCACTACAAAGCGACATATTTTCATTTTATTTTAATTAGATTTGTGTTACTTATCTTAAGTAAACATATACTTAAAAATATTTGTGCAAATATACATCCCTACATCTTAAAACTTGAATTATTATGGCTAAAAAAAGCACTATTCAAACAGAAAAAGTAAATGCTCACATTGTAGAATGGCTGAAAAATTATGCTGAGAATGCAAAAGTAAATGGTTTTGTAATTGGAATTTCCGGTGGAGTTGATTCTGCAGTTACTTCTACTTTATGTGCTCAGACCGGCTTAAAGGTTCTATGTGTTGAAATGCCAATTCATCAGGCAGAAAGTCAGGTTTCAAGAGGAAAAGAACATATTGAACAATTAAAAAAACGTTTCCCAAATGTTTCAGATGTACAAACAGATCTAACCGCAACTTTTGAAGCTTTTAAAAATGCAGTTCCTACTTCAGAAGAAGAAGCGAAAATAAATTTATCATTAGCAAATACACGTGCTCGTTTGAGAATGACTTCTTTATATTATTTAGCCGGAATTCATGGTTTGTTAGTTGCAGGTACCGGTAACAAAGTAGAAGATTTCGGTGTTGGTTTTTATACAAAATACGGAGACGGAGGAGTTGATTTGAGTCCGATTGCTGATTTAATGAAGTCTGATGTTTATGCACTTGGAGAATTTTTAACAATTCCAAACTCAATTTTAACAGCTGCTCCTACAGATGGTTTGTTTGGCGACAACAGAACCGATGAAGATCAATTAGGTGCAAGTTATGACGAACTCGAATGGGCAATGCTGGCCGAAGAAGCAGGAAATACAGCTACTGATTATAACGGCAGAGAAAAAACTGTCTTTGAAATCTATAAACGTTTAAACACCAGCAACAAGCATAAAATGGAAGAGATACCTGTGTGTATGATACCAAAAACGTTAAAATAAAATTTTTAACATTTGTCAGCTATAAACTACAGAATTTATTTATTAATTTTACAGCTCCAAAAACAATGAACAATTCTAAAAAGGTAAAATTATGATTAAAGTATGTCTAGCAGACAACCACCCTGTGACTCACTTTGGCGTTAAGTCGTATTTTAAAGACCATGACCAAATTTCAATTGTCGCCAACGTAGGTAATTTTTCAATGGTAAGAGACATTCTTCAAACGAAGGAGATTGACATCCTGATTCTGGATCTGGAATTAGAAGGTCTTTCAAGCATCTTTGAAGTTAAGTCGATTCTGAAAAATTTCCCAAAAACGAAAATTGTAATTTTCAGCGATCTGGCCGAGCAAATGTACGCTCCTAATGCAATCAAAGCTGGAGTTTCCGGGTATGTGCACAAAACAGAAAAACTTGAAACATTAGGTGTTTCAATTATTAAGGTACACGAAGGAAAAGTTATTATTAACGAAACTGTACGTAAAAACATGGCACTTATTGCTAAGCAAAGCAAAAGTGAACGTTTGTACAGAAAACTTTCTAACCGTGAAATCGAAGTTTTACGTTACTTAAGTGACGGTAAGAAAAACAATGAAATTTCTAAAATTTTAAACCTGAACGAAAAAACAATTAGTACTTATAAACTAAGACTATTGACTAAATTGAATGTAACTAATTTAGTTGACCTGGTTAATAAGGCTAAGACTTTAGAAATCATTTAAATTAATGCCATACTGATTTGCTTAAACGAATCAGAAATGTGAAAGCTCTATATTTTTCAATATAGAGCTTTTGTTTTTTATGAATGATAAGGAACGATAACCCTACCCAGTTTTTTTGAAAAATTATTAAGTAGCTTTGAATAATCAACAACCATCGATAATATTTCTGAATTGTCTTCCTTCGGATCATTCAACAAGGTATTTTTTAATTCATGGATAATTTTAGAAATTAAATACCATCTCATTGAAAAAATAGTATCAGATACATTCTGCTCTATAGTTGCATTTTTGTGTTTTGGAAAAATATTCTGTCCTTCCCAATTATGAATGGTCAGTCTTTCATCTTCCATTAAGATATTTGTTACTTCCTGAGCAAATTCAGGCTGTAGGTGCATCAAATATTTATCCAAGCTAAAAGTCTCACTCTGATTATAAAAATCAATTATATTACTAAAAATATTTTGAAATAATTGATTTGATAATTCTACCTCGTCTTCCTGCAAACTAAGGTAAACTTTCTCATAAACTTTATACTGCCTTTTTTCTGTGACCTCTTTTACATTTCCTTCTTCATCAGCTTTTAAGAAAACGTCTTCAAAATTTTCTGTAACACTTCCGTAGAGTAATAAAATTTCAATGATTTTTCTTTCTAAACCGTACAAAATATCTGTTTTTTCAGACGGCTGTTCCATATCTCCAGGAAAAGTAGGGTCATCGTAATACCTGGGGTCATCCGGCGGATAATTATTTCTATGAACTTCAAAAGCTTTTTGTTCTTGTTTTTGTTTTTTACCGGCTTCAGAAATCTCTTTTTGAGTTAACTGGGCGAGCGTACTTACAAGCACCTGCTCAGAAATATCCATAATTCGGGCGCATTCCTGAACATATACTTCACGCTGGATGCGATCCGGAATTTTAGAAATACTAGTAACCATATCGCGAATCAAATCGGCTTTTTTAATAGGATCGTTTTTTGCTTCGCCTATCAAAATGGAAGCTTTAAACTGGATAAAATCTTTACTGTTATTCTCCAGATAAGCTACTAGATCATTATGCGAATTTTTTCTGGCAAAACTATCAGGATCTTCTCCATCCGGAAATGCACATACCCTTACATTCATTCCTTCTTCAAGAATCAAATCGATCCCACGTATTGCAGCACGAAGTCCTGCAGCATCACCATCAAAGAGCACCGTAATATTTCTCGTTAATCTATTTACGAGCCTAATCTGATCAGGTGTCAGGGCTGTTCCCGATGAAGCGACTACATTCTCAATTCCGGCCTGATTAAACTGGATGACATCAGTGTAACCTTCAACCAAATAACAATTATTTTGTTTAGCGATTGACTGTTTAGCCTGAAAAATTCCGTAAAGCACTTTACTTTTATGGTAAATATCACTTTCGGGTGAATTCAGGTATTTTGCAGCTTTTTTGTCATTAGTTAAAATACGTCCTCCAAATCCCAAAACCCGTCCCGACATACTATGAATCGGAAACATTACACGTCCTTTAAAACGGTCAAAAGGTCTGTCTTCTCTTGCAATGGTTAAACCGGTACTTTCCAGAAATTCCAGTTTGTATCCTTTTCCTAATGCTTCTTTTGTAAGTGCATCCCAGGTTTCAGGAGAATATCCTAATCCAAATTTTTTAATGGTTTCATTTGTAAAGCCTCTTTCTTTAAAATAAGATAATCCAATAGCTTTACCTTCTTCAGAATTTAAAAGTGTATCATTAAAATATTTGGCAGCAAATTCTGAAACCAGATACATACTTTCACGAACATCAGTTATGGCTTTTTCTGCATCTGTCTGTTCTGTCTCTTCAATTTCAATATTGTATTTTTTGGCCAGGTACCGAATAGCTTCGGGATAGGTAAATTGTGAATGTTCCATGAGGAATTTTACAGAATTCCCTCCTTTTCCTGTGCTAAAATCTTTCCAGATTCCTTTTGCAGGCGACACCATAAACGACGGAGAACGCTCATCTGAGAATGGACTCAGACCTTTAAAGTTACTTCCGGCACGTTTTAAATTGACAAAATCACCAATAACCTCCTCTACACGAGCAGTTTCAAAAACAGTATCAATTGTATTTTGTGAAATCAAAATGTAAAAATATTTTAAAGTTGAGAGCCTGTAAAAGTACGTAAATCATCTTTTAAAACTTAATGATTTAGCATAAAAAAACACCTCTTTCGAAGTGCTTTCTATTAACTAACCAAACTGCATTCTTAATTAAAATCAAATCTCAAACCTAATGAAATATTATTTTCTTTAATTAAATTATCCTGAAATAACGGATTCAAATCATACTTCATATACAAACTCAATTCCTTGTAACCGATGTACGAACTTAATCCGTAAATGAAATTATTTACATTGTATTCGCCTTTTATTGTGGTTTTATATTTTAAATCATCTTCTTCAAATTTTAAAATTTGTTTCGATTTTACGTTAATACCGGCATAGCCTCCAACTCCAAAACGGAAACTTTTATGGGTTCTGAAATAAGTATTTCCGTTACTTTCTTTAGGTTTAGTAAAATCAAATTCTAAATGAACCGGCACAACTAAGTATACATTTCTAAAGCGTGATTCTTTTAAATTTACAGGATTGACTACTAACTCGGTCTGATCACCGTTTACTACAAAACTGCGATTATTGGTTGGACGAATATTGTTATACATTAACGAAAGTCCGTATTTGGCATGCAGCAAATTATCATTTTTCATTAATCGTGAATTATAAGTAAAACCCCATTCGTAAAAATGTGAGCCCATAAACTTATAATTAGAATCCTGCAGTTCCCCATCTGCTATTATGTTATTGAGACCCGCTGCAAAAACAAATTGGGAGGTAGTCCTTTTTTCTCCACGAATCGAGTCTTTTTTGTGCCAATCGTTTTTATCCCAATGAATTATTAATCTGCCTTTCTTTGTAGAATCCTGTTCTTTTAGTTTTCCATCGACTTTTTGCTGAACCAAATCATTAAGTTCATTTTGTGCGAGGGTTACTTTCTCTTCGATAATTACAGCTCTCGCCTCAGCCAGTTCTTTTTTGCGTTTTTCAGCCTGTTCACCGGTAATTACACCGTTTGAAAGCTGTACGTTTATTTCTTCGACTTCTTTTTTAAGGGTTTCTTTTTCCTCTTTAGTAATTTTTTCAATTTTATTTGCAATTTGTTTTGCCCTTGATTCAAAAGTTTCTTGTCCCAGCACTTTACTGACAAATAAAAAGACTAAAATAACGAGGTAAATGGTAAAATTTTTCATGATTGATTTTGATTTTTTGATTGATGATTGTTGTTATTACTATTATTATATCCTGATTTAAACTTGGTATTGAGTTTGACACTGCCATTGAGTTTGAAAAATTTATTCCTGATTTCGATTTGCAACGGCAACCTTTACAGTTTGGTAGTTTTTATTGACTTTTGAAATTACCTTTTCCCGAAACGAAAGCTCTAATTCTCCATCGACCTGATTAAGCAAATCACTGGCATTGACTTTTATTTTAGTTTTTGGCTTAGCCGAATTTTCAGCTACAATATTATTTTCAGCCGTTTGTAATAACTGATCGACATTTGAATTTTTTGGATTTTCGATAATTGCAGTTTGATTGTTGATTGATTGTTTTTCCTGATTGTTTTTGATGATGACTGAAGACTCCGCTATTTGATTTTGTTCATTTTTAATAATTTTATTTGAGATTTGATTACGCTTTTTTTGTTCTTTATTTAAATTTTCCTTTGAATATTTTTCTGTAACAGCAATTTCTGCCTCTGTTGAATTAGCATTATTCAAAACCGGTTTTTCAACGGAATCTTTTTTAGTATTCTCTTCAATAACAACTTTCTTTGGCGTTTCAACTGTATTTTTATTTTGATTAAAAAAGAAAGTTCCAGCCAATAAAAATCCCAAAACACTCGCTGCGATGTACAACCATTTTCTATTCTTTTTTGGTCTGTTTTCTTCAACAACACTCAACATTGCATCTATTCTGTCCCAGGCTTTATTGCTTGGTTCAATAGCACGCTGATTTAGTTTTTCACGGAAATCCTTTTCAAAATTATTCGGTTCCATTTTCTTGTTTTTTTAAAATAGTAATTTGTGTTTGCAGCATTTTCCTTGCATGCGATAATTGCGATTTTGATGTTCCTTCATTAATCCCCAACATCTTGGCAATTTCATTGTGTTTGTAACCTTCAATTGCATATAAATTGAAAACCATTTTATACCCATCCGGCAAAGCATCAATCAAAAACTGAATCTGATCTACGGTAAAATGACTGTCGATTTCGTTAAAGCTTTCTTCGGTAAAAAATTCATCTTCCGCAAATTTTACTTTTTTCTGAACTCTTAAATACGAAATACATTCGTTTACCATAATCCGGCGGATCCACCCTTCAAAACTTCCTTTGTGTTCAAACTTATTTAAATTGGTAAACACTTTCATAAAAGCGGTTATCATTACATCTTCTGCCAGCTGAATGTCCTTTATATATTGTCGGCACACGCTTAACATTTTAGAAGAAAACTTACTATAAATCTGCTGCTGTGCCTGTCGATTATTTTCGACAGCCAGCTTTATGATTTTGGTTTCTTCCTGATGTAACTGAATAATTTTCATTAATAAGCGTACAGATTTTGTTTTACTAACAGACTTCTATTAGCATAGACGAGATAAGTTTTAAAATGGTTGCATGAGGATGATAAAAAAAATTCCAAAATTTAAATTCCAAATTCCAACCAATAGAATATTAAACTGATTTACAACAAAGTAAATCAATTGTCTAATTTTATAATTGACAAATTATCTAATTATTTCTTTCTTTCAATAACGTAGTTCACCATCAAAATAAGTGCGTCTTTGAATTCAGAATCTGCATAATTCTCTAAAAGGGAAAGTGCTTCCTGCTGGAATTCGACCATTTTATTTTCGGCGTAAGCCAGGCCATTGTTGTTTTTTACAAAAGCAATCACTTCTTTTACACGCTTTTTGTCTTTGTTGTGGTTTTTGATGGAGTTGATCAGCCACTTTTTTTCCTGTGGGGTACAGGTATTCAAAACATGAATTAAAGGCAAAGTCATTTTTTGCTCCTTAATATCGATTCCGGTTGGTTTACCGATAGCTTCTTCGCTGTAATCGAATAAATCGTCTTTAATTTGAAAAGCCATTCCGATAAGCTCACCAAATTTACGCATATTCTCAACCTGAACATCTTCTTCAATTACCGATTTAGCGCCAAGTGCACAGCAGGCCGCAATAAGCGTAGCCGTTTTTTTTCGGATGATTTCATAATAAATATCTTCGGTAATGTCGAGTCTTCGGGCTTTTTCAATCTGAAGCAATTCACCTTCACTCATTTCACGCACGGCAACAGAAATGATTTTAAGCAAATCAAAATCCCCATTATCGATTGAAAGCAAAAGTCCTTTTGAAAGTAAATAATCACCAACCAAAACAGCAATTTTATTTTTCCAAAGTGCATTGATAGAGAAAAATCCACGGCGACGGTTACTATCATCGACCACGTCATCGTGAACTAAGGTAGCAGTATGAATCAGCTCTATTACCGATGCTCCACGATAAGTTCTTTCGTTTACAATACCTCCTGAAACCATTTTTGCAGTCAGAAAAACAAACATCGGACGCATTTGTTTTCCTTTTCGGTTTACGATGTAATAAGTGATACGGTTCAGTAATGCAACCTTTGAAGTCATCGATTCATGAAACTTTTTTTCGAAAAGTTCCATTTCATTAAAAATAGGCTGCTTTATTTGAGAAGTAATATTCATTTCGTTTTCAAATATACTATTTTAAATAAAAAAACGTTGTTTATTTTTAAGTTAGTATATGAACATTTTATATACTAATTCCAAAAACACCAAAAAAACATCTAATTCTAATACCTAATTTGAATTCGTTAATTATAAAGTAGAACTTAAATTATTTATTATGAAAACAAAATTTTTATTAATAGGAACCTGCATTACATTAACCTTTTTTGTTGGTTGTAATTCTGATGAAAATACAAATGAAGGAACAGCTAAAACAATTTCTAATGAGGAAATTATCACCAATTCTAAAATTGATGCCTCGATAGAAGACGTCACCAATATTGCCGAAAATCAATTTACCACACAACAAAACATCAGCAACAAAGCCGAAGGAACGATTAAAAACTACCTGCCAAGTTGCGCTACGATTACTACGGTTTTAACCAACAATACCTGGACAAGTACTGTTGATTTTGGTGCTGAAGGCTGTACACTTGAAAACGGAAATTCAGTAAAAGGAAAAATGGTTATTTCATTTTCGAATGATTTTTCTGCTTCAACACAAACTATCAGTTATACTTTTGAAGGATTTTATCATAATGGCAGAAAACTTCAGGGAAGCAAAAGCATCATCAGAACTAAAAAATCAACTGATCTACAAACAGAAGCACATCCGGTTTTAACAGCAGCTGTTGATTTGACCATTACTTTTGATGACGGAGGCGTTTATACCCGAAAAGGAACTTTGACCAAAGAAACCATTGCAGGATACGATACCAGGTTTAATTGGGAAGACAATGTTACTGTTGTCACAGGAAGCGGAACCACAACCTTCCCGAATGGTGATACTTTCACAGCAGAAATCACAACACCTCTTGAATTTAACGGTACCTGTAAAAAACCATTTGCGCTAAAAGGAATTTTATCCATAACAAAAAATGGAGCAAATGCCATTGTTGATTACGGAAACGGAGACTGCAATACTCTTGTAAACGTAACCAAAGATGGTATAACTACAGAAATAGATTTGAAAAAATAACCCCTTTTTTGCCCAAAAAAGAAAAGCATTAAAACAAGTACGAATCCTGTTTTAATGCTTTTATTTTTTAGTTATACAAACTTAACCTTCTTTATTTGCTAATTGTCCGCAGGCAGCATCAATATCTTTACCGCGGCTTCGGCGTACTTTTACCACTACTCCTATATTTTCCAATGCTTTTATGTAAGCCATAATGGATTCTTCTGAAGCCTGTTGAAATTCTCCATCATCAATTGGGTTGTATTCGATTAAATTTACTTTGCAGGGCACATATTTGCAAAACTTAACCAGGGCATCAACTGAAGCTTTGTCATCGTTGATACCTTTCCAAACCACGTATTCGTAAGAGATTTTGCTTTTGGTTTTTCTGTACCAATATTCCAATGCTTCACGTAAATCTTTTAAGGGAAAATTTTTGCTGAAAGGCATAATTCTCGCGCGAACATCATCAATAGCAGAATGTAACGAAACAGCTAATTTGAATTTCACATCATCATCAGCCATTTTTTTAATCATTTTCGGAATTCCGGATGTGGAAACCATGATGCGTTTTGGCGACATTCCTAAACCTTCCGGTGAAGTAATCATATCAATTGCCTTGATCACATTGTTATAATTCATCAAAGGTTCACCCATTCCCATAAAAACAATATTCGAAAGCGGATGATTGTGATACAAACGGCTTTCCTTATCGATCGCCAGAACCTGATCGTAAATTTCGCCCGGTTCCAGATTTCGCATTCTTTTTAATCTGGCTGTTGCACAGAAATTACAATCCAGGCTGCACCCAACCTGACTGGAAACACAGGCTGTAGTTCTGGTTTCAGTAGGAATCAAAACTGATTCTACGACTAATCCATCATGCAGACGAACAGCATTTTTAACAGTTCCGTCCGTGCTGCGCTGCATCGTATCAACTTTAATATGATTGATTACGAAGTTATTCTCAAGCATTGCCCTTGTAGGTTTTGCTACATTGGTCATATCCTCAAAACTGTGTGCTCCCTTACTCCATAGCCATTCATAAACCTGATTTCCACGGAAAGCTTTGTCATTATTTGCGACAAAAAAATCACGTAACTGATCTTTTGATAAGGCTCTTATATCTTTTTTCTCAATTTGCATGGTGCAAAGTTAATCACTTTTGTTATTTTTTTCCAGTTTTTGATACCATTGTTATTCCAAACTGAAAAAATTGAACATTAAACTCAATATTTATACGAACAGAAACAAACTATGGTACAATGTATTAACATTTTCAACAAATCATAATTATACATTTCAAACATCAATTGTCCTTACGATTATAAGGCTATAATACCATTTTAAGCATGATTTTTATCAGCTTCTTTGCTATGAATTCGCAATAAATTTGACTCAAGAAAAAGATACTAATTCTATAAGGTAGTAACAAAAATCTGATTATAGAAAATATCATAAATGATTTTAACTTAAATACAGCATACCATGAAAACAATCCAATTAATTTTATTGACATTAGTAATCAGCATATTGTCATTGCAAGTAAACGCACAAAAAAAATATACTATAGCAAAAGCAGTTTTTGAAGTTACCGGCACTTCAACAGTACACGACTGGTCAATGAAATCTACTGAAGGAACCGGAAATGCAAACCTCATTGTTACGGATTCTAAACTAACAGACATAAAAAGCTTAACGATTACATTAAATGCAGAAAGCATAAAAAGCAGTAAAACAAGTATGGATGAAGTCGCTTACGAGGCTTTAGATACCAAAAATCACAAAATTGTCAGATACGTTCTAAAATCTGCAGATAAAGTAAATGAAACAACGTGGGATTTCACCGGATCTTATACCATTGCCGGCGTAAGCAGAGATTTCAAAACACAGGTAAGAATAACGGCTAACGAAAATGGAAATTTTACTTTGAAGGGTTCTAACCGGGTAACTTTTGGAGATTTTGAAATGGCGCCTCCAACCGCAGCTCTTGGAGTAGTGAGAACAGGAAAAGATCTGACCATTTTATTCAATATCACTTTAACTGATTTTGCAAAAAATGAAAATATTTTAGTCATCAAATAGTAACAACGATGACTTTGATAAATTGTATTTTAAAGAAGTAAAATTATTTGCAAAAAAATCAGCTTCCAAAGTCGGAAACAAAATTTTTGGCACGGGAATTGTCTTGCACTCAAAAGAAAAATAATCTTACAAAGAGCGCTTAATTTTAAAATTTGTACTTTTATTTTTTCAGCTTTATAACCTTTATATTTTAATCAATTTAAAAACATTAATTAATCATGAAAAAACAAATTTTAAGCTTAGCAGTTATCGCTTTATTAGCATTCGGAGTTCAGTCTTGCGGAGACAAAAAAGAAACTAAACCGGAAGAAGAATTAACTCTTGGAAACAGAGTAGATTCATTGACAACAGATATTGAAGAGGTAAAAGACAGTGCAGTTGTTAAAGCAGAAAATGCAGCCGAAAAAGCAAAAGCTGCTACTGAAGAAGCAAAAGAAAAAACGAAACAAACAGTTGAAGAAGTAAAGGAAGCCACTAAAAAAGGAGCCGAAAAAGTGGAAGCTGCTGTGAAAGCTGCAAAAGACGGAACAGTGAAAACTGCAAAAGACGTAAATGAAGCCTTGAAAAAATAATTTCATCAGAATTAAAAACCAAACCATTCGCTAAACGAATGGTTTTTTTTATGCAAAAAAGTTACCCGATATTTTTTGTATTTTTGGACTTTAAATTTAGAAGATCATACCATGCATTTTATATCACAGGAATTAGAAGATTATATCGAACAACATTCTGAAAACGAACCGGAATTGTTAGCCAAACTAAACAAAGAAACATACCAAAAAATCCTTTTACCAAGAATGTTAAGCGGACATTTTCAGGGACGTGTTTTAAGCATGTTATCGAAATTAATCCGACCTGTGAATATCTTGGAAATTGGCACTTATACGGGTTATGCTGCTTTGTGTTTATGTGAAGGAATGCAGGATAACGGGCAATTGCATACGATTGATATTAAAGAAGAACTGGTTGATTTTCAGCGTAAGTATTTTGACGCATCACCTTGGGGAACACAAATTTTTCAGCATTTAGGTGAAGCAGTCGATATTATTCCAACTCTGGATGTGAAGTTTGATTTGGTTTTTATTGATGCCGATAAAGAAAACTACATTAATTACTGGGAAATGATTGTTCCTAAAATGAATAAAGGCGGAATCATTTTATCTGATAATGTTCTATGGAGCGGCAAAATCCTGGAACCGGTACATCCCAATGATGTTAGCACGAAAATACTTTTAGAATACAATTTACTTTTGAAAAATGATCCAAGAGTAGAAACGGTTTTATTACCAATTCGCGATGGATTGACAGTTTCGAGAGTACTTTAATTTCTTAGCCGCTAAGATTCTGAGATTTCCACCAAAAACTATTTTAATGAGCCATTTACACCAAATAAATTCTAACGGTTTTACAATCATAAATCAGATATACACCGAAACTGAAATTGAAAAATTAATTTCTTTGATTGAAAATAGAACTGAAAGTAATCCTGAAAATTGCATTTTCAGGAAGTCTCAGGATTTATTTGCTATCAGACAATTTCATAAAGAAGTACCTGAAACGTTGAATTTTATTTTTAATCAAAATTTAAAGGATATTATGGAAGATACTTTTGGAAAAGGCTATTTCATACCAAATCCATTTATTTCGACAAGCCTGAGAAATCAAATTGGTTTGTGGCGTATCATCAGGACCTTACTATTTCTGTCGATAAAAAAATTGAGATTGATAATTTTGAAAACTGGACTGTAAAACAAAATCAGTTTGCAGTCCAGCCTCCCGTAGCAATTCTGGAAGATAATTTTACCATCAGAATTCATATTGATAAAACCACAAAAGATAATGGCGCTTTGAAAGTGATCAATGATTCGCATTCAAAAGGAATTTTGAGACTTGAAAATATGGATTTTGAAAACGAAAAAGAAATGATTTGCGAAGTTGAAAAAGGCGGCATCATGATTATGAAACCTTTATTGTTTCATGCTTCAAATAAAACTACAAATAACGAAAGAAGAAGGGTCATTCATATTGAATTTAGCAAACAGGAACTTCCTGACGGATTGGAATGAAGTGAGAAATCGGTTCTGCAGAATTAATTCTTTAGAAAACAAATGCCCTAGCCCGGATGGAAGCGGCATCCTTTTGTGCCGGGGTTCGGCGCAAAAGATATAGCGGACTGCCGGAAATGGCTCCCGAAAATTATCCAGGAAAATACTTTGGTTTTAAATTTTGATAGATTTTGAACATTAAAAATCCGAAAAGTGCTCCGAAGAAATAACCGGTAAGAATGTCTCCCGGATAATGTAAGCCTAAATAAATTCGGCTATAAGCGAAGATTAAAGGCCATAAAAACAAGAATCCCAAATACTTGAAATGGCGTTTTAAAACCAAAAACAAAAAGGTGGCAACAGCCATAGTATTGGCAGCATGGCCTGAGAAAAAACTGTATGATTTTCGGGATTGTACTACCCTGATAATGGTATTGATTTCAGGATTGTTACAAGGCCGTAAACGCTGAAAAGTGTTTTTAAATAAATTAGTTGTCTGATCTGTAAAAGCAATTAAAACTGCTATAAAAAGCAATAAATACAAGGTTTGTTTTCCGCCAATTTTTCTATAAATAAGAAAAAACATTAATAAAAAAACAGGAGTCCAATTTAACTGACTGGTGATTATGAGCCAGAATCTATCGTATGTTTCAGAACCTAAACTGTTCAGATAAACCAGTAAATTGGTATCTAATTCTTGTATTTTTTCAAGCATTATCTTTGGCGTTTTACAGGTCCTGCAATGGAATCAATATCTTCTTTTACTTTGTCAATTTCTGTGGCTGTGTCGCCCAGTAAATTGGTAGTATCACCTAATAACCCTGACTTGGCGTCATTTATCTGAGCATTGATGTTCCCTGTTATATCTGTAAGCGATTTGGCGTCAAGACCATTTGCCTCGGCTCCTTTTTGAATTTCGCTTTTAATATCATTGGTTGCATTTTTTAACTGTGCCATTGCCTTACCCATTGTGCGGGCCATTTCAGGCACTTTGTCTGAACCAAAAAGCATTAGTACTATAAACATTATAAAAACTAATTCTCCTCCTCCTATACCAAACATATCTTTTATTTTTTTGTGTCACAAAGATATTAATTTTTGCAACGGTGAGTTTTAAAATTAACTTAAAAAAAGACTCTTTTTGAGAGTCTTTCATGTTCTGTATTTAATCAAACTTTGATTTTTGTTCCGTTTTTGGCCAGGAATTGTTTGTTGTATCAATATCAGCAGTCATTAATTTCGGGTCTATCTGAATACTTCTGATTGCTTTTTCAGTCGCATAAACCTTTTTGGCAGTTTCATTATTTTTTCTCCAGATTTGAGCCGGATACTGGTAATTGTCTTTTGTACCGTCTTCATAAGTAATTTCAACAAGAATTGGCATAATCATTCCGCCAGGCTTATTAAATTCAACTTCATAAAAATATTTAGGCGATTTTAAACTTGCTTTTTCCTCTGCCGTAAAAGTTTGGTTTACGTAATCTGAAAGTGTTTTAAAATCTTCGACTTTTAAAGCTTTTTTATTCGAAGCACTTACTTCTGCATTATCTCCTGCTACCAAATAAACAAACGGTCCTTTTTCGTAACCGAAGCGGCCTTTTCTAACTTTAACGTCTTTGATATCCGCAGTTGGAGTTTCAGAAATATAATATTGTTTTACATCCTTGATTCCGATATCTACAAAATCCGTTGAATAAAACCATCCTCTCCAAAACCAGTCCAGATCTACAGCAGATGCATCTTCCATAGTTCTGAAGAAATCTTCAGGGGTTGGATGTTTGAACTTCCATCTGTTTGCATATGTCTTAAAAGCATAATCAAACAATTCCCTTCCCATTACTACTTCTCTCAGAATATTAAGTCCTGTCGCCGGCTTTCCGTAAGCGTTATTTCCAAATTGATGAATGGTTTCAGAATTTGACATAATAGGTTCCAAAAATTTCTGATCTCCACTCATATAAGGAACAATATTTTTTGCAGGTCCGCGTCTTGAAGGAAATTTTGGGTCTAATTCCTGTTCTGCCAGATATTCCAAAAACGAGTTCAAGCCTTCATCCATCCAGGTCCATTGACGCTCATCTGAGTTTACAATCATTGGAAAGAAAGTGTGACCTACTTCGTGGATTATTACGCCAATCATTCCGTTTTTAACTTCTCTGCTTGTCACGCCATTTTCATCCGGACGTCCGTAATTCCAGCAAATCATTGGATATTCCATTCCCTGATCTTCAGCAGAAACTGAAACAGCCTTTGGATAAGGATAATCAAATGTGTGCGAAGAATAGCTTTTTAAAGTATGAGCAACAACCATTGTCGAAGTTTCTCCCCATAACGGATTTGCTTCTTTTGGATAAACGGATTCAGCCATTACGGTTCTGTTTCCAATTTTCACAGCCATTGCATCGTAAATGAATTTTCTTGAAGAAGCAATTCCGAAATCACGTACATTTTTCGCACTGAATTTCCATGTTTTTTTCTTTTCAGAAAAACCTTTTTCAGCTGCTTCAGCTTCTGCCTGAGTTACAATTACAACTGGTTTGTCAAAAGATTTTTGAGCCTGTTCGTAACGTTTTACCTGTTCCGCAGTAAAAACTTCGCTTCTGTTTGTCAATTCTCCTGTTGCATCGATAACATGATCGGCAGGAACCGTAATATTTACATCAAAATTTCCAAATGGCAAGGCGAATTCTCCGCTTCCCCAGAACTGCATATTCTGCCAGCCTTCAACATCGTTATAAACCGCCATTCTTGGATAAAATTGGGCAATAACGTATAATTTATTTCCGTCTTTTTCAAATAGTTCATAACCGGAACGTCCGCCTTCTTTTCTGTAATTATTGATATTATACCACCATTTGATAGCTAATGAAAATTTTTCTCCGGGTTTTAATGGAGAAGCCAGATTAATACGCATCATCGTTTCGTTGATGTTGTATGACATTGGATTTCCTTTAGCATCTTTTACATATTCGATATTAAAACCACGTTCTAGATCTTTCTTTAAATATTTACCCGAAAATCCTTCTAACGGCAATACCTGATTAATTTTTTCACCTTCAGCCAAAGTCGATTGCGTATTGGCTTTCGCCTGATTTTGATCCAGCTGGATCCATAAATATTCTAAGCTGTCAGGTGAATTATTAGTATAGGTTATCGTTTCAGATCCGCTTAATTTTGAATTTTTATCATCGAGTTCAATATCAATCTTGTAGTCTGCCTGTTGTTGATAGTAAGCAGGACCCGGCGCACCTGATGCTGTACGAAACATATTTGGCGTAGCCATCAAATCATACATCTGGCTAAACTTGTTCGTATCATACTTTCCTTGTTGTTTTGGAGCAACAGTCGTATTTTTCTCCTGAGCTACAAGCATAGCAGGGAAAAGCAATAGTAATGAAAGTCTTTTCATAAATATTTTTTGGAATTTTTTGATGCGGTGAAAATAGTAATTATAACAACAATCTTACCCGTTCATTAATATTTTAACACTTCTTTCCTTGAAGATTCTGTAAAAAGAACACTTCTTTTAGTGCCATATGCTGAAATATGTGTAATATTTTGCTGTTCAGCATTCCAATCAGTCAAAACAGCGTTGGAGATCTCTAATGTTTTGAATTTTTCAACTGCTGTAATTCTGGAATAACAAACGAGAACATCATCAGCTTCGAGTTCTTTTGATAAAAAAGCAATAGATCTTAGCTGCCCATTTATTTTTATACTGAAATTTTCAGAAAGGTATTTTTTTAGTAAATCAACATCAGTCTGAGTTTCCTTATCAGTCCCTATAAAGGTTTTTTTATTGTATTTTTTTTCGATTCCCTTATTCAGGTCATCAACGAATATTCTGGAAGTAATCTGTATCATTTTTTTTTCAGCCGCATAATTTACCTGAAAAACTCCCATATAGAATTTATGAAATGTAAAAGATGACAGGGATAAAAATAATATTCCGATTAGGGAATACATTACATTCTTTTTCATTTTTGACTTACCTCAGCATTTTTAAAATCTTTATTTTTATTGATCATAAAATCTATCAATTCAAATTTCTGTTCTTCTTTTAAATGTTTTTTAGATTCAGAATCATTAGAACAATACATCAAAAACAAATCGATTTCATCTTCTTTCAGCCCCAATGTTTTGGTATAAAAGTCCTTTGTAAAATTATCTTTCGCATATTCAACAAAAGCAATATCACTTATCACTTCTTCTTCAACTTCTTTATCTTTACGAAGTAACTTTTTAAGATCTTTAAAAATTCGGACAAAATCGGTTCCGTATTTAATTGTCTGATCAGAATACATTACTTTATTTTCAGGGGTAGATTGCTTGTCATCTTCAAACTGCATATCAACAATACCCTGAGAACCTCCTTGCAGTGATTTCACTTTTAACTCTTTATGAACCAAAACTTCTTTTAATTCAACATTTACTAAATCCAAAGGCACTGAAAAAAGTGTTTGCGCACAGTCTTTTTCTGTCAACACAATTTTTTTAGACTGAAATGCCATACCTGTAAACAACAATGTATCTTTAGGTCTTGCTAAAATATCAAACAATCCATTTGGACCAATAAAGGTTCTGACATTGGCATTAATATTCATCACATTACCAGTTTCAATAGCAAGAGAACCATTTATTACCTGACCATGTAAAGGCTTTCTTGAATTAGTCTGCCCAATTACAAATTGACAAAACAAACACATTACAAATAATCCTAATTTACTTTTCATGTTCTATAATTTTTAGATATTCCTGAGCTAAACCTGTTATTAGAAACATACTCATCGTTTTGTTCTTACTATTCAAAGATACAGCAAATTCAGGACTATCCACGCAATAAAGTTGAAATCCTTTAATATGTTCTAAAGGAATTTTCAGACGGTCTGTATAATATTTTTCTTCAAAAAGATATTCCATCTTTCTAAAAAGAACTTCTTTTTTCTCAATATTCACCTCTTTTTTCAACATCTTAGTTCTTCCTGAAATTGCATTTAACACTTTGTCCACAGAGGTTGATGTTGCTGTGTAAACCTTTCTTTCAGCAGGTGTGTATTTTTTTTGTCCGTGCGGAATAATCCCAAGATTTTCTGCTGTAATATGGGCATTCTCATTTACGATTACCTCTTTTAGCTCAATTTCTTTTGCTGCCATTTTTATCGTAATTGAGTTTGAAGCCAGATCCTCAGAGCTAATCCGACGTTTTAGAGGTTCAAGATTTACGGAAGAAAAAACTAAAACATCCCCTTCTTTTACCACAATAGAAAACATTCCGTTTACATCTGAAACAGCCGTAACCTGTGTATTATTGTTGATAATATTTACGCCATCGACAACAGTAGACTGCTCAAAAATCTGTCCCTGAATTTCCTTAGCAACAGGAGCTTGTCCAAAAGAAATCTGAACAATAAAAAGTATAATGATATATAAAGTATTATTTAGTTTCACTGGCAATTATTTCTTTGTATTTAACAGCTAATTCTCCTAACAAAAACTCTGTAGATGTTTTGTTTTCTGAATTCAGAATTTTTGTAAAACTTTCATTTTCTACTGCATAATATTCAAAGCCTTTTACATATTCAAGAGGAATTTTTAACCTGTTTACAAAATGATCCACCGTGAACATCTTTTCTAATAGCTTCATGAAAAATTCTTTTTTCTCAACTTCTACTTCTTTTTTCAGCATAGCGGTACGCCCTGAAAAAAAATTGAACAACGGATCAGCAGAAACAGATCCTCCTGCCATTGTTCCCGCATTTGCAGTAGCATTTAAAGCCGTAGCGGTATGTAATTTTCTCTCTGCGGCTGTATAACTTTTTTGACCGGAAGGAACAATCCCTAAAGCCACAGAATTAATATTATCGTATCTTTTAATAATCACTTCCTGCAATTGATGCATCAGGAGATTTAATTTGACTGTAAAATTAAGATTCGAAAAATTTTCCGTTGTTAACAAAACTCTGTTTTCCTTAAATTGAATTGACGAAAAAACAAGTGTATCTCCACTTTTAGCCACAATAGAAAATGATCCGTCATTAGCAGTAGCGACCATTTCTTCTGTTTGTGCATTTACCACGTAAACACCTTCAAGATCATTTGTATTAGAAACAATTTTTCCTTTTAAAACAATACGTTCCTGATCCTGAGACCAGGCTGTCTGACTCATAAACACAACAAAAAAACAGACAATCTTGTTTATCAAAATAATAAAATTAGAATTATTCTTAAAAATGTAAAAATATCCTAATGTGTTCCAAATTTAATACTAACAGCTTGGTAAAAATATGTTAATTTAAATCGCCTTTCAACATAAAAGCACCCATTTTAATACCTTTAACCTCAATAACCTGAGTTAATTTTTATGAAAAAAATCATTATCGCAAGCACTTCTACACTGCACGAGCAACTTTATTTAGAATACTTATTACCTGCTTTACAATCACATTTTAAAAATTGTAAAAGTATATTATTTATTCCCTATGCCCGTCCTGGCGGAATATCTCATGATAAATACACTCAAAAAGTAGCCGAAACTTTTCAGGTCATTAATATTTCAGTAAAAGGAATTCATGAATTTGAAAATGCTGAAACAGCCATAAAAAATGCCGAAGGAATATTTACCGGCGGGGGAAATACTTTTTTACTTGTCTCTCAATTATACAAAAATAATGTTATGCAGCTTCTTTCTCAAACTGTAAAAAATGGAACTCCTTATTTAGGAACCAGTGCCGGAAGCAATATTTGTGGTCTTTCGATGCAAACTACTAATGATATGCCCATTGTTTATCCTCCAAGTTTCCAAACTTTAGGATTGGTTTCTTTTAATCTAAATCCGCATTACTTAGACACCGACTTAGAATCGAAACACATGGGAGAAACCCGTGAGGAGCGTATAGAAGAATTTCACGCATTTAATGCAATTCCGGTTTTAGGACTACGAGAAGGCAGCTGGCTCGAAGTAAAAGGAGAAAAAATTACTTTAAAAGGAAATTTATCAGCCCGATTATTTCAAAAAAATCAGCTTCCGACAGAATTAGACCCTGAAAGCGACTTGAGCAATTTAAAATAGATGCAAAAACAAAAAATCCTCAAACGAATTGTTTGAGGATTTTGAAGAGCGAAAGACGAGGCTCGAACTCGCGACAACCAGCTTGGAAGGCTGGAGCTCTACCAACTGAGCTACTTTCGCATTAACAGGGTGCAAATATAAACAATTTAATCTTTCAACAAAATAAAAAACAAAATTATTTAAATTTAAAATCTAAAACTAAGTTTCGATTAGAGCGAAAGACGAGGCTCGAACTCGCGACAACCAGCTTGGAAGGCTGGAGCTCTACCAACTGAGCTACTTTCGCATTACTGTGGTGCAAATATAGAAAATAAGTAAGGTTTAAAACAAGCTTTTTTCGAAAAAAAATAAATTAAAAATCACTATTTATAGTAATTCATTTAAAATTAAAATGTTATAGCTTTGTTTTTTTTATTCAGAACATGACATTAATTAAAGAAATATCCGCTCAGGAAACTTTTATTGTAAGACATCCTGTACTTCGAAAGGCAAAACCTTTAGAATCCTGTGCTTTTGACGGCGATAATTTAGAGACAACACATCATTTTGGATTATTCGAAAATTCAAATTTAACAGGAATAATTTCGTTATTTCTAAAAACCAACCCTATATTTGTAGAAAATTTACAGTTTCAGATTCGCGGCATGGCTATTGCAGAATCCCATCAAAAAAAAGGTTTTGGAGAAGCTCTCGTAAAACACTGTGAAGAGTATTGCATATCAAACCATACTGATTTAATATGGTTCAATGCACGAACAGCCGCTGTTGGATTCTATAAAAAAATGGGATACGAAATCAAAGGAAATTCTTTTGATATCCCGGAAGTTGGAGAACATTATTTAATGTACAAAAAATTATAAAATGAATAAACTTTACTTTCTGTTGCTATTGTGTGTTTTCATAAGCTGTAAAAAGGAACAAGAAAATGCACTCCCTAAAATAAAAAAACCTTTACCCGCAATTGTTATTACAGATGCCCGAACTGTTGATATCGATACTGCTCTTATAAATGCTTATAAAAGCGAAACATTGAAGCTATTTTATCTTTCATCTGACAACAAAACCATTTGGGGAAATCTTAAAAAAAGAACTTACATTTTATCGCAGCTAAAAAAATCAGATGAATTAGGACTTAATCCAAATGATTATCGTGTAAAAAAGATGGATCTTTACGAAAGGCAAATCAATAAACTAAATAATCAACAACTCGCAGAATACGATTTGTTACTTACCCATAATTTTGAAAAATACGTCACACATTTATATGAAGGAAAACTAAATCCTAAATATTTATATCGTGACTGGGCACTTGAAGACAAAGACTTAGACATAAATGCAGCTTTAGTAAAAAGCTTCAACCATAACACTCTGGACAGTTTGGTTGAAAATATTCAATCAAAATCTCAGACTTACAAACAGCTATTAAAAGCCCTAAAACTTATTGATGACTTTCCTGTTGACAATATCAAACTAATAGAGTCAGCGGAGAAAATAAAACCTAATGACACCAATATAGCTTTAATCAACATTAAAAAAAGACTTTTATACTGGAATGATCTATCAGGGAAAGATAGTTTAACCAATATTTACGACAGTAAAACATTTGAAGGTGTGAAAAAATTTCAAGCCCGACACGGATTAGTTCCGGATGGCATTATTGGAGCAAGTACTATTCATGCCATGAACTTTTCTAAAGAAAAAAGAAGACATCAAATTATTGCCAATTTAGAACGCTGGAGATGGTATCCTAATGAGTTTTCAGAAAATTATTTTATCGTTAACATACCTAATTTTAGCTTACAGGTAGTAGAGAACAACGATACGACAGCTGTTAGAAATGTGGTTGTTGGAACAAGTAAAAGAAGAACACCTGTTTTGACGTCTACACTTAAAAGCATCGTTTTCAATCCAACATGGACAGTACCTCCAACTATCTTAAAGGAAGACGTAGTTCCAGCTATGAAACGCAACCGAAATTATTTAAAAAACAAAAACATCACCATTTACGACACCGCCGGACATGAAGTAGACCCGGCAAATTGGAACATTAACAAACCGCGAAGCTACAGGTACATTCAAAAACCGGGTTATTATAATTCTTTGGGATTAATCAAGATTATGTTCCCTAATAATTATAGTGTATATTTACACGATACCAATCACCGAAACTATTTTGAAAGAAGCAATCGATCTCTAAGTTCCGGCTGTGTTCGTGTAGAAAACCCACTGGAATTGGCCCAGCATATTTTAGATGATGCTAAAAATTGGTCTAAAGACAAAATAGATACCATTATTGCCCGTAAAAAAACAACGAGTATAAAAATTACCAAAAAATACAAATTGTATCAATGGTACTGGACAGCGTGGACCGAAAAAAATCAATTAATTTTCAGATATGATGTCTATGATCTCGACGAAGACTTGTATTCTAAATTACGAAATTAGCTGCTCAATAGGGAAACTTCTTGACGGATGGTAGATATACAGACATGATTTGCCTTTTATAGCCTGAATAATTTCATCAGTTAATTCAACAGGAATAGCAGGACAACCCTGGCTTCTGCCTAATCTTTTGTGATCTCTGATAAAAGATTCAGAAACATAATCGGCACCATGCATAACTACACCTCTATTGCGGGCCTGATCATTTATACCTTTTTCTAAACCGTCTAAACGCAAAGAAGCACCATGTTTTCCCTGGTAAATTTCTCCGGTAGCATAAAAACCTAAGCTGCTTTTAAAAGAAGAATTAACATTTGAAAATGCTGTAGCAAACTCTTCTCCGGTATTTCTTCCATGCGCCACAAGAGATTGAAATAGAATAGTATGAGTAGATAAATCAATAACCCACAGGCGTTTTAAATTTGATGACAAACTAAAATCTACCAGAGTTAAAATATCTTTTTGAATAAAACCTTTTTCTTTCAATAAGTAAAAACCTTTTAAGGCTTCTGTGAAAGTTTTTAGTTCAGGAAGAACAAAACTGTTCGTGTTTAATGTGTTATAAATATTTTCAATTTTAGCATCAATAGCCAGCTTTTCAATTTTGGCAATGCTTCGTACTGTTACTTCTTTAGCTTCAGTATTATTTTTAGTATCTGTACCAAAGGACAAAAATAAAAATAAAATTGCGGGATAAATCTTATAAATCATTGATTTCGTTTAGGTTATACTTGATTTGAGGTAGAGCAAATGTAAAACTTATTTATAATTATGTAACTTAATATCACTAAATTAGGTGATATTTATTCAAACTTTAACAGTTAATCACAACATAAGTTAAAGAAAATTAAACATATGATTGTTTTTTGCAGGAATTTACCTTGTTTTTTGAAGAATGTTTTTTTTATTAACTATAATTACTTCTTGCATAAAAGAAGTACTTCCAGACATATTAAGTCACATAATTAAATAATTTATTACCTAATAATCAGTCTTAAAGTTAAATTCAAACCTAAGTTGGTCTGCATTAATTTTAAAAAACAAAGCCTTCTTTAAACAAATTATTATTTTTTCATACGCTTCCTTTTATAAAACATAATTGTAGCAATCCCTTCTTGCGTATTTTATAAATGGTTTATCTTTGCCAAAAACTAAAACCATGAATAAAAAAGTTATCCTAATGATTTTAGATGGTTGGGGGAAATCTCCTGACCCTAAAGTATCAGCAATAGACAATGCAAATGTTCCTTTTATAAATAGTCTTTACCAGAATTTCCCGAGCGCTCAGCTTCGTACTGACGGATTAAACGTTGGTTTACCTGAAGGTCAGATGGGAAACAGTGAAGTAGGCCACATGAATCTTGGTGCCGGAAGAATTGTTTACCAGGATTTAGCCAAAATAAATTTAGCAGTAGCGCATCAAACACTTGCCAAAGAACAAGTTCTTGTTGACGCTTTTACTTATGCTAAAGAAAACAATAAAAAAGTACACTTTTTAGGATTGGTTTCTGATGGAGGTGTTCACTCACATACATCACATTTACGCGGACTTATCGATGCTTCTCAGGAATACGGTTTAGAAAACGTATTCGTTCATGCTTTTACTGATGGTCGTGATGTTGATCCAAAATCGGGAGCTAAATACATTCAGGATTTAGAAAATCATATTAAAGATACTCCGGTAAAAATCGCCTCAATTGTTGGCCGCTATTACGCTATGGACCGTGACAAACGTTGGGAGCGTGTAAAACTTGCTTATGATTTGGTTGTAAATGCAATAGGTACTCCGTCAAAAAATGCTGTTGCGAGTATTCTTGAGAGCTATTCAAAAGAAGTAACCGATGAATTTATTGAACCAATCGTAATGGTTGATGAAAACGAGAAACCATTGGCAACCATTGTAGAAGGTGATGTTGTAATATTCTTCAATTTCAGAACAGACAGAGGCCGTGAGCTTACTGAAGCACTTTCTCAACAGGACTTCCATGAGCAAAACATGCATAAATTAAACTTGTATTATGTAACGCTTACCAACTACGATGAAACTTATCTAAACGTAAAAGTTGTTTACAATAAAGATAATATTACCGAAACTCTGGGTGAAGTTTTAGAAAAAGCAGGAAAGAAACAAATTCGTATCGCTGAAACGGAGAAATATCCACACGTGACTTTTTTCTTCTCAGGCGGAAGAGAAGTCCCTTTTGAAGGAGAATCACGTATTTTAAGAAATTCCCCTAAAGTAGCCACTTATGATTTACAGCCGGAAATGAGTGCTTACGAACTTACAAGTGCACTTGTTCCTGAACTAAATAAAGGCGAAGTAGATTTTGTATGTCTGAATTTTGCAAATGGTGACATGGTAGGACATACAGGAATTATGGAAGCTGCAATTAAGGCTTGCGAGGCTGTTGACACTTGTGCACAACAAGTTATCGAAGCTGCCCTTGCCAATAATTATACCACTATCGTAATTGCCGATCACGGAAACTGCGAAACGATGATTAACCCTGACGGAAGTCCAAATACAGCGCACACAACAAATCCGGTGCCAATTATTTTGGTTGATAAAGAGTTAAAAAATATTCAAAATGGTGTTTTAGGCGATATTGCCCCAACTATTTTAGAATTAATGGGCGTTCCACAGCCTGAAGCAATGACTTGTCATTCATTATTATAGAAAACCACTTTTTTTAATAGAAGAGAGACAAGTTTTAGGATTTGTCTCTTTTTGCTTTTTATGTCAACTTCCATCCTGAGCGGAGTCAAAGGATAATTGAACAAAAATGGCTTGGCTCCGCTCAGCCTGACATTATATCATATCACAAAATAATGATAGGTCCATTCAACACCATAAATTATAAGTCCAATAAATCCGCCGACTAAAGTTCCGTTAATTCTGATGTACTGAAGGTCTTTTCCAATTTCCAATTCTAGTTTTTCAGAAACTTCTTTACCATCCCAGCTTTTTACAGTTGAAGAAATTAAATCCCCAATTACTTTTTTATTATTCATAAGAACAGAAAGCAAATCGATTTTAATAAAATTATTGATTTTATTACTCATAACAGCATCTTCTTTAAGGCCATTTCCAAAAACCTGAATTAAATTTGATACACTTTTTTTGATGGAAGAATCGTCACCTTTTTCCAAATCAGTTGTGATAGACAATTTTATTTCATCCCAAATTCCATTAATATAATCCTGAACTTCTTTTTTGCCAACGAAATTTAAAATCATATCGTTGATTTTAGTTCTCATTTCCTCTGAGTTTTTAACTTTTTCAAGGAAATTAAAAATATATTCATCAATTTTGATGCGTACCTCGCTATCCGGATTTTTAGCTTCATTTAAAAAATCCTGCAAGCCGTTAAAAACACCCTCAGTAATACTTTTGTCAGCGAGCCCGAAACTTAAAAACGGAGTTGAAGCCTTGACTTTTTGTCGAATCAAATCTTTGTTGTTAGTAAGCTCACTGCTCATTACTTCGAGAAGGTTCGTCAGCATTTGATCTTTCAAATCTCCTTTCTGCAAAGGTTCTAATGCCACTGCAACCCAATTGCCAAAATTGACTCCTTCCAGTTTTTCCTTAAACTGAACCTGAATGAATCTCTTTATATCTTCATCTTTAATAGCTTTTAATATTCCCGGAATAACATTTACGGCAACTGCATTTGCGATATTGTCTGCATTTTCTTCTTGCGAAAGCCAGTCAGAAGCTTTTGAAGCCAAATTAAATTCATCTAGTTTCCCTTCCAGTTTTTCACGATCAAGAAACTCTTCAGAAACAAAATTTCCCAGATTCTCCCCTATTTCATTTTTCTTAGTTGGAATAATAGCTGTATGCCAAATTGGGATTCCAAGCGGATGACGAAATAATGCCACAACTGCAAACCAATCGGCAATTCCCCCTACCATTGCTGCTTCACTAAAAGCCTGTAGCATCGGAATTTTAAAATAAATCGCAATTATAAACAGAAGTACTGCTACACCCAAAAGTGCCAAAGCATTTCTCTTCATTCTTTTAAGAGCCTGCATTTTGACTATATCCTGATCTATAATAGTTTCCATAATTTCAAACGTTTTACTACTAATTTATGGCTTTTTTCTGAAACGCACATTTAAAAAAATGTTAGAATTCAACAGAGACTTTGATTTTTAGATGAAATATTGAAATTTTAGTTCTAATTAATTTCAAAATCAACTTTAAAAAAATAAGATTAAAATTGTACTTTTGCGAACTGAAAATCTGAAAAATATGATTATCCAAAAAACCCGTGAGGAAATCGAATTAATGCGCGAAAGTGCTTTGATCGTATCAAAAACATTAGGAATGATTGCTTCTGAAATAAAAGAAGGAGTTACTACATTATATCTTGACAAATTAGCCGAAGAATTTATTCGTGATCACGGTGCGGTTCCAAGTTTTCTTGGCTTGTATGATTTCCCGAATTCACTTTGTATGAGTCCGAATGCTCAGGTTGTTCACGGAATTCCGAACAATACACCTTTGCAAAATGGAGATGTTATCTCAGTAGATTGCGGTGCTTTCAAAAATGGCTATCATGGAGATCATGCCTATAGTTTTGAAATTGGAGAAGTTGCACCGGAAACCAAAAAGCTTTTGCAGGTAACCAAAGAATCCCTTTACGTAGGAATCAGAGAATTTAAAGCCGGAAACCGCGTTGAAGATGTTGGAAATGCAATTCAGAAATATACAGAATCTCATGGATACGGAGTAGTACGTGAATTAGTAGGTCATGGTTTAGGACAAAAAATGCACGAAGCACCTGAAATGCCAAATTATGGCAAGAAAGGAAGAGGAAAACTTTTTGTTGAAGGAATGGTTGTTGCTATTGAACCTATGATTAACATGGGAACCAAAAACATCAAACAGCTTAAAGACGGCTGGACTATTTTAACTGCTGACGGAAAACCAAGTGCACATTTTGAACATGATGTTGCTTTAATTGATGGAAAACCAGAAATCTTGTCTACCTTCTATTATATCTACAAAGCGTTAGGAATCGAAAGCACTGAAGAAGATGAATTTAGAAAAGTGCCGTTAGTATTGTAGTTATTCCACAAAGATTCGCAAAGATATACTCCAAGATTCACAAAGTTATTTATTTTACACGCCTTTAAATGTTTGAAGAAAACAATGAATCTCGTAATAAATTAGATGCAATTACATATAAAATTATTGGTTTAGCTATTGAAGTTCACAAACAGCTTGGTCCGGGTTTATTGGAATCAGCCTATCAAGAATGTTTATTTTATGAAATTGTAAATTCTGGTTTGATCGTTGAAAAAGAAAAAATCTTACCAATAATTTATAAAGATATCAAACTTGATCATGGATATAGAATTGATTTACTGATTGAGAATACAATTGTGATTGAGTTGAAAACTGTTGAAGCTTTTACGGATGTACATTTTGCGCAGATATTGACCTATTTAAAACTTGGCAATTATCCATTAGGCCTTCTTATTAATTTTGATTCAAAAATTTTAAAAAACAATATAAAAAGATTTATAAACACTTTGTGAAACTCTGTGTATCCTTTGTGTAACTCTGCGAAATAGCCCCCTCATGAAAAAATTATTCAAATTAGTACTTAATACAATCCCCCGTCCATTATTAATTCGTTTGAGTTATGTGGCACGCCCTATTTTGGCATTATCATTAAGAGGAAATAAATTTACTGATCCTATTGACGGAAAAAGTTTCAGGTCGTTTTTACCTTACGGATATGGGAAGCAGCGTAACAATGTACTTTCGCCTAGTACACTTTCATTAGAAAGACATCGTTTACTTTGGTTGTACTTAAATGATCAGACTGATTTTTTTACTGCACCGAAAAAAGTACTGCATTTTGCTCCGGAACAGGCATTTTATAAATTATTCCGCAAGCAGAAAAACCTGGACTACACCACAACCGATTTACTTTCGCCTTTGGCAGACGTAAAAGCAGATATCTGTAATTTGCCTTTCAAAGACAATGAATATGATGTTATTTTATGCAATCACGTTTTAGAACATATTCCGGATGATACCAAAGCGATGCAGGAATTATACCGTGTTTTAAAACCAGGCGGAATGGCGATTTTGCAGATTCCACAGGATTTAAACAGAGAAGTTACTTTTGCGGACGATTCAATTACAGACCAAAAAGAACGCGCCAGAATATTTGGACAATACGATCACGTTCGTATCTATGGAAGAGATTATTTTGACAAACTAAGAAGCATTGGTTTTATCGTAATTGAAGAAGATTATACCAACAAAATTGCTCCTGAATTAGTTGAAAAATATTGTCTGGCAAAAGGGGAAATTATTCCGCTTTGCTTTAAACAGGAAAACTAATTTCTTTTTCACCATATAAGTGATATAAGTTCATTTAAAAAAACGTTTTCAAAATAGAAATAATTTGAAAACGCTTTTTTTTAGCACAATTCCCAAATTACAAGCCTAACCAAATCTTTAAATCTTGGAACCTACAAAATCATTTCAGTTTTGTTTTGACATCAGTTTTGATAAAAATCTGAATGCTTATATTCCAACGTCCTATATTGTCGGGAACACAAGCGATATTAAATACTTAGACAAAAAGGCAACTAAAGATATCATTGAAAGTTTTGGAATTGATTTTGAAAATTTAGATTCCAATACTAAAAAAATCATGACAGCCTGTGAATCTTTAAAACCTGAATTCATTTTCAAAAAGTTCAGTGCCAAAATCAAATCGGCTAAAACCATTGCTGATTTACAAAAAGATTCTAAAATTGATTTTGCAATCCGTCAGTATTTAAATTTCAATTTAAGTTCCTTTTACGATTTGATTGTGAAGGAACAATTCCCACTATCTTTGAATTTGGGACCTGAAAAAGACTTTTATCGTTCAAGAGTTGCTATCGAACCTCTTTATTTTGAACCTCAGATTCAATTTGATAAACATTCCGAAGGCATTACTTATACCCTTTCTTTAAAAGAAAACAAAAATACTTTTTTACCCATGAATAGTAGTGTTACCATTCTTTTAGATGAACCGGGCTGGTTAATTATCAATAAAAAATTAGGGCGATTAAAAGAACTCAATTCTAAAAAACTAACCCCTTTTCTGAAGAAAAAATCAATCGAAATTCCTTCAAAACTGGTTGATAATTATTTTAAAGGCTTTATTCCTGAAATAGCAAAAAAAATCGATATTGAAGCGACGGGTTTTGAAATGGAAGTTCGTGACAAAATTATTTCAAGTACAATTCAGCCTGTTTATGATTTCTTTAAAAATTGTTATTACCTCAACCTTTATTTCGATTATAACGGCTATTTATTTGACGCCGGTAAAACTAAAAAAACACATTCTTTTGTGGATTTCAGCATTGCTAATGAACCCAAAATAATTCAGTTTAAAAGAAGTGCTGTCGAAATTTTATATACAAAAAAACTACTCGAAATTGGTTTAGTAAAAATCAAAAACGAATTGTTTGGACTGGATAAGGATTCAGAAATCAATGATCCTTATATCAATATCCAATTAATTATTGACAATAAAGAAAAGCTTGAGAGTTTAGGTTTTACAATCCAAAATTTAAAACTGGAAAGCAAAGAAATCATCACAGAAAGCAATACGATTTCAATTGCAAAAGAAACAAAAGCAGACTGGTTTGATATTAAAATAATTATTACGATTGGTAATTATAAAATCAATTTCAGCGAAATCATACCCAATATAAAAAGCAAGGAAAGACTTTTTATGCTGCCTGACGGAAATTATTTTTTAATTCCGTTAGAATGGTTCAGTAAATATGGCTCTCTGGCAAAATTAGCCAAAACAGAAAATGGAGAATTGCTTTTACGCAAAAGCAATTTTACAGCTTTAGACGGAATTTCAGAAATCGAAAATGATTTGGACCAAATTCACAAAGCCGAATTTACATCTTCAGATTTACTAAAAGCAACTTTAAGACCGTATCAAATTGATGGCGTAAAATGGCTTTTAGGTCATTTCAACTCTAATCTTGGAGCCTGCCTGGCCGATGATATGGGACTTGGAAAAACACTTCAGACTTTAGCCGTTTTGGTATCAGTTCAGGAACAATTAGGTTTTACTACCAAAACCTCTAATTTTGATTTGTTTGCAAACGAAACAACCATTGAAAGAGAGCCGCTTAAAGCTTTGATTGTGCTTCCTTCTTCATTGGTTTTTAACTGGTTTAATGAAGCTGGGAAGTTTACTCCGCATTTTTCGAAAATGCAGTACGTGGGCAATGACCGAAAATTATTAGCCGGCAGAATAAATTCAACCGATTTGATTTTTACCAGTTATAGCATTGTTCATCGTGATATTTCAATTTTAGAAAAATACGATTTCCGCTATTTAATTTTGGACGAAAGTCAATACATCAAAAACAAAAATTCTAAGATTTTTAAAGCAATTAACAAAATAAATACGGTTCATAAAATCGCTTTAAGCGGAACGCCGATCGAAAATTCGCTTGACGACTTATGGTCTCAAATGGAGTTTATAAATCCTGAAATTTTGGGGAGTTACAGCTTTTTTGCAGAAAATTTTAAAATTCCTATTGAGAAAAAACAGGATGAAAATATTTTAGCAGAATTAAAAAATCTTATACACCCTTATATTTTACGAAGAACAAAAGAGCAGGTTTTAAAGGATTTGCCTGAATTGACAGAGCAGATTTATTATTGTGATATGGATCCTGAACAGGAAAAACTATACGAGAAAGAAAAATCAAAAGCTCGTAATTTCCTGCTTAAAACGGACGGATCAAGTCCGGACAAAATCAGTATTATCAATACTTTGATGAAGTTAAGACAGCTGAGTAATCATCCGAAAATGGTCGATCAGAAATCGGAAATTGATTCCGGAAAATACATTGCGGTTACCAATTACCTGGAAAATTTAGTAAAAGCAAAACAAAAAGTTATCATTTTTAGTTCGTTTGTTACCAATTTGAATTTTTACACGGATTGGTGCAGGGAAAACAAAGTAGCGTTTTGTGAAATTACAGGAGAAACTCCATCCGGAAGAAGAGAACAGCAGGTAAAATTGTTTCAGGAAAAAGAAAATCCGTTATTGTTTTTTATTTCGCTAAAAGCGGGAGGTGTTGGTCTGAATATTACCAAAGCTTCTTATGTTTTATTCTTGGATCCGTGGTGGAATCCTTTTGCAGAAAAACAGGGAGTTGGACGAGCCCACCGAATTGGGCAGTTAAATAAAGTAAATGTTATTCGTTTTATTTCGAAAAATACAGTGGAAGAAAAGATTATTAAACTGCAGGAAAATAAAAAACTTTTATCTGATTCGCTTTTAGAAGAAAGTTATATCAATGATGAAATTGAAGGTAACTTAGCCTATATTTTGGGATCTTAGCAGTAAAATCCAATAGAATGGCATCTTTTTCGTTACATAAAATTGTTATATTTACAATCTTACAACTAAATGAGATGCCGAAATTTTTATATACAAGCTTAGTTTTTCTTTTAATTTTCACTTTGGCAAAAGCCCAGGAAAAAGAAATCAATCCTCCTTATAATATAAAAACCGTTTCCTTTGTTCAAAACGGCAGCAATGTTGTTCCCATATTTGAATTGGGCTCCACATTTGAATTACAGTTTGATGATTTGTATGGCAATGAAGCCAATTATTATTTTGAGATTATACACTGCGACTACAACTGGAAAGCTTCTGAAATTCCTAAAATGGATTATATTCTCGGATTAGACAATCAAAGGATTATGGATTACAGTAATTCTTTTAATACGCTGCAGAGTTATTCGCACTATCGTATTAACTTTCCAAACCAATTTACGACACAGTTGCGAATTTCAGGAAATTATATCTTAAGAATACTGAATGAAGACCGAGAAGTTGTTTTCTCCAGAAAATTTATTTTATATGAGAACCAATGTACTGTAGCAGCTCAGGTAAAACGTACCCGAAACCTAAACAATATTAATCAAAAGCAGAATCTGGATTTTTCAATTGCTTCAAATGATATTGCATTTCAGACACCTTTGCAAAACGTAAAAGTACTTTTACTGCAAAACGGAGATTTTAACACTTGTATTAAAAACATTCGTCCACAATATACACTTGGAAATCAATTAGTTTATAAATACGATAGTGAAACGCAGTTCTGGGGCGGAAATGAATTTTTATACTTTGAAAATAAAGATATCAGAGCAGCTAATAACAATGTAGCAAAAGTGAGCTCTACCAGCGATATTTACAGTTCATTTTTATACACAAGCCCAGCAAGAGGCAATCAGATTTATACAGTATATCAGGATGTCAATGGGAATTTTGTAGTCAAAAATATCAACGGTTCTAATCAGGAAATTGAGGCTGACTATGCCTGGGTTTATTTTAGTCTTTCTGCTCCAGCTTTTAGATTGAACAAAGACATCTATATTACAGGAATGTTCAATAATTACAGCTTGTCACAAGAATACAAAATGGATTATAATGCAGAGAAAGGAATCTACGAAAAAGCTGTCATGATTAAACAGGGATTCACCAATTTTCAATATACTGTTGCTGATAAAAAAGGTGAAATTGATTATGAAAATGCTATAGATGGCAATTTTTATCAAACCGAAAATGAATATACTATTTTAGTTTATTATCGTGAAAATACCGACCGATACCAAAGAGTTATTGGAAAAGGAAATGCGAACTCATTGAATATTATTAACTAAACATTCTAAAAAGGATTTAAATTGAATCATTTTTTTTTGTAAGTTTGCAGTTATAACGCACACATATATACTACTTTAGTTATGGTTTCTCAGATAACAAGAGGCATAAAAATATCTGTTTTAACTAGTTTTGAAGGTACTTACTTCAAGAACTACAAGATTCATTTTGCATTTAGTTATGTTGTTACAATCGAAAATCACAGTAAAGATTCTGTACAGTTAACATCACGTCACTGGGAAATTTTCGACTCTTTAAACGATCTTGAAGTAGTTGACGGAGAAGGCGTTATCGGAAAAAAACCTGTTTTAAAACCAGGAGAAAATCACACCTATAGTTCAGGTTGTTTATTATCATCTCCTTATGGTGCAATGAAAGGTCATTTTAATATGATCAATTTTACTACAACCAAAATTTTTAAGGTGATAGTTCCTACTTTTAGAATGTGCGCACCTTTCGCCTTGAATTAAATTAGTTTTTAATTTCTATTATTTCCCCCTTGGCAAGAGCATATACTTTGTCATTTTCTGTGGGAGTCAGATAATAATTCCCCGTAAATTCTCCAAAAGCCGGAAAAATCATTTGATTCGTTTTTCTGAAAAAACAAGACAAGCTTAAGAATTGTTTTCCTAATCCTTTTAGTTTAATTCCGGGATGAATGTGACCGCAAAAATTAAATAAATTTTCACGTTCTGTTGGATGATGTGTAAGCAGAAAATCATCAATTATTAGTTCCGAATAAATTTCGATATTTAAAACTGTATAATATTTTTTTGAAATAATGTCGTGATTGCCTTCAATCAAAATAATCCTTTGCAAAATTGTCTTTGTCCAGTCTGCAAAGAAATTCCATTCATTATTGATTTTACTGTGAAATAAATCTCCCAAAAAAATAATCGTTTCGGCATCAAATAATTCTAAAACATTATTCAATCGATTAAAATTTTCCTGAACGGCTTTCTCCGGAATTGGCATGCCGTGTTTTCTAAAATGTGATACTTTGCCCAAATGCAGATCAGATATTAGAAGTATTTTCTTTTCTTCCCAATAAGCAGCCCCACACGAGTGTAAAACAAATTTTTGATTGTTGATTGTAATTTTCATGTTATTATTTCATGTAACTCGCTGTCATTTTTTTGATCCTTTCTGCCAATGTCTCACTGGATAATTTTTCCCTCAATCGGTCTGTAATGATTGGAAAACTAAATGGTGTAGGCTTTTTGCACTGTTTCCAGACAATAGTCTGTTTATTCACTCTTTCCAAAGCCTGAATCAAGCGTCCTTCTTCCAGCTGATGTTCAATTGTTTCTGAATATGCCTGCTGGAGTAATAAATTATCCGGTTCATAATCCCTGAAAACTTCAAAAAGCAATTGTGATCCGCTCTGTAAATGCTTTGTTTTAACAGGTCTTCCGGGCATTCCCGTAAAAACCAGACCGGCAATTACAGCAATATCTCTGAACTTTCTTCGGGCCATTTCCGTTAAATTTAGGCTTTTTTGCAAATCATGGTGTACATATTCTGTTGAAAATAAATTATTATCAAAAACAGACTGCATATCAATCTCCTGATCGGAGAGTAATTCAAAACCGTAATCATTATACGCCAGCGAAAAAGTTATCGGAAACAGTAAACTGATACGGTAAGATAAAATACTTGCTAAAGCTTCATGCACAAACCTGCCTTCGAAAAGATAAAAAACGGCATGATACCCTTCTCTGGTTTTGAAAGTTTCAATTAAAAATTCATCATCAGAAGGTACAATACTTTCTTTTCTCTGTCTTGCAAAAATAGGCTGCAAAGCTTTTAATTCCGGGGTCAAATCATCAGAATTAGCAGCGTACAATTCTTCCCGAAGCAATTCACTCATTTGCACCGATAATGCCATTCGCCCGCCCATCCAGCTTACGGTTCGGGATTCTTTTTTAGGATCTGCTTTTCGTACCAATACCTGCATATTTTTTACACGAAATAATTCCAATCTTTTTCCAGCGAAAGTAAAAACATCTCCCGGCTGGAGTTTTGAAGCAAACCATTCTTCAATATTCCCTATATAACCTCCGCTTAAAAATTTCACATTTAATGATGCGTCGCCAACAATGGTTCCAATTTGCATTCTGTGGTGCATCGCAATCAGTCGGCTATTGATTTTAAAACGGCCGTCTTCTTCAATTTCTACTTTTTTGTATTCATCATACGCCCGTAAACTCTGACTTCCATTGGTTATGAAGTTCAGAATCCAGTTCCAGTTTTCCTTTGTGATGTTTTGATAACAGAACGTTTGTCGCACCTCTTCAAAAATTTCATCCGGAAAAAATCCGTCAGAAACCGCTAATGTATTTAGGTATTGCACCAAAACATCCCAACTGTTCAAATAGGGAATTCGGTCTTCAACAATGGTTTTAGCAACCGCTTTTTTAAGTGCCGAAGCTTCAATCAATTCTATGGCGTGAGTTGCCAAAAAGTAAATCACACTTTCTTTACCGGGTTGGTGACCGCTTCGTCCTGCTCTTTGCAAAAAACGGGCAACACCTTTTGGACCGCCTACCTGAATAATAGTTTCAACAGGGGCAAAATCTACTCCCAAATCCAAGCTTGAAGTACACACCACTACTTTTAATTCTTCGTTTCTAATCGCATTTTCAACCCACAAACGGGTTTCCCTGCTTATGCTTCCGTGATGCATCGCCATATCTCCGGCAAACTCCGGATATTTCTCCAATATTGCCTGAAACCACATTTCGCAGGCAGAACGTACATTGGTAAAAATTAAAGTAGTTTTGCTTTTCCGTACTATTTTAGCAACCTCATCAATTAGATGTAATCCCATGTGACCACGCCACGGATAACTGTCCATTTTGTCTGGCAGTATCGAAAGTACTTTTATTTTTTTGTTGATGTGGGCTTTAATCAAAACTGAATTTTGGTAGGTCTCAGAATTTAAACCTAATAATACCTGTTGCGCCAGTTCCAGATTTCCGATGGTGGCAGAAATTCCCCAAATTCGCATTTTGGGTGCAACCTTTTTTAGTCGGGATAGAGCCAGTTCCATTTGGACGCCACGTTTTGTTCCTAATAGTTCGTGCCATTCGTCAACCACAATGGCAGAACAACTGGCAAAAGTTTTTGCAAATTCTTTTGAAGCCAATAGTAATTGCAGACTTTCCGGAGTGGTAACCAGCAAGTCTGGCATTTTTTTGCTTTGCTTTGTTCTTTCACTTTGCGAAGTATCTCCGGACCGAATTCCAACCGTCATTTGCGTATCCAGATCGTTAAGAATTCTTTCGGCAGCTTGTTTTATTTCAACAGAAAGTGCACGTAAAGGCGTTATCCAGATGGCTTTTAATCCGGGTTTATGTTTGGTTTTATAATTCGGATTTTTCTTCATGTAATCGAGAACGATCGGAAACCATAAGGCATACGTTTTTCCGCTTCCGGTTGGAGCGTTCAATAACCCGTTTTTTCCTTGCAGAAAAGCAGTCCACGTCTGGGTTTGGAATGGAAATGCTTTCCAGCCCTGATCATGAAACCAGTTTTCTGCGATGGTATATAATTCGTCTCTGTTCATTTTTGGAGAGGATTTGACTTATGAAATCATACTTTTTAAATCTTCAATTGAGTTGGCATCCTCTATTTTTTTATCCTGCCGCCATCTCAAGATTCTTGGAAAACGGGTGGCGATACCGCTTTTATGTCTTTTGGAAAGTGCAATTCCTTCAAAACCAATTTCGAAAACCAATTGAGGCGTTACACTTCGAACCGGACCAAATCGTTCCAAAGTATTTTTTTTGATAAAGTCATCAACTTTTCTGAATTCAGCATCGGTTAAACCGGAATAGGCTTTGGCGAATGTTACTAATTCTCTTTCTCCATTATCATTGTTTTGCCACAGCGCAAAAGTATAATCGGTAAAAAGATTGGAGCGTCGTCCGTGTCCGCGCATCGCATAGGTTAAAACGGCATCAATTACGAGAGGCTCAATTTTCCATTTCCACCAATCGCCCTTTTTTCTTCCCACCTGATAGGGTGAATCATTTCTTTTTAACATCAAGCCTTCGCTTTTCATTTCGCGGGCACGCATCCTTTCGTTGGATACATCTTCCCAGGAATGGAGAAGCACTCTTTCTGATAATTGAAAATGTGGCGTTCTATCTTTTATCGAATCATATAATTGTTCTAATAATAATCTTCTTTCGGAATAAGGTAAATTTCGAATATCCTGACCTTCCCATTCTAAAATATCGTACGCTTTTAATATTACAGGAACTTTTTCCAACAAAGAGGCCGAAATAGTTTTACGTCCTATTCGGGCTTGCAGATCATTAAAAGTTCCGATTTCTTTCTCAGGAAAAGCTAGAATTTCAGCATCAATAACGGTTCCGTCCGGAATAATTCCGATAAAAGATTTAAACTCCGGATATTTATCAGTAACCAGCTCCTCGCCTCTTGACCAGACATACATTTCGTTTTCACGGATAATGGTTTGTGAACGGATTCCGTCCCACTTATGTTCAACCGACCAGTCTTCGGGATTTCCTAAATTATCCACTTCGCCTTCAATTGGATAAGCCAGATAAAATGGATAAGGTTTTGATAAATAATCGCTGCTTTTTTCATCCAGAATCAATTCCTGGAAAGTAATGGTATTCGGATCCCAATTTCCCATTAATTTATACGCCAAAGCATCTTCATCAACAGCTTCTGCTTTTGATAAGGCACGGGTCATTAATTTTTGGCTTACGCCGATTCGTAAACTTCCGGTAATTAATTTTGTAAAGACAAAGCGTTCATAGTAATTCAGCGCTAGCCAGTTTTCATGCAAATATTCTTTTTTCTCAATATCTGATTTCTTTTTTAACGCAATAATTTCCTGAAGATATTCGGTTAAACTTTTATCCGAATGTTCTTTTGTAGTTGGAATAATTAAAGCAATCGTTTCCGCCAAATCACCGACAATATGATAACTTTCCTCAAAAAGCCAGAGCGGAATATTCGCTAATTCATTTGCCCAAATTCGCAACAAAGTCGTATTAACAGGTCTTGGCGGGCGACGATGAGACAAAATCGCAATCGTCCATACTTTATCTTCCGGCGATGCATTTTTAAAATACGTCGTCAGGGCATCGACTTTTACGTTCGTTTTATTCGAGCTGTCAAGAGTTTTTATGAGTTGGGCGAAATTTTTCATCTACAATTCGTTATTTTCAGAAATAATCGGGGTTTCGTTTTGTTCGAATACAACTTCTTTTTCATCCTTTTCCATTTCTGCCGTTTCACCTTCATATTGTGTTTTTTCGGTTCTGGCATCGTAACCCAATTCCCTCAAATATTTGGAAAAAATATCGGTGTAACCGTGTGTGCAGATTACTTTTTCTGCACCTGTGGCTTTGATGCTATCCAAAAGTGAGTACCAATCGCAGTGATCGCTCAACACAAAACCCTTATCAATCGCACGTCTGCGTCTTGCGCCGCGAAAAGCCATCCAGCCACTTGCTGAACCAGTCACAAAAGGCGTCATTTTTCTAATCCAAACACTTCCATGCGCACTGGGCGGAGCGAGAACAATATTTCCAGCAAATTCCTCTTTTTTGGTTTCACGCGTAATCAAAGTTGTTGGAGGAAAATCGACCATCGGACGCAAAACATTAGTCATGTTTTCAATCGCTCCATGCGTGTATATTTTACCAATATCGGTATCGAGATATTTTAAAAGTCGTTGCGCTTTACCCAACGAATATCCAAAAAGAATGGACGTTTTTCCCTCGGCTTTATTTTCTACCCACCAATTGTTGATTTCTGTAATAACTTCTGCCTGCGGTGTCCAATTGAAAGCAGGTAATCCAAAAGTACATTCGGTAATGAAAGTGTGGCATTTTACCACTTCGTATGGAACTGAAATTCCATCGTCTTCGGTTTTATAATCTCCTGTAAAAACCCAGACTTCCCCTTTGTGTTCAACACGAATTTGTGAACTTCCAATAATGTGTCCTGCAGGGTGAAGCGAGAACTTTACATTATTGATGACAAAGCTTTCTCCCCATTCTTTTCCGGTAACATTTATTTCGCCCAAACGATGCCGAATGATTGGTACATTAGTATGATGTGTAATATAGTTTTGATGCCCCCAACGGGAGTGATCGGCGTGACCGTGTGTAATAATGGCATTCTTAACCGGTCGCCAGGGATCGAGATAAACATCGGCCTGTTGACAGTAAATTCCTTTATCGTTAAAAGCTAAAAGTGGAATTTTCATAATACAAAAATTGAAGTCTCTCAAATTTAAAACTTTATAAAAACAGACATTTACAACTTGACGGGATTAGTTTATTAAATTACAACATTTTAATATTGTATTGTGATATAATCAAAATAACCTTTGTACTTTTGCCTAAAATTAAACAATTCGTAATTTCAAAATATCTTATCCCATGTTAAAAGGATTTTTTAATGTACCTAAAGCGGTTAATGAACCGGTAAAAGGATACGCACCCAACTCTCCGGAAAGAACCGCTGTTCAGGCAGCTTACACTACAATGTGGAATTCTCAAATTGACGTTCCTTTGCATATTGGAAACGAAGAAATCAGAACCGGAAATACCAGAAATATAACAGCTCCACATGATCACCAGCACGTTGTTGGAAAATATCATTTGGCTGAAAAACAACATATCGAAAAAGCGATTGCCAATGCTCTTGAATCAAGACATGCTTGGGCAAATATGGCGTGGGAACAACGTGCTGCTATTTTCTTAAAAGCGGCTGAATTAATCGCAGGTCCATACAGAGCACGTATAAATGCTGCGACTATGATTGGTCAGTCTAAAAATATTCATCAGGCAGAAATTGATGCTTCTTGTGAATTGATCGACTTTTTACGTTACAACGTAGAATTCATGACTCAAATTTACGGAGATCAGCCAAAATCGGATTCAACAACCTGGAACCGTTTAGAATACAGACCGCTTGAAGGTTTTGTTTATGCTATTACGCCATTCAACTTTACAGCTATCGCTGCCAATCTTCCGGCAAGTGCTGCGATGATGGGTAACGTTGTGGTTTGGAAACCAAGTGACAGTCAGGTATTTTCTACAAAAATTATTTTGGATGTTTTTAAAGAAGCAGGTGTTCCTGATGGCGTTATCAACGTTGTTTTTGGAGATGCTTTAATGATTACCGATACTGTTTTGGCAAGCCGTGATTTTGCAGGTGTTCACTTTACAGGATCGACTCATGTATTTAAAGATATCTGGGCTAAAATTGGAGCCAACATTCACAACTATAAAACATATCCAAGAATCGTTGGTGAAACCGGTGGTAAAGATTTTATCATTGCTCACCCAAGTGCTAACGTAAAACAAGTTGTTACGGGAATTACGCGTGGTGCTTTTGAATTTCAGGGACAAAAATGTTCTGCGGCTTCAAGAGTTTATATTCCGCAAAGTTTATGGCCAGCTGTAAAAGAGCAATTGATCACCGACGTAAAATCGATGAAAATGGGTTCTCCGGAAGATTTTGGAAACTTTATTACTGCGGTTATTCACGAAGGTTCTTTTGATAAATTAGCGAGTTATATTGATCAGGCTAAAAATGACGCTGATGCTGAAATTATTGTTGGAGGAAACTATGACAAATCTGTAGGTTACTTTGTAGAACCAACCGTTATTGTAACGACAAATCCAAAATATACTACAATGGAAACCGAATTATTCGGACCGGTTGTGACAATTTACATCTACGAAGATGCTAAGTGGGAAGAAACTTTAGAATTGGTTAATACAACTTCTGAGTACGCTTTAACAGGAGCGGTTTTCAGCCAGGATCGCTATGCTATTGAAGTAGCTACTGTGAAATTGCAAAATTCAGCAGGTAACTTCTACATCAACGACAAACCAACCGGAGCAGTTGTAGGAATGCAGCCTTTTGGTGGTGCAAGAGCTTCGGGAACTAACGATAAAGCGGGTTCTGCATTGAACTTATTGCGTTGGGCTTCTCCTAGAACTATCAAAGAAACTTTTGTAACTCCTGAAGACTACAGATATCCTTTCTTGGGAGAATAGTCTTAAAATCGAAGGTCAAAAGTCTTAAAAGACTTTTCAATATAAAAAAGCCGAATCTTTTCATTAAGATTCGGCTTACTTTTTTGTTGATGTGAATTTTAAAATCTTACCAACGTCTAAAATTTATTCTCCACTTCTGCAGCTTGTAGCATTAGATAATGTAAGTCGGTATTTTTTACGAAAGGTTTTAAGAGTTCGCTTCCAGGACCAAACATGGCCAATTCGACATAGTCTGCCGAATGATCCATACTGATCCAGCCTACCGAATTTATTTTCCCCTGCATTTCTGCGAAAGCTTTATAGGGTAATTTTTTATAATTATACAAACCATCTTCTTTGTGCAATCCGTCATAATAACCCAATACATATTTGGCGTCTTCATCAGAAACCGAGTGACCGTTTGCTTTTTCAATAATTTCTTTTACGTGCGCAACAGAAGATTCTGGTTTTATCTGATTCAGAATCCATTCGTTGGTCTGTGTATATTTCTGAATACTGTCGAAATTGTCATTGGCATTTTTTCCGTAAATAATTCCCGGATTTGCATTTCCGTGATCTGTGGTAATGATTACTAATGTTTCTTTGTCTTTTTCAGCAAAATCTATCGCAACTTTTACAGCTTCATCAAATTCAATCTGGTCGTTAATCAAACCGGCAATATCGTTACCATGTGCTGCCCAATCCACTTTTCCACTTTCAATTTGCAACACAAAACCATTTTTATGGCCTTTCATTCTGTCGATTGCTTTTTGAGACATTTCGGCAAGACTCGGAATAGTGGTTTTTAATTTTTCATCACTGTTTCTGTCCACATAATATGGAAGTCCGTCATCTGCAAACACACCCAAAACAGGTTTAGAATTAGATGCACCCTCCATTTCAGATTTAGTTTTGACAACTTGGTATCCTTTCGATTTAAAAGCAGCATACATATCTTTTTTATCTTTCCGTAATTCCGGACTGAAATAATTGGCTCCGCCTCCCATCATAATATCAAAACCCAATTCCAAATATTGTTCGGCAATATCTTCCTGGGCATTTCTGCTTTTACTGTTAACACAAAAACCGGCCGGAGTTGCATGCGTAATAGGAACTGTAGTCACACAGCCCGCCATTTTTCCTGATTTTTTAAATTTTTGCCAGATTGGTAAATGCGGTTCTCCTTGCGGGCTAACATTTAAAGCGCCATTGTTTACACGAAAACCGCCTCCCCATGAAGAACTCGCAGCAGATGAATCGGTTACTATAGAACTCGCAGAAGCGGTGTCCATCAAAGCTCTTGAAACTCTGTTATCTTTATACAATTGTATCCAGTTTGAACCTTTGCCATTTTTTCTGTTCAGATACAAATCGGTCATATTAAGCGTCCCGGTACTCATTCCGTCACTCACCAGTAAGATGATATTTTTTGCCTTTTTATTTTTATTTGCAGACTCTAAATCTAAAACATTTGCAGAACCCTCAAACGGATTCATAATTGCGGCTCCTATTGTAAACAATGAGCCATTTTTAAAGAACTTCCTTCTATTCATTATAACTTTATTTAAGCATTTTCAAAGGTAAGGAAATTGGATCAGCTACAAATTATCATTTAGGTTATGATTGCTTTTCAGGCATAAAAAAACCCGATAACAATTTTAAGGAAAAATAGTATCGGGCTGTATTTGTATAAATAAAAATTAAGGCTGAAATTTCAATGGCAGATGTACCACTTTTTTGGTTTCAAAAAACTCATCTTCAAAAATAGTAGACAAATCATATAAAGTTGCTTTTGGAAAATCTTTTAATTCTTCTGTCAAATCACCTCCTTTTAAATACAGAATTCCATTTTTCAACGTGTGCTTGTGCTGTTTTTTAATTTTATCATGAATCCAGGAAACAAAATCCGGCATATTGGTTACGGCACGGCTTACAATAAAATCGAAATCACCTTTTACCAATTCGGCACGTTTTTGTTCTGCTTTTACATTTTTCAGTTCCAAAGCGTCAACTACTCCCTGAACCACTTTTATTTTTTTCGCAATAACATCAATTAGATAAAAACGTGTTTCAGGAAAAAGAATTGCCAATGGAATCCCAGGAAAACCGCCTCCAGTCCCAACGTCCAAAACGGTTGTTCCCGGTTCGAATTTCATGATTTTTGCAATTCCAAGCGAATGCAAAATATGTTTGATATATAGGGAATCAATATCTTTTCGGGAAATTACATTGATTTTTTCATTCCAGTCGTGGTATAAAAAGTCTAATTTTTGAAACTGTTCGATTTGAAGATCTGTCAAATCAGGAAAATATTTCAATATCTCATCCATTGCGCTAATTTTTTAACAAAAGTACTACTTTACGATTGAAATATTTAACTCAATTTTGCAAATTGAAAATTTATAATAATTACCTTTGACAACTATTTAAAATTAATATGAATAATACCGCACCGACATTTTCAAAGCAGGATAATCTGAAGTTTTTCAGAACGCTTAACTCACGGGTAAACAATTACTTCAAAGAGAACAACATCCAAAAAACCGGAAACTGGAAGTTGCACCTAAAAGCTATTATTCTTTTTAGCATTTTCCTAACCCCTTATTTTTTAATTCTCGCGCTTGACATGCCTTTCTGGGCGCAATTATTATTAAATATTTTGATGGGTATCGGCATGGCCGGAATTGGAATGAACGTTATGCATGATGGGAACCATGGCTCTTACTCTTCAAAATCATGGATCAATAAAATAATGGGTGGCAGTATTTATGTTTTAGCTGGAAATGTCTACAACTGGCAGGTTCAGCACAATGTTTTGCACCATACTTACACCAATATTCACGGGCATGATGAAGATCTTGACGCCGGAAGAATCATTCGCTTTACACAAAATGCCGAGTGGCATCGTTTTCATAAATTCCAGCATTATTATTCTTTTTTTCTATACGGATTATTGACTTTTAACTGGGCTTTAACCACAGATTTCAAACAGATGAAAAACTATCTGAAAAGAAAACTGTCGTATGGAACCCCACAAAGTCCAACCAAATTATGGACTGTTTTGGTTATTACAAAAATAATTTATGTAATGATCTGGATGGTTTTGCCAATGCTTTTAGGAGTAATCTGGTGGAAAGTCGTTATCGGTTTTTTTGTAATGCATTATACTGCAGGATTAATTTTGAGTATCGTTTTTCAGTTGGCACACGTGGTTGAAGAAACTTCAAACCCGGTTCCGAATGAAGAAGGAGAAATCGAAAACACCTGGGCCATTCACCAATTGTACACTACCGCTAATTTTGCGCCAAAAAACAAAATTGTGAATTGGTTTACCGGCGGATTAAATCATCAGATAGAGCATCATATTTTTCCAAATATCAGCCACATCCATTACGGAAAAATAGCAGAAATTGTAAAAGAGACAGCCAAAGAATGTAATTTGCCTTATTATGAATTCAGAACCATGAGAGGCGCAATCTGGGCACATTACAAGCATTTAAAAGATCTTGGGGTAAAACCTGAATTTGCATAACAAAACTTAAAATCTATTAATAATAACCTCTCTTAAGAAAACAGCATATTTAAGAGCAATTAAATTTTTTATAATGAATCATATTCTTTCAGACAGAATTAACAATTTAGCTACTTCGCAGACTTTAGCGATGGCTGCATTAGCCCGTGAGCTAAAAGCACAAGGAAAAGACATTATCAGTTTAAGTTTAGGTGAGCCTGATTTTAATACTCCTGACTTTATTAAGGAAGCTGTTAAAAAAGCAGTAGACGAAAACTACAGCACTTATTCTCCGGTAGAAGGATATTTAGAATTAAGAGAAGCTATTTCCAGAAAATTCACAAGAGACAACGGATTAGATTACAAACCATCTCAAATCGTAGTTTCTACAGGAGCAAAACAATCATTATACAACATTGCACAAGTAATGCTTAACGATGGTGACGAAGTTATTTTACCTGCACCATACTGGGTTTCGTATTTCGAAATCGTAAAACTTTCAGGAGGTGTTCCTGTTGAAGTTCCAACTTCTGTTGATACTGATTTCAAAATTACACCTGCTCAATTAGAAGCAGCAATCACACCAAAAACAAAAATGATGTGGTTCTCTTCCCCTTGTAATCCTTCGGGGTCTGTTTACAGCAGAGAAGAATTAACAGCTCTTGCAAAAGTGTTGGAAAAACACCCAAATATATATGTAGTTGCTGACGAAATTTATGAGCACATCAATTTCTCAGGAACTTTCTGCAGTATCGGTTCAATCCCGGGAATGTTAGAAAAAACAATCACTGTAAACGGAGTTGCAAAAGCATTTGCTATGACTGGATACAGAATTGGTTATATCGGAGCTCCCGAATTCATCGCAAAAGCGTGTACAAAAATTCAGGGACAAGTAACTTCAGGAGCAAATTCTGTTGCACAAAGAGCTACAATTACAGCTGTAGATGCAGATCCAAGCGTGTTAAACCACATGGTTCAGGCTTTCCACACGCGCAGAGATTTAGTAGTAGGGTTATTAAAAGAAATTCCAGGAGTTAAAATCAACGTTCCGGAAGGTGCATTTTACGTATTTCCAGACGTTTCTTCTTTCTTCGGAAAAACATTAAAAGGAACAGAAATCAAAGATGCAAACGATGTATCGATGTATCTTTTGGCAGAAGCAAACGTAGCAACCGTAACAGGTGACGCTTTCGGAAATCCAAATTGTATTCGTTTCTCTTACGCAACAAGCGACGATATTTTAAAAGAAGCATTACGCAGAATCAAGGAAGCTTTAACAGCTTAATCAGGATTCTAAATCATAAAATCAGCCTCAGGAATTTCTTGAGGCTTTTTTTATGGGGGTTGCCTCCGGCCGGGCTATCCATTCCAATCTTTTCCTTTTTAAAGAAAAAAGTAAAAGGATTTCATTTCTATCCCTAACCCAAACCGAAAGCAATAAGTATTCATTTTAAAAGATAAATTGTCTTATTCTGTAAGAAACAAAAAACAACTTTCAAAATTCCCATTCCACAATATTATAAACAACTATCATAATTCTATAAGAATTAAGCCTTTATAAAATCCCAACTTTGTATTATACAAATTATAAAAAATTATAGTCATGATACATACAGATGAAACCACCAAAGAGGCAGTGAAAACTCTGGAAGGATTAATATCTATTCTCGAGGATGGAAAATTAGGATACACCAACGCTGCAGAACACGTTGAAAATGCAGCAATGAAAACTGATTTTCTGGAATATGCGCGTGAAAGAGCACTATTTATCGTAGAACTGCAGGACGAAATTAACAAACTCGGAAAATCAACTGACACATCAGGTGGTGGTCCACTAGGTGCTTTGCACCGCACCTGGATTGACATTAAATCATCATTTACGGGAGGCGACACAGAAGCAATCATCAATGCCTGTATAACCGGTGAAGAAGCTGCAATTGAAAAATACAAAATGGCTTTAGAAGAAAACCATTTAGAATACAATCAGGTTTCTGTTGTTTCAAAACAACTGAACAGTATTCAAAACACACTGGCACAAATTAAAATGAAAGCGAATTAATCGATCGATCGATTCATGCTTTTTTTTTGAGAACTGTCTGGTCTTCGGATCAGGCAGTTTTTTTGTTTATTTTATAAGAGCATTTTCAAATTGAAAACAGTTATGTTTTTTCTATACTTTTGAGCTCAATCAAAATCAATCAACATGAGACGTATTTTTTTTATTTCAATAATTCTTCTTTTATTAGCCAACTGCGTAAAAAAGGAATCTAAAGATTTTAATATTAAATTCTCATCAGAAGAAGCTTTTGATTCCGGCTATTTAAAAAGAAATGAAAGTAAAACTTCAGAATTAATTACCTCTAAAAAAACAAAAAGTGGCATTGAAATCATAGTTGAAAAACATGAAACGGGAGGCCTAAAATATTATGGAGATGCAAAAGTAATTAATGACACTTTATTTCTTTACTATTGGATTAATACAGATCAAATGAATATATCAGCTGTATTAATCCCAAAAAGATTTAAATACAAAATTAGAAATGTATCCTATAAACAAATACAATTTGAATACTTAGGAAACAAATACAAAAGCAGCACTGAATAAAGTATCAACTATTTCCATATTAAGTTAACAATTTCAAAAAAACTGCTCCAACGTTAGCAATCTCAAATAATTTATAAGACCTTTGCACACTTTTTTTCGTGAATACCACAAAAGCCTAAAGTTTTAAAAATGAAGAAGAAGATTGAAATATTAGCTCCGGCAAGAGATTTAATTGGCGGAATGGCAGCGATAAACAGCGGTGCAGATGCAGTATATATTGGAGCGCCACAATTTGGAGCACGTTCAAATGCCAACAACTCAATTGAAGATGTTGCGGCCTTAGTAAAATATGCGCATTTATTTAACGCTCAGGTTTTTGTGGTAATGAATACCATTTTGTACGACAACGAATTAGAAACGTGTCGCTCCATGATTTGGGAATTATATGATATTGGTGTTGATGCTTTGATTATTCAGGATATGGCGATTATGGAAATGGACTTACCTCCCATTGTACTTCACGCCAGTACACAAGCCAATAACCGTGATGCAGATAAAATCAAATTCTTAAAAGATGCCGGTATCAAACGTGTGGTTTTAGCTCGCGAATTAAACTTACATCAAATTAAAACAATCTACGACGAGGCTGATGTCGAATTAGAATTCTTCGTAACCGGAGCACTTTGTGTTTCTTTCAGTGGAAACTGTTATATGAGTGTGGCAAACGGAGAACGAAGCGCCAACCGTGGCTCTTGTGCGCAAAACTGCCGTTTACCTTACAACTTAATCGACGGAAACGGAGAAACATTAATCAAAAACAGTCACCTGCTTTCAATTAAGGATTTAGATGTTTCAGATCAAATTCCGAATTTGATTGAAGCCGGAATTGTATCTTTTAAAATCGAAGGTCGTCTTAAAGATGTGGCTTACGTTAAAAATAACGTGTCTTATCTTCGTCAGAAATTAGACAGTTATTTAGAAGGAAGCGATAAATATACCAAAGCTTCTTCCGGAAAATGTACGTATACTTTTGATTCTACTTTAAACAGAACTTTCAACCGTGGCTATACGGATTATTTCGTAAACGAAAGACACAGCTCAATTGGTTCCTGGGAAAGTCCAAAATCAAAAGGTCAATATATTGGTAAATTGATCAGAACTGTTGGAAATGCTTACGAAATCGAAAACGGCGAATTACTAAACAATGGCGACGGACTTTGTTTTATCAACGAAAACAATGAAGCTGACGGAATTTACGTAAACAAAGCCGAGAACGGAAAAGTATATCCAAACGTCCTAAAAGAAGTAAAAGACGGAACTTTTATTTATCGTAACAACGATACAGCTTTCATCAAAATTGTTGAAAGAGAAGATAGTGCGATTCGTAAAATCGGAACGACTTTATTGCTTACCGAAAACGAAAATGGTTTTGAATTAATCGCAACCGATGAAGACGGAAATGTAAGCACAGTAAAATTAGAACACGCAAAAGAGCAAACCAAAAATGGCGAATCAATCGCAGAAAACTTCAAAGTACAATTAGCAAAAACAGGTTTCACACCATACAGCGCTGATGAAATTGATGTTGTATTTTCTCAAAACTGGTTCCTTCCTATTTCAAAAATTAACGAAATGAGAAGAAATGTTTTCGAACAATTATCTGAAATTCGTTTGGCAAACTATAAACGTGAAGAACACCAATTGGTAAAAACGTCACATCCTTATCCGGAAACCAAACTGGATTTCATGTACAACGTTTCAAACAAAACGGCTCGTAAATTCTACGAACGACACGGTGTTACCGAAATCGAAAAAGCATTCGAATTACAATGGGATCCGGGAAAATCCCGTGTAATGACAACTAAATATTGCATCAAATACGAATTAAAAAAATGTCCGATTCACCAAAAGGATATTGTTGGTGTGAAGGTTAAAGAACCATTGGTATTAAAGCAAGGCGAATTAGAATACAAACTAAAATTCAACTGCAAACCCTGCGAAATGGAAATCTGGGAAAAAGATGCCGAATTCGAAATAGAAGAAGATCATTTTCATTAACATACAAACCGATACTTTTGAAGTATCGGTTTTTTTTATACACTCATTTTTTTACATTTTGTAATTAACTAATTTCTTAATTTAAAAATTACGTATCTTAGCGGCTCGTTATAGATGAATATACGTAAAAGTTCAGAATCAAAATTAAGTAGAATATGAGTGATATTATTCGGGTTGTACTCGCAGACGACCATGTTTTTGTAAGAGATGGAATCAAATCTTTACTTGAAAATGAAGCAAACATAGAAGTTGTTGGAGAAGCAATTGATGGTGCCGATGCGCTTGATGTCGTTGCTGCCAATAAACCCGATTTACTTATTGTTGATATTAGAATGCCTAACTTTACCGGCATTGAAGTAGTAGAAAAACTTAGAGCAGATAATAACAGCGTAAAAATTATTATGCTTTCGATGCACGAGTCGGAAGAATATGTGTTAAAATCTATAAAAGCAGGTGCTGACGGTTATTTATTGAAAGGCTCCAGTAAAGATGAATTTTTGAAAGCATTGCATACCGTAGCTAATGGCGGAAAATATTTTAGTGGCGATATTTCTTCTATTTTAATAGGTCAGTTAACAAGTTCGTCACTTTCAGCAGAGCCAAAACAAAATTTGGGCGAAGAAATGATGATAACAAAAAGGGAGAAAGAAATTTTGACACTTTTATTATCCGGAAAAGGAAATAAAGAAATTGCCGAAGCTTTAGATATAAGTAAACGTACTGCAGAAGTACACCGTTTTAATTTAATGAAAAAATTAAAGGTCAAAAACTTAATGGAATTATCCAATAAAGCGACTGAATATTCTCTACTGTAGATACTACTACGTATAATTACGTAAATATTTTATAAAAACTGCGTTTTCGCAGTTTTTAACTACGTTATAGTACTTATTTTTACCGAAAAAATATAAGTACAATGACAAATACAAATTCACTATCGCAATCACACAAGATTTTATTTTTAAACACATTGGCATTTACGGTGTGTTTTGCATGCTGGACCTTAAATGGCGTTTTAGTAACCTTTTTAGTGGATAACGGCATATTTAACTGGAGCGTTGTCCAGGTAGGCTGGTTACTTGGAATTCCGATTCTTACCGGTTCCGTGATGCGTTTGCCAATAGGAATCCTTACGGATAAATTTGGTGGTAAATATGTATTTTCATTATTACTGTTACTTTGCTCGATCCCTTTATTTTTATTGCCTTTTGCAAATAGCTTTTTGATGTTTGCGATATTAAGTTTCTTGTTCGGAATGGTAGGAACAGGTTTCGCTGTTGGAATTGGATTTACATCAATCTGGTATCCGAAAGAATGGCAGGGACGCGCGTTAGGAATCTTCGGAATGGGGAATGCCGGTGCTGCAATTACTACATTTTTAGCTCCTTCCCTATTAAATCATTTTTCTATAGAAGATCCGCAAAATGGCTGGAAAATATTGCCTGTTATTTACGGAGTAGCATTAGTAATGATAGGAATCACTTTTTTACTATTTACTCAAAACAAAAAAAATGACAACAATACAAGAACAGTTTCTCAAATGCTCGGATCTTTAAAATCAGCACGAGTTTGGCGTTTTGGAGCCTATTACTTTTTAGTTTTTGGATGTTTTGTGGCGTATTCACAATGGTTATTGCCAAATTTTATGAATGTTTATCAAACGAGTTTGGTAATGGGTGGGCTATTTGCTACGATGTTTAGTCTGCCATCAGGTGTCATCAGGGCTTTTGGAGGATATCTTTCAGATAAATACGGTGCTCGAAAAGTAATGTACTGGGTATTGAGTTCTTCTGTTATTTTGAGTGCTTTATTAATGGTTCCAAAAATGGAAATTACAACAACTGGCCCAGGAGTATTGGCAACCAAAAAAGGAACAATCACTTCCGTTTCTAATCAAAATATTAAAATTGGAGAAACAGATTTTCCTGTAAATCAAAAAAATGAAATCACAGCTGAAAGTAGTATTTTTCCAACCAGCACTTCGTGGCAGCAAGTAGTTGTGGAGCAAAATCAACCCGTTAAGAAAAAAGAATTGCTTGCAAAAGGAATTACCGTAATTAAGTTTGATGCCAATATGTGGGTTTTCTTAGTATTAGTTATTTTAATTGGAATTTCATGGGGAATCGGCAAAGCAGCTGTTTACAAACACATCCCTGAATATTTCCCTACAGAAGTTGGAGTAGTTGGCGGAATGGTAGGTATGATTGGCGGCTTAGGCGGTTTCTTCGGACCAATTATCTTTGGATATTTATTAACCGCAACCGGAATCTGGTCAAGTTCATGGATTTTTATTCTGCTTCTTTCTGTTATTTGCCTAATATGGATGCATTACACTATTACCAAAATCATGAATGAGAAACAGCCCATATTATCAAAAGTTATTGATAGACAATAAGCTTTTATATTTTTTTTAATTCTTAGTTATTTAGTTATTTGAATTAGGCTTAAGCCAAAGTGTTCTATTTTTCTCCTTTTTATAAACATTAAAAAGGAATTCTAAAAAAGAGTTTTTGATTTATTTCAGAAACTCTTTTTTTATAAAATTATCCGCTAAACAACTGATATCATTTTTTATACCAATACAATTATTTCTTTAAAGAAGTAATTGAGGACTCTTATTTTCTAAAGTGAAATTCCAATTTATTTTTTTAACCAAAAAACCAGCCATTATGAAACCAATATTACTTAGATTGTCTATGTTCATCATAGTAGCCTTTATTATTTTTAGTTTTAAAGGAAAAAATTCAAATGAAATATCCTCAAAATCGGGAATAATTGATCCTCCAACAACAAAAAAACTTGCTTTGGAGAAACCAAATGTAACAATAGGATTCATCAAACTTACCGATATGGCCCCTTTGGCAATTGCAAAACATCTTGGTTTTTTTGAAGCTGAAGGCTTAAATGTAAAACTGGAAGTACAGGCCAACTGGAGAGATATTTTAGATAAAGTCCTCGATCAGCAAATTGATGGTGCTCAGATGCTGGCCGGGCAACCCATTGCTGCAGCAGTTGGCTGTGGACGACAAGGAGCTCTTGTTACAACATTTTCTATGGATTTAAATGGTAATGCTATTACCGTATCTAAAGATATCTGGTCTAAAATTGTAGACAGTATTCCGCAGGAGTATGGCAGACCGGTGCATCCAATCCCGGCAAGCGCTTTGAAACCGGCATTAAATATGTATAAAAAATTGAATAAACCTTTTGTCGTTGGAGTTGTATCTGCGTATTCAAATCATAATTATCAATTACGTTACTGGCTTGCGGCTGCAGGAATTAATCCGGGGTTTTACAGTAACAATAATATCCAGGGAAGCAAAGGGACTACAGGCGGAGACGTATTATTGAATGTAACGGCACCACCACAAATGCCTGAAACATTACAGGCTGGAACGATTAATGCGTATTGCGTTGGAGAACCCTGGAATCAGCAGGCCGTTGATCAGGGAATTGGTGTTCCTGTTGTAACAAGCAGGGAAATCTGGAAGAACCACCCCGAAAAAGTTTTTGTTATGACGAAGGAATTTGTCGAAAAATATCCAAATACCGCAATTGCGATTACAAAAGCATTGATTAAAGCAGGAAAATGGCTGGACGATCCTGTAAACAGAAAAGAAGCAACCCGTATTCTATCAAAATCAGCTTATGTAGATGGTGAAAAAAGAGTAATCGATAATTCCATGTTGGGAACATTTGAATTTGAAAAAGGCGATATTAGATCTATACCTGATTTCAATGTTTTTTTCAGATACAATGCCACCTATCCTTATTACTCTGATGGTATTTGGTTTTTGACGCAGATGAAACGCTGGGGACAAATTACAGAACCTAAAACAAACGAATGGTACCATTCTAAAATCAAAGAGGTTTATAAGCCTGAAATCTGGAATACAGCAGCCAGATTATTACTGGAAGAAGGTTTTTTAACAAAAACAGAAATCCCGGTAACAGATGGCTACAAACCTGCCACTACTGAGTTTATTGATAACATGCTGTATGATGGAAAAAAACCTTTGGAATATATTAAAGGATTTAAAATTGGGATTAAGGATTGATTACATCTCGTTATTTCTGTGAATGCAAGAATTTTTAGCTGAAAAAAATAATTTTTCTTCAAAATTCACTTATATATTTTACCCTTTTCTTATTTCTGAAAAGGGTATTTTTTTTATTTACTAAAAAACGCATTATATACTTTAATTAGTTATATTTGAATCGATTATGAACCCCAAATTCTATCCAAATGAAACCATTCCTAAAATTATCTATGTTAACCTTTTTTGTAACTCAAACTGGTATTGCTGAAAAATTCAACGATGCTTTAATTTCAAAAAATTCAGAAATAAATTTTGCAAAAACACAAAAAAGAGGAATTAAAAAAAACAACATTGTCTATTATGTTGAAAACGATTTACAAACAATATCAGCCTACAAAAGAAGCAAACTAAAATGGCAGACAAATGTAATTTCTGTTTGTGGAAAACCAAAAAATGGAAATCCCGAAATACGGTATGTTGGCTATAATACAAACAAACTGCTTATCGTTATGGGAAAACATAATTTTGCAGAAATTGATATAAATAGTGGTGCAACAACACTTGTTGGTTAAGATTAATCCATTTTAAAATAAAATATAAAGGGCTTTTGATTCATTTCGGAAGCTCTTTTTTTATGAGCGTTTACGTATTTTTGAGTTTAAAATTAATTTTTTTAATACAATAAATAATAAATGACAAACTCCTGGACCCAAAGATGGGACGACCGTTACAGCAATGAAGAATTTGCGTATGGCGAAGAACCTAACAACTACCTAAAAGAACAACTTAAAAAATTAAGCCCCGGAACCATACTTTTCCCCGCAGAAGGAGAAGGCCGAAATGCCGTTTTTGCAGCCAGATTGGGTTGGAAAGTTTCAGCATTTGATATTAGTGCTGAAGGTAAAAACAAAGCCATTCGACTTGCTGAAACAAACAAAGTAACGATTGATTATCAGGTTGGAGAATTGAAAACACTGAATTTCACTGAAAATCAATTTGATGCGATTGCTTTAATCTATGCTCATTTTCCGGCAGCAATTAAATCTTCAATTCATAAACAATTGGATAAATATTTGCGAAAAGGCGGAATTATCATCTTTGAAGCTTTCAGCAAAAAACATCTTGAATATCTGGCGAAAGATGATAAAGTAGGTGGTCCAAAAGATATTGAATCCTTATTTTCAATTGAAGAAATTAAAGCCGACTTTTCTGATTATGAAATTATCGAACTGGAAGAAAAAGAAATCGAACTCAATGAAGGCACATTCCATAATGGAACTGGTTCGGTGATTCGATTTGTGGGCAAGAAAAATAAAATTGATTAAACGAATAGAGACGCACAGCAGTGCGTCTCTACAAAACAAATTAATATATATAGGTCATTTCCATATCTTCAATAGAGAATTTGTCGGTTAATAAATACAATAATTTACGGCAATAATGATTCTTATCTGAAGAAAATACAAATGCCGATTTTGATGGAGCTCGTTTGGATATCATAGACGCTTTTGAGTTTTATGAATGAGGAAAAAAAGCCATATCAGAGAAAAAAACTACAATTTTAGCATTGAAAAATATTTAGTAAATTACCTAATTTTTTATAATTATCATTTCAATTATGAAAAATTAACTAATTAATAAAATCAAAAATGCTTTTATGCTGATAATATAATAATACCAAACAAATAGACTTTTAGCTGTAAATCGCTTGGTGTAAAATTTTTCATTTTATAAATTTGAAAAAAAAACACTATGACAGAAAACAAAAGTATTAGTAAAAAACGAATTATTTTATTGCTTTTATTGTTACTTGCAGGAGGTTATTCCTATTATCTATATGAAAGTAATACTAAACTCAATACTGAAAAAACAGCATTAATTGACAACCTTACCAAATCAAGAGATTCAATCACATCTGTAATCAATGAAAACAGTTCTATTAAAGAAGAGTTATTGGTAGAACAGCAAAAAATCACCAATTTGATTGATGAATTAAAAGAATCAAAAGCCACCGTAGAAGAACTCAACAAATACAAAACAGAAGTTGTAAAACTTAAAAAACAGGTAGCACTTCTCAAAAGTGATAAGATGGAATTGGTGGAGAAATACGAAGCTTTGAAAAACAAACAGGACAGCACATTGACTGTTTTAAAAAATAAAGAAGAAAGCAACGGCAGTGGTTACGATAATACTAAAGTTAATTTGCCATCTAATCGTGGTACAAGTCTTTCTGAACACCTTAATGTTACTAAAAGTAAAAATGTAGTTTTTGCCAATTTGAGAGTAGAAACTTATTCAGCAAACAAAACGTTAACCAAAATGGTTACAACGGATAAATCGGATATGGTGAATTTTTGCAGAATCAAATTTTTGATACGTGGAAATTCAAATGTAAGCGATTCAAAAGGAAGATATTATGTTCAAATTATTAATCCGGAAGGAGATGTAATAGGATACAAACTTTCGCATAAATTTGGTTCCATTGTTTTAGATTACAGTTACCACGAAGACTATAGTTATGCAGGAGAAAATTTAGAAGAAATATCCGGTCTGCCTTTGTCAGCTTTATCAAAAGGAAATTATACCATCTATTTGTTTAAAAACGACAAAATTGCCTTGAAATCAGGTTTTACTTTAATTTAATCCTAATACTCTATCCCATCAATGTATTCAAAACAAATTCAAATTCTAAAAAGGTCTGTCAGCAATTACAATATCAATGAATCAAGTAAATATTTGGACGAATTTGAAAATAGCGTATCCAAAGCTATTGATTTGTCTTTAGAAATAATTGTAAAAAAAATAATTGATACTACTGATAGCTTCAAAATAGACTTGTTTTATAAAGATGCCCATAAAATAAGAAATACGTATGAAAATATAATCCAAAATATCCCTGCTGTTTTAACCAATGATACTTCACTGGATGAGCTTAGTGAAAATTTTGAATTGAATTTTTCTCTTGATTTGAATACTATCACGGAGTCTATTGCTGAAAAAACCTTCATTAAATTAGATTCTGCTGAAAGAATCTTTAAGATGTCGATTATTGTAGTAATTTGTTATTTTGTTGAACAAAAAATAGACAGAGCCCACATCAAATCCCATTTTGAAGACGAAGTAACAGAGCAAGAACCTGAACACGATATTCAGAAAAAAGCAATTGAAGAAACGACTGCCCCTGGTTTGTCTAAAAAAATGATGTTTGCCATAGCAGCAATATTTCTGGTGGGTTTATCATTGTTTTTTATGACTGGTTCTAAACAAGAAACAACCGCAACAGAAACCACTATCGATGCCGAAAAACAGCCTCAGAACATCGAATTTAAAGATATCAACAAACTCGGCGATTACATCGATTATATGCTGCCAAGTGACGATATTATTACCATACCGGAAAAAGGAAGTGAGAAAGCCATTCTGGATTTTATTCTCGATAATTCTAACGGTCTCAATGGTTCAGGATACTGGATTGTCTTAGACAGAATCCATTTTAAAGACAGAGATCCTTCCTATTTTATTGATTCTGAAGAACAAATAACCAACATTGCCCTGATTTTATCTTCTTTTCCAAAAACCAAAATAGAAATTGCAGGTTACACCGATAATTTAGGCAATCCCAAAAGCAATGAAACTTTGAGTTTAAAAAGAGCAAATTCAATAAAAGATGCGCTGGTAAAATTAAAAATTGCAGAAGAAAGGATTACTACAAAAGGCTATGGGCAGGAATTTCCTTTGTTCAAAAATGATAATGAAACCAATAGAAAAGAAAACAGAAGAATTGCTGTTAAAATAAGTAAATAAACCACTCTGCACTGAAAATGAAGAGGTTTGTTTTGACGTGAGACTTTCAGTCTCTCCATTCTTAAACTTATTTAATAACATTCAAAAGTCAAAGATTATATTTTTTCATATTACTAAAACCCTAATCTGAGACTAATAAATAAAGGCCGAAGCTTTCACTTCGGCCTTTTATATTTTATAATAATCCAATAAAATTTCCTGTGATTTTTCTGCCTTCGATATTTGATTATAAGGCTTTGAATATATAGCTCTCGTTGTTAGTTGAATTTTAGCGGCTTTATTATAATCAACAGCTACTTCATTTCAACTTATTATAATTTTGCTCCAGTTTAGCACGGAATACTTTCAACTAAATTAAAGTTTTACCAATTACTGAGTTGTTTAGCTTTATCTAAGCTCTTTTAGTATTTTTATCGTAAAATGTACTTTAGTCTCCCCTCTATTCAAAAAAAAAGCCACTACTTATCATTGGTTAGAATGACAAATAATGACTTTGAACAAAGATGACTTAACCTAAAAAAGGTTTTTTATTTATTAATGAACTGGTTACCATCCAATCCGTCGATTTCCTGTTGTTCAGTTACTTTAATAGGTGAAATGGCATTGACGATAATAAATAGTAAATAAGAAACCGCAAAAGAAAATGCAGAAACAATTACTATGGCAATAATCTGATTTACGATTAATGTTGAACCACCAAATAACAAACCAGGCTCAGTAATACCAGGATTAATGGCTTTATTGGCAAAAACTCCGGTCAATAACATACCTGAAATCCCACCTAAGGCATGACAGCCAAATACATCCAGCGCATCGTTGATGATTTTGAATTCACTCACAATAATGTAACTGATGATGCTGGCAATACAGCCTATCGAAACGGCATGTTCAATACTTACATAACCGGAAGCAGGTGTAATAGCTACTAAACCAACCAGAATCCCCAGACAGGTTTCGACAGCAGTAATTTCATACCCTCTGATTTTATCCAGAAACATCCAGGCAAATCCGCCCGCAGCAGCAGCTACAACCGAATTCGCTATGGCTTGTGCCGCCAGACCATTTGCCGCTAAGGCTGATCCTCCGTTAAAACCCAGCCATCCAATCCATAAAATTCCTGTTCCTAAAAGTACGTATGGAACCTGCTCCGCTTTTGAAACATGCAGTTTTCGTTCACCTAAATAGATCGCTCCTGCCAATGCAGCCCAGCCAGCACTCATGTGTACAACGGTACCTCCGGCAAAATCCAGAACTCCCAGTTTAAAAAAGAATCCATCAGGATGCCAGGTCATATGTGCAATTGGAGCGTACACAAATAATGAAAATAAGGCGATAAATAATATATAAGGAAGTAAATTGATACGTTCCGCAAATGAACCCGAAATTAAGGCAGGCGTAATAATGGCAAACATCATTTGATAAACTGCAAAAATAATCAATGGCGTAGTAGGTGATAAAATCCAACTGGATTGTATGCCAACGCCCTGAAAAAAGAAATGCGTAGTCGGATCTCCGATAATTCCTCTAATAGAAGGACCAAAACTTAAACTGTAACCTACTATTAACCATAAGACAGCAATTACAACCATAGCCAAAAAACTTTGCAGCATAGTAGTAATCACACTGTTTTTACCCACTAAACCTCCGTAAAAAAAAGCAAGTCCCGGGGTCATCAATAATACTAAGACACTCGCAACAATCATCCAGGCTGTATCCCCGGAATCGAACTTGGGAGTAGAGACAGGAATGACCTGATCGACAAAAATTAAATTAGAAAAAATAGGTACAATCATTACCAATAATAAAATCAATGTTAAAAAAATTCTTTTCATGTTATATTGTTTTGAGTTCATTTCAAAAATATTGATTTATTAATTATTTGTTAAAAACCGACAGGATCGTTAACCGTAAAAAAGGTGGGTTTTTAGCAGGGTTAACGATCTAAAAACAGTAATCTGTTTTTTTTAGACAGGCTAATTTTAGCAATTCCATAATTCAGAGATATAAAAAAAGCAGCCAGATTATGAGATACATAAAAATGCATGAATTTGAAAATATTTATCAAAAACTGTATTTAACTGAGAATTATATTACGTTTTTGTTAATTTTAACTTATTGATTAAAAAATACTTCTTAAAAACACGGAGTTGAAAAAATTATGCTAATTTTGCCAATAAGCCAAAATGATATATTCTATTGATTTAAAAAATAAGAAAATGGGAGCGGAAGAATCTAAATATAATATAAGCCCAATGAGTAGTTCAGATGACAAAGTATTTGAATTGACACAAAGACCAACACCTTCTGACCGGGAAGTGATTTGGGATAAAACAAAGACCTTGCTTTGTAAAACCGATTCTAAAGGAATTATAATGTATGCCAACGAAGCATTCATTGATGTTTGTGGTTATGATGATTTTGAATTAGTCACCAAAAGCTGCAACATCACCAGACATCCGGATATGCCCAGAGTGATCTTTAAAATCATGTGGGAAATTATTTCTGAAGGAGAACATTTCATCACATTGGTTAAGAATATGGCAAAAACGGGCCGATATTATTGGGTAATTAATGAGATCAATACAGCTACAGATAAAAATGGAGAGTACACCTATACCAGCAGGCAGAATTCTTTATCGGAAGAGAGCAAAGCTTTGAAAAAAGTGATCACATTATATAAAAAACTGCTGCATATTGAACAGGCTAGCGGTGTAGTGGCCAGCGAAAATTATCTGATTGGTTTTCTGGAAGAACGTAATCAAACATTTGTAGAATACATCAGCAGTATTTTGGAATCCAATAATTCAGATGAAAACGAGGTTGGAGAAAATAATGTAGAAGCTACTACAACTTCAAAAGTTATTGAAAAGACTGTCTCTGAAAATTCAGACACGGAAGGTTCCGATATTATTAAGATTAAGAAAAAAGGATTTTTTACAGGTTTCTTTGCCAATGAAGAAGAAAAATAAATCTCGATAAATAATAAAAAAACCTCAGTTTCTTTATAAATTACTTAAAAGAAATTGAGGTTTTATTGCCTTATTATTGGGATTCTCTGCTAAACGAAATAAATTAAAAATTAACTTTTGTATACCATTCCCATATCTTCAATAGAGAACTTATCTGTTAACAAATGCAATAAGTGATCTCTTAAAGCAATATATTCAGGTGTTTTTACGATTTCAATTTTATTTCTGGGTCTTGGCAGTTTTACTTCTACAATTTCGCGGATAGTTGATGCCGGACCATTATTCAAAACCACAATCCTGTCAGATAAAAACAGAGCTTCTTCGATATCATGGGTAATCATCACAATGGTTTTTTCCCTGTTGTTTAAATTCCATAATTTTAAAACCTCCAATTGCATCGAACCTTTTGTTAAAGCATCCAAAGCCCCAAACGGCTCATCCAGAAGCAATACGCCCGGATTGATTGCAAAGGCTCTTGCAATAGCCACACGCTGTTTCATTCCACCGGAAAGTTGTCCCGGTAATTTGTCTTTGTGTTCAAAAAGATTCACCATTTTAAGGTTCTCAATTACAATTTCGTGTTTTTCTTTTTTAGAAATACTCATTACCGAATCCACTGCCTGAAAAATATTTTCTTCAACAGTTAACCAAGGCAAAAGCGAATAGTTTTGAAAAACGATACCGCGGTCCGGTCCTGGCCCTTTTATTTTTTCGCTGGCCAGTTCAACAGAACCTCCCGTTGGTGTTAACATGCCGCCAATTGCATTCATAATAGTCGATTTTCCACAGCCTGAATGTCCTATAATCGATATTATTTCACCTTTTTGAATAGATAAATTAATATCTCTTACTGCTATGTATTTTCCTTTTGGGGTTGGGAATGATATTTCTAAATTTTTTATTTCTAAATAGCTCATGATGTTTTAGTTTTAAATTTTTGAAAAGTTTCAGGTTTCAGGTTAAAACCTTTGCGCTTTGTTTCTTTGAACCTTTGTTCCTTTATCAGGCTTTATAAGCCACTTTGCTCTCAATAAAAGTGAATAATTTGTCGAAAAGAAGTCCCACAATTCCGATGATGATAATAGCTGAGATTACTTTTTCAAGACTTAATGCATTCCAGCTGTCCCAAACAAAGAACCCGATTCCTGCACCTCCTGAAAGCATTTCTCCCGCAACAATTACCAGCCATGCTACGCTAATACTCAAACGCAAACCCGTGATAATATGAGGCAAACTGTAAGGAATCAAAATTTTGGTTAAATAACGCATTTTCGAAAAACCAAAAGCTTTTGCAACATTTTTATGATCCTGCGGAATCGAAGCCACTCCAAAAGAAGTATTGATTAAAGTTGACCACAATGATGTGATGAAAACAATAAAAATGGTTGCCATTCCGGTATCTTTAAAAACTACCAGTCCAATTGGAAACCATGCCAAAGGAGAAACCGGTTTTAAAAGCTGTACAATCGGATAGAAAATTTGTTTGCAGATAGTGCTTGCTCCCATCAGAATCCCAATTGGAATCGCAATTAAGGATCCTAATAAGAATCCGGTTAAAACGGTTTTGATAGAACTGAATAGTTGCAATCCGATTCCTTTGTCATTCGGACCATAATCATAAAACGGATCACTCAGCATTTCTTTTAAAACAGTAAAAGTCGCTAATGGTCCCGGAAGCGCATCTTTGGTGTAAATGCTAAGTAAACTCCAAAAACCTATGAAAACTAAAACTCCAATTCCTGCAAATACAGTTGATTTTAATTTAGTTGCAAATTGACCGATAATCAATTTAAACTTGTCGTTTTTTACCGTATCAGCTGTAATGTTCGAAGTTAAAATTTCGGCCTGACCGGTTATATCACTTAGTGTTAATGTATCTTTATCTGACATGATGATGTAATTTAAAGTTGAAATTATTTTATAAAATAGAAGTTAATTTTGCCACAGATTAAAATGATTCTCTCAGATTAAAGCGCTTTAAGTAGGTTTAAAGAATAATCCTTTAAAATGATTAAATCTGTGGCAGAGAAATTAAACTTGTTGAATTAGTAAGTATTTTATTTTTTGACTACTTTTAAATAGGCTGATGGGTTCGAAGGATCGAAAACCGTTTTGTCCATGGTTAATGAGAAAGGTTTCATATCGTCATTTGGAACTTTTACTTTCATGCTTTTGGCAACCTCTTCATATAAATCCTGCAAAATCAGTTTGTCTGCAATGGCTTTATAATTAGGAGCTTCTTTCAAATATCCAAATCTTACATATTGTGCCATTGCCCAGATTGCATGTGATTTACGAGGATAATTTACCATTCCGCCTTTGTAAAATAACATATAATCTTTAGCATAAACCTGAGTTCCCTGATTACAACCTAAGTCGTAATTACCCATTAATCTGTTTTCTATAACATCTGCAGGAGCATTTACATAAGGTGCTTTTCCTATTATTCCTGCTGCTTTTTTACGATTGGCAGGATTATCTAACCAGATGCAGGCTTCTAAAACAGCTTTCATTACTTTTACTAAATCAGTTCTGCGTTTTTCACTGAATTCTTTATTCACAACTAATGCTTTTTCAGGATGATCTTTCCAAATGTCCTGTGAAGCCACTTGAGTAAAACCAATTCCCTGTTTTACCGCTACTCCACCCCATGGCTCTCCAACGCAGTATCCATCCATGTTGCCCACTTTCATATTTGCAACCATTTGCGGAGGCGGAATCGTAATGATTTTTGATGTTTTTTGGTTCACTCCGGCAATTGCCATCCAGTTACGCAGCCATAAATCGTGCGTTCCTCCAGGAAAAGTCATCGCAAAAGTTACTTCTTTCTCTGCTTTTAATTTTGCTGCTACAACCGGTGCTACTTTGTTCATTTGCTTAAAGCCCACTTTTCCACAAAAATCTTTTGAAAGTGTAATAGCCTGGCCATTTACATTTAACATCATAGCAATTTTCATTTCAGAACCTGCTTTTCCTCCTACCCCTGTATAAACCGAAAATGGCATAGAATACAGACAGTGCGCTCCGTCTAATTCTCCGGTTAAAATTTTATCACGAACATTTGCCCATGACGATTCTTTGGTAACTACGACTTCAACGCCGTATTTTTTGAACAATCCCAATTCTTTAGCCATGACGATTGGCGAACAATCTGTCAGCGGAATAAATCCTAGTTTTACCGGATCATTCTGAGCCGTTACTTCTGTAAAGGAAGCTATCATGACTATTACTAAAGTCAGTATAATTTTTGTGAGTGTGTTTATTTTTTTCATTTTAAATAGATTTAAAAGTTATTTAGAATTTATTTTTTGGCTAAAAAATTTGGTTTGATGTTTAGCATTACATAAGCAAATTGTGGATTCAAATCGGGATTGGCAACATTTTTAACTGCTGCAGAAGCCATAGAATTTGTTGCTTTCAGGAAAGAATAACCTGCTTCAAAATTGATGATTTTGGTAAGATTGTATTTTACTGTTAAATCAACTTCGGTACCCAGATAAGAGTTCAATGTTCCTCCGGCACCATTCGATAATTTGTTTGCCGATTCAAAACCATGTACATCTAAAAAGAAACTCAGATTGTCTTTCGCATTGTATTTAATTTTAAAGAAATAATTCAGCAAACCTTGTTTTCCAAAGCCATTAGCTGCATAAAAATAATCCATGCTTCCCCAGAATTTATGCGGCGTTCCGTACAAAGGGTCAAAACGATTGTTGTCAGAAGTAGCAGTTACCGCTTTTGTTCCGTCATCACCGGATAAATAATCAACACCCGGGCCTACAAAAAGTTTTCTTCCAATTTGATACGTTGATGTGATAGAAGCCATGTTTGCACTTAAAGATCTTCCATCCTTATCATGACCGCCCTGATGATAGAAACTTCCCATAAAATTTAATTTTCGGGTTGCATTTACATTATAGTAAATACCGGTAGTATTTCTGCTCCAAACACCTTCGCCATTTACTTTTACAGTTACAGGAGGTGTTCCTGAGGTTACATTGGTGTATTTATTGAAATCATCTTTAAAGAACAGGAAAGACAAATCACCAAAGAAGAATTTCTTACCTATGTATGCATATTGAAATGATTTGTACATCGTTCCGATTCCGTTTGTTCCTGCGCCATAAGCAGGGTTTGTTCCGTTATAGATTGTGCCGGTATTCAGCTCTTTATTTTGATTGAAAGCTGCTCCAACATCTGCAATCCATCCTTTGTTTGCGTATTTGAAGACAATTGCATCGTGACGTCTTCCTTGTTGCAACCAGTCTAAGCTTCCTAAAACTTTCTGATCGTCATAAGCAATTTCCTGACGTCCTGCTTTAATACTTAAGTTTTGAATAGTACTTAAAGTATCTACTAATGAAATTTCTGCCCAGGCTTCGTGAAGTAAAATACCGTTGTTCGCCTCAGTGGTTGTTCTGTTAATTGAAGAAGCATCCTGACCCCAAACCCGAACATCTTGTAATGAAGTATAAATTTTAAAACGATATCCTGTATATCCTGCAGATAATCTTGTTCTCTGACTTGTAAAAATAGATGCTTTATCGCCATTTTGCTGTAATGTTCCTTGTCCTGCACGTACTTCTACACGGTCTCTTAACTGACCTGTAAATGTAAATTGTGCTTTTGCTTCGTATTGAGAAAGACATGTAATGGCAAATCCTAATAAAATTGATTTGGAAAGTTTCAGGTTAAAAAAACTTTCTTTTTTTGCGTTTTGGCTGGTTAGTTTCTTATTGGTTAAGTGTAACATAGTAATTTGTTTTGATTAGTATGAAGCAAACTTACATACGTATTAATACTTAAGTATTGTGCTTTTTCCATATTAAAACATTTTTTTTCAACTAAAAAAAACGTTTCAAAATCAATTTATTTACTGCGTTATCGCATAAATTTTAAAATAACCAAGATGCACTAAGGGATCAAGATGACTGATTTTAGCATCAGAATCGTGTTTTAAAGAAAAATATAGTCTTGAATAAATGAAAATAAGCCCTTTTAAGACATTTTTTTAGTATATAAAGCTAAATAAACTTAAAAATATACGTAGAATAATTTCTAAGTGTGTATAAAGAATACTTAATAAGTGTCCAATAAGTAGAATTAATGTAGATAATAATGAAGTGTATCTTTAAAAATACTTATGCTCCATTATTTCAGATTGCAGTTTGGAAGGAGACAATAAGCCAATTCTTTTTCCAACAGTTTTGATCAGGGCTTCTTTTTTAAGACTTGAAATCACTCTAATAGCCTGCTCTTCGGTAGTTCCGGCGAAGTCAGCGATTTCTTTACGGGAAAGTTCGATTTCTATCAGGCCATTGGTTTGGCCAAATTTTTTGTGAATGTATAAGAGTAAATCAATTACACGTTCCCGTACATTCATGTGAGCAATTTTTCGAATGTTATTTTCGCTTTTGTTTAATTCATCGGCATAAAACAACATTAAGTCATAGGTAAACTCAGGAACATTCCGAAGTATTTCCATCATCGTTTCATTACTGAAATTGCACAAAACAGTGTCTTCCAGAGCGTATGCACCAATCAGATATCGCTTACTGGTTCCAAAACCACGAAAACCTACTGTATCGCCATTCTTGGTTAAGCGTACAATTTGCTCACGTCCATTGATACCGGTTTTAACCGTTTTTACTTTTCCTTTACAGATAAAATAAAGTCCCTGAATAGGAGCGCCTTCAATAATAAACTGATGCGATTTTTTGCAAACGAAACTATGTTTTTTCGCAACATATTGTTTCATCTGCTCTAAATGGATGTGCTTTTTGATGAAACAGTTTTCGTTTGTACAAGTATCACAAATGGCCAATTCTTCTTTCATACGATAGCTTTTTATTGATTTACTACTCAGCCATAGTAATTAGTGAAAGTGATTAGCTTAACTGACTAAATCTGTGTTTCAGACTAATTACTAGTAACTATTTACTTGTTTTGCTGTACGATTTCTGCTTCTTATTTATTTTGATTCAAAAATAGAAAAATAAATTGATAAAATAAGTATTTATACGTAAAAATACTTATTTTTGTGTAGCTTTACATAAGTGCTTTATCTGAAGGCTTATTAAAGACAACAATTATAGTATTTAAAAACAACCAGGATGCAAAACACAAAAATCAAAACTACCTGTTCCTATTGTGGCGTTGGCTGCGGAATCATCGTTACAAATGATCCGAAAAGTGGTGTAATGGTTGAAGGAGACAAAGATCATCCGGTAAATAAAGGAATGTTGTGTTCTAAAGGAAGAAACTTACATTATGTTGTAAATGATACTTCAGACAGGATTTTGTATCCACAAATGCGCGGAAGCAAATCGTATCCTTTAGAGCGTGTAAGCTGGGATACTGCAATTGATCGTGCTGCAGCTGTTTTTTCTTCTATCATAAAAAAACACGGTCCGGATAGTGTTGGTTTTTATATTTCAGGCCAGTGTTTAACTGAAGAATATTATTTAGTAAATAAGTTAGTAAAAGGTTTTTTAAAGACTAATAATATAGATACCAATTCCAGACTTTGTATGAGTTCTGCCGTAGTTGGGTATAAGAAAACATTTGGTGAAGATTCAGTTCCAATTGCTTACGATGATATTGAACTGGCTGATACATTTTTAATTACAGGTGCAAATCCTGCCTGGTGTCATCCTATTTTATTTAGAAGACTGGAAAAACACAAAGAAAACAATCCGAAAGTAAAAATTATTGTAGTTGATCCAAGAAGAACCGATACAGCTGCTTTTGCCGATTTACATTTGCAGATTATTCCCGGTTCTGATATTATTTTATATCATGCGATGGCAAAACGTATCATCGAAAAAGGATATGTAGATCACGATTTTGTAAAAAATCATGCCGAAAATTTTAAACAATATAAAGATTTAGTTTTAGGAACTTCACTGGAAAAAGCCTCAAAATTATGTGGAATTTCAGTAAACGACATTAAACTTGCCGCTGATACCATCGGAAAAGCAAAAGGTTTTATCTCGTTATGGGCAATGGGATTAAATCAAAGTGCAGTTGGGGTAGATAAAAATACCGCTTTACTGAATTTATCACTTTTAACAGGTCAGGTTGGTAAACCAGGTTCAGGCCCTTTTTCGCTGACAGGACAGCCTAATGCAATGGGCGGAAGAGAAGTGGGTGGAATGGCAACTTTGCTTGCAGCCCACAAAGACATTGCAAATCCGGAACACAGAAAAGAAGTAGCCGATTTTTGGGGCGTTGACTCTATATCAGATAAACCGGGTTTAACCGCAACCGAAATGTTCGAAGCATTGGAATCAGGTAAAATGAAAGCAGTTTGGATAATCTGCACCAATCCGTTAGTAAGTTTACCTGATTCCCGTCGTGTCGAAAAAGCATTGCAAAATGCCAAATTTGTCGTGGTTCAGGACATTTCGCATAATGCAGATACGGCCAAATATGCCGATTTATTATTGCCTGCAGCTGGCTGGCTGGAAAAAGACGGCACAATGACCAACTCTGAGCGCCGAATTTCATATTTACCAAAAGGAATAAATGCCCCGGGTGAGGCGCTTCCGGATATAGAAATTCTAATTCGTTTTGCTAAAAAAATGAACTTTAATGGTTTCAATTTTAATAATGCCGAAGAAGTTTACAAAGAGCATTGTGCGCTGACCAAAAATACCAATATTGATATTTCATTTTTAAATTATCACCGGTTAAAAACAGAAGGTACTTTTCAATGGCCGGTTCCGGATTACGGACATCCCGGAACACCGCGTCTTTTTACCGATAAAAAATTCTATACGCCATCGCAAAAGGCGATTTTTAATCTGCCAACCTCTATTGAAAATACGTCTGAACTGCCAACACCTCAATTTCCATTTATTTTGACTACAGGAAGGGTTCGCGATCAATGGCATACGATGACAAAAACCGGAAAAGTATCACGATTAATGACGCATACGCCAAGTCCTGTTCTTGAAATTAATCCAATTGATGCTTTTAAGACAGATATCAAAGATGGTGATATCGTTACTGTAACCAGCAAAAATGGAGAGGTTCGTGTAAAAGCAAAAGTTACCGATTCAATCAGGGAAAAAGTGGTTTTTCTGCCAATGCATTGGGGAAAACAACTTGAAAATGATTTGAACAGAACCAATAATTTAACCAACACATTGGTTGACCCCGTTTCAAAAGAACCTGATTTTAAATACACTACGGTTTCGATTACGAAATACATAAAACCTTTTAAGAAAATCGCGATTGTGGGAGCTGGTGCTGCGGCTTTCCGCTTCATTCAAAATTATCGTGAATTCAATTCTACAGATGAAATTATCGTTTTTTCAAATGAAATAAATCCGTTTTACAATCGTGTATTGCTCCCTGAATATATGACAGGCGAATTTACCTGGCAGCAATTATTAAAGGTTAAGGACGGAGAAGCATTAAATAAATTGAAAATTACCATGAACGCCGGTATTGCCGTTGGTAAAATAAATGCTTCCGAAAAAACAATTATTGACAGTAACGGAGACAGACATTCTTACGATTCATTGATTTTAGCTACAGGAAGCCGCCCTTTTGTACCTGAAAATGCACAATTACATTTACCGGGGCGCTTTACTGTGAGACGAAAAGAGGATGCCGATCGTTTAAAAGCACACCTTGACAACACCAATTTACCTCCTGAAGAACAGCATGTTGTAATCGTAGGTGGAGGTTTGTTAGGACTCGAACTCGCAGCGGCACTAAAACATAAAAAAGTAAAAACTACTATCATACAGAGGGCTTCCCGATTGATGGAACGCCAACTGGACCGAATTTCAAGCAAATTACTTGCCGAAGAAGTACAGCTTCGTGATATCCAGATTTATTTTGATAACGAGGTAAGTACTGTTTTTGAAACTGATAACGAAAACGAACTTGAAATCGCTTTAAAAAGTGGACGAATCCTAACCGCAAATGCAATTGTTTATACCATCGGAACTATTCCGAATATAGAAATTGCGAGAGAAACCGGGATTGCATGTGGCCGAGGGGTAAAAGTAAACCAATATTTACAGTCTTCAAATCCGGATATTTATGCCATTGGAGAAATAGCCGAATTTAATAACAGGCTATTCGGAATCACATCTGCAGCAGAAGAACAGGCCGATATTCTGGCTAACTTTTTAGCGGGAGATATCAGCAGTTACTACAAAGGTTCAGTTTTAATGAACATCCTGAAACTGGAAGATATTAATTTGTGCAGTATCGGAGAAGTAGAAATTCCGGAAAATGATGATTCGTACGAAGAAATTGTTTTTTCTGATTTGAAACAGCGTTACTATAAAAAATGTATCGTTAAAAATGACTTATTGGTAGGTGCTATTTTAATGGGTGACAAAAACGAGTTTGCCGAGTTTAAAACCATGATTGAAAGCAAAATCGAATTGTCTGAGAAACGAAATTTATTACTTAGAGGAAGTTCGAACGCCAAACCTGTTCTCGGAAAACTAGTTTGTTCCTGCAGTCAGGTTGGAGCCGGAAACATTGAAGAAACCATTAAAAGCGGTGTAAATAATTTTACAGATTTATGTAAAAATACAGGAGCCGGATTAGGATGCGGAAGCTGTAAAACAGAAGTTAAAGAGATTTTAGCAAAGTGTAAGGTTTAAAAATTTTGTTTCAAGTTAACCGCATCGAGCATAACTTGAAACCTGAAACCTGAAACAAATAAAACTAAAGAGATATGGAATTAACGAGATTAATAGTAAAGGGAGGCGTTATTTCGCCGGGAGAACTCAGAGAAGTTGTTAATATGGCAATGGATCAGGGTTTGGATTCAATTTCATTTGGTTCAAGACAGGATATTATTTTTCCAAAAGGTTTTAAAGCTTTGGATAAAGAAAAAATGGGGAAACATCATTTTGTATTTCCTGACGAAAAGAGCGGTAACAATATCGTTTCCTCTTATGTTTCTACAGATATTTTTAGAAATACCAACTGGCTTACAGGAAATAAGTTTTTATATATTTTAGAACAGTTTAAAGATCAGCCTAAGCTTAAAGTGAACATCAACGACCCTAAGCAACAGCTGGTTCCGTTGTTTACAGGACACCTTAATTTCATTGCTTCGGAGCATGAAGATTACTGGTATCTCTATATTCGTTTGCCAAAGTGGCAACGTATGGAAGTCTATCCTGTATTGATTTACAGCTGGGATATTGCAACATTTTACTATGAAATTGAGCGCATTGTTACCACTGAAGAATCCTGCGGAATCGACATCATTTTTAGCTTGGTTACCGAAGCTTTGGATACCAATAACAGAACAATTGACAAACCGCTGAATGTTCCGTTTTACCCTTTTCCGTATTATGAAGGCATGAACCGAATGGGCATTGACCAATATTGGCTTGGCTTGTACTGGAGAAATAATCTTTACGATTTGGATTTCCTAAAAGAAATGTGCGATTTATGTTTTGATTGTAAAATCGGTAAAATATGCATCACACCCTGGAAATCATTTATTGTAAAAGGGATTCCGAAAGACCGAAAACTGGAATGGGAAAAATTTTTAGGAAAAAAAGGAATCAATGTGCGTCATTCCCTTTTAGAACTGAACTGGCATTTACCAGTGGCAATGGAATGGGCCTTGAACCTGAAAACATTTTTGGTTCGTACGCTCGATCAGTTTGATATCAGTACCTACGGATTAAATTTCGGAATATCTGAATACAATCGTGACGGACATTATTTTACTTCGATTGTAGTTGAAAAAAATGATTTACCCAAAGATCTGGAGTCGATTAAGATTCGTGATACTTACAATGTGTTGTATGCGAAGAATTTTGATCCGAATACACGAGAATATATTGTACATTCACAAGATATAGACAAACTGGAGCTGCCAACAATTTTGATTGAATTAAGCCGAAAATATTTTGAAGAACTAGGAAATTCAATTCCTGAAACAGTCGAAAAAAATCAGAAAAAAGAAAAACCACAATTGGATATTTACCAATGTCAGGAATGCCTTTCGCTTTATAATCCTGAATATGGCGATGCAAATCAGAATATTCCAAAAGGTATTTTATTCACTGATTTAGCCGAAACCTATTGCTGCTCCTTATGCGAAGCACCAAAAAGCAACTTTAAAATTTTAGAAACCGTTACTGCTTAAAATATTTTTTGAACCATATAAGTTATATTAAGTTCATTTAACCTTGTGGTTTAGTTTTACAATTATCACCCTGAGCGGAGTCGAAGGCTTATGAAAACGAGGGCTTCGACTCTGCTCAGCCTGACATTTATAAGTGATATAACAAAATATATGTTTTTAGTTCTCTGTCACATTGAGCGAAGTCGAAATGCTTTTGTGAAAACAGAGAATAAGTCAAACTTTAAATAAACTTATATAACTTATATGGTTTAATTTTTTAATTCCCGAAAAGCTGTTGGAGAAACTCCCGTTTGTTTTTTGAAAACCCTTGAAAAATAAGAGTAATCATCATAGCCAATAGCCGATGCAACTTCGTTTACAGCCAGTTGTTTATCTGTCAGCATTCGTTTGACTTCAAGAATTACTCTGTCCATAATCACTTCTGTAGCCGTTTTTTGCAATATTTCATTACAGATTCTGTTCAGATGCTTCAATGTAATATTTAATTTTTCAGCATAAAAAGAAGGTAATTTTTCTTTTTTAAAATGCTGTTCTAAAAGTTTTTCAAAGGCGTTTATTTTAACATTATACGAATGCGCCTGATGTGAATAAGTTTCGCTGTATTTTCGTGAAATTTCAATATGAATGCAATCCAGTAAATTCAGCATTTTATCCAGCTGGAAATTATTATGCTGACTATTTTCTTCAATCAAAAGATTGAAATAAGGCAAAATTTTAGGTGTTTCACTGTCTTCAAAAAGCATTTCCGGACGGTTGTGAATCGAATGATAAAAGTTGTAATTATTGATGTTTTTCTGTCCGAAATATAAATTATAAAGTTCCTGCGAAAATATAATCACAAAGCCTTCAATATCATCCGACAAACTCCAATGATGCATTTGCCCGGGCTGCAAGACAAATAAACTGCCTTTCTTAATTTCAAAACGGTCAAAATCAATTTCATGTATTCCTGAGCCATCCGTAAAAAACACCATCAGATACGAATCATGGCGGTGCGGTTCTTCTACAAAGCTGTGACTTTTTAAATGCTCCTTAAACGTATTCACATAAAATTCACGATGAATATCATTACAGCTAAAATTTTCCACACTATAAACCGGATATTTTTTCATGATAAAATGTCTTTATTGTGCTACAATCAGCGAAGATATAAAAAAGGTTTTGAAAGAATCTGATTTACCTTTGTATAAATATAAAACAACAATATCATGTCTAATGCATTAACTCATATTTTAAGCAACGAATGTCCGGTTTGTCATAAAGGAAAAGTTTTTAAAGACAAGAATATTTTCCTGAATTTTGGCTTCCCGAAAATGAATGAAACCTGCAGTCATTGTCATTATAAATTTCAAAAAGAACCCGGTTTTTTCTTTGGCGCTATGTATGTAAATTATGGCCTGACAGTAGCTCAGGGAATTGCAACGTATTGTATCGCTCAGTTTTTCTTTGAAAATACGTTCGATTTAAGAATTATACCGATTATTGCCGTTGTCATTATCCTGCTTACTTCTTTTAATCTCCGATTCTCAAGATTAGCATGGATTTACATGTTTAAGGATTATACGAGCTAAAAAATTGCTATTTTTGCCTTTCAATTGAAACTAATTTTCAATTTCAAAAAAAACAAAAAAATAAATTAGACAAATGAAAGCATACGTATTTCCGGGTCAGGGCGCACAATTTACAGGAATGGGCAAAGACTTATATGAAAATTCGCCATTAGCAAAAGAATTATTCGAAAAAGCGAATGAGATTTTAGGTTTCAGAATTACAGATATCATGTTCGAAGGCACTGCCGAAGAACTAAAAGAAACAAAAGTAACACAGCCGGCTGTTTTTTTACACTCGGTTATTCTGGCAAAAACTTTAGGTGATGATTTCAAACCTGAAATGGTAGCCGGACACTCTTTAGGAGAATTTTCAGCATTGGTTGCCAACGGAGCTTTATCTTTTGAAGATGGTTTAAAATTAGTTTCACAGCGTGCTTTGGCGATGCAAAAAGCCTGCGAAATCACACCTTCAACAATGGCAGCAGTTTTAGGACTTGCGGATAATATTGTAGAAGAAGTTTGTGCTTCTATCGAAGGAGTTGTGGTTGCTGCAAATTACAACTGTCCAGGACAATTGGTAATTTCTGGAGAAACTTCAGCGGTTGAAAAAGCATGCGAAGCGATGAAAGCTGCAGGAGCAAAACGTGCTTTGATTTTACCTGTTGGAGGCGCTTTTCACTCGCCTATGATGGAACCTGCAAGAGAAGAACTGGCAGCAGCTATTGAAGCGACTACTTTTTCAGCTCCAATTTGTCCGGTGTACCAAAACGTAACGGCAAATGCTGTTTCTGATGCTGACGAAATCAAAAAGAACTTAATTATTCAGTTAACTGCTGCTGTAAAATGGACACAGTCTGTACAGCAAATGATTGCTGACGGTGCTACTTTGTTCACAGAAGTTGGGCCTGGAAAAGTATTAGCCGGTTTAATCAACAAAATTGATAAAGAAGCTGCTACGGCGAATGCTTAAAATTTAGTTTTAAATAATAAAAGAAACCCTTCTTAAACAAAAGTTCAGGAAGGGTTTCTTATTTAAATTCTTTTGATTATGAAAAAGAATAAATAATAATTAAGCCTGTTTAGCAAATTGCAATTCAATGTTTAGTTTCACTTCTTCGCCAACCAAAACGCCACCGGTTTCAAGAGCAGAGTTCCAGTTTAGGCCCCAGTCTTTACGGTTGATTTTTCCTTCAATACTCAAACCAACTTTAGTATTTCCCCATGGATCAGTCAGGATTCCGCTGAATTCTACTGGAAAAGTTACTGTTTTTGCTACACCTCTGATGTTTAAATCTCCAGTGATTTCATACTTTTCATCATTGATTTTTTTGAATGAAGAAGCTTTGAAAGTTAATTTTGGATGATTTTCAGCATCAAAAAAATCACCGCTTTTTAAGTGATTATCCCTGTCAGCATTGGCAGTATCGATAGAAGCGATATCTCCTGAAAATTCAATTGCTGCATTTTCGAAATCATCCCCTTCTGTAGTGATTGTTGCATCGTAAGTTCCAAATTTTCCTGAAACATTTGTAAACATCATGTGTTTTACTTTAAAACCAATTTCTGAGTGAGTTGGGTCAATTGACCATTTTGTAGTTGCCATAATTTTATTTTTTAAATATTAATTTCATTTTGATAAGACAAAGTTACGGTGACAGTAGCCCTAAAGCACTTAACCTAGATTAAGAAATAAAATCTGATTTTTAGGCTGTACAGACCAGAACTAAGCCTATTTATAAAGTTAACCTTTCTTTTTTAGTTTTTCAAGAAAGTAAAAAAAGAAACGATAACAATCTGATTAACAGATTCATTATCGTTTCACGGTACAGGTATTATTTTTTTCTTACTGAATTAATAATTCATCGGAATGTCCATCAATAAAAATTCAGCATCTGTATTTGCTATTATGTTTAAAGTGTCAGTTCCTGAAATCCCAACAGCATCACGGGTATTTAATTCCTGACCGTTGATGGTTACGTTTCCTTTTAGGATGAAAGTATAAACGCCGTTTCCTTCTTTTTTGATTTTATATTCGGTTGAAGTTCCAGCGTCAAAATTACCCATGTTAAACCAGGCATCCTGATGAATCCAAACTCCCTCGTCATCTGCATTTGGAGACAAAATCTGAGACAATTTATTGTGTCTGTCTGCAACATTCAAAGTAATTTGCTGATAACGCGGCTCTACATTCCTTTTGTTTGGAAACAGCCAGATTTGCAACAATTTAGTCTGCTGATCTGCATTCGGGTTAAACTCACTATGCTGAATTCCGGTTCCGGCGCTCATTACCTGAACATCGCCATTTTTAATAATTTCAGTATTTCCCATACTGTCTTTGTGAGCTAAATCTCCTTCAAGCGGAATGGTAATAATTTCCATATTATCATGTGGATGCGTTCCAAATCCCATTCCTCCTGCAATCGTGTCATCGTTCAAAACACGAAGAGCTCCAAACTGAATTCTGTCCGGATTGTACCAGCTTGCAAAACTAAAGCTGTGATAAGCGTTCAACCATCCGTGATTTGCATTTCCTCTTGTTTCTGCTTTGTGCAATACTATATTTTCCATGATTTTGTGTATTTGTTATTTTTATAGTACAAAGATACCATCAACATACACGAAAAGCACTTAATGTAGATTAAGAAAGGTTTTAAGGTTTAAATTATGGTGTTTTAGGAGCAATAATTTTAGTTTTCAAAACACCTTTAGTGCTGCTATCCGCTATATCTATTACTGCGAACACCGCAGCAATAGGATGCCGCTGCTATCAGGGCTGAATTAGACATTTTGTTTTCAGAAGATCCATATAGTGAAACTATGCTTTTTACTTCTTCAAAAGCCTGGCTTTCATTTTACTGAAAAACTCAGGAGTTACACCAATAAAGGAAGCAATTTGCTTTTGAGGAACTTTATGAACGAGTGTTCCGTATTTAGCACAGAATTTTTCAAAACGCTCTTCTGCAGGTAAACTCAAATTGTCCATTAATCGCTGTTGGTTCGCTACCAATGAGTTTTCTATTAAAATCCTAAAAAAACGTTCTAATTTTGGAATCTCGAGAAACAGTTGCTCCTGATTTTCTTTGGATAATGAAATGACTTCGGATTCTTCTAAAACTTCTATAAAAAGCTGTCCGGGTTTTTGCGAAAAATAACTGTACATATCGCTCATCCACCAGCCTTCGCAGGCAAATGCCAGAACATGCTCCACAATATTATCGTTGATATTGAAACTTCTTAAAATGCCAGAATTTACAAAATACGAATGTTTGCAGATCTCGCCGGCATTCAGTAAAATGGTTTTAGCTTTATAAGTCTGCGTTTCTAATTTAGATAAAAAAAGAGCCTGTTCTTCCGGTGTTAACGAAACGTGTTTGGCAATGTTTTCGAGAATCAATGCCATACTATTTCTTTTCGTCTATTAATATAAATGAAGTTGCTATAAAACGATTTCCTTTTATTTCTCCCGTAACAGAAGCTTTGCGTATTGCATTACAAAATCCCTGATCTGAATGCGCATCGCCATGATCGTGAATAGTCGTTCCGTCAACGAAATAGGATTTTCCCTCAATACGAACAGCCAAATCACAACTAGTACCTTTCATACCAAATTTACATTCGCCACAAGAAGCCTCAACTATTGTAGGCTTGTCAATCTTTTTTTTACTTTGTGCCTGTGCAGCAAGTCCAACAACTAAGAATGCTGCTAATACTATATTTTTCATGTTTTAAGAATTTACGGTTACTAATTTTACAGTTGCTTTGGCTCGTTCCACGACTTCCTCAATTGGAGTTGCTAAAGTATCAGAACTCAAAACAACACCCATTCTGCGATAAGGTCTTGAAGTTGGTTTACCGAAGATTCTAAAATCGGTTTTAGGTAAAGCTGCTACTTTTTCGATTCCGGTAAATGTTGGATTTGTAGAATCTTCCGAAGCTAAAATTACGGCACTTGCACCAGCTTTTTCTAAAGTAATTTCAAAAATTGGGAGACTTAAAATGGCTCTTAAATGCAATTCGAATTCGTTGAAATTCTGCGTTCCTGCCAACGTTACCATTCCGGTATCGTGCGGACGCGGAGAAAGCTCAGAGAAATAAACACCTTCGTTCGTCAGGAAAAATTCAACACCAAAAAGCCCGGCACCGCCAAGTGCTTCGGTGATTTTTTCTGCCATATCCTGAGCTTCGTACAAATCTTTTTCTGCAACCAGAGCAGGCTGCCAGCTTTCCTGATAATCGCCTCTTTCCTGTCGGTGACCAATTGGCGCACAAAATAAAGTTGGATTATTATTTTGGGGAATCGTTAAAAGCGTAATCTCCGAATGGAAATCTACAAATGCCTCAACAATCACTTCAATAACATCTCCACGTGAACCTGCAACAGCATATTCCCAGGCTTTTAAAATATCTTCTTCTGTTTTTATTGTAGATTGCCCTTTTCCTGACGAAGACATTAAAGGTTTCACCACACACGGAATTCCCACTTCTCCAACTGCTTTTTGAAGTTCCTCGGCAGAAGTAGCATACTCATATTTGGCAGTTTTCAAACCTAATTCTTTTGCTGCTAAATCACGAATGGCTTTACGGTTCATGGTAAAGTTAGCCGCTTTCGCTGAAGGAACAACGGTAATACCTTGTTTTTCATAATCGTAAAAACGTTCGGTGCGAATGGCTTCTATTTCGGGAACGATAAAATCCGGTTTATGTTTGGCTACGATTCGGTCCAAGGCTTCGCCGTCGAGCATATTGATGACTTCAAAACCATGAGCAACCTGCATCGCCGGTGCATTTTCGTAACTGTCTACTGCAATTATGGTTTGTCCGATTCGTTGTGCTGCAATGGTAAATTCTTTGCCTAATTCACCTGAACCGAGGAGTAGTATCTTCATTTTGTTCGATTTAAAGTTTGAGTATTCTGGCTTGCTTTTATAATTATCAAACTGCTTATAAAAGTTAGAATCATTAATACAAATGATAAAAACAAAATCATTTGTATTGAAAATAAAATTTGATAAGGAATTTGTGAATGTAAAATAACAGATATTCCGTTCATGAATAATCCGATTGCATAAATTATAAAAAGAGCTATTGTAATTTTTGAACTCACTCCAAAAGAAAATTGAGAACAAGCTTTGAAATAAGTTATTTGATTTAATGAAAAGCTTAATTTTTTTGCTGTCTTCCAAAATAGAAAAACTATAAATAATGGAAATAGAATTCCCCAGAAAATTGGATTCCATGAAATACCGAAATCACATATTTGAATGCATTGGAAAATAAAATAGCTGTCTGAAAAAATTAAAAATGGAAAAAAGGAGCACACAAAAATCCCAGCAATGACTGCATACTTTTGAATGTTGTTTTTTGATTCCATTTAAATTTATTTTGAGAGTAAAGATAAATAAAATGGGATTTATTCTCACGAAGATTGTATAGATTCGGCGGATTTATTTGATTTTTAAACAAAAAACCATACAGCTTGTCATTTCGACCGAAGGGAGAAATCACACAGCCTGACGAAGGAAGAGCGAGGACTTGGAGCGGATAGCCCGACCCTTGTGGTCACGCCAAAATAAAATAATTAACTTTTATAATTGACACATTTCCAAATTATCTAATTTTCTAATTTAGAAATCGGAATATTAAACGTAATTCTCGTTCCTTCTCCCAAAATAGAATTTATAAATACACGACCGTTGATATATTGAATTCTTTCATTCATAAACAACAACCCCATTCCGGATTCACTGTTGCGTTTTTTATCTACACTGGTCTTATCAAAACCTTTTCCGTTGTCATCAACAATGATACTTAACAATGTTTCACTATGAGAAAGCTGCACAATAATATGGGTTGATTCTGCATATTTTATCGCATTATTAATTGCTTCCTGAGTCAGACGGTAAATATTTATTTCAATCAAAGAGTCTAAACGCTGGTCAAAATCGGTTTTGTTATAAAATAAAATTTCCTTTCCTGTAAGTTTAGATAGTTCCTGAGTTAATTTTGCAATTGAAGAAACTATTCCATGATCGCTTAATTCAGGCGGCATTAAATTAAAAGTTGCAGTACGGACACCTTTGATAATATCAAGTGATAATTTTTTCAGGTATTCTATTTTCTGTGCCGATTTTTCTTTGTCATCAAGATTAATACTCTCCAGGCTAAATTTTAATCCGGTCAGCATTTGCCCAATTCCGTCGTGAATTTCTTTGGCAATACGATTTTGTTCGTTTTCCTGATTTTCGACAATTTTGCTCGAAATAATCTTTTGCTGATTGATTTTTTCGGTACTGTTTTCAATGTTCAGACGTTCAACTTCGCGTTGTGCTTTTTTACGTTCAGTAATATTAAAACAAACAATTAAAAGTTCCAGTTCGTCCTTTTTAATCATTACAGGTACCATTGATAAATCCAGCCAGATGGTCTGATCTTCTCTGTTATGAATTTTAATCTCACCCTGCCAGCCACTTCGCTGCTTCTCAAAAATAATACGGTCTATATTAAGCTGTTCCTTTTCATCAATCGTTAAGATCTGTGAAAAAGTTTTATTCGACGAAAATTTGGTATAATTTAAAAGTTTTGCGAATTTTTCACCTACGTGAATGATAGATCCGTCAGGTGCAATACGGCAATAAAGCAAGGTATTTTCCATCGCATAATTCAGCGATTTCAACTCTTTTACAGAGTTTTCCTTTATCTCGCTGATTATTTCAGTATCATAAGCCAGTTTTAAGGCTTTCTTCTGAGAGGATAAAAGTCTGGCAATAAGTTTTTCAATTTTTTTGTTGGTAGGTTTGAAGATAAAAAAGAACTCCAGAATCAGGACCAGCAATGTAAACCCGAAAATCCAGTATTCAGTTTTGCGCTGTTCTGTTACTTTTTCATGTGCTTCTTTATCGTATTGAGTTACAATTTCATTCATTTTCGAAAGAAAGATTCCTTCGTTTTTTAGAATTTTCTGTACTAGCTTTTGATTGTCAGAAGCATCGTTTTTTTGCTCTAAATTTAAAAGAAACAGATTTACCGATTCCACTATAGTATTGAAACTCGGTTTTATTTCTGCATATAATTTAGACAGTGCTTCACTTTTTTCTTTAGGAAAAGCGAGGCTGTCACTACCATTTTCTAATGCATCCTGATTGATTTTCCAAAGAGACAAAACATTTCGGACATGAGCAATTTCTTTTTTTGGAGAAGCATCAGAAACAAAATTTAAAATTAAAACTTCTTTGGTAATCCTTTGACTCAACATCCTTTGTTTTCCGGAAATATTGATAATTTTAGAATCGCTAAGCTGCTGTTTTAAATTGTATTGAATTAAAAGCTGACTCAGAATAATGGTTACGGCGATAGTCCAGAGTGCAAAAAAATACAAACGTCGTAAATTTTTGAATGTAATTTTCTCTGCAACTTCCTGACTGCCTTTTTTCATTCGGATAATATTTGTTTTACATCAGAAATAGAATTCGCTTTTTAGCTCATTTCATAAAAATCACATTTATAATCCCAAAGATGCTTTTATCAAATTTAAGTTTTCTTCAGAATAATTGATTTTCAAGGCTTCCTGATGCCCTTTTTCAGACATTTTATCCCAGGTCTTTTTGATGATGTTTTTAAGTTTTTCATCATCGTGCTTTTCAACAAAAGGCTCTAAGTAATAATCCAAAAATACCAGACAAATTACATCTTCCAGTAATTGGGTTTCAGTATCTTTTTTAAGTAATTTTTTTTCAATTAAAAAGGAAACACGGTCAATAAAAGCTTGCTCATACCCTGCTCTTTCAAGAATTTCAGCAGTAGTTTTGGCATGAAATTTTTTCAGATCTTCACGCCATCTTAAATATCCCACGCGATCCATTGGGTAAGATTCGCGTGCCACTTTCCATCTGCAGATATGTTGTGCTTTTGAAGCAATCTGAACTTCTTCTGATGCTTCAGGACAAAACTGCATCAGTTTTTCATACATCCTGTTTGAGTATAAAAGCTCTTTTGGATATTCAATATTCTGATCTGTTTCTATGTTCGGATCCTGAGCGTTTTCGGCATCAATCCACTCACTTGCTTTCTGAAAAGGTGTATTCATTATTTGTTGAAAATATATTTTCAAATATACGTAATTAATCTAAAAAGCCAACGAATACTTCGTCTTCAACAATCTTAATTGGATATGTTGCAATTTTCAAATCATCATCACCATTCAGGTTGGAACCATCCACTAATGAGAATGTTTTTTTGTGCATTGGGCAGGCAATTTTAGGAATATCTTCAGCAGAACCCGTCATTCCTCTTGACAATACCATTTCCATTTTATGAGGACAGGCGTTTTGACAAGCATACCATTCATTTCGGCGTGCAAAATTAAAAATAGCGATTTGTTTATTTTTGTATTTGATGCAACCACCACGGTTAGTTGGAAAATCACTCACATTCCCGGCTTTGAACCATATTTTGGCATCACTTGGATGCACAGTTTCGTATTGGTTTAAAATTTCTTCCATTTTGGTTGTATTTATAAATCTGTGTTCTTATCCCTCCCTTTACAATCAAGAGAGTTTGATGGCGCAGTAAAAAAGAGGGTAAGAGGACAGCAAACGTTAATATATTTTAAATCTTTTTTAAACACATCGAAACATAGATTTTAATCATTGGAAAAGGAACTCCAAAAGAAAGTGGTTTCTGATACATAGCTATTTGTATAATAAAATTCTTTTTGAGTTTATAAAATCTATGTTTCTATGTGTTAAATATTAATTATGACCATGCTTTTGGCATTTTTTGATCTCTTAACGGAACAAAAGCAATGTTGTCATCTTTTTCATCTGAGTTTACAAAGTGACTGAAACGTTTCAATAATCTTGGTTTTTCAAGAGCTTGTTTCCACTCACATTCGAAAGTGTTAACCAAAGTCTGCATTTCAGCTTCTAAAGTTTCGCAAATTCCTAAACTGTCTTCGATAATTACTTCTTTTAAGTAATCTAAGCCGCCTTCAAGTTTTTCCAGCCAGGTTGATGTTCTGATTAGCGGACCAGCCGTTCTGATATAATACATTAAAAAACGGTCCATATATTTAATAACAGTTTCCTTGTCAATTTGTTCAGCCAATAAAACGGCATGTTTTGGATTGGCTCCACCGTTTCCGGCAATGTAAAGATTCCAGCCGCCTTCAACAGCAATTAAACCAAAATCTTTTCCACGGGCCTCGGCACATTCGCGAATACAAGCCGAAACTCCTCCTTTTAGTTTATGCGGAGAACGAATTCCTTTATATCTGTTTTCAAGTTCGATGGCAAAACCGGCACTGTCATCCATTCCGTAACGGCACCATGCGTTTCCAACACAGCTTTTTACAGCTCTTAATGATTTTCCATAAGCGTGACCACTTTCAAAACCATTATCAATTAATACTTTCCATATTTTTGGAAGATCATCCAAATGTGCACCAAATAAATCCACACGTTGAGCTCCTGTAATTTTGGTATACAAATCAAATTGTTTGGCTACTTCTCCAATTACAATTAATTTCTCAGCTGTGATTTCTCCTCCGGCAACCCTTGGCACTACAGAATAAGTTCCATTACGTTGAATATTTGCCAGGAATCTATCGTTGGTATCTTGTGTTGTTAAATGTTTATTAGCAGTATCATTATAAATACTGGAGAAAATAGAAGCAATTACAGGCTTACAAACCTCACATCCATCACCTTTTCCATGGTGATCAAGAACATCGTAAAAATTCTCGTATTTATTAATTTTAACTAAATCAAATAATTCCTGACGTGTATGTTGAAAGTGCTCACAAACAACATCTTTCACTTCTTTACCCATAGATTTCTGAGCCGCTTTTACCAAATCAGAAACCATTGGCTTACAACCACCACAACCAGAAGTCGCTTTGGTCAATTTTACAACATCTGAAAAACTGGAACAGGTTTCATCTAAAATAGAACAGCAGATGGCACCTTTTGTCACATTTTCACAAGAACAAATTACAGCAGTATCAGGCAAATCCATTGCTCCCACAGCTGAGCTTTCAGAACCGTCTCTTGATCCTAAAATCAAATCTTCAGGATTTTTAGGCAAAGCCATTCCATTGTTGTAAATCTGGAAAAGTGAATTATAATCACTTGAATCACCCACTAAAATTCCACCTAATAATGTTTTAGAATCTTTAGTTACATTGATTCTTTTATAAACTCCGGATAATTTATTTTCATAAATAATAGCGGTTACCTCGTCATTTTCGATAAAAGGATCTCCAAAACTTGCCACTTCAACACCAATTAATTTTAATTGTGTCGACATGTCGATGGTTTCTCTCATGGTTTTCGAACCATTTAAGATTTGCTCTGCAGCAACATCGGCCATTTCATATCCAGGAGCTACAAGACCATAAATATTTTGATTATAAAGAGCCACCTCACCGATAGCAAAAATAGAAGGATCTGATGTTTGCATTTGATTGTTTACCACAACTCCACCTCGCAAACCAACTTCAAGTCCCGAAACTCTAGCCAGTTCATCACGCGGTTTAATTCCGGCAGAAATAACCAACATGTCTACTTTTAACAATTCATCATCGGCAAACATCATTCCCGTTATACATTCTTTTCCATCAATATATTGGGTCGCTTTATTAAGATGTATCCCAATATTGAGCTCCTCGATTTTAGACTGCAACATATCACTTGCTCCTTTATCCAATTGTCTTGGCATCAAACGCGGAGCAAACTCTACTACATGAGGATTTAATCCTAAGTCACGAACTGCTTTTGCTGCCTCAAGACCTAATAAGCCTCCGCCTAAAACAGCTGCTTCACTGCAACCCTTTTGTTTTATTTTTTTAGCATACCCCATAATTGCATCCAAATCCTCAATGGTTCGGTATACAAAAACACCTTCTTTTTCTACTCCATCAATTGGAGGAACAAAAGCTGACGATCCGGTTGCAAGTACTAGATAATCGTATTTATGCGTTTTTTCTAAATGCGTATGAATCGTTTTTTCTTCTCTGTTAATATCTGTAATTAATTCAGAAGTATTTAAAGTAATATTATTTTCTGAGTACCATTCTGTTGTTGATAATGATAAATCATCAGCTGTTTTCCCTCCAAAGTATTCACTTAAGTGAACACGATCATAAGCACGTCTCGGCTCTTCTCCAAATACGGTAATCTGATAATTCTCCTGCCCAGATTTTGCTATAAATTTTTCACAGAATTTATAACCTACCATTCCGTTTCCAACTACTATTACTTTAATCATGATTTCTTTAATTAAGTATTACTACGCAAATATAAGTATTTATACTTACACAAAATACTTATTTACGTAAATTTTTTATTAATTAGAATTTTTCTAAATACGTATTTTATCGTAATACTAATAAGTACAAGCACCTCAAACGCTAAGTCGTTGTTAACAAACTTCTTTATCTGTACTATTTTCCTTAAATTTAAGTATGCCATATTCGTTATTATCCTAACAGAGAACCTGAAAACCGTTTCTAATTCTAAAATATCTGACATGAAAAAATACTTAATATTACTCATTATAGCTTCTTTAGCATGTAACTGCAAATCTAAAAGTTCTATAAATTCGAACGCTAAAGAAACAAATAGCAATACCCACTCAGAGAACAAATCTGAAGACAATACAATTTATTTTAAAGCAACAGGAAATGAACCTTTCTGGGAATTGAAAATCGGAAAAGAGCAAATTATTTTTACGTCTTTGATTAAAGGAAATGAAAGTACTGTTTTTTCAACAGTGAAACCAAGCAGAGCGATGGACGCCAATTTAAAAACATATAATGTAAAAAACGAAAAGTCAAGTGCCGTAATTTCTATTCAGCAAATTGAATGTCAAAATTCGATGTCCGGTTTAATTTCACCTTATAAAGTTTCAATAGAAATTAAAAACAATACAGATTCTAATGCTCAAAAAATAGATGGGTGCGGAAAATACATTACAGATTACCGCTTGCACGACATCTGGGTTTTGGAAGAATTAAACGGATATAAAGTTTTTATCAGCGATTTTCAAAAAGAACTTCCCCGAATCGAGATTCATGCAGAAGAAAACAGATTTATGGGATTTGGCGGCTGTAACTCAATTAACGGAAGTTTATTTTTCGAAAAAGACCTGCTGAGATTTAACAATATAACCTCTACTTTAATGGCTTGCCCGGAAAACAATAAAGAAGATCAATTTGTAAAAGCACTTCAAAGCACCACCACTTATTCCATTAAAGATAACCGATTAACTCTTTCTAATCCATCAGGAAAACTTTTGATTTTCAAGAAAGTAGATTAAAAACAAAAACCCAAATCATCAAACTGATAATTTGGGTTTCAATATATTTTTAAACTCAATTATTTATTCAAAAATTCTAAAACAGAATCTGTTATAAATTTAATTTGCTCATCATCAAGTTCGGTATGCATTGGCAACGCAATTACTTCTTTTACCAATTGGTTCGTTACAGGAAACTGCTCTTCTTTATATCTTGAATCTACATAAGCTTTTTGAGAGTGCAACGGAATTGGATAATAAATCGCACATGGAATTCCTTTATCCAGTAAATGCTGCATCAATGTATTTCTATCTGCACCAATAATCCTTAAAACATATTGATGAAATACGTGATCATTTTCATTTGAATCAAATTCTGGCGTAATAATACTTTTATTTCCTTCAAAAGCAGCATTATATTTAGAAGCAGCCAAACGTCTTGCTGCATTGTACTCATCTAAAAGAGGCAATTTTGCATTCAAAACTCCAGCCTGAATACTATCTAAACGTGAATTAACCCCAACAACATCATGATGATAACGCTCATACATTCCGTGATTTACGATTCCGCGGATAATATGCGCCAAATTATCATCATTAGTAAAAATTGCTCCGCCGTCTCCGTAACAGCCTAAATTTTTAGACGGGAAAAATGAAGTCGCCGCAACATGTCCAATAACACCTACTTTACTTTTTGTTCCTGACTTAGAAATATAATCAGCACCAATTGCTTGTGCATTATCTTCGATTACATGTAAATTATGTTCTGCAGCAATTTCCATAATCGCATCCATATTCGCAGCACGTCCAAATAAATGTACCGGAACAATCGCTTTTGTTTTTGGCGTAATGGCGCTTTTAATAGCATCAATATCGATGTTCATATTATGTAAATCCACATCCACCAAAACAGGCGTCAACTGCAATAAAGCAATAACCTCAACAGTAGCCGCAAAAGTAAAATCTGCCGTAATAACCTCATCGCCTGGTTTTAAATCCAATCCCATCATAGCAATTTGCAAAGCATCAGTTCCATTTGCACAAGGAATAACGTGTTTTGCTCCTAAATAATCTTCAAGATTTTTCTGGAACTGATGAACCAAAGGTCCGTTTATATAAGTATTTGTATCTAAAACTTCCTGAATAGAAGCATCAACAGTAGCTTTTATCTTTTCGTATTGACTCTTTAAGTCAACCATTTGAATTTTTTTCATTTATCTTTCTTATTTAAATCTGAAGATTCGGATTTACATCAAAATCTCTAAAACGAAAAGCAAAAATAGTTATTTAATACCTTCAAACAATGAAAATAATCGAAAGAAACGTAATTTAGCACCAAAATTAAACAGATGCTTTTTCTATACAATTTAGTCGTTTTACTTACCGGTTTATTCCTTAAAATAGTAGCGCTTTTTAGCCCAAAAATTAAACTTTTTGTTGATGGCCGAAGAAATGTTTTTTCCATTTTAGAAGAAAAAATCAAACATGATGACAAAACAATCTGGTTTCACTCAGCTTCATTGGGTGAGTACGAACAAGGTCTTCCGGTAATTGAAAAAATCAAAGAAAAATACCCTTCACATAAAATCATTATTACTTTTTTTTCTCCTTCAGGTTATGAAGTCCGAAAAAACAATACTATTGCGGATGTAACTATTTACCTTCCTTTAGACACTAAAAGCAATGCAAAACAATTTTTAAAATTAGTTCATCCAGACCTGGTATTTTTTATCAAATATGAATTTTGGCTTAATTATCTGGAAGAATTGAAAAAACAAAGAACACCTGTTTATTTAATTTCCGGTATTTTTAGAGACAGCCAGATGTTCTTTAAATGGTATGGCGGATTTTACAGAAAGGCATTAAAAACTTTTACTTACTTTTTTGTTCAGAATGAAGATTCCAAAATAAAAATTGAATCGATAGGATTTCACAACGTAATTGTTTCCGGCGATACTCGTTTTGATCGTGTAAATACTATTTTAGACCGGGATAATTCGCTGGAATTTATTGAAACTTTCAAAAACAACCAACCGCTGATTGTAATTGGAAGTTCCTGGCCAAAAGACGAAACTTTATTAATTGAATACATCAATCAGGCGCCTACAACCGTAAAATTTATTATTGCCCCGCATAATATTAAGGCAGAGCAAATTGAAAATCTAAAAAATGCCATTACAAAAAAGACTGTTCTATTTTCTAAAAAAGAAAACAAAATTTTAGCTGATTATAATGTTTTCATAATAGACACAGTTGGTTTATTAACTAAAATTTACAGCTACGGAACTATCGCTTATGTTGGCGGCGGCTTTGGTAATCCCGGGATTCATAATATCTTAGAACCGGCAACCTTTGGTATCCCAATTGTTATAGGCCCCAATTATTCGAAATTTGCCGAAGCTATTGAATTAGTAAATCTTGGAGGCTGTATGGTTATTTCAAATAATGAAGAGCTAAAACAAATCTTTGACAGACTACTTACGGACATTGATTTTACTGAAGAAAAAGGAAAAATTTGCCAATCATACATTCAAAACAATAAAGGAGCAACAAATACCATTCTAAAAGTTATTTCATAAATTGACAATTTTAGGTTTTTAAACATTTGGTGTTCGTAAAAACACCTAAAACAAACCCTTATATTTTTTTTGCTAATACAGAATAATCAACCAAAAGCAATACAAACCCCAAACGAACAATCCAAAATAGCCAAATGTTTTTTGAATATTCAATAAAAAATAAAATTTACAAAAAAAATAACAATATCGCGAGTTTTGTCAGTTTTGGCATATTAATTGATAAGTAACAACATCGAGTGACGAAGGAAAATATTTTAAAAAAAAAATAAAAAAATATTTTACATATTAAAAAATTTATATCTTTGCCTCGAATTAATAATTAACCTTTTATAATAAAGTAAGATGAAAAAAGTATTTTTAAGTTTAGCTGTTGTTGCTGTTTTAACTGTTGTATCTTGTAAAAAAGCTGACGCTGCAGCTACTGAAACTGTAGATTCTACTGCAGTTACTGTTGATTCTGCTGCTGCTGTAGTTGATTCTGCTGCTGCTGTAGTTGATTCTGCTGCTACAACTGTTGATTCTGCTGCTGCAAAAGTAGAAGAAGCTGCTAAAGAAGTAAAAAAATAATTAGAACCTAAGTTCTAAAATTTTTAAAACCATCCTAGAGATGGTTTTTTTTTATGCGATAAAATCTCGTTTTATCATTTACAACAAAAAAAGCGTTTTGAAATTCACAAAACGCTTTTTTTTTATTCTTCAATCTCCTCCTCCACCGCTTCATCTTCAAAAATCGATTCACTGGAAGAAAAATCCAAAATCTCAGCTCTTGAAGCATACAAAACAATTTCTTTTATTCCTTTCTGCAAAAGCAATTCCGTAGTATATTTACGGCTTGTTGCAAAATGAATCTCACCCAACATTAACTTAAAGAAATATTTTCCTCCGGAACCTTTAAATTTCAAAAATTTAGCCTGATCAATATTTACTTTAAACTTCTCAATATCCTCTTCACATTCAAACTTCAACTCATAACTCAAACTTGTAAATATCACTTTTCCTTTCCTGGAAGTAAACACAAATTTATACTCATCGTTAAATCGCCTGCTAATTACAAAAGCCCCCATTTATAAATTTTAGATTGTTGATTTTAGACTTCTTAGATTCTTAGATTCTTAGATTCTTAGATTCTTAGATTCTTAGATTCTTAGATTCTTAGATTCTTAGATTCTTAGATTCTTAGATTCTTAGATTCTTAGATTCTTAGATTCTTAGATTCTTAG
>NZ_QJHL01000008.1 GCF_003202405.1 Flavobacterium hydrophilum | reverse complement strand
TTACCTTCCGGCGTAACGGCTGCATGGGCAACAAACATCTTAACCATCAGCGGAACTCCTACAGCTTCAGGAGTATTTAACTACAGTATTCCTCTTTTGGGAGGATGCGGTAATACTATAAATGCCACCGGAACGATTACTGTTTCAACACCGGGTACTATAATGCTAAGTTCCGCAGCGGGTACAGACAACCAATCAAAAAATATCAATAGCATCCTTACCCCTATAACCTACGCTACCACTGGTACTACGGGAGCTGCTGTTACAGGACTGCCTGCCGGTGTTACGGGAAGTTTTGCTTCGAATACGATAACTATTGCTGGTACTCCAACAGTTTCAGGAACATTTAATTATTTAATAACCCTAACAGGAGAATGTAATACTACTATAAGCGGAAAGATCACTTCATTATGTGAGCCCATTACAGGTGTAATAAAAATCATTAATGAGCCAACAACACCAATCAGCTATCCATTTCAGTTTTCAGACTCCGGCACAGTTAAATTAGCAGCTTGTACCAAAACAGGATTTCCTAATACATTTTATGCGGCAACAGCAACATTAAGTGTTGGTACTATACTTTATACAAACGAAGCCCTAACAACTCCTTTGGCATATGGAAGCTTATGGTATAAGAACCAGGCCAATGGAACCTCATACAAAGTAGACAGTTCCGGGAAAATAGTCACGATTAGTACTTGTGGTTCAGGGTCTGATCCTGATTCCGGCCCTGGTTATGCATTTCAATTTTCACAACCCAGACTCAAAAGAGACTGTGGAGCGACTACTTTCCCGGTAACCTACTACGCTGCTACAAATTTTGTAGGTGTTGGGACAACTCTTTATACCAGTAAAAGTTTAACAACCGCTTTGGGCAGTGGCTACTGGGTTAAACTTGCTGATTCAAATTTTGCTTACCTAATTGGCAATGGAGGCATACTATCCTCAGAAGTAATTTGCAATACGCAATAAAAAAAAGAAGAAAATAAAAATGAATAGATGAATTTGTTGATAAAGCAAAGAATCTTAATTAAAAAATTATGACAAACATTTTTAAAATAAAAAAATACTGGATTACTACCTTAAGTATGATGTTATTATCATTAGCTTCTTTTGCTCAGAACTATGACGATAAAACTATTGGTTTTGACCTGGTAAGGATTACTGCATCACTAAAAAGACATGGTGTAAAAGAGGAAAATTTACAACAACAAATTGCTTTTGCCCGTAAGCAGCTTACAGATCAGTTTATTAAATCAAGAGCAAGTCAAGAACTTCTTGTAAAAAAAATAAAATCTGAGTGGAATTCTAAAAAAACGGTAAGCCGTTCCACTGCAAAAACTGCAGCAGTGACAACAGCTGCAAGTGTACCGCAATCAGAAAGAGAAGCACTTATCGCTATCTATAATAATACCAATGGACCTAACTGGATTCTTCAACTACCAAATCACGGGATAGCCTGGGAAATTAATGATCCCGATTCTGACGTAGCAGGATGGTATGGCGTTAGAGTAGAAAATGGGCACGTAATTGGCATAGATCTTTGGAGAGCTAGGTTATCGGGATCATTACCAAATGAAATAGGACAATTAACCCAATTAAAAAGCCTTGAAATAAGAGAGAGTAACTTATCAGGAGAAATACCACAGGGATTGTGTACCTTAAACAATTTAGAAATTCTGAATTTAAATGGTAATATTCTTCTTGAAGGATCTATACCTCATGAAATAGGTCAATTAGAAAACCTACAAATACTAAACTTACAAAACAATGGATTAACAGGAAGCATTCCGATAGAAATTGGACAATTAACCTCTTTAAAGTTACTAGATCTGGCAAGTAACAGATTTAGTAATACAATTCCATACCAAATTGGTCAATTATCTCTTTTAGAAAGACTAAATTTATCCTCAAACTACTATATAACGGGAGATATTCCTCTGGAAATATATAATCTTAGTCATCTAAAAGAGCTATATCTAGGTATCAATGAATTGACCGGAGGCATTTCATCTCAGGTTTCCAGATTGACTCAGCTTACAGATTTAAGATTTAACCACAATAATTTAACCGGTCTGATTCCAAATGAAATATATCAATTATCTAATTTGGAGTATCTCTTTTTAGGGAATAATGATTTAAGTGGAAACATATCTCCACAGATATCTAATTTAACTCAATTACATATACTTTCTTTAGAAAATAACAACCTGACTGGAACAATTCCTGTTGGAATAGGACAACTAAATCTGCTTCAGGATCTTTTTTTATCAGATAATAAGTTAACCGGAGGAATTCCGTCTGTACTTACAAGTTTACCAAATTTAAGATGGCTGGTACTTAATGCAAATCAATTTTCTGGTCCTATGCCAGACTTTACAAATTCTCCTTCGTTGTCTATTTTAGGATTTGAAAGTAATAATTTCCGTTATGCAGACTTTGTTAATGAATTTAACGCATATGCCAATAACCTTCAGTTTCTTTATTTTGTAAATCAGGGTAAAATAGATTCAGAAAAAACAATTACAGGTGCAGTTGGTGGTTCTGTTACATTAACCATGTATGAAGACAATAGATTTACCCCTGAAGAAACCTATCAATGGTACAAGGGTGTATCTCCGAATGGCGTTTTAATTGAAGGAGCCACTTCACGTAATTTTGTTCTATCCAATCTTGATTCGTCTAATGAAGGAGATTATTATTGTGTTGCAACACATCCTGAAATCAGTCTTAAATTAGATCCGTGGTACAGAACCCTTACATTAGAAAGAAACCCGATACATCTGGCAGTAACAAATTGTACCCCTGTTAATATGGTACTTAAAGTTTCTGAACAAAACCCGATGCAAAACACCAATGTAACATTTAGTCTTGAAACTACTGCAACAAGCCTAACTTATATCTGGAAATTTTATAACGCAAATAATGCATTAATTGACACTAAAACTTCTGCAACGGTTTTACAAAATTTTTCTACGTCTGGAATCCATAAAATAGTTTTAGAGGTTACTGATGCAACCGGATGTATGAGAAAGTTTGAGAAAAGCATCACAGTTATTGACCCTTGTTCCTTAACAACAGAAGAACGTTTAGGAAGAATATCCATCCCTGAATTTTATGGCAGTGGTACTGCTTTTGTTACTCTAAATGAGACCATAACTCCTGAACTTTATCTGTATTATCAAAATCCTGCAAAAACCTATACTTATAAGTGGAGCTTATTTAGCCCGAATGCTCAATTAATAAATTCAGGTACCGAAAGTACTTTTCCTATTGCTATAACAGCTGAAGGGTTTCATAGAATTGAATTAGAGATAACGGATACTAGCGATGGCTGTAAAACAAAATATACCAAACCAGTTGGAACATTAATACAAAACAGTTGTACTAATGAAAACCCAAAATCAATCGTAGTCCGCAACCTCTTAACAGATTTGATTAAGAAACTGGTTGCCCGCTCCATTCTGGGAGAAACAGATGAACAAATCAATAAAAGTTCGGCTAATAATGAACTGGTTTTATTGAAACCATATATTACCAATAGTACCGGAAATCAAATATATAATTATACGACTACGCGAAATGAATACAATCAAATTACAGGTATAAAATTTTCTTTTGCTCCTGAAAGAGATTTCGATATCAATATTTCAGTTCCAAACGGCATTTACTATTATGAAGGTGGTACAACTGAAGAATTATATTCAAATATAGAATATGAAATATACATTGATATCACACAATATAAGACGTCTTCTGATTATTTAACTTCATGTAAGGTTGATTATGGAGGAAGAATGTCCAATAAATCAGCCATTGTTTTTGAACCTAATGATTGCCGTCGTTCATCTGACATAAGGTATATTGATTTTTGTCCTGAAGATATAGAAACCACTTGTGTCAACAAACCCATAAACTTAACTTTTGAAACAGGATCTTCGAACCTTACTTACAGTTGGTACACTATTAAATCCGGAGATACACAACATCTTAACCCAATCACAAATACAACAGGCTTGTACACATTCACGCCTTCAACAGCAGGAACTTATACTATATACCTAAATGCTTATAAAAATAATGAGTGCCAGTTTGAATTTAAAAAAACTGTGCTTGTTAAATCGTGTGAACCTTTTATTTCCTGTACAAAATCAAATAGAAATTCTCCTGTAATCAAGAGCATTTTCACCACTTTGGTAAATAAATTACTAAGTCTTCCTGCAGAAGATATTACATACGGATACAACTGCGATGAATTAACTGCGCTTTCTCCTTACATTAAAGACCAATACCCGGGTATTTATAATTTTACACGGGATACAGAGCAGGGATTTGTTGCCTTTTCGTTTAACGATCACACTAACTATGATGTTAAAATTGCTGTAACCGGCAATACTGTTGCTGATTTTAACTTAGACAATTATGAGTCTGATACTGTCGAAACAGAATTGCGTACCGGTTTAAATGACCCTTTTAAAAGTGTTGTCAACCATATCGATTTTTGTTCAGCGTTGTATTGTGTTTCCCATATTGCATTCGTAGTAGACGAATCGGGGTCAATAGATACTACAGAAGCAGGTAAAATAAAGAAACAGCTTAGAAATTATATCCAGCAGCAAGCCAACGACAACGATAAACTGCAATCCAATGTTTACGTTTCCCTGATAGGAATGTCTGACAACGATTTCAACAACAGAACAGATCATATAAAACAAATAAGAGTGACTAATGAACCGGGAATATTAAAACAATTTAATGACTGGATTGATAATTACGGTTTAGTTAATGACAAACGTCGTGTAAGTGCTTCCTCTGATTACTGGAAAAGTGGTCTGGATGTAGCCCTAAGCTCTACAATGAAGCCTAGCGTAGTTATAATGATTACAGATGGATGCCAGACAGCTGATGTTGCTCAATTAAAAGAAACCATGTCAGGATTTAATAATTCCAAAAGTACTACTAATACCAGTACAGATAAGCCACATCTATATGTACTGGGAATAGAAAATGGTTTTTACGTTGATGCCGATAACTTTGGAGCTGCTTCATCGACTACACAAAACCCAAATAATGGTCAGACTACAACTTCTGTTATTGATTCCAAAGTTGTTCCCAACCTTAGAACATCACTTAAATATTTATTGGATTATCCTGTATCTGAATTCCCTCAGGAGGATATTAAAAATTTCCGTGATTTCGATTTTTATGGTTATGAAACGTTTAATCCTCTGGCAACTACCGAAAATCTAGCATTCTTGTCTGATAATCTAAAACTGTCCGGATTTTCGTGTGGAAAACCTACTGATAAAAATTACTGTTCTGACTGTCTTTCTTTTCAGCCTGTTCCCGGAAAAGAATATATGTTGAGTGTATGGGTAAAAGAAGAATCTACTGTACAAGTAAAAACGTATGAGAATGCAGCAGTCAATATTCATTTTTATAGTGATGCAGAAGCCAGCGAACTTCAAAAAATCAGCACACAAAAACTGATGGCAAGTGGTGATATTATTGATGGATGGCAAAGAATTACCGGCAAATTCCTGATTCCTAAGTTTACAAAAACAATCAGTATTGAACTTCAAAACAATAGTAACGGAATTGCGGCATACTTTGATGATATCAGGATTCATCCGCTTGAAGGAAGCATTAAAACATTTGTTTATGACCCTGAAACCTTTAAGCTCATGTCTGAACTCGATGAAAACAACTACTCTACATTTTATGAGTATGATAACGAAGGCGGTTTAGTACGTGTGAAAAAAGAAACGGCCAAAGGAATCAAAACAATTCAGGAAACACGTTCAGGTAATTTTATTAATACGACACAAAATTAAATTTATGCTATATAAATCCTTATTCATCATCAGCTTTCTGGCAACCACTGTAGTAGGGCATGCCCAGACTGTCAATGAAGTTTTGCAGCGAATGGGAAAACAATACAGCAGTGCTGAATCGCTGCAGTATAACTCAAATTATACTTTATATAAAACTGCGGAATCTAAAAAAATAGAGCAGTCTTACAAAGGGCTTTTTTGCAAAAATTCCCGTAACGAGATTTATATGAAAGTAGATCAGACAGAAATACTGAATTCTAAAAGCATAAACCTGAAAATCAATCATTCCGAAAAAGCCATATTGCTATCAGATCCATTGCAAAGTTATTTTGGAAACTTTGACATTAATCCCTTGCTGGATTTATGCACAATAGAGTCATTTAAAGATTTTAAAATATATTGGGAAATAATTCTAACTCCAAAAAAATATTCAAATCTTCCCTACTCTAAAATAGTGGTTCAGATATCAAAAAAGTATTTTTTACAAAAATCAGTTTTTTATTATAATACCGCCGTCAATTTTTCTAAAGATTACCGGTCACCAAAATCCTATCTGCCAAGATTAGAAGTGAGTAATTTCAACTTTAATCGAAAAGCAGTTAATGCATCACTTTTTGCAGACAAAACCTATTTCGATGTCCTAAGCAAAAATAAATACGTACCAACAGCCCGATTAAAGAATTATGAAATTATTGACCAACGAAACATTTCCAATAAATAAAATCAGATATATGTATATCAATAAATATATAATCGCGTTTACATTTTTCCTTTTTTCATTATTGTCATTTGCTCAGCAGGAAACATATCCCGGTGAAAAAAAAGTTGGGAATGAGTTGTCATCACTGCCTAAGCTGGTGGTTAAAGACCCAAAGTTCGAAGACATAAAAAAGCAAAATGTCTTTACCTCCGTTAATCCGAATGTATCCATTCATTTTGGGTTTATTGACAATAAAACAAATACAGCCGAGTATTTAAGGATTTATTCGTGCGAAATAAAATTAAAGATAACAGCTTATGACAATTCAGGTGTTGTTGTTACCTCGTATAAAGATGCAAGTCAGGATAATAAAAACTTTTCTTATCCGGAACGTATTACCTTAAAAATAAAATATAACAATAAAACCAAAGGATTACAGTTTGACGATTATGCTGTTTATAAACTTCCGGGAGTTCATAAAGCAGATGTAGAAGTAGAAGCTATAACGTATTATGACGAAGCCGGTGCCGTTACAACAATTACTAATCCATCAACTTATCTCGAATTAAATTTTAATACAGAACGTTATTATAATCTGCAGTTAAGCAGTACACAGCTTAGTTCTACATTAAGCCATGAATTTATCAAATATAACGCAACATATCCAGCCAAAGTAAATAGCATAAGCGAAGGTGCAGAGGAAGTTGTGATAAAATGGTCTAAAGATCCGGTTGCACCGGCTGTAGAATATGAGCTAGAATGGACCTGGATAGACAATTTTGCAGAAGATGGTACTAAGCTGGCAGCTGACGTGATTCCGTTAACCGATCAGGATTTTAAACATAACAATACCAGAATCCAGACTAAAGAACTCAGTTATAGAATTCCTCTTATTTATTCAAAAGGATATCTTGTTTACAGAGTAAGACCTGTTGGAAGATTTTTGGATGATGTTTCAAAAAATTATTATGGAAACTGGACCTCCGGAATTGAGGAAACACATAAAAAGGTTAGTGGATGGCCTCATTTTCTGGAAATTGATAAAAATCACGAAGACGGAAAGAAAAACTGGCAGTATCAATCTTCATTTGCTGAAGACGGAAAGAAAAAAGAAGTCGTAAGCTATTTTGATGGTTCGCTGAGAAACCGTCAGACGGTAACCAAAATAAATTCAAACAACAAAGCCGTTATCGGAGAAGTTATTTATGACACCCAGGGAAGACCGGCTATAGAGGTTTTACCTGTTCCTGTAGAATCTTCAGGAGTGCATTTTTATCCGAATCTGAATAAAAACAGTACCGGTACTTCTATTTATACACACAACGATTTTGACTGGGAGGAAAAAGCAAATAACAATAATTGCGCCCCTGCTCCTGCCCCGGTAATGTCAAATACAAGCGGTGCCAGTAAATATTATTCTGAAAAAAATGATATTTCAGACAATTATCAGGATTTAGTTCCAAAAGCTGATTTGCTTCCGTTCTCCCAAATCGAATATACGCCTGACAATACCGGGCGTGTTAAACGAAAAGGAGGAGTCGGAAAAGAACATCAGATTGGATCCGGCCATGAAATGACCTATTTCTATGGACGTCCTTTTCAGCCTGAATTAAACAGACTTTTTGGTTATAAAGTTGGTGATGCTTCTTTATACAAAAAAAATATTGTCGTTGACCCAAATGGTCAGGCCAGCGTAAGCTATTTAGACCCTCAGGGCAGAACCATAGCTACTGCCCTTGCCGGAGATAAAAAAGGTAATTTGATTTCTTTGGATGATGAAACCGATATCCGTTTACATCAACTGACCACAAAAAGTCTCCTAATCAACAATGATAAATATGCTTCAGGAAATAATAATGTTACAGAAGATGGCGTACGCTTAAATACTACTGTGAACATTATAAAACAAGACCCTATTGAATTCACATATGGTCTTACAAAAACCATTGGAAGTTATGTAGATTCTTGTTTAAATACTAAATATTATCCTTTTGTATATGACTGGTCTGTAAGCATGACAAATGACTGTGCAACTGAATTGCTGTACGGAACAGCGTCAACTGTCCGCTCAACAAAAATTGGGGTTCCAAGTATTTCATCTTATGCACCTTCTTCTATTAATTTTAGCAATCAGATTTTTGAAGGTAAAGAAAAAATAAGTGAAAACGATTATAAATTACTTAATATTGGCACCTATAATTTCAACAAAAACCTGCAGGTAGACACACAGGTATTAAATCAATATGCGGATGATTATATTGCACAGCTAAAAAATGGTACTGCATGCAAACCTGTTATTGCACAATTTCAGACTGTTATTCAGGAAACGGACTGTAATGTTACCTGTATAAGCTGTGAAGAAGCCCTTGTAAGTTCAAATTTAGCAGATGAAGCACAAAGGGCCGCATACAAAGCAACACTTCCCACAGATCAAAGCAGTCTTGGAATTAAAGACAACAGAAAAAATTATATTGATGCTGCCGAAAGAAAATATGTGAATGATAATATTCAAAATTTAGAAGAAATACAGAACACCACTTTCTCTACAGAAGAAATAAGAATTTACACCATACATTACGAAACAGAATTTAAAGAACTGCTTGCAGGTTGTCATGAATTATGTCAGCAGCCGGTAAACTCTTGTAATGCCAATCTCGAAACATTGTTGGGAGATGTAAGCCCGGAAGGACAATACGGTTCTATTACAGGTCTGGATCATGAAACAGGTTCAACAGAAACAGAAGCAACAGAAACAGAAGATGCTGAAATTGATCGTTTAAGTGTCTTTAATGAAAATAACCAATTATTATACGGCGGATATAAAAACACAACAGTAACCGACGAAGATACCGATACCACTACTTTTGTAAAAATTTCAAAATTCAACTGGAGGTATCCTTATGGTGGTTTCTATAAAGACGCAAACGGAGAACCGGAAACCATCAAAATTATTAAAGAAGAAGACGGATCTTACACTCCTGCACTAAGACCTCTGGAAGATGGCACAATGCCGCCTACTACAGACGACCCTGAAAGCGACGATGAAAAAGACGTTTTGGTGGCACCTCACTATTTAGATCATGTTGCTGATTTCATCAAAGAATGGCAGCCAAGATGGGCAAATGAATTATTACCTTACCATCCTGAGTATAACTATTATTTATACAATCTGGCTATCTGCAATAAAAAAGATGCCAATGGCACTAATTCTGATGGTTATGATGAAGCTTTAAAAGATTTGGAATATTTTGATACGGAGAAGAATACTGTCGTACCCAATAATAATATTTTTAATACTAGTGGTGGTAAATTAGCTGAATTACTGAACATTGCAAGTCCACAAGACCCATACTATAGCTCTGCAAATAGTAATTTAGGAGAGACTACCCAAGAATACGATTTGCGTAAAGACATTATGGAGGAAGCCCTGACATCAAATTATGATGGCATGGTATATAACAATAGTTTACATATGAACATGCTGCAGACCGCTTACTATTTTGCAGTGTTTTCAAACGGCATTATGAGTTCTAATAAACTTCAGGATGAAATAAACGTAACCAATGCTGTTTTACTAACAAAGATTAATGATCTTCCGAATGCTTTAAAACAAAGAGTGTGGGCTAATTTCAAAAGCTATTATCTTGCCCTGAAAGAAAAAACACGTACTGTTTTTGCACATGTTTATGCCAACAAAAAATTAGGTAATAATGATTGTATCGGCAATGCCAACAGTACAGACTCTTATGCCAATTTATTAAAAAAATATACCGGTAATTTTTCTCGGGTAACACAATTGGTACATACTTCAATAGGTACTCCTTTTGTTTTACCAGCCGGATCAGACGGAATATTGCCTTCGTGTTCAGAAGAGACTGCATCGTATTACGCGGGCAAAGAAAAACGCTTTGTACCGGCTGATTACAATTATGATTCCGGTTTAAGCGACCAGGAAATATTAGCTGCAGCTGAAAGCCAGGCGGATGCCAATTCCTACCTTGAAACCGGAAAATGTCCTCTGGCATCAGAAATGGAAAACTTTTTAAAAGGTCTGGTGGATGCAACGATTCAGCCTAATGGATTATTGTTAAATATTCCGGCTACCAGTATGCCTTATTTAACATCAGGTATCTTCAATGCACAAAAAAAACCGGAATTTGACTTAGCCACTACTACAATTTCTCCATGGTTAATCGGGAAACCGGAAGGGAATGATCTCACTATAAATTTCTATCCTGATCAAACAGCTAATTCACAAAATTCTTTAGCCAGTTCAATTACCCTAAAATTTGCAAGTTTCATTCCTGGATCCGGTACTTATCTTGATCCTTGTGGCGCTAGTGTAGCGAAACCACAATGGGCACAGGTAAAAGGATTTAAAAATTTTCATTATATCGAATATAGGGCATCTGATAAAACCTTTAAATTTAGTATCCTCGCTACCATTGTTCGCAGTCCCGCAAGTGCCTGTTCAATTCCGGAAGAAGTAATTATTGAGGGTTATACAAAAGCAGCTGTTGGAGAATGTCATTTTGCAGGTAATAATGGCATAGGCGAAACCTTAGCTTTAGCCGACAATCAGTGTTCTAAAAAAGAGCTTTTTAGTAATGCACTAAAAGACTTAATGCTTGATCTTCAAAAAACAAATACCCTTACAACAACTCAGGATATTACAAATAAAGATATTTTCAAAACAGGTTATTTAAAAACTTATTTTGGAATTAACACAACTGATGCTGTACAATGGAAATATGAAACAGTTTCCGGCCAAAGACTTTTCTCTATTGCCGTAAACGACACGCTCCGTATGAAAATAAATGCCGGAGATGTTACAATAAGTATTAATAACATCACAGACGCTTTTATTGGCGACCTAAAAGCTGACAGCAAAAGCAACATCTTTAGGATTGTTACAAAAAATTTCAATGGAGCACGATACCGTCTTGATAGCAAAACCTGGTCTATAACGGCAGGCAAAAACAACGCCTTATACTTTGCCTGTTGTGGTGTATGTGGTGAAAATGATTTTGACGGAGATGGTTATGGGGATGAATGTGGAGATCCTAATTATTCTCCACCCGCAACGACGGTGTGTCAGCTAAAGGCTCAAGAGGAAGCCGATTATGAAGAGAATTTGAAAAATGCTTTGAATTCAATACTTAGTAATTTTCCAAACGGAACCCAGCTTTCTTCCAGTAATACCCAAATAACCAACCTTATATCAGGATCAAATCTTATTCAACATTTCCAAGCTTTAAGAAATTATCGTTTGGATACTAGTCCAGGTGGATATACTACAGCTGTGCAGCTTTCAAGATTTAATGCGTACCGAGGGGCTAATAGTTTGGGAATTTCATTTTATAATGATGATTATAAAGTAGATGCACTGATTGAGATTTCATTTCCTAATACTAATCAAATCGTAACTATTGAATCTATTGACATTATAAATAATAATTCTTCAATAGTGAGATTAAAATATACTAATTCCAATAATCAAACTTTAATAGCAGAAGCATCTCTAAAGAATCGAATTGAAACATCATATCTTCAGGGGGCGGATGCTCCTTCTTTTTGCCAGTTTATGGCTAATGATTACACACCTCCTAAGGTTGCTTCTTGTTCAGATTCAGATTTTGCAGATGATGAAATAACTTTTGAAAATGGATTAAGGGATATAATTAATGACTTTTTATTACCCGGAAACAATGTATTACAGACAATTGGTGGCGTACAAGTAAAAACTACAATTGGCAGGAATGTTGGAACAAATTATAAATATGTATCTGACAACTCGGAAGCATCTAATTTCTTACAAAATTCTAAAGTAAGAGAACGTTACAGCAACATCTTAATTCGTAAAAATAAAAATTTTCAAGCTCCAGTTTTATTTGATGAATATAGCATTTCTCACAGTAATACTCATTTTAATTTAAAGTTAAACGACTATCCATATATTGGCACAAATGATGATTATTGTATAGGAGAACTTACTATTGGTATTATTTCTTTAATTAACATAAAAAGAATTAATTCAATTGATATAAAATTAAACCCTTCATCTACTATTACTGATATAATAGAGATTAACTATACAAATACAGATGGAAATGTTATTATTACTGAAGGTCAATTTTGGTTTAATATATTCTATAATAGAAAAGCTGATGGAGGATGGCATGCTCCTGGATACAATTTATGCCGATTTTTTACTGAAGGAGAGCCTCTTACTTCTAGCCAAAGAAAAAGTCTAACAGCAAAATCAGCAACAACCCTAGAATCAACCCCACCAACCTGTAGCCAGCTCTGCATCCCCCCAACAGTAACCCCGGTAATCTGCGGAGACAAATGGAACGAATTTAAAACAGGTATGCAGAACCAGGTACAGGATTATGTAATTCCTGCTGATTTAGATGGCAAGTTCTTTTGTGAAGCTAACTACGGATATATCAGTACTGACTATCTGGCGTATTTAGCAATGTTTAGTGTTACAACTGTAGAGAGCCCATTTTTTATAAGCATTGATAAATTTGGTTCGACCAATTTAAGATATGGCAATCCTAGAACCGATGACGTCATTACAGCCTATCATTCCTATATCGCCGGGCGTAGTTCCAATTCAACAGATGAAACCCTATCATGGAATGATTATGCAAATACTTATGTAAACTCAAATGACGGTTTTTGTGCTCCTGCAATGATGGTACCGTCTTTTAGTTTGGATATACCGGTACAGGAAGGCGTAAAAACCCCATGCGAAATCTATAAAAAAGCCATAAACGACGCCAATATCCAGCAGGTTTCAGAAGCTTTTTATAACGAAAAAAGAGAAGCTTTTAAGCAAAACTATCTTAAAAAAGCACTTGAAGGATTAGATGAAACCTTAACACAAAAATCATTTGATAAGGAATATCAATATACTCTTTATTACTATGATCAGGCAGGAAACCTGGTTCAGACAGTTCCTCCACAGGGTGTTGACAGGTTATCAGCTCCTGATGATCAAACGATCGATAACATCAGAAAAAATCAGCCGGAAAATGAGCCGAATGCCGACAATGTTAAGCCTGCCCATAAAATGCAGACGCAATACCGCTACAACTCGCTGAACCAGCTGGTATGGCAGCATACACCAGATGGACGACACCAAGACAAAGATGAGAACGGGCAATTAGAGGATAAGCTTGGCAACCAGACTACTTTTGCATATGATCCGTTAGGCCGTATCATTGCCAGCCAGAATAGTAAGCAAAAAACCAAGGGGCAGTTCAGTTATACCCGTTACGATGGTCTGGGCCGAATCACAGAAGCAGGCCAGCTAAAAACAAAAGGCGGGATTGCTATAAAAATCAATGAAAATGGACGTCTGATATACAACTCAGGAATTGAGGTTCCTTCAGACGCCGTCACAAAATCAATTAATTATCCGTACAACATCGCTGATGAAACAGAACAGGTAACCACAACTATATACGACAGTCCGGTAAAAGATACCCAAAGCTGGTTTACTTCTTACGGATCAGATAATAGCCATAAAAGGGTTACCGCAGTATTGTACTACGATACACATACAAGTGCTTCTCCGGTATCCGGTTATGCCAATGGTATCTTTTATGATTACGATGTTCACGGAAACGTAAAAGAACTGGTACATCATATCAATAACAACCCGAAACTGACAAGCATGAATAATGCTGTTAAAAAAGTAGTATACGATTATGATCTTATCAGTGGGAATGTAAACAAGGTAACGTATCAGCCTAATAGCCCAAAAGACCAGTTTATACACCGCTACGAATACGATGCCGATAACAGAATCAAGCAGGTATATACGAGTAAAGATAATATCATCTGGGAAAAAGAAGCCAACTATCTGTATTACGATCACGGTCCGCTGGCTCGTGTGGAGCTTGGTGACAAACAAGTTCAGGGTCTCGATTATGTCTATACTTTACAAGGCTGGCTAAAAGGAGTGAACTCTGAAAAATTAGGTTCTGCATACGATGCCGGTAAAGATGGATTAAATGTTGCTCAGGATGCTTTCGGTTTTGCGCTGAATTATTACAAAGGAGATTATAAATCACGCGCAGGTGTGAGTAAGGATAATGCTGTTTTCAGTTTCAGTAAAGTACAGGCTTTAGAACTGGATACGAATAATTTGTTCAATGGAAATATCAAAGAAATGGTTACTTCATTGACAGATCACGAGCAAAATATCATTCCTTCCCAGTTCAATTATTACAAATATGATCAGCTGAACAGGATTAAAGAAATGACATCTAAGTCGATTACACCGGCTGGTGTTGCTTCAAATGGTTATTATTCAAATTACAGCTACGACAAAAACGGAAATTTAGCTACCCTGAACAGAGCAGATCGTTTAAATGGTAATATCACACCAATGGATCAGCTGTCTTATACGTACAATCCCGGCAACAACCAGTTACGTCGTGTTAATGACGCAGTAGGAAATGGTGTGTTTGTAGCCCCGGGTGGTACAGCCAATGATACTTCGTTGGATATTGACAATCAAACCGAAGATCAAAATTATGTCTATGATAATATTGGGCAGTTAACAAAAGACAAACAGGAAGGAATAGACATTGACTGGCGTGTAGACGGAAAAGTGAAGTCGGTTACAAAAAATAACGGGACGGTTATTAGTTTTGAATACGACGGACTAGGAAACCGAATTGCCAAAACAATGGCCACGCCTACAAAAACCACAACAACTTACTACGAGCGAGACGCACAGGGCAATGTACTGAGTACGTATGAGATGGTAAAAGAAGGCAACCTGACGACTTATTTCCTGGTTGAACAGGATATTTATGGCAGCAGCCGACTTGGAACTGAAAGCCGCAAAATACAGATTGCTGAAGATAATTCGGCACTGTCGCTTAAAATGAAGGCGATAACCAGTAAAATCACTGCAAGTGCTGAAACTGCGGCTGTGACAACAGAAACTCCTGCCGCAACTACTCTTGCAGGTCTGGATATAAATGATCCTGCTGACAGTGCGAGCTGGATTGAAAAACCTGAAAATACTTTTAATTTATTTAAAAGCGAAAGAGAGCAAACAAGAGAAATTGAATTAACAGCCCATTTTAAAATTGGTACAGGCGATGGTGTTGTAGCTGCAATACACAGCACCCATATTGAAAAAGAAGATATTTGGCCAAGAGGTCCGGCTCGTTCTTTTCTAAATTCAATTTTATTAAGGGTCGTTAAAGAAGGTAACGGCTACAAACCTATGATATCTCTTATAAAATACCGAAGAATACATCACAGATCTAAAGAAGGAGGTAAAAGATATTACAGTTACAGAAGTTATAGAAATATAGCTAATTATAACATTGTTTCTCCAATTATTCCGGAAAACGAATGGGATATTAAAGCAAAAATTACACGAAGTGAAAATTCTGAAATTTATAATGTAAGCATAACTTTAAATGGTAACGAGTATCGCACAACATATAGCACAGATAAAGATTTTAATTATGATGGTCCTGAAAACAGGAAAATAAGAGACGGGAAATCACCAAAATTAAAAATTGTTTTACCTCCAAATACAATTGGAAAGACGACCATTACTTTCCGCCCTGATCAGAAATCAGAATATTTACCTATGATTGGCGAGATATGCGATTTTGGGTATACTATTGATAATGGACAGGAAAAAGAAGATATCTTAACCAATTATTTTGATCTTGATGAAGTACCTGGTACAAGTGAAACTACTTCTTCAACAAATCAAACTATGACATTACAAGGTGCGAGCTTTTCACAAACCTATTGTGGTGTAAGAGACGATGACAAAGATGCGGATGGTGTAAAAGACGATATTGATAATTGTCCTACAGTATTCAATCCAGGACAGGAAGATGATGATGATGATGGTGTTGGAAATGTATGTGACAATTGTCGTATAGAAGCTAATGGTCTCGCACAGGCATCTTTAGAAGATGTAGGAAATCAATTGGATACTGATGGCGATGGAATAGGTGATGCATGCGATAATTGTAAAAGATTTGCTAACTTTGAACAAACGGATACTGATGTAGACGAAAATGGAAAACCACATCCGGACGGAATTGGAGATGCCTGCGACAATTGCAGAACCATGTACAATCCTGATCAGAAGGATGATAACAAAAACGGTATTGGAGATGCCTGCGAAGGACTGGCACAAGGTACTGGTAAAAATTCGTTTGCCACTACCCCATTTACTGCTTATCGTTTTGTAGGAGACAAACAGTATGAATTATCGAACCATTTAGGTAACGTTCTTTCGGTAATTAGCGACAGGAAACTAGCAGGAACAATCAATGTGCCTGGTTTGACGACACTTAATGATTTTAATTTCACTGGCTGGGCAAACATTAATGCAGATAATAACTGGAGTGCAGCAAATGCTGCAATAGTTACAACAAATACAAATAAACTGGTAATAACCGCTAAGGGGTTGGGTACTGGAGTTGTATATTCTATGCTTACAACAACCGGTAAAAAATATACCGTAAGTTATGACCTGGAACTAACCACTTCTCCTGAAATTCAGGTAAGAGCATCCAATTTTGGAGTACCTTTCCAGCAAAAAACGGATAAAACTTCAGGAAGGAACAGCATAACTTTTATCGCAACTGGTGTAGTTACAAATATTGAATGGTTAAAAAACAGGGAAGACGGAAATTTAGAAGAAGTATTTACGCTGGATAATGTTAATACAGCCGTTGAATCTGCAAGTAATCAGGTTTCAGTTATTGCTTTTTCACCAGACGTTCGCAGCTACTCAGATTACTATCCTTTTGGAATGATAGTACCATCACGCCATGGAAAGTCTGAAGATTATCGTTATGGGTTCCAGGGACAGGAGAAGGATGATGAAATTAAAGGTGGTGAAGGGAATTCGTTGAATTATACTTTTAGGATGCATGATCCTAGGGTTGGTAGGTTTTTTGGGAGAGATCCGCTTGAGTCACGCTACCCGTTTTATTCTCCATATGCCTTTAGTGGTAATAGGGTAATTGATTCTGGAGAGTTAGAAGGGTTGGAACCTGCACAAAAAGTAGTCGCAGAATCAACTGAGGTAGTACTTCAAGTTGTTTGGAAAAACCCAAATGTAGTAACTTCGACTAGCTCTGTTACAGCTTCAAGTTTAGCTACAACTCTGGCTCAGGGAATAGGATTAGCTGCAATGTTATTAACAGATACAATGAGTCCAAATTATGGAGGTAGAACTAATGAAATACCATTTCCTCCAAATTTTGTTCCTCTTAATGAAATTAAACCGAGTTCTAAACCAGTTTCGGTACCTAGTTCTGTTATAAAGGAGAAATTTAAGGATGATAAAAAAAACAATGAAAAAATTACATTGTATAGAGGTGTTTCATCTGATAACTTACAACAATATAATCAAGCAAAAATGGGAGTTGCTATTCCAAAAGGACTATTGCCTGAGTTTAAAGGGGTGGCTCACTCTGATATGGATGATCATGCTATGGGTGATAATTATAGTATATGGACATCATGGACATCAGATAAAAATATGGCACTCAATTTTGCAAAAGGGCCAAAAGGCACATCAAATGGTATAATTTTAACTAAAACTTTTACTATAGGAAAAGATATAATTCCAAATATATCTTTTACAGCTTCGCTGATGGGAGAGGCAGAATGGTTAGCAGGAGTTGTAACTGACGCAAAACCGAAAGAAGTAACACCAAAAAAATAATGGAAGAAATAAAATGGGTTAAAAAATTGCTTTTGAAAAAAGGACTTGTTAATAACCAGGAGCTTAATACTATTGAAATAGAATTAAATACTAATAAACTGGCAATTAATGATGTCATTAATACTTATAAAATTAGATACAAAAGAACCTTGGAGTTAAAGGATACTAATCTTTCAAATCTTTTTTATGAGTTTTTAATAAAATTAGAAAGAGACTTGAATGAAGTACATTATTTAAGAATTGTCAAAATTAAGAGAAATTCTAATATGAAGATTTTTTTTGTTGATTCCAATTTTGAACGAATCTATGAAATTTGGTGATTCTGAGATAATGGATAACGTATCAGATGTGTTGGTGGCTAATTATTTGATAATACATTTACAGAAAACCAGATGGCGCAGATATATCAACGCAACGATAGCGCAGAATTGCATTCTGTGCCCGCAACAATGAGCCACAAAGTATTAAAACTACAACCTTAAAAAAGTTGTAGTTTTTTAATTTAATAACTCTCCAGCTTGCTATGAACCATCTCAATTTCCTTATCCATATAAGCCTGTGCATAATGTACATAACGATTAAAAGAAGTACTGGCATGACTATGCCCGCTGATTTTGCGGACTAAATGTTCCGGCATACCTAAAATTAATAAGGTTGTAATAGCAGTTCTTCGCATCATATGCGAACTCATTTTATCGCAAAATCGATTTTTAGCAGTGTCTGTCTTTTTGGTGATGCGTTGCGTTTTGCCCTGTTTCTCTCTGGAAACTTCTATTGGGGTTGTAAAACCGGCAAGTTCCCCAATTTGTTTTAAACTTTTGTTGAAATTGAATAAGCTTGTATTCCCAAAAAGAGTGGCTTTATTGTTTGATATTGTGTAACGCTGGAAAATAGTTACGGCATAAGCAGATAATTTGATAAAGCTAAAGGTTTTAGTTTTCTTGGATTTCAGTTTTAAATACCATTCACCCTCTATTTTTTCGAAGTTTTTATTCGTTAACAAAAAAATATCTGAGTAGCGCAAACCAGTGGTACAGCCAAAAACAAAAATATCCTTAATACGTTTGTAACTCGGAATAAGTGTTTGTTCGAATTCTTTGTCGTGAATTAGAAATTTGAGCTGTTCCGGTGAGAGTACAAAAATTTCAATTTCTTCTTTGCGCACATAAAACAATCGCTGAAAATCGCCTGTATTTAAGTCCTTGTCATTTTTGAGATAGTTAAAAAATACCCGAATTACTTTGATATTGGCACCTACATAATTGTCATGACAACCTTTTTTATATAAGAATTCTGTAAACTTTTGATAGAATTTTTTCCAGTAACTTTTCTCAGATGTCAGTTCGCGTTTGTCCAGCTTGGAAGCATCACAAATACGCAATTCAAATTTAGTTTCACTCGAAAACCTTATTAAATTATTTAATACATATTTATAGTTTTGAATCGAGTCTGGTTTTATTTTTTCTCCGTTCTTTTTGAGTCGTTTCCCTGTTTCGGTTTCTTTAATGAATTGATTGAATAAGGGTATAATTGGACTCGGTTTTTTCATGTTTTTGTTTTTTTTCAAAAATACAATTTTAAGTGAGAGCTTAAAATTGCCTAGGATGTAAATAAAAAAACTACAACTTTTTAGGGTTGTAGTTTTTATACTTTTGTGTCTTATCGTTGTGGGCACGGAAAGCATTTTCACTCTATCGTTGAGATGAGATATCCTCGTCATCTGGGTCTAGATAAAATTTTGTGTCTCTATAATAACGTTTTTTTCCATTTAAAATATATGAATCAATTGCAAGACCCATGCTTTTATTTGAATGTACAGTATCATAATCAAAATTTTGGAAATAATATAAATAATTTTTATCATTTATATTAATAGCTATTTTATAATCATAACTAAGATCAAGTTTTTTGCTCAATTTAAATCTATATTTTGCTAATTTAAATTTTGAAAACGAGGTATCAACTTTAAATTTATATTCAAAATTTATCCTTTCAGAAGAAATCCTTTTGTTGTTATGATATTTCTCCAAAATAAGACTATGAGTTCTATTTAAATCTAATTTTGTCGTCATTTCTGGATTAAACTCGCGTAAATCTTTTTCTTTTTTATAGATACAATTTATCATAAACAAAGAAAAAATGATTACAATAGAATTGTTTATAAATTTATTATTTTGACGAATCATCTTTACCTTGTTTTTCATTATCTTTTTTTTCATTTGGTTTCCCTTGTGTATAACTACTAAGTAAAGCTTCTATACCCCCCTCAGTCAAAGTCAGGGTTCCGACAGGATTACCCCAAGTTTGTATATTAAATGTATATGTTTTACTACCATATTGATTGGTTCCAGCATAGGTTAGCCCACCAAGATAAGTAACAGCATGGTATTCGTTATCTTCTACATTAAAATCAGACTTTCTAAGACTATATGAATTCATAGCAGAAGATCTTAGTACTAATATAATTTCAAATCCTTTCTTATATTTATTATCTATTTGTTTTAAAGTAAACTCACCGGTATTCTTAGTATTTGGTTTAATTGTCTTAACAGATTCAAAACCTAAAAATTTGCTCATTAAGTAATTTAAAACACCATCGCCATTAGATGTATCTTCATGAGGTCTTCCTTTATAGTCAGGTTGATTAGTTTGAGAATTAATAGTTTGTTGTATACTACTTAAAATCATCCAATCTGCAGTATATTTTTTTTCATGAGAAGACTCGCTTTCATTTGGATCAAAATCCTGTAAATCTCCAGGATGAAATACAAATTGATTGTATTTGGCTTCACCTGTGTCATAAAGTTTCATCATTGTATCGACAAATCCATTTCTATCATGTTTAATCCATAAATATGTTACCGCGGCTAAAACACATGTTCCAGATAATCTTTGATTTATAGCAATAGGATTATTTTTAAGATAATTTACTCTATTAACGAAAAGTGTTTTATTCAAATTAACAAATTCAAGCCCTTCCAATTCTATACCATCCATTACTCTATTTTCACTAAAAGCATAAGGTGAGTTCCATGAAAATTTATTAGCTAGCGGATCCACCGCAAAAAATCTACCAATCCTCGGGTCATGCATACGATAGGTATAGTTAAGAGAATTCCCTTCACCACCTCTAATCTCATCATCCTTTTCCTGCCCCTGGAACCCATAACGATACGATTCAGACTTCCCATGTCGTGATGGTACTACCATTCCAAAAGGATAGTAATCCAATCCCGGCTAATGTCAATAAATAAAAGAACTTGTATGCAATTTAAAAACTTAAAAATTGCAGTTTTCAGCAATATTCGGCATTTCAAAGTTACTGAAACACGAGAAATAAAAACCTTTTTTCATTTTCAAAATTAGTTATTTCCTTCCATCTTGTTAATAAAATATTAGTCCTATCAAACGTACAAATTATTTTTGCAGGATAATAAAAAAAAACTATCTTGCTTCGCCTATAAAAAACGCCCCGTGTACATTGAGAACAACTACTATTCAACGCTTTATATTATTATTTTTAACCTTTGCCTTAGTTTCTTTTGCTGATCCTTACACCATAAAAAGAATCTCTGACAAAGATTTCAGATACGAATTTTATACTACTGATAAAAAAATAGACCCTAAGCTGCATAAAACCTATTATTGGTTCAAAGGCGGTCTTATACACGAAGCTCAGGGCGGTTTTGCCGGGGTTTTGCTTCATGACAAATTTATAAAAATGTACCACAGCAATCAGCTGGCAGAACAAGGGCAGTTTAAAGAAGGACTACGAATTGGTTTATGGAAAACCTGGTATCCAAATGGTGTGTTGGCTACTACCCTAACCTATTATAAAGGCTTACGTCACGGAAAATATTTAAGATATAATGAAGGCGGTACATTGGTTGAAAACGGAAAATTCAGTTCGAACCTTAAAACCGGAAAATGGACCAATACGGAGACCAAAGAAATCACAACCTATAAAAAAGGTGTAATCGTTAAACAAAAAGAAATTTTCACGAAGTCTGAACAATACCGAATCAAAAAGGAAAATGCCAAATTAGAAAAAGTAAAGGAAACACAAAAGGAATTAGAAGCTACTTCTGATGCTTTGAAACTGGCAAATTATAAAGCCAAAGAAAAAGAAGAAAAAGCATTAGAAAAAGAGAGAACCAAAAAAGAAAAAGAAAGAGCTGCTGCTGCCCAAAAAGTAGAAAAAGAAGCCGAAAAGCAAGCGAAAAAGGCAGCTAAAGAACAATCCAAAAATCAGCCTAAAAAAGATTCAAAGGTCACTACATTCTTTAACAATCTTTTCAAAAAGAAAGATAAAGCTCCTCAATAATGGTTAAGGCCCATAGTTTGTTGTACGCTATTTATATTTGCCTGATTGTTTCTATTATTTGCGGAGCGCTGTTGTATTTTTCAAATCTGTTCAGTCAGCTTAATTTGTATTACAACCTGCAGGAAGAACTTTATATCCAGAATCAATCGGTTTTAAATTTTGCTTTGGGCAATAAAACTATTCCAACAGAAATTGAAAAAGACGAAAACTCAGGAATCGAAGGAAGCTACGAAACAAAACCATACGGGCTGCTGTCTTTGGTTTTAGCCAGGTCCTATGTTTCAAATGACACGGTTTCATCTGTACATTTTGTTGGCGCACGAAATACAGATAAAAATGCCATTTATCTGACCAACTTATCAAAATCACTTTACTATTCCGGAAAAGTAAAACTGATAGGTAATAATCAGCTTCCAAGTCCTTTTATTGAAACGTCTTATATCAACAACAATCTGAATCAGCTTGTTGTAAAAGGAGAAAAGACTATTTCAGAACCTTTTTTACCCGAAATAAATCCTGATTTCAAAAAGATATTTCAAGGCATAAAGTCTGAAAAAATAAAACTCTCCGAAGTAGAAAAACCAAAAGACTCCTTGTACTACAATTCTTTTTTTAATGCCACCAAAGAAATTCAGGTAAAATCGACTTTAGGAAATATCATCTTCAAAGGTAATTTCATTTTACGCTCTGAAGATTCTATCCGGGTTAAAAAAAATGCAGTTCTGGAAGATGTTATTTTAATGGCCCCGAAAATAACTTTTGAAGAAGGTTTTAAAGGTACTGTTCAGGCATTTGCAATCAAAGGAATTGAATTAGAAGAAAAGGTTACCTTAAACTATCCATCGGTAATTTGCGTGTATAATGAAAGCACCGAAGCATCTAAAATAAAAATAAAAAAAGGATGCCAGATAACCGGCGCTGTTGTTCTGTTTGGCAGCACAACGGATATGATTGATAAAAATACAATTGAAATAGAGGAAGACGGACTGCTGTTTGGCGATTTGTACTGCAGCGGGAAACTCATGCTCAGAAGCAATGTTTACGGTTCGGTTTATACGAATCGGTTTTTTCTGAAAACCAGTTCTTCTTCCTATGAAAATCTGATCACTGATATTGAAATCAATACTGAAAAACGTCCTGATTATTATATTTCGATTCCATTGTTTAACACTCAAAAAACAACGTATGGTGTTATCAAAAAAGTATTATAAACCCGCAGCCAACTCCATATTAGAATCGGTTATTGCCCTGACCATTATCTCGATCTGCCTGTATTTTGCCGTCATGATTTTTGCTTCGGTTTACACGCCAAAAACTTCTGCCAAATTTTACAGCACCCAGAATAAGGTCAATGAGCTTTTTTATTTATCACAACTAAAAAGTGATTCATTGTCTAACGAAAGTGAAGATGAAAACCTTTTGATAGAAGAAGAAAATATCAATCCTGAACTTAAAAAGATTTCGATCGACTATAAAGACAGTACACAATTCAGGTTTCAAAAAAGCTTTTATGTTCAGATCCGCCCATGACAATTCAAAATATGTACCCGCTTTTTCCATTATCGAAGCGGTTGTTGGTATGGCCATAACGGCTATTATCATGGGAATTTTGTTCGTTATTTTTTCGATTGTTTCCGGAAGGATGCTGGACTTTAAAAATCAGAATCAATTAGTAAATGATTTGAATAGATTAACTTATAGTTTGAACAAAGATATTTTTGAAAAGGAAAAAATGACGGTTTATGAAACTGAAATAGCGTTTAACGGATATGCAGGAGAAAGAGTTTTGTATCAGTTCTCAGACGATTATATCCTGAGAAACAGTGAAACTTTCATTGATACATTCCGAATAAAACTGAACCGAATGATAATGGACACCGTAAAAAGCAAATCGGAACAATTTGTTTTTCAAAAAATAAAATTAAACATAGAATCAAACGAAAAGGAAATGGATTTACGATTTTATAAGAGAGTATATCCTAATGAATTATTACAAACAATTAAAAAATGAGTTTTGATTTAACGACATACAAAGCCCCAAAGGCTGAGAAAAAAGATTTCAGGATTGAAACCGGTTCTTTTCAGTTTTCTAAAAAACTTTCTGATAAAAAAAAGGAGATTTTCTACAGAGAATTAGGAATGCTTTTGCGATCAGGAGTTGATTTTAAAAAGGCATTAGAAATTCTGGGCAATCAGTCTAATAATAAATTTGAGAAAGAGCTTATTCTGCAAATCAAGGAAAAAGTCGTTGAGGGAAGAAGTATTTACGAATCGATGCTTGAAACCAACCAGTTTTCACCTTATGAATATTACAGTATTCAGATTGGTGAGGAAACCAGAAAATTAGAAGAAGTTTTAGGGGAATTGCAAAAATATTTCAACCGAAAAATTCAGATGAAAAGGCAAATCATATCGGTAATGACTTATCCGACAATTGTGATGCTGGTTACCGTTTTGGTCCTTTATTTCATGCTGAACAAAGTAGTTCCTATGTTTAGTTCGGTCTTTAAACAATTTGGAAGCGAACTGCCAAAAAGCACACAGATTATTCTGAAAATATCAAATCATTCCGGACTTATTTTTTCTGTTGTCATTGGAATTATTGTCGGTTTGATTGCCATTCATATGTTATTCAAAGACAAAAACAGCTACAGATCGTTTACCACAAATATGGTCCTGAAAATTCCATACTTCGGAAACCTGATTCGGAAAATTTACATTTCACGGTTTTGTCAGGCCATGAACTTGTTGATTACCTCAAAAACAACGCTAATCAATTCACTAACCTTAACGGCAAAAATGATTGGTTTTTATCCGATTGAAATCGCTATTAACCAAATAAAAGAAGATATTACAAGAGGAGCCTCTTTAAATGAAAGCTTAAAAAAGCATACGGTTTTCGAAAATAAAATGGTTTCTATGGTAGAAGTTGCCGAACAGGTAAATCAGCTGGAAACTATGTTTGAAAGGTTAACCGAACAATATAATGAAGAAATAAGCCATCAGACAAAAATGATCGGAGTGATTCTGGAACCCATGATTATTATTGTAATCGGAGCAATTGTTGGCGTTATTATGGTGTCTATGTATGCACCAATGTTTGACTTAAGTAAAATTATAAATAAATAGCAGTTATTTCGATTCAATTTGTATTTTTGCGACCTATTAATTAACAGATTTTAACACAGAAAAAAGCACATAAATGTTAAATAAGCTTAGAGAATATTATAAATTAAATAAGAAACTAAATGTTAAAGCATACTCTTTAACAGAAATTTTAATTGTTTTGTGCATCATTGGTATTTTATTGCTAATGGTATTACCAAATCAAACTTCAGTAATTGGGCAGGCAAAAGCTATTGAAGCCCAAGCCATGCTAAATCAGGTTTACGGGTTGGAAAAAAGTTATTTCTACAGGCATTCAAAATATTCAGGCAGTTTAGAAGAAATTGGTTTTGAACAGGAAAAAACAGTTGAAGAAGGCGGACAGGCAGTTTATAAAATAGAAATTTTAGAAGCTTCTAATGATTCGTTTTCTGCCAGAGCAACAGCTACATCTGATCTGGACGGTGATGGCAGTTTTAATACCTGGGAAATTGACAGTAAAAAAATATTAACGGAAGTAACAAAAGAATAAATTGAAAATAGCCCCAGCAATTTTGTTATGCTGTTTAATACTTATTTTTTTTCAGGACATAAAATACAGAAGAATTCATATCATCTTACCTATCGTAATCTTTGGTATATCCTTTCTTATAGTTCCTTTAAAAAAATATGATTTAGTAGAAATATTCCTTTTCAATACAGGTTTCTTCTTCATTACATTAGGCATACTAACACTTTATATGAGTTTGAAATCTAAAAAATTTCTGAACCCGTTCGAACATTATTTCGGATTAGGGGACTTGTTATTCTACGTGGCTATTACTCCCCTGTTTTTATTAAAAAATTATATTTTATATTTTATTTTATCCATGCTATTTGCGATTTTGATGCAATTGGGACTGAAGAAGTTTATTAAAGAAGAAAGTGTTCCGTTAGCAGGGTTTTCGGCTTTATTTTTATTCATTATACTATTGAAAGACAGCTTAATTGATTTTCAGAAAATCACTTTATTATAATGGAACAAGAAATCAAAATCCTTCCTGAAATACAGCATACTGTTTCTAATGATTTGGCCAACCAGTATCGTGTTTTGCCAAAAACATTACTTGAGAACACTTTAGAATTATACGTTGATGATGCTAATAATAATGAAGACGCTAAAGACGAATTAGAATTGTTTTTGGGAAAAAACATTGTTTTTCATCCTGTAAATGCTGCCGAAATAGAAAAAGCATTGTCTATATATTACCGAAAGGAAAGAGCCCTAACTTCAAACAAATCCTTAAATGTAGATAAGGGCGATTTTCTTGAAAACCTGCTTACCGAAGCAAAATCCTTAAAATGCAGCGATATTCATTTTGAAGTTTATGAAGATTCATCCCGAATTCGGTTCAGGATTGACGGTCAATTAATTGAACGCTATAAAATAGAACGGGATAATTATCTTGAATTAGTTAACAAGGTCAAGATTAAAGCTAAATTAAACATTACCGAAAAAAGGCTTCCACAAGACGGAAGAATTACCAATGAATCATTTGATATCAGGGTTTCTATTTTACCAACATTATTTGGAGAAAAAATAGTAATGCGTCTTTTAGGTCAGGATGCATCAAATATAGACCTGAGTACTTTAGGACTTCAAAAAGAAGAATTAGAAAGCTACCTTGAAGCTGTAAAAAAACCTAACGGAATTATTTTGATAAGCGGTCCAACCGGTTCAGGAAAAACCACCACACTTTATGCTACTTTAAGATTACTCAACGATAGCCGAAGAAATATTGTAACCGTTGAAGATCCTATTGAATATACTTTAAAAGGAATTAATCAGGTACAGCTTAAGGAAGATATTGGCTTAACATTTTCTTCTGCATTAAAATCTTTTTTACGTCAGGATCCTGATGTAATCATGCTGGGAGAAATTCGTGACTCAGAAACTGCTTTAATGGCAATTCGTGCTTCATTGACGGGACATTTGGTTTTATCAACTATCCACACTAATTCAGCAATAGGAACAATATCAAGGCTGATTGACATGGGAGTTCCCTCCTACTTAATTGCCGAAACCCTTAATTTGTCTGTAGCCCAGCGACTGGTTAGAAAACTTTGCGATAACTGCAAAAAAGAAACAATCAGCAATCCTAAAGATTTTCCTCTCAATTTTAAATTTCCTTTTGAAATCTCCTCTTATTACAAACCTGTGGGCTGCAATCAATGTTTTCATACAGGTTATAAAGGAAGAACAGCTATTTACGAAATATTAAATATTGACAACAAAATTGCCGAAGCAATCAAAAATAATACAATTACCAAATTATATAATAATGATAAGAGCTATAAATCACTGCCCGAAAAAGCATTTGAGATTTTAGCCGTCGGAGAAACTTCTCTGGAAGAAATATATTCAATTTTAATAAACATATAATAAATGCTTAAACAGGTTCTTTGCGTACTAACTGCGTTATTTTTTACCAACATTCTTGTAGCCCAGCAGGATATTGTTGAATTAAGTAGAAAATTTGACGAACTCTCCATACAAAAAAAAGGATTAAATGAAACTATTAAAATTGATGTTTCAGGACTTACCCTTCATGATTTTATTTCTTCAATAGCAGAGGAACATCAGCTAAATATTGACGTTGATATAGAACTGAACCAGCCTGTAGCCAATAATTTCTTTGATGTTACGGTAAAAGATGTTTTCATTCATCTTGCTCAGAAATATGATCTTGAAGTTTCCTTTATGAACAATATCATAATTTTCAAAAAAAGAAAAATTATAACTGTTGTTCCAAAAAAGCAACCTAAAATTATAGATGTTACGTACAATCCTGAAAATGACTTTTTATCAGTAAGAGTAGAAAACGACACTTTATCCGCCGTAGCCAAAGCGATTATTGATAAATCGGGCAAGAATGTGATTCTCGCACAGGATATAAAAAACATCCGGATTTCTTCTTATATCCTGAATCGTTCTTTCGATCAGGTGATTGAGATGATGGCAAAATCAAACGATTTATCTGCTGTTAAAGATGACAACGGATTTTATTTTCTACAAAAAAACACAATTGCCAATATAAATACAGTAAGCACCAATGCTAAAGCAAAACAACCAAAAGTAGGTCTTGGAGTTCCCGGTTTTTATGAAGTAAATATCAATAAAAATGGTTTTTTACAGGTTAATGCATACATGGCCGATGCTTCTGATTTATTAACCGAAGCAGCAGAAAAACTGCACATTAATTATTTTTTATACAATAAGCCCGAAAACGAAAAAACGACACTTTCTGCTGACAACATTACCTTTGATGAATTGCTGGCAAACATCTTTAAAGGGAAAAAATATACTTTTAAAAAACAAGATAATTTATATTTAATTGGTGAAGAAGCTACGGAAGGATTAAGAATAACCGAAATGATCCAGTTAGAAAACAGATCGATTGAATCTATCATCAATACATTACCAAAAGTCTTTTCGGAAAAATTAGAAATAAAAGAATTTATAGAGTTAAACGGATTAATTGTTTCGGGATCAAGATCTATCCTGGAAGAATTAAAAGTATACATCAAGCAAATTGATAAGGTTGTGCCGATGGTACAAATTGAAGTTATCATCGTACAATATAATAAATCCTATGACATTCAGACCGGAATGAAAGCGGGCTTAGACAAAATAAATTCGGTTCAGACCGGCGGAGTATTATTTCCCAACTCTGATATGACTTTAAATGGCACTTCCGTAAATAGCTTAATTGATGCTTTTAATGGTTTTGGTCTTTTTAAATTAGGAAAAGTAACCGAATCATTCTATCTCAACCTGAAACTTTTAGAAAGTAATTCGGCTCTAAAAATTGAATCTACACCTAAGATAGCCACCATAAGCGGACACGAAGCAAAACTGTCAATTGGAGAAACCAGCTATTATTTTGAACAAAATAACCGACTAATAAACAGCAACATCGGAAATGATATCTTAAATTCCGGAACATGGAAATCAACCGATGCTAATTTAAGTGTATCGATAAAACCATACGTTTCTACCGATGAAAACGTAACCTTGACTATTGCTGTAGAAAAAAGTTCCTTTTTAGCCAGAGCCGGTGAAGATGCTCCTCCCGGAAAAGCTACTCAAAAGTTTGAATCTTTGGTTAGGGTTAAAAATGGTGAAATGATTTTGTTGGGCGGTTTAGATGAACTGAAAAAAGAAAACTCAGGAACTGGGACTCCCTTAATATCAAGAATCCCTGTTATCAAATGGTTTTTTAGCAGTAGAAAAAAAGGCAAAAGTGATTCTAAACTTCATATTTTTATTAAACCAACGGTTATTTATTAATGTTAGCTACTTTATCTAAATTTATAAAAATAACCGACTTAAATGTTGTTGGTGTAATCAAAAGAGAAGATTATGATATCTATAATTTGCTGACTATTAAAAAGAAAGCAAACAAGATTTCTATAGTCACTAAACAGACTTTTGAAACCCTTGAAGAATTAAACAAATCAACAGATAAAAAACTGCCTGTTTTAATTGTTATCGAAGGAAAAGGAGTTTTAAATAAAGAAATCGATTTTGATAATGAAGCTGATGTAAGCTGGCAAAAAAACATTGACCATAATGCTATTTATTTTACTGATTTAAAAGGACTAAAATCTAATTTTATTAGTTTCTGCAGAAAAAACATTGTTGAGGAAACCATTTCGAAATTTCAAAAAAAAGGATTTCAGGTAATTGATGTTTACATTGGTTCATTTTTGGCGGCCTTACTTAATAATGTCGTGAAAAAAGATACCTTGTTTTCCACTGATTTACGATTAGAATTTGAAAATGAAAAACTCGTTAGTTTCAGCAAACAAAATGAAGAGATCAAATCAATCAATTATGAGGTTGGAGAAGAAACTGTTTCTAATGTCTTTTTACCTTTGTACGGTGCCATTATTCATTTTTTTGTTAAACCTAATGAAGTTTCAAAAACTACAAATCCAACTCTAAACAGTGAAGAATTAATTTATAAAAAAGCTTTTGGAATTTTTGGCGTTGCCATACTAATAAGCTTTCTAACTTCGTTATTAGTCAGCTATTTTATGATTCAGTATTATGGAACAAAAAATTCCGAATTGAATCTGCAGACAGTATACTCAAATCAGTCCTATCAATTGATATTGGATTTAGAAGCTCAAAAAGAAAAAAAACTCAGCATTTTAAAAGAATCCGGAGTTTTGTCTTCTAAATTTCTCTCTTATTACGGATACGAAATCATCCAATCGATACCTTCAAATGTTTCTTTAAACGAATTAAATATCATTCCGCTAAAGGAAGAGTACAAAGAAAACAAAAAAGCCTTTTTTGAAACTAAAACCATTATCATTAAAGGAGAAACTTTTCAGGAAGCATCCTTTAATAACTGGCTGGAAGATTTAAAAAAAATGAAATGGCTGCAGCGTTTTGAAATTATCAGCTTAAAAAAAGACAAGAAAAACAAAACCATTTTTGAAATAAAAATAGCGATTAAAAATGTTTGAAAACTATTCCTATAAACAAAAATTTTATGCCTTGGGCGTCCTTTTTTGTATACTGTCAATAACAGCCTATAAAAGATCATTTCATACTTTATTTGATGTAATTTGTGAATATAGAATACTTTCGAAAAAAGCTGATGATATTAACAAAAAAGCAAAAAACACAGATGGCCTAACCAAAGACATTGCCTATTTAGATAAAATTATTGGAAAGGAAGGAACCACAAAAGAAATGGTACAGCAAGGCATAGTAAGTTTTGCATCAGAAAATGCTCCTGCTGTTTCAATAAGTGACCTGAAGCCCATACACGATTTCCCTGAAGATGATTATCATATTATCACCAATCAGCTGGACGTAACAGGAAACAGTAATCAGCTTCTGGCTCTGGCCTATGATTTTGAAAAAAAATTCAGCCTTTCCAGAATGGTGAGTATGAATTTCTACACAACCAAAAAGAATAACAAGTCTGAAGTTTTACATCTAAAAATGATTTTTCAAAACTATGAAAACAATAAATAAATTAATATTCATTGCATTAGCAATCCTTACTTATTCATGTGATGATATTTTGGAAGAAGACATTAGTGATAATACTGTTCAGATTATTTCTCCAACAGAAGATACAACCATAGAAAGTAATGTCGTAAATTTTAAATGGGCCAGTCTTGAGGGAGCTGATAAATATCGAATTCAGATATATGAAGACGAGATTTTATTGCTTGATTCACTAACTGAAAAGACCAATTTAACCTTACCTCTGGAAACAGGAAGTTATAGTTGGAGTGTAAGAGGTGAAAATTATGCTTATGAATCTATTTATTCATCTCCTACTAATTTTTCAACTGTCATCCCTGATGATTTAACTAATCAACAAGTTGTTTTATCAAGTCCTGAAAATAATGAATTTTTTAATTTTATTGATATTGCCCTAACCTGGAAAGCTCTTGACAAAGCCACTAGCTATAATGTTAAAGTCATAAATACAGCGACAAATGAGGAGGTATTCTCAAAATCAAATTTAACTGACACAGGTATCAAACTTGACCTGATCACTTTATCAGATGGAAATTATGAATGGCGTTTAACTGCTAAAAATGATGAAAGTGAAACCAGACAATACTCTTTTAGAAAATTTAATATTGACACCACTATTCCTAATCAGCCAAAAAACTCATTACCCGCAGACAATTCAACTCAAACAGTCAATTCTAATATCACTTTTACCTGGAGCATAGCTGCTGATGTTGGCACTTCTAAATCGCCTGTTACTTACATAGTAGAATTTGCAAATGACAGCGATTTTAATACTAATATTCAAACACAAAACAGTAACTCAACATCACTTCAAAGAACATTTACCACAACCGGAATATATTATTGGAGGGTAAGAGCTATTGATGGGGCCGGTAATAGTGGCACTAACAGCACAGGATATAAATTTACTGTAAATTAAAATGGCTAAAAAGAAAATTAATATAATACTAATTCTGGTAGTTTTAGGCTTATGGGGAACTGCAGGCTACAGAGCGCTTTACCGTCAATTTGCAGACAGTGAAGTTAGTAATACAATCCAGGATCAAAAATATAATGTATCGATCAAACAAATCAATAAAGATACTTTTGAATTAGAAAAAATAAATCGGGATCCCTTTCTGAATAAAGAATTTCAAAAAACTGCCATTGTAGCCGTTAGCAAAAAAGCCATCAGTTATAATTCTGTCAAAAAAGCAATAGTTCAGCCTGTACAAAAAAAACAGACCAATATCAGCTGGCCTGCACTCCAGTATTATGGTTACTTAAAATCAAAAGATAAAGAATTGGTATTGTTAAAAATAGATTCTAAATTATATAAATTAAAACTGAATGAGCCTCAAAATGGCCTTACAATTAAGAAAAAATATAAAGACTCCATTGAGGTTAGCTTTAACTCTGAAACTAAAATGATCCTTTTGAATAATTAATCTATTTATTATCCAAGATTCATTTAATTCAAGACTATTTTAGATATTTTTTTTAAAGAAATTATTAAAAAACAATAACTGAAACTTAATAGAATTACTCCAGTAATTCCAATCATGAGCCCCGGGACGACTGATAAAATCATGCGAAATATTTAGGTATCTCAATTTCTCATGCAAATTTGTATTTACAGCATAGAAGAAATCTTCTGTTCCACAGTCAATAATCAGTGCTAAACCTTTTGGTTTATATAAATTCAACAGATTTACAACTGTATTTTTCTCCCAATTTTCAGGATTCTCAGAATATTTTCCCAAACGTTTAGGAATGTCCCAATTATCAGGAAAAGGACGAAAATCGACACCTCCGCTCATACTTCCCGCTGCTCCAAAAACATCCTGATGGCGTAGCGCTAAATAAAGTGCACCATGTCCTCCCATACTCAGACCGGTTATGGCTCTTGCGTTACTATTTTTTATAGTTTTGTAATTCTTGTCTACCCAGTTTACCAGTTCGTTAGAAATATAGGTTTCATACTTCGTTTTATGATCAACAGGACTGTCAAAATACCAGCTGCTAAATCCTCCATCAGGACATACAATTATGATATCATAAGTATCCGCCCATTTTTCTATTCCCTGCATTTTCGTAACATACGCTTTATAATTATCACTAAAGCCATGCAATAGGTAAACTACCGGAAACTGTTTTCCTTTTGAATAGCTATCCGGCGTAATTACTATTGCTTTAATCTGCTTCTCCATGGACTTGCTGAATGTTTGGACAGTATCAATTACTGCAGCTTTCAGCATACCGGATGTGCAAAAAATGAGGAAAAAGAATATATTTTTAAGTTTCATTTATTAAATTTTCAAGTGCTTTTTTATCTGATTTATAACTCCAAAAAAATAAAACTAAAATAGTTAAAACTTGCAATTGTTAAGGTTTATAAATCAAAAAAATATTTAATTACTTTAATGTTCTATTGTTATATGATTACAAATTTTAATCAATTTATTACTTCTTTAAAATCGTTTCCTGAAGTTCCTCCAAAGATTTTCCTTTAGTTTCTGGCATTATAAAAATCACAAAAAGCAATTGAAATACCATCATCACAGCAAAAATCAGGAAAACAACTCCCGCACCAATTGTCGAAAATAAAAAAGGGATCGCAGATGGAATAATCGCTGCTAAAACCCAATGCGTAGAAGAACCAAAGGCCTGACCACTGGCTCTTAAATGATTAGGGAATATCTCAGAAATAAAAACCCAAATCACAGCACCCTGACCAATCGCATGTGAAGCAATAAACAAAAACAGAAAAAGAGGAACCTGCATACCCTGCCATTTTAAGAAAAAAGCAACTGATACAAGTCCTAAAGAAATAATATAACCAATAGAGCCAATATACATTAACACTTTTCTCCCTAAAACATCAATCAGAAATACTCCAAATAGTGTAAATACAAGATTCGTGATTCCAATTCCTACACTGCTTATTAATGCAGCACTTTCTTCTAGTCCTGCTTCGGCAAAAATCCTTGGGGCATAATATAAAAATGCATTTATACCAGAAAATTGATTAAACAGCGCTATTAAGAAAGCCAAAAGTAGCGGAAATCTGTATTTCTTTAAAAATATTGTTTCCCCTTTTATTGCTTCATTGTCACTTTCTCCAATATGCATTTCCTGCATTAAATCTTCAATTTTTGCTGTAGGGTCAATTTTTTCTAAAATAGCCTTAGCATCAGCAATTCTTGATTTTGACAAAAGCCATCTTGGACTTTCCGGAATAGTAAAAACAATAACAGTATAAAAAAAAGCCGGGAAAGCCATCACTCCAACCATCCATCGCCATGCGTTTTCACCAGCATCTCTCAACAAATAATTAGATAAAAAAGCCATTAAAATTCCCAGTACAATATTAAACTGATATAATGATACTAATCTTCCGCGATCTTTTGCAGGAGCAATTTCAGAAACATATGCCGGTGCAGCAATCGTTGACGCTCCTATTCCTAATCCACCCAAAAAGCGGAAAAATGCAAAAGTCCACGGACCATTTGAAAAAGCAGATCCTATGGCAGAACCTAAGAATAAAATACCAATCCAGATCAGTGTTTTCTTTCTTCCTAAGGTATTGGTTGGAATACCTCCAAAGATAGCTCCCAAAACTGTTCCCCATAAAGCCATTGCCATTACTACAGATCCATGAAAAACATCTGAAGTTTGCCATAATTCCTGTAATTTTTTATCAGCTCCGGAAATTACAACGGTATCAAATCCAAATAAGAAACCGGCCAAAGCAGCGGTAATGGACCATAAAAGTATTTTATTCATAATAAGGTGGTTAGTTAGTAGTTTTTATTTTCCTAAGGATCCGAATATAGTAAAACGATTTAGTAAAGTAACAAATATATAATTTTTCGCTATCCAACTACTAAATAAATTACATTAATTTAAAAAATAAAATGATTATTTCAATTATAAGTTAAATCCCAGATATTTTTTATTTAAAGTATTTGTCTTTGAATAAGTTCCTATTAATTATGGAACTATAAGTTATTTTTCTGTAATACCTCCATCAATTCTTTAGAATAAATTTGTAAAATAGTAAAGTCAAAAGAGACTAAAACAAATAATATTCTAAAACAACAATATCATGGAAAATCAAAACAACAACGAATATGGCCAAACAGATCCGGATTTTATTGATCAAAATACACTTGTTGATGGTAGTGATATTCAAAATGAAACTCATTCTCAGCCGGCAGCTAATAAAGAAAATAAAACCGAATTTGGAGAAAGTGATCCTGATTATATAGATCAAAATACACTCGTTGACAATGATAATTATGCGAGAGATGAAGATCCATATCAATATCAGGAAGAATTTATTGAAGATCTTAAACACCCTGAAAATGATTTTGAAACTAATAAAACACAATCAGAGAAGCAGGAAAATATCACAAATAAAGACGACGATAGTACTAATGATGAAAATAAAAATGATTTAAACTCAAATAAAGAGTAAACGGATTTTAATTCGTTATAAATGCAAAAAAGAAGCCGTTCCAAAACATATTTTGAAACGGCTTCTACATTTTATTTAATTTTATTATTTGGTTATAACTTGTATATCACCGCCATTTTTAAACAAATCATGCGGAATGAAGTAACCGTCAATTTTAGAACCATTTACTTTAATGGCTTCTAAATCTCTTTTTTCATTAGGATTTTTTATTGTCACTTTTTTTCCGGCAGGTGTTGTCCAGACCACTTCCTTAAAAATTGGAACTGTTACAATATATTCCGGATCGGCAGGCGATAACGGGTAAAGTCCAAGTGCTCCAAACACATACCACGAAGACATTTCACCCGCATCATCCATACCACTCAGGGCAAGTTTTTCAGGACCAATCCCATACATTGTTGCTAATATCTCGTCAATTCTCTTTTGCGACTTTTCAGGTTTGTTTACAAAATAATACGAAAACGGAGCTTCATGAGCCGGCTGATTTCCATGACAATACTGTCCTATAAATCCGGAAATATTCCAGGCAATATAATTTGGATTCCATGGTTTTGTAAACAATTCATCCAGTTTAGCTTCAAAAGGTTTGTCTCCTCCATAAAGCTTGACCAATCCAGGCATATCGTGTGGTACATAAAAAGATACGTTCCATGCATTTGCTTCCCTGTACATGTACTCATAGTACGGAAATTCAGGGTTAAATGGCGTAACCCATTTTCCATCTTCAAGTTTTCCTCTCATGAAAGTAGTCGATTCATCAAATACGTTTTCATAATTTTTAGAACGTTTAACCAAATCGTTATAATGTTCTGTGTCATTTAGCTCTTTAGCTAATAATGAAAGTGCGTGATCATCGTAAGCATATTCCAAAGTTTTAGTAACCCCTGCATTTCCTTTTGTCTCTATTTTTGGATCCTTAATATCCTGTTCAGGAACATACCCTTTTGCAATATATTCTGAGATATGAGGTCTTGTTCCACCTTCTTTATACGCATTATTCAATAATAATTCATAGGCTTTTTTAACATCATAATTTCTAATTCCACGCATGTAAGAACCTGCAATAAAAGATGCTGCGTGGTCTCCATGGAAAAATGTAGGCATAAAGCCTTTAATCTCTCCTTCGTTAATCATAGAGCTAATAATATCAGCGGTGACTTCAGGTGAAAAAATACTCAATAAAACCAATTTATTTCTATAATCATCCCACAATGAAGGAAGTGTATAATAATGGTAATTTTCTTTACGTACTTTTCCGGCATCATCCGTAAACTGACCGTTTACATCGCTTCGTAAGGCAGGCCATAAAAACGATCTGTAAAGCATACTGTAAAACATAACATTCTGTTGTTCAGTACCGCCTTTAACCTGAATTTTAGAAAGAAGATTTTCCCACAGCGTACTTCCTTCATTAAAAACTTTTGACAGACTTTTTTCTCCTACTTCAGCTTTCAAATTTTCAGTTGCATTTTCGACACTTACAAACGATAAGGCAATTTTTACTGTAACCGGTTTAGTGTCTCCATCTTTAATATTTACTAAGGTATAGCCACCGCTTTTAGCAAGATCTTTGGTGTCTAGCTTTTCAATTGGACTGCTTAAGGTCGCATAAAAGTATATTTTTTCGCCTCCGGTTCTTTGAAAACCACTTACTGCATTTGATCCTTCCTGTTTAATCTGCCAGTCATCTACACGGTTATTCGCTCTTCCTAAATCAAAAAGTACTTTTCTGCCTTTATTGTTTTTAAAAGTATATTCATGTACACCGCAACGTAAAGTTGATGTTAGCTTTACCTGAACATTATACTCTTTTAAATATACTTCATAATAAGCAGGGCTTGCTTTTTCCTGATCGTGACTAAAAGATGATTTGTATGGGAAAGCTGCTCCGTCCGGAACCGGCAAAAGCGGAATATGACACAAATTCCAATGTCCTTTATTGGTGTGCGTAAACCCTAAAATATCGGTGTCTTCATACTCGTATCCTGCACCCGATCTGTATTTTGTCATAGGACTTAACTGCACCATAGCATTAGGCACTGATGACCCCGGAAATACCAAACCTGCCCAAACACGCATATCTGCCGGAGGCGTATATCCTATTATTTTGGTATCAAGCAAAGGTGCTGTTCCGATAAACGGATTTACCAAAGCTGTATATTTCCCTTTTGAAAGACCACCGCCTGATTTCTGTGCTGCCACATTATAGCCAAAAAATGACATAGAAAGGGCTGCAAGAACAATATTCTTGTGAAATTTTATCATTTTATAAGAATTTAAAAAGTCGGTAAATTATTACAGTTCCAGTAATTTTGGATTCTTTTTATACGTATCCCATAACAATTCTCCGAACAAAGTATTTGTCCACGCAAACCAGGATCTTGTGAAGTTTTTAGCATCATCTTTATGGAAAGATTCGTGCATAAAACCAGTATCACCATGTGATCCTTTAAGCATTCTGATACATTCTTTTATTTCATTTTGGTCAGAAGTTGTATAAGCCCTCATTACAAGAGACATTGGCCAGATCATATCCATCCCACAATGTGGTCCTCCGACTCCTTCGGCAGCTTTTCCTTTGAAGAAAAACGGGTTATCTTCTGAAAGGATGAATTTCCGGGTATTCTGATACGTTGGATCATTTACGTCTATAGCATCTAAATATGGAAGACTTAATAAACTTGGTACATTCGAATCATCCATAAGCAAATGACCTCCAAAACCATCTACTTCAAATGCAAAAATGTCACCATATTTAGGATGTTTAACCACTGCATGTTCTTTAATAGCTTTGTTTACTTCATTTCCTAAATCTCTTAATTCTTTTGCAGTCGCAGTATCTTTTTTAATAGCCTCTAACATTTCTGCAGCCTGATTCATACTGGCTACAATAAAAAAGTTAGACGGAATAAGGAAAGAAAAAACAGTTGCATCGTCACTTGGTCTGAAAGCAGAACAAACAAGGCCAACTGGTTTTACTGGATATCCAGCACCTCTTAATGGCCTTGTGTCAGTGGCAAACTGTGTTGTTCTTTGAAAAGTATATGGGTTTTTACCGTCTTTTTGTTGTTGATCCCTGAAAACTTTGAGTGTCGATTTGATCGCTTTTACCCAATTTTCATCAAATGGGGCAACATCTCCTGTGTTCTTCCAATAATTATAAGCAAGCCTGATTGGGTAGCAAAGGGAATCAATTTCATATTTTCTTTCGTGGACACCCGGTTTCATATCTGTATGATCTGTCGTCCACTCCCCTTTTTTGTTTGGATCGTTATAAAAGGCATTTGCATACGGATCTTTCAGTATGTATTCTGTCTGTCTGTTTATAACACCTGCAATAAGATTTTTTAATTTTAAATCCTTACCGGCAAAAGCCATATAGGGCCAAACCTGCGCAGAACTGTCTCTTAGCCACATAGCATCGATATCTCCTGTAATAACATAAGTGTCAGGTCGTCCATTTTTCTGAGTGTGAGTCACCGTTGTATCAAGAGTGTTAGGAAAACAGTTATTAAATAGCCATCCTAATTCTTTATCCTTTACATTCTTTTGAAACTCTACAATTGTTTTTTCAATAAATTCGCTTTCAAAATTTCTTTTGCCTTTTGGCACTCTCACAATCGGAAAATCTTTGATTGCCTTTGTTCCGGCAATGATTTCCATAGGATCAATAAGGGCTAAACTGCTAAATAAAGCAGCGTTTTGGATAAATTTTCTTCTTTGCATTTTTTTGTAAGTTTTAAAATTGTATAAAAAAGAACTTTCTTTTATTCATTGGATAATGAGTATGGAAAATCTTCTTTGTTTATTCCTCTTTTGGTATTTGGAGTTTCAGACATATCGAAGTCAAGTGTTGCTCCTTTCATTAGTTCTGAATGGCTCAGCCAGTTTTTCGAATAAACTTTTCCGTTCAGTTTTACTCCTTTAATATATCGATTCTCATTGTTATTTGAAGCAGCATTTATGGTTATGGTTTTGCCATTTTCGAGTTGAATAGTCACTTTTTTAAATAATGGGGCACCTACAACATATTGATCAGAAGCCGGAGTAACAGGATAAAATCCTAAAGAAGAGAAAACATACCAGGCAGAAGTCTGTCCATTATCTTCATCTCCGCAATAACCATCAGGGGTTGCGTGGTACATTCTGTTCATGGTTTCTCTTACCCAATATTGTGCTTTCCACGGCTCTCCTGCATAATTATAAAGATAAATCATATGCTGAATTGGCTGATTTCCATGTGCATATTGCCCCATGTTTGCAATTTGCATTTCTCTCATTTCATGAATTACTCCTCCATTAAATTTTCCCGTAGCGAAAACTGGAGGTGACGAAAAAACTTTATCCAATTGCGAAACAAATATCTGCTTCCCTCCCATTAAATCAACTAAACCTTGTACATCATGAAAAACGGACCACGAATAATGCCAGCTGTTGCCCTCAGTAAAACCATTAAACCATTGAAAAGGATCAAATGGCTCCATAAATTTGCCGTCTTTATTTTTAGGATGCATCAGATTGTATTTTGGATCAAAAAGGTTCTTGTAATTTAAACTTCTCTTTTTGTACAAATCAATTTCTGACTGCGGTTTATTCAACGCTTTTGCCAATTGATAAATAGCAAAATCATCATAAGCATATTCTAATGTTCTGGCTGCACTTTCTTGAATTTCATCATGAGGAACATATCCTAAAGCGTTATAAGAATCAACTCCGGCACGTCCTACAGCTCTCAACGGACCTGCATTGTTAGCGCCATGCAATAGTGCTTTGTAAAGATTTTCGATATCGTAGTTTTTTACTTTACCGCTTTTTAAATATGCTTCGGATACAATGGATGCCGAATTATTTCCGACCATAATATCTCGTAATCCCGGACTGGACCATTCTGGAAGCCAGCCACTTTCATTGAATGCGTTTGAAAGACCTTCCTGCATTTGTGTATTCAGTTCGGGATACATCAAATTTAAAAAAGGATATAAAGCTCTAAAAGTGTCCCAGAAACCAGTATCAACAAACATATAACCCGGCAAAACCTTTCCGTTATACGGGCTGTAATGCACCACTTTTTTGTTTTGATCGTATTCATAAAACTTTCTTGGAAAAAGAAGCGATCTGTACAAACAGGAATAAAAAGTTCCTATTTGATCCGGTGTTCCGCCATCTACTTTTATTCTGCTCAATTCTTTGTTCCAGACTGCTTTTCCTTTTTCTTTAAGCTGATCAAAATTACTGTTTCCGATTTCCTTTAAATTTAACTCAGCCTGATCATAACTAATAAAAGAAGAAGCAACCTGAGCGTTTACTTTTTCTCCTGTTTTAGTTTTAAAACCAATTACAGCTCCTGCATGATCTGCTTTCATTTCTAAAGCATTCCCTAAAATAGCTCCGTTAAAAGTTGAATTTACCTCAAAATCTTTATCAAAAATAATGACAAAATAGTTTTTGAAATTTTCCGGAACACCACCGCTGTTTTTGGTTGTGTAACCAATAATTTTTCTTTCAGCCGGAATAATTTTTACGTAAGATCCTTTATCAAATGCATCAATAACAACGTAGGCCTTATCAGTTTCCGGAAATGTAAACCTGAACCTCGCTGCTCTTTCTGTTGGCGTAATTTCTGTTGTTACATTATGATCTGCCAGGTAAACGCTGTAATAATACGGCGTAACGGTTTCGGCTTTATGCGAAAACCAGCTTTGTCTGTCTTCTTCCTTAAATTTTAATTCGCCAGTAACAGGCATGATTGAAAACTGACCATAATCATTCATCCATGGCGAAGGCTGGTGTGTCTGTTTGAAACCTTTAATCCGGCTTGACTTATACGTATAAGCCCAGCCATCACCCATATTAGCCGTTTGCGGAGTCCAGAAATTCATTCCCCACGGCATTGCAATTGCAGGATACGTATTTCCGTTTGAAATGCCGTAATCAGAATCAGTTCCTACTAAAGGACTGACCCAATCAACAGGCTGCTGTGGCATAATTATTTTTGCATTTTGTGCTTTAACAGAAACAAAGGCAAAAAATACTAATGCAAAAGTGTATTTATTTTTTATCAAAACTTATTTTATTTAATAGAATTAATTACCTCCTTGTTTATCTTGCTTACTTCAGAAAAATTCATTTTATCAACCTTACGATCGTAAGTCATAAAACCATTTACTTCTCCTTCTACATCAGTTGTCTGCGTATATACGGCAGCTGAAAAACCAACTTTTGCCAATGCAATTAGCTTATCAGCATATTCTTTATATTTAGCCGTTGTTTCATCAATATTCTTGAATTGAGTGTAACCCCAATTTTTATCGGTTTGCCACAAATGTCCGGTAACCGGAAAACCTATTCCACCGTATTCTCCCAAAACCGTGATTCGGCGTGCATCATACAATTTTAATTCAGGCCCTGGATAGTGGTGGATATCTAACATATCTCCCGTCTGAAAATGATTTCCTCCACTTGAAGAATTAACCAGTCGGCTTGGATCATGGTTTTTAGTCCATTCTGTAATCTCAACCGTTTTAAACTGTCCCCAGGCTTCATTAAATGGCACCCAAACCACAATACTTGGATAAGAATACAAATGATCCATGATTTCGCGCCATTCCTTTCTATATGTTTCTTCAGATTGCGCAGTTCTTTTTAATTCGTTCCCATCAAAGTAGTTGTGCATTTGCCAAATTGGTCCTGCGTCTCCGTTTGGCATATCCTGCCATACTAAAACACCCATTTTATCACAATGCGTGTACCATCTTGCCGGTTCTATTTTTACGTGTTTACGAATCATGTTAAAGCCTAATTCCTTAGTTCTGATTATGTCGTATTTTAATGCTTCATCTGTTGGAGCAGTGTATAATCCGTCAGGCCACCAGCCCTGATCAAGTGGTCCAAACTGAAAACAATCTTTATTATTGAGCTGCATTCTAACAATACCATTTTCATCTCTTTTTGAAGAAATTTTACGCATTGCAAAATAACTTTTTACCTCATCAACGATTTTGCCTGAACTAATCAATTTAACCTTAATATCATATAAAAAAGGAGAATCAGGCGACCATAATTTTGGATTATTAAGTACTATATCCAAAGATTGACCTGCAACTGCTTTTTCAGAAGCGATTGCTTTTATGCCATCAAAAACTGTAATTTCAATGATATCGCCTGCATTACTTTCTTTAACTTCGGGTATAATACTTATGAGATTACGATCAACATCAGGTGTGGTTCTTAAATTATTAATATACTTTTTGCTTACCGGTTCTAACCAGACTGTTTGCCAGATTCCGCTAACAGGTGTGTACCAAATTGATTCCGGATTTTTAACCTGTTTACCTCTTGGCTGTGTTCCGTCACTTGTAGGATCCCAAACTTTTACCACTAATTTTTGTGATTTTCCATTAAGGAACGGTGTAATATTAAAGCTGAATGGTGTAAAACCTCCGGTATGAGTTCCAATTTTTACATCATTCAACCAAACCTCTGTCTTCCAGTCAACTGCTCCAAAATGCAATAAAATATCTTTATTTTTCCAATTACTGTTTAATGTAAAGTCAGTTTCGTACCAAATCTCTTTCTCTGAGCCTACAGATTTCATTACTCCCGAAAGGCTTGATTCAACTGCAAAAGGAACGAGTATTTTTCCGTCATATCCTTTTGGTGCTGCTTGTCCAACGGGTTGTATTGAATAATTCCATAAGCCATTAAGATTTTTCCACTGCTCCCTTTCCATTATAGGTCGTGGATATTCAGTCAGTGTATGATTTGGATCGACCTGTTCTGCCCATTTTGTTTTTATCTTATCTCCTTGTGGTTTCCATTGTGCAATACATGCAAATCCTGCAAAAAAGAAAATTAGAATGGTTAATTTATTTTTCATTATAATATTTTATTTTTGAATTTTAGCGTGTGCTTTAAAATGAGGTGATTTTTCTATAGTAATAATTTGATTTCAGTCAGACAGATATTATAAAACCTGAAGGCTGCTCATTTCCTTCAGGTGTTACAAAAATTACCAACACAAAAACAAACACTTTTATTTAATCAAAATCTCCGTCTTTATCCAATTTTGCTGCTGCTTCGATAAGCATTACACCGCTTAATTGCGTTGTAAGATCTGTATTTGCACCGGCAGCAGGAGCCACTTTCCAGTTATTACCAGAAAACATAGCTGGTCTCTGGATTCCTTTTTTATAAAAGGTCACAGCATTAAATTTCAGGAAAGCAGCAAATTTTTCTTTATCTGTAGAATTGATTGTTTGATGCTGGGTAAGCTCAGTAAAATAACGTACCAGAATACCTTTAAATAAACCTCCATCTCCCTGACCTTCATCTCTAAGAAGACCTTCTGAAATTAATTTTGGATTAACTAAAACGTTTCTTCCGGATTTTACAGCATCATTAAGATAAGTCTGGTCGTTTGTTTCTTTATACAATCTTAAACCTATGCCTATCCATGTACCCATGTTATAAGTAAATACCCAATCTTTATTAGTTTTAATTACACCATTTTCTTCTGATATATTATCCCAAACGGCTCCTGTAACAGGATCGACAAGATTAGCTTTTTGCCATGCATAAATTTTCTTGGCCCATTCTAAATCTTCCGGTTTTTTATCGATATCATAAAGTCTCATTGCAACGATTGCTGCAGGAGCATTAGACACAGCATTTTTTTGTTTTGGAGTATTTTGCTTCCAGGTAATTCCTCCTCCAAAAACATTGTCGCTCCAGCTTAATTTTATTCTTCCCCATAAATAATCGGCAACGGCTTTATATTCCTGATCTTGTGTAGCACTATATGCACGAAGGCTTGAAAGTGCCAACCAAATCATATCGTCATTAAAGTCATTATTATAAGTATTACCGTTTTTTACTTTAATACCCACTAGTAATGCTTTCATTTTAGGAAGATAATTTGCATCTCCAGTTCTTAAATAACCATCCACCAAAACATCCAAAACGTGGGCATTAGGCCAATAATGAAAAGTGCTGTTTCCTGTATTGTTTTGTATAAAAGTACCGTTTGATCCTAAATAATTATTATAAGTAGAAAGCTGTAAAGAATCTGCAGTTTTCACCCAGGTGTATTCAAATTCCTGTCCTCCTGAATTATTAGGATCTCGCAATGGAATTGCCTCATCTTCGCATGAAACGGTCATTAATCCCAATCCTACAATAGATAAAAATAGAATACTATAACTTTTTGAAAAAAATCTTTTCATAATATAATTCATTTAAATAACGTCTCCCGAAGACAATCCTCAGGAGGCGTCATGGTTTTATTTATAAAATTGTAAAACTGTGTGTATAAGCTGGTGTAGCTGCACTAAAGTTAATTACTGCATTTACATTTTTGTTGTCTACTGCACCTGAAAATTTGAAACTGTTAGCCCAGAAATCATTGCTTACAGGGACCATGTACCAAAATGAAGCCGGAGTGTTTGCATCTGGTCTGTTGTTGTCTCCTTTTGTACTTCCGTACCATTGCTCACTTGTAGTAGTACCATTTACAACTGTAAACCTAAATTTATAGCGCTCATCTCTACCCCATGATTCTTGTTTAAATGTAATAAGTTTGTTATCCGCTTTCCAGATTCCTCCTCCTGCGTAAGTATATTCAAAAAGATACTGGCTTAACGGTGGAAACCATAATTCTACTTTTTTTATTTCCGTCATAGTAGTTGAACCATTAGTAAAATCAACTGCAATTTTATATACTTTACTATCTCCAGTATAAGATGTAGTGCCATCTTGTTTTAATTTACCATCATTAATGTAAAAAACTTCAGGAGTACCACTTTTTCTTGTTATGAATTTATAACTACCCGCTTGCAGCTTCGTATATATTTCAAATGTATTAGCACCTGTTTTTTTGAAAGCTTGTGCATTTGCTGTTACATCTCCGGTTTCAGAACCTGTACCAGTAATAAATAACTGATCTGGAGCAGGAAACCCACTAGGTGTTAGTATTTCAATTACATTAGAAACTGTAGATTTTTGAACATTTATTCCTTTAGAAGAATAAACAGTCCACTTTAATTTCCCAAGGGTTTCTGATTCTATACCTGCCAATTTTGCAATCTTGTTCAAATCTGTAAAAGAAAGATTTAAACTTGGCTGAAATCCTTTACCATCAGAAGGCATAACGTAAACAGGATTAGAAAAATCTCCATCTACACGGTCAAAAACTACATCATAAAGCACTACTCCATTATCTTCTGCTTTGGCTCCTTCCCACTCGAACACTGCAGAACTCTGTGCGTTTAGATCATAAAATTTATTGTTTTCAGGTGAATAAAGCGTTTTAACTGCACTTACCTTTGTGTGACTCATTGAATCATCATTCTCGCAGCTTACAAGAAATACTGCACATACAATCATTAATAATTTTGAATATATATTTTTCATCTTTATATGTTTTTAGGTTTAATTAGAATTACCAATTTGGATTTTGAGATAAATTAGTGTTAATCAAGCGTTCGTCTCTTGGTACAGGCCACAAATAATGCTTATCCGGATCAAAAGCTCTTAAGTTGACTCTTAGATAACCATTATCAACTGATGAAGGCCCGAATTTTGCTCCGTGTGCATAACCATTTAATACATCTTCGGCTATTTTCCATCTTCTGATATCAAATATTCTTAAGCCTTCCATACCAAATTCTGTACGACGTTCGTTTCTTATGATTTCCTGAAGACCCGTTTGATTTAATGAACTGTCAAATGATAAAGCTGCCGCATCTGTAAAACCTGCACGTGTTCTGATAGCCTTAATGGTCTGATCCCAAACAGTACTGTTCATTTGGCCTAATTCATTTTTAGCTTCTGCATACATCAATAATATATCAGCATAGCGGAAAAGCATTAAGTTTAATCCCGAATTCAAAGAAGTTAAATGCTGTGTATCATAATATTTGCGTGTGTAATATCCTGTTGGAGTTGCAGATGATCCTTGTACATACTCATCAGGATTCCCTGGTGACACACCTGGCTTAATATTAATAATATGAGAACTTCCATTTCCTTCTTTCCAAATATACTGATCATATACTACTGTCCCTGTAAGTCTAGGATCTCTGTTAATGTATGGATTGTTTTCATTGTAACCTGATCCTGCTTCGTTAATTCTTTTTCCGTTAAGCATTAAATAACTGTCAACCAATTCCTGAGTTGGAGCCAATGCATTTAACCTTGCTCCTGCAGATATAGGTGCCATATCAAAAAATTCTCCCCACATTCTGTCTACAAGTACATATTGCAGGCTCAAAATATCCTCACTGTTATATTCGTTCTGAGCCTGAAATAAACCTTCATAAGATGGAAAAAGACTATATTGTCCGTAAGTCATTGCCATGAAGTCCTCTGTTGTCTCGATAACATCTTGCCATCTGCTTTCGTATAATAACACTCTTGCTTTTAAAGCAGCTGCAGCACCCACAGTAATTCTTCCTCTTTCAGCCTCAGCCAATTGCGTATTTTTTGGCAATGCAGGAATAATAGCATCAAGTTCATCTAATATAAATTCAACCACTTCAGCGTGCGGAGTTCTGCTTATTGTTTTTGCTTCCTGAAGAGAAGGGTCTTTTTTAAGAAGCGGAATATCTCCAAACCATGTTGTTAACTGAAAATGCTGAAATGCTCTTAGAAAACGTGCCTCTGCTTTCATTCTTGCAATTACAGCCTGATCAGCATTAGGTACACGATCAATATTTTCTATTATAAGATTACAGGTCTTAATTCCTGCATATCTATCATTCCATTCACTTTTTAGTCTTCCTAAAGACGGATCATAAATTCCTGCCGCAATAGATGCAGCTCCTGCATTGTCCCCTCTTCCATTATAAGCATTGTCTGACAAAGCTTCATTGTAAAAGAAATTGGAACTGTTTTGCATTTGTGAATATGCCGTATTAAGAAATGTCTGTGCCTTATCTACACTTGTCCAGTACGTGGCATCGGTAAATTGGTTTTCAGGCACAAGATCAAGATCCTCGCAACTTACCAGGAGCAATAATACAACTGGTATGAATTTTATTTGTTTAAGTATATTTTTCATTTTCGTTTTTTTTAAAAGCTAATATCAATACCCATCCCGTAATAAGCCTGTGTTGGATATGCTCTTCCGCTATTTGCTCCGGAAGGAGACATGCTGTTATTAAATTCAGAAAGCTCAGGATCAACAAATTTTACCTTCGACAATGTAAGCAGGTTTTGCCCTGATACATACATACGGAATCGGCTCATACCTAATTTTTCGGCTGCACTGTTTGGAAGTGAATACCCTAACTGAATATTTTTAAGTCTGGCGTAAGCACCATCGTATAAATACATATCTGAACCTCTTCTAAAGTTATTCGTATTAGATTGTGTTCCGTTGTTTGCCAAACGCGGATATCTTGCATCAGGATTTTGGGGTGTCCAGTAATCCAGTTGATGCGTATACATCGTCATACCGTAATTGTAATGAAATGGTTCAACAAGTTCCCCTCTGATCATCATAGTTCTTTTTCCAACACCCTGAATAAAAATACTTAGATCAAAATTTTTGTAATCCGCAGTATAAGTTACTCCAAATGTGTATCTCGGAAAAGGATTCCCAAAAATGAATTTATCATTATCATCAATCTTACCATCTTTATTAGCATCTACATAACGGTTGTCACCTGGCTGTACAGATAATCCTTCAGGAACAGCTGCTCCCTGAATTTCTTCCCAACTTTGGAAGTATCCATCTCTTTTTAGACCTACGTATGAATTAAAAGGTAATCCTTCACGAAGCAAAACCTGAAGCTCTTCTACACCTGTCAATCTTTCATCTCCACCATTGTAATCAAGAACTTTGTTTTTTGAATCCCCAAAATTAACAGTCAGACTCTGATTTAAAGCTTTTCCTTTATGTCTGTAAGTAGCACTAATTTCCCATCCTCTGTTACCTAGCTTGCCCGAATTAAAATCAGGAAGGCCTGTACCATAAACACCTGGTACCTGTGGAGGAAGAAGAATATCTGATGTAACTTTGTCGAAAAAATCAAAAGAAAAACTTAAAGCTCCTTTAAAGAAATCTGCTTCAATACCCGCGTTAAAAGTTGCAGCTCTTTCCCATTGAAGATCAGGGTTTGAGAAATTATATCCTGTACCGCTTACACCTGAATTGTTAAACCCGTACGCATTCTGAAAAGTAAAATATGTCGTTTGATATTGAAAATTACCAACGTTTTGATTCCCCAGAACTCCATAAGAAGATTTCAGTTTGATATTCCCTATCTTGTCTCTATAGTTTTCCATAAAGTCTTCTTTAGTAAGCGAATAACCTACAGTAGCAGATGGAAAGAAACCCCATCTTATTTCATCCCTGAATTTTGATGAACCATCATATCTGAAACTAAATTCAGCAAAATACTTATCGTTATAATCATAAGTAAGACGTCCAAAAAGAGAATTTAGACTATTTTTACCTGAACTGCCATTAGAGTTATATGAATTCTCACCAATAACAGTTTCACTTGTAGGTGTACCTAAATCAGGATCTGTGAATTTTTTATAAATTCCAATTCCTCTGTCTGAATGATTTTCATTCGAAACTCCAATTAATGCACCAACGTTATGAACACCTGCAAAAGATTTATTAAACTCCAGCATAAATTGTGTATTCAGGTCAAGGCTTTTTCTGGATTCATCTCTCGTGTCCCTGTCAGCACCATACACTCCCTGAGGCAGAAAATCAACTTGTTTTGTTCTGCTGTACATGCTTCCGTTCCACAAGCGTCCTCCGAAAACTCCCTTAAGTTTTAGAAAACTTGTTAATTTAAATTCGGCATTTAATGATCCGAAAAGATCGTCATTATCATATTTTCTAAAACCTCCCTGCTCCAAAATACCTAAAGAGTTGAATTGCTGCAGTACATCGTTTGTTAGATAATTTCCATTTTCATCTTTTTGTGTATAGTATAATGGAACCCTGAAAGCATCTACCATTAGTGTACCTGTACTTGATGAATGATCTGTGATTTTTTGTTTTGAATAGGCTAAAATAGACGTCAGTTTAAGCTTACCGAAGTCATTGGTAAGATTTATTCTGAAATTATAGCGGTCCATCCCTTTTTTAGGACCTACAAAATTACTTTCTTGGCCTAAATATCCTAAAGACACCATATAAGTTGAGTGTTCACTACCTCCCGAAACTGAAAGAGTCTGATTTAACTGAAGGGCAGGTTTTACAATTTCTTCTGCAAACCATTCTGTATCCCCTTTTGCTTTTAATTCAGCAATTTGTTCTGAAGTAAATACTGCATTTGCTGCATCAGAATTAAAAGCTGCTTCATTTCTCAGCATTGCATTTTCATAACCATGCACTGGTTTGGTAAAGAAAAATGGATTGTTATATCCAACAAGACTGCTAAATTGCACAGTCATTGGCTTGCCTTTACTTCCTTTTTTGGTGGTTATAAGAAGAACACCATTACTAGCTCTTGAACCATATATTGCTGCACTACCAGCATCTTTAAGAACATTCGCACTTTCGATATCAGCAGGATTTAAGGCATTGATATCTCCTCCTACAATACCGTCAATTACAATCAATGGGCTATTGTTCCCTAACGTACTTATACCTCTAATGTTGATATTCAAGCCCGCACCCGGCTCAGAATTGTTCTGTTGGATTATTAAACTAGGAGCCTTTCCCTGTAATGCCTGAGTTACATTAACGCTTGGTCTTCCTTCAAAAGCGCTGCTGTTTACCTGGTCTACTGCACCAATAACCTTTCTCCTTTTTTGAGTCCCGTAACCAACCACAACAACTTCATCCAGACTTGATACATCTAAGTCCATAGCAACATTTATAGAAGTCCTGTTATTTACTTTTACTTCGACTGGCTTATATCCCAGCATAGTAAATCGTAATGTACCACTGCCATTTTTTAATGTTATGGAGTAATGTCCGTCAAAATCTGCATTAACTCCATTTTTAGGCTCACTTACATCAATAACAGAAACCCCCGGAAGAGACAAGTTATCTGACTTTGAAGTAATAACTCCGGTAACTTGTGTGTTTTGATTTTGGGCGGTAGAATAAACATATCCGCCAAAAAAGAGAATACTTGTAAGAAAGAAACGCATGAGAAGCATTCTTTTCTTTCTGCAATTTGATTGTTTCATCATAAAAATTTTAGGTTAGTTTTTAATCAAATTAGTATTTAACTTTAGAAAACGTTCTTTTTTAAAATTAAAAAAAAACTATTATTAAAAAGTATAGCCAAAATTGTAAACTTTTTTTGAAGGTTAAAAGATCCCGGTAAATCCTTAAATCAAAAGCCAAACAATTAATTAAGCAACTAATTCATAGCAAACATACTAAAACGTTTTAGTAAAACAAAATTTTTTTTACTAAATATAAATTTTATGTTAATTTTATAAAGCATACGTTAAAACGAAGTAATAAATTGAGTATAATTCAATAAAAATCAACGAAAACGTTATAAACCCCGATGAAAAATCAATCAAAAGAAAATCATAGAGTAATATCTAAAACCTGATACTGTCAGAAATTAAATAATAAAAAAAAATCTGATAATCAATTTAGCATTGACAATCAGATTAGAAGGGATATCGTTAAAAAAAAATAAAAACTATTCTCTTTTTAAGGAAGATTCGCGTACAATAAGTTCAGCATTAACCATGACTTTGTGAATTGTTTCTGTTACATCTTTTTTCTTTAAAAGAGGCAGCATAATTTCCATTAATTTAGTACTTATATCATTTAGCGGCTGAGAAACTGATGTTATGGTAGGACTGTAAATTTTGTACATATCATTATCATCAAAAGAAATAATTCCAAGCTCATTTATTAAGGCTGGATTATTTTCCTTAAAAATTTCCAATCCTGTCTGTGTCAGGTAATTGGTTGCAAAAAACACGGCATCTAAATCTTTCTTTTCATCAAAAAATTTTCTGATATGCTCTTTACCTTTTCCTTTGTAGACCTGATCATAAGGAATTTCAAGTGTGTGGGGCGTTAAACCGTTTTCGTTTATTGCTTTTAGATAACCAGAAAGACGGCCTTCCATCTGGGTCTGATCCGGAGCAATTGTAACATAGCCAATGTTTTTAAATTGATTGTTTATCAAGTGCTGGGTAGCATCAAACGAAGCTTTTTCATTATCAATGACAACACTATTACAATCCAATCCATCAAAAAACCTGTCTAACAATATAACAGGTATATTGTCTTTTATTAAATTCTCTATAGTATTTTTTATACCTGGTGAAGGGACGATAACAAATCCGTCAACCTGACGAAAATTAAATAAAGTAATCAACTCATTAGATTTCTCATCATCATTTTCATTACTGCAGAAAATTACTTTATATCCTTTATCATACGCAATATCTTCAAAAATACGAGCTAATTTGGCAAAGAAATTATTTGAAATATCTTCAACCATAAAAACCAAAATTTTTGATTTTCCCGTACGGAGACTCTGTGCAATTTGATTTGGCTTATAGTTAATCAATTTTGCATAATCTAAAACCTTCTTAGTAAGTTCTTTAGAAATGTGTTTTTCTTTTGCCTTACCATTCAAAACAAATGATACAGTTGTAACAGATATTTTTAGTTCGTCAGCAATATTTCTAATAGAAACAGGTTTCTTTTTCATCAAGAATCATTTTTAAATTTAATCCACAAATTGGGTTCAAATATACTAAAGTTATAGTGTATTGTTAAAATCTAATTTAGTGTAATTTAAACATTTATCAAAAACTACTTCTAACATTTGTGTTTTTCACTTTAAAAAACAAATCAGTTTTAGCGGCCAAAATCATCCTGAAGACGCACAATGTCATCCTCATCTGATGGGTTGTTTTCATCTGTATGCTGCCAGATTTCAGCAATAACACCCCATGAATCTAAACCAATTAAACGATGGCGCTCTCCTTTATCCATTTGAATAAAATCACCATTATCAAGTGTTTTTAATTCTCCTTCAACATCAGTATCACTAATTTTCACTCCAACAGGACCTGTGACAACTTTCCAAATTTCTGATCTTCTAAAATGATATTGCCATGAAAGTCTGCTGTTTGGGGCTACAACTAATATTTTAGGGCTTAATTTGTTTGTAATTTTTACATCGTCAAGTTTTAAGTGTGAAAAAAACTTAGCAATAAAATCACTTGCCTGAGTTTCATCAATTACAAAAAAACCTCCCCAGGGTCTGGTTTGATCCTCATTTATAATGTTGAAATTATATTTTTCAATTTCATTCCTGATTTTATCAAATACTGTTGCCTTACTATCCTGATTTGAAATTTCTATATTCATTGTATTTTTTTTTATAATTAATTAAGCCAATCTAAAAAGTCGGCAGTTCTGCTTTTATTTTTTCCCAAAAAACCTCATTAAAAAGATAGCTTGACCCCAAAACACTCGTTTCTTCGGTATTTTCAATAATACTTATTGCTATATCAATATTATTATTTTTTAAATTCTCTTTCAATTTAGGTAAAAACAAACGGTATGATTTTGCGATATTCCCTCCTATTACTAACAAATCGGCATCAAAATCAATAAGATAGGGCGACAAAAAGTTACTCAAATTATTTGCAAAGTCATCGAATATTTTTGCTGTTGAATAATTTTCGATACTGGCAATTTCTTTTACTCCATCGGTTAATTTTTCTCCGGTAATATTCTCATATTGATTTAAAAACCATCTTGTCGAAAAATAGTTATCTGCAATACTGTCTTTAAATTGCTTGTCCCATAAACATCCATTATTCGGTACATTGCTTCCTTGTGTTACAGGCAGTTTGTTATCTAAAAAAGCAGCTCCAAATCCGGTCCCCAAAGTAATCGCAACCACTTTATTATTCTCCGTAGATTCTTGTTGAAGTGCTCCTCCTACTCCAAAACAGCTCGCATCATTTAAAAATCTAAAACTAACATCTTTGGTACTTAAATATTTCAAGAGCTCATCAGAAACCGAAACATTATACAATGATTCATATTTGTCATTACCTTCAAACATAGCAATTCCGGTTTGGTACTGAAATGGGCCCGGCATTGAAAAAGCAATTCCAATCGTTTCATCAGAAGAAATCTCATTAGTTTCCTGAAGTACCTTTATTGTTTGATTGATTATTACAGCCCATTTTTGGATTATTATTTCTTTAGACGCTTTACTGTCTACAGCTCCGCTAAAATAGGTTCCCGGAATTATTTTAAAATTATCACTGCTTACGGCTGCACTGCTAATATGACTCCCTCCTATATCTATACCTATTGTTACTGACATTTTTTTCAATCGTTTTAATTATTTTAACTTATAATCAATTATTAAATTCATTATGCTTATTATTCAAATCCTTATTATTTTTAGATTAAAAATAATATTCAAACCTAAAAAGAAAGACTTTTGTCATTCGATACTATATTATCAAAAAACAATACTATTCTCGTATGCAGTCTCCACTATTATCAATCCATTCTCGTGCTAATCAGAAAAAATGTTAAATATTTAAATTATCACCTTCCTTTTAAAAGTAACTTTTGGTTTATTTTTTCAGTAATTTTGAAATAGATTTTTGTAAAATTGGTTCCATAATAGCATATCCTGCTTCATTTGGATGCACACCATCCGTACCCAATTCTTCTTTTAAACCTTGTTTGTCATTGACCATTACAGAAAAATAATCCACATATTCAAATTTATGTTTTGCCGCATAAGATTTAAGAATAGTGTTTAGAGCAATAACTTTTTGAGATGGATCAAGACCTGGCCTCCAGGGAAAATCTATAGCAGGAAGTACTGAACAAATAATAACTTTGATTCCGTTTTGCTTAGCCAATTCACACATCGAAAAAATATTCCCCGAGGTAGCTTCAACCGAATAGGGTCCTGTATTTTGCGCGATATCATTTATCCCGGCTAAAACAACAACTACTGAAGGTTTCAAATCAATAACATCTTGTCGAAATCGCAATAACATTTGTGGTGTTGTCTGACCGCTTATCCCTCTGTTAATATAATTTTTGTTTTTAAAAAAATCCGGTCTTTTACTCCGCCATCCTTCTGTTATAGAATTCCCCATAAAAACGACCCTCTTATTCTCTTTAGAATTTAAAACCGATACTGTAGCATTCTCTTGTTTATACTTATTTAAATTAGGCCAATCCTGAGCATATGAAAAATTAGAAGCAACCAATATTAATAAGATTTGGTAAAAAAAAAGTTTGATTTTCATTCTAAAAATAAGGGTTGATTTATAATAAAAAGGCATTTGTCTACATTGAAAAATTCGAAATAACGTTTCAAAATTTATCTGCTTTTTTGTTTTGATATTGATAAGTACATCAAAATTTAACTATTAAAAAATCAATTAATAAATAAGTTTTGAAATTATCATACTTATTAGCAAAAACGAACAATTAGCAGGCAAATATACTAAAACGATTTAGTATTCAAAATATTTAAAGTAATATTTTAAAAATATTTTCAGTTGTTAGATTTAAAAAAAAAGACCATCTCAGAATATCTTATTCTGAGATGGTCTTTTTTTTTAAATGCAATAAAATTAAAATCAATTTTCAATGCATCAATACTGCTAACATCTAATAATTTCAAGCAGGTTTCGAAATTGCAAATGTTCTCATAATGGAGAAATTTAAATAATCCCCTGCAGAATACAGTTTTTTATGAGTTCTGCTGTATTTTTAGAATCAGATTTAGCCAATATATTATTTCGATGTTTTTTTACCGTCAAAGGACTAATAAAAAGTTCATCAGCTATTTCAGCATTACTCAAGCCCTTTCCAATTAGTTTGATAATATCAATTTCTCTTTTAGAAAATTCTTTATTTTCTTTATTTTCATCATCAAGACTCAGATTCATAAAAGAAGGTTCACCATTTAAACCAATAAGAGATATTTTGTAGGTATTAAAATTGCTTAAATGATCTATTCGGGTATGAATGTTTAATGATTTTCCGTATCCTCCGTTATCATCCATAGTCAGCATTAATGCCTGATGGTTATACAAAACATATTCGCCACTTTTTACTCTGCATCTGTGACTGTAACTGATTTTATAACTTAAGAGTTTTTCCCGTCCTACATTTTCGAAAAAAAACTTAGTCAAAAATGCTTCTGCCTTTACTACAAAACTAATATCATCGGGATGAATGGCACCTAATATATCATTGAACGTTAAAGTTTCCGGATCAAAGCCATGCATTTCAAATATGGAAGGACTTATATGTGACAATGACATATCAAAAAAGTCAATAATGTAAAAAGAAAATGGCCCTGTACTAATAATTGAATTAGTAAGATCATTAAAGGATATTTGATTTGAAGATGTGGTTTGAGCTGTTCGGTTATTCAGCCAAACATCGTGTAATCTTTGTATTTCTGGAAGCATTCTGATTCAATTAAACTGTGTTAACAAATTTAACATAAAAAATGTTAAAACGAAACATATTGTATATTCTAAGTTAAACTTTTTGCTATTAGAAAATTAATTCACTTTTTCAATAAAACTACGTATGATTTTAGTATTTATTTTCTTCTAAAAAAAGCTCAATATTTTTCATAAAATGCTGATATAGCTACTCTTTTTGACGTTTTTTTCAAAAATAACTTCTTTTTTTTCAAGAGCCTGTTACCGTTAAAAATCACATAAATTATAATGCAAACCCTTATAAATACTGATTTTACATATTTACAAAATATTAACACAGAGATTATGGTATTAATATTTAATTCTGCTAAAAAAAACACATATAAAAAAAAACAGGATAGTGCAGGATAGAATTAGCAGCAGAACACTTTAGGTTTGGCATATCGGTATTTACTAAAAAAAAGTTAAAACTAACTAGCCTTTCAATTATATTAAACTAACCAGGAATGAAGAAAAAAATACACCAATTACTTGTCTTTTCATTTTTAATCCTTCTGTCAAGCTGCAGCAAGGATGCATATGATGATTACTATGAGCGACCAGACACTCTGGAACCTCCTATTTACCAACGACTTGAAGCTCTTGGAAATTTTAAAAATCTTCTGGTTTTAATAGAAAAAGCCGGATACAAAGATATTTTAGGCAAAGCCGGTTATTGGACTATGATGGCTCCTAATGACGAGGCTTTCAATAAGTATTTTCAGGAACAAGGTATCACAGATGTAAATAAAATTGATGCTGAAACTGCGGCAAAAATTGTTAGATATGCCCTTATATACAATGCTTTCCGTACTGAGCAACTTTCTGACTACCAATCCGGGACGGGATGGGTAATTGACAATGCTTTTAGAAGAAGAACGGCATATTATGACGGATTTGTAACTAAAACAATTAAAGGAGAATCTAAAGTGATCGTAGGTGCCAATCGTAATGGAGCTTATGCTATTGGAGACAACAACAATAAATATATCAGTTATTTTACAGATGAGCATTTCGCAGCAAAAAGCTTAAGTGCTGTCGATTTTAATTATTTCTATCCTAATGCGCAATACTCCGGATTTAATGTTTTGGATTCTAAAGTTACCGAGGCTGATATTGTTGCTGAAAATGGAATTATTCATGAAGTTAATAAAGTAAATCTTCCCTTACCAACACTTGAGCAATATTTAGAGCAAAACCCAAAATATAGTAAGTTTCGCGAATTGCTGGAAGATCATGGACTGGTTTCTTACTACTTTAATCAGGATGTTACAAACACATATCGTAATTACACTGGAAAATCAGATAATGTTTACATTAAATTTTACGATCCTACTTTGTCATTTTCTCCAAATAATGAGAATTATTTAAAACAGGCTGATAATGACGGTCAAAGTGATTTGTATACGATGTTAGTTCCTGAAAATGGACCTTTACAAGATTTTATAGACCATGTGTTACTCAAAAATTATCCTTCTCTGAATGTACTTCCTATATACATTTTTCGCGATTTTATTAATGCTCATATGGTTCAAAATGCTGTTTGGCCATCAAAAGGACCAGCTAATAGCAATGCCTTGAATGAAAATCTAAGATTTAATTTTAATGCTGATATTACTGAGGCTAAAATCCTGAGTAACGGATTTTTTTATGGCACTAATAAAATTCAAAAATCGAATTTGTTTTACAGTGTTTACACCTCGGCATATTTAGATCCAAAATTCACCATGGCTACAAGGCTAATGAATGATGGATCAGGGCTAAAGGAAATGATTAGTAATATCAGTACAAGATATACCCTGTTTTTACCATCAGATGCTAAGCTTATGGAAATGGGATTTGGATACAATGCTACACTTTCATCATGGACTTATATTAATCCCGCAGTTGGAGGTTCATCTATTGCAAGTGGTCTTGCAAGGGCTCGCTTATTACGCATTCTGTATAATGGAATAGTGCTAACTCCAAACGGAGAATTAAACGATTTGTCCGGCTCAGGTATTATTCGTTCAGGAGATATGGATCTTCCGGGTGAATACATCAAATGGAGCAATAATAAATTATATGCGGCAGGAAATGAAGTAACAGGCGGTACACCAGTTGGAATTCTTGGTCACGAAGACCAGCAAAATGGAAGAACCTACTATGTTGATAATTTACTTCAATATAGTGAAGAGATGCAGGGACTAAAAATAAAACGTTTATCTGAAACGGCTAATTCCCAGTACCTTTCTTTCTTTGATTATCTCAAAAACTCTACTATATACGATCCTGTTACAGGTAAAATTCAGGGAGTTGATTTAGGAACGTCTTACACTTTTATAATTCCTAATAATGCTGCAATTGCAAAGGCAGTAACAAAAGGTGCTTTGCCTTCCTCTGTTACTCCAGCAATTCAAAGTGATAAGGATAAGGTTATAGACTTTATTCGTGCACACATTTTAGTAAATAAAATAGCTTCTAATGACGGATTGACAACGGGGGAGTTTGAAACTCAAAGAAAAGATAATTTTGGCGAAAAAATCTATGTGTTGGTTGAGAGCACCCCTGGTACTTTATCCTTCAGAGATTCTTATTTAAACTGGGCTCACTACGTACCCGCACAAAGTAATAATTTGGCAGACAGATCTTTAATTCATTTAGTAGATAACTATCTTACATATCAACAATAAAATGAGACACAAAATTACAAATATATTTTACAGTTTTACTTTTGCCTTGGTTTTACTGACTGCTTTTCCAGCTTTGGCACAACAAGGAAATAAAACTTTTTTAGTTCGTGGTCAGGTTATTGACTCAAGTGATAAACTAAGTATTCCCGGAGCAACAATTGCAGAGCAGGATTCTGAAAATCGTACTGTTTCCGGTGCAATAACAGATATCGATGGAAATTTTGCCATACGTGTTAAAGATCCAAACAATAAACTATTTATTTCAACAATAGGATACAAATCCCAACGCATTGAAATTAAAGGCAGAGAATCAATTAAAATTGCACTTGTTTCTACTGTAGAATCACTTACCGAGGTAGTGGTTACCAGTACAAAAAAATCTGATAACGGTTTAATGAAAATTGATGACAGAAACAGGACTACCAGTTCTGTCTCTATAAATGCTGCAGACTTAGCTTACACTCAGGCTCCTACTATTGATGAAGCTTTACAAGGACGTCTGGCCGGTGTAGACATTACATCTACCAGCGGTGATCCGGGGGCAGGAATGCAAATCAGAATTAGAGGGACTTCTTCTATTTCTGGTTCTTCAGATCCTTTAATTGTAGTGGATGGAATGCCATATGAAACATCTGTACCGGATGATTTTAATTTTGGTACTGCAGATTCTGAAAGTTACTCTGCTTTATTAAATATTGCTCCTACAGATATTGAAAGCATCACCGTTTTAAAAGATGCTGCTGCTACTGCAATGTGGGGTTCACGTGCTGCCAGTGGGGTTTTATTAATTACTACTAAACGTGGAGGAGTAAGTGCTCCTAAAATTTCTTACACCTATAAATCAACGATTTCTAAATTGCCTTCTACTATTCCAATGTTAAGTGGAGATCAGTATTCTCAACTGATTCCTGAAGCAGTTATGAACAGAAACGGAATTCCGTTGAATACCTGGCTTGTTAAAGAATTTCAGTATGATCCTATAGATGTTTACAATTATAAGAATTACGGGCAAAATACAGACTGGGTAGGTGCTATTTCACAAACAGGTATAACACATGAACACAACCTTTCTCTACAGGGAGGTGGAGAAAAAGCCCGATATTTTAGTTCTGTTGGTTACTACACACAAAAGGGAGTAACCGTAGGAACAGGTCTGGAAAGATTAAATGCCAGATTAAATTTGGATTATATCGTTTCTGACCGTATTAAATTCAGAACCGATATCGCTTATACTCATACTAAAACGCAACGTAACTATGTAAATAGTTTTGATGATAAGGATGGTGACCGTTTGCGTGCTGTTGCCTTCACTAAAATGCCAAATATGAGCATTTATGAATATGACGAAATGGGAAATCTTACACCAAATTATTTTTCGCCGGCATTTAATATTCAGGGGACTTATTCAGGTACCTATAATCCACTTGCAATGGCTGAATATGCTATGAATGATCAGGTGCAGGACCGTATAACTCCGCATTTTAATGTGAATGTGGATATTATACCTAAAATATTTATTTCGACTTTCGATTTACAATTTGATTATAAAAGCACAAAATCCAAAGCATTTTTACCACAAAATGCAACAGGACGCCCTTTTACTGAAACAGCTGTAAACAGAGCATCTGATGCTGATAGCGATGAGTCTAATATTGTAACCAAAACAAACTTTATCTGGACGCCAAATATTGGAGAAAAACAAACTTTACAAACATTATTATCATTGCAAACCAATGATTTCATGTACACGACTCACAGGTCAATGACCTCCAATACCGCTTCATCTGTATTAACAGACCCATCAGTTCCGTCAAGAACTCAAAACTCTGATTTATTTTTATATACCAGTAATGGTCAGGCCAGAACTGTTGGTGCATTAATGAGTGTACAATACGGTTTACTGGATCGTTACATCCTTAATGTAGGGGTACGTGGAGACGGAAGTTCTAAATTTGGGCCGGAAAACAGGTATGGTTTTTTCCCTTCAATATCCGGTCGTTGGAGAGTTTCAGGAGAATCATTCATGAAAAACATTTCATTTCTTGACGATTTGAGTATCAGGGCAAGTTACGGAGAATCCGGAAGAGCCCCAAAAGCTGATTATACTTATTTCAACACGTATTCGAATTTCACAACTCAGTATTTAGGTCTTAATGGCGTTTTTCCTTCCAATATCGAATTGAGTAATCTTCGTTGGGAAACATTACAAGGTACAAACTTAGGTTTCAACCTGCAATTATTTAAAGGCCGTATTAATCTAGATGTAGATTTGTATAGAAACATTACCAAAGATCTTATTTTTGACAATCTTCAACTAAGCAGTGTTTCAGGTTACAATAGTGTAGATCAAAACGTAGGAACATTACAAAACAAAGGATTTGAAATAGCACTTAACACCACTCCTCTCAAATCTAATAAATGGAAAATTGATTTCAATTTTAACGTTTCAAGCAATGAAAATACGGTTAAAGAAATCTCTGAATATTATCCAAGTGAAAGTGGAAATACAGACAAAAATGGAGAATATAAGCGTTTTCTTCAGGTTGGCAATCCTTTTGGATCATTTTACGGATACCGTTTTAAAGGAGTATATACTGATCTAAATGCGACTAAAGCTAAAGATGCCAGTGGTAATACTATTGTAGGTCCTAACGGACAAGACGTTTTTATGCGTTTCAATTATCCAATTACAAATTATGTATTCCAACCCGGAGATGCCATGTACGAAGATGTCAACCATGATGGAAATATCGATAGCCGTGATGTTGTATATTTAGGAAATAGTAATCCTAAATTCTCAGGTGGTTTTGGACCTACAGTAACTTTTAATAACCAATTCAGACTATTGCTTTATTTTACATACAGAGTAGGGTATGAAGTCGTGAATGATACTGATATGAAAACCACTAACATGTATGGATACAGCAACCAGAGTACGGCTGTTTTATCAAGATGGCGCAACCCGGGTGACGTAACCGATATGCCAAGAGCAGTTTATGGAGCGGGTTACAACTGGTTAGGTTCTGATCGTTATGTTGAAGATGCTTCTTTTGCCCGTCTTCGTTCAGTTACTTTCAGTTATACTTTCAGCAAAAATTTAATAAAAAAATTAAGACTGGGAGACTTAAGCTGTTACATAACCGCAGATAACCTAATCACATTTACCAACTATAAAGGTCAGGATCCTGAGGTAACTATGAAGTCTGGCGATCCATTTGCTATCGCAGCCGACAAATCCAGCACTCCGCCAACAAAACGTATTACAGTAGGAGCTTCTGTCCGTTTCTAATAATAAAATTTGAATTATGCAAACTAAAATAAAAACCATTTTCGCCATCTTCACCCTGTTTATCTCTGTAACATCATGTGATGATTACTTAGATTTACGTCCGCAGGACGGAATTATCCGTGAAGAATTTTGGAAAACCAAAGAAGACATTCAGGCCGCTGTTATTGGTATGTATTCTTCTCTGTTAAATTCACCTCCGGGAGTAGGTGATTTGTCAATGCCTCAATATTTATTTATGCACGGAGAATTAAGAGGCGATATGATTGCCCCGGGTCCGAATGTTACGGAGGATCAAAGAGACATTATGAACTCGAATATTATGGCATCCAATGATTTGACAAATTGGGCTATCTTTTACAGAACCATCAATTATTGCAATACCATAATTGATCTTGCACCTACAGTTCTGAAAAATGATCCAACATTAACTCAGGTTCAGCTCAATCATTTTCTTTCTGAAGCTTTGGCAATAAGAGCTTATTTGTATTTTACATTGGCACGTACTTTTAAAGATGTTCCTTTAAAATTAACAGCAACACTTACTGATGAGGATAATTTTCAATTGCCTGTTACTCCTCAAAAAGAGGTTTTTGCCCAGGTAATCAAAGACCTAAAATTAGCTGAAGGATACGCTGTTGAGAGTTATGGTGATATTGCATCTGACAAAGGGCGCATTACAGTGTATAGTATTAATGCGATGCTGGCAGATGTTTACCTGTGGAATGATAATTTTCAGGAAGCTTTTGATGCAGCTGACAAAGTAGTCAAATCCGGTAAATTTGGTTTAATTGAAGCTTCAAACAATATCTGGTTTAATACTGTTTTTGCAAAAGGAAATTCAATTGAAAGCATTTTTGAATTCCAATATACTAAAACAAATTTAGGCCCATTTTACGGTTTCCTTACTTTCAGGCCACAGTTTTTGGCTTCAGCAACTGTTTTAGAAGATGTATTTGGTGTTGACTTTGAAAATCCTGCTAATAAAGATATTCGCGGTGAGCGTACCGCTTTGGTTCCCGGAACAAATGAGATTTATAAATATGTAGGTTTAGATAACGATACCAGAAAAGATTTGCAGGATGCAGATACCCATTGGTTTGTATATCGTTATGCAGATGTATTACTATTGCAGGCTGAAGCACTTGCTGAATTGAACAGAGGATCAGAGGCACTCGCAATTATTGAATATGTCAGATTACAGCATGATGCAATCGACCAGACTGCTGAGTCAATTGGTACTGATAACAAAAAAGAAGTTATAGATTATATATTAGCAGAACGTTCACGTGAACTTGCATTTGAAGGCAAGCGCTGGTTCGATATGCTTCGTAATGCCAGAAGAAACAACTACGAAAGATTAGATATTTTAACTGATGCTGCTCTTTTGAGTGCACCTCCTGAGCAGCAGCAATCCATCGTTGCAAAATTAAAAGATCCAAATAGCCACTATTTGCCTATTAATACTTACGAGCTTTACACCAATAAAAAACTTGTACAAAATCCATTTTATAAATAAAAAAACAACAAGACATGAAAAGACTATTAAGATTACCTAGCCTCTTGAGATTTACTTTAGTGTTTTTGATCGCTTTAGTGTTTCAAAATTGCACTGAGCAAAAGATTAAGGAAAGTACAGATGAAACTCTTAATATCACCGATTATTTAAGAGATGCACCGGAATATTCTATGTTTGTAGAAGCCCTTGACATTACCAATTATGCTCCATTTATGAATACGTATGGTACTTATACCGTATTTGTTCCTACTAATGATGCTATGAAAGAGTATTTAAAGGATGTAGGCGCTAATTCTCTAAAGGAAGTTCCTTTGGCAGATTTACAGAATGTTGTTAAACTTCATATATTAAGCCAAACAATAAATACCACATCTTTTACCGATGGAAAAATAGCCACGCCAAGTTTATACGGCCAGTTTTTAGTAACCGGTGCGACAAATAAAAATGGACAGTCCAGTACTACAGTTAATAAACAAGCCAGTATTCTTAAGTCTAATGTTGAAGTTGGAAACGGAGTTATTCATGTGATTGACAAAGTATTGCGTGTGGCAGATAAAACGTTAGCAAAAACTATTGAACAGGATACAAACCTATCTTTGTTTACTGAAGCGTTAAAAATTACAGGATGGTATGATGAACTCAATAAACCTATTGATTATACAAAAAATGATATCGATAGTTATGTTACTGTTTTAGCACAGACAAATGATGCTTTTAAAGCAGCTGGCATTAATAACATAGAAGAATTAAAAGCAAAATACAGCCATTTGCATGAGCCTTCAAATCCAAAAGACAGTCTGAATTTATTTGTGAGTTACCGTATTTTACCAAAATTGCAATATTTAGCAGATATAGCAATATCACCAGCTTTGGTAACTAAAGCTCCGCTTGAAGTTATCAGTGCAAAACTTGATAAGGATGTCATTTTATTAAACGAAGAGGTTTTTAATGGCGTATTAGAAAAAGGTGTCGCTATTACCCGAGAAAAAAGTGATGTAACGGCTTCAAATGGGGTATTGCATTTTGCTGCTGCTAATTTTGCCATCAAAAAACGTTTACCGGCACCTGTATATTTTGATTTCTGCGATCAAAATGAATTCAGACAGTTAACTTCTGTATTCAGAATCCCTGGAGCAGCTCCTAAAACATCTTTAGCAAAAACTCTATTTAAGGATGTTACCTGGGATGGAAATGATGTTCTAACTTATTTCAAAGATCCGGCAAAAGGAGGAACAGTAGGTTTTGGATGGCATGGTGATTGTCTTGAAATAAATCGTTTTAGAGATGGAAATTGCCAGAATATTACTTTTAATACTCCAGTAATCATTAAAGGAAAATATAAATTATGGATTTCTTACAGAGGCCAGGATTCAAAAGTAGGGCTTGTAAAAGTGTTTGTTGACGGAGTAGAAATGTCCCGACAAATAAATATGCTGGAAAACGGGAACAAATTCAGCAGTATAGAAGCAAGAGTATTAGAGTCGCAAGGCTACAAACGTCATGTTTACCCACATACCACCAAAATGAATTGTAGATTAGTAGGTACAGTAGATATTACCACTACAGGAAGACATAAGCTAACACTACAAAGTAATAATGCATTCTCAGCACAGGCCTGGTTTGATGTGGCGGAATTTCGACCAGTAGATATGGATCAGTTGTATCCGCAATTTGAATCAGGAGGACCTGGCTTTTACACACCGCCAACTCCATAATTCAAAAGTTGACTCAAAAATATAATTTCAAACTTAATTAAGTAAAAATGACTTTATTAAAATATAAAAAACTTCTTTTTATCATTCTCACAATCGGATTGGTTTCATGTTCCAGTCCGTGGGATGATAAAGAAGGCAATGGTGATGTAAATTTAAATGTGACGCTAAATGAAGCTATCAGTACTACATCAGAAACAGCTGAATTTGGTAAATTACTAACGCAAACGGGCTATGACAAAATATTAGCCGCTTCTAAAACCTACACTGTTTTTGTGCCCACAAACGAAGCGCTGAAAGCAGTTAGTACAACCATATTAAATAACCCGGAAGCACTTAAAAAATTCGTTGAAAACCATATTGCATTAAGTTCTTATTCATCTGTAAGAAATACTGCCGAAGAAAGAATTAAAATGCTTAGTGATAAATACTTAACCTTCAAAGGAAGTACAACAATTGGTGATGCTACGATAGTTGCTGCAAATCATTATGCTGCCAATGGAGTATTCCATATTGTCAATAAAGCCCTTGCTCCAAAACTGAATATCTGGGAATATGTTACTTCACAAGGAGGTACTTCGGCAATGAGTAATTATTTATTAAGTCTGAAAGAATTTAGTATTTATAATGCTGATGCTATTGCTAAATCTACTGCCGTTCCGGGATTTCTTGCGGATTCATTATCAAATTCATATTTAAAAAATGTTTACAACCTGAACAACGAAAAGAATTCATATACACTTTTCTTAATGGAAGATGGAGGTTACGATGCCGAAGTAACCAAAATGAAACCTTATTTGAATAAAACGTCCAATAATCCTGCTATTGATTCAACTGCTATTTATTCAAAATATTTTACAGTAAGAGATATGGCTTTTCCGAAAGCCTATACAAAAGATCAACTGCCTGCTACATTAACATCAAGATTTGGAGTTGAGTTTGATGTGGACAAAACACAAATTGTTGGCGAGCCAATTGTATTGAGTAACGGGATTGTTTACATCATGAAAAAAGTAGACGTTAAGCTTAAAAAACGTTTAGTTACTACCATCATACAAGGAGAAAAGAATTGGGGATATTATGGAGTTCGAAGCAGAATGCTTTATCGTGATAAAAAAGGACCAACTAGTCCACTTTACCCAGATGGTCTTTACAATGACCTTATGGTAGAACTTCCTAACCTGACTAAGTTTACCCTGTTTTATCAGGCAAATGACATGTTTAGTGTAAAATATAAAATCTATTGGAGAGCCATAAACGACAGAACAGCCAATCTTTTTGAACAGCAATTGGCTATTGGCGGAAAAATCAACACAACTATTACTGGATTCCCTGTTGAAAACATTACGAAAACGTTCCCAATTGTAATAGTACCGCTTAATTATTATGAAGAGGTTTATATTGGGGATTTTCAATATACTAACGCAGGCTATAGTGGTTTGATTTCCCTTATAGGCGGTTCAAAAGCAACCAGTGCCCTTACTCTTGATTATTTAAAATTTGTCCCTGACCTTCCTTAAAAATTAATATTTTATAAAAAATTAATTATGTTAAAAATTATAAAACTAACCTGCCTTGTAAGCCTCTTTGTTGCCGGTAGCTTTGATTCGCAATTATATGCACAGGCTGCTGAGGACTCAACTGCAACAGTTCCTCAGAAAAAAATACAGGGAATTTTAGTACAGGGTGTTGTTAAAAGCGCAAAAACTAAAGCACCTCTATCAGGAATTAATATCGCTGTTGAAGGATTTTCGGCAGCTATTACAGAAGATGACGGTAGTTTTGAAATTACAGTACCCAATTTAGGAGCACTTCTTACCATAAGTGGTCAGGATTTTCAAACTAAAGTTTATCCTGTTAAAAACAGAAAATCAGGTTTAGAAATAGTGCTTCATGGAGCCAACTACTCCCCTGCTTATCAAATTGCTAATTTACCATCCGGTAATCTCATGCAGTATAATAATACAAATGCTGCCAGTGTAGTTGACTTCGAAAAAGATCAATGGTCAAGTTCTGTAACCGAATCTGTAGCTGGGTTTCTTCAGGGCAGAGCAGCAGGATTAACCAGTATCAGAAACTCCGGTGCCCCCAACGCCGGAAGTTATCTGGCTTTAAGAGGTTTTAATTCTTTATATGCAAGTAACCGACCTTTAATTGTGGTAGACGGAATGATTTATGATGATGAGGATTACGGTTCCGGAATTATACAAAACAACAGCTCTTCTCCTCTAACAAATATTGATGTTAAAGATATTGAAGATGTTACTATTATTAAAGATGGTACTTCGTTGTACGGAACCAAAGGAGCGAATGGAGTAATAAATATTACCACTACCCGTGCCAGTGAGTTATCAACTAAAATTGATTTCACTATGTACGGTGGGGTTAATCAAACTCCGGATGAACTGCCTTTGCTTGGTGCAGATGCCTATCGTACTCACATTTCTCAGTTAGAATCAAGCCGTGGACTATCTCAGGAACAAATTGCCGCTTTACCATACATGAATGATCAGGTTGGTTCTGTTGGATATTATAAATATCATAACCAGACCAATTGGCAGGATCAGGTTTTTAACTCTAGTTATAATCAAAATTACTTCCTAAAAGTTCGTGGAGGTGACGATATCGCAAAGTTTGGTTTGTCTGTAGGTTACTTAGACAGCCAGGGAGTTATTAAAGGTACAGATTCAAAACGTTATAGCGTTCGTTTAAATGCTGCCTTACGATTAACAGAAAAATTAACTGTAGACGCTAATCTTTCTTTTATTGACAATCAGCAAAATCAGTGGAATCAAGGTTTAGCTTATAAAACAAGCCCATTATATTTAGCATTGACAAAATCTCCTCTTGTAACTTATAATGATGTTAGCGATGCCGGAGAAGTTTCACCAAATTTTGCCGATACAGATTATTTTAATGTTAGTAATCCCAATGCTATTCTGTCAAATGGATTTGCTAAGAACAATAACTACCGCTTTTTTGGTAACTTAAAATTCAACTATGCCCTAAACAAAGCATGGAATATTACTTCAGTAGTAGGTTTGAATTATAATAAGGAAAGAGAATCATTTTTTCTTCCGGATTTGGGAGTTGCAGATCTTATCTTGCCTACTGCTATTGGTAAAAACCAGTCAGGAAGCGAAGTTCAGATTTATAATGGCCTTTACACGGATACTTTTGCCAGTTATTTGAAAAACTTTAATAATGATCATAATTTAGATGTTCGTTTTGGATTCAGGGCTCAAACTAATAAAACAGAAAGTGATTTAGGTTTAGGATATAATTCTTCTACGGATGATTTTACAAGTGTAGGAGCTGGTTCAAATTTGTTACGTCAGGTTGGAGGAGCATTGGGCGAATCGAACTGGATGAATATGTATGCTAATGGAAACTATAATTTCCGTAATAAATATTTTCTAACCGCAAGTTATGCTGTAGATGGGTCAAGCCGATTTGGAGATGATGCAGCAACAGGAAAAAGTAAATATGCATTGATGACTTCAATTTCGGGTGCCTGGTTAGTATCTTCAGAAAATTTCATGAAAGATATAAAAGACATCGATTACCTTAAACTTAGAGTTGGTGTCGGTACAAGCGGAAACGATGATATTGGTAATTATACGGCTCAAACGTATTATGTTTCTCAAAATTTATTGGGAATGCAAGGTTTGGTTCGTGGTAATATTGGAAACCCTGATTTGCAATGGGAAACCGTTTTAAAAAAGAATTTAGGTGTGGATTTAGGTTTGTTCAAAGAACGTATCAATCTTTCTGTGGATTATTATCTTAATAAAACATCCAACATGATTACCTATGAAACAATCGCTGCTGAAAGCGGATTTGATTATGTAGTTACCAACGGTGGTGCAATGCGTACTTATGGAACTGAACTTGCTTTGAATGCCCGTGTTATCAACACTAAAGACTTTGCTTTTGACTTTGGACTTAATTTAAGCCATTATAAAAATAAAGTAGAAAGTTTACCAAGCGGAGATATTCTTACGCAATTTGGCGGAGCTACTTACTTGACTTCTGTAGGCAAAGATGCCAATTTATTTTACGGATTAAATAGTAATGGTGTGTACAGTACAACTGCTGAAGCTAATGCTGAAGGATTATCAAGACGCTTAACAAATGGCAGCTTAGTTCCTTTTGCCGGTGGAGACATGCGTTTTACAGATGTTAACGGAGACAAAGTAATTGACGACAAAGACCGTATGGTTATCGGAAACCCGAATCCTGATGTACTAGGAAGTTTCAGTACAAATTTTACATACAAGCGATTTAGCCTTCAGGCTTTGTTTAATTTCTCTGTTGGTAATGATCTTTATAATGGCGTACGTTACAATCTTGAAAAAATGAGCGGATATGAAAATCAAAGTATTGCTGTTGCAAACAGATGGAGAGCCGAAGGCCAGCAAACAGATATGCCAAAAGCGGTCTGGGGAGATCCAATGGGCAACTCTGAATTTTCAGACAGATGGATTGAAGATGGTTCTTACTTAAGATTAAAAACGTTAGTATTAGGATATAATATTCCGATGAATAGCAAGTATCTTAAATATATTCAACTGTACGCTACAGCCAACAATTTAGTTACTTTCACCAAATATCTTGGATATGATCCTGAATTCAGTGCTACCTCATCTATTTTTGGACAGGGAGCAGATATTGGTTTGGTTCCTCAGTTTACAAACTATCAGCTTGGATTACGCTTAGGACTTTAAAATTATTATTACAACATACAGAAAAGACCAATGACAACAACAATAAGAACAAAAAAATCGACCAAGGCCATTTTATGGGTTTCAGTGCTGTTACTGAGCCTTGGCTCTTGTGAGCAATATCTGGATGTAGAGCCTCAGGATAAAGTAGCTGAAGAGCAAATGTACCGCAATGTATATGATGCCGATGCTGCTGTTATTGGGATTTATGGAAAATTTATGGGGCTTGCAAAGAAGTACGTTATCCTTAACGAAATGCGTGCAGATTTGATGACAACAACCAATAATTCTGATCCTTATTTAAAAGAACTTTCAGAACAAAATGTTTCGGCAGAAAACCCATATGTAAGTCCAAAAGACTTCTATCTGGTAATTCAAAACTGTAATGACGCTCTTAAAAATTTCGATATTATGGTTGCCGAAAAGAAATTTACGCAATCACAATACGAACAGCGCTATGCAGATGTTGCCTGTATCCGTTCCTGGATTTATTTGCAACTAGGAATTCAATATGGTACTGTGCCTTACATCACGGAACCTTTGGCAAACATAGAAGATGTTAAGAATATTAATAAATTCCCAAGACTTTCTTTTAATCAGCTTCTGGATGAACTGGTTACGTTTACTGAAGGGCTGAAGTATAAAAAAATATACGAAGCAGGAAGCAGCTTATTAGTAACTGTGGACGGTTATAATACAGAGAAGTTTTTTATCAATAAAGAATGTTTATTGGGCGACTTACAACTTTGGAAAGGGAATTATTTGCAGGCGGCCATGCATTACAAAAATGTAATGGAAACAGGTACTCCAAGAAATGATGTTGACATGTATAGAATTAAATATGCTGAAGTTGTTACAAATAATGACTTAGCGGTAGGTTATTTAAGATATTACGAACAGGACGCTACAACATTGGTAGATAACAATACACAGGGCTGGAGATCCATTTTTGGGAGAGACAGAGATGTATTATGGAACACAGAATGGGTTTGGTCATTACCTTTTGATAGTGATTTTGCTCCTAAAAATCCATTTATTGAAATTTTTTCAAAAACAAGCGGAAAATACTTAGCAAAACCATCTAAGCGAGCAATAGATCTTTGGCAAAGCAACACACAAAGCAATGGTTTCCCTTACGATGCGCGTGGGCAAAAATTTACTTATAAAATGGTAGGCGGAGAACCTGTAATCATGAAATATATTTATAAATATGAAGCTGCAGCCAATACCTTTAAAACAGATGGTGACTGGTTTTTGTATCGTGCAGCCAAATTGCATTTACGTTATGCAGAAGCAGCCAACAGAGATAATCAACATAAAATTGCTGATGCCCTTTTAAATTTTGGTATACAAGAAGCTTATACCCCTGCAGGATACAATAATGCTACTGGAGATGCTACAGATATTAAGCAAACCAAACTTCCTTTTCCATATGATTTTGATGCCCGTCAGGGTGATTTCCCATCTTTTAGAGCAATCTGGCACCGTGGTGGTGGGATTCGTGGCCGTGCGAGACTTCAAAGAGCAGAAATTGTTGGAGATCCTTTGATTTCTATAGAAAATAATATCATCGATGAAGCAGCATTAGAATTAGCGTATGAAGGAAATCGCTGGGAAGATCTGGTACGTATTTCTTTACGCAGAAATCACCCTGCTTTTTTAGCTGATAAAGTATACGAAAAACTTAGTAAGGAAGGAAATGCAAATGCTGATGAAGTACGTTCTAAACTAATGAATGTTAATAATTGGTATTTGCCCTTTACTTGGGATAGCAAATAAAATTTTAAAAAGGCTTATAGATTTAATATTTATAAGCCTTTAATTTTTTTAATAAAAACATGTTTCAGCCCGTTAACTTCTATTAATCTGATTCATGGACTACTTAGATTTTGATTATACAATACAGCTATCTACTATACAATATTCGAATTAGCCAGATTAGCAAAAAGCGGTTGTAACTAAATTTACAACCGCTTTTTTTATACCTATTAGCCTTTCTCTATCCGATCTTTTTTCAAACAGAAACTTCTGTTTAATTTTTGCTTATTTAAAAATCCAAAACAAAATCTCTTGTAGCATTTTTGTCGAAAAAAGACGTATTAAATTTATACAGTTTATCTGACTCATTAGAAATGTTTTCTTTTTTCTCTTTCAAAGGAACTAATACTTTTTTCTTCAAAAATTTCCTGCTAAAACTCTCTTTATCAGTTTCTATTCCCAAAATTCCTTTGTAAAGATTCATTAATTCTGATATTGTAAATTTCTCCGGCAGAAGATTAAAACCAACAGGTGACTCACGCACATATGTTTCCAACTGATACAAACTATAATCTAATATTAAATTATGATCATGAATTAAGTCAGGTATCTCTGCCGTTTTAAACCATCTTTGGTAGGCATCAACTGCCCCAAATTTTATTCTGTAATCTTCGATATTAATGACAGTATAATATCGTAACGTTTGAGAATTTGCACCGACTCCGGTTAGCAGTTTTAAGGATGCTTTTTCAAAATTGCCAAATTCATTCAATAGATTCATCACAGCCTCATCTGCTTTCTTCACATTCTTCACAATTCCGGATATAAGACCCCATTTTGTCCCTACACCTTTATTTTCTCTTGACAAGAGTACTTTTAAGCTTCCGTTATCATAACCGAAAACTACACAATCAATCGTGACCTCATTCATAACTAATCGCCTTTGTGTTAATAAAATAGATAATATTCTAACTAAAGTTCACTATCCTCTTACAAACATATTTTATTAAGGAAACAAAACCGTCCTGTCCTGTCCTGTCATTCTTACCACTCTTAAGAAAGTTTAAAATCAGATCTGAATTTTTGCAAAAAAAAAGCACTCCAAAAAGAAGTGCCTTTATTTATAGTATAGAAATAAATACTTTAGTATAAACAAAACCATTTTTTTACATCTTCGGCAATCGTCTCTTTATCAATAACACTTTCAAATTCATTATTAGAAGAATTATACTGATACGCCTTTTGCCATTTTTTATAATTAAGAACTACTTTTTGTATGGCATCACAAATAAATAATAGTTCTTCATCAGTCATGGTAGGATGTAATGACAGACGTACCCAACCTGGTTTATTGCTCAGGTTTTTCTGCTGAAGTTCATTGGTCATCATTTTGGACTTTTCCTCGTCAAAGTCAAACAAATAATGTGCATACGTACTCGCACAGGACCAGCCTCCGCGAACCTGGATTCCGAAACGGTCATTTAAAAGCCTGACGATTAAATTGTAGCGAATGTTTTCTATAGTAAAAGAAACACAGCCAATTCGCTCACTTTTCAAATCGCCCAGAATAGATAAGCCTTCTACTTTTTGAAGTTCCGAAAAACAAAGAGCCAATAACTCTTTCTCCCTGTTTTGAATATTTTCTACTCCCATTTGCTCTTTCAGTTCGAGACATAAGGCAGTCCGCATCACCTGTAGAAAACCCGGAGTTCCGCCATCTTCTTTTACTTCTATCGCATCACTGTATTCATAGCCACCCCACGGATTGGTATATTTTACATTTCCTCCGCCGGGATTATCAGGAAAATCAGCTTTATATATTTTTTGATTAAAGACCAAAACCCCGCAAGTGCCCGGGCCGCCTAAAAATTTGTGTGGAGAAAAGAAAATCGCGTCTAAACGTTCTTCCGGATTTTTAGGATGCATATCAATTTTGACATAAGGTGCCGAAGCTGCAAAATCGACAAAACATAAACCTCCGTGCTGATGCATGATTTTTGCCAGTTCATGATACGGAGTAATAATTCCTGTAACGTTGGAACAGGCCGTAAAAGAACCTATTTTTAAAGTTCTGCTTTCGTATTTTTTAAGTTCTGCTGAAAGTATTTTCGGGTCAACCAAATTATTTTCGCCTGCAGGCAAAACCACCACATCTGCGATTGTTTCGTACCACGGAACCTGATTCGAATGATGCTCCATGTGCGTGATAAAAACCACTGGTCTTTCTGCATCAAAATTCAGTTTCACATTGTAAATATTATCAGCAGAACGTAGTCCCATAATACGCTGCAGTTTATTCAAAGCGGCTGTCATTCCGGTTCCGGTTGTTACCAAAACATCTCCTTCATTGGCATTAACATGTTTTTTGATCAAATGTCTGGCATGCTGGTATGCATAAGTTGATGCTTTGCCTGTTTCACTCGAAAAAGAATGTGTATTGGCAATCATCGGACCTATTTTATTGAGCATAATGTCTTCAATCGGAATATACAGTCTTCCGCTGGCAATCCAGTCGGCGTAGCGTAATTTTTGCGTTCCGTAAACCGATTCGAAAGTATGATTCACGCCAATTATATTACCTCTAAACTTTGAAAAATGTTGTTCTAATTGCGTGGTCTCAATTTTGTTCAGAATAGTATTCATTACTTTATTTCTTTTAAAACAGCTTATTTTTTAAAATTTTTAATTCCGTTTTGAAGCCAGTTGTAATAGGCTGTAATATCCGGATTGTAAGCAGAAGGTTCTGTCAGATTTGTACTTTTATGATCTACAATTACATAAAATGGCTGTGCATTGGCTTTATACGTTTTAATTTGAAGATCGCTCCATTTATTCCCAATCGTTTTGATTTTTTTTCCGGTAGTTTCAGAAACATACTGCTCGATTTCAGGCAGTTCTTTTTTATCGTCGACATATAGTGAAATCAAAACCACATCATTATTTAAAACACCTAAAACTTTAGAATCAGACCAAACCAATTCTTCCATTTTTCGGCAGTTTACGCAGGCATATCCTGTAAAATCAAGTAATACAGGTTTTCCGGCTTTTTTGGCAAATTCCATTCCTTTATCATAATCATGAAAAGTGATAATATTCTGCGGACCAAATTCTGCTCCTTCAGGTAAGTCTGATTTAACTATAGCTGAACTTTTAGCACCAAATCCGTCCGGTGATTCGCTGTATTGCATTGGTGGAGGAAATCCGCTGATCATTTTCAGAGGTGCTCCCCAAAGTCCCGGAATCAGATAAATCGTAAAACTTAAAACAATCAGCCCAAGACTCAATCTTCCTACCGAAATATGATTTAACGGAGAGTCGTGCGGCAACGTAATTTTTCCAAATAAATAAAATGCCAAAACACCAAAAACGGCAATCCAGATCGCAAGAAAAACTTCTCTTTCCAGCCAGTGCAATTGTAAAACCAAGTCGGCATTGGATAAAAATTTGAAAGCCAGAGCCAGTTCTAAAAATCCTAAAACCACTTTTACAGTATTGAGCCACCCGCCAGATTTTGGCAAAGCATTCAGCCAGCCCGGAAAAGCAGCGAATAATGAAAACGGCAAAGCAATCGCAATCGAGAATCCTAACATTCCAACAATTGGAGCAATTCCTCCTTTTGAAGCAGCTTCAACCAACAACGTTCCTACGATTGGTCCTGTACACGAAAATGATACAATCGCCAAAGCCAAAGCCATAAAGAAAATCCCGATCAGTCCTCCCCTGTCTGCCTGTGAATCGACTTTGTTCGCCAGTGCATTGGGCAGCATGATTTCGAAAGCTCCTAAAAACGAACAGGCAAAAACAACCAATAAAATAAAGAAGATAAGATTGAACCAAACATTTGTTGAAAGCGCATTCAGCGAATCGGCACCAAAAACCGCGGTTACGATTGAACCCAATAAAACATAAATAATTACGATAGAGAACCCGTAAATCAGGGCATTTCTAATCCCTGCCGTTTTGGTTTTACTCTGTTTTGTAAAATAACTCACCGTCATCGGAATCATCGGGAAAACACAAGGTGTCAATAAAGCCGCAAAACCTGAAAGAAAAGAAATAATAAAAATGCTCCATAATCCTTTTGAGGATGTTTTTGAACCTAGAAATACTAATGGTTTTTGAGCATCTTCTTCATTAACAATCGGAGTTTCATTTACTGCTGATGTATCATTCTTAATCGCAGCTGTATCAATTTTTGCAGTAGCAGTTTCTTCGGCAACAGCCTGTTTTGAAGCAGGAATTTTAAAAACCAATTCTTCCGAAGATGGCGGCAAACAATTGCTGTCATCACAAACCATAAATTCTACCTCAGCATTTACAGCTGTTAGGGAACCTGAAATAACTTTGATTTTTTGGGTAAAAAGCGCCTTCCCTTCAAAATATTTAATTTTCATATCGAAAATTTTATCCTGAACTTCATGCCCTTTTTCTTCGGTTGTTTTACCGATTAATTCGAAATTTTTATTCGGATTTTTAAAAGTAAAAGCGGTTCTTGACGGACCTCCTTCTTCAATATATTGCCCGTACAAGTGCCAGCCGGACTGAATTTCGGCCTCAACTTTTAAAAGATATTCTTTTTCTGAAATCTGTTTTGCAGAAGTTTTCCATTTTACTGGATTGTACATCTGCCCAAACATGCCCGCACTCAGCAGCAGCATGAAGGTTATTATACTATTTTTCATTGGATTTTGATTTGATATTTTAAAAAAAGAGCTGTCCGAAAACAGCTCTTTAGGCCTTTCAACAAAATAATTAACTAACCATGATTTTGTAAAAATGAAAGACTGAATAGTTTATTTTAAAGGATTTCCATCTTTGTCCAGCGAACCTGATTTAATGATGATCATTTTGTCTAACTGAATGTATTTTTTAATGGCATCGTTAACCTGCTGTAAAGTCACTTTTTCAATATCTTTTGGATATTGGTCGATGTAATTTGGTTCTAAACCTCTTTCTACAAAGCTTAAAATCGTTCTTGCCATTCCGTTTGTAGTGGACATTCCTACTTTAAAACTTCCGATCAAATTGGTTTTCTTATTCTCAAGTTCAGCCGCTGTTATACCGTCTTTTGCCCATTTATCAATCTGAACTTTAGTAGCATCCAGTCCTTTTTGGAACAAAGACGGATTGAAAGAAGCATTTACCAGCCAGTAACCGCCGGTTTGGATATTTCCACCTAAACCAGATGAAATACTATATGTTAAACCGTCATTATCACGAACAGTCTGCATTAAACGACCTGCAAAACCGGCACCTAAAGTATAATTTCCAATGTAAAACGGAAGATAATCTGCATCTGCTCTTTTTAAACCTGTGTATTGCCCGATGTACAATTCGGCACTTGGTTTTTCAGGAATTGTAACTACTTCTGTTTTTGAAGCTGCTTTTACGGCATCTTCAAATTTTAAGGTTTCAGAAACACCGCCATTCCAGCTCTTAAATGATTTTTTCAAAGAAGCATTCAGGTTCGCTCCATCTGTATCTCCCACGATCACCAAATGCATCGATGCAGGACCGAAATATTTTTTATGAAACGCCTTAACCTCATCAAGGGATGCATTTTTTATATTGTTCAGATTATCTTCAACACTTAGGCTGTAATTTGGATTCCCTTTTGGATAAATTGCCTGAGACAACGCAATATCGCCTCTTTCGCCCGGATCATTCAAATTTTGCTGCATGTTTCCTGTAAACTGCTGTTTCAGGTTTTCAAATTCTTTTTGGTCAAATAAAGGATTACGAATTTCTTCTGCCAATAAAGCAACTACCTGATCTAAATCTTTTTTAAGACATTTAAAACCGATATTTATTTTGGTTGTAGAAGCGCTTACATTTAAGTTCACCCCTAATTTTTGAAGTTTTTCAGAGAATTTAAATTTATCATTTAGCGTAGTTCCTTTTGAAAGCATCGAAGCTGTTAAAGACGAAACCATCGGATTTTTAGTTTCATTAATAAAATTTCCTAATGAAATACTGGCTGCAACAGTCACAAAATCTTTTGCAGATGTTTTTACTGAAACCACATCAATTCCGGCTACTTTTTCTCTTTTGAAAGCCGAAGCTGTTTTTTCAATTACACTATTATCTAAAGCAATTTCTGCTGTATTATTGTTTTGTATTGAAATTTCAGAAGAATTTTCTTCATGTGAATGTCCGTCTTCCGGATGTCTGTAGTAAAAAGGACCATTTTCAGGCATGAAATTATTCGCCTGAGCCGCATCCTGATTTTGAGTACCGGATTGTTTAGGAATAAAATATCCTGTTGTACTTTGATCTTCAACCAAATATTTCTGCGCTACACGTAAAACATCAGCAGGTGTTACTTTTTTCAATCGGTCAACTCCTGTTACAAAGTCCGTCCAGTCGCCTGACGCGATAGCTTCGTTTAATTCTGAAGCAATAACACCTGAACCATCACGGGCTAAAATAGTCTGTGCACTAATTTTGGCAACCACTCGGTTTACCTCATCCTGCGTTACACCATCTTTCTGAATTTTGGCTATTACTTCACTTATTTTAGCGTCGATATCTTCATGTTTTGATGTTGTTGGAAAACCAACCCCAATGGTAAAAAGACCAACTTCTTTAAAATTTGTCGCACTCGCATATGCATAGATTCCCATACGGGTATCCACAAAAGTTTTGTTCAAAATTGCTGAAGGCCCTGATCCGATGATTTCGCCTAAAATATTCAAAGCCGGTAAATCTTCATGCAGAGCACCTGGAATTTTATACGCTTTATTTACAACACCTAATTCACCCGGTTTTCTAACCACAATTTTACGGGCGCCATACTGCTCAGGCTCTTCGGTATAAGGCTGTGGAAGTGTATGAGGCGCTTTTGTGATTCCACCGAAATATTTCTCGATTAATTCAAATACATTTTCTTTTTTAAAATCACCGATAATCGTTAAAGTTGCATTATCCGGCCAGTAATAGGTATTGTAGAAATTGCGTAAAACCTCAATTGGCGCTTTTTCAATATCCGATTTCCATCCGATTGTTGAATGATGATACGGATGTGCTATATAAGCTGAAGCCCAGATTTCTTTATCCAGTAAGCTGTTCGGGTCGTTTTCGCCACGTTCAAATTCGTTGCGGACAACGGTCATTTCTGCTTCTTTATCTTCCTTGGTCAATAAAGAATTACGCATTCTGTCGGCTTCAATCTGCAAAGCCAGTCCAATTTTGTCACTTGGAAGCGTTTCAAAATAATTGGTTCTGTCATACCAGGTTGTAGCATTTAACTGAGCTCCTGTATTTTGAAGTACATCTGTAATTGTAGTACCGCTTTTTTTATTAAAAGTTGGCGTACCTTTAAACATTAAATGCTCTAAAAGATGCGTTGATCCTGTGTTTCCCAACACTTCATGTTTCGAGCCAACACGATACACAATTTGCACGGTTGCAACCGGAGAAGCGTTGTCCTGCAGAAGCAAAACATTCATTCCGTTTGGCTGGTACAAATATTCTTCGATTCCGCCTAACGCTTTAATTTTCTTAAAATTATCCGATTTACTCTGTGCAGAAACAATTGTACAGAAAGCCAGTGAGCAATAGCCCAGAAAGATGTATTTTTTCATTTGTTTGATATTTTAGAAAAGAATATAAATGGTCATTTAAACACATAGAAACATGAAAAAAGACCGTATGTTTCTATGTGTTCAGCAGTTTTATGATTTACTGAAAATTTCTTTCAGTTTTGATTGAAGTTCAGCTTCTCTAAGATTTTTAGCTACAATTTTTCCGTCAGGACCAACAAGATAATTCGTTGGTACTAATTTTACACCGTACAAAACAGCAGCTTCATTTTTCCAGCCTTTTAAATCTGAAACGTGAGTCCAGGTTAAACCGTCTTTTGCGATTGCTTTTTCCCAAAGGTTCTTTTTATCATCCAATGAAACGCCTAACACATCAAATCCTTTGTCATGGTAAGTTTTATAAGCCAAAACCACATTTGGATTTTCTTTTCGGCATGGACCGCACCAGCTTGCCCAAAAATCAACTAATACATATTTTCCTTTATAATCAGATAATTTTACCACTTTTCCGTTCACATCGGTTTGAGAAAATTGTGGTGCTGCAACTCCAACGGCCGTTTTATTATTCAATTCAATTCCTTCTTTTATCTTTTTACCAAAATATGATGTTTGGATTTCCGGACTTAAAACAGCAAAATATTCTTTTACCTGCTCCGGAGTTCCGTAAGTCACCAAACGGTCATCCAAGACCAATGCACCTGCAAGCTGATCTTTGTGTGATTTGATAAATTTAAAAGTCAAATCATCTGCTAAAGTCTGCAAATCCTTCCATTTTTTGTCCATCATCGCCTGCTGTTCAGTGGTAAGTTTTGCTTTTCCGTTTTGACTTAAAGAATCTGATAATTTATAAATTGGTCCCGCAACATTCTGGATCTTTTTAAATTCATTTTTGTAATACGAACCATAAATAGAATCCTGCGTTGCTCCCGATAATTTCGCCATATAAACTGAATCCTTATGCGCTGTAAATCCGATAGTTTCGTTAGATAAAACAAAAACTTTTCCGTATTCCTGACCTTTTAGTTTTATACTGTATCGTAAAGGCTCTTCGACTTTTCCTGTAAAGCTAAATTTACCGTCAACGATTTTAACAGAATCCTTAACAATGGTTTGATCACCATCCTGTAATTCTAAATAAACGATTCCGTCTTTTTGTCCCGGAATATTTCCGTTAATTGTAAAGCCTTCCTCTTTTTTTGAACAGGAAGTAATTGCGGTCATCAGCGCTAAAGCTGCCAAACCTGATTTTAAGATTGTATTTTTCATGTTGATATTTTTTTATTTGTTAAAACCAGATTATGATTTCAATAATTCTTTTAATTTTTCTTCCAATGCTGCTCCTCTTAAATTATCGCTGATAATAACACCTTTGCTGTCTACTAAATAAGTTGCCGGAATTGTTTTTACATTAAATGCTTTGCTCACTTTATCGTCATCGTGTAAATTTGGCCATTGCATATTTTCTTGTGCCAATGCTTTCTGCCATGCTTTTTCATCTTTATCGATAGAAATGCTTAAAACTTCAAATCCTTTTTCAGCATAATTGGCGTATGCCGTTTTCAAATTTGGGATTTCTTTTCGGCATGGTGCACACCATGAAGCCCAAAAATCAATTAAAATATATTTTTTTCCTGCAACTATTTCTTTTACGCTAAGTGGTTTCCCGTCTTTATCATTTAGTTTGAAATTGGCCACACTGGTTCCGATTAATGATTTCGGATTTAAATCTTTATCAACTACCTGCCCATAGTAACTTTTTTTGGCAGCCTCTGAAAATTGTTCAAATTCAGGTTTTTGTTCAGGTGTAAAATAGCTGTATTGCATCAGCATAAAAAAAGGTCCCCACCAGGTTTCTTTATGTTTTAAAATAAGATTTTTTGAACTGGAAGCTACTTTGTTAAAAAAAGCTTTTTCTTTGGCTTCAAAAGCTTTCCATTCCGGAGTGTTCCCAATAGAATCCATTGCCTTTTTATTTCCGGCAACTCTTGCTTTACCATAAGCGTCTGAAATCGCTTCAGTACCTTTATGATACTCTTCATAATCTTTCTCTAAATCTTTTCTGAAAGCTGTTTCCTTTTTGTAATAATCGTGTGATTTTGAACCAGAAACCACTTCATTTTTTAAGTTGATTCTTTCATCTTCCTTTTTTGAAACTTCAGCATCAGCGGTTACTTTGATTTTGGCATTTTCAACCAAAACCGGAATATATGCTTTGTTTTTGCCCAGTACAACGTAGAAAAAACGAGGCTCATTTAATTTTCCTGTAAAAGTAAATTTACCTTCTTTAAGTGTTGTTTCTGCAACTGGTAATTCAGAAGAATGGGTTGCTCCCGGAACTAGTTTTACTGCTGTTCCATCTTCAAGGCCTATAATATTTCCTTCAATCGTATAAGAAGTTGCTGCCGGAGTGGCTGCTTTTTTCTTTTGAGCCTGAATGTTCGTAATCATAAACAGACAGATACTCAATCCTAAAATTTTAAATTTAATTGTATTCATTTTTGATTGATATTTTTGATATTTTATAAGAAGCTCCCCTTTCGGAAGACCTACTCAGGAAGCTTTGGGGCCTTTATTATTTTGCTACATTCTGCGTTATTGTTCCGTTACCCGGATTTTTTACAGCTCCTTGTGGGAAAGGCATTGTCCACATATGAGAACTAGATGGTAATGTATAAGTTATTCCGTTTGCCACTTTTGAGAAACTTACCGGATAAACACCTTCGGCATTTAAACGACGTGCATCTGCAAAAGGAATCAACGTATTGGTAAGTTCATTATTTTTTGTTCTGTAAATAGCCTTTAAAGCAGTTGTTTTGTCTGTAGTCGAAATATCCTGATAAGAAACAGGAAGAATACGGGTTTTACGAACTGTATTTAAGACATCTAATGCATCACTGATTTGATTGGCACGTGCCAGACATTCTGCTTTAATTAAATAGATTTCTACAGTTGTCATTCCGCCAAAATTAAAAGCTCCGGATAAGGTTCTTCTATAATAAGTTTCGGCACCAACAGTGTAGGTTTTCCAACGTGACAAGAAACGCGCGTCTCCTGCTTCAAAACGCTGTGCACGTTCTACAGGAATACTGTTTTCTGTTGTTAAACTATTGAAAGCGCCATGACGATAGTTGTAATTTTCTACATAATTATATCCCATTGGAGATGTAAATGTGGTATAATTAGCAGGAGTTTCAATTAATGTTTTATTAGCATTGTAAAACGCAATCCAGTCATACAGTTTATTGTTTTCTGCCAATGCCAAATCTGCATATTTCAAAGCTTCTGTATAATTGTTCATTTGAAGATAAACCCTGGCATAAAAAGCATAACCGGCACCCAAATTTGGATGTAAAACAGTCTGAGAAACTTTTGGAAGGTAAGGCAGAGCTTCCTTAACATCATTTATAATAAAATCGTATAATTCCTGAATAGTTACCTGTTTACTAGGTGCATTAATATTGGCACTAGTAATCAAAGGAACTGATAATTTTGTAGCAGCTGTTGAAGCCACATAAGTATCTGCATAAAAATTAACCAGATTAAAGTAGTTCATGGCACGCAATACTTTTGCCTCTGCCCAGACTATTCTTTTTTGTTCTTCAGTAGCCTCTGTTGTAGAAAGAGCATTTTCAATAATTAAATTGAAAGTCGAAATTCCCTGATAACTTGCATAATAAGTCGTTTCATCTGATACTTTCAATGCAATTCGGTCGGCATTTTGATCCCACATATAATTGGCATTGATTAATCTGTCACTTGATAAAGTAGCAAGCGTTGCATACTGGTCATTCATTAATTGTGAAGCTCCTGCTATATTTACTCTGTGATTGGTATATTCGTCACGAAGAAAAGCTTCATAGTCTGCTAATGTTGTAGGTACTTTAGATCCTTTTGGAGCGTCATCCAGATAGTTTTCGCAGGATGCAAAAGTCAATCCTAAAGCTAAGAAGCACACTACATTTTTATATATATTTTTCATCATTTAGTCTTTATAAATTAGAAATTAACATTTACACCCAAAACAAAACTTGGAGACTGGAAACCGCCTAACATGTATTTAGCATCTCTGCTTTTAGCCCATGTGTAAACATTTTCTGCATTCAGATTGAGACGTACATTTTGTAATTTTACTCTCTGAATAAGATCTTTTGGCAATTGATAACTCAATGAAATGTTGCTTAATCTTACATTTGAAGCGTCCAAGATGTTGATGTCCGCATAGGAATAAATAGAACGGGAATCTGAATTGAAATCTGCTTCGTACTCGTATACGGCTCTTGGAATATCTGTAAATGCTTCGTCACCCGGCTGCATCCAACGGTTTGCAATATTATTATTAACCACTGTAATATCTGTTACGTATCCGCCTGCAGCACCATTGTAATTATTGGTTAACATTGGCAGGAATGTATTTCTTACTTTATGCCCCAATTCATAAATGAAAAGCGCAGAAAGTGAGAAGTTTTTATAACTAGCAGATGTATGGAAAGATCCGCTGTGTGTAGGAACTGTTGAACCAAAATCCTTAATAGCATCAATTTGACCCGGATTATATTTTACTGCAGTTCCTGAAGCATCATAAACCTGAGGAACTCCTGTGTTGCTTAAGCCAGCCCATTTGTAACCATAAATAGAATTAAAACTGGTTCCTACTCTTGGGAAAGCCTGAGGATAATCTAATTGCAAGAAATAAACAGGAGCTTCAACTTTCACGTTATCCACATTATTTTTGTTATACGCATATAAAGCAGTTGCATCCCATGAGAATGAAGGCGTTTTTACGATAGTACCGCTTAAACTAACTTCGATACCTTTATTGGTCATTTCTCCATTATTTGTATTGTAAGTAGAATACCCCCATCCTTCTGTTGGAATTCCCTGGCTGCTTGCTAATAAATCTTCTCCTTTTTTATTGTATAAATCTACAGTTCCGCTTAATCTGTTTTTGAATAATGCAAAGTCTAAACCGATATTCGTAGTGGTTGTTTTTTCCCAGGATAATTCAGGATTTGGTCTCGAACTAACAGTTCCCTGATTTCCTCCAACATTTGAATTAGAATTGTAATACGCTGTTAAATATGGTGCTGAATTTTTAGCAATATTTCCTCCAATACCATAAGAAGCACGAACTTTAAGCGCATCTACCCACGAAACTTTAAAAAATGATTCTTTATTGATATTCCATGCAACACCAGTTGACCACGTTGGTTTATTTTGATATTTATTGTCTGTTCCCCAAAGGTTCGAACGGTCCCAGCGTACACTTCCTGTTGCAGAATACTTTCCGTCATATGTATAACCTCCTGTTCCATATACCGAAACATAACGGTTTATTAATTCTCTTTCTAATGAGAAATCATTTTGCGTCATCGATCCGCCAAACACACTTCCGTACACTTTAAGCAAATCAGCCTGATTTACCGGAGCAAAACCTAAAGTCTGGTCATCATAGCCATAACGGGTGTTATCTGTATACTCTAGTTTTGTATGACGAATTTCCATACCTGCAATGGCAGAAAAATCATGCTTCTCAGCAAAAGTCTGATTGAAATTTAACTGCTGACGGAAATTGTAAGCGTTATTGTATTGATTTGCTTCTTTTATAATGTCTCCATAAGGCAGATTATAAACCGGTTTGTTATTTACAACAGTGACCATACCGTTTACTTTGCTTCTAACATAATAAGATTCTTTTTCAAATAACTGACTTGTACGATCTGCACCATATTCGTACTGGAACATTACGTTGTAATTGAATGCATGACTGATCTTGGCGTTAAATTTAGCAAACGTTCTGTTTAAGAAATTTTTGCTTTTAATCAGGTTTCTTCCAAACTCGTCCATTGGGGTAATGTCCATGTTGTAAAGTCCATAATTTTGTAAAGACTGAAGCGTAAAAGCATTATAACGGGATGCTGCAGTAGAAACAAAATTAGTTCCGTCGTTATTAACCAATTGGTTGTATGGCTGATATTTAAAACCCGGATTATCTGAAGTAGGAGATGGATTATTAGCTTTATAATACTGCGTATCTCCTTTACCGTAGTTAATATAAGTTCCTAAATCCAAAGAAAGCCAGTTGTTAATCTGGGTCGTATTTTTTAAGTTAACACCAACAGATTGATTTTCAGAATATTTATCTTCAAGTTCATTGTTTCTATAGGTCAAAGAGGCATTAAAAGTATTGTTTTCAGTAGCTTTACCTAAGCTAACGTTGTGCTGCATAAAGTACTGGTCACGTTTTGCATATCTGGCAATATCATCAAAGTATTTATAACCTTGCCCAGCTAATGAATTTAAACGGTTATTTGCTTCTGTCTGAGAAATATTTCCGGCATAACCATTTAAAATAGACTGCATTCCTAAACTTGTAAATACAGCATTATTTAATAAAGATTTTGCATAAGTGCTGGCATTAGCTCCTTGTAAATTAGGATTTCCTGCAGCCCAGCCTCTTTCTAAACCAATAATATCGGCAGAATCAGTTAGGTTTCCTGTATAGTTTCTGTAAGGTGTAAAGGTTAAGTTACTTGAAAACGAAATATTTGTTTTCCCTGCTTTTGCCTTTTTAGTTGTAATTACCACAACTCCATTGGCCGCACGTGCTCCGTAAATAGAGGAAGCTGCTGCATCTTTTAAAATAGTAATGGTTTCAATATCTTCTAAATTCAGATTAGGCACATTTTCATCAAGAGCAGAATACGGAGTTAATTTTGTATTCTCAACAGGAAATCCGTCAATAACATATAAGGGAGTTGTTGTTCCTGTCATAGTAGTCGTTCCACGAATTTTTCCGTCCTGATACCCAACAATACGCCCTTCTAATATTTTGTCTAAACTGCTCAATCGCTGTTCCTGGAAATCTTTTGCTTTTAAACTGGAGAACGATCCTGTTGCCTGTTCTGCCGAAATATTTTGATAACCAGTAGTTAATACCACTTCGCCTAATTCAACTGTATCTTCTTTAAGTACAACATTGATTACACTTCTTCCCTCAACTTTTATTTCCTGTCTGATGTATCCTAAGTAAGCAAAAGCCAATGTAGTTTCACCGCCCACTGTAATAATCTGATAGTCACCATTAAAATCAGTCTGAACACCTCTTCCTGATCCATTGTCAGAAATCGCCGCACCTACTAAAGGCATTCCTTTTTCATCTGTTACCCTTCCTTTTACTATAAAATCCTGTACTTCTTTGACAGGTGCAGGTTTATCGACAGGTGCTTTTTTAGGTGTTAAAACAATGTGTGAACCGCTCACTTTAAAATCGGTACCTGAATCTTTAAAAATAGTATTCAGAATAGTTTCTATAGAAGCATTGGTTAAATTAACATCTATTTTACGATCTAAATCTACCGATCTCACATTATATACAAATCGGTAATCACTTGTATATTCAAGTTTTTCAATCGCTTTTCCAACTGTCATGTTGCTGGCGCTGAAAGAAAGTCTTGCCTTTTGAGAATAAGTAACACCCGCCTGCATAACAGACAAAGTGGTTAATAGTAATAATGTCGTCAATTTCATCTTCAAATCAAATTTCAAAAAAGGCTTGTCGAACCTAATTTTGTTCAATAGTTTTTTCATACTTTTAAAATGTTTTTTTAGTGTGATTGGTTAATTACTGATCGCATTCCTATTTCCCGGAAAATGTTGGCGCATTTTCCGGTTTTTTTAAATAACGATCCTTCGGTTTGGATTTTTGTTACATAGGCATTCCTTATTATTTTAGATCTTTTATTATTATTTGTTACAATTGATTTTTGCCATCGACCTTTGATATTGTTATTGATATTGCCATTCTTATTTAATAGTGATTTTATCTCTGTCAATAGTATAATCAATAGCATAACTGTCGCTGAAATATTTCAGTACAACTTCAATTGGCTCATTATCAAAACGGGCATTAAAAATTTCTCTTCCCAGCATTTTATTTCTGTTTATGAAAGTGACATTGTAATGGCGTTCCAGCTTTTTGATAATATCAGCAAACGAATCATTTTTAAATACTAAGCTTCCTTTTACCCAGGCCGTATAATAGTCAGTATTTACCTCATCTATTTTAATCACAGACTGTCCTTTTATATTTGAACCTCTTGAACCCGGTTTTAAATACACCTGATTTTCATTTGTTTTCTGATTTTTATAAAGCGAAACTTTTCCTTCAGCCAATACAACATTGGTACTATTATTATCGATATACGAATCCACATTAAATCGGGTTCCCAAAACCTCAACATTAACCTCCTGAGCATTTACCGTAAACGGATGTGCCTTGTCTTTGGCAACTTCAAAATACGCTTCACCAGTCAATTGTACCTTTCTTCCCTGATTTTTTAAAAACTGCACCGGATATGTCAATGAAGTTCCGGCATTCAGATGCACAATGGTTCCGTCTGATAATTGTACTTCGAACTTTTTACCATACGGAATCTTAATTGAATTGTAAACTAACTTACCTTCAGCATATACTTTGTTGTACACCAGCCTGTTTTTTTCCTGCCTTCCAATTATGTTCCCATCTTTATCGGTTAGATTTCTGGTATCAGCTGTATCAATTTCTTCTTCAGAATTGTTATCTAATTTTAAAACAATTTCATCCTGTCTCGGAATCACAACATTTTGTTTCTCTTTCGATACATCTGAATTTTTATAAAAATAAAATCCGCCCAAAGCGACAACCAAAATCGCCGCATATTTATAATAAGAAGAAAATCTTCTTTTATAAAAAACATTATTTTCTTTCTGAATCCTTTCTGATAACTGCTTTCTTATTTCAGCAGAATCGAATGTATTCATAGTGCTATCAATGGCGTAATTTGTTTTTACAAATTCCCTAAACTCAATTTGGTTTCCTTCCTCCTTTAACCACTCCGTCAGCATTTCAATTTCATCCTGACTTGCCTGATTGGTGATGAATTTTACCATTAATCGTTCTGACTTTTTTACTGTCATTTTTTCTTTTTTTAATATTATTACGAAGCCAAAAAGCAAAACCCTAACAATTTGATAAAGTTTTTTCGATTTTGGTGATTTTTTTATTTTTCACAAGTGTTTTCCTTCAATAAAACTATATTAATTTGATAGAAGTAAAGTGGTAAAAGTTTTATCTTTGCATTTTTATCACTTTTTTATTTGTAATAAAATTCAAATAGAAAACAGAAAAGTGAGGCTTTTTTACGAAATGCACCTCAAAATCTAAACCTGAAAAATTATAAATTAATATATTTGTTACTATGAAAACCGATGATTATAACGAAAACGATATACTAATTGAATCTCTGAGAAACGGAGACGAAAGGGCTTATACTTTTCTAATTGACACCTATCATCATAAACTTTGTATTTACGCTAACAGTCTGGCAAAAAATATTTACAGTGCCGAAGACATCGTTCAAAATGTATTTATAAAAGTCTGGGAACAGCGAACACGATTAAAATCAGACCATTCCATCAAAAGTTTTCTTTATAAATTGGTTTATAATGAATTCATTGATTTATACAGAAAAAACCAATCTTTGTTTTCTCTTGAAAAAACATATTACGACGCTTTAAATTCAGTTGTTCTTGAAGATGACTCCGAATCTTTTCAGCGTGTCTTAAAGGTAGTAAATAAAGAGATAGAAAGTTTGCCTCCTAAATGCAGGGAAGTTTTTATTTTGAGCAAAAAAGAAGGACTTACCAATATTGAAATTGCTGAACATCTTGATGTTTCAATCAAAACGGTTGAAGCGCAGATTACAAAAGCATTTTCTATTCTGCGATCTTCACTGGAAGAAAAGGTGAAAACAGTTTTACTACTGCTGTTCGGAAAAAAGAAAAAACTACGGTTAAATTAAAATCGAATATATTTTAACGCAATTAGTTTTTAATGATGATTTTTCGTAGTTCGAGTAATTTTCGATAGAAAATTGTATCGAGAACAGAAAAATTATCATTAAAAACGGTTCTCGATACATTTTTTGTTCCGTTTCTCTGCACAAAAAGCATTCGAACTGACGTTTTGAATAATTACAGCTCTTTTATTGAAAAAGTAATTTAATCGTTTTTCTTGTTTCGAGTAAAAAATTTCATATCTATACTTTTTCTTAAAACAAATCACCTCATTTTAGTACCCAAAATTTAGAAATTCCTGCTTATCTTTAATCTCAGAAAATTTTAAATTGTCCTAAAAATCGAGATATGAGTACTCCCAATGCCATTAGAAAAGTCGCTATTGTAGGTTATAACCGAATTCCGTTTGCAAAAGCCAATACTGCCTATGCCGAAGTTGGAAATCAGCAAATGATGGCCGCAGCCTTAAACGGACTTATTGATAAATATAATTTAAGCGGGCAGCTATTAGGCGAAGTAGTTGGCGGTGCAGTTATCAAACATACTTATGACAGTAATTTGATGAGGGAATGTGTCATGAAAACAGCTCTCGATCCTGCTACTCCGGCCTGTGATTTACAGCAAGCCTGCGACACCGGAATAGAAAGTGCTATCTATATTGCCAATAAAATTGCTCTGGGGCAAATTGAATCCGGTATTGCCGGAGGTGTTGATTCTATCAGTGATATGCCGATTGCCGTGAGCGAAAAACTAAGGAAAATTTTACTGAACGCCAGAAAAGCGAAATCATTAGGCGAAAAAATCAAATTATTTTTAAAACTCCGTCCAAAAGATTTAACGCCATTGGTTCCCCGAAATGAAGAATCCCAAACCGGACTTTCGATGGGCGGACATACAGAAATTACGGCAAAACATTATAAAATATCAAGAGAAGATCAGGATAATCTGGCTCTTAAAAGTCATTTGAATATGGCAAAAGCTTATGACGAAGGCTTTTATGATGATATGATTACTCCGTTTAACGGACTTGAAAAAGACAATAATCTGAGAAAAGACAGCACTATTGAAAAATTAGCCAAATTAAATCCTGCCTTTGATAAGGCAAACGGAACATTAACGGCAGGAAACTCAACCCCTCTTACAGACGGAGCTTCCTGTATTCTTTTAGCCAGCGAAGAATGGGCAAAAAAACACAACCTTCCGATTCTGGCCTACATTACTTTTGCAGAAGTCGCTGCAATTGAATATGTTAAAAACCAGCAAAACCTTTTATTAGCTCCTTTATTTGCTGCCAGCAGAATGCTTGAAAAAGCCGGACTGACTTTACAGGATTTTGACTATTATGAAATTCACGAAGCTTTTGCAGCACAGGTTTTAGCAACCCTGAAAATTTGGGAAAGCCCTGAACTCAGCAAAGAAATAGGTTTGAAAAAAGCATTAGGATCAATTGACCGGGAAAAACTAAATGTAAAAGGGAGCAGTCTTGCAGCAGCACATCCGTTTGCAGCAACCGGAGGCCGAATTATAGGTGTTATGGCAAAACTATTAAACGAAAAAGGATCCGGAAGAGGATTTATTTCAATTTGTGCGGCAGGCGGACAAGGAATTACAATGATTATTGAAAAATAAAAAATGCTTCAAAAGCAAAATCCCAGCTATTTTTAGACTGGGATTTTTTTGTGTAATTAAAACGAAAATTCTTCAACAGCTGTCAAAGCTTTTGGCAACGCACTTTCTGCAAAATCAGGAATTGACGTTCCTTCTACACGGAAAGTTGTTACATCTGTCATTCCTAAAAAAGCTAAAACAGCGCGTAAATACGGCTCTGCAAAATCATAACTTTTGTATGGTCCTTCAGAAAATATAGCCCCTGAAGCTACAGACAAATACACTTTTTTATCGGTTACCAGTCCTTTTGGATGTCCGTCTGCATAACTAAAAGTGACTCCCGCTCTTGAAATCTGATCTACCCAGCCTTTTAAAACCGCCGGAATTCCAAAATTGTAAAGAGGAACGCCTATTACAATTATATCAGCATCCATCAATTTTTGTACAGCATCATTAGAATTTTTAATGGCTATTTTTTGCTCTAATGTCTGCAGTTCAACCGGTGTAAAAAATGCCCCAATTTGTGATTCATCCAGGTAAGGCAAAGGTGTTTTTGAAAGATCCAGTGTCTCAACTTCGATTTCCGGGTAGGCGATTGTCAGTTTTTCAATAACTGCGTTAGATAATTTATTGCTAAAGGAAGCATCTCCCTTAATACTTGTGACGATATTCAGAATTCTTTTACCCATACTATTTTTATTTTGTTTACTACACAAACTTATTTACATTTACTATCTCTTTTATAGTACTATCCTCAAGGATAGCGCTATCGTCGAAGATAGTAACGTAAGCAATATCAAAATGACAAGCGAAAACACAAATACATGCGAAGATAGCGCCTGCTCAAAAGAATCCTGTTTAAGTGCCTTATTACCTGTAAGGGATGCTCTGGAAGTGCTGAACGGAAGATGGAAATTGCCAATACTGATTGCTTTGTCTGATCGTCCCAAACGATTTAAAGAAATCTCAAGAGATCTGGATGGAATTACCGATAAAATGCTGTCGAAAGAACTCAAAGATCTGGAAATAAATAAACTGGTTATAAGAACAGTTTATGATACTTTTCCACCAACTGTTGAATACCGCAGAACATTGCACAGTCAATCTTTGGGAAATGTCATAATGGCCTTAAAAGACTGGGGAACTTTACACCGGAAAGAAATCATTGGAAAATAGTTTGTTAGATTAAGCTTTTAAAAAGATAAAATTATTTGCTTTTATTTTAAAATAAGATCTCTATATTTGCAACCTAGTTGCGTTATTTACTGCTAAGATTTCCAAATCGAGAATGAATAAAAAGAAATTTTTACTAATTAATCTTTTCATGTCTTTAATGGTGTTGTTCGCAATGCTTTTTCAGACTATTCATTCTTATGAGCATATTTACACGCAAATCCATGAGAAACATTGCGACCACAAATACACTCCCAATCAAAAGCAGATTACGCATAGTCATGCTGTAGATACTAATTGTCCTGTTTGTCATTTTGCATTCAGCACTTTTATTTCAGAGATATTTCATACTTTTTCATTTCATAAATTAAACGTTGTTACTTCGGCTGTTTTCTTTTACAGCAAAGCAACCTCAACGTTTTTCAAAGGCAGTCTCTTTGCTTTAAGAGCACCACCTGCCCTATTTTAGTTTACCGGATCTTACTATTTAAATGTTGAAAATCATTCTTTTTGTTTTGGACAAGAGGAAATGTCTGTTATTTCAATTTATTTGATGAAATCTATTTTGGCGAATAGATTCCATCAGCAAATTTGATCAATCTCTTTATTTTCAAGTTTAAATAAAAGTTCCACCAATACTCTTTCTCTCACATTTAATAAAATAGCTCTGGACGTTCCTATGGAACGACCTGAAACAGCTATATCTATTAAAAAAATAATAATTTCCAAATCTATACATTATGCTCACAGCAGTAAACCTGACTAAAAAATACGGTGACCAAATTGCTTTAAACGCTTTGAATTTAACCATCAACAAAGGAGAAATTTTTGCGCTTTTAGGACAAAACGGTGCCGGAAAAACAACTACCATAAACTTGTTTCTCGGATTTATAAAACCTACCGAAGGCGAAATTAAAATAAATGATATTTCGGTTGTTACCGATGCTGATACAACTAAAAAAGATGTGGCATACATTCCGGAAACAGTCATGTTATATCCAAATCTAACAGGTCTGGAAAACCTGAAATTCTTCTCTTCCCTTGCCGGATTCAAATATTCAAACGGAGAACTGACTTATTTTTTAACCAAAGCGGGTTTACAGATTACAGCCCACGATCAAAATCTGGGTGGTTACTCAAAAGGAATGCGCCAAAAAGTAGGCATCGCCATTGCCATTGCTAAAAAAGCAAAAGTACTCTTACTGGACGAGCCTACAAGTGGTCTGGATCCTAAAGCTTCAAATGAGTTTTCACAGATTTTAAAAGAACTTTCGGCAGACGGAACAGCTATTTTAATGGCAACACACGATATTTTCAGAGCAAGGGAAGTCGCAACACACATTGGCATTATGAAACAGGGAAATCTGGTAACCGTTATCGAAGCCGAAAAAATCTCTGCCAATGAATTAGAAAATCTGTATTTACAAACTGTTTAAAAGGAAATTAGGATTTCCATCAACCAAAATGAAACATCTCTTTTTATTTGCCTTATTATTTCTAACAGGCATACAATCCATACGATCCCAAACCATTAATGAAAAAATAAGGGACAGCATCGCAAAAGATTCTATTGAAATGGAAGCGAAGCGAAATGAACTCCAAACCGTTGAAATCATTGGCCGTTCAACCAAAAAATATTACAGCGACTATTCTTTTGCAGCGACAAAAACGGCAGCATTAAACAAAGATATTCCACAATCTATTTCGACTGTAACCAAAGAATTAATTGCCGATAAAGCCGCTTTTTATCTGGCCGATGCCGTAAAAATGACAAGCGGTGTTATTCCGGCGAGTTACTATAACCAATATACGATTCGTGGAATCAGTCAAAATGAGGAAGGGCAAATTATCAACGGAATGCGAACCCGTCAGTATTATTTTTTACAACCTCTGACTACCAATATTGAACGTGTCGAGGTCATAAAAGGTCCTTCGAGCGCTACATTTTCCTCAGTAGATCCTGGTGGAAGCATCAATCTGGTGACTAAAAAACCTTTAGCAACAGAACACAAGGAGGTCAGTATGAGTGTTGGAAGTTTCAGCACTTTGAGAGGAACTTTAGATTTTACCGGACCTGTCAACGAATCCAAAACATTATTGTACCGTGTAAACGGTGCTTACCAGGAAGCCAAATCGTTCCGTGATCTGGTTAATAATAAATCCTTCCTGATCTCGCCATCTTTCAGTTATATTCCGAATGAAAAAACGGCTATCAATACTGAATTGATTCTGAGCGATATGAAAGGAATTCTTGACAGAGGACAGCCCATTTTTGGTGCCGTTGCCGGAGTGACAGATTTGAACAAAACCCCAATAAGTTTGAATCTGGGTGCTCCGAGCGATTTTTTCAGGTCAAAAGAAATGATTCTGATGACGAATTTTGCGCATAAATTCAATTCTAAAATTAGTTTTAATGCTTCGTACATGAAACAAACCTGGACAGAAGATCTTCAGGAACACAGAACCACTAATGTCTTTGCGGTTGACATGGATAATCAGCCGGTTACAAACCTGGCGATGATGCAGTTTGTACAGCGTCAGCAAAACTGGGATATCGACAATTTGAGCGCTTACTTAAATTTCGATCTAAAAACCGGAAAACTGACCCATAAATTATTGGCAGGATACGATTTAAGCAGCTGGAACAAAAACATAGGCGGCGGTCAAAATGCAGCCAGAGGTTATCTCTTAAATGACGGAACTGTTGCAGGTTCTTTCGTTTTGGCAAATGCTGCAAATTATCAAACAATCACTATCGACGGAGTTGTTATGCCGAAACCAAATGTAACTTATTTCAATTTGAACAATCCAAAATATACCGTTACAAGTCCGGAAGATTATACTTTGAATGTTAGAACAGCTTTACCCTCTGCATTGACCACTACGAATGCAATTTATATTCAGGATCAGATTCTGTGGGCTAAATTTACCTTTTTATTGGGTTTAAGAAACGAATGGTTCAAGGATATTACGAATTATAAAGCCAACAACGAACTTACTGTAAAAAAATCAGCTTTACTGCCAAGAGTTGGGGTAACGTATGCCGTAAACAATTCAATTAATCTTTATACAACTTATCTAGAGGGCTATCAGCCACAATCGAACACGGTAACTTTGATGCCGCAAACCGGAAGTTTACCTGCCGGAAGCCAGTTTGAACCGTTGGAAAGTAATTTGAAAGAAGTGGGAATTAAAGCTACTTTTCTCAATAACTCAATGAGTTTTAATGCTGCCATTTACGAAATAAACCAGCGTAATATTTTGATGAATGCCAATGATCCCGTAAATCCTGATTTACTGGTAACAAGAGGTGCTGAAAGAAGCCGTGGTTTTGAATGCGATTTGGCTGGTTATATAATTCCGGACTGGCAAATTAATGCTTCTTACAGTTATATTGATGCTGAAATTACCAATGATCGCAATGCTTCATTAATTGGTGCCAGAAAACAAAACACACCTAAAAACAGTGCAAACTTATGGACACGCTACAACTTCAATTCTGATTCTGCTCTGGATAACTTTGGGATTGGTGCCGGAATGCAGTACCAAAGCAGCAAAATTCCATGGTTTACCAGAGATTTTACAATTCCGGATTTTACCATTTTTGACGCTGCGGTTTATTACAAACCCACTAAAAGCAACATGCAAATTGCGATGAACGTGGGCAATGTTTTTAATAGAACATATTGGTTTGGCGCGCAAAACTACCTTCGATTATTTCCCGGAGCTCCAAGAAACGCTACGCTTACCGTAACTTATAAATTTTAATCTGCAGTTATGTCATTACACGTAGAAAATTTGATAGCCCAACATTTTAGAAAATCTGTTTTTAAAAATCTGGCTACATATATCATTACCTTTTTTATTGGTATTTTATTGATTTATGCCGTTTTATCCGGATGGAAAAACTACATCAATCAAAATGAAACCAGCGAAAAATACCAACACGAATCCAGAGAAGACTGGCTCAAAAATCCGGACAAAAATCCGCACAGAATGGCGCATTACGGAAATTTTGCTTTTCGAAAAAGTACTTCGCTAAGCGTGTTTGAATTTGGAATGGAACCGTTTTTTGGAAATGCGATATTTCTGGAAGCGCATAAGCAAAATACAGCCAATTTTTCTGAAGCCGGATTCTCGAACAGCATGCTGCGTTTTGGGGAAATCAGTACTGCTATGGTTTTACAGATTTTATTGCCCTTATTGATTTTTTTCCTGGGATTTAATTCGGTCGCAGCCGAAAGGGAAAACGGAACACTAAAACTGCTTTTGAGTCAGGGAATCAGCTGGAAACAGCTTTTATTAGGCAAAATACTTGGAATTGCCTCTGTCATTATGATGCTTTTTATTCCGGCAATTCTCGTTTTGGTTTTCATCTGGTTATTGCTTCAGAACTTTGCCGTTTCATTTGACGAAACCCTTAAAATGATCTTGTTTATTGTGTTTCATTTTCTATATCTGTTATTTTTTTGCGCCATTGCTGTTTTGATTTCTGCTTCATGCAAAACTTCAAAAAAAGCATTGGTTTCGTTAATTGGGATTTGGTTGGTTTTCACAATTATTTTACCGAGAACAACGCAGGCAATTGGTGCTTATATTTATGAAGCGCCTTCAAAAATTAAGTTCAACAGCGATATCGAAAAAGATATTTTGAAACAAGGTGACAGTCACAACCCAAATGATTCGCATTACAAAGCGATTAAGGATTCTTTACTTGCGGTTCACAAAGTCGACTCGGTTCAGAAACTCCCTTTCAATTATTCCGGTTTTATCATGACCGAAGGCGAGAAAATCAGTTCGAATATTTACAACAAACATTTGAAAAATCTGCTTCAGGTTTACGAAAAGCAAAACAGTTTTTCAAGAGCAGTATCGTTTTTGAATCCGTATATCGCGATGAAAAACCTGTCGATGGCATTATCAAATACAGATTATGATTCGTACATCGATTTTCAGAAACAGGCTGAAACGTATCGCTATAATATGGCGCAAAAAATGAATGCTTTACAAATTAAATACATCAGTAATAAAAAAGACAAGCCAACTGTCATTGACAAAGATCATTGGGCAGAAGTCCAGGAATTTCATTATGAGCCCAAAGGAGTATTCACCGTTTTAAAGAACGAAATTATCTCTGTCATTTCACTTTTTCTCTGGATTATTTTGTTATTCATCTTAATCAGGACAGCTTCAAAAAAACTAAAAGCCATTTAATATGTTAGCATTAATATTTAAAAATTTCATACGCTCCAAAGGAACAAAAGTTGGTTTATTGTTTGTTTTCGTTATTGGGTTTATCAGTCTTTTAATTGGACAGCAATTCCAGCAAAAGCAACATAAAAACATTACAGAAGCAGCGGTTTATCAAAAAGAGCATATCGCCCGAAACGCTTCTTTCCATAAAGATGAAATGGGTCTTTTGCTTTATTATGTAAAATTTTCACTGGTCAACAAAACATTTCCTCTCAATAGTCTGGCAATTGGTCAGCGCGATGTCAATCCTTCGATTCAGAGCGTTACGATTCGGGGTGTGGAAGCTCAGAAATACGATTCAGAACTAAATAATCCAAATAATCTTTTGTTGGGAAACCTTGATTTTAGTTTTGTTCTCATTTATATTTTTCCGCTTCTAATCATTGCTTTTACGTACAATATCGTTTCAGAAGAAAAAGAATCCGGAACCTGGAAAATTGTTGCCTCGCAAAGCGACAATACTTTTTTATACATTCTGAAATTATTCTATATCCGAATTTTAAGTTTGCTTGCATTGCTGACAATTATCCTGGTTGTTGCTGTCATACTTTTGAATATTCCATTTGACAGTTCACTTCTCACTTTTTACATCATCAGTATTTTGTACATTCTCTTTTGGTTTGCCGTTTGCTTTTTTATTGTTTCGCTTCAAAAGAACTCGAATTTTAATTCCGTAATCTTATTAACGGTCTGGCTGTTTCTGATTATCATTTTGCCGGCAACGATCAATACTTATATTGTCAACAAATATCCGGTTCCCGAAGCATTAGAACTGACATTGAAACAACGAAATGCCTACCACGAAAAATGGGATATGGATAAAAAAACGACGATGGATAAATTCTACAGTCATTATCCACAGTTCAAAAGCTATATTTTACCGGATACCGAATTCAGCTGGCTTTGGTATTATGCGATGCAGCAAATGGGTGATGATGAATCAGCAAAACAGTCTCAGGAATTGCAGACCAAATTAAAGCAACGAAACGAGGCAAGCCAGATGATAGCCCAATTTATTCCAACTTTACATACCCAAATCCAACTGAATGAAATTGCAAAATCAGATTTTGAAAACCAGCTTTTATTTATACAAAAAACGACAGCATTTCATGAAAAAACGAGGCTGTATTTTTACCCTAAAATCTTTGATAATGCTCCAGTAGCCAAAGAAAACTGGTCTAAATTTAGAGTCGAAACTTTTGAAGACAACTCAGAAACCAGCCTGTCAAAAAGTTTTCTGCCTTTAGTTTTTATTAATCTTGCATTCATCGCTTTGGGTTGGATGAATTTCAAAAAAGAAAAACAAATCATCTAAATTCCAGCTAAAAAAACATAAAAAAGACTGCTTAGTAAGGCAGTCTTTTTTTATGTTTCTAAAATTCAATTATGCTCTAAACAAAGCATATTTATTATAATCATACAAAACCTTATCGTAAGGCACCAATAATTTTTCCGTTTTTTCTGAAGAGGCATCAAACGTGATTCCGTTATATTTTGCAAACAAATAAATCTCTCTAAGGCAATTAGACAAACTCTGATGAATTTCAGAAGTAAATAATGGCAATTGACTCTCTCCTACCAACAAATCAATCTGGTAGTTTGAACTGCTTTTTGAAAGGTTATTACCAATTATCCTAATAGTGAATTTAGTACTTTTTCCGTGTTGTTTTCCCTGATAATGTATTACCATGACGTTATTATTAAAGATTAAAATTTATTTTAGCTGATTTGAATCGCATTTTGAATTCAATAATTAAAGTTATGAAAAAAAAGCAAAAACGTAAAATTAGGGGTATTAAATTATTATTTTTTTAGCATAAAAAAACCGTAACGAATTACGGTTTTTTCACAATTAACTAAATAGATTAATCAACTTTTTCACGAGTAAAATTCATTCATAAGCACGATTAATTAACGGTAATATTGGTAATATCTTTTTCTTTATGTACATCCAGTAAAAAAGGATTTCCATTTTCATCTAACATGGTCATATTTAGAGCATCGAGCAAGGTTAGTTTTTCCGAAACAGCACCTTTAAATCTATTGTACGAAAGATTCATTTCAGACAAATTATAAAGGTTTTCAAGTTCTTTTGGAATTTCACCTTCAAAATTATTATCAAACAAACTGAGATTTTCTAAAGAATTAAAATTTCCTATTTTGTGACTCAGATTCCCCGAGAATTTATTATTATTCAAAAGCAGCACTTTCAAAGTCGAAATTTCATATACAGAATCCGGCAGATTTCCTTCTATCTCATTATTAAAAAGTGCCAGTGTTTGCAAATGCTGCAAATTTCCTATAGCCGAAGGCAATTTTCCTTTTAAATTATTATCTGCCAAATTAAGTCCGACAACCTGACCATTATTAATTTCAACACCAAACCAGGTGCAAACTGATGATGTCAAATCCCATTTTATTTTCCATTCCGCTCCATTTGTTGCGTGATATATTTTAATCAGCGTATCTTTTTCTTTATCAGAAACCGCATCTGCAAAAACTGAATTTGACAATGTAAATAGTAAAAACAAAAAACAAAATTTTCGCATAGATTTGGGGCATCAATGTTTGCTGCAAAATTATGTGATTTAAAACTTCAGCACAAGCAATGTCGATAAAGTGTTAATAAGTAAAATAACACGTTTAATACTCAAAAAATAAAATATCCTTCACGCTGAATTTTTAATTAAATTTGATCAACTAATTATAAAAACCTTATTTTATGGAAATTAACTTTATTACATTTCTGGCTGCAGCAGTTGTTACACTTGTAGTTGGATTTATCTGGTACAATCCAAAAGTATTTGGAACAATCTGGATGAGAGAAAATAATTTTACCGAAGAAGATCTCAAAAAAGGCAATATGCTAAAAATCTTTGGATTTACTTATATTTTCTCTGTGCTGATATCTATGGCCTTAATGTCGTTTACAATCCATCAATCCGGTGCTGTAGGAATGATTGGCGGGCCACCTATGATAGCAAGTGCAAAACCATCTTTTCATGCTTTTATGGCTGATTACGGGACAGCTTACCGCACTTTTAAACATGGTGCTCTCCACGGTTTTATGTCAGGCTTATTTTTTGCTTTTCCTGTAATTGGAATCAATGGCTTATTCGAAAGAAAATCATGGAAATATATCTTTATCCACGCCGGATACTGGATGCTTACCCTTACAATTATAGGCGGAATTGTTTGTGCATATGCCTAATAAAACTACAGAAACTGAATCCGTTTGAAACCTAAATTCAAACGGATTTTCTTAATAATAACTTAAAGAAAAAAAGTTATTGCAAATATTATCTAATTTTGAAGAAATTAGTTCACACTCTTGAATACAACCTATTCTTTCCAAATATATAAAAGCGCGGCATCACTGCCTTTAGAATGGAACTCGCTCGCTGCAGATAATATTTTTTTAACCCGTGAATACCTTGAAGTATTAGAAAATTCCTGTCCGGTAAATATGACTTGTCATTTCATGGGATTTTTTGAAGGAGAAAAACTTATCGGAATCGCCCTGACCCAATTTTTATTTGCAGAAAAACTGGAATCGTTTGGAGAGCGTGATAAATGCTTAAAAACTTCTGTGCGCAACTTTGCCCTTAAAAATTTTGCTTCGCACGTGTTATTCGTAGGCAATAATATGCTAACGGGACAAAATGCTTTTGTCTTTGCTCAAAACATAAAAGAGTCCAAAGCTATTAAAACGCTTCATAAAGCTATTAGTCAGCTTAAAAAAGATTTAAAAGCAAGTGGCAAAAAAGTTCATATCACAAGCATAAAAGATTTTACGGCAAAAGAAATTGAGCCCCTGCAAGCAGAATTTAAAAACAATTATACGTTTTCGACCCAGCCCAATATGATTTTTGAAATCAATAAAAACTGGAAATCAGAACAGGATTATATTGATGCTTTATCTAAAAAATACCGGGATCAGTACAAACGTGCCAGAAAAAAAGCAGAAGGAATCGTAAAACAAAAAATGTCTTTGTCTGATATTCGAAAATACGAAGATGTTATTTACGACCTCTATTTTCATGTGGCAAAAAATGCGCCTTTCAACACTTTTTTTCTCGCCCGAAATCATTTTAGCTTTTTTAAAGAAATCATGAAAGATGACTTTTTACTCTATGGTTATTTTCTGGAGGAAAAACTAATCGGTTTCAATACATTGATAAAAAATGGAAATGTAATGGATACCTATTTTTTAGGTTATGATGAAAGTGTGCAGCGTGAAAAAATGCTGTATCTGAATATGCTTTATGACATGATTGGGTATTCCATCAAAAAAGGTTTTAAAACTATTGTTTTCGCCAGAACCGCTCTTGAAATTAAAAGTTCTGTAGGTGCTAAACCTATAAAAATGTACGGTTTGATCACTCACAGCAATGCTTTAATTAATCATAATATTGCACGATTTTTTAATTATCTGGAACCAAAAACCGATTGGCAGGAACGCAATCCGTTTAAATAATTTTACGGAATCGCAATCTTCATTTGCTTATGCAGAATATGAATTTCTAACGACTTCTGTGCTCCGCAATACTCACCATCGATCTGAAAACTCACAGGATAATCGGTTTCTATAGTGGCCTGATCTGTAGAAATGATAACCACATCCTCAGAATCGATTGGCATGTTGCCTGTAATTATCTTTCCGATAAGAAATAAATCAAGGTTTTTCAGAATGACCAATTCAAATTTACCATCGTTCATAGCACCATTGGGATTGATGGTTACGCCTGTTCCGTATTTTTGAGAATTGGCAATTACGATCATTCTCGCGACATGATCGACTTTTTCTTTATTTGCCTTAATTGTTGCAACAAACGGTTCATTAGACTCTGTCAGGGTTGTAAATGCCTGTAAAGCATAACCCCAAAATCCACGAACGTCACTTTCTTCATAATTTTTTACCAAGTCAGCATTTAGCCCGATATCGCTTAAATGAATACTTTTTTTGCCATTGATGCAAATCATATCCATTTCGATATAACGATTCAGAAAAGCAATTTTCAGGTTCTCCTCGATTGTTGACGGTAGATTTAAATCGACAGACAAACCGTTAGCGGAACCCGCAGGCAGAATCCCAATGATCACATCCTGCTCTTCCATTGCTTCGGCTACCATCTTAATAGTTCCGTCGCCCCCGGCTACTACAATTCGTTCCGGATTGTACTTATTGTGTAAGGCTTGTATTTGCTTTGCATCACTTTTCCCTGTGGTTTCATACACCTCCAACTCAAAATGATTTGTGGTTGCAAACTCCTGAACCGCCTCTATTAAATCTGATTTATCAAGGTCTCCTGAAATCGGGTTTACAACGAATATGATATTCTTTTTCAAAATTTTCTATTTAAAAACCAATTAAATTAATTAAATTACAGTTACATAAATATACGTAATTAATGACACCAATTTTACAATTATATCGCGGTTATGCCAATGAACAGGAATTAATTGTAATGGGTCATGTTTTCAGGAGAACATATGAATATGATTTTCAAAAGAAAAACTTAAAAAATGCACGTTCTATTATTAATCAGTTTAGGATAAAAACGATTCAAAATTTTGACATATACCTGAAATTTGGGGAAAAAGAAATTCATACCAAAACTTTAGATGATGGTTATTTTAAATTTTGTATTCCATTGGAAAAGGAATTTCATTTTGGATGGATGGAATACGAAGTGAGTATCAGATATAAAACAGAAACTATAACCTGCAAAGGCAGTTTTATAAGACCTCATGAAGGAAATCTGGGAATTATATCTGACATTGATGATACTTTTTTGATTTCGCATACGCGGAATATTTTCAAAAAAATATACATTCTCCTTTTTAAAAGTGTAAATGACAGAAAAGTTTTTAAAGGTGTTGTTCCACATTATCAGGCTTTAAGTTCAGCCGGAAGAAACAATAAGGAAGAACAAAATGCTTTTTTTTATATCTCAAGCAGCGAATGGAATTTGTATCGGTTTATTGTAAAATTTACCAAAATACATCAATTGCCACGAGCTGTTATTTTACTGAAAGATATCAAAAGAGGGGTTACTGATTTTTTCCTGAGCGGAAGAGGCAATCACAATCATAAATTCGATAAAATAAAACACGTTCTGGAATTCTATCCGAACCTCAAATATGTGTTATTGGGAGATGATTCACAACACGATCCCTTTTTGTATGAACAAATTTGCAAAATATTTCCGGTTACAGTGATTGCAGTTTACATCAGACAAACAGGAAAAATCCAAAAATCAGAAGTCAAAAAAATCATGAAAAACTTAGAAGCCCTTGATGTTTCTGTCTGTTATTTTAAAGAAAGTAGTCAAGCGATTATGCATTCAAAGTCTATTGGGATTATCAAGTAGGTTTCAGGTTTCAGGTTCTTGTTGGAACGTTAAATTTGAAACCTGAAACAAAAAAACTAAGCATTGAAATTGTCAATTTCTTCCTGAACGATTTCCCAATCCAGAAGCAATTGATCTAAATCTGCTTTCTTTTTATTGTATGCGGTGAAAAAGGAAGCGTCTTCGATATGTTTATCATAATTTGAAGCCAGCATTTTATCGTCGTGCTGAATGTCTTTTTCCAATTGTTTGATCTGGCTTTCGACTTTGCTTAAACGGTTTTGCAAAGCTTTGCCTTTTTTCTGGTCTTCGTAAGAGGTTTTGTTATTCTCTTTTGGAGCGGCAGTTTTTACAACATCTTTTTTCTCTACTTCACGCATATTTTCAAGATTGCGCTGTTCTAAGAAAAAGTTGATATCTCCCAAATATTCTCTAATTTTTTGATCTTTGAATTCGTAAACGATATTCGACATTCCCTGAAGGAAATCCCTGTCGTGAGAAACTAATAATAAAGTTCCACCGAATTTTTGAAGTGCCGCTTTTAGAACATTTTTAGATTTAATGTCCAGGTGGTTCGTAGGCTCATCCATCAGCAAAACGTTTATTGGCTGAAGCAATAATTTACAAAGTGCCAGACGGTTACGCTCTCCTCCGGAAAGTACTTTTACTTTTTTCTCAACATCGTCACCACGGAATAAAAATGAGCCTAACATATCGCGCACTTTAGAGCGGTTGGTATCCGTTGCCGCATCTTCCATAGTTTGAAGCAAAGTGATTTCGCCATCTAAATATTCGGCCTGATTTTGGGCAAAATATCCTAACTGAACATTGTGTCCAAGTTTAATATTTCCCTGGTATTCAAATTCGTTTACCAATGCCTTAATGAAAGTTGATTTTCCTTGTCCGTTTTGACCAACGAAAGCAATTTTACTTCCACGTTCAACCAATAAACTGATATCTTTCAGAATCGTTTTGTCTCCGTAAGATTTTGTTACATTTTCAGCCTCAATTACCACTTTTCCAGGCTCTTTTGAAACCGGAAAAGAAATATTCATTACGGAATTATCGTCTTCGTCAACTTCAATTCGTTCTACTTTATCTAATTTTTTAATCAACGATTGCGCCATTGAAGCTTTTGATGCTTTGGCACGGAATTTCTCGATTAATTTTTCTGTTTCTTCAATTTTTTTGGCCTGGTTTTTCTGAGTAGCCAATTGTTTTTCGCGGATTTCATGACGCAATTCCAAATATTGAGAATACGGCTTATTGAAGTCGTATGCTTTTCCTAATGAGATTTCGATTGTTCTGTTGGTCACGTTATCCAAAAACATTTTATCGTGCGATACGATTACCACAACCCCCGGATAATTGCGAAGGAAATTTTCTAACCAAATGATACTTTCGATATCTAAGTGGTTGGTAGGCTCATCCAGCAACAAAACATCATTGGATTGCAATAATAATTTAGCCAGCTCAATACGCATTCTCCAGCCTCCTGAAAATGTTTCAGTCTGGTTATTGAAAACTTCTCTTTTGAAACCTAAACCTAAAAGAATTTTTTCTGTATCTCCTACATAATTGTAACCTCCAAGAAGGTCAAAACGATGTGTGTAATCAGAAAGATCTTCTATAATCTGGCTGTATTCTTCACTTTCATAATCGGTTCTGGTTACCAGTTGATGATTGATTTCTTCGAGCTTTTTTTCTACAATCTTAATCTCGGTGAATGCTTCATAAGCTTCTTCCAAAACAGTTCTTCCTTGTTCAAAATCAATATCCTGACGCAAAAATCCCATTCGGATATCTTTCTCCTGCGAAATAACTCCTGAATCAGGTTTAAAATCTCCTGCAAGCATTTTTAACATGGTGGATTTACCCGCTCCGTTTTTACCAACAAGACCTACGCGGTCTCCTGCACCCAAACGAAAAGTAACCTCTTCAAATAAATAAGTTCCTCCAAAAGAAACCGAAAGATTGTGTATATTAAGCATAATGTGTGACTATCAGTATCAGCAATAAAGATTTAAGTACCTTACTTACTTTACTTTTTGAAAGTGCAAAAGTATGACAATTAATTGAAAGTTTTGGCTGTACTTTTGAAAACAAATATCATCGCTTTTTTATCCTTTAAATTTTAAAGAGCATTGTTATCAAACATAAAAAAACGGATGGAAAATCATTCAATTTCCCATCCGTTTTCTATTTGTTTAAATTTATTTATACTTCTTTTGGTTCCGGTAATAAAATCGACAATAGTACTGATATTACAAGAATTCCTCCAATAACAATTAGTGAATAAATGGATTCAATATGATAAAATGGAGCAATAATCATTTTTACACCAATGAATGAAAGGATAATTGCCAGTCCATATTGCAGTTTACTGAATAAGTGAATAAAGTTATCCAGTAAAAAGAACAATGCTCTTAATCCTAAAATTGCAAAAATATTAGACGTATACAAGATAAACGGATCGTTTGAAATAGCGAAAATTGCCGGTATAGAATCTACGGCGAATAATAAATCTGTGAACTCAATTACCGCAACTACTACTAAAAGCGGTGTTGCTAATTTTTTTCCGTTTTCGTATGTGAAGAATTTATCTCCATCGTATTTATCTGAAACGCTAAAAAACTTTCTGATCAGTCTTGCCCCTCTTGTATTGTTGTAATCTTCCTCATCATCATCATCTCCAGCAGACCAGGATTTGATTCCTGCATACACAAGGAATAAACCAAAAGCAGTCATTATTAAATTAATATCGTATTTGAATCCTTCGATTCCTGCTAAACTTAAAAGCTTGTTTAAGTAGGTAAGTTCTATTAAGAATGCTCCTGAGAATATAAAAATGGCACGCAAAACCAATGCTCCTATAATCCCCCAGAATAAAACTTTGTGTTTATTCTCATTTTGTACATCAAAAAACTTAAAAACTAATATGAATACAAACAGGTTATCTACAGAAAGTGCTTTCTCAATCCAGTATGCCGACTGAAATTCGTAGAATTTAGCTGACCCTGCAAAGTGATATACCAAACCACTAAAAATCATAGCTAAACTTATCCATACTAATGACCATGTTATCGCTTCTTTATTTGTTACTACGTGACTTTTTTTGTTGAAAATTCCTAAATCCAGCAATAGCATAACAAGTACTGCAACCGCAAAAACGATAACTAAACCGGGATGTTCCGAAAAAATTGGGTGTTGATTCATTTTAGATATTAATTAAGTTAAATTTTAAAATTATGTATTAGCCATTGTTACCATGATTACCCTGCCTCCTTCTTCATTAGAAAGCAGTATTTTTTTTCCGTGTGTAAGCTCCACCATTGTCCCTATTGGAATTTCCTTGTCCTCGGTTAAATCTTTTAGTGAAGTCAGTTTTTGATTGACCAAAACCCACTTGCTATTGAAATAAGTAAAATAACCTACCGGCACCTTTTGCAACTGGGTTAATTTCTCATTTCTGGCAATATTACGATTAACATGCCATTGAAACAAATATTGATCGTTATAAACCATTAATCTGTGATTTTCGGGTTTCCATGTTGTTTCCTGAAACTGATAATATAAATCCAGGATTGGTAAAGTGCCCTGATGTGGAGTACCGCAGAATGGACATTTTGGACTATTTGTATTGTCAAAAACATACCATTTTTGCTCACAGGAAACATTATGGCATTTCTGCATTAAATCTGTGGTTTTCAATAAGGCAATCTCCCATTCTTCTGCGTTTGGACGCTGCATTGGGTTGTGTAATCCATCTATAAAAACTTTGTCAAATAAGTTTTTCAAATACGGACCTGTTAACGTATAAGGTAATTTTGTTATATCCGCCCAGGGCAAATCCCATTTAGAAACCTGATTGATTTTTGGCCTGTTCATAGGGTCTGTTGGGTGTTCGATAAACATTGCTTTTTCTCCCATAGACAACAAATCATCTTTTTCGGTATCTAAATCGTGTACTTTTCCTCCTTTTAACGGATGGCGGTGCAGCAAAAACATATAAATTAAAACAGGTAAAGCATGCAAGTCGGTTAATCTGTTTGGGAGTTTACGGTTGGGGTCTGCTTTGTCTAAATGTTTGGTCGAAAGTACTTCGGGTGCAATAAACTCAGCTGTTCCGATAACTTCTGCCGGAAATAATCCGGGAACTACCAGTCCGTCCAAATCGATCATACAAGCTGATTTTTGTACCGGATCAATCAACACGTTATTGTACGACAAATCAGAATGCGCCAATCCCATTGCGTGCATTTTTTTTACGCCACGGGTTAAGTTAACACAAACCTGAAAATAACTTAGCCAATCTCCTAACTCAGATTTGGCAACACGAAGCGGAAATGCGGGATTTCTGAATTTAGCCCCTGCAAACCATTTTCCGTTTTTTTCTTTCCCCTGAATTAAATCGCTGGTTTCGTATCCTTTTTTAAAGAAAAACTTACCATCATAAATCGGAACTATAATTCCGGTTAATCCTTTATAATCAACAACATCAGTTGGCCATCGGTATACTTCTTTCAAATAATAATCACCGGCTTCTCCATTCTGAATCTGAATTAAATATTTATTTGTTATTCTTTGCAGTCTCTCTTTTTGATTAAAATCTAATTTTTCCCTGAAAATAGCTACCACATATCTTTTATCAGGACTAAAATAAACATCCTTTACACCACCGCGCATCGGTTCGCCGTTATCGACAAACTGATAGGTTTTTGCAGGATCATTAATTGATTTTACAGTAATCGTATTCATGTCTAATAAATTATAGCCAGCGTTCTGTCATCATGGTTTCCGGGACTCCAGAAATCCATCCAGTTTGCAAGCTGCTGTGCAATTTCAGGATTATTTTTATCAAATTCAACTTTAATTCCGTCCTCGTTGTTCCCTTGCAGATCCTGAAGAAATTCGTTCCACTTTTCGATTTTTTCCAAACTTGCTTCCACCTCAAATTTCGGATCGTAAATTCCATCCGTCATCAGAACCAAATAAGAAAAATCATCGACAAGTTTAAAACCGAATCTTGAAGAAAATTTATCACTCTGGAAAATTTCGGGCATCGTGATAAAACGCGTTCCTCCTCCAAAATCGCCTACATCAAGCCAATTCATCAGTTTGATTTCTGTCAAATCTTTATTTAGTAAACCAATTGGACAGTCTCCAATTCCGAAAGTAAGAACCGCATAACCAAAATCATATTTTTTGACTAAGGTAAATATTAAGGTAGCATGAAAATTTTTCAAATCTGCCTCATTTTTTATAGCAGTTTCTTCAATTTTCTGATGTGCAAAATAAGCCGCTTTTGAAAGATTCTGATAGACAAAATGACTTATTTTTTTGGATGTTTCGTCAGTTGCTTTTGCATGATGTTCAGCTAAAACCTGATCAAATTCGTTTAAAATGGAGGCGTTTAAATTTTGTTCAAAATAACCAATAACAGAATTACAGGCCAATTCCGATCCTTTTCTGGATAAGCTCGCAGAACCTGCACCATCTGAAACTGCAATGACACTCCACCCTATTTCGTTAAAATTTTTAAAAGCAAAATCATCTTCCCTAAAAGAACCTACGTTGGCATGGCTTCTTCCTCTTTTGGACGCAATTATAATATTTTTATCCAAAAACTGATCCGAAACTGCGGCTACATCAGGTTTCCAAAACGGATCATTTTTATTGCTTTCTAAATTTTTCCATAACGACTTCGGATCAGGATTGATAATTAGTGTTATTGTTTTTTCATTCAAAACAGAATCTTCTGCTTCACCGTCAATCCTAAATAAAATTCTGATTTTGAGATCACCGCTTATTTCAGGAACACCGTATAATAGTTCATCTTCCAGATCAAACTCAAGACCTGAGTTTTCGAGCCCTTTCATCTCAAAATAAATAATATCATTCCACCCTAAAACATCAAAATCAATTTTCGCATGATATTTTTTATTGACCGTACCGTTTGGAATGGATACGGTTTGGTTTAAAACATCGTCAATTCTATTTTTCAAAATCCAATTCTGCATGATCATTTTTTGGTTTTCCTGAATTATTTTTACTGCAAGGACATTCTCTTCATCTGCAATAAACTCGTTAAAGAGAGCTGCTTTACCTGAAGAAATATCCATTTTATGTTGGGATAAAAAGGATTGAAGATATCTTTTGGTTTCCTCCATTACTTTTTATGCTGAATTATCCCTGAGTTCTGTTTACATCAAATCCGCCTTCACCGCAACCATAATTTCCCTGATTGTTGCACCAAGGACAAGTGCTTACATCCTCATCACCAATACAATGTATTTTTTGACAGACACAAACTGCAAATGCGATTTGATTTCCACAGCAAGGACAAGTTGGACCTCCGATTAGTTCATCCGTATTGACTACATTGTTAAAATTACCCGAATCAGCCAACTCAAAATAGGAATTATCAACCTGATAAGCCCCCACCAATTTGTAATTTTTAGAAGATAATTCGATTCCGGCATAAATAGATTCCGCGATAGTTTTACGGTATTTCATTAAATACGGTCTTTTTGTATTTTGGCATTTTCCGTTTAAAACCACAAAGTTATCATCAACATAATGTCTGTTTGGAGTTTCTTTGGTTAAATCTATTTTAGAAAGTGTTTCACCGTCTAATTTAGCCAGTTCAAAACCGGTAGAATTATTTTCAACACTAATACTACTTGTTTTAATAGAATCGGTTACCCATTTAAAAAATTCTTTGTACGACTGTACATTTGTATTTTTAAAATGAAGCACATTTTCAGTCAGCTCGCCTAATAATTTTGTATCTGTTTCGCTCCCGAAAGAAATCGCAATTAAGTTGGCTGTTCGCTGCCAGTTTTGTTTCCATTCAGCAATAGCAGCCTGACTGTCATCTGTAGGAACTCCGTCTGTAAACAAGAAAACTATTGGTTTCCAGTCACCTTTAACCTCATAAGTTGTCTTAACGATATTACTTCTTAATTCATACATCAAATGTCCTAAACCCTTGCTGAGTGATGTACCACTGCCTATTGGGAATTTTGGTGGATAAAAACTCACTATTTCCTGCAATGGAACCAATGTTTTTGGCTGTCCGGCAAATACTATAATGGAAACAAAAACGGTTTCCAGCGCATGTGGATCTGTTTTTAATGCCTGGATAATAGTTGACAAACCTTCTTCAACCTGCTGAATTGGTTCTCCAACCATTGACTCTGAAATATCAATTAGAAAATATATTGGCAATCTTCTCATTTTAAAGGAAATTTAGTAACATTAGAAAAATAACTAAAAGTAAAATCTGCGTCATATCTACGGATAAACCAACTCCAACCTGAAACGGTTTTATCATTGGCTTCAGAAAATTAAATACAGGCGAAAAAATACTATTGAAAAAATCAAAAATAGTTTTGTATTTTGGATGTAACTTGTCTGTATAAGGAAGTAGTTTTGAGTATAAAAACAAGCCTACAATTAAAACCTCAATAAAAATTTTAATAAGATGCATTATGAAACTGCTTTTATTAACTCGTTTGCAATTTCTTTAAAAACCTGTTCTTCATCTGCATTTATTTTTTTTGACCCATAAACTGAAACGCCATCATTAACCGTCATAAAATTTATTGAAAATGATGCACCATAACATTTATTTACGCTTTTGTACGGAATAGAATGCATCAGTTTTATATACATACAATTTTGACGTATAATTATATCGTCGATATAAAAATCATCTTGAATATATTTATTAAGCAGCATACGTCTGGCATTTTCAATTGAAAAATTAGCAATTCCGGCAGTTTTGTAACAAATATTTAAACTGTCTATATTCATGTTGTCTAATTTTTCCTGTGGCGTAAATTCATGAACAACCTGATAAGTCGTATCGGTATATGAAATTGAACTGCTTCTATAGGATGAATGATCTGCCTTCTGAATTATGTGAACAATTATACCAATAATTGATATTATAGCCGAAAGTACTTCCATAACCTAAATCACTACAGTTATTTCACTAGGTGGTGGCGGTAAAGTAACGCTTTCGCCAGTCCCCTGACTCTTATTGCCTTGTTCAATGGTTTCAGAAACCCATTTAAAAAATTGTTTCAGTGTAGAACTGTCAGCGGAAGCCAGATGAACTACATTGTCTGTCAACTCTTTTAGAATTTCATCGTTTGCCATATGTCCGGCTGCACATCCTACAACAGCACCAAAACTTAGGTTTCGTATTTCCTTGGTTTTTTCCCTGTAAAGCTGAATATCTGAAGGTTTTCCATCTGTAAATACAAACAGCAGAGGTTTCCAGTCTCCTTTTTGAGTGGCTGAACCTTTTATTACTTCTTTATTTACTTTTTGAATGACAAAGTCCAGACCTGCTCCTGTATTTGTAGGGCCACTTTGAGGACAGGTAATTTCAGGTAACTGAAAATGAACCAATTCTGTTAAGGGTACAATTTCTTTTACTTCACGATCATACGTTATAATGCTGATCCAAAGTGAATCTAAGGCCTGCGCATCTGAACGTAATGTATTGATCATTCCGCTTAAAGCATTGTTTAAAGCCTGAATTGGTTCTCCGTACATAGAACCTGATGTATCTAATAAAAAATATACTGGTAGTCTTCTCATATTACTTTTAAAAAAATGATATAACAATGAAATTACTAACTTTTTATTCCGGTTTAAGAAATAAAAAGGCATGCTGACTTGGTATAACTTCTTTTAAAAGATGTAATACTCAAAAAACTATAAACTCCGCCTACCAGGCTTAAACTACAATGTTTAATTCTGATGGAGGCGGAGGTAATTCTTTTAAATTTGTAAATTCTTTTCCTGAATCTTCGACTTTTGTTGAAGTTACGCCAATCGAAGCTGTAACCCACTGGAAAAACTTTCCTATACTCGCACTATCAGCCGTATCAAGGCTTACTACATTATCTGTGATTCTTTTCAAAATGGCAGTATCTGCTCCTCCACCTGCAGCACAGGCAACTGCAAAAGCGATTTTTGCTTTTTTAAATTCTTCTAATCCGCTTTCCCAATTGTCTGTTGGAATTCCGTCAGTCATAATAAATACTAATGGTTTCCAGTCGCCTTTTTGCTCTGTTGTTGTTTTGGCAACTTCAGTTTCTATTTTATTGGCTGTTAATCTTAATGCTTCTCCCAATGCTGTGACGCCGGTTGCTTTAAGATCGACCATTTGAAAAGAAGCCAAATCTGTTAACGGAATGATTTGCTGCGCTGTAGTATCGAAAGTAATCACGCTTAGAAAAGCAGTTTCAATCGCCTGCGGATTTTGTCTTAACGAACTAATCATCATTTGAACGCCATTTTTCACAGCTTCGATAGGCTCACCGGTCATTGAACCCGATGTGTCTAATAATAAGTATACAGGCAGTCTTCTCATGGTTGTCTTTTTTTATACAGGAATATTATAAACTGGGGCTTCGGTAGCCGAATTACCCTGATTTGAGCTTTCAACCCCATTTATATTGTAACTACTGGTATTGGCTTCCGGATCATGCTGTGTTAAGTGACTCATAACTTCCGGAGTTAAATCTTTACCTCCTACAATATGATGGTAAGCGGAACCAATAGTATAAATGGGTCCCCATGGAAATCCCCACCAGCCAACAATTAAGTTTAGGAAAACATAACCATAAGAATATTTAAATGTATTTTCATCAGCTTTGATGAAATAAATATCAGAACTTCTTTTTAAAGTCATTAATATAAATGACACTGTATATGGGAATACAACAAACTTACCTCCTTGCTGAACCATGTCTCTTATTTGCGAAACTTTTAGTCCTTCGATGTTTTTGATTTCCATTATAGGTAAGACTGAACAATTTTATGAATAGTTTGTCCTAGGAAAGTATCATCTGTAGGATCTCCAATTGCACTAAATTTCCATTCGTCATTACGTTTGTATAATTTTCCCATAATGATGGAACGTTTGTTTACATATTGAGCTTCTGCAGAAACGTTGTAAGAAGCAAATTCTGAGGCTACTCTTGTTGGAGTTCCTTCATACATTCTAATTTTTGCGTATGGAATCTGAGAGAAGTCTTCTTTTCCAGCATTATTTAAAAAGAAAAATATCTGGCTCACTTTGGCATCAACTTTAGAAAGGTCTACGGTAATAATTTCATTATCCAAACCATCGTCTCCACCAGTATCTCCGGCAAGGTCATCTCCGGTATGCTTTAGAGCATTGTCAACAGTTATCAATTTACCTTTTGGTAAACCAAACTGCTGTAAAACTTCGACTCTGTATAATGGAGAATATAAATGATCACAAAGTTTGTTTTGGTCATCAATAAGTACACAGCTTAAATCTAAGTCTACTTCTGTTACATTTTTTGATAATCCTAAAAAACCTTTTGTTTCAATTGCACCCCAGTTTACACCGACGCAAAAATTGGTTAATGTTTCACCACTTGATTTTCGCAAATCAATTTTTTGTCCTTTGGTTAAGTTAATTGCCATACTTTTTAATTGGTTTTAAATTAGTTATATTTATTCAAATAATCTTGTAAGCCACCTTTCATTCCTATACCAACTGCTTCAAATTTCCACTCGTTGTTTCTTTTATAAATTCTCCCAAATTCTACTGCGGTTTCAATAGAAAAATCCTCATCTAACTCATATTTAACCAATTCCGTATTTGTCTGATCCAGAATTCTGATGAATGAATTTCTGATCTGACCAAAATTCTGTCTTTTTGTGTCTGCCTGATGAATGGTTACTACAAAAGAAATTTCGTGAACATCCGGAGAGATTACCGATAAATCAATTTGGATTTTTTCATCATCGCCATCACCGTCACCGGTTAAATTATCTCCTGTATGAACTACTGCCCCGTCAGGTGATTTTAAATTATTATAATAAACAAAATGGTTATCATTCGGAATTTTTCCGTTTGCACCAACTAAAAATACCGAAGCATCCACATCAAAACTTGAACCCGTGTTACTTGAATTACTATCCCATCCAAGACCTACTGTAAACTTTGGTGCATCAATACTTTGTCTTTGTCCTTTTTCTAAGTTAATTGCCATTTTATATCTTTAATTAATATTTATATTCAACATTGTTTTTAAAATATTGGTTTGTTCATCAACATTTTGGAGTTCTTCCAGAAAATCTACTGATGAAATTTTTTCATGATATTCCTTTAATACTTCCAAAACATTTTCGGGCAGCGTTGTTTTTACGACACTAAGTTCTCTCTTCAATTCTGCATTTTTATTTTTCAAACCTCTTATAATTTCTTCTTTTGCAGATCCGTTTTTTGAAATATCAATATCTTTTGCAACTTCTTCGTTCAAAAAATAAAATGATTTTTCATTGGCTACAAAAACAAATTTATCGTTAGAATCCCTAAACTCATAAACCTCAATTATTTCATTATTACAAACCAGTCCGCAGGAAAACTTAATTTTAAAATTCAGGATATTCAAACGCCCCAGAAGTTTTTTTTCAAATCTTGCATATGTATTTTCATATACACTTTTATTCAGCTGCGACAGTTTTTCGTACTGTTCAATTGTTATTTCCCTGTAATATTCGGCCTGAATACTTTGGGAAAAAGTCATTATATCATTCCAATTAAAAAAAACATCTTTTTCAGAAACAAATAGCTGATAAAGTTCTTCTATCTTTCTGGACATATTTTGAGCGTGCAGCTGCATTTGTTTTGCAAACTTACTCTCTCCTATTTCCAGTTTTAATTTTGATAAAATATCTTCATTAATATATATTTCATCACTTATTAAAACATATTGCTGTTCTTTTGATTTTTTTATTTTTTGAAACAAATCAATAAGACTGCTTGTAAACTGAATATGAAATAGTTCTAATTTATTAATATCTAATATTCGATTCTTTTCAAAAAGGGTATGAATGATTTTTGTCCTTACCAAAATCCCGACAAGATCCTTGTGGTTAAAGAAATTGGATAACAATTCTAAAACCACAAGTTTTCTGTTACTGTCTTTTATTATTTGAAGATACCTTTCTTCTTCTTCCTCCTGCATTTATCTAATTTCCAATATTCAATTTGTGTAATTTTTTAGCTTACAACGCCTTTTTTCAATTCCTGTTCCAGACTTTGCAAACCTGCGTCCAGCTGTCTTCTTGTTTCTGTACCCTGATCGTGAATTTGTTTTACTTCTGTCAAAGTATCGATCAATGATTTGGTTGTCATTTTCAGCGTTTCAAGTGAAACAATTGTGTTTTCGTTTTCTCTGGCAACTTCGATACTGTTTTGTTTTAGCATTTCTGCATTTTTCTGCAAAATCGTATTGGTTGTTTCAGAAACTCTTCTTTGAACTTCAATATTCTGTTTTTGCCTTTGTAAAGCAACTGCCAATGTAAGCTGGTTTTTCCAAACAGGCATAGTTGTAGTCAAAATAGACTGTGCTTTTTCTGCAATAGAAGTATTATTGTTTTGTACTACTCTAATCTGCGCAAGTGACTGCAGCATTATAAAACGAACAATTTTCATATCTGCCAGACGTTTGTCTAAACGATTAATGAAAGTTCTTTTATCGGAAATTTGATAATCCTGATACTGTGCACTGTTGCCTTCCATTACAGCAAGTTCTTCGTTTAATTCTTTATAGCGAATTTGTCCTGCAATAATGTGTTTTTCCATTTCTTTAATAAGATTCACATTCCCGTCAAACATGGTCTGAAGGGCACTGTTATCTTTCACAGAATTGATCATTCCAGCCTTTACCTTATTACTGATTTTTTCAATATTTACAGTAATCCGGTCATATTCCTGAAATAATTTCTTAACATCTGTAATTAACTTATTTAGCAAAGGAATTTTAGAAATGAATCTTTTGAATGGACCCTGATCTAATTGATCAACATCTACATAATTCAATTCTGTAAGCAGATCATTGATCAAAGTCCCTACTTCGCCTGAATTATACGTTCTGACATTTGTTAAGAAAGTATCACTCTGTTTTGCAATAGAGTTTTGAATTTCGGCACCATAATTCAGAATTGAATTGGCATCGTTCTCGTTTAATTGATTAGATATAGATTTGTAATTATTTACATCAGCTTCTGTAATTGAAGCTAAATTTACATTTCCATCTTTATCAATTAAAGCAGAATTCTCCTGAGTAACTAATTGATTTTCTGACATGACTATAAGTGATTCTGTTGAATTGTTACAATTGTCTGCTCTAGTTTTTTATCGTTAGTAGGTACTCCAACAGCACTAAATTTCCATTCGTCGTTTCTCTTATAAAAAACACCTAAAACCATAGAAACATTTCCGGCAAAAGTAGCATCGTTTGCAACATCAAAACGTGCAAATTCCTGAGTCACTCTTGTTGGTGTTCCTTCATAAATGCGAATAGAAGCAAATGGAATATCTTTAAAATCCTGACCTCTGAAACTGTTTATAAAAAACGCAACGTGATTAGCGGCCGGTGTCAATTGAGAAAAATCTAAAGTGATAACTTCATTATCCAATCCGTCATCTCCATTCAAATCTCCGGTCAAATCATCTCCGCTATGTTTAATTGCACGATCATTTGAAAGTAGTTTTCTAAAGTTTACTGAATCAATATGATTTTTTTTATCATCATAAACTGCGCAGCTGGCATCTAAATCTACAGCTTCTTTTTTTGTACCAAAGAATCCCTTTTTTTCAATTGCTCCCCAGTTTACTCCAACACAAATGTTTTGTAATTTTGTACCGTTACTTTTTTCAAGATTTATACGTTGTCCTTTTTCTAAATTAATTGCCATATCTTAGTTATATTTATTTAAGTAATCTTCTAATCCGCCTTTCATACCAACACCCATTGCTTCAAATTTCCATTGACTGTCTTTGTTGTAAATCCTTCCAAATTCAACTGCTGTTTCTATGGAGAAATCTTCTTCTAATTCATATTTAACCATTTCGGTATTATTGCTGTCGTCAACAATTCTAATAAACGAATTTCTAACCTGTCCAAAATTTTGTTTTCTGTTTACGGCATCGTGAATGGTAACCACAATACAAATTTCTTTTACTGAAGAATTAATTTTGGTCAGATCAATTTTTACTTGTTCATCATCACCATCACCATCACCTGTCAGGTTATCTCCTGTGTGAATAACAGACTCATCCGGAGACTTCAAATTGTTATAAAATATAAAATGGGAATCAGATAATATTTTTCCGTTATCTCCCAAAATAAAAACAGAGGCATCAAGATCAAAACCCGAACCTGTACTGCTATTATTAGTGTCCCATCCTAAACCAATAGTAAATTTTGGTGCATTTATATTTTCTCTCTGTCCTTTTTGCAAATTGATAGCCATAGTCTAATCTATTTTTATTACGTTAATATTCTTTTTATATTCTAAAATTTGATGATAATTATTACTTATTGCGAGATGAAATAATTCGTTGCTTTTCTTTCTTGAAATATTAGATATCAAAAACGCAAATTGCTTGTCATCAAGACTTAAAATAAATTTTACAATTCGTGTGTTGTATTGAAAATCTTCACTATTTACTATTGAAACAATATCTTCTACATTTTTAACCGCAAAGTAATTATAATGATTCTCTATTTTGGGATGAATATCTTTGTTTATTAATTCTGCAAAATACACAAATACAAAATCTCCCTTAACATCATATTGATCCAGGATTTTATTTACAGTGTGTTCATGACTTCCGGTTATTTTGATGTCATCCACAAATATGCAAAGTTTCCCTTCAATAAAATTTCGATCTATATAATAGGTATCATTCGATATTAATTTAACGCGCTGTTCAAAATCCAAATTCCCATAATCTGTTACATAAGTTTGATTTCTGTAAATTTTAGATTCAATGCAGGCTTTTTTACCATTTTTAAACAAGAAGCTATTAAGCTCTTTTTTAAAATAGTAGCATAAAAAATTAGAAGCTGTTGGAATTGATAAATAAGGACTCGGCAGGATTACAATATCTTTTTCAGACAAGATTAAATCTTTAAATTGTGCCACAAATCCATCGAAGAGTTCTTCGGCAAATTTTTCTGCGTAGAATTTATCTCCAAATTTAAACCGACTGTATTCTGCTTCCTTAAAAGAGCAATTGTCTTTTTCTGTTATTTTGTGTAAACTGTAACTTTTATTCACTTTTATATTTTTAAGAGATGAGCGTTAAAACCAAATTTTAAAGCTCCGTTGTAATCGGCAACACTATTGTCGCCAATATGTAAAACATCTTTTTTCTCTATTTTTTTATATTTATTAATTTCATCAAACACTAATTGATAAATCTCAGTATTAGGCTTAGAAAATCCAACTTCGTCAGAATAAATCTGGAACTTAAAATAATCAAACAAATCGTAATATTTTAATAGCTTTCGTAATGTAAAACCTTTAATGAAACCTGTATTACTCAAAACGCTGATTGTTTTACCTTCATTAGCAATATCATTAAACATCTTTTGAATATCAGTAAAAATTAAAACCGGCTTATATTCTAAAAACAATTCCTCAGTATGATTGTAAAACTGAGACAGCTTATCTGTTCCATATTTACTAAGATCTACATTTAAAGCTCCTAAAATTAAATAATATATTTCGTATGTTTCTATATTTAATCCTGTGTTTTCGTTAATATTATTGCACAGAACATCGTAATATCGTACTACATCATTTACTTTTTCAATTGGTTGTTCAATTTCGAAAAAATCCCTGAACAATAAATTTCTTTTTTGCTTGAATTCTGGATTCGATTTTATTAATGTAAGCCACAGGTCGAAAGAAAAGTGACTGTAATTATTATAATTTATTTTCAATTGTATGTGTTTTAGAGGCAATTATTTCTTTGAGTAAAATCTTTCCTGGAAGCTTATTTTATTTGATTATTTCCCCTGAATAATACTTCTCGAGAAAAAAACTTAAGTCAGCTCTGTAACCAATACCGGACGCTTCAAATCTCCAGTTATCATTTCTTTTATATAACCTTCCAAACTCTACACCCGTTTCAATAGAAAAGTCTTCATCTAATTCATATTTGGCAATTTCCTGACCGTTGGCATCATCGACAATTCTGATATATGAATTTCTAACTTGTCCGAAATTTTGTTTTCTTCTTTCAAAATCTTCAATTGTAACTACAAAAAGAATTTCCTCTACAGCATTTTCAATTTTATCCAAATCTACTTTTATTGCTTCATCATCATCTCCGTCACTATTCCCTCCAGTTGGATCATCACCCGTATGTTCTAATGCCCCATCAGGAGAAGAAAGATTATTATAGAAAACAAAATAATTTTCTCCCAAAAGTTTTCTATTTGCATTTATCATGATAGCAGAAGCATCTAAATCAAAATCATGCCCGGTACCCTCATTTGGGTCCCATCCCAACCCAACTGTAATCTTCGATAGCCCAATATCAATTTTTTGACCTTTTTGTAAATTTATTGCCATTACAATATCTAATTAGAATTTTATAGTATACAATAATACAAAAAAGCAAATCATTAAAAATGTGACCATCTGTTAAAAGCTAAAAATTTATCAACAAAATAAAAAAATATCCTACTAATTTAAAGTGTTTTTTGTAAATGAATGCAAACCTGTTCTAAATGAAATACTACATCAAAAACAAAGAATTTGGAAGTCTTAAATGTAAATGACTGATAAACTAAATCAATATCTTTATATTTACACTCATTTTAATATCCATACAAATATAAATTGCATATGAGTTTTTATGCAGTTCAGAATATAAAGCTTATCCAAAAATGTTTAAAAAAGGATCCAAAATAAATAGTATTTTAACAGGAAGTTGTCCAAGATGTCAAAATGAAAATATGTATGTGGATAAGAATCCGCTTCATTTGACAAAAGTTCTTAAAATGAATGAAAACTGCAGCCATTGTGGATTAAAGTATCAACTTGAACCATCATTTTTTTATGGCGCAATGTATGTGAGTTACGGATTAAATGTTGCTGTAGGAATTACAGCATTTATTGTTTCATTTGTTTTCTTTGAGACAACAATCGAACAATCTTTTTTAGCAATTGTTATAGCTTTAATAGTTTTATTTCCTTTCGTCTTAAGACTTTCAAGAAACTTATATATCAATATGTTTATTTCATATGATGCTAAGGCCGGTGAGAAATAAGAGATTTCAAATATCTTTTGTGGAATCGTTTAATATCAGCTTCAGAATCTACAGGAATTCCACTTTCAATATGATCAAACAAGGTTTTTGCCATAGCAGGACCAAGCATAACACCCCGTGTACCTAATCCATTAAGTATATGAAGTGATTTATAGCCTTCATGTGTTCCTACCAAAGGTCTCCTATCAGCAACTGTAGGCCGTACACCTGCAAAGTGTTTTATAATTTCAAAATCGCAAGTAATAATTTCTCTAATACGTTCCAAAAGTTCTTGTTTACCTTCTTCTGTAGGCAAAGAAGTTTTATCATGCCAGTTATAAGTTGCCCCAACTTTGAACAAATCTCCTCCCAATGGCAGAATAAAAACACTTGTATTAACTATAAGATCAAGATTCAGGTTTGGTGCCTTAATCACAAACAATTCTCCTTTTGTACCATCTAGTGGAAGATAATTAAAAAAAGGATTTTTAAGCATTCCAAAGCCTTCAGCGAAAATGACATGCCGTGCCTGAATACTTTTATACTCAATTCCGATTTCTAAAAATTTAATATAACTACTATCAAAAGATTCTTCTAGCAATAAATTATTTTTAAGCAAATACTCTTTATATTTTATCAACAATAAGGCTGTATCAACATAACCAGTATGCAAAACTTCACCATAATCATAAGGAGAATCAATACCATCAAATTTTGTAGAAATAAGTTTTGTAGATAAAAAAGGTGTCAAATTTATTTTATCAGAAGCAGCAAACCAGTTGTTCTGCTCTTCAATAGAGAAAAACTTCCTTAAAATTGGCATTTCAAAATTAAACTTCTCATTTAATTTTTCTTCAACCCGACTATAAAAATCGTTCATCAAAGCTAATTGCTCTTTTGCATTCCAAACTTCGCTAAAACGCTTTAAAATTACCGGATTATACAAACCGGCAGCAATTTTAGAAGAATTTTGAGATTCATCATCAATAAGTAGAATAGTTTTATTGTTTTTAAGAGCAATTTCAGCAAAAGAAATTCCGGCTAATCCGGATCCGACGATTAAATAATCAAGCATTGTAATAAGTATATAAAATAAAAAAACTCTCACTACAAATGTAGTAAGAGTTTTTGTTATAATGTAATTTGATACTTAGTAGTTCCACATATCCTGTTCGAAATTACGAATCTTTTCTTTTACTCTTTCAGATTCTAACAACTGATTTTGTGCATTGTCTTTCATGTATTCTTTAATCTCACGATCACCATACAAGTTTTCTTCTTTATACACAACAGCGTTAAAACGTCTGGAGTTTAGGATCTGATCGAATGAAATTGGAAGTGCTGAATTGCTGTCATTAAAAGCTTTTGCTTCGTGTAACGCCGTTCTGGAATTTGGATAAAAAATCCAAAACAATTCAATATAATCCTTTTCATCACTGTTCATAGTATACACATCAGGAGTTACCGGACAAATTCCAAGTAAACGATATTTCAATTCACTTTGACGTTTATCAAAATACCAATATCCTTTTATTTTATATTGCGTAACATCAGCTGCAGTAAGATCTTGTTTTAAGATATATTCTGAAGGTACAGTTCTTGTAGGACCAACAGTTTCATCTACATAAGTAACCACTTTCTTTTTACCTGTACCGGTAACTACTTTTTTCTTAACAACACGTGTTTTGTAATCATCCGGATACTGGTTAATCAACTCTCTACCAGCATCAGTTGTGTCGATACGGGATAATGATCCTTCGATGTCCTTCAAAGATTTTTTAGTGTTGAAATAACTATCAGAATAAACTTCAGTTATCTTGCCATTTTTCATAGCTTTCGTCAAAACGTCATAAAGAGAACGTCTATCTGATCCAATATTAGCGGTATCTACCGGAAAATATAATGGAAAATTGATTTTTTCATTCAAATCAATAATTTCCCAAGTAGTTTTTCCCATTAATACATCTCTATCATCCACATAACCATAAGCCAAAGGCTTGTCATTATCTGAAATAAGCTGTGCAGGTGTTTTAAGGCCTATCTGATCAGGTGTTTTTGCATTAAGCAAATTCGATTGCGCATTTGAAGCAAACGTCCCTGCGATAGAAACAATAGCTATTAAAAAATTTCTTACTTTCATCATGATATCATTATAAGATATTGAACGTAGTTTTATCTACTTTATTATTGTATTTCATAAATTACCGGAGCAGTTCTTGGCAATAAATAACTACCTGCACCAACAAGCTTAGTTTTAATTTCAGAAATAGTAACCTGATCTCCTCTACCAGCTTTAGAAAGAACTGATTTACATTGCGCATTTAATCTATTACCATTAACAACAACTGTAGGTTGTCCGGCAATTTTCAAATTAAATCCAACAACATCCAAACCAACTTCAAAATCGAAATCAAGTAATTTAGCTCCAATTGTAGCAATTTCTAAATTAGATTTTGGCCCTTTAACAACTCCCATCTCACCTCTAATTGTACCTGTTGGACCAGGAATACCTTTAATTCTGAATGTTTTCTTATCTGTAACTTTATCTCCGTTTGGCAATGTTCCTGTAACAGAAATCGTAGCCTCAGTACCTGAACCAGGACTCATGTTATATTTTCCAGGTTTACCCGCAGAATTTAATCCCGGGGCACTAGCAACAATTTTATTAGCGTCAACACCAGCAAATGAAACAGAAATTGGATTAACTACACCTCTGTAAACAACATTCATTTTATCAGCAGAGATTGTAGCAGAGTTTGGTCTTGGAACTACAACATATTTACCTGCAAATTTAAGTGGAATATTTTTTCCATCTTCTAAGAATGTAAATTGACCATTAATATCTTGTTCACCTACACCTCCGGCAGTTAACGAGATAACAGCTTGTCCGTTTACGATTTGCCCAGGCCCTTGGAATGAAGTTGGTTTTGTGTTTTCGTCATAACGACCCAAAACTACTTTACCTGTTACTTTTTCACCTTGGAAATAAGCATTTTTATCTAAGACAACAATTGCCTGATAGTTACTGTAAGAAGCAGCGGCAACCGCAGCTTTACCTAAAGCAGCACTGTAAACGTCTGATTCTGCTTTTTGAACGTCATTTTGCCAAGCTGAAAGTTTAGCTAATGAAGCTACAGCTGGAAAACCTTTAAAGTGATAAGCTAAATACTTATCTTTTAAGCCTTCTTTATTTTTAACATCTGAAACATCAAATTTCTTTTCAACTTCAGCTAAAATCGCAGCATACTTTTTATCAGACAAAGCTGCTTTCATATCAGCTTTATACTTTTCAATTTTAGAAATGATATCATTCCCTTTAGCAGTGTATCCCTCTCCTGTAAACCAGTTGTCGATATTATCACCTTTGTCCATTGCCTCATAAGGCAATTTACCAGTTTCTTTATCAGTTTCAAAACCTTTTAAAACATCGCCTTTTAATCCACCGATGTATGCATAAAATTCTTTTGACGCTGTTTCAACCTTATGAGCAGTAATTGCAGCTGCAGCAAATTCTCCTTTTGCTTCTGCAGCTTTTTGATCAAGTGACGATAACAATCCAGCATTTGTCTGCTCTGAAGAGGTATTTGCACTTTCAAACTTTTCATTCATTAATCCAAAAGCAGATAAAACTTCTTTGGACATATTCATTGCTAACATTGCGATGAAAACCAGATACATCAGGTTAATCATCTTCTGTCTAGGGGTTAATTTTCCTCCTGCCATTTTTTTCTAATTAGTTCTTATTAATAAATTTAATATATAGTTAAAAACTAATTATCCTTTGTTACTCATTGCAGAAAGCATACCTCCATAAACATTGTTTAAAGAAGCGATATTAGCGGTCATAGATTGCATTTGTTCTTTTAATTTAGATGCATTCTCAGCGATTTCGCTGTTTGCCTGTGCGTTTCTTGAAGCACTTTCTAATTGTACTTTATATAAACTATTTAATGATTCCATTTGTGCAGCAGCCATAGACAATTCTTCAGCATATTTCTTTTGCCCAGCAATAGAATCTACTGTTGGAGAAATTGCTTTTGCAGCTCCTTCGAAATTTTTAATACTATTTCCTAAGCTTGACATTAATTCTCCGTCAATTTTAGCTTCTTTAAGTATTGCGTCTAATTTTTGAGACAACAATCCTTGGGCATCAGTTGGAGTTTCAACTTTATCTGCTTTCTTTTTTGCCTGACCATTTGCTAATTCAGGATACACAAGAGTCCAGTCTAATTCATCCTCTACAGGTTCGAAAGCTGATAATGCAAAAATTAACGCCTCTGTAACTAGTCCGATTGATAGCATTAATGTACCTGTCAATGGCCCAATCTCAAAGTGAGTAATTTTGAATAATGCTCCAATAATTACTACTGCCGCTCCCATACCGTAAGCGAAATTCATTGCTTTTTTACTTAATAATGCCATAATAATACTCTTTTTTTAGGTTTTAATTGAAATAGATTTGGTTATAATTGAATTTAATTTACTTTTTACTTCCGATTCCGGTTGCCTGAGTTCCCATGTAATCCTGTACAGTTCTGAACCCAATATAACTTCTTGCAGAATCTGCATATTCATGGTCACGTGTTCCTACTTGCAAGAAGTAAGCAACATCTTTCCAAGAACCTCCACGAACAACCTTTCTTTGGTTATTTCCATCAATCACGTTTGGATTCATAGTAGAAACATATTCGTATGCATTTGGATTGTAAGCTGAATCCGTCCATTCAGAAACGTTTCCTGCCATATTATACAATCCATAGCCATTCATTTCGTATGATTTAGCCTCGACAGTATATAAAGCTTCATCAGCTGCATAATCACCTCTGCTTGGTTTGAAGTTAGCTAAGAAACAACCTCTGTCACTTCTGGTGTAAGGTCCACCCCAAGGATAAGTAGCAGACTCCAGACCACCTCTTGCAGCATATTCCCATTCTGCCTCTGTTGGCAATCTGAAAGCGTTTACTAAATCACGTCCTTTTTTCTTTGATTTAATATAACTGTTTTTATTTAAGGTTCTCCAAGCACAGAATGCTTTAGCCTGTTTCCAGGTCACACCTACAACCGGGTAATCTCCGTATGCTTTATGCCAAAAATAATCATTATGCATAGGCTCATTATATGAATAAGCGAAATCTTTAATCCAAACAGCTGTATCAGGATAAATCGGCACCTCTTCTGTTTTCACAAAATCTTTTCTCTTACCAACTTTAGCTTTTGCTGCAGCCTGAATATCCATCCATGAATAACGGAATTTTAATTTATTTACATCAATTGTTCTTAAACCATTATATGACTCTTCAATTGGCAAATACATAGAATCCATTACTTCAGTGTAATATTCATCCGGATAAGCTTTTGTATCTTTTATTAGTTTAACTTTTTTGTTTAATTTTCTTCCAGCATAAGGATCATCTTTTGTTCCTACACTATAATAATTATCATACATATATTTATCATAAGCTGTCATTTTATCAGGCTCTGAATCATTAAATGCATAATCCGCAATACTACCTGCGTTTTTACCTTTACCAGTTGTTCCTGCTGCTGATTTTTGTCCTGTTTCGTCAGCTAAAATAGCCAAACGAACTCTCATTGTAGAATCTTTTACCCATTCTACAAACTGACGATATTCAGAATTTGTAATTTCTGTTTCATCCATGTAAAAAGAACGAACGGTTACTGTTTTAGTAGGAGCATCTTCTACTGCAGCTAAATCACCATCGGATTTACCCATGATAAAAGATCCACCTGGAATCAAAGTCATTCCATAAGGCTTTTCAGGATGCCATTTTCCTCCTTGCACACCTACTAACTCGCCTTTATCACCGGATTTACCACAGCCAATTACTAGTGTTAACATTGTCGCAAATGCAATAAACTTCTTCATATAAATTTGGGATTTCTATTCATTATTATAAGTCGTAAACGTATTTATTATTTTTTAAAAAAACAATACTATATCTATATTTATTTCAGCGGTCAAAATTAATGTTAAAAAAAATAAAAAAAAAATATTTCATCAGCAAACTCTTAAAAATAATCAGCAAAAAACGTTAAATTTTATATTTTGCTTATTGAATTCTATTAATTAAAACAAAATAAAATCTAAAAATTAAGATTTTCAACTAAATATAATTATCACAAAGCGTTTTTCCGTTGTGCTTTCCACCATCTTTCCGGCAATTCCTGATTACAAGCACATAAATACTCATCATAAGAACAAGGTAACAACGTATTTCTTTTCAATTTATTGCTGCCATTTGACAAAAACGGAATTTCTATCCACCAACGATCTGTTTTGTCACTTTTGTAAAAAATCAATTCTTCATTTTCAAGAGGAACAATATATTTTAAATAATTAGTTCTGCTTCCAAAAGGATATTCTTTAGAACGATAATGAAACCCTTCTACAAAATACCAAATTATTTGAGCAACTATTCCTGATTCATGAACAGTACTATTATGATTAAAAATCCCAAATGATGATACCTTATCACTTATTCCTGCATAACGCGCTAAAGAACAAATTTCTTTTCCATTAAAACCGTTCGGCTCAAAAGAAACCATATTTCCCGAATCCGAAGATTTTACAGAATTTAAATCAATACTAACTAAATCAGCATCTCTAAAAACAGGTTCTGCTAAAGCTATATTGTTCGAAATTTCACCTAAACGATAGGCATCAAAAAACAATTTTTCAATCAAATCAATTTCTTCCTGAGAATTATAATAGGTTTGATATCCAATATTACAGTAGTTAAAAAGATTGTTAGGCTCGTCAATAATGATTTTTGTCAGATAAGAATTAGAGGAAACCAATTCATTTTCCTTACCAAAATCAAATCTGTTATCTACAGAAACCATATTAACCATTTGCTCCAGATCATCATAACCACGATACAAAGCATATGTCAAATCTTGTGAACCTCCCACAACTATAGGAATCACTTTATTTTTTATTAATGATGAAGTTACTTTTTTTAATGCAAAATAAGTATCTTCTACTGACTCGCCTGCCAAAATATCGCCTAAATCTGCAATAGACGCATCCCAGTTACCGGGAAACATACTATACAATTTTTTACGAACTGCCGTGAGGTTAACTTCATTAACAATATCAATATTTCTACGATCTTCTAAAACACCCACAATAGCAATATTAATTTTGCTAATATCAGGAAATTGATCCTGAGTATGCAAAACAATTTTACTACCCAATTCTTGAGAAGATAACGAATTAATGAATTTTAAAACTCCTTCGTTAACCGGTTCCAGAAAATCAAATTCCATTTTTATTTCTTTTTAGCAGCTGTTTTTTTTGCTGGTGCTTTTTTTACCGTTGTTGCTTTTTTTGCAGGTGTTTTCTTTGCCGGTGTTTTGGCCGCAATCATCTCCTGAACCTGGGCTAATGTCAGTTTTGTTGCATCAACATCTTTACTTAATTCGATTTTGATTTTACCTTTTGTAATAACTGAGCGTCCCCAACGTGCTTTTTCAACCAAAATACCTTCTTCCTCCCAATTATGGAGAACTTTGTCTATATTTTTCTGTAATTTATCTTCGATCAACTCTTCAACATCAGCCTGTGATAAATTATCAAAATTGTATTTTTTACTTACATTAACAAACAGACCATTCCATTTAATGAAAGGACCAAAACGTCCCACACCTTTTTGAACGGCTTCTCCTTTATAGACTGCAATTGGAGCATCAGCAAGTGCTTTTTCATCAATTAATTCCTGAGCTCTTTCTTTAGTAACAGCCAGCGGATCTTCTCCTCTTGGAAGAGAAATAAAAACACTTCCATGTCTTACATACGGACCATAACGCCCATTGCTTACTTCAACTTCTTCTCCTTTATATTCTCCTAAATTTTTAGGAAGCAAGAATAAATTCAAAGCCTCTTCTAAAGTAATATTTCCAATATTTTGATCAGCCATTAAACTGGCGAACTTTTTATCTTCATCGTCTGCTTCTCCAATTTGGGCCATTGGACCAAATTTCCCTAAACGAACAGATACCTGTCTTCCATCTGCATCCTTACCCAGAATTCTTTCACCACTTTCTCTTTCTGCGTTTGCTTCAACATCTTTTACGTTTGGATGAAACTTATCATAGAATTCCTGCATCATGGTTGCCCAATCAATATTCCCTTCGGCAATTTCGTCAAAATCCTGCTCTACTTTTGCAGTAAAATTATAGTCAAGTATATTTCCGAAATTCTTAACAAGGAAATCTGTAACGATGGTTCCGATATCTGTCGGTACTAATTTCCCTTTATCCGAACCTGTATTTTCTTTAAGTAACTTTTCTCCAACTTTGCTATTTTGCAAAGTAAGTTGTGTATAGTTACGTTCCTGACCTTCAAGAGTTCCTTTTTCAACATAATTTCTGTTGATAATAGTAGAGATAGTTGGCGCGTATGTAGAAGGACGTCCAATTCCTAATTCTTCTAATTTTTTCACCAAAGAAGCTTCTGTATATCTTGCTGGCGGTCTTGAATATCTTTCAGTTGCTGTGATGTAATTATTAGCTAACTTTTCATTTACTTTTAATGCAGGCAACATTCCTTCTTGCTCTTCTTCATCATCATCGTGCCCTTCCAAATAAACTTTCAAGAAACCTTCAAAAAGCAAAACTTCTCCTGAAGCTGTAAAAATCTCACCATGATTATTGGCTTCGATTTTTACATTGGTTCTTTCTAATTGTGCATCACTCATTTGAGATGCCAATGTTCTTTTCCAGATCAAATCATATAAACGAGCCTGGTCACGGTCAATATTTACTGTATGACGCGACATATCTGTCGGACGAATTGCTTCGTGCGCTTCTTGTGCTCCCTTACTTTTGTTTGCAAAAGTTCGGGGCTTAGAAAATTCTTTTCCGTATGATTTTATAATTTCAGCTTCAGCAGCATCCATTGCATCTTTAGAAAGATTTACACTATCGGTTCTCATATAAGTAATAAGTCCCGCTTCGTATAAACGCTGAGCAAGCTGCATTGTGATTCCTACCGGCAAATACAATTTTCTTGCTGCTTCCTGCTGCAAGGTAGAAGTTGTAAATGGTGCTGTTGGTGATTTTTTGGTAGGTTTAGTTTCTAAATCTGCTACCTTATATATAGAACCTATATTTTGTTTTAAGAAATCTTCGGCTTCTTTTTTAGTATTGAAGTTTTTTGGCAGTTTTGCCTTGAAAGCTTTTCCTGCTTCGTTTACAAATTCTGCTACAACTGAATAACTGGCAACTGCATTAAAATTCTGGATTTCACGTTCTCTTTCTACAATTAAACGAACAGAAACAGATTGTACACGACCTGCAGAAAGACCACCTTTAATTTTTCTCCACAAAACCGGAGATAACTCATAACCTACTAAACGATCCAAAACACGACGTGCCTGTTGCGCATTTACTAAATTATAATCAATTTCTCTTGGATTGTCAATTGCTTTAAGAATCGCTGTTTTGGTAATTTCGTGAAAAACAATTCTTTTGGTTTTTTTAGTATCCAGTTTTAATTCTTCCGCCAAGTGCCATGAAATAGCTTCTCCTTCGCGGTCCTCATCACTTGCCAACCAAACCGTTTCGGCATTTTTAGATAGTGTTTTAAGTTTACTTACTAAGGCTTTTTTGTCAGGAGAAACTTCGTATTTAGGCTTAAACCCATTTTCTACATCTACTCCTATTTCCTTGGAAGGTAAGTCGGCTATGTGACCATAACTCGACTCCACCTGAAAATCGCTCCCGAGAAATTTCTCGATCGTTTTCGCCTTTGCAGGTGACTCCACTATTACTAAATTCTTTGCCATTGCTCTATTTTTCTGCAACAAAAGTAGAAGTTTTTTTTAAATATCAATCCTGATAATTCATTTTTGAAGTATTTTGACTTAATGTTTCTAAAAATTGAAGATTTATCTGTAAAGAGATTCATTATATATATAGGTATAATTTTTAAAGGTTCATAGTCGAGAAATGTTCTTTATAACACTAAAGTTTCTAGCCCGGATTGAAGTGTAAAGCCCGGAGTTAAAAAAGCAAAAGTTTCCTGTTTTAAAAAAGCGACCAGCAGAAGCTCTTTTAAAACATTAGAAACTTTGCTTTTTTTAATGAGGACTTGAAACGGAAAGCCGGAAATAGCTCCTAATAAGTAAAATCTGCAAAACAATGTTACCAAACGATTCTGAAAACATTGTTAATTCTTTGTCTGACATCTTGTCATATTGATGGTATTTGCGCTATCTTTGCACTTTGAAATTTTACAATGGAAAAGATTATTGAAGAAAGCAAACAGGGCGAAAGTCTTGTTTTGGAAAATAAACCTGAGAATACTAAAAAACTATTCATAGAAAGTTACGGCTGTGCAATGAATTTTTCGGACAGTGAAGTCGTAGCTTCCATTTTATCTGAAGGTGGTTATAATACAACTTCAGTTTTAGAAGAAGCCGATTTGGTTTTGGTAAATACCTGCTCTATCCGGGACAAAGCTGAACAGACTATTCGTAAACGTCTGGAAAAATACAATGCAGTAAAACGCACGAATCCAAAAATGAAAGTGGGCGTTTTGGGCTGTATGGCTGAGCGCTTGAAAAGTCAGTTTTTGGAAGAAGAAAAAATAGTTGATCTTGTTGTTGGCCCTGATGCTTATAAAGATCTCCCGAATTTATTAGCAGAAGTTGAAGAAGGTCGCGACGCCATCAATGTAATTTTATCAAAAGAGGAAACGTACGGAGATATTTCACCTGTTCGTTTAATGAGTAACGGAATTACAGCTTTGGTTTCTATCACACGTGGCTGCGATAATATGTGTACGTTCTGCGTTGTGCCTTTTACACGCGGACGCGAGCGCAGTCGTGAACCGCAAAGTATTATGACTGAGATTCAGGATTTGTGGAGTAAAGGCTTTAAAGAAATTACACTTCTTGGACAAAATGTTGACAGTTACCTTTGGTATGGCGGTGGTTTAAAAAAGGATTTTGTAAATGCTTCTGAAATACAAAAAGCGACTGCAGTAGATTTTGACCAGTTGCTTGAAATGGTTGCTGTTGGTTTTCCTAAAATGCGTATTCGCTTTTCGACTTCTAATCCACAGGATATGCACGAAAGTATTTTGCATGTTATTGCTAAATATCCAAATATCTGTAAACACATTCACTTGCCGGTTCAGTCTGGAAGCAACCGAATTTTGAAAGAAATGAATCGTCTCCATTCTCGCGAAGAATATATGTCTTTGATTGACAAAATCAGAACAATTGTTCCTGAGGCTTCGATTTCGCAAGACATGATTGCTGGTTTTCCAACAGAAACTGAAGAAGATCACCAAGATACAATGAGTTTAATGGAATATGTGAAATATAATTTCGGTTATATGTATTCGTATTCTGAGCGTCCTGGAACTCTGGCCGGAAGAAAAATGAAAGATGATGTTGAGGAAGAAACTAAAGCCAGAAGATTACAGGAAATTGTCGATTTACAACAAAAACATGCCTGGTTTAGAAGTGAAGAATTCGTTGGAAAAACAGTTGAAGTTTTAGTCGAAAAAGTTTCTAAAAAATCAAAAGAAGAATTCTCTGGAAGAAACTCGCAAAGTATTACAGTTGTTTTCCCAAAAGAAAATTATAAAATTGGAGATTTCGTAAACGTAAAAATCACAAGTTGTACTAGTGGAACTTTGAAAGGTGAAGCTGTCGGGCTCTCAGAAATGAATTAATTTTTCAAACCACAAATTTCGCAAATTTTCACAAATTAGTATTTTTATGAGCGACACAAACGAATATTATTACAAAAAGAATGAGAATTACGAGATAGTAGGTTTATGCATGGAAGTACATAGATTATTAGGTCCTGGTTTACTTGAAATTATATATAAAGACGCATTAGAAATTGAATTTAAAAATAACAATATTCCATATCAACGGGAAAAAGAATTTGCAATAGAATACAAGGGAATTATTTTACCTCATAAATTTTATGCTGATTTTATTGTTTACGATGACATAATTTTAGAAGTAAAATCTGTAAAGGAAATTTGCAATGATCATCTCGCTCAAACATTAAATTATACGAAACTTGCAGATACTCCAGTCGGAATAATCGCAAACTTTCAAAACAAATCATTAATACATAAACGATTAATAAATTCTTAAAATGAATTTGCGATAAATTGTGTAATTTGTGGTAAAAAAACATCCCTGTTTCAACCATCAGTTTGATCAACAACCTGAAACCTGAAACAAAAAAACTTGAAACAAAAACAAATGGAAACAGTTCAAGCAATAAAACAACGATTTGAAATTATTGGGAATGACCCAAAATTAAACCGTGCAATTGAAAAAGCCATTCAGGTTGCTCCAACTGACATTTCGGTTATGGTAACCGGGGAAAGTGGTGTTGGTAAAGAAAATATTCCGAGAATAATCCATTCGCTTTCACACAGAAAGCACGGAAAATATATTGCTGTAAACTGTGGAGCGATTCCGGAAGGAACAATCGACAGTGAACTTTTTGGACACGAGAAAGGAGCTTTTACAGGCGCTACTAGCACACGTGAAGGTTATTTTGAAGTAGCAGACGGCGGAACAATCTTCTTAGACGAAGTTGGTGAATTACCATTAACAACTCAAGTAAGATTGCTTCGTGTTTTGGAAAATGGAGAATTTATAAAAGTAGGTTCTTCACAGGTTCAAAAAACCAATGTGAGGATTGTTGCAGCAACCAATGTCAATTTATTTAATGCTATTGAAAAAGGAAAATTCCGTGAAGATTTGTACTATCGCTTGAGTACAGTTGAAATTACCTTACCTCCGTTGAGAGAAAGAAATGAAGACATTCATTTATTGTTCCGAAAATTTGTGGCTGATTTTGCGCATAAATACAAAATGCCACCATTGAAACTGGATGATGGTGCGGTTCAACTTTTACAAAAATTCAGATGGAACGGAAATATTCGTCAATTACGAAATGTTGCAGAGCAAATTTCTGTTCTGGAAACCAATCGTGACATTACCTTATCCACATTACAATCGTATTTGCCTGCTGAAGGAAGCAATCTGCCTTCTGTAATCAGCGACAGTAAAAAAGAAAGTGATTTCAGTACAGAAAGAGACATTTTATATAAAGTCCTTTTTGATATGAAAAGTGATTTAAATGATTTGAAAAAACTGACTTTAGAATTGATGAAAAACGGGAATTCTAAAGTACAGGACATCAATCCAAATCTGATTCAGAAAATATATGGTTCACAGGAAAATGACAGTGAAATTGATTTTGAAGAAGAACCAAGAACAGCAGTCATGACACCGACAGCGCGTGACGATAATTATCATATCCCAGACGACAATAATTATTTAGACGCTGAAACAATTGAGGAAGAAGAGATTTTACGTTTAGAACAAAAAGAAATCGAGATGATCAAAAAATCATTAGAAAAAAACAAAGGAAAACGAAAAGCAGCAGCTGACGAATTAGGCATTTCGGAGAGAACTTTGTATCGAAAAATCAAACAGTTTGATTTGTAATTTTACTACAAAGACATAAAACGTTTTAAACGAAAATAAATATCTTTGACCCGGGATCAGGCAACTGTCAAAACAATTCTAAAATAAAAAATGAAAAACTTAAAATATATTTTAATCCTGTTAATCGCTACTACCTTTAGTGGCTGTGGTATATATAATTTTACAGGTGCTGCTCCAATTGATGCAAAAACATTTCAGGTAAACTTTTTTCAGAATAATGCTGATTTGATTGAACCAGGAATTGACAGAGAATTCACATTAGCGTTACAGGATTTAATTATGAACCAAACCAATTTAAATTTGGTTAGTTCGAATGGCGATTTGCTTTATGAAGGTGAAATTACAGATTACCGAATTACGCCAATGACAGCAACTGCTGTAACAACAGATGGTGGTGCAGCAGCTGCTCAAAACCGTTTAACAATTCGTGTAAATGTTCGCTTTTCAAATAAGAAGAAAGAAACTGACGATTTTGAAAAAACATTCGAATTTTATCATGATTACCCGGCGCAGTCGCAACTTGTAGGAACTGTTTTAAATGAAGCTATCAAAGATATATTTGAAAGAATTACGCAGGATATCTTCAATGAGTCGTTAGCTAAATGGTAAAAAACTATTAAATTCTTAATCGCTTAATCACTAAAATTGATGAGCAAAATAATTAAACACAAAAAGATTAAATATAAAATCAATGAACGTAACAAATTATACTTACCTAATTAATAAACCTGATGCCATTACAGAAAAGCAGACAGAAGCATTAGGAAGTGTTTTGAATGAATTTCCGTATTTTCAAAGTGCACGCGCATTACGATTAAAAGGACTTTTTAATCAAAACAGCTTTAAGTATAATTACGCTTTAAAAGTTACAGCTGCCCATACTTCAGATCGTTCCGTTTTATTCGATTTTATTACTTCTGAAACTTTTACTTCTATTCAGGGCGAATTTTATGACCGCAAACTTAGAGATCTTTTAAACATAAACGTTTTTGACAGCGAAATTGTGTTAGTTGAAGAAAAAAAGAAAGCCGCTGAAATTCGTATTGACCCTATTGAAAAGTCTATTTTAGATTCGATTAAAAAGGCTACAACTATAGCAGCTTTTGAAGAACCCGTAACAGTTGATGAAAAGACAATTCTTCTGGTTTCCGAGCAATCAATTTTAGATTCTTTTAAAGAAGTTATAAATGTTACTTTTGAAAAACCAGTAAAAACAGAAGAAACACCAATTGAGCTGCCTTCTGAACAATCAATTTTAGATTCTTTTAAAGAAGTAACAAACACTTCTATTGAACAGTCTTCAAAAATTGAAGAAAAACCAATTGATTCTATTACTGAGCAACCGACTTTAGACTCTTTTACAGAAGAAACAAACAATTCTATTGAACAGTCTTCAAAAATCGAAGAAAAACCAATTGATTCAATTACTGAACAACCAACTTTAGATTCTTTTAAAGAAGCAACTCCAATTATTGAAACCTCTCCTACTATTGAAATAGATACAGTTATTGAATCAGTACCTGTTTTAAAGGAACCAACACGAACTTTTTTTGATGAAATTGTAGAGGATGAAATTGTAGAAGAGGAAATCCCGAAAGTAAGAGTTGAACCAATTGAAGAATCAATATATACCTCATTACAAGAAGCCTCAACAGTTGTTTTTGAAGAAGTGCCAGAAGTAATTGAACAACCAAAAGAAATTGAACTTCAGAATACAATAAAAACGGCAGAAGAAAATCTGGAAATTGGAAGACCATTGGATTTTTCTGTTAGTGAAAAACACTCTTTTCAGGAATGGCTGCAATTAGCCAAACCAGAACCAATTGACCGGACAAATGAAGTTCCGAAAGAAGAAATACAAACAGAAACAAAAGTTGAAAACATAGTCGAAAATGAAATGATGGACGAAGAGAAAAAGAAAAAGGCAGAAATAATCGATAAATTCATCGAAACAAACCCAAAAATCTCTCCTATAAAACAAACTGCTATTACTCCAGCTGTACAACCTGATGCTTATAAGGAAGATAATTCTTATCTAATGACAGAGACTTTAGCGAGAGTATATTTAGAACAAAAAAAATATACAAAAGCTATTCAGGCATATGAAATATTAATTTTGAAATATCCAGAAAAAATTACTTTCTTTGCAGACCGCATATCGGATATAAAGATTTTACAACAAAATAACAATAACAATAATTAAGTAATGAGCACATTTTCAATTTTTTTAGTTTTAATCACAATAGTTTGTTTTCTATTGATCGTAGTAATCATGGTACAGAACCCTAAAGGAGGCGGGTTATCGTCTACAATTAGCGGAACTCAAATGTTAGGTGGAGTACAAAAAACAACAGACTTTTTAGATAAAAGTACCTGGACATTAGCTACTATTTTGATTGCTTTAATTTTGCTTTCAAGTTTAAGCTTTACAGGATCATTAAGTGACACTGATTCTAAAATTATTGAAAAAACCGAAGCGCCTGCAGCAACTACACCAGCTGCTCCGACTCAAGGAACACCTGCTCCGGCAACTCCAGCAGCTAAATAATAATTTTGAAATAAAATAAAATGCCAGCCTGTCAAAGCTGGCATTTTTTTTAGGAAAAAATGTCAGTTTTATGAGCATGGCATAATTTCTGAAAGTTTAATGAACATTAAAAAACGTATAACTATAATAATATAAAATCATGGCCTTAAACATTAAACCGCTTTCAGATCGCGTACTTATCGAGCCAGTTGCAGCCGAAACCAAAACTGCTTCAGGAATTTTTATTCCGGATACTGCTAAAGAAAAACCACAAAAAGGAACTGTAGTTGCAGTTGGAAACGGATCTAAAGACCATACTATGACCGTAAAAGTTGGCGATACTGTTCTTTATGGTAAATACGCAGGAACAGAATTAAAACTGGAAGGAACTGATTATTTGATCATGCGTGAGGATGATATCTTAGCGATAATCTAAAAAAACAATACGTATTAAGTTCTTGGTATTAAAAATTAAAACTAATGTAACTTGAAACAAATAAAACTTTAAACAAAAAATTAAAAATGGCAAAAGATATAAAATTTGATATTGAAGCACGTGACGGACTAAAACGTGGTGTTGATGCATTGGCAAATGCTGTAAAAGTAACCCTTGGACCAAAAGGACGTAATGTAATTATTGGAAAATCATTTGGTGGGCCAACCGTTACTAAAGATGGGGTTTCTGTTGCAAAAGAAATCGAATTAAAAGACCCATTAGAAAACATGGGCGCACAAATGGTTAAAGAAGTTGCTTCTAAAACTAATGATTTAGCCGGAGACGGAACTACAACAGCTACCGTTTTAGCTCAGGCTATCGTAAAAGAAGGTCTAAAAAACGTTGCTGCCGGAGCAAATCCAATGGATCTGAAACGTGGTATCGACAAAGCGGTTGAAGCTATCGTTGCTGACTTGGCTAAACAAGCTAAAGTGGTTGGAAACGATTCTGATAAAATCAAACAAATTGCTGCTATCTCTGCAAACAATGACGAAGTTATTGGTGAACTAATCGCTACTGCTTTCGCTAAAGTTGGAAAAGAAGGTGTTATTACTGTAGAAGAAGCTAAAGGAACTGATACTTTCGTGGATGTTGTTGAAGGAATGCAGTTTGACAGAGGATATCTTTCTCCTTATTTTGTAACAAATCCTGAGAAAATGGAAGTTGAACTAGATTCTCCTTACATTTTATTATATGATAAAAAAGTTTCTTCTTTAAAAGAATTACTTCCGGTTTTAGAGCCAGTTGCTCAATCAGGAAAACCATTATTAATTATTGCCGAAGATGTTGACGGAGAAGCGCTGTCTACTTTAGTAGTAAACAAATTAAGAGGTGCTCTTAAAATTGCTGCTGTAAAAGCTCCAGGTTTCGGAGACAGAAGAAAAGCAATGTTGGAAGATATTGCAATCTTAACCGGTGGAACCGTAATTTCTGAAGAAAGAGGTTACACATTAGAAAACACAACTATCGAAATGTTAGGAACTGCAAAAAGAGTTTCTATTGATAAAGACAATACGACTATCGTAAGCGGAGCTGGTGAAGCTGATATCATCAAAAATCGTGTGAACCAAATTAAAGGTCAGATGGAAACTACTACATCTGATTACGATAAAGAAAAACTACAAGAACGTTTGGCTAAATTAGCCGGAGGTGTTGCAGTTCTTTATGTTGGTGCAGCTTCTGAAGTGGAAATGAAAGAGAAAAAAGACAGAGTTGATGATGCTTTACACGCAACCCGTGCTGCTGTTGAAGAAGGAATTGTTGCTGGTGGTGGTGTGGCGCTATTAAGAGCAAAAGCTGCATTAGCTGACCTTAAAGCTGACAACGCTGACGAAGCAACCGGAATTCAGATTGTTGCTCGCGCTGTTGAATCTCCATTAAGAACTATTGTTGAAAATGCAGGTCTTGAAGGTTCTGTAGTAGTATCTAAAGTGGGAGAAGGTTCTGGTGATTTTGGTTACAATGCTAAAACTGACGAATATGTAGATATGCTTGCAGCTGGAATTATCGATCCTAAAAAAGTAACTCGTGTAGCGCTTGAAAATGCTGCATCTGTTTCAGGAATGATTTTAACTACAGAATGTGCATTAATTGATATTAAAGAAGAAAGCGCTGGCGGAATGCCAATGGGTGGCGGTATGCCAGGAATGATGTAATCGTTCTTCACTTCTTAAAATTTAAAACGCCAGATAAAATTTATCTGGCGTTTTTTATAAATCATTTTCTCCCCCACATAACAAAAGCAGCTAAAAGTGCGAAAAAGATATTTATTCCTATTTGAGAAGCTTCATCTCTGCAGATATGAAATATACTTGCACAAATCATTAATACAATAACTCCAAAAGCTATCATACGTGTGCATTTTGGATTAACTAAAAGTAATGTTGGTACTACAATTCCAATACCCGCTAACAAATCTACTATTGCTGTAAATTTTAAAAATACCGGAGAAACTTGGGCTGTCCATGGCCACATTGCTGATAATTTTTCAATACTTTGAAATAGCTTCATTGAGCCTCCCCAGATAAAACTTAAAGCTAAAATAATTTGTACAAGCCAAAGTGTAATACGAATAGCTTTTGAATGTTGTTGATCTTCCATTTGAGATTAATTTTATATTAAGATCTCAAAAATATTTATATTTACTTCCTCTTATGCAGTACTTCCCTTTCGGAAAGTGCTATCCAGAAGGGAAGTAACTTTGTATAATTAAACCCAAAAATGAAATGCTAATTAATGGTGGATGTCCTAAAACTGCACTTTCTATCAAAGATGCTTTAGAAGCCTTAGAAGGAAGATGGAAATTATTAATCCTTTTTTCGCTTTCAACAGAAAACAAACGTTTTACCGAAATATCAAAAACCGTTGCCGGGATTACCGATAAGACGCTATCTAAAGAACTAAAAAGCCTGGAAAGCAATCAATTAATAAAAAGAACAGTCTATGATACTTTTCCGCCAACTATAGAATATTCTATTACAGAGCACGGTAGATCATTAGAAAATGTCCTGAATGCATTACATTATTGGGGATTATTACACCGACAAAAAATATTGGGATAATTATTAAAATTAAAAACCAGTTGAGACAGAAACCTCTTTCCATTTTCCTAACTCACCCTGAACACTTACTATTTTTTGATTTGCCATATTAAAGGCATCTTCACCTAAAAATAAATGAAGCGGTGGATTTTGATCCTGACTTACTTTAATCAAAGCTTCTGCTAATTTTTCAGGATCTCCTGGCTGATTTTCGTTAATGTTGTCTTTGTGGGCACTTTCAGATTCCCTAACAGCTTTATATTCTGTAATTGGATTTTCAGGCAGCAACAAAGAACTATCTTTTAAGAAATCAGTTCTGAAATATCCCGGATAAACCAACGTTACATTTATACCAAATTCTTTTACTTCTGCTGATAAAGATTCCGTTAAGCCGGCAACAGCAAATTTTGTAGAACAATAAATTCCCCAACCCGGAAAATTCCCAACATAACCTCCAACAGAAGAAATATTAAAAATATGCCCTGATCTGTTGGCACGCATGTAAGGCATAGTATTTCTGATTACATTTAATAATCCGAAAACGTTTACCTCATAATTTTTTCTTGATTCTTCATCAGTCAATTCTTCCAGTGCACCTAATAAACCATAACCTGCATTATTGACCAATACATCAATTGTTTTAAAATGACTCACTGTTTTATCAATCGCATTTTTTACGCTTTTTTCGTCAACTAAATCCATTTCAAGAGGAAGAAAATTATCTGATGTATTTCCTAATACTTTTATTAATGACTCTTCATTTCTTGATGTTGCGGCAACTTTAAATCCTTCTTCTAATAATTTTTTTGCCAATTCTAATCCAAGGCCTTTTGAAGCTCCTGTGATAAACCAAACTTTGTTATTTTCCATGATTTTAAATTTTTACGTTTAATTACAGGGCAAAGTTATGGACGAAGGACTTCTCAAATATTAAAACAATCAAACAAGAAGTTACAAAAATCAAACAATTTCAGTCAATCTATAATTTTTAGGTGAAACCTGAACATTTTTCTTAAAGAAATTGATAAAATGAGATAGTTCCTCAAAACCTAAACACCATGCAATTTCGTTGATATTCCAATTGGTTTGTTTAAGCAAAATCATGGATTCCTGAATAATTCTTTCAGAAATAATTTGTGAAGTGGTTTTTCCGGTAGTTTCTTTTAATGCTTTATTCAGATGATTGACATGTACATTTAACTGATTAGCATATTCAGATGGGGATCGGAAATTAATTTGCTGAGATATAGACTCAACTGGAAACTGGCGCTCTAATAATTCTAAAAACAAAGACGAAATTCGAATCGTTGCATTGGATTTACTATATAATGAAGCAGTTACAGTCTGCGTTTTTAAAGCGAAATGAATAATTTCAAAGACTAGATTCCGGAGAACATCATATTTAAAAGCGTAATCAGAATTGATTTCATCAAGCATTTTCAGATAAACCGTTTTTAAAGACATCGCCAATTCTTCTGAAATTGGAACAACAGGATTTCCGCCGGGTTGAAATAACGGATATTCTTTTAAATTCCCAAACTGGCTAAAAAAAGCATCTGTAAAGATGCAGAAAAATCCGGTTTGATTTTCGTCAATATGCTCCCAGCTGTATGGAATTTGCGGATTTGCAAAAAACAAAGCCTGATCCTCTATTGCTACTGTTTTATCAGCATAATGAACTTTATTTTTCCCGATGATTAAACTTATTTTATAAAAATCCTTTCGTGTATATGGTAAAGGATTACAAGTACTACCTACATAATCATCGAGTTTAAAAACATTAAAATGTCCGATTTCCTTTTTAAGGTTTTCGGGCATTCCTTTTATTTTTACAGTGTAAAAATCTTCGAGAGTTTCTGTTAGTTTCATTTTACGAAGTTACGAAAATCAATCTTTCATCAATTAGATAATTTGATAATTTGATAATTAGAAAATGAGATAATTAACACAACGCATATCCGTAGAGACGCAGTGCGTCTACGTTACGGATATCAAATATTGTGGTTACGTTGCGTATAAGACGCACTGCTGTGTTCTCTACAGAAAATCGTGACGAATAAATTAATTCACATTATCAATTCACAATTATTAAGATACCACTTTATATATAGGATCTTCGGTCACATTTACATCAATAACTGCATCGGCATTTTTAAGTAATTGCCTGCAGTCATCACTCAAATGTTTCAATTCGATTATTTTGTTTGCCTGAGTGTATTTTTTCGTGAGATTATTCAAGGCTTCAATCGCTGACATATCGGCGATACGGCTTTCTTTAAAATCTATAATAACATGATTTGGATCATTCTGAATATCAAATTTTTCTAAAAAAAGAGTTGTTGAGCCAAAAAATAATGGTCCATAAATCTCATAATGTTTTACTCCTGATTCATCAATAAAATGACGTGCACGAATTCGTTTAGCACTTTCCCATGCAAAAACCAATGCCGAGATTATCACACCAATTAAAACCGCTAAAGCAAGATTGTGTAATACAATTGTAATCACGGCAACCAAAATCCCAACAAAAATGTCATGTCTCGGCATTTTATTGATAACCTTAAAACTCGCCCATTCAAAAGTCGTAATTGCTACCATCATCATAACGCCAACCAGTGCTGCCATTGGCAATTTTCCAATTACAGGTGCACCAAAAAGTATGATTAGCAAAATGGTCAGAGAAGCTATTATTCCTGAAAGTCTGGCTCTTGAACCTGCGCCAATATTTACCAAAGTCTGCGCAATCATCGGACAGCCTCCCATTCCGTAAAAAAAGCCGTTTAGGATATTTGAACTTCCCTGCGCAATACATTCACGATTGCTATTCCCTCTGGTTCCGGTGATTTCGTCAACTAAATTTAAAGTCAGTAAACCTTCTGTCAAACCAACGGCTGCAACAATTACTGAATAGGGAAATATAATTTTTAAAGTATCAAACGTGATGGGAATATTCGGAATATGAAATGGAGGTAATCCGCCCTGAACTGACGCAATATCCTGAACGGTTTTGGTTTCTATATTAAATAAAAGTACAATTGTAAAAACTACCATAATAGCAACCAAAGATGCCGGAACTGTTTTTGTAATTTTAGGAAAAAGCAAAACGATTCCGATTGTCAATGCCACCAAACCTAACATAATATATAGCGGAGCTCCCTGTAACCATGAAACTTGTCCGTTTATAACTGTTTTAAATTGTTCTAACTGTGACACAAAAATCACAACTGCAAGTCCGTTTACAAAACCAAACATTACGGGCTGCGGAACTAATCGTATAAATTTTCCAAGTTTAAAAAGTCCGATACAGATTTGTACGATTCCACCAAGAGCCACAGCTGCAAAAACATATTCTATTCCGTGCGATTTCATCAGGGCAATCAAAACGATTACAGTTGCTCCTGCTCCCCCCGAAATCATTCCGGGTCTTCCACCAAATATTGCCGTTACCAATCCTGCGATAAAAGCAGCGTACAAACCAACCAAAGGAGGAAATCCTGCTAAAATTGCAAATGATAACGATTCAGGAATCATTGTCATGGCAACCGTAAGACCTGCTAAAATTTCATTTTTATAATTGACCTTTTGGGTAAAATCGAAGAGTTGGAACACTTTTTTCATAAGGCACAAATGTAGAAAATAATGCCGTAAGAGAAGAAAGCTTTTAAACTTAAAAACTAAACAATCATAATGAAATGAGTTGTTATTAACTAAAATGCTTTAAAAGCAAAATAAAAACCGAAAGAATTAAATTTATCATTTTGGGAAATTTAACTTTTAATAAAATTATTATGCAAAATACCTTCAAAAAAGCAGATATAAGCACATATTTAAACTTGTTTACGTTGCAGTAAATTTATTCTAAACGCACACAAGTATAACCGAGATAATTTACATAATCGATAATATTGTCATATTGCAGTTCCACACCTTCAACACGGAGGATTTTATCGCAGTCTTCTAAATCAAAGTTTACTTTATAAGCCGGAAATGCTCTTTTTATTACTGCAATAATATAATTGGTTTCCGTTACTTTCTGAACGTTTGTTTTAAAAATTTCAACAATCATAGCTATCTTTTTAAATCTTAAAAACCTGAATTTATTTTTGGTAAACCGACATCAAAAATAAATCAGACATCGTTATTATAATAGTTTTTTTATACCAATGGCGTATGATTTATACGAATGGCGTTTGTATAAATTCTTTATCACAAATAACTAAAAACTATAATATTAGAGTATTTTTGTCGCTATGACTATTGCAAAAATTTACCAGAACTTTTTTCTACGAAATATTATCATCAATACACTTGTCTACTTAGTCATTCTGGCCTGCGTGTATGATGAAATAAGTCTTGACGGACATGATTGGTTTTATATTACAAGCAAAGTAGCAGTTGGATATTTTCCCTGTATTATCTGGATTACTTTCTTCAATATTTTTATAATCAAGCCTTTTTTGTTTCGCAAAAAGCTAAAAATATTTTTTGTGCTTCTGGTACTTTATTGGACTGGTTTTTACTTTTTTATGAATTGGTTTTTTCCAAATGTCGGCTTAGGAAATCTGAAGACTTTACAGATCGTTTCGCTTATCATCAACGGAACTTTCTTTTACTTCATTCATATTATGATATCCAAAAAAATTACACAGACAAACAAGGATATCATGAATTTTAAGTCGGAACTTTCGTTTTTGAAACAACAATTGAATCCGCATTTTTTATTGAATGCCATGAATAATCTCTATGGGGAATCTTTGTCTGAACCGGACAAACTACCGGACAGAATACTGAATCTTTCTGATCTTTTGCGTTATCAGATTGAAGCAACCAAAAAAGATTTTGTTTTTGTAAATGAAGAAACAGATTTCATAAAAAAATATATTGATTATTATACGTTTAGAAACGAAAGACTGGTTTTTACCCAAAACTGCGAAGGCTCGTTCGAGAATTTTGAGATTCCGCCTTTGTTCTTTTTGCCATTGGTAGAAAATGCCGTTAAATTTTCTGCAGAAACGCAGCAGCCTTTTATTCATCTGGATTTAAAGTTGCAATGCCGAAATTTGACTTTTACCTTAAAAAATAATCACTTAGTGACGGGTTCGAAGCTTTCGGGCACCGGAATCGGAATCGAAAACCTCAAAAGGCGTTTGGAAGTTTATGGTTTAAAACACGATTTAAGCTGTAAAAAAGAAAAAGATACTTTTACCGTAAAATTAAGTATATGGAATTTACCTACCGTTGTCTGATTATTGATGATGAGTCTCCGGCACATAAAGCTCTCGCCTCACATATCGCAAAATTTGACGATCTGGAACATTCAGGAAGTGCTTTCAGCGGAATGGAAGCGCTAAAAATGCTCAACGAGAACAAATACGATATTATTTTCCTTGATATCAATATGCCAGTAATTTCGGGTGTTGAGTTGATGGAATTACAACCCAACCGCCCACTTACAATTGTTACAACGGCTTATTCTGACTTTGCGCTTTCGGCCTATCAAAACGATGCTATAGACTATTTGATGAAACCCATTTCATTCGAAAAATTCTCAAAAGCAATCGAAAAGGCTAAAATTTATTTCTCAGGAAACAACGCAAAAAAAGAAACTACCTCAAGAGGAAAAGTACTTTCGCATCGTGTAAACGGGCAAATGACAGATATACCTTTGAGCGATATCATTTATATAGAAAGTCTGGGCAACTACATGAAACTCTACAATTCCAAACACAATCTTCCAATTATTATTTACGGTTCCCTGGCAAGTATCTCTGCAGAAATTGACTGTACCGATTTTCTGCAAGTACATCGTTCTTACATAGTCAATGTTAGTAAAATTAGTGCTGTCACTTTTAAAAGTTTGACGATGTGCAATAATGAAATTATTCCAGTAGGAAGGAAATATCAGATTTTATTAGATAGTTTTTTTAAGTAGTAATTTGTTATAACGAATTTTATAAAAATACTCGACTATAATTAGTTTGAGTATTTTTTTTGTTTTTATTTGTAGTAAATACCGTGTAAATACTTGGTGTGGTTTTTAAAAAATATGGTAATCTTGCTTAAACAAATGTTAAAATAATTTCCCTTTTTAAAATTAGTTCTGTCCATTTGAAAAGATCAAAAGCATATTAATAATTACGTTTAACTTATGATAAACTCTCCAGTATTAGACACAGCAATTGGGTTAATTTTTATTTTTCTCATATATAGTTTATTAGCAACTTCAATTAACGAAGCTATAGCTACACTTTTTAGTTTGAGAGCAAGAACACTAAAAAAAGGCATAATTGACGGCATGCTCTCCAATTGCAAGAATAACGAATGGGTTTGGAAAAGCACATTGAAATCTATTGGGACTTTTTTTAAAGAGCTAAGTTTTTTAATTATTGGTTATAAACCGAAAAAGAAAAATAAACTAGGAGAGAAATTTTACGATCATCCTATTATAAAAAATTACGGTTCCAGTGATCGTTTTTCGATACCCTCCTATATCCCAAAAGAAAATTTTTCAACCATACTAATAGAAGTTTTAGATGAATACTGGAATATTCATAAAGATGATATTGTAATATATCTAAAGGAAATCGGTATTACTAATACTATTAATTTAGAAAACTTACCACGCATTACCAAAATCAATTATTTAGTAAAATATCTTGAAAATAATAAACCTGCAAATTCAAAGGAGAATTGCGACGATGAGTATATTGACCAGGAAATCCTAAAGATTTTGGCATTATACCTAAATAAAAGTTATCAAAATATAGAAACATTCACAGCGCAATTAGAAACATGGTATGATGACAGCATGAACAGAGTAAGCGGCTGGTACAAAAGACAAACGCAGTTTATTCTGTTTTTTCTTGGGCTAGCTATTGCCATAACTTTTAATGTAGATATTATTGATATCGCTGGAAAGCTCAGCACAGACAAAGATGCAAGAGATAAGCTTGTTGAAATGGCAATTAAAGAAGCAGACCAACTAAAGAATGACTCTAGGGTAAAAGAACTTAATACAAATGTTAGAAATCACGAAAGAGAAAAAGCTAAAAAAAGTCTCACTCCAAAACAAGACAGCACTTATATTGACGAAAAAAATGAACGTGATACATTATTAGCAAATTACAATAAACATATTGATAAAATAAGAGCCGATTTAGATGGAAATATAAAAGATGCTAATAACCTATTGGCTGTAGGCTGGGATGATTATGGCTTTAAAAAGGATAGCTCAACTTATATTAAAAAATACAGCAAATGTTTTATAAGGTTCAAAGATACAATCAGAAAAACTGACAGTCTGAAATACTTTAAAACAAAAGCTTTATTAAATCAATTTCAAAATGATACTTCTATAATTGGAAAGAAAAAGTTAGAAGAATTAAAAAAGATATCTAAACAAGATAGCATTTTTTACAAAGACACTATAAAATTAAATCAACGAGCATTTATCGGGTTATATAAATCAAAACAATATAGAATTAAAGCATCTTACGTTCTTTCAAATTTTTATAAAGGAAGAAGACCTTTAGGATATTTATTACTTGCCTTCGGGATTTGTCTTGGAGCACCATTTTGGTTCGATTTACTACAAAAACTAATTAAAATTAGAGCGTCGGGTAAAAAGGAAGAAACAGGAGATGGAAATAGTACTTCATCTACTCTAACCTCACCACCAATACAGGTAACAGTTCACAATTCTAATAACCCGGAAGCAATAGGATAGTATGGAAAGATATAAAGTAATAGTCCCAAGGCTTAATGTTCGTAAAGCTCCTGTTGATAATTTTAAAGTCAAAAATATCATTACGACTGTAAATGAAGGTTTAATTCTTGATTTAGTCGAAGTTTTTGATGTTCCTAATCCTAGTTTAGGAAAATGGTATACCGATGGGAAGGGACAGTTTTATAGTGGATTAGGGTTGACACTATTAGGAAAAGATATAAAATTAAACGAACTTCTACCACAAGAATATCCTTGGTGGATAAAACAACTTGGTATTGATCACATTTGGAATAATTATAAAGAAAAGGGAAATCTTGCCAAAGTAGCAGTAATTGATACAGGATATAACATCAATAATCCAGAAATTAATAATGGCGTTGTTGGAACATATTTACATCCTAGTTTTTTAGGCAAAACAACAATTAATGACAATGATGGACATGGAACTTATTGTGCTTCGGTTATTGGGGCAAGAAATAAAATTAATATTATTAGCTGTGCTCCTGAATCTCAGCTTTATATCTCTAAGATGTCAAATAAAAATGCTTTTAAAGAAAATAACCTGTCAGATTCGATAGAGGATGCTATTAGAAATAAGGTAGATATTATTTCTATAAGTAACACTGGAGATGCATTTGAATTTGATAAAGTTGAAACTGCGATTAACACAGCCGTTAAAGAAAACATACTGGTTATTGCAGCCATTGGTAATAATGAAAGTGAAACTCATAAAAACGGAGGAGGTTATCCTGCTCTTTATAATAGTTGCCTGGCTGTTGGTTCTTCCGACAAAAACAATAAAATATCACTTGTTACATTAATTAATTCCAAAACGGAAATTAATGCTCCTGGTGAAGACATTTATGGTTATATATTAAACAATAATCCTGAAAAATATCCAACAAGTACCTCTGTTGCCACAGCTATTGTTTCAGGAATCTGTGCATTGATAATATCATATCATAAAAAAAATGGAATAACCTACACAGTCTCAAGCATTAAAAAATTAATATCTGACTTCTATGAGCCAACAATTGATAATCCTCAGCAAAAAATAATCTCTCCAACAAAAATTTTTAATAACATAACCAATTAATTATGAGAAAAATCTTTATTTTCCTTTCCATATTGTCAATAATCTGGAAATCAAACGGACAAAATATATCTCCATATTATGATGCGAAATTTATTAAAGAAAATTGCTACGATGAGATGGATAATTTGCTCAATAATAAAACGACATTGGTGGCTATTTTAAAAAAATATTATCCAAATAAAAATGTAGAAACAGATCTTTTAGCAATAATCAAAGCTAATCCATTTCTTAAACAATATGCTCCAAGTGGTTTTTCAAGCAGTCCGACTCCACTGCTGAATAACAATTTTTCTTTTTCTTCCATAGGCTCTACGAATGTAACCCGCTTTGCTGACGGCCTTGCTAAATTTATAGTTGAACGGACTAAAAAAGAACTACAAGCTGCTTTTTTTGACAAATTTATTGAAGAAGTAAATAGCCCAGAATATAAAGATATTCGAACTTTATTCCCTACTACTTATTTAGTAATAAAACGATTACCAACAGATGTTTATAATTACGAACCTTATATTGAACAACTAAGAGAAGCATTTGGTAATGACTTAGAAATTATTCTTCCTCACCTGGAAGATGTATTGAATAACGGATACTATGCTTCTTTCTTTAATAATCATTTAGAGTTAAAATCAATTTGTTTAACTGCACTTTATTTTGGAAATGGATTAAAAAATGGAAAACATATAGGCTTATTAATAGAAGAATATAATACAACTAATGCAAAATATAAGTTCACAAACGACAACATAAATGACATAAAAAACAATGCGATTCTCTTCATTCAGGAAGTATCACAATCTTTGAAAACAAATGTTTCAGGTTCAAAAGAATATTGGGTTGAAGCAGATGAAATAGAACAAATGATAAATGACCCAGTAACATTTAATCTCTATTTAGGACTATTATATGAGAGAATAAATACAATAGAAATCAGTAATTCAAGTCAATTAACTTATGGCGGGTTATTACTTAAAGGTGATGAAACAAAAGCTTTCATTGAAAACTTAGTAAGACAAATAAAAAATGCTCAAACCCAACTAGCCAATATTCATACCAAACAAGCCAACAATGACAAAGTTACTATCGAAGACTATATACTTAGCTTTGACGCTGCTACAAGAGTAATTGTTATTTTCAGGGAAAATCAATTAATAAAAGATTTTATTAACTCTATAGCTAATCCGTCAGAGAGAGAACAAATTATAAAATTCTGGAATTATTACGATACTATAATAGAGGGCACAAACGCAACTTATTCAATATATACAGGCATCCAGCAAAAAAAATACAACCTGGTATTGTCTAATGTTAGAATTCTTTATCAATTACGATATGATCCTGAAGTATTGAATACCAATGATACGAAAAAAAACATTCACAAAATAATAGATTTCCTTATTGAAAAAGGTGCGTTTATTGCCGGAATAGCTGAAGCAAAAAATTCTGATGAAGTCTACAACGCAATAGATAAAATTGCAATGCCTGTAGGCAGCTCAAGAGTAAAAAGATTAACGAAAACGAACGTTGCCATAAATGCTTATTGCGGTTTTTTTGTTGGGAATGAAAATATAAAAGATGTTGATGAAGATGGTACACTAATAAATTCATATGGATTAACTGCTCCTGTAGGTTTTTCATTTAGCAAAGGAAATCGCATTTTACCGTGGCCAATTCACAATCTTATACCAGAGACTAAAGGATGGTCTTCTACGCTTTTTTTCTCAGTTATAGACTTGGGAGCAGTAGCTTCTTATAGATTTACTAATGAAACAGCCGATCAAGTTCCTACAATTGAATTAAAAGATATTTTTTCACCAGGATTATTTTGGTCAGTTGGGATTCCAAAAACTCCAATATCCTTGAATTTAGGAGCCCAAGTCGGACCAAATCTTAGAAAAGTTAACGATACAACCAATGATTATTCAAAGAATACATACTTACGTTATAGCTTTTCGATATGTGTTGATATACCACTCCTTAACCTATACACCAAATCAAAATAAAATAACAAATCAAGGCTTACTAGAATTTAGACAAAACCTTTTGAAAGTAAAATTTCAAAAGGTTTTTTTATGAAAAAAGTTAAGATGTAAAAATACAAGTAATAACTGATTTTTATAGATTTGCAAAACCCATGAAATACCAACAAAAAAACACTTGGGTAACAATTCCAAAAACATACTGACAATGCGATCTATTATTTCAACATTTTTATTTTTAATATTTGTTTGCTCAAATTCTTACGCACAACTGAGTTCAGATCAAATATTTGAAAGCTTTAAACAGGGAGAACGTACAAATTGTTCTTCAATTGCTTTTATTAAAGCTTCTTTAAACATTTATGGATTAGATAACCTTTTTACAACTGAGAAACTAACCGATAGTTTATATCAGATAACTTTAAAAAATAATGCTACATTCCAACTAAAAATAGATGAATTGAAGAAAGCAGAATTTTCTGCCGGTTTTGTATTCATTAAACTCAATGAAGACAGCAAAAAAATAACAGACTATGCGGTATTAACTTATGCTGTGATGGCAAAATACAAGCAAATTATAGACAAAGAAAAGACTTTTGACAAAGCCCTGGAAGATTTAGAAGATGGCGAGGTATATACTCCAACTATTTACAAATACTTAGGATTCCAAAAAGGCAAACAGGTTCAAGAATTAAAACGCCTTTCAGGAAGTGAATTTTGCGGAGTTGTGGCATGGTCAAATGCTCATGCTGTTTTTGTTTGTGAAGATTTTATGGATTATTATGGCAACAAAAAAAGTTTATGGGATAAGTATCCGAGCCGTTTTAGAATATTAAAATCATAAACTAAACTTTATACAAATACCACTCAAAATCAAATTTAGGGTGGTATTTTTTGCGTTTTAGGAATACCACTAAAATTAAGTCCCAAAATTCATATGACACGAGAACATTACATTCCGTTTAATAAGGAATTCTTACTCGATCAACAAATAGCTGCTTTTGCAGAAGATCAAAAAAAAGCAGCCGATTTTAAAAAGCTATTCGACATCATCGAACATTATTATCATTATGAAGCTTTTAATCTTAATCGAAACTTAAAACAAAATTATGCCTTATTTGATCCTGACTTAAGTGAAGAAGAACGCAAAGCATATGTTGGTAAAAGTGATTTTTTGATCTTTAAAAAAACACTTTTTAAAGTTTTGGAAAATGGAAACTATCGACACGTAGAGCAGGAAATGTTAGACAAGGCCTTTAAGGATTCGGATTTAATTGGCTTAAAACTTTCAATAGATTTAAATGCTTTCAAAGAATATGAATTGTATGTTCGCGGTCACCACAAAACAAAAGAAAAAGTTACAAAATATATTTTCTGGAAGAAAGAAATAGAAATCGAATATTATGACCGGGTTATGATTTACCTAAATTATAACGAAGCCGATTATCTTACGAAAAAAAAAGTAAAACTAGGAAAAATCCCTGTTGATCCAGGATCAATCGTTTTAAAAATCTTTAAGCGTGTTCCTAAAAACGACCTTGAAACGATTTTTCCAAATGCGATCCCCAAAATGTCTACTACTGACAAACTTTTGCTTTGGGTTCCTGGAATTTTTGGGGGTATTTCACTATTAAGTGCCAAAGTAATTCCGGCTTTGATTAACATGTATGAAGCTTATGAAACAGGTGAAGCTATTGATTTATTAAACAGTAAAACTTCCTTAAACCAGGGATTAATTGCACTAGGAATTTTATCTGCTTATTGTTTTCGCCAATACAATAATTTTGTAAACAAGAAAATCAGATATTCTAAAATGCTTTCGGACAGTTTGTATTTTAAAAATCTGGGAAATAATAGCGGAGCTTTTTATTCCCTTTTAAATTCATCCGAAGAAGAAGTACTCAAGGAAACTATCCTGGCATATGCTTTTTTATACAAAAGTAAAAATCCCTTAACAGCTGAAGAAATAGATAATCAAATAGAATCATGGTTTAAAACTAAACTAAACACAAACATTGATTTTGATGTAAAAGATGCTTTATTGAAACTAAAAAACATTGGTCTTGGAGTAGAAACCAATGGCAAATGGGAAGTTATTTCTCTCGAGAAAGCTCTAATTAAAATTGATAAATTATGGGATGAAGCTTTCGATTATAATAATCAAAAATAACTTTTTATATGAATTGCTACTAAACAGAAGCCTTAAAACTTTTGCTATCTATTTTTAGAAGAGGCCCATTCATTCTTAATATACCGCAAACGTTCATTTCATCTGTCAAAATATTTAAAAAAAACGAATAAAAAATTTGTAGAGACACTTATTAAAGTAGGGAATTAAAATAACAGAAAAAAAATCAGTATTTCATCGATTTATTTCGCACTTTATCGATTTTTATTTGTAATATTGGACAGTTAAAAAACTAAAGTTTATTGGCAAAAAAAATCGTTTTAATCTAATATTTTTTAGTTTACATATGTTTCTGCAATGAATATTTATCATTAAAGTTAAAATATATATTTTTTGATAAATTATTTAACAAATAGTTAATATTAAAAAACATAAATGTTATGACAAAAAAAATGCTTCTGGGCTTGTGGATTTCGTTTCTTTTAATTTCTATTTTTATCCTTATTTTGGTAAAATGGATTCGCCCAGGCTATTGAAAATATTTAATATTGTCACTGAAAAATCCTGACTTTTGAAAAGTATTTCATATATATTCGGAATATACAATAAACAAAGTGCTTACTAATTAGCAAAAGAAAAAGAGAACTATAAGTCCTCTTTTTCTTTTATACACGTTATTTCATAATAACCTATTCAGTTTCTACTTCAGTAAAACCCTCAACTGTTTCTCCCACAATTACCAATTCAGGTTTAGAAGCTTTAAGTGCATTGAATCTTTCTAATTGCTCCAAATCTTCTTCTTCACCACTAAAATAAGGAAAAACATCCATAATTGGGGATTCTGAAATTGCCGGGATAGTATAATCACCCATAGTATTTTTCATAACAGCAACAGTGTTATCATAAGCCTCTTTTACATCATTTGCCTGCACAAGTATATACATATTTGTTTTGCGTTCTTTTCCACTTTCTTCATCAAAAGCTATTAAAGAAACTTTCGATTTAAACCAACGATCAGCATTTTCAAAAGGATGAATTTCTGCATAATTTGCCACTTTTATATTGGTAATTTTAAATTCTTCACTTACATATGCCTTCATTTCTTCATTAATTCTGCTCTCAGCTTCTGTATAAGATATGGCATCTACTAAATAAGGTTCTGTTGTAACCTTTTGCGATCCAATATCATCCGTTTTTCTGTATTTTACTTTGCATTCGTACCAAATTGCGCTCATTTCTTTTGTGTTTTTTAAGGATTCCAAAGATAGATTTTCACAGAAAAAAAATTGGCAATTCCAAAAATAGATATTCACAATTTTAGGGCAGGAATCAGCTTTTGAAATTGTCTCAAAACTCAAAAATATTTAATAGCTTTGATATAATCCTAAATTCCAAAAAAATGAGAACATTAGATCAATGGTTTGAAGAATATGCAGTTAGCCATCAAAACCCAAAAAATAAAGCGATACATTATGTTTGTGTTCCCGCGATTTATTTCTCAATTGTTGGCTTATTAATGAGTATACCCAGCGGTTTTATTTCCAGCACGCTTTCATTAAATGCTCCTATAATAGAAAATTGGGCCACTTTTGTATTGATTTTTGTCCTTATTTTTTATATCAGACTATCAATTGCTATGGCTGCTAAAATTGCTGTTTTTTCAGCAATTTGTTTAATCGTGAATTATTACATTGGTCATGTTTTACCTTTATGGATATTCTCAATTGGTATTTTTGCTATTGCATGGATTGGGCAATTCTATGGACATAATATAGAAGGGAAAAAACCATCTTTCCTTAAAGACATTCAATTTTTAATGATTGGTCCTGCCTGGGTAGTGGAAAATTTATTTTCTAAGAAATAATTTTCAAATTACATTTAATATTTCGCTGTGAAATTTATTGCTATTTAATACAATGATACCAAAAAAAGTTTTTGAGTAATAAAATGTAGAATTTTAATTAGAACATTTATAATTATGAGTTGGGACGTAATTTTATTTAATTCTTCACAAAAAATCAATTCGATTGATGAAATCAATGATGAAGCATTTATTCCGATAGATTTCGATCGTATTATATCTGAATATTTTGGTTTAGAAGAAGGAGAAGAAATTAAAGGAAATGATTTTCAATAGACTTTTATATCGACGAAGAACCAGCAAGCAACAAAATGATTTCGCTTTATGGCGAACAGGCGTTATTTGAAATAGCAAAACTTGCAAAAATTCAGAACTGGCAAATTTACGATACGGGTTTAAGCAAAATGCTGGATCTGGAAAACCTTTCAGAAAATGGATTTGCTAATTTTCTAATCTACCTCCAAAAGGTTTTGAATAGGGAATAAATTATTCTACAATATTTTTTTTGAAACCAGAACCTGTAGCCTAGACAGAAGCGGCATCCTTTTATGGCGGGGTTCGCCATAAAAGATACAGCGTATGGCTGGATTAGCTTTAATAAAAAGTAAAAGAATAACTCCTACTTCCCTTTAATGTAGCATGCGTTAAAGAATTGAAAATTTTGGCTGAGTTATTTAAGATTTAAATTTACTTGTTTTCATGCAGTATTCGTCCGTGAACTCAATTCATTCCCTGCATTTCTTTCTATTTCTAACTTACATTGATTAATCCGGCATTTTCCAACTTATCAGATGGTACAACTATATTTGGGTAACAAAAAGTTATCCCATAATAATTATCAGATATCATATCAGTAATAGCGCGCCTCACATCAAAAGAAAGCCATCCGATTCTTTTTTACACCAATCATAATATATCGCATCATAGAAGGAAGATAAAGTGTTGGATCATACCCTCTTCTTACAGTGAATTTCTCTATAAATTTATTTATCCAGTTTTGTGTACCAGCCTCATGGCTGTCCATGGCAATACATTCCAGATGTCCACTTCCGGACAGTTCCAGAGTAACAACTATCACCTGAACATAATTTTTCTTCGAATTGATCCAGCTTCACAGATGAATTGAGTACAATAAAATTTATAAGCAGTTCTTGATTTTTTTCTGAAACTTCCAACCAATCTTGCAGATTAAGGCTGTAATATTTTGCTTTAACAACATTAAACGATATGGCTTTCTGTCCCCTGCTTTCATGAACCTTATAGATTGGTTTGAGATCGTAAACTTTTTTATATTTTATTCTAAACATAAGAAACTTCTAACTGCCCAAAATCAGGCAACTTTCGATAACCTATGCCTATAAAAGTCTCTGATGGAGCCACCGGTACATTTATTTGTAACACTTGATGATGTTTTTCCTCTGGGCTGCATTTTATAGGTTATACTACGTGCTTCAAAATCTTTAAAAAAATGTAAATTAATATAACCATAAGAATTGTTCCTGCTAATCCTTGTCATTGAATTAAATTCAGGATTAAAAGTTTTTTAGTATCTATTTCATTACTATTGGATATAATTTATACCTGCTCTAATATTGAAGATTTTCCTCCCCTCTGATCTGCAGGAAAAGACCAAACAGCTGTGTCTTTATAAAAATTAAATTTATTTAAGGTTCAGAAAGTTTCACTGTATATTGCCTACCTGATATTAATGTTTCTGTGCAAGTTAAACTGTTTCATAGCAGTTTCGTTTGTAATCGAGGGACCTCCGACAACATATGCATTAGAGATATGCCATTCAAATATTAATCAGAGTCGTTTTTCTTCTGACGCTGAGAACTTTAGCGTTTTCCACCATTTCCCTAAAATCGTTCTAAAACATTTACAACCTTACCATGACTTTGATCATAATAAACAAAGTCTAAAAAAAATAATCCTGTTTTATAAAACATTATTTTATTGGTTTTGAGGTTAGAATCTTTTAGTTTTTAAGTAATATTAATATCCTATACTGTCTGTGAATTGAAGATATTAGCTTAGAACAAAAAAATGTAAAAGATTTTCGATTAGGGATCTAAAAAACATTAAAATTTTTATAACAACAGCGGATCTATAAATGATCCGCTTTTTTAGCATCATATCTAAATCATTTATGTATTATGATTTAGATTTGAACATTTTGTATCTGTTTTTATGGCTTTACCCTATGGGGCGGGCTTTACGGTGTATTAAGAAAAAAAAACTCCAATCAGCCATAGCCAATTGGAGTTTTCAGTACTCAGAGCGGGACTTGAACCCGCACGGACATTGCTGTCCACTGGATTTTAAGTCCAGCGTGTCTACCAATTTCACCATCCGAG
>NZ_QJHL01000023.1 GCF_003202405.1 Flavobacterium hydrophilum | reverse complement strand
TTTCAGGAACATTTAATTATTTAATAACCCTAACAGGAGAATGTAATACTACTATAAGCGGAAAGATCACTTCATTATGTGAGCCCATTACAGGTGTAATAAAAATCATTAATGAGCCAACAACACCGATCAGCTATCCATTTCAGTTTTCAGACTCCGGCACAGTTAAATTAGCAGCTTGTACCAAAACAGGATTTCCTAATACATTTTATGCGGCAACAGCAACATTAAGTGTTGGTACTGTACTTTATACAAACGAAGCCCTAACAATTGCTTTGCCATATGGAAGCTTATGGTATAAGAACCAGGCCAATGGGTCCTCATACAAAGTAGACAGTTCCGGAAAAATAGTCACGATTAGTACTTGTGGTTCAGGGTCTGATCCTGATTCCGGCCCTGGTTATGCATTTCAATTTTCACAACCCAGACTCAAAAGAGACTGTGGAGCGACTACTTTCCCGGTAACCTACT
>NZ_QJHL01000007.1 GCF_003202405.1 Flavobacterium hydrophilum | reverse complement strand
CCTCCCGAAACTACCGACCAGGTTCCGCCTGCCGGTGTAGCCGACAAGGCTTTGGTGGTATTCTCACAAATAGCAGTTGTTGAAGTGGTATTGCTCGCTGTTCCTGCAAAAGGATTCACAGTAAAAGTAACATCTGAAGTTGTAGCCGCGCATGAACCGTTGGCTGCAACTGTATAACGAACCGTTACTGAGGTATTAGATGCCACGTCTGCCGGGGTATAAGTTGTGCCGGAAATGCTTCCGCCTCCCGAAAATACCGACCAGGTTCCGCCTGCCGGTGTAGCCGACAAGGCTTTGGTGGTATTCTCACAAATAGCAGTTGTTGAAGTGGTATTGCTGGCTGTTCCTGCAAAAGGATTCACAGTAAAAGTAACATCTGAAGTTGTAGCCGCGCATGAACCGTTGGCTGCAACTGTATAACGAACCGTTACTGAGGTATTAGATGCAACGTCTGCCGGGGTATAAGTCGTACCTGAAATGCTGCCGCCTCCCGAAACTACCGACCAGGTTCCGCCTGCCGGTGTAGCCGACAAGGCTTTGGTGGTATTCTCACAAATAACAGTTGTTGAAGTGGTATTGCTGGCTGTTCCTGCAAAAGGGTTCACTGTAAAGGTAACATCTGAACTTCTAGCCGCACATGATCCGTTGGCAGGAACTGTATAGCGAATCGTTACTGAGGTATCGACTGTCACGTTTGCCGGTGTATAAGTTGTCCCTGAAATGCTTCCGCCTCCTGAAAATACCGACCAGGTTCCGCCTGCAGGTGTAGCCGACAAGGCTTTGGTGGTATTCTCACAAATAGCAGTTGTTGAAGTAGTATTGTTTGGTGTACCAGAACTGGTGTTTACAACCACAGTCCTTGTCACAGTTATTGCGAGACTGCATGTTCCATTACTTACATTAGTTAAATTTAATGTCGTATTAGGTGAAACTCCTAATGTCGTTACGGTTACAGTACCGCCTGAACCGATTGTTGCTGTACCTGAAACTGCTCCAGTGTAGGTTACTACATTTCCTGCTGTACCTGTAATTGTGAAAACAGCATCACTTCCTGAACAAATTGGAGTCGGGGACGTTAAAGTTGGCGTTGTTAAAACACATAAATTAGCAACTCTGGATGTCGGTCCACAAGCCAAATTACTCTGTTTAACTAAATCTCTATATTTATAGCTATTCATTGCTGCAGTTGCCGCTGTAATAGTCAAAGTGCCGGTTGTTGCTCCTGAATAAACACCACCATTGGTAATGTTAGCCCAAGTAGTGCCATTATTTGTACTAACTTGCCATTGATGTTGTGTTGTTCCTGAACCTGGAGTTGTTACAGTGGTTGTAAATGTTGTATTTCCACCTGCAAGTACAGATTGATCTGCAGGTGTTGCAGAATTTAAAACACTTGAAACACCACCACCAACTGTTACATTTGTATAACTTCCTGTATAAGAAGCCGCAACTGGTCCGGTTACAAGCCCTGAACTGTTAACAGTTGGAACTCCTGCACCATAAACACCTCCATCATTACCATCTGCAGAAGCCAAATGATAATACTCATTAGCATCAGAACAGCCGTCGTTATCGGAATCTAAATCAAATTTATTTGCAATTCCATCACCATCAGTATCACACTGTCCTATCAAACTGGCATTATCAAAATTAATACCATTATCCATTGATACCACATATGAATAAGTACCAGCCGGCAAGCTTACCGTACCTTCAATAAAGGTCCAGCTAGTATTATTTGTAACTGAAATATTACCAGTCGTAGCTCTGACAGTTCCTCCTGTTCCAGTACCATTTAAAATTCTTATAGATCCTATACCTGTTGCAGGGGCAGGATTACCGGTAGCAACATTTCTTGAAGAGAAAAATCCACTATAAGTTAATAAAGTAGTTCCTGATCCTGTTATTGTAAATGTTTGATAAAAATCATTAGAACCATTAGCTATATCTAAATAATGTTGCGGAGTATTAAGATTAGCCAACCCTGGATCTGCACTACTTTCTGGTCCAAAACCATTTCCATATACATAAGGGCCTGGGCCATCAACTTTAACTACATTTGCATTACTTGTACCTCCCAGTACCCACGGAGCTATATTTACACCTATGTTATTTCCATTGTTTAGTCCTGTAAGATTTTCAAAACTCCCTGATAAGATTAAATTATTACACTCATCAGTATCCAGAATTCCATCATTGTCATCATCCAAATCCTGAGAATTGACTATACCATCTCCATCAAAATCATCTGAAGGACCGTATTGAGCATTTGCCGAAACAACAAAACAGAATAGTATAGCTGTTAGTGTTGTTTTTGAAATTAAAACTGATTCTATTTTTTTTATCGAATTACTATCTCCTATTTTATAATTGCATAAAGAAGATGCAATTTTTTTGAAAACGATAAAAGGTACATTAAAAAAAGTAAAATTATACATAGGCGTTTAGATTTGGAAAGTGAACTAAAATCCAAAATAAATATTTAGAAAAGAATAGCTTTTTGAAGGGAAAATAAAGTACTCGCGAAAAAAATATTTCGTGAAAGCAATAGAAGCTTAATTATAGTAGGTATCATGAATATAGAATAAGACCGATAATAGTTTTTGTTTAATAATCAGTAGTTTGAGATGGACAAAACTAAATAAACGCTGAATTAATAAATATCTTAATCGGTAATCTACTTGAATAAACGTCGAAATACATTTTTAAAAAATAACACGTAACTTTTTATTTACAAATAAATGTTAATCACCAATGTTTACAAGGGTAATTGGTAATAGACAGAAGCCTGTAAATTCAATTTCATATAAATGAATATTAAATCAGTCAATTTACACAAGCATTCAATTTTTATAAATTTACATCTGGATTTAGCACACCTGATTTTGCAATATTTCTATTTATAAAATACTAGTTCTCCATTTACAAAAAGAATAGATTCTTGTAAATTAAAAAGGGATTTATAGCGTTTTATTATTTTGAAATTTATTAAGATATATAATGTAGAATATGCCAAGTAAAATCATTAATATATCAACGCGGATTATTTCAGGAATACGCATAATCACAAATAGTGCCAATGAAAGACATTGGCACTATTGTTAGGTTGCATATTTAAATTCTCCGCAGCAATTTAAACCCTCAACTTTGTTGAAGATTTCTTTTTTTTTTAAACTGAAAGTTTCAGTCAGAGTTAACCATCCGGAAGTATACATAACGAAATAACATCATTAAAATATTCTACAAGAATATTAGCCATAGTACAACTCTTAGTATTTTTCTAGTGTAGCTTATTTTCAATACTTAATTACAAACAGCAAAATCTATCAGCAATACATTAGCTGATTTCCATTTTAGTATTCCATTTACAGCATGGAAAGATTTATCTTCCTCAAGGCAATCTTTTGATGATGTGATTTTTATTTCATCTCCCTTAACTTCTGTTACTGTAAAAACCTGGTCTTTACTTTTTTGGTTAACATTGCCTTGTTGATCAGCAATCAGATTACAATCTTTAAGCCTGACGGACTGTTTTTTAATATACTGCTCCCAAGTTGAGAAAGCATATTTAAGCCCCTCTTTTTTTACTTTTCTTTTTTCTTTATTTACATATATAATAAAATAATCCTGATTTGTATCTACATTTTCGGAATCAAAATCAAAAGCCGCAAAATCATAAGTCATAATCACTTTTCTGGCTATGACTTTTTTGGGCATTGTCAGTGTAAAAAAAGTAAGGTCTTCATTGAGCACAATTTCGCCAAAATTGCTATCGTCGTCATTTAAAATATCTAACCTGTCGTTTATGTCCATTGTAAAAGATATGACCCCTTTACCTCTCATCCTGTCTTCTGTATAGGACACAAAATTTTCGCCTTCCCATACAACAGATTCTCTTTCCCGACAAGCTGTTATATCTGCTTTTACCAGTTTTTCAGAAGGTGCAGCTGTGGCACTGTTTTCATTTGTCTGAAGAGCTTCAGGCGTATTAGGAGTTGTTTCTTTGCAACTGATCAGTACAACTACCAGTATGCTATACATAATATATATCTTTTTCATGAATTTTGTTTAAAATTTGAATTGAAAATTATCCGGTTCACTACGGGTTATTTTTTATAAAAAGTAATAAATTTTTGCTTTTCTACTGCCTGCCCAAAAAAAATATTTTCAGGAATTAAAACAATACCTGCACCATTACTAATCTCTTTATTACCTATATATGTTGCTATTACTGTATTACCTTTCTTTACAATTGTTATTTCATTTATTGGCTTTCCTTTCAATTTATAATGCAGGTTGTCTGTTTCAATACTATTAAAATACTTGTCCTGATAAGACAAGTATATTTTGTAACGCAAGACATCCTGGTTATCAATTTCATAACTTTTGCCCTTATAATAAGCAGTAACTATTGTGATTCTGTGATCTTTAATCATTTCAATGTTCACTTTAATATCTTTTGTAATAGACGGCGGTCCTTTTACCGTAAATTCCGGTTCCTTTTTTGAGCAATTTGCCGTAAAAACCAGAAGCAGTAAAATGCCTGTCGTTTTTATCGCAAAGCTTAAAAAACAGCTGTATGACTTAATCCTTTTTTTCATTTTGAGATTATTAACTTTTTAGTTTTTATATTGTTTATATTCTACCATTCCGGTTTCTTATCGTCTTTTATTGGTAAAGGCCTAAAAACATAATATTCATTATAATATCCGGTAAAATTTGATTCATCAAATGTTGCTTTTCCCTGCGCTGCCTTAACGATTATTAAGCTGTCGTTTTTAATATAGCCGTACTTATATTCGAACTGGCGGCGCGGCACTACCCTGCTTTGAATTATTATTTTGTTTTGAGAGCGTTTGTAGCAGCCCTGAAAAAAGGGTCTTCTTTTGTGTGATGAAATCGTTGTTTATCACCTGAATATATTCTTTTTCGGTTTTTATTTTTAAGGAAGGATCCAACGTTAGATTACATTGTCCTGTTGCGTAGAATTTATAAAAACGATGGTCTTTTGGCTGTTTTAACTGCCCACCGTTTTCATTTGTCCAGATGGATTTGAGAATATAAACCCCATCTGTTCTTAAAGAAGAGGAAGCATCCTCTTTAAAAGCCTTGTTATAAAAAGTATAATCTTCTTTTGTATAGACCTTATCTGCACATGAGTATAATAATACCAAAAGTATTATAAAGACATATCGATTAATTAAGAGTAACTGTATACCTAATTTCAATTTAAAATGACCTGTTCCATTTTTCATTAAAACCAATTTTATAATCCGTTAAACAGATAAATATACAGAAATATTAATCTTTTTCCTATCCCTTTTTATTATCAAGTCTTAGAAATTAGCTACAATGGATTTTAACTTCAGGTTATTTTACTGATTCCGTAATTTTCAGATGCCCCACACCAAAGGATCCGTGCTATAGCGTGGTGTAATAATTTGAAACTATATAACATTTAGGCATAATTAGCTTTTGATGAAGATTATTCGTCAGTTCGGGTAATTTTCGATAGAAATTGTATTGAGAACAAAAAAATTATTATTAAAACGATTCTCAATACATTTTCTATTTCGCTTCTCTGCAAAAAAACACTTGAACTGATGTTTAATAATTACTAATACTTTCAAACAGGATTTAAAACCTTCAAGGCATACTTACAAAAAGAGCCGGCCCAAATTTGAACCGACTCTTCCAAAATAATATTAGAATTATCTTCTTTTGGATAATCCATAAAAAAAATACTTGCTTAATTTATTAGTAGTATTGCCCCATTGTGGGGTATATTAATTTCTACTTGACGGTCTTTTTTAATTCTTAAGGTACTTACTTTTCCTTTTAGCTGTTCATCATCGCTATAGCTTCTTAGTATTGTACCTGAAGCAAACATTTCTAATTTTACTTTTGCTTTAAGTGTTTTATTCTCCCCATTCACTCCTGCGATATACCATTTGGTTCCTTTTCGACGGGCCAAAAGCACATATTTGCCCGGATATCCAGCTAAAAAACGAACCTCATCCCAGGTTGTAGGCACTTCTTTCATAAAGTTTACAGCCCAGTCGGGAGCATCATTCAGATTGTTTGGTGCTAAAGCAAAATGCTGTACCCCACTCTGAAACAATACGGCTGTTGCCAAAGCAAAAACATCCGAAGTCATTCTTTTTGATCCTTTTTTTGGCGTATTTTCGCTATTGTAGAATTGATTTAAAGCACTTCCTCCAAAATCCATACTTCCGACTGTGTTTCTGATAAAAGTATGCAGCGTGGCATTTACGGCCTCATTATTACAGCTTTCCTGCCCAAAATGTAAATTTTCACTTGCCAGAACTGCTTCGCTAGAGGCATAATTTGGATACATTCGTTCCCAGCCGCGAGGTAAAGTACAACCGTGAAAAATAACCATTATTCCGAAATCATTGGCATCTGTTAAAATATCTTCGTATAATTTCATGGTTACCTGTTTGTCCCCACCAAAAAAATCTACTTTGATTCCTTTTATCCCTATGCTTTTCATCCATGCCATTTCATTACGGCGGGCTGTGGTATTATCCATTAACCCCCTTGGACTCTGAGGAGCATCGTTCCAATACCCATTTGAATTGTACCACAAATACAATCCTACTCCTTTATCTGCTCCGTATTTTGCTAATTCTGCTATTTTATCACGCCCTATTTGTGTATCCCAAAGTGCATCAATTAGAATGGTTTCATATCCCATTGCTACACTGAAGTCGATGTATTGTTTTTGTACAGGAAAAGTGGTATTGCTGTCCATTTTCATGATCCAGCTCCAGGTACCTTTTGTATATTGATATTCCTTGGCAGCTTCATATTTTGGCTTTACCAAATCAAAGGGAATCGTAGTCTCTACAATTGGCGCCAATGTTTCGCCAATAGTAATGGTACGCCATGGAGTTTCGCCTATAAGTGGTATTCCGGGTGCAGCTGTGCCATTTCCGTTATTTTCGCCTTCTGCCGGAAATCCAATTGTATATAGTCCTTTTTCATGACCCGTTAATTTGCCTGCACAATAACCACTGTCTACTCCTGTTTCAGAAATTAGAACCCATCCGTTGTTCTTTACTTTAAAAAGACATGGAAATGAATATCCATTGCCGAGACCGTTTTTGCCTGTTGCATCATCTAATGCATATGAAGTTTCGTAGCTGGGTGCAGTTCTGGCATATCCTGTCATTGGTAAACTTTGCGGACAAAGAAAAGTGGTTGTTCCTTCCGGTAATAAAAAACCGGAAGCTTCTTGCTGAACCACACAGGCAAGTGCCTTGTTTTGGGTGTGTACTTTATATTTAAAAGCCAAATTGTTATTGCTTACGCGAAATATCACATCGATAGCTGCTTTACCTTCTTTTGTAAATGAAAAAATGGCTTCGTTAGCGGTATACGTTACATTGCTTTGCTTAATGTTTGGTAATTGATACGTTTCCTCAATTTTGTTTTGATTTACACTGGCTTCCAAACTTAATCCAGAAGTAAAATCACCCACATTTGTTTTGAGACCAAGAGGGGATTTTTCCAGAAAAGTTTTTTCATTGCAGGTAACGCTGTAAACAGGAATGCCGTTTTCTACAGAAACAGAAACTTTAAGTTTCTCATCCGGGCTTTTTATAATTGATTGTGCCGTTAGCTTAACAAAACTTATTAAACAAAGACACATAAGAGATTTTAAATTCATAATCGTTGGTGGTTAATTGAGTTGCGATTTATTCGCCGTTAGTTAGTATTTTTAAAGTAGGTGTTCCATTATAAAATTCAGGTCACTATTTTATTTTGGAAATTTTATCATCAATCTGGAAATAATCAAAATCGGCATAACCTCCTGTATTTTTGGTTGCGTAATTAAACAAACCAAACCGGTAGCCGATAAAATGAGGAATTGTATACGGCAGGTTAATTGGTTTTCCGATACTAATCCATTTTTTTCCATCTAAACTGTAATAAAATCTTCCTGTGTCTGCTTTATCCTTAAAGTCACATTCTGCTTTAAAATATACTTTATCCTGATTTAAAGGAACACTTTCAATTTCGTTTGAATTTGATTTTTCAGCATTTATCATGACAATCCTTTTGGTACCATTTTCAACTTTTACAGCAACGAGACCGAAATCTTTCTGTAATAATGAAAGTCCTGCTAAATCGCCTTCTTTCATTTTAGCTACTTCTACTAATGTACTCGCAGAACATTGAGGACCAAAAGTCCTTTGTGTTATTGTATTTTTTGCCTGAAGAAAACTGTTGTCAGTTCTTGCCGTTTTTAATCTTAAATAACCTTTTCTTTCTTTTAAAGACCAAAGTGAATTATCGGGATTATGATTCCACTGCCACACTAATGGTAATTCATTTTTTCCGCTTTTACGTGTAAAATCATCTGAATTTACAATACCCGGAATAAGACTTTTATTCGCAGGCAGATTCAAATTTTCAGGAACTTTTCCGTTTTCGCCCAACACCGGCCATCCATCTTCCCATTTTACAGGAACCAGATACGGGATACGGCCCACACCGCCGGCATCCCTAAATAAATAAGAAAACCATCTGCCGTCAGGAGTATCGATAAGTCCGCCTTGTGCAACGCCCAAATCCTGCAGCCCTATTTTTCCTTCCCAAGGGCCGGAAATGTTGTCGGCTCTGTGGATAATAACGGTTCTCATACCGCCTTTTGGCCAGCAAATATTAAACAAATAATACTTTCCTTTAATTTTAAAAAGCTGAGATCCTTCTGACGGCAGCATGATATTATTTCCTGCCGGTAAATGGGCATTTTCGATTAAAACTCTTCTGGTTTCTTCTTTAACTGCCGAAAGGTCATTTTGTAATTCTATTATTTCGAGTTTTCCTCCGCCCCAAACCAGATAAATTTTGCCGTCATCATCAAATAAAAGGGAATGATCATGGTATGAATTATTTAAAACAATTCTCTTCCACGGTCCCTTTTCAATATCTTTTGTCGAAAAAATATAGGTTTTACCTGTTGTTCCGGAAAAGGTACTGACATAATAAGTCCCATTATGATAGCGCAGACTGCTCGCCCATGAGCCTCTTCCGTAATCATTTTTGCCATTATCTAAATTTAGTCTGTCATCAGTATCCTCAAGTGTTTCATAAGCATAACTAACAAGTTTCCAATTCACTAAGTCTGTCGATTTCATAATGGGTACTCCCGGATTCATGTGCATTGTCGTACTGCTCATGTAATAGGTATCGTTAACCCTAATCATAGATAAATCGGGTACATCTGCATAAAGTGTTGGATTTTTGGCTTTAGCTTTTTGAGCCTGACTTGTTACTAAACCTACAGTAATGAGCAAAATGGTATAAAAAAAATCTTTTCTTATTTTCATCTTATTTTTATTTGGAAGTTAATTTCCATTTGAATTTTTCTCTATACTATTTAATTCCTGACAATTCTTAACTGATAAAATTTTGGACTTTCTCTTCCATCTTTTGAGAGGATTTTAATATTTACCACCTCCAGATTATTCACTTTTATTTTTATTGCCTTTTTTTCTACAGCAGCAATCACGGCAGGTTTTTCGTTAATAAAAATGATAATATTTTCTGTTTTGAAATCGTCTAAAGTGCTTATGTCTAAAAATTGTCCCTCCTTATTTTTGTTTAGCATTTGATACGAAATATAAGAACGCGTATTTCGCCAAAACTTTCCATCATCATAACCTGAATTGCTTTTTTCACCTTTATACAAATGATCTACTTCCGGCTGTTGTTCCCCGCAATTTATTTTATCGATAGTTTTTGCTTCTACTGCCATTGCCTCAATCTCCTGCTGTTTTAACAATGCCTGATTTTCTTTATACTCTTCTTTAGAATACGTTTGAAAATATATTTGATAACGGGCATCGTGTACTTCAAAGAAAGGTTCTAATTGTAATGAATCTAAGCTGAATCTCAGGTTTCCTTCTTCTTTAAGTTTTGCAACATAACCTGCTTTCTCTCCCACCAATGCATATGCCTTGTCCAGCGGAATGTACTTTCCGTTTGCCACATGTCCCATACGGCTGTCATCGGCAAATAAGCCCTTTAAGTCTTCTGTTGATGTTTTTGCCGCCAGCACAATTGGTCCGTTGACAAAAGCGCTCCAATTTGAACCATCAGGTAAACTTTCTAAATGGGTAGCTGTTTTAAATCTAATCGTTACTTTGTCGCCTGATTTCCATTTTCGTGAAAGAGTAACATACGCAGAAAGTTTAGCTTCTATTTTCTGTTCTTTTCCATTGACGATAATTTCAAAATTTTCAGCCCATTTTGGATAGCGGATATTCAAAGCGAAGGATTTGGTTTTTTTAAGTTTGAGTACTAATTCTGAATTGTTCTCATAAGGAAATTTGGTTGTTTGTTCTAACTCTATTCCTTTTTCTTTCCAGTTTAAAACAGAAGGAATAAAAAGATTCACAAAAATATCATTCTCAGTATGGCTGTAAATTAATTCGCCATATTTTGTATGGTTTTCAAGCCCTGATCCTACACAACACCACATGCTTGTATCCGGCTGAGAGTACACGCGATAATGATTAGGCCGAATGGGCGTAAAATAGACAAAACCTCCTTTTTCGGGGTGCTGGCTTGACAGGATGTGATTATAAAGTGTACGCTCATAAAAATCAAGATAACTCACATCGTCTTTGTCCAGAAACAAAGCTTTTGTAAGGCGCTCCATGTTGTAGGAATTGCAGGTTTCAGGACCCTGATTTGACTTTAGCATTCCGCTAAAATCATCTATTGGATTGAAATGTTCTGCAACACTGTTTCCACCAAAAGCCACACTGCGATTTTGTGTTACATTATTCCAAAAAAACTGTACAGCATCAGACCATTGCTTATTTCCTGAAAGAACCGCAATTTTCTCAAAACCAATAACTTTAGGTATCTGGGTATTGGCATGCAAGCCTGTAAGTTTATCTTCTTTTTTTAATAAAGGATCCAGGAAAGCTTTGTGTGATAATTTTTCGGCTGTTTCGAGGTATTTTTTATTTTTTGTAATGCTATACAAATCAGCAAACGATTCGTTGATACCGCCATGCTCTGTTTTTAAGATTTTTTCAATCTGCTCATCAGAAAGCGGACGGAGTAATTCTATAAACCAGTCACCTAATTTTATTAAAATGTCTTTTGCTTTTTCACTGCCGGTATACTGATAAGCATCATTTAAGCCGGCAAAAAGTTTATGAATATTATAAATAGGAACCCAGGTATTATTTAATCCGAAACTGCTTCCGTCGATATCTCCTTTATGAATCCGGTCCCAAAAAACTTTTCCCTGCGGAATTCCTCCTACATAGCCGTTACCGTTTTTATCCTGGCAACGTGCCAATTCAGAGAGCATGTAATCTAATCTGTTTTTAAGCTCTATATTTCCTGTAGCAGCATACATCATCGATAATGCAGAAAGATAGTGCCCGCCAATATGTCCGTCAAGCCCGATATTTTCCCAATTGCCATACCGATCTGATTTTGGTGAAAAACCTGCATCTAACAAATAAGGAGCTAAAAGTTTATCAGGGTTTAGGTCTAAAATGTACTTAAGATCGACATCCTGAGCGTTTTTGAAAGGTCCTTCTTTCAGCCTTATTTCATTCGGGCTAAATAATTGCATTTGGGCGACAGCAACTGAACCCATTAACAAAGCGAACAGGCAATACAAAACTTTATTTTTCATTTTGAGAAATTAATATAAAATGATTCTAATATTAAAAGTGTACAATTTACATTTATTTTTTATTTTATTACCTAAACAAGAGGATTTTATTTTTTATAATCATTATTTTTATCAAATTTGTAAGAAAAATTCAAAATTCCTGATCTTTATTCTATATATTTCATTTTCTGCCTGTGTCTATTTACATTTTTTTATGCTTCCGCTAATTTGACTTTAAAAACACTCGGTATTGGGCAGTACCTAAGGTATTTCGCATACAATATATCAGTTTGATTACTATTCTAAAACGGTATATTTTGCAAAACCGGCCTGATCTACAGGTCTGAATAAAAACTGCGAAAACAGATATAAGCTATTTTTCCATACTTTAAAATCATGAACGCCGGGCTCAATGTAATAAATATGAGGCACCTCATTTTTTAATAAATAATCGTGGGTTCTTTTACTGTTTTCTATTAGCCAATCGTTATCTCCACAGGAAATCCAAAGGAGTTTTAATTTCTTTTTTGCTTCTTCGGGATTCGGTAGTAACTCTGCAGGCATTTTAGTATTTGGTGCCGATGAAAATCCACCCACCCATGCAAATTTGTTTAAGTTTCCTAATCCGAAATTTAAAGACTGCCCTCCTCCCATAGATAAACCGGCAATGGCACGATGTTCCCTATCTTTAAGAACAGGGTATTTTTTTTCTATAAACGGAATTAAATCATTCAGTAAATCTTTTTCAAAATTGGCAAATGCCTGTACTTTTTCCGGAGCCATGATATTTCCTGAAGCACTGTCATCTTTCATTGCTCTTCCGTTTGGCATGACTACAATCATTGGCTCTAGTTTTCCTTCTGCATAAAGATTGTCTAATATAATCTGCGGACTCCCTCCATTAAGCCATTCTTTTTCATCTCCGCCAATGCCATGCAAAAGATATAAAACCGGATATTTTTTCTTTTTATTGAATCCGGGCGGAGTATAAACGGTTCCTTTTCTGGTTGCCCCAACTGTTTTTGATTCGTAACCTATCGTTTCAACTTTTCCGGCAGGTATATTCGGATTTAACTGATCAAATCCTAAAGGCGCCTGAACTATGAATGGTTCATTGCTATTGTTTGCTTTATATCCTAATAATGAAAGCATTTTTTCGGCATAACGTTTTCCTAACTCTTTATATCCTTCTGTATTAAAATGTAAAAAATCTGCAGCAACAGCACAGCCTTTTGATGAAATAACATAAGATATCGGGATCGTCTGAGGTAGTGTTGCAATAATTTTATTCATGCTGGCGCATTTTCCGTTTTGATCTTCATTCACCGTTTCGCCAGAAAGCAAAGGCACTTTTTCAGGATCTAAATTGAGGTCTTTTATTAAATTATCATATACTATTTTGACTTTTTCAGGCCAAAGTGCATCACCTGTATTCGATTCTCCCTGATGCAATAAAATACCTTTTATGACTCCTGTTTTCTGTGCAATTCTGGCCATATTTACCAGTCTTTCATACGGACTGCCATCATATTCTTTTATCATTCCTAACATCCAGTCCGGTGCTGTAGTTATGTAACTTGCTGCTTTTTCTTTATCAAAAAGTTCGATTTTACAACCTCCTATAGCAACATTGACAACGCCTACTTTTATATTTTCAGGAAGCCTGGCAACCATTATTCTTCCAAAATTGTCTGTCAGGGTAAATCCGGTTTTACATCTGCATAAAGGCGGTATTGCAGTATACCATTTACCCATTTCGCGACCCAGATCCGGGCAATTTACTGCTTCCAAAACCTGAAAACGAGGATCTACATTGATTTTGTCCTGAGGTTCTATTGGAGCAGCTCCTTCCATATTAGACTGTCCAAAACTCAAATAGACATGAAAATTCGGATCCTGAGAATATACTCTTTGTCCTATTGAAAAAAGAACTGCAAATGCGAAAAATCTAATTATTGATTTCATTGTGTGTTTATCAAAATTATTAAAGAAAGGTTTATTTGGGCTGTGCATTATTGGCTGCCGTAGCATACAATCCTACCAGCGCTCCGGTAAAACCTCCGGCTACATTTGTTGAGAGAATATCTCCTGAAACCTCAGTGCCCAGATTTTCAAAATCAACACCATTAACAGCATAACTAAACTGGTAATTATCTCCTGTTGCTTTTACCTTCAGACGTAATGGTTTCGTGATTTCAATTTTTGTACTTGCGATAATTTCTGATTTGCCATTTTCTGTTCTTTCCAATACTACATAAGTATCTTTTTCTTTTTTTGTTATTCCGAAAACATAATTAAACCGCTCATTTTGTAAACATACTATTCCTGCGAGGTCTTTCTCAGATGCCGGCTTGTAATCTAAAGTCGTTGAAAAAGAAAAAGCATTATGCTGCTGTCTGTAAAATAGTGTCGAAGTAGGTTTTTTCTCTTTAATATTTACGGGAAACGGATTAATTTGTAACCCCTTTTTAGTAACCGAAATAAAATTCTCACGGGGTCCTCTGAGTCCTATCCATCGGTAATCTAATTTGGCTGAAGTAAAATTCTCGGTAAACGTAAAATTACCGTTTGGAAAAAATCCTTCTTTTCCTGTTTTGTTTTCTACACCATTTGGCATTTTTAATTTGGGCTGCATCGGAACTAAACCGTTTTCAAAAACAGGAAAGGTACCGGACCAGTCTACCGGCAGCATAAATGTTTCGCGTCCTGTATTTACCCTGCCTTTTTCATTTGGACGAATTCCTAAAAACACGCTGTAATATTTATTTTCAGGCCCTTGTATGATATCGGCGTGTCCTGTCCAATCTACTTTATCAGGTCTGTTTGATGGAAAATATCTTTGAGTAAGAATTGGGTTATTTGATGACGGTTTAAACGGTCCTTTTGGGCTGTCACTGATAAAAATAACTTCGCTGTGATTGTCTCCGGTACCGCCTTCGGCACACATTAAATAATATTGTCCGCCTTTTTTATACAAATGCGGCGCTTCTATCCATATTGGTTTTTTAGAAAGATCAACTCCTCCATCCACTATAATTTTATCTGTTCCTCCAATTACCTGATCTTTTTCAGTGTCGTATTCCCAAACTTTGATTACACGATGCCCGTTGTACAATTCCTTTCCCTTATCCGGGGCATCATTGTGTACAACATATCCTTTTCCGTTATCATCAAAGAAAATACACGGATCGATCCCGTTAAAGTCTAATTTAATCGGACTTCCCCAACCTTTCTTCGGGTCTTTTGTTTTTACAATAATATTACCCATATTCCCTGTAAAAGCTGTTACAATCATATAAAAAGTGTCATTATGGGGATTGTAGGTGATTCCCGGTGCGTAAACCCCTTCACTAATTCCAGTATCATGCGGATTAAATTCTGCAACATTATTTAATACACCTCCTAAGTCTGTCCAATTGACCAAATCTTTAGAATGAAAAATAGGAACTCCAGGAAACATGGCAAATGAGGAACATACCATATAATAATCATCTCCCTTTCTGGTTATTGCCGGATCCGGATAACATCCCTGCAAAAGCGGTGAATAAAACTCATCTGCTTTTAAAGGATTTCTTTTATAAATCTGATCCTCTCCCTGATACACAACATTAGAAAACACAGGAGGTTTTTGAGTCTGTTTTTTTACAATTGTATCCTTAACGGGAATACCTTTAAAAGAAAAAAGAAATAATACTGAAATCAAAAAATAGAGGTGTGGTTGTTTCATTTGGTTAGTTTATAATAGTTATATTCAATAAGTGTATTTAATACAAATATAAAAACATTTGAAATAAAACAATCGGTTGTGTGATTTTATTTATCAACTAATCAAAAAGACAATATTATCCAAACCCGTTGAAAATATCTTTAAATGAACATCATTAAAGCAGTTTACAAGTCGCCATTCTATTTTTTGATACATGATTTTTTAATTTCATGTGATTTTCCAAAAGGGTTAATACCGGAATAATTACGTTTAATTATGTAAGCAGTTATCCCAATTATATAAAATGAAATATGAATAACTCTGTAATTTTAAAATTATCAAATTTTAATAAGATCACTTAATAAATACAATTATGGAAAACTTAATTAATCAGGAAAATCTTGAGGAGATCAGGGAATTTATTGAAAGTAAAATCGCAGATGTACCGGGCAGTTATATACTTGTTGGAGCAATTGGTTCCTTGTTATTATCATCGTACCTTGACAAAATAGGTAAAAAACAAGCTGCTTCTGTAATTGGAAAATTAGCTATTCCGATAATAGGAATCGGAGTTGCCAAATATAAGGATGTAATAAAATCAGAACTGGAAAACCAACTGGGACTTGAGCAATAATTTTAAAAACATTCTGCATTCTGACTTTTCTTCCAGGAAAAATTGAAAAGCCTGAGAATTTCGTTCTCAGGCTTTTCCTTTGCAATCAATGTACAGATACTATTTATCTACAATTTTTACATGGCAATGCACATTTTTATTTTTCTGAAAAATTGGAGGTATCTTCTACGAAACTTTTCATTGGGTTTCAATTTTGAGGATTAGTTCCTACAGGATTTCGAAACTTCATTTTCTAATTTTATTGTGAAGTTCTAACCCAATTATTCATATTTTTGCAGTCTACCTGAAGATAATGAAAAATATAGAACTTCCAATACCACACAATGAAGCAGAACGTTTAACTGCATTAAGACGTTATAATATTCTTGATACGCTTCCGGATAATGCTTTTGATGATGCTACAAAACTTGTTTCCTATATCTGTGGTGTACCAATCGCACATATTTCATTCATAGACGAAAACAGACAATGGTTTAAATCGGAAATTGGAATAGGTGTATCAGAAGTACCGAGAGAAATTAGTTTTTGTCAATATACTATCATGGAATCAAAAATGATTGAAATCCAGGATACTCTTTTAAACGATCGATTTAAAGAAGATGCTAATGTAACAGGAGGATTTAAAGTACGCTTTTATGCCGGTATTCCCCTCACAACACCTGACGGTTATAACATAGGTACGCTGTGCGCAATTGATCATGTTACCAAGGAACTTAACGAAAACCAGAAAAATGCGTTATCCATTGTTGCCAAGCATGTAATCAATCAATTGGAATTATCAACAAAAAACATAGAGCTCAAAACTCAGAGAAAAATTGCAGAACGTGCTGTTCTGGCAAAAGATAGTTTTTTAGCAAACATGAGTCATGAAATCAGGACTCCGTTAAATGCTATTATTGGTTTTACAGACCTTCTAACCCAAACAAAATTAGATGATCGACAAAGGGATTATATTGATAGTGTACAACTTGCAGGAGACAATCTGCTAATTATTATTAATGATATTCTGGATCTTTCTAAAATCGAATCCGGAAATTTAACTATTGATGCACAGCCATTCAATTTGAGAAAGACACTCAAACATGTGTATAATCTACTAAAGGTCAAAGTACCTTCGGCAGTTGAATTCAATCTCTTTCTTGATGCCGACTTACCTGAAACAATAATTGGAGATCAGGGAAGATTAAACCAGATACTTGTTAACCTTATCGGTAACTCTCTTAAATTTACCGAAGAAGGTGAAGTTACAGTCTCCGTAAAAAATGTTGCAGAAACTGAAGATCATTATTCAATTAAATTCTCCGTTAAAGATACCGGAATAGGCATTCCGGAGAAAAAACTCAAAACTATATTTGAACGTTTTACACAAGCAGAAGAAAGTACGACAAGAAGATTTGGCGGAACCGGACTTGGGCTCAACATTGTAAAACAGTTAATAGAACTTCAAAATTCTGAAATTCATGTAAAAAGCAGACAGGGATACGGTTCAGAATTTTTCTTTGTACTTGATTATAAAAAAGCGAATGATATTGAGGCAGAAGATGAAACATTATTAGGCGAAGATCTGGGTAAACTAAAAATACTTCTTTGTGAAGACAATGCTTTAAACCAGAAACTTGCAAAAAATGTGATTCATAATTTTGGTTTTGAATTAGACATTGCCGAGAATGGTCAGGAAGGAATAGACCTGTTGTCAAAAAACGAATATGATTTAGTATTAATGGACCTTCAGATGCCTGTAAAAGATGGTTATCAGACCACAGAATATATCCGAAATGAAATGAAATTAGCCATTCCTATAATAGCTATAACAGCTCATTCTCTGATCGGAGAACAGGAACGCTGCTACAATGTAGGGATGGATGCTTATGTACCAAAACCTTTTAAGCAGGCCATGCTTTTAGAAGCCATAAAATCTGTTCTGAATAAAGACATTAAGCTTCCTGTAAAAAGAAAGATTGATTTGTCCTTTTTAGATGAAATGTCTTGTGGTGATGCCAACTTTATTCAGGAAATGATCCATTTATTTATAGAAAAAATTCCAAATGAAGTAGCTCAGCTTGAAGAGGCATTTAACAGGAATGACCTTGATAGTGTGAAAAAATTAGCCCATAATATGAAATCCAGTTTCGATATTTTCATGTTGGAAGACCTTTCTCACTGCTTGTCTGTTATTGAAGAAGAAGCCAGTATTGGACAATTTAGCACTGAAAGTGTAGACAGGAAAAACATTTTACATTGTGGTGTTATAGAAGTAGTTAAAATCTTAAAGGAACTATGATAAAAGAGAAATATACTATAGCTTTACAATATCTCCCGATTTTATAAAATAAGTTTGGTTCAAGACAAATATTTAAAACAATGAAAATAGTTTTATCTGAAGACAATGAAATCCTACGCAAATCATTATCTTTTTTTTTAACATCTAAAGGATTTACTGTTGACCAGTTCTCTGATGGTCAGGAGGCACTGGAGGCTATTAAAGAAAATACATATGACTTAATCCTTACCGATATCAATATGCCGGGCATAAGTGGAATGGAAATTACACAATATGTAAGACAAAATATTAGTTCTGATATTCCGATCATTATATTTACTTCTTCGGGCGTAGAACAGACAGAATTAGATTCGTTTGACATAGGCGCAAATGAATTCATTGCCAAACCTATTAGCCCTGCAGTGCTTTTGATAAGAATTAATAAATTACTTAATATACGCTCGTAATAAAGTTAATATGGCAAAAATCTGGGAACTTTATAAAAACAGCCACTGGGTAGAGCCTTTTCTAATTGGTTCAATCTGCTTATTTGTAGGGATATCAGCCGTACTGTATTTATTAATTACTGCAAGCCGAAACAAAAAAATAAAACAGGAAAAACTCAGAGAAGAATATGATCTGATCATTGTAGAATTAATGTATGCTGTAGTTTTTATGGATGCTCCTTTTTCTTCTGTAAAAGATGATCAAAATTATGCAGTATTTTTAAAGAACCCTTACTTTAGAGAAGTACTGACAGAATCGGTTATCAATCTTCATAAAAATTACGATGGTATTTATGCCATCAAACTTGAAGAGTTTTACAAAGAGTCCGAATTAATAAACAGCTCTTTTAAAAAACTTAAAAATCGTAAATGGGAAGTAAAGTGTAAAGGAATTACAGAATTGGCAGAAATGAATATTACTGATTCTTTTGATACTATTGTAACTATTTCTAAGTCCAAAAATAAAACCTTAAAAATCACAGCCATAAACGCCTGTATCAAACTTGGAGGAACAACAGGGATCATTCACCTTACAGAACATCCTTATCCTATTGATAACTGGACCCAGCTAAATATTATAAACGCTTTCAAAAAACACGATATTGGCGATACTCAGGGTGTTGAATACCTGCTTGAATCAAAAAACACAACAGTTGTGTCACTTGGACTAAAACTTATTAAAGAACTTAAGTTTACGCAAAAACTTTCTCATGTTGAAGAATTGGCAGAAAAAGCCCCAAACATACTTATACAGTATGAAGCGCAAAGTGTAGTGCAGGCACTAACCGTAAATCTTATAAGCAAATGATTTTTAATAGTGAAACAACATGGTTTATAGATGCTTACATACTCCTTATTCTTGGATATGCTATCCTAATCATGTCATCCTATCTTGTATTAGCCTACCTTTCTACAAAAGCGCTAAGGAGTTATCTTAAAAAAAATAGTTTTGTAGACTATGAAGCCCTGCTTACCAGCGAATTTGCACCCAAACTTTCGTTAATCGCCCCTGCTTACAATGAAGGTTTTACTATTGAAGAAAATGTAAAATCATTACTTTCTTTAAACTACAATAATTATGAAGTAATTGTGGTGAATGACGGCAGCAAAGACAATTCGATGGAAATACTGATTAACACCTACGGTCTTGTCCTTACAGAATTTAATATAGATTTAAAAATCGAAACCAAAAAGATTAGAGGAATATATACTTCCATAAATGCTGCATTTAAAAAACTGATTGTTGTTGACAAAGAAAATGGAGGAAAAGCTGATGCTCTAAACGTAGGACTTAATATTGCACAAAATCCTTACGTAGTGTGTATTGATGTTGATTGTATCCTTGATAAAGATTCATTATTAAAATTAGCAAAACCATTTTTAGAAACTTATGGCAAGCGAATTATTGCTACAGGTGGTGTAGTAAGAATAGCAAACCAATGTGTAATCAGGAATGGTCGTCTGATTGAAATAAATATTCCTGATGCCATTTTACCAAGAATACAGGTTTTGGAATATCTGAGAGCTTTTCTTTTAGGAAGAATGGCCTGGGGCAGACTGGACGGTCTATTGCTTATCAGCGGGGCATTTGGTGCATTTGATAAAGAAATAGCTTTATTAGCTGGTGGCTATAGTACAAAAACAGTTGGCGAAGACATGGAACTTGTAGTAAGGATGCGCCGTTATATGGTTGAAAATAAATTGCCTTACTCTGTTAGCTATATACCCGACCCACTTTGCTGGACAGAAGCACCTGAAGATTTCAAAATATTCAAAAAACAGCGTAGCCGCTGGATGAGAGGGACAATTGAAACACTCACGCTTCATAAAAAAATGTTCCTGAACCCTAAATACAAATTATTAGGGATGCTTAGTATACCCTACTGGACATTTTTTGAATTTCTTGCTCCTGCAATAGAGTTTACAGGCCTGTTTATAACACTTCTGTTTATATTTTTTGGTTTTATTAACTGGCATTTCTTCTTTTTACTGGTACTTTTTGTTTATACATTTGCAGTTTTCTTTTCGGTTATAGCATTATTTAGTGAAGAGTATACTTATCATAAATATCCGAAACAGGCTGATTTTTTCAAGCTTCTGCTTGCTGCTTTCATAGAACCATTGTATTTTCACCCACTTACTGTATATGCTGCGTTAGTTGGTTACAAAGAAAAAATCATGGGAACAAAAGGCTGGGGTGAAATGACAAGAAAAGGTTTTAACAAAAAGGAATAATTAATTCCGAAAGATTTATACTCTGGATTCTTAAAATTTGCAAGAATCCTTTATGACCAGAAGGTTTCTTCTGTCTGATATCAAAAACATTTTTTTGTATTTTTGTAAATACAAAATCCCTTCACATGAAACGTTCCGGAACAGCAGATCTTCCATTGCATTATGGGCATGTCCCTTTATGGCTTGCTGAACGTATGTCTAAACTTGGTTTTGCAATTGTTGAAACTATCGCTATGGAATTTTCTACCTCTGAAGTGATAAGTAAGCTGAGTAATCCTTTTTGGTTTCAGAGTTTTGGTGCCGTTATGGGAATGGATTGGCATTCATCCGGAATTACGACTTCTGTTCTGGGTGCCTTAAAAAAATCCGTAAATCCACATTCAAAAGAATTAGGGATTTATATCTGCGGTGGCAAAGGCAAACATTCTATGCTGACTCCAAATGAACTATTATTTGTAGGCGAAAAAACCGGGCTAGATGGTCATAATCTCGCAAATTGCAGCAGACTAACCGCTAAAGTTGATAATACAGCAATCCAGGACGGGTTTCAATTATACCAGCACAATTTTATTGTCGACAACAAAGGACAATGGGCCGTTATTCAGCAAGGAATGAATCCTCACTCTAAAACAGCAAGAAGATATCATTGGCATTCACAAGATTTAAAATCTTTTATAAATGAACCCCATACCTTTATATATGGTGAGAACCAAGGCTCTATTTTAAATCTTACAGCACAAAATGCTGCAAAATCCAGAGAAGGAATTTTAGAATTATCTAAAGAATCCCCAACAAAAATCATAAAAGAAATGCAACATCTCTCCATGCCTGCCCATCATGATGTGAGAATGGAAGATGTAAATATAAAAAGACTGGGGGCAATGCTATGGGCAACGCATGAGAACAAACCGGAAGATTTTGAAGAGTTGCTGCTTTTAAAAGGAATGGGACCCAGAGCACTACAATCACTTGCATTAGTGAGTGAAGTAATTTATGGTACTCCTACCCGATTTGAAGACCCTGCCCGATTTTCATTTGCTCACGGAGGAAAAGACGGACACCCTTTTCCAGTTCCTGTAAAGATCTATGACGAAACAATTGACACCTTACAAAGAGCTATTAATCGCGCTAAAATAGGTAATAGTGATAAAATAGAAGCTATTCGAAAATTATCCGAAATCTCCAGAAAGGCTGAGGAGAATTTTACACCTAATTCAAATTTTGACGTACTCCTTCAAAAAGAACGGGATGAGTCACACCAATATGGAGGAAGAACTGTTTTTGGAAATGCCAAACCTCCTAAAAGCAAGCCTTCGAACCCAAATAGTCAACTTGAATTATTTTAATCTTACTTCCTAAAAGAAACCTTAAGTAACCCAAACAAAATAGCCGAAAATTTTTAGAGCATTTCTAGTACTGATAATTATACAACTACAGGTTTCAATTTTATAAAAGTTAATTTTAATTGTTTGTTTAATTTTATCGCGGCAATACTATCGCCACAAAGTTTTCCTACACTAAATGTTTACTCAGTAAAACAGCAAACTTAAACGTTATTAAAAAAGTTCAGCCAAAAAAATAATTTAAAAATCAAAGTCATGGTCGAAAAAAATTATGATCCGGATAACGAAAATTGTCCTGAAAAAGACACAATAGAAAATCTTTATTCAAAAAAAAATTCTGAAAAAAATAAAAATATACAGACTGTTGAAGAATTTATAGATGATAGTCCAAATCGGATTTCAAATAAAAATAATCTGCACCATACCGATTCAGATTATTATGATGAAAAGAACAAATAAGCAAAAAGGCATACATTTTTATACAATGTATGCCTTTTATAATTTATAAAAGGTACGTTTATTTTATAGCACCAATAATATCATATTTAGTGATAATGTGATGATTTCCATTTCCTAAATCTACTAAAACGGCATCGTTTTCCTTTGTAAACAGTTTGGAAACTTCTTCAATTGAAGTGCCTAATTTTACGATCGGAAAAGGTTTTCCCATTACTTCTTTGATTGGTTTTTCTGCAACATTTTTATCAACTACATAACTTCTGAACAAATCAGTTTCATCTACAGAACCTACAAATCCGTTAATATCCACTACCGGAATTTGTGAAATTTTGTATTTACGCATACGCTCAATAGCATGCGAAACCAATTCTTCGGTACGGACTACGATTAATTCCTTGTCAATATGGTCTTTTATAACATCTTCTGCTTTTGTAACATTTTCATCCAGAAAACCACGTTCACGCATCCAGTCGTCATTGAACATTTTACCTACATAACGACTTCCCGAATCATGAAATAATACCACCACAACATCATCCGGTTTGAAATGTTCTTTTAGCTGCAACAATCCTTTTATACAAGCTCCTGCAGAATTCCCAACAAAAATGGCTTCTTCCATCGCAATTTTCCTTGTATAAACTGCCGCATCCTTATCGGTTACTTTTGTAAATCCGTCGATTAGTGAAAAGTCAACATTTTTAGGTAGAATATCTTCACCTATTCCCTCAGTGATGTATGAATAGATTTCGTTTTCATCAAAAATTCCGGTTTCGTGGTATTTTTTAAAAACCGAACCATACGTATCAATCCCCCAGATTTTAATATTCGGATTTTTCTCTTTTAAATATTTTCCAACACCCGAAATAGTTCCGCCGGTTCCTACTCCCACTACAAAATGAGTAATTTTACCCTCTGTCTGTTTCCAGATTTCAGGCCCTGTCTGCTCGTAATGCGCAAGGGTATTGGATAAATTATCGTATTGGTTTACATACCATGAATTTGGTGTTTCTTCAGCCAGACGTTTAGAAACCGAGTAATAAGATCTTGGATCTGTAGGCTCCACATTGGTAGGACAGACTACTACTTTGGCACCAACAGCACGCAAAATATCCATTTTTTCTTTAGATTGTTTATCTGATATTACACAAATCAGCTTATATCCTTTTATAATAGCGACTAGCGCCAATCCCATCCCGGTATTTCCCGAAGTTCCTTCAATTATAGTTCCGCCTGGTTTTAAACGACCATCAGCCTCAGCATCTTCAACCATTTTCACGGCCATTCTGTCTTTAACGGAATTGCCCGGATTAAAAGTTTCAACTTTTGCCAATACCAAAGCATCAATTTCAGCAACTATTTTATTTAGTTTTACTAATGGTGTGTTGCCAATGGTTTCTAAAATATTCTTTGAAAAATCCATTTTATATACTTTTAATTTTTGCTTTAAGATAAAACAAATTTCGTTCTATTGAAAGAAATTCCAAACCAAACCAAACCGGATGGTGAAATCACGATATGGATTATTTGGAGCTGAATAATAATTGCTTTCGCCAAAAGCAGCATTAAAATGTTCTGCTTTTAAATAAATTCTGGTCTGACGGATTCTTCCATTCAGGAAAAAATCAAAAGTTGGATAGCCTCCAATTTTCTTAGTGTCCTGAACAAAAAATTCTCCTACTACAGGATTGTAATCATTTCCATAATACTTTGTAAAGTAATTAAAGATGATTCCGGTTTGAATATAAAGTGCTTTTTTAAATAAATAGGTCGAATAATAAAATGTGTTTCTGGTTACAAAGTCAGGTACATTCAAAATTGCTTCAGACTGATCTACTTTTTGGTACAAAAATGTATTGTCTAAAGCAAATTTTCCAAATTTAAATTCCCTGTTTGCTTTTACTTCTAAATAATTAATTGCATTTCCATATTGAAACGGTCTCACAATTTGCTCACGATCTTCAATTTGTTGTGATGTAGCGTCGTCTTTAAAATATAAATGATCATTCAAAACTGTATAAGTTGCCTCGGCATTTAGCCATGGAGTATATATCTTGGCACTAAGCAAATTGATTTTTTCATTTTTGAAATCATTTTCATTTGACCAATTGTACTGTATATAACTGCTTTGATAAAGAATATAGTTGTTATTAGGCAGTTTACTGATGTTTCTGTAACGGAAATCAAATTGAATTTTTTCGTTTAAATTATACCTCAGCTTCGCATCCAAATCAGAAATTGCTGTTTTTGTAATGGATCTTGAAAATAAAAATCTTCCATTCCATTTATTTTTCTGGTATTCATATTGTGCTCCAAAACTATTAATCTCCCTGAATAAATTGTCCGGGATGGTATTGTCTTCATCAATCACAATAATTCTTTCGTATTTATAATTTGACCTGTAATCATCAATAAAAAAATTAAATTTCCCTAGTAATGAATTCTCATATGCGACTCCTACTCTATTATACAATTTTTCAAAACGAGTCTGGTCCTTAATGTTACTGGTGACATAAGACTCCCCAAATCGCTGTACAGATGTGCTGCCTACGATTGATAAAACTGTCGGCTGTTTGTATTCGAAAAATTTATTTTCAAAATTAAACTGATGTGTTATGTATAAATTATTATTTCCCTGTTTAGGATTTATCCTGAAAGCGTGATCAAAAAATAGTCTTTTCCCTTTTAAGAAAGATTCGGCATCTGTCAGATAAACTTCCAGTCGCTGACGATTGGTGAAGTTTGGATCTCCACTTTCAAAATCCTCAGAAGTTGTAATTCCGCCGTTTTCTTCATTTAAAACATCCTGATATGCATAATGGGCATATAACACATAACGCTTTTCAGTGGTATTATAACTTGCCCCAATTCTAAAATTCCCAATACTGGTTAACTGGTTGATGTATTTCCCTTCTGATCTCAGCCCTCTGTAAGCCGCAAAAAAATTAAGGTTTTTTGATGTATTCAGCGTAATAAACGAATCAACATTTTGTCCTTTTCCAATAGAAGTATTAAAAAATAATTCGGTCAATGGTGTTGCTACATGGTAATAGTGAATCTCGCTGGCATCCATAAAATTAATATGCTTTCCCTGAAAACCAATATCCGGATAAGGAGAAAAATCAGTAAGACTGTACTGTAGTGTATTGTAGGGCTGTCCGATGTTAGAAAAAGGCAAAAGTCCAAAATTATCCCTTCTTAGATAATTTTGTTTATAAGCACTTTTTAGCGTCAGCGAAGTATCTACAATAGTTGTATCGTGTTCTAAAGTAACGATTTGATATTGTTCAATTTTGGCTACAAGCACTTTTTTCTTTTTTACAGTATCCGTAATACTTGAATATTGCGAATTCATATCTAAATTCTTTTTAGGAGTTACTTCCTGAGAAAACAATAAAGAAGGCAGAACTAATAGATATAGAAAAAAAAGTATTCTCATTTGATAGCGTATGTATGTGTAATGATTTCGATAAAATTGCTAAAGCAAAGGTAAATTATAAATATGTATAAATAAAAAATCACATCAATTTATGCGACTGCTTTAGCAAATAGAATGAGAACGTATATTTTTACAGAAAATTTTATAATATTTGTGTTTTAAAAGTCAAAAGAAATGCTTCAGAAAAATTTTTCAGGACATATTTTCGAAACCGGAACTGATGAAGCCGGCCGAGGCTGTCTTGCCGGCCCTGTAACCGCAGCAGCAGTAATTTTACCTGCTGAATTTGAACATTCTTTTTTGAATGACAGTAAACAATTATCTGAGAAAATAAGAGAATCCCTAAAACCTATTATTGAAGAAAATGCCGTTTGTTTTGCCGTTACCCATTTACATCCGGATGAAATTGACGAAATAAATATCCTGAATGCTTCTATGAAAGGTATGCAGGAATGTATCCTGAAATTAAACAAGGTGCCAGAATTCATTATTGTTGACGGCAATCGTTCCTTAAATGCAAAATTAGGTTTAAAAAACACTTTTGGAAGACAATTCTCTGCTACTGAAATTGAATTACTAAAATCGATTCCGAATCAAAGTATCATAAAAGGAGACAGTAAATTTCTAAGTATTGCTGCGGCTTCTGTTTTGGCAAAAACATATCGTGATGAATTCATGAACAAAATTCACGAAGAATTTCCGATGTACAACTGGAAAAAGAACAAAGGTTATCCAACCAAAGAACACCGCGAAGCTATTAGAAAATACGGCACTACAAAATACCACCGAATGAGTTTCAGGCTCCTGCCGGAACAATTAGAACTGGATTTTTTTGAGCAATAAAAAAAGCCTGTCGAAATTGACAAGCCTCATTTACTAAAATCTATTAACTAAAACTGAAATTTGTATCCAAAATCCGGTGAAAAACCAATTTGATCTTTTTGATTTATACTATTGGTAAGTCTGTTGTATTCCTTCGTAAAAATATTGGTGTGATTGGTCACATTTTGTAAATCGATATAAAACTGATGGAATCTCTTTTTCTTTTTACTGTTGAATTTGATTCCAAATTTTACATCCAGCCTTAAATACGAGTCGTATTGTTTGCTAAAGGCGTTGGTATCATCCCTGATTTCGTAACCCGCATCATTTGAAGCCTGTAAATCTACCGGTGTATAATAACGACCTCCGGCTGTGGTAAACTTGGTATCTATTGAAAACACATTTTTCCTGGCTTTTCCGATTTTAAATTCTTTTCCTCCCAAAAGATTCACCACGTAACCGTTATTAAAAGGTGAATTTCGTTCTATACCATCACTCCCTTTATATTTACTTTCAAAAAGCGACGTTGTAAATAAAGTGTAATACCCTTCGCTGAAGAACTTCTCGACCGTAAATTCAATTCCCTGATTATGTCCTTTCCCTTTGCTTACCAATGATGTTTTATCTATCGAATAACCAAAATCTGCCCCTTCTGTCAAGGTTGAATAACTGCCTGGGAAGGATTCCACCCCGGCTTTACTGATATCCTGATAATAAACTTCTACTTTCCCCCTCCATTTTTTAGAAAATCGTACATCATATCCCAAAACATAGTGCTGACTCTGCACTAAATCCAGGTTTCTGTTAGCCTGTACAGGGTTTCCGTTTACAAATTCATTCAGGAACAAAATAGGAGCCGGCACACTCTGATGATGCAGACCATATCCAAAATTAATGCTATTCGATGGATTAAAGGCATAGGAAAGAGCTGTTCTGGGTTCAAAAACAAACTGTTCGTTTATTGAAAAGTACTGTCCGTGGATACCTGCATTAAAAGTTAGCTTTTCTGTCAATCGAAACTGACCCTGAGCAAACGGCTGCACAATGTTGTAATTTCCGTCAATATCTACTATCTGTACTAAATCGGCATAATCGTCGCCATCAGCATCGTCTTGTCTGTCTCTTGTCTGCATATCTGCTTTAAGAGAATAATTTTCTAAAAGCAATCCTGCCCTGATGGTCGTTTTTTTGCTCAGTTTGGAATTGAACAAAGTAGAGAATGTCATTCTGTTTTCAGTATTGTCAATATCTGAAAACCTCAGTTTATTTTCAGCAGGTGTGCCAAAATCGTAATAACGGTCATTTTTGTAAGTGTTCCCCGAATTAGAATATCCAATAATTGTCTTTAGCGAAGAATTACTCCCAATAGACAAATTGTGTTTCAAACCTATTGAGCCAAACAGGGACGTTACATATCCATCTTCGTCCTGAGCGGCAAAAGGGTCTTCTTTGTCTATGTCTTTTCCTAAAAAATCAATATCTGAAGTTCCGTAAATTCCAAAAATAGAAAAATTGCCTAGTTTACTTTTGCCAAAATCAACATTAAAACTAATATCACTGTAATTTGGCTGCGCATCTGTTCCTGCTAATCCTGTAACACCTACAAAACCATATCTTGCGGATGCAACAAACGAACCGCCTTTTTTGCCTAGCGGACCTTCTGCCATAAATTCTAATCCCGGATAAGCACCTGCACTGATCATGTATTCATACTCATCCGGATTTCCTTTTCTAAAGCCCAAATCAAAAACACCGGCAATTGCGTTTCCGTATTCTGCAGGAAAAGCAGATGTCATAAAATCAGAATTAGCCAAAAGATTCGGGTTTAAAGCAGAAACAGGTCCACCTGTAGTTCCCAAAGTCGCAAAGTGATTCGGATTTGGTACGGGCATTCCTTCAATTCTCCACAACATTCCGGAAGGAGAGTTTCCTCGTACAACAATATCATTACGGCTGTCATCACCTGTTGAAACACCGGCGAAATTTGAAACCAGTCGTGCCACATCACTTCTTCCTCCGGAAAATCTCGTAACTTCCTCGGGGCTAAACTGTTTTGTAGAAACGATAGCCATTTTATTAATCGCTTTCGCTTTATTGGATGCGGAGGTAATTACAACTTCATCTAAGCTATTGAACTGTTCGGTTAGTTGGACAGTCAACAGGTTATCTTTTCCCGTAGTAATATCGAGATCAGAAACCGACGTGCTTTCATATCCTGTTAAACTTATAGAAATACTTTGTCTTCCTAAAGGAATTTCCGATAGTTTAAAATTACCTTCTTCGTCAGATGTTGTTTGCTTTTCATCATTTCCGACAAGCATAATAACAGCTCCCGAAATTGGTTTTTCAGATTGTTTGTCAATTATTTTGCCTTTGACAACTCCAGTCTGGGCGTAGAAACCCAGAGTAAAAAAACTTAAAAAAATCAGAAATATACTTTTCATTTTTATTTTGCATTACAGTTATAGCAAGCAAAAGTAAAAAGCTGAAATTTCTTAAAAATTGACTTGAGTTAAGATTTACTATTTAGTGTTATCCGGGTTCTTATACGGCTTAGACTTTCCGGCTGAATCCCTAAATAGCTGGCTATGTGTTTAAGAGAGACCCTTTCGACTACTTTTGGGCAATATTTTACAAAACGCAGATATCGCTCTTCATGAGAAAGAAGCGACATTGCCATATTTCTTCCTGTTAAACCTTTGATAGTCCTTTCCATCATAATACGCAGGAAGGAATTAAACACGGGATATTCTGAAACCAGCTTTTCAAAATCACTTTTATAAACCAAATAGAGTTCACAATCTTCAAGAGCCTCTATATTTTGCAGGGATGGCTTTCCATATAAAAAACTTTCAAAGTCAGCATACCAGTCATTTTCGAAGAAAAAATTACCGGTAGACTCTACCCCGTCAACCAAATAATAATAACGAATACAGCCTTCAGCAATGAAAAAACCGAAATTACAAAAATCACCTTCTACCAAAAGGTGTTCGTTTTTTTTAATTGTTTTTAACCTTAGTATATTTTTAAAAGCTATACTTTCGTTTTCGTTACAATCAATTAATCGGGATAAATCTGTAATTACGCTTTGCATCGCTTAAGACTTTAGAAACTTGTTTTTAGTATTTAAAAACATATAACTGAAACTATTAAAAAAAATTGTTCCAAAAATTCTTATTAAACAAAAATATGCAATTTACATCAATACAAAAGTACCTGACAATGAGTATTTAGTTAAATTTAATGATGAAGATTTTTAGCCTATGAATTCTAATTATTCGCTAAAATTTAAAAACTATTTTCATTATTTTTTGCTTTTTAAAAATTCAGCAAATTGTTTGGTATCAAAATAAAATGGTCTGATATCCGTAATTTTTCCATCTTTTAAATCAAAATGTTCAGAGATTGGCATTGAAAGTGTTTTACCTGATTTTTTTGCTTTGCATTTTATGGTAAAATAAATAACAACTTCATTTTTAGAAGCATCACTAAAATATACAGGCTCCTTTTCTATTTCCAATTCGAAAAATTCAGTTGATTTTGCAAACATTTTAGTCCATTCATTAAAACCTTTATATGTTCCGCCGTATGGAAGTCCTTCAGCCTGATTGTAAATTGCGCCGTCTTCAATCAAAGTCGCCATGGTATTAAAATCTCTGGTTTTAAAAAGGCATTCGTAATATTGAGCTACAATTTTAAAATTCTCAACTTCCAGATTTTTCAAAACATCAGCTTCAGACAAAGTTGCATCTTTATCCCAAAAACCAATAATCTTACTTACCTGACCTTTTCCATTTAATCTGGCGAAATCACGACCGCCCATTATGAGCTTATTTTTAGAATCCTGAATTTTCCATTCCCAGGTTACGTAATTGTCTTTTACAACTTTTGCTCCCGAAGTTAATTTCGCATCCGGAAATTTTTTATAAAATTCATTGATCACATTATTAAATGCAGCAATACCTTTTATTGAAGCAGAAGGATCTTCAAAAGTACTGTCGTCAAGCCAGATTGTTTTGATCAGTTTTAATCTTGCATCGCTATTTTTCTCCTGCCAGGCTTTTTCATAAACCGTAACCGGGTATAATTTATCCTTCTTTTGAGCCAGAAGGCCATTACATATAAAAAGAATACAGATGAAGTAAATTTTTCTCATAAGTCAGACAGATTAGATTAATAAAGCTTGTACATTAAGTATTCACTCAAATTTAGCACAAATACAGAAAAGAATTACAATACTTTTATAATTTTCGCCATCTATTTTAGAATTGTTTTTGATGATGATTTTTCATCAGTTCGATTTCTATCTTCACATCCAACAAAAACAAATACTATCTCAGCTTACATTATTTATTTTTTTGAAAGCAAATTTGGGAGCTAATCTGTAAATAAAATAGAGGAACTTCACTTTCGAAACCCTTATTTCAGTTTTGTTTCGGGTAATTCCTTTTAACATTTCTGTAACTGCTTTTTCGGGCGAAATGGCAATCTTGGGGGGATTTCCATGGTGCCATGGCGTATTAACAGCCGGAAATAATACTTCTATAACTTTAATGTTCTCGTTTTTTAACTGCTCACGCAAAACCTGCGTAAAAGAATGCAATGCTGCTTTTGAAGCATTATAAAAGGTGTAAATTGTTCTTGGAACATAAACCAGTCCTGTTGTAATATTTATAATTTTAGAATTACTGTTTTTAATTAAAACCGGGTAAAAAAGTTTTATCAGCCGAATCGGTGCAAGAAGATTTGTAGCCATTTCTTCCTTTATTTTTTTCAGAATAAAAGGGTCTTCAACAAAATTAGTTTGGGATACAATAGCAGCATTGTTAATTAAAACATTGACGTGTGGATGATTTTGAATAATCCATTCAACAAAAGTTTCACATTCAGGTTTCTGAGCGATATCGCACTGGTAAATAATTAAATCGGGTAATTGTTTTTGTGCGACAGAAAGTTTCTCCAGAGAACGAGAACAGGTAATTACTTTATTGCCTTTTTCAATAAGCTGTCTGCACATTTCGAATCCAATACCTGAACTTCCGCCGGTAATGATAACAGTACTATTTAAGATTTCCATAATTCGTTTTTTATAATTATGAATCAAAAATAGTTTACCGCCTGAAGGCTTACATTGACCTATGTTAAGTCTTGCGTTTTCTTTTGAGCCTGCTGAGTGATTCGGGCTGAATTCCTAAATAAGAAGCTATGATTTGTTGTGAAACACGATTTTCAATGTTTGGAAATTCGGCTGAAAAGATTTCGTATCGTTTTTCTGCGTCCAAAAGGAGTAATTCCCTTTCGCGTTTTTCTTTAATGTAAAACGCTTTTTCGAGAACCTGGACTAAAAATGCATTCCAAAACGGATTCTTTTCTTTTATGTCTAACCAATCCGCATAATCGATTTCAAGTATTTCGGCATCTTCCAGCGCTTCAACAGAAAAATAAGAAGGTGTATTATAAATCATAGCCGAGTAAGAACTGATAAAATTCTTTTCGGCTATAATATTTTTTGTGAATTCGTTTCCGTTTTCGTGAGTGTAAACATATCGAAATAATCCTTTAATAAGGAAAGCCATTTTACGCGGAACCTGACCTTCATTGATAAAATAATTTCCTTTATGAATTTTTTTATACTCTGAAATATTTAATAATTCCTGCAGTTCCTTTTCCGGAAGGTTTAAATGATTTAAAAATGATTTTTTCTTTTCATTTTCCATACAGAAATACTTTTGAAAAGTTTACACAAATTCAGCCTCAAACAACTGAGTTAAGTGTTTTATAATTTTGGATTTTACTTCTTCTTCATCCACTTTTTCAACTCCCAATTCTACATTTAGAGAAGTAACAGCTTTCCCGCGGATGCCACACGGAATAATATTATCAAAATAACCTAAATTAACATTTACGTTTAAGGCAAATCCGTGCATCGTTACCCAGCGTGAAGCACGTACGCCCATTGCACAGATTTTACGGGCAAACGGAGTTCCAACCCCAAGCCAGACACCGGTTTCACCATCGCTTCGGCCACATTCTAATCCATATTCTTTTAAAGTCAGAATAATGGATTCTTCAAGAAAACGTAAATACTTATGAATATCGGTAAAGAAGTTTTCTAAATCCAGAATCGGATAACCCACAATTTGTCCGGGACCGTGATAGGTAATATCTCCGCCACGATTGATTTTATAAAAAGTCGCTCCTTTTGCTTCGAGCTGTTTTTCGTTTAATAACAAGTTTTCGAGATCGCCGCTTTTTCCTAAAGTATACACATGCGGATGCTCAACAAACAATAAATAATTTGGAGTTGGCAGATCAAGTTCCTCTCTTCTGTTTTTGATTTTTAAATCGACTATATCTTTGAAAATTTCTTCCTGATATTCCCAGGTCGATTTGTAGTCTCTTTTTCCCAGATCCTGAAGTTGGATTTTTTTATTCATTTTGTTTATTTTTCAAACTCAACATCAAAGTTAAGTTTGTCGGGATTCTCCATATAATCCGTGAAAGGGTACTGAATTGTGATTGTTTTTCTGTCCTCACTGAATAAAGCATTCGGATTTGAAACTTTTTTTATTTTTTTAGGGAAATGATATTTCACAACATAATTAGACGATGCAAAAATCATTTTTGACATATCCGCAGCCGAATCATTAGCTTTTTCAGTAATTTTTTGTTTGTCTATTATTGCCTTACGGGTAAATTTCTTTCCGTCGTAAGTGTAGTTTAATTTGCTTTTGTTATCTCCAAAATTACTGCCAAGAGGGTTCATGCCTGTACCTCCTTCTAACTTTTGAAGCGTGCTGATAGTTTGCAAAATATCCTGCATTTCGTTGACCTTTTTAAAATCTGTTGAAAGTGTCATTAAAAACTCTTTCTTTTCAGAACTCATTTTGGTATGAACAACAAAATTTTCTATTTTTTTAAGTTCTTTCTGCATTTCCGGAGAAAGTTTGGCGATACTGTCTTTCTTCTCTTCAAATAATTGTTTGAATGTAAAAGTAGAATCCATATCTTTTTTTGCATCGGCTCCCATTTGCTGGCCCAGCTGGTCTCCGGCCATTGCCATCATGGAAGAGCCATCAAGATCTACAGAAAATTTGCCGGTTCCGTTATCGTTGATTGTGATGTTTTCTGTGAAAGTGCAGCTTGTTAAGGTTGCAAGTAAAAAAGAAAAACTCAGTAGCTTATATAATTTCATGTAAACGTAATTTTTATCAAAGATACGAAGTCTATTTTATTTTTGAAGATTTTGAAATTCTAAGCTCTAAAGGTGCTAAGATTTTATTATCGTTTTTTATTGTCACAGTAAAAATAATAGTTCTTATAAAACAAGATTTCTCATCTAGCCCCGATAACAGCGGAAATCCTTTTGCTTTTGTTCTTTAAAAAGTAAAAGATTGGAGCGAATAGCGGGACAGAACGTCTTGAAAAACCTGATTTTTCTGCTCCTGAAAAAAAACATTATTGTATTCTAAAACTTTAGACTTTATGATTTTGCAACTTTAAGACTTAAAAACTATCTTTGCACACTTAAAAAACAGTATATAATGGCCTTATCTGAACAAGAAATCATCCGAAGAGAGAAACTTCAAAACTTACGCAACTTAGGAATCAATCCTTATCCTGCTAATCTTTTTCCTGTAAATCATACTTCAAAGCAAATAAAGGAGTCGTTTGAAGAAGGTAAGAAGGTAATCGTTGCCGGACGTTTGATGAGTGTTCGTGATCAGGGTAAAGCTTGTTTTGCTGAATTACAGGATAGCGAGGGGCGTATTCAATTGTACGTGAATCGTGATGTTTTGTGTGAAGGTGACGATAAAACTTTGTACAATCAGGTTTTTAAAAAATTAACCGATTTAGGAGATTTTATTGGTATTGAAGGTGAATTGTTTACGACTCAGGTTGGTGCAAAATGTATTCGTGCAACTGGTTTTACTTTTTTGAGTAAAACATTGCGTCCGTTGCCTTTACCAAAAGTGGACGAGGAAGGAAATGTACACGATGCTTTTAACGACGCCGAATTGCGTTACAGAATGCGTTATGTAGATTTAACGGTAAACCAGCATGTTAAAGAGACTTTTCTGAAACGCACCAAGTTGTTTACTGCTATGCGTGGTTATTTTAACGATGCGGGTTATCTTGAAGTGGAGACTCCTGTTTTACAACCTATCGCGGGTGGTGCTTCGGCAAGACCTTTTATTACACATCATAATTCGCTTGATATTCCGCTTTACATGCGTATTGCGAATGAATTGTATTTAAAAAGATTAATTGTTGGTGGATTTGAAGGTGTTTATGAGTTCTCTAAAAACTTCCGTAACGAAGGAATGGACAGAACGCATAATCCTGAATTTACCGCAATGGAAATATATGTAGCTTATAAAGACTACAACTGGATGATGGAATTTGCTGAAGGTTTATTAGAGCATTGTGCCGTTGCTGTGAATGGAACCAGCGAAGTTACTTTTGGCGAGCACACCATCAACTTTAAAGCGCCTTATGCACGCGTTACGATGACGGATTCTATCAAACATTTTACCGGTTTTGATATCTCTGGAAAAACAGAACAGGAATTGTTTGAAGCTGCACGCGGAATGGGAATCGAGGTTGACAACACCATGGGTAAAGGAAAATTGATTGATGAGATTTTTGGAGCTAAATGCGAAGGAAATTATATTCAGCCCACTTTTATTACTGATTATCCAAAGGAAATGTCACCGCTTTGTAAAGAGCACCGCGATAATCCAGATTTGACTGAGCGTTTTGAATTAATGGTTTGTGGTAAAGAAATCGCAAATGCGTATTCTGAATTGAATGACCCAATTGATCAGCGTGAGCGTTTTGAAGACCAAATGCGTCTTTCTGAAAAAGGTGATGATGAGGCAAACGGAATTATCGACGAGGATTTCTTAAGAGCGCTTGAATACGGTATGCCTCCAACATCAGGAATGGGAATTGGAATGGACCGTTTGATTATGTATTTGACAAACAATGCTTCTATTCAGGAAGTTTTATTGTTCCCCCAAATGCGTCCGGAGAAAAAACAGACAGTTGAACTTTCTGATGAAGAGAAATTTATCGTTGATTTATTGAAAGGAAATGATAATAAAATGGATCTTCAGCAATTAAAGATTACGGCAAATTTAAGCGGTAAAAAATGGGATGCATCTATGAAAAATTTATCTAAACACGGTTTGACTAAAGTTGCTGTGGAAGGTGAGTTTAAGTTTGTGGAATTGGTGGGGTAAATTCAAAATAAGAATATTCCAAAATTGGATTTTATAATATTTCAAACCCGACAGATTTTAAAAATCTGTCGGGTTTTTTATTAACTTTACGTAAGTTTAAATTATTTAAAATTACACTCATGAACACTTTAGAAATTAAACTAGAAATATTTGACAAACTCAAAAATATTGAGGACGTAAGTTTACTTGAAAAAATTAGAAGCATTCTGAAAAATGCAGATACTTCGGAAGTTTATAAATTCGAACAATATGAATTGGATATGCTAAAGGAAAGTGAAGAAGATATCAAATATGGCAGAGTTATTTCTCATGAGGATTTAGACAAAGAAGATTTGGAATGGCTGTCAAAATAGTTTGGACTAAAACCGCTGTTGTTCAACGAAGAAAAATATTACTTTATTGGAAGGAAAGAAATAAATCTGCAACTTATTCGAAAAAACTACTTGCTGAAATTTCCGAAAGAGTCCAATTTTTAGTGAATAATCCTGAAATATACATTACAACAAGTTTTCCTGATATCCGGGTTTCAACATTAGGACACTATAATATTTTTTATAAAACAACTTCACGTGAATTAATTGTAATAGCATTTTGGGATAATCGCAGAAATCCAAAAACAATTTCTAAAATATTACAGAAATAAATAACCCGACCTATTTTTTTAAAACTTGTCGGGTATATTATTAATATTAAAACGAATACCTCTCCAATTTCTTCCCCTGAATATCTAAAATCTTAGAGCTCTCTTTCGGAACCTTTCCTTTATGTTCGTGCTGAACTGAAGGATTTGAAGGATATTTTCCATTGCTGAATTTTATATGATGAAGCTTTCCGCTGCTTTCCATGATTAAATCATAAAACTTTTCAGTTGGTGTTATAGTGACATAAATTGGAAAATCAGTAACTGAGAATCTATTAATTAGGCTTCCGTCATTATTTAAAATATATCCTGAACAACCTCCGCTTCCGCAGAAATAGGAATTTGAGAAGCCTACAAAATATTCGTTTTTCTGATCGTTATTTAAATCGAAAGCTTCGTAGTAGAAATAGCGTTCTTCTTTTGTTAGTGTCGGAAGATCTTTTTTTAATAAAACATGCAATTGCTTCCGAATCAATTCGACTGCTTTATCATCTTTGGGAGGAGCATCACTTACATCTGCTGTACCGCCAATTGTTTTTGATAAGGTATCCTGAACAATCGTTTTAATGATATTTTTTTTATGGTCTTTGTTTTGACAGGAATATAATGTTGAAATTCCGATTAGAATTAAAATTATACGTTTCATAATTCTGCTTTTTAAATTCATATTATGACTTAAATTACAAAAAATATTCGACAAAAATAAACCCGACAGGCTTTTAAAACTTGTCGGGTCTGAAAATGTATTTAAATTTTAAACTAATAACGCCCCTTTATTTTTAATATCATTATCTGTCAACAATGATTTTATATTATTGAAAGTGACCAAAGCGATCTGTGTTAAAGCTTCATTGGTAAAAAATGCCTGATGTGCTGTAACCAAAACATTTGGAAAACTCATTAAACGCTGGATCGCATCGTCTTGAATAATATCTTCTGATAAATCTTTGAAAAACAGTTTTTCTTCCTGTTCGTAAACATCGATCCCTAGATAGCCAATCTTTCCTTGTTTCAAACCTTCAATTACACAAGCCGTTTCAATTAGTCCTCCTCGGCTGGTGTTGATAATCATGACATGTTCTTTCATCAAAGCAATGGAATCTTTATTGATCACATGCTTTGTTTGATCGTTCAGCGGACAATGCAGCGAAATGATATCACTCGTTTTGAAAATCTTTTCTAAGGTTACAAAAGAGACTCCGTCTTTGATCATTTCATCATTTTCTACAATATCATACGCCAATACTTTACAGCCAAAACCTAAAGCAATTTTAGCAAAAGCTTTCCCGATATTTCCGGTTCCGATGATTCCGATTGTTTTTCCGAATAAGTCAAAACCTAGTAAACCGTTTAAGGCGAAATTTTGTTCTCGAACGCGATTGTAGGCTTTGTGTGTTTTTCTATTTAAGGTTAAAATCATGGCCATAGCATGTTCGGCAACTGCCTGAGGCGAATAAGCAGGAACACGGCAAACTTTTAGATTGTATTTTTTAGCCGCTTCTAAATCGACGTTGTTAAACCCTGCACAACGCAACGCAATAATTTTTACGTTTTTTTCTGCCAGTTGTCTGATGACTTCTTCATTGACAATGTCATTTACAAAAACACAGACAATTGTTGCATTCTCGATCAGAATTACCGTTTGCGGATTCAGCTGGGTTTCAAAATAATCCAATTGATAGCTAAATTCATCGTTGTATTTATTGAAGAAAGTTTTATCATACGGCTGGGTAGAAAAAAAAGCAATCTTTTTTTGGTTGTAAATAGAATTTAAGCTCATCATTAATTGTTTTAAAATTTTGATTTATTAGGGATCATTTTTTAAAATTTCCTTTAGGCAAATAATAAAGCCAGCTAAAGCCTATCAAAAACAATATTAAAGAAGCAACAAATGCAGGAATAAGAATTTCTTTATTGTTATCTAAAGCATTGTTCAGCGACGCATATAACAGCCAAATCTGAATACTGACATTGAGGATTAAGATACAAATTAATGATGAAAGAATAGCATTCAGTTTATTAGGATTGGATTGATTCTGACTTCTTCTAAAATTACTCATACTGATTTATTTTAATGTTTTATACTAGTTTATCTTCCTTTGCTGCCTTAACATAAACAGCATCATCTTTAAAAAAAACATCCAATTTCGGCAAAGCTCTTGGCGGAGGTCCTGCTAAAACGTCACCAGTTTTGGCATCAAAAGAACCTTCATGGCATGGGCAATGAATTATTCCGGTTCCAGGTTTGTAAAAAACAGAGCAGGAAAGATGGGTACATTTTTGCTCATAAGCCATAAATTCACCATTTTCCAAATGAATTAATATATACGGAATTGTACTTCCTTCGATTACAAAAGCACGGGTTCCTCCTACCGGGACTTCGTGTTTTTTACATACAAAATGTTCTCCATCAAGTTCTTCTTTTGGATAAATATAAGCTTTGGCAGCAACTAAACCACTGCCTACCATTAATCCTCCGGAAACTAAAGTAAGAAATTTTGCGAAATCTCGTCGGCTTACACTTGTTGCCAGCTGTTTTTCAATAGGAAAATCTTTTTTCCAGTTCTTATTTAAATTATCCTCTTTAGACATGGGTGTATTCTTTAATAAATTATTAGTTCAGTACTTCCTTTAGGCATCATAATGTTCACCTTAGTATTCACTGTTTCTTTCCCAAAGATGAAACTGTTTACAGGAGTACTGTTAGGACGCATTTCCTGAATTTCATCTCTTGTACCATAAAACAAAGCTCCACTTGGGCAAACGGTAGCACACATTGGTTTTTTGCCTACGCTGGTTCTGTCGTAACACATGGTACACTTCATCATCAGATCGTAATTTTCTTCTTTTTTAGGCACACCAAAAGGACAGGCCATCACACAATTCGAACACCCGATACATCTTTCGGTATTGGCTGTATGCACGATTCCGAATTCGTCCTGGGATATTGCATCTGCCGGACAGACATTTGCACAAACAGGGTCTTCGCAATGCATACACACCTGAACCGTTGTTTGTACGGTAGCAGCACGATCTACATAATTAACGTGTATCATTGATTCCTGACCATTAGTCTCGCATTCAGCACAGGCCAATTCACAAGCTTTACAGCCAATACAGCGTTGCATGTCTACAAAAAATTCTTCGTTTGTATTAAAACTGGTATAATTCATTTAATTCGTTTTTTATAGATTAAATACTGGCATATGCTTTTGATTCACTTGCTGGAGGCGCTATTTCATTAAGCGGTTCCAAATGACAGGCACAAACTTTAAATTCCGGTATTTTTGAAATTGGATCCAAAGTTCCAGGGGTCAATTGATTTGCTGATTTTTTTCCTGACCAATGGTATGGAATAAATACGGTATCTTCCCTTATAGTCTCTACAATATTAGCCGGAAAAATACCTTCTCCCCTTCTGGTTGAAACCCGTACTAATTCCCTTTGCTTAATACCGTATAGTTTAGCCATATTAGGATGAATTTCTAACAAAGGCTCCGGAAACTGATCTACTAACTTTCCGATTCTACGGGTTTGTGTTCCACTCAAATATTGAGAAACCACACGACCCGTTGTTAAAATTACCGGATAATGCTCATCAGTAACTTCACCCGGAAGCTTATATGGGGCGGGATTAAAATGTGCTTTCCCATCGGGTGTTTTAAACTTTCTGTCTTCCCACAAACGCGGTGTTCCCGGATGTCCTATTGTTGGACAAGGCCAAAAAACACCCATTTCATCTTCCACTCTTTTATAGGTTATTCCGTAGTAGTCGGCTGTTCCTCCTTTTGATGCAACACGCAATTCATTAAAAATCGCTTCACTGTTTTCATACGTAAATTTGTCTTTCACTCCCAAACGTTTGGCTATTTCCAAAATAATAGAAGTGTCTGTTCTGGCATCACCCGGAGGCGTAACTGCCTGACGAATACGAATAACCCTTCCTTCAGCAGAAGTCGTTGTGCCTTCTTCTTCTTCCTGCAAAGAACCTGCTAAAACAATATCGGCATGACGGGCTGTTTCGTTTAAAAAGAAATCAATACAAACATAAAATTCTAATTTTTCTAAAGCTTCACGGACGTAATTACTGTTTGGCAACGAAACCAATGGATTAAAACAAATGGATAATAAACCTTTTATTTCTCCTCTGTGAATGGCTTCGATAATTTCATAAGCGGATAAACCTTTTCCGGGTAAATCTTTCTCATTAATTCCCCAAACTTCTGAAATATATTTACGGTGTTCCGGATTTTCGATGTCCCTGTTTCCAGGTAATTGATCGCACTTATGACCGTGCTCTCTTCCTCCTTGTCCGTTTCCTTGTCCCGTAATCGTTGCATAACCACAATATGGTTTTCCAATTCTTCCAGTTGCCAAAACCAAATTGATACAGCCCAAAACATTATCTACTCCTTTTGAATGATGTTCGATTCCTCTTGCATGTAATAGAAAACTTGTATTGGCTTTACCCCATAATTCAGCGGCTTGTTGTATTTTTTCTTTTTTGATTCCGGTAACTTCTTCCGCCCATTCCAGTGTGTTATCTTTTACAGCGTCTAAAGTTTCCTGAAAACCCGAAGTATGATTATCTATAAAATCATGATCCAGCATATCGTGGTCTGCCAAATATTTTAACATGGCACCATACAACGCCGAATCAGTTCCCGGACGTACATCCAAATGAATGTCTGCCGTTCTTGCCAGCGGAATTATTCTTGGATCAATTACAATCAGTTTTGCACCTCTGTCCCTTGCTTTCCAGATCCAATGGGTTAAGGTTGGAAATGTTTCGCTGATATTGGCTCCCGCCACAATAATTACCTCAGCATATTCAAGATCAGAATAATTATTAGAACCTCTGTCCAGTCCAAATGCTTTTTTATTTCCGGCTCCTGCACTTACCATACACAAACGGCCGTTATAATCCAGATTTTTTGTTTTTAAAGCGACTCTGGCAAATTTCCCCACCAGATAACTTTTTTCATTGGTTAATGAAACTCCCGAAAGCATCGAGAAAGCATCGTTGCCATAGGTTTCCTGAATGCGTTTTATTTCTGAAACCGTTTTCTCCATCGCATCATCCCAGGAAGTGGGTACAAATCCCTGACCTTCTACTCTTTTTAACGGACTCAAAAGTCTGTCGGGATGATTGTTTTGTAAATATCGCTGAACTCCTTTTGGACAAAGTCTGCCCTCGTTGAAAGGAAATTCCATCCATGGTTCAAATCCTACTACTTTATTATCTTTTACAGATAATTGGATTCCACACTGCATTCCGCAAAAGCAGCAATGGGTTTTAACCAGTTCATCGGGTTCGTCTCTTCCTTCATAACCTTCCTTTGGACTATAATTTTTATGCGGCCCAAACAGTGCAACTATATTTTCTTCTGAAACAGGTAACTTTGCCATGTTTTATATTTTTCTTTTAAAAATTATCCAAATAAATTTCCGCCAGCCTGTCTTGCTCTCAAGTGTGCCTGGGCCAATCGGGATCTTTTTCCTTCGGGACTTAAATCAAGGTGTGAACTTCCGTCTTCCATCGAAAAATCAAAACCTAATTCTTTGGTCACTATTTTAAGATCGTCAATGTGCAGTTTTGTAGCGAACTCTTCTCCTGTGTGCGGACAAACTGCCATTCCTTTCTTTCTTCCTTCCTTATTGTAGATATGTGCACCAATTTGTGCCGGCCGCTGAATAATGTGAAAAAACTTCCCGAACGGAATCCAGATCAAAAACATAATTACCGTAACAGCATGGAGTACCGCCAAAAAGTCAAAAGCAAAACCTTTCATAAACTGATAGGAATAAGTCAGCCCTAATCCTGTAACCGAAATAGCAATCAATAAAATAAGCGGCAGCAAATCACCTTCAAAAGTCTGGGTAGCGATTAATCCGGGATTGGTTAATCGTCTTCTTAAATAATATAAGGATCCAAAAATTACCAGATAAGAAGACCAGTTCAGTGCATGAAATGTCAGGAATGCCATGATAGAACCCAGTTCAAAATCCATCACTTTGAAACCAAAAAAATGCGCCTCATAAACAGAAATACTATTTGGAGCCATCGTAAAATGAATCCAGCCAAACGTAAGCGGAATTGTGATTAAAAAAGCCGAAGTACATCCTATTGCAATCATAAAATGCGCCATCCAGCGGTATTTTCCTCTTGGATAAATAAACTTCTGAAAAGCAATATTTTCTATAGTTTCTTTCGATGCAAACCAAAAATGAGAGAATACTTTTCCTGTAAATAAGAAGGTAATTCCTCTTTTAAAATAAATCCATGTTGGAGGCCGCTGCAGCCAAACGGTATAGCGATACACAATCCCAAAAAAAGCAAACACAGTCCCGAAGAGATAGGTAATTAGTGCTGCATCAAAATTCTGCAATTTTCTTGACCCATAGAAAACCAATACGATCATAAATATTGAAAGTATTGTGGCAATGAGTAATGCTTTAGTATTAAAAGTTCTGTTTTTCATCCTGATCGTATTAAATACGCACTTATATTATATCCTCTATTTTTTTAGATTTAAAAGAGCCATTTTCTTAGGGGGTAAAATTAAACAAAGAGAAACTAAGTAAAAATACATAAGTATATTTTTCAAACACAATAATGCTTAAAAATGTTATAATGTCTCTAATTTAGAATGTTTAAAATCAAGAAGCAACGAAATTGCTCAATTTCTACTTATAATAAAATACGTAGTTTATTCTTTTCGGTCTATGTCTTTTGCAAATTCAGGTAATTTCTCTCTGGTCATTTTTACAATTACATTATGCATCCAAATCAGGCAAATGATCGATAATGCAAAAATAAAAAGCCATGAACTCGTCCAGAAGCCGGTAAATGAAAGCAGGTATCCAAAAACGATTGGACCTATAAAACCTCCTAAACCGCCAATCATTCCTACCATTCCTCCGATTACACCTACCTGAGTAGGGAAATATTCCGGAATATGTTTGTAAACTGCAGCTGAGCCAATTCCCCAACAGGAACCTATCAGAATGACCAAAATCAAATAGATCCACATATTTGCCTCAAAATGAATTTGGGTAATTCCGTCGGCAATCAGTTCTTTTTTCTGTACTTTTTGATTTTCGGCAACCACGATTTCCTGCCAGCTTGTTTTAGACGGCAAATAATTACTGTGCTTTGCCTTAAGATCTTTTTGAATTATCGGATATTCTTTTTTTCCGATAACCACTTTTGATGGAGACACTTCTGTTACTGTTCCAGCATTCCCAGCCAATAAACCACTTCCTGACGTTGTGATATCCATTTTAGGAAACAATAGCAGGAAACTTAATGCTACTGAAGAGCTGAGTACCCAATACATTACTTTTCGGGCACCAAATTTATCCGATAAAAATCCGCCAAAGGCACGAATAACACCTGCAGGCAAACTAAAACAAGTGGTAAACAAACCTCCCAAAATTAAACTCGTATGATACACATTCATAAAATTAGGCAGCAACCATTGAGAGAAGGAAACAAAAGAACCAAACAGTAAAAAATAATAGGTTCCAAAACGCCACACACGCACTTCTTTAAGCGGCTGTAAAAGTTCTGCTACCGATTTTGGTTTTGCATCTATTTTTTTTGCTTTTGAAAAAAGAATAAAGACAACTCCCATAATCAATAAAGCTGAGCCATAAATTACTGGCAGATATTTCCAGCCATTTACAGGATCAGATTCTGAAAAGTTTTTCAATAGACTAGGTGCTATAAATGGTGTAATAGAAGCCCCTGCAGTCCCCATTCCGAAGATACCAAGGGCACGTCCCTGCCATTCTTTTGGATACCAAAGCGAAGTATAAGCTACTCCGACAGCAAAACTGGTCCCCACCATTCCGAATAAGAAACTCAACAAGGCAAACATCCAGAAATTAGTCGCAAATGGCAATAAAAATAAAGGAATCGAAGCCAAAATAAGCAATGCGGAATATACTATCCTACCTCCAAATTTATCAGTTAATATTCCCATTGGCAATCGCATAAGTGAACCAGTAAGTACAGGTATTCCTAAGAGCCAGCCTATCTGAACTACATTCCAGTCGAATATTTTCTGATCAGTTAAAAAAGTAACCAATACCCCGTTTAAAGTCCAACAGGCAAAACAAACTGCAAAAGCAAGTGTGTTTAAAAATAATATTCGGTGTGATTGTGATAAATTGCTCATAAATTTTAAAAATTTAATCTCATCATAAAGATAAACAGTTCTTTTACAGCAAAGTATGATCTTTATCATTTTTTATTTGATCCTTATAAAATTCAGATTCATTTTAGATAAAAAAAATCTAACGAAATGGAATTTTTCTTCTTTTAAAATAAATACTGAGGGATTAAACGACAATTACAATTATTTTATTAAAGCATTTAAAATCATATTTGAAGAAAATCAGGCATCTGTAGAAATTATTATATTATTCACAAAAAAACCAATACACCCACAAAAAGGCAACATGAGCAGCTTACAAATAAATAAAAAAATAAAATTGTGTTAAATAATTAAACCTTTTATTTTATTCTTTGTCTTATATCCATAAACCAATAAAAAACAAATCATGAAAAAATTACTTATTGCGGCTTTACTATTCGTTGGAATAACAAGTTTCGCACAAGATGGAGATGGTGGTGATATGGATCAAAGACCAGCCCGTGAGCAAAGAGAGCGATTAACACCTGAACAGCGAAATGAAAGACAACTGAAAAAATTAACTACAGATCTGACTTTAGACGCAAAACAGCAAGAACAGGTAAAACAACTGATTGCAGAAAGAAGTGCTAAAACTGAAAAACTAAGAGAAGCCAGAAAAGAGCAAAGAGAGAAAGGTATAAAACTAACCCCTGAACAGAGAGAAACCCTGAGAAAAGAAATGACAGCTGAAGCAGATGCAAATGATGCTAAAATGAAAGGGATATTAACTGCCGACCAATACACCAAATGGAAAAAAAATCAGGAAGAAAATAAAGATAAGGCGAGAGACAGAATGAGAGAATACAGAGGAAATAACGATTAAATTTATTATAAAAAAGGGACTTTCGGGTCTCTTTTTCATTTCGTAACCATTTATACTTTCCTTAGTAGTTTCTGTTAAATAAAAGATAAACCTGCTGAGTGCCTTAAACTTAACAAACAAGATAATGTCTAATTCCTATAAACCTAAAAAAAATGACTTATGAAAAAATTATTTATCGCAGCTTTATTGTTCGTAGGAATAGTAAGTTTTGCACAAGAAACCAATCAGAAAACGGCACATGACCAAAAAGAAAAGTTAACTCCGGAGCAACGTAGTGAGAAGCATTTACAAAAATTAACTTCTGAATTAAGTTTGGATAAAAAACAACAAGAACAGTTCAAACAGCTTTTAGCAGAAAAAAGAGCTAAAGCAGAAAAATTTAAAGATGCAAAAAAAGACAAGAAAACAAAACCTACTACTGAAGAAAGACAAGCTTTTAAAAAAGAAATGAAAGCCGAAAAAGAAGCTACAGATGCAAAAGTAAAAGCAATACTAAATGCTGATCAATATGCAAAATGGACAGCTCTGAAAAAAGACCATAAAGGTCACAAAGGAAAAGATCATCATAGAGGTGATTTTAAAAGTCAGCAGGAGCGCGATGCGGCACATTTGCTAAAACTATCAACTGATTTAAACTTAAGTGTTAATCAGCAAAAACAAATCAGCGAACTTTTATCTGACAAAAGTACAAAAATGGCAATGCTGAAAAAAAGCAGAGGCGACAAACAACCAACTGATGCCGAAAAAACTGCCATGAAAAAACAGATGGAAGAAGATCATAAAGCTTATGATGCTAAAATGAAATCAATTCTAAATGCAGATCAGTATAAAAAATGGACTGCAATTCAAAAAGAGCACAAAGACAAAATGAAAGAACACAAAAAGGATAAAAAATAATTCAAAAAGCTTCAGGAATCAACCTGAAGCTTTTTTTATATTTTATAATAAATTACTAAAATGTTTTCGAAACCTTATCAATCGCATTAATCGTAAAATCTAAATCTTCATAAGTTAAAGCATCCGTAATAAACCATGTTTCGTATGCCGAAGGAGCAATATAAACCCCTTCCTGTAATAAACCGTGGAAGAATTTTCTGAAGGTTTCGTTATCTCCTTTTGCAGCCGTTTGAAAATCGGTTACCGGATTTGCGTCAAAATGTACCGAAATCATAGAACCTACTCTATTGATAGTAAAAACAACATTATTCGCTTTTAAAACCCTATTGATTCCTGCTTCTAAATAAGCCGTCTTTTCTTCTAAACGTGTAAATATTTCAGCATCATTATTTAAAGCTTGTAACATTGCTAATCCTGCAGCCATTGCCAAAGGATTTCCGGATAATGTTCCAGCCTGATACACCGGACCAAGGGGGGCTAAATGATTCATAATTTCTTCACGGGCAGCAAAAGCACCAACCGGTAATCCACCACCGATTACTTTTCCGAAAGTCACAATATCAGCATTGATATTATACAATTCCTGAACTCCTCCGCGAGCTAAACGGAAACCTGTCATTACCTCATCAAAAATCAATAAGATTCCATTTGCTGTACATAATTCTCTTAACCCTTCCAGGAAACCTTTTTGAGGTGGAATACAACCCATGTTTCCGGCAACTGCTTCGATGATAATTACTGCAATTTCGCCTTTATTAGCTTCAATTAACGTTTTTACATTCTCTAAATCATTGTATTTTGCCAATAACGTATCTTTTGCAGTTCCTTCTGTAACTCCAGGGCTGTTTGGAGAACCAAAAGTTACAGCTCCACTTCCCGCCTGAATCAAAAAAGAATCAGAATGTCCGTGATAACATCCTGCGAATTTTACAATTTTATCTCTTTTTGTAAACCCGCGAGCCAGACGAATAGCGCTCATACAAGCTTCTGTTCCAGAATTCACAAAACGAATTTTATCGATATTCGGAACCATCGAAACAGCCAAAGCTGCAATTTCGGTTTCCAGTTCTGTCGGCATTCCAAATGAAGTTCCTAGCTTTGCTTTTTCGATTACCGCATCTACAACCGGTTGATAGGCATGACCTAAAACCATTGGCCCCCAGGAATTGATATAATCTATTAATTTATTTCCATCTTCATCATACAAATAAGCACCTTTGGCACTTTTTACAAAAATCGGAGTTCCTCCAACTGCTTTAAATGCTCTTACCGGTGAATTTACGCCTCCCGGAATTACTTTTTCTGCTTCAGCAAAAAGCTGACTACTTCTTTTATAAATCATTTTTTTTTTAGATTATTAGATCTTTAGACTTCTTAGATTATTAGATTTTAAATCACAAACTAAGCTCTTTATCTTTTATATATTCATTAAAATATTTTGTTCGATTTGTTTTTCTTTTGAAAGGTCTTCAAATTTTAAGTCTGACATTCCCTGAGGAGAATAAAATTCCCATTTCCAAGTCGGTTTGTGTTTTATGAAGAAATGACTCTCTGCAAATTCATCATGAATATAAACTCCACAGAAGAGTCTAGCACTTAAAGTTAATGCTAAAATAAGAGTACAGATTGAAATTTTCTTATTCATTAATAATTTACAATTAACAACTAATAATTATTATTTCACTTTCAATCTTTGTCCAACTGAAAGCGTATTATCTGAAAGATTATTTTTTTGTTTTAAATCATCAACCAGGATGTTGAATTTTTTTGAAATCGAATACAAAGTATCTCCTTTTTGAACTTCGTATAAATTAGGATCGTTTGAATTTGAAACTGTACCTGAAGAACTTCTTATTGGTGCCGAATTATTAATTGCTGTATAATTTTTTCCAGTAACCTGACAATCGTACTGATGCAGATTGTAACGCTCAATATAACTGATCAATTTATCCGGATAATTTGGATCTGTTGCATAGCCACAAGCCCTTAACCCTTTTGACCAGGCTTTATAATCGTCTTTTTCATAGGTAAATAAGACTGCATATCGGTTTTTTCCAACCAAAAATAAAGCATGATCACGATAGGATTCTGCTGACTCCTTGTATTTTCTAAAACATTCCTGAGCCGAATCATCATCGTGACGAACACTTTCACCAAGCCAGTCTTTATGACATTTAATTCCGAAATGGTTATTCGCCGTTACAGCCAAATCGCCTCTTCCTGCCCCGGATTCTAAAATTCCCTGCGCCAGAATAATACTCGCAGGAATTCCGTACGCTTTCATATTTCCCATGGCAATATCTTTGTACTGCAACACATAATTATTGATTAAATCGCTGGTAACAACGGTTTTTGAAGTAGATTGAATTACTTCGGTTGTATTATTTCTAGAAGGGTATTTTGCAGTTGGTCTGGAAGTAACTCCTTTTTTAGCCGAAGCTGTTCTGGGTTTCTGAACCGCCGCCTGCTTTTTAGTTGTTGCGATAGTGGGTTTGCTGGAAGAACAGCTTGCCAATACTGAGATTACGAAAAGTGCAATTATTTTTTTAAACATCAATTTTGAGTATTGGTAATTTTTTCTGCTTCAATCTTAAATTCATTCCCTTAATTCCCTGTAATCCGCCGGTGTGAATGAGTAAAATTTTTGAATCTGCAGGAAAATAATTTTTATGGATTAAATCTATAACGCCAAAAACCATCTTTCCTGTATAAATTGGATCTAAGGGCACTTTATTTTCTTCAAAAAAAGCATTAATAAATTCAATTAATTCTAAATTTATCTTGCCATAACCTCCAAAATGATAGTCAGAAATTAAATTCCAGTTATCTTTTTTTGCAAAAATACGAATTTCATCTTGTAAAAAGTCACCTTTTAACGCCGGAAATCCCAAAATTTTCTGATTTGCTAAGGCACTATTAATTAATCCGGAAATTGTACCGCCTGTTCCGACAGCGCAGCAAACGTAATTAAAAACAGCATCTCCATCTGTCAAAATCTCCTCACAGCCTTTTACCGCCATTTCGTTTGTACCGCCTTCGGGAACTAAATAAAAATCGCCGAATTTCTCTTTTAAATTTTTAATGTATGATTCTTCGTTTTTTAAACGATACTCTTCCCTCGAAACAAATTCAAATTGCATTCCGTTTTCCTGAGCGAATTTAAGCGTTGGATTTTCTTCAATTTTACCCAAAAGTTCCTCACCGCGAATGATTCCGATTGTTTTAAAACCCTGCTCTTTTCCTGCAAATGCTACAGCAGCAATATGATTGGAAAAAGCACCTCCAAAAGTTAACAACGTTTGTTTGTTTTCCGCTTTCGCCTGAGGCAAATTGTATTTCAGCTTTCTGAATTTATTCCCGGAAACAAAAGGATGAATCAGGTCTTCACGCTTTATTGTCAAAGAAATATCGTTTTTAAACTGAATATTTACAGGTTGATTGAAAACTGGATTCATTTTAATTTGATGTAATGCAGAAACTTAAAAAAAGATCTTCTTTTCAGATAACTTAAATCGATTTCATTACTGTACGCTTCTCTTTCAAAACTGATGTTTCGGTAGGCTAAATCTTTGTTTTTATACTGAATCAACCGAATTAGATATTCCAAAATATACCAAATAAAAAATGGAACAACTAACATTTCAAGCTGCTGTCGCAAATGTATTTTTTCGTGATTTAGAAAAACTCCGTTTGTTTTATTGAAATCATATTTTACCAAAATAAAAGGAAATACAGCCATTCCGCTATATCCTTTCGGAATTAAATATTTAACAACAATCACAAACATTGGCTGTAAAATTTATAAATTTGTACTTGTAGAATTGTTTGATTTCATTAAAATCATAATTAATCGATGTTTTTGATTTTAATAAAATCCAAATTTGACGAAAAACAGATTTATGAAAGAGCAAAGTAATGAAAATAAATTAATAGAAGGCGAAGATTTTTATTATACTCCCGAAGGTTACAAATGCTTTACTGAAAAACATCACTTAAAACGTGGTTACTGCTGCAAAAGCGGCTGTCGTCATTGTCCGTATGGTTTTGATAAACGAACGGGAGAAATAAGGAAATAGATTGTTAGATTATTAGACTTCTTAGATCTTAGATCTTTTTATTGTCTAAAAACCAGCAATCCCTGAGTCAAATAAAAAGAGATTGTTCCATTTTTCGAAATCTAACAATCTAAGAAGTCTAATAATCTAAAATGGATATTCACTCAAGAAAATTTAGGATTACAATCCACAAATCCTATCACAGGTCGGATATCCGTTATCCCTAGTTTTTTTAATTAGAAAATGTGTCAATTTAAGAATTAGATAATTCTTTACGACAAATTTAAAATTGCACTAACCTAATTAAAACAGCTGTTTGATTTTAACTTCAGAAAATCTAAGAAGTCTAAAAATCTAACATCCAAAAATCAAAAAAATGACTTTCAAGGAACAAATACAACAAGGAATTCCAAATATCTTACCTCCAAAGGCAACGTACGACCCAGCAATTAATCATGCTCCGAAACGAAAAGAAATTCTTTCAGCAGAAGAAAAAAAACTGGCGCTGAAAAATGCTTTACGTTATTTTGATCCAAAACATCACGCCGAATTAATTCCTGAATTTTCAGAAGAATTAGAAACCTACGGACGTATTTACATGTATCGTCTTCGTCCTGATTACAGAATGCATGCGAGACCAATTGACGAATATCCGGGAAAATCTTTGCAGGCAAAAGCGATTATGCATATGATTCAGAACAATTTGGATTATGCTGTGGCTCAGCATCCGCATGAATTGATTACGTATGGCGGAAACGGAGCTGTTTTTCAGAATTGGGCACAATATTTACTGACGATGCAGTATTTGTCTGAAATGACAGATGAGCAAACTTTGACCATGTACTCAGGGCATCCGATGGGATTATTCCCTTCACATAAAGAAGCGCCGAGAGTTGTGGTTACCAACGGAATGGTAATCCCGAATTATTCAAAACCTGATGATTGGGAAAAAATGAACGCTCTGGGCGTTTCGCAATACGGGCAAATGACAGCAGGAAGTTATATGTACATTGGCCCACAGGGAATTGTACACGGAACTACAATCACGGTTTTGAATGGTTTTAGAAAAATAAAACTAAATCCGGAAGGCAGTTTATTTGTAACTTCCGGTCTTGGCGGTATGTCGGGTGCACAGCCAAAAGCAGGAAATATTGCAGGCTGTATTACGGTCTGTGCTGAAGTAAATCCGAAGATTACTAAAATTCGCCATGAACAAGGATGGATAAATGAAGTCGTGACCTCAACAGATGAGCTGGTTGCCAGAGTCGCTTTGGCGAAAGCCAAAAAAGAAACCGTTTCTATTGCTTATTTGGGAAATGTGGTTGATGTTTGGGAATGTTTCGACAAAGAAAACATCAGAATTGATTTAGGATCCGATCAGACTTCGCTTCATAATCCGTGGGCAGGCGGTTATTATCCGGTTGGAATTTCGTTTGAAGACGCTAACAAAATGATGGCTGAAAATCCTGAATTATTCAAAGAAAAAGTTCAGGAAACCTTACGCCGCCACGCAGCTGCTATTAACAAACATACGGAAAAAGGAACGTACTTCTTTGATTACGGAAATGCTTTTTTATTAGAAGCATCCCGCGCAGGAGCCGATGTAATGGCAGAAAACAATATCGATTTTAAATACCCTAGTTATGTTCAGGATATTATGGGACCAATGTGTTTCGATTACGGATTTGGACCTTTCCGTTGGGTTTGTACTTCCGGAAAGCCGGAAGATTTATTAAAAACGGATGCAATAGCCTGCAAAGTTTTAGAAAAAATAGCTGAGACTGCTCCGGATGAAATTCAGCAGCAAATGCAGGATAACATCAAATGGATAAAAGGTGCACAGGAAAACAAACTCGTTGTAGGTTCGCAGGCTAGAATCTTATATGCTGATGCCGAAGGACGAATTAAAATTGCCGAAGCTTTTAATCAGGCAATTGCAAAAGGTGAAATTGGTGCTGTTGTTTTAGGGCGCGATCATCATGATGTTTCGGGAACGGATTCTCCATACAGAGAGACTTCAAACATTTATGACGGATCCCGTTTTACTGCCGACATGGCCATTCAAAACGTGATTGGCGACAGTTTTAGAGGAGCAACCTGGGTATCCATTCATAACGGTGGCGGAGTTGGCTGGGGAGAGGTTATAAACGGCGGCTTTGGTATGGTTCTTGATGGTTCTACAGAAGCTTCAAAACGTTTAACGTCAATGCTTTTCTGGGATGTAAACAACGGAATTTCAAGAAGAAGCTGGGCTAGAAATGAAGGTGCTGTTTTTGCTATAAAAAGAGCAATGGAGGTTCAGCCTTTATTAAAAGTAACTTTGCCTAATCTGGTTGATGAAAGCTTACTATAACTAAAACAAAAACATTTAATACTAAAATTTATGAAAACATTCAAATTAGTTCCGATTTTGCTGCTATTGATTCTTACTTCATGCAGCAGTGTTACTGTTTATTCTGATTACGATAAAAATGTCGATTTTGCGCCTTATAAAACCTATGCTTTCTTCAAACCCGGAATTGACAAAGTAGAGATTTCTGATTTGGATAAAAGACGCATTCTACACGCAATTGATGCCGAAATGCAGGCAAAAGGATTTACTAAAAGTGAGAATCCTGATTTATTAGTAAACATTTTTACTAAATCAAGAGAGCAGGTGAATGTTAACCAATTTAATGCCGGATGGGGCTACGGTTGGGGATGGGGATGGAATCCGTGGATGATGTACGGAGGAAACCAAACAAGTGTTTCAACTTCTACAGAAGGTACTTTATATATCGATTTGATCGATGCCAAAAAGAAAGAAATGATCTGGCAGGGTGAGGGTCAGGGAACACTTACGCGAAACATTGACAAAAAAGATGAAAAAATTGCTGCTTTTGTAAACAAAATTTTGGCTCAGTATCCGCCACAGGTAAAAAAATAATTGATACATTTGTCCTTCAGACAACAAAAAATGACAAACTTTAATAACATTATTATCGCTATTATCAACATTATTGCAATTCAGCAGTAATGAGCGGGATGTTATATAAATAAGTAAACATACATTTATGAAACCTCCCAAAACGGGAGGTTTTTTATTTTAGAAAAACTGATATTATGAATTTATTTAACGAAGTACTTAATGCAAAAAAGCAACTTGAAAATGTTGTTGCAGCCACACCGCTCACACAAAACCTAAATCTTTCAGACGAATTTAAATCGACCATTTTATTAAAAAGAGAAGATTTACAAATTGTCCGTTCTTATAAGATCAGAGGCGCTTACAATAAGATTGCTTCGTTGAGTGAAAAAGAAAAATCGAATGGAATTGTATGTGCCAGTGCAGGAAATCATGCACAGGGTGTTGCTTACTCGTGTCATTTGCTGCATATAAAAGGTAAAATCTATATGCCCAAAACTACCCCGAAGCAAAAAGTAAAACAAGTTCAGTTATTCGGGAAATCGTTTGTTGAAATCGTGCTTACCGGAGATACTTTTGATGACGCGTATGGCTCAGCCACTGCTGACGCTATTAAAAATCATAAAAAATTCATACATCCATTTGACGATGAAAAAGTAATTGCAGGACAGGGAACTGTTGGTCTTGAAATTTTAGACACTTACAAACAGCCGATCGATTATGTTTTTGTACCAATTGGCGGAGGCGGACTGGCTTCCGGTTTATCTGAGGTATTTAAACATTTAAGCCCGAACACAAAAATAATTGGAGTCGAGCCAAAAGGAGCGCCTTCGATGAAAACTTCCATCGAAGCAAACAAAAATACAGTCTTAAAAACCATTGACAAGTTTGTTGACGGAGCTGCGGTAAAACAAGTTGGCGATATGACTTTCGAAATCTGTAAACGAAACCTGGAGGATATTATTCTGGTTCCTGAAGGAAAAGTCTGCACTACCATTTTACGGTTATACAATGAAGAAGCTATGGTGGTAGAACCTGCAGGTGCTTTGACAATTGCTGCTTTAGACTTTTATAAAGACAAAATAAAAGGCAAAACTGTAGTTTGTGTCGTGAGCGGAAGCAATAATGATATCGAAAGAACAGCCGAAATAAAAGAACGCTCCTTGCTTTACGAAGGATTGATGCATTATTTTATGATTCAGTTTCCGCAGCGTCCGGGCGCTTTAAAAGAATTCGTAAACAATATTTTGGGACCTGATGATGACATTACCTATTTTCAGTTTCACAAAAAGAACAACCGCGAAGTTGGTTCTGTTGTAGTTGGATTAGAATTGAAAAACAAAAAAGACATTAAAGCCATTAAAATGAATATGACCAAAAATGGCTTCGAATTTCATTATCTGAACGATAATCAGGATTTGTTTACGCAGTTAATTGGTTAAACAAAATATGCTGTTATGATAAATATCAGCAAATAAAGAAGGGGTTATATCGTATTTTTGTAGTTGAAAATTTAATTTACAACAATGGCATTGCAGGATATTTCAAATATAGAAAACATAAAACTTTTAGTCAATACATTTTACGAAAAAGTACAAAACGATGATTTGATCGGGCCTATTTTTAATGAAAAAATGACGGGAAGATGGCCGGAACATTTAGAAAAAATGTACCGTTTCTGGCAGACTTTGCTTTTAGAAGAACATACGTATTCCGGAAGCCCTTTTCCGCCACACAAACATTTACCTGTAGACCAAGCACATTTTGATCGCTGGATGGAAATTTTTACAGAAACAGTTGATTCTTTATTTGTTGGAAAATTAGCCGAAGAAGCAAAAGTTCGTGCAGCTAATATGGCCTACATGTTCAATTATAAAATTGAATATTTCAGAAATCAGGGAAATCAATAAAAGAACAATATAAATTCAATAAAACTTTATTACTAAATATGAAAAAACTAATTATTGTTTGTAATCTACTTTGTATGTTCTTTGCTATCGCCACAAAGGCACAATCTGCCAAAAGCATGCTGTACAAAGGCACTATTGACGGAAAAATAGCCGTCACATTTTATATAAAAGAAGAAGAAAATCCTTGTACAGCGGATATAATGTACACTTCAATGTACCGTTACGATAAATCCGGAAGCTGGATACAATTAGACATTACCCAAAATAAAAAGAATGAAAACCAATTTGCATTAGTCGAGTATGGGTTTTCAGGAGCTATGATTTTAAAGAAAGAAGGAACTAATTTTAACGGAATATGGATAAGTCCTGACAGTAAAAAGCAATTAAAAGTAACGCTGAAAGAAGTTCGTATGACCAAAAAAGAAACTGAAAGTTACGAGGATAAAATGGAGAAATTGAACTATGAAAATAACGATTGTTAAACAGTCGTTATTTTCATAGGTTTAAAAATTTTATTTCAATTTCCTCTCAGATTCATTAATCTGAATATCATTGATACTCGCAAATCTTTTTTGCATGAGTCCATTAGCATCAAATTCCCAGTTTTCATTACCGTACGCTCTAAACCAATTGCCTTCAGCAGTCTGATATTCATATTCAAATCTGACACCAATACGGTTTTCAGTATGTGCCCAATATTCTTTTTTAAGTTTATAGTGCAACTCTTTTTTCCATTTCTGAGTCAAAAAAGAGACAATCTCTTCTCTTCCATTTATAAACTGATCGCGATTTCGCCATTCACTATCAACGGTATACGCTTTTGAAACCCGTTCCGGATCCTGACTGTTCCAGGCATCCTCTGCCATTTTAATTTTTTGAATTGCCGTTTCTAAAGTAAAAGGCGGCAATGGTATTTTTTGTTCCATACTATAAATTAGTTTATAATTTTTCCGTTCTTGTATTTGTTTTTACCATCTTCCCAAACATCATTTTCAGAAGTTCTTTTGAAGCTTTTTGGATTGGCTCCCTTAACCACTTCATTCTTATAATAAACATGCTGATTATCTTTGGAATAATCCGGAGAAATAATTTCAAACCCCGTAAGACTTACTCCAATTATTTTTTTGCCATTATAAAACACGTTTCTATTGTCTTTTGAATAACCATAATCTAATGATTCAAAAGATTCGATATCAACATCCGGACATTCTATTCCTTTATAAATCAAGGTATCATTAACAACTATTGTAAAATAGTCGATTTCTTTACTGTTTTTGATAATTTCGAAAGTATGAAGCGTAAATTCATCTTTAGTAAAAGCAGAAACAATTGAATTTCCAATTTGTACATACGTGTCGTTGATTACCTGTATTTTGCCATCAATCATTTTATGTTTTTGAATAACCTCATCAACATCCAGTAGGTACATACCCTCACCTCTTTCATGAATAATCGAATAAATATAATTTGCATCTACAGCTATTCCATCATTTAAAGGTCTGAAAGTAGCCGGATCTCCTTGTATCTTTTTACTTCTATAAAAAACCGAATTAACATCCTTATTCCAGCTTTGACGTTTGTGTTCAGGCAAAGACGGATCTAATAATTGATAGGTTTTAGGATCTGCATCTGTAATGATTCCTAAAAAATTATATTCTTTTCCGTTCGTCGTATACACATGGTTTTTATCCTTAATAATTCCAGAAGCATCAACCTGAAACGTTGCATAATCAACATTTTGTTTTCTTCCTTTCCAGAAAACGTCCTTTTTATCTTTTCCAAAATCCCTGTTGATTGGCTGAAAAGATTTTACATCGGCATCAGATTCAAAATAGCCCAATTCAAACCAATTTCCCATCGGCGAATGCACAATCAAATTTTTTCTGTAGTGATAAAAATACGAATCAGAGACTTTGCTGTTTACCGGATCCCCTATCCTGAATAAAAAATATCGTATTCCTAAAATAAACAGAACTACTATAGCTAAAATGACAAAAAAAACTTTCATACTTGTGAATACCTGAAATTATACTTTCTGTAAAACTAAGTATTTTATTGTTATTTTTTGTTCTCTGATTTATTTAGAAAATTCACAACTGCATTCAAAATTACCCAGAAGAGATAAAAAACTTCAAAAAGTTATTAATTTTACAATAAACCACACGTATTAAAGAAATTCATAATCGAATAAGTTATTTTAAACACCAAAAAATCGTAATTTTACAATTACAACCTACAGCTATTCCAAATGAATTCAACGATTGAAACAAATCCATTATTAGAAAAACTGCCTAAACATTTAAAGCAATTCATCAAACCACAGGATTATGGTGATTATACTCCAATTAATCAGGCGGTTTGGCGTTATGTGATGCGTAAAAATGTAGATTATTTATCGAAAGTGGCCCATCATTCGTATTTGGATGGTTTGAAAAAAACAGGAATTGAGATTGACTCCATTCCAAGCATGTATGGGATGAACCGAATTCTGACTGAAATTGGCTGGGCAGCAGTTGCCGTAGACGGGTTTATTCCACCAAACGCTTTTATGGAATTCCAGGCCTATAATGTTTTGGTTATCGCTTCGGATATCAGACAATTAGAACATATTGAATACACTCCCGCTCCTGACATTATTCACGAAGGTGCCGGCCACGCTCCTATTATCGCGAATCCAGAATATGCGGAATACCTGCGCCGTTTTGGAGAAATTGGCTGTAAAGCGATTTCATCTCATAAAGATTATCAGATGTATGAGGCTATTCGACTGTTGTCAATTTTAAAAGAAGCCGAAGACACGCCTCAGGAAAAAATTGATGAAGCCGAAAAAGCTGTGGCCAATTTGCAAAACAATATGGGGGAATTATCCGAAATGGCCCAAATTCGAAATCTACACTGGTGGACGGTTGAATACGGTTTAATCGGAACTATCGAAAATCCTAAAATTTACGGCGCCGGACTACTTTCTTCCATTGGAGAAAGTGCCTGGTGCATGACGGATAATGTGAAGAAAATCCCTTATAATATTTCTGCTGCCAATCAAAATTTTGATATTACACAGTTACAGCCTCAATTGTATGTAACACCAACTTTCTCGCATCTGAGTCTGATTTTAGAAGAATTTGCAAATAAAATGGCTTTAAGAACCGGAGGTTTGTCCGGGATTCAAAAACTGATTCAATCGAATGCTTTGGGAACTATAGAACTGAGTACCGGTTTACAAATTTCAGGCGTTTTTACTAATGTTATTGAAGAAGAAGGAAAACCGGTCTACATTCAGACAACCGGAAAAACAGCTTTATCATACCGTGAAAAAGAATTGGTAGGCCACGGAATTTTAACCCACTCACACGGATTTGGAAGCCCGATTGGAAAACTCAAAGGTTTCAATTTAGCCATAGAAGACATGAGTCCGAAGGATTTGCAGGCGTACAGCATCGTAGAAAACGAAACTATTAAACTGGAATTTGAAGGCAATATCATAGTTGAAGGAGAAATTATTACCGGTTCAAGAAATCTTCATGGAGAAATTATCCTGATTAGTTTTAGAAATTGTACTGTTACGCATGGCGATACGATTCTGTTCCAGCCGGAATGGGGCAATTACGATATGGCAATTGGTAAAAAAGTGGTTTCTGCTTTTTCCGGTCCAGCCGATGTGAATAGTTTTGATCTGATTAATATTGTTCCTACAACTAAAACCATAAAAGCAAAACATACAAATGAACGTGATGATTTAGAAATTTTATATTCGACTGTTCGAAATATCCGAAATAATAATGATTCTAAATCTGATCTAAAATCTGTTTTTGAAAAACTAAAAAAAGATCATCCTGCTGATTGGTTACTTTCAGTTGAAATTACTGAACTTTTAAAAGATTCGGATGAGAAACAGCTTTTACAGGAAGCCTTGGTTTATCTGGAGCAATTGAAAGAAAAACGTCCGGAAATTGCCCATTTAATTGCTGGTGGGCTAAATTTGATTTTTGATAAGGAAGCAGTTTAAATTATTGCACATAGGTTTTTTAATCTCGCAAAGACACAAAGTCGCAAAGTTTTTTGCCAAGCAAACAGTCACATTGCTAGTCAGAAGTGACACTCGGAATTCGACAAAAATTGGCGATTTTGATTGCGGAGTTTCTAGTGTGATTTCTCCTTCGTCGAAATGACAATATTGCAAAACCTCTAATTCTTAAAATTACAACTTCAAATCCTGATTAAGCTCACTCTCCGACTCAATGGTTTTTCCATTATATTCTAATTTCCAGCCCATTGAATTTGTTAGAATTAAAATCTTAGACAATTCGCTTATTAATCTGTTTTGGGCATTCGTCTTAAGTGTAGATTTTTCAATTTTCTTAGCCAGATTGGCTTTTACGGATTTATTGATTTTATTGTAATCATCTCCCGTAAAAGGATTCAGTTTACTTTGCTCCACATCATAAAACTGAATATCAGGATTGATTGTAATTTCTTCTTTCGGGATATTGAGGATTGTAATTGTTTTGTTTTTTTCGTCAATATCATATTTCATTTTGTGCAAATCGTAGGCAACTGTAACATTTGCGTTTACCACAATAAGTGCTTTCTTTTCAAAAGAAATCATATCCATCAAATACTTCTGCTGATTTTTATAGGTGATGACTTCAGAAAAATGCCCTTCAGTAACAACAAGTTTTCCAACATTCAAAATTTGCTGTTGAATTAGGTTTGTATTATAATCGATTGTAGAATCGTCACCTTTTTTAAATTCGCAATATTTGAAAGCAAGCAGAATAACAACTACAATTGCGGCACCAACTAAAATTCTTTTAAGCATAATCTGGATTTGATATTAATGATATAGCTAATTTAATGCTTTTTTGAGAAGTAGTCTTTAGTATTCATAAAAACCTTTTACAAGCTGTTTTGTTCTAAACATTGAAATTATGTAAGATTATCAGCTATTTACATAAACCAAAACGCAGCCTTTACTTTAATTTTGTGAAAAATGAAATTTAACCTGCTAAAATTAAAATGTTATGATTGAAAAAATTAAAGAATTACCAGCAAATATGATTGGCTTTAAGACAGCTGGTCACATAGTTAAAGGCGATGTTGATTTTGTTACATCAGAAGTCAGACTTTTAATTCACGATACTCCACAACTCAATTATTTATTGTTTTTTGATAATTCCCCAACCGATTTCACATTAGGTGCATGGTTACACGAAGCTTTATTAAGCATTAAAAACATTACGAAATGGACTCGTGCTGCAATCGTAACAGATTGTCAGAGAATGATCAATTTTACTAAAGTTTTTAATACGGTCATGCCGGGAGAATTTAAAGGTTTCAAAAAAGAAGATTATTTACTTGCAGTTGACTGGACAGCAGAAAAAATTGATTTGGATTAAATTATAAAAAGATATATCATGCATAAAGATTTAAATAATAAAGAAGCAGTAGAAAAAATAATTTCATTAGTAAAAGAAATTAAAACAGGAATTTTTGTAACTGAACTAACAAAAACACCTCTTCAATCAAGACCAATGGGTATCCAGGATATTGATGATGACGGAAATTTATGGTTTATTAGTTCTGCGAACAGCAATAAGAATTTTGAAATTTTAAAAGACAATCAGGTTCAGTTGTTTTTTGCTAACAATTCAAGTTCTCAATACATTTCTATTTACGGTACAGCATCGATATATAAAGATCAATCGATAATTGACGAATTATGGACTCCGGTTGCAAAAGCCTGGTTTGAAGAAGGCAAAAACGACCCAAATGTTACAGTTATAAAAGTAGTACCATCAGATGCTTATTACTGGGACACAAAAGACGGAAAAGTTATTTCATTACTTAAAATGGCAGGGTCAGCATTATTTGGAAATACTGCAGATATAGGTGTTGAAGGAAAATTAAAACTATAAAAAGAGAGGCTCGAAAGGCCTCTCTTTTAATTTTACAGCTATTTATTTTGCATTCAATTCATCGATTATTTCTTTGGTCAATCGCAGGCTTTTTAATTTTGCCTGATGATCAAAAATTGGACTAGTAATCATTAGTTCATCAATTTTAGCGTAATCAATGAATTTTTTCAAATCTGCTTCAATTTGTTTTTTACTTCCAACAAATGAACCTCCGGTCATCTGATTGACATGAAAACGCTCTTCTTCGCTCATAATAGCATCAAGTGAATCTACAGGAGGCTGAAGTCCTTTACGGTCATTTCGAATTAAATTCAAAAACATCTGGTACAAACTTGTAGATAATTTTTCGGCCTCTTCATCAGTATCCGCTGCAATAATATTTACACAAGCCATTGTTTTCGGTTTATCCAGAAATTCAGAAGCCTGAAAATTATTCCGATAAAACTCAAAAGCTTGTAGCATCTGACGAGGTGCAAAATGCCCTGCAAACGCATATGGAAATCCATAAGAAGCTGCTAAGGAAGCACTTTCCATGCTTGATCCTAAAATCCAGATTGGTACTTTTGTTCCTTCAGCCGGAAAAGCACGCACTTTTGCAGTAGCATTTCCCTCAGAAAAATAATCCTGTAATTTAGATACATTTTGCGGAAACCGCTGTGCCTGTTCAAAAAAATCTTTTCGAATGGCTTCAGCAGTTGGCTGATCGGTTCCGGGAGCTCTTCCTAAACCTAAATCGATTCTGCCGGGATATAAAGTTTCGAGAGTTCCAAATTGCTCTGCAACGATTAATGGCGAATGATTAGGCAGCATAATTCCCCCTGAACCTACACGGATATTTTGTGTCTGACTGGCAACATATCCAATCAGGACTACCGTTGCAGTACTGGCCACATGCGCCATATTGTGATGTTCGGCAAGCCAAAATCTTTTATAACCTAAAATATCTGTTAACTGGGCAATTTCTTTTGTTTTATTTAATGTTTCAGTTGCGTTGCTATCATTGTTAATAATAGCCAGTTCTAATATGGAGATTGAAATCGGGTCTTTCATGTAATAAATGTCTTTTTACAAAATTAATTCATTTGTTACGAATCCTAAATTCTTCGGTGTTAATAGATTTATAATGTTTGAAACCAAATTTATATTTTGAATCCTAAAAGGCAAATGATTTTAAAGCTAAATTTGTAATTCTTAATCAACTTTGATTTTTAGCAACACTGTAAATGACAAACAAGATATTAATTATAGACGACGAAGAAAAACTGAGAAGTCTTCTGGTACGCATTGTAAAATCAGAAGGTTTCGAAGTTTTTGAAGCCAAAGATTTAAAATCGGGTTTTAAGAAGCTGGAGCAAAACGATATAGATGTCGTTTTATGTGATGTAAAACTGCCTGACGGAAACGGCGTTGATTTTCTTCAAAATATAAAAGGCAGTTTTCCGTTGACGGAAGTTATTTTGCTGACAGCTTTTGGAAATATTCCTGACGGCGTTCAGGCCATGAAAAATGGTGCTTTTGATTATATTGTGAAAGGCGATGATAATGATAAAATTATTCCTCTTCTTTATAAAGCGGTCGAAAAAGTGCATTTGCAGAAAAAAGTACAACAACTTGAAAAACGTATTGGAGATAAATATTCCTTTTCCAGCATAATTGGGAAATCAAAAGGAATCGAACAAGTCATTGATCTTGCCCAAAAAGTCGCCAAAACTGATTCGACTGTTTTATTAACCGGAGAAACTGGAACCGGAAAAGAAGTTTTTGCACAGGCGATTCACGAAAACAGCAATCGTACAGGAAAATCTTTTGTGGCTTTAAACTGCAGTACGTTCAGCGCAGCAATTTTAGAAAGCGAACTTTTTGGTCATAAACAAGGCGCTTTTACGGGAGCTTTAAAAGATAAAAAAGGTTTTATTGAAGAAGCTAATGGCGGTACGTTATTCTTAGATGAAATTGGAGAAATGCCGATAGATCTTCAGGCAAAATTATTGCGTGTTTTAGAAACTTCTGAATATATTCCGGTTGGAGACACGACTCCAAAAAAATCAAATTTCAGATTAATTGCTGCTACAAACAGAGATTTAAAAACAGAAAGTGACGAACATCGTTTCCGTTCTGATTTGTATTTTCGTTTGAATATTTTCGAAATTAAACTTCCTTCGTTAAAAGAAAGAGTTAAAGATATTCCGTTGCTGGTTAATTATTTTGTCAAACAATTTTCTGAAAAAACAAATAAAAAAACATTATCGATTTCAGATGATTTTATTCAGAAATTAGAAAATTATTCCTGGCCGGGAAATATCCGTGAACTAAAAAATATTATCGAAAGATCGGTTATTTTGAGTAATGGAGATACTTTAACTTCGGATGTTCTTCCCTATGAAATGCAAAATCAAACGGAAAAAACCAGCAAATCAATGTCGGCTTTCTCGATGCAGAGCGTTGAGAAACTTCATATTCAAAAGGTTTTAAATTATACAAAAGGAAATAAAGCCGAAACGGCTAGATTATTAGAAATTGGAATTGCGACTTTATATAGAAAACTGGAAGAATATCAAATTCAATAACAATTGCAAAATAAAATTCAAAGAAGATTACAATTCATAATTAAATAAACCTATCATTTCAATAAAAGCTTATCATTTTGATAGGCTTTTTTTATGCCTAATTTTTGGCACAAAACTACATCCCTTTTATTGACAGCACTTTAGCTACAACTTCATTTTTTCGGAACATATTTTGGCATAAGGAGGAAGAACATAAAAATTCATTCTCATGAAAAATCAAGTAACCTCAATCTACAAACAAGCCGAACGGTTTGCTGAGATAACCAAAAAATCTATTATTTCTGGAAATATAGTAAGAGCTAAAAAATGTCTGGCTCTTGCCGAACGTTTGTTTATAACCGGAAGCATCGAAACTAAAAATGCCATTTCTAATGTGTATGTTTTTTCAGTTTCGTCTTTTATGGAAATGCGCCACTGCAATATTTCTCATCTTTTTCCTCAAACGCTTAAAGCGGAATATATCAAGCAGGTCAATGCCTCTGGTGTTTAATCGGTTAATCGGTTCACTAATCTGAAATCTGAACTCAAAAATCTAAAATAAAAATCATGGTCACAATCCTTCTTCTTGCTTTAGCAGTCTTACTGTTTGCAATTTGTTTTCTGTCAGTTGAATTCTTTGAAAAAATCTAAATCATGACTGCACTATTTATCATTTCAATCGCCGTTTTCGTGTATTTGATTTATGTATTAATCAAACCCGAAAAATTTTAAAAAAAGAATTTTAGAATTTAAGATTCTTTCAAAGAGCTCTAAAATCTAAAATCAACAATCTAAAATTAAATAATATGAACACAGAGTTACTTGGCGTCATTGGTATTTTTCTCCTCACCATTGTTTTAGCGATTCCATTAGGAAAATATATTGCTAAAGTTTATTTAGGAAATAAAACACTTCTTGACCCGATTTTCAATCCAATTGAAAAATTTATTTTTAAAATCAGCGGCATTAATTCAGCTGAAGAAATGAACTGGAAACAGCACTTAAAAGCACTTTTAAGTATCAACATGGTTTGGTTCTTTCTTTGCTTTTTTGTCTTATTATTTCAGGGTTCTTTACCTCTTAACCCAGATAATAATCCATCTATGACGCCTGATCTGGCTTTTAATACGGCTATTTCATTTTTAGTCAATTGTAATTTACAGCATTATTCAGGTGAAAGCGGGGTTTCTTATCTTTCCCAAATCGTCTTGATGTTCCTTCAATTTGTTTCTGCCGGTATCGGAATGGCTGCTGCCGCTATGATTTTTACAGCAATGAAAGAAAGAACAACAGAACAATTGGGTAATTTTTACAATTATTTCATCAAAAGCTGTACTCGTATTTTATTACCGCTTTCAGCAATTGTGGCTATTGCACTAATATTTAGCGGAACTCCAATGACTTTTGAAGGTAAAGATGCTATTACAACACTTCAAGGCGATCATGTAGAAGTTTCTCGCGGGCCAGCCGCAGCATTTATTGCTATCAAACATATTGGTACAAATGGTGGTGGATTTTTTGGAGCCAACTCAGCGCATCCATTAGAAAATCCAACTTATTTTACTAACGGAGTTGAACTTTGGGCGCAAATGATTATTCCGTTTGCGATGATTTTTGCTCTTGGATTTTACCTCAACAAAAGAAAACTATCAAACATCATATTTGGTGTAATGACAGTTGGTTTTTTACTCTTAGTTGTTCCAACAGTTATGAGTGAAATCAACGGAAATCCTGCTATCGAAAAAATGGGAATCGCACAAGCAACCGGAGCGATGGAAGGAAAAGAAGTTCGTTTTGGCCCAGCAATGTCAGGTTTCTGGAGTATTGCCACAACTGTAATTTCTACAGGTTCTGTAAACAGCATGCACGATAGTTCTATGCCTATTTCCGGAGCAATGCAATTGCTTGCCATGATGGTCAACGCCTTTTACGGAGGTTGTGGCGTTGGAATCCTGAACTTTTATATTTTCATTATTCTGGCTGTATTTATTTCCGGTTTAATGGTGGGCCGAACTCCTGAATTTTTAGGGAAGAAAATCGAAGCACGCGAAGTTAAAATTGCAGCCTTTATTGCGATTCTTCATCCTTTATTGATTTTAGCCGGAACAGCGATAGCTTCTTATTTTGCAGCGCATGATACCGCAATGGGTTATTGGTTTAGCGGAAACGCAACAGGCTGGCTGAACAATCCTGGCAATCACGGATTCTCTGAAATGTTATACGAATACACTTCAAGTGCTGCCAACAACGGTTCTGGTTTTGAAGGTTTAGGAGATAATAATCCTTTTTGGAATATCACTACAGGAATTGTATTACTGTTAAGCCGTTTCATTCCAATCATTGGGCCATTGGCAATTGCAGGATTATTGGCGAATAAAAAATACATTCCGGAAAGTGCAGGAACTTTAAAAACTGACACTACGATTTTCGGAATTATGGTTTTCGCCGTAATCGCAATTATTGCTGCTTTATCATTCTTTCCAGCTTTGGCTTTAGGTCCATTGGCAGAATATTTCACACTAAAATAAAAATGCTGAATATTTTAAACACATAGAAACATAGCAAAACAAAACAGACAGAAAGAGTATTAAAAAAACTAGTTTTTCACACATAGCTATGTGTTTGCATGCAAGTGAAATGCCTAACTCTCAAAGTAAAAATCTATGTCTCTATGTGTTTAAAATAAATATTAGCTTAATAAATAACATTCAAAAAAATGACAACTAATAAATCCGCATCATTGTTTGAAAGCAAACAGGTAAAAGAAGCCTTAGTGCAATCTTTTGTGAAGCTTAATCCAAAATTGATGATTAAAAATCCGGTAATGTTTACCGTAGAAATAGGAACTGCCATTATGTTTGCTGTTTGTGTTTCCATTTTAATGGGAGCAACTGACCAAGGTAGTTTTACTTATAATTTAATTGTGTTTTTAATATTACTAGCGACACTTTTGTTTGCCAACTTTGCTGAAGCTATTGCTGAAGCCAGAGGAAAAGCACAAGCCGATAGTTTAAGAAAAACACGCGAAGAAACTCCGGCAAGACAGATTTTACCAAATGGAGAAATCAAAAATATCAGTTCATCAGAATTGAAAAAAGGAGATATTTTCGTTTGTGAATCAGGCGATTTAATTGCAACTGACGGAGAAATTATCGAAGGATTGGCAACCATTGACGAAAGTGCGATTACCGGAGAAAGTGCTCCTGTAATTCGGGAAGCAGGTGGTGATAAATCATCTGTAACCGGCGGGACAAAAGTATTATCTGATAAAATAAAAGTAATCGTAACTTCTGAACCTGGCGAAAGCTTTTTAGATAAAATGATTGCTTTGGTTGAAGGTGCGAGTCGTCAGAAAACGCCAAACGAAATTGCCTTAACCATTTTATTAGCCGCATTTACCTTAATCTTCGTGATTGTGTGCGTTACGCTAAAACCGTTTGCCGACTATGCAAATGCACCCATCACGATTGCGGCTTTTATTGCTTTGTTTGTATGCTTAATTCCAACGACAATTGGAGGTTTGCTTTCTGCGATTGGGATTGCCGGAATGGACAGAGCATTGCGTGCCAACGTAATTACAAAATCTGGAAAAGCGGTGGAAACTGCCGGAGATATTGACGTATTACTTTTGGATAAAACCGGAACCATCACTATCGGAAACAGAAAAGCAACCAATTTTTATCCAACAAAAGGAATTTCTTTTGATGATTTCGTGAAATCGGCTGTTTTGAGTTCTCTTGCAGATGATACTCCTGAAGGAAAAAGTATCTTAGAGTTGAGTGAGATGATCGATGTAAAAAATGAAGTTAAAGCAAGCTTTTTACAAACTACCTCTGATATTTCACATACCATCAAATTTACTGCCGAAACCAGAACTTCCGGAGTTGTATTAAAAGACGGAACCAACATTAGAAAAGGAGCGCAAGATGCTGCAAAAAATATTGCACAGCAAGCTGGAAATTCTTTCCCTGAAGATACAGCACAGCAAGTAATTTCTATTTCGTCTAACGGAGGAACACCATTAGTTGTAATCAAAAATAATGAAATTCAAGGTGTTATCGAACTTCAGGATATTATAAAAACTGGAATGAAAGAACGTTTTGAGCGTTTGCGAAGAATGGGAATCAAAACGGTTATGGTTACAGGTGATAATCCGCTTACGGCTAAATTTATTGCCGAAGCTGCCGGTGTTGATGATTTTATTGCCGAAGCTAAACCTGAGGATAAAATGAATTACATCAAGAAAGAACAAGCTGAAGGAAGGCTGGTTGCCATGATGGGGGACGGAACAAATGATGCTCCGGCTTTGGCTCAAGCCAATGTTGGAGTAGCGATGAACAGCGGAACTCAAGCAGCGAAAGAAGCCGGAAACATGGTCGACCTTGACAATGATCCAACGAAACTAATTGAGATTGTTGAAATTGGAAAACAGCTTTTAATGACTCGAGGTACTTTAACTACTTTTTCTATTGCAAATGACGTTGCGAAATATTTTGCTATTGTTCCTGCTCTTTTTATTACTGCGATTCCTGCGCTTCAAGGTTTGAATATTATGCACTTGCATAGCCCTGAAAGTGCGATTTTATCGGCTGTAATTTTCAACGCAGTTATCATTCCGATTTTGATTCCGCTTGCGCTGAAAGGGGTTGATTATCGTCCAATTGGAGCAAGTGCTATCTTAAAAAGAAACCTTTTGATTTATGGCTTTGGCGGATTGATTGTTCCTTTTATCGGAATTAAAGTAATTGATTTACTAGTAACTCTTTTTATGTAGTGAAATGTGATTTGTAAAATGTGAAATGATGAAAAATCTACATTTTACATCTAACAATTTACAAATCACTTTTTACATCTAACATTTTACACTAAAAACATGAAAACTATATTTTCACTATTAAAACTTACCGTATTTACTTTGATTTTGTTTGCGGTTATTTATCCTTTAGCGATTTACGGAATCGCACAAATTGCTCCAAATCAAGGGAAAGGAGAAACGATTTCGGTTAACGGAAAAGTGGTTGGTTATCAAAAAATTGGTCAGAAATTCGATAAGTCGAATTATTTCTGGGGAAGACCTTCGGCTGTTGATTATAATGCTGCTGGAAGTGCCGGAAGTAATAAAGGTCCAAGCAACGCCGAATATCTGGCTTTGGTTCAAAAAAGAATTGACACGCTTTTACTGGTTCATCCTTACTTGAAAAAAACTGATATTCCAGCTGATATGGTTACAGCTTCAGGAAGCGGTTTAGATCCGAATATTTCTCCACAAGGCGCTTTGATTCAGGTAAAACGAATTGCTAAAGAAAGAAAACTGGATGAAACTAAAGTAAAATCTTTGGTTGAATCTAAAATTAATACGGCTGTTGTTGGGCCTGAAACGGTAAATGTTTTGGAATTGAATGTGGCGCTGGATCAGCTTCGCTAGAAAAGTTTCTGAGGTTCTGAGTCGCTATCCCGATAGCTATCGGGACTAAGGTTTTTCTCCTACAAGGTTTTTAAAACCTTGTAGGCATGATAAACTCATTAGAAATTATTGTACCGTAACCACAACGTTTGTCATTTCGAGGAACGAGGAATCTCCACGAGTAGCTCGACAAAGATTGGCGATTCACTAGACGGAATTTCTAGTGTGATTTCTCCTTACGTCGAAATGACAAAACAAGCCCTTAAATCAAAAACTTTAAAATTAAATCCCTACAAGGTTTTGAAAACCTTGCAGGAAACGAAAAACACCTTTTTACCCCAAATGCCCTAGCCCCGATAGTAGTGGAAATCCTTTTGTGCCGGGGTTCGGCACAAAAGATTGAAACGGATAGCGGGATTAGCTCCTAAAAAATCTATTAAATAAATAATTGAATACCACAAAAATGAAAAAAATAATACTTACTGCTTTAATCGCTTTTGGTTTTAGCAATTTACATGCACAGTCAGCATCTAAAAGTCCGTTTACGTTTTCAGGATATGTAGACACTTATTATAGTTATGATTTCGTGAAACCGGAAAATCATACTCGGCCAAACTTTTTTTACAGCTATAATAAAAGTAACGAGGTAAACCTGAATTTAGGAATGGCGAAAGTGAATTATTCGAAAGAAAATATTCGGGGAAATTTTGCTTTGATGGCGGGAACTTATGCTGAGTATAATATGTCTGCCGAACAAGGTTTATTGAAAAATGTTTACGAAGCGAATGTTGGTGTAAAGATTTCGAAAAACCATAATTTATGGGTTGATGCGGGAATTATGCCTTCGCATATTGGTTTTGAGAGTGCGATTGGAAAAGACTGTCAGACTTTAACGAGAAGTATTTTGGCTGAGAATTCGCCTTATTATGAAACGGGAGTTAAAATTGGTTATACATCAGAATCTGGAGAATGGTATTTGGCGGGTATGTACTTGAATGGCTGGCAGAGAATTGAGAAAGTCGAAGGAAATCAAACGCCTGCTTTTGGAACTCAGGTTACCTACAAACCGTCGGATCGGGTTACTTTGAACTGGAGTACTTATGTTGGAAATGAACAGCCGGATATTGACAAAAAATGGCGTTATTTTAATAATTTCTATGGACAGTTTAAAGTAACGGAAAAGACAAATATTACAGCTGGTTTTGATATTGGATCTCAGCAATCGGCTAAAAATAGTAACAAATATGACACTTGGTTTTCGCCAGTTTTGATTCTGCAATACAAACCAGTTGATAAGATTCAGCTTGCAGTACGAGGTGAATATTATAGTGACGAAAAAGGGGTAATTATCGCGACTGAAACCCCAAATGGTTTTAAAACTTACGGATTTTCAGCTAACTTTGATTACTTAGTTACTGATACTATTATGTTTAGAATTGAAGCCAGAAATCTTTCAAGTAAAGACGAAATCTTCACAAACAAAGATAATCTTCCAACGGATACGAATACGTTTTTAACGACTTCGTTGGCGATTAGTTTCTAGTCTAGTGAAATGTTTTTTGTAAAATGTAAGATGTACTAAGCATTACGCAAGACATTTTACATTTTACAAAAAACATTTTACCCAATAAAATATGAAAGAAGAAAAAGATAATAACGCACAGCACTTTCTCGATTTAATTCAGAAATCACGAAAAGGGAAGTTTAAAATCTACATTGGAATGAGTGCCGGTGTGGGCAAAACTTTTCGTATGCTTCAGGAAGCGCATTCGTTATTGAAAAACGGAATCGATGTAAAAATTGGCTACATCGAAACCCACATGCGGAAGGAAACGCATGAATTATTAGCGGGTTTGCCTATAATTCCGAGACGGACCATTTTTTATAAAGGAAAAGAATTAGAAGAATTGGATGTTCAGGCGATTATCAATCTTCGTCCAGAAGTGGTTATTGTTGATGAATTAGCGCACACGAATGTTGAAGGAAGTAAAAATGAAAAACGCTGGCAGGATGTTTTGGAAATTCTGGAGGCTGGAATTAATGTAATTTCGGCTGTTAATATTCAGCATATTGAGAGTTTAAACGAAGACGTAAAACGCATTACAGGAATTGATGTTCAGGAACGCATTCCGGATAATGTATTACGATTAGCTGATGAAGTCGTGAATATCGATTTGACTTCAGAAGATTTGATTGCACGTTTAAAGGAAGGAAAAATTTATACGACAGATAAGATTCAGACGGCTTTGCAGAACTTCTTTAAATCGGAACAAATTCTGCAATTGCGTGAATTGGCTCTGAAGGAAGTGGCTAGCCAAGTCGTTCGGAAAGTTGAAAATGAAGTGCCTCAGCTGCATGCTTTACGCCATGAAAAACTATTAGCATGTATTAGCAGTAATGATAAAACGGCTAAAATTGTGATTCGGAAAGCGGCACGATTGGCTAGTTATTATAACGGAATCTGGTATGTTTTGTATGTTGAAACACCACAAGAAAGCACTACAAGAATTGCACTCGATAAACAAAGACATTTAATTAATAACTTTAAACTCGCTGTTCAGCTTGGCGCAGAAGTTATTAAAGTAGAAAATTCAAATATTTCGAATGCGATTTTGACAACCGTAGAGGAAAAACAAATTACAACTGTTTGTATAGGAAAACCACATTTGAATTTATTTAAAGTAATTTTGTCTACAACAATTTTCAGACGTCTGCTAAATAAATTGTCTTTATCAAACGTTGATCTTGTTATACTGTCTTAATCGTAAAATGTAAAAAGTGAGAGGCCAGATGTTCGTTTCACATTTTACAAATAACATTTTACACAAAAAATATGAGAATTAAAACCAAATTGAATCTGGGTGTTGGATTATTATTTTTGATGATCATCATTCTCTCGTTAGTGAGTGCTTATGCTGTATTTTTGATTAAGCAGGACACGGAGAATATTCTGAAATCGAATTATAATACGCTCGAATATTCCCGAAATATGATTTCTGCTTTGGATATAATTAAATTGGGTTCGAAAGAAACGATTCAGAATTTTGAGGAAAATCTAGAGAAACAAACCCATAATATTACAGAACCAGGCGAAAAACAAGCAACTGAAAAACTAAAAGAAAGTTTTGCTCTTCTCGCTAAAAACAATTCTGACGAAACTGTAAAAGGACAAATCCGTCAGGATATTTTTGCGATTATGAAGCTGAATCTGGATGCCATCAAACAAAAAAGTGACATTGCAAAAAAAACTGCAGAAACGTCCAATTTTTCCATTGCTATTGTGGGGACTTTATGTTTTTTAATTGCTTTTAATTTATTGGTCAATCTGCCAAATAACATTGCAAATCCGATTAGGGAATTAACGCTGAGTATTAAGGAAATTGCGAATAAAAATTATTCTGAACGTGTTCATTTTACAAGTCATAGCGAATTTGGAGATCTTGCCAAATCATTTAATACAATGGCACAAAAGCTCGAAGAATATCACGACAGCAATGTGTATAAACTTCTTTTTGAGAAAAAACGACTGGAAACGCTTATCAATAATATGAACGATCCGATTATTGGTTTGGACAATGAAGAAATTGTTTTGTTTGCAAATGACGAAGCGTTGAAAATTATCGGGTTAAAATCGGAAGATATAATTGGAAAAACGGCATCTGAATTAGCGAATACAAATGATCTGATTCGTTCCTTAATTTTAAAAGAAACTAATGGAAATTCAAAGAAACAACCTTTGAAAATTTTCGCTAATGCTAAAGAAAGTTATTTCGAAAAAGAAACTATTAACATTACAATAACGCCAACGGGCGAAGAAAAAGAGATCAACATTGGCGAGGTCATTATACTTAGAAATATTACGCTTTTTAAAGAACTGGATTTTGCCAAAACGAATTTCATCGCAACAGTTTCGCACGAATTAAAAACGCCGATTGCTTCTATAAAATTGAGTCTACAATTGCTCGAGAATTCCAAAACGGGCGATATGAACGAAGATCAAAAACAACTGATTGAAAGTATTAAAGAGGATAGTCAGCGATTATTGAAAATTACTGGTGAACTGCTCAATTTATCGCAATTGGAAACCGGGAATATTCAATTAAATATTGAAAAAAGCAATCCGTATGAAATTGTAAAATATGCTGTTGAAGCTGTAAAAGTTCAAGCTGATCAAAAACAGATTCAATTAATTATTGATACCGATAAAAATCTTAAAAACGTAAAAGCCGATGCCGAAAAAACGGGCTGGGTTTTGATTAATTATCTGTCGAATGCGATTCGATATTCAGCTGAAAAAAGCACTATTTTCATCAAATTAAAAGAAGAAAATAATCAAATCGTTTTTCAGGTTATTGATACCGGAAAAGGAATTGAACCACGATACAAAGACAAGGTTTTTGATAAATATTTCCAGATTCCGGGAAGTCCAAAATCGGGAACGGGATTGGGTTTAGCAATTAGTAAAGAATTTATCGAAGCTCAAAACGGGAGTGTTGGTGTAGAAAGTAATTTGGGATTGGGAAGTACGTTTTGGTTTTCGTTGAAGGTTTAATTTTTTCTTTAGAAAAACATAAAAACACAAATTATAATCATAAAAAAACGCCTTACTTTTTTAATCGTAAGGCGTTTTAAATTTTAGGTTTTATTCTTTTGGTTTCGTCAAATAATAAACTGGAATTCCAATCAACATAATTAAAATTCCCCAACCACAGGTTGAAAATTTTGTAATCAATAAAGAGATACTAATTGCCGATGCTAAAACAATATAGAGTAATGGTAAAAACGGATATCCAAATGCTTTATAAGGTCTTTCTGCATCCGGCATTTTTTTACGTAATATGAAGATTCCGTAAATTGTCAGAATGTAAAAAATCAGAACAATAATAATTACAAAGTCCAGTAAAGCACCGTATTTTCCGGTCAGACACAAAGCCGAAGCCCAGACACATTGTGCCCAAAGTGCCCATGAAGGAACACTAAATTCATTAAGAACAGCTGCTTTTTTAAAGAACAAACCATCCTTTGCCATGGTATAATACACCCTCGCACCCGCCATAATCAATCCGTTGTTGCAGGCAAAAGTCGAAATCATAATCATGATCGCAATAACTAAAGTTCCGATATCTCCAAAAATATACTGAGAGGCCACTACTGCTACCCTGTCTGATTTTGCAGTTGCTATTTCGTCCATTGGTATCACAGCCAGATACATCAGGTTTGTCAAAACATAAATAATGGTAACAATAAAAGTTCCTAAAAATAAACTCAAACCTACGTTACGTTTTGGATTTTTAATTTCTCCTGCAATAAAAGTAACCCCAACCCAGGCATCGCTCGAAAATAATGATCCTACCATGGCTGCTGAAATTCCCGTAATCAGGGCCTTTCCGCTGATAGGAAGCCACGAACCGTTATCTACATCATAAGAATGAGGTGTCCAGGCATCAGCCCAATTGGCATCCCAAACAGAAGCTTTTGCAGCAAGCGTTAATCCAAAAACGATCAAACCAAGTAATGATAATATCTTAATAATCGTAAGAACGGTCTGAAGAACTTTACTGTTTTTCACACCACGGCTGTTAACATACGTTAGCAAAACTATAGTAACGATTGATACAATTTGTGCTGCATTCAGTTTAAAATCCCCTAATTCAAACAATATATTTTCATCGCTGAAAGGTTCATAAAGATAAGCTGCAAACTTTGAGAAAGCTACACCAACGGCAGCAATTGTACCGGTTTGAATCACGGCAAAAAAGCTCCAGCCATATAAAAAAGCAATCAGTTTATTGTATGCTTCCTTCAGATATACATATTGTCCTCCGGCATTTGGGAACATCGAACTCAGTTCACCATAACTTACAGCAGCAATAATAGTAATTAGTCCTGAAATCAGCCAAATCAGTGTCAGCCATCCTGCTGAACCTACTTGTCTGGCGATATCGGCGCTTACGATAAATATTCCGGAGCCAATCATAGAACCTACTACAAGCATGGTTCCGTCTAGTAATCCGAGTTCTCTCTTAAAATTTTCCTGGTTATTTTCCTGCATTATTTTTGGTTTTTGGTTGGTTAAAGATATACTTTTTTTAGAAATTTCAGAGTATCGAAAACTTTTTTGGGCGTGTCCCTGCGGGTCGGGTTTTCGGCTATATCTTTTACACTGCTTCGCCGGTAAAAGGATGCCGCCTCTACCCCTCACGCAAATTCGGTTTTTACAAGAACATCAGAATTATAATTTAAATTATGCAAAACATAAAAAACTCAAAACAACTACAAATAAATCAATTACAAAGAGCAGCATTACCTTATAAAATTTAACAAGAAAAAAAAGAAATACGTTAAACGGATTTCTTTTTTTATTAAATTTATGTAGCTATTAATTGACAATACATTTTAATTAGCCCGAAAAAACTAAAAACAACAGTAAACCGGTTACGTAGTACGCAGACAGAATTTAATATAAACCAAAAATTCCAAAGTTATGTTTCAGGTTGTTTTTCTAAAAAATCTACGCTTTACTAACGGTTACATTCTGTTGTCAATTGTATTTATTTCTTGTGCTTTACTAATTTGTGTGAACCTTTTTACAATCAAAATATTATCTGCCAACAGAGCTTATATCAATGGTGAATCTCATTATTCAAAAGGACAAAAAGATGCTTCCCGACATCTTATACATTATGTCTTTACACAAGATGATCATAAATGGAAATTGTTTCAGGAAGAGTTAAAAGTACCACAAAGTGCCCGCATTGCCAGAGAAACATTAGTGAAATTTGGTGACAGTGAAATAGCCCGAAAGGCATTAGTTACGGGAAGAAACCATCCGGAAGATCTGGATGACATAATTTGGTTATTTGAAAACTTTAAGCAGGTTTCTTTTTTATCAAAAGCCATTAATGAATGGGAAGAAGGCGACGAACTAATTGTTAAGTTGTCTGAAATTGGTAAAGAAATTAATACCAAAATCAATAGTAAGGTTTTAAGTCGGACTGATCAGATAAAATTCCTTGAGGAAATTGGTTCTATTAGCGACAAATTAACTATTAATGAGCGTAATTTTTCAAACATTATTAGTGATGGAACCCGTAAAATTAAAAACTCTCTCATTATTACAAATATCATTTTCACATTGATTATTGTATGCAGTGTTAGTTTTTATTATTCAATAATGGTAAAAAGATTATTAGCTTCAAAGAAAGAAGCCGAAGCCAAAAATGAAAATCTGATATTAGTCAATCATGAATTGGATCGTTTTGTTTATAGTGCTTCGCATGATTTGCGATCTCCAATAACGTCATTAAAGGGCTTAATTGAAATTACACAGCTGGAAGATGATATCGTTCAGATAAAAGAGTACTTAGGTTTAATGTATCAAAGTCTTGTCAGGCAGGATCAATTTATTAGCGACATTATTGATTACTCAAAAAACAAACGAAAACAAATCATTATTGAACCTGTAAGCCTGAAAGAAATATTTGATGAAGAAATTTCACAACTAATGCACATCGAAAATGCAAACCGAATAATTTTCAAACAGGACATATTAGCAGACCAAATTCAGAGTGACCGCTTACGTTTAAAAATTATTATCAGCAATTTGCTTTCCAATGCTATAAAATATGCCGATACAAGTAAAGAGGAGATGATTATCTCAATCAACACTTACAATCAAGATGACCTTACCAAAATCGAAATCACTGATAACGGAATTGGAATCAAAAATGAATTTAAAGAACACATTTTCGAAATGTATTTCGGAACAAACAAAAATAAAGGATCAGGTTTAGGCCTTTATATTGTAAAAGAAGCAGTTGAGAACATCAGAGGAAATATTTCTCTGATTTCAGAAAACAGCGTCGGAACTACGTTTACACTAACAATACCTAACAATTATGGAATTTAAACCTTTATTTTTATTAATTGAAGACAATTTAATTGACCAGATTGTTACTCAACAATTACTCAAAAAAGTATTTCATGTTGAGGAAATTATTATTGCCAATAATGGAAAGGAAGGGATTGAATGGCTTGAAGAGAATAAAACAAATCGCCCAGTTATTATTTTGCTTGACATTCAAATGCCTATTATGAATGGTTTCGAATTTTTGGAAGAATATGAGAATTTACAAGAGGAAATAAAGTTAAAATCGCAAATTTATGTATTATCATCAACTCTTGATTCTGATGAAATTAAAAAAATAAAAGAAACTCATCATGTTATTGATTTTTTAAACAAACCTTTATCAGTGGAATATTTTAGAAGTAAAATTTAATTAAAACTAAATAATTGCTTAAAAAAATTTAGTCTGTTTTGAAAAATTATTACTTTTTGGAGCAACTCAACTCTATCGCCTGTATATTTTTTTTGTATAAAAACGAGTTAAAAAATCATATAAAATATATTCTTGTTCTCTGGGTTTGATTCGAAATAATCGATTACAGTTCATATGAATATAACTTGAAATTATTATATTTATATTTTGAGTCAACTTCTTTTCTTGGTGCAGGGCTATTATTTCTGTAATATTGGATTTGCTCTTTTCTGATCTTTGATTTATTAATTTAGAAAAAACGTTGCTTTTATTTAGATTGTCACTAATAAGCATTTCATTTTCTCTAAACTTTTTATCCAATTGTTTAGTCAAGAATTTATCTTTTTCAAATTCATTGCTAAAAAGATGATTCATATTCAAAACAAAAATCTTTTTTTCTTCATCGCCTAGCTGAAAATCTGTCAGGGTTTTGTCCATGGCAATCATTCCATATAACCATCTGTCTGTTTCCGATAATTCACCAGTCGTGATGTTTTTCAAAACTGACAAAACGGTTATTGTATCATAAAAAAACAAATCTTCTATTTTTTCCATACAATACAAATCATAACGCTCAATTTCTCTGCTATAATGACCTAGCGTAATCATAACTATTTTCTCGTTAATTTCTGTTGACAATAAATTGTTTATTTCACCTATAATTCTGAAAGCTTCGTTTTGATCCGGTACAAACAATCTTAGTCTGATATGAAAATCAGGGTCATTATAACGAATAAAGAACCATTTTTCTATTTTGTTTTCATTTATTTTGTCTGAAATAAAATCATTTATTTTTATTAGAATTTTATCCGCAAAAAAACTTCTCATATATAATTTAAGATAAAGCCATTCTTCACCTATCTTAAAGTTTCTTTTAATAACATCACTCATTGGTATGTTGTTTATAAAAATTTATTATAAACTCATTTGTAAAACACTCTCCCTTTTCATTTCTCACAAAGACATTTTTGTCTGTAAAAAGTACTTCTTCAAGAATTATTTTTTGGCTGTTTTTTATCGTATTAAAAAATATTTTCAAAAACAGTTCATTATTAAAATCTATGTACAGCTTGTTGTCCGTGTCCTTTATAACAACTTTTAACGGAATATTATTTTGAATTCTCCAAGATTCTATTTTATTCGTATAATCTGACTCTTTACTCATACTTACAAGTTCATTAATTTCTTTTTCACCAATATTCCAATAAGCTTTCGATAATACTAACCCTCTATAAATTACTCTTGGAAGATACTTAAATTCTTGTCCTGTAACACCCCAATCGAAGTATATGCTTTTTTGTGTATTCTGATATTGCAGGTCTGCTAAAAATTTATAAAATGACAAATTTTTAGGATGTCCTGAAAAATGAGCAGAAGAAAGACGTGGTATAATTTTTTTATTCAACTTGTTTGATCTCAGTACCAATCTGTTGTTTTTAACTGACAAGAACAAATCTTTCAATTGTATCTGTTTGTCAGAAGGTAAAAGGGAATTGGATAAAATAGGAATTTCAAAATCTGTTATTGCGGGGCGTAATATTACATTTCCTTCTCTTGCTTCGGGCAAATGTGTAATCTCAGCAAAAATGGTATCCTTATCTAAGTATTCCTCTTCTTTTTTTATAATATTTTTTGTTATATTTTCTACACTTTTGTCAAAATATGAAAATCTTCCAAGAAGCTTACAAGCTGATGCTGAAAACCCAGAAATATAAGTAAATTCATTGTTGCTATTATCACGGTAGATCTCAACTATAGCTGCTAAGGTTTCAGGAAGATTTTGATTATTTTCATCATCTATAAAATCTAAATCCTGATCTGTAATTTCTATCCCGGCCTCTTTAGCTATTTCATCTTTTAAGAAAAATTCACTTAGTTTACGAGTTAAGAGCATATCTTTTTTACTCCATTGAACAGTTTTTGCAGTAGCTGTATTTTTAAATTGCACATTATGCAAAAGTGGCAGTATTAATTTTTCTTCCAAATAAGGATACCCCATTCCAAAATCATCGTCAAGCACCCTAAGTAAAAGAATTTCCTCTTCTTCATACTTTTCGTAGAATCGTTTTTTAAAATCTCCCAGCACGTCTTCAGCGGTCAAGGGGGTAAATTTCTTTAAAACATTTATAGCTTTTTGTATGTTTTTTATAGTACTTTCAGAAAGTGTATTTTGAAAAACAGCGAGTTGCAGATCGTTTTGAAAAATACTTCGGAAATCATGTCCTACAAATGAAAAAATGGTTGCATTTTGTTGAATCCATTGTATTGGACTTTTTTCGACACTTGTATTTGAAAAGCAATTTATTAGATTTTTACTTAAATTAATAAAAAGATTAACTGTCTCATTTTTTTCCCATATAAAAGAATCTAATTTTAAAATTAATGTCTTTAATGGATTTGAGTCAATTGTTGAAATCTCTAAATCATTTGTCAGAATCTGATTTTCAATAAGATCTTCTACATAAGCAACAGATTCTTCCTTGTCAAAATCTAGGCTTACTAAAAATTCAACCAATTCAGCAAAAAAACGTCCGTGATTACAAAAGTCTAAAACAGCTGACAAATATTCATTATTTTCTGTAGTCGATTTAAAATACGTTTTTTTATTATCTACTATTTCTGATTCTATATAACTGTAAAAATCAGTCACAGGATAAAGAGTGTCATTTGGGAAAAATTTTATTTGTTTTTTTATTTCCGGCAAAGAAGAAAAATATTTTGTGAGTTTAGACACCAGTTCCATGTCTGGTCGGGTGTGTATGGTGTAATGGTTTCTATTTTTTAAGATAATATCCGTTTCATTTCCAATTTTACCCGCTGCACAGCCTGCAAACAAGCCAAAAGGAGTGCATCTGGTCCTGGATCTTACATAATATTTTGTCAAAGAATTAATTAGCCTTTCTTCTATACAGTTTTTATCCAAAGACTTATTTATTTCATTATAAAGGACTTGCGATGCTACAAAAATAGCATCCCTGAAAAAACCATCGGTTTGAAAAAAACTAAAAATTTGCTCAAAATTTATCGTTTGAAATTCTTTTTCTTCAAAATGATATACAGGTGTCCTTATAATAAAATCCTCAAAATATGTATAATCGATATTTTTATCCATAGCAAAAAAAATAGCCTATTGTAAGGCTATTTTGGCTTGTAATTCTTAAAATTACTTTAAAATAAGAGTTGCAATGTAAGTAACAATAGGAGTTAACTTTTGATTCTTCTCTCCATTAGCATTGTGTGTAAGCTTAGAGACTTTTTGCGTCTGTAATTTCAATGTTTTTTTCATGATAATTATCTGTTTATTAGTTATGTAACGAATGTAAAATAAATTTATTCGATAAATTAGCCAAAAAACAAGTGAAAAATACCACAAAACCAACTTATTGAGAAAGCCGTTTCTATTCGAAGAATCAGAAACCCATTTTTGACACTATTCTAAAACACGATTTACCTGCGAAAAAGCTCTTTCGTAATAAGGCTCTTTGGTTGAAGAAATAATAACTCCTCCATGGGTTGAAGAATGAACGAATTTAATTTCTTCTTCGACAACCTCTACAACCATTCCGACATGATTGATTTGATGCCTTCCGTTAGTCTTAAAGAAAATTAAATCTCCTTTTTGAGCTTCTTCGGGATTAACTTTTGTACCAATTCTGGATTGTTCAATAGAGCTTCTCGGCAACTTTATATCAAAATTACCAAAAGTACAATACATTAGTCCTGAGCAATCAAAACCTGCTTTAGTAGTACCTCCGGAGCGATAACGTGTTCCTATGTTATCTGTCGCATTTAGAACCAGCTGATCAACTAAATCAGAATGATTGCTAACCCTTATTATAGTTGAATCTTTTTTAACTGATAAATTATCAGCTATCTGAACAGGTGAATTTGTTATATCTTTTGTTTCCTGAATCGGTTTTGAAGCATTCAGGGTATCGGCTTTTTCTTTTGAAGTAAGAATCTTCAAAGTGTATCCAATAGGTAATTTGCTTTTGATTTCGGGATTCTGTTTTTCCAATTCAGCTACCGTAATTCCGAATTCTTTGGCGATGGCATATTTTGTTTCTTTTGGCATCACTTCCCTTGAAACTTCAACCAATTCTGATTGAGTGTTTTCAGCCGGTTTCTGTATAACTGAATTTCCTTGGGAAGGAACAACAATTTGCTGCCCTATTTTTAGCCCTTCTGTTTCCAGCGAAGGATTTGCTTTTTTCAGATCTTCAACAGAAACTTTATATTTTTTGGATATACCCCAAAGTGTTTCTTTTGCCAAAACTTCATGTGAAGTTGGATTTATCTGAGTAACGGATTGATTGGTTTTTATTTCCTGAGATGGATTAGAATTGGGAATCAATAAAACCGAATTTAATTTTAAAATTTTCGGTACATCAGGATTGGCATTTGCAATATCTTTTGGCTTAACTCCATATTTCTTAGCAATATTGTAAAGGTTATCACCTTTTGAAATAGTATGTTTGATATAATTATCCTGAGAAAAAGCACTTACACTAAAAAGCAAAAATATAAAGACAAATCTGAAAATCATTATTTGGGGAATTTTAATTTTCTACACTAATTCCTTTCTTAATTTTAAACTCAAAAAAGAAAGTTTTATTACCAAAAAAGCGAATTTAACTTTTTAAAGTAAAAAAAACACTTTTTTTAACAACAAATTTATGTCAAATTGCTTCCACAAAAAGGTTTCCATGCCTAACTCAAAGTTATTGTGTTAGTTATAAATTTAATAGAAAATCATAAAATTTAAAATAAAAGTTGTGTTGAAAACCGGAGTCTTAGCCCGGATGGAAGCGGCATCCTTTTGTCCCGATAGTTATCGGGACAAAAGATATAGCGGACAGCCGGATTAGCTTCTAATAAAAAACGCCCTGTTTTCACAGAGCGTTCTTTACTATTATCAAAATTTAAGATTAAGCTTTACCGGCAGCAATTAAGTTTAATGCAGAACCTGCAACAAACCAGCCAATCTGACCTGCATTGTAAGTATGGTTTGCCAAAATAATATCTTTTGAACCATCTGCATGAACAAATTCTAATGTTAACGGTTTTCCCGGAGCAAACTCAGTTAAATCAGTAAAGTTGATTGTGTCATTTTCCTGAATTTTATCGTAATCTGCTTCGTTAGCAAAAGTTAATCCTAAAAGACCTTGCTTTTTAAGGTTTGTTTCGTGGATACGGGCGAAAGATTTTACCAATACCGCTTTGACTCCCAAGAAACGTGGTTCCATTGCAGCGTGCTCACGAGAAGAACCTTCTCCATAATTGTGATCTCCAACAACAATAGATGGCACTCCAGCCGCTTTGTAGGCACGTGCTACTGCAGGAACAGCATCATATTGTCCTGTCAATTGATTTTTTACCGAGTTTGTTTTTTGGTTGAATGCATTTACGGCACCAATCAGCATGTTGTTCGAAATATTATCTAAATGTCCGCGAAAACGCAGCCATGGTCCTGCCATAGAAATATGATCGGTAGTACATTTTCCGAATGCTTTGATTAGTAGTTTAGCACCTGTAATATTTTTACCATCCCATGCCTCAAACGGAGCTAACAATTGCAAACGCTCTGAAGTAGGACTAACAACTACCTGAACTCCTGAACCGTCTTCGGCAGGAGCCTGAAATCCCGGATCTTCGGCATAGAAACCTTTTTCAGGCAATTCATCTCCTGTTGGTTCATCAAGCATTACTTCTTCGCCATCTTCGTTAATTAATTTGTCCGTCAACGGATTGAATCCTAAATCACCGGCAATAGCTAAAGCTGTTACAAGCTCTGGAGAACCTACAAAAGCTAAAGTATTCGGGTTACCATCTGCACGTTTTGAGAAATTACGGTTGAAAGAGTGAACGATTGTGTTTCTTTCTTCCTTCTCTGCTCCTTCCCTGTCCCACATACCAATACAAGGTCCGCAGGCGTTAGCAAAAACTGTTGCACCAATTTTATGGAATGTATCAATAAATCCGTCTCTTTCGATTGTAGAACGAACTACTTCAGATCCCGGAGTGATTGTAAATTCGGCTTTTGTTTTTAAGTTTTTCTCTGAAACCTGTTTTGCTAAAGAAGCTGCACGGGAAATATCTTCGTAAGATGAGTTGGTACAAGAACCTATTAAACCTACCTGAATTTGTAATGGCCAGTTGTTTTTAATTGCCTCTTCTTTCATTTTAGAAATTGGAGTCGCTAAGTCCGGAGTAAAAGGCCCATTTAAATGTGGCTCTAATTCAGATAAATTGATTTCGATAACCTGATCAAAATATTTTTCAGGGTCAGCATAAACTTCCGGGTCTCCAGTTAGATAAGGAGCTATTTTATCTGCAGCATCTGCAACATCAGCTCTGTTTGTAGAACGCAGGTAACGGCTCATAGAATCGTCATATCCGAAAGTTGAAGTAGTAGCTCCAATTTCAGCTCCCATGTTACAAATTGTACCTTTACCAGTACAGGACATAGCCGTTGCACCTTCTCCAAAATATTCTACAATAGCACCAGTACCCCCTTTTACAGTAAGAATACCGGCTACTTTAAGGATAACATCCTTAGGAGCAGTCCATCCTGATAATTTACCGGTCAATTTTACTCCAATTAATTTAGGAAATTTCAATTCCCACGCCATACCAGACATAACATCTACAGCATCAGCACCACCAACACCAATTGCTACCATTCCTAAACCACCTGCATTTACAGTATGAGAATCCGTACCAATCATCATTCCGCCCGGAAATGCATAATTCTCCAGTACTACCTGATGAATAATTCCGGCTCCCGGTTTCCAGAAACCAATTCCATATTTATTCGAAACTGATGACAAGAAGTCAAAAACTTCATTACTTTGTGTTTTGGCTCTGGCCAAATCGGTTGCAGCATCTACTTTTGCCTGAATCAGGTGATCACAGTGAACCGTTGTTGGAACAGCAACTGTTTTCTTTCCGGCGTGCATAAATTGCAACAATGCCATTTGCGCCGTTGCATCCTGACAGGCTACACGATCCGGTGCAAAATCAACATAATCAACTCCTCTTCCAAACGCTTTGGCTGGATTTCCGTCCCAAAGGTGGTTGTACAAAATTTTCTCAGTCAATGTAAGTGGACGACCAACAATCTGACGTGCTGCATCAACACGTCCAGGCATGTTATCATACACTTTTTTAATCATTTCTATATCAAAAGCCATACTTATATATTAATTATGTTAGTGTAAATCAGCTTAAATTTAAGGATTTTATTATGGTTTTTGCTAAAATAATTGTTAATACTATTATTTAAAACTATTCTATTTTTCTTAAAAGGTAGTAAATTGAAAATCAATCTAATATAATTATTTAGCCTTTATAATAACCTATTGCAATTGCACCTTCTACCTTAGAAATTTGATTTAGCAAATCATGCAACGGTAATCCAGCAGAGATAGAAGCTTTAATTGGCAGCGAGGAACGAATGAATACTATACTCGAATAACACAATGCTTAGCAGCTCAAAATATAAATAAAAAGAGGCAACCTATAACTAGATTGCCTCGCTTAGAAATTATGAAATTCTTACTATTATAATTTAGTAGAAATTGGTTTGAATTTTGTTAAGTTGATACCTTCAACCGAAGCTTTATACTCTTCGATAGATGGCATTCTTCCTAAAATTGCAGAAAGTACAACTACTGGCGTTGATGCTAATAAAGATTCTCCTTTTTTACCATCTCTATCCTCTACTACACGTCCTTGGAACAAACGAGTTGAAGTAGCTAATACAGTATCTCCTTTTTCAGCTTTTTCCTGGTTACCCATACATAAGTTACAACCAGGACGCTCTAAATACATAATGTTTTCGTATTCAGTACGTGCTGTTGATTTAGGTAAGGCATCTGAGAATTCGAAACCTGAATATTTTTGTAACATTTCCCAATCACCTTCAGCTTTTAATTCGTCGATGATGTTATACGTAGGAGCTGCAACTACTAAAGGTGCGTTGAATTTAACTTCCCCATTTTGTTTTTCAACGTTACGTAACATTTGAGAAACAATTTTTAAATCGTCTTTATGAACCATGCAAGAACCTACGAAACCTAAATCTACTTTTTTATCTGTTCCATAGAAAGATAATTCGCGAATGGTATCGTGTGTATAACGTTTAGAAACATCAACATTGTTAACGTCTGGGTCAGCAATCATTGGTTCCTCGATTAAACCTAAATCGATAACAACTTCAGCATAGTATTTTGCATTATCATCTGGAGTTAAAGCTGGTTTAGCACCTGTTTTAATTTCCTCGATACGTTTGTTTGCTTTATCAATTAAACCTTGTAAAACTTGGTTTTTGTTGTCCATACCTTTATCAATCATGATTTGGATACGAGACTTAGCAATTTCTAACGATTGAATTAATGTTTCGTCCTGAGAAATACAGATAGAAGCTTTCGCTTTCATTTCTGCAGTCCAGTCTGTAAATGTAAACGCCTGGTCAGCTAATAAAGTTCCGATATGAACCTCAATAATTCTACCCTGGAAAACGTTCTCCCCATCAAATTGCTTCAACATTTGAGATTGCGTCGCATGAACTACATCACGGAAATCCATGTGTTGTTTCATCTCACCTTTAAAAGTAACTTTTACAGATTCTGGAATTGGCATAGAAGCTTCCCCTGTTGCTAAAGCTAAAGCTACAGTTCCTGAATCGGCACCGAAAGCAACCCCTTTAGACATACGTGTATGTGAATCTCCACCGATGATAATTGCCCACTCATCAATTGTAATATCATTTAACACTTTGTGAATAACGTCCGTCATTGAATGATATTCACCTTTAGGGTCTCTCGCTGTAATAACACCGAAATCATTCATGAACTTCATTAATTTAGGAATATTAGCTTGCGCTTTTTTGTCCCAAACTGAAGCTGTGTGACATCCTGATTGGTAAGCACCATCAACAACTGGAGAAATAACTGTAGCAGCCATCGACTCTAATTCCTGAGCAGTCATCAAACCTGTAGTATCCTGAGAACCTACGATGTTAACTTTCACACGTACGTCTGATCCTGCATATAATGTTTTACCTGGAGTTACACCAACTGCATTTTTGTTGAAGATTTTTTCAACAGCAGTTAATCCCTGACCTTCTATAGAAATTTCTTTAGCTGGTGCAAATACTGTTGGAGCAGTAACTCCTAAAGTTTGTGCAGCAAATGTTTGGATTTTTTTACCAAAAACGATAGCATAAGATCCACCCGCTTTGATAAACTCTAATTTTTGAGGAGTGAAAGATTTAGAAATATCTTTTAATTCTTTCTCACCGTTGTATAATTTTTTAGTTTTTGTATTGATTGTTAATACAGTTCCTGTAGCTACAGAATAAACTTCTTCTAAAACAGGATCACCAGCTTCGTTACGAACTACGTTTCCTTCTGCATCTGTTTTCTTTACCCAGTTTTGTAAGTCGATACCGATACCACCCGTGACGTCTACAGTAGTTAAGAAGATAGGAGAGATTCCGTTAGTACCTGCTACAATTGGAGCAATGTTCACGAAAGGAATGTATGGAGATGCTTGCTTACCAGTCCATAAAGCTACGTTGTTTACACCTGACATACGAGAAGATCCAACTCCCATTGTTCCTTTTTCAGCGATTAACATAACAGAAGCATCTGGATTCTGTGCTTGCAATGCTTTAATTTCTGCCTGAGCTTCAGGAGTGATCATACATTTTCCATGTAATTCACGGTCAGAACGAGAGTGTGCCTGGTTACCCGGAGATAATAAATCAGTAGAGATATCACCTTCTGCAGCGATGTAAGTAACCACTTTAATTTCTTCAGCAACTTCTGGTAATTTTGTAAAAAAATCAGCTTTTGCGTAGCTTTCTAAAATTTCTTTTGCAACTGTGTTACCAGCGCTGTAAGCTTCTGCTAAACGAGCTGTATCAGCATCATATAAATAAACTTGAGTTTTTAAAACTTCAGCCGCTTGTTTCGCAATTGCAGCCTCATTACCCAAAGCTAAATCAAGGAGTACTTTAATAGAAGGTCCCCCTTTCATATGTGACAATAATTCGAAGGCAAAAACAGGTGTAATTTCTTTTACTTCAGATTCACCAAGAATGATTTCTTTTAAAAACTTAGCTTTCTCACCAGCAGCACTAGTGGTTCCAGGCAAAGTGTTGTAAATAAAAAACTTAAGAGAGTCTTCTCTGTATTCATTATTTAAATCTTTAATTTGCGCAATGATTTCGCTTAGTAATTCAGCACCATCAATTGGCTTCGGATGAAGACCCTGGGCTTTTCTTTCTTCAATCTCTTGAATGTAATCCTTGTAAATATTCATAATAGAAGTCTTTATAAACTAGGTATTTTTATTTTTTGTTCGCAAATTTAGGAATTAAAGCTGAGAATTAAAAAAAATATAACAGATGTCCCTTTTTCAAAAATTATTATTGCAAAATAATGATTTTCAACCCTATTTGTTGTCAAAAATTTAATTTTTCATTTAAATAATAAATTATCAACAATTTAAAATCTTTTCTTTAACAAAGTCGAAATTTAATGTTATAAAGGAAGTGAGATTTTACCCCGTTTTTAAAGAAGAACCTTTCTAAATAAGTATTTATATCGTTGTAGTTTTTATCTACAAACCTCTTTTATACGTAAAACTACTTATTTCTAAAAAAAATTAAATTAAATCATCACATTTCAATTATTCTTATAACTTTGTAATTCAAAGTACTTCTATTTAAAAATAACTTTATATGAAAACAAACGAAATAAATTATCTTTTTAAAGACCGAATTGGAGCTACAATTAGTCTTTTTATTACTTCTTTTAGCACAGCCATACTCATCTTATTGTTAATAGGCAGCAACTACGATTTCGGACGTTTTGAAGCACTTTCTGTTATCAATCTTATTATTGTACTCCCCTATGCAGCAATTCTTACTTTTAATGTTTTAAGAAATAAAGAAAAATACCAGCACTTAATTCCGTTTTTATTTCTGAATTGGTTTATTGGATGTTTCTCCGCAAACATTCTAATCAACATATTCGAAAATCTTCCAATTTGGGTTTATTGCACAACCTTCCTGTTTTGCTTTTCAAACTTTGTTATTTATAGCGATATTAAAGACAAATACATTAATATTTTTTCGTATTTTATTAATGGGTTTTCCTGCTTGTTAATTCTATATTATGCCATATTTCTTATTCCTTTATTCTTTATTTCTCTAATTGGAATTATTGTATTAGGAATTGGATTTTATGGTTTAGTCCCTGGAATTATAATTATTACTCACACTGTTATACTTTCAAAAATAATTTTGGATCATAAAAGAAATATGTATGCTTTTTGTGCCGGAATGGGTTCTGTTTTATTTGGCTTCATTCTATTTACTATATTATTAAATATAGAAAGCCAAAAAGTAAACCGATACAGTATTACAAAAACATTTGATGAGAATAATGATTTGCCGGCATACATTAGAATATCTCAAAATCTAAAACCAAATTTTTTCAATGAAATATTACTAAAGAAAAACATAGTATACATTGCAACTGATGAGTTCTTTACTTTAAGAGGCCTTGATGGTATTGGAAGTAATCAACAGTACAATGAAAGAAAAACGCATAATCCGTTTTTAAATATTGCTTATCATTTTACAGAAGAATTAAATCTAAGCACTGATGATCAAATAAATATTCTGAAATCTAATTTTAACAAAAGACTCGAGACCGAAGAGCAACTCTGGAGCGGCAGGGACCTTATTACGAAAAACATTAAAGAAGATGTAAAAATTTACCCTAATGAAAGATTAGCATACACCGAAATTACAATGGATATAGCCTGTGATGAAAAAAGCTGGGGACAAAAGGAAGCTATTTATTCTTTTCATCTCCCTGAAGGTTCTGTAGCCACATCACTATCATTATGGGTTAATGGAACAGAAAGAAAAGGGGTTCTCACCACAAAAGAAAAAGCAAAAGCTGCCTACAATCAAATTGTTGGCGTCGAAGCACGAGATCCTTCTTTGATGCAATGGAAAGAAGGAAACAGGGTAACAGTTAGGGTTTTTCCTGTTACCAGCGAAATGCCACGAACTTTTAAATGCGGCTTTACTACTCCATTAAAAACCAAAGGCAACAAAATCACTTATCAAAGTCTGAACATTAAAGGTCCAAATATTAACAATGCCTCTACAATCTCAAGAATTCAGGTAAGTGGAAATACTGCATTTGAAGCTTCAAAAGATTTTGATTTTGAAAATAATTATTATATTAATAACTCTGAAGGCTTAGAGGAATGGCAAGCAGAACTTCCTTTAAGTAAAGAACCAGTCAGTAATGTATTCGTCTGGAAAAATAAGAGTTATGAAGCAAAACCAATCCAAAAAGAAAAAATTCGTTTTTCTCCGTCTGAAATAATCTTAGACCTGACGAACAATTGGAATATTGAGGAAGTTTTAGCACTCCTACAAATTCCTAACAAAAAAAACTTTGTCATCATCAACAATACCAAACAAGAAATCAATACCACAAATTGTGAATATATATTTGATCAGTTTCAGGAACTTAATTATTCTCTTTTGCCTCTATTTAAGTTAGAGAACAATAGTTTGATCATAACAAAATGCGGCAGATTTTCTTCTAATTTTGAGGAGTTAGAATCTTTTGATTATTTAAAAAAGATTAAATCATCCACAAAAAACAAACATTTAAAAGTCATTAATATTTCTGATGAAATAAATCCTTTTTGGCAGACGGTAAAAGAACAGCGTTATGTAGAATATTTTCAAACAGATATTAAAAACTGTTCAAGTCTTATCAACACAAACAACTTTGTAAAATTTAAAACATTCGAAAACAGTATTAATATAGAAACAGCCGGAATTGCAATTCAAGAAAATCCTGTTCTTGAAAAAACCACCAGCAAAGGATCTAATCATCTGTACAGAATGTTTTGCTTTGGAAAAATTTTAAATAATCAGGTAGAAATTCAAAATGACACATTAAAACAAAACAAATATGTTGATTTAGCTAAAGATGCTAATATTGTTACACCAATTTCGTCTTTAATTGTTCTGGAAACCGATGAAGATTATAAAAATAACGGAATAGAAAAAAACATTGATACTTTAGGAAATGCTTCTGTTAATAATGACGGATCTGTTCCGGAACCTCATGAATGGCTTTTAATCATTATTGGTTTTACAACACTTTTCTTCTATTACAGAAAAAACAAAAAGCAGGTTATCTAATGAAAGACTTTTTATCACAGAACAAAAAGGTAATTTTAATTTTGATTTTGTTTACTCTGTTAATCATAAATTATAACATTGTTGTTACTGGTCTTGACAGTAACCTTTTCGGAATTGTTTTCTCAATATTATTATTTCTTATCGGTGGTAGAAAAACTTCAATCAACATGAACTACCCTCTTTTAGGAATGATTTTTATATTGGAATTCATAAGCTTTCGTCTGCACACAAAATCGTTGCATTTTTTAGCATTGTCATTATTGATTTGCTTTCTGTATTACAGCTTTACCCGGAAATTTTCATTTATAGCTTTTATCTGTATCCTATTGTTTTCATCTCTTTTTAATACTTTTTTCGAGTATTTGACAACTGAAATAAAACAGACACTTTGTTATACCGTTTATTTAACCCTGAAAAATTTCATCATAATAGACAAAATTGAAGGCGTTAATTTTTATATTAACAATGCGAAAATTACCATTGATACAGCCTGCATGGGATTATCTATGTTTAAAACAGGATTACTCTTCGGAGCTTTATTACTAACTTTAGAAGAACGGAAACAACAAAAATATTTCAGTATAAGACAAATTCTCGCTTTCTGTTTCATTGTAATTGTTTTGAATATTATTTCAAATTATTTCAGGATTCTATCGTTGATTTTATTTGATTGTACTGAAGAGAATGTTTTGCATCATAGTATTGGATTACTTTGTTTTATATTTTATCAAATTGTACCCATGCTATTTTTGATTCGTTTTTTTAAAACTGAACAAAAAGAAACTATTTATAAAACACAATCTTTACCAGCTTTACTGCCCTTTTTGACAGGCTTAGTGATTATTTTTATTACTAGTCTGGAAATTAAAAAAGAAACACATTACAATCTATTGGAAAATCTAAATCCTGAATATCATATTGAGAACGGGATATGGATAAATAAGGAAGTTTTTAAAATCGTAGCTCCTGAAAAACTCATTTATATTAAAACAATAGCACACAACCCTACAATTTGCTGGACAGGAGATGGTTATAAAATTACTGAATCAAAAAGAATAATAAAAAATAAGTCTAAAATATGGTTTGTGAAATTAGAAAAAAATCACATTCAATATCTTTCATATTGGTGGTATGAATGTGATCAGAAAAAATATACTTCAATCACAGAAGTATTACTAATAAAACTTTTTTACAACAAACCTGTACGGCTTATAAATGAAACAGGTAAATTGACTTTATAAAAAAAGCCTGAGAAATTTTAAGATATCTCAGGCAATTAACAATTTATATATTTTTTACATCAACTTCTGAATAATAATTTCCTCTGTTATTCCTTCAGCATCTGCTTTGTAGTTTTTGATAATCCTGTGACGCAAAATTCCGGTTGCAACTGCTTTTACATCTTCAATATCAGGAGAAAACTTACCATTGAAAGCTGCATGTGCTTTGGACGCTAAAATTAAGTTTTGTGAAGCCCTTGGTCCTGCTCCCCAATCCAGATAATTTTTAACAAAATCATTTGACAAAGGATTATCAGGACGTGTCTTACTCACTAAGGTCACTGCATATTCAATAACATTATCTGCTACAGGAATTCTGCGGATCAAGTGTTGAAAATCTATGATTTCCTGTGCCGTAAACAAAGGGTTTATTTTGGTTTTCACATCAGAAGTAGTTTGTTTTACTACCTGTACCTCTTCCTGAAAACTTGGATATTCGAGTTTTACAGCAAACATAAAACGGTCTAACTGAGCTTCAGGCAAAGGATAAGTTCCCTCCTGTTCAATTGGGTTTTGTGTTGCCAATACAAAGTACGGCAAATCTAATTTATGATTTTCTCCCGCAATAGTAACAGAACGTTCTTGCATCGCTTCAAGCAAAGCTGCCTGAGTTTTAGGAGGAGTTCTGTTGATCTCATCAGCCAAAATTATATTCGAAAATATTGGCCCTTTGATAAACTTAAATTGTCTGTTTTCATCCAGAATTTCACTTCCTAAAATATCCGAAGGCATTAAATCAGGAGTAAACTGAATTCGTTTAAAATCCAGGCCCAAAGCCTGAGAAAGTGTATTTATCATTAAGGTTTTTGCCAAGCCCGGAACACCAATTAAAAGTGCATGCCCTCCTGAAAATATACAAAGTAAAATTTGATCTACAACGGCGTCCTGCCCTACAATGATTTTTGCTATCTCTGTTTTTAATTCGTTTCTTTTTTGAACTAAATTATGAATTGCTGCTACGTCAGACATTTATGGATATATTTTAAATTAAAAAGAGTTAGTTTTATGAATTCATAAAACTAACTCTTTTCTTTATTTAATAAAAATTATTTTTTCAACCAATTATTAGTAAAGTTACAATCTCTGTATTCTCCAATAATTTTAATGTATGTATCTTTAATTTTAGTATCAAACCATTTCCCAATAGTACTGATTTGTTTTTCTTTTAAAGCCAATTCTTTAATTTTAGTATAATCTTTAGCATAATCAGCTACATGTTCATCAATTCTGTTTGTTACAGTGATCAATTTATATGTTTTTTTACCTTTATCATCTGTATCCAGAAGTGGTTGTGAAACTTCATCATCTTTTAAATTTGAAACCTGTCCATATAAAGCTGCATCCATTTTAGTTAGTTCAAAACGCGTATCCTGAGTATTCGGGTTAACTAAAGTTCCTCCATTTGCTCTTGTCTCTTTTTGATCAGAATCATTTCTGGCAGCATCCGCAAAAGAAATTTCTTTATTTACAATCTTATTTCTAATATTTGTGATTCTTTCCTTCGCTTCTTTTAAAGCTGTTTCAGAAACTGTTGGCGATATTAAAATATGACGTAATTCTACTTCTTGCCCTTTTATTTTATCTACCATTATAATATGATATCCATAGGTTGTTTCAAAAGGTTCTGAAATCTCGCCTTCTCCTAAACTAAAAGCAACATCTTTAAACTCTTTGACAAAAGGAGTTTTCCTCGTCATTTTATAATATCCTCCAGCAGGAGAAGATCCTGGATCCTGAGAATATAAAACGGCTTTTGTTGCAAAACTTGACCCCTCCAAAACATCTTTTTTAATTGAGTTTAATCTGTCGATTACTTTCTGTTTATCTTCTTTTGAAACTTTAGGTTCTACAACTATTTGCGCTACTTCCATCTCTGCCCCAAAAGTTGGCAATTCATCTTTTGGTATCTTTTTAAAGAAATTACGAACTTCTTCCGGAGTTATTTCAACGGCATCAATAATCTTTTTTTGCATTTCAGAAGACAATTTTTGCTCTTTTAATATATCAGCAAAATACGTTTTAAATTCTTCTACAGAGCTTTTTTTATAAAATTCAACAATTTTATTAATATCTCCTCCCGTTTGTCTCATCATATAAGTAAGCCTTTCATCCATCATACTTTTAACTTCAGCATCACTTACAATGATACTATCCTGAATGGCCTGATGAGCATATAATTTATCTTCTAAAAGTTTACCTAACATCTGACATCTGGTCACATCTTTTATTGAGCCTCCTTGGGCAGTAATTTCAAGATATCCTTTATCAATATCTGAGTCTAAAACAATGTAGTCTCCAACTGTTGCAATAATACCGTCAACCTTTTGCTTATTAACTGAGGCTGCTTCAACAGGTTTCTCCGCTACAACATCTTTAATGACTTCCTGAGCAGAAACTATTGAGTTGAAAAAAAGTAAAAAACATATTGTTAGCACTAACCTGTAATCAATAGTTTTTAGCTGTAATTTTTTTAATAACATTATTTTAAATTTAATTTGAATGTAAGGCTTTGGTTGAGTGTTTATTTAAAACTGAAATCAATGAATCAATATTTTCAAAACTTTAGAAAACACAAAAAAATTGGATACCGTTTTTTCACAACTTATAACGAACAAAAATAACAATTCAATTACATAATCCAACTATCAGCCATACTATTAACAAAAAATTATACACAATGCAAATAGTTAGGCATGAAGAAAAAACATATTAATGATTTTCCCGGGTATAAATAACAAATAAACGAAATTACTTAAACCAAAACAGAATCTTATTTATTTTTAAATCGGATTAATTAATAGTACTTTTGCAACCTATTTATACAAAATATGAGCTTTTTAAAAGAAATACAACGCAGAAGAACTTTTGGAATTATATCGCATCCTGATGCCGGTAAAACAACATTGACAGAAAAATTATTACTTTTTGGAGGTGCAATTCAGGAAGCAGGTGCTGTAAAAAACAATAAAATTAAAAAAGGAGCCACGAGTGATTTCATGGAAATTGAACGCCAAAGAGGTATTTCGGTTTCAACCTCTGTTCTTGCTTTTAATTATAATGACAAAAAAATCAATATCCTTGATACGCCCGGACACAAGGATTTTGCAGAAGATACTTTTAGAACTTTAACTGCTGTAGACAGCGTTATTGTGGTTATTGACGTTGCAAAAGGGGTTGAAGAACAAACTGAAAAATTGGTTGCTGTTTGTAGAATGCGTAACATTCCGATGATTGTCTTCATTAATAAATTAGACCGTGAAGGAAAAGATGCTTTTGACTTAATGGATGAAGTAGAACAAAAATTAGGCTTAAAAGTTACTCCATTAAGTTTTCCTATAGGAATGGGTTATGATTTTCAGGGAATTTATAATTTATGGGAAAAAAACATCAACCTTTTTAGTGGAGACAGTCGTAAAAACATCGAAGAAACTATTGCTTTTTCAGACGTTCAAAACAATCCGGAATTAGATAAAATTGTTGGTCAAAAAGCAGCAGAGAAACTTCGTGAGGAATTAGAATTAATTGATGAAGTATATCCAAAATTTGAACGTCAGGATTATTTAGATGGAAAAATTCAGCCTGTGTTTTTTGGCTCTGCGTTAAACAATTTTGGAGTTCGCGAGTTGTTGGATTGTTTCGTTACAATAGCACCATCACCAAGACCAAAAGATTCTGAAACCCGTCTGGTAGATCCTACTGAAGAAAAAATGTCCGGTTTTGTATTTAAAATCCATGCTAATATGGATCCAAAACACCGTGATCGTTTAGCATTTATTAAAATTGTTTCGGGAACATTTGAAAGAAACAAACCTTATTATCATGTTCGACAAAAGAAAAACCTAAAATTCTCTAGTCCGAATGCCTTTTTTGCTGAGAAAAAAGAGATTGTTGATATTTCATATCCTGGAGATATCGTTGGTTTGCATGACACAGGAAATTTCAAGATTGGAGACACATTAACTGAAGGAGAATTAATGAGTTTCAAAGGAATTCCAAGTTTTTCACCTGAACACTTTAGATACATTAACAATGCTGATCCAATGAAAGCAAAACAATTGGACAAAGGAATTGATCAGTTAATGGACGAGGGGGTAGCGCAGTTGTTTACATTAGAAATGAATAACCGTAAAGTTATCGGAACAGTTGGAGCGCTGCAATATGAAGTAATTCAATACCGTTTAGAACATGAATATGGCGCAAAATGTACTTATGAAAATTTTCCTGTTCACAAAGCTTGTTGGGTAAAACCGAATGATCCTAAAAGTGAAGAATTCAAAGAATTTAAACGAATCAAACAAAAATTTCTGGCTCATGACAAATATGGACAATTAGTATTTTTAGCTGATTCTGACTTTACAATTCAAATGACCCAAAGTAAATACCCAAATGTGAAATTATTTTTCACCTCGGAATTTGAATAGCATGTTGTCATTATAAATATAAATCAAAAAGCGCCAACTTTGAAAGTTGGCGCTTTTTTAAGAATTAAATTAACCTTTATATGGAAAAATTAATTTTCTTTATTTTATGTTAAGTCAAAAGTATGATTAAACAGTAAGCTATTAAAACATACTCGTTGAAAGTAAATTAAATCGGACAAAATACACTTTTTACAAACTATTTATAAAAAAAAGCTCCATTTCTGGAGCTTTAAAACTTTTATGCTTGTCCTGCCGGACCAAAATTAAGCGGGATTGGTGCTTGTTCAGTTTCTTTGATTTCACCATGGGCAGCTTCAAAGCGATGAATATTTTCTCCAATAGCTCTCAATAATCTTTTAGCATGTTGTGGAGTCAGGACAATTCTTGACTTCACCTTGGCTTTTGGAGTACCCGGCATAATATTTACAAAATCTAAAACAAATTCAGATGATGAGTGATTGATAATCGCAAGATTAGAATAAATTCCTTCTGCAATAGTTTCATCTAACTCAATATTAATTTGCTCTTGTTGTTTCGGATTACTCATAATTTGAATATTTTTTCAATTTCCCTCTTTCGGAAAAGAGGGAATTGATAAGAATTAATAAATATACTCTTCTTTATTTGCCATCATTTCATTGTAATCGTCTTTAGATCCTACGATTGTATTATCGTATTCTCTCATACCAGTTCCCGCAGGGATTCTGTGTCCAACAATTACATTTTCTTTTAATCCTTCAAGATCATCAACTTTTCCTGCTACTGCAGCTTCGTTAAGTACTTTTGTAGTTTCTTGGAATGACGCAGCCGAAATGAATGATTTAGTTTGTAACGAAGCTCTTGTAATACCTTGTAGAACTGGCGTTGCAGTTGCGGTAATTACATCTCTTGCTACAACTAGGTTTTTATCATTTCTCTTCAATAACGAATTTTCATCACGTAATTCACGAGGTGTAATAATCTGACCTGGTTTCAATACTGAAGAATCTCCAGCATCTTCAACTACTTTCATACCGTATAATTTATCGTTTTGAACGATGAAATCTTTAGTGTGAATTAATTGATCTTCTAAGAATAAGGTATCTCCTGGATCCTGAACTCTTACTTTACGCATCATTTGACGAATAACTACCTCAAAGTGCTTGTCATTAATTTTTACCCCTTGTAAACGGTAAACCTCCTGAATTTCATTTACCAAATACTGTTGAACAGCTGCTGGCCCCTGAATTCTCAAAATATCATCCGGAGTAATTGCTCCATCAGACAATGGAACACCCGCTCTTACAAAGTCATTTTCCTGAACCAGAATTTGACTAGATAATTTTACAAGATATTTTCTAACATCACCAAATTTAGATTCAATAACGATCTCACGGTTACCTCTTTTGATTTTTCCGAAAGAAACAACACCGTCAATTTCAGAAACTACAGCTGGGTTTGAAGGATTACGAGCTTCTAATAACTCTGTAATTCTTGGTAAACCTCCTGTAATATCCCCAGATTTAGAAGAACGACGTGGAATCTTAACTAATACTTTACCAGCTTTAATTTTCTCTCCATTCTCAACCATTAAGTGTGCACCTACTGGTAAGTTGTATGAACGAATTAATTCTCCTTCTTTACCGTAAACCAATAAAGTTGGAATTAGTTTTTTGTTTCTAGCCTCAGAAATTACTTTTTCCTGGAAACCAGTTTGCTCATCAATTTCAACCATGAATGTTTGTCCTTGTTCTAAATCCTCGTAAGCAATCTTACCAGTAAACTCAGAAACAATTACCCCATTATATGGATCCCACTTACAGATTACAGTTCCTTTTGCGACAGTATCACCATCATTAACAAAAATACTAGATCCGTAAGGAATGTTATGTGTATTTAAAACAATTCCAGTTTTCTCGTCAACCAATTTCAATTCAGTTGAACGTGAAACCACGATATCAACAGAATTTCCTTCGCTATCTTCTCCTTTAACTGTTTTTAAATCTTCAATTTCAAGTCTACCGTTGAATCTTGTAACAATACTAGACTCTTCAGAGATACCTCCGGCAACCCCTCCAACGTGGAATGTACGAAGTGTCAACTGTGTACCTGGCTCTCCAATAGACTGAGCTGCAATAACTCCGACAGCTTCACCTCTTTGTGTCATTTTTCCGGTAGCTAAGTTTCTACCGTAACATTTAGCACAAATACCCTTTGTAGCCTCACAAGTTAATGGAGATCTAACCTCTACTTTTTCAACTGGAGAAGCTTCAATAGTTCTCATAATTGCTTCAGTAATTTGTTGACCAGACTCAACCATCACTTCGTTAGTAAGTGGATTTATAACATCTTGCAATGCAACACGTCCTAAAATTCTCTCTCCTAAAGATTCAACGATTTCCTCATTTTTCTTCAATGCAGCTACTTCAACACCTCTAAGAGTTCCACAATCTTCGATGTTAACAATAACATCTTGAGAAACGTCATGAAGCCTTCTTGTCAAGTAACCAGCATCGGCCGTTTTAAGAGCCGTATCCGCAAGACCTTTACGAGCACCGTGAGTAGAAATGAAGTACTCAAGGATCGAAAGACCTTCCTTAAAGTTAGAAAGAATCGGGTTTTCAATAATCTCACCACCACCGGCAGTAGATTTTTTAGGCTTAGCCATCAATCCACGCATACCTGTTAACTGACGAATCTGTTCCTTAGAACCCCTCGCCCCAGAGTCAAGCATCATATATACAGAGTTGAACCCTTGTTGGTCTTCTCTAATATTTTTCATTGCTAACTCTGTTAACTGAGCATTCGCTGAAGTCCATACGTCAATAACCTGGTTGTAACGCTCGTTATTGGTAATAAGACCCATGTTATAGTTCGTTGAGATACCTTCAACTTGTTCTCTGGCATCAGCAATTAACTTCGTTTTTTGTTCTGGAATTCTAATATCACCTAAAGAGAATGATAAACCTCCTCTAAATGCGAATTTATAACCCATATCTTTCATATTATCCAGGAAAGCTGCCGTTGTAGGTACATCAGTCACACTTAAAATGTGTCCGATAATATCTCTAAGGTTTTTCTTAGTCAATACGTCATTTATATATCCAGCTGCTTCAGGTACTACTTCGTTAAATAATACACGTCCTGCAGTTGTTTGAATAATTTGGTACACTAATTCTCCAGAATCATTAAAATCTTTTGCTCTAATTTTTACACGGGCATTCAATTCTAATCTTCCTTCGTTTAATGCAATGTTCACTTCTTCAGCAGAATAGAAAGTCAAATCCTGACCTAAAATAATATGATCTTCTGTAGAAATACGCTCTTTGGTCATGTAGTACAGACCTAAAACCATGTCCTGAGATGGTACCGTAATAGGTGCACCATTTGCAGGGTTCAAGATATTATGAGAAGCCAACATTAATAATTGTGCCTCTAAAATAGCTTCTGGTCCTAATGGTAAGTGAACCGCCATCTGGTCACCATCGAAATCGGCGTTGAAAGCCGTACATACTAATGGGTGTAACTGGATGGCTTTTCCTTCAATTAATTTTGGCTGGAAAGCCTGAATACCAAGTCTGTGCAAAGTAGGAGCACGGTTCAGTAATACTGGGTGTCCTTTAATTACATTTTCTAAAATATCCCAAACTACCGGCTCTTTTTTGTCTATGATTTTCTTAGCAGATTTTACTGTTTTAACAATACCTCTTTCAATCAATTTACGGATAACGAAAGGTTTGTATAACTCAGATGCCATATCTTTTGGCAATCCGCATTCGAATAATTTTAATTCAGGACCAACAACAATTACCGAACGGGCAGAATAATCCACACGTTTTCCAAGTAAGTTTTGACGAAAACGTCCTTGCTTACCTTTTAAGGAATCAGATAATGATTTTAATGGTCTGTTAGATTCTGTTTTAACAGCAGAAGCTTTACGAGTGTTATCGAATAATGAATCTACAGATTCTTGTAACATACGTTTCTCGTTTCTTAAGATAACTTCTGGAGCTTTAATCTCCATTAATCTTTTCAAACGGTTGTTACGGATAATTACACGACGGTATAAGTCGTTCAAATCTGAAGTTGCAAAACGACCTCCATCAAGTGGCACAAGCGGACGTAATTCTGGTGGGATAACTGGAACCACTTTCATAATCATCCATTCTGGACGGTTTTCGCGGTTTAAGTTAGACTCACGGAAAGATTCAACAACTTGTAATCTTTTTAAAGCCTCCGTTTTTCTTTGTTTAGAAGTCTCGTTGTTAGCGCTGTGTCTTAATTCATAAGATAAAGCATCTAAGTCAATACGAGCTAATAAATCCATAATACATTCTGCTCCCATTTTGGCAACAAATTTATTAGGATCCATGTCATCTAAATACTGGTTTTCTTGTGGAAGAGTATCTAAAATATTCAAATATTCTTCTTCAGTTAAGAAATCTAATCTTTGTAATGATTCTCCATCTGCATTTTTAGCAATACCAGCCTGGATTACTACGTATCTTTCGTAGTAAATGATCATATCTAATTTCTTAGATGGAAGACCAAGGATATAACCAATTTTGTTAGGAAGAGAACGGAAGTACCAAATGTGAGCAATTGGCACAACAAGGTTTATGTGTCCTACTCTATCACGACGTACTTTTTTCTCAGTAACTTCAACACCACAACGGTCACAGATTATACCTTTGTAACGAATTCTTTTATACTTACCACAAGCACATTCGAAATCTTTTACTGGTCCGAAGATTCTTTCACAGAAAAGTCCGTCACGCTCTGGTTTGTGAGTTCTATAGTTAATAGTTTCTGGCTTTAAAACCTCTCCTCTTGATTCTTTCAAGATAGATTCTGGCGAAGCCAATCCAATAGAAATTTTATTAAATCTTTTTACTGGATTCTTATCTTTATTGTTTCTGTTATTCATCATAGTTTTTACTATTGATTTATTTACAATTAAAAAATTGAATTTAGATTTATAATCTACTCTTTAAAAGATAAAGAGTTAATCATTCGCCACTACCACGGGTTACTTCTCTAAACCTCAAACTATTATTTGAAGTGCTAGTTATAAAATGCATCGCATTGTTATAAAAAATCGGAACGGGTTACGGGTATAAATCTTTAAAAACTGATATAAATGAGTAATCAGTCCCATTAAAAAATGAGACTGACTACCAAACTTTTATTTATTCTTCCAAACGAAGATCTAATCCTAGACCTTTCAATTCGTGCATTAATACATTGAATGATTCTGGTAAACCTGGTTCTGGCATAGTTTCACCCTTAACGATAGCTTCGTAGGTTTTAGCTCTACCAATAACGTCATCAGACTTAACAGTTAAGATTTCACGTAGTGTACTAGAAGCTCCATAAGCCTCAAGTGCCCAAACCTCCATCTCTCCAAAACGCTGACCTCCAAATTGAGCCTTACCTCCAAGTGGTTGTTGCGTAATCAATGAGTATGGTCCGATAGAACGTGCGTGCATCTTATCATCAACCATGTGTCCTAATTTAAGCATGTAAATTACACCCACAGTTGCTTTTTGTGCAAAACGCTCTCCAGTTCCACCATCATAAAGATAAGTATGTCCGAAACGTGGTACGTTAGCTTCATCAGTTAATTCATTAATTTGATCTAAAGAAGCGCCGTCAAAAATTGGAGTAGCAAATTTTCTACCCAAGTTCATACCAGCCCATCCAAGAACAGTCTCATAAATCTGACCAATGTTCATACGTGAAGGTACCCCAAGTGGATTCAATACGATATCTACTGGTGTTCCATCCTCTAAGAAAGGCATATCTTCATGACGAACGATTCTTGCAACAATACCTTTGTTACCGTGACGTCCTGCCATTTTATCACCAACTTTTAACTTACGTTTTTTAGCGATGTAGATTTTAGCCAATTTCAAGATTCCAGATGGTAATTCATCTCCAACTGTAATAGTGAATTTTTCTCTTCTTAAAGATCCTTGTAAGTCGTTCAGCTTAATTTTATAGTTATGAATTAAATCATTAACCATTTTATTTGTAGCATCATCAGCAACCCATTGACCTTTGCTTAAGTGAGCAAAATCTTCTACTGCGTAAAGCATTTTTTGAGTATATTTTTTACCTTTTGGTAAAACTTCTTCACCCAAATCATTCATTACACCCTGAGATGTTTTTCCGTTAACAATCAAGAACAATTTTTCAACTAATCTGTCTTTTAATTCAACAAATTTAGTTTCAAATTCCATTTCTAAAGCGCCTAAAGCATCTTTATCCTGAGTACGTTTACGTTTATCTTTTACGGCTCTTGCAAATAATTTTTTGTCAAGAACTACACCATGTAAAGATGGAGAAGCTTTTAATGAAGCGTCTTTTACATCACCTGCTTTATCCCCGAAGATTGCACGAAGCAATTTCTCTTCCGGAGTAGGATCTGATTCTCCTTTTGGTGTAATTTTTCCGATCAAAATGTCGCCAGGTTTAACCTCTGCTCCAATTCTGATCATACCGTTTTCATCTAAATCTTTAGTAGCTTCTTCAGAAACGTTAGGAATATCGTTTGTTAACTCTTCATTTCCTAACTTAGTATCTCTAACCTCTAATGAATAATCATCAACGTGGATAGATGTAAAAATATCATCACGAACTACTTTTTCAGAAATTACAATCGCATCCTCAAAGTTATATCCTTTCCATGGCATGAACGCAACTTTTAAGTTTCTACCTAAAGCTAATTCTCCATTTTGAGTAGCATAACCCTCAGACAATACTTGTCCAGGAATAACTCTGTCACCTTTTCTTACGATTGGTTTCAAGTTAATACTTGTACCTTGATTTGTTTTTCTAAATTTAATTAAGTTGTATGTTTTCTCATCAGAATCAAAACTTACCATTCTTTCTTCTTCAGTACGGTCGTATTTAATAGTAATGATGTTTGCATCAACATATTCTACAGTTCCATCTCCTTCAGCATTAATCAATACTCTAGAATCTGAAGCTACCTGACGCTCTAAACCTGTACCAACAATCGGCGCTTCCGGACGGATCAAAGGAACCGCCTGACGCATCATGTTAGATCCCATCAACGCACGGTTCGCATCATCATGCTCCAAGAAAGGAATCAATGAAGCTGAAATCGAAGCAATCTGGTTAGGCGCAACGTCTGTATAATGTACAGCTGATGGCTCAACAACTGGGAAGTCACCTTCCTCACGAGCAATAACATTAGAAGCAGTGATTTTTCCAGAAGCATCCATTTCAATGTTTGCCTGAGCAATCATTTTTCCTTCTTCTTCTTCTGCACTTAAATAAATTGGAGTGCTTTCTAAATCTACTACACCATCTGTTACTTTACGGTATGGAGTTTCGATGAAACCCATTCCGTTTACTTTTGCATAAACACCAAGGGATGAAATCAAACCAATGTTTGGTCCCTCTGGAGTTTCAATCGGACATAAACGACCATAGTGTGTATAGTGAACGTCACGAACCTCAAATCCAGCTCTCTCTCTCGAAAGTCCACCAGGCCCAAGTGCAGATAATCTTCTTTTGTGCGTAATCTCAGCAAGTGGATTCGTTTGATCCATAAATTGAGACAACTGGTTTGTACCAAAGAAAGAGTTGATAACTGATGATAATGTTTTAGCATTAATCAAATCAATTGGTGTAAACACCTCGTTATCTCTAACGTTCATTCTCTCGCGAATAGTTCTAGCCATACGTGCTAAACCAACACCGAATTGTTGAGACAATTGTTCTCCAACTGTTCTAACACGACGGTTTGATAAGTGATCAATATCATCAATCTCAGCTTTAGAGTTGATAAGCTCGATCAAATATTTTACAATTGTAATGATATCTTCTTTGGTAAGCACTTGCTTATCCATAGGGATATCTAAATTCAATTTCTTGTTCATTCTGTAACGACCAACTTCACCTAAGTTATAACGTTGATCAGAGAAGAACAGTTTATCTATAATACCACGAGCAGTTTCCTCATCAGGCGGTTCAGCGTTACGCAACTGACGATAAATGTGCTCTACAGCTTCTTTTTCAGAGTTTGTTGGATCTTTTTGTAATGTATTGTGGATAATAGCATAATCCGCTTGGTTATTATCCTCCTTGTGTAACAAAATAGATTTAACGTTAGAATCTATGATCTCTTCAACATTATCTTTGTCAATAATTGTATCACGATCAAGGATGATTTCGTTACGTTCGATAGAAACTACCTCTCCAGTATCCTCATCAACGAAATCCTCATGCCATGTATTCAATACACGCGCAGCAAGTCTTCTTCCAATATATTTTTTAATTCCTGTTTTAGAAACTTTGATTTCTTCTGCTAAGTCGAAAATCTCTAAGATATCTTTATCTCTTTCGAATCCGATAGCACGGAATAAGGTTGTAACAGGTAATTTTTTCTTTCTATCGATATACGCGTACATTACGCTGTTGATATCTGTAGAGAATTCTATCCAAGAACCTTTAAAAGGAATTACTCTTGCAGAATAAAGTTTAGTTCCGTTTGCGTGGAATGACTGTCCAAAGAAAACCCCTGGAGAACGGTGTAATTGAGATACTACAACACGTTCGGCACCATTGATTACAAAAGTACCACTTGGAGTCATGTAAGGTATTGTTCCAAGATAAACATCTTGTACAATTGTTTCAAAATCTTCATGTTCAGGATCTGTACAGTATAGTTTTAACCTGGCTTTTAAAGGCACACTATAAGTAAGACCTCTCTCTATACATTCTTGAATGGTATAACGTGGCGGATCTACAAAATAATCAAGAAACTCCAATACAAAGTTATTTCTGGTATCTGTAATTGGGAAATTTTCCATGAAGGTATTGTACAATCCTTCGTCGCCTCTTTCGTCAGATTTGGTTTCCAATTGGAAAAAATCTTTAAACGATTTTACCTGAACATCTAGAAAATCCGGATATTGAGGTATGTTTTTGGTAGAGGCAAAATTCAATCTTTCAGTCTGATTTGTTATCATCAATGGACAAAATTTTGATTAAAAAAAAGTAATTTTTTTTGTGTAAAAACACACTGCGTAGTTTATACTTTCTTTTTAAAACCAATACATCTTTAAAAATAAACCAAGAATTCAGTTCAATTTTTTTTCTTCGTATTGATCAAAAACTTTTTCGTATTTTAAACTATTTGATAATAAAATTTAATGTATTTTATTATACGAAAAATGGTTTAGGCCTTTGAGTGTTAACTCAGGACCTAAACCTAGTTCTTAAAACTGAGTTGAATTATTTAAGCTCAACTACAGCTCCAGCTTCTTCTAATGATTTTTTAAGACCTTCAGCCTCTTCTTTAGAAACACCTTCTTTAACGTTACTTGGAGCACCGTCAACTACATCTTTAGCTTCTTTAAGACCTAAACCTGTAAGTTCTTTTACCAATTTCACAACTGCTAATTTAGAAGCACCAGCTTCTTTCAATACAACTGTAAATTCAGTTTGTGCTTCTTCAGCAGCACCTTCTCCACCACCTGCAGCAACTACTACAGCTGCAGCAGCAGGCTCGATACCATACTCATCTTTTAATATTGTTGCTAATTCGTTAACTTCTTTAACTGTTAGGTTAACTAATTGTTCTGCGAATTGTTTCAAATCTGCCATTTTTTCTATCGTTTAAAATGATTTGTAAAATTATATTTTGTTTATTGTGCGCTAATTAAGCAACAGGAAAACTTAATTCCCCTGAATGAATTACTATGCCTCAGCTTCTTCGCTACCAGCGAATTTATTTTGTAACGCTGAAATAATTCTTTGTGCTGGTGATTGCAATAATCCAATAAGTTCTCCAAGAAGTTCTTCTTTAGATTTAATAGTTGCTAATGCATCTAATTGATCATCTCCAATATAAATTTCAGAATTAATATAAGCTCCTTTTAATACAGGTTTAGCTGATTTTTTTCTGAAATCTTTAATTATTTTTCCAGGTGCATTTGCAACATCTGAAATAAATATAGCACTATTACCACTCAAAACTGAAGGTAAATCACCATAGTCATTAGATGAAGCTTCCATTGCTTTTGCAAGCAATGTATTTTTTACAACCTCTAATTTTATACCTGCTTTAAAGCAAGCTCTTCTCAAGCTTGAAGTAGTTTCTGCATTTAATCCAGAAATATCAGAAATATAAATGATATTTGTACCAGCTAACTGTGCAGTTAAATCTTCAATCGCGATTGATTTTTCTTCTCTAGTCATACTAAAAATTATTAACTACCAATTATACTGCTTTTGGGTCCAATGCAATAGCAGGACTCATAGTGCTTGTAAGGTGAATACCTTTAATGTAGGTACCTTTAGCAGCAGTTGGTTTAAGTTTGATTAATGTTTGAATAATTTCGTGTGCATTGTCATAAATTTGCTCAGCTCCAAAAGAAACTTTACCAATTCCTGCATGTACAATACCAGTTTTATCAACTTTAAAGTCAATTTTACCAGCTTTAACCTCAGTAACAGCTTTAGCTACATCCATAGTTACTGTACCTGTTTTAGGGTTTGGCATTAAACCTCTAGGTCCTAAAATACGACCTAATGGACCTAATTTACCCATAACAGCAGGCATGGTGATGATAACATCAACATCTGTCCAACCATCTTTAATTTTTTGTAAGTAATCATCAAGACCTACATAATCAGCACCAGCTTCTTTAGCTTCAGCTTCTTTATCTGGAGTAACCAATGCTAATACTTTAACATCTTTACCAGTACCATGAGGTAGTGTAACTACACCTCTAACCATTTGATTCGCTTTTCTTGGATCGACACCCAAACGAACTGCGATATCAACAGACTCATCAAATTTTGCAGAAGCTATAACTTTAATTAATGCAGCAGCATCTTTCAAAGTATATAGTTTGTTCTTTTCAATTTTTGAAGCAGCCTCTTTTTGCTTTTTTGTCAATTTTGCCATTTCTTTCTCTTAATTAAAAAGGAGCATCTCCTGATACAGTTATACCCATAGATCTTGCAGTTCCAGCAATCATACTCATTGCAGATTCGATTGTGAATGCATTTAAATCTACCATTTTATCTTCAGCAATTGCTTTGATAACATCCCAAGTAACACTAGCTACTTTTTTACGATTTGGTTCACCTGATCCAGACTTTAGCTTTGCTGCTTCCATTAACTGTACTGCAGCTGGAGGAGTCTTAACAACAAAATCAAATGATTTGTCTTTGTACACAGTGATTTGCACTGGACAAATTTTGCCAGGTTTATCCTGAGTTCTAGCATTAAATTGCTTACAGAACTCCATGATATTAACCCCAGCAGCTCCTAAAGCAGGTCCAACCGGTGGCGACGGGTTCGCAGCACCTCCCTTAACTTGTAGTTTAACTACCTTACTAATTTCTTTAGCCATTTTTTAAAAAATTTAACACCCTAATCATTGGAAGCGATTACGGTGGATATTATAGATGTAACAAAAAATTATACTTTTTCAACTTGCATAAAACTCAATTCTAATGGTGTTTTTCTTCCAAAAATCTTAACCATTACTTCAAGTTTACGCTTTTCTTCATTAATTTTTTCAACTGTACCATTAAAACCATTAAAAGGACCATCGATCACTTTTACAGTTTCACCTAAGTTGAAAGGAATAGCACGAGTATCTGTGTTTACAGCCAACTCATCTACTTTACCCAACATTCTATTTACTTCAGAAAGCCTCAAAGGAACAGGTTCTCCGCCTTTGATCTCACCTAAAAATCCAATTACACTAGTAATAGACTTAATAATATGTGGTATCTCACCAACTAAATTGGCTTCGATCATAACGTATCCAGGAAAATAAACTTTATCCTTAGACATTTTTTTTCCTTCTTTTACAGTAACTACTTTTTCTGTAGGCACTAAAACTTGGGAAACATAATCACCCATACCTAATCTGGCAATTTCAGTTTCGATATAAGCTTTGACTTTATTCTCTTGTCCGCTTACTGCTCTAACCACATACCATTTTTTCACATTATTATCTGCCATCACAAAAAATTTATCCTTTTAACCAGTTAAAAAATCCAGCCAAAGCTTTTGCAAAAAATTCGTCTGTTCCCCATGTTGCCAAAGCAAACAAAATCGAAAATACAGCCACAACAATTGTCAATTTCTGAACTTCAGCCCAAGCAGGCCAAGTAACATTTGACTTTAACTCTTCGAAAGCCTCTGATAAATAATTAGTAACTTTTGTCATTTGATATATTTTTTATTGCACGGGCGGAGGGATTCGAACCCCCATCAACGGTTTTGGAGACCGCTATTCTACCCTTGAACTACGCCCGTAATTAAAAGCCAGTCATTTCAATTAAGAAAATCAACTGGCTTCTTATAGTTTTTTTTTGCAGGATTATCCTACGATTTCAGTCACCTGACCTGCACCTACAGTTCTACCACCTTCACGGATAGCAAAACGTAAACCTACACTCATTGCGATTGGGCTTAACAAGGCAACATTAATAGTCAAGTTATCTCCTGGCATTACCATCTCTACTCCTTCTGGCAAAGTAATAACTCCTGTTACGTCAGTTGTACGTACGTAGAACTGTGGACGGTAGTTATTATGGAATGGAGTATGACGTCCACCTTCTTCTTTTTTCAAGATATAAACCTCAGCTTTGAAAGTAGCGTGCGGCTTTACTGATCCTGGCTTAATGATAACCATTCCTCTTTTGATAGATTCTTTATCAATACCTCTTAACAATAAACCTACGTTATCTCCAGCTTCTCCTCTGTCAAGGATTTTACGGAACATCTCAACTCCTGTAATAGTAGAAGTTAATTTATCAGCTCCCATACCAATGATTTCAACTGGATCTCCTGTATTAGCAATACCTGTTTCGATACGACCTGTAGCAACAGTTCCACGACCAGTAATTGTAAATACATCTTCAACCGGCATCAAGAATGGCTTAGCTACGTCACGCACTGGCTCTTCGATCCAAGCATCAACAGCTTCCATTAATTCAATGATTTTTGGTACCCAAGCAGGATCATTATTCAATCCTCCTAAAGCAGAACCTTGAACAACAGGACCATTATCTCCATCATATTCGTAGAAAGATAATAAATCTCTGATTTCCATTTCAACAAGCTCTAACAATTCAGCATCGTCAACCATATCCACTTTGTTCATGAAAACAACGATTCTTGGAATACCAACCTGACGACCTAAAAGGATGTGCTCACGAGTTTGCGGCATTGGACCATCTGTAGCAGCAACTACTAAGATAGCTCCGTCCATTTGAGCAGCACCAGTAACCATGTTCTTTACGTAATCCGCGTGACCTGGACAGTCAACGTGAGCGTAGTGACGATTAGCTGTTTCATACTCTACGTGTGATGTATTAATGGTAATACCTCTTTCTTTCTCCTCTGGAGCGTTATCGATTTGATCAAAAGATTTTGCTTGACAGTAACCAGCATCAGACAATACTTTTGTAATTGCTGCAGTTAATGTAGTTTTTCCGTGATCCACGTGTCCAATTGTACCTATGTTTAAGTGCGGTTTGGAACGATTAAAATTCTCCTTTGCCATTTTACTTAATTTTTAATCTTAGTTATATATTAATTCAATTTCCTACTTACTTGAGCCAACTACGGGAATTGAACCCGTGACCTCTTCCTTACCAAGGAAGCACTCTACCCCTGAGCTAAGTCGGCAGAGAGTTCTGATTTTAGATCTTTGAATTTAGAATCAGATTTAAAAAAAATCTAAAACTAAAATCCAAAACCTCAACTTCTTTTATTGTGGGGAGAGCAGGATTCGAACCTGCGAAGTTCACACAGCAGATTTACAGTCTGCCCTCGTTGGCCGCTTGAGTATCTCCCCTTTTTTATCAATAATTGCATGAACAATTTCAAATCGCATTTGAAACATTTAGAGCCGGCGGAGGGACTCGAACCCACGACCTGCTGATTACAAATCAGCTGCTCTAGCCAACTGAGCTACGCTGGCAATATCAATAAAAAAGTCCGCTATTTCTAACGGACTGCAAATGTAGCTATTTTATCTTTGTATCAAAACATTTTTCGAAAAAAATTTTCAATTAAATGTGTGCCCTTACTTTTTCTTTCCTTTTTACCAATAAACGTTCTAAAGATTCAGCAGAAAGCTCTACAGCTTCCTCAAAAGTTTTACACTGTTTTTTAACCAAAAAATCATCTCCAGGAACATTAATCTTAATCTCTACCGCCTTGTTCTCTTTATCACTTGTTCTTTCAACTTTTAAAAAAACATCTGACGAAACAACACGATCGTAGTATTTTTCCAGCTTATCCATTCTTTCCTGAATAAAATCCACCAACTTTCTGTCAACAGTGAAGTTAACTGCATGAACATCTACCTTCATAATATAAATTTTAGGGTTTAACATTTCAGAATTACTATTTATTTCTTGGATGCGCATCACCATACACCTTTTTAAGCTCTGCTAAACTATTATGAGTATAAACCTGTGTCGATGCCAAACTTGAATGCCCTAATAATTCTTTAACTGAATTTAAATCTGCCCCATTATTAAGTAAGTGGGTCGCAAAAGTATGCCTAAGCACATGCGGACTCTTCTTTACCTTCTCAGAGACTTTACTAAAGTATGAATTTATTAAACGATACACAAAAGATTCACTCAATTTTAACCCTTTTTTTGAAATAAAAAAACAATCCACATCTATTATTCTCTCCACTGAAGCTCGCTCACTTAAATAAGATTTAAACTGCTCAACAACGATTGGCAAAACCGGAATAATACGCTCTTTATTTCTTTTACCCAAAACCTTAATCACACTAGAAGACAAATCAACATTATGAATCATTAAACCAATCAACTCTGCTCTTCGCAATCCAGTTGTGTAAAACAAATCCACAATTAACTTATCCCGTATTTCTTCAAAACCAACCGGATCAGCCACCTCCCGCATCAAATCTGCCAGCTCTTTTTCTGAAAATGGAATCTGTACAATTTTTGGCGTCTTCAAGGCTTTATGCTTCAACATCGGACTAACATCTATCTGCTTTATTTTTAATAGAAATTTATAATACGCTTTCAATGAAGCCATTTTTCTATTAACAGAAACATTTGAAATATTTTCATCAACCAAAGAAACAATCCAACTTCTAATCTGACTATAATTTACCCCATCAATATCCCCATGTTCGAAATAAGCCATATTAAACGCCTCAAAAAATGTGATATCATTTAAATAAGCATTAACAGTATGAAGAGAATACTTTTTCTCATACTGAAGATAATCCCGAAACGCCTCTTTATTTGTTTTCATTTTTAATTCCCAACATACATTCATATCTAAAACACAATTTCACTTAAGCAATTCTAAATTCGATTATATAAAAGCCCAGAATTAAGCATAAAAAAAACCGTTAGCATCAAAGTTATTACATTTTGATGACTAACGGTAATTATTATTTTACAAAAGCTATATACTAACTCTCTAAACTATCTCTCAAGTTTTGAATGTAAGCCGCTTTTTGAATTTGAGCTCTTTTGACAACAGAAGGCTTAATAAAAGCAGTACGTGCTCTTAATTGACGAACAGTTCCTGTTTTATCAAATTTTCTTTTATAGCGCTTTAATGCTCTATCGATATTTTCTCCGTCTTTAATTGGTATAATTAACATAATATAGACACCTCCTTTCGTTAAGGCTGCAAAAGTATATATTAATTATGAATTATGAGTTATAAATTATGAATTATTTTTTTGAGAATGAATTAATAAACCAAATCACCTTCAACTTCTTAATCTTTCAATAAATTTCTGGAGATAACCAACTTTTGAATTTCAGTTGTTCCTTCACCGATTGTGCATAGTTTAGCATCTCTGTAGAATTTTTCAACGGGAAAATCTTTTGTATATCCATAACCACCGTGAATTTGAATAGCTTCATTAGCAATTTTCACACAAGCTTCAGAAGCATACATTTTAGCCATAGCCCCCATAGTTGTAACCGGTTTATGTCGTTGTTTGAAGAAAGCCGCCTTGTGCAATAACAATTCTGAAGCTTCAATTTCAGTTGCCATGTCAGCCAATTTAAAGGATATACCCTGAAAACTGCTAATTGGCTGCCCGAACTGATGTCTTTCTTTGGAATATTTCAAAGCTGCCTCATAAGCACCTTTTGCAATTCCAAGTGACAGGGCGCCAATTGAGATCCTTCCTCCGTCTAATATTTTCATTGCCTGAACAAAGCCTTGCCCTACTTCTCCTAATCTATTTGCATCAGACACACGGCAATTATCAAAAACCAGTTCTGCGGTCTCACTTGCACGCATACCTAATTTATTTTCTTTTTTTCCAGATGTAAATCCTGGCATTCCTTTTTCAAAAACAAATGCAGTCATTCCTTTTGAATCCCCTTTTTCACCTGTACGAACAATTACAACAGCAACATCTCCTGAAATTGCATGAGTTATAAAATTTTTAGCTCCGTTTACAACCCAAAAGTCACCATCTTTAACAGCAGTAGTATTCATTCCACCAGCATCAGAACCTGTATTGTGTTCTGTTAATCCCCACGCACCAATATGCTCTGCAGTTGCTAATTTTGGAAGCCATTTTTTCTTTTGTGCTTCATTTCCGAAAGTTAAAATGTGATTCGTACATAACGAATTATGAGCTGCAACAGATAATCCTATCGATGGATCTACTTTTGAAATTTCTTCGACTACAGTAATATATTCATGATAACCTAAACCAGATCCTCCATATTCTTCGGGAACTAAAACTCCCATAAATCCCATTTCACCCAGTTTTTTAAATAGAGGAATTGGAAATATTTGCGCTTCATCCCATTCCATTATATAAGGTCTTATATTTTTTTCAGCAAAATCTTTTATAGACTGAGCAATCATAGATTGCGTTTCATTGTAATCAAAATTCATTTGTAACCTGTTTTAGAACTCCAAATATAAACCAATTATATTTGCTTTTTCAACAGGAAACCCTTTAATTTTTGATAAATCCTCAATATTTTGAATATCTCCATTCATACTTCTAAAGGTCACAATTTGTTTTGCCAGTGTATATCTGAAATATGGAAACTTGGCTAACTCTTTTAAAGACGCGTCATTTACAGCTATTTTTTTTATTTTTGGAAACACGGAAACTTTAAAATGTTTATTCAATTCGATTATAACTTCCGGAGAAAGTCCCCAAACATCATTTATTTGTTCCATCGAAACAAAAGCTTCAAGACTTTCTTTTTGCTTTAAAATTCGCAATGATAACGCTTCACCAATTCCGTGAATTTTCATAAAGTCTTCCTGACTTGCCTGGTTAATATCTAAAACTGTAACTTTTTCTTTTTTAGAAAATGATTTTAGAACATATTCACTTTTGTAGTTTTTAAAAGTTTTTTTATTCTGCGCCCAATTCGGAAATTTAAAATAAGGCGAAATAGCATTTAATAAAGAATCCGAAACTTTTGTCACTTTCTGAAATTCCTCAACAGAATTCACATATTTATTTTCTTTCCTGTAAGCCAGCAATCTATCAATTTCCTGAATTGACATTCCTAGTTTATATCCTTTATAATCTGAAATAAAATTTGGATTAAAAGGATAAATTTTTGGTTTATCCTTATTTTGAATTGCTTTTAGTGAGTCAATTTCAGATTGCAAAGCCAGCCATTCTTGTTTTTTCTGAGAGATTTTTTCAGTCTGACTGAAATCTGAAAAAAAATAAAATAATTGTAAAGCTATAATAACAATAAAAAGTACAAAAACACCTTTACGCTGTTGACTTGTAAACTTAAAATGTGAACCAATATTTGTAAAATTCATTAGGACAAAGTTTATTAAGCCATAAAAGTATAAATTTATTAAGAAAATACATCTTTCAAAATATTTTTAGATTAGAATCAATTTATATTTGTTACAAAAAGCGCAACAGATGGGAGATAACACAGCGCTTTTCTTATCTTATTCAACAAAAAAATAAATATTTTATAACTTAAAACCACATAATTGTTTTTATTTTTTATAAAAAAGAATACATTTGGAGCTTAATAACAATAAACCAATATAATAGTATGTCAATTTGGAAAACTAAACCTCTTTCGGTATTGCTTGGTGAAGCATCCGAATCTGAAAAAGGATTAAAAAGAACCTTATCTTCACGTTCGCTTGTTGCACTTGGAGTTGGAGCAATTATTGGAGCAGGGCTATTTTCGCTTACAGGAATTGCCGCAGCAGACCATGCTGGTCCCGCAGTTACACTATCATTTATTTTAGCTGCAGTAGGATGTGCATTTGCAGGTCTCTGTTATGCTGAATTTGCCTCAATGATTCCTGTTGCCGGTAGTGCATATACCTATTCTTATGCAACCATGGGAGAGTTTATGGCCTGGATTATTGGCTGGGATTTGGTTTTAGAATATGCTTTAGGAGCTGCTACAGTTGGAGTGAGCTGGTCACGCTATCTTCTTGAACTTCTTGCTAAATTTAATATTCATCTTCCTCCTGATTTAATTTGTTCTCCCTGGGAAAAATTGACTTTAAGTAATGGCACAGTAATAGAGGGCGGTATTGTTAATTTGCCGGCAATTTTTATTGTTTCGTTACTTTCTTTATTATTAATTAAAGGAACAAAAGAATCTGCTACAATAAACAATATTCTGGTTGTTGTAAAAGTTGCAGTGGTTATCATCTTTATAGTTTTAGGATGGAAATTTATCGACACAACTAACTACACTCCATACATTCCTGAAAACACTGGTGTATTCGGAAAATTTGGGTGGTCAGGAATTGCCGCCGGAGCCGGTACAGTTTTCTTTGCTTTTATTGGTTTTGATGCCGTATCGACTGCGGCACAAGAAGCCAAAGATCCTCAAAAAGGAATGCCAGTTGGTATTTTAGGTTCTTTAATAATTTGTACCTTATTATATGTATTATTCTCTCATGTTATGACTGGACTGGTTCCTTATTATAAGTTTGCTGGAGACGCAAAACCAGCAGCTACTGCTTTTGCTGTTACGGGATATGATTTTTTACAAACCGGTTTAATTGTAGCCATTTTAGCTGGTTATACTTCTGTAATGCTGGTAATGTTAATGGGACAAAGCCGTGTATTTTACACTATGAGTAAAGATGGTTTACTGCCTCCTTTCTTTAGCGAAATACATGCAAAATTCCGTACTCCATGGAAAACGAATCTTTTCTTCTTAATATTTGTTAGTTTATTTGCCGGACTTGTTCCTGTAAGTGACTTAGGTCATATGGTAAGTATCGGAACTTTATTAGCATTCGTATTGGTTTGCATCGGTGTTATGGTGATGCGTAAGAAAATGCCGGATGCACCAAGAGCATTTAAAACTCCATGGGTTCCTTTTGTTCCTGTCGCGGGTATTGTCATCTGTTTTGCTTTAATGTATTCGTTACCAAACGAAAGCTGGGCAAGGCTTGTAATCTGGATGGCATTAGGAGTTGTTATTTATTTTCTATACGGAAAGAAAAATAGTAAATTGAACAATCCGGAATAGAATCATTTATAAAATAAAAAAAAGGATTATGAAGCTAAAAACTTTATAATCCTTTTTTTTATTTACAAATCAAAAACTGAAGTTCGTTTCGCCCGAATTAAGTCTTTTAACTTAATCCAGAAAGCTAAAGTAAGATATACACCAAACCATAAACCCGCGGTTACAAACGAGATATAAATAAAAAACAACCGAACATTTGTTACCCTCATTCCAAGTTTATCAGCTAATCTGGATGAGACATGAAAACCGTATTTTTCGAAAAAGAATTTCAGTTTTAAAATGAGTGACATAAAATTGGGTTTAATTTCGTCCAAAAATACAAAATTATCTAATTAACACATTTTCTTAATTCTCTAATTATTTTTAAGTAATTCCATCCCAACAGCACATTTCATACAACCATTGACATCACAATACTGACTTTTAAGCTGTAATAAAGATTGTGTTTCAAAAGCATTTTTAGAAGAAATTCCAAAGGATTTAAATTTTTCAATAATTGAGTTTTTCTCAGGAGAAATACTATCCAAAATTGAAATTAAGTCTTCTGCAATTGAGTCGTTGACCATTTTTGCATAGGCAAACTGCAAAGGAACAATTGTATTTATTACCAGCAAATCTATAAATGAATTGGATAATGACTTTGTTTTCTTTGGGCTTTCTTTGTCAAATTGATAATGATTTTGCCAATATGAACTTGTGGAAACATCAAACACTTTATAAATGCTATTAATAGATTTAAGTTCAATTATTTTAGAAAATAAATTTTGATGCTGATGATATAATGCCGCTAATTGCGAAAGACGAATAGTTGGAAAATTATCCGGTCTATGCTTAAAAAACTGAAGTGGTTCTGTATAATTTTTTTCAATTTGATATTTATGTAAAAGATAAAAATATCTGAATTTTAAATCCTTGAAATAAAGATCTTCTTTATCTGTGTCCAAAAGACCTGTTGCACCAAAAAACAAGGCTTCGAGGTTTTCTATTTCAAAACTTTCTTTACGGATAATTGAAAATGGAATTGCTTTGGCTAATTGCAAAAATGCATTTCCATTGGTATTCAAACCAAAATTCTTAGCCAATAAACAAAATAAAACAGCTTCCCAATCCTGATTAGTTTCTTTAAGCAGATCATAAATTGCTTGTGATTTTCTTTCTAAGCGCTCAAAAAACAGACGTTCCTGCCAATTTTTAAAAACAAAGCTTTGTATTTTAGAAATCTGTTTTTCACAATATATCCAGGATTTGGGAGACTTCAGATTATTATAATTTAAAATTGTTTCAGGAGAAACATATTCCTTTAAAACCAAAACCGGAATTTCTGCATTATTTCTTCTATAGATATCAGCATCATATTCCCAGACAACATGCAATATTACATTTTCATAAGCTGTATCTTTTTCATGAAGATGCAAATACCAGTCTGAGGCTTTTAAATGTATTTCAACATTTCCAGCCCATTTTTGATCTCCTATTTTAATTTGTGCATTAAAAAAATCGGGGCCGGCAAGTTCTAAATAATTTCCTGTATTGATAATTGTAACCTCTTCCTCATTTACTGTTTTTAAATTCAGAGTATCAAATTTTTTGAACTTCCAGAGATAATGAAGGAAATCTTCTTTCATTTTTTTAGACTTTAATATTGTTTAGAATACTCTAAAATACTAAAAAATAGTATTAATATTACAATTTTTAAAGTTTATTAAAATAAATTTATCTCATTAAATATAATTTTGCACAAGCCCTTGCATCAGATAATGCCTCATGATGATTAAGCTGAATTTTCATTTCACGGCAACAATCACTCAACTTCGTTGGTTTTAATCCTTTTGCTTTGTAGATTTTCACAGTACATTCCCAACGATTAGCAATATTTAAATCATCGTAATGCAATCCATGCAAAGCCATTGATTTCATTAAAACATTTCTATCAAAACTTTCGTTATGAGCCACCACAACCTTATTTTTCAAACGTTTTTCGATTTCAGGATAAATCTGTAAAAAAGATTTTGCATTAACAGTATCACGAGGATAAATTCCGTGAACCTGAATTGTAAAAGGATTATATTCATTGTTAGGCGGCTTGATTAAAGTCACAAACTCATCTGTAATAATTCCGTTTTCTACGGTCACAATTCCAACAGAACATGGGTGATAAGCTGTTGCGGTTTCAAAATCTATAGTGGTAAAAGTCAATTTGATAAAGTTTAAAAGAGTTGAAATTGCCCATTTAGAAAGCAATTTTAGAATTGTACAAATTTAAACTTTAATGAAATAAAATTAAAATATTAGTGAATAAATTAGAAAGGATATCCGATCGCTATATTCAAAATTAAATTATCTTTTCTCCATGAACTGCTTCCCAAATTTATATCATCAATTACCCATCTCTGTCCGTCCGGCAGCGAAGGATTTCTAAGCGGGATTGCCAAATCGGTTCTTAAAACAAAGAAAGACACATCAAAACGCAAGCCTACTCCTGCTCCAACAGCAATTTCTTTCATAAAATCTTTTGATATTTCTGCTCCAGGCTTGTTTGAATCTGCATTTAACAGCCAAATATTTCCTGCATCAAAAAAAACAGCTCCCTTTACAATACTAAAAAGTTTTGCCCTGTATTCGGTATTAAACTCCAGTTTCAAATCTGCTGACTGATCCGGAACATAATCGGTTGTCGTTTCAGGAATTACATAACTACCCGGGCCTAAAGTTCTGGCTCTAAACGCACGGATACTATTAGTTCCACCAACCACAAATTGTTTAGATGTTGGAAGTGTAGTGGAATTTCCGTAAGCAAACCCGGCACCTAAAATCACTCTGCTGGCGAGTTCACTTTCTTTTCCGAGTTTTAAATAATGCCTGAAATCTGTTTTAATTTTTACATACTGACTAAAGGGAACATCAAATATCGTTTTTTGATTACCTTCCTTAACATTTGCTCCAGTAACTAATCCTGTTATATTACCAGCCAAGTCCAATTCACCATTAAAATAGATGGTATTTTTCCGGCGTTTCTGCATCGTATTCGTATAGGTATAATTGTATGTTGGGCCAAAAATCAACTGCTTTTCTATTACTTTCCCTAATGCTTCATCTTCTTTAATATCGGCTAAATATTCGTCTGTTACATGATTTGGACTAACATAAGTAATATCTATAACGTTAAGCTGATGTTCTTTCCGGATATTTTCTTTCCATAAATAACCAAAAGAAGCATTAAGCGAATTTAAGGCATATAATTCGGTACGTTTTTGATATTCATAACGCAGAGTTGCTTTTGTCCTGGGAACAAACTCACTATTGCCCTGAATATTAAAAGGTGATATAAATCTTGGCCATGTCAAACTGGTTTCGGCTCCGAGTTTATAAATGTTTTTCCCTTTGTTGGGTCCTCCAAGCTGAAAATCGGCTCCTCCAAATATTGAAAACGTAAATAATTCTGCACCGCGAAAAAAGTTTCTGTTATTCCAATTCACATTAATTTCTGAACCGGTATAACTCGCCGAATTGGTTTTTCCCAAAACCTCAACACGAATAAACTTTTTAGGCAGCAATGTCAGGTAGTAATATGAATCCAGTGTTTTAGGAATACTGTCAGAAACCTTAAATTCATTTTTCACAAAACTAAAAGTTCCCAGATTTACAAATCGGTTTAAGGTTAGGTTATGGTCTTTTCTATTATACAAATCCCCTTTTTTAAAATAAATCGTCCTGTCAAAAATTCTGGGTTCAAAAGTATTTGCCGTATCTATTATAGTAAAGTCTTTATAGTGTTTAATATCCTTTTTTCTGTAAACCACACTATCGTTGGTCAGGGAATAATTTGGATACACAAAAATTTTATCAATTTTGTACGCTGTTAAAGCTTTTACCGGTGCTTCATCTTTTATTACCAGTCTGATATTTACTTCATGATCACCTTTACTGCTATCAACTTTGGCGAGAATATAATCCGGATTAAAATAGTAATATCCTCTTTCTTTTAGTCTTGCATCGATTCTTTCCCTTTCTGCTTTTATAATATCCAAATCATAAGGTTTTCCTACTTTTAAAAGGCTTCGTCGGCTTGATCTGGCAATTATTTTGGACATTTTTAATGAGTCATCCGGAAATGTTACGCTTTTTATGATGTATTGTTTTTTAGGCAAAACGGTATATTCTGCTGTCACTCTTTTATTTCTAACGGTTGAATCAGCGCTTACACGTGTTTTAAAATATCCTCTGTTTTCAGAAAAATTTCGTAAAACAGAAGCATTATAATCTAAATCAACTTTGCTGAAGAGAACCGGCGGCTCACCCACTTTATTTCGAAGCCAGTACCGAAACCCTTTTTCTTTTTTGGGCTCTCCGGCTATATTATAAATCCATAATTTAGGGCGTAATCCCAAAATTTGTTTGTTGGGTTTAGGGCGCAGTAAACCCTCCATTTCTGTTTCCAGTGCTTTTCTGTCTTTTCTTTTTATTACAGAATCTTTTACGGTTACAGATCCTCCTGTATATAATAATTCTCCCTCAGGTAAATATTTTGTATTGCTGCATCCCAAAGCAAAAAATAAAGACAGCAGTACAAAATACTTTACATATTGTTTTTCTATATGATTACGTTTTTTGTTCATTTCCTTCAATTTGATTTTCGGGTTGGTTTTCCTCTTTTTCCTTCTTTTCTTTCTTTTTTTGTTTTTCTTTTTCCTTACGAAGTTTTTCTTCTCTAATCAACTCCTTTTCTTTCTCCGTACGATGAAAAAGCTCTCTGAATTTATTATAACTCATCGTAATTATAAAAGCTACTCCGGTTTCTACCACCTGACCTTCAACAGCCACCTGATATTGGTTTTTTCGATAAGCACGAACCATGTAGCGTCCGTCTTTGGTAAGTTGATAATCAAGGGCAACATCTCCGGCTATATTAGTACTTTCTTCATTAGCACGCTCCTGACCTTCAACTCCAAAACTGCTTCCAACGGTTACTTTCAATCGGTCGTCGAGTAATTTTTTAGAAACTTCTACATTTAAATCGGTTCTGTTTTCCATGGTTCCTGAAGTGTAATCTTCTGTAGATTCTAAATCGAAATTCACTTCAAAACCAGTTACCAATTCGCTGGCAAGATTATTCAGCTGTTGTGACAAAATCTTACTAACACTTTGTCTGGCAATTGATTCTGCACTAGCTCCGCCGCTTTCACTGGCAAACGGATTTTCGCCTACAAATCGGTTTAATAAAATAAGGGCAAAAACCTGTTTGTTAAGTTCCGCCGGATCCTGTTCTAATTGTTTCAGTTTCGTTTGGGTAAGCGTTACCACATCTGTTGAAACATCGTAATTTCCTTCAGGAAGCTCAATTCCAAACGAAATTTCAGGCTTCATCAATTCACCTTTCATTTTTAACAACGCCTGAAAAGGAAGTTTTTGCTTGTAAGTGTTTCTGATAGTGGAGCTTTCGCCTGAAAGCTGGGTCCCTAATAAATCAATCGGTGCAGCATCTACTTTATATATTGCCGTAATGTTTACATTCGCCATCGTTGGTTCTCCGTTCCAGGTAATGTAACTTCCTTTCTGAATATTAAATTTTCTTTTTATTCCGTTGAAATTCATTTCATAAGCACCGTCTGAAAACTCATATTTTCCAACCAAAGTAGTTTTTCCTGACTGATCTATTCCTCCAACCAGTTCGGCTTCTCCTTTTAATTTCAAATAATCACCATTTCCTTTGTCGATAATTAAATTCAGCTCGGCTTCTTTATCGATTGTAATGGCAACATTCACATCCATTCCTTTCAATTCCGACTTATTAAGCTCATTTTGCAAATCAATTGTTTGTTTTAGATACATATTATCTTCATTCACAAACTCTACAATTCCTTCTCTGTCTGCAATCGAAGGATCTGACTGCGGCAATACAACTGAAAATTTTGTCTCTTTATTAATTTTGATTGTACCATCAACAACCGGACTGTCCAGATTCCCTTTTATGTTTAATTTAGTATCCAAAAACAAATCCCCATAAAACAGATCATTGTCTTTCGCTTTAGAATTAATAGCTCTAAAATCATTTGCCTGAACCAAAAGATCAAAATCAAATTTGGTAAAATCAGCCGATTTGATTGTTCCGTCTACAAATAATTCATTGTCATTTTCGTCTAACAGAGAAAATTTGTCAAACGAAATAGTTTCATTATTAAAGGTGATTTTTTCTTTTCCAATCTTAAAGTATGAATTAAGCTGTGTAACCCTGAAAGCCGCATCATTGAAATTTAATTCACCGTTAATCTGTGGCGCTTTGGTAGTTCCTGCAACTTTAAAATTTCCTGACAAATAACCGCTTCCTTCTGAAATATTATCCATGCTGAAACCCTGAATGCTTTTGATATTAAGTTTATTGATAGCAACATTCAAATCAAAAGTTCCTGTGTCAATTTTATAATCACCGTCAAGTTTCAGATCGTTTCCTTCGTCTGTCAATTGTACATTTGCTGCTAGAGTTTTATTCGTTTTGTTGTCGACTTTTACTTCAAGATCTCCGACTTTATCTCCTTTAAAAGTAAAGTCATCAATTTTTAAATCAGATGTAAAAGTTGGGTTTGTCATGACATTTTCTACGACAGCAGAACCATTTATCAAGCCCTGCATCAGCAGCTTGTCTTTTTTAACCATATTCAGAATGGTTTCGATTTTGAAATTCACAAAATCAACCTGTAATGGTGCGTTATTTTTACTTCCCTGCGATTGAATTTTCAATTCATTTCCTGCATTAGACAAATAAAACTTATTGATATAAAGTCTTTTATCACCAAATTCAACCGTGTTTTCAGGATCGATATTCCATTTTTCATAATTAAGAACAAATGTTTCAGCATCGATTTTAAAAATATTTTTAGAGTCTTCTGCCTTAAATTCTCCTGCAATAAAATATTGTTGCTTATCTTTTGTATCTTTTACTTCAAGCGCATAAGTCAAAATATTGTTTTCTATCTGGCCCGATAAACTCGTAAACGGAATTTTTATCGATCCGCTTTCGATTGTAGCCACAGAAATCGAATATTCTAAAGCATTTTCTTTCGCTTCAATATTTATTTTTCCGTCAGAAATAATATTCTCCGCATAAACAATTCTTGGAATCGTTCCTTTAACCTGGAGGGAATCTGTTTGGTTATTGTAATTTCCTGTAATAGTTAAAGGCTCTAAGCCTGTAAGTTTCGGAATTAATTTAAACAAAACTGGATCATTATCTACTTTTAAAGTAAAAGCCAGTCGCTGTTCATCTGATTCTGCATTTACTTTTGGATTTTTAAGATCAATGTATTTAGAAATTGACTTTTTAATTGCTGTAGTCAAAGTTGTCAATTTATACTTTCCGACTACTTCTGCTTTTAAAAACTGGGATGAAATTTTTATCGAATTGCTGTCTTTGTCAGCGAAAGCCAAAACTCTGATGGAATCTAAAACAATGGGTTCCTCTTTCTGCAAAATCTGAATATTCGAAAGAAATACTTTTCCGTTTAAATAATCAGGATTACTGTTGGTAATATCTGCATCAACATTTCCACGGAGTTTCATCGGGCCGGCATGAAGATTCAGTTTTTCAAGATCAGCAATATCGAGATTGAGTTTTAATTTTACGGTTGGGTATTTCTCTTTGGTATCTCCGCTTGCTGTTAAATCAAAATTCAGGTTTGGGTCTTTCATTCCGGATTTTACCGCGAAAGAACCGTTTTCTATATTCCCTTTTAAAGCTAAATCTTTGTAAGTATATCTGTTAAAAACGGCTTTCTGCACTAAACCATCAATTGCTGCATTTGCTGTTTTTGGATTTAATCCATTTCCTTTAACTTTTGCTTTAAGCGTAATTTTTCCGATGGAATCATTTTTGATTAATCTTCCTAAATCAAATTCTGTGAGGCTTACTGAAGCATCGTATCTTTCACGGTTTTTAATACGCTGATCAAACATACCGTCAACTTTTGCATTTCCGAAACTACTTTTTAAAGCCAGATTAGTTTTGAAGTTCTGAACCGAACCTTTAAATTTTCCCTTCAAATTAATTTGTGATGGCAATTGAATATTTTTTGGGATTGTTCCGGCCGGTACAAAAGTGTTAATGTCTTTTGATGTACTTGAAAGGTTTTTAATATCCAAATCATAATACGATTTCTGAGCATCCGGAAGTCCTTTTATTTTCCCCGAAAGGGAAACTTTTGTCGTTCCGATTCCGCTCATTTCAAACTTAGGAATGTTCAGATCTTTTACTTTCCCGTTTATACGGGTGTTTAGATACAAGATCGCATTTGGATTACTTTTAAACGGATTCTGTTTTTGAAGATCCGGAACAAAAAGCAAAATATCTTTAAATCCAATTTTGGACTGACTCAGATTGGCATCAACTGAAAGGTTTCCTAGGTCTTCTTTCAGCGAGGCAATCGATTTGTACTCCACTTTGATTTTATCTTTAACAAGTGTCTGCGGCGTTCTTAGATATAAATTATTCAAATATGCATTTTTAGGACCGTAGAAAAAGTCTGTTTTTAAGGACTGAATATTTAGTCCGCTTTTTTCTGCAACCGCCAGTGCTTTGATATTTCCCGAAATCGTATCGTTTGCATAATATAATTTATCTGCTTTTAGATTGAATTTATCCAAATCCAAATGACTGTAATCAATTCCTTTTTGAACAGGTTTTGACTGCATATCATCAAATTTGAAATCTATATTTTGGATATCAACATCCGTAAGTTTTACTTTCCAGCCTGACTGTTTAATTGCAGTTGAATCTAAATCAGGAGTTTTAATTTGTTTGTCTTTGGCTCCGAGTCTTAGATTTCCTCTTAGATTTTTTAGTTCGAAAGTTTCAAAATCCAAAAGCTGTTTGTTTAAATCAACCTCATTAACTGTAAGTTCAAGATTGCCTAATTTTATTCCGGAATCCAGTTTTGAATCTTTGTTATCGTAGGAAACATCAATTTTGGATAAACTGATTTTATCTAATTTTAATTTAAAATCTTTTCGCTTCGAAATAGTATCAACTGTTTTTATTGAAACTTCGGCAATTCTCTCTACGACATCCTGATTCAATACTAATTTCAATCCGTCCAGATCAATATTCGGAATATCAAAGTCCATTTTATCCAGATCGAATTTGTTGAATTTTGTATCAAAATGAGTTAGTTTTACCCGAATATCATTTTTAGCATAATCATCTTTGAAGTTGAATTTTACATTATCAAGATTGACTTTTACAACCGATATTTTAAAAGGTTTAGCATCGGGATCATCTACTTTTGGTTCTTTTGATTCGAATGCTTTAATGATATAATCGAAGTTAAAAACGCCATTCTTGTTTCTGGAGATATTGGCTTTTACATTTTCAAGAGAAACAGAATTGATTTCGAGTTCACTGCTGATCAGTTTAAAAAGATCAACATCAACTTCCAGACGTTTTCCTGACAATAAAGTATCTTTCTTCTGGTCTTCAAAATAAAAACCTTCCAGCACTACATCTTTTGGAAATTTGATTGATATATGATCTAATGAAACTTTAGTTTTAATCTTATCATGGAGATAAGTAATGGCTTTATCCTTAGCAAAATTCTGTATGGAAGGAATCTGGATTAAAATAATTAGAAGTAATAAAAGTGCAACCACAGAACCCACGCACCAAAGCAGAATACGTAGTGTTTTTTTAAAATAATGAATTGTCTTTTTATTCATATGTCAATAAAACACATTAGAGTTAAAATTTGTACTTGAGTTTATGGCAGAATTACCCAATTACAAAAATTGTAAAATTTTACTTTAACAATTTACATAATTCCATGCATTTATTCTAAAATTTCACTGTGAATAGTTAATTTCTGCTTCACAAAAATCCGTATAGAATATATTTATAACCAATTCATTAAACAGTATATCAGAATTTTATACTAGGTAACTTTTCGTTCAGTGATTTCATTTTCTGTTGTAACTTTTCTAAAAATTTTATATGTTGTTCAGATTCCGGATTAAAACTTCTGTGACGAAGGCTTTTTTGAATTTCATCAACTTCTTTCATGATAGAAAGACTACCTTCTGAAATATAACTTTCACTAAAAAGCTTCCAGATATAATCAATCGCAATTTGGTTGGGATGCAGCATATCTTCTGTATAAAAACGATAATCACGAAGTTCGTCCATCATGATTTCGTAGGAAGGAAAATAGTTGACAGTTGGTGGTTGGTGGTTGATGGTTTTATGCAGAGCGGTAAACAAATGCGATTTACTTAATTGGTTTTCTACAAAACCATCTTTGATATGTCGCACCGGAGAAACGGTAAAAATGAAATGTATGTTCGGATTTAAATTCCGTATCAGTTCAATTGTATTTTGGATGCTTTCTTGTATTACATTAACACTTAATAATTCTTTTGTAAATTGTTTTTGAGGAACTTTATGGCAATTGGCAACAATTTGATCGCTTTCTGCATTTCTGTAAATCCAGGAAGTTCCGTAGGTGATAATAATATGAGTTGTTTCTTTTAACCATTTGTGAGTTTCGGCAATTGTCTTATTTAATGTTTCCAGTAATTCTTCCCTATCAGAGTTACTTAAATCTGAATGTACATCAAAACAATGCCAGCGTTCGTTGTGAAAAAAAACGTCTTTTTCCTGATAGAAATCCTGCTCACAAACTCTTCTGAATAATTTTTCAATTGAAACCGGATTAAAAATAATTCCAAACGGGTTTGTTTCATTTTGAAATTTAAAATAATCAAATTTGGACGCCATGTTTTCTGCGAAGCAAGAACCAACAGAAAGTAACTTCGAATTATAATCGATTTGAGTGCTGCTTTTTGAAATTGGAATTTGGGTTCTGAATTGCATAATAATTTCTATTTTAAACAAATTTCGATCATTTCTTATAAACAAAAGACCAAATAAAAAAGTATTTGGTCTTTTAATATAAACTTTAAATTCTATAAGCTAATAAGCATATTGTACTGTTTCATTTAAATTTCCACCTTCTCCAAATTGCTTTTGTTCTGTTGGGGAATTATTAAAAAAAGTCCAATGCTTAAACATTGGACTTCTGTAATTTTTGATCATCTAATTAGTAAAAATACTCAACTGTAGCTTTTTCTCCCTCTTCGTCCTCAACACTTTTTGTAGGATATCCGGAAGGATTATATGTAAAAATATAGGTAGCTGTTATTTCATCATAGTCCAGATCTTTTTCAGAAACGATATTATGTAATGTACCTGAAGCTTCGCTATCTTCAAAACCTAATTTATCATATCCTAAAACATTTTTCATCGGATTGTTTTTATCGTCATAGATATAGCTTCTACTTGGCCCATAATCTATAATAATTTTAGTAGCTTCTCCATTAGTAAAAGTTACTTTTCCTTCTCCATTAAGCTCAGTTTGGGTTTTGTCATCTCCTATATACTCTTTTATTGAAACCGTTCCATCAGTATTATACGTATAAACCTCTTTATTTCCCCATTCATCCAAAGGTTCAACTCTCACAAATGAAATTAGCCTGTTACTTGAATCATACTGATATGTATTTATTTGATCAACTGTCCCGTTAGGAAGTTTATATTCTATTTTGGTAATCAAATCTCCTGTGTAAGTAAAATAACGGTTAAATTCTCCCTGATCATCCGTTATACTGACAATTTTATCCCCATTATATTTATAAGTTGTGGTCACTTTTTCTCCATCTGAATCCGTAGAAATAGTTTTTTTCAACAATACCAAATCTGAAGAATCTGAAGATGAATCATCATCACTTGAACAAGAAGTTAGTGCAAAAGTCAAAGCACCAAAAAGGCATAAAATTTTTTTCATTTTTAATAGATTTAGGTCATTAATATTTCCTACAAATAAACTAAAATCAATATCAAAAACCTACTTGGAATTAACAATAAAAACTCAAAAATAATTATTTACTAACATTAATTATATAACCTTTTAAAAAACAAAGTTGTAAGTAAATTATTAATCTACATAAAATCTTTTAAAGAGAATTCGTTAATTGTGTAAATTTAAATCCAGTTTAAAAAATTAACTTTTTAATACACCAAAATCAGCTTTACAAAGCAAATCTATTCACTACTTTTGTAGCCTTCCTAAAATAAAATTCAAAATATGAAATTATTATATTCTTATATAATCAAACATAAAATGCTTTTGCTTTTTGCTTTGATTATGGCAACTATAAACATTTGTTTCAGTTTATCAGATTCGATTATTACCGGTAAATTAATGCAGGATTGCGGCGTTGGCCTGCACAAATATGAAGGTAACGAAATAGGGTTTATCAAATCATTATCTTTCTGGCTTGGGCTTTCTCTTGGTGCTGCGATGATATCAAGAATTACCAAAAACTTCCAGGATTACTTTACTAACATTGTTATTCAGCGAACAGGTGCTCAGATGTATACTGACGGAATTAAAAAATCACTCGACTTACCTTATGCCGAATTCGAAGATCAGCGAAGCGGTGAAACTCTGAGCAAACTCACCAAAGTGCGTTCTGATTCCGAAAAACTGATTACACTTTCAATTTCGCTTATTTTTCAAACGATTATCGGATTTGTCTTCGTCATTATTTATATTGCCCGAATCGATTATCGTATTTCGCTTATCTTTTTAATTACGGCTCCAATTATTGCCTTGGTAAGTTCTTATCTGGGTAAAAAAATTAAAATTGTTTCCAAAAAAATTGTAAATCAGACCAATGCACTGGCTGGTTCCACAACCGAAAGTTTAAGAAACATAGAACTTGTAAAAAGTCTTGGATTAACATATCAGGAAGAAAAGCGTTTGAACTTAAATACCTTTAAGATCCTGCATCTTGAATTAGAAAAAGTCCGCTTTATCAGAAGTTTGAGTTTTATTCAGGGGACAACGGTGCACTTTTTAAGAACCTGTGTTGTGTTTACATTATATTATTTTCTTTTTGGAGGAAAAATTATTGTGGGAGATTTACTTACCATGGTATTTTTCACCTTTTTTATTTTTGGTCCCTTGCAGGAATTAGGGAACTTTATAATAGTCCTTAACGAAACCAAAGTTTCCATGGAAAATTTCAGGATTCTTTTAAATGCTCCAAAAGAATTCCGCCCTAAAACACCTAAACATGTTGGTGCAATTCAGTCTTTATTATTTTCGAATGTAAGTTTTCAGCACAAAACAGCCAAATTTAAAGCCGTAGAAAATATCAATTTTGAAATCAAACAAGGCCAGACCGTAGCATTTGTTGGCCCATCCGGTTCCGGAAAAACAACTTTAGTAAAATTATTAGTTGGATTATACACACCTGCAGAAGGTCAGGTTTTGTATAATGATATTGATTCCACAGAAATTGATTTACTCGACTTAAGAAAACAATTAGGTTTTGTCACTCAGGATGCACAATTATTCTCAGGAACAATTCGTGAGAATTTGCTATTTGTAAAACCAAATGCAACCGATGAAGATTTGTATGATGCTTTAAAAAGAGCCAGCTGTGAAAAATTATTAATTCGTGCAGAAGACGGTTTAAATACTACAATTGGTGAAGGCGGAATTAAAGTTTCTGGTGGAGAAAAACAACGGCTGTCAATTGCCAGAGCCATCTTAAGAAATCCGAATTTATTGATTTTTGATGAAGCTACTTCTGCTTTGGATTCTATTACCGAAGAGGAAATCAATGCAACAATTCGTAATATATCCGACAAAAACAGAATTACAGTTTTAATTGCTCACCGATTATCAACCGTAATGCATGCTGACAGAATCTTTGTTTTGGAACAAGGAAAAATTATCGAACATGGTAAACATGATGATTTAATTGCAGAAAGAGGTTTATATTATGCAATGTGGCGACAGCAGATTGGGGAGCGTAAGTGATCTAGGTTGCTAAGTTAATAGTTCCCTCTTTACGCATAATTAATCTCGCAAAGACGCAGAGTCGCAAAGTTTTTTTAATGCTTTGCGACTCTTTGTTTTTATTAGAGATTACTCACTACTCTTTTGATACCAAATTTTATTATTGGCACATTGAAATTTATTAGTAAACCTAATTTCATTTTTGTGATTTTAAGATATGTCAACACTTGTTTTGCGTGAATATCTGTCAGTTGTTCTATTGATTTTATTTCTAAGATTACTTTATTTTCAACTATTAAATCTGCTCTAAATCCAATATCCAGATTTATTTGATCCCAAATAACAGGCAACGTTTTTTGTCTTTCTACACTCAACCCTCTTTTTGTTAATTCATGATGCAAAATAGCCTCATAAACCGATTCTAACAACCCCGGACCCAATTTTACATGTATCTTATAACAAACGTCGACAACAACAGCCGAAATTTCGTTTTTATTCATTATTATTAATTAAAGTAAAAACTTACAAATATAAGCTTCCAAAATAAAAAAGCAACAAAGCTAAAAAAAACTTTGCGACTTTGTGAGATTAAAAACACTTTCTACTTCAAAAAAATCTTAGCAATAAAATTAGTACAATAAAAAAGCCGCAAAGCTTAAAAAAACTTTGCGACTCTGCGTCTTTGCGAGATTAAAAAATTTATTTCACAAAATCAACTGCCTTAGCCAAAGCCTCAGCAATTCCAGCAGCATTTTTACCTTTTCCAGATGCGAAGAAAGGCTGTCCTCCCCCATTTCCTTCAATGTATTTACCCAATTCTTTGATAACTGCATTCGCATTTAAGCTTTTACTTGCAATCAATTCTTTAGAAATATAGCAGTGAATATTTGGTAAACCATCTTCAACAGAAGCTAAAAACACAAAAGAATCCGGTTTTGAACTTCCTAAAGCAGAAGCTAAATCTTTCGTAGAAACCATGCTCAAATCTACTTGTTTTGCAAGGAAGTTTATTCCGTTTATTTCTTGGAAATCTTTTTCTAATTCTGATTTTAATGCGCCTACTTTTTCTTTTAATAATTGCTCAACTTGTTTTTTCAGTTTTGCATTATCATCCTGAAGTGATGCAACGGATTTTAAAATATCCTGCGGATTTTTAAGCGTTTCTTTTATCTCTGCTAAAGTATTTTCCTGATTTACATAAAAGTTTTTCACTGCATCACCGGTAATTGCTTCAATACGACGAATTCCGGCTGCAACTGCACCTTCAGAAATGATTTTGAAATGCCAGATCTCTGCCGTGTTTTTTACGTGAATACCTCCACATAATTCTTTACTGTCACCAAACTCAATCATACGAACATTGTCTCCGTATTTTTCTCCAAATAAAGCCATTGCACCTTTATCCAATGCTTCTTTAATCGGAATATTTCTATGTTCTGTCAATTGCAATTGTGCTTCAATCTGAGCGTTTACAGAAGCTTCAACTTGTTTAATTTCTTCGTCAGAAACTTTGCTGAAATGAGAAAAATCAAAACGTAAATAATTTGGATTTACCAACGAACCTTTTTGTTCAACATGCGTTCCTAAAATACTTCTCAAAGCCAAATGCATCAAGTGTGTAGCCGAGTGATTTTTTGAAGTTGACGTTCTTAAATCGGTATTTACTTTTGCTACAAAACCTGCTTCTACATTTTCAGGAAGCTGTTTTGCGAAATGCAAAATCAAATTGCTTTCCTTTTTAGTGTCGATAATTTCGATTGTTTCGTTTGCAGAAACCAATATTCCTTTATCACCAACTTGTCCTCCTCCTTCTGGATAAAAAGGCGTATTGTCTAAAACGATTTGGTACAAAATACCATCTTTTTTAGAATCCACTTTTCTGATACGGGTAATTTTTACTTCATTATCCGTTTTATCATAGCCCACAAACGTTTCTACATTTCCGGGAATCAAAACTTTCCAGTCTTCCGTAGAAACTTCAGAAGCCGCACGAGAACGCGCTTTTTGTTTTTGTAATTCAACTTCGAATTCTTCTTCATTATAAGAGAATCCTTTTTCTTTCAGAATCAAAGCCGTTAAATCTTTTGGAAAACCAAAAGTATCATACAATTCAAAAACTTTAGCTCCGGAAACCTCTTTTTCAGAAGTCTCAGTCACAACATTTTCTAACAATTGCAATCCTTGATCAAGCGTTCTTAAGAAAGAAGCTTCTTCTTCACGGATTACATTGGTAACCAATTGTTGCTGGGATTTAATTTCCGGGAAAAATTCTCCCATTTGGTTGGCCAGAACTTCTACCAGTTTATTGATAAAAGGTTCTTTTGTTCCTAAAAATGTAAATCCGTAACGAATTGCACGACGCAAGATTCTACGAATTACGTAACCTGCACCCGTGTTAGATGGCAGCTGTCCGTCTGCAATTGCGAATGCTACTGCACGAACGTGATCTACCACTACACGAATCGCGATGTTCGTTTTATTTTGTTCTTCACTGATGTTTTTAATTTCATCACAAGTATATTTTAAACCTGTAATTTGCTCTACTTTCTCAATAAGCGGTGTAAAAACATCAGTGTCGTAATTTGATGTTTTTCCCTGTAAAGCCATACACAAACGCTCAAATCCCATTCCGGTATCCACGTGTTGCGCAGGAAGTTTTTCTAATGAACTATCCGCTTTACGGTTGAATTCCATGAATACGTTATTCCAGATTTCAACAACCTGTGGATGATCATTATTTACAAGGCTTTTTCCTGTAACTAATGCTTTTTCAGATTCAGGACGCAAATCAACGTGAATTTCAGAACAAGGTCCGCATGGTCCCTGATCTCCCATTTCCCAGAAATTATCTTTTTTATTTCCAAGAATAATTCGGTCTTCATCAATTAAAGTCTTCCAGATATCCCAGGCTTCCTGGTCAAATGGAACATTATCTTCTTTACTTCCTTCAAAAACAGAAACATAAAGATTTTCTTTAGGAATTTTATAAACTTCTGTCAATAATTGCCAAGCCCAATTAATCGCTTCTTTTTTGAAATAATCGCCGAAAGACCAGTTACCCAACATTTCGAACATTGTGTGATGATACGTATCAAAACCTACATCTTCAAGATCGTTATGTTTTCCCGAAACACGAAGACATTTTTGCGTATCGGCTATTCTTGGGCTTTTTGGAGTTCCGTTTCCTAAGAAAAATTCTTTAAACTGGGCCATTCCCGAGTTATTGAACATAAGGGTTGGATCGTCTTTTAGCACGATTGGAGCAGATGGAACAATTAAATGTCCATTGCTTTTAAAAAAGTCCAGAAATTGTTTACGTACGTCTTGTGATTTCATGTTTTATAATGAGATAATGTGTCAATTTGAAAATTAGATTATTTAGATTATTTAGTTCATTTGATGATGCGCTCATTTTAAAATTGAAATTAAAAAACTTATTATTTAAAACAATAAATTCCTTATTTTGCGCATTATCTAATTATCTAATTGCTCCAATTATCTAATTAATTTTGTTCTTTAAAAAAAGCCCCGAACAACTGAAACATTTAGTAATTTTGTTCGACTAACTGATTTTACAAGCTGCAAAAATAGGGTATTTTAAAATATGGCGAAAGTAAAATATTATTACGACTCAGAAAATCTGGCGTATACGAAAATAAAAACCAAAAAGAGAATTAAAATTGGTTACGGATTCCTGTTTTTGCTGGCTTCGGCGTTGTTTGGCTTTTTAGTATTTGTACTTTTGATTAACACACCTTATTTTGAAACGCCAAAAGACCGTCTGCAGGCACGTGAAATTGAGAATTTAAAATTACAATATGCGATTTTAAACAAGAGAATGGATGAAATTGATGATGTGACCGAGGCCTTAGAAGATCGGGATAACAATATTTACAGGACTTATTTTAACAAGTCCGAAATTCCGGATTCTATTAGAAAATCCGGTTTTAAAGACTTAAAAAGATATAAGGATTTAGAAGGTTATAATAATTCGCAATTAGTACTGAATACCACTAAACGAATTGATCAGCTTTCGAAAGAACTGACTATCCAATCAAAATCATTAGATGAAATTTTGAAGCTGGCCAGTACAAAAAAGAACTTATTAGCAGCTATCCCTGCCATTCAGCCAGTACAAAATGAAAAATTAAAACGTATAGCTTCCGGTTTTGGATATAGGATCGATCCTTTCACAAAAGTGCGAAAAATGCACAACGGAATGGATTTCACCGCTAATACAGGAGCACCCATTTATGCTACCGGTGATGGCATTGTGGCAAGAGCTGACAATTCTGCATCCGGCTTTGGAAACCATGTAGTCATCAGGCACGGTTTTGGATATGAAAGTCTTTATGCACATTTAAGCAAATACAACTGCAAATCCGGACAACGTGTCAAACGTGGCGATGTGATTGGATATGTAGGAAGTACAGGAAGATCTGAAGGACCACATTGCCATTATGAAGTTCATAAAGACGGAAAAGTGGTGAACCCTTTGAATTTCTATTACGGAAATATTTCGGCAACAGAATATGTGGCAATTTCCCATATGGCAAACCAGGAAAACCAATCATTAGATTAATACTGTAAAAAGTATTATTTTTGAAATAAATTAGATACAAAAAAACATGCATATTGAGCTTTCAAAAGATAAAAGATATTTCAGCATTGGCGAAGTCGCCAGAGCTTTTAATGTCAATGCGTCTTTGATACGATTTTGGGACAGCGAATTTGATATCCTGAAACCAAAAAAAAATGCCAAAGGAAACAGAATGTTTACGCCTGAAGATATAACAAACCTGCAATTGATTTATCATTTGGTAAAAGAAAGAGGGTTTACACTTGAAGGCGCTAAAACACATTTAAAAGAAGGTCAGAAGAAAACATTAGATAAATTCGAAATAATACGTAAATTAGAGACCATCAAAACACAATTGACAGACATTAAAAACGAATTGTAATTAAAAATTGAAATAAACTTAAATCAAACAAATATGAAAAAGTGGTTAATCCCTGTGGGAATTATTGTAGCGCTTATTGCTATTATCGCATTTTGGTCAATCGGAATTAAAAATACTGCTTTGCAACACAGTCAGGCTGTAAATAAAGATTGGGGAAATGTACAAACAGCTTACCAAAGACGTAATGACCTTATTGGGAATTTAGTAAATACTGTAAAAGGTGCTGCTGATTTTGAAAAATCGACTTTAACAGCCGTAATCGAAGCACGTGCAAAAGCAACTTCTGTAACTATTGATCCTAGTAATGTAACCCCGGAACAATTAGCGCAATTCAATCAGGCTCAAAGTGGAGTAACTTCATCATTATCAAAATTATTGGTTTCTGTTGAGCAATATCCAACATTAAAAGCCAATGAGAACTTTTTAAAGTTGCAAGACGAATTAGCAAGTACTGAAAACCAGATTTTAACTGCAAGAACACGCTTTAATGAATCTGTTCAGGTTTATAACGGATATGTTTTAAAAATTCCTAATAACTGGTTCTTAAGCGAATACAAAGAAAAACCTTATTTTGAAGCTTCTACAGGTGCTGATAAACCGGTTGAAGTAAAATTCTAAAAAATTTTAGACAGTAATAAAAATCTAAAATCAACAATCTAAACTCTAAAATTACTCAAAATGTCAAAAGTAGAAGATTTTTTAACCAAAGAAGAAGAGCAGGAAATTATCGAGGCAATTCGCGAGGCTGAAGAAAATACTTCTGGCGAAATTAGAGTACATATAGAAAAAACAACTTCTAAAGCTCATTTTGACAGAGCTTTAGAAGTTTTTCATGAATTACGAATGGATGAAACCCAACTTCAAAATGGGGTTTTATTCTATTTTGCAGTTGATGACAAAAACTTTGTTATTTGCGGAGATAAAGGCATAAATGATCTTGTTACGGATGATTTTTGGGATTGCACCAAAGACAAAATGACAGGACAATTTAAAGCCGGTAAATTTAAACAGGGAATTGTTGATGGAATTTTAAATGCCGGTCAGCAATTAAAAAAATACTTTCCTTGGACTGAAGGTAACACAAACGAATTATCTAACGAAATATCAAAAGGATAAATAATGAAAATTTCCAAAAATAAAATATCAAATTCCAACGGAATTTTTCAGTTTACCTTTTTGTTTATAGCGCTATTTACCTGCAATATTATCTTTGCCCAGTTTGAAATACCCAAAATACCCGAAAAACAAACTTCAGTTTACGATTATGCAAATGTTTTAAGTGCTTCCGAAAAAACACAATTAGAGGAAAAACTAATTCATTATTCAGATTCTACCACAACTCAAATTGTAGTTATTACAATCGAAAGTTTAAAAGGAGAAGATGTAAGTCAGTTAGCCACAAAATGGGGACAAACTTGGGGAATTGGAGGCACAAAACAAGATGACAATGGTGTTATCATTCTATTGGCCAAAAATGAAAAAAAGATTGCAATAAATCCCGGATATGGTGTTGAAGATCGTTTAACTGCCGGAATTGGCGGAACCATAATTCGAAATATTATTATTCCCGAGTTTAAAGCAGGCAGCTTTTATAACGGTCTAGACAAAGGTACCGATGCTATAATTGATGTTTTTAAAGGAAAATTTAAAGGCGAACGTAAGCAAAATAAAGAAAAAGATTTTCCAATCCTTCCATTTATTGTTATTGTTGTAATTATATTAATTTTAGTGTCCCGAAATAAACGAGGCGGCGGAAATTCAGGCAATAATAACGGGGGAGGTCCTAGTCTCATGGATGTCATTCTTCTAAGCAGTCTTGGCAGAAGCAGCGGAGGCGGATTTGGAGGTTTCGGCGGAGGATCATCAGGAGGCGGTGGCTTCGGTGGCGGATTTGGCGGTGGCGGATTCTCCGGAGGGGGTTCAAGTGGCAGCTGGTAGAAATTTTGTTTCAGGTTTTGTCCTCAAGTTTTCATCTTAGGCTAATTTTTACAATGATTTAGCTTAAATTTGTCATTCATAATTAACAATTTATAATTCATAATTTCTATAGATGTTATCACATAAAGCAAAATACGCCCTTAAAGCCTTACTTTATCTTGCAGAACAAGATGAAGATCACATTTCTAAAACTATAGAAATTGCTGATGGTGCTAATATTCCTAAAAAGTTTTTAGAACAAATTTTATTAGATCTAAAACGAGGACGTTTTGTGAGCAGCAAGCAAGGAAAATTTGGTGGTTATTATCTGATAAAATCTAAAAACGACATTACTTTGGCAGAAATTCATCGTTTATTTGATGGAGCAATTGCACTTTTGCCTTGTGCATCTTTAAATTTTTATGAGCGTTGTTTAGATTGTAAAACCGAGGAAGAATGCAGTCTGCGCCACGGTTTAATGATCATTCGCGATGAAACTTTAAAGGCGATGCAGAACATTACAATTGCTTCACTTATAAAAAAATAAAAAAATATTTTCAAAACCCTACCAAATTGATAGATTTTATATATATTTGCCAAAAAATAATTAACAAATCATTTACAAATTTTAAACCGATGAAAGTAAAATTAAGTAAGTCTTATGTCTCTAATCTTTTGCAAAAAAGCAATAATAAAAATTTCACTGCTGTGAAAAACAACTCTTCTATGATGTGTATGTGCTGGTAAAAAAAATTTAAATTTAAATTCTACTAATCACATATACATACTATAAAAATGAAAAATTCTATACAAAATATATTTACAATACTATCAATTTTAGCCTTTTCAGTATCATTTGCACAAAATATTGAAGGTACAATCACAGATTCACAAAAAAACCCTTTAGGTGCAGCTAACATAGTTATCAAAGGAACTACTATAAGCACTGTTACAGATGAAAGTGGAAAGTTTAACCTTGACACAGATGGCAAAAAACTTCCTTTTACTCTTTTAGTACAATATGTAGGTTACAAAACTACTGAAGTAGAAGTAACTACTTTACCAGTGCCAGTTTTAGAAGTTTCTTTAAAAGAAGAAAACGAACTTATTGAAGTGGTAGTATCTTCCAGACGAAGAATAGAAAAAGTTCAGGATATTCCAATTGCAGTATCAGTAGTAACGGGTAAACAAGCTGAGCAAGCCGGAGCTTTTAACGTAAATCGTATAAAAGAATTGGTTCCATCTGTACAATTATATTCATCCAACCCAAGAAATACCGGAATTAATATTCGTGGTTTAGGCTCTCCATATGGTCTTACTAACGATGGTATTGATCCGGGTGTTGGTTTCTATGTTGATGGTGTTTATTACGCTCGTCCGGCAGCAACAACTTTAGATTTTATTGATGTTGAGCAAATCGAGGTATTACGCGGACCACAAGGATCATTGTTTGGTAAAAACACTACTTCAGGTGCTTTTAACATCACATCCCGTAAACCAAGTTTTACGTCAGGTGCTGACTTTGAATTAAGCTATGGAAATTATGGTTATTTACAAGCTAAAGCTTCTGTTACCGGTGCTTTGAGTAAAAAAATTGCAGGAAGAATATCATTTTCTGGAACACAACGTGATGGATTAATTGATAATGTTGCCACAGGAAGAGCCACAAACACTCTTAACAATCAAGGATTTAGAGGACAATTACTTTATACACCATCAGAAAATACTAATATCACATTGGCGGCAGACCTTACTACGCAACGTCCGGATGGATATGCACAGGTAATTGCAGGTGTTGCTCCTACTAAAAGAGCAGCTTACCGTCAGTTTGATGCCATTATTGCTGATTTGAATTACCAACTTCCAAGCAGAAATGCTTTTGACCGTAAAATTGACCAGGATACACCATGGCGATCAGGACAAGATTTAGGTGGTGCCTCTCTTAATATTGACACAAAAATTGGCGGAGGAACACTTACCTCAACTACTGCTTGGAGATTCTGGACATGGGATCCATCAAATGACAGAGATTTTACAGGTTTACAAGTACTTGCTAAATCACAAAATCCTGCAAGACATACACAATTAACTCAGGAAATTCGCTATGCTGGCCAACTTACATCTAAATTAAGTGGTGTTGTCGGGGTATTCTACATTGATCAGGAAGTAAAAATACGTGGTACAGAAGAATCTGGTAATGCACAATGGAGATTTTCTCAATCACCTGTAAATTACACTCCTGCTGGAGGCGTGTCTACGCCTGTTCCATTAGCAAGATGGGCAGAACCAGGTCTTCTTGAAGGATACGGAATTAAAACAAATGCTGGAATCAAATCAACAAGTGCCGCGATCTTTGGTCAATTAGACTGGGAGATAATAGAAGGTTTACACTTTTTACCGGGTCTAAGATACAATTATGATAAAAAGGATGCAACTTACCTACGTGAAACGTATGGTGGTCTTCAAACTACTGATCCACAATTGTTAGCTATTAAGAGAGCTGTTTACACAAATCAGGCTTTTGATGCAAACGAAGACAAAGTAGATTTCTCTGGAAACGTAACAGTATCTTACAAAGCAACTGATAAAATCAATGCTTATGTTACTTATGCAAAAAGCTATAAGCCAATTGGTGTGAATGTAGCAGGACTACCAACACCAGCAGCAGGTCAAACTCTGGCTGATTTGGCAGTAATTAAACCTGAGGATGTAAACCATTATGAAGTAGGTGTAAAAACCTCTCCATTCAGAAATTCAATATTGAACTTCACATTATTTAATACAGACATTAAAGACTTTCAAACCAACGTTCAGGCTGCTGAATTAGGTGTAAACCGTGGATATCTTGCGAATGCTGATAAAGTACGTGTAAGAGGAGCAGAATTAGACGCAAGTTTTGTGATTAACAGACAGTTTAGCGTTTATGCAGCTGGAACTTATACTGACGGTAAATACGTTACATTTAAAAATGCACCACTTCCATTAGAAGAAACAGGATCTTCTGTAGCATACAAAGATGTTTCAGGCTCTGATTTACCTGGTGTTTCAAAATGGGCAGGAAGCTTAGGAGGTGAATTTACAAACGATGCAAGATTTTTTGGGAATGCTGGAAAATTCTTTATAGCTCTTGATAGCTACGCCAGATCTGAATTTTCATCAAGTCCTTCAGCTTCAAAATATTTAATAGTTCCGGGTTATGCTATTTTTAATGCTCGTTTAGGTTTCCGTGCAACTGATGGTTTATCAGTTCACTTCTGGGGACGTAATATTTTAAACAAAGATTATTACGAACAATTATTGCCAGCAGGTGGAAATGCAGGACACTATGCAGCTGTATTAGGTGACCAAAGAACATACGGAATCACTTTAAAATATTCGCTATAATAAAATAAGTACAGTTAGTTTGGTTAAAACGAGATGCATTTTATAAGTGCATCTCGTTTTTTTTAAATTTTAAATTCACAAAATAGAATTTAAAACAATTTTTATTCTGTCCAAAATCATCATTCATTTGTATATATTCGCAGCTTGAATTTATACAGCATAGATGAAATTTTTCAGATTCTTTCTTTTTTTAGCATTTTTAAGTCAATTTACTGTAGCTCAAAGCAAAAAAAACATCGAAAAACAAACTTTAACCTGGATTCGATATTATAATATTTTGCCAATATCTGAAAAATGGTCCCTGCACTCTGAATTTGATAATCGAAGTTTTTTGAATCCGATTCACGAAAACGTATTTGTTTTCAGGACTCAGGGAAGATATCGAGCCAGTCAGCATGTTGATTTAGGCGGCGGGTTTGCTTATTTTAGTGTTAATACCCAAACCCCTTTGTCTGATCCTGAATTCTCCATACCCGAATATCGTATTCAACAAGATGTTACTCTTATTAATGACCTTGCAAAAATTACTTTCCACAACCGTTTTCAGCTTGAAGAACGCTTTATACAAAAAGCAACGAAAACAGAACTATTAAACGATTACTCTTTTTCTTTTCGGTTCAGATATCGCCTGCAATCGACTTTTACACTTTGGGCAAAAGAAAAAAGAAGTTTAAAAGGAACCATATCTGATGAAATTTTATTCAATCACGGAAAAGATAATAAAAACAACACTTTTGATCAGAACCGAATTTATGGAGCTTTACGCTATCATTTCAACCCCAATATTGGTTTGGAATTAGGATATTTAAAAAATTTTCAGCGACGTGCCAGCGGTGTTGATTTTTATAATCGTGATATTATTCGTTTTACCGTGTATCACAGAATTGACAAAAAAAATTAAATCATAGGAGGACTATTAAATATTTGAAATTCTAATTCTTATAAGTTTGGAACAGTTATTAAAAGAACAAACTCCAGTTTTTAGCTGGAGTTTGTTCTTTTATATAAGAGATTTTCTTTCTAAAAAAAACTCAATTATTACCTTTGGCATTTTAGAATAAAAATTATCCCTCTGTTTCTCTTCCACCTCGGTCTCCTCTTTCTCCTCGTTCTCCCCCTCTTCTTTTTCCTTTTTCTGCAGCAAAATTTCCAATTTTATAAGCTATAGAAAACATTGCATAACGTTTCAGAACCATATTTTCTTCATCACGCACCGAAGTTGCAGAAATGGTTCTTGTAGCACTTTGATTTTGGTTCAGAACATCATAAACTTTTACCTTAAGAAACATTGTCTTTTTTAAGAAACCGTATGACAAACTGGTATTCCATAAATAAAAATCTTTTTTAAATTCATCTGAGATATTTGAATTGTAAGTATATCCAAAATCATTTCCAAAAACTAAATTCTCAGGCCAATAAGTAGTTGTTTGCACATTAGCTCTGTGTACCACATTTGAAGTCGCATCTCTGGAAGTATTTTCATAATTTGACTGGCTGTATGACAAACCATAAGAAGGTGCAATAGTTAGTATTTCTCCATAATCATATGATAAATAAGCTTTTGGTGATATGGAAATTGATTTTGCATTATATAAAACAGAATTTGTAAATCCTTTATCAAAAGTATAGCCTCCGTTTAAACCAAAGCCGTATCGTAATGCATGTACTCCCTCCTTTATAGACTGATTCCAGTTTACACCAAGAGAAGTATTGTATACCCCGGAAATATTTACATATGTAGTAGTTCTTTTTCCACTTTCATCATAAACGGAAGTTGACTCAATAGAGTTGTTGTAATAATCTGCTTTTAAAGAAAAATTATACCCTGAACGGGAACGAAAATCATAATTTCTGAAATTAAAATTAACACTGCTCTTTTCAACAGGATTCAAATCTGGATTACCAACTATTGTATTAAGAGGATTATTCAAATTTACAATCGGCATTAATTGAGCTGCAGAAGGCAATGCATTTGAATAATCGAATTTAAATGATAAATTTTTAGAGCGGCTGAACTTGTATCTCAACAAGGCAGTCGCAAAAGGCAATGCATACTTTTTACTTAAATCTGTTGGATTATTTAAGTATAATGAATGATTATCAAAATTTACTATTGAAGTCCTACTGTCAATATTAAGGGTATACTTATTTTTCTGTAAAGTAACGCCCACTTTTGGTGTAACTGAATTTTGAGTTGAACTGGAATAATTACTAAAAGCCAGATCAAAATCAGTATATTCACCCGTTTCAGAATCAAAACTAAATGTTCTTTCGTCATTAGTATTGCTTTTCCAGTCAAAATCAGAACCAAATCTAACTCTTAATGAATCGGTTATAGGTTCTGTATATTCTAAATCTGCTGAATACGAATCACTACTGCTTTTCTTTGCTGTTTTTTGATTTCTTATCTCATCCGGACGATCTCCCTGTTCAAAAAATGTATTAGAAATATTTATTGTTTCAGAATCATTTCCTGTATTATTATTAGAGAAAACAAAACTTAAATTTCTTGATTTTTTTTCAAAAGCTTTATTATAGTTGATTGTGTTTCCAAAATTCATGCTATCACCTTCAGAATCCGATCTCGAATCACTATTATTCAACGGATTATTGTTTTCATCCACAGAAGTACTGTTTGACTCGGAATGGCCGATATTTCTTGACTGACTCACTTTTGGCGTAAAAACAATTCTGGAAGTAGGATCAATTTTATATTCCAGTTCAAAATTCACGTTATTGCCAGTACTTTCATTTCTGGATTTAGAATCAGCATCAGTAATAATATTTCCGGTTGGCAAAAGACTAAGCTGATTGGAGTTACTCTCGTTTTTATTTACCGTGTTCGAAAAATTATAACTCCCCATAGCAAGCAAATCTTCTCTCCAGTCATCAGAATAATTAATCCCTAATAAATTAGACTGTATAATACCTTTGTTGCCTCCGGAATTTGAATTTCCTCCTCTCGTATTGGTCCTTCCGCCTCCCATACTATCAAAAACATCATCTTTTGCAAATTCGGTTGCATTAATATTATTTGAAGTGAGCAGCAAACTTATTTTTTGCTTATTATTAAAATAATTTAAATTACCATTAACTTCATAACGGTCATCTGTACCGTAACCTCCCATTACTTTACCAAAATAACCCTTATTTTTCTTTTCATCAATAGTGATATTGATACTCGAAAAATCTGAAGTAGATTCCTGTTTTGAAAGTTCCTCTTTTTTAGTTTTAAAATCCGATACCTGAACTTTTTTTATAATATCTGCAGGCAAATTTTTAATCGCAATGGCACCATTTTTATCAAAAAATGTTTTTCCATTAACTAAAACCTGATTTACCTCGCGTCCATTCACGGTAATTTTACCATCATTGTCAACATCAAAACCCGGTAATTGCTTCAGCAGGGTTTCTACATTCGAATCCGGGCGCACTCTATAAGAACTTGCATTAAACTCTAATGTATCTTTTTTAATTGTAACCGGAGGAGCTTCTGTTTTTATAACTACGTCATTTAGCGCATTGACATTTTCAATTAAATATATTTTGCCAAAATCTTTGCTTTCAGAAAGTCCTTTGTATTCTTCAAAATAGGTTTGATATCCCATATAATTCACTTTTAGAAAAACAGGTTTATCATATTTTTTAATATCCATTCTAAAAGCGCCATTTTTATCAGTGGTCGCATAATCAAGAACAGTAGAATCTTTTACAGTAGTAAAATAAACAGTTGCAAGTTCCATTGGCAACTGCGTGTTTACATCGAGAACAGTTCCTCTGACAACAATATCATTTTGGGAATGTGCCGAATAAACAAAAACAAAAAGCAATAAAAAAGAATATAATCTCGTCATAAAAAGGTTAAGTTAGAACCATAAGACTTTTAAAGAATCAAAAGGTTTAATTTGTGATTTCAACTTTTGTCAAATATGATGCCTTTTATACTGATCAGATCTATTTTTTAATTGAAAAAAGCAAAAAAAAAGTCCCAAAATTGGGACTTAAAACTTTATTTTTCTCTGATATAAATATCTATCGGAACTCCTGCAAAGTCCCAATTTTCTCTAATCTTATTTTCAAGATATCTCTTATATGGTTCCTTAACATATTGTGGCATGTTAGCAAAAAACACAAACTGAGGCGTTTGAGTTGGCAATTGCATACAATATTTAATTTTCACATACTTACCTTTTGTCGCCGGCGGCGGATAAGCTTCAATTACTTTCAACATGTATTCGTTGAATTTTGAAGTCGCAATTCTTTGCTTTCTGTTTTCAAAAACCTGAACTGTAGCTTCCAATGCTTTCAACAAACGTTGTTTTGTCAATGCCGAAACGAAAAGAATTGGCACATCTGTAAACGGCATTAATTCTTTTTTGATTTTTTCCTCATAATCACGTGTAGACATGGTATCTTTTTCAACCAAATCCCATTTATTTACCAGGATTACAACACCTTTACGGTTTTTTTCTGCCAGCCAGAAAATACTCTGATCCTGACCTTCGAATCCGCGGGTTGCGTCGATTACCAATATACAAATATCTGCATGCTCAATTGCTCTTACAGAACGCATTACAGAATAAAATTCTAAATCTTCTTTCACTTTAGCTTTACGACGGATTCCCGCTGTATCCACCAAGTTGAATTCAAAACCAAAACGGTCAAATTTTGTATCAATAGCATCACGCGTGGTTCCTGCAATATCCGTTACCATGAAACGCTCTTTACCAATTAATGCATTGATAAAACTTGATTTACCTGCATTTGGGCGACCTACAACAGCAAAACGCGGTAAAACCACTTCTTCCTGAACTGGTTCTGGTTTCTCTGGGAAAGAGTCAATCAAAGCATCTAATAAATCTCCCGTTCCGCTTCCTGAAATACTTGCAAATGTGTAATATTCTCCTAAACCAAGGTTGTAAAACTCAACAGCATCTTTCTCACGCATGGCATTATCAACCTTATTTACGGCCAATAAAACTGGTTTTGTTACTTTACGAAGCAATTTAGCAACGGTTTCATCCATTGGTGTAATTCCTTCTTCTACATCAACCACAAAAATAATAACATCAGCCTCATCGATAGCAAGCTCTACTTGTTTACGGATTTCACCTTCAAATACGTCATCAGATCCACGAATATATCCGCCGGTATCAATTACAGAAAACTCTTTTCCATTCCACTCGCTTTTACCATAGTTTCTATCACGGGTAACCCCAGATACTGAATCTACAATAGCTTCTCTTCTTTGTATCAGCCTATTAAAAAGGGTCGATTTCCCCACATTAGGTCTTCCTACTATCGCAACAATGTTATTCATTTTTTTGAATTTTAGATTTTAGACTTTAGATTTTTTGATTTTAGTCTCCCATAATCAATCACTTATAAATCCAAAATGCTTTATTTTAATTTTTTGCAAAGGTAGTTAAAAAAGTGGCTTAGTCACTATCTTTCTAAATACCTGAGTTTTTTATTATTTTTCCTGTTATTTAATAAGGGTTTTCAGGAGCTAATCCTGCTATCCGTTTCAATCTTTTATGTCGCTAAAGAAGCGCCACAAAAGGATTTCCACTTCTATCAGGGCTAGGGCATAAAATTTATAAGAAGTTTTTCGTATCAAATTTCAAACCTGAAACCTGAAACAAACAAAAACTCTTATTGATTATATCCAAATCGTTTCAGCATATTAGCATTGCTTCTCCAGTTTTTATTCACTTTTACGACTAGTTCGATGTGAATTTGTTTTCCGAAGAATTTCTCTAAATCGGCACGAGCATCGGTTCCAACTTTTTTAAGAGCAGCTCCTTTATGTCCGATGATAATTCCCTTTTGAGTTTCACGTTCTACCATAATGATCGAACGGATTCGGATGATTTTTTCGTCTTCAAAAAATTCTTCTGTTACTATTTCAACCGCATACGGAATCTCTTTGCTGTAATTCAACAAGATTTTTTCACGAATAGTTTCGTTTACGAAAAAACGTTCCGGTTTGTCTGTTAACTGATCTTTTGGATAATAGGCAGGAGATTCTGGCAATAGAGAAATAATTCTGCTGAAAACTTCCGGTACATTAAAATTTTGTAGCGCTGAGATAGGGAAGATTTCTGCGTTTGGCACTTTTGCTGTCCAAAACGCCACTTGTTCTTCTAATTGTTCCTGATTTGAATTGTCGATTTTATTCAGCAACAACAAAACCGGAATTTTAGCATGAATGATTTTATTAAAGAAAGCTTCGTCTTTTAAGTCCTGCTCTCCTATTTCGACCATGTAAACTAAAATATCAGCATCTTCAAAAGCCGATTTCACAAAGTTCATCATCGACTCCTGCATTTCATAAGCGGGTTTGATGATTCCTGGGGTATCCGATAATATAAGTTGAAAATCTTCGCCATTCACGATTCCAAGAATACGATGGCGGGTTGTTTGTGCTTTTGATGTAATAATCGATAATCTTTCTCCAACAAAGGCGTTCATCAACGTTGATTTTCCAACGTTTGGATTCCCGATAATGTTTACAAAACCTGCTTTATGTGACATAATATGTGTACTTTTAATCAAGTGAAGTATCGATTTTTACTCGATGATTTGAATTCGTTTTAATTTTAGAATTCATAAATCCGATGCTGAGCCAACTCCTTTATTTCTTGATGTTTCGGGCACAAAGGTACGATGGAATCCAATACTTTCCATAAGAATTACCGAATTTTTTAAAACACGCAACAACCTACAAACTGATTCAAAGGCTTTTATCCATAAAAAAAGGACAGGCTATAAGACCTGTCCTTTAACTATTATAAACGTATTAAAATTTACTGTTTTTGAAAAACATCAATAATTACGGTACGGTTGTAAAAACGTTCTTCCGGATATTTATTGTCAAATGGTGAGCGGCTAGAATCTTCTCCGTAACCCGTTACTTCAAATTTCACATCTGTTCTGTTTGATTTTGCCAAAGCATTCTGGATAATATTTTTGACTTCATTTGCACGTGCCTCAGACAATTTTAAATTGTGGTCATCGTCTCCAATAATATCAGTATGACCATGGATAATAACCGTTCCATTCATTGGAATTTTAGGCGCTACAACTTCTGTTAAATATTTTTCATAAATAGTGATTGCTTTTGATTCGTTGAATTCAAAAATAATACTGTATCTAATTCCATCTTCGATCTTAACCGGAGTCCAACGTGTAATATGCGCTGAAGTTTCTTTAGTTACGGACTTACCACTTTTAGTTTGTCCCGTCAATGTAATTTTATAATCTCCTTCTGTTTTGTCACCCAAAATAGATTTACGAGGCAAGCTCACGCTTTCCTGAGTATAAGGACCAAAAGACTGCACTTTTCCATTTTCATCCTTGGTTTGTACTGACCACGCATTGAAAGCTTCATTAGCTCCTTTTACATCAAAAACCACATTACTTGAAGCTGGTGCTTCTTGCAAAGCTGCTGTATTTGCTGTTTTAGCATCAGGACCACTTTGAAACTCTGCCAATAATACCGGAGAACTACTCTCAATTGAAACCCTTCTGTCGCCTGCGCGAAGCAAATCCAATTCAAGTGTTCCTCCTGGCTGTTCTGAAGGAATATTTGGTTTCAGCTGTCCTTTTGTCGTAATTCTTGAAGAATTGATTCCAAAAACATCTACCAAATATTTTTTTACTGATTCCGCCATTTCTTTACCTTCCGGTTCCCCTTGTTCAGATGATCCCACTAATGTAATTGTAGTTGGAGGATTTTTTATCATACGGTCTCCCAAAATATTGATCACATTATAATATACATTCATTTGTCGTTCTGAACGACCTGATTGGTTGATTGGCGTTACCATTTCCAATTGATCTTCCCTGAAGTCTTTTACCTCATCCTTTTTAAGCAGTTTGTAACGGCTTGGTATTTCAGATGAACCAGTATCAAAGAATACATAATTTCTTAGTGGAAAAACTTCCCTTACACGTTGCTGTGGCGCACCATTAGCAGGCGCATTAACCGAAAACTGAACTTCAGGATCTGCAACTGCATTATCTATCGGACTTCCCTGACCAAATTTAAGTGCCACACCGGCTCTTATGGTTGTGATGCTCAATGTTTCAATAGAGCGTGGATCCTGTCCAAAGTAAGGATGAAATGAGGCAAAAGGAGAAAGTACAAATTGTGTTTTACTGTTTTGCGACGAAAGAGGAAAATCATACCCCATCCCAATTTGCATCGAAATGATCGTTTTTTTGACATCACTTAAATCACCTTTTATTTCAGGACTTGCAGCCTGATCAGGAAAAGCAGGATTGATGCCTAGTTGATAAGTAAATGATTTATCCACATTAAAAGCAAGACGCGGCCCTCCAAATAAATAAAAATTAGATTTGAATGGTGTAAAACGTAAACTTGGTTCTACCGTAATGTAACTAATATTCGTTTTTAAATCGGCAGGACAGTCACAAGCGGTTAACACCTGCTCAAACTTAGCTCTGCGATTGTCGTATCCGGTTTGCAGCATAAAACCGAACCGTGAATCTGGACGTTGATATTCTAAAAGAGGGGCTACAAATAATCCCACACCTTTTGCTTCATGAAAAGTAGCCGGAGGTGTAAAACCAGCATTCAATTTATAGGTTGAACCATCATAGAAATTAAAATTGGCACCCGCAGCCACACCAAACCACCAGGTAGGTTTTGTGTATTGTATTTCCTGAGCCTGAACCGGTACGTGAATACTTAACCAAACCAAAGCAACTGTTAGAATGCTTTTAAGTGTTAGAAGATTTGGGAACAATGGAATGTACAAACCTTGTTTAAAATTAGTTTTATCTTTCATTTTTATTTTTTTATTTTGTTGAAATGAATCCCATTCTAAGATGGGATTCTATATTTTATATTAATTCAGTTATGATTAGTTAGGTACATTGATAACCGTATTTACCATAGTGACTGAAGAAACAAGTGATATTGCCCTGCCATTTAATGTAGTTACATTGGCATTTGTACTATTGGCAGGAGAAGATAAAGTCACTCCGGAATTCGCAATAATATTCCCTGTCATAACTCCGCCACCAGCATAGTTAATTACCGCTGTACTGCCTACATACCAATATACATTTTTAGCCAAGGCTCCATTTATCAATTTAACACTGCTCGGTGATGAATCTCCTACTGTTAAAGCAGAAGCCGTTTGGAAAACAAATATGGCGTTAGGATCGCCTTTAGCATCTAAAGTAAGATCGCCATTTGTTATGTCGAAAGTACCGCTGTCCGATTTATAAACTCCAGGGGCTAATGTTAATCCACCTAGTTCACCTGCCCCCGGATCAATACCGCCTGGCATTGAAGCCGGAGAAATACTTAGGTATGCATCTTTTGCTGCATTTAGTCCAACTAATGCTTCCGCTGCTTTGTTAGCGTTTCCTGGTGCAGGAGCAGCTGCGAATATTTCACCCATAACAAGTCCCTGGTTAAGAAAAGTCACCGTATAAACATCACCTGTCAATACTTCTCTGAAACCTGTCATTAAAGTTGAAGCGGCTGTTGTTCCTATATTTCCATTAACTACCGTAAATAATCCCTGATTAGTCATTCCGGCGTTTCCTCCGAAAACACCAAAGAACAAATTACTTGTACTTGACGGTAGAGGATTACCAATTACGGGAGACACTGTGGTAAAGTTCCAAACATAATTTACAGCTAAAGGTGTTCCTGCAGCATTACTGGCTCCTGTAGTTATGGTAGCTGTATATATTTTATTGCTTTCTAATTGAACAGAAGGTGTAAAAGAAACCATAGATCCAGAGTAAGAAATAACTCCTAATATAGTATTTGCACCTTGTTTGACAGTAAATGTTGTAACGTTTAAGGTTAGGGGATTCATCGGCATATTAAACGTAGCCGTAATGATTTTATTAAGTGGAACAGCCGTTGCATTATTTTCAGGATTAGTTGAATTTACAATTGGTGCAATACCTGTGGTAAATGACCATACAAAGTCGGTTTGTAAAGCATTGCCATTTGTATCTTTCGCCAATGTTTTCACTCTACCGCTATAAATAGTATTAGGTGTAAGTGCATTGGTGGAAGTAAATGTTGCTGTTGTCCCTGAGTAGGTAACCGTCCCTGGAACAGTCACGCCTGCTGGTGTTGTAATGATAATGGAAGATCCGTCTATAGTTTCCGGATTCATCTCTTCGTTAAAGTTGATTGAAATTATTTGGTTTAATGGAATACCAATAGCACCTTGATCCGGGTTCGTTGATAATACAACAGGGCATACACCAACAATTTCTTCGAAATCATCATTTGCACATCCTGAAATTAAAACAATAAATAGTATTGCGATTGTGAGTAGTATTTTTTTCATTTGGGATTTATTAACGTTAAACATTTGTTAAGGCAAAGATGACCCCAATGAAGTGGAAAACATTATACGATTATAGTTGAGAGTTGTAGTATTCACATCCTGAAAAAACTTACATAATAATAATTTTATAGATATTAAATTAATAAAATTTCAATAATTTATATAAATTTTTAAAAATATGTTATTAAAAACATCAAAAGCAATTCCTTTGAGATTAAGTTAGAAATGCTATAATTGACTTGTTCTTTAATTTGATATTGCAAAAGCCTGAATTTTTAAAGATATTCATTTCAAAATATTCAGATAAATCCAACTCACTTTTCCTTAACTCGCGTAACTATATCTATATTAAGTTAATACAGAAAATAAAACATTTTTTAAACTTTTGGTTGCATTTCTAAAAAAACGACGTATATTTGCACCCGAAACATCGCGGGATAGAGCAGTAGGCAGCTCGTCGGGCTCATAACCCGAAGGTCACAGGTTCGAGTCCTGTTCCCGCTACAGAGAATAACCCATCAAAATTTTGATGGGTTTTTTGTTTTTTATTACCTGTATCAAGCCCTGTAAATGTTGACACTAACCTAAAAACAAGGTTAACCTTATTGGTTAGATATTGCCTGTTTTCAGCCCTAATTGACAATCCCTCAGGAAATACCAAGTTTTGAATTTTTATTTTACTCTCTATATCTCCCTCACTCCAGTATTTACTGATGTTCGAGACTTTTTCAACTACCTTATCGATATGTCTGTTGTGGTTAGATATTTTTTTTGCATTGGAGTATATCTGGCTTTCAATCATCTTTAATTCGGTCTCAAACTGAAGCGCATATCTATTGTATTTATCATCTCCAAAATTTGTATTCTCAAAATAGCGTTTATCCAAATTCTCAATTTTAGTTTCAATCTCTTTTTTCTTTAGAAGTAAGCTTTTCGTTTCATCTTTAGCCTCTGCGTTCACAGCATCAAAGAATTTATTTAACTGTATTTTAAAAGGCTCTACAAATTTTGAATTTAATGTATACCTTGACAATAATCTTTCAAAAGAATCATTCAAACCTTCCATTTTTGATTTTTGAGTGGTCAGAGCATTAAAACTGGCATTTTTACACTTTTGACATTTATAATAATGTGCTTTCTTTTTTCTAACCTCATAACTTGTCAGCAGGCATCCGCACTCGCATCTTAAAAATCCTGTAAGGGGTCTAAACTCATTGACTTTAGTTTTACAATATTCTTTAACAGTGATTACGTTGTTTTCCGAAAGCATATTATCAACTTTCAGGAAATCTTCTTCACTAACTAATCCCGCCCAGTTTCCTTTCACTGGTTCTTCAATTAATGCATTAACTAAGATCCCGCAATAAAAAGGGTTGCGCCACATAGAGCTAATCCCCTGCTTTGAAATAATCAAATCCAGTTTTTCAAGTTTCTGTCTGATCACATAATCTCTTTCCCCTGCAAGTTTCCATTTCCATGCCTTTTTTAAAATCTCTCCTTCCTGATTGATTGTAATAGACTGCGTGTCCTGCATTAAGGCATAGTCACCTACTTTTCTCCCCCGCATTGTATAGCCTCTGGGAGCTTTGCCAAGCCAGTTCCCTGACCTTAGCAGTGCTTTCATGCCAGGAATTGTTTTTTCTAATCTGTCCATGTTTTCCCTTCTGGCATCCAAGAGCTTGCTGTAAATATCCAGTTTACTGTATTCATCATTGGTGCATAGTCCTGATGATGTCTCGATTAGATGAACACCCAGCTTATCAACTAGTTCGTGCACAATAGTGATAGCGTTGCCTCCTGTTCTGGAGAACCTACTGATAAATTTAATGGCAATTGCGAAAGGTTTCTGCTTTGAGCTTTTAACTTCTTCCAATAGTTTTGTAAACTCTTTTCTTGTGAAATCTCCCGAGGCGCTTTCATAAGTACCTCCAAGTATGTTCTTAAGTGTATAGCCATTCCTAGATGCGAACTGAACTATTTCACTGCGCTGTTCCTCCAGACTATTATTTACTAACTGTAGTTTTGAGCTTACCCTAGTGTAACCCCAAATTTCTTTTACCTCATCTTTTTGAGTTAGTTTTTCTTTTTGAAATTTTTTGAAATTTTCAATACTCATATTCTTAGTTTTAAAAATTATAAACTATTACTGCCAATTGAAACAGGCTTTCAATTATCTCCTGTCCTTCCGCTTCGGATATTGTTTCAAAACCTTTACAACTTCTTAATTCTTCAATAGTTAATTTTTGCTGATTCTTTACGGTTTTTCCTTTCTCATTACCAGAAACGCTCTCTCTTTGTTCGAGCATTATATTTGTGCTCTCAGCATGTGGCTCTACTAACTCCCTGCCTATAGTGGTTTTTCTTTTATCCGTTCTTTCATTTCTCATCGTGCACCTCCTGCTCTAAACTGTAAAAGACCGCTTTCACGATCCTTCCTAATTACACATAATTATATTTATTTTAATAAATATAATTATGCATGTTTGAAGCTATGACGTTTATAGTGCCACTGGTACTCCTTGTCTTTCAAAGACATAATATCGAAAACGAAAATTGCAGGCTTACAGCAATTTCAATAATTAAAGCTTGGCTAGAACAAACCGAAAGGTGTTTTTTCGATAAACAGCAATTAATAAAATTTTACCAATGTATCTTATCAATTCTTTATATATGGCACACTGAAAATCATGTTTCATACATTAGACGCGAATTAAACACGTCTGTAGAATTATATTTCTTGAAATTTCGCTGTTATGTCAAGGCTTTTTAATGTGTTTTTCTTCAAATTCCTCTGTAAGCTGTATTATCTTTTTAGATAAAACAACGAGTTCTATTGTCTGCTTTTCGAGTTTGTACAGATATGCCGAAGCTTTCCTTTCGGAAAATTTTTGATATAAAATCTTTACAACCTGATTGTAATTTACCCCGACAGCCCTAAACTGGCTGTAAAATGAGGTCAGGCGCATATAATAATCCATTGTCGCTTTATCAATCTTAACTGTTTTTATTCCTTTTTGAAAAACACACGCTGTAATAAAGTGTGCCATTACATGCATCCCTGAGGTTTCAAAAAGAGTCAGGAAGCGTGCATTTTCTTCTGCAGTAAGACTGATGGAATAGCGGTGGACGGCGGGATCTATTTTGGAAGGTCTTCCTCCTTTATTCCGATTCTTTTTTTCTTCATTTTCCATAACTTCTTATTTCAATTTCTTTAAACCAATATAAAATATACTCAGAGTTACAATCCAATTTGGAAGTGTGTGGAAGCAGTTGGAAGCATTTGGCTTTTTGTTCTTAGCCCAGTCTTAAACCTTTAATATTGGAATTCTTTTTATTTATAATTATCCAAAGAAATAATAAAAAGAAACCGAAGGTATGACGGGCTTAACAGTCTGGCAAAAAGACTTCGGCATAATGCCTTGCTCGTTCCTCTCAAGACACCCTTCGGGACTTATTCCGATTCCTTTTGGCCTGTCTGAATCCCGTCCTTTGGGATTGCTTTCTTTTTCTTTTTTCATTTTTTCTGTTTTCTTTTGGAAAAATATTTTTTTTAAGGCACTGCTGGACTGGCTTGGCAACCGCTGACCTTTGTGTATACTTGCACGCTTGATTGCGTGACTGCCTGCTGGCTTGCAGGCAGGAATGCCAACCTGCATACATGCTTACCTGCGCACTTGAATATATGATTGCTTCATTGCTTGATTACTTGAATACCTTAAGACTTGCCTACCTGCATGAGTAAATAATAATATGCACAGGTAGCCATTTTAAGTTTTAACTCTAATCGAGTTAATTTTTAATACACATATAATGAAATACTTAGCTAATATTATCTTTTATTATTTATAACTCAATGCCATTATATTTCTTAAATTCACATAAGTATAGAATTTGAAATTTAAGAAATGGAAAAACGTAAAATTTACGATCGCGATTTCATACTAAATGCAGTACAAATGGCACTTGAAACAAATCCTATTAAGGTGGCTAAAGAACTGGGCATAGCTACCACAAACATCTACAGATGGCAAGCTGAACTTCAAAAATACGGAACAGAAAGTTTCTGCGGGCGTGGATATTTTAGAACCCCCGAACAAAAAAGATCTTCTGAACTTAAAAGAAAGCTTAAAGAATTAGAACTTCAAATTGAAATTTTTAAGAGCGCAAGCAAATATATCCCTGAAGGCAAACCAATGATTTTTCATTTTATTAAAAACAATCTAAATAAATATCCGCTTTGGAAAATGTGTAAAGTTTTAGGCATAGAAGAATTTACATATTATAGATGGCGAGATAAATTACTTTCTCCCAAACAACTTCAAACAACTTTAATAGATAAAGAAATAACTTCTATATTTTATGAAAATAAAGGGCTGTATGGCAGTGGAAAAATTACTGCAGAATTACAAAGTCGAGGTTTTAAATTAAAAGAGTGTTCCGTATCTGTTCATATGAAAAAACTCGGTCTTGTAAGTAAGCTTAGTAGCAGACATAAAACAACTGGCTCATCATTTATTCCCCATAATCCTTGTATCTTTCCTAATGTTCTAAATCGAAAGTTTAAAGCTGACGAGCCTTCTCAGATTTGGATATCGGACATAACAAGCTTAGAAACAGTGGAGGGACTCTTATTCCTAACTATTATTATGGATTTATTTGACAGAAAAATTGTTGGATGGAATTTGAGTGAAGGGTTGACAATAAAGGAAACTTCTTTGCCTACTTGGGAAATGGCTATTCAAAATCGTAAAACAAAAAAGGAATTAGTATTTCATTCCGATAGATCCCCTCAATACGCTAATAAGATATTTACCCGTAAATTAAACACATATAAAAATATTATACGAAGTATGAGCAGGACACAGAATCATTTAGATAATGCTGTGGCTAAAAACTTTTTTATTTCCCTCAAATTTGAATTAACTGATTTAAAGGTTCTTCTGACTAAAAAACAAATGGAAGAAAAAATATCTGAATATATTGAAAATCTTCATTAAAAAGATATTCCGCTATAAATTACCAAACTTCAGACTATGAAAAAATACGAACGTAATTTTAAAGAAAATGCAGTTAAATTAAGTTATAAGAGAGGCAATAGGCAAACTGCAAGCCTTGCAAGGGAACTAGGAATAACTCCAGATACCTTGTATAAATGGCGACAAGACTTTGAAAAATTTGGAACAGGAAGTTTTTGTGGACGGGGTCACCCTAAATTGACTCCTGAAAAAGCCATAATCACTGACCTTGAAAAGAAAATTAAAAATTCAAAAATTACACTCGAGATTTTAAGTAAAGGAACCAAATATGTTTCTCAAGGGAAAATAATGACTAAAAACTTTATCGAAGAAAATAAATATAAATTTTCAATTGCAAAAATGTTAACTGTATTAAACGTCTCAGAAACCACATATTATAGAACAAAAAAACAAGAACTTACTGATTCAGAAGCTCGAATAATTCTATTAAAACAAGAAATTATGAACATTTATTATGAATTCAAGAGAACATATGGATGTTTTAAAATTACAAAGGAACTACAAAGCAGAGGGTTTAAAATAAGAAACTCATCAGTAAAAAAATACATGAGAATGTTGGGCTTGCGTAGAAAAGTTAAAAGAAAGTTTAAGTTAACAACTGATTCGCATCATAATTTATATGTCGTTCCAAATGTTTTAAATAGAGAATTTACAGTCAGTGAGCCTGCTAAAGCTTGGGTTTCAGACATAACATATATACAGACAAAAAAAGGCTTTTTATATCTTACGGTTGTTATGGATTTATTTGATAGAAAAATAATAGGATGGATTTTAAGCACAAAAATGAGTACCAAAGCAACAATTTTACCCGCTTGGAAAATGGCAGTTAAGAACAGGAAAATTACTAAAGATTTAATCTTTCATTCTGATAGAGGTGTTCAATATGCTAATAAAATTTTCGCTAGTACACTAGACTCTTATAAGTGTGTAATACGTAGTATGAGTCGTAGGCAAAATCATAATGACAATGCCGTTTGTGAAAGTTTTTTCAGCTCTTTTAAAAGAGAATTAATTAACGGGAATAAACTCCTAACCAGAAAACAGATGAGAGCCGATGTATATGAATATATTGAAAATTGGTATAATAAAAAAAGAAGGCATTCATTTTTAGACCATAAAACAATCGAAGAATTTGATAGATTACATTTAATATAATCACATTGTACATTAATAATCCGGCATTGCATTGTACACATCTCAATAATAACGTATAACCATTACAATAAAAAAGGGCATCAAGCCCTTTCAATTAAATCCATTCCTAAATAAGTTGTCACGGGACAACGGCAAGTTGTGTTTTGAGATGCTTGAAATGAATTCAGCATCTCAAAACAACTTGCCCTGCGGGGCTGGAAAACGTCTCCAAAGTCGCCGTTTTATTAAAATTATAAATGGACATAGATTAGTTCGTCGTGCTCTTTTTATTTTCTTTTAAATATTTCTTGTGGAGCATATCCAGTAAGTCACCTTCTTCCAATGGAATTAGCATTTCTATTATTCTCAAAAGGCTGTAAACGTATCTTTCAACATGCCTCGGACTATTATTGGTACTGACTTCCATTCCGTCTAATGCCAGCATTCCTGCTTTGAGTAAATCCATAATCATACAAAACAGATCGGAATATCCCTGAACATTTATCTCCAGATTATGTATATCGTTTCGCATTTTTGATGCAGGTTTAAGCATTATAAAGTAATGCTCCGGATTTTCAACCAGATCATTTAATTTAATTTTATTTTTTTTCATATCTATATATTTTACTAGTTAAATCGAGTTATATGCATTGATGCAGTAATTTCAGCATTAGGCATTCTCTTTAGATTCATTAACTTTTTTTATTTTCTCAAGCCCTCTTTCACGCATAAGCTCTCCCGCATCAAGCATTTTTATTAAATGGATATACGGAGTTGTAAGATCAATATCACCGTCTCCTTTGTACGGAGACAACGAAACGCTCACTATTTCAGAAAGGAAAAATTCAAACTCCTTAAGGCTTTTCTCTGCAAATGCCTTTCGAAATACGGCGAAAGGATTGTCATATTCCTGCTTTGTCAGTGAAGTGAGATGAAATACATTTTCTGTGCGGATTGACTCTTTCACTCTCCAATTACTGCTTTTTTTATACAAGCAGTAGTATGTTTTCAAAAATGAGCATATTGCTTTATAGAATATAAAAATCTCGCTTGGTCTATCATTACTGCAGATTTCTTCTTTAAAGCTGTACAGTACTGCCTGTGTTAAATTTCGTTTATAGTAGTCAAGATGTGCAAAATCAAAAAGGGCATCAGATGCTTCAAATGGATTTCCTGCCTCAAATCCAGCCCAGAACCTAGTCTCAAAGTTATTTTTCTTCTTTTTCATGATTTAAAAAATTAGTTATCCATTTTTTCATTTTTATTTTCGCTATTAATCTCTAAATAAAGCTTATGCAGTTTGTCAAGCCCTTCCGCTTCACTACACGGCATTAGCTGTATTGCAATTTCCAAAATACTCGTAAGATGAAAAGAGGGATCTTCGATTTGGCTGGAATTCTCAAGATCTGAATTCTCTAGTGTGTGAAGTGCAATTTTTAGCAGATCCTGTATTGTATAAATGAGTTTTATGTAGCTCGTAAATTTTATATCTGCATGATAAATACCTTCTTTCTCTCTCTGCGGGGTCAATGTTCTAAAATAAAAACTGCTTTTCAGTTCTTTGATAAAATCATCCCCCTTTTTATTTTCATTGGTTTCCATATTCTTTAAATATTTGTTTGGTTTGCTCAGCATACTGCTGATACATTTTTTTTACTTCACTCATCAGCCACTGCATTTTTTCATATGCTGATTCAACAATTTCTGCAGTTAACGGTTCAATTTCTTCTCCCCACTGAACAGCTTTTCGGGCAAGATCAAGCTTTCTTAAAAGTTCTTTCTCTTCTTTGTTATCTAAATCAAAAGTTCTACATAAGGCACTATTAAACTTCGCAATACGCTCCTGCTGGTCTGAAATATTTTCAACCATCACCCATTCACCCGTTAGAACCCATGAGGTATTAATAAAAAGATATCGAAACTGCTCATGTATAACATACAATGCCATTAAATGATTCTCGTTTCCACGGTGATACTTTAAATCTCTGCCAATAGTATTGGCCTCTGATATCCACATTTGATAATTTGCAACAGTCTTTTTCAAAAGCCGTTTCATGTTTAATTTTTTTATATCCACAACAGGTTTCCCTCCAGAGTTTCTATACACAAGATCTATTTCTTTACAATTGAAAAGAAAAAATAAATTTCCTTTTCCGACTTCTCTCTTTATACACTCCCTGTCAAAAAAACAAAATGAAAAATTATTGTATTTTTCAACTACTTTCCATAAATGGAAGACAACATCGTCATAGTAATGGGGGCTTTTTTTGCTCACAACAATTGTCAGAATCCCTATTTTTGATTCTACAGCAGAATCCGAAAAGTAAATACAATCAGCTTCTACAAACTCTACTAAGAGCTTCACTGTTTTTTTGACTGCCCTATATTTGGCATGGTCTTTCTGTGTTAAAATATTATAGTACATGATCTTTCTGTTTAAAGTTCAGCCGAAATCAAGTTCTCAGTACGTCTTAATTCATCTTGTACAACACCTGTGCAGAAACCAGCAAAATCATTGTATCGATCCTGTAAGAGATTCATATCCAGTTCAGAAAAAGTATCAGCACCGCTGTATCTCAGCGAAGCAAATGACCTGCTTAATATCGTAAACAAGTTTCTGTCCTGCTCTGTATCCCTCGGAAAGTAACTGCTTATTTCAGGGTTAAAATGATCGCAGATTTCCAATAGATAGGAAAGGGAAAAATGATTTGGAGAATATCCCATAAACAAACGGATCATCCCAAGACAGATCTGCTCTGTCATAGTATGGAGCATCAAACCTTTAAGAGGAGCATAACATGCCCATTCATAATCTTCCTGCCATCTTTCCATATTGTTTACCACAATATTTCTGTAGCACAGGTATTCTTTTGCCGATGTTACACTGCGGACTGGAAGATCTCCAAGTTCCAGAACAGCAGATTCTTTTTTAAACAAAGCCTTTCCGTTTTTTATAATATTTAAAAAGAAATACTTCTGATCACCTGTTGCGCTCTTAAGCTCAGAAATATGATGAATCAAAAGTGTTGCTGTGCAATGCTCTTTGGTTCTACTTTTAATAATATCAGCCAGATCATGCACTGCATTTGCTTTACTTTCTTTGACAAGCACTAATAGATAAAAGTATTTAACCCTTTTTTCCACTGTTCCAAAACAATAAACTGCCTCAGTCTTAAGATAGGACGTAACGGTATCACTAACAATCTTCTCATAGTCTATTACTGCATCATTTAAAATTTCTGGATTCTGTTTTGGTTCAATAAAAAAAACGGATTTTTCCTCACAGTAAGAAAGCTGGTCTTGGAAGATCTTTTTAGTTTCTTTTAAGATGCGGTAAAGTTTCTTCTGTGCTTGCTTAACCCTGTCTTTCTTAATCTTTGTTTTGCCTCCATAAGGAAATTCAATCCTTGCTCTATCAAGTAAATCTGCAATTTCTTTATCCTTATCATGATCAGTATTGAACACCTGCTTCAAGATAGGTGCATATTCCTTTATCGTATTTAAGTGATCTAATGTATAGTGATTCGAATGAGATTTTCCCATGACCAGTTCTCCGATTATACCAAAAAGAAGGTTTACCGCCTGATGGATTGTATAGAGTGCCATATAATGGTTATTTGTTCCTTCATAATGCTGGGAACCTCTTCTTAATGATTCTGCTTTGGCTAAAAGCCCGCGGTTTTTCTTTACTGCTTTTTTAAGCAGAACAGATACAGTCGGAATATCTTTTGTAATCTTAAAATCAAACTCCTCGTTTTTAAACAGGCTTATGTTTGATAAATACCACTTTAGATAATACAAGCTCCCATGCTTTAAGCGATGCAGTACATCCCATAGATTTATAATTACATAAGGAACGGACGGATATTTTTTTAAAACCTTATCCGCCCAGTCATACATTTCCGATGCAATCTGCTGTGAATCTTCCCTTAAGATTATAGTAAATATATAACCTCTTTTACCCGCGGTCTCTGCCTCATGCAGGGTGACCGCTGTAATGTCCATAAATGATTGGAGCTCTCTAACGGCATTCTCCAATTCTTTCTGATCTTGAAATTGAATTACACTACTCATAATTTTATTTTTTTTAATTAATACTTGTGTGAAAAATTGTATTTTTGTTTAACACACAGACAAGTAAGTGATTAGTCGTACTGTACCGTATCAATTTGTATTGTACCGTACAAGACTTTTTCTATATCATACAGGAGACTTACTTTTTTATTCTTAATTATTATCTTTGAGCTATGAGTACAGTAACAAAACCAAATCACATAGGACGAAAAATCAGTCGTATTCGTGAACTAAAAGACATGAAACAGGAAGCATTGGCACAAGCTATGGGAACAAATCAGCAGGCTATTTCTATTATGGAAAACAGCGAAACAATAGAAGAAGAAAAATTAAAAGAAGTAGCAAAAGCATTGGGAGTAACTGTGGAAGCAATTAAGAATTTTTCAGAAGAGGGTGTGTTTAATTATTTTAATAATTTTAATGACAATAGTTTTACGCATGGTGCATTCAATGCGAATCATTGCACATTTAGCCCATTGGATAAATTAATCGAATCTCACGAACAACAGATCAAACTATACGAACGTTTGGTTCAAGCTGAAAAAGACAAAGTCGAATATTTGGAAAAATTACTAAAAGCAAAATAAGCTTTTATAAAAGATATATTAATTCCAAAAAGAGACTTTCGAGTCTCTTTTTTGTTGTCAAATATTTGCATAAATTATAAAATAAAATACCATGAATAAAACTATAAAGCTGAGAATAAAGAAAGAAATTAGCAGGGAAAGTGAGCTTAAAGTACTAAAACTAAAAGGGACATTAATTAGTAAAGGCTATACTGAAATTATTCATATTGAAGATGAAAATGAAGATTTCTACATGAACACTTTTTCAACTTCTACAGAGCTCAAAAAAGAAGCAGAAAATTATATATTAGATTATATTTCTTCTCATAACGTAAATGATATTATTACATTACTCAGCACAGTTAAGTAGTATTTTTTTTCAACTTCATCGGAAATGGATAGAAACGAAATTATTTTTGACAGATTACTAAATACTTTACATATACCGATTTTGATATAACAATTACACTAAGACTCTATGATAGAAGATTTAATTAAAAGAACACATACCGATGATTTTTATCAAAACTGTGATTTTAAACTTGAATTATTCACCTTCAAAACATCGGATAATACTGTGGAGATGATTTTTTCAATTAATCAAACCAGTTATGATATTCCCATCGAACGTGAAGAGTGGAAAATAACTTGCAGAAACACTGAAAAATATCATGGTTTCTTTTGGAATATCCTCCTGCCATATACTAGATTAAAAATTTCAGATAAACATCCAGCATTACTTCTCTACAATCATAATGAACTTGAATGCGAAATAATTGGAGTACCTAAAGATATTAATCAATTTATTGCTGATATTTCTATGATACTTGAAAGAGAGACCGGAAACTGGATTACTGTCCCAGACATTTTATGGAATAGTGAAGAACATTATAGAATCTTCAGCAAAAGAAATATAAGTATTCCCAAATCAATAGGCAAACCTATCAAAGAAGTTTGTGCAAAACATAACCTTACATTTAACGTTACTCATGAAGTTACCGGAGCTGATAAACGCTATGTACACAAACAAAAAAGCAAAATTTTGATATTTGGAAACGAAGATGTGAGTCCGAACGACTTTTATCTGAAACAGCCATATGTCATTGCAGAAAAATTTTCAGCTGAACGTCTTAAATAAGTTATGCTACCATACCATTATTTATTTAAATAGGATCATTTAAAACCTAATTACTCTTCTTATTTTATACCTTCAATTTTTACTAAATCTTCTTGCTTGTATATACAAACTATTTTTTCTTTAATCCATTACCTCGTTCTGAATATTCTTTCAGATTATGTCTCAAAACAACAACGAAAAAAGAACTAAATATCTGGTTTAAAATTAATTAGATAAAAATACACACTTCATTTTTATTACATTTTTTGTTAGGAATTCAGAATTATTGAATTCTTAAAACACTAAAAGATGTCCTAATTCCATGGAGTTATTCAATTTTAATACAACCAGTAATATCTCTAGGTCGTGGACTTTTTAATAAATAGCAACAACTTTTATCCTGCGGTATAGCAATATAATTCGACAGACTCATTGTGTCTAGTAACTGACTCTCTTTTACTAGTCTAGTTTTCCAATTTGGAAAATTTGAAGGTGGTATAAAATCATTTATTATATCAACTAATTGTTTATCAATTAATTTAAATAGCAAAGTCTTAAAATATCCTCTGTATTCTTCAGAGTTTATTATGTATTCAATTTCTCTATAAGAATTTATTAATTTTCTCTTTTCTCCATCAATAACATTCCACGATGACCACCAATAATTATAAAACTCAAAATTTTCTTCAAAAGAAATTGTTAAAAGCGCTCTTCGTAAATTATTATTTAGATTATTTTCAACCCCTAAATTGTTTATAAAAGCATCTCTAATTTGTAAAAATTGTTCATCATTGAAGTTACTAATGATTCCATTAAAATCTAAACAATAAAAAATAAAGCTGATTTTTCCTCTTAGCAGATCTGTATCTTCTAAAGAATGTATAATCTCTTTTCTTGAGGGCTTATCAATAATTAAATTTGCTTTTAATTTTTCCTCTTCGATCTGCTCTTTTGCTGAAGTAGATTTTATATTTGGTGAATTAGATAAATATTGATAAATATTAGAGCATCCCTGAGCTAATTCAGAAATAAGATAAATAATACCATCAAAAGTTTGAGGACTTCTTACAATATCAGTTCTTTTTCCGTTTTTTTCTATATCTCCCTGTGATACAATATTTCTAACGACTCTCATCCATTCAACATACATGGTATCATCAAAAATATTTACTCTTCTAAAATATTCAATTTGAGCATATAGGAGCACTTTTTGTGTGTAAGAAACATTATCTTCTATTAATACTTCATTAAAAAAATCATTTTTGGGTTGATGTCTAAATAATGGAAATAATATTTGAACATTTTTAATTTCTGCTAATTTAATCTGTAGTAAATCTAAACATTCAACTAAATATTCAAAACTACTCTCATTAAACATTTTAACTGCAACAATATTTGGATCGTCATGCAATTTAGAAAGTAAAGTAGCTCTGTCTTCTAATTTTTCCTTTCTATCAATTGATTTTCGAATCATGATAATTGTAGAAATAAACCTTATAAAAGCATTATCAATACTATTGTTTTTTCTAAAGTATTTCCAAAATAAGTCTGTCCAAACACCATCAATTTTATTTGCGAATGTTAAACTGAAATCACTATTCGTGTCCCATTTCTCATCTCTAATTAATTTTTCAAAACTTGCTTTAAAATTTTCAAAAGGAGTAAGAAGTTTTCCTCTTGCATTCATTTTAATATATAAGTCATCAGTTAATCCGATATGTTCTAAATTGACATAATAAAATCTTATTAAATTATCATCTTTTGCTATTAATTTTTGCCAAAGATTTTCTACTTCAAAAAACATATCGTGTATATCCTCTAATGTTCTAAGCATGGCATCAATCGTAGGATCGTTTTTCCATGATAAAAAGAACCATGATGAATCAATAATTTTTTCTCTCGGTGAGGAATCTTTATTTAAAACTACTTTGTTCCTTATAAGTGCATTACAGAATTCTCGGGATGATATACGAGTTTCATAAGTGAATTTTAACAAAATATTTTTGACTTCTTCATCTAATTCGGAATCTTTAGTAGCTGCATACCAATGAAGTAAAAACAATGTTGTTAATCTCTGTTGTCCGTCTAAAGGTTGAAATGCTTCGTTTGTAGAACTACCATATATGAAATCCAACATTATCTGTTCATCACTTTTAATACTATTTAAAAGTGCACTTAAAAAATTAAGTCTTATTTTTTTTTCTGCAAGCCTGCCTTGAGCATAATCCCTTTGTATAATTGGAATCTCAATTTTTTGACTATTTAATAAATCGAAAAAAGTAAGTATTTCACCTTTATATTTTGTCTGTTCAGTTGCCATTATTTCCTAGATATGAATTTAAAACTTTAAATAAGTCATTTTCGTAATTTTCTCTGTCTTCTTGAGACCAAAATGAAATCTTTGGAGGATAATCACTGAAATACTTTAGAAATACATTTTTAGTGCAAATTGGAATAAATATTCCTTTTCTATCTCGATCTATAATTATCCTTCTTTTGAATGGAAAAACAGCATTTTTATAACTTCTGTTAGTAGAAGAATCTAATAATGTTAAATTAGATAAACTATTTATATCGTCATCGACATTTAAACTAGAATTAAAATAAGCAACTATATCTTCAAAAAGTTTTCTAAACTCGTCATCATTGTCATCATCCCATAAATTAATTCTTTCTCTTAAACTTTTTTCTTCATCACTTTCCTTTCCAATAAAAGTAATTGCGTCACTTAGCCACTGTCCTTTATTGTGCTCAGGAATTTTATCTTTAATTGAGGTAATATGCTCAATATCCCATTTTTCATTTTTATATAAATCAAAAGGGAAATAAGAATTATCTTTAGTAGTTGACAACATTGTTAATATATTATAAAGCAACAAAACTTTTCTAACTTCTTTAGTGTCTGAGTACTGTAGTTCAGCCAGGTCAATACTTCTAAATTGATATTTAATCAACTCATCTAAATACATTTTAAATTCAGATTTAGTTGCCTTGTCAGATTCTTGGTATAGTTTTTTAATATTAACTGCATCAATACTAATTAAAAAACCTATTTTATGATATAATTCTCTTTCATTAAACCATTCACTAAACCTTTGAAAATATCTTTTTACTTCTTGCCAATTATTATCTAAAGTTAAATTATTTCCACTACTAAATTTTTTACTAAAAAATCTAAAAGTTGAGTAATTATCTTCATCATCAGGTTCATCATTCATCAGATTAAAAATAAATTCAATTCGATTGGTAGAAATTTGATTTTGATTAAGAAAATACCAAAACTTATTATTTTGTAAAGAATTTTCAATGTTATCCCATTCAGTAGCAATTTCAAGTTGTCTAAGTCTTAACTTATTGTCTTCTTTATTAAAATTTGAGCTATTTAGAAACAGTGCTTTAATAAGTTCTGAATTGGTAAGTGGTATTTTACCGATATTAATTCTTGTGAATATTGAAATGGAATCACTTTCTTTACTTAGATACCAAATTACTTTGGAATTAAATTTAAATTTTGAACGAAAATTTCCCTTGTCAAAATTTATACTTTTATTATTAAACCAATTAGAAATAGTTTTATAAGCATTGGATATGTAATAAAAATCTATATTTTTTTCATTTGTATCTTCTTGTAAATTTAGCAAGAAGTCTTTTGAGCTATCTCTTGTTTGATAATCTAAAGAGAATAATTGATCTCTTCTGTTTTCTACAAAATCTTGATTTAAATAATGTAATATTAGATATATTGTTGTCAGTCTCTGCTGTCCATCAATAACTTCGTATTTAGAATCTTCTCTTTCTTTTATTACAATTGGCTGTAAACAATACCATGTTCTTTCCTCAGTATTATCATTAACCAATCTAGGAGTGAAATTTGAAATATCATTTAATAATTCTAGAACTTCTTTAGTTGTCCATCTGTAACCTCTTTGGTAAGAAGGAATATAAAAGTTATATTCTTGAAGTTCATTTACTGTTTTAAGTTCTAATATGTTATTCACCTAAGTTATTTTTTAAATATAATTTTAGAAATTTTTAATTCGAAAAGTCTTTCAAATTTAGCTTTTTTATATTCACAAAAAAATTCTTTCCGTATGTATCTCCGTTATGAGACCAAATAAAAATATTTTATTGCTTTAACATTTTTTACCACAAGATTTGAATTAGCTTAATCTTTAGACTTCCTTATATCTATAAGTTTAGCTATTTGTTCTATTGATTGCACTGCTTCACGTTTTTCATTAATTGTATTACGAAATCCATTTTTCCCATCTGGCGAGGTCTTTTGATATAATGATTTTACGTAATCAGAATTTGTTATTAGAATATTATTAAAATACTCATCACTTAAGAAACTGTTTTTTATTATAGTCCTAAACACATCTGTATTAGAATCCAATAAATTATATTTTATAAAATATGGTAATAAAATCTTTGCGCCTTCTAAAGTTAAATCAATATTAGAATTTAGAATTTGGTCTCTAAGGTTTTTTAAGGTGTCTATAATTGATAAATTCTCATGATTAGATTCGTATTTTTTAAGAATTTGCCACCACTGCAAATTAACTTGTCCTAACTTAATTTTATTTAATAATTGCCCCTGGAAAACATCAAGTGATATTTGGGTTAGCGATTCAATCTTTAACTGTTCAAAATATCTAAAATGCACATCGCTTCCATCACCAAAAACCGTATTATAAGAATCCTCATCTAAGTTTTTAAAATCATCATTAAAATTATCTATAAACACTATAGACACCTTAAATGTATTATACTTAAAACAATCAACAATAAATTCATCATCAACTTCTTCAATATTTAGATTTGATTTATCAATTTCCCATCTATTTATTTCTTTTAATAATAGATCATCGTTAAGTCCAAGATTAGATTTGATAAGATTATACTCTTTTATTACATTTAAAATGTTTGCTCTTTTACTAATTGTACCATTTATTAATAACTCATGGATAATTTGTTTAAATAACAATGAAGTAGTAAAATATTTTGATAACAGCAGAAGATCATCATATTGAATATAATTAAGTATAGTTAATGAAATTTCAGAAGATAATTTTTTATTTTCAACGTCTAAAATAGACTGAAATTGATTTGCATGAGAAATAAAACTTTCACCCATAGCAATCCTCATAGCTATCAATTCGTTAGTAATTGGTAACGGTGATGATGAATTATTGGTATATAAGGTATAAATTTTTGATTCATCTAAAATGTCTTTTAAATCACCATTTTTTTTAGAAGTTTCTTTTAATTTAATTACTACGTCATTAGCCAATTGAACATTATTTTGATCTATAAATGAATTCAAACTAGTTTTTAGAAAATCTTTATATATATTCAGATCAAAGTTTTTACTTAAAACAGCTGTGTTTTTTAACTTTAACAAGTCTTCAATTTTAAGTTTTGACATATAATTGTCAATAACAACACTGCTACATTTTAACTTATACTTTGCATATTCATTACCTTTACTTTCAATTATTTCTATAAAATTTTTCGGCTTGATTTCTTTAGTAATTATTAACGATAGTAACCTCTCAGAACCAATTTCTTCAATTAACTCATCTAATAATGAAATATAATCTACAGTGTTATCATCGTTTAAAATATTTGCATATTGCTGTAATAAATCATTTAAATACTTATTATCATCATAGTTTTGAATTAATATTAACTGCCAATCTTCAATTTCAAGTATATCAATATTTAATTCCTTTCCTAAGACTTTTGAATAAAGTGTTTTCCATGCCTGATCGATATTAAACTGTGTAAGGTTTGTTTCTTCATCTAGCTGGGACAAAGTCTTAATCGGATTTTCTGGAATTTCAATTTCAACAATAGCTTGAGTGAAAATTGTTTCAATGAATTCTGACTTACAGATAGTATTAAATAATTCTACGTCATTCTTATTCAAAGAATCTTTAAGTTCTTGCGCATAAATTAATTCTAAAGCATTTTCAACTTCAATATGATATATTATAGCAGTTAATTGCTTACCAAAATTTGCATCATTGTGATATATAGATTTTAAACCCTTTAAATACTCTAACTCAGTAATTGCTTTTAGGGGATTTTTTAAAATTTCATCTTTTTTTAATACAAATATTGCTATATATCTTTCTTTAAAGTTATCATCTAAAAGTTTAACGGTAAGTATTTCGTTAATAAATGAAATTATCTCTCTAGGTGTTATTCTTCTATTTAAAAATTCATATACCTGAATTACTAATTTCAACTCATTATCATTGTAATTAGTGAATGCTTTGCTCCATTGATTCTCAAAAAACTGTTTCCAGTCTGACATTATTGGAAGAGTGATTCGAAAAACAATATCAAAAGTTTTATTTACATAGTCATCACCAAAAGTTTTGTCATTAATATCGCTATTCAATTCTTTAAATGCATTTTGAATATGTTCTCTATCAAAAGGCACTATTATTTTAATGTTATTGTATTTTTTTTCAGCAAAAAAGATGTGAATTGATGACCAAATATTAAGGATGTGTTTCTTAGGCAAACGATCAAAATTATCGAAGACGATCACGATCTTTTTATTTAAATCCCCATCTATCTCTTTCATCCATTTCTGAAAGTCCCGGACAGACGGTTGGTTTTCAGAAATGGTTTCAATTTTAGTTTCTTCCTTTTGCTTATTTGTATAGACTTGAAAAGTTTCTTCTGCAGCTAATTTTAGTGATTTCACAAGTCCATTTTTATTTATCCAATTTTTAGCAACATTATACAAGTAAATACCTAAAACAATAAAAATTGGAAATGCAACAAGTATTAATTTCCCAAGTAACGATTCAATATGAAAAAAATCAGTCATAGAATCTTTAAAAACATTTACAGTTGGAACGTAAATAATTGATAGTAAGCTAAAAATAAAACCAACACTTAAATAAGGTTGATTTATCGTAGTGGTTTCTTTTGAATTAGCCAAAAGTTCTTTTAGTTTAATGTCCCAATCTTTCGTATTCTGTTTTAATAAATCATCTCTACTATTTATAAATTCTGTTAGTTCAACTAATATAGCTTTTCTTTGTTCGTCCTCTTGATGCCCCCAGACATCATAAATAAAAAAATGATGAGAAGTCGAAAGTTTATTTTCTATTAATTTTACTAAATTACTTTTTCCTGAACCCCAAGCCCCATCAATGCCTATCACTTTAAATTCAGGATCATAAATGATTTTTTCACTTATTATTTTAGCAATTTTATCTTGGGATTTATTTTTAAACAAATCTTCACCAAGTGGCTGATTAATTAAAAAATTGTAATCTTTTGTTTTTTCACTTTTAGAGTTCTCTGCCATAATAAAAAATAATATCTTGGTTTTACTAAATAATAAATTGGTTTGGATAATATCAGCAACAAATAACATCAATAAATCCATTATTTCATTACGGAAAACCGTAACAAGGAAGTGAATATAAAGATGATTTACAATACGTATTTATACTGTTTTTTTAGGAAGTTATATTGAAATCCATATTTAATAAAAATTCAATAACTCTTGAATGCGAGGTAGCATTTCTACCCATATTAATTCTTTTAAGGTAATATTAAAACAAAAAAGATGCGCACTACTGCTCATCTTTAAATTACTTTTGCCAATATTTATTATATCTTAATATCTTATAAATGTAGAATCTAATATCATTAACTCTGAAACATTACAAATATTTTATCTTTAAAATTACATTACCGTTTTCATGCCGTCTATCACGATTATAAAAATGTATCGTAGCTTAACTTACTTTAAGCCCTAAAACACAAATTCCACCTAACGGCTGCTAGGGAAGTTTATTTTGTCTAATTCACAATTAATATTATTCCTAAAATTAATATTGGTGGTAAAATAATCATAACTGAATACCAGCCATAAATTTCCCATGAATATCTCCGTTTTACTTTTTTAATATTTTTTGGCGTTACTTTTTCTGGTGCTACTGTTTTAAAATAGTTTACATTATTAATTTGAAATATATCGTAATCAATCGGTGAGTGATTTTGGTAGTTCCTCAATACTGTCTGATATTTTTCAGATAAATTTTTAGCAAAAGTATACACTTCGTATTCAGATGGTTTGCTCTTGAGAGTTTTAAACACTCTTAAATCATTATATAATAGTGATAATTCAAGACCACAATCGTGGAATATTCGCGCATTCAACTTGTAATCTTGAGCATTTTCAAACTGACTTACTACCAACACTAAAATCGACAATGCCGTTATTATATAGTTTATGATATTTTCACTATTTCCAGAATTTATATTATAAACAGAAATTAAACTTGCAATAATTAGATATGCCGATAAAAAAGCTAAACTTATATTTGAAAATTTTGCTTTTGTTTTGAGGCGTTTATCAGCATTAAATCTTGATGCCTTAGTAGACCAAATTTTATAATTCAATTCCTCCAGAAAGCTTTTTTCTAAATATTGTTTTGGTCCCGTGAATTGATTTGCTTTTTCTGTCATTCTAGTTATTTTGTATAATGTGCATGACAAAACCTCAAAGCCATCCAAATTTTAGTAGATATGTGTGATAAATTTCATCATTATTTATTTTCAAATATATACTTTTTTTACTGCAGATTATCAAAGAAATGGCTTTTAATTTGATTGATGCTTTTGGCTACTTATATGAGTGATATGCAACAAAAAAGAACGTTACTATTGTTGTAAAAGTTCGTCTAGGAAATATACATCTTCCTCAAACCCAATATTTTTTTCCATCTTAATATCTTATTTAATTTCGTCACAAAGTTCGGGAATCGTCTGCGGGCGCTAGCAAAAAATTCCCCCATAAATGCAGGAAAAAATTCCTGCTTTATTGCGTTGCTTTTTGCGCTTGCTAGGCGATTCCCGGTGAATGTTCCATAATTAATTTAAAATATAGAAATTATGGAAACTTTAAATCAAAACTGGCAGACTGTATGTGAAATTGAGCTAATCTACAAAACACAAGTAAAAAACTCTGAAAGACCACAAATCAAATCTTCCAAAGATGCATACAAACTGGCTCTTTCAGCTTGGGATCATAATAAAATAGAATTCTTCGAGCAGTTCAAAGTATTGCTGATGAATCAGGCTCATAAGGTACTTGGTATTTACGAGATCTCTTCTGGAGGAATTGCAGGAACTGTTGTAGATCTTAGATTAATATTCTCGGCAGCTCTTAAGGCAAATGCTACGTCACTTATGATTATTCACAATCATCCTTCAGGAAACCTCGTAGCATCAGAAGCCGATAAACAGATTACTAGAAAAGTAAAAGAAGCCGGAAGGCTTCTTGATATCACATTACTGGATTCATTAATTATAACTTCCGAATCTTATTACTCCTTTGCTGATGAAGGCGCTTTGTAAGCGCCTTTTAAGTATCTTTTTTAGTCCTGCTTAAACCGAAAAAAAACTTGAGGTTAATCCTAAAGATAGAACCCCAATACAATCCAAAATATTTTTTTGAAAACTGACTTTTAATAAGTCTTCAAGGATTTTAAAAAATCTCTAAGATTGCACCTTTCCTGCAATCGGCAAGATGAACGGTTGTTAAACAACCGCCTATCTTGCCACCCTTACCTCGGAACTCGGTGGTGTTTTGATCTTAAACTCAAGAAGAAAAAAAGGACTAAAAGGGGAATATAAAGCTAGGGGTAAAAAACACCCTAACCTTGTATCCATATTCTGTAAAGTGCAATCATGCATTTGCGTATTAATTCGAATATTTTTTTGCTAATAATGATGGTGACTTCTCTACATCAATCATCTCTATAACCTTGTTTAAAATCTCTAATACTGCCTTTTCTCTAATTTCGTTCCGATCAATTTCACCAAATTTAAATTTAAATTCCCTCAATCTATTTTCAGCTAATTCTTTTCTATAATAAATTGCAATATAAACATCGCCAACTTCACCTTTTATTGGATATTCTTCAGTCCCTGGCGATGCAATCCCAGTAACAGCTACATAAAAATCAGAGCTTGGATAAACTTTAATTAGTCCATACACCATCTCGACAGTTGTCTCCATAGATTCAGCTGTGTATTTGTCAATTATTTTAGGATCAACTTTTAATATTCCAGATTTTAGCTCTCTGCTGTAAGTTACTATACTACCTTTTAAAATACTTGATGCCCCAGAAATTGATGCGATCGTGCTTGAAAGTAATCCAGCAGTTATACTTTCAGCACAAACTATTGTTAAGTCATTCTGTTTAAGGGTGATATTAAATTTTGATACTTTACTGTCTAAATCTTTTTTGTTTTCCATTTTTACTATTTATCAATTTGTTTTTTTTTAATATACATTAAGACTTTTTTTCATCATAGAAAAGGTGCACACAATCCAACTTATCTTTATAAATTAAGCATTCACTTTCATAATCGTTACCATAGGGACATTTTTCAACTTTAATATTTACCACCGAGTAAAACTCGATATTATTTACGATCTCATCATTTTCGGAATCAAAATTTTTAATACTTCGATGATTCAAAATATCTGCATTTATATCTTTCTCATCTCCCGTATAAAATAGAGTTATAACATAAATTTTAAGGACATCTTTAAAAAAATCCTTTTCTCTCTTACCAATTAATTTTCTAATTGTTCTGCCATCATTTACTACATCAGTTATAATCAATACATTTTTAAAATTACCATTATTTGAAAAATTTAGTTTTTTTTCAAATTCGTTATGTTCATCGTAACGATAAGAATATGGTAGAAATGAAAATGGTTTATTGTATTTTATCACTGCCCGAGTTGATATTATGTTTCCTTCAGTACCAAGACCAATAACAAAATCAAACTTATCGCTTAAACCGCATTTCTCAATAACATCAATAATAGATTTTTTTGCTAAAAGTAAATCTCTACTATTTTCCAAAATTTTTGAAACGTCAATCCAATTATGCGCCCTGGAAGTTTTACTCCAGTGAAAATGACCTGAATGAAAAAGTTTATTTTCTTTTATGTTATTATACAACATAGTTGAAAAATCTGAACTTTTATAATATTTATCTCCAGAGCTTAAATTTGTAATGGATGTTTCCTTTCCAGAATCACTAATGTCACTTACTGGTAATAAATCTTTAGTTTCTTTTGTACCAATAGATTTACCAGCTAGTTCTATGTGATTTTTATCTCCATAATCTTCAATATTAGGCTTGATCCAACTACCAAATTTGTATTTGTTGTTTCTAATACTATTATCACATACAAATAATTGCAAATTTAGATTCACAGATTCGCAGTTGTTATCAAACGTTATTGCAAAAAATGAGGGTCGAGGATTTTCTTTTGAAGTGAGGGAGCCAGAGTCCAAGGCATATAATTTGTATTCATCATGAAATTTAGAAGAAAAAGTGTGCTCATTTCCATACAAGATACACTTATAGTTAAATGACTGCAAAATACTTAAAGTAAATATTCTATTATCTTGATTCCATTGTCCTTTGTGACTTGGCTCATATTGCGCAAATAAATTATGATGCATTACTGCAATCTTAGAGTAACCACTATATAAATTTTCAAGTTCCTCTATGTCAGCCTTAAAAGTTTCAGTATTAAAAGCTCCTTCGCCACCGCCTTTTTGGATTAAATTATTAGAATTCATCCCAATAAAAACAAGTTTAATGTCTTCAAAAACAAGTTTATCAATTATATTACTTGATGCTATAAAGTCTTTATTCAATATATTTCTATAAAAAACGGAAAATTTTGCCAATTTCTCATCCTGATATTCATAAGCTTTTTTAGTAGGATTTTTTAATCGTGAATTTTCATAAGCACTATTACAATCTGACCAATTTACATCATGATCTCCCGGAATTATTAAAATATTCGCAATTTCAATTTGTAACTCTCCAATAATTTTTTTTAAATATTTTTCAGCACTATCAAATTCACCCTGTATTGCTTTATCGCAAATATCTCCCGATATGATTAAAAATTTTTGAAATTCTGAATAATGTTTCTGAATTAATGAACAGAAGTTATTTATAAAAAAATTGTTATTTTCTTCAGTGTCATCCGTATTTAACCAAAAATTTGGTTTTGTATTAATACCATCTTCATCAAGATGTAATGAGACATGTAAATCTGATATATGTATGATTACTTTATTCATTTCTTAACATTTCCAAATTTGTTGAAATATAATAATTTAAGTCCCTGTTATTTGCTTTAGTAATTTCAAATACGCTAAGTGCATCTTTGTATGCTATATCAAATTCATCGAATGTTTGTACTCTAATAAGCGAAACATTTCCTAAATATTTTCCTCCCGAGAATTCAATAAGATTTTTTACAATTTTAACCTCAGTCCCCAAACATACAAAATCAGATACGACTATATAGTTTCTATTCTCTATTATAGTGCTTCCTAATCTCTTGTATAGTTTATTTATTGGTCCAATTTTGTCCAAAATTAAAATATCTAGACCCAATAGTCCCGATAGTAAAGAAGCAATAAAAGCACTATTCGAATTTTGACAAACTAAAATTGGATTACTATGATGTGCTCCTATTAGCCATTTTTCCCTTAATTGTAGTGCTAATTTATAAATTGAATAGATTACAAATTGATAATCTAAAGAAATAAATTCTTTTACATCTACATATGAATTTAAATATACTGATGAAGAAGTGTGAGCCATTTTATTAGAAGAATCTATATATTTTTTTAATTTTTCTTTAAAATCTAATCGAAAAATTTCTTCATTATAAAAATCGTAATCAATAACAGAATTATTATCATTCATATATAATAATTTATATACGCCATCAATTAAAATGTTGTTAGCATTTTTATATGTATTTAAATGCTGTCCATCTACAATTTCTCCAGATATATTAATTAAAATTAAATTTTTAGACGTTTCTTTTATTTCTTTAAGAACTGTTATTAAATTACTTTGAAAAGAAATAATTTTATCAAAATTTAATATTGTGCAAAACGAATTTGAACAATCATCAGCTATCCTATTTAAAGTGTCAATTGTAAGTATTGTATCTTCAATTCCCCTGCCGCCTTCATCCAAGTATGTACTTGTAATAATTTGCTCAGGATGTATGCTGTAGCATACCGTATCTCCCCAAAATATTTTTGAAACTATCATGATAAATTTGAATTTGGGATTTCAACTTCGATGTGAACACCTTTAAACTTTATTTCATAGAATCTAATAGATGAAAATTTAACATCATTGTTATATTTGTCAATCGTATTAAATACGAATTTGGCAAATAAATCTTTTAACCTTGGAATAATATTTGTTAAATCATTTTCATATTTTTCTAAATCATTTTCGAATAAAAATTTATAATGAATTTCTAATACCTCGTTTCTCATTTGAAAAAGCTGACTCAAATCATTGACCATTCTATGAGATATTATAATTTGAGAATTCTCATTGTGAAGTCTAAAATATCCATTACATTTAAGAACAACATTACACATCAAATCAAACAAACCTTTCCTGTTTTTTAACATTGAGTAATATAAAGTTTCAAAAATTGCAAAGAGATTATTCTTTATATTCTCGTCAACATTTAGTTTTATTTGTTTAGATCTTAAAATCTCATCAGTAAAAACAAATTTTGAGTAATAAAAGCAATCTTTTTTCTCAGTTAAAGAGCTGTACAATCCAATTCCATTATCTGAAATTGAAAATTTAGTTTTGTATTTGTCTAAAAACATTAGCGCATAAACATTAGATTTAGAATGCAAAACACCATTGGTAATTAATTCTGCTAAAACTTCAACAAAGAAACTTTGTAATTTTTCAGTAACAGAATTTTCAAATAATAATTCTGAAAAGTGATTTTGTACTTTAATTGTATAGTACTCTATAATAACATCCCTTTTATTCTCATCTGATGCTTCGCTATTAGTTATATCATATAAATTGTCGTCAGCTATGGAATAACATCTAACTTTATGTTCAACTCTCTGATTTTTGCCCGCAAAATTCCCAAGATAACCTTCTTGAAATGAAAAAATCTTTTTACCAACAGGGAAATTAGGATTAAGATTATTTCCAGAAACAAAGAAAAAATCCGCTTTATAAAGAAATTCTAAAACTTGATTTATACCATTATTGTTTGAAAGAAAAAGAGGCAGAGATCTATTATGATAATTTTTCAATTGTTCACACAGACTTAGAATAACAGGTATTGAGATTGGATCAAAATAGTAAGTGCAAAATGTTGCTTCAAAATCATTTTCTTGAATCAAATTAAATTGAATAAGTGATTTGCTAGAACTAGCTCTGTAAAAATCTGCAACTCTTTTAATAAAATCAGTGTAAAAATAAAAAGAGGTGAAGGGCTTTTTATTTTCTAAAATTGTAACATATTCATTATCCATATTTTTAGTATTAACTATTTTCTAAATACATTTTACAATAATAATAGCATATTTAACCATATTATATATCTTTTCACAGTCTCAATCCAATTGAATTGTTTTACTCCTTTATATTATCAGTAAAGTTAAAAATACAATGTCTGTCGTTATCTATTATTTAAAACAATCAACTAACTAATTATTTATTTCTGTTTGATTGAATATTTCTATCCTAATATCCTAATTCAGTATATTTAATAGAAAAACTCTAAAATAAGTAATTACTGCAATTCTTTTGAAAATTATTATTAATAAAACTATCCAGACTGTAAATTCCTCAGCTCTATTTTTTCAAAAATAATAAGTTATTATAATAAAGAAGAGTAATATTACAAAAAACATATGGAGTTTTGTTTATAATTAAATAACAGATTAAAATTTATTTATCTTTAGATCGAAAACTTAAACCTAGATATTTTACATCAATTATATCCTTAATTCATAAAGAAAATTATGACAGAGAATACTATTCCTGAGGGCTTACCTAAAAGTCAAATTATATATCAACTATCAGAAAAATCTAATTTGAAATCGGACTATGAATTTAGTTACATTCATCATCTAGATGAATTAAGGAAAGTTATTTCGATTGAAATAACACAAATAAATTTACTATTTCCAGAATACACTCCTCATGATGAAAAATATCATTTAACAAAATTGTTTTTTATTGCTGATCAAATGTTAGAAGATTCTGTAATATCTGCGATGAATACAACGGAGCTTTTTTTGCTAGCCGCCTCATTATATGGTCATGATTGGGGAATGGCAGTAAGCAACGAGGAAAAGGAAATTATCATTAGTGGCACTTACGATGAAAAGTTTGCTACATTAGATGATGAGCAAATACGATTTCAGTCTTTTTGTAGAGATAGAAATATCACACGCTCTGAGGTAGAAACTGCTGACTGGCAAGAGTATGTAAGACAGACACATGCATTTAGAAGTGGTAAAAGAATTAGAAAATATTTTGAAGGAATCAGCGCAGGAATAGGTGATTTCTGCGCGAGGATATGTGAGGGACATTGGCATAATTTCGATATGATTGACGACTATTTCTCTTATCCAACTGATGCTTCATTACATCGTGACATTGTAAATATAAAAGCAATTACATTATATGTCAGATTAATAGACCTTTTAGATCTAGGGGAAGATAGAACTCCATTTGTTCTTTGGAAATTTGTAGCACCAAGAAATAATCGCTCTAAAATTGAGTGGGCAAAACATAGGGCATTGCAACCAGTTACATTTCCCAATTATCAACTAACCAGAAATGTACAAATTGAAGGCAGTACAAATGACCAACAAGTATATATGAGTATACTTGATCTCAAAAGATATATAAATGATCAGTTTAGACAAAGTTTAGACATGCTAAACAGAATGAATCATTTATATCACAAATTAAATATTGGGCATCTAGACTGGCGAATTGTACCAATAAGTTTTGAGCCTGTAACTATACAATTTGAATTTGATAGGATGAGGATGTTTGAAATTTTGAGTGATGACATCTATCAAGGTAATCCTTTCATCTTCATCAGAGAGCTTTTACAAAACGCAATAGATGCCATTGATTTTAGAGCTGAAGCCTTAGCAAAAAAGCAGATGTTTTTTACGCCATGTATTAAAATATCATCTACGAATAATACTGAATTCTATATTATTGAAATTTCAGACAATGGCATTGGTATGGACGAATATATCATTAGAAATTATCTTGCCCTTGTCGGTAGAAGTTATTACAGAAGTTTGGACTTTCAAAAAGAACAATTAAACCTTGATCCAATATCTAAGTTTGGAATTGGGATTTTAAGTTGTTTTATGTTATCTGACAATATTGAAATTGAAACATTTAAGGATCCTAATCTTAGTCAAATTAAAGAACATTTAAAGATTTCAATTCCTGCGAAAGAGAATTATTTTAAAATTCAAAAAAATAGTAATGAATTCCCTATCGGAACAAAATTTAGAGTGTTTTTAGATAAGAAAAAATTACCATTTGTTAAAGATACACCTATAGATTTTAATATTACAAATTATTTGCATAGAACAGCTGGCTTTGTAAAACATCCAATAATTATTGAAGAAAATGGTAGAGTTGTACAAATTGAAAACCCCTCTTCCACAAATCTTTCATCTTTAAGGCTAAATTATACTTTTCCATACGAAAAAGCTTTTAAACCTCAACATGTTGATTTTGTCAACAAACACTTTCATGAAGAAAAAATATCAATTGAAGAAGATTTAGATTTGCGAGAGTATAAAGGATGTATAACTTACTTGATACCTAATGATGAAAATCTAGATATCATTAACACTGGTAGATCTTGGCCAGTACGTGAGATAACTACTGTACATTTCGAAGATGAAAATTTTGATAAACTTAAAATAAGATGGGAAGACGACTGGATTTCATTTGGAAGACATTACAGATTACCGAGCAAATATGAGGTCCCTGATCGTAATTATAGTGTATATATTGATGGACTGTTATTAACCAATATAACACCTCCTGAAATAAATCTTAATCGTCAATTTGACATGAACTATAATAGAAGATCAACAAAGTATAATTCAGGGAATCCAGACTCTTTTGTCTCACCTTTGCTTATAGTTAATATTCCTAAACCATCAGGAGTAAAAATAGATTTAGCTAGAACGAATCTAGATTCCACAATAAGATGGGACATCAAAATTTGGAAAAATTTAGGAAAATACTTGCGTAAAAAATACTTCGAAGAAATTGATAATCTTGCTCCAAAACAAATTCTTTTAAAAGTTGGGAGGGTCATGACATTCTACAAAATTCCTGAGCAATTAATAATGAAGGAGATATTAGAAATATCCAATCTGCCTTTTCCATTCGCAACAAAAGATAGTTCAATCGAATTTCATCATAATCTGTTAAATAAAAATTCAGTCAAAATACTTCCAGAAATTTTTGAAAATGATTATTTAAGAAAAATTGAATCTGAATTTTACAAATACAAAAAGAGTAAAAGTGTATTAGATAATTACGAAGGACAGCTAGCCATTTATTCATTTAAAAATCCATCTAACCTCAGCGAATTTTCAATGATACTTCAGAATGCATTAAAATTACTTAGTAATGTATTCAATTGTAATTATTTCTTTTCTCAAATACAATTTATATCCTCGCCTTTAGGAAAAGACTATCCAATAGTAATGGAGCTTCATGAGAAAATACCAGATAACCCTCATACTATTTTATATTCAAAAAATTCACCCTTTGCAGAATTTGATGCCTATAATTGGTACAAATTACACTCCTTATTAGAAAGAAAATTTAAAAATTTCCCTAAACTTGTTATTTTTCCAGAACCATTCGTGGATAAACTATTTTATTCATTTTCTTACATAAATGTAAAGCATCCCAAAGCAATAGAAATAATTAAAATCGCACTAACAATAATTGAAGAGGATAACAATAATACCCTTTCAAAAAGAATTGTCGGAGAATTATTTGACATGGTAAATGATTTGCCTTTTATTAAAAACTATTACTATTCACAAAATATTAAATTTAATTTTAATTATCTTAATGAAAAAATAGAGGAAATATATACTACGTTTAATAAGAATCAAATTTTTCATATATTTAATAATGAACTTATTACTATAAATGATTTTGTAAATAATTCAATTAAGGAAAGCAAAAAATTTCAAAATCACTATGAAGGTTTATCAAAAAAGAAATATTTAAAAAGTCAGGGTAAATGGGGAGTCGTATTAGGATAATGGAGTAAAATTCCATTGTAATCTTGCATAAATTGGTTAGATATTTGAATGCTCCCATAAAAATAGAAAAGCTTCAGAGAAATCAGGAGTTTTTTTATGTTTTTTTAGTAAACTTTTATTCGTTACGTTTGCGGGCGTGACGCTCGCGCAAACAGGAATACTCTAGAGCTTAGGAATGTTGGGAAATAAAGATGTGAGAATTTGCGATTAAATCACAGATATTCCTAATACAAAACAACTTTAAATTCAGGCTAAAATCCTTGCCAAGCATCTGTTAACGGTAGTATTTTTACTTAAAATCTGTTTCAAAAACAAAATTTTCAATCTTATATAATCCAGACTGAATTATGTTGTTTTTAAATCCTTTTTCTATTAATAATTTTTTAATTTTTATATAATTCTCTTTAGAAATTCTTGGATCAACTACAATTTCCTCAAAACATTCGTTAGGATTAATCTTATATTTAAAAAGCTTATCAGTTGGCTTACAGTTTTCATTATGATATACAATTCTAACTTCTTTCTCATGAGTAAAGGCTAATCTTTTCAGCATCAGAGTTTCAGCTTGTCCTTTTCCAGTAGTGTCAAGTAAAAAGTTGGAAGCATTAGTCAGAAGCTCAACTAATTTCTCCTTTTTTTGGTATTTTACTTTTCCTGCGAACGTAAATAAGTTGTAAGGTTGATTATTGTAGGGGTTTATATGACTTTTTTGTGTTTTAAATAAATCCTCAAATACTTTTCCTATAGTTGATTTTACTTTTATTCCAATATTATCTATTTTTAATTCTTTAGTTTCATCGTCCTTAATGTGTTGAGAATAAATTCTCCACATAGCATCACTTTCTTTTTTTAAACTCCAGCACTGTCCGTAATATTTGTTTCTTGAGTTAATTGTAAAAAGTTCTCCATTTGGAAGTTTACCTGTAGATTTTAATAAAAAATTTTCAAAAGGGTCCTCCCAGAATTCTGTTTTTACAAGTACGTTTTCTTTATTTTCAAGTAACTCTAAAATTCTATTAAAAGGGTAAATTCTATAAATACTCTTGCTTAAATCTTCTTCTGTCAAGTTTATAAGATTGTTGATCATTTACGTTTTTTTTTAATACTACGGGTAGCTTATTTACATATGTAACAAAACAATATAAAGCTATTCTATTTTAGATACATATGTGTGATAAATTTCACATCTTAATTATTTTCAAATATATGCTATTTCCACTACAAACTGTCAAAAGGACTTTAATTTTGATTGATGCTTTTTTGATACTTATATAATTGGTTATGCAAACAAAAAGCAAAAAAAATTAAGATGCGAATGCAAAAATCGCATAATAATCTGCAACAATCTGGTTAGATATTTGAATGCTTCCCGCTACAAGTATAAAGCTTCGGAGAAATCTGGAGCTTTTTTGTTTTCTAAACTTTTGCTGATACTTTTATATTTCCTAATACAGTAATTCTTTTAATACTTTTTTACCATTTTCATTATCTGGATTTAATTCAACAGATTTCTGATACATCTTAATCGCATCATCTTTTTTACCACTTTGAAGCAATGCCTCCCCATAACTATCATATATATTTGAGCTATTTGGAAAAATTAATGCTGCTGAAGCGAATGTTAGTAATGAATTGTCTGTTTTTTGAAGTCTAAGAAATTGATATCCCAATCTATTAAAATCTCTTTCTGTTGCTTCGTAACTGTCTGTTTTTTTTAAATATTCTTTAATTAACTGATTTGCTTTTTCTTTACTCCCACTTTCAAGCAAACTACCATAGACTCTCGAAAGACTCTGTAGCGGCATTTTATAAGGCTTATTGTCAATTAATTTCAAAACTTCATTGGCTGTTATAAAAACCGGACTTGCTGTATTGGACAGCAAAATGACAGTGTGATTTTTAGTAATATTATGTATCAAAATTGACGTAAGCCCAGTATTGAGCCCATCATGAAAAACTATTTTTTCATTACTATCATTAGTGTATATCTGCCAGCCCAAACCATAGGCAATCTCTTTTTCATCAAAGCGATAAGAAGCAATTTTTCCATTATTGAGCTTTGTTGGTGTCAGGGCTTCTTCTAATTCATTTTTGTTCAAAAGCTGATAGCTGAATAATGCTTTTTGGTACTTCTGTAAATCTAGAGCCGTACTTACAATACCTCCGGGTCCATAGAAATTGCTTTTCTCATCAATTAAAAAAGCTTCTTTTAAGGTTTGAACATTCACGACGCTGGTCGAATAAAAGTTTGGATAAGTGTACAATTCTACCTGATTCGGCTCCTTAAGCCTTCTTTTCTTAGGGAGAAATGAATCTTTCATTTTAGCAGGTTCGAAAATATTTTTCGCTAAGTAATCTCTAAAATCAATTTCAGTTATTTTTTCCACTATCAAAGCGGCAAGACAGAAATTAACATTATTATATTCCCATTTATCTCCTGGGGCAGACGAAAGTGGCACTTTACTTTCAATCAATGCTGGTATAATATCTTCATTAGAAAAAAAAAATTCTGGTTTTTCTTTTATTGCATTATCAAATAGACGATAGTATTGTACTAATCCAGAAGTATTGCTTATCAGATGTCTAATACTAACATTTTGATAAGGAAAATTAAGAAGATATTTTTGGACTGGATCATCAATATTCAATTTTCCTTTTTGTTTAAGTTGCAGTATTGCTAACGCAGTAAATGTTTTTGATACCGATGCAATTGGAAATTGAGATTTTTTATTGATTTTTTCTTTCTTCTCGATATTAGAATATCCATAAAAATTAGAAAAAGTATTTTCTCCTGATTTGGAAATTAAAACACTGCCGTTAAAAAGATTATTTTCAGCAAGTGTTGAAAAGAAATCTTTTATCTCTTGTGCTGAGATGGTACTTGTAAAAAGTAAGGCTGTAAAGTAAACAAAGATTTGTTTTTTCATTTTGATTGATATGATTTGATTGAATTTTAAGCGAAAATAATGAAATATTATTACTACAATTATTATTATTTTTAGATTTATATATAACTGTTATACAGAAAGTTTCTTCAAATCACACAAGAAATCGTGTGTAAACAATTTTTATTGACTTTAACGGGATTTAAATAAAGAGATTTATATGAATTTTTGAAATATTAATTTAAGAGGCTAAAACAAAAATTGCCATAATAATCTTCAATAAAGTGGTTAGATAATTGATTGCTTCCCGCTACTAAGAAAAAAATGTAAAGCCTGAGAAATATCTACTTCTCAGGCTTTTTTTGTGGTTAAATTTACTTTGAAAACAAAACCCAATTATTTCACATTTGCTATCATCGGATTTTTCAAGTCTTGTGAAAAACGATTTAGGTACTCAAACCATTGAGCCGAATTCATAATTTTACCGGCTTTATCCCATGCTGCCCCTGTGTAATAAACGACCGGTACATTATTTTTTACTTCAGCCAAAGCCAATATCTGGCCGTTATTTACAAGCATATTCTTCACAGGAGTTGTCAAAATTGAACCAACACCTGTTGTACCATCTTCTACAAAAGTGGGTTCCCAATATCCCATAATTCCACTTTGTTCATTCAATGAAATAAGTCCAGGCTCAGGTCTTTTAATGATTCCTACTACAACCGGCATAGCCTTATTATCTTCAAAAGTATATACGTTTTCTACGCGATTTAGCTGAGATCCGGCATCGAGAGAAATGGTTTTTACCGCTTTTACTTTTATACCGCCTGCATTCCATTCGTCATAAACAAGCTGAAAAGTGGTGCGTAACGGGCCGTTGTCTAATACTTTCCATTGATGATAATTGGCAGAATAACGTATCGTATCTTTAACATAAGGTGCCATATTTCCTGCTCCTAATGTGTGTCCAACATGATAATAATCCATTCCGTTGCCATTGTCTTTATGGTAATTTCCTAATTTATAACGTTCGTTAATCACCATTTTATCGGTTCTTTTTACCCAAACGTCAAAACCATAAGCATCTTCGTTGGTATTTTCAATCGCTTTTCCGTAGGTTCTAAAAGCTATTTTATCATTTTCCCATGCAAAATCATCCTTACGTTCGGGTACAAAGCGGGCATAGGTTTTCGTTTCAACCAAATTAGGTTTTCCTTTTTGTACAAAAAGACGAAGAGTCGTTTTTGCTTTGACACTCACCTGCACCAATAAATTTTGAATCGCGGGAAGCCCTTTGTGTTCTAACTGATACGGAATCTGTTTTTTAGTCGCAGCATTAATCACCACAAAATTTGAAGTATCTATTTGAGGATAGCGAGATAAGACAGCTTCCCATTTAACAGCCACTACCGTTTCATTTCTTTCTAAATCTGAGTTATTTTGGATTTCGATAATCTCTTTGTTTTGGGACAAAAGTATTAAGGGTAATAAGAGAAAAAATAAACAAATGTATTTAGTGTTTTTCATGATATAAAGGTAAAATTTTGAGATAATTTCTACTGCTATTTTAAAGTAATATGTGTAGAAACTGAGATTTATTATTCATTAGAAGGTTTCCCAATGGTTGCAAGAATTCCTCCGTCTACATAAATAACCTGTCCGTTAACAAAGTTACTTGCGTCTGAAGCTAAAAACACAGCTGTTCCGGCAAGATCTTCAGGATCTCCCCAACGCCCGGCAGGTGTTCTGCTGATAATAAACTCATTAAACGGATGACCGTCTACGCGAATTGGTTCTGTCTGCGAAGTTGCAAAATACCCCGGTCCAATACCGTTTACCTGAACGTTATGTCTTGCCCATTCTGTAGCCAGGCTTCTTGTCAGCATTTTTAAACCTCCTTTTGCAGAAGCATAAGCACTCACATTATCACGCCCCAGTTCGCTCATCATAGAACAAATATTGATAATTTTTCCTGCCTTTCTTGCAATCATTCCTTTGGCAATCAATTTTGACATGATGAATACACCAACCAAATCAACATCAATTACTTTTCGGAAATCTTCCACTTTCATATCAATAGCCATTACACGCATGATAATCCCTGCATTATTAACCAAAATATCTATTTGACCGTGCGCAGTTTCCATCGCTGTAACCTGTTTTTCAGCCTCAACCTCATCAGTTACATCAAAAACATAACCTGTAGCTTTGTATCCTTTATTTTTATAATATTCAATAGCTGTTTCTAATGGTTCCAGAGTATTATTGGTAATAATTAATTCGGCTCCGGCCTGTGCCAATCCTTCGGCCATAGCCATTCCTAAACCATGGATTCCGCCTGTAATTACTGCTTTCTTTCCTTTTAAATCAAATAAATTCATTGTAGTTGTTATTATATTGTTTGCATTATTTATCTATCACAAAGCCGTCTTTTGTTTTTTCAATCCATTGAAATAAAACTGGCTGTAATTTTTTCACAATTGGTAAATCCGGTTTATAAATATTCGTCAGTTCAAAAGGATCAGCTTTTAAATCGTATAATACATATTCACCCTTACCTTTTTTCTTTACAAAAGCCAGTTTGTAATCGTTTGTACGAATCCCTCTGAAACCGGTATTCATATCGACATTATTACTGACAATTGCTCCTAAAATATATTGTTCTTTTGGTTTTTCTCCTTTTCCGTTCAGGTAGTATTTTGCGAAGCTTTTACCATCTAAATTTTTAGGGGTTTTGCTTTTCATTCCCATTAATTCCAGAAGGGTTGGATAAATGTCGGGAAGACTTCCTAAGAATACATTGTCTTTTCGTGGCTGAATATGACCTTTCCAATTAACGATAAAGGGAATTCTTAATGACTCTTCAAAAATGTTATTTTTGGATATTTCGGAATGTTTCCCGAGACAATTTCCATGGTCGGCCATAATAACCACAATAGTATTTTCATCCAGTTTCTGATCTTTTAAGCCCTTCAGAATTCGGCCTATCTGTTCATCAACTCCCGTGATATTCGCATAATAATACTTAACATCTTTTCTGTATTGGTCGCCTAATTCTGTTCCTGCTGGCGGAATATTAGGATCTTTTACTAAATCTTCCAAAGGAATATCCTTGTATAAATCATAATAGTTTTTTGGAACAGTCTGGTATTCCGAATGTGGCGGATTCATTGAGACTACCAGTGAAAAAGGAGCATCCGTTTTACGGATATTCCCGCTTTCATTTTTGAAAAAAGCCAGTGCTTTATCCGCTTCATGAATTGGTCCCCATTGATTCACATATTTAAAATCATCTCTTTTATCATTCGTATCCCAATACATTGGCCTGTCATGTTCATCATAAGTTCCATAAGCATACCAATAGTCAAAACCATGTCTTTTATCCGGAGAAGTCCATTCGTTCCAGGCTACCGGACCTATATTATTTGATGTGGGGATATAAGGTTTGTATGGTGAATCAAGATGCCATTTTCCAATGTATCCATTAGAATATCCATTTGCTTTTAAAACATCAGACCAGCAGACAGCATCATCTTGTAATTCAATTCCAAAGGGAGCAGATGAAGAATTTACATTACTGTACACATGGTTTTTTATCGGATATTGGCCCGTCATGAGCATCGCCCTTGCCGGAGAACAAACCGGATAGTTACTTACCATTTGACCCAGTACTAAACTTTCTTTAGCATAATTATCCAAAAAAGGAGTCATAACCGGCTCTTTTCCTTCAAATCCCAATGCCTGACCTCTCCATTGATCGGCTAAAATAATCACCAGGTTTGGAGGGGTTTTAGATTCGGTTTTTTTCTGTGCAACAGCTGTAATTCCTGCTACTAGGAAAAGAAACAGAATAGTTTTAATACAAATATTGTCTTTTTTATTTTTTATAACTCTCATTCTTATTGTCATTAAATAGTATAGATTTAATTCTTTTTAAAATTGATTATGTCTTTCTTATGGAATTTTAATCAAACCATTTGCAGCTAACCATTTTTCACAAGCCTTTGGCCAATTTTTATTGGTTCCTGCAACTCCTAAACCAAAACCATGTCCACCATTTTCATACAAATGCATTTCAACCGGAACTTTATTTTGCTTTAATGCCAAATAATAATTGATGCTGTTTTCAACCGGGACCGATTTGTCGTCAGTAGCATGTATCAAAAAAGTTTTTGGAGTGGATTTGTTAACCTGTTTTTCATTCGAATATTTGGCAATCATTTCACTGCTGGTCGTTTTTCCTAAAAGGTTTTCTTTTGAACCACTGTGCGTAATTCCGTCTTCCATCGAAATTACCGGATAAATCAAAATAGAGAAATCAGGACGTGCGCTGCTATCATCTTTGCATTCATACACTTTGTCATTATAATGTGTTGACAAAGTTGAGGCCAAATGTCCTCCTGCCGAAAAGCCCATGATTCCAATTTTTGACATATCAAGATTCCATTCGTCAGCATTTCGGCGCAAAGTTCTTATCGCTTCCTGAGCATCCTGCAACGGACCAATTGTTTTGTTTTTCATAATGGCATCACTTGGAAGCCTGTACTTCAAAACAAAAGCCGAAATACCAATAGACTGAAACCATTTGGCTACATGTTCGCCTTCTTTTTCATGAGACAAAAGGGCATACCCTCCGCCTGGACAAATAACAACCGCAGTGTTTTTGGCTCCTTTATTCTCTGCTAAAAATATTTTCAGCGTAGGTTCAATAACTTTTCGGATTCCCGTAATATTTCCCAGGTCATCTATTCTCGGTACTTCTTTATACCGTTTAGTGGTTATAGCATCCGGAATTTTGTCCCATAATTTTATTTCTTTATTTTCCGAAAAAGAGGAAATACCCATTCCAAAGAATAAAATTAGTGAGGGTTCTTTTTCGGATAAAATAATTGATTGGGTCATGAAATTTGTTTTTTGATAATGTGTGATTATTGAATGATCGTTAATTTTTCAACCAATCCGGTATCATTTTCAGTCTTAATTTCAATTGAGCCAAATACAAGGAACCCGGTTCAACAGCTTTTCCTATTGATTCAGACTGTCCTAATTGCTCCATTTTAAAAGTTGTGCCCTTGCTTGTAAAACCAACCACTATTGGATTAAGAATTCTCCACCACTCAAATACTTCCGGAGAAGGCCAAAACTCAAAATCTTTTACAGCTTCATTCGTTTGTTTGTAATTCCACAACACCAGACCCTGCATATGATTGGGCATATTTTCTTTTGCACCGCCCGCACGGCCATTCATCAAACCGCCTTCGACATTATCCAGCAATGTATTTCTGGGCTGGCTCGAATGTGATTCAAAACAAGTAGTCGAAGGATATTTACATTTCCAAATTACCGTATTCATAGCCCCATGTGATGAGCCGAAAGAATGCCATTGTGATGCTTCATCAACACAATTAGCTATAAGTACATTGGTAGAACCATTCGAGTTTATCGCCTGATGTCCGGCATTACCATCGATTTTACAATTTAAAACAGAAATATTGGCACTTTGGGCAATTGTTGCCGCAACACTGCAATCTGTAAAACGGCAATTTTTCATCCATGAATTAGTGTTTCTTCTAATATTCAGCATCGTAAAACCACTATCGTCTTTCCATGAACGGTGGTGAACGAATTTTTCTGTCCAATTACCCACAAATGCAATATCTTCTATCCCAACCTCTTCACTGTTGGCGAATTTGTAAACTTCCCATTTGTATTTTGGATCAATTGCATACGAAACAGGTGCAAAAAGTGTTACTGCATCTTTCTTTATATTCTTAATCTGATAAAAAACTTTGACATCAATTCCTTTCTCGATAAGATAAGTCCATTCCGGTTCAACTTTATTGTGTTTTAATTCTGATGCAATTAAGTCTTTATTGTTATCGAGTAATTTTAGAACAATCCAATCCCCTTCTGCCAGACCTTCGGTGGTATTTAATTTTATAGTGAATTTACCAATAGAAACTGCCTGCGTAACCTCACCTATTTTTTTATCAGAACCGGAACTGCCAAAAATAAATAACGGCGGAACTGTCCACATTTTAGAAGGATCAGCGGGTGGAAGAGCGTTTTTCATATACAACTCTGTTCCTCCTGTGCCTGAGCCGCTTCCTCTGAAAACAATATGTCCTTTTTTTGAAATTACAGAATTGGCCAAATCGCTGTCTTCATTAACTAAGAACCTCCCTTTCGGAAAAAAAACAATTCCCGAGCCATTTTTATTCGCTGCATCAATTGCTTTTTGAATGGCTGTCTTATCTGAAATTCCATCATCAGGTTTTGCTCCAAAAGAAGTAACATCAAAGATTTTATAGTTAGTTACATTCGGAATTGCCTTTTCGCCATGGTGGTAACCCACATAAGAGAAATCAGGCAAAAGGGTCTTGTCTTTCTTGTAATCTTCAAATATTTTGGATTTTTGCTGAGCGGATAATGTGACAGCAAACAAATTCAAAGCTGCAATAAACCCTGTTCGAATATGTTTTTTATTAAAATTATACATCTTATCTTTTTTAGTATAAACCGTACATCCTTTAAAACAGCATAATGCAATTTATTCAACACATAGAAGATAGCTTTAAATTATAATTTTCAGCTAAAATTATAGATAGATTGAGACCAGCAAAAAACCTTTAGCAATTTAAAAGCTATCCTTATGTATTGAAATAGTTAACCAAACAATTTATAAATACCACTTTTTATAACGTAACAATGCTTCCAGGAAATAATAATCGGCATACGTTAACGGAACATCAATTTCGCTTTTATGCGGAATCGAACCGACACTATGCATCAATAAAAATCCTCCATTCGTACCTAACTGAGCACGATATTTTGAGCCCGATAATGATTTGAGAATGGTTTTGGCAACATCGACGTAATTTTGTTTTTCTTCTCCTGAAGTATATTGCCCTAACTCTAACAATGCTGATGCATAAACTGATGCAGCAGATACATCACGCAAAGCATTAGGAATTTCAGTAGCATCAAAATCCCAGTACGGAACTTTATCAGCAGGTAAATTTGGATGATTCAGTATAAATTTTGCAATTCCCTGTGCCTGTTTTAAATAAGCCGGATCTTTTGTAAAACGGTACATCATCGTGTAACCATATAATGCCCATCCTTGTCCCCTGCTCCATGCACTCGAATCTGAAAAACCTTGTGCTGTAACTTTCTTGCGGACTTCTCCTGTGGTTAAATCATAATCCAGTACATGATAACTGCTGTAATCAGGCCTGAAATGATTTTTTATGGTGCTGTTTGCATGATTTCTGGCTATGTCCGCAAAACTTTTATCGGTGCTGTTCTGGCTTGCCCATTCCAGCATTTCAATATTCATCATATTATCAATAATAACCGGGCCAACAAAACCTTTTTGCCTCAATCCGCCATCGGTAATTTCCCAGGACTGGATCACCTTGGCATCCGGACGATATCGGGTTGCCAGTGATTTTGAAGATTCCAGAATTACTTTTTTATATTCTTCATTTTTTGTCAGGCGATAAGCGTTTCCGAAACTGCAAAACATCATAAAACCTAAATCATGGTTTTTAGTAAAATATTTTACCGTATCTAAAATTGCCAGTCTTTTTTTGGCTTCATCCAGAATCAAGGGCTTTTTAGTATACTCATAAATATATAGAAGTGTTCCCGGGTAAAAACCACTACACCACCAATAAACATCTGAATTAACGTTCCGATTGTCTTTAAACGTTTTGGGCATGGAATCTACAGGCGTAGCTTTCTCCAGATATTGATATTGCTTTGCCGCAAAAGCAAAATTATTAGCAATTAATTTTTTCATTGCAGCATAATCCTTTGACTTTTGAGCAAAACTGAAAAGGCTAAAAAAACACAGGAATACTAATATGATTTTTTTCATTTTTTAATTGTTATGAGTTTGTTTCTTTCAAAATGCAATTTCGGGAATTATTTAAAAAACCGGAAGAAATGCTCTTCCGGTTTTATTTTTATTGTAACCAGAGTTCACTTTGCGTTAATGCTTTATTAGACAATATTTCTAAAGAAGGAATAGGAAACAACAAATTTCTTGCTGTAACACTTTTACCTCCTAAACCACCATATTGCTGTGCCGTAGCATTTGTATTAGCTCCTATTTCAGCTCCCACTGAATTCATTGTTGCAACAAACTTATTCCAACGAATTAAATCCATTTTACGCAATCCTTCAAAACACAATTCACGCATACGTTCATCTTCGATAGCCAGTTGAAAAGCTCCGGCATTAAGTCCGGTCAAATCAGCTGCTGCGCTTGGCGTATTAATTGGAAGTCCATATCCTCTGCGTCTTACCTGATTAATGGCTTCGTATGCATTTGTAGTTGCTCCGTTTACCTGATTTTCAGCTTCGGCATACATTAAAAGAACATCTGAATATCTTAAAACAGGGAAATTGATTGGCGTATAATTTTTATTTTTTGGTGTCAGCGTTTCATATTCCCTTCTCCACTTTCCACAATCCCTGGTGTAAGGCTGTGTTTTCGAAATAGCTGTTTTAGTTGCCACATTAGTAGTATTATTGACCGCAAAAGTATAAGTAGTCAATACCCAGTCACGACGTAAATCCCCTGTGCCATACTTACTCCATAAACGTCCGGTTCCTTTTACAAAACCATAGCAATATCCTAAGTTAGTTAATAAAACTGAAGTTGCAGATGATGGCGCCATAGTGATACCATTTTGGCTTCCTAAACGTCCTGCATCAGAATAACCATCGGTACGATTTCCTTTAAACTCGATTTCCCACATACTTTCTTTGATGTCATAAACATCACTTGCATGATTGATGAATATCTGACGGTATGCATTATTTGAATTAACCGGAACAGTTGCTATAGTCTGATTAAAACTATTATAAGCCGGATCCGTATTATAACTAACATTTAAAGCATGTTCTCCTGAATCTATTACTTTTTTTGACCAGCTTAATGCATCTGCGTATTTTGCAGTATCCATTAAAGGATAGCCTGCCATTTGCAGACATACTCTTGCCAGAATTCCCTGAACTACCGTTTTTGAAACACGGCTTGGATATCCTATTGATGAAGATGTAGCTACTTTTGCTTCGGCATCAGTCATGTCCTTTAATATCTGAGCATATACTTCAGCAGTCGCTGTTTTTGGTATCTGAACTGAATTAGGACTTGTTGTAGGGGTAAGTTTTAAAGGTACATCTCCAAATCTGGAAACCAGCATAAAGTAATAGTATCCTCTTAAAAATAAGGCTTCACCTAATATAACCTGTCTTTTTTCTTCATCCATTTTTGGCACATTAATATGTGCTATTAAATCATTGGCTCTGTTAACTCCGTTATAAAGTTCTGTCCACAAATTGGTAACCTCTGTTGAACTTGGATTAAAATTATAAACCTGTACACCTGTAGTTTGTGCCGAACGGGCATAATATCCCTCATCTGTACATACTTCCAGATAAGTATATAAATTATTACCATATATTTTCTCTGAACCTAATGGGTCATACACCCCTGCCAAAGCCTGGGTTAAGCCTTCTTCATTCGTATAATATTGTTCTAAAGAAATTTTATCAGTTGGCTCGGTATTTAAAAAATCTTCACAGGAACTTGTCATCATTCCGGCTAAAATCAGTACTATATATATCTTTTTCATTTGAAAATAATTTAGTGTTATTAAAATGTAATGTTTGTACCGAAAGCAAAAGTACGGGCACGAGGATAGGCAGAAAAATCAAATCCCGGAGTTAAGGCAGAACTATATGTATTTACCTCGGGATCTAATCCTGAATACTTTGTCCAGGTTACTAAATTCTGTCCTGACACGAAGAATCTCAATGATTTCAAACGTAATTTAGCAACAAACTTTGAATCCAGATTGTATCCTAAAGCAACCGTTTTTAATCTTAAATAAGAACCGTCTTCAACATAATTTGTTGAATATCCTCCGCCAAAGAAACCTCTGGTACGAAACATATCAGAGTCTTGATTTTCAGTAGTCCAACGATTTTGATAACTAGCATACTGATTCAGATTTCCCTGAGCATTTGCATTTCCTTCAAACAAAAGACGATTTGCATTTAAAATATCATTGCCATACGACCATTGAAAGAAAACATTTAAATCAAAACCTTTATAGGTAAAATTATTACTGAATCCACCTGTATGAATTGGTAAACCATGACCTATTACCACATAATCCTGTGAATTAACAACATTATCACCGTTTTGATCTTTATATTTGATATCTCCCGGCTGAATAGTTGCTCTTGTATTTCCGTTAGTGGCAACTTCTGCTTTTAACAAAAGAGTACCGTTTGTCTGCTCATCAAAATCTTCCCTCTTATAGGTTCCCAGCCATTCATATCCATACATTTGTCCTAAAGGGTCTCCAATTTTTGCAATATAAGCACTTGTATTGCCCCATGTATTGTCCCACTTAACAACACTCTCAAGTGAAGTTTGTCCTTCACCTAAAGCTGTTAATTTACTTTTATTGAAAGCAATGTTAGCACTTGATGTCCATGTAAAATCTTTAGTAACAATATTTTTAGTAGTCAAAGTGATTTCCAAACCTTTATTTTCTACACTACCAACATTTTTGAATGCAGCGCCAAAACCTGAACTTGGAGGAAGCTGTGTATTCAATAATAAATCTTTAGTTACTTTTTTATAAACATCCACACTCAAAGAGATTCTTTCCTTAAAGAAACCTAAATCAATTCCTGCATCAATCTGTTCTGTAGTTTCCCATTTCAAGTCAGAATTACCCAGTTTTGTAGCCACTACACCCGGTACGTATTGATTGTCAAAAACATAACTATTTATTATTGGATCAAAGTAGCTTGTGAGATAATCAAAATCCCCTACACGGTTATTTCCGGTTTGCCCATAACTTATACGCAATTTACCTGTTGATAACTGTTCGAAATTTTTAATGAATTCTTCCTGATCAAATTTCCAGGCAAAAGCTGCAGACGGAAAGTATCCCCAATGGTTTTTTGAAGGAAATTTAGAAGATCCGTCAGCTCTGAATGAAGCTGTGAACAAATATTTAGAATCGTAACTGTAATTCACCCTTGTTAAAAAAGAAGCCATAGTCCAGTCTGAAGCCAACGGATCTACTCTTAACTGAACTCCCTGATCAAAGCCGTCAAATCTCAGGTCTTCATTAGGTAATTGATTTACAGCTCTTCCATAACTCCATGTTTTTCTTTGTTGGGCAGTAAAACCTCCTACAGCAACTAATTTTGATTTTTCACCTAACTTTTTATCCCAGGTCAGGGTGTTTTCGTTTAGCCAGTTGTTGTAATTGGTATGCGAAATTTTTCCGTTTACACCGTTTACACCTCCCGGACGTCCACTGGATGTTTTTGTATTGTAGAACTCATCTCTTTCTGTTCTGTTTTCAATAATTCCGTAAGTTGACCTTAATTTTAAATCTTTTGTAAACTGATACTCCACATATCCGTTTGCATTGATATTATTGGTTTTTGTTACATCATAAGTGTTCTCAAGACTCATTACAGGATTGATTCTGTAATCATTAGAAGCATTCATATCCGGATCCTGAAATTCGTCAACCAAATTAAAATCATCAGAAGCAACAGGTCGCATTCCCCAGATCGAAGTCATAACATTGGTAGTCGAACCATTTTCTCCTTTAGTCGGATCGATTCCTGTTTGTTTCAAATAACTGTAATTTGTATTAATTCCTATTTTTAACTTATCGGTAATAGCATAATCTATAACCGCGCGTCCCTGATATCTTGCATAATTTGAATTTAACAATATACCGTCCTGATCTGTAGCCGATGCAGAAAATGCATATTTAAGCTTTTTTGTTCCTCCTCTTACCGCAAAATCATTATTGCGATACAAAGCGGTACGGCTGGTAAGATCCTGCCAGTCAATCGCTTTTTGGTTTTTATAATAATCAAGTGTTTTTCCGTCAGAAAGATAAATTTCGGTTGGAGTCATCGGTGTTCCTGTAGCTGCAGGATTGAATTCTAACTGGTATTTTACATACTCATAAGGATTCATTAATTCTAACTTGTTAGCCATATTCTGAATTCCGGTAGTACTGTTAAAACTGAATACTGCCTTACCTTCTTTACCTTTTTTAGTTGTAATTACCACAACACCATTGGCTCCTCTGGCTCCATAAATAGCGGTAGCCGATGCATCTTTTAAAATATCAATAGATTCGATATCTGCCGGATTAATCACATTATTATTAGGATCCTCAATCAGAAAACCATCCACAACATACAAAGGACTGTTACCCTGAGTAACGGAGTTATTTCCACGAATAACAATGTTAACACCAGAACCCGGTCTACCATCTGCAGAAGTTACCTGAACTCCGGCCACACGACCTGCCAAAGCGTCATCAAAAGAACGAACAGGCGCTTTATTGATGTCTTCCATAGTTACACTAGAAACCGATCCTGTTAAATCTTTTCTCTTTACTGCTCCATATCCTACTACAACAATCTCCTCCAGATCATTGGTTGAAGATTTTAATGTAACAACCATTGAAGTTTTATTTCCAACAGGAGCTGTAAAAGTTTCAAAGCCCATATAGCTGAAAACCAATTGAGATGAAGCACTCGCTTTTATATTGAACTGACCTGTAAAATCAGTAAGTACGGTTTGTTTTGTTTCTTTTACCATAACGGTAACACCAGGCAGAGGATCTTTCTTATCATCATATACAGTACCGGATATCGTCTGGGTTTGTGCTTTTACAAAAACTGGCATGAGTATCAAAAAAATACCAACAAGTAAAGGCTTGAAAACCTTATCGAAAGGCGGATATTTTAAATTAAATTTTTTCATAATTCTAGTTTAGTTTTTTGGTTAATTTGTCGGTTGTGTGATACAATATTATGTAAAGGTTATTATAAAAACAAGGAAATTGCTAAAAAATGTGCTCGAACACATAAATTTAATACAAAAATCAAAAATTCCTTACATATCAAGACCTAAAAAGAATGTGCTCGAGCACTTTTTTAATATCTAATAAAGGTAAAAACCTACAAAAAACAAGTTACTGAAACCTGATTATCAATAACAAACAAATAATTGTTCCAAAATAAAAAAGAGGAACACAAAGTCCCTCTTAAATTATTCTTCTTACCTTTTTAAAGTAATACGTTTATTTTAAAAACGGTATTGCCAAAATACCTGAATATGTTCCGTTTTCAAAACCTCCTTCTCCATCCATCGTAGAAAAATACATGCAGCGTGGTTTATTGCTCTCAAAAAGTATAAAAGGTCTTTCCAATTGCCCTCTTTTTTCAATTGTCTTATCATCCCACTGAATTGTTTTAGAGTAGGCTTTTGGATCATTATCCATTTTCCAGTCTGTTCCATTAGCAGAATGTGCCAGAACGCCTCCGCCCCATTCACTTGTGTATTTTCCTTTATGATCTTTAAACACAACATGATACCCTCTTTTGTCTTTCCACAGAAAAGGATCTTCAAGTTCCCCTGTTATTTTAGCATCAAAAACAGGTTTTTTATTATTCAAAACGGTATAAGGCCCGGTAATAGTTTTTGCAAAAGCAACACCAAGTGACATCGGTCCGTGTATGTTGCCTTCGTATGCCCTGGCTTTAAAAATCATCAAAACCGAATCGTCATCATTGATCGCCATAGTCGGATTTGAGGTCAGAAAGCTATAAAAAGTATTGGGCTCTGTTTCAAGAATAGGTTTGTCCATTCTTTCCCAAGGTCCGTCAAGACTATTCGCAACTGCCAGTCCAACACGTTTATTGCTTCGGCCTACAATACACCATTTGCTTTCAACGGTAAGTTCATCATGCTTCGCTTCTTCAAATGGATGAGTAGACCCTACATAAAACATATAATATTTACCTTTATGCTTAAATATCTGTGGATTGAATGTGGATCGGCCATCCCAATACTGGGCTCCACGGGCTTCGAGCGCTTTATTTACAAACCGAAAAGGGCCTTCGGGTTTATCAGCAACGGCGTGAATAATTTCTGCAGAAACCATCCAGCCCGGATGAAAAGGAATACTATCGGGATAACAGGACGAAAACAAATGATATTTACCATCCTCTCCCTTTATCACCGAATTGTCCCAAACCCAATAACCTTTGAGGAAAAAACCGCCCTTTTTATCAGCCTGACCTAAATTGTGGAAGATTTCATTTTTTGAGTTTTTTTTCAGCTCTACTAAATTTGTTAACTTTTCCTGAGATGACACTGACTGAAACCCAATTAACACAAGACATAAAAAAAGCATTCTTTTCATAAACCCTATTTTTTTATTAAATTAATCTGATTCGAAAATCCATGTCTGCATTCCATCGTAATGACTGTATTTTTTCCGTCAGTCACAATAGATTTTACTGCTGAATCAGCTGCGAGTTTCCATTCTCCTTTCAGCGTAATGGTCAGGTCAACAGGCATACTATAGTTGCTAAAGCCTTTATCTTTACCTGCCGAAAAATTAAGATCCGGCTGCACCGCACTTACTGTTAGTTTTTTCGCTTCATTTTTAATCATTAAAAGCGAAGGAACAGAAACACTTTTTAAAATAGCATTGTCCAACTCTTTACCCGAATCAAATATTACGAATCCTGTTGTTTCAGTATCCTTATCTTTTACAATATGGGCAACATTATCAGCTTTCAGAATTTGATAGGATTTATCCTTTTTAATTTTCTTTTCGAAAGAATTAACCGCATCTTTTTCAAGTCCCGGATAAATAACATATTGGTAAGAAGCATCTTTTGGTACTTTTCCGTGATCTATCCATGAGGAAGCAAAGTCCCCGTTTGTAACAGTAGCGTCTTTTACTTTTGGATTCATTTTACCTGTATTAATCGAATAGGCATTGTTATAAGATTCCTGAGCTTGTCTCCTGATTTCAATTGTATTAGGTGATAAAATATAATATCCGTTTTGATATGCATCAATCAGCCATTTACCTGGTTTTCCTGTGGATTCCATTTTTGCCTGATAAGGAAACGTCGAAATATTTTTACTTTTAGATGAAAATATTGGTATCGATTTGTCTCCTATAAAATTTTGAAACAAATTTGTCTGAACCGGATTTACGGTATCAATACTCAAAATTCCGGTACCAATGCATATTAATTTATCGCCAAAAGAAAAAACCGATTTATTCGCTTTCAGTTTCCCGGGGAATCCTGCTTTGCTTTCTGATGTTTCTGCATCAGAACCTTTGGATTCATTCAATTTCATTCCGAAAACTCCATTAGCACCCAAAGTCACTGCTCCGGCAAAAGTCTCATCTGATCTAAACATCAGTAATGGTGTATCCGGTTCCAGCTCTTTAAACGGTAAATAGATAACCGTTGTTCCAGGATATCTGTTCCAGTCCCAGCCTTCCTGCTTAAAACCACTTCCCTGATCGCCACCAATATTATTTATCTGGATACTTCCGTTTGCAGGATATCTTCCGTATCTGTTGGCATCAACATATATTTCAGACGCCCAGACATATTTGCTGTATCCTTTGATGATTGCTGCCCAGTCATTTCTTCTGTGAATTGAAGTTGCAGCATACGGAAGTACATGATAGCCCGGCAAAATATCCTTCCCAACAGTATTCGCCTGAAACAAAGCACTGTTTGACTTATCGCTTTCGCCCCATAATCTTAAATAGGCTGCTGCTGCTTCATTATCGATTTTAGAAGTTCCTTCAGGATTTCCGGATTGCGCCATCAGTAAAAATCCATTTTTTAAGGATTTAATAGAATCATCTTCCAAGGGATGACGTCCTGCATTTCCAAAACCAAAACTGTACAATTGACTGTACAAACGTGTCGTCAAAAGTGCTTTTTTGAAGTTTTTATGACCCGTCTCATTAATTCTGAACTGCGTTCCGGAAAGTGTAAAAATCACAGGAGGAATACTGGCAAAAGCACCTAATCCGTAAGCAGGATAATGTCCGTTGTGATGCCATGAAGTCCCATCAATCTTGAAAACTCCCAACTCATTGTCCTGAGCTAAAGTTATCGAAATATATTTTGAATATGCCTCTAATAAAGCGGCCTGTTTTTCCACATTATCCGACATAAAAACCAGCATCAAATGATAGAAAGACTGCGTGTTATAATAATCGATATTGGAATGAAATTCTTCTTCAGGTCCGAGAATCTTACCCAGGTTAAAAACCCACTGTAGACTATTTCCGATCTCATTTAGTAAACCTGCTTTCTTTAACGGTTCTCTCATCATAAAAAAGGCTTCTGTAAGTTCTCTCGTATTGTAGCCTATATGGTGTCTCGTCCCTCCTGATGCGCCTTCCTGCCAGCCCTGATCTAAATAATATCGGGATGCAGCAATAAACATATCCTCTATCTGAGCCTTATTATCATCTGTACTTTTAAGGTAAAAAATCGCTATTTTTTTTATCGTTTTACCAAAGGTTCCAATATCAGTAAAATTTTTCTGATCAGGATGTACCTCTTCAAGCTTAAAAGTCAAAGGAGGTCCCAAAACCGTTTCCTCTTTTACTAAATTTAGCTTAGCAAATTCTTCCTTTGCTTTTAATAGACTATTATTTTTTTCAACACCTTTATTGAAAGTATCATCAATACGTTTTTTGATGATAGTGAGTTCATTTTTCGTTGCTTCCGAAACTGCTTTCAAAGGCAGTTCCTGAACCCGTTTCATATCTCTTATTAAAGGCATCCAGTGATCTGCTCCTTCTTCTAAATTTCGTTTGATAAAAGGTACCATTACATCCGGGTACGAATGACGGTCATCCTGATATTGTGAAAAAACAATGTCATCAAAAAACAATTTTCCTTTGCCTGTAGTAGAAGTTGAGCTTATCCTAAAAGTATCATACCCTATTGCATCTCCTTTTTTTGGTGGATTTCCATTCATTTCATAAAAAGGAACCCTGATTGTTCTCCAGCCTGTAAAATTTAAACTTATCGGAAACCAAACTTCTTCTTTGCCATTTTTTCCATAAGAAATTTTAATGGTTTCATTCTGTGCTTTTTCATTGTATAAAGACATGATCAAAGTAGGACTTGCAGGAAAATAATCTCCATATTGCAAGGGACTGTCTTTTTTACTTATTATTTTAAAATTAGAAGTTTCAAAAAAACTTCCTCCCGACCATTCCCATTGCAGTGAAGATTTCCCAAATTGATGGTGTTTATTACTAATCGATAAGCTGCCTGAATTATTCTTTTTATAAGTAACAATTGAAGTTTCATTTTCAAACGATTCTTTTACGGGAGCATTACCCGATTGTTGCGAAAAACCTAAGGTTCCTGCTAAAAAGAGGTTCATTAAAAAGAGCTTTTCAACGATTTTAGTCTCTATTTTCATTGCAATTAAATGGTTTAATATTCAAAATTAAGGCTATTTATAGTATTGCCTTATCTGAATTGAATTATTAATTCCCAATCAAAATTTCAATGCATCATTTTGATTGGGAATCTAGTTAAGTTTTATTTTTTAATAATTTTAGTTTTAAAGGTTTGGCTCCCATTCTGAATTACTACAAAATAAGTACCAACTGATAAATCGCCAACAAAAACCCTTTTTGGCACATTGTTAAAACGAACTTCACGAACCTTGTTGCCCAAAACGTTGTATACACGAATCGTTGCATTTGCTTGTAATTCAGCTACGTTGATGTTAAAATAGTCCTGAACAGGATTAGGATATAAAACAACATTTGGCGAATTAAACGTTTCTTCATCAATTTTAAGCGTGTTAGCTGATGATACTAATTTTATTTCGACCGGAAGACCATCAGCCACAGTAAATGCAATTATAGTTTCTGTAGCTGTAGCTGAAACAATATTCGCATTAGAATTTAGCTGTGACAAATTCCATTCATTACTTAATTTTAGGGTAATCACTTTTGGTGTCGATGGTGCAGCTCCCATGTCCGGATTACTTATAGACAGCACTATTTCAGAAAAGTTTTCATTTAAACCTTTATACATAACCAAACACGGCGTGTCATTTGCTTTTAGCAATCCGTTAGTAATCGTAGTATTCGCAGCAGGTAACGCATATGCCCATGTTTTAGAGCTTTTATGCTCAATTATTTGCTGATTGGTATTGTTTTGATAAACAGTATAAGGTTTATTGGAAGATTGCATTTCCAGAGCAAATTGTGTCATTTTAGCCGAATCTGCCAAAGGCATACAAATAAATTCATAAGAACTGTTTGTTGGGGCATTTCCGTGATCAAGGTAAGCAAGATGGTAATTATTGGATGAATTGGCCGCTATAGTAGCTTCAGTCGGAGTCGTTTGGTTTTGATAAGGTGTCGTCTGAGCAGAATTTCTAATTTTTAAGGTTCCTGAATTCGGTAAAATATAATAACCCGTATTATAATTGTCAATGATCCAGTTAGGCGAAGTTGCTAAAAATGACTCTGTGCTTTGACTTGTTTTTACATTTCCGTTTACCAAAACATCTGCTGAATTGTTATTAAGCCTTTGAAACAATGTCGTAACGGTAGGATTGACAGTATCGTCATTTTTAATACCGCTGGCCAGACAGATAATAAAACTGTCAATGGCAAAATACGTTTTAGTAAATTCAAAAGTAGCATTATGGGTAATCGCTCCATAAGTGCCTCCGAAACCTAAATTATTACGCTCTTTAAATTTCATCGAAAATAATCCTGATTGTCCTGTGGTGTTGGACAAAACACCATTGTTTAACTGATTTAATGCTAAAGAACCGGCAAAACCATAGGTATTGTATTCATCAACACGTTCTTTTTCGGCATGTAACTTATCCCAGGGCAATACAATTGTTGTAGCTCCCGGGTTGTAATTCCAGTCCCATCCTATTTCGCTGTAACCGTTTCCTGTACTGCTGTTTCCATGATATATAATTTCTAATGCACCATAACTTTGGTATCTTCCAAATCTGTTCTGATTGATATAAATCTCAGAACCCCATAAAACATCAGATTGTCCTTTCATCGAAGCGACCCAGTTATTTTTTCTGTAAATCCCTAAGTTACCGTAGTTGAACTGAATAAAACCTTCTTCAAATGGAGCAACGGTGCTGTTATTAAACTGACTGTTAACCCCGTATTTTCTATTGTAAATTCCGCTTAAGGTAGGATCTGCAGTACTTAATCCTAAAATTTTTCCGCCGGATATTGCAGTATTAGCTAAAGTACCAGATGCCAGTGTACTGTTTTTTGACTGCGGATTTCTTCCCGCCATTGCAAAAGGCTTTACCCCTGCATCGTTAGAATACATTGTTTGTGCGTAAACTGCATCCCTAAATCTAAGATAAGAAGCCTGGTCAATTTGAAAACCAGTACCTTCTAAAGCTTTCAAAGCTACTGAAACGGTATTATAGGCATACATATATCCATCATAAGCGGCGTTGTGATGATAACCTAAACCATCTTTTTTCAAACCGTCTTTTGCACCATAAGTATAAATTAAGAAACGGTCCAGATATCTTTTAACAGTTTTTAAATATCGTATTTTTTCATCATTGGTTTTAAACCAGTCCGCATAAGCCAGTAAAACATCTATATCGAGATACATCGTATCTGTATTAATGGCATCGGTTTGTGTTGTGTTGAAATCGTAATTGACATCGAAGAGATTTTTGAATAAAGCTGTTTCCTGATAAAGTGTGTTTCCAAATATCGCTTTTACTGTATCCGAAAGGTAAGAATTCAGAAAAATGGCACCACGCGAAAAAGTAGGATAGCTATAAAAAGTCAAAGCAGCATTAGATTTCGGGCTGCAGTTCAGACTCGCTATATACCAAACCGCTTTTGCCGCTTTGTCGCTTACATTGGTATCTGTTGGATTAAATTTCAAATACCTGGCAAACATTTTTAAAAAATTAATTTGCGAATCGTCAGTTATAGCGTTTCCGGTTATATTCGTCCCTGTTACCGTTATGTTTAAAGCGTCGTATTGCGCCAGAGCAGTATTTAGCTGAGCTGTTGTAGGAGCCGTTGTTCCTAGCAGCTGATTTGACAAACTATTACGAATCGCAGCTAAATCATTAATTTCTGCAGTGGTAGCTGTTGTGAGGGATAGATCAAAATTAAATATTGGTTTACATACTTCGATCATATTTATAAATTCTCCATTTACCTTTAGATAATCCAAAGCTGCTACACGAACAATATTCAGGTCATCTGCACGAACAAATCGAACCATAATCTGGTCGCCAACACTTGATGCTGTAAAAGTATAGGCTAATGTTGATGTACCAACAACTCCTGTACTAGTGGTAATTTGAGCCGTTTCTGCCAAAACAAGATTATCCGTTACATTATAAACCTGCATTTTGAATCTTGCAAATGATGCCGCATTTTGATAATATTTTATTTCAAGATTAATCTGCTCGCCAGTTAGCGGGCTTCCACCCAAAGTATATTGCACACCCTGAAGTGCAGGTGTATTGGCAGTTCCTTTAATAAGCATTGCACCATCATTAAGACCATCTCCATTGTCTGCATCTGTAGAAGCCAGCGTTACAGGGGTAGTATTTTCAATTCTTGCCCAATTATAGTTGAATCCGTCAATTATAATTTGAGCACTGATTTTATTTGAAATTAAAAACAAACAAATCAGTAACAGCGTAATTTTAGATTTCATTCTTTTAGTGATTTTTAATTAGTTAATTTTTTTTTCATTAACATTTTAAATCGAATCCGCCAACATACAATACAAAAGCCATTTAATATTCTCCATTGCTAATTTGGAAGAAACATCTACCAAGCACGGAAAGAATTAAAACACAGCTTGTTTCAAATCAAATTAAAATGATAATAAAGATTGGTTATAGCGCTTAAGCCTCACAACATTACAAAAACTGTTTCATAAAAACAAGGAAAAACACAAAAATGTGCTCGAGAACACTTAAATGTACTCGAACACATTTTAAAATTATAAGATAAAACTGAGTAGTGTAAAATTTAAATTCTAAAGAATTTAAAAACAAAAAGACCTTTAAAAAATTAATTTTAAAGGTCTTTTGAATCATTTATTTTTTTGGGGCAAAATAAGATTCTTTACACTAATATTCCCATCTCACAAACGCTTCCATGGCTGCGTAAGTAGCAAGACCGAGCTGTTTATAGAAATTGGCTGTTTCACTGTTTCTGTCTTCGGCTCTCTGCCAAAATTCCCTTGCATCTGATCCCTGAAACACAACACCGTCCTTTTGAGATTGATGTTTAAATATCCCGTGTCTTTTTGCCAGTACCTGATCCGGACTCATCGGAACGGCCATTTCGATTTCGTCAATCCCCCACTCCTGCCATGCTCCTCTGTATAACCAAACCCAGCAGTCATTCATGAAATCTTTTTGTTTCAGATTTTTTACAGCTTCAAAAATAGCATCCAGACATACCTTGTGTGTTCCGTGCGGATCTGCTAAGTCACCTGCAGCATAAATTTGATGTGGCTTGATTTTTTCGATTAAATCCATCGTTAACTGAATATCTTCCTTACCAATAGGATTTTTTTCAATCTTACCAGTTTCATAGAAAGGAAGCTCCATAAAATGAATCTGTTCGTCCGGTAAACCAACAAAATGACTTGTAGCACGCGCTTCTCCTTTTCGGATTAATCCTTTTATATATCTAACTTCCGGAATGTCGATTTCACTTGCTTTTTTGTTCTTTAAAAATGCAGAAGCTTTTTTATAAATGGTTTCAGCTTCTTCACTTTTAATTCCAAATTTATCATTGTAATCGCAAACAAAACTGGCAAATCGTAACGCTTCATCATCAGCAACGGCAATGTTTCCTGAGGTTTGATACGCTACATGCACTTCATGTCCCTGATCCTGTAATCGCATAAAAGTTCCTCCCATACTAATGATATCATCATCTGGGTGCGGACTGAAGATTAACACTCTTTTTCTTGAAGGCTCAGCTCTTTCAGGTCTGTGTGAATCATCTGCATTCGATTTTCCGCCTGGCCATCCCGTAATGGTATTTTGTAACTGATTGAATATTTTGATGTTGATATCGTATGCAGGACCTGAATCTGCTAATAAATCGCTCATTCCGTTTTCAATATAATCTGCATCGGTCAGCATTAAAATTGGTTTTTGCAAATGAAGCGCCAATCCTAAAACAGCTTTTCGGATGAGTTTGTCTGTCCAGACAATTTTCTCAACCAGCCATGGCGTATTGATTCTGGTTAGTTTTGAAGAAGCTTCTTTATCCAAAACAAAAACAGCATTTTGATGTTCCTGAAGAAAAGAAGCCGGAATACGGTTTGTCACTTCACCTTCAACAGAAGCTTTGATGATATTGGATTTTCCAACTCCCCAAGCCATTAAAATCACTTGTTTTGCTTCCATTATCTTTTTTACACCCAACGTAATTGCTGTTCTTGGTGTATTGCTCAATCCTGAAAAATCACCGCTTGCTGCAACTCTGGTGATATGATCTAAGGCAACCAGACGTGTTTTTGAATTCTGCAAAGATCCTGATTCATTAAATCCGATATGACCGTTACCTCCAATTCCTAAAATCTGTAAATCAATTCCGCCCAGAGCTTCAATTTTGTTTTCATAATCGGCACAATAATTCGCAATTTCTTCTTTTGATAAAGTTCCGTCCGGAATATGAATGTTTTCAGGCAAAATATCAACCTGATTAAACAATAATTCCTTCATAAAACGCACGTAGCTGTTTATTGAATCTGGTTCCATCGGGTAATATTCATCCAGATTGAATGATACCACATTTTTAAAACTCAAACCTTCTTCTTTATGCAGACGTACTAACTCTGCATATAATCCTTTTGGTGAAGAACCGGTTGCCAAACCTAAAACACATAATTCATTGTTTTTTTGTTTTGACTGAATCAATGCCGCTATTTCTTTTGCAACTGATACAGAAGCAGCGGTAGAGTTTTCAAAAACCACTGTATTAATGTTTTCAAATCGCTTTTCAAATCCTGTAGATTTGTCTATATTACTTTTTAACATTGTAAGTTAATTTTAAATTTTATTTATTGTGAATCTACGCCCGGGACCAACTGGTAATTTTATGTCCTTTGTGCGCAAAGAAGATAATCATCAAGTAAGCCGGTAAAAGCATTAAATACGCTATCTGGTTTCCGGATTTTTCTGTTGTTAAAATGTGTTCCGTTCCATTTGCCAGATTGATACTTTCTGCTAAAAGTCCGTATAATAATGGAAATATTGCTCCGCCAATGATTGCCATAATTAATATTGCTCCGCCAATTTTAGTATGACCTCCTAAATTCTGAAGCGCCAAAGGCCAGATTGCCGGCCAGCAAAGCGCATTGGCAAGTCCAAACAGGGCGACCAAAATAATTATCAAAGGCAAATCTGGTAATAAAGGTAATTGAATGATAATTCCCGGAGATAAAGAAACTATTAAGATTACCAAAACAACTCCCAAAATTCCTGAAATTTTTAATGCCGTAACCTGAGACAGGTATTTTGGTATTAAAGTAATTCCGACGATATAGCCTATCAGCATTGCGGTCATGGTAAATGAGGTCAGGTTAAGATAGAAATCACCATTTTCTCCGTAAACTCCAAGCTGTTTTCCAAAAGTTCCAATGGTGTCACCTGCAATAACCTCTGCAGCAACATATAGCATCAGCGTTATTGCCCCCAAAACAAGCTGAGGGTATTTTGATGCACTTTTAATTTGTTTGTAAATACTTAAATCGGCAACGTGACCATCTTCATCTAAGTCTATTTCAGGAAGAGGGGAAAACTTCGCTAAAATTGCCAAAATCAAAATTACAATTCCCATGTAGATGTAAGGTGTTTGTAATTGCAGTGCTAGTGTGTCCAGTGTAGCCGATTTGGCGGCAGCATCCAGGAGATCTATTTTTTCCTTCGTATACTGCTTCATGTTGGAGAGTACCAAAGTGGTCAATACTAACGGAGCTATAAATCCTGCCAGTTTATTGGCAATTCCCAAAACACTAATTCTTGCTGCGGCACTTTCTCTTGGGCCAATTACAACAACATACGGATTAGCAGCGGTTTGCAAAATAGCCAATCCTGTACCCATAATGAATAAGGCTATCAAAAACAAAAGAAAGGTTCTCGTTTCTGCAGCAGGATAAAACATAAATGCACCAATGGCAATTACAGTTAAACCGAGTGAAATACCATTTTTATAACCTGTTTTTTCTATAATCCATGAAGATGGAATCGCCATTACAAAATAAGCAATGTAAAAGGCAAAAGTTACAAAATAGGCTTGCGATCCGGTTAAATCACAGGCAATTTCGAAGAATGGAATTAATGGTCCATTTAGCCAGGTAACGAATCCTAAAATAAAAAATAACAGGGTCAAAATTGCCATAGGAATTAAAACATTACCCTGACCTTTTTCTAATGTGTTTTGAGTTTGTGCCATTTGTTCAATACAGTATTTATTTGGTAAATCTATTCTTTTTGAAAAGTATCAAAATTTGTCTGATGAATCAAATCATCCTTTTTTATTTTAGCAATTCCTGATGGTAAAAGGCAATGGTTTCTTCTAAAGCAGTTTCAATCGAATGACCGGGTTTAAATCCTAAATCATTAAATTTTGACGGATCTGCTTTTGAATGTTTTATATCACCGGAACGCTCTTCCAGAAACTGAATTTGGGATTTGGAATTTGTGATTTTAATTATTTTTTCTGCTAATTCTAAAATAGAAGTGCTGTATCCCAAAGCAACATTATACGTTTCTGTCCCAATCTGAGAAGCCAGAATATTCGCTTTTACCACATCTTTCACATAAATAAAATCTCTGGTTTGAGAACCGTCACCATATATTGTTAGCGCTTCATTCTGAAGCGCTTTATTAATAAAAATAGGCACCGCAGCCGCATAAGCCGACTGAGGGTTTTGTCTTGGTCCGAAAACATTGAAATAGCGCAGTGAAGCTGTCGGAACATTCCATTGATCCTGATACATTTTTAGATAAAATTCTCCGTCTAATTTTGTAATGGCATAAGGAGTCATCGGTTCCGGAATCATACTTTCTACTTTAGGCAGAACAGGGTTATTTCCATAGTTCGCAGCCGAAGAAGAAAGTACCACCTTGCATCCGTTATTTTTTCTTGCAGCTTCCAGAATATTAATGGTTCCGATGGTATTAATATCAATACACTCATCTAAACGCAATAACGATTCGGGAACACTAACCAAAGCTGCGAGATGAAAAATACCACTTGCGCCTTGTACCAACTTTTCTACAAGATTTTTATCCCTTATGTCTCCATGAACAAACTGAACATTCAGTCCGTTGAGATTTTTTTCGAATCCGGTTCTTAAACTATCCAGTACAATTACTTCATGCCCTTCTCCGGATAGCTGTTCTGCAATATGACTTCCTATAAATCCTGCACCTCCTGTGATTACATATTTTTTCATTTCGTTTTCAGTTAAAAATTATTAATTCCAGTCCAGTACAGGGAAATGTTTTTTCAGATAGGCTTTTACTTCTACAATATCCTCTTTTGCCGTTAAGTCCGGAACATGTTCAGAAAAAGGGATTCCTAATGCCGTATTCGGAAAATCCTGTAATAGATTCAAAAGTACAGTTGGTAATTCTTTTTCATCTCTTTCGGGATGAACCGGACAATTTTTAAGATAAGGATATAAGGCTTCTCCTTTGAACTTAAAGGCGTTCATGCTCACCCTGATTTTACCTTCAGCATCTTTAAAAGATTCTACGACAGCAGCATCCGGTTTTTCGACAATATCAAGAAGAAAATTATCCTTATTCAATTCTGCCACCGCAAAACGAGAGATACGCTCAGAAGGAAATTCCATTGCATCACGATCATAACTGATAAACGCATTAGGACTATTCGATTCACGAAGTGCATACAATGCCTCTGATGAATACAAATTATCACTATTACAAACCGAATAAAATTGAGTGTTTAGTTCAGGATATTGTTCTACAGCCTGAAACAATGCATCAGCAGTTCCAAATGGTTTCACTCTTCCTTCAGGAATATACTGAACAGCAAACGAAACATTCAAACCATGAAAATCATTATCCTTATCCTTGCTTCCGTAAAAAGATTTGAATAAATCTCCCTGCTCTCCTATTATAATGTATATGTTTTTGTAGCCTGCTTTTTTTGCATTTACTAAAAGATAATCCATCAATGGTCTTCCATTTGGTCCTACCCCTATCAGTCCTTTACTTCTTTCGTTAGCCTGAGCTATTTCTTCCTCGCTCAGATTACTTACCTCAGCCGGTTTTTTCATTCTTGAAGAAGCGCCTCCTGCTAAAATTACTAAATTGTCATGCATACTCTTTTTTTTTAATTTTAATATCTATACTATTCTCGCTCCAGGATCAACATTTACAGCATAAGCTGCAACTGCACCCGCTGCCAGCATTGCTTCTGCAACCTGCGATTCTTTGCCGGGTTCAGCTATGGCTACAATACTGCCTCCACCTCCTGAACCCACTATTTTGGCTCCATAAGCACCTGCTTTTAATGACGCATTAATCATAGCATCAATTCTTGGCACTGTAATTTTTAGCAGATCCCTTAAAACAGCATGATGACCGTTCATTAATTCGCCAATCTTTTTTAAATCAAGAGAGGCTTTTTGAAATTCTTTCAGTGCCAGTTTGGTATAATGGTGATTTTTAACCGCTGCTTCAAAATAAGGAATCAGTCTGTCCGGTAAAAAGTTGGAGTACTTTTTTAAATCTTCAATTTCAGCAGTATTTAAATCAAAACTTTTATCATTTTGTTTTACCAAATCAATAGACAACAGTGCATTATTTTTTAATTCGCCAATTAATCCGATTGTTTCCTTTGGAACTCCTGAAACCCCTGTAACAAGACCATTCAGTTCTTTTCCTATGACTGTAACAGCAAAAGGATTTACAGTATTTATGTAAACCACGTTTCCAACACCAATACTGTAATGGTCCATCATTCCTCCCGGTTCTCCGTGCTCCACGACTTCAGACAGGTAGCCTATTTTAGAAATAAATTCGGGAGTCACTTCTTCATTCACTCCGTAAGCTTCGATCAAAAAATTGATCCATGCCAACAACAATGCCGATGAGCTCGAGGTTCCGGAATTGATTGGAATATTTCCGGAGATATTGATATCGTATCCAATATTTGGAATACAACCATACCTTCTAAGCACTCTTAACGAAGAGGCAAAATAATCTCGTGGTTTTAATTCAGGGAAAGTTTCATCGATCTTAATAATCCTCGTTTCGTTAATATCCACCATGTTTAAATTAAAAACACTGGTGCTGTTTTGCACTGCTGTCAGCCTTATGTCCCTGTCAATTGCACAGGCAATAACAGGCAGCCCAAGATAATCCTGATGATCACCAAACAAACATGTTCTCCCTGGTGCTAATGATATAATTTTTTTCACTTTTTATTATTTTCAAAACTCTGTTAAACAACAACTTAAATACACAACCGACATCGTAAAACCATATTAAATATAGGTTTCATAATGCGAAACTATAGATTTAATTTTACTAAAACAAGGAAAACACATAAAAATGTGCTCGAACACACTAAATTTATGTTCTCGAGCACAAAAAAAGAAACGGAAACTGAAAAAAAAGACGTATTATTGAAAAATCATTTTACTAATTGTCTCAAAATTTTAAACCAAAACGCAACTTTCTTTTTCATCTTTAAATAAATCTGTCTTTAAGATTTTACCTTATATTTTCTAAACAAAAACTAAGAAAATCTACAGGGAAAAGACATACTTTATGGATTAAGAAAATTTGCAAAAAAATTAATAAACCAAACTTTTATATATTTGTGGTTATGGATAAAAAGCTTACAATAAAAGATATTGCTCAATTGGCGGGTGTTTCAAAAGGAACAGTTGACAGGGTTTTACATAAAAGAGGTAAAGTTTCTCAAAAAGCGCTGGAAAGTATTAATGCTGTATTAGAACAAATAGATTACGAGCCTAATTTAATTGCACGAAATCTTAAAAACAATAAGATTTACTCTATATGTGTAGTGCTGCCAAATCCTGAATCCGATTCCTACTGGCTTCCTTGTATTAAAGGAATAGAACAGGCAAAAAAGGAATTCAAAGCATTTAATTTATCCATTAATGCTCATTATTTTGATCCGGAAAATACAGAATCCTTTATAGCTGTAAACGAAAGCGTTTTAAATTCATCACCCGATGCTGTTTTATTAGCGCCTTTATTTTCTAAAGAAGCACTTGATGCTGTAGAAAAATATAGCGCTCAAAACATCTTAGTGAACACATTTAATAATCAGCTGGAATCTGATGAAATCAGAAACTTTGTAGGTCAGGATTTGTACAGAAGCGGCAGGGTTGCTGCAAAATTAATAGATTCTATTGCTCAGAAAGGCCAAATAGCGATCATTCATTTTGATGAAAAATTCAAGAATGCCGTGCACATGCAGGAGAAAGAAAAAGGATTTAGAAATTACTTTCTCCAAGAAGAAAATTCAGATTACGAAGTCACTACTTTAAAATTAAAAAGAAAAAACTACGAAACTAAGCTGGAAGACTTTCTTAAAGAAAATCCGAAACTCACAGGTATATTTATCACTACATCAAAAGCATATCAAATTGCCGAAATTATTGATAAAACTAAAAATAATACGATCGCTCTTATCGGCTATGACCTGTTGGATAAAAACATAAGTTTTCTAAATCAGGGAACCATTGATTTCCTGATCAATCAAAATCCTAAACAACAGGTTTATTTGGGATTAAGCTTTTTGGTCGATCATTTTATTTTTGGAAAAGAAATTAACCATTCGGCACTTTTACCTATTGATATTGTCAATTCTGAAAACGCCAGTTATTATATGGAATAACTAATTTAGTCCATTAGATGGAATACCCCAAAAGAAGATGCTGTATGAAAGTTTGGGGTTTCCGTTTCAGGGTCAATCCAGGTAATCCAGACTGGCTCAAAATTGCCATTAATCTTAGAATTATATTTTGCCCTAAAAACACCTGCTTCTATTTTATTTCCTTTAATCAAATTTAATTTGTTTAAAGAATCCAGACTGATAGCTCCTTCTACAGTAAAACTGCTATCATTTTTTGATGATTTGACACTAATATCACCCTTTGGCCAATTCCAGTTAAAATCGAAATTTTTATTTGGATACGCTATAAAATCCATTATTCTTGCCTGAGTATCTATTTCTAAACAGTAGTAGGGATTTAATGAATGATTTGGTCTGAAAAAAAGTTCAACTCTGTCTGAGTTATTAATACTGTCTGCTGTATCATCTGTTGTGTCAATATGAATTTCTGTGTCAAAAACAGTAAAGCAAAAAAAGAAATTAGCTCCATCATATAATGCTCTAAATTCAATTTTTGAAGGCTCCTTTGAATCCCATGGCGAAATGAACTGGCTTAAAACTTCTGATTTCCTCCAGACATCACTCTCCCCTTTTCCGGTGATTTTTAATTCTTCTTTATTAATCAGATTGACTTTATAAATATTATTTCCATTTTCCATAATGAGCAATTTATTCTAGAATATTTGTCCGGATTTATTTTTTACAAATATAGTGTGCTCGAGAACATTTTTAACACAATTGCTTGTTTTTTTTATAGTGTATCGCTACTTTTGTCACATAAAAATTTATAAAACTCAATAATCAAAAATATAACTAATTGATTTTTAGTTATTTAAATTCAATTATTTGGTTTCAAATTTTATTTCAAACTCTTGTTTTTCTTTATAAAATTTAAAATTTGCTTTCGTGTTTAAATTCAGCTTTAAACCTGGAAAAAATATTTAAAAACAGAATCATCTTATCATCGTAAACAACTTCACCAATAATCAGCAAACACAATTATTTTAATACAAAAAATTATTAATTATGACTTTAATAAAATCCATCTCAGGAATAAGAGGAACCATTGGCGGAACTGCAGGAAATGGCTTTACACCAAACGATATTGTATCTTTTACGGCAGCCTTTGGTTATTGGCTGAAAACAAAAGACACTACAATTAAAAAAATCGTCATTGGTCGTGATGCCCGAATTTCGGGAGAAACTGTTTCTAAAATTGTAAGCGGGACTTTACAGTTGCTGGGACTGGATGTTGTTGATTTAGGATTGTCTACCACGCCAACAGTAGAAATGGCAGTCGTTGCCGAAAAAGCCCTCGGCGGTATCATTTTAACCGCCAGTCATAATCCTAAGGAATGGAATGCTTTAAAATTATTAAATGAAAAAGGAGAATTTATTTCAGCCAAAGACATAACGGTCATTTTAGAAAGTATTGAAGCAGAAAATTATCAGTATACCGATGTAGACAATTTGGGCAGTTACAGCCTAAATAATGATTATTTTAACTATCATATTGAAGCAATTAAAGCCTTGCCACTTATCAACACTGAAGTCATCAGCAAAAGAAAATTTAAAGTTGCTGTTGATGCCGTAAATTCTACCGGAGGAATTGCGGTTCCTTTATTACTGAATAGTCTTGGGATTGATCAGATTGAACTTTTACATTGTGACCCAACAGGTAAATTTGCCCACAATCCTGAACCGTTAACAGAAAACTTAGGAGATTTAATCAAAAAAATGAAGGAAGGCAATTTTGATATTGGTATTGCCGTAGATCCGGATGTTGACAGATTGGTAGTAATTTGTGAAAACGGTGAACCTTTTAATGAAGAATATACTTTGGTAGCCGTTTCAGATTATGTTTTATCACATCAAAAAGGAAATACGGTTTCTAACTTATCCTCTACCCGTGCCTTAAAAGATATTACGGAAGCAAGAGGCGGAAAATACTATTCTGCTGCTGTGGGAGAAGTAAATGTTGTCGAAAAAATGAAGGAAGTGAATGCCATAATTGGCGGTGAAGGAAATGGCGGAGTGATTTATCCCGAATTACATTATGGAAGGGATGCTTTAGTTGGAATTGGTTTTCTGTTAAGCTATATGGCAGAATCAGGTCTTTCATTATCAGCATTGAAAGACAAATTTCCATTGTATTTTATGTACAAACACAAAATCGATCTTCCGGATAATTTATCTATGGAAACGATTTTGGGAAAAATAGTCGATAAATACCCTAATTATCGAATTAATACAATAGACGGTATCAAAATCGAAATGAATAACAGCTGGGTTCATCTGAGAAAATCAAACACTGAAGCTATTTTACGTGTTTATTCGGAAGCAGGAAGTCCGGAAAAAGCTAAAGAAATCGCCTTGGAAATTAGTGATTTGGTAGTTTAATCTTTTTAAAATCTGGTTTTAAAAGTTATCAATTTATTAAAACAAAAAATGTTCGAATATCGAACATTTTTTGTTTTTGGTAAACTATTTATTGTTGAGGATTTTAATCTTCGTTTCTATAATAACTAAAAGTATTATTTATACAGGGTTATTGTATCGGTCAAATTTTCTTTACTAATAAATGCCGTAATATATTCCTGCACTTCATTAGTAGTCTCCGAAGGTGTTTCAAACGAATTGATATGAAATTCATCATCCTGATCCAGGATATGTATTATTTCTGTATATCCTTTAGAAATTAAAGTTCCTTTTAATCTAATTATATTCAACTGCTGCTGACCATTTAACTCCTTACGAACTTTTAGTTTTATAGCTTTATCCATAGTAAATATTTTTAAATTAATAAACCATTTGATTAATTCAAATATAACTATTAATTATTTTAAAACAATCGTCGAAACAATCTATAAAATATTATTTATCAACACATTAATAACAATTTCAAAGAAGAATAAAATTATCAATTACCTTAAAAACACTAGTCTTTACTATAAATTATAATGTGCAGTCGCACTTGGTTTAACTCTTTTCTTTTTGCTCGAAATATACTGTTGGAATTTCTCATGGAGAAATTATTAAAGTGTTTTTAAAAATTTGCAAAAAACGTCTGTTCTTAAACTTATAAAAGAAAATTAAATTCATCCTTTTTATTTTAGATTTCACACTTAATTATTGTCTGTGTAATCAGGAACAAATGTTAAAAAATTTTAACAAAATAAGTGAGAATTATTTTAACATTTTAAAAAAAAAATTACATTTGCAGGAAATTTAACCAATAATTCCGTGATAAAAAACTACAAAAGCGTTTTACTATTTAGCAACATATTAACAATCACAATCTTACTATTTTTTATTTTATTTAATTACAATAATTCTCCTAAAATTGTGTACGTAGATAACATCAAACTCTTTGATAATTTTAATATGACTAAGGAGTTAAAAAATTCAGGAGAAAAAGAATTCAACCTGAAAAAAATGGCCGTTGATTCTTTATATACAAAACTACAATCTCCGGAAATTTCTCCTTCACAAAAAAAACTGGTTATGCAGCAGTTCGTTCAGCAAAAAGAAGAATTAGAGCAGTTTAATCAATATTTCGCTGCTGAACAATCCTCAAAAATCTGGGCAAGAATAAAAAGTTATGCTTCAGAATTCTCTAAAGAAAATAAATACCAGCTTATAATCGGATCAGAAAATAAAATCAATGTTTTATTTGCTGATGAAAAGATTGATGTTACAAACGATTTACTTACATACATAAACAAAAAATATGAAGGACTTAAGTAGGCTTGTTTTGGCCTTTCTGCTTCTTGTTTTGTTTTCCTGTAAAAAAGAAGATTCCCAATCAACAAAAATTGACGATTCAGAGATTAGAGATCGCTATTTTAACTTAGAAAAAATAGGATGGAAATCCCGTGCCTATACACAAAAAATTGAGGATATCGGCTTTACCGCTACTGAAGTCCCAATTCAGTATTATTTACTAAAAGATCAGGGTACAGAAAACTTAAAAACGGTAGACTCTCTTTACGAAGAAAATAAAAGAGAACGTGTAATTGAATTTACTTTTCAGCAGGACGAAGAGAAAGATTTACTAGCTAAAGATTTTACAGGAATGGAATATACCGACGCTGTAAAATACATGTCGTTTGGTCTTGATAAAGACTTTTATGTTGTGACTTCAAAAAAAGATACCATTCCATGCTCGGGAGTTACTTATGAACGTAGTTATAAAATAGCTCCTTATCAAAAAGTGATGCTGTTCTTCTCCGGAATTGACCCAAATGATAAAATACAATTAGTATATACAGATTACCTTTTTAGAAAGGGCACCCTAAAATTTAAATTTAAAGATACCTATACTCCATTAGCCTTATGATCCAGCAAAGAAAAATAAGTAAATTTAAAAAAACAGTTGCTATTTATTTAGCCATGATGATATTGTTGGAAACCCTTCAGCCAATGCAGATTTATGCTTTGACCGGTGGTCCTTCTCAACCGGAATTTGAGGCCTTTACTCCTATCGGGACTTCAGACATGGTAGATTTAGCCAGTGGTGATTTTAATTATAACATACCAATCATGGATGTTGGAGGATATCCAATCAACCTTGCCTACAATTCCGGAGTAACCATGGATCAGGAAGCTTCATGGGTAGGACTTGGCTGGAATCTGGATGTTGGACAAATAAACAGACAGCTACGTGGTATACCGGATGATTTTAATGGTGATGAAATGATTTATGAAAACAACCTAAAACCTAATATTACTATTGGATCGGCTGCAAATGTTTTCGCAACTGCTTTTGGTGTAAAGGAATCAAAAGTTAAAGTCAGCGCAGGTTTGGGGGTTAAATACAATAATTATGACGGTGTCAGTGTTTCTTCGACTTTTGGTCTTAGCTATCAAATAAGTGATAATCTTTCTGTTGGTATGGATGTTTCTTCTTCTATGTCAGAAGGAGTCTCCGTTTCACCGAGAGCCTCTTTTTCTCCTAGGTTAGGAAGTACAACAAACAATGATATATATCCGGGACTAAATGCAGGTGTTTCTTACAATAGCAGAAAAGGTGTTGAAAGTATGACGATAGGAATGTCATTGTCTACTAAATTCAATAATCAAGAAAATATAAAAAAGCATAAGAGTGAAAACGAATCAAGTGCGGGAAGTATGTCAGGCACACTATCTTTTATCGATGCTTCCTTTACACCTACTAAAAGAGTAGGAATGACTTCTTCTAATTTTATGTTTAATCTTAATATTGAAGGAGAGTTCTGGGGAATTGAGCCCGGAATGAAATTCTCAGGGTATATTTCAAGTCAGGGAATAAAAGACTCTGAAAAATATAAAACAGAAAAAGCTTATGGCTTTGAAAACACTTACAATGCCGGTAAATCTGATGTACTGGATTTTAACAGAGAAAAAGACAGGACATTTAATAAAAATACGACATCATTACCTGTTACTAACAACACTTATGACATATACAGTATTCAGGGACAAGGTATCTCAGGTATGTACCGCCCGTACAAATCACAGGTAGGCTATGTATACGATAATGAAACTACAGATGCAAGTTCAGGAGGAAATTTAGGTCTTGAGTTTGGTGCCGGCGGTGGTGTACATTTTGGTATAGACAAAACAATAACATTGGGAAAAAGCAAATCTGCAGTATGGAACCAATTAAACCCTGCTTTAGAAAGATTTAAAGAAAAAAAGAGCGGCAACAGTCCTGATTATGAAAAAGTCTTTTTCAAGAATATTGGAGGAAGCCATGTTGATCAGGAATTAAACATTCTGAAAGAAAATTTAGGAGGTTATAGCCCCATAAGGTTAAACATTGAAGGAGGAAAATTTTCAAGAAAAACCAGTAAAAACTACTACACAGATATTACTGCAACACCAAAGGTAGAAGGAACAGGTTCAATTATACGTAAAAAACGTCTGTCAAGAAATCAATCTATCCAGAAATTGACACGATCAGAAGCTTTAAGCTATGGATCAAGCAAATACAAAAATAAAGAAGGTTTTGACAACATCAGCCCTTTTTCTATAAAAGGAAAACATGATCATCACACTTCAGAAATAAAAATCACCAAAGACGGCGGTGAACGCTATATTTACGGGCGTGCGGCTTATAATACCGTTAAAAAAGAAACAACTTTTGATGTGGGCTTAGCAAAAGATGCAGATTTTAAAAATGGTTTAGTCTCTTATAAAAAAAATGCTGACAATTCTATAAATAATGACCAGGATGGTGATAAATATTTTAATCGTATTACTACACCTGCTTATGCCCATTCGTATTTACTGACGTCTGTTTTATCATCTGAATATCAGGATTTGACTGATGACGGCCCTTCTGATGATGACTTAGGCACCTATACCAAATTTGAATACGAAAATAAAAACAAGGCTAAATCTACTTATAAGTGGAGGGTTCCATTCAAAAAAGATATGGCTAATTATGACGAAGGATTACGTGCGAGCAAGAAAGATAATAAAGGGAATTATATTTATGGAGAGAAAGAATTACTGTATATTAAAAAAATAGTTACCAAAACACATGTAGCCATTTTTCATCTCTCAGAAAGAAAAGATGGTTATGGAGTAGCCGATGAGAACGGAGGATTAGGTGAAGATTCTAAAATGTATAAACTCGATAAAATCTCACTTTATTCTAAGCCCGAATACGAAGCAAAAGAAGAACCAACACCAATTAAAGAAGCGCATTTTGAGTATAATTATAGTTTGTGCCCAGGAATTGATAACAATATAAACAACACAGGTGCTAACAAAGACAATGATGACCTTGATGGAGAAAGAGGTAAATTAACCCTAAGTAAAGTTTATTTTACTTATAAAAACTCGAAAATGGGGAAATTTACTCCCTATGTTTTCAACTATGCTTCTAAAGTAACTGTTAACCACGAAAACAACGTCAAAGAATACGATTTGAATGTCCCTTATGACATGAAGGCTTATGACGTATGGGGAAATTACAAAAAATCAAATGATATTATCGATGGCAAAACATTAGGAAATCTTTCTAATGCAGAGTACCCGTTTGTTGACCAAAGTGATCGTGAAGCTGCAGACCTATATGCCGCAACATGGTTGCTTAAAACAATACAGCTGCCATCGGGAGGAAAGATTGAAGTTAATTTTGAAACTGATGACTATGCTTTTGTACAAAATAAGGAAGCCATGCAGATGTTTAAAGTAGTAGGAAGCGGCAATAACCCTAGCGGTACTATTTATAACGACATAAATAAAATTTCTTTGGGTAAGTATATTTATATTGAAATTGATAAAAATTTTGATATCCATCAAACTAATGCCGTCAAAAAATTTGAAGATACTTATCTGAAATCTTTAGGAGGCGAAGACAACCCTCTGTATTTCAGATTCCTTCTTAACATGACCACCACAAAGCCCTTACCGGGAGCAAGCGAAGATAAATATGATTATGTTACCGGTTATGTAAGGAAAGATATTTCTGGCTGTAGACTTTTTGAAATTGGAGTGAACAAATATGCCTCAATTCCAGTTCAGGACACTGGAAGTGGAGACAACTTTGAATCTAGTACACCAGTAAGCCCTATACAAAAGGTAAATCCTATACAAAAGGCAGGCTGGAATTTTGGAAGACAATACTTAAGCCGTCTAATGTACGATAAACACAGAGAGGAAGACACTAAAAATGTAAAAGGGATTGTAATGCAGTTAATTGGCTCTATTCAGGAGCTTTCGAATATTTTCAAAAGTCCGGACCAACAGCTAAAAGACAATGGAATTGCCAGCAAATTTGTTACGAATAAGTCCTGGATTCGACTTATGAATACAAACGGACATAAAATTGGAGGAGGCAGCAGGGTTAAAAACATCCAGCTTCATGATCAATGGGATGTAATGACCGAAAATACCAGTGATGACAATTACAAGCAGTTTTATGGACAGAAATATACCTATACCGATAAAGATGGTAATTCATCCGGTGTGGCTACTTACGAACCTTTAGGCTGCAAAGAAAATCCATTTGTAAAACCTTTTTATGATAAAAATAAAAAAGAACTTTTATTAGGTCCGGATGTACAAAATTATGTCGAGGAGCCTTTTGGAGAATCTTTTTTTCCATCCCCTAAAATAACGTATAGCAGGGTTACTGTAGCAAATTTGCCTAGGGAAAAAAAACAAAACAGTGTAGATATGGTGGTTAAAAAACATGCCACTGGATCTGTTGTAACCGAATTTTACACTTCAAAAGAATTTCCAACCCTAACAGATCGTACCACTTTGGCACATAATTTTGATACGTCTACCGCTTTGGCCAATATATTAAATCTAAGTGTAAAAAACCATATTACTTTATCGCAAGGATTTTCTGTTCATACAAATGATATGGATGGAAAAATAAAAAATCAACAGGTATATGGTGAAGATCAAAAAGAACCAATCTCGGGAGTTGAATACAATTATAGCAAAACGACCACTGTTCAAAACTCAAATTCCGGAAGGCTGAATAATACTATATCCACAATTGACTCTGAAGGTGCTATCAGAGATAAACTGGTAGGTGTAGATTATGATGTCATAAACGATTTCAGGGAAAGCACAACCACCACGACAACCGGAGGAGTTCAGTTTAATCTTGCAACCCTGCCTTTTACCCTGGTAGTTATTGTTGTTCCAATGGTCAATTACACCTATTCTAAACATGAAGATCAAATTAGGATAGCTACTACCACAAAAGTGATTCATAGCTCCGGAATTCTCGTTGAAAAAATAGCTTTTGACAACGGATCAAAAGTGTCCACCAAAAATCTCGCCTGGGATGCTGATACAGGCGAAGTTTTGTTAACTGAAACGACAAATGAGTACAACGACCATTATTACAGTTTTAATTTCCCTGCCTATTGGAGTTATGCCGGGATGAGTCAGGCTGCCAAAAATGCAGAGCTAACATCAAAAATAGTAGCATCCGATAACGGCTACAGATTCGAAGGAAATTCAACAGACAAACTATCTGACTACTTAATTAATGGAGATGAAGTCTGGGTTACAGGGAAAGATGTCGAAGGATTTAAACAATATATAAGAGCCTGGATCGTAAAACTAACCGATACAAATTTCAAATTGCTCGATATAAATGGAAAATTAGTTAAAAATATCGCAAGCGATGGAAAAATGAAAGTAATCCGTTCAGGATATCGTAATATGCAAATGGCTTCAATGGCAAGTATAACTTCTATGAGAAACCCATTGTATAAGTATAATGCCAATAATGATATAACCGGTCCAAGAGATGTAATAGCAGCTGCCGAATCAAAGAATAATCCTGCCTATCTTCCAAATGCTAATGACAGAATTGTAAATGCTTCTGCAGTAGAATATAATGATATATGGCCTTCACAATGTGAATGCAATCTGCCAAAAATGACATTTGCAGAAGATGGAAGTTTAATATATGAATATGAAAAAATAATAAGTGAAGATGACGATGCTGATTCTGATAAATATTACAATCCATATCTCTATAATGTTTTAGGAAACTGGAGAGCCAATAAATCTTTTGCCTATTTAACAGGACGAAATTATACTGCTGACCCTACACCTCGTAAAACAGGATTTTTTATCGATTTTGCTTCATTCTACCTTTTTGAAGATAATAAATGGAGTATAAAAAACACTGACAAATGGACCTATGCTTCAGAAGTTACGCAGTACAACCCATATGGTCAGGAAGTAGAAAACAGAGATGCCTTAAACCGCTATTCCTCTGCTATTTATGGCTATAACAATCGTTTTCCTGTCGCCGTCGGTTCCAACACAAAGTATAATGAACTTGCCAATGATGGATTTGAAGATTATGACAGTAATCCTGAATGTGTAAAAGCATCGCATTTTGATTATAAAGCGCAGTTAAAACAAAACGACATCAGTGTATCTTCTTCTCAGTCTCATACAGGACGAAAAAGTTTAAGGATAGCTCCCGGTAAAAAAGCAACAGTAAAAAAACAAGTAATTCTTTGCGCTCCAACAGGAACTACAGTTCAATAATACTTTAAAATTCAAATGAAATTAACCTGCCGATTTGTTTTCAGCATACTACTCTTTTTGAGTATCACTACTGTATTTTCTCAAAATTTCAGCGATCAGGAAACAGGCTTTGATACTGCCAGAATTAGTGTGACATTAAAAAAGCGAGGTCTTACAGATGAGAACATACAACAAGAAGTTGCACTTATGCGTAAGCTTCATAATGAACAGTATGCAGCAATGAAAAAAAGTGAAGATGAAATTTTGCAAAAAATGTCATCGGAGCTAACCTTAAAAGCAGAAACAAATATAATCCAAAATAATACCCTAAATACAAACAAGAGTTTAGCCGTAAACAATAGTCTAACCGCAAAAACCGCAAGTACTCTTGCGGTGGACATTCCACAAACAGAAAAAGATGCTCTATTGGCTCTATACAACAGTACCAATGGTAACAACTGGACCAACAAAACTGGCTGGAACTTTAGTACTCCTGTTACTTCAGCCTGGTATGGTATTAGTGTTATAGGAGGACATGTCAATGCAATTAATTTAAGTAATAATAATTTAAACGGAACAATACCAGCAGCAATTGGTCAGCTAACAGAACTTCAAACCCTTTATTTAAATAATAATAAATTAAGCGGAACAATACCTACTGAAATTGGACAGTTAACAAAGCTTGCATCTCTATATTTACATCAAAACCAATTAAACGGAACAATACCTACATCAATTGGGCAGTTAACATTACTTCATACACTTCATTTATACGCTAATCAATTAAGCGGAATAATACCCGTTTCAATTGGACAATTAACAAAACTTCAAACACTTTATTTAAATGTTAATCAGTTAAGTGGCGCGATACCTGCGGAAATTGGACTATTAACAAAGCTTACATCACTTTCTCTACACCAAAATCAATTAAGCGGGACTTTACCTAATGAAATTGGACTATTAACAAAACTTATCTCAATTTCTTTACATACTAATCAATTAACCGGAACAATACCTACTGCAATTGGACAGTTAACACAACTTACATCACTTTTTTTTGGTAATAATAAATTAAGCGGGGCAATACCTCCTGAAATTGGACTATTAACAAAACTGCAGACACTTAGTTTATACACTAATAAGTTAAACGGGACAATTCCTGCAGCAATTGGACAATTAACACAACTTAATACTCTTTATCTAAATGATAATCAATTGAGTGGATCAATACCAATTGAAATTGGACAGTTAACTCAACTTCAAACACTTTATTTAAATTACAATATAGTAATTGGGACAATTCCTCCTACAATTGGACAGTTAACAAAACTTACAAACCTAAATCTTAGCTATAATCAATTAAGCGGAACTATTCCCGCTACCATTGGACAATTAGCATCGCTTCTAAATCTTTATTTACATGTTAATCAATTATCCGGAAAAATACCTGCTACAATTGGGCAGTTAACAAAACTTCAAAATCTTAATATTAGCTCCAATCAACTAAGTGGAGTAATACCTGCAATTGGACCGCTAACGCAACTTCAAATCCTTTATTTAAATAATAATCAATTAACCGGAACAATACCTGTTGAAATCGGAAAGTTAACAAAACTTACAGGACTTTATTTGCATTCCAATCAAATAAGCGGAACAATACCATCTGAAATTGGACTATTAACAGAAAATTTAGAACTTTCCTTATACAATAATCAACTAAAGGGAGTAATACCTATTCAAATTGGGCAGTTAACAAAACTTCGAAATCTTTATTTACACACTAATCAATTAAGTGGAACAATACCTGTTGAAATTGGACAGCTAGCAAACCTTCAAAATCTTCATTTGTATAGTAATCAATTAAGCGGAACAATTCCTAATGAAATAATACAACTTACACAACTTCAAAGCTTAAATCTGAGCTACAACCAATTAAGCGGTACAATACCTGCTACAATTGGACAACTAACAAAACTTATAAATCTAAATTTTAGCTATAATCAATTAAGCGAAACAATTCCTACTTCAATTGGACAGTTAACGCTGCTTCTAAATCTTTATTTACATGTTAATCAATTAACAGGGACAATTCCTGCTACAATTGGACAACTAACAAAACTTCAAAACCTTTATTTAAATAATAATCTATTAAACGGAACAATTCCTACTACAATTGGACAGTTAACTCAGCTTCAAATCCTTAATTTATACAATAACCAATTAGAAGGTAATATTCCGAATTTAACAAATGTTACAACCAATCTAAGTTTTCAAAGTAATAAGTTTCGATTTGTCGATTTTGCTTCTCAATTTAGTGCATACAAAAGTAAACTTACTTTTTTTCAATATTCAAACCAGGCTAAAACAGATTCTGAAACAACACTAACAAAATCAGTTGGAGAAACCCAGACCCTGACCATGTATGAGGATAATCGTTTTACGCCTGCTGATACCTATCAGTGGTATAAAAACGGGGTCGCTATATCAGGTGCAACTTCCAGACAATATACCTTGTCGAATTTAACGCTTGCCAATGCCGGTGATTATCATTGTGTATCCACCAATCCGCAAATGACTATCA
>NZ_QJHL01000006.1 GCF_003202405.1 Flavobacterium hydrophilum | reverse complement strand
ACAAGCTTTTTTATTGCATAATTTAAACCTTTTTTCAATATTCCCCTTAACTCTCTGATAAAACCCTTTTTACAAACAAAACTTTTTTGATCACTTGTAAGCTTTTTCTCTGTTTTTGTGTTGTTTTGGTAGTTTTCAGGCATTTTGCCATCTTGATTTTGTGGAGTTTTTGTCTTTTGGGGCGCTTTGATTAACAAAATTCAAAGCATCAAAAAGCTTTTCATCACATATTTGATCTCAAAAAAGACGATAAACCCCTAAACCCATCCCCTCTCTTTTCCTGAAAAAAGCCGCTATAGCCTCATAACAATGAAAATCCTTTTATTTTGGGTTTCAAAATAAAAGATTGTAGCGGAAGCGAGAGAAAACTCCTTATTAAAATCAAAACTTAAAACGGCTTTGACTTAGCTCTGCAGGACAATTGACATTTAAAACATAATTAAAACTTCGTTTAAGTTTACCCTTATATACTATAGTATACTTTTCTACTTATATATGTATAAAAAACAACCCCGGCAGGTTTTCTAAAAAAACTCCAAGGGTTGAGATTTCATAAATATCCAGTCTTATTTCTTTACTTCATTAATTGTTTGTAAAAAAGTTTCAAGGGGCTGCGCTCCGGAAATGGCATATTTTCTGTCAAAAACAAAAAACGGAACACCCTGCACTCCGATTTCCTGCGCTTCGGCAATATCCTTTTGCACATTATTCAAAAACATATTTTCATTTTCTATTACTTCGCGAACTTCATTTTCATGCAACCCTACCTGAATCCCTAATTTCATTAAAACCGAAGCATCATTTAAATCCTCTCCTTCTGTAAAATATGCCTTAAAGAAAATTTCTTCCATTTCACCATTCAATTGTTTGGTTTTAGCTAAATGTATAATACGATGAGCCGTTAATGAATTTGAAATAACAGCTTTTTCAAAATGATAATCCAAGCCAACATTTTTCGCACGCTCAACAACTCCTATATGCATTTCTTTTGACTGTTCAATTGAAATACCTTTCCGCTCAGCTAAAAAAGTATATACATCTTTATCTGGCTGAGGAGTTATTGATGGATCGAGTTGAAAACTTTTCCATTCAATTTCAAATTCATCATTTGGAAATTCAGCCAAAGCTTTTTCCAATTGTCTTTTTCCTATATAACAAAACGGACACATAATATCCGACCAAATTTCTATTTTCATACTACAAAAATAATTAAATGCCGCCAAAAATGTTTTTCGCTTAAGAAAACAATAAGAGTAAAATATTCAGATTTTCTTAATTTCAAGCTTTTCATGAATAACTAAAAATAAAAAACCGCAACTCTTATTAAGAGTTGCGGTTTTTAGGTATAAAAAATGGTTGGTTAATAGCGATATTTTTTTTTACAATGATATGCCTTTAATTTGAAACTAAAAAAAATCCTTGTAACAAATCCCGGTTTTAATGTTAACTATTTAACATCACAGGCATTACCAACATTGTTACAGTTTCTCCTTCTTCTAAACCATCTACAGGTGTTAGAATCCCAGCCCTGTTAGGCAATGACATCTCCAACATGATCATGTCAGATTGCAGGTTAGTCAGCATTTCTGTTAAAAAACGTGAGTTGAAACCAATTTGAAGATCATCTCCCTGATAATCACAAGTTAATCTTTCTTCGGCTTTGTTTGAGTAATCAATATCCTCAGCAGAAACATTTAATTCAGCTCCTGCAATTTTCAAACGAATCTGATGAGTAGTTTTGTTTGAGAAAATCGCAACACGCTTAACAGAACTTAAAAACAAAGAACGGTCAATCATTAACCTGTTTGGATTTTCTTTTGGAATCACCGCTTCATAATTTGGATATTTTCCATCAATTAGGCGGCACATCAAAATATAATTATCAAACGAAAAAGTTGCATTAGAATCGTTATATTCAATTTTTACTTCTGCATCAGAACTTCCAAGGATACTTTTTAAGATATTCAAAGGTTTCTTAGGCATAATAAAATCTGCAACCTGAGATGCTTTTACATCTGTACGTGCATATTTGACTAATTTATGAGCATCAGTCGCTACGAAAGTTAATCCTTCAGGTGAAAACTGGAAGAAAACTCCAGACATTACCGGACGTAAATCGTCATTACCTGCTGCGAAAATAGTTTTGCTTACTGCAGTTGCCAATACATCTGCAGGAACAAGTGTTACAGATGGATCTTCAAGATTTACTGATTTTGGAAATTCTTCTCCTGCAGCATATGCTAATGCATATTTCCCCGAATTAGAACTAATTTCAACGGTATTATTATCCTCAACCGTAAAAGTCAAAGGCTGTTCCGGGAATGTTTTTAAAATTTCAAGTAAAAGTTTTGCAGGCACAGCCACGCTTCCTTTACTTTTAGAATCGATTGATAATGTAGCTGACATTGTGGTTTCTAAGTCTGATGCCGAAACTGTCAACTCATTATTGTTTAGTTCAAATAGGAAATTGTCTAAAATAGGCAACGTATTGTTACTGTTAATTACACTACCTAAAACTTGTAATTGTTTTAATAAGTACGAACTCGATACTATAAATTTCATCTGTCTGTTTTTAATTTTTTTGAACCTATTTTAATAATATGAACCTAAAAATAGGGATTACAAATATATCGTAAACAATCTTAGTTTTACAATTTTTTTATTAACATCTATTTGCTGTATTGTCTTTTACGAATGTAGGTAAACACCAATCCGAAAATCAATAAAATCAGGATTGGAAGCCCGATAGTTATGAATTGCGTCTGAGTATAGTTTTCGTAAACTTTCTCTTTATCCAATAACGGTAAATCTAAATCTTTGCTTCTAATGTTAATAAGTCCGGTATCATCTAATAAATAATTGATACAGTTCATTATAAAATCTTTGTTGTCGTATAAGTTTCCTGAGCGTTGGTCGTACCCTAATTCAACTGGCATACTATTTTTATCCAATTGATTTTTAGCAATATCTCCATCAGATACTACAATCATTTTAGTTGGTTTTCCGTTTGCTGAAAATGTGTTCTCTTTAAAAGCCAAAACACGATTCTCAAAAGCAGAATGAAAACTTCCTTCTAATAAAACAGAAAGCAATAAATTTCCTTTATTAAGATAATCTTTTGGAGAAGTCTGCTCTGAAACAATGCCTAAATTAACCTCAACAGGAGCACCTATTTTTTTAGAGTAAGGAGATGACTGTAACAAAACTGTTTTCTTAATTCCGTTTTTCAATGTATCAATTGGGCTTGTAAAATCAAATTTGATTCCGCCTAAGTTTTTCACAATTGGATGTTTGCTCTCAGGTGAAACAAGCGGGGCAAATTTCCAAATAAAATCCTGGTATTGTGTTGCGCTTCCTTGTTCTCCGGTAGCTAATTTAATTGGACTTCCTTGTTCATCTTTTATCAAATCAGGATTAATTCGGAATCCGTATTTAAAGAACATATCATTCAAATTCAAATCTCTTGGGTATGCCAAAGTTGCACCTGCACTATTGTAAAGACTATCCATATCAGCAGCAACCTGATCTATCAGCCACAATGTTTTTCCGCCATTCATTATAAATTGATCCAAAACCTGTTTTTCTCCATCAGAAAAAGATTCAGTAGGTTTGGCGATAATTGCTAAATCATATTTTTTTAAAGCCTCTAAAGTTCGATTAGGATCTTTGGCAACAGAATCTAAAGTAAAAGGCCCGATGTAATAGCTTTCCCGAATCTGCATCAGCATTTTGGCAATATGAATTTCTTTCATTTCACCATTTCCTTTAATAATCGCAACTTTCTTTTGCTTGTCTTTAGTGATTTTATTGATCGCATCTGCAATAGAATATTCTAAATGCTGAATTGATCCTTTGACTTTTAGTTCCGTAGAAGCTCCCATAATGTTTTTCAACAAAGGAATATTAACTTCTTTATTATTATAAACCGCTACTGCCCATGGAAAAACCATTGCCTGAGATTGTTTTCCTTTGTCGTCAACTGTTATATTAATTGGCGTAAGTCCTTTTTGGAATAATGATTTTGTTAAATCTGCGCTTTCTTCTTCACTCTCCAGCGGATTTACAAATTCAAAAACTACATTTGGATTGTAAGCCTGGAATTCTTCTAGCAACTGTCTGGTTTCCTGCTGTAAACGTCTAAAATCTGCAGGAAGCTCACCATCCATATAAATCTTGATTGATAATGGATTTTGAACTTGTTTTACAATCTTTAAAGAAGTTTCGGACAAAGTGTATCGTTTGTCTTTTGTTAAATCAAATCGGTAGAAAAATAGAGTTCCTAATACATTTAGCATCACTAAAATAAAAATAGTAATCCACAATGTTTTGATATTTATTTGAGTAGATGCTTTCATTAGACTTTAAAGGATTTTAATTTATAAACTGTAAAAGACAAAAACAGCACTGTAATACTTAAAAAGTAAATTACATCACGAGTGTCAATTACTCCCCTACTCATACTTTTAAAATGATCCTGCATACCCAATGCAGATACAAAACCTGAAAAACCAGGAATGAGAGATTCCAATCCTTCAAATCCGAAATAAAGGAAAAAGCATAAAAAAACAGAAATGATAAAAGCAACGATTTGATTTTCTGAAAGTGTTGAAGTAAAAATTCCAATTGCAGAATAGGAAGCAATCAGAAATAATAATCCGAAGTAAGAACCAATAGTGCTTCCCATATCGATGTTTCCTTCTGGTAATCCTAAATCTGAAATCACTTTTACATAAATAAATGTTGGGATAATTGCCAGAATAATCAACAACGCTGCACCTAAAAACTTTCCGTTTACAATTTCCCAAATCGATAATGGTTTAGTTAAAAGCAATTCAAGTGTTCCTTGTTTTTTTTCATCAGAGAAACTTCTCATGGTAACAGCGGGAACCAGGAAAATCAAAATCCATGGGGCTAAGGTGAAAAACGGAGTTAAATCGGCATAGCCAGTATTCATAATATTGTAATCTCCCTCAAAAACCCATAAAAACAGCCCGTTGCTGATTAAGAAAATCGCAATGACCAAATAGCCAATTGGAGAGCCAAAAAAGGATTTTATTTCCCGTAAAATGATTGATTTCATGTAAAAACGTTTATTCTTTTAATCTGTTGATTTGTTTATTCAATTAACAGCGCGCAAAAATACCAAAATAGATCGTTCATTTCAGTAAATTTTTAATAATTCCAATTTGAAGCACTATTACGGAATTTATCATTTTAAAATCCTAATTCAGAAATTGCACCGTAATTACATCACGATAATTCAGTCCCAACAAACTATTTGCAGAACCTACTTTTGAAGGATTACTTCTAAAAATGGCAATTTCGAGAAAACCGGCTTCATTAAAAATGGCCAATTTTTCGCCTTCATATGTCTTTATAGGATATTTATCTGAGGTTGCGATAGCCGAATAATTAGGAAGAATGGTCTTTATATTTTTTGGCTTCATAACAATTTCGTAAGTACGCCCTTTCGCAACTTCAGTAAATTGCTTTTTAGAAATATTAGTGACAACATTCCCAAAATGGTCAATGTAGATCACATACCCTTTGATCGAATTCCCGTCGTTTGCTACAACCGACTGTAATTCGGTTATTTGTTTGATGCCCTGAATTTCTTTTCCGATAACATTCAACAAACCTCCTTTTGCAATATGACAGGCGACCTGAATAAAAATATCCAAATCACTGAATTCAGTAGGAAAACGATCATGAATATTGATTTCGACAATTTTCTGCGGAACTATCTTCTGCGTAAGCATGCTTAAAATACCGTTATCGGCACAAATAAAATAATGATCGTCCCATTCCATAGCAATATGCTGATTCTCTTTATTGCGTTCGATATCAACACCAATTAAATGCACGGTTCCTTTTGGAAAACTTAAATAGGATGCTCCGATAACATAACTTGCTTCGGCAGTGTTGAATGGATCAATGTCATGAGAAATATCAATAATTTGTACTTCAGGATATTCTGAAAGTATTTTACCCTTAAGCGAACCAACAAAGTGGTCTTTCAAGCCGTAATCGGTAGTAAGGGTAATTATTGACATATTTTTGTTTATAACTATTGGTAGTATTTCAATCTAATTTTCATTAAATTTGAGAAATGCAAAGCTAATAATAGTAAATACAAATTGAAAGAAAGAAAAGACAATTTGCATTTAAAGATATAAACATACCCGACAACAATAGATTTACAAACAAATTTATTTTAATTTAAATTTACCTCATTTGAACGAAAGAATTATAGAGCTTATAGACATCGCTCCAAAAGACTTTTGGGGAGCTCAGGACAGCCATTTAGAAATCATTAAAAAGTACTACCCAAAGCTTAAAATCGTAGCACGAGGGACAACTTTGAAAGCATTTGGCGAAAAAGAAGTTTTAGATGAATTCGAAAAAAGATTTCAGAGGCTTATGCTTCATTTTACCCGATACAATAACATTGACGATAACGTAATTGAACGTGTGATTATGAGTGATGGTCAAGATGAAAGAAAATCATTAGATCATGACAAAATACTGGTGCATGGAGTTGGCGGTAAAATTATAAAAGCCATGACGCCTAATCAGCAATTACTTGTTGATACAATCAAAAAAAATGATATGGTGTTTGCTATTGGTCCTGCAGGAACCGGAAAAACGTATACGGGTGTTGCAATGGCGGTAAAAATGCTGAAAGACAAAGAAGTAAAAAGGATCATTCTTACACGTCCGGCAGTCGAAGCAGGCGAAAATCTTGGTTTTTTACCCGGCGATATGAAGGAAAAACTCGATCCGTACATGCAGCCACTTTACGATGCTTTGCGTGATATGCTGCCAAACGAAAAGCTCGAAGATTATATTTTAAAAGGCATTATTCAGATTGCGCCTTTGGCATTTATGCGTGGACGTACATTAGATAATGCATTTGTAATTCTGGATGAAGCACAAAACACCACCCACTCGCAAATGAAAATGTTTCTGACCCGTATGGGGAAAAACGCAAAATTCATGATTACGGGAGATCCCGGTCAGGTAGATTTACCTAGAAGGACTATTTCCGGTCTGAAAGAAGCTATTTTGGTTCTGAAAGATATTGAAGGTATCGGAATTATCTATCTGGATGATAAAGATATTGTACGCCACAGATTAGTGAAAAAGGTGATTGATGCTTATAAGCAGATTGAAAATCACGACTAATTAATTTTAGTAAAATGTTAAATGTAAACCGTGAATTGTATTTTAGCATTTATTGATATTCGTTTTCTGCATAATAAAAATGTGGAAAACGAATATTTTTTTGATTGAATTTTAAATTCGGGGTTATCATAATCAAAAAGCCGCTAAATCATTAAATTTAACGGCTTCAATTAAACTTCAATTGTATTATAAACTTTACTTGATGGAATTATTTTTACTGTACTAAAAACTTTATTGTTTTCACACCGTCTTCTGATTCCACCTTTGCGATATAAATACCGTTAACTTTTGGCGATTCAAGACTTGAATTATCATTAAGAATTGATGATTCCTGGACTTGTTTTCCAGTTAAATCATAAATTGTGATTTTACTGTTTGAAGGAGCATTTTCTATTTTGATAAAACCATCTTTTACAATCCATTTTAACTGGTTTTTCGAAAAATCATCGGTAGCTAAATTTGTAGCAGGAAGTGCTACTCCGTGAATCCTGACATCCGAAAGGCAAATTCTTTTTCCTGTTGTTGCAGAAGTAGTATTGTACCATGGATAAACACGAACTTTTAAGGTTTTTCCATAAGGCACTTTAAGAACCGGTATTTTCGAAACAGCATACATGGTATTGGATGTCATACTTTGTAACTCTCCTACTACTGATGTAGTTACAAAATCATCAACTGAATAAGAAATACGGCATCTCATTCCGTTACCGCCGGCTCCGCCAACATATAAGCTTATCAAATCAACATTTAATTCAGTTCCTGCGGCAGGAGAAATTCCGAATTGGGTATAACGAGTAGATACCTCATCAATCTCTCCGGCTGGCCAGCTTCCTCCTTGTGGGTCGTTTCTTTGTGTTTTTCTTGTCGTATCATAACCACTGGCAGCTGGCCATGTAGTGCTTGCCGTTTGAGAATTAGCAGGTGCAGCATAGGACTGAACAGACATGCCGGTATGCGATTGATCCACAGCAATTGCAGGACCTTGTAAAACATAACTGTCGTTTGCGGTTAATCCCCAAATTAAATTGACTTCAGTTCCTCCCGTTAATGTAATAAAATTAGCTGTCAGTGGAACTTTTTTTGTTACTGCCCCATTAGTTACAGTAAGTGTGCCTGTTTTATTTCCTCCAGCCGATTGTGTTATGGAAATATAAAATTTTGTAAACGCAAGATTTCCTCCGGTATAATTCATGTTTATAGACGAACTAAACGTATCTGTTTTATTCGCAGCAATCAGGAAACCATTGTCTACAGAAAGACTAAACGCTCCGGCAGCCGGTGTGAGGTCAAAACCTGTAATAGTGACCTCTTTTGTAATTGTCTGTCCAGTATAGGCATCTCCAAAATCACATGCAGTTGGATTAATCAGTACATCACTTGATGTATTGATGTAAGACGCTAAAATATTTTGTTTCACCATTTCCTGGGCACATAATCGGGCAGTTAAGGTTCCTAATAATGCTGTTGGGTGCGTAGAATCAGCAGAAACATATAGCTGCGCTGTACTGGCAGCATCGCCATACGATTCAACCAGATTTTTTGTCAGCGTTGTTAAGTCGATAAGAAGTACGCCTTTTTCTACTGCAACTTCTTTCATGGCATAAGCGTAATCATATGTATGATCTGTAGCCGGAAGACTAAAATCGGGACCCAAATCATGCAGCCCTTTGCGGGTAATTGTACCTCCGCTAAAATATTTTCGACACAAAGAAGTCGCTAAAACCGGCGTAGCATTCAGGGCACGGGTTTCATCAATATACTTTCGAAGATATTCTTTGTAGGTTGTTTGTGGATTTGTACCTCTGTAATCCGTTCCGTTGATTGGATTTGCAGCATCAGTTCCTCCGTCAAGCCCTCCGTTTTTCTCATCATTATGAGCAAACTGAATGATAACATAGTCACCTGATTTTATCTGTTGCTTTACGGTTGTCCAATAAGGAGCTTCCATGTAGAAACTTTTACTGCTGGCACCGTTTTTTGCCCGGTTGTTAACCGTGACCCCTGTATTAAAAAATTGTTGGAACATCATACCCCAGCCCCGAATATCAGAAGTATTTTCGTCGTAAGTAGCCATTGTAGAATCGCCAATGGTATGAAGTGTAATTTGTGCCTTTGCAGAAATGATGCTGCAAAAAATAAAAGCAACAATAAATAATTTAGATAATAGTGATTTCATTTTTGGATTTTATTTTATATAAATTGTGGTACATGAACAGACATATACTTTGTGGTATTTATTGAGAAAGGATTGTATTATCTTTTATACACCTTAACAGCTCCTTGTTTGCCATTAATTTTATAGCGAACAATATAGATTCCGGTTTTCAGTCCGTTTAAATCAATTTCAGCAGTAGCTTTTGTATGATAAACGCGTTGTCCTGCAAGAGAGTAAACATCAAGGTTTTCAATTACGCCATTTACTTTCAGCATTCCGTTATCTTGTAAAAAAACATTTTCATTCAAACCTAAACTTGCAGAATTAACAATAATTGAGCCTGTGCCTGTAAGTAAACCCGGGTGTGTAGTTGCAGAATATGTACCATCTGCAAGGAGGATACCATTTAAAGTAAATTTTTTAACAGTAACGGCCGTGTTTAATACTGCAGAAGCTGATCCGGTAATATTCATGTTTAATTCATCTCCAGCACATTTTGCATGATTAAAAACAGCTTTATTGGTTGCTGCCAAATTGATTGTCGCTTTTCCAAAAGCATTTTCAACGGTTCCGTTAATTGCCGCTGAACCTCCGGCATTAGCAGCAGCAAGTGTCAAATCCCATATTCCTGTAAAATTACTGTTGTCTCCTCCCAGTTTTGCAGTTGCTGTACTGGCAAAATCCCTGATGTTACGTACAATTACTTTATTTGAACCGGTAAATGTTCCCGGTAAATCCATTGTATTTCCAGCCACATTATTACTGCTCATCGTAAGAGAAACATCACCTTCTGTAATGATTGAAGCATTTAAATACATACCTGTACCACTTGTTGCATAAGTAATTATGCTTCCCTGAGACATTCTTACAGGACCTAAACATTTTGAATCTTTTGTTTGTCGTAAACGAATTGTTCCGCCTGTTTTTACATACAAATCGCCCTCAAATTGTGAAAGAGTCGTTTCAATTGTTATTCCACTGTTTATGTTGACTTTTTCTCCTGCTTTTGGAAGCAAAGCCGGCGAGTATTTACTTACATCATCCCAAAGTCCACCCAAAAAAACAAATTCACTTGGTCTTCCAATGATTATCTTACCTGTCCCGCTGATAGTAGCAGCATTTGTGGCAGCATCGTAAATACCAATAGGCTGTAAAATACCATTGTTATACCATTCGTTAATTGTAATATCCTTATTAAGTACTATAGATGCTGATCCTTCTGTATAAAGCGCTGTTTTTGGCTGAACAGCATTACTGACATCTATTGTTAATTTCCCATTAGTTTTTACCGTTATTTTAGCTGAATTTCCTAATGAGTTTGCAACTTTGCCTTGTAAATCACCTCCTTCAATCACTAAATTCCCGCTATAACCTGAGTTATTGTTATTGAACTGAGCGATACCGTTGCCTGTTTTTGTAATTTGATGCACACCGCTTAAAATAGCATTGATATTCAGATTTCCCGATACATTGATATTTACTGTTCCTTTAGTTTTGATATTTCCGGATAATGAAGCAGTGGCTGAAGATGAAATAGCAGCCTGATTAAGTGTTAATAAAGTTGCTGAGCTATTTGTCGAAACATCAATAGTAGCTCCATTCAGTAAATTCAAATCTGAAGCAAAATTTCCTCCATTTGCATTTATTGTAAAATTGCCATCTACATTTGCAACTTCTGAAACTGCCGGAAGCCCGTTTGGATTCCAATTGTCAGCTTCAAGCCAACCTGTATTTGCAGCACCTCCGTCCCAGTTGAAAACTGTTACAGTTGGAGCGATAGCAGTGGGATCCCAATTATCTGAACCTGCCAAAACAATTTTTGGCTCGTATAAATTCGCTTCTGCCTGATCCATCATGGCTCTAAGTCCTGCCCAATTTGCCCTTCCACTCATATCAGCTCCGGGACCTGTATTCATCCATTCGTATAAATGAAGTCTGGTATCTGTATCAGAGTAAGTCATGTTCCATTTATCACCCCAGCCTAAAGGATCAATTTCTGCAGGCATTGAACAATACAGCCACGCTACTTTGGGATATTCATGCCATGGACGTCCGAATTTAATTTTTACGCCATCATCGCCATTTCTTGGGCTATTAGGCTGATAGGTCAAATTACATTTATAAAATACAAAGCCATATGTTTGCGAAGCTTCAGTTGAAGGTGCTGTGATCCATGCTCCTCCGTAACTTCTAATCTCACATTGATCAAAAACACCTATTCCACGACCATAAATGTAATCGGTACGGCCTAGAATCATACAGGATTTAAAATAAGCGCGTGAAGTTTCGGCTGTCCAAAAATAAATAGTATCCTGATAAGCTGCTATGTCACAATTTACAAATACATTTCGGTCAGCCTGCAGCGTAATAGCCTGAGCCTGTCCTACGGGCCCGGCGGTATTTCTAATCGTAATGTTTTCTGCCCTGAAATCATTTGCCATGATCGTAAGTGTTGCCGCTGTTCTAATTAAATTAGTATTGCTGCCCCATAGTGCAACCTTAGCATCCGGACATAAACCATCTCCGCCATCATTACAGTTATAAATATCATAAGAAATAATGGTTTCTTCCCTGCTTTCTCCAATCAAAGTAATATTGGTTTTATTGGCAGGAACGAGTAATTTTTCCTTATCATATAAACCTCTTTTGACATAAATAATGGTAGGTGTACCTGCTGGTGCTGCATCAAATGCCGCCTGGATAGAAGTAAAATTTCCGGTTCCGTTGATATCAACAATAATGTCCGGACTAAAATTTTGTGCAATAGATAAATTAATTGATAAGAAACCTATAATAAATAGGATAAAAAAGTCGAGTTTCTTCATAAAAGTTTGGTTGAGTTAGTAAATAGTAATTGAAAGTTAAAACAGAATAAATTTTTATATTTATCGGATATAAAATAGCAATGCAATATTTTTAATGCTAAATTTTTAATCAATCAACAATTATATCTCGCCAAAATTATTTTAATAAAACAGGAACGGATTTCAATTTTTGTGCATTTACTTTCAATTTTTGTTCATTAAACCCATTTATTAGTTTAAAATGAATATTATCTGCTTCTAAATGTACTATTTTCGAATAATGATTAGAAAACGATTTCGTAGATAAAAAACAGATCTTAAAAGCTGATAATACTAAATCATCAAAACAGAAATTACTGAATGAATAAAACTTTATTTTTTTACTTTTTTACCAGTCTTTTATTTATTGCTTTCACAAATAATTCAGAAGCTCAAATAAAATGCAAAATAGAAAATTACTCTACTGAAGATGGCCTTTCTCATGATGTAATCAGGGACATCATAAAAGGAAAAGATGATTTTATGTGGTTTGCAACATGGGATGGAATCAACAGATTTGATGGAAAAAATTTCATCACCTACAAAGCAACAGCAGGAGATCATAACACTTTAGGTAATAACCGAATCGATTTAATTAAGGAAGATGTTTTCGGATACATTTGGCTTAAAGCTTATGATGATCAGATTTACAGATTTGATAAAAAAACTGAATCCTTTCTTTCTATAGCAAATAAAATTGGCACAAATAAAATTGAATTTGATAATATTATTCCAACTCCTAATGGAAACGTTTGGCTGACTACTGTAAAGAAAGGGATCTACCTGGCACAAAAAATGAGTGATGACCAAATTAAAATCACCCATTTTGAACAACACTTAAAAAACAATTTTGCTATTACTTCTAACAATTTAAACTTTGTTTTTTCGGATAAAAGAAACACTCTCTGGATTGGTTCTGACAAGGGTGTAGACAGGATAACCCAATCTGAAAATCAAAATTACAAAAGTCAAAATATAATACGAAACAATAATATAACGTCTTTCTTTACACAAGAAAATACGATTTGGTTTGGTACGAGTAATGGGGAACTGATTTGTTATAATAAAAACAGTAAAAAATATTCGAAAACAACGATTAGCGAAAAAAGTATAAACTCCATTATAAAATCTAATAATGAGGATTTACTATTCCTGACTTCTTCTTCCGGTGAATTGATTACCTTCAATACTGCGATACAAAAAATTGACTCTAAACTTAGAATTTCTAATGATCCTATTTATAAAATTTATCAGGATAAGCAAGAAAATTTGTGGATTGAACCCAATAAAAAAGGAGTTTTAATGGTTAATCCAAAAACTAAAAGTATTCAGTTTTTTTCTCAACAAGCAGATGTTTCTATTATTCAGCTAAAAAACAGTTTTGGCGTTTTTGAAGATAATTTTAATAGAGTGTGGGTCAAATTAAAAGGTGGTGGTTTTGGATATTACAATCAAAAAACAAATTCTTTAGATTACTTTTTTAATAAACCCGGAGACCAGGATCAGAAATTTTCAAATATCATATCCAGTTCTTATTTCGACCGTTCGGGAATTCTCTGGATCAGTACCAATGACGGGGGTATTCATAAAATTATCCTTCAAAAAAATATTTTTCAGCAAAAGTTTTTAGTCCGTAATACCACTAATAAACTCGAAAATGAAGTCAGAGCGATTTATAACGATAAGAAAAACAGATTATGGATTGCTTCAAAAGCAGGAAAATTAAAAGTGTATCAGAACAATCAGGAATTAAAAAATCTGTTTGTAAATTTTAAAGCAGAGGATATTGGTCTGATATATACCATTGTTGGAGATTCAAAAGGAAATATATGGTTAGGTACAAAAGGAAAAGGTTTATACAAAGCAACACCTGTTAATGTTCAAAATTCTCAATATACATTACAACAATTTAAAGCAGATAAAAGTAATCCTAAAAGTATAAGCAGTGATTTGATTTACTCTGTTTTAGAAGATAAAAAAGGACGCATTTGGGTGGGAACTTTCGAACATGGAATAAATTTACTGGAGGAAAACAATGGAGAATTGAGTTTTAAACATCAATTCCGGAATTATCCTTATGAAGAGTCCAGCAAGGTCAGATACCTGATACAAGGATATAAGGGTGAAATCTGGATAGCCACAACAAACGGATTAGTAACTTTTGATCCGGATAATTACGAAGCAGATCAATTAAAATTTTCAAGATACACAAAAAGTTCCACAGACAAATTCAGCCTAAATAGTAATGATGTCTTGTTTATGTTTACTGATTCAAATGGCAAAATATGGCTTTCAACAGCCGGAGGCGGACTTAATCTGGCCATTGAAAAAAATCATCGTTTAAAATTCAAAAATTTCACAAAAAAAAATGGTCTCCCAAGTGATTTTATCCTGAGCATGGCTGAAGATGATTATAAAAACTTATGGCTGGCGACTGAAAATGGTATCTCAAAATTTAATTTGTCCAGCCAAACCTTTAAAAACTATGATTCTTATGACGGCTTGCTTAAAACCCGATTTTCAGAATCATCTGGTTTAAAACTGCAAAATGGCAATTTGATTTTTGGATGTACTAATGGTTACTTAAATTTTGATCCTGGAAAAATTGAACCCCAGGAGAATCATGCAAAAATGGTTTTTACAAATTTTGAAATAAACAATAAAATTTCGAATGTAAAATCGGCAGAATTACCTTTAAAATTAGATATAAATTATAATAACAAAATCGAATTAGATCATCTGCACAATACGGTTAGTATTTATTATACCGTTTTAGATTATAAATCCAATAATAAACAATTATACGCCTACAGATTAAAAGGTCTTGATGACACCTGGCATCAGGTGAAAAATCAGAAAAAAGCAACCTTTACAAATTTAGATCCGGGAGACTACGAATTCGAAGTGAAATGTTTAAATACCGATTTGTACACCAATACACCGGGCAAAAAATTATCCTTCACTATTACTCCTCCATTTTGGAAAACCAATTGGGCTTATTTTGTGTATGCAGTTTTGATTCTTGTTATACTGGAAATTTCAAGGAGAATTGCCTATTCAATGATTCGATTAAGAAATAAGGTTGTTGTAGAACAAAAAATGACCGAACTAAAATTAAGCTTTTTCACCAATATTTCTCATGAATTAAGGACACCACTTACGCTAATAGTTAATCCTCTGGAAGAAATTGCTAAAAATGAAGAATTTAGTCCGTTAGGCAGTGAATATATAGAAACTGTGAGAAAAAACACGAATCGATTGGTGCGATTTGTAAATCAATTGCTTGATTTTAGAAAAGTCCAAAGCGGCAATGAAACACTTCATGTTGAATCTATAGAACTTATACCATTTGTAAATGAAATCATTTCTTTATTTTCTCAGGCAGCACACGAGAAAAATATCAAAATTAAAGCCCAATCCGGCTCTGAAAAGCTTATTGTAAATCTCGACAGAGCAAAAATGGATATTGTAATCTATAATTTATTATCGAATGCTATTAAATTTTCTCCTAATAACAGTAGCATCATAATCGAATTAAAAGTCGAAAATAATAACCTTCTAAAAATTAATGTTATTGACCAGGGTGTTGGTGTAGAAGAAAATAAATTGGAGGATATTTTTAAACTTTATTATGAAACCAATACCGATAAAAATAAAAATGTCGGCACTGGAATTGGCCTTGCGCTTTGCAGGGAATATATACAATTACATCAGGGCACTATCTATGCCATTAATAATGATTATAAAGGTCTGACTGTTTGCATAGAAATAGATTTAAGCAATAAAATTTTAAAAACCAATCCCCCTGCTATACCAAATTTTGCTGAAGAAAAATTAGAAAAACATTTCGTTATTGATGAACAAAGTGATGAAAATCAGCTTCAGGAAAGTAACTCAAAACTCCCTTTGGTTCTTATTGTAGAAGATAACCCTGAATTAAGGAAATTTTTAAAAAACCAATTACAGCGTTTCTTCCAAATTTTGGAAGCTGAAAACGGGAAGCAAGGTTTGCTTATTGCGACAGATAAACTTCCGGATTTAATAATCAGTGATATTATGATGCCTGAAATGGATGGTATAGAATTATTAGACAAAATTAAAAACACAACAGAAACCAGCCATATTCCGGTAATTTTATTAACGGCAAAATCATCTGTTGAAAGTAAAATTGAAGGATTGAATTATGGGGCAGATTATTATATTACAAAACCTTTTGAAACAGATTTTCTAATTGCTTCTGTCCAAAATTTAATAAAATTCAGAAAGAAAATTTTTGATAGTCTACAAAATGATGCAAAAAAGATTGAGCTGAATCCTGGGGAAATTGTCATTACAACCAAGGATCAGCAGTTTTTAAAAGACATTATAACTTTAGTAGAAAATAGCCTGAATGATCCGAAATTTAATATTGATGTTATTGCAAAAACACTAAATATGTCAAGGGTGACCTTTTACAGAAAATTTAAAAGCCTTACCAATATAACGCCGGTAGAATTTGTCAGCGAACTTCGTTTAAAAAGAGCAAAACAATTTCTGGATGCAGGTGAAACTGATATCGCAAACATTGCTTATAAAGTCGGATTTAATGGTGCAGGATATTTTAGCACCTGCTTTAAGGAATATTACAAAATATCTCCTTCTGATTATTTAAAGAAAAAAAAGGAATGAAAATATGATTTAAAATCAGTATCGTAAAACTTATACTTAGATAAGCAAATAGTTAAATAAATAATAAACTTCCCTTAATTCGGGCTTTAGAATCATTTAAACTTTGTTCTTCCCGCCAGAAAGCGGTAAATTTGCACTTCATAAATATTTGATTATTAATATGACTAAGCTTAAAAATATAAAAGTTGTAGTAAGCGATTTAGACGGTACTTTACTCAACCCTCAACACCGAATTTCAGATTACACCAAATCCATTTTTCAGGAACTTCACAATCAAAATTATCTTATTGTTGTAGCAACAGGACGCCATCATCTTGATGCGATGGCTATTATCGAAACGCTTGAAGTCCCTGTTTATTTAGTAAGTTCAAACGGAGCCAGAATTCATTCGCCGGAAAAAGAAGAATTGTTTTCTTTTAATTTAGACAGTGATGTTGTAAAAGCAGCTTTGAATGTTGAAATTGATCCTGAAATTACAGTAGTTTTATTCAAAGAGAATGTTTGGCAAACCAATAAAGTGAGCGAAAAACTAAATGCTTTTCAGGCTGAATTAAAATATCATCCCGAATTAGTTGATTATAAAACATTGGAAGATTTTGGAGCTATTAAAATTTTCTTTTCGTGTGATAACCATGAAAAATTAGTGAAATTAAAAGATGCTGTTCTGGCAAATTCTTCAGAACATTTACATCATGCATTTAGCTTGCCAACTTGTCTGGAATTTATGGATAAGTCAATTGATAAGGCGGTAGCTATTGAGAGGGCTCTTGAAAAAGAAGGCTTTACATTGAAAGAAGCTGTATGTTTTGGAGATGGATTCAACGATGTTCAGATGTTATCAGCGGCAGGAAAAGGCTTAATCATGGGAAATGCTCCGGCTTTATTGAAAGAAACTTTGCCCGATTTGGAAGTTATAAAAACCAATGCCGAAGATGGTGTGGCGAGATATATTGCGTCAAAAATACTTGATAAAGAATTGGCTTCAAGCTAATTTATATAATTTAGAACTTTAAATCCCTGAAATACTAACTCAGGGATTTTTTTTATTTGAATTTTAATACGATTTCTAATTTATCTAATCCGTTTAATGGTGTAACTATGTGAAATAATTTTAAATTTGCATTTATAAAACAATACAACCAAGGAAAATGAGCAATACAATCACAACCACAAATTTTAATTTCCAAAACCAGAAATCAGTTTACCGCGGAAAAGTTAGAGAAGTTTATAATATTAATGATGAACTTTTAGTAATGGTCGCTACTGACAGGCTTTCGGCATTTGATGTGGTTTTACCAAAAGGAATTCCGTACAAAGGGCAAATCTTAAATCAGATTGCTACACGATTTATGGAATTGACTGAAGATATTGTTCCGAACTGGCTGATTGCAACTCCGGATCCAAACGTTGCTGTTGGGCATTTGTGCGAGCCTTTTAAAGTAGAAATGGTAATTCGCGGTTACCTTTCAGGACATGCTGCGAGAGAATATGCTGCAGGAAGAAAACAGATCTGTGGAGTATCTATGGCAGAAGGCTTAAAAGAAAATGATAAATTCCCTGAACCAATTATTACACCAACTACAAAAGCTGATAATGGTTCACATGATGAAGATATTTCACGCGAAGACATTCTTGCAAAAGGAATTGTTTCTGAAGAAGATTATATTGTTTTGGAGAAATTCACACGTGATTTATTTCAAAGAGGAACAGAAATTGCTGCAGAGCGTGGTTTGATTTTAGTGGATACTAAATACGAATTCGGAAAAACAAAAGAAGGTGTTATTGTTTTAATTGACGAAATTCATACTCCGGATTCTTCCCGTTATTTTTATGCAGATGGTTATCAGGAAAGACAAGACAAAGGCGAAGAGCAAAAACAATTATCAAAAGAGTTTGTACGACGCTGGTTGATCGAAAACGGTTTTCAGGGACAGGAAGGTCAGCAGATTCCTGAAATGACGGATGCTTACATTGAATCAGTATCTGAAAGATATATTGAATTATACGAGAATATTTTAGGAGAAAAATTCGTTAAGGCTGATATTGATAATATTGACCAACGTATTGATAAAAATGTATCAGAATATCTTGCTTCAAAAGAGTAATTTTCGGGTTTAAATTAACCATTTAAACCATGAATATATTTCCAAATAAAAAAAATGCCTTGCTAATTGTGTTAATGACAGCAGGGCATTTTCTTTTTGCACAAATTGATAAAAATGCAACAAAGGAAACTAAGAATTTATACAACAATTTAAAACTGATTTCAAAAGAACATATTTTATTTGGGCATCAGCATGCACTGGAATATGGACATGGATGGTCTAATGAAAATAATAAGTCAGATGTCAAATTAGTAACCGGTTCACATCCTGCAGTTGTGGGAATTGATTTCAGTGACTTTTCCGGACAATCAAAAGAGAAGACTGAAAAAGAGAAAGAAAGGTTAAAAAAAAATGTAATTGATACTTATGGACGGGGCGGAATTACTACTGTGTCCTGGCATTTTAATAATCCGGCATCAGATGGAGGTTTTTATTGGAAAGACGGAATTTCGACTGCTTCAATTTCTTTAATTAAGCCTGGTGGTTCTCATCACCAAGAATACAAAGAAATTTTAAAAACCATTGCCGATTTTGCTCATTCGGTTAAAGCAAAAGACGGCAAATTAGCTCCTATGATTTTCAGACCTTTTCATGAATTTGATGGCGACTGGTTCTGGTGGGGTAAAAAATATACTTTCCGTGAAGATTTTATAACTGTCTGGCAATTTACAGTTTCTTATTTGAGAGATACTTTGGGGGTTCATAATTTTATTTATGCTTTTTCACCAGATAATCGGTTTAATTCTGAAGAAGAATATTTGGAGCGATATCCCGGAGATGATTACGTAGATCTCTTTGGAATGGATGATTACGGAGATTTTGGACGTGAGGGCAAGTATGATCTGGAAGCAGCTAAGAAGAAATTGAAAATAATTTCAGGTATTGCAATCAAAAAGAAAAAATTAGCCGCTTTTACAGAGACAGGTTTAGAATCTATTCCAAATTCTACATGGTGGACACAAACACTATTAAAAACATTGCAATCGGAAAAGTTAGAACTGGCTTATGTTTTGGTCTGGCGTAACGATATTACAAGTCCGACACATTATTATGCACCTTTCCCTGGCCAGTTAAGTGTCCCTGATTTTATAAAGTTTTATGACGATCCTTATACGTTATTTGAAAATAATTTGAAGAATGTCTATCAAAAGAAATTCAGATTGAAATAGTTTTTTAGCCACAGATTTTCAAATTGAAATGATTTAAAAATCTGTAGCAAAATTATTATTGTTCCATTTTTGTTTTTAAATTTTCTAAACCCTTTTGCAAATCATTACCAATCATTTGATCCATTTTCATCATGGGCATCATAATATTCATGGGATACGGAAAAACACCTTTGATTCCCCATTTTACTTTAGTTTGATTTCCGGGTACTGCTTCTGTAGACATAAATCCCTGGGCTGTATCCTCCATTGGCTTTTTAAAACGTAAAGCAAAATCCAGACGTTTTCCTTCAGTAATTTTTGTGATTTCCTGCTCACCAACACCAACATCCTTAACATCACTTTCCCATGCAGAAATGGCACCTACAGTTCCGTCTGTTCCTCTGTACGTAGATTTCATTTTAGGATCAATATTAGCCCAGACACTAAACTTGTTCTGGTTTTTTAAATATCTGACATAATTAAAAACCGAATCAACTGGTTTATTAATCGTAATTTCTTTCGTAACAGCGTATTCTTTGGGCATGAAATAAGCTGCAATTAATACAATCGATACAATCAAAATAAGGACAATTAAGATTCTTTTGATGACTAACATAATTCTGTGGTTTAAAGGTTAATAGTAGTCTTTTGTAAAGTTTGGAAATATTGTAAAGTTAAAAAAAGATAAACCACCAATTAAAAATTTTCCTTTTTTATAAGATTTTATATATCTTTTTCTCAGAAACTGTAACATATTAATTTAATCATCGTCTATATATAAAACCTGTTATTAGACATTTAAGGCTACTGACTCAGTTTGTTAAATAAATGTTAATAATTAGTTAAAACAAAGTACCTTGCAATACATAATACAAAAAATAAAATTACATTTACACACAATTTAAAAATCATCAATCAATCATTTAACGAACAATCAATCATCATGAAAAAAACAGTAATTTATTTAGGATTAGCATTAGTAGCATTTACAAATGTTTCAATGGCTTCAAATAATGAGCCATCAGTAAAAAACCAGGTAGAGTTATCAGCTTATTTTGTATCTCCATTGAACATTGCAATTAGCAAAGGAGATATTGAAGTGGTTAAAAAATTTATCGAATATGGAGCTGATGTAAATCAGATATCTGAAGATATGTCGCCTTTAATGATTGCCGCCCGATCAAACAAGGTAGAAATCATGAAAATTTTATTAGCAAACGGAGCACGCCCGAATGACAAAAATGAAAGAGGGTATACTGCTTTAAAATATGCACAATTATCAAATGCTACAGATGCAATTGCCATTTTGAAAGAATTAAAATAAGAGTTTAAACCTAAAAGTTTAAAGAGTTTTTGAGTTAGTAATAAAACGACCTTCCTGAGCAGAAGGTCGTTTTTATTTTTAGGTCTTTTTAGCCCCGATGGGACTGGCATCCTTTTATGGTGGGGTTCACCATAAAAGATATAAGGGACAGCGGGATCAGCTTCTGAAAATTAATATCCTCTCATTACTATTTCTGTATAATACAAAAAGCACCATTATAAAAATAATGATGCTTTTCTCCCCAAATTAAAATAACCAACTATTACTATTATTCGATTGGAGCGTGCTTTTTACGATTGAAAATCCAGAACAGAATTGGGAAAACCAATAAGGTTAAAACTGTTGCTGTGATTAATCCTCCAATGATTACAATGGCCAATGGCTTTTGCGACTCTGAACCAATTCCTGTTGAAATTGCAGCAGGTAACAAACCGATTGAAGCCATTAACGCTGTCATCACTACGGCTCTCGTTCTGGCTTTTACTCCCATGGAAATAGATTCTTCGAGTGAAAATTTAGCCTTCAGATTATGATGGAATTCGGATATCAGGATAACCCCGTTTTGAATACAGATTCCGAGTAAGGCTATAAAACCAACCCCTGCCGAGATTCCAAAATTCATTCCCGTCAAGTGCAATGCTATAATTCCTCCGATTATGGCAAACGGAACATTAGACAAAACGAGCAGTGAATCTTTTATATTTCCAAATAGAATGAACAGCAGTACAAAAATTCCAATTAAACTGATGGGTACGACCTGAGCGAGACGCGCACTCGCACGAACCTGATTTTCAAATTCACCTGTCCAGCCTGTCGTATAACCTGCCGGCATTTTCACTTCGGCTACTTTTTCCTGTGCCTCGGCAATTGTGCTTCCCAGATCACGATCACGAACAGAGAATTTCACACCAATAAATCGTTTGGTATTATCCCTGTAAATAAAAGCCGGGCCAGTAACGGTTTTAATATCACATATTTCTTTCAACGGAATTTTGGCGCCGCTGATTGTTGGCACTTTTAATTCGGCTAAATCCTCTTCATCTTTTCTATATTCTTTGGAAAAACGAACCCTTACATCGAATTTCTTTTCGTCTTCATACTTTTGAGTTGCTGTTTTTCCTCCAAAAGCCAATTCTAAAACAGCCTGGGCGTCACCCAAAGTTACACCGTAAGCCGCCATTTTTTCTCTGTCCAGAATCACACTGATTTCAGGCTGACCAACGTTTCTCAGAATTCCGACGTCTTTTATACCCGGAATATTTTTGATTTTCGCTAAAACCTCATTTGATAATTCATCCAGTTTATCCAAATCATCACCATAAATTTTCACTGCATTTGAAGCTTTAAAACCCGCTACAGATTCGGCTACATTGTCAATAACCGGCTGCGAATAGTTATAGGTAATTCCCTGATGTACTTTTAGTTTTTGGTCCATTTCGTTAATCAGCTCATCCATATTGATTTTACGCGTCCATTCTGATTTAGGTTTTAAATCTACCTGAAGCTGTATAAATCCAAAACCGTTCGGGTCTGTTCCGTCATTGCTTCTTCCGGTTTGTGAAAGTACTTTTTTTACTTCGGGAAAAGTTTCCAGATCTTTTCTGATCAGTGCCGCTGTCTGTACGCTTTCAGGAAGCGACGTGCTCATTGGCAACTCTGCAGTTACCCACAAAGCACCTTCGTTTAACTGAGGTAAAAATTCGGTACCTAAAAACGAAGCCGAAAAGAATGTTGCAGCAATAATCGAAATTGAAATAACTAATGATTTTACTTTGTGTTTGAATGTCCACGCAAAACCTTTCCCTACGATTCTGTCCCAAAAATTCACAAAAGGATTGTTTTTTTCTTTTACATTTTTGTTTAAAAGAATGTGTGACAAAACCGGTACGAGTGTCAGAGTAAAAAGCAAAGCTCCCATTAAAGCAAAACCTAGCGTAAAGGCCAAAGGCGAGAACATTTTTCCTTCTACTTTCTGAAAAGAAAATATAGGCAGTAAAGCTGTAATAATGATTAACTTAGAAAAGAAGATGGCTTTACCCATTTCTGTTCCGGTTTTCTTAATCAGACTACCTTTTGCAATTTTATTATAAGCTGTCATTCCTAATTGATGCGCACGGTGATCCAAAACCACAAACAATCCTTCGACCATTACCACCGCACCGTCAATAATAATTCCGAAATCGACTGCACCCAGACTCAGTAAGTTGGCGCTCATTCCCATCATTTTCAGGCATAAAAATGCAAACAATAAAGAAAGTGGAATCACAATCGAAACTGTAAAAGTAGTCCTCCAGTCGGCCATGAAAAGAAACACAACGCAGGTAACCAGAATAATTCCTTCAAATAAATTGTGCATTACCGTTTCTGTCGTGAAATTCATCAGATTATCACGATCGTAAAAAGTTTCTATTTTAATGTCTTTAGGAAGTACATTTTCATTTAAATCCTTGATTTTGTCTTTGATTAAAGCCAAAGTTTCCTGAGCGTTTTCGCCTTTACGCATCACGACAATTCCCTCGACAGCATCATCATTGTTTCCAATACCCGTCTGTCCTACTCTTGGCATTGAACTTTCGTAAACAGAAGCTAAATTTTTAACCAAAATCGGATTTCCTCCCGCCTGATCAACGATGATATTTTCAATATCTTTTCGGGATTTTAAAAGTCCAACTCCACGAACCACAAAAGCCTGTCCGTTTTTTTCGATGATATCACCACCAACATTCAAATTTCCTGTATCAACAGCATTATAAACCTGAAGCGGCGTAATATTGTATTTTGCTAATTTAACGGGATCAACACCAACTTCGTACGTTTTAGTCTGACCTCCAAAAACATTCAAATCGGCCACACCCGGAACAGAACGAAGCTGTTTGTCGATCAGCCAGTTTTGATACGTTAATAATTCACGACTGTCACGGCTGTCACTTTTTACTATATATCTGAAAATTTCACCTGTTGGACCATATGGCGGCTGAACATCGGGTTCGACATCATCAGGCAACGTAACGTTTTTTAATAAATTATTGACCTGAAAACGGGCAAAAGTATCATCGACTGCATCATCAAAAATGATTTTGATAACCGATAAACCAAACATGGTAATACTTCGTACGCTGGTCTTTTTCTGAACCGAGTTCATGGAAATTTCAATAGGAGAAGTCACAAAACGCTCTACTTCTTCGGCACTTTTTCCGTTCCATTGTGTAATGATGATAATCTGAGTATTCGTTACATCCGGAAAAGCGTCAATGGGCATATTTTTGAAGGAAATAAATCCTGCAACAGCCAGTAATCCCACCCAAAAAAAGGTAAATGCTTTGTTCTTGAGCGAAAAAGCAATAATATTTCGTATGAATTTGTTCATGTCTTATTCGTTTAAAGCACGGTAAATAAATAACTGATTGTTGGTAATGACTTTTTCATTTTCTTTTAAACCACTTGAGATGTAGGTAGTTTTTCCAACCACTCGGTAAACCTCAACTTGTCTGGTTTCGATGTTATTTCGGTCTTTGAAAATCATGACGAAGTTTTTACTTTTATCGAAAACAATAGCGTCACTCGGAATTGCAATCATCGATTTATCTTCTTTAAAAGATAATTTGATGTTGGCATTCATATCCGGTTTCAGTAAAAATCCCGGGTTTTGCAATTTAACCCTTGCCTGCATCGCCTTGGTTTCCGGATCAATCACGTTAAAAATTTTATCTACTTTTCCTTTAAAAACCTGATCAGGATAACTTATGGTTGTCACATCTGCATCAATTCCTAATTTTACTTTATTAATGTCGATTTCATTAATGTTTGCCATAGCCCAGACTTCGCTTATTTCGGCAATGTCAAAAATATTTTCTGAGCGGTCAGAGCGCAAAAGCATATCCTGATTGATGCTTTTTTGAATCACAAAACCACTGATTGGTGCTGTTACTTCGTAAATGGAACCAGCTTTGATATTATAGATTTTATACGTTTCCTGAACTTTGCTTAATTGCGACTGTGCTTTATTCACTTCAGATTTTGCCTGAAGCACATCACTTTCAGAGTTTAATTTTCCATCAAATAGTTCCTGAGCCACTTTCAGGTTATTTTTAGCAACCAGCAAATCACTTTTGGCATCGAGCGATTGTTTCTCGAAATCGGCAATATCAGTACTTTTTATAGTTGCCAGTACCTGACCTTTTTTTACATAATCGCCAAGCTCTACATTTACCTTGATTACGTTTCCTCCTACAAGCGGATAAACATCGATCATTTTATTGTTGTCGGCCGTAATTTTACCGTAAAAACTCAATTCGTTTGTTACGGGCTGTGTTTGAGCAACTGCTGTTGTTGTCGTTTTTAGCATGTTATCGCTTAAAGCAAAAGAGGTATTGATCTGCGGATTTTCTATTTCTTTTTTACAGCCTGCAATGGATAAACTCACAATTGCAATTCCGATAATTAGTTTATGTTTCATTTTATTTGGTTTTAAAATAAGTCTTTATTGATTGTACTGTTGAGTTCTTCTGCAGACAGCGCCAGTTTTTTCTTTAGCTCGTTTACCTGAATGTTTGCCTGATTGTAGCTTTCCATAAAATCGGTAAATTCTAATAAGCTGATGTTTCGTTTCTGGAAATTGGTTAGGATTCCGTTGTAAACGGCTTCAAAATCGGAGTTCACGGTTGGTTTTATCACCACATAGTTTTTACGCGATTCGTCCCATTTATTCCAGGCGGATGTAATTTCAGTCTGAAGCTGCAGTTCAAAATTTTGCTTTTCAATTTTTGATTGCTCCAGAATGGTCTTTGCGTACTTAATATTTCCTTTATTTTGATTCCAAAGCGGCAACGGAATTCCAACAGTCAAATTCGCCTCATTATTAAAAGCGCCGCTTCGCTGATCGTATTTGGCTCCTAAAGTGATATCCGGAACGGAAAGCGATTTTTGCCATTTTACGTTTAATTCATTAGCATCGATTTCTTTTTGTTTTGCGAGATAATCCGGTCTATTAGCAATGGCTTCATTTTCAAAAGATTTTAAATCGAAATCAATCGTTTTTAAGTATTTGCTGAATTCATCTTTTGAAACATTCGGAACAATTTCTTCGGTAGAATTCATAAGCAATTTCAGATTCGCCTGTTCTTCTATATTGTTATTTACTACTTCCATTCGCTCGTTCTTGAAATTAAGATAAAGCGACTGCAGACGAACAACATCTTTCAAAGGAATATTCCCTTTTTGCGCCTGAACTGAATAGGAATTGATTAAATCTTCAATGTGAGCCAATTGTTTGTCTGTGGTTTCCAGACTTTTTGAATTGTAATAAACCGTATAAAAACTTTTACGTAATTGTAGTTTCAGTGTTCTTAGCAAATCATTGAATTGCAGTTCTGCCAGCTGTTCATTGGTTTTCGCTAACTTTACTTCGTTGCGTTTTTTACCGCCCAGATAAATCAGCTGTTCGATGCCAAATACTTTCTGACCTTGTTTTCCTATATCAAAATATTTATCACGATCAGGATTGTAAGCGTTTAATTCTGCCGAAATCACTGGGTTATCCCAGATCCGAGCCTGAATCGTCAGCGCTTTTGAGGCATCGACGTTGTAATGCGAAGCCAGCAGGAAGAGGTTGTTTTTTAAAAACTGACTTTCACAATCTTCTAAAGTGACTGTTTTTTGAGCCAGAACCATCTGATTCATGGCAATCAGCAGGAATAATGCAAATAACTTTTTCATTGTATCATTTTTATTTGATACAAATATGCTATCGGGAGACTTTAAGACACCTTAAGAAAGACCTTAAAAAGTGCTTAAAAAATTAAGGAGGTGGAGGTTTGATTAATCAAAAATCAACTGAAACAAGTTGGTATTTTCTGAAGGTATACTATACCTGATTTTTGCATTATGAAGCATTAAGATTCGGTTTACAATACGCAAGCCCAGTCCAAAACCGGACGTTCCTTTTGAATTTTCGCCACGCATAAAAGGCTGGAAAAGATTTTTTTGTTCCTTTTCACTCAGCGTTTTTCCGGTATTTAAAACCGAGATGACCAAATGATTTTCCTGAGTACTAATTTTGACTTTTGCCTGTTTGTTGTCAGAATAAACACAGGCATTTTTTAGAACATTACTCAGTGCAATTTCTAAAAGGTTTTTATTTCCTTTGATTTCTAAAGCCGTATCGAGGTTCTCACTTTCTTCTATTTCAAAAAGAATAACAAAATCAGGAAAGGTTTTATTTAAATTTTCAATGGCCGAAAACAGAATTTCATCCATTCGGTGAATTTCATTGTTTCCAGTTGTATTGGTATCTATTTTTGACAATACCAGTAAAGAATTAATCAGTTCTGACAAATGATTGACATCTGATAAAATAGTGTTTAAAAAAGTTTTTCCTTTAATGGATGTTCCCGAATCGGCAATTGTATTTTCAATTTGCGCTGTTATTCTCGACAAAGGAGTTCTGAGTTCATGAGAAGCGTGGGCGGTAAATTCTTTTTGTTTTTGATACGAAACCTCGATTCTGTCCATCATAAAATTGAACTCATTGGCAATCAGATCAATTTCGTTTTTATTGCTTTTGGATTCAACACGGGTATCCAGATTGTTCTCGTTTATATTTTTAATCTTCTGATGAAAAATACTTAACGGATTCATGGCTTTTTTTACCATTAAAGAGGTTAAAACCCAGCAGATACAGGTGAAAAAGATATAAGAAATAATTAAGGTATATCTTAAAAAAAGTAATTTTCGTTTGCCATAATCATCTGTCGCGGATATTAAGGCATAAAAATCCTTGTCTTTGGTATCATAAAAAACACCGTAAACTTCGTAATCTCCCTGTTGCTTAAAAAACGTTTTATGTTTTTTAAGGTATTTTAAATCGTTGACAGACCAGTCAATTTTGGCATCATCAATACTACTGTAAATGAGTTTGAAATGGGAATCGAAAACCAGTGTTTTTTCATCATACAATTTATTGATTGAATTCTGGTCAATCATTTTTAAAAGCTGATCGTCAACTTCTTTTACATTTACTAGAAGTTTTATATTTGAAAGCGCTTTTATTTCTAAACGATCCCGAAATTCTTCTTTTCTGAAATTAGAATACAAAACAAAAATCACAGTCGAAGCCAGCCCAAAAAGGATTGTAAAGAGCAGACTTACTAAAAGTGATATCCTGTTTTTTAATGTCATTCCTGATCGCTTAGATAATATCCGTAACCAATTTTGGTACGAATTAGTTTTGTTTCGTGGTCTTTATCAATTTTTTTTCGAAGAAAATTGATGTAAACTTCAATTGTATTCTGATTGGTTTCGATGTGATAATCCCAAAGTTTTTCGGCTATAAATTGTTTTGAAAGCACTTTCCCTTTGGCCTGAGCCAAAATCAGAATGAGTTTAAATTCTTTAGGCGTAAGTTTAATTTCTTCGCCTGCGCGGAATACTTTCATTTCGGATTCTGCAATTTCCAGATTCTGAATAACAATCTTATCTTCTGCCTGCTGCGGAATTTCTTTTCGTCTTAAAAGAGAAGAAATTCGGGCAAATAATTCTTCAAAATGAAAAGGCTTTACCAGATAATCATCGGCACCACTGTCAAAGGAAGCCAGTTTGTCTTCGATTTCGCTAAAAGCGGTCAGCATGATAATAGGCGTTTTTTTATCGGCTTCCCTGATTTTTTTACAAACTTCGATTCCGTTTGTACCGGGAACATTAATATCGAGAATGATCAGATCATAATCATACGGAAAATATTTCCTTAACAGCAATGCACCATCATAATAAGGAACACACTCAAATTCTTTTGAAGCAAAGAACACCGCTATTTCTTTGGATAAAGTAAAATCGTCTTCGAGCAGTAAAATTTTCATGCTTGTTTTTATTAGTTAATCTGCCCGTCAATCTCTGCGATAGCAATATTTCAGTTTTCACAATAATTTCAAGTTTAAAAAACTTAAAAACAAATCTCAAACCCTCTTGATATAGCAATCTTCATATTAAGATTTTATGTATTTAAAATCTAAGCCCCACCCTGCAACCAAGTCCAAAATTGAATATACTTCCTGAATTACTTTCTAAATCACTACCTAAAAAAAAAAGCATGATTCATATTCAGAGAATGTTTACTTTCATCATAATCAAGATCGGTATTGCTTGTATTTCTATACATATAGCCAAATACTACAAATGGTTCTAAAATAAATCTTGCAAATGAAAATTGATTACCAACAGTTAAATTAATTCCTTTAGCGTTTTTCTTAACTCCAAAATCATCAACATATTCATCAATATACTCGTCTTCATTTACTGGATCAGTCGCAACATATCTTATAAAGCTATTTGTCTGATTCTCTCTATAAAATACCTGAATACCGGCGTACAACTCACTTCGTTTAGATTTAACCCTTGAATTAAACAGTTTTTGCAAATAAATTCGCCCTTCGATATTGGTTTTAAATCCTTTTTCCTTAAAAAAAATGGTATCTGTATTTGAAACATCATAAAGTTGATAGCCAACTTCAACATTCAAACTTGAATAGTAATTTATTTTTCGTTCAACAGATAATTGTAAAGTTGGAAATGAAGCGATATCAATTAATTGAACTGGATTAATTTTTATGCCCCAATTTCTTTCTTTTGATTCTTGTGAATAAACACAAGTTGAAAGCATCACAATTAAAATTACTATAATTCTTTTCATTCACTAAAAAATATTAAAACAACTGAATTTATTTAACTATTATTTGAAATAAGAAAAAGTTTCATTGTTTTCTATTTTCAGTAATGACTCATAAATCAGCTGAATAACATTTTCAACATCTTCTTTGTGAACCATTTCTACAGTCGTATGCATATAACGCAATGGGAGCGAAATCAATGCTGAAGCTACACCACCATTACTGTAAGCAAATGCGTCAGTATCAGTTCCCGTAGCTCTGGAAGTTGCATGACGCTGAAAAGGTATATTTTTTTCTTCAGCCGTGTCTACAATTAAATCACGTAAATTATTTTGAACTGCCGGTGCATAGGCAATTACAGGACCTTTACCCATTTTAAGATCGCCTTCAACCTTTTTATCAATCATTGGAGTGGTTGTATCGTGGCAAACATCTGTAATAATGGCAACATTTGGTTTAATGGTTTGCGCAATCATTTCGGCGCCACGAAGTCCAATTTCTTCCTGAACAGAATTGACAATGTATAAACCGAAAGGAAGTTTTTTATTGTTTTCCTTTAACAAACGAGCTACTTCGGCAATCATAAAGCCGCCCATTCTGTTGTCAATAGCACGACAGACAAATTTATTTTCGTTCAAAATCATAAATTCATCAGGATACGTTATCACACAACCCACGTGAACACCCATTTCCAAAACTTGCTCTTTGGTCTCACAACCTAAATCAATAAAAATATTACTTAATTTTGGAATCTCTTCCTTATCACGTAGACGGGTGTGAATTGCAGGCCATCCAAAAACACCTTTTACAATGCCTTTTTTAGTGTGGATATTTACTCTTTTTGAAGGCGCAATCTGGTGATCAGATCCTCCGTTTCTAATTACATATATTAAACCGTCCTCTGTAATATAATTAACATACCATGAAATTTCATCTGCATGACCTTCAATTACAACCTTAAAAGGAGCGTCAGGATTTATAACTCCAACAGCAGTTCCGTACGTATCAGTAATAAAAGTATCAACATAAGGTTTTAAATAATTCATCCAAAGTTTTTGCCCTTCACTTTCATATCCGGTAGGTGAAGCATTATTTAGGTAGCTTTCCAGGAAAGCAATTGACGTATCTTTCAAGATAGATTTTGTACTCATAAAAATATTTTTTGCTAATTTATAAATTTGGTATTACAGTTGTGTATATAATGTATAATTTTACACTTAAATATATATTCGATGAGATTTACAACTTGTATTTTATGTTTTCTTTTGATTTCTTTCGCTGCTAAAGCGCAGATTACTCCCAAAGAAACTTCAGAAATGGGCTATACCCTCACTGAAAATGATTCTATTTTGGGTGATACTATTGAATTACCGGAAATTATCCTTTCAAAAGAAAAACTAGATCCCGAAGCCAAAAAGCAATTCCTGATTCTTCAAAACAGGGTGTATAAAGTATATCCTTACGCTAGACTGGCAGCAGACAGATTGACGGCCTTAAATAATGGTATGGCCCGTTTAAAAACCAGTCGTGAAAAGAAAAAATATTTTAAAATCGTTGAAGATTATCTTAACAATGAGTTTGAAGCAAGACTAAAAAAGCTTTCGCGAAAGCAAGGACAGATTTTGGTCAAACTAATTAATCGACAAACCGGAATAACAACATATGAATTAGTTAAAACCTTAAAAAGCGGTTTTAAGGCATTTGTATCAAACGCAACCGCCAACATGTTTGACATTAGTTTAAAAAGGGAATACAAACCTTTTGAAGTCAACGAGGATTATCTGATAGAAAGCATTCTCGTCAGGGCATTTGAATCGGGCAGGTTATCTTATCAAAAACCTGCAAATCCAGTTGATTACAGTGCACTTGAAACACATTGGGAACAAAAAGCAGAAGAGCTTAATAAGAAATAAATCACATTCTAAAAATATTTATAAACCCCGACAGGATTTAAAAATTCTGCCGGGGTTTAATTTATCTTCTGAATTTAAAATATTCTTCAAAAGAACTACAGCTTGACATTAAGATTTCATAATCATCTGAATAATTTGATTTTAAATCCTGATAATATCTGTTTTTATTCAATAGAAAATCATCATAATTTTCAATTCTGTTATCATAATCATTTGGATTCTGATATTCCAGTTTATTCTTTTCGCAACGCCCAAGCATCCTTAAGCATAAGGCTTTAAACTGATTTGTTTTTGCATTTTTTAATGCTAAAAGATAATATTCTTGTGCCAGATTACTTTCATAAAATTCTTTTTCATCTTCAAAGGGAGCATCATCAGTGTAACTATGCCAGTAGTAACGACGCATCATCCATGAATTGCCATTTTGTGTCATATTGTAATAAGCATTGGCTGCCAGAAAATAGTAATAATCTTTATTTTCTTCTTTTGGATCAGATGCTTTTTTAAGATATGATATCAAATGTTCTGTAATACTCCGTTTATTTAATTTAAAAAGCTTCTCCTGTTTAATAAACTCAGGTGTATATTTAAGTACAAAGAACGGATTTGCATCAAACATATCAGATTCTTTACAATTTGGCTTTTCCCACAGACAATCAGAATAGTTCGCCAATTTATCAATATTTAGTTTAGCAAAATATTTAGCTGCGAGTTTTAAATTATTCTGGCGAATGTATTTTGTACCAATCAGGTCGTACAGTCTTGGAATTTGAGTTTTGAGATAACTTTGTTTCCATTTAGAAAATGAATCCAGAGTATTGTCTGTATTTTCAATTTGCGAAACAATTTCCTGTACTTGTTCAGGAGAATAGCTTACATCAATATAATCGAAATAATCTGAGTAATAGTCCCTATAAGATGTTCTTTTGTTCTTAGGACTTTTCCAGTGGGCAACTTTATAATTATAATTTCCGTATTCCTGCTTGACATCATTAAGTTTAGAATACAGAAAAGCAGCATCAGTTCTATTCTTTTTATATTCTAATTCTCTTCCAATAGCAAATAGAAACTTTTTATTTTTTTGATTTTTAATAAGAATTGGTTTCACATCTTCCATAATCAAAGCTTTTCCACTTTCCTGATTTGCAGTTAATGCCAATGCTTTTATAATCTGTATTTGATCATAAAGAGCATCTTTCTTAGAAATATTTTTTTCTACCGCCGTAATCTCATTTAAACAACTTTGATTATTTCTCGTTACAAATGACAGATACGCCTTACCTATTTTCCATAAAACGGGATCATTAATCTTTTTAAGGTTTACATTATTTATAAACTGTAATACTTTACCGGCGTAAGCTCTGTCATTTTGTAGGCGATTTAAAATATCGTGTATTGAATTATTTTTATCATCATCTTCGCCCCAATAACTAAACTTTGAAACAGACGGATTAAATAAAGAATAATATGGCGTAAAAACCCAGTCTTCAATTTTATTGATTTCTCTTAATAATAAAAATGAAACACCTTCAAACTTCGGATTGTATTTGTACACTTGCTCTAAACAAAATAATGCCTGATCGCTTTTTTTTATACCTGCCAAAAAATAAACATTTGCTCTTTCCTCATTGTTTTTAGCATATTTCAAAACAGCATCCAAAGAAATTTTAGCATCAAATACCTGAGAGATCATAAAACGCTTATCGGGTGCATTTACAAAAACCTGTGCTGCATAAAAATTTACCAAAGCTTTATCTTTTTCTGCGAATGTTCTGAAATACAAGCTCCAATAATATAGGATATCTTTTTTCTGAGACTTAACAACAGTATCAAATAAGGATTTAATTTGATTGAAATCATTATTATAATAAGCCAGCCTTATCGCCAGAAAAGTATATCTCAATCTAAGTTCCTTATTTTTTGTTTTATTAGAAATGAAAATAGCTTTATCAATCAGTTCTCTTCTTTTTGGCAGCGAAACACTTTCCTTTCTTTCCCATGGATCTTCATAGGTTCCATTGAAAAATTCGCAGGTTTTAGCAAATTTTAAATAATTTATGGCTTCGATATTTTTAGTTTTATAAAAATATTGAAGCAATTCATTCGACGATTTTTCATTAATATCCTCCTCTTTAAAATCATATAAAACAGTTCGTATCGCTTCAGCAGAAACTTTATTATTGCAATATTTTATCCATAATTTTTCATTCTCATCAATTGCACCTTTTGGATAAACTCCATCTGCATTTGGATAAAATGTATTAGAAGAATAATTAAATTCAGAATAAGAATAGTAATTAAATTTTGCCGGGTTTAAAAAAGAATATCGGATGTCTTCTCCAAACGGATAAAAACCACATGCAAAAATGCTATTACCTACTAAAGTTGCTATAAAAAGCAGAAAGTTCTTCATTGGTGTAATTGCTTAATTGTTTTTCGTCTAAATGAAATAAGGTAACTGTAGTATTTGCGTCAAAATCAACATTTTTTTTAATTACTTCGATTGCCTCATTAATTTTCGCTGAAGTTAAATTTTCATATTTAATCTTATCCCCAATTCTTAGATAAAAGTCGTCAACTACTGTATCTTTTTTAACTTCATACCACAAAGGTTTTATCTCTTTTAAAGATTTTAAAATCTCTTTCTGTCCATCATAAATTACTTTATAAAAGTGATCATTTTGATATACCTGCATCCAGGAGTAAGTTGGCAATGCAATATCTAAATGCAATGGGTATTTTCTTTTTTTATTGAGATACAGCTTTAGTTCTTCAATATCTAAAATGGAGTTTTTAGAATGATTCTCTAAAGGATTAATCAAATTATAACACATTAAAATAGCCTTATCGACTGGAGGAACACCCATTTTTTCGGGATACTTGTAAGGATATAATCGTAACGTACAGCTAATCTCTTTCTTCGAAATCTCTTTTAATTTCTTTAAAAAATAGAAGTAATTATCCTTTGTTGTCAGTGTCCAGTCGCAATCCATCTGAAACTCTTTTATTGGATTTACTCTTTCAAATTTATCTTTGGCATATTTATTAATCAGGAAATTAATATTATCTGCCAGTGTATCTAACCTTTTTCTGTTAGTGTTTTTAAAAACTTCGTTCTTAATATATACGGTTGGAACAATATCAAGGTCCTCCTGTTGATAAAAACGAAGAGAAGTTTTAGAAACCGGAAAATCTCCATAAGCTTCATTATGATCTATTTCAAAAAACTTAATATAAAGTTTTTTAATTTTTAAATCTTTTAAAATAGTACTTTCCTTTGTACTTAAGTCCCAACTGTCACTTTTCCAGTAATAAACAGATTTTTCAACATTCTCAATTTTATTGGAGCAAGAAAAAAAGAGACATGAAATAAAGATAAAAAAGAAGATTTTTTTCATTGAAAAAATAAAATTTAGATAGTGTAAAATCGTATTAAATTTATATCATTTTAAAATACAAAATCATAAAAACCACATATATTTTTTGAATAAAAATTAGTCATTTTAGCCCCAAAATAAAACCCGACAAATTTTTAAAATCTGTCGGGTTTTGTATAAAAACTAAGTTTAATTTTTTATTTTAAACCAGCCAGACTCTGCTCGATTGTAGCAATTTTTGCCAAAGCATCGGCTTGTTTTTGTTTTTCAATGTTTAAAACTTTTTCCGGAGCTCCGTTTACGAATTTCTCGTTTGAAAGTTTTGCTTCTACAGATTTCAGGAATCCTTTAGTATAATTCAACTCTTCTGTTAGCTTTTTGATTTCAGCTTCGACATCTATATTTCCAGTAATCGGAATGAAATATTCATTTGATTTTACACGGAAAGACAATGCGCCGTCTACTTTTTCAGAAACATATTCGAAAGCTGAAACGTTTCCTAATTTCGTTACAACGGAATCAAAATAAGTCGAAAGATTTTCATTGTTGATTCCTTTTAATTCGATTGCATCTTTGAACGGAATATTTTTGTCTTTTCTGATCGTTCTAATTCCTGAAATCACTTCAATAGAATTTTCAAAATCGGTAATTAATTTTGCATCGAAAGATTTTAATTCCGGCCAGGTTGAAACAATTAAAGCTTCTTCAGGCGTTCTTTCTGCGATTAACTGCCAAATTTCCTCAGTTAAGAAAGGCATAAACGGATGCAATAACTTCAAATTGCTTTCTAACATTTCGATCGCTTTAGCGAAAGTTACGCTGTCAATTGGCTGTTGATAAGCCGGTTTGATCATTTCTAAGAACCAGGAACAGAAATCATCCCAAACCAATTTATAAATGGCCATTAATGAATCTGAAATTCTGTATTTCTCAAAATTATCTTCAATATCTACTAAAGTCTGCTGCAATTTTGCTTCGTACCATTCGATTGCCACTTTTGATGATTCCGGCTGTGGAATAGTTTCTGAAACTTCCCAACCTTTAATCAATTTAAACGCATTCCAGATTTTGTTTGAAAACCCTTTTCCCTGATTACATAATTCTTCATCAAACATAATATCGTTTCCTGCAGAAGCACTTAAAAGCAATCCAACACGAACACCATCTGCACCAAAAGCATCAATTAAATCTAAAGGATCGGGAGAATTTCCTAGAGACTTAGACATTTTACGGCGTTGCTTATCCCGAACTAAACCAGTTAAATATACATTTGTAAATGGTTTTTCTCCTGCATATTCGTAACCTGCGATGATCATTCTTGCCACCCAGAAAAATAAAATATCCGGACCAGTTACTAAGTCATTTGTTGGATAATAATATTTGAAGTCTGCACTTTCAGGATCCATTATACCTCCAAAAACTGACATTGGCCATAACCATGATGAGAACCAGGTATCTAAGGCGTCAACGTCTTGTTTTAGGTTGTCGGTTGTTAGTTGTTGGTTGTTGGTTTTTTCTTTTGCTAATGCTAAAGCGTCTTCAATGTTTTCAGCAACAACAAAATCTTCTTTTCCGTCTCCATAATAATATGCCGGAATTTGTTGTCCCCACCATAACTGACGGGAAATATTCCAATCACGGATGTTGTTTAACCAGTGCGCATACGTGTTTTCGAAACGTTTTGGATGCAATTTAATATCTCCTGTTTCTAAAACTGATTTAATTGCCGGTTTTACTAAATCTTCCATTTTCAGGAACCATTGGTCTGATAATCTTGGCTCGATTACGGCTTTGGTTCTTTCTGAAGTTCCCACTTTATTTAAATGGATTTCGGTCTTCGCCAAAGCTCCGCTTTCTTCCAGTTCTTTTGCAATTTCTGTACGAACTACAAAACGGTCTTTTCCCTGATAATGTAATCCGAAACTATTTAAAGTCGCATCTTCATTAAATATATCAACGATTTCAAGGTTGTGTTTTTCACCCAGCGTTTTATCGTTCATGTCGTGAGCAGGCGTTACTTTCAAACATCCTGTTCCGAATTCTACATCTACATATTCGTCTTCGATAATCGGAATTACTCTTCTGCAAATTGGAACGATCGCTTTTTTACCTTTTAAATGTGTAAAACGCTCATCGTTCGGATTGATACAGATGGCAGTATCTCCAAAAATAGTTTCCGGACGTGTTGTAGCAATGGTCAGAAAATCTTCTGAACCTTCGATTTTATATTTTAAGAAAAATAATTTTCCTTGTTGTTCTTCATAAATAACTTCTTCGTCAGAAAGAGTTGTTTTCGCTTCCGGATCCCAGTTTACCATTCGGTATCCTCTGTAAATTAATCCTTTGTTGTATAAATCTACAAACGATTTAATTACAGAAGCAGACATATCCGGATCCATAGTGAATTTGGTACGTTCCCAATCGCATGAAGCACCTAATTTTTTAAGCTGCTCTAAGATGGTTCCTCCGTATTTATCTGTCCATTCCCAGGCATGTTTTAGGAATTCTTCACGGGTTAAATCGTTTTTATTGATTCCTTCTGCTTTTAATTTCGCTACTACTTTTGCTTCAGTAGCAATCGATGCGTGATCCGTTCCCGGAACCCAGCAAGCGTTGAATCCTTTAAGACGAGCACGACGAATTAAAACATCCTGAATCGTATTATTCAACATATGTCCCATGTGAAGGACTCCAGTGACGTTTGGCGGCGGAATTACAATGGTGTACGGTCTTCTATGATCTGGTTCTGAATGAAAATAGTTATTTTTCATCCAGTAATCATACCATTTACTCTCAATCGTCTTAGCGTCAAATTGTGCTGGAATTGTCATTTAAATAGGTTTAATCGTTGAATTTGTTAATTGTTTTAATCAATGTTTATTTATTCAAAAATTACTTTTTAGATATTTAACTGCACTAATGACATTATTTAGAATTCAATCTAAAATGATAGATGAAATGTCGATTAAACAGTTAAACAAAAAATTGGTTTAATTTTTGTACTTATAACTGACAGCAAAAGTAAATAATTAAGTACACTATAAAAAACGAATTAATAATTTGTGTATTAATTAAAAGAAAGTATATTTACTCCTATCTTAAAAACAATTTCAAAATGAAAAATGTTATTAAATTTATTGTAATCGTACTGTTTAGCGTAGCGGGTTATTCTCAAAACGGTCCAAAAATTGAATTTTCAGCTCAGGACAACACTATTGATTACGGGAAAATTTCAAAAAGTGACAATGCTGTCAGATCTTTTGAATTTACAAATACAGGTGATGCTCCCTTAACGATAATTTCTGCCCAATCAACACTAAGCACGATAGTCGTTACAAAACCAAGCGCAGCTATTTTACCTGGCAAAAAAGGGAAAATTGACGTAAAATACAACATGACTGCAGGACCAATCCGTAAAACGATTACCGTTGAAACCAATGCTGTAAATTACCCTGACGGAAGAGTAGCTCTTAAGATTAAAGGTGAAGTTTTATAAAAATAATTTCAACGAAAAATAGTAAAACCGTTTCATTAGTTTGAAACGGTTTTTTTTATGGATTTTTGTTCTCTTAATTTTTTATTTATCAACGCAGTCAATGCTAACAAATTTATATTTTACACGTTCAAAGTCAATCGGTTTGTCTTTTACCAGATACGTTACGCCCATTGTAGTCTGCATTGTTCCGTTTCCTAAAATAAGTTGTTTATCCTTTCTTAAAAATGCCATTGGGTTTTTGAATTTATTATTTTTATTTGTGGCATCATGAAAAGTGTAATCTGCAAATAAAGTATCTCCATGAAATTCACCTGTAATTTCTCCCGTTCTTTCCGGAGTATCCACAACTTTCATTATCATGTTACCATTAATCTTTCCGTTTTTTAAAGTATTCAGTTTTAAATCAATGATATCATTTTCATAAGTTGCCTGATAGCATTGTGTACTTACAATCTTTTCTCCATCGGCTTTTGCTGCTTCAGCTGCTTTTTGTTTTTCATCGTTTTTACAGCTTTGTAATGCAATTAAAGGCAAAATCAGGCAAGATAAAACTAGGTTTCTCATAATTGAATATTTTTAATTTAATGGTTATCTTCATAAAAATAATAAAAAAGAAGCCAATGAAAAGGCTTCTTAGTTAAATTTATTATTCAAAATCTATAAATTTTTAATTACAAATTCAGATCTTCGGTTCAATTCGTGTTCTTCTTCTGAACAGGCATCATCGGTTTTACACTTTATAATGGGCACAGATTCCCCGTAACCTTTAGCTGTTACTCTTTTAGCCTCAATACCAGATTGTATTATAAATTCCCTGGTTGAACTGGCTCTTTTTTGAGATAAATCTTCATTGAATTTAGCATTTCCTCTCGAATCGGTGTGTGATCCAATTTCGATTACCATTCCTGGATATTTCTTCATTAATTCTACTACCCTTCCCAAAACCACTTTTGATTCTTTTCGAATATACCACATATTGTAATCAAAATAGATAGGATCCGTTTTTATAATCAGCCTGTCTTTGTCTTTTACGACATCTTTTTCCTGAGCCAGAATCTGATCAACTTTCTCTTTTTTCTTAACTTCTGCAGCAGCAATTTTATCCTCTTTAGCTTTTTTGTCTGCTTCCTTTAAAGCTATTACTGCTAAAGCTTCTTTTTTCTTATTTTCTTCTTCTATAATAAGTTCCTGTTTTCTTTTATTTTCAGCAATCAGTTTCTCTTCATTCTTAATGATTTCTAGTGATTTTAAAGTCATTGACGCATCGTTATTTGCATTTCTGATTTTACCCGAAGTCAATGATTTTGAGTTGCTCGCATAATTTTCCTTAGAAGCCAAAACAGTATAGAAAGTTTCACAAGGCACAGTAAAACTAAATTTTCCGTCTACAGTTGTTTTAACTAAATTGAGCTGTTTTTTATTTGAATCCTGAAGTTCTACGGTGGCATTTTCTAAGGCTAATTTAGTATCAGCATCTGTTATTACTCCTGTAATAAACTGTTTGCAATCTTCAACAATTAACTCCTTAATTTCTTTTAACTCATAAATATCATCACTGCCTTTTCCTCCTTTTCTATTGGATGCAAAATAACCTTCCTTTGTATCTGAATCAAAATAGAATGAAAAATCATCTAAATTAGAATTAACCGGCATACCAACGTTGACAGACTTGTCATATTCTTTTCCTTTAATTACAGAAACAAAAATATCAAGAGATCCATATCCTAAATGCCCATCTGATGAAAAATAAAGTTTATTGTCTTTTGAAACAAAAGGGAATTGCTCTCTTTTATCTGTATTTATCATAGGGCCTAAGTTTTTTGGGGTATCAAAAGCACCCTGATTTATATTTACTGAAAAAATATCAAAAGAACCTAATGTTCCCGGCATATCAGAAGCAAAATACAATACTTTTTCATCAGCACTTAATGCAGGATGCTCTACCGAATAATTTTCACTATTAAAAGGAAGCGAAACTATATTGGTCCATTTTCCGTTAACCAATTCGGCTTTAAAAATCTGAAGGTTTGAGATTTTTTCTTCATTTTTTCTTTTGCTGCCGTTTTTAGAATTGTTACGCGTAAAATAAATTGTTTTGCCGTCTTTTGTAAAAACAGCGTTCGACTCATGCATTCCGGTTTTTAATTCATTCGAAAAATAACGCGTAATCTGATCTGGTGAATTGATATTTTTGATTGGTACAGCTACAAGATTCAAATAGGTCGCATTATCCCATTTGTATTTTTTATCAAATAATCCCGGCTTCAGTTTTACACCTGCGAAAACCAGACTGTCATTGTATTTTACTGCTCCAAACTCTGAATTTGGTGTATTTATGGCTAAGTTTTTAATTTCGAAACGATTTCCAATTGCTGAAACATTTTCTAAAATTTTAGCTTCCTTTTCAAAATTGGCCAAATTTTCACTATTTTCAGATTTTGAGAAATATGTTTTTAAAGCTTCGGTTGCTTCTTCTTTATTTTCTGTAGCTTTCAGGGTTTGTGCGTATCTGAAATAATAATTTCTATCTAAATCCTTATCGTAGTTTTTAATTAAAAGTCTGTAATAACGCTGCGCTTTTATCAAATCATTCGTGTAATAATACGAATCTGCAAGATTTTTAATTACTTCCTGCGAAGGTTTTTCTTCAGCTAATTTTTCATATAAAGTAATGGCTTCGGCGTAATATGTTCTGTCAAAAAAACGTTTGGCTCTTACCAAATCCTGATCCTGAGCGTTTATAAACTGTATAGAAAATACGAATATAATAACAAATAATCTTTTCATATTTTTCATTTTAAAAGAATCTTGGTGATTTATCGTATCCTTTTCCTAATAAATCTAAATCAAAAAGCAGCATAATTTCGTGAGTTCCTGAATTGAACTGTCCTAAATTTGATGTCGTATAATCATAAGCGTACCCTATTCTAAGTGAAGGTGTAACATTGATATTCATTAAAGCACTTACGGCGTCATTTACCCTGTACGCAGCCCCGAGTTCAAACTTGTCATTATACAAAATATTGGCTGTGATATCAACTGACACCGGTGCTCCGGAAACAAATCGGGACATAAATGCCGGTTTTAATTTAAATGCATCATTAATCTGAAAAACATATCCGGCGGTTAAAAAAGTGTGTATTTGTTCGGATCCGAAAGCGTTTATTCCTGATTTTTCTTCGATGTGTTTTGAACTCAATAAATTTGGGACAGATAATCCGATATAATACTTGTCGGTAAAGTAATAAGCTCCTGCTCCAATATTTGGCTTAGTCACATTGATATTTTCGGCGAAAGCCAAATCTGTTGCCGGATCCGTAAAACGAAATCCGTTAAAATTAGTCTGTAAAGAAGTAAATCCTGCTTTTAGTCCTAAAGAAAGTTTGTTTTTGCCTTCTAATTGCAGCACATAGGCAAAATCTGCATAGAAATTGTTTTCTTTTTTAGCACCTTCACCAATATCATCCGAAATTAATGAAGCACCAACTTCGATCTTTTCGCTTAAAGCAGTATGTCCAAAAAAAGTAAATGTTTTTGGTGCTCCAACCGCTCCTACCCATTGTGTTCTGTATAAACCTCCTAAATTCAGCATTGCTGCTGTACCGCTAGCGTAAGCTGGATTTACTACACTCATATTGTACATATAATGGGTGTACTCAGGATCTTGCTGAGCTGATGCTGATGTGATATAAAAAAGGAAACTTATAAGAAGTATTATTTTTTTCATTTGAAATATATTAAATGTAAATGAAGATTATCTATTTAAATAAAGACGGCCCTGTTGAGGCGGTTTATTCTCTTTATTAAAATGGATAACATAAAAATAGACTCCGTTTGGTGCTATTCCATCACCCATACCTCCACCTTCAGAATTTCTTCCATCCCAATCCGGCTTATTTTTATTTCCTTTGAATAAGACATTTCCGTATCGGTTATAAATTTCAATTTTGTAATCCGGATATAAAAAATCAATTTTAAGAATTTTAAAAGTATCATTTACATTATCACCGTTTGGCGAAAAACCATCCGGAATAAAAAATGTTTCATATTCAGTATCACCACAATGACTCAGAGAAACTTTCACTTCTAAATGATCTTCAGAATGACAATCTGTTACTGACGAAAAATCGAAGCCATAATAAATTGTATTATCTGTCAGAGGTGTTGTAGAAGACAGCAGATTACCATTATTTATGGCATCATACCAGACTATCGTAGACGAAGCATTTGTATTATTAGACAAATCTGAAATCGTAGGATTTTGTAAACCACAAAAATTTTGACCGTCTGTATCTAAAACCGGCGCAGGCAAATTGCTTACTGTTACCGTAATCATCGTAGCTGGTGAAGTACATCCGGCTGCAGAAGTTTCGGTTACCCAATAATCCTCTGATTTTAAAACATAATTAGAAGCCAAAGGCGTAGTAAGTGTTACCGAATTATACCATTTATACCGAGATCCATTAGGAACCAAACTTGCAATAGTTGCTCCATCGGCTTTACAAAAAGGCTGATCAACAGAAGCAGGTGCTATCGGAATAGGATTTATTGCAAAAGCGTCTGAAACTGTTGTTAAATTCACATCACAAGTTGTATCATTATTCACCAGATTTATTATCGAAATCGCGGTTGAGCCTGTATTTGGTAATAAAATAGCCGGAATTACAAAATCTGCTTTTCCATTAGTCACCACTAAAGTAACCGTTTGTGAGGTGGCAATATTACTGCCAGATAATACATATGAAACTGTAACATTCGTAAGTAACCCTAAACCCGTTACTGAAGCTGTAAAAGGTTTATTAAAACAATTATCCAAAACTTCAACTTTTAGATTCGGTACTTCCGGAAGTTTATTTATGATTAAATTTCCAGTCAAATTAGCCGTATTTGTACAATAAGGAGTTGCTGCATTGGTAATATTAGTAATCGTAATAACTGAATTGCCACTATTGGAATTTAAGTTGGAAGGAATCGTAAAACTTGAATTTCCCCCTATTACATTAATGGCAGCGACTTGTGCTGTTGCTGTGTTTGATCCGGCAACATTATACAAAATAGTATACGCTCCATCTTCTAATCCGGAAGCATTTGAAATTACTGCCTGAGTACTTTTATTCTGGCAAGTTACTGCCGGTGTTAAAAAAGCCCCGGTTAAAACTGGCGTTTTGTAAACATGCAAAACATCAGATATATCATTTATAATGTTTACACAGCCGCCTTCACTGCCAAATTCATTTATTTTTGTAATGGCTACGGTAAAATTGCCCGGTTGTCGAAAATAATTTCTGCTTAATGGAAAAGTTAAAGCTCCATTATTAAATGTTGCCAATACTGTATTTGAACCTCCATTTGGCCCTGAAACTGTATAATCTATATAATATTGACCATTTGGAATCTTCTGAATTCCCTGGTTTAATATGACCGAATAAGTTGCAGTTTGAATGTCAGACTCGCAAATATCTTTTCTCACTTCTAATTTTGCTCCGGTAAAATCGTATTTCTTTTCAATTTTAATCCTTACAACAGCAGTTTCTATTTTACACACCGGACTTGTTGGTAAAACTGTATAAGTAAAGTTATATTCCCCTATACCATAATTATTAAATATTTGCTGAACATTTATATTATGATCTTTTATAAAAGTGATCTGCCCTGTACCGTTATTATCGGTCCATGTTCCTCCTGGATCTTCTCCAGCAATTCGATCATTGAGATCAAGATTAGAATATATTGAAAAATCACTGTCTTCACATAATATTAATGGCGTAGCGGTTCCTGGTTCCGGAGATCTGAAAACAGTTACAAACCCTGTTGAAGAAACAGCCGGACAGCTTCCAATAGCAGCAATAGAATATGTAAATTTATAAGTTCCAGGCTCGAAGGTTGTTGCATTAATAACACTTGGGGAAGCACTATGGTTTGTATCATTGTACCAGCTTCCTCCAGATTGAGGGCTTAAATAACTATTCGCATTGAATATTTGAAAAAGATTAAATGCAGTATCATCACTACACGCTGAAGCTTTTTCTGCGAAACCTGCATATCCACCAATAATAACTTCGATAGTTGCAGAATTATCTGCACAGCCATTCGTGCCTGCGACCGTATAAGTATAGTGATATATTCCCCTGAAAGGAATTATCTGAGCATTTAAAATGCCCGTAATTTCATTTAAACCTCCTGAATTATCATCATCTGACCATGTACCGCCGGGAACTGCAGTAACCCCTAATAAAGGAAACAAATCTATTGCCTGACTACTAACATTGGGTATGTCACAAACTTCAAAAGGAGTCAATGAGTCCAAACCCGCACATTGTGCAAAACTTTTAGTAGGAAGTAAAAGAAAAATAAGAAGATAAGAGCTAAAAGCAATTAGAGAAAAGTATTTTTTAATCATATACTAATTAAATTTGTGTTAAAAATACTTAATTTATTCAATAAAACTATTAGAACTATCCTTATTTAGCTTTTTCAGCCTAAAAAACAACAACATAACTACTTAATTATCAAATGGAAATAAAAAATCAATTACAATTCATCTTCTAGCTGAAAACGAAATTTCAACAATATACTGTTACGTTCAACTTCCAAATTAATCCAGATATCTTCTTCCGATTTTAAAAGATTATTAATTTGTTGTAAAGTATATTTATAAGGCTTAGTATTATTAATACTAATAATCACATCTCCTTTTTGCAGACCACTTTTTTCTGCTGCTGATTTTTTACGGACATTTACGATTTCATAAATGGGTTTTAATTGGAATTTATATCTAAAATCGTTGTTGTTTTTACCATTAAAATTTTCATCAGTTGCGTTACTTACACGAACTGTCTCTAAATGTACGGTTTCCTGTACCCACTGCAAACCATTATGCTGAACTGTAATTCCGCTTTTATTATAACTGAAAGGCTCATTGAATTTATTATTTTTTTTCAAATACATTTTTTTATCAGCATAATCCATTACAATTGTAAATCTTTTTAAAACTTCGCCTCCAACAGATCCAATTCTGTTGGCAACCATTTTTACATTTTTTATGGAGCTTGAATCAGGAAAGGAAACGATTGGGTTTTTAAATTTAAAATCAGCAATTGAAAAATTGGAAATTTTAGCTCTGTGCCCTTCAATATCCCCGCTAAATCCTTTTCCTAAAAAATCAGGAAAATTCTTTTTCGGCAATTTTATGTTATTGTTTTCAAAAACCCAAAATGAATCACTGTTACCAATATCGACAAGTAGTTTGGCCGGAATATTTTCTTCATCAACATTTGCTGTTGCTATTAAATAAGGTTTTGATCTTTCAATGGTAATAGGTATCGTTTTAAATTTTTTATCTAAATTACTCCTAACCAGCTCATTATTCTGGTATACAAAAATTCTTTTCTTTTGATAATTAATTTCTACAATATTGTTTTTAAAAAATTTGTACCCAATTATTCCGTTAACCGGAATTCCAATATGTGAAGACAAATTGAATCCCTGGTCCAAAATGATATAAACCAAGTGATTTGTAGATTTTAAGCCATGCGTTTCCAGAATATTATTAGTTGATTTTAAACCTTCTATTTCCTCTTCACTTCCTAGCCCCCTAAGTTTAATTTTTTGAACGTTTTTAAAACTCACCTCTTTCTTGTCCTCCATGCTGAATAAAATTGTTTCATCAACACCAGAATCTAATAAGAAATTCAGCTCAATACCGTTCACTTTTATTGGAATAAAAACTAAGTTATTGATTAGCTTAAAAGGTATTACAACTTTAGTTTTATTCTTTTCAATTAAAAAATCATCCTGAGCATTTACAGCAAATGATGCCAAAAGCCCAAAAAACAATAGCATATATTTTCTCATTGACAATTTTTTATTATAAAATTACTAAAAATATTGATTATTGTTACATTTTTATAACTACCTGTATTGTTGCCGTTAAATTGGAAAAAAAAATGCAAATTTGCACTTCAATAATTTATACTCATGCCAACAATTTCACACAAGGGAAGAAACATGCCCGAATCTCCGATACGCAAGCTGGCTCCTTTTGCAGATTTAGCAAAGAAAAAAGGACACAAGGTGTATCACTTAAACATTGGTCAACCGGATATCAAGACACCGGAAGTGGCCATCGAGGCGGTAAAAAATATTGATTTGAGTATTATAGAATACAGTCCGTCTGCCGGATATGAAAGCTATAGAAAAAAATTAGCTCATTTTTACCAGCGCCAAAATGTAAACGTTAACTCAGAAGACATCATTGTAACCACTGGTGGCTCTGAAGCCTTACTTTTTGCACTGGCCACAATTACAGATCCCGGAGATGAAATCATTATACCGGAACCTTTTTATGCTAATTACCATGCATTTGCATCATCAACAAGTGCAACTGTAGTGCCTCTTGTTTCTACAATTGAAACTGCATTTGCTTTACCTAATATTGACGAAGTTGAAAAATTAATTACACCTAAAACAAAAGCCATTCTGATTTGCAATCCCGGAAATCCAACTGGCTATTTATATTCTGAAACAGAAATTAAACAACTGGCAGGCTTAATAAAAAAGCATGATTTGTATTTAATTGCTGATGAAGTATATCGTGAGTTTTTATACGATGGTGATGATGAACATTTTTCTGTAATGAATTTAGATGATGTACAGCAAAATGTAATCATGGTCGATTCAGTTTCAAAGCGTTATAGTATGTGTGGTGCCAGAATCGGCTGTCTGGTAACTAAAAATAAACAGGTTTTGGCAACTGTAATGAAATTTGCCCAGGCACGTTTAAGTCCGCCAACAATTGAACAAATTGCTTGTGAAGCAGCTATAGATACACCTCAAAGTTATTTTGACGAAGTAATTTCAGAATATAAAAGTCGTCGCGATACTTTGATAACTGAATTAAATAAAATTGACGGTGTTATCGTAACCAAACCTAAAGGTGCTTTTTACTGCATTGCACAATTGCCTATAGAAAATTCTGAAGATTTCGCCCAATGGCTTTTGGAAAGTTACGATCTGAACGGACAAACCGTTATGGTCGCACCTGCTGCCGGCTTTTATTCGACGCCAGGAATGGGATTGAATCAGGTTCGAATTGCTTATGTCTTAAACAAACAGGATTTAATTACAGCAGTAAACATATTAAAAGAAGCTCTTTTGGTTTACAATAAAAAATAACCAAGTACAAAATATAATTATCAAAAGACAATAACTGCCTAAGTTATTGTCTTTTGTCTTTTTAACAAACATACATTTGATTTTTATTTAAACTATATCCAAAAAGGAGCAATTAAATAGTAAAAACGATAGAAAAGGTTTCCTTTTTATTAATTATCTTTACCGCCTTAAAAAGATATACCACATTATAATAGTATTTTTTAATGATAAATAACGAAGATTTTTTAGACGAAATAGGTGACAATCATTTTAGCAGCAATGCCAAAAACCCTTTAAGAGAAGATGCATTTGCCTTAAGTGATGATGAAAAAATAGAAAAAATAAAAAAAGATGTTGAAAACATTCTCCAGACTTTAGGAATGGATTTAACAGATGACAGCATTAAAGGTACTCCAAATCGAGTAGCAAAAATGTTTGTAAAAGAGATTTTTGGCGGACTTAACCCTGCAAAACAACCAAAAGCATCTACTTTCGACAATAATTATAAATATGGCGAAATGTTAGTAGAAAAAAACATTACAGTTTATTCTACTTGTGAACATCACTTATTACCAATCATCGGACGCGCTCATGTAGCTTACATTTCCAGCGGAAGGGTTATTGGTTTATCAAAAATGAACCGTATTGTTGAATATTACGCAAAAAGACCTCAGGTTCAGGAGCGTTTAACTATGCAGATTGTACAAGAACTTCAAAAAGCTTTAGGTACAGAAGATGTTGCCTGCGTTATAGATGCCAAACACCTTTGCGTGAATTCAAGAGGAATTAAAGATATCGAAAGCAGTACTGTAACGTCTGAATTTGGTGGAAAATTTAAAGATCCTCAGACTAAAAGAGAATTTTTAGATTATATTAAATTAGACACTCAGTTCTAATTTTTTTTACGATATTTCTATTATATTTATGGTCTAGCCCTGATAGTAGCGGCATTCTTTTATGGTGGGGTTCACCATAAAAGATATAGCGAATAGCAGGATTAGCGCCTAAAAAAACATCAATAAACTAATATGCCTTTATATACAACGCAGTCCCTAAAAATATACAACTCACTTTCGGGTGAAAAAGAAAATTTCAAACCAATCCATGAAGGAAATGTTGGAATGTATGTTTGCGGACCTACTGTTTACAGCAATGTACACTTAGGAAATGTGAGGACTTTTATGTCGTTTGACATAATTTTCAGGTATTTTTTACATCTGGATTATAAAGTACGTTATGTCCGAAATATTACCGATGTTGGACATATTGTCGATGATGTTGACGAAGGTGAAGATAAAATTGCAAAAAAAGCACGTTTAGAACAATTAGAACCAATGGAGGTTGTTCAGCGTTATACCGTTGATTTTCACGATATCCTAAAAGCTTTCAACTTTTTACCGCCAAGTATTGAACCAACTGCGACCGGCCACATTATTGAACAAATCGAAATCATCAAAAAAATTATTGATACCGGAATTGGTTATGTTGCCAACGGTTCTGTTTATTTTGATGTTGTTAAATATAATAAAACCAACCATTACGGTGTTTTAAGCGGCCGAAATATCGAAGATATGCTGGCCAATACGCGTGATCTGGATGGACAATCAGATAAAAGAAATCCGCAGGATTTTGCACTTTGGAAAAAAGCAGAGCCTGAACATATCATGAGATGGCCTTCTCCATGGAGCGATGGTTTTCCTGGCTGGCATCTGGAATGTACTGCCATGAGCACCAAATATCTTGGAAATCACTTTGATATTCATGGTGGCGGAATGGATTTAAAATTTCCACACCACGAATGTGAAATCGCCCAAAACGAGGCTTGTACGGGTCAATCTCCGGTAAATTACTGGATGCATGCCAATATGCTTACCCTTAACGGAAAAAAAATGGCAAAATCAACCGGAAATAATATTTTGCCGGGAGAAATTTTAAGCGGAGACAATACCGTTTTAAGCAAAGCCTTTTCTGCTTCGGTAACTAGATTTTTTATGTTACAGGCGCATTACAGAAGTATCCTAGATTTTTCTGATGACGCGATAACAGCTGCCGAAAAAGGATATAAAAGATTAATGGAAGCACTTGATACTTTGCCAGCAATTTCAGCAGGCAATTTAAGTTCTATTGATTTTAATAAATGGAAACAATTGTGCTACGACGCCATGAATGATGATTTCAACACTCCTATTTTAATTGCCCAATTATTTGAAGGAGTTCGTTATATTAATTTACTAAAAGAAGGTAAAGAAACCATTTCTGCCGAAGATTTAAAATCATTTTCAACTGCAATTAATGCTTTCGTTTTTGATGTTTTAGGTTTAAGTGACGAGAAGGCGGCCGATAGCAATAACGACAAACTGGAAGGCGTTGTAAACATGCTTATCGGAATGAGAAATCAGGCCAGAGCTGATAAAAATTTTGCACTTTCTGATCAAATTCGGGATCAGCTGATTGCTTTAGGCATTCAGTTGAAAGATGGAAAAGAAGGTACCAGTTTTTCGATATAATCCAATTCATTTCTAATAAATCATGAAAGTCATCACTCCATTTGTTTTATTAGTACGCTTTTATCAAAACGCTATTTCGCCATTTACACCAGCGTCATGCCGATTCGAACCAACATGTTCAAGCTATATGATTGAAGCTTTGCAAAAACATGGATTATTTTATGGAGGATATCTGGGAATAAAACGTATTTTGAGCTGTCACCCATGGGGAAGAACGGGTTATGATCCTGTACCGGAAAAGAAATGTTCGCACAAACATTAACTTTTCATAAAGACTTACTCTGTTATAAATATTTATTTTTACAATCATATCTAAAAAAACATAATACTACATGACACACGCTTTAAACATCGTTTGGAATCCTTCAGAAGGGATCGATTTAGGATTTTTTATGATTCGCTACTACAGCTTAATGTTCGTAATTGCCTTTGGTTTAGGATGGTTTCTAATGAAAAAGATTTTCGAGCGCGAAAATGAATCTATCGACAAATTAGATTCTCTATTTGTATGGACTGTTTTAGCAACTTTAATTGGTGCACGTTTAGGTCATGTTTTATTTTACGACTGGGAATATTTTAGAAATCATTTACTTGAAATCTTCCTTCCATTTAGATTCGAACCAAAATTCGAATTCACAGGATTTCAGGGATTAGCAAGTCATGGTGCTGCCATTGCAATCATCGTTGCAATGTATTATTATAGTAAAATGATTTTAAAACGTCCATTATTATGGATTTTAGACCGCGTAGTTATTCCGGTAGCCAGTGGTGCAATCTTTGTACGTATAGGAAATTTTATGAACTCAGAAATCATCGGAAACGAAACTACCTCTGCATTTGGCATTCGTTTTTTGCATGACCAGTTTAGCAAAAATGAAGCTGTAAATGCTACCCAAATAGCAAACCCGGCAGATGCCTATACTGCAATTGCAACAGATCCAAAATTTGCTGATTTATTAGCACAAGTTCCTGCAAAACATCCAACACAACTGTATGAAGCATTCTGTTACATTTTTGTATTTGCTATTTTATTCTTTTTGTATTGGAAAACAAATGCAAGGCTTAAATCCGGTTATTTATTTGGCTTGTTTTTAGTTCTTTTATTTGTTGTACGTTTCATTGTAGAATTTGTAAAAGAAAGTCAGGGTGGTTTTGAAAACGCGTTAGGCTATTTCTCTACTGGACAATGGTTAAGCATACCGTTTATTATCATTGGGCTTTTCTTTATTATTAGAGCGCAAAGAAATCCTTTAGCTGAATCTTAAAAGATACTATTAGAATACAAAGCGCCCTGTTCTTTATTGAATTGGGCGCTTTTTTTATTTAAAAATAATAACAATCTAATTTAAGGAGCAGAAATTAATTGTTCCAAAACACCTTTCGTCCCCGCTATCCACTATATCTTTTCCCTGCTAAAGAAGCAGGAAAAGGATGCCGCTTTCATCGCGGCTGGGATTAGAAATTTTATCTTTCAAAAAACTATTTAATCCTGATTTCAGATCTATAGACGCATACAAAGAATTTATTTCTATTAAAACATTTAAGCAAAACATCCCCCAACATCTTTCAAAAACTCCAACGCAAATTTTCTCGTCTTTTTGCTGCTCAAAATCTCGTATGTATGTATTAAAAATTCTTGCCGCAAAATCTTTATCCTTTCTTCAGTGTTTGCTTAAAAAAAAGATCAAATTGAAGTTTTAATTCATATTCAACAGCGGGTTCTTTTCTTAATATTTTTAAAGGTCTGCTCATAAAAAAAGGTTCAAAATCTTTCGAGACACAAATTATACCAATGTATATTTTCTCTATTACAGAATTATACTTTTTTCCATGCAAACATTTATTTAAAGTATCTTCTAAATCATTAACTATTAAACTATCCTCAAAAGTAAATTCTCTTGAAAACTGTGATCCAATGCTAAACTTCATAATTTTACTAATTTCTTCCTAACCAGTAGTCCCTTCACGAAATCTTTCTTTCAATTCAAATATAAACAAAAAAAGATCCAGCTTTTACTGGATCTTTTCTCTATATAAAACAAAGGTTAATTAAACCTTATTATGTTTGTCTTCGATTGTATGTTTCTCATCTTTAGAAATCGTATCAACCAATACTGGTGTAGCAATAAATAATGAAGAATAAGTACCTACCACGATACCAATTAACATTGCAAAGATAAATCCTCTGATTGACTCACCACCAAAAATAAACATCGTTAATAATACGATAATCATCATTAATGAAGTATTCAATGTTCTGGATAAAGTAGTATTAATAGAAGCATTTACAATATCTTCAAAACTTCCCTTACGGTTTCCAATTATAAATTCTCTTACCCTGTCAAATACAATTACAGTATCGTTCATAGAATAACCAATTACAGTAAGAATCGCCGCAATGAAATGCTGATCCATTTCCATGTGGAAAGGCATGAATTTATAACATAAAGAGTAGATTCCTAAAACAAAGATTACGTCATGCGCAACAGCTGCAATCGCTCCCAATGAATACTGCCATTTACGGAAAGAAACCATTAAGTATAAGAAAATAACTGCCATTGCTCCAAGAACTGCCCAGTATGAATTAGTTTTGATATCTTCAGAGATTGAAGCTCCTACTTTAGAAGCTTGTAAAACTCCAATCGTTTTTCCATCATAAGTATTTGTGAATTTTTCATAAGTAACATTAGGGAAATATTTCTCTAATGCTTTATATAATTTTTGATTCACTTCTTCATCAACAGCTACTCCATCTTCTTTGATTTTGTATTTAGTTGTGATTTTCAACTGATCATCATCTCCTAAAATCTTAGCCTCAACCGGAGTTGCAAACGCAGCAGATAATTCATCCGAAATAACTGTAGCATCTACAGGTTTTTCAAATTTAACCTGAAAAGTTCTTCCTCCTACAAAATCAACACCTTCATCTAAACCGTTAACAAAGAATATAGAAACTAAACTCACAACTGTTACAATAGAAGAGAAAATATAAGTGAATTTTTTCACTTTAATAAAATCGTAGTGGAAATTAGTAAACCAATTTTTAGTAATATTTGTAGAGAAAGTTAAATCACCTTTTCCAGCAATGTTTCTGTCAATAAAAATTCTTGCAATAAAAATTGAAGTAAACAATGAAGTCACAATACCAATAAGCAATGTTAAAGCAAAACCTTTAATTGGACCAGTACCAAAGATAAACAAGATCGCTCCGGTTAATACGTGAGTAACGTTTGCATCAATAATAGAACGCATTGCACCGTGCCATCCGTAAGAAGCTGTAACAGCTTCAGATAAAGACTTACCTTCACGCAATTCTTCTTTTGCCCTTTCAAATATAATAATGTTCGCATCTACTGCAGTACCTAACGTAAGTACAATACCCGCAATACCCGGCAATGTTAATACAAAACCAAAACTAGCCATAATTCCGAATAGGAAAAGTAAGTTTAATAATAAAGCAAGGTTAGCATACCAGCCTGCTTTACCATAATAGAATACCATCCATCCGCAAACTAATAAAAATCCTAATATAGAAGAAATTGTCCCCGCGTCAATTGCAGCCTGACCTAAAGATGGTCCTACAACAGTAGACTGAATAATATCTGCAGAAGCCGGTAATTTACCTGCATTCAATACGTTTGCTAAATCTTTAGTTTCAGCCACATCAAAAGATCCTGTAATTTCAGATCTTCCTCCAGCAATTGGTCCGCTTGTAACTCCTGGTGCAGAATAGACTACATTATCCAAAACAATAGCGATATAACTTTTTTGAGAAAAAGCTCTTCCTGTCAATTCTTCCCAAATTTTAGCACCCTGACTGTTCATTTGCATAGATACAGCTGGTTTCCCTAACTGATCAAAAGTATCTTTTGCATCCGTAACAACACCACCGCTCATTGCAGGAGCATTATCTCTGTTTCCTTTTAAAGCGTATAATTCTACAGCTTCAATATCTTTTCCTTTAGCATCTTTTGTAGTCGTTGGCTTGCTCCATACAAATTTTGCATTGTGCTGGTCTGCAGCCAATAAAATTCTGATTTCAGGTCTTTTGAAATACTCGTTAACAACAGCAGTATCTTTTGGAGCAAAATAACCTAAAACAGGTCCACCGCCCTGACCAAGCATTTTATCAAATAATGGATTGTTTCCCTTTTTAGTATCAACTGAATCTTTAGCATCAGTTAATAATGCATTTAATGAATCTTTAGCAACAGCTTTAGTTTCTGTTTTTTTGATTTCAGTCTTTTTTAAAGCTTCATTAGTAGCTACTAAAAAGTTTCCAATTTCTTCAATTTTAAAAGTTTCCCAAAACTCTAACTGAGCTTTACCTCCTAATAATTTTTTGATTCTGTCTACATCTTTAGCACCTGGAAGCTCTACTAAGATTCTTCCTGTTTCACCTAATTTTTGAACATTTGGCTGAGTAACACCAAATTTATCAATACGCTCTCTTAATACTTTAAAAGCACTTTCAACAGACTCATCAACTTTTCTTTTAATTACTTTTTGAGCTTGTGCATCAGACATTTGAAAATCGATACCACCTTCACCTTGTAAACTTCTGTTTGCGAAGATATCAGGTGAAGCTAATTTTACAGCTCCTTTTGAATTTGCATCAAAAGCTTCGAAAAACTTATTTAAATACGTTTTATTTCCTTCTAAATTTGCACTTGCATCGGCTAATGATTTATTAAAAACCGGATTTTTAGAATTATTGGCCAAACCTTTCAAAACATCTTTAATAGAAATTTGAAGAATCACATTGATTCCTCCTTCTAAGTCCAGACCTTTATTCAATTGCTTGTTTTTTACTTCGTTATAAGTAAAATCTGTAAAACCAAGATCAAAAACCTTTACTTTACCAATAGAATCTAAATATTTTAATTCTTTATCAGGATTATCTCCTGCAAAAGCTTTAGCCTCACTTTTGACATTATTTGCCACATAAGTGAACGAAAGTTGGTAAATACTTACCAATGCAAATAGAATTGCGAAAAATTTAATAAGTCCTTTATTCTGCATTATTACTAAAAATTAATTATGTTTTATTGTTTGTTTTTGCTTTAAATTCCCATAAAATAAGTCCTGACATGAGTTTTTAAAACTAAAAAATCGCGATCACGAATTACAACATTTTTTTTAAACCGAGCAAATATATAATTCTCGAAAAGATTAAACAATTTATTTATTAATTAATCTCAAAAAAAAGACTGCAAAAGTGCAGCCTTTTTCTTTTTTTTCGATATTTTTTATACTAAAATCGATTTCAGGGCATCATTCATGCCTCTAACTGCATCTGCACTTTTTGAAAACAGAGTTTTTTCTGCTTCATTCAAATGAATTTCCAGAATTTGTTCAACTCCATTTTTACCAATTATACATGGAACACCAATACATATATCCTTTTGTCCGTATTCTCCATCTACATAAACAGAACAGGCTATCATTTTTTTCTGGTCATTTAAAATACTATCCACCAAAAATGCAACTGAAGCCCCCGGTGCATACCATGCTGATGTTCCCAATAGACCTGTAAGAGTCGCTCCTCCAACCATTGTATCAGCAGCTACTTTTTGCAACACATCTTCTGAAAGAAATTCAGTTACCGGTATTCCGTTATAAGATACCAGACGGGTTAACGGAATCATAGTTGTGTCACCATGACCGCCAATTACCATTGCTGAAATATCATTTGCCGGTTTATCCAAAGCTAAAGAAAGATAAGTCCTGAACCGGGAGCTGTCTAATGCCCCACCCATACCTATTATTCGGTTTTTAGGTAATCCAGTCGATTTTAAAGCCAGATAAGTCATGGTGTCCATTGGATTAGAAACCATAACAATAATGGTATCAGGCGAATATTTCAGTACATTTTCAGCAACTGTTTTTACAATTCCTGCATTTATACCAATTAATTCTTCACGAGTCATTCCCGGCTTTCTTGGAATTCCCGATGTAATTACCACTACATCACTTCCTGCGGTTTTAGAATAATCGTTTGTAACACCTGACACATGAGTATTAAAACCTGTGTTTGTAGCACATTGCATAATATCCAACGCCTTACCTTCGGCAAAACCTTCTTTAATATCCAACAATACTACTTCGCTGGCTATTCCTCTATAAGAAATAACATCCGCACAAGTGGCTCCAACATTTCCTGCTCCTACAATGGTAACTTTCATATTTTATACTTTATTGGTTATTAATCTGCTTATTTGATAAATCAACAATTCGTTTAATCGTTTAGGTAAATTTAAACAATTAAACGAATTGACGGTTAAATTTTATTAGGCATCGATATTGGCGTAAACAGCATTTTTCTCGATAAACTCTCTACGAGGCGGAACTTCATCTCCCATTAACATGGAGAAAACCTGATCAGCTTCTGCCAGACTATCAATATTTACCTGACGTAAAGTTCTGAAATTTGGATCCATTGTAGTTTCCCATAATTGCTCCGCATTCATCTCCCCAAGACCTTTGTAACGCTGAATAGCTGCACTTCCTCCCATTCTTTCGTTGGCCTGATCACGCTGTACATCATTCCATGCATATTCTTTTTTATTTCCTTTTTTAACTAAATATAAAGGTGGAGCTGCGATGTAAACGTGACCTTCTTCAATCAATTCTTTCATAAAACGGAAGAAGAACGTTAATATTAAGGTAGAAATGTGACTACCATCGACATCCGCATCACACATAATAATTACTTTATGATAACGGAGTTTCGAAAGATTCAATGCTTTACTATCCTCTTCTGTCCCCACAGTCACACCAAGTGCCGTAAAAATATTTCGAATCTCTTCGTTTTCGAACACTTTGTGGTGCATAGCTTTTTCAACATTCAAAATTTTACCTCGTAATGGCAAAATAGCCTGAAATGCACGATCACGACCTTGTTTTGCCGTTCCACCAGCCGAATCTCCCTCGACAAGATAAACCTCACATCTTGCAGGATCCTGTTCAGAACAATCTGATAATTTTCCTGGTAATCCACCGCCACCCATAACAGTTTTGCGCTGTACCATTTCACGTGCTTTTTTCGCAGCGTGACGGGCCTGGGCGGCCAAAATTACTTTCTGGATAATGAGTCGGGCATCATTTGGATTTTCTTCCAAATAATTCTCCAGCATCTCTCCAACAGCCTGAGAAACCGGAGAAACTACTTCTCTGTTTCCTAATTTTGTCTTTGTTTGTCCTTCGAATTGTGGTTCAGCTACTTTTACCGAAATAATTGCTGTTAATCCTTCACGGAAATCATCTCCTGCAATTTCGAATTTCAGTTTATCCAGCATTCCGGAAGCATCCGCATACTTTTTAAGTGTTCTTGTTAAACCACTTCTAAAACCTTGTAAATGCGTTCCTCCTTCGTGCGTATTGATATTATTTACGTAAGAGAAAATATTCTCTGTATAACTTGTATTATAAATCAGGGCAACTTCAACCGGAATTTCGCCTTTTTCATGATCCATAGAGATTACATGCGCAATAATTGGCTCACGATTTCCGTCTAAATAACGAATATACTCTTTAAGCCCTTCTGTAGAATGAAAAACTTCGCTTTTAAATTCTCCTTTTTCGTCAACTTCTCTTTTATCTGTAAAAGTGATTGTAATTCCTTTATTCAGAAAAGAAAGCTCACGCATACGCGCTGACAATGTGTCGTAAGAAAACTCTGTAGTCTGAGTAAAGATAGTATCGTCTGGATAAAAAGTCTGACGTGTACCTCTTTTATCTGTTTCTCCGATTTGTTTTACCGGATATAATGATTTCCCTCTTTCGTATTCCTGCTCGTAGATTTTTCCTTCTCTAAAAACAGTAGATTTCATATGAACAGAAAGTGCATTTACAACTGAAACTCCAACACCGTGAAGACCTCCCGAAACTTTATAAGAATCTTTATCAAATTTACCTCCGGCACCAATTTTGGTCATTACAACCTCAAGTGCAGAAACTCCTTCTTTTTTATGTAAATCAACCGGAATACCACGACCATTGTCTTCAACTGTTACTGAACCATCTTCATTAATTGCAACACCGATAGTATCACAATGTCCTCCCATCGCCTCATCAATAGAGTTATCAACAACTTCATAAACCAAATGGTGCAGTCCTCGAACCCCTACATCTCCAATATACATCGACGGACGCATTCTTACGTGCTCCATTCCTTCTAATGCCTGAATACTATCTGCTGAATAATTGTTCTTCTTGATTTCTTCGCTCATATATTTTATTCTAAAAAAATGTAATAATTGTCTAACACGCAAATATATAAAAACGCAATTTATATACCTCCTAAAAATACTATTTAAAGACCTAAGTTATTAACACTATTGTCTGAAAAATCAAAAGATTATTCCAAAAGTCCGCTTTAAATTCCAATTTTCTTAAATTCCAAATTCCAAAAATAGGAATAGCATAAAAAAAGCTGAAATCAATTTGAAAATGATTTCAGCTTTTTCAATTTATAAAATCTTCAATTGAAATTTAAACAGCTACTCCGGGTTTTGCAATTTCAGTATCTGCCTGCAGGTGCGCAGCATTTGCTCTTCCGCTTGGATCAAGATTATCCTGCCATTTTGGAATCCATTTTCTTACTGTTTGTGCCGCACTGACTTGCGGATAATGTTTATGAAAAATTGACCTGTATAAGTAAGCTTCTTTGGTAGTTGGCGAATTGTATGGAAACTCTACAGAAGCTCCCGCTAATTGCTCATCTGAAACCTGAGAAGTACAATATTCGATTAATTGATTAACCCAGTTATAACCTACACCGTCTGAAAATTGTTCTTTTTGTCTCCATAAAATTTCTGATGGCAAATATGGATCCTCAGGAGTATCAAATGCTTTTCTTAAAATATACTTTTCAACAGCCTCATATGTTTTCGGCTGTTTTTCTTCTGTTTTTATTCGAATTGCAACATCCAGAAAATCTTTATCCAAAAATGGCACCCTGGCTTCTAAACTATGTGCCATTGTCGATTTATCAGCACGCAATATATCCGCTGTAAATAACTTCTGAACCCTTTCAATAGTTTCTTTCTGAAATTCCTCTGAAGACGGCGCATTTCTAAAATACAAATGACCTCCAAAAACCTCATCAGCTCCTTCACCTGAAATAATTACTTTTATACCTTTTTCTTTTACAGCTTTAGCCAGCAAATACATTGGCACACCGGAACGCACTGAAATGATATCGTAAGTTTCAATGTGATAAATTAATTTTTCTAAAATCTCAACTCCTTCTTCAACAGAAAAATAAATTTCATGATGCTCTGTTCCCAAAAATTCCGCTGCTTTTCTAGCTGCAACATTATCCGGAGAATTAGCATCCAAACCAATAGAAAACGATTTTAATTTCTGATCACTTCCGGCTAATAATCGAGAGGCTATTGCCGAAGTCAGTGATGAATCCAGGCCTCCTGAAAGCAATACCCCAACGGGCACATCGCTCATTAAACGTTTACGGGTTGCCTCTATCAAAGACTCTCTGATCAGATCTAAATCAAGTGGCTGATTTGCATTTTCGTACTCCTCATATTCAGGTTCGTAATATTTTACAAAACCTGTTTTTGCGGTATAATAATGTCCCGGAGGAAAAGTCGAAAAAGACTTGCACTGATCGGCAATTGATTTCATTTCAGAAGAGAAATAAATTCTTCCTCTTTCGTCTAAACCATAATACAAGGGCTTAACTCCAATCGGATCTCTTCCGGCTATGTAATCATCGCCATTAACAACTACAAAGGCAAAATCCCCATCGAGTAAATTACAAAAATCATAGCCAAATTCTTCGTACAGATGCACTATTACTTCCGAATCTGTTTTTGTTCTAAATATGTGATGTTTTAAAACACCTTCCCTTAATTCCTGATGGTTATAAATTTCTCCATTGTGAATCATCCAGGCGTTTTTCGAACCCTGAATTGGCTGTTTACCTGAATCTAAATCAATAATACACAAGCGTTGATTGGCTAAAACGCTCCCATTTTCCATAATATGCAAATCACTTTCATCTGAACCACGATGTGAAACTCTTCCTGAAAGTTCTTTTACAAGTTGCGGATCTTTTCCCTTACCAATAACAGCTAATATTCCACCCATACTACATTTTATTATATTTTAATCTCCTTTGTTTTTCTAAAATCTATTTTCATTCGGCGAAAGCCAAATATAAAAAAATTCAATAAACTTTTAATTTGCAACAATTAAACTCACAAAATAAAAATAATCTGAACCCTTTTATAAACCAAGAAAAACGTCCTCAAAGAGAACGTTTTTCTGTAAATATAAGTTCTAAAACTTTATTATGATTTTTGATATGCATCATCATGCACACTCGCAACCGCTCTTCCTGATGGATCGTTCATGTTTTTGAAAGCTTCATCCCATTCCAAAGCAATTTTTGTACTACAAGCCACACTTGCCTCCTGAGGAACACATAATGCTGCTGCATCACTTGGGAAATGTTCAGTGAATATTGAACGATAGTAGTATTCTTCTTTTGAAGTTGGAGTCTGTAATGGGAATTTGAATCTCGCATTTGCCAATTGTTCATCCGAAACTTCTCTCGCTACCACTTCTTTCAAAGTATCGATCCAGCTATATCCTACTCCGTCAGAAAATTGCTCTTTTTGTCTCCATGCAACACTTTCAGGAAGCATGTCTTCAAAAGCTTTACGAACTACCCATTTTTCCATCGGGTGCTCTTTGTTGATCATTTTATCTTGTGGGTTGATACGCATGGCAACATCCATAAATTCTTTATCTAAGAATGGTACACGCCCTTCGATTCCCCAGGCAGCTAAACTTTTGTTCGCACGCAAACAGTCGTACATATGAAGTTTACCTAATTTGCGAACGTTTTCTTCATGAAACTCTCTTGCGTTTGGTGCTTTGTGGAAATATAAATAACCTCCAAACAACTCGTCCGCTCCTTCTCCTGAAAGTACCATTTTGATACCCATAGATTTGATAACTCTAGCCATTAACCACATTGGAGTCGACGCCCTAACTGTTGTTACATCATAAGTTTCAAGGTTGTAAATTACATCACGAACTGCATCTAAACCTTCCTGAATTGTAAATTTAATTTCATGATGAATCGTTCCGATATGATCTGCTACTTTTCTCGCTGCCGCTAAATCAGGTGAACCTTCCAAACCAACTGAGAAAGAGTGTAATTGTGGGTACCACGCATCTGTTGTATCATCAGACTCAATACGTTTTTGAGCAAATTTTTTGGCTACAGCCGAAGTAATAGAAGAATCTAAACCTCCTGAAAGTAAAACTCCGTAAGGAACATCACTCATCAATTGTCTGTGAACCGCAGCTTCCAATGCTTCTTTAATAGCTGGAATACTTGTTTCGTTATCTTTTACTGCGTCATATTCTGTCCAGTCTCTCTTGTACCATTGTACAAATTCACCATCTTTACTTGTCATGTAATGCCCTGGAGGAAATAATTCGATTTTTGTACAATATCCTTCTAAAGCTTTCAATTCTGAAGCAACGTAGAAAGTTCCGTTTTGATCCCAGCCAATGTACAATGGAATAATTCCCATGTGGTCACGAGCGATAAAATACTCATCTTTATCAACATCATAAATTGCAAATCCGAAGATTCCGTTCATTTCATCCACAAAATGAGGTCCTTTTTCTTTGTAAAGTGCCAGAATAACTTCACAGTCACTTTCTGTTTGGAAGTTATATTTTCCTTCAAATTGTTTACGCAATTCTCTGTGGTTGTAGATTTCGCCATTTGCAGCTAAAACCAATTTTTTATCTTCTGTAAATAAAGGCTGTTTTCCTGAAGCAGGATCAACAATTGCCAGACGCTCGTGAGAAAGGATTGCTTTATCATTGCTGTAAATTCCGCTCCAGTCCGGTCCGCGGTGACGAATGATTTTAGACATTTCTAATACCTGAGGTCTTAAGGTTTCGGCTTTTTGTTTTAGGTCAAAGGCACATACAATTCCACACATAATTTTATATTTTTTTTCTTTTAATTTTATTTTGATAAGGCAAAGATGAAATATTAGTTACAATTGAAAAACATAAATAACAATATCAGTTACAAATATCAATCAAAAAAATCAATTTACATACTAAATGTAAAATTTTGACATAAAAAATAGCTTTAAACTTGAAAATTTTAATTTTAAACCAAAATAACGATTAAAACATAAAGGTTAAAGAAATATTCTTGAATTAAATTTAGGAATATCTTAAGCAACTAAAATATTCCTAAAGACAACGATCAAAATTTCATAAAAAATGCTTTTATAACATTTATAGTAATTAGAATCATTTCATGGAAGTGATTTAAAAAAGTAAACAATTCCAATGATTATTAACATTATTATTGTCATCCAATTTTTAAAATTCCCTGCTTTTATCTGAAATTTATACAACTTATTGTTTTCAGTAACATCTTTGTGCCAAAGTTTATGAATTTTGTAAAAAGCAAAAGCTGCTACAAATAAAGAAAAACTACATATTAAAAAAAGATAGTCCATTTAATTGATTTCTTGAATTAAATACTTTGTTCCGTTAATCTCAAAAGTAAACCCAACTTTATTTCCCATTAGATGAGATCCCAAAGGTGACTGTGGTGAAAGCGCAATAACATTGACTCCTTCAATAGCTATTTTAGGAAGCGCTACACTCAGATACAAATAAATTCCATTTGCTTTAACAAGACTTCCAGAAATTATATTTTCAGTTGTTTTTAAGGAATCAATTTTATCTAAAACTGCTTTTTGAGTAATTGCCTCTTTTAACTTATTGGTTAGTTTTTCCTGTTCGATATGCATCATGGACAAAGCTGTTTCATGTTTATCACCTGCTGAACCTTTGGCATCGTTTTTAGAATCTTCGGTCAAAGCCGAAATCATATCTTTAAAAACATCAATTCGGTCCTGAACCATTTGTAAATAATGGGAATGTATTTTTTGTTTGAAAGTCATTGTTATAAAGCACTAAGGTTCTAAGTTACAAAGATGCAAAGCTTTTAGCTAAAACTTTATAAACCTATAGTTTATTTTAATTCTAATATTATATTCATTAACAAAAATTAACAAGATGTTTTAGATTTTTCAGCAAACAATCAATAATTTTAACACTCATTAATTTTTAACTATCATTATGAAAAAATCTACAATTATTACCACAGTTGCATTCGCTGTTACAATGCTTTTATCATCAAATGTCAATGCTCAAAAATTCCCTGACTTAGACAAAAGCCCAATGGATGCAGCAGCATACCCAAACGATTATAAAGATGCTGCTAAAATTGTAAAAATCACTTACAGCAGACCACAATTAAAAGGTCGTGCTTTAAGCGAACTTGTTCCTGAAGGAAAAGTATGGAGAACAGGTGCAAACGAAGCTCCGGAAATCACTTTCTACAAAGACGTGAAATTAGGTGACAAGAAAATTAAAGCAGGTACTTATACCTTATTTACTCTTCCGGAAAAAGACGGTATCACCATTATTATCAGTAAAGATTTAAATGCATGGGGATCTTATTCGTATAAAGAAGCAAATGATGTTGCCAGATTAAAAGTTCCTGTAACTGAAGCGACAGATTCTCTTGAAGCTTTTTCAATTGTTTTTACAAAAGGCGATAAAGGTGTTATTTTAAACTTAGGCTGGGATAAACTAAGAGCTGCTGTTCCTTTTACGGAATAAAAGCTTTTGAGTTCAAAAAAATAGCTTCCAAAATTGGAAGCTATTTTTTATAATTAGTTTTTCTTAAAAATCAAACTTGTAATTCGCACCGCCTAATACCTGGAATCCCTGAACAGGATAATTTAACCACTTTTCGTAAGCCTGATTTCCTATATTGTTTAATTTTAAGAAGAAAGTTAAACGTTCACTAAATTTATAACCTAAATGTGCATTGGCATCGAAATAGCTTTTTAGGGTTACGGGACCATTGACAGTGGCACTTAATAAATCTCTCTGCATATCCTTTCGTTCTCCCACATAAAAAACATTTAAACCAGCATACCATTTTTTGGTAATGTTTACATCAAGGTTAGAACTTAATTTGATAGTTGGTAAATTCCATGCTTCTACAGGCTCATCAGTTTTATAACTATTGAATGTTCCGTTAATTCCAAAAGTAACATTTTCAGAAAAATCAGCTTTTAATTCTGCATAGAAACGAAATGTTCTGATGTCTTCATAAACCACTCCAAAAGAATTTCCGTAAGCATAATTTTCGTTTGAAGCCCCCTCTGTGTAATCATTACTTTTAAACAAAGCTTTGTTCTTTTCATTTAGGTAAGAACCCGTTACATTATAATTTACATTATTAGCCAGTTTCCCTTTCAAACCTGCAAAAACATTATATTGGGTACTTGATGGCGTCATATTTAATATTGGCGATAAAAACGGATTTTCGGTTACAAAATCGGCATATGAATTCTGGGTTAAAGTTCCATTTACTCCCGTGTAGAAAATCATCAAATCTCCAACTAATTTGTACGAAGCATTTACTTTTGGATAGACATAAAACTTGTTTCCACTATTTTCAGAATCTAAAGCATAATATAATCCTGCCCCTAACTCTAAAGTCCAGTCATTTTCATTCACTACAAAACTTGGTTCAATTCCAAAATTTGTCAGACTATATTTTACAGGATCAGTATTTGTGTTAAAATAATTATTTTCGAAACTCCCGCTTACATGGTCAATAATCACATTCGTATTAATTGACTGATCCATTACATCTACTTTAAAAGTCGGTTTCAAATAAAAACGATTTTCTGATGAAGAAAAACTATCCGAAAAGTGCGTAAATTTTGTTGCTATTTTACTAAAAATACTTTCATTAAATTCAAGATTTCCTCCTAAAGAAATTGTATTATAAGTATGTCCCGGACTGATTTTGTTTATTAAATCTATACGATCCTGAGGAATCAAATTGGATCCAAAATCTGAAGGCAGACCATACCAATTGTATATCTGATTCTGATATCCTAATTCAATATTCCATCTCATATCACGATTATTTTGACCATAACCGACATTTAATGCCGTATCATAAAATTCATCATTCAACAGAACATCTTTAATTCCGCCTTGCGATGAATGGTGACGCAACATTGCAGATACAAAATCGTTATTTCCTAAATCCTGATTCACAAACAATTCTGCGTTCAGCGTACTATAATTTCCAACTCCAACAGTCGCATAATTATTAAACAAACGCTCCTGTTTTGATTTTTCGACTCCCTGGGCATTTCCTTTTGAGGGCGTAAAAGTAGAAGCAACGGGAACAGACAAAATACTGTATTTAATCGTTTCTTTGGGCTGATTCCCACTGTCATCCAGCGAAGGAGTTTCTTTTACTTTATCTGCATCTGATATTGTTGGCGAATATGGCTTTACTACGTTTACAGTTTCTGTTCCAATGTTTTCATTTTTCTTTTGCGAAAATGAAAGCTGAAAAACAAACAACAATATTATTATGACGGCTTTATTCTTGAAATTAATTTTCATATTTTATTTTTTTGAGAACAAAGATTAAAGAAGAAAGAAGATAGACTTATTTCTATAGCTTGACTCTTTTTGCAATACCTCTTTGTTTTTTATTCTTAACTTAAAATCTTTATTCTTGACTGTTTATTCTATTTTCTAATTCAACTAAGCTTCCCACTCGCCTTTAGCAACAAACTGGGTTTTTCCTCCTATTTTAATATCAAAATCATTTCCGGATAATTTTCCTTTAAAATGAATTTGCGAAGGCCTGTCAATATAAGCTCCCTGATAATTTATAGCTTCAATTTCTGATGCATGATACTTTAAAATAAAGGCTTGCAAACAGGTGCTTGCACTGCCAGTAGCTGCATCTTCAACCAATTGATTGTGTTCGATACACAACATTCTGCTTATGATTTTTGAATCTTCAATACAATAAAAATATAAGCCTCTATGACTGGTTTTGCAATTTTTTTTCAACCATTCATCCGTTTTATCTTTATCTAAAACTAAATTTTCCAACGCTCTTTTACTATTTAAAGGCACAATTACAAAAGCGCTTCCGGTAGAAACTTCCTGAATTAGATATTGATTTTCAAAATCACTGACTTTTAAATTACTGAACAATGTAAAATCTTCTTTCGAAAAAACATCCCAAAATTTCGGCTGTGCAGCTTTCAGCCAAATCAAATCTTCTTCCTGATGAATTGCAATTGGCCCGATTGGAACATTCAGCTTAATTTCACCAGGTGAATTATCAAATATTTTATTCATTAAAACCCATGAAGTCCCAATTATTGGATGGCCCGCAAACTGCATTTCCTGAGAGGGTGTAAATATTTTAATTTCTGCCTTATTATTTTCTTTATCCAGTTTAGTCACAAAAGTGCTTTCTGCAAAATTAATTTCGCGGGCAATCTTTTGCATTTCTTCTGAACTGAGATTTCCGGCGCCTAAAAAAACAGCCAATTGATTTCCGGCATATTTTTTATCTGTAAAAACATCAACTATAAAAAAAGGTAAACTCATAATTTGTAAAATGTGTTTTGTGAGATGCAAAATGTGATTTATAAAATGTTTGTTTATTCATTTTACTTCTCACATTTAACGCTTAACTTACTTATTAATTGACGAATTTGTTTTTGACTCTTCTAATTTGATTGCGCCTAATTCTCTTTTGGCTTCTTCAACTACATCCGGATAATCTGTAAAATTATTGATTACATTATCTAAAATATAAGTTGCCTGATAACTGTCTTTTAAGCCGTAGAAATTTTTAGCCATCAAAACCAAACTCTTCGCTCCGTAATATTTATAAGCAGAGTAGTTTTTTGCTAATTTTTGAACGGATACATTTGAAGCATCAAACTTGCCTTCCTTGGTTTTGAAATAGGCATCATAATACAAAGCCTCAGCTGCCAGTTCTCCTTTTGATGTTGTCGATAATTTAGCGTATGCTGCTTTGGCTTTATCTTCATCTCCGGTTTGCATTGCCGCGCGTGCTACAATAATTTGGGCATCTGCTTTTACATTCGCATCTGCTTTAGGGTTTTGCAATACCTTATCAGCATATATTACAGAATTGCTGTAATCTTTTTTATCATAATAACATTTCATTAAATTGGCCTGAGCAAAATTTTGATTCTGAGCAGAATCAGATTCTTCGCTTAAACGAACTAAAACCGGAATTGCCTTATCACAATCTTTTGCTTTCAGAAAAATTTGAGCCAATTTATTTAGTGATTGTTCTGTAAATTCATTTCTTGGCTGATCGATTACGAACTGATAATTTGCAACTGACTTCGTTTCTGAACCTTCCCCATAAAGCAATTGCGCCAGATAAAAATTTGCTTCCAATGAATGTAATCCTGAAGGAAATTTGCTAACGTAACCTGTAAAACCTATAATTGCCTGCTTATTATTGCTTTGGCTGTATTGTTTAAAAGCGGCATCATAGGTATCATTATCCAATTCTGCATCTGTAACCGAAACAAAATCCAACGTTCTAACCCAAGTAGCATATTCATCTACTTTTCCTGAATCTACATAAATCAATCTGGCTGTAGAAACTGCTTCCAAAGCTTCAGGAGTTTTTGGGAATTCAGCTGCCACTTTTTTGAATTTTGTTAAAGCCTGTTCGTCTCGATCTGAGTTGTAATAAATCAAACCTTGTCTTAAAATTGATTTTGAAGTAAAAGAACCATTTTTATATTCAGCAATTAACTGATCGTAGGTTTTAATCGCCTGATCATTCTTTTTATCAGCCACATAAGTGTTTGCCAATTCAAATAAAACATCATCACGATACTCTGATTTTTTATACATCTGAAGAAAATTATTCAGCTCATCAATTTTCTTGTCGTTTCTGGACATAAATCCATACGAAATCGCTTTTTGAAATTGTGCATAATCAGCATCTACACCTTTTGCATTGATTGCTTTTCCGTAAGCTTCCATTGCCTGAGCATATTTCGAAGTTACAAATCGGCAATCTCCTAAACGCAAATACGAATCGTTCAGACGCACTTTATCTCCCGGAGCATTATCAATCTGAGCCTGAAATGAATTTCCGGCCTGATCGTATTCTTTCAGTTTGAAATAGGCATAACCGATATTATAATTGATATTTTTATATTCGTCTGTTGTTTTCGCTCCTGATAAACCTGCGAATTGTTTGTAGCTCAATAATGCATTCTTAAAATCGTCTGTTACATACTCCGATTCTGCCTTCCAGAAAGTAGCACGGGCTGTAAATTCAGGATTTTTCTGTTCTTTGACAGCTCCATTAAACATTTTTAGTGCTTCAGTATAATTAGACTCATTGTATAATTCTAAACCTCTGTAAAAAAGTACTTTTTGATAGGCTGATTTATTTTCAGGAGTTCTGTTTTTTTCTAATAAAACCAAGGCTTCCTTATAATTTTTAGTAGAAATATAAGAATCTACCAATAATTTTTCAACTTCAGATCGGCTTGAATTGTTTGGATATTTTTTCAGGAAATCAAGTAAAATTCCAGGGACAGTCTGATAAGCATTTCCGATATCATAACTCAGTTTGGCGTAATTTAAAGCCGCATCTTCCTGAATCTGTGCATTAAAATCCATTTCTGAAGCATTCTTAAACGCATTCAAAGCTTCTTGTTTTTTACCTGTGTTCAGATAAGCTAAACCTAAATGATAATAGGCATTTTGTGCAACGAAATCTTTTCCTTCAATAATTTTATTGAATTGTGAAATCGCTTTTTCGTATTCTTTTTGTTCGTAATACGCATAACCCAGCTGATAAAAATCGGTGTTGTTCCATTTTCCTTTTCTTCCTGCGTATTGCTCTAAATACGGAATCGCTTTACCATATTGTTTTAAGTTAAAATAACTTTCACCGATAATTTTATTCAATTCTGATTTTTCAATAGCATTTGATTTAGCCATTGCTGCCTGTCCCAAATCGATTGCTTTTTGAAAATTTCCTAATTTAAAGTTCATATCAGCCTGAAAATAGGAAAGCTTCTCTTTGTACTTTTCTTCACCCGAAACTTCATCAAAATATTTAGTCGCTTCTTTGTAATCATCGCCTTCATACGCCATGAATCCAAGGTAATATTTGGCCTGAGAACCAAATTCAGGAGAATTCACCACTTTATTAAAATAGGTTGTTGCCTCTTTTTTCTTTTTAGCGTTAAAATAACTATATCCCTTCTGAAAATTAAATTTATCCTGTTCAGATTTACTCATATAACTTTCATCGACTTTATCAAACCATTGCAGTGCTTTTGGATAATTTCCCTGTTCAAAGAAAAAATGAGCAGCCTCAATATAAGCCTGGTTTTGTTTGGTGCTTGTTGGATAATCACTAACAAATTTTTCGATCAATTCATCGGCATTTGCCTGATTCGTCCTAACAGCGCAATTTGCAATGTAATAAGCACAATCTGACTGAACTTCTTCAGTAGTTGCGTTGTCTTTTACATGTTGAAAAATTAACTGGGCAGAAGCGTATTGCTTATCGTTATATAAAGCCAGCGCTTTATCAAATTCTTTCAGATCGTAGGTATAAATAGCCGATTTTTGTGCCGACACAGTAGTCGAAATAAGAAGAACCGGAAGTAAAAAGAACAAGAAAAGTTTATGCATTTTAATATTATTTAGTATTCAAATGTATCATTTTATACCGTTTATAACGAAACGTTTCAGGCATTTATTATGAACAAAAAATTTAAACACTGTTATTTTACAGCTTCACAGACCTCAAAACACGTGCCGTAAAATTCCAAAAACAATTAATTTATAATAAGATAGTTTCACGATATAAACAAATTGCATCTGTTTTACATCGCTAAAATTTTTCTGTTCAAATGATTAAATTTTATTTTGAATCCAACCGTTAACTTATTACTTTTACATTCAAATCAATTTTATTATGTCAGAAACCGTACTATCTCTTAAAGATGTCACTATATTTCAGGAAGGAAGAAAAATTTTATCACATATCAATTTAGAAGTTGAACACGGAGAGTTTATCTATATCATTGGAAAAACCGGTTCAGGAAAAAGTAGTTTCATGAAAACTTTGTATGGTGATTTACCTCTTTCTGAAGGTGAAGGACATATTGTTGAATTTGATTTGGCTAACCTGAAAGAAGCTCAGATTCCATACTTAAGACGTAAAATTGGAATCGTTTTTCAGGATTTCAAACTATTGCCGGACAGAACCGTAAAAGACAATATGTTGTTTGTTCTTAAAGCAACGGGCTGGGTAGAAAAAGAAGCCATGCAGCACAAAATCGATGAAGTTCTGGACAAAGTGGGCATGAAAGATTTTTTAAATAAAATGCCTCACCAGCTTTCGGGTGGTGAACAGCAGCGTGTTGCAATTGCAAGAGCTTTGCTAAACGATCCTGAATTTATCCTTGCCGATGAGCCAACCGGAAACCTTGATCCTCAAACAAGTTCTGAAGTTTTGGAAGTGTTGAAAAAAATCAACTCTAACGGAAAAACCATTATCATGGCTACCCACGATTATGCATTGCTGATGAAATTCCCATCCAAAACATTGAAATGTGAAGATGAGAGAATTTTTGAAGTGGTACAGAGAAGTGTATAATTTCACTAATCTTTTTTAAATACTAAAATATCCTGAAAATCAAATAAGCCTTCGCAGGTTCTTTTTGACCAATTTCCATATATTTTATTTTCTATTTTTAGACCACTACCTTCTATCATTTTGTCTATATAGATTTCCCTGAAAGCTATATTGGCAGAAGGTACCTTTTCATTCATTAACCTGTAATTTTCTCTTTGATAAGGGAAATTAATTTTATTGTTTTTGTTTGAAATCATCTTTTCAATTTCGTCATCATACAAAAAGAAAGTCCCAAGACATTTCCCCCCAGGCTTTAAGACTCTGTGAATTTCGTTAAAATAATTTTGTACTTCTAAAGGCTGCATGTGTGTAAAAACTGAAAATAAAAAAATGGTTTCAAAATAATTATCTTCATAAGGAAAAACAAAATCCTCAGCTTTATCTTCAGTAAAATGATACAAATCATTATTTAAAGGAATGTATCGAAAATTAAAATTAGGGTAGTCTGTAGAAATATGTTTTTTACACCAGATTATCCCTTTTTCAACAACATCAAATCCTTCATATTTACCTTCTACTGACAAATATTGAGTTAGTGCAACAGCTGCTCTTCCTATCCCACAGCCAATATCCAGTACTTTATGATTTTCTTCTAAGCCCGCATATTGCTTTAAAAGCTGAAGATGGTGTTTACCCTGCGCTAAAAAATCACCTGAACCTATAAAAATATCCCCTTTATTAGGGACATATTTATTTTTTCTTCCTTTAATATTATCAAGAATATCAACGGGATAATAATATAATTTTCTAACTAAAAATCTTGATGTAGGTGAAAGGGAATAATATAGAGACCGTAAATTCATTTTAATTATTTTCAGAAATTTGCAATCAAATTTGAAGCTATCTTATGGGATGTTTTAATAAAAAACATTTTCTTTACAAATATATTTAAAAAATCGGTTTTTGATGCTTTCCATCCTTATTCCTACTTATAATTACAATTCTTTTCCTCTTGTTTTTGAACTTCAAAAACAGTGTGTTGATTGTGATATAAAATTTGAAATCTTATGCCAGGATGATTGTTCCAATGATTTTTTAACAGAAAACAATCAAATAAACTCTTTAAAATACTGCTACTTTTCTTCGAATACAACAAACTTAGGAAGGGGACAAAACAGAAATTATCTTGCATCGAAAGCTAAATTTTCCTGGTTATTATTTTTAGATTGTGATATGTTTCCCAGAGGCTCCAATTTTATAGAAAATTACCTTTTAAATGTTCAAAAAAACAACGACACCATTATTTTTGGAGGCATACTTTATGAAAGCAAAAAACCACAAAAAGAGCAACTCTTACGCTGGATTTATGGTCATAACAAAGAATCCGTTTCTTTAGAAAACAGAAGAAAAAAACCTAATATCAGAGCATTAACTTCTAATTTATTAGTAAAAAAAGAACTGCTCCTGCAACATCCTTTTGACTCCACTATAACAAAATATGGCTATGAAGACTTATCTTTTCTGATGAAATTAGAAGTCAATAACATTTTAGTAACCCATATCGAAAACCCTGCTTTTCATTTAAATTTAGAAAGCTCTTTATTATTTTTGAACAAAACAAGAACAGCTCTTGAAAATCTTGTGTTTTTAGAAAAATCAAATAAAATATCAGCAACAGAAAGTAAGATAATTGCTGTTCAGCAAAAACTTGAAAACCTAAAACTAACAAGCATTACAGCTTATATATTTTCAAAAATAAAATCAAAAATAGAATCTAATTTACTTTCTGAAAAACCTTCTTTATTTTGGTTCGATATTTATAAATTGGGTTATTATTGCCATTTAAAATCACTTGGACAGAACTTCTTTAAATAACTCTTCCCAGAGATTCATAATTTCGGTTTTTGAAAAAGCAGACGCTTTTTTAACTGCATTTTCGGCTAACTGATTTTGCAATTCTTTATTTTGAATTAAAAAATCAAGCCTTTTTATATATAATTCTGAATCATTATCCGGAATCAGAATTCCATCTACATTATTCTCAATAAGGTTGCCAGGACCAATCGGACAATCAAAGGAAACTACTGGTAAGCCGAAAGACATTGCTTCCAAAAGTGCCATTCCAAAACCTTCAAATCTTGAAGTCATCAAAAAAACGGAGGCCTCCTCGTATACTTTTTCAATATCTTTAACAGGCAATAACAAATCAACTGTGTCCTGAAGCTTCAGTTTATCTATTTCATTTTTTAAAAACGTAGTGTCTTCCGTAAAATCTCCGTAAATTTTTAATTTCCATTCCGGATTTTGTGTACTGACTTCTTTCCAAATTGGCAATAGTCTGTCTAAACCTTTCTCATAAGAATGCCTTCCTATTGCAATGGCAACTTTCGCAGTTAGAAGACTTTGCACATTCGGTTCAAAACACAATGAATTGGGAATAATTTTAGCTTTATAAAAATTCCATTCGGCAGCACTTTTTTCACTTAGAAATATTACCTGATCGAATTTGGTAATTGTAAAAGACTTAATTAGTAAATGCATTTTTCTTTTTAAAAATCGCAGTAAAGAATGTTTTCTATTAATGATTTCAGCTTTAGAACCATGAACTTCCAACAAAACAGGGGCTTTAGTTTTTATTAATAAAGGAACCAGAAAGCCTTTTAATCCATTATCTGAAACGACAATTATGTCCGGACAATAATTATCAATTAGTTCCTCAACTTTCTTTCTAAATTTAAATATATAAAACAACGACTTCTTATTAAGTCCTAAATTATTAAGTTTTGCTTTCTCATTAAATTTATAGAAAGTATGCCTTTCCAATACTTCATTGTAAATAATAGAAATTTGGTAATTATAATTTTCTACAAAAAAATCCGATTTTTGAGCGAGTATTTTTTCCACACCGCCGGAAGTTGAAACTACGGAAGTTATATATAGAATTTTCATTTTTTAGTGGCTAAAAAAGCGTCATAGTCGCGGATATAATCTTCTTCTGCAAAAACATCCGAAGCCACCACAAGGCAAACGGCCCCTGATGAAAAATTTTGCAACTCCCTCCAGATTCCAGTTGGAACCAACAGTCCCAAATTTGGTTTATTGAGAAAAAAAGTCTTTCTTTCAAAACCATCATCAAGGACAACCTCAAAACTGCCGCTAAGTGCTATTATAATTGATTGCTGATCAATATGTGAATGTCCTCCTCTAAAAGCATTGCTAGGCACATCAAAAAGATAATATACCCGCTTTAATTCAAATGGCAAAACGTCATTTTGGAGGAATGCTAGATTACCACGATAATCTTCTATAACAGGCAGTTTTATTAATTGAATATTATTAAGCATTGTTTTGGTTTTCTAATTGATAAAAATCTATTCTGCCTAATTTTGCTTTTTTAAGTGCCATAGGAATTTGATTTATTTGTAATTTCCGCTGTTTTAAATCGAAAAAAAGTTTCATTGCCAAATGAATATTATAATTTCCTTTTAAAACTCTGGCTAAAAATGCTCCTTGAATATAATATTTTTCAGCAATATTAATTTTTTCATTTGAGGAAATTTCCGGATGAATCGCAATTACACTCGGGAAAAAACCTATTGATTTTTTTTTCTCTTTAATATCAGCCAAAAAGATAGCCTCTTCTCCCATCTGAAATGAGCTTCCCAATCCAAATTTTTCATCAAAAATAAGCTCTGATCTATCTATATTTTTTGTATTAATGGTAATTTCAACAGATAAAACACCAAACAATTCCAGCAAGCTTAATTTTTTTTTAGGTTTTAAGAAATACTTTTTAAACAACGAACCATTCGGCTTTTCAATACAAAAACTCAGGATTGTTGCTTTTGAGAATTCATTATGTGCCTGTATAATTTTTTCATCAAAATTTACCTTATAAATTATATCATCATCTGCTATTAAAATAATTTTACCTGTAGTGTTTCTTAAGCCTAAATTTCTGCTCTTAGAGAGTCCCTTTTCAAATGAATTTATCACTCTGACACAAGAAAAATCAGAACTCAATAAATCATTCTCTGTGGTTTGATTAATTATTAAAATAGAAAACTCAGAAAAATGACTGAAAGGAAACATTGGAATCAGAAAATCAAGATTTTTTCTGTTCATTGTCGAAACTACAATCTCTAAATCTTCTTTTTTAAATTCTTTTGCCAATTTTGATAGTATATTTACACAAATATAAAAATTTATGGTTCTTATATGAAAATACTTTTGATTGGGGAATACAGCCGATTACATAACTCTTTAAAAGAAGGTCTCCAGATTCTGGGGCATCATGTTATCATTATTGCTGATGGAGATCATTTCAAAAAATTTGATGTTGATTTTTCTATAAGACCTGCTTTTTTTTCTGATAATTTACTAACCAGAAAACTGGCTGGATTTTGCTACAAAGTTTTCAAAATAGATCTTATAAAATTAGAAAGAGCATACCGCTTTTATTCGTTTCTTCCACAATTGAAGAATTTTGATGCCGTACAATTAATTAACTCGGATGCAATTGAAACTTACCCAATTTTTTCGAAATATTTACTAAAAAAAATATTTTCACAGAATAAAAAAAAGATACTTTTAGTTTGTGGAGATGAAACGCCTATTATTGATTTCTTACTAAGAGATGAATTACAATATTCCATTTTGACTCCATTTTTAAATAACCCAAATTTGAAAAAAGAGTTTCAATTTCCTTTAAAATACACTCAGAAAAATTACCGAAGCCTGTTTGAATTTGTCTTAAAAAACACTTCCGCAATAATTACATCTGATTTGGATTATAAAATTCCGATGGAAAGAACAGGTTTCCAGACAACTTTAATTCCAAACCCGGTTAATGTAGAAAAAACACTATTTGAGCCTTTAGAAATTTCAGAAAAAATAATCCTTTTTTTAGGCATAAATACAGGAAGCTGTATAAAAAAAGGAACTATTTATTTTGAAAATGCTTTGGAAATCATTTCTAAAAAATACCCTGAACAAGTAGAAATTATTATTACCCGAAATATCCCTTACAGTACATACATAAATATTTACAATAAAGCACACATCCTTTTGGACCAAGTATATGGTTTCGACCAGGGTTATAACGCATTAGAAGCCATGGCGAAAGGAAAAGTAGTTTTTACCGGAGCTGAAGCCGAATTTACAGAATATTATAATCTCACTGAACGCGTAGCTGTAAATGCCTTACCAGACGTTGAATATTTAGTAAGCGAAATATCTTTTTTAATTGAAAACCCCCAAGAAATAATTAAAATTGGTAAACAAGCTAAAGCTTTTATAGATAAAGAGCATAATTATATAAAAATTGCTCAAAAGTATCTGGATATTTGGAATAAAAATTAAAATAAGAATTCTTTTTATACTACTTCATCTGTTTACTTTAACCAAAACTGAATAAAGAACTAACAGTACTTTTTTATTAAATAGAAACATACCAATATTATTCTATAGCAAGATATATTTTAGAAAAGTCATTTGGTTCAGATAAATTATAACTGTTGTTTTGTTGAAGTTTTTTAAGCAAGCTTTTATCCTCACCTAAAAAAGAAAACAAAACCCTAAATAAATTAACAGATGTTTTTAATTTAGAATCATAATGAGAATGTTTAGGATCATTCCATTTTATTGCAAGCTTTGCTCCAAAAATTGATTTTAAAAGAACTTTATCTGATATTTTTTTTGATGCCTCTAAAGTATTTGAAAACCCAACAAATCCTCCGTGGTCTGCCCCAATAATTACAATAGCATTTGGATCCTCTTTTTCAATAAAGCCAATTGTTTGTTTTAACCAGATATTAGTTTCCTGGAGTCTTTTTATGTATTTTATCCTTTCTTTTTCAATGCCAGAAGAACCTTGTTTGTATACTGCAATATGATTAGGCCCGAATTTTTCGATAAAGAAAAAATTATTAGATGTTTTGTTGTTTACTATTTGATGTTTTAAATCACTTAAAACATTTCTTTTTGTTTCAAAAGCATTAAAATAAGGCACCTGATCCAATTCAAAATTGCAATAATCATACTCAATATTTGGGTAATTAGCTAATAAATAGGGTCTTTCTGTTAGAAAAAATGTTTTATAGTTATTCCTTTTAAATATCTTTAAAACCGGATTATTTCCAGTAATTAAATCTCTGGAATATTTAAAATCCGAATTCATATCGTAAAAATGATGCTTCATGAAAAAGCAAGAACTATTTGAAGTTAATGTAGATTCGTAATTGCTTCTAAAATCATTATATAATGTAAATTTTTTATCCTTCAACCATCCATCAAATTCAGAATTGTCAAAACGATACAAAACACCTTTAAGATTTGTATCACTTGCATACCCATCTGGTTCGATGTAGTAAATATTAGGTCTTTTCTTAAAACTTGTATTAAGAATGTGATCTGGCTGTTGTTGCCAGGAAGCAGAACTTGTTAAATTATCATAAATTATTTTTGAAACCTTAAAAACCGGAATAATTGAAAGCAGTAAAATAAAAACCATTACTTTTTTATAATGTTTATAAAGCTTAAAAGAAAAAAAACATACAAAAATTAATAATCCTAACAACATTTTTTTCTTAATGGTCAAAAAGTAAACCTGTGAGAAATAAACTGATGTTAACTCGACAATTATAACAAATAATAAATGTCTTCTGTAAGGTAATAACTTTTCAAAACGGATAAATAAATGATATAGTAAAAATATACTGAGTGAGGGCAATATCAAAAAGAAAAAAGAAAAATAAACTAAATGTCTTAATGAATTAATATCCTCAAAATTATTGGAATAAAAAAAAACTAATGGATAAAAACCAGATAAAAAACCAACCGCAGCCGGATAATCTTTATCGTTATTTATAAAGTAATTAAATTTTTCTTTTAGATTCATTTCTTTTAATTACGACGTTTCAATCTATATAAAATTCTTTCAGAAGAATCTATTTTTTCTTTCTTTAGTATTTCAAAATATACAGCATATTCCTTTTCGAAATTTTCTTCATCGTAAAAATCAAAATGATTCTTGAATTCTCTTTTACTGTCTAATAAAAATTGAACCCAGGAATCTTTTCTTGTGGGAAATTCAATTAATAGATTTGAAGACATTTTAGAAAAAAACTGAGCAGACAACGAAAACGGAATGTTCCCTGACAATGTAATATGATGAATAACAGCCAAAGCTAAGCATCCATCCAGATTTAGTTCTTTGATCCTGTCAATAAACGAAAACCGTTCTTCGTTATTGAAACCATAATTTGCTGCCGGATTTAGCACATCAATTACTAAAGGTAAAATTATTTTTTCCTTACTTTTAATTATTTGTCGGTAATTTTGTTCGACTGCATTCGGGTCTACATCTGCCACAATTAACAAATCTGCCTGTTCTTTTAATTCGCGCGAAAAAGTACCGTCATTTCCTCCAATATCAATTAAAGACTTTCCCTGTATGGATAAAAACCAGTCTTTTACTGCTTTTTTCTTAAATTGATATGCAACATCATCATAATTGATTTGATTGTAATAATGATCCCATTCTGTTTTTTCATTAGCTGATAAATTCAGGATATAATCATACAGGCCGTCGATTAATTTTATCTGAGAGGCTTTCGATAAATTATTGCTTACCGATTTTTTATCTGATTCATATTTTTTATCATACTTAGCCAATAAATGAATATTAGTAACTAATGTAGGGCTGAAATAACTTTTGAAAGGTAATAGTCTGGACAACTTTTGCAATGAAATACCTTCAAGATTTTGGGATAGCGTTTTTAAATAGTCTTGTCCAAAATATTTAGTAAGAACCAAAGGTCCTAAAAAATGCATTATAAATTGCTTATAGGCCAACCATGGATTATTTTCCTGATAAAAATCAAAAGACAGCGTATCGATAAAAACAGGTTTTCCTTCGTGAAAAGTTATATTAAAGGCAGAAGCATCTTTTAAAGTGAAATTATTTTTCAAAGATAATTTTTGAATTTTCAAAGTCAGTAAAGCCGCATGTTTATACTGTAAAAAACTCCATTCGTAAGGATAATTTACAAGAGGAATTTTTTGTGCTTCTATAATTATCTGGTCTTGATTTTCCTCAACAACTTTGTGTGGAATCAAATATTTTTTCTCAAAAAGGGTATTATAAAAACCGCTTTTTGTTAAAGACCTATATTGGTTAAAGTAAATTGGATTTATAATCCTTTTAACGCTGTCATCTTCTATAAAAACATATCCGGACGGGTCTCTAAATGACGAACTTGTTCTTTTTGACATCATTTATTTTTGCTCTTCCTTAGTCTCGTCATGATCCATAAAATCGTCTTCTTCCTTGCTTTTAATTCCAAAAACAGACTTTATTTTAAACATAACTGTCTTATAAAAAAGTAAAACACCAGCCACTGCTGCAGCCAAAAACTGAACTATCAAAGCTCCTGTTCCTGGATCGAAATATAATGGAATCATTTTTATCTATTTTTTTCAAAAATACCTAAATTATAGTAATTTCTAATATGTATTTTTATTAATCTGTAAAATCTGTTTTTATTTAAAATTCATAAAGCAATCAAAATAAAATTTTCCTGAAATAAATCCCTAAAACGAACAGGTAAATAAAATTTTCCAGAGCATGAGCAATAACGATTCCCTGTATTCCTAAAAGGGCAACCAAATAATTGCTCATAAAATATAAGACAACAAGCGATAAAATTTCTGAAAAAATAAAAGCTTTAGTCATTTTTTTTGCTAAAAACTGATATCCTAAAATCCATGATGCTGCCTTTAGAAAGTCTCCTAATAATTGCCAAAAGAATAAAGTTGTAACCGGCAAAAATTCACTTGTAAAAAGCAATTTTATAATAAAAAAACGTGCCAAATAAATCACTAATAAAAGTAAGGCAAAAAAAGGCAAAATATTTCTGTAAAAACTCCAAAAAACTTTTTTTGTGTCTTGTCTGCTTTGAGCTGAAGCCAATTTTGGAAAAAAATAAACCGATAATATGGTGGTAATAAACATCATATAATAAGTAGAAATCCGGGTGATTGTTTCCCAGAAACCTGCATGCTCCAAGCCAACAACCTTAATTACATTTGTTCGTATGGCTAAGTAGATCAATGGTCCAAAAATCGAAGAAACCAAAGCCATAAGCGAATAAGAAGACAAACTTTTTATAATTTGAAAATCAAAATACCGAAATCGGATTGTGCTGAAAAAATTGAATTCTTTATTTACAAAGTAAAAAGCAACAAAAAACAATAATGCAGGAGAAATAACTATTGAAAGCAAGGCTCCTAATGTTCTAAAATTTAAAATCATAGTAACTGAAACCAGTAAGCCTATTATATTTCCAATGATATTTATCCAAATTACTTTCTTAAACCTTCCTAAACCATTAATTAACGAAAGTAAAAAAACAGAAACTGCATACCATGGCAAAGCCACTGCTATTGCTTTAAAAACTATCTGGTATCGAAAATCTGTCCCAAAAATTTGACTGTTCCAAAACCCGGACAAAAAATACAAGACAAAACTCAAAATAACTGCAGATGTCAACAAGCTGATAAAAACCGTTGAAATAAGTTTTTGGAGCTGATCATTTTTCTCTTTGCATTCAGCTACATATTTTACAATTCCATTTTGGAATCCTAATGTTGATACTCCTTCCAATAATGATGTAAAGTTCCTAAGATTACCTACCAGAGCCATTCCGTTCGCACCAACAAAAACCGCTAATAATTTTGAAGTAATCACACCAATCCCTATCCTTAATAATACACTTAGACTATTTAGCGAAGTAATTTTAAACAAATCTGTTTGCAATATGTTTTTCACAAACCGCATTTTAATATTTATTTAAAATTTCGATTACAAAACTCACCTCATCACCTGTCATTACAGGGCTCATTGGTAAACTTAAAACTTCATTGTGTATCTTTTCAGTAACCGGAAAAGATAAATGATTCCAGTCTGAAAAAGCTTTTTGCTTATGTGGCGGAATGGGATAATGAATCATGGCCTGAATTCCGTTTTTTGATAAATAATCTTGTAAATGATCTCTATTGTGGCTTCGGATAACAAACAAATGAAACACATGATTGTGCGAGAAATTCCAAAAGGGTAATATTATCTTCTCATTTTTAATTTCAGATAAATACCTTTTAGCAACTTCACGGCGTTTTTTGTTATCCTCATCTAAATTGACTAATTTCAAATTTAAGAAAGCCGCCTGTAACTCATCCAATCTTGAATTTATGCCAACATATTCATTTTGATATTTTACTTCAGAACCATAATTCCGAAGTGAAAAAATCACTTTTGCCAGTTCAGAATCATTTGTGGTAATCGCTCCTCCATCTCCCAAGGCCCCTAAATTTTTGCCCGGATAAAAACTATAGGCAACTGCAGATTCTGGATTATTAGATTGTCTATTTTCAGCACCATGAGCTTGTGCCGCATCTTCTATAACTAAAAGATTATGCTGATTTGCAATTGCATTGATTTGGCTCATTTCTGCCAATTGTCCATATAAATGAACTACAAGAATGGCTTTAGTTTTTGAATTAATCTTACATTCGATTAAATCCGGATCAATAATATAAGTTTCAAGTTTTGGTTCTACCAAAACCGGAACTAACCCTGCCTGCAAAATTGCCAGAATACTAGCAATATAAGTATTTGCCGGAACGATGACTTCATCACCTTTCCGAAGTTTTCCTAATTCGATATAACCTTTAAAAATTAAAACTAATGCATCAAGACCATTACCAACTCCAATACAATATTTAGCTCCACAATAATTCGAGAAATTGTTTTCAAATGCTTCTGTTTCCTTTCCTAAAATATACCAGCCATTATCCAAAACTGATTTCAGTTTTTCCTGAAAAGTCGTTTCGTAAGGCTCATTTATTTTTTTAAGGTCTAGAAATTTTATCATTAAATAGTTATTTTGTAAAAGTCCTGATTATAAACGGAGCAGCCTAACTCTTCTTTTTGCTTTAAGAGTCCTGAATTATATCCTTTTTCGTTATTGTCTCCCACAATACCCATATCAAAAAAATATTTGCCTTCCCTTTTATATTTTTCAATTAAGGTGATAAATAAATAATCAAGAGCTCTAAGCTCTTCTCCTTTTACAGTTGTAGCTCCATATTGTGATTTAACGGTATTCTCTATTTCAAAGATAGTTATCCCTGCAATGATTGTGTCGCCAAAATAAACTGAAAACTGTCTGATATTTTGAGGAAAGCTATTTTTTAGCTTAGTGATTTCTTCCTTTGTATGAACCGGTTTTGTGTTGTGTTTTTCTAACAATCGGGGTTCTAAAACTTTTTCCCAAAAATGATATAGATTGTTTTCTTCAATAATTTCTAAATGAAGATTTTCGATTCGTCTGAAATGTTTTAGTTTACTTTTCGAAATATGCAGCGGAGCAATTAAATTTAAAGCTAAATTCATTTCTTTGCGTTCTAAAATTGCTCCTTTTTTTGTTAAGAAAAAGTCAGTTTCACTATTGCCCCAAAGAAGATAAAAACCTGGAATTGGTTTATAAAAAAAAGTTTCAATTGTATTTTGTTTGAGAAAGAATAAAATAGTATCTAAAATTGACTCTACTCTTTCTGCCTTTATTTTAGAAGAATATACTAAGCCTCCATATGTAAGCCCCTGATGAGAATACACGGAAATTCCTTTTCTATTTGCCGGTAAAACTGCAACTAACTTTTTATCTTCAAAGACCAATAAAGAATAATCCTCAAAACGATCCTTATGATATTCCATAAAATCCCTGTGAAATAAAAACGTAGCATTTTTGGCCTGAGCAATAAAGTCATTCCAGATATTATAATCGGTTTCAGTATATTTTTTTACGGTATATATAGTCAATTTCTTTTTTATTTATGATCAAATGCCGGCAAATACCATTTGAATTTCACAGCCATTAAACGTACCGAAATTATAACAATTGAAGTCGTTAAATATAAAATATCTTTATCCAGATCAAGGCTTCGCAAAGCAAAAAATACAATTCCGCCGAAAATACAAATTGTAGCATAAATTTCTCTTCGGAATATCGTTGGAATTTCTGTACACAAAATATCACGGATTACTCCTCCAAAACAGGCAGTCATTGTTCCTAAGGCAATACAAATTACAGGATGCAGGCCAATAGAAATTCCTTTTTCAAGACCAATTAAGGTAAAAACCCCTAATCCGATTGTGTCAAACAAAAATAAAGAGGTACGAAGCTTATCAAATTTTTTTCTAAACAGAATTGCCAATCCAAAACCTAAAATAATCACATAAACATATTTTAAATCCAGCATCCAGCCAACCGGAGTTCTCCCGATCAGAACATCACGAAGAGTTCCGCCACCAACTGCTGTAACAAAAGCAATGATAAAAACACCAAACGGGTCCAGTCTTTTATGCATGGCTGTCAATGCACCTGACATAGCAAACGCCATTGTACCGATAATATCTAACAGATGGAACATTTTTTTGAGATTCTAAGTTGCTGAGACGCTAAGTTACTAAGGTTTTATTCTTTAATTTTATTTCTACCTGAGGATTTATTTTTTGAATTGCCTCAATAAATTTAGTTTTATCTTTTGGAGAAATCATGACTGTATCAAATTTATTATACAGAATTTCAAGCCGGTCTAAAGAAAGTGCAGGAGAACTCATTACATTATTGGTTTCTGAAATCTTTTTTATGGCTGTAACAGAAATTGAAATATTAATAAGAAAACCACATTTTATAATCAGATTTTCACTTTCAATGATATAGAAAGTTGTAGTAAACATATGGACAATAAAAGCTATTGTAAAAACTATAGGTATTAAACTTCCCCAGACTCCGTCAAGTGCTAATTTTATTGCTATCCCGCCAAATATAACACTTAAAAAAAGCACTAACCAAAGATCAATTTTAGATTCAAATTTTTCCACTGTAAAGTTTTTGTTTAAAATTACATATTCTGAGTATAGAAATTATAATCTTTTAAAACCGTTCGAATAAAACCTGCAGGATCTCCAATTGACTGATTTTTAATTCCGGCAACACTTTCAATTTTATGAACCAGTTTATAAATGATTTCGTAATCATTTTTTGCCTCAGCTCTTAAAAATGTTTCTTTTATAATTCGCATATCATTGTCTGATAATTTTATTACCAAAGGATAAGTTGGTGTATATGTTTCTCCTATTTCTTCCAGAATAGTATGGCTTATATCAATTTTGTTTTTTAAGGTAATTACTGAAGTTCCTGCTACCATATCCCCCAATCGTTGTCCTTTTTTACTTGAAACTACAGTAATCAGTGCTATAATTCCGTTAAGAATTGAAATATCGATCAGCCTGAAAAACCATCGCATCAGATAATCTCCAAAACCGGCCTGATAACCGTCAATTTTCACCACTTTTATTTTGGTCAGTTTTTTTCCTATCGTTTGTCCTTCAAAAACGCTTTCAAGAGTAAGCGAATAAATCATAACCGGAAAATAAAACCCTAAAATAATTGTACCAACTGACCATTGATCTAATTTTTGGAATAAACGATCCAGATCCAGCCACTTGAAAAAAATCAGATAAACCATTATTCCATAGGCAATTTTAATAATCAAATCGATAAAATACGAGCCCATTCGCTCGCCTGCAGAAGCGGCTATAAAATTTATTTTAACATTTTGTGTTGTGTTAATAGATAATTCTGACATATTTTATATTTTAGCCCTCAATGAGAGAAGTTGCATTCATAAAACAAAATAAAGAAAAATGGCTGGAATTTGAACTGGCTATTTTTGGTAAAGCTAAAAAAAATCCTGATGAGTTAGCTAATTTGTACATTCAAATGATGAATGATCTGTCGTATGCGCAAACCTATTATCCAAAAAGTAAAACCGTTATTTACTTAAATCATCTTGCATCACAGATTTATCAAAAGATTTACAAAACCAAACGAGCAGAAAAAAACAGGTTTCTGGAATTTTTTAAAACTGAAGTACCCTTATTGGTTTATGACTACAGAAGATATTTGCTGTATGCATTTACCTTATTTTTTGTTACAGTTGCTATTGGCGTAGTCTCTGCCAGATACGATCAGGATTTTGTCAGGTTGATTTTGGGTGATGCGTATGTCAATATGACTTTAGACAATATTAAAAAAGGAAATCCCGTAGCAGTTTATGCTTCCGGAAGTAACTGGGGCAGTTTTGTAGGCATTACCATGAACAACCTTTATGTTGGTGCAAGATGTTATATCTGGGGTCTTTTTGCCGGTATTGGCACACTATATATCTCCTTGCAAAACTGTATTATGTTGGGGGCGTTTCAATATTTTTTTTATGAACAAAATGTATTCTGGAAAAGTGTTCGAGGAATCTGGATTCACGGTTCTATGGAAATATTTGCCATTGTCATTGAAACCGCTGCCGGATTTATTTTAGGGGCATCTATTTTATTTCCTAAAACATTTTCAAGGGCAAATTCTTTTAAAATAGGTTTTAAAAACAGTTTCAAGATATTCCTGAGCACATTTCCTTTTACAATCAGCGCCGGATTTCTTGAAGGTTTCATTACCCGATACTCTATTGATATGCCCAATTGGCTTAGCAGTTTTATCATTCTTTTTACTTTGGGTGTTATCTCTTTCTATTATTTGGTTTATCCTTCTATTGTTCACAAAAAAACACAACAGCTATAAGCCAATTGAATTAACCTTAACCAATAATGAATAGACTTTTACTCGTTTTATCCTTTGTTTTTTACTGCAGTATCTCGAATGCGCAGGATTCTTTGGTTAAAACCGAACCTCCAAAAGTTGTTTCTGTAAAATATACGGAAGCAGATATTTACATCGATGAGGATACCATTGCTAAAAAAACATTTCAGAAAAATTTCAAAAAAGAATATACCGACAGTGATTTTGTATATGAACAAAAAACTCCGGAAAAAAATTGGTGGGATTATTTTAAAGAATGGCTGGCAGGAATTTTCAGAAATATATTCTCTTTTAAAAATCCGCAGGCTTCACTTAATTTTGTGACACTTCTATTAAAAATATTAGCTGCACTTATTGTTATTTTTGTAATCTATCTAATTGTCAAGGCTTTGATTAGCAAAGAAGGTCATTGGATTTTCAGCAAAGAAGCAAAACAAAAAGTGGTTCATTATTCCGATATTGAAAAAAACATCCACCTTCTGGATTTTGAAAAACTGATTAAAGAAAGCATCGAAACCGGAGAAAAAAGAATTGCTGTTCGGTACTATTATCTGTGGCTATTAAAAGTGATGGCCAAAAATCATTATATCGAATGGGACATCGAAAAAACCAATACCGATTATTTATACGAAATTAAAAATCCTGCTCACAAAGAAGAATTTACCTATTTGTCATACTTATACAATTATATCTGGTATGGCGAATTTGAAATCGACGAAACTGCTTTCATAAAAGCCGAAAACCAATTTAAAAAATCCCTAAAAACCTTTAGCCATGGGTAAATCGATGAAAATTTATATCGCTATACTGGTTCTGGTTTTTGCCATAATTTTACTGGCAGGGAGCAATTCACCAAAAAAAATTGACTGGACTCCAACCTATTCGGTAAACGACAAAATTCCGTTTGGATTATTTGTATTTAATAAAGAAATTGACGGACTTTTAAAAAAGCAAAAACTTGAAAGAGTCTCAGCACTGACACCTTACGAGTTTTTAGATTCTAAATATGTACCTGACACAATTGTGGGTACTTACAATATAAAAGGAACTTTCCTTAACATTACCGAATTTGCTTCTATTGACGATCAGTCCATGAAGGAACTTTTTTATTTTGTTTCGCATGGAAATAGTGCTTTTCTAAGCATGAAAACCTTTCCTCAACCGATTTTAGACAGTTTGAAAATCGATTTCAGAACTGATTTTGAGTATTCCGACAGTACCTCTGTCTGGCTGGCTAATAAAAATGTAAACACCAAAAAGTTTCATCTGACTGAGGGGATGGGTAATTATTATTTTTCGAAAATTGATACTTTAAACACTACTGTTTTAGGTTATCAGGGTAATAAAGAAAATCAGAAACGCATCAATTTCATAAAGATTCCATACGTAAACGGTTACTTTTATTTGCATACCCAACCCGCCGCTTTTTCTAATTTTCATTTATTAAAAGACGATCATTATCAATATGCCCAAAGTGTTCTTTCTTATATTCCAAAAGGAGATGTTTATTGGTACACAAAAGGACAAAACAGCGAGTCAATTTCTGATTCTCCGTTGCGCTATATTTTAAGTCAGCCGGCTTTAAAAGCGGCATTTTACCTGGCTTTAATTGCAATTTTGATTTTTATTCTTTTTAACGCCAAGCGAAAACAAAGAATTGTTCCGATACTAAAACCGCTGCCTAATTTAACTGTTGATTTCACCAAAACCATCGGGAATTTATATTATCAGGAAGGTGATCACGATAATATTATTGACAAAAAAATTATTTATTTTCTGGAAAGAATCCGAAATGAATATTTGATGGACACTTCAAAACTGGATGATGATTTTATAAAAAAACTGCATCACAAATCCGGGAAAGATGAAAATGACATTAGGGAACTTGTATTTTTGATTAACGAACATCGAAAAAGTTACCACGGAAGTCTTGAAGAAGATTTAATCAGAATCAATAATGCAATAGAAAAAGTTTTACATTAATATTTAACTGAAATTTATCAAAGAAAACATACCAAACATGGACGATATCAATACATCAGAAACCGAAATCACTAACGAGAATGTGAATTTTGAAACCAGGTTAAATCTGGCACCACTTTTAGACCACGTTAACAGTATCAAAAAAGAAATTGAAACGGTAATTGTCGGACAACATAAAATGATTGACCAGCTTTTGGTTGCCATTTTATCCAACGGTCATGTTCTTTTGGAAGGTGTTCCCGGAGTTGCCAAAACCATTACTGCTAAATTATTGTCGAAAACCTTAAATATTGGCTTTAGCAGAATTCAGTTTACACCGGATTTAATGCCTTCAGATATTTTAGGAACTTCCATTTTTAATTTAAAAAGTTCAGAATTTGAATTCAAGCAAGGACCTATCTTTTCTAATCTGATTTTAATTGACGAGATTAATCGTGCCCCTGCCAAGACTCAGGCAGCACTTTTTGAAGTAATGGAAGAACGCCAGATTACCATTGATGGTTCTGCCTACCAGCTTGAAACCCCGTTTTTGGTTATCGCTACACAAAACCCAATTGAGCAGGAAGGAACTTATCGTTTGCCTGAAGCGCAACTGGATCGTTTTTTATTCAAAATTTCAATTGATTATCCAAAATTAGACGAAGAAATCCTAATTATACAAAGAGAACATTCATTACAGGACCACGGAAAATTAGAAGCAATCAAAACACTACTTTCTGCAGAAGAAATAAAAGGATATCAGGCCCTGATCAAACAAATAAGAGTAGAGCAAAATTTACTGGAATACATTGCCAGAATTGTGGTAAACACAAGGGAAAATGCCTTTTTATACTTAGGAGCTTCTCCCCGTGCCTCAATAGCTATTTTAAATGCTTCGAAAGGTTTTGCAGCCATTCGTGGACGAGATTTTGTAACGCCTGAGGATATTAAAGAAGCTGCTGTTCCTGTTTTACAACACCGTGTAATTGTTGCTCCTGAACGTGAAATGGAAGGAATTACAAGTGCAGAAATCATCAAACAGATCATTGAAACAGTTGAAATTCCGAGATAAATAAAATATTAAAATGCTAAATTAGAAACAATGAAAAAACCTGCTTTAAAAATTTTGGCATTTGCTATTATAATATCCTTAATGGTTATTGCAAACATGATTGTGTTTAGAAGCAGAGCCCCATTGTTTTGGATAATTACTTTTATTATCAGCATTTTAATCTTAATCTTATTTCCTTACAAAGCCTTCTTTAAAGAAAAAAATCAAAAATAAAATGAAAAAAATTTTACTGTCAACAATTTTAATAGGCACATTAATTTCCTGTAACCGCCCTGAACCCAATTATGAGGGTGTCTTAATGACTGATTATGGAAGAAACGGAATTGAATCCTTTACAGTTGTTACCGGTGCTCAGGGACCATTAGGGCCAGGAAGTGAATTGTATCAGGTTCCTATGTTTGAGCAAAAATCAGATGTTGATGCTGTACAGGTTTCTGCTAAAGATGCCGGAATGTTTACTGTCGATCCAACCTATACGTATCAGGTAACCAGAACAAAAGGACCAAGTATCATTTTAAATTACAAACATCTGGGAACAGGTGAAGGATTCCTTGACAATGTTGAGGCAAATGTATTGGATAAACTGGCTATTGATGCCTATCGTGAAGAGGCCCGAAATTATACGACAGATTCGTTAATGAATAATCTGGGTTCTTTTGAAAGAAATGTAGAAGAAAAACTGAAACTCAAATTCGCTGCAAAATTTTTCACTTTAAACACCTTGACTTCCGGACTTACACCTCCAAAATCTATGGCGGATGCGATTGAAAAACGAAACAATGCTATCCAAAAAGCAAATGAAGTCCGAAATGAATTGGAAACATCAAAAATGCTGTTAGAAAAAGCCCGCATTGACGCAGAAACCAACCGTGTACAGTCTTCAGGACTTACCAAAGAAGTTTTACAGCAGCAATGGATTGAAGCAATTAGAAACACACGCAACAAAGTTATCATTACAGATGGTAAAACTCCCATAATTATTGGCCAGTAAACTATCAATTTATTCAGAGCGGCATGAAATTCATAAAAAGTCTATACCTCAATAATTTCTTTTTCTATGTACTTTCGGGTATCATCGGACTGTTTGTCTGTGCTTTTATTTTTCCGAATTTATATAATGCCGTCTGGTTTGTCGTTTTGGTATTAATTACTTTTGTAGCACTCGATATTTTGATTTTATATATCGCCCGAATCGGAATTGAAGCTTCAAGGGAAATGCCTGAAAAACTTTCTAATGGTGATTTAAATCCGGTAAATATTTCGATCAAAAACTATTACACTTTCCCTATTTTAATTAAAATTATTGATGAAATCCCGTTTCAGTTTCAGGTGCGTGATTTCAAAATAGAAAGAACTATTAAAGCATCAGCTCAGGATAAAGTTGGGTACGATTTGCGCCCAACAGAGCGTGGGGAATATTACTTTGGGAATCTGAATATTTATGTTTCTTCACCTCTAAAATTAATTTCAAGAAGATTTACTTTCGATAAAGACAAGATGGTACCAACATATCCGTCTTATATTCAGTTGAGAAAATATGACTTATTAGCTTTTTCTAATAATCTGTTTCAATATGGAATCAAGAAAATGCGTCGAATTGGGCATACGATGGAGTTTGAGCAAATCAAAGAATATGTTCAGGGCGACGATCTTAGAACTTTAAACTGGAAAGCTACTGCAAAGAAAAATGCTTTGATGGTAAACCAGTTTCAGGACGAAAAATCACAGTCGGTTTATCTTGCTATTGATAAAGGGCGAGTGATGCAAATGCCTTTTAACGGGTTGAGTTTACTGGATTATGCCATAAATTCAACGCTGGTTTTGGCAAATGTGATTCTGAAAAAACAGGACAAAGCCGGGATTTTTGCTTTCTCCAAAAAAGTAGAAAACAGGGTTTTTGCCGAAAAAAGAGGTTCACAAATGCAAAAAATCCTTGAAACGTTGTACAACATCAAAACTGATTTTTTTGAAAGCGATTACAGCCGTTTGTATGTTGATGTTAAGAAAAATATCAATCAGCGTAGCCTTATTATTTTGTATACCAATTTTGAAACCATGGACGGACTAAACCGCCAATTACCTTATTTGAAAGGAATTGCAAAAAGTCATTTATTAGTGGTTGTTTTCTTCAGCAATACCGAACTCAACGAAATTATCAATAAAAAAACCGATACCATCCAGGAAGTTTATGACAAAGTAATTGCCGAAAAATTCATGTTCGAAAAACGTTTAATTGCCAATGAACTGAAGAAATACGGAATCCATTCGGTTCTGACACAACCTGAGAATCTGACTTTGGATGCTATTAATAAATATTTGGAGATTAAGTCGAGGGGAATTTTGTAGACCGTGAAATGTTTTTTGTAAAATGTAAAATGCAAAAATGGCAAGAAAAATTTTTATTGGATTGATTATTTCAATTTTCTTATTTGTTGCTTACAACTCAAAACGAAACTATTACGAGATGAGCAGAGATTTTCACAGTAAATATTTTAATGGTGAAATTCAGAAAATTGAAGAAGGCCGAGGAATAGAAATTTATTGTGAAAAGGATAACTTTTTTTATAAAGACGATTACGAAGGTCCTGAACTATTTGTTGGTGATATATTAAGAAAAAGTAACCATGAAATTACAATAATGAGGCAAAACTCTAGCGGAGATTACATTGAAGTTGGAAAAGGAAAAAGCATAGAACCTAAAAAAAGTTATTTTGATTATTTTTTTGGAATATAAGAATAGATTATCAAAACCTTTAAACTTTGCTTCTCCCAACATTTGATTTGCTCCTTTAAAAAAAAACTAAGTACCTTAGCGCCTCAGAAACTTAGTCGCTCAAAAACAATGAAACAAATCACTTCCGTACAAAATCCGTTTATAAAATCACTTGTTCTATTGCAGGAAAAAGCAAAAGCCCGAAAACAGAACGGTACATTTTTGATTGAAGGATTACGTGAAATTTCATTAGCTTTAAAAGGCGGTTACGAAATCGAAACGGTTTTATTTTTACCTGAATTGGTTACTGAAAATCAAATTTGTAAACTGGTTTCATCATCGGTTCAGTTAATCGAAATTAATAAAGAAGTCTATCAAAAACTTGCTTATCGCGATACCACTGAAGGAATTCTGGCTGTAGCCAAAACCAAATCACTGCAATTATCAGATTTAAAATTATCTAAAAACCCATTGATTCTGGTAGCTGAAGCTCCTGAAAAACCGGGAAATATCGGTGCACTTTTGCGTACTGCCGATGCTGCCAATCTGGATGCTGTTTTAATTGCCAATCCAAAAAGTGATTTATACAATCCAAATATAGTACGCTCCAGTGTGGGCTGTTTGTTTACCAATCAGATTGCAACCGGAACTACAGCAGAAATTATTACTTTTTTAAAAGAGAAAAAGATTGATTTTTACTGCGCCACATTACAAAATTCAACTTCTTACCATACACAAAATTTCACCACTCCAACGGCTTTGGTGGTAGGAACAGAAGCTACCGGATTAACTCAGGAATGGCGTGATGCCGCAACTCAAAATATCATTATTCCTATGCAGGGCGAAATTGACAGCATGAATGTTTCAGTAGCTGCGGCTATTTTGATTTTTGAAGCTAAAAGACAAAGAGGGTTTTAGTTGTTAGTTGAAAATTAAAAGTCTGTGACTTTCTTTTTGCTGTTTCCAGGCCATTTTATTACATTTTTAAAACTTTCAGAATAAAACTAAGCAAATTGACATCACTGACTCCGCTCGATTTACATTTAATTTACCTTCCAAAACTTAAAGTTTAAAATCCAAAATCAGCAATCCATTCCCTTGCGTATATTCAAACAAATCCTTATTTTTAAGACTTGAACTATGCCGTTATGATAGAAATAGATATAGAAAAAGAAAACAAAGCAATTGCACAAGAGTACAAGGAATTACTTCGAATTAGTTATCAAACTTTAACCCCTGCCGATAAAAAACTAATTCGGAAAGCTTTTGATGTTGCCGTTGATGCCCATAAAGAGCAGAGACGCAAATCCGGAGAAGCGTATATCTTTCATCCTATTGCAGTTGCAAAAATTGTAGCTTCCGAAATTGGTTTAGGAGCTACCTCTATTGCAGCGGCCTTATTACACGATGTTGTCGAAGACACTCCGATTACGGTTGAAGATATTGAGCGATTATTCAATCCGAAAGTGGCACAATTAGTTGAAGGTTTAACGAAAATCTCAATGGTTCAAAAGGATCTGAATGCTTCTATGCAGGCAGAGAATTTCAGAAAAATGATCTTGACTCTTAACGATGATGTCCGTGTTATTTTAATCAAATTGGCTGATCGTCTTCACAATATGCAGACAATGGAGTCTATGGTAGAATACAAACAGACCAAAATCGCTTCTGAAACTTTATACATTTATGCCCCTCTCGCCCATCGTTTGGGACTTTACAATATTAAAACCAAACTTGAAGATTTAGGCTTAAAATATACCGAACCTGCTGTTTATGAAGATATCGTAAGCAAAATAAGGGAAACTAAGGAAGAACAGGATGCTTACATAAAAGATATTTCAGATGTTTTAAAAAAATCTCTGGATGCTGAAAATGTTGACTACATCATAAAAGGCCGTCCGAAATCTATTTATTCAATTCGCAGAAAAATGCGTGCCCAAAATGTAAGCTTTGATGAAGTTTATGACAAATTTGCATTGCGAATTGTCTATAAGTGTGATTCTCATGAAGAAAAATTTATTGCGTGGAAAATCTATTCCATTGTAACAGATCACTACAGACCCAGCCCAAGCCGTTTGCGTGACTGGATTTCATCTCCTAAATCAACCGGTTATGAAGCATTGCACATTACTGTTATGGGACCAAAAGGCCGTTGGGTTGAAGTCCAGGTTCGAAGTGAAAGAATGGATGAAATTGCCGAAAAAGGATATGCTGCACATTACAAATACAAAAACGGTGCATCTGAAGAAAGCGGCCTTGACACCTGGCTGAACCTGCTTCGTGAAGCATTGGAAAACCCTGAAACCAACGCTGTTGATTTTGTGGAAGATTTTAAAATGAATCTCTATTCACAGGAAATCTTCGTTTTTACACCAAAAGGAGAAATCAAATCATTGCCAAAAGGTGCTACATCGCTTGATTTTGCTTTCAGTATTCACTCTGAAATCGGAATTAAAACCCGAGGAACCCGTGTAAATGGTCGTCTGGTTCCTTTAAATCACGAATTAAAAAGTGGTGATCAGGTAGAAGTAATTACTTCTGCAAATCAAAAACCAACGGTAAACTGGCTTGATTACGTAACAACTTCGAGAGCTAAAAATAAAATCAAAAATGTTCTTAACGAGAACACCAAAAAAATTGCCGAAGAAGGAAAAGAATTACTTACCAGAAAACTAAGACATTTAAAAGTCACACTTAACGAACAGGTTACAAACGAATTAGTTAACTTTTTTAAATTAAAAACAAGTTTAGATTTATTTTATCGTGTTGGAATCGGCGCTATCGAAAACCAACAGTTAAAAGATTATGCAGCACAAAAAAGCAACACTTTTATCAATTTCTTCAAAAATAAAATCAAAAGGACTAAAGATACAGCTGCCGAAGATATTCATAAACCAATTATTAGCAGTAATTATGACATGCTGGTTTTTGGAACTGAGCATGACAAACTCGATTACAAACTTTCACAATGCTGTAACCCAATTCCAGGGGATGATGTTTTTGGTTTTGTAACGATAAACGAAGGAATCAAAGTACATAAAAAAGATTGTCCCAATGCTATCGGAATGCAGTCAAATTATGCTTACCGCATCATGAGCGCCAAATGGATTGACTCTTCTCAGGAAGAATTTAAAGCAATCATCAACATTACCGGGATGGATGTTTTGGGACTTACCAATCAGCTTACAAAGGTAATTTCGAACAATATGAGTGTAAATATCCAGAGTATTTCGTTGAGTACGGATGCTGGGATTTTTCATGGTCAGGTGGCGGTAATTGTAAAAAACAATGCTATTTTGAAAAAAATGATTAGTGCCATTAAAAAAATTGACGGCGTTGACAAAGTGACGAGAGAATACAGAACCTAACTTTTTAACCTATCTCTAAGGGTTTTGTAACGAAACTTTAAACCCGAAACTTTTATTCATTAAAAATAAAAAATTATCTTTGCAGGATATGACACTCATTTCAACTGACAACACTAGAAATCAAGAAATTGTAAAAAATGTTTTTACAATGTATCTTGAGCAAAAAGGGCATCGCAAAACTCCTGAGCGTTATGCTATACTTCAGGAAATTTACGATAGCGAAGAGCATTTTGATATAGAAAACCTTTATATCAAAATGAAAAACAAAAACTATCGTGTAAGTAGAGCAACTTTGTACAACACGATTGAGTTATTGTTAGACTGCGCTTTGGTTAGAAAACATCAATTTGGTCAAAATCAGGCTTACTACGAGAAATCTTATTTCGACAAACAGCACGATCATATTATCATGACTGATTCGGGAGAAGTAATTGAATTTTGTGATCCAAGAATTCAAACCATTAAAAAAACAATCGAAGAAATATTTGATATCGAAATTACGAATCATTCACTTTATTTCTACGGGAACAAAAAGCAACAACAATAATTCCCTGAAAGGTATTATTCATAAAAAATAAAAAAAGAAAATTAACTACATTAATCAGTAGGGCAACTTAAATTGCCTCAACGCAAATTAAAACAGAATGACCGTAGATTTATTACTAGGATTACAATGGGGAGACGAAGGTAAAGGAAAAATTGTTGACGTACTTACCTCAAATTATGATATTATTGCACGTTTTCAGGGAGGACCAAACGCAGGACATACATTAGAATTTGACGGAATCAAACATGTACTAAGAACCATTCCTTCCGGAATTTTTCATAAAGATTCAGTAAACATCATCGGAAATGGAGTTGTAATTGACCCGGTAGTTTTTCAAAAAGAAATTGAAGGTTTAGAGAAATTCAACCTTGATATCAAAAGTAAATTAATTATTTCAAGAAAAGCACATTTAATTTTACCAACACACCGTTTACTTGACGCAGCTTCTGAAGCTTCTAAAGGCAAAGCAAAAATTGGTTCTACCCTTAAAGGAATTGGACCAACTTACATGGACAAAACAGGTAGAAACGGTTTAAGAGTTGGAGATATTGAACTTGAAGATTTTAAAGAACGTTACAGGGCTTTGGCAGACAAACATGAAGCAATGATTGCTTTTTACGATGTTGCTATTCAATATAATTTAGCTGAATTAGAAAAAGAATTCTTTGAAGCTATTGAAGAACTTAAAAAATTAGATTTCATCGACAGTGAAGAATACATGCACCAGGCTCAAAAAGCAGGTAAATCTATTCTTTGTGAAGGCGCTCAGGGATCTTTATTAGATGTTGATTTCGGAACTTATCCTTTCGTAACTTCATCAAACACTACTGCTGCCGGAGCTTGTACAGGTTTAGGAATTGCTCCTAACAAAATCAAAGAAGTTTACGGAATTTTCAAAGCTTACGTTACGCGTGTAGGTAGCGGACCTTTCCCTACTGAACTTTTTGACGAAGTGGGTGCAACAATGGCAAGAGTTGGTAACGAATTTGGTTCTGTTACAGGAAGACAAAGACGTTGTGGATGGTTAGACCTTGTTGCTCTAAAGTATGCTGTTCAGGTTAACGGAGTTACGCAGTTAATGATGATGAAAGGTGATGTACTTTCCGGATTCGAAACTTTAAAAGTTTGTACTGAATACAATTATAAAGGACAAAATATTTCTCACTTTCCTTATAACATCGAGCCGGAAAATGTAACTCCGGTTTACAAAGAATTTAAAGGATGGAAAGCAGACTTAACAGGATTGACAACTTTTGACGAATTGCCAGTTGAGCTAAAAGAATATATTGAGTTTATTGAGAAAGAAATCGAAGTGCCAATCAAAATTGTATCGGTTGGACCAGACAGAAAACAAACAATAACAAAATAATACATTTAAACGCTCTGATAATCAGAGCGTTTTTTTTGACATAAAAATTATGAGAAAAAATCCTGAAATAGAAATAACAGAAACCAAATTATTATCTGATAACTGGTATGTATTAAACAAGGTTACCTTTAATTATAAAAAAGAAAATCAACCTGTAGAATCTCATATTCGTGAAGTATACGACCGTGGAAACGGAGCAGGGATTTTATTATACAATTCATCTAAAAAAACGGTTATACTGACTAGGCAATTTCGTTTGCCAACTTATCTTAACGGAAACAAAACCGGAATGATGATTGAGGTTTGCGCCGGTCTTTTAGACAAAGACAATGCTGAAAATGCTATTATTCGTGAAACCGAAGAAGAAACAGGATTCCGTTTAAGCAAAGTTCAAAAAGTTATCGAAACATATATGTCCCCTGGCTCTGTAACAGAGATTTTATACCTTTTTGTCGGTGAATATGATGAAAGCATGAAAGTTAGCGAAGGTGGCGGACTGGATGCTGAACAGGAAAATATAGAAGTTTTAGAATTTACTTTTAACGAAGCATATGCGATGATTGAGTCAGGGGAGATTACCGATGCAAAAACAATTATGCTGTTACAGCATGCTAAAATAAAAGAGTTGATTTAAAATAGTTTTATTATTTTAGTTCTGGAATAGTTACACCAAAATTGAACTCAAAAGCTAAATGAAATTATTTAAAAACTGGAAAAATTACATAAAAGCAATTCTATTCATTTTTATAATTATGAATATGATTGCTTTTTTTCATGCTTACAAATTTACTCATTTTACAGAAAAACAATCTGAAAAAACTAAAAGCCCTGATAAGTTATCTTCGCTTGAAAAAATAAAAACATTATGCTTTGGAGTTAATAATCCTAAACCACAAAACACCAAATTTCCATCTCAGAAATACAAAACTCTAAAACTAAAAAGCAATAAAAAAATCGAGTGCTGGTTAATCAAAACGCCTAATTCCAAAGGCACAGTTATATTATTTCACGGGTACAATTCAGAAAAATCTGCAATGATTCAAAAATCAGATGAATTTATAAAATTAGGCTACAGCACAATGCTTGTTGATTTTATGGGAAGCGGTAACTCAGAAGGAAATCAGACTACAATTGGGTATAAAGAAGCTGAAGAAGTTAAAATCTGTTTTGACTATATGAGTCAAAAAGGAGAAAAAAACATTTATTTATTTGGCACTTCTATGGGAGCTGTTGCCATAATGAAATGTATCAACGATTCTAAAATCCATCCAAAAGGAATTATAATTGAATGCCCATTTGGCTCAATGTATCAAACAGTCTGTGCCAGATTTAAAAAAATGCACGCTCCAACATTTCCTATGGCTGGAATTTTACTTTTTTGGGGTGGAATTCAAAATGGATTCTGGGGATTTGGTCACAACCCTTCAGAATATGCAAAAAATATAAATTGCCCTAGTTTATTGCTCTACGGCGAAAACGACAAAAGTGTCAGCGGAAATGAAACACATGAAATTTATTTGAACTTAAAAGGAATGAAAGAATTAAAAATTTTCAAAAACACTGGTCATGAAAATTATTTAATCAAAAACAAAGAGGAATGGACTAAAAGTATTTCTTCGTTTGTAATGAAAATCCAATAAATAATCACAAAAATTCTATAACGCGAGCTGATAATAAAAATAGAACTTTACCATAATCAAAAATACCAAATTATGAAAAAGTTATATTACATAGCAAACGCACTACTTGTATTGATTTTAGCTTTAATGGTTTCATGTAAAAAAACTGACACCAATATTACTGAAAACAAAAAGCCTAAGAAAACAATAGAATACAAGAAACCAAAATCAGTTTCTTACCAAATTCAAAATACTAAAGAATGGCTTAAAACCAATGAATCCGACAGTATCAAACTTAATATTGTTTATGCTTTAAACAGAACCGATAAAGCCAATTTCAAAAAACTAGATTCAGTTGTGATTCCGGCTGACTTTTCCGGTGATTTGGTTTATTATCTTCCATTTCCGTTACATATAAATGCTTTGGAAGAAGTTTCAAAAATTATTATCTTCTCCTATTCAACTCAAACTTTTGCAGCTTATGAAAACGGAGAATTAGTTTATACCGGTCCAACCAATATGGGAAGAAAAGCTGATCCTACTCCAACCGGATTATTTTTTACTAATTGGAAAGCCGAAAAGACAACAAGTACGTTTAATGACGAATGGGATTTAAAATGGAATTTTAATATTGAAAATAAACTGGGAGTTGGTTTTCATCAATATGAATTACCGGGATATCCTGCTTCACATTCCTGTCTGCGTTTATTAGAAAAAGATGCTAAATATCTCTACAAATTCGCCGACGAATGGATTTTAAAAGATAAGGAAAATGTAAAAGTAAAAGGCACTCCTGTAGTCGTTTTCGGAAGTTATGATTTTGACGGGCCAAAACCATGGCTACAACTCGCTTCTAATCCGAAAGTGTTAGATATTCCTGAAGCTGAAATCGAAAAGCAAACAAAACCTTTTATGCAGGAGATTTTAGAAAATCAGACATTAAGAGAAACCGAGAAAAATACTGCTTCATTATAAAATAAACAAAAGGCATAAGAAACAATAAATCTTATGCCTTCTTCTTTTATATCAAAAACTAAAAATTATCTCGAATAATTTGGAGCTTCTTTAGTAATAGTTACATTATGCGGGTGACTTTCAGTAATTCCGCTTGATGTGATTCTCACGAAGCGTCCAGATTCCTGTAAAGTCGGAATATCTTTTGAACCACAGTATCCCATTCCGGCACGAAGACCTCCAATAAACTGAAGCATGCTTTCGTTTAATTCTCCTTTGTAAGGAACACGCCCAACAATTCCTTCCGGAACTAATTTTTTAACGTCATCTTCAACATCCTGGAAATAACGGTCTTTTGAACCTGTCTGCATCGCTTCAACAGAACCCATTCCGCGGTAAGATTTGAATTTTCTTCCTTCAAAAATAATAGTTTCACCCGGAGATTCTTTTGTTCCGGCCAATAATGAACCTAACATTACACAGTCAGCACCAGCAGCGATTGCTTTAGGAATATCACCTGTATAACGAATTCCACCATCAGCAATGACTGGAACACCTGTTCCTTTAATAGCCGCAGCTACTTCAAGAACTGCTGAAAACTGTGGAAAACCAACACCTGCAACAATACGGGTTGTACAAATAGAACCAGGTCCAATTCCTACTTTTACCCCATCAGCACCATTTTCTACTAAATATTTAGCAGCTTCAGGAGTTGCAATGTTTCCAACAATAACATCTATTTGTGGAAATTTTGATTTTACTTCTTTTAATGTATTTACTACACCTTCAGTATGTCCGTGAGCGGTATCAATAATGATCGCATCTACACCGGCAGCAACTAATGCACCTGCTCTTTCTACAGCATCACCAGTAACACCAATGGCAGCAGCAACTCTTAAACGTCCAAATGAATCTTTATTTGCAATTGGCTTTTGAGTCAGTTTTGTAATATCTCTAAACGTAATTAAACCAACTAATTCGTTTTTAGCATTTACAACTGGTAGTTTTTCGATTTTATGTCCTTGTAAAACTACTTCGGCCTGTTCTAATGAGGTTCCTTCGGCAACAGTAACAAGATTAGTACTTGTCATAACCTCAGCGATTGGTCTTGAGCTGTTTTTTTCGAAACGAAGGTCACGGTTGGTAACGATTCCTTTTAGAATTCTGTTTTCGTCAACGATTGGAATACCTCCAATTCCAAATTCTTTCATTGCCGTTTTTGCATCTGCAATAGTCGAAGTCATTGGTAATGTTACCGGATCGATAATCATTCCTGCTTCTGCACGCTTCACTTTTCTAACCTTCGCAGCTTGCTGTTCGATGGTCATATTTTTATGTAAAACACCAATTCCGCCTTCTTGTGCCATAGCGATTGCCATTGCACTTTCGGTCACTGTATCCATAGCAGCAGATACGATTGGAACGTTTAATGTTATGTTTCTTGAGAATTTTGATTTGATACTCACTTCGCGTGGAAGCACATTCGAGTAGTTAGGTACTAATAATACATCATCGTAAGTTAAACCTTCGCCGATGATCTTGGAGTTGTGTGCTATCATGTTGCAATTTGTAGTTGAATTGCGTGCAAATATAGTGAATAAATTGGAAACTTGTTCATTAACTTATTCAGATTTTTTTTGATCCTAAAACGAAATCGTTACCTTACTGCCCTAGCCCCGATCGTAATGAAAAGCCATGAGAGGTAAAAACGAAATAAATATTCAATATCAATTCCAAAATTCAATGGCAATGTCAAATTCCAAAACTAGTCGGAATCCTGAAAAATAAAATTGACACCTAACTGGAACGCTGCGCTATTGGCTTTGGTGATATCCTTATACTCTAATACATTGTCGACAAGGAAATACATATTTAACTTTCCCCATGTTCCTGCTACTCCTAAACCAATGTTTTTATAGGAAAACGAATCAATTGTATAAGTTGTCTTGAGTTCTAACTTTCGTAAAAGTCTTCGCTTATAAAACGCTGTAAAAGCAACAAAAGGATCTTTTGGCATGGTCATGGCGAAAAGCTGTGCCCCCAGCGCATTTACATATAGTCGCTCATCTGGCGCTTTGCAACTGCATTCATCATCATCGAATCTGGATTCTCCAAATGAATATTCTACAGAAGCATTGAATTTAGCTGGCCTCCAGGTGGTGTATTTACTATAAATCGTATCGCGTGGAATAGCTTTTTGAAAATCATCCAAAACATTTTCGGGTTCATTTGTAAAATCAAAACCTGGGTTTACACCATTATATTCATAATTCCCTTTATAGGTAAGTGTTTCGATATCCTTTGTATGCCTGATAAAACCAACATCAATAATACTTGCCGTAAACTGAAGATTTTTTTTATAATAATAAGTTATGCCCGCATCAAAACCGAGTCCCAGGCTTCCGTTAAAGAATGTATTGTGAATAAGATCATTGGCTATGTTTCCATCATATTCGTCTTTTGTAAAAGCAGCAATTCCTGAGGTCTGCAACTCTAAATCAGAAGAAATATATTGATAATAAATATTTTGATCAGCTGTTCCGTTTGTGGTATAAATGAAGCCGGAGTTTTTAGTAGAATTTGCATTGGCGCCACTGGAATATAATTTGATACGACCGCCCAAAACGAACTTATCATTTACTTTTTTATGAAATCCGATATGAAAAACTGAAAGTATTTCGGCACGTAAATTTATATCAGCTAAATTAAAAGATTTTCCGATGTGGTCCCGATTTCCGTCTAAAGCCAAAATTGCCATATCTTTTGGGACATACATTAAAAAATCAAATTCCTGATAGCCTCCAAATGAAATGTACGATCTGCTTTCTTCTCCTCCAATCCTGAATCCTCCGGAAAACAATTCGAGTTGCTGGTTGGTATATATTTTGTCTTTGTTAGATGATTTATTGACAACATCCCTCACTTTATCATTAAAATCGACTCCATTATCTGCAAACAAATCATATGCTGAAAAACTGCTCGAACCAAAATTTGCCGAAATACCGGACAATACCGGAATCCCGAAAAAATATTTATAGGATACATCGGCACCAGGATTTACAAGTAATGACTGCGGAATCGAAGTAAAATTGTACAGGATTTGTTTGTTTTGCGAAAAACAAATGATGTGAACAAGAACCGATAGGATTAGATATACTCTTTTCATATCAATCGGCTATTTCGATATCAAAATTTAGTATTCCTGCTGAACGAAGTTTTAAGTTCCCCGGACTGTTTTCGGTTAATGGAGGCCCAGCAGCCATGGTTATTACAAACCCTATTTTTTGCAGCCTTTTAAGGTTAACTAAACGCTGATTTTCAAAAACTTCAGTAAAACTAAGGACGTTATTAGTACCCGTATAAGAAGGCACATTAAAACTCAAGGTTTCAATAGTATTATTTTGGGAATCAATAAGTACTAAATCAATTTTGTACGCCCTGTTGATTGTGTTTGTTATTTCAAAACCAAATTCAGCTTTTATCAGGTCTTCCCGCATGAGCGAGTTCCTGAACGGATTAAAGTCCTGAGCATCAAAAGCTATATTTTGTTCATTTCCGTTATCTACAAAATCTTTTGCCGGAATATTAAAGTAAGTTAGATTTGCTACTACAACAGGCTCTAATTTTAAATCATCAATCTGATCAAAATCTAAATCACTTGAGCAGGAAAAACTCAGGAATACAAAAACTAAAAGTGTCGAAAATTTACTTATACCTGCTTGTTTCATAACTAAAAAAATTAAGTTATTAAAAAACAACGTCTCTTAACAATCACTTATTGTGACAATTACAATAAATATACAAAAAATATTAGTGGAATTTACCAAATAATTTTGATGCTTCGTTATAAGCACTTTCAAAACTTAAAGAATTCAAACCGGTAGTTTTTTTGTTGGCAGTAAAATAAGAAATGAGTTTTTCTGTAGGCATATTACCAGTCAGTTTATCAGTAGCCATTGGGCATCCTCCAAATCCCTGAACAGCTCCGTCAAAGCGAGTGCAGCCTGCTTTGTGTGCAGCATCGATTTTTTCGAACCAGCTGTTTGGCGTTGTATGCAGGTGCGCACCAAACTCTATTTGAGGATATTTTGGGATTAAATGTGTAAAAAGATAGGTAATCACTTCCGGCGTTGAGCTTCCAACGGTATCAGAAAGCGACAGGATTTTCACACCCATTTTGGCTAATTTTTCTGTCCATTCTCCTACGATTTCAACATTCCAAGGGTCTCCATAAGGATTTCCAAAACCCATAGAAAGATAGGTTACAACTTCTTTATTTTTTTTATCTGCGATTTCAAGAATCTCTTCGAGAGTAACCAAAGACTGTGAAATGGTTTTATGCGTATTTCGCATTTGGAAATTCTCTGAAATCGAAAAAGGAAATCCCAGATACTGAATGGCTTCATGTTCTGCAGCAGTTTGCGCCCCTTGTGTATTGGCTATAATCGTCAAAAGTTTGCTTGTTGTCTGAGATAAATCAAGCTGTGCCAAAACCTCTGCCGTATCCTGCATTTGAGGAATCGCTTTGGGAGATACAAAACTTCCAAAATCTATCGTATCAAAACCAACCCTAAGCAAAGCCTGTAGATAAGAAACCTTATTTTTAGTAGGAATAAAAGTTTTGATACCCTGCATGGCATCACGTGGACATTCGATGATTTTGATTTCTTTATTCAAAGCTTTCTCTTTTGTAAAGGCTAAGTTAGTTTGTTTTTTAAAGAAATAAAAATTAACTCTTTCCTGAATTATTTTTTGAAACGACCCAATTGACAAATCTATTTACCAACAGAAAATCACTTTACGGGTTTGACGCATTACACAATATTGTAATAATGAATAATATTATCAAAATCGGTAATTTTAGAACATAATACCTAAATCTGTAATAATTTAAAAAATTACCAAAATCCGTAATAAACTAAGTTATTACCAAAAAATGTAATAATAAAAATTATTACTTATATTTGTAATAGAAAGTGTATAATTTTTAATTATATTTGATTATGACTAGTATAATTACAGGTGATATAATAGGTTCCAGACAACAGGAATCTGAACATTGGATTGAAGACTTAAAAAAAATCTTAGTCCCGTTTGGCGAAACACCTAGTCAATGGGAAGTTTACAGGGGAGATGAATTTCAAATTGAAGTAAAAAATCCGGAAGAAGCTTTATTAACTGTTATTTTAATAAAAGCCCATTTAAGAGCAATAAAATCTGATGCCCGTATGAGTATTGGTTTTGGTGATAAAATACATGATGCCGAAAAAATATCCGAAAGTAACGGATCTGCTTTTATACATTCAGGAGAACTTTTTGAAACTTTAAAAAAGCAAAAAGTCACTTTGGCTATGCGAACCGGTAATGATGAGATAGATGAAAAATTGAACCTTATGATTCAGCTGGCACTGACTTTTATGGATAGCTGGCTGGTACAATCGGCTGAATTTGTAGCTGTCGCAATAGAAAATCCAACTTTATCACAGGAAGAATTAGGGCAAAAATTAGGTATTAATCAGGCTGCTGTGAGCAGAAGACAAAAACGTGCCCAATTTGATTTGGTTATGAATTTAGACCGCTATTTTAGAAAACAAATAAAACAACTTACGTCATTATGATTTTATTTATTAAACTGTTTTTGGCACATTTGTTAGGCGATTTTATCTGGCAGCCGACTTCATGGATAATACACAAGGAAGCCAATAGACATAAAAGTATATATTTATACCTGCATATTTTACTTCATGTTTTTTTGGCAGTAATAGTAGTTGGAGAAATCAGTTTCATACCTTATGCTATTTTGATTGCCGTCACACATGGTATAGTAGATCTAATTAAATTGAACTTTCAGAAAAACAAAACCAAACGTATCTGGTTTGTTATCGATCAAATAGCACATCTATTAATTCTAATTGGTGTCGTACTTCTTTATCAAAAAGATAACTTAAGCTTTCTTGGATTTGATAACCGATTCTGGATTCTGACAACCGGGATTATAATAATAACTAAACCTACTTCTATTTTTATAAAAACCATTATTTCGATCTGGAGCCCTGAAAGTCAAAACAGTCATCAAGACAATTCGCTTTCCAATGCAGGAAATTACATTGGCATTTTAGAACGACTATTTGTAGTTTGCTTTATATTAACGGGACACTTCGAAGCCATTGGTTTTTTACTGGCTGCCAAATCTATTTTCAGGTTTGGTGATTTAAAAGAAGCCAAAGACCGAAAGCTTACCGAATACGTAATGATCGGAACTTTAATCAGCTTTGGAATTGCAATACTAATCGGTTTAATTGTGCAGTCTCTTCTTTTACAACTGTTGTAAAACTTTTTTATTGATTGCTTTTATCAATGCCGGTCCTTCATAAATAAAACCAGTGTACAATTGCACTAAACTCGCACCTGCATTCAGCTTTTCAATAGCATCATCAGCAGAATGAATTCCTCCTACTCCAATAATAGGGAAAGATTTATTGCTTTTTTCAGAAAGAAAACGGATCACTTCTGTAGAACGCTTTGTTAGTGGTTTCCCGGACAAACCTCCCATTTCTGATTGATTGGCAGATTGGAGACCTTCTCTTGAAATCGTCGTATTTGTTGCAATCACACCCGCAATCTGAGTCGTTTTCACAATATCAATAATATCTAATAACTGCTCATCTGTTAAGTCCGGAGCGATTTTTAAAAGAATTGGTTTTATTTTTTGAGTACTTGTTTTTTGCTTTTCTACATTTCTGTCTTGTAATGTCTGAAGCAAAGCCGTTAAAGGCTCTTTATCTTGTAAAGCTCTTAAATTTGGGGTATTTGGTGAACTCACATTCACTACAAAATAATCTACGTGATTAAAAAGTGCATCAAAACAAATGATATAATCCTTAACAGCATCTTCATTATCAGTCACTTTGTTTTTTCCGATGTTCCCTCCGATCAAAACTCCCGAATTCTTTTTCAGGCGTTCAACAGCTTCAAGAACTCCACCGTTATTGAAACCCATTCGGTTAATAATAGCCTGATCTTCTTTTAATCTGAATAAACGTTTCTTTGGATTTCCTTCCTGACCAACCGGAGTTACAGTTCCTATTTCGATAAAACCAAAACCAAAATCCCCAAGTTCTTTGTACAGTTTTGCATCTTTATCGAAACCAGCAGCAAGTCCAACCGGATTTTTAAATTTGATTCCGAAAACTTCTCTTTCCAATCTGGAATCTTTTACTTCATAAATTGACCTGATAATTGATGAAACTCGCGGTATTTTTGAAATGAATTTTACAAATGAAAAAGTAAAATAATGCACTTCTTCAGGATCAAAACAAAAAAGTATCGGGCGAATTATCAATTTATACATAAGGGTGTGTTGTTATTTTTTTGGATGCAAATTTAAATATTAAACTTGAAAATGAGTCTTTTTTACAAAAAACAAATTCTCTTCATTTTGTTTATTCGATTTTCACAAAAGTAACCGCGATTTATAAACAACAAATTAAACCCTGTACTAAAATCATTTTTTTTCAATAAATTTACGCAACACAGAAACAAGAAAAGCATTATCGATTGAAAATGAACAAAATACAAACAAAATCATATATTTCACTAATTCTATAAAATAAATAGAATTATAAAAGTTAATTTTTTACTTTTGCTTCCTTGATTTACAACTACAACACGCTTAAAACTATTACAATGAAAAATAAAACCTTTTGGATTTTCGGTTTACTTACAATCTCCATTATTTCAATCGCATACGGTTACACTAAATTAGTACATGTACCCAAAAAAGAAGCTCTAGCCCAGGAATGCCATGAAACTCCAAACCCTTCTGAAGCAAATGCATTTAAACCAACCATTGAAAACAAGACCAAACCTGCAGGAAAAGCTCCAAAAGGCATGGTATGGATTCCGGGTGGTGAATTTTCAATGGGATCAAATGTTGAAGACGAAAGTTTGTGCAGCATAAAAGGCGTTACAAAAGACGCCGCTCCTATTCATCGTGTGTATGTTGACGGATATTACATGGATGAAACCGAAGTAACTAACGAAGAGTTTGAAAAATTTGTAAAAGCAACCGGATATATAACGGTGGCTGAGCAAAAACCAACTAAAGAAGAGTTTCCAACTGCAAACGATGAAGATTTAATTACCGGCTCAGTAGTGTTTACCCCTACACCATCTGCTGTTAATCTGAATAATTTTCTTCAATGGTGGCGTTACGAACCAGGTGCTGATTGGAAACATCCTGAAGGACCGCAAAGCACTATTAAAGGGAAAGAAAAATATCCGGTAGTTCATGTAGTATATGAAGATGCTGAAGCTTACGCAAAATGGGCAGGAAAAAGACTTCCAACAGAAGCCGAATGGGAGTTCGCAGCCCGCGGCGGTAAATCAGGAAACCTGTATGCATGGGGAAATAATTTAAAACCTAACGGAAAATTTCAGGCCAATATTTATCAGGGACAATTCCCTATAAAAGATGGTGACACCGGAGAAGACGGATTTAAAGGAATTGCACCAACAAAACAATACGCACCAAATGCATACGGTTTGTATGATATAGCCGGAAATGTCTGGGAATGGGTACACGACTGGTACAGTGTTGATTATTATAAATCGTTAGCTGAAAGTGGCAAAACCGTAAAAAACCCACAAGGACCTGATGCTTATTACGACCCTAACGATACATCAGAAGTAAAAAGAGTACACCGAGGTGGTTCATTTTTATGCACAGATCAATATTGCACAAGATATATGGTAGGAACCAGAGGAAAAGGCGAAATAAGATCTGCTGCCAACCACGTTGGTTTTAGATGTGTAAAAAGTAAATAATAATCATATAATAGCAAAAAAGAGATTCTGTTTAGGATCTCTTTTTTATTACTAACAGATACTACTAAAGCTAAATTATTCCGCAGAAAAAATGGCTATATTTGCTAAAAATAAAAAGAAATGCAGCATATCATAGATCGATTTATCAGTTATGTAACAATTGATACGGAATCAGACCCGAATTCACAAACAACACCAAGTACAGAAAAACAATGGGATCTTGCCAAAAAATTAGTCGAAGAACTAAAAATAATTGGTTTACAGAATGTCACTATAGACGATAAAGCTTACATCATGGCAACTTTGCCGAGTAATGTTGAGCATGAAGTTCCAACAATTGGATTTGTTTCACATTTTGATACTTCACCGGATTTTAGCGGAGCGAATGTAAAGCCTCAGATTGTTGAAAATTACGATGGAAAAGATATTGTTTTAAATGCTGAAAAAAACATCATTTTATCTCCGAATTACTTCAAAGATTTATTACAATATAAAGGACAAACGATCATCACAACCGATGGAACAACCCTGCTAGGGGCAGATGATAAAGCCGGAATAACTGAAATTGTTTCCGCAATGGAATATTTAATTCAGCATCCTGAAATTAAACACGGAAAAATCAGAATCGGATTTACTCCGGATGAAGAAATTGGTCGCGGAGCACATCATTTCGATGTTGAAAAATTTGGCGCGCAATGGGCTTATACAATGGACGGAAGCCAAATTGGTGAATTAGAATATGAAAACTTTAATGCTGCGGGAGCCAAAATTACTTTCAAAGGAAAAAGTGTTCATCCGGGTTATGCCAAAGGAAAAATGATTAATTCGATGCTGATTGCAAATGATTTTATCAATGAACTTCCAAAAGGAGAAACACCGCAGGAAACCAAAGGTTATGAAGGTTTTTTTCATGTTCATCACATAAAAGGAAATATTGAAGAAACAGTTTTAGAATTGATTATACGTGATCATAATAAGAGTAAGTTTGAAAAACGCAAAGCTTTAATTGAAAAGATTGCCAAAAAATTCAACAAAAAATTTGCTAAGCAATTTGGCGAAGATATTGTGATTACTGAAATTAAAGACCAGTATTACAATATGAAAGAAAAAGTACTTCCGGTAAAACATATTGTGGATATTGCAGAAAAAGCAATGCGGGAACTGAATATAAAACCAATTATCAAACCGATTCGTGGCGGAACGGACGGATCTCAATTGTCATTTATGGGATTGCCCTGTCCGAACATTTTTGCAGGTGGTCACAACTTTCACGGAAAATATGAATATGTTCCGGTTGAAAGTATTTTAAAAGCAACTGATGTAATTGTAAAAATTGCTGAATTAACTGCGATTCCAGGTACTTTTGACAAACCTGAAAAATCAAAAACAAGGAAGTAATTGGAATCAAAATCCGAAAATAAAGGCATTTGGAAATACGGAGACCAATGGGAGGAAGAACTGCTTCTTCTCAAATCTATTATTGATAAAACCGAACTGACCGAAACCACAAAATGGGGCGGTCCGGTGTATGTTTACAATAAAAAAAATATTCTTGGCCTTGGTGGATTTAAAGATTATTTCACTTTATGGTTTTTCAATGGCGTTTTTCTAAAAGATAAAAAAAAGAAACTGATAAACGCTCAGGAAGACATAACCAAATCTTTACGACAGTGGCGTTTTACCTCTAAGGAAGAAGTAAATGAAAAAGAAGTTTTAGAATACATTTATGAAGCTATTGAGAATGAAAAGCAGGGAAAAATAATTAAACCTTCTAAGAAAGAAATTATTATTTCTGAACTTTTAGAAAAAGAAATGGCTCAAAATTTAGCTTTAAAAGACGCTTTTGAGAAATTCTCTCCTTATAAACAATATGAGTTTTTAGAATACATTGAAACAGCGAAACAGGAAAAAACTAAACTTTCAAGAATTGAAAAAGTGATTCCGATGATTTTGGATAATATTGGGCTGAATGATAAATACAGGTAAGTTAAATTTTAAATTTTTAAATTGCTCCGCCTGTTCACTATCGCCCGTGTTCAAATTCCAATCAATATAGGCCTTTGTCAAAGTTTGAAACCTTGACAAAGGTTTTCTATTTTTTGTCATTTCGACCGAAGGAAGAAATCACACAAGAAACTACGCAAAGAAATTTGCCAATCTTTGTCGATCCACGAGTGTGATTTCTCCCAAAAGGTCGAAATGACAAGATTGTGGAAAAACTAAAAAAATCCCAAACTCCAGTTTTAAAATTGGAATTTGGGATTTATATACTATTGGGATTTAAAAAAAACTAAGCTTTTTTAGCATTCAAAGCAGCACTCATTTCCATAGAAATCGCAGAACGCTCTAATTTTAATTTCCCGGACATTGTTTCGATTACAACTGTAGTCTCTGCAAGTTCAACTACTTTACCGTGAAAACCACTTTTAGTAATTATTTTGTCACCAACCTTTAGGCTGCTTTCAAATTCTTTTTCGTTTTTTGCTCTTTTTTGCTGTGGTCTGATCATAAAGAAATAGATTACCACAAACATCAATAGAAATGGCGCAAATTGAGTTAATTGTCCCATAATTTAAATTCTGTTTTTGATTTATTATTTAATATTTTAAAATCTTACATTAAACCTCTTCCAACCTTAACCATCTTTTTATTAGCGGTAAGTTCTTTTACAAGATTATCTAAAATTCCGTTGATAAAAATACTGCTTTTTGGCGTAGAATACTCTTTGGCAATTTCTAAATATTCGTTAAGAGTTACTTTTACCGGAATTGAAGGAAACTTTAAAAATTCGCAGATTGCCATTTTCAGGATAATGGTATCTATTTCAGCTATTCTTTCACTATCCCAGTTTGGCGTTTTATCATCGTATTCTTTTGCTAATACTGATTCGTTTAAAACTGTCCTTCTGAACAAATCTTTAGCAAAATCCCTGTCTTCTACGTCCTTGTACAATTTCGGAACCCTAAAGTCATCCGGATTTTCTGTTTTAATGGCTTTTAATTGTTTAATAATATGCGTATTTACCACCGGGATATCATCAACCCAGGTTAACTTATCATCTTCCAGATACTCATATAATTTTTCATTCGGAACAATAATTTCGGAAAACAAATCAATTACAAATTGTCTGTCTTCTTCAAAAGTATTCACATTATTACTCATGTATTTCGTATACAATTCACTTGCCTTAATATCATTTAAAAGCAATAAAATATAATCATCGTTCAATGACCAATTATTGATTTTACGATTTTCTAAAGCGATGCTAAGGGAGTTGCTTTCGGCAAGAAGCTGAAAAATTTTGTTTTTGATAAATTTTTCATTCGGATTACGTTCTGCTGCAGTTGCAAGATGTTTTTTACTTGAAAGATGTAAAAAAACTGATTCTTTTTTGCAAATTTCAATCAATGAAGAAAGCATTATAAGATATAAATCCTGAATATTATCTATACTGTAAAAAAGAAATTTTTCTTCTTTTTCCAGATTATCAGAACCGCTTTGATGCATTGCATAAATGGATTGCATGACTTTAACGCGTAAGTGTCTTCTATTTACCACCTTGTAAGAACTTTTAAAAATTAGTCTGCAAAAATAAGAATTAAAGAGGTTATATTAAAATTTAATAGGATAAAAAAAGTCTTGAAAAACCTAATTAAGTTTCAATCTAAAAAAAATCTCAGTTTTAAGCAACAGCCTAAACTGAAACTTAAAACTGAGATTGAGAATTAAACTAATGTTTAAATTATTTTTTGCTGTTTTCTATTTTTCTCTGATCAATACGATTCTGAGCAATTGTAAGTGCAGCTTTATGCGTTGTTAAGCCATTTTTGGCTGCAAAATCGATAATTTCTAAAGTAGTATTGTAGATATTTTCGGTTTTACTCATGATTTCAGCCTTTCCATAATGTGCCAATTCTGCATAAACATTGATAATTCCACCAGCGTTGATTAAGAAATCCGGAGCATATAAAATTCCTCTTTCCTGCAATCTTGCTCCGTGAATATTTTCATCTGCCAACTGGTTGTTTGCAGCACCCGCAATCACTTTTGCCTTAATTTTTTCTATTGTAGCGTCGTTGATTGTGGCTCCCATTGCACATGGTGCGTAAATATCAACATCTGCAGTATATAAATCTTCGCCAGTGTAAATACTTGCGTTATATTTTTGAGCAACCTGATATAATTTTTCTTCATTAATATCAGTAATCGTTACCTGCGCTCCTTCTTTCGTTAAATATTCAACCAAAGTTTCCCCCACATGTCCAATTCCCTGAACCAAAACTTTTTTCCCCTCTAAAACATCAGAACCAAACTGACTTTTAGCAGCAGCTTTCATCCCTAAATACACTCCATAAGCTGTAACAGGCGAAGGATTTCCGGAACCGCCTCTTTCTTCAGAGATTCCGGTAACATAAGGGGTTACATCTCTTACAGTGTCCATGTCTTTTGTTTCCATTCCAACATCTTCAGCTGTAATATATCTTCCGCTTAGAGAATGAACAAACTCACCAAACTTACGCATCAGCTCCGGTGTTTTTTGGGTTTTAGCATCACCAATAATCACTGCTTTACCTCCGCCAATATTAAGTCCGGTTATAGCAGATTTATATGTCATACCTCTTGAAAGACGCAAAACATCGTTTAATGCTTCCCATTCGGTAGCATAATTCCACATTCTTGTACCTCCCAAAGCCGGTCCCATAACCGAATTATGAATACCAATAATTGCTTTTAAACCTGTATCTTTGTCATTGCAAAATACAATTTGTTCGTGATCGTTAAAAGATAACTGACCAAAAACAGGATCCATTTTTTGAAGTTCCTTTCCAGTTGCGAAAGTTGCATCCATAGCGCTAGTATTATTTAGTTAAAATTATGAATTCGTCAAAAAGACAACCCAAACATACATAAAAAATACATATGTGCTAATTTTTAAACTTTAAATTAATAATTTTACAATATAATTATTTTGATTAAATTTCAATTTATTATACTTTTAATTCATAATAATTCAAAATTTTAAATCAATCCAATATCACATTTCTTAAAAAAATGAAAGAATTAAGCTATTTAAACAAATATTTCATTAAGTATAAATACAGTTTTTCCTTTGGAATTTTAATCACTATAATCGCACAAATATTTTTCCTGTTCACACCAAAGTTAGTTAGCGAGTCTTTTGATGTAATTGAGCAATTTCTAAAATTATCAGATACCGATCAAAAATCTTCTATAATAATTGGCTACTACAGACAGGAATTAATTCATAACGTCCTCTTAATCATAGGAAGTGCAATTGTAGCAGGTTTTTTAACTTTTTTAATGCGTCAGACCTTAATTGTAATGTCTCGGCACATTGAATTTGATTTAAAAAATGAGGTTTTCGGCCAATACCAGAATCTTTCTCAAAATTTCTACAAACAAAACCGAACGGGAGATTTAATGAACCGAATCAGTGAAGATGTATCAAAAGTGAGAATGTACGTTGGCCCTGCGGTTATGTATACAATCAACACTTTTATACGTTTTGCGATTGTTATTATATATATGTATAATGTTTCTCCGTTATTAACTTTATATACGCTTCTTCCTCTGCCTATTCTATCCTATTGCATTTTCAAACTGAGTTCTGAAATCAATAAACGAAGTACCACTTTTCAGCAATATTTATCAAAAGTTTCCAGTTTTACCCAAGAAATATTTTCCGGAATACGGGTAATAAAAGCGTATTCACTAGAAAATCAGCATCAGAATAATATGATTGCCTTATCTGATGAAAGTAAAAGCAAAAGTTTAAGTCTGGCGAGAGTTCAGTCGCTGTTTGGTCCTTTGATGATTGCCCTTATCGGAATCAGTAATCTGGTTGTTATTTATTTTGGGGGTGTGATGTACATTAACGGAACAATCCCAAACATTGGAACAATTGCCGAATTCATTTTATACGTCAACATGCTTACCTGGCCAGTTGCCTCTTTGGGTTGGGTTTCCTCAATGGTTCAGGAGGCCGAAGCTTCTCAAAAACGGTTAAATGAATTTTTGAAAATTGAACCAGAAATTAAAAACAACAATCCGGATTCATCAGATATTCAGGGTTCAATTGCTTTTGAAAATGTAAGTTTTACTTATCAGGATACTAATATTGAGGCTTTAAAAAATGTAACGTTCACTGTTAAAAAAGGAGAAACACTGGCTATTTTGGGGAAGACGGGCTCAGGGAAATCAACTATATTATCTTTAATTTCACGTTTGTATGACGTTACTGAGGGAACAATCACAATTGACGGTAATGAAATCCGTACTTTGAATCTTAACGATTTAAGAAACAACATCGGAATAGTGCCTCAGGATGCTTTCTTGTTTTCGGATACCATTAAAAACAATATCAAATTCGGTAATCAGAATGCAACGGATGAAGAAGTAATTACTGCAGCCAAAAATGCAGTAGTTCATGACAACATTATCGCATTTAATAAACAATACGATACCATTTTAGGAGAAAGAGGAATCACACTTTCAGGCGGACAAAAGCAGCGTGTATCTATTGCAAGGGCGATTATTAAAAATCCTGCTATTTTACTTTTTGATGATTGTCTGTCAGCTGTTGACACCGAAACCGAAGAAACAATTTTGAACAATTTATTTGAAATTTGCAAAGACAAAACAACTATTATAGTTAGTCATCGTGTTTCATCAGCCAAAAATGCCGATAAAATAATCATTCTGGAAGATGGTAAAATTATACAACAAGGTTCTCATAATCAATTAATAAATCAGGAAGGCTACTATTCATCGTTATATTTAAAACAACTTTCGGAAAAAGAATTACTTTAAATGTTGCGTAATAGATATTTTTTTATGATTTTTGGTTACTATTAATTCCAAAATGATAGAACGTATTATGAGAGAAAACGACATGTTAGAAAAAGAAGAGATTTTTTCTAAAGTATTACGAGCAGGAAGAAGAACTTATTTCTTTGATGTGAGAGCTACTAAAGCTGACGATTATTATATCACGATTACTGAAAGTAAAAAATTTACAGAAGAGGATGGTTCTTTTCATTTTAAAAAACACAAAATCTATTTGTACAAGGAAGATTTTAGCTCTTTTGCTGAAATTTTAGAAGAAATGACTTCTTATGTACTGAACCACAAAGGTGAAGAAGTAATATCTGAAAGACATCAAAAAGATTTTAAGAAAGAATATAGTTCTGATAAAACGGAAGAGCACAGATCAAGCTTTACAGATATTGATTTTGACGATATTTAATCTATATATAAACTTTTCAAAAAGTACGAGTCCAATATGTCCTGCATTTTGGACTTTTTTTATATATTTAATTTCTTAAAACCGCTAACCTTGAAAACATTAACCACAAGACTACTTTATTGTTTATTATTTTCTCTCTGCATAAGTTCAATATCGTACAGCCAAAAATCAGATTTAAATATTGAAAAAAAGATAGACAAGGTCATAAAAAATATGACTTTGGAACAAAAAATTGGTCAGGGATGTCTGAAAGGGACTTCCAGCCGTAGTAAAGGATTATCTGAAGAGCTTAAAAAAGAAGTCCGAATGGGGTTAGTTGGTGCTATTTTAAACCTGACAGAACCCAATCTTGTCCTTGAAATACAAAAAATTGCCGTAGAAGAAAGTCCAAATCATATTCCGCTATTGTTTGGCAGGGATGTCATTCACGGATACAAAACTATTTTTCCGATTCCATTAGGATTGGCTGCATCCTGGGATATAGAATTAGTTGAAAAAACATCAAAAATTGCAGCTAATGAATCCTATTCAAGATGCATTAACTGGACATACGCCCCAATGGTCGATATCGCCAGAGATGCCCGCTGGGGAAGAATTGCAGAATCTCCCGGCGAAGATCCTTTATTGGCATCCAGATTAGGAACTGCATATATTAAAGGATTTCAGGGAAATGATCCTTCTGTTCCCGGACAAATTTTAGCCTGTGCAAAACATTTCGCAGCCTACGGTGCAGCTGAGGGAGGAAGAGATTACAACACTGTTAACATTTCTGAATCATTACTTCGAAATGTATATTTAAAACCTTTTGAAGCAGCAGCAAAATCAGGGGTAGCAACGTTCATGAGTTCTTTTAATGATCTTAACGGAATTCCGGCTTCAGGAAACAGCTTTTTGCTCAGGAAAATTTTACGTGAAGAATGGAAATACGATGGTTTCGTTGTGAGTGACTGGAATTCAGTTACTGAAATGATTCCACATGGTTATGCCGTCGATGAAAAAGATGCCGCATTTAAATCTGCATCAGCAGGACTTGACATGGAAATGACCAGTTTGTCCTATGCAAATCATTTAAAAGCGCTGATTGCTGAAAAGAAAATTTCTGAAAAGCAATTAGATGACATGGTACGCAATATTTTGAGAATAAAATTCAGAGCCGGGGTTTTTGATAATCCTTATTTTAAAGACCGTGAAAAATTTTCATTGCTAAATGCAGATGCTTTACAAACTGCCAGAACAGCTGCCAGTAAAAGCTGCGTGCTATTAAAAAATGAAAATCAAATTTTGCCTCTAAAAACCAATCAAAAAATAGCAGTAATTGGCCCATTGGCAGATGCTGCAAGAGAACAATTAGGCACATGGATTTTTGACGGTAACAAAGCAGATTCACAAACTCCTCTTAAAGCCTTGCAAAATAGTTTTGGAGAAAATAATGTATTTTATGCTTCCGGACTTTCTCACAGCCGTTCGTTATCTGAAGAAGGATTTGCATCCGCAATCGCAGAAGCTAAAAAATCAGACATTATTTTATTTTTTGCAGGAGAAGAAGCAATTCTTTCGGGAGAAGCACATTCACGGGCAAATATTAATTTACCCGGATTACAGGAAAAATTAATAGCAGAATTACAAAAAACAGGAAAACCAATAATAGTAATTGTAATGGCAGGAAGACCAATAACTCTGGGAGCTGTTTTACCAAATGTAAATGCATTAATTATGGCATGGCATCCTGGAACTATGGCTGGTCCGGCAATTTCTGATGTGATTTTGGGAACTGTAAACCCTTCAGGAAAACTACCTGTAACCTGGCCGAAAGAAGTCGGTCAGATTCCTATTTATTATAATCATCCCAATACAGGAAGACCTGCAGATCCCACAACTTTTGTGGCTATTCAGGACATTCCTGTCGAAGCATGGCAAAGTTCTTTAGGCAATAATTCGCATTATCTGGATGCGGGATATGAGCCTCAGTTTCCTTTTGGATTTGGATTGAGCTATACAACTTTCTCTTATGATACTTTAAAAATCGAGAAAGCAGTCCTAAAAAATAATAACAACGAAAAATTGAACGTTTCTGCCGTTATTACCAATACAGGAAACCATACAGGAACAGAAACTGTTCAATTATACGTTCGTGATATTACAGGAAGTATTGTCAGACCTGTCAGGGAACTTAAAGATTTTGTACAAATCGAATTAAAGCCTAAAGAATCTAAGACTGTACAATTTTCAATTCCTGTTTCAGACCTTGCTTTTTATAATGATAAAATGGAACTGAAAACAGAACCGGGTGATTTTAAAGTCTGGATCGCTTCTCATGCTGAAAATGGTTTGGAAGGTGATTTTAAAATTGAATAAAATAATTTATATATGAAGAAAATAGCATTTTTACTTAGTTTGTTTATTGTTGGAATTTCCTCTTTTGCTCAAAAATCAGAATATGATGTAAAAGAAAACATTCAATATTACAGTGCAGCAACCAATAAATCTGACTCCTACATTAATGAAAGATGCGTTTTAGATATTTATTACCCTAAAAACATCAAAGGATTTGCCACCATAGTCTGGTTTCATGGCGGTGGATTAACTGGCGGAAGCAAAGAAATACCCGAAGCATTAAAAAATAAAGGTTTTGCCATTATTGGTGTTAATTACAGGTTATCTCCAAAAGTAAAAGCCGCAAAATGTATTGAAGATGCAGCAGCAGCTGTAGCCTGGGCTTTTAATAACATTGCAGGTTACGGAGGCGATACTTCCTTAATTTTTGTATCAGGGCATTCTGCCGGCGCTTATCTTACATTAATGACTGGTCTGGATAAAAAATGGTTGCAAAAAGAAAACATTGATGCCAATAAAATTGCAGGATTAATTCCGTTTAGCAGCCAATGCATTACCCATTTTGAAATTAGAAGAGAAAACGGAATTCCTGAAAAACAACCAACAATTGATACTTTTGCCCCTTTATTTTATGTTCGTTCAGATGCTCCCCCTGTTTTATTAATTACCGGAGATCGTGAACTGGAAATGTTAGGCAGATATGAAGAAAATGCTTATATGGAACGTATGATGAAACTTGTGGGACATAAACAAACCAAGCTTTACAAATTAGATGGATATGGCCATGGTATGACTGAACCTGGTTTTCCATTACTTGTAAACGAAGTAAACCGCATTATAAAAGAAAAGCAACCTAAAAAATAATTATTTAAAAAATCCACGGCAATGGAGACACAACTATTAATTTTACCCGGACTGGGAAATTCAGGTGAGAAACACTGGCAAACCTTTTGGCACGAAAAATTCAAAAACTCGATTCGTTTGATTCAGGACAATTGGGATGAACCAGTTCGGGAAGAATGGCTTAAAAGATTAAATGAAGAAATAGGCAAATTGGAACGCCCAACGATTTTAGTGGCGCATAGTCTGGCAGTTTCCTTAGTATTACATTGGGCAGAAACAAATAATAATAAAAATATAATTGGAGCTTTACTGGTAGCTCCCGCAGATGTTGATTCGCCAAAACATACACCAGATATTATTCGAAATTTTTCACCAATGCCACTTTATCAATTGCCATTTCCTTCAATTGTAGTGGCGAGCGAAAATGACCCGTATGCTTCTTTCGAAAGAAAACAATATTTTGCAAAAATGTGGGGAAGCGATTTTATAAATGTGGGACAGCAAGGACATATCAACTCTGATTCTGATTTAAAATATTGGGAAGAAGGACAGTTAATTTTGCAGAAGCTGATCGAAAAACTAAAATAATTTTAAAGATTTTCAGTCTCAGCTTTTATGCTGTGACTGAAAATTATTTAGCCTATTCGCAAACCATTTTCTATTTTAAAATCGGGAGCTAATAAAATTACGTCTCCCTCCTCACCTACTGCTCCCAATACCAGACATTCACTCATAAATTTTCCTATTTGTTTTTTAGGAAAATTTACAACAGCCACAATCTGCCGATTGAGCAAATCTTCTTTTTGATAACGCTTTGTAATTTGTGCCGATGATTTTCGAATACCAATTTCGGATCCAAAATCAATTGTAAGCTGATAGGCTGGTTTTCTCGCTTCAGGAAAATCATTTATCTCGATTATGGTTCCAACACGCATGTCGCTTCTTTCAAATTCGTTCCAGGTTAAATCCATTTTATTTCTTAGTTTATTTGCAAACCTATTAATTTTGTAATTAAATGATACTAATTCTATAACCCTTTTTTTAGCTATGGTTTTAATTTTACAAATCAAATTATTAGCCAACTAAAAATACGGAAATGGAAAATAGTCTAACACACGCCAATATATCTCTTAGAGATTCAGAATTTGATATTCAACTCCAAAACACAGATAAATACATTGAAACTGCCCAAAATGTAAAACTTTATGTGAGAGATTACGGAAAAGGAAAACCTGTAATTTTGATTCATGGATGGCCGCTTTCTAATGAAATGTGGGAATATCAAATTGAATTTTTAGTTCAGAATAACTTTAGGGTAATCGCATATGATCGTCGTGGTTTTGGTAAATCATCACAACCTTGGGATGGTTATGATTACGATACATTGTCAGATGATTTAAAAGAAATTATAGAGCAGCTTCAATTAGAAAATGCCACACTTGTAGGCTTTTCTATGGGAGGTGGCGAAGTCGTACGCTATTTCAGCCGTCATGCTGGAAAAGGCGTTACAAAAGCAGCTTTAATTTCATCAATTATTCCTTTTTTATTAAAAACAGATGATAATCCCGAAGGGCGCCCAAAAGAAAAAGGCGAAGCAACTGCGGATGCAATAAGAGAAGACAGAATAGGGTTTCTTGAAAATTTTGGAAAAACTTTTTTTGGCGTTAATATAATCAACAAACCACTAAGTACTCCTTTATTAGAATATTACAGAAATCTATGTTCATTAGCTTCTCCAAGAGCAACATTAAAATGTGCAGAATCTTTATCGAATACAGATTTTAGGGATGAACTGCAAGCCATAAAAGTTCCTACCTTGATTATTCATGGAGATGATGATAAGAATGTTCCAATTGAAGTGAGTTCTCAAAAAACTGCTGAAGCCATAGCTAACAATACTTTTGTAATTTATGAAGGCGCACCGCACGGATTATTCTACACAGAAAAAGACCGTTTGAACCAGGACCTGCTCAACTTCTTAAACGCATAAAAAATAATTTATATCCAAAGAACTTTACTTCTATAATTTCTTTGGATATATTTTTTACAGGCGTCACTTTCTTTTACAGAATTAAAAGTTATTTTTGAATAACTAATTCTCTAGAAAAAATGGCACGAACTCCTTCAAATATGATTCCGCTTGGGACTATTTCTCCAAACTTCTATCTAAAAGATACCAATTCTAATCATGAATATTCTTTTGAAGATTTAAAAGGATCTAAAGGTACACTTGTCATTTTTATGTGCAATCATTGTCCTTTTGTACTTCATGTAATCAAAGAAATTGTCATGATTGCTAATGATTATCGGGTTCAGGGAATTGGTATTATTGCGATTTCGAGTAATGATATTGAGAAATTCCCACAGGATTCACCAGAAATGATGACTGAATTTGCTTTTGAAAATAAAATAGATTTTCCTTATTTATTTGATGAAACACAGGAAGTAGCAAAAGCCTATGATGCAGCCTGTACTCCTGATTTTTATCTGTTTGATAATCAAAACCGTTTATCTTACAGAGGTCAATTAGATGATTCAAGACCCGGAAACGGAATTCCTTTAAGCGGAAACGATTTACGGAGTGCTATTGATGCTTTGATTTACAACAGAAGTTTAAATGAAACCCAAAAACCAAGCATCGGCTGTAACATTAAATGGAAATAGATTTTATTTAATTCCGTTTTCTTATCTTTACAATTCCAGTACATTTTATAGAATGGTGAATATTATATTATTTATAGCTTATACACTACTGTTTCCCCTTAGGAGGAAACCAATTGCGGCTGTAATTATTTCACACAATAAGGCCTTTATTAATTAGGCCTCCGTCTATTTCATTTTCTTCTTTCAGACGGAGGATTTTTACACAGTTTTAATTATGTTTTTCTATTTGAGGGATTTCTTCTTTCAAATAAAATAACTATTTCCACACAACCAAAACTCGAAACACAGATTTCAATTTGCATATTAGTGCAATCTTAATTTTTACACAACAAACTGATTATCAATATTAATAACAATAAAAAAAATGAAACCAACACCTATTTTCTGCAAAAAAGATTATCAGTTCTTACGGGAATTGATATTAAAAAGTAAAAATGACACAAACGCCAAAGAAGCAGGACTGCTTTCTCAAGAGTTAGACCGTGCCATTATCAGTGAAGAAAGTCTTCTCGACAATTCTGTTATCCGAATCAATTCGCATGTAACAATTGAGGATGTAAAAGCAAATAAACAAATGAAAATTCAAATTGTTTTGCCTTCTTTATCCGATGTTAAAGAGAGAAAAATATCAATTTTAGCGCCTTTAAGTGTTGCCATAATTGGTTTTAAAGAAAACGACCAAGTAGACTGGGAATTACCTGCCGGAATAAAAACATTAAAAATCATTGAAGTAAACAATGCTTCTGTATCGAATTCTTAATTTTTAAAACACCTCATCAATGAAGGTGTTTTTTTTATTTCTATATTTTTTTTACAGAAGCAAAAAAAATCCCATCCGGAAACCGAATGGGACATTATTATAAATGCATCTAAAAATCTTATTTTACATCCATTAATTCTACATCAAAAATTAGAGTAGCATGTGGAGGAATTACACCTCCTGCACCTGATGGTCCATATGCTAAATCAGACGGAATTACAAAACGAGCTTTGTCTCCTACTTGTAATAAAGCAATACCTTCATCCCATCCTTCGATAACCTGACCCTGACCTAATCTGAATTCGATTGGTTTTTTTCTTGGGTAAGAAGAATCAAAAACTTTTCCATTTTCTAAAGATCCTTCGTAGTGTACAGAAACAGTTTTTCCGGCTTCAGCTTTTTTACCATCTCCTTTTTGAATCATTTTGTAACGTAAACCGCTATCTGTTTTATCAAAACCGGCAGCTAATTGCTCCATTTTTGCTTCAGATTCTGCTTTTAAAGCTGCTTCTCTTTTTAGACGCGCTCCTTTTAAACTAATAAAAGCTTCGATAGCATTCCATTTTTGAGCTTCTTCTCCAACTCTGATAATTTCAACAGCATCCAAATTATCTCCCTGAGCAACAGCATCCACAACATCCTGACCTTCGATAACATGTCCAAAAACAGTGTGTTTATTGTCTAACCATGAAGTAGGAACGTGTGTGATATAAAACTGAGAACCGTTACTTGCAGGTCCTGAATTTGCCATTGCCAAAACTCCAGGACGATCGTGTTTTAAACTTGGGTGAAATTCATCATCAAATTTATATCCCGGATCACCAGTTCCTGTTCCTTTAGGACAACCACCCTGAATCATAAAATCAGGAATAACTCTGTGAAAAGTTAAACCGTCATAGAATTTTTGTCCCTGAGGTTTTACTTTATTTTCCATATTTCCTTCTGCAAGAGCTACAAAATTCCCTACGGTTCCTGGTGCTAATTCGTGTGCTAATTTTACTAAAATCGAACCTTTACTAGTATTGAATTTAGCGTATATTCCGTTTTCCATTGTTGTTATTTTTTAATTGAACGCAAATTTACAAATTAATTTTATATCAATTTGTGCTTTCTATTTTTTAGATTTTGATTTATAAGTAAGTCCGTAAACTGTTAAGGCTAATATTGACAAGCCCACACATCCGATAGTTACGGCGTGCCAGCCTCCTAATTTCCATAATAACAACCCGTAAGCTGATCCGGCTGCTGTTCCTAAAAAGCTAAACGACATAAAAACCGTATTTAATCTGTTTCTGGCTTCCGGAAGTAACGAATACACACGGGTTTGATTTGAAATATGAACACCCTGAATTCCGATGTCAATAAATACAATTCCAATAGCAATTCCGATAACACTTTCTATTGAAAAATAAAAAACCAAAAAGCTGATTAGTATTAATAAACAACCATAACCAACTGCTACTCTTGAACCTCCTTTGTCTCCCATTTTTCCAACTAAAGGCGCTGCCAAAGCTCCTGAAGCGCCAACAATTCCGAACAGACCTATTGTAGCACTGTTAAAATTAAAAGGCTCTCCCGAAAGCAATAAAACCATAGTAGTCCAGAAAGCTCCAAACTGAGCAAAACTGAATACATTTATTAAAGTGGCTTCGCGCAGGACAGGCTGCGTTTTTATTAATGTAAAAAGAGATTGGATTAACTGGCCGTAAGATCCCTGAAACTGCGGTTTATTGACAGGGAATTTATTCTGAATGACAAAAAAGATCAAAAGACAAATTCCGGCAGCAATATAAAACATAGATCTCCAGCCTAAAAACTGTCCAATAAAACCGCTTAAAGTTCTGGAAAGTAAAATACCAACCAGTAAGCCGCTCATAATAGTTCCAATAACTTTTCCTCTTTGTTCATGACCACTTAATGACGCTGCTAAAGGTAAAATAAGCTGTGGTACTATTGAAGTAACTCCTATAAGTACAGAAGCAATTTGCAATATCAGGAAACTTTTTGCCGTAGCTGCAATTATCAAGGCAATTACAGAAGCAAAAGTGGTAATTAAGATTTGTTTTTTGCGTTCGATTTTATCGCCCAGCGGAACCATAAAAAACAAACCAATGGCATATCCAGCCTGGGTTAGGTAGGTTATTGTGCCTGCATTAGCTTCAGGAATTTTAAATTCGTTGGCAATTAAAACAATTAAAGGCTGGCAGTAATACAGATTTGCAACTATAAGTCCAGTGCAAACTGCCATAAATAAGACATTCGTTTTGGATAAATTCATTTTGCAAAAATACCAATCTAATCTTTATCAAAACTTTAAAAAATGTATAAATTTTTCAAATTTCGAGTCCGATATATTTTAAGTTTTGTGAATTCTTATGATTTTAGTACTTCATGAAATCTTCACGCATCGGACTAAAAACATCTGTCAGCATTCCTTCTTCTACACACAAAACACCATGAATTGCATGAGGCGGAATATAAAAACTGTCTCCTTCCTTTAACAATTTTGTTACTCCGTTTATGGTAACATCAAATTTGCCTTTTGCTACATAAGTTACCTGAGTATGATAATGTTCGTGTAAAGCACCTACAGCTCCTGTTTCAAAATATACATTCACTAACATAACGCGATTATCAAAAGCAAGAATTTTACGTTTTACACCTTCTCCAACTACTTCCCATTGAATTTCTTCACCAAAAAGGAATTCGGCACTTGCAACTGAATCTTCCATATTGTTTTTTTTTAAAAAAATTAATTACAATGCAAAAATAGTGCTTTTTAGAGATTAAACTTTGAATATAATAACTGCATTTCTCCAAACCAAGTCAATATCTGAAAACAAAAACGCCAAACATATTTATTCATTCGAAAAACATATCTGGCGTTTACTAAACAATCTTTAATTTTAGCTGTTTCCTGCACAGCTTCTCAACTATCTAATAATAATTTTTTTCCAGGTTTTTTCCTGATCATTTTGCAATTCAATTAGATAAACTCCTGTTTGCAAACTTTTCAACGATACTTCCACAGTATTAGATTTACCTTCAATGTTAATGGTTTCAACCAATGTGCCTGTTTGAGAATAGACATTTATTTTGTCTAAACCAGTTTTGGTTTCAATACTAAAATTGCCGTTTGACGGATTGGGATAAATAGCAGAAGTTTTTAAACTAAAATCATCTACACCTAAAGAAGCGGACAAAGGTACACTTACATTATAACCACGATTACCACTTCCGTGATTATTTAACGCATATCCTGCATTACTTCTTCGTGACCAGGCAAAATCAATAGTCGTATTAGCATAATTAAAGGTATAATCATTTGCGTCTCCGGTTGATAAATTTCGTTCAGCTATTATAGTTCTAATTCCTGAAGTTACTGTATTTGAAGTCACCGTCCAGCTTTGTGAGGCATCTGTATTGGGAAATTGAGCATATCCGGCGTGATTTCCGTCTATTAATGTGGTTCCATTAGCATAAACAAAATCTTCCCCGGTTTCCATTCCGCCACCTGCTCCAAAATTTCCAAATTGCAAAGCAAACCACCTGTCTGAAGGTCCGGTAAGCTTTAAAGTCGCTTTTGATGTGGTATTGTTTAATGTTAAATTCGCTGTCATATTCGTAGACAAAGTAACATCTCCGGTAGATTTTTGCTGGGCAAAGCTGCTTAGACTAATTACTAAAAGTCCTAAAAGAGTAATTTTCTTCATAATCAATTATTTTAAAAGGTTGATGATTTGTTCATTTTGAGAAAAAACAGCATATTCAAATGCTGTTTTTCCTTTATTATCTTTAATTGTTTTGTCGGCTTTATACGCTAAAAGCAATTCCACTAAAAAGCTGTTTTTGAATTGTACAGCCAATGACAATGCCGTTGTTCCATTGGCATCTGTTGCATTTGGATTGGCTTTTTTCTCTAATAATAATTTTACTAATTCAGGATGGTTTTTGTAAGTTGCCGCCATAAGTGCCGTACCCATATCAGAATTATAATTAAGATCTTTTACGCTTTCTATCAAAAATTTGGCAACCTCAATATTTCCTCTGTAACAGGCTAAAATCAAAGGGGTTGTTTTATTTTCGTTTACAGAATTAATTAAACCCGGGTTTGACTTATTCAAATCCTGAATCTCATCTAAAGTCCCGCTTCGGGCAATATCAAAAACATTTTTGTCTTGTGCTTTCATATTAAAAAAGCATAACAATAAGGTTAACACTAATAGTTTTTTCATCATTCAAAAGTTATAGGCTTAATTAGCTTCAAGAATAAAATTCATTGAAACTTTTACATTCTCGGCAATTTTTCCTTTAACCAAACCTGGAATTTCAATTTTATAATCCTGTGGTTTAACTGAAATTGCACTTGTTGCCAGAATTTTTGCTCCGCTTAGCACAAGATTGATTTTAGTTTTTATCTTTTTAGTAACACCGTGAATGGTTAAATCACCTTCTAAGTCATAAGCAGTTTTTGTGGCTGATAATTTTTTGGCATCAAAATTTAAAATCTTCCCTTTAAAAGTGGCTTTTGGAAACTGTGAAGATTCCATATAATTTTCATTAAAATGCTCTTCCATTAACGGCGCTTTGAATTTGAATGATTTTATTAAAGTCAATGCCACAAAATCTCCTGTACTTTTCTCAAGAATACAGGAAGTTGTTTTGTTTGTTGCTGCTACTTCTTCAAAAGCAGGCATTGATGCTTCAAATTTCACCTCTCCGGTTCGGGTTATCATTTTTTGCGAAAAAACGAGATTTCCCGCCAATAAAAACAATGCTGATACTATTAATTCTTTCATTTTGTATTTGTTTTAATTTTTATATCCTTCTTTTTGCCAAAGTATAATCATGTCGATTGTTGTTCTCGGCAGAGGCTCACCAGGAGGCATAACGCTTCCACACGATTGAGTCTGGTCTATCCTGCAAATCAGGTTCCCGTTTTGTGCAGCATCCCTTACCTGCTCATACGTTTCTAACGTTGGGAATCGTCTTCCTGCTGCATGGCAACCCACACAAGCCTTTATGACAGGTCCAACATTTGCTGTGTACGTAGGTGAATTTGATGATTCCGATTCTGAAATTTCTTCGTAAGTTCTGGTTGTGCAGGATGTTATAAATGCTGCACAGATAAATAACACTGTTAGTATACTCTTTTTCATGTTTTTTTACTTAAATAATTCTCTTTTTTAAAAGGATCTGTACATATTAAATCCAAAATAAACCTTGCCTTTGTTCCAGTCTCCTGAAGCAGTCGAAAATACTGCCACATCATTCATAGGCTGGCTGTTTGAAAACACAAGTTGAAAAACATGACCGCCGGTTTCGATATCTAAACCAACTGTAAGCGGATTATGGTAAGGGTCTATGTCTTTTTCTTCAGTAATGATACGCGCGGCATATTCAAGATTAACACTCATTCTTTTTGCAATTTTGTATCGCAATCCTGCTGCTGTTGAAAATACATTTTGCTGTTCAGTCGAATCGTCATATAAGTTTTTATAGACATTAATCAGTCCCAATTCGACTGATAATTTTTCGTTTACCTTTCTGGAAACCAATAATTGGGTAGAAAAGGCTAAACGATCAGAAAATCTTATGTTTGGATAAATTTCTTTTTCCAAAGCACTATTAATATCCATAGTGTTGTACCCTACAATTGTAACCGGAAACCCATTTATTTCCTGATTGGCCATTTTGTACTTGGCGGTTACTTCATAGATTTTGTTGTACGTGTGCCGTGTAGCTCCAAAACTTAACCAGTTTGTTACACCATAAATTCCCCCAAATTTTGTAAGGGCATTATCTAAACCAAAGAAATTATTGAATCCTTCAGACAAATCACCGAAACGGTGTGAAACAAGCATGTACCACTCTCCTTTTGCAGGTAGTTTTGTAGATTGCATATTCGCTATCTGCAGCCCTTTGAAAGCTGCAATTTCAATCTGTTTTTCATCTGATTTAATGGTGTCTAACTGACTCAGCAAATCGTCCTGCGCAAATAGATTCCCCGTTAAAAAAAACACAAGCACAAAGCCTAAAAAATTCCTCATTTTAATTTTATTAATCATTATATACTACTGAACACTCGTCCAGCTTTATCTCTCCCATCAGATCATCATATCCCACTACTCTCCCTTTCAGTGTTAACTGTTGGTCTTTTTTAATTGAAGAGTCTGATTCTTTCAGATCACAAACAATTGTATTGTCTATAATGACTTGTTTTTGGGTTATTTTGCTCACAATTCCTTTGACGGCAATGGCTTTTTCGAGGTATTTGGTATTTGACTTATCGATATCAGAATCGAACTCAGCTATAATACTTTTTGAGGAGACATTAAAAACAGCTTCTTCTGATGATACGTTTCTGGCACCGCCATACCATACGTAGCAGTAACCAAAAACTCCAAAAACAGTGATTATCAAAGCTGTTGCTATTATTTTTCTTTTCATTTTTTATTCTTTTTAAAAACGTTCAATAGTAAAACAGCCTTGATACGAATTACCCTACCAAAGAATTATTATTTTTAAAAAAAAATTGAAAGAAATGCTTAGGAATTTAAACCCTGAAAAAAGTTTGAATTAAAGAGAAACCCTAAAACTCAGATTTGGAGTTCTTTGCAATGAAAAAGTATCAACTTCTTCAATAGAATTTGACAGCGAACTTATTCTGTAATATTCACTGATTTCATTTTTCCTGTTCAGAATGTTCAGGATAGATATTCCTAATTTGTACTGAATTCCTTTTGCAGTTTCCCATTTATAAGTTGAAGAAAAATTAACCTGCGAAAAAACATTCAAATTTGTATTGTTTGGCTTGTTGTAAACCAATACTGGATCTGAAAGATCAATTCTTGATAAATCCGGAGAAGTTTTTGGCCTGCCAGAGGACCATTTTGTTCCTAATGCAATTTTGAAATTGTTTTTTTCAAAAATACCAGCCCACGATACAGTATGCGTCAACTCAAAATTATTTGGAAAACCCGGGTATTCATAATTGGCAAAATGATAATTATTATTATTATAAGTATAGCTAAGCCAGGTCAGAAAATGATTCATTCTTTTTTGAATCAGAAATTCTGTTCCTACAATTTCATAATCACCGGTTGTTCGTACAAATTCTAACTGGTTCTGAAAACCCTGACTGGCAGTTGTAATTCCGCTTACTTTTTTATAAAAATTTTCGATATCCAGCAGCCAGTCGTTCTTTTTATAGAATAAATTTAGAGATAATTGCCTGCTTCTCTGAATTGGGATTGTCGAATTATTCGAAATAATCCAACGCCTTTTTTCGATACCGAAATAATCTTTTTGCAAATCAATAATTTGTTGGGAATTTTGACTTTTCAATTCTCCCAATAGCTCTAAATTCAAATTTTTATTGAACCCATAATTAAATTGTATACGGGGTTCGGCAATATACTTTTTGAATTTTTCAATATAATTTAATCTCATTCCGGCATTCAACAGGATTCCCGAAAGTGTATCATTGTATTTTCCTTCTAAAATCAAAGCATGTGTTCTTAAAACATCTTTAGTTTTTCGATAGAAATCAGGATTACTGACTTTCTCCAAATTAGCAACACCTGTTTCACTAAACTGATAGCCATTATTAAAACTAATTTTTGAATTAATTATATGATTATTTTCTAAATTAATTCCACTATTGTCAACTGTATTTTCCTGAATAACCCTCTGATTTTCATTAGTTGTTTTTTGATTACCTAAAAGCTCATAAGAAGAATTGTAAATATTGATTTTAGTCGTATTGAAGCTATTCCAGTTTCGTTTCCATGATACATTTCCACCATAATTTTGTTGACGCAAAATATTGTCCTCCGATTTGTTTATGTTGTTTACAGAGGCACTCTGGAAAACCTTCAGGTTGTCTTTTATAGTTATGAAATCTAGTATCAGCTGATCTTTGAGACCTATTTTTTGCACGTATTTAAAAGTTGCATCGTAGAAATCAAATTCTTTATCGCTTTGATAATTGATATTTTGGGTTTTAGAAAAATCAGTAATGGTTGTGTTTTGAAACACTTTATTAAAATATTCCTTGTAAGTGGGAGTTTCTACAAAATCGGTAATTGATTTTCGTCCTGAAACTTCAATATAACTCTTTTTCGAAAGATTATATTTAGCATAGATATCGGCATTGATCATGTTGATTCCGGCACTAAAAGTATTTTTTTCAGTGTTTTCCGGAGTAGAAGAAATAGCCACTACACTTGAGACACTTTCTCCGTAAAAAGCAGAACTTCCGTTTTTATAAATAGAAATGGTGTGTGCCAAATTAGGATTGAAGACTGATATTAAACCAAAAAAATGTCCCGTCTGGTACATCCGTATTCCATTCCATAAAAACAAATTTTGATCATGTGTACCACCACGAACATTGATGCTTGATACACTTTCGTCCAGACTGTTTACGCCCGGAATCTGCTGCATGGCCTGCAAAGCATCCGGTTCGATAAGTCCCGGCAGGATACCAAACTTTTTGGGTTTAATTTCAAAGGAACCATCACTTTTTTTGGAAATTCCTGAAGCCAGAATTGCATTGGTTTTGATTTCTTCAAGTTCTGTAATTTCAGGTTCTAATATTATTTTGAGGCAATTTTTAGAATCTAAATTCCGTGTTGTTGCAGTTTTGGTCATAAAACCTATATGGCTAATTGAAAAAATGTTTTCAGAGGTTTTTTCAAATTCAAAATAACCATTTAAATCTGTTACAATTCTGGTACTGTCATTTAGATGGATGTTTGCGTTTTCAATAGGCTTTTTATCTGTGTTTGAAAAAACATATCCGCAAATTACTTTTGAATGATTCTCCTTTTTATAAATATTAATAAATTTATGATTCAGATTTTCGAAAGACAAATTGGTTTTTTCAGCAAGATATTCCAGTTTTTGTGATAACGAAAGTGACTTTTTGGGACGAACTAATTGTACACCTGCAACATTCTCCTCTGTATAATTAAAATATACATGATGCCGCTGCTCAATTTCAATCAGAATTTTTTTCAACGATATTGTTTTTCCTTTGTCCTGAGCAAAAAGGCTAAGGAAAAGGAAAAATGAAAAAATCGAAAAATGAAATTGTTTGGGGCGCAACATTTATTTTTCGTCAAAAATTATTTTATTTTCTGAAACTTTTTTTGCTTCTAAATGATAGATTGTACTTATAATTTGTAACGCTACATTCAGATCGTTAGCAGGCAATTTTCCTGTAAACAACGACGTTGCATCTTTTGCATTTAATTCAATCGTAATGTTATACTGTCTTTGAACTTCGTCTAACAAACTTTTGATATTCTCTTTATTAAAACATATCTGGTTGTCTATCCATCCCGGTTTTGATGACTTAACAGGAGTATCGAATTGCTTTCCATTTTCAAAAGTAACACTTTGTCCGTGGGTCAATATGATTTGTGTATTCGCATAATTTACTTTTACGCGGCCTTCATAACAAACTACATCAAACCTGTTTTTTCGGGCTTTGACATTGAATTGAGTTCCTAAAACAGCTACTTTTCCAAGGTTGGTCTGAACTTCAAAACGTCTGCCTTTCGAAACCCTGAAATAAGCCTCACCTTCCAGTTCAAGACGTCTGTTGTTGTCCCAGTTCCATTTTTTATAGTTAATTTCAGATCCTGAATTCAGTACAACTTCAGAATTATCAGGCAGTATAAAAGAGGTTCTTTCTCCAAAATTGGCTGTTTGGGTTTCGGGCACAAAATTTTTCATTGCAAAAGTTATCCCAAGCGCCAAAACAAAAATAGCTGTAGCACGAAACGCCCACTTTTTATATAATGGGATCACTTTTGGAGCTATTTTTTTCTGCTGAAGAATGTTTGACAACATTGCATCTTCATCCAAACCATCTACCTCTAAATGAGCAGTATAGATTTTTATCTTTTGGTATTTTTCAAAATCAGGACTAGCTTGAAATTCGGCTAATTCTTGCTCAGATAAATCATCATTTAGCCATCTGGCTAACAAATCATTCTTTTTCATTGTGTTGTACTATATTGTTAAAACAATCAGGGTTACCTTTACCCTACTTTTATAAATCAATTTCTTTACGTAAGCTTAACAAAGCCAGATGAATGCGTTTTTCTACTGCTTTTACGCTAATATTTAATTCAAGCGCAATCTCACTATATTTTTTTTTGTCGATCCGATGCATCAAAAAAGCAACGCGATGTTTTTCGTTTAAATTTCCAATGGCTTTCAAAAGTTTGTCCTGAAATTGTTTTTCCTCCAAAATATATTCGGGACTTTCATTGGTTCTGTCTAAAGTTGTAAAGTTTTTTTCATAGCGCAAAACGACTTTTTGATGTGCAATTTCATTTAAAGTACTGTTATTCGCAATAGTATAAATATACGATTTTGCTTTTTCCAAAGGAACAGAAGAACAATTTTGCCAGAGTTTCATAAACGCTTCCTGAGCAACATCTTCTGCCTGATCTTTATTACCAAATTTGTAAAAAAGAAAATTCCGAAGTGCTTTGATATGACTTTTAAAAAAAGATGAAAAAACTATTTCATCACAGGTATTGGACTGGTTTATTTTTGGCATTAGCAGTAAAATCTTTCAATTTGGAATGTACAAAAGTATTTGTTTTTAATTCAAGTAGGGTAAATGTGAAGTAAATTGTTTTTATTCAGGTATAAGAACAGAATATAATCGATGAGTATAAAGCCAGATGCTGTCTGGACTCTGAACAATTTTAATGCGATTCATTCTTTTATAAAAAGAATACCATTTATCTCAAAACTTTAAAATATTTAATAATTGATAAGATTTGAAAAAAAACAACAATTCCTAAAAATAATTACCTTTGTAAAAATATAAATATGTTTCGCTTCCAAAAATATTTATCAATAGCGTGTTTACTGTTCTTTTTCTCCTGTCAAAGCGAGATAGACGAACAGCGCCAAAATACCCAGACCGTTACTAATGCTTCTCCCCTTACCTCCTATTTACAAAGGGTTGCTATGGTAAAAACGGTACAGGATAATGTTATTGACGGATCCAGCTATTGCACCATTAAATTGCCTTATACTGTTACCGTTAATTCCGTTAATATTGCTATAAATACGACTTCAGATTACCAAAAAGTGCTGGATAATATCAATGCAAATACTACCGATGATGATATCGTAAAAATTGATTTTCCGGTGACCATGGTTTATTATAACTACACAGAAAAATTGATTCCAAATGAAGCCGATTTCGATCAATTGATTGATTACTGGAATCTTTACCCTGATCTTTTATCTAAAATAAATGGTTTAAACATCCATTATCCCATAACCATTAATATTTACAACAGTTACAATCAGATTGCAAGTTCTGTTTCTATTGCTAATGATCAGGCCTTTTTTAATTTTATAAAAAATCTGAATTCAAGTCAATATATCTCATTAAATTATCCTATTTCGATTACAGATTATAACTATCAAACAAAATCAATTACAAATAATTTAGAGTTCGAAAACGCAATTAAATATGCAATGGATAATTGTTCTGAAAATAATCTTGTATCATTGGATTTTACTGAAACAATAACCAAAGGTTCCTGGAGAATTCCTTATCTTTTTGAGGATTCAGATAAGACTTCTTTATATTCCGGATATTCATTTGTTTTTAAAAGCGATAAATCTGTTGTAGCTACAAAAGATGGAGTTTCGGAAACTGGTCAATGGGAAACTAAAATGGTGAATGGAATTAATGAATTTAAAATAAGTTTTAGTTCAAATTTACTTCACAAATTAGACTGTAACTGGAAATTATTTGAATTTAATAATTCCCTGACACGCTTGCGGGATGTAAGTAACAGCAACTATCTTTACTTTGAAAAAATAAATGCTTACGGTAAATAATCATTATAAAAACTGATTCTCAAAGTCCTGGATAAAGTTTTGAAGTGCAATTACAGTTTCACTGTTTATAATTTTTCCATCCGCATCCATTTTTCCCCGTATACCGGATATTAGAAGCTGCTGGTCTTTTTCAAATTCAGTTTCAAGGGTTTTCATGATTAACAAAAGCTGTTCATGCCCCATTTCGCCTGAAGCAGAAGCCGTAATGAGTCCTACCTTTTTCTTTGAAAAAATTGTTGTTGAAACACACCATTCAAGAGCATTTTTTAAACTTCCTGGCAAACTAAAAACATATTCGGGAGTACAGATTAGAATGCCGTCTGCAGACATGATTTTATCTCTGAATGAAACCACATTTTCCGGTGGATTATCTGTATCAAAATCCGGATTAAAATGAGGAATTTCAGCTAAACCTTCAAATATTTCCACATTAAACTGACTGTTTATATTTTCAGAAATAAATTTCAGAATTTTAAAATTACTTGAATTATGTCTGGTACTGCCTGCTATTGCTAAAATTTTCATTCTTCGAATTTACATTTATTTTAATGTTTATTGAATAGCTACTGCATCTTTCTGCGTCAGTTTCAGTGCTTCTGTCAAATTATTCCTTTTAAAATACTCCTCTAATTCCAATAATCTTTTTTTATTGTCGTATTTAATACCCGAATTTAATTTTTTCTGACAAACAGAACATAATCTTATAGAGCTCTCGTCAGTTTCACTCATACTATTAGTTCCATTCATTACACAATCTGCATGAATACAATGATGTAAACCAAACATATGACCAATTTCATGTGAACTTATTTTAAGAAGCCTAGATAAACACAAATTAAAATTATCTGAAGTCAGTTTTCCGTCCTGTAATCTATAAATAGAACTTACACCTACCTTATCGCGATAAGATGCTAATCCAAAAACAAAATTCCATTCCGGTTTAGGATACAAATCAACCTCTGTCAATCCCATCAGGGCAATTCTTTTTAAAGGCTTATCTTTTTTTAAAACATTGTCTAAAATATATCCCGCTAAAAACTGTTGGTTATTTTCATGTCCAATCCTTTGTGCAGACTCAGGAATTATATCATTAGATACTGTTTCCAAAGTTTTGCTTTTTAACTGAAAGAAAATTTCCAGATATTCCCTGAGCAATTCTATTTGTTTGTTTTGTAAAGAATTAAAATTTCCAATTGGCCTGATATAAATAATATTAGATTCATTGGTTGGAACAATATGTTTTGAATTTATGAATTGCTCATAAGTTTGTCCTCTTTCTTTATGGGAATATAACCACTCTCCTTCAACAGGTTTTGCTAATTCAACATCATTTTTTTCAATTTGATCAAAATATTCATTCCCATTCTGGTTAACGCATGTAGTACAGAGAAGTATAATAATCAAAAACGTTATTTTTTTCATATAATTTGGGGCTTATTAAAGCCAAAAATAAATAATCGAAATCAAAATTTTAATGATTCTTATAGAATTTTCTTATAGTAACAAAGTGTCAATTGTATTATTTTCAGATTTATATTACGTAGAACTTCCGCAGATAGTAGCCTAAATGCTTAAAAGGAATGACTATCTTTGCAAGGAAATTTACAAAATGAAAACACCAGACAATTCAGAAAAAAATAATTTACATCCGCGAAATCTTCATCGTTCACGATACGATTTTGAACTTCTTATTTCGAATTGTCATGAACTAAAAGCTTTTGTTTCTGTGAACAAACACAGAATCGAAACCATTGATTTCAGTAACCCGATTGCTGTAAAAATGCTTAACAAAGCTTTGCTAAAAACCTATTACGATATCCCAAATTGGGATATTCCTAAAAATTACCTTTGCCCGCCTATTCCAGGAAGAACTGATTATATTCACTATCTCGCCGATTTATTGGCCGAAGCCAACAATGGAGTTATTCCATTAGGATCATTAGTTTTAGGGTTAGACATAGGAACCGGAGCCAATTGTATTTATCCAATTTTAGGAAATGCTATTTACGATTGGAGTTTTGTAGGTACAGATATCGATGAAAAAGCAATTGAAAACTGCAGTAAAATAATCGAAGCCAATCCAAAATTGATTGATGCGATCAGCTTACAGCAACAAACGGAATCCCGTTTTATTTTCAAAAACATTATTACACCAGAAGACCGATTTACTTTCACAATGTGCAATCCGCCTTTTCACGCGTCTGCTCAGGATGCAAATCAAAGTACGGTACGTAAAGTTTCAAACTTAAATCCAAAGGAAAAGAAAATAACAAATCCTGTTTTGAATTTTGGCGGTCATAATGCTGAATTATGGTGTGATGGCGGCGAAATTGGTTTTGTAACTCAAATGATTTACGAAAGTGCCAAATATGCTATGCAATGTCAATGGTTTACTACTTTGGTTTCCAAGAAAGATAATCTGTCAAGTATTTACAAAACCCTAAACAAAGTAAATGCCGCATCGATAAAAACAATTGATATGGCTCAGGGCCAGAAAACAAGCCGCATTGTAGCCTGGACTTTTTTAAGTGAAGTACAGCAAAAATCGTGGAAACTTTAGGTTCATACTTCATGACTAAAATTGTAATTATGATAGTTTAAATTAAAATTCTGATACTTTATTGGTGCAATTTAGAAGTACCTTTAAAAGTAAATTGAATTTCACTATCATGACAAGAATACTCCTTAAATTTATACTTTTCTTTTTGCTTTTTGGTTGTGCATCTTCTAAAAAAGCAAAATTTGAAGACTACGTTTTTCAAACAAAAAAAGAAGAACAAAGCTATTTGAGTTCCTACGATAAAGCGCTAAAACTTTGGGATATTTCATATATTGAAGAAAATGTCAAAACCAGTTTCGGGACAGCTCATGTCATAGTTGCAGGACCTAAAAACGGTAAAGACCTTATACTTCTGCACGGAATGGACGCCAGCTCAACGATGTGGTATCCTAACATTAAAGCTTTAGCAAAAAATCACCGAATATATGCCATCGATTTTTTGATGGAACCCGGAAAATCTAATTTGACAGCCAAACCTCTTTCAAAAGAAGATATTGTAACCTGGTACAACGAAATTTTTTCACATTATAAATTAAAAAAGTTTGACATTGTCGCTGCTTCACGCGGAGGCTGGATAGCAACATTATTGGCTGTTCAGGAGAAAAATTCAATTGATAAAATAGTCTTGTTAAGTCCTGCGCAGACATTTAAATTTATTGACAAAGTTGGTAAAACATCCTCAGCATTAATGTTGAAACTTTTTCCAAGTGAAAAGAAATTTGGAAAAACGCTGAAAACCTTTTCTACTCATCCAGAAAAAATTAGTCCTGTTTACAAAAGACAATTTTATTTGGCAAACAAATATGCCAAATCAAATTCAAGCATGTTAAAAATGACGCCTTTTTCTAATGATGAATTAAAATCCATAAAAAATCCGGTTTTGGTACTTATTGGAGATCAGGATGTAATTAATTCTGAAGATAGTTTGGAAAAAGCAAAAGAATTTCTGCCAAACAGCAAGACAAAGATCATTAAAGATGCAGGACATTTTCTAAGCATTGATCAAACAAAAGCAGTTAATGATGTAATGGCTGATTTTTTAGAATAAGTACGACTTAGCATTAAAAGAATCGAAACTTTGTATCTTTACAAAACTAATTTCATCAGTCAAAAATGAATTTTCAAGTTTCCTCAGAATATAGTCCAAAAGGAGATCAGCCTCAGGCAATCCAAAAACTTTCACAAGGTATTGTTGATGGTGAAAAATACCAAACGCTATTAGGTGTAACCGGTTCCGGAAAAACCTTTACAATGGCCAATGTGATTCAGGAAGTACAGAAACCTACCTTGGTTTTGGCACATAACAAAACTTTGGCAGCACAGTTATATTCTGAATTCAAACAATTTTTCCCAAATAATGCAGTAGAATATTTTGTATCCTATTACGACTATTACCAGCCGGAAGCTTTTATGCCCGTAACAGGTGTTTTTATCGAAAAGGATTTATCTATCAATGAAGAACTGGAGAAAATGCGTTTAAGCACCACTTCTTCATTGCTTTCAGGACGCAGGGATATTTTAGTCGTTGCTTCGGTTTCTTGTTTGTATGGTATCGGAAACCCTGTAGAATTTCAAAAAAATGTTATTGAAATATCAAGAGATCAGGTTATTTCCCGAACTAAATTATTACACAGTTTAGTACAAAGTTTATACGCCAGAACGGAAGCAGATTTTAATCCCGGTACTTTCCGAATTAAAGGAGATATTGTCGAAGTATATCCAAGTTATGCCGATGACGCCTATCGAATTCACTTTTTTGGAGATGAAATCGAGGAAATTGAATCATTTGATGTAAAAACTTCTCAGGTTATTGAAAAATTTAAAAGGCTGACGATTTATCCGGCCAATATGTTTGTGACTTCTCCGGATGTATTGCAGGGCGCTATTTGGGAAATCCAGCAGGATTTGGTAAAACAAGTTGATTATTTTAAAGAAATAGGCAAACATCTGGAAGCGAAACGTCTTGAAGAAAGAACCAATTTTGATCTGGAAATGATTCGCGAATTAGGGTATTGCTCCGGAATTGAGAATTATTCCCGCTACCTTGACGGAAGAGAAGCAGGTACAAGGCCTTTCTGTCTGTTGGATTATTTTCCAAGTGATTATTTAATGGTGATTGATGAAAGTCATGTAACCGTTTCACAGGTTCATGCCATGTACGGAGGTGATCGCAGCCGAAAAGAAAATCTGGTAGAATATGGTTTCCGTCTGCCCGCAGCAATGGACAACCGACCCTTAAAATTTGAAGAATTCGAAGCCATGCAAAATCAGGTAGTCTATGTTTCTGCCACTCCTGCCGATTATGAATTACAAAAATCAGATGGTATTTATGTCGAACAGATTATTCGTCCAACCGGATTATTGGATCCTATTATTGAGGTAAGACCTAGTTTAAACCAGATTGATGACTTAATTGAGGAAATTCAGGTACGTTGTGAATTGGATGAAAGGGTTTTAGTAACTACTCTAACCAAAAGAATGGCCGAAGAGTTAGCTAAATATTTGACTAAAGTAGGTGTGCGCTGTCGTTACATCCACTCAGAAGTAGACACTTTGGAACGTATCGAAATTATGCAGGATTTACGAAAAGGGATTTTTGATGTATTAATCGGAGTCAATCTGCTTCGTGAGGGACTGGATTTACCGGAGGTTTCGCTAGTTGCTATTTTAGATGCTGATAAGGAAGGTTTTCTTCGTAATCACAGATCTTTAACTCAGACTATTGGTCGTGCAGCCAGAAACATAAACGGAAAAGCGATTATGTATGCTGATAAAATTACTGCCAGTATGCAAAAAACAATCGATGAAACTAATTATCGAAGAACCAAACAAATTAATTTTAATACCGAGAATGGTTTAACACCACAGGCATTAAACAAAAAAATTGAAAGCGCTTTTACCAAAAATCCATTGGTTGAATATGAATTGGGACATACGTTGCCAGCTGCTGCAGAACCTGAAACAGCCTATTTATCAAAACCTGAATTAGAGAAATTAATTCGTGAAAAACGTAAATCGATGGAAAAAGCGGCCAAAGAACTAGACTTTTTACAGGCTGCAAAATTACGTGACGATATTAAAAAATTACAAGAGCAACTTTCTTAACCTTCTTATTTATTTCAAAAGCCTTAATTTTGGAGTTCTTAAAATATTCATCTTTTAATTTTACAGATGCTTTCAAATTTTAAAAATCATATTTCGGCAAGATTTCCGTTTATGGAAAACAAAAAACTGTTTCTTGCTGTTAGTGGCGGATTGGACAGTATGGTTTTGCTGCATTTATTTCAGCAATTAGAATATAAAATTGCCGTTTTGCATTGTAATTTTCAGCTTCGCGGATTGGAAAGTTTTGGTGATCAGGATTTCATTCGAAATTACTGTGAAGAAAATAATATCTCCATTTTTACAACTCAATTTGACACCGAAGCTTTTGCAAAAGATTATAAACTTTCTATCCAAATAGCAGCCCGTGAACTTCGCTATAGCTGGTTTTACGAACTTTTGGAAACCCATAATTTCGATTATATTCTGACAGCACATCACGCAGACGATAATTTAGAAACTTTTATTATCAATCTCAGCCGTGGTACAGGATTGGACGGTTTGGTGGGAATTCCGGAAGAAAATGATAAAATTATCCGACCTCTTTTACCTTTTTCAAGAGAAGAAATCCTAAAATATGCTGAAGAAAATAATATCGAATGGCGGGAAGACAGCAGCAATGCTTCTAATAAATATCTCCGAAATAAAATCCGTCATGATTTGGTTCCGGTCTTAAAAGAGATCAATCCAAACTTTTTGAAAGCTTTTCAAAAAACGCAATCCTATCTTCAGGAATCAAACGAGATGGCTGAAGACGCTTCGATTATGATTTACCAGCAGGTAGCAAAAGAAGCCGGTGAAGAAATCCATTTCAATTTAAACCAGCTTAAAAAATTACCTAACTATAAACCGTATTTGTACCAGTGGCTTAATGAATTTGGATTTCTGGCATGGAATGATATTTATGATTTAGTAGACGGACAATCCGGTAAACAGATTTTTTCAGCAGAATTTCGATTGCTAAAAAACAGAGATACATTGATTTTAAGTCCGATTGCAGAGATACCTGAAAAAGAAGAATTTGAAATCAACGAAAGTGACCAGGAAGTTAATTTTCCCTTAAAGTTGAGTCTTTGTAACGTTAGTCACATAACTATAGATTCAAATAAAGTTATATTTGTGGATGCTGAAAAAATTCAGTACCCGTTGATTTTACGAAAATGGCAGGAAGGCGATTCTTTTCAGCCTTTTGGCATGAACGGAAAGTCAAAAAAAATTAGCAAACTTTTTAAAGATGAAAAGTTATCCCTGATAGAAAAAGAAAACAGCTGGCTTTTATGTTCGAATGATCAGATTGTATGGGTTGTTGGAATCAGGCAGGACGAAAGATTTAAAATAGAAGATACCTCAAATAAAATACTTAAAATAGAATTACAAGAATGAAGTCAAACACAAATCGTCAGGTTATAATTTCGAATATTTGGAATAAACTTACTGTATTTTTAATGGTTTTTATTTTTGCTTTTGCAAAAGGAAACGCTCAGATTTTAGAACCTGTAAAATGGACATCTAAAATCGAAAAGAAATCTGAAACCAATTTTGTTTTAATTTTTGACGGAATTATAGAAAAGGAATGGCACATGTATTCGCAATTTACGCCGGAAGGCGGTCCTCTGGCTTTGGAAATTGCTTTTAAAAATCAAAAAGGAAATTATGAATTAATCGGCAAAGCCAAAGAGGGAAAAACGAAAACTGCCTTTAATGATATTTTTGGAGTAAACGAAACCTTTTTTGAAGGAAAAGCGCATATTGAACAGGAAATTAAAGTTATAAATCCTAATTTAAAAACCGTCGAGGCTGAATTTGATTTTCAGGTTTGTAAAGAAGTCTGCATCAATTCGAATAAAAAATTCTCGATTGCTATTCCGTCATTATCAAAAGTAGAAGCTGCAATTCCGACAATAACTGAAGCTAAATTAGATGAAACAAAAGTGCCGGCTTTGGTTGTGGATACTTTAAATACAACTGTAAAGACCGCTAAAACTGAAACAGTGCAAACGAAGTTGGATGTAAAAGAAAAAGCACAAGCCCCTGCTTCAGCCAGAAGTTTATGGTCTGTATTTTTGGTAGCATTCTTATTTGGATTTACAGCATTGCTTACACCTTGTGTTTTTCCAATGATTCCTATGACAGTAAGTTTTTTCACTAAGCAAAGTAAAACAAGAGCTTCCGGAATTAGAAATGCAATTATTTATGGAATTTCCATTATTGTAATTTATGTTTCATTAGGATTTTTGGTTTCCTGGATTTTTGGTGCAGATGCTTTAAATTCTTTGGCAACAAATGTTTGGTTTAATATCGGTTTCTTTGTTTTATTAATCATTTTTGCTACTTCTTTTTTAGGAGGATTTGAAATTATGTTACCTAATTCATGGGCTAATAAAGTCGATCAACAAGCAGACAGAGGTGGAATAATTGGAATATTGTTTATGGCTTTGGCCCTGGCTATTGTTTCTTTCTCCTGCACAGGTCCTATTGTTGGCTCACTTTTAGTTGAAGCTGCAACCAATGGAGTTATTGGTCCTATCGTTGGAATGTTTGGGTTTTCATTAGCATTGGCTTTACCTTTTATGCTATTTGCGATGTTCCCTGGATGGTTAAATTCATTACCAAAATCCGGTGGATGGCTGAATACGGTAAAAGTAGTTTTAGGATTTTTGGAATTAGCATTTGCTTTCAAATTTTTATCGAATGCCGATTTGGTTTTACAATTGCATTTTCTGGAAAGAGAAGTTTTCTTAGCAATCTGGATTGCCATTTTTGGAGCTTTGGCATTGTATTTATTCGGAAAAATTACATTGCCTCATGACAGTCCATTACAACATATTTCTGTGGGAAGATTATATTTAGGATTGCTTACTTTGGCTTTTACAGTTTATTTAATTCCTGGTCTTTGGGGAGCACCTTTGAAATTGATTAGTGCTTTTCCGCCACCGCCCACATATAGTGAAAGTCCGTTTGGGATAGGTAGTTCAGGTGTTCCAAATAAAACAAAAAAATTGCCGAGGGGGGCGAAATTAGGACCTCATGGTATCATTGTTTTTGACGATTATGAAAATGGGCTGGCTTATGCAAAATCCGTAAATAAGCCTATTATGCTGGATTTTACAGGACATGCCTGTCAAAATTGTCGTCTTATGGAAAACAATGTCTGGTCTGATCCAACTATTTTACCAATCTTAAAAAATGATGTGGTTTTAATTTCTTTATATGTTGATGATAAACGTCCTTTACCTAAGAATAAACAATTTATGACTGCTTCAGGGGAAAAAATTGAAACTATTGGTGATAAATGGACTGAGTTTATGATTTCAAAATATAAAACCAATACCCAGCCTTTATATGTAATCACTGATTTGGATGGCAAAAATTTAAACGATTCAAAACCTACTATTAGTTATGTTGGTGTTGAGGAATATTCAACCTGGTTAAAACAAGGGATTTCAAATTTCAAGTAATTTTTATTTGTTGACTATTTTGTTTTTTTGATAGAAGACTTGAAAAACTGATTGTTGTATTCTATTCTTGATAGAGGCGATATCCTTGCGTAGTTTACGAAACAAAAGAGCAGAAAGAGGGAATATTATTCTAAAATAACGAATTATACTGCTTCTAATAATTATATAGAGCTGAAAATTCAAAAACAAAATGCCCTCTAAGTTTAGCTTAGAGGGCATTTTTATATGGCAAAGAATATTGATTCTTATAAGAATTCTCCGTGTTGAGAGATATCTAATCCTAATTCTTCTTTTTCTTCAGTAACTCTTAGAGGAGTAATTTTGTTTACAATAAAGAATAATGCATATGAAGCTGCAAAAGCAAATATTGAAACCAATACTAATGCTTTTAATTGCGTTAAGAATAAAGTAGCATCACCAAATATTAACCCTTGGTTATCTCCTACTACTGAATTAACTGTATTTGATGCAAAAACTCCGGTTAATAACATTCCTACCATACCACCAACACCGTGACAAGCAAAAACATCCAAAGCATCGTCAATTTTTCCTTTAGGGAATTTGCTAACTACAAGATTACTAATTACAGCAGCGATAATACCGATTGCCAATGCATGAGGGATAGATACAAAACCAGCTGCTGGCGTGATAGCTACCAAACCTACAACAGCACCAATACATGCTCCCATTGCAGATAATTTGTGGCCTAATATTTTATCAAGGAAAACCCAAGCCATTGCTGCAGAAGCAGCTGCAACAGTTGTAGTTCCTAAAGCCTGAGCAGCAAGACTTCCTGCTCCAACTGCAGAACCTGCATTGAAACCAAACCATCCAAACCATAATAAACCTGTACCTAATAATACATAAGTAATTCTCGCTGGATTTACTTTTTGAACTTTACGTTTTCCTAAGAAGATAGCTCCTGCTAATGCAGCCCAACCAGCACTCATGTGTACTACTGTTCCACCTGCAAAATCTAAAACTCCCCATCCGAAGAATAATCCATCAGGATGCCATGTCATGTGACATAATGGAGCGTAAATAAATAATATGAATAAAACCATAAATAACAAGTAAGCCCAGAAACGTACACGCTCTGCAAAAGCTCCTGTAATTAAGGCCGGGGTAATGATTGCAAATTTTGCCTGAAACAATGCAAAAAGGATGAAAGGAATTGTTGGTGCTAACTCCCAGGCAGTATTGGCACTGACACCCTGAAAAAAGATATTTGAAGTAGGATCTCCTATGAAACCGCCTATTGATGGACCAAAACATAATCCAAAAGCAATAACTACCCATAGAATAGTAACAATTACCATGGCCATAAAACTTTGCAGCATGGTACTAATTACGTTTTTCTTACCAACCATACCTCCGTAGAAGAAACCTAAACCTGGTGTCATTAATAATACAAAAGCAGTTGCAACAACCATCCATGCGGTATCCCCTGTGTCCATTTTCAATTCGACAACATGAGCTCCTAATGTTTTTGATTCAGTAACAAATGAAATAGAAAAAATGGACAGTAACAAAATTGTGATAAGAATCACACTTAAAATAATTTTTCGCATCGTTATTTAGTTTTAAAATTTTTGATAAAAATATAAAATCATTACATACACCCCATAAAAAATAGCACCTAATGTTTGATTTTTGTTAATTTTTCATTTTACACCCCTTTGTTTTGCACCTATTTGTTAAAACATATCTAAAATTTACAAAATATTAATCCTGACTTAAAAAAAAATCAAGTTTTTGTCGTTTTCTCTGCATATAATATGTAAGAAATAGGACATAGTGTGTGAAAAATATATCTAATATTTGATTGGGTTGCTTTATCTTTGATTGTTTTAACATTTTTTATAATTATAATTTAAGATGAATAAAGATCAAAAAATAAGATGGGGTATTGTTGGTTTAGGAAATATAGCCAATCAGTTTGCTGACGACTTAGAATTAATTGAAGAAGCCGAATTGTATGCTGTAGCTTCAAGGAGTATTGCTAAAGCAAATGAATTTGCAAAAAAGTATGATTGCGATAAATTTTACGGTTCCTATAATGATCTCTTTGAAGACCATAATGTTGATATTGTCTACATAGCAACACCTCACGATTCACACGCAGAATTGTCAATTCTGGCAATGAAAAACGGAAAACATGTATTGTGCGAAAAGCCTTTATCCTTATCCTATAATGATGCTGTGCAAATGATTGAAGCTTCAAAAAAATATAATAAATTTTTCATGGAAGCTTTTTGGACGCGATTTATTCCGTCAATTCGAGAACTGCTGTCTAAAGTGGAAAATGGTGAGATAGGTGAAGTTAAATATCTTAAGGCTGATTTCGCTTATTATAATAATGAATTAGGACTTAGACTGACAGACAAAAAATTAGGAGGCGGAGCTCTTTATGATATCGGAGTTTATCCTCTGTTTCTATCTTATATTATACTCGGAATTCCGGAAGAAATCATAGCAAAATCAACTTATTATACAACCGGGGTCGATTTGCAGACAACTATGATTTTACAATATGCGGCGGCTCAGGCAGTTTTACATGCCGGTTTAGTTTCTGCTTCTGATATGAAAGCTACTATTAGTGGAACCCGGGGAAGAATTGACATTGATTCCCCTTGGTTTATGACAGACGGATATTCCATTATTGAAAAAGAACAGGAAAAAAATTTTAAGATTCCAAATATTGGAAAAGGGTATGCACATGAAGCAATTGAATGTCATCTTTGTATCAGACAGAATCAAATTGAAAGCAAACTTTGGTCACATCAAAACAGTTTAGAATTAAGCAGTATAGTTGAAAAAGTGAAAAATGAGATTGGCTTAGAATTCGATTAAATCACAACAAAATTTATTAATTGTAATACTTTATTTATTAAAATATTTCTTTATTTTGCTGAAGTAAAAAAATATTTACAAATTAAGACATAAAGTATGCTGATTAAAGTTTTTGGAAGTGCTGTTTTTGGGGTTGAAGCTACTACTATAACTGTAGAAGTGAATATGGATAAAGGAATTGGTTACCATTTGGTAGGCTTGCCGGACAATGCCATAAAAGAAAGCAGTTATCGCATAGCTGCAGCCCTTAAGAATAATGGTTATGCTATGCCAGGTAAAAAGATAACCATAAATATGGCACCTGCTGATTTGCGCAAAGAAGGCTCTGCTTATGATTTGACTTTAGCCATTGGAATTTTAGTAGCTTCAGACCAGATAAAGGCAGCCGAAATTGATCGCTATATTATTATGGGCGAACTTTCATTGGATGGAAGTTTACAATCCATAAATGGTGCACTTTCAATTGCTATTAAAGCTAAAGAAGAAGGCTATAAAGGCTTTTTCCTTCCTAAGCAAAATGCAAAAGAAGCGGCCATTGTTGCAGGGCTAGATGTTTACGGGGTAGAAAATGTTCAGGAAGTCATTGATTTCTTTGAAGGAAAAGGAACTTTAGAACCAACCATTATTGATACCCGTGCAGAATTTTACAAAACCCTGGATTTTCCCGAATTTGATTTCTCTGATGTCCGTGGGCAGGAAAGCATTAAACGCTGTATGGAAATTGCAGCAGCCGGAGGGCATAATATCATTTTGATTGGTCCGCCGGGAGCAGGAAAAACAATGCTGGCCAAAAGATTACCAAGTATTTTGCCTCCAATGACCTTGAGAGAAGCCTTAGAAACGACAAAAATTCATAGCGTTGCCGGAAAATTAAAAGAAGTTGGTTTGATGAATCAGAGGCCATTTCGTAGTCCGCATCATACTATTTCGAATGTAGCACTTGTTGGCGGGGGAAGTTATCCTCAGCCGGGAGAAATCTCTATGGCACATAACGGCGTTTTATTTCTGGATGAATTGCCGGAATTTAAAAGAGATGTTTTAGAAGTTATGCGACAACCATTGGAAGACAGGGAAGTAACAATCTCCAGAGCTAAATTTACAGTGACCTATCCTTCTTCATTTATGCTCGTAGCAAGTATGAACCCGAGTCCGAGTGGATTTTTTAATGATCCTTCTATGCCTAATACCTCATCTCCCCATGAAATGCAAAGGTATATGAGTAAAATTTCAGGCCCTTTATTAGACCGAATTGATATTCATATTGAAGTTACCCCTGTCCCTTTCGAAAAATTATCAGACGATAATAAAGCTGAGAGCAGCGTTTCAATCAGAGAAAGAGTTACAGCGGCACGTGAAATCCAGTCTGTTCGATTTGAAGAGTTATCTAATATTCATTATAATGCACAAATGAGTAGTAAATTAATCCGTGAATATTGCACCCTTGATTCACAATCCAAAGAATTACTAAAAACTGCAATGGAACGATTAAACCTTTCAGCCAGAGCTTATGATCGAATTTTAAAAGTCGCCAGAACTATTGCTGATTTAGATACTGCTCCTCAAATAGTTTCATCGCATATTGCGGAAGCGATTCAATATAGAAGTTTGGATCGTGATGGGTGGTTGGGATAAGCATTTAAAGAGTTTTAAAAAAAATACTCAATATTACAGAAGCAGCATTACAATAGTTTTCATATAATTGGAGAAAATTGATAGAGATTGTATTTTTGTATAATATTAAATAACCAATAAAATGAAAAACACAATAGAAATTGATGGTACCAATGATGACATTTGGAATTTTGACGGAGCAAGAGCAAATTGGAATATATCAACACTTACAGTAATAAAAAATAATCTCAGATTAGATGATATTTGTGTAATAAAACTTCCAACTTATAATGTTGATAATATTATCAACAATGTTCTTGCCTGCTTTAAATATTTTATTGTAGATTTTGATGAGAATTTTACTTTTGAAATCAACAACAATACAATTGAGTTAACCAGAGTTGATGATAAGGAATATTATAAAATAGATATCTTAAACGTAAACAAGATATAAACTACACAAACTAGATTTCACAATTAATCACATAAAAATAAAACAATTAACACGTTCACAACTGATATCTATGAAGATTGGAATCCAAAAAAAAAGACAACTCAAAAAGTTGTCTTAAAATATAATGTATACATTTCTTAAATTTCATGAATTACCGAAACAGGTTCTGTGCTTTCTCCAGTTTTTCTTTTTATAAGCTTGCTCACACGATACATTAATAATATTGATACGATCGAAATGGCAATAATGATAAATCCTAATGTATTGTAATGTTCCAATGGACTAAATTTATCTTTTTGCAACACAATTGTTCCGGCAAAAGCGGCTGCAATACCACCCGCTATTTGCTGCAATGAAGAGTTTATACTCATAAACGCTCCCCTGTCCTGCATTGCCGGTATTGAAGTTACCAAAGCGGTTGAAGGAACCATTCGACCCATAATTCCCATCATCATTAATACATTTAAAATTGCAACTAACCAAAGCGGTGTTACGCTAAGATTTGTATAAACTCCAATCATAATAATTGTCCATACGGAAGCATAAGTAAATATTTTAAATTTATCTATTTTATCGCTTAATTTCCCCATTATAGGCATAATCAACAAAGTAGACAGACCGGCAATCATAAATACAATTGGTAATTCTTCCTGAGTAATTTTTAAATTATTAATAGCAAAAGCACTTCCAAAAGGCATCATCATAAATCCGCCTATTGAAAGTAACGCCGTAGCTGTAAACCCAATTCTGTATTCCTTCTTTTGGATAGTATGTATTAAATGGGTAAAAGCAGATTTATCATGTTGAAAGCTCAAATGTGCATTAATTGGTTTCAGTTTAACAGCAATTGATCCTGCTACTATAGCCGCCATTCCAGCTACCCATAAAAAAGGTGCGTGCCAGCCCCAGGCATTTGCAAGATATAATCCAATTGGAATCCCAAGAATTTGACTTGCCCCAAAACCCATTTGGAGAAATCCCATAACACGGCCACGCTGTTGAAGAGCAAACAAATCAGCTACAATTGCCATAGAAATAGAACCTATCACACCACCAAATAAACCTGTAACTATTCTGGCAGCAACAAGTAAAGGATAAGAATTCACAACACCGCATAATATTGTACCGCCTATGAAACCAATGTAAAAGAATAGTAATAATTTTTTTCTGTCGAATTTATCCGCAAAACCAGCGGTAAGAAGCCCTGAAATTCCTGCACTGAAAGCATATGCCGAAACCACCAAACCAAATCGTGTGGGTTTTAAATCTAAATCCTTCATCAGGATATCGCCTAACGGAGACATCACCATAAAATCCAGAATTACTGTAAATTGAGTAATGGCGAGTATAAAAACTGCAAATTTTTGATAACCAGTAAAAGGTATCGTTTGATTTTGTTCTTTCATTTTAGTTTAATCTAATGGTGTGCAATTGAAATTGTGTCTTTTAACAATATTGATTATTTGTTCTTCAGAAAGTGTTTTGCTTACAATTCTTAAAACGCAATCAATATCTTCCTGATCAATATTCCATTGATGAATTTCTGAAATTTCATTAAGTGTTTGACTTATTAATTGTTTGTCGTTATTGGTTCTAATGTTGGTTGCAAATACCAATATGTTTTGTGTATTTTCCATATCTTGATATTATTAAGGTGTCAGTGCTTTTATTACTAATTCAAATGCCTCATCCATTTTTTCCTGTGTCAGTTTAAAAGGCATACCATTAAAGCTTTTCCCTTCATTTTCAAAACGCAGTAAAGCATATAGTGGGCCATAAGCAACACTCCAAAATACTTCGATAGAAATCGGAAGCAGTTCTTTTCTTTCAAAAGCATTTTCTATAAAGTGCCACATTGCCGATTTAAATTCGGCAAGGCTCTCTTCTAAAAGAGAGTCCCGATAACTAGAATGACTTAATGCTTCCCAACAGGCAACTTTCAATGGATTTTTTAAAGCAAAACGAGCCCTGTTTTCCCACTGCTTTCGTAATCCTTCTTTAAAAGACATAGTTGGAGAGAAATCCTTAATCATTTCACTAAAAAAGGCCTGTCCGATTTCTGTTCCAATCTTCTTTATTAAATCATCTTTGTCTGTATAATAAATATATAAAGTGGCAACAGAAACGCCGCTTTCTTTTGCCAGTCGATTCATTCCAAAGCCTTCAATACCATATTTTACAAGCATTTCAATAGCTTTCTGTTTTACGACATCCTCTTTATTTGTATCTCTGGTTCGCATTATTTGTATTTTAACGAAGCAAATGTATTAAATATAAATGAATGTTCGCTTATTTATAAAAAAAATAACCCACATAAAAATGGATTATTTTAAAAAATGAAAAAGATAAATATTTAGTTAAACGATTGCCTAAATTCTAACGGTGACAATTTCGTTTTCTTTTTGAATAAGGTACTAAACGATTGCGCATGTTCAAATCCGAGTTCATAAGCAATTTCGCTTACCGAAAGTTCAGTTAGCGAAAGTTTCTCTTTCGCTTTGCTGATGAGCTTTTCGTGTATATGTTGCTGCGTGTTTTGTCCGGTTTGGATTCTCAAAAGGTCACTCAGGTAATTAGGAGAGATATTCATCCCTTCGGCAATTTGATGAACAGTTAAAAGTCCTTTTCCAGATGATGATTTTTCAAAATAATCATTCAGATACGTTTCAAATTTGGTCAGAAGCTGATGACTTCCACTTTTTCGGGTAATGAATTGTCTTTCGTAAAAACGTTTGGAATAATTTAGCAACAATTCAATCTGAGACAAAATAATTTCCTGAGTATGCTGGTCTATATGCTGACATTCTTTATCTATTTTATGGAGTATTTCCAGCAGATCGTTTTCTTCATCTTCGGATAAATGCAAAGCTTCATTCACTGCGTAAGAGAAAAACCCATATGAAGAAATAGTATTTGCTAAAGAATGTTTCAATAAAAAATCTTGATGAAAAATCAGTAAATAACCATTGGAATCACATTGCACATTTTGCAGATCAAGATACTGAACCTGATTCGGTGCCGTAAAACTCAGCACACCTTTGTCGTAGTCATAATGCTGTTGTCCGTATCTTATTTTTCCTGTCGCATTTCTTTTCAATGCTACACAGTAAAATCTGTTTACAAAACCTTTCCAAATCTCATCTTCCAGAAAAATACTTTCGGACAGATTGATGACGCTTACCAACGGATGTTTCGGTTCGGGAAGTGACAACAATCTGTGAAATTTGGAAATGGAGGCAATTGTATTCATTACTGTAAATTTAAATTAATAATCTAAAAGTCCCATACTGAATTCGTCATATGGCGCACCGGTATCAGTTCCTAAAGGTACGATGTTTTCCAGTTTTTGTAATTCAGATTCGCTCAATACGATTTTGCTTGCTTCGATATTTTGTTCAATATATTTTCTGCGTTTCGTTCCCGGAATTGGAACTATTCCTTTGCTAATAATCCACGCCAAAGCTAATTGAGAGGAGGTGATATTTTTTTCTTTTGCTAATTCTTCCACAGCTTCTACGAGTTCAATGTTTTTATAGAAATACTGTTTCTGAAAACGCGGAATTGCTCTTCGAAAATCATTTTCGGGTAAATCATCAATTGTACGGATTTGTCCGGATAAAAAACCTCTTCCCAAAGGTGAATAAGCGACAAAACCAATTCCTAACTCATTCAAAGTTTTGATGACACCTTTTTCCTCAACCGTTCTTTCAAACAAAGAATATTCACTTTGAACAGCTGTAATGGGATGAACAGCGTGGGCTCTTTTTACAGTTTCTGAAGATACTTCGGATAATCCTATGTAACCAACTTTTCCTTCTTTTACTAGCTCAGACATCGCTTCAACTGTTTCTTCAATAGGTGTGTTTTTATCTAGACGATGCATATAATAAAGGTCAATGTAATCGGTTTTTAGATTTTTAAGGGAACGTTCTACTGATTTTTTTACATAATCTTTCTTTCCATTTATTTTCCATGTTACTTGCTCCTTTTCGTCGATTTCCCAACCGAATTTCGTGGCGATACTATATTCGTCACGATTTCCTTCGATGGCTTTTGCAATGAGTTGCTCATTTTTAAAAGGACCATACAAATCTGCCGTATCGAGGAAATTTCCACCCAATTCCAAAGAGCGATGAATAGTTGCGATGGCTTCTTTCTCATCGCTTTTACCATACATATCTGCATCTCCAAAACCTGTCATTCCCATACATCCCAAACCGATATTCGGAATGATTAAACCCTGACTTCCTAATTTTACCTGATTCTTATTCTTATTCATAATATTGATTTTAATAGTACAAAGTTGAAGAGAAATCAGGAATCTCATGTTTGCAAAATGATGATTATTGTATGCAAATTACGGATAGGTAATTTTTGTTTTATCAATTAAATGATTCCCTAAATTGCAACGGAGAAACTAAAGTTTTTGTTTTAAATAATTTACTAAAGGACTGCGAATGCTCAAAACCCAATTCGAAAGCAATTTCACTGATGGATAAATTGGTGGTAGAAAGTTTTTCTTTTGCCTTTTCGATCAGTTTGTCATGAATGTGCTGTTGCGTGGTTTGTCCGGTCAAAGATTTCAGTAAGTTCCGCATATATTGAGGTGACATATTAAATTCATCTGAAAGAAATTGTACGCTCGGCAATCCTTGTTTTTCAAGATTATTTCCTTCAAAATAAGTATCGAGCAAGATTTCCAGTCGTTCTAAAAATTGATGATGCGCTTTGTGGCGGGTAATGAATTGTCGCTGATAAAACCTTTCGGAATAATTGAGAAGTGTTTCTAACTGAGAAATGATGATATTCTGACTGAATTTATCAATGTTTGTTTGATATTCCTGTTTAATATTTTCAATGATTTGCTGTAGTTTTATTTCCTCATCTTCTGATAAAAACAAAGCTTCATTCACAGAATAATCAAAAAAATCATATTTCCTGATGGAAGTTGCCATTGGCGTATTCCAAAGAAAATCCGGATGAATCATGATCATCCATCCGGAAGGATTCTTGCCGTTTATTTCTCTTGTCACGCTTAATACCTGATGAGGCGCCATTCCAAACATAATACCTTCATCAAAATCATAATCCTGTTGTCCGTATTTGTATTTGTGATCCATATCCCTTTTTACAGAAATCATATAAAAATCAAATATCAAACTCTGTGTAAGACTTTCTGAAGGTTGTTCCATATCGTCAAAATTAATCACACTTATCAGCGGATGTTTTGGTTTTTGCAATCCTCGTAAAGTATGGAATTGAGATATGGTTTTTATTCTTATTGGGTTATTTTCAGGTATCATAGCATAAGTTTGATAAATGATTTTAATATTCTAAAGATACAAATAATTAAAGTTCAGAAAAATAAACAGCACCTTGCAGATCTTCCATCAATGTTGGATGCTCCGGTGTCCAATTCAAAGCTTTTTTAGTTTCTTCGCTTGAAGTTAAATTGTTAAGTTTTGCAAAATGAGCAAACCAGCCAAAATGCTCAGCTGCTTCATCGGTTGTTAGGGAAGTAACCGGAATTTGCAATCTTTCAGCGATAGCTGTTGCAATATTTTTAAACGGAATTCCTTGTTCTGCAACTGCGTGATATCTTGTTCCGCTCACAAAAGGTTTTTCCAAAGCTAATCGATACAATTTTGCAGCATCCAATCGGTGAACTGCCGGCCAAAAATTATTACCATCATTAATTATAGCAGATTTTCCTTTTTCTTTTGCAATATTTATTGATGTTGGTACAAAACCAATAATATCGCCTTGACCGTGAACTGATGGAGACAATCTCACAACAGCAACCTTGACACCTTTAGCAGCTACAGCATCGGCAGCATTTTCTGTAGCTATTCTTGGATGTGGATTATCAGCAGAAAGATCTTTTTCTGTTGTGATTCCGTCTTTTGAAAAAAGTGCAGTTCCGGAAGTGATGATAAAAGATTTGTCAGTTCCGAGTAAAGCTTCGCCTATCGTTTCAATTACTTTCCCGTCTAGTATACACATTTCTTCAAATCGTGTAAAATCATGAACAAAACCTAAATGGATTACCGCATCCGATGAAACGGTTCCTGATTTCAGACTTTCAAAATCGTTTAAATCGCCGCGATGCACTTCTGCTCCGACAGCAATTAATTTTTTTGCTGATTCTTCCGAACGTGCTAACCCCAAAACCTGGTGACCTGAGCCTAATAATTCCTGTACTACAGCTGTTCCAACGAAACCTGTAGCACCTGTTACAAATACTTTCATTTTCATATAATTTAGTAAAGCAAAGTTCAGATTTAGCTTTTGTACTCTTGTAGCCGAAAAGTATTTTCTTGTAGCCTAAAAATTTAATTAAAAGGCTTTCTAAACTTTAAAGGAGAAATATCAGCCTTACTTTTGAATAATTTGCTAAATGATACAGATTCTTTAAAACCTAAATTAGAAATCATTTTACTGTAGCTAATTCAATTTTGCATTCGATAAGATAAAAAAAAGACAACCATTTCTGATTGTCTTTTTTTTGAATATATAAATAAGATAACTTTTAATTATGCAATTTTGGCAATAATCGCATTGAAAGTTTCACTAGGACGCATCGCTTTGCTTACTAACTCAGGCGTTGGCTGGTAGTAACCACCAATATTTTGAGCTTTACCTTGCGCACCAATTAATTCAGCATCTATTTTAGATTCATTAGCTTCAAATTCAGCAGCAATTGGAGTAAAGATTGCTTTTAATTCAGCATCTTTAGTCTGAGCAGCCAAAGCCTGTGCCCAATAGAAAGCTAAATAAAAGTGAGATCCACGGTTGTCGATCTGACCTACTTTACGAGCTGGAGATTTATCATTTGCCAGGAATTTATCGTTTGCCTGATCTAAAGTTTCAGATAAAACAATAGCTTTAGAATTATCTAAAGTCTGACCTAAATGCTCCAATGAAGCACCAAGAGCCAAAAACTCTCCTAATGAATCCCAACGTAAATATCCTTCTTCAGTAAATTGCTCAACATGTTTAGGAGCAGAACCTCCGGCACCTGTTTCGAACAATCCACCACCATTCATTAAAGGAACAATAGATAACATTTTTGCAGAAGTTCCTAATTCTAAAATTGGGAATAAATCTGTCAGGTAATCACGTAACACGTTTCCGGTTACAGAAATAGTATCTTCTCCTTTGATAATTCTGTCTAAAGTAAATTCAGTAGCAGCAATAGGATTCAGAATACGAATATCCAAACCTGTTGTATCGAAATCTTTAAGATATTTTTGAACTTTTACAATCAATTCTCTATCGTGTGCTCTGTTTTCATCTAACCAGAAAACAGCAGGAGTACTTGATAAACGAGCTCTGTTTACAGCCAGTTTTACCCAGTCCTGAATTGGAGCGTCCTTAGCCTGACACATTCTGAAGATATCGTTTGTCTCAACATTTTGCTCCATCAAAACAGTTCCGTTTTTATCAACAACACGAACAACTCCATCTGCTTTCATTTGGAAAGTTTTATCGTGAGATCCGTATTCTTCTGCTTTTTGAGCCATTAATCCAACATTAGGAACACTTCCCATTGTTTTAGGATCAAAAGCACCGTGTTTTTTACAGAAATCAATTGTTGCAGTATAAACTCCAGCGTAAGAACGATCCGGAATAACAGCAAAAGTATCTTGTGATTTTCCTTCTTTGTTCCACATTTGACCTGAAGTACGAATCATTGCCGGCATAGAAGCATCAACAATTACATCAGAAGGAACGTGTAAGTTTGTAATTCCTTTATCAGAATTAACCATTGCTAAAGCTGGTCCGTTTTCAATAGCCTGATTGATTGCAGCTTCAACTTCTGCCTGCTCAGGTCTTCCTGCAATTTTTGCATAAATATCACCTAAACCGTTTCTTGTATCAACATTTATTTCATTAAATAAAGTCTCATATTTTTTGAAAAGATCAGCAAAATACACTTCAACGATAGCGCCAAAGATAATTGGATCTGAAACTTTCATCATAGTCGCTTTTAAATGCACAGAAAGCAAAACTCCTGCTTGTTTAGCATCAGCAATTGCATCAGCAACAAAAGATTTTAAAGCTTTTAAGTTTAAAACAGAACTATCAATGATTTCTCCTGCTTTGAGCGGAGTACTTGCTTTAAGAACAGTTGTTGTTCCGTCCTTAGCAACGAATTCAATTTTTACATCATTAGCTTCTGCAACAGTAAGAGATTGTTCACTTCCGTAAAAATCACCGTTTGACATTGAAGCTACCTTAGTTTTTGAGTCAGCAGACCACGCACCCATTGAGTGTGGATTTGCTTTAGCAAAATTCTTTACTGCTCTTGGCGCTCTACGATCAGAGTTTCCTTCACGTAAAACAGGGTTTACTGCAGAACCTAAAACTTTAGCATACTTTGCCTTAATTTCCTTTTCAGCATCGTTTTGCGGATCTTCAGGAAAATTAGGCACATTATAACCATGAGATTGTAATTCAGCAATAGCCGCTTTTAATTGCGGTACAGATGCAGAAACGTTTGGTAATTTAATAATGTTAGCTTCCGGTTGTGTTGCCAGCTGTCCTAATTCAGAAAGGGCATCTCCGGTTTTTTGAGCATCCGTTAATGATTCTGGGAAATTAGATAAAATTCTTCCTGCCAAAGAGATGTCTCTTGTTTCGATAGCAATACCTGCTGTCGAAGTAAAAGCCTGAACAATAGGCAATAAAGAGTAAGTCGCTAATAATGGCGCCTCATCAGTTAAAGTGTAAAAAATTTTTGAATTCTGTGTCATTTTTTTTTTTTTATGATTGTATTGCCGAAATCAGCAATTTCAAGGTATATTCGGCTCAAAATGAGCGGAGCAAATATAATAAAAACAGTCCGAAAACGGTATAGTTTTCAGGAGAAATCCCGAAATTAACAGATTGTCATCTGAGTGACTTTTAATTATTAAATTGATGATTTTGATATAAAAAAATTACGGTTTTAATATTTCGAAAAATAGGTCCAAAAAAAAACTCGTTTCAAATTACCTGAAACGAGTTTTTTATAACAAAGAGATAAATGATTATCTTCTTTTATCTTTAATCTTAGCTTTTTTACCAGTAAGATCTCTGAAGTAGAAAATTCTAGCTCTACGTACAGCACCTTTCTTGTTGATTTCAATTTTTTGTAAAGCTGGTAAGTTTACCGGGAAGATACGCTCAACACCAACAGCTCCAGACATTTTACGAATAGTAAAAGTTTCTGTGTTACCAGAACCTCTTCTTTGAATAACAACTCCTTTAAAAAACTGAGTTCTTGTTTTTTCACCCTCTTTAATTTCGTAGAAAACTGTGATAGTATCTCCAGCTCCAAAAACAGGGAAATCTTTTCTAGCAACGAATTCGTCCTGAACGAATTTTAATAAATCTGCCATGATAATTTTATATTATTGTTTATGATAGAGTAACATTCACGGATCTCGCCAGAGGTTAGTCTAATTCGGGTGCAAATGTAGAAAATAATTATGAATTATAAATTGTAAATTGTAAATTATTTTTCAAGTCATAAAGTTGAAAGTTATAAAGTCTTAATGATCTAAAAATGAAGATGCTAAATTGTTAACTTTATGACTTTCGACTTTAAAAACTTTAAGACTATTCCAACAAATCCGGTCTTCTGTTCTTCGTGTGTTCATACGCCATATCTTCTCGCCATTTGTCGATTTTTGCAAAATGACCACTGGTTAAAACTTCCGGGACTTTCCATCCTTTGTAGTCTGCCGGTCTTGTATATATAGGTCCTGAAAGCAAATTATCCTGAAAACTATCTGTTAATGCCGAAGTTTCATCGCTTAAAACTCCCGGAATCAATCGGATTAATGCATCAGACAGAACTAAAGCACCTAATTCTCCTCCTGATAAAACATAATCACCAATCGAAATTTCTTTGGTAATAAAATGATCCCTTACACGCTGATCAACACCTTTATAATGCCCACATAAAATAATAATATTTTCATACATTGACATGGTATTGGCCATTTTTTGGTTCAACGTTTCACCATCGGGAGACATATAAATGATTTCATCATATTCTCGCTGGCTTTTCAGATGTGCAATACAGTCGTCAATTGGCTGAACCGTCATTACCATTCCGGCACCTCCTCCAAATGGATAATCGTCTACGCTTTTTTGTTTATTGGTTGTATAATCACGTAAATTATGAAAATGGACTTCTACCAGACCTTTATCAATAGCACGTTTCATAATCGAAGCCTCAAAAGGGCTTTTTAGCAATTCCGGCAAAATCGTAATAATGTCAATTCGCATTTTATTTCTTCAATAGTTCTGAGGCGCAAAGATACAAAGTAAATAGCTTCATTAAATTCAATTTCAATGTCAAAATTCAATTTCAACTTTAAAAATAAATCTAAAACAAAAATCAATCAATACATTCCATAAGCAACAAATCACCATTTTTGTGAGTAATAGTAACTATTCCGTCTTTTGCAACGGAATTGCTGCTTCCGGTCCTGTAGCCCATTGTGAGCGTATCATCTTGCAGTTCGTATTTTAGATTGTTCGAAGAAATGCCGTTTACCACCCCAATTGGAATAAGCGAAATTGGAGTTCGTTCTGTGTACCATTTTTCGAATTTATTAGGCAGCAAAAATATTTTAGAATGATCGTCAAGGATAACAATTTTAAGCAAATTGCGGTAACGAACAATTTGCGTGAGGTTTGTTATGGTATGATCTGCACGCTTTCCTGTTGCCCAAACAACGTTTACAGCGGGAATTTTTTTGTCGATAAGATAATCAAAAGCTTTCTCCAAATCGGTTTTATCCTGATCGGGAGTGTAAACAATTTCTATTGGATATTGTGATGTTTTGTAGATTTCGGGATCAAAACCCCGATCGAAATCTCCTAAAAGCACATCGACTTTTATACCTAATTCAATAACTCTTTCGATAGCAGAATCCAGCACAACTACAAGCGGTGACCATTCCAACAGTTGTCCTAATAACTCAGCGTTGCAAGCGGCTCCGTTAGCAATAATTAATGCGGGTTCCTGATCGTCGCGAACAATATGGTGTGATGACATGCTGAATTATTATTTTAAATGTGATGCAAATGTACGAAAGAAAGGATTTTGAATGTTAATTAACGATTTTAGATTTCTGATAAGAATATATTTTCAAAACCTCTAGGCTAAAATCTCAAATCACTAATCGGCGATGATAATTGATTTGTCCTAAATGATAGGCTAAATGTGTAGAAAGATGCATCAAAAAGAAACCGGTAGTCATTTCTTTTTCGAAGACAATTTGCGGATAAATGGTCTCTAAATCATTTTCGACTAAAGAGTCCAGAGTTTCATTTACCATTAAAATAGTTTCCTCAATTTTGCTAATTAACTGATCTTTCTCAACATCTTTTGCCGAAAATTCCAAAGGACGATTACGAATATAACCTGTTTTTCCCATTTCGGCTCCGATATAAGTATTGAGATTTCCAATTAAATGAAGACAAAGATTTCCTGCAGAATTAGAAATATTTTTATCAATTACCCAAAGCTGACTTTCGGTTTCATACAATGCAATTTGTTCTTTTAATTTGTTAAGATCGCGGTTAAAAAGTGACCTTAAATTTTCTATCAGCATAGTTTAAACTTTCTTTTTTATGGGAATCCAGATTTCTTCTGAATTTGGGTTATCTCGTTGGTAGTTCTCAGACATAACAGCAAAATGAGGTCTGTCGTCTACCCTATATTCTGAAGCTGGCAGCCATTCTGTAAAAATAAAACGATAAGTCTTATCACCTTCTATTGCGGGCCCCTCATGAACGAAAACTGCATATAATCCACCTGGAATCGTTAAAGCCTCCATACCTGATGGAATTTCATTGAAATCAGAAACTTCGATGGCGGCCCATTTTTGAAAAGTATTTTTAGCATCAAAATGATTGAAGTACCCAACAGAAAAAACTTCTAGAGAATATAAATTAGAATCAATTGAATTTTTGATTTCTTTTCGTTGAGGCATAAAACTGCTCCATAACTGAAATGTTTTATTCTCAACAAAAGACATTGTAATATGTTTACCAATGAGTTTTTTCTCGGTTAGAGTTTCAATTCTGGCTTCCATCTGACTGAATTATTTAACAGTATATTTTTTTGAAACCGTTTCACTCAAAGAAAAATAACCTAAAGGAAAGTTATTTTTATCTGTTGTATTAACAATATTTCCTCTAACAGTTGCCGGGGGTGTCTGAAAAGGCCCTCCTACACCACCACTGCCCGCAATATCTACCAATATATTCATATAATTGTAATATTGTTTTGAAATACCATAGTGCGTAACCTCTACTTCATCTCCGGTTTTCAAGTCCTCGTCATCAGAAAAACTAAAAAACTCATTGCCCTGATAAAACTTGTCCTCATCAGCATAATAAGTCGACGTAACTTTATTTGAATATGCATATTTATAAAGATAATAATTATCGACTCCTGCCGGGTCTTTATAAAAAGCCCTTACAACAATTCCGGCAAGTTCTCCTGCATCGTTTTGTGTAAAATAGTCAATTGGCGTTATTGATTTTAGGGTTTCACTTGCCGTGTAGGTATTGCCATTGCTAATTACAGTCAGTGTATAAGCTCCATCGATTACCGGTTTGAAGTTATTGCAAACATATCTACCTGTATTTGGCACTTCTGTAAAATTAAATTGTTGGTTGGCACCGTTTTTAACATATACAACAGCTCCTGAAACTATTGGAATTTCCCCTTCAAAATATCCAGTTGTCATGGTCAGCTTTATAATTTGCTGAGCGCCCGTAGTTCCTTTTCTCCAATTGACAGACGCTTCAATTACTAATTTTGGAGCTGCGGTATTTAAATCCACATTTACAACTTCTTCACAACCCGTAAAGAATAATGATATAAAAAACATCACTAATAAAATTACTTTTTTCATACTTTTATATTTTATCTCTTTATCAGAAAATGGTTTTTTAAAACTTAAAATTATAACTCACTGCGGGCACAATTCCAAAAATAGAAGTTCTTACTGCTTCATTATTACCAGTATCTGCATTTTGACGGAAGTTAATAGAAGCAGCATTCTGTCGATTATACAAATTATATATACTAAAAATCCATTCACCTTTCCACTTTCTGTTTTGATTTTTTTCCAGAGTTAATGTAGCCGAAATATCTAAATGATGATAAGCCGGAAGACGATTTTCATTTCGTAATCCATAATTAGGAACAGTTATCCCTAAATATTCATACTGGCTATTAGGATAGGAAACCGGCTGACCGGACTGTAAAATAAAATTTGCACCAAATGACCATCTTTTATTTAAACTATAAGCTGAAGTAATAGCTAAATTATGCAATTTGTCATAAGCTGAATTATACCATTGTCCATTATTAATTCCTGTTTCTTCTGTTGTTCTGCCGGGAGTTTGCTGTTCTGATTTTGAAAGCGTATAAGAAATCCAGCCATTGAATTTGCCTTGGTTCTTTTTTAACATAATTTCTAACCCATAAGCCCGCATCCGTCCATTTAAAATTACCTGCTCAATTGCATCATTTGCAATCAGATCAGCCCCGTCAATATAATCCAGCCTGTTTTTGACTTTTTTATAGTAAACCTCTGTTTCTAATGAATAAGCCCCATCATTAAAATTTCTAAAATAACCTAATGCAACCTGATCAGCAATTTGAGGTTTGATATAATTGTCACTTGGCATCCAGATATCGAGAGGTGTCGGTGACGAAGTATTAGAAATTAACTGGAGATATTGTGCCATTCTGTTATAACTTGCTTTTATTGCTGTATCATCATTCAGTTGAACAGAAATTGAAAACCGGGGCTCAAAGTTGTTATAACTTTCAATAACCTTATTTTTTTTATAATATTCTGTAGAAACTGGTGTCCCTTTCTCATAAATCTGCATTTCTGAATTGAACACAACCGCATTATTATTTTCATATTGATTAATTGTCGAAGCTCCTAAACGATAAAACATACTGAATCTTAATCCAGCATAAACTGTGATTCTTTTTGAAAGCTGACTTTCTGAACCAATGTAAGGTGACACTGAAAGTGCATATTTTTTATCTAATTGCTCAGGATTGATTGTAAATTCATCCGTTAAAGGCTTAATTATCCCTGGATTGAACTCATAATAAATTCCGTTTAAACCATAAGTTAATTTGAATTTATCTGAAATAAAGTTTTCAAAATCATACTTGGCAGTATAATTTTTAATTCCGGAATCCCATTTAAAGCCTACAAAATTTAAATTAAGCCCGTAATAATAATCACTATAGATTAATGATAAATTTGCAAATAATTTATCTGAATACAAATGACTCCAACGTAAATTCAATGTAGAATTCCCATAAGTATTCATGAAAATTTTATTTAGTTTAAAGACATCGCGACCAAAATAACCTGATAAGAATAAACTGTTATTCTCGTTTAGTTTATAACTTAATTTCGTGTTCAGATCATAAAAATAAGCTGCATTGTCTTTTTGGTCTTCTGATAATTTTAAAAATAAATGAGCATAAGAAGCTCTTCCTCCTATCAAAAATGAACCTTTATTTTTTACTATGGGACCTTCAGCGAGAATTCTGCTAGAAATCAAACCTATCCCTCCGTTTGCATGAAATTCTTTGCTGTTTCCGTCTTTCTGATATATATCCAAAACAGAAGATACCCTTCCTCCATAACGTGCCGGAATTCCTCCTTTATATAATTTTAAGTTCTTAACAGCATCCGGATTAAAAACAGAGAAAAAACCAAAAACATGTGATGAATTAAATATGGTCGCTTCATCTAATAAAATTAAATTCTGATCAGCACCTCCTCCTCTGACATTAAATCCTGATGCACCTTCTCCAGCACTTGTTACCCCAGGCAATAGCAAAATAGATTTTAAAACGTCAACTTCACCAAAAACTACAGGCATTTTTTTGATAGAAGAAATAGAGAGCCTATTCACACTCATTTCAGGTGATTTAATATTAGTTTTATGCCTGACCTCCTTAATTAGAACCTCCTGTAGCTCTTCACTGCTTTCGTTTAAGGATAAATTGTCTTTTGTATTCTCTTCTAAAAATATTTTTTTTTCAACATCCAGATATCCTAAATTTTTTATTTTTAATTGGTGCTCACCAGCAGGAAGTGTCAGCGAATAAAACCCATACTTATTAGTATAAGTTCCAATCTTCAAAGCTGGAATATAGACATGAACCCCTATTAGCGTTTCATTATTACTAAAGTCAGTAATCGTACCGCTTAATGTAAATTTTTCCTGAGAAAATGAAACTAAAGTAATTAGAAAAATAAGAAGTGTGCTGTTTTTTTTTGTAGCCATATTCCGTACTTAAATATAGTTTATTAAACTAACAAAGATAGATTTTAGAAATCATTTTGTTTGTCTCAAAAAATTTAAATTTGTGCCTTTTAGGTTTTTTTATTGTTATTTTTTTATTTTTCTCCTTTAATATACTTACTTATAAAAAGAAATCTCTGCAGTAAATAACCTGTAGAGATTTCTTATTTGCATTATTAAATTATATAATCACACAAATTTATAGCCCTTTTGATTTAAAGATTTCATCCAGACCTTCCATTGCAATTGTAAATCCTTCTTTAAAGCCCATTTCTATAATCATTTCTAAATCAGATAATTTATCGTGCTTAATTACTACTTCAACAAAGGTAGAATTACCTTCCTCTAAAAAAGTTACATCCCAGTCTGATCGCGGAAAATCATGATTTAAGTTGCCTTCGCTGTCGCAAAAAGCATCAAGATATTTAAAATTCGTTTTAGGTGTTATTGATTTATAGTCAGCTAAGGCCCAATGTTCCTCCCCCGCAGGCCCTATCATTGCATAAATCCTCTGACCTCCTTCTTTAAAATCCATACTTTTAGTTCTGGATTTCCAAGGAGCTGGTGCCCACCACTGATCAAGGATTTCAGGCTCTGTCCATGCAGCCCAAACATTGGGAATTGTAGCCCTGAATTCACGTTTTACATTAACCGTGCTATTTTCTTTGTCTATTGTAAAATTCATTAAAAGATTAGTTTTCATTTTCTTTCGCTTTTAAATTAATTAATATCTGATCCAGTTGATCGAAACGTTTTTCCCAAATTTGTTTAAATTGTTCCAGCCATTGATCTACTTCTTTCATCTTATCAATTTTAAGCTGATAATATATTTCTCTTCCTGCTTTTTTTTCTTCCAATAATTCGCATTCATTAAGAATTTTTATATGTTTGGAAACTGCCTGTCTTGTTGTATTAAATTTTTGGGCTATTGCATTTGGTGTTAACGCAGTTGATGAGATCAATACTAAAATCGCTCTTCGGGTTGGATCGGCAATTGCCTGAAAAATATCTCGTTTCATTATAACATTATTTAAATACGCAATCAATTAGTTGCAAATATACACAACTTTTTGGTTTCGCATTTTCTTTTTGTTCTTTTTATAATCAAAAAAAATCCTATTTATCGAATGATGACAAATAGGATTGTAAATATTTCTTGTTACTTGAACCTGTTTCTAACTATAATATTTTTAAATTTAGCTTTTAGGTCTTCTCCTGTATCAAAAACCATTTGTTCGTTATTTGGAAAAGGTACTGCCCGCTTATTGAAATAACCTAAATAATTTTCATCGCATGCGTTTCTGTCACCCCGATAGGTTGCATAAACATTTTCGAAAACATATTCGCTTGCCAAAGGAAATGATTGCAATAACTGATTGCTTTTTAAATCTACATAATCCACTTTAGCAGTTACCTGACAGGCTTTAAATTGCCTGAATTCGAAAATTCTGATTTTGATCTTTTTAAAATTATCAACTTTTATCGGACGCCCTAAACTGTCTTTTACAGGTTTGCCCTTACTGTCTAAAAGCGTTTTAACACCATCCTTAATTTCTTTTTCTTTAATGAATTCCTTTTCTTTTATCTGTTCCGGCGAAATGAAAATTTCCCTGAAGTTTAAAATCAGACCGTAATCGTAATTGACATTTTTTTGTCTTGCATTATGATAAATTGTCCATTTATCATTTAACCCATAAGTACTTAAATCCAATAAATCGTTTTGCAATTGCTTCGGAATAATTATATTGGTTTCATTAACAGCGTAAACATTTACGAAATCTGTACCTTTAAATTGGGCGTCACCCATTAATTTTTTGACATTTTTATAATTTGGATTAATGCTTTCTATATAACCTAAATCATCATATGCTTTTCTTGCATCAAGTTTATTGGATGATTTTAAGAGAACCTGCGCGTTTTCATATAAAAACTTAGACAAAGCATTTTTACTGCTCACAATCTGATCCGAATAATTATCAAAAACAAATTGAGCATCTTTTCCCTGCTTCAATAACCGAATCGGCAATATTGGCCTGATTTTTTCCTGACGATTGTTTAGCTGTACATAAGTATTGTAGATTAGCTCCAGATTAGCAGGATTTTTTTCTTTTTGCATCATTTCTAAATTTCTCAAATCCCGGTCTTTTGCTTTAGCAAAAGCTTCTTCTAACAAATACACATAATCTTGTTTTCCTTTGGAATCCTTATTCGTTTTTAATGCCTCGACAGCACGGTTTATCGCAGCATCATAATTACCATCACTGATAAGTGATTGTGTCGTTTTTACGCCACACGATAACGCTAGTAATAATATAGAAACTAATAAAGTAATTTTTTGCATAGGAATCGTTTTGAAGATGTAAATATATCTTTTTTAACTTTCAACAACTATGCCTATCTGAAATTTAATTTTGAGAACAAATATTCTACTTTTACTACGCATGGTCTGTTTTCAATTTATCTCTTCAAATTAAAAATATAATAGAGGAGAATTAATAAATCAGTTAATTTTATTTAAACAGAACTTTTTTATTAACTATCAGCTTTTTTATTAATACAATCTGACCTAAATGATAATAACTATGCTCAATCATGCATTCAATGTTTCTTTTATATGTGCCGTACTGCTTATCAACAAAACTCTGATTTAATTTTTCATCATTCATTTGTTCTATCAAAAGAGCAAATTCTTCGGCATCAGTCCAAAATTTGGTTAAAAATGTTTTCCATTCCTGAGATGAATGAATAATAGGAAAATCAAAACTAAATTTATCTTTTATATCTAGAGTTCCACCTTTTAAAACATTATTTATACCTTTAATATAATAATGAATATGCTGAGCGAGAACTGCAATTGTATTTAAGTCTTGTATTGGGGTAACAGCTATTTTCCAATCCAGATTCTCTAATTGATCTTTATAATTTGTATTGGCAACCCACGTTCCATTTAAAATAATCTCCCTAAAACGATTTGCAATTTCTAATGTGTTTTTCATAGCCAAAATAGTTTAGAAATTAAATTTTTACCCTACTAAATCCCTCATAATCGTTGTTTACTAGTTTAGGGCAAAACCGCATCTATTTTAGCTTCTGATTTTTCCCTGACAGGACTGTCAGGACGAAAACTCCAAATGATTAGAAACTTTCCTTTTACAACATATTCTTCAGGATGCTCATCTGTAGGCTGCCCGCCTTTTCCCCACAGTAATCCCTGTAGAAAACGTTCTCCTTTAAATACATGTTCAAATTCGAAATACATAATTGAGCCGCTATCCGGTCTACTTTTAAAACTTTGCATTGCTTTACTCTTCACGGTTCCAACAATGTTGCTGTATGTTTCAATATCATTATAAAAAGTACAAGCCTGAACAGAAACACAATTGTTGCCATCGCTTAATGAATAACCTTTGGGAACTTCTTTGTTTTTGAGTTTCAAATCGGCAATAGTCTGGCCGAATAAATTAGTAGTAAGCAACATTAATACTACCGACAGGGAAATTGTAATTTTCATTGATTCGAATGTTTAGATTTGGAATTATGTTGATGCAAATTTTCAACAACTACTTTTGCAATTACTAAATTTGAATTAAGCTAAAATAGCATTTTATTTGAGTTTTATTGAAATTCATCTGATTTAAAAGAGCAAAAAACACCTTATGCAATTTGCTCTCTCTGGAAAAACAGCACCTAAACAACTGTTTATCAATACACAACAAAAAACCAAGTATTCGTTTTTTTCGTAAATAACTCTATTACTAACCTCATACTTTTGAATCATGACTCATAAATATCACCTAAGAAGACATGAATTTGAATTATTACAAAATCATGAAGAAACAGACCGCAAAAAAAATAAAGAAATAATACTTATAACAATTAGCTTCATTATTATTTCATTATGCTTACTATTTATAGTTTGTAGTTATGTATTTTCGATACGTAATTTCATATAAATCAAAATTTTAAAATTTATATACTATTTCTTGCTACACTTTTGCAATTGGGATAACGCATGATAAAAATAAATGTCTCACTCATGGTCATTAAGCAAATCGTTTATAGAATTGTTCCATGTCTCTTGTGTCAATTACAATTACTATAACCAACAAGTCTCCGAGAATCGCATCAGGGATAGAGGCGGTATCCTTTTGTGTAGTGAAACGTAGCAAAAGATTTAGCCAAAAGCCCGACCCGGAGGGTGATGCCCAAAAAATCCTATTCAGCTTTCGGAAATCGGAAAATTCATATTTTTTTGAAGTCTAAAAAGTCCCAATAAAATGAAAACCAACCATAGAATTTGAAATTTGAGGAATTAATTGTTTCTGCATTGTGAATTTTTTAGGATCATCTTTAAAAACAGTGGAATCTCTTTTTGCTCTTTGCTTGCGACTGCTAATTACTATAGACCGCCCTATTATTGTACCAACTAAGCCTCCTACCAATAAGTCTGAAACCCAATGTTCATGGCTTTTTATATCTGAAAGAAATACTGCGGTTACAAATGTATAAGGTATCCAATAGTTGTTGTACTCCATTTGAAATACTTTTGCAACAGCAAAATACGAAGTAGCGTGAAAAGAAGGAAATGACGTACCTGTACCTCCATGCCCAAAGTGAACATTGTCGTAATTTCCAAAATCCCAAGGATTTTTTGTAAAGGGCTCTACGACAGGTTTATCATCATTTATTTTTCTTTGAGGTCTGTTTCTTGATGACAATGTTTTTAAAACGATTTGAGTTATAACATAAGAGTACGCTAAAGATTTAGCAGCATTAACCGCAACAACTTGTCCTTTTTCGTTGTTAATAAGTAAAGAGCCTGCATATAGCCCAATGATTGGATAAACAATGTAAGAGTCTGTTCCGATTACATGAGGTATTGCACTTTTAATTTCCGGTAAGCTATAATCAATATTGGGCTCTATCTTATCGTGCAGAAAACCCGTAGTTTGTTTGTCAACAGCTATTAAACCTATTATTCCTGCGGTATAAAGCGCTGTTCTTTTCCAGTCACTTGATATTGTATGTCCCATGGCCGAAAAATCGCCGGGAACACTAAGAAAACTGTCTGCAATTACTGACCCCGCTACTTTGAAGCGATTGTCTTTTTTTATTTTTATACTGTCATGTTTTACGTCTAGGCTGTCATGTTGAGAAAAGCTGGGAATTGAAAATATGCTCAAAAGAATAATAGTGTAGAATTTCATAGAAACAATTTTAAATTAAATTTTATTTCAGCTTATAGTGAGAATATAAAATATTTAAATTCGCTGGCTTTTAATTTTCTACAAAATAAGTAGGTCATCATCTTCAAACACAAAATAGAAAAATAAGTAACAAACCACATTTGCATAAATTTATAGAAAATTTATCTTACATTTTTACATTTAAAACTTTAAATTTTACAGAAATCCAATGTCTTTGAAAAATTACATCTTAAAATATACAAATCAAGTTTAAAAAATAAGAGAATGTTTTTGACTTTAAAAAGATCAAAAAACAATTCGCACTGTAGGATTAAGCAAAAAAACCATTCCCCTTTGAACTACCAAAAAAAGTTAGACACTATTAAAGGTATTTCATTTCGGGAATGGCATTATTTTAAAATACTCTTATAAAGGAGTTTGAAGATTACTATCTATTTATAACTTTTTAAAAGAATGAATATCCAAGTATCAATGAAGCCGTTTTATATGAAGAATTCCATAAAGAATAATCACTCAAAAGTCCTCTTGCCGTTAAATACCTCATTTCTACAGAATATTTATCTTTAAATTTACAGCCTATTCCAAGCCCTAGACTCAATGCTGATGAAACATCCAAAGAGCTTAATTCCGAACCGTCATTTCTAGTGAAATTAATTTTAGAACTTGAACTAAAATCAAGTACCAATGAAGTATTTGCAAAAATTTTAAAGGCATTATTCACAAAAAAATAACGTCGTATGCCTACAGGTAATTCAATAGACTTATAATCTACTTTTCCCAAGATTTTCCCTCCTACAACATTAGAATTAGATTTAGATTTTTCTGCTTTAAAATACTGATAGGTAGGTTCTACTATAACTGCCCATCTATTTTTATTAAACGGCAAAATAAATTCGGCCTCGACCCCTAATGTGAAATATGAATTAGATCCAAAATCGAAATCACGAAAATCTGAACCTGAATTCTCTATTGTCAATGAGCTGTTATTTAATCTTGGCCTAATAGTCAAATTAAACAAATCTTTCTTTTCCTTATTCTCAAAATCAACAACTTCAGAATTATTACATTTATTATATTTCAAAAAAAAGCGAGTTAAATCGTTTTTCTTATAATTTAGTTTCTCATATTCATTCTGCTCTATATTTTCACATTTTAAATCAATATAAAGCTGCTCTCTGAAATAATTATTATGAGCAATAGAATCCTCATGTGCCAAATAAGGTTTATAAACCAATTGCTTTATTTCAGAATCATCAATTTTATAAAAAAAACGTCTTACGCCTGCACCGTCAAACAAAAACAATTTTGCTTTTCCTTCTATAAGCACTTGAAGGAATAATTTTTCCTCATTAAAAACAGGATTTTTTTCCTTACTCATATACTCAATAATCTTACTGGATCTGTCTATTTTTACTACTGAACGAATAAATTTACTCTGACCATTTATTGCAAATTCTTTTACAGTACTAGTATTTTCAGTTACAGCATCCTCACCTTGAGATAATTTATATTTAAATTCAACGGGTGTATTTTTCCAGTCAATATTTTCAATTAAGCAATCTGTCCTTTTATCATTATCAGTGACAAAATATCCATTTTCAAAAACGATTTGCGAGTAAGAATTAATACTTAAAACAAAAGCAATGGTTAAAAATAAAACGTGTTTTTTCATTAAAATTAATTTGGGGATATTGGTTTTTATTTATTGAGTTTGGTAACAATTATTTTAGGCTGAGTTTCCAGTAGATATAATTGGAAAAAAAACTTACACTAAAAAGAATTAATTGTTACAAGTGAGTGTTCAAATATATAATAAATTTATTTATACATTTGGAATTTGACTTTTAATTGTCTGAAAATTTAGACAAAAAAATCCCATTCACCTTTCAGGAATGGGACTTCTTCATTGATATTCTCTTTTTTTTTATTTTTAAACTGTTGCTTCAACAGGCAACGGAATTTGATTTTTAAGCAAATCTTCAAATGTTTCGTGTTGACGAATCAGGATTCCCTGACCGTTCATCCATAAAACCTCAGCAGGTTTGTATCTTGAATTGTAGTTTGAAGACATAGAGAAACAGTAAGCTCCTGCGTTTCTGAACGCTAAAATATCCCCCTCGGTAATTTCCGGAATTCTGCGGTTATTTGCAAACGTATCCGTTTCACAAATGTATCCTACAACAGAGTAAAAACGCTCTTTTCCTTTTGGATTAGAGATGTTTTCAATATGGTGTGAAGATCCGTATAACATCGGGCGAATTAAGTGATTGAAACCACTGTCAACTCCAGCAAAAACTGTAGAAGTTGTTTGTTTTACTACGTTTACTTTTACTAAAAAATGACCTGCTTCACTTACCAGGAATTTTCCTGGTTCGAAAATCAACGTTAAATCTCTACCGTATTCTGTACAGAAGGCATTGAATCTTTTAGATAATTTTTTACCTAATTCTTCAATATCTGTTTCGATATCGTCTTTTTTGTAAGGAACTTTGAATCCGCTTCCGAAATCTAAGAATTGTAAATCTTTGAAATGTTTAGCTGTATCAAAAAGTATCTCAGCTGCATACAAGAATACTTCGATATCCAAAATATCAGATCCTGTATGCATGTGAATACCTACGATATTCATTTTTGTATTTTCAACAATTCGCAATAAATGCGGTAATTGATGAACAGAGATTCCAAATTTACTATCAATATGCCCAACAGAAATATTTGCATTTCCACCCGCCATTACGTGTGGGTTAATACGAATACATACTGGTATTTGAGGATATTTTGTTCCGAATTGCTCTAAAATTGATAAGTTATCAATATTGATTTGTACACCCATTGCAGCAACTTCTTCGATTTCTTCAAGAGAAACGCCGTTTGGTGTAAAGAAAATTTTGTCAGGATCATAGCCAGCATGAAGTCCTAATAAAACTTCCTGAATTGATACAGTATCTAAGCCTGACCCCATGTTCTTTAATAACTGAAGAATCGCAACGTTAGACAATGCCTTCATGGCATAATTAACTCTTAAGTTTTCTACCTTAGAGAAAGCTTTAGTTAATCTGTTGTACTGTGATTGGATTTTTTCGGCATCATAAACATATAATGGACTTCCAAATTGGTCTGCTAACTGCAGTAAATCTTTTGCTTGCATTATTAAACTATTTTGAGCAAATGTATTACACTTTTGATACTCTACAAATAAATTACAGAAAAATAACAAATTATAACAAATTGTTTGTTTTTTGAACTTTTTATTAGTTTTATTTAAATTTTAAACATTTTCAAAATTTATTAAATATTACATATAGAAAAAGCAAAACGGCTGTCTATATTGACAGCCGTTTTATAATTTTATGCATATAATTATACGCCTGGTAAATCTCCTCCTTCTTTTGTAGGCAAATCTGATTTACCCATTAGGTAGATATCAACCTGACGAGCAGCCTCTCTACCTTCAGAAATAGCCCAGACAATCAATGATTGCCCTCTTCTCATATCACCAGCTGTAAAGATATTAGGAACATTAGTTTGGTATTTACCATATTCTGCCTTATAGTTGCTTCTGAAATCAAGCTCAATACCTAATTGACTGCTTAATGTTTTTTCAGGTCCGGTAAAACCTAAAGCTAATAAGGCTAAATCACATGGCCATGTTTTTTCAGAACCCTCAACCTCAATTAATTGAGGCGCTTTTCCCGGAACCAGTTTCCATTCTACATTAACCGTTTTTAAAGCGATTAATTTACCATTAGCATCTTTAACAAATTCTTTTGTATTAATAAGCCAGTTCCTGTCACAACCTTCTTTGTGAGAAGTAGAAGTCTTTAACTGCAGTGGCCAATAAGGCCAAGGAGTCGACGGGCTTCTGCCAACTGTTGGCTTAGGCATGATTTCAAAATTAGTTACCGATTTTGCTCCATGACGGTTTGATGTTCCAACGCAGTCAGAACCTGTATCTCCACCACCAATTACAATTACATCTTTTCCGGTAGCTAAAACCTGATTCTCGATTTTCTCTCCAAAAACCACTTTCGTCTGCTGTGTTAAGAAATCCATTGCCTGAACTACACCATCAGCATCAGCTCCAGGAGTAGGCAAACCTCTTCTTTCTGTAGCACCTCCACAAAGCACAATAGAATCGAACGCTTTTAAATCTTCAATTGAATAGTTTACACCAACGTTTGCATTTACTTTAAAGGTAATTCCTTCTGCCTCTAAAATCGCTACACGTCTGTCGATAATTCCTTTTTCTAATTTGAAATTTGGAATACCATAACGTAATAAACCTCCAATTGCATTATCTCTTTCAAAAACAGTTACAGTATGACCTGCTCTGTTTAATTGCTGAGCTGCTGCTAAACCTGCAGGACCTGATCCTACAACCGCAACTGTTTTACCAGTCCTTACTTTTGGCGGCTGTGGTTTAATCCATCCTTCTTTGAAAGCACGTTCAACAATATTTTTTTCTATATTTTCAATAGCGATTGGCTCTTCAATCAATCCCAAAACACATGCTTTTTCGCATGGTGCCGGACATAAACGTCCTGTGAATTCTGGAAAATTGTTGGTTGAATGCAAAATCCATGAGGCTTTTTGCCATTCTTCCTGATATACCATGTGATTGAAATCGGGAATCAAATTCCCAAGAGGGCAACCACTGTGACAAAAAGGAATACCACAATCCATACAACGAGAACCCTGAGTAGTAATTTCAGCTTCACTCAAAGGAATCGTAAATTCATTATAATTTTCTACACGTTCTTTAACCGCTAGATATGATTCGTCTTGTCTTTCGAATTCTTTAAAACCTGTTACTTTTCCCATTGTATTATGCTGTTAATTCTTCTACCATTTGTTCTTCTGTTTCCAGACGTTTCAACGCTTTTTTGTACTCTGTAGGCATTACTTTTACAAAATTGTCCAAGCTAGTTGACCAATCGTTTAATAATGCTGTCCCTCTGCTGCTGTTCGTGTACAGAACGTGTCTTTCAATTAAACTTCTTAAGTCGTCAGCATCAGCGCCTTCTACCGTTTCAAATTCAATCGTTTCAGTATTACACAATCCGTTTTTAAACTTGTGTTCTGGATCATAGACATAAGCGATACCACCACTCATACCTGCAGCAAAGTTACGTCCTGTACTACCCAGTACTACAACTTTACCTCCGGTCATGTACTCACAACCGTGATCTCCCACACCTTCCACTACAGCAATCGCTCCAGAATTACGTACTGCAAATCGCTCTCCGGCTATACCGTTGATATAAGCTTCTCCTTCGATTGCACCAAATAAACAAACGTTTCCAACAATGATATTATTCTCAGCTACAAAAGTTGCTTTTGCAGGTTTTTTAATGATCAGTTTAGCTCCGGACAAACCTTTACCTAAATAATCATTCGTATTTCCTTCTACAGTAAATGTTAGTCCATGAGCACTAAAAGCTCCTAAACTCTGACCTGCAGAACCGGTAAAATTAACGTTTAAGGTATCCTCAGGTAATCCAAGGTGACCATATATTTTAGAAATCTCATTACTTACAATAGCCCCAACAGAACGGTTTATATTATTAATAGGATACTCTAAAGTCATTTTTTCTTTTCTGTACAAAGCACGGTGAGAATCTCTAAGAATTTGGAAATCCAACACATTCTCTAGACCATGATCCTGCTTTTCCGTATTACGAATTGGCATTGTTTTATAAGCATCAGGTCTGTGTAAAATTGAAGATAAATCTAATCCTTTTGCTTTATAATGATCAATTGCTTTGTTAGAATTGATTTTATCAGTCTGACCAACCATTTCTCCTAAAGTTCTGAATCCTAACTGAGCCATAATACCTCTTAATTCTTCTGCAACATAATAGAAGAAGTTAATAACGTGCTCAGGGGTTCCTTTGAAATTTTTACGCAAATCTTTATCCTGAGTAGCAATTCCAACCGGACAAGTATTCAGGTGACACTTACGCATCATAATACAGCCTGAAGCTACAAGAGGTGCAGTTGCGAAACCAAATTCCTCCGCTCCTAATAGTGCAGCGATAGCTACGTCACGACCTGTTTTTAACTGACCGTCACATTCTACAACAATTCTGCTTCTTAAGTTGTTTAAAACCAAAGTTTGCTGTGCTTCTGCCAATCCAAGTTCCCAAGGAAGACCTGCGTGTTTCAACGATGTTAAAGGAGAAGCTCCCGTTCCACCGTCATAACCTGCGATTAAAACAACATCTGCTTTTGCTTTAGCAACACCGGCAGCGATTGTTCCAACTCCAACTTCAGAAACTAACTTCACATTGATACGGGCTTCTCTGTTAGCATTTTTCAAGTCAAAGATTAATTGTGCCAAATCTTCAATGGAGTAAATATCGTGGTGTGGCGGAGGTGAAATCAATCCTACGAAAGGAGTTGAGTTACGTGCCTCTGCAATCCATGGCAATACTTTTTCTCCAGGTAACTGACCACCTTCTCCAGGTTTAGCACCCTGAGCCATTTTAATCTGAATTTCTTTTGCGTTTGTTAAATAGTGAGAGGTAACTCCAAAACGTCCCGAAGCAACCTGTTTGATAGCCGAGTTACGGCTGTCTCCGTTGATGTCCGGTTGGAAACGCTTTCTGTCTTCTCCTCCTTCTCCTGAATTGGATTTTCCTCCAATACGGTTCATCGCAATAGCTAAATTTTCGTGTGCCTCTCTTGAAATCGACCCATAAGACATTGCTCCCGTTTTAAAACGTTTTACAATTTCTGTCCAAGGCTCTACTTCTTCTAATGGAATCGGGTTTAAATTATCAAATTCAAATAATCCACGAATCGTCATTAAACTCTTAGCCTGATCGTTAATTGTATTTGAATACACATCATAACTGTCCTGATCACTTAATCGAACTGCCTGCTGTAATTTTGCAATCGTGGTAGGATTAAACAAGTGTCTTTCTCCATTACGTCTCCATCTGTATTCTCCTCCAATATTTAAACCTAATCTGCTAGAGATTAATTTATCAGGGTAAGCATATTTATATCTTTCTGTAATTTCTTTTTCAATCTCATATAAACCAATACCTTCAATTCTTGAAGTCGTGTATGGAAAATATTTTTCAACGAATTTAGAATTGAATCCAACGATTTCAAAAATTTGAGAACCTCTGTATGAATGTAAAGTTGAGATTCCAATTTTATTCATAATTTTCAAAATACCCGAACCAATCGCTTTATTGAAATTATCAACTGCTTTTTGCTCTGCAATTCCGGTAATAAATCCTTCCTGAACCTGAACGCGAATGATTTCATTTACCATGTAAGGATTGATAGCACTTGCGCCATATCCAAATAATGTAGCAAAATGATGTGGCTCACGAGGCTCTGCAGATTCCATAATAATATCAAAATAAGAACGCTTACGTAAACGGTTCATCTGATGATTTACATATGAACAAGCCAATAATGCCGGAATTGGTGCAAATTCTTTATTAACTCCTCTGTCTGAAAGAATAATAATATTAGTACCTCTTTCTACAGCTTTTGTGATTTGAACAATAATAGCATCCAAAGCATTTTCTAAACCATTCATACCCTCTGATTTAGGATATAAAATTTTAAAAGTTTCAGCTTTGAAATTATCGATAGAAATTGTTCTGATTTTTTCTAAATCTCCATTAGAAATGACCGGATTCTGAATTCTTAATTTACGGCATTGTTTGCTTGTAATATCAAAAATATTACGATCCTGACCTAAATTCAAAGCAATATCCGTAACAATTTCTTCACGAATACCATCTAAAGGCGGATTGGTAACCTGAGCGAATAATTGTTTGAAATAATTTGGAATTAATTGAGGTCTGTCAGATAATACAGCAAGAGGTGTATCAATACCCATTGATCCCAAGGCTTCTTTACCTGTTTGGGCCATTGGCGTAATCATATCCTGAATATCCTCCAATGTATAATTAAAAAGACGCTCTCTTGTTGGCAAATCGATAGTTTCAACCGGACAAACATCTGATGTTTCAGGAACATCTCTTAAGTGTAATCTATATTGATCCAACCATTCCTGATAAGGTCTTTCAGAAACAATTTTGCTTTTTATTTCCTCATCATTGATGATACGTCCTTCATTCATGTCCACAAGGAACATTTTACCCGGTTCTAATCTACCATGACTTTCAACATCCTCAGCATCAACTTCTACAACTCCAATTTCAGAAGCCATAATCAATTTTCCGCTTTTAGTAACCGTGTATCTTGAAGGTCTTAGTCCGTTACGGTCTAATAAAGCCCCTACATAATCCCCATCTGAAAAAGGCACAGAAGCAGGACCATCCCATGGCTCCATGATACAAGCATTATATTCATAGAATGCTTTTCTTTCCGGAGACATTGTTTTGTGTTTCTCCCAAGCCTCAGGAATCATCATCATCATTACTTCCGGCAATGATCTTCCTGTATGCGTTAACAATTCCACAACCATATCCATAGAAGCAGAATCTGATTTTCCAGGCAAAATAATTGGGAATAATTTATCTATTTGTGGTCCGAAAACCTCACTTTTCATAATTTCTTCACGAACACGCATTCTACTTACGTTACCACGTAAAGTATTAATCTCTCCATTCTGACACATGTATCTAAACGGCTGAGCTAATTCCCATGTAGGCATTGTATTGGTAGAGAAACGCTGGTGTACTAATGCTAAACGGGTAACCAAATCCGTTTGTTGTAAATCTGTATAATACGGACCAATATCTTCAGGCATGATAATACCTTTATATATTATAGTAGTCGTAGATAAACTTGGAAGATAAAAATACGAGCTTTGTGAGATTTTAGAATGTCTGATGCTATGCTCAGTAATCTTACGCGCAGCATATAATTTTGCTTTAAAAACAGCATCCTCAATAGCTTCATTTTTACCAATAAAAATTTGCTCGATAGTTGGTTCTGATGCTGAAGCAATTTCACCCAGTTGAGAAGAATCAACTGGTACTTCTCTCCATCCTAAAACAGAAAGTCCCTGTGCTTTAACTTCTTTTTCAAAAACTTCTTTACAAAAATCATATTGATTCTTAATTTTTGGTAAAAATACCATTCCAACAGCATACTCACGTGCAGCAGGCAATTCAAAATCACATATCCTCTTGAAATAATCATGAGGAATATCAATTAAAAGTCCAGCTCCATCTCCTGTTTTTCCATCAGCACTCACTCCACCTCTGTGTTCCAGCTTAACTAGAATCTCAAGAGCATCATGAATAATTTGGTTTGTCTTTTCTCCTTTAAGATTGCAGATAAAACCAGCTCCGCAATTTTCATGCTCGAATTCTGGCAAATAAAGGCCTTGTTCTTTTAGTTTCATTCTTGATATTTTTTTTTTACAAAAATAAAGATTTCATTAAATATAATGTACTCAAATCATACTTTACCTTACACTTTTATAGGAATATTAGAAAAAGGGATCTTAAATGATAATAATATTATAGAAAGCTTTGTGAATTACCAAAATCACAATTGCATTTAAATTATATTAAGAAAAATCGACATTGTGTAACAAAAATACATTGCTTTTACGTTAAATCTAAAACGATGTAGTGCCTGAAATTAACTATTCTGTAATATTCAATTAACCTTTTGATAGTTTTAAAATGAATTTATTTAACAAACTGAGATTGGTTTATTATTAATTAAAAAAGATTTTACTTTTTAGTTCAATTTTGCTACTTTTGTCGCACTTTTATTCTGAAATAAATTCAGAACCAGACAAATTCTATATTATGAACATACACGAATATCAAGGGAAAGAAATTTTAGCAAGTTACGGAGTACGCATTCAACGCGGAATTGTAGCTAATAATGCGGTTGAAGCTGTAGCTGCTGCAAAACAATTAACTGCCGAAACCGGAACAGGATGGCACGTGATTAAAGCACAAATTCACGCAGGTGGACGTGGAAAAGGCGGTGGAGTTAAATTGGCTAAAAATTTACAACAAGTTGAAGAAATTGCAGGACAAATTATCGGAATGCAATTGATTACACCTCAGACTTCTGCTGAAGGTAAAAAAGTAAACAAAGTTTTAGTAGCTGAAGATGTTTACTATCCTGGAGAAAGCGAAACTTCTGAATTTTATGTTTCTGTTTTATTGAATAGAGCTACAGGACGCAACATGATTATGTATTCTACTGAAGGTGGAATGGACATTGAAGAAGTTGCTGAACACACACCACACTTAATCTTTACTGAAGAAGTTGATCCTTCTGTAGGTTTACAAGGTTTCCAGGCTAGAAGAATTGCCTTTAACTTAGGTCTTTCCGGAAATGCTTTTAAAGAAATGGTGAAATTCATCGACGCATTATACAATGCTTACATTGGTTCTGATGCTTCTATGTTTGAAATCAACCCGGTTTTAAAAACATCTGATAATAAAATTATGGCTGTTGATGCTAAAGTAAATATCGATGATAATGCTTTATACAGACAACCAAAATATGCTGAAATGAGAGATATCCGTGAGGAGAATCCAATCGAAGTTGAAGCTAAAGAAGTTGGTCTAAACTATGTTGACCTTGACGGTACTGTAGGATGTATGGTAAACGGAGCTGGTCTTGCAATGGCAACTATGGACTTAATTAAATACGCTGGTTTTGAGCCTGCTAACTTCCTTGACGTTGGTGGAACTGCTGATGCTAAACGTGTTGAAACTGCTTTCCGTATTATCTTGAAAGATCCAAACGTAAAAGCTATTTTAATTAACATCTTCGGAGGAATCGTTCGTTGTGACCGTGTTGCTCAGGGTGTTGTTGATGCTTACAAAAACATGGGTGACGCTATCAATGTGCCGATCATTGTTCGTTTGCAAGGAACAAATGCTGAAATTGCAAAAGAATTAATCGATAATTCTGGTATGCCAATTTTATCAGCTGTTCAATTCCAGGAAGCTGCTGACCAGGTTAAAGCTGCTCTTTCTTAATTAAAAGAAATTCAATTTATATATAAAATCCTAAGTGAAAGCTTAGGATTTTTTTGTTTAGATTTTTACTAATTCCAGATTTAATTCTGTTTCATCTAACCTAAAGCAGGCTTTCTTATTTTCAATTTTTGCAGTTATACCCATTATAGTGTAACGATCTTTAAATGTTCCAATTTTAATCATGTTTCTTTTTTCGTCAAAAATCCATTTTTGATTTTGCAACATTTGCGTAAACATAGAGATAAGTTTAGTTTTTTGACTGGATGTAAAATTGAAATCTTGATTCTTTTTGAATGAAAGGACAGAATTCTTAAAAGCTTGAGAAAGTTCAATCATTTCTTTATTGTTAGATTTCACTACCACATTTTCTACTTTCCAGCTTCCAATAATTTGATCTTGAATGGCCGTTTGACTTTTTGCATTTAGTGATAAAAAGAAAAAAGTGACAAAAAGTAATTGCTTCATAATAGTTTTATATTCGTTTAAATTTCTATTAAAAATATAAAAAAATCCATTCGTTTTGAGAATGGATTTTATACAATTGTATATCGCAACAATACTTCCAACTATTTTTTGTTTTTACCATTTTTGTAAACTACTTTTTCTACAACAGATGGTTTTCCATTACCTTTTGGGAATTCTTTCTTTTTAGTTTTTTTAGCAGCCAAACCAGACTTTGAGGGACTCTGATCTCCTCTTCCTTTTTCAGCATCTTTTGGACTCGCTTTAAACTCAGGCCTGTCTTTAGTATTTTCTTTCTTCGGAATTTCTGCCTTATGTTTCGCTAAAACGTCATTCGGATTTTTAGGATTTTCTTTAGTACCTCTTAAATGAATAACCAATCCGTTTAGAAAGTTACGCAGAACCTGATCGCCACATTCCATATAATTGGGATGATCTTCTGCTCTGAAAAAAGCTCCTAATTCTGATTTTGAAATTCTAAAATCTACTAATTCTAAAATCTCAACTATTTGATCATCACGAAGCATTAAAGCCACGCGAAGTTTTTTTAAGATATCGTTGTTTGTCATTTTTTATTTTGTTTCAAGTTCGAAGTTTCAGGTTTCACATTTTACAATCTTTGTCATTCCTGAAAGTTATTTTATTTTATCATACAAAGGTACATTATTTTAAGAGGAATGTCAGAACAAAATCACTCCCGTTCCGGTTCTGTCCGGATAATATGTTTTACCATTTTTTATTGTTATCCCACTCGCTATATCTTCTGCTAATAATAACGCACCATCCATATCTACATAATCCAATTCAGGTAATAAATGAGCAATTGTAGAAATACCAACAGTAGATTCTGTCATACAGCCTACCATCACTTTTAAGCCTAGTTTTTTAGCTTCGGCAACCATCCTTCTTCCAGGGGTTATTCCTCCACATTTCATTAATTTCACATTAACTCCGTGAAAGTGATTATGACATTTAACTATATCTTCTTCGGATATACAGCTTTCATCAGCCATAATGGGCAAAACAGAATTTTCAAAAACTTCCCGCTGTCCTTCCCAATTATCTGCTTTAAGAGGCTGTTCTATAAATTCAACATCTAATTTTTTCAGAATAACTGCATTTTTAAGAGTTTCCTCAACAGTCCACGCACAATTAGCATCTACTCTGAAAATAGCATCACTGTGTTTTCGTAATTCGGTCACAATAGCCATATCTTCAGGTGTTCCAAGTTTTATTTTATAAATAGGCCATGGAAATCCTTTCATTTTAGCAATCATGTTTTCGACACTATCAATTCCAATCGTATAATTCGTTAGTGGATTATGAGAAATATCATAATTCCATAACTCATAAAGCTTTTTACCTTTTTTTCGCGCATACAAATCATTATAAGCATTATCCAAAGCGCATAATGCAAAAGGATTATGTACCAGAAAGGAGGTCATTTTATTCCAAAATTCTTCCGGTGTTTCATCTGAAGTGATTTCAATTAATGCCCTAATCTGTTCAATATCATTCTGAATGTTTTCGATGCTAATATTGTAATACGGATTTGAAGTAGCTTCTCCATATCCCGAAAATCCATTATCCTGTAGTTCCACTATTAGCGAAGGCTGAAAATCAATTGACTTTCTTGAAATTCTAAAAGTGTGTTTTAATTTTAGATTATATGTTCTTAAGATCAATTTCATTTACAAACACTCACAATTATTATTTTCAAATAGGATCAAAAAGACTGTAAAACCTCAGCCATTGCATTAGACTTCAGCAAACATTCTTCATATTCTTTTTCCGGAAGAGATTGAGCGGTAATAGCACTTCCAACGGAGAAAGAAACGTATTTATTTTCCTGGTTATATAAAATACTCCTGATTACTACATTAAAATCAAAATCTCCTTCGGGTGTAAAATAACCTACTGCACCACTATACAAACCACGCTTCGTTTCTTCCAAATTTTCGATAATTTTCATTACAGAAATTTTTGGAGCTCCGGTCATACTTCCCATTGGAAAGGTTGTTTTTAAAACATCTACAGGAGAATATTGTGCATCTAATCTCGAAGTTACAGTAGAAATCATCTGGTGCACCTGCAAAAACGAATAAATCTTACACAGCTCCGTAACTTCTACCGAACCTTTTTGTGCCGTATGTGATAAATCATTCCGAACTAAATCAGTAATCATAATATTTTCAGCACGTTCTTTTACATCAGTTTCCAAATCTCTTTTCGACTTTTCATCTTCATTTACATCCGGAAATCGTTTTGAAGTTCCTTTTATGGGTTGAGAAATAATTCTATCTCCCGTTTTCCTGAGATAACGTTCCGGCGAAGCAGAAAGCAAAAATTGTTTGTTATTTTTAAAGAAAACCGAAAAAGGAGCTTTTGAAATCTCATTGAGTTTTTGAAATTTTTTCAAAGGATTTATTATGGCATTTTCAGCAAAAAATTCCATGCAAAAATTAGCTTCATACATATCACCTACATGAATGTGTTCCAGCATTTTTGTTACTTTCTGAATGTATAATTCTTTTGAAATTCGTTGTTGTAGTTCGACTTTATCTAACGTTTCGAAAGAATCGTTTTTATTTTGAATAATTTCTTCAAAATCCTCCTCTACTTCATCATCACACAATAACAAGTATTTTATTTCAAGCTGATTTTCTTTCAATACAAATATTTTTTTTGGCTGAAAGAAAAATAAATCCGGAAAATTGAGTCCGTCAAAATTAGTTGACTTTAAAGATTCAATATCATTTTTAAGGTCATAAGACAAATAACCAAAAAGCCAGTCTTTTGTAGTTTGCTGATATTGTTTCAAATCTTCAAAAGCATTATGAAAATCGGTTTTTAAAGACGTAAAAGCATCTACAGCCACCAAACAATTGAAACTGGAATATTCTTGCGGATAGGAATTACTATCCAAAAAAATAACCTCTCGAAATTGTTGTGACCAACTTAAAAGTTGCAGTTTAAAATGTTCCGGATCCGGAATGTGCCTGTGAATGGAAACTCTCAAAAATGAATTGATTTAGACTTCAAAATTACGACAAAAAAATTCCTTCAATAAAGTAATCTTAAAAAAATATTGGCACGCTTTTTAGTACACGAGATTAACGTCAATTTATTAATCTTTTTAACCGCAAAATCAAAATTACTTACACCATAGCATATTTATTAATCAACCCTTTTAAACCTTTTATGAAAACAATTGCAAAATTAAGCCTGACCTTATTAGTAATGATTACATTACTATTTTCCTGTAAAAAAGCAGACTCAGCATCCTCTGATTCAAGCGCAGAAGATCGTGCAGATGTCGAATCAGAATCATCTTCATCAGAAACAGATCAACAACAACAAATTCAGGCTGGGCAAATTACCGCCGGTGAATGGAATGACTTAAGCAATTGGAAATTTTGGGAATCTTTAAACTCAAATTCTGAATTTTCTGAAATGAGTGATTATTGGAAATATTACTTAAAAGACAGAATTTCTGTAAACATAAAATACGATTCAGAAAATGTAGTCGATATACCAGTTTCACTAATTAACTCTCAAAATGAAATCATATGGTCTTCCAGGACCAACAATAAAGGAAATGCTGAATTATGGCCTTCTTTAAAAAATAATAACCAGTCGGACAATCAAAATTTAAAAATAAAAATTGGCAATCAGATATTTAAAAACATTCTGACATACAGTGATAAAAAAGTCAATCGATTAGTTTTAAAAAAATATTATGAAGAAAACAGCGAAAAGAAGATCGATATTGCGTTTATGGTAGACGCAACAGGCTCTATGGGAGACGAACTAGAGTACCTAAAAGAGGAACTAACGGATGTAATTTCAAAAGTAAGACGTAAAAACCAAGGAGTTACAGTAAACATGGGAGCCGTTTTTTACAGAGACAAAGGAGAAGATTACATAACCAAAACATCTGATTTTTCTACAGATATCGATGATACTGTTGATTTTATAAAAGAGCAATCTGCTGAAGCAGGTGGAGATTTTCCGGAAGCTGTCGAAACCGCTTTAGATAAATCTATCAATGACTTAGAGTGGTCTGAAAATGCAACTTCCCGAATTCTGTTTCTTGTACTTGATGCCCCTCCTCATTATGACGATCAGATTATCTCAGAAATTCATGATTTGATTGCAACAGCGAGTAAAAAAGGAATTAGAATTATTCCAATAACTGCTAGTGGAATTGACAAAGAAACAGAATTTTTAATGCGTTATATGGCAATTGCAACTAATGGAACATATGTTTTTATAACCAATGACAGCGGAATTGGAAATGACCATCTTGAAGCATCTGTGGGAGATTATCAAGTAGAATATTTAAATAAATTAATGGAACGCTTAATTAATGAAAGTTTAAAATAAACCAGAGCTGAAAATTCAGCAAAAACCAATAAAACTGTTAATAAATCAGCAATTTCATAATAAAAAATTTACTATATTTGATATAGAATTCAATTAATCTCAAAACAAGACTTAGTTGATTACTAAATACTCCAATATAATAGCGTTTTATAATTAATTATTTGTTATAAACGTAAATTTTAGATTATAGATTTCAAGCACATAATTTATATTTTTTAACCCATTAAATCTAGTATTATGAAAATTGCTACTATTATTGTCCGTGTTTTAATTGGCCTTTTGCTTCTTTTCGCCTCCATCAGTTTTTTCTTTAAGCTCGCTCCTGAACCAGAAGTAACTGGTAACTTTAAAGCTTTTAATGTAGGCTTAGTTGCCTCAACTTATTTGCTTCCTCTGGCAAAATCTATCGAATTACTTTGTGGAATTGCTTTCATTTCGGGACGTTTTGTAACATTAGCCAATATTTTAATTTTACCTATTACAACAAATATTCTGTTTATCAATTATTTCCTTGCACCGGAAGGTCTGCCAATTGCAGGCTTGTTATTCTTAGCCAATTTATTTCTGATTTACAGATATTGGGACAATTATAAAAGTGTTTTTACCCCATGATTTGATTCACATTTGAAATACTAAACTCGACAGAATTAAAAATCTGTCGGGTTTATTTTTTAATTTGCTTTGTCATGTTTTACCCAAACAAGTTCTGAGGTATTATAACCGATTTCCTGTGCTTTTTTCAAATAAGCCATTTTAATGTTTTCAGGAATTGTAGTTTCTCTTGAAAGTATCCACATGTATTTTAAACTTTCTCCGGCGACCAAAGCATATTTATAATCCTGATCTACTGCAATTACATTATATCCTGAATAAAAAGGGCCAAAAAAGGAAACTTTCAACATCCCTATATTTTCTTTTTCGACAAATTTAGCTTTTCCAATACTTTGTTTCCACTTTCCTTTTTCAATCTCATACCCTTTGTTATCTACTTTTATAGTTCCGTTGTCATTCAGGGAATATTCAGCAGTTACGTTATTTAAGCCTTTTTCATATTTAAAATCCAGTCTGGCAATTTCATACCATTTTCCAAGGTATTTAGCTTTATCAAAATTATTGACAGCAGTTGCTTTTTCAGGAATGGTTGACCCGCATGAATAAAGCAAAAAAGCGATTCCCACCCCAAGCAGAATTGGAGCTATATATTTATTTTTCATGATGATATCTTTTAAAATTAATCAAAGGTAACATCCGAAAGGGAAAAATATTTTACAGAATTTTTTATGCTTATTACATATTGCAAAAGAAAAAACCGCCAAAATATAAATTTTGACGGTTTTAAAATATGCTTTAACGTAAATTATACGTGTATCGCTCTGTTTTCTGTAGCTGCCAATGCTGCTTCTTTTACCGCTTCCGCGAAAGTCGGGTGCGCATGGCTCATTCTTGAGATATCTTCCGCAGAAGCCTTGAATTCCATTGCAGTTACCGCTTCAGCAATTAAGTCTGCTGTACGCGCTCCAATCATGTGAACTCCTAAAACCTCATCTGTTTTTTCGTCAGCTAAGATTTTTACAAATCCGTCTAGGTCAGCACTTGCTCTTGCACGTCCTAACGCTTTGAATGGGAAACTTCCAGATTTATAAGCAATTCCAGCTGCTTTTAATTGCTCTTCAGTTTGTCCAACTGCAGCAACTTCCGGCCAGGTATACACTACACCAGGAATTAAGTTATAATCGATATGAGGTTTCTGACCTGCTAAGATTTCAGCAACCATAGTTCCTTCTTCTTCTGCTTTATGCGCTAACATTGCTCCACGAACAACATCACCAATTGCATAAATATTTGGAACACTTGTTTGCAAATGATCGTTTACTTCAACTTGTCCTCTGTCTGAAATTTTTACTCCGGCTTTGTCAGCGTTTAATCCATCTGTGTAAGGACGACGACCAACAGAAACTAATGAATAATCTCCTTCAAGAGTAATAGTTTCCCCTTTTGCATTTTCAGCCTGAACTGTTACAGCATCACCGTTTCTTTCAACTGATTTTACTTTGTGAGAAACGTAGAATTTCATTCCTTGTTTTTTCAATACTTTAGTCAATTCTTTAGAAAGTGAACCGTCCATTCCAGGAATGATTCTATCCATAAATTCTACTACAGAAACCTGAGCCCCTAAACGAAGGTAAACTTGTCCAAGCTCAATTCCGATAACTCCACCACCAATAATTACTAAGTGTTTTGGAACTTCTTTTAATTCTAAAGCTTCAGTAGAAGTAATAATTCTTTCTTTATCAATTTTGATAAATGGCAAAGAAGATGGTTTTGATCCTGTAGCAATTACAGTATATTTTGCTTCGATAGTTTCAGATGTTCCGTCAGCTTTTGCAACAGCGATATGAGTTGCGTCTACGAATGAACCCAAACCATTGAAAACAGTGATTTTATTTTTATCCATTAAGTAGTTGATTCCACCTACGGTTTGATCTACAACAGCTTGCTTACGAGCAATCATTTTCTCTAAATTGATTTTTACATCACCGGAAACTTCGATTCCGTGATCTGCAAAATGAGCAATTTCTGCGTAATGATGAGAAGATGATAATAATGCTTTTGAAGGAATACAACCTACATTAAGACAAGTTCCGCCTAATGAAGTATATTTTTCTACAATAGCAGTTTTGAAACCTAATTGTGCGCAACGAATTGCTGATACATATCCGCCAGGACCTGAACCTATAATGACTACGTCAAATGAACTCATAGTTTTTCTATTTTTTATTTTTAGCGATACAAAATTAAGGAATAAAGTTTTGTTTAAAGTTTAAAGCTTAAGGTTTTTTGTTATGATTTCCTTAATTATTAAAAAGAAAGTGATTCTTTTTTGATTTTTTGATTGATGAATTCGCTTGTTGTCTTTAAATATTTATTTTGTAAAGATTCACAGAGAGTTTTTGCAGAGATTCGCTAAGTTTTGTTTTGCTCATCTCTTTTTCTTTTGAAAAGCTAAAAATCTCATACAAGGAAATAATTCAAAAAGAAATTATAGTCGAATTCTTCACTTCGCTAATCATAAACATACTTTGTGTACTTCCGATATGCTGTAACGAAGTCAGTTTAGTTACCAAAAATTCACGATAAGCCTCCATGTCTTTTACCAACACTTTCAGAATGTAATCGTAATCGCCGCTTACATGATGGCATTCCAAGACTTCATTGAGTTTAATAACTTCACTTTCAAATTTAGTAAGGAATTCTTTGGTGTGCTGAATGAGTTTTAAATGACAGAAAACCACAAAACCTTTTTCGATTTTCGATTTATCTACTAAAGCTACGTAGTTTTTTATGATGCCTTCGCGCTCTAACTTTTTGATCCGTTCGTAAACTGCGGTAACCGAAAGATTGAGTTTTAATGATAATTCCTTGGTCGTTTTTTTACTGTCTGTTTGAAGTAAAACAAGCAGTTTTTTGTCTGTAGCGTCTAAAGTCATGGTTCCTGTTATAGTTTGTTGTTTTTGGTTTGTTGTTTAGATTGAAAGAAAATCTAATAAACTACAATCCTGCTATCAAATTTAGATTAAAAATCATTACAAATACATTTTAATAGATTTAAAATCTAACTAATCATTACATGCTTGATTAATTTTCTAATTACATTTTACTTTGAACAGAATTTCTTTTGAAAACGAGTGCCCTAGCCCTGATAGAAGCGGCATCCTTTTGTGGCGGGGTTCGCCACAAAAGATATAGCGGATAGCAGGAAATAGCTTCTGAACAATATAAAAAGTCAATTGCAATATCAATAACAAATTCAAAAATCAATTTCATAAAAACAATACTAACCTGAGGATAAGATTTGCTTCGCTCCTCACAATGCTAATAAAATGAAAAACTTTAACCCGGCTGACAATATTCAGGATTTACAATATTTTGGGGAATTCGGGGGTGTGAATCCGTCGATTTCTGATTCTTCAACTTATACTTTTCTTTCAGCAAAAACGATGTTTGATACTTTTGAAGGAAATATGGAAGGCTGTTATTTGTATTCGCGACATTCTTCTCCGAGCAATTTGTATCTGGATCAGGCTTTAGCAGCAATGGAAGGAACAGAAACAGCCAATGTTTCGGCTTCGGGGATGGGAGCGATTACACCTACCCTGCTACAACTTTGCTGCGCAGGTGATCATATTGTTTCGAGCCGGACTATTTATGGAGGTACTTATGCATTTTTGAAGAATTTTACGCCTCGTTTTGGGATTGAAACCTCGTTTGTTGATATTACCAAATTGGATATTGTAGAAAAAGCGATTACACCACAAACAAAACTTATATACTGTGAAACAGTTAGTAACCCATTACTGGAAGTTGCCGACATTACAGGACTGGCTCAAATTGCCAAAAAACACAATTTAAAACTGGTTGTGGATAATACTTTTTCTCCTTTATCAGTTTCTCCGGCAAAATTGGGTGCTGATATTGTGATTCATTCTTTGACGAAATACATTAACGGAAGCAGTGATACTGTGGGTGGTGTCACCTGTGCATCTAAGGAATTTATTAATTCGCTTAAAAATGTTAATTCCGGAGCGAGCATGCTTTTGGGGCCAACTATGGACAGTCTGCGTTCTGCGAGTGTGATGAAAAACCTTCGTACACTTCATATCCGAATCAAGCAACACAGCTGTAATGCTGCTTATCTGGCTAAAAAATTTGAAAATGATGGTTTAAAAACGGTTTATCCGGGATTAAAAAGTCATCCAAGTCATGAATTGTATAAAACAATGATAAATCCGGAATATGGTTTTGGGGGAATGATGACTATTGATGTTGGAAGTTTAGCAAAAGCCAATGAATTGATGGAATTGATGCAGACCAGAAACTTAGGTTATCTGGCGGTAAGTTTGGGTTTTTATAAAACGTTGTTCAGCGCACCGGGAACATCGACTTCTAGCGAAATTCCGTTAGAGGAACAGGCTGAAATGGGATTGACGGATGGGTTGATTCGGTTTTCTATTGGTTTGGATAATAATATTGAGCGCACTTATGAGATGATGAAGGCTTGTATGGTAGAGCTTGGGATTTTGTAAAAATTATTTCACAGAGATTCACGGAGGGTTTTCACAGAGAATCGCTAAGTTTTTTTTTACGCAGATTTTAAAAGATTTAAGCAGATTTCTTAATCTGTTTTTATAAAAAATCTATTAAATCTGCCTTAAACTGCAGAATCTGCTTGAAAAAAAAAATAAGAAGCCGTTCTGATTAATCGCAGAACGGCTTCTTATTTTAATTATGTTCAAGATGTTTGAAGGACTGCCAATATTTATCTTTATATATTTCGTAACTTACCTCAAACTGATTATACTTCTTAATAATTTCGTTTAAAACTTTCGGTGGTTTTCTAAATTCTTTACAAGCAAAATGAATTTCTCGTTTACCCGAACTTGTTTCTCTGCCCACATTTAAATAACCATCCAAATCTTTAAGCTCAAACATTATTTCATCTTCAATCTCATTCAATAATTGATAAGTTTCATTATCAGGAATTCCGTTATTATTACTCCCGTCAAATGGAATTTCTATACTTACAACCCAGGGATGGGAAGCTTTTTTATCCCAGTGTATAAGATCGCTATTAACTATGGCTAAAACAACTTCCCCGTCTTTTGTTTTTGCTTCCAGACTTGAATAATTGTCATTTTCAGTATCATGCCTTACACCTTCATATTTTTCTACGAATTCTTTTTCTCTCCAGATTAAATAATCTTTTAATTTTTCAATAGGAATTAATTCCTCTGAAATATCATTTTCACTAACAACCTTTAAACTATCTATTAAAGTAATGGAATGTAATTCTCCTAAAAAATTATCCAGAAAGATATAAATACCATTAGTTTGCATTGCCTTTTCATCTTCAATAAAATCGTCATAGACAATTGTTAAATCAATTTCATCTGGATAATCTTTATGTAAATTAGGATAAAACTTTAAATTATCACTATTGAATTCAAAGTCTCCCATGCTAATACTAACATCATTAATATCAGATGAGGGCTTAAGAGCAGTAAATTTCCAACCTTTAATTTCAGGAGCCGCAGCTACTAGTTCCTCTACTAAAAAAACATTTCTAATTGCACCATCAGGGGTTAAAATTAACTCTGCAGTATGTTCATCAAACATTCCTGCCAAAAAGTAAATTTCATCATGAATTTCGTCCAATTTTGGACTTAATTTTTTAAAGAAATCCTGATCTATATTGATGCCATTTTGAACAACTTTGAAAAACTCTTTTTCATGTTTTAAAAACCAGTTCCAGAAATCATTGTATGAATTTATTAGAGATTCTTTTTTACCCAACATTTTGCTAAGAAAACTCATGTATTAAAATTTAAATTTACTAAAAACAAACCTAAGAAAAAGCTTTAAAAAATGAGATGCTTTTTATAAAATACTTTAATAAAAAAGCCGTTCTGACCAATCTCAAAACGGCTTTTCATTTATAATTCATAACCCTAAACTTATACCTTTTCTACAAAGTTCAGTTTACTGTTTTTTCGGCTATAGCCAAAGTAAATCAACAATCCGATTAATAACCAGATGGTAAAGTAAATCCAGTTCCAGACACTTAATTCAGCCATCATGTAAAGACAGCAGATTAAGCCTAATAGCGGAATCAACGAAAGATTTCTCCTGAAAGCCCAAACTGCTAATCCTACCAAAACGAATAGGAAAATCCACATTGGGATTTTGTGTTTGAACAAACTAAATCCTGATTCGTATTTCAGAGAGTTCCTGATCGGTAATTCTTTTACAACCTGAGCATATTGTGCATCGTCGTCCTGATATTGTCCCAATAAATGTTCTAAATCTGAAGTTTCTGCCGTTTTATTTTTAACATCTATGGCTTTTAAATAATCGAAAACTTTAACCGATTCTTCTTTGTCCAAAGAAGTCACAATAGAAGTTGCATCGTATATCTGTGCATCATTATTAATAAAAGACATTGTGGCTTTGGTATTGAAAGCAAAAGCATAATACAATCCTGCAATAATTAAAACAGGTAAAATATATTTAGAATTTACGTATGGGGTTTTGAATTTTCCTCTTGGAATCTCAGGTTTATTCTGCAACACTAAAACTCCGGCACAAACCAGAACAAAGGCAAATAAAGTTCCGATGCTGCATAAATCAGTTACCATTGTAAGATTTAGAAATAAAGCCGGAACCGCTACTACAAATCCGGTTACAATGGTTGCAAATGATGGTGTTTTGAATCGTGGATGCACTGTAGAAAATTTCTTTGGCAACAAACCATCACGGCTCATACTCATCCAGATACGAGGCTGTCCCATCTGGAAAACCAATAAAACGCTTGCCATAGCCACAACTGCACTTACTGCAATAATTCCGGACATCCATTTTAAGTCTAATTTTTCGAAAACAAATGCTAACGGATCACCAACATTCAATTCGTTGTAACGCACCATACCCGTTAAAACTAAAGCAATTGCAATATATAAAATGGTACAGATAATAATGGCCCACATCATTCCGCGTGGTAAATCCCTTTGCGGATTTTTACATTCTTCGGCCGTTGTAGAGATTGCATCAAAACCAATATAAGCAAAGAAAACTGCCGAAACTCCTTTTAGAACACCACTTGCTCCATTTGGTGCAAACGGATCCCAATTCGCAGTATCTACATAAAAAGCGCCAACTGCAATTACTAAAAGTACAATACAAAGTTTCACTACAACCATTAAATTACTGGCATTACGTGATTCTTTCATTCCACGGTAAACCAAAGCTGTAATTAAAACGATTATGAACAATGCCGGTAAATCTGCTACAAAATGGAAAGAACCAATTTGAGGTGCCGTTTTCCAGGCTGTATAAGCAGTTTGTAATCCTGCATCTAAATTTTCAAAAGTTTTTCCTCCCTGCATTAAAGCCATTGCGTCTTTATAACCGTTTGAAGCAGTTAAATAATCCATCTGAATCCATTGCGGCAAACGAATGCCACCACTCTGGAGCAATCCCGTAAAATAATCACTCCACGATATTGCAACAGTTATATTTCCTACGGCATATTCCATAATTAAAGCCCAGCCGATAATCCAAGCAATTAATTCACCGAAAGCAACGTATGAATAAGTATAAGCACTTCCGGAAACGGGAACCATTGAGGCAAATTCGGCATAGGCAAAGGCAGCAAAACTACAGGCTAAAGCTGTAAAAAGAAACAGAAAGATAACAGCTGGCCCTCCATCGGCACTGGCTTTTCCAATGGTACTGAAAATCCCTGCCCCAACAATAGCTGCAATTCCAAATGCTGTTAAATCCCTCGTGGTTAAATGTTTTCCTAATGCATTATGACCATCCGTTTCATTTTGTGCAACCTGCTTCAGAATATCCTGTACTGTTTTTTTTCGAAATAAACCTGATAATGCCATACGTGATTTCGCGTTTATAAATTAATATATTTCAGACTTTACTCTTTTATTTTGCAAATAATGCAAAAATTATCTTTATTTCAAATTTATAAAACGTTTTTTATTTTGTGTCGTTTTATTGTTCCCAATTCACAAATTATTTTCCTTTGATAGAATATTCAAAATCATCTTTTAAACATTGCTTTTTTGACTTTTTATTTCCTAATCAATTAACAAATAACCTAAAAAATCTTCAGATGTAACATTTCTCAAAATTAGTTTACTAATAAATTGATCCTTAATTTTAAAATAAACTATAATGGGAAAAATTTCAAGACGGTCATTTGTGAATAAATTTGGAGTTGGAGTTGGTGCTTCAGTAGTTATGACAACGCTTCCATCCTTTTTAGCTGAACCTGCAGAAAATAAAAAATCATATACCGGGAAAAAATTAAATATTGCCCTCTGTGGTCTTGGAAACTACGCTTCATTACTGGCTGAAGGTCTTCAGGTTTCAGAATATTGTCAGCTTACAGGAATTGTTACAGGAACACCTTCTAAAGCTGAAAAATGGAAAAAGAAATATAATATCGCTGAAAAAAACATTTACAACTACGAAAACTTCGATTCAATCGTAAAAAACAAAGATATTGACTTAGTGTATGTTGTAACTCCAAATGCACTTCACAAAGAGTTTACCGTTCGCGCCGCAAAAGCAGGAAAACATGTTATTGTCGAAAAACCAATGGCAATTACTATTGAAGATTGTGAAGAAATGATTAAAGTCTGCAACGAAAACAATGTACAATTAGCAATGGGATATCGCCTGCATTACGAACCTAATCATTTAGAAATAAAACGACTGGGACAGGAAAAGGTTTTAGGACAGGTTCGTTATATTGAGGCTTCTTTAGGATATAGTACATATGATATTCATGATGTTACTAAACCTGTTGATTTAAACGCACGAAACGAATGGAGACTTACGAAAAAATGGGCTGGCGGCGGTTGCCTAATCAATTTAGGAATTTACTGCATACAAGTTTCCCGTTATGTTTTAGGAGAGGAACCAATTGCTGTAACAGCGCAATTTGGAACTGTGAACGATAAAAATAGATTTGCACAAGTGGAAGAAAATATCACATGGCAAATGCAATTTCCGAGTGGTGCCGTTGCAAATTGTAGCAGTTCTTGCGGTTTTGGTATCGATAGATTTCACGCTGCTGCGGATGAAGGTTTCTTCGAAATGAGTCCTGCTGTGAGTTATGGTCCTTTTATAGGTAAAAGATCTGATGGTAAAGCATTTAATTTTCCGGTTATAAACCAACAGCAAACCCAAATGGATGAAATCTGTAAAGTTATTTTAGCAAACAAAAAACTTCCCAATCATATTACGGGCGAAGAAGGAATTAAAGATGTAAAAATCATCAACGCCATCTATAAAGCTGCTGAAACGGGTAAAAAAGTAAGCTTGAAATAATTTTTCTGACACAACCCGATTGATAGCGAATAGGCAAAGTAATTCACGAATTATGTTTTCTAAATCTGTGGGGGATATTTTTTCTCGCAGATTTAGCAGATATAGCGGATTTCCTAACTAATTAAAATTTTATGCAGATTTTTTGAATTAAATCTGCTCAATCTGCCAAATCTGCGAGAATATTATTTTTTATTTTTAGCCTAATCGGGGGCTAACTTTTTACATTTTACAACAAACATTTCACTTCAGACAGCTTCTCAAAATACTAACCGGATGCTGGGCTTCTCTACTCGTACCATCATAAATCTGATGGCGGCAGCTTGTTCCTGCAGCTGCGATTTTTACATTCTCAGCAGTATTACGAACTTTAGGAAACAATGTATCTTCTCCCATTTGCATACTCACATTATAATGTTCTTTTTCATAACCAAAAGAGCCCGCCATTCCGCAACAGCCTGAATTATAAATTGTAACCGTATTGTTTTTTGGAAGATTCAGCATCGCAAAAGTCGCTTCAACAGAACTTAATGATTTTTGATGGCAATGCCCATGAATTTTGATTTCTTTAGTTTCTTCAGAAAAGGATTCTGGTGTGATTTTACCATCAATGATTTCTTTTTTAAAGAATTCTTCTATCGTAAAAGTATTTCCGGATAATTTCTCAGCAGCTTCTTTATCATCTGCCAAACGAAGATACTCGTCTCTAAAAGTCAAAATGGCTGAAGGTTCTATTCCCACCAAAGGCGCATTTCCTAAAACCAGATCTTTAAATACATTTACATTGTGATTGGCAATTTTCTTGGCTTCTTCCAGAAATCCTTTTGACAAATAGGCTCTTCCACTTTCTTCATGATCTATAACTAAAACCTGATACCCTAGTTTTGTTAATAATTCGAAGGCATCAATTCCGATATTCACATCGTAATAATTCGTGAATTCGTCTACAAACAAATACAATCTTCCGTTTGGAAAATCCGTAGTTGAGGGTTTATGGTTCTGAAACCATTTTCTAAAAGTCTTTTTCGCTAATAACGGAACCTGCCTTTCAGGCGCAATTCCCATTGTTTTTTTCACTAAAGACTGATTCGAAATAAAATTCGTAATCGATGGGAATATGCTTCCCATTTTATTTAGTTTGGCATTGTTGGCAAAAATTTTATTTCGGGTAGAGAATCCGTTTGCTTTTTGATATTGGTATAAAAATTCGGCTTTTAAAGTAGCTACGTCCACATTACTCGGACATTCGCTGGCACAGGCTTTACAGCTTACACACAACTCAAAAACTTCGTATAATTCTTTCTGGTCGAATTTATTTTCTTTTTCAGAATACGTCAGATATTCGCGTAAAGCATTTGCTCTGGCACGAGTGGTTTCTTTTTCATTTCGGGTGGCACGATAACTCGGACACATTGCTCCACCTGCCGATGGTAATTTTCTGCAATCACCGGAACCGTTACATTTTTCAGCTGCACGCAAAATCCCCAAACTGTCTGAGAAATCCTGGAACGTTTTAATATCCGGTTCAACTCTTCCGGAAATTACACGATGATTTTCGTCCATTTTCCCAGCGTTGACAATCTTCCCGATATTCAAAACCGAATTCGGATCGAATGCTAATTTGATTCTTTTTAGTAATTCGTAATTCTTTTCACCAATCATAAAAGGAATAAACTCTCCACGTACAATTCCGTCTCCGTGTTCACCACTTAAAGAACCCCTGTATTTTTTTACCAAATGCGCTACTTCAGTTGCAATGGTTCTGAATAATTTTAAATCCTCAGTCTTTTTCAAATTCAAAACCGGACGAAGATGCAGCTCTCCCGCGCCCGCATGCGCATAATAAATCGCTTCCTGACCGTGGCTTAACATCATTGCTGAAAATTCTGCAATATACGCTGGTAAATCGCTCAATTCCACAGCAGTATCCTCAATAGAATCTGCCGCTTTATTGTCACCTACAATACTTCCTAAAAGTCCCAGACCGGCTTTTCTCAGTTCGTTGGCTTTATCAATATCAGCTCCGTAAATCTTTACACTTGCATAACCAAAATTATTTTTTTCTAAATCTGCTATTAAAGCATTTGCCTGATTTTCTGCATCTTCTAAAGTATGCGCTGCAACCTCAAACAACATAATTGCTTTGGGTTCTCCTTGCAAAAAGAACCTGTTTTTTACGTGTTCCCGATTCGTTTTGGTACAATCTAAAATCGTATCGTCAATCATTTCGCAGGTGTACAAATGATGCTTCATTGCGACCACAACAGACTCTAAAGATTCCTGAATCGTATGATAATGTCCAACCACCATAATACTGTGCGCAGGCGGAAGATCATCTACTTTCAGTGTCACTTCAGTTGTAAACGCCAAAGTGCCTTCGCTTCCGCAAAGTAGTTTCCCGAGGTTGATTGTTGGTTCTGTTCCGCCAAACAATTCCGATTTTAGCAGAATATCAACCGCATAACCGGTGTTTCTACGATGAATTTCAGGCTTCGGAAACTCTTTTACAATTTCTTCCTGAGCGGCTGTAATCGAAAGCTCATCGTAAATCGTTTTGTATATTTTATTTTCTAAAGTATCGCCTTTTGTTTTTTCTATAAATTCATCCGAAGTCAGGTCTTTAAAAACCACTTCAGAACCGTCGCTCAAAATCGCTTTTACTTCCGCAATTTTATCACGCGTTACACCATACCGAATCGAAGTCGTCCCGGAAGAATTATTTCCCACCATCCCACCAATCATAGCACGATTTGAGGTTGATGTAATCGGGGCAAAAAATACACCGTGAGGTTTTAGGAATAAATTCAGCTCGTCGCGAATTACACCGGGCTGAACCGTAACAGTTTTCTTTTCGGCATCAAACGAAATAATTTTAGTAAAATGTTTCGAAACATCAATTACCAATCCATCTCCAACCGCCTGTCCAGCCAGCGAGGTTCCCGCAGTTCTTGGCGTAACAGACATATTATGTTCAGCTGCAAACTTGATTAGTTTGGCAATATCAACAGTCGTTTTCGGTATTGCCACTGCATTGGGTTTAATTCGATACACCGAAGCATCTGTTGAATAAAGCGTTTTATGAAGATCATCGTATAAAAGTGTTCCTTCTAATGATGCAGACAGTTGTTCTAACTCCTTAATTATTGACATTCTGATTTGAATTTATAACTTAAAACGGATGTGTTTTTGGGGTACAAAAATACTCTTATTTCCTTTGTTTTTATTCTAAATTAAGAAAATTAGGTACTGATTTTTCAATGTTTATGCCATAATACTGCGAACTTCTACTGTATTTAGGCTTTCAGTATGTTTAATAAGTGTGTTTTTTGCATTTATTATTAATTGGTAGTGTAAAAATGTCTAAATCAATTCCGGAAACACTAAGTTTATTTAGAATAATTAAAAATAATTTGGATAAAAAGATATTTGCCATTATTTTTGCGTCATAAAAAATTAACCCAACCAAAGATGAAAATAAATACCATCAAAAAATTGTTATTCAGTTTACTGATTTTAAGTTCACTCAGCATGATAAGTCAGGAACTTGGAAAAATAAGCGGAAAAGTGTCTTTAAGTGGAAATCTTCCTGCTGAAAACATTTCAATCAAACTTAAAGGAACAAAATACACTGCTGTTACTAATGCAAACGGACAGTATGAGATCAAAAATGTTAAACAGGGAAGCTACACTATTAGCATTAATTCAGTCGGAATTAAATCGGTAGAAGAAAAAATCGAGGTTTTAGCAAATCAGACGACTACAAAAAACTTCGCACTTTCTGAAAGTCAGGAAGATCTTGATGAAGTTATTATTACAAAAAACAAATACAAACAGGACAAACCGTCTTTATCTTTACGCCTTCAGACTCCGGTATTAGAAATCCCTCAGAATATTCAGATTGTTAGTTCTCAAACATTAAAAGATCAGCAAATTACCAGTATGAGCGACGGAGTTATTCGTAACGTGAGTGGAGCTGTTCGTTTAGAGCACTGGGGCGATATGTATACTAATATCTCCATGCGTGGATCACAAATTCAGGCATTTAGGAATGGCTTTAACGTAGTATCTTCTTTCTGGGGACCACTTACAGAAGACATGAGTTTTGTCGATCATATCGAATTTGTAAAAGGTCCTGCCGGATTTATGTTATCTAGTGGAGACCCAAGTGGACTTTACAATGTAGTTACCAAAAAACCAACCGGAATTACTAAAGGTGAAGCTAGCGTTTTAGCAGGAAGTTTCGATTTTTATCGTGCCAGTATTGACTTAGACGGAAAATTTGATAAAGCCGGAAAATTCCTTTACCGTTTTAATGGTGCCTTTCAAAAAAAGGGATCTCACAGACCTTATGAACATAATGACCGCTACGTAATAGCACCGGTTATTTCTTATCAATTGAGCGATAAAACAAAAGTAACAGTAGAATATAACGGACAGTTTGCTAATACAAGTGAAGTAGGTTCATATTATGTTTTTAGTTCAGCAAATGAAGGCTATGCTACTACACCTGTTGATTTTACTATGACTCAGCCAGGTTTACCTGATACAAAAATTAATGACCACAGTGGTTTTTTAATGTTTGAACATAAATTTGATGATAATTGGAAATTAACAGCCCAGACTTCCTATTTTAAATATTTAATGGATGGTTACAGCTCCTGGCCAGGAGCGGTTGGTCCTGTAAGTATTGACACTGACGCAAATGGTTCTTTAGATACTGAAGTTTTGTCTCAGGGAGAAATTATCAGAAGTGTTAGTATTTGGGATGCAGAAAGCGATATGTTTTTAGGTCAGATTTTCCTGAATGGAAAATTCAATACAGGCCCTGTAAGTCACAAACTTTTAGGAGGTATGGATTTAGGGAGAAAAGATTATATGGCCGATTGGGGACAAACTCACGCATTAGATACTTTAGAAGATCCTTTTAATGTTTTAAATCCTGATTATGGAACACCGGCAAACGGGCTGCCAAATTTTGATGAAAGTACACCTTTAAGCCAAAGGGCAGCTGGATTATATGGTCAGCAATTTGCAGCCGGATATGTTCAGGATGAATTAGGCTTCTTTGAAAATAAATTAAGACTTACTTTAGCAGCACGTTACACCTGGATTAAACAAACCAGCAGTTATAGTGATCCGGCTGCAGACAGCCACATTACGCCTCGTATAGGATTAAGCTGGTCAGTAACACCTTCTTTGGCTGTTTATGGAGTGTACGATCAGGCATTCACACCACAGTCCGGAAGAGTGAGACCTACAGAAAACATAAAACCACTTACAGGTACAAACCGTGAGATAGGTATTAAAAAAGATTGGTTTAACGGTACCTGGAGCACCACCCTTTCTGCATATAGTATCATTAAACAAAATGAACTTACTACAGATCCTGTTCAACCAGGACCTGACGACGATTTTTATGTACCGGGAGTTGTTTACAGTACAACATTAGGAGAAAAAACAGCTGAAGGTTTTGAGGTTGACTTAAGAGGTAAAATAGTTGATGGTCTAAACATAATTGCTAATTATGCCTTTACGGAATCAAAAGTAACAGAAGCTAATGTCAGCACTTTTACTGAAGGTGATATAGTTCCGGGATATTCTAAACACGTAGCAAATGCATGGCTAAACTATACTGTTCCTACCGGAATATTAAAAGGTTTAGGTGCATCTATTGGAGGAACATATCTTGCAGGACGTCAAACTGATACCTGGAGCGAAGGATTAGAAAAATTACCTAATTATTTTAAATTAGATGGCGGATTGTCGTATGAAAAAAGCAAATTCAAAGTAACGGCTAATGTCTTTAATATCTTAGATGAATATTTGTATAGCGGTTCCTTCTACCAATGGGTTAGTAATGGAGTCTATTACTGGCAAACCGAGCCACCAAGAAACTTTAGAGTAGGTGTAACATATAAATTCTAAAAGCAATTCTGTTTTATCATAAAAAACCGCCTCAAAGTGCTATTTGAGGCGGTTTTTGTGTTTAATAAGTTTGTTATGAACAGGAGCTGATTCCTGCTGTACGCTGTATCTTTTATGCCGAACCCCGGCACAAAAGGATGCCGCTGCCATCAGGGCTAGGGCTCTAGGTTTCATAAGAAGGTTATTGGGAAAATTAATTTACAAGAAATAGTTACCCAACAATGCCTCATGCAATATTTACAATATCTACTTACTGCACTTTACTTTGATTTGTTGACCGTGTAAATTCCGCCCGCAAGTAAAATGACGGCCACTCCTAAATAAAGGTATCCCTGTTCTTTACCGGATTCGTTGGATGCGTCAATTTTTAGTCCTAATAAATTAATTTCTTTTGTATTATCAGCTATTTTGTTGATACCTACATACCCGACACCGAGACTAATAACGATCAGAATTATTCCTATTATTTTTGATGAATTCATGTTTTTTGAATTTAATTGTTTCTCTAATTTAAGAAAAATATTTTTCAATCAGATGATAATAGTCTTTTTTATCCTAATTGATACAACGATAGTGCGAATTTGTAATTCGTCCCCGCAAAGTATATTTTTTTGCTTTTCTTATGTTCAGTCGTGGTGGGCACGGATTAAAAATTCGCGCTATCGGATTGAAATCGGTTAAATTATAACAAGTCTGAAACTGAAATATTACATAAATTCTCTTCAGACTTTAAAAGTAAATTATCTATGTTGTCTTCAACAAAACTAAAATCTTTTTGATCAACTAATATCTTCATCCATTTTGGATTTGAAATTGAAAAACCATCGTCATAAATAGCAAGATTTATGAAATTCCAAATATTTGAATTCACACCATTTATTTCAAAATTCGGCTGAATTATAATGGCTTTCATTATGTCATTTTCTACCCAATCAATTCTTCTTTCTTCAAATGTTCTTAATGATTTTGGATAACTAGGTCTATCTTTAGTTAATCTCCCATTAAGCTTATTTGCTAAATCAGAAAGTTTTGAATCTATATTTTTGAATTTGCTCATTTTTTTATTAAAGATTTATCGAATACTTTTCGCTATGATAAACAAGGATTATGAATGTTCAATTTGAGTAAAAAGTAATTCGAAATAGTTGGATCTCATTTCGCTTGATGTTTGAATTACCGAGAATTTCGCAATACTTGATTTGACTTTTCCAATTTGATCTTCAATTGCATTATTCGAATTACTATTAGAGAAAGCCATTACATATTTTATATTTTTTTGAAATAGTTCTAAAAAATTTTCAACTGAATCAATAGAATTACCTTGCTTCTTTTTGATTAATGAATTAAAACAGTTCTTTAAGTAAGTTTTGTCTGTACTCGATCTTGATTCTTCAACTCTTCTCGCTGAAAGGATTATTTGATTGTATAACTCACGCATAGACGAGTCAAAACCTCGTTTAACGTGAATTAAATATACGTTTTGTGCATCATATTTTATTATATCGCACAACTCAATTCCGCTAATAGCAATTGTATCAAATACTAGATAATTTTTTAAGTCCTTGTAAAGCAAATTATATTTTTTTTCTGTATTCTCTTTCTTTAAATTCCATATTTTGGTTAACAATGAATTTGGTGCTTTAAAATTTTTGAGAATTCTTTCGCAAGTTCTATTCAAATCTTTCAGAAAAGAATCTTGTAAAAAATACCAATTATTATCTAGTAAAAATATTGGTCTTTGATTAATTTCGAGTTCGGTATTAAAATGATGAAGAAACATTCCAGAAGTTAAGTTTTTTCTCACTCCGTTTTTATAACTTCTAACTCTGACACCGAATAGAAAATACTTAAATTCGTCAATTGCCATATTAGCTCCAAATCGATTTACTGCTCTCGATAATACTTGAAAATAAATTCTATTCCGGTCATTTATTTTTGCAAATAAATTTTGTTTTTTATCATCGTCTAATTCTAATAATTCAAAATAATCTGCTTCATAAAACTCTTCAAGTTTTGAAGGGTGACAGAATTCAAAGTGGAATTTATTTATAGGATTAATGGTAGCTTGTAAGGTATTATTGACATCATTAAAGATTGTAGTGACTAAGGTTTCTGTAAATGTATTTTCAATCAGGTTATAATCATTTATTTTTTCATAAGTAGTTAAATAATCTTTTCTTTCAAGTTCTTCAATAAATTTCAACTCTTTAACAACTTCTATTAAATCAACATATTCTATTACTTTTCGAAACTTTATAGAACTTGATACATGAATCTGAACATTTCCGGTATCTTTCTTTAATGAACTGAAATAATCGTTTATATCGTTGTGTAATTTGACACTTATTTCAGTTGGAACTGTTCCAAATTTTATATGGTCAATTAATTTAAAATTGTTTTTGTAATAATTGGAATTGACAGCTATCTTACCAGTAATATTTCTTGTCCGAATGCTAAGAAGTTCATCATTCTCCGGATCCAATATCCTTGAGTAAATATTTATTCCAAAATCTTCTTCAATGTATGGCTGAATATATCTAAACGCACTTCCTCCAATAATGCAATAAAGTTGTTTTTGAAATTCCACGAAAAAAATCAAAGATACTTTCTGCTGATTAAAATCCGCATCCTTTGTAAAATTTGAGGGAAAAAAATTAATCCATTCTGATTCGACATCTTGCGTTTTATAAATGTAAAGAAAAAACCACAAATCGTTTTCGTCATCTCTTTCGATGCGATAATCTGTTTCTCTAAGTTGAAATTTCGGGTCAGATTTTAATCTTGATACTTTTACAATTGCTTTGCATATCTCTTCAGAATTTGCATATGTTTTCAACAATCTTTTGGATTTGTCTATTTTATAAATTTTCGGATTTACTTTCATGTTGATTATAATTACAAAAACACTTTGATAATCAGTATTATTTTAGACTAAATTAAGTACATAATTTGGATTTACTACATCGTCCCAAATACAAAACCAACTTCCATTAAGTCAATGTCCAAATCTGTTTTAGTGCTGTGTGGCGACAGTAATTTTATTTTATCCTCTGCACAAATTCTACATTTTGAACTTAATTTCTAATTTTAAAATTCTTTTAAATCATCTAACGTTGAATCGATCAATGCTGGGATTTTGCCATTCTGAATTTCAGTGTAGTTTATTTCTTGTCCGTTATAAAGGTCCACAGCAATACAATAATTAGGATTAACAAAAAAATCATCTGAATAATGGTTATCTAAATAACGATAAAGCACATCTACAAACATTCCTAATTCATTTTTAGTGAAGCCTTTTAGTTGAGACACAAACCAAATTCCTCCAATTTCCTCGCTATTATTATTTGAAAATGAAAAAATATGACATGGTTTTGCTTCAATTGGAAATCCTTTAATATTAAGTATTGCATGGTCCTTTCGTTGCGTAAGAAAAGTCAAATCAACATTTGGTTTTAAATGTTGAAAATCATAATCCCTAAAATTACTTACAATATCTAAATTTCTTTGAAATTGATCTTTTATTCTTCCATCTTCTTCAACTCTAATCTTATCTTGCAATAGACTAATTTTTTCTTCTAACAATTCTACATTGTCATACTTAAAAGTATTTCTAATTGCACTCAAACAGCTAATCCAATAATCTCCTCCAGAATCATCAGCAGACTTTATTTTCTCCTTTTTAAGATTATTTACAAAAGTTATTTTTGTCTGATCATTCTTTCCTCTAAATTTTATCAGATTTTTTACCGTTATTTTTTCCATGGCTATACAAAGGTTAAGATTAGTAGTAAGTGTTAGATAATGAAACAAATATCAGCACTCAATAATAATCTTTTTTACGGAAAACCATATTTCACTAAAATTCATTACAAACAAGTGTAACAATAAATAATAGAAAAAGAGCAAGTACATATACCCGTTTTTCCCTACCCAAAAAAATCCCCAACTTTGCCTAAATTTATCCCCAAATAAATCTCATTTTAGCATTACCAAAACAACACTTCCTTAAAACATTATTTTAATGAATAAAAACATAAGTTCTCTTTATAAAATCGCTCAAAAAGAGACCCGAAAAATAATAGGTTTAATGTCCGGAACTTCGCTTGACGGGCTTGATATTGCGCTTTGTGCTATTTCTGGAGCGGGCGAAAATACGGCTGTAAAAATTCTGGAATTCGAAACCATCAATTATACCGAAGACATTAAAACCGAAATCCGTAAAGTGTTTGCACAGAAAACAATCGATTTTCAGCATTTGGGTTTACTAAACGAATGGATTGGTCTTTTGCACGCCGGAATGGTCAACGATTGTCTTAAAAAATGGAATATTCCCGCACACGAAGTTGACTTAATCGCCTCGCACGGTCAAACGGTTTTGCACGCTCCAAAGTTTTTGCATCAGCAGGAAAAATTCCCAAATGCGACTTTGCAAATTGGTGATGGCGATCATATTGCTGTAAAAACCGGAATTATAACTTTATCCGATTTCAGGCAAAAACACGTTGCTGCGGGTGGCGAAGGCGCACCTTTGGCGGTTTATGGCGATTATTTATTATTCAGCAAAAAAGGTGAAAACCGCATCATGCTCAACATGGGCGGAATCGCGAATTTCACGTATTTGCCTGCTTCCCTAAACGCCGAGGAAGTTTTCGTTACCGATACCGGAACAGCCAATACCTTAATCGACATTTTCACCAAACAGTATTTCCCTGAAAAAAGTTACGATAAAGATGCCGAAATCGCCCAAAGCGGAACCGTAAATCAAACCCTTTTGTCGGAACTAAAAAACGATGCTTTCTTCCGGAAAAGCTTTCCAAAAACCATCGGTCAGGAATTGTTCAATAAAGGATTTGTTGATTCGGCACTTTCAAAAACCAATCTCGAAAACATTTCGGCACCAGATTTGCTGGCTACTTTAACACGACTGAGCGCAGAAACAATTGCCGAAGCAATTCAGTTTGTGGTTAAAAACACTGGAGCACCAATTACGGATTTTAAAGTATATATATCAGGAGGCGGTACAAACAATCCGTTATTGGTCAAATGGCTAAAAGAATTATTGCCTTGCGAATTTCAAAAAAGCGATGATCTGGGCATTTTAAGCGATGCCAAAGAAGCGGTTTTATTTGCGGTTTTAGCCAATGAAACGGTTGCGGGCGGAGATTATAATTTTGGTACAAACAAAGGAATTCCTTCTGTAACGATGGGTAAAATTTCGTTTCCGAATTAAAATTAACCTTGGATTATTATTTTGGAATGTTCTCAAAAAAGCAAAATGTTTCTCTTTAGCCCCGATTGAAGTAGAAATCCTTTTGTGCCGGGGTTCGGCACAAAAGATTACTTCACTTAATTTTTATTTTTAATCGGAGTTCAGTAAACTTCGTTTGTAGCGGAAAGCGGGACGATACTCACAGGAAAAGCCTAATCGTTCTGCTTCAAAAATGAATAATCAAATTCAGTTACAAACTAATCGTATAAAAAGCCAAAAGAATTACATGAAAACCAAATAAATAGCGTTTAAATTATAATTTCTGAATTATTTACGATAGTCCGTTAAAAAAACTATTTTTGGTTTCTGTTAAAAAAGATTGAAATGCATAAAAATCAGCACCTAATATTCTCTATTCTATTTTTATTTTTCTTTGGATTGAAAGTCAATTCGCAGGAAAAGGCCAAACATCCTAAAAACGAATTTAGAGGGGTCTGGATTGCAACTGTAGTAAACATTGACTGGCCAAAAACAGCGATTGATAACGTTGAAAAAGAAAAAGCAGATTATATCGAGATTTTAGAGGCTTACAAAAAACTGAATTACAATGCCGTAATCGTTCAGATTAGAAGCGTTGGTGATGCTTTTTATCCAACGGAACTGGCGCCTTGGTCAAGGTTTTTAACTGGTAAAGAAGGACAGGCTCCGAGTCCGTATTATGATGCATTGGCCTGGATGATTGAGCAGGCACACGAAAAAGGTTTTGAATTTCATGCCTGGATGAACCCATACCGTGCGACTTTCGATTTAAATAAACAGCAATTAAGCCCTAATCACGATATTTTCAAACATCCGGAATGGATGATTGAATATGGTGGAAAACTATATTACGATCCTGCTTTGCCGGAAGTTCAGTCGCATTTAACCAAAGTGGTGAAAGAGGTTGTTGACAAATACGACATCGACGCGATTCACTTTGATGATTATTTTTATCCGTATGCTGTTCCCGGAAAAGTATTTAACGACACAGCATCCTACAAAAAATACGGAAGCGGTCTGTCACTTGCCGACTGGAGACGTGCCAATGTGAGCAATTTTGTACACACGATTTCTACTACTATAAAAGCCAGCAAACCGTGGGTGCAATTCGGAATCAGTCCGTTTGGGGTTTGGCGAAATAAATCGGTAGACCCAAAAGGTTCCGAGACACAATCAACTTCAAATTATGACGATTTATATGCAGATCCGGTTTTATGGATGGACCAGAAATGGATTGATTACATTCTGCCACAACTCTATTGGAGCATGAACAATCGTGTTGCCAATTACTCAAAATTAGTAAAATGGTGGTCTGAGAACTCAAACAATACAGCCATTTACATCGGTCACGCATCCTATAAAATTAGAGGAGACAGTGATAAAAGCTGGAATTTCATGTCAGAAATCCCGAATCAGATCGATTATTTGAGAAATTTCAAAAACGTAAGCGGAAGTGCTTATTTCAGTGCGAAATGGTTCATGGACAAAAACTTTGATATTGTTCGGCATTTAGAAGAAAATCAATATTTGTATCCGGCACTTCCACCTGCAGTTCCTAATTTAAAACGTGTTATTATAGATACACCGATTGTAACTGAGTACGGAAAAGACAGCCTGCGTTATACCTTTAACATCAAATCGCCTTTAAACACAAAAGTGCGATATATAGTGGTTTACGGAGCAGAACATATTTCGAAAATCGATATTACTGATCCCAGACAAATCGTTGAAAAAGTAGTAGTATGCCAAAATACAGGAACAATTTCTTTTTCGATTCAAGCCGCAAAAATGAATCAGTATAAAGCTTGTGCTGTGACATTTATTGACTATTTTGCAAACGAAAGTACACCAACTATTATCGACTTAAAAAAGACATTTAAAATCTATTCCCCAGCACAACCTGATGAAAACAGATAACACTCCCTGGTCTTGGATCCCACTTCTTAATTTCGCTTCCGGATTGCCTTATGCCGTCATCATTTCGGTTTCGGTAATTATGTACAAAAATTTAGGGATTTCCAATGAAGATATTGGTGTTTACACCAGTTTATTGTATTTACCATGGGTTATAAAACCGCTTTGGAGTCCTTTTATTGAACTGAACGGAACCAAAAGAAAATGGTTTTTATCGATGCAGTTACTCATTTCTATTGCATTTTTACTGGTTGGCTTTACGATTCCGACAAACGGATTTTTCATGATGAGTTTAGCAATATTTTGGGTAGCGGCTTTTGCTTCAGCTTCAAATGATATTGCCAGCGATGGTTTTTATTTATTGGCATTAAAAAAAGAACAGCAATCTTTTTTTCTCGGCATCAGAAGTACTTTTTACCGACTTTCACTTTTAGCCGGAAATGGGTTAATCGTTTTGTTTGCAGGCTATTTGGAACACAAATACGGTGACAATACAAAAGCCTGGTCGTACACCATGATTGCAGTTGGTTTATTGATGACATTAATTACAATTTACAATTTCATTTTTACACCTAAAACTGAAATTAATGCTGTAGAAAATAAAGAAGCACATCATAATCAAAACTTCGCAACTGTATTTGCCAGTTTCTTCAAAAAAAAACAAATCGGATTGGTATTGGCTTTTATTCTGGTTTTCAGATTAGGAGAATCGCAGCTGCTTAAAATGCTAAGTCCTTTTTTACTGGACGGAAAAGAAATAGGCGGAATGGGATTAGACACGGAAGCTGTTGGAATAATTTATGGAACTTTTGGCGTTGGTGCTTTAACTTTAGGCGGAATTTTAGGCGGAATTGCGATTTCGAAACAAGGACTTACCAAATGGATGTTGCCAATGTTTCTTGCGATGCATTTACCAATAATTGGTTTCATTTTATTAGCATTTTTTCACCCAACATCAATTTATTACATTTATGCTGTTGTGATCTTAGAACAATTCGGATATGGTTTTGGTTTCACCGCTTTCATGATGTTTTTAATACATGTTGCCGAAGGAGAATCAAAAACAGCACATTATGCACTGGCAACCGGCTTTATGGCTATGGGAATGATGCTTCCGGGCATGTTGAGCGGTTATATACAACACTATTTAGGTTATCAAAATTTCTTTATTTGGGTTTTGATAGCTACAATTCCAGGTCTTATTTTATCACGTTTTTTAATATTCCCGAAGGATTTCGGAAAAAAATCAGAAGAAGTTTAACCCCAAATCAAACTTTTACCTATGGAAATCAATGAAAATTTGCAGGCCGAACGCAACCTGAAAGGAGCTGAGTTCGAAAAAACCGGAAATCTTGAAAAAGCAATTGAACTGTATGAGGAAAACGTCTCGGAAAACTTTAAAGGAAATCATCCTTATGACAGATTGGCCAACATTTACAAAAACCAACTGGATCTTGACAATGAAATTCGGGTTTTAGAAAAAGCAATTATTGTGTACGAAGAAATCACAATCCAAGACCGCTTGGAAGGACTCCCAAAACTCTTTCGCTTCAAAAACCGACTGGAAAAAGCAATTGAAACCAAAAAGCAATTAGCTAAACAAAAAAAGGCAAAATTGAAATAAAGTACTTTATCATGAATGCGTTAAAACGAACCAACTCAGACGATATTGATTTTATAAATCTGGTTGTTTTATTGGATCAGGATTTAGCGATTAGAGATGGCGAAGATCATGCGTTTTATAATCAATATAATAAAATCGATAAAATAAAACATACTATCGTTTATTACGAGAACGGAATTCCGGTTGGCTGTGGTGCTTTTCGCGAAAAAGAACCAGGCAAAACAGAAATTAAACGAATGTACGTTCATCCTGATCACAGAAAAAAAGGAATTGCATCGGCAGTTTTGGCAGCACTTGAAATTTGGGCGAAAGAAATTGGTTATGCCTACACCATTCTCGAAACCGGAAAAAACCAGCCCGAAGCCATCAACTTATACCAAAAATTAAATTACACCATAATACCCAATTATCCGCCTTACGAAAAAATGGATAATAGTGTCTGCATGAAAAAGACTTTATAATAATGAAAATGACAGCCGAAGCATTACGACAAAGAATAGGACAATTTTTCTTTCCAGCAGTATTCATCAACGATACCGAAGAAAACATTCAGGAAACCGAACGCCTTATCAAAGACTATAATATTGGCGGATTGACTTTTTTTCACAGTCGTGCAAGTGCTGCAACCAACTACGAAAGCAAGCAAAAAATTGTTTTTAATGACGACAGTTACGAAAAAATCAAAGCGCTGATTGTTCGTTATCAAAAAGCAGCTTCTACCCCACTTTTAATTAGTATTGATGCCGAATGGGGTCTGGCAATGCGTATCGAAAAAACACCACAATATCCGTACGCAATCACACTTGGTGCTCTGCCTGAAAACAATTCAAAGCTGATTTACGAAGTTGGAAAACAAATCGGATTGGATTTAAAAGCAGCCGGAATTCATTATAATTTATCGCCTTTGGCTGATATTAATAATAATCCGAATAATCCGGTTATTGGATATCGCTCTTTTGGTGAAAACAAAGAAAAAGTAGCCCATTTTGCGGTTGAATATTTAAAAGGAATGTCCGAGGTTGGCATTTTAGGCTGTTTAAAACATTTTCCCGGACACGGAAATACTAACGTGGATTCACACTTGGGATTACCAGTTTTAAAAGAAACTTTAGAAGAATTATTAGAAAATGAATTATATCCGTTCATCAAAGGAATTGAAAATAATGTTGATTCGATTATGATTGGACATTTAGCTGTTCCGAGTTTAAATGACGGAAAAGATACTTCGGCAACTTTATCAAAACCGATTATTCAGGATCTTTTGCGCGAGAAATTAGGTTATGACGGTTTAGTAATTTCTGATGCTTTAAATATGCACAGCGTTTCTAAATTGTACGAAACTAAAGGACAATTAGAATGGGAAGCTTTCAACGCCGGAAACGATATTTTATGCTTCGCCGAAAATGTTCCGGAAGGAATTGAAGCCATCTTTAAAAACGCTTCTCCGGACCGTATTTTTGAAAGCTATGAAAGAATTAGAAAAGCAAAAGAAAAAGTAGGATTGTTTTCGAATGAAACTTTTGCTTCTGGTGAATTGAATTTCGAAAATGCTTCTAAATTAAATCTTGAAATCGCTCAGAATTGCATCACAAAAATCATAGACAACGGAATTTCAGATTTAGCCGTTAAAGCTTGTAAAAACAACACATTAGCCAAGCTTAGTTTATATAAAAATACAGAAAACACATTTTTAAAAACTTTAAATACAACATTACCTTCACCAGAATTTGCTTTTGAAAGTTTAGAGGATTCGGATATTTCTTCAATAAAAAAACAATTAGAAAACTTCGAAACCATCATCATTTCATTATTTGTTCCAAAGGCAAAACCCTTGAATAATTTCGAAGTAAATAATGAAGTTTTCGAATTGCTTTCAAATTTATTGGAAACCAAAAAATGCATTGTTTACGTTTTCGGAAATCCGTACGTTTTACCGCTTATTCCGAATCTTAAAAAAGCTTCAGGACTGATTCAGGCGTATCAGGATTTTGAAGAATTTCAAAAAACAGCTGCAAATCAATTTTTAGAGAAAAATACTTTTAAGGGAATTTTACCCGTGAATATTGATATTCAGTAAATTACATTTTTAAATAGTCAAAATTTATCAACTTATAAATTTTTATAATCACATCTTATTATAACTACTTATACTTATGTCCTACTTTTGCACCAGAAATAAATTTTTAACGTAAAACGAATATTATGTCTTTAGTAGGAAAAAAATTCCCAAGTATTGCAGTAGATGCTATCTCAGAAATGGGTGATAACTTAAAAATCAACATCTTTGAAGAAGCAGTAAACAACAACAAAAAAGTACTATTGTTCTGGTATCCAAAAGATTTTACTTTTGTATGTCCAACTGAATTACACGCCTTTCAAGCTGCATTACCAGAATTTGAAAAAAGAAATACTATCGTTATCGGAGCTTCTTGCGACACAAACGAGGTTCACTTTGCATGGTTAAATACTCCAAAAAATAATGGTGGAATCGAAGGTGTTACTTACCCAATCTTAGCAGATACTAACCGTAACTTAGCTAACATTTTAGGTATTTTAGATATCGAATCTACAAGCTACAGCGAAGATACTGATTCAGTTATTATAGAAGGTTCAAATGTAACTTACAGAGCTACTTACCTAATCGACGAAACTGGAAAAATCTTCCACGAAAGTGTTAACGATATGCCATTAGGACGTAACGTAAACGAATACTTAAGAATGGTTGATGCTTACACACACATCCAGACTAAAGGTGAAGTTTGTCCTGCAAACTGGGAAGCTGGTAAAGAAGCTATGTCTGCAGACAGAGTTAGTACTGCTGAATACTTAAGCGCAAACTAATTTGCAATAACAATTTCAATGGCAATTTCAACATTCAATTTGACTTTGCCATTGAAATTCATAATTCTCTTCAAAAACAAACAATAATTTCAATTTGAACTCAAATATCAATCACTTAAAAAATTGATTTTTGACATTGAAATTGATATTTAAATTTCAAAAAACTATGTTAATCGACTTAAACGAAGATACGTTAGCAGATTTAGTTGCTAAAAACGAAAAAGTAGTAGTACAATATTCAGCTTCATGGTGTGGAAATTGCCGTATTATGAAACCAAAATTCAAAAAATTAGCAACAGAAAATGAAGCTATCACTTTTGTTTTGGTTGATGCAGAAAATTCTCCTGAATCAAGAAAATTAGCTAATGTAAGCAATCTGCCTACATTCGCAACCTTCGTAAACGGACAATTAGTTGGTGAAATGCAGACTAACAAACAAGAAGTTTTAATCGATCTTGTAAACGCAATTGCTTAAATTTAGATTAGTTAGACTGGCTTAGATTTTTAGACATCTTAGATGCTGTCTACAAACTTTAAAAAAGTCTAAAAAGTCTAAAGAGTCTAAAATCTAAGAAGTCTAAATATGAAATTACCCGTAATAAAGCATTTAACACAATTCATCGAAGAAAACGACCAGGATTATATCATTGAAACGATCGAAGTTCTGGAAGCGATGACTGAAATTCCTTCACTTAAAGATGAAGAATTAGACGTAATCGGCGAATTGATTTCGAATATGTACGGCGCTCTTGAAGTACAAAAATTGGTTGCCCAGGGAACAGATAAAAAAGAAGCTTTAAATACGTTTATGAAACGTGTTTTAGGTTCTATCGACAAATAGTCGGCCACTTAAAAAAACGAAAAACAACTGAAGAAGCGTTTCTATTTTAGGGACGCTTTTTTTTATTTACAGTATTCAGTCTCAGTTTTCAGGCAATCTTTGTCAGGCTGAGCAGAGTCGAAGCCCCGCAAAGTAAATCGACAAAATCATAATCAATTATCTAATTATCTAATTATTTTGGGCGAGCCACCATCCCGATGAAGGGGCAAACTTTCTTTGAGCATATACGCCCTTTCATCGGGATGCTGTCGGGCTGTCCGCGCTACTTCGGTAGCCTGCTCCCATCCCTCTCGCGGAAAAAAGAAAATAGAGAAAAGATGATAGAATAAAGAGATAGACCAAAATTTTTATCATCCTGAACGAATCGAAGGCTTTAGAACAAAGAACGTCTTCGACTACGCTCAGACTGATATTGAAAATACTAAAATTTACAAATTTTCGTTATCTTAAAACTCACCTAATTGTCATCACAACCCGCAACAAATACTTTTAGATTCAAATATTAATCCTTACTTTTGAACCTCATTTAATTTAAATAAAAAACATGGCTTCAATAACTTTAGGAGGAAATCCTATTCATACTTCAGGGGAATTACCAACAATTGGATCGCAATTAGCTGATTTCAAATTAGTACAAAACGATTTATCAGTAGCTTCATTAAGCAACTTCACCGGTAAAAAATTAGTTTTAAACATCTTCCCAAGTATTGACACAGGAACTTGTGCTACTTCTGTTAGAAAATTCAATGAAAGTGCAAGTAATTTAGACAACACAACTGTTTTATGTATTTCCAGAGATCTGCCATTCGCCCAAAAACGTTTTTGTGGAGCTGAAGGTTTAGAAAATGTAGTAAACTTGTCAGATTTTCAGGAAGGTTCTTTTGGTAAAGCAAACGGTTTAGATATCGTTGACGGACCATTAGCAGGTTTACTTTCAAGAGCTATCATCGTAGTTGATGCAGACGGAAAAGTGGTACATACAGAACAAGTTGCTGAAATTGCTAACGAACCAAATTACGAAGCAGCTTTAGCAGCATTATAATCCCATTAAATGGAATTTCAAAAAGACAATACTTTTGTTAAAGGCCGACTTAAAAGCGTGACATACGCTTTTAAGGGAGCTGTAAAATTAATCAGTACCGAACACAGCGTTATGGTACAGTTTTCTCTTGGAATACTACTGACTATTGCCGGTTTTTATTTTGACATTTCTCATGAAGAATGGCTTTTTCAAATCTTTGCAATTGGTCTTGTATTAAGTGTAGAAGGATTAAATACAGCTGTAGAAAAAGTAGCCGATTTTATTCACCCAAGTTACCACGAGAAAATCGGATTTATTAAAGATATTGCTGCCGGAGCAGTATTTTTTGCCGCAATGACAGCAATAGCAATAGGCTTGATTATTTATATACCAAAATTTATATAGGCAAAACAGGATACGCAAGAATGGCAAAAACAACCAAAAAAGAAACTACAGACAAAAAAAACGAATCAAAAACCGATACTAAAAGGTCCTGGAATTTATCCAAACAACAAAAATTTGTTTTAGGCTGCCTTTTAGTATTATTTTCTATTGCATTATTAGTTGCCTTTATTTCTTTTTATATCAACGGGCAATGGCAGACTGATCAAAGTGCTGTCAGTCATCTGGACGATCGTACTGAAGTGGTGCAAAACTGGCTCGGAAAATTCGGGGCCTATCTTGCCGATTTAATCGTATATAAAGGTTTTGGTATTGCTTCCTTTATTTTTGTACGTCTATTTTTCCTTACAGGATTATTTTTGGCTTTAGAAATGTCAACCAAAAAGCTAAAAAGTACCTGGTTCTGGGATTTATTTGCCATAATAATTGTTTCCATATTATTTGGTTTTTTTGCCACATCAGCCCCTGAACTAGGTGGTATAATTGGGTATGAACTTAACTTATTCCTTCAGGATTATATCGGAAAAACAGGAACTTTACTGACACTGCTTTTCGGATTAATTGTGTATCTGATTTTTAAAATAAAGGTATCTCCTGAAAAAATCCAGTCTTATTTTGATTCCACCAAAAATGAATTAAAATCAGAATTAAACGCTATAAAAACGTCTCCACAACCTGAAAGCGCTTATAATTTAGAAGAATTTGCCATTGAGGAAGAAGATCCTGAATTAGACAATATTCATTTAAAAACCGAAGACACACAATTCGAGATTAACAAAGAGGCATTAAAACCTACGATTTCAAATTCATCAGAAATCGATTTGAATCCGATTTTAAAACCCGTTCAGATGGATATCAATCCAGTGAGCACAACTCCTACAGTGCATCACAACGAAGAATTGGTTATCGAGAAACCTGAAGAAGAAGATATTATCGAAGAAAATCTGGCATCGCGTTTAGTCGCAGATTTCGGATTATTCGACCCAACTTTGGATTTGTCCAATTATAAATTCCCAACCATCGATTTATTAAAAGAATATTCGACCGGCGGAATTACCATTAATCAGGAAGAATTAGAAGAAAATAAAAACAGAATTGTAGATACACTTCGCAATTATAAAATTGAAATTGCACAGATAAAAGCAACAGTTGGACCGTCTGTAACCTTATATGAAATTGTACCGGAAGCGGGAATCAGAATTTCTAAAATTAAGAGTTTAGAAGATGACATTGCACTCTCTTTATCTGCTTTAGGAATTCGTATTATTGCACCAATTCCAGGAAAAGGAACTATCGGTATTGAGGTTCCGAACAAAAACCCCACTATGGTTTCGATGAAAAGCGTTATCGGATCAGCTAAATTTCAGGAAGCTGAAATGGAACTGCCAATTGCTTTAGGAAAAACTATTTCCAACGAAACTTTTGTTGTCGATTTGGCCAAAATGCCTCACCTTTTGATGGCAGGTGCTACAGGACAAGGAAAATCTGTTGGACTGAATGCTGTATTAACTTCGCTTTTATACAAAAAACATCCAGCCGAGGTTAAATTTGTTTTAGTAGATCCGAAAAAAGTAGAGCTTACCCTTTTCAATAAAATTGAAAGACATTACTTAGCGAAACTTCCGGATACAGAAGACGCCATTATTACTGACAATGCCAAAGTAGTCAATACTTTAAATTCTCTTTGTACCGAAATGGACAACCGTTATTCTTTATTAAAAGATGCTATGGTTCGTAACATCAAGGAATACAACGAGAAATTCAAATCAAGAAAATTAAACCCAGAAGCCGGTCACCGATTTCTACCTTACATTGTTTTAGTTGTCGATGAGTTCGCCGATTTGATTATGACTGCCGGTAAGGAAGTTGAGATTCCGATTGCCCGTCTGGCGCAGTTAGCCCGTGCTATTGGTATTCACTTAATTATAGCTACACAAAGACCATCTGTAAATGTAATTACAGGTTTAATCAAAGCCAACTTCCCTGCAAGGATTGCTTTTAGGGTAACCTCAAAAATTGACTCGAGAACTATTCTAGATACTCAAGGTGCCGATCAGTTAATTGGACGTGGAGATTTATTATATACAAACGGTAACGATGTGGTCCGTGTTCAGTGTGCTTTCATTGATACTCCTGAGGTCGAAAAAATTACAGATTTTATTGGTTCACAAAAAGCGTATGCCACAGCTTATTTGCTTCCTGAGTTTGTTGGAGAGGAAACTGGCATTAATCTTGATATGGATATTTCTGAAAGAGATACTTTATTTAGGGAAGCTGCAGAAATCATTGTCAATGCTCAACAAGGTTCAGCTTCATTATTGCAAAGAAAATTAAAATTAGGTTACAACAGAGCTGGCCGTCTGATTGATCAGCTGGAAGCAGCCGGAATTGTCGGGCCTTTTGAAGGCAGTAAAGCCCGAACTGTAAATATCTTAGATTTAAGTTCTCTTGATCAATTTTTTAATAATGAACAAAATTAAACCCATCATGAAAACGAAAATTCAGGAAATCACAAACAATTCTATCATGAAAATGACTAAAAAATCACTTCAAATGGCAATTTTATTGCTTTTGAGTTTTACTTCTGTTCAGGCTCAGGATAAAAAAGCCAAAGATTTATTGAACCAGGTAACAGCCAAAATAAAAAGCTACGACAACATCTCTATTGATTTCAAATATTCTTTAAACAACGCCAAAGAAAATATTAATCAGGACAGCAAAGGAAATGTTATTATGAAAGGAAATCAGTATGTACTGAATTTCATGGGTGTTACTAAAATATTTGATGGTCAAAAAACATACACGATTGTTCCTGAAGATGAAGAAGTTACTATTTCTAAAGTAAACGAAAAGGACGACAATGCTATTACACCTTCCAAAATGCTTACTTTTTTTAACTCGGGGTACAAATACAATATGGATATTGTTCAAAATGTTAAAGGAAGAAAAATTCAATACATCAAATTAGTACCTACTTCCGGAAAAGACCAAAGAAAAGAAATCCTTCTGGGCATCGATGTGCAGACCAAACACATCTATAATTTGATTGAAACAGGAAAAAACGGAACAAAAACAACTTTAACCGTTAATTCTTTTAAAACCAATCAGCCTTTATCAAAAAATCAATTTACCTTTGTGGCGAGTAAATATCCAAAATACTACATCAATAAATTAGATTAAATTACAAGGTTGAAAATTTTAGACAAATACTTACTAAAAACATTTCTGATTACGTTTACTACGGTATTCGTAATCCTTTTTTTTATATTCATACTCCAGACTGTCTGGCTATTTATTTCTGAACTCGCCGGCAAGGATTTGGATTTGATATTGGTTGTCAAGTTCCTTCTTTTTTCCATGCCAAGGATTATTCCGCTTGTTCTGCCCTTATCCGTTTTGTTAGCTTCGATCATGACTTTTGGCAATCTGGCCGAAAACTATGAGTTTGCCGCTATGAAATCTTCGGGCATTTCTCTTCAGCGTGCCATGAGAGTACTGATTATTTTCATCTTTTTATTGAGTATTGTAGCCTTTTGGTTTTCTAATAATGTCATTCCTTTTGCCGAATATAAATTTGTTAATTTCCGAAAAAACATTGCTCAGGCCAAACCTGCCATGGCAATTGCAGAAGGACAATTTAATGATGTCGGCTTCTATAATATCAAGGTCAATAAAAAGTCCGGAGAAAATGGCAACATCTTAACAGGTGTTACCATTCATGAAAAACCCTCGAATATGGGGGAAAACAAAACAGTCATAAAAGCCAAAAACGGAAAATTAGTAAGCAGCGAAAAGTCCAGTATTTTAAAACTGGTCCTTAATGATGGATATTACTATCAGGATGTTACTCCAAAAAAATACGAAGACAGAGCTAAATTGCCTTTTGTAAAAGGAGCCTTTAAAAAGCAAATCATTAATATTGATTTATCAGAATTAAACAAGGTCGATGCTGAAAGCGAAAACATCAACAGCACCAGCAGCATGCTGAATGTAAACGAATTGCGCTACACACTGGATTCCCTAAATAAAAACAGGGACAATGAAGTTGTTTCCTTTACTGAAAATATAAACCAACGGACAGGACTATCGAAATTTGCTGCCGTTGTAAAAGAAAAAAAGAAAAAAAAGCCATTACCCAACGACCTTTTGTCTCTTTATGACACTAAACAAAAAAAGGCTATTTTAGATATGGCGAGCAGTAATATGACCAGCACTATCTATTCTATAGAATCAACTCAACAAGAATTAAAGGATAAACAGCGTGACATCAATAAGCATCTAACAGCACTTTATGAGAAGTTTGTTATTGCTTTTGCCTGCTTTTTAATGTTTTTTATCGGGGCACCTTTAGGAGCAATTATCAGAAAAGGAGGACTGGGTTTACCTATTGTATTTGCGGTTTTAATCTTTATTACTTTCCACTTTATTAATACTTTTGGAAAAAGGCTTTCACAAGAAGGCGGTATGACTCCGTTTATGGGAGCCTGGATGTCTTCGTTTATCTTATCCCCTTTGGCCATTTTACTGACTTACCGTGCCACTAATGATAATGGCTTAGTCAATTTTGATGCGATCACAACACCTGTTCAACAATTATTTCAGAAAATTTCCGAGCGGTTTTTTCCCGCTCAAAAACAACAATAAATATGTCAACAAAAATACAACTCAATACCATTGAAGAAGCTATAGAAGCTATTCGTCAAGGTAAAGTCATCATTGTAGTCGATGATGAGGATCGTGAAAACGAAGGTGATTTTCTGGCTGCCGCCGAAAAAACTACTCCGGAAATGATCAACTTTATGGCTACTCACGGCCGTGGCTTAATTTGTACGCCTCTTACTGAAAGCCGTTGTAAAGAACTTGATTTACGTCCGATGGTGACCAACAATACGGACCATATGGAAACTGCTTTTACCGTTTCTATTGATTTAAAAGGAAACGGGGTTACAACCGGAATTTCTGCCGCTGACAGGGCAAAAACAGTTTTATCATTAGTAGATCCGAATACCAAACCGCATGAATTAGCCCGCCCGGGACATATTTTCCCTTTGGTTGCCAAACAAGGCGGTGTTTTAAGAAGAACAGGCCATACAGAAGCCGCCATCGATTTTGCAAGGCTTGCCGGTTTTAAATCGGCTGGGGTTATTTGTGAAATCTTAAATGAAGACGGAACCATGGCACGTTTGCCACAATTGGTTGAAGTTGCCAAAAAATTCAATTTGAAATTAGTTTCGATAGAAGATTTGGTTGCCTACAGAATGCAGCACGACAGTCTGATCGTTAAAAAAGAAGATTTTGATATCGAAACCCGTTTTGGCACTTTCAGATTAAGAGCTTACGAACAAACAACGAATAAACAAATACATATTGCGTTAACCAAAGGAACGTGGAATTTAGGAGAATCAATCTTAACCCGTATCCATTCTTCACAGGTTAATAATGACTTATTGGGTACTTTAACCAATAATGTCGATCAGCAATTAGATGATATGTTTAAGATCATCAATGAAGACGGTAAAGGTGCGGTTATTTTTATCAATCAGGATATGACTGCTGTGAATCTTTTAAACAGAATCTCTGAGTTGAAAGCCTTACAGGCAGCAGGAACCATGAAAGCGCCTAAAGTGGTGATAGACACTAAAGACTATGGTATCGGTGCCCAAATTTTACATGATCTTGATATTTCAAAAATCAAACTGGTTTCTAATACCCAACAAACCAAACGTGTTGGAATGATTGGTTACGGTCTGGAGATTACAGAATACGTAAACTATTAATATGGGTACTTTAGAAGAAAGAATCATAAAATCAGAAACGCATATTTTCAAGGCTGTTTTTCCGAGTACGACCAACCATTACGACACTTTATTTGGAGGTACGGCACTTCATCTGATGGATGAAGTTGCTTTTATCTGTGCGACACGATTCAGCCGAAAGAAGGTAGTGACTATTTCTACAGGCCAAATTGATTTTAAAAAAGCAATTCCGGCCGGCACTTTAATCGAATTAGTTGCAAAAGTGGATAGTGTTGGAAGAACAAGCTGTAAAATTCATGTTGATATTTTCATGGAGCAAATGTATTCAGAACTTCGCGAAACGGTAGTTTCAGGAACTTTTTCGTTTGTTGCCGTAGATGAAAACAAAAAACCAACGCCGATTTTAGACGATTTAGAATAATTTTTAAAAATTTACACTCTCGTAAACACTGATAATTAGACACTTGAAAATCTATCAAAAAAAGTTCTAAAAAAGTTTCCAAAACCGAAAAAGCGTCTTATATTTGCACTCGCAATCAGTAAATGATGGCAACATACTGGAGAAATGGCAGAGCGGTCGAATGCGGCAGTCTTGAAAACTGTTGACTGTAACAGGTCCGGGGGTTCGAATCCCTCTTTCTCCGCCAGTAGAAGTTTCAGAAGAAACTTTAAAAGTCAAAAGCCTTTAAACACTAGTGTTTAAAGGCTTTTTCGATTTTACAAACTTTTCAAAAAGCACATGTTTTATCAAAGAATGGTTACCCTATTAGTTACCCCATCTTTTTTTGAATCTTTTTTCTCAAAAATGGGTAACTAAAACAAAAGAATTCCCTGGGAATTCCCTGCTGTCAATGGGCTCTCTTAAAATTTTTAATTCAATTTGATTATTAATTTTAAAACTAGATAACATGTTAAAAGTAATTTTTTACCAGAAATCCGACAGAGTAAACAAGAACGGCGAATCTCCAATCTACGCACGATTGAGCTACAATGACAAACAAATTTCAATGTCAACCGGACAAGCCATTTCAAAAGAAAGATGGGCCAGCACTAACAACCTTAGAAACCAGCTTAAAATTGAAAAGGAAATAGTAATTAAAAACCTGCTTGATCTTTTCCAGCTTAATGCAGCCAAAAAATTTACTGAACTTTTCAGAATTGATCCCGACGTCAACCTCCAATTATTAAAAGCTGAACTCACAGGAAAAGTCAAAATCGACCAGCTTGAAGGCCCAACCATAATTGAGATTATGGACAATTACAACTTATTTTTCACCAAAAGAGTTAATTCAGGAGAGCGCGCACCAGCTTCTCTGCAGAAGTACAAAAGGGCAAAAGACCTGCTTTTAAGCTTCATCAGTAGCAACTACAAAAAAGAAGATATGCCAGCATCTGAGCTATCCAGCTCATTCGTCTTTAAACTGGAACAGTTCCTTAAGTATGAAAGCAGTTTTAAAGAGCAGACAGGCATCAAAAACAATTCAGTAGTAAAGTATATGAAAATGTATAAAACTGCCTGCAATTACGCCATTAAAATGGATTTAATCATAAAAAACCCATTCAACATTTATGACGGCAGGCTCAGCGTGAAAGATGCTGTTTTCCTGACCCAGCATGAACTGAACACAATTGAGAATAAAATATTTTCAACCCCCCGTCTGGAAAAAGTTAAGGACATATTTCTTTTCAGCTGCTACACAGGATACGCGCCTATCGATGCCTTGGAACTAACCGAAAGAAACTTATCCGAAGATTCTACTGGAAACTTATGGATTATGACAAGCAGAGCAAAAACTGCCATTAGAGCCAATGTTCCGATACTGCCAACCGTTGAAAATATTATTTCTAAATACAAAAATCAGCAGAAAGGTCTTATTCCGAAAATTTCCAATCAGAAAATGAATGCTTATCTTAAAGAGATTGCAGATGTCTGCGGCATAAACAAACATCTTACATGGTACGTTGCCAGACATACATTTGCCACCACTGTCACTTTAGGGAATGGAGTAAGATTGGAAAATGTATCTGCAATGATGGGACATACCAACACTAAACAAACGCAGCATTATGCAAAAGTTTTGGATGTGAATATAATGGAAGATATGGAGAAATTGAAATCTAAATTTAAGTGACATTCACTTACCAAGAAACTTCTGAATTTAAAGATTCTTAAAGAACTTAAATCCATTTAGAGAAAAAAGCAAGTTAAACGATATCACAAGTTTTGCAGTACATTTTCAATTGCGTCTGCATTGCGGACGCAATTAACATGGACACTAAAAAAGTATATTATTATTGGTTTCTTTAACTGACTGTGTTTACTAATTGAACGGCAGGAAAAGATAGAGTTACAGTACTTGCTTAATAAATATCTTGCAGAAGAAGAGTAGTATCAGTACGAAATTAGATTTCCATACTTCGAATTAAATTGATATCGAAAATTTTACAGAACATTTCCAATTGTGTCCGCACTGCGGACACAATTTAGCTAGAGACAATATAAGCTCCTGCTATCTATTTATAATGAAGAAAAAAGAGAGTCCTATATTGCTGAAAGCCTTAAAAAAAACAAGTGAAATAATGGGCGCCAAAACTAGAATAAGAAATTTAACCACTCTTTTTAATAATCTGCATATCTATCAGAAGTTCTACTTCTATCAGAAACAACAGTTCCTGCATTATCTTTATTATAGCATACTTAACTGAAACAGCACCATCTGGCATAATCTTATATTTATATCAGCATTAAAATCTAATACCAGTACAACATTAAAATTGTTTTTAAAAAGCCTTTTAAAAGCCAGGGAACCCTTCAGTTGAACTTAAGTTCAACTGAAGGGTTCCCTGCTTCAAGCGCTAATCGGCTTGAAGCAAAGATAAATTTTAAATTTGACATATACAACTATATAACTACAAATCAATAAATTAAGAAAGAAATATTGATTTCTATATTTAACATCATATATCTATATAGGTTTCTATACATAACCTTGTATATCTATATAGATTTCTATAGGTTTCTATACATAACTTCATATATCTATATAGATTTCTATAGGTTTCTATACATAACCTCATATATCTATATAGATTTCTATAGGTTTCTATACATAAGCTCGTGTATCTATATAGATTTCTATAGTTTTCTATACATAAACTCATATATCTATTATAGATCTTCATTTACATCTTATATACGAAACTTCATAACTTTAAATATGTATCTATAAACTTTATTTACTTCTATATTTAATCTAAGTTTAGTTTACTTTTTATTTGCATTACTTAGCAGCATATATAATGACGTATTAATGTAGTAAATATCCCTTCCTAACTTATGTTTATCGAGAAGCCCAACCCTAACTAATTCATTAAGGTATCTTGTTGCTGTTACTCTTGTTACATTAAGTTCAGTTTTTACAAATTCAATTTTTGTGTAGGGATGCCTGAATAAATTATTTAATAAATCTTGGCTGTAAATCTTAGGCAAATCATTACGCATTTTATTTTTAAAAGCTAGCATTTCTTTTTTTATTCCATCAATCAAAAGTATCGTTTGCTTAGAAGTCTGTTCGACACCTTCTAGCATAAAAATAATCCAGTCTTCCCAATTATCATTTTCTCTTACATCTTGTAGAAGTCTATAGTAGTCTCCCTTTTTTTCATTGATATATCGACTTAAATACAAAACAGGAATCTTTAAAAGCCCCTGCTTTACCAAATATAGAATATTAATAATACGCCCCGTTCTTCCATTACCATCATAAAAAGGATGAATACTTTCAAACTGATGATGAATAATAGCCATTTTAACAAGCGGATCTAAATCACTTATATCATCGTCATTTATAAATTTTTCTAAATTATTCATCAGTGAAACAATTTCTTCGGGATGCTGAGGCGGAGTATAAACAACCTCGCCTGTCTGATCATTTTTTAGAGCTGTACCGGGAACTTTTCTATACCCTGCTTTATTTTCTTCAAGTTCTGCTTGAATTTCCAGAATATAAGAATTAATTAAGAGTCCATTTTCTTTTACTTTTGCAAATCCATGCTGAAGTGCTTTGGCGTAACTGTAAACTTCTTTTGCTGCCAAAGATTTAAAATCACGAGTATAAATATCGCTCTGATAAAGTTCATCATGTGTAGTAACGATATTTTCAATTGCTGAACTGTCTTTTGCTTCTTGCAGAGATAAAGTATTGATAAGAATACTTTCATTTGGTATTGCATTCGCTGCACCCTTTAATTCAGCTAAAGCTTGATGCGCTTTTGCTGCTTTTTTTAAAATAGCTCTATTTTCAACATCTCGTTCCAGTGGCAATACAGTAAATTTTGTTTCCATAAAATGACTCTTTTCTTTCAATTAATCTATACACTACTCACAGAAATATAGTAATCATAATTTGACCTTTAGTAATTCCTGTTTTTCAAAAGTATCAATAATATAACAATATAAAGATGGAATGGATACCTTTTTTGCTACAAAAAGATAAGGCAGTTTTTAACTATATTACACCATCTAGGTTATGGCGGAGCCTGAAGCTCCTTAATAAAGTTTTTTCTTAGCATACTTTCTAGATTGTAGTTGTATTTCTGATTATAATAGTCTATTTTAAAGTTTCCATTTGCAGCAAAATCAATACCTAAGAAATCTAGTTCTAATGCTTTAAAGGTTATTTTATTCATCAACAGCTACTAGATCATTCTCCAATAACCGCATGTGCTTTAAATTTCATGGACGCTCATGCTTTTATTTTTTTTTCGAAACACATTTACGTATCGATAGTTACTAACTGTTGCTCTACTAAAGCTGAAAATTGATTTATTTCTTTTGCTGCTCTTTTTTATCAATTAACACTTTTACTTCTTCTGATAATTCGTTTCTTCCGTCATATTGAATAGTATCAAAATCTCCTTTTTTGGGATTAAAGGTCATATCAACTTTGGTTATGACACAATTTCCGACCTGTTGAAAAATTTTTATTATTGTTTTTACATCTATTTCATATAAGTATTTGTCTTTGTTTTCATCAGAATTTACAAATATTCCCAATAATTCTTTTTTACCATTCTCATAGATTTCAATTCTTTCCTCTTCAGATATTTTTTCATCATCCATTTTTAGTATGGATTCTTGATCTGTTAAATCAATGATCGGAATAAAAAGATAGCTATGAACAAACTGATTGATAAAAAATTTCAAGTCACGTTTTACAATCTTTGGTTTCTCCAATTCATAGTTATCAAAAAAAGCATATCTATCCATTCTCTTTATTTTTGCGCGTTTACTTATATATATTTTACAGGAAATACTTGTACTGCAAAGTTTGTTAGTCAATTTGTTTGCTTCCATTAATTTCCGGATGATATAAAAACCAACCATGATTTCTTGTTCAAATTTTGCACGCTTTGAATCTGACCAGTTCTTTTTTACCTCAATTTTCTTTGTTATTTTTTCGGATATATTAAGGAGTTCCTTTCTCCAATAATAGCTTTCGTAAATCATCTTTTTGTGTTTTACTTCTAAATTATTTTATATTTTTTGTTACAGCTTCCTAAAACTATTTATTTCACAATATTTACATGCTTTGCTTCAACTCAGCCGTTAACCTGCTCTCAATGAAGACAATCTATACATAAAACTCCGCACGACCACTGTTAAATACCCTGTCATAAACATTCACTCCAGAATTTATAAGTACTGCATATAATCTGGCCCAAACTCTGTAAATTGTGTTATCCGGCCTTCATACTTATTTCTGGTACTTCCGCCTTTTACTACCTTCTCTTCATGAACTGCAGATCCAATGCTGATGTAAATAGAAAACCCGATATCAGTTTTTTCCATAAAATCTTTTTTAGCCTCTTTCTTTAGAACAAAGTTATTGGTATAAAGATGCAGATCACTGCTTTTAACCGCCTTACTATAAAGCGATATAGACTGTCCCCCACTTTGAGTTTTTGATATGAAATTTTCTATAAAGTCAACAGTCCAGTCCAGTTCGCCTATAAATTGATTGATGTAAAAACCCATATAAATTGGATTTTCAATTTTATCGTAGTATCTGATCTTAAATGCATCTCCTAAAATTTCCAAAAAAAGCGGATCAAAGCCTTCAGTTATGTCATTGTTCACTTTTGATAGCAAATTCTTAAGATGCCTGAATTTATCAAAATGAAAATTGTATCTTGCTCTCTCTTCAAGATTAAAAACAATCACCGCTTTTAAATATTTTTCGACCGCAGTGCTTGCAAGAGTAAGCCCCTGAACTATAAAGTGGTTATTAAGCAAGAATCGGGCTGCAATATAATCCCGGTAGGCAAGGTCCATTAGGGCGTACCCATTGAACAGTTTTTCCATGTATGTAATTGATTTCCCCATAAGTAATGCATTTTAACTGATTAACAATTCAAAGCTATTTAAAATGTACGCAAAGATTTTGCGCAGAAAAATAAAATATTATATTTTTTAATTCATCGTAAGAGTGTACTAGCTCAAATTGCAAATGCACTTCAATAAAATTAAACAACAATATACAGAGCTATATACTCCTGAAAGTTTTCTTAGTATTCACTTTAGATAATATTTCTTTACAAATAGTATGAAAAAAATTTCTGCAATCAAAAAAACATTTTATCTTTGCACCCGCAATCAGAAAATGATTGCGTCTTAATGGAGGAATGGCAGAGCGGTCGAATGCGGCAGTCTTGAAAACTGTTGACTGTAACAGGTCCGGGGGTTCGAATCCCTCTTCCTCCGCTTGATGAATTTTCGAGAGAAATTTTCAAAAAACAAAAACCTTTAGATCTCACGATTTAAAGGTTTTTCTGCTTTTACAAAAAACTGTACCTATCGGTTACCTGTTTTAAAAAATGCTGTTTAATGCCCGTATTTACCGGGATCACAATAAAGACTTCGGAGTCTCTTCCTCTGCCAGATGAAATCTGAAAAGTGACTTTTAAAAATCAATACTCCCTAATTTTACTACAGACAATTTATATCTCCTAACTACATACTAATAATGATAAATTCGCTTCGTCTGTTTAACTGATGTTGTTTTTCTGTACATTTTACTCCATCGGCACATTTATTGACTAATTGGGTTTCTCCGTATCCTTTGGCCGTTAATCTACTGGCATCAATTCCTTTCTTAACCAACCAGTTTTTGGTAGATTGTGCTCGTTTTTCTGAGAGAATCATATTATTTGATGCAGATTGACGGCTATCTGTGTGCGAACGAATATCAAGTTTCATTGTTGGATATTGGTTTAAAACATCTACAAGTTTCTTTAATTGAGGTTCTGATACTTTTTTGATTGTCGCCTTACCTAAATCAAAAAAATTCATTGGCAAATGCAGTAATTTTGCCAGATCTACACCTTCTTTTACAGCTTCTGCTTTTATTAACAACTTAACAGGTATTTTTTTTGTTTCAATTTGTTTCGCTACAATTGGTACAAATACTTTTTCCAACAAAATATGTAAAGTAGTATTTCCTGTTCTTTTATTGATGGTTACTGAAACAGTCTTTGTTTCGTACCCATTTTTTGAAATTCTTATGGAGTATTTTTTACCACAATTCACTTTAGGAAACCTGTAATTGCCTTTTTCATCTGAAGAAACTGTTTCTACAAAATTGGATTTTTCGTCGAATAACATAAGCGATGCATTGGCCAGTATTTCGTTTGTTTCAGCATCAGTAACAGTTCCTGCCAAATCTTGTTCGCAGACTAATCTTTTGGTTTCAGTGAATCGATAAATATCATCTAAACCATTCCCATTTTCTCTATTTGACGTAAAGAAGCCACTTCTGCTTTTACTATTAATTACAAAAGCAAAATCATCTTGTTTGCTGTTTACCGGTTTTCCAACATTTTGAACTTCTTCAAAGCTCAAATCTGAATTTATTTTGGAAACAAATATATCCAGTCCTCCCAACCCGGGTCTTCCGTCAGTGGCAAAATACAGTTCATTATCTCCTGAAATAAAGGGAAACGTTTCCCTTCCTTCTGTATTTATTTCACTTCCTAAATTTTCAGGCTTCCCAAATGTTCCATCTTCATTTATACTTACTTTAAACAAGTCCGATTGCCCAAACGTTCCAGGCATATCTGATGCAAAATACAATGTTTTTTCATCCGGGCTTAAAGCAGCATGCGCTACACTATATTGGTCACTATTAAAAGGAAGTTCTGTAACATTCTGCCATTGATCCTGAATTAACGTTGCTTTATAAAGTTTTAAGAGTGTTACTTTCTTTTCGTCATTTCGTCTTTTACCATCTAAATAATTATTTCTGGTAAAATACATTGTTTTCCCATCCTGGGTAAAAACAGGTGTTGATTCATTAAACTTCGAGTTAATATTCTTTTGAAAACGCTCAGGAGTACCAACACTTCCGTCAGGCATTAAAGCTGCAGCATATAAATTTGTAAAAGATCTATTGGTCCATTTGAACGTTTTTTTTGCAACTCCACCTGTATCGCGAGCCGAAGCGAAAACAAGTTTATCATTTAGAATCGTAGTGCCATAATCTGATAAGGCTGAATTTATTCCGGCATCAGCGATTTCAAAACGATTCGAATTGACTTTTATCTCCTCTAAATAATTCTTGTTATTTTCAAATAATATTCCGCGTTTATCAGTGTTTATTTTTTTATTGAACTCGGTTAATATTTCGTCTGCTTTTTTATAATTCCCTGCTGCTTTAAGACATTGGGCATAGCGATAAAGATATTCAGGTTCTTGTTCTGCATTCAAATCAAAAAGCTGATCGTACCATTTTACAGCTTTAGTCAATTCTGCATTAAAATAATAGGCATTACCTAATCGCTGTAGTATTTTTTGGTCTTTATATCCTTTTTCTGCTACTTTTTCATACAACCCGATGGCATCTACAAACTCATATTTGTCATATTTTTTATCAGCATCGACCGTTTCATTTTTTTGTCCGATTGCTGTCAAAGCCACCATAAACAATAAAACTGTATAACTTATTTTTTTAATTATCATAGTAATGAAATATTAGAAGAATCTTGGTGAAGTAATACTTCTGTAACTGTTAAACAAATCAAATCGAAGGAAAACCTCGTGTGAACCTGAATTGAATTTTTGCAATCTTGTTGTTTCATGGTCGTATCCATACCCAATATATAACCCTTCTGTAACCTGAAAACCTGCCATCGCACTTACTGAAGCACTCCAACGATATCCAACTCCTACAACAAATTTATCGTTAAACATAAAATTTCCCGAAACATCCACTTGTAATGGTGCTCCCTGAACCAATTTGGTCAGTAATGCCGGTTTAAATTTGATATATTCCAAATCATCTAAAGTAAATACATAACCGGCTATAAAATAGTAATTTATCCTTTCTTTAAAAATAGCGACATCTTCATTATTATAACGATTGGTCTCAATAAAATTAGGAACTGACAAACCTAAATAGGCTTTATCAGAATGCCAATAAATTCCTGCTCCAATATTTGGAGAGAATTTCCCGTCCATATTTTGAAATTGTGTATCTCCCTGATCTTTTACATCTAATTTGTTGACATCAAGATTAAATAGATTCGCTGTTGCTTTAATTCCAAATGAAAGTTTAAACGATTCTGAGGTATGAATTGTATAAGACAAATCGGTAGAAACAGTAGTTTCATTCGTTGGTCCGATTCTGTCATTTACAACAGAGACTCCTAATCCTAAACTTTCACGATTTAAGGGCGTATTCACAGATAGCGTATTGGTAGTCGGTGCTCCGTCAAGTCCAATCCATTGGGAACGATGCAATCCAAAAATACTTAAGACACCACGGGAACCAGCATAAGCAGGATTAACATTGATAGTATTATACATATATTGTGTATACTGTGAATCTTGCTGAGCAAAACCCAAAGCAGAAAACAATATAAAAACTAAAACTAATTTTTTCATTTTTATAACTTTTATTAAATGACTTACTGCAAATACAGTAAGTCATTTCTTTTTATTAATTGCTTAGATATAAATATCCTGCTGATTCATGCTGCTTTGCATTACTATCTTTATATTTTAAAATATAAAAATAGGTTCCTACAGGTAATTTCTCTGATTGTTTAATTGTTGTTCTTCCTTCTGAAATTCCTTTGAAATTTCCATTACTATTATCATAACGGTCTCTTGAAAATACCAGGACGCCCCAACGATTATAAATCTCAATAGTGTTATCAGGATAACATTCAATGCCTCTAATATTAAGTTCATCATTCAAGTTATCATTATTAGGAGAAACAGCGTTAAACACTTTAATAACACATCCTTCTATGTTTGATACTGTTGGATTATCATCAGCATTATTTTTATCATCTGATTTATCTTCAACAACAACTCCTAATGGACTTTGACCTGTTACAGAAGCCTGATTTGTTACACTTCCATTATTGATGTCACTTTGCGAAATAGAATATGTCGCTGTAAATGTATGCTCATCAGATTCCCCAACTTGTAAACTAATTGGCTGTCCTGATAATACAATTCCTGGCAAATTATCTATAACTTTTATTCCGGACAATGGAACATTTCCTGTATTTGTAATTTTAAAGTTATAGGTAATCGTTTCACCTGCATTTGCATATCCGCTATTATCCTCATCATTAAATGTTGCTGTTTTAATAATTGCAATCGACGGAGCTTCAACAAAAACTTTTAATACAGCAGTAGTACAATTATTTGATGAACTCGCTTTTTCACAAATCTCATAGACCACTTCATAAGTACCTCCTGGAGTATTTGGTAATATATTTACCGTACCATCAGAATTGAATTCAAAATATGTAAATGTTGTTTTCTGTTTAATAGTAACATCTGAAGAATCTACTTTCAATCCATTTCTTAAATCATTATCCAGAACATTTATAAATTCTAATGAACCATTTATTCCATCCGGTGAAGCTTCATCATCATTTGCAATTAAAACAATACTCGTATCGCTAATGGTCGCCGTACCCATCGCTGTTGTATTGGCTGTTGAACCAGCTGTTATTGTACCGGTCAGGGTAAAAGTTTCAGGTGCTTCATTAATCGCATCGATTAGGGTAGGAACACTTACCGTTACATTAGTACTTCCTCCCGGAATAGTTACCGTAGTGTTCACTAATGTGTAATCAAGAGATCCCGCTGTACCGTTTGTGGTAATAACATTAATTACTGTATCTACTGAACTTACTCCGCTAAGACTAACCGTGAATACTGCTGGACTACCCTCACTTACTGTTGGATTTGAAATACTCAGTGTTGGAACTCCATTGCTATCGGTAATAGTTCCTGTTCCACTTACTGTTATATTGCTTGTAGTACCACTAGTTATGGTTCCTGTTAAGGTAAATGTCTCACTAGGCTCATGAATGGCATCGCTCAGTATTGGAATACTCACCGTTGCACTTGTGCTGCCTGCAGGAATAATTACTGTTGTATTAACCGATGTATAATCAAGAGATCCTGCTGTACCGTTTGTAGTGACAACATTAATTACTGTATCTACTGAACTCGGTACATCCAAGCTTACCGTGAATACTGCATTCGTACCTTCTACTGCTGTAGGTGTAGAGATACTTACCGTTGGTACACTCTCGTCATCAGTGATCGTAACGATAGCCTGAGTCGTACTGCCTGCCGTAGCTCCTGTAACATTCGTGATATCGACAATTACTGTTTCGTTTCCTTCGTAAAGCGCATCATCGGCCGGATCAATAGT
>NZ_QJHL01000005.1 GCF_003202405.1 Flavobacterium hydrophilum | reverse complement strand
AGCTATTGCACCAACAACAGCTTTAGCAAACGGTACTTATTACGGAGCGATTTTAGACCCAGTAACAGGTTGTGAAAGTGCTGTCAGATTGCAGGTTACTGCTACCATAAACGACCCAGGTACACCGACTACTACAGATAATACTCAGGATTTCTGTTTAGTCAATGCACCAACAGTTGCCAATATTCAGGTAAACGAAGCAAATGTTGTTTGGTATAATTCCTTGACCAGTACAATAGCTATTGCACCAACAACAGCTTTAGCAAACGGTACTTATTACGGAGCGATTTTAGACCCAGTAACAGGTTGTGAAAGTGCTGTCAGATTGCAGGTTACTGCTACCATAAACGACCCAGGTACACCGACTACTACAGATAATACACAGGATTTCTGTTTAGTCAATGCACCAACAGTTGCCAATATTCAGGTAAATGAAGCAAATGTTGTTTGGTATAATTCCTTGACCAGTACAATAGCTATTGCCACAACAACAGCTTTAACAAACGGTATTTATTACGGAGCTATTTTAGATCCAGTAAACAATTGTGAAAGTGCTGTCAGATTGCAGGTTACTGCTACCATAAATGATCCATTAACTCCAACCACTACTGATAATACTCAGGATTTCTGTTTAGTAAATGCGCCGACAGTTGCCAGTATTCAGGTAAATGAAGCTAATGTAGTTTGGTACAATTCATTGACAAGTACGACAGTTATAGCACCAACAACAGCTTTAGCAAACGGTATTTACTACGGAGCGATTTTAGATCCTGTAACCAATTGTGAAAGCGCTGTAAGATTACAGGTTACTGCTACCATAAATGATCCATTAACTCCAACCACTACTGATAATACACAGGATTTCTGTTTGGTGAATGCACCAACAGTTGCCAGTATTCAGGTAAATGAAGCTAATGTAGTTTGGTACAATTCCTTGACCAGTACAACAGCAATCGCACCAACAACGGCTTTAGCAAACGGTATTTATTACGGAGCGATTTTAGATCCTGTAACAGGTTGTGAAAGCGCTTTAAGATTACAAGTTACTGTAACTATTACTGATCCATTAACTCCAACCACTACTGATAACACACAGGATTTCTGTTTGGTGAATGCACCAACAGTTGCCAGTATTCAGGTAAATGAGGCTAATGTTGTTTGGTATAATTCCTTGACCAGTACAACAGCAATCGCACCAACAACGGCTTTAGCAAACGGTATTTACTACGGAGCGATTTTAGATCCAGTAACCAATTGTGAAAGTGCTGTCAGATTGCAGGTTACTGCTACCATAAATGATCCGGGCACACCGACTACAACAGATGCAACACAAGATTTCTGTTTAGTAAATGCGCCGACAGTTGCCAGTATTCAGGTAAATGAGGCAAATGTTGTTTGGTATAATTCATTGACAAGTACGACAGTTATAGCACCAACAACAGCTTTAGCAAACGGTATTTACTACGGAGCGATTTTAGATCCTGTAACAGGTTGTGAAAGCGCTGTAAGATTACAAGTTACTGTAACTATTACTGATCCATTAACTCCAACCACTACTGATAATACACAGGATTTCTGTTTGGTGAATGCACCAACAGTTGCCAGTATTCAGGTAAATGAGGCTAATGTTGTTTGGTATAATTCATTGACCAGTACAACAGCAATCGCACCTACAACAGCTTTGGCAAACGGAATTTACTACGGAGCGATTTTAGACCCAGTAACAGGTTGTGAAAGTACTGTAAGATTACAAGTTACTATTACAATCAATGATCCTGGTACTCCAACTACAACAGACAATACACAGGATTTCTGTTTGGTGAATGCACCGACAGTTGCCAATATTCAGGTAAATGAGGCAAATGTTGTTTGGTATAATTCATTGACCAGTACAACAGTTATAGCACCAACAACAGCTTTAGCAAACGGAATTTACTATGGAGCGATTTTAGACCCAGTAACAGGTTGTGAAAGCGCTGTAAGATTACAAGTTACTGTAACTATTACTGATCCATTAACTCCAACTACTACTGATAATACACAGGATTTCTGTTTGGTGAATGCACCAACAGTTGCCAGTATTCAGGTAAATGAAGCTAATGTAGTTTGGTACAATTCACTGACAAGTACGACAGCTATAGCACCAACAACAGCTTTAGCAAACGGTATTTATTACGGAGCGATTTTAGACCCAGTAACAGGTTGTGAAAGCGCTGTAAGATTACAGGTTACTGCTACCATAAATGATCCGGGTACACCGACTACAACAGATGCAACACAAGATTTCTGTTTAGTGAATGCGCCAACAGTTGCCAGTATTCAGGTAAACGAAGCAAATGTTGTTTGGTATAATTCATTGACCAGTACAACAGCTATTGCACCAACAACAGCTTTAGCAAACGGTATTTATTACGGAGCTATTTTAGACCCAGTAACAGGTTGTGAAAGCGCTGTAAGATTACAGGTTACTGCTACCATAAATGATCCGGGCACACCGACTACAACAGATGCAACACAAGATTTCTGTTTAGTGAATGCGCCGACAGTTGCCAGTATTCAGGTAAATGAAGCTAATGTAGTTTGGTACAATTCATTGACAAGTACGACAGTTATAGCACCAACAACAGCTTTAGCAAACGGTATTTACTACGGAGCGATTTTAGATCCTGTAACAGGTTGTGAAAGCGCTGTAAGATTACAAGTTACTGTAACTATTACTGATCCATTAACTCCAACCACTACTGATAATACACAGGATTTCTGTTTGGTGAATGCACCAACAGTTGCCAGTATTCAGGTAAATGAAGCTAATGTAGTTTGGTACAATTCATTGACCAGTACAACAGCAATCGCACCAACAACAGCCTTGGCTAATGGTATTTATTACGGAGCAATTTTAGACCCTGTAACAGGCTGTCAAAGTTCAGTTCGTTTGCAGGTAACTATTTCTGTAGATGATCCTGGTACGCCAACAACTACTGATAATACACAGGATTTCTGTTTGGTGAATGCGCCAACAGTTGCCAGTATTCAGGTAAACGAAGCAAATGTTGTTTGGTATAATTCATTGACCAGTACAACAGCTATTGCACCAACAACAGCCTTGGTAAACGGCATTTATTTCGGAGCTATTTTAGACCCAGTAACAGGTTGTGAAAGTGCTGTAAGATTACAGGTTACTGTTACTGTAACTAACCCGGCTACACCAACAACTACAGATAATACGCAAGATTTCTGTATTTCAAATGCACCAACGGTTGCCAATATTCAGGTAAATGAAACCAATGTTGTTTGGTATGGTACATTAACCGGTGTAACACCACTTGCACCAACTACAGTTTTAGTAAACGGAATCTACTATGGAGTTATTTTGAATCCGATGACAGGTTGTGAAAGCAGTACAAGATTGCAGGTAAGTGTGACGATTAATAATCCAACAGCAACACCAACGACAAACTCAGCAACTCAAAACTTCTGTTCATTAAATGCACCAACAGTAGCCAATATTCAGGTAAATGAAGCTAACGTAGTTTGGTACAATAATCCGAGTGGAGGAACGGCATTAGCTTCAATAACACCTTTAGCTACAGGGCTATATTATGGAGCTATTTCAAGTACAATAGGATGCGAAAATCCTGTTCGATTGATAGTTACAGTAAATGTGAATGTTCCTGGAGTAGTTACTACTACAAATACAGCGCAAAAGTTTTGTTTATCTAAAATACCAACAATTGCTAATATTCAGGTAAATGAACCAAATGTAGTTTGGTATAATAATCCAACAGGAGGAATACCATTAGCCGCAAATACGCCGCTTACAGCTACAACTTATTATGCTACGTTACTTAGCAATATAACAAATGGCTGTGCAAATGCGACACGTTTAGCAATAACGGTTAGTTTTGAAAATGACGCCTTGTATCCAATTACTTCAACAGACGACACACCATGTGTTTTCCAAGGTGTAACATATTCAGTAGCAAACGGAAAATCAAATTATGTTTGGTCTGTTACTAACGGAACAGTAACCTCAGGCGGAGGAACTGCAGATGGATCTGTAACAGTTTCATGGTCAGATATCGGTGCAGGAACAGTTACGGTAACTTACATCAATACATGTGATGAAACGACTACAAAAACATTAAATGTTACAGTAGCAACATGTTCAGATCTTACTATAACGAATACGGTTAGTAATCCTACTCCTAATTTCGGTGAAGAAATTGTCTTTACAATAACAGTAAACAATGTTGGTCAGGGTACTATTCTTAATACACTGGTTAGTGATTTGCTTCCAAGCGGATATGAATTTGTATCAGCTTCAACATCAGCAGGTGTATATGATGCATCTCAGATTTGGACAATTCCGACATTAAGTCCTGGAGAAAGTGAAACGCTCGAAATCAGAGTCATTGTGTTGCCAAATGGTAATTACTTAAATGTAGCCACTATTGAAATTTCAACTCCTTTAGATGTTGATCCAACAAACAATACAGCTTCAGCGACTATAGAACCAATTTGTTTAACAGTTTATAACGAGTTCACACCAAATAGTGATGGAGCAAATGACCTTTTCAGAATTGACTGTATCGAATCATATCCAAATAATGAATTAAAAGTATTTAACAGATATGGTGCTTTAGTATACAGTAAAAGAGGGTATCAAAATGATTGGGACGGTACAGCAAATGTATCCGGAGTGATAAATAGAGGAGATATGCTGCCAACCGGTACTTATTTTTATGTAATAGAAATTGGAGACGGAAAAGTTAAAAAAGGATGGTTATCTATAATGAGATAAGCACCGTTATTAATCATCTAATTAATTTAAAACTAAATAAGTATCGTTATGAAACTATATATAAAATTAGAAACGTATTTAATCTTAATATGTTCTATCATCACATTTAGTGCAACTGCACAGCAAGATCCTGAGTATACACAATATATGTATAATACAATGGCGGTAAATCCGGCTTATGCCGGGTCTACCGGTGTTTTAGAAGCTACACTTTTACATCGTTCACAATGGGTCGGAATTTCAGGTGCTCCTGAAACACAATCATTTTCTATTCACGCACCACTCCGAAACGAAAAAGTTGGTTTAGGATTTAGTGTAGTTAATGATAAAATTGGTCCTTCAAGTGAATTATACGTTGATGGAAACTTTTCTTATTCTTTGGCATTAGGCTATGAAAAAAGGCTGGCATTTGGTTTAAAAGCCGGTATGAGAATGCTTAATATAGACTGGACCAAAGGAAGGTATTATGATCCTAATGATGTCCTCTTGAATCAGAATATTGACAATCAGATGAAATTAGCCGTTGGGGCAGGGGTTTACTATTATACCGATAAATGGTATTTAGGATTTGCAATTCCAAGTTTTATCGAAAATGATTATTATGATGATGTTCAGGAGTCTATAAATTATGATCGTCTGCATTATTATTTTATGGGAGGATACGTGTTTGATTTAAATCCAAATTTAAAATTCAAACCTGCATTTTTAGTAAAAGCAGTAAGTGGCGCTCCACTTACCGCTGATGTTTCTGCAAATTTTATGATTTATGAAAAATTTGTTATCGGCGCATCGTATCGTACAGATGATTCTGTGAGTGCTTTGGCAGGTTTTCAAATATCAAGAAGTTTTTATCTCGGATACGCTTTTGATTACACAATAAGTGAATTGAATAAGTATAATGATGGTTCGCATGAAATCATTCTGAAATATCAGTTTAACAAAAATGAAAGCAAAATCAAATCACCTCGATTCTTCTAAAAAATAATCTTATGAAAAAACTATATATCCTAAGTTTAGTTTTGAGTTTTACGGTTTGTTTTGCTCAGACTAATTTAAAAAAGGCCGATGCACTGTTTAAAAACTATTCTTATGCCGATGCTTCAAAAGCATACGAAGAAATTTTACAGAATATAAAAAAGCCTTCGACACAAACGATAAAGAATGCAGCTGATTCGTATTATTTCATTTCCGATTCAAGAAATGCATTAAAATGGTACAGAAAATTATACGAAGTACAGGGCAATAATTTAACGGATATTTACTATTTACGCTACATACAATCTATGAAAGCAGTTATGGATTACGATGAAGCAAATAGGGTTACGAAAGAATATCTGGATAAAAAAGGCGATAAAAATGAAATCAACAGATATCTGGCTCAAAAAAAGCAAATGGACAGTTTATCCAAAACCAAATCGCTTTATGAAATAAAAGATCTGGATATCAACACTAGTAAATCAGATTTTGGTGCCACATTTTTTCAGGACAAAATTGTTTTTACCTCTGCAAGAGATACCACTAAGTTTAGTGAAAAGCTATACACCTGGAATAATCAGCCTTTTTTGAACTTATATATTGCCGAAAGAAATCAGGCTGATGCGAGTTTGTTTAATGAAACAGTATTTTTACCAAATGTAATGACTAAGTATCACGAGGCAACGGCCACTTTTGGGGCAGATGGTAAAACAATTTATTATACTACAAACATTGTTAAAAAGAATAAATTGGTTGTTGATGAAACAAAAACCAATAATTTTCAAATTATTAAAGGGGCTATAGTTGACAATAAGTTAGAAAATCCCCAAAAAGTATTTTTCAATAGTGATGATTATTCTGTCGGGCACCCTTCATTAAGCGAAGACGGAGAATGGCTTTTCTTTGCGTCAGATATGCCGGGAGGTTACGGGGAAACCGATTTGTACTATGTAAAGATAGCTGCTGATGGAACCATGAGTTCTCCTGTAAATTTAGGCTCAAAAATTAATACTATTGGAAACGATCTTTTTCCGTTTTTCAGCAATGGTGTGCTTTATTTTTCTTCAGACGGTCATTACGGCTGGGGGGATCTGGATATTTATGAAAGTAAATTTTTATCTGATGGAAGTTTTTCTGATCCACGAAATTTGGGAGCTCCGATAAATAGTAATAAAGATGATTTTGCTTTTATAATTGATAAAACAGGTCGTTTTGGTTACATGTCTTCAAACAGAGAAGGCGGAAAGGGCGATGATGATATTTATTCTTTTACCAAGGGGATTCCGGTTTGCAATCAGACTATTTCGGGAATTGCAGTAGATCGTAAAACAAAATTACCTCTTTCAGACGTTGTAATTATGGGATACAACTCTTTTAGTGATATTCTCGGCGAAACAAAAACAAATTATGAAGGAAAGTATGCCTTAAGTGTTCCATGCGGAAAAACAGTTAAAATGATTGCTGCAAAACCGAATTACAGCAGCGACGAAAAAATTGTAGAAACTTCAATACAAAACGAAGGTGAAATTCCAAATATCAATTTTGAGCTCAGCAATTATGATGATTTGGTAGTAAAGAAAAAAGGTGTAGAAAAAGTAGACGTAAAACCCATTTATTTTGATTACGACAAATACGATATCACGCCTTTGGCTATCGAAGAATTGACAAAAGTGGTTTTTATCATGCAAAAATTCCCAAACATCCGTATTAAAATTGAATCTCATACGGATTCCCGCGGAAAAGATGCTTACAATTTAAAGCTTTCTGATAACAGGGCAAAATCGACTCGTGATTATATTATTTCACAAAATATTGATGCTTCAAGAATCGAAAGTGCAATTGGTTATGGTGAAAGCCGATTAATTAATAAATGTAAAAATGGTGTAAAATGCACCGAAGAAGAACATTTATTAAACAGACGTTCGGACTTTATAATTATTCAAAAATAAATTTGGTGTTATATTAGGTTGTTGATTATCAGTTTTAAAAGTATAGAACTTAAAACCGTTTGGAAGCTGGTTTTGTTTAATTCTTTTTTAAGAATAATGGACAAGAAGAAAATCAAGTTGCATTAATTTGCAGCTTGATTTTTGATTTTTTAAAACTTTTTGGATTTAATATTTTACAATAAAAAATAATCCTAATTTTGAGGCTCAGTTTTTCTAAATTACAATCGGCACTATTTTAATAATTTATGAGTATTCAAGAGACAATTCAGGCTTTACGAAATGAACTTAATCAGCACAATTACAATTATTATGTACTTGATGACGCTACAATTTCTGATTATGACTTTGACTTAAAACTGAAGGAACTTCAGGATTTAGAAAAAAAACATCCTGAATTTTTTGACGAGCATTCTCCAACACAGCGGGTTGGAGGAACGGTTACCAAAAATTTCAAAACCATTGCACATCAATTTAGAATGTATTCTTTGGATAATTCCTATTCCAAAGAAGATTTATTGGACTGGGAAAACCGAATTCAGAGAGTTTTGGGAAATGTGGATTTACAATATACCTGTGAATTAAAATACGACGGAGCTTCAATAAGTATTTCATACGAAAATGGAAAACTGGTACAGGCTTTAACACGTGGAGATGGTTTTCAGGGTGATGAGGTTACTAATAATATCAAAACAATTAAATCAATTCCGTTAAAATTAAAAGGAAATTATCCTGATAAGTTTGATATACGCGGAGAAATCATTTTACCCTTAAAAGGTTTCGAAAAAATGAATCAGGACTTAATTGAAATTGGAGAAACACCCTATTCAAATCCAAGAAATACAGCTTCAGGAAGTTTAAAACTGCAAGATAGTGCTGAGGTTGCCAAACGTCCTTTAGAATGTTTATTATATTCAGTAACAAGTAATAATTTGCCTTTCTCTTCACAAATTGAAGGCTTACAATCTGCAAGGGACTGGGGATTTAAAGTGCCAAGTGAAGCAAAATTGGCCAATAACTTGCAAGAAGTTTTCGACTTCATTGACTATTGGGATATACATCGTCATAAATTGCCTTATGAAACGGATGGTGTGGTTGTAAAAGTAAACAGTTTCCGTCATCAGGAAGAATTAGGTTATACGGCAAAATCACCTCGTTGGGCAATCGCATATAAATTTAAAGCAGAACAGGTTTCAACTAAACTAAATTCGATTTCCTATCAGGTTGGGCGTACCGGAGCAATAACTCCTGTTGCTAACTTAGTGCCGGTGCAATTGGCAGGAACTATTGTAAAAAGAGCTTCATTACATAATGCTGATCAAATTGAGAAATTAGACATTCGAATAAATGATACTGTTTTTGTTGAAAAAGGAGGTGAAATTATTCCGAAAATTATTGCTGTGGATTTAGAGCAGCGTCCAGAGAATTCAGAAAAAACAGTATATATTACACATTGTCCGGAATGCCAGACAGAATTAATTCGAAGCGAAGGAGAAGCCAATCACTATTGCCCGAATTTCTATGGTTGCCCTCCGCAGATTATTGGCAGAATCCAGCATTATATTTCAAGAAAAGCAATGGATATTGAAGGTCTAGGTGGGGAAACGGTTGCTTTGCTTTTCAAAAATGATCTGGTTCATAATTATGCTGATTTATATGAATTGAAAGTAGAAGATATTTTGCATTTAGAAAGAATGGCACAAAAATCTGCTGAAAATCTGGTAAATGGTGTTGAGAAATCAAAAGAAATTCCGTTTGAAAGTGTATTGTTTGCACTCGGAATTCGTTTTGTGGGTGAAACCGTTGCTAAAAAGTTAGCAAAACACTACAAAAACATCGATGCATTAAGCCAGGCTTCGTTAATGGAATTAATCTTGGTTGATGAAATTGGAGAACGAATTGCAAAAAGTGTGATTGAGTTTTTCGAAAATGAAGAAAACAAACAAATAATAAACCGCTTAAAAAGTTATGGTGTTCAATTTGAAATAGTTGAAAAAATAAATCCAAATGCTACTGAAAAATTCATTGGGAAAACATTTGTTGTGTCAGGTGTTTTTGCTCAGTTTTCAAGAGATGACCTAAAGAAAACCATAGAAGATAACGGCGGTAAAGTAGGAAGCTCCATTTCTGCAAAAACAGATTTTGTAGTAGCCGGAGATAATATGGGACCTGCAAAATTAGAAAAAGCAAATAAATTAAATATTCCAATATTATCTGAACAAGAATTTATAAATAAACTGAATGAAAGCAAGTAGACCTTCATTGATTTTATATTCGACTGCATTTTTTTTTACAATTTTGTTTGATATCCTACAATACGATTATCTTACAGTTTGTATGAAATCAATTGTAATTCCTTCAGTTTTCTTCTACTTTTATTCGTCAAATAATTTTAAAATTAGTAAAACCCAAATTTTAATTTTTTCTTTGTGTTTTGTTGGAGAAGTTTTTCATCTTATGGATGTAGAAATTTCAAATATTGGATCTTTAATATGCTTTTTGTTTGTTTATTTACTATTAATCAAAAAGATTATTGTTGAAAAGATAAAACTTAAAAGAACTGACCTGCTGCCACTTGCTCTGGTAATTTTAATAATTCTATATTTATTGTTTTCTGTATTAAGTCTACAGTTTGACAAAATGGAAGATTATCACTTATTGTACGGGATTTACGGTGTTGTATTAAGTGTTTTAGGAATTATATGTTATACAAAATATATAACCAGAGGTACTTATGTTACCTTGCTGTTAACATTAATGATTACCAGTTTTATAATTTCTGATATCTTTTTTATTTTTAATGAATATTTTTCCTATTCTTTAGTATTGATTCTAATTCGGGATATTGCACAAATTCTGGCGTATTTTTTTATGGCAAAATACTTTATAGTTTCAAATAAAAAAAGGATTAAACAATAATTGATTTACCCTGATTGGTATGTGATTTATTTTTATCAAAATAGAAATCTATTCTTCCTAAATTTATTCCGTAACATCCCACCTGATTTACTAATACATTTTCACCGGCTTTATTTTTTACAATAGTTGGTTTGTCTAAAAAGGTATGTGTATGTCCGCCAATAATCAAATCAATATTCTGTGTCAGCTCGGCTAATTTTAAATCACAAATTTTTGTTGCGTCTTCTTTGTATTTATAGCCTAAATGCGAAAGACAGATAACTAAATCGCATTTTTCTTCTTTTTTTAATAATTGAGTTATATCCTGCGCAATTTCAACAGGATTATTATAAACGGTTTCCTTGTACATTTTTTTGTCAACCAATCCGTCAAGCTCTATTCCTAAACCAAAAACACCAACTTTTATTCCATTTTTATTGAAGATTTTGTAGGGTTTTACAAGTCCGTTCATGATTGTATTCTTAAAATCATAATTAGAACAGATAAATTCAAAACTGGCGTGTGGCATTTGCGCATACAATCCGTCAAGACCATTATCAAAATCATGGTTTCCAATTGTAGAAGCATCATATTTCATCATGCTCATTAGCTTAAATTCAAGTTCGCCACCATAATAATTAAAATAAGGAGTTCCCTGAAAAATATCACCTGCATCTAATAAAAGTACATTTGGATTTTCTTTACGAATAGTTTCAATAAGTGCTGCCCTGCGCGATACCCCGCCTTTATTAGGATTGCGTGGATCATCAGCAGGAAAAGGATCTATATGGCTGTGCACATCATTTGTATGCAGAACCGTTAGATGTTTTATTTCGTTTGTTTCAAAACTGCTCAATGATAGACCTAAACTTAATAGTGCAGTACTTGCAGCGGTCTTTTCGATAAATTCTCTTCTTTTCATTTTATATGTTTTTTGCGAAAAGCGGGTGTTTTAATCTCTAATTCAATTTGATTATTCTTCTGTAATCCTAATATCTTTTGGAACCGGAATCGTATCGACTTCTTTAAAATAATCAATCAGTACATTTCGAAGTTTATAATTCAAATCAAATTTCTGAACAGCTTTCAGGAAAAAGTTCATGCTGTCACCTCCATTTGCCAGGTAGTCGTTTGTGGCAACATAGTATGTTTTGTTTGTATCGAGAAGTTTTCCCTGAATTAGAATATTTTTAGGACTATTGTCTCTTGTAATGGTAAAAGTCATTCCGGCCAGGGGATGAGGTTTTTTTTCTTTAATCATATAGTTCACCATTTCAAGAATATGATCGCCTTTTAAAGCCAGTACCACCAAATTATTTTCAAAAGGCATAATTTCAAAAGCTGTTCTTGTAGTAACATTTCCTACCGGTAATATCGCTCTGATTCCGCCATGATTTAAGAAACACAAATCGATATCCTTTTTTTCACGGGCTCTAAAAACCTGATTGCCTTTTTGTAGGCAAACATCAGCCAGTAGATTTCCAATATTTGTTTGCCATTTGCCAGTGCTTTTATCAAGTGTTTCCGGACAATAAGCTAATACGTTGTCTAAATCTTTATTGATATGATCCCGAAAAGGCTTGATGAAATTTTCAATCTCAGGAGTTTGATTGTCTTTTTCAGTAACAGGAAGTTGTTTTCCTTCTATCTTAGTTACATTATAATTTTTCGGGCTGCATGAAAATATAAAAAAAAGTGTTAAGAATATAACAAAAAGTTTTAAAAATCCGTTATACTTTTTTAGTTTTACCATCTTAAATGCGACTTAAATAATTAATTTTGTAATCTGGTAAAAGTAGTATGTTTTTAAATTATTTGAAGGATTTTTTTATAAAAAAAACATTAAAAAATAATTTACATAATGTAAAAAATGAAGTCTTTACCAGTAATATACAAACAATTGGCTTATTGATTGATGAAAGTGATTTTAAGCATTCAAAAGCACTCATAAAGGAATTAGTTTCAAATAGGATTGATTTTGAAAGAATTAAAGTTGTTGTGTACAGGAATAAATTTAAGGACAAAAAAGAATACTCGTTTCCTACTTTTGGAAAAAAGCATGTAGATTGGAAAGGCGACAGTAGGATAGATTTTTTGGCTGAATTTATTGAGACAGAATTTGATCTTTTGATTAGTTATTACGATGTTCAAAAACCCATTTTGAAACTGATTACTAATAAATCAAAAGCTAAATTTAAAGTTGGATTTGCATCAATCGATAAAAATATAAATCGGTGGATGATAAATACTTCTTTAGGTAATTATAAACTTTTCGTTTTCGAATTGTTTAAGTATTTAAAAAGTATAAAATAAAAATATAAATTAGAATATGCAATCATTAATAGGAACTGGTGTTGCCCTTGTCACTCCATTTAAAAAAGATTTTTCAGTTGATATCGAAGCATTACAGCGAATTGTTAATTTTTCGATTGATGGTGGGGTTGAATATCTTGTTGTTATGGGGACAACCGCAGAAAATGCGACTTTAACACAAGCTGAAAAAGAATTAGTCATTAATACAGTAATTGAAGTAAATAATGGAAGATTGCCTTTGGTTCTTGGAGTTGGAGGTAATAATACGATGCAGGTTGTTGAAGAATTAAAAACCAGGGATTTTTCAGCATTTGAAGCCATTCTCTCTGTTTCTCCTTATTATAATAAACCTACCCAGGAAGGAATTTATCAGCATTTTAAAGCTATTGCAGAGGCTTCTCCTATACCTGTGATTTTATATAATGTTCCGGGCAGAACATCAAGTAATATGCTGCCGTCAACGGTTGTTCGTCTGGCAAATGAATTTGAAAATGTGGTAGCAATAAAAGAGGCAGCCGGCGACATGGCTCAGGCACTTCAGTTGATTAAAAATGCTCCAAAAGATTTTCTGGTTATTTCTGGCGATGATATGATTGCTTTACCTATAGTTTTAGCGGGAGGAGGAGGAGTAATATCAGTTATTGGGCAAGGTTTTCCAAAAGAATTTTCAGAAATGATTCGTTTAGGACTGAACCGAAAAGTAAATGAGGCTTTCAAAACGCATTACTTTTTGTCTGATTGTATTGATATGATTTTTGAACAAGGAAATCCTGCCGGAATCAAGCATGTGTTCCAGTTACTTGGAATTGCTGATAATACGGTACGTTTGCCATTGGTATCAGTAGATGAATCATTAGCAGAACGATTAGATGAATTTGTAAAAACAGCATTAAAATAAAATAAAAATCTCCATATTTTATTATACCAAAAAATATTTTGTAGTAGCTAAATTAATAACTAAATTTGCCACCGAATCTTCGGTGTGATTTTGCTTTGCCTAATTGTCTAAGAAATCATAATAATAGTAAGAAAATGAAAAAAATAGTATCGCTGTTAATTGTTGTTGCCCTTTTTTGTTCTTGTAGTGATTACCAAAAGGCATTAAAAAATGAAGATGTTGCAGCAAAGTTTGAAATTGCAACAAAGATGTATGAAGCAGGAAAGTATAATAAAGCAATCAGACTTTTTGAGCAATTAGCACCAACATACAGAGGAAAACCTCAGGCGGAAAAACTGTTTTATATGTTTTCCCAGTCGTATTATAAAACAAAACAATATTATTTGGCAGGATATCAATTTGAAAGTTTTGTATCGGGTTATCCACGAAGTGAAAAAGTTCAGGAAGCTGCTTTTTTAGGTGCCTATAGTTATTCTAAATTGGCTCCTGTGTATAGCTTAGATCAGACAGACACGGTTAAAGCATTGGATAAGTTACAAGCTTTTATTGATAATTATCCAAATTCAGAATACATTGCTCAGGCAAATGAAGCTGTGAAGATTTTAAGCGGAAAACTTGAAAAAAAGGCATATGAAAATGCTAAGGGTTACAATACAATTTCCGATTATAAATCAGCATTAATTGCTTTTGATAATTTTATTGCAGATTATCCGGGAACTCCTTTTAAAGAAGATGCCTTATTTTACAAATATGATTCAGCATATCAGTTGGCTATAAATAGTGTTCCGGCTAAAATGGAAGAGCGTTTAAATGTTGCTAAAGTTGCTTATAACAACTTGTTAAAGTTTAAAAGCGACTCAAAATACAAAGTGAAGGCAGACGAAATGAATGCGAGAGTTGAAACAGATTTACAAAAATTTACTAAATAAATAAAGTCATGGATTTAAAAAAGACGAATGCTCCTGTAAATACAATAACTTACAATAAAACGGTTATTGAAGAGCCAACAGGAAATGTGTATGAGGCAATCACAATTATGGCTAAAAGAGCAAACCAGATTAATTCTGAAATTAAAAAAGAATTAACTGAAAAATTAGAAGAGTTTGCTACTTACAATGACAGTCTTGAGGAAGTTTTTGAAAATAAAGAACAAATTGAAGTCTCTAAATTTTACGAAAAATTACCTAAACCACACGCTTTAGCCGTTCAGGAATGGTTAGACGGTAAAACATACCACAGAGGTTCAAACAAATAATAGTATAATGTCAGTTTTAAGAGGGAAAAAAATTCTACTGGGAGTTTCCGGTGGAATTGCAGCCTATAAAACAGCCTCATTAGTACGACTCTTTATAAAAGCAGGTGCACATGTCCAGGTGATCATGACACCTGCTTCTAAGGATTTTGTAACCCCACTTACGTTATCTACGTTGTCAAAAAATCCTGTACACTCCACTTTCTTTAATCAGGAGGATCAGGATGCTGTTTGGAATAATCATGTTGAATTAGGGCTTTGGGCCGATTTAATGTTGATTGCTCCGGCAACTGCGAATACATTATCTAAAATGGCCACCGGTAATTGTGATAATCTTCTTATTGCAACTTATTTGTCGGCTAAATGTCCTGTTTATTTTGCACCGGCAATGGATTTGGATATGTATAAACATCCTTCTACAATATCAAGTTTTAGTGCTTTAAAGCAATTTGGAAATATAATGATTCCGGCAGAAAATGGAGAATTAGCAAGTGGTTTATCAGGTGAAGGAAGAATGGCTGAGCCTGAAAATATAATCGCTTTTTTAGAAGCTGATTTAGAAAGTAAATTGCCTTTAAAAGGAAAAAAAATCCTAATTACAGCAGGTCCGACATACGAAGCTATAGATCCTGTGCGTTTTATTGGAAATCATTCTTCAGGAAAAATGGGATTTGATATTGCAAATGCTGCTGCTGATTTAGGGGCTTCTGTTATATTGGTTTCCGGACCAACAAATTTGAAAGTTAAAAGTTCTTTGATTGAAGTAATTGATGTAGTTTCTGCTCAGGAAATGTATGATGCCTGTCATTTGTACTTTAATAATGTAGATGTGACCATTGCTGCGGCGGCAGTTGCAGATTACAAGCCGAAAATAATAGCTGTTCAAAAAATTAAAAAAAGTACTGACGAGTTTTCAATTGAACTCGAAAAGACAAAAGACATATTATTATCATTAGGTAAAATCAAAAAAAAACAGTTTTTAATTGGTTTTGCTTTGGAAACTGAAAATGAAATTGAAAATGCTAAGTTGAAAATTCAGAAAAAAAACTTAGATTTGATTGTTTTAAATTCATTGCAGGATAAAGGAGCAGGCTTTCAGCAACCAACTAACAAAGTTACTTTTATTGACAAAGAATTTAAAATTGAACCAATGGATTTAAAGTCAAAAGAGTCAGTTGCAGTTGACATTTTAAACAAAGTTATAGGACATTTTTATGTATAATAAATTAGTTATTTTCTTAACGTTTTTGTTTTTTGGTTTTGCGCAGGCACAACAGTTAAATTGTACTGTTACAATAAATGCGGAAAGATTGCCAACTCCAAATCAGCAGGTTTATAAAACACTTCAGACATCATTGTCTGAATTTATAAATAAAACAGATTGGATTGGATCAGTTTTAAAGCAAAATGAGCGTATTAACTGTTCAATGTACATAACGCTTTTTTCTCATAATTCTGATCAGTTTTCAGGTACTATACAGATTCAATCTTCAAGATTAATTTACAACTCGACTTATTCTTCTCCTGTTTTTAATTTTAACGATAAGGATTTTAATTTTAGATATACAGAATTCGAACCTTTATTGTACAATCCTACTACTTTTGAATCTAATTTAATATCAGTTATATCATTCTACAGTTATATGATTTTAGGTATGGATGCAGATACTTTTCAGTTTGCAGGGGGTAATCCTTATTTTGAAACGGCTCTGAATGTTGCAAACGTAGCACAACAAGGAGGTTCTAAAGGCTGGACTCAGGCTGATGGTCTTCAAAATCGTTATTTTTTGATAAATGATATGGTTGCTCCAACTTATTCTGATTTGAGACAAACAACTTTTCAATACCACACAGGTTTAGATATAATGAGCCAGGATTTAAAAAGTGCAAAAGAGAAGATAAAATCTTCATTAATGCTCATAGGAAAATTGAATTCGGTTAAGCCAAATGCTTTTTTGACAAGAGTATTCTTTGATGCAAAATCAGATGAAATAGTTTCTGTTTTTTCTGGAGGACCAACTATTACAATTACAGATTTAACGGAAAATTTAAATAAGGTTTCGCCTTTAAATTCAACAAAATGGGCGCAGATTAAATATTAATTCAGTTTTTGACCCATTTACTACTCCAATAATTTTACTTTTAAAGCTATATGATTACTTCATTATCAATTAAAAACTATGCATTAATTGAAAAACTCACTATAGATTTTTCTAAAGGTTTTTCTATAATTACAGGGGAAACGGGTGCTGGTAAATCAATTATTTTAGGTGCGTTAGGATTAGTTTTGGGAAAACGAGCTGATTTAACTTCTCTTAAAAATAAAGAAGAAAAATGTGTAATTGAGGCACAGTTCGAGATTTCTAAATACAATTTAAAGGAGTTTTTTGAAGCAAATGACCTGGATTATGAGGATGAAACAATTATAAGGCGCGAAATTCTTCCCTCAGGTAAATCACGTGCATTTATCAATGATAGTCCGGTTAATCTTCAGGAATTACAAGATTTAAGTCTTTTTTTGATTGATATTCATTCACAGCAGCAAACTCAGGAGCTATCAGATCAAGATGTTCAGTTTAAAATAATTGATGCAATTGCTCAAAATATAGCGACTATCGATTCTTATCAAAAGGTTTTGAAATTATACAAATCAGATAAATCAAAATTAAATGCATTGCTTAAAAAACAAAGTGATGCAGGAAAAGAGCAGGAGTATAATACTTTTTTATTAAATGAATTGGTTGCTGTAAAATTAAAATCCGGAGAGCAGGAAGAGCTTGAGGCTGATTTTGAAAAGCTGAATAATGTTGAAATCATAAAAGAATCAATTGACAAATCGATAGTAATTGGTAATGAAGAACAGTTTGGTGTTTTTCATAATTTGAATGAAATAAAAACGTCGTTGCAAAAAATTGCAGCTTTTTCATCAGAATATCAGAGCTTGTTTGAAAGAATTACAAGTGTATCAATTGAATTTGATGATATTTCAAAAGAGTTGCAAAATGCTTCCGAAAAATTATTAAACGATCCTGAAAAATTAGAATTAACAAATCAGAAATTGCAGCTGATTTATAATTTACAGAAAAAACATCAGGTAACAACAGTAGATGAATTATTACAAATTCAGGCTAATCTGGAAAATTCAGTTTTAGAATTGGGTAATATTGAGGAAGAAATTACTTTATTATCAAAATTAAATGAACAAAAAACGTTGGAGTTAGACACTCTTTCTGCTAAAATTAATCAAAACCGACAAGAAGCAATTCCTGTTTTGTCAAGCCGGTTAATTTCGATATTAGAGACTTTAGGAATGCCGAATGTTCGATTTAAAATGGAACTTTTACCATCTGAAACCTATTTTCAAAACGGAAAAGACGAACTACAATTTTTATTTTCTGCTAATAAAGGAACTGATTTTGGGTTGTTAAAGAAAGTTGCTTCGGGTGGAGAAATGTCCCGTATTATGCTGGCAGTCAAAGCGATTTTGGCGCAATATTCTAAATTGCCGACTTTGATTTTTGATGAAATAGATACAGGTGTTTCCGGGGAAATTGCTATTAGAATGGGAGAAATTATGAAAGAGATGAGTGCTAAAATGCAAATATTTGCCATTACACATTTACCTCAGATTGCCGCTAAAGGTGATTCGCATTTTAAAGTATTCAAATCTACTACAAATGATGATACACAGTCAGAATTAAAGCTTTTGTCTCAGGAAGAAAGAGTTATAGAAATTGCTCAAATGTTGTCTGGGGCTGTGGTTTCTGATTCGGCTTTAAATCATGCCAAAGCCTTGTTGAACTAAAGAAATACTTTATATTTGTCATCTTAAAAATTAAATTAAACAAACGTAAATAAGTTAATTGATTGTCTAAATTGACGATTACAAAATTGACGAAAAACAAAGACAGTATGATTATAGAACCTAGAATGAGAGGATTTATTTGCTTGACAGCCCACCCAAAGGGAGCAGAGCAGAATGTTAAAAATCAGATTGAATATATAAAATCAAAAGGGCCTATTGCCGGAGCTAAAAAAGTATTGGTAATTGGGGCTTCAACAGGTTTTGGCCTGGCTTCAAGAATTACAAGTGCTTTTGGGTCTGATGCAGCAACAATTGGAGTGTTTTTTGAAAAACCACCAGTTGAAGGAAAAACTGCTTCACCAGGATGGTACAATTCAGCAGCTTTTGAATCTGAAGCTCATAAAGCAGGATTATATGCAAAGAGTATCAATGGAGATGCTTTTTCAAACGAAATAAAAAGAGAAACTTTAGATTTGATTAAATCTGACTTAGGTCAGGTAGATCTTATAATTTATAGTTTAGCTTCTCCGGTACGTACAAATCCAAATACAGGAGTTTTACACCGTTCTACTTTAAAGCCAATTGGACAAACTTTTACAAATAAAACAGTTGATTTTCATACAGGAAAAGTATCTGAGGTTTCAATAGCGCCTGCTAATGATGAAGATATTGATAACACAGTTGCTGTTATGGGTGGAGAAGACTGGGCGATGTGGATAGAAGCTCTTAAATCTGAAAATTTATTAGCTGACGGAGCTACAACAGTGGCATATTCATACATAGGGCCATCTTTGACAGAAGCAGTTTACCGCAAGGGGACAATTGGACGTGCAAAAGATCATTTAGAAGCGACTGCATTTACAATTACAGATAGCTTGAAATCATTAGGAGGAAAGGCTTATGTTTCTGTAAATAAAGCATTGGTTACACAGGCTAGTTCTGCAATTCCGGTTATTCCTTTGTATATTTCTCTTTTATATAAAATTATGAAAGAAGAAGGAATACATGAAGGTTGTATTGAGCAGATTCAGCGTTTATTTCAGGATAGATTATATAACGGTTCAGATGTTCCAGTTGATGAAAAAGGAAGAATCAGAATTGATGACTGGGAAATGCGTGAAGATGTTCAGGCAAAAGTAGCTGCATTATGGGTTGAAGCAACTACCGAAAACTTACCGGAAATAGGAGATTTGGCAGGTTATAAAAATGACTTTTTAAATCTTTTCGGATTTGGATTTGACGGAGTAGATTATAATGCTGAAGAAAATGAACTTGTTCAGGTAGAAAGTATAAAATAATTTATTTAAATCATTATAAATGAAAACCATCAACCCTAAGTTGATGGTTTTTTTATGAATATAACTTATCTTTGCACGAAATTTTTAATTCATAAAATTACCTTCTTAATACCGCATATTCTACTATGGTTTTTTCTTTAATTATACCCGTGTATAATCGCCCTGATGAAGTAGATGAACTTTTGGAAAGTTTATCAAAATCTGATTATAATGAGGCATTTGAAATCGTTCTTGTTGAAGATGGATCGTCAAATCCCTGTAAAAGTGTTGTAATGAATTATCAGGGAAAACTTAATATATCCTATTATTTTAAACAAAATTCCGGCCCTGGTGATTCAAGGAATTTTGGCATGCAAAAAGCAGTAGGTAACTATTTTATTATTTTCGATTCTGATTGTATAATTCCTTCTAATTATTTAACAGAAGTTAGAAAAGAATTAGATAGAGAATATGTAGATTGTTTTGGAGGTCCGGATAAGGCTTTGGATAGCTTTTCAGACATACAGAAGGCAATTAATTTTGCAATGACTTCCTTTCTAACAACCGGTGGAATTCGTGGTGGTTCTGAGAAAATTGGTAAATTTCAGCCAAGAAGTTTCAACATGGGGATTTCAAAAAAAGCTTTTGAGGAATCAAAGGGTTTTGGAAATATTCATCCTGGTGAAGATCCGGATTTATCTATCAGACTTTGGAATTTGGGTTTTGAAACCAGATTATTTCCTAATGCATTTGTTTATCATAAACGAAGAATTGATTGGGAAAAATTTTCTATTCAGGTAAATAAATTTGGAAAAGCAAGACCGATACTAAATAGTTGGTATCCTGAGTATAATAAGTTGACTTTTTTCTTTCCTACATTCTTTATGGCAGGATTATTATTAGCTTTTTTATTGTTAATTTTTAATTTCGATCTTTTATTACAAATATATTTTGTATATTTCGTTATAATTTTTCTTACATCTAGTGTTAGTAATAAGAGTGTTAAAATTGGATATCTTTCCGTAATTGCTGTTTGGAAACAATTTTATGGGTACGGAACAGGTTTTTTAGAATCTTTTGTAAAAATTATTCTTTTAAAGAAAAAACCTCAGGAAGTTTTTCCTAAAATGTTTTTTAAAATATAATATGACAAAGATTATTGGTCTTACAGGCGGAATAGGAAGCGGAAAAACAACCATAGCAAATTATTTTGAAGAAAAGGGAGTACCTGTTTACATTGCAGATAATGAAGCAAAAAAATTAATGCAGTCAAAATTGATAATTGAAGAGATTAAATCAGTTTTTGGTGAAACTGTATTTGAAAGTGAAGTTCTTAACAGGGCAAAATTAGCAGAAATAGTTTTCGGTAATAGTGATAAGTTAAATCAGTTAAATTCAATTATACATCCGGCAGTTAAAAAAGATTTTGAAGCATGGCTGCAAAAAAATAAAAATTACGATTACGTAATTTATGAAGCAGCCATTTTGTTTGAAAGCGGCAGGTATAAAGATTGTGATATTGTTATAACGGTAACTGCACCTGAAGAAGTAAGAATCGAAAGGGTTATTAAACGGGACAAAACAACTAAAGAACAGGTTTTAAACAGGATGAAAATGCAATGGAAAGACGAAGAACGCATTGTTAAGAGTAATTATGTTATAAACAATGATAATCTTAAAAATGCAAAAGAAGAAGTTGTTAAAATTCTTAAAATTTTAAATATTAAACAAAATCAGTCTTAAATGTTAATATTTGGTTAATGTATTATTTAGTATATTGTTAAAATATTAATTTTGTCTTGATGAATAAATTATTTTTTAGAATACTTGTTTTACTAATGAGTTTGTCCTTAATTGGTATAATTCTGGTTCAGGTATATTGGTTTAATTCCTCATTTGAAAATAATGATGAACAATTTAAATACCACGTTACTCAGGTTATCAGTAATGTTTCTGATAAACTTGAACAACAAGAAGAGTACAGTTTTTATGATAAAATCAATCATATAAAAGACAGTACCGGGAAAATCCCTCAAAAAGAAGATTTATTAGAAATTTTGTTTGTTCAAAGAAACACGAAAACAAATAAAACTATCGTTTATAAAAACAGTATTAGTTCTGAAAAATACGATATTAATGGATCGCTATTTAATAAAAAATTCGGTTCAGATGGATTTAAAAGTTTTAGCTCCAAAAGACTAACAGAGGTTTACAATAATAATAGCATCATTGATAATTCAGTTTTAAATCAAAGTACAATTCCTGATTTAAGAGATGAAAAAGAAGGTAACTTAGATATTTTAAATAAAGCACAATTACAAATTTCATATAAGGATTATGCTTCTGCATTGCCTATAGATGAGAGGATTACAAAAGAGAAGTTGAGAAGTATCTTAAAAAAAGAGCTTGCTGAACATGGAGTTAAGACAAAATTTGAATTCGGGATATACAGCAGTGGCACCCCTACAAAGATAAAATCAGAAGGTTTTCATTTTGATAAGGATGCTACTTATAATATACCTGTTTTTGCTGATAATGAAGGAAATAGTAAATATGAATTATCTGTTACTTTTCCGAATAAAAAGAAATTTTTACTATCGCAGTTGGTAAGTATTACGGTACTATCTATAATTTTTACATTGATTATTATAATTGCTTACACAAGTGCCCTAAATCAGCTAATTCGTCAAAAACAAATATCTGAAATAAAAACAGATTTTATAAATAATATGACGCATGAGTTTAAAACTCCAATTGCTACAATAAATTTAGCTCTTGATGCGATTCGAAATCCTAAAATTATAGAAGATAAAGAAAAGGTATTTCGTTATCTCCAAATGATTCGGGATGAAAACAAAAGGATGCATGCTCAGGTTGAAAATGTGCTCCGAATTTCCAAGCTGGAGAAAAAAGAACTTGATATTAGTAAAGAACCTACTGTAATTCACGATATTATTGAAGATGCAATTGAACATGTTAATTTGATTTTAGAAGATAAACAGGGTACAATTGTAAAGCACTATAATGCTGCGAGAACAACTTGTTTGGTTAATGAAGTTCATTTTACAAATGTGTTGGTTAATATATTAGAGAATGCCATAAAGTATTCACCTAATGTTCCTGAAATTGAGGTTTTTACAGAGAATATTAAAGATATGATTCTGATAAAAATTAAGGATAATGGTTTAGGAATGAGTAAGGTAGCTCAAAAAAGAGTTTTTGAGAAATTTTATAGGGAGCATACTGGAGATTTACATAATGTAAAAGGTCATGGATTAGGACTTGCTTATGTAAAAAGGATTGTTGAAGATCACAATGGTCAGGTTTATGTAGAAAGTGAAAAGGGAAAAGGTAGTACCTTCATAATAAAAATACCACTAATAAATTAAAATATGGAAAATATTAATAAAAGAATACTTTTAGTAGAAGATGACCTTAATTTTGGTGCAGTTCTTAAAGATTATTTAATGCTAAACGACTTTGAAGTTACTTTGGCAAAAAATGGCATGGAAGGTTTCGAAAAATTCAAAAAGGATGTTTATGATTTATGCATTCTGGATGTAATGATGCCTTATAAGGATGGTTATACTTTAGCAAAAGAAATCAGAGAGAAAAATAGTGAAGTGCCGATTATTTTTTTAACAGCTAAATCAATGAAAGAAGATGTTTTAAAAGGATACAAAGCAGGAGCTGATGATTATCTGAATAAACCTTTTGATTCTGAGGTGTTATTGATGAAAATAAAAGCTATTATTCAAAGGAAATCATCTGATACAAAAGCAGAGCAAGTTCAGTTTGAATTCAACATTGGTAAATTTCATTTAAACTCTAAATTAAGGTTTTTAACATTCCAGGATGAAGAGCCAATAAAATTATCTCCAAAAGAGAATGAATTGCTAAAAATGTTGATTTTACATGAAAATGATTTAATGCCAAGAGAATTAGCGTTGACAAAAATTTGGAGAGACGATAATTACTTTACTTCAAGAAGCATGGATGTTTATATTGCGAAACTTAGAAAATATCTAAAATCTGACGAGGATGTTGAAATTTTAAACATTCACGGAGAAGGTTTTAGACTTGTAGTTAAAAGCAAAGCAGTATCTGAATAAATAAGCAAAAAAGCTCCGAGTAATCGGAGCTTTTTTATGAGATTTAATTAAATTAGAATTTCTAAACTAAATTAATTCCTAACGTAATTTCAGTTTTTAATAACTTTGAAATTGGGCAAATTTCTTTTGCTTTTGTTGCAATTTCTGCAAATTTTTCGGCTGTTATTGAAGGTACTTTTCCCTTAAGTTCTAAATGGATTAAAGTTATAGAGCCATCTTCAAAAGTAACTGTGGCTTCTGTAGATAAATCATCAGCAACAAAACCGCCTTCGTTTAATAAGAAGCTTAATTGCATTGTAAAACAACCCGAATGAGCCGCTGCAATAAGTTCTTCCGGATTGGTTCCTACTCCGTCTGCAAATCTTGTTTTAAAAGATAATTGTGCATTATTTAACGTTGTGCTTTGTGTGCTTATTGTTCCTGTTCCTTCCATACCGGTTCCTTTCCAGTTGGCATTTGCTTTTCTTGTAAATTTCATTTTAATTGTTTATTAGAATTAATAATTAAACTTGTTTATCTGTTGATTGTCAATTGATAATGTGTTAATCAAATATAGTTAATATTTTGTAGTATTGTTTTGTCAATTTGTTACTGAAAAGTAAAAAAAATTAAAAAGGGTATAATGAAAAATTTTCATTATACCCTTTTTAATTTATAACTTAATACCTTATTCTTGATTTAAATTACGCAATTGTTTTAGTTTATCTTTCCATACTTCAAGACTTTCCTTGTGAATAGCGATATTTTTACGAACCTCAAGTACTATAGAGTTTTCCTTTTTTGCATTTTTTGTATTAGTAAAAAACTGAATGTTGTTCTCTAATTGAAAAATTTCATTTTGGACTTCTTCAATCTTACGCATTAAGAAAATCTTTTCATTATCTAATTTACGAGTGTCGTTACTTTCAGATAAAGAATCAATTCGGTTAGAAAAACGCATCATTTCAGTGTCTTTCTTGCTTAGGCTTAGTTTTTCGAAAAGTGCATCTAAGATTTTGTTGAATTTGCCTTCAATATGACGTCTTGAAAAAGGAACTTTTCCAAATCCTTTCCAGGTCTCAATATGCAATTTAATCGCATCTAAATCTGTTTTGTGATCTCCGGTAAGTTCAAATGATCTTAAATTTTCCAAATATGTCTTTTTGTTGTCAAATGCAGCGACTTCTTCTCCGTTTTCTTCAGATTTGTGTTCCTTTAACTTGTCAAAATAATGATTACATGCATCTTTGAACTCTTTCCAGATTTTATCCGAGTATTTTTTTGGTACATGGCCAATTTGTTTCCACTCTTCCTGAATTTGTTTCATGATTGGAGTAGTCGCACTAAAATCAGTACTTTCCTGTAATTCTTTGGCTTTAGCAACCAAAGCTGTTTTTTTGTTTAAATTATCGTTTTGGTCTTTTTTTATGTCCTTATAAAAAGAATTTTTAAAAGAATTAAAGCTTCTGACGGCAGCTTTAAATGCAGCCCAGGTCTGTTCGTTTACATCGCTAGGTACTTTTCCGGCAGCAAAAAATTCATTTCTAAGGGCTTCTACTTTTTGTATTTGTATCAGCCATTGTGAATGAGAGCCTACCTTTTCAGTTGCTAGAACTTCTATTGTGGCAATAATGCCTTTTTTAATTTCGAGATTTTGTTGTTCGTTTGCTCTTTGGCTTTCAAATAAAAGTTCTCTTTTATCATGAATTTTTTTAGTTAGCTCACTAAATTTATTCCAGATTGCATCACGATGCTCTTTGGATACAGGGCCAATATCTTCTTTCCAGATTCTGTGTAAATCCTGTAATTCACGAAACGCCTTACTAATGTCGGTTTCGTTTACTAATTCTTCAACACGAGTAATTATTTTTTGTTTTTGTTCCAGATTATATTTAAAATCCAAATCTCTCGCTTCACGGTCTAAATGTAGATAATCATAGAAATTTTCAACATGAAAATGGTAATTATTCCAAACGTGATTGTATTTGTCTTTTGGAATTGCACCGGCGTTCTTCCACCTTTCTCTTAATTCATTAAAATGTTTAAGAGTATCTTTGATATTTTCCTGAGGATTTATTAGTTCTTTTAGTTCCTCAACTATGGCAAGCCGATTATCTAAATTTGATTTTAAGCTGGTTTGTAAATGTTTAAAATGAGCGTTTCTTTTCTCGCGGAAAATATTATAATATTCGTCGAATTTTGATTTTAGAGGAGAATGATATTGAAATTCTTCATTAGGGTCCTGATTTGAAGCATTAAATTCTTCTTTTTTCTCCTCAATAAGATGATTAAATTGAAGTAAAAAAGATTTTTTAATTTCTTCAATATGCTCTTTTACAGACATCACTTTGTCTGTGTTTACTAATTTTTTTAATTCATCAACGAGTTTGTCCAAAGAAAATGTATCATAATCCTGCATAGGAATATCATGACGTTCTTTTAATGTTTCGTCTTCACTTTCTTCAGCGTTAGAATTTGTTATTGCATCTAGCACCTCCTGATGATTTGTTTCTTCGGCTTCAATATTTTGGATTTCACTCTCAGGCAGTGAAATTTCATTTTCTGTTGTCGTTTCAGAAATTGATGTTTCTATTGCATCATTTTGTGAAGGATCATTCAAGTCGATTCCTAATTTTCCATCTGCATCCTGCAGGTTATCATTCTTTTCTTCTAACATTTTAAATGTGTAAGGTTTTTATTTTAAACATTGCGAAAGATAGTAAAGGTGTTTCTAAATACAAAATAAATCGTTTGTTTATATAATTTGTGACTTAAAAATCTTATGTTTTTAAATGTCAAAACTGATTTAAATATAATGAATTTATTTTTTTAATAAAAATGTTTGGACTTGGTTTTATGAATTAACAGAATAAAAAAAGGCTACATTTTGAGTGTAGCCAAATTATAATTGTTTTTGGAGATTTATTTATTCCAGATTTTCCATGCTTTTTCTGCCTGAAAAATAAGCATATCAAGACCATTTTTTATTACCGCACCTCTTTCTTTTGCATTCTTTAAGAATTGAGTTTCAGCAGGATTATAAATTAAATCGTAAGCGATATGTTTATCAGTAAAAAACTCGTATGGAATATCGGGACAAGCTTCAATATTAGGACTGGTTCCAACAGGAGTACAATTAATTATGATTTGAAAATTGTCAAAAGTTGTAGCATTAATTAAATTATAATCAATGATGTTTTCCTTAGCTTCTCTTGAAACAAATGTATATGGAATACCAAGTTCATCCAGTGCAAATGCGACTCCTTTTGATGCGCCTCCGGTACCCAGAATGAGCGCTTTTTTGTGATGTGGTTCTAATAATGGTTTCAACGATTTTTTGAATCCATAATAATCAGTATTGTATCCTTTTAATTTTCCGTTTTTGGTAAACTTTATTGTATTTACAGCACCAATTAAGGTTGCTTTTTTTGAAAGTTTATCTAAGAAAGGAATGACCTGTTCTTTATAAGGAATCGTAACGTTCAGACCTTTTAAGTCTGGATTGTTTTTAAGTAAACCTGTAAAATGATTGATTTCTGAGATATCGAAATTTTCGTAGCTATTACCTGCAAAAACTTCATCACTAAATTTCTCTGTAAAATATCCTTTTGAAAAGGAGTAACTAATATTTCTGCCTAATAAGCCAAAACGTCTTTTTAAAATATCGATCATTATTGTTTTCTATGTTTTTCAATATAATTTTTTACCATTTTTTTTGTCCAGACTACAGGGAATAAATCTTCGATTAAAATATAATTATCAAAGTTTAAACGCAAGCCGTTACTTAAATGAAATTTTGCTTTTGTATTGTCCTGAATCATAAAATACAATCCGGCCAAACGGTATTCTACCTCGTTTTCTTCCGGAAAATATTCGGAAGCTTGCAGTAATGTTTGTATTGCGCTGTCAAATTCACCTAAAAACTGAAGAATATCTACCCAGAATAACCACGTGTCTAATGCATAATCACCAAACTCTACAGCTTTTCTGTATCCAAACTCAGCTTCTTCAAAAAAGTTCATTTGTTTGTTTATAGTAGCATAACGTTTCCAGTATAACCGATTTTGATTATCTATTGCTAATGCTTTATTGACAAAAAATAATGCTTTCTGAAAGTTTTTCTGGCGAACGTAAAAATCAGTAATAGCGATCCATCCTTTGTCAAGAAGTGGATCTTCGTGAACGGTTTGGTTATAATATTTTAGGGCTAAAACTGTATTTCCTAATTTTTCATAGCATTTTCCAATTCGCAATAATGCGTAAGAAGTTGCGTCATCCAATTCAATAGTTCGGTTGTAACTTTCTATCGCCTGAGTGTATTTTTTAAGACGCTCGTAAGCTTTTGCTTTTTCCATGAAAGCTCCCAGAAATTCTTCGTCAATCAGGGTTGCATAGTCAAAAGCGCGAATTGCGTTTTCGTATTCTTTTATACCATAATGCAGTCTTCCAAGCTGATGCCACGCGATTTCGCTATACGGGTTTTTATTGATGTAATCATTCAGATATACAATTGCTTCCTGATTTTGATCTAAAAATTCAAAACAATAAACGACATTGTATAAAGCCGACTGATCTTCTAAATCTTCTTCAAGACATTTGATGAAGCTGTCTTTGGCCATCTCGAGGTTATCCATAAAAAGATACTCCATTCCGATTAAATTATATACATCGGCGAAATCATCTGTATATTGCAAGGCAATTTTAAGTAATTCTACTGCTTTTTCGTGTTGATCTCTTTTAGAACAGATATTTGCTTTCTGAATGTAAATTTCCTCGTTGTTCGGTTCAATTGCATATAACTCATTTAAAAGTTTCTCGGCGATATCTAATTTATCATCGTAAACCAGCATTTCTACTTGTACTAATTTTAAGCCTGTAGATTTTGGGTGTTGGTCTAATGCAAGTTTTAAGGCCTTTTTTGCTAAATTAGCCTTGCCTATGTCTAAGTAATGAAGAATAATTTCTTCGAATTCTTCAGAATCAAAAAAGAGCACTTTGTTAGTTTTTAACATTGACTCAAATTTGGATAGGGATAGGTTATAATCTTCTTCTTCGTTGCTTAATTGCATACTTTGTTTTTTTGAAATTAGCCTGTTATAAATTTAGGCAACCATATTATTTAGTGAGAAAAGGAAATTTATTGTTTTGAACAATTTAATTAACAATATGGACAGAATTTATGTTCTGTTTTTAGTTTTAATCTTCTGATATATAAAAGATTATTTGTTCTTTATTTTTTTGGTTTTTATTTTAATTCAGCAGCCATAGCCCAGATAGAAACGATATCCTTTTGTTTTTTTCTTTAAAAAGCAAAAGATAAAGTGAATAGCTGGAATTAGCTCCAAATTGGTATTATGCTTTTTGTTTTAGGATTTCATCCATAACATTTAAGATTATGGTACAACCTTCTTTTATTTCTTCTTCAGAAATTGTTAATGGCGGTGTTATTCTAATAGCGCAGCCTTCAAACAGCAGCCAGAATAAAATGAGCCCTTTTTCCTGACAGTTTAAAATTACCTGATTGGTTATTTCGGCAGTTTCAGTCATGGCGGCAAGCATTAATCCTTTTCCTCTAATTTCTGTTATCAAAGGATGTACCAAAAATGATCTGAAGAGCTTTTCTTTCTCTAAAGTTTCCGGTATCAAATTAGTTTCAGTTAATTCCTTCAAAGTCGCCAGACAGGCTGACGCAATGACAGGATGGCCTCCAAAAGTTGTGATATGTCCTAATTTTGGATTCTCTGTTAAAAGGTCCATTTTTTCAGCAGCTGCCGTAAAAGCACCTACGGGCATTCCACCGCCCATACCTTTTCCCATGACCACAATATCCGGAACAACATTATAGTTTTCGAAACCAAATAATTTTCCCGTGCGTCCAAAACCTGGCTGAATTTCATCTAAAATCATCATCGCACCCACTTCGTCACAACGTTTACGAACTTTTTGCAGAAAGTTATTTTCAGGCTGAATAAAACCGGCACCTCCCTGAATCGTTTCAAGTAAAATTCCGGCTGTTCGTGTGGTTATTTTTTGTAAATCATCTTCGTTGTTAAACGTAATAAAATCAACATCCGGGAGTAATGGCCGAAAAGCCTGTTTGCGTTCTTCAAATCCCATAACACTCATCGAACCCATGGTGTTTCCATGGTAGGCATTGTGACATGAAATAAGCTGACTGCGGCCTGTTGTTCGTTTAGCCAGTTTAAGCGCTCCTTCGATTGCTTCTGTTCCGGAATTTACTAAATAGGTTTTATTTAAAGATTCCGGCAGGAGTGAAGCCATTAATTTGCAATATTCAACAGCCGGACTTTGAGAATATTCACCATAAACCATTACATGCGAATATTTGTCTAACTGATCTTTTATAGCCTGATTAACGCGTGGATGCTGGTGACCAAGTGTACAGGCTGATACACCAGCTACAAAATCTAAATACTTTTTATTGTTCGTATCGTAAATATAAGAGCCAATGGCATGTGAAACTTCCATTCCGAGTGGATAAGGGGAAGTTTGCGCCTGATATTTTATAAAATCCGGATTCATTTTTTTGAGTTTCTAAGGAACTAAGATTTTTATGTTCTGAGTTGTTTTCCAGTTGCTTAAAATCCGACTGCAACTAAAATTATTTTTTAGCTTTTGCTTTGGTCGCTGTACTGGCTTTTGCAGCAGGTTTCTTTTTGTCGTAATTTAATGTTTCCTTCCTGACTTTCATGGGAACATTTGGTTTAGCATCTTCTGCTTTTCCTTCTTTAACTAATTTATCATTCAGTTCGTTTTCTTCGGGAGGAAAAATATCATCTTTTGATTTTATTCGTTCGTCTCCACGCCAGACAAAACCTTTTAATTTACGGTCATTTTCGGCTAATTCGTCTTCAGGATAACTATCGCTTTGCACGTTCTTAAAAAGGGTGATGTTGTCAACTTGGTTATTCTCTATAATAAGATTAATTCTGCTGCTTACACTTTTGTCAATTCCTACAAGTTCGTTTGCTGAATTTCGTGCGTAATATATAGCTTCAGTGTTTTTTATAATATCTACATCATGAAGTTTTCCGTCCCTGAATTTTCCGAACAGGTTGAGGCCTTTGACCTGATTATATCCTGTTCCGAGCGTATCCTTCGATATGAGAAAGGTATTATTGAACACTTTAAGGGAATCTAATTTTCGGGTTTTGTTATCCCCAATTAAATGCATTAGATCCCCCGTAATCTGGCTTTCTCCATTCCATAAAATTGGATTCTTTATTAATTTTGTGAGCGCTGTTTTGCTGTTTGAATGAAGAGAATCACATTTTCCACTCATATCTATTTTGTAAAAGCGAACATTATTAAAAGCCCTGATAATTCTTTCACCTTCTTTTCCGGTAACCATTAATTTTTTACCATGTATATAAACAGAATCTTTTTCAACCAAATTTATGGCAACCGCTCTTTTAGTTACAAACATGGAATCTTTTAGTTTGTATAATTCGGCATAATGACCTTTTACGATTCCCTTGTTTATAGAATCTGTAATTTTTACGTTTCGAGTAGCTGAAGCAAATTCGGTATTTCTATTGTAAAACAGACTGTCACCTTCTATTCGCCGGTCATCGTATTTTATGTACGATTTTCGTAGGAAGTGTGCCAGGTTTTTCTTGGTGTCGTAAAAACCATTTTCGGTATAGATATAATTTGTTTTGCTTGTAATGGTTGATGGTCCAAACAAATAGGAATGCCCTGAGTTGCTGTAATAATCTAAGTGATTAGATTTCATAACATATTTCGGGTTTGTAAGCGTTACTTCCGTTAAAAACTGAAATTTTTTCTGCGCTACGTAGTATCTTCCTGATTTACTAACCAATGTATTGTCTTTGTTAACAATTGTTCCTTTAGTATTGTAAAAAACCTCTTGTACATTTCGGTCAAAATTGATGGTGTCCGTTTGTAAAGTTGCATCAGGAGAGGTCATAACAGCATTTCCGGTTGCGAAAGCTTTTTTTACATTACCACTGTATTCGGCGTATTTGCTATTTAAGTATAATGTATCACCTTGTACGAGTTGTACATTTCCAAAAGCTTTGATGTAATTTTCTTTTTGAAAGAAATAGGCTTTATTACAAGTAAGGACTACACCATCATGATTTATTTTTACATTTCCGGTAAGTAAAAGTGCACCTGGGATTTCTACTTCGTTGACATCTGAAAAGTCTGAGTTTTCTACTATTATTTTTTTAGGTGCTTGTGCAAAAACGCCTTGCACATTTACTAAAAGCAAACAAAAAGATATGAAAAAGAGTAATTTCTTCAATTGATTTAATTTTTGTCAAATTTATGAAAAAGGTAGCAACCTGAATCCATATTAAGATTTATTTATAATGCAAAACTGATATTTGGAAATTTAAATTTATCAACAAAAACAGAAACTCTTTCGTTGTAGTTCTTTTTTTGAAAATAAACCCTGATATATTTTTTCTAAAAACTTTTAATCTTTACAAATTAATCTAACTTTAGAAGTGATTATTGTGAATCAATTGAATGAAAAATGATAAATAAAAAAAATATAGCAGTAATAGTTGTTTTCGTTTTCGTTGTAATTTCCTGTAAAACAAAACACATAGATATTAAAGATAAAAAACCTGATCAGGGAAAAATTGTTGTTTATCAAGTTTTTGCCCGTTTGTTTGGGAATAAAAATACAACAAATAAGCCTTGGGGAACCATTGAAGAAAATGGTGTTGGAAAATTTAGTGATTTTACAGATAAAGCACTTGATGAAATAAAGGATTTGGGTGTAAATTATATTTGGTATACAGGAGTTCCTCATCACGCCTTAGTACGTGATTATACTGCTTATGGGATTTCAAATGATGATCCTGAAGCAGTAAAAGGACGTGCAGGTTCTCCATATGCTGTTAAAGATTATTATAATGTAAATCCTGATTTAGCAGTAAATCCTGCTAATAGATTGCAGGAATTTGAGGCTTTGATTTCACGTACGCATAAAGCCGGTTTAAAAGTGATTATTGATATTGTGCCTAATCATATTGCGAGGAAATATGAAGGTAAAAATAATCCTGACGGTGTGAAAGATTTTGGAATCGATGATGATGTAAGTGTTGAATACAGCAGGAACAATAATTTTTATTACATTCCAAAAACGCCTTTTCAAATACCGGAAGATGATATTCCGTTAAATGGAGCAAAAAATCCATTGGTTGATGGTTTTTTTGATGAAAATCCTGCAAAATGGACGGGCAATGGTTCCAGAAAAGCAAAGCCGGATCAAAACGACTGGTATGAAACCGTAAAAGTAAATTACGGGATTCGTCCTGACGGTTCTAAAGATTTTCCTGAACTTCCTGCCGGATTTGAGCAAAAATCATATCAGGAGCATTTTGCATTTTGGCAGAACAAAGATGTTCCTGATTCCTGGAAAAAATTTAAATCGATCGCTTTATATTGGACAGCAAAAGGTATTGACGGATTTCGTTACGATATGGCAGAAATGGTTCCGTATGAATTTTGGAGTTATATGAATTCATCCATTAAAATGAAAAATCCAGATGCTTTTTTATTAGCAGAAGTTTATAATCCGAAAGAATATCGCAATTATATCCACTTAGGAAAAATGGATTATTTGTATGATAAAGTAGAAACCTACGATAAACTCAAAGATATAATTCGAGGAAAATCTTCTCCTGACGGTTTATCAGATATTCAAAAAGGAATGTCGGATATTGAACATCATATGCTGCATTTTTTAGACAATCATGATGAGCAGCGATTAGCAAGTCCTGAATTTGCAGGAACTCCCGAGAGGGGAAAACCTTTAATGGTTATCTCAACAACAATCAGTACCTCTCCAACAATGATTTACTTTGGTCAGGAAGTTGGCGAGGCCGGAAATGAAAATGCTGGCTTTGGAACGCGGTCCAGAACTTCTATTTTTGATTATATTGGAGTTCCCAATCATCAGCGCTGGATGAATGATGGAAGATTTGATGGCGGAAAATTATCTGATTCAGAAAAAAGTTTACGTAATTTTTACAAACGTTTACTGAATTTTTCCATTACCAGCTCAGCTTTAATGGGCGAATTTCAAGAGATTCAATCTGTAAATCGTTTGAATAATCAGGATTATGATCCTTCGATTTATTCTTTTGTGCGTTGGTCTGATAATCAAAAATTAATTATTGTGGTCAATTTTTCTTCTGAGAAAACAAGTGAATTCAATTTGAAAATTCCTTCTGATGTTGTTTCGAAATGGAATTTAAAAGACAGGGAATATAAATTAACAGATCAATTGTATGAAAAGAATTCAGTTCAGTTAAAAATAGATAAAGGTGAAGGAGTCATGAAAGTTAATATCCTGCCTTCTGAATCTTTTATTTATGAATTAAAATAAATTTAAAATGGGCGCTTTAAATTATTTAAAGCGCCCATTTTAATTAGACTTTATTTTTCAGTGCTTCTGCATCAATATCGCTGTGTGAAACATCATAAACAGCTTTACCGTTTTTTATTAAAATCAATTGTGGTGACTCGTGGTATACATTGAATTTTCGGGCTATTTCATTCGAAACATCTCGGTGCGCAATCAAATCAAGAAAATAGGCATCTACAATGTCATTAAGATCAAACTCGCGTTCAAATTGCTTCAAAGCCATTCGGCTAATACTGCATCTTGTGCTGTGTTTGAAAATCACAACCGGTTTTTCTTTCGATATTGCTTCAATTTCCTGTAACTGTAAAATATCCGTTAATTCGGTCCAGTTTATATTGCTTTTAGGAGAATCTGTATTCTCTGAATTTCCGAAGATTGAATTTAAAAAACTCATATTTGACTTGTTTTGTGACTTTTTGACGTTTGAAAACAGCTAAAAAAACTCTTTTTGGTGTCATTTTGTCTGTAATTTTAGTGTGGAATATATTTTGAAATATGCACAAAGGTAGAGCATTTAAAGTTAAAAATTTAATGCAATAAATTCTAATTTTAATGTTATCGAATATTGATAAAATAATAATCCAATCCTAAATCTTACAGATATGAATATAAATAAATTTACAACTAAATCGCAGGAAGCCATTCAGTTGTCTCAGCAACTGGCACAAAGATATGGACAGCAACAAATAGAAAACGAACATATTTTTAAAGCCATTTTTGAGGTTGATGAAAATGTTGCGCCATTCATTTTGAAAAAACTCAATGTAAATGTACCCTTGTTTTTGCAAGTCCTGGACAGTACAATTCAAAGTTTTCCAAAAGTTTCCGGAGGTGATATCTTGCTTTCCAGAGATGCGAATAAAGCTTTGAATGAAGCTGAAATCATCGCACAAAAAATGAACGACGAATACGTTTCGATCGAACATTTAATTTTAGCCATTTTTGATTCAAAAAGTAAAGTTGCCCAAATTTTAAAGGATCAGGGTGTTACCGGAAAAGCTTTAAAAGCAACTATAGAAGAACTTAGAAAAGGCGAAAGGGTAACTTCTGCTTCTGCTGAGGAAACTTATAATGCACTGAATAAATACGCTAAAAACTTAAACGAATTAGCACGAACCGGGAAACTGGATCCCGTGATTGGCCGTGATGAAGAAATTCGCCGTGTATTACAGATTCTAACACGAAGAACAAAAAACAATCCAATGCTAGTTGGGGAACCTGGAGTTGGTAAAACCGCTATTGCAGAAGGTTTAGCGCACAGAATTGTGGATGGCGATGTGCCTGAAAATTTAAAAGACAAAATTGTTTTTTCTTTGGATATGGGAGCTTTGATTGCCGGAGCGAAATACAAAGGAGAATTTGAAGAGCGTTTAAAATCGGTTGTTAAAGAAGTTACAGCTGCCGAAGGTGATATTGTTTTATTTATTGACGAGATTCACACTCTTGTAGGTGCAGGTGGAGGTGAAGGCGCTATGGATGCGGCAAATATTCTAAAGCCGGCTTTGGCTCGTGGAGAATTAAGAGCGATTGGGGCGACGACTTTAGATGAATATCAAAAATATTTTGAAAAAGACAAAGCTCTTGAACGTCGTTTTCAAAAGGTTTTAGTAGATGAACCCGATACTGAAAGTGCCATTTCTATTTTACGTGGAATCAAAGAAAAATATGAAACGCACCATAAGGTTCAGATAAAAGATGAAGCAATTATTGCAGCAGTGGAACTTTCACAGCGCTATATCACGAATCGTTTTTTACCGGATAAAGCTATTGATCTGATGGATGAAGCGGCTTCTAAATTGCGTATGGAAATCAATTCAAAACCAGAAGAACTGGATGTTTTGGATCGTAAAATTATGCAGTTGGAAATTGAAATTGAAGCTATTAAACGTGAAAAAGAAGAGTCCAAGCTTAAAATCCTGCGTATGGATTTGGCTAATCTGAAAGAAGAGCGAAATGTAATCTTTACTAAATGGAAAACTGAAAAAGATGTTGTAGATGGAGTTCAGGCAGTGAAATTAGAAATAGAAGATTTTAAACACGAAGCTGAACGTGCAGAACGTGAAGGTGATTACGGTAAAGTAGCTGAAATTCGTTACGGAAAAATAAAAGAGGCCCAAGAACGTCTGGATGGTTTACAAAAACAATTACAGGAGTATCAATCCGGAACTTCATTGATTAAAGAAGAAGTAACCCGCGAAGATATAGCGGAAGTTGTTGCAAAATGGACCGGAATTCCGGTAATGAAAATGCTTCAGACAGAAAGAGAAAAGCTCCTTCATCTTGAAGAAGAACTGCATAGAAGAGTAGTAGGGCAGGAAGAGGCAATTGAAGCAGTGAGCGACGCTGTTCGCAGAAGCCGAGCAGGATTACAGGATATGAAAAAACCTGTTGGAACCTTTTTATTCCTTGGAACAACCGGAGTGGGTAAAACAGAACTTGCAAAAGCTTTGGCCGAATATCTTTTTGACGATGAAAATGCCATGACACGTATCGATATGAGTGAGTATCAGGAACGCCACAGTGTGAGCCGTTTAGTAGGAGCTCCTCCGGGTTATGTAGGTTATGATGAAGGTGGGCAATTGACCGAAGCTGTTCGAAGAAAACCGTATTCTGTGATTTTGTTAGACGAGATCGAAAAAGCCCATCCGGATACGTTTAATATTTTATTGCAGGTTTTAGATGAAGGTCGATTAACTGATAACAAAGGTCGTCTGGCTGATTTTAAAAACACAATTATCATTATGACCTCTAATATGGGAAGCCATATTATACAAGAGAAGTTTGAAAATCTAAAAGGAAGTGTAGAAGCCGCTACTGAAGCTGCGAAAGTTGAAGTTTTAGGATTGTTGAAACAAACCGTTCGTCCGGAATTTATAAACCGTATCGACGAAATTGTAATGTTTACTCCGTTAACAGTCGATAACATTTCGAGAATTGTGAGTTTACAGCTTAAAAGTGTTAGCAAAATGTTGGCACTTCAAGGTATTACAATGGATGCAACTCCTGAAGGAATCAAATATCTATCAGATAAAGGATATGACCCCGAGTTTGGTGCAAGACCGGTAAAACGTGTCATTCAGCGAGAGGTTTTAAACCAATTGTCTAAAGAAATTCTGGCAGGAAATATAACAACAGACAGTATTATTTTGATTGATGCTTTTGATGGTAAATTGGTTTTTAGAAATCAAACTGCAGAAGTAGCGAAATAAAAGCTTAGTTTTTAATAGTTTGAAAACACCAGTTGTAAAGCTGGTGTTTTTTTATGTTTCTTTTCGCAATAATAAGATTTTACTGTAAGAATTAATATATATTTGAATCATCAAATTTAAAATTAATTTTAATTTAATGAAGAACATCAAATCTTGAATCAAATAGATAATTCACTATATAAATCAATTATATGAAAGGAAACCAACAGATTTTTTTTATTTTTTTTATTACCAGTATTTCATTTGTAAGTAGTTATTCTCAAGAGGGAGTAGTGGTTGCTGGAGGAAATACCACTGGATCGGGAGGTACAGCAAGTTATTCAATTGGACAAACAGTTTACACAAGTTTATCCGGCACTGATGGATATGTTTTGCAAGGTATTCAGCAGCCTTATGAAATAACTACCTTAGGGAACGATGAAATTACTGATATTAATCTGGTAATCACTGCATATCCAAATCCTGCTATTGATGTGCTTAATTTAGTTATAGCAACTGATAAATGGAATGAATTATCATATAGTTTATTCGATATCAGTGGAAAAGCAGTATCTAGAAACTTAGGAATAACAAGTTCAGAAACAGGTATATACATGCAAGGATTAAATCAGGGAATTTATTTTCTGGCAATAAATAATGGTAACAAAACAATAAAAATTTTTAAAGTCATAAAAAAATAACAATTAAATCGTAGAAAAATATATGAAAAAAATTACTCTTGCATTACTATTATTAAGTTCTTTTAGTATTTTATTTGCTCAGGCTCCACAGAAAATGAGTTACCAATCAGTTATTCGTAAAACAGACGGGACATTGGTTGCAAATACTTTAGTAAGTATAAAAAGCAGTATTTTATTAGGTTCAGCAAGTGGCACGGCTTCTTATATTGAAACACAAACAACCACCACTAACAATAACGGATTAGCAACAATCGAAATTGGAGGCGGACCCCCCTCTACAGGAACTTTTGCAGGTATAGATTGGGGTTCAGGATCACATTTTATTAAGACTGAAATTGATCCAACAGGAGGGAGTAATTACACTATTAATGGTACAAGTCAGCTTTTGAGTGTTCCATACGCCTTATATGCTGGAAGTAGCCAAAACCCGGGAAAAACGAGTATCGTATTAACGGGTGATATTACAGATGCACAAGCGACAGCGAAAATAGCTGCGGAGTTTGGACCCAATACAGAAAATGTATATGTTAATGGCACAACTAATTTGACAAATTTAGATCTAAGTCAAATAAAAAATTTAATAGATTTAAATATAAGCGATAATTTAAAATTAGTTACCATAAATTTAAATGGTCTTACAGAAGTTTATAATGACTTACATATAGAAAATAACGAAAAGGTCAATTCAATTTTATTTCCAGTCTTAAAAGTAGTACATGGGGATAATGCTAATATTTCAAATAATGCATCTTTGACATCTATTTCTTTACCTTTATTAGCTAAATCAAAAGAACTTTCTTTTAGACTTAACCCTGTTTTAACGTCTATTGATTTGCCATCATTATCTTTTGTTCGTAATTCTGAAGGTATTAGTTTTAGGCATAATGCGCTTCCAAGTTCTCAGGTTAATTTAATTTTAAATAGACTGCTAAATCTAACTTCTCAACAAAATTATATTGAATTGCATAATCAAAATCCAACAGCTCCTCCAACAGGCCAAGGAATTATAGATAAAGCAACTTTAATAAGCAAGGGTAATATTGTTACAACAGATTAATTCATAATCATTTTTAATACTTAAAAAATCACCAGTCAAAAGCTGATATTTTTTTGAGGTATTAAGAGAAACCGTAAATCATGAAACTTTTTCTAAAATTCTTATAAATCAAAATGATCTTTATGTTTTCATCTTTACAAATAACTTAAAACAAACATTATGAACAATATATTTAGAGGATTAATCGCAGGTTACGGAGCTAAAAAATTAGGCGGAGGCTGTTTTGGAACTATATTCGTTTTCATTATTATTTGGCTTCTTTTAGGACAATGCAGCTAATTTTTCAAGGAAAATTAAATCAAAAGTATTAGATTCGCACAACTAAAATTATTGGAATTTTAATACTAAAAATAGATTATAATGGCATCAGGTTTTTTCGTACTATTAGATGATATCGCAGCAATTATGGATGATGTTGCTGTAATGAGTAAAGTTGCAGCAAAAAAAACTGCTGGTATTCTTGGTGATGATTTAGCCGTAAATGCAGAAAAAGCTTCCGGATTTGCTTCTTCAAGAGAGCTTCCTGTGCTTTGGGCGATTAGCAAAGGATCGCTACTTAATAAAATTATTATTCTGCCGATAGCATTTTTACTGAGTGCTTTTTTACCAGTTGCTATTATTGTGATTTTAGTTCTGGGCGGATTGTTTTTAGCTTACGAAGGAGCTGAAAAAATATACGAATTTGTCTTTCCTCATTCGCATGAAGAATCAGAAGGAATAACGGAAGAATCCTTTACAGAGGAAGAAATTCTGGCAATGGAAAAAGGGAAAATAAAATCAGCAATCATAACAGATTTTATTTTATCTGTAGAAATTGTAATTATCGCTTTAGGTACCGTAATTGAAGAGCCTTTAATGCAGCAAGTCGTTGTAACTTCAATAATTGCATTAATTGCAACAATTGGTGTTTATGGTATTGTTGCTCTTATTGTCCGAATGGATGAGGCAGGTTACAAGCTTATTAAATTTAGTAAAAGAGAAAAAAGTGTATCAAAATTCATTGGTAATATTTTGGTAAAAGCGCTGCCATTGGTTATAAAAAGTTTAACTGTAATTGGTACAATTGCATTATTACTAGTTGCTGGTGGAATCTTTGTACATTACATTCCATTTTTTCATCATTTATCAGAAGGTATTCAACTTCCTTCAATACTAAAAGAATTTGTAACGGGCCTTGTTTTAGGATGTGTTGTTCTGGTAATTGTAAATTTGTTTAAAAAGGTTTTCGGAAAGAAACGATAACAACAAATCATATATAAAACAAAAACACCAGCAATTGCTGGTGTTTTTTTATGAAATTATCTTAAGCTTGCTCCAAGCTGAGTTTCGAAGGTCTGCTGCAGTTTTGACATAATTTTATCAATCTGACTATCGGTAAGCGTTTTGGTGCTGTCCTGAATTGTAAAACTCAGAGCATACGATTTTTTGCCTTCCGGAAGATTTTTGCCTTCATAAACATCAAACAGATTCACATCTTTTAAAAGCGCTTTTTCTGTCTGTTTAGCCAGTGTGTAAATGTTTTCATAAGTTGTGCTTTGGTCAATTAATAATGCTAAATCTCTGCGGACTTCTGGGTATTTAGGGATTTCTGAATATTTAATTTTTCCTGTAATGATTTTTAGAATCAAATCCCAGTTAAAATCAGCATAATAAACTTCTTGTTTGATTCCGAAATGTTTTAAAATTGATTTTTTAACTACTCCAATCTCAACTAAAACCTCATTGTTGTATACTTTTGCCGTTCCTTCAGAAAATACATCTGACTTAGACGGAACATTTGAAATTTTGTCTATTCCTAAACGGCTTAAAATGCCGGTTACATATCCTTTCAGTAAAAAGAAGTCAGTGGTTTTTTGTGGATTTGTCCAGCTTTCCTTATTCCTGTTACCGGAAATTAACAAACTTAAATGTTTGTGTTCTTCATAGCCATTAAGATATTTATGATATGTTTTTCCAAATTCGAATAATTTCAAATCAGAATTTTTTCTGTTGATATTGTATGAAATGGCTTCTAAACCTGAAAATAATAATGACTGACGCATCGTAGATAAATCACTGCTTAGAGGATTCAGCATCGTAACATTGTGCTCTTCTTTTAAGTCAGCAGATAATTTAGCGTAAACAGCCGTAGTTAACGAATTTGCCATCATCTCATGAAAACCTTGTGAGTTTAACTGTGATGCTATTACATTCTGTACTTTATAATCTTCAGTTCTTGGTGAATTTGAAACAGTTGCATTGAATTTTTTAGAGAAATCAATATTATTGTATCCATATACTCTCAAAATCTCTTCAATAACATCTATTTCACGCTGAACATCAACTCTATATGCTGGAATTGTTAATCCTAAACCGGAATCAGAAACACTATTTACTTTTATGTCTAAAGAAACTAATATTTTTTTGATAGTATCTTTTGGAATTTCCTGTCCGATAATTTTAGATACATGACTAAAGTTTAAGAAAACAGAAAAATCTTCTACTTTTTTAGGATATACTTCGATTACATCAGACGTAATTTTTCCTCCTGCAACTTCCTGGATTAACAGAGCTGCACGTTTTAATGCATATTCAGTAATAGTTGGGTCAATTCCTCTTTCAAATCTAAAAGAAGCATCTGTGTTTAACTGATGTCTTTTGGCTGTTTTACGAACGCTTACGGCATCAAAATAGGCACTTTCTAAAAATATTGAAGTAGTTCCTTCAGAAACTCCTGATTTTTTTCCGCCAAATACGCCTGCGATACAAAGTGGTCCTTTTTCGTCGCAAATCATTAAATCTTCTTTGTGTAATGTTCTTTCAACATCATCCAAAGTAATAAACTTTGTGCCTTCCGGAAGTGTTTTTACAATTACTTTTCCGTTGATTTTTGCCGCATCAAAGGCATGTAGAGGCTGTCCCAATTCGTGTAAAACATAATTGGTAACATCTACAATGTTATTTTTTGGAGTTAATCCAATAGCTTTTAAACGGTCTTTCAGCCATGTTGGAGATTCTTCCACGGTAATACCGGAAATTGTCACTCCACAATATCTTGGCGCTAAAAGCGGTTCTTCGACACTTACGTCAATTTTCAAAGTACGCATATCAACTCTGAAATTGCTTACAGATGGTGTAATCAATTCAACGTTCACACCGCGTTGCAGCATTCCTGCTCTTAAATCACGTGCAGTTCCATAATGGCTCATGGCATCTGCGCGATTTGGAGTTAATCCAATTTCGAAAACTTCATCATTTGCTATTTTGAAAACTTCTGAAACCGGAGTTCCAGGAATCAGGGCGTCGTCTAAAACCATAATTCCGTCATGACCTGTGCCAAGACCTAATTCATCTTCGGCGCAAATCATTCCATGGCTTTCCTGACCGCGAATTTTTCCTTTTTTAATGGTAAATTCATTACCTTCTTTGTCATATAAAATAGTTCCTATTGTGGCTACGGGTACTTTTTGACCAGCGGCAACGTTAGCTGCACCACAAACAACCTGTATAGGAGTTTCTAAACCAATGTTTAAAGTTGTCACTTTTAATCTGTCTGCATCAGGATGTTTTTCGCAAGTAAGCACATGTCCTACAACAACTCCTTCTAAGCCCCCTTTTACTGATTGGTATTTTTCGACAACTTCAACTTCCAGACCTAAATCTGTAAGTAATTCTGAAGTTTGCTCTGATGTCCAGTCTGTTTTAATGAATTGTTTTAACCAGTTGTAAGATATTTTCATGTTGATTTCAGTATTCTTGAATAAGACTACAAATATAAGGATTGATTGCGGGAGTTTGAAACTATTTTTTTGTTTTCTAAAATTCCTTAATCAAAATTATAAATGGCAATAAATTTTAAAATTTTTAAAGAGATAAATTAGATTTAAATCAATTCCTCAACATGTTTTTTGATGTTTTCGGATATTTTTTTGATGGGTAAATCGTTTTCATCATCTCCAAACGGATCTTCGATTTCTTCGGCAATTAATTCTAAACTTGCCAGAACATAAAATACAAAAACCACTACAGGAGCTACAAAGTAACCCAGGCTTACAGAATATCCAAAAGGAAGCGTCATAGTATAAAAAAAGATGAATTTTTTTATAAATGCACTATAAGAGTAGGGAATGGGTGTGTTTTTTATTCGCTCACAGGCACCGCAGATATCAGTAAAAGATCTTAATTCGTCGTTTAAAATGATTAGTTGGTCCCCGGTGATTTTTTTTGCCTCATACAAATCATTAATTTTTTGATATATGATTTTTTTTAACTGATTTGGTTTATGCTTGTGATGATCGATTTCTAAATCTACGTCCTCAAAAAGTTGTTTACTGGTGTCATCATCTTTTAAATGAATTTGCAAAACATGTGCATACATCGGAATAAATTTTCTGAAAAAATTTCTATCATTTTCATCTTTTAAAATTGCAGATAGCTTAATGGCCAGATTACGGCTGTTATTGACAAGACTGCCCCATAATTTTCTTCCTTCCCACCAACGGTCGTAGGCAGTATTGGTTCTGAAAACAAGTAATAATGAGATAACAAAACCAAGCATACCGTGCATAACATTTATATTATGAATGTAGTCGTTTTTTCCGATATTAAAATACTCAACTTCCAAGTAACCAACGGCAGCACTGTAAATTCCAATGATAATCATGACAGAAAACAATTTTCTTATGGTATCAGATTTGTGGAAACGAAAAATAAAAGTTACCCAGTCCTTTGTGTTGTATGAAATCATTTAAATGTTTTTCGGACAAAATTAAACTAAAAACTAATATTTCCGGCTAATTCTTTCAATGCAATTTCAGATAATTTTGCCTGATATTGCGCATTGCTGTAACGAACTTTTGCATTCACATAATTTAGCTGGGCAGTTCTGAATTCTAATGTTGTTATCGTTCCAATTCTGAATTTATCCAGTGTAATGGAAAGGTTTTGTCTTGCTATTTCTTCATTATCATCTTCCAGTCCTATCAGTTCAATATTAGTTAAATAGGTCTGAAAAGCAGTGCTTAATTGTGTATTCAAAATCAAGTTTTGCTGTTCAATTGCAATTTGAGAATTTTCGATTTGCAATTTGGCTATTTTTTCATTTCGATGCTGGTTAAAACCATCAAATATATTAAGTGTAGCATTAAAACCATAATTCAAACCTCTTGATGAAGCTTCACTTGTAAAACCTAAACTGGACTGACTCTCTGCAAAATTATAACCAGAAGTTAAGTTGATAACAGGATATCTGTCTGCTTTTACTTGTTTCAACTGCAATTCGGCAATTCGTTTATTAATTATCTGAGCTTCTAATCCGGGGTTTTGTTTTTGTGCTAAATCCAATAAATCTGCAAAAATTAATTTATCATCAACAGTAACCTGATCTGTGACTTTAAAATCAATTTTAGGATCACGCGCTAAATATTGATTAAGCAGAATTTTAGCATTAACATAAGATTCTTTTTGGCGTAACATAGCTACCTGATCTGAATTCAAATCAACTTGAGCATTCAAAACCTCTAGTTTGGAAGCTTTACCAATTGTAAAACGATTTTTTGCCAACTCTAATCTTTGGTTTGAAATGACAATGGTGGTATCTAAGGCTGCAAGTTGTTGTTGTTGTTGCACCAAATCATAATAGGCAGAATTGACCTGGGCAATTTTTATTAAAATAGTTCTTTTTAATTCCGCATCGCCTAATTTTTGAAGCTCCTTCAGCTGGTCTAATCTGGCAAACATTTTCATTCCGTCAAAAACGGTCCAGCCAAGACTTACACCGTAATTTAAGCTGTTATTTTTGGCGTTATCCAGAGAGGTTGTAGTTCCATCCTGTCGTGTTTGAGATGAGTTGGTAATGCTATTGTTGTCTGTTACAGAAGCTGTAGCAGTAGGGAGCATACCTGCATTTCCAATAGTTACATTGGTTTCGTTTATTTTCGAATTGTTTTTGGCAATTTTAATTTCAAAATTATTTTCTAAAGCTATTTTCATAGCCTCTTCAATAGTCAGGATTTCCTGAGCATTACCTTTTGCTATACAAAACAAAAATAAAATCAGACTTTTTAATATTGTTTTAGTTTTCATATTATGAATTTTGGCTGTGAATTATATTACTAAATTAAATTCATAGCTCTTGATATTGATTTCAAAATTAAGAATCTACACTTTGCTGTCTCTTTCGTATTCTTCAATATGATCAAATTCCGGATAATGTTTTCTGGCTTTCGACCACATTAAATAAATAGCAGGAATTACAAAAAGTGTCAATGCCAAAGAGAAAATAGTTCCTCCAACAATTACAACTCCCATTCCGATTCTACTCGTAGAAGCTGCTCCAAGCGACATTGCAATTGGTAAAGCTCCTAATGCGATGGCTAAACTCGTCATTAAAATAGGTCGTAAACGCGCCTCTGAAGCCTCTAAAATAGCTTCTAATTTTGGTTTTCCCTGCTCACGTAACTGATTCGCAAATTCTACGATCAAAATACCGTTTTTGGTTACCAGTCCGATAAGCATTACGGTACCAATCTGGCTAAAGATATTCCATGTCTGGTTGAACAGCCATAACGAGAATAATGCTCCTGCAACTGCCATTGGTACAGTTAAAATGATAATTAAAGGATCAACAAAACTTTCGAATTGCGCTGCTAAAATCAGGAAAATTAATAATAAAGCCAATCCGAATGCAAAAGAAGTATTGGAACTACTTTCGACAAAGTCTCTCGATTCTCCACTTAAATCTGTGGTGAAAGTGTCATCCAAGACTTTTGCTTTAATTTCATTCATAGCATCAATTCCATCACCCATACTTTTTCCCGGCGCAAGACCTGCAGAAACTGTAGCCGACATATATCTGTTATTATGATACAATTGTGGCGGGTTACTTTGCTCTTCAACGTTTACAACATTATCCATCTGAATCAATTGACCTTTGTTATTTTTGACAAATATCGAAGTCAGATCCAATGGTTTAGATCGGTCTTTTTGATCAAATTGTCCTATAACCTGATATTGTTTTCCATTTTTAATGAAATAACCAAAGCGCTGACCGCTTAATGAAAGCTGCAAGGTTTGAGCAATATCAATAATAGAAATTCCAAGACTTTCGGCTTTTGCGCGATCAATACTTACGTTTAATTCCGGCTTATTAAATTTTAAATTCACATCAGTAACTGAAAACACATCGCTTTTACCAACTTCATCCATAAACAATGGGATTTTTTCACGAAGCTTTTCAAAATTTGGCGCTTGAATAATATACTGAATAGGTAAGCCGCCACGTCTATTTACCGCAATTGTAGCTTGTTGCAGCACAGATGTTTTAGCATCAGGATATTTTTTTGTCCATTTTGATAGTTGATCGGCAATATCTTTTTGAGATTTTTTTCTTTCATCTGGTTCTTTTAATGAAAGCCTGACAAAACCAGAATTGGTTGCTGAAGCTCCAAAACCGGGTGCTGTAATAACCAAGCTCACTTTTTTCTCCGGAATAGAATCGTCTACTAATTTCGAAATTTCCTGCATAAAGCGATCTGTATATTCATATGAAGAGCCTTCAGGAGTTGCCATACGCATTGTCACTGAACTACGGTCATCATAAGGAGCGGTTTCTTTTGGAAGAATAGTAAAGAATAAATAAATCAATCCAAAACAAGCAATCAGAATAGGGAAACTAATCCATTTTTTATCCATGAAACGTTTCAAAGAGTCAGCATAACCGCTATTTAGTTTTTCAAAAAATGGCTCGGTTTTGATATAAAATTTAGATTTTTTCTGTTCTCCGCCTTTCATCAAATAAGCATTCAGCATTGGCGTTAAAGTCAGGGATACAAAAGCCGAAATTAATACCGCAGCACCAATAACGACTCCAAATTCCCGGAATAACCTTCCTACGAAACCTTCCAGGAAAATTACAGGTAAAAATACTGCCGCTAAAGTCACGGAAATGGAAATTACAGCATAGAAAATTTCATTAGAACCTTTTATCGCTGCTTCAATTGGCGACATTCCTTCTTCGACTTTTTTGAAGATATTTTCAGTAACTACAATTCCGTCATCAACTACTAAACCTGTTGCCAAAACAATTGCTAAAAGTGTTAATACGTTGATTGAAAAGCCAAAAAGCCACATGATAAAAAACGTAGCAATCAACGAAACTGGAATATCAATTAAAGGTCTGAAAGCAATAGCCCAGTCCCTAAAAAACAAATAAATGATAATAATTACCAACACAATAGAAATTCCTAAAGTTTCTACTACTTCAAGCACTGATTTTTTTACAAAAAGAGTGTTATCCAAAGCAATATTTAGTTTAATGTCTTTTGGTAAATCTTTTTGTAATGCTTCGTATTTTTTGTAGAATTCTTTTGAAATATCTAAATAATTAGCTCCCGGCATTGGAACAATTGCCAAACCAATCATTGGAAGTCCCGATTGTGTTAATTGTGTTTCCGGATTTTCAGGCCCTAATTCAGCATTTCCAATATCACTTAAATGAACGATTTTATCTCCATCCGTACGAATAATGATATTGTTAAATTCTTCTGCCTTTGATAGATTTCCAATGGTTTTTACTGTCAATTCGGTATTATTACCCGTCAATTTACCCGATGGTAATTCCACATTTTGAGCATTTAACGCAGCACGAACTTCTGATACAGTGCAGCCATATGCAGCCAATTTTGCAGGATCAATCCACAGACGCATGGCATAACGTTTTTGTCCCCAGATTTGAACTCCACTTACTCCTGGAATAGTTTCTAATCGTTGAGAGATAACATTTTCGGCATAATCGCTTAATTCCAACGAACTTCGTGTGTCGCTTTGAACCGTCATAGAAATGATAGACTCACTATCAGCATCTGCTTTAGAAACTACTGGAGGAGCATCGATATCCTCAGGTAAATCCCGGATGGCTCTCGAAACTTTGTCTCGAACATCGTTTGCAGCTTCTTCTAAATTTTTATCTAAATTAAATTCGATAGTAATATTACTGCTTCCCTGATTACTGGAAGAAGTGATATTTCGAATCCCATCAATAGCATTTACGGCTTTTTCGAGAGGTTCGGTAATTTGTGATTCAATAATATCCGAATTGGCTCCGGTATAATTGGTTCTGATAGAAACCTGCGCCGGATCAATCGAAGGAAATTCCCGAACTCCCAGAAAAGTATAACCAATGAAACCGAATAATATAATTAGAAGATTCAGTACGATGGTTAAAACAGGTCTTCTTATACTTGTAGTTGATAAACTCATTTTTTTTGAATTATAAATTATAAGTTATTAATTATGAATTATAATTATAAGTTCCGGAAGAATGATAGTATTAATTCCAAGACTTATAATTCTTAACTTATAACTTTACTTTAATTTTTATCGGAGAATCGTTTTTCAACGACATTACGCCACTTGTAATTAAGGTATCACCGGCTTTTAATCCTGATAAAATCAAAATCGAAGCATCAGTTCTGGTAGTCGCATCAACGATAACTTCTTTAGCTTTACCATTGTTCGAAATAAAAACTTTTTTTCCATCCTGAATTGGTACAATTGCTTCAGAAGGGACTACGATCGCATCGTTAATAATGTTTAAAGGTAATTTTATATCGGCAAATGTTCCGGGAAAAAGTTTTCCGTCAATATTTTCTGCAATGGCGCGAATTTTTAAAGTACGTGTCGCTACTTCTACTTCCGGTTCGATTGCATATATTTTTGCCTTATAAATTTTATCCGATCCTGAAACTGTAAAATCAATAACTGACCCTGATTTTACCTGAGAAACATATTTTTCAGGAATAGAGAATGTAATTTTTAATTTTCCTGTATTTACCAGTTTAGCTACTAATAACGTTGGTGTAATATAGGTTCCGGGTGAAATAGAACGCAAACCAATTTTTCCTGAAAAAGGTGCTTTAACAGAAGTTTTGGCAATTTGGGCGCTTATTAATTGCGTCTGCGCTTTCGCGGAAGCGTAATCTGCGTTTGCAACATCAAATTCTTCCTGGCTTATGGCTTCTTTTTGTAACAATAATTTAGCTCTTCTTTGATTTTCGCCGGCAAGGCCTTCTTTTGTCTGCGCCTGTCTCAACTGAGCTCTCAATTCAATATCATTTACCTTAAAAAGTACCTGACCTTTATTTACATAACTTCCTTCATTAAAGTAAATCCCTTCAACAATTCCTGAAATTTCACTGTGAATTTCTACCTGTTCGTTAGCTTCAATAGATCCGGATAACGATAAGTTATTATCAAAAGTAGAAGTTTTAACCACAATTCCGGTTACACTCGTAGGTCTGTCTTTATCGCCAAATTTTTTAGATTCTTCGTTTTTACTTTTATTGGAAATGATCCTGTAAGTGATGAATCCTCCTAGTACTATAATGATAAGGGCGTAAATTAGGTGTTTTACTTTCATAAAATTAAGGTAAATGTGTTTTAGATATGGAATTAGTGGTTTACAAATTTAGTTTTTTGATGCGAATACAAAAGCTCTTAATGTTTATTTAACAATTGTATGTACAAGTGTTTTTAAGCTTGAAAAGCTTAGACTGAGGTTTCGAAAAAAGGTTTAATTGAAATGTTGTTTTTTTTAATAATTTTGAGAAGTTAATTCTGCTGTACACTATATTCCCGATAAACAAAAACTACGGCTAAAGCCTTGTTTTTCTAAATCGGGAGATGCCGCTTCCATCAGGGCTAGGGCTTTTTGGTGAGAATATGAATTTGTTATTCTAAAAGGTTTAAAAAACAGTGAGGTGTTAGTATTAAAAACGTCAGTTCGAGTGTTTTTTGTGCAGAGAAACGGAACAAAAAATGTATCGAGAACCGTCTTCAATGATATTTTTTCTATTCTCGATACAATCCCGATGAAAAATCGTGATCACTCGAACTGACGAAAAATTATCATCAAAAAACACCCAACGAGTTATATATTTATTAGGCAAAATCTCAGACAAGCTTCAAAAAAAATGCAATAAAACGTTTCGTCTTATTGCATTTAAATTATTGATTCTAAAAGTTTTTAAGAATTGCTAAACTGCAGATTGCTCAGGTTTTTATAAATTCCGTTTTCAAGATTTATCAATTCCTGGTGTGTTCCTTCTTCAGTAATTTTTCCGTTATCCAAAACTAAAATTTTATCAGCATTTCTAATGGTCGAAAGACGGTGTGCGATAATAATGCTGGTTCTTCCTTCCATTAAAACTTCCAGTGCTTCCTGAACTAATTTTTCACTTTCACTGTCTAAAGAAGAAGTTGCTTCATCCAAAATTAAAATACTCGGATTTTTTAATAAAGCTCTTGCAATTGCAATTCTTTGGCGCTGACCTCCAGATAATTTTACACCGCGTTCTCCAACCAAAGTCTCGAATTTTTCCGGGAAACCTTCCACAAAATTCAAGGCATTGGCCTGTTTCGCAGCCAGCATTATTTCTTCATCAGAAGCATCCGGTTTTCCGTAAGCTATATTTTCTCTAATCGTTCCTCCAAATAAAATAACGTCCTGAGGAACAATACTCATGTTTCCGCGAAGATTCTCTAAATCGTAATCATAAATGTTTTTTCCATCAACCAGAATTTCTCCTGATGTAATATCGTAAAAACGTAATAATAAAGAAGAAATAGTCGATTTTCCGGCACCACTTGGTCCGACAAGAGCAATCTTCTGACCAAATTCGGCATTGAAATTTACATCTTTTAATACCTGAACTTCTTTTCTTGACGGATAACTGAAAGCCACATTTTTAAAAGCGACGTTTCCTTTTATTTTTTCTACAGCTGAAGTCTTCGGGTTTGCATTGATGGCTTCCGGAGCTTCTTCCAGTAATTCAAAAACACGTTCTGTGGCTCCTACTGCTTTTTGGATCTGAGCATACATTTCGGCTATTCCTCCAAAAGAGGCACCAATAAAGGTTGTATAAAGTACAAACGAAATCAAATCACCCACACCTTCAACTTCACCTTTTATGGTTAAGGTAATTCCGTACCAGACAACGGCAACCACACATCCGAAAAGGCATAAAATGATAAAGGAAGCAAAATATCCTCGGTACTGACCGCCTTTGATAGCGATTTTTACAATTTCTCTGATTTTGTTTTTATAACGCTGAATTTCGTACCATTCGTTGGCAAACGCTTTTACGTTGCTGATTCCCTGTAACGTTTCTTCCACAATAACCTGACTTTCGGCTACTTTGTCCTGTGTTTTTTTTCCGTACTTACGAATAAACCTTCCAAATATAACAGCAGCAACAGCTACAACCGGAACGATGGCCAGCATCATCAAAGTCAATTTTGGACTGATGCTTCCTAAGATTACAAATCCTCCAATGATTAAAATAAACTGACGTAAAAATTCGGCAATTGTTGTGGTAAAAGTGTCCTGTAATTGTGAAATATCAGCGCTGATTCGGCTGTTCAGTTCCCCAACACGTTTTTGGGAATAAAACGACATTGGAAGTTTGATTAAATTCTCATACAGGGCAAAACGAATATTCGATAAGGAGTTTTCAGTAAAGTTGACGAAAAGAGAAATTCTGAAAAACGAGAATATGGCCTGTAAAACCAGAATTCCCATAAGAGCGATTGCAATCTCATTCGCTTTATCAAGATCTTTATTTGTAACACAATCGACCAACATTCCCATTAATTTAGGAAAGGCGAGGGCAGTGGCGCTGGTTAATAATAAGAAAACCAGGCCGAGGAAAAATTTCCATTTGTGGTTTTTAGCATATTTAAAAATTCGGATTGCTTTTTGAAGGGAGTTAGAGTCTAATTTAGCTTTCGGTAAATCATTTTCCTGAAATCTTGCCATTTGAGTATACAATTAAGGTATGCAAATGTATGACTATAGCAAGTGAATACAAAAGAATAATTTAAATTAGCCTTTCAAAATTCGTTTTTTAACTCAATCTTAAGCTATCGATGGATTTTATTTTGTTTTTAAGAAGCTGAAAAATAGCTTTCTAAAACTATCAGCAAATTTTCTTTTTATTTTTTTGTCAAAAAGGCTTGCAATTACAAAATCTAGGTGTATATTTGCACTCGCAATCACAAAATGATAGCAGCCTAGTAAAATAGGGCGATTAGCTCAGCTGGTTCAGAGCACCTCGTTTACACCGAGGGGGTCGGGGGTTCGAACCCCTCATCGCCCACCAAGAAACTCCTTAAGAAATTAAGGAGTTTTTTTTACGATTTTTCCAGTGTTGACGGATTGTAGATTCAAACTCAAATTTGGGGAGATACTCAAGCGGCCAACGAGGGCAGACTGTAAATCTGCTGTGTGAACTTCGCAGGTTCGAATCCTGCTCTCCCCACAAATTACCAAAAACTCCAAAGTCTTGCGATTCTGGAGTTTTTTTATTCCCTAAACTCATGGATTTTATTGTTTTATGGATTAAGATTTTCTTAGATTATCTAATCTTTTACTGAATCCTAAACTTTCAACTAATCCATTTTGGCAGTAGTTCAATAAGTATTTATAAGATAAATGGAGGTAGGATTTATATAATTTATTTATTTTCGCAGGCTATCATTTTGAAATGGATAAATACAAGAATAAATAATTTTGTTTTTAAATCCCGTAAAGTCCTCCCATTACAGAAATTTTTTCCCCATTTATCCAGTATGAATCATCAGAGGCAAGAAATGCTACCACTTTTGCAATGTCTTCAGGTTTACCTGATCTTCCAAGTGGTGTTTTGGAAATCATAAAAGTTTCTGCTTCGCTTCCTGCCATTCCCACTGTATGATAACCTTCTGTTTCTACAATTCCGGGTAAAACAGAGTTGATACGAATATTCTTTCCTGCAAATTCTTTGGATAATGAAATCGTAATAGCATCTAAAGCAGCCTTTGTTGCTGAATATGCAGCACCGTTTGGCATTGGCGTATTACTAGCACCTGAACTTATGTTAATTATGTTACCGCCTGTTTTGCCAAATAGTTTTAAAGATTCATGAATGGTCAACAATGAACCTAACACGTTAATATTAAATTGCTGGTGAAACGAATCTTCAGTAAAATGCTCAATTGACTCAAATTGATAGATACCCGCATTGTTCACCAAAATATCTAATGTCCCAAAAGCATTTTTTGTTTCTGTAAACAGTCTTATCACATCTGCTTTTTTGGATACATCGCCTTGAACTGCAATAGCATTACCACTATTGTCAGTAATCACTTTAACTACTTGCTCTGCATCTTCTTTACTTGATGCATAGTTTACGACTACACTTGCACCTTCTTTTGCAAGATATTTGGCTATTGATGCGCCTATTCCTTTTGATGCTCCTGTAACTACAGCAACTTTGTTTTTTAATTTACTCATTTTTTACTTTTTTAATTTGTGAGCTGCAAAGTTAGAAAGTGAAAGTATACTTTTGTAACTTTGTATCGGAAAGTAATTGTATCATTCAGGGAATCAAGTAACCTAAAAGTAACCAACAGTATGGGAAAAGTTCAGTGTTTACAAGAGAATAAGAAAAACTTAATAGCAATTCAAGATTCGATGGATGTGCTAAGTGGTAAATGGAAAATACCAATAATATCTTCAATTTGTTATTATAACAAGAGAAGATTTTCAGATATTTTACATGATGTTGTGGGTATTTCCAATAAAATGCTGAGCAAAGAACTGAAAGAATTGGAAGTAAATAAAATAGTCAACCGTACTGTTTTGGATACACAACCCATAAGTGTTCAATATGAACTTACAGAACATGGTAAAACATTACAAATCATTATAAACAATCTATCAGAGTGGGGACAAACTCATAGAAGAAAAATTATTGGAAAATAGCCGTCAGAATTATTCAGTAGCCGCACATTGCTCAACGAGTACTTGCTTAATTTAAAAGATGAATTGTAGCGTTTGTACGGTTTATTAAAATAGAATTCTTATAAAGCTATTTTTTACATACGCAATTATCTCAAAAGCCGCATTCAAACGCTTTATTTAGTTTAAAAATCTAAGTTGTACTCGTCACAGAGCACCAGATGATTGTCAACTCATAAAAAACAGATAATTCAGTTGTTGATTTTTTAAATTACACATTTCAACTAGCTATTTTTATACAACTCAATTTTCCTTTCCTCAAAATCTTCAATTACGGCCATGAATCCAAACTCTGTTTGTGTAGGAGGCAATGCAAACACGACTTCTAAAGCTGTTAATTTTTGAATTGTTGCTTCGAAGTTGTCAATTCCGAATCCTAATCTTAGGTTTTCGTCTGCTTTGGTCTGGCTTTTGGTTAAAGGATAAATTTCTAAAACTGTTTTTCCGATAGTCGCACTGTAATGAAATGGCGAATTTCCGTGTTGGTGGTACTCAAAAGTCAATCCGAACAGGCTGTAAAAATCGGATAGTTTTTTTGTGTCTCCTGTTCTTAAAACCAATAAACGTATTTCCATTTTATACTTTTGTTTTTGAGTTTTGCTGTTTATTGTCTGGGACTAAATTAAACTCTGTTTTTGGATTTGCCAAATAAGAAACAAACTAACCCGTTCAAAGGCGGATTATTCCTTAAAAACAATTCGTTTCAACTTTATCAATTATGATTATTATTAGTATACTTGTTAAAAAATAAAAAACAGAAATATGAGAAAAGCAATACTATGCGCATTTATTGCGATAAGTACGTTAATTAGCTGCAGTAGTGATAGTGACGAGCAGTATACAGAAGATAAATCGTTTAGTTTTAAAATAATTGAAACAAAAACATATTATAATAATGCAGGCACTTGGGAGGAAATAACAAATAGTGCATTGTATACAACAGATGATAGCCGTTTGTATTATGAAAAAAAGACAAAATTATTGACATACGAATTCAGTAAAGGCTATTATACTCAAAGTCCGGTGACATTTGAAAATGGTAAATTTGTCAGCATTTATATGAATTTAAACATTGGATTAATTTCAAAACACACCTACGAGAGAAAAAAAGGCTATATTGAATGTTTGGAATACAGCAATGATGAACTACTTTATAAGTATATATACAGAACAAGATAAAACATTATTATGTGTAAAAAACCGCTATTTGGCGGTTTTTTTTTATTTAAAAGATCTAATTAAACCTTGTTTTCGGATTTGCCACAAGAGCCGATGACGAACAGGCGAAGCAAATCATTTCAAATATAAACTAATTTCTAAGGGAGTGCGAGACCGGTACTTTTATATGAGAGGATTATCCTTATTGGAGCTGCGTGGTAAATGCTTGATTGAGTTCAAAAATGTAAGCAGGTACTCATCGCAGACGTGCATCAAATGAAGCTGGATTTAAGCTAATAATTTCTTTTTACCACAAAAAAATGTACGTTCACCTCAATTTATTGTTGGAGTTCCTGAATATGCATAGTATTGCAACTATTACTTTATAAGAGCATTATGGTATAGCAGTTTGTTTTGATAAAAATTGAACATTTTGCGATTACTAACTTTATTAATATCAAATACTATGAAAACAAAAAGATATTTCTATTTCAGTCTGTTTTTAGGCATTCTTACCTTATCCTGTTCAAAAGATAACGATAGTAATGAGGAAGAAACCAATGTTACAACTACTGAACCTGTTACAATTAGTGCAACGGATGCGAAGGGAACAGCAGAAGGATCATCTGAGACCGGAGCAAACGAGGAGGATATACTGGCCAATTCAACCTTTGCTTCTACAGTAAAAATAACATTTAGCGGCACTAGTGCAACGATAGAAAATGCGGTAACGGGAGTAACCGTTACTACTTCCGGAGCAGATGTTACCGTTACTTCTACAGTTGCCGGAGTAGCTTATGAAGTTTCCGGCAGTACCACAGATGGGATGCTCAAAATCTACAGCGACAAAAAATATAAGCTTACACTTAATGGCGTGTCTATCAAAAACAATGATGGATCGGCAGTCAATATCCAGTCCGGTAAGCGTGCTTTTGTTGTATTGAGCGGAACAAACACATTAGAGGACGGAGTAACGTATGCTACTTCTACAGAAGACCAAAAGGGAACCTTTTTTAGCGAAGGACAACTTATTTTTTCAGGTACCGGGATACTTAATATTATAGGTAATAATAAACATGGTATTGCTGCAGATGATTATGTGCGTGTACAAAGCGGAACGATTACTATAACGAAAGCTTCTTCAGATGGTATTCATACCAATGATGGGGTTTATATTGATGGAGGTACTCTGAGCATTACTGCGTCCAGTGACGGGATCGAAGCAGAAGAGGGACATATCATTATCAATGGTGGAACGATCACCGCTACTGTTGCCGATGACGGAATAGTGGCTTCATACGACACAGACGATACGATTGATCCCTATGTTGTAATTAATGGAGGCACCATTACGATCACTACAACTGGTGAAGGCGGTGAAGGAATCGAGAGCAAAAGTAAACTGACAATCAATGACGGCACTATTTATATCAAGGCTGTCGATGATGCCATCAATGCCGCAGATGCCATTTATATCAATGGGGGAACTATTGTTGTCTATAGTACAACAAATGATGGTATCGATTCTAATGGTACACTGACTATTACCGGCGGAAGAATCTTTTCTACAGGAGCCAAAAGCCCGGAAGAAGGTTTTGATTGCGATAATAATACGTTCAAAATTACTGGAGGGCTTTTGATTGGTGCCGGAGGAGCTACCAGCTCACCGACTGCCAGCGTATCTACACAGGCTTCTGCTATTTTGGGAAGCGGAAATGCGGGAACTATATTTAGCGTATTAGATAGTGATAACGCAGAGGTAATGACGTTTAAATCACCTGTGAGTTTTACAACATTACTTTTGTCCGGCAGTAAATTTAGTTCGGGCAAAACCTATAAATTGGTTACGGTTTCTGCGGTAACTAACGCTTCGGATTTTAACGGATTATATTTGGGAGGAACATTTAGTAATTCTACGGTATCTTCAAGTTTTACGTTGACATCTATGGTGACAAAAATAGGAGGGAGTACCGGTCCGGGGAGGTAATACTATAAGCGATGTAATCCAATAAATAAATTTTTGAATATTAGTAATTAGTAGTACAAGTCCATACCTAATCAGGTATGGATTTGTTTTTTGTTTATAAATGTATGATTGTTTAAAGTCATACTCCGGTCAGTTTTCAACGAGTACACAACGTCACTAAATTAAAGGGACTTTATAATTAAAAAGCTTCTCGATACAATTTTTAATTATAAAGCTATCGCATTATTATTAAAAATAACTCGAAATGACGCATGAAAATTACCGGACTAAATGACTTTGAAAAAGCACCAAATTGTGATTTAAAATTCAAAATACTTTTCTTACATTCGTCGAAGCAAAACTAAGACTGATCATTAGAAAAAAAAGATATCTGCAGGAGGTTTTTATCAAATAAAATCGAAAATTTCAGCAAGATGTTGGTTATTAATGTATAGGTTAAAGGTTGATGCTAAGTCGGAAAACTGAAACAGCGACTTTAAAAAACTGAAAGTAGGCAATTATATCATTTCAATTCATGAAAAAAATTACTTTTTTATTATTATCCAATCTTTTTATTTACTCCTATTCTTATTCACAAGCAACTTTTGAACATACTTACAGTACTGATATACAAAAATCAAGCATGAAAGACGTTGTTGGGTTTAATTCAGCTAACGGGTTAAAATATTATACTTTTGACAGAGAGACAAACACGGTCGAAATTTACAACCAATCTCATGTACTTGAAACTTCTTTTACAATTCCGTTAGATTCGGGGCATTTTCTTTCTGAATTTATTTTCGTAACAGATAAACTTTTCAATAATGACGGTCAAATTGAATTTTTGTATAAATCATACAAGAACAATACTCAGAAAATATACTTATGCAATGATACAGGAGTTCTTCTTCAAAGTTTTCCGGACAAATATTATGCTGGAATAGTTAGAGATAATTCGAACAATTATAAAATGATTGTTTCAGGTTCACTTGAAAATCCTGTTACAAATTCATACGAATACGATGTATACGGACTAACAGGAACATTGTCAACTGAGCAACAGGATATTTTGACGAAAAAAGCTTTTGTATTTCCGAATCCAAGCAACAATATGATTACTATTTCAAATGCGAACAGTACTGGTAAAGCTTCAGTTTTACAAATATTTTCTGCAAATGGTAAAAAAATATTAGAAGAAAATCATACAGAAGAAGAAATTAAAGTAGATGTTAGTGCCTTTCAAAATGGTGTCTACATTTACAAACTGGATAATAAGTCGGGAAAGTTTATAAAAAATTAAATCTTCTCTAATAAGGATTTTAAAAAGGCTTTAAGTTTTACATAACTTAAAGCCTTTTTTGATATTTAGCGATAGGTGTTAAAACAGATTGTTTATTTTTTTCTGAATTTATAAAATAGTATAAGTCCCAATGATAATATGCCAGTCAGGATTGATAAATATATTTTCCAATTGGTTGGATAATTTTTATTGGATTCACGGCTTTTTTCTTTTATTTCGCCGGGTTTCTTTGTTTCAATGAGCTGCTTTTTATCTTTAACTAACCAGCCAATTTCCGGTCTTAGAGTTACTGATTTTTTATCTTGTTTTATTCCGATAAACCCGGCTAAAAATTGCATTTCATATTTCTTTCCAAAATAATTCCAAATAAAATCAGCTTTAGAAAGCCCGTTGTTAAATTGATTAGTTGTCAGTCCTTCCATAAATTTTTCCGGCTCTCTTTCTATGAAAGGATTGTTAATCATTTTTTGATTTCCATCACTAACATAAGGGAAAAACTTAATAATCCAGCCAGTTATATATGGACCACCGCTTTCATCTTTTCTTTTAAATATGTTTGACCAAAATTTGTGATCTATTTTGTTATCACTTGCATTGATAAATTGCTGAATAATGGGTTCAATTGAGTTTATCCAATTATCGATCTCGTATCCTTTAAATCTTTTTATGTTTTTTTTAATTTTTAGCCAATCTTCTTTTTTTCCTTCAATGTTTATTTCAGGGATACCACATGCTGAAGCGTATTCGTATTCGAAATAACCACTCATTACATTTAATAAGGCTACTTCGTAAGCAGCTTTCTCCACAGCTGTTGTAGTGCTAAATGATTGTACATATAGATTATGTATATCAGATTTGATATATTTAGAAATTGAATCTGCCATAACGGGAAAAGCTAATGGCCATGGCGAATTGATACTTCCTTTTTTAAACTCTGTACTGATGGGCTGAGTATCAACTGTTAATTTTTTTTTATCGTCGAATGCCACAAATTTTGCCCTTAATTTTTCGGAATTGATGTTGACATGTGTAGAAAAACCCTGGCATATCAGCAGCCAGATCATATCCGGGCTTATACTTATTCGTCGGTGATCTGCGTAAGCAATATATAGACACTCAACAAATGGATGTATTTCGGTCTCGACAAATAAATCATTTCTGAGTTTAAATTCACAAGCTTCAAATTTCCCTCCTATTCTGGTTTCAATTGCTTTTACATAAGAGACTTCGGGTAACGGCTTACTGGCTAATTTAACATCATCACAAACTATTTTGACTTGTGCGTTTAGTTTAGAAAGGGCAAGTAATAAAAATACAATATATTTTTTTCTCATTTATTGAATTAATAGTTGGTTACTATAATGATATTTTAGGTTTTTAGTTCCAAATTAGAGCCATTACATCTAGCGCGTTGAGCGAATATAAAGAATATTTTTACTACAATTATTTATTTTTTCGAATGGTATTAAAACAATTTCGGAAACTTATTTTCTTTAAAAAAACAGTTTACAACCTAAAGACTTGTTGCTTAAAAACACCCGAATAAATTTTCACTATATTTGGCATAAAGATTGTTGTTTCGGGAATCAAAATTTTTTTGCTTCAAATAATTGCCCAAATCAAATTATAAAACCCAAATTTAAAATGAAAAAGAAACTCATAACTCTTTTATTTGTATTTACTGTTATAAATGTCTTTGCGCAAGTGACAACTACATCAGAACCGGAGAAAACTAATCCAGTTGCTGCTGAAGTTTTGCCTCTTAATGATATGGTTACTAATAAAAGCATAAAGGCACTTGCAAAAATTCCGTTAGATCTGGCTTCCATCCTGATTTATGATTACGATGGTAACCTTTTTTCTTATGATTTAGAATCTGAAACTATTGTGTGGACTGTAAAAGCAACAGATGCCCATACTCCGATGTGTGGAAATAAAATAACGCTGCAGGACGGAGTTGTATATGCACCTTTTATCAACGGTGAAATTTTCGCAATTGACAATCAGGACGGAACTATTTTTTGGAAATCAAGATTAGGGGACAGTAAAGATCAGATCATATTAAAAGATCAGGTTCCGGTTATTAGTAACGGCAAACTGTATGTAACGGCACAAAACCAGACTATTTATGCCCTTAATTTAAAAGACGGCAGTTTAGCATGGAAATACAAACTGGATCTTGTAAATAATGATATTCCGGTGCTGTCTTTTGGAAACAAAGTTTTTACGCCAAGCGGAGCTAATTTCTATAGTTTTGATGGTGCAACAGGAAAAGTCCTTAGCCAAAAAAGCTTTGAGCAGACCATGACCGGAAAACCGGTAACAGATGGCGAAAATGTATTTGCAGCAAGCGAAAAAGATGTACTTTATGCCTTAAGTCCGGATAAACTGGATGTTTTATGGCAATTTAAATTAGAAGAAAATCAAAGTAATATCCGGGAAAGAATATTCTGCAAAGACAACAAAGTCTATTTTGGAACACAAGGCACAACAGGTTCTTCTATTTATGCTGTTGATTCAAAAACCGGAACCCGGATATGGAAAACTGATTTTAAAGAAGACAGTATCGAATACATGACTGAGCAGGATGATAATATATGGGGATATACAAAAAAGGGAAAACTTTTTCAATTAGACTTAAATGGCGAAATGTTATTCGAAACAAAATTAACAACCATGCCTATTTCAAATCTTGAATTTCCCGAAGGCGATTCCTTATATTATTATTGTGATGCGGGTTTAATTCAATATGAATTAGCAGAAAAAGATGAAAACGTCATGTATATGAGAACATCGATTCTGGACAATATTTATAGTGCGTATCTAAAAATAATTCGATAAAAAAAAGAAGCTGTTTCAATAATGATACAGCTTTTTTTTTGATGCCACTTTTTTATAAAAGAAAGATTTGGAGAATTCGTAATTGGCATAATTGCGGATTTCAAAGTATTACAACTAGTGATATTATCCATATTGAAGATTAGTCAAATTAATAAGGTTATTTTTTTTGATTTATGTTTGCTTCTGTTAAAATCTGTTTTGCGAAAATAAGATGTACTTTTTTAACCGCATCACCTTGGTAGTTTTTAACATAAAAAATGATTAATATTGCGTTTTAGATTCTTCATCTTTTTTAATTCATGTCTGTTTATAGCAAATATGCTGATCATATTTTAGTAAATCTTCTTAAAGAGGATGATCAACTGGCGTATACAGAAATTTTCGAAAGATATTCCAGAGTCCTGGTCAATCATGCTTATAGAATGCTCGGTAATCAGGATGAAGCAAACGATGCTGTTCAGGAAGTATTCTTATCTATTTGGAACAAACGTTATGAATTGATACTTACAGGCTCTCTTTCTTCTTATTTATACAAAGCCACAAAAAACAGAATACTAAATCATATCGCCCACGAAAAAGTGGTTTCCCGCTATGCAGATTCCATTTCGAATTTCATTGAGAACGATTATGTCTTTGCAGATTCTAATCTCAGGGAAAAAGAATTAGAAGCCATTATAGCAAAAGAAGTGGCTTTACTTCCGGAAAAAATGCGCGAAGTTTTTCTTTTACGAAAGGTAGAAGAACTGTCATACGATGAAATTGCACTTCAGTTAAACATTACAGATAAGACAGCGAAACAGCAAGTCTATAATTCGCTGAAAATACTACGGGAAAAACTCAAATCCTTATTGGGTGTTTTTATTTGGTAAATTATAGTACTGTTTTTGTTAATTTCTGTGATAAAATTTACTGATAATCTTCTGATTGGTAAATAAAAAATAGCATTCACGGGAATTTCTTAATGATATAATAATATTTTTTTAATTTTTTTTTGTGATCGTCTATGACAAAAGTTATTTCTGACTGTCTTACTTAAAAAAAGAAAAAATATCGTGTTGTAATTATGGATAAAACTCAAATCTTAGCGTTGCTGCAAAAATACCGGGAAGGTGCTTTATCTGATGCAGATAAGGATAAACTGGATGCGTGGTATTTATACAAAGCTTCTAACAGTAATATACAGCTTAACGAGTATGAACTTGAAGACAGTTATGAATCTTTAAAATCAAAATTGCCATTATACAAGGAAACAAAAGTAATCAGTCTTTGGCCGCGTGTAGCTGTGGCAGCATCAATAGCTTTGTTACTGGGTGCGGGAATATTTTATTTCACAAAACCAAAAGAGCAAATTCCTCAGTTTGTTGAAAAACCCAAAGAAATCGCACCGGGAGGAACGAGAGGAATTTTGACACTTTCGAACGGAAAGCAAATTGTGCTGTCTGATATTTCGGCAAAAGATACTATTGCCAAAGAAGGCGAAAAAGAGGAAGTAACCATTAAGATGGATGCAAACGGAGTGATTACCTACACAATAAACCCGGATGCTGAGGTTTCAAAAGAAGATGCTAATGCATTCAATACACTTTCGACACCAACAGGGGGACAATACAACATTGTTCTGGCAGATGGAACCAAAGTGTATCTTAATACGGTTTCGTCTATTAAATATCCGACCCGTTTTAATGGAGATCAAAGAATGGTTGAGTTAGAAGGGGAGGCTTATTTTGAAGTGGCTAAAAATAAGGATAAACCTTTTATAGTTAAATCAGCAAATCAGTCTATTGAAGTCCTTGGAACGCATTTTAACGTACATGCTTATAATAATGAATCAGTTATAAAAACCACTTTGTTAGAAGGAAGTGTTGCTATTACTTATAAAAATCAAAAAGCGATTTTAAAACCGGGACAACAATCGAATGTAGCTGATAATTTAAATAAGATTGTAATTCGAAAAGTAGATACCGAAGCAGCTGTAGCCTGGAAAAATGGCCGTTTTAAATTTGATAATGCCGATCTGAAATCTGTAATGAAGCAACTGGAGCGCTGGTACGGGATTAAAGTTGAATACCGTGGCGATGTATCGGATGTGAGATTTAACGGAGGCACATTTATGAATAAAAATTTGTCTGAAGTATTAAAAGTACTTGAGCTTAGTAATATAAAATTTAAGGTCGAAGGAAAAACGATTATTGTATATCCCTGATTTTAAGTTTACCGAATTATGTTGAGATTATAAACTAAAAAACCAGAGGCAGTTGCAATGCTTCTGGTTGTTAATAGGTTTATAGCCAATATAAGTTGTCCACTATTGTTTAACTATAACTAAATGTAAATGTATGAAATTTAATTTACAACCAAAAAAACCTTACAAAAAACTCAGGAAAAAAATCCCGGGACTAGATTTTTCTAATTACGCATTGATGTTGAGTGTTTTGGTTATGCTGCTTTGCAGTTTTTCGAGCCAGGCACAGAATGTTACCATCAATTTTAAGAATGCACCGCTTGAAACAGTCCTTAAAGAAGTGGCAAAACAGGCAGATTTCGAAGTTTTCTATACTCAGAAATTGCTAAAAGATTCGAGCCCTGTAACGATCAATGTTAAAAATTCTACTTTAAAAGAAACTTTAAATCAAATTTTTAAAGATCAGAATTTAAAATATACGCTTACCAATCAGACCATTGTTGTAACTGCTTCAAAAGAGGAACACCTGGGAAACGAACTAACAACCCTAAAAGGAAAAGTACTAAATAGTAAAAACGAGCCTTTTCCGGGGGTGAATGTTAATATCACAGGAACAAACAGACACGCCGTAACTGATTTTGACGGAAGTTTTTCTTTTGATAATGTGTCTGCGCATTGTATTATTGAGTGTTCCGGATTAACTATTGAGAAAAAATCTTTTTCAGTAGCTGGCCGTAATCCATTGACTTTAATCGTTGAAGATAAAGTATCTGCTATGAAAGAAGTTGTGGTGACCGGTTTTCAGACGCTTACCAGAACGCATTCTACCGGAGCAATTACTAAAGTCGATGAAAAAGTATTAAACGAAAACATCAACACCAACTTAGCCAGTGCTCTTGAAGGTCGTGTGGCAGGTCTGATGTTTCAGAAAAATCCAACCGGAGCTTCAACAGATACGCCAATATTAAGAGGTATAGGTACTTTTTCTGTTGGAGAGGTAGGTTATAGTCCGCTTGTGGTAATAGATGGTTTGCCAACCGAATTGACTCTTGACGAAATTAATCCTTATGATATTGAAAGTGTAAATGTTCTTAAAGATGCAGCAGCAGGATCGATCTATGGTGCAAGAGCAGCAAACGGAATCATTGTTCTAACTACGAAAAAAGGAAATGGTAAATTAAAAGTAAGTATAAACTCGGATTTCTTTATTGCTACGAAGCCAAATATAAAGGACATGAATTATGCTTCTACCATTGATATTATTGATTTTGAGCAGGCTGTATATGACAGAGAGAGAGGCAGATTTGCCAATACAGCTACTATGTTCAATGCTTATGGAGACATTGGAAGCAGCAGCCCAAAATATTATAGCCCACTATATCAACTGAACAGAGATCTGGAGGATGGAAAAATAAGTAATTCAGATTACAGCAGTACTATTGCCCAATGGAGAAAGAACGATTACATAAAAGATTATCGTGATAACGTTTGGCAAAATGAATTTAGACAGCGTTACAATATTGCTTTTTCAGGCAGTACTTCTAAACAAAATACGTATGTGTCATTAAATTATGACGATTCAAAAAACAGAATCAAAAATAACGAAAGCCGTGAGTTTAATCTTTATGCCAAAAGCAGTTTTCAGGTAAACAACTGGCTAAATGCAACTTTTGGAGTAAACGCAACATATAGCAATGATGATGTTACTGATTTTGATTTGGGTAATTATAATATCCAAAAAAGATACGAGCGTATTACCGATGATAATGGAGATCTTGTAAACTCTCAGTTTGTAGGTATTAGAGATGGTTTTACGGGCAGCAGTGTTCTTAACCCTGCTATGGCTGCAAAAATAAATAGTTTAAGCGGCTTTAAATCAGTAAATTTTAATGTGCTGGATGCGCTTCAGGAAGGTATTACAAATGAAAATTCGCTAAGCCTGAGAGCTTTTACAAACCTGCGTGCCAAGATATGGAAAGGCTTAAGTCTGAATACACAATTTCAGTATGAGCTAAGAAAAAATGATAACGATCAGTATTATGCTGTAGACTCCTATAGAATGCGTTATGCAATTAATGCCTTAACGGGTTATAATCCCACTACGAATGCCTACACCTACGTGGATGGTTTTTCTACTGGAGGCCGTTTCAAACAATGGAGCAGTCAGGCAAGCAATTATTCTTTTAGAAATCAATTAGATTTTAGTCAGGACTTTAGTGAAGGCAGACACTCTGTTAATGCTATAGTGGGTTTTGAAATGCGCGAAACTTTCGTTCCAAGAGGTATTGAACAGTTACGATATGGCTATGATCCCGTTACGCTTACCTCTGCGGTATTGAATAATCTTGCACTTAGCCAAACCGGTGTTGCTAGTTATATCTATGGAAATAACGCCACTTTAGCAGCCTTAGGAAGAAAACAGGATGAAGTTTTACATCATTATTTTTCAGTTTTCAGTACTGCAGGCTATACTTTTCTGTCAAAATATAATGTAACAGGAAGCTACCGTGTTGACAGGGCAGATTTGTTTGGAGTAGATTCTAAGTATAAAAACCGCCCGTTGTGGTCGGCAGGTTTGGGCTGGAATGTCAGCAACGAAGACTTTATGAAAGAAGTAAAATGGGTCAACATGCTTAAGTTTAGAGCTACTTATGGAGTAAGCGGAAATATAGATCAAAGTACAACACCTTATGTAACTGCCACAAGAAGAAACGATAATTTATATCAGTCTTTACAATATATCAATATCACGGGACAGCCTAATCCAATGTTAAGATGGGAAAAAACACAAACGACCAATTTAGGTTTAGATTATACCTTATTAGGAAATAAGCTAACCGGTAGTATAGATGTTTATCGTAAATACAGCAGTGATTTATTAGCGACAACTGATTTAGATCCTACTGTTGGTGCAACAAGCAGAAGAATTAATGCCGGGGCTTTGCTAAATAAAGGAATCGAATTTAGTGTTGGTTCCCAATGGTACAACAACGGTAATTTCCGAATTAATTCTAATGTAGTTTTTGGCTTTAATAAAACTACGGTAGACAAAGTTACCAGAGCGCAATCGTCTGCTTCGGTATACGTTAGTTCTCCAACCAATTACTTTTTTGAAGGAGAGGTATTCAATAGTTTGTACGCTTACAAATATGGGGGTACGGTTAATGGATATCCTTATGTTCTGGATGAAAACGGAAATCCGTCAATTACTTTTGATGCTAATGGGAATCCAATATCGACCAGTATAAAAACAATTACTAATCCTGAGGCTTTGGTAAATATGGGAAGTTTAACACCAACTTATACAGGTTCTTTATCACAGCGATTTTCATACAGACAATTTGATTTGAATATGTTATTTGTTTTCTCAGGCGGAAATGTAATGCGCAGGGAAACTATTGATATGAGTACAGATGATGTAAATCTTTCAGGTATTACAGATCGTTACACAGATACCCAGCAAAATGGCAACACGCGTTTACTTGTAGATTTTGCAGATAATCTCAGAAGTTATGCCGGAACCATCAGCAGCCAATGGAGAAACTCAAATGCAAATGTTGTAGATGGTGATTACATTAAACTTAGAAACATTTCGTTAGGTTATAATTTGCCAAAAACTTTTGCAAACAGAATAAAAATGGAATCGGCGAAATTTACTTTTCAGGTAAATAATATTTGGTATTGGAGTGCGGCTGGTAATCGTATTGATCCGGAAGTTTATTCTTCTAACTCAGGCATACGTAATTTACCATTGCCTAAAACATACTTATTTGGTTTTAATTTAACCCTTTAAAAAAATGAAACATTTACATATTACAATCCTGTCGCTGATTATGCTTACTGCAGTATCCTGCGAAGAATATACAGATCTTACCCCAAAAGGAGCTCTGGTAGTAGAGACTGCCGGTCAATTTCACGAAATGGTATCCTTGCCGGGAAGAGGATATCCAATCACGAACTTTCAATATCTGGTAGATGATCAATGGATGAAAGAATCAAATGTAATAGGAGTAACTCCTAATATCAATACAATTAATTTTACTTTTGATGAAAGTGTAGACAGGGTTTCCTTAATGACAGGTTCCAGCTTTTACAATCAGGCTTACACATATATTAACAGATGGAATACCATTATTTCACTGGTGGATGATAGTAAAGGAGAAGCAAGTACCAAACAATTAGCAAAAGCAGAGGCCAAAATTTACAGGGCATACGATCACTTTTTGTTAGTAAATCACTACGCAAAAGGGTATGATCCGCAAACTGCCGCTTCTGATGGAGGTATTTGTATCATGGATAAATTTGATTTAGAAGCTCAACCATCAAAATCAACAGTGGCGCAGGTATACGATTTTATTCAAAAAGATATCGAGGATGCACTCCCATATTTACAGGAAAAACCGCTTGATGTTTATCATCCTTCACTCGCATTCGCTTATGCATTTAAAGCCAAAGTACACTTGTTTAAACGCGAAATTACCAAAGCAAAAGAAGCTGCAGAAAAATCGCTAAGCTATAATAATAAAATATTTGATATGGTAGCTTATAATGCACAGGGAGGACCAAATGTAGTACCTGTACCAGCGGCAAATAATATAGAAGTGCTTAGCTACATGTATATGAATGGTTATAATGAAATGAATTTTGGTCAACTTTATATAATAAGTCCGGAGTTGAGAACTTTGTTTGGTACAAATGATGCACGCTTTAATTTATTTTTCAACACTACCAGTACAACCAATTTGGATCAGGGCTCAAATACGGCGTATTGGGGAACTGTATACACGAAATTCTTCTATCCTACTGTTGGAATGAAAACGACTGAAGTATATTTGATGCTGGCAGAATGTTATGCCAGAGAAGATAAATTGACTGAAGCTGTAGATGTTTTAAATACATTAAGAGCAAAACGTATTTTATCAGGTACTGTAAATTTACCTGTTCCGGCTACCCGAAAAGAAACTATGGAGCTTGTTATAAACGAGCGAAGAAAAGAATTACTTCTAGGTTTTAATCGTTTCTTTGATCTTAAACGATTAAATACTGAAACGGAATATGCAAAAACGATTACAAGAGTATTTCCAATCGTTAACAAAACCGTTCCGCAAAAAACATATACCTTGCTGCCAAACTCGAGACTGTACATTGTGCCGTTTCCTTTAACAGCATTAATGAAAAATCCAAAACTTACCTTAAATACAGACGAAAAAGTTCCATTTTAATCCTGATGAAGAAAATATTTATAATATTAATCATGCTGTTGGCCACGCAGCAGCATGGTTTTTCTCAAAATCCGACAGAAAAAAAAGCAGATAGTACCAGTACGCAGCCAAAAGGCGTACAGGCTTACAACAAGGTAATAACTGATAAGGCTAAAAGTAAAACAGGTCTTTTTACGATTAGCCAGGTCGATACGAAATATTATTTTCAGATTCCGGATAGTTTGTTTAACAGATATATGCTGGTCGTAACCCGGTATCTTTCTACTCCGGAAGGCTTTGGAAGTTTTGGAGGCGAAAAAGCCAATGAACAGACTATTTACTTTGAAAAAGGATCGAACAATAATGTGTACTTAAGGTCATTGCAGTACAAACAGGATGTACGCAATGCAGATTCGATGCTGGCAAGAGCATTAGCCGGCAGTAATGAAAATCCGATTGTTGCCGCTTTCCCAATAAAAACAACCAACCCTGATAATGGGGATGTTGTTATTGAGGTAACAGATACGTTCAAAAAAGACAATGCGATGTTTTCTTTGGAAAGCAAAGAGAAGACAGAGAAAAAACTAACGACTCTTTCTGATGATAAATCTTTTATCGAAGGTATAGATGTATATCCTATAAATATTGAAATAAAAACGACAAAAACGTATACAAGTTCCACAGCTAGCAGCGGAGGTGTAACACTAAGATTTAATACTTCAATTGTATTGCTTCCAAAAACGCCGATGCGCAAACGTTTTGCGGATGAAAGAGTGGGGTATTTTGCCAATAAATATGTTTTATTTGATGATGATGAACAACGTGCTAAGGCAAAATACATTGTTCAGCGTTATCGTCTGGAACCAAAAGATAAAGACGTTAAGAAATACCTAAGAGGCGAATTGGTTGAACCCAAAAAACAAATCGTCTATTACATCGATCCGGCAACACCAAAAAAATGGAGGCCTTATCTGATTGCTGGAATCAACGATTGGCAAAAAGCTTTTGAAGCAGCCGGTTTTAAAAATGCAATTGTCGGTAAAGAATGGCCGGAAGATGATAAAACAATGAGTTTGGAAGATGCACGATATTCTGTCGTAAGATATTATGCTTCTGAGACGCCTAATGCTTACGGACCACGTGTGAGTGACCCAAGAAGCGGTGAAATTATTGAGAGTCATGTAGGTTGGTACCATAATGTGATGAAATTAGTTCAAAGATGGTACATGATTCAGGCAGGACCTTTAGATCCGAAAGCCAGAAAAATGCATTTGGATGATGAATTAATGGGACAATTAATCCGTTTTGTTTCTTCTCACGAAATTGGACATACGATTGGTTTACGCCACAATATGGGAGCAAGCAGTGCTACTCCGGTAGAAAAATTAAGAGATAAAAAATGGGTAGAAGCCAATGGTCATACCGTTTCTATAATGGATTATGCACGTTTCAACTACGTTGCACAGCCGGAAGACAATATTGGTCCGGCGGGAATTTACCCACGTATCGGAATGTATGACAAATGGGCAATTAAGTGGGGGTATGGCTATCTTCCAAATGCGAAAGATGAGTTCGAGGAAGAAAATATCCTGAGCAAAATGACTACTGATAGTTTGACAGTTAATCCTAAATTATGGTTTGGAGGCGAAGGAAAAGAAGAAGATCCCCGAAGCCAGACAGAAGATCTTGGTGACGATGCAGTATTGGCAAGTGATTACGGAATAAAAAATTTAAAGCGTGTAGTACCAAACCTTATTTCATGGACCTATCAGCCTAACGATGCTTATGATAATTTATCGGATATGCATAAAGCAGTTGTAGCACAATATTCAAGGTATTTGTATCATGTGCTGAAATATATTGGTAATAATTATGTAACCAAAAGAACGGTTGACGAAAAAGCAATTGTATACAAACCTATTCCAAAAGCAAAGGTAAAAGCAGCTATCGGATATGTAGGAAGACAATTGTTTGAAGCGCCTCTTTGGATGTACCCTAAGGAAATTGATGAACTTATTCCTTTAAAAACAGCAGATCAAATAGCAGATCAGCAAAATCAGATATTAAATATGCTTTTAAGTTCGGGTATGCTTTACAATATCAGCCTTAAAACGATGGAGTCTGAAGGAGCTTATACAGTTCCTGAATTTTTAAACGATTTGGGTCAAACCGTATGGATAAACTTTAGCGGTGATGAAAAACGTGATTTTTACAGAAGAAGTTTGCAGCGAGGTTATATTGAGAAAATAGGAATGCTGTTATTACCTAAAGAAACAGAACCGGGTAAAGCCTTAAATGCGGCACAACGCAGTGATGTGAGATTATACGGAAAGCAGCATCTTTTAAAATTAAAAACAGATGTTACAAAGTTAAAAAATACAGCAACAGGGATTAACAAAGATCATTTCGAAAGTATTTTGATCGAAATGGACAAAATTATTTCAAAACTAAATAAAACAGATATATGAAAAGAATATTAGTTATAGCATTAATCTGCTTAAGCGCTTTGGGGAATGCCCAATTGAAATCAAAAGAAGAAGTGGCTCCGGAGTTGGTAGAAAAGCGTGAAGCACTGAAAAAAGAAATTACAAAAAATTACCTGGCTTTAAAAAACAGTCTTATAATTTCAGACAGTCTTGCTGTTGTTAAAAATGCAGATGCGTTGAAGAGCTCCTTAAAAAACTTTAAATTTAAAAAACTAAGCCTTGAACAAATGAACGAGGCTACTACAAAAAGAAATGAAATTGTAGATCTTGCTACTGAAGTTACTGCAACGAAAAATATCAATAAACAGCGAAAAATTGTTCAGGACCTTTCGGTTAAATTTTGGGATTTAGCTCCAAAGTTTAAAGCGGATGATGCTATATTATATCTTCAGGTCTGCCCAATGACAGGAGCTGTATGGACAAGTGATAGCAAAGAAATCAAGAACCCCTACTATCCAAAAAATATGCTGACTTGCGGTGAAGTAAAAGCAAGTCTATAAAGATTGAATTAGTTGATAAATACGGTATTCTGAATAAGAGCCGTATTTGTCTTTTATAGTAAGCATGAAAAATTGGATAATAATTTTTGCCACAATTTTTTGCATTGATTCTTTTTTGGCATTTCTTTTTTTAATGTTTCTTATTAAAATTAACGAGCACATTTTTTTATAGTGATATTTCAATTCATAAATTAATGTTTGTTTTGAATAATAGTTTAGAAGATTGTCATTTATGTAAAAAAAACTAAAGGTTTCTTAAATTGGTTTGAATGTGTTTTTTCTTATTGTAAATTAGTGATTGTAAAACTTTTAATACAATAAATATGAAAACGAAAATATTCACAGTCGCTTTATTACTTGGTTTAGCAATATCGACGAACGCGCAGAAGAAAATAGAAGTTACAGAATTGCCAAAACCTGCACAGGAGTTCTTAAAAAAACATTTCAGCAACACTTCAATTGATATCGTTAAAAAGGATGCTGAACATGGCGAAAAAGGATATGAGGTAAAGCTGAAGGATGGTACTGAGGTAGAATTCTGGAAGGATGGTTCTTACCGCGAAGTTGACGGAGATGGAAAACCAATTCCCACCGCATTTATACCCAAATCCGTAAAAGATTATGTAGCGAAGAACTATCCAAATGAAAAAATTACTCACATCGATTATGGGCACAAAGATCTTGATGTGGATTTAACAAACAAAATTGATTTGGAATTTACAAAGGAAGGAAAATTTATAAAAGGTGATAAGAAATAGGTATATAAAGCAAAAAAACTCCATTATTTCTAATGGAGTTTTTGTTTTATGAATAGTTTATAAGTAATTTTTAAGGTTGCTTACTATAGGTTTCAATTTCAAAAACCAAAGTAGCATTTGGCGGAATTACACCACCCGCACCAGCTTCACCATAAGCTAAATTTGAAGGAAGAAAGAAAATTGCTTTATCTCCGTCTGTCATCATATCAAGGGCTTCAATAAACCCCGGAATCATGCCGTCTTTTTTTCCTACAGTAAAAGGGAATGCTTTGTATCCGCCTTGTGAGTCTCTGGCAGGATTATATTTTCCGTATGCTTTTTCTACATTTGACATACTACTGTCAAAAAGATTTCCATCTTCAAAATAGCCTGCATAATGAAAATAGATTGTAGAACCATCAGCTCCTTTTGTACCGGTTCCTTTTTGCGTAATTACATATTTTAAACCAGATGCGGTAGCAGTCGCTTTTGCTTTTGTGGCTGTAAAATAAGCTGCTTTATCTTTAACTACTTTTTGAGATTCTAATTTTTTGGCTTCATCTTTTTTAGCGTCCTCTGCTAAAACTTTCACAGCATCAAATTTTTTGGCAGCCGCACCTTTACGGGTAATGGTAATTTTTGTCATGATATCATCCTGAACAATTTTATTTACATTATCCATTCCTGATACCACATGTCCAAAAATAGTATGTTTTCCGTTTAACCACGAAGTTTCTTTATGAGTGATAAAAAACTGGCTTCCGTTAGTTGCAGGACCGGAGTTGGCCATTGCCAAAATTCCGCCTTTGTCAAATACTAATTCTTTTACGAATTCATCTTTAAAAGAATATCCCGGTCCACCTGAACCATTTCCGTCAGGATCACCTCCCTGAATCATGAAATCATTGATTACCCTGTGAAATTTTAAACCGTCATAAAATGGTTTTCCTTTAAGTTTTTCCACTTTTACATTAGGATTTTTACCTTCTGCCAAAGAAATAAAATTCGCTACAGTTACAGGAGCTTTTACGTATTCTAAAGTCAAAACAATATCGCCTTTTGTGGTTGAAATTGTAGCAAAAATACCTTCAGCAGGATTTGCTTTTGGCGCTGCTTTTGTAGTTCCTTTTGTTGTTGCTGCTTTTGGTTTTGCAGCAGGTTTTTTTGTTGTTTGTGCCTGAATGTTAAATACTGCCAGACAAAATAGAAATAAAAATTTAAATTTCATTATTTTTAAAATTATGTGTTTTAAAATGTATTATTATGGCTTTTCTAATAATTGGATTTCGAAAATAATGTTCGCATTTGGCGGAATAACGCCACCGGCTCCTGTTTCTCCGTAAGCTAAATGAGATGGAATAAAAAGAACGGCTTTGTCTCCAAATGAAAGTTGCTCAACCCCTTCAATAAATCCGGGAATTAAACCTTGTTTGCTTCCGGCAGTAAATGGAATTGCCTGATACCCATTAGCATCAGCTTTTTCCTGAATAAATTTTCCAAATGTTTTTGAAACATCTTGTGAGCTTGAATCAAATAAAGTTCCATCTTCTAAGAAACCTGAGTAACTAATGTATACCTGAGTTCCTGTTGCAGGCTTTTTACCTGTTCCTTTTTCAGTAATTACATATTCTAAACCTGTGCTTGTTTTTGTTGCTTTAGTTTTTAATGCAGCTAAAGATGCTGTTTTTTCTTTTTGTACTCCGGCATATTTACTTTGCTCTTTCGCAATTTCAGCAAAATAATCATGAAAAACTTTTACAGCATCAAACTTTTTAGCAGCTTCACCATTTCTGATTATTTTTATAGAAATTAACTGATCATCTTGTTTCACCTGATTTACTACTTCCTGACCTTTTTCAACTACGTGTCCAAAAATAGTGTGTTTTCCGTCTAACCAGGGAGTTTCGACATGTGTAATAAAAAACTGGCTGCTATTTGTTCCCGGACCGTTGTTGGCCATTGCCAAAACACCAGCTTTGTCAAATTTTAAATCGTTAAATTCGTCTTTAAATTTATAACCGGTATCTCCTGAACCTGTTCCAAGTGGATCTCCTGTCTGGATCATGAAATTTTCAATAACTCTGTGAAATTTTAATCCGTCAAAAAAAGGTTTGTTTTTAAGATTCTCATTAGTAACAAATTCATTTTTACCTTCGGCTAAGGTTACAAAATTAGCAACAGTTACAGGTGCTTTTTTGTAATCTAATTCTACGATAATGTTTCCTTTATTAGTTTCTATTTCAGCATATAAACCATCAGGCAGGTTGCTGTGTTCGTCTTTACAGGAATAAAATGAGGTAACGGCTAATAGTAATAATAGAATACTCTTTTTCATTTTTAAAATGTTGTTTTTATGGGTTTAATGTGTCTTTTTTAGTTTTAACAGCAGGTTTTGGGCTTACAGGTTTTAAAGTCTGTTCTGCCGGATTGCTTGTGTTTGATGTGGGAGTTGCTGTTGCAGCACTGGGATCCGGAACAAAATTTCTAAGCGTAACCGTACAGATTAACGATTGATTTGTTCCGATTTTTTTGTTGTCTCCATGATATCCATAAGCAATATGGGAAGGAAACAGAAAAGTTACGGTTTCATTTTTATGCATTAATTTAATTCCGTCTCTCAATCCCATCATGATGTCTTGTTTGTCTACATAATACGTTTGTGGACCAAGTTCTGATTCAGAATAGATAATTTTGCCTTCAATGTCTTTTATTTCTAAATTAAAATACGCAATATCTCCTTTCCTGGGAGTCTGCGTATCGGTCGTGTTTTTTTCATCATATGACAGCCAATATCCTTTTCTGGTGGCATAATATTTTACTTTTGGGTTACTTTTGATGATTTTTTTAATAACATCTTCTTCGCTGGCAACCAGTTTTTTGTTTCTGTCTGCTGATTTTTTCATAAACGTACCTGAAGACTGAGAAATAGGTCTTCTGGCTTCTTCATGATGTTTGCAACTAAGAAATAAAACAGTAAAAAGCAAGGTGTAAATGCTTAGTTTTAAGTACTTCATATGGGGTTATATTTTTAGTTTAGTTACTAAATCTTCAAATTTTTTCAGGGTTTCTTCCATTGAAACTTCTGATCTTCCACCGGCAGCATTGATATGGCCGCCACCATTAAAATGATCTCGGGCAAACTGATTTACATCAAATCCGCCTTGGGAACGAAAAGATATTTTAATAATGTTTTCGTCTTTGTTTTCTATAAAAATAGCGGTAAAAATAATATCTTTTATACTTAATCCGTAATTAACAATTCCTTCTGTATCACCTTTGACATAATTGAATGAATCCAGTTCTTCCTGCGTTAAAAAAGTATATGAAGTTTTATGTTCTGATAAAATTTTCAGATTCTGCAAGGCACGCCCCAGTAATTGTAAGCGGCTGTAGGAACTATTATCAAATAATAAAACCGGGATTTCAGTATTTTCTACACCTAAATCAATTAATTCAGCAACGATGCGATGGGTGTTTCCAGTAGTTTTAGGAAAACGAAAAGAACCTGAATCTGTTAATATTCCAGTGTAAATGCAAGTTGCTATAGTTTTGTCAATATCTTCTTTTTTATTTAAAAATAATATGAAATTATAAATCATTTCACAAGTAGAGCCAAACGAAGTATCGGAGTAAGAGTACGCTGCATAATCGTGTGGTTTTTCATGATGATCGATCATGATAAAAGGAGATGTAAGCCTTGCAAGTGTATGTTCCATTTCACCCGTACGATGAAAAGCATTAAAATCAAGTGTGAAAATCAGCTCAGCCTCTTCTAATATTTTGGTGCAGTTTTGAGTGTCTTTTTCAAATATTCTAACGGTTTCAGAACCTGGAAGCCAGGCTAAGAAATCAGGAAAATCATTTGGAGCAATCACGGTTGGCTGATGATTGTTTTTTAATAGAAAATGGTATAATGCTAACGTAGACCCCATAGCGTCGCCATCTGGTCCTCTATGCGGAATTATTGCAATTTTCTTTGGGGTTGAGAGTAATAACTTTACTGCTTCAATATCTTGTATTTTCATAGTGTGCGAATTTACATTTTTTTAATGTAATGCTGAAATCATTTTATAGATTAACACACTTTTAGGGATTTGGTTTCTCGATGTTTGAAGTTTCAGGTTTCAAGTTTAAACCCGTTTGACAAGAACAGCTTATTTTATAGCAATTGTTTTTAATTTTTTGAAGTGTATAGCGATTTGAAATTTCTAAAATTGGAATCTTATTTTACAAATTCTCTAACTCTTTTCTCTGTAATTTTTGATACAATTTATATTTAGCTCCTTTTACAATCTGCGATTTATAAATCCCCACAGAACCAGAAGAGAAATAAGCAATTGTACAGGCGACAGCAATAAAAATTCCAGGCTGAATTCCAAATAATTCCATTCCCATAATGGTGCAGGCGATAGGAGTGTGAGTTGCGCCGGAAAATACAGCTACAAACCCAAGACCAGCCAAAAGAGCAATTGGCATTGGAATAATTAGAGATAAAGCACTTCCTAATGTTGCTCCAACAAAAAATAAGGGAGTTACTTCTCCGCCTTTAAAACCCGCACCTAAAGTAAATCCGGTAAATAAAATTTTAAGTAAAAAATCGTACCATGGATTTGGACTCCAAAAAGCTTCAGCAATTACAGGTACTCCTAATCCTGAGAATTTAGTAAAGCCGAAACCAGCAATAGCAATGGCCAAAACAATCCCGCCAATAAAAGGACGAAGCGGTGGATATTTTATGATTTTCGAAAAAAGAAAACCCCAAAAATGAGTGCTTCTGGAAAAAAGCATTGAAGTTAAACCAAATATAATTCCCAAAATAACGGTCCATTCTATAGCATTAATTGAAATTTCCGGCACTTCATAAATGTAATATTGTCTATGTTCTACCTGCCAAAGTTCAACAGTAAAATAAGCGGCATAAGCCACTAAAAAAGATAAAATAATACTTTTGAAATTGATTTTACTAAAATATATAACCTCCAGAGCGAAAATAGCACCCGCCAAAGGTGTTCCGAAAACAGATGCAAATCCCGCACTGATTCCCAGAATAATCAGAATTTTTCTTTCGGAATTATCTAAATTGAAAAGTTTTGTGAATTGATCTGCAATGGCACCGCCCATTTGTACAGCAGTTCCTTCACGGCCTGCAGATCCGCCAAATAAATGAGTAAGTAAAGTTCCTAAAAGAACTAAAGGAGCCATTTTAAAAGGAATCACTTTCTGAGGTTTTTCATATTCCTCAAGCAGTAAATTGTTTCCTTTTACAACAGATTCGCCCCAATAATAATAACTGAATCCAACTAATAATCCGCCAAGAGGCAAAAACCATATAATCCAGTGGTGTTGAATTCTAAATTCTGTAACAAATTCTAATGAAAGTAAAAAGAAGGCTGATGCAGATCCTGAAAGAAGGCCGATTAAAACACAAATCAGGACCCATTTGAAAAGGATGAGGAGTATTTCTTTAAATTTTTGAAAATTCATTTAGATAGTTTTGCCACGAATTTCACCAATAAAAACGAATTTTAAAAGTTATTGATGAAATTCGTGGCAGAAAATTATTCCTGTACTACAGCTGTAAATTCAATTTCAACTAAATATTCAGGTGCAACAAGTTTGCTGATTTCATAAAAACCGGTTGTAGGTTTTACATCTTTAAAAAAAACAGCATGCGCTTTTGCAACATCTTCAAAAGTAGCAATATCGGTAGTGAAAATTCGTGTTCTGATAACGTCTTTCATTCCAACATTCAAATCTTCTAATACTTTTTCAATACGCTCCAGAATGTTATAAGTTTGTGCATAAGCATCATCGGCTTTTACTTTTTCGCCATCAACAATAGCCACAGTGCCTGAAACTTCAATAATATTGCCAATTCTTACGGCACGACAATATCCCATTTTGTCTTCCCACGGTGATCCTGTTAAGATGTTTTCTCTTTTCATTTTTTTATAATTTTTCAAAATACTTTAAAGCATTTTGTAGTTAGATTAATGGCTTGCAATTTAAAAAAATAGAATTACAATCTTATCACGCAACATTACTCCTTATGTAAAAAAATAACTTCATTTTGTTATAATTTTGAAGGTTTGGGCATGTCCCGCAAAAAAAAAGCGGGTCGGGCTTTCTGCTAAATCTTTTATTCCGTTTCTCTTCATAAAAGGATATCGCTTCAATCCCTCATGCAATTCACAATTCGTTTTTTGAATACCATAAATAAATGGCAGGTTTTTTGCTTCCAAAAATTAGCCTAATATATTGTTATAAAATTCTTAAACAGACAGTCAATAATTAAATTATGTTATTTTTGCCAGACCTGAACATTGATTTTATAAAATTTTAAAAGCCGAATTCGATAATACTTTTTCAATGAAGCATATTTTATTATTCATATTATTTTTTACTGTCCTGACTGCTTCTGCTCAGGCTGAATTCAACTCGGGTTTTAAACCAATTCCTGCCCGAAAATTTGATGCAAAGCCTAAGAAAATACCTGCTCCTGAATTTAAAGATCCACAGGCACAAAATACAGATATTCCTAGTATTAAAACACCAAACGTTTTTGATAATACCACTATAACCCCAAAATCTAAATTTCAGATTGGAGAAGAAAAGAGCAATTTTTCGATGTCAACAGAAAATAAATTTGGTAACCCTGGAGATCGTTATGTTGGCAAAATGGAAAAAGATTTGGATCAGGCTTTGACAGATGCCGGATTAAAAGAAGATAGAGGGCAATTAGTTAGAAAAAATCTTGAATTCGGTAATATTTATACAGGTTCTTCTTATTTTGTTGTAAAATGCCGTGATGTAGGTGCGATTGATGGCGACTTGATTAAAGCTGTTTTTAATCAAAATGTTTTAGTAGAGAAAATGATATTAAGAGGAGATTATCAAGAGTTTAAAATAATTTTTAATGAAGGTTTTAATACATTTGATATAGAAGCACTTAACAGGGGGTCTCTTGGAGGAAATACCGGTGGATTTGAATTTTACGATGCCGAAGGCCATCTTATTTTGTCTGACTCTTGGGATAATTTGGATACGGGTTTTAAAGCAAAATTTATTATTATAAAGGAGGATAAAGTATTTACAAAAGGTAAAAAAACTATTCAAAAAATATCGAAGTAATAAAGTTGCTACGTTTTTGTGTCTTTGTAATTAATAGCCTCTAACCTAAAAATCGGAACAATGAAAAAAAAATATTTTTTTTCATTGTTCCGATTTTTCATTTTCGAATATAAAAAGTATTTTTGCGCATGCAACACAACGTACTTATTTTAGATTTCGGATCGCAATACACTCAGCTTATTGCGCGTAGAGTTCGCGAATTAAATATATTCTGCGAAATTTTTCCTTACAATCACTTTCCTAGTGATTTATCACCTTATAAAGCCGTAATTTTAGGAGGAAGCCCTTTTTCTGTTCGCGGAGAAGATGCCCCTCATCCTGATTTATCGCAAATAAGAGGTAAACTTCCAATGCTTGCCGTTTGTTACGGAGCACAATATTTAGCACACTTTAGCGGCGGAGAAGTAGCAGCCTCTAATACCAGAGAATACGGTAGAGCAAACTTATCTTATATTAAAGAGAATGAAGTTTTCTTTAATGGTGTTTCAGAAAACAGTCAGGTTTGGATGAGTCACAGTGATAGTATCAAGGCGCTTCCAACCAACGCAGTGAAATTAGCCAGTACACATGACGTAGAATTTGCCGCTTACAAAATAGAAGGTGAAACTACTTATGCCATTCAATATCACCCTGAGGTTTTCCATTCTACTGACGGATCAAAAATGCTGGAAAACTTTTTAGTAAAAATTGCTGACGTTCCTCAAAATTTTACACCAGGTGCTTTCGTAGAAGAAATGGTAGCAGAATTAAAAGAGAAATTAGGAAACGATAAAGTAGTTTTAGGACTTTCTGGCGGAGTAGATTCTACTGTAGCAGCAGTTTTATTAAACAAGGCAATTGGTAAAAACTTATATTGCATTTTTGTAAATAACGGTTTGCTTCGTAAAAACGAATTCCAAAATGTATTAGATCAATACAAAGGAATGGGATTAAATGTAAAAGGAGTAGATGCCGGAGATCGTTTTCTTGGCGAATTAGCCGGAATAAGCGATCCTGAAACCAAACGTAAAACAATCGGACGTGTATTTATCGAAGTTTTTGATGATGAATCACATTTGATCGAAGATGTAAAATGGCTAGCACAAGGAACGATTTACCCAGATGTAATCGAGTCGGTTTCTGTAAAAGGACCATCGGCTACGATTAAATCACACCACAATGTTGGTGGTTTGCCGGATTATATGAAATTAAAAATTGTAGAACCACTTAGAATGCTTTTTAAAGATGAAGTGCGACGAGTAGGTGCTACTTTAGGAATAGATCCTGAATTATTAGGAAGACACCCTTTTCCTGGACCTGGATTATCAATCAGAATTTTAGGTGATATTACTCCGGAGAAAGTTCGAATTCTGCAGGATGTAGACTCTGTTTTCATTGAAGGATTAAAATCATGGGGACTGTATGATAAAGTTTGGCAGGCCGGAGCGATTTTACTTCCTGTAAACTCTGTTGGAGTGATGGGTGATGAGCGTACTTACGAAAAAGTAGTTGCGCTTAGAGCTGTAGAATCAACAGACGGTATGACTGCTGACTGGGTTCAATTGCCTTACGATTTCCTGATGAAAATATCAAATGACATTATCAATAAGGTAAAAGGCGTGAATCGTGTAGTTTATGATATAAGTTCAAAGCCACCTGCAACAATTGAGTGGGAATAGTACCATATTTAAAATTAAGGTCTTACATTTGTAAGGCCTTAATTTTTTATAACCTACTATTTATGAGAAACTTTTTAACGATTTCTCTTGTGTTTATTTTGTCTTTTAACAAAATAACTGCGCAAGATTCAATTATTGAGCATAAAATTCAAAAAGGAGAAACTGCTTATTTTATTGCCCAAAAGTATAAGGTTTCTGTCGACGAGATTTATAAACTCAACCCAGAATCGCAAAATGGTATAAAGGATAATCAAATTATTAAAATTCCTGTTCATGCCGAAACCAAAAACCATCAAAAAACACAGCTTACGCATTTAGTCGCACCAAAAGAAACTCTTTTTGGCTTGTCAAAACTATATCATGTTTCTGTTGAGGCTATTCAAAATGCTAATCTTGAAATTCTGGCGGGCGGACTTCAAATCGGACAAGAACTAATAATTCCTCAAAATTCATATAATGTATTTAAGCAGGAAGCTTCATCTTCAGCTAAACCAACACATTTGGTTGTTGCTAAAGAATCGTTGTTCAGTATTGCGAGGCAATATAATGTCTCGGTTCAGGACTTAGAAAATTTAAACAAAGAGATTCTTCAAAACGGACTGCAGATTGGTCAGACAATCACAATTCCAAACAAAAGAAAAACTTTAGACGGAAGAGTTCGTGTAATAAATCAGGAAACGGTTTTTCACATTGTTGAAGCTAAAGAAACCAAATTTTCAATTTCTAAAAAATATGGAATTTCAATTGATCAGTTAGAATCTCAAAATCCTGAAATCGTAAACGGATTAATTGTTGGAAATAAGCTGGCAATTAATACAAAAGCAATTAAACCGGCGAATGAAAGTGAAGAGTTGATGCTGGCTCTTGCCGAAAAACAAGTGGTAGTTGAAAAAACAAAAGCCAAAACAGTTGAAATTGATGATTTAAAAGACAGATTGGTTGTTCAGAAAGAAATGAATCAGAAAATCATAAAAATCAATGATTTAAAACTGAATCTGGATGATATGAATGGTTCTAAAGAGAATTCAGTTGAAAAGCTGCGTTTGGTTTTAGAAGCGAATAAAAATGTTCAGGATATTTTAATGGCAAAATTAGATTCTTTAGTCAATACGATGAACAATGATTTGGTCGAATTGAAAAGAATGGATGTCCTGAATGTTACTGAATCAAAGCGATTAGAAAAGCAATCGTATGAAAGTATTGGTAAAACAAGTGAATTATCTTCTCAATTAAAGAAAGAACTGGCTGAAAACCGAAAAGTGTATGCCGGTTTAATGAATAAAGTGGAGAAAATTGCCGTAGAAGAAAACCAGGAATACAAGAAAAAAATCCGCGAAAGCGAGAAAAAGAACAATGTTACTTCGATACAGCAAAGGCTTTCATTAGAAGAAATCAAACGTTATAAAATCCAACAGAAACAAGGAGATGCCCAAAATCAGTTACTAATTGCTAAAATTGATTCTTTGGATAATCAGAAAAAGATTGAAGTTAAAAGACACATTAGCAAAGCTACTTATTATAGTATGGAAGCGCGAAATTTTGATGATAAACTGGCTTTGATCAAACTGAAAAAGTATCAGGATGAAGCCATTAAAAATCAAAATGTATCTGGTTTAGTTGAAAGTTCTAAAACAGTTTCGCTAGAGGAAATGAAACAAGAACTGAAAGAGAATCCGTTTAAAAATGAAAAAAATACAAAAATTGAAGTTTTTGATAATCTGAAAGAAGTTCCAAACAGCTATTATTTAGTTTTGGGCACATTTACAGATCCTGCGCCCAGAGATCAGTTGATTATGAAGTTAATTGATTCAGGTGATTTTAATGCCAGCTTCTTTTTTAATATAAATAGTCTTTCATATTATGTGTATTCTGACAAATATAATACTATGGAAGAAGTTTTGTATCAGTGCAAGAAAAAGGAAGAAAATGAGTTATATAAAAATGTAATTATTGTTAAGGCCGAGATTGATCTCAGGTAATAATTAGTAAAGAATTAACTTTCGGACTGATTTTTGTTTTGAACAGAAATTAGTACCTTGTTCGAATTAAAGAATAATTGTTTTTAATATCTATTATGAAATATTTTTTCACCCTGTTTTCTGTTGCTTTTTTTATTACGTGTTCTGCTTTTTCACAAGGAAAAGTATTTAAATACACTGTGTCGAATGGAGAGACAATCAATCAGATTGCTCAAAAATTCAAGGTTACTCCTTATGATATTTACCAGTTAAATCCAGATGCAAGGACTTCTTTAAAACCTAATACAGTTTTACTGATTCCAAGCAGCAGCGATAAAACTGCAACTTTTAAAAAAGAAGAAACTGCAGCGAAAAAGAACGGAAATACTAAAGAAGTTATACATGAAGTACAGCCAAAAGAAACCTTTTACAGTATTGAAAAAAAATATGGTATTTCAGATGAAGCTCTGAAAGCTGCAAATCCGTTTCTGGAAAAAGACGGCGTTCAAATTGGGCAAAAATTGGTAATTCCTGCAAAAGGAGCTTCGGTAAAAACACCTTCTTCTACCAAACCAGTAAAGGAAAAAACTCAGGAAAAATATGTTTATCATGATGTTATAGCTAAAGAAACTAAATTTTCAATAGCCAAAAAATACAATACTACTATTGAAGATTTAGAAAAACGTAATCCTGAAATTGTATCTAATTTACCAATTGGATACAGATTAACGATAAAAGGAACGGCTCCAAATACAGAAGCCACAACTGTAATTGCAAATAATGCTAAACCTGCTGAGGCTAAAAAGCCTGTTGAAGCTTCAAAAAAAGTAACTACTTATATGGAGTATCAGGTTAAACCAAAAGAGACTTTTTATAGTTTAGGAAGAACTTTTCATATCACTCAGGAAGAATTAACAGAACTGAATCCGGCACTTTCTGAAGGTGTAAAAGAAGGAATGGTTTTAAAAGTTCCATCAGGATATGTTGCTCCGGTTCCAATTATCGTAAAAGAAGAACAAAAACAAATTGAAAAACCGGTAGAAAATAAAGGAGGAATTCAAATTCTTGAAAAAGTAAAATCTGAAACTGTTTCTGCTGATCCGGAGATAGTTGAACTAAGTAAAAAAAGAGGTCAGAACGAGCGTAAAAAGCTGGTTTTATTATTGCCTTTTAATTTAGCAAAAATGCAAAATGATACGTTAAGTTCTGCCAGCCGAATTAAAAGCGACAAATTTTTGAATATGACACTGGACTTTTATTCGGGAGCAATGATGGCGATAGATTCAGCTAAAGTTTTAAAATTGCCAATTGATATTTCAATTTATGATTCGCAGGAAACGAAAAGTACATCGAATGTTTCAGGGTTGATTTCTCAAAATAAATTGCAGAATGCCAATGCTGTTATTGGGCCATTTTATCAAAATAATGCTGAGGCCACAGCAAATTCATTACGATTGTATAATGTGCCTGTGATTTCGCCATTGTCAAAAGATTCGGCTAATCCAATTGATAATTTGTATCAGTCAGTTCCGTCTAATGATGTCGTAAGAAATACTGTTTTTGATTATATGCGTTCTAAAAACGGTAACATTGTAGCTGTGGTTGATAAGAAAAAAGAATCAGTTATCAGTTATATTAAACAAAACCAAAAAGGAGTAGCATTTGCTTCTTTTACTGAAACCGGAGGGTTGGATGTTGCTAATTTAAAAAGTTTATTGTTTCCGGGAAAAATGAATTATGTTGTAATGGAAACAGCTAATACCGCAATGATTAAAACCACCATAAAAGCTTTAATTGATGCTCAGAGAACCTGTCAGATACAATTGGTGATTCTGGAGCCAAACAGTACATTGGATACAGATGAGATTAATTTCGAAAATTTGGTAAAATTAAAATTAATGTATCCGTCTGTTACTCGTGAAAGCGATGAGGCTGGTGTATTAGTTTTTGAAAAAGAATACAAGTTGAAAAACAAAGTAAATCCTAATACGTACGCAACTCGTGGATTTGATGTAACTTTTGATACCATGATGCGTCTGGTTCAGGGAAAAACATATCAGGAAACAGCAGATTTAATGACAACCGAGCAGGTTGATAATAAATTTCAATATTATAAAAAAGAAGATGGAGGACACGCCAATAAAGGTGTTTACATTTTATATTACGACTCAGACTTAACTTTAAAAGTAGCAAATTAATGACATCAAAAGTAACCTATTTAGGCGATTTAAGAACAAAATCAATACATGTGCAATCAGGAAGCGAACTTATTTCTGATGCACCATTAGACAATAACGGAAAAGGAGAAGCGTTTTCTCCAACAGATACAGTTGCAAATGCTTTGGCAAGTTGTATGTTTACGATCATGGGAATTAAAGCTCGTGATTTAAATGTGGATTTAGTGGATTCGACAGCTGAAGTAACTAAAATCATGAACGCCGAACCAAGAAGAATTGGCGCCATCGAAATTGTTTTTGATTTGAAAAGTGATGCTGATGAAAAAAACAGAATAATTTTAGAACGTGCAGCAATGACTTGTCCGGTTTTTTTGAGTCTAAATTCTGATATTGAAAAACGAATCACTTTTAACTGGAAATAAGAATCTAATTATAGAATTAAAAGAAGCAGGAAAGAGGATAGATTTACATTCTTTTTTCTTGCTTCTTTTTTCTTTAAAAAAATGGAACAAGACAAAAAACTTCTTATAAAATTAGCTCATACCAAAATGCCTTTCGGAAAATACGAAGGACGTTTTTTAATTGATTTGCCCGAATATTATGTGGTTTGGTATCATAATAAAGGTTTTCCTAAAGGAGAGTTAGGGCAGCAGCTACAGCTTATTTATGAGTTAAAACTGAATGGATTAGAAGAGTTAATCAGAAATATTAAAAAGCAGTATCCGAAACCTTAAAAGAATTAGATAATGGAAAATTAGAAAATTAGATAATGTTTAGACAGATAGCTTTAAAATATTGATTTAAAATGAATTTAATTCATTGTTTTGTAATTATCACTTGTCTATTTCTTAAATTTTTCAATTGATACATTTTCTAATTTTCTAATTAGCAAATTGTCTAATTAAATTGTACTTTTGCCAAGTTTTTTACACAACTACAATACAAACTAACAACAGAATGAATCAAACAAAATATATTTTTGTTACAGGCGGTGTGACTTCTTCTTTAGGAAAAGGAATTATCGCGGCATCTTTAGCAAAATTGTTACAAGGAAGAGGATATCGTACTACTATTCAGAAATTCGATCCCTATATCAATGTTGATCCGGGTACTTTGAACCCTTACGAGCATGGAGAATGTTATGTGACAGATGATGGTGCCGAAACGGACTTAGATTTAGGTCACTATGAGCGTTTTTTAAATGTTCCTACTTCTCAGGCAAATAACGTTACAACAGGAAGAGTTTACCTTTCGGTTATTGAAAAAGAAAGAAGAGGAGAGTTTTTAGGAAAAACAGTTCAGGTTGTTCCTCACATTACTAACGAAATCAAAGACAGAATGCAATTGCTTGGTAAATCAGGCGATTATGATATTGTGATTACTGAAATTGGCGGAACTGTTGGTGATATTGAATCTTTGCCATATATTGAATCTGTTCGTCAGTTGGTTTGGGAATTGGGTGAAAACAACGGAATTGTGATTCATTTGACTTTAGTGCCATTTTTGGCTGCTGCAGGAGAATTAAAAACAAAACCGACACAGCACTCTGTAAAAACGTTGATGGAAAGCGGAATCAAAGCAGATATTTTAGTATGTAGAACTGAGCATGAATTGTCTCAGGAATTACGCAGTAAATTAGCTTTGTTTTGTAATGTAAAAAAAGAAGCAGTTATTCAGTCTATTGATGCTTCAACCATATATGAAGTTCCTAATTTAATGCTTGAAGAAGGATTAGATGTTGTGGCTTTGAAAAAGTTAGATTTACCTAAAAAAGCAGCTCCGGATCTTAAAAACTGGAATACTTTTTTACGCAGATTAAAAAATCCAAAACATACTGTAAATATCGGTTTGATTGGTAAATACGTAGAAATGCAGGATTGCTACAAATCTATTTTGGAGGCGTTTATTCATGCAGGTGCTGCGAATGAAACTAAAGTAAATGTAATTTCGATTCACTCAGAACATATTAATATTGATAATGTGGCTGAGAAACTAGGACCGCTTGACGGAGTTTTAGTTGCCCCTGGCTTTGGAGAAAGAGGAATTGAAGGAAAAATTGAGGCAGTTCGTTATGCACGTGAAAATAATATTCCGTTCTTCGGAATTTGTTTGGGAATGCAGATGTCGGTTATCGAATATTCAAGAAATATTTTAGGATATGCTGAAGCGAATTCTACAGAGATGAATGAAAAAACAAAACATCCTGTTGTGAATTTGATGGAAGAGCAAAAAACAATCACAGACAAAGGAGGGACAATGCGTCTTGGAGCCTGGAAATGTGACATTAAGCCAAATACTTTAGCACATAAAATTTACGGAGAAAAAACTATTTCGGAGCGTCATCGTCACCGTTATGAGTACAATAATAAGTATAAAGATGAATTGCAGAAAGCAGGTTTAATTGCTTCTGGAGTTAATCCTGACACTGGTTTAGTAGAAATTGTAGAATTAGAAAATCACCCGTTTTTTATTGGAGTACAATACCATCCTGAATACAAAAGCACGGTAGCAAATCCGCACCCTATTTTTGTGAATTTTGTGGCTGCTGCTGTAAATTCACATAAAAAATAATATTAATATTCTAAGAGGATGTAACTTTTGAGTCTAACTCATAACTAATATTCTTTAATGAGTAACTTTTTTAAATTATAATGGAAGAAAAAAAATTAGACCTTAATTCAATCATTGGTTTTGTATTGATATTTGGAATTTTGATTTGGATTATGTATCAAAATCAACCTTCTGAGAAAGAAATTGCTGCTGAAAAAGCCAAGAAAGAATTAGTTGCGAAACAAGAGGCACAAGCAAAAGAAGATAAATCTAAAACTGCTGCTTTACCAGCTGTCGCAACAACTCCTGGTGATACGGTTCAATTAGCCCAATTACAAAAAACATTAGGTGGTTTTGCTTATTCAGCTACACTTCCTTCTGCAAAAGAGTCTTTTACCACGATTGAAAATGAAAAGATAAAGCTTAAAATCGCTAATAAAGGAGGTTATATTGTTGAAGCTACTCTTAAAGAATTTGAGCGATTTGAAAAAGGTTCAAAACAATTAGTTGAATTGATTAAAGACAATAATTCAAATTTAAATATTCAGCTACAAACAACTGATAATAGAAGTTTAAATTCTAAAGACTTGTTTTTTGAGCCAATACTGACAAAAAATGGTTCAGACCAGATTTTAACAATGCGCTTAAAAGCTGGAGCTAATGAATTTTTAGAATATAAATACATTTTAAAACCAAATGATTATTTAGTTGGTTTTGATATTCGTTCTCAGGGATTGAATAAAGTTTTGAATTCGTCGAAGCCATTAGATTTGCAATGGGATTTAAAAACCTATAGAAATGAAAAAAGTATTTCGTATGAAAACCGTTATGCTGAAATCTATTATAGTTATGAAGATGGAAAAGAAAGCTATGTAGGACAGGGTGATCATAAAGAAGAAACGCCTGAAAAAGTGGATTATGTAGCATTTAAACAGCATTTCTTTACTACGATTCTACAAACAAATACATCTTTCGAAAAATCGCAATTGGTTTCCCAGAATTTGGTTAAAGACGAAAAAATCGATACTGTTTTTACAAAACAATTTAAAGCAACAGTTCCTTTAGCGTTTTCTAATGGAGAGATTGATTATAAAATGAGTTGGTATTTTGGTCCGGCTGACTATAAAGTATTAAAATCATACGATAAGAATTTTGAAAAAATTATTCCGCTTGGATGGGGAATTTTTGGCTGGATTAACAAATGGATTTTCATTCCGTTATTTGGATTCTTAAGTTCAACTATTGGGTTATCTCTTGGAATTGCAATCATTATTTTTACGATTCTTATCAAGTTGGCGATGTCGCCAATTACTTATAAGTCCTTTTTGTCGCAGGCAAAAATGAAAGTTTTGCGTCCTGAAATTACAGAATTGGGAGAAAAATTCAAAAAAGACCCAATGAAGAAGCAGCAGGAAACAATGAAGCTGTATAATAAAGCAGGGGTTAACCCAATGGCAGGATGTATTCCGGCATTGATCCAGCTTCCTTTTATGTATGCGTCATTCCAGTTCTTCCCGTCAGCTTTTGAGCTAAGGCAAAAAGGTTTCCTTTGGGCGGATGATTTGTCTTCTTTTGACTCAGTTTTTAAATTGCCATTTCATATTCCTTTATATGGAGATCATATCAGTTTATTTCCAATTTTGGCAGCGATTGCGATTTTCTTCTATATGAAAATGACTTCCGGAGATCAGCAAATGGCAGCTCCACAGCAGGAAGGCATGCCGGATATGGCAAAAATGATGAAAATCATGATTTATGTTTCACCATTAATGATGTTAATTTTTTTCAACAGTTATGGTGCAGGATTAAGTTTGTACAACTTTATTTCGAACTTAATTACAATAGGAATTATGTTTGTAATCAAGAACTATATTGTAGACAGTGAAAAAATTCACGCTCAGATTGAGGAAAACAAACAAAGAGAGCCTAAAAAACCAAGTAAGTTCCAGCAGCGTCTTCAGGAAGTAATGGAGCAGCAGGAGGCAGCAAAAAAAGTTCAGAATAAAAAGAAATAATTCTTGCAAGAAAGAATACAAAAAAGGTCGAAATTAGTTTTCGACCTTTTTTTTGTATAAGAGATTATTAGATAATTTTGTTTTTTTTTTATTTCCACTGCGATAAATCTTTTCTATATGTTTTTCTTTGACAATGAATTTTCGGGTCAAAATTTTTCCATAATAAATGAATTGCATTGTTCTCTAAAAGTTCAGGAGTTCTGATGCAATTTTGAATTCCTTTTTCTGAAAAAGTCTTGTAATATTCATCAAATATGATTGCGGTGACTCCTTTGTTTTGATAGTCCGGGTGAACTCCAATAAGATAGAAAACAACATCTTTACTATGCTTTCTGGCTTTTAATAATTGGAGAAAACCAAATGGGAAAAGCTTTCCTTTAATTTTCTGTAAAGCTTCTGTAAAACTAGGCATTACAATACTGAAAGCAATTAATTTATCGTCTTTGTCAACAACAAATTTGATATATTCCGGATTGATGAAGCTAATGTATTTCTTTTTAAAATATTCTTTCTGAACATCAGATATTGCCACAAATGAAGCTAGTTTTTCATAAGATTCATTAAACAAATCAAACATTTTGTCAACATGTGGCATGATGTCTTTTGTTTTTGTAAAGGTTAAGGACCTTAAACCATATCGTTTTTTGATAAGCTCCTGTGCTTTCAAAAAGAATTCTGGTTTTACATTTGAAAACGGAAAAATACTTTCTATATATTGTTTTTCTACCTGAAAACCTAGCTGCTCAAAATGTGTAACATAGTATTCATAGTTATACCATGTAATCATAGTTCCTACCTGGTCAAAACCTTCAGTCAAAACTCCAACTTTATCCAGATTTGAAAAACCCATCGGACCTTCAATGTGTTCCAGGTTGTGCTGTTTTCCTAATTCATAAACCTTTTCCAGTAATGCCTTAGTTACTTCTATGTCATCAATAACATCAAACCAGCCAAAACGAACTTTCCTTTTATGTTGATTATTAACTTCGGACCAATTTATGATAGCCGTAATTCGCCCAACAACTTCGTTGTTTTTATAGGCCATATAAAAATAAGCTTCAGCGTTTTCAAAAGCAGGGTTTTTTGTTTTATCAAATGATTCCAATTCATCTGAAATAATGGGAGGAACCCAGTATGGATTGTCTTTATATAAAGAAAAAGGGAATTTAATATACTCTGTTAATTCCTTTTTTGTTTTGGCTTCTTTAATTGTAATCATTAATGTGTTTTTATTTGAATTTTCGAGTAAAAAAACTACTTATAAATTTAAGCTTATTCATATTTAGATTTTCTTTCACGTTCTTTTTCCTGATAGTCTATTATTTCTTCTTCGGTTGGTTCTTCTACTGCATTTTTATCTTTCTTCTTTTTGTCTTTTGTCTTTTTTACTTTTCTTGCTTTGCCATAATTCACAAGTTTGTCTTTATGATTGTCATCATAACGGATAGAAAAGCCAATTCCTCCATAAAGTAATGAAGGTGAATTTTTTAAATTTTTGCTAACCGAAGCATCGACTTGTACATTTCTTGATAATAAATAAGCTGCACCTCCTCTTATAATAGCATCGCTATATAAGTCACTTTTATAGCCCTGATTTTCAAGGAAGCCAGACCATTTGCTATTGAAACCTCTTGTTATAGTTAGAACATATCCAAAACCGGGATTGTCGGTTGATATGTAATCTGCAATAAGATTTGTTACTAGTACCCATCTTCCATCGCCAAAATGATTTTGAGTAATCAACATTAGCTTAGGGGCAATATTGAATTCGGTTGAATAATAATTGAGTGTATTTGTATTATAAGCATATGGATTGTCTTTGAATACAAAATTAGCACCGGCAAAGATTGAAACTGCCGGAATTAATTGACGCCAGCTGAATTTTTTATTTGCGTTATAGCTGTAAATATTGATGTTTTTATTGTAACGTCTGAAGGGATCGTAAATTAAGTATTTTGCACCCAAAACCGTTTGTTTTAGGTTGCTTTTTCTAAAAGTAATTGCTGGGGTTTCAAATTTTTCATTTTGATATTGAATATCGGCTATAAATTCAAGCTGTTCGTGAAAAAGCCCCCAACGAAGAGTAAAGTCAGTACCAAAACCTGTGGCTTCATAATCTTGTGCATCATGTTTTTCATTTATACCATAAAAACCAACTTCACCTTGTATTACGGATTTTCCAACAGAAAAAGCTGACATAGTTTCGCCTGGGCGATTTGAATTTATAACATCTGTATGTTGAGCAAAAAAGTATTGTGGGAATAAAAATAGGCAGGCTATCAAAAAGTTTTTAATTTTTAACATATATGTATTTTTTGATTAAAAAGTAATAACGTTTTCAAATGTACTATATTTTATTATTTATTTAAGATTGATATTTTAATTTTGAACGATGGTTTTATTAATTTTGAAAAAAATTATACGATTATGCAAGAAGCATCATTTTCAGGGTTATTTAAAACCATAATGTGGGTAATAGCTTTTTATTATATTTTTAAATTTTTAGCTAAAATCTTTTTACCAGTCCTGGTAAAAAAAGCGGTTGAGAAAGCAGGTGAGAATTTTGAGAGACAACAGCAATATAGCCAGAATAATTCATGGCAAAGAACTCAAAATAATAATGATGAGATAATCATCAATACTGCTAATGCAAAAAAGCCCCGCGAAACCAAAAAAGTTGGCGATTATGTTGATTACGAAGAAATAGATTAAGTTTGTACCCTGAAATTATCAGGATTCATCATTTAACCAAACCACCCAAAATTGAAAATAGTAAATAAGTTCTATCCGCATGCCCTTGTAATTCTGGGCTTTATTCTTGTTTCATTAATTTATTTTTATCCTGTTTTGCAGGGAAAACAGATTTTTCAGTCTGATATTGCTCAATATACCGGAATGGCAAAAGAGCAAAATGACTTTAGGGCAGCTCAAAATACAGAACCGTATTGGACGAATTCTGCTTTTGGAGGAATGCCAACTTATCAATTAGGTGCAAATTATCCGAATGATTACGTGGGTAAGCTAGATGATGTTTTACGATTTTTACCACGTCCTGCCGATTATTTATTTTTATATTTCTTAGGTTTTTATGGTTTGCTTCTGGTTTTAAAAACAGATCCATTAAAAGCTTTTATAGGTGCAATTGCGTTTGGTTTTTCTACTTATTTGATAATTATACTTGGAGTAGGGCATAATGCAAAAGCACATGCGATTGCGTATATGCCATTGGTAATTGCCGGTTTTATATTGGTATTTCAGAAAAAATACATTTGGGGAGGTCTTCTCACCATGTTGGCGGTTGCATTAGAAGTAAATGCAAACCACTTTCAAATGACTTATTATCTATTGATTTTCTTATTGATTCTTTCAGGATATTTTGCTTTTATTTTTATTAAAGAAAAACAATTTAAAGAACTAGGTATTGCGGTTGGTGTTTTGGCTGTAGCCGGAATTTTTGCCATTGGTGCAAATGCAACAAATCTGATGGCAACCAGCGAATATGCTAAATTTAGTATTCGTGATAAAAGTGAATTGACTTTTAACCCGGACGGATCAAAAAATACTACAACAGCGTCAATGACTACAGATTACATAACTGAATACAGTTATGGAATAGCAGAAAGTTTAAATTTAATAGCACCAAGAATTTTTGGAGGTTCCAGTCATGAAAATGTAGGAACTGACAGCCGTATGTATTCGTTTATGATTGAACAAGGTGTTCCTGCTGGTCAGGCACAGGATTTTGTCTCAGGAATGCCTACTTATTGGGGAGATCAGCCAATAGTTTCTGCACCAGCTTACATTGGTGTTGTGGTTTTCTTTTTAGCTGTTCTGGCGTTGTTTATTGATGAAAGAAAGATTAAATATGTATTTCTTGCAGGTGCTTTATTTACGCTGATGCTTTCATGGGGTAAAAATTTCTCAGTCTTGACTAACTTTTTTATCGAATACGTTCCGATGTATGATAAATTTAGAGCAGTATCTTCTATTCAGGTTATATTAGAATTGTGTATTCCTGTACTTGCGGTTATGGGATTACAATCTTTTTTTAATGCAAAAAACGAGCCGAAACTGCAGCAAAAAGCATTAGTCCAAACAGGGGTATTTGGTATTGGCGTTTTATTGATTTTAGTATTTGCTAAAAGCATGTTCCATTTTACGGGAATGAGTGATAATGCTTACTTGCAAAGTTACGGGCCTGCTTTTGTAGATGCCTTAAAGGAAGATCGAATGAGTTTGTATTCAGCAGACTTATTACGCTCAGGTTTTTTTATAGTTGTGACATTTGGAATTTTATGGATGTTCATCAAAAATAAACTTGCTCAAAATACAACGTTAATTCTTATAGGTATCTTAATGATTTTCGATTTGTTTTTTGTGGATAAAAGATATGTTTCTGCTAAAGATTTTGTAAGTCCTGTACAAATTGCAGCTCCTTTTCAGGAAACACCAATTGATACGAAAATTTTGGAAGACAAATCGATTTATCGTGTTTTTGATGTGCAGGGACAATTGCAAGGGAGGTCTTCGTATTTCCATAAAACAATTGGCGGTTATAGTGCTGTACGACCAAGAAGAATGCAACAGTTGATGGATTATCAAATTCAAAAGGGTAATATTGAAGTTCTTAATATGTTAAATGTTAAGTATGTAATTCAAACAGATAAAGAAGGAAATGAAGTTCCGGTCGCAAATCCTGAAGCGAATGGGAACGCATGGTTTGTAAGTTCAGTAAAATTAGTGAACAAGCCTGATGATGTTATGAAAGCTTTAGATAATTTAGATACTAAAAATGTTGCAGTATTTAATGTTCATGATTATGAAGCTAAATTTAAAAGTGCCCGATTGAAAAAACAATGGGATAACACAGGAACAATTAAAGTTATTGAATACAAACCAAATTATATCAAATATCAATCAGACAATGGAAAAGACGGTTTGGCTGTTTTCTCTGAAATGTATTATAAAAATGGCTGGAATGCATATATTGACGGTCAGTTAACAGATCATTTTCCTGTTGATTATGTTTTAAGAGCAATGGAAATTCCAGGCGGAAAACATACGATTGAATTTAAATTCGAACCTCAGGTTGTTAAAACCGGAAGCGCAATTGCATTAGGAAGTTCAATTGGTATTTTGTTGCTTTTAATTGGAGGAATTTATTTTGAAAAATTCTTTCGCAAAGATTCGCAAATTAATCACGGAGGCACTCAAAAATAATTTAAAAATCTTTGTGATCCTTGGTGGAGACTTTCTGAATCTCTGTGGAATTGGAATATGGAACAAAAAAAACTTTTAATAATTACTTATTATTTTCCGCCTGCGGGAGGACCAGGTGTTCAACGTTGGTTGAAGTTTGTGAAATATTTGCCTGAATTTGATATTCAGCCCATTGTTTATGTTCCTGAAAATCCAACTTATCCAATTGTTGATGAAGGTTTAGTAAAAGAAATTTCAAATAAAGTCATTATTCTTAAAAATAAAATATGGGAGCCTTATCAGCTAGCTTATGTTTTTTCAAAAAATAAAACCAAGAAGATTGCTTCGGGAATTATGCCTAATAAGAAAAAACAAAGTTTTCTTGACAAACTTTTTCTTTGGGTGCGTGGAAATTTATTTATTCCTGATGCACGTGTATTTTGGGTAAAGCCTTCTGTTTCTTATCTTGAAAAGTATATTAAGGAAAATAATATTGATACAATTATTACTTCCGGACCCCCGCACAGTTTGCATTTAATTGGTTTAGAATTAAAAAAGAAACTAAATGTAAAATGGTTTGCCGATTTTCGTGATCCATGGACTACTATTGGCTATCATAAAGCACTGCGTTTATCAGGTTATGCTGCTAAAAAACACAAACAATTAGAATATAAAGTTCTCAATTCAGCAGATACTGTTATAGTAACCAGTAAAACGACTAAAATAGAATTTCAGGCAATAACAGATAAACCGATTTCAGTCATTACAAATGGTTATGATATTGAAAATGTCGAGAAACAAGTCTTAGATACTAAATTTACTCTAGCTCACATAGGTTCTTTTTTGTCAGATAGAAATCCGAAATTTTTATGGGAATCTTTGGTTGAATTGCTAAACGAAATTCCTGATTTTAAATCGCATTTAGAAATTAAATTAATCGGTGCTGTAAGTCAGGAAGTGCTTGATTCTATTGGAGCGTTTAATCTGAATTCTTATTTGAATCTTCTTGGATATGTATCCCATCATGAGGCAATTGCCCATCAAAAAAAATCTCAGGTTTTACTTTTAATCGAAATTAATTCTGAAGATACAAAAAGCATTATTCCAGGTAAGTTGTTTGAATATATGGTTTCAGAAAGGCCAATAATCGCTATTGGTCCGCAAGGTTCTGATTTTTCGGATATTATAAAAGAAACGAATACGGGAGTATTTTTTGATTATTCTGAAAAAACGAAGTTAAAAAGTGTAATTTTGGACTTTTATAATCAATTTTTAGAAGGAAAATTACAAGCAAACGGGGTTGGTTTGCAACAATATTCAAGAAAAAACCTTACCAAACAATTGGCACAATTGATTAAGCAATCATAACAGTGCAAGAATCTAAAATCTAAATTCATAAATCCACATATGGGTATTGTTTTAAATCAGTCTTTCAAAAATACTATCATCACCTATATAGGTTTCGGTATTGGAGCCATAAATACACTTTATTTATACCCGGTTTTTTTAGGTGCAACGTATTATGCATTAACAAACTATATATTATCTGCAGCGAATGTTATCATGCCTTTGTTTGCTATCGGAATGCAAAATACATTGGTAAAATTTTATTCACAATACAAAACAGAAGAAGAAAGAGAACAATTTTTGTCATTTACGGCATTGTTTCCTGTATTAATGTGTATTCCTTTGGGAATTATAGGACTCTTTTTCTTCGATGATATTACTGCTTTTGTATCAAAGAAAAATCCGGTTGTAAAAGAATTTATGCTTTTAATTCCGTTTATCGGAATATGTATGGCTTATTTTGAGATTTTCTACGCATGGGCAAGAGTGCATATGCATTCTGTTTTTGGAAATTTTATTAAAGAAGTAGGATTAAGGTTGTTTTCATCAGTTGCTTTAATAGGTTTGTATTTTCATTGGATAACGCTGGTTGAGTTTGTTTATGTGACTGCAGGTATTTATTTTGTCGCGTTTTTAGTTACGATGTTTTATGCTTTTTATATTAAAAGGCCTAATTTTCAAATTACAATACCTGAAAATGTAAAGAGTGTAATGGAATACACTTTTTATATCATTCTTTCCGGAAGTGTCGCTAATTTACTATTAGATGGTGATAAAATAATGCTAAACCAATATATGGAAATTGAGAATATTGCTTATTATTCTGTAGCGACCTATATTGCTTTGGTGATTTCTGTTCCCAGTCGTGCAATGCATCAGATTGTATATCCGATTACAGCCAAATTAATGCATGAAAATAAACATGATGAACTAAATGATTTATATAAAAAAACCTCTATAAATCTTCAGATTGTTGGTGGTTTTGTAATGTTATGCATTTTCGTAAATATTAATCAATTATACGAAATAGTTCCAGCAGAATATAGAGGAGGAGTGCCGGTTGTTTTTATGATTGGTTTATCAAAATATTTTGATTTGATTTTAGGAAATAATAATGCTATCATTTTTAATACAAAATACTACAAAACGGTATTGTTTTTAGGATTAGGTTTAGTGGTATTGACGTTTATTCTAAATGTAATTTTTATACCTCTTTATGGTATTATGGGGTCAGCATTTGCTACTTTATTGTCTATTACGTTTTATAGCTTAGCTAAATTGCTTTTTGTGGTTAAAAAACTTCATTTATATCCTTTTACAAAACAGAATTTATATTCTCTGGCAGTTACTACAGTTTTGTTTTTAGTTTTTTATTTTTGGGAATTTCCGGTTTATCCTTTAATTGGTATTGGTTTAAAATCCATATTTGTAACGATTTTATATCTTTATTTGAATTATAAATTCAATATATCACCTGATATCAATAAGGTTATTGATGGTCTTTTAAGAAAAGTTGGAATTAGTATTTAATACGATTTACAGGGTTCAATATGTTGAATAGATAGGTTTTATTATTGAAATTTACAGTTGTTTATTTTGTATTTTATAAGATAAAAATTAACTTTAAGTTCTCAAATTAATAACAAATCCTCTTTTATGTTAAAAATTTTCTTATAAATCACTAAAAGTGGGTATTGTTAAAGATGTTGAGTTTTTTTATTTTTGTTAAAAATTAATGTTTAAATAATTAAGCAAGATTTTTTAGTTAACTATTATGAAAAACAATCAATTCAACCCGGAAGAAAGTTTACAAGTATTTTCTAATATGATCTCAAAAAAGGTTCATAATGGATTTGTACTTGAAGAGCGTAATGACAAAATGCTCTTTGCTGTACTTTCAAAAGGAGGAAAAGCTGTAGACCATGGATTCAATTTTATAATTTTTTGTTTAACATTAGGTTTGTGGTCAGTTGCTTGGTTGTATCTTACAGTTGAAGCATCTAAACAAAAAAAGATTTTAGTTGCTATAGATGAAGATGGAGTTCCTTTTGAAGAAAGATGTTTAGTTGCTTAGCAATTAAATAATTTTAAAAAAATAGCCACGAGTTATTTCTTTTTACTAATCAATAAAAAGAAGTAATTCGTGGCTAATTTATTTAGTTTAGTTTGTCCTTTAAATAAATTCCTGTAACAGATTCTTTCACTTTTACAATGTCTTCCGGTGTTCCTGTGGCTAATAAATGACCGCCGTTTTCTCCGCCTTCAGGACCTAAATCAATAATCCAGTCGGCACATTTTATAAGGTCAAGATTGTGCTCAATTACAATAATCGAATGTCCCTTTTCGATAAGAGCATCAAACGATGCCAGTAATTTTTTGATATCATGAAAATGTAATCCTGTTGTAGGTTCGTCAAAAACAAATAAAGCTTTGTCTTTCGTAGCGCCTTTTACTAAAAAAGAGGCCAATTTAATACGTTGTGCTTCTCCACCTGAGAGTGTTGAAGACGATTGTCCTAACTGCACATATCCTAAACCAACATCCTGAAGTGGCTGTAGTTTTTGAGTAATTTTTGTCTGTTTATTTTTTTCAAAAAAAGCAATAGCATCATCAATAGTCATAGTTAGAATATCGTTGATGTTTTTTTCGTTGAAATTAATTTCAAGAATTTCTTTTTTGAATCTTTTTCCTCCGCAGGTTTCACAAGGTAGAGAAACATCTGCCATGAAAACCATTTCAACGTTTATAGAGCCTTCTCCTTTACAGGTTTCACATCGGCCACCATCGACATTAAAAGAAAAATGTTTGGCCTGGTAACCTCTTATTTTAGAAAGTTTTTCTTTAGCATACAAATCACGGATATCATCATAAGCTTTTATGTAGGTAACAGGATTTGACCTCGAACTTCTTCCAATAGGATTTTGATCAACATATTCGATATGTTTTATTTGCGAAAAAGAGCCTGTTATTTCACTAAACTGACCCGCTTTTTCGGCAGCGTTTTCTAGTTTTTTCTGCATGGCAGGAAATAATATCTTTTTGATTAATGTACTTTTTCCACTTCCTGAAACACCTGTAATTACTGTTAAGATATCCAATGGAAAAGTAACATTGATATTCTTCAAATTGTTTTCGCGTGCACCAATGATATCAATATGATTTTTGAATTTCCGTCTCTTTTTTGGAACCGAAATCTCTAAATCACCATTTAAATATTTAGCTGTTAAAGACTCTGATTTTAGAATTTCATCGTAGGTTCCCTGAGCGACCAGATTCCCTCCAAAAGTTCCTGCTTCAGGACCAATATCAATAATCATATCAGCAGCTTTCATAATATCTTCATCGTGTTCAACCACAATTACGGTATTCCCTAAATCACGAAGCGAGAGCAAAACTTTTATCAATCGTTCAGAGTCTTTTGGATGCAGGCCAATACTTGGCTCATCCAGAATATACATTGATCCAACTAAACTGCTTCCCAGCGAAGTAGCAAGATTTATTCTTTGAGATTCTCCTCCCGAAAGTGTGGCTGAATTTCTATTTAAAGTAAGATAATCCAAACCAACTTCAGTCAAAAATGAGAGACGATTGTTGATTTCAATCATCAAACGTTTTGCGATTTGCTGTTCGTAAACATTCAAATCTATATTTTTGAAAAAAGTCACCAGATGTTTAATTGGTAAATCAACTAAATCAGATACTGTTTTGCCGTTTATTTTTACATACGAAGCTTCTTCGCGTAAGCGTTTTCCACGACAAGCGTTACATTTTGTTTTTCCGCGATAACGGGACAACATTACACGATTTTGTATTTTGTAATTTTTCTCTTCAAGTTCCTTAAAGAAACCGTTTAATCCCTGAAAATATTGATTCCCTTTCCAAATTAAATCTTTCTGATCTTCTGTGAGTTCGAAAAAGGGTTTGTGAATTGGAAAATCAAATTTATAAGCATGTTTTACAAATTCATCTTTATACCAGCTCATACTTTCGCCTCTCCATGGATAAATAGCACTTTCAAAAACAGATAATGATGTGTTTGGTACAACCAAATCAGCATCAATACCAATAATATTTCCATAGCCTTCACAAACAGGGCAGGCGCCATAAGGATTGTTGAAACTGAATAAATGGACATTTGGTTCAAGGAACGTAATGCCGTCTAATTCAAAATTGTTTGAATATGTAAATCTTTTGTCTGAGCCTAACTCCTGAAGGTAACAAATTCCCTTTCCTTCAAAAAAAGCAGTTTGTACAGCATCAGCGAGGCGATTATAGAATTCTTCTTCTTCTTTAACGACGATTCTGTCAATGACTAATAAAATATCTTTATTATCTAATTTGTGAATATCTGTAGGTGTAAATTCATCCAGACGAACCATTTCGTTATCAACTAAAATACGGGCAAATCCTTGTTGTAAAAGAACCTTAAGTTTGTCTTCGAGCTGGCGGCCTTCTTCAAGATGAATAGGAGCAAGCAATAACCATTTGCTATCCAGTTGAAAACTTTTTACATCTGAAACTACATCTGTTACCGTATTTTTTTTGACTTCCCTGCCTGAAATCGGCGAATAAGTACGTCCAATCCTGGCAAATAAAAGTTTGATATAATCGTAGATTTCAGTAGAAGTCCCAACTGTAGAACGAGCATTTGTTGTATTTACCTTTTGCTCAATGGCAATAGCAGGGGCTATTCCTTTAATGTATTCTACTTTAGGTTTGTCTAAACGCCCTAAGAATTGGCGTGCATATGATGATAAACTTTCTACATAACGACGTTGCCCTTCAGCATATAAAGTATCAAATGCCAAACTTGACTTTCCTGATCCTGAAAGTCCTGTGATGACTACAAGTTTGTTTCGTGGAATGGCAACATCTACATTTTTTAAATTATGTACCTGGGCTCCTTTAATGATGATATTGTGTTTTGGGTCGAGTGTAGAAAGATCAATTTGCATAAAAAAAGTCAATTTCTACAAAAGTAATCAATTTTAAATTCAGTTTTGTTAAGGAGATTGTTCCAAATTTTAACAGAATAGCTAAGGAAGACAAACTTTTTCTTATGGATATATTTATTAAAAATTTGCAGGTTTGATTTAAAATAAGCTATTTTAGAACTGATTTTATAACAAATTAACCGTATAAATTTGAAAACGAAACTTTACATACTTTGTTCTTTATTAGGTTTTACCTTATTTTCTCAGGAATTACCACCAATTATTAAATATCCTTCGACTGTTTATGGCGCAGGAAATCAAAGCTGGATGATTTCGCAGGATGACCAAAATATAATCTATTTTGCAAATAATGAAGGGCTTTTAGAATATAATGGAACAAATTGGGAGTTATATCCAACTCCAAACGAAACCATTATGCGATCTGTAAAAGTAATTGATAATAAGATTTATACAGGTTGCTATATGAATTTTGGTTATTGGACCAGGCAATCAGATGGCAAATTAAAATATACTTCGCTTAGCGACACGATCAAAAATAAAATTCTGGATGACGAACAGTTTTGGAACATTCTAAAATATGATCAGTGGATTTTATTTCAGTCTTTGAACCGAATTTATATTTATGATACCAAAACAAAAACTTTTAAAATTATTTCGCCAAAAAATGGTGTTGTAAAATCATTCGGTACTAAAAATTCGATTTATTATCAAACGCTAAATGAAGGGCTTTTTGAAATTGAAGGGGGAAAAGGAAAATTGGTTTCAAACAACCCCATTCTAAAAAAATATACAATTGTAAATGTTTTTTCCATAGACGAAGGTTTGTTAATTCAAACACAATTAGATGGATTTTATAAGCTTGTCGGATCATCATTAACTCCTTTTGCAACTGAAATAGATGCACAGATAAAATCAAGTTTTGTTTATAGCAGTCAGAAGCTTCATGACGGAGGTTATGCATTAGGAACTGTTTCTAACGGAATTTTTATTTTATCAAATACAGGAAAACTAAATTATCATATTACACAAAGTAAAGGATTAAGCAATAATACCGCTTTGTCTCTGTTTGAAGATAAAGACCAGAATGTTTGGATTGGCCTTGATAACGGAATTAATTGTATCAATCTTCAGACCCCTGTGCACAGTTTTACAGATGATACAGGCGTTTTAGGAACTGTTTATGCTTCAATTGCACATAACGGAATGCTGTATGTAGGAACAAATCAGGGATTGTTTTGTAAAAAATATCAAAGCACGGGGGATTTTGATTTTGTTAATGGAACAAAAGGGCAAGTCTGGTCATTATTTGAATATGATAATACACTTTTCTGCGGACACGATTCGGGAACTTTTATTGTAGAAAATACATCGGCCAAAAATATATTTCGAAGTTCAGGAACATGGAAGTTTGAGGCTGTTCCAAACAATAAAAATATTTTGCTTCAGGGAAATTATTATGGTATTTCGGTTTTAGAGAAAGCTAATAATCAATGGCGATTTAAAAATAAAATCGAAGGTTTTAATTATTCGTCGCGTTATTTTGAAATTGCTCCAGGCCTGGAAGTGTATGTAAGCCACGAATACAAAGGAATCTTTAGGTTTAAACCTGATTATTCTTTTTCAAAAGCAGAAGATTTTCATGCTTATTCTTCTCCTAATAAAGGAAAAAATGCAGGTCTGACGAAATTTAATAATGCCATTTATTATGCTTATAAAGATGGTATTTTTAAACTAAATTCAGTTACAAAACAATTTGAAAAAGATAAATTACTGAGTTCTATTTTTGAAAAGGATGAATATACGTCGGGAAAATTAATTGTAGACCAATCAAATAAAATCTGGCTTTTTTCTAAAAATTACATTCATTATTTTTCTGCCAGTAAGCTAAGTAATCAATTAAAGCAAAATGTTATCCCAATTCCATCCTCTTTAACGAATTCAATGTTGGGTTTTGAAAATATTACTCAAATTTCAAAATCAACTTATTTAATTGGTACTACAGATGGTTATTATACGCTTAATATTGATGATCTAAGTTTTAAAAACTATACCGTTTCAATTTCAGAAATTTTAATTAACGAGCAAAATCAGGCTTTAAAAAATGTTGTTTTAAATGATGAAGGAAGATTTGAATCGAATGAAAACAATATTACTTTAAATTATACTGTTCCGGAATACAATAAATATATCAATTCAGAATATCAGTATCTGTTGGAAGGTTTCCAGAATGAGTGGAGTGAATGGAGTACAAAATCTTCGGTGAATTTTAAAAATTTACCACCAGGAAAATATACTTTCAAAGTTCGTGCAAAATATGCCAACACACTTTTACAAAACACAGCTAATTATACTTTTGTAATTTTAAAGCCTTGGTATTTAACCAATGTCGCTTGTTTTATTTATTTGTTAATTCTTGTTATTATTGGGTATTTTATAAATAAAGCTTACCGGAATTTTTATCAAAAACAAAAAGAGAAATTGATTGAAGAGAATAACTTGTTGTTAGAAATTAAAGAGCTTGAAAACGAACAGCAATTAATGCAGCTTCGAAATGAACAATTATCACAAGATGTAGATAATAAAAATCGCGAATTGGCAGTTTCAACAATGAGTCTGAATAGTAAAAATGAGCTTTTGGCTTTTATTAAAGAAGATTTGAAGAAAACTACTCAAAATGATGATAAAAATATAAAATCGGTAATTAGAACGATAAATGATAATATTACCGAGGAAGATTCCTGGAAAGTTTTTAAAGAAGCTTTTGATAATGCTGATAAAGACTTTCTAAAAAGAATTAAAGTAATCCATCCACTCCTTACTCCAAATGATTTGCGACTTTGCGCATACCTGCGATTGAATCTTTCTTCAAAAGAGATTGCGCCATTGTTTAATATTTCGGTACGAAGTGTTGAAATAAAAAGATATCGATTACGAAAAAAAATGGATTTACAGCACGAAATAGGTTTAGTAGAATATATTTTATCTGTATAGTCAGTGAAATAAGCTAAAAAACAACTATACATTACCTCAACATTAACCTTTTATTGTGATTTTTACACTTAATTGTTAAGGAAATTAACATTGCTGAATTGTTATTAAATAGAGGTTTTTTTAATGCATGTTTATTTTAATATTGGTTTTTTTACGATGTATGTTTTTTGTTGAGGTTAATTTTGTCTTTTTATCAAAGAGATAGAATACTTTTAGCATTAAATAAAAACTAACTAAATTATGAAACCAAAATTATTATTAATGGTATTGCTGCTATTTACCTCTTTTGCGTTTTCGCAGACATTTGATGTAAATGGTACGGTGCTGGATGCCTCGGGAATGTCATTACCTGGAGTAAATGTAAAAGTTAAAAGTTCATCACAAAGTACAACCACAGATTTTGACGGATCGTTTAAATTATCAGGCCTGTCAAAAGGTACTGTAATTGTTTTAAGTTACATTGGTTTCCGAACTCAGGAAGTTTCGGTTTCGAGTAACAAGATTACTGTTAAGATGAGTGATGATGCAAAGTCATTGGAAGAAGTTGTTGTAATTGGTTACGGAAGCCAAAAAAAGAGGGAAGTTACAGGAGCAGTGGCCATTGTTGACAGCAAGACTATCGAAACATTAAAACCTATTAAAGTAGAACAAGCGTTACAAGGAACTATTTCGGGTGTAAATGTAACTTCACAATCAGGTGCTCCCGGTGCAGGATTAGACATTCGTATACGTGGTATTGCTACTAATGGAGAAAACAAACCAACAGCTATTATTGATGGCTATGTTGGAGATTTAGGTTTGTTAAATCCAAATGATATCGAAACTATTACCGTTTTAAAAGATGCACAGGCAGCTATCTATGGTACGATTGGAGCAAATGGAGTTATTTTAGTTACAACTAAAATGGGTAAAAAAAATTCAAAACCCAAAGTTGTGTACAATACTTATACAGGGTTTCAGGAAACGTCAAGGAAATTACCAACTCTGAATGCTACGGAATATGCCCTTTTATTAAATGAAAGTTATGCTAACGGAGGAAAACCGCTTCCTTATCCGAATGTTACCGGTTTAGGGAAAGGTACTGACTGGCAGGATGAAGTTTTTGGTAAAGGAGTTCCTATTATTAATCATGATATCTCTATTTCTGGAGGTTCTGAGAAAATTAGTTATGCAGTAAGTGGTTCACATTTAGATCAGGAAGGGATTGTAGGCGGAGACAAATCCGGTTTTCTGCGAAATACAGCCAGAGTAGCATTAGGTGCTGATGTAAGTGAGAAACTAAAAGTTAAAACAAATGTTATTTATACCTATTTCACCAGAAAAACATTAAATGAAAATGGTTTGGGATCAGTTTTGTTCAATGCTTTGAATATTCCTGCAACATTTAGCGCATATGATGCAAATGGCGATTTTACAATAATTCCAAATTCTTTAGGAAACGAGATTATCAATCCTTTAGCACAAATTGAAAATACCTATAATGATTATAATTATAAAAAAATCAACGGAAATTTTGGCTTTGATTATAAAATTTTTAAAGGTTTTGTACTATCAAGTTCATTTGGTTTTAATACTTCAAATAGTGAAAGAAAAGAATTTGCAAAACAAATCAGTTATGGAGGAAAAGTATTTGATGTAGTACAAAGTTCAGTAACGCAAAGTACTGTAAATGATAATGATTATTCTTTTGACCTTTTTGGAACATACACTAATAAAATTGGAGAGAACCATAACATTGCCGGTACAATTGGGACAACAATATATAAGACGTGGGGCAAAGGTCTTTCTGGTACTGGTTATGATGTACCTTATAATTCATGGGAATTTGCTGATCTGGATTTAATAACAACGATTTCAAAAGTTTTGACTAGTCGTTCTTACACTTATGATCAAAGAAGATTGTCCTATTTTGCAAGAGCTCAGTACGACTATAAAGGCAAGTATCTATTATCAGCAATGGTAAGAAGGGATGCTTCAACTAAATTTGGCCCTGGAAATAAAGTAGGATATTTTCCTTCTGTTACAGGAGGCTGGGTTGTTTCTGACGAAGGCTTCTTTGGAGAATCAAAAACTATTAATTTTTTGAAATTTAGGGCAAGTTACGGTACTTTAGGAAATGACCAAATTCCTAATTACGGGTATATAGGAATTTTAAATGGTGAAGCAACTTATGTATTCGATGGCGAATTAAGTGGAGGAAGAGCTCAGGGACAACTACCAAATCCTAATATAAAATGGGAAGAAGCCCAAAAATTTGATGTGGGTGCAGATCTAAAGTTATTTAATGATAAAGTATCTATAGTTACTGATTATTTTATTGATACCAGAAAAGATTTATTGATTCCAAATATTCCTGTTTCAGGAATTAATGGTACTGGAGCACCCGGGGCAAGCGCACCAACAGTCAATGCTGGTACTGTAAGAAACTCAGGTTTTGAATTTGCAATAGACTACAAGGAGAAATTTTCAGATTCTTTTTCAATGAATGTTGGGTATAATGTAACTTTTATAAAAAATGAAGTTATAAAAGTAAACAATGGTACTGGTTTTATTGAAGGAGGAGCATTTGCAGTCGGACAGCAACCGCCTTCTCGTATGGAAGTTGGAAAACCAATTGGATATTTTTATGGTTATAAAACGGATGGAATTTTCCAAAATCAAGCCGAAGTTAATGCACATCCTTCTCAGTTAGCATTAGGAGCTAATGCTGCTCCGGGTGATATTCGCTTTGTTGATGTTAATAATGACGGGGTAATCGATACTAATGACAAAACGAATATTGGCGACCCGATTCCTGAAGCAACAATGGGCTTTAATTTGCAAATGAATTATAAGAACTTTGATTTTGCACTTTATACATTTGCTTCAATTGGTAATGATATGGTTCGTAATTACGAAAGAAATTTAACAGATGTAAATCATTTAAATTATGTTTTAGGAAGATGGACAGGAGAGGGAACTTCTAATTCAATTCCAAGAGTAACTACCGGAGCTACTGCAAATAATAATTTTTCTGAATATTATGTTGAAGATGCCTCTTATTTAAGAATACAAAATATACAATTGGGATATACTTTGAGTCCTTCACTTACTCAAAAAGTGGGTATTTCAAAATTAAGACTTTATGGAGCAGTAAATAATTTATACACATTTACCAAATACAGAGGGTTTGACCCGGGAGCGTCAGTTGGTCCAACTAATAGAGACCAGGTTTCTCAGTCTCCAATTGGTGCCGGAATTGATTATGGATTCTATCCAATGCCAAGAACTTATCTTTTGGGACTAAATCTTAACTTTTAATTGTTATCAAAATGAAAAAATATATATACATATTTCTTTTAACAGGAATGCTGTTTTCAACCATTTTTATTTCTTGTTCAGATGATTTTGTAGAAACCAAGCCACCTTATTCTATAGATGTAGAGAATTATTTTAATTCAGAAGAAGACTTTAATGATGCATTGATAGCTGCTTATGATTTGCTACAGTCATCATACGCAAATGTTTTGCTGGGAGAAATTGCTTCAGATAATACTTTATGCGGTGGAGAAAGCCCTACAGATGTTATCGGTTGGCAGCAAATTGACGATATGATTCATACTCCGACAAACAGTAATCTTAAAAATATATGGGATTGGATGTTTGCAGGTGTACAAAGAGCGAATTATATACTTGAATTTCAGAATAAAATAGATTTTGAAGGAAAGACACAGATTATAGCAGAAGCACGTTTTCTTAGAGCTTACTACCAATTTGAATTAGTAAAATGGTTTGGAGGTATCCCGATGAAGGGAGATGCGAGATTTAAGCTTGGCGATGAAACTAAAATACCGCGCTCTTCAGTTCAGGAGGTTTATGCAGTAATTGAAGCTGATTTAATTTTTGCGGTTGCTAATTTATCTCCAACAGCAGCTCATAAAGGAAGGGTTACAAAAGGAGCAGCTCAGGCATTATTAGGGAAAGCTTATTTGTATCAAAATAAATTCCCGCAGGCAGCGACAACTTTAGAAAGTTTAATAAGTACTTCTCCGTATTCTTTAGAATCAGATTATAATAAATTATTCGAAATGGAGGGAGAAAACGGGCCGGAATCTGTTTTTGAAATTCAGTATACTGATGTTGAAGGTGCAGGTTTTACATGTTTACAATGTAGTGAAGGAAATGTGGCTGTTGGTTTTAGTGGAGTAAGAGGTTATGACGGGCCTCTTTTTACCTCAGGTTTTAGTTTTAATGTTCCGACTCAGGAAAGTGCTGATGCTTTTGAGGTAGGTGATAAACGTAAAAATGTAGCGATTCTGGATATTACTGCCTGGGCAGCTGCAAATGCTAATTATGTTAATGCAAAGGGAGAGAAAGGAATTATATTCGGTAAAGGAAATGAAGACACAGGTTTTTTTAACCGAAAATATTTGCCAAGAAAAAGAAGTGGGAATGCAGCCGGAGATTTGAATTTGACAAATCCGAATAATTACAGAGCAATCCGTTACGCTGATGTTTTGTTAATGGCAGCTGAAGCTTATAACAGAGGAGGGATTGATGATGGCAAAGCAAGAACATATTTGAATGAAGTTAGAAAACGTGCTTTTGGAGATACTAATCATAATATATCGGCATCAGGAGTGGCATTAACCGACTTTATTTTAGCAGAAAGAAGACTGGAGCTTTTTGGTGAAGGACATCGTTTCTTTGATTTAGTGAGAACAGGAAAAGCAGTTGGGAAAATTCCTGGTTTTCAGGCTAATAAAAATGAATTATTTCCGATTCCAATTGAAGAAATTCAATTTTCAGCCGGAAACTGGCAACAAAATCCGGGATATATTAAATAACATCAATTATGAAAAAAATACATTTTATTATAAGTTTTTTCGTTTTGACAATCCTGATGGGTTGTGCAAGCGACAATAGTGATATTGATTTGGATGGTATAGCTTCACCGGAAAATATATCTGCTTTGACTACGGTAACACAGGATAATTCAGGCAAGGTTACTTTTTTGCCTAAGGGAGAAGGAGCAACACAATACAAAGTTGATTTTGGTGATGGAAGTGCCGTTTCGGAATATATTTCGCCGGGAGCTACCGTGACACATGCATATACAGAGGGCGTTTATACGGCTAAAATTATAGCAATGGGATTAAATGGAGAAACCACTGAAGCAAATCAGCAAGTGGTAGTCTCTTTTAAAGCTCCGGAAAATTTAATAGTTGTTGTAACCAATGATTTATCAGTATCTAAAAAAGTAACAGTTAAAGCAAGCGCAGATTATGCTTTGTTTTATGATGTTTATTTTGGAGAAGCAGGAAAACCGGATCCAATTTCGGCTAATAACGGCGAATCAGTTTCCTATACATACCAAAATGCTGGAGTGTATACAGTTCGCGTGGTTTCAAAAAGCGCTGCCATTGCAACCACAGAATATACCACTGAAGTTACTGCGAAACTTGTACTTAATCCAACATCAGCTGCCCCGACTCCGCCAAACAGACAGGCGGGAGATGTGATTTCTATTTATGGTTCTAAGTATAATAATGTTGCAGGAATTAATTATTTCCCTGATTGGGGTCAGGCTGGACAAGGCAGCAGCTGGACAGAATTTGATTTGAACGGAGATAAAATGTTGAATTATATAAAACTAAGCTATCAGGGAATTGCGTTGGCAGATGGTACATCAATAGATGTTTCCGGTATGGAGTATTTGCATATGGATGTCTGGACTGCAGATTTACAGAAAATTGAAACTTCATTGATTAATGTTGGTCCTTCAGAAAAGCCTGTAACAAAAGATCTTACGGCAAATCAGTGGACAAGTATTGATATTCCAATTTCAGCATTTACAAGCCAGGGATTGTCAGTTGATAAAATTTTTCAATTAAAATTGGTTGGAACACCTTGGGCTGGTGGAACAGTATTTATTGATAATATTTATTTTTACAAAACTGCTGCTCAATCGGTACAATTACCTCTTGATTTCGAATCAGCTAGTTTAACTTATGCCTGGGGCGGTTTTGGAGATGCAGGTTTTGGGCCAATTCCGGTTTCTGTAGTAGTAAATCCTGATAAAACAGGAGCTAACACATCAAACAAAGTAGTTAAAATTGAGAAAACATCAGGAGCTCAGGTTTGGGCTGGTGCGAGTCTGAATTTAGAAAACACAATTGATTTTACTAAAGGTACTACTGTAAAAGTAAATGTGTGGTCTCCTAAAGTTGGTGCAGATATTTTATACAAAATGGAAGTTTCAACATCTCCAAAAGACGGAAATGGAAATCCAACGGTATTTTTTGAAGCACATGCAACTACAACAACAGCAAATGCATGGCAGGTATTAACGTTTGATCTGACTACAGCTCCAAATTTTAGTACCGCAAATAAATACGACAGAGTAATTTTGTTTCCGGACTTCGGACAAATGGGAACAGGTTCTATCTATTACTTCGATGATATAAAACAATCCAATTAAAATAAGAAATCATGAGCAAAAAAATAATCATAAAAATAGTATCCTTATTTGCGATTCTCCTGATGACGGGTTGTCAAAAAGATGATTACACGTTTGGAGACATAACTGCTCCAACAAATATCCAGATAACAGCAGAAATTGTTGGAAAAACAGTAGCAGAACCTTATGGAGACGGATCAGGAATTGTTAAGCTTGTAGCTACAGGTGATGATGTGATTTCATATAAATACGTATTTAGTGATGGAACTTCCGAAAATTCTCCTGGAGGGCATTTTGATAAAAGATTTACCAAAACAGGTGTAAATAAATATATTGTTACAGCCGTTGCCTACGGAAAAGGTGGTGTTGCTACCAATACTACAATTGAAGTTGAGGTTTTAAGTAATTTCAGTGACCCTGATGCAGTTAATTTCTTAACTGGAGGAACATCTAAAAAATGGTATTGGTCAGCTTCTGAGCCAGGGCATTTAGGAGTGGGGCAAAATGATGGGGATGCAACTAAAAATTATTTTGCCAACTATTATCAGGCAGGCCCATTTGAAAAAGCTGGCTCACCTGCAAGCAGTTGTTTGTATGAAAATGTATTGACTTTTTCTTTGGATGGAGAACAATTAAAATACGAGTTGAACAATGGCGGTTCGACTTTCTTTAATGCTTCTTTTGCAAGTGTAGCAGGAGGAAGTTCACCTGATGATGCTTGTCTGGCATACAATGCAGGCGGAGTAAAAACGGTTTCATTAAGCCCATCAGAATCTGTTGTTACAAAAAATGCTAATCATGCGACACAAACTCGCGGAACGATGTTAAACTTCTCTGATGGAGGTTTCATGGGGTATTACATTGGACAGAGTTCTTATGAGATTTTATCAATTACAGCTAATAGAATGGTTGTAAGAGCTGTTATGGGAAATAATTCTGCATTGGCATGGTATCATATATTTACAACAACAAAACCTACGCAGGTTCCGGATACAGATGTAGATTATACCAATTTAGTTTGGTCTGATGAATTTAATACTGATGGTGCTCCTGACGCTGCAAAATGGGGGTATAATTTAGGTACAGGAGACAATGGCTGGGGAAATAATGAAAAACAAAATTATACTAATTCTGCAACAAATGTTGTTGTTCAGGGTGGAAGCCTTAAAATTACAGCTAAAAAAGAAGCTTCCGGAGGTCAGGCTTATTCATCAGCAAGATTAGTGAGTGACAACAAATTCAAGTTTACTTACGGAAAAGTAGAAATTAGGGCTAAACTTCCTATAGGCGCCGGAACATGGCCGGCAATCTGGATGTTAGGTCAAAATTATGCAACAAAGCCATGGCCTGCCTGTGGAGAAATTGATATTATGGAACATGTCGGAAACAATCAAAATGTTGTGCTTGGGACATTCCATTACCCAGGCCGTTCTGGAGGAAGTGCTGACTCGGGCAGTAAAACAATTGCAAATGTTTCAACGGAATTCCATGTATACAAAGCAGTTTGGAGTGCTGCATCCATAAAAATATATGCTGATGATACACTCATCCATTCAGTTGTTAATTCAGCGTCATTACCATTCAACAGCGATTTCTTTTTAATATTAAACGTTGCAATGGGAGGAAACCTGGGAGGAAATATTGATCCCGCTTTCACGCAGTCTTCAATGGAGATTGATTATGTAAGGGTTTATCAATAAATTAATTAGTAAAAATAAAATTGGAAGGTCAGTTTTTTACTGGCCTTCCTAATTTATAATTTAAAAAATATTGGCATGAAAAAAGTAATGTTGCTTTTTATAATAAGTAGTTTTTGCATGGCCCAACAAGCAAAAAGAAAACTGATTTGGGAAGAAAATTTTAGTAAGAAGATAAACGAATCTGTTTGGAATTTTGAACTCGGTGATGGTTGCCCAATTCTTTGTGGTTGGGGAAATAATGAGAGACAACTTTATACAAAAATAAATCATGAAATAAAAGACGGTAATTTAATTATTGAAGCCCGAAAAGAAGGAGAAAAATATACTTCTACAAAAATCACAACTAAAGGAAAAAAAGAATTTTTGTATGGCCGAATCGAAGCAAGAGCAAAACTGCCTGTTGGTCATGGTTTATGGCCTGCATTTTGGATGTTAGGTGCTAATATTGATGAGGTAAAATGGCCTAAAACAGGTGAAATTGATATTTTAGAATATATAGGAAGAGATCCTCACATGGTATATACAACCTTACATACTCAGGACAGCCATGGAAATACCATCAATACCAAAAGAACCGAATTTCTAAACATAGAAGAAGGATATCATGTTTATGCAATCGAATGGGATAAAGATAAAATTGATTTTTTCGTTGATGAAATTCTCGTCTACACTTTCAATCCCGAAGTTAAAAATGATGATACATGGCCTTTTAATAAGCCATTTTACATCATTGTTAATTTAGCAATTGGAGGAAATTTTGGAGGACCAGCTGTTGATGATACTGTATTGCCTCAAAAATTCTATGTTGATTATGTTCGTGTGTACCAATAATATAAAATAAGTACTGTTAAAAAAAGGAGTGTAACTTGTTTGTAATAAGTAATTTAAATAATTGCACTTCTCTTTTTTAACTGTTAAAACATTTCCATTATTTGACATTTAACAGCACTTTATCGATGAAATTTAATATTAATTGCTATTATTTACAATTTTATTATTAATTATTATTCTATTCATTTGCTTTTTAAAATAAAAATTTGTTAAATTTGGACTGATTATTAACAACTCAAAAAAAGACAAGCCTATACAATAAAATTACTTTTTAGAAAATTACTCCAAATTTTAAACAAAACTAAAAAAGTAGTATTATGGCTGATCTGCATATTCCTGACGCTCTATTGGTTAAAAATTATGTTGAAGGCAATGAAAATGCTTTAGCGACATTAATAAAAAGGCACGAATCCAAAATATATGGATTTATATATTCTAAGATTGCTGATAGAGATGTTTCAAACGATATTTTTCAGGATACTTTCATTAAAGTTATTAAAACTTTAAAATCCAATTGTTATAATGAAGAAGGTAAATTTCTGCCTTGGGTCATGCGTATCTCTCACAATTTAATTGTAGATCACTTTCGCAAAACAAAAAAAATGCCCATGTACAGAGAAACAGAAGAATTTTCGATTTTTTCAATTATGTCTGACGATTCTTTAACTATTGAAGGTAAAATGATTTTAGATCAGGTCGAAGTGGATCTTAAAAAACTGATTCAGGAGCTGCCTGAAGATCAAAAAGAAGTTTTGGTGATGCGTATGTATCAGGATATGAGCTTTAAGGAAATATCTGAACTGACAGGGGTGAGTATCAATACAGCACTAGGCAGAATGCGTTATGCGCTAATGAATTTAAGAAAAATTATTGATAAGCATCAAATTATTTTAACCAACTAATACTATTTTGAGTAATAGCCCGTTATACTATATATAAAACATTTTCATAGTATGGCGAAAATTTACTCTAAAAAAGCATTAGCTTCTAAAGATTTAAAACCAAAGAAAGAAGTCGTTTCTTTTTTATTAAGTTATTCACAAGCTTTAAAAGTTGTGAAAATCGATAATAATAGTTTTGAAATTATAGCTAATTAAGCAGCCCACTACTTTTGTCGGATGTTTATTCGAAAGAAAACCAAATGGTCGTTTTGGTTAAAGCTCACTATTCGTATGAAAATATGAATAGTGAGCTTTTTTTATTTCTCATTGTGTACAGTGTTAAATATTTGTAATCCTGAATGTTGTAAAAAAATGATGACTATAAGTTATTATTTACATTAAAGACCTATTTGAAAAATAGTTTAATTTTTATTTGCGTATTCATTTTTTAATTCTATTTTAGATAAAAAATAAATTGTATTCAAAAAAAGTTATATAAAAAAACATTTATAATTTTTATATTGTTAAAAAACGATTTTTTTACAAATAAAATGTCTAACCAATAAACCAGCTAATATGATAAAAAACTACCCTCCATATTTTATTTAGTTTGATACACCTTTTGAATCTTATAGATTTAAAAGATAATGATGTTTTAGCATAGAAAATGCTAATCAAAAATCTATTTTAACAATCAAACTAATCAAAAACATGAAAATAAAATTTATAATGTTATCAATAGTATTGATAAATGTTGGAGTATATTCTCAAAAGTCTCAAATAAAAGATGCTCAGTCCTTGTTTGAAAAAGGAAAGTCAGATGAGGCACTTGTGATTTTAAAAAAGACAGAATACCTCATTTTGAATGCCCCGGATGAAGAAAAATCAGATTTTTATTTTTTAAAAGGAAACGTGTTAAAGGATTTGGCTATCAAAAATATTGATGCGGTTAATAATTTTTCTGATGCTTCTCAGTCTTATCAAGATGTAATTTTATATGAAAATGAATCCGGAAAATATAAATTTTCAGTAAAAGCCAATTTAGCTTTAAAGGATATGAAATCTAAACTTGTAAATGGTGCTACTGCTGATTTCAAAGCAGGTAATTTTAAGGAAAGTGCCGAAAAGAGCTATAAAGTATATTTGTTTGATAAGAAAGATACATTGAACTTATATAATGCTGCTGCCGCCTATTTAAATGCAAAGGAATACAACTTGGCAATTCAGCATTATGAGCAGTTAAAAAAAATTAATTTCTCAGGAAATGGTATTATCTATTACGCCACTAACAAAAAAACAAAAGAAGAAGATGCTTTTATTTCTCCAAAAGCACGTGATTCCTATATTCAGGAAGGACTTTACGAAAAACCGAGAAATGAAGCAATACCTTCCAGAAAGTTTGATGTTTATAAGAACTTAGCGTATGCCTATTTGGAGCGAAAAGATTTTATTAAAGCCGAGGCAGCTTACAATTATCTTGTAGAGTTAAATCCTAATTTTATTGATTCTTATATTAATCTGGCGTATTTAAAACTACAATCCAAAAAAGAATTAGTGGATAAGATAGATGCTTTAGGAAATTCTAAAAAAGAAATGCTGGAGTATGATAAATTAACCGCTAAAAAAGATGATATAACCAGGAGTGCAATCCCGTATCTTCAAAAAGCGTTGTCTATTGAACCAAAAAACCCGGATGTAACAAAAACGCTGTTAGGAATTTACAGATCACTTGATATGACAAAAGAATATAATTCACTAAAAGCAATAAGTAACTAAAAACTAAAGGAACTGTAAAAAAAAACAAAGGTTTTTGGGAAGAAATTAAAACCTTTGTTTTTTTGTTTGGCAGTAGTAGGATTAAACCTTGCTCATCTCTTCAATAATTGATTTTTTACCAATAGTTCTCGTAATAATATCTTTTTCCAGACTCCAGCCTCTTGCAGGTGAATACTCACGTCCGTACCAGATAATTTGAAGGTGTAAATCATTCCACAAATCTCTTGGAAATAATCTTTTTGCATCTTTTTCTGTCTGCACCACATTTTTTCCATTAGAGAGGTTCCATCGATACATTAATCTGTGAATATGGGTATCAACCGGAAAAGCAGGAACCCCAAATGCCTGTGACATCACTACACTTGCTGTTTTGTGTCCAACGGCTGGTAAAGCTTCGAGTGCTTCAAAACTCTGAGGAACTTCACCATTATGTTTGTCAATCAAAATATGTGACAAGCCATGAATTCCTTTCGATTTCATTGGAGACAAACCACATGGACGTATAATTTCCTTAATTTCTTCCACCGACATTTTAATCATATCATACGGATTATCAGCTTTAGCAAATAATAAAGGAGTGATTTGATTTACCCGGACATCTGTACATTGTGCAGAAAGTAAAACAGCAATCAATAAAGTATAAGGATCTTTATGGTCAAGCGGTACAGGTATAGTAGGGTAGAGTTCTTTTAACGTATTTATAACAAATTGTACTCTGGCTTCTTTATTCATTTCCGTATTTTTAAAGCTGTAAAAATAGTATAATTTTTATGTTGTGCCTAATCCGGTTTTCCGTTTCAACTCCTCATTGCGGCAGTAACATTTTTAAGCATTCACAAGAGCTTCCGCTGGTCGCTTTGTCAATGCAAAAAATGTAAACTCCCACAATTCCGGGGTTTTCACTGCAACCCGGGGCATAAATAATTGACAATTATCAATTGTTAACTATCAATTAAAATCTAAGCAAGTCCAACAATCTAACATCTAAAATAAATGACAACATTAAAAAAAGGCGATAAGGCCCCAAATTTTTCAGGAATTGATCAGGAAGGAAAAACACATCAATTAACAGATTATAAAGGTAAAAAATTAGTAGTTTTCTTTTATCCAAAAGCAAGCACACCGGGATGTACAGCAGAAGCATGTGATTTAAGAGATAATTTTGAACGTTTTAAAGCTAATAATTACGAACTCCTTGGTGTAAGTGCCGATAGTCAAAAAGTACAGTTGAAATTCAAAGACAAATACGAATTTCCGTTTCCGTTATTAGCAGATGAAGATAAATCAGTAATCAATGCATTTGGCGTTTGGGGACCTAAAAAGTTCATGGGAAGAGAATATGATGGGATTCACAGAACAACATTCGTAATTGATGAAAACGGAATTATCGATGAGGTTATTTCGCAGGTCAAAACAAAAGAACACGCCGCTCAAATTTTAAAATAATAAAAGTAAAGTCCAATAAAAATGCCCTTTCAAAAAGGGCATTTTGTGTTGTTTCTATTCAAATATTTATTCTAAAACCAAACCTATCTGACCATCGTCATCTAATTCTGTTTCCACTGGATCATCATCTGAAATCTCTGGTTTTTCAGGAATTTCTTCAACAGGTTCTTCATAAGGTAATGGATCCAATAAATTAACTTGTCGTAATTTATCAGTCGTCAATTGATTTCCTAAAGCCTTGAAACCTTTTACACTTATAAAGTCTTCAACATCAATGTGCAAGTCTTCTTTCTGAACTCCTTTTACTTTTGCAAATACCAATTGTGCCACAGGACGATAATCAGTCGATACAATTTCTAATTGCGAATTTGGATGATCGGTAATAAAGCTTTCTTCTTTACCTTCGTTTTCTACAAGGAAACGTTTTAGAAAATAACGTTCTTTTTCACCATCATAATAAATTGCCGAAATAGGTTTCTTAGGTTTCCATTTTTCCAGTACAATCATGTCTTCCTCAAAATGAGTAGACAATTCCGGAATTATAACTTTTAATTTTCCGGACTGGCTGATAACAAGGATTTTGTCACTTGGTTTAAATTCTCCTAATAATTCTCCTCTTGCGTCAACATTTAAACGTTTTACAGTATCATCAAACCAAACTTTTCTTGGGAGTAACGTCGAAATTCCTTTTTCTTTTAATTCGATTTTTTTGATTGGATATTTAGTCACCAAATTCCCTTTTGAAGCACGGCCTTTAATTGCCAGAGCGGCAAAATCAATATCGAATTTCAATTTTTTAATTGTCCCAATCTGACGAAGCAAAATGGTTACAACCTCAGCTTCTCCGTTCGGATTATGCGAAAAATAAACAACCTGCGAACCTTTGGTTCCGTTCGTTAAATCATATGCTTTATCTCTGGTTATTCCCGTGACGTTAAAACGTTTAATGTAAGATGGGCCTGATTTTCCATCCCGGTAAATCATGTTGTAAATGGTTCGTTTATCGCTCTTGTCAAAAACGGCAATGTGTATAATATCTTTACCTACAAATGTTTTGGCATCCACTTTTGTAATCATCATAGTACCATCACGTAAAAAGACAATTACATCATCAATATCGGAGCAATCCCCAACATATTCGTCTTTTTTTAAGCTCGTCCCAACAAAACCTTCTTCACGGTTTACATATAATTTGGTGTTTCGTAAAACTACTTTTGTCGCCTCAACATTATCAAACACACGAAGTTCTGTCTGGCGTTCACGACCTTTTCCGTACTTCTCTTTTAGTTTGGTGAAATAAGCTATCGCAAAATCTGTAAGATGTTCCAGATTGTGTTCTACTTCTTTCATTTCATCCTCTAACTTCGCAATTAAATCATCAGCTTTATCAGAGTCGAAACGTGTAATACGAATCATAGGGATTTGAGTCAGTCTTTGTAAATCATCGTCATTAATTTCTCTGACGAATGATTTTTTAAAAGGCTCAAATCGGTCATACAAATATTTGTAAAGGGATTCTCTGTCACCGTATAATTTGAAATCGATGTACATTTCCTCACGAATGAAAATTTTCTCCAGAGTAGAAAAATGCCATTTATTTTTTAATTCTTCTAATTGAATTTCTAATTCCTGACGAAGCAAATCAACAGTTCTGTGTGTTGAAATTTTCAACATTTCAGAAACTCCGATAAACAATGGTTTGTTGTCTTCAATGACACAGCCTAAAGGGGCTACAGAAGTTTCACAGGCTGTAAAAGCAAACAAAGCATCAATTGTTTTATCAGGAGAAACGCCTGGGAAAAGGTGAATTAAAATCTCAACATCGGCAGCCGTATTGTCTTCAATTTTCTTGATTTTGATTTTACCTTTATCATTGGCTTTCAAAATACTGTCAATTAAAGTCGAAGTATTGGTCGAAAACGGAATCTGTGTAATCACCAATGTATTTTTGTCTAATTGCGAAATTTTAGCACGCACACGTACACGTCCGCCACGTAAACCGTCATTGTAATTTGAAACGTCTGCAATACCCGCAGTCATAAAATCAGGATAAAGCGTAAAAGCTTTTCCTTTTAAGATTTTTATCGAAGCGTCTATTAATTCGTTGAAGTTGTGTGGTAAAACTTTCGTGGAAAGACCAACGGCAATTCCTTCAGCTCCTTGTGCTAAAAGTAAAGGAAATTTTACCGGAAGATTGTTGGGTTCAGCACGACGACCATCGTAAGAAACTCCCCAATCGGTAATTTTTGGAGAATATAAAACCTCTAAAGCAAATTTAGATAAACGTGCCTCAATATAACGCGAAGCAGCCGCACCGTCGCCTGTTAAGATATTTCCCCAGTTTCCCTGGCAGTCAATCAATAAATCTTTCTGACCAATCTGTACCATTGCATCACCGATACTCGCATCTCCATGTGGGTGATACTGCATGGTGTGGCCTACAACATTGGCAACTTTATTATAACGACCATCATCCAGTTCTTTCAAAGAGTGCATAATACGACGCTGAACAGGTTTGAATCCGTCCTCGATGGCAGGAACTGCACGTTCCAGAATTACGTATGAAGCGTAATCCAGAAACCAGTCTTTGTACATTCCGGTTACTTTGGTTATCACGTCTTCGCCTTCTTCTTCCTGATTTTCGTAAAAATGCTGTCCTTCAAAATGCTTGGCATCTACGTCGATAATCTCATCATCATCTCCATTTTGATTGTCATCAATCTGGTTTTCATCCTGATTATTTTCGTCGTCGTTTGGAATTATGTTATCGTCTTCTTCGTCTTTCATTTTATATGCTGAATTATTTCAGTAAACTTTTTTTATTCATAATCATCGTCAAAATATTTGATACCTGCTTTTTTAAAAAGCTCCTCCATTTGACTAAAGCAAAAGCCATTGTAATTTTCCAGATTTTTTGATTCTCTAAAACCTTTACATCCTAAACAAAGTTCTTTATAGCCAATTATTCTATTTTTATGATCTCTAAAAAGTATCATATGCCGTGGCATATAACAATCTGCAGGTAACTCTTCTACTTTACAACTATCCTGAAACATTAATTCCAGTAATTCTGTTTTTAGTACCGAATCTAATAATACTCTTTCTTTAACCTTAGTACTGTCGAAATTCAATTTATAATCAACAACAAGGTCTTTTGTATATTTATTATACTTTGTTTCTTTACTTTGTTTATCCCAATACATCCTATTCTCATAAGATAAAATTTCAACCTTGGATAATTCTTTTAAAGGAAACTCTCTTTCTTTGATTATTTCTGTTGCAGATTTAGCTACCATTGGACTTTCATCAGATTGAGAGTTTTCTTTCTCTTTCTTACAAGAGATGAATATAAAAGTGATAATCAAAAATATAATTTTCTTCATAGAACTATAGGATTATTTACTTTGCAGGTTCTATAGCCACTACAAAAAATTACTTAAAAAAAATCAATTTGCAAATTCTTAGACATTGTTAACGAATTTGTATATATTATTTAGTCTGAACGTTTTCAATTGTATTCTTACTCTTTTTGTAATTTTTGATTAAAACATAAGTGATTGCAAAACTTACAATGAACACTAGTGCTGCATAAATTAATTTCTTCTTTTCCATTCCATTTTTTATATTTCTTCCAATTCATCAATTTCCACCTTCAGGTTCTTGATAATAAAATCCTGTCTGTCCGGTGTGTTTTTACCCATATAGAAAGACAACAACTGCTCAATCGAAGTGTGTTTGTCCATCATAACCGGGTCAAGGCGAATCGTATCTCCGATAAAGTTCTTGAACTCATCCGGAGAAATCTCTCCTAAACCTTTAAATCGGGTGATTTCCGGTTTTGGTTTTAGTTTTTCGATCGCATCTTTTCTCTCGTCTTCAGAATAACAATAAATCGTTTCTTTTCTGTTTCGAACCCTGAAAAGAGGTGTTTGTAATATATATAAATGCCCTTCTTTTATTAATTCCGGGAAAAACTGCAAAAAGAAAGTAATCAATAACAAACGAATGTGCATTCCATCGACATCGGCATCGGTTGCGATTACGATGTTATTGTATCTTAGTTTTTCTAATCCGTCTTCGATATCTAATGCAGCTTGTAGCAAGTTAAATTCTTCGTTTTCATACACGATTTTTTTGCTCATTCCGTATGAATTCAGAGGTTTACCACGCAAACTGAAAACTGCCTGTGTATTTACGTCTCGGGACTTTGTAATCGATCCCGAAGCCGAATCTCCCTCGGTAATAAAAAGCGTACTTTCTAAGTTTCTTGGGTTTTTGGTATCCGGAAGGTGTGCACGACAATCTCTTAATTTTTTATTGTGAAGATTAGCTTTTTTAGCACGATCTGTCGCCAGTTTTCTAATTCCCGACAATTCTTTACGCTCACGTTCTGCCTGAAGAATTTTTCGTAATAAGGCTTCGGCTGTTGGCGGATTTTTGTGTAAATAATTGTCTAATTTATTTTTAACAAAATCATTAACGAAAGTACGAACAGAAACTGCGGGCGTTCCGTCATCAGACCCCATATCAGTAGAACCTAATTTGGTTTTGGTCTGAGACTCAAAAACCGGTTCCATAACTTTAATACTAATCGCACTTACAATCGATTTACGGACATCTGATGCTTCGAAATTTTTATTGTAAAATTCACGAATTGTTTTTACAATAGCTTCTCTATAAGCTGCTAAGTGCGTTCCTCCCTGTGTAGTGTTCTGACCGTTTACAAAAGAATGATATTCTTCGCTGTATTGTGTTTTACTATGCGTAAGAGCAATTTCGATATCATGATCTTTCAAATGAATGATCGGATATTCTAAATCTTCTTCGTTGATTGTTTCTTCTAATAAATCGCGAAGACCGTTTTCTGAAATGTATTTTTCGCCATTAAAAATAATAGTCAAACCATTGTTTAGGTAGCAATAGTTTTTTACCATTTTAATTACATATTCTAAACGGAATTTAAAGTTCTTAAAGATAGATTCGTCTGGCGTGAAAGTCACTTTTGTTCCTTTTCGTTTTGTTGTATCGATAACATCTTCTTCCTGAACCAGGTTCCCGGCAGAGAACTCAGCCGCTTTTTGTTTATCGTCACGAACAGATTCTACACGGAAATAATCTGACAAAGCATTTACTGCTTTTGTTCCGACACCATTAAGACCAACTGATTTTTGGAAAGCTTTAGAATCGTACTTTCCACCCGTATTCATTTTTGAAACTACATCGACTACTTTTCCCAACGGAATTCCACGTCCGTAATCACGAACAGAAACCGTTTTGTCCTTGATTGTTACTTCGATGGTTTTTCCGGCACCCATAACGAATTCATCGATACAGTTGTCCAGAACCTCTTTTAAAAGAATATAAATACCATCATCCGGTGATGATCCGTCCCCTAATTTCCCGATGTACATACCCGGACGCATACGAATATGTTCCTTCCAATCGAGTGAACGAATATTATCTTCGTTGTATTGATTTTGCTCTAGCATAAATGAATTTAGGATTTTTGGCTAATGTACCATTTATCGGTAAAAAATAAAAGCGTATTTCCTTTTTGTTATTAATAGTAACAGTTTAAAATCTATTTAAATTGATTTTAAAAATAAAATGGGAGCTAAAACATGATAAAAATGCTTTTTCCAGTAAAAAAAGCTATTTAATTTCAAGTACTTGTTTTGCGAGCTCAATCATTTCGGGAGTTCCCGTATTTTTGTTTTTTTCATCTGAAAGTTTTACCACGCCTTGCCAATGTGTGTTCTCGGGTTTTGTATCGGTTAATTTAATCACCATATTCATAGCCGGGAGACCAACGTCATTGGTGAAATTGGTTCCGATTCCAAAAGACATTCTGATTTTATCCCTACAGAAATCTGCTATGATTTTAACTTTGTCAAAATTGAGGGAATCAGAGAAAACAATCGCTTTTGATTTTGGGTCAATTCCCATTTTTGTATAATGCGAAATCACTTTTTGCGCAAAGTCAATCGGATCACCGCTGTCGTGACGAACACCATCAAAAAGTTTAGAATATTTTTTGTCAAACTGATTGAAAAATATATCTGTAGTGTAAGTGTCTGTCAATGCAATCCCGAGGTCTCCTTCGTAAACTTGTGTCCAATGCTCAAGACTGATTGAATTGGCCATTTTAAAACCGTATTGTGCAGCATGGAACATAAACCATTCGTGTGCATGGGTTCCTAATGGTCTTCTGTTGTTAATCATTGCAAAATGAACGTTGCTGGTTCCCATGAAACTTTCAGAGCCATAAGTTCTTAATGTTTCATTTACTAATTGATGTACATCGTAAGAATGACGGCGTCTGGTACCGAATTCTAAAACAGAAACTCCGAGTTTATTGTAATCATCAACTTTGTTTTTGGTCCGTTCTTTTATGGCTTCATCATTTAATCGGATTAAATGATTTGATTTATAAAAAAGCTCTGAAATTAAGGCCATCAATGGCACTTCCCACAAAATAGTACGATACCAATAACCTTCAATTGTAACTTTGATTTCTGAGCCTTCCTGGGTAATTTGAACCTCTGATGGATCATAGCTGTAGCCTTGCAGAAAATCTAAATAGGTAGGATCGAGATACGGACAGTAGTGTGATAAATAATTCTTTTCGTCTTTTGTCAGTTTCAGATCTGCCATTGCGTCTACCGATTTTCGAAGTAAATCCGCAAAACCTGATGGGAAAGTGTGCTTGCCACGATTGATAAAGCCATAACGAACTTTTGCTTTTGGGAAAAGTCTGATTACAGCATGCTGCATCGTAAATTTATAGAAATCATTGTCTAAGATCGATTTCAAAAAAGTTGTTTCCATGACCTATTTACTGTGTATCATTTTACTTATCAGTAAAGTTACGCCAATTCAATAAAATAAAGAAATTACGGAATAGAAGAGTTACTGTAATTATTTCTGAACAACTTTAAAAGAAACAATACTATTTGTTTCCAGATAAAATGTAATATAATTTCCGATTGTATTATCAAAAATAACTTGAAATTCCAAAGCACCTCTTTTTTCTTTTGAGTTAACTATTCGGATAGGTTGATTTTTTTTGTTTAAGTAATAAAAGGGATCTGATTTTGAAATGTTTTTTATCACAAAAGTTATTTTATCACCATTATTGACTTCAATTATTCCGGATTCAGGTGTTATGATTTTATTATCTCCTGTAATGGTTTTGTTGTAAATTAAAGGGCCATTTAGAAACTCATCTTTGTTTAATTTCTTGCCAAGAAAGGAACCTGAATCAGGAAAATGCTTTGCAAAAAAATAATCAGGTTCTGTATCAAAATAGGCGGGATCAAAATCTTTTACCATTCTGCCTTTGCTATTGTCATAATAACCTTGTCCCCAGGTAACGTCAATTAAACGCCATTTTCCATCAATTAAAGCGGTATTCCATGCGTGATTTGAAGAGGTGTTTTTTCGGCCAATATCAGCTAATTTTGTTTTTGAATCTCCTTTAATAATTTCAGATTTAATTCCAACTAATGAGCTTAAATGCTGAAATAGCAGCGTAAAACCTTCACATACCGCTTTTTCAGATTTGAAAGCCTTTTGTAGCATTTGAGTATTAAATTCCTGTATTTTTCTTTGCTTTTCTTCTTCCGTGCGATAAGAGAAACGTTGCGTTTTTGGCGGATTTAAAAAAGCATTAAAATCATATTTTATATTAAAAGCCATCCAGCTGTAAATAGCCCGGGCTTTGTCATAATCGGATTTAAAATCTTTATCGATTCTTTCTGCTAATTCCTCTGTGCTGCTAAAGTTTTTAGGATATTTCAAAATGATATTATCAACAGCATTATATCTTTGAGAATAAGAGACGTGCAGGAAAACAACATTTAAAAATATAAATACAAGAACGAATTGTTTTATTTTCATTAATTAAAACTGTTTTTTACAATTGTTTTTAGTTCATTATCGAATTCAGGATTTGAGATTTCATTTTTTTCCAGATCAAAATTCGCATTGAAAGAAGGTAATGAAAAAAGCCCTTTTACCTGAGCACCATATCTTGGAAAAGCCGTTTTTGCAATTTCTAAAACCGAAGCACCACCTCTTGCTCCAGGTGAAGTTGCCATCAAAAGCATTGGTTTTTGCTGGAACACATCTTTTAAAATTCTCGAACTCCAATCGAAAACGTTTTTAAAAGCAGTCGAATAATTCCCATTATTTTCAGCAAGGGAGACAACCAGAATATCTGCACTTTCTATTTTTTTTAGAAACGATTTTGCGATTTCGTGCTGGCCAATTTCTTTTTCTAAATCAACACTGAATAAAGGCATTGCAAAATCATTTAAATCTAAAACTTCTATTTCTGCATTCTCAAATTGATTTGCTGCATAAGCTGCTAAATGTTTATTGATAGATTGTTGGCTGTTACTTCCAGCAAATGCGATTATTTTCATGGTTTTGTTTTTTATTAAAATTACTAAAAATTAAATATAATTTAAAACGTAATTAAATGCAATAAATTTCAGTAAAATAAAAGTCCAAAAAAGAATTGCTCTATTTTGGACTTTTGTGATTTGAATTTTATATAATTTGATTTAATTCTGTTCTAATGTTTTTTGAGGATGATACCCAAAAAGGTGATGCTCTTTGATGATTTCGGCAACTCCAGATGGAAGCATAGGTTCCCAGCCAGGTGTTCCATTGCTAATCATTTTTAATACCTCACGGGAGAATACATTTAAGATATCAGGATTGTAGTCTACAATATCAACCACTTTTCCGTTAAATTTAAAGAATTTGTACAATTCTTTCATTCTTGGATGTACTTTCAGGTTTTCAGAAGTAATAATTTCTCCATCTTCACCGAGCATTGGATATAAAAATACTTTCATATCGCGATAGAATAATTTTCCGAAAGCTTCGAGGATTCCTCCACTTAAATGGCGGTAATATTTCTCGTCAAAGATATCGACTAAATTATTTACGCCCATTGCAAGTCCCATACGGGCTTTGGTATAATTAGAAAAATATTCCACTACTTTGTAATATTCCTGAAAATTAGAAATCATAACAGTCTGGCCTAATGAACAAAGTAATTCGGCTCTGTCCATAAAATCACGTTCATCAATTTCACCATCAGAACGCAGGTTTGAAAGCGTAATTTCAAAAACGACTAATGTGTTTTCTTTCTCAACCTTATTTTCTTCAAGAAACATTCTTAAAGATTTTCTGTACATGTCCACATTTACATTGGTAACAGGACGGAAACTTCCTCTAAAAGCAAGAAGGTTCTTCTTGTATAAAATAGCTGCCGGTAAAACGTTTTTTCCTTCAGGATTAAACATTACGGCATCTGTCATGCCATTTTTTACCAGTTGAAGACTCATTAAACGATTGTCAACATCTGCAAAACGAGGTCCTGAGAAGTTAATAGTATCAATTTCTAATTGGTCTTTATCGAGGTGATCGTATAAATAACGAAGTAAACGTTTAGGGTCATTATATTTGTAGAAAGCACCGTAAATCAGGTTAACACCCAAAATCCCTAATGTTTCCTGCTGTAATCGGGCATCGGTTTCTTTAAAACGAATGTGCAGAATAATTTCGTTGTAAGCTTCGTCAGGTTCAATCTGATATCGGATTCCAACCCAACCGTGCCCTTTAAATTGTTTGGCAAAATCTATAGTAGCAACAGTGTTGGCATAACTAAAAAAAAGTTTATTTGGGTGTTTTTCTCTGCTCAAACGTTCTTCAATAAGTTCTCCTTCAAAGGTTAACATTTTTTTGAGTCGGTTTTCAGTTACGTAACGTCCGTCACCTTCAGTTCCGTAAACAGCATCACTAAAATCTTTATCATAGGCAGACATCGCTTTTGCAATTGTTCCTGAGGAACCTCCGGATCTGAAAAAATGTCTGACAGTTTCTTGTCCGGCCCCAATTTCTGCAAAAGTTCCGTAAATATTCTCGTTTAAATTAATGCGTAGTGCTTTGTCTTTTATAGAAGGAATCTGAGCGATGACCTTGTCACCTTTGAGTTTTATTTCTGTGCCCATTTTATTTTAAATAGATTTGTTACAAAGTTAGTAAATTAGCGTTCTAATGAAAGAGAAATAATCCCTATTTTTGTAAAAAAAAACAAGTTCAATTGAAGATCTATTTTTTAGGTACCGGTACTTCTCAAGGTATTCCCATCATTGGGATTGATCATCCTGTTTGTAAGAGCACAGATGCAAAAGATAAAAGGCTTCGTGTGTCGATTTGGATCACATGGGACGAGCATTCTTATGTTGTAGACTGCGGACCGGATTTCAGGCAGCAAATGCTTTCCTGCGGCTGTCGAAAACTCGATGCAATTTTATTTACTCACGAACATGCCGATCACACGGCTGGTTTAGATGATATTCGTCCGTATAATTTCAGACAAGGCGAAATTCCGGTTTATGCACATCAGCGTGTGATTGATAATCTCAGAAAACGTTTTGATTATGTTTTTGAAACGGTAAATAAATATCCGGGCGCACCAAGTGTAAAAACTATTGAAGTAATCAATGACAAACCCTTTGCAATTGGAGATAAAACCGCTATTCCAATAAATGTTATGCACGGTGATTTACAGGTTTTTGGTTATAGAATAGATGATTTTGCCTATTTAACAGATGTAAAAACAATCGACAAGGCAGAGGTTAAAAAATTGAAAAATCTGAAAGTTCTGGTTGTGAATGCCTTGCGTGTGGAGCCTCATGATACCCATTTTAATTTGCAGGAAGCGCTTGATTTTATCAATTTAGTAAAACCTGAAAAAGCTTATTTAACCCACATTAGCCATGTTTTGGGATTTCATGCAGAAGTTCAGAAGCAACTTCCTGAAAATGTTTTCCTGGCTTATGATAATTTAGAAATCACCATTTAATTATACCTACAAAATGAAGAAATCCTTAATGCTTTATCTTTTTTTATTAGCAATTTTAATGAATATTTTTACTTATATGTTCTACAGCAGAGAAGTGAAATTTGAAAAGGAAAGATATGATAAAACGACTAAAAGACTTAGAGACAGCATAAGTACAGTTTCGACAAAACTGGCAGAATCAAACTATTTTTCTTTGGAAAACAATGAAAATGCTCAAAATTATTTTGATAATAGTGCTTCTGGTGGAAAAGTAATCCTGTTCGAAAAACTTATTCCGGTAGTGACTGAAAAATTATTAGATTTAAATGCTAATCCAAACGGAAATCCTTATACAGGACAGGATAAAATTGGTCCGAATAAATTTATTATTAATAAAGTAAAAATATTAAACCACAGATGGATCATTGCTGATTACAGTAATGGAGAGTTATGGGGAGAGGTACTATTGAAGTATTTTGTTGATGATAAGGAAAATATAACTTTTGAAGTAAATCAAACCTGGTTATATCAAAAATAGGATTTTTAATCCTATTTTTTTGTTTTAAATTATTTCTGTTTTTGTTTTAGAAAACATGATGAGTCATAAAAATGATTGCATAGATCCAGAAGTTATACAATATTGTAAAACTAAAAGCATATAAAATACTTTTTGAAAAATTGTTTTTACAAACAGATGATTTTTTAAAAACGAGTCTTAATGCTCTGAAAAAAATCCAATAAAGTATTCCGATAAAATTTAAGATTGTAATCCATAATATAGTCTCAAAAGCCCAAAATAAATAACTGGCTATGATAGAAACAATCAACCATAAAAGGATACTAAATATAACTCCAATTATTCCTTCTCCAACGTCCGGAATATCTGAGTCAATAGCTATGTTTTTTTGAAAAAATATATTTTCCTGTTCGAGCTCTCCCAAATTATCTTTTATTTTAATTCCTTTATATAATCCGATTGAGATAAATAAAAAGAAAGCAAGAGATAAAATTGTGGTGGAAATTAATGAATTTTTGAAGATTGAATTATCAAGCACCAGGCCCAAAATCCAAACGGATAAAATTGTTAATGGGATGACAATAAGAGTAATTATGAAAATATTTCTAGAATCAATAATTTTATAATTACTCATAAAAGTGTTTTTTAATTGAAGGCTATTTACCCAGCCAATTCTTAAAATCAAAGAAATTCTGAGGAGCCACGCCATGACCAACAGGATATTCCTTATAAGTAACCGGGATATTTAAATTTTCTAAAATATTAGGAGTTTTTCTGGCCCATTCAATTGGAATAACCTGATCTACTGTCCCGTGTGAAGCGAATATTTTCAGGTTTTTGAAATCGTTTTTCTCATAACCTTCTTTTATGATTTCTTCATTAAAATAACCACTCATTGCTACAACCCGTTGAATTTTTTCCGGATATGAAAGTGCCACGGAATAACTTAAAATGGAACCCTGGCTAAAACCAATCAATGTTACATTATTAGTGTCAATAGGATAATTTGCGATCAATTCATCAATAAAACCAGCGATTATATCACGTGAAGTTTTAGCCTGCTCGTTGTCTGAAAATTTATTTTGATCAGCATCAAAATTGATAGCGTACCATGCATAGGCACCATATTGTAAATCATAAGGCGCTCTTGCGGAAATAACGTAATAATTATCTGGAAGTTCAGTAGCAAACGAAAACAAATCGGCTTCGTTGCTGCCGTATCCGTGTAACAAAAGCAATAACGGATTTTTATCTAAAATTATTTTTGGTTCTTGTATTTTATATTCTAAAGATAGGTTCATTTTTTAATGGTGAATTGTGAGTTGTGAAATGTAAATTGTTTGAATCTGGGGACGAGTAACAGCAAACTGGCGAATCAATTTAAAAATTTGTAATTTACTATCCAATAGATTTAAACCATTTTTGAAATAAATTTCCAACTAAAGGAATTGGTCTTGTCTGTCCTTGAATAGCACTAAAAATTCCGTATGTCCATAAAATAGAAATACAGATCCACATTGGGAAAGTGATAAAAAAGCTGTCAAAATTACTTATTATAGCTCCAAAAGAAATAAAAGCCAAAGACAATCCTAACGCCTGACGAATATGAAAAGAAGCAAAACTATTTTTATTTTCAGCATTCATCGACATCGCAATTAATACGCCAATAATTAAAATATAACTGGTAATGGCGATTGATTTCCCCTCTTCGATTGAATTATTCATTTTATTATTTTGTGATGACAAGTTGATTTTGATTTAAAATTCCATACACAGAACCTTTGATTTCAGTTCCTAAAAAAGCAGAATTTTTAGATTTTGAAAGAATGTTTTCTTTTGTAAAAGTTGATTTTCCTTCTGGAGTAAAAAACGTGAAATTAGCTTTTGCACCTTCTTCAATCGTATTGTTTTCAAGACCAAAAACAACTCTTCCTGAAGTTAGTTTTTCAATTACAGTTTCTAAAGGTAAAACCGTTAATAAAGCTCCAAAAGCACTTTCTAAACCTATAGTTCCGTTTTTCGCAGTATCAAATTCCATTTTTTTGAATTCAATATCAATAGGGTTATGATCTGAAGTTATCATATCGATTGTTCCGTCTAAAACGGCATCTACAAGAGCTGTTCTGTCAGCTTCAGTTCGCAATGGCGGTGTAACTTTAAAACGTGTGTCAAAACCTTCCAGTTTTTCATCTATTAGAACTAAATGATGAACACAAACACTACTAGTAACTTGTACTCCTTTAGCTTTTGCTGCTTTTATTAATTCGACTGATTTTGCTGTAGAAATGGTTGGAATATGAAGTTTTCCACCTGTATATTCAAGTAAAAATAAGTTTCTTGCTATTTGTAATTCTTCGGCTAAATTCGGAATTCCTTTTAAACCTAATCTTGTCGAAACAATTCCTTCGTTTGCCACTCCGTTTCCTTTGATGTTGGCATCCTGAGAATAGGCAATTACTAAACCGTCAAAATCCTGCACATATTGTAAGGCTATTTTAAGCAGATTGGCGTTGTCCAGACTTTTATTATAATCTCCAAAAGCGATAGCTCCGGATTTTTTCATGTCAAACAATTCGGCCATGTCTTTTCCTTCGCTGGCTTTGGTTAAAGCACCAATAGGAAATAATTCTGTGGCAAAACCATTTGCTTTGTTTTTTACGAAATTTACCTGCGATTGGTTATCAATAATCGGGTAGGAGTTAGGTTGTAAAGCAATGGCAGTAAATCCGCTTTTTGCAGCAACATTTAAACCGTTTGCTATCGTTTCTCTGTCTTCGTAACCAGGCTCTCCAAAAGAGACACTGCTGTCAAACCAACCTTGGGAAAGGTGTAAGTTTTCAAACTTAACTTCGGTTGTATCGTCAATGTCAAGAATGGATGTTCCTATTTTTTCAATTAAACCATCTGCAATTAAAAGATCAACTGTCTGATTGTGAAACGGACTTTTTGAATCGATAATTTTGGCGCTTCTGATGATTATTTTCATATGTAGATGTTTTTTTGTCGTAAAATGATTTTTGTAAAAAGTAAGACGTTCAAAATTATAGTGAAATCTATTTTACAAATTTGATAATGGCCATTTCTAATGCTAAAAATAACAGTGCAAAGATAACAAACCATTTCCAAATTTGGCTGTCAGTTCGTTCTGTTTGTAGCGTATTAAAAATAGTTGAAATCGTATCGGCAGTTTTAAAATCTGAAACTACGTTAGTATTTACCTGACTCAAATCGCTTTCGCTTCGTTTGTAATTGAAACTCAGGTTTTCGACTGATTCTTTTTTATCAAAAACACTGTAATTTCCAGCTGTTTCAGGGAAGTCATTGAAAGTTAATTTGACCTTATTGTTCAGAATCTGCTGAATTGGTATAAACGAATCATCTGTTCCTTTAACTTCCAAAATGGCATCTTTGCTCAGTAAGACATCCACAAAATAAGGCTGGTTGTTGCCAATAGTCAGGGCATTTACACCTGTTTTTTGATTGTTTTGCCCCATTTTATAAAATAAAGGAACAATTAACGGAGATTGCTGAAAGTTTGAGTTGATACTATTTATTGGTGCTGAAAAAACAGTGATTCCAGCAACCGGATTCTGAATCATGGTTACAAAAGGACTTTGATCTTCATAAGATAAAACTGCAGGGTACGGACTGGAAATATCAAAAGAGGAATTTGTTTTTGGATACTGGAAATTCGTGATTTTATTCTCAAAAACATCCGAAAATAAAGGATGATCAAAGTTGATTTTTGTAATCAGTTTACTTTCTGGTTTTAGATTATTGAATTGTATTTTTCCAAAATTTCCTAAAAAAGTATTTAAATTAGAAGCTGAACTTTTTTCAGAAGGAATAACAACCAGATTACCACCTTTTGAAACAAAAGCTTTTAAAGTAGTCTGTAATGCCTGTGGAACATCAGTTAATTCATTCAGGATTATAGTGTTTTGTTTTTCGAGGCTATTGTAATCTAAAGAACTAATCGAATAATTGTTGTAATTGAATTCTGCCGGAGTATAAATTCTTGATAAAAAGCTGCTTTTTTCAGGCTCTCCGATACTAATCACATTTGTTTTTTTAGCTTTTGAAATACTGAAAAATAGTTTATTGTCATAACTCAAACCATTATCTTCAATGATCACATAACCATGAAAGGCTTCTTTTGGAATCGTAAAGTTGATTTTCTTTTTCTTATTCGAATCGAAATTGATAATCGTTTTCGCAATTAGTTTGTTTTGATTGTATAAAGCGGTTGAAACGGGTTTAAAATCTTCACCGTATGCTGATAAATTAATTCCGATTTCGTAGAAATTTTCTAAGGTTTGGTTAATGAAAACGCTGTCAATAGAAATATTGTTTTTTTGTTCTGCTTCCGAAATGATAAAATAGGGCTTTTCTTCAGAATCGATATTTTTCACCTCTTTTTCGGCCAAACCAACAGCATCAGTAATAATTACAATATCCTTTTTATGTGCCGATTTATGCGCTTTTATCTTTGCCATTATTGCGGAAAGTTCAAACGGAGTTGCACTGTAGTTTAGATTTTGAAGCGAACTTTTAGCAGACTTGATGTCTGTATTCCAAAAGTTCTCGGTATTGGTCAATAATGAAAATTGGGCATTTTCGGGCGTATTTTCTAATAGTTCCTGAACAGCCCGTTTTAATAATTCGCCTTTTTTTCCTTTGGCCTGCATACTAAAGGAATTATCCAGGACAATGTACATTTCGTTTGATGCATTTTTGCTGTCTTTAGCTTCAAAAAAAGGCTGTGCAAAAGCAATAATTGCACAAGTAAGAAGTAATAAACGGGTTGCCAGTAATAATCGCTTTTTGATTTTCGAACTTTTACGGGTTTGAACCGCAAGTTCTTTTAAAAAGCGAACGTTTGTGAAATAAGATGTTTTAAAACGTCGTAATTGAAATAAATGAACCAAAATTGGAACAATCAATAAGAACAGAAAGTATAGAATTTCGGGGTGTTTAAAATGCATTCAGGCTTTGATTTATTTCACTACGTTATATTTTCGCGAATGTGCCTGCCAAAAATACAAATTTGTTGAGAGTTAAAAGCTTTTCAAAGCAGGATTTTTTATTCAAAAAGATATTTGAATAATATAACTTTTCAAAATTCATTTATAAGTGAAAAATCTGCAGTAAAAGATATTATTGCCTATTTTAGCTAATTCAAAAAACCACTTTAAAATATGAAAAAAATGTATTTAATATTATTTTCAGCTTTGGCAGTTACCACTTCAAAAGCTCAAAATAAGTTTAATTTGTTGGTAGGAACTTATACCAATACTTGCGAGAGCAAAGGAATTTACGTGTATGAATTTGATGCCAACTCTGGAGATCTAAAATTGAAAAAATCTTCTGAAGGTGTTGTAAGTCCGAGTTATTTATCGGTTTCGGGAGATAATAAATTTGTTTATGCGGTAAATGAAAATGGAAAACAAAGTACAGTGAGTGCTTTTAGTTATGATTCAAAGTCGGGTACAATTAAGTTAATAAATAAGAATGATGCTTTAGGTGCAGATCCCTGCCATTTGATTAATGACAGCAAAAATGTAATTACGGCTAATTATTCTGGTGGAAATATCGCTGTATTTAAGAAAAACGCTGACGGAAGTATCACCGAAGGACAGCAACTCATTCAGCACGAAGGTAAAGGACCAAATGAAGCACGTCAGGAAAAAGCTCATATGCATATGGTGGCTTTTTCTCCGGATAAAAAGTTTGTTTTAGCCAGTGATCTAGGTTTGGATAAAGTTTTTATCTATACATATAATCCGGGTGCGGCACACGATATTTTAAAATTAAAAGAAAGTGTTGATGTAAAGGCAGGAAGCGGTCCAAGGCATTTGACTTTTAGCAAGGATGGTAAATTTGTGTACTTAATTCAGGAATTAGATGCAACGCTGACGACTTTTAGCTATGATAAAAGCGGAAGTTTAAAGAAGATTGCCGAAACAAGTATTCTTGCTAAAGATTTTAAAGGTGGTACAGGTGCTGCAGCAATTAAAATTTCGCCTGACGGAAAATTTTTATATGTAACAGATCGTGTAGATGCGAATAATATCTCAGTCTATAAGATCCTTAAAAATGGTAGTATTCAATTGATAGAGCAGCAGAGTACCTTAGGAAAAGGACCAAGGGATTTTGCGATTGATCCAATGGGAAATTATCTTTTGGTAGGGCATCAGCACACTAATGAAATTATTATTTTTAAAAGAGATAAAACTACCGGAAAACTAACTAATACAGGGAAGAAAATAGAATTGTGTTCGCCGGTTGGACTGGTTTTTACGAAAATTTAGTTTTATAAAATCCAATAAAAATTCCAAATTCCAGGCATAATAACTTTGGAATTTGGAATTTTTTATTTTGGATTTATGTTTTTTATTTGTCCTTGTCTTTTCTTTTCTTGTCTCTTGTTTTTAGCATATTTCTGTTAACAGATCCATGAGTTTTCTTTTTGGTTTTTGAAGGCCCTCCTAAGTTAACTTTCTTGTTCTTTTTAGCTTTTTCATGAAAAGCACCTTCGCCCTCCAGTTTTACTTTTTTCATTAAAAACTTAATCGGCTGTTTGTCTTTTTCAGGTTCTATCAGTTTGGTTGAAATTTCAATTTCCTCAGGAAAATCAGTGATTTCAAGTTCCTGATCCATTAAAAGTTCAGTCTCAATTTTAAATTCTTCTTCTCTTGGGGAAACAAAACTAATTGCTGTTCCCGTTGCGTCTGCACGGCCTGTACGGCCAATTCGGTGCATATACAACTCAGGCTCTTCCGGAAATTCAAAGTTAATTACGTGTGTGATGTTAGAAATATCCAGACCTCTGGCCATGACATCAGTTGTGATTAATCCGCGAAGATTTCCTTCCTGAAATTCAGCCATCGTACTCAAACGGTAATTTTGGGATTTATTAGAGTGAATTACACCAAATTGTCCTTCAAAAAGTTCATCAATACGATTGAAAAGCATGTCTGAAATTTTTTTATTATTTACGAAAACTAAAATACGACTCATGCTTTCGTCAGTTTCCAATAAATGTTTTAGCAAATTTACCTTTGTATTGAAATTCGGAACGTTATAGGTAATCTGGGTAATTTTTTCAAGCGGTGTTCCTGAAGCAGCAAGGGTAACTTCTTCCGGAAAATCAAAATAATCATTTAAGATATCGTCAACTTCATCTGTCATCGTTGCAGAGAACAAAATATTCTGACGTTTAGTTTTCATCATTGCTAAAAGCGCAGTAAGCTGTGGTCTGAACCCTAAATTTAACATTTCGTCAAATTCGTCAATAACCAGTTTTTGAGTTTCATCGAAACGAACAACAGCATCAAGTGCTAAATCCATAGTACGGCCCGGTGTTCCCACTAAAATATCAATACCTTCATAAACTGCTTTTTTTTGTGTATTGATGTTTACACCTCCATAAATTCCAAGCGTTTTAACTGACATGTATTTGGTCAGCTTTTCAACTTCTTCTACGACCTGAACCACTAATTCACGCGTTGGAACTAAAACAACAATTTTGGGAGTATTGGTATTGGTGAATTTATATAATTTTAAAAGAGGCAGTAAATAAGCGAATGTTTTACCAGTACCGGTTTGTGCAATCCCCATCATATCGCGGCCTGACATAATCACAGAAAAAGATTTTTCCTGAATAGGGGTAGGGGTAACAAATCCTAATTCATCGATTGCTTTTTGTAATGATTTTGGAAGATTGAATTTTTCGAACGTGCTCATTTGCCTTAATTTTTTTGCAAAGATAGCATTAAATCCCCTTATAACAGATAAATACTGGAGACATCGTTAATCAATTGTAAGTTTGAATGTTAAAATCTTATTTTAAAAACCTTTTTACGCGTAGTAATAATTCACTTGGACTAAAGGGTTTGGCTATAAAATCATCAGCGCCTAATTTAAAAGCATCCAGTACTGTAGCTTCTTCTTCGCCTAAAGAGGACAAAACGATTACAGGTAAATTGGTAAAATTATCTTTAATAAACTGTATGATTTCCAAACCTGATTTCATCGGTAGCATAATATCTGTTAAGACTAAATCAGGAACTTCCTCAGGAATTCTTTCAATAGCATCCAGGCCGTCTTTTGAAATTGAAAGTTGATATCCTTCTTTAGAAAATATATATTTCAATATTTCAATCGTCATGTTGTCGTCTTCAATAATAAATATCTTCTTGGTATGCATGGCAAAATCTTTTGACATTTTTATTTCTGCGTTAGTACTATTTCATCTAGCATAAGCATTGGCTTTTTATTTTTTCTTTCTCGCCAATCAGGTAATTTCTGTTCAGGAATCAGAATGATTTTTATTTTTTCAAAAATACGAAAACTAATATTAAAAAAGCTGTAATGTTCCTGTTTAATGTTGTAATTCTCTGTTAGTTCCCTGGTTTTGTGTTCTTCGATGATTTCCCATTTTTGATTTCGAAAGCCTTTTAGAATAATCTTTGTGGGTAGAAATATCCAATGTCTTTGATCTTCTAAACATTGAAATTCTAACGAATTGAATTCGGTATTATTACAATTAATAATGACTTCTGCTTTTTGCCCATACCAGCCTGTCCAGTTGAGATTAAAATCTTTGTATCCTTTTATTCCGTCGTTTATTCCGTTTTCTTTTTTTAGATTAAATTCAGGTTCTGGTTGTGTTTTAAATTCATATTTCAGATTTTCTCCTAAATGATCTACAACATTATTTTGGGCAATATATTTCCATTGCTTCCTATATTCTTCAGGACTCAGACCACCTTCACTGAGTTCGTAAATTCCAAAATCAGTACAATTTTTTAAAAAATCCTGTAATCTGTTTTCCAGATTATCTTTAACGGAAAATGAATCTCCATTTTTTTGATACATTCCCCGAGACTCTTTTCCATAAAATTTTGCCTGTTCAAAATAAACATATTCTAATGCTAACCTTAGTTTTAAAATTCGTTTAGCTATTACAGGCTCGTTTTTAGAAACCTTTTCTGCCTGAGTTATTAACTCGTCGTATTGATCCATTGCTTCAGGAGAGAGAAATGTATTCCTGCTTTCTACCGGGTTGGTGTAAATATCCAGATAGCGATTGTTCTTTATCTGATTTTGAGTAAGTAAATCAAGGTATTTTTTTACGAATGGAGAGGCATCACCATAAAAATCATTTAGGAAATCATTCGTTACGGCTTCAACATCAGTATTTGTATCCCAAATTATTTTGGCTAAAAGATATTGTCGTAATTCATATAAATCACCGGGAATATCAGCATAACCCTGAACAAATACGCCTTTGACTTTATTCTTTTCGTATAATTTATAGTTCTTCGAAAAAGTATGAAGGTTTGGAAAAGGTGAAAGATAATTGGAGAATTCAATGGTATAGTCCCATAAATACAAATGTTGACTTGTGGTATTCCATTTATTGAGAATATTCAAAAAAGTTTTACTGTATGATGATTCTTCAATAGCTTTTCCACGATTCATTTCTATTGGACAAAAAAGCGTATAAATATTAGGCTCAATTTTGATGTTTTTAGGAGCCTGATAGGTATGAAGATAGGCTAAGGTTGTTATTTTAGTTTTTGGAAATTTTGCAGCAATTCTGTTTAGAAAATAATACAACGATCCTTGCGGCCCTCCATGTTTTTCGTTTAAAGCTTTACATTTATCACATTCACAATAAACAACATCATCGTTTTGGCTTATTGAAAAGAACCGCGCATTAGGATTTTGCTTTATAATCTCGGTCATTTTTGCCGAAACAATTTTGACTACAGTATCATTAGTCATGCATAATGATTCGGTATTTCGTTCGCCTTCGTATAAAGCAAAAAATGCCGGATTTGTTTTAAAATATTCTTTGGCACTCACTAATTTATAAAATGAATGTCCCCAAAGACCAAAATCATCAATGTGCCAGTCCAGTTTGTGCCAGTCTCTAAAATCTTCATCATAACAATCAGGATAAAATAGAGCCCGATATTCGAAAGAAGGTTTGTATGTTTTATTGAAGTTTTTTAGGAATGTTACTTCTTTTAACTTCGGAATAAAACTGTCTTTTGCAGTATATTTTCTAAAGCCCCATTTTTCTAATAAAGTATAAATGGCATATCGCAATGTTTTTTCATTGTAACCAATTAAATAAATATTCTTTTCGTCACTTTTAATGATGAAAGAATCCTTGCCGGAACTCTTTTTGGGATTGATTTCAAGAATAATTTTTGAATTGCCGGCCTTTTCTGATTCGCCATTTTGAATTAAAAATGGATTGTCAAAAGCCTGATCTAAGTAGGTTTTTAAAAGTACGGATGCTTTTTGTGTAGCATCATCATTAGGAGAAATAATAATCACTTCCTGTCCTTTCGTATTTGCTAAATTTAAGGAGTTTTGAGCCATAATTTTGCAGTTTAGAAAAGATAAAAAAACAACAATGCAGAAAATAGTACGTTGTTTAGTATGCATTTTTTAGAGTTGAGATTGAAACTTCAAAAGTGACTTTGGTTTCATTTTTGTTTTTTTCTATTATGAAATCCTGACTTGAAAATAGTTTGAATCTTTTTTAATTTTTATCAATGCTATTATCTAAATCGGATTTCCCAGGACAATGCAAGGGTTGAAATCCAGAAGTAATTACCCTGGTCAAAAGGGATTTCCTGATGAATGATTCCGAGTTGTGCACCCCAGGCATTTTGTTTGTTATTGGTAGAAAAATAGTAACCAACATTTAGTTTTTGGGATTGCAGATTTACAATTCGGTCATCGTTTGTAAAGAAAAAATTCTGATTAAGCTCCGGTGAAATTCCTGCACCGATATTGATTCCGAAATAATTATCAGCATCGCTTCTGTATTTTCTGTAGGTTAGTGTTCCAGATGAGCTTAACCCAGTGTCTCCCGGAGTAAAATAAGGACGAAAAGACCAGTAACTATTTCCATTGTACCAGGTTACGGAGCCTGTGTAAATCATCGTTGTTGTGTCGTATTGTAAAGCCCTGAGTCCTGCTGAAACTTCGAAACTCCTCGGAAGCGATTTAAAAATTTCTGCGCCGTATCTGTAATCCGGGAATAAAGAAGAACTTGAAACACCAAAGTTTAAATAGGCATACATCCCTTTGGCAATTTTAGGATACAAATCTATTTCATATTGCGCTCCGTACTCATCAAGTCTGTGATCGATATTTATCCTCCCAATAATACTGCCGTACTTGGTTTGGCGTGCATATTTTATTGCATTGTAAAACATAGGATCATACACTTCAGAGTAAATATTAACCTCAGAAGTAACCCCAATTGTATTATTTCGGACTGTTTTTCTCAAAGAAGATTCAGATTCTTTGGTTATAGAATCTTTCGGTATTTCACTGAGTTTCGTTTGCACTGCACCTCCTGTTGCAGTAGGAATCATTGTGCTTTCCTGGGCGCTTTTCTGCAACTCCAATATTTCTGCATCATTTGGGAATTTTTTCAATGCTTTCTTAGATAATTTCAAAGCCAGAAAAGGATATTCTGCCCACATTTCATTTTTAATGGCTGCCACCCATGTGGTTTGTCTGTTGGTGTCTTTTGCTAAAATTTTTTGAAATTCGGTTCTTGCTTTTTTATAATCTCCATCCCAGGCATAAGTCGAACCCAAAAATTCACGCACATCATGGTAATTAGGGTATTTTGTCAGGATGTGTAATAAAGTATCTTGTGCCTGTTTTCTGTTTTCGTTGAAAGCCAGATCACGAGCTGTTTTAAAAGAGACATCTGGGTCACCATTATACGTTTTTTCCTGTCCAGTCATTTGAAAAGAAACTGAAAATAAAATTATAATGAGAAGAATATAGATTTTTTGAAATTTTTTATTTTTCATAAGAGTACCCATTACTGATGTTATTTTGAATTATTTAATGTTTTTTTAGACCTTGCTATTTTTTCTTTGATTTCAGGATTTTCTATGCCGTTAGAGAGTGCTAATTTACCAATTTTTATTGCTTTTTTGTTTTGATCAGACCACCAACACACATCCATCAAGGCCAAATAAGCATCATCATACGAAGGCATCCTTTTGATGACAATCATTAATTCCTCTTCTGATTTTTTATACTCGCCGTCCCAACCTAATATTCTGCCTTTTAAGGTTCGTGCATCAGAATAATTGGGTAATTCATTTAGTATAAAATCGCAAAGCAGAATAGCTTTTTTATGCTTTTTATGGAAAGCTAATTCTCTGGCTGCAAAAAACATTTCCTCGCGGTTTAATCCTTTGATTAATTTATTTATAGTGTCTTGCTCTTCTTTAGTAAACTGAACGCCTTTTGGTTTGTTTAAATTCAATGATTTTGGAATGATTTTATCTTTCTGGGTCAAATAGGCATTCAGCTGTTTAAAAGTATTAAATTCCTGGGTAATCTTATCCAAAACATCACTATCGCTAATTTTTTCAATCTCAAAATTGTCTTTTATTTTATATAATTCACCACTTGAATACAAGTAATCTTTATACACATAATCATCCATAGTTCCTTTATTTCGTGTCAAAGGAATGCCTTGAGTGTTCCTGAATTCTTTTGAAGTGTCAAGTCCTTTACCCATCCAGGCAGTTTGATCCAGTCTGTTGAATTTGTAATTGTTAAATAAAAAAGAAACCAAACTTGGTGTGACATCCCAATGTGAAGAAATTGATTTAAACAATTCAGCTTTCTTTAACATCGGGCTAAAAATGTATAAAGGTACATGAAAACGACACAATTTATCTTTCTGTGCAATAGGAATTAAACGGTGGTCACCTGTAATTATAAAGATCGTATTTTTATAGTCGGGTCTTTTGGCATAGGCTTCCATATAATTTTTAATTGAATTATCAGTGTAATTCAAACAGGCAAAAATATCTTTATAAGAAATAATGTTTTCTTTTTGCGATTTAAGATTCGGATGGCTATCAATAATACCGTCAATTTTTTTCAAATATTCATTTTTTTCCGGAAAGTCAAAAGGTTCATGATTGGTAAGAGTTTGTATAATATCCAATCGCGGAAGTTTCATTTTGTTGGTTTCAATAAGTGCTTTTTTGAAAATTTCACCATCAGGATATCCCCAGGAAAAACCTTCAGCATTGGCTTTTGTTTTGGTGTATTCCGGGCCATAATTGTTTTTGTCGATTAAATTATCAATACCATTTTGATCCAGAAAATTGATTTTTCTATCAAAATTAGCATCATCACCAGAATAAAAAGAGGTAGTATATCCATTCGCTTTCAGCACATTGATCAGGGAAAGATGTGCAGGATACGGATTTAATTCTAAAAACCCTTTTTGACCATAGGTCAGCGAACCCAACAATGACGAAAGTACAGCATAAGTTCTTCCACCGTTGCTTAAAAAATTTTCCCAATACAATGATTTTGAAATCATCGAATCTAAGTAAGGTGTAAATCCTGCATATTCGTTTTTACCAATAAATTCGTCTCCCAGACCTTCAACTACAATAACAACAATATTTGGTTTTTCACTTGTAATATTAAAATGCGGCCCCAAAACATCCGGAGTCTCTTTAAAAGGTTTTAACATCGGATATTCTGATTTGAATTTGATGTTTTGAACATCGCCGGCTATACTTTTGTCTCTTTCAAATCGAATAATTTCTTTGGTTAAAAATGCCAGTTTATTTTCATATTTTGAATCAGACAGCTCATGAAGAAATAGTTTCATAGCACCTGAAATAATAACCAGAGCCAATGTCGTTCCTAAAACTATTTTTCTTTTGTCCAATTTGGTAAAAGCAAAATTGATTCCCAAATACAATAAAGGAATTATAATGAATGGTAAAAAGAATATAAAGGAAAGTGATTCAGACGCTTTTACTGTTAGGTACATGTCTGAGAAAGAATAACCCATTAAATCTGCTCCCAAATTGACTAGGGTTGTGGAGCTGTATTTTACCAATGCAAATTGTATGAGTGCAACCAGGGTAAAAATTATGGTCATAAATATGACAGAGAATCTTTTTTGTATAAATCCAATGAGAATAAACACTGGCAACAGCACTAAACTCACAACAATAGCAGACCAGAAATCATTGAGCAATTTATAGCAAATTTCCATGCCAATCTTTGGCACTGCAATACCGTTTGATATTTTTGAATACGTTTCGAACAAACTAGATAACCAAAACATAACCACTAAAGATGTGGTGAGATACAAATATTTTAAGTAGTGAGAGTACATTTTTTTTATTTTATATTGTAATAAATTTTGTTTTTCGTTGACTGCTGTCGGACTATCAAACCCCTGTCGTTGCATATTTCCCCAGCTTTGCTCCTTTAGACTAAAAAAATTATAATATCCTTTTAGCGATGCGTAAACACAAATAGGATGGTAGCAAAAAGGCTCGATAATAGCCATCAGGACCAAAATAATCATTTCTTTGGTATTGGCATAATTTTTATAAATAACATCATCCATTAAGATGGATATAAATGTCACGATGATATAAAAGAAATAGACAGTTAGTGTCAGATAAAGGAAATTAACATAATCTTCATGTAAAAAAATAAAGCTAAGAATTAATACCATAACTCCAATTACTTCCAGAATAGGAATCAGAAATTCAAAAAAGAGGAAATAAGGAAATATTAGAAAAGCTGTTTTTTGATATTTTGGGTTGAAAAATACATTTTTATGCATATACAATGTCTCGACTAATCCTCGGGACCATCGTACACGTTGGCGTATAAAGACTTCTCTTGTTGATGGGACTTCCGTCCAGCAAAGTGATTCGGGAATATATTGTATAGAAAAAGGCAATTTATTAACATACATATATTTCCGCATTCGGGTTACAAGTTCCATGTCTTCCCCTAAAGATTTATGGAAATAACCTCCGGCCGCTATAGCAATTTCTTTGTCAAACATTCCTAAAGCGCCGGAAACCAACAGCAATCCGTTAATTTTGCTCCATGCCATTCTGCCAAAAAGAAAGGCTCTGACATATTCTAATTCCTGAAATCTGGGCAGCCAGCCTTTTGGGAAATGAATTTTAACCAAAAAACCATTTTTTACTTCGCAGGAATTCGATATCCTGATACCTGCTCCGGTTGCAATAACTCTTTTTTTTGATTCTATGAACGGTTTTGCTAATTTTATAATAGTATCACTTTTTAAAATACAATCAACATCAGTGCAGATAAATAATGGATATTTGGTAGAATTTATTCCAACATTGACAGCATCCGCTTTGCTTTTTGCATTTTCCTTATCCACAACCAATAGCTTGTAATAAAGCGGATTTGTTGATTTATAATGGCCTCTAACGGTGTGGGTTTTAATCTGTTCCTGGTAATAAAAATCAACTTTTACGAGTTCGAATTCTTTAATTAATTTTTTTAAAGTACCATCCGAACTCCCATCATTTACTAATACTATTTCAAATTTTGGATAATTTAATGATAGTAAAGATTTTACATTGTTTACTACAGTAGCTCCTTCGTTGAATGCCGGAGCTACAATGGAAACACCGGGGATATAATTGGATTTTATAATAACATTGTCAGGGATGAAGTGTTTGGTGTTAAGGCTTTTTTTAATTGCATAATAGGACAGGCCTGCCAATATACAATACAAGCTGATGTAAGTGATCGAAAAAGCACCTATGAAATTAAGATATATGGATAGGATATCATCTATCATTATTAATGGCTTTTACATGTTTGACCATTTTTTGCACATCCTCGTTATCTAAAAAATGATTATCAAAATAGTTTTGATTTATTTTATGAAGACAATAAACAGCATCAAGTTTGATGTTTTCATCTGTCTTGTTTTCTAATAATTGAGCGATGAATTCTTCAGATTTTGCAGTTCCTATTTTGGAAAGTGTATTAAAAATTTCCAATTTATTTTGGGTATCTTCATGTCTGAAGCGTTTTATTAATTCCGTTTCAGCTTCAATAATGAATAAGGAATTAATAGCCATAATAACTTCGTGGCGTAAGCCTTTATCTTCGTGGTTGAGTAATTTTACTATATTTTCATTTTCATTGGTATTGTTATAAAATACCAACAGTTTAATGCTAAGTTTAATGATTGATGCATTATCAGAAACAATCCAGTCTCTTAAATTTGCCGGCATTTTTGTTTTTTTATGATGCAAAATATCCATGATATTAATCTCTTCTGCAATTGTAATCTCATGAGAAAAATCAATCAATGATTCCAGTTTATTTGGCCTCAATGAAATTAATGCCAGAAAAGCCCTGGATTTGATATCTCTGTTTTTATGATTTAATAAAGGGGTGATGTAGTGTTTACCTTTTTTATAATCTAATGATTCGAGTTGAAATAATCCAAGGCATTTGAAATAAAAATGACGGCTCTTTAAAAGTTTTTGAGTATATCGAAATAAATCAAATTGTTCGTAGATGTAATCAAATTTTTTAGTGACCTCACCTTTTAAGTTTAGTTTCAAAAAGATAATTTCACTAAGTAATAATTTTTTACACCAATTTTTTTCAAAAGGAATTGTTTTTTTAAATTGTTCTATTTCAGTATGATGAATTGTTTTGTCAAGAGGAGAAAAAATCAGATTAGTAAAAAAGATATCAATCTCATTTTTTACGGTATCAAATTTTGGATGAAATAAATCGTAGCGGTATCTATTGAGAATTAAAAATGCAATTAATGAAATACACCCGATGATTAGTATGGGCAATATGATTCGGATAAAATGATGGATAAATACTTCCATTTAATAAAAGTAATTTGGGTGTTATTCTGAAAGCTTAACAAATAATATATTCTTTTTTATTAGAGATTTACATAAAGATAACGATTATTTTAAAAGTATAAAATAAATGAAAACCTCTCTTTCGGAATTGGAAATTAAATTGAAAGAATTAGTTGTAGAATTATTAAAGTCTGAAAATTTAAAAAATTGAATTGTACGGAAAAGAATGTTTTAAAATCCTTCAAAAACACCTAAACCAAATAAGGCAAAGTCGTATTTTACAGGATCATTTGGATCTAATTCACGTAGTTTTAAGTCCAATTCGGCGAGTGCTTTTCCGTCATTTTGCTTACGCGAAAGCAATCCTAATTTGCGGGCAACATTTCCGGAATGTACATCAAGAGGGCATGATAGAGCGCTGGGCGGAATGGTTTTCCAAATGCCTAAATCGACTCCTTTTGTATCCTGACGAGCCATCCATCGCAAATACATATTAATGCGCTTTGCTGCAGAATTATTTAAAGGATCTGAAATATGTTTTTGGGTTCTGGAGAGATGATCGATTTCAAAAAATGTTTTTTTGAATTCTGAAATGCTTTTTTGCAGACTTTCTTTTTCCTGATTTTTAGCAAAAACAGCTTCTAAACCTTCGTGGTTTTTATAAATATGCTGCAATCCTTTTATAAACCCGGCAAAATCTTTTCCGTTAAAAGTACGATGGACAAAATTTTCTAATCTTTCCAGATCCGAATCAGAATGGGACATTACAAAATCGTAAGGGGTATTGCCCATCAAATTCATCATTTGATGCGCATTTTTAATAATCATTTTACGGTTTCCCCAGGCAATAGTTGCACTTAGAAATCCTGCAATTTCAACGTCTTCTTTTTGAGTAAAAAGATGCGGAATCTGTACAGGATCGCTTTCGATAAAATCGAGATTATTATATTGATTGACTTTTTCGTCAAGAAATTCTTTTAATTCCGCTTTATTCATCTTTTTGTACTTTTTTTGGATAAAACCCGTCTTTTATATCGTTAGTACGCATTTGAGGAATGGTTTTGTAATATTTTTTATAGTAATCAATCTGGTCTTTATTGACGCAAGGCAAATCACCGTCTCCGTTTGACCAAAAAACCTCGTTTTCTATTGGCGAGTGATAGATAAGATTTCCTAAACGGATTGTTTTAAAATCAGTATCGCTTTTGGTATTTTTATAAGGAAAAATAAAGTTGTCAATCGAAAAGTTACTAATTTTCATCATGAATTTATGATTCGAAAATTGATTTAAATTTAAAGGAAAAAATAAAACAATAAACGTTGGGATTAAAGATAATAACAGTAGCGAATAGATTGCTCTTTTATTTTGTATAAAACAAGTCAAACAAAAAAGAGAAAAAAACATGACAAAGTTCATGAAAAAACGATACTGAGGAGAAGTAACAAAAAGCAAAAACATTTGGAAAATCATTACAAAATAAAGACCCCATAGGCTTTTTTTATTTTGAAATTTATAAATTAAAAAGGGTGTAATAAACATGATAATTACAATAACTTTATCAAATAAACCATTTAATTTTGGGAGTTGAAGCCATTTCAAAAACAAATCTTTAATAGACATGGTGTTGTATTGCTGTTCGTTTACAAAATATCCATAATGTTTAATACTATCATAGTAAGCGCTTCCAATAGTCTCCGGAATAGCATAGCTGGTTTCTATATTAGTAAAAAATTTTGATGGAAAAACTGGCCCTCCACAAATAATCATGTTCTTTATGACATAAAGAGACAATAATATGATGGACAATAAAATAGGCGCCATGACCTTTTTTGATAATAATCTAAAATTCAGAACAAATAAGATAACCGGAATTACTGCAAAAACTATCGTTGTATTCTTAATATAAATTAAAAAAAGAACTAAAATGACAACCAGGTTAAAGGACTCAAAAATGTTTTTTTTGAAGTTATCCAGTAAATGAAAGAAGAGCACAAACGAAAATACGTAAACAGGAATATCAGGTGAAGGAGCACTGATAAATTGAAAAAGAAAAACATTAAATATAGGGAGTAATCCAATGATAAGGTAGTTCTGATTTTTGTTTTGATAGAAAGCATTTAGTTTTTGAATAGAGAACAAGCTTCCTAAAAGCAAACAAAAACCGCTGAGATCATTAAAATTTTTATATAAAAATGAAAAATTAAAAATGCTTTGTGTAATATGCCAGCCACTCGTTTGCCCCAGGTAAATATGTAAATTAGCAATTCCTTTTACAAAACCATATTCGTTAAGCCATTTTATGGTTTGAATGTAATACGATTCGTTGTCAATTACAAAAGGAGCAGTAGAGCATTGTGCTATAATTAAAATAGTAATTAAAATCAGAATTACTTTTGAAACTTTTTCAAGTTTTTTAAAATCAAGTAGAAATTGTTTGTATATGTTTATAATTGAGTGCTTGTATTTAACTACCAACAGGATGTTTAAAAATAATAAAACAAGATGAAATTCGAAATTTATTCTTCCGAAAATTGCCCAGATACTGGCTAAAATTGTCGTAAAAAAAAGACCTGATATTGCAGCTATTACAAAATTATTATTTTTTGTACCGATGATTTTATCAAAAATAAAACCAAAATTTATGGTTGTAAAAACAATATAAATCCAGCTTAAAAGAATTAAAAGCATTTTAAGACAAAATTTGACCGTCAGACATTACTAACTTTCGATCTGCCATATTTGCCAGTTCTTCATTATGAGTTACAATCACGAAAGTTTGTCCAAATTCATCGCGAAGCTGAAAGAATAACTGATGCAAATTTTCGGCAGAATGGGTATCCAGATTACCTGAAGGCTCATCTGCAAAAATTACATCGGGTTTATTGATTAAGGCTCTTGCTACCGCAACTCGCTGCTGCTCGCCTCCCGAAAGTTCGCTTGGTTTATGATTAATTCTATGAGATAATCCTAAATAATCCAGCAGTTTTTTGGCTTCGGTTTCGGTTTCTGATGGCTTTTTGCCTGCGATGTATGCAGGAATGCATACATTTTCGAGAGCGGTGAACTCAGGTAAAAGCTGATGAAACTGAAAAATAAAACCTAAATTCAGATTTCTGAAACTTGATAATGCTTTATCATTCAGTCCTAAAATATTTTGGCCATTTATAGTCAGTGATGTTTCAGAACCTTTCTCCGGTTTGTCCAAAGTTCCTAAAATGTGTAGTAAAGTGGTTTTTCCGGCACCGGAAGCACCTACAATTGATACAATTTCTCCTTTTTGAATATGTAAATCAACTCCTTTTAACACTTCAAGCTGATCGTAGAATTTATGTATGTTTTTTGCGTGTATCATTTAGAAACTGTTTCTACAAAGAAACAAAGATTCTGTTGATATTAAAATGGTTTGTAACACAAATTTATAAATCTGAAAGTAAGCGGTATGTTTATTGATATGGGAATTTAGAAATTAATTGACTTAATTGAATAATAGTTTGGGTATATTATTTTTTAATTTTGAATGTAACTTAATTTATCATATCATGCAGGATTTGAAAGTTGTAGAAGATAACAGAATACAAAAATTACTGATCGGTTTACTTTTGGACGGAATTGGGATGATTTCTTTTTCGATTCCGCTTTTAGGAGAGTTTTCAGATGTGATTTGGGCACCAATTGCCGCTTTTATCATGACCAGAATGTACAAAGGAAGAGTAGGGAAGGTTGCCAGTATTTTGACTTTTGTTGAAGAAATCATTCCGTTTACCGATGTGATCCCATCCTTTACGATCACATGGATTTATACTTATTTTTTTTCAAAGCAAAATAGGATTTCTTAATTCCAGTACATTTTAATGTTATTGCTGTATTTTTAATTTTTCTAAAAATAACAAAATACTTGTGGCGGAACAAGGAGAAAAATATTTTTTATCGGTTTCAGGATCAGTTGTTCCGTTAGATACAATGCCAACAAGCATGCCTTTCTCATCAATCACAGGAGATCCGCTCAGACCTCCAAATTGTTCCGGAACAATTACATCTTTAAGAAGAATACGATTGTTGATGGTTTTATAATATTCAAATTCGTATACTCTTTGTTTTCCACTTTCCATTTTTCTCGTCCAGCCTACCACATACAATTTTTCTCCGGCAATTAGCGGAGTTGTTCTAATTTGTAAGGGTTTGACTTTTGTGTGGTTTTCTTTTACAGAAAAAATCAGCCAGTCATTTTCATAAGTAGATTTGGCTTCTAAAAGTTCTGCTTTGTTTTCATTTAATAATTTATCACAAATCACGATTTCAGATTTGTTTTCCAATGGATATAAAGACCAGGATTTGATATTGTTTTCAAACGCTAAGGTTTTCATTTTTTCCGGCTTTATTATTTTTAGCAGATGCTTTGCCGTAACCGCATATATTTCATTATTAAATTGTAATAAAAATCCACAACTAAATTTTGGTTGGTCTAATTTAGAGTCAAAAAAATCAATTTTATTAACTAATGCAATTTCTTCAAATGTTTTATTGGATGTTTTTTCCTGACCAATACAGGCTGTCATTGTCAGTAAAATAACGAAGCAGATAGATTTCATAATTGTTTTTAAATATTTTCGATTAATGATTTTTAAACCTATTTTTAATAAAATAAATGGCAACTGTTTAGGCTGCCATTTATCAAAAAACTATAAAAATAAACTAAACTTAATGAACTATAATCTTTTTTATGTGTAATACTTCTTTTGTTTTAGGATCTGACACTTTTAAGATAAATACACCTTTTGATTTTAAATTGATGTTTTCCTGTGTTTTTCCTGAGATGTTTCGTTTTACTACTTCTTTGCCTAAAATATCAAAGATTTTAAGTTCAGCATCGCTTCCGTCATTTTCCATTAAAATAGAAAAGGAACCGTTATTTGGTACAGGCCAAACTTTAAAAGAAGTATTTTCTTTGATTGGTTTTTCTACAGATAGATTAGAACTGTAGCCGCTGACGATATTGACCTTACGTGTCATAGTTGCTCCTTCATTATCCGTAACCGTAAAATCAAAAGAGCATAAACCCGTTGCTGTTGGTGTAAAATCTACGATATCTGCGTTAAGAGAAGCATTTCCATTAACCACATTAGAAACAGAATAGTTAACTCCAGTTGTAAAACCTCTTGAAAGTTTCTGAATATTAATACTTATTTTACTTCCGTCAGGAGAATCATAATGAGGCAGGGACATCCATTGTAAATAGTCATTTAAGTTGGTATATCCGTCCAAATCCGTATCAGTATTTGAATCTGAGAAGTCTCCTGTTCCTGAGTTTAAATTGGTTCCTTTAATGGTTTCCCACCAGTTTGGTAATCCGTCCTGATCTGTATCCCAATTTGCGTCTCTTACAATTTCAGGATATATTTCGTATCCACCGACATCAGATTCATTATCCGGAAATCCAGGTTTATTGGTTACGCTTCCTCTGTAAGTATACGTCCCGTTCAATGTTTCTGTGATCATTCGTTCGTCATGCTGATCAAATTCAGGCTGAATACATCCAACATCAGATAACACAATTTTATAGGCCGTTTTTGCAGATTGTGTGGTTACGTATGATGGGAAAAATGGAGTATTGACAAAATTATCGTAAGTATTAGTAGCGCCATTTTTATACGTAGATCTTCTTCCAATAGTTTGATTGCTCTCGTCAAAATAGCCCGGCATTACATTTCCGTTAAAGTAACAGCGTTGCATTCCTGTTCCAACATTTTCGTTGTCTGCACTAAAGGCAACAAATATTTTGGAACCAGCCCCCGGCTTATAATAGTTGTTTACAAAATTAACTTCTTTTGTTCCCCCATCAGTTGTTCTGCCTCCCCAATTATAAACTACGTTGTTGGTAATATCCATTTTTCCTGTATAAGCACCGCTGCCATCCAATCCACCGCCTAAACTCCAATTACGGCCATAATTATGTACAAGTAAGTTATGATGAAAGCTTCCTATATCTCCACCTATTGTTGCAGCATAACCATGTTCAGTTCCTGCAGGATAATTTTGGTGTCCAGCAGCATTTAGTGCTTCAGATATTAGTGTTTTTTGTAATGTAATGTTTTTTCCTCCGCGGGAACTAAAACTTTCGTCAATAGTCCAGCTGATAGAGCAATGGTCTATTATGCTGTTATCGGCACCTGTTAAACCCATGCCGTCAAAAGTGGGACCTCCTCCTAATCTCACTCTTATGTTTTGAACTATGGCATCATTTCCTGTAATTCCTAGAGGAGCTTTACGTATGCAAATTCCTTTTCCGGGAGCAGTTTGCCCCGCAATTGTTACGTAAGGCTGATTTGATACTAAACGAGATTCAAGTTGAATGATTCCAGATGTATTAAAAACAATAGTCCGTGGGCCTATATCATTAGTAATCGCTTCACGTAAGCTTCCAGGTCCGCTGTCATTTAGGTTGGTGACGGCTACTACTTTTCCGCCCCTTCCGCCCCGGGCAAAACGTCCATAGCCTTCCGCACCCGGGAAAGCAAGCTGGGCTGGGCGGAAGCGCCATATGTTTCCTTTTATGATTTCATTATTTGCTAAAATTTCATCTACTCTCCAGTAATATGTCTCTCCGGTATATAAGCCATTCACCTGATAAGAAGCGTTTACTTTGGGTTGGTTACCTTTAAATTCAGGTGATGAAACACCAGCAGTCTCAATAGATGTTAAATCTGTTCCAAAATAAATATTATGTGATACTGCATTAATAGCAGGTGTCCAGCTCAACGTTGTGCCTCCGGAACTTAGTTCGACATGCTCATTATTGTTTTTTGGGGAGGGATTTGTTGCCTGATTAAAAATATTAGGTGTATTTAATTCAAATCCGTTCAACATTACATTTTTGTAAGTTTCGTTGCCTGATCTTTCGGCAGCAAAAAGAATAACGACATCTTTTCCTGTAGTAGCCTCAAAGGTTAAATATGCCGATTTTGCATCTGCTGTTTTCACTGCTCTCACGCTTGGAATTAGATTGTCGATTACTAAATTTCCATCAATCGATATATCAATCGGACTAAAAGTATAGACGGGGCTATCTACCGCATTCAAAAAAGCTAATAAGGTATGCGTGCCGGTTTCTAAACCGCTAATTTTCACCTCTATTTGGCCTCCTTCATTTGCAGTTCCATTTTTCACAGTGACTCCATCACAGACTAATCTGGCATAATAAGGTGACGAAATTCCGGCTTTATACCAATTGGTTCCTAATACGTCTCCCTTATCACCAACCCGCGTTAGTGTAAATGTAACTCCGTTTACAGTTTTAGTGTCTGAATTTGTTGTAATTACCCAAGGAGTGTAGTCTGGTTCCCCTACTTCTGCTGTTTGTCTGCCCGATTGGTCGAAATCGATTTTGGCTACCGGATTTTGGGCAAAGCACCTTTGGGTTGATATTGTAAAGCAAACTATTGCTATTACAAATGAAAGTTTTAATGTACTGTTTAACATTGTGATGGTTGGTTAGTGATTAGTAAAGAATTGAATCTTAGTAGTAAAGTTTTAAAATACTAATAAAAATACTGTCCTGTTCTATCCTGTTCTGGTAGCTGAAAAAAGATATTTTTTGCTCTTTTTTTGAATAAAAATACTTTTTACTATTAAAAAAGTATTGATAACACTAAGGTTTAGTGTAAGGGGAAAATTTGAGTGCTCTTTTTAAAATTTTGTAACCGTTCTGCCTGAATAAAAGGGAATATTCTAGAAAAAAAAATAATTTATAAACAAAATCATCAAAGAAATCTGTTTTTAAATATTTAAATCAAGAGACGGAAACTATCGTGAATGATAAATAAAGAAAAAGGATTAATCTTTAAAAAGAAAACCAAATCCCATACTCTTAAGCATCTTCTTCTCGAAGTTCCAAAAAAAACGGAATTGTCCAAAAATAGTTCCAATGGCAACCAAAAGAACCTGATAAATAGGAAAGATAATTATTAATCGAATAAGAGTGAACCAGCCGCCAAAATCTTCTTTGGTAATATTAAGCCATTCACAAAATGGTCTGGACAACCATGCAGATGCCGATCCTGTGATGGCAAAAACAATAAATATGATGACAAACTGAAAATTAGAGGTTACACCCCAGCGCTGCTTTAATCGATTCATTTTTTGTTTGGAATGATTACAAATATACTAAACATTATCTGGAAGGAACATAGCCTCCTAATTTTTGTTTGTAAGTATTTTGAAAGTAAATCATATAATTGTAGATGAGATAATTTACTTCATAACCATAATTAATATGTGACTGATAATCTATAGTCATCTCATATAAGTTCGGATTGTAGCGTTGAGGCTGTAAAACACGATTGTTCCATTCGGTTACGTATATCATATTTTTATTTTCCAGATACCCCAAAGAATAATAATTTCTTGGCAATGCCTGAGAAGAAAGCCAAAAACTAAATCCATTGTCTATAATAATCACTTCATATTCTAAAGAATCATTTGCAATCCGTACAGTATCGTTTACAGCTACTTTAGATTTAGGATCTGTCGATGCAACTGTGTTCTTAGAAGATGTAGAACAGGCAATAATCGTAAATAAAACCATTAATATGTAAATGAAATTTTTCATTGTTTAAATTTGAACTTAAATTTACAAAAAAAGGAGTGATGACTTTTGTTATTTAACACTTTGTCATGAAAATCAGGATTTAAAAAGAAAAAGCTGTTTGAATTTAAACAAACAGCTTTTAAATATTTTATAAAGTAGTCTAATTTTATAATATCTGAAGGTTATTTTTTGCTTTTAAAAAATTTACCAATAAATCCTGCTATACCGCCACTGCTTTTTGTAACGACCAAAACATCTTCAATATCAAGTTTACCATCCGCATTTTGATCCAGACCAAATTGTGTTCCGTATTTCGAAATGGTATCCATAATGCCCGAAGCCTGATCACTATTTCCTGTAACTGCATTTATAATATCGGTAATTTGGAAACTTCCGTCGTTTGGATCTTTAGCTTTGTTTACTAAAGAATTTAAAATTTGCGGAATCATACTTCCGGCAACATTAGAAGAAGTGTCACTGCTTAACCCGAATTTTTCGCCAAGATTCCCCGACAACTGCTGGCTCAGCTGTTGTACCACCGGATTCGAACTGTCAATTGATTTTCCCTGAAACAAGGCTGCTAATTGTTCTCCGCCACCTTCTGAAGCGATTTTTTGCAGTCCTGAAAATATAGAATTGCTTGTCTCGTTGATTACGCCTTCATTATGCTCATTTGGAATGGCATCATTTTTTACAACAGCATCACCACCGAATTGCTGTACTAATTGGGTTAATTGATCTAGCATGGTTTTTAGTGTTTAGATTAGACTCAAATTTAATAAAAAAAGAAAGGGGATTTATTAAGCAATGTTAATAAATCCCCTCAAAATTATTTAGTTATAATGAATTAACTTAATAAAGTAATGATTTGTGAAGCTAATTCAGTACCAATTCTATCCTGAGCTTCTCCTGTTGCAGCTCCAATGTGAGGAGTCAAAGAAATTTTAGAATGCATCAAAATTGCCATTTCAGGTTTTGGTTCGCTTTCGAAAACGTCTAATCCTGCAAATGCTACTTTTCCGGCATCTAAAGCTTTGATTAAAGCAACTTCATCAATAACACCTCCACGGGCACAGTTTACGATTCCAACACCATCTTTCATGATTTCAAACTCTTTCTCACTAATGATGTAACCATCCTGAGCAGGAACGTGTAATGTAATGAAATCAGATTCTTTTAATAATGATTCCAATGATTGAGGAACAATAGTAGTCGTGATTGACTGACCATCAAAAAACTCCACTTTTACATCTACAGACGGAATAAATCCATCAGCAGCAATAACTTTCATACCTAAACCAAGGGCCATTTTTGCAGTAGCCTGACCAATACGGCCAATTCCAACAATTCCTAATGTTTTTCCTCTTAATTCAGTACCGTTTGCGTAAGCTTTTTTCAAACCGTCAAAGTTTGAATCACCTTCCAAAGGCATATTTCTGTTAGAATCATGTAAAAAACGAACACCAGAAAGTAAGTGTCCAAATACCAATTCTGCCACTGATTCTGATGAAGAAGCAGGTGTGTTAATTACATGGATTCCTTTGCTTTTAGCATAATCAACATCAATATTATCCATACCAACACCACCACGTCCGATGATTTTGATACCAGGACATGCATCTATAATATCTTTACGTACTTTAGTTGCACTACGAACTAAAATTACGCTTACGTTATTTTCGTTAATATAGTTAGCAACTTGTTCCTGAGCTACTTTTGTAGTGATAACTTCAAATCCACCTTTTTCTAAAGCTAGAATTCCACTTTTTGAAATTCCGTCATTCGCTAATACTTTCATTTTAGTTTATGTGTTTATTTGGTTAACAGTTTAAGATTACAATTAACCCTGATATATAATTTTTTCTTTTTTTAATTAGAAGCTATTCCCGCTATACATTACAATCTGTTATTTTTTAAAGAAAAAAAACAAAAGGATTTTCATTTCTATCGGGGCTAGGGCTCTTGTCCTTGAATTAACGTTTGTTTGAAAATTAAACGTTGCTTTCCAAAGCTTTCATTACATCAACTAACACCTGTACGCTTTCGATAGGCATAGCGTTGTAAATTGAAGCTCTGTATCCGCCAACAGAACGGTGTCCAGGCAATCCTGAAATTCCGGCTTCTTTCCATAATTTATCAAACGTTTCTGTATGATCAGCGTTTGTAAGAAGGAAAGTAACGTTCATGTTAGAACGATCTTCTACAACTGCGGCTCCTTTGAATAATGGGTTTCTGTCGATTTCATTATAAAGTAATGCTGCTTTTGCATTGTTTAATTTTTCAACAGCAGCTATACCGCCTTTTTCTTTGATCCATTGTAATGTTAACAAAGAAACATATACAGGGAAAACAGAAGGAGTGTTGTACATACTTTCTGCTTTAATATGTTTGCTGTAATCTAACATACTAGGAATTGTTCTTCCATTTTTACCTAAGATTTCCTCCTTTACTACGACTAAAGTAGCTCCTGCAGGTCCCATGTTTTTTTGAGCTCCCGCATAAATTATATCAAATTTAGAGAAGTCTAATACACGTGAAAAAATATCAGAACTCATATCACATACAACAGGAATGTTTGTTGTCGGGAATTCTTTCATTTGTGTTCCGAAAATGGTGTTGTTGCTTGTGCAGTGAAAATAATCTGCGTCAGCTGGTATTTCATAACCTTTTGGGACATATGTATAATTGTCATCTTTTGAAGAACCTACGATAACAGTCTCTCCAAAAAGTTTAGCTTCTTTGATGGCTGCTGTCGCCCATGTTCCAGAATCTAAATAAGCTGCTTTTCCGTTTTCTTTCATCAGGTTATAAGGAGCCATTATAAATGCTGTACTTGCTCCACCTTGTAAAAATAAAGCCTGATATCCTTTGCCTGTAAGGCCTAATAAGTCTAAAGCCAATGCACGGGCTTCATCCATAACTGCAACGAAATCTTTGCTTCGGTGCGAAATTTCAAGAATTGATAATCCTGAATTATTAAAATCTAAAACTGCTTTTGATGCTTTTTCAAAAACTTCCTGAGGTAAAATACTTGGTCCTGCGCTGTAGTTGTGTTTTTTCATGGTATAGTTAAAAGTCCAAATTTTAAAAACGCAAATTTCGGGAATACAAGCCGAAAAACCGTTAAATTATTCGCAATAATTATAAATTTTTATCCGATGTTATTAACAAAAACGATATAGTATCAACATTGTCTGCGTAATCCCATAATTGAGGAGTCTGTGTTTTACCGAAAGAAATACTGCTTTTAATCAGATTATTGCTTACAATGCATTGAATTTGCTCGGCTTCAGCATCAAGACGATTTTGTAAATCTTCCAGGCTTTCATAAAATTCATAAAAAACGCTCGAAATTGGAGAAGCATAACTGGAATCTTCTTTAATTGTTAAAAAACCATTGTCCAGTAATTTGAAATTACTCATTAAAAAAACAGCTTTATTGTAGTCATAATTATTAGCATATTTTTCATAATGAATAACATCCTGATATTTAAAAATGGCTTCAAAAAAAGCTTCAAATTTATAATCTTTAGGAACAAAAATTTTGGATACGTTACGACATCCCAAACCGAAATAACGAAAAATATCTTCGCCTAAAACTTCCAGATCTTCTTTTGTTTCCTGGCCATTTAATACTGCAACCGAATTTCTGTTTTTACGAATAATGGAAGGCTTATCTTTAAAATAATATTCAAAATAACGGGATGTGTTGTTGCTTCCGGTTGCAATTACAGCATCAAAATTCTCTAATTTTCCTTCCACGAAAGTGATTTTGTCCTTTAAGTCCTCATCAATAAAAATTAAATATTTTGCTAAAAACGGTAATAAATGCTGATCATTTGAAGACGTTTTTACTAAAGCTTTATTTCCCGTAATTAATACGCATAAAAAATCATGAAATCCTACCAACGGAATATTCCCGGCTAAAATTAAAGCTACTGTTTTTTCTTTTTTATTTTGAGAAAATTCAGCAGAATAACCGGAAAGCCATTTGTCCATATTTTCTTCCGTTAAAGCATCTGCCCATGATTTTATGGCAAAATATACCTGTTCAGGAGTGTACCATCCATTGTGTGATTGCGAAAGCTGAATAAGTTTTATAAAATCTTCAAAAAACAAATCATTGCCTAAAACAGATTCATTTTGAGCGCTTTTTTCTTCAGAAAACTGACTCAAAAACCGACCAAGTGCTATAAAAGATTGTTTTTTTTCGTTTTGTAACATAAGTAATTTGTTTATGAAAGGTTTTGATTGTAATTTTGCACAAAAATAAGCTATATTAAGTTATAAGGCAAAGCAGAATAAAATGTTTGTGAGATCTTATAATTTTTAACTCGTAACCAAGAATAAGATGGCAATAATTATAACTGACGAATGCATTAATTGTGGGGCTTGTGAACCAGAGTGCCCAAATACAGCAATTTATGAAGGTGCTGATGATTGGAGATATAAAGACGGAACAAGTCTTTCAGGAACAGTAATTTTACCAGACGGAACAGAAGTTGATGCAGATGATGCTCAAACACCAATTTCGGATGAAGTATATTATATTGTACCTGGAAAATGTACAGAGTGTAAAGGTTTCCATGACGAACCTCAGTGTGCTGCTGTATGTCCTGTTGATTGCTGTGTACCAGATGATAATCACGTAGAAGATGAAGAAACCTTGTTAAATAGACAAGCGTTTTTGCATGGAGAATAATTTTCTGAATTATGATATAAAAAATCCTGAGTGTAGAACTTAGGATTTTTTTTTGTAAATAAAATATTTAATTTATTTCGTACTGAGCTGGTTTTTAATGTTTTATTTTTGTTAAATTTGGCAATAATTTTTGTATTTTACTAATTACCATGAGAAGACTAATACTTGTATTTATTCTGTTATTTAGTGTCGGTATTTTTGCACAAAATACTGAGTATTCTATTCTTGTAAAAGATATTGAAACGCAGCTGCCTATTGAAAATGCAACCGTATTTATCATGAAAACCAAGCAGACTTTAATAAGTAATAAAGAAGGCAAAGTAACTTTTGAATTGAACGGAGCTTCAAATGTTCAGGTTTCTGAAACTAACTATGAAAAATTGACGCTTCGCTGGGCCGCTCTAAAGCAAGATCAATTTGTAGTTTATCTTAAAAGCAATCATAATAAATTAGATGAAATAGTTGTTTCTCATGAAAACCCACAAAAAATTCTGCAAAAAATTGTTATTAATTCAAGGCAAAAATTAGCTGCTTCTTACCGCTTAAAAGTATATGTGCGAGAATTTTTTTTGTTAAATAACAAATACTCTTATTATAATGACGGACTTGTAAATTTTCAGTTTTCAGTCAGCCAGAAAAAAGCAACTACTACATTATTGGTAGAGCAAAACAGGTCTTATGGTTTGTTGGAAAGTGATATTAGTGCTGATTTAATGGGCTACAATTTGAATAATATCATGGAAAATTATTCAAATTTAAAGTATTTTGACCCTCTTTTGGATTCAAAAACAAAAAAGGAATACAGCTTTACAACCAAGGGACATCCTAACAATAACAACTATTATATTATGTCTGTAACGCCGTTAGATAATTCAAAAACTGCCTTAGATACCTATGAAATAGTTTATGATCCTGAAAAAAAGCTGATAGTAGAATTTAGTGTTATTATTTTACCTACAAATCTCGCAGAAATTCAGGAGAACGAGCAAATTGGTTCTAAAAACATTACAAAATCATCTGTAAGGGTTAATTATAGGATAGATGGTTTGGATTATTATTTATTGACTGCAAATGAAGAGATAGGATATGATTTGGTTTTGAAAGAGGAGATCAAAAATATTCAGGTTCGCAATAGTTTTATTACGACCAATTTCAACAGACAAAATTTCACATATAAAGAAAGTGATGTTTTTAAGGAAAAATCACTTTTCAACAAAAAAAATAAAGTTCTGACTAAATATTGGGATATTTCCGGATTCACTGCTACTGAAGAAGAAAAAGGGCTTATAGATGCATTAGAATTTAAGTTGTAGTTTTAGCAAATAACAGATTGAAATAAAAAAATCCTGAGGATAACTCAGGATTTTTCGTTTTATATTTTTAGGATTAAAAATTAAATCCAAGCCTTGCATAGTAATAAGCTCCGCTGAACCCCATTTGAACAGCATCCCAATAACCTCCTGCTTCAACCCAATCATCTTGCTGATCTGGATAAATATTTAGCAAATTATTGGCGCCAATACTTAATTTGGTAGACTTACAAAGTTTAAAACCTAAAGTCAGATCGGTTACAATTTTGGCACCGTAAGTGTCTGTAGCTGCTCTCTTTTGGTTTGAAAATACCTGTTCATCAGTTTCAGACGGATCAGTTCTGTAATCTTCAGGATCTTCGTCCATTTGATAATCTAATAGTTTTACTTCACTGAATCTGGTAAATGCCAGTCCTGCGTCAAACCATTTTCTGCCATAGTTTAGGTTCAGTCCAAATTTATTTGGTGGGGCAGAGGCCAGTAAAAAAGCTTTATCACGTTCTCCAAAGAATGTTTTTTCTTCTAAATCACCATTTTTTACTTTATCGATTTTCATATCATTAATGTTTCCAACTAAGGTTGCGCTTAATCTGTTTTCATTAATTGTTTTTTTCCATGCTAAAACAACATCAAGTCCGATGCTTTTGGTATCTACACCATTTACGAAAAACTGGGCTTTGTCAACACCAAGACCTAAAGCTGAAGCGTCAAAATAACCCGTTAATACAATTCTGTCTTTTACATTAATTAAGTAGCCATCTACAGTTGCAGTAAAATCCCCAAAATTAGCGGTAAATCCTAAAGAAGCATTTATCGCTTTTTCTTCATTTAATTTTTGGATTCCAAAAGCTCTTGTAACCTCACTGTCATTTGGGGCTAATAATACTTCTGTTGCACCGGCAGAACTAAAGTTTGTAAAACGCAAATTGTAATAAATTTGCGCTAAAGATGGAGCACGGAAACCGGTACTCACAGATCCTCTTAAGTTAATGTTATCTGTAATTTTAAGCCTTGAGGCGAATTTACCATTTATGGTACTTCCAAAATCACTATAATTTTCAAAACGTACGGCACCACTAACCATAAAAGCTTCAGTAATGTCTAATTCTGCATCGGTGTATAAAGAGAAATTATTGCGGTTTTCATTGACTTGATTCGCAGGACTGTACCCTGGGAAGCCCTGAGAACCTCCAGGTCTTGCGATAGTTGGAGATGATTCAGGATCTGTAGGATCATAATCAGGATTTGGAACTGTTGGTGGGCTCTGTGTCGTTGGATCGGTAATCGGATTTCCATTTGTGTCATAGGTGGCGTATGAACCTTGTTCTCCTGCAAAAATTTCGAATTGTTCTACTCTAAATTCGGCTCCAAAGGCTAAATTTAAACCTCCAAGAATGTCTCCATAATTTTTAGAAAGATCTACATTAGTAGTGTTTTGAAGCAAGCTATGGCCTCCGGCATCAAATTCTGTTGGAGATTTTTCTTCAAGTGAAGCATTTAGAGTTCCTTTTATATCGTAATGAAATTTGTTTTTTCCTAAGGTATTACTGAAATCCCATTTCCAGCCTCCGGAAGTTTCGGTTTTGATTCCTGCTGCAATTGAATTATCGTTTATTTTTGAGGTAATTCTTGGCGTATAGCCTCCCGGATAAATTTCCTCTACAACTCTTTCACCATCATTTCTGGTAAAAGCATAAGCGTCTGTATTCCTGAAGTTGCTTCCTCCAAAAGCATAAAATTGAGTTTTTTCAGAAATTGGAACAGCAAAATTCACAAAAAAGTTTACTCCTTGAATTTCAGCTTCACCAAAACCTTTTCGAAAATCAAAACCAGGACGTAAGGTTTTGTTTTTATTCAAAAATTCTCCGGTAACATTTACGTAACCACCTTTGGTGCCAATTGGAACCCCATAATTAGCCGATATTTTTACAGAACCTCCATCAAAATCCTGATCTTTTCCAAAAGAATTTCCGTTTCCGTTTTGGTCTAATCTGTAACCTTTTGTATTGGCAGTTCCTTCAGGGAAATCACCTTTTGCATCGGTATTAAAGGCACCATAAGTTATAGCTCCGGTAAATTCTTTTACATTATCATTTGTGACAATATTAATTACACCTGCAATGGCATCAGAACCATACTGCGCAGCAGCTCCATCTCTCAGAATTTCAATTCTTTTGATAGAAGCAGCCGGAATTGCATTTAAGTCGGTCCCTGTATTTCCACGCCCACGAGTTCCAAATAAATTGATAAGCGATGATTGATGTCTTCTTTTTCCGTTAATCAAAACCAAAGTCTGATCAGGTCCCATTCCTCTTAAAGAAGCAGGGTCAACGTGATCGGCACCATCAGAACCGGATTGTTTATTAGCATTGAATGACGGGGCAACATATTGTAATAATTCGTTAATCTCAAGTTTTCCGCTTTGTGTAGTAACATCTTTTACATTAATGACATCAATAGGGACAGCCGAATTGACAACCGTTCTTTTTGTACTTCTCGAACCTACGACTACAACATCGCTCAAAATCTGGCCACCGCTTTCGTCGAGAATAACCTCTATTTTACTGTCTGAAGCTGGTTTTTCTACAGCAGCGTATCCGACATAAGTAAAAATTAAGGTGGCTCCTTCTTTTACTTTAATAACAAAATTACCTTCGAAATCGGTAGAAACACCGTTTGTTGTTCCTTTTTCGACAACGTTTACACCCGGCAAGGGTGCGCCTGACTTGTCTTTAACGGTCCCTGAAACTTCTTTTTGGGCAAAAAGAAAAGCTGAATTTATCAGAAATAAAAATAATGCAATCTTTTTCATGGTTGTTTAATTTTTTGGTTTGTTTTTGTTTGTTGTTTCTATAAAATTAATGTTTTTTAACAAAATATTAGTAAAAAGTTTAAAAATTTAAAAGTAGACATCGGAAAATACATTAATACACATTTTTACTTCACTCCCGAGTTATTAAATCTTATATTTGCAAAATTTTAAAGCCAAAAAATAGCAATTTGGCAGAAACTAAAAGAAATGAGTAATTCATAAAGAATTAAATTACAGGGATTAATGTTGAGCCTGAACAAAAAGGCCGAATAAAATAATATAGAAACAAACAGATGAAAGCAGGAATTGTAGGATTACCAAATGTTGGAAAATCAACATTATTTAATTGTTTATCTAATGCAAAAGCGCAAAGTGCCAACTTTCCGTTTTGTACAATCGAACCTAATATTGGTGTTGTAAATGTTCCGGATCCGAGAATCAATAAATTAGAAGAATTGGTAAAACCAGAACGTGTACAGATGGCAACTGTTGATATTGTTGATATCGCAGGTTTAGTAAAAGGAGCAAGTAAAGGTGAAGGTCTTGGAAACCAGTTTTTAGGAAACATTAGAGAATGTAATGCTATTATTCACGTTTTACGTTGTTTTGACAATGATAATATTGTACACGTTGACGGAAACGTAAATCCTATTCGTGACAAAGAAACAATTGATATCGAATTACAGCTTAAAGATTTAGAAACTGTTGAAAAACGTTTAGAAAAAGTAAATCGCGCTGCAAAAACCGGAAATAAAGAAGCTCAGACAGAAAAAGCGCTTTTAGACAGAATTAGAGAAGCTTTATTACAGGCTAAATCTGCAAGAACAATTTTGCCTCAAAGTAATGATGAAGAAGTTTTACTAGAATCTTTTCAGTTAATTACTGCAAAACCAGTTTTATACGTTTGTAATGTTGACGAAGGTTCTGCTGTAAACGGAAACAAATATGTAGATCAGGTTCGTGAATTAGTGAAAGACGAAGATGCAGAAGTTATCATTCTTTCTGTTGGAGCTGAGGCTGATATTACAGAATTAGAAAGTTACGAAGAGCGTCAGGTTTTCCTTGAAGATATGGGATTGGAAGAGCCGGGAGCATCCGTTTTAATTCGTGCTGCTTACAAATTATTAAAGCAACAAACCTACTTTACCGCTGGTGTAAAAGAAGTTCGTGCCTGGACAATAAATATCGGAGCAACTGCACCACAAGCTGCAGGAGTTATCCATACTGATTTTGAGAAAGGTTTTATTCGTGCTGAGGTAATTTCATACGAAGACTACGTTCAATATGGTTCTGAAGCAAAAGCTAAAGAGGCTGGGAAATTCAAAGTAGAAGGAAAAGAATATGTTGTAAAAGATGGTGATGTAATGCATTTCCGTTTTAACGTATAGTTTTCTTAGAGCATAGAAGAAAGAAGAAAAAGAATAGAGAAAACTGCTGGAGAAATTCAGCAGTTTTTTTATGTTTAATAACTATTGAATTGGTTTTACATAAAGTTTGTCATTCCTACCTTCATCAGGATGACAAAATGAGAAAAGAAAAAAAAGTAAGAAAAAAAATCCGTGTAAATCTGCGCTTTCGCGAAAGCGAATCAGAAAAATCCGTGCCCTGTTTTTTCGAATGTAAATTTTTGGCTCAAAAATTGGTTACAGAAAATCAACCAATAACTAAATCTAAAAACCAATCAAAATGCTAAAAAAAACTTTCAAATTTCTGGGCTGGACACTTTTCGGAATTTTCGCTTTTCTTGCGTTGTACGTTTCATCAGTTCTTCTAATTTCAAAAATAACGGTCAATTCTGATATTGTTCAGGTTGAAGAACAAAACGCAATTCCGATTTACATTCTTTCAAACGGCGTTCATACTGATATTGTTGTTCCGGTAAAAAACGAAATCAAAGACTGGCGCAACGAAATCCAGTTTAGTCATACACAATCAAAAGATTCATTGATGAATTATATTGCTTTCGGGTGGGGCGACAAAGGTTTCTATCTGTATACTCCGGAATGGTCAGACCTGAAAGCCAGTACGGCATTAAAAGCAGCATTTGGTGTCAGCTCATCTGCCATGCATACTACATTTTTTAAACAATTGAAAGAAGGAGATGACTGCAAACGTATTTTAATTTCAAAAGAAGATTATCAAAGTTTAGTTACTTATATTTCAGACAGTTTTAGTGATTCAGTTCACCCTGAGTGGATTGAAGGTCACAGCTACGGAAAAAAAGATGCTTTTTATGAAGCAAAAGGAAGCTACAGCCTTTTTTATACCTGTAATACCTGGGCAAACAATGCTTTAAAAGCAGCTAATCAAAAAGCGAGCTTGTGGACAGTTTATGATAAAGGGATTTTTTGTCACTATAAGTAAATAAAATTTATTAGCATGGAAAAAATATAAAATTCGGTAAAAATAAGAGAATGAATGATTTTTAATATTCCTTAAATTTGAGAGAATATTAAAAAATCAGTAAATGAAAAATCAAAATATTCTTTCCAAATCCTGGTATCTGCTAAAAAGAACTTTTTTAGAATTTACTGAAGATGACGCTATAAAATTGAGTGCTGCATTATCTTATTACACCATTTTTGCTTTGCCACCATTGTTAATTATCATTATTACTATTTGTGGTTTCTTTTTTGGCGAGGAAGCTGTTACTGGTCAGCTGTATGGTCAGATTAATGAGTTGGTTGGAAACGATGCTGCCAAACAAATTCAGGAAGCAATAAAAAATGTGCAGCTTTCAGATAGTAATGTTTTTGTAACTGTTTTCGGCGTAATTATGTTACTTATAGGGGCTTCTGGAGTTTTTGCTGAGATACAGAGTTCTATTAATTATATTTGGGGATTACGTGCAAAACCTAATAAAGGTCTTAAAAAATTTATTCAAAACAGGCTAATGTCTTTTTCAATGATCGTGTCAGTTGGATTTTTAATGTTAGTCAGTTTAATGCTAAATGCAACTTTAGATGTTTTAAATTCCAGATTAAAGATTTATTTTCCAGAAAGTACAGTATATCTGTTTTATTTTATAAATATTATCATTGTATTAGGGAGTATAGCACTTCTTTTTGCGATCATTTTCAGAACATTGCCTGATGGAAATATAAAATGGAAAGATGCGTTTATTGGAGCCGGATTTACTTCAGTATTGTTTATGATTGGTAAGTTTGCTATCGGGTTTTACTTGGGAAGTTCCACTATAGCAAATATTTACGGAGCTGCAGGATCCGTAGTTATTATATTGGTTTGGGTATATTACTCGGCTATTATTTTATATTTTGGAGCTGAGTTTACTAAAGTTTATGCGAAAACTTTTGGAGGAAATATTTCTCCAAACGATTATTCTGTAGAAATTAAGAAAGAGATTTTTGAAATTAGTGAGTAAAATCTTAGTCTGAAACCCTGACTCAAAATTATTTAAAAAGCTGATTCAGATTAACCTCTTTTTTTTCTCTTAATTTTTTTACAATTTTCAAAAAGGCAATAGCAGTTATGTAAGCATCTCCCAATGCGGTATGTCGGTCTTTTTTTGAAATATCAAATTTATCGGCCAGATCATCTAATGAGTAATGGTCTTTTCTTTCAAAGAGATGAGATTTTATTAAAGTTTTTTTGTATAAAACTCCGGTATCAAGTGCTTTGTTTTTTAACTCTGAAAAACCATTTCTTTCAAGGGCTTTGTTAATCATTGTGATATCAAAATACGCATGATGTGCAATAATAATGGCATCTCCCAAATAGGCTAAAAACTGTTCCAAAGCTTCTAATTCTGAAGGGCGTTTTACAACAAAATCTTTCAAAATACCATGAATCTGGGCAGTCGATTCATCATAATGATCCTGCTCTATATAAATCTCAAGGCTATGCTGAACCGAAATAGTGCCATTTTGTAAAACAAGTGCGCCAATACATAAAATCCGGTCGTTTGTAAAATCAAATCCTGTTGTTTCTGTATCCAGAACCACAAAACGTGTTTCTTCGATGGTGATGTTTTCATCGAAAAATTTTTCTTCTTCTTTTTGCCAAAAATTAAATAAACTCATCCTTATACAAGATTAGAAACATTAAAACGTACTGAAATTAATTCCTGAAGTTCCTTAATGGTTTTAAAAGTTCTTTTCAGTTTTATTTTTTCCATTTTAGAAAGGGATTCCAAAGCGATAAATTGTCCTGAATCGTGATGCAAAAGGCCCTGTTTTGTCCTAAATTTCAATAAAGCTTTAAACGAATAAGAGCACGATAAGTACAGTTCACTATTTTGAGGTTCAAGTTCGGCTAATTTTTCAAAACGTTCAGCAGTATTGCTTATAGATTTTACCGAATGTGACAAAATCAGAACCCTGGCTGCATCTGTCAGAGGCATTAAGGCTCTTCTTTTAATATCGAACTGATCTTTATTGGCGCCATCCTGCTCCACTAAAAATTGCCTGAAAAAGCCAGTAGGAGATGGGCTTTGCAGAGCACCGCTCACCAAATGAACATAAAAAATAGGATTAGCTTTTACATTCTCAAATATTGAATCAGATAGCTGGTCTACAATTTCACGATTCCCATATTTTACACTATAATCAAAAAAGATGAACGATAGCAAAACTTCATTTTTACCCGGATTTTTAATCCAGTAAGCCACCTGATTTTTCCATTCGTCAAGGCTCATACACCATTTTGGGTTGGATGCCATCATTTCGGCAGGACAATATTCATAGCCTATAGTAAAAAGTCCTTTGTTGATATACGTGGCTAATTTTAGAAAATAGGCTTTGGTTTCATCCTTAAAAACTTCAGAAACATTTTCATACACAATGGCATTATCCTGATCGGTATGCAGCATTTGCTCATCCCGGCCCTGACTTCCGAGAGCCAGCCAGGTAAATTTTACCGGGGGAGGAGTATTCATTTTTTCCAGCGAAATATCGATAACACGATTTACACAGGCATCGTTTAATTCGGTTATGATTTTTGTAATCAGCGTCATCGGGATATTCTGGTCTAGATATCCTTGTAATAACTGCATGATTCTGGCCCTGATTGGCTTGATTTCTTTAACTTTTGTAGTTCTTTTTAATGCTTTGATCAAAACGGCCGGATTATTTCCCAGCGATACCATAAGATCATGTTTGGATAAAATACCAACAGCTTTTGTATTTACTGTTCCGTCTTTGGTAAGACACAAATAACTGATATTACTTTTAATCATCGCCATTTGTGCCTCAGTAACCGTCATTTTTTTAGAATACGTAATAACGGGCGATGTCATAATAGCCTCGGCAGGCGTTGTAATAGGGTAGTCGCCTGAAACGATTTTGTTGCGCAAATCTTTATCTGTAATAATTCCGATTGGGAGCATTTCATCAACAATCAAAATAGCTCCTACTTTTTTCTTAGTCAGTATTTTTGCAATTTCCTTTGCAGTAGTTGAAGGGCCGCAGGTAACAATTTTTTTTGAGTATTTTACTGGCTGTAAATCAAATATTTCTTTATCGGAATTCTGATTATCAAGAGCGATAATTTCACCATATAAATTGTTTTTATGAACTTCAGAATATGGGTTTTTAGTATTCGAAGCATAACTTTCGATAAGGAAATTTCCAATGGCTTTGTTTTCTAAGGCATAAGGCTTAAAAACGGCAATAGGTATTGCATATAAGATACTTTCTTCATAAGTACTGGCTTCCATAACATAATTTTCCTGCGCCAGAAGCGGTCTTAATCCAAAAATATCGCCTTCATCGCACATATCAAGGGTTTTTTGATTCTTTTTAAGAGCAATTGCACCTTTATGCACTACATAAAAGGAGTCATGTGTTTTTTCATTCTCAGAAAAAATTACCGAATCTTTTTCTTTGTAAATAATAGAAATCTGTTCCGATAATTTTTCAAGGTCTTTTTGATGCAGCAGATTGAAAGGAGGGAAGTGCTTCAAAAAATCGGCAACTCTATGTGAAATGGTATTTTTCATATTGGATTAAGTACTAAATTTTAAAATAGAAACAGAATTGTAAAAGAAACAAATTTCAGTTGCTATTCAAACTATATTTTGTGAAATATCAGGTTTATTTGTTAAACAAAAAAAGTTCCGGAAAGGAACTTTTTAAATATTGTTTTATAATTGCTTTTTTCGGATTCGCATATTGATAAATTCGACAGCCAAAGAGAATGAAATGGCAAAATACAAATAACCTTTTGGAACTGCGCCTATGTGTTCTCCTGCCAGAGCCGCATTTGACAAATGCATACTTTCAGTAATCAGCATAAAACCAATTAGTATCAAAAATGAAAGTCCTAATATTTGTATTGATGGATTTTTATTTACAAAATTCCCCACCGGAACCGCAAAGAGCATCATCACCGCAACCGAAATAATAACTGCAGTAATCATAATAGTTAATGCTCCATGAACGCCATTTGTCATACCAACAGCAGTTAAGATAGAATCTACAGAAAATATCAGGTCAATCAGTAAAATCTGAAGTATAATATTCGAAAATGATTTTTTTGCAGCTGTGTTGAGTGTTTTTTCCTCATGCCCTTTATGATCTACCTTTTCGCTTATTTCTTTGGTACTTTTGTAAATCAGAAATAAGCCTCCAAAGAATAAAATTAATGCCTGACCTGTAAAATCACCTTCCAGCCAACCCCAGTGGATACTAAAAACGGTAGCTTTCATGGCAATCAAATACGAGATTCCAAACAACAGTGCAATTCGCATAAACATAGCTAAAAACAAACCAATCCGGGTTGCTTTTTTTCGTTCATCTTCAGGTAGTTTTCCTGTGACAATCGATATGAAAATGATATTGTCGATTCCTAGAACAATTTCCAGAAAAGTTAGTGTTAGTAATGCAATCCAGGCATCCGGGTTTAAAAATACTTCCATGTAAAACTTAATTTACATTCAATTTACTATTTTTATTCGATTTTAAAAACTTTTCCGCGTTGTTTTTCTTCAGAACCAACCATTCCAAATTCAAAAGTATAAGAATCTTTCGAAGTTGTTAATATTTTCATATTAATGGCTTTTTCTTCGGCCATATTTTTAGGATGCTTTTTCTGCAATACATATTCGCAATCGCTTACCCAGCGTATTGTTGAGGTATCAGTTTTTCCTTCAAAAGTTTCAATTTCAATACTGTCTTTGCGTTCAAAAATCGTTGTTTTCTTAACGCCATCTACTTCAAACTCAAATTTGAATTTTCCGTTTTTGAAATCTTTACAATTGTGTTCTGCGTTATAGCAGGATAGTAAGGCTAATAGTGGAAGTAAGAATATAATTTTTTTCATTTTAATAAGTTGTTTTATAAGAAGCTAATCCTGCTGTCCGCTATATCTTTTGTGGTTCCCGATAGCTATCGGGACGCCACAAAAGGATGCCGCTTCCACCAGGGCTAGGGTAATCGTTTTCACCAGGTAGAATTTTAAAAGAGAAAAGTAATTATTTCAGTCTGTTTAATTCATCATCCGTAAAGTTCTTTATTTGTTTTTCTTTGGCAAACTTTTCGGCATTGTAATTCCCGGATTTGTTTTTCGGAATTGATAAGCTTTCCCAGTCTCCTTTTTTTAATTGCTTGGCATAAAAAACAATTTGTCCGATATGATAAGGATAATGTGCCAATTGACGATTTATGGCTTCGATAACTGTGTGGCCTTCATTCCTGATATAAATAATATCCGAAAGTTGTTCCGGTTTTAAACTGTTCAAAGCGTTCAGAAAACAATTCCAGCCTTTGTTCCAGGTTTCTAAAACACCTTCTTTAGACTGTAAGTCGTTTTCGAATTCGGCATCACGATTACGCCATTCTTTTTCTCCGTCTGAAGTTAAAAAATCAGTCCATCGCGAAAGCATGTTGCCCGAAATATGTTTGATTATGGTTGCAATACTGTTGATATCATCGTTTAAAGCAACAAAAAGCTGTTCAGGTTCTAATTGATCGATTGACTTTTCGCCCAGCATTTTATAATACAAAAACTGCTTTTTAACGCTTTCCAGATAAGATTCATTTGCTTCCATAATTACACTATTTTAATGTCGTATTTATCTAAAAGACCCACTATTCCCTGGGTCGAAAATTGCGCTTTTCGCATTGGGTTAAATTCGGGATCAATTTTATAATTGTAAGCGGTTCTAAAATCAACAGCTGCCAGTTGTGTATCGTTAAAGATGGCTCCGTCTAAATTGCAATTATCAAAAACCGAACTGGTTAAATTGGTTCCTATAAAAGTTACATCTCGCAAAGAAGAATTGATAAACTTTGTTTTAGGCATTTTTTTATTCGAAAACATAGCATAATCCAGCGCACTTTCTTCAAAATAAACCTGAAATAAAAAGTCATCACATTCGTTAAAAGCAATTCCTAAAAGTTTACAGTTTTTAAAAGTTACATTCTTTAAACTCGTTCCGGCCAGACTGGTCATTGACAAATTACAGTCGATAAATTCGCAGTCTAAAAAAGTATTGTAAGCGAAATTGCTGTTAGAAAAATCACAGTTTTTAAAAACACAATCCTCAAACTCACGGTTGTTTATCTTTTTGTCAATATAAATGACTTTCTCGAATGTTTTCTGAATGTGTATTAGACTTTCCATTTTAATTGAATAAAGAGATTAAAGAAACTATGGTGAAATTTGTTTTGTCAGTAAATATTAGTCATTAAACAAACCTTTCATGATAATCTTTAATCCGTAAAAAATTAAAAACATGGCACTCAGACAGGCCACAATCCCAATTCCTAATACCAGATAATGCCAGGCGGTGTGCTGGTTCATAAAGGCATTATAAATCAATGACGGGCCAATAAATAACAAAGGCAATGAGCCCGATAAATATTTAATTCCTTTTCCTAATAATTGTTTATTTGTTGCCATTTTTTTTGTTTCAGGTTTGAAAAAGTTTCAGGTTACAAGTTTAAGCTTTGTAGTTAAGCAGCAGCATCTCACATTTCACCGAAAACTTTTTACTTATTATAATTGTCAACAGCATTTCTAACGCTGCCGTATTTTTTTAATAATTCAGAAGCTTCCTCATACGAAACCGGAATTTCTCCCATAATCATTTTCACTCCACGGTCAACCAGTTTAATATTACTCAATTGCATATCGACCATTTTGTTTCCTTTTACTTTTCCGAGCTGAATCATCGAAGCTGTCGAAATCATATTTAAAACCAGTTTTTGTGCAGTTCCGGCTTTCATTCTCGAACTTCCCGTTACAAATTCAGGACCTACAACGACTACTATAGGAAATTTTGCTGTTAGTGCCAGTGGGCTTCCTTCATTACAGGTAATACAGCCTGTAGCAATATTATTTTCGTTACAGGTTTCTAAACCGCCAATAACATAAGGAGTAGTTCCTGAAGCAGCAATTCCAATCACGATATCGTTCTGGGTGATATTATGTGCCTGTAAATCAATCCAGGCTTGTGTTGCATTATCTTCGGCATTTTCTACCGCACGGCGGATTGCTGTGTCTCCTCCGGCAATGATTCCGTTTACCAAATCAAAAGGAACTCCAAAAGTAGGAGGGCATTCAGAAGCATCTACAACACCCAAACGTCCGGATGTTCCGGCTCCGATGTAAAAAATACGTCCGCCTAATTTTAAATTTACAACAGTCTGCGTAACTAAAGCTTCGATTTGCGGTAATGCTTTTTCGACAGCATTGGGTACAGTTTTGTCTTCGTTATTAATATTAGTCAACAGTTCATGAACTGACATTTTTTCTAAATGTTCGTATTTTGAGGATTGTTCTGTGGTTTTTGTAAACGTCATTTTTTGTAGAAATAGTTATCCTCCAAAATTAAACTTTTTTATCGCAAATCGGGAAAAATTAGAAAGCAAAGTCATTAAGATTTTAATCTTTTTTTGAATGATTTTGTTTCGGGTGAAACCACTTCATAAATCTTGATAAAAGAACTAAAATGTTATATTTGTTACATAATAGAAGATAAATGGATCAATTAGTTTTACTTGAAGGCATCGCCAAAATTTCAGTTTTCGTTTCTTTATTAATGGCGTTTTTTCTGCTGACCGTTAAAACTGAAAACAAATTGGCAAACCGTTTATTTGCTTTCTTTTTTATTTTCTCTGCCATTGATCTCAGCGGATTTTTCACTTACATATACAATGAAAATCACAGGAATTTAGAGATTTTCAGATCCACATTCTGTTTGTTAGGAATGCCGTCGTTTTATCTTTATGTGCTTTCTGCCTGTTATTCGGATTTTAAATTACAAAGGAAACATTTAGTTCATTTGCTTCCTTTTATTATTACCAATTTACTTTTTATTCCCAGAATATACATAAGTATTCAGGAAGGAACTTTTACCGGTATACTAAATCAAATGTCTGAGATTTACTTTATTCAGATTTTGATTGAATTTCAGTATGTGTATTATATTGTGAGTGTATTTTTGATTTTGAAGAAGTACAAAGAAATCTATTTAGAAAATTACACCAATCCGGGTACTTCGACTTATAAATGGCTTTTTCAGATGACTTGCGTTTTTCTTGCTGCACATTCTGTTGTACTGTCAAAAAATATAATACGCTACAGCGGTTTTAGAGAAGTTTTTCTTTGGGCAAACGTGCTTGTCGGAACGATAGCATTATTTATAACCTGCTGGTTTATAATGAAAGCCTTAAAACATCCGGAACTTTTTCGAGGAATTAATTCTAAATTGAAACTAATCAAAGATATTATTCCTGAAGTTGAAGAAAAATCAGAATCTGTAAATTCACAAAACGACATAATTAGTGGTCAGATTTCAGGTTTAAGACAATATATGACAGAGAAAGAACCTTTTCTTGATCCGTCGCTTACAATTCAGGAATTGGCCAATCAAATTGATATTCCGGCTCGGGATTTATCTGTTTTGATTAATCATCATATGGATCAGCATTTTTTTGATTTTGTGAATGAATATCGCATTCAAAAAGCCATGCATATTTTAAAAGACCAATCAAAAAGTCAGCTTACGGTTCTCGAAATATTGTACGAAGTAGGTTTTAATTCAAAATCCTCGTTTAATACTTCTTTCAAAAAATACACAAATTTAACGCCAACAGCTTACAGAAACGGTTGAAAATAAACGTTTTGTAAAAAGTCGTACTTCATAGCAAATAAAGTCGAACCAATTTTCCCAACAGAAAATGGTTCGACTTTATTTTGTCGGTCGCGTACGGAGATTTTCTAAGGCAACTTTGCTTCAAATTCATCGAACAAGTTAAAATTAGAAACCATGAAAAAATTACATCTCCTTATCTTTTTAGTATTGCCTTTATTTTGTTTGGCACAATCCACATTAAAATTAAAAGGAAAAATAGCAACTGAAACAACTCCGTTAGAATGGGCAGATGTTTCGATATTAAATTCCGAAGGAAAAATTATCAACGGAACTGTAACCAAACAAGATGGCTCTTTTGAAATCAATCTTAAAAGCGGTTCATATAAAATCGGAATCAGTGTTTTAGGTTTTGTTGATTATGAAAAAGAAATTTCATTGGAAAAGGATACCGATTTAGGCACAATTATTCTCAAAGAAAATGAAACAAAATTAAGCGAGGTCTTCATTCAGTCTAAAAATAAAACCATCGAACAGAAAACAGACCGTTTGGTTTACAATCCTGAAAACAATATTAACACAACAGGAGGTGATGCTCTGAGTGCTATAAATACAGCGCCTGGTGTAGTAGTAAAAAACGATTTGATTACCCTATTAGGAAAAGGAACTTCACGTGTCATGATCGACGGACGATTGATTGAACTTACTGGCGAAGAACTGAATAATTTTTTAAAATCAATATCAGCAAGTGATATTAAAAACATTGAGATTATCAGCAATCCGCCGGCAAAATATGAAGCGGACGGTTTTGGCGGACTGATTAATATTATCATGAAAAGAGGCGTCCGTGATTTGTGGAAAAACACAACGACGGCTTCATACGACCAAAATAAATATGGAATTTATACTTTGAGGGATAATTTCTTTTACAATAAAAACAAGTTTCGATTTTCGGCAAGCCTGAATGGAAAAACCGGTTATAAAAATGCTGATGAAAATTTGGAAATGTATTTTCCTGACGGACTCTCTAAAATGACAAGTGTCACAAAAGTGAAAAATGAAAATCTTTCCGGAAAATTGGCTTTGGATTATGATTTTTCTGATCGCACAACTATTGGTTTTCAGTTTATGAATGACAGAAATAATCCTGATTTTGGCTCAGATATCAGAATTGAAAAGTATAATCTTCAAAATGAATTGCAGAATGTGACACTGAATAAAAGCTTTACAGATAAAGGATCAAAAAATCAGATTTACAATGCACATTTGATTACCAAATTAGATGCTTTGAATCGAAAATTGTCTTTTGATGTGGATTATTTCAATTACAACTCAAAATTTGACAGAAATTTTATCGCTAACAATTATACTCCTGATATGCAATTTGTGGATGTAAATCAAGCAGGAAGAAATATTTCGAATCAGGATATTGATAACTGGAGTTTTAAGGCCGATATGGAACATCCGTTTCAAGCCTTTAATTTGTCTTATGGTACAAAAATGAGTTTTACAAACAGCGTAAGTGATGTGCTTTTTTACGATACTATTTCGGGAACACCGGAATTAGACCCAAATCAATCCAATAGATTTAAATACACTGAAAATAATCAGTCGATTTACATTAACGGAGATAAAAAGATAAATGAAAAATGGAACCTTCAATTGGGTTTAAGGCTTGAAAACACACAAACGACAGGATTTTCAGAAACGCTTAATCAGGAAAATGTAAATGATTATTTAAAGTTTTTTCCAACCTTTTATGCTTCGTACAAAAGAAATGAGAATAATACTTTTAGTCTGAATTATGGAAAAAGAATCAACAGGCCCCGTTTTGATTTACTGAATCCATTTAAAGTTTACATTAACAGTAATAGTTATTCTGAAGGAAATCCGTTTTTGAAACCTTCATTTAGTGATAATTTTGAATTAACACATTCTTATAAAGAGGTTTTGAGAACGAGCATTTTTATGAATGTCATTACAAACGGTTATGGTGTTATTTTTACCTCAATTCCGGAAACGAATACACAGATTGTAACGCGTGAAAACTATTTTAAAGGTTTGAATTATGGTTTGGGTGAAACATATTCAGCCAGTTTTACAGATTGGTGGGAAAGTGAAAATTCTTTGTACTTTTTAGGTTCAAAAACAGAATTCACAAAGGATTTTAATGCTATGCCGTCAAATAGTCTACAAATAGATTTTACTACAAACAATACATTTATTTTAGGAAAAACAACAAAACTTCAAATTGATTTTAATTTCAGCACGCCTTTTAAAAATGGTTTGTATGAAGTAGGCTATGTTTCTAGTTTTGATATTGGCTTCAAACAGGATTTATTTAACAAAACATTGCAGATTGCTTTTTTGGCGAATGATATTTTTAATACGTCTTATTTAAAAGATTTTACTTCGGTAGTAAACGGTGTAAAACAAGTTTACAGCCAAAATGAAAGTAACCGATTCGTGCGTTTATCTGTGATTTATAATTTTGGAAATAAGAAGATTAATGTGAAAGAACGTGCTTTTGGAAACCAGGATGAGAAAAAGAGAACGGGGAATTAAATTAGATAATGTGTCAATTTGATAATTAGATAATTTTTTTGGGTGTGACCACATTTGCAAAAGGCGCCACTTAACAAACCGCTTATATGCGCCTTCTGTAAATGCGGTCGGGCTATCCGCACTACTTCGGTAGTTTGCTGCTATCCCTCACACAAACGATAGTATATAATTAGATAATGAGTCAATTAGGTAATTAGATGATGTTTTTGGAGGTTCTGAAAAAATGAATTTAGATAATTAGTCAATGCAAATAATTTTCTAATTCACTAATTAAAGAAAGAAAGCCAGTAAAATTCCCAGTACAATCATCGAAACTTTGGCTACATTAAATTTGTGTCCTTCACTGCTTTCGAAAATAATAGTTGATGAAATGTGGAATAAAATTCCGATTACGACGGCTGTTATTTCAGTATAATAATCATTTAAGAAAGGCAGGAAATCTGAAGCTACGGTTCCTAATGGAGTCATTATCGCAAAAGTTACCATAAAAGCAAAAATGGCTTTCTTGTTCAGGCTGGCATTGATGAAAAATGTAGTTAAAATCACGGCAATTGGTAAATGGTGAATTGCAATTCCGATAGCCAAACCATGATGATGGCTTACCGGGAATCCTTCTAAAAAGGCATGAATACAAAGACTGATGAAAAGCAGCCACGGAATCTGAGACATTTTTGCATGCCCGTGAACGTGTCCGTGTTCTGCGCCTTTAGAGAAAAATTCGAGAATGATCTGGAATAAAATTCCGACCATGATAAATAATCCGATATTGTGATTATGTGATTCGTAAACTTCAGGCAAAAGATGCATTACGGTTAGGGACAATAAAAAAGAGCCGCTAAAAGCAAGCAGTAACTTAAGATTGGTTTTGTTTTTTGGTTTTATAAACAAAGCCACTACATAACCTAAAAGTACAGAAAATAAGGGTAATAGATAATTCATTTGTTGATTATCAAATTATTTAAAAATCATGATTAATCGTTCGCTTTCGGTTTTGTGGAATTTTTTGAGCTTATAATCGCCGAAAATATCTAAAAGATAAATACCGGCTTCCTCCATCAAATCCTGAAAGTCTTTTAATGTTAGCGCTTTTACTTTTTCGGTAAAATGATATTGATGCCCCTGATCTTCAAAATCAATTTCTTTAAATATGTGTCCGTCTTCAACATATCTTTTTATCTTGAAATCTATCCCTTCTACGGTCTTAATTTCTTCGGGAACAAGAGTTTCAATGACCTGAACCACGTTCATGAAATCGATTACGGCAAAACCATATTCGGATAAACTTTCTTTGATTGCTTTTAAGGTGGTCAGATTATCATCGTCATTTTCAAAATAACCAAAGCTGGTAAACAAATTAAAAATAGCATCGAATTTTTCCTCAAAAGGCTCACGCATGTCGTGCACTTTAAAATGCAGGGTTTCGTTGCTGTTTTTGCTGGCTTCGGCAATGCTGTTTTCAGATAAATCGGCTCCTAAAACATTAAAGCCAAGTTGGTTTAGGTAAATAGAATGGCGCCCTTTTCCACAAGCTAAATCCAATACTTTTGCTTTTTCGGGCAAGTTTAGATAATGTGTAAGATTGTCCATAAAAATCTGAGCTTCCCTGTAATTACGATCCTTATACAAAATGTGATAATACGGAGTGTCAAACCATGATGTAAACCAGTTTTCGGTATTACGATCCTGATTAGGCGTTGATGAGTTAGGTGCTTCAGACATTTATTCTATTTCAATTAATTCAAAGTCCGGCAAATTTAGTGTATTTTTGCCGAAAAATAACTATTTCGCGCTGATACCTGATGTATTCTTGTGCAATTTGGAATGTTTTTATTGCAGATTTGATTTTGATTGTAAATCTGTTTTAATTCAAATATAAAGATGGAAGAAAATTTTAGAATGATAGCCAAATGTTTTTTTGGTTTTGAAGAAATATTAGAAAAAGAATTGCGTGATCTTGGTGCTCAGGACGTCGAAAAAGGGGTAAGGATGGTAAGTTTTAAAGGTGATAAAGGGTTTATGTACAAAGCCAATTTGTCACTTAGAACAGCTCTTAAAGTTTTAAAACCAATTTATTCATTCAGGGCCAATAATGAACAAGCGTTATATAAAGGAATTTCAGGTGTAAACTGGTCTAAATTGCTGAATGCCAATCAGACTTTTGTAATTGATGCTACGGTTCATTCTACTTATTTTAACCATTCTGAGTTTGTTTCTCAAAAATGTAAAGACGCTATTGTAGATCAGTTTAGAGAAAGAACCGGACAAAGACCGAGCATTGACAAGGCTTTTCCTGATTTAAGAATTAATGTTCATATCGATAAAGATCAGGTTTCAGTAGCTTTGGATACTTCAGGAAATTCACTGCATCAGCGTGGTTACAGAACGGCGACTAATATTGCTCCGATTAACGAAGTTTTGGCTGCAGGGATTTTATTACTATCGGGTTGGGAAGGACAAAGTCACTTTTTGGATCCGATGTGTGGCTCCGGAACTTTTTTGGCAGAAGCTGCTATGATTGCCTGTAATATTCCGGCTAATATTAATCGTAAAGAATTTGCTTTCGAAAAATGGAAAGACTGGGATAACGATTTATTCGATAAAATTGTTGACAGCCTGATGAAAAAAACTAAAGAATTTCATTATACAATTAAAGGTTTTGATAAGGCTCCAAGTGCTGTTAACAAAGCGAAAGATAATATCAGAAATGCCAATTTGGATGATTATGTTGCGGTTTCTGAAGATAATTTTTTTGATACTGAAAAGCAAGTTGAAGGGAAGCTACATATGGTTTTCAATCCTCCTTATGATGAACGTCTGGATATTCAAATGGAAAGATTTTACGCAAATATCGGTGATACCTTAAAGAAAAGTTATCCTGGAACAAACGCCTGGTTTATAACTGCAAACCTTGAGGCTTTGAAATTTGTTGGTCTAAAGCCTTCGAGAAAAATAAAACTTTTCAATGGAAGTCTGGAAGCACGTTTAGTAAAATACGAAATGTACGAAGGAAGCAAAAGAACGAAATTCCAAGTTAATGAATAAATAGGTAAAGATTCAAAGAAACTGAGAGAAAACCTTTGTCGCTTTGTACCTCGTATAACTTTTGAACCTTAAAAAGAAAAAAAATGACAAAATTACAAGTAAGGGCTTTTTTATACCAATTAGGATGTTTCGCAATTTTATTTATCCTTGTAAGATTTATAGTTGCAGAATACACAGGATTAACAGGAATCTGGATTCCGATGACAGCTTTTATTGTGGCAACTTTGATCGCTCCGCAATTTAAGGCACTGAAAACTAAAGATGGCGAAAAGCTTTTTATGAAATGGATTTTCATAAAAGGAATTAAAGAAATTGGATAATCAAATCGTTTGCTACTCTATACATTCAAATGCAGCAATAGATTTTCAATTTTCATAAAAAGAATTAAATAAAAAACCACGAATTCACTAATAATGAATTCGTGGTTTTTATTTTTAAATGGATGCTATTTATTTCTTAGAATCTTTTTTTTCTTCTTCCGGGACTTTTACTGTCTTTTTATAAAGCGGAATAAAATAGGAAACAGTATAATTAAAACCAACTCCGAAACTTCCATCATAAGTTCTGTTAAATCCCGGAATATAAAGATTTTCAAAATTATCAGGTTCTTTATTTGCTAAAAGCATTTTTAACTGAATACCAAATCCGACAAATACATTGTTAAAAACTTTGGCTTTCATACCTATAGCAACTTCCCCCCAGGCAGCTGTTAAGCCTGTATATTTCGTTCCATCAGCAATGGGTGGTATCTCTCCCCAATATTGGTCAGCATTGTAAATTTTATAGCTGTTCAATTGCTGGCTAAATGTACTAAAACCTGCTCGTAAACCAACTGATATGATGTTTTCCATATCCAGCCAGTTATTATACATATTGTAGTCAAAACCTCCTTTTATGTAAGTTCCTGTAGCGGTTGAGTTTAATCGGTCATCATCAGTAGTCTTATCTTCGAAACCAAGTTCAGCAGCCAAATAATATTTTTTGGTGAGACGAAAATCACCCACAAATTCTACTCCTTTATAATCTTTATCATAAAAACCACGGGTTAATTTATATAAATCGACACCTACGCGTAAACCGTAGCGGTCTTTTTTTACAGGAATGCTGTCAGTTATGGTTTCCGCAGGAACCTTCGTCGTTTTAGGTTTTGGTTTTTCGGAACTTATTTCTTTTGTTACCGGAGCTACAGGTATTTCCTGAGCCTGAACAAGAAACACTGCAAATAATAAACAGATACTAGAAAAATATTTTAACATGTGTTTCATTTTCTAATTCGACATTAGGATTAAATAAATCAATATTGCTTATCCAATAGTTATTCGCATCTTCATCTCCTGCGCGTTGAATTGATGTTAAAGTGTAAATGGTTTTAAAACCGCAGGCTCTCGACACATATACATTTTTTCGTGTATAATTAAATGTCAGCATATCAGTGTTGCTTAAACCTGGATTTGCGGTACTAAAATTAGATATAAAACTATAGGTCACAGCATCTCTTGTAGGATCTAATGGAATTAAAACCTGAGTTGCACTAGTGGTGTATTTTGCATCATCAGTAGTAGCGGTTTCATTAAAAACAATACCATTTTCTACATTATCTCCCTGAATTTTCAAACGTGTTACATTTTTTTCAACTGTTGGGCGGTCGGCAAAGAAAAAAGAAATCAACATTCTAGGTGTTGTGGGAGTATTCGCATCGCAAATATCGTCTTTTTCACAACTTGAAAGTCCAAAAGTGAAAACCAATAAAAGAGCAATTATTTTTTTCATTTAAAGTTTATTATCGAAGTTCTAAAAGTACAACATTTTCGACATGATGTGTTTGTGGAAACATATCTACCGGGCGTACACGTGTAACTTTGTATTTTTCGTCCATTAGAGCCAAATCTCTTGCCTGAGTTGCTGAGTTACAGCTTACATACACTATTTTTTCAGGCGCGATTTTTAAAATTTGTTCAATAACGTCTTTATGCATTCCATCCCTTGGAGGATCGGTAATAATAACATCCGGTTTGCCATGCTGAGCAATAAAAGCTTCATTGAAAACAACTTTCATGTCTCCAACAAAAAACTCGCAATTCGTAATATTATTGCGTTCTGCATTTGCTTTAGCATCTAAAATAGCTTCAGGAACACTTTCTACTCCAATTACTTTTTTTGCTTTTTTTGAAACAAATTGTGCAATAGTTCCGGTTCCTGTATATAAATCATAAACGGTTTCGTTACCGGAAAGTCCGGCAAAATCTCGTGTTATTTTGTACAGTTCGTAAGCCTGATCTGAGTTGGTCTGGTAAAATGATTTGGCATTGATACTAAACTTTAAACCTTCCATTTCTTCAAGAATATAATCTCTTCCTTTATAAAGTTTTATATTTTGATCGTAAATAGTGTCGTTTGGTTTTGAATTAACCACATATTGCAATGATGTAATTTGTGGAAATTTTTCGTAAAGATGATCTAAAATCAATTCACGACTGGCTTTGTCGTTTTCGAAAAACTGAATTAAAACCATGATTTCACCTGTAGATGCAGTACGAATCATAAAAGTTCTCAATAAACCCGAATGTTCCCTCGGATTAAAGAAAGTTAAATTGTTTTCGTTTGCAAAAGTTCTGATTTCATTTCGGATAGCGTTTGAAGGATCTTCCTGTAAATGGCATTTAGTAATATCCAGAATCTTGTCCCACATTTTCGGAATATGAAAACCTAATGCATTTCTGTTGCCTAAATCTTCAGTGCTTTCAATTTCTTTTTCGGTTAACCAACGGCTGTTCGAAAAAGAAAATTCCATTTTATTTCTATAAAAAAACTGTTTTTCAGAACCTAAAATATCTTCAAATTCAGGTAACTCAATTTTGCCAATTCTTTGTAAATGATTTTTCACTTCATTTTGTTTGTAATAAAGCTGCTGGCTATATTTCATATTTTGCCACTTACACCCACCACAAACACCAAAATGTTCACAGATTGGTTCTACACGATGCTCTGAAAATTCGTGAAATTTAACGGCTTTACCTTCATAATAAGCCTTGCGTTTTTTAAAAGTTTGTACATCAACCACATCGCCCGGAACCACATTCGGAATAAAGATTACTTTTCCGTCAGGAGCTTTTGCAACTGATACACCTTTTGCGCCGGCATCAAGAACTTGTATTTGATGAAAGACGACTTTATCTGTATTTTTTCTTCCCATAGCGCAAAAATAAGGGTTTGTAAACTTTTATAAATTTAATTTTTAAAATATTTTATCAAATTCTATAATTTAAGTCGTTTAATTGGCTTTAAAAGCTAACTTTGTTTTATCAAATGCTTCGATAGCCCCATATTAAGTCTAAGTAATTGTTATTTCGTATGAAGTTGTATCATAATCTTTCTAAAATTGGCTTTTTAAAAAAAAGTTATGCTTTCAAATTTCTATTTGTTGCTTTTATAGGTATACATATTCCGTTAATTGGTATCCTGTTTTTTGTTCTGTATTTTAATACTTCTATTTCGCCCACATCAGTTTTAGTTTTTTCTTTAATTATGACCTTGCTAGCAACTGCAATTACACTTTTGGTTTTAAACGAGCTGATTAAGCCCATTGCTATAGCTTCGAAAGCATTAAACGATTATAGAAATGAGAGAAGCTTATCTGTTTTGCCAACAGAATACAATGATGAAGCAGGTTTATTAATGAGTAATATTCAGGAGTCTATTTTTGAAGCTGAAACTTTTATTAATGAAAAGCAGGATTTAATTTATATGCTCTCGCACGATTTGAAAAATTTTGCGGGAAATCCTCAGGGACTTGCAAAGCTTATTATGGAAGAAAAGCCATCTGAGTCAGTTAAGCAATTGGCTGAATTGATTTGTGAATCAACAAATTTGCAATTTAGATACATTGAAAATTTTATTAAATTACTGGATGAACAGGATCAGGTGGTGAGAATAAATCCGGAGGTCAGAAAAATTTCGTTTCCTGATGTTTTAGATTTTGTCAACGAACAGGTAGAGCAGCGTCTTATTGATAAGAATATCACTCTGGATGTTAGTATAGAAATTGAAGAAACCAAGCTTAAAATTGATGAAGGATTATTAATTCAGGTTTTGGTAAATTTAATTAGTAATGCTGTTAAATTCTCTTATTTTGACAGTGAAATTAAACTGAGGATTTTTACAGAAAATAATGATTTAATACTAACAGTTTCTGACAAAGGAATTGGTTTCAATGAGCATCAGATTGAAGAATTGTTTAAGAAGTTTACGAAAATGAGCCGACTTGGAACCGCCAACGAATCTTCAACAGGAATTGGTTTATACTTGTGTAAAAAAATCATCGAAAGAAATAAAGGCAAACTAACGGCCTCCAGTGAAGGAACAAATAAAGGAGCTGAATTTAAAATTGTGTTTGAATGTTGCTAAACTATTTTCTTTTGATCAATTCATAATTGATAATTGTGAAACTATAAAAACATAAATCAGATGAAATTTTCCCGAAAATAATTCCGAAGAAATAATTCCCAAAAAGTATCGGCATCCAGTACATACAAAAAGGGCGAATGATCAAAAAGTCTAAAATTGCAGGGTATCCAAACTCTAAAATTAAGTTTTTTAAAAGTTTAAAAATTTCTAAGGCAGAAGTTTTTTTGCCTAAAAGTTTATTTTGTTTTGCTAATCTTTTATAAGAAGAAAATAAAATTACACTGTAAAAAGCCAGATATTCTGCAATCGTAATCAAATAAGCCGTTGTTAATCCGTTGTAAATTTTGCTGAAAAGTGAAGATGTAAGTGCAGCACTCGTACTTGCTAATTCGGCATATTTATATCGATTGAACCATTCTTTAAAATTTGATTTTTTTAACATTTTAGAAAATTTCCGGGAAAAGAAAGTCCTAAGGTAATACGTTTTTTCAAATTTAAAAATCAAATTACATAATACCTTAGAACTTTGTAATTTTTTATTTATTTGCTATTGAATAAACAAATTTAGGTTTTCCTTCTGAACATTCTATTCCCGACGGAGAAAGCATGAGGTCACAGGTCCCAATTATTTTCCATTTTTTATTATAGGCAGCCTGAGCTTTTAGGTACTCGTTTACTTTTGCAAGGAATTTGGTCTTATCTATTTTTTTAGAATACATTACATAAGCATTTACCCCGCCACAAGGACTTGCGCTAATTCTTGTAAAATCCCACTCTTCAGGATTTGTACAGGCTTGAGAAGTGGATAATGAAAGAGTAACAATTTCGTTATGCATTACTTCTAATTTTTGAGAATCTTCATTCTGTGATTCTTCGTCATTGCTACAGGACGCAGTTATAAGGCAGATAATAAATATAATAAAACTTAATTTTTTCATGGTTAATGATTTTAGGTTCGTTTTATTAATAAGATATGTTGTTTGTAAAAGGGTTGCGTAATCATAAAAAAAGTTTCTAAGATTCTACTTTCAAAATCTTAGAAACTTAAGTGTTTCAATTTCTGGGAGTCTTTTAATAAATAACTACCACAACTGATGAACTGAAGGTTTTATGTATTTTTCGTAAATTTTATTCATAGCTTCAATTTTTTCTATAGATAATTTAGGTAAATCATATATAGATAAATTGGATAATACATGGCTTTCTTTTGAAGCACCCGGGATAATACAGCTTATATCTTCAAAACTCAAAATCCACTGTAAAGCATATGGTGCTAAATTTGGAGCATCCGGAAATAATGATTTTAATTCCTCAACCGCTTTTAATCCTAATTCGTAATCAATGCCAGAGAAAGTTTCTCCCTTGTCAAAAGCATCTCCGTTTCTGTTGAAATTTCTGTGATCTTGTGGCTCGAAAATTGTTTTTGCATCGAATTTACCGGTTAAAAGCCCGCTTGCCAAAGGGACCCTTGCAATGATACCAATATCTTTTTTTCTTGCTTCAGAAAAGAATAATTGTGAAGGACGCTGACGAAATAAATTAAAAATAATCTGTACTGTCGTAACATTCGAATGTTCAATTGCTTTTAAGGCTTCTTCTACTTTTTCTACACTAACACCAAGATTCAAAATTTTTCCTTGCTCTTTTAAACGGTCGAACAGTTCAAAAATTTCAGGACGATAAAAAACTTCAGTAGGAGGACAGTGGAGCTGAATTAAATCGATAGTCTCTAACCCAAGTCTTTTTAAACTGTCTTCAATATATTTCTGAAGTACTTTTGGCTGATATCCTTCATTAATATGCGGATTTATATGACGCCCGCATTTTGTTGCAACGTAAATTCGTTCAGATCTTGAACGAACGACTCTTCCAACGGCAGTTTCACTTAGGCCATTTTCATAAACATCTGCAGTATCAATAAAGTTTACACCATTATCAATTGCAGTATTTAAAAGTTCGTCGGCAGTTTTATTGTCAAAAGCTGATCCCCATTTTCCCCCAACCTGCCAGGTGCCAAGTGAGATTTCGGATATATTAAAATTGGTTTTGCCTAATTTTCTGTAGTTCATTTTTTTTGAGTTTCAAAGGTTCATAGTAACAAAGCTTCAAAGGTTTCTAAAAGGTGTAAAGGCTTTTGGGTTAGTTAATAAAACTTTGTGCCTATGGACCTTTTGCAACTTTGAACCTTGTTTTAATCAAATAAATCAGATGATAAATAACGGTCTCCACGATCACAAATAATCGCTACGATAACACCTGATTCTAATTGTTCAGCAATTTTTAGGGCTACAGCTACAGAACCTCCGCTGCTCATTCCTGCAAAAACGCCTTCTTTCAGTGCTAATCTTTTAGTCATTTCTCTTGCTTCTTCTTCACTTACATCGATAACGGTATCAACTTTTGAAGCATCAAAAATCTTCGGCAAATATTCCTGTGGCCATTTGCGGATTCCGGGAATTTGCGACCCATCGCTCGGCTGAGCACCTATAATCTGAATATTTGAATTTTTCTCTTTTAGATAGGATGATGTACCGATAATGGTTCCTGTTGTTCCCATTGCTGATACGAAATGGGTTACAGTTCCCTCAGTGTCTTCCCATATTTCAGGACCGGTAGTTTTGTAATGTGCTTTCCAGTTGTCATCATTTGCAAACTGATTTAGCATTACATAGCCGCCTTCGGCTACTTTTTTATCGGCGTAATCACGAGAACCGATGATTCCTTCACTTGCAGGTGTTAAAATAACTGTGGCGCCATATGCACGCATAGTTTGTGTACGTTCTTTTGTAGAATCCTCAGGCAGGACTAATTCTATTTCAACCTGAAATAATTGCGCAATCATCGCCAGGGCAATTCCGGTATTACCACTTGTAGCTTCGATTAATTTGTCGCCTTTTTTTATATCACCTCTTTCTAAAGCCGAGGCAATCATGTTGTATGCCGCTCTGTCTTTTACGCTTCCCCCCGGATTGTTGCCTTCAAGTTTTAATAAAAGTTTTACGTTTTTATTTTGAACCAGATTGACAGTTTCCATCAAAGGAGTGTTGCCGATCAGGTTTATTAATTTTTGTGGTTTCATTCTATTTTTTTTCTTTTATTTTAACTTCGGTTGTAGTGGTGTTCAGTACGATTGAATCTGCCGGAATTGATTTGGTCACCCAGGCATTTCCTCCTACGATGCTGTTTTTGCCAATGATAGTTTCACCTCCCAGGATGGTTGCATTGGCATAAATACAGACATTTTTTTCTACTGTGGGATGGCGTTTGGCATTTTTCATTTCCTTGCTCACGCTCAAAGCGCCTAAAGTAACTCCCTGATAAATTTTTACATGTTTTTCGATTACGGTTGTTTCACCAATTACGATCCCGGTTGCATGATCAATAAAAAACGGTGAAGCAATATTGGCTCCGGCGTGAATATCAGTTCCGGTAATTCTATGCGCATATTCGCTCATCAATCGTGAAAACAATAACAAATCGAGTTTGTATAATTCGTGGCTTAATCTATAAATAGCAATTGCGTAGAAGCCAGGATATCCTAAGTAAACTTCGTCTATACTGTTTGATGCAGGATCGTTTTCTAAAATATATTCTGCATCCTGATTCAGTTTCTCTAAAACTTCGGGTAGTTTTTCCAGAAAAAAATCCCACATGGATCCACATAATTTTTCCGGTTTTTTGCAGGCCATTACGGCAATTTCTTTAAAACGAAATTCAAGTTCGTCAATACTTTTATCTAAAACTGCATTTGAATCAAAAAGGGTATAAAAAAGCTTTTCAGTAAACTCTTCGGTTTTAGTTTTGATTCCGTAATTTATGTTAGAATGGCTTTTTAAAGCTTTGATATTTTGTATGATACGATCTTTTGACACAATTGTAAAATTGAATGGATATTTGAAACGTTAAAAGTAAGGTGTTTTTTGTAAATAATAGTACGAATTCAGTAAAGAAATTTTCAATTGAGTATTCTATTTGTGATAAATGAAAACATTTTTTAAGTCGATAATTTATAAGATTGTTAAGAAGTTAAATGTGTAAATTAGCCGGTAAAACATAGTAAAATGAAAAATGATTCGACTTTTAAGAGTGCTATTTCTAATCTCTCATTTCCTGTAAGCGAGAAAGTTTCTGGAAAATCAATACATGATCCTGTTTTAGGACTTATTATCAAAGATCATCCTTCGTTTTGTGACAGTGATTTTATTTCTTTTGAAGAATTAAATACATACCGTCAGAAATATATTTCGAATTATTTATCTGTTGAAAGTGGTGTGCTTTCGGATCTTGAAAAAAGTGTTGTTTCATCTTTAAAAGAAGATAAATCAATTGTGAGTATTGTTGAAGATGAAGAAGAGACAAGAAATTTTGGTCAAAAAATAGCAGACAAAGTAGCTGATTTTGGTGGTAGCTGGACTTTCATCATTTCATTTTTGCTATTTATTATTATTTGGATTGGTTCAAATGTTTATATTTTACTAAACAAAGGTTTTGATCCATATCCGTTTATTTTGCTAAATTTAATTTTATCATGTATTGCTGCTTTGCAGGCTCCGGTAATTATGATGAGCCAGAATCGTCAGGAAGAAAAAGACAGAACCCGTGCCAAAAAAGATTATATGATTAACCTCAAGTCTGAATTGGAGATCAGAATGATCCATGATAAAATTGATCATTTGATCATGCATCAACAACAGGAATTAATTGAAATTCAAAAAGTGCAAATGGAGATGATGAATGATATTTTAAATCAGATTAAAAAGTAATTCCGAGGTTAGAAAATCAAAGATAAAAATGTTTGTAGTAATAACCGGTAATCATAAATATGCCATTTGTGATTCCGGAGATCCAAAGTAATTTATTGTAATTTTTAGCTTTATCAAAAAAATGTAAAGTCAGAAAAATTAAAAAAATAAGCGTAGTATAGATTGCCGGATACATTTTAAAAGCTGCAAAAAAATTACCCTTAAAAAGTAAGAATAAGGCGCGCTGAAAACCGCATCCCAAACACTCGACCCCAAAGAGTGTTTTGCTTAAACAGGGCAGCATATATTTTTCTAAATCCATGGGTTTTATTTTTTACAATTTACAAAAAAAATATATAAGATTTAAATAGGTGAGAAGTACTATTTTAAAGTTTCTTACTTTTGAAGTCTTATTGTTTAAAAATATGAAAACGGTTAAAATTTTAATAATGGTTCTGGCAATTTCAATTGCATTATACCAACAGGTATCAGAAGAAAAGAATATTTACATAACAGTAATTGCAATTGCAGTTTTTATGTTCGGCATGATGCAGTTAAGTGCAAAAACACCAAGTAAGAATCAGGAAAAAGAAGAAGAAGATGCTGAATAAAGGAGATAAGGTTTCTGTATTAGATGAGGCCATAAACGGAACAGTAGTTTCAGTTAAAAATAATGAAGTTTTGATTGAAACAGAAGATGGTTTTTTGATGACTTTTTTCGTCAATGAATTGCTTAAGATTCAGGAATCCAGTAATTTAATGAATTCTATTAAAAGAGTTGATTTAGATTCTGTTACAAAAGAAAAGGAAGAGCCAAAACCAAGGAGTTTTGTGAAAGAAAAGAAAGATAAACGGGATATTTCGGCTCCGGAATTTGATTTGCATATAGAAAAATTAGTTCCCAATAAACGTGGAATGTCAAATTACGATATCCTGACGCTACAGACTGAAACAGCAAAAAGACACATTGAATTCGCAATTAGAAATCGAATTCCTAAGATTGTTTTTATTCACGGAGTTGGTGAAGGAATTTTAAAAGCCGAGCTCGATTTTTTATTAGGCCGTTATGATGGTATAGATTTTCAGGATGCTAATTATCAAAAATATGGGCTTGGCGCTACTGAAGTTTATTTTAAGCAAAATAATAAATAAATAAATCTTCTGAAGCATTAAAAAAGCTTTTGTAAGCACATAAAAAAATCCGTTACCTGGTACTAATTGTTTTTTGAAATTAGTTCGGGAACGGACTTTTTTTGTAAGAATAAATGAAAAGTATTCTTTTATTAAGATATAAACAGATTGTTATTCTGTTGTAGTAATTTCGCCGAAAACAAAAACACTTGGAAGTTTAAATTTAAGACCAGCTGCGTTGCTAAGTTCGACTTTTTTTAGTGTAATAACATGTTTGTAAGTTGTGTTGTCAAGCTTGGTGGTTACAACTTCTATTACGCCATCAACTGCAGCATTCCAGGTTTCGTTGATTTCCGGTATTGTAGGTCGGGTTTTACAAAAATAATCCTTATTTATACTTGCTGCTTTATAATTATTGAAAACAATTTTATTTTGAGTAATTGAAATAGTACTTGTTCTGGGTTCTGAAGTTTCAATGTTCTGGATCAATATCGGATCCAGGGCATCAATAATCATAGATGTATTAGTGGTATAATTATAGATTTGTGTTGAATTACATTGTCCGGCATTTGTAGCTGTAAACGACACCACCGGAGATGTATAGATTGATGTTTGTAGAACACCAAAGAAAAAATTTGGACCTACTTGTTCTCCTGCAGGTTTTGAGTAGCTAATATTGGTTATGTTTATCGAATGATTGAAACCGTTAATTTTTGTACTTCCGTCTGCTGCTGTTTCTGATATATTTGGAGTTGTTGTGATCGTAATTTTTCCACCGATAGCATTCCATTCGTTTGAAACATTTGGCGAGGATGGTCTAATGGCATCACAAATATTAGCACGATTAATTACGCCGTCAAAAGCTCTGTAGACAAGTTGAGGAACTCCTGTTGGATTGATGTAAATTTCTTTTTCTCCTGGTTCATCTTTAAACGTGCTTTCTGGTAATTCTAATAATAAAGACTCCTGATCTTTTATCTTATAAATTAATACATTGGTTTTAGTATCACAACTTTGTGGTTCTATTTCTGTAAAATCAATTCTTTCAGCAACTAAATCTCCATCATCGCAACCGTTCAGCATAATGGCGAATAAGAATAGGTAAGCATATTTTTTCATTGTATTTTTTATTTGCATCAAAAATAGTGAAATTTCGCAAATGATATTTAAGAATTGACAATTCATATTTCATAACTTTGCGTTAATGAAAAAAGTATACCTCGATAACGCTTCTACTACTGCCATACGACCTGAAGTTGTTCAGGAAATGACAAAAATAATGATGGATGATTTTGGAAATCCGTCTTCCACTCATAGTTTTGGGAGAAACGCAAAAACTATTATTGAACTTTCCAGAAAAAATATTGCCAAATATTTAAATTGTTCTGCACAGGAAATAATTTTTACTTCTGGTGGTACCGAAGCAAATAACTGGATCCTTCGTTCTGCAGTAGAAGATTTGAAAGTGATGCGAATTATTACTTCTAAAATTGAGCATCATGCGGTTTTATACTCTGTTTTGGCTTTGCAGTCAGATTATAATATTCAGGTTGATTATGTACATATAAATTCAGATGGGACTATCGATCTAACTCATTTGTCTAATTTATTGTCTGAAGAAAAAAAGACAATCGTAAGTTTGATGCATGTAAATAATGAAATTGGAACCATTTTAGATTTGGAAAGAGTTGGTGTTATTTGTAAACAATATAATGCTCTGTTTCATTCGGATACCGTACAATCTGTTGGGAAAACCGAAATTGATCTGCAGGAAACGACTGTCGATTTTATTGTAGCCAGTGCGCATAAATTTCATGGTCCTAAAGGTATTGGTTTTGCTTTTGTTCGAAAAAATTCAGGTTTACAGCCTTTGCTTTTTGGCGGGGAACAGGAAAAAGGATTACGTGCCGGAACCGAAGCTGTTCATCAAATTGCCGGAATGGCGAAAGCTTTGACGATTTCATATGAAAATTTAAAAACTGAGCATGAATACATTTTTGGATTGAAAATGTATTTGATAAATCAGCTTGAAATTTATTTTCCGGATTTTAAAATAGTGGGTAATAAAGAGGATTTTTATAATATTATCAATATTGTTTTGCCTTTTCCACAAGATAAAACTTCTATGCTATTATTTAGTCTGGATATGAAAGGAATTGCAGTTTCCAGAGGAAGCGCCTGTCAGTCCGGAAGTATTAAGCCTTCACATGTTTTAAAAGAAATACTTTCGGAGACCGATTTAAAGTTACCGAATCTCCGAATTTCATTCAGTCACTATAATACCAAAGAAGATATTGATTTGTTGATAGCCAGTTTGAAAACTATTTAGGATTTTAAAGCCCTAAGCGAATTAACAGTCAGCAATTTTTTATAATTAACAAATTATTTGCGAATTACTTTTACCTGAGAATCATTTGTTAATTTAATGATTGTTGAAGGTTTTCCTGCAATTTTATCATGATATAAGTTTACGACATAGTCAACCCCTTTTACAATTTCAGGATTTATGTCTTTGAAAGCCAGTGGAGTTGGCTGTCCTGAAATATTAGCAGAAGTGGAAACTAATGGTTTTTTCATTCTCTCTAATAATTTATAACAAAAAGGTTGTTTTACCAGGCGTATTGCTAACGAATTATCAGCAGCAATAATATTTTTCGCTACATTTCGCGGTTCATCTAAAATTAAAGTCGTTGGTTTTTCAGATAAATCAAGAATCTGCCAGGCAACTTCAGGAATGTTTTTAAAAACATTGTACATCATTTTTTCGCCATTCATTAATACAATCATGCTTTGCGTTTCTGCACGTTGTTTAAGCTTATATATTTTAGTAACAGCCTCCGGGTTTGTAGCATCACAGCCAATTCCCCAAACTGTATCTGTTGGATAAAGAATGATACCACCTTCTTTTATTATTTCGAAAGCTTTATGTATTTCTTCATTAAGATTTTCCATTTTTTATATTTAGAATTGAATATTAATAATTAACACTACAAAGAAACGAATAAAAAAAATCAAATTCCAGATGGTTTTATTACTCATATCATAGTCAAATGTTAAAATTTATTTGAAATAAAAAAGGAATTTGCATAATCTAATAACTAATTTAACAAGGGATTTTTTCTGTTTTTTTAAATACAATAATACTTTTAGGTTTATTGTTCTATTATACTATATTTGCAGTCAAAAGTGCTTATTTTCTTGCTTAAAGACTGTTAAAATTTAACAATCGAATTAAAGTAAGATTTTTTCTACTGGTAAGAATTATAAATGCCAAAAATGGAATAAGCAAGTCGTATTGTAAATTATTATAAGAGGGTAATAAGTTTAATGATTTTAGTTTAAAGATAGAAATGAGGTTAATACAGGTTACTGTTTCAAGAGGCTGGAGAGGACACGAACAAAAAATCATATATCTATATGAAGCATTCAAGGAATTTGGATATGTAGAAGAGCAATGGATTATATGTCCGGATGACTCTGAGACTTTTAAAATTGCAACTCAGAAAGGCATGAATGTTATTGCGTTAAATAATAAGTCAGAATATGATTTAAAATATGCAAAAAGGTTTTCAAAAATTGCAAAGGAGCTGAATGCAGATTTAGTGTTTATTCACAATAGTCATTCCCACACACTTATGGTACTATCGAAGCTGTTTTTTAGACTGAGGCAGCCTTTGGTTTTATGCAGGACTTTGATCAAAAGAGTTGATACAAACTTTTTTAGAAAATGGAAGTATGATTATAACGGAATAAAAAAAATCATTTGTGTTTCCTATCCGGTTGTAGATATTTTAAAACCTGTTATTAAAGATCATAGTAAATTGTGTGTAGTAGGATGTGTAACAGATATACATAAATTTATTAAAATACAAAAAACAGGCAGCCTGCATAAACAATATAATATTCCATCAGATTATAAAATAATTGGTAACATTGCAGCCTTTGTTGATTTTAAAGATCATGTTACCTGGGTAAATACAGTGGCTGAATTGGTAAAAAGAGGTATTAAGGCTAAATATATTTTAATAGGAGCAGGTCCATTAGAAAATCAGATAAAACAGCAAATTTCTGATTTGGGATTAGAAAAGGAAATAATTCTAGCGGGTTTTAGAACAGATATCCCTGAAGTACTGCCTGAGTTTGATTTGTTTTTATTTACGTCAAACAGTGAACCGGTAGGAGGAGTGCTTTTAGAATCTTATGCATGCAGAGTGCCTATTGTTGCTGCTAACGCAGGAGGAGTTCCTGAAGTTGTAATCGATAATCAGACAGGACTGCTGGCAGAGGCAGGAAATGCTTTTTCTTTTGCTGATAAAGTAGAGCAAATGTTAAATGATACGGTATTGCAGGAAAATTGTATTGCGAATGGGAGAAAATTTCTAATAGAAAATTTCACAAAAGAAGTTATCTCAAAAAAAATGATTAAAGAACTAAACGAAGTTTTACAAAAACATAAAAGCATTGAAATTTAAATTAAACGAATTTATACTTAGAAAGTATAATCAGACGATATTTACGCTATTGAACAAATATTCAAATGACGATGCGAAAGTAACCAAAGCAAAATATTTTAGTAAAAACAAAAGGGCATTGAATTTAGAAACTCCTAAAGAGTTTATGGAAAAAATTCAATGGCTGAAGTTATATCATTATAAAGAAGAGTATGGTCAATATGTTGATAAATTTGGTGTCCGCTCTTTTGTCGAAGCGAAAGTAGGGAAAGAATATTTAAATGAAGTAATTGGAATATACGATACCGTTGAAGAAATTGATTTCGAAAATTTGCCTCAACAATATGCCATAAGGGGAACTCATGGTTCAGGATATAATGTAATTGTAAAAAATGCTTCTCTAATTAATTATCTTGATCAGAAAAATAAATTAAGAACATTTTTAAAGAGTAATTATTATAATAAATATAGAGAAACTATCTATAAAAAAGTTAAGCCCAGGCTTTTAATTGAAAAATATATTTCCAATTGTGAAGACGGTTTAGTTGATTACAAATTCTATTGTTTTCATGGACAACCAAAATATGTTCTTGTAAAAAAGACTGAAAATGGAAAGGAAAAAAAATGTTTCTATGATTTGAACTGGAAAAAAATCGTCTCGAGTGAAGAAGATGCAAACTGGCTGAAATCTGAAATAGAAAAGCCGGCAAATTTTAATGAAATGCTAAAAGTTGCCAGCACATTATCTGATCAGTTTATTTTTGTTAGGGTAGATTTATATTCTATAGGAGATAAGGTTTTGTTTGGTGAGCTTACTTTTTTTCCAACTGGTGGTCACAATAGGTTCCCAATAGATTATTTAAATCTCGAAATGGGAAATTTAATTAAGCTTCCTGTTTGATTTTTTTCGTGATAAATAAATTTTAAAATATCCTTTCATTCTGTTGACAACCGGAATCCTAAAGCCCATTTGCTTTTTTATTACATTTATACACGGAGTACATTTGCCACAAGCTTTGTTTTTACGGGGCTTATGACAAAACCAGGTTAAATACATAATGTTTTCCCAGTTGTTTTTTATTGCAATATCCAGCATATCTCTTTTAGATAGTGTAACGACCGGGAAAGAGAAATGTTTAAATACCGGAGCAATTTTATTGTATTTTTCCTGATTTAACGGGTTGTTAAGATCTGCTTTTATAAAATTTGTCATTAAAAAATAAGTAAGTGAGTCTGTTCTCAGATTTTTATCATTACTGATCTCTATATTACTTAAATTATGATTATCGCAAAATTGAGCCAGCCAGCTGTATTGTGGCCCCAATCTTACAAGTGAATTGATGTACTTTGAACTTTCTTCAATTTCTTTATTGATGGTGAGATCTTCTTCAGCATACCAGACAGGGAGTATGCGTTCATAAGCTTCAGGATGCAATTCTTTGATTTTTTCCAGAATTTTTTTAATCCCTTCCATTTCGACTTTTAGTGATCTTCGGGTTTTGTCAATAATATATATTGGTTGCACCGTTTCTTTTTCAACTAATATTATTTGTAAAAGTCTAAAAGTAGAATCCCATCCACTAGTCCAGAGTAAATTATGATTAGGCATTATTAATAGTAAGTTATTATATGAATAAAATTTTAAGGGTAAATGTACTATTTAGAATTTGAAATTAAATCCTTAAAAATAGTGATTTGAACATTATTTGTTTGTTCTATAATGTTTTGTATGGGTTGCTTTTATAATCATTTTGAGAAGTAAATTTTTAAATATCCTTTTGTTCTGTTTATTAAAGGAATTCTAAACCCCATTTTCTTTTTTATAACTGTAGTGCAGGGAACACATTTTCCACAAGGTTTGTTCCTTTTAGGTTTGTGGCAAAACCAGGTCAAAACCATTATATTTTCCCAATTATTCGATTTAGCGATGATATTCATTTCCTGTTTTGATAAATTGATAACCGGAAAGCTGAAATATTTAAAAATAACATCAATGATATTATACAGTTTTTTGTTATCCGTTTTACTGTAATCCGTTACGATATAGTTAGTTACTAAAAAATGTGTAAATGAATTAACACAAGGGTTTTTGTCTAAACTCATTTCTATATTTTCTAAATTATGATTAAAGCAAAATTGAGCCAGCCACTCATGCTGACTTCCCATTTTTGCTAATGTTTTTATATATTGAGAACTTTCTTGTATTTCTTTATTGATTGTAAGCTCTTCTCCGACATACCAGACTGGCAGTATTCGTTTATAGGCTTCAAAATGTAATTCTTTAATTTTTTCCTTAATAATTTCAATGGTTTCAAGTTCTTTGTTTAAAGACTTTCTGTTTTTGTCAATAACATATATGGGCTGAACAGTTTCTTTTTCAATTAGAATTATTTGTAAAAGTCTAAAAGTAGAATCCCATCCACTAGTCCAGAGTAAATTATGAGTAGGCATTATTAATAACAAAGTTGTTAGATGAATAAAATTTTAAGATGTAAATGTAATATTAGAATTTGAAATTAAATCCTTAAAAAGAGTGATTTGAATATTATTTGTTTTTTTTAATATTGCATTTTAAAGAGAATTCGAATTTAAAAATGAGTGGTTTGAAATATATCACTTTCTTAGGATGAGATACGAAAAAGATTTATTTTTACTACTTAATTTAAGTCATGATGTTTAGAATAAATAATTAAACCATGAATTTAAACCACTAAATAACTAATGTTTTAATGAAAATCCTATTTCATTAACCAAAAGAATTTCTATAAAATGTACAAAACCGTTAAATTATTTTTCAGATTAAAAATACTAGCTCTAAAACTTAAAAAAGAAGGAAAGAAAATTGATTTTTTGAATAACTTGAAGCATGATTCATATGTTTTAATTGTGGATACTAGAATACCGGAGTTCAATAAAGATTCAGGATCCCGAAGATTAACAGAGATTATTAAATTACTTCTGAAAAATAATATTGGTGTTTTCTTAATGGCAGATTTCAAAGAATATCGATATAAATCTGATTACATCGAAATTTTTAAAGAAATGGGCGTTGTAGTTTACGAACCGTCTGTAAATGATGCCGGAAAATTAATTACAAAAAATGGTTTTTTAAAAATAATACTTCCCAAAGTAAGTTTTGCGTGGCTGCATCGACCTGAAATTTTCGAAAAATATTATCCTTTAGTTGAAAGTTACAAACCGAAAACGAAGGTGTTTTTTGATATGGTCGATTTTCATTATTTAAGATTTAAAAGAGAATCTGAATTAATGAAGGAGCCTAAAATTATGGAGGTTGCTGATAAGTATCTGAATTTAGAATTGGATAACTGCAAAAAAGCAGATAAGATTATTGTGATTTCTGATTTAGAAGGGAAGACTCTAAAAGACTATTACAACGATGAATCTAAAATAATTACGATTGGAAATATTCATCAATATATAAAAAATGAAAACTCACCATCTTTCGAAAATCGAAAAGATTTGTTATTTATAGGAGGTTTTGATCACAAACCAAATGTAGATGCAGTATCATATCTTCATGAAGAAATTATGCCTTTGTTGTGGGAATCTCAACCTGAAATTTCGATTTCAATAATTGGCAGCAATCCACCGGACTCGATTTTGAAACTGCATTCTGAAAAGTTTAAAATTGTGGGGTATGTAAAAGAAGTTGCACCTTATTTTTTAAGTTCCAGAATTTTCGTTGCACCATTGCGTTACGGTGCCGGAATAAAAGGAAAAATTGGTCAGAGTATTGAATTTGGTCTTCCATTAGTTACGACAAATATTGGTGCGGAAGGTTTTGATTTTGCAGAAAATGCACAATATATTGTTGGAAATACAAGTAAGCAAATTGTAGATAACATCCTTTTATTATATCAAAATAAGGAAATTTGGAATAAGATAAGTTCTGATTCTGAAAAAGTAATTGAACCTTTTTCATCTCACAAAATTGAGCAGAAGATATTAACTCTAATAAAATAATTTATTAAAATATAAATACTGTTTTAACCCAGTTTTCGATAGTGCATTTTTAATAAGTTGCATGACCTAAAGTTCTAAAGTGGTGTTCAGAAAGTCTTGATTTTTCATCAACTAAAAGTATTTATTGGTATTATAAATACCAATTTTTCTTAATAGATGTGTTGAAATGTAAATTAATTTTAATCGTCTTTTAATAAGATGTTTATCCAATTATTTAAGGTGTATTTCTGGTATATTTCTTCAGGAACTATTTCGTATGCAGAATTTAAAAAAGAGTCCGGAATGCTAATGTTGTCTGGCTCAATTACCAAAATATTGTTTGGGTTGTAGAAATCATATTCTTTAATTGATTCATTTGTAGTTATTATTTTTTTATCTAATGCAAGGGCATCAAAAATTCTAAAACTAAGTCCGGTTTGGTTTTCTCTTAATATATCTAATATTATTTCCGAATGCTCAATTTTTTTCTGAATTTCGCTTTGAGTCATTTTAGTCTTTGTGAATTCAACAGATTTTCTTAACTTCTTTGGCTTTCTTTTTCCTAAAAAGATAGTTTTATGTTTAATTTTGCGTTCATCTAAATAGTCAACTATAGAGTTAATTACAGGATACCTTTCATCAATTGAGGAAATCGATAGCACCTTATATTTTATATTTTTTTTGAGTAGGCTTTTCTCCAGATGTATATAATTTGATAAAAAAAGAAGATTGTGATTTTGGGCGTCTTTTTTATCAAACGTAAATGTTTTGTTGAAAATATTATTATTGATTAATGCCTTATTATTATATCTGTCTAAGCTGTCATAGAGGAAGGCAATATAACTGGCTGAAAATTTTTTAATCTCCAAATGACAATCATTACTAATTCTTTCAGGATTTATAACTATAATTTTGTCTTGTGTTCCTTTGTTTTTTAGAGTTGCCAAAATGTACTCTTCAGTTTTTATTTTTTTTATATTTTTTTTTAATAGAGTTTTATTAAAAAAGTTTAAAATTCTTTCGCCTAAATTATTGTATTTATATTTAAAATCAAGTAGTTTGATGTGGGAAGTTTCGTGTCCCATTTTTATCAATTCATTGGCTATCTTCTCATCATACCCCCAATTATCAAAGCTAATTAAGCAAATTTTCATAATTCTGTTTTTTTTACAATAGTAATAAATTATTATTCTTTAACATGAAACGATTATGTATTTTTAAAAGAATTTTCAATTAATACTTTTTTAGGAATTAATGACGATGCGTCTAAATAATATATTGAAGGCCATTATTAAGTTTTGATTCCGTACAAAGACATTTTCTTTTTTAGTTGTATATATGTGAGTTTTTTCATGAAAAATATTGTTGCATTTTTTAAGCAACCTTTTTTAATTCTTTTCATCTTATAATTATAATAAATATTTGAATTGAATGTTAGAAAAGAAGGGATTCGATTGTAATCGAATTTTATATATTTTAAAAGTTAGAGAATGAAGAAAATTCACGTAGGTTTTTTGTTGTCATATGATTATGAAAAATTAAAACTGTCGATACCGCCTGTTTATAATTCAGCGGATAAAATTTTTATAGCCGAAGATATTAATAAAATAACTTGGTCTGGAAATGAGTTTGTTGTAGATGATTCTTTTTATGCATGGTTAAAAGAATTCGATGTAGATAATAAAATTGAATTTTATAGGGATAACTTCTATATTCCAGAATTAACAGCGCTTGAAAATGATACAAGAGAACGTTATTTGCTTTCCTTGAAAATGGGAATTGGGAATTGGTTGATTCAGATAGACAGTGATGAATATTTTATTGATTTTGAAAATTTTGTTTCAAATTTGAGGAAGTACGATCATTATCTTGATGAACCCGAAAAAAAGAAAGTTCAGTTTGCTTGTTTTTGGCTGATCATTTATAAATATACAAAAGAGGGAACTCTTTTTGTTGACAAACCAATGAAGTCTGTTTTTGCCACTAATTACCCTAATTATAAATGTGCAAGGCGAACTAATGAACGTACAATTTATTTTGACAATTTAGTTTTGCATGAATCAATTGCCAGAACCGAAGAACAACTTGTGTGTAAACTGAAGAATTGGGGACATAATAATGAAGTGAATGAAAATTTTCTTAAAAAATGGGTAATGGTAAATGAAACAAATTATAATCAATTTGAAGATTTTTATTATATAAACCCTAAACGATGGAAAAAATTAGATTATCTGCCTACCAGACGATTTGAAGATATAAAAAAATATATTAATTTAAAGCCTAAACTTCAAATCTCAAGAGAATATTTGCTATTGAAAAATTTTGGTCAATGGTTTAAATTTTTTTGTAGAAAAAAAGCATTGGAATTTTCTTTTGTTTTTAATTTATTCCACTAATTGTAATATAACAAAGCCAGCTCATTTTCGAGCTGGCTTTTTGTTGAAAAGAGGAGGTATTCTTTCTATTTTATTTTATAAAGTCCAATTGCTTTTTTTATTTTTTTACTAAAGAAAACCATTTTTACATAAAGCATGTTTTTTAAACTTAAGAACATCCAGTCTTTATAAGGTATGATTTTTTGTGATATTAGATCACGCAATTCTTCTGAAACAATAAATTCACTATTAATATCTTCCCATTTTACATCGTCATAACCGTCAAATTCATTGACTTTGTTTTTTTCATGAATGATGGACATCCAAAGTCTTTTGTCAGTTACCTGAATAATTCGGCTTTCTTTTTTCCATTGTGTGTGGTCATTGGACCATACCGTTTTTGGATTTTCATTTTTTTCTATCAAACTGATAAAAGGATTAAAAACATGTTCTTTTTTTCCTAAAATATAAGTTGGTTTTATTTGGAGCGAATATCCTTTAATAACATCTATGGCAAGGAAATTCTGAGAAGCAAATTTTTTCTGAACTTCATCAATAAAAAAACTGCTGATCACGTCATCATTATCGATTCTGGAAGTAATCAGGTAAGGTTTGTTGTTGGTGATTGCTTTTTGAATTTCAGGATAAAATTCGTTCATACCATTAATAAAAAACAGTTTGATGTTTTCAGTATCCGAAGTTAAATTGATTATCTGGGTTTTGTATTTTTCTGCCGTTGTACTATCCAAATAGATTAACCATGTAAAATTTTTATTGGTTTGTGATGTAACAGAGGGAAGGCAAAAGTTTTCAAAAAGCCACATTCTGTCCTCCATCCATTCATCTGTAAGGAGTTGTTCATTGTTTTTTGTAACATCCCAATTAGGATTTTTAAGATTAAATCGGGTAATGAGATAGTGTTCGAACATCTGTGTTTTTTTATTAAATACTAAATAACTTTTGTGTAAAATTAAATTAATTATTTGAAGAGTAAAATTCAAATCGTTACTTTTGTAAAAAACGTAAAACTTAATTAAATGCATGAAGTTTATCATCCTGATTTTCTAAGCAAAAAAGAAGAAATAAGAGACGCTGTAGAGAATTATGAAACAAAAGGTACGCTGTTTGTTGATGGAAAGAGAAATAAAATTAAAACTTTTGATTTAGGAGAAATAACACTAAATATAAAATCGTTTAAAGTTCCAAATCTTGTAAATAAAGTAGTTTACGCTTTTTTCAGACCTTCAAAAGCGCATCGGTCTTATGAATTTGCTAATATTCTGGTAGAAAAAGAAATAGGTACCCCGGCACCAATTGCTTATTTTGAAAATTTTAAAGGTGTACTTTTGGATAGTTATTATGTTTGCGAACAAATTTATCCAGACTTGACTTTTAGGGAACTGACCAACGATTTTGATTACCCTGAACATGAAATAATTTTAAGGCAGTTTACGAAATTTACGTTTAACCTGCATCAAAACGGAATTGAGTTTTTAGATCATACTCCCGGAAATACATTAATTAAAAAGAATCCTGCAGGCTCTTATTCGTTCTTTCTGGTGGACTTGAACAGAATGAAATTTCATAATGGAATGAGTCTGAATCAAAGAATAATGAATTTCTCAAAACTAACTCCCAACAGAAAAATTCTAGAGGTAATGAGTGATGAATATGCAAAACTTTATGGTGCTTCGTACAATGATGTTTTAAAAATAATGATTACCGGAGCAGAATCTTTCAGGGATAAATTTCACCGTAAAAAACGTTTGAAAAAAGCATTAAAGTTTTGGAAAAAATAATTTTTATAATCACCGTTAATGCCAGCGAAAGAATTATTAAATTGTCTTAAGAATCCGGATTTCTGTAATATCTTTGCCAATTCATAATAGTTTTCAATTAGAATTAAAAGAAAGAAAATCTTGAAATTTCTAATTTAAGGATTAAACTATTGCACACTCCACGTATTTAAAAAATATAAAATGAAAATATCTGTAATTGTTAGTACATATAATGCTGAAGAATGGTTAGAAAAAGTTCTGATTGGCTACAGTGTTCAGACTACAAAAGATTTTGAATTAATTATTGCTGATGATGGTTCGCGACCTTCAACTACTGAGTTAATCAATAAGTATAAAAGTAATTATCCTGTACCAATAATGCATCTTTGGCATGAAGATCAGGGCTACAGACGACAAGAAATTCTTAATGTGGCAATTGTTAAGGCAAATTACGATTTCATTTTAATGACCGATGGAGATTGTATTCCAAGAAAAGATTTTGTTCAGGTTCATGCAGAATTAGCGCAAAAAGGAACATTTCTTTCCGGTGGATATTGCAAATTATCAATGAAGGTTAGTAAATTAATTACTAAAGAAGATATTGAAAGCGGAGATTGTTTTGATGTAAAATGGTTGAAAAAGCAAGATAAATTAGGGTTTTCTCAAACATTGAAGTTATCTGCAGGTAAATTGTTAGCATCAATTTTAGACTCTGTAACGCCAACAACACCATCATTCAATAACTGTAATTCGTCTGGTTTTAAGGAAGATATGATTGCGATTAATGGTTATGATGAACGAATGAAATATGGCGGACCAGACAGAGAATTTGGAGAGCGACTTGAGAATTTTGGTGTAAAAGGAAAACAAATCCGACATAAAGCAATAGTTTTGCATCTGGATCATGCAAGAGGATATAAAACTCCGGAATCTTTAGCCGCAAATTTGGCTATTAGAAAAGAAGTAAGAGATAAAAAAATAGTTTGGACACCTTACGGAATTGTAAAATAATTTAATGCAAATGAAAATATTAGTTACCGGAGCAGCAGGTTTTATAGCTTCACATCTTTGTGAAAAATTAGTTTCAATGGGACATTTGGTCTTTGGAATTGATAATTTTAATGATTATTATGATGTAAAATTAAAAGAAATCAATGCTTCTGATTTAGTCAACAAAGGAGTTACTATTTTTCGTGAAGATTTAAATGCTGATTTGAAATCGGTTTTCGAAAATCAGTATGATTATATTTTTCATTTAGCAGCACAGCCGGGAATTTCTGCAGCAACTCCATTGCATGAATATGTAGACAATAATATTTATGCAACACAAAATTTACTTGATTCTGTTGTAAAGTACAATCCAGATTTAAAATTATTTGTAAATATTGCAACATCATCTGTTTACGGAAAAGAAGCTACAGTAAATGAAACAGCTATCCCAAAACCGGCTTCTTATTATGGAGTTACCAAACTTGCAGCAGAACAATTAGTATTGAGCTTAAAAATTGAAGGTAAGATAAAAGCTTGCTCAGTAAGGCTTTATTCGGTTTACGGCCCACGTGAACGTCCTGAGAAGTTATATACTAAGCTGATTGAGAATTTGTATTATGATAAACCTTTTCCTCTTTTTGAAGGCAGCATTTATCATGAACGTAGTTTTACATATGTAGGCGATATTGTTGAAGGTTTGGCAGCAATCATTGGAAAAGAAGAATTGGTAGACGGTGAAATTATAAATCTGGGGACAGACGAAGTAAATACCACACAGGAAGGAATTACTGCTGTGGAGGAGATTATGAATAAAAAATTAATTATTGATAATCAGCCACCAAGAAAAGGAGACCAGCTCAAAACGGCTGCAATAATTGATAAAGCAAGAAATTTATTGAATTACAATCCCAAAGTGAGTCTCAAACAAGGTTTACAAGAGCAGGTAAATTGGTATTTTGAAAAATTTATAAACTAATACGTTTCACAAATTCCTGTAAAGATTCTTTATATAAATTACTATCAAGCTTATCATATAGTTCTAATGATTTACCCTTAAATTCTTTTGGATGTTTGTTTTCGTATAAATCCGGAAAGTAGTCTTTCAGGTGAACTGCGATATGATTTTCTTTGTCGCTTAACATATTCCAGGACGATTTGTTTATCCACGGGCTAAAAATGGTAAAGGTTTTGATATTTAATGCTTTTGCCATGTTTACAGCACCACCTTCATTGCCAATTAAGGCATCACATTGCGATAAAATGGCAAGAAATGCCCGTAAACCTTTAGTGTAAAAATCGAATACAATTTTTTGCTGGGTTTGTGGTTTGCATAAATCATAAATAACTTTTGCTTCGTCTTGCTGATTTGGCATGAAATTAAAAAGCAGCTGAACTTCTTGTTCGGCAATAATATTAAGAGTTTCAGCCATTTTTTCAGGAGGCAGGCTTTTACTTTTTCCGCTCCCGAGAACGCTAATCATAATGATTTTTAATGCAGGATCCAATCGTTCCTTCATCGCAATTTTGGCCTCATTTATTTCAGTATCTGTCAAATAAATTTTAGGAAATATTATCTCAGGTTTAGTTTTTAATAACGCTTCAACTAATTGTAATCGGTGGTAAACAGCTGAACCTTCTACATTTTTTTCTTGAATAATAATGTTTGTAAATAACAGTGAAGTGTACCATTTTTTAAATCCGATTCTAATTTTTGCACCACAAAAATAAGCAGGTAAAATGCTTTCCCATTTTCCGTAAGCATCAATTACAGCATCATATTTTTCTGAAGCTAAACTGGTTCCAAAAGAAATTAGTTTAAAAAAACCTTTGTGCTTTTGAGGTTCAAAAAAAACGATTTTATCAATAAAAGGATTGTTTTCAACGACAGCCAAAGTATTAGGCTGGATCATGTAATGAATTTCCCAATTTGGCTGATGTTTTTTGATGGTTTCGCAAATGACAGTACTCGTTAATACATCACCAATCATTTTGTTTTGAATTACAAGTACCTTCATGCGTTAAATAGTTTTATTGATTGCAAATTGAAGCAAAAATAGGAATAGTTTTTAAAATAAAAATTCCAAATTCCAATCAATAATTTTTGGAATTTGGAATTTAAAATATTTAGAATTTGAATTAAACAGCTACGTCGTATTCTCTTAACGCATTATTTAATGAAGTTTTCAAATCTGTAGATGGTTTACGCGTACCAATAATTAAGGCACATGGAACCTGAAACTCACCAGCAGCGAATTTTTTAGTATAACTTCCCGGAATTACTACTGAACGTGCAGGAACAAAACCTTTCATTTCTACAGGAGTTTCTCCGGTAACATCAATAATTTTAGTAGAAGCAGTAAGACAAACATTTGCTCCCAAAACAGCTTCTTTACCTACGTGAACACCTTCAACAACAATACAGCGTGAACCTACAAAAACACCATCTTCAATGATAACAGGAGCTGCTTGTAATGGCTCTAAAACGCCTCCAATACCAACACCGCCGCTTAAGTGTACATCTTTACCAATTTGAGCACAGCTTCCAACAGTTGCCCACGTATCTACCATTGTTCCGGCATCAACATAAGCGCCAATGTTTACATAACTCGGCATCATGATAACACCACTCGAAATATAAGAACCATAACGGGCAGAAGCTCCAGGAACTACACGAACACCTTTTTCAGCGTAATCTCTTTTTAACAACATTTTGTCATTGTATTCGAAGATTCCGGCTTCCCATGTTTCCATTTTTTGGATAGGGAAATACATCACAACTGCTTTTTTTACCCATTCATTTACCTGCCATCCGTCACCTTTTGGTTCAGCAACACGAAGTTTTCCTGAATCTAATAATTCGATAACTTCTCTGATCGCATTAGTAGTTGTTTCTTCTTGTAATAAAGCTCTGTTTTCCCAAGCTTGTTCAATTATAGTTTGTAAAGAACTCATAAGTTTAAATTTTTGGCAAAGATAGGGTATTTGTGTAAAATCAAAAAGGTAAATCAATTTGAAAATGTTACAAGTTTAACTTTTTGTGTTTAATTTGATAAGAATTGCTGGTGGTAGAAAGTTTCAAAATGCAATTTATTTAATGTTATCATATGATAAAAATCAGATTTCATGATTTTTCTTCTAAGTAGTTTTGCCTAATAATTCCTGAAGAAGATGAAGGAATTGAATTTAGAAATTAATCAAAGCCAGTATGAATCAGGAAAACAACCTTCAAACCCGAATTGCAGTTATTGATAAAGAAGTCACGTGGGACAAGACACAAGTTATTATGAGTAAGACAAATGCTTTTGGTATTATAGAATATGCCAATGAAGTTTTTGTAGATGTTTCAGGTTATGAAGATTATGAATTAATGGGACAGCCACATAATATTATTCGCCATCCGGATATGCCAAAAGTTATTTTTAAAGTGCTTTGGGAAAACCTTAAACAAGGAAAAAACTTTCATGCCATAGTAAAAAATTTAGCCAAGTCAGGAAGGTATTACTGGGTAATTACTGATTTTGAAATTGCAAAAGATGAAAACGGTGTGATTGTAAATTATTTTGGAAGAAGGCAGGCTGTACCTCACGAAGTTATTTCGCTTCACATAGAGCCACTTTACAAAAAACTACTGCAAATTGAAGCAGCCAGTGGAGTTGAGTTTAGCGAAAAATACCTCATTGGATTTCTCGAAGAAAAAAAGAGAAGTTATGTTGAATATATTAAGGAGCTGATTTACGAACATGAAAAAGCGCAGTCAAAATTTGCTAATTATGAAATGAAGGCAGAAGATGAAGAAGAGGAGAGAGGTTTTTTTAGTAGATTATTCGGTAGATAATGCATTGTAATAAATTTTTTTAGTTGTTTTAAATTTGGTTAAAATCCGTTTTGAATTTTTCAGGGCGGATTTTTTGCAGTTTGAGTGTTTTATAAAAGTGGGCTGATGAAAAAGTTATACCTTTAATATATTGATTTAAAATTCGGATTCATGAAAGATAATTTTTCAAAACAGGCAGTTGATTATTCGAAATTTCGTCCGCAGTATCCTGATGAAATGATTGAATACATCATTTCATTTGTAGATAACAAATCTACAGCACTTGACCTAGCTACAGGAAACGGTCAGGTTGCTCATAAACTTTCAGCTTATTTTAAAAAAGTATTTGCAACAGATATTAGTCAAAAGCAGCTGGATAATGCAATTCTGGCAGATAATATAATGTACAGCAAAGAATCTGCTGAGAAAACTTCTTTCGAAAACCGGCAATTTGATTTGATTGTTGTAGCACAAGCTGTACACTGGTTTGATTTTGAAGTCTTTTATAAAGAAATTTTCAGAATATTAAAACCAGATGGCATTTTTGCAATACTGGGTTACGGGTTGTTTTTTACCAATCCGGATTCAGATAAAATTTTGAGATCTTTTTATTATAATATTGTAGGTCCTTACTGGGATGCGGAAAGAAAGTATCTGGATGAAAATTATGAGAATATTCCGTTTCCGTTTGAAGAAATTCCGGCACAGAAATTTCAAAATGAATTTACATGGAGTTTCGAAATGCTTATCGGATATCTTCAGACTTGGTCTTCTGTACAGCATTATATTTCAAAAAAGAATCAAAATCCAATAGATCTGATTTATGATGAATTAAAGGTTTCGTGGCAAAAGAACAATCAGGAAGTTACATTTCCATTGCTGCTAAGAATTGGTAAACCAGATAATAGAAATAAAGCCTAAAAACACTTATATTTGTATTGTAAATGAAAGTATTATGGAAGCAATTAGATTAGAATTTAAATCAGAAATTAAGGAGAAAATCTTAGAATTATTGAGTTCATTTTCTTCTGATGAATTAAAAATTGTCGAAGAAGATACTTTTTATGAGTCTGATTTTAAGGAAAATAAAAGAAAACTGCATGAAAGAGCAGAGAAAATTACTAAAGGCACTGCTCAATATAGCACTTTTGAAGAATTAGATGTTTTACTTGAAAAAACAATTTCAAAATATGAAGATTAAATTAACTATTGAATTTAATCATGACTTAAATGATATTGTAGACTTCATAGCCAAAGATAAACCTAGTGCAGCCAGAAATTTTAAAAATGATTTAGTTAAAAAACTTAAAAATGATTTAGTTAATCCGTTTCATTTTAAAAAATCTATTTATTTTGAAAATGAAATTTATCGAGACTATGTTTTCAAAGGTTATACTACAATTATTAGGATTGACAAAGAAGAAGAAACGATTTATGTTATTGGTATTTTAAAATATAAAAGAGTATTTTAGTTTAAATTTGCTTAAAAATTTGAAAATGCCAAGAATTCTCTCCATAGACTACGGACAAAAGCGAACTGGAATAGCCGTTACTGATGAAATGCAGATTATTGCATCGGGCTTAACCACGATTCCAACTAATACTTTAATTGATTTTCTGAAGGATTATTTTGCCAAAGAAAAAGTCGAAGCTGTGTTGATTGGCGAGCCAAAACAAATGAACGGCCAGCCATCTGAAAGTGCTTCTGTGATTAAAGGTTTTGTAACTCATTTTTCTAATATTTTTCCGGATATGAAAGTCGTTCGGGTAGATGAGCGTTTTACTTCAAAAATGGCTTTTCAAACAATGATCGATAGCGGTCTCAGTAAAAAACAGCGTCAGAACAAAGCACTGATTGATGAAATTTCCGCAACGATTATGCTTCAGGACTATCTTTCTTCTAATCGTTTTTAACTTTTTGGGCAATAAATTTCACTTTATTTAGAAAAAAATGTAATTATCTAACTATTATCATGTCGAAAAACCTTTTTTTTTGAGTTGATATGAGATACCTTTGCATTTTAAAATAAAATAGTGTTATGTCTGACAATACAATACGTTCCAATAGTGAAGTAGTGCTTATTGGAGCTGGAATTATGAGTGCTACTCTTGGGGTAATTTTGAAAGAATTACAGCCTGATATAAAGATTGAAATTTATGAAAGATTAGATGTTGCAGCAGCTGAAAGTTCTGATGCATGGAACAATGCCGGAACGGGACATTCTGCTTTTTGTGAATTAAATTATACTCCTGAAAAGGCCGATGGTTCTGTAGATCCAAAAAAGGCTATCAGTATTGCTGAAGCTTTTGAAGTTTCCCGACAGTTTTGGTCTTATTTAGTTCAGCAAAATAAAGTTCCTTCACCAGAAAATTTTATTAAAAGTGTTCCGCATATGAGTTTTGTATGGGGAGATAAAAATGTTAAATACCTTAAAACTCGTTTTGAGGCTTTGCAAAAGAACCCATTATTTGCTGAAATGCTTTTTAGCTCTGATTTTGAGCAGTTGAAGCAATGGATGCCATTAGTTATGGAAGGAAGACAGCCTGACGAAAAACTGGCAGCTACTACAATGGCCATTGGTACCGATGTAAATTTTGGTGCGTTGACAAGAAGTATGTTTAATTATTTAGAGAAATTAGACGGTGTTTCTTTGTATTTTAATCATGAAGTTCAAAAATTAAAACAGCGTGATGATAAATCATGGAGAATTAAAATAACAGATCTTGGGTCTGGGCAAAAAAGAAAAGCATATACTAAATTTGTATTTATTGGTGCAGGTGGAGGCTCGTTGCCATTATTGGAAAAAGCAAATGTACCTGAAGGAGATGGTTATGGAGGTTTCCCGGTAAGTGGGCAATGGCTAAAATGTACAAATCCGGAAGTTATCGCCAAACATCAGGCAAAAGTATACGGGAAAGCAAGTGTTGGTGCTCCGCCAATGTCGGTACCTCACATTGATACACGTGTAATTGATGGTGAAAAAGCATTACTTTTTGGACCTTTCGCAGGATTTTCAACCCGTTTCTTAAAAAATGGATCTTATTTAGATTTACCATTATCTATAAAAGCAAACAACTTAATTCCGATGCTATCAGCGGGATTTAATAATATTCCGCTAACAAAATATTTAATTGAGCAGGTTCGTCAGTCTCCAAAAGACAGAATTAAGGCTTTGCGTGAATATTTACCGTCAGCAAGATCTAAAGACTGGGTTCTTGAAAAAGCAGGTCAGCGTGTTCAGGTCATCAAAAAAGGTGAAAACGGAGGTGGGGTTTTAGAGTTTGGAACAGAAGTTATTAATACGCATGACGGAACATTGGCAGTTTTATTAGGGGCGTCTCCAGGAGCTTCTACAGCAGTTTCAATTATGGTTGATTTAATTGGAAGATGTTTTTCAGATCAGATTAAAACGCCGGAATGGGAAGCAAAATTGAAAAATATGATTCCTTCTTACGGACAGACTTTAAATGACAAACCGGAACTTTTAACTGAAATCAGAAAACAGACTTCTGAAGTTTTAAAGTTAAAGTAAGAGTCGTATTATTTCATTTTATTGAATATATAAAACAAATCCAGATGAATTAATCTGGATTTGTTGCTTTAAAGTCTTTTGTGATTTTTAATATTTTTTCGGCTAGATTGCTCATCCATATCAGCTGTTCAATTACCATTTGTGCTTCCTGCATTTTAGCTTGTCTTGTCTCTTTATCCAGTTCTTCATCTGTTGCCAAACGAGTAAAGTTTTTACGTTTCATTTCTTCAAATTGCAAAGTCACATCTTCCTTGTCAAAAAAAGTATCGGTTAGTATAGTTTCATTTTTTAATATCGAAATCGAATGGTCTAAATTTAATAAAATAGTTTTTATAATGTAATTGAAGGATTCTGAGGCTGATGTGGTTTGGTGTGCCTGAATGTATGTTGATAAAGAAGCTAAAGCAGAAAGTAGGGAATGATTTAAAACTACTAATTTATTGACTAACGGAAGTGTTTTCTGTTTTGATTTAGGCTCTTGCATCATACGCTGAAAAGATGTCATTAAATTGCCGATTTCGATAAAAACATTTTTTCTTGCTAATCTGTATGAAGTGGGTATTTCTCCTTTTTTATTATAAAAATCCGCAATTTCTTTAAGATAAGTACGATTAGCCCGAATTGAGTTTTCAATATGTATAGGGGTATTGATAAATTCCCACGCAGGCCATAAAAATTGATTGGCAAGAAAAGCCAGGATCGCTCCGGCCAGTGAATCTAATATCCTAAACTGAATTACTTCAACAACATTTGGAACTAAAATTCCATAAATAAAAACGACGTACATCGTCACAAAAGTTGCACTAATTTTGTAATTAATCTGTGTAAAGGAAATTCCAAGAAGCATACAAATAATCGAAAAAATACTCAAAGCAATATGGTTCTGTACAAGTGAAACGATTCCAAATGCTAATAATCCTCCTAATATTGTCCCAAAAATACGATTATAAGAACGCTCTTTGGTTAAACCATAACCAGGTCGCATGATTACTATGATAGTCAATAAAATCCAATATACGTTTTGAAACGGAAGAAATTTTCCAATAATAAAACCTATTAAAATGGTGATTGTTAATCGAACCGAATGTCTGAAAATTGAGGATGAAAAACTTAAATTTTCAGTTAGTGTGCGTAAAGGGTAATACTGCGGGGTTAAAAACTTTTCCAGTTCTTTATCTTTATCTTTAAGTTTATAGGACTGCATGGCAAGAGAAAGTGCCCGCTGGATAATTTTTATTTTTCCAACCTGATTTTTAGCATATTTCAGCATGTTGGTCAGCATCAGAACTCCTTCAGCGGCTTCTTCTTTTCCTAATGTTTTTTCATAGTCAAAAATAGCAAATTCAAGAGCATCAAGTTCGTTCTTTAAATCGTTTTTATCTACGTAAACGGCAATATGATGAACGTTTTTAGAAAGCTTTTTTAAGGTCGAGGCCAGTTTATAAGCTACATTTTGATAGGTTCTTATAACATCCGGATGTCTGGCAAATTTTTCCTGAATTTTACTGTGATCGAAAGAAGTATACAAAGCCAGTTCCTGAATTTCGACCAAAGTGATAAAAACCAGTAACATCTTTCGGTTTTGACTGGTTGCGGTACTGCTTTGATTTCCTATAAGCACCTTTCGTAAATCTTCATGAATTTCGTTTAGTTCTACCTGAATACCTAATTGTTTTTCAATTATTGTTTTCCTGTTCGCTTCGGGACTCCATAAATCACCTCTTAGTTTTAAATACTTTGCAGTTAATTTAATTCCTTCGGCAATTTCAAGCTCGATATATTTATAGGGTTGTACAAAATGAAAAATGAGAGAAACAATTAAATACAAAATACCTCCAATAAAAATATAACTGGAGTATGCAAATGCATCCCAACCCTGATGTAAATGCCCAAATGATAACGAAATAGAAATTAATGCCGAAAAAGAAACCAAAGTTGCCCGTTGCCCGTAGACTGATATCATAGAGCATAAAAAAAGTAAAAATCCTAAAAAAGGATAAAATATATAAGGATAGGGATAGGCAAAATTGACTAACAAATTTACACCGGAAACAATAAAAGAAGCTACAATTAATCCTTTTATTTTGTGGCTTAAAGTACTTGGAATGTCGCTGGGATACGTATAAAAAGCACCTAATGCAATGGTAAAACCAATTTCAAAATATCCCAGAAAATTCAAAACTAAAACAGGTACTACTGAGGCAATAGTTACTTTTGTGGCATTTAAAAACGAGGTGCTGTTGGTGAATTTTGCAATGCGATCTAACATATAAATTGGTTTAAAACAAAGGTAAGATAATTTGGCATAATTATAGCTGAGATTTTAATGAAGGACCAAAATGAGATTTAATATATTATTTTCAAATGCTCATTGACTATTTTTTACTATTTTTGACTCCTAATAATTTGAAGAATTGGAGGAAATTTTTCAGTAAATTAATAAAATAATACAATATAGATGATTTTACCAATTGTAGGATATGGGGATCCTGTTTTAAGAAAAGTTGGTGAGGCAATTACGCCGGATTATCCAAACTTAAAAGAAATATTAGCGAATATGTACGAGACAATGTACAATGCCTACGGTGTAGGGCTTGCCGCACCACAGGTAGGTATTGCAATTCGTTTGTTTGTTATTGATACAACTCCTTTTAGCGATGACGAAGAATTAAAAGAGGATGAGCAAAAGAACTTAAAAGGTTTTAAAAAGACTTTTATCAATGCTAAAATTCTTAAAGAAGAAGGAGAAGAGTGGAGTTTTAACGAAGGATGTTTAAGTATTCCTGATGTTCGTGAAGATGTTTACAGAAAACCTACCGTAACACTTGAATATTGTGAGGAAGATTTTGTAATGAAAACAGAAGTTTTTGATGGACTTATTGCAAGAGTAATTCAGCATGAATACGATCATATCGAAGGTGTTTTATTTACGGATAAAATTTCTTCTCTGAAAAAACGTCTGATTCAGAAAAAATTAAAAAATATTACTGAAGGAAAAACATCTCAGGAATACAGAATGAGGTTTGCAGCTGCTAAAAAAGGCAGATAATTGTTCTGAATTTTAGAACCTAAAATAGAAAAAATCAAAAATTCCTAATACAAATTTAATAAGCATGAATTTAGACAAAATTTTAGCCATTTCCGGGAAACCGGGTTTATACGCTTTGAAAGTGCAAACACGTACAGGCTTTGTGGCAGAATCATTATTAGACGGAAAAAAAATTACTGTAAACTTAAAAAGTAACGTAAGTTTATTATCAGAAATTTCAATTTATACTTATGAAGGTGAGAAACCTTTGACAGAAGTAATGCAGCGTATTGCAGTTAAAGAAAACAAAGGTCAGGCGATTTCACACAAAGAGGATAATGCAAAATTAACAGCTTATTTCAAAGAAATTTTACCGGAATATGATGAAGAAAGAGTATATCCTTCAGATATTAAAAAAGTACTAAACTGGTATAACATGCTTCAGGCAAAAGGACTGGTTACGGATGAAGCTCCTGCTGCAACTTCTACATCTGAAGAAATTGCTGTAGAAGAACCTGTAAAGAAAGCTCCTGCAAAAAAAGCAAAAGCTAAAAAAGAAGAATAGTAGTTTCTACATTCAAATATATAATCCTGTTAAGATGTTTTCTTGACAGGATTTTTTACTTTTACACTATAAGGTTACAATAAAAAAACTCCACAAAATGAGCAAAGAACTTCAGCTTAAGGCTTTCGAAAGATTATTAATTATCATGGATGAACTTCGTGAGCAATGCCCTTGGGATAAAAAGCAAACTTTGCAAACACTGCGACACCTGACCATTGAAGAAACGTATGAATTAGGAGATGCTATTTTAGATAATGATCTGAATGAAGTTAAAAAAGAACTGGGAGATTTATTGCTTCACATCGTTTTTTACGCCAAAATAGGTTCAGAAACGAAAGATTTTGATATAGCCGATGTGTGTAATGAAATCTGTGATAAATTGATTCATCGTCACCCTCATATTTATAGTGACACTGTTGTTAAAGATGAAGAAGAAGTCAAACAAAACTGGGAAAAACTAAAGCTCAAAGAAGGAAAAAAATCAGTTTTAGAAGGTGTTCCAAGAAGTTTGCCTGCTTTGGTAAAAGCGAGCCGAATTCAGGACAAAGTAAAAGGTGTAGGTTTTGACTGGGAAGAACCTCATCAGGTTTGGGATAAAGTACAGGAGGAACTGGAAGAGTTGCAGGTTGAGGTAAAATCCGGAGATCAGGACAAAATTGAAGCCGAATTTGGCGATGTTTTATTCTCTATGATAAATTATGCCAGATTTTTAAATGTAAATCCCGAAGATGCTTTAGAAAGAACCAATAAAAAATTCATCAAGCGTTTTCAGTATTTAGAAAATAAAGCCGGTGAATTAGGAAAACCTTTAATGGATATGACTCTGGCAGAAATGGATGTATTTTGGAATGAAGCTAAAAAACTATAATTGTTCAGCCAGTTTTTTTAAGGCTTTTACATTTTTTAGTACGATTTTTTTACCTGTTAATTCTATCAATTCTAATTTATTAAAATCAGATAATAACCTAATGCAGCTTTCTGTGGCAGTACCAATCATGCCTGCCAGTTCTTCCCTTGTAAGCTGAACTTTCAATGTCTTGTCTGCATTTTCACCAAACGCGTCATGCAAATGTAATAAGGTTTCTGCGAGTCTTTGTTTTACGGTTTTTTGTACGAGGGCAATTTTGTCGTTTTCAGAGTCTTTCAAATCTTCACAAACCGATTGCATTAGGTTCATTGAGAATTGATTGTTGTTATTAAAGAAATGTATGATTTCTGATTTCGGAATAAAACAAACTTCCATGTCGGCAATTGCTTTTGCTGATAAATTTGCGGGTTCGTTGCTAATCATCGAGCGTTGTCCCAAAAGCTCTCCTGATTTGACCAGTTTTACAATTTGGTCTTTTCCGTTAGCACTTAATTTTGAGAGTTTTCCAATACCATCTTTCACACAAAAAACACCATTTGTGACTTCACCTTCTTCAAAAATGGCCTCACCTTTTTTGATTTTGTGGGTTGTTTTACTATTAGCCAATTTGACAACTTCCTCTTTATTAAGCGCTTTTAAAGAAGAGAGTTGTCTTACGATGCATTGGTCACATTTGTTCATAGCAAAAATATTTACTGCAAAATTAACTAATATTCACTTTCGTAGGTTAGATAATTTCTGAAAATACCCTAAAAGAAAACGATTCTTAATAATTTTCTATTCATTTCTTTGAATAATTGTATTCACTCTAACATGATAAATGTCATAGTTATAGTCTGTTCTTATTTGGAATATTTGTTGCGTAAAAGAAACAAATTATGAATGAGCAGAGTTGTTTTCATTGTGGGCTTAGCATTCCTAAAAATGAAGTAATCAATTTTGATAAAAGGAAGTTTTGTTGTGTTGGCTGTAAAACAGTGTATGAAATCTTTAGTCTTAATGATATGACTTCCTATTACGATTTTGAAAAATCGCCAGGTGCCACTCCACAGGACATTCAGGGCAAATATGATTTTCTGGACAATGAAGCAATCCTTTCAAAAGTTTTGGAATTTCAGGAAGGAAAAACTTCAATTGTTTCTTTAAATATTCCGCATATTCATTGCAGTTCCTGTATTTGGCTTCTTGAAAATCTTAACCGTTTGCAAAAAGGAATCAGTATGTCGCAGGTTAATTTTCCGGAAAAGAAAGTCCGAATCACATTCAATTCTGAAACAGTTTCCCTCAAATCAATTGTCTATTTGCTGAGTTCAATTGGTTATGAACCTTACATTAGTTTAGAAAATTATGAAACAGGAAAAACAAAAGTTGACAGGACGCTGACTTACAAACTTGGTGTTGCCTTCTTTTGTTTTGGAAACATTATGTTGTTGTCATTTCCGGAATATTTCGAGATGAAAGAGTTTTGGCTGGACAATTACAGACCATTTTTTAGAGGATTAATTTTTGTCTTAGCATTGCCAAGTTTTCTGTATTCGGCGAGTGGTTATTATCTTTCGGCTTATCATAGTATCAAAACCAGAATGCTGAACATCGATATTCCGATTGCTTTGGGAATTATAGTTATGTTTATCCGCAGTTCTTATGATATGCTGATGGATCACGGGCCGGGTTTTTTTGACAGTCTCGTAAGTTTGGTTTTTTTCATGCTGCTGGGGAAAATGTTTCAGACAAAAACGTATAGTTTTCTGAGTTTCGAAAGAGATTTTAAATCGTATTTTCCAATTGCAGTTACCCGAATCAATTCGAATACATCAGAAGAAAGTGTTCCGATTTATGATGTTTTAAAAGGCGACAGGCTATTAATTCGGAATCAGGAGCTAATTCCTGTTGATGGAATATTGATTAGTGAGAAAGCTGAAATAGATTATAGTTTTGTAACCGGAGAAGCAGTTCCGATTACTAAAAAATCCGGAGATAAAGTTTTTGCCGGAGGAAAACAGATTGGAAAAGTAATCGAAATGGAAGTGCTGCATTCGGTTTCACAAAGTTACCTGACGCAATTATGGAGCAATGAAATTTTTCAGAAAAAAGTGGATCAGAAACATAAAACCCTAACAGATGCCATAAGCCGGTATTTCACTCCAATTTTACTACTGATTGCATTTGCAGGTTTTGGCTACTGGATTTTTATTGATGCCAATATTGCTTTTAATGTTTTTACAGCAGTTTTGATTGTAGCGTGTCCATGCGCACTGGCATTGACAGCACCATTTACGTTTGGAAACATTCTCAGGATAATGGGAAAGCAGAAAATGTATCTTAAAAATGCTTTGGTGATTGAACAACTGGCAAAAGTAGATACCATTGTTTTTGATAAAACGGGAACTATTACAACGAATAAAAAATCAAATATTGTATACGAAGGAAATCCACTTTCTGATGAATATAATGTACTGATTAAAAATGTGCTTCGAGCTTCCAATCATCCGTTAAGCAGAATGCTGTATGACTTTTTACCGGAATTTAGAAAAATTAAAATTGACGATTTTCAGGAAATTACCGGAAAAGGAATTTTAGCAACTATTGATGGAAAGGAAATAAAAATTGGTTCATCAACATTTGTCGAAAATTCAAATCTAAAGACATCAGAAATAGAACGAACATCGCTTCATGTCAAAATTGATACGATTTACTATGGAAGATTCAATTTCCAAAATCAGTATAGAGATGGTCTTGAAACGTTATTTTCAACTTTAAGTAAAAGCCATCGAATAAAAGTCCTTTCTGGAGATAATGATGGAGAAAGAGGCAATTTAGAATCTATTTTACCAAAAGATACCGAACTTATTTTCAATCAAAAACCGGAACAGAAGCTGGAATTTATTAAAAACTTGCAAAAAAACGGGCTTAATGTCATGATGGTGGGTGATGGCTTAAATGATGCCGGAGCTTTGGCTCAAAGCAATGTTGGAATTTCGATATCTGAAAATGTCAATGTATTTTCTCCCGCTTGTGATGCTATATTGGATGCGAATGAATTTTCACGATTGGATTACTTTTTAAAATTATCCCACAAATCCATCAGGATCATCAAAATGAGTTTTGTTTTATCGCTCCTTTATAATGTAGTGGGGCTCTCATTTGCTGTTACCGGAAACTTACTTCCGTTGGTGGCTGCGATCATTATGCCGTTGAGTACCATTACGATTGTGAGTTTTGTAATCCTGATGAGCAATTTTTATGCGAATCAAAAATAAATCAGGATGCACGTCTTACTATGATAATTATCATATTTTAAGAATACCCAACGTGCTAATTTTGCTTATATAAATCAAGAATATGAGTGTCATTTACCTGTTAATTTCAGTCAGTATCTGCGTAGCAATCGGATTTTTTATTGCTTTTATAATCGCAGTCAAATCGGGGCAGTATGATGATGATTACACGCCATCTGTCAGAATGCTTTTTGATGATGAAACCAAAATCACCTCTCAAAATAATAATTCACCAACAGAAGAAAAACAAGTTTAATTATGGAACAGTTTTATTACGACAACAAAATTGTAAAGAAATTCATTTATGCCACCATTCTTTTTGGAGTGGTAGGAATGTTAGTCGGACTAACCCTCGCGGTGATGTACCTTTTTCCCAATATGACCGATGGGATTTCGTGGCTTAGTTACGGACGACTAAGACCTTTACACACCAATGCGGTAATTTTTGCCTTTGTAGGGAATGCTTTTTTTGCAGGAATGTATTATTCGCTGCAAAGATTGCTGAAAGCCAGAATGTTCAGTGACTTTTTGAGTAACCTGCATTTCTGGGGATGGCAGCTTATTATTGTTGCTGCTGCTATTACGTTGCCATTAGGTTATACGTCTTCAAAAGAATATGCTGAATTGGAATGGCCTATTGATATCGCAATTGCGTTAATCTGGGTGGTAATGGGAATCAATATGATTGGTACAATGCTAAGAAGGAGAGAGCGTCATTTATATGTAGCGATTTGGTTTTACATTGCGACATTCGTTACAGTTGCGGTTTTGCATATTTTCAATAATATCGAAATTCCGGTTTCAGGCCTTAAAAGCTATTCGGTTTATGCAGGTGTTCAGGACGCTTTGGTACAATGGTGGTACGGGCATAATGCGGTGGCATTTTTCCTGACGACTCCATTCTTAGGATTGATGTATTATTTTATTCCTAAAGTGGCCAACAGACCAGTTTATTCGTATCGATTGTCGATTATTCACTTTTGGTCATTGATTTTCATTTATATCTGGGCCGGACCACACCATTTATTATATTCAGCTTTGCCAAACTGGGCTCAGAATTTAGGTGTAGCGTTTTCAGTTATGCTGATAGCCCCATCCTGGGGAGGTATGATCAACGGACTTTTGACCTTAAGAGGTGCATGGGATAAAGTCCGTGTTGAACCTGTGTTGAAATTCTTTGTGGTAGCCATTACAGGGTACGGAATGGCAACTTTTGAAGGTCCAATGCTTTCTTTTAAAAATGTAAACGCTATTGCGCATTATACGGACTGGATTGTAGCGCACGTACACGTAGGTGCTTTGGCATGGAACGGATTTATGTCGTTTGGTATTATTTACTGGCTGATTCCGCGAATGACCAAAAGCCAACTGTTCTCTACTAAATTAGCCAATTTCCATTTCTGGATTGGAACCTTAGGAATTATTTTATATACTGTTCCAATGTACGTCGCTGGTTTTCAGCAGGCCTCTATGTGGAAACAGTTTAACCCTGACGGGACTTTAACGTATGGAAATTTCCTTGAAACCGTTACAGCAATTATGCCTCTATATTGGATGAGAGCTATTGGTGGAACTTTCTACTTAATCGGAATGCTGACGCTGGTTTACAATATTATAATGACAGTTAAAGCAGGTAGTACAATTGAAGACGAATTGGCTCAGGCTCCTGCATTACAGACTATCAAAAGTGGTAGAATCAGTGGAGAAAAATTCCATTCATGGTTAGAAAGAAAACCGATTCAGTTATCAATTCTGGCTACGATTGCGATTTTAATTGGAGGTATTATTCAGATTGTGCCAACGATTATGGTAAAATCAAATATTCCAACCATTTCGAGTGTAAAACCATATACACCGTTAGAATTAGAAGGTCGTGATTTATACATCCGTGAAGGCTGTGTGGGCTGTCATTCACAATCGGTTCGTCCGTTTAGAAGCGAAGTTGAACGTTACGGGCCTCAGGCAAAAGCAGGTGAATTTGTTTACGATCATCCCTTCTTGTGGGGATCGAAACGTACAGGTCCTGATTTGCAGCGAGTAGGCGGTAAGTATAACGATAACTGGCATTTCAATCATATGTGGAATCCGCAAAGTACTTCTGCAGGGTCTATTATGCCGGGTTATAAATGGCTGTTTGATAATAAACCACTGGATATTTCATTAATTGAAAAGAAAATGAAAGTTATGGTTACGCTTGGTGTTCCTTATTCAGAAGCAGAAGTTGCCAATGCACAAAAAACCTTAAGAAATCAGGCCCTTACAATCGAAAAAAGCTTAGAAAACGATCCTGATTATGTAAAAAGTTATGAGGAAAGTAGAAAAAAAGCTGCTGCAAAAGGTGAAAAATTTGTTCCGATGAACGAAAGAGAAATTGTAGCATTAATAGCTTACATACAAAGACTTGGAACTGATATTAAAGTAAAAGAAACATCAAAATAACAGCATTATGTTTGAACAAATAAAACACAATATGGAAACAATCGCGGGTATCGAAATTTACCCGATTCTTTCCCTCATGATTTTCTTCCTGTTTTTTGTCGGTTTAGGTTTTTGGGTGTTCTCCTATACTAAAGATAAAATTCAGCAAATGAGTGAAATACCTTTAGAAGATAGTATAATTTCAAAAGACAGTTAACATGAAAAAGTTTTTTCCAGTATATGTAAGATTACCCATTATTTTTTTCATCGTATTTGGTTTGATGGAATATTGTATAGACTCGGGTGACAGGGCTGCTTTTATAAAATACCCAATGGTAGCTGTTTTTTTGTTTGTTTTTCTGTTCATTTTGATTGCTATCGAAATTACACTTAGTGCAGTTAACAGAGTAATGTATCAATTATTATCTCCGGAAGAAAAAGAAAAACTGGCATACGAAGAAAGTCTGAGTTTACAGGAAAGTACCTGGTTTAAGAATTTGATGCACAAACTTACGAAGACAGAACCAATTGAAAAAGAAGGTGACTTGTTGATGGATCACGATTATGACGGAATCAAAGAGTTAGACAATAACTTGCCGCCATGGTGGGTGTATTTATTCTATATCTGTATTGTTTTTGGAGTTGTCTATGTCTTTTACTTCGATGTTTTTGGCGGAGACAATCAGGAAATGGAATTGAAAAAAGAAATGGCTCAGGCAAAAATTGAGGTAGAAGAATACCTAAAAACCGCTCCGGATCTGATGGATGAAAAAACAGTGGTTCTGCTTACTGATGAACCAAGTTTGGCTGCCGGAAAAGAAATTTTCATGACCAATTGCGCAGCCTGCCATAGAGCAGATGCCGGAGGGCAAATCGGACCAAACTTAACAGACGATAAATGGATTTTGGGTGGTGGAATTAAAAATGTATTCCACACCATAACAAACGGAGGTCGCGACGGAAAAGGAATGGTTTCATGGAAAACAAATGGTATGAAACCAAAAGAGATTCAAAAAGTGGCAAGTTACATTTTGTCTTTGCAGGGAAGTAATCCAAAAGATGCCAAAGAAGCTGAAGGAGAAGTTTGGGTAGACGAAAACGCTACGAAAAAAGATGCTACAGCAAATAAAACAACAGATAGTACAGCAGTTAAAAAATAATTACCATGTCAAATTTACCAGACGAAGCTTTTAGAGATACCATCGGAACTATTGATGAAGGCGGAAAACGAAAGTTTATTTTCCCTAAAAAACCGTCTGGTAAGTTTTACGAGTATCGCAAAATAGTCAGTTATATTTTATTGGGGATTCTGATTGCTAATCCGTTTATAAAAATTAACGGAAACCAGTTTATGATGTTCAATATCATAGAACGTCGTTTTAATATTTTTGGATTGCCTTTCTGGCCGCAGGATTTTTATCTTTTTGTGATTTCCATGCTCGTTGGGGTTGTGTTTGTAATTCTTTTTACCGTTGTTTTTGGAAGGATTTTTTGCGGATGGATTTGTCCACAGACTATTTTTCTCGAAATGGTTTTCCGCCGAATCGAATATTGGATAGACGGTGACCGCGGTGCTCAATCACGTTTGGCGAGACAGGAATGGAACGCAGAAAAAATCCGAAAAAGACTCACGAAATGGATAATTTTCTTTTTGATTTCCTTTGGTATAGCCAATGTTTTTCTGGCTTATTTGGTTGGCAGTGATACTTTGTTTTTGATGATAGAGCAAGGACCTGTTTCGCAGGCAAGTAATTTTATTGCACTACTAATTTTTACAGGTGTTTTTTATTTTGTTTTTGTATGGTTCCGTGAGCAGGTTTGTATTATCGCCTGTCCGTATGGTCGATTGCAAGGCGTTCTTTTAGACAATAAATCCATAAATGTAGCCTATGATTTTGTGCGTGGTGAAAAGGAGCAGGGTCGTGCAAAATTCAATAAAAAAGAAGACAGGGCTTTAACCGGAAAAGGAGATTGTATCGATTGCCATCAATGTGTGCATGTCTGCCCAATGGGAATAGATATTCGAAACGGAACTCAGTTGGAATGTACCAATTGCACAGCCTGTATCGATGAATGCGACTCGATTATGGATTCGGTTGGTTTGCCAAAAGGATTGATTCGTTATGCTTCTGAAGACGAAATAGAGAAAAAAGAGACTTTTAAATTCACAGCCCGAATGAAAGGTTATACGGCAGTTTTATTTATTCTGTTGAGTGTTTTTGTCGGAATGCTGTTTTTAAGAACCAATGTCGAAGCGATTATTTTACGTTTGCCGGGACAGCTTTTTCAGCATAAAGGGGATAAAATCAGTAACGTTTACACGTATAAAATCGTAAACAAGACTATGAAGGATTACAGTGATATTCATTTTGAGTTAATCGATCAGAAAGGCGAAATCAGTAAGGTGGGAGAACAGCATTTTAAAGTAGCAAAAGAAGGCATTTCACAAGGAACCTTATTCATCGAAATCAATGAAGTGCTGCTGGAAAGCGATAAAACCAAAGTTAAAATTGGTGTTTACAACGGCAACGAATTATTAGAAACTACTACTACCAATTTTTTAGGACCGAGAAGTTTTAATTAAAAAATCTACAAATATGAAAATCAATTGGGGAACAGGAATTGTCATAGCATTCGGATTGTTTATGACCTTTATTTTATATTTTGTTTTTGAAGTACAATCCAACAGCAAATACGACAATGATTTGGTTGTTGAAGAATATTACAAACACGATTCGCATTTTCAGGAGGAAATGGCGCGTATTCAGAACGCGCATGATTTACAGTACAAACCTTCGATTAAGTATATTGAAGAAGGAGTCAGAATCACTTTTCCTAAAACTTTTGAAAGCAATAAACTCAAAGGAAACGTTTTGCTGTATCGTCCTTCAAACAAAAAGTTTGATTTCAATACTCAGATTGTCCTGACCAATTCGACTTTGCTTATTCCGCAAAAGAAATTAGTAAAAGGACGCTGGGATGTCAACATGGAATGGCAGTATGAAGGCAAAAAATACTTGACCAAAGAAGTTATCTACGTAAATTAATAAAAAATGTTATTTTCAGCTTTCATATTAGGTCTTATCAGCAGTTTGCATTGCGTTGGGATGTGCGGTCCAATTGCGATGATGCTTCCGGTTGACCATCAAAATGAAGCTAAAAAAGTAACGCAGATTATCACCTATCATTTGGGAAGATTAACAGCCTACGCCACAATCGGACTGATTTTTGGATTATTGGGAAGAGGTTTTTTCCTGGCCGGATTACAACAGAAAATGTCTATTTTTATTGGTTTGGCGATGATTGCTGCTGTTTTGATTCCGGAAAGCATCTTTTCAAAATACAATTTCTCAAAACCGGTTTATAAAGTGATTTCAAATATAAAATCGACTTTAGGCAAACAGTTTAAAAACAAAAGCTACAAATCTCTTTTCACCATTGGATTATTAAACGGTTTCCTGCCCTGCGGAATGGTATATGTGGCTTTATTTGGAGCCATAGCGATGCAAAGTGCCGGTTTAGGCGTTTTGTATATGCTTTTGTTCGGATTAGGAACTATACCCTTAATGACAATCGTAGTTTATATTCATTCTTTACTGAAACTGCCCTTTCGAAATAAAATTCAAAAAGCAATTCCTTACGTTGCAGTCATTATAGGGGTTTTATTTATTCTCAGAGGTTTAGGATTAGGAATTCCGTATGTTTCTCCATCTAATATGAGTTTGTTTGTGCAGGGGAATGTTGATTGCCATTGAAGGTAGAAATTTTAGAAATGGATTATTAGTTATTAATTTTTTTTCCATAATATCGAGAGAAAACTTTTTTCGCAGCATTTTCAATTTGTTCACTAGTAGTAATTCTTTTGCTTGATTTTATTTGGTATGCTCCTAGAAAACATAAATCGTGCGTTTCAAAATCTTCAAGCGATTCATCTGTAAAACCCCAAAGAATATATGGTAAATCAAGTTCATGATACCAGTCCACTAAAAATATTAGTTCATTAATCTCTTCAACGGTTGCTTTTTTTAAAATCCATTTTTTCGCAAGCCTAATGATTAAATTCATATCATATCCTGATTCAAATTCCGGATTATAAGTTACATTGTATGGAAGATTATATGCATTTTGTAATTCATATCTTTTTTTTTCTGCTAAAAAATCATCCCATTCTTCGCCTCCAAAAGCATCATCAGAACAAAACCAATTATAATAAGCCTCTTCGAAATAAACTAGATTTTTTATTCTGGTTTCGGTATCTATCAAGTATTTTTTTCTTTCATCATCATTACAATTATTCAAAAAATTTATTTTCTTTTTGACTAAATCTATTCCAATAATTTCTGATTTGGTAATAGAAAGAACTTGAGATATTACTTTGTTAATTTCATCATTTTTAACAGAGACGGAAACTTTATCTGCCAAAATTGGAGAGAAGTCAAAAATTTCTTTTGCGGTTATGTCGAGCCAAACAGGTAAAATTACCTTGTTGCTGGTAAAAATTTCTTTATTAATTAATCCATTGAGCTCTTTTTTTGTCCATTCTTTTTTTAGAAAGTTTTTGCTTATAACTACTATTCCGAAATTTGATTTTTTTATTCCGTTTGAAATTTCCTCAAATAGAGAATCACCTAATTTTAATGTTAATTCATCGTACCAAATTTTAAATCCTAGTTGAATTAATTCATTCGCCAACGGTCTTACAAAGTTTTCTTTGTCTTCTGATGCATGACTAATAAAGAAGTCATATTCTTTTGGAGTGAATTCCATTTAGTGTAGGTTTAAAAATTGCCGCCAAGGTTTGATGCTTGCTGAAGGAGCTTTGGCAAACCCTTGTTAGCGGAAGTATTTATATATTTTCGATTTTAGAATATATTTGCAAAATTTCTTTTGAGAAATAATAACCTCTTTGTTTTGCTCTATACCAAAATAGTATGACTACTATTATTGATAAATATGCTTTCCAATCGTCGTAATAATTTAATAGTATTACAATAGTTGATAAAATTGAGCAAGTAAGCATAGTTCTTGAAAATGCATAACTATTACTAAAATCTTCAATTCTTGTATCTTTTGTAGAAAATACAGTTCGCATTGCTATACTAAATAATTCTTTATTACAAGGTGTTGGATTTTCAGTTTTAGAGTTTAAATTATTTTTTAATCTCATGTAATTATACTGCTTTATATTCCACATCCCTTTTCCTTCAAGTAATTTACATGATGGTCTACCTCCCCAAGTCCAAAAGTAAAATTGTTCTAGTAAACTACTTATGATATTAAGTAAATAACCTAATCCAAATGCTATTGCAGTATATCCTATTACATAATCTTTGTTGTAATCAAAACCTAAAAAAGGTAAATAACACAAAAGCATTATAAATCCAGGCACTAGAGAGGATAATATATCGTAAGATTTAAAATTCATAGGTGTAAATTATTTTGCGTTATATTGGCAAAGGAAATATGCATCCATATTTTTGTTAAATTCTGGCTCACCTTCCCAGTTTCTTTTGTGTCTAAAATCTCTAGCAAATTCTAAATTTTTGACGTATATTTTAAGATTCTCAGTGCTAATATCTAAAATGATATATCCAGCTTGATTATTTGTTATTTTGACGTTGCTGCAATATTTATTATAAGCAAGATGCTTTGAACTAGCATTTCCAAAAAGAGTAGCTTTCGGATTAACAACTTTTAGAAAATCGTAATTACGACCAGAATCTCTTCCATGATGTGGAGCAAATAAAACGTCTACATTTTTTACTTTTTCTGAATGATTATTTAAAATATGTTCCCAAGTCAAATCTTCACTATCTCCAGCAAAAAGTATTTTCCAATAACCTCCACCTAATTTTGGGGGAGTGTATAAAATAACATAAGAGGAATCGTTCCAATTCTCTTTTTGATTACATTGTTTCAGAATTTCTGAACTTGGAGATAAAATTTGAATATAATCTTCATTGTAATATAAATTTGAATTTCCAGAAAAATACGTTAGTCTTTTAGTTGGATTTGTTTTACCATCTCGAATAGATTTATAAAATTTCCAATCATCAATATTATAACCTCCAGAATTTGCCTTATCTGAAATCTCCTTTTTATTATCTGTATCCCACATATTTATTATAGAAAATTCTGTAAATAAATCTTCTATACCATCAAGATGGTCCATGTCTGGATGCGTGACAACAAATCTGAAAATTTCATTAATTTTTAATTTTTTTAAATATTGAATTGGATTATCAGGATGTTTTTTTTGCTTGTAATCTTTTTTGTCTGATGGAACTTGAGTCCTTTCATACATATCTTTTCTTCGTTGAGAATTTTTTACAGCTTTTTCTTTTTCTGTATCATAGTCATTGTATGCATTACTAATATCAATCACTGTCTTTCGACCTGAATCATGCTCAATAATATTACAATCACCTTCTAAAACATTTAAAAAATGAATTTTTGACATTTATTTGAGTTTAGTTAATATTTTTGCTTTTTTTATATGCGAATACGAAGGTTTATTTCTTATTATATTCCCAAATATAATCTTTTTCGCTCTAAATTAACTTTTTACCTCAATTATCTGTAATAAGGAATGTCTATTCAAATAATATAAAAATTCTGTCCCTGTTAAACAGTCATCGAAAACAAATTCGTCTCTGGTGATTTTCTTTTTAAATGCAAATCAAAAGCCATGCAGATGTTGCGTACAAATGGTCTTCCGGCCTCTGTAATGCTGATTTTATGATCTTCAATTACAATCAACTCATCGTTTTCTATTTCTTTTAAATCCAGTAAAACAGTAGGAAATTCTTTAAAATATAAGCTTTCATCACTCCAGGAAGTTTCCAGTTCGCAAGTCAAATTCAAAATATGTTTTCTGATAATTAAATCTTCATCTGTTAAAAGATGGCCTTTGATAACAGGAAGCTGATCCCATTCCAATAATTGATAATAATCTTCAAGACTTTTGGTGTTTTGGGCAAAACTATACCAGCTGTCACTAATAGAAGAAACACCTAAGCCAATCATAAGCTGCGTTTTCGAAGAACTGTAACCCATAAAATTTCTATGCAGTTCTTTGTTTTGTGTGGCTTTGTATAAACTGTCGGATTGCAAGGCAAAATGATCCATCCCAATTTCGTGATAGCCGTTTTTAGAAAGTAATTGTTTTCCAATTTCATATAATTTTCTTTTTTCCGCATCTTTTGGAAGGTCTTCTTCGTTAAATCCCCGCTGACCGTTCCCTTTTATCCAGGGGGTATGTGCATAGCTGTAAAATGCCAGACGATCCGGTTTTAAAGAGTTCGTTTTTTCAACAGTATCTACAACATCTTCAATGGTCTGAAATGGCAAACCAAATATAATATCATGACCTATTGAAGTATAACCAATTTCTTTTGCCCAGAAAGTAACTTTGGCCACATTATGAAAAGGCTGAATGCGGTGAATCGCTTTCTGAACTTTTTCAGCATAATCCTGAACGCCAAAACTCACCCGGCGAAAGCCCAGATCATATAGTTTTTTAAGCTGATCGTAAGTTGTGTTATTGGGATGTCCTTCAAAACTAAATTCATGTTTTTCAGCTTTAAAAGCAAAAGAAAAAATACCATTTATGAGCTGTTCTAAATTATTTTTAGAAAAGAATGTTGGAGTTCCGCCGCCCAGATGAATTTCCTTTATGATTGGTTTTTCGGGAAGAAGTCTGCAGTATAAACTCCATTCTTTCAAAAGCGCTTTAATATAGATTTCTTCGACAGCATGATTTTTTGTAATTCGTTTATTGCATCCGCAAAAAGTACACATGCTTTCGCAAAATGGCAGATGAATATATAAGCTGATTCCGTTTTGTGAATTGCTTTCTGAAAAGGCTTTTTGAAATGATGCTGTCCACTTTTCGGTTGTAAAACCGGCTTCATCCCAATAAGGAACTGTTGGATAACTGGTATATCTTGGACCGGGGACATTGTATTTTTGAGTCAGTGAAATTTCCATAACAAGGCATTTTTAGAATACCAAAATTACTTCGTCATTTGAAAGATTAAAATGATAAATATCATATTAGACTCTAAATAAAAAGAGACCCATGATGAGCCTCTTTTCTGAATTAAATAACTAACGTGAAATAGAATCTTGGATGATTTTAAGCCATTTTTTTGCAAACATATGATCCTGGTAGGCGCTGATCTGCTTGATGCGGTCATCGTCAAAATCATAGAATGGTATTGTAATTTTTTTAGATGTTTCCTTTTCCTGAAATTCGAAATCAATTTTGAGAATAGTATCTGAATTTCCATCAGTGGTCAAAACCAATTTACAGGAAGAAACACTCTTTAAATCCAAAAACGTTGATTCCTGTTGATTTGGATTGAAATTCATTAAAATGAATTTTCTGTGTTTTTGATCTATAGTAAGCGTTTTATTGCTTTGAGATTCAGTCAAATCAAAATCCTGTGGATGTGTTGGATTGAACTTCTTTTTAATGTTTAGAATTTTTGTTTTGTTTGCAGCGCTCGATCGTGCCGAAAAATAGATAGGAATTGCGACTATGATGGCAATCACAATGCCAATTATGGTTACACTTGTTTCCATGTTTTTTGAATTAGATAAATAAATGAATTATAAACAGTTTATTAAGTAGCTGCTTATTGTTTTTGGAAGAATGAATTCTTCGGATTAAAATTCATGTATTTGATTACCAGAAAAAATGGAAGGGATAGAGCATCAGTAAGACCTTTTTGCTCTGGGTAACAAATTGATTTGAAAAGTTAGAGGCTGATTTTATTGCCTGATAATGTGGTACAGCAATTAATAAAGAATCAAACCACTTGATTACAGCGGGATATTCCGTTTTTATGTTTGCTGCAAACTGATAGCTTGCTTGTGGCTGTATAAAAGCTTGTGAATCTGTGAAATCTTTAGAAAAATTGGTATCCGTTTTTTGACTTTCGATTTTTTGTACAGTAATATGGTTCGCCTGAGTGGCAAAAAATCCCATGATTAAAAGAGATACAAAAATAACGGTCTTACGAATCCAATTCATGGTGGCGAATTTAATTCATAAAACACAATTAATGAAATTTAAATTGCTAATTACTTCTTAAAAGTTATCCCCAACTTTTATAAGTTGAGGATAATGTATGTTATTGCTGCATTTTGAAGTAATAATCGGCTGAATGTTTTCCTCCGCCATACAATAGGAAGAATATGCAAAGTAACAAAACTACTATTGCTAAAATCAGACTTTCGGAGTGCATGCGTCCCATAAAATTTACAAGGACAGCCCCAAATAATATAGGTAGCTGAGCTGCAATTGCCCAGCGGGTCAGTAGTCCAAAAACAATCATTATTCCTCCAATCATATGGGCTGGTGCGATATAATGTAACAAAAACATTCCGCCTCCATACTGATCAATAGGAGAAATTAAATCATGCAGGTACTGAGCATTCGTGACAAATGAAACTCCTTTCATGAATAAAAAAACACCCAATACAATACGTACTAAATCCAATGGTAAATAGGTGTGCGCATTAGCCCACTTATTCAAACTTTTTACATTTTCCATGATGTTTAAGTGATTAAAAATTATACACTAAGTTACTAATTTTTAATCAAATATTCATTTGTAACATCTTGAAAATAAGTTTTTTACTTTTTATTTAACGTATTTTCTAGAATTCTTAAAAACACTAAACCTGAATCACTCCTAAATTGAATGGTTTTTGGATTGGAGCGTGGTTAGCTGCTTCGATTCCCATAGAAATCCATGTACGGGTTTCTAACGGATCAATGATAGCATCTGTCCACAATCTTGAAGCAGCATAGTATGGAGAAGTCTGCTCATCGTATCGTGCTTTTATTTTGTTAAATAATTCGGCTTCTTTAGCTTCGTCGACAACTTCTCCTTTTGCTTTAAGAGAAGAAGCTTCAATTTGAGCCAGAACTTTTGCTGCCTGAGTTCCACCCATAACGGCAAGTTCAGCACTTGGCCAGGCAAATATTAATCTCGGGTCATAGGCTTTTCCGCACATAGCATAATTTCCTGCACCGTATGAATTTCCAACAATTACAGTAAATTTTGGTACAACCGAGTTACTCACAGCATTGACCATTTTGGCACCGTCTTTTATGATTCCGCCATGCTCAGATTTTGATCCAACCATAAATCCGGTAACATCCTGCAAAAATACCAATGGAATTTTCTTTTGATTACAGTTTGCAATAAAACGGGTAGCTTTATCAGCGCTATCAGAATAAATAACGCCGCCAAACTGCATTTCACCTTTTTTGGTTTTTACGACTTTTCTTTGATTCGCAATAATTCCAACAGCCCAGCCGTCAATTCTGGCATAGCCTGTAATTAGAGATTGTCCATAACCGTCTTTGTAAGCCTCAAATTCAGAATTATCAACCAAGCGATTGATGATTTCCATCATGTCGTATTGCTCGTTTCTGGCTTTTGGCAGGATTCCGTAAATGTCCTTAGGTTCTAAAGCAGGTTTTTCAGCTTTGATTCGGCTATAGCCAGCTTTATCGTAATCTCCAATTTTATCTACAATATTTTTGATTTTATCTAAAGCGTCTTTGTCGTCTTTTGCTTTATAATCGGTAACACCTGAAATTTCGCAGTGTGTAGTTGCTCCGCCTAAAGTTTCATTGTCAATAGTTTCACCAATTGCAGCTTTAACCAAATAACTCCCGGCAAGAAAAATACTTCCCGTTTTATCTACAATTAAAGCTTCATCACTCATAATAGGCAAATAGGCACCTCCAGCTACACAGCTTCCCATAACGGCAGCAATTTGAGTGATTCCCATGCTGCTCATTTGGGCATTGTTTCTAAAGATGCGTCCAAAATGTTCCTTATCAGGGAAAATTTCATCCTGAAGCGGTAAATAAACTCCCGCACTATCTACGAGATAAATAATCGGAAGTCTGTTTTCCATGGCAATTTCCTGTGCACGTAAATTTTTCTTTCCTGTAATAGGAAACCAGGCACCGGCTTTAACTGTTGCATCATTGGCGACAACAATACACTGTTTTCCTCTGATATATCCTATTTTAATTACAACTCCTCCTGAAGGACAGCCACCATGTTCAGCATACATTCCTTCGCCTGCAAAACCACCAATTTCTATACTTTTAGAATTTTCGTCTAACAAATAATCAATGCGTTCACGGGCTGTCATTTTGCCTTCAGCATGTAATTTCTCGATTCTTTTTTCGCCTCCGCCTAATTTTACTTTGGCAAATTTTTGTTTTAATTCAGAAAGTAACAGTTTATTGTGATCTTCGTTTTTATTGAAGTTTAAATCCATAAGATATTGATGTTTTACAAAAAAAGTGTTGGCTAATTTACAAAATCAATTGAAATAATTGGACTTCCTTATAGGTATAAAAATAAAAGACAGTAAAGTCTGTTGCTGGTACATTCTAAAAGTTCAGACTTGTGAAAACTCTTTTTTTTGGCTTAATTTGTTTTTCCATACTAATTAGTATTTTATGTCAAAAGCTGCAAACACCAGATTAACAATTCTTCATAAAGCATTTGAGCTGATTTATTCAAAAGGATATCAAACCACCAGTATTGATGATATTATTGCAACCACACAGGTTACAAAAGGTGCTTTTTATTATCATTTCAAAACAAAAGATGAAATGGGAATTGCTATTATCGAAGAGATTTTAAAACCAACGATGCAGGAACATTTTATAAAGCCAACAGAATCTTCGCAAAATCCAATTGAAGATTTTTATAATATGATTTCGTATTTATTGCTCGAAGATCCTTTTTTGCAGGTAAAATATGGCTGCCCAGTTGGAAATTTAACTCAGGAAATGACGCCGTGGAATGACAAGTTTAGTGGTGTTCTGGCAGAATTGGTCGATTTATGGAAAAAGACAATTATAAATTCAATTGAAAAAGGAAAAACATCCGGTTTGATTCGTAAAGATGTGATTGGAGAACAGGTCGCTTTTTTTATATTATCCGGCTATTGGGGAATACGGAATTTTGGAAAACTTCAAAATGATAATTCATCTTATCTTGTTTATTTAAAAGAGCTTAGGAGCTATTTAAATGGCTTAAAATAAAATTATTTTTCAAAAACATACTGTTTAGTATGTTTTTGAATATATTTGCATTGTCTAAATCAAAAAACAATGTATCAATCACTATTAGAATGCCATTCTTTTATAAGATGGTTCGTATTGGTAAGCTTGTTATATTCTATTTACATTGCTTACAAAGGTTACTCTCAAAAACTTCCTTTTACTAAAAAAGATAACCTCGCGCGGCACTGGACAGCTACAATTGCCCATATTCAGTTAATTTTTGGAATATTAGTGTATGTGCAGAGCCCTATTGTGAAATATTTCTGGAAAAACTTTAAAGAAGCAATTCAAAATTTAGATGCTTCATTCTTCGGAATAATTCATATAGTTTTAATGCTTACTGGGATAGTTTTTATTACAATTGGTTCGGCTTTAGCCAAAAGAAAACTTTCTGACGAGCAAAAATTCAAAACCATGTTTCTGTGGTTTTCTATCGCTTTATTAATCATTTTTATTGCCATTCCGTGGCCTTTTTCACCATTTGCAAACCGACCTTATTTTAGATAATTATGAAAAATTTACTCCTGACAAATACCGGAAGATTACGAATTATTGGATTCCTTGAAGGTACTTCTCTTTTAATTTTGCTTTTTATAGCAATGCCAATGAAATATATTTTTGAAATGCCTTTTTTAACGAGACCTGTGGGAACGATTCACGGAGCTTTGTTTCTGCTTTTTGTTTTTAATACTTTGAGCGTAGGAGTAGAGCAGAACTGGAAATTTAAAGAAATAACATGGAAAGTACTTTTGGCTTGTATAATTCCGTTTGGAACTTTTTATATTGATTCTAAAATTTTAAGTAAAATTCAAAATTAATAATAGTTATGATTTTTGTATTCAAGACAAATGTTGACAACATTTCGAAAGTAAAAAAAGTGACACCAAAATTGAATAAATTATTTCCAAACTCTAATTGGAATTTTGATCTTGAAGATTGTGACTGTATTTTGAGGTTTGAGTCAGATAATAATAGTATGAAAGAGATTATTTTTTTGATGAAAATTTTAGGTTTTGAATGTGAAGCTTTATAATTTTTTTTCAGGTTTATATAATGGAGCAAAAAAAAAACAGAAGGGAACTTCTGTTTTTTTATATTTTATTATTTTGATTATTTTTTAGAATCGCAGACAAGTCGTTTTAAAATTGCCCATTGTTTTAAAGCGTCACGAGCTTCAACAGCCGGGTATCCAAGCATTGTTTTTCCTGCCGGAATATCTCCCGTTACACCTGAACCAGCACCAACTACAGCCCCGTCTCCAATCGTAGTGTGATCTTTTATAGAAGCGCTTCCCCCAATAATAACCCCATTTCCTAAAGTTACAGAACCGGCTAAACCGCTATTTCCTGCCATGATACAGAACTTGCCTAGTTTACTGTTATGTCCAATTTGAACTAAATTATCAATTTTACAGCCATCTCCAAGAATAGTAGAACTGAATTTTCCACGGTCAACACAAGTATTGGCACCAATTTCTACTCCGTTTCCTATAATTACATTTCCGATTTGTGGAATTTTTACTAACCCTTTTTCCTTACAAGGACGGAATCCAAAACCATCTGCCCCAATCGTTGCATTTGGATGAATAATGCAGTCATTGCCAATATGGCAACGTTCACGAACTACAGCTCCGGACCAGATAATAGTATTTTTACCAATAGTACATTCATCCAGAATAGTAACATTGGGATAAATCGTAACATTTGCAGCAATTTCTACTTTTGGGCCAATATAGCATCCTGCCCCAATTTTAGTTCCTTCGCCAATAATAGCGGTTTCGTCTATTACTGCTGTCCTGTGAATTTCATTATGAAATATCGGACTAGGTGGAGCAAAAAGGGCTAAAATTTGAGACATGGCCAAATCAGCATTTTTTACTTTAATAAAAGCACGATTGTCTCCCGGTTCAATAGAAATGTCTTCGTTAACAACTGCTACTGAGGCTTTAGAAGCTTCCCACAATTTTTCATATTTTTTATTTCCTATAAAAGAAATTTCAGAAGTCGTAGCTTTTTCTAATTGTTCCGTAGCTGTTATGCATTGAGAAGTAGTGCCATAAATTTCACCTTTTATTACTTCGTTAATTTCTTGAATTGAATAGGATTTCATCTAATGAATTAAAATTTTATTTGGGTTAATTTTCGCCAAATAAAATAAATAAGATTTGAATTACCTAATCTTATTTTGAAGTTTTTTAATTATATTTTGAATTAAAAACTTTAAAAGTATTTTTTTAACATTTAAAATACTGAATTATTAATTGTTTTAGGAATTTTTGACTATCCTTTAGCTTTTTATTTTGCTGTAAACTGATTCAATAAACATGATTTATTAATGTTTTTTGCAATAATATATTAGTTTTAATGCATTGTTAATCAGTTAAAAGCCTGTGTTTGTTGGTTTAAAGAGGGGCTGTGTTGCGATAGGTCAGATTTTGCAATAAAACTGGATAATTTATTCAGTTTGAATTTTTTATATAATTTTCTTTTTAATACAAAAAAGAATAAATCAAAAGTGTTTTTATATCCTAATTTAAAGATTAACATTCTGTAGATGAAACATTAACAGGATAAAGTTTAAAATAATATTTTGCTAAATAGATTTTTTTTCTGTTTGTAATGTCTTAAATATCAATTTAAAGCAAAAAAGCGATTCATTTTTCAGGATGAATCGCTTTTAATTTTTTGATGTAAATGTTACTCTTTTGTTTTGGTAAGAGAAACCGCGTTGATGCAATATCTTAAGCCACTTGGGCCCGGACCATCAGGGAAAACATGTCCCAGATGGGCATCGCAGGTATTGCAGACTACTTCGACGCGAATCATCCCGTATGACTTGTCAGCATGATAGGCAATTGCATTTTCTTTAAGAGGCTGGGTAAAAGATGGCCACCCTGTCCCGGATTCAAATTTTTCACTGGCGTCAAAAAGCAGAGTACCACAGCATTTACATTCATAAATTCCCGGATCAAACAAACTGCATAATTCAGAACTAAACGATCTTTCAGTGCCTTTTAAACGGGCAACCTGAAATTCTTCAGGTGTTAAAAGCTGTTTCCATTCTTCTTCTGTTTTCTCTACTCTTTTGTCCGGAGTTGGATTTCCTTTATTTGTAAAATGAATTACATCTGACCATTTAATCATAACTTCATATTTTAGTTTCATGTTTAAAGTTTCATGTTTCAAGTTTACTGTGACTAACTAAAAAACTGAATACTGTGACTGAAAACGATATTATTCTTCTTCTTTTTGCCCCATCATCATTAAGAAAGCTTTTAAAAACGGATCAATATTTCCGTTCATTACACCATCAACATCACTGGTTTCATATCCGGTACGGACGTCTTTTACCAATTTATAAGGCTGCATTACATAATTACGTATCTGTGAGCCCCATTCGATTTTCATCTTTCCGGCTTCAATATCGGCACGTTGCGCTTGTTGTTTCTTTAATTCAATTTCGTACAATTGAGAACGAAGCATTTGCATAGCACGCTGTCTGTTGTCTTGCTGAGATCTGGTTTCAGAACACTGAATCTGGATTCCGGTTGGTTTGTGAACCAGCTGTACTTTGGTTTCAACCTTGTTTACGTTTTGTCCTCCGGCACCGCTTGAACGGGATGTTGTAATCTCGATATCAGCAGGATTAATGTCAATTTCGATACTGTCATCAACAAGCGGATAAACATAGACAGATACAAACGATGTATGGCGTTTGGCATTACTGTCAAAAGGCGAAATTCGGACTAAGCGGTGAACGCCATTTTCTCCTTTCAGATAACCAAAAGAATAATCGCCTTCGAATTCTAAAGTTACGGTTTTTATTCCGGCAACATCACCTTCCTGAAAGTTGAGTTCCTTTATTTTATAGCCATAACTTTCTCCCCACATCATGTACATACGCATCAGCATTCCTGCCCAGTCACAGCTTTCGGTTCCACCGGCTCCGGCAGTGATTTGAACTACAGCACTTAAGCTGTCACCTTCATCAGAAAGCATGTTTTTGAATTCGATGTTCTCAATGTGAAGTTGCGTTGTGTTGTAATTTTCATCCAGTTCTTCAACAGAAAGTTCTCCTTCTTTATAAAAATCATAAGCAAGCTGGAGTTCATCTGTAAGTTCGACAGCTTTGTCGTAATCTTCAATCCATTTTTTCTTGTTTCGAAGATTTTTTACAATTATTTCTGCTTCTTTTGGTTTGTTCCAAAAATCAGGAGCAAAAGTTTTTTCTTCTTCGTTTGCAATTTCGATTAGCTTGGCATCAACGTCAAAGATACCTCCTCAACGCACCAAGGCGCTCCACAATACCTTTTACTTGTTCGGCTGTTGTCATAAATTAATAGTAGTTTTATATGTTTTTTACAAATATTACGTTAATTTGGTTGAGTAATAAACCGCAAGTTAAAATTTATTAAAACTCGCTGTTAATAACTATCAGTTATACGTAATTTTGCACTACAAAAATAAGATATAGTTTTTAGAATATGGAAATAAATTTAATCAGCGATACTATTACCAAGCCTAGCTACGAAATGCTGCAGTATATGTTCAACGCTCATGTTGGCGACGACGTATACAGGCAAGATCCGACGGTTATCGAATTAGAGACCAGGGTAGCTGAGTTTTTTGGTATGGAAGCTGGACTTTTTTTTCCGTCAGGAACTATGGCAAATCAAACTGCGATTAAATTACATACACAACCGGGAGAGCAATTAATAGCTGATAAATATGCTCATGTTTACCATTATGAAGGTGGTGGGGTTTCTTTTAACAGTGGCGTTTCATGCTGTTTATTAGATGGTGACAGAGGAATGATAAATGCGGCTCAGGTTGCTGCAGCGATAAATGATCCTGAGTTTTATCACAGTCCTTTAACGAGTTTGGTTTGTGTAGAAAATACAACCAATAAAGGCGGTGGTGCCTGTTATGAATTAGAAGATTTAAGAGAAATAAAAAAAGTTTGCGATGCTAATAATTTGAAATTCCATCTGGATGGAGCGAGAATTTGGAATGCATTGGTTGCAAAAAGACAAAATCCTAAAGAATTTGGAGCAATTTTCGATACCATTTCGGTTTGTTTATCAAAAGGATTGGGGGCTCCAATTGGTTCAATTTTATTAGGAAGTAAAGCAGATATTCACAGAGCGTTAAGAATCAGGAAGATACTGGGTGGAGGAATGCGTCAGGTTGGCTATTTGGCAGCAGCCGGATTGTATGCTTTAGCTCATAATATCGAAAGAATGGCTGAAGACCACCGAAGAGCCAAGGAAATTGCGGCAGTTTTAAAGACAAAATCATGGGTAGCAGCTATTGAACCTGTAGAAACCAATATTTTGATTTTTTCTTTAGCAGAAGGTTATAGCGATCAGCTGTTAATTGAAAAATTGAAGCAGAAAAATATTTTGATAAGTTCGCTTGGGCATAATAAACTAAGAGTTGTTACGCACTTAGATTATAAAGAAGTTATGCATACCTATGTGATTGAAACGCTTCAAAAGTTCTAAGTTTTGTTTCAGATTATTTTTATTTCAGGTTTCAGGTTTGTATAGCGATTAACTTGAAACCTGAAACTTGAAACAATTTTAAAGTTTTACTTAAAAAGATTATCCATTCCGGGAATCATTGGCATATCCATTTTGGCTACAGCATCCAATTCTCTTTCGTTAACACTGGTCGCTTTTTCGATAGCTTTGTTTAGGGTTACAATTAAATAATCTTCAAGTTGCTCTTTATCTTCTAATAAAGAATCATCAATAGAAACTGATTTTACTTTTCGGCTGGCTGTAATTGTAATTTTCAATAATCCGTCAGCACTTTCTTCATCTATTAAAACAGTATCAAGGCGTTTTTTTGTATCTTCAATTTTTTGTTGGGTTTCTTTAAGTTTGCCCATCATTCCCATTAAATCCATTTTCGTTGATTTTAAATTATTTCAACAAAATTAGTTTATTACGGTGTATAATAAAGTAATATTTTATGAAAAAATTAATTCTGTTCTACTCACTATATCTTATTTTTGCCTTGTCTTATATAAAAACAAATGCTCAATCAATGCAAAATCATATACCGGCTCCACAGGCCAAAATAATTCCAAAATCCCTAAAAAAACATAAAGAAACCCGAATCGATAATTATTTTTGGCTGAATGACAGAGAAAATCCGGAAGTTATTGATTACCTGAATAAGGAAAATGAGTATTATCAGAAAATGACTGAACATACTAAAGGTTTGCAGGAATCTTTGTATGAGGAAATGAAAGGAAGAATTAAAGAAGATGATTCGTCTGTTCCTTATTTTTATAATGGTTATTATTATATTACCCGTTTTGAAACAGGGCAGGATTATCCCATTTTTTCCAGAAAAAAAGGAAGCCTTTCTGCTGAAGAAGAAATTATGTTCAATTGCAATGAATTGGCAAAAGGTCATGCCTACTTTAAATTAGGAGGATTAAGTGTTAGTCCTGATAACAAATTTGCCAGCTTTGCTGTTGATGTTGTAGGGAGAAGAATTTACACTATTCAGATTAAAAATTTACAAACAGGAGAAATTTTGCCGGATAAAATCGAAAATGTAACGGGAGAATCAGTTTGGGCAAATGACAACAATACCATTTTTTATGTCAGACAAGACGAAATTACTTTACGGTCAGATAAAGTATTCAGACATAAATTAAATACTAATTCTGCAACTGATGTTTTGGTTTTTAATGAAACCGATGATACTTTTAATGTTTCGGTAAGTAAAGAAAAATCCAGAAAATATATTGTTATCGGTTCAGGAAGTACTTTAACGACTGAATACAGGATTTTAAATTCGGATAATCCTGATGGAGAATTTGAAGTGTTTCAAACGCGCGTTCGGGGTTTAGAATACAGTATTTCACATTACGAAGATTCGTTTTATATTTTAACAAATAAAGATAAGGCTACGAACTTTAAGTTGATGAAAACGCCTGAGAACAGAACTGAGAAAAAATTCTGGAAAGATCTTATACCGCATCGTGAAGATGTTTTGTTGGAAGATATTGAAATATTCAAAAATTACTTAGTTGTTGAAGAGCGCTCAAATGGGTTAAATCATATTCGAATCATGCCATGGAATGGCGAACCGGACTATTATTTGCCTTTTGGAAGCGAGACCTATAATGCATATACAACAACCAATATTGATTTTGATACCGATGTTTTACGTTACAGTTATCAATCACTCTCGACACCATCGTCTGTAATTGATTTTAATATGAAAACCAAAACCAAAGAAATCTTAAAAGAGCAAGAGGTTCTCGGAGGGAAATTTGATAAAAACAATTATATCGAAGAAAGAATTTGGGTAACGGCCAGAGATGGAGAAAAAGTGCCAATTTCGATGGTTTATCGTAAAGGATTAGAGAAAGATGGTAAAAATCCCTTGTTACTTTACGCATATGGTTCGTACGGAATTACTATGGATACTTATTTTTCATCTACCAGACTTTCTTTATTAGATAGAGGATTTATATTCGCAATTGCCCACATCAGAGGAGGTGAGGATTTAGGAAGACAATGGTATGAAGATGGAAAACTGTTAAAAAAGAAAAATACCTTTACAGATTTCATCGATTGCTCTAAATTTGTAATAAACGAGAAATATACTTCTGCTAAACATTTATATGCAGAGGGTGGATCTGCCGGAGGACTTTTGATGGGAGTTATTATAAATGAAGCTCCACATTTGTATAACGGCGTTATTGCCCAGGTTCCTTTTGTTGATGTTATTACAACAATGTTGGATGATAGTATTCCGCTGACAACAGGAGAGTATGACGAATGGGGGAACCCAAATAATAAAAAATATTATGATTATATGTTATCATATTCACCATATGATAATGTACAAAAGCAAAAATATCCTAATATGTATGTTTCTACCGGATTGCATGATTCGCAGGTTCAATATTGGGAGCCGGCTAAATGGGTAGCTAAACTTAGAAGTTTAAAAACAAATGACAATCTATTGTTTTTAGATACTAATATGGATGCTGGCCATGGTGGGGCTTCGGGACGTTTTGAGGCTTTAAAAGACTTAGCAAAGGAATTTAGTTTTTTATTAGATTTAGAGAAAATTAAAAGCTAATTAGAAATTTTTTGTTAAATTTGCAACCTATCGGGGTTATTTAAAAATGCCTTGATTAACTATTTTTTTATGAAAGAAGAAATAAATGCTTATAATAATGTTTTAGAGTTAATAGGTAATACCCCGCTTATTAAACTAAATAAAGTCACCGAAGGGTTAGAAGGAAATTTCTACGCAAAGGTAGAAGCTTTTAATCCGGGACATTCGTCAAAAGATAGAATAGCATTATATATCATTGAAGAAGCGGAGAAAAAAGGAATTTTATCTCCAGGTGATACCATAATTGAAACAACATCCGGGAATACAGGTTTTAGTTTGGCTATGGTAAGCATTATAAAAGGCTACAACTGTATATTGGCAGTAAGTTCAAAATCATCCAAAGATAAAATTGACATGTTGAGAAGTTTAGGGGCAAAAGTTTATGTTTGTCCGGCTCACGTTTCAGCAGATGATGAAAGATCGTATTATAACGTTGCAAAACGTTTGCATGAAGAGACTAAAGGTTCTGTTTACATTAATCAATATTTTAACCAGCTAAATATTGATGCACACTACAATACTACAGGTCCTGAAATCTGGCAGCAGACAAAAGGACAAATTACACATCTTGTTGCTTGTAGCGGAACAGGAGGAACAATCTCCGGAACTGCAAAATTCTTAAAAGAACAAAATCCAAATATTAAAATCTTAGGTGTTGATGCTTTTGGATCGGTATTGAAAAAATACCATGAAACAAGAGAATTTGATACTAAAGAAATTTATCCTTACAGAATTGAAGGTCTGGGTAAAAATTTAATTCCGTCTGCAACTGATTTTGATATGATCGATAAGTTCATGAAAGTGACAGATGAGGAAAGTGCTCATTCAGCCAGAGAGATCACCCGTAAAGAAGGTTTATTTGTTGGATATACTTCCGGTGCCGTAATGCAGGCTATAAAGCAATACGCAGAAGAAGGGGAGTTTACTAAAGATAGTAATATAATTGCAATTTTTCCTGATCATGGATCTCGTTACATGAGTAAAGTATTTAGCGATGACTGGATGAACGAGCAAGGGTTCTTTGATAGTGTAAACGAAGAAGAAGTTCAAAAAATTGAATTTGTAAAGTAAAGTAATCAAAAATTACTTTTAAGCATAAAAAAACTCCAGATGAAAATCTGGAGTTTTTTGTTATGTATTATTTTGCTAAAAGTTCTAATATTTTTGCTCTTAATTCAGGACCTCTTAAATCCTGTGCAACGATTTTTCCTGATGAATCAAGTATAAAGGTTGCGGGAATAGATTCAACTCCGTATTGTTTCGCAATTGGCTCATCCCAAAATTTTAAGTTAGAAACTTGTGTCCAGCTTAAATTGTCTTTTGCTATGGCTTCTTTCCAGGCTGATGCTTCCTTGTCAAGAGAAACGCCAATGATATTTAGTCCTTTTGAATGCAATTCTTTGTAAATTGCTACAACATTTGGATTTTCTTTTCTACACGGGCCACACCATGAAGCCCAAAAATCTACAATTGTTACTTTTCCTAAACTTTCTTTAAGCGATATCGTTTTGCCTTCAGGGTTAGGAGCTGAAAAATCTGATCTTCATTTAGCACTGCCAACCGGAGGAGCTGATGCACCAACTGCAGGCATTTTCATTTGACCAATTTTTTCTTTAGTAGCTTTTCCTGGTTTTGTGTTTTTCAAAGACTCATCTAAAGAGTTGTACAAGGTTTCTGTTTTTTTTAAGTCAGCACTTGGATCGTTAACTAAGCTTTGAATAATTAAAGCAGAAATAAAAGATTTTGGGTGTGTTTCAGCATAAGCTGTATATTTCTTTTTAGATTCAGCCTGAACATCAGTTTGAATAGCCATGTATTCTTTCATTAAACCATTGATAACTGCTGTATCTTGTTTTTGTTGAGCAGCTTGCATCGTTTGAGTATTTTTTTTCTGAAAATCAATTAATCTTTTTTGAACTTTAGTAAGATCTTCATTGAATTTTACATACTCGTCATTGCTGTAAGTTCCTGAAATTTTTGATTTATGAATACTATCTTTATCAACTTCAATTTTAATTTCACCAGTTTCTAAGATAAAAGGAACCGGACCTTGTAAATCCTGAACAATTAAAGTATGAAAAGCAGGTTCAGTAACTTTTCCTTTTATTTCAAATTTTCCATTTTCAACTTTTACAGTATCAAGTGCTAAAACTGCCATTGTTGTTGGATCCTGACCTTGAAGAATTATTGTTTTTCCGTTCTCAATTCCTTTTGCAGTTCCCGTAATAAGGAATTCTCCGTCTTTAACTTTGCTGCAAGAAATTATCGCTGCAGAAGCGGTAAGTAAAAAAAATATTTTTTTCATTATAAAAAATTAATTAGTTAATTGATTTGTGCAACAAAAGTATTTAAAAATATAAAACATCAACAATTTTACTACCTAAAATTTTGTTATAGTTTTTTTTGTGTCAAATGCTTTATAGATAGCAGTTTAATTGTTTTTTGTTAATTAAAAAACAGCTAAAAATTTTATTATTCAGAATTATAGAGATGATTTTAATAATTTTTAGCATAAAAAAAAGGCATTCCGGTGTCAGAATGCCTTTAGGATATTATTGCAGAAATCTATTCCTGATTTGTCTTTTTTCTCCAGGTAAAAGAGTTTAAAATGTGTCTTTTTGCAAATCTTCCAGGAGAATCAGCATTTACCATTTTTATGTAAGTTGCTTTAGGGACACTAATGTATTCATAAACACTTCCATTTGAAAAATCGATAATCAAACGACCTTCAACAAATTTGTAATCTGTAATTGAACAAGTCGAAATCGTTTCAGTATATTCAGGTAAATTTGCTTTAATCGTTTCAGGATTAATACTTACTAAAAAGTGGTATGCCTCAATGATAGCTTTACTTTTTTCTTCTGCAGCTTTCAAACCAGCATCATCTCCCTGAAATTTGTCAGGATGAGATTCTTTCATCGCATTACGATAAATGGTTTTTAAATCTTTTAATTCTGCAGTTTTGTCTACGTTTAGTAACTTTCTGTATTCAACTATTTTTTTCATAAATAAAGGTAACTACTTGTCTATTAGTTTGAAATTGATGTTAATTGTTCAAAAAGACAAATTTTTTGCAAAGGTACACTTTTTTTTAACTTTTTACTTTTGATCGAAAAAATATTCAGAAAATAAGTAAAAATTAGATAATAAGTCAATTAGAAAATTAGATAATGTAAAAAACAAGGAGCTGATTCCCGCTATCCGTTCTAATCTTTCATGCCGAACCCCGGCATAAAAGGATTTCCACTTTTATCGGGGCTAAGGCACTCGTTTTTATAAGACCTTTAGATTTTAACCTGAAACTTGAAACAAAAAAACTTGAAACAAATTTTAATTATTTATTCTCAGGTTTATGATTGGCCTTATCGAAGTTTTTAGATTTCTTCGGATATTTATCATAACTGATATCGCTTGGATTTTCGATAACCGACTTAATTGTGATCCAATCACCTTCTTTAAAGTTAGACTGTACAGTTTTATAATCTAAAAGATATTGACCACAAAAATAATTGTTGTTTTCATCTTTTTCGATGATGCCGGTATAAACTCCTTTTTGCGGCATTTTTTCTTGTGAATCTTTAGACATAGTTTTTTTATTTTAAATTGAGCTGCAAAGTTAATCAATTTTGGTTTGTTTTAGGGAGTTCGTGACAATCTGAGTATATTTGCACATGCAAAAAAACTTTAAGCCACATCCTAATTCTTTTAAGAATACCTTTTGTGTTTTTAATGAAGTGCTTCCAAATGAAATTGAAGGTTTAAAAAAGCAGTTCGAAAGCAAAGCAGGAAGTACTTATTATTATACTGAAGCAGGAATGTATCGCGTTTCCAATCATTGGGGAAGATTAGCCAATAGTAAATGGCGCTTAATTGCCCGTGAACCGGAAACCGAATCGAAAACAAAAATTGGTTTTGCTGCCTGGGAAGAATTTTATCCGGATAATGCCGAAGAGAAACTCTATTATATAGAAGTAAATTTCGAAAAGAGTCTGGCAAATTATCAGCATAAGAAAAATCCGGATTATGACGGAAAAGCAATTTTAAGAACAAGTTTTGAAACCACAAAACGTTTAAAACAAATCAGGAATCTGCAGCAATTAACATCTTGGGCAAAATATTTTGATTATGATGATATTGCCGATTTGAGAAAACAGATTATTAACGAATTGATTTTTACTGAAAAAAGTTTAGAAGAAATTAAAAGAGAAATATAATGGGACGCAATAACGAACGAAATATCAAAATTCACAATGACAAATTGCATAAAGCCCAGGCTAAGAAAAAACAAGCCGAAGTTTCGCGCAAAGAAAAGCTCAAAGAGATTGTGAAGAAATTCAATGAAAATAAAACAGAAGAATAAATAATATCAGCCACGAATTATATTTAAATAAAAATTGAATTAAATTCGTGAATTCGTGGCGAAAAAAAAAATAAAAATTTATGAATACAAAATTTGAAACTTTAAAAGCAAGTGTACAGGAAATCATTGATTTGATTGCTGCTGAAAATAACAGGGAAGCCAATAACAAACTTTTAGAGGTAAGTGAAGTTTTAGACGAAATGATTGATTTTGCTGAAGAAGATGAAGAAGTGAGAGAAATCACTCGTTATCAGGTTTTGTTGAATCAGCTTCATGTAAAAATTAATGGAGAAGAAGCGGTTGATGGAGAGTAAAAAATGCTTTTGCGATACAGGTTTGCTGTTCGTAGACTGTTGTGGATTATATCTCGAAAAAAATCAAAAAGCACCGACTGCATTAGCCTTAATGCGTTCGAGATATTCGGCTTATGCGACTCATAATGCCGATTATCTTTTAGAAACGACTTATGTTTCTGAAAGGCAATATTACTCAAAAGCTGAAATTTTAAGATGGGCCACAAGTAATAAATGGCGACAACTGGAAATTTTATTTTACACAGAAGATAAGGTAGAGTTTAATGCTTATTTTTTGGATGAAAATCAAAAATCGCAAATTCATCACGAATTTTCGACATTTAAATTCGAAAATGGCATGTGGTTTTATGTTGATGGAAATTGAATAATTGCAAATTTTCTTGTCAAAAAGAGAATGCTTTACTCCCGTATTTTAACTAAAAATTAATAAACGTTTCGTTTTTCATGGCTCTAAAAAAGATTAATTTTAGAACTATGAAAAACGAATTTAAAAAAGGTTTTTATTTTAAGACTTACGAAGCACCTTTTCAGTCTCCGTTTGAAAAACTTTTTGGAATTTTCAAAGAGCTGATCACCCATACTTCGGGAGATTTTGACGAAGCTATAGACTGGCTTCGGGAGTTGGATAAAGAATACAAACTCACCGACGAAAACTACACAATCGATGATTTTATCGAAGATTTAAAAAAGAAAGGTTACATAAAAGACGAAGCAAAACCCGATGGTACAGCTGGTTTTGGAATTACTGCCAAAACTGAAAGGGCAATCAGACAACAAGCACTTGACCAGATATTTGGTAATTTGAAACGCGCCGGAAACGGAAATCACAAAACCAAACATGCCGGAAATGGCGATGAACATACCGGTGAATTTCGGGGATTTAATTTTGGAGATGGTTTAGAACGTATTTCATTGACAGAAAGTTTGCGAAATGCCCAGATTAATAACGGTGTTGAAAGTTTCATGCTGACCGAAAATGATTTGGTTGTTGAAGAAACCCAATTCAAAGCCCAAATGAGTACTGTTTTGATGATTGACATTAGCCACAGTATGATTTTGTACGGCGAAGACCGAATTACCCCCGCCAAAAAAGTAGCCATGGCTTTGGCCGAATTAATTACAACGCGTTATCCAAAAGATACTTTAGATATTTTGGTTTTTGGAAACGATGCCTGGACAATCCCAATCAAAGATTTACCGTATTTACAGGTTGGGCCATATCACACCAACACTGTAGCAGGTTTACAGCTGGCAATGGATATTTTGCGAAGAAAACGAAATACCAACAAGCAGATTTTTATGATTACTGATGGAAAGCCAAGCTGCGTGCGTGAGCGTGACGGTTCCTATTATATGAACAGCAATGGTCTTGATGAATATATTGTAGACAAATGTTATACACAGGCACAGCAAGCCCGAAAATTACACATTCCGATTACAACTTTTATGATTGCCAGAGATCCTTATTTACAGCGATTTGTCAATCAATTTACAGAAGCCAATCAGGGAAAAGCATTTTACACAGGACTAAAAGGTCTTGGAGAAATGATTTTTGAAGATTATGAAACAAATAGGAAGAAAAGAGTTAAATAAGGTTCAAAGATTCTGAGGTACTAAGGTTCAGAGGCTTCTTTTGAAAATAAATTAATGAAACGTATACGGTAGAGACGCACTGCTGTTCGTTTGACACAGTTCATATAATTAACAATAAATCGATATTTCAATAAAAAATGGAAATAAACAATATAACAACATTAGGCCAATTAAAGGCATCAGGATACATAACCAAATCTATTAAAGACGAATTACGAAATAACCTTCGTGAGAAAATTAAATCAGGTCAACCCGTTTTTGAAGGTGTTCATGGTTTTGAAAATACTGTAATTCCTGAATTGGAAAGAGCAATTTTATCTCGTCATAATATTAATTTATTAGGACTTCGCGGTCAGGCAAAAACCAGACTGGCGCGTAAAATGATCGAATTATTAGATGAATATATTCCGTTTGTTGCCGGTTCAGAGATTAATGACGATCCTTTGAATCCGATTTCGCGTTTTGCAAAAGATTTAATAGCAGAAAAAGGAGATGAAACATCAATTTCATGGCTGCATAGAAATGAGCGTTTCTTTGAAAAACTAGCTACTCCTGATGTTACAGTAGCCGATTTGATTGGAGATGTTGACCCGATAAAAGCAGCCAATTTAAAGTTATCATATGCGGATGACCGGGTAATACATTTTGGTATGATTCCGAGAGCGAACCGCTGTATTTTTGTAATCAATGAATTGCCGGATCTGCAAGCCAGAATTCAGGTGGCGTTATTTAATATTTTACAGGAAGGCGACATTCAGATTAGAGGTTTTAAATTAAGAATGCCACTTGATATGCAGTTTGTTTTTACAGCAAATCCGGAAGATTATACTAATCGTGGAAGTATTGTAACGCCTCTAAAAGACAGGATTGGCTCTCAAATTTTAACGCATTATCCGGAAAGTGTGGCAATTGCCAGAACGATTACAGAGCAGGAAGCAAAACTGGATGAAAATCAAACGGATGTAGTTTATGTTCCTGAGCTGGCAAGAGATATTTTAGAACAAATTAGTTTTGAAGCACGTGAAAGTGAGTACATTGATAATAAAAGTGGTATAAGTGCCAGAATGAGTATCACAGCTTTTGAGAATTTGATAAGTACGGCTGAGCGTCGCGCATTAAAAGCCGGAACAGACAAAACAGTTTTGCGTTTGTCAGATTTTATCGGAATCATTCCTGCTATTACAGGAAAAGTGGAGTTGGTGTATGAAGGAGAGCAGGAGGGGGCAGCAGCTGTAGCACAGAGTTTAATTGGTTCGGCAATTCGAACTTTATTTTCTGATTTCTTTCCGAAAATTGAAAAACTGGAAAAACCAGGTGGAAAAACTCCATATTCTGATTTGATTGAGTGGTTTTTTGCAGAAAGCGGTTTCGAATTATTAGACGAAGCTTCTGATGCTGAATATCAAACTATTTTAGACGAAGTAACTCCTTTAGATGTTCTGATAAAAAAATACCAGCCACAATTAGACAAAAAGGATCAATATTTCATGAAAGAATTTATTTTATGGGCTTTGGTAGAGTATAAAAAATTAAGTAAAGATCGTTTTGCAAAAGGACATCAGTTTAAAGATATGTACGGAAGTTATATTAGCAAATTATAAATTGTGAATTGTAAATTATAAATTAAGATTACGTCAAAATCAAACCTGACAGTTTTTAAAAACCTGTCGGGTTTTTTATTTATTGAAAATAAAGCTATTACTAGTTTTATTTCGGCTACCTTGCTCCGTTGGCTGTATTTGCAGTCTTTCCCAAAAGAAAAATGGAAGAAGGTTTCGAAGATTTGATTGCGAGTTATATTGAGAATAAAGTTGGAATATCGGAATATTTTTTAAGCCCTGAATTGGCGAATCATTTAAAACAAAATTTACTTGATTTAAATCAGAAAAGCTTACTGATGGCAGCTGGAATTGGGAATTCAGAAAAGCTTTCTTATGACGGAGCTATCAGAAGTGATTCAATATATTGGTTAGATAAAAAACATAACAATGTCTTTGAAAATGCCTTTTTTGATCAGATTGATGCCTTTATTATTTATCTAAATGAGAGTTGTTATGCCGGAATTACAGGTTATGAATTTCATTATTCTTTATATGACAAAGGCGATTTCTACCTGAAACATCTCGATCAGTTTAAAAATAATCCAAGTCGTAAATATTCAATGATCAGTTATCTCAACAGTAATTGGAAAGAATCCGATGGTGGAGAATTGATGATTCATCAGGAAAATAATAATCAAAAGATTTCACCAACTCAGGGAAAAACTGTTTTCTTTAAAAGTAATGAATTGGTTCATGAGGTTTTGGTAACCCAAAATGCCAGAATGAGTATTACAGGCTGGCTTAAAAGCGATTAATTTTTTTGAATAGTAGTTTATTTCTTTATTTTCTTCATAATAAAATCATAATTCAGGTTTAAGTAATTTGTATTTACATTTCAATTCTTATTTTTGTTAAAATACATCTGCTCAATGAAACTACTCATAGTCGAAGACGAACCAAATCTACTTTCCATTTTACGCAAAGGATTCGCTGAAAACAATAATGATGTCAGCGTTGCTCTTGATGGGAAAACGGCTTTAGAGATGATTCAGAATTATACTTTTGATGTAGTCGTTTTAGATGTAATGCTGCCTGATATTAACGGAATCGAAATTTGCAGAAGATTACGTGCTGCCAAAAATTTTGTTCCGATTTTGCTTTTAACAGCTCTAGGTACTTCGGAGAATATTGTAACAGGACTCAATGCGGGTGCAGATGATTATTTGGTTAAACCATTTAAATTTGGAGAACTTGATGCAAGGGTGAATGCATTAAATCGAAGGGCTAATCAGGAAACGGAAAAAGTAGATACTATTATAATTGGCGATTTAGAAATAAACAGCAATGCCAAAACCGTAAAACGAGAAGGAGAATCCATTATTTTAACGGCAAAGGAATTCAAGTTATTATATTATTTAGCCAAAAATACGGGCAGAATTGTTTCCAGAGATCAGATTTTAGATAATGTTTGGGACATTAATTTTGATATGAATACCAATGTTGTGGATGTTTACATCAATTATCTGAGGAAAAAAATTGACAAACCTTTTACAACCAAACTGATTCATACCATGAAAGGTTTAGGTTACGTTATACAGCCATAAAATGGATATAAGAAAAAAAATTACTTATACATACGTTGCCCTTTCTACCTTTAGTACATTGCTATTGTGTATTATTGTTTTTGTTTTTTTTAGGGAAAATAACAGATATCATTTCTTAAAAAGATTAGAAGACAGAGCAAAAATCGTTTCTTCAATTCATTTTCAGAACGATCCTGAAAAAAGCAAATATTACAGTGAACTTAAAAAAAATGGTCTGGAAGAACTTATTGAAGAAGAAGAATATGTTCTGAAAATAAACAGTGCGAATAGTTTCGATTATAATACAAAACTAAATTTACCTAATAAATTTTACTCGAATATTTTAAGTACCGGGAAAGACTATTTTGAAATCAACAGCAAGTATTATTTAGGTCAGGTTTTTACTGAAAACAATCAAAAATATATTGTAATAGTTGGTGCAAGAGATCGTAGAGGGAAAACAACGACAATTTATATTGCTAAAATATTAATTTTTGGAGGCATTGGCTTTATAATTCTTGCTTTCCTTTTTGGTAGAATATTAGCAAAAAGAGTAATTAATCCTGTGGCGCGAATTACGAAAGAGGTAAATAGAATTAGTGCTTCAAATCTTCATAATAGATTACCGGAAGTTAAAAACTCAGATGAAATTTCAGATCTTACACATACATTTAATGATATGTTAGATCGTCTGGAAACTTCATTTGAGATTCAGGCGAACTTCATCAATAATGCTTCCCACGAATTAAAAACGCCAATTACAACTATTATTGCCGAATCTGAAATTATGCTTTTGAAAGAAAGACCGGTCCCGGAATATATTCAGTCTTTAGAAAATATTTATAGCCAGGCTTCAAAATTAGGAAATCTAACCGAAAGCTTACTGAAACTGACACAAACAGGTTACGACGGAAAAAAACAGGTACAGGATATTGCCAGGATTGATGAATTGTTACTGGATGTAAAATCAGATCTGGATAAAATTTATCCGGATAACCGCGTGAGTGTCAAACTTAATTTTGCGCCAAAAGATTCCAATTTGCTATTGATTCCGTGTAATAAGCCATTATTAGAATTGGCTATCAACAATATTATTACAAATGGTGTAAAATATTCTGATAATAATGAAGTTTTTGTAAACCTTTCAGCTAATAATGAATGGATTAAAATATCGATTAACGATATCGGAATTGGTATTCCGCCAGAAGATATTCCGCATTTATATGAGCCTTTCTTCAGAGGAAAAATTGCAGCTAAATATATAGGATATGGTTTAGGTCTTCCTTTGGCTTCAAAAATTATCAGAATGCATGATGGTGAAATACAAGTGCAGTCAGAACAAAACAAAGGAACAATTGTAACTATTGTTTTTAAGAAAGAAAATTCTAAAAGAGCGAATATTAAAAATTCTAATATTGAATCTTAGAAAATTCTAATTTTAGATTAAGCCCTGTCTAATTTACCCTGTGTTATTTTGTATGTATAAACTAAACAATTATACATATGAAAAATTTCCTTATACCCACTACTTTAGAACTTGATACTGTCAGCGCTGTAAAATCGGCAATTAATCAGGCAAAAAACACTAATTGTGAGATTATTTTAATGATGGTTTCTGATACACCGGATGCTTTTTCTTCTGCACAATTTTTACGCGAAATGAGAACTGCACTTACAGCAAGCCAGGAAGAAGTTCTGGAAACCTGCCGATACATTATAGAGCACACTGCAAATTGCAAATTAAAAATTCATAACCAATACGGACTTTCAGCCTCTATTCTTAAAGGAATTATCGAAGCTTTTGCGGTTAAGTTAATTGTTCTGACTCATTCTTATAAACAAGAAACCAAACGAATTCATCAGTATTTGGTAAAATTGGCAGGAAATCAAAAATGTCCGATTTTACATTTAGGTACCGAAGTAAATAAAGAAGATTTTAATAAAGCGCTTTATATAGAAAATGCCGGCGCCAATATGCATGTTAAAGATGTACAACAATTTTTAAGCGCTAATTTTTCATTTGAAATTGTCAGTCAAACGGGCAATTTTGATAATGACTACGAGCAGTTTGCTCCTTATTTGTCTGAGGCTATTTCAAAATATGATATCGATTTATTAGTAGAGACACGTAAAAGCGAAAAAATTAAATTCAAAAAAGTAAAAAAACACAGTATCAATGAAAAATCAGGGCTTCCGGTACTTTCATTATATGAGGAACTGGTTTAATTGGTTTAGTAAAGCGTGATTAGAAAAGAGTAATTGGCCTTTTAAGGTTTAAGCAATACTAAGCTAATCACTAAGGACTAATTACTAAAGACTTAAAATTAATTTAAAACCGAAAATATGTTATTAAAGAAAAGAATACCAATGAAGTACGTTCTCGGGAAAATTAAAGTAGAAATTATTCTCGTATTGGCTTACACCATATTATTTGAAATTTTTCATCATTATTTTATTAATCTTCCGGTTGATATTCCAATAGCGATTCCAACAATGATAGGAACGATTATTTCCTTATTATTAGCTTTCAAGTCGAATCAGGCTTATGACAGATGGTGGGAAGCCCGAATCGTCTGGGGAGCAGTTGTAAACGATTCCAGGACATTGATTCGTCAGGTTTTGACATTTTACAAAGATCCGGATTTTTCTGTTGAAGCAAGTGAATTCAAAGAGAATTTTGCGAAAAGACAAATTGCATGGTGTTATAGTTTAGGTCAGGCACTTCGAAACAAAGATGCTATAAAACCTCTGACAGGTTTGATGAGTGAAGAAGAAATAAAATACATCAAAAATCATCAAAACGTTCCAAACGCTATTTTGATGCTGCATGCACGTGATCTCAGGAATGCTAAAAATGAGAAGCGTATCAACATGTATCAACAGGTAGAAATTGACAATACACTTTCGAGATTATGTGATGAAATGGGGAAATGTGAGCGAATTAAAAACACCATTTTTCCAACTACATATAGTTTGTATATTCGATTAACACTGTGTTTATTTGTTTTTCTGCTTCCTTTTGGGCTGACAAGTGTTTTAAGCTGGTTTGCGATCCCATTGATTACAGCTATTGCGGCTGCTTTCTTTTTGATCGAAAGAATGGCGATTCATTTGCAGGATCCTTTCGAAAACAGAGCTACAGATACACCTGTTACCACTATTGCAAATACAATCGAAAAAAATATTAAGCAAATGCTGAATGAGTATCAAAGCGAATTTGATATTCTTAAAGAGTTTGATTTAGAAAACGAACCGAAAAAAGTGGACAGCAACGCTTATTTTGTTTTATAAATTAAAATTAATTTTGGTCTTTTAACTGTTGGCCGGACAGTAAGTAGTTGTACTGTCCGGTTTTTTATATTTAAAATAAATGTAATTTATAAAGTTTGCTGAGCCAATTTGCCTAATGTTTGTATGGAATGTCGTAATTCATTGGTCCAGGGTAAACCAAAACTCAGGCGCATGCAATTTGAAAACTGATCCTGAAAAGAAAAAATTCGTCCCGGAGCAATACTTATATTATGTTTCATCGCCAAATGATAAAATTCGGCAGTATCAATTCTTTTGTCAAGTTCAATCCAAAGAAAAAAACCACCCTGAGGCTGACTTACTTTTGTCCCTTTAGGGAAAGATTCTAAAATGGTGTTGATATAATTATTGCAGTTATGATTCAGGATCTGTCGAATCTTCCGAAGATGATTTTCATATCTGCCGTTTTTCAAAAAATCTCCAACAACTTCATGGGTTATGGTAGGAGAGGAGATAGTATGATATAATTTTGTCCGTAAAATTTCTTTTTTAAATTTCCCCGGAACAACCCAGCCCACCCGATAACCTGGCGCCAAAGTTTTAGAAACGGAGCTGCAGCACATCACAATTCCGCTTTGATCATACGTTTTGCAGTTTGTTGGCCTGGCTGATCCAAAGTACAAATCACCGTGAATATCATCTTCTATAAGCGGAATATTGTGTAACTCCATTAAGCGAACGGTTTCTGCCTTATGCTCATTAGGCATCATACTCCCTGAGGGATTACTGAAATTACTCATCAATACGCAAGCTTTTATTTTTTTGGTGGAAATGGCTTTTTTCAAGGCTTCCAGTTCGATTCCGGTGGTGATGTTGGTTGGTAATTCCATTACATGCAGGCCCAATGATTTGGCCAGCTGCAATACACCAAAATAAACAGGACTTTCTGTAATAATTGTATCGCCTGGTTTTGTTACAGCCATCAAGCAATACGAAATTGCGCTCACACAGCCGGGAGTCGTGATAATATCATCTTCAGTTAAAGTGCCGCCCCAGTTAAATGACCAACGGGCTACTTCTTTTCTAAGATTAACATTGCCCTGCATTTCTTCATAACTGGTTCCGCTATTTGGCAGTTGGCGCATCGCCTGAATCATTCCTTTATTCAGTTTGGCTATCGGGAGAAGTTCATTCGAAGGAAAACCCAGCGAAAGCATGGTAACAGTGGTACTGGTCATATTTCCGTAAACCATATCGATTAGATCTTCACGGTCAATATTTTGAGTGGTCAGAGTAGGAGAGCTGGGCGTTGGCTCAGGAGCAATCCTTGCCGAAATATTGCTTACATAATAACCGGATTGCGGTCTTGATTCAATTAGAGACCGGCTTTCAATTTCGTAATAAGCTTTGCTTACCGTACTCATGCTGTAGCCAGTTTCAGCGCAGACTTCCCTGATTGAAGGCAATTTGTCTCCAACGTTTAAAAGCCCCGATTTTATTTGTTTTTCAATAACATCGGCAAACTGTAAATAGAGATAATTTGAATTTTTCATAAAAAAAACTGTTCTGCTGCAATTTACAAAAACTGTATCTGTATTGCTGTTTTATTTTTAAGAAATTTGCCTTATCAGTTTTACACCAATAAAATATAATGAAAACTACAAAATATTACCTCGCTGCCATTACCGCTTATACTGTTTGGGGATTTTTTAGCCTTGTGCTAAAACCAATACACGAATATGCCTCACTTGATATTTTATTCTATCGTGTTTTTAGCTGCAGTGTTTTAATGTTGCTTATTGCTTTTTTATTTAAACGAAAAAATATTAATGAAACAATAGAAGTTTTCAGAGGCTTATCTCCTTCTAAAAAAAGAACTACCATTTTACTGAATATAGGCGGAAGCTTTTTTCTAATGGCAAACTGGTTTACTTTTATTTATGTAATGAACCATGTTACTGTAAAAGCGACCTCTCTGGCTTATCTGGTTTGCCCTATTTTAACCACTTTGCTGGCATATTTTATCCTGCATGAAAAATTAAGTAAGACACAATGGCTGGCAGTTGGATTAAGTATCTCGGGGTGTTTGTTGTTATCGTATGCAGACATTATGGATATGTTTTTCAGCATCATTATCGGATTTACTTATGCCTGTTATTTAGTGAGTCAGCGTGTTAACAAAGGTTTTGACAAGTTTATTATCCTGACAATTCATATATCTTTGGCCGCATTGGTTTTGTTGCCTTTTTACCCGGTATATCGCGGTCAGGTGCCTACAGATTTCACTTTTTATTTTTGCATTGAAACCATAGCCATATTTTTTACCATAATACCATTGTTCTTAAATCTGTACGCATTGGGCGGAATCAATTCTTCAACAGTAGGAATGTTACTGAATATTAATCCTATGATTGCCTTTGGACTGGCTTGTTTTGTTTATAAGGAGAAAATCACACCGTTGCAGATTCTGGCATACAGTGTTATTTTTCTTGCTGTGCTGGTTTTTAACTCACATCATATTTTTGCTAAAAAGCAAAAGGACATAGTTGCAATCAAAAACTAAAAGATATAAAGCATTAAATATCTGCCTGGAAGATTCATTAATCTATCCGGGCTTTTTTTTGAACGGTTTTTAAGTACTATTTTTGCAATAAAAAAGCATATGTTGTTTCTGATTTTAAGTATTATTTGTAGTGTAGCTGTAGGTGTAATTTTTAAAATAACTCGTAATTACAATTGCAGTCCCATTCAGATAATAACTTTTAATTATGTTTTTGCCCTCTTGTTTTCTTATTTGACTTTTAGTCCGGATCTGGCTGAGGTTTCAAAAAACGATCCATGGAATATTTATGCAGCTGTAGGGGTTTTGCTTCCGGTTGTTTTTGTGTTTTTGGCAGCTTCAATCAAGCATATGGGAATTGTAAAAACAGATGCAGCGCAGCGATTATCACTTTTTATCCCGATTTTGGCGGCGTGGTTTATTTTTAAGGAAGAATTTAACTTTTATAAAGTAATTGGACTTGTGATTGGCTTTTTAGCGCTTTTATTTATTTTGAGAAAACCTTCCGAAAACAAACAGAATAAGTGGATTTATCCTGCGATTGTTTTATTTGGTTTTGGAGTAATCGATATTCTTTTTAAACAAATTGCACTTTACAGTACGCTGCCATATACAACTTCCTTATTTTTAGTTTTTAATATTGCTTTAGTTGTCTCTTTATTTATTATGATCTATGATGCTGTTTCGAAAAAAGTAAAACCGGAACTTAAAAATATCCTTTTTGGAGGATTGGTTGGATTATTTAATTTCGGAAATATATTGTTTTATCTTAAGGCACATCAGTCATTTTCAGAAAATCCATCCACTGTTTTTGCCGGAATGAATATGGGGGTTATTGTTTTAGGAAGCCTGGTTGGAGTACTTTTTTTCAAAGAAAAATTGTCCAAAATCAACTTTTTAGGAATTATTTTAGCCGTATTTTCGATTGTTTTTATTGTTTATTCTCAAATTAGATAAATTTTATTGATTGGTAATGTCTTAATTTACAGGTTGTTTTTAAATATTTTCTCTTTTTTTAAAAATAACTCTACCAATTCTATAGAATTTATAAAATATATTTATAAATTTGCCATAACAATGAGAAACTATAGTCTAAATATGATGTCTTTCAATTGCAGCTTCACGATGTGCTGTATGTTGAATCATGTCTTGGAATGGCGTTAATAGAAAGTACTTGTTATTTTTTTTTTTTAGCCTTTCATGCCCATGAAAGGCTTTTTTTAGGAATTGATATAAAATACAGATATGAGACCAAATAAATACATTAATACGCTGATGCAATGCTGTCTGATAAAAATCCCATGTTGCAGCTATAGTAATTAGGTACAGAAAAATGTGAAAAATCTTTTGTAATAAACAGAAGACCTTAAAATATAAAATTTCAAAATCAATTGAATAAAAATCTTAAAACTAAAAATTATGAGCCTAGAAATAATTAAACAGAATCCTTTTCAGTCAATGATTGATCGTTTTAATATCGCAGCCGATATTTTAAATCTTGATGAATCTATCAGACAGAAATTGCAAAAACCAGAGAAACAAATTGTAGTCAATTTTTCTATTACACTTGATAATGGTAAAATTCAAAATTTTGAAGGGTATCGTGTTATTCACAATACTGCGTTAGGGCCATCAAAAGGGGGAATTCGTTATGATACGGCTGTAAATCTTGATGAGGTAAAAGCACTGGCTGCCTGGATGACATGGAAATCTGCTGTAACCGGAATTCCGTTTGGAGGAGCAAAAGGCGGCATTATTTGCGATCCAAGAGAACATTCAAAAACAGAATTAGAGAAAATTACAAGGGCCTACACAAAATCATTATCGGATATTTTTGGTCCTGAAAAAGATGTCCCTGCACCGGACATGGGAACAGGTCCTGACGAAATGGGCTGGCTGATGGATGAATTTTCTTTGGTTCACGGCAAAACAATTCATGCTGTTGTTACTGGGAAACACCTGCATTCAGGAGGTTCATTGGGAAGGGTAGAAGCGACAGGAAGAGGAGTAAGCATTATTACGCTTTTGGCGCTTCAAAAATTAAAATTGAGACCGGCAAGATCTTCAGTGGCAATTCAGGGATTTGGAAATGTTGGACTGCATTCGGCATTGTTTTTATATGAAAAGGGATTAAAAGTCGTTGCTGTAAGCGATGTATCTGAAGCTTTTTACAATCCTGAGGGACTTAATATTCCGGAATTGATTTTGTATTATAACCTGAACAATAAGAGTATCAAAGGATATCCAAATTCGGTAGCAATCAAACATGAAGAATTATTGCTTTTGGATGTTGATGTATTGATTCCGGCAGCAAAAGAAGATGTTATTACACAAAAAAATGCCGCCGACATTAAGGCTAAAATAATTGTAGAAGGGGCAAACGGCCCTGTTTCTTCAGATGCTGATAAAATTCTTCATGATAATAATGTTTTGGTTGTTCCGGATATTCTGGCCAATGCGGGAGGAGTAACAGTATCTTATTTTGAATGGCTTCAGAACTCACTTTTGGAATCCTGGAGAATCCATCAAATAAACAAGAAACTGGAAGATATTTTAGAAAAAGGCTTTGAGACTGTTTTCAGAATTGCGACAAAACACAATGTGACGCCTCGTATTGCTGCTTATGTTATCGCTTTGCAAAAAGTAGCTGATACACAAGCTGTAAAAGATGTAGCATTGGAAGCTGTAAAATTCAAACAGAATTAAAAATGTATCGGGAACAGTTTTTAGTGATATTTTTTCTGTTTTCGATACAATTTTCTACCGAAAATTACTCGAACTGGCGAAAAATCATCATCAAAACTAATTACACCTAAAAGTGTTAATAGAAATAAGTTGTTTATAGTCAAAAAATAATTTTTAAAATGGAACATATTAATTTTCTTGCGTTCGCAATGCCTGCGTTTTTCATTTTTTTGTTTTTGGAATATAAGCTGATTCAGCGTAAAAAAAAGCCGGAGATTTTTAATTACGAAAGTTCAGTTTCGAACATTAGTATTGGTATTGCAGAAAGACTGATCAATCTTTTTATTGCTGCAAGTTTTTATCAGTTGTATTATTTTATTTATAACAACTACAGGTTGTTCGATATTCCGAGCAATGCTTTTATCTGGTTTGCTTTAATCCTTGCAACTGATTTTGTCTGGTATTGGTATCACAGACTTGGTCATGAAGTTAATTTTTTCTGGGCAGCACATATTGTGCATCACCATAGCGAAGAATTTAATTTTACTGCTGCAGCCAGAATTACGACTTTTCAGGCCATTATACGTACTGGTTTTTGGTGTGTTCTTCCGTTTGCAGGGTTTCATCCGACGATGGTGATTACGATGCTGATTGTTCACGGTGCCTATTCGTTTTTTACGCATACACAGCTAATCGGTAAAATAAAATGGGTGGAATATGTTTTTGTAACGCCTTCAATTCATGGAGTACACCACGCATCTGACGAAAAATATTTAGATAAAAATTACGGAGATATGTTTACTTTTTGGGACCGTATTTTTGGTACTTTTCAAGAGGAGGAAGAGAAACCAAAATACGGTTTAACCCATCCGTTAAAAAGCTACAGTTTTATGTGGCAGCATACTCATTATTATTTTGAAATTTATGAATTATGGAAACGTTCTAAAGGTTTTAAAGCCAAATGGAACGCTGTTTTTGGAAGTCCTGCCGATATGGATCAGGATATTAGGCCAATATTAGAAAAAAGATTTTTACAGGATAAAAGCAACCCGCATCAAAGGCTCAGATTTCGGAATTATCTTTATATCCAATTAGGAGTCTGTACTTTAGTCCTAACTGTTTTTACTTATTATTTTGAGCTTTTAAACCTTTTGGATAAAGTTTTTGTTCTGTCTTTTATCCTGATCACACTGATAAATTGCGGTGCTTTATTAGAACAGAGAAAATGGATGTATTATCTCGAATATGGACGAATTTTTATTGTGACAACCTACTTTTTATACGAAGAAGATTTAATCACATTTTTGTTTGTTCCACTGGTCATTATGATTTTTGCTGAACAAATGTTTTCACTTAGTAAACATTATCAGAATGTGGTTTTACAGTTAGAAGCTTCTGAATAAAAGAATATAGAATAAAGAGCAAAGAAAAAAGAAAGCGACATCTAAAAAGTGTCGCTTTCTTTTTTGTCTTTTAATTTGTGTCTAAACTTTCAAATCGTCTTAATCGCCATAATTTTCTCTTCAAAAGTATCTTTGAAGTTTGATTTGCTTTTGATTCTGGTTTTATACGTGTAAATGGTAGCCACAGAAAGTTCCAGAAATTCTGCCATCTGACTGCTGTCCTGAATTCCCAGTCGGTACAAAGCAAAAATGCGTAATTCGGTATTTAAAAGTTCTCCTTTTTTTACAATACATTTATGATCAGTTGGAAATAAATTATTGAAATCTGTTACAAAAGTTGGGAATAACTTCAGGAAGATTTCATCAAACTGATGGAAGAGATTTTCACGTTCTTCCTTTACATTATAACGTTTTAAACTCGCAATCACTTCATCTGTTTTTTTGGTAATAATTTTATGAAGTGTACTCTTCTGGATATGATCAATTTTATTAATGAAAGCTGATGTTGCTTTGATAAAATAGGTGATGTATTCTTCCTTTATTATGTTTGCTTCACTTAAACTTACATTCATTTCCTGCAGTTGGGCATATGAAGAAGCCATTATTTTTCGGGCTTTATTTCTTTCTTTTAATTGTTTGAAAATAATTACCGAAAACAAAATGATAATCAGTGTCAGGATTGTCAACAGAATAATAATTTTCTCAAGTTTATCATTTTTCTCTTTTACATTATTCAGCTGTGCTTTTTCAATAATAGGTAATATTAACGAAATTTCAATTTTTCGATGTCTGGCATTGTAAAAAGTAGCATCATCCATCGCAATATTGATATATTCATTGGCTTTGTCCAAATAACCCATTTTAAAGAGTTCGTTAGCAAGATTCCTTAGTGCAACAGTTTCTTTTGTAGCATTTTTAACATCAGCAATAGCGGCAAGTGCGAGATAATGAATGGCCTTTTTTGTGTAACCTCTTTCAGAATAAATATAACCGAGGCTCGAAGTAGCGATTCCGTAATAATCCGGCGGTAAATTGTAGTTGTTGATCCAATAGCTAAAAGCAAATTCGGCACCACGCCAATCCTGTTGTTTCAGACGTTTTAAGCTTTCTGCAGCCCAATATTCATTGCTGTTTGTACCAATCAATTCTAAAGCCTTTTTAAGGAAATGATTCCCTTGCTGTACATAATGAATATTAAAACGGTGGTCTTTATTATAATCGGCTAAATCATAGTAGGCACGGGCTTTTATAGCATAATATTCGAATTTATTTTTTTGATCAAGTTTTTGATCCTGAACAACATTCAAAGTATCAATGGCTTCCTTAAATAATCCAGATGAAAGCAATACAAAACCTTCTTTAATTCGGCTTTTAGCCAAATATTTAGGATCTTTTAAGGCAATAGCTTTAATTTTTGCTTCTTCCAGATAATAATAAGCGGAGTCGTATTTAAAAGATTTGTACTCCTCAAATAATGACATGTAAGAGTTATACAATTGTTCATTATTCTGATTTAAAGTAAATTTTGATATATCTTTTTTTAAAACACCAATTCTTTGATATTTCTTTTTCAGATAAACTTCTTTTTTAAGAAGCACTTTATCTAACTCTTCCAAAACAGGATTTGTCTCTTTTGCAGTTAAAGAAAAGCCCGCTATGAAAAAATACAAAATCAATATTTTTCGCATGGTTATGTTTTTGGTTTAGGAGGTAAAATAATTCAGTTAAAGCTAATTCGTTTTGTTTGAAATAAGTCTGAAAGTTGATTATAAGCATTTAGAATTTTCACAGCTTTCGTCAAAAAACAGAAGAAATTCTGTATGAATCACTTGTAAATGTTAAAAATAGACTAATTGCCTGCAATTATACAATAAAAACCAATTAAAAATAAGTATAATAAAAAAATTACTGCTTTTAATTTAAATATTGTCATTATAACCATTATAAAATGGCTGATTTTAATCTAAACAGCATCTCGATTTTTATAAATACATTTATTTTTTAAGTGATTGATTTGTAGTGTTTTGAAATAAATAATATCTGAATTTTATCTTGATTTTTATCAGACATTTTTTTTGAAAATTATTTTACCTGTAGCTTCGCTCTGTTCTTTAAGGGAACGAAAAAACTAACAAAACAAACCACAAATTTATGAAACGTAAAAGTATTTATGGGTTAGCTGTTGTGATGTATTTAATGACCATTGGTTGTGATAATACAGAAGACGGAAACTATGTTGATCCGATTACCCTTTATGAGAAAGTAAACGGCAATTGGGGATTAGCAAATTTGAAAATGGTTGATGATTTTGCAAAAGCAAATAAGATCGAACCAAGCGAGCAAAACCTGAGCACGTATTTTAACTACGAAGATTTTAAAATCAAATTCAACGTAGATGAAAAAATGAATCCAACAAGTTATGAAGTCCTGGGAGATGTTCCTCCCTTGTTTGCACCAACAGGATTTTGGGAATTAAGTTCAGATTTTCAGCCAACGAATGCAAGCGGCCCGGTACGAATTTATTTGTACAGCGATGCACAGAAAACTCAAAAAACAGATGAACTCAGACTGACATCAGTTCCGGGAAACAATGATGAAATGGAACTTCAATTAGTGCATTCTTCAGGCGGAAGTGCATTTGTATCTTATGTATTCAAATTAAATGCTATTAATTAAAAAAGGATTATGAAAAAAATTATATATACAATTTTACTTGCCCTTTTGATGGTTCCTAATTTTGTTCAGGCACAGGAAAATGCGGGAGCTGTAGGACCAATGTCATCATTTCCTGTCGTATACAAATATGATGAACAGGTTACCTGGTATTTTGACCTTTCAGGCACGACTTTTTTAGAAAATGAAGACCTTTACATCTGGATCTGGTCACCATCAGAACCGGATGCGGGCAATTGGGAAAACTCTTCTGATTTTGCAAAATTACATTATGAAGGAGATAAAATCTGGAGTTTTACGTTAACCCCAACGGCTTATTTTTCTAAAACACCTGAAGAAATTGCAGCAAGTGCAGGATTTTGGTTTCGTTTAAAAAACAAAAACGGATCGAAACAAAGTGACGTAGCAAATCTGACTTACACTGATTTCTCTTCCTTTTATACAGCAAATGAAGTAATCAAATCTTATCCTTCAAAACCTACAATTGACAAACCGGTTAGTATTTTATTCAATTCAAATTTAAAAGCAGGTTTTACAGGTGTTCCAAGTGTACATTTTCACAGCGGTTTAAATGATTGGGCTGTTCTACAGGAATATCAGGCGTGGATTCCGGAAGTTTCTGAAAAAACAAAACTGAAAGACTTAGGAAATGGTTTTTACAGAATGGATTTAATTCCGCAGGAATACTACAATACAGAACCTGGATTTGTTATGGAAAATATTACGTTCCTGATGGTAGCAAAAGACTGGACGACTAATTCAGGCGATCAGATTTTATATGCTGGTGAGTTTATTCCGCCGCCACCGCCGGTATTTGGATTTTTTCCTTTACAAATCAGCCAAAAGGACTTTCTGGGCATGTACAGAAAAAACAACGAATCGGGCGTAAACAAATTAATTTACAAAATTACAGCCGGTAGTAAAACAATCGAAGGTGAGATTTCAGGAACAACATCAGAGATTAAAGGATTTGTCAATCTGGTTTCTGAGCTTAAGGGAATTCCGAATTTAAGTGAGATTCATGTTTTGGTAAAAGATAATAAGGATAAAACCATCTCAGATACTTCGATTCCGCTAAAAACTTTAGACAAATAATCACTATCAAACCAAACACCAATTCTAATGACTAGTAAAAATAAAAAAATAGTCCTGCATCAAATGTGGACTACTAAATCGGTGGTATTCATGATTTTCATGCTTTTCCTTTCGGCAGGAATATTTGCGCAGGGAAAAAAGAAAGTATCAGGTACCGTTTATGACAACACAGGAAGTGTTTTGCCGGGAGCTTCGGTAATTGAGACTGGAACAAAAAATGCGACCTCTACAGATTTTGACGGAAAATTTACGCTGGATGTAGCCGTAGGAGGTGCAATCGAAGTGTCTTTTATAGGATCAACAACTCAAAAGATTCAGATTAATGCCAATACTTCAAATATTGATGTCCGTTTGCAAAATGATGGTTATCAATTGGCTGAAGTTCAGGTTGTGGCCGTTGGTTACGGAACTCAGAAAAAATCAGATTTAACCGGAGCTATTTCAACGGTTACCGCTGATGATTTGGTTAAAGGGACAATTTCTTCTACAGAACAGGTCTTACAGGGAAAAGTAGCGGGTCTTAACATCATTCGACCTTCAGGAGATCCGGCTGCAGGTTCTACATTGCGTCTGCGTGGAGGAACTTCATTAACGGCAAGCAACAGTCCGCTTATTGTAGTGGATGGAATTGCAGGAGTTGATATTAACATCGTTCAGCCTTCAGATATTAAATCTGTTGACGTCCTTAAAGATGCTTCGGCCACAGCCATCTATGGTTCAAGAGGAGCAAACGGAGTGATTATTATTACCACAAAATCAGGAACAAAAGGCGTTTCTGTTACTTATAGCGGCTTATCAAGTATGGGATATGTTGCCAATAATCTGGATCTTTTATCAGCGGATCAATGGAGGGGTTATGTGCGCCAGACCGGAAATATGGACGCTGTTGATTATGGAGGAAACACCAATTGGCAAAAAGAACTGGAACAAACTGCTATTTCACAATCTCATACATTGAGCATCAACTCAGGTAAAGCTGACAGCGGTTTCAGAATGTCACTTTCTTATTTAAAGAATGAAGGTGTAATTAAATCAACAGGTCTTGAAAGATTGAGCGGAAACATTAATGGATATCAATATTTGGGTGATAACAAAAATGTAAAATTTGATATGGGCTTATTTGCTAATATCGATAAATGGCATCCGCTGGATTACAGAATTTTTGAGCGTGCTTATAATTTGAACCCAACTATTCCGGTTTATGATGCGAATGGTGATTTTTCTTCTGTTGGAGGAAATATTTATGAAAATCCGGTTGAAATTTTAACCAACAGAACTGTAGATAATGAAAGACACAGGCTTTTGGGGTATTTTAAAACTGAAGTAAAATTTTTAAACGATTTTCAGGCTGTAGCGAATATTTCATTGGAGCATAATGCTGTACAGGGCAATACATACAAGCCTTCATATGCTGTTTTAGAAGGAAGAACAGAAGGTGGTTTTGCTCAAAAAACATACGCTGAATACACCAATGCACAAGGTGAATTATATGTAAATTATTCTAAAGTTATCGATAAACATAACTTCAGTGCTCTTGCAGGTTATTCTTATCTTGAAAATATTTACGAAGGTTTTGGTGCACAGCGAAGCGGCTTTGTAACAGATGCTTTTAGCTACAACAATTTAGGAGCAGGTTATAATTATCGTTTGGGTGATGTGTATTCATACAAAGGAAAATCGAATTTAGTTTCGTTTTATGCACGTGCGAATTATGGTTATGACGGAAAATATTTGCTTACTGCCACAGTAAGACGTGACGGTTCCAGCCGTTTTGGAGAAAATAATAAATGGGGAACTTTTCCATCGGCTTCTGCTGCATGGAGAATTTCTAACGAAGATTTTATGAGTTCTACTAAAGAGTGGCTGGGTAGTTTAAAACTAAGAGTTGGATATGGTGTTACAGGTAATCAGGATGGAATTGGCGAATACAAATCTCTTTCGATTTTAGGAGTTGGCAATGACAGCTACTACGATCCGGTTACTCAAACATGGAGTCTGGCTTATTCTCCAAAACAAAACCCGAACCCGGATTTGAAATGGGAATCTACAGAACAATTAAATATAGGTGTTGACTTTAGTCTGTTTAACAGAATTACAGGTTCATTCGAATGGTATTCTAAAATTACAAGCGATTTATTATATACGTATGAAGTGCCTCAGCCTCCTTATTTAGTGGGAACAATGCTGGCAAACGTTGGAGAAATGTCAAACAAAGGTGTTGAACTTACGTTGAATGCAGACATCATTAAAGGCGATAAATTTTCATGGGATGCGAATTTGACTTTAGGACATAACGTTCAAAAAATCGAAAAACTATCTAATACGACTTATGAAACTGATGTTATTTACAGCGGATCATTACACGGTTTAGCGGGTATGTCAGGACAATATTCCCAGATTATTGCCGAAGGATATCCTGTTGGAACATTCTGGGGTTTTCGAAGTGCCGGACTTGATACGGACGGAAAAATGTTATACTACAATGCTGCAGGAGACAAAGTTGCTGACAATGCTTTAGTTGATGCAGATAAAACAGATTTAGGTAATATTCAGCCTGATTTGACTTTGGGTATCGGAATGAATTTTACTTACGGAAAATTTGATCTTGGAATTTCAGGTTACGGAATGTTTGGTCAAAAAGCGCTGAACGCCACCAATATGATGCTTAACGATCCGAACAGATTACCGGCTTACAACGTTCCGGATGATTTTCTAACGAGTGGTATTACTTCGGCTCCAAAATATTCAAGTTACTGGATCGAGGATGCTTCTTTCTTCAGGTTGCAAACACTTTCAGTAGGATATACTTTGCCTTTGAATTATAAAGGTTCAAAATTGAGATTCTACGTTATGGGAGAAAATCTGGCTGTTTTTACCAAATATAAAGGTGTCGATCCTGAAATTGGTTTAAATGCACAGGACGGAATAAACCAAACCGGAGTAATGGATCTAACCGGATTAGCTGCTCCCGGAATTGACAGGTACAATAATTATCCTCGCCCAACAACAATTTCTGTTGGATTAAATTTTACGCTAAATAATTAAGCGAATTAACTCAAAAATATAAAAAATGAAAATCAAAATAACAGCAGCACTATTGATGAGCATGTTTTTGACGATATCATGTACAGATTTAAGTGAAGATTTGTATGATAGAGTAGAAGATGGAAATTTTGGAAATACTCCAAAAGAAATTGATGCGCTTGTAGGTGGAGCTTATTCTTCATTAAGAGGATTTGCAGACGGAATATCAAACAATTATCCAACTTGCGAGTATGTTTTCTTTTTAAATGAAACCGTTTCAGATGAAGCTACTATTCCGACAAGAGGGACAAACTGGTACGATGGCGGACAATATCAGGATGCGCAAAAACATACCTGGAAAGCAGACAACCGTATGATTCTTTCGGCCTGGCGTTACAACTACACCGGAATTGCGAAGATCAATTCGATTATTTATCAAATTGATAAATCGTCATTGACTGATCAGGCAAAAGCTCCCATTTATGCCGAATTAAAAGCTTTGAGAGCGTATTATTATTACAATCTTTTGGATTTATTCGGGAATGTGCCAATCGTAGTTAATTTTGAAGATACTGCTTTGCCATCCAATTCTACCAGAAAACAGGTTTATGATTTTGTAGAGAAAGAATTGCTGGACGCCATTCCATATCTGAATTCAAACATTGTATATTCTAAATTTACTAAAAATGTAGCCTATTCTTTATTGGCAAGATTGTATTTAAATTCAAAAGCTTTTATTGGAACTGCCCGTTGGCAGGACTGCATCGACATGTGTCAGAAAGTTACGGGGTACACTTTAGCACCGGATTTCTTTGTCAATTTCGCAACAGAAAATCAAAAGTCACCTGAAATTATTTTTGCAATTCCTTACGATCAAAAAGCAGGAACAGTAGGTAATTATATGAGTTCAATGTCTTGTCATTATCTTCATAAGTTAACCATTTCTCCAATAGGAGATTATCCTTGGAGTGCCAACGGAATGTGTGCTCAGCCAGGGGTTTATTCTGCTTTTGCAGATACAGATAAAAGAAAAAAATGTATGGTTGCCGGAGATCAGATCAATATTGCAACCGGACAGGTTATTATGATGGATAACGGAGAACCTCTGACCTATACTGAAGAAGTAACAAGTGTGGCCGATGCGAAGGAAAATCAAGGTGTACGTTTAGGAAAATACGAAATGAAAGCCGGAGAAATGTGGGAGCGTAGTCATGATTTAGTGGTAATTCGTTATGCAGAAATTTTAATGATGCAGGCAGAATGTTATGTTCGTTTAGGGGCTCCGGATCTGGCAAAACCTTTTGTTCAGCAGGTAACATTACGTGCAAATGCAGAATTGCCAACTGTAATCGATCTTCATTTTATCGATCAGGAATTGCTTAGAGAATTTACTTTTGAAGGCAGAAGAAGAACAGATAATATCCGTTTTGGAACATTCTTCGAGTCATGGTGGGAAAAAGGGGCAACTGAAGAATACAGAGCTATTTTTCCAATTCCAAGCACTGTTTTAACAACGAATAAAAACCTGAATCAGAATCCTGGGTATCCTGTAAATTAGGTTCTTAAATGTCAGTCTTCCATGTTGGTTAGTCGTGGAAGGCTAATATATATTATTGTGTTTGAAGCAGATTTCAAAAGACATTTAAAGGATAAAAAATTTCACGCAGATTTGGCAGATTAAGCAGATTTTTTATCTGTAAAATCTGCTCAAATCAATTTAGATCTGCATGAAATAATTTTGCCACAGATTAAAGGGTTTTTACAGATATAAGCAAGTAAATTAATCTGAGTAAAAAAATATCTGCTTAATCTGCAAAATCTGCGGGAGAAAATTTTAGATAAAGATCAAAGAATTAAAATCATGGCAAAAAATAAAGACGCAAATATTATTTAAATATGAAAAGATATATCACATTATTGTTTTTTGGGATTCTGAATATTTTGGTCGCCACAAGTTGCAGCAGCGATGACAAAGGTTCAGATAAACCCACAGAACCGGAAATAGTTGCACCTGTTGCGATTGAAAAAACAAACAGCACCAAAATTTATATGCATTATATGCCCTGGTTTGAAACCAATGAAAGCAGTGCCGATAAAAAATGGGGCTATCACTGGACAATGGCAAACAAAAATCCTAATGCCATTGGAGCAAACAACCGCAGGGAAATTGCTTCGCATTATTATCCGCTAATCGGACCTTACCATTCGGGAGATAAAAACGTGATAGAAAATCATTTATTATTGATGAAATATTCAGGAATAGATGGTGTTTTAATCGACTGGTACGGCACTTACGATGTGAATGATTACCGAATGGTAAAAGAAAATACAGAGCAATTAATTGGAATGTTAGACAAAGTTGGTTTAGAATACGCCATTGTTTATGAAGACAGGTTTTTAACCAATGTGGTAAATGCCGGAAAAGCAATTTCGGTAACCAGTGCGGCAAAAACAGATTTGGCATACCTGGAGAAAAATTACTTTACCGATGCCAATTATATTAAAATAAACAATAAACCTTTATTGCTGAATTTTGGTCCAGTAGTATTGCAAACGCCTGCCGAATGGACGAATGTTTTCAATACATTGACCACAAAACCAACTTTTCTGACGCTTTGGGACCATTCTGTAAAAGCAGGTACAAATGCTTCAGGAGAGTATGCATGGGTTTATAAAGACAATAGTTTCCTAACTAATTTTTACACGAATACAAAGCCAAAACTCTCTGTTGCCATGGGAAGTGCCTATCCGGGTTTCAAGGATTTTTATGCCGAAGGCGGAGGAGGGGCAGCCATAGGGTGGACAATTGAACACAACAACGGCGCTACACTGGATGCAACTCTTACATTGGCTAAAAACGCAAATCTAAATTACCTGCAATTGATTACCTGGAATGATTTTGGCGAAGGGACCATGTTTGAACCAACAGTAGAATTTGGGTACACTTATATCGAAAAAGTAAAAACGTTTGCCGGTGTAAAAAATACCGAGTCCGTTTTTTCTGAAATCAGCAAAATGTACAACTTTCGAATCGAAAAGAAAGGCAATACCGATGTTCAGAAAAAATTAGATCAGGCCTTTAATTATTTTGTTTCGATGCAGCCTGCAAAAGCAAAACAATTGATAAATGAAATTAAATAAAGAGTTGTAATTAATACAATTAAATAATGAAAAACATAAATTATAGATACTGTCTGATCCTTTTTGCGTTGATGTCGATTTACGCTTGCAGCTCTGGTACTAAAAAAACGTATAAAATCAGTTCACCCGGAAAAATTACAGAATTAATATTTGAATTAACACCTGCAGGTCAGCCTCAATACAGCTTTTTTTCAGATGGAAAATCAGTAATAGAGCCTTCTTTGATGGGATTTGAATTTCAGGAAATCAAAAAAATGACAGAAGGTTTTGAAGTGGTTTCCACCGAAGAAAAAACTTCCGATGAGACCTGGGAACAGCCTTGGGGTGAATTCAAAAAAGTGAGAGATCATCATAACGAACTGATTGTTCATCTGAAAGAATCATCCGGAGAAGAGCGTCTTGTTGATATTATTTTCAGGGTTTTTGATGATGGAGTAGGATTTCGCTATTTCTTTCCAAAACAGCCGAATTTAAATAAAGTAAAAATCTCTGATGAGGTAACGCAGTTTACTTTTAAATCAGAGAATGATGTCTGGTGGATTCCTGTACATCGTGAAAACAGCTATTATGAAAGTACGTACCGCAAAACGGCTGTTAGTAAAACAGACACTATAAACACGCCAGCTACTTTTGAAACCAAAGAAAAATTATTTGTGGCGATTCACGAAGCCAATCTAACCGATTTTGCTTCAATGACTTTGCTAAAAACAACGAATAAACAATACAAAAGCGAATTAGTGCCGTGGGCAGATGGTGTAAAAGTGTATGCAGAAACACCCTTTACAACACCGTGGAGAACAATTGTAGTAGGAAAAACACCTGGTGAAGTGGCTACTTCAACCATTATGCTGAATTTGAACGACCCTTCAAAAATAGAAGATCTTTCGTGGATTACGCCTTCAAAATATATTGGAATCTGGTGGGGCATGCATCTTGAAAAATTTACCTGGGGACAAGGACCAAAACATGGTGCGACTACCAAAAACACTAAAGAATATATTGATTTTGCTGCAAAAAATAATTTTGACGGCGTTCTTGTCGAAGGCTGGAACGAAGGCTGGAACGGCGACTGGACCGCTGACGGATCTGCGTTTAGTTTTGTAAAAGCCTATCCTGATTTTAATCTGGAAGAAATTACCAAATATGCCGCCATGAAAAATGTGCGACTAATTGGTCATCATGAAACTGCCGGAGCAACAAAAAACTATGAATCGCAGTTGGAAGAAGCTTTTAAACTGTATCAAAAAATGGGTGTGAACTCCGTTAAAACGGGTTATGTCAATAAATTTTTAGACAAAAAAGAATGGCATGACAGCCAGTATGGAGCGCGTCATTACCGAAAAGTGATTGAAACGGCTGCGAAATATCACATCATGATTGACAATCATGAACCTATGAAAGGAACCGGAATTCAGCGTACATACCCAAATTTTATGTCGCAGGAAGGCGGCAGAGGCCAGGAGTACAATGCATGGTCTGCTGATGGAGGAAACACACCGGAACATTTAACGACTTTGCCGTTTACCAGAATGCTATCCGGACCTTTTGATTACACTCCGGGGAATTTCAATTTTGACTATAAAACACCTTCGGGAGCGAGGGTTCAGACTACTCTGGCGAACCAATTGGCATTGTATGTGATTATTTTCAGTCCCTTGCAAATGGCTTCTGATCTGACTGAGAATTATGTGGGTAAACCTGAATTTCAGTTTATAAAAGACGTTCCGTGTACCTGGTCTGATACCAAAGTTCTGGATTCTAAAATTGGAGAATATACGACAATTACCCGTAAAGACTGGGAGGAGAAAAACTGGTATTTAGGATCGATTACAAACAAGGAGGCCAGAAACCTTAAAGTTGAATTGTCATTTCTGGATGCAGGAAAAGTATATGAAGCCGAAATTTATGCTGATGGAGCTGGGGCAAATTATAAAATAAATCCGTATCCGGTAACAATTTCTAAGCAAAAAGTAAACAGTAAAACAATTTTAGATATCAAACTCGCAGCTGGCGGTGGAACAGCTATAAAATTCTCTCCAGTCAAAAAATAAGTTAGTTGAGTTTTATTTTGAGTTAAGTTTAAGTAAGAAACCCGATATCTATAGCTTTAGATTATCGGGTTTGTTTGTTTTAAAAATTTGTGATAAATGTTTTTTATACTCTGTTGTAATCACCTTTCCAGTGTACAATTGCTTTTTTTATTGCATCACTGGAGAGATTTTCTGTGAGGGTACGTTCAATTAACGTTAAAAATTCAGAGTCGGGAGCAAAGCGTAATGCAAATAGCTGATCATCAGTGAATTTATACTCAATAGTTTCAAAGCGGGTTCCCGTAAGGACAAAATATCGATAGCGAAATTCTGTTTTAACAATTCTGTTTTGTAAAATCAAAGCATAATGCTGGCGAAGCATAAAAGCGAGACAAAAAAGAAATATAAAAATTACGGTTATGAAACCCCATAAAAGTTGGTCTGCAGTGGTAAACATAAAGTAAATCGCAGCGGCCATAAAGAGTATCAAAATCGGATAATATATAAAATGATGTGCCGGATAAAACCGTACATGATTGTTGTAAGATTGTGCTTTCATAATCATTTATTAATAAAATCTAAAAAAGCTACTCTAAGACAGAGTAGCTTTTAACCTAAAAAACCTAAGTAACCAATTTTATTTTTTATCTAAACTTTCCTTAAGCTGTTTTGCATGTTGAAGATGTGCAGTCAGGGAAGCAACATTTTTAGAAGCCCATGTTTTTATTTCTGCATCATTTGCATTTTCAGCAGCTTTAGTGAACTTGTCAATTGCTTTTTCGTGACCGTCAATCATCATATCGACAAACTTTTTATCAAAATCAAGACCTGTTTTTTCGTTTAGTTTGTTGTATTCCTCTTTTCCTTCTTCTGTAATCGAAGTTGGTAACGAGAAGTTTCTGCTGTCAGCAGCAGTTTTAACTTCTGAAGCTAATTTTGTATGCTCATCAACCAGCATTTTACCAAATTTTTTAACCTCCGGGTTTGTACTTTTTGTCTGGGCTAGTTTTCCAATTTCGATTTCAGCCAAATTGATTTCGGTTGCATCCACTAAAAATTCGGAATCATCTTCTTTAGAATCTATGCTGTCAAATTTAGCTTCGTTTTGATCTTCAGCGACTTCTTTTGTATCTTCTTGTTTTGTTTCATTTTTACAAGAATTTAAACTCAGTAACAGTATTCCGGTTCCTAAAACTACTTTGCTTACTAAAAGTATCTTTTTCATGATTTGTATATTTAAAATTTATTTAGGATAAAATTATTTAAACATATAAGTAAAAATATTACACTTAAAAGCGATAATCTTATATCATTCAAACTTTTAGTAATTTTCTGATAATCTTCCACTCATTTAATTTTGATTCGAATGTTTTGCTGGCATTCGCCGGACTTGTAGAAGGCAGAATTATGAACTCATAATTCGTATTTTTCAAGACAACATGCTTCTTAAAAAAGGCAGCTGCTTTTTGACCGTTGAAAATAATAGTTTTAATATGTGGATGCAGGTTTAAAAAATGTTCAAAATTATTTGAAATTTCATTTTTAATAGCGCTGTCCAGACTTCCAATTCTTTCACAAAATTGTAAAACATCCCATAAAGCAATACCGTTTTTTATTAAAAGTGCTTTCCTGATTTCATAATCATTGGAGAAATCTTCATTTAAAATTTCGAACATAAAACGCCAGAAATTATTTTGGGTATGGCCATAATATTGTTGTATTTCCAGCGATTTAGTGCCAGGCATGGTTCCTAAAATTAAAACAGTTGCATCAATTGAAGCGACAGGAGCAAAAGAAAAACTTTTCATATTTAAATGATTAAAATAAAGGATGTAGAAGAAATTATAAAACAATTCCTAAAAATTATATAACAGATTTTAAGGTGTTATGGACGAATTTTGAAGTTCAGATTTCACAGCAAAAAAACTGAACCTGTTCTTACTTATATAAATATAATTTTTAGAATCTAAATCCGAGCAAAATGAAAACAGTAACTATACATAACGATAAAATTAAAAATATATTTGAAGAACTGACATCCGCTTTAGGAGGTAAAATAATTTTTGATTCTGATGAATATGCTTTAGAAGTCAGCAATAATTTTGCCAAAGGAACTATCGTGGGATCTTCATTCAGTAACGCTATTTCCTGTTTACAGTTTGATATGACCTTTTCTGAAGACGTAAGAATTAGTATCGGGAATCCGAATATTTCGCCTGTTTATTTTGCTTATTGTTCAAAAGGAAGCTTATCACACAGTTTTGGAATGTCAGGTGCAGAAAGAAAATTGAAAAAATTTCAGACAGCTATAGTTTCATCCAGACAAAATGAAGATAATATTTTATCTTTTGAGAAGAATACCAGCACTAAAGTCACTTTAATTGTGGTAGGAACCCAGAATGCGGATTCACTTGAAAATAATTTTTTCAATCATAAAGTAAAAGAGATTTTCTTCGAAAAGAATCTTTCTGGTAATTTTTTCTATGTAGGTTCTTATAACTTAAAAATAGCAGAAAAAATTGAACAGTTAAATGCAGTTACCCAAAACGGAATTGTTCGTAATTTATTAAAAGAGGGAATTTTAAAAATCATTCTGGCAATGGAAATCCAACAGCATTCTGATGATATGAACAATTGTCTGAAAGAAACAAACTGTCTGACTTTAAAAGAAATGGAAGAAATAAAAAAGCTTTCAGACCTTATAAAAGAAACTCCTGAAGAGCAGTTTACTATAAAATCGCTCAGCAAACAATCGGGTTTGTCACCAAATAAGCTACAGGAAGGTTTTAAAATGATTCATGACAGAACAGTAAATGATTTTATCACGCATATGCGAATTTTAAAAGCCGAAATTCTAATCAAGAATTCAGATTTAAATATCTCAGAAATAGTGTATTGCATCGGATTTACCAGCAGAAGTTATTTCTCTAAAATCTTCAAACAGAAATTTAACTGCAGTCCAAAAGAATATAAGTTTAGTCAAAATCAGTTCGCTATTACCGCATAATTTAAGAACTCTGAGATGCTAGGGTTTATTATTGATTATTTAGTACTTTTTTGATAACAGACTATTTTTGGGTCTAAAAACCTTAGTTTCTCAGTAGTTTATTAATTTGAGTTGTTCGAATTTGATAAACTATTCGTTTAAAAAGCTACACGAGGATTTGTGCGAAAGCGGGGTTGTTGTAGCAAGTATTTTATTTTAGCCAAGATTCCAATCTTTTGTTCGAAAAGAATGGTCCATAAGAAATATTGACTTCTCTTTTTCCAGCTTTCGGAATTAAAAATGATACTTTTATTTTTTTAGTTCGATTGTCAATTAAGGTTACTATTTTTATATATTCTTCCAATATAATTCCTTCTTTTTCTGCCATTTTTTCGATTTTCTTTGATTTTCGGATTGTTCTATTATTGGGAGAACAACCAAAAACTGCTGTAAATTTTCTTGGTTTAATTGAGTCTAAAGTTTTTTTATTAAGAGCGGGTAGTATAAAATCTTCATAATCATTAAAGCTTACTCCAATTTCTTTGATGTCATTTTCATAAGAAAAAATATGATTGCTGTCGAAGAGAAATTCTTCGTTGATTCCATATTTCTTTTCAGAGAATTTATATCCTTCAACTATTAAAATTGTCGCATTAGTAGTGTCAATTCGTTTTTGAGTTTGGTAGTTTTCTCTTTTTGCAATTAATAAATTAAAATATACGATTTGTTCAGGTTTTAATTCAGTTTTTAAGGAGTCCAAAGTTTTAATTGTGATATTATTCCAGCTATCTTTCATTTGCGCAAAAGCGAGAATGGGAATCAATAAAATTAATATCTGGATTAGTTTTCTCATATTGGGGATAACTTTATGGTAATCAGTGGGTTTTGGACTGATTAAGACCATTCTTTGGATTTGCCAAATCATCTCAAATACAAAACGGTCTTTAAATTTAGCCTAAATAAAATCTCGCCAAACGGCTCTTAGCGGTTGTGTTTTTATTCACTTTTAGAATTCAACTGTTGCGTTTTTTTGCCAACAATCTATACACATTGTGATTCCACTTTTGCCTAACCGTTTCATTTCTTTAGGATTAAATTCCATTCCACATTGTTGGTCATATTCATAGTTTAGCCAGAATGTAATATGCTTTTTCTTAATCCCTATTTTTTTGAGTTTAGCAAATTTTGGTTCAATTATATCTAAGAAATTATTTATGAAATCATAATACGGCATTTCGAGGTCATCTTCATCAAAAGTATAAGTCCATAAACTATATAAATTTTCGTCTTTTTTTTCCGTATCAAATTCCGTTGGCTTAACTCCAAGAATTTCAGTTATTTTTGAATAAGTTTCAAAATTATTTTTGCAGTCAATATGTAATCTATAATATTTCATCTTTTCCTTTTCGTTCTTTCAACATAACCGCTAACTTGTTTATATACGTAAAATAAACATTCGCCAATCTACCCAAATTTGGATGTATAAGCGAATGTTTACTTCGGTATTATCTTCTCAAAGATATTTATTTTTTGGAATAAATAATCAGATGGCATTTTGATTATACAATATGGAGGAAATTAAGTTTTAACGAATTAGAAATTTACCTTCCAAATTTATAATATTCTAAATCAGGATGTTCTTTGTTTTCAATAGAATCCATAATCGAATTCATTCCTATTACGCTGAAGGTGATTCCGTTACCGCCAAATCCCAAAACGTAGTGTTCGTTTATATCGGGATTTGGTTTTCCAAAATAAGGAAGACCATCTTTGGTTTCGCCAAAAGTACCCGCCCAGGAATAATCTATTTTAAAATTGAGTTTGGGAAACTTTTTTTGAAATTTATATAGAAGAAACTGCTCCTTTCGCGGCAAGAATTTATCGCGTTTTACAGGATCTTTAAAATCTTCATCACCACCACCCATTATAATTCGGTTGTCAGGAGTCGACCTGAAATACAGATAAGGCTTAGAGGTGTCCCAAAAAATAGCGTTTTTAAAAGTGTTTGATAAATCAGGAATGCTTTCAGAGGCAATAACGTAGGTGCTTTTAAGGTCGACTACTTTTTCCTTTAAAGTTTCAGTACTTTCATAACCACTGCAATGTATAATATGATCTGCAGTAATTTTATATTTATTTTCTGTTCGGGCGATTCGTTTTCCTTTTTGATTTTCAGTCGAAACAATATTGGTACGATCAAAAATCTGCATTCCGTTTTTTGTGCAATAAAGCAATAAATCGTGCGCAAGTCTAAAGGGGTCCATTACTGCAGCCGTTTTAGATTCAATTGCAGCAATGGCATTTAATCCAAATTTCTCCAGATCCCATCTTTCCAGCCAATTTACATCAAAGCCGTGCTCTTTTCGGGCATTAAATTCATTTTTTAAAAACGGAATATCTTTTTTTAGCGAGCAGAAATAGATGCTTTTTTTAAATTCAAAATGGCAGTTGCTATTAATATCGTCAATAATTTTACGTAAATCAAAAATGGCCTTTTTTCCATTGAAATAGCTATCCACAGCACATTTTTCGCCTCTCAATTTTATCAGTTCGTGTAGCGGAACATCAATTTCATATTGCAGCAGGGCGGTACTCGCTGCGGTGCTTCCGTTACAAACATCACGGCGGTCAACTAATACTACTTTTTTTCCTTCGTTGATCAGCTCATAAGCGATTAGAGCTCCGGTAATTCCGCCTCCAATGATTAAAATTTCGGTTTCAATATCAGATTCTATTGATGGGTAACTGACGTCCATCGCGTGTTTTAGGGGCCAGAAACTTTCTGTTGAACGTAATTTCATGTTTTAGTTTTTGAACAATGGTTTTTATGTTTGATTTGTCAATAGTTGAAGCTTTTTTAAACATTCAGTCTATTTAAATTATTTGGTCTTCACTTTTTCTTTCTTAACTACGGTATTGCTTTTTTCGTTGTAAACAGCATCAAGTATTTCTTTTCCGGTTTTGCTGAATATTTTTATTTTTGGATTTTCATGAGTACCTGTAATGGTAATTGGAAACCCAAGAATACCGAAAGGAGGAAGTCCTAACCGCATTCTTAAATCCAGTAATCCGTTAAAACTGGTAGTTCCTTTTACAGTAGGTTTAAAACTGGCAACACTGAAAGTAAACGGATCAATATGAATCAGATTATTGTCAATTTCAGATTTGATTTCGATACCTTCCATGTCCGGATTATTCAGACCATCTTGTCCTGTTTTAGAGCTTATTCCGTCAAATAATTTAAGACCTTTAATTTTTACATCACGCAGATTCAGGGTTCCGCCTCCTTCGAATGATTCATAAATCGGACTCATATTCCCATCCAGATCGCCTTTTATTTTGTAATCTACAGAGATGATTCCATGTGCTTTTTCGGCAGCAGTAACCATGTCGTGAAACATCGGAATTTCTTTATAGGCTCTTTGTACACTGAAATCTTTTGCACGAAAGTGTGCATCAAAACGAGCCGAAGTAGGCGATTCATCTTTGTAGGAAGCATCCACAATTAATGCACAATCAATAATATTAAACACAGTATTTTCTAAATAAAAGTTTCCTTTTGAAACACCTATTTTTCCGTTAAGTTTATTAAAAACAAGACCGTTATATTCAACTTTATCTGCATTTGCTGTTAAGCTTACATCTAAGTTTCCGGGTACAATAACTACTCCGCTCATTTTAGGATTGTCTTCCCTGGCATACTCCACTTCTAAGTTCCGGTCTGTGTTTTCACCTTTTTCCAAAGCCATAAATTCATCCACATTAATCAGTTTGGATTTCATATTGAAATTACCGCTTAGGGTCCCACGTGATTCCAGAAAATAATTGATGGTATTGAGCAGATATCCGTTAATGTCAAAATCAGATTTTCCATAATAGGCGTAAAATTTCTCAAACCACATTTTTTCGTTCTGAAACCTGAAGTTCCCCTGTTTGATAAAAAATGCCTTTGGAAAAAGCTCTGATGTTGCCTTGATATTTTTTAATACAATAGTACCTTTATTATTGAGTTTATCATATTGTCCGGTGGCAGCATAACTTTGTTTTCCCTGAAGTGAAAGATCGGCCTTGGCATAACCCGAAATATCCATTCCTTTTCTTGAAAATACTTTGTAAATATTCCCAACATTCAGTTCACCTTTTACTTTGGCGTTGTATGCCAGATCGCTAAAATCCGAAAGTGCTGCGTTTACATATACCGGATTTCCTTCAAATACAAAAGAAGCAGGAGCAACACCTACGATTAAATCTTTGTATGTACCAGCCTTGTTAAGGACATTGGCTACAAAAGTGATATCGGTAATAGGGTTTGGATAAGAATCCGTTTTTAGCCAGCCATTGTGTAATGCAATTCCGCCTCTTGTTTTTGGAAATAATTTTTTTGAAGTACTAAATGTTCCTTTTGCCTGAATATCAGTTCTCAGTGTTCCTTTTAAATCGAGGCTGTACAATCCTAATGCGGCATCAAGAGTAGCGAGGTCTAATGCTCCTTTTACACTTGCATCAACATCCATTTCGGTAAAACCTTTGCTTCGTAAGTAGGCATTGAAATAATCTTTTTCTCCAACTTTAAATTTGAAAGTTTTTAAGTTTACTAAAAGTTTTTCAATATCGAGTGAAGGCATAATAGCATTCAGATTCATTTGAAAATCGTTTAAGGGAGCAGGAGCATTCTGGTAATTGATTGCACCTTCGTTAATTTTCAAATTAATCGCCAGATCCGGTTTTTGCTTTTTGGCGACATTGTAATTTCCTTTAAAAGTAAAAAGCAAATCACTTTTGCCTGAGATTTCGGTTTCTTCAAGCCATGTTAAATATTCCGGAGGCATTACAGACAATAGATCTTTTACTGTTGTATTCTCTGATGCAGCCTTGATATTGATTTTGTATCCGTCTCTTAAAATGGTAAACAAACCAGTGAATTTTAAAGGCAGTTGATTAATTTTTAATTCATTTTTTTGAAGAATAAACGAAAGGGCATTTGTGTTGATTCTGGTAATTAAATCAGCACGTAATTCTTTTTTTCTAAGATAGCCTGTTTTACCATAGTAAAAGTCGATATTGTCTATTTTGGCATCCGTGTTCAAATCGAAAATATCTTCGCTTAAGTTTCCTTTACCAACATAATTGAATCCTTTTGCATCAACTAAAATTTTGGCCGATCGGTCGTTATATTTGACATGGCAGTCTTCAAAATCAATACGTTCCAGACGAATTGCTGTTCCTTCTTCAGAAGCACTGGTGTCCTTTTTAACATCTTTGGGAGCGATATAAATATTATAATTGGCTTCTCCTTTTTGGTTGACCATTATGTTTATATCAGCTTTAGAAACATATAATTTATTAATTTTTACTTCATTATCGAATAGTAATCTTTTAATATTAATTCCAAAAGCAACCTGTTCTGCTTTTAATAAAGTATCATTTTTAAAAGGAGCAGAACCTGTGAGGGATAAATCATCTAAAGAAACCGTGAGCGAAGGAAAGTGTGTAAAAAACGAAAATCTGGATTTAGAAAATTCCATTTTACTGTCTAATCTTTCATTGGCAATTTTTTTGACTTCAGCCGCAACAGTTCCAGGAAAAAGTAACGGAATCAAAAAAAGTAACAGCAAAATTGATGCTATTACTATTCCTGAAATTTTGGCAATTTTAAGGCTTATATGTTTGAATTTACTGTGCATATAAAAATATTTTTATTTCAACCTGCCAGATGAAAATTATTAATTGTGATTTTAAAGGCGTCGAATCAGAATCATTATTTTTTGTCTTTTTTAGTTTCTTCTGCTTTTTTAGCTTCCTCTTCAGCTTTTTTCTTTTCCTCTTTTAATTTTTCCTCTTTTTCTTTTTTAGCCTTTTCCTGCTGTTCTTCCTTTTTTTCCTTGGCTTCTTCTATTTTCTCTTCTTTCTCTTTTTCTTTTTTCTTAAAGTAACCTCTTAAAAGAAAATTACTTTTAGCCGCTTCCATATTTTCGCTGAAGCCTTTTGTTCCTTTTTCCAGATTGCTAAGTGTTTTATCCATCGTATTTGCCATGCCCGGATCACGCATTAGCTTAGCCAAAGCGCCATTTCCATTGTTCATACTATGGCTGAAAATGGCCAGTTCTTCTGAAATCACACTTACATTATCCATGCTTTTTTTGACCGTTTTCATAATGTCATTCATTTCAATCCCGCTTAGTGAGGCAATTTGAGCATTATTTTCAACTGCTTTTTGAGATTTCGCACCCGGTGTGATAGTCAGGACTTTATCGCCCATTAAACCATCAGAACCAATACTGGCTTTGGCATCTGTTTTAATAAATTCACGGACATCATCCTTAATAACCATTCCTACGACTACTGTAGAATCATTAACTAATTGAATTTCATCTATAGTACCAATGTTAATTCCTGAAAAACGGACATTGTTACCAATCTCTAATCCGCTTACGGTTTTAAAGCTTGATGTAATGCGGAATGTAGAGCCAAAAAGATTTTTTTGTTTTCCGATAAAGTAAACTGCCAATATAAAAAGCAGTAAACCTATTGTTACAAACATTCCTAATTTCCAAGTATATCCAGATTGCTTATCCATGATTTTTGTTTTTGATTTTATTTTTTTACTCAAAGAATGAGCGTACCCATTCGTCTTCACTTTTTTCTAATTCTTCGTATGTTCCTTCTGCCTGAATTTTTCCTTCTTTTAAAACGATAATACGGTCAGCGGTTAGTTTTGCACACGCCATATCATGCGTAATAATGATTGCGGTCGTTTTACGGGTATGTTTAATATCTAATATTAATTCGCTGATTTCTCTTGATGTAATCGTATCTAATCCGGTAGTAGGTTCATCATATAAAATAATTTCAGGTTTTAAAATTAGTGTGCGTGCCAGACCAATTCTTTTACGCATTCCTCCCGATAGTTCTGATGGCATTTTATCAATAGCTTCACTCAGCCCTACACTCTCTAATGCTTCCAATACTTCTTTCTCAATTTCATCAGCATTTAAATCACGTTTGTGTTTTCTTAGGGTAAAAGCCAGATTTTCTCTTACAGACATGGAGTCATACAAAGCACCACTTTGAAACAAAAATCCGATTCTGGATCTCATTTCATTGAGTTCGTTTTTATTAAGGTCTAATACATTTTGATCAAAAACATTTATTTCGCCTTTATCAGGAGTTATTAATCCGACAATGCATTTTATAGTCACCGATTTACCTGAACCGGATCGACCTAAAACCACTAAATCTTCGCCTTTATTGACAGTAAAATTTACACCTTTTAAAACGTGATTATCTTTACCAAAAGTTTTATGTAAATCTTTGATTTCTATTATCACCGCTTTTTTATCAGCTTCGGCTGCAGGTTCTGTATTTTCTTTTTCTTTAATCATCTTAAAAAAATAAATCGGTTATCTGTACGGCCAGCATGTCAATAATAAAAATGGTAAGAGATGCTGTTACAACTGCAGAATTTGCAGCTTTTCCGACACTTTCGGTTCCATTAGAAGCATTAAATCCTTTATAACATCCAATCATGCCAATAAAAAAACCGAAGAAAAAAGTTTTTATAGTGGCCGGAATTAAATCCAGGAATTCCAGTGACTGTAAAATTTTGGTTATATATCTGTAAAAGCTAACATCTCCATGAATATTAATGCCAAAATAACCGCCGAGGATTCCGATAGCATCAGCAAAAATTACAAGAAGCGGGACCATTAGAGTCGTCGCTAAAATTCGTGTTACCACCAAATAATTATAAGGATTAACAGCGGAAACCTCCATGGCATCAATTTGTTCAGTCACTTTCATCGATCCAAGTTCGGCACCGATTCCGGAGGATATTTTTCCCGCGCAGATCAAAGCGGTAATTACCGGAGCAATTTCGCGAATTAATGAAAGTGCGACCATTCCCGGCAGCCATGATTCAGCACCAAATTTCACTAAAGTAGGTCTTGACTGTAAAGTGAGGACCAAACCCATAATAAAACCGGTGATAGCTACCAATGGTAATGATTTATAGCCAATAATATAGCATTGTTTCAGAAATTGTCTGGTTTCGTAAGGAGGTATAAAGACCTCTTTAAAAAACCGAGTTGCAAATACAGTTGCATTTCCGATATCTTCGAATGTATTTTTTAAGGTGAGTATCAAAATGTTTAAGTATTAGTTGATTATAGGCTGAAAGTCAGTTTTTTAACAGTTTAAGTCTCTTTTTTAATTATAGTTTAAAGTTAATTCTATACTTGTTAAAATTCTTTACACAACTTTTTTTCAACCTTATATAATTTTCATTCGCATACTATTTATAAAAGATTGACGTTTGAGGTAAATGCAAATCAAAAAAAATCCCTTTCGTTAAAAAGGGATTGGGTGAGATATGTAAGCACTTTAAGAATTTATGATCAGATCTGCTTTTGTTTTAATAAGGTCGATTACCTTACATTCTGCATCTTTAAAATTTTCCATGATTAATCTGGCCGTCAGATAGCAAACTGTTGATTCTGCTCCCTGATTCAGGTTTATATTTTCTTTTTCAAGACCATCATAACCACCGCCACTAACAGGATTGTACATAATCTGATTTAAATGATTTTTACCTAAGAACCAGTTAAAAGCTGTTTTCATATGCTCTTTATATAATGGATTTTTGAATGCATTGTAAAAGCTATTCAAAGTTTGAATAATGTATGAAACATCTATTGGCTGTTCCCCGTATTCCTTAGCATCCTGACCTTTATGACACCATCCATTATTAGAAATTACCTTAAAGCCATTTTTAGTAAACATTTTTGAAAGAAGAAAATCAAGAGATTCTAATGCAATTTTTTTGTAAATCGGTTTGTTGGTTACTAAATAAGCATACAGCATAGATTCCGGAAGAATGCCATTTCCATAGGTTAAATAATTCTCGAACCATTTCCAGTCTTTGGTGGCATGAATTTCGTAATTCGAAACTAATTTGGCATTTAGCTTATTGATAATTGCCGATACATATAAGTTTGGAAGTACAGAATTATACAAGTACAAGCCTTTTGTAGCAAATCCGATTGAACGGGGTGATTGAATTGTTTCTGCCCATGGGAGACTTTTTAGAAAACATTCTGAAGCTGTATGAACAATATTCTCAGGCAAAATATCTTTCATCGCAATTACACTTCCTAAAGCCCAGATACCCCTGGCATTTGAGTCTTCCAGATTTACCTCTGCATTTTGCTCAATATGTTCTCTGTTATGTTCGTCAACATAATTAATGAAACTTCCGTCCGGTTTTTGACAACGATGAATAAAATCAAGATAAATCAACATATAAGGCAAATCATCCTTGTCTCCGGTTAATTTATAATGCATTCCAACAGCTACCAAAGCCCTCGCATTATCATCTAAAGTATAACCGGTAGATAAATCCGGAATAGAAATGTTGCTAAATTGAATCATTCCTAATTCTGTAGTTAATTTTTTAACGTGTGACAATTGAATTTCAGGATAATCAAAGTCAATTGCAGTATCGCTTTCAATTAGATCTTTATAAGTATTCATATGAGTAATACCTACGTTTTCCCAGGACGATGCTCTCATTTTACGGAAAGCATTTTTACCCATTTCTTCTCTTAAATCATCATCAGAAAGCAATTTTAGGGCAGCTTCAGCAAATTGATCTACATTTCCAATATCAACTAAAACACCGCAATCTGAAGTTAAAACTTCTACTGTATGAGGAATTTTTGATGCAACAAGCGGACATGCACAACTCATTGCGTAGGCAAAAGTGCCGCTGACAGCCTGATTTGGATCTTTTGATGTAAACAGATAAATATCTGTTGCCTTCAGGTAATCCAAAAGTTCGTTTGTGTCTAAATATTGATTAATAAAACGAACGTTGTCACGCAAATTTAATTCGTCAACAAGCGCTTCTAATTTATCACGATATGCATCGACACCATCAACAATTAAATTTGGATGTGTTCTGCCAATGATCAGATAAAGAACATTGGGTTCTTTTTCTACAATTTTAGACAAAGCCTGTAAACCCGTCTCAATATTTTTTCCTTCGCCTAAAAGCCCGAAAGTTGAAAGTACTTTTTTATTCTCAATATTAAATTTTTGTTTTGCCTGTGCAGGAGTTTCGTAAATAACAACATGGGTTCCGTGTGAAACGCAGGTAATCATTTCTTGTGGAATGTCATAATCTTTCACAAGGATTTCCTGAGATTGATTTGTCATTACAAAAGCTGAATTACTGTATGAAAGCAATAGTTTTACAAAAGTTTTTAATTCTTTATTTGGATTTTGGATAACACTGTGAAAAGTAAAGGTTACCGGCTTTTTTATTACATTCAAAAACTCTAATAAATAGTCTCCGTAGTTACCGGAAAATAAGCCAAATTCATGCTGAATATGCACTAGTTTAACCAAATCATCGTTATTGATTTCTTCGGCAACCCTTGCATAATCATCTTTATCGCTTGTATTTAAGGTAAAAGCCTGAGTTGGATTTTCTTTTGGAGATTTTACCAGATCACAAATTTCACAGCTTATGGAATTTCCGTAAACATCCATAATCCCTTTGATGGTATCTTGCGTATAAGTGGCAATACCACATTGAGTTGGCGGATAAGTGGACATAAAAATAATTTTCGATTTAATAGTTTGTAGCGTTTTCATTGGGATCATTTTTATTTCGTTTAATAAATCATTTTCGGTTTATATGGATAAGAAATATATTAAGGTTTCAAAACATGTTTTTGTGACCAGATTTTTTTACTTAATTTATTTTGTATAAAATTATTTCAGAAGCAAAGCTGCGTTTAATCCAATCGGTTAAAAAGTTAACTCAAAAGGTTATATGTGGGAATTATATAAGGAAATATGATTTGAGGAAGTGTTTTAAAGTTAAAAAAAAAATCAATAGGATTAATACTGTATTTTTTATTTGATGATTTTTGTGTTTAGTTTAAAAAACTGTAAATCAATAGTTTGAATTTTGAGTATACTTGAAAAACAGCACCCCTTTATTATAGAAGTAATATGAATACAAAAGTAAAATCTCAGGAAAGATTGATGAAACTTTTAATTACACAACCTCAATTGGCTATAGAAAAGCTGGATCTGGTTTATGTTAGTGATAAATCGATGCCAATAGAAAGATGCAAGGAAGGAGATGCTTTTGTTTATAAAAAAAATGGAAGATGTATTAAACAAAAAAACGAACTAAAACGCATACATAGTCTTGTGCTTCCGCCTGCATGGGAAAATGTCAGGATTTCTGAATTATCGAACGGACATCTTCAGGCGGTTGGATTAGACCAGAAAAACAGAAAACAATACCGATACCATCCAAAATGGAATTTAATTCGGAATCAGACCAAATTTTACAAAATAGCCGATTTTGGAAGAAAATTGCCTTCGATAAGAAAACAGGTAGATGCTGATTTAGAGGAAAAAGGATGGTCAAAAAATAAAGTGGTAGCACTGGTAATTCGTCTAATGGAAGAAACCCACATCAGGATAGGTAATGAAAAATATGCCAAAGACAATAAATCTTACGGACTTTCTACCTTGCGAAAAAGACACATTAACATTAATAAAGATGCTATAAAATTTGAATTTACCGGAAAAAAAGGCATACAGCATACCATTACGATCAGAAATAAAAAGCTGATTAAATTAGTCAGTAAATGCGAGGAAATTCCGGGTTGGGAAGTTTTTAAATATTATGATGAAAATGGAGAGCGGAAAATTCTGGACAGTCATATGGTCAATGTATACCTTCATGAAATTTCGGGTGAATATTTCAGTGCCAAAGATTTCAGGACATGGTCTGCATCGGTTATTTTCTTTGAGGCTTTAATGGAATTAGGAAGTACAGAGGACGAAAAAGAAATCAAAAAAAACATTTTAACCGCTTTTGATATTACCGCAGAAGCTTTAGGAAATACCCGAAATGTTTGTAAAAATTATTATGTACATCCTTTATTAATTTCCACGTATGAAGAGGGAACTATTAAAGAATATTTTGAAAAGATAAAAAAATGCCGCAGCAACGAACAATATTTCTCACATACAGAGCGAGCATTTTTAGATTTAATTCAGGATTATCAACCTTTATCTGTTTAAAGATTGTTTGTATAACGATAAATATCATTCAACTGTTTTGTATGTCTTTGCGTATGGATAAGTGCAAAATTTATCCATTCTAAAATTGTGAATTTTTCAAAACCCGGAAGCTCAAAATCCAGGCATGTGAGAGTTACATCATAAGTTTCGGCTGCCAGTAATAAATCAGACTCAATAGTAAGCAGCTTCAGCGTTAAAGAGTTTTTATTGTAATCAGTAATTTCAGGCTTTAAAAACTCAGGAGAATCCATTTTGGTATTAAAATCAAGAAAAATACTTTTAAGTTGTTTAATGTATTCATCAGGTTTTCTGGTAGTTTTTTCGGTTCTTCCTTTAAATAGTTTAGGGAAACCGGAACAGGCAAGAATGATATGCTGAGCAGTTTGTCCGGCCGTCCACCGACCTTGGGAGGGTATAGTATTAAACCCGGTTTCAGAAAACTTTAAAACAATTTCATTTAATTTTTTAAATGTCCCGACAATATTGGCTTGAAGTTCAGTTGTCATAATTTCAATTTAAATGTGAGTTATTTACAGAAGTGATCCACCAGACATTTCCAAAAGGATCTGTCACTCCGCAGGTTCTTCCGTAATCCTGATTGCTTAATCCCATTAAAGAAACTGCACCGTTTTCTATTGCTTTTTTATAGGTTTCATCTGTATTATGGACATATACAAACAAGTTAGCGGTTTGTTTTGCCCAGTCTGTAGTTTCATCAGTTACCATTATCGTGCTGCCATTCAGTGTAATTTCGGTATGCATAATAGTTCCGTCTTCGCGAAGAGATTTTGTATTGGTTTCAGTAGCGCCAAAAACTTTTTTTGTAAAATCGATGAATTTTGATGCGCCCTGTAAAATCAAATAAGGCATTATAGTCTGATGTTGTGCAGGTATATTCATTTTTGATATTTTAAAAGTTGAATCTTAAAAATACGATTTTTTATTTTATTGTTTTGTTAATCAGTGAAATAACTATTTATGGAAGTACTTCACAATGAAAACCATGTGAATTTAAAACTTCAATTATTTTGTGATTTGAAATTACTGCGGCATGAATTCGCAGAATTTTATCGCAGTCTTCCAAATCAAAACTGATGACGCTGTTTGGGAAATGCTCAAGAAGCCTCCCTACAATCATCTCTGAATGCGCTGCTTCCTGAACATTTGTTTTAAAAACCTCTATCATCACAATATTAATTATATGGAATTGTTTTTATAATGTTCTATTTTATGGTGATAGATATAAGAAGTCATTAAAATAGCCAAAACGATTAAAGGAAAGAAGCCCTGAAAATCAACTCCGTCAACTGCAAAATGACTTATTGATGCGAATATAAAGTCGAAAGCAAAACCGGCATAAGCCCACTCCTTAATACGATTTGGTACTTTCGGAATTACTAATGCCAATACGCCCAAAATTTTGAAAACGACTAATGCATTTCCGAAATATTCAGGATATCCCAAATGTCTGATTCCTTCTTTAGCCAGTTCAGTTTGTGAGGTCAGTGCAGGCATAACACCTTCAAACAGAAAAATAAGAATGGTGGTGGTCCAAAAGATAATTTTTGCTTTTTTCATAGGTTTGTTTTAAAATAGTTATTAGTTAATTATTCAGACAAATCTACCATTGTTATTTTTTTAATGAAATACGTATTTCTGCCTATTTTAGGGTCATTTAAGACATATTGATGATTTTTTTATTTTTTAGAAGAAAGAAGAAAGACAATAGATGTGCTTAAATCTGTATCATCTGCGTGAAATTTTAGACAAAGAATGTCATTTCGACGAAACGAGAAATCACACTAGTAACTCGACAGCAGTGCGTTGCTCTCCCTCAGTGATTTCTACTCTCGTCGAAATGACAAAAAATCCGTTTTTTATCGCGTTTTTTTGCTTAGCGAATCCGTATTACCTGTTTCCCATTCACTCGCTTTTCAAAATATAATTTCTAATCACAAACAAATCCTCAAAACCCAATCGGGTGTAAATGTCTTTTCCCATTACTGATGCCTGAAGATGCGCATATTCAAGATTGGAATCTATTGCCAGGTTAAGTGCAAATTTCATGATTTCTTCAGCAAAACCTTTTCTTCGCATTTCAGGAATTACAGCTACGCCATGAATTCCGATGTTATTTTCGGTTTCGAAAAGCATGAAGGTTCCAATTGGTTTTTGCTGGAAGAAAACTAAGTAAAAAGAAGTTTTTTCATAATCCTGAATCAGGATTTCCTCACTGATTATATAACCAAAAGCATTCGGATAGACATCAGACCAAGCTTTTGCATCTTCCTTGTTTAAAACTCTTGTGAATTTCAAATTGCCTTGAAGTATAAATTTCTGATCCAATTTTAAAAACATCCCAACCTGTTCTGTTTTGATTTCAAACCCGTTTTGTTCCAGAAGCTGATTAGAATTACTATCAAAAATATCCCAATACGGAATCACCAATCCCGGATTATTTTCTACTGTTTTAATAATTTCCGGAAGAGTTTCAGCGGTGAGATCTTCTCTAAACCACAATTTATCAGGCCAGCCTGAGTTATTGATTTTGCAATATTCGTAAGCATTTTTTTTATGACAGGAGAGAAAAGTAATGCCTACAGTTTTCCAGAAGCCGGTTAGATTGTCAATATTATCTTTGATGAGGTTTATATTTTTCATTTTGAGAGGATGAATTTAAATAATAGGTCAAAGATAAATTTAGCTTTTCAGGAAAACCTTTACATATGTTGATTTATAGATCTTTTTCCAAAATTTTCCTGATTCGGCTTAATTGAGTGGGTGTGATTCCCAAATGCGATGCAATATGTAATAGCGGAATACGGTGAGCAATGTCAGGATGTTTTTCCAGAAGCTTAACATACCTTTCGGTAGCATTTTGCATAACGAGTGCGACTTCTCTTTGCTCTTTTTCTATGATCCAGTTTTTTTCCATATGAGCGATATAGAAATTTTTGAGATCGTCATTTTCACTAATCAGCCTCATATATTTTTTATAATTGATGTTGACTAAAATACAGTCTTCCAAAGCTTCAATTGTAAAATCTGAAGGGGTTTGTAGCATTAATGAAACTTTAGAACCTGCGAATGAATTTTCGAAAAAGAGATTTTTGTTGTAGAAATTTCCCTGTTGGTCTGTAATGAATGCTCTCAGAATTCCTTTTGCTATAAAATGAAGGTTTTTAGCGATTTCGCCGTTTTGCAAAAGTGTTTGACCTTTTTTTAAAGTCTGGAATTCTGCGATTTCCTCAATAAATTTCCAGGATTTTTCGGAAATAGGGGAGTAACTTTTGAATTTTGATTTTAACGCTTGGAGGTGCTTATTATGATTAGAAACCATATGCTTCAATTCTAGATTTGAATTTCTTTTTTTCAATAATCCATATTATTTCATATCCTCCAGCTCCGTCACTATTTGAAGAATGAATATATAAAATATCATTTGCTTCATCATAATTTGCCTTTGAATTAAATAAATTAGGTTCATAAAGATTTTTGAGCGCACTATTTGGTAACTCTAATAGTACATTGTTTATTACTACTTTGATTGATTTGTATTCTCTTTTAGGAATATCTCCGTCTGTGCCAAAAAAATGTAAATTGTCAATAGTATTTAATTGGGTTAAATTATTGTTGTGAAATTTTAATTGATGTTTTGTTTTTACAAAATCAGTTTCACTAATTTCTAATATTATTGAATGATTTTCTAATTTTGCAATACCGTTCCTAACTGATTTTAAAGCAATTTTTTTGAAATCTGTTATGTATTTTATTCTGTCTTTGTAAATATATCCGTTTAGGTATTTTCCGTTTTTTATATAATCAATATTTATCCAGTTTACTTTGGGGTCAAAACAGTAAACAACAAAGCTGTTTTCTAATTTATCTAATATATTATTCGCTTTTTCTGCGGAACTTCTAACATTAACAAATCCATCTTTATCATTTATAATGGCAAATTGGGACAAGCAAAAATTAAAAGTGAAAAGTAATATAAGGACAGAAAGTTTTTTCATATTTTATGATAATAAATTAGTCAATTTCCATGTGTAAATATATAAAAAGCAAACTTCGTTATAAAACTAATGCCATAGCCCTGATAGTAGTGAAAATCATTTTGTGCCGGGGTTCGGCACAAAATATTGTAACGGATAGCAGGAAACAGCTCCTAAAAGAAAACGCCATGAAACTAAAAGTCCCACAGCGTTTTTAAATTTTTATCTGAATGTGTTATTCGTAACAGGTGTAATCTACCTTAATGGTTTTGGCTTCATTATCTTTTGTGAAACTGTAAGAGTCTACTAAATTAAAGTCATCTAAATGAATGGTTCCAAACAATTTGTAATCATCATTTTGATCGGCGCGTTCTGCCGCGGAATAATATTTTTCAAAGGTTCTGTTGTCTTTTTTCTCTATTTTGGATTTTCTGTATTGTAGGACTTCTTTATCCTGATAGGAGGTGTAGGTATGAATAAACGGAAACTTGTTTTCTGTACCTCCACAGTTATTTGACCACACTACATTATTGATATAATACGAGATACAATTGTTTTCATATTTTTCTTCTGTAAAAGTATTCATATAAGAAAACTTGTCATCTGCCATAAGGGTATATGATTTTTGTAGCAGTTTACCATTTTCAAGCCAATATACTGTTGTTTCATTGGCATCGCCAATATTCGCGGTAAATATTACTTTGTTATCATCATAGTTAATAGAAGAGGTAGTCTGATCTTCTTTAATGATTTTTGTGAGCACGCCATCTTTGTAGATGAACTCTTTTTTACTTCTGTTTTTTCCTTCATCATCGTAGTATGTTATGGCTGTGGGAAGTCCTTCGTTATTAAAAGAAACACTTTTTAAAGGAATTCGGATACCTTTCTTTTTAAGGAAATAAGAATCCAGTGTTTTTAATTTTGCTGTTCCCTGCTTAAAAATGGCTTCATCATCTAATTTAATATCAGGAATAGGAAGAGAGTGCTCGCTCAACAACACTTTTATAACTTCTTTGGATTTGGAAGTAATTTTGTTTTTGCCTTGCAATGAAGCAACTTCTTTTCTATACTTTTTGGTATTAACAACGTATGAAGATTCTTTTTTCGATTTCAATTGTTCTGCTACAAATTCAGTTGCCATTCTTGTGCCTTCCTTAACCTGTACTTTGTCATCCAATTTTCCACTCCAGTAAGCAAATGCCTGAAAAGATTGGCCTTGTCCCGTAATATCTAATGTCTGTTTGTTTTCGAAAAGGACATATGTATATTTGGTAATATTTATGATTTCAAGGTTTTCTTTTGGGAAATTACGTTTGAGTTCTGTTTTTTCAGAATTGTCATCATTGCCTGCATACACAGTATTTCCCAGTGAAGAATATTCGTTTACATCGACTAAGAAAATATATTTTTTACCTTTTTTTATTTGCAAAGTATCGGGTATTATTTTTTCAATAGTTGGTGCTGCCATTGGTGCTTCCTGAACAGCTGTAGTTTTAGCTTTAGATATTGGCTTTTTTTTGCCTTTTTGTTGAGAATAGCCCTGAAATAATGTTGTTAGTAGAAAAAGTAGCGTTAATAAATGTTTCATTTTTATATTTGTAATTAATTTTTTACAAATATAGCGATTTTTAAAAATAAGAAATAATAATCTTACAAATTTATTTGTAGATTATCAACAAAAAACGCCATGAAACAAAAGTCTCACAGCGCTTTCAGAAATAAATAATTAAAAAAACGGGTATTATCTCCAACCCCCGCCCAATGCGCGATATAAATCGGTATTAGCAGATAACTGTTGTCTTTTTATGTCGGCAAGCTCCAATTCGCTTTGTAACAAATTTGATTGTGCAGTAATTACTTCAAGATATTCAGCCATACCATTTTTAAATAATAAATTGGCATTTCTGATAGCAGTTTGCAATGTTTTTACACGTTCCTGCAGCAGCGTTTGCTGTTGTTGCAATTTTTCTACTTTAACCATAGCATCAGCTACTTCGCTTACAGCAACCAAAACCTGTTGTCTGAAGTTTAAAACTGCTTTTTCTCTTTCTGCTACAGCAATATTATATTGCGTTCTTACTTTTTTATTATTGAATATTGGCTGAGTCAGACCACCGGCTACAGTTCCAAATAAAGAAGCCGGAATATTAAACCAGTTACTTGTTTCAAAAGAGTTTAATCCGCCCTGAGCTGTGATTCTTAAAGCAGGGTATAAATCTGCTTTTGTGATTCCAACATTGGCATTGGCAGCTTTCAAAGCCAATTCAGCACTTTTTACATCAGGTCTTCTGCTTACTACAGAAGAAGGAATTCCGATTTTAGTATTGTTTTCAATCGTAATACTGGTCAAAAGTGTATTTCTTTCTTTCGCACCCGGAAAAGATCCTGTTAAAACACTCAATGCATTTTCCTGAATCGCAATATTTTGTTCTAATAAAGGAACCAATTGAGCGGCAGTTAATTTTTGTGCTTCAGATTGTTGTACGGCTAATGAAGTAACCTGTCCTGCATCATATTTTAATTTGATGATATTGGTTGTACTGTCATTTAACTGAACATTTTTCTTAGCGATTTCCAATTGTGCATCAAGCATTAGAAGATTGTAATAACCTTTAGAAACATTTGCCACAATAGTAGTCTGCAATGCTTTTTTTACTTCTGATGACTGAAGATAACTGGCGTAAGCACCTTTTTTCTGATTTCTGATTTTTCCCCATATGTCTGCTTCCCACGAAAGTGAAGCGCCTGCAGAATAATCGTCAATATGTTTGGCACCAATCGCCTGACTTAGATTTAATCCTGTAAAACTATTGTCAGACGGATTGCTGGTGCTTGCATTTACAAATAAATTTACCTGCGGCACATTTCCCCATTTTGATTGTGTAAATCTGTATTGCGCAATCTCGATGTTTTTCTGTGCAATTTGTAAATCGTTATTACGTGTTACAGCACTATCAATTAATTTGACAATATCCTGTTCTGTAAAGAATTTTTTCCACTCCACATCTCCGATACTAGTGGTGTCGGATGAAACCGATGCACTCCTGAAATTTTCAGGAAATGCATCTTTTGGAGTTTCAATATCCTTAGAAACTTTACAGGATATGAATGTGACGATCAAAATGGCAATCATCACGATTTTGGTTATATAATTTTTCATTTTACTTTGTCGTAATTAAATTTCTGGACATTTATCTTTTTTAGCTTCGAGGTCTTTCGAAACTTTATACGATATGTATGCTAGGGTTCCGATGATTGTCATCAGAATTGTCGTTATATAGTTTTCCATTTATTTTTCTTCGTTATGAATTACAGCTACCGGTTTTCCGGAAACTTTTTCTTGTAAATGTTGGAATACGATAAATAAAACCGGGATAATCATTAACCCAAGAATTACTCCCGAAACCATTCCTCCGGCGGCACCAATACTAATAGAGTGATTACCCTGAGCCGATGGACCTTTGGCACTCATCATCGGAATCAATCCAACAACGAAAGCCAGTGACGTCATGATAATAGGACGCAAACGTAATTTTGCAGCTTCAATAGAAGCTTTTACCAACGCCTGACCAGATCGTCTTTTTTGTACTGCGAACTCTACAATAAGAATCGCATTTTTGGCCAGCAATCCAATAAGCATTACTAAGGCAACCTGTACATAAATGTTGTTTTCGATACCAGTTAATCCAATGGCTACGAAAACTCCAAATATACCTGCAGGGATAGATAAGATTACAGCAAGAGGCAAGATGTAACTTTCGTACTGTGCAGCAAGTAAGAAATAGATGAATACCAAACACAGTAAGAAAATAGTTGCCGATTGACCTCCGGAAGAAATTTCTTCACGAGTTTGTCCTGACCATTCATAACTATATCCTGCAGGTAATTGTTGCGCTGCCACTTCTTCAATTGCTTTAATGGCATCTCCGGAACTAAATCCAGGTTTCGGAATCGCATTAATCGAAATCGAATTAAACAAGTTGTATCTCGAAGCGGTTTCTGAACCATAAATACGACTTAGTTTTACTAAAGTATTTAACGGAACCATTTCGCCATCTTTGTTTTTTACAAACACACGGTCAATAGCAGTAGGATCTGCCCTGTCAGCAATATCTGCCTGAACTACAACTCGGTAATATTTACCAAATCGGTTAAAGTCAGAAGCTTGTGCACTACCAAAATAAGCCTGCATCGTTTGCAAAATATCTTTTACTTTAACACCTAACTGATCTGCTTTTTCATCATTAATATCCAATTGCAATTGAGGATAATCGGCTTTGAAACTGGTAAAGGCTACAGCAATTTCCGGACGTTTCATTACTTCACCAATAAAGTTTTGAGAAATTCCGCTAAATTTATCCAGTTTGCCTCCGGTTTTATCCTGAAGAACCAAATCTAAAGCCTCAACGTTACTAAATCCGGGAACAGTTGGGAAACTAAATACGAAGAAACTTCCTCCTGAAATCGCACCTAATTTTCCGCGGACTTCATTCATAATTTCGTCAATATTTTTAACGTCTCCACGCTCTTCGTTTGGTTTAAGCAATACGAAAACAACTGCAGATGATGGACTTGTAGAATTCGTCAATAAGTTGAAACCTGAAATTGCAGTTACAAATCGTGATGAACTTAAACCTCTTAAAGTATTTTCTGCTTCAGTCATTACTTTTTGAGTTCCGTCTAAAGATGTTCCAGATGGAGTGTTAACTGCAATTGCAATAAACCCTTGATCTTCTGTTGGGATAAATCCAGCCGGAGTTGTTTTTACCATTACAACCGTTGCGAAAGCAATTAAAGCCAAACCTCCTAAACTAACCCATTTGTTACGGATTAAGAATTTTAATCCGCCAACATAACGGTTGGTCAAATTCTCAAAACTGTTATTAAATCCGTTAAAGAACTTTTGTTTAAAACCTTGTTTTACATATGGAGTTTCACCATCGTGTGCGCCGTGATTATCTTTTAAGAATAAAGCGGCAAGGGCAGGGCTTAAAGTCAAAGCATTTACAGCCGAAATAACAATTGCAATTGCCATTGTGAAAGCAAACTGACGATAGAAAACTCCTGTTGAGCCTTCCATAAAACCAACCGGCAGGAATACAGCAGCCATTACCAGCGTAATCGAGATAATAGCACCCGTTATTTCGTGCATTGCTTCATGCGTGGCGACTTTTGGAGACAGATGTTTGTGCTCCATTTTCGCATGCACGGCCTCGACGACTACAATTGCGTCATCAACCACAATACCAATCGCCAGAATTAATGCGAAAAGCGTAAGAAGATTGATCGAGAATCCGAATAACTGCATGAAGAAGAACGTTCCTAAAATTGCTACAGGTACAGCAATAGCCGGGATTAATGTTGATCTGAAATCCTGTAAAAAGATAAATACCACGATAAATACCAGGATAAAGGCTTCCAGTAAGGTATGTTCTACTTGCTCAATAGATTGATCTAAAGATACTTTTGTACTATAGAAAATGTTATGTTTAATGCCATTTGGAAAATCTTTTGAAGCTTTTTCCATCATTTTATTGATCGCAATCTGAATATCATTTGAGTTAGAACCCGCTAACTGAATAACTCCGATTACAATTCCTTTTTTACCATTCAGACGCGTTAAACTGTTGTAAGAGTAAGCACCCAATTCAACTCTTGCCACATCTTTCAAGCGAAGGATAGAACCATCAGCATTAGAACGAATCGCAATATTTTGGTAATCTTCCGGTTTGGTTAGTTTTCCTTTGTATTTAATTACATATTCGAAAACCTCTTTACTTCTTTCACCAAATTTACCCGGAGCAGCTTCCAGACTTTTGTCCTGAATTGCTGCCATAACTTCGTTTGGCGTAACATTATAAGTTGACATTTGTGTTGGATTCAGCCAAACACGCATAGAGTAATCTTTTACACCACCAAAAATAGCGGCAGAACCTACACCCGGAATACGTTTAATCTCCGGAATAATATTGATTTGTGCATAATTGGCAACAAATGTCTGATCGTATTTAGACTCATCTTCGGTATACATACCGATTGCCATGATAAAACTGTTTTGTTGTTTTGCCGTAATTACACCTTGCTGAACAACCTCTGCAGGCAACTGGCTTGTTGCCTGAGCAACCCTGTTCTGAACGTTTACAGCAGCCTGATCGGCATCTGTACCTAATTTAAAGAAAACAGTAATAGCTAACGTACCATCATTACTGGCAGTTGAACTCATATAAGTCATATTCTCAACACCATTTATAGATTCTTCCAGAGATGGTGCCACAGAACGTAAAACCGTTTCTGCGTTAGCTCCGGGATATACCGCCGTTACCAAAACCGATGGTGGCGCAATATCAGGAAACTGTTGTAAAGGCAATTTCGTAAGTCCAAGTACTCCCAGAATCACCAGTAAGATGGAGATTACGGTTGCCAGTACGGGTCTTTGTATAAATATTTTGAACATTTTCGTAAAAATTATTTTTTGTTAGTTATTTGAGCAACCTTAGTAGCTTTCTCAGGCTGGATCACTTGTCCTTCCTGAAGTTTGTCAATACCACTTAATACGATTTGGTCGCCTGATTTTACACCATCTTTAATAAGATAGTTTGTACCGCTTTTTCCAACTACTGTAATTGGCATTTTGGTAACCTTGTTGTCTTTGCTTACTGTAAAGACAAATACTTTATCCTGCATTTCAATCGTAGCCGATTGCGGAACCAGAATGGCATCGTCATGCTGTAATCCCAAACGGATTCTTCCTGTGTTTCCGGAACGTAAAGTTCCGTTTGCATTTGGAAAAGTTGCTCTCAACGTAATAGCACCTGTAGTTTTATCAAACTGACCGTCTACCATGTCAATTTTTCCCGTTTGCGGATAAGCGTTGTTATCAGCTAATATTAATGAAACCGGAGGTAATTTTTTGATTTTGTCCCCAATGCTGTTTCCTGCATATTGTGATTTGAAGTTGATGAAATCTGTTTCTCCCAAAGAGAAATAAGCAAAAACTTCATGAACGTCTGAAAGTGTAGTTAAAGGTTCAATATCTGAAGCAGAAACTAAACTTCCTTGTTTTTTAGGCAATCTTCCGATGTAGCCACTTACCGGAGCAGTAACATTGGTATATCCTAAATTGATTTTTGCAGAAGCCACTATCGCTTTTGCCTGCTCGATATTAGCAGCAGCAATTTTTTGAGAAGCTTTAGCCGTTTTTAACTGATAATCAGAAACCACTTTGTTTTGTACTAAAGGAGTTAATTTATCAACTTCTAATTGTGAGTTAATTAAAGCAGCTTCAGCAGCATGAAGACTGGCCAAAGCATTGTTTAACTGCTCGCGGAAAGGACGTTCGTTTATTTTGAATAAAGTCTGGCCTTTGCTTACATAAGCTCCTTCATCTACCAAAACACGGTCAAGGTTTCCGCTTACCTGTGGACGAATCTCAACATCTACAGTTCCTTGTATCGAAGCCGGATATTCATTATCAGTGGTTGTATTCTCGCTTGTTATAGCTGCAACAGGTAAAACAGGAGGTGGTGGTGGAGCAGGAGCTTGTGATTTATCTGCACAACTGCTTAGTACAAGTGCAAGAATAAAGCTGGTTATAATTACATTTTTCATTTTCATATTGGTTTTAATTTGTTGGACATTCTCGTTTTTAAAATTTTTATTTCTGGTATGCTCTAGATTCATTTTAAGTCTATTAAATTTTCTAACGTCGTTAAGTAAATTGATGCAAAAATTCAAATAATAATGCGTTCCAATTCTGTTTCATAAATCGGTATTAAATTATTTATCGGTGTTAAGTAATAGGCTAAAGAAGCCCGTTTTTATGTTAATTAAATTATTTATCACTGTTAAGTAAAAGAGTAAAAAAAAGGATTTGCTAAATTACCTATTAAATCATTTACCACTGTTAAGTTAAAATGAAATTTTTTTTATTGTATTGATTTTATGATACCGCCAATAGCATCTTTTAGAATCTGTCCGTTAATAGTATCCAGCGAGATGCTTTTGTTGATAATATTAATCGCAATCAAACCATGAATGACCGAAAAGAAAGTAAAATACTTTTGTTTGATAACTTCTTCAGTCGGGTTGCTTTTTTTCATTATTTCTGCAATGACCGAAGTAAATAATTTATAAGGTGTTTTTGCAGCATCACATTGTTCAGAACAGCAATTCATTTGTACTCCAAACATCACCTGATACATTTCGGTATCTGTAAAGGCAAAATCCCAATAGGCCATCCACATGGCTTCAATCTGGTCTTCCGGTTTGTCAAATTTAGCTTTGGCATCTTCCAGCTCTTTACCTAATTTAAGGAAACCTTTACCTGTTAGCTCTCTTAATATTGCATCTTTATTTGAAAAGTACTCATATATGATGGGAGCAGTATATTCGATTCTGTCGGCAATTTTACGCATACTCAAACCAGTCCAGCCTTCTTCTTTGACGATATCATAAGCAGCGCCAAGAATATTATTTCTTGTCTCTTCTTTCTGTCTTAAAATACGATCTTTACTAGCCATTTTGAATAAGTATTAAATTGTTTAACACTGTTAGGCAAATGTATGGTGGTTTTTCGAATTACGCTATAATTTTATCATAATTTTTTCTTATCGTACAATAAGTGATCTTGAAAAAGCTTGTGAGGTATTGAATTGTTTGAAGTCTAGGGTTTTATTTTTTTTTGAAGCAGAAAGATTTTGGCGTTTTTAAGGCGTTTTGTCCCGCTCCTCACTATATCTTTTCTGGTGAACTCCACCACAAAAGGATGCCATTTCGATCGGGACTAGGTAAAGGACTTGTTGTTTTCATAATTTTACACAGAAAATAACTATCCAATCCATTATCTTTAAATGAATCACTTCGGAATATAAAATTTTTAGTATTCTATTTATTTGTGGTGCATTTATTTAACGTAGTTTGGGGATACACATGCTTCCCAGTAGCTTACAATTGTTTTAATTGTTTGTTTGATTTCATTGTAATCAGTAGGCTTTACAAAAAATCCCTGAATAGATTTAGAATAAGCATCCACAACATGCCTTTGTTCTGCGCTTGTAGTAAAGAACAAGTACGGAATGGACTTCAGTCTTAAATCTTCATTTTGATGGATTTTTTCCCGCAGTTCAATTCCACTTAGCTTAGGCATATTAATGTCTGAAAAAATGATAAAAGGCTCAATTTCTGTAGATATTAAATATTCTAAAGCTTTTTCACCTTCAACAAAAAAGATAATTTCATTTTTATAATTGAGTTCATTAAATATGTCAGTTAAAATCTCCTGATCATCTAAATCGTCTTCAATAATGATGATGGGGCCGCCTTTGTTCATTTATGTTTTTTGATAAAGGTAGTTCAATTAATTGGTATTCAATTTTAAATTTTTTGAAGAATATATTTAATCATCACTTTCATAGCTTTATATGATACTGGGAGATTTTATTTATTTTGCTTTGCCAGGCTTCTGACTTCAAAAGTTGTAGTGTTTTGTAGTGATTAAAAAAACTTTTGGCTTCAGTATTATAAGTTTTGGATTTATCCATTTCATTTTTTTGTATTATTACAAAAAAAATAAAATGAAAACAGCATCAATTATAAAAATTGCGATTGTTACTTTAATTATACAATCAGCACAAGCTCAGGAAACAAAAAAAGAAACAACCCCTGCTGAAATAAAATATTCAATCGAAAACTGTGTAAATCATTTTGACCTAAACAAGGCGACAAAAACAAAAGTGGGCTATCAATATTGGTTTGCCGATAAAAATTTCACTCAGGAAAACACACTCAAAATGAGTATCGTCGAACCCGGAAAATCAACTCACGCTCCACATCATCATCCTGAAGAAGAATTCTTCTATATACTGGAAGGTACTGCCGAATTCTTTCTTGACGGAAAAACAGTGGTTGCTGGGCCAAATACGAGTTTTTATTGCCCGCCAAATGCGGAACACGGAATCAGCAACGTTGGAAAAACAGATTTGAAATATTTGGTGATTAAGAAGGATTTGAGGTAAATAGTTGATCAACACATTAAATCAAATTTGAAAAAATACAAAAACAAAATTTCAAATGAAATTATCAGATAATACCAATATTTTATCAACTAAAATAGTTCAGAAGAAAAGCTTCTCTGTTGTAAAGAATTATTTCAAAATTTTGGATTTAGAGAGGTATTTACAAAATAAAAGATACCTCTTATCTGGAGAATGTATTTATTCAGATTCCATTTTAATTATTATATCTTCTGAAAATGAAGGGTATAAAAAATACTTAGGGACTTTGGAGTATGAATCTTCAATAGATACAATAATTGATGTTTTAAAAGATGTATTAATTAGAAACGAAAAAGTGCCCTATGTGGAATACTATTTTATAATTGATAAACAAGATTTTCTAAAGAATGAAAGTTTACTTTATGAATTATTTGTAATGTTTAATTTTTCATTAATTATTGGATTGAAAGAGAAATTAACTAAAAATGATTTACGAATAAAATTAAGTAAATTCAGTTTTTATAGTGTATTTAATTTAAAAAGATGGTCAGGTATTTCTAACTGGCAACTCTTTTTAGATATTAATCATGATTGTGGTATTTTAAAATATAAAAGCCAAAGTTAAGATACTCTAAAAATCAAGTTTATTAATTATTGGCAGATTGTTCTGCTTTATACCGAAATAGCGCTAAAGCTCTCCGAAGCCTTGGCCGATTGTAACGCTGCAAAAGAATTGGATAAACGTTGAAAATTATATTTAAAACTAACAACCATAAGGACTCAGCAAATGTGAATTTTATCAATAACTAAATCACTCTTCTGTCAGCAGGTCTGAAATGCCAGGATAAAAAGGTAAGCAGTAAAAGTAACGTTGATCCAAAATATTCCATAGCAACATCGCCAACCGCAAAATGAGAGAAAATAGCTCCTGTCATAACAAAGAAAAATCCGGCATAAGCCCATTCTTTTAATAATCCTGTTTTCGGAATAAGTACTGCAACCGAGCCCAGTAATTTCCAGATTCCAATAATAGTCAAAAAGTAAGCCGGGTAACCTAAGTGCAAAGTCGTTTTATCTACTTCCTCTTTCAGTTTAATAAGCTGTACGATTCCGGTTGAAACCATTCCTAATGCTAACCAAATGGTAGCGATCCAGTAAATAATTTTGTTTCTTTTTGTCATTAGAATATTATTTTAGTGATGATACAATCTCCTGAAGTCGGTTGTGCGCCATATTGATTCCCTGAGCAAACGGCATTTTAAGCAGCTGGTCCCTAAATTCAATGGACTTGAATACAATTTGCATGGTAAGTTTGCTGGTAGTGTCGGTCAGTTTTTCAAATTCGAGGTATTCCAGCTGAACCGGAAACGGTGTGTTTTCCATTTCAAAGGTTCTTGTGATTTTTTCGTTTAAAACAAACTCATGAATTACACCGTTTGCCCTAAATACTACATTTCCGTCGTATGAAGTCTCAAAAGCATAACTGCCGTGTTTTTTACTTTCGAGTTTCAGCACCTTTGTACCCATCCATTGTTCAAATAGTTCAGCTTCTGAATAGGCTTTGAATACTAATTCGACAGGAAGATCAAATTCACGGGTTATAGTTAATTCCTGTTTGCCGTCTTCGGCATGTACTTTTGTTTTTTCTTCCATGTTAGTCTTTTTTATAATTTTTCATGACTTCTTCCAATTTGTTAAACTTGGTATCCCACATTTTGCGAAACGGCTCTATAAATTCGGCTATTTCTTTCATTTTATTGGGGTTAAAATGATAATAAATTTCCCTGCCCTGCTGCTCTTGCCTTAGTAATTCACATTCGGTTAAAATTTGCAGATGTTTAGAAACCGTAGGTCTTGCTGTATTAAAATTAGAAGCAATGGCTCCGGCTGTCATTGATTGTGTGGTGAGCAGCAACAGGATCGACCTTCTTGTCGGGTCGGCAATGGCTTGAAATACGTCTCGTCTTAAATTCATTATGAAGTTATTTGACTACAAATATATGTGTAGTTATTTGACTACGCAAATTTTTACAGCAAATTTTATGTAATTTTTGGATAAGTTCAATAATTACAGAAGTTTAGAAGATAAGATCTGTTTGAAATTTCGAAAGGAGGGAAGCTACTTAAAAGTAATAAAAAGTACTGAATGCCTGTCTTATAAATTATTTCATTCCCCTAACATTCATCTCTAGCGTATAAACACTTTTCCCGGCAGTAATAAATAAGGTTTTAAATTTTTTTCCTCCAAAACACACATTTGCTGTCCAGGGTTCATTTACATCAATGTGAGCAATTTTTTCTCCTTTTGGATTAAAAATTGAAATGCCTTTTCCGGTCAAGTAAATATTTCCGGATTCGTCAATCGTCATTCCATCAGAACCTGATTCGGTAAAAAGTGTTTTCTCTTCTAAAGAACCGTCATTATTGATTTTATAGGAGTAGGTTTTGTTTGCTTCAATATCCGCAACGTATAGTATTTTTCCATCCGAAGTTCCAATAATGCCGTTGGGTTTTATGAGGTCGCTGGCAACATTGGTAATTTTACTTTTATCAGGAGATAAATAATACACAGATTCTTTTTCTATTTCTTTCGAAGTATGTTTCCAGTACTCTCTTTTGTAAAAGGGATCTGTAAAATAAATCCCGCCTTTAGGGTCAACCCAAAGATCATTAGGACCGTTAAGTCTTTTGCCTTCAAAATCATTTAACAATACCGTAACTTTTTTGTTAGGATCAATTTTCCAGATTTCATTTTTTTCATCGGCGCAGGCCAAAAGATTTCCTTCACGATCAAAATACAAACCATTCGCTCTTCCCGCATTTTCCATATAAACAGAAAGTACACCATCAACCGACCATTTTATGATTCGGTTATTAGGCTGGTCGGTAAAATAAATATTGCCCTTTTTGTCTGCAGCAGGCCCTTCTGTAAAACTGTACTGATCAGATAATTTTGTGAGAACAGCCCCCTTTGCTATTAAGTTGTGATTTTTTGACATCTGAGGGTATATAAAATTTGTAAAGGCGAAACAGATTACGAAGAAAGGAAGTGTTTTTATTTTAAGTTTGGAGTGATTCATAATGAAATTTTTAAAGGTTTATTATGAAATGAAAATAATTTCATCTGCTAAATATACTAAAGTCATTCGAAAACATGGAGAAAGAATGAAAAGTGTTTTCATATTAAAATACAAATCAGAATCCGGGAGAACAGCTTAGTTGTAAAAAAAATTAAAATAGCTGTTTTTTGAACCATTATAAAAAACAGCCCCATTTAATTTCTTAAATGAGGCTGTTTTTTTGTTGTTTATAAACGTTTACTTTTTGATAAATTTGAGAGTATTGCCACTATTCAATTTTAAGAAGTAAGCTCCGTTAGTCAGACTTTGAATGTTGATTTTTGTACTGCTGTCAACAGTTCCGGTTTTTACTTCGGTACCAGAAACAGTATATATTTTATAACTTCCAGTTTGAGTTAATTCTGAAATCTGAATAAAATCTGATGATGGATTTGGATATAATTGTAAAGTGTTATTTGCTGTGTTAAACTTGTCTGTTGACAATGTTACTGTACTATTTCCTACCCAGTTTGAGGATATTCCGGTCAAAGCAAAATTATTAAGTATTCCATTATTAGAACCCAATTCATCAATCAAAGTAGTTTCTGAAGTATTATTTCCATTAGCTATTCCCTGATTGAACTTATAATAAGAGATTAAACCAGTCTGTGGCAGAGCCAGTTGGTTAGATTTGTTGGAATTGATTTCAATTGATGTTCTGGCTGTGCTCCAAATACGGACTTCGGTTATATCTGCATTCAGAAATCTGTTATCCACAAATGCTGATCCTATATATATTTTAGGATTTGCATTTAAAACAACCGAACTGGGGATACTTCTTTGATTATCCAGTACGCCGTCAACATAAAGAGTTACTCCAGTATTGGCATCTCTGACCACTGCAACATGATGCCAGTTCCCATCAAAAAGATTAGTATTACCGTTTACGTTTTCATTAATACTTCCGTCCCAAAAACTTAATTTATTGTTTAGAACAGAGAAAATGAAATCGTTATGAACACCTCCAACATCTGAGTCCAGGATTCCGGCACCATGGTAAGCAACACTGCCTGAAGGCGAATTGCCTAATAGTTTAAGGTTAGCTTCTAATGTAAATGATGAAGTTGTGACATTATTAATAGCAATAACATCATTAACACCGTCAAAATTTATTGCGTTGCCCGATTGTGCATGTAGAGTAACAGATAGCAGCATGACTAATGATGCCAAAATGTAATTTTGTTTCATAAATTTTAGAATTTTAATTTTAATGTAATTAGGATATGATTTTGCTTTTCAAACGCTTTTAAATTTTTACGCATAAAAATCTACAGATGAATTCAGGTTTTTGTTAGCTGAAAATCTGGATTTTTATAGAATAAAAATGAAAACGTAATTTTTGTAGGCGAAAATACAACTTAAGCCAGCATATAATCAAGTAAATAAATGCAGAATCTGAAATATTTTTGTGATTTACAAGGTTGTTTTAGGATTATTCTTAGGTTTTTTTAATGGGTAAAAAATGGGAATGATTTTATTTATGAATTTTGAGTTTAAATTGTATTCGTCTTGCGACTATCCTGATTCTACTAACCAACTAAAAAACATTATTTAACATATTTTTCCCCAAATCACAAAAATTAAAATCCCAAATAACAACCCATAATTAATTGAAAGTAATATTTTTACGAAACAAATACAAAAACCACACACATGCAAGTAGGAATAATAGGACTGGGAAAAATGGGATTTAATCTCGCCTTAAATTTAAAACGTAACAACTATCAGGTTGTGGCACAGGATGTCAACACCGATTTTGTTTCAAAAATAGGTCAGGAGGGAATTGAAACCGCTTATACTGTTGAAGAACTCTGCCAAAAACTCACTGAAAGAAGAGTCATCTGGCTCATGGTTCCGGCTGGTGAAATCGTTGATGGGGTTATTACTTCATTACTTCCGTATTTGTCCAAAAACGATATTATCATTGATGGTGGAAATTCGAATTATAACGATTCAAAACGCCGATATGTCCAACTAAAAGAACACGGAATTGATTTTCTGGACTGCGGAACTTCGGGAGGAACTTCTGGAGCTTTAAACGGAGCTTGCACCATGATTGGCGGAGATGCTGCCGTGTTTGATTATGTAGCCAACGTTTTTAAGGATATTTCCGTTGAAAACGGCTTTCTGTACACTGGAGCTGCCGGAAGCGGGCATTTTACCAAAATGGTTCACAACGGTATCGAATACGGTATGATGCAGTCTATTGCGGAAGGATTTGAGGTTTTTGAACATTCCGAATTTGATATCGATTTTCAAAAAACGGCAAAACTCTTCAATCATGGTTCAGTAGTACGCAGCTGGCTGATGGAACTTACAGAAAATGCCTTTTCAAAAGATGCCAGACTAGACGGAATCAAAGGAATTATGCACTCCTCAGGCGAAGGGAAATGGACACTCGAAACCGCCCTGGATTTAGGCGTTCCAACTCCGGTAATTGCCCTTTCGATTATGATGCGTTACCGTTCTCAAATGTCGGATACGTTTTCAGGAAAAGTCGTAGCAGCACTTCGAAACGAGTTTGGAGGACATGCTGTTGAAAAAAGCGAATGATGGTCTGCTTTTAAAGATTACAGCTTGATTTCCTGAGTTTAACTATCATTCTAATTTGAAACCATGTCATTACTGATTCTGATTGCCAGTATTTTTTTATTATTAATCCTGATTTCCGGGGTTAAACTTAATGCCTTTATTGCCTTGGTTATTTCGGCCTTTTTTGTGGGAATCGCAAAAGAAATGCCTTTTACGGATTTGATTAATTCCATTCAGCAGGGAGTTGGAAGCACGTTGGGTTCTTTGATTTTGATTATTGCCTTTGGTGTTGTATTAGGAAATCTGCTTTCAGACAGTGGCGCTGCACAACGAATAAGTTCGGTTATGATTCGTTCTTTTGGGTTCAGGCACATCAAATGGGCGATGGTTATTACCGGTTTCTCAGTTGGTATTTCGATGTTTTACAATGCGGGTTTCATCATTTTGATTCCGATGGTTTTTGCTGTTGCGAAAAGTACTAAACAGCCTATTATTTATCTCGGTATTGCGATGGCTTCGGCACTTTCGATTACACACGGTTTTTTACCGCCGCATCCCGGACCAACAGCCATTGCGATAATTTTTAAAGCCAATATCGGCAAAACACTTTTATACGGACTTTTGGTTGCCTTACCTGCGCTTTTCACTGCCGGAATTGTGTTTCCTGAATTCATCAAAAAGATCAATGCTTTTCCGCCAAAAGGATTATTCGAAAGCAAGACATTTACAGAAGCCGAGATGCCTTCTTTCGGAATCAGTATTCTGACTGCATTGGTTCCGGTGTTTTTAATGGGAATGGCAACCTTTAGCGAATTGGCTTTATCGGAAGAAAGTTCCTTTCATTCTGTTTTGCTTTTTATAGGAAACCCAACCACTTCTATGCTGATTGCGGTACTTTTTGCTGTATTTTCATTGGGTATTTTTCGCGGAAGAAAAATGCAGGATATCATGGATAAGTCGGGTAGTGCCATGAGTTCTGCTACGATGATTATTTTGATTATTGGGGCAGGAGGCGCTTTTAAACAAGTCCTGATTGATAGCGGAATGGGAACAGATTTGAGTCAGTTTTTCGAAAAGTCATCGCTTTCTCCGCTGGTACTGGGCTGGCTGATTGCGACAATAATTCGGATTGCTTTAGGATCTGCCACGGTTGCGGGATTAACAGCAGCAGGAATTGTACAGCCTTTGGTAGTCGCTTCGGGTGTAAATCCGGAATTGATGGTACTTTCGATTGGAGCCGGAAGTTTGATGTGTTCGCATGTCAACGATACCGGATTCTGGATGTTCAAGGAATATTTCGGAATCAGTGTTTCAGATACTTTTAAAACCTGGACCGTAATGGAAACCATTATTGGGGTAATGGGACTAATAGGCGTATTACTGCTGAATTTATGGATTAAATAAAAAAATGGAAAAACTTTATATAGGAATCGACATAGGCACCACCGCTACAAAAGCAATCTGTTTTGATGTACACGGAAATGTAATCAGTCAGGTTTCACACTCATATGAGATGTACCATCCAAAACCGAATTGGAGTGTGCAGCATCTACAGGAAATTTTAGAAACGGTTTTAGAATGCATCAAAGAAATTACAAAAGGAATTCATCCGGAGTTTATCAGTTTTAGTTCGGCCATGCAAAGTATTATCGCCATTGATGAAAACGGAAACCCATTGACAGATGCTGTTTTATGGGCCGATAACAGGGCCAGCGGAATTGCTGAAGAACTAAAAAAAACTGAAAAAGGAAAGCATTTTTACAAGAAAACCGGAATTCCTATTCATCCTTTTTCACCCATGACCAAAATAGCGTGGTTTAAGGAATTTGATTCAGATATTTTTTCAAAAACATATAAATTCATTAGCATTAAAGAATATGTCTGGCATCATCTGACCGGGGAATATGCTATAGATACTTCAATGGCTTCGGGAACCGGATTGTTGAATATCCATACTTTGCAATGGGATTATGAAGTACTTGATTTTTTAAACATAAAACCTCAACAATTATCGAAAGTCTGTGAAGTCACACATCAATGCAAAGGTATTTCAGATAACTTTCTGTACGTGATTGGAGGCGGAGACGGTGCTTTGGCCAATTTAGGAACCGGAGCGATGAACAAAAATTGTATGGCGCTGACCATTGGTACAAGCGGTGCAGTACGATTACCTATTGACAAACCGTATGTAGATGAACAAATGCGTACCCAATGTTACCATTTAATGGATGATCAATATCTTACTTTGGGAGCGGTTAATAATGGTGCTATTATTTTGCAATGGCTTCGAGAAACGTTATTAAAAACAGATCAATCTTTTGAAGTACTTTTTGAAGAAGCAGAAAAAATCCCTGCCGGTTCTGAAGGTTTGCTTTTTGTACCCTATCTGTTAGGCGAAAGAGCACCAATCTGGGATGCTTCGGCACAAGGATCTCTTTTAGGAATGCAGATTACCCATACACAGGCACATTTGGTAAGGGCAACTTTAGAAGGTATTTTGTTTGGATTATTCCAAATTACAGAAATTTTGCTTCCTGATCCCGAAAAAAGAAAACAAACCAAAGTCATGTCAAGCGGCGGATTCGGAAAAAGTGAATTGTGGCTTCAAATGGTTGCAGATATTTTTCAAATGGCAGTAGAAACTTCGCAAACCATTGAAGGTTCTGCCTGGGGAGCTGTTTTGATAGGGATGAAATCTTTAGGAATTGATATAACCACCGAAAACAAAACCGGAAAGACTTTTCTACCGAATGCTGTGCATAAAAAGGTGTATGAAGATGCTTTTGTGAAGTTTAAAAAGGTTTATCCTGTATTGAAGGATTTGTAGTGATTTGATCTGATTAATTTTGAATCGGCAGAATCTAGTTTTACAACACAGTTAATCACACAAATTTGTCATGCTGACGAAGGAAGCATCCCCACAAGAAACTCGGCATTTTATATGATTAAATAGAGGATATGCTAATGGAGATCCCTCCTCTGTCGGGATGACAATATGACTCGAGCGACTTTCTTTTTTGAGAGAATTAAATTTTAAGAATTCTTTAAATGCTGAATAAAAAGTTTATAGCTCTGAATTTAATAAGTATCAACCACCGTTACCAACAAATCAGAATCTGCCAAATTAGAAGGCGAAACCACTTTTTCTTCCAATGGAATGTCATTACCGTATCTTTCTTTCAGAATTTTTTCAACCCTTTCATCTGTTAAATTGAAATCTTTCAGTTGCTGTAGTTTCGATAATTGGATGTTAGCTCCATTTTTATAGATTTTCCAGATTAATTCAGAGCAGTAAATTCGGGTATCGGTCCATTCAAAAAAGGCATCGTATTCTTTGCCCATAAATTGCTGGCTGTAGTCTTTCATTTTTTGAAGCGTATCCGGAGTCAATACTTTAGCAGCATTTTTTAATCTTTTTACCATATAATTTTGATTTCTTCCATGCGCAATCCAATCGTCTAAACGGGTTAGTTTTACCGGTTGAACGGCTTCAAAAACAAATAAGTTTTCGTTAATTTTATAAATAATCCCGCAATGCGAAAACTTGGAATTGGTTGCAATTCGTACTGCTTCACACTGAGGAGATTCTGATGTTTGAAAGATAATATCTCCATCCTGAATTTTCTCAGGTAAACCTGTTGTTTCTTTTGTTCCGGATGCTATAAATGGATTCTGGTTCTTCGGAAAAACCTGCATCGTTATATAAAGCGCACAACAAAAGCTTAGCAAAAAGGAAATAGCGGGTATGAGATATTTTTTCTTTTTCATTATTGGATTTTAAAGCTTAAAAGTATTATTTATTTTTTACAGATCAGCAATTACTAAGATTTAAAGATGACGAATATGTATCAATTAATCGTCACACTATACTGTTCAATAAAAATTTAGATTGGAATGTAAAGAATATTGTTTTTTAGCATTTCTATTTGTAAACATGATTAGTTTAACGTTTTAGTTTCTTTTGTGAAATATTTTTACGGTTTATTCTTTCAAAAGTATTAATTCCTATATTTAGGCAAAAACAATTCTCAATTCAATAATTTACACATATGATTAATGATGATTATTCAAGAAGAAAATTTTTAAGGGATGCATTACTGGCATCCGTTGCTGTTGCTACACCTGATTTGGTAATGGCTGCAGGACGGGCTTTTGCAAGTGCTGATAAAGTAAACCTTGCCTGTGTTGGTATTGGCAACCGTGGCGCAGAAATTATTAAAGCATTATACGCTACAGGATTAGTAAATATAGTAGCTCTTTGTGATGTGGATATGGAAGCGCCTCATACATTGGATATATTAAAAATGTTTCCGAACGTTCCAAGATTTAAGGATTTTAGACAGATGTTCGATAAAATGGGCAGTCAGTTTGAGGCTGTGTCTATTGGAACGCCTGATTTTTCTCATTTCCCCATTACGATGATGGCAATTAATTTAGGAAAACATGTGTACGTAGAAAAACCAATGGCACGTACTTTTAACGAAGTAGAATTGATGATGAAGGCCGCTGCAAAACACCCTAAAGTGGTTACACAAATGGGAAATCAGGGACACTCAGAAGAAAATTATTTCCAGTTTAAAGCATGGAAAGAAGCAGGCATCATTAAAGATGTTACCGCTATTACCGCACATATGAATTCTCCAAGACGCTGGCACAAATGGGATCCGAAGATTACTTCGTTCCCGCCGGCCGAAGCTATTCCGGCAACTCTCGATTGGGATCTTTGGCAGGCGCAGACAAAAGGACATGAGTTTAACAAAGATTTTGTAAACGGGCAATGGCGCTGCTGGTACGATTTTGGAATGGGGGCACTAGGCGATTGGGGGGCACATATTCTGGATACAGCGCATCAGTTTCTGGATCTCGGACTTCCCTACGAAGTTGATCCTTTGAAATTAGAGGGACATAATAATTTCTTTTATCCGATGTCCACCACGCTTTCCTTCAAATTTCCAAAACGCGGTGATATGCCTCCGGTAGAAGTAAAATGGTATGATGGATTAGATAACTTTCCTCCGATACCGGAAGGATATGGCGTACAAGGTCTTGATCCAAATATTCCGCCGCCGAGTACAGGTGCGATTGAACCGGCAAAGCTCAACCCGGGCAAAATAATTTACAGCAAAGAGCTAACCTTCAAAGGAGGTTCTCATGGGAGTGCATTGTCGATCATACCTGAAGAAAAAGCAAAGGAAATGGCTTCTAAATTACCCAATGTTCCTTTAAGTCCTTCTAATCACTTCGCTAACTTCCTCAAAGCATGTAAAGGTGAAGAACAAACACGTTCACCTTTTGCAATTGCCGGACCATTAAGCCAGGTGTTTTGTCTTGGTGTTCTTGCACAATGGACTGGTGAAAAAATTGTTTTTGACAGAACAAAAAAAGTGATTACAAGCAGTAAAAAGGCTAATCAACTGTTGATGGGACCTCCACCACGTAAAGGATGGGAAGAATATTATAAAGTTTAATTTTCACTTATGAAACGCAGAAATTTTATCCGTCAATCAGGATTATTTACCGCTGGGCTGTTATTGCATCAGCAGATGCTGCATGCCTATTCTTTTAGTGAAACTGCAAAAATTATTTCAGTTGGAATAATTGGCTGCGGAGACAGGGGTAAGGGGCTTGGAAGTGTCATTAACAGTATGCCGGAAGAGTTTCAACTGAAGGTCGTTTGTGATGTATTGCCTTTCCGTTTGGATCAGGCAAAGAGACTGGATATACACAATAATATCAGTTATGAAAAAGACTATCGCAAGCTGCTCGATGACAAGACTATTGACGCAGTAATTATTGCTACACCACTATACAATCATTACGAAATTGCAGCGGCGGCCATCCAGGCAGGAAAGCATGTGTATTTAGAAAAAACAATGACCTATAATGCAGAGCAGGCACTTGCTTTGGTTAAATTGGCGCAACAGCATCCCAATCAAATTTTACAGGTAGGACATCAATATCGGTACACACCTCTTTATTTCAAAGTGAAACAGATGATTGATAATGGTTATCTGGGAAAAGTAACGCAGATTGACTGCCGATGGGACCGTAATGCAAACTGGCGAAGACCGGTACCTTCCGGTTATACTGATAAACAAGTGAACTGGCGGATGTATAAAGAATATTCAGGAGGGTTACCGGCTGAGTTATTATCACATCAGGTAGATTTTATTAATTGGGCTTTTGATACCCATCCTGATGAAATTTACGGAACCGGCGGTATTGATTATTACAAGGACGGAAGAGAAACTTTTGACAACATACAGACTATTCTACGTTATAAGAAGGAAGGAATGATTGGGAATTTTGGTGCTACCTGCGCGAATGAAAAAGACGGATATCTTTTTAAATTAAAAGGCACAAAAGGAACGATAGAATTATTGATGGATGAAGGGCTTTTTTTTCCTGAAAAACAAACCAGAAAAGAACTTGAAACGGTAGATGGCGTTACCGGTGCTTCAAAAATTGAATGGAACAAAGATGGCGGTACTCCCATTCTTAAAGAAAAATCAAAAGACGGCAGCTGGTATGCTTTACAAGAGTTTTATAAAACGATTACAACCAATTCTAAACCGGTATCAAATGTTATAACCGGTGCCAGGACAGCATGCTGCGTACATATGATGAATAAAGCAATTTATAAGGATGATATTGAAAAATGGAAACCTGAATATAATCTTATATAAAGAAAAACAAAAACGACTATGAAAAAAATCACAATACTAGTTTTATTATTTATTGCAGCAACTGGCGTTGCACAAAACAAAGAATGGAAATCCTTATTTGACGGAAAAACACTCACCGGGTGGAAGCAAGTAACAGGATCTGCACCTTACAAGGTAGAAGACGGAATGATTGTGGGCACAACGATTGATAAATCACCTAATTCATTTTTAGTAAGCGATCAAAAATTTATCGGAGATTTTGTATTGGAGATGGAAACCATGTTGTCCGATGCCAATACCAATTCTGGTGTACAGTTCAAAAGTAATTTTGATCCTAAGGCAAATAATGGAAAAGGACGTGTTTATGGATACCAGTATGAATTAGATCCGTCAGAACGTAAATGGAGCGGGGGAATTTATGATGAAGGAAGAAGAGAATGGCTGTATCCGGGGTCTTATAACCCAAAAGGGCAACAGCTTTTTACTTTGAATGTGTTTCATAAAATGCGTATCGAATGTATTGGTAACTCAGTAAAAACATGGTTAGATGGTGTACCGGTTTCTTATCTGGTTGATTCTTTAACTGTTAATGAGGGGCTTCTTGCTTTACAGGTACATTCTATTGGAAAACCGGAACATGCGGGTATTAAAATATGCTGGAAGAATATCCGTATTCAGACAAAAAATATAAAACCACTTCCTTTTCCAAAAGGAGTGTATGTTGTTAATTTGGTACCTAATAAGCTTATTTCGTATGAACAGGAAAGCGGCTGGAAATTATTATTTGATGGTAAAAGTACAACAGGCTGGGTAGGAGCTCACAAAACTACTTTTCCGGAAAAAGGCTGGGAAGTAAAAGACGGCGTTTTGAAAGTATTGCCATCATCGGGTGGCGAATCTACAAACGGAGGAGATATTGTGACCAAAGAGATATTTAAAGCATTTGATTTGTCAGTTGATTTTAAGCTATCGAAAGGAGCAAATAGTGGTATAAAGTACTTCGTAACACTTAATGAAAAGAGCAGCGGTTCAGCTATTGGTCCGGAATATCAATTGCTTGATGATACACTGCATCCAGATGCAAAATTAGGACGTGATGGAAACAGGACACTCGCTTCATTATACGACCTTATAAAATCGCAAAAATCAGCACGGTTCTTCAAACAGCCGGGCAATTGGAACACGGCACGCATTGTCGTTTATCCTAATAATCATGTCGAGCACTATCTTAATGGAATTAAAGTATTGGAATATGACCGTGGATCTCAGGCTTTCCGTGATTTGGTGGCTATCAGTAAATATAAAGTATGGCCTAACTTTGGAGAAGCACCGGAAGGGCATATTTTAATTCAGGACCATGGCAATGAAGTAAGTTTTAGAAGTATTAAAATCCGGGAGTTGCAATAATAAATCATTTGGTGTCAGGTTTTATAGACATAAATAAGCCAACCTTTTCGGGTTGGCTTTTAAATTCAGTTGCATCTCTTAATTTGACAATATTGTTACAATATGGAGCGATGTAGTTTACGCTTATTATTTAAACGTTAGTTGGCTGTACTCTTTCGGTTTCTTCTTCATCGTCTTTGCCCGGAATAATACCGTAAATAATAAGGCCAATAACCAAAAGTAAAATTACTTTTCCTCCATATCTGGTATAAAGACCTAATTGCAGGAGACTTTCTTTGTCTAATTTGTTGTCTTTTATAATTTCAGCAAGCTGTTGATCTGTAAGTTCATAATATACATCAGAATCTTTTTTAGCCAGTACTAATTTGGGTTCCTGTGTAATCCAGGCCGGAATTACCCAGGCTATATTGTATTCCTGATGCAGGGTTGCTAAATCCAGATATTCTTTTGAGCCTTCGGCAGCGGCATATTTTTCATTGTCTGGTAAATCTGCTACGATTTCAATTTTATCAATTTTACCAAACGGAATCCTCACTTTTGCTGATACTGTAATAAAAGCGAAGAGCGTCAACATTGTAATTAAGAATACTTTTTTAGTCATATTTATCATGTTTTATAAATTTTAAATGTTTTAAGAAATTATATAATTAAGATTTGTTCTACAAATATAAAATCAAAAACAAATAATATTTGTCACCATATTTAGTGATTTTTAATAATAGTTTTTTAGATAGAAGATTATTAAAATAAAACGTTTTAAATCGTTGCAAATGGATTAATATAAAAAGTGCTGTAAAACATAAGTCTTACAGCACCTGAATGAATAATGTAACTAATTAATTTTTAACCAGTTAAATATTCATCGTTTTGATCAGACCATCCTGAAACGTATAAATGTGCTTTACTATTCCGTCAAACACTAAGCTGCCTTGTAAATCTTTTACATTTTGATGCACTTTAACCTCTAAGCTTCCATTTTCTCTTTCGGCAAAACCAACAGGTTCTACATTTGGATTTATTTCTGTCCTATTGTCTTGTTCAGTATTCCTTCATTTCATCGTGGCCAATTATATAGCCGCCTTCCCATGCTTTTGACCATTGCACATTTGCCTGCATTGTTGATAGGGCATTGTCATATTTCTCTCATTAAAAGCGGTATATGCTTTTTTGATTATGTCTTTCGATTAATTTGCCATATGAGTCCTTTTTTAATTAAGTTGTTTATGTTTGATTTCTGTTTATCAGAATGTCATTTCTTTCTGAATTATCTGCACTTGCTCGGATTTTGTTCGACTAATGCTTGTTTTTTTTCACTCCATTTAAAACAGCGTTCTTTTTCTAAAACCATTTTGTTTTTAATGACTTTGTATTCTGCAGTTGTAACACTTGATCCTGCGCAGCATTGGTTTGTTTCAATAATTCTTTTTCTTTTCTGATCAAATTCTAAGGATGTGCCGGAAAATGCACTTTCAAAGTATTTTTTTGTCTTTGGATTATAAAGAAAATATAAACTTGAAGTATTTGGACCTACATAACTGGATTCAAATATCGAGAAATCGGTAAATCCGTCAAAATTAAAATCTCCGGATGAAATACAATATAAACCCCTAAATTGACAATCAACATTAAATTTTTGAATGAGTTTATCTGTCTTTTTTTGAAAAATTTTAATTTCACTCACAGCCTGATAATCTGTTACTATTCTAAAATAATGATTGCCAACAGTAGCATATTGAATAATACCATCATCAATTTTCGCTTTTTTGGATAAAGTAATTTTTAACTGTTTTTCATTTTTAAGATCCTTCCAAATTCCTTCTATTGATTCACTTTCAGAATTAAATTTTTCAAAAGTCATGCTTGCACTTTTCTTTCCTTTTGAATCTTTTTCAAACAAAATTAGTTTTTCTTTTTCCAGATTTCCTTCCAAAATTATTGGACTATCAAAAGCAGAGTAAACATAAACTCCGTATGAACTTCCGGTAGTGTTGATTTCTGCAGATAATTCAATAGGATATTTACCTATAAATCCTGAATAGTTAATTTGTCCAAATAAATTTTTTGAACTAAAAATTATAATGAAATAAATTAGTTGTTTCATATTCTGTTTGGCCAAATGATAAATTTAAGTTGTTGTGATTGATGGGGTTGTGGAATGTGAAACAGAGTAGTTGAGTGTTTTAAGCTTTTAACTGTAATCAAGATATACTCTGTCCAAAAGTAAGCAGGTTATTATCAGGATCAAGCAGTGAAAATTCTTTTTGACCCCAGGGCTTAACTTGTAAATAGCCGTTTGGATGTATGCTTGTTTTATTATCTAAAAGGGATTGATATAAAGAATCAATATCGTCAGTTCTAATGTAAACCTGTCCGTAATTTTCTTTTGGGTCAAGTTCTTTAAATTCAAAGAAATGAATTTGAATACTATCTTTTTGCAGCATTAGATAATGATCAAAATCAGCATTTCCAAATTCATGAAAGCCAAGTTTATTGATGTAAAACTCTCTGGAGGCAGTTTTATCACGCATAGGTAATTTGGGGTTAACATCTGTAAGCATAATTATTCTTTTTTGTTTATTAATCCATTTTTTTCAATTTTGCCATTGCCCTTACCGGAAATGTCCCAACACCTTTAAATTTTGGCGGAATTGCACTAAACGTAAAACCATCTTCTGGTAGTAAATAAAGGTTACAAAGATGTTCAACTATCAATATCTCCGCACCTAAAAGAATAGTATGAACAGGTCTCGTTTTGCCTGATGTATTGTCTATATTATGAGAGTCAATCCCAACTAATTTAACTGAACAATCCCTTAAATATTGGGCAGCACCTTCTGTAAGATAAGGATGGTTTTCATAATATTTTTCAGTATTCCAATTATTGTCCCAGCCTGTATGAATTAAAACTGCCCTATTCCTGATCTCGTAGTTTTTTAAATGTTCTTCTGTTATTTCTAATGTTTCTGAAAACGGCACGCGAATTACAATTGTGTCAAGATCTGTAAAACATTCCAGCCCCACTTCTGAAAGATCTTTACCATTCTCAAATCTATGAAACGGACAGTCAATGTAAGTTCCTGTATTGGTAACCATTTCAATTTTTCCAATTTGAAACTCAGTTCCTTCTGCATAAAACTGTTTTGAGTTTTCTCTGCTCAAATAATCACAAACAATTGGAGCGGGCAAACCTTTGTATGTTATGAGCCCATGTTCTATTGTATGACTTAAATCAATCAGTATATCATTCTCGGTATTAAGATTGATTGGTTTTCTTTTATGAGGTTCTGTTACTATTTCCTTGTTCAGAATTTTGGTTTCTCCAACCATAAGGAGTCTTAAATCTTCGACAATATAGTCTTCAAGTTCTTTATCTGAGATAGTATCGCCCAAAATATCAAGCCTAAAATCCTGGCCTTTTATGCTTCCTCCGTTAGTAAAGTACAGTTCAAAATCAAATTTTACTCGTTTCTCCATGTTATCAATGTTTTAAACAGCTTCGATTGCTTTCCAGTTATCATTTTTTGTAAAATCTTTAATCACTTTTTTCATTGATTTTTCTACAAATTCTTTAAACATATTGGAATTGAAATTATTGATTCTTTTTGCGGAATAGTAATCTTTGTCTAATATTATACATTTTGTATCTAGATTGTAAACAATTAATCTAATCGTCAAAATTTTTTTATCAGAGAAGTTACTGTTTGTAATTTCCAGCTTTGTTGAAATTAAATAATTGAATCCGGTTTTAGATTTATAAAAGTCAAGTGCTTTTACAGATTTATCCAACGCTTTGTTAAATGAAGGAACCTCGTTCAAATCAGATAAATACTTAATATTATCATATTTTGATGTGAGTTTATTTTTATAAATTTCTGAAACTACGCTTTCTGTATTTAAATAAAACCTTTCTAATAAAGGCTCATCAATAAGCCATTTTCCTTGTTTTAAACTGGTATTCGTAGGTTTGATTGACAGATAATTATTATAGCGTGGACAACAAGAATAGGTTACTGCTAAAAAGATTATAAAAAGGAAATATTTCATTTTGGTAAAACGTTGGTTTTTAATTATTTAGATATTCAGTTGATTATATTTGTTCAATTCGGTTTTTATGTAAGTTGCTATTGAGTGACAGTCCGGCACTTATGCAGCATCAATTTCCTATTTGATTTTTTCAAAGTCTTCTCTTGTCATTACTGCTAACATTTCTTTTTTGCAATCCCAGATAGAAACATACTTTTTTGACATGACATAATGAGTTTTCATTTTTGCAAATTTTCCATATAACATTAATGTACAAATATCTGTCGATGTTATTAAATCATCTATGATATGGCTGTGGATTGTAGCTTCTATTTCGTCTTTACTGCCAAATTCGATTGGGATGAGACTTTTATGTAATTGTTTTTGTTTTATTAATTTACTGTTTTTGTCAAATGTCAATAAATAATCATTTCCAAAAATCATAACGCCATTATTTTTTGGACCAGTTAAAACAAATACTTTTTTCTCTTTATTGATTATTAGAGGAATCAAATTAAGGTTAGTATTATCATATCTTTTGTATAATGTGTCTGAGTTGATAATTTTTAAAGCTTCTGTTCTTATTTTATAGAGATCCTGCTCATTTCCTGTCAGCTCCCTTTCGGCCAAATCTGTTTTTGCAGTTTCAACCTTAAAATTGGCATCGAAGCTGATTGTTCCTAAGACTTTTGGATTTTCATCTTTTGAATAGAAAATACAGGTTGAGGTTTCATTTTGGGTGTAAGAGAGATAACCGCCTATTTTTTCTTTTTCGCTATATTTTTCCATGAAAATATCGGTTCCGTACCATGAGGCCATTTCGGATTTATACAACATTTTTCCTTCTTCAATAATAGCAGTGGTTTTACTGTCAATTTTTGATTGCCCCAGACAGCTAAATCCAAATAATACAGTAAAAAGACAACAGAATGTGAATTTCATAAAATTAATAAGTTAAGAGTTTTTTTTGTGCTTTTGTCAACGTTCTGCAGCCTTGTGTAAGTGTTTGCTAAACGAAAATACGATTTTATACCTTTAGTTTATGATCGCATTCAGTTGCCAAATCAAGTTCATACAGTCTTTTAATTATTTTTTGGTCTGTTCCGCCATACCTAACGGCAGAAACACAAGAAACAGCAATTGCATTTATTGCCTGTTCAATTTCTTCTTCTGTTTGGGGCTGCCTAATGAAATAACAGCCATTCTCAGAATGTCCAATTAAACCTTCTGCTTCAGCTTCAGGTGCCCCGCATAAAGTGCAGCCGTTTTTTTCTACATAGAAATCTCCGGAAGCATTGAGCTCATGTCGAGCTCTGCAAGCTATAAGTGTAGAAGTAGAAGTTGGTTTGGAACGGTGTCCAAAAATGTTTTTAAAAATCCCCATGTGATTACTATTCTAAATGAAATGATTTATGCTGTAATAGCAATATCATATTCCATTCTCTTTGCTGTAGTTTCGGCAATTTCAAGTCCGTAAAGCTTTTTAATGATGTGAAAAGACATATTGATACCTGAAGAAATTCCTCCTGAAGTAATTATAACATTTTGATCAACAAATCTCACATCTTTAACTACAGTAATATTAGGATATTCTTTTTCCAGTCTTGGAATGTCCATCCAGTGTGTGGTGGCTTTTTTGTGGTCAAGTAAGCCGGCTTCGGCTAAGAGAAAAGCACCTGTACAGACAGAAGCCAGAATTTTAACTTTCTGATTTTGTGTTTTAATCCACTCAATGACTTTTTTATTTTTAATCTCAATTTCTTCTGCACCGTATCCTCCCGGAATAATCAAAATATCCAAATCAGGAGTTTCATTAAAACTGACATTAGGCTGTATTTTTAAACCGTTTCTTGCGGCAATCATTTCTCCGTTCTCGGTTATAGTGATTACTTTAAATAATTTTTCATTTTCATTTTCGGCGATTGAAAAAACTTCAAATGGCCCGGCAAAGTCAAGAACTTCAACTTCATTAAAAATAAATATTCCAACGTTTAATCTATTTGTCATACGGGTTTTATTACAGTTTTATTTGTATTTGTTGGTGTCAAAGTCAATGAAGTATAGATTTTCCTTAAATCGATCAGCATCTTTTTCTTGCCTTGAAAAGTAAAGCCTTTTCTCTTTTTCATGAACAAACGGACAGAACTCCGCAAATTTTGAGTTAATGGGACTGCCTAAATTTTTTGGAGCTGTCCATTTACCCTTTCTTTTAAATGAGATGTACAGGTCAACTTCTCCAAGTCCGGATTTATCTGAAGAAAAATAGATAATGTATTTTCCATCTGGCGAAATATACGGATTAGATTCTCTTTCTTTGGTGTTAATCGGAAAGCCCATATTTTGAGGTTCCTGGTATTTTCCATCTTTTAATATAGAATAATAGATATCAGACAATCCTGTCTTGTTGTCGTTCTCTTTCATGAAATAAATCGTGCCGTCTTTCGTCATTGAAGCATACGACTCAGAGGCTTCAGAATTGATATTGCCTTCAAGCCTGTATGGTTGTGACCAGCCTTTATTAGTAAGACGTACTGCCCAGATATCAAAATCTTTTCTGTCGGATGGTCTGTTTATGTTTCTGTTTGATTGAAAAAGGATTGTTTTGCCGTCAGGAGAAAACATAGGATCAATATCTTTCCATTGACCTGAAGCTGACGAAAAAGAAGCAATACGAGGTTTAATCCATTTCCCATTTTCTTTAATAGATTCCATTATGGTCAATGTATCTCTTTTTCCTTTAGACATAACCCATAATGCGGTTTTAGAATCCGGTGAAATTGTCAAACCGAATTCACCGTTATTAGAGATATTGTGAGGCTCAAATATGACGGGTGTTTGCTGTCCGTTTATGTAAGATGTCAAAAATAAGAGGATAAAAGGAAAAGTGAGTTTCATTTTTGTTAAGTATTAAAAGACCAACTGCTTGTGAATTTGAATCATAGCCATATTTATGATTTAGTTTTAAAGATAAACAAATTTTATCTTATTAATCTTAATAAGGAAGATGAAAAAAATAACTTATATGAAAAATGCCAGAAGCTCTATTTCCCTCTGGCTTTTTTCTGTCAACATTTAGTTTTACTGCTGCGATAATTCAACTTCTGTATGAAGTACACAAACCCAGTTTTCGTTTTCTTTGACCCAGGTAGAAGTGCAGGCACATTTCATGGGAGGTTTTTGTTCATCGCCAGCTATTCCTAACTCTATCAGATAGGCAATTACTGCGGCATTTTCGCCAATCATCTGGGTTTCGGTTCCGGAGATATTTATAACTTTTATTTTTGCTCCTTCACCAGATTCAAACATTTTTTTAAAAGAAGCTTCATCTACATTTTGCACACCATGTTTGCCTGCAATAATACACGGAAAACGAGTAAGTTCTTTGACAACTTCATAGTTGTGGTTTTCCATTCCCTGCCAATATTTTTTCTCTAATTCAATTATTTGCGTTTCCATAATGACTTATTTAGATTAAACAGTCTTACAAAGTTCAACTAATAATGAAAAGATATAGTGAACTTTAACATAGATTTAGAAAACGATGTATAGTTGTTTTTGTAATGTAATCGTTTGAAAATGTGGTAAAAAGAAAAGTTTAGGGGGCATCTTTAAACGCCGTTCTGTAAATTATACAATTCGGATATTGTATAAAATTTCATATTGTTATCTTTTACATATTTACAAATTTCAATTAGTGTCTGATATTCTGTTTCATAATTATTTTTACAAACAGTTACTGGTTTATGACCATAAAAAACAACTATTTTATTTTTGTTTTTTGCATATTCCAAAAGCGATAAAAAGTACGAATTACTAAAATGTGGATAACTTTTATCAATTCCCAATCCATACACAATCCTGTCATAATTATAAAAACAATTTTGCGAAGACGGAGCAGATTTACCATAAGTTGTTCCCCGGATTATTTGAAATTCATTAAGAAGTAAATTGTCGGTTGTTGTGTTTCTTGAACCGTATGGGTATGCAAACGAGGTAGTTGGTAAGTTGCTTTTATTCATTAAAGTAACCATTGGAAAAATCTCCTGATTCAGATATGCACTTCCTCCATTTGATGAAACAAATGTTGTTGCATTTAAATGATTTAAACCGTGTGCACCAATCTCATGTCCGTAACTTTTAAAATCTTTTAATTTATTAATTTTATCAGCCGACAATTGATTAAATCGGGTTATAAAAAATGTTGCTTTCCAATCGTATGACTCTAAAATATGATTAACGTCAGACCATTCATCTACATAATCATCATCAAAAGTTATAACTACGCCAGATTGTAAATTTGATTGTTCAATAGGACTATCATCACTTTCACTGCAGGAAAATAGTATTATACTTAAAATTGATAGAAGGTGTTTTTTTGTATTCAAATTATTCTTTTCGTTTTCCTACGATTCTGCCAACTTCAGTCTGCTAAAACGTCCGTTTTATGGCCGGCAAATATAACAAAAGAATTGTATATCCCTTTTCAACAGCTACACGAAAGAATTAGTGCAGGGCGGTTGGCATGGAATTTTAAAACTAAATTTGAAAGTTGTTTTTTGTACTTTTGATTTTTAGTGCTCAACTGAAAGTTTTTGTATTTAAAACGACCATTTTTAAGCACTCATGATATATGATAATAATAAATCAGAATAAATAAGTAATTAGAATGAATAAAATCAACTCAAAATTTACAAGATACGAAGACAACAATAATGTGTGGCTGTCTCAAAACAGTGACCAGGAATTTAATTTTACAGATTATGGGATAACACCCACTATTCTTAGCAGTGAAGCTGAGGTTGGCCAGGCAATGCTAAATGAGCTTTACAGCACTGCGGCATTAAAAGAAGGTGATATTAATATTGCCCTTCTTGGCGGGCGAGGAGCGCAGGAGTTGCACCGTTTATTGGGTGAATTAGCCAAGTCAGCCGATCAGGATGAGCTTCTTTCAAGGCTAAACGTGTTTACTCAGGATGCGCTTGCTCCTTTAAGCATGAATAATGGTTTAAGTTTTGTCAGGGATTTTGAGCGTATTTTAGGTGATGCTTTTTTCAAAAAAATAAAAAGTTTTACACCAATGCGTACCGATAGCACAGATATAAAAGATTTAGAATCAAAGCTTGTGGCATATTTGACCAAACTGGAAGAATTAGGTGGTTTGGATATCTTTTTCATCGGCCATGGCCCGGAAGAAAATCAGGCATCACACCTTGCTTACATTAAACCTTTCTCGGGAGCTAAGAATCATCATATTGCAGGGTTAATTCCAATATCGGGCAGTATTTTAGAACATCATATTAATAAGTTTAAAGCGGGTGGAAGCCTTATAAATGAAAACGATGAAAAGGAATGTCGATCTGCAGAGTATATTCTCACTTTAGGACCGGCTGCTATATTGCAAGCCAAAAAGATTGTTCAGTCTGTAGTAGATGCCGATTCTGCACCAGCTAAAATTCAAACGTATGCTAATGTCCTTAAAACAAACCTGAGTTCAGATAAAGAGGAAGCGTTACAGCAATTAAATTCAAATCCGGGATTATGGATCAGGCTACATGGTAATGCCAGATCTTTCGTATTGCCTAATTTAGGTGTTTAATATAGAGGAGGGTTAGTGTAATTTATTGTCAATTTGTTTCAAAGCCAGAATATAAGCATTCGTTTGGGCGGTATCATTAAGTTACGGGACATTTCGTCAGTTCGAGTGTTTTGTTAAAAAAGCTATTGCATTATTAATAAAAATTACTCGAAGTGACGAACGATGAAAATCTCTAATTTTCAAGCCAGCTATGAAATTTGATATTATTCCAGCCATAAATGGAAATACTGACACCAGAATTTTTTTCAATGTTTGCAGCAGAATAATTGTTTAAAATAGCCGCCAGTTTGTTGAATTCCTTAACATCCTTATATTTAAAAAATTTCGAAGGATGATTGACCCAGTTTCCGTTAGTTGTTTCAGGATAAGGTATTCTTCCCTCGCCCTCGAATTCAAATTCTGTAAAATCCGGGTTTTGCTTTACCAACGTATAAAAAGCATTATAAATTTCTGTATTGTTCTTATTTGTTCCGCACACATAGGCAAATGAATTTGTCGGAATCCTAAAAGTTTTGTTGTACAGTGAGGTTGTAAAGTGCTTTTCAATGAGTGCAATAGCTATTTTTTGGGCAGTAATGTCTATGGAATACTGATCAATTTTATCGCCGTTTATAAACGTAATTTTATCTGTGTTTTCCGGTAAGTCAATATAAGATATTGCTGGTCCAATTGCAGTAAAACAGCCACCCGGTTCTGCTATTTTGTCAATTCGCACGATGAGTTCGTTTCCTTTTGCAAACTGAGTCGTACTTATACCAAAATTGATGCATGGAAATTCCTCTTCGGTAATTAGTTTTAATTTTAAAACTGGCGATTTTGAGGCGTCTGCACCGGGATATATTTCCTCCGGCATAAAATTAATAGCTGAGACAACAGACTTTTTGGTAATATAGTTATAATAATCGGAGCTATTGTTCTTGTTGTCATCAGAACTGCAGGCATTCATCATAAATCCAATCAGGATCAGTAATGTAATTTTTTTCATAATAACTGGTTTATTTACATAGATGATTTTTTTTATAAAAGGTTGCGTAAAATGGCTAAAATATAAAATTGAATATAATTTTCTTGCTTGCATATGTACATTCAATCTGATTGAGAGACAATACATATGCTCCCACACGAAAGGATTCGTGCAGGAGCGGGGAAGTTCCTGTTTTTGATATGTTGAGGAAATTTGGATCAGAATATTAATTAGCCAACGTTTTAGTCCAGCCTATTCCAAATTGATAACCTGATTGCGCTTTGTCAGCTATTAAAGGTAAAAAACCATATACTCCTATATAATTGGCATGATTGATCTTGTATTTTGGAGCAAAAAGTAAACCATAGTTTATAAAAACTTCACGATTAGAGTAATCTATTTCAAATCCTGCACGTTTATTTACGAGGGTTCCCTTTGTATATGCAAAACTGGCACCTACAGGAACTTCGAAATTCAATTGTATTTTGGAGAAATTTAAAGAATAACCAACGTTTATTGTAGGCACTAACCGCATGTCAACATCATTCTTTAAATAAGCTAATGGTTCCGATTCACCTTTAAAATCAAAATAAGCAGCAAGAGACATTCCTAATGTAAAATAATGTTTGCTTTGGTATAAGGGCACCGTATACTTACTATACACACCATAATAGATGGCTTCATCACCGGCAATAATTGCCCCGCCCTCTAGTGAATTATTGTTTTTTCTGTCGTTTTGAGAGAAAGTAAAATTACAATACAATAAAGTAAAAATAACAAGAACGCTTTTTCTAATTACTAAACACATAATCTAATCCTTTTTTAAATCCTTTATTAGCTGCACCTGAATGACCACTCTTCTTTATATATTCTGATTTGTGTTTAAAATTTGAAAAAGACCGGCTGTCTAATATTTTATTCATTTGCTCAAACGATCCCAATGAAACACCTCCTTCCAGAGTTCCCATACCATTGAAAAATTTTACGGGCAAATCAGTATGTGTATCTGCATATTTTTTTTCGTATTCGAAAATAATGCCTGAATCATACCAGTAGGATGTTCCAATAGCCACAAATTTGTCAAAAGGGTTTGATATTCTGTCCTTAGCCATAACATACTGAGTAAATAATCCGCCAAATGAGTTACCAATTAATGTTTTATTGTTAGACTTGTCTATATTATATCTTGCTTCTAATTCAGGAATTAATTCATCTTTTAAAAACAAATAAAAATTGTCAGCTCCACCAGAACCTTTGTCATATACTGTGGGTGTGTAATCTCTATTCCGTTTTTTACTGTTACCGATACCAATAAATACAGATGGCGGCATACTGCCATTAACCACTTTCTTTGAAATTAACTGAGAAATAGTATTAAAATGCAAATCACCATCCAAACCAATTACTAATTGATTAATTGGCTCCGGACTGTAATTTTGTGGCAGATATACATAAATAACGTAATCTTCTTTATGTATAGTTGATTTTAAGACAAACTGCTCAGTTGTCCCAGTAATCTCAAAATCGTCAGCTTTACTGCAGCTGATTAATAAAAATAATAATAATGAAATGTGTTTCATGTGTATAAAAGTTAATATTTTTTTTACAAACATAGAGTAACTTTATACAGTAAAACTTATTCGAAATCAAGAAATTCAGATCAGATGCTAAGTCTTTTTCAGGTACTTTTTTTTAACTCTGCTATATGTTTCCGGGGTTATGCTGAGATAGTTGGCAATTAGTTTTTGAGGAACTTCTTTTAAAAAATCTTCCGATTTTGCGATTGAAAGTAAAAATAACTCAAATTTTTTATAAGCATTTTTATGTTGTAGTACTAAGGATCTTTTTTCTCGTTCCAAATGAACCTGTTCATATAATTTAGTGTAGATATAACAGAAATCATGATTTTCCAGTAACAATCTTTCAGCATCAGATTTTTCTATAAATATGATTTCTACATCGGTAAGGGCTTCTTGTATTTGGTTTGAAGGGGTATTTTCTACATAGCTTGTAAAACAGTTATAGCTCATGCCTGCAAGCGAAAAATCGATTGTACATAAATTGTCATCTACAATTACATATTGATGAACAACTCCTTTTAATACTAAACTGGTTTTAGTTTCAATTTGCCCAAAATCTAAAATTATTTCATTTTTTTTATAGGTTCTCTTTTTACAAATATTTGCAATAGGTTCAAAATTTTTGCTTGAAATAGAATGAACCTGATTAAAAAAATTAAATAAAATTTCCTTTTCTGATGATTGAATGTCGCTGTGATTCATTTCGTTTATATAGTCCGCTAAAAATGTTTTGGAAAAAAATCTGTTAGTTTTGCCCAAATATAATGATTGTATTGATGTAAGTGAAAGTGGTGTGTTAAGAAATGCGGGAGTGGGGTGGCTGTTCAGATAGATTACTATATAATAAAATTTATAAGAAACTTTTGTTTTAATAGCCGCGTTGCAAATGCTATAATTTATCTTTTAATTTATGTAGGTACTCGTTGCAAACGAGCGCCAGAGAGGGAGACATCTTTAAATCAATGTTTATGAATCGTCTGTTCTTGAAGATATAATATCATCTATATCTTTTTGTGTGAATTCTGTTTTATCTAATTAAGCTTGATATCAATTTTTTTTGTGATAAATGTAAGAATTTATTTTTTTTTTGTATAAACCAAATTAACAAATTATGTCTAATCTTAGCAACATATCTACTGCGTTAACCACCACCATAAAAGATTCTGATATACATGGAGTTACAGGTGACTTATTGGAAGTTATTCTCGACAAATCATTTAAGGATGGAATTTTAAAGGATATTCCAATAATCAGTACAATTATTGGTTTTGTAAAAGCCGGAATCAAAATCAATGATGCATTATTTTTCAAAAAAATATTACACTTGATTGCTCAAATAAATGATGTTCCAGCAGAAGAACGTGGAAAAGTAATTAGTGAAATAGATGAATCAAAAAATTATAGAGTTAAAATTGGTGAAAAGCTATTGTTTATTGTAGATAAATGTGACGACCACGAAAAAGCGGAAATAATCGGATATTTATTTAAAGAATTTTTGAAAAGAAAAATGGCTTATGATGAATTTCTCCGATGTTGTTCTATAATTGAAAAGTGTGTTATTAACGATTTGTTAGTTTTTTTAAATAACGATATAAAGCGATACTATACGATAAACGATGGCGAGGAATTATTAAATGTGGGTATGCTTACACTATCTTTAAAAAATATCAGAGATAATAATATATATTTAAATATTTCAAAAGGAGGCGAATTACTCAGAATACACCTTCTGGAGTATTTAAAGAATCGTAATTTGCAGGTGCGACTGAAGAATTTTTCAGAAATTCAAAAGCATATTGATTATATTTTAACTTCTTATAGGAATGATGACAATTGGAATAATTTATTAACTCGAACGGTCGAAACTTCAGCTGAATTATGTAATAATTATAAAATTTCTGATGATGAATTTAATTCAATCATTTTTAGTATTTTCAAAGGACTTGCTACAGAACCAAAAAGTTATAATCTTATATATCGTTATGAAAGTACCGTTACTGACATGGTTAAAGCTATAAATGAATACATTGCGATTATCATTAAAAAAAATGACTTGAATGGAAATGATTTTGATATGGCGAGATGGAAACAATTTGAAAAATACTTTGAAGAAAATAAACGACAGATAAATAAATTATAATTGGAAGGGGGGTATTCCAATATATTTTTAAATGCAATTCTGTACTAACGTTGTGCAGATTTGAACGGATAAATATGTTTTTTAAAATTAGAAATGAAATTTAAGATTCGATTTTACAAAAATCAAGGTTATTATTAGAGAGACTTATAAAAATCTTCTCTTGAAGAAGGCATAAAATAAGAATAGCTAGTAACACATTTATCATCTGGAAAACTATTTTTAAGTTTTGACTCATATTCTTCTGCACAATCTAAATCAACAACACTTAGAACTAAACATATAGAACCATCAATATTTACCTGAATTGCTGCTTTTGGGCAAAATATTTTATTTGTGTTTTCAAAATAAAAAGTAAAAGATCTGCCTTGTTTGTCCAAAACATAATTCCACATTTCCGGAAAGTTTTCTGTCTCAAAAAGAACTGGCAAACTATATTTTGGTGATTCATAAAATTCATCAGAAGAAATATACCCTTGAAGAAACTTTTCCTTAAAGCAGATTAATTTGTCTTTTGAGAATGAAGGTATAAATACCATTACATCAATTAACTCCATTATTTTTAATTCGATATTTTAGTTTTTCCGAAGATAAGAATTTCTCACTGATTAGGTTAAAAATTGTTGGAGTTTGAATTTGTTTTGTAGTATTAATTGTTTTAAATTTTCTTTCCAGCTTTTGCATATTGAACCGCCTGTGTCATTGTCATGTGTGTCGTTAACAATATCATTTATGAGATAATCTAATGAAGCAATAATTTTTTTCTCGGCTATATTTCTCGGCGTACCGCCTCTGGAAACGTGATGTTTTACTTCAGGCAAATCAGATAGCTTTTCATTAGAAGACTTCGTAGAGCCGAGTTGCAAACGCTACAATTTATCTCTTAATTTATGCAAGCCTCTATGAAAGCCCTTTAAAAATATCTATCCATTGATTGTCTTCAGGTAAAAATGAAATAAATTTATTTTCAGTTCCTTTTTGGATTTTAATACGACCACATTTCTCACATAAAAACATTTCGTTTTCGTATTTCAATTTATATCTTAAAATGATATCATTGATAACATCAGAGTCTGGTAAGTTTTGATATAGCTCAGAGTCAAAATATTTTTTTAACCATTTTTCCCGCTCACTATTTTTAATTGCATTTATAAAACTATTGATATCCTCATTATAATTTATAGCGTCAAGATCCTGGTCACGAATAAAATGTGCCTTATAGCTAATGTTATCAGTTCGATCAACAATAATATGTCCGCAGATACAACCAAGTTTTCCCATTTTTGTATTGTGTTTTGTTTACCGTAGCGCAGAATTACATTTTGTGCTCGTAAAGTAAAGCAAAATAATTTGTCATTAGTTTGTGTGAAAATATCAAAATAAATCTAAAAACACACACTAAATCTAAATCATTTTCTAAATCCCTCTGGTGCTCGTTTGCAACGAGTATCTGTCTTTTATTTATGAAAACAGGATAAAGCGTTTACGCGGCTTTTCAGGTAGATTGGCTAATTATTTTTGTAAGAAATTTTTGTTTTAATAGCCGCGTTACAAACGCTATAATTTATCTTTTAATTTATGCTGGCACTCGTTGCAAACGAGCGCCAGATGGGATTCTGAAAAGTAAAATGATTGCATAAATTTGAAGTATTGTCTGAAATATATTAACTACACCAACAATTGGATTATTTAAAATGTTCAAAATTATAAATGGAATTCCAATCACTCCAAAAATCATTAAAACTAACAAAACATATTTTATCCAGTCGTTGCCTTTGCTTACTAAATAACCAATTCCAGTTATTATTCCTAAAGTAAATACAGCTACCACAATTGCGAAATTATTATTAAATATTTCTGGACTTAAAAATGCATTAATTACACCTAAAGCTGCAGATGTATAAATAAGGTTAGCTGCCTTTTTATGATTTGGATGAATAATTATCTCTTTAACTTTTGATTTTTCAGAAATCATCGACGATATTCTTTGTGTTTCTATTTCGGAAAATTCTCTTCCTCTTGATTTAAGAATTTCAAAGGCTAAAATATTCGCTTCAGGAACAAAACGATTCTCTTTCTTTATATACTCTTCTAATTCTTTGTCCGATTTAGATTCTAAAACGCTCTTTTTTACACTCATAGTTTGTTTGATAATTGCCTACAACGTTAGGCCGATAACCGATCGTGGCAGCCATGTGGAGATTATTTTCTCGGTTTGTGAATATACGGAAATCGGAACGAAACTCTTCCCGTTTGTCAACATGCTGCAATGGCGGTTAGCGGCGGTTGTGCGAAGTGTTATTACCATTCTATTCCAGCCCAAGTTCCAGGTTCATAGTAATAATCATCTCTTAAGGTAAAAAGGGTCGCTTTTGGTTTTAGCATGGAAGTTAACTCTTGCCAATTAATAGGTTGATTTTGTTCGCTTTCAATTTTATACTTATAATAATAAAGTGTAATCATTAACAATGCTCCAACACAATTGTAGGCGTTTTTCAAATTCGCTTGTTCGAAATTCTCAGTTCTGTTGTGCTTAATATTATTATTAGCAATCCACCAATCTGGACTGTTGTTATCATCATTGGATTGCCAATTTAACCATGGCACGCTTGACATTCCAAATCTTGGAATTTGTACAATTTCTTCGGTAATGATTGGAAGATCTTGCTTAATAATGTCTCTATAGTGCTTAATGTTTTGAGGATCACTTCCAGGCCTTATTAATTTGCATAATTTTTTCATCAAACCATCTATCTCTTGCGTGCCAGCCATTATAATCCTTGCCAATTCGATTGAGAAGGTAGAATTATTTGCTTCTGAAAATTCGACATATCGTGATATTTTCTCAAAATCACTTTCGATAGCTAAAAAGTAGTTCCAATGTATGTTCGACGCTTGATAGATTATTCCCATATGTTGATGATTTCGTTAAACATTTCGTACAACTTGTATATACTCGCTACAAAATAGCGACAATCTACCCAAATTTTGGAGCATATACGAAGTTTGTTTAGTATTATTTTTTTTCAAAAATATCATTTTTACAAATATAAACAACCACGTACTTATACCCGATTTATTTTAATGAATTCTAAACCCCTAGCCCTGATAGCAGCGATATCCTTTTTCTGGCTCCTTTAGCCAGGAAAAGATATAGCGTATAGCAGGAATCAGCTCCTTAAATAAAAAAAGTGCTATAAAACCAAGTCTTACAGCACTTTCGAACAAATCAATAATTAATTAAAGCGTACAGGTTATTCGTTTATGACATCGCCTTCCTTAATTTCTTCGCTGGCGATTTTTACCAGTTTGTCTTTCGGGTTCAGGTCTCCAAATATTTCAATTTTATCGTCTATTTCCCTTCCTTTTTTTACATCTACTCTTGTGGCTTTGTGATTGACTACTTTGATCACAAACATCCCTTCGGCAGCATTCACCAAAGCCGATTTTGGAACTACAAACGTGCTGTCTTTCGCGTTAAGCGGTAACGAAACTTCGGCTACCATTCCGGGTAATAAATTGCCTTTGGTGTTGTGAACGTCCATTTCGACTCTTTCAGAACGTAATTTCAAATCCAAAGCGCCAGACATTCTGGTGATTGTTGCTTTAAACGTTTCCGGCAATGATTTTACGTTAAAACTCATTTCGTCGCCATTGTGTAAATAGCCGGTGTACAATTCGGGAACTGAAACAGCCAGACGCAATTTGTTTTGCTGCTGAATCGTCAATAATGGCGAACTTGAACTAGGACCAACAAAGGTTCCTAAATTCACGTTTCTGGATGCCACAACACCATCAAAAGGCGCACGGATTTCAAGATAACCTCTCATGATCGAAACTTCTTTATGTGCTGCAATCGCTGCCTGATATTGTGCGTAGTCAGAGTTCTTTTTTCCGCTCGCCATTTCCAGATCGTTTTTAGAAATCGTTCCTTCGACCTTGCTCGTTTCGAACAAACGGTTGTAGGTGCTTTTACTGGTGGCGTAAATCGCTTCCATAGATTTCAGTCTTGATTCGGCTGCAGCCAGTTGTGAACTGATTTCCGGTGCTTCCAGAACGATCAAAAGCTGTCCTTTGGTTACTTTTGAACCAATATCTACTTTCAGCGTTTTTACGAAACTGCTCACTTTGGCATACAAATCTACCTGTTGGAATCCGGTTAATTCGGCAGGTAAACGCAATTCGGTAGTCAGTTTTTCTTTTGCCAGAAGAAAGGTTTCCGTTTTCGGTTCGATTGCTGCCGTAGCAACTTCTTCCTTTTTAGAATTACAGCTGTTCAGGAAAAATAATGCTGCAAAAAACAGCGCGGTTGGTTGGAGTATTTTAGTCTTCATTTTATGATTTTATATAAAATATGATATAATGTCTTATTGAATAAATAAGCGAAAGGATGAAAGTGTATCGAAGTACTTGCGCCACCAAGTGACTTTCGACTTTATAACTTTTTACTTTTCACTCTTCACTTTAGACTTATTTAAGGATGAGATATAATGGATGCTTTCTTCGTCTTCGGGATCTAAAGAAACAGATTGTGTTGTGGTATGTTCCTGCGCCCAGGCGAAAATCAACGGTAAAATTAATAATACGGCAAAGGTCGAAAACAATAATCCCCCAATTACGGCTCTTCCCAACGGAGAAACCTGATCGCCTCCTTCGCCGTGACCAATTGCCATTGGCAGCATTCCCGCAATCATCGCCACCGAAGTCATGATGATCGGACGAAGACGGAGTGCCGCAGCTTCACGGGCCGACTCTAAAGCGTTTCCGTTTATTTTTCGCAATTGTTCGGCATTGGTAACCAGTAAAACGGCATTCGCAATCGAAACCCCAACCGACATGATGATTCCCATGTACGATTGTAAATTCAGGGTTGAACCTGTAATGGTCAGCATCAACAATGCCCCCAAAACTACCGCCGGAACCGTGGTTAAAATTACCAGAGAAACCTTGAATGACTGGAAATTAGCGGCTAACATTAAGAAGATTACAAAAATAGCAACCAATAACCCTACTTGTAAACTGCTTAATGTTTCGCTCAATACTTTACTCAGTCCAATAGGCGTGACAAATAAGCCACGTGGTAATTCGCCCAATGAACTGATTGTAGCATCAACATCTTTCGTTGCCGTCCCCAAATCGGTTTGATTGATGTTTGCTGTAACTGTAATGTATGGCATCGCCCCTAAATTGTCATTTTCACCGCTCACAAAGCCGGGTGTAATTTTGGCTACGTCGCTTAAAACAGGACGAAGCGAGTTTTTCAATACCGGAATTTCGCCGATATCGGTTTTGCTTTTCATTTGGTTTAACGGAACCTGAACCTGAACGTTTACGGATAAACCGGTTCGTTCGTCAATCCACGTATTTTTTTCAGTATATCGCGATGATGATGTCGAAGCAATCAGCGAACGTGAAATATCATTCATATCCACTCCTAATTCGGCAGCACGGGTTCTGTCAATATCAATGTTCATCGCCGGATAATGTATCGGCTGACCAATCTGTACATCACGGAAATAATCTATTTTCTGTAATTTTTCAACGATTTGATTCGCATAGGTTTCATTTCGTTTTTTGTCTTTTCCTGCAATTCGGATTTCGATTGGAGTAGGAGAGCCCTGACTCAAAACCTTATCCGTTAATTCGATCGGTTCAAAAGTCAGTTTTACATCAGGCAGCACCTTTTTGATTCTCGCCCTGAATTCATCTTTAAAATCATCCATATCGGCATGGTAATCTTTTAAACTCACCTGAAAAACAGCTTCATGCGAGCCCGCCATGAACAAATAAATTGGGTTAATCGAGAACAGTGATGGGTGCTGACCCACATAAACAGATGATATTCCGATATGTTCGCTGCCTACCATTTTCTTCAGTTCTTTCAGTACCAAAATGGCTTTTTCTTCCGTACGTTCCAAACGTGTTCCGTCAGAAGCGCGCATTCTCAATTGAAACTGACTTGAATTTACTTTCGGGAAAACATCTTTTCCGATGAACGAAATAAATACAATAGCAAGTGTCGTAGCCAGAACCAAATACGTCAAAGCTGCTGCTTTTTTATATGGGAACAATCGTTCAAGAGTTCGCATAAAACGAATTCTGAAACGCTCGAAAGCACTGATTTTTCCGTTTCCATCCGTATCCGTTCTTTCAACATAATCTTTTTTCTGAGTAATCAGTTGTTTCTCTGATTCCGGTGTTAATCCGCAGGCGTTAAATTCGGCTTCATCGTCTGTGATTTCGGGTGTATGATCGTGTTTTGGATGCGCTTTCATCAACCAGTTTGCCATTACAGGTACAAAAGTCTGTGAAAGTAAAAACGAAATTACCATTGAAAAACCAATCGCCAAAGCCAACGGTAAGAACAAGGCCCCCGGAATTCCAACCATCGTAAAGGCTGGCGCAAAAACCGCCAGAATACAAAGCAGAATCAATAATTTTGGCAAGGCAATTTCCTGACAGGCATCCCAAATCGCGAGTGCTTTTGGTTTGCCCATATCGAGATGCTGGTGAATATTTTCTATCGTTACGGTACTTTCATCCACCAGAATTCCAATCGCCAGAGCCAGTCCGCTCAGGGACATTAAGTTGATGGTTTGCCCGAATAACTTCAGGAATAAAACACCCGAAATAATCGAAATTGGAATCGTCAGGATTACGATTAACGCTGCACGTCTATCACCTAAGAATAATAAAACCATTAATCCGGTTAAAACCGCTCCGATGATTCCCTCGGTAATCAAACTTTTAACGGAGTTGATTACATAAACCGACTGGTCAAATTCGTATGATAATTGTACATCTTCAGGAAGTGTGCTCTGAATTTTAGGCAATTCCGACTTTAATTTCTGAACCACATCCCAGGTCGAAGCGTCTCCGGCCTTTGCAATACTGATATAAACCGAACGTTTTCCATTAACCAAAGCATATCCGTTGGTCACATCGGCACCGTCTTTTACAGTGGCAACATCGCCTAATTTCAGGTTTTGAACACCGCCTTTAAATAACGGAATCTGTTCAAAATCCTTAATTTCTTTAATCGTATTATTGGTTGGCGAAATGTAATTGATATCGCCAATTCTCACGTTTCCTGATGGCGCTGTCTGGTTGTTGATACGAATCGCTTCCACAATCTGATCGGGCGTCATATTGTGTGAACGCAATAAATCAGGATCTACATTAACCTCTACTGTTCTTGGGCTTCCGCCAAAGGGAGCCGGAGATAATAAACCCGGAATCGAAGTAAACGACGCACGTACATAAACGTTCGCCAAATCCTGTAATTCGTTGTTAGAACGTATTTTACTGCTCAAAACCAATTGCCCAATCGGCAGGGAAGAAGCATCAAAACGAATGATAAACGGAGGTTGTGTTCCCGGAGGAAAAGCCGCCTGAATTCGGTTCGAAAGCGCTCCTAATTCGGCAGCTGCCTGCGCCATGTTGGTATTTTCGTAATAGGTTAATTTCATAATCATCAACCCCTGGATATTCTTGGTTTCTACCGATTTTATACCATTGGCAAAAGGGAGGATGTTTACGTAATTTTTAGCAAAATAAGCCTCCATCTGATCCGGAGTATATCCTCCAAAAGGATGCGCAATATAAATTACAGGCAAATTCATTTTCGGAAGAATATCTACCTTGATGTCTTTGATGGCACCAATTCCGAAGAAAAATAAACCGGCCACCAATACCAATATAGAGATGGGTTTGCGGAGTGCAAAACGTATTAAATTCATTAGGCTCTATAATTAAAATTCATTTATAAATAAGTCAAAATTGCCTGTTGCGGCTACTTTTAGCAAATACGACTGCCACACATTATTGTTGACGATATCACGGTCGATTTCGGCGCGGTTCAGCGTGTAAATCGTCTGGGTCAAATCGGTCAGGTCTGTTAATCCGTTTTTGTATAAAGTCGATTTTTGCAGATATGCCCTTTGTGCTGCGTTTACCTGAATTGGCGCTTCAGCATAATTCTCAAGAGTGATTCTAATTTTATCTTCGGCGAAATTCAATTGTGATTTTAGTTCCCTGTCGGCCTGATTGTATTCTTCCTGCAAAGCCTGAGAAACAAATTTCTGGGCACTGACCTGTTTGCTTGAGCGGAACGGAGTGGTTAAATTCCACGTAATTCCAATTCCTAATAAATAATTCGTACGATCCGGATTTACGCCATCCCAGTAATTTCGGTTAAAAGCAGTCTGATCTGTCGCATAGGACGAATCAAATCCTGAAGCCCGGGTTTGCAACACACCAAACGCACTCATGGTAGGATAATAAAAACGTTTGTACAATTTGACCTGCTGGTTGCTGTAATCAATTCTCGTTTTATACAATTGCAATAACGGGTGAAGGCTATCAGTTACGCTATTTTGTTTTATAAGTTCTTTTGGAATCTGCGTAACAAAAAGGGTATCAGTGACAAAATCCTGAGGCGCAACGCCCATTAAATCGACCAGTTTATTGTTTTGTTCTTTAACGAAATTTTTAGCCAGATTCAGTGCCATTTTAGCTTTCGAAACTTCGGCTGTAGCCAATGTCGAATCCACTCCGGCCAGTAATCCGTTTTTGACTCTGGCTGCGGCGGTTCTTTTGAAAACTTCGGCACGGTTTAAATTCTTCTGTTGTGAAATGAGTAATCTTTGGCTTGCCAATAAATTGAGATAAGCGGCTGAGATTTTAATTTCCAGCTGGAATTTCTCCTGATTCAGGTCTTTTTCTTTGGCCTGAACGTCAATTTTAGACAGGTTGATTTTTTCCTTTGCTTTTCCGAAAGTGAAAAAATCCCAGTTCATATTCACTAAATAAAGTGCTCCAAAAGCTGAATTCCAGTTTTGTTCCGGAAGCGGCAATCCCGAAGAAGCGACTCCGAGACCTCCAAAACCATACAAAGGACCGTTTTGTCCGTTTACGGTTCCGTAATCCTGCTGCGCTGATAAATTAAGGTTGGGCAGGTAATCGCGACGGGATTGTTTAAGGCTCTCCCGCGAAGCATTCGTATAGTTGTTTTTTGCTCTGACTGAACCGTAATTTTCAAGCCCGGTTTTTATGGCGTCCTTTAAAGACAAGGTTTGAGAATGACCGTTTAGGGCAAAAATCAGAAAAAATAGTAAAGTAATTTTTTTGAAATACATAAACCAAAGTGTGAAATTATAGCCCAAATTTATTTCTCTTCTATTGATAAAAGTCATGTTAAGTGATGTACTGCACTAATAAATGACCAATTGAATTTGTCATTTTTTGGAAATAGTATTTGAATAATTGTTCGTACTTTGTAAACTATTTAAGTGCAGAAAATGAATAAAAAGTTAAATAACATGATGGAAAACAAATGGTGGCAGGAAATTGCTGTTGTTCTTTTTTCATTTACGGTTTATACCCTAAAAAATGACTGGATGCTTTTCAGTTCTTTCATTTCAATTTTAATGGGGATTTTTTTCTACTGTATTTTGTACATGCATGCTCAGTTCAACCGGTTTTTTATACTTCCGGTTTTGTTTAAAAGCAAAAGGCCTTTGACGTATGTGTTTCTGACTCTTGTTGCCGTATTTTTATTTTCCATTGTTTTATATCAGATCACTTCCCTGAGCATGTTTCGCAACTGTCATCTGTATCAGAATTCGCATCAGCGCAGTTATATCTATCAGTTGGCCAGTGTATTAGGAACTTTGGTTTGTATTTTGAGTCCGATAATTGTTTTTAAGTTTTACAGAATCAATAAAAAACAGACAGACGAAACGCTGTTGTTCAATCAAATGCAGCTTAATTCACTGAAAGGACAGCTGAACCCGCATTTTTTATTCAATACCTTCAATACGCTTTACGGAATCAGTTTAGAATTTCCCGAAAGAACGCCTGATCTGATTATGAAAGTGTCACAATTGATGCGTTATCAGCTCGAAAGCAATAACAAACAATGTGTTTCCCTGGAAGAAGAACTGGAATTTATAAACAGTTATATTCAACTGGAAAAAGAGCGTGTGGGCTATCGCTGCGATATTACATACGATTGTAAGATTGACAACGAAAATGCCTATAAAGTATCACCAATGCTGCTGATTGCCTTCATAGAAAATGCCTTTAAACACGGAACCTGTGCCATCGAAAAATGTTATGTACGTATTATTATTACCGTTGAAAACGGACTGCTGCATCTGCATGTCGTCAACTCTATTCCGAAGAAAACCGATGTGGTTTCTACTAAAATTGGCTTAAAAAATACGATTGAAAGACTGAATCTGATTTATGGGAAAGAGTATAAATTAGATATTCAGGAGGATAAAAATACTTATATCGCAGATTTGAAAATACAACTGAAAAAGTTTGTATAATGAAGGAGACTAAAAAATGCATTATCGTTGATGATGAGCCGGCAGCGCATTATGTTCTGGCTAATTACATCAAACAGAATCCACAGCTTGAACTTGTTTTTCAGGGCTATAATGGCGTTGAAGCAATGGATTATCTCCGCGAAAACAAAGTTGATCTCATGTTTTTGGATATCAATATGCCTGAAATCTCAGGAATGGAATTACTTAAGATTATTCCAACGCATCCCAAAACGATTTTAACTACGGCCTATTCTGAATTCGCTTTAGAAAGTTATGACTACGGCGTAATTGATTATTTGTTGAAACCCATTTATTTTCCCCGATTTCTAAAAGCGATTGACCGTTTTTTTGCAACAGAAAATGTAAAAATCAGGGAAGAGGAAGTAATTAATTCGGTTACTGTAAAAGTGGATGGTTACTTTATGGATATCGAATTAGACCAGCTTTTGTTTGCACAAAGTTTTGGCAATTATGTTAAGTTGTACACTTTAAAAAGAACGTATCTGGCTTCAATTACTACTACAGAATTAGAAAAATGCCTTCCTGAAAAAGGTTTTATGCGTATTCATAAATCGTATATCGTAGCATTGGATAAAATTGAAGAAAGTGAAAAAGATTTTGTGGTGATAAAAAATGAAAAACTTCCGGTTGGTATTACCTACCGAAGAGAGTTGACAGACAGACTGAAGAATAAAGACAATATATAAAAGTTCAGAAATAAGTGCTTACTAATTCAATTATTTCAAAAAAGAAGCCTGTTCAGATTCATTTCCGGCAGGCTTTTTTGATTTTATTTCCAATTAATTAACGGCTAACTTTTCTTTCCAGACAGGAAGATTTACTCCTTTAAAAATAAGCCACAAGCTAAACGCTAATTCTGCAATAAGGCACGGCATTAATATTAAAATGCTGGAAAATTTCGGGGCCAGAATTAAGGTAAAACTATTGGTTAAATAACATATCCCTGCTATTGACATCAGGAGACCAAATACTTTTGGGAAATATCCTGATATGTAAATTAAATAACCTTCAATCAGGCATACAAAACCAAAAAAGACTAATCCTACTCCAAGTCCAAAGTTATGCAGATTTATGGACAGATATGATAATGTATGTAATTGATCCGCACTAAAGGATTTTAAATAATCAGCATCTCCAAGGAAAAATAATGCTGCGAAAAGATTTAATTTGTTGGCAACTAAAACGGCAGTCTGAATCAAATTAAATGACAAATTCAAGAGAGCAAGTTTTTTGTTTACCGGTCTAAAAAATAAATAGAGCAGAACCATTACAGGCAGATCGCAAATTTGCATAATCAAATCTGAGGTTATGCCAATTTTCCATAAAAATTCAGAATGGATGATATTGTCTGCTGTAGCAGCAGCATCTCCATAAACAATCAATTTATTTCTGACCAGAGTTTCTGAAAAAATTCCGGTTATGATAATAAGTAAATAAAATAATCCGGCTATTCTGGCGTAGAGTTGAGGAGAATTTTCAAAATTATTGATGCTGATTTTCATGTGTATTAGTTTAAAGTTTAAGACGTTCGATTCGAAAAAATGTTACCGGATTTTGAAAAATAGAAACTTTTTTTTCTCTTAAGATTATAAATTTTCTTAGCAAATTCATTTTTAATTCATTTATAAGTAGTAAATTTATTACTGTTTTTTCGGAATTATTAATTCTTTTAATGATAGAAAAATGAGAAGTGTATCTTTAATTTTTGCTCTAATTAGCTTTAGTTTTTTAATAGCACAGGAGGGAACGAATATGAAAAAAACAGTGACTCCTCCTGAACTGGTAAGAGTTGCTTTTGAAAAAGAATATCCCGGAAAAACACCTGTCTGGTATGAAGAATACGTGGGTGATGATAATGATGAAATCCGCTATGAGGCGAAATACAATGTAAACACTACTACAAATGCACTTGCGATCTATGATAATTTAGGCAATATGAAAGCCTATGAACTGCAGATTCCTTTTAATCAGCTTCCTCAAAAAGCGCAGGTTTATCTTAAGAAAAATTATCAATCAAAATCTATCAAGGAAATTGCAGTTGTAGTAGATGATAAAAATAAAACTACATATGAAGTCGGGGTTGAAAAAGATTCACGGTTTTATGATGTGATTTTTGATGCTAATGGTGGATTCAATGTCAGCCTTGAAAAAAATTAAAAGAAGCTCACTTACTAATTTAAATATATTTAAACGACAAACCCGACGAGTTTTAGCTCATCGGGTTTTGTTTTTCTTATAAATCGAACGGTTTATAAATTCATTCCTCCAGAAACTTCAATACGCTGTGCATTTACCCAGTACGCGTCTTCCGTACATAAAAAGGCAACAACACCGCCAATATCATCCGGTAAACCAACTCTTCCTAAAGCCGTTATTGAAGCTAAGTTTTTGTTTAATTGTTCGTTATCGCGAACAGCACCGCCACCAAAATCAGTTTCAATGGCTCCGGGAGCGACAACATTTGCCCTGATTTTTCTTTCTCCCAATTCTTTCGCCTGATATTTAGTAAGGGTTTCGATAGCACCTTTCATAGAAGCATAGGCGGCATAACCCGGAAAAGAAAATCTGGCTAAACCTGTTGAAATATTGACGATTCCACCGCCATCATTCATTACATTCAAAGCTTTTTGCGTTAAGAAAAACGGGCCTTTAAACTGAATATTAGTCAATTGGTCAAACTCAGCTTCTGTGGTTCCAAGAAATGAATTGTGAATTCCGATTCCGGCATTATTTACTAAAAAGTCAAATTTATCGGTTTTAAAAGTGTCTTTTAAAGATGTTTTTACTGCTTCAAAAAAGGAATCAAAAGTACCGGAATCTGCTACGTTTAATTGAAGTGAAGCTGCTTTTTGCCCCAGGTTTTCAATTTCTTTTACTACCTCATCAGCTTCGTATTTTTTGCTGTTGTAGGTAATAATTACGTCAATTCCTTTTTTTGCAATTGCGATTGCCATGTTTTTTCCTAAGCCTCTGCTTCCGCCTGTTACTAAGGCTATTTTTGTATTTACTGCCATGTTTTTAATTTGTAATTATTAATTGTAAATTAATTAGAGTGTAAAGCATCAAATGAAGCTTTTAGTTCTGGTACACTTGCGTTTAATCTTGTTTCGCTGGTTCCAAAAGTAAGTTCTGTTTTGCCTTGTTTTAATTGTTCGAATATTGAAACGATAAAACTGCTTACGCTTGGATGTGCGTCGTGCAATCCAACTCCACCAAGATCGGTGTTTAGTGCAGGAGGAATGATTTCGACAACTTCAATATTTTTTTCTTTTAATAAATGTCGAAGGGAAATCGTAAACGAACGAAAAAATGCTTTTGTAGCTGAATAGACAGCAACTTTTGCAAAAGGCGAAAATGCCAGTCCTGATGTTACATTCATCACTGTTGTAAGTGATTGTAAATTGATGAATAAAGAAGTTAAATGTAACGGAGCCTCAATGTTGGTACTAATTTCAGATTTCATACTTTCGTAAAAATCTGCATCTGTAACAGAAACCCATTTTTGGATTCCTGCGTTATTGATTAAAATATTTAAATCGCTGTGGTTTTCTTTGATCCATTCGTAAAGCGCAATTCTTTCTGCTTCAACAGATAAATCACACACTCTTGTAATTATTGATGGAAATTGAGCTTTAACATTGTTTAGAACTGATTCTCTTCTTCCGCAAACAATTACAGAATTTCCTTCTTCAATAAAGCGTTGCGTTAACCCAAGTCCAATACCACTTGCGCCTCCTGTTATTAAAATTTTGTTGTTTGATAAATTCATTTTTTCGATCTTTTAAATTGATAAGACAAAGGTAAGAGCGAAGTAATGTTTAGAATTTGTAAATATCAAACTGATGTTTGCGAAATTCAAATCAGGATAGCAAAAGACAATGTCAATATCAATTTCAATATCAATTTCAATATCAATTTCAAAAATCAATTTCAAATTCCAAATATGAAACCTGAAACTGAACTTTCAAAATTAGCTACGGAAAGCTAAAGGCGTAAGCGTTGTCTGTTTTTTAAAGAAATTAGAAAAATGTGCTAATTCTTCAAAACCTAAAGAATAGGCAATTTCTGAAACATTCCAATCCGTTTGTTTTAGAAGGATTTTCGCTTCGCTGGTTAATCGGCTGCTGATTAATTCGGTTGTGGTTTTTCCGGTATTTTCCTTTAAAACTTTATTCAGATGATTAACGTGTACAGATAATCGTTCTGCAAAATCTTTGGCAGTTCTAAGTTCCAGGCGTTGGTGTGGTGATTCTATCGGGAATTGTCTTTCTAACAATTCGGCAAATAAAGAAGAAACCCTTGCTGCCGAATTGTGTTTGGAATAAAGTGCCGTAATAGGCTGTAATTTCTGTCCAAAATGAATTAATTCAGCAACGTAATTCCGAATCAAATCGTATTTGTACACATAATCAGAATTGATTTCTTTTTGTATTTTGTTGAAAATCAATTCTACTTCTGTAACTTCTTCATCAGAAAGCTGGAAAACAGGGTAGCCGTCTGAGGCGAAAATAGGCAACTGATCTAAGTCGATTCCACTTTTGTTTTTTGATAAAAATTCACTTGTAAACACGCAAAACTGCCCGGATTGATTGGTATCCTGCGGAACATAATTATAAGGAATTTTTGGTGTGGCAAATAAAAGCCCCTGTTTTTCGATTTCAATTATTTTATCAGCGTATTCTGCCCGGTTTTTCCCTCTAATTAAACTGATTTTGTAATAAGCTCTTCGATCATAAGGCATCGCAGGCTTGTCTTTCATTCGTTCCATCAGTTCTTTAATGTCGAACACATTAAAATGACCAATTTCCTTTTTGATGTCATTGGGCAATAATGAACTAGGTTCAACAGTTGATCCTTCGGTGATATCCTGATAAAAAGAATCTAATGATTTCATGAGTGTGAGTTGTAAAATTCAAATATACGGAAACTAATTGTAAGTTGCGAAATGTGAAATGTAAAATGTGAAATGTAAAATTTGGAATTTGGAACTAATTATTATTCACTTTCTAACCTCTAACATTTTACAAAATCAAAACAAACTTCCCTGAACAAATTCGGGCTGTACATTTCCATTAAAAGTAAAAGTGTCAATAACAAAAAACTGCTTTTTAACAGGGTCGAGTTCCCGTAAAACAATTTCTTTGCACAAAAAATCAATTTCAATAGTCGTAAAAAGCTGTGACGCTATTTTGAGATTTTCAGCTGTGAGTTTTCTGCCAATCGACAGGTGCGGATCGTCGCTTTTTTTTAATTTTAAAGATTTCAAAGTTTCCTGAACCTTTTTCATGACTGGTTTCAGATTATTTTTCGAAACTTCATTCGGCGCAATAAAAAAAGCACCGCTGTTTTCGTAAAAAGAAAAATGATCCAGATAAATTGGGAAAGGGGTAAAAGTATCGCAGGTTTTAAAAAGCTTTTGTTTGAATGTATCGATTTGTGCATCGTCAATTGTGAATTCGCAGATCGTAATATGTGCAGTTGAGTTACAGCTGCTATACCAGTTGATTTTGCTTTTTAAATATTCCTTCATTGTTTTGACAGAATCAATAACTTCGTTTGAAGGATAAATCGCAACTGAATACTTTTTCTCCATTATAACTTTCCTTTTTTATACAAGCGATCATAAATTTCAGATTGGAGTAAACCGCTTCCGCCACCAAAATGCTCTATAACCTCAACTCCCGGATGGGTTTTTAAACAAAATGCAGCAAATTCTTTTTCCACATGGTCTTCAATTGCAGAGCTTAACAAAACAAAATCAACATTGTGCTGTAAAAAATGATCCTTGGCTAATTCTTCATCATGAAATCCAACGGCATTCCAATTTTCATTAGCATTTACCAGCCGAAGCAAAATTTCAAGAATAGGCTGATTTTTACCCAGTATTAAAAAGTCATATTTTTCCATGATGGTATATTTTACATTACAAAAATAGTTTATATAGATTAAAATCAGCTTAATCCAGATTAAGAAACACTATTTGATTGAGACAAAAAAATAATGTTTTGAGTTAATTGCATTGCTGTTTAAATTGGAAATTTGAGATAACAAAGAAATCAGTATTAATTAAAAAAATCAATATTATGTTACGTTGGACAGTCATTTTTATTATTCTGGCTATAGTAGCCGGAATATTCGGTTTTGGTGGTATAGCTGCCGGAGCTGCAAGTATTGCTAAAGTGTTATTTTTTATATTTATCGTGTTGTTCCTGTTGTCTTTAATAAGCGGCAGACGAAAAATTTAGAACAGTATTTCGAAAATAAAGCAAAAACGACACATATATTTCGGTAAATGTGTCGTTTCTAATTTACAATAAAGAATAGAATCATGGGAACGAAAAGTGGCGCTTATCAGGATGTTTACATAAAAAGAGAAAATGAAATGGTAAGCTTAAAAGAAGATGTAACAGACTTTTGCGAAAAATATATAAAACCCGTTCATCCTGATAACTGGGACTGGTCAGTTCGTGATTTTGAAAATCCGAAAAATGACCCAACCATTGATGAGGCAAGGGCGATTGGAAATGTAGTTTTTAGGGATTTAAATGAAAAACAAACAGATGTTGATCTTTCAACAATGAATAATGTAGAATCAATTAAGGCTTATTTAAACCCGAAGAGTAAGCATGAAGCATTTAATATGGAAGAGTTTGCCTTTGCTCTTAAGGTTGAACTTGAACATGGTAAAATCAAGGATGTAAATGTAACCAACAATCATCCTTTTTTAACGGCTATGATTGCACTTGCTCATATGACAGAAAGCCTGACTTATTATAAAAGATTAAAAGTGATGGAAGCTGAAGGTGAAATTTATGAGATAATGCGTAAAATTGAAAGTTCAGACAGCTTTGAAAAAGACAAATGGTATAAAGAATTAATTAAAGCCGAAGAAGAATTGGCTGAGGCAAGATCAGGTTTAGCAGAACGTCTGGAAAAAATGGACGATATTCCTGCTCTGGAAAAAATAGGGGATTGATTATGATGCATAAAGCCGTTAAATTAAACGGCTTTGAATTGAATCGATCGTGAGATATGCAAGAATTGAATATTAAATCGGCTTTCTTAATAAACGAATAATTCATTACTGCCTTTTGGACGATACAGATAAAGTGAAATATAAGTTGTAGTTACTTCTTTTTTATCTTTTCTTTTAAATCCTCCCCACAGTGCTGATTTTTTATTGTTTATTTTTTGTAGGCACACAATCTTGCCATTAGCATAAAATTTGATATTAAATTTCTCAATAGGTTTTAAATCAAAAAAATCAAGATTCTGATCAGTTCTGAATTGATAATCATTCTCCCATCTGTCTTTTATTTCTGCTGATGATAAATAAAGTTGCTGCGCAACTCTTTTCTCTTTATCATAATTTATATGAGCCAGTTCATCTTTGGTTCCTGACATATAAATTTCTCTAATCTCATTGTATTTAATTACTACCTCTTTTTGTAATTGGTTGAGTTTTTCTGCATCTGTAGTGAAAAGAACTTCTGATTTTTCTAAAGTTTGTATTTCATAAGGAACCTCGGAAATAAATGTAAAATTATCTTCGTAGAATGTTCTGCCTGAAAATACTGAAATTAAAGTTTCATTTATTTTTTTCTGAGGAGTAGTGTAAGTTGTGACTTCTTCTTCATCAGGCATTGTGTTATTACTATCTAAAAATGATTTAACAATTTTTATTTTTATTCCTGAATTGTTCTCTAAAGTTTGATTAAAGGCATTTGTATCCTGATTGAACCCGGGATACATCTTAATAGTTATATTTTGAATTCCATTTTTAGAAATATGCCAATTTAATGGATAATATGAACCTTTTAAAGTTTCATTTGACGGATTAAAATGATTCACTACAGGCAAATCATTTATAAGAATTTCAAATGAAGAATTATTAGTATAAATGTAGGCGCCATAATGATATTCTTTTTCAAATCTGCTTATTTCTCTGCTTAAGGAATAAATGTCTGGACTATTTTTCATTGTTTAATTAGTAATATGTAATTTCTCTAACAGTTTTCTCTCTGATCTCTTTTTTATTTTCATTATAGTATATAGTTCGCTTAATCCAGTTATTTTTATCATCATATTCATACTCGAAATAGGAATAGCCATCTACTTTATTGCTTGAATCATGTTCAGCATTGTATTTAATCAAGATGCAATCACCAATTTCATTGTAACTATAGTTAACATATTCATCTTTTGCTTTCAATTTATTACCTGAAAGAATATATTTTTTATAATCAAACAAGTTGTCTTCAAATCCATATTTGTAAGAAGTCGAATCTAATAAAACTCTATCATAGCGAATAGCAGACTGATTTGGGAGCTTATTTTTTATAGAAAATCTCATGATACTATTCGTTGTAATAGTTCCTTTTTTATTAAAGGTTATTTTTATAGTATCTGTAATTCCTATATATTGACCTTTGTAAATTTCAGATGAATTTAAACCTGCAATATGTTCATCATTGTGTATAGTTTTTACAGATTTCACTTGATTCACTAAATCATATAATTCCAAATCTCCGGAATTAAATTTTTTTGGCTTTACTTCTTTTTGTGTATTTTGACAACTTGTTATTTGAGAGAACAGAGTTATCAGAAAAAATGTTTTTATAAATTTCATAATATTGATTTAAGTTAAATAAAATTGTATTTTTTTACCATCGGAGTCTTCAAAACTTCCTTCATATTCATGCATCAAAACTAAATTAAATTCCATTGATTCTTCGCCGGATGAATATTCTCCTCCTTCAGAATTTTCAGCAACATACCCGGCTGCAACGGTAATTTGTAATTTTATACCATGAAAAGTTAAAAGAGGATCTATATAAAATCCTTTATCATCTGCTTTTATTGCACCGGATAGGGTAAAACCTGTAACAATCTCAACTCCGGCTTCAGCATACGCTGATATAGTTCCTAACCATATACTGCTATATTTTCTGGACAATTTAATATTGGCTTCCAGTTTCAGACCAAAAACACCATTTACGGTTAATGGACTGTCATCTTCAGCATCACCTGCAAGTGATTGTTGATTTAAGTTGGTTGTCCCGCTTGCACTGTTGTATCGGAGCATACCGCTAATTTCTAATTGTCCGCTTACTTCTAAATTAACATTTATTTCAGGTCCTACTCCCATCGCAGCTCCAACATCTATTAGTGTAATTATGCCTCTTGCTATTGGGTGGGCCTTTTGTGCCAATGCTAAAAAATCCATTGTTATTGATGCTCCAATCAATGGTTTTGCTAAAATTTGAACCTCGCCAACAATTCCTACCTGGCTTGTATTTATATCTTTTGGATTTTCGGCATACCAAGAAGCTAATATAGCTAATGAAGGGGGAGTGACATCAAAAGAAAACAGTGGTCTGCCTTTTAATGCATCTCCAATTTTAGCTAACTGCTCGGAAGCCTTTTCTTCATCAATTTCTTTTAATTTTTTATCTAACTTCTTTTTTGATTTCTTTTTGCCATCCAAAATTAATTCAATCATTTTGGTGATTTCAATAATTTGCTTTACCAGACTGATATACCTTTTGTAGCTTGCGGATATTTCAATTGCTTCTCCTGGGCGGTCATACTCTACATTTAAGGATACAACCAGGTCTGACAATCCTGATTCAACATTATCTTTAAAACTAAATAAATCGGGTCTGTTTGCCTTATATTGTTTTTTTGCTTTTGCTTTATCTTTATTATATTTTTTTTGAATGTTTAATTGCTGCTTCTTTCTTTCATTTAGTTTTGAGATTAATTTTTTAAATTTTTCCTTATCCTTTTTTTTAGCTTCACTCAAACCTAAATTTGCATTTGCGATATCCTGATCTATTTTGTTGATTTTCGATGTAATCTCTTTTGGTTTTAGTTTTTCATCTAATTTTTCAACCCGAACCAAATATTTGTCATATTCTTCGTTTCTCATTTCCTGAAATTCTTCGGGATCACAGTCATATGAAAATTGTAATATCCATTTAATATCAGGATAAACAACAATATCTAATTGTTTTGTAAAACAACAAGTTTGCAAAATAATAGGATAATGCTGTAATGCCCCTTGACGTAGAGGCCAAATGTACTTTAACAAACTAACTGAAGATTCATTACCATAATCAAATCCTATATCTAAAACGACTTCTGTATCTGAATTAGGATATTTTCCCGTAGTTTTTTTATCTTTATATAATGTCGAGTTACTGGTTTTAGAAATGCCCAAAGGACTTTTTAAACTAGAAGTACGACTTGTATGAGAAGCACTGATTTCGTTATCGTCATTAGTATCTTCATGTCCTTCCTCTTCTTTACTGAAATTGAGCCATCCGATTTTAAAACTATTATCACTAAATATCAAATTTTCATTAATTCTTGTACTATCCGAAACTACTATACTGCTTTGTATTAAGGATAAATCTATAACTTTTCCTTTATGAGATTTAACTTTATCATTAATGAAAAGACATTCATCAGTTTTTGAATCCAATACAATCTTAACGTCTCTGCGGGCTTCTCTTACGCCTGCTATAACAGGCATTATTAATTTTTGTTTGGAAGCCTCTGTCTTTGAATTAAAAATTTCAATTTCAATAGGTTCATTATTTTCTCTGTTTGCCTTTTTAGCATAAGAACCTTTAATACTATCATATCTGCATGGTCTGAAACTGGCTATGTTGGTTTCTACTTTTCCTACAAGGGCAGGGTTATTGGTCGCTTCGATGACAGTTTCGTGCATTTTGCCATCCGGAGCTACTTTCAAAAAACAATCTTCCTTAGGTAATTTTAAAAATGCCCCTGTTTCTATTGATTTGACTGTTGGATAAATTTTTAAATTACTTCCGGCAGAACCTTCCCATTTTTTATCAACTAAAACTTCAATCTTTATTTTTTGAACATGTGTTTCTGATTTTCCATTTATTTTAACATTACCGGATATTCCCGTTTTATTTATTTCATTTGGAAGCAATTTATAAATCAATGCTTCACAAGTAAAATTATCTTTATTAGAAATTGGAAGTAAATCATCAGCATCTACGGTATCTTTGTCCCATAATCCAACTTCTAAATCTTGCCCGTAAAGATGAGTGGTATAAATATTCAGTAAAACTTTTGAACCAAATTTTACTGCATTGGTAATTGGTTTGCAATCAAGATCAGTCCATGCAACACGAACAATTTTAGGGGTTTCTCCTGTAGCACGGATAAACAATCCGTTTGGTGTCTTTCCGGTACCGGGATCATTTTTAGTAAAAGCTTCAACCCATACAAAACCTCCACCTACAAGGACTTCAGGAAAATTAAATAATTGTTGTTGGTCTTTAGGCATTCCAATAGGATAATCAATATGATGCTTAATAGATTTAGCATCGATTTTATTTCCTACCACTTGCCAACACCAGCTTAATGTTGCAAGTTCTTCGCTTATTTTATCATTAAAAGCTTTTTTTTCTTTTTCATATTCAGCTTCTTCTGCCTCTCTTTTTTTATGATCGGCTACATAGCGCTTTCTGTCATCCACATCAGGCATTTTGAATACCTCTTCCTGAGTCAGCTTTTTAAATGGTGGTAATTTTTTTGGAGCGCCACTATGTAATCCAGCTGCAGGAATAACTTCAACTGTAAATGCTCCAGCTTTTGAGAGTGTGAGGCAGCCCATTGCCTTATCAAATTTTTGATCTTTAGCGAGAGGCATTTTTGGAACAAGATGTAAGTTTTTGCTCATGTTTTTTCTTTTTTAATCTTTTTCAATCTTTTTCAATCATTAAAATGGCACTGTTTAAATCTGCAAAATTTACTCCCGGTAAAATTTCATTTAATACTTCCGGCTTGCTGTTTGCTACATTTTGCTTACTTACTTCCGAAGTCTGGCCATGGTCTTTAACGGTAATACAATCAGGTCCTCCAATCGGGCAGGTTGCTTTACTGTCTTCCAGTAATATTTTGCCCTGATTAGATAAAGTTACTTTTTCATAAAAACTGTTCCATTTTGTTATTGTGGCTTGGCATGGAAGGTAGTCACCACTTCCGTTAGGCTGCATTTTACATTTCCCGAAAGTGTTTTTCTCTAATGTTTGACCAATTTCTTTATCCGTTGCAATGAGTTTATCTTGAGCATCGTTCTCATTTGCAAAATGCTTTGAATGTGTTTTTACTTTTAGTTTATCCGTTTTAGGTTCTACGCTAAACTTGCATTGGCAAGTTGCTCCCTGGACTACAAAATGTTTCTCAGACATAGTAAATTATGTATTAGTTTACTTCAATTTGTGATGATATTATTAAAATAATTTGCTCCAGAAACCAGCCTTTTTTTTCTTTGGTCTCTCTTCCTCGATCCAAAAGGAAAAATTATTTTGTTTAGGCTGGGATGAGGGTCTAAAAGAACTATTTTCAGGTAAATGATAGATTTCTATTTGAGTTGTTCTTTGCTTTTTCTCTGTAATTTTTGTTTTGTAAGTTCCAATAATTGAAAAAATACTTCTGTCTTCTCCATATAATTTATACTGCACTTCCATTTCAGATTCTAAAGGCTGAATTTTAATTCCGTTCATTTCAGATTTGGGATAACTGTATCCGTTTAGAACTTCATTTATAGATCTTTTGTCTATCGATTTGCCTTTAATATTAATAAAGAGCTTATCCGTTGCAGAGTAGTATTCTTCTATAGATTGTTGAATATCATAGTTGATAATTTGATGTCCAAATACAGGTGATTCCCAAGTATATTGGAGAGATTCATTTTTGATGTACTTGTTATATATTGGTCTGAAGTAGAGATGAAAAAACCAGGTTTTACAAATTGATTCTTCCAAAATAGTTTTATTGCTTAAAGTAGATTCGACACTATCTAATATTTCAGAAACTATATTTCCCTGATAATATTTTGACAACTTGTCTTTTATTGCCGGCCATCTTTTTTTAATATCATTATGATTTATTACTTCTATAATTTCCCCTTCTTCACTAACTTTTATTTGAATGGGAAAAATGGCTTGCGCACAACTATCAGCTATTTGTTCTATTTTTAAATCTGGTGCAGTATTATCGATATAGACTTGTTTCCTGTTTATTTCATAACTGAAAGAATTATCTTCATAGCTTTGAATACACACCATCTTTACTTCATAATGTATTGAGCTGATTAATGAATCATTTTCGAAATTCTCACACGTGAAGCCATAGAGTCTATTTTGACTAAAAGGAGTGAATCGTATTGTAGTATCTTTCGCTAAAAATACTTTTTTAAAATCTGACATAATTTGTTACAACACTTAATTTATTTCCTATTATCTGTTTTTAATCTTTATCATTCCTTTTTTTAAATGTAAGATAAATGCGGTTTAAAGATATGTATTTTTCTTACATTTGAAAGCAAGTGCAATAGAAATGTAAGTTAATTTTTTCAAAAACAAAGTGTTGTCTTTATAATGTTTTATTTATGAGTAGGTTATGTCTTTTTGAATTTAAAATATAAGTTCGTTTAAACACAAAAAAGGGTAACTTTTAAAGTTACCCCTTTCACGAAACGTATGTAATTTTATGTTTATTTTATCTAGATTTAAAACTTTCTGGGATCATTTGCCGGATAGTCTTCTTCATTTTCTTCTTCCTGAATATCATCTTCTTTATATTCATCTTCTTCTTCTTCTTCCTCATCCTGATCAATATCTTCCAGATCTTCTTCAGTTTCATTAAAATCGTCTGAAGGATTGTCGAACTCATCGTTAACGATTCTTTCATCTCCATCAAGATCTATTTCCTGGCCTGGTTCATCGTCTAAATCTAAATTGTCATCGCCTTCAAGATCCCTGTCAGTATGAAAATCATCATTAAGATCGTCCAGATCATCTTCATCATTTGTAATTTGCTCTTCAGGATTTGGTTTGTTTGGGTCATGACCATTTCTTACGGTAAATCCTTGTTCAGCAATTTCTCTGTTAGTTTGATTATAAGTTTCTTTGAACTCATCATTATCATACAGTTCTTCATTCATAAATTCATTTTTATCTGAAATGCTTTGATTTTCTGAATTTTTATTTCCCTGAAAGACTTTATTTTTTTGTTCTGTTGTGTCCATGATAGTATTTTTTAATGTTAGTATCTTATGAATGTAGTAATATTGATTTAGTATCTATAGCTTTAATCATTTCGTTGTTGTAACTCGTCATCGTCTAAATTATCATCGTTCTGTATCCCTTCTTCTTCCTTTTCTGTTTTTTCAGGTTTATAGAAATTATCATCTTCCTGATGTTTTTTGACATATTCTTCTTCACTAATTGTTTGCCCATCATTAGGGATATTTTCATTCCTAAGAATGTTATCTTTTTTAAGCAGTTTATCAATGGCTCTTTCGATTAAAATAGCAGTATCAGGATCCAAAAAACCTCCCTGAAATTTTCGCTCAAAGTAAAGCTGTGCGTTTTCGTAATCGTTATATTTAATTGTGTTATATGTGATGTGAGTTTTCATGATATTTATTTTAATAATTGATACTACAAATCTATATCTGATTTAAAAGAAACACCTTACAGAATTTGTTAATCTCCTTTCATAATATACAGGTGTTCATCTTGAAACTTTGGAATTTAATAATATAAGCAAAGGCATTATTAACAGGCTAATTTTGAAAACATTAAATCATTTAAAAAAAATATAATTATGAAAACGACTGATAAAAAAGAAACAGCTAAAAAAGAAACCACTTCTAAACAAACTGCAACAAAAAGCGGAACAACAAAGCCGAAATCAAATGCAGCATCCGGTTTAACAGAATTATTTGAAGACAGCCTTAAAGATATTTATTGGGCAGAGAAAGCTTTAACGAAAGCACTTCCAACAATGGCAAAAAATGCAACTTCAGCAGATTTAATAGAAGCATTAAATTCTCATCTGACCGAAACTGAAGAACATGTTTCCCGTCTTGAAAAAGTTTTTGAACTGATAGGCAAAAAAGCAACAGCTAAAAAGTGTGATGCCATGGAAGGTTTAATTGAAGAAGGAAAAGGAATTCTTGAAGAAACAGAATTAGGCGTAGTTCGTGATGCCGGAATTATTGCAGCAAGTCAAAAAATTGAGCATTATGAGATTGCGACTTACGGAACGCTTAGACAATTTGCAGAAACTCTTGGATTAGAAGAAGCAGCTGCTTTATTAGAGCTAACCCTTGACGAAGAAAAAGGAGCAGACAAAAAACTGACAGAAGTTGCTGTAAATGCAGTAAATCTTGAAGCTGCAGATGCAGAGTAGATTTCTTAAAATACAAAAAAAGCGCAGTTCTATACTGTGCTTTTTTAGTTTAAACTAAATATATTATGCCAGAAGGTCCATCCATAGTGATACTAAAAGAAGAAGTACAGCAATTTGCGGGACAAAAAATCATAGATGTTTCCGGAAACAGCAGTATTGATATTTTGAGGTTAAAAAACAAAACGATATTTGAATTTAAAAGCTGGGGCAAGCATTTTTTGATTTGTTTCGATGGTTTTACCGTCAAAATTCACATGCTTATGTTTGGTACCTATCGCATTAATGATACAAAAGAAACCACGGCAAGATTAAGTATGGTTTTTGCAAATGGGGAAATCAATTTTTATACCTGTTCAATTAAAATTTTAGAAGGCAATATCAATCTTTATTATGATTGGGAGGAAGATGTCATGAATGAAAATTGGGATCCAAAAAAAGCAAAAAAGAGTCTGGATAAAATTCCGAAAAAAATGATTTGTGATGCTTTGTTAGAACAAAATATATTTTCGGGAGTGGGGAATATCATAAAAAATGAAGTTTTATATCGTTGTAAAATTCACCCGGAATCTTTAGTAGGTAAAATCCCTTCCGAAGATATTCAAAAACTTATTGATGAGAGTGTAATTTATAGTTTTCAATTCCTGAATTGGAAAAAAATGAATGAATTAAAGAAACATTGGCTTGCGCACACTAAAAAGGTATGTGTTCGCTGTAATCTTCCTTTACAAAAAAAATATACTGGTGTCAAAAAACGCCGAAGCTTTTTTTGCACTAATTGTCAAGAATTGTATCAATGAAAGATAACATTAAAATAGGCTGTTCGAGTTTTAACAATCGTTTTTGGAAAGGAATTTTTTATCCTGAAAATCTCCCTGTTTCTAAATGGTTCGAATATTATTGCGAACACTTTGATACGTATGAATTTAATGGCAGTTTTTATAAATTTCCAACTTTTAAAAATTTTGAAAACTGGTATCAAAAAGCACCAGAGAATTTTTTATTCTCAGTCAAGGCACCGAAAGAAATCACGCATATTAAAAAATTTACAGACTGTAAAAACCTGATTAAAGATTTTTATGCTATTTCTAAAAATGGTTTAAAAGATAAATTAGGCTGCATTTTGTTTCAGTTTCCGCCAGGTTACCAGTACAGTAAAGAAAGGCTTAATAGCATAGTAACCCAATTAAATCCGGAATTCAAAAACGTCATAGAATTCAGGCATGAAAGCTGGTGGAATGATGAAGTCTGGGAAAACTTTCTTGAAAATAATATTACTTTTTGCAGTGTAAGTTATCCAAACCTTCCTCAGACCATTTTTACTGAATTTCCTTTAATTTACATAAGGTTTCATGGCGATTCAGAACTTTTTTATTCGGGTTATTCTACATCCGAATTAAATCAGGTAAAAAATAAACTGGAACACAAAAATGCCTTTGTTTATTTTAATAATACAGCAAGCACGGAAGGGATCTTAAATGCCCTCGAGTTCAAAAAAATATAGAGAAATGACAATTACTTAAATTGCCATTTCTGTACTATTTATAATTCGAGATTACCTTCAATTCCGTCATCCATCGTTTTTCCCGTAACAAAAGCTACTGTCATTTTTGCAATTGCCACCATTTTTCCATGTTTATTATTCCAATAATAACCATCTTCAGGAACCACTTTTATAATACTCAGGTTTGGATCATCGTCGCCACCGGTCATCCAGATTTTGATGATTGGATTCCATAATTCTTTAATTCTTTTTCTATCGTAAGAAACAGTCGCATTACCATGCAGGAAAAGAAACTTGTCGTGAGGCTGGGCAAAGACTATTTCTACTTTTGAATTCTCGATAATCTCAGCATTTTTATTACTGTTTTTATCCGATAGGAAAAAGATATTTCCCTGTTCGTCAATTTCCTGAAATGACATCGGTCTGGATTGTAATTTTCCATTTTTATATGTACAAAACATGCATGTTTTGATATCTTCAGCTAATTCTTTTATTTTTTCTGCAGCCGAAACGTTTTTAAGGTCTTTATGATCTCCCATGATTATATTTTTTTGATTATACTGTAAACTTAAATGAAAATAAAGGTCATGTTTTTTTACTTTTCTATAGTTATATAATTAATTTTTAGGATTATGACATTTCTATTTTTAATTTTTTTCAGGAATTAGTATTATATTGATAATTCTATTTAATTATTTATCTTTGGAGTAAGATTTATCAATTTTAAAAATTATATGAATGATATAACTATATTTTATACTGACGATGACGAGGATGATTTAAGTATTTTTGCTGATGCCGTGGAGTCGTTGAAAAAAAAAATAATACTTCAAACCTATACAGGAGGCGATAAATTGTTAAATGCAATTTATAATTCGTCGCAAATGCCTAATATTATTTTTTTGGATCTGAACATGCCTGGAAAAAACGGTTTTGATGTTCTGACCGAACTTCGTGACAACAAAAATAAAATTGATATTCCCGTAATTATTTTTTCTACTTCAAATGAGCCTGGAATTATAGAGAAATGCCGTTCTCTGGGAGCAAATTATTTCGTAACTAAGCCTATTTTAATGAATGATATTATAAAAATCATTGATTATACTTTAGGAATTGACTGGAAAAATTTTGTTACAACACCTCATAATTTTATTTACAAATCATAAATTAAATTTTTATATTTTACGAAAGTAATATTAGAAGCAGTACAATTGTTTATTACGATTGACTGCTTTTTTTTTGCTCTTATATTTTACTAATCATCATATTGTAAGGTTTTAGGCAGGTAAGGATTTAATGAGATAAAAAAAATATTTTTTGAGTTAAACGGTTGGTTTTAAATGAAGGAAATTTGCTTAGATAAACGTTTGGAAAACTTTAATTAATCAAATAATCCAAATTATCATGAAAAAAGAACTTTCAAAACACGAATTAGAATATATAGATGAATACCAGAAAAATGGGTATTGCTGTAATTTTTTATTTCAGGACGGAGCACTTATAGAAACAGAATCTAAATATTCCTATCAACCGGACGAAATCTTTATTGTAGCACATCATCGATACGAGGGAATGAGCGATCCTGAAGATATGTCAATTCTATATGTTATAGAAACAGGAGACAATAGAAAAGGCACTTATTTATTAGGATATGGGCCTTCTGCAGATCTTGAAGCGGCTGAATTTTTTAAAGACATACCAGAAAAAAATTATTCGGCGAATGCTGATATCAATAAACTTACTTAAAAACTTAATTTAGATTCATGGTTACATAGGTTAAGGATTTTTTTATTTTGCTGAAAAAACAGCTGTTTCAAACATTGAGTTTGGAGCAGCTGTTTTTGTTTTTGTTCTTTTTTTATAAAGTATTAATTATGAAAGTTGTACGAAAAATTATATAACAATAAAAGTTTGGACTATAACGAAATTTGAATAGTTCAAAAGAAGGAGATTATGAGGGTATAGTTTAAAATTTGAACTCTAATTTATAGAACTTTTAATTGTTATCAAATGAAAAAACTTTACTTAAATACAGGCGGAATAAATACTATTTTTAATGATCTTAAAGATAGTCTTAACGGGACTTTAACTTTAGAAAATAATCAATACAACTTAACGGTTAAGTCTAAAAACGCAAATGGAGTTATAAGTGGCATTACACTAAATAAACAAATTTCATATATTCAATTTGATATTGTTTTTAATGAAGATGTTGAATTGAGTATGGAGTCTTTTGCCAATTCACCTATTTTATTCACCTATTGTTTTCAGGGGAATTTAAGTCATAGTTTTGGAATCAACGGCGAAAGAAAAAAGATAAAACCTAACCAGACAGGAATTATAAGAAATACATCAAACATTAATAGTGTGTTGTATTTTGAGGGATATAAACATGTGCGGTTTTCTATGATTTGCAACAATACTTATAAAGCTGAAATATCTGAAAACAGCACATTATTCTTAGATTTAAAAAAGGTATTTAATAGTAATTCCGGTAATTATATTTATGTCGGACAACAAAATTTAAAAATAGCTGAAAAAATTAAAGAATTTAATACAGTTCCACAAAAAGGAATCGTTAAAAACTTGCTGAAAAACAGAATTTTAGAAAGCATTTTAGAAATTGAGCTTAATCAGCATACTTATGGCTATGCGAAAAGTATAAAACCAATCGTATCTCTCGCAAATAAACAAATGGAAGAATTGAAAAGAATTTCGACTATTAATGTTCTTGAAATATTCTCAGGCGCCGGGCCGGTAAGCAGAAATTACATGCTAAGAATGTTTAAGGAAAAATACCATCTGGCTTTTAACAAGTCATACAATCAAAAATTAGTTAGCTAACAAAGCCCTGCATATTGAAAAAAAACAGCTTATTTAAGCTGTTTTTTTTATTCTTCTTTTTCGTAATAGATGAGAAAATAAACCATTATCAAATTTAAGAATAGCGAAATACTGTTGGTAATAATTATGGGAAAATCCTTTTTTAAAATTCCGTAAACGACCCATATTGCTATTCCAAAAGTGAGTATGCCAAAAGTCAGCAGTGAAATTTGTTTTACCTTTTTTGTTCTCCATACTTTTACTATTTGCGGAATCACCGAGGCAGTAACGCAAATTCCTGCAAACAGACCAATTATATCAATGAAATTCATAATTTTATTTAATTAACTGCCAATTAGCTCCCCACCGTTGATGTGAATAAATTGTCCTGTAATGTAGCTGCTGTCATCAGAAGCTAAAAATACGTAAGCAGGGCCAACTTCCGATGGCTGGCCAGGTCTTCCCATTGGGTTATCTTTACCAAAATCAGAAATTTTATCAAATGTTGCCACTATTAGGGGAGTCCAGATTGGTCCGGGAGCAACTCCATTAACCCTGATTTGTTTTTTTGCCAGCATAGTTGATAACGATCGGGTAAAACTTAAAATAGCACCTTTTGTACTCGAATAATCAAGAAGATGTTCACTTCCGCGATAAGCTGTGACAGAGCTTGTGTTAATAATACTGTCGCCTTTATTTAAGAAGGGTAAAGCAGCTTTGGTAATATAAAAATAAGGATAAATGTTCGTCTCGAATGTTTTTTGAAGCTGTACAGCTGTAATTTTTTCCAGTTCGTTTTGAGGAAACTGAACTGCTGCATTGTTTACAATTATATTTATTTTACTAAATGTTTTAATACAGGTTTTTATGGCGCTTTTGCAAAACTTTTCATCCTTTAAATCACCACTGATAAGCAGGCATTGCTGACCTTCTTTTTCAATCAGTTCTTTTGTTATTTGTGCATCTTTATCTTCTTTCAGGTAAATAATTGCAATATTGGCGCCCTCTCTCGCAAAATGCACTGCAACGCTTCGGCCTATTCCGCTGTCCCCTCCGGTTATAAAAGCTACTTTTCCTAAAAGTTTCCCGCTTCCGGCATAATTTTCTTTAATAATTTCCGGTTCAGGTTTCATTAAATATTCGTTGCCGGGCAAATTTTGCTTTTGCTCCGGAAATGTTTTTGTTTTTTTCATTACTCTTTATTTTAGAATAGTATAATGCTAAAATATTCCAATTCATTGGCAATCTTTAACTTAAAAGAATTTATGATTGTCGCTAAAAAAGACTTTTCAAATTGCTAAAAAAATAAACATGGGAATTATGTAATTAATATAATTTCAAATAAAAAAGATGTTAATTTTTTTTTAAATATATTTGAGAGTTTGTAAACTTTAATTTAAAAGTAAGTTTTAAAAATTTGCTGTAACTATAACCATTCTAGCCAAAAAATATGATATTAATTGTAGACGATATAAGGGCAAATATAATTGCCTTAAAAAAAACTTTAGAACTGCATAATATCGAAGTAGATACAGCTGAATCGGGTGAAGAGGCTTTAAAAAAAATTTTACAGATAAATTATTGTCTTATTATTATGGATGTTCAGATGCCGGGTCTGGATGGTTTTGAAGTAGTAAAAATTCTTTCAGGAAATAAAAAAACAAAAGACATTCCTGTCATTTTTCTTTCAGCACTTAATATAGAAAAAAAATACATTTTTAAGGGTTATGAAACCGGAGCGGTAGAATATATTACCAAACCCGTTGATACTGATTTACTGATTTTAAAAGTAAAAACCTTCCTGAAGATCTATGAGCAGCAGAATCAATTAAAAGAAATGAAAGAGCTGCTTTCAAAAGAGGTTAAAATCAGAAAAGAAGCACAGGATAATCTGGAAGTTAAAATCACAGAAAGAACAAAAGAATTAATCTTAAAAAATGAAGAACTGGAACTTAAAAACCATGAACTTCAGCAGTTTGCGTGGGTGGTTTCACATGATTTGAATGAACCTATCAGAAAGATTCAAATCTTTATCAAAATCATCAAAGATTTATATCTGGCAAAAGATGACAAGGCAGTTGATTATGTGAACAGAACGATTAAATCGGCAGAAAGAATGCAGACTTTAATTACAGATTTGCTGGCCTATTCGAGATTATCATCAAAAGTACAGCCTGAAAAAACCGATTTAAATGAGGTGCTGCAAGAAGTGCTCTCTGATTTTGATTATCTGATTGAGCGTAAAAATGCCACAATAAAAACAAACGTACTTCCAACTATTGACAGTATTCCGAGTCAGTTACGTCAGGTGTTCCAGAATTTGATTGGAAACGCACTTAAGTTTTCAAACAATATCGAAAATCCTGTGATAGAAATTACTTCGGAATTGATTGAAACCAAAGATTTTGATGGAAAGCCTTCTCCAAACGGAAGCTATTGCCGAATCATTGTAAAGGATAACGGAATTGGTTTTGATGAAATTTATCTGGACAGGATTTTTATCATTTTTCAGAGTCTGAATGATCGCCAAAGCTATGAAGGAACAGGTATTGGACTCGCTATTGCAAAAAAAATAATTGAAAAACATAATGGATTAATTACCGCTAAAAGTCAAATTGGCCAGGGAGCTAGCTTTATTATGATTTTACCTTTAGAATATCAGGAAATTAAATAATTTATATGAAATGAGCATTAGAGTGAATTGGTGGGACAAATACCAAATGATGATATGCGAATTACATATAACAGATAAAAAAGAAATATTATTAACATATGAAACAAAACAACTTTAAAAGAAACTTATTAATCAGTTCACTAGTTTCCTTATTAATCTTAATGATAAGCTCAACAGCTTCATTTTTAAGTATAAAAAGCCTGTTGAAAAGCAACTATTGGGTAAACCACACGCAGGAAGTAATTTATAATCTGAATGAGGGAGTATCTGTAATTACTGATGCTCAAACAAGTATGCGGGGTTACCTGATAACCGGTAATGAACAATTTTTAGACCAATACAATGAAGCTGAAAAGAAATCGGATAGTTTCTTTAATAAATTGGATGAATTAACAGTTGATAATCCGTCACAGCAAAAAAACCTGCAACAAGTAAGATCGCTTACCAGTATTTTTTATAAATATTTAAATAATCAGGTAATAAAAAAACGATTAGGCAAAGAAACTGTCTCTTTTGATCTGAACGAAGGAAAAAAAATGATGGATGAATTGCGTAGTTATTACAAACGTATAGAAAATACAGAACAGCTGCTTTTGAAAGAGCGAAATGCAAATTCGGAGCGATATGGTAATTATAGTTTTATTTTAATTATAGCTGCTTTTATAATCGCTTTTATTATAACAATTGTGTTCTTGTTGCGTATTTTAAAGGATTATAATGAACGTTCGTTTCTTCAGGAGGAATTAGAACGAAAAGACAAAGAAACTGCTGAAAGAATTAAAGCAATAAGTACTATTGCGATTAATATTTCACAAGGAAATTATGATATCAGGGTCGATGATACCAAATCAGATGCTTTGGGCAGTGTAGGTGAATCTTTAAATAGTATGGGGGCTTCTTTAAAATCGTCTTTTGATTTATTGTCTCAAAAAGAATGGCTGCAAACCGGAATTGCAAAACTAAATAATGTGATGATAGGGGATAAGGAACTCGAAAGATTATCAAAAGATGTAATCGAGTTTTTATGTCAATATACTAAAAGCAGTGCAGGGGTGATCTATGCAATTGAAGGCGATGAGCTTTATGCAACTTCGGGCTACAGCTATCTTCCTAATAAAAACAGACAACACATTCAAAAAGGACAAGGATTAATTGGACAATGTGTGGTTTCAAGAAAAATTCTGGAACTAAAATCATTTACAGAAAATGATGTTCAGATTACGTATGCTTTGGGAGAAATAAAACCAAAACATATTGTGGCAGTGCCTTTAATTGACACTAAAATAGAAGGTGCGTTTGAATTGGCAAACGTAAAAGAATTTACAGCAATTGATTTGGAATTTTTACAGACGGTTTCAAATAATATTGCTATTGCTATAAAATCAACTCAAAATAGAAAAAGAGTACTTGAACTTCTGGAAGAAACCCAAGCACAATCAGAAGAGTTAAGAATCCAGCATAGCGATCTCGAAGCCATGAATGCAGAATTAGAAACACAGACCGAAAAACTACAGGCTTCTGAAGAAGAATTGAGGGTACAGCAGGAAGAACTGGAGCAAACCAATGAAGAATTGTCTGAACGCAGTGTTTTACTGGAAGAAAGAAATACTGAGATTCAGAAAAAATCTGAAGCACTGGAACTTACCACACGTTACAAATCGGAGTTTTTGGCAAATATGTCACATGAATTAAGGACTCCTTTAAATTCTATTTTGTTATTAAGCCGTTTATTATCCGAGAACAATAACAAAAGCATGAATTCTGAAGAGATTGAATTTGCAAAGGTTATTCAGAGTTCAGGTAATAGTTTGTTGGGCCTTATTGACGAAATTCTGGATTTATCCAAGATCGAAGCCGGTAAAATGGAGCTGGAGTTTTTAGATGTTACAACTAAAGAGATAACAGATAATCTTTCTAATTTGTTTACGGTAGTTGCAAAAGAGAAAAAAATTGATTTTGAAATTATTTCTAAAGAAGCGCCGGCAGTTATTAAAACCGATAAAATGCGTCTGGAACAAATCCTTAAAAATTTGATTTCAAATGCTATAAAATTTACAGAAAAAGGATCAGTAAGTGTAGAAATTAAAATAAACGATGACGATGATAAAATAATTTGTTTTATTGTAAAAGATACAGGAATTGGAATTCCGTTAGACAAACAGCCTCTAATTTTTGAAGCCTTCCAACAGGCAGACGGTTCAACGAAAAGAAAATATGGCGGTACAGGTTTGGGCCTATCAATAAGCAGAGAGCTGGCAAAATTACTTAAAGGAGAAATAATTTTGCATAGTAAAGAAAATGAAGGCAGTAGTTTTACTTTATGTCTGCCGGTTTTCGGTTCATCATTAAAAAAAGTTACAGCTTTAAAAACTCCGCCTATCCAAATCGAGGAATCGGAAGAAAAATTACAGGAAAATAACAATAAAAATAAATACATTAGTGCCGTTATCCCTGAGGAAGTAGAAGACGACAGAGACTCAATTTCAGAAAATGATAAAGTCATTCTGATCGTAGAAGACGATATCAATTTTGCAAAGTCATTATTAGCCTTTAGCAGAAAAAAAGGCTATAAAGCGGTAGTAGCAGTAAGAGGTGATTATGCCTTAAATTTTGCTTTGTTGTATAAGCCAATTGGTGTTTTGTTAGATATTGAACTTCCTGTGAAAAGTGGTTGGGAAATTTTGGAAGAACTTAAAAATAACTCACAAACCAAACACATTCCGGTGCATATCATGTCATCGCACAAATTGAAACAGGAGAGTTTGTTAAAAGGAGCGGTTGATTTTCTGGATAAACCCGTAGCTTTTGAAAAAATTCCGGATGTTTTTGTCAGAATAGAATATATAATCAATAAAGAGGCCCAAAAGGTTTTGATTATTGAGGACAATCCTAAACATGCCAAAGCTTTGGCTTACTTTTTAGGAAGTTATAATATCAATTCTGAAATTAAAAGTGAAGTTTCTGCAGGTTTAAAAGCACTTAATAAAACAGACGTTGATTGTGTCATTTTAGATATGGGAATCCCGGACAAACAGGCTTACGAAATTTTGGACGGTGTTAAAAAAAGTCCTGGTTTAGAAAATCTTCCTGTAATTGTCTTTACCGGAAAAAGCCTCTCGCTTAAAGAAGAAATAAAGATTAAAAAGTATGCTGATTCTATAATTGTCAAAACAGCACATTCTTACCAGAGAATGCTGGATGAAGTTTCTCTTTTCCTCCATTTGGTTGAAGAAAACAAAAAACCGGAAGGGAAAAAAGAAAATCATAGAAAACTGAATTTGCTGAATAATATTTTGTTCGATAAAACTGTTTTGATAGTAGATGATGACGTTCGTAATATTTATTCGCTGACAAAAGCCTTGGAAGTATTTAAAATGAATGTGATTACTGCATTTGATGGTAAAGAAGCCATAAAAATGCTTGAAGAAAATCCAAACACAGATATCGTTTTACTGGATATGATGATGCCGAACATGGATGGTTATGAAACAGCAGAAAAAATTCGCAGTAATCCAAAACACTTGACTTTGCCATTAATTGCCGTTACAGCAAAAGCAATGACAGGTGACCGTGAAAAATGTATCAAAGCAGGAGCTTCAGATTATATCACCAAGCCTGTTGATATTGATCAGTTATTGTCATTGTTGCGTGTGTGGCTGTATGATAAAGTTTAATTATAGAGTAGTAAAAAAATGAATAAAAAACGACTTTTAATTATCGATGATGATTCCAGAAACATTTTTGCTTTGGAAAATACGCTGCGTGCTAAATCATTTGATTGTTTATCATGTCTGAGCGCTGAAGAGGCTCTAAAAATATTAAATGCTGACGAAAATATAGATGCAGTTTTGATTGATATGATGATGCCTGAAATGGATGGTTATGATGCAATTCCTTTAATAAAAAAAATCGCTTCGCATGAATCAACTTTTATTATAGCAGTAACAGCTCAGGCAATGACAGGAGATAAAGAAAAATGTTTGGAGGCTGGTGCAGATGATTATATCTCTAAACCGGTTGATGTAGATAAATTGCTTTTGATATTAAGCAAAATTTAAAGTTTTTATGATAGAAGACATCGAACTGGAAACCCTTATTAATGAAGTATATGAATATTATGGTTTTGATTTTGGTAGTTACTCGAGAGCCTCTTTAAAAAGACGTGTAAACAGAATATATCACTTGGACGGATTCACTCATTTCGAACAATTTTTGTCCAAAGTGAGATCCGATCCTGAATATTACAGACATATGGTTGATGAAATTACGGTAAATGTTACCGAAATGTTTCGCGATCCATCCTTTTATACTGTAATTCGAAATCAAATTCTCCCATTATTGGGGACAAAACCTTTTATTCGTTTATGGCATGCAGGGTGCTCAACAGGTGAAGAAGTATATTCAATGGCCATTTTATTAAAGGAAGCAGGATTACTGCAAAAATCTTTAATTTATGCCACAGACATTAACGCAAAGGTACTGGAAACAGCAAAAAAAGGAATTTTTCCATTAAGAATGATGAAAGAATATTCTGAAAATTACCGGGATTCAGGCGGAAAAGAAGATTTTTCGAATTATTATACAGCAAATTATGGTATTGCAAAATTTAATGAAGAATTAGCTCAAAAAATGGTTTTTTCCCAGCATAATTTAGTTTCAGACACCTCGTTTAATGAATTTGATATCATTTTTTGCCGTAATGTTTTAATCTATTTTGATAACGATTTACAAAAAAGAGCAATAAATTTATTTGATGATAGTCTTGCTGTTTTGGGTTTTCTGGCTTTAGGAACAAAAGAAACCATAAAGTATTCAATATCCCCAGGCAAATACAAACAATTAGATAGGGAAAAAATATGGAGAAAGATCAAGTAAATCCAGATTTTAAGGTAGTAATTATAGGCGGTTCTGCCGGAAGTTTAAATGTACTTATGCAAATTTTACCGCAATTGCCCGCAATAAAATCTTTTGCAATAGTAATTGTTGTACATCGAAAAAGTACAGACGAACAAACTTTTGAAGAATTAATCGAATTAAAATCAGCTGTTAAAGTAAAACAGGTTGAGGACAAAGTGCCATTGTTACCGGGATTTATTTATGTTGCGCCTTCTAATTATCATTTACTCTTTGAAAAAAATAATACGCTGTCACTTGATACTTCCGAAAAGGTAAACTACAGCAGACCAAGTATTGATGTGTCTTTCGAGTCGGCTGCTGAAGTATACAAAAATCAATTAGTAGGAATCTTATTGTCTGGATCAAATGCTGATGGTACGAATGGTTTAAAAGTAATTCAAAATGAAGGAGGAACTGTCATTGTTCAAAATCCTGAATCAGCCGATATGCCTTTTATGCCCAACAACGCTATACAAAATATGATACCTGATTATATTTTAAATATTCAGGAAATTCTTCAGTTTATTCTTTCAATGGATAACTAAGTTTATTTATTTTAGTAGTTTAAAAATAACTATTAAAATAATGCCTTAATGAATGCACCTGTTTATGTTCTCGGTACCGGACTTTCACACAACGGATCGGCAGTTTTATTAAAAGACGGACGTATTTGTGTGGGAATTGAAAAAGAACGATTAAGCCGGATAAAACATGATGGGGGGAATGATAATCTGGCCGTTCAATATTGTCTGGATGCGGAAGGAATTCAATTGAAAGATATTTCTCTTGTCGTACAGTGTGCGAATTTTGAAATCCCGGATCGTAATCAATATAAAGGGAAAAGACTTTTTGCAGAAGTAAAGGATTTAAAAATTATTGATATTTCCCATCATTTGTCACATGCATACAGTGCTGTTGGAACTTCTCCATTTTCAGAATGTGCAGTAATGGTTATAGATGGCTGTGGCAGCCCGCTTGACCAGTTTATTAAATTACATCCAGAACAAAAACAATATGTGAGTCCTGAAATCCTGAATGAAACTCAGATGGTATGCGAAAAAGACAGCTTTTATCATTTTGACGGACAAAAACTTATTTCGTTAATGAAGGATTTTAGTAAAATGGCTGAAAAGTCAGATAGTTTGTTTTCACTTCCTACAACACAACATTCTATAGGAGGCTTTTATGCAACGGTAAGTCATTATGTTTTTGGAGATATGGATGATGTAGGAAAATTAATGGGACTTGCACCATTTGGAAAATCAGGAATTTATGATTTTGAAGCTTTTGAATTTAAATCGGGAAATTTGTTCGTAAACGAAGACTGGAAAAATCAATTTACCAATCCGTCAAAAGGCTATGAGTATTTCAAAATCAATTTTGATTATTATGCTAATGTAGCAAAATGGGCTCAGGAACAGGTGGAAAAAGCAGTTTTAAAATGCATTCAAAATCGATTAAAACAATTTCCTCATAAAAATTTATGTTACTCTGGAGGTGTTGCCTTAAATGCGGTAGCCAATGCAAAATTGCAGGACAGTAAAATAGCTGAAAATATTTATTTTGAACCCGCAGCAGCAGATAATGGGCTCGCTTTAGGTTGTGCATTTTATGGCTGGCTGGAATGTTTAAATATGCCAAAAGTGCCTCATGATGGCAACACTTGTTTCGGAAAAACATATTCAGATGATGAAATTGAAATTGTGTTCGATAAAAATGAAAACAAAAAATATAAGTATAAAAAGTTTTTTGAGGAAAATGAGCTGGTAAATTATTGTGCAGAAAAGTTGAATCAGGGGAAAACAATTGCATGGTTTCAGTCAGGAGCAGAATTTGGTCCGCGTTCATTGGGTCGAAGAAGTATTTTGGCACATCCCGGAATTGAAGCTATGAAAGATCATATCAATCTGGATATTAAATTCAGGGAAGATTTTCGTCCTTTTGCCCCGGCAGTATTAAAAGAAAAGGTTGGAGAATATTTTGTAAAAGGAAGAAATAGCCCTTACATGATTTTAGTAGACAAAACAAAACCTGAATATTTAGAAAAACTTAAAAACGTAACACATTGGGATGGCTCAGCACGGGTTCAGACTGTAGAAGAAAGCTGGAACCCAAAGTTTGTAAAATTGCTTACGGCATTTTATAAACAAAGCGGAATAGCAGTTTTACTCAATACAAGTCTGAACAAAAAAGGAATGCCTATTGTTGAAACTCCACAAGAAGCACTTGATTTATTCGAAATGACAGCTTTGGATATTTTGGTTCTAGAAAATTATGTGATCGAAAAATAAATTCAATTTATTCCAAATCTTTCAAAATGGCATCCAAATTTGGCGGATTCATGCGTTTTAATTCTGCAATCATAAGTTGTTTTTCATTTTCGGAAACTTCTGTAGCAGGTCGTACAAAATCATTTTGATCGGCTTCCTTAAAAAATAGATGATCTGTCCATTCATTTCGAATCCCGTCCAAAACCAGATGAATTCGGTCTTGTGCCCCGCGATTTGCTACCGAATGGATAAAATTAGCATCAATATACCAGCATTCCCCTTCATTCATAATCAAACGATTTCCGTCTAAAATAAATTCAACTTTGCTATTTGTAATGATTGGAATATGCAATCTGAAACAGCCGTCTTCGTATCCAAGGCAATTGTCAGTATGTGGTTTTATCTCGGCACCAACATCCAGTTTCAACAATCGAACAGCAGTTTTTTCGAACAGAAAGCTATCCAGAATTTCCTGAAAATAAGTACAGGATTCCAGAATTTCGGTAGGAACTAGTTTTTCATCACCGCTGGGTAATGCAAAAATAGAATCCGATTTTCCGTTTTGTGACATTAAGGCAATCGAAGTCCATTTTCCCGAATAATCATTTGTATTATAATGATTCGTCCAGTTTTTATCGATGATTTTATAAACATCTTTTTTAAGTCTCTCTGGGTCAAAAAACATCGGAAACTTTATTGAGCGAACTAATTTATCCATAATTTAATCTCTTAGCCATTTTAGCATTTTTGGAAAGGCTTCTTTGCTTTCTTTTTCTGCATTAACTTTTCCCAAAGCAAGCCCTGTCCATTCCAGAAAAGGCAACCCAATATAATTTTCATTTGTAAAATTTGAAATAAGCCATTCGGATTCATTTTTATATCCGTTCGGGTGAAATACAAATTCAATAGGTAATTCCAAATATTTTGCTGCAGCAAAAGACCATAAGATGGCGCCCATTTCTTCACCCTGAGATGGCCAGTCGGCAGCCATTTTATCAGTACCGGCAATTTTCCTTTCGACAGAAGTTGTAACAGCAAGATGACCCGCTTCATGCAGAATATCACCCGGATATAGTAATTTTTCAAAATCAATATAAAGGCAGTTTGGACCTAAATCCAGTCCCGGTAAAAAAGAAGTTTCAAGTTCTTTTTCAACCACGTCAATCCCAATTTCGTTTAAGAACGTCAGGACTTTCTCTAATTCAGATGATTGATTTTGTATCGTCATTTCAAATAAAATTATTTCGGAATTAAATCAGTATACCAAAAGCCATAATCAAATGCATCAGTTGCGTTTGTGTCGCAGGCCGTATTTGAAGAGTCCTGATTTTTAGGTTTTTCATATTTACGGTAAATCGTTTCTCCAATCTCAAAATTAATGGGTTCTGAAAAAATAGGTCCATCAAAGGTAAAAGTATGAAATTCTCCGTTTTCACCACAAACATCTACATTTTCAGGCAGATCTTTTATAAAATCCTGATCGATAATCCGGCCAACAAAACTTTTATCGAGGTAGCGTTCGTTTACACAAACTACAATCGTTTTAAATCCTAAACTGATAAACTCCTGAATTAAATCATGAGTAGGGATTTTCCAGATTGGGAAAACGCCTTGAAAACCAATTTTTGTTAATTGATCTTCACGGTATTTACGTAGATCTTCCAAAAAAATATCCCCGAAAACTGAATGTGTAATGTCTTGTTTTTTTAATTCAGATAAGGTTTCAGTCATGACATTTTCATAAACTTCCATAGTTGGCATTTCAGGAATCTGCATTATTTTTAAAGGCAAATCAAGACTTTTTGCCTGAGTTTCGAGTAATTCTACACGTACACCATGCATTGAAATTCTTTGATATTGCTGGTTGACGCTAGTCAGTAAACATTCTATTTTATAATCAGGATTCCGAAGAATTTTATATAAAGCCAGAGCAGAATCTTTTCCGCTGCTCCAGTTGAATATGGCTTTTTTAGGTATCAGCACGTGTTTATAATTTTCTAATGTAAACATACAAATTTCATTCGATTTGTTGATGAAACCTTTGTAACTTTGGATTTCGCCTTCAAATTTATTTCAATGAAATACATCTTATTATTTTTTACCACCTTCATTTTTGCCCAACAAACACAATTTGTCGATTTTAAATCGGTTTCAGGGCAATTGAAATTAAATCCTGTTGAAAAATTGGTTTCAGGTTCGGTTAATTTCCAATTCGAAATAGTAAAACCTGTCGATACCATTAAGATTGATGCCAAAAACATGGAATTTTCTAAAGTTGAAATCAATCAAAAAGAGGTAGTTTTTGTTAATACAGGCAAGCAATTGCAAATCGTTGATCATTTTCAGAAAGGCGAAAATCAGTTGACTTTTGAATATTCGGTAAAACCAAAACAAGCTTTGTATTTTGTTACTATTGAAAACGCTGACGTACAAATCTGGACACAGGGGCAGGGAAGATACACAAGTAATTGGTTTCCGAGTTTTGATGATGTAAACGAAAAACTGATTTTTAACCTTGGAATTACTTATAATAAAGACTATCAGGTTGTTTCGAACGGGATTTTAAAAGATAAAACGCAGAACAACAACCAGTTTCATTGGCAATATGAAATGGAAAAACCGATGAGTTCTTATTTATTGATGCTCGCCATTGGAAAATTTAATAAAAAAGAATTCAAATCAAAATCTAAAATTCCGTTAGAATATTATTTAGAACCTAAAGATACAGATCATTTTGAACCGACTTATCGGTATTCCAAACGTATTTTTGACTTTTTAGAGAAAGAAATAGGAGTGAAATATCCTTGGAAAATCAACAGGCAAATTCCCGTACGTGATTTTTTGTATGCCGGAATGGAAAATACGACCACGACGCTTTTTGCTACACGGTATGTCGTAGATTCGATTGGTTTTGAAGATCGAAATTATACAAATGTTGATGCACACGAACTGGCACATCATTGGTTTGGAGATTTAATTACCGCCGAGAGCAGTACCCATCACTGGCTTCAGGAAGGTTTTGCAACGTATTATGCTTTATTGACCGAAAGAGAAATTTATGGCGAGGACTATTTTTATTCAAAATTATACGATACGGCTCAACAGCTCAAGTTTGCTTCCAGAACTGATTCAATTCCGGTTTTAAATGCCAAAGCCAGTTCGTTGACTTTTTACGAAAAAGGAGCCTGGGCATTATTTGTTTTGCATGAATCAATTGGAGACAAAGCGTTTAAAAAAGCCATAAAAAGTTATTTGAAAAAATATGCGTATCAAACCGTAAATACTCAGAATTTCTTTGATGAAATTAAAAAAGTATCGGATTTTGATTTGGATAAATTTCAGAAAACATGGTTGGAAACTACTGCTTTTGACACACCAACTGCGAATGCTTTATTGAGTAAAAACAAGCCGATTCAAGAGCGTCTCGAAGTGGATAAACTAAAAAAAACATCTTTGGCTGATAAACAGGATTACTTTTTGAAAATTTTAAATTCAGATACGTATCAGGCTGTAAAAATATCCGTAATTGAGCAAATTGAATCTGAAAAATATGAAGGTAAAAAAGGGCTTTTAATAGCTGCTTTGCAAACAAACAATATTAAAATCCGTCAGGCTGTTGCCGAAAAGTTATCGAAAATCCCGGAAGATTTCAGAACTGAATATGAAACTTTATTAGAAGACAAATCGTATCAGACACAGGAAATTGCCCTTTATTTTTTATGGAAGAATTTCACTGAACGCAGAACAGAATATCTTGATAAAACTAAAACCTGGATTGGGTTCAATGATTACAATCTTCGTACTCTATGGCTTTCATTAGCATTGTCTACTACAAATTACAGTAATGATCCAGAAGCTTTAATTTCAGAATTAATAGCTTTTTCTTCTACAAAATACGAAGCTACTACCAGACAAAATGCTTTAGAAAAACTAATTGCGTTTAAAATTATTAACGATCAGGTTTTGAGTAATTTAGTTAATTCTACAACCCATCATATGTGGCAATTTTCAAAATTTGGAAGAGAAACTATTAGATTGTTATTAAAAAATTCTGAAATGCGTGCTTCGTTTGAAAGAATTTTGACTAATTTGACCCCCGATGAACAATTTCAATTGAATCGTTTGTTGAAAGAGTAATGAGAGAATAGAATCAAGATTCGAGAGTATAGATTGGAGAGTTAAAAGAAGTCTTTGCTCTTGATTCTTGCCTCTGCTTTCTCCTGAAAAAATCCAAAAACAAAACCTACAATTAATTTATGAGAGCATTGGTTATTTCCGGTGGTGGTAGTAAAGGCGCATTTGCCGGTGGTGTTGCCCAGTATTTATTAGAAGTAAAAAGACATCAATATGATTTGTACCTCGGTACTTCTACCGGAAGTTTATTGATTCCGCATCTGGCACTTGGAAATATTGAACAAATTCATTCGATTTATACCAATGTCAACATGTCAAAAATATTTAATATTTGTCCTTTTGTCGTTAAAGTAAAGGATGGTGTTGATATTGTGACCATTAATCACTTTAATGTTATCCGCCAGTTTTTTAAAGGAAAAAGAACCTTTGGGGAAAGTAAGGGATTACAGAAATACATCAAAAAGAATTTTTCATTATCAGATTTCAATCAGTTGAAAAAGATGAAGAAAGATGTTGTCATTACAGTGACCAATTTTACAAAAAACGAAGCCGAATATAAGTCGGTTAAAGATTGTACGTATGATGAATTTTGCGACTGGTCATGGATTTCAAGTAATTATGTTCCTTTTATGAGCCTGGTTGAAAGAAATAATTTTGAATATGGCGATGGCGGATTTTCAAGTTTAGTACCAATTAAAGAGGCAATCAATCGTGGAGCAACTGAAATTGATGTAATTATTCTGGAAACCGAAGTCAATATGGAAAAAAACGTTATCGGAAAAAATCCTTTTTCATTGATGATTGATTTATTCAGAATTGCTCTGGATCAGGTTGAAAAACATGACATTGCTATAGGAAAACTGATAGCAAACAACAAGGATGTAAAACTTAATTTATATTACACGCCAACCAAACTGACAAATAATGCCTTGATTTTTAATAAGGAAGTAATGAAAACCTGGTGGGAACAGGGCTATGAATATGCTCAGAATAAGTCGGAAATTATGAGTGATAATAAGTAAAGTATTTACTCCTTAGTTCTAAAGATAAAATTTTAGGGACTCGTACTAAGTGCTAAAAATCTTATTACCAAAGTTCCGCAACCTCAGTCTTTATATATCCCAAAGCTGCATTGCTTGGAGATTGTTTCTCTAATAAATCATTCAAAATCACTTCACGTAATTTATCAGCGCTGTCTATGCGATCACTCATGGCAGCTTTACGAATCATTTGTATAGTTGCGTTTTTGGCAGTTGTAATAATTGTCCAGCATTCATCGGACATGTAAATCTGCTGTGTTAGGTTATGCTCGAATTCCTGTTCTATCTGATCAATGATGAAATTTTCATAATCGTGTTTTTGTTGTGAAATTGGCGTAACACGAATTAATAATTTGGTCAGGTTGATGCGTTCTAAAAATAAAGTCATGCGCTCGTATGCCTGCAGACGAATCGGTAAAGATTGTTTCTGATATTCTCTGTTTAATAAAAAAGCACGTTTTTTATCGTTGTTTTTAATGTGAAGTTCAAAAAAACTGTAAGCCACAAATCCGGTAACAATGGCTGGTAAAGTATAACTTGCTAATTCTATAATTCGTGTAAAATCCATTTCAATATTTTTTAGCAAAAATATACTTTTTGAGGAGAAATCCGATTTAAATTTTAGTAATAAAACAAAATGGAAGCCGTACTTTTGCTCCTTGCTTTTTTAAGCTCTTCAAATACAATTTTAATGGATTACTATAGTATACTTTTTCTTTGTTTAGCTGCTTTTGCCGCAGGATTTATTGATGCAATTGTTGGTGGTGGAGGATTGATACAAACGCCAATGGGATTGATTTTATTGCCAAATCTACCTGTTTCAACAGTTGTTGGAACATTGAAAATTCCGGCTTTTAGCGGAACAGCATTTGCTGCTTTTCAATATCTTAAAAAAGTCGTCATCCAGTGGAGATTACTTTTGATTATGATGTGTCTGGCAGTTCCATCAGCATTTTTGGGTTCTACGATATTGACTTTGGTAAGTAATGATTTTATGAAGCCGCTTTTACTTGTAGTTTTGTCTTTGTTGTTTGTTTACACTTATGCGAAGAAAAATTTCGGTCAGCATGTAGCGAAAGATCATTCTGCAAAGACTCAGATTATATATGCGGTCGTTATTAGTGTAATTATTGGCTTTTATGATGGATTTATCGGTCCGGGAACAGGCAGTTTTTTTGTAGTTGCTTTTATTGCACTTTTGGGCTTCGATTTTTTACACGCTTCCGCAAATGCGAAAATGGTAAATCTCGCAACAAATTTCGGCTCGATTTGTTTGTTTATGATCAAAGGAAAAATCATCTGGAGCATTGCAATTCCGATGGCTGTAAGCAATGGTATTGGAGGCTGGCTTGGTGCTAAATTGGCCATCAATAAAGGAAATGGATTTATTCGAATATTCTTTTTAGTTGTTGTAATCGGAACTCTTATCCGGTTTGCTTACGATGTTTTTTATAAGTAACAATTTTCTTTTCAATAACCATTCTAATTCGAGAATCTAATCGATTATTTATCTGAATATTACATTTTTATTTGTTAATTCATTACAAAATAATACATTTGTGTAATCGATTACATTTTTTAATTGATTATAAAAGATAAATCTTAATAGACTCTGGATAAATGAAAAAAAAGATAATTACAGTGTTTTATGCACTGTTATTTCCGCTTTGTATATACTCACAAATTTATGTTTCTCCCGCAGGAAAGGCAACTAACGATGGAACTGTTGACAACCCTGTCACAATTCAAAAAGCAATCAGTATTATAAATCCTGGACAAACGATTTATGTGCGTGGCGGAATTTATTCTATAGCTTCAACTATTTTTATTGAAAGACAAAATAGCGGAACAGTACAAAATCTAAAAAGAATTGAAGCTTATGAAAATGAAACCCCAATTCTTGATTTTTCAGGTCAAAAGGAAATTAATGAAAATAAAGGGATTGTATTGGATGGTTTGTATTGGTATTTTAAAGGAATTACAATCAGAAAATCCGGAGATAACGGTATGCTGCTTTCCGGGAACAACAATATTATTGACAATTGTATTTTTGAAAAAAACAGAGACAGCGGACTTCAGATAAGTCGTTATAATGATACTTATACGACAATTGCCCAATGGCCTTCAAATAATTTAATTCTCAACTGTGAATCTTTTGATAATAAAGATTCATTGGCTGAAAATGCAGACGGTTTTGCTGCAAAACTGACTTGCGGTCAGGATAATATTTTTCGTGGCTGTATTTCGCATCATAACAGTGATGATGGCTGGGATTTATACACGAAGAAAAAGACTGGACCAATCGGTGCTGTTTTATTCGAAAATTGCGTAGCCTATAACAATGGAACACTAACTAATGGAAGCACAACAGTAACCGGAGATAAAAATGGTTTTAAATTAGGAGGCGAAGGAATTCCGGTGAATCATATTCTGCGCCGCTGTATTGCTTTTGGAAACGGTCAGCACGGTTTTACTGATAATAATAATTTAGGTGCTATTGAAATGACTAATAACACGTCCTACAATAATAAAAGCAACGGTTTTGGTTTTCGCCCCGGGGGGAAACATCAATTTAGAAACAACATTTCCTATAAATCATTTAAAGATAAAAACTTTGGGAAAGATGTCGAAAACTCGAATGTTTGGTGGATAAAAGGCAGTATTAACGGAAGAACTCCGGCAATTGTAATCAGTGATGATGATTTTGTTTCTTTGACTGTTCCTACTGTTCTCAAAAATGAAGACGGAAGTCCTAATCTGGGTGATTTTCTCGCATTAAAAGTTACAAGCGATTTTATAGATGCAGGCGTACAGGCAAACGGAATAGAATTTAACGGAACAGCACCAGATCTTGGAGCCAGAGAATTAGGATCTCAGCAGAAAACTGATTTTGTATTGAAAACTATAGTAAAACCAACTGCAGGAGGGAATATAACTGTTAGTCCGGTTAAAACAATTTATGATGCGGGTGAAGTTGTAACATTGACAGCAACACCAGCAAATAATTTTGTATTCAAATCATGGGGTGATGGTTCAGCTACAGCCATAACGAATGTTAAAATGGATACCAACAAAACAATTACGGCTAATTTTAAAAGTACGATACCTGCCGCTTATGTTTTGACTACTGCAGCTAATCCAATTGAAGGAGGAAGCATCACAATAAATCCAAATAAAGCTGCTTATACAGAAGGAGAACAGGTAACTCTAACTGCCATTCCTTCAAAAGGAAATGAATTGAAATCATGGAATTCAGGAGAAACTACTGAGGTAATAACTGTTGCGATGAGTGCTGATATGGCAGTTACGGCAACTTTTGGAGAAAAATTTACGGGAACCCACACTTTACGAATTGAAGAAGCTGCACCTGGATTTTGTACATATGATGGAGTAATAGCTATTAACTCAAGCGCAGAAAACAGAAAAGTAATAAATATTGCTGATGCTCCTGACAAAGGAATAAATTATATAATTAAAGTACCAACTTCAGGGCTTTATACAGTAGTATTTCGATATGTACACAGAGGGAAAACGACAACTGCAAAAGTAAAAGTAAACGCAACAGATACGATTGATATATCATTTCCTGTAACTTCCAGTACAACAAAATTTGTGACTACACTACCAACAATCCTCAGACTGAATAAAGGCATAAACACAATTCGATTAGAGACCATTGATGCTTTACCGTTTGCTAATATAGACTGGATAGAAATTACAGGAGAAGCTCCGGTTGGCGAATCTTGTTTCTGATTTATAAGAAAACTAAAACCACTTTGTTAAATTAAAAGACCGCTTCTTGTTATGAAGTGGTTTTTTATTTAAGTCTTTTTCTTTTTAACACAAGTTTGATTTTTATAGAATTAAAATTCTAAGACTTTAATTCTTATTTTTGCATAAAAGGAGAACTATTTCATGCAAAATTATATTGACCAGCTCAACGAAGCCCAACGACAACCTGTTTTACAAAAAGATGGGCCAATGATTATTATTGCTGGTGCAGGTTCGGGAAAAACCCGTGTTTTGACAATCAGAATTGCTTATTTGATGCATCAGGGAATTGATGCTTTCAATATACTTTCACTTACTTTCACCAATAAAGCTGCCCGCGAAATGAAACACAGGATTTCATCTATTGTGGGGGCCAGTGAAGCAAAAAACTTATGGATGGGAACTTTTCACTCTGTTTTTGCACGTATTCTTCGTTCAGAATCAGAACATTTGGGATATCCATCCAACTTTACCATTTATGACTCTCAGGATTCGGCAAGGCTAATTTCTTCGATTATAAAAGAAATGCAGCTGGATCGTGATATTTATAAGCCGAAACAAGTTTTAGGACGAATTTCGACTTATAAAAACAGTTTAATTACGGTAAAAGCGTATTTCAATAATCCGGAATTGATGGAAGCTGATGCGATGGCTAAAAAACCTCGCTTGGGAGAAATTTACCAGCAGTATGTAGAACGATGTTTCAAAGCCGGAGCAATGGATTTTGATGATTTGTTGCTGAAAACCAATGAATTATTGACACGTTTTCCTGAAGTATTGGCTAAATATCAGGATCGTTTTCGATATATTCTGGTGGATGAGTACCAGGATACCAATCACTCGCAATATTTGATAGTAAGAGCTTTGTCAGACAGATTTCAAAATATTTGTGTCGTTGGAGACGATGCGCAGAGTATTTATGCTTTCCGTGGAGCGAATATCAATAACATTCTGAATTTCCAAAAGGATTACGAAGGCGTAAAAATGTTTCGTTTGGAGCAAAATTATCGCTCAACGCGAAATATTGTGGAAGCGGCAAATACGGTAATGGAGCATAATAAAACCAAGTTGGATAAAATTGTCTGGACAGCTAATGATTTTGGTCCAAAAATTAAAGTACACCGTAGTTTAACTGATGCAGAAGAAGGACGTTTTGTTGCCAGTACTATTTTTGAACAAAAAATGCAGAATCAGCTTCATAATGGAGCCTTTGCTATTTTGTACCGTACCAATGCACAATCTCGTGCTATGGAGGATGCTTTGAGAAAACGAGATATTCCGTATAGAATTTATGGAGGCCTCTCTTTCTATCAGCGTAAAGAAATAAAAGACGTTTTGTGTTATTTGCGTCTGGTAATTAATCCAAAAGATGAAGAAGCTTTGATTCGGGTGATCAATTATCCTGCTCGTGGAATTGGAGATACTACCGTTGAAAAATTGACCATTGCAGCCAATCATTACAAACGCTCGATTTGGGAAGTGATGGTAAATATCGATAAAATCGATTTGAAACTGAATGCTGGTACAAAAAACAAACTGAAAGATTTTGTTACTATGATCCAGAGTTTTCAGGTAATTGATCAAAATCAGGATGCATTTTATATTACAGACCATGTTGCGAAGAAAACAGGTTTAGTTCAGGAATTGAAAAAAGATGCTACTCCGGAAGGTATGGCAAAAATTCAGAATATTGAAGAGCTTTTAAACGGTATCAAAGATTTTACCGAAGGTCAAACAGAAATAGATGGAGCAAGAGGCGCTTTGTCAGAATTTATGGAAGACGTTGCCTTGGCTACTGATTTGGATAAAGATACATCTGATGAAGACCGTGTTGCCTTAATGACAATTCACTTAGCAAAAGGTCTTGAATTTCCACATGTTTTTGTAGTGGGGATGGAAGAAGACTTGTTTCCAAGTGCGATGAGTATGAGTACTAGAAGTGAATTAGAAGAAGAACGCCGTTTGTTTTATGTAGCCTTAACACGTGCAGAACATCAGGCCTATTTAACTTATGCACAGTCTCGCTATCGTTGGGGAAAATTAACAGATAGTGAACCTTCTCGTTTTATCGAAGAAATTGATGGTCAGTTTTTAGAGTATTTAACTCCTTCAGAAAGTAATTATCGTTATAAACCGACTATTGACAGCGATATTTTTGGAGATGTAGACAAGTCAAAATTACGTTTATCAAAGCCAATTGGAGGAACGCCTCCCAAATACATAACGGATAACGAACCAAAACCTGATTTGAACATCCGCAAATTAAAACCTGTGGCAGGAACGAACCCAAATGCAGCAGCTCCAAATTTATTTGATAACAAATTAACTATTGGGAATATTGTAATGCATGAACGTTTTGGTAAGGGGGAAATAGTTAATCTGGAAGGTATTGGAGCTGATAAAAAAGCTGAAATAAAATTTGAGGTTGGAGGAATTAAAAAATTACTTTTAAGATTTGCCAAACTAGATGTTGTCGGATAAGATTTTTTGTTCTCATACAATAAATGAAACATGAAAATTAAAAAGTGTAACGTTTTAAAGCTAAAATATATCTAACTTTAAACAAAAACAAATGGCCGAATTCATAAAAATATATCCCGATAAACCCAGTGAAGCTGCTATTGCAAAAGTGGTAAAAGTGCTTCAAAATGGAGGTTTGGTAATTTATCCGACTGATACTGTTTACGGTTTAGGTTGTGATATAACCAATTCACGTGCATTGGAAAAAATTGCAAAAATTAAAGGTGTTAAATTAGAAAAAGCAAATTTTTCATTTATTTGTCACGATTTGAGTAATTTATCAGACTATGTACGTCAGATTGATACTTCAACCTTTAAAATATTAAAAAGAGCATTGCCAGGGCCTTATACTTTTATTTTGCCTGGAAACAATAATCTCCCAAAAGAGTTTAAAAAGAAAACCACTGTCGGAATACGTATTCCTGACAATAATATTATTTTGGAAATTGTTCGACAATTGGGTAATCCAGTAGTTTCAACTTCGATTCGTGATGAAGATGATGTGATTGAATATACTACTGATCCTGAATTAATTTTTGAAAAATGGCAAAATCTGGTAGATCTTGTTATAGATGGAGGTTATGGAGATAATGTTGGGTCAACAATTATAGATCTTTCAGAGCATGACCCTGTTATTATAAGAGAAGGTAAAGGAGATGTGGATATTTTGTAAAAAAAAACTTAAAATAGATAATCAGACAAAAATTATTACTAACTTTAGGATTAGTTAAATTTAGTTAGTTAATTGAAAATAGTTTATCCTTGCAGGGTACTAAAAAAGCAGGTCATTGACCTGCTTTTTCTGTATAATCCTGTATGAACTATAATTATTTTGCCTGTTTTTTCATCTCTTTTTCAATCATATCATAGAACTGATCGATTTTTGGCATAACAACAATACGTGTTCTTCTGTTTTTTCCTTTGTTTTCAGGAGTATCGTTCGCTACTAACGGAACATAAGAACTTCTACCTGCAGCAATTAATTTAGCTGGATTAACTCCTAAATCATTTGTTAATACTCTAACAATTGAAGTAGAACGTTTTACACTTAAATCCCAGTTGTCAAGTAAAACCCCATTGCTTTTGTATGGAACATTATCAGTATGACCTTCAACCATACACTCAAAATCAGGTTTGTCATTTACTACTTTTGCAACTTTAGCTAAAACAGTTTTAGCTTTGTCAGTTACATCATAACTTCCGCTTTTAAATAACAATTTATCAGCGATAGAAATAAATACAACTCCTTTTTCTACATTGATTTCGATATCCGGATCAGAGATTCCTACAGCACCTTTTAAACTTGTAACTAATGCTAAAGTTACACTGTCTTTTTTAGTAAGAGCATCCTGAAGTCTGGATATTTTAAGATCTTTTTCTTTTAGGCTTTCTAAAGATTTTTCAAGGTTTTCAGCACCTTTTGTTGTCAATACAGTTAAATCTTTTGAAGAACTGATCAAATCTTGATTGTGCTCTTTATAGCTTTGAGCTGTAGCAGCTAAACCAGCTTTTTCTTCCAGACAGGTATTCAATTTTACAGTACAAGAATTTAATAAATCCTGAACCTCTTTGTTCTTAGCTTCCAATTCTGCATATTTCTTTTTTGAAACACACGACGTTAAAGCCATTAATACTGATAGTGCGATTACTATTTTTCTCATAGATGTTAAATTTAATTAGACGTTATTTACAAATTTAGTTTTTAATATTTTGATTAATGTTAAAGATTTCTTTAAAAAAAATCAATTTCTTTATATAATATATGAAAACGACACTTTTTAGAGTGTAGTATTTTTGCATTTGAAAATCTTTTCTCTTTTTCAGGTAAATGAATGAAACACAATAAAATGAAAAATGGGCATGTAAAATAGCAAGTGTGTGTTTAAATTTTCCTTGTGTTAAAAATCTTACTCCTGCAATTCCATCAAGAACCATTCTGAAGAAAATAATAAAAAATAATCCTTTTTTCGGAAGATTTTTAACCATCATCAATAATGAATTTCTAAAATTCAAGTAAGTTTTTTTAGGATTTCCATGCTGAAGAGTAGCGCCTCCAACATGATAAACAACAGATTGAGAATTATATTTAATAGTATGTCCTTCGTTTAAAGCACGCCAGCATAAATCAATCTCTTCCTGATGTGCAAAAAAAGATTCATCAAATCCTTCTAATTCATCATAAACTTGTTTTCTTATAAAAAAACAAGCGCCTGATGCCCAGAATATTTCGCAATTATCATCATATTGACCTTTGTCTTTTTCTATAGTGTCAAAAATTCGGCCTCTACAAAACGGATATCCATATTTATCAATAAATCCTCCGGCGGCTCCGGCATATTCAAAATATTCTTTGTTTTTAAAATCAAGTATTTTAGGCTGAATAATAGCGGTGTTTTTTTCGTTATGAAAGGTTTCTATAATAGGATTTAACCAATTTTCAGTTACTTCAATATCTGAATTAATTAAAGCATAAATCTCGGCATCGACAGCTTTTAATGCATCATTGTAGCCTTTGGCAAAACCATGATTTCCAGAGTTTTTTATAATTTTTACAGAAGGAAAATTATCCTGTACAAATTGAATTGAATTATCTGTAGAAGCATTATCTGCTACATATACAACAGCATCTTGAGAAAATTGAATTACTGATGGCAAAAATTGTTCTAATAATTTTATTCCATTCCAATTTAAAATAACAACTGCAATTTTATTCAAAAGTAATCTTTTTTATAATTTAATAAATCTCCTTGTAATCTGGCAGCGATTTTAAAAACTCATATTTTTCGTTTTCAAAATCCATCTGACAGTAATAATGATTCAGACCGTTTGTGACTTTCAAAAACCGTGCCTGCATTGTCATATTATAACGGGCAATCTGATCAAAAGTTGCCTGAGATATCTTTACTTCGGGTGCTTTGCATTCTACCAATATATGTATAGTACCATCCGAATTAAAAACCACGACATCGTACCTTTTTTTTAATCCGTTGATAGTTAAAACTTTCTCGACGTTTATGAGTGATTTTGGATATTTTTTTTCATTCATTAAATAATGAACAACATGCTGACGAACCCATTCTTCCGGGGTAAGAATTATAAATTTTTTTCTGATTTCATCAAAAATAGACACTTTATTTTCGTTATTTTTGAATCGAAAATTATAGATTGGAAAGTTTAATCGCTGCATAACGCAAAAATAATTAAAATAGTTTCAGGTTTCAAGTTTAAAGTTTCAAGTTATTGAAACAAACGTAAAACCTGAAACTTGAACATACATTTGAATGGACGAAGTTGTAAAAATTGTTAATGATATAAAAGCGGGAAATATAAAGCCAATTTATTTTTTAATGGGTGAAGAACCTTATTATATTGATAAATTGTCGGAATATATTGAGCAGAATATCCTTGCTGAAGAAGAAAAAGGGTTTAACCAAACGGTATTATATGGCAGAGATGTTTCTGTAGAAGATATAGTTTCTACAGCAAAGCGCTATCCAATGATGGCAGACCGTCAGGTGGTTATCGTAAAAGAAGCTCAGGATTTATCAAGAACAATTGATAAAATTGAATCCTATGTCAATAATCCAATGGAAACAACGGTTTTGGTTTTTTGTTATAAATATAAAACGCTGGACAAACGTAAAAAAGTGACTAAATTATTAGCACAAAACGGAATCGTTTATGAAAGCAAAAAGTTATACGAAAATCAGGTTGGCGATTGGATAAAACGTGTTTTGGCCGGAAAAAAATATACAATTGATCCCAAAGCGAATGCAATGTTAGTAGAGTTTTTAGGGACAGATTTGAGTAAAATCAATAATGAACTTGAAAAACTGCAAATTATTTTACCGCAAGGAACCATGATTACGGCTGAACATATTGAAGAAAATATTGGTTTCAGTAAAGACTATAATGTTTTTGAACTTCGAAAAGCAATTGGTGAACGTAACCAGCTCAAAGCGTATAAAATTGCAGAGAATTTTGCTCATAATCCTAAAGAATATCCGTTAGTAATGACAACCGGATTAGTTTTTGGTTTTTTTATACAACTTTTAAAATACCATGGACTAAAAGATAAAAACCCTAAAAATGTAGCTGCAGCAATTGGTGTAAATCCTTATTTTTTGAAAGAATATGATTTAGCAGTCAAGAACTATCCAATGAGAAAAGTAAGCCAGATTGTGGGAGCTTTAAGAGATATTGATGTAAAAAGTAAAGGTGTTGGTGCTAATGCTTTGCCTCAATCTGATTTGCTAAAAGAAATGCTGTATAAAATTTTTAATTAAGCCGTGAAAATTCACGATATTTGCATTTCTAAAAATAATACCACTTTAAATTAATTACACAATTATGGGAATGAATAAAAATACCGTTTTAGGATGGGCTACTTTTATAATGGTAATCATGGGATTGTTACTAATAGGTCTTGGTGCTTTCAGATACAGTGAAATATCAGGCTGGGGATTTGCAGCAACAGGAGTAGGATTTTTAGCCAATGCCTGGGTATTTAATGCTTTAAAAGGTAGAGTGTAACAAAATTGTATATAATTGCAAAAATCAATCGCAATATTTAATCAATAAAAAATAATTAATTAAAATAAAAAATAAAACAAATGTCAGACGATAAAAAGGTCATATTCTCAATGCAAAAATTGAGTAAAACCTATCAGGGAGCAGATAAACCGGTTCTTAAGAATATTTACCTTAGTTTCTTTTACGGAGCTAAAATTGGTATTTTGGGGCTTAACGGTTCAGGAAAATCTTCTCTTTTAAAGATTATTGCAGGAGTTGATAAAAACTATCAGGGAGATGTGGTTTTTCAACCGGGTTACACTGTTGGATATTTAGAGCAGGAACCAATTTTGGATGATTCTAAAACAGTTTTAGAAATTGTTCAGGAAGGAGCCGCTGAAACAATGGCTGTTCTTAAAGAATATAATGATATCAATGATTTGTTTGGTCTTGAAGAAAATTATTCAGATCCAGATAAAATGGACAAACTAATGGATCGTCAGGCAGTTTTACAAGACAAAATTGATGCTCTTGGTGCCTGGGAAATCGATACCAAATTAGAAATCGCAATGGATGCTTTGCGTACGCCGGAAGGAGATACGCCAATAAAAAATCTTTCAGGAGGTGAGCGTCGTCGTGTAGCTTTATGTCGTTTGTTATTGCAACAACCGGATGTTTTGCTTCTGGATGAGCCAACCAACCACCTTGATGCTGAATCAGTTTTATGGCTAGAGCAGCATTTAGCACAATATGCCGGAACTGTAATTGCCGTAACGCACGACCGTTATTTCCTGGATAATGTTGCGGGTTGGATTCTTGAATTGGATAGAGGCGAAGGTATTCCATGGAAAGGAAACTATTCTTCTTGGTTAGATCAAAAATCAAACCGTATGGCTCAGGAAGAAAAAGTAGCTTCTAAACGAAGAAAAACTTTGGAGCGTGAGCTTGACTGGGTTCGTCAGGGAGCAAAAGGTCGTCAGACCAAACAAAAAGCACGTTTACAGAATTACGATAAATTATTGAACGAAGATCAAAAACAACTGGATGAAAATCTGGAAATCTATATCCCAAATGGTCCACGTTTAGGAACAAATGTTATTGAAGCTAAAAATGTAGCAAAAGCTTTTGGTGAAAAATTATTATACGATAATTTGAACTTTACTTTGCCACAAGCGGGAATCGTTGGAATTATCGGACCAAATGGTGCTGGTAAATCTACCATTTTCAAAATGATCATGGGAGAACAGGCTACTGACAGTGGAGAATTTTCTGTTGGAGAAACAGTGAAAATCGCTTATGTAGATCAGTCCCACTCTAATATTGATCCGAATAAATCTATCTGGGAAAACTTCGCAGATGGTCAGGAATTGATTATGATGGGAGGAAAACAGGTGAATTCCAGAGCATATTTATCTCGTTTCAACTTTGGAGGAGGCGAGCAAAACAAAAAAGTTTCAATGCTTTCTGGTGGAGAACGTAACCGTTTGCACTTAGCAATGACTTTAAAAGAAGAAGGAAACGTATTGTTACTGGATGAGCCAACGAACGACCTTGACGTAAACACCCTTCGTGCACTTGAAGAAGGTTTAGAGAATTTTGCAGGTTGTGCTGTAATTATTTCGCACGACAGATGGTTCTTAGACAGAATCTGTACGCACATTCTGGCTTTTGAAGGAGATTCTGAAGTTTATTTCTTCGAAGGAAGTTTCTCTGATTATGAAGAAAACAAGAAGAAACGTCTTGGTGGTGATTTAACTCCAAAACGTTTGAAATATAGAAAATTGATTAGGTAAATCTTGTTGATATTTTAATAGATAAAGGATGCTAAAAATTTAGCATCCTTTTTTTTGTCCATTATTAGTGAAAATAGTTATTCAAATTTTTTATAAGAAATGGTATGAACAGATTTAAGATTCTTATCTCCGGTATGGTATTCTTTTATGACATTTTTATTCTTGTCGTATTCGTATTTTGTTTTATAAAGATTAGGATAATTATTAGATAAAATTTTAAAACTACTTTCGATTAAATTATTATTTCTGTCATATTTGTAAAAATTAATAATGTCTTTTTTTTCGTTTACTAATCTGTAATTACTCACTAAATTTCCAAGATTATCATATTGATAGGCTGTCTCAGAAAATAACTTCTCATTTGGGAGATATGTTTTTGTTTTAATTAAATTATTATTAGAATAAAAATATTCTTCTGTAATAGAAAAATCTGTTTTATTCTGCCATTTTGTTTGGAGCGTCTTTTTTAAATTAGTGCTGTAGTAGTCTATTTTTTGATAAATTGTATCTCCATCTTTATTAATGAATTGTATATCGATGTTGTTTCCATTTTTATCATAAGAATAGTTTCGGATGTCTAAAAAAACCAGCTTATTTTTATCTTTGCTAAGTATATGTGATTTCACTACTTTTTCTCCTTCATATTCATACACAACGTGGTTTATGGTATCTTGTTTTGAAGAGAATACCGTTTTGGTAAGCAACTCACCATTCTTATTAAATGTTTTATGAGACTTCAGGATACTGTCTTTGCTCCTCAATTGATGAGTGTACTCAAAGCTTTCGCTAATGTTATTTTTACTTCTAATTTTTCTTTCTTTTTCTAAAGTAAGAGGATCAATTTCTTTAGTATTCGTTAACTGAGCTAACAAATCGGTACTTGCAAATAAAAGGATTAGTGGAATTAATTTTGATATTTTCATCTGATTGGTTTAGTTCAGAAATGTACAAATTAAATTTAAGTAAGAAAATCATTTGTAAATTATATTTTCAGGTATAATTTATTTTATCAGTTTGTTTCTTTACAGCGTTCGTTTCCAATTAGTAAATTAGTTCACAAAAACTTAGCTTTCAATTCAGGTGTCGGAATCATACAGCTTTCTTTTTTGCCATACCATTTATACCTGTTCTTGGCAATATAATCGTAAATATAATTTCGAAGTTTCTCCGGAAGAATTTTAAAAATGGATATCAAACTGTAAACCCCGCCTAATTCTTCAGCAATTTCAATAACAGCTGAAGATTTGTAGTAGTAAGCAACACCGGGATTGTACAAAATAATGCTATCAATTTTTGTTCTGTCTACACCAATATAATTACAAATCCCAATCCCTAATTCTGATTGGAGAGCTACGAATCTAAACATATCTTTTTTATCATGTTTAATGATAAACTGAAGGGAACTGTCGCATAAATTGCAAACTCCGTCAAAGAGAATTATTTTTTTATTTACTGGAAGATTTAGCATTTGCTATAAGTTTTCTGATTTCAGGTCTTTATATTGGTTATTTCTTCGCAGCTTCAACCAACTCCAATTCATCCAGACTCACTTTCGAAGTAAAAATCCCGTAATTAACTGTTGCTTTGTTTTTTTCGATAGAGTCGATACTTCCCACAGATTTTCCGTCGAGCATTCTAACGCGATCCCCAACTTTCAAAATTGGTTTTGGTTTTTCTACAACTGGTTTTAGTTTCTTTTCTTTTTTCTCTTTTCGGATTTCTTCAACTTGTACAGCAACTTCAGCAACAACTTCTTTTTTCTTTTCGATTATGGCTTTGGCTTCTTTAGGGGTTGCTTTTTTACGTTTTGAATTTTCAATTTCTATGATTTTCAAAAATTCTCCAATAAGCTCTTTTTTGTTTTTATTGTTGAAATATTTCTCTGAAATATCTTCAATTTTCTGGCCAATGTAAATCGTCTTTTGGTTGCTGTCATACAATTCCTGATAGCTTTCCAGTTTCTGTTTGATTTTTACATTGATGTTTTCCATTTTTTTGCTTTCTTCACGCGCTCTGGTTTCTTCCTCTTTTAAATTCAGAGAAGTTTTTTCCAGTTTCGATCTTTCTTTTTGAAGGGTAGCAATAGTTTTATCAAAACGAACTTTTCCAACTTCAATTTTCTTTTTCGCACGATTAATCAGTCCAAACGGAATTCCATTTTTCAACGCAACTTCAAAAGTAAACGAACTTCCGGCCTGACCTAAAGCCAGTTTGTACATCGGTTCGAGTGATTTTTCATCAAACATCATATTGGCATTCGTTGCATATGGTAATTCGTTAGCCAAAATCTTTAAATTGGAGTAATGCGTAGTGATAATTCCGAACGCTTCACGATGATAAAATTCTTCAAGGAAAATTTCTGCCAGAGCACCACCCAGTTCAGGATCTGAACCTGTACCAAACTCGTCAATCAAAAACATGGTCTTATGATTACATTTCTTCAAGAAATAATTCATGTTTTTTAATCGGTAGCTGTAAGTACTTAAATGATTTTCAATGGACTGATTATCTCCAATATCAGTTAAGATTCTGTCAAACAAAAAAGTTTCACTTCGCTCATGAACCGGAATTAACATTCCGGATTGCAGCATTAATTGCAATAAACCAACAGTTTTAAGCGAAATGGTTTTTCCTCCCGCGTTTGGTCCGGAAATCACAATTATTCGGTTATCTTGTTTTAATTCAATGGTCTGCGGATGCGTAACTTCTTGTTTTTGTTTGTTGTTCAGATACAAAATAGGATGATACGCTTCTCTAAAGAACAATCTTCTTTCTTCAGTAATTGTTGGAAGTATTCCATTAATTCTGTTAGCATATTTTGCTTTTCCGGCAACGACATCAATATCACTTAAAAAGTCCTGATATTCAATCAACAAAGGAAGGAATGGACGAATTACATTTGATAAATTCTTTAAAATTCGGGTAATTTCTTCTTTCTCTTCGTATTCTAAATTGGCTAATTCACGAGAATATTTCAGTGTAGCTTCAGGTTCGATATAAGCAATACTTCCGGTTTTAGAGCTTCCTAAAATAGAACCTTTTACTTTACGGCGATACATGGCTAAAACTGCCAAAACCCGACGATTTTGCACAAAGCTTTCTTTAATATCATCCAGATAACCTAAACCATTGTACTGGGTTAATGCAACACCAAAACTTTGGTTTACTTTACCGCGAACCAAATTCATGTTTTGGCGAATACTTAATAAAGCAGGAGAAGCATTGTCTTTTATTTCTCCGTATTTATCTACAATTGCGTCAATCGAAGTTATGATATCTTTGGTCAGTTCAACACGTGATGCCCTTGCATTTAGGTTTGGATAATAGTCATCAAACTTGCGTAAGAAATTCAATAAGACATTTGTCGTTGCAGAAAGATTGGCAATTTTCCTGAAACTTCCCACTTCAAGAAAGCTGTCTTCAATGGCCAAAAACTTAATCTCATGCGTGATGGCGTCAAATCCGTGATTCGGAATGGCGTTGTTATTTTCAAAAGATGAAACATATTCAGATGTCTGCATCAAGGCCTGCATCAAAGTTTCTTTATCTCTAAATGGTGTTATTTCTAAAGCTTTTTCTTTTCCTATGTCTGTATTACAACCGGCTGAGATGGTTTCGAGTACTGTTGGAAATTGTAAGTCTTGTAATGTTTTTTCGGTAATACTAATCATTTAATTTCTTTAAGAAAGTGAAGACAAAAATACAAAAATAGTAGCAATGAATGTTGTAAAGTTTATAGGTGTTATTTTATTCGCTTCAGATATGATTTCAATAAAAAAATCCTGAAATTCGCATAAAAAAACTATGGACGTTAAAATGCATGATTCATGGAAGCCCGTTTTGAATGAAGAATTTGAAAAACCATATTTCACCGAATTGATTTCTTTCGTAAAATCTGAATACACGACGAAAGTCTGTTATCCAAAAGGAAGCCAGATTTTTTCAGCTTTTGATCATTGCCATTTTGATCAGGTAAAAGTGGTGATTATAGGTCAGGATCCTTATCACGGTCCTAATCAGGCGAATGGTTTGTGTTTTTCTGTCAATGACGGGATTCCTTTTCCTCCATCCCTGTATAATATATTCAAAGAGATTGAAACGGATTTAGGTAAACCGCTTCCTAAAACAGGAAATTTAGAACGTTGGGCAGATCAGGGTGTTTTTCTTTTAAATGCGACGTTGACAGTTCGACAATCTGAAGCCGGCAGCCACCAGGGAAAGGGGTGGGAAAAATTCACTGATGCCGTTATCAAACAAATTTCTGCTGAAAAAGAAAATGTTATTTTCCTGCTTTGGGGAGGTTTTGCACAAAAAAAAGCGGCTTTGATTGATGCTTCAAAACATCATATTTTAAAATCAGGACATCCTTCGCCTTTAAGTGCAAACAGAGGATTTTGGTTTGGAAACAAACATTTTAGCCAGACCAATACTTTCCTGAAAGCAAAGGGATTAAAAGAAATTGAATGGTAATATTTTATGCCTGATTGGTTTTTTTTGTGAATCAAACTTACGAATCATCAAAGAATTAAAAAAAGGGATTATCTTTGCACCACATTCAACACAAACTAAGTTTCATGAGTTCAGATTCTAGCAAAAGGTACGCACAAAGAGGTGTTTCGGCATCAAAAGAAGACGTACACAACGCCATAAAAAATATTGATAAAGGTTTATTTCCGCAGGCATTCTGTAAAATTGTCCCTGATTATTTAACGCAGGACGAAGAATACTGCCTGATTATGCATGCTGACGGAGCCGGTACAAAATCGTCTTTGGCTTATATGTATTGGAAAGAAACCGGAGATATTTCAGTCTGGAAAGGAATTGCGCAGGATGCTTTAATTATGAATATTGATGATTTGTTATGTGTTGGAGCAACCGATAATATTCTGCTTTCTTCCACTATTGGAAGAAACAAAAATTTAATTCCTGCCGAAGTTATCTCTGCAATCATTAACGGAACAGAAGAATTAATCAACGAATTAAAATCTTTCGGAGTAACCATTCATTCAACAGGAGGAGAAACTGCTGATGTTGGAGATGTGGTTCGTACTATTATTGTAGATTCAACCGTTACAGCCCGTATGAAACGCTCCAATGTCGTAGACAATGCAAATATTCAGGCTGGAGACGTAATCGTTGGTTTGGCTTCTTTTGGTCAGGCAACTTACGAAAAAAGCTATAATGGCGGAATGGGGAGCAACGGATTAACATCTGCACGTCACGATGTTTTCGGGAAATATTTAGCTAAAAAATATCCTGAAAGTTTTGATGCCCTTGTTCCTGAAGAATTGATTTATTCAGGTCAGGTTAATTTGACTGATGCTGTAGAAAACAGTCCAATAAACGCAGGTCAGTTGGTGCTTTCGCCAACCAGAACGTATGCGCCAATTATCAAGAAAATTTTAGATAACTATACACCAAACGAAATTCACGGAATGGTGCATTGCAGTGGAGGAGCACAGACTAAAATTTTACATTTCGTTCAAAATTTACATATTATAAAAGACAATTTATTTCCGGTTCCGCCATTGTTCAAACTGATTCAGGAACAATCAAAAACCGACTGGAAAGAAATGTATCAGGTTTTCAACTGCGGTCACCGTATGGAAATTTACGTTCCTGAAAATATTGCTCAGGATATTATCCAGATTTCAAAATCATTCAATGTCGATGCACAAATCGTAGGAAGGGTAGAAGCTGCTGATGCTAAAAAACTGACTATCAATAGCAAATACGGAACTTTCGAGTATTAAAATATATAACTATTAGCTTTTTTAGGAGCTAATCCCGCTATTCGTTACAATCTTTTGCTTTTTAAAGAAAAAAGCAAAAGGATTTTTACTTCTATCGGGGCTAAAATTATAGTTACATAAGAATTACAGTGGTTATCCATAATTTTCAAGATCTGAATTTTTTAATCTTTCAATGTTTTAATCTTTTAATCTTTTAATTTAAAGATATGTATGAACTGCTTTTTTGGAGATATTTAGACGAAATTTACCTGAACAATCAGGAAGTTTATGAAGCTTTACTTGAAAAGAAGGAAGTTGAAGGTCTTGAAATTATTCCCATACAGATAATCCTTAACCGAATTAGTTCTGTTTTCTCAGAATGGGAAAAAGTGGATGAAAACAGCTGGCAAAATAATACAGGAAAAGGTGCTTTTCAAATTATCACCACACCACAAAGCATTAAAATAGACTGCTACGGAACCGAAGGTAAAACAATGAACAAACTGGTAGATTTATTAGAAGAGTTCAAATGTCCTTTATATGATCCACAAGTTCCGGAACGCTATGACGAAATGAGCGAGTAACTTTTCTCTTCCATAATTTTAAAATTCCTTCATGACATCAGCGTTCGATTTCACAGATAATATTGTTTTAGAAGATGATTTTGTTTTATTGCGTTCCCTGCAGGGGTCAGACGTTGAAAATTTATTAGAAATATCTCTCAACGAGCCCGAAACATGGAAATATTCTTTAGTAGGCGCTGACGGAAAAGAAAATCTCATCAATTATATTCAGTCTGCTGTAAAAGCAAGAGAAGCCAAAAAAGAATTTCCTTTTATAGTTTTCGATAAAAAATCTCAAAAATACGCAGGTTCAACCCGCTTTTACGATATAAACTTAGATTTTAAAACTCTCCAATTAGGATATACCTGGTACGGTTCTGCATTTAGGGGAACCGGACTTAATAAACATTGTAAATTTTTATTGCTTCAATTTGCATTTGAAACTCTCGGATTGGAACGCGTAGAATTCCGCGCTGATAATAATAACGAGCGAAGTATTGCTGCAATGAAAAGTATTGGCTGTAAAGTAGAAGGTGTTTTACGTAGCCACATGCCAACCACTGATAGCAATGTACGTCGGGATTCCATAGTTCTGAGTATCTTAAAAAACGAATGGTTTGGCGAAGTCAAAGAAAATTTAAAACGAAAGCTTTAGAATTAAAAGAGCCATCGGCTCGATAAATTTTGTAGGTCCGGATTTCAATTCAGTTTATGAGGTAAGATATATAAACCTAATATTAAAAATTTCGACAGAAATTGAAATTGATTTTTGATATTGACATTGATATTGATTTTTGACATTTGAAAAGTTATCCATCTTTTAGCAATAGGCCTTGATCCTGTCTTATTTTTTCAACCAATTTATCAATATAGATTTTTATTTTTTGAGGAAGCAGATTCCAATCAGCATCTTTTTTGAAACTTCTGCAATCATCTAAGACACATTCAACAGCCCGAATTACATATTTTTTGTTTTTATGAATAGTAATGATTTTTACACGTCTTATCTCGTTATCGTCATTTCTGGTACCATAAACAATTATTGGTTCAGCATATCCATCGCTATCAATATCTTTTGTACTGCAGTATTTTGTCCAGAACCAGATGTTGGTTTCTTTAGGTTCAGTATTTTCAAGTAAATCATTGATACTCCATTTTTCCTGAAAGCCAGCATGATCTTTTTTTCCGCAAATGGCCTGAATTTTTGTATTCAAACTGTCTTTTTTAGAAATGCTTTTTTGATTTTCGCATAAAACTACATTATAGATGCCGTCTTTATCTTGATATTCATACGCTTTATAGATAGGGAACTTCGAAATATTATTTAGTCCTCTCTGGGTTATTTGCTTCTTGTCTAATATAGAACTGTTGGTTTTTTGAGCAAAAGAAAGTATTGAATAAAAAAGGTATAGAAGTATAAAATAGTTTTTCATATAATGAGTAGCATTTTGTTTTTCAAAGATATTTAAAACCTTTTAACGTCATTTTTTATAAAGCATAATTTATTGTAATTTTCTAATCTGAAAATAATATTAAATCGTTTTAGTAATTAACTGATAATCTTGAAAGCATAAAAAATGATTAAAAAAATAATAATGAATAGTGTAAATTATCAAAGATTTCTTTTTGGACTGTCAATCTTGTTTGTTGGTTTTACGAATGAAATAAAGGCACAGAAAAAAATATTCGAAAAGCGAAACCTAATTCAATATGCTGACCCAATGATTGGAACTGCCAAAATGGGCCACACGTATCCGGGCGCAACAGTACCATTTGGGAGTGTGCAATTAAGCCCTGAAACGGATACAATCTCTTATAGCCTAAACGGAAAATACAACGGAGAAGTTTATAAGTATTGTGCAGGATATCAATATGAAGATAAAACAATCGTGGGTTTTAGTCACACACATTTTAGCGGAACAGGACATTCAGATTTAGGAGATTTTCTAATTATGCCCACGACTGGAAAATTACAATTGAATCCGGGAGTTGCGTCAAAACCATTATCTGGATATCGATCTGCATTTTCTCATGCAACAGAAAAAGCTGAGCCAGCTTATTATAGTGTGTTTTTGGAAGATCATAATATCAAAGCAGAACTCACTGCTACTACACGTGTTGGAGTGCATCAGTATACTTTTCCAAAATCTGACGAAGCTCATATTATTTTGGATTTGACTTCCGGTATTTACAATTATGACAAAAAAAATGTGTGGACATTTATTCGTGTTGAAAACGATACGTTAATTACCGGATATCGTCAGACAAATGGCTGGGCAAGAACCAGGACAGTTTATTTTGCTATGTCTTTCAGTAAATCAATCAAAAGCTATGGACAGGCTACACAGGAAAAAAGTTTTTACAGAGGATTTTGGGGAAGATTTGATCAAACAAAGAATTTTCCTGAAATGGCAGGTCAAAATCTGAAATTGTTTTTTGATTTTAATACAGAAGAAGGAGAAAAGATAAAAATTAAGATGGCACTTTCGCCGGTGAGTTCAGCAGGAGCATTAGAAAATATGAGAAAAGAAGTTCCGGGTTGGGATTTCGAAAAGGTGAAAAAACAGAGTCAGGAAGTATGGAACAACGAACTCAATAAAATTCAGATTGATGCCACTCAAAAAGAAGATTACGTGAATTTTTACACCGCGATGTATCACGCTTTCTTAGGTCCTACAGAATATATGGATCTTGACGGTAATTACAAAGGTCTGGATATGAATGTCCATAAGGCGGAGAATTTTAAAAACTATACCAGTTATTCTTTGTGGGACACATATCGGGCTTTGCATCCTTTGTTTAATATAGTACAAACCAGCCGAAACTCAGATATGATTAGTTCTATGCTGGTACATGCGGATCAAAGCGTACATAAAATGTTACCGATCTGGTCGCATTATGCTAATGAAAACTGGTGTATGATTGGGTATCATTCGGTTTCTGTAGTGGCTGATGCTATTGTAAAAGGTAATGCTAATTTTGATTCAGAAAAAGCAATTCAGGCTTGTGTGAATACTGCTAAAGTTCCATATTACGATGGTTTGGATTATTATATGAAAATGGGTTACGTTCCTGAAGATAAAAATGGTTCTTCAGTTTCTAAAACTTTAGAATATGCTTACGACGATTGGGCGATTGCTCAGGCAGCAAAGAAATTAGGTAAAACAGATATCTACAATGAATTTATAGAGAGATCAAAAAACTATAAAAATGTTTATGATGCCAAAACCGGTTTTATGCGCCCGAAATTAAATGATGGAACTTTCAAAAAGGAGTTTGATCCTCTGGACACGCATGGACAAGGTTTTATTGAAGGAAATTCATGGAATTACAGTTTGTACGTTCCGCAAGATCCAGCCGAAATGATTAAAATGATGGGTGGAAATGACAGATTTAATGTTAGGTTAGATTCCTTGTTCAACATGCACTTACCTGATAAGTATTTCGAAAATACAGAAGATATCACCAGAGAAGGAATTATTGGAAATTATGTTCACGGCAACGAACCATCACATCATGTGGTTTATCTATACAACTGGACAGATTCACCATGGAAAGCACAGGACAAAATCAGAATGATTCTGAAAAAATGTATCGAAATGGTGCCGATGGTTTAGGCGGAAACGATGATTTTGGACAAATGAGTGCCTGGTATATTTTTAGCAGTTTAGGATTTTATCCGGTTGCACCAGGGTCGGATGAATATGCGTTAGGAAGTCCCTTAGTAAAGAATGCTGTTTTAAATTTAGAAAATGGAAAAACATTTGAAGTACAAACCGTAAATCAATCGGATAAAAATGTGTTTGTAAGCAAAGTGATTTTAAATGGTAAAGAACTTTCAAAACCTTTCTTAAAACATTCTGATATTATAAATGGTGGTAAAATCACGTTCTATATGAGTAGTAAGCCTAATAAAAAGAATTATCAAAATTAATAATAACAAATATAGCGAAGTTTGAAAAAAACTTCACGAAATTTGCATCTGAAAAAATAAATAGACAGTTATGAAAATAAATCTAAAATCAGGAATTGATAAATTGCTTTTCGGGATGAAGCAAAATGATGTGACAGCAGTTTTAGGAAAACCTGATAAGAATTATAAGGACGAAGACGATAATGTGATTTTTGTGTACAATGCTCAAAAAATAAGGTTAACCTTTTATCAGGAAGAAGATTTAAAATTGGGATATGTAGTTGCTTCCAGTAATGACCTGGAAGTTTTTGGATTCAAACTGATAGGAAGAAAAATTACAGATGTAAAAAAAGATCTGGCAACTAAAGGAATTACAAAATACAATCAGGAAACATTTGATACTTTTGAAAACTATTTCAATGAAGACAATTGGTTTATTCTGCAAACCGAATTCGAAGAAGTGGTAAAATTCGAAATAGGTGCTACCATTAATGATAAAGACGAATTTGACTGGAAGTTTTCTGCTAAGAAATAAACCTTTAAAAAATGAAAAAACAAAACCGATAAGTTTCGAAGCTTGTCGGTTTTTTGTTTTTCTACTATATATAGGTCTCAAACCCGGCAGTTTTTTAAAAACCTGCCGGGTTTGTTTTTTCTATATATAATGTATTAAGTAAAAAAGTATACTATAATAGTAAAAGTTTGTTGTCCAGAGCGAAGTCGAATCTCTTTTAAGATTGGAATTTAATAAGGAGCTTGATCCCGCTATCCGCTACAATCTTTTGTACCGAACCCCGGTACAAAAGGATTTTCGCTACTATCGGGGCTAGGACATGTGTTTTCAGAAGAGGCTTGTGGAGAAAATAAAAGGAAAACTTGGCGCTACTGCGTCTTTGCGAGATTAAAAAAGGTATTTATAAAGTAGTTTTAAAGTTAATTTTTCCTCAAAAAAGAGATGTAAAAGACAAAAACTCCACAAAATCAAGATGGCAAAATGCCTGAAAACTACCAAAACAACACAAAAACAGAGAAAAAGCTTACAAGTGATCAAAAAAGTTTTGTTTGTAAAAAGGGTTTTATCAGAGA
>NZ_QJHL01000004.1 GCF_003202405.1 Flavobacterium hydrophilum | reverse complement strand
TGATGCTGCAAATACTTTCACTTACACTTTGGTCGCTGGTGCAGGAAGTACAGACAACAGCGCTTTCATCATCAGTGGTGCGAACCTGCAAATCGTAGCAAGCCCCGATTTTGAAACCAAATCTTCTTATGCTATACGTCTAAGAACTGCCGATCAGGGTGGGCTTTCTTTTGAAAAAACATTTACTATCAATGTAAACAACCTTAACGAAGTACCTACAGACCTGGCACTTTCTGCTACGGCAATCAACGAAAATGTAGCGGGCGGAACAACAGTAGGCGTTTTATCTTCTGTTGATGCTGATGCTGCAAATACTTTCACTTACACTTTGGTCGCTGGTGCAGGAAGTACAGACAACAGCGCTTTCATCATCAGTGGTGCGAACCTGCAAATCGTAGCAAGCCCCGATTTTGAAACCAAATCTTCTTATGCTATACGTCTAAGAACTGCCGATCAGGGTGGGCTTTCTTTTGAAAAAACATTTACTATCAATGTAAACAACCTTAACGAAGTACCTACAGACCTGGCACTTTCTGCTACGGCAATCAACGAAAATGTAGCGGGCGGAACAACAGTAGGAGTTTTATCTTCTGTTGATGTTGATGCTGCAAATACTTTCACTTACACTTTGGTCGCTGGTGCAGGAAGTACAGACAACAGCGCTTTCATCATCAGTGGTGCGAACCTGCAAATCGTAGCAAGCCCCGATTTTGAAACCAAATCTTCTTACTCCATTAGAATAAGAACAACAGATCAGGCTGGTTTAAGTTTTGAAAAACAGTTTACGATTACTATTAATAATGTATGCGAATTAGACAATGGAGCTACTCTGACATCTGGTGTCATTACAGCAACACAAACTGGCGCTTCATACCAATGGATTCAGTGTCCTGCTACTATATTAGTTGGAGAAAACGGGCAATCCTACACACCAACAGCTATTGGTTCGTATGCAGTTGTTATAACAATTGGAGCATGTAGTACTTTATCATCATGCATACCTGTAACATCTTTAGCCAATACTGATTTTGAAGAAAAATCTAAATTTGTAATATACCCTAATCCAAGTAAGGGTATTGTAAACATTCAATCTGACCATGATGCTGATCTAAATATTACAAATCAATTAGGACAAACTATCAAAACAGCAAAAGTTACATCTGATATAGTTAACACAATTAATCTTGAAAGTTATTCAGATGGAGTTTATTTTATTACAGAAAAGAAAGGCAGTAAATTAATTACTCACAAATTGATTCTGAAAAAATAATTCAAAAAGATTTTATAAATTCTTTAAAATCAGAAAGGGAAAAATCATATGATTTTTCCCTTTCTTTTTATAGTAAATTTAATTTTAATCAAACTTAAAACGGTACATCGCTATCATCATCGTCATCATTCAGATTACTTCCAAAAGCTTCATTCGCAGAAGGAAGATTTTTAGTGATAAACGGGTTATCATCGTGATTCATTTTTGATGGTAAATCATCATAACTTCCTGAAAAATCATCAAGATTATCAAACTTTCCCAGGTGTCCAATAAATTTTAAACGCACATTTTCGATACCCCCATTACGGTGTTTTGCAATCATAATTTCTGCCTGACCAGCTGTTGGAGAAGCTTCATCATCATCCCATTCGTCAATTTTGTAATATTCTGGGCGGTATAAAAACGAAACGATATCTGCATCCTGCTCAATTGCTCCAGATTCACGAAGATCTGATAATAAAGGACGTTTACTGGATCCACGTGTTTCTACAGCACGCGATAACTGAGAAAGAGCAATTACCGGAACGTTAAGTTCTTTTGCCAAAGCTTTTAAGTTTCGGGAAATGGTAGAGATTTCCTGCTCACGATTTCCTCCACCTTTAGCATTTCCTCCGGCGGTCATCAACTGCAAATAATCGACAATAATAATCTTGATACCATGCTGCGAAGCTAAACGACGGCATTTTGCCCTTAAATCAAAAATAGAAAGTGATGGCGTATCATCAATAAACAATGGAGCTTTCTCTAAATCCTTTACTTTGGTACTCAACATGGTCCATTCATGGGGTTCTAATTTCCCTGTACGCAGTTTTTCTGATGACAATCCTGTTTCAGACGAAATTAGCCTTGTAATTAACTGAACAGATGCCATCTCCAGAGAGAACAAAGCCACTGCATGTCCGAATTGGATGGCGATATTTCTGGCCATAGAAAGTACAAACGCGGTTTTTCCCATTGCAGGTCTTGCTGCGATAATAATTAAATCACTCGGCTGCCATCCCGAAGTTAGTTTATCCAAATTAGTAAAACCTGTTTCTACACCGCTTAATCCTTCTTTTTTAGAAATTTCTTCAATTTTCTTTTTAGCTTGTAAAACCAAACTCTGTGCAGTTTCAGAACTACGTTTGATATTTCCCTGAGTTACTTCATATAGTTTAGATTCGGCTTGGTCTAATAAATCAAAAACATCTGTAGTTTCATCATACGATGCTTCGATAATTTCAGATGAAATTCTAATTAAACTTCGTTGAATAAACTTTTGAAGAATGATACGAGAGTGAAATTCGATGTGCGCAGAAGACGCAATTTTTTGAGTAAGCTGAATCAGGTAAAAATCACCACCGGCTAATTCTAATTTTCCATTCTTTTTTAACTGACTTGAGACCGTAAGTAAATCAATTGGCTGCGTTTCGGTAAAAAGCTGTATAATGGCTTCAAAAATATGTTTGTGTGCCTCTTTATAAAATGCATCTGCCTGCAAAATATCAATCACATCATCAACCCCTTTTTTATCAATCATCATCGCTCCAAGAACAGCCTCTTCTAAATCAAGCACTTGAGGAGGCAGTTTTCCTTTTTCCAGATTAATAATAGTGGTTTTATCTACCTTTACAGGGTTTATATTTTTGAAATTTTCCATTTAGCGAAATTAGCAAAATTTAAAAAAATATTACTATCTAGTTATAAGTAATAATTGTTTATAAATAAGTGTTTTTTGTTCATAACCAAAAAAAATCCGAAACTGTAAGGCTTCGGATTTTGAATCATTTTGTATGAATTTATTCTTTATACTCGCCCATATTACTGTATTTGTCCATTCTTTGTGCAATTAAATCGGCTGTTGATAAATCTTTCAATTCATTGTATCCTTTTGTAATATATTCTGCTACTGTTTTAAAAGTAGTTTCTCTGTCATAATGCGCTCCGCCAAGTGGTTCAGGAATAACATCATCTACTAATTTTTGCTTTTTCATGTCTGATGAAGTCAGTTTCAATGCATCAGCAGCACGTTCTTTGTACTCCCAGCTTTTCCATAAAATAGAAGAACAGGATTCGGGAGAAATTACAGAATACCAAGTATTCTCTAACATATAAACTTTATCTCCAACACCAATTCCTAAAGCACCTCCAGAAGCACCTTCACCAACAATAATAGTAATAATTGGCACTTTAAGACGAACCATTTCAAAAATATTTCTTGCAATCGCCTCTCCCTGCCCTCTTTCTTCAGCTTCTAATCCAGGATATGCACCCGGAGTATCTACTAAAGTTAAAACCGGGATTCCAAATTTCTCTGCCATTTTCATCAAACGCAAAGCTTTACGATATCCTTCAGGATTAGCCATACCAAAATTACGGTATTGACGGGTTTTTGTATTAAATCCCTTTTGCTGACCAACAATCATAAACGACTGACCGTTTACTTTTCCTAATCCGCCAACCATTGCTTTATCATCTTTAAAACCTCTGTCTCCATGAAGCTCTAAAAATGTATCTCCACAAATTGCCCTGATATAATCTAAAGTGTAAGGTCGGTTTGGGTGTCTTGACAATTGTACTCGTTGCCAGGCCGTAAGGTTTTTGTATATATCTTTTTTAGTTTGTTCTAATTTTTTATTGATTTCCTTACATGTTGGTGTTACATCAACATCAGATTCTTTTCCAATTATAACGCACTTTTCTAACTGTTCTTCAAGTTCTTTGATTGGAAGCTCAAAATCTAAATATTCCATGGATTTTTGAATTTTGTTTTTAAATCGAACCGCAAATATAAAAATATTATATCATTGGTATAAATAATTTGTATTTAAATAGAATAACACAAAACAAGCATAAGGTAAATACTACAAATTTTCTTTGTTTTTATAATGTTTGAAAACACCATTTAAAATAACTGTAATTACAATTATTAAAGCGCCAATATAAAATTCTGTACTCATTTTTTCTTTTCCTCCCAGAATAAAATAGGCCAGCATAATTCCATAAACAGGCTCTAAATTAGTAGTTAACATTACTGTATAAGGTGTTAATTTCTGCATTACTTTTACTGAAGCCGTAAAAGCGTAAGCCGTACAAACCGAAGCTAAAATAAATAGTAATCCCCAATTCTTTAATGACATGGTAAAAAAATCAGCTGTGAATTTTCCCTGCACCAAAAAATAAATAGATATAAAGAAAACTCCTGCGCCAAATTCATAAAATGTAATAACAGAAGGTTCATGATCAGAAATTAATTTTCCATTCATTAAAGTAAATAAAACACCCAAAATTATTGAGGCCAAAGCATAATATACTCCTGTAAGATATTTAATTTCAACCTGCAATATCAAAGCTAGTCCGGCAATAATTATTAACCCGAAGAAAACTTCGTACCACAATATCTTTCTTCCGTAAAAAAGCGGCTCCAGCAAAGAGGCAAAAAAAGCACCAAGGGAAAATATAGAAAGCGTTATAGACACATTGGAAACATGAATCGCCTTAAAAAAGAAAACCCAATGCAGAGCGATCAGTAATCCAACAAAAATTAATTTAGCAAAAGACTGAGCTGATATTACAAAAGATTGCTTTTTATAAACTATAAAAGCAGCCAGAAAAACTCCTGCAAACAGCATTCTGTACCAAACTAAATTTTCAGCATCAATGGTAATTAAAGCACCTAAAATAGCTGTAAACCCCCAGATAAAAACAATTAAATGAAGATTTAAATAACTTTTTAAATTATCGTTTCGCATTTCGTAATAAATAAACCGCTAAGATTCCGAAAACAATATTCGGGAACCAAACAGCTAATAAAGGTGAAAAAGTAGATTTTTCGGCAAGAGTACCAAATATTTTATCAAAAAAAACAAATGAAAAAGCAATCGCAATTCCTATCGCCAGATTGACTCCCATTCCACCACGACGTTTCATTGATGAAACTGCCACGGCAATAATCGTCAGAATAAAAGCAGAAACAGGTACACTGTATTTTTTATAAAGCACCACTAAATAAGTATTAATATTTCCGGAGCCTCTTTTTCTTTCTTTTTCGATAAAATCAATTAATTTTCCTAAAGAAAGAGTTTCAGCAATATAAACTACGGGAGTTAAATCTGCCAGCTCAAACTTGAAATGAACTTTTTTTTCCGGAACTTTTTCAATTTTATCATTCAATTCCCCAAGAGTCCTTTTAGTATAATCATATAAAATGTAAGTCTTCAATTTAGGATCCCATTTAATACGACTGGCTGTAATTTTATAAGTCAGTTTATCTTTTTCAAAATGTTCCAGTGAAAAATTAAAAGCAGTCTTGGATTCTTCATTAAAACTATTTACAAAAATAAAGTCATGATCATTAAGTTGTCGGTAAACATTTGTGTTTTCACCCCGCATCAGCTGTTTACCATTTCCTTTTAAATAGGTATACCTAAAATTATTAAACCCTTCACTGGCAGCAGGAACAATAAAAAACCCCATTAAAAGCACAAAAACCGAAACGATTGAAGCACCAATAATATAAGGACGTAAAAAACGTGTAAATGAAATTCCGGAACTTAAAATAGCAATAATCTCGGTATTATTAGCCAGTTTAGAGGTAAACCATATTACCGACAAAAACAAAAATATCGGAAACAGCGAATTGGCAAAATAAACCGTAAAGTTGTAATAGTAAATCGCAATTTGGGTAAAAGGAATTTTGTTCTCCAGCATTTTATTCACCTTTTCAGAAACATCGATTACAATCCCAATTGGAATAAATAAAAGTATCATCACCGAAAAAGTGGCCAAATATCTTTTTAAAATATACTTATCTATTATTGTCAGCATAAAACTTTTGTTTCAAGTTCAAAAGTTTCAAGTTTCAAGTTCAAAAGTTTCAAGTTCTTTACAGAAACCTGAAACCTGAAACAAAAAAAACCTGAAACAATTTTATAGTCTTTGACTCATATTTTTAACCATCATTTCTTTCCATGGTCTGAAATCTCCTGCTAAGATATGTTTTCTTGCCTCACGAACCAACCACATATAAAATCCAAGATTATGAATAGTAGCAATTTGTTTTCCTAAATATTCGTTGGCAGCAAATAAGTGACGTAAATACGCTTTTGTATATTCAGTATCTACAAAAGTATGCCCCATTTCGTCAATTGGAGAAAAATCAGCTTCCCACTTTTTATTTTTAATATTAATGGTTCCGTTCGCTGTAAACAACATTCCGTTTCTCGCATTACGCGTTGGCATTACGCAGTCAAACATATCAATTCCTAACGCAATATTTTCCAAAATATTAATTGGAGTTCCAACACCCATTAAATAACGAGGCTTATCTTCCGGAAGAATTTCGCAAACCACTTCGGTCATGGCGTACATTTCTTCAGCAGGTTCCCCTACTGACAATCCTCCGATAGCATTTCCCTGCTGACCTGAATTGGCAATATATTCAGCCGACTGACGACGCAGATCTTTATAAGTACTTCCCTGAACAATTGGAAAAAAAGTTTGCTCGTATCCATATTTATAAGGCACTTTATCCAAATGATTAATACAACGGTCCAGCCAACGGTGCGTCATGTGCATCGAACGTTGCGCATATCTGTAATCGCAAGGATAAGGCGTACATTCATCAAAAGCCATAATAATATCGGCTCCAATCGTACGCTGAATTTCCATTACATTCTCAGGCGTAAAAAAGTGATAAGAACCGTCAATATGCGACTTGAACTTTACTCCTTCTTCCTTAATTTTTCTGTTATTCGAAAGAGAATACACCTGATATCCGCCAGAATCTGTCAAAATATTACGATCCCAGTTCATGAATTTATGCAAACCTCCGGCTTTCTCCAAAATCTCAGTCTGCGGACGTAAATATAAATGATAGGTATTCCCAAGAATAATATCCGGATTAATATCGTCTTTCAATTCACGCTGATGCACTCCTTTTACTGAAGCCACCGTTCCGACAGGCATAAAAATAGGCGTTTCAATTACGCCATGATCTGTAGTAATACTCCCCGCTCTTGCTTTCGATTGCGGATCTTTTTGTAATAAATCAAACTTCATCTGTTTCTTTTTTCAGGGTGCAAAGATAGTCTAATTTGGAGAATTAGATAATTTGGCAATTAGAAAATTAGATAATGATTAACAACCTGAAGCCTCAACCTAAAAAAATTGGAATTTAGAATTTTGCATTTGGAGTTTCAAAATGTTTTGGGCGTTCCCCAAGGGTCGGGCTTTTCGCTATATCTTTTGCTCCATGAAATATTTTTGTTAATCAAGACTAGACTTTTGTCACAAAAGGATGCCGCTACAATCCCTAACGCGAACAACGTTCTCAAAAGATCAAATGTAAAAATTACAACATCACATTATTATAGTATAACATAATAACTGTATTGATTTCTTAATTTTAATTGTATATAAAAACGAAATTATATCAATTTTAAATCATAGAAATCATGATAAACTCAGAAGAAAGAAATCCTGCAGATTTAGATCAGATTAAAGATGCTCAAATAGAAAAAAATCTGGAAAACTTAGAATATCCGGCTAACGAAGACATCTACAATCAGGAAGAAAAACTTGAAGATATTGATCCCGAAGGAATTTCAGGAGAAAGAATCGTCATCAATAATAACGATCACGAATGGAAGCAAAACAGTGATAAACTTGGAAACGATTTGGACATTCCGGGATCTGAACTAGATGACGAACAAGAAGAAATTGGATCCGAAGATGAAGAAAACAATTTTTATAGTGAAGGCGATACGGAATAATAACATATCAATTACAACCGAAACAAAAAGCTCCATTTGGAGCTTTTTGTTTTTAAATTTTCATCAAAAACCAATAAAGCAAAGATCTGTTATTCAAAAAATCCAAAACAATTCAGTATTTTTTTAAAGATCAATAAAAAAACAATCTGAATTTAACAATTACAGTAAACTAAAGCATAAAATCATTTGTCATACCGCAAAATAAAATTTACTTTTGCACCAGTTTAACTTTTACATATAAAATGAAGCCTAACACACAACAATTAAGCGATTTAACTATCCAAGTAAGAAGAGATATTCTTCGTATGGTACATGCTGTCAATTCAGGCCACCCAGGTGGGTCATTAGGTTGTACAGAATTTTTGGTAGCCTTATATCAAAATATTATGGACCGTAAAGAAGGTTTTGATATGGACGGAATTGGAGAAGATTTATTTTTCCTTTCAAACGGTCATATTTCTCCAGTTTTTTATAGCGTTTTAGCTCGTAGCGGTTATTTCCCTGTTTCAGAATTAGCTACGTTTAGATTATTAAATTCTCGTTTACAAGGACATCCTACAACTCACGAAGATTTACCTGGTGTCCGTATAGCTTCTGGTTCATTAGGACAAGGTTTATCTGTAGCTCTTGGTGCTGCACAGGCTAAAAAATTAAATGGAGACAATCACTTAATTTACACTTTACACGGAGACGGCGAATTACAGGAAGGTCAAAACTGGGAAGCGATCATGTATGCTTCTGCAAAAAAAGTAGATAACCTTATCGCAACTGTTGACCTTAACGGAAAACAAATCGACGGAACAACTGACGAAGTTTTAGCAATGGGAAGCCTGCGTGCTAAATTTGAGGCTTTTGACTGGGAAGTTATCGAAATCACAAAAGGAAATGACATCGAATCTATCATTGGCGGAATGAATGAAGCAAAAGCAAGAACAGGAAAAGGAAAACCGGTTTGTGTATTGCTTCATACTGAAATGGGTAACGGCGTAGATTATATGATGTACAGTCATGCATGGCATGGTAAAGCACCAAATGATGCACAGCTTGCAACTGCTTTAGAACAAAATTATAACACTGGAGGCAATTCAGATTACTAAAATAGCTTTAAGCAGTAAGCAATAAGCTTTAAGCCTATTGCATACAGCGTATTGCATATAGCAAAATATAAAATGAAAAAATATACAAATACAGGAAGTAAAGATACCCGTTCAGGTTTTGGAGCGGGAATGACTGAACTAGGTCAGAAAAACGAAAAAGTTGTAGCATTATGTGCTGATTTAATTGGATCATTGAAATTTGATGAGTTTAAAAAAAATCACCCGGAGCGTTTTTTCCAGATTGGAATTGCAGAAGCTAACATGATCGGAATCGCTGCAGGTTTAACTATTGGAGGAAAAATTCCTTTTACTGGAACTTTCGCTAACTTCTCTACAGGAAGAGTTTACGATCAAATTCGTCAGTCTGTTGCTTACTCTGACAAAAATGTAAAAATCTGTGCTTCTCACGCTGGTTTAACATTAGGAGAAGACGGAGCAACTCACCAAATCCTTGAAGATATTGGTTTAATGAAAATGTTGCCTGGAATGACCGTAATCAACACTTGTGATTACAATCAGACAAAAGCAGCTACTTTAGCACTTGCAGACCACCACGGACCTGCTTACTTACGTTTTGGGCGTCCGGTAGTACCTAACTTTACTCCTGCTGACGAGCCATTCGTAATTGGAAAAGCCATTTTATTAAACGAAGGAACTGATGTTACGATCGTTGCAACAGGACATTTAGTTTGGGAAGCGCTTATTGCTGCCGAAGCTCTTGAAGCAAAAGGAATCTCTGCTGAAGTAATCAATATTCACACCATTAAACCTCTTGACGAAGAAGCTATTCTTAAATCATTAGCTAAAACCGGATGCGTTGTAACTGCAGAAGAGCACAACATTCTTGGAGGTCTTGGAGAAAGCGTATCAAGAGTATTAACTTTAAACACTCCAGCTCCGCAAGAATTTGTAGCTGTAAACGATAGTTTTGGTGAATCTGGAACTCCGGAACAATTAATGGAGAAATACAAATTGAACAATCAGGCGATTGTTGAAGCTGTAGAAAGAGTTATTAAAAGAAAATAAATTCAATTTTCTTAATCATAAAAAAACCTCGAAATTTGAATTTCGAGGTTTTTTTATCTTTTCTATTATTTTTATTTTTTTGCAGTTACCGTAGAAACTTTAGTCGTATTATGATCTTTATCAAGATGAATCTTTAATCTGCCCGACGTAGTATAATCATAAACATTTATTGGCTTGCCTGTCACAGGATCTGTACCTACACTCAAAAATGCAGGAATTCCTTTTGGCTCACTGTTTAAGGCTTCATTTGTATTTGGTGTTGCCGGATCATCCACAACAACAAATGCCTCAAAAGGATAATATTTACTTGGTCCAAAAGTACCCCCTACCTCAGCGGTTGGCTTTGTAATTTCCAGATACGTTGTATACCCGTCACCATCATCATCAATATCAATAAAATTAGCAAGACCATCCCCATCAGTATCATCAATTAATTCAGCAGGAGGATTAGCATATAATTCTTTATTACGAAAATCATATACATAGCCATCCCCATTAATATCTTCATTAATATCAAAAATACCATCCCCATCATGATCTAATCTTTGGATATCAAACAATTTAAAACTAAAAGCTATAGGAGTATAAGACTTAATTGCCCCTGAACCTCCACCATAATAAGCCAAACCGGAAGGCAAAAACATCATTCCTGCGCCAAAATTACTATAAGTTATTGTACCATCAGCATTTACAGGATTCGCTTTTCCTGATTTGAATTTAGGAAAAATTTCCTTCCAGCCATCCACAAAAACTCCATTTGAACCTAAACCATCTAAAGAAAAAGATCTTCCAAAATTATTTGATGTATCAAAAACAGTCCCATCCAATAAAGTACCTACATAAGACGTATAGATATTATCATAATTACACGGAGCCTCTCCAACACCTTCATTTAATACTAAATAATATACGGTGTAATAAATATTATCATTATAAACCTTCCTTGTGAGTAAAGGATATTGGGTTTGATCGAATATAGACTTTTGCGTCCCACCTGCAGGAATTTTAGTTATTTTCACATCAAAATCAGCAGTAACCTCTTCAATATAGTTGGTTTTTAAATATTTTAAAATTGAATCATTATCTTTTAAGTATTGCTCTTGATAATCTCTCAAAGGAACAGTTTCTACCTTATCATCATCATCTTTATTACAAGAAATCAAAGCAGTTGCAGTAATCAGTAAAATAAAAAAATATTTAAATTTATTCATTATTGTTAATTTTTTAGGTGCGCAAGATACAATATTGATTTATTTTTGTAAAGAATTTAACTCCGATTTTAGAAAAATTATGCGAATAGATAAATACCTCTGGTGCGTACGATATTACAAGACCCGAAATATGGTTACAGAAGCCTGTAAAAAGAACCATGTTACGGTAAATGGCCAGGTAGCAAAACCATCCAAAGAAGTTTTTCCTACAGACAGAATTACGTTTAGAAAAGATCAGATTACACAAATCATAACCGTTCTTGACATTCCTGAAAGCCGTGTGGGCGCAAAACTTGTCGATATTTACAGAAAAAACGAGACACCTCCTGAAGCTTACGCTCATTTAGAACTATTAAAACTTTCAAAAGAACATTACCGTAAAAGTGGAACAGGCAGACCAACCAAAAAAGACCGCAGGGATATTGACGAGTATGGGAATGAAATTTTCGATGAAGAAGAAGATGTCTAACTAAATCTAAAATCCCAATAATCTAAATTCTAAATAGCTAAAATTTGTACTTTAGCAAAAAAATAAATCATGAGCCAAAACATCATCTTAACCAATCAGGAAATTGAACATAAAATAAAACGTATAGCCTATCAAATTTACGAGACTTTTGTTGATGAAGATGAAGTTGTGATTGCCGGAATTGCTTCCAATGGATCTATTTTTGCAGAAAAAATTGCTTTAGCCTTAAGCAACATATCTACCCTTAAAATTTCTTTGTGCGAAGTTATCGTCGACAAACAAAACCCTCAATTACCAATAAAAACATCTTTGGCTGTTACAGAATACGAAAACAAAGGCTTAGTACTGGTTGATGATGTCCTGAATTCGGGAACTACATTAATCTATGCTGTTCGCCATTTTCTTGACGTTCCGTTAAAGAAATTCAAAACTGCAGTACTTGTAGACAGAAACCACAAAAAATATCCTGTAAAAGCCGATTTCAAAGGAATTTCACTCTCCACCTCTTTATTAGAACATGTAAAGGTTGTTTTTGATGAAAACGGAGGCAATTACGCCTCTTTAAGCTAATATCTCCAAAATATCCTGAACTGTTTCCTCAACGGTTTTATCATCGACAGAAACTTTATGTTGCGCATGGTTGTAATAAAAGCTTCTGTCGAACAAATGTTTCGCAATAAACTCTCTCATTTCTTCCTCATCCATATTCGCAATTAACGGACGCTTACTTTTATTATACACCAACCTATTATATAAAGTATCTATTGAAGCTTTTAAATAAATCGAGACAACATCATCTCTTTTTAATAATTCATGATTATTAGCGTAACATGGTGTTCCGCCTCCCAGACCGATTATGCTGTTTTCTGAAGATTGAAGTAATTCCACAAACATTTCATGCTCTAATTTTCTAAAATAGATTTCTCCATGCTTCTCGAAAATCTCTTTTATAGACAAATTTGCCTTTTTTTCGATGCAATTATCTAAATCCAAAAACGGGATATTGGTAGTTTTTGATAAATTTTGGGCAATTGTAGACTTTCCGCAACCCATATAACCTAATAATATGATTTTTTTCATTTTAATAAAACCTTATAAACTAAGGCATTGTGAGATTTGGTTAAAAAAAGACAAATTTATAATAATTTTGCTTGGAAATAATAAAATAAACTCCTTATATTTGCACCCGCGTTCAAGAGACATAATGACTCGATAGCTCAGTCGGTAGAGCACATCACTTTTAATGATGGGGTCCTGGGTTCGAGCCCCAGTCGGGTCACAAATTTTGTGATTAACAAATTAAGTTTCTTGAAGCAATGACTCGATAGCTCAGTCGGTAGAGCACATCACTTTTAATGATGGGGTCCTGGGTTCGAGCCCCAGTCGGGTCACAAAAGGTCGAGTATTCATTTACTTGACCTTTTTTCTTTTTCGGCCATGTGGAGAAACGGTAGACTCGCCATCTTGAGGGGGTGGTGCTCGCAAGGGCGTGAGGGTTCAAATCCCTCCATGGTCACGTTTCAATCTTTTATTTAAGCAAAAACACCTGTAAATACAGGTGTTTTTCTTTTATACACTAATTCAATATCCCGACAATGTCGCTTTTCAGTTTGACCCGTATAGCCTTCAATAAACTCAATTAGGAGTTAATAGTTTATTTTGTAAAATAAACATCATAACCAGAATCAGCTTTTTTCAGATAAACTTTCAGTCTCTGCTGCAGCACATTCATTCCAGAGCTATCAAATTCATAATCTGTTTTATAGAAGAAATTATACAGTAATTCCTTTTCAATTTCATTATCCTTTTTAACTATATTTAGATGAAATTCTATATTCTCAATTTCTCTTATTAAATCATTATATTTCCGGATATAAATTAACTCATCAGAATTCAGCTTTACTTCATTAAGCTCAATACAGCCGTTGTCAGATAAAACCTGAAAAGTTTTTTCGTCTGCCAATACAACTCCAAAATCACAGATATTATTTGAAATCAAGTAGTATTGCTTTTGATTGTAATTTAACAACGATAGTATTTCGTTCAAAATGCCAATAAAATTCTCACTGTCTATATAATGACTGGATTTTTCTAGTTTTATTTTTTTTGATTTATCTTCAATGTTTAAATTCAAAATATAGCTTTGTTCGGTCTCTTCAACGGATGAAAAAGAAAAAACTAAATTCTTTTCTAATAAATTAAAGCTTTTAGCAAAAAATTCAAAATAATCTTTACCCTCAAAAATACAATCCGAAACATCAAAAAAGTAATTGTTTTTATCTATTATATCTTCTATTTTTTTCAAGCCGTTATAATAGTATCCTTCTTTTCTTAATTCAAGTTTATTTATATCTATATAGTAGTCAATTTTGCTTTTTAAAATTAATGGCCTTGTATCCTCAGAATCCAAATCAATCAAAACCACATCTTTTTTACCTTCTTCTACAAATAGAAATTTATAATTATTATTGACTGCGAATGGAATAATTTTAGAATAACTTATTACCGGAAAAAAATATCTTCCAATATGCTCATCAATTTCTTTCAGAATATGGTAGGGATTGTTAAAATCATTTCCTTTATCAACATTATAATTAATGATTTGAAATTTTCCGTAGTTTGGTATCTCAAAATTAATGTCTTTATTGTTTTCTAATCGATATTCAAGTATTTTTCTAACAAAATCAGGAATAACTCTTTTGTTGTTTTTTTCAAAAGTGGTCAATTTTTTATATTTAGTATTTAAAGAAATAATAATTTTTATGGCCTTAGTAAGAATAACGAATGTTCCATAGATTACCAATACAACACCTAAATATTTCAAAAATACTGATGAAGCTACCCCATTATTTGAGTTATGCAAACAAAGACCAGAAATTAGAAGCACTACTCCAATGAAAATATTAATTATGTTATTTCTCATATATTGTTTAAACTTAATTTTTAGAATTATTATTCGACTTCAGTTCTTCTGATGTTTTTAACCTTATTTTTTCAAAAATCTATGCAATCTCAGGCATAAAACTAATTTAATTTTCTAAACAAACTGCTTTTAGGTATAAATTTTTCAGGCTTCAAAACATTATTATTTGATTCCGAAATCTACAAACAAGTAATTCAAATTTATATTAGATAAACCCACTAATTTAATATCTCATTTTAGCATTTCCAATAGCGAACTCCCCTAATTATATTATTAATAACAAGAATAAGATTACCAAATCAAACCTATTCATCTATTTTGTCAAAAAACACGCTCTTAAAATTTTACATTTTTTCTTACTTCTTCCTAACTGACGTCATATGTTTTTAAAAATAACTACTAAAACGTTTTATTATATGAGGATTATTAATTTTACACAATTAATTAAGTTTTAAAATAAAAATACAAGTCTTTTTTTATTATTATTGTAAAGTATTGATAATTAAATTATCCGTAATATTTACACAGTATTTTTAATATTTTGCAATGGAGAGAAGAGACGCACTAAAAAAGATTGCTTATTTGATGGGTGGAGCAATCTCTGCCACAACAATGGGTGTTTTATTTGAAAGTTTTACTATTTATAATCCCGAACAGAATTATGCCTATTCATTTTTAGCCACGGATGAAGAAATCCTTGCCGAGTTTGCCGAAATTATTTTGCCGACAACCACAAATTCTCCCGGAGCAAAAGCGGCTGGTCTTGGCACTTTAATACCATTAATCATAAAAGATTGCTACCCTCCCAATCTTCAGCAAGTCTTTAAGAAAGGCTATGAGGATATGCTGACTTTAAGCAAAACTAAATTCAATAAAGAATTTCTAAGCCTTAATGCTGAAGAAAAGAAACTTCTTATGAATGAATTAAAACAACAGACAATAGACAACAACAAAGAACCATCATTCTTTTTGATTGCCAGAGACTTAACTTTATTAGGTTATTTTTCTTCAGAAATCGGCTGTACAATTGCAAGAGAATATTTGCCGATACCGGGAAAATACGATGGAAATGTAGATTATATACCCGGACAGAAAGCCTGGGCCATATAAAGTCAAAGCACCTTCAACTCATTTTACTAATTTATTAAAAAGACATCGTGAATATCAATACCGATTTAAAAAAACAAAATACTTATGACGCAATTGTTATAGGTTCAGGAATAAGTGGCGGATGGGCAGCCAAAGAATTAACGCAAAAAGGATTAAAAGTCCTGATGTTAGAACGCGGTGAAAATATCGAACATATTAAAGATTATGATTCGGCAATGAAGGCGCCTTGGGAAATAGCCTATTGCGGACAATTAACCCAGGAACAGAAGAGAACACATCCGGTGCAGACCAGAGATTATCCCTATCAACAAGCTAATGAAAGCTGGTGGGTGAATGATTTGGAATGCCCATACACAGAGGACAAACGTTTTGATTGGTACAGAGGCTTTCACGTTGGTGGTAAGTCCTTAATGTGGGGGCGTCAAAGCTATCGTTTCAGTGATATCAATTTCGAAGACAATAAAAAAGATGGTCACGGAAATGACTGGCCAATCCGATACAAAGATATTGCTCCATGGTACGATTACGTAGAAAAATTTGCCGGTATAAGTGGCCAAAATGAAGGTTGGCCTTTGTTGCCTGATGGCCAGTTTTTACCTCCAATGGATATGAACTGCGTTGAAAAATCCGTAAAAGAACGCATCGAAAAACATTACAATAAATCCAGAATATTGACTATTGGTCGTACAGCCAATCTAACCGTACCTCATTTAGGAAGAGGCAGCTGCCAGTATAGAAATTTATGCAGCAGAGGCTGTCCTTTTGGGGCTTACTTCAGTACGCAGTCTTCTACTTTGCCGGCAGCAATGGCGACAAAAAAACTAACAGTTCGTCCCTATTCGATTGTCAATCATATTATTTATGATAAGGAGACCAAAAAAGCAAAAGGGGTAATGGTCATCGATAGTCAGACTAATGAAAGTATGGAATTTTATGCCAAAATTGTTTTTGTAAACGGATCAACTTTAGGCTCCACTTTTGTTTTACTGAATTCGACTTCTGAAGCCCATCCAAATGGGTTGGGTAATGGCAGCGGACACCTTGGACATAATTTAATGGATCACCACTTTAGATGTGGCGCAGAAGGAACTGTTGAAGGTTTTGAGGATAAATACACATATGGACGAAGAGCCAACGGTATTTACATTCCAAGATACCAAAATTTTAAAGATGACAAAAGAGATTATTTACGTGGTTTTGGTTATCAGGGTGCAGCAAGCAGAGGGCATTGGCACAAAGAAGTGGCCGAATTAGACTTTGGCGGGGATTTCAAAGAAATTTTATCAAGGCCGGCTGAATCATGGACAATGGGATTAGGCGGTTTTGGAGAAATGCTTCCTTATTACGAAAACAAAGTATACATCGACCATTCTAAAAAAGATAAATGGGGACAGCCTGTATTGGCAATTGACTGCGAATACAAGGAGAATGAAGCTAAAATGCGCGAAGACATGATGTATGATGCCGCAGAAATGCTTGAAGCTGCAGGTGCCAAAAACGTAAAAGCTTACGATAATGGCTGCTATCCGGGAATGACTATTCACGAAATGGGAACAGCCCGAATGGGGAATGATCCAAAAGAATCTGTACTTAACAAATGGAACCAGATGCACGAAGTAAGCAATGTTTTTGTTACAGATGGTTCATGCATGCCTTCCAGCGCTTGCCAAAATCCTTCGCTGACCTACATGGCCTTAACTGCCAGAGCTGTGGATTACGCTGTAAAAGAATTAAAGAAAAAGAACATTTAAATATAGGATTATTCAAATATGAGAAAGTTAAAAATGGGAATGATTGGCGGTGGTAAAAATGCTTTTATTGGAGCAGTTCATCGTATTGCAGCCAACATGGATGGGCTAATTGAATTGCACTGTGGCGCTTTTAGCTCTAATCCTGATGTATCCCTTGAATCGGGTAAAGAATTAGGTTTATCTCAGGACAAATGTTACGAATCCTATACTCAAATGATTGAAACCGAAGCAAAATTATCTCCTAAGGAAAGAATGGATTTTGTTTCGATAGTAACCCCAAATCATGCCCACTTTGCTCCTGCTATGCTGGCATTAGAAAATGGTTTCCATGTTGTTTTGGATAAACCGATGACACTGACTTTAGCGGAAGCCAAATTATTAGAACAAAAAGTAAAACAAACAGGGCTTTATCTCTGTTTAACCCATACTTACGCAGGTTATCCGATGGTAAAACAAGCCCGAAAAATGGTAGCCGAAAATGACTTTGGAGCGATTCGAAAAATAATGGTTGAATATCCACAGGGCTGGTTGAGTACCGACTTTGAAAACGCAGGCAACAAGCAGGCAGCCTGGAGAACAGATCCATCCAAAAGCGGAGTCAGCGGTTGTATGGGTGATATTGGAACTCATGCCGCACATTTGGCAGAATATATTTCAGGATTAAAAATTACCCAAATTTGTGCCGATATCAATACAGTCGTTGCCAACCGAAGACTGGATGATGACGGAAATGTACTGCTTAAATTTAATAATGGTGCCAATGGAATTTTGGTAGCTACCCAAATTGCTGCCGGTGAAGAAAACAGCTTAAAAATTAAAGTTTACGGAGAAAAAGGAGGTCTTGAATGGCATCAAATGGAGCCGAACACTTTAATTGTAAAATGGCAGAACGCCCCTGCTCAATTATATCGTACCGGAAACGGATATCTATCCCCAATTGCAGCATTTAATACCCGAATTCCAAGTGGACATCCGGAAGGGTATCTGGAAGCTTTTGGGAATTTATACAAGAATTTTGCGCTGACTTTACAAGCAAAATCAGAAGGCAAAGAACCAACAGAAAACATGCTGGATTTTCCAACAGCAGCAGATGGTGTACGTGGAATGGCTTTTATAGAAAATGTAATCGCTTCCGGAAAATCATCACAAAAATGGACTGAATTTATAATTTAAATTACTACTAATGACCACAATGCAAGGACCTGCGGTTTTTTTAGCCCAGTTTATATCTGATGAAGCTCCGTTTAATTCTTTGGAAGGCATTTGCCAATGGGCCGCAAATCTTGATTTTAAAGGAATACAGATTCCTACTTTAGACTCCCGGTTTATTGATCTGCAAAAAGCAGCCGAAAGCAAAACATATGCTGATGAACTTACCGGAATAGTGGGTTCATACGGATTAAAAATATCTGAACTTTCTACTCATTTACAAGGTCAGCTGGTTGCTGTACATCCTGCCTATGATGACTTTTTTGACGGATTTGCTCCACAGTCTTTTCGGGGAAATCCAAAAGCAAGACAGGAATGGGCGGTCCGGCAATTGCATTATGCAGCAAAAGCATCTCAAAATTTAGGCCTTAATGCGCATGCAACTTTTAGCGGTTCTTTATTATGGCAGTATTTTCATCCCTGGCCACAACGTCCGCCAGGTTTAATCGAAGATGGATTCAAAGAACTGGCAAATCGCTGGTTACCAATTCTTAACGAATTCGATAAAAATGGTGTAGATGTTTGCTATGAAATTCATCCGGGAGAAGATTTATTTGATGGTGAGACTTACGAAATGTTTCTTAAAGCCGTAAATAATCATGAGCGCGCCTGCATACTATATGATCCTTCACATTTTGTACTCCAACAACTGGATTATATTCAGTACATCGATTTTTACCATGAACGAATCAAAGCTTTCCATGTTAAGGATGCTGAGTTTAATCCAACAGGAAAACAAGGCACTTTTGGAGGTTATCAAAATTGGCTGAACCGTGCAGGCCGTTATCGCTCACCTGGTGATGGTCAGATTGATTTTAAAACTATTTTTAGCAAACTGGCACAATACGATTACAAAGGATGGGCCGTAATGGAATGGGAATGCTGTTTAAAAAATCAGGAAGATGGTGCCCGTGAAGGAGCCGAATTTATAAAGAAACACATTATCAAAGTGACAGATAAGGCTTTTGATGATTTTGCTGCAGTCGAAACCAATACACAGCTTAACAGGAAAAATTTAGGAATATAAATTTGTTTAATTAATAGAATATGAAAATTAAAATTTTAGTTGCAATAATAGCCTTGGGTGGTTTGTGCTCTTTTTCAAATTATGAATCGATTTCAACAAGATATAATGCAATAGGAAAATTCCAGGCTTCAGACGGAGAAGCAATCATTAAGAAGCAAGATTGCGCAACCTGTCACAAAGTAGACAAAAAAGTAGTGGGTCCCTCCTATTTGGATATTGCAAAAAAATATCCCATGAATGATAAAAACATCAAATATATATCGGAGAAAATTATAAAGGGAGGTTCCGGAGTTTGGGGACCAATACCTATGTCGGCTCATTCTGCATTAAAAAAAGACGATGCAAAGAAAATTGCAATATACATTCTATCATTAAACAAATAAATTAAAGCCTAATGGATCAGGACTTCAATAAAAGCAAAGAACCAGAATCGAATATACGCAGGGATTTTTTAAAAAAAGGAGTGCTGGCGACTGCCGCATTTATGATTATTCCAAGACATGTAATGGGTAGAGGATTTGTGGCTCCCAGTGACAAATTAACAATTGCCAGTATTGGAATTGGTGGAAAAGGAAGATCAGATATTGCATCTTTTGAAAAAAGCGGCATCGCCAATATTGCTTACTTATGTGATGTTGATACAAGAAAAGCCGCAGATAGCGTAAAAGCTTTTCCGAAAGCAAAATTCTACAAGGACTGGCGTGAAATGCTGGACAAAGAGCATAAAAATTTTGACGCAGTTTCCGTTTCTACACCCGATCACAATCATGCCATTCAGGCCTTTTCAGCCATGCAGTTAGGCAAACATGTCTATGTACAAAAGCCAATAGCGCATGACATTTACGAAGCACATATGATGACTCAGGCAGCTGCACGTTATAAAGTAGTCACACAAATGGGAAATCAGGGATCATCTAATGATGGTACCCGAATTTTAAAAGAATGGTACGAAGCTGGTTTAATTGGTGATGTACATACGGTTTACGCCTGGACAGACAGACCTGTCTGGCCACAGGGAATTCCGTGGTCAACAGCAAAAACCGAAATTCCTAAAGAACTAGACTGGGATTTATGGCTTGGTACTGCACCCTATAAAAATTACGTAGACAAATTAGTACCGTTCAACTGGCGTGGCTGGTGGGACTATGGAACTGGTGCATTAGGAGATATGGGATGCCATTTGATGGAAGCACCGTTTTCTGTATTGAATCTAAAATATGCCAAAGATGTACAGTGCAGCGTTGGCTCTGTTTATGTTGATGAATTCAGAAGAGGTTATTTTCCGGACAGCTGTCCACCATCAAGTCATGTAACATTAACTTTTCCAAAAACTAATAAAACGAAAGGCGACATCAAAATTCACTGGATGGATGGTGGTATCCAGCCTGACCGCCCTGAAGAATTAGGTGCTAACGAAATATTTGGTGATGGAGGAAACGGTACTTTATTCATTGGAACAAAAGGAAAAATGCTTTGTGATACCTATAGTGAAAATCCAAGATTATTGCCTTTAAGCCGTAATGAAAATCTAAAAATAAAAGAGAAATATCCTCGTGTAAAAGACGGTGCGAATGGCCATCAAAAACAATGGATTGAAGGATGTATTGCAGGATATGGTAAAAAAGAACTAAGTTCTCCTTTTGAAATTGCAGGACCTTTAACAGAGGCTTTATTGATGGCTAATCTTGCCGTAAGAGGTTATGATTTACACAAAGAAGTACTTGGTGAAGATGTGTACCCGGGTCGTTCCGTTAAATTACTTTGGGATAATGATGCCAAGAAAGTAACCAATGTAGATGATGTAAACCAATTTGTAAAACGCGATTATAGAGAAGGCTGGAAAAACCTGACTTTTTAAAATATTAAATTAAAATTAAAACCATGAAAAAGATTATCACAGCAGTATTAGCACTCACTTTATTACAAACCCTGCAGGCTCAAAAAGGGTTTAAACCTATTTTTGACGGAAAAACGACAACAGGCTGGCATACTTATGGAAAAACCACAGCAAGTGCCGGATGGAAAGTGGAAGATGGCGTATTGCATTTTGACCCGGAAGCAGCCAAAAACGGTCAGGGTGGAGATTTAGTAACAGATGTCGAATACGAAAATTTCCATTTAAAATTAGAATGGAAAGTTTCTCCAAATGCGAATAGCGGAATTATTTTTTATGTGAATGAAAACCCGCAAAAATATGCAAATACTTATGAAACTGGTTTAGAAATGCAGGTTTTGGATAATGATGGCCATCCTGATGGAAAAATAACGAAACACCGCGCCGGAGATTTATATGATTTAATTAAAAGCAAATCAGAACCGGTTAAGCCTGTTGGAGAATGGAATACAGCAGAAGTGGTATGTAAAAACGGAAAACTGAGCTTAGTTTTAAACGGAGTAATCGTTGTTGAAACGGTACTTTGGGACGACAATTTTAAAGCCTTGGTTGCCGGAAGTAAATTTACAGCATGGCCGGCTTTCGGAACATTCAAAAAAGGAAAAATTGCTTTGCAGGACCACGGTAATAATGTATGGTACCGCAATATTTCTATTAAAGAATGGAATACTATGGAAACTACAACCGGCTGTAAATAATATTAGTTCAAAACCTATCTAACCAAATTAACCACTATATATGAATACAACTATCCGAATTAAATTATCTGTAATGATGTTTCTGGAATTTTTTATCTGGGGAGCATGGTTTGTGACTCTTGGCACTTTTTTAGGAAGCAACCTGAAAGCTTCCGGTTCAGAAACAGCAGCCATTTTTTCTACCCAATCCTGGGGAGCCATCATTGCTCCTTTTATTATAGGTTTGATTGCAGATCGTTATTTTAATGCGGAGAAAATCTTAGGTATTTTACATTTAGCAGGTGCTTTTTTAATGTACCAAATGTATCAATCGACAGATGTTGGAATGTTTTATGTATATGTATTGAGTTATATGGTTTTGTATATGCCAACACTGGCTTTAGTAAATTCTGTAGCATTTAATCAGATGAGAGATGCGGAGAAGGAATTTGCAAATATCAGGGTTTGGGGTACAATTGGATGGATTTTAGCCGGATTGTCTATTAGTTTCTTCTTTCATTGGGATTCAGCAGAAGCTGTTTCTAACGGATTGCTTAAAAATACATTTCTATTGGCCGGAATTGCAGCTTTGGTTTTAGGCTTATTGAGTTTTACTTTGCCAAAAACACCTCCAAAAGTTAGTGAAGGAAAAATTAGAATTGGTGATATTATTGGCCTTGATGCATTAAAGCTTTTGAAAGACAAAAATTTCCTGATATTCTTTATTTCATCGATACTGATTTGTATTCCTTTAGCTTTTTATTATCAAAATGCACACCCTTTCCTTACGGCTGCCGGGGTTGAAAATCCAACAGGAAAAATGGCTATCGGCCAGATATCCGAAGCGTTGTTTTTATTGTTAATTCCTGTATTTTTTGCACGTTTTGGTTTTAAAAAGACAATTCTGGTTGGAATGTTAGCCTGGGCTATCCGCTACGTTTTATTTGCTTATGGAAATGGCGGTGATTTGAGTTTCATGCTAATTACCGGAATCGCTTTACACGGAATTTGTTACGATTTTTTCTTTGTATCCGGGCAAATTTATACCAATTCTAAAGCAGGCGAAAAATACAAAAGTGCCGCTCAGGGCTTGATTACATTGGCTACTTACGGTATCGGAATGTTGATTGGATTTGCTGTTGCAGGATGGATTACGGATAATTATAAAACTGTTGAAGGAACAGTTAACTGGTTAATGGTATGGATTATCCCTGCCGGAATCGCTTTTGCCGTATTTTTGATTTTTGCGCTTTTATTTCAGGAAAAAAATAAACTGGCAAATGAAATTTGAGTATTTTTAAAGTAAAAAAATTAATGAGTACAACTTTTGACAGAAGAACTGCTATAAAAGGTATTCTTGCCGGAACTGTGAGCTTAGGTGTGCCGACGGATTTATTTGCTTTGGCTAAGCCTGAAGAAGAATCTAAATCAGATGCAATGCTGAAAGGAAAAATTAATCATTCGGTAGCGCGTTGGTGCTTTAATGATTTTGATATTGAAACGCTTTGTTCAGAAGCGAAAAAAATTGGAATTACCGGTATTGATCTGGTGGGTCCAAAAGACTGGCCGGTACTGAAAAAACACAATCTTGTCTCGACTATGTGCAATGGAGCCGAATTAAATCTTGTCGACGGTTTCAACGATCAGAAATTTCATGAACAGCTGATTAAAAATTATACCGAAATGATTCCGCTGGTTGCTGAGGCGGGCTACAAAAACCTGATTTGCTTTAGTGGAAACACAAGAGGAAAAACAGATGAAGAAGGCTGGAATAATTGCATGCTTGGGTTACAGAAATTGATTCCATTAGCAGAGAAACATAACGTAATCCTGGTTATGGAACTATTGAACAGCAAGATCAACCACAAAGATTATCAATGCAGCAAAACATCCTGGGGAGTTGAACTGGCGAAACGAATCAACTCTGAAAATTTCAAGCTGCTCTATGATATTTACCATATGCAAATTGATGAAGGCGATGTTATCAGAACCATTCAGGAAAACCACAAATACATTGTTCACTACCATACAGGCGGTGTTCCGGGTCGAAATGAAATCGATGAAACGCAGGAACTCAATTATAGTGCAATAATGAAAGCTATTGCAAATACTGGTTTTACAGGTTTTGTGGGACAAGAATTTATTCCAAAACAAAAAGATAAAATAGCCTCTTTGAAAAAGGCAATTGCAATTTGTGATATCTAATTTAATAAAGTAAAACAATGATAAAGAGAAGAGATTTTATAATTAATAGTGGTCTGGCTTTAGGTGCATTGGCAATCGCTCCTTCCCTAGCGTTTTCGGCTAAGCCAAAAAATATCGGACTTCAGCTGTATACTTTGAGAGAAGATTTTTCTAAAAATGTAAAAGGAGTTCTGGAACATGTGGCTAAATCGGGTTACAAAGAAGTAGAAACGTATGGATTCTCAGCTGATAAAGGCTTTTTTGGTACTGCTGCAAAAGATTTCAAAAAAATATTAGTTGACAATGGCCTAAAAGCACCAAGCGGACATTATGATTTTAATTCTTTTATAAAAGACAATAATGCTGATTTCCTAAAAGCCTGTATCGAAGGAGCTAATCAATTAGGAAGTGAATACATAACGGTTCCGTATTTAGATGAACAATTAAGAAGTGACTTAGACAATTACAAACGAATTGCGCAGAAAATAAATGAAGCAGCCGTTTTATGCAAACAATCAGGATTAAAATTAGCGTATCACAACCATGATTTTGAATTTAAAAAGTATGGAAATCAAACAGGATATGATATTTTACTACAGGAAACCGATAAAAAGTTAGTTGATTTTGAACTGGATTTATACTGGGTAGTCCGTTCAGGAAATGATCCTTTGCAAATGTTCAAAGCGAATCCGGGCCGATTTACTATGTGGCACGTAAAAGACATGGACAAATCCAAAGCAGAATGGAATACCGAAGTTGGCGAAGGAAGCATCAACTTTAAAGACATATTCGCACAGGCTAAACTATCCGGAATGAAGCACTTTTTTGTAGAGCAGGAAACGAATTACTCTCCAAATCCACTGGAATCTGTTAAAACAAGCTGGGATTTTGTTTCTAAGAATTTAATTTGAGCAGAATAATTCTGTAGAGGCTGGCATCCGTAAGTTCAAATCCCTCCATGATCACATCAAAGCGGAAATCTTTATTTATAAAGGTTTCCGCTTTTTGATTTCAAATTACCACGCTAAATATATTTTCTAAATATTGCCTCAAAAATCAATTATATTTACAAAACTGTAAGACTAAAATATATTTATGAATTCAAAAATCATACTCTGCGCTTTAACCGTTTTCTTTTTATACTCTTGTCAAAAAAATAATGACAAGCAACTAAGTAAAGATATACTTGGTGAGTGGATTTACATTAAAACAGAAGACCAAAGAAAACCGCAAAAAAATAAGGATATTAAATTTCCACCACCTTCTCCTTTTGGCAACCATATACCAGGATATATATTTTTAGAAAATAATTTATGCGAAAACAAATCTGGTTATTTTAAAAGAATTGACGCAAAGGAAAGAGAAGAGAGAAAGACATTTTTTTTAGGAATAGAAACTAAATATAAGATTGAAAACGACAGCCTACAAATATTAGATTTAGTGACTAAAACTTGGGAGAATCAAAAAATACATTCGATTATTGGAGATACATTAACAACAAAAATAAGTGACAGTATCTTTGCAAAATATGCGAGAACAAAATACAAAATGAACCCAAATGAAAATTATGACAAAATCATAGTTTCTTCTTCAGGATGTTACGGTTCGTGCCCGGTATTAAACATAAGTATTGACAAGAATGGCAATATCTTATATAATGGCCAATATTACAATACTCAAAACGGTTTTTTTAAATCCAAGATTACCAAAAATGAATATCAAAAAATTCAAACTAGTTTTAAAAAAGCCGATATAAAGAATCTTGAAGGTAATTATAGAGGAAATTGGACCGATGACGAGACAGTTACTATAACATTTATCAAAAACAATCAAATAGTAAAATCTATTAGCGATTATGGAAGACAATCGCCTACTGCTCTAATCTGGGCTTATACACCTGTTAGATACTTATACCAACAAGTAAGATTGATTCCATTGAAAACGAAGAAACCTTTACTATCAATATGGAGAATAAGTTTTACAAAAGGAAATCAAATTTACGATCTAACCAAATCTGAAAGTTTTTATCTTTTAACAGAAATACTTAAGGGAAAAGAAACCAATTATAAATTTGAAAATAGTTACCAAATTCAATTTTGGAATGATGAAAATAAAAGGGAAATAATATATACAGACGGCAGATACTTTAAATGTAAAGATAAAACTATTGACATTGGTTATAATTTTTTGACAGTAAACAATTTGATTGATAAATTTACACCAAAAGACAAATACGACGAATAAATTTTAAAAAAGATAATTTCCTTACTTAAATCTTCAAATCCTATCAAAGGTTAGAATAGTCTAAAAAAAGAATCACATCAAAAAAGCCTTTCAAAATCAATGACTTTGAAAGGCTTTTAAACAGAATAAATAATGTACCTAAATTTATTCCTTAATTAATTTTTCTACTTTGCTTCCTTTTTGAGTAGTGATTCTGACAAAGTAAAGACCATTTGGTTTATTCGAAATATCAAACTTAGCTGTAGTATCATTTTCAATTGCAGTTTGAAGCAATCTTCCCTGAACATCAAACAGTTCAATATATTTTATAATAGTATCACTGCTGATATTTACATTACCTTTAGTAGGATTTGGATATAATGAAACACTTTTATCAACTTCAAAATCCTTATTTCCTAATGATTCAAAAACGGTTTCAGCTTTATTGGTTTCAATTGGTGCATTGTAATCAAAGAAGATATTAGCCGTTTTGTCTACGTAATCACCTTTAAGAAGATCATCTACGCTTTTTATTTTAAACAAAATATTTCCGTGACCACCTACAGGATCTTTCTTCTTGGAAGTAGAAGAAGCAGCCAAATGGATTTGTTCAAAAACAAATTCAACAATATTCCCGTGAATAACAGTCTTAGAAGAATGTGATGAATTTAATAGCTGCAAAGAACTAAGATCATATTTAGTTTCATCAACAGCAATTTTCACAACTATATTTTCAGCTTCATACGTTCCGGTATTTTCAAAATTGACGATATAATGCAAATAATCACCAATGGTGCTTGGAGAAACGCTTTCACCTTCCAGGCATGTAATATCATTAGGGTCAAATGAACCTACAACAGTTTGATGATACGTAAAACTATTATCAGCAGGTGATTCATCTCCGGCAACAGGCGTTATGGCAACTATAAAGTGGAATATATCTCCATTATTTACCGCTGGTGATTCTAATGGTGTATTTACATTGAATTCCAAATCAATCGTACGGCTTTCAAAAGGCAGCAAACCATTATACGCCCACTCTAAATTATTCGTTGTTTCGGTATCAACCACAGGAGTAGCAGAAAGTAAATCCATTTTTGAATCATCAAAAGCTAACGTAATATTACCTGAAAGTACCTGATTCCCTTTGTTTTTATAGACAATTCTGTATACTGAATCAAAGCCCGGTCTTGCAGGCGTGATTGGGCTGATTACTATTTCTACATCCGGATGTACGCCATTTGCTGACAAACAAAAGCTTTGGTAATTCGTATTGTAATTATTATCTGTAAAGTTAATTGTTGCTGATGCAGGTGAGATATTGAAAGCTCCTGCGTTTTCTATGTTTGGAAAGATACTGTAATTTCCGGCCTGCGTATAGAATGTAGAAGTTCCATCAGTATTGGTAAAAGCAGAACCTGTAGTAGTTCCATCGTTTATATCAATTCTGATGTTCGGATGCAAAGGATCGTTGAGATTACAGCCATTGTTATTTCCGTCAAATATTGTAGTTCCTACCACCGTATTATGTTGTCCTCCAGGAGTGAAACTACAGTAAGAATTAGCCACTGTTGTTGTCATTCCCAACGAATTCAATTGTGATTGTACATTTGCGATTTGAGAATCATCTGCACAAATATAAGCCAGACCCGGATTGCCTGAAAATATTAGATTTGTTTCATTACTGCCATTTTTCATCAATAAAGTAGTAAGTAAATTATTTTCGCACCACAAACCAGTAAGACGGGTTGATGCACTTAAATCCAATGATGCAATTTGATTGTTACTACAAGATACAGTATGAAGATTTGGAGAATTACTTGTGTTAAGATTCGTAAGCTGATTAAATCTGCAATCAATAAATTTTAGATTTGGTAAAGTACTAATATCAATATTGGTCAACTGATTATTTCTGCATTCGATATCCAAAAGATTTGTCAGACTACTAAGATCAAGAGCTGTAAGCTGATTAACACTACAGCCTAAAGAGTTCAATAATATTAAAGTGCTGAGATCAAGATTTATCAGTTCATTACCACTGCAATATAGGCTCTGAAGTTTAGTAAGACCATTTAAATTAAGACTCGAAAGCTTATTAGAACCACATTGTAAATAAACCAAGTTGGTTAAATTATTAACATCAAGAGTTGTCAATTTGTTGTTGTTGCAACTAAATTCGTTCAGATTTGTAAAGGTATTTACATCCAGATTGGTTAGTAAATTATTACCACAATGCAGTTTAGTAAGCTGGTTTAATCCGCTTAAATCTAATGTTGTAAGTGTGTTATAACTACAATTCAATGTTGTTAGATTCGGCATAGTCGAAACATTCAAAGTGCTAATAGTGTTGTAGGAACAATCTAATTCTTTGATATTAACTAAACCAATCATATTAAGATTAGACAATTGATTGTGACCATAATTCAAATTTGTCATCTGAGTCAGGCCAATCAAATCTAAACTCGTCAATAAATTATAAGAGCAATCTAAAGTAGTAAGATTAGTCAATCCGTTTACAGTTAAAGCAGGAAGGCGGTTTTTGGAACATTTTAATTGTTCCAGCAACGTCAAATTATTCAAATCCAAAGAAGTAATTACGTTTCCTAATGCTCCCAATACCCCATTATAACCATAATTGGAACAATCTAAATATTTAAGTTTTGTTAATCCCCCAACAGCTAAAGAAGTAATTTGGTTGCCTATTGCGTTTATCGAAATATGATTCGAGCAATCTAAATATTCCAGATTTGACAATCCGCTTATATCTAAACTTCCCAAAACGTTATTATTGCAATCCAAATGTTTCAAATTCGGAACACTGCTTAAATTGATATTAGTGATTTTGTTTATGCCAAAATTTAAGGAAGTCAAATTAGTTAAATTAGTTAAATTTAGGCTTGTCAGTTTATTGTTGTTGCAGTTTAGCGAAGCAAGATTACTTAAACCATTTAAATTTAAACTTGTCAATAGACCATTAGAACAGTTGATAGATTTGATATTAGTCGTTCCTGAACCGTTTACAGTCAAACTGGTAGTCTGATTATTAAACATATAAATATTAGCAAGATTGTTAAACCCTGATACATTTAATGTGATACTTGCAGGACTTAAATTTAAATTGAGGTTTTCAATATTAGGAAAACCGTTTAAAGTTAAAACCGAGTTAGCTCCCGTGTATTGAAAAGTTTTTAAAGCTGTTAAATCAAATCCATTAATAACTAAATTATTGGGCAGATATGAACATGCCAAAGTCTTAAGACTGCTTAGGCCATTCAGATTTAAAGTTGTAATATGATTTTCGCCGCAACTTAATTCGGTTAAAAGAGTTGTATTACTTAAATCTAAACTTGTAATTTGATTGTAAAAACAGGAAAGATAAGTAAGTTTAGTCAGAGTACTAACATCCAGACTTGTAAGCAGGTTGTAATTGCATTCCAGTTTATCAAGATTTGTTAAGCTATTTAAGTTAAGGTTAGCCAAATTATTATAGCTGCAAAGCAATGATTTAAGATTTGTTAATCCGCTTACATTAAGACTGGCGAGTTTATTAGTTTCACAGAGCAGTATATCAAGACTGGTTAACCCGTTAAGATCAAGGCTTGTAAGTTGATTGTTGCTGCAAAATAAAGTCTTAAGACTGGTTGAACCATTGACATTAAGGTTTATTAATTTATTATTGCTGCAAAATAAAATTTTAAGATTATTTAAACCACTAACATTCAGACTAGTTAGCTGATTTTGATCAAGAAAAAGATTGACAAGATTGGTTAATGTACTAACATTGAATGTAGTCAGATAATTGACTGAACAATTTAAGTTCGTCAGATTGGTCAAAGCTGTAACATCAAGGTTTAAAAGGATATTATTGGAACAGTCTAAATTTTTAAGATTTGTAAAACTGCTAATTCCGGTTAAATTAAGAATTCCTGAATTCGAAACTTTCAGCTGATATACTGTTAAGGCTTCATTTGTATCAATTTCACCATTATTGTTGGCGTCGATTTTAATTGAGATTCCGGCAGCATTTAGTGCTATGGAATTTGTAACATCAGCTTCCAGCAATTTGGCTTTGAAATTTGCATCGGGGACAGCAACATTTTGTGCCTTTACTATCGTGGTTAGTAACAGCACAAATAAAAGTATTTTTCTTTGCATAATTAAAAGGTTTATTTGGGATTAGTTTATAGTTTGGAGATATATCTTATAAGGATTTGATCAGTTCCTGTAATTTTTCCTTTTTGCTTTGGGCAATTGGAATGTTGCTGTTATCAGCCATAATTACATAACCGCCGTCTGATTTTATATAGGATTTCAAATAAGAAAGGTTAATTAAATGCGATTGATGAATACGCTCAAAACCATGTTCTGCGAGCATTTCTTCATATTCTTTTAATGTTTTTGAAATTAAAACCGGTTTGTGATTTTTTATAAAAAATTCAGTATAATTGGCTTTAGCCTCACACCGAATAATATCAGCTACTTCAAACAAATGAATTCCGTCACTTGTTGATAAAGCGATTCGCTTGAAATTATCTACTTTTTTCCGAATGTTTTCGAGCAGCAAATCGATGTTTTCAAAGGAATTCTTTTTACCTGCAGCATCTTTTATTTTTACTATTGTATCCTGTAATTCTTCCGGATCTACGGGTTTCAGAATAAAATCCAAAGCACTGAATTTAAACGCTTTCAAGGCATATTGTTCATGGGCCGTAATAAAAACAACATGTGCCTTTAGTTTTCCGTTTACTTTCGAAAGGTTTTCCAAAATATCAAAACCTGTCCCGTCAGTGAGATGAATATCAAGAAAAATAACCTGAGGGCGCAATTTTTCAATAGCAGCTATTCCTGTTTTGACACTTTCGGCTTCACCAATAATAAAAATATCATTGGTATAACGTTCTAAAAGCGCTTTTAAACCGGTTCGTAAATGTTTATCATCATCAATTAGTAATGCTGTTATCATGGGCTTTGTATTATGATATGTATTGAACAGGCAAATACAATATTGCTTTTGTACCTGCTTGTTTGTTTGAATTTAATTCCAGAATTTCAATTCTTGCTGATTTGGATGTAATAGATTCCATAATCTTAAGGCGTTTTTTTGTAATATCCAACGCCATTGACTGATGCGCCGTAACCGAATTTTCTTTTAAAAGTTTTGATTCTGATAGTCCAATACCGTCATCGGTAATGGTACAGATCAGCTGTTCGTTTTGCACATCAAAATCGACATTTATTTTTCCTTTTCCTTCTTTGGGAACCAAGCCGTGAAGAATCGCATTTTCAACAAAAGGCTGAATCAGCAAAGGAGGCAATCCCACATTGAATTCAACATTTTCACTTGAATGAATTTCAAATTCAAACTTATTCTCAAAACGAAGCTGTTCCAGTTCCAGATAATTCCGAAGGCTTTCGATTTCTTTATCAATCGGAATAAGAGAACCTTTAGAATACTCAAGAGTCAGACGCATCAATTTCGAAAATTTTGACAAATATTTTAAAGCCGAATCGGTTCCGTTTTGTACAATAAAACTCGAAATCGAACTCAGGCAGTTGAATACAAAATGTGGGTTCATTTGTAAATGCAGGGCTTTCTGTTCGTATTCGGCAAGGTCTTTTTTTAGTGTCAATTGTCTTTTAACCTGCATTCGGTTATAAACCACAAGTCCTAAAACAATTAATAATAAACCTCCCAAAATAGAGAAAATAACGAATTGAATCTCCCTTTTGTGTTTTTCAGAAAGCAGAGCTTCTTTTTTCTTGTATTCATAATTCATTTCCGCCTCAGCAAACTTTTTGGTCATTTCCTGATTGTTGATGCTGTCCCGGGCAATAATGAAATTTTTATAATGAAGCAGTGCTGCTTCCGGATTCTTTGTTGATTGATACAATTCACTCAATAATTCTTCTGAATGGAAAGTCTGATCCAAAACTCCAATTTCATGAGCATACTCCAATGATTTTGTGGCATAATGTATTGCCTCATTGTATTTTTTCTGTTCCTGAAGTAATAACCCTATATTGTACAAAGCGAGAGAAGCCCCGAATTTATTTTGAATTTCTTCATACAAGGCCAATGATTCCTGATAACTTTCATTGGCTAAATCAAAATTATTTTGCTCTTTATAATAATCTCCTAAATAATTGTTGAGCAACGCAAAGCCTCTTTTATTATTATTTTTCGAAAAACCTGCTTTAGCTTTCTCATAATACTCAATTGCATTTTGATATTCACCAAGTTCAAAATATATAACACCAATATTAGTCAGCGTCATAGGAGCATTTTGTTCTCCTATAGCGGTTTGAATTTTATAAGCCTCTTTAAGATATTGTAATGCTTTGGGATATTTTTGCTGCGATTTATAGAGGATTCCAATATTATTCAGCGTTTTTGAAACGCCGGTTTGTTCTTTAATCTCCTGATAAATTTTTAATGCTTTTTCATAGTTTTTCAGTGACGAAGTATAATCACTTTGTTCCGAATACACAACTCCTGAACTTGCATAAGCACGGGCAAGTCCGCTCTTTATTCGCTTTTTATTGGTTTCTTTTTCTAAAGCAGTTTTAAATTCTGTTTGTGCATCTTTAAAGAATTTCAGGGCATCCGGATAATTTCCAAGTATGATAGAAGCATTCCCCTTATTTACATACGCAGTTGCAAGTCCAAAATGATATTCTTTTTTTAAACTAACAACAATTGCCCTCTGAGCATAAAAAAAGGTCTGATCCGGATCAATTTCTTTATATAAATCGGCAATTTTATTGTACTGATTAACTTTTACCGTATCAATTTTGGTACCTCCCAAAATCCTTTTTAAACTATCTATTTGAACATTTTGCGCATAGAATGTTGCACAAATGAGAAAGAAGAAAAAAGAAATTATCTGATGAGATTTGGAATTCACTTTTTTTGTTTTGGTTGTTGTCTGACAAATGTATAATATGTTTTTTAGTATCATAACACCGATTATTATTTACATGGTTCTGATTATTATTTGATTCTTTTGACTTATCGTGAAAGATTTAAAACGAATTATAATTATGTTTAAATGATTGGTTGATTTATCCTAATAAGAAAAAAATCTTACCTGTTATTTAGTTTATTATAAAACTTACAAATCAAACAAAATCATTATTCGTAATCTTTCTTTGATTAAAAAAAAACACATACTTTTACCGCCGAAAATAACCGAATTATACTACATGAAGAAACTTTACTTCTTAACATTACTTTTTGTTTTAATCATTTCTACAGCCTATAGTTTTAACCATAACGATAGAAATAATTTTACTTATAAAAATTTCAGCAATTTTATAGCTCCAGGCGTAGATTTTAGTTTTACTAATGATGGTGCCTGCTCAGGAACTCCTGTAACGTTTACACCAATAGTAACCGGCAGTGCTCCTTTTTCTTATAAATGGGATTTTGGAGACGGAACAATTTCTACTGAAATGAATCCAAGTCATAGCTTTACAGCGGTTGGCTGCGGAAATAAAATTTTTAAGGTAAAACTAACTGTTACAGATGGTACTGGTCAGGAAAATTCGATTATGAAAGATGTTTCTGTAAAAGAAAAACCCGATTTAAAATTTACTGACCGTAATGCTCCGGGTTCTAATAAACCTTTTGAAAGATGCGGGGATAATAACTCGAATCCAAAATACACTATTAATGTAGGAAACAGTTCTGCTTCTGCTTCCTGTGTAACATCTTATAATGTTAACTGGGGAGATGGCAGCACGCAGACAGGTGTAACTTTCCCAGCAAGTCATGAATATCAAAAATTAGGTTCCTATAATATGGTGATTACAGCAATAGGAAATAATAACTGTAATAACTCTGTCACTTATGTAGTTAAAAACTCCAATAACCCGATTGGTGCACTTATCGCTCCGGGAAATACAACTAATTTATGTATTCCAGTTGAACCATTACCTTTTGCAATTGGATCGTGGGCACTTAACCCTTCTGACACTAAGTATCGTGTTAATTATGGAGATGGTAGTCCAACTGACACATATACTCAGGCACAACTAGAAGGTTCTGTTTACTATAATGCTGCAAATCCTCAGGCTTCACAAAACTTCCCTATTCCTCATAAATACGCTAGAGCTAATTGTGACACGGGTGGAAGTAAAGTAACCCTGATTATAGAGACAAGTTGTGGACAAACTGAACTTACTGCCGAACGCATTATTATTTTAGATGTTCCGGTAATAAGTTTCAATGTTCAGCGTGTAGCATGCGTTGATACAGGTGTGCAATTCTACAATACTACCATTGCCGGTTATAATAATGGATGTGATCCCCAGAATGTTTATACCTGGGATTTTGGAGACGGAACACCAGTATCCAGAGATGTTAATCCTTATCACGTCTATAGAACACCTGGAAAATATAACGTCACTCTAAAGGCAACAACACCTTGTGGTGTTGGAATCACTCCTCCTTCACAACAAATATGTGTAGAACCAATATTACGCCCTGACTTTACTTTTGGTAATGCTTGTGCTAACAATAATATTCAAATGACCAATATGACTGACACGAGTTTAAGTTGTGGTGCAGAAAATTACAGCTGGTCAGTTGATTTTTATACGCCAGGATTCTGTGGTAAAGAAACATATCCCGGATCACAAAGAGGACAATGGGATTATGCTCCTGGCTCTAACTCATCATCAAAAAATCCGGTTTTCAATTTTGTCACACCGGGTACTTATTATGTAACGCTAGCGGCTTGGAACTCGTGTGGAATATATCCTCCAAGATCTATTCAAAAAATAATACAGGTAAAAAAGAAACCAGTTATTACCTTAAAACCAATTTCAGATTTTTGTAAAACGGCAACGATTTATCCAGTAGGAATAGTCGAAGAAACTTGCTCTCCTGCTTCAGAAATTACATACTTATGGAGTTTTCCGGGAGGTACGCCAGCAACTTCTACATCTCTAAATCCGGGAGCAATTAATTATACTAAAACTGGCAACTACGAAGTTACTTTTAGTGTTACGAATAGCTGTGGTACAACAACAACACCTCCACAAAGGTTTTCTGTCGATATGGTGCTTTCACCAGTAATCACTCCAAAAACAACAGAAATATGCAGTGGTAATTCTTTTCAAGTTGTACCTGCCAGCAACGGGACAACAGATAATGTCCCATCGGGAACTACTTATGTATGGTCAACTCCTGTAGTTTCTCCTCCCGGTGCTGTAAGCGGTGCAAGTGCACAATCGAGTCCCAGAACGAGTATTAGTCAGACCCTGATAAATAATACTGCCAGTCCTGCAACGGTAACCTATACTGTATCACCCTTATCCTCATCCTGTCCTGGACCTGATTTTACAGTTACGGTTACTGTTAACCCACTCATAAATGTAGTTGAAACTATTAAAGGTGCTACTTGTTTTGGATATGGGGATGGTTCTATTACGTTAAATAGTGTGAGTGGCGGTATTCCATTCTCAACCGGAGATCTGTACAAGTTTTCATGGACTGGCCCTAATAATTTTACAAGCACGGATAAAAACATCTCTAATTTAAAATTTGGATCCTATACCCTGAAAGTTATCGATGATGGTGCCAAATGTCCTTTCATAAGAACTTATTATGTTCCAGAGCCTGGAGAATTCAGAATTACAGGAGAAAGCAAAAATGACATAACCTGTTTTGAATCAAAAAACGGAACCATTAATACCTCTGTAGCAGGCGGGACACCTCCTTATAATTTTGTCTGGACAAAAGATGGAAGTTCATATCCTGTTAATTCCGGAAACCTAAACAATTTGGAAAAAGGGGTTTATCAGGTAAAAATAACAGAAGCCAATAATTGTGGCGAACTTACAGGAACCAGTTTTACCATTATCGAACCACCATTGCTGGAAGTAAAATGGGAAAGCCAGGTTGATGTTTTATGCTACGGATATAATACTGGTGAAATTAAAGTAAGTTCATCAGGGGGAAGACTTCCTCATCGTTATAACTGGACAGGTCCAAACAATTTTAGAAGTAATCTTCAAAATCCAAGAGACCTGTATGCCGGAACTTATAATTTAACGGTTACGGATAATTCAGGCTGTACAGTTCCACTGAGAGTTGAAATACTTCAAAACCCTGAAATTAAATTAGATTATTCCGTTACTCACTTAACTTGTTACAGCATTAGGGACGGAGTAATCAAAATTAATGGTATTACCGGTGGTGTTCCTTTTGCAACCGGCGATCCGTATATTATAAAATGGAGCAATTTAGGAACCGGAATGGAACAATCTAATTTGTCTGCCGGAAACTATTTAATTACCATTACTGATGCCTTGGGATGTCCGAAAGATTTTCCTATAACGGTTAACAATGCGCCGGTTTTTGAAATTAATCCGGATTTTAAAGACATTTCCTGCCACGGGGCAAATGATGCGCACATCCGACTCAATCTTGTTGGTGGTCAGGCTCCTCTTAAATTAGAATGGAGTGATGGCTCAACAGCCGGAATTGAACGAAATAACCTTGGTCCAGGCCGCTATGAAGTAAAAATTACCGATGCAAAATTATGTTTTATAAAGGCCGAATATATCGTTACTGATCCACTTGAATTAAAAATAAGAGGAGATGTTTCAAACCCACTTGATTGTGTTAAAGCAAATACCGGCGTTATAGATCTTATTGTTACAGGAGGTACGGCCCCTTATACTTATTCCTGGTCTAATGGTGCACGAACTGAAGACTTAAACCAGCTTACTCCCGACAATTATACTGTTACGGTAACCGATTCAAGGGGTTGTAAAAAATCAGATACCTTTAAAATTATCCGATTTGAACAGCTTACTCCTACAATCGAAGTTTTAACTGATTTTAACTGTGAAACCCGATTTGTGGATCAGACATTCGTAGGACATGTTAAAGGGGGGATTCCGCCATATACTTTAAAATGGTCAGACGGAGTTGTTTCCGGTGTTAATGGTGAAATAATGAAAACCGATAATAAAGGATTAATCATTTTTACCGTTACCGATAGTTTTGGTTGTACTATGGATGTGTCACACAATGTCAACAAACCTGTTTTGGGTGTAGCCAACTTTTCTACCACTTCTTACGGAAAAGAGATGTTTGACCTTTATGCTATTTACGACCCGGTTAAATTTACAAATTTAGCTACGGGTGATTTTACAAGTACATCATGGGATTTTGGAGACGGTAATTTTTCTACAGAAACAAGTCCCGAACATATTTATACCAGAGAAGGTACCTATACAATCAAACAAGTTGTGAATTATCCTTTTGGATGCCAGTATTCTTATGAAACAAGTATTCTTGTGGAAAAAGGATACACCCTGATTATGCCAAATGCCTTTACGCCGAATAATGACGGAACAAACGATTCCTTTGCACCGGTATTTAAAGGACTGAACAATGTAACCCTGGATATTTATGACACATGGGGAGGTATTATTTATACGGAAACCGGAGTAAACATTCATGGCTGGAGAGGAAAAATTAAAGATCTGGATGCTGAAAACGGCAATTACTATTTTAGGATAACGGCCAAAACTTTCTACAACCATACCATAACCGAAAAAGGATCACTAACATTAATTAAATAAAAGCAACAGATTAAAAAATGAGATTAAAATTACTAGTTGTTATACTGATAACATGTTGTTTTTATACCAAAACAAGAGCACAGGATCCTATTTTTACACAATATTTTTTAGTTCCCGAAACGTTAAACCCAGGTTTTACCGGTTTTATGGAAACTACCTATGCCGGAATTATCCATCGTGAACAATGGCCTGAATTAGACTTAAGCGTCGATACAGATTATGCCTTTGTAAATACCTGGAGCGATAAGCTTAATAGTGGTATTGGTGTAAATATTTTAAACCAGAGAGAAAACGCTTCCAAATATAATTATACTCAAGTCAATGCCAATTACGCCTACAGGGTAAGGATAAATGATACCTGGACATTCAGACCGGGTATTGAAGCCGGTTTTGGCTTAAAATCATTTGCCTTTGGTAATTTATTACTGGAAGATCAGATTAACTTAAACGGTCCGAATAATCCAACTTCGGTTGATCCTTTGCTGGCCAATGACAGGGTTACTTTTTTTGATGTATCTGCCGGTATGGTTTTCAATACCGATGATCTTTGGATTGGCCTTTCGATGAAACACCTCAACCGACCAAATATTGCCCTGAGTGCAAACGGTAACCTGCCTTTAAACACGTTTTTCTCGCTAACCAGCGGATATGAATTTCTGGTAGCTGATTATATTGATGTATTATTTTTTCCATATGAAACTAAAATGTTTTTTACTTCAAACTACATGCAGCAAGGGCGATATAACCGATTTGATTTAGGCGCTTCGATCTTATTCGAAAAAATGTTTTTTGGGACAACTTTCGTTACAAATCCTGCTAAAAACGGAATGAACAATGAATTACTTACTTCTGTCAACTTTTTTACAGGATTACAATACGAGCATTTACGACTAGGGCTTTCATATGACCTCAATACTACTAAAATAGGAAGAACAGGAGGTGTTTATGAACTTTCATTAACCTATCAGTTTGATCTGAGCCGTAAATGTTTTGGATGCCCAAATTACGGCGATAATTAATTACCAAACGATCTGTTTGGATATAAAAAACCTCTCAGAATAAATTTTGAGAGGTTTTTAAATTTTTTATATGAGGCAAATAGCTCCATTAATTTAATGATACTTTTTTACTATGCAGGTTCCCATAGTTCAAGTTTATTGCCTTCAGCATCCATAATGTGCACAAATTTACCATAATCATAAGTTACAATGTCATCAAGTATGGTGACTCCGTTTTCTTTCAGTTGAGTCAACAAACCTTCAATATTCTGGACACGGTAATTGATCATAAAATCTTTTTTGGACGGAGAAAAATACTCATCTCCTCTTTGGAAAGGACTCCACTGAAGAGATTCTACTTCATCCGGCTTGAGTATATTTCTGGATTCAAAACTCGAAGTACCCCACTCACTGATTTCAAAACCTAAATTTTTAGCATACCAGTCTTTCGTGTCCTTTGGATTGTCTGAGAAAAAGAAAATTCCGCCAATGCCTGTTACTTTTGGTTCTAAACTTTCTGTTTTATTTTTTTGATGTTCCATGATTTACTGTTTTTAGTTATCAAAACCTTGACTAAATATAATCAAAATCCGTTTATTTTAAATCACTCATTTCTCGCATAAAAATATTCTCACCATCCGATAATTTTAGTATGCATAGTTTTATGAATAAAAAAACGGAAATAACTCATATTAGTCATTTCCGTTTTCAAATCCAATTCAGGCAGAATCAGATATTTAATTAGATATTATTATCTTGTATAAACTGTAATTATACCAGTAACTTTATCTTTTAATTTTAGTTCTTTGTTAGTAAGATTCATGATATCGCTTGTTGTAGCTGTAGTACCAACAGTAATGGTTAAATCATTATGAGATCTTACATAAGTTCCCGTTGTTTCTGTTTTGTTACAGCTCTCACCGCTATAATCTCCCATAACTGCAACATTGCTCAATTTTAGTTCTAAATAATCTTTACTACATCCTGCTGCATTTTGCGGAGCATCAACTAATACCTCATTATTTCCATTAGCATCTGCTGTTCCTACCTTGCTTAGCTCATATGTTCCCTGGATTGGCACGACTGTTTCTCCTTCATTATCTTCATTGCTACAAGATGTAGCTGCTAATAATCCAAAACTTAGTGTTAATACGTATAAAAAATTTCTCGTTTTCATGTTTGTTGTTTTTAAAATTAAATTTGATTTTATAATTACGAATTTACATTCATGACACTCAAATCAGTTTCATAATTTCAAAAATAACTTACATAATTGCCGTTTATCTGATTAAATCGTAATTTTATGTTAAATTATCAGAGAATAAACCAACAAAACACTATTCCTTCTGTTTAACATATTTATCAATAATATACTGAGTTACCGGCTTTAAGGGTTTATTATTCTCAGGATGCCTGCCATGTGTGGTAAAAAATTCTACACGATCACCCACTTTTGCATACCATATGATTGCTTCTCCATTTTTAAAAAAAGTAGTTGTATCCGAAACCTTAATTTTTTTAAGATGAATTACTCTTTCATCCAAAGGTTCAACAGAAATGTACGTTCCTATTCCCTGAACTTCCAAATCACAGCTGACTTCTTCATAATGATCGCCTGACCATTGCATACAATGTTTCTTGATAAAGGCGAAATAGATTACTCCGCCTATTAGAAAAAACATAACCAAAGTAATTATTATAGTAGACTTTGATTTTTTAAATAGTTTTTCAAAAAATTTACTCTTAACATTACCGACAAAATTTAATGATTCAGGATTTTTTATAAAACCTATTTCATCATTCAAATTATTTGGCTGTGACCTATCAACATCATTTATAACACTTCTTTCTAGTTCAGGTTCAACAACAGCTTTTGGTTCATCCATCAAATTTTCTTCTTCGCTATTTTTTTGATCATTATTGTAATATTTTTTAAACTTCCCAAAAGGTCTAAATTCAAAATCAACTAAAACTGCGGCAAAATTTATAGTATCAATTTTTGCTGGTTTCGTTTCTCTTCTAAAAAATTTTCCCAGTTTTTTAAAACTATTGGTATAACTGGGAGAAGTATTTTCATTTTTCCCATCAAACTCAAATTTAAAAAAGTCATTATATACTGCTAAATCATCTTCTGATGTATTACCAGATTTAAAAATTTTCCAACATAAATCCCTCAGATTTGCTTGTGAAGGAGTACCTAAATAATTAGAATAAATACCGTCCTTTTCTTTCTCATATTTACTTCTAACTGCTTCTTTATAATCATCTTCATTTAAAGTATTGTTAAGCATAGGCATCTCTTTTTATATTTTTTTTTTCAGGCCAACTTAGGATTTCTCGGGACTTCTCAGGTATTTATTGGATTCAAAAAGACTTTTCAGGACGTCCCGGAATTCCATATCAATTTAGCTTTTCAATGGTTGTTACTTTGCCTCATCAGAATCAGTTAACGTTTTGATCTGCAGGTCAAAACAAATGTACAAAACTAGTTCAATTAAAAGTGCGGAAAACCGTAAGACGGAATTTATCCGGGAAGTATAGATAAAATCTTACTGTTCTGCGCACTTCACTTCCCAAACACAATTTGGTATTGAAAACAAGATCCGGAAAAGTTCCGGACAGCAATACCCATGTCAATTTTTTAAATCCAAAAACATGAAAAATTTATTTTTATTGGGAGCGTTTGCGCTATTGTCTACTAATCTGTTTTCCTCGATTACAGATACATTTGAAACTCAGATTATCAAAAAAGAAATGGCAACTTATGCCGAAGGCCCAGGTGATCAGGTTATTGTGGTACCTCCACCAAAATAGTATTCAAATAATCATTAATCTATAATTTATTGTTAAATTCGGGGAAAGTAAGTTTTATGCTACGGTCCCCGTTTTTTTGTTTCATTATTTTTCTTTTTCTTTTTTCTTGTAAGGAAGAGACAATTATTACTGTTAATAAATCACCTATAAAAAAAGAAGCTATAAGTTTCAAAGAAAAAGCAATAGAAAATTTTGAGAAAAAAAAATTCAATTTTGCTTTTTATCATTTTAATAAATCTAAAATAGCATATGAAACCTTAAAAGACACCGCCAACGTTATTTACATTCTTATTCAAATGGCTACCATTCAGCAAATAAATGGTGATTATTATGGAAGCAAAGAAACCCTCACTGAAGCCTTACCTCTGATTAAAAAGAAAGACATTTACAGTGCTTCCATCAATAATTTTTTTGGTATTGCTGACAAAGAACTTTCAATCTACACCGATGCCATTTATTATTATGAACAAGCCTTAAAAGATTGTTCCGATCCCGTTTCAAAATTAGGTGCCCTAAATAATATTGCAGTTGTATATATTCTTCAAAAGAAATATGACAAAGCAATTAGTCTTTTAGAGCGTATCATTCACACAAAAACATTAGACAATAAATTTCTTAAAAGTAACAAAGCAAGAGTTTTAGACAATTTAGGTTATGCTTATTTCAAAAAAGGACTGAATAAAAAAGGACTTTTATTAATGAATGAAGGTTACAAAATGAGAGAACAAAATGAAGATCTTTATGGAAGTATTGAAAGCAATTTACATTTAGCCGAATATTATTCAAATACAGAACCTGAAAATTCGAATCAATATGCCGAATCTGCTTATCAAATTGCTACAAAATTTAATAGTATAGATGAACGCTTAAAGGCACTGTCTTTTATAATTTCTAATGATTCTGGAACAAAAACTGGAGAATATGCCCAAAAATATGTTTTCCTCAATGACAGTATTATTAAAATTCGCAATAATTATAAGAACAAATTTGCCAAAATAAAATACGATTCTAAAAAAGAAAAAGATGAAAATCAAAAACTGCGCTTAGAAAAAGCAGAAGATTCATTGGCACTTCAAAAAGCTGAATATCAAAGAATCTTTTTGACAATAGGCATCGCTTCTCTTTTCTGTTTAATCGCTTATTTAATAAAGCGGCATCAAAACAAAACCCGGCTTGTAGAATTCAAAACAGCTTATGCCACTGAAACCAGAATTGCCAAAGATATTCACGACGAACTGGCAAATGATGTTTTTCATGCTATTACTTACACACAAACCCAGCCTTTAACTTCTGAAAACAGTAAAGAAACCCTATTGCAAAAACTTAATCATATTTATTCCCGGGTTCGCGGTATTTCGAGAGAGAATAGCAACGTAGACACGGGATCCAATTATTCTGTTAATTTAAAAGAAATGCTTTCGACTTATAATAGCAGCATTACAAATGTCATTATTACAAATATTGAAAAGGTAAACTGGGATAGCATTGAATACGAAAAAAAGGTTACTATCTACCGAGTATTGCAGGAATTAATGGTCAACATGAAAAAACATAGCGAGGCTCGTTTGGTCGTTATAAAATTTGACAGTAAATTAAATTCCGTAATTATAGATTATACAGATAACGGAAAAGGCTGTGACAAATCAAAAATTATAAAAAATGGTTTACAAAATATGGAAAACCGTATTCTGGCCACAAAAGGAACTATTACTTTTGACACTCAGCCTGATAAAGGTTTTAAAGCAAAAATAACACTGCCCAAATAAAAGCCTATGTTTAAAAAAGTAATAATAGCCGAAGACCTTGATGCTATGAATTTAGGAATTCAGCAAGTCCTGAAAGATTTGGAGATTGTCAATTTTCAACATTCTAAATATTGTGATGAAGCGTTTCTAAAAATGCGTGCTGCAATCCATCAAAATGAACCGTATGATTTATTGATCAGCGATCTTTCATTTAAAACAGATCACAGAGAAGTAAAAATTACCAGTGGCGACGAACTCATTCAAAAAGTTCGTGAATTACAGCCCGCCATTAAAATCATAGCGTATTCTGTCGAAGATAAAAACTATCGTATAAAATCTCTTTTTGATGATGCTCAAATTGATGGTTTTGTGCTCAAAGGCCTAAACAGTATTGAAGAACTAAAGAAAGCGATTCATCTCATTTCGACATCGGATCAAAAATTTATTTCTCCGGAAGTGGCTTCTGCACTACAGGAAAAAAACAACTACGAAATGGATGATGTCGATATTAAAATTTTAAAATATTTATCTGCCGGTACCTCGCAGGATGAAATCATAGAAATTTTTAAAAGTACCGATATCAAACCCAACAGCAAAAGCGCCATCGAAAAAAGACTCTCTAAACTCAAGGACTTTTTTAAAGCAAATAATACCGTTCATTTGGTTTCGATTACAAAAGATATGGGGATTATTTAATTCTTCATTATTTTACTTTTTAAGCTCCTTCGGGGGCTTTTTTTATTTCCTAAATTTAAAATTTACGGATTATGGTTTTCCGTAAAACACTGATTTAAAATAGGTTTAAGTTTGAAATATCAAATCAATTAAAATTTAACACCATGAAAAATTATTATGTAAACAACAATGCCCAATTAAATGGAGATCATGAAGTTCATACTTCAGACTGTATCTATTTACCATCAAACAGAAAATCTCTGGGGCAATTTTCAGATTGTAAACCAGCTGTTACAGAAGCAAAAAAAACGTATTCCAAATCAAACGGCTGCAAAACTTGTTGCAGTGCCTGTCATACAAGCTAATCTGTCATGGGCTTTCGATTTCAAAAAAGAATTAAGCTTGGAGGCGGACTCGGATTAAATGTTAGTAAATCCGGGATTTCTCCAAGTTTAAGAACAAAGATGGGAACATTTAGCAAATCCGGCTATTCTGTAAAAACAGGCATCCCTGGATTAAAATACCAAAATAGCGGATGTTTTGTACTATTCATATTCACAGGACTTTTAACATTTTTAATTTATCAAATAAAATGAAACATAATAAACTTATAATAATTCTACTTGCAGTTTTTACAGTAATAGCATTTTCAATTTCTTGTTCATCAGATTCAAATTCAGATTGTCCAACAAAAACTTGTGGTGATTTCGCAAATCAGGAACAAGCACAATCCGCATATGACAATAATAAAAGCTGCTACAAAAACTTAGATTCTGACGGTGATGGTATTGCCTGTGAAAACTTAAAGAAATAAACATGATAACACTAGAACTTAAAAGCCATTTTTTAAGATTATATCAAATGGCACTATCAGATGATCACTTTGATGTTTTGGAACTTCAAATGCTGTATCATTTTGCAGATGAAAGAGGAATTCCAAAAGAAGAACTTGACAAGCTCTTTTTAAATCCAGTCAATGCCGATTTTATAGTTCCGGAAGCCTTAGCTACAAAAATTGAGTATCTGTATGATCTGGCAAGAATTATCTGGGCTGACGGAAAAGTAACGGATGACGAATTGAATATGCTTAGAAAATATTGCAGAAAATTCGATTTCGTTGAAGAAAACATCAATGATTTGTCTGACTATCTGATCGATTGCGTCCAGAAAAACATTGGTAAAGAAGAAATTATTAGTCAACTAAACGCTTAAGTTATGAAAACACTTTCACAATTATTTAGTTTAAAAAAATCCACAGATTCTTCTTCTAACCTTTTCGAAGAAAATGAAGAAGACAGAGAACAAATCAGAATTACGTATTATCAGAGCGGTTTCGCTGCTTCAATAAAAGCAACAGGCAAACCAATTGTACTAAAAGCATGTTTACAAAACTTATATATGAGCTTTGAAGATCAATGCCGAAAGCAAAAATTAGAGCAGGACAGGCTAAAACAGCCTTACAGGGAAGAACAGGAAAAGAATCGCACAGAGCTCAAAAAGTGTGAAGCTGCAATTGGAATTTACGAAAAGAAGGAGCAGGATATCAATGAATCTGCAGATCAGATAAAAAATGAAATTATCGAAGTAAAACGCAATCCTGATAAATTTGGAATTGAGGATGGCAAAGGTTTGAAAGCACAGTTTTATATCGGCTTGTTTTTGCTCCTCCCTATTACACTTTATGTTTTAGTATTTTACATTTCGGCATCTTATTCTGCATTTTTCAAAGAATTCTCAAATGATAGTCTAACGGCTGCCATTTTTGATGCCGATGCCTTAACAAACTCTTTTAAAGCGAGCTGGCTTGAAGGAGTTTTAGTCGTAACAATTCCGTTTGTTTTTATGGGATTAGGCTATGTAATCCATATGGTACAAAAAGGAAAAGGTATCAAAAATGTTTTCAGAATGATTGCCCTTTTTGTCACCACCTTTTTATTTGATGCGCTATTAGCGTATCAAATCGAAAAAAAGATTTATGAATTCAATAAAACCACAGATTCTGCTCCTTACAACTTAAATATTGCCTTGGGTGAAGCCGAATTCTGGATGATCATTTTTGCAGGTTTTGTAGTCTATATTATTTGGGGACTTGTTTTTGATTTCGTAATGAAAGAGTTTGAAAACATTGATAAAATCAGAGCCTTTATAAGAGGAAAAAAAGAAAATTTGACTGATTTAGAGAAACTGAAAGCAGAATATATCAATAAGATTAATGATTTCAAACAGCAGATTGTGACTGCAAACGGAAGGATTTCAGAACTCCAGTCTAAAATTGATGGATTTGTATTTCCTGTAAAAGAATACCTGCATTATCATCATCAATACAAAGAAGGATGGTTTCAGGCCATAAATACCGAAATTGCTTTGGCACATAAAGAAAAAACAGAACTTTTGGAAAGCTGTGAGCTTCACTCCGAAGAACATCTTAGCAAATTAAACTTAGTTGATCCTGACTTTCAGCATTTGGTATATTCTAAAAACTAATCTTATGAATACTATTCTAAAAATATTTACCATATCATCATTACTCATTTTGACATTTTCATGCAAACAAGAACCTGAAGGCAAAGAAGAAGTTAGCTCTAAAAATACTAAATCCGAAAATTATAATATTAGTATACTACTTGATTTATCAGACAGAATTAGCATCCAGAAAAATCCTAACCCAACTATGGAATACTATCAAAGAGATTTAGGATATATAAAATCGGTTTCAGAAGCTTTTACAGAGCATTTAAAATCAAAAAGGATAAGGCAGATTGATGATAAAATGCAATTATTTTTTAATCCTGAACCCAAAGATCCTGATGTCAATTCAATTTCACAGAAGTTAAAAATTGTTATTGATAAAAATAACGCTTCAAAGGATTTACTGAATTCCATCAATGCAAATTATGCTTCACAGACTTCAAAAATATATGAATCTGCTATAAAGGATAACAACTTTGTCGGCTCTGACATCTGGAGTTTTTTTGATACTAAAGTAAAAGATCAATGCATAGAAAACGATGATCGAAATATTCTTGTTATACTGACGGATGGCTACCTGTTTTATGACAATACGATAATGAAAGAAGAAAACCGGACATCCTACATTACTCCCGAATGGATTCGAAAAAATAATTTAAATACCAAAGACTGGGAGAAAAATTTCAATGAAAAGAATTTTGGTTTTATTAAAGCCAGCGATGATTTATCTAATCTGGAAGTTTTGGTTTTAGGAATTAATCCGAACCAAAATAATCCTTATGAAGAAAAAGTAATAAAAGCCTATTGGACAAAATGGTTTACCGAAATGAAAATCAAACATTTTGAAATTAAAAATGCTGATCTGCCTTCAAACATGGAAAAAATTATCAAGGATTTCATATTAGAAAAGAAATCCTGAATCGATTTTAATTAAAATTTTACAATCAGCTTTTACGGATTTCCATAAAATACTGATTTTAATTGCCTCTACATTTGAATCATTAATTTAAACCAACAACCATGGAAATCAATATTCAACTAAAATCATTAGCCGATAAAATCAATCAGCTAAAAAACAAAATTGAAACAGAAGAATCTACCAAACATGCTTTTGTTTTGCCGTTTATACACGTTCTCGGATATGACGCTTTTAATCCGCTTGAAGTAGTCCCTGAATTCACGGCAGATTTAGGTTTGAAAAAAGGAGAAAAGGTAGATTATGCTATTTTTCAGAACGGAGAACCAATCATTATTGTAGAATGTAAAAGCTGGAAAGAAAAACTAACCATTCATAATTCGCAGTTATTCCGTTACTTTCATGTTACCAAGACCCGATTTGCGCTTTTAACAAACGGAATCAATTATCAGTTTTTTACTGATTTGGATGCTCCGAATAAAATGGATGAAAAACCATTTTTGGAATTTGACATCACCAATCTTAAAGAAAATACGATTAATGAAATTACCAAATTCCACAAATCTAATTTCAATGTAGATAACATTGTAAGTAATGCCAGCTCTTTAAAATACATTAAAGAAATTAAGAAACAAATCAATGCTGAACTTGAAAATCCTTCGAATGATTTTACCCGGTTTTTTGCCAATAAAGTATATACAGGAAGACTGACTGAAAAGGTAGTCGATGAATTTAAAGACTTAGTTCAGAAATCACTAAATCAATTTATCAGCGAAAAAATTAATGACCGTCTTAATGCGGCACTTACAAAGGAAACAATCAAACAACAGGACGAAGAAATTGTAACTATTGAAGAAGAAAATAAAATCATTACAACTGAAGAAGAACTTGAAGGTTTCAGAATTGTGGTTGCAATCTTAAGACGAAAACTTCCAACAAACAGAATTGTTCACCGTGATACACAATCTTATTTTGGAATCCTCCTGGATGATAACAATCGTAAACCTTTATGCAGATTACATTTAAATGGAGGGAAAAAGTATATTAGTTTATTCAATCAAAATAAAAGCGAAACCAAATTATCAATCTCATGCATTGACGATATTTATGAATTTGAAAAGGAATTATTAGAAACAGCAGCACTTTACGAAACTGAATAAATTATTCATTTAACATTAAATAATAATTTAAGTTTGATCTTCTAAAATGTATTGCTTATGCTAAAAAACTACTTAATATTATTTATTGTACTTGCAACACTTTCCTGTAAAAAAGCATCTGCTCCGCCTCCACCACAAATTAATTCCTTTTACAAAAAAGTAATTACCGCTGACGACCGCAAAACAATTACACCCGAAGAAGCCAAAACGTATCATGTTGATAAAACCTATCAATATGAATACAGAACAGGATATTCCCAACATTATGAATACAATTATGATGTAAAAGGAATAAACGCAAAAGGTGATTCGGTTTTTGGTAATATAAATGTTGAAGGAAAATACGGTGCCGGAATTTTAATCAACGACAGCCTTGGAGAAATTGAAATCAATACTGAATGGATTGCTTATGGAAAATTAAAAGCCATTGATAAAAAAAGAAATGAATATCATTTAATTGTCAAATAAATAACGCCTCGAATGAAATATCGTTTATTATTACTCCTGCTGTTTGTTTCGCTTTCTTCTTTTCAGCCTTTAGAGAACAATGTGTATATATGTGGTCCAACCGGTGCAAAAAAATATCATTATAAGGAAAACTGCCGGGGATTAACTGCCTGCAGGCATGAAATTACAAAAGTCACTATTAAACAGGCACAAGCTTATGGTCTTACACTTTGTGGTTGGGAAGATTAAATTTGTGCTGTTTTTATATCTATGCTTTTGCACTTCTTAAATCTTTTTTCAACCTGCCAACCAAATCTGATTACTAATTCTATTCTCTAAAAAGTATTACTTTACCTTCACAGGACATTCCCCAGTCCTGCGCTTCTTTATCTATGTTCCAATACCAATAATTTTGTCCCTCTTCAAATCCGCGTCCAATCATTACGGAGTCTATCCAGATATTCAAAGTAGTAAAGACAATCAGAAAGCCAATTAGTATATTGTATGAGAAACGAATCCATTTTGGTCTGCTCATTTTTCTGATGAGGTTTTTTACACCTGCGTGGATGATAAAAAGAGCTAAACTCCAAATCACAACATTTAGTAAAACTCCTGAAATGCTGTAAAAATATTCCATAGAACTTCCTAATGATTTTTGTTTAAATACAAATGGGCTGCCATAATAATCCGGAAACATTTCGGGACCTTCACAATGGTATTCAATACCAATTGCTAGTGACAAAACGAGTCCTAAAGCTATATAAGGAATAATTAGGTATTTCATTTTCTGGCTTTTCAATCATTTATCTATGAATCAATATTCACTGAAATAATAAATTTAATTCAGCTCAATATCCATTCTTCGCAACAAACCATCCTGAACAACAAAAATATGTTTTACAACACCATTAAACATTTCATTTCCCTGCAAATCAAGTACAATTTGAAGAATTGCAACCTCAACTGTTCCGTTTGCTCTCTCAATTATTTCAACAGGCTCAACATTTGGATTTATTTCCGCCCATTGTCTTGTCCAGTATTTTCGAATTTCCTCATGACCTTGAATGTAACCACCTTCAAAAGCTTTTGGCCATTCTACATCCGGATGGAAAGTCGAAAGTGCCGTATCAATATCTCTGGTATTAAAAGCTGAATATGCTTTTTTTATTAAATTTTGAATCTGATGGTCCATATTTTTAGTTTTTATTTTATTGTCAACACATTACTGACACTAAATTATGTTTTTTATTTATACACCGGTTTTTTAAATAAAAACAGCCTCATTTAAATTCTTCAAATGAGGCTGTTTTTATCGTTATTTTTTCAATATTATTTTTTGAAAAATTTAAAAATCTTTATCTTATTCATTTAAAAAAAACAGATTCAAATCAGTAAAGATAAGTATGATCAATTTTCACTATTCCTTTATGAATTTACTGTTTAGTTCGTTGATTCTGTAAACATACACTCCAGATTGCAGAGCCGAAACATCTAATTTTATAAAATCTTCTTTTTCATTAGAGATATTTTTTTCTAAAACTAATTTCCCAGTAGTAGAATAAATCTTTATGTCAGTATTTTCCGTTTTATTTGAAGGATTTGTAACGTTTAATATATCTTTTACAGGATTAGGATAAGCAATAGATTTTTTTGAAAGCATATTTGCCTGATTTGTTCCTAAAGTCCCTGTCAATGCGTAAACATCTTTTGCAGTAAAATAGGAATTGGAAACTGAATACCCCTTTTCAGTTATTAATTTATAATTATTGGATACTGTTTTCACTATTAAGGCTTCATTTTTATCTCCTAATTCTTGCAGAACAGTTCCGTTTTGATTTAAGAGTCTCATTTTATAGGTTCCAGATGAATTTGAACTGGTTACAAGTAAGAATTCAATAAGATTATCAGAATTAAATAACTTATCACTGAATAAATAAAGGTTGTTTACTGAATATCCTGCATCGACAGGCAGATTTATGGTCGCAAAAACGGTATGACTATCAGTATATATTTTCAAAACATTATTTTCATCAAACGCATAATGATAAGAACCTGTTTCTGTATTAAAAAAATAGGTTTGATCCCCACCTTCGTCTTGGGCAATTGTGTAGGATTGTTCGAAAGTTACTTGTGAAAAGGAAACACTGCTCATTAAAAGCAAAGCTGTAATAGTAAAGTTTTTAATCATTGATTTAGTTTTAATTATTTATTAAGTTATTGGTAATATTTATATTTATAATCTGGTGCTCGTTTGCAACGCGGTTCATTTACCACAATGGCTCAAATGAAACATTACAAGTATTATCTTCTTCGTAATTTCTATAACTGCTGTTAATATAATCAAATTCGTGAAAACAATTTGAGCCTCAACAGGAACTTAATTAAATCTGTTTTTTGTAATTATTAATAAGTTCAATAATTTGTTTGGGAGATTTTTCAAGCCAATTTAAATTTATCGTTTTTGTTAATGAACTGGTTTCTAAAATAAGATAGTTTCCTTTCGTATCATTTTTATCGTTCTCAATTCTGAAACTATTTATTTCTGTCCAGTTATATGTTGTAAGGTTTTTGCCTTCACTAATTTCAATAGATTCATTTGTTAAAATGATAATTGGTTTATTTTTGATTAGTTGAAATGAGTTTTTATACAAAACATAAATAAGATAAAGATTTATGAGTATGTATGCGTACTTCAAGAATGGTTTATCGTCAAACTTATCTGAAAAGTAAACGAAATAATTTGTAATTATAAGTGTAACGAAAAGAACCAAAATGATTCCTTTCAGGAAAGTTTTTGAATATCTAATTTCTATTCTTGTCATAATTATATTTTATGTTTATGATGACTACTTGTCTTAGTTAGCCGTGTTGCAAACGCTACCAACATTCTTTTAATTTATGCAGGTACTCGTTGCAAACTAGCATCCGATTAAGTTAATGGCGTTACCTATTACATTAAATCTTGAATATTATGAAGAGCTTGGTTTAAATTTAAATATTCCCCATTCAATCTCTTTTCCTCAATACTATGTTCGGCAATTAATTCATCTTCATTATTACAATTTTCAAATTTTAATGCTTTTGGATGATTATAATTAAAGAGAAATTGAAAATATTCTTCAAAATTCTCTTTACTTTTTGTAAGAATAATATACTCGGACACTATTTGAATATATTCTGCAATTGATTCGTCAAGTTTTGTTTCAACAGATCTTAGATTATTAGCTTTATCATAATGTTTCTGATAATTATCTTTGTACTCTTCAGTATCATTCCTTTGTTTCGCTAATCTGTATGCTCGTATGTAATATTGTTTTTGTGTTTTAAACATTGCCAAATCTTTAATAATTTGAGCAATTAAATAAGTTTTGGCTTTTGCTTTTGAAATGAGCTCTTGCTTTTTGAGCTTACTTTCTTTTTTGGATTTCCACAGCTCAATTAAAAACTGGGTTAGTAAAGTCAATCCGGCTCCAATTAGAAGTGGAATTAAAACATTCCATATTGAATTATCGCTTGAGTTTTCGGTTAATTTATTAACTAATTTGTCAAATGATTTATTTACTACTTCTAACTTCGATTGTCCCATTTTGTTCTTTTGATTTGCAATTAACTCTAATTTGTTATACCAGCCATAAAATGGCTCCAATCCACAATTTAAGTGAGGTCTGTCATTTAAAACATACCAAATATTATTTCAGCTAATATAACAATCTTATTATTACAAAATCATCTCACTCCCAAATCACAAACAAAAAAACCTCCCGAAAACTTACTTTCCGGGAGGTTCAATCCTACAACTATTAATAAAAAAAATGATATTATTTCCAGCCGCCGCCTAAGTCTTTGTAGACATAAACTGCTGCGTTGAGCTGTTCTTTTTTGGTATCTATCAATTCTAATTTTGATTCTAAAGCGTCACGCTGTGTCATCAAAACTTCAAAATAATCTACTCTTGCTGATTTAAACAAGTCATTCGAAACTTCGATCGATTTATTTAAGGCATCAACCTGTTGTGATTTTAAATCGTAACTTTTCTGTAAATTATCAATTTTAGAAAGCTGATTCGAAACTTCCAGATACGCATTCAAAATCGTACGGTCGTAATTGTACAATGCCTGAAGCTGTCTCGCATTAGCACTTGAAAACTCTGCTTTGATAGCGTTTCTGTTAATCAGCGGTGCCGCTAAATCTCCTGCCAGCGAGTACAAAATAGATTCCGGAAACGTAAATAAATAAGATGGTTTAAAGGCCTGCACACCAAAAGCTGCCGAAATATCAAGCGAAGGATAGAATTCGGCACGGGCTACTTTTACATCTAATTTGGCAGCAACCAATTCTAATTCGGCTTGTTTGACATCAGGACGGTTCATCAGTAACTGAGACGGAATTCCGGAGTTTACTTCTGCAGGCAATAAGGTCAAAAAGTTACTGTTGGTTCTCTTCACTTCCTGCGGATATCTTCCCAATAAGAAATTGATTTTATTCTCGTTCTCCTTAATTTTCTGAAGAATATCAAACTCTAAACTTTTTGAAGTCAAAACCTCAGCCTGAAACTTCTGAACACCAAGTTCCGTTGCTCTGGCAGCCTGTTTTTGAATTTTTACGATTTCTAAAGCATTTGTCTGCAATTCGATTGTTTGTTTTACAATATCCAGCTGACTGTCTAAAGCCAATAATTCGTAATAGGAATCGGCTACCTCAGCAATCAGGTTGGTAATCACAAAGTTTTTGCCTTCTACAGTTGCCAGATAACGGTTTACTGCCGCTTTTTTAGAATTGCGTAGTTTTTTCCAAATGTCTACTTCCCAGTTGGCGTAAGCAGCAATAGTAAAATCACCCAGCGGATCCGGAGTTTCTATACCCGGTTTTATTTCTGTTGTAGCATCACCCGCACCCTGACTGGTGTAACGTCCTACTTTTTCTACTCCCGCTCCTGCACGTATACCAGCAGACGGCAGTAAAAGGCCTTTTTTAACACGGATATCATTTTTTGCAATTTCGATTTCCTGCAGTGTAATATTTAACTCCTGATTGTTTTTTAAGGCTGCATCAATTAAGTCAATCAGATTTTGATCCTTAAAAAATGTTCTCCATTTCATGGAAGCCGTATTGACTGTATCCAGTGTTTTAACTGTTCCAAAAGATTCCGGAACAGGCGTGCTTACAGTTGCAGTCTCGGCTACAGGGGCTTTACAGCCCACTGCAGCAAGACAAAGACTTAACGCAATACTATATTGATATGCTTTGAATTTATACATGATTATTGTCAATTTCTTCAGTTAATGGATTTTCTTCTTCATGTTTCACCAGTTTATACTTCTCGGCAATTCTTCCAAAAATGTAATACAGTCCCGGGATCACAAATACCCCGCAAATGGTTCCGATAAGCATTCCTCCTGCTGCAGCGGTACCAATGGTTCTGTTTCCAATTTTACCCGGACCGGTGGCAAAAGCAAGCGGCAATAATCCGGCGATAAAAGCAAACGAAGTCATCAAAATAGGACGGAAACGTGCTTTTGAGCCTTCCATAGCAGCTTCCAGAACCGATTTCCCAGCAGCATGTCTTTGAATAGCAAACTCTACAATCAGTACAGCATTTTTACCTAATAGACCAATAAGCATTACCATGGCAACCTGAGCATAAATGTTGTTTTCTAATCCGGTTAGTTTCAACAGAAGGAAAGCGCCAAAAATACCCGCAGGCAACGAAAGAATTACTGATAATGGCAGAATAAAACTTTCGTATTGCGCTGCTAAAACCAAATACACGAATCCTAAACAGATCAGGAATACCCAAATCGCCTGATTCCCCTGCGCTACCTCATCGGCAGAAATACCTGCCCAGTCAATATCATACCCTCTTGGCAGTTTTTTGGCAGCCACTTCCTGAATCACCTTAATCGCCGTTCCGGAACTATATCCCATAGCCGGACCACCACTGATTTCTGTAGAAGTGTACATATTGTGTCTTGTAATTTCTGAAAGACCGTACACTTTTTCCAGTTTCATAAAGGCAGAAAAAGGTACCATTTCGTCACGGTCATTTTTTACATACAGTTTTAAAATATCATCCGGCTGCGCTCGATATTCAGGTGCGGCCTGAACGATTACTTTATAGTTGATTCCGTATTTAATGAAACTAATTTCGTAGTTACTTCCCACAAGCGTTGACAACGTGTTCATCGCATTTTCGATAGAAACTCCCTTTTGCTGTGCCAGATCATTATCGACTTTCATCATGTACTGAGGGAAACTCGCACTAAAGAAACTGAAGACGTTGGTTAATTCTGGACGTTTGTTCAGCTCCTCAACAAATTCTTTATTGACTTCTTCCAGTTTTTTAAAATCACTTGTACCTGTTTTGTCCAGTAAACGAAGCTCAAATCCTCCCGCTGCTCCATATCCGGGAACTGCCGGCGGCTGGAAAAATTCGATATTAGCACCCGGAATGTCTTTCGACTTTTCTTCCAGTTCAATCATAATTTCCTGTACAGACTGCTTTCTGTCGTTCCAGTCTTTCAGGTTGATCAGACAGGTTCCTGCGTTTGCTCCCGTACCTTCCGTCAAAATTTCATATCCTGCCAGTGAAGAAACTGATTTTACTCCTTCTATTCCTTCAGCAATTTTCTGTAATTTCTCCGCAATATTATTGGTTCTTTCCAAAGAGGAACCTGGTGGAGTCTGAATAATAGCATAAAACATTCCCTGATCCTCATTCGGAATAAATCCGGAAGGAACAGTGCTGCTGATTAACCAGGTTCCAGCACAAAAACCTAAAAGTGCCACAACCGTAACGACTCTTCTGTTTACAATTTTTGCCAGTACATTTTGATATTTGCCCTGAGCCAGATTAAACTTGTTGTTGAAACCATCAATGAATCTGTTCACCGGTGTTTTCTTCTTCGGTTTACCGTGATTATTTTTCAGCATCATCGCACAAAGCGCCGGCGTTAAAGTCAAAGCCACAATACCCGAAAGTATAATAGCGGTTGCCATCGTAATCGAGAACTGTCGGTAGAAAACCCCCACAGGTCCGGACATAAACGCTACCGGAATAAATACTGCCGCCATTAAGAAAGTGATTGCAACAATGGCCCCCGCAATTTCATGCATCGCTTTCTTTGTTGCTTTAAATGGCGACAGATGTTCTTCTTCCATCTTGGCGTGAACGGCTTCGATCACTACAATCGCATCATCGACGACGACTCCAATCGCTAATACCAATGCGAATAACGTAATTAAGTTTAGTGAAATATCGAAGAAAGTCATGAACACAAATGTTCCAATCAGCGAAACCGGTACCGCAATTGCCGGAATTACCGTAGAACGCCAGTCACCTAAGAAAAGGAATACCACTAATCCTACCAGAATAAAGGCTTCAACCAAAGTGTGAATTACTTTTTCGATAGAAGCATCGAGGAATTTAGAAACGTCATACGAGATTTCATAATCCATTCCTTTTGGAAATTTGGTTTTGATTTTTTCCAGTTTGGCTTTTACATCTTCAATAACCTGATTGGCGTTACTTCCAAAAGATTGTTTCAATACAATGGCTGCAGATGGTTTTCCGTTCAAATTGGAATAAATATCATACATCGAGCTTCCAAATTCTACAGTGGCAATATCTTTTAAACGTAAAAGTTCTCCATTAGGATTAGATCTTACTACAATATTACCGTATTGCTCCTTGGTTGTAAAACGTCCGGAATACTTTAATACATATTCGAAAGCCTGAGAGCGTTTACCGGAACTTTCACCTGTTTTACCTGGAGAAGCTTCAAGACTCTGACTTGATAATGCTTCCATCACCTCTTCAGCAGAAATTTTATACGCCAGCATTCGGTCCGGTTTCAGCCAGATACGCATGGCATATTCACGTGTTCCTAAAATATCTCCCGATCCTACACCGTTAACCCTTTTCAATTCTGACAGTATATTGATATCTGCATAATTGTAAAGGAACTTCATGTCGGTATTTTTATCGTTGCTGTAAAGGTTTACATACATCAACATACTTGGCACTTCACGGGTAATTTTAACACCTTCTCTAACTACCAGCGGTGGTAATTTATTCGTAACAGAGGCTACACGATTCTGAACGTTAATAGCTGCCTGATTCGGATCTGTACCTAAATTGAATACCACCTGAATACTCGCTTCTCCGTCATTTCCGGCATCAGAAGTCATATATTTCATTCCCGGAACACCGTTTAAGGCTCTTTCCAGCGGAATAATAACCGATTTGATCATCAACTCTCCATTCGATCCCGGATAATCTGCTGTAATGTTAACCATCGGAGGAGAAATCGAAGGGAATTGGGTAATCGGTAAACTTATTACCGACAATATCCCTAAAAAGACAATGACAAGCGATATTACAATCGACAGTACAGGTCTTTGTATAAATTTATTAAACATCTGTTTCTTTTTTTAATGATTGGACTAAAGAGAAAGTTTAAAATTTGTTTCAGGTTTCAAGTTTCAGGTTTGCTCCGCTAATTCACCTAAAAGCCTCGTGTCAGGTTTCCGTATAAAACTTGAAACCTGAAACCTGAAACGAAAAAGCTACTCCGCTTTTAATCGTAAATTGTTGATTACCTTTTGCGGAGCGATATAACCATAATTGATTTTATCATCTTCTTTTACTTTCTGAACACCTTCAAGCAAAATTTTATCATTTTCAGAAAGCCCGCTGTTTATCACATATAAATCGGGGATTTCACCTGTAATCGTAATTTCTTTTGAACTAACCTTATTGTTTTTACCTACAATAAAAACATATTTTTTATCCTGAATTTCATAGGTCGCTTTTTGCGGAATCACAATAGCATTTTTCAACGGAACCAGCATCTGAATTTTTCCGGTTTCACCGTTTCTAAGTAATTTTCCGTTATTGGCAAACCTTGCTCTGAAAGCAATATTTCCAGTTTCATTATCAAATTCACTTTCAATAAGTTCTACTTTTCCTTTGTATTTAAAAGATTCGCCATTAGCCAGAAGTAGGTTTACATTATTCCCGGCACGATCTTTTACATTAGTCTGATATTGAAGATATTCCGGTTCAGAAACATTAAAATAAGCAAACATCTGAGAGTTGTCTGAAAGACTTGTCATCAATTCGCCTTCATCAATAAGACTTCCTAATTTTAGCGGAATACGGTCAATCGTTCCGTCAAACGGAGCTCTGATTTCTGTAAATGATAAATGCAGTTTTGCCAGTGCAACCTCAGCTTTTGCAGATTGTAATTTTGCCTGTGCAACACTTAATTCGTTTCTGGAAACAATGTTTTTATCTGCAAGTGTTTTAGCGTTTAGAACTTCTATTTCTGCAGATTTTTGTTCTGCCTGCGCTTTCAGTAATTCTGCCTGATACATGTTCGGCATAATTCTGAACAATAACTGGCCGGCTTTTACGAACTGACCTTCATCAACATAAATATTTTGTAAAAACCCTTTTTCCTGGGCACGGATTTCGATGTTTCGTACAGAACGGATCTGCGAAACATACTCTTTGGTAAACGAAGTGTCAATTTTTACAGGATTGGTTACTGTAAATTTTTCTGCTTCCTCTTTTTCTTCTTTTTTAGATGTACAACTGGTTAGGCACACCAGGGCAATTAAGCCTGTGAGAACAATTCTTTTCATGATTTAAGTATGGAAATTAAGCGATTGAATGCCGGGAATACATAGATTCCCTTAAAAGTAAAAGCACCAGTAACCATAGTCAGAACAGAACTGTCCCATGTAAGAAGTAAAAAAAATATACATCTATGAGATATGAAAGATCATAACCCAGGCAACTGATGTATAGGATTTATCAGATTCTTAAAACGCGTTGCGTAATATAAATAGGATTTGAATAGCCACAAAATGGCACAAAGAATTTGAAATGACTGTGATAATTAACCGTAATCTGATCTGAGAATGTCAGATACCAATTATCAAGCAGACTGTAATTTGGAGTAAAAACTTTATTTATTACACCATTTTTAACGGCATCGCCTGAATATTCTTCATCTAAATCCAGGTCGGCTTCTTCAATTATAGAAGTTCCCTGCTCATGAGTGATATACTTTATGCGATGTTTGTGCTCATATCTCTGAGCTGAAGAATTTTGATGTGTTCCGGCACTACTATATTGCCCTCCGCCAAGCAGAAGGAAATTCATGAAGACCAGAAATACAATTATTCTTCTCATATTGGTTGCGAAAGTAAGCAAAGAATTGAAAGAAAAAAATAAATTTTAATAAGGTTTAACAACTAAAACCAAACGAAAACGTTTTCAATGGCTCATTACAAATTTAACAATTCGATTTTCAGATTTAATTTGTAAAAAATAGAAGACTTTTTATTTCAAAATAAATTCGTTGTCATTTTTTAATGACTGGTTATCATTTAAATAACCTGGATCAAAAATTTATTTCTTCTTTTCACCCTATTTTTGAGCCAAACAAGTTCTCTTACAAAAGAAATATTTCTATATTCGTTTACACAAATATCAATTAACCCCAAATTAGTTTTTATGAAAAACATTTTACTTACTTTATTTTTTATGGCGGCCAGTTCAGTATGGTCACAATCTGCAACTGCTTATTTTGATAAGGCTATGAAAAAAGCTGAAGCAGGAAACACAAAAGGAGCTATTGCAGACTACACAAAAGCAATCAGCATGAATTCAAAATTTGTAGAAGCTTATCAAAACAGAGGTGTTGCCAAATTCAAACTGAACGATTTACAGGGAGCTTTAGCCGATTTTAGCAAAACCATCGAATTAGACAACATGAATGCTGATGCTTTTACCGGCAGAGCCAATGTGAATTACAAATTATTAAATTATCCAGATGTAATAAAAGATTGCTCTTATTCTATTATGTTAAATCCTAAAGATTACGTTGCTTACAACCTTAGAGCTTTGGCCTATAACAAATCCGGCGACAAGAAAAATTGCTGTAAAGATTTCTCTAAAGCAATAGAGTTAGGCAGCCAGAGCGCTATCAAAAACAAAGCTACTTTCTGTAAATAAAATAAAATTAAACAAGTCATAAGCAATCTGTAGAATTTAGGTTTTACAGATTGTTTTTTTTGTTAAAAAGAGTCTATATTCAAGCTAAAAGATATTATTACATTTGCACAAAATAATGATAAATGGCTCTTTTAAGAAAAATAAATAACAACGCCCAAACCGATCAAAATTCCGGTTTTGGCACCAATGCAAACAGTTACGGCGGAAGATTCGTAAACAAGAACGGAACTCCGAATATCGAAAAAAGAGGCATGCATTTGTTACGTAGAATCAGCTGGTACCATACCATGATCGATATGCCCAACTGGAAATTCATGCTGATTCTGTTTACATTTTATATCGTTATCAATTTTGTTTTTGCAGTTGCCTATTATGCTATCGGAATTGAACATCTTGACGGAATTGAACAATCGCAAAGTATATGGACGCAGTTTGGTCAGGCTTATTTCTTTAGTGCTCAAACTTTTACAACGGTTGGTTACGGACATATTAGTCCAACAGGATTTGTTACCAGTGCCCTTTCTTCTGCAGAAGCCTTAATCGGACTTTTGAGTTTTGCTATTGCTACCGGTTTGTTTTTTGGAAGATTCAGTAAACCAACTGCTTTTTTAAAATTTTCTCACAATGCTTTAATTTCTCCTTACAGGAACGGCAAAGGTTTGATGATTCGGCTTGTTCCTTTTAAAAACACCAATTTTACAGATGCTAAAGCAAAAGTAACACTAGGAATGACGGTAGAAGAAAACGGAATAATGACCAATAAATTTTACAATCTGGACTTAGAACTGGACAGGATTAATGCCCTTTCGCTAAGCTGGACATTAGTTCATCCCATTACAGAAAATAGTCCGATGTATAATTTTACCGAAGAAGATTTTAGAAAAATTCATGGTGAAATTCTCGTATTCATTACCACTTTTGATGATATGTTCAGCAATACCGTTGCTGCCAGGACTTCGTATACGTTTAATGAAATTACATATGGAGCCAAATTCAAAACCATGTACAACCGAAGCAAAGACGGCTCAAAAACAATTTTACATTTAGATTTATTAAACAGCTTCGAACGAATAACTTTTTAATACTTATCATTTTAATTAGGTTTTAAATGTTATCTCAGATTTTATTCTACATTTGTTCATCCAAATACAAAAAATGATAAACAATATAAAGACCGTTTTCAGCATAAAAGACCTGGAAAACTTATCCGGAATAAAAGCACATACTATTCGCATATGGGAAAAAAGATATAATGTACTTGAACCTATGCGAACTGATACCAATATTCGTCTTTACAATTTAGCCAGTCTGCAAAAATTGCTAAATATTACATTGCTTCATGAATACGGGTACAAAATATCTAAAATAGCTACTTTTCCCGAAGAAAAAATTCCACAGTTGGTTCGTGAAATTATTTCCATTAAAAATTCACAGAACTTCTCCATCAATTCCTTCAAGATGTCTATGATGAATTTTGATCAGGAAATTTTTTTCAACACGTTTGACTGGTTAATTTCTGAAAAATCATTTCAGCAGGTTTTTAAGGAACATTTTCTGCCTCTGTTGAAAGAATTAGGACTTTTATGGCAATCACAAACCATAAGTCCGGCAAATGAACATTTCATGAGTCATTTGATCAAACAAAAAATATTAATTTATACAGAAGGGCTTCAAATTCTGAAACCTACCAAAACAGATAAAGTTTTTGTACTCTCGTTACCGTTAAATGAGATTCATCAAATAGGGTTACTGTATCTTCAATATGAAATTTTACTTCAAGGATACAAAACTATTTATTTAGGTGAGAGTATGCCTATTGAAAACCTGGAAGACCTTACCAAACATTTCAACAGGATCACTTTTGTTACCTTTATGACAGTACAACCTGACCGCAGCGTTGTCAATCAGTATGTAAAAACAATGGAACAAAAATTACTTTTAAAAAGCAATGAAATCTGGCTAATTGGAAAAATGACAGAACATATTGACCGAAAAAACTTATCTGAAAGAACACTGGTATTCGACTCAATGGAAGAAACCATTCAAAGAATATAAGTTTTGTTTAAAGTTTTTGTACATTTGTTAAACAAATGAAAAAAACAATCTCCATATTAGGTTCCGGATTCTCTGCCTTAGCTGCTTCATGCTATCTGGCGCAACAAGGACATGCGGTAACTGTTTATGAAAAAAACGATTCAATTGGAGGCAGGGCAAGACAATTTAAAAGTAATGGTTTTACCTTTGACATGGGACCAAGCTGGTATTGGATGCCCGATGTTTTCGAACGCTTTTTTCAGGATTTCGATAAAAAACAATCGGATTATTATGAGCTCGTAAAGCTAAATCCGGCTTATCGGGTTTACTTCGGAATGAATGATTTCATCAATATTCATGACAATCTTGAAGCAATTAAATCTACTTTCGAAAACCTTGAAAAAGGAAGTGGACAAAAGCTCCAGAGTTTTATCAATCAGGCCAAAAGTAATTATGATATTGCCATAAAAGATTTGGTATATCGCCCCGGAGTTTCGCCTTTGGAACTAATTACACCAAAAACGATTTTAAAACTCAATCAGTTTCTCAGCAATGTCAGTTCGGATATCCGAAAAGAATTCAAAAACGAAAGATTAATTCAAATTCTGGAATTCCCGGTCCTTTTTTTAGGTGCTAAACCTTCTAAGACACCTTCTTTCTATAATTTTATGAATTACGCCGATTTTGGTTTAGGCACCTGGCATCCCAAAACCGGAATGTTTGATGTGGTCCTCGGGATCGAAAAATTAGCTTTAGAATTAGGAGTGACAATCAAAACCAACTCCCCGATTGAAAAAATAATTGTAGAAAACAAAACGGCAACAGGAATTATAATTGACGGAAAAATAATTCAGTCTGATATCGTTTTGAGCGGTGCGGATTACCAGCATACCGAAACTTTACTCGAAAAAAAACATCGTGCTTATTCAAATAAATATTGGGAGAACCGTGTTTTTGCACCTTCTTCCCTCCTCTTTTTTATAGGTTTTGATAAAAAAATAGAAAACATTACACATCATGCTTTATTTTTTGATGTCGATTTTGATCAGCATGCAAAAGATATTTATGACATTCCAAAATGGCCTGAAGCACCATTATTTTATGCTAATTTTCCATCAAAAACAGATAAAACTGCTGCACCTGAAGGAATGGAAACCGGCTTTTTTTTAATTCCGTTAGCACCCGGAATAAATGACAGTGAAGCACTTAGAGAAGAATATTTTGAAAAAATTATCACTCGTTTTGAGCAGCTTACACAACAAAAAATTAAAAATAATATTATCTTTAAGAGATCATTCTGTAAAAACGATTTTGTAACTGATTACAATGCGTACAAAGGAAATGCTTACGGAATGGCTAATACTTTGTTACAAACCGCTTTTTTAAGGCCAAAACTAAAAAGCAAAAAAGTTCGTAACTTATATTTTACAGGACAACTAACTGTTCCTGGCCCAGGGGTTCCGCCTGCTTTAATTTCAGGAAAACTGGTTGCTGAGTTAATTCAAAAATCACTTAGATCTTAAAAAATGAAATCACTATTCGATACCGTTTCTTTCAAATGCAGTAAGCTGGTCACCAAAAATTACAGCACCTCTTTTTCGCTTGCCGTACACATGCTGGCACCAAGTATTCGCGATGCTATTTACAGCATTTACGGTTTTGTACGCTTTGCTGATGAAATCGTCGATTCTTTTCATGACTACGAAAAGGAATACCTTATCGAAGATTTCGAAAAAGAATATTACAAAGCAATGCAGTTAGGAATTAGTCTCAACCCTATTCTTAATTCTTTTCAGCATACGGTAAAACAATACAACATAACAGACGATTTAATTCAGGCTTTTTTAAAAAGTATGAAACTCGATCTGATCAAATCAACTTACAATACACAAGGCGAATACGAAGATTACATTTACGGATCCGCAGATGTGGTAGGTTTAATGTGTCTTAAAGTTTTTGTAAAAGGCAATAATCAAAAATATGAACAGCTAAAAACTGAAGCCATGCGCTTAGGATCGGCTTTCCAGAAAGTAAATTTCCTACGGGATCTAAAGGACGATAATTTGGTTTTAAACCGAAATTATTTTCCCGGTGTAGATTTGAATTCATTCGATGAAAACACAAAAACCACCATCATAAACGAAATCGAAGAAGATTTCAGAGTGGCGTATCAGGGAATCGTAAAACTGCCTATCGAAGCAAAATTTGGTGTTTACACTGCTTTTGTCTATTACAAAAAACTATTAAAAAAGCTTAAAAACACACCCTGCTCCGAAATTGGAAATGCAAGAATCCGGGTTTCAAATTACACTAAAGCGGGGCTTCTGGCTCAATCTTTTGTAACCTACAAACTAAAATTAGTCTAAAATTTATTTCAAAATATAAAGTAAAATGATTTCTTTTCTAATCTTTTTAGGTGTCTTTCTGTTCATGGAATGTGTTACCTGGCTTACGCACAAGTACATCATGCATGGGCTAATGTGGTACTTTCACGCAGACCATCACCAGCCAAAATACGAACATACTTTTGAACGCAACGATATCTTTTTTGTCATTTTCGCCATTCCGAGTATTGTGCTGTTTTATTTTGGCGTTCAGGGCGGTTTCAATTATTTGTTTTTTGTCGCTTGTGGTATTACAACGTATGGCTTTTGTTATTTCATGATCCATGACGTTTTAATTCATCAGCGTTTTAAATGGTTCAAAAACACCAAAAACAGATATCTTATCGGCCTTCGAAAAGCCCATAAAATTCACCACAAACATTTAGGAAAAGAACACGGAGAATGTTTCGGAATGTTATTCGTCCCTTTCAAGTATTATAAAATGTAAAATGATTTGGGCGTTACCCAAGGGTCGGGCTTTCCGTTCCCGCTTCCCGATAAAAAATCGGGAGAGCTCCACTGCAAACGAAGTTCACTGAACTCCTTTGAATTAATTATTAGCCAGTGAAGTAATCCCTAACGCAAACGTAACCAAGAACTATTCGCAATAAATATTTCATGAAAATATATAAAATAGAAACCGTTCAACATCTTAACGCTACTATTGAAGAATGCTGGGACTTTTTTTCAAGTCCAAAAAACCTTCAGACAATTACACCCAATGATATGAGTTTCGAAATTCAGGATTTTGATGGAAAGCGCATGTATCCCGGACAAATTATAACCTACACTTTGAAACCTTTGTTCGGAATTAAAATCAATTGGGTAACCATCATTACCGTTTCTCAGGAAAACCAATATTTCATAGACGAACAGCGTTTTGGACCTTACGCTTTATGGCACCACAAACACTTTTTTGAGCCGGCAGAAAATGGCGGAACAAAAATGACAGACATTGTTCATTATGCCATCCCTTTTGGATTTCTGGGACGAATTATGAATAAATTAGTTGTAAATAAAAAGATCAATGGCATCTTTGATTTTCGTCGTACCAAAATCGAGGAATTGTTCAATTCAAAAGTATAATGAAGCAAAAAATTTCCTTTTTCTGGTTCCGACGTGATTTGCGTTTAGAAGACAATACAGGTTTGTTTCACGCCTTGCAATCTGATTTTCCTGTGATTCCGCTTTTCATTTTTGATGAGGATATTCTGGACAATCTTCCTAAAGAGGATCCCAGAGTCAATTTTATTTATGATTCACTTGAAAAAATAAACAAGGAACTTAAAACAATTGATTCCTCACTTTTAATCAAAAAAGGAAAAACATTTGAAGTATGGAATTCGCTTATTGCCGAATTCGACATTCAAAATGTTTTTTTTAATAAAGATTACGAACCGTATGCCATCAAACGGGATCTGGCCATTAGTAAAATATTAAAGCAAAATAATATCGAATCGTTTTCTTTCAAAGATCATGTAATTTTTGAAGAAAAAGAAATCACAAAAGCGGACGGACTTCCGTACACGATTTACACGCCCTACAAAAACAAATGGCTGGAGAAATATCATCTTTCCGGGCAAGCACCTGAATATGACACAAAACCATTCTTTAGCAATCTTGCAAAAACACAATTTCCATTTCCTGAATTGTCCAAAATTGGTTTTGAGAGAAATACCATAAAAGTACTTCCTCATAACTTAACGCAGATTGGGAATTATAAGGAAATTCGGGATTTTCCTGCTTTGGATGGAACTTCTTATTTGTCTCCGCATTTGCGTTTTGGAACGGTAAGTATCCGAAAATTGGTGAACTGGGCGAATCGTAAAAACCAGACTTTTTTAAGCGAACTGATCTGGAGAGAATTTTTTATTCAGATTTTGTTCAGCTTTCCGAAATGTGTCAATCATAATTTCAAGCCGGCTTATGATGGAATCCAATGGCGTAATAATGAAGATGATTTCAAGCGCTGGTGTTCCGGGACTACCGGATATCCAATGGTTGATGCAGGAATGAGACAACTCAATGAAACCGGTTACATGCACAATCGTGTGCGTATGGTGGTGGCGAGTTTTTTATGCAAACATCTACTGATTAACTGGCAATGGGGAGAAGCGTATTTTGCAGAAAAATTATTAGATTTTGAATTGGCCTCTAATGTAGGCAACTGGCAATGGGCTGCCGGAACTGGCTGTGATGCTGCACCATATTTCAGGGTTTTTAATCCGGAAATTCAACTGAAGAAATTCGACGAAAAAGGAATCTACATCCGCAAATGGATTCCTGAATTCGATTTGGGCTATAATGAGCCGATGGTTGATCATGCTTTTGCGAGAGATCGGGCTATTGCTACTTATAAAGCGGGGATTATTAAGTAACATTGCCGCACTTGTCGCTGTTGCGGACTTCGAAGACGGGTATTTTCGGCTGAACGGAAATACGAATTGAAAACGATAATTCCACTAAATTCCGCAATAGCCACAAACGTGTGTTACCTAAAGTTGCTTTAGCACTAATCTCGGCTAATTAAATCAATTCTTGCAATTATTTTTTCAATTGAATTAACTTGTAAATCATAATGACTATTTTCTAAACTATTAAGATTTTGGAGTAATAGGTTAGCATCATAATAAGAATTAATAATTAGTTCATCTTTATGACTAGTTTGATTATATTCAAAAAGATTATTATTTGGGGAAAGAAAATTATTGTAAAAAAATATGAGATTTGCTTCAATACCTACTATTATACGTAAACTATCTTTATTATAAGTAAAAATTTTAGTTAGATTTGCTTGTAAGTTATCAATTGATAAAGATTTAGTTTTAATTGAATTATAAAATTTTTGATGCAAAACTTTTAAATATATAAGCGTTACAAAAAGCAACGGGAATAATTGTCGATTATCTCGACAAGTTTTCAATACAGCTGAAACGTGTGCAAATATTTTTTCTTGTTGGCGAAGAGTTACAGACTCATTATTAAACAGATAATAGCATATTCTTAAAAAAGTGTCTTTATCGTTACCAATCATCTGTGAGTGTTTTTCTTCAAAAAACTCGGCAAAGTTATAATATTGATATAAATATTCCGAAAACGTTTTACCATCTGGCGCAGGTAAAGAATATTCAATGTCAATAAATCTACGGAGATATTCTTCCGAATCAATATTGTCATTACCATAAACTCCTTTTATCGCAAACTCTAATTGTTCTTTATCAATTGACAAAACAAATACAATATTTGGAACAGAGAAAAAATGTTTTATTTGTTCTAAAAGTGAAACAGCATAATTTGGGCGACATCTATCAAGTTCATCAATTATAAAGACTAATGGTTTGTCATCATTGACTGTATTTGCTACAAACTGTGACAAATAAGTTTTAAATTCTATGATGCTTTCTTTTCTATGTAAATATTCATCAACTTCATTTTTAAAAATATCCTTTACTTGATCAGTTATATTAATTAAGCTTTCTTTTAAATTTTTAGTATCGATGTATTTTTCAATTAATGATTTTACCAATATAGGTAAGATATGTTTACTAATAATTAATCCTTTTTCAAGAACATTATTAAATACAGATTCAGTGTGCGGTTTTACAATAGGTTTTAATTCACCTAACAGAGCTGTTAAGGCGTTATCTTCAAAATCATTTTCCCAAGCATTAAAATTGATTGTTTGAAAGTCTTGATTTTCTAAATGGTATTGCCACATTTTTACAAATGTAGTTTTTCCTGTTCCCCATTTATTATTTAAAGACATTACAAAACCTTGATTATTATTTATAACAACTTCAGTTAATACTTCAGCGTAAATTTTACGATTTAGTTTACAATTTTTAAACGGCGATTCTTTTTCAATTCCTATTTCGTGTTTCATTTTTGCTTATCAATTTATGATTTTCTTGTCATTTCTGGTAACTTTCCCGCGCTATAAGCAGTTTGGAACTAGATTAAGCTCATTATTCGGATTTGCCTAATCTTCCTTGCCTAATCTTCCAAATACAAACCAATTTTTCCATTTGGCCAAATCCCCAAATCGCTTGTGTGTGTTAGCCGTATTTATTTAATACTAAACTTTATGAGTAGTTTTTACAAAATACACTTCAGTGTTCTTTTCATAGTAAAAAACTAATCGCAAATTTTCATCATCATTTATTTTAACTTCAGAAACAAATGTGTTTTCTTCTACTTCTTTTACATCTCCTGAAAAGAATGCGTTAATTATATTATAAACTAATTCTTTAGGATGTTTTATATCGTTAATTTCTTTACTTGTTGAAAGAGGTAAGCCCTGAAAGCTAAAATGTTTGTAACAATGAAATATTCCTCCAATAAAATCAAATCCTCCTTTTTTATTTTCTTTAATATCACGATATAAATCAATTCTTAAAAGTTTTTCTTGAAGTTTTCCTTCAATAACTTCAACAACATAACAAAATTGTTCTGTTTGTAAAGTTTCAATAAATCTTTCTAAACTAAACCAAGGTTCTAAATCATAAATTGCTTTGATAACATCTTTAGCATTACCTGTACCAAATCGTTCTGGATATTTTATACAAGCAATTCTAATATTTCTTTCAATTATCGCTTTAAACATATTTGTAGGTATCACATAAAACCGTTTTCCGCCAATCTCAATAATTTCATAATTATTTATTGCTATGCCAACTTTTGCGTGATTTTTCTTTTCGTGGTCCATTAATAAAACAGACTTCTGCTTTATAAATTCTCTTACGATTTTATATTCTTCAATTTGCAACATATTTCTGTATAATTACGGCTAACGTCTTGGCACTACCAGCGGGTTTGGGATTAAATTAAGATCAATATTCGGATTTGCCAAATCATTCACTCTGGTGCTCGTTTGCAACGAGTACCTACTTAAATTATGAAAACAAAACATAGCGTTTGCAACGCGTATCACTAAACAGAAGCATTCTTAAAACAAATACTTCTGCTTTTTTATTTCGTAATTTTCTTATAAATTATATATTTGGAGAAAAAAAATGTCTGAGAAATATAAAGTTATTGATAGTACTGTTCCAACTTTTATTACCATTACAATTGTAGATTGGGTAGATTTGTTTGTGCGACCCATCTATTGTAATATCTTAGATGAGTCGCTAAATTATTGTATCAAAGAAAAAGCATTGACTGTACACGCTTATGTATATATGAGCAGCCATATCCATTTAATTGTTACCGCTTTTGATGGGGAGCTGCAAAATGTTGTTCGTGATTTTAAAAAATATACTTCCAAAAAATTAATAGAAGCCATAAAAGAGCATCCTGAAAGCAGACGTGAATGGCTATTACGGAAATTTAGTTTTGAAGCTCAGAAAACAGGAAGAGCCAAGAATTACAAATTATGGCAAGATGGTTTTCATCCTGTTATATTAGACAATTTAGAAAAAATGGAACAACGTGTAAACTACATACATTATAATCCTGTTGAGGCCGAAATCGTTTTTCATGAAAGAGATTATGTAAATAGCAGCTATAGAAATTACGAGCAGGATAATACAATGTTTTGCAACGTAGAGGTTGAGCAGTTATGGTAGTCTGTCTTAATAAGCCGCGTTGCAAACGCTTTATTTTCGTTAATAAAGGAAGTAGGTACTCGTTGCAAACGAGCACCAGAGGGGCATTATAATCCTGTTGAGTCAGAAATCGTTTTTCATGAAAGAGATTATGTAAATAGCAGCTATAGAAATTACGAGCAGGATAATACAATGTTTTGCAACGTAGAGGTTGAGCCTTTATGGTAGTCTGTCTTAATTAGCCGCGTTGCAAACGCTTTATTTTCGTTAATAAGGAAGTAGGTACTCGTTGCAAACGAGCACCAGACGGGGTCTGTCTTAATTAGCCGCGTTGCAAACGCTTTATTTTCGTTAATAAGGAAGTAGGTACTCGTTGCAAACGAGCACCAGACGGGATTTCGTCTAATGCCAGTCGTGTCCGCAATGTCTACATTGTTTTGCATTTGGAGTTCGGGTCAGCTTGTTACACTTAGTACATTTATTTACGATGCTGTCGCCTTGTCGCTCAAGAAGGCGCTGTGCAATTGTCGACAGCATTTTTTCGTGTCCCAAATTTACCAGTTCATTTGTCTTTGGGTCATTAAACCCATACATGCGCTCAATTTTAAAATCTGTCAACGTTTCTTTCTTCTCCTTTTCCGCAATTTCTCTTGTCGTTTTTTCTCCATGCTCAGTCAGTCCACCACGACTCAATGCCCTAATTTCTTCGGGCAACATCCATTGTCTGCATTGCTCAAGGAGATATTTTTTTAATTCGTCTGTCATTAGTCGGGATGTCGCGGTTATCCCTGCTAACGGTTGGGTATTGCCGAAGCCGGGTATTTTTAGCACTAAAATTCAACCGTTGAACAAATGTTTCACCTTAGACAAATCTCCAATCGAAGCCATTCAGCCCCGCTTTTGGCAATACCTTGTTGTAGGCAGTTTATTGTTATTCGAGTAACCATTCTTTAGATTTTGTTATGGTTTTTGTGTTATCTGAAACTTCAACATCAGGAGTTATCTTTCCTATGTATTTTTTCTTTGTTCTATCTTCGCAATAGGCAGTCGCTAAAAAAAGCATTGCTCCATTTGATAATTTAAAATTCTGATTTGCTGTAGTATAGCCACTTGTTTTTGTTCCAAAAGATTTTGAATTTTCCCTGCCTAACAATGATATTGCTGCCATTTCTCCACTGCTACCTGTTAGTGAATCAATTAATATTGCTATCTTGTTATGTAGGTTTTTGCATTTATAGTTGTTTTTAGAAGTACTTTGCCATTTTATTCTTTTTCCTTTTGATACGAAATATCCGACAGTTCCATCTTCAGTAATTGGGTTTAGCCCTGCTAACATTGGCCACATATTTCCGCCCCCATTTCCTCTTAAATCTACAATCCAGCCTTTTATGGAATATTTTTCATCCAATAATTGAATTTGTTTTCTTAATGTATCGGCATAGATAAAATTATCTTTTTCATTCATCGACAAATGTGCAGGTAGAAAAATATAGCCAATTGAATCATCGATAATTTTTGATGATGGATAATTTAAAGTTGTATCGTTTGATACTATTTTTTTAAAATTAGACTTATCATAATAAGAAGAATGAAAATCTCCGTACTGTCGTAGTTTATCCAGAATTGAAGAAAAAATAATTTTATTTGAATCAACATCATCCAATTTTGTAATTTTTGTCAAAATATCTCTACGGAATTCTTTCCAGTTTATGGAGTCAGCAACTATTGAGTATGCTTTAATGTATGTCAATATCTCTTTGGATACTTTTTTTAACTCCTCTCTATCTTTATTTTGACTATAACAATTAGTCCCAAGGATAATTACAAAGAATAGTGTAAATATATACTTCATACGATTATGATTTTAAATTTATGTGGTGTCCAAAATTGTCTACAACGTCAGTCTGTGAAAAAACTAAAATCAACGTCTTGAGAATCTCATATTTGAGATTTTTCTCCGGTGGCTCTCCGAATACTTTCTAAATTTGAAGAGGTTTTTTCACAGACTGACGTTCTCGCGCTACAAGCAGTTTGGGACTAAATTAAACCTTGTCTTCGGATTTGCCAAATCTTCCAAATACAAAACGAATTTCAAATTAAGCCTAATACCCAAATTGCTTGTAGCGTATGTTATGCCTAGCCTTTTTTAGTTTCCAATATTATTTCTGTTTCAATTTTCTCAAACAAATTTAAAAAGCTTTCTAATTCAGGGGATAAAAAACTAATATTTTCATTTGCTATATTATTGCCATTATCTAAAGAAAATTTATGAACTGCAATTTTTGAGAACAAATCGCAAGTTTTTAATTCCATAATTAGAGATATTTCATTTGGTTTCAAGTAAATGTCTAATCGTAAAATTTCTTCACAAAGAGTTTCAATCTGATTTTTCAGCCTATAAGTTCTATAAATCCAATTTTTATCTATTGAGGATCTGGTCTCATTAAGTGGAGTATATTTAGCTAATTTTTCTATTTCTTCTGAGCTAGGAAAATAATCCGTAATTAGAGCTTCCAATCCAGGCCAATCTAATTTACCTTTACTTTGAAATGTTGCAATAAAATATAATTCTGATAGCCATACGTTTTTAATTGATTTTAATTTTTTAAAATATTTATTTAAAAGAGGTGAAATTTGGTTACGTTTTTTATAATCTTTTAAATGTACTGCAAAAAAATAAAATATAATTGATGCCATTATGGAATAGCATATTTTTAAAATTATTATTCCTAATGTTGCTCCTCCGTCAAAAAATTCAGGAATGTTTGTTAAAAAAAATTCCATTATAAAAATTAGCGAGATGCTAATTATAAATAATATGAAAAGATCTTGACGAAAAGCTTTTAGTATTTTATACATTCTGAATGTTTGTTTTTGCTGTTTTCTGCGTTCTATGCGGTAAGGTTAGGCATAACTTGTATATATGTCTGATGAAATCATACAAAGCCATCATATTGTGGGTATATATCTGATAGTACATACAATAGTTATTTACGAATGTATAAATAAATATTTACAAATCATGATATGTAATTTTTATTGGATGCCCTGTAATAAAAAAAGCTCTTATGAAAACTAAAGCCCTAGCCCAGATGGAAACGGCATCCTTTTGTGGCGGGGTTCGCCACAAAAGATAGAGTGTACAGCTGGAATTAGCTCCTGAAACTACTTAATGAGTTTATTGAGCATTCCGTTGAAGATAAAGCCGTGAAAAGGCAGTACGGAATACCAATATAATTTTCCTAAGATTCCTTTTGGCTTAAAAGTCGCCGCCTGATATAAAGTATTGTGAATGATTTTAAATTCTAGCCATGCTTCGCCGGGCAGTTTCATCTCGGCGTATAAAATCAGTTTTCCTTCTTTTTTATTGGCATACAGAACCCGCCAAAAATCGAGTGCATCGCCGGCATAAATAGTATGTTTATTGGTTCGTCCACGACGTGAGCCTACACCACCAAATAACTTATCGATAAAACCTCTGAAACTCCAGAGCCAATCGCCATAATACCAGCCGGTTTCCCCTCCTATCGACCAGATTTGATTAATCGTATAGTCGCGATCCAGAACTTCTTTTTTTCTTCGGTCAATGTAACAGCCTTTTTTAGGCACCTTTAAATGATTGGAAATGCTTTGGCTAAACCTTCCGCTGATCAGGGAATCTTTCCAGCTTGATACTACTTTGTCTTCCCCAACTTTTGATAAAGCCCTCGAAAGTGCTTCTTTGTAAGGAATGGGCTGAACGACTAAAAGTTCGTTAATGCGATGATCACTGCAAATGACCTCAACTTTCATGCTGCTAACTAAGGCTGTTGCGAGTTTATAAGAGGTCGAGGTTACAAAATACAGCCAGTACGATGACAGTTTAGGTGTCATGACCGGAATGGTAAAAATATATCTTTTTAGATTTTTTGCTTCGGCGAAAGCCAGTAACATTTCTTTGTAGGTTAGAATATCCGGGCCTCCAATATCAAAACTCTGGTTATAAGTAAGCGGATTTAAAAGCGATTTTGAAAGGAATTCCAATACATCATTGATTGCAATAGGCTGGCATTTTGTATTGAGCCATTTGGGCGTAATCATGACAGGAAGTTTATTGACCAGATCACGGATAATTTCGAAAGAAGCACTTCCGGAACCTACTATAATTCCTGCTCTTAAAGTGGTCAAAGGCACTTTTGATTTAGCTAAAATGCTTTCGACATTTTTTCTTGAAGACAGATGTTTAGAAAGTGATTTATCATTTACGATTCCGCTTAAATATAAGATTTGCTGTGCCTGTGTTTGATTGATCCTTTCTGAGAAATTCGTTGCCGAAATACTTTCCAATTCATCATAATTCGTATCAGAACCAGACATGGAGTGGATAAGATAGAAAGCGGCATCAATATCTGTCGGAATATTTACTAAAGTTTCCTTATCTAAAAAATCAACTTCGACAACCTGTACTTTTTGTTGAAAATCTTCCGGAATATAAAATCGGTTTTTATCTCTTACACAGCAAATTACATCATGCCCTTTTGCTACTAAAATAGGCAAAGTACGTTTTCCAATATAACCTGTAGCGCCTGTTAAGAGAATTTTCATGATTTATATTTTAAAACTCACCAGGCCATAATCCATTTCGAAAATCTGACCTGAAATAGAATTTGCCTTTTCAGAAATTAGGAAATCAACCATATTAGCCACTTCATCAGGTTTTAAATAACTTTTCATGGGATGGCGTTCCATCATATTTTCTTTCATACGATCGTTTCGCAGTATGGAAGCTGAAAGTGAAGTTTCGGTGATTGTGGGTGCTATTGCATTGACACGTATTGTGGGAGCCAATTCTGCTCCGAGTGATTTTACCAGACCTTCAACTCCTGCTTTTGCAGTTGCAATACTGGCGTGAAAAGGCATTCCTAATTTTACAGCAACGGTACTGAACAAAACAATGGAAGGCTGATTACCTTTTTTCAAAAGAGGCAAGTATTTCTGAATCACTTTTACGGCACCAATGACATTGATTTCAAAGTCAGTTCTGAAATCATCAACACTTAAACCCGAAATAGGTTTTAAAGTAATCGATCCCGGGCAATAAACTAAAGTGTCTATATTTTCGATTTCAGGAAGTTCATCCTGCAAAACATCCAAACTAAAATGCGTCAGGTTTGAATGTGTAAGATTTGGCTCGGTTCGACTGATATTAAAAACGTTATTACGTTCTAACTGTTGCTGCAAAACTGCATTCCCAATACCTTTGCTTCCTCCGATGATTAGAATATTCCTCATCTTTTCGAAATTTTATTATGACTTATTTGTCTTTGTCTGGAACATTTGAAACGACCCTCTTTAAAGTCCCTCAATTTTTCATGCTTGGTTTTCCGCCCCTGAACACGTTCCCGCCACATTTTAAAACTTGACGCTTTCATTTCGATTCGCATTAAATCGATAACTTCCTGTTCTTTCAATCCAAATTGCATAAAGATAGCCTCAAAAGTTGTTCTGTCTTCCCATGCCATTTCTATGATTCTGTCTTTTTCCAGATCGGTCATTTCTTCTTTTATCATTGGTATTTTTGAAATTGGTCAACCACAATTTTTGCTTTCAAATCAAACATTAAATTATACAGCCCAAAGAAAGTTCTGTTCATGTAAATAAAATGTTTGGAACCACGATTTCCGTTCATTTTTTTAAGATTGGTATCGTTCGAGAAACGCTCGCCTAATTTGGCAATGCTTTCGAAAAAAGTCTCATCGGCAAAATCGAAGGTTTCGTCCTGAAACGGTTTTGTGAAAAGCGACAATAAATCATGAAACATCTCTGTAAAATATTCGATTTCTGCAGGCGAATCGTCTGGGCGAAGAATTTCTAATTCGAATAATTTATCATTGAAACGGTCTTTATCGGTAATGACATTTTTATTAATGAGTTCGAAATACGGAATATAAAACTCATTCGGAATTTGTTTCATACAGCCAAAATCCAGCGCAATTAACTGGTTTTGTTCGTTAACCAAAAAATTTCCCGGATGCGGATCGGCGTGGACTTTTCGTAAAACGTGGATTTGGTACATATAAAAATCCCAAAGTGCCTGACCGATTTTATTTCCGGTTTCACGATCAAAATCTTTTGCCGTGAACTCTGAAAGATGAATTCCGGTCATCCAGTCCATTGTGATAATTTTCTCTGAGGAGAATTCCGGATAATAGTTCGGAAAAAGGATGTTTTCGATCTTACTGCAGGCTTTAACAACTTCCTGACTTTGTTTTAATTCAAGTAGATAATTAGTTTCTTCAATCAGTTTATCTTCAACTTCTTTGAAATATTTATCAGAATCTTTTCCCTGCAGATTAAACATTCTTATCGCAATAGGTTTCACCAAAGCCAAATCTGACGAAATACTATTCGCAACACCCGGATACTGAATTTTAACTGCCAGTTTTTTACCATTTTTTACAGCCAAATGTACCTGACCAATACTAGCCGCATTTACGGAATTTGCATTGAATTCGTCAAAGATTTCATAAGGTGTTTTTCCAAAATTACTTTTGAATGTTTTTAAAACCAATGGAGCTGAAAGCGGCGGAACAGAAAATTGTGATAACGAAAATTTCTCAACATACGCCTGAGGAAGAAAATTCTTGTCCATGCTCAGCATCTGGGCAACTTTTAAGGCACTTCCCTTTAAGCTTTTTAGTCCGTCGTAAATATCTTCGGCATTGTTTTCATTGAGTTTATCACGGGTCAAATCTGGATTGACTATTTTTTCGGCATAATGTTTAACATAATTCACTCCAATTTTAGCTCCGGTCTGAACGAGTTTTCCGGCTCTCTCTATTTTTGAAGTTGGGATATAATCGATTGTTTTCATGATTTGCTGTATATTTTTTCTTTGAAGAGAAATTTCCCTAAATCTATCAGATGGTTCATTGGTGCTACATTCATTAATTCGAAGGAAGCATTTACTGATTTTTCTATAAAAATATCTGTTTTTTCAAAAGCTGCAGATTCATCGTCTTTCCAGAATTTTATCGTTAACATCAATTGCAACCAGGCGCTTTCCTGGATGGCTTTCTCCTGGAACTTTTGCAGTTTTTCAACTTCAAGTCTGTAATCATCCGTCAGGATTTGAGAAACGTATTCTTTAAAACTATCTCTGAGAGAAGTAAGCTGGACAAGATTTTTTAACGGGTTTCTGTCAATTTTGAGTGATTGTAAAACGTAGCTTCTATTGGCTGTCAGAATTTCGAAGAAAGTAAAATAAAAACTCAGCATTTTGTTTTTCATGTCGTATTCTAAATAATCGCTGTTTTTATGTAACAGATCAACGGTATTGACAAAAAACAACCTGAAAATTTCTTTTTCCAAACCTTCGAGCGTTCCAAAAAAGGCATAAAATTCAGCCTCTGTAAAATCATTATCTTTGGCAAAATGATAAACCGATTTTGGCTTTTGACCTTTTTCCAAAACTTCATTCATGTATATTGAAACGATATCTTCTTTACTGATTACCTTCTTTTTAGCAGCCATTTTTTTTAATTTAGAATTCGCCTTAAAGGTAAGCAATGTTTAAGTATCTTTATAAAAGCTTAAACAGCAGGCACTGTTAAATATATGATAAACTATTATGACTAAAAACGTATTGCTAACCGGAGGAACAGGATTCATTGGAAAATATCTTACCAAGATGCTTATTGATAATGGTTTTTCGGTATCTGTTTTAAGCAGATCAAACAGAAATAATACTGATTCTGTTACCTATTACAAATGGGATTTAGACCGTAATTATATTGACGAAAAAGCAGTTTTGAATGCTGATTTTGTTATTCATCTGGCAGGCGAAGGAATTGTAGAAAAGCGTTGGACAGCCAAACGCAAAAAAGCCATTTTAGAAAGCCGTACTAAACCTATTGACCTTATTCATTCGGTTTTACAAAAAAATAATAAATCATTGAATGCATTTGTTTCTGCTTCAGCAATTGGAATTTACGGTGCTGAAACTTCTGATGAAATTTGTACAGAAAGTACTCCTGTCGCAAATGATTTTTTAGGAACTACCTGCCAAATTTGGGAAGATGCTGTTACAAAAATTGAATCACTGGGCATCAAAACTATAAAAATCAGAACCGGAATTGTTTTAGGAAGAAATGAAGGTTTTCTAAAAAAACTTTTACCTGGTTTTAAAATGGGTTTTGGAACCATATTAGGATCCGGGAATCAATTTTTACCCTGGATTCATATTGAAGACTTATGTGCTATTTACCTGAAAGCTATTGAGGACGAACAGATGAAAGGTGCTTATAATGCAACTGTCTTAGACAATACTACAAACGAAATATTGTCTAAAACACTTGCCAATTTATTCAAATATTCTATTTGGCTGCCTAAAGTTCCGGCTTTTGTACTTAAAATAGTTTTGGGCGAAATGAGTATTGCTGTACTGACCGGAAAAAGGGTTTCATCTGAAAAAATTAAAAACGAAGGTTTCAAATTTCAGTTTGAAGATTTGGAAAGAGCGCTTTCAAATTGCATCTCTTAAATTCAATTTTACTTTAAAGTTAAAAGAATCTTTTCGTCATTTCCAATAACACCGTTTAATTCAGTGTTAACTGTTTTTGCAATTTTAGACGCTATTCTGTTGGGAATTTCAATATCAAAATCAGAAATTGAAATTGGAAAATCAGACTTAATCTGTATTCCGCCATTCACTTTTTTCAACAAAGCCTTTACCAAAATATCTTTCGATTTTCCACGTATCGTTAACTTTCCCTTGATTATATATTCTTTTTCGATTTCATCCATATCTTTCAGGTCAAATTTTGCAATTTTACCTTTAAATACAGCTTTGGGATACCGATTGCTTTCTATATAATTTTCGTTAAAATGTTCTTCCATCAAATCCAGCCTGAAACGAAAATCTCTCATTACAACAGTACATAATAAGGTACTTGTTTTAGGGTCTAAAATAATCATAACCGAATTGTTTACCGCTTTAATCTCTTCAAAAAATGGCACAGAAGCTTCAAAATTTATTATTGCCTTATTTGTAGTAATTTTTTCCTGAGCAATAATAGAGCATGCGGTAAATAATAAAATAAAAAAAATAGTTCTTTTCATAATCGTCAGCAATTAAACAATTATGTCATTCGGTTTTTAGATTTAAGAAGAAGATAAAAACTAAAATTGATCAGATTCAAAAAATCGAATGGCGACTCCGTGAAAAATTCCGTAACCTAATAAATGATTACACTTAAAGTTACGGAATTTCTGGTAATAAGGATGTCGATTTTGTGCTAAATATTTGTGAATATTTTAAAATAAATTATTCCGGAATTGCTGTACAAATTTCAATTAAAAACCCATTCAAATCCCTAATGTAAGCAACTATTTGTCCCCAGGGTTTCTGTTTAGGTTCTGAAACTAAAACAGCCCCGAAAGAAGTCGCCATTTGCACCAGTTCGCCAACATTATCTGTTATAAAACCTAATTCTATTGCAAAAGGTTTATCTTCTAAACTGCTTTCGATAAAACCATCGGATAAATTTTGTGAAGCCAGTTTTTTTGAAGCAAATGAAATTGTCGTTTCTCCTGTGCTTAATTCCCCATAATCATTTTCCGGTGTCACAAATTTTCTTGAAAAGCCAAATGCATTTTCATAAAATGTAATTGCCTTTTCTACATCTTCTACATATAAAATTGTATAACCAAACTTTACCATCTTGTTTTTATTTATAATATTACTATTACAAGGTAGAAAATTATCCTATTTCAAGCAACACATTATACTTATCCAAACTTGCCAGATCTTCGATTGAATTTACCTTGGCTTCTCTGGCGTGCTCTTCTATTTCTTTTTTGGTTTCAATTTGTTTAATACACTTTCTAAAGCGGCGTACTTCATCCAGATTGGTTAAAATTAATCCCGGAACCTGAACACTTTTGCCTTCTTTATCTTTTGCTACCATTGTAAAGTAAGACGAGTTGCAATGTTTAATCACGCCTGTCTGAATGTGCTCTGCCTCAACACGGATACCCACAATCATTGAGCTACGTCCAACATAATTTACGGAAGCTTTCATTGTTACGAGTTCACCAACTTCAATAGGTTTTAAAAAGTTCACCGTATCAACAGAAGCTGTTACGCAATAATTACCGCAAAATTTTGAAGCACATGCAAAAGCAATCTGATCCAGAAGCTGTAAAATATAACCTCCGTGAATTTTACCGCTAAAGTTAGTATGCGACGGAAGCATTAACTCTGAAATGCTAATTTTTGATGAAGAAACGGGTTTAAAATCTGTAGTCATTAATCTTGTAATTTATGGTTTTGTTTAGTTGTATTTTAAATGAAAAATTTAATTCAATAATTGGTTTTCATCGGCATTTGAAGCTCTTGCAACAATATTTTCCGGAAGTGCTTTTTTTGCCTTAGCGCCCATTTTTCTTAATTTTTCAACACTAGAAATTAGGTTTCCTCTTCCGTCAACCAATTTATTCATGGCATTTTCATATTCGGTTTTGGTATCTTTTATTTTGTTTCCGATTTTCAGCAAATCCGATACAAAACCTTCAAATTTATCATACAATGCTCCTGCCTGACGTGCAATTTCAAAAGCATTTTCCTGTTGTTTCTGATTGGCCCACATACTGTCAATAGTTCTTAAAGTAGCCAGTAAAGTCGTTGGTGTAACGATTACAATATTTCGGGCAAAAGCTTTATTATACAAAGCAGAATCTTCGTTTAAGGCAATGGCAAAAGCAGGTTCTATCGGAATAAAAAGCAAAACAAAATCCGGGCTTTCAATTTGATATAAATCGTGATAATTTTTGCTTCCAAGCTGTTCAACGTGCCTTTTTAAGGAATTGACATGTTCTTTCAGATAGTCACTTTTTAGGATTTCCTCTTCTTCATTTACCCATTTTTCATAAGCAGTAAGGGAAACTTTTGAATCAACAATCATTTTTTTACCATCAGGCAAATTAATCACTACGTCCGGAAATACACGATTACCGTCAGCATTGGTAAAACTTTGCTGCACTTCATACTCCCTCCCTTTTTCAAGACCTGATTTTTCGAGCACACGTTCCAGAACCAGTTCGCCCCAATTACCCTGCATTTTACTGTCACCTTTTAGCGCTTTTGTCAAATTTAAAGTCTCTTTGCTCATCTGAACATTCATTTCGCTCAACCCTAAAATTTGCTGACGCAGGGCTGCATGATAATCAATACTTTCTTTATGCGTCTGCTCTACTTTTTGCTCAAAACCCTGAATTTTATCCTGTAAAGGCAACAGAATATTTTTCATATTTACGGAATTTTGCTCGGTGAATTTTGCTGATTTTTCTTCGAGAATTTTATTGGCCAGATTTTCAAATTCTTTGGTAAATTTTTCCTGTAATGCTGTTATTTCAGCTTTCTGTTCTTTATGACGCTCCCATAAATTTTCAAAATCGACTTCTTTTTTAGAAAGCTGAATGGCCAGACTGTCTTTTTCGTTACGAATATTCTCTTTCTCCGAATTGATTAGATGGACCTGTTTATCAAAATTGTTTTTTTCACTTTGAAATTGTTCTTTCTGCAATTGAAGCTGGGTATTGGCTGCATTTAGCTTTTCGTTCAGGCTTACTTTTTCTGATTCTAATTTCGCTGAAGATACTATTTTGCCTAAGTAGAACCCCAAAAACAAGGCAATAAGGAAAATGATTAAAAACGGAAGTAAATCGAGCATAACTACGTTTATTTTTAAGTAAAAGTACGCAATAATACGTAGTTGTTAATCTTTACAATTAAAATTTCACGAATTAGTAATCATTCTAAATTAAACAAACAATTCACTCCATTTAAAAAAAAATATTTTTCAACGCAACCATTTTAAAATGATTACATCTACTAAATATAAACCTAATAATGATATCATGAAAAAGTTAATGCTAAGCTTATTTATAGCTTTTGGATTCAGTGCCTGTTCACTGAATGATGATTTGCCACAGAATAATTGTGGAGAATATACGATTGTTCCTTTTAGTGGCTTTCCTCTTACTTGTAACTATAGTATTAAAGAACAACTGCCTAACCCAGCAGCTATAGTTATAAATACACAAGAAAAATTGAATCAATATTTTACACAACACGCAAATACATGTACTATTGCAAGTGATCCAAATATTAATTTCAGCAATAACTTTTTGGTTGCACTTTTTGCAGGTCAAAAAGCAACCAGCGGTTATGGAATAAAGATTTCTTCGATAGTAGAAAACGGTTGTCAGATTGTTGTTAATTTTTACGAGTATGGTCCACAAAGCGGCGAAACAACTACTCCTGGTGCAAACTATCCTGCTGATTATGTTTTGATTCCTAAAACGACAAAACCTATCTATTATAACAAAACTACAGAGAATAAAGACAACATTGTAATTGGAACTTTTGGAACCGTTAATGACTTTTTCCAACTAAACGATTATAATACTCTTAAATTCTTAAATGTAAGTGCCGGAAATTACGAATTTGGTCAGTATAAAAATACTGCTACAATAAAAAGGGGTGAATATACGTTGTTTCTGAAAAGTGTCCCAACTGAAATCTTAAACTTAAAAGGCCAAACCAAAACCTATGGATCTCCAGACCCGGCGAATCAGGGTGGTGTTTATTTTGAATTACGCCAAGGTGCCAGTACAACAAAAATCTATATCGACAATACAGATACAGCAGATCAAAGTACAGAAGTGAAAGCGTTCAAGAAGGCAATTAAAGATAAAATTGTACTCTTAAAAATTTAAAACGAATCATGACAAAAAAACTATTTCTTTTTATTGTATTTAGCATTTTCACAACTGCCTATTCATTAAAGGCTAACAAAGCCAAAACCAATCAGATTATTAACACCTGGGTATGGGAAAAAACGATAGGAGGAGAAAGCAATCCTTACATTTCTACTCCCAAAACAATAGGATTTAATAAAAAAATAGTTTTTACTCCTGAAGGAAAAATCATCACCTACAAAGATGATGTCGAAATTCGTAACAGCACGTATGAAATCAAAAAAGGAATCAGTGTCTTTGACCAGTCAGAAAAAGACCTGATTTCTTTTGAAGGCAAAACATACATCATTGAAATCCTTGATAATCAAAACTTAACAATCATAAGTAATGACTCTGAGGGTACACGTACTATCTATAAAAAATAGGTTAAGAGTATAAAAAAAATTATTTTTGCAACAACAAAACTACCCTATTTTTGAAAGACGATTTAGACATATATATTAAACAATGTATACAAAACGACAGAGCAGGACAACTGAAAATTTATCAGTTGTTCTCTCCTGTTTTGTATGGTATTTGCTTAAAATATATGAAAAATGAAGACGATGCCAAAGATGTTTTTCAGGAGGCATTTGTTATTGTTTTTCAAAAAATCCATCAATACAAGTTTGAAGGCAGTTTTGAAGGATGGCTAAAGCGAATTTTCATCAATAAACTAATCGAAACACTAAATAAGAAAAAAAAAGAAAGTTTCTTTTTGGATGTTTTTGATCCTGATACCGATTTCATAGAAGAAGAGGAATTAGAAATTATCCCGATAGCACAAGAAAAATTACTCGAATATATCAGAGACTTACCAGATCAGTACCGCATGGTTTTTAACTTATATGTTTTTGAAAAAATGAAACATAGGGAAATTGCGGACCAACTCAAAATTTCAGAAGGTACTTCTAAATCCAATTTAAACAGAGCCAAACGAATTTTACAAAAAAGAATTTTGAGTATTAAAAATTTTAAAACAGCATGAAAAAGCAAAAAATAGAAGATATTTTTTCATCGATTGAAAACTTTTCGAGTGTTCCACCACCCGAATTGTGGAGTAAAATTGAGGAAGAACTTGATAAACCTAAAAAGAAAAAGAAAGTAATTCTTTGGTGGTCTGCTGCTGCATGCCTTTTATTAGGACTATTACTCCCTTCCGTACTACATTTGAATTCTGATTCAGGAATTGAAACGATCAATAACGTATCGATAGAAAAAAGCGTTGTTCTTGACGAAAACAAAAAAGACTTAAATAACACTGAAAAAGCGTCTATTGAAAAAAATAATATCGAAAAAAAATCTGATATTGTTGAAAATTCATCTTTAGAAGACATAAAAAATCAATCAAACAATTCTCAAAACAGGAATACTTATAGAACAACAATTACTCATACCGATTCTAATAATAAAATCAATTCCGGAATTTCTAATGAAAATTCAAAAATTGGAACAAAAAACATGAATGAGGCTGTAGCTGAAAAAACATATACTGCAGGAAAACAAAATTCATTCAATTCTTTTTCTAATAATCAAATCCCAGCTGAAAAAAGAAATGAAAATCAGGCTTTAGCTGAAAAAACATTTGCCGCAGGAAAACAAAATTCATTCAATTCTTTTTCTAATAATCAAATCCCGGCTGAAAAAAGAAATGAGAATCAGGCTGTAGCTGAAAAAACATTTGCCGCAGGAAAACAAAATTCATTCAATTCTTTTTCTAATAATCAAATCCCGGCTGAAAAAAGAAATGAAAATCAGGGTCTGGCTGAAAAAACATTTGACGCAGGAAAACAGAATTCGTTCAATTCTTTTTCTAATAATCAAATCCCAGCTGAAAAAAGAAATGAAAATCAGGGTCTGGCTGAAAAAACATTCAGTGCAGGAAAACAAAACTCAGTCAATTCTTTTTCTGATAACCAGTTACCAAATTCTATTTTCGAAGATAAATTGACTTCAAAAAACACGGTTGCCGTTACTATGAGTACTTCAAATTTAGTTTCAGATAATAAACCGAATATTAAAAAAGAAGGTTCAGATCAAACAGTTTCAAATAAAACAATCGTTGCTGAGAATGTTCAAAAAAACAACTCAATAACAGCCCATTCACTGAACAAACAAGATTCTCTTCAATTAGTAGAATTGCAAAATTTAGAAAAAGGTATTGTAGAAATTAAAACCGAAAAAGACAAAGAAATTAAACCGGATGCTAATTCTGAAAAATGGTCTTTGGAAGTTTTTGCAGGGATTGCAAATTCAGAAAATTACAATAACCAAAAAACGCTGGGCAATGTTAATGAATCAAAACAAACCAATTCATACGGAGTAAAAACCAATTATAAACTCAATAAAAAATGGGCTGTAAGTTCTGGTTTAAAAATTAACGAGTTAGGACAAAGCATTGCTAATGTTTCTTATTATAACAACCATAATTTATCATCATCACCGGTAATGAGTGATTATTTTAGCCCAAATTCATTTGCTAGTGGAGCTACACCAAAAATAACAAACAATTCGAGCTATGTTTTTGTTTCAAAAAACACCAGCAATGCTTTAAAAAGTGACAACCTTGAAAGTGGAAACATGGAACAGAGTTTAAAATATATTGAGATGCCACTTGAGGTTTCTTATGCTCTTTTCAGTAAAAACAAAACCAATATTAGTTTGAATACCGGTGGTTTTGTAGGGAAATTGATTTCAAACAATGTGACTTTAAATGGCAATTCAATAGGTGATAATTCAAACGCCAGTGACTTTGTTTATGGTTCTTTGCTAAGCAGCACTTTTCAATATCGTTTATACAAAAAGACACATGTTTTCGTTGAGCCGGGCATGAACTATTACATCAATCCATTAACGAACCAAACCTTTAATCAATTTCAATGGTCGTTCAATTTTGGTTTGAATGTTTCGTTTTAAGTTGTAACTAAAATGGCTGATAAAACACAGTGGAGTAACTCCAAATCCATACCAAATGATTTAATTCTTGCGAGAGAATTAATTTTTGACCGTTGTGATTTAGAATGCACTCAGCCTGAACCAGAAGATGAAAGTGCAGAATATAGCGCTTATCGTTTTGAGATCAACTGCAAAAAAGTCTGTTACAGGGAATCTAAAATTACGCCAACAAAAACAGGGCAATTTGTCACTTTATGGAAACGTAATACATCCGGAACCATTGAACCTTTTGATTTTTCAGATCTAATAGATTTTGTCATCATTAGGGTTAGAAAAGAAAAGAAATTTGGTCAATTTATCTTTCCAAAAGCTGTTTTATTAGAGAAAGGAATTTTTTCTACTTCAGCAAAGGAAGGCAAAAGGGCTACAAGAGTTTACCCGCCATGGGATATTACTACCAGCAGACAGGCTCAAAAAACACAACAATGGCAGTTGGATTATTTTTTAGAAATAGCAGAAAATGAATCTATTGTTTCAAGAGCAAAAAAATTATTTGATGTCCAATAAGAACTTTAGAAAATAATAAAAAGGCAGTTCAAAATTGAACTGCCTTTTTTGTAATTGATTATTTCTGCTTATTTTTTTATGATTTTTCCTTTAAAGACAACTTTATTATTTTCTGTCACGGTGTAAATATAAAGTCCACTTTGTAAATAATTTACAGGAACTGCTGTAGTACTGATATCCTGACTCGCATTGATCTTAACAGAGTTACCTACTAAACGTCCGTTGCTGTCATAAAGTCTCAATTTTAGTTTTTTGTCTGTACTGCTTTTTACCTCAAAATTCACAACATCTGTGGCCGGGTTAGGAAATGCTTTTACAGCAAATGCCTTATTGGTTTCAAAATCAATTGTACCCAGATTATCATCTTTCAGTTCAAAACGGGCAATTACAGGTCCATGATCTGAGGTTGTAGTTATATAATTAGCAATATCTGTACGAGGATCGTAAACTGATATTGAATTTGCTATGTATTCGTCTCCCAACTCATTAGAAACAACAATATGATCCAAAAATCCTCCGGAACTTAAAAAGCTGTAAACACCTGCCTGACTAATACCCAAAGTAAGCGCATTGTATCTATTTGTATCGGTTACAAAAGCCTCATAAGAAGAAGGATTTGGGGTAATAACTGATGCTTTAACATCATCATTAAAATCTCCTAAAATCATGAAATTGGCATTTGGATAATGAACATCCAAACTATCTTTTAACAATTCGGCATCATATTTACGCATATTGTATCTCGAAATGTCTGTTCCGCTATTTGCGCGGGCGTGAAGATCAATCAGATTGATTTCTTTTTTAATCCCTCCAATATTAGTTTCAATTTGCACCATATAAGGTAAACGTCCTGATGAGAAAAAGCTGGCACCATTACCACCCGGATAATTTGGCAAAGTTGTAGTTCCAGCACGAACCTCATCATATAAATCCTTAAACATGACACGGGTCTTTTTAACACTTGTAGTTTTAGTATTATAAAGCACCACCAATTTTTGAGGAGGAAAATTTGGATCAGGTGCATTAAATGAATACGACCATGATGTTGAAATTCTTTTATCGAATATTTTTCCGTTTATACTTATTTTTTGAATTAATTGATCAATTGACGGATCATCTGATACTTCCTGTACTACATAAACATCTGCATTTAATTTATTCATAACCTTTGCCACATTATCAATTTGAAGAGCATCATCTGTTGGACCAAACTCCACTCCATCAGTACCTTTTACATCAGTACCAAAGAACTCCAGATTATAGGATACCACATCAAAAGTATCTGCTTTTGGAATTGAAGAACCTGTGAATAATCCTATTTGTCTGTTTAATGAAGTTCCTGTAGCCGCTAATGTTGCTGAAATAGTCAATGCTTTTACAGAAGGTGTAAATCTTGCATAGACCGTTTTGTTATTTGCAGCATCCGTTGCATCAATTATAACACTGGATTGAAATAAAATATTATCTAGTGACAATTGGTAATCTGCCGGAGCTGTAAGCGTGATATCGCCATATCCTTCTGCTTTAAAAATAAAAGACTGACTTACAGACACCGCATTTACATTTACATCACCAAAATCTAAAACAGGATTTGAAGCTATATAACCTACATTGTCAGTAATGGCAATATCATCTATCGACCACTCTGCAGCATTATTATTTCCTCCTGCTGTAGTTTCATAAACCCAGGCTAAATAAGTTTTATTGCTTTTATGGCCACTTAAATCTATATATTGTGATTGGGTATAGGTTCCTGTTGTAGTTGGAAATTTACCATCTATCACTACCCAGGTTGCTGTCTCAGGATTGCTTTTTCCATCATAATCAGTTGAAACCATTAATTTTAATTCAGGGCCTGCGTAAAATTTGCGAGAGTAAAAAGACAGCAATACAAATTGAGTAAAATTATCCAAACGTAATCTAGGCGAAATCAACCAGTCTTTACTAGCTCCGCCGTCTGAATACCCATTCATGAGAACTGCTCCGGTTCCTGAATTTACATTTCTGGCAATTGTTGTATTGACCCATGCATTTACAGGGCCTGCTGAATTATATTGTGTCCAGCCACTGTTGGCTAAAACATTCACATCATTAAATCCCTGAACATATGGATTAATTCCAACACCTGATAAAGAGACATTTTTCATCGCGGCCCCCTTAGTCTCATGCGTAATATCTCCGGAAAAATTGCCTGTGACAGTTGGCGTAAAACGAACATAAACAGTTACTGCTGCATTTGAATCAAAATCAGCTGCAGGATATATCAAAGCAGAAACAAATGTGACATTATCTTTAGAAATTGTAAAATTAGCCGGCGCTGTTACCGTTACAGCTTCAACAAGATTTTTTGCCTGAATTTGGTAAGTTAAACTTTCAGAATCATAATTTGGTTCAGAAAAACCTAAATTTAATATCGCAATTGAAGTTGATATTGAAGGACTAATTACATTTGAAGTTGTAACATCAACCTTATTGACAACTGCCTGAACATTTCCATGAGAATCTTCTGATACAGAAAAAACAGAATAAGCAGTATTCAGATTTAGTCCCGTAAAATTTTTCACATATACCTGAGAAGCATCAGTAATATCAAAAAAACCGGATTGTAAGGCTGCTGTTCCTGTTGCATCCTGACCCGCTTTTATCTGACTAACTGAAGGTTGTGCACTTCCTCCCGGTAACAGAACATAAAAGGTTTTTCCGATTTCATCAATTTTATTCGAAAAATCAAAACTCTCAGACAAAATATTATCTGCTTTTGGATAACCTGCTTCACTGATTGGAGCAACAATATCGCTGCGAATATCAATATTATCAATTGCAAAAGAAGGTCGGGAACCTGATCCTGAAACTTGTCTGGAAATCCATCTGATCTGAACTACAGGTTGATTATCACATTCTGCAGGCAGCGTTATTTTTATGTTTTTTAAATTCTGAGGATCAGTTGTAGCGCCTGTCTGATTTTCGGAAGTGTTAACATAAGCCGTTGGTAACAACGAAACAAATGGACTGGTGGTTCCAACCCTATATTGTAAAATCATTTCATTAATTCGACTATTGGTCGTAGCTGGCGGTACGCTGTATGGATTACGAATTGTCATTGCATCATACTGAACCTGGATCGCTTTTTGTTCTGTAGCATCAAAAGCAAAAGCAATTGTTAAATCTAAATCTCCGTTATTTAAAAATCCTATTTTCCCATTATAATTATGAATATTGCCGCTACTTGTTGCTGCTGTACTGCTTGAACTTGTTCCGGTAGTCAAACTTTTATTTTCAACAGGAATTGCATTGGTATTAAATGATGAGCCAGGCCTAATGGCTGTATTCCAACCTTGAAATCCATCCGGATAAGAGGTTGAAGTTACCGCTAAATCATTAAAGTTTTGATTATATGGCAGTGATTTAGCAGTTGGCATAGTCTGGGCAAAAAGACTGCCTGAAAAGTAAAACAAATATAAAAGACCCATTAAATGTCTGAAGAAGTAAATGTTTTTCATGAGTTTTAAAATTAAGTTTAAGACTACAAATTTATGTATCTTAAAGTTAAGGGATTATTATAAAACTCTAAACTTAAAAACCAATTATTTATAAAAATTCGACAACAAAAAGCATTTTTAGAATAATTTATATTAAATATCGTTAACAAAACGAATCGTAAATCATTAAATTAACATTCTTACACATAAGTTTTGTTAACAAAAAAAGTATTGCTTAAATATAAAAAAAGACCATCTGAATGCACTGCCCCCAAAAAGTCAGACACTATTTGGGGGCATTTTTTATGAAAAAAAAATCTAAACAGCCGTATAACCTCCATCCGCAATAATGTAGCTTCCGGTTGTGAATGAAGATTTTTCAGTACTTAAAAACAACACCAACTCTGCCACTTCTTCTGAGGTTCCTAATCGATTCATGGGTGCTTTTGCAGCTATGGCACTCATGGCATCTGTATTTAAGTTGTCTTTTAATAATGCTGTCTCGATGTAACCTGGACCTACAGCATTACAACGAATATTTTTCTGGGCATATTCAGCGGCAATATTTTTTGTCAATCCCACTACTCCATGTTTTGAAGCTGTATATGCGGGACTTAGTGGGGCTGCAACCTGTCCGTGAATTGATGCTACGTTAACGATATTTCCTCCTCCGTTTTTCTCCATTTGTTCCAATTGATACCGACAGGCATAGAAAACACCGCTTAAATTTAGTGCTATAACTTTATCCCAGGCATCCGGTTCGTATTCACCTGTTGGTTTTGCAGGTCCGCCCATGCCGGCATTATTACACGCTATATCAAGCCGACCGTATTTGGATACTGTTACTTCGACCATATGTTTGTTGTCGAGTGCACTTGATGAATCACCTTTTACAAAAAAGGCTTCTCCGCCATTTTCTTTTATAATCTTTATAGTTTCTTCTCCATGTTCCACATTAATATCTGAAACTACAACTTTTGCTCCTTCACGGGCATAAGCTTCTGCGACTGCACGTCCAATACCTGAACCGCCACCTGATACAAAAGCTACTTTGTTTTCTAAAAGTGCCATATTCTTAAATTTTAAATTTGTTTCCTAAATTTACGAAGACATATTCAGTTAGCCTTAGCAAAAACAGCTTTTACAATAAGATTAAGACTTTATCATAATCAAATGTTATTTCACATTAGGATCAAATTTATCAGGAGATTTTTCCTTATTTATCATCTTCATCTAATTTCATGTTCCCTCTGTTTTTATGACTTTCCGGATGAGAATTTGGGTAACGGTTTGGCGTGATGTCCGAATTTCGATCTTTGTTTTGGACCGTTTTTTTTGCTTCATCTTCAGATGAAACGCCACGATTTGAATTGGCATTATTCAGGCTCACATTACCTTTATCTTTTCTAATTTCCTCATTTTCATTTCGGGCTCTTTCTACAATCGTTTTATTTCCTTCCTTATCAGTAACAACTTCTTTTTTTAAATTTGCATCCTCTGATTTTCCATCGTGCGAAATATTTTTCCCTTTCGATTCGTCTATATCTTTTTGTACTCCGTTTATTTTTTTAGAACCTAAGTTATTCGTTTCCATATCTTTTTCATTTAATATTCTTCTTATAATATTACGAATTCTAAATTTTAAAACTAAATGGTTTAACATTGCTTTTAGTTTATTCTTCGATTATTTTTTTAATGAAGATGAAACAAAACTATCTTTGCAAGAAAATAAAAACATGCATCGTCACTTCCTTCTTTTTAAACCTTACGGCTATCTCAGTCAATTTATTTATGAATTGAAAAGAAAGAAAAAGCTTTTGGGCGAACTACATAATTTTCCAGAAGGTACAATGGCAATCGGAAGACTTGACGAAGATTCTGAAGGCTTGCTTTTACTGACAACTGACGGAAAAGTGAGCGAACAGATCAGAAGCAAAAAAGTAGACAAGGAATATTACGTTCAGGTTGACGGCATTATTACTCCGGAAGCAATTGAACAACTGCAAAAAGGGGTTGAAATTGGTTTTGAAGGAGGAAAATATAAAACAAAACCCTGCTCTGCATTTATAGTTAGTGAAATTCCGGATTTTGGTCCAAGAGCTAAAAAAATCAGGGATGAACGTCATGGCCCAACATCATGGGCTTCGATTACCGTTAACGAAGGAAAGTTCCGCCAGGTTCGAAAAATGACAGCAGCAGTTGGTTTTCCAACTTTACGTTTAGTGCGTGTTCGGATAGGAAATGTATATTTGCAAGACTTAAAAGCCGGAGAAGTCCGAGAGGTAGATCAATTTGAGAATTAGATAATGTGGCAATTAGTCCATTAGATAATTCCAAAAAACTCATAACTTATAACCCATAACTTTTATAACTCAAAAAGATGCTAAACGTTGTTCTTGTAGAACCTGAAATACCAAATAATACCGGAAACATAGGCCGCTTGTGCGTTGGCACAGAAAGCAGACTGCATTTAATTCATCCGTTTGGATTTGTAATTAATGATAAAAACTTAAAACGCTCTGGGTTAGATTATTGGACACATCTTGATGTCACAGAATATCAAAATGTGGAAGAATGGATGCAGCAGATTCAGGACAAATCACGTGTCTTTTTAATGAGTTCACATGCTGAAAAGTCATATTTGGAAACAGAATTTCAGGATGGGGACTGGCTGGTTTTTGGGAAAGAAAGTGTTGGTTTGAGCAAAGAAGTTCTGGCTTTATTTGAAAACCATTTAACGATTCCAATGTCGAAATTAATTCGTAGTTTCAATATTGCGAATTCTGTTGCCTTTGTGGTTGGTGAAGCAAAGAGACAGATTGCACTAAAAGAATAATTATGAGGCCTTTAATTGATGCTAATAATCTAAGTCATTCGAAAGAAAAATTAATTTATTATTCTCAAACTACAGTTTTCACTTGGTTTTTAGCTGCATTTGGACTTTTAATCTTTGCAATTTATTCGCTGACAAATAAAAATGGTTTCATAGCATTCTTTTTATTATTGCCTGTTATTTTATTTTTAACATACCACGCATCCAAATTATTAAAGAGAATCGATGAAGTTCAGTTTCGAATAAACTCTAAAGGAATTCAGTACAGAAATGAAGAGCTTGTTTCTTGGTGTAATATTGAAAACGAAAGAGTCGATACTAAAATCTCCGGCAGGTCGAGCACCGATTTTTTCATTTATTACATTATCGATCAAAATAAAATTATAAAATACAACATAAGTAATTTAAACATCGACAGAGAAGAATTACAACTGACCCTTAAAATTAATAGAAACCGATATCCCAGAGAAAACATTCTCTAACTCACAATAAATTTCCCTTTTTCAGCATCAAAAACAATGTTTTCATCTTTGAATAATGTCGCAAAACTTCCTTTTGAAATTAAATGACAAGGTTCATCCTGCACCACCATTTCCGGTGTCATAATAATCATTTCATCGCTTAACTGAATGGCCAAATCAATGTCATGCGTCGAAAATAAAATACATTTTTGGGTTTCCTGCGTTAGCTTTTTCAGCAATTTGAATAGTGAAACTTTATGCAGTAAATCGAGATGCGTTGTAGGTTCATCTAAAATAATCAGTGGTGTATCCTGCGCCAAAGCCCTTGCGATTAAAACTTTTTGCAACTGTCCGTCACTGATTTCAAAATGCCTTTTTGAAGCCAAATGTTCTATTTGTGTCAATTGCATTGCTTCATGCACTTTTTCGATATCTGTCTGAGTTAAAGTTCCCACCCAATTTGTATAGGGCTGACGTCCTAAAGCAACAAGTTCAAAAACAGAAAGATTGCTTGGAGGCAGTTTTTCGGTTAAAACCAGACTCAGGTTTTGAGCTAATTCTAACGGTTTATATTCTGAAATACTTTTATCATTCAAAAATACTTTGCCTGATAATGGTTTTTGAATACCTGTAATGGTTCGCAGTAAAGTCGATTTTCCAATTCCGTTTGCTCCAATTAAAGAAATGAGTTTCCCTGAGGTTAGATTCAAATTCAAATTCTCGGCAATAGTTGTTACACCCTTTTTGGATTTATAGCCAATATTTAAATTCGAAGTTGATAGAATAGCTTTCATTTTTTTAAAGATTCTGAGTTTTCCTTTCCTGAATATTTACTGAAAATTTCTTTTTCGTACCAACAGCCAAATCACAACCGGTGCTCCAATAATAGATGTGATTGCATTTATAGGCAATGTCACATCAAAGCCTGGCATTTGCGAAACTACATCACAAAATAGCACAATAATAGCTCCAAAAAGCAAAGTACTCCAAAACAAAACCGTATGATTACTGGTTTGAAATGTCAATTTTGCAATATGTGGCACGGCTAATCCAATGAAGGCTATTGGACCTGCAAAGGCTGTTATGCTTCCTGACAAAATACTTGTCGCAAAAATGATAATCAATCTTGCTTTCTTTAAATTCAATCCCATACTCTTTGCATAGTTCTCTCCCAATAACAAAGCATTTAAAGGCTTGATGCTGCCTGCACTTAAAACCAAACCAAAACATACGGAAAAGGCCAAAACACAAATGGATTTCCATGAAAGATTTCCAAGATTTCCCAATGACCAGAATGTAAATTTCTGAAGCTGTTCAGCAGTGCTAAAATAAGTTAAAACACTAACAATCGCGGTTGTAAAGCTTCCAAACATTAAACCGACGATTAAAATAGCCATTGTATCTCTCAACTTTTGCGAAACCAACAACACCAATAGTAAAACAAGCGTACTTCCTAAAGTGGAGGCCAAAACAATTCCGTAAGATGATAAGGCAATGATTTTTAAAAAGTAAGGTAAAAATCCCGCACCCAAAATAACAAATGCCACTCCTAAACTTGCCCCGGAACTTAATCCCAAAACATAAGGCCCCGCAAGTGGATTTCTAAATAAAGTCTGCATCAATAAACCGCTTATTGAAAGTCCGGTTCCTACTAAAACTGCGGTAATTGCTTTTGGCAAACGGTAATTGATAATGATATATTCCCATGTCGATTTACTGGCCTGCCCGCCTGTTAAACTTAAATAGACATCTTTAAACGGAATATTCACAGAGCCTAAGCTAAGACTCATAAAAAACATCAGTAAAAGTCCTAAAGCCAAAAGGACAAATAAAATAGTATTTCGTTTTTTGTTTGCCAATTTAATTCAGTTTTAATGCAAATGTAAACTCATAACCAGGCAATAAATCCGGATGAAAAATTTTAATATAATCTTTCAGCACCAAATCCGGGCGGCTTGGCGATAATTCATAATAAATTGTTCCGCCGGTAGCGCCTAATTTACTTTCTAAACAATAAACCGATTTATTTTTAAAAGCATCAAATTCGCTGTAATGCGGGTTCGCTTTCTGTAATTCTTCTAAGGTTTTAAATGAACCTGAAACAATCCATACATTTGCCGCTTTTGCTTTGTCTAATACTTTTTCATAAGATAGTCCTTCACTTCCTGTCCCTTTCAAATCGGACCATAAATAATTGGACCGGGCATCTTTCATAAATTGGGCAACCCAACTGTTCCCTTTGGCAACATACCAGACATCTTCGTACATAGAACCGTATAAAACTGTTGAAGCTGCCGGTTTTTCAGCTACTAATTTCAGCGCCTGATTGTAACTTGTCACAATTTTATCAAACAATTCTTTTGCCTTGTCTTCTTTTCCAAATAAAGCTCCGTAAAGTTTAATCCATTCGGCTTTTCCAAGTGGTGACTGCTCCATCCAATCGGCCTGAATCAATACATTTAAGCCGCTTTTTTTCAGATTATCCAGCATTGGGTTATTATTGTCTACTCCAAAGGTTACAATTAAATCCGGTGCTAAATCTATTAATTGTTCTATATTCAATTTTTCGTTTTGCCCAACATTTTTAACGGAACCTTTGTCAATTAAAGCTCTTGTTTTTTCAGAAGAAATATAATCCGTATGAGGAAAACCAGTTAGTTTATTTTCAACATCCAGCATTTCAAGAAACGGAATATTGGTTGTTGAAGTTACCACAACAGATTCCAGCGGTACTTTTATTGTAGTATAATCCTGAAGACTATCCGGTACTTTTGCCTCTTTTTCTTTTAAGATATAGGTAAAATTTTTATTGGCTTCAGGCCATGGGTTTGAAACAGTTACCACAGAATATCCATCGTGTTTTACAATTGAAAGCCCTGAAGCATATTCAATACTGTTTTGGGGAATTGTGGTGGTTACAACTTCTGCATTTTCATTTTTTTTACATCCGGTAAGAAGAAAAAAAGATACAATAAAAATAAATTTAGAAAATAAATGTCTCATAGAAAGGTTATAGATTTTAAAGGGTGTGGCATTGTTATTGTTTGTGATTTCCTGACCTTATCGATAATGACAAAGGTAATTTAATTTATATTTTTTTGTTTATCTTTATTCTTACAAATTTAAACAAGCCATTTTTTTACATATTTTATGAATACTATAAAAATAAAAGTTTGTTCAGGGTGTGAATCTTCTTTTAACTGTGGAAATATTTCTACAGAAAACAGATGCTGGTGCAATGATTTCCCTCCTATTTTCAATCTTTCAGAAGCAGGAGACTGTCTTTGTCCCGAATGCTTTAAAGAAGCATGTATGGACAAAATCGATGCCTATGTAGAAACTATTACCCCAAAAAAAGCCGTTAAAAACAAAGCCGTATCTTTACCCAAAACCGAAATGCTGATTGAAGATATTGATTATTATATCGAAAACGGCAATTATGTTTTCAAAACCTGGTTCCATCTAAAAAGAGGCACTTGCTGTGGGAATGCATGCAGACATTGCCCTTATTAATTGTTAATTATAAATTGTTAGTTGTTAATGAAAAATAACATTGTAAAAGATAAAAGTTTTGATTTTGCTATTCGAATAGTCAAATTATATCAATATCTATGCATTGAAAAAAAGAATTCACTCTCTCCAAACAGCTCCTGCGATCCGGAACCAGTATTGGCGCAATGATAAGAGAAGCAGAGCACGCTGAAAGTAAAAATGATTTTATTCATAAATTTGCAATAGCTCAGAAAGAAGCCAATGAAACAATTTATTGGCTGGAACTCCTCAAAGCAACAGACTATTTAAATGAAAAAGAATTCGGCAACATTCACAATGATGCAATTACAATATTAAAATTAATAACCAGCATAATTAAAACTACTAAAAACCAAGTTATTGCTAAGCAAGTTCTTTCTTAATTAATAACTAACAATTTATAACCAACAATTTAAATAATGATCTACCTAATTACCGGTGGCGAAAGGTCCGGAAAAAGCAGCTATGCTCAAAATCTGGCTTTACAGCTTTCAGATTCACCAATTTATGTTGCTACCGCCAGAAAATGGGACGATGATTTCCAGAGCAGAATCGACCGTCACCAACAGGAACGCGACGAACGATGGACCAATATTGAGAAAGAAAAACATCTAAGTGAAATTGATTTTTCAGGAAGAGTTGCTTTGATTGACTGCGTAACGCTTTGGCTGACTAACTTTTTTGTGGATACTAAAAATGATGTTGCATTATCACTTGAAGAGGCTAAAGCTGAATTTGAAAAAATCGCTAGTCAACAAGATGTAACTTTGATCATTGTGACCAACGAAATTGGAATGGGTGTTCATGCCGATACTCACATTGGCAGAAAATTTACTGAACTCCAAGGCTGGATGAATCAGTTTCTTGCCTCAAAAGCTGACGAAGTGGTGTTGATGGTTTCCGGAATCCCAGTCAAAATAAAAGGATAGACAAAAATCAATATCAAAAATCAATGGCAATTGCAAAAGTCAATAAAAATAAATTCTAAATATTAAATATTAAATTTCAAATTCCAATATGCTGAAGTATCTTTACATAAGCATCAAAAATTGAAATTTGAAATTGTTATTGCAATTGATTTTTGAGTTTGATTTTTGAATTTACCATTGATATTGTATTTTGTAATTGATTTTTGAAAAATGAGTAATCTGGACGATATATTAAAATCACGACGTGATACACGGCATTTTACTGCCGATTCTGTTCCTGATGAAGTGATTGAAAAAGCTTTACGGGCTGGACATTGGGCGCCTTCTGTAGGATTAACGGATGCTACAAAATATTATATCATCAAATCTGCTGAAGTAAAAAAGGCTGTCAAAAATTTGTTTTTGGATTATAATAAAAAGGCCGAGGAGTTAACAGATAATCCTGAGCAAAAAGAACATTACAAATCCCTGAAACTGGAAGCAATTGAAGAAGCACCAATTGGGCTTATTATTGCTTACGACCGATCTGTGCTGAATCAATTTACGATTGGAACTGTTGGAAGCAATGAAGCGGTAAAATTCAGTTCGGTTTGTGCGGCTCAAAACATTTGGCTTTCGCTGACAGAACAAGGTTACGGAATGGGATGGGTATCCATTTTAAATTATTATCAGTTTAAAAAAATACTCGATTTACCTGAAAATATTGAGCCTTTGGGTTATTTCTGTATTGGAAAGCCGGCCACCAATTATGATAACCAACCGATGTTACAGCAATTGCACTGGAAACAAAAATCGGAAGCACCGGATTGTACCGAAATTAAAAATGTGATTGGAAATTCTGTTTCAGATTTTGTTTCAAAACCACAATCTGACGTTGAAAACAAAACAGATTTCAGCAGGCTTTTGCAGGAAAAAATAGATTCGAAAACCAAACCAATTGGCGCTTTGGGAACTTTAGAAACACTAGGTTTACAGCTGGGAACTGTTTTTGAAACTTTAGAACCCAAAATAAATAACCCGAACATTGTCGTTTTTGCTGCTGATCACGGAATTGCAAATCATGGTGTGAGTGCTTATCCGCAGGATGTAACCAGGCAAATGGTTACTAATTTTCTGGAAGGCGGTGCTGCGATTAATGTTTTTTGCAATCAGCATGATATCAAACTTTCAATTGTAGATTCGGGTGTCAATTATGATTTCCCAACGAATGCAAAATTAATCAATGCGAAAATTGCTAAAGGGACACAATCATTTTTACACGCACCCGCAATGAGCAAAACCGAATTGCAATTGTGCTTTGAAAAAGGAAAAATAATTGTCGAAACTATTGCCAAAGCAGGTTCAAATTGCATTGGTTTTGGCGAAATGGGAATCGGGAATACTTCTACAGCTTCCGCCCTTATGAGCATTTTAACTGGTTTTCCAATTGAAGAATGTGTTGGAAAAGGAACAGGTGTTGACGACGAAAAATTGCTTAAAAAACAAAATCTGCTTAAAAGTGCTATTGAAAATTATTCTGGTCCGGCCGAATTAATGCAGCAACTCTCCTACTTTGGAGGTTTTGAAATCATACAAATGGCAAGCGGAATGTTAACCGCTTTTGAAAATAAAATGATTATTCTGGTTGATGGTTTTATTTGCAGCGTTGCCTTTTTAGTTGCTTCAAAAATAAATCCTGACATTTATAAAAATACTGTTTTCTGCCATTGCTCTGCAGAAAATGCACATCAAAAATTATTGAATTATTTACAGGCCAAACCAATTTTAAATTTAGATTTGCGTCTTGGCGAAGGTACCGGCTGTGCAATTGCTTTTCCTATTTTGAAATCCGCTGAGGCTTTTTTGAATGAAATGGCCAGTTTTGAAAGTGCTGGGATAAGTAGAGAATAATTGTATAGTTTTATTTATATTGAATTATATGCCGTTAATAAAAGTTTATATCCATTTTGTATGGAGTACAAAAAATAGAATTCCGTTTTTAGACACATTTGATTTACGCCAAAAAGTTTGGAATCATATTAAAGAAATATGCTAAAGAAAAAGGAATTTATGTTGATTTCATAAATGGCTATTCAGATCATTGTCATTGCCTTATTTCTTTAGGTGCTGATCAACATATTCAAAAAATTATGCAACTGATCAAAGGAGAATCTTCTTTTTGGATAAATAAAAATCAATTAACCAAAGAAAAATTTGAATGGCAAGATGAATATTTTGCGGTTTCAGTTTCAGAATCCATAATTGACAAAGTAAGAGATTACATTAAAAATCAAGAAACTCATCATGCAACAAAAACTTTTCAGGAAGAGTATGATGAAATCATTAGCAAATTTGGTTTTCATAAGACATCTAAGTAAATAGATTTTGGTTAAAGCCATTTTTAATTTCAATCTTATAACCTCCAGATAAATCTGGAGGCAATTCAATAAGATAATCAATAATTAATAAACAAAATTCATAAATAATATAGAATTTGAATTGCCAACATCTTTAGATGTTGTAATACATATTTTAAAATCAAAATGGCTTTAGCCGAATAAAAATTGATCCCTAAATGAAAAAAGAACTTCATATTTTTTTTACCTGTCTGATGTTTTATACCCGGATTCCTTGTCCTAAAAACATCAGTCACAATCCTGAATATTTAAACAAAGCCACTCGTTATTTCCCTTTAATTGGCTGGATTGTGGGTAGCATTTCATTTATTGCTTTCTATCTTTTTTCTCTTTTCCTATCAACAGAAATAGCTGTAATTTTAGCAATTATAACTTCTATACTCACAACCGGAGCTTTCCATGAAGATGGTTTTGCAGATGTCTGCGATGGTTTTGGCGGAGGCTGGACCAAAGAAAAAATCCTGATGATTATGAAGGACAGTGCTATTGGTGCTTATGGTGCAATTGGTCTGGTGTTGCTTTTTTTATTAAAATTCAAATTACTTTCTGAATCAATTTTGCTTTTTACAAATCATAAGCTTTTCATTTTTCTTCTGTTTATTTCTGCACATTCTTTAAGTCGTTTGGCAGCCATCAGCATTATTTTTACACATGAATATTCACGGGATGATGCAACGAGTAAAAGCAAACCAATTGCAAAAAATCACAGCTGGAAAGAAGTTTTCGGTTCGTTTTTCTTTGGACTCCTTCCTTTAATACTTATCTCCTGTTTTGAATATAAAATACTTTTTGCCTTAATTCCGGTTTTCCTCACCCGTTATTTCTTAGCTCGTTATTTTCAAAAATGGATTGATGGTTACACCGGGGATTGCCTGGGCGCTACACAGCAGGTTTGCGAAGTTGTTTATTATTTAAGCCTTCTTTTTATATGGAAATTTATCTAATTCGTCATACCGAAACGATCTGCGAAAAAGGAATTTGCTACGGACAATCTGATGTGGAAATTGCTGAACCTTTTGATACAATTTTTGAAAATATACTCTCGCATTTGCCCTCTGAAGCAATAATTTTTTCAAGCCCGTTGAAACGATGCGTTACTTTGGCAAAATACATTCAGAATAATATCAAAACCATTTCTTATCAGGAAGATAATCGCTTAAAAGAAATGAATTTTGGTGATTGGGAATTGAAAACATGGAATGAGATTCCGTCAGAACAACTCAATCCGTGGATGGAAGATTTTGTAAATATCCGGGTTGCAAACGGAGAATCTTTTGTTGAATTACACGAAAGAGTTGGGGATTTCTTAACCGAAATAAAATCAAAAAACATAAACTTTCCGCTTATTATTGTAGCCCATGCCGGTATTATCAGAAGCTTTTTATGCCATCACACTTTGTTGCCTTTGAAAGATGCTTTTCAAAATAAAGCCGATTTTGGTGAAGTCATCAAAATCAATTTTTAAACTTCTTTTGTTTAGATTTTATTTTAAAAGTAAAACAAATTTGAATTTTACCTTTTTTTAACTTTATCTTTGCACCCAATTAAGGTTGTGTTTTAATTACATAAACACATTAAAAGGGAATCAAGTCACTGATTTTAAATAATTTAAAAATCATAAATCTTGAGCTGTACCCGCAACTGTAAGCTTAGTTCTGTAAAAAGAATGCTTGTTGTTAACTACAAACCACTGTTACGCCCTGCGTGATGGGAAGGTAAACAATAAGACGCAAGCCAGGAGACCTGCCTTTACAAACAAATATCGAACTCTCGGGAAAAAGAGTGTAGAAATTATGACTTTAAAAATACGTTTTACTTTTTGTTTCTTGCTTTTGTGCCAAATTATTTTAGCGCAGCATGACTCTATTACAAAATTAAAAGAGGTTGTTGTTTCAGACAATAATCTTAAAAAATACTCCGATTCCCAGTCCGTTTTAAAACTCAGTGATTCTATTATCAATAAAAATGAGGCTTTACTTACTGACTTATTAAAATTCAATTCTACACTTTATTTCAAAGAATACGGGCGTGGCATGCTTTCTACAGTTTCATTTAGAGGAACAACCTCATCTCAGACAGCCGTAATCTGGAACGGAATCAACATCAATTCGCAAATGAACGGCAGCACTGATTTTAATACGATTTCAGGTTCCGATTACAATTCTGTAAGTGTTAAAGCCGGAGGCGGAGGTGTAATTTACGGCAGTGGAGCAATTGGCGGAACTATACATTTAAATAACGATTTAAGCTTTTACAATCGGTTTGAGAGTGATTTAAAACTGGATTATGGAAGTTTCAATACGATTGGAATCAATTACAAAACCAATATTTCCAACAAAAAATGGAGTGCTCAAATTGGATTTTCTAACAACAGTTCAGCAAACGATTACAAATACATTAATAAATACACCTGGAAAGGCGAACAGCGCTGGAATAGAAATGGTGAATATAATATTTTTACAATGAGCGCAAATTTAGGTTATAAACTAAATGCAAAAAACACTCTTAAATTATACAGTCAGACATCCAACACAGACAGAAACACTTCTCTGATAACTGAAACTGAAACACCAAGCAAATACATCAATGGTTTTAATCGCAACTTATTAGAATATAATGGTGATTTTGGCACGTTCACTACAAATTTCAAAACAGCATATATTTTTGAAAACTATCAATATTACGCTGACAACGCTATCAATAATTATACATACGGAAAAACTGAAAGCTTAATTGCAAAAGCAGATTTGGGTTATACTCTTTTTAAGTCTACACAAGTAAACGGAATAATAGATTACAATAAAACCACCGGAACAGGAAGCGGTTTTGGAACCAATACCAGAGAAATCAGTTCTGCATCTTTATTAGTAAAACAAGATATTTCTGCCAGCTGGAAAAACGAATTTGGCGTACGAAAAGAGTTTACAGATAATTACAAATCGCCGGTTTTATTCTCTTTAGGTTCTTCTTATCAATTTGGAAAATTATACAATTTAAAACTGAATTTATCACGCAATTTCAGAATTCCTACGTTTAATGACTTGTATTGGGAACCAGGCGGAAATCGCAATTTAAAACCTGAAAGTTCCTATCAGGCAGAAGTTGGAAATGTATTTACATTTAGCAACATTACACTGACTCAGACTTTTTATTACATCAAAATAAAAGACTTGTTACAATGGGTGCCGGGCAAAAATGGCATTTGGACTCCTCAAAACACAGATAAGGTAAACAGTTACGGAGCAGAAACTTTACTAAGCTGGAAAAAACAATTTGGAAAAAATATTCTTGCGGTCAATGCTGCGTATGCACATACCATTTCTGAAAATATTGACACTAAAAAACAGCTCTTTTTTGTTCCTTTTGACAAAGCTACTGCTGCTGTTGTTTATTCCAGAAATAGAATTTCAGCAAATTATCAGTTTTTGTATAATGGTTTTGTTTATACCAGAGCCGATAACGATCCGGATGAAATTATAAACGATTATATGATATCCAACATCGGAATTGATTATGATTTCAAATTTTTAGAAACTTTCAAATTAGGTCTTCAGGTGTTGAATTTGTTTAATGAAGCTTATGAAAGTCTCGAAAACAGACCTATGGCCGGTCGCAATTTTAATATGTATTTAATCTTAAAATTTTAATATATGAAGTTTAGTAAATTATTTTTAATAGCACTTAGTGCATCTATGTTCGTTTCGTGTTCAAACGATGATGAAGATTCAAACGAACCACAAGGAGTTTATGATAATGGTTTTTTAATCTTAAATGAAGGAAGTGATGTCAAAGGTACAGTCTCTTTTTTAAATAATGACTTAGTTACATTTACAAAAGACGTATATGGACCAAATAACAACAACGATAACCCGGGTGGTTATTTGCAGAACATTTTCTTTAATGGTGATAATGCTTACATTATCTCAGGTGGCTCTAATGTAATTAATGTTGTTAACAGATACACTTTTAAACTAGTAGATAAAATAGAAACCGGCCTTAAAAACCCAAGATATGGAGTTGTAAAAGACGGAAAGGCATATGTAACCAATGCAAACACCTATTCATACATGAATCCTGAGACAGGTAATACGGACGATTATGTTGCCATCATTAATTTAAAGACCAATAAGTATGAGTCGAAAATTGATTTGAATGCAACTGCTAATCGTTTGGTTTTAGAAAATGGAAAACTATATATTACAGAACCTTTCGACAGTACGAAACTATTGGTCGTAAATATTGCTACTAAAAAACTGGAAGCACCAGTTGAAATTGGATCAAAAGCTGATTGTATCGAAGAAGAAAATGGCTTTTTATATATTTTAAGACGCCCATCTGGCAATAGAAGTGAAATTGTAAAAGTAAAATTATCAGACAAATCGGTTTCTAAAATTACTTTCCCGGAATCTTTAGACGGAGCCGTATATATGGATATTGAAGACGACAAAGTATATTATACAGTAGGAAACTCCGTTTATGCGATCAATGCTAATGCTACAACTGCATCTACTACGCCTATTTTAACAGCTACAACTGAAGGTTATTTTTATGGTTTTGCTGTAAATGACAATCGTATTTATATAGCAGACAGTGGTAACTTTGGTTCAGACAGTAAAGCTTTTATATACAATCTTACTGGTACATTAGAAAAAGAAATTGCAGTTGGTATAGGTCCAAACGGATTCTACTTTAACGATTAAAAAATAATTATCAATTAGTTAATTTTGTTTTTTAAAATTGTTTTTTGGAAAAAAGGCTTTCATAACTGAAAGCCTTTTTTACGTTTATTTATCGATTAACATTTTATCATTCCGCTTAATGAACTTTTTAAATCCTGATTCCCGGCGGAAGCAATTCTTTGTATTTTGGGTTCTTTTTGAAGAAAGAAGCAATTTTCGGGTGAATTGGAACAACTTTGAATTTTTTCTCGGTATTAAGTTCCATAATATTTTTGAGTAAAACATCAATTACAGCCTGATTGTTGTATCCTTCCGGCGTATTGATTTTGGTTAGAAAAATTTTCTTTTCCTGAAATGAATATTCAACAGAAAGCAATCCTTCAGGGACGCTGGCTTCAAATTGTCTTGCAAAACTATTGTCTTTGATTTCAATAATAGATTCCATAATTTGTAGTATTTGTAATAGGTTAAATAAAATATAGAACTTGGGGCTATTGCTCGGTTTAAAATATTTAAACATTTTTTTTAAAACACGAATGATTTGGAATACAAAGATAATCATTTGATTTCCAATATAAACTTATTTTTAAAAACACATTTTCAAATTAGTCATCCCTCTTTTTCTATTTTATTTCTTTGAATACAAAATTTAAGGTGTAAGATTTGCTGTGCATATTGTTAAAAAAAGTAATTTTAGATTGAAATTACAATGTGTAATTATAATTCCTTTTTGAACAGATGAGCAAAATTCCTGTATATTTTATGCCTGGCCTCGCGGCAAGTCCGGCCATTTTTGAAAGAATTAAATTAGACGAAACTGTTTTTGAAACATGTTTACTTGAATGGGAAATTCCAAAACCCAAAGAATCATTATCTGATTATGCACTTCGAATCACAAAAAATATCAAACATGAAAATCCTGTCTTAATTGGAGTTTCCTTTGGTGGAATTTTAGTTCAGGAAATGGCAAGACACATCAAAACCCGAAAAGTAATTATTATTTCGAGTGTAAGAAGCAATGTAGATTTCCCAAGAAGAATGAAAATCGGAAAAACTACAAAAGCCTACAAACTGATTCCGATGAAACTTATTTTAAACATCGAGAATCTTGCAAAATATTCTTTTGGAGAAAAGGTCAACAAACGTATAAAGTTATATGAGAAGTTCTTAGCAGTTCGCGACCTAAATTATTTACAATGGGCAGTAGAATCTGTGATTTGTTGGAACAGAAGTGAAATTGATGAAAATGTAATACACATTCATGGCGATCAGGATGATGTTTTTCCTATAAAGTATATCAATAAATGTATTGTTGTAAAAGGAGGCACTCATATTATGATTTTGAATAAATACAAATGGCTAAATGAGAATTTACCTTCGATAATATTAGAAGATTAGTGTTTTATGAAAGTCAAAACTCTTTTAAAAACCAGTGTATTTATATTATCACTAACAATGGGAACTTTTGTGTTCTTATTTTTTACGCAACCAAAAACGAATGTTGTTAAAGCTGAATTTTATGAGTATAAAAATGAGTTGTATCCACAAGATTGTTATATAAATCTTCAAAGCAAAAAATACTTAATAAGAGAAGTCTACAAGTATAAAAATGGAATTCTAAATGAATACTGGTTTTTTAGGCAGTGAAGGTTTTGCTGTTGAAAAATTAGGTTTGAATGGAAATAGATACAGTAAAGAACAAGAAGATTATAAATTTTTGAATTTAGAAAAAACAAAAGAGTATTTGTTTTTTAATTCTGAAAAACATAAAATTGATTACAATAAAGGAGACACAATTATATCTAAGATTGATTCAAACCATATAGTTCTTTTTATTAATGAAAAATAATAATATAATATTCTCCTTAAACAACTTATGAGACCTGTTTTTTTAGCCCTGATTACTATGACATAAACAAGTTAATAAATCTTTTTTTTTAAATTCAAATTAGTTTTATTTTAAGACACAGCAAGTCTGCAAATAAGAATTTCACAAAAGGTTTTATATCTTACTCGTTGATACTATTTATCCCTGATAGGATTTATGCTGATTTTCTAACCTCAAATGTTTTGTTATCTCTAATACATGCACATATACGATGTACTATTTTATTTCTGACATTGTTAATTACGAGCATTTTATTTTTTCCTTCTTGTACTTTTCTTTTAAAGTATTCTTTCATTTCTGGGTCGTGATTAACTGCCGACAAGGCGCACATATGTAATTGCTTTTTAAGCTTTTTGTTAGCCATATGATGAACTTTCGGCCTTAACCTTATGCTTTTGCCTGAAGTATGTTCAAAAGGCACGACTCCTGCGTAACAAGCCAATTGTCTTGGCATTGAATAGGTTGTGAATTCATTTGTAAAACAGATTAGATATAGAGTAGTTACTTCACCAACTCCAGGAACTGAAATGGCTTGTGAATAAATCTTGCTTAAGTTTTCATCTTCTTTTATAAATAAATCTAATTGTTTTTCTATTTGCTTTAAATCAGAAGTAATTCCTTTTATAGTTTGCTTTTGAAATTTATCAGAAAGTTTAGATACTTCCGGGTCTAACGATTTCATTTCTTTTGAATTGCGTATCAAAGAAGCTTTGGTAAGAATTAGTTTTTCCCTTAATGACATTAGATTTCTGATCTTTTCAACGGTTCGGCTGGGAGCTTGATAAATGATAGCTTCCTGCTGATTTTTCATTGCATAAATAGCAATTCTTTCTGCATGAATTTTATCATTTTTACCTCTTTGAAGTCCCATACTCCTTATGATTTTCAAAGACATTTCTACCCAAAGAGAATAATTAAAACCCATTAAATATTTAATGATTAATTTTCAATACATACCCGTATGTTCTAAGCAAACAAGAGTTTGCTGATTTGTAGCACCTTGTTTTTTAAGCCATTGATTTAATGTTTTTACTCCTTTGGAATCATTTGCAAATTGATTGTGAATTGGTTTTTCTTTTGCTCCATTCAGAATTAAAACTGCATCAAAATATTCCTTGGATACATCGATGCCTAGAAAATGTTTAAATTTGTTCATAAGAAAATGTTTTAAAAATTAGCAACCAACTTATTGAATACATTCATATCCTTGATAATAGGCATTAAATCCTTAATTACTATTCTGAATCTTATTCAATAAAACTGACAAAGTCCTAATCAGGGCATAAGTAGCAAACTTTGATAGAAGAGAAGGTTCACTTTGTCAGTTTGGTTGTTGATTAAAATTACTTTAAATCTTCCTAACAAATCTAAAGGATAGTAGTGAAAATCATTTTATGAAGCTTTAGCGAAATAAAAGATTATAGCAGATAGCAGGACACGAGCGATAACGAACTGACGGAGTAAATAGCTTCTAAAATAAAAGCCTTTGAAATTGATACTTCAAAGGCTTTTGTTATTTTATAAATGAAAAAATTTAGATTTTCTTCATTTGTTCTTTCATCATTGCGATCTGCTCTTTCAGCATGCCTTGTTTATCTAATTTCTTAGCTTCATTTAGTAAATTAGTTGCTTCTAATTTTCTTCTGCGTGACATGGCAACTCCCGCAAGGTTTAATTTTGCTACAGCTAAATCCATATCCATAGATAAACCAAGTTCGATTGCTTTTTTGAAATGCTTCTCTGCCTGGTTGATATTAGTTTGAGACAACATGATCCCGTGCAGGTAATTAAAGTATCCCTGCTGTTTTCTTACTAATGCAGTTTCTGGATTTTTGATGTATGCCAGCCATTTTTTAGCACCTTCAAAGTCTTGTTTTCTTAATTTTAGGAAAGCTAAAAGAATAAATTCGTTTTTAAAGTAAAGGAAAACAGGAATTGCAGATAATAATATAAGGAAAATTCCATTTCCGACAGAGTCATCAACAATTTCGTAAATACCAGCAACGACAAGAAGTCCGGCCAGAATAAGTTTGATAATTTTATTAAACATAATAGATGTATATTTGTGATTGCAAATATAGTAAAATGAATTAAAAATATTTTTATTAAAGTACTTGCCAGAAAAAAAAGTCTTTGTATATTTGCACTCGGTTTTTGAATAACGATATTCAAAAAACAAAAGAGATATTTAGATACCATTTAAAGATACAAAGCAATGAGCAAAAGAACATTTCAACCATCGAAAAGAAAAAGAAGAAATAAGCACGGATTTATGGACAGAATGGCTTCTGCGAATGGAAGAAAAGTTCTAGCGCGTAGAAGAGCTAAAGGAAGACATAAATTAACTGTTTCTAGCGAGCCTAGACACAAAAAATAATGTTTGTATAAACATACATAAGGCGATTACTTTTTTAGTATCGCCTTTTTTTATACCTTGTCAGTAAAAAATTTTAACATTCTAGTTTTTAAAGCACTAAGAATGTTTTTGAATACCAAAAATAACTACACAATACATACAAAATGCCTAAAGACACATCAATAAAATCAGTTTTAATAATAGGTTCAGGACCTATAGTTATTGGTCAAGCTTGCGAATTCGACTATGCAGGATCTCAATCTGCACGCTCAATTCGTGAAGAAGGAATTGAAGTTATCTTGATAAACTCAAATCCAGCGACAATTATGACCGACCCAAGTATGGCCGATCATATTTATTTGAAACCACTAACTACAAAATCGATTATTGAAATTCTAAAGGAACACCCACAAATTGATGCTGTTTTACCTACAATGGGTGGACAAACGGCTTTGAACTTGTGCCTTGAAGCTGATGAAAAAGGAATCTGGCAGGATTTCGGAGTAAGGATGATTGGTGTTGATGTAAATGCCATCAATATTACTGAAGACAGAGAACAATTCAAACAATTGCTTCAAAAAATAAATGTTCCTACTGCACCGGCTAAAACAGCTACTTCTTTCCTTGAAGGAAAAGAAATTGCACAGGAATTCGGGTTTCCATTAGTAATTCGTCCTTCATTTACATTAGGAGGAACCGGAGCAGCGTTCGTACATACCAAAGAAGAGTTTGACGAAAAACTAACCTACGGATTAGAAATGTCGCCTATTCATGAAGTTTTGATCGACAAAGCTTTAATAGGCTGGAAAGAATATGAATTGGAATTATTGAGAGATAAAAACGACAATGTTGTAATTATCTGTTCAATTGAAAACATGGATCCAATGGGAATCCACACCGGAGATTCGATTACAGTTGCTCCTGCAATGACTTTATCTGATACAACATTCCAAAAATTACGTGACTATGCCATCTTAATGATGAGAAGCATCGGAAATTTTGCCGGAGGATGTAATGTACAATTTGCAGTTTCACCAGACGAAAAAGAAGATATTGTAGCCATCGAAATTAACCCTCGCGTGTCTCGTTCATCTGCTTTAGCTTCAAAAGCAACTGGTTATCCGATTGCGAAAATTGCGTCTAAACTGGCTTTAGGATATAACTTAGACGAATTGCAAAACCAAATTACAAAATCGACTTCAGCTTTATTCGAGCCGACTTTGGATTATGTAATTGTAAAAATACCACGTTGGAACTTCGATAAATTTGAAGGTGCCGACAGAACTTTAGGACTTCAGATGAAATCTGTTGGTGAAGTTATGGGAATTGGGCGTTCTTTCCAGGAAGCTCTGCATAAGGCAACCCAATCATTAGAAATTAAGAGAAATGGTCTGGGAGCTGACGGAAAAGGATATACCAACTACGAACAAATTATCGAGAAACTGACTTTTGCAAGCTGGGATCGTGTTTTTGTAATTTATGATGCAATCGCAATGGGAATTCCGTTGAGCCGCATTCATGAAATCACAAAGATCGATATGTGGTTCTTAAAGCAATATGAAGAACTTTATACTTTGGAGAAAGAAATTTCGAACTATAAAGTTTCAAATCTTCCTAAAGAGATTTTACTTGAAGCAAAACAAAAAGGTTTTGCCGACAGACAAATAGCACACATGATGAATTGCCTGGAAAGCGAAGTACATACTTTGCGTATGGAGCAAAACATTAACCGTGTATTCAAATTAGTTGATACTTGTGCAGCTGAATTTAAGGCACAAACACCTTATTACTATTCGACTTTTGAAGCCGAAATCGAAAAAGCAAACGGTGAGCGCTATGTAGACAACGAAAGCATTGTAACTGAGAAAAAGAAAATCATCGTTTTAGGTTCCGGACCAAACAGAATCGGACAAGGAATTGAGTTTGATTACTCTTGTGTACACGGTGTACTTGCTGCAAAAGAATGCGGTTACGAAACGATCATGATCAACTGTAATCCTGAAACGGTTTCTACAGATTTTGACACAGCGGATAAATTATACTTTGAGCCTGTTTTCTGGGAGCATATTTACGACATCATTAAGCATGAAAAACCTGAAGGTGTAATTGTACAGTTAGGCGGGCAAACAGCTTTAAAACTAGCTGAAAAATTATCTAAATACGGAGTAAAAATCATCGGAACCAGCTTTGACGCCCTTGATTTAGCAGAAGACAGAGGTCGTTTCTCCGATTTATTAACAGAATTACACATTCCTTTCCCTAAATTTGGAATTGCAGAAACAGCTGATGAGGCTTCTGCCCTTGCAGATACTTTAGACTTTCCATTATTGATTCGTCCTTCATATGTATTAGGTGGTCAGGGAATGAAAATCGTAATCAATAAAAAAGAACTGGAAGAACACGTTATCAACTTATTGAAATCGATTCCTGGTAATAAATTGCTTTTAGACCATTATTTGGCTGGAGCAATCGAAGCGGAAGCTGATGCAATCTGTGATGCTGATGGAAATGTTTACATCATCGGAATTATGGAACATATTGAGCCTTGTGGAGTTCACTCAGGGGATAGTAACGCAACTTTACCTCCTTTCAACTTAGGAGAATTTGTGATGCAGCAAATTAAAGACCATACCGAAAAAATAGCAAGAGCTTTAAAAACAGTAGGCTTAATCAATATTCAATTTGCAATAAAAGACGATACCGTTTATATTATCGAGGCAAATCCAAGAGCATCACGTACTGTTCCGTTTATTGCCAAAGCTTACGGAGAGCCTTATGTAAACTATGCGACTAAAGTAATGTTAGGCGAGAAGAAAGTAACTGATTTTGATTTCAATCCACAATTAAAAGGATACGCAATTAAGCAGCCTGTTTTCTCTTTCAGTAAATTCCAAAACGTAAACAAAGCATTAGGACCTGAAATGAAATCTACAGGAGAAAGCATCTTATTTATTGACGACCTAAAAGATGACCAATTCTACGAATTGTATTCAAGAAGAAAAATGTATTTGAGTAAATAATCTCAGATCCTGATAATAAAAATGCCCCAAATAATATTACTTTTTGGGGCATTTTTTATAATTGGAGCTTTTTAATATACAGTTAAATAGAATTACTCAACATCATATCTGTAATTAAAAGTACCCTCAGTTACTTTTGTTGTAACCGGATTAGAAACACTAATTGGTTCGTCATCATCATCCACGCAATCAAACGAAAATGTTCCTTTTACTCTTTTAGCTTTTAAATCAATTTCCGTAACGGATAATGAACCGGCAACAGGATATTGGCTTTTTCCTTTAGTATTGAATGATATTTCAATTTGTGTCTTAGATGCATCGAACGTGTTTTTTGTTATAGGATATGTTCCAACTTTTAGATCACTTCTTTTAATATAAAGTCTAATCTCGTCCATGAAATTAATTCTTCCCGCCAAAAGAATATATTCTTCTTCGGGGTACATTTCAAATAATGTATTTGTAGCATAATCTGAACCATAAGGATTTTTCATTTCCCATAAAGTTCCATCAACCTTTGCAGTCATTGGGAACTTAGATGTTTTATCATCTGAAGAATCATTATCACTTGAACAGCTGTTTAAAGCCAGAAGTAAAAAAAGGAGTAAGATTTTTGGTGTTTTCATTATTTGATTTTTAAATTTAGCGTCAAATGTAATCAAATAGTTATTAAAATATTTTACTATTTAATGAAAAATATCACTATTAAAAACATAAAAAAAAGCTCCAATAATGAAGCTTTTTAGTTTGATAATTTTGAAATTATTTTTGAATTTCAAGATATTTATTCATTAGTAAAAGACATATTATCTCTGGTATTTTTCTGCACAGAAATAGCTCCAAACAGTGCCAATAAAAAAGCAAAAGCATAGAATCCCTTTTCACTTGGCAAAATAGTCGCATTCCAAAGTCCAACGATCAATAAAACAATAGACAAAAGAGTTCCGAACCAACATATTCCGTAATAGATATCTGTTACTGGAAGATTTTCCAGCCTGTCCCTAACACTTTTTTGCAATGAAACTACAGCGAAAAGTCCGAACATTAAAACGGTAAAGTAATATCCTTTTTCGTTTAACAGCATTTCAGCTCTTGCAAGTCCAACTATAAATCCAACTGTTCCAGCTCCAAGAGCTACCCATGATGCCGCTACAAAGGCATTCGATGTTTTTTGTATCATATTTATTATTTTGGTAAGTCACAAATATAATCAAGTAGCTCCGTTTTTAGAATAAAAAAGTACAAGTATTATTCAGCATAATCTTTCAAATACACAAAAAGCCCCAAATTGGAGCTTTCTGCATTTAATTTATGAAAACATAACTATTTAACTAATTGCTGTAAAGGCTTAAGTTGTTCCATATCAATTTTTGATTCTTTTAAAACAGTCATCAAAGTCATAATGTTATTCGGATTCATGTTTTTCCCTAAAACCCTTACCACTGCAAAACCATTTTCTTTTCTGTTTGCAAAAATTACAAATTCTTCTATGTCATCATCAGTGCCGACAAAACTTACTGAAGCCCCATCTTTACCGGAACCAACCTTCATCAATTCCTGATATTTAGGATTTTTTAAAATTGCTTTTATTTTAGTTCTTTCTGTTTCAAATTGTGCTTGATTTTTATCATTTGCCTTGAAAGCCAGAATGTTCATTTTATCAAAAGAATGCAACGCTTCGGATTGTTCTGCAGATAATTTTGCCTTATCTACATTTAAAATACTGGGTGAAACATCAAGTGAAATAAAATCTTTTTTCTCCGTATTTTCCACAAAATACTTTTGCAGTGAAGGCTCAGAATTGCAACTTACTAAAGTCATCAACACCAAAAGGGCCGAAATAAAAATATTGGTTTTCATTTTATTTTTTAGTTTTTGAAGCTTTTTTCAAATCAGCCCCACCAGGAAGCTGCATTTTATCTGTCAGTACAGATATTTCATTTAAATCAAAGTTCCCGGTTAAAGACAATAAAACTGTATCTTCATTTTTAGCACCATCAATAAACATAAACAATTCTTTTATTTTAGTGTCAGTCGCACCTGATTTAACGTATATTTTCACGTTTTTCCCACTATCATTAATACGCATCAATTCTTCCAAACTGGCAGTTTTAATGTACTTATCAGCAGAGAGCTTCATGTCTGCTTCAATTTTTGGATTTTTTGTAGTAAACACTTTTAAATTATCCAGCTTTTTAATAAGATTCATGTATTGCTGGGTTTCTTTATCAGAAGCATCTACTTTTACCTTACTCATTATGTCAAACATTTTTTTATTGACAATTACCGATGTTACATCATCCTGCCCATCAAATTTATCAAAGGCATTTTGTGCATAAAAAGCATGAGTAAAAAGGGCCAAAATTACTGTTATGATGAAATTTTTCATGTTATATTAAATTAAGTTTATTGTTTAAAAATTTTATTTTTTGATTGCTCGTATTCTTTAATATAGTGTACACTTTCTATACCTACATTCACATTGTTTGATAATAAAGCTAAAGCTTTTTGCGTTGCAGCAAGAGCCTCTTCAGGATTATCATAAGTCCCTAATTCTGATTTTGCCACAACATTATCTGTACTATTGTCACTCACATAATAAAAGGCCCCAATTCCCAGTAAAATTACAATCGAAGCCGCAATCGATAACCACGCCACTTTTCGTTTTTTAGTTTGTAGTGGAATTTCCTGCGTCATTTTTTGCTCTTTTACCTGAGAGAAATATCCAAAAATTGGCTGATATTGCTTTAAATGCTGCGCAACATTTGGCGAAGAAAAGTATTCTTTTAATTCGTTTTCTTCAGCAATAGAAGTTTCTCCCTGAAAGTATTTTTCTAATATATTTTCTATTTTATTTAATTCCATAACTGTGTGTATTAACCATTGATTCCCGTATTTTTTTTCTTGCTCTGGAAAGTGCTACTCTGATAGCCGTTTCATTCATGTTGACAATTTTTGCAATTTCCTCAAATTCATATTGCTCAACATCGCGTAACTGAATTAATATTTGTAATTGTTCAGGCAATTGACCGATTATCTTCTCTACCCATTCCAGACTGTCAGCATCTTCTATTTTTTTATCTAACTGAGGCTGTCTGTCTGTAAAATTATTGTGCACAATTTTAAGATTATCTGCTCTTTTAGATTTCAATTGATCCAGACAATAATTTTTTGTCATGGTCATAGCCACAGCTTCGATATTATTATAAGCATCTAAATTGTCCTTTTTATTCCATAATTTTACCATTACTTCCTGAGTTGCATCTTCAGCTTCTTCGGTGCTTGTTAATAATCTTTTTGCGAGACGAAAAACTTTGTCTTTAAAAGGATTTATTAATTCTATAAATACAACCTGGTTCATATTTGGTTAGTTATTGGTTTGATCAGTCACATGTAATTTACATATTTTGATTAATGTTTTTTTTGACAGCTTCAAAGCCATATTCATTTTATAAATCAAAAATATTTGGTTAGCTTATATAGTCAAGACGAGTCACTATTATTTTTGTTACAGGTAAGCTTAAAAAATGTTGTAAAAAAAACTGCACATTTATTATAGTTAAAACTAAAGGTACTATTTTTACGTTTATTCTATATTGAAACCCCTATTTTATGAAAAATATACTACGAAGTCTCTTTTACTTTTTTTTAATTGCGTTTAGTTTGCAATCTTGTGATGACAAGGATGATGTCGATAAAGAAACATACAATGCCGCAACAGCTTTAGAAATAAAGGATTTTATCTGGAGAGGCCTGAATGAAGCTTATTTATGGCAAGCTGATGTTCCAAATTTAGCCGATAACCGTTTTGCAAGTCAGGAAGATTTTAATTCTTTTTTAAAAGGATATTCAGAGCCGGAAGATTTATTTGAAGATCTATTAAATAAACCGGAGAGCAAATATCCTAATGATGCTATTGACCGTTTTAGCTGGATTGTAGAGGACTATACCGTTCTTGAACAAGAATTAAGCGGAATTACAAAAAACTCAGGTATTGACTTCAAATTAAGCTATATAGGAGATGGGTCAGACAATTTGGCAGGTTACGTACGTTATATAATCCCTAATTCAGACGCTTCGAAAAAAGATATAAAACGCGGAGATTTATTTACAAAGGTTAACGGCACACAACTTACAGTTTCAAATTATGAAAAACTGCTACTAAAATCAAACAGCTATACTTTGAGTTTGGCTGTAATTAATAACAACACTCTTGTTCTAACTGGAAAATCCGTAAAACTTACTAAAACTACTTTAGAAGAAAATCCAATATTAATCAACAAGATAATATCATCCGGAAGCCATAAAATAGGTTATTTAATGTATAATGGCTTCTATAATGAATATGACAATGCTTTGAATCAGGCTTTCGCTGAATTAAAATCAGGCGGTGTTACAGATCTGGTTTTGGATTTAAGATATAATGGCGGAGGAGTTGTTCATTCATCAACGTTACTGGCAAGTATGATTACAGGTCAGTTTAAAGGCCAAGTATTCTCTCAAAGACAATACAACCCAAAACAAATGGCCCTTATGGATGATGAGGATTTAGAATCATTAAAGGAAAGATTTACAGACAAAACAAATTCAGGAACAGCATTAAACAGTTTAAATTTAAACACAGTATACATTATAACAACAGACAATACAGCTTCTGCCAGCGAATTGGTCATCAATGGATTAAAACCATACGTCAATGTAGTTCAAATTGGAGGAACAACTGTAGGTAAAAATGTTGGATCTAATACCATTTACGATTCACCTTCTTTATTATCGAAAGCACAAATAAATCCTGCTCATAAATATGCGATGCAACCCCTGACTTTTAAAATCACAAATAAGGATAATTTTGGAGATTACACAGGAGGATTAGCCCCCACTTTTGCACTAGAGGAAAAAGTTAGTACTTACGGTATTTTAGGAGATCCATCCGAACCACTACTGAACCTTGCTATATCAAAAATTACAGGTTCAACTGCAAAAAGAATACAAGCTGATAAAGGACTAAATCTCCCTTATTTTACAGATTCAAAATCAATGCGCCGTTTTGGAAAGGAAATGTATATAGAAAACAATACTAAATAGTTTTCAAAATACTAAAACTGCAAAAATAAAATGCCCCAAAAGTCAAATACTATTGGGGCATTTTTTATTTTAAAAGAAATACTTACTACTTTTCAATTTCCCGCATAGAATCCATTTTTTTATGTGCTAAGAAACCGGCTACATCTTCAAAATGTTCTTTTACTCTTTTGTTTCCAAACTCAAACACTTTAGTAGCTAATCCGTCAAGGAAATCACGGTCGTGAGAAACCAGGATTAATGTTCCGTCAAAATCACGCAAAGCATCTTTGATAATATCTTTAGTCTTCATATCAAGGTGATTCGAAGGCTCATCCAGGATCAGCAAATTCACTGGCTCCAACAATAATTTAATCATTGCCAGACGTGTTTTTTCTCCACCAGAAAGTACTTTTACTTTTTTGGTAATATCATCACCCTGAAACATAAATGCTCCCAAAATATTTTTGATCTGCGTTCTGATGTCTCCAACAGCAATACCATCTATAGTTTCAAAAATGGTAGCGTTTTCATCCAATAATGCTGCCTGATTTTGAGCAAAATATCCAATTTGAGAATTGTGTCCAATTTCTACACTTCCGGAATCAACTCCAATTTCTTTCATAATCGCTTTGATCATAGTTGATTTTCCTTCACCATTTTTTCCAACAAAAGCTACTTTCTGACCACGTTCGATTACAATGTTTGCATCTTTAAAGACTACATGATCACCGTAAGATTTAGACATTTCTTTTACTACAACCGGATATTGCCCGGAACGTGCTGCTGGGGGGAATTTCAATCTTAATGCAGAAGTATCTACTTCATCAACCTGAACAATTTCTAATTTTTCAAGCATTTTCACACGAGACTGAACAGCATCTGTTTTAGAGAAAGTTCCTTTAAAACGATCAATAAAAGCACGATTATCTGCAATCATTTTTTGCTGTTCATCATATGCTTTTTGCTGATGGATACGACGGTCTTTTCTTAATTCTAAATAATGAGAATATTTAGCTTTGTAATCGTAAATTCTTCCCATCGTTACTTCAATGGTACGATTGGTTATATTATCAACAAACGCCCTGTCGTGCGAAATTACCACAACTGCTTTTGCCTGATTTAAAAGAAACTCTTCCAGCCATTGAATACTTTCGATATCCATGTGGTTGGTAGGCTCATCTAAAAGAATCAAATCCGGTTTTCTTAATAAAATCTTAGCCAGTTCGATACGCATTCTCCACCCTCCTGAAAATTCTGAAGTCTGACGTGTAAAATCTTCTCTTTCAAATCCTAAACCAACTAATATTTTTTCTACTTCAGCTTCGTAATTAACTTCTTCAATTGCGTAGAATTTTTCGCTTAAATCAGAAACCCTTTCAATTAGTTTCATGTAAGCATCACTTTCATAATCGGTACGAATAGTTAACTGTTCGTTTATTTCATCGATTTCTGCTTTCATGCTAAAAATTTCACCAAAAGCTTTTGATGCTTCTTCCATAACAGTTGCACCGTCTTCTGTTAGTAAGTGCTGAGGAAGATATGCAATAATCGCTTCTTTTGGAGCTGAAATATTTCCGGTAGAAGGCTTGCTTTGCCCTGCAATTATTTTTAGAAGTGTCGATTTTCCCGCACCATTTTTACCCATAAGGGCAATTTTATCATTTTCATTTATAGCAAAAGAAACATCGCTAAAAAGTGTAGTTCCACCAAACTGAACCGAAATATCGTTGACTGTAATCATTTAGACTTTTAGATTTTAGAATGCTTAGATCTCTTAATTCCTAAACATGTATTTTTTGAAGGTGCAAAGATAGATTTTAATTAGATAATGTGCCAATTCTAAATGTGGCAATTTGTCAATTAGATAATTAGATAATTTCCCTAACAAAAAATCTTATTTCAAACAAAAAAAAACCAATACTTACAAAATGCAAATATCGGTTCTCCATAAATTATCTAATTGGCACATTAACTAATTATCACATTAATCCTTTCTCCATTTTTTGGTTTCTTCAAAAACATGTTCTAAGATAGCTGCTTCTGTTTCATCAAACTCAATATTTCTTCTTCCCATTACTAATTTTGCTGTTTCAAAAGCTTTTTTGGTAATATAAGTAGTAAAGCCGGCAGCACCGCCCCATGAAAAACTCGGAACAAAATTTCGGGGAAAACCGCTTCCAAAAATATTAGTGCTCACTCCTACCACTGTTCCGGTATTAAACATCGTATTGATTCCGCATTTACTGTGATCCCCCATCATCAAACCACAAAACTGGAGCCCGGTTTTAGCAAAACCCTCTGTTTCATAACTCCACAATTTTACTTCTTCGTAATTGTTTTTTAGATTGGAATTATTACTGTCAGCACCAATATTACACCATTCACCCAAAACAGAATCTCCTAAAAACCCGTCGTGACCTTTGTTTGAATTCGCAAAAAGAACCGAATTTTTAACCTCTCCTCCTATTCTTGATCCCGGACCAACGGTTGTCGCTCCATAAATCTTTGCATTCAGTTTTACCTGCGCATTTTCGCATAAAGCAAAAGGACCACGAATCACGGTTCCTTCCATAATTTCGGTATTCTTACCTATATATATAGGACCTGTTGAAGCATTAAGAGTTACAAATTCTAATTTTGCTCCTTCTTCAATAAATATATTTTCCGGTGCAATAACATTTACACTTTTCGGAATTGACTGTGATTTTCTATCTTCTGTCAAATAATCAAAATCGGCACGAATGGCAGCATCATTTTTAGAAAAAATATCCCAGGTATGCTCCACTGTCAAACAATCATCGTTGTATTGGAGAATTTCATACGAATCAAAATCAACTTCTTCCTGATTTTCAGTTGCAAAAAAAGCAACAACATCATCGCCTTTAAAGATTGCCTGATTTTCCTTTAAATTAGAAATCATATCTACAAGCGTATCATTTGGTAAATACGCAGCATTTATCATAACATTTTCCTCCATTTCCACCATCGGAAATTTAGCAGACAAATATTCTTCGGTAATAGTAGTAATGGTTGAACCCAAACGCGCTTCCCATTTTTGACGAATCGTCATGATTCCGATTAAAATATCAGCCACGGGCCTGGTAAAAGTAAAAGGTAATAAAGCATTCCGAACGGGACCGTCAAAAAGAATGTAATTCATAAATAATAAATTTGGAACTTGTTAAAATTGTGATTTGGTTATCAGGATCAAAGTTACAAATATTTTATTTGTGTCAATAAACATGTTTTTCTCTGCAGGAAACACAGCACTTCCAATTCAAAATTCAGAACCAAATTTATTTCCTTTGCCGCTCTTTAAACTCGGGTTGTTTAAAATATTGAATCAATTCTAATGAATAAATTACACTTGTAATCTTCCATTTGCCGTCTCTTTTTATAAGATTCAAATATTTACTGCCCCAATTTGTCATTTTATCATCTGCCCAAAAACTATAATCCATTGTTACAGAAGCTACAGTACCGTCTTCGATAATTTTAATATTATCAAACTTATCTTCACTAGATTTATATCTGAACAATCCTCTCATGAATCCTTTGTACGATCCGGAAAAATAATTACTCCCTGCATTTGTCTTTCCTTTTGCTTCAATTTCTTTAGTTTGAGTACGATCTTTATAGCCTGCGCACCAAGTCACATTTCCATCGTTAAACAAATTATAAAACGCAATGGAATCTTTTGTTATGACACTTTTTGAATAATCATCAATTATTGCCAGTATTATATTTTTATTATCGGTTTTTTGCTGTCCATAAAATGGTAAGATTGTTAAAAGTAAAATCAACATTATTTTAAATTTTTCCATTTTTGCTTTATTTAAGGTTATTTTGTGATTTAAAATTTGAAATCTTATTATTGATGATTCTATATTCATATTGTAAGTCCTTCATAGCCGTAAGCATCTGCTTTCATTTCCTCAATTGCGGTATAACTTACCGGATGAACATTCCCTAATATATCCGACAGTTCACCATGCAAAGCTTCTATATATTTTGCCTTGTCGTCTTTTAGATTTGTTGAGTCTGAAATTTTGATCGTCAAAAAGAAACTATTCTTTTTTAATTCAGCTAAAGATTCTGAATTTACAAACCACAGATAATCCGGAATAAAACTTACGATTACTACTGTAACTTCAGGCTTTTTATGCAGAATCTGATTTGTGAGAGTTCTAATAGTTTTTACGAGTTCTTTTGCTAAAGCAGGATTTTCTTTACCGCTGACTTTAAGATGAATTGCTGGCATACTTCAAATTTTTATAGATTATTGAAGTACAAAATTCAGTCTAAACACACACTTATTTATTGATGTATGTTAAGAGTTTAATGCGGCTTAGAGATTCTGGTTTTATTCCTAAATAAGAAGCAATGTGATATTGCGAAATTTCCTGCTCGATTCCGGGGTAGGTTTTACAAAGTAATTCATATCTTTCTGTCGCAGAGTTTTTCAGAAATGAAGTTTCGCGTTTGCATTTTTTAATGAAGAAAACATCAGAAATGTATTTTGCCAATTTTAGAAAATGAACATCTTCCTCAATTAATGTATTAAATTGTTTATGAGTAATGTAAACGATCTGCGTATCAGACAAAGCTTCAATATTGCAATTGGTTTGGCTTTGGGTTAGATAACTTGTGTAAGCCGTTACCAGACTGTTTTGAAGATAAAAATCATTATTAAACTCCTGATTATCATTTTGCACATACGACCTGAGTTTCCCGGAGATAACAAATCCTACAAATTCACAGACAGCACCTTCCTGAATCAGATGTTCTTTTTTCTTTAAGCTCTTTGCCCGGCTTAAACTAATGAACTTTTCCAAATGATGCATTTCCAGCCCCAGTTTATCAATAAAAATATCTTTTAGAAAATCCATTGCATTTGATTAAGATAAATTATTTTTCAAAGATAAAGATTAATTATTTAGTTAAAAATCATCTGCAGTACAGGAATTTAAAAATCAGTGCACAAAAAAAGCCTCCCAAACTGGAAGGCTTTGTATAAAATAAAAACAGCTATTATTTTTTAGCGTGTTTTGCATATTTAGTTTTGAACTTGTCAATACGTCCTGCAGTATCAATAAGTTTAGATTTACCAGTATAAAAAGGGTGAGATGTTCTGGAAATCTCCATTTTTACAACTGGATACTCAACTCCGTCAACTTCAATTGTTTCTTTTGTATCTGCAGTAGATTTAGTAATAAAAACTTCGTCATTTGACATGTCTTTAAACGCAACTAATCTGTAATTTTCTGGGTGGATTCCTTTTTTCATCTTGTTTTTATTTATTGTTTGGAGCATTTTCATTTTGAAGCTTTTTCATGGTTAGAAAAAGGTGTAAACAACCAATACTCTTTTTGTTTAAAAATTTAATTATTTTTGAGTGTGCAAATTTACAATTCTTTTTTAATAATCAAATCTTTAACACACTTTTTTTTAGATAAATTCAAAAAGCTTTTTTATACTGAATATATTGGGAATTGCTATATTTGTGGATTAATTTTAAAACATATAGAAAATATGATTAATGAAGTTATAAAGAAAAACGGGATTACTTATGGTGTAATGATTGGAATTGCATCCACATTAATTACTGCAACAATATATGCGATTGATTTAAATTTATTTACTGCCTGGTGGATGGGACTATTAGGTATAGCCATAAGCCTGACAATCTCTATCATCCTGCTTTCTAAAACAAAGAAAGAATTAAAGGGCGTTTTTCCTTTTAAGGATGCTTTTACTACTTATTTTATAGCAGCAGTAATTGGGATTTTAATTTCTACTTCTTTCAACATTCTATTATTTAATATTATTGATCCTTCTGCAAAAGATACTTTAAGCGAATTAATGATTAAATATACGGTAAACATGATGCAAAAATTTGGATCGCCAGCTTCAGTTATTAATGAAACTATTGAAAAAATGAAGCTAAGTAATCCGTATTCGACTATTGAATTACTAAAAGGATCTGTTTTTGCGATTGTAATCAGCTGCATTTTCGGATTAATTTTCGCTGCATTTTTTAAAAGCAAAACTACACAAGAATAAAAATATAAATGAATTTATCTATACTTATACCGCTTCTGAACGAAGAGGAATCACTAAAAGAACTCTATTCGTGGATTATTAAAGTGATGCAATCCAACAATTACTCTTATGAAATCATTTTTGTAGATGATGGAAGTACAGATGATTCGTGGAATATCATCGAAAGTTTTTCTAATGAAAATCCGAATGTAAAAGGAATTCGTTTCATGAAAAACTTTGGAAAATCACAAGCTTTACATGCTGGTTTTGCAAAGTCTCAGGGCGATGTCATCATTACGATGGATGCCGATTTGCAGGACAGCCCTGATGAAATTCCGGGGTTGTACGAAATGATTACAGCCCAAAAATATGATTTGGTTTCAGGCTGGAAAAAGAAACGTTACGATTCTGTTGTGGCCAAAAACCTGCCCTCAAAATTATTTAACTGGGCCGCCAGAAAAACTTCCGGTGTTGAGTTGAATGATTTTAACTGTGGTCTGAAAGCCTATAAAAATGTTGTTGTAAAAAACATAGAAGTTTCCGGTGAAATGCACCGATATATTCCGGTTTTGGCTAAAAATGCCGGATTTGGAAAAATTGGCGAAAAAGTAGTGATACATCAGGCCCGTAAATATGGTGAAACCAAATTTGGAATGGAACGTTTTATTAACGGATTTCTTGATTTGATTACGATTTGGTTTTTATCACGATTCGGAAAAAGACCTATGCATTTATTTGGCGCCATTGGCTCTTTTATGTTCATCATTGGATTTTTAGCTGCAGGATACATTGGAGTTTCAAAACTATACCATATGTATACCGGAATGAAATACACCCTGGTTACTAACAATCCGTGGTTTTATATTGCTTTAACAACCATGATTTTGGGAACTCAGCTCTTTTTAGCAGGTTTTTTAGGTGAAATTATTTTACGCACTAAAAGCAATGAAGCCCGATATAAAGTTGCCCGGGAAGTTAATTTTTAACGCAATGTCCTAGCCCTGATGGGAGCGGCATCCTTTTGTGGCGGGTTTCGCCACAAAAGATATAGTGAACAGCAGGATTAGCTCCTGAAAAATTCCTATCTTTAATTTAAACATTAAAAAAACATTTACATGAATATCGCTCCTAATATTTTAAGCGCCGTAAACGAATGGTTAACACCAACATTTGATAACGAAACACAAGCTGCCGTTAAGGAATTAATGACTACATCGCCTAAAGAACTTGAAGAAAGTTTTTATAAAAACCTCGAATTTGGTACAGGAGGAATGCGTGGCGTTATGGGTATCGGTAATAACCGAATTAATAAATATACGCTTGGAAAAAACACTCAGGGACTTTCTGATTATCTGCACGAAGTGTTTCCAAATCAGCCTATAAAAGTAGTTATTGCTTATGATTGCCGTCACAACAGTAATACTTTAGCAAAAGTGGTTGCTGATGTTTTTTCTGCTAATGGAATTCAGGTTTATTTGTTTTCAGATTTACGCCCAACTCCGGAATTATCATTTGCACTTAAATATTTAGGATGTCAATGCGGAATTGTACTAACTGCTTCTCATAATCCACCGGAATACAACGGATACAAAGTATACTGGGAAGATGGTGGGCAAATTGTTCCGCCGGAAGATACCGCCATTATTAATGTGATTGAAAGTTTAAGCTACGATAAAATTAAATTTAATGCTGACGAAAGCCTGATTCAATATATTGATACAGAAATCGACAAGGCTTTTGTAAAATCATCTATCGAAAATGCGAGTTTTAATACTCCGGCTGAAGCCAAAGACAATCTGCATATTGTTTTTACTTCATTGCACGGAACTTCGATAAAATCAGTTCCGGATACTTTATCTGAGGCTGGATATAAAAATGTACATATTGTTCCTGAACAAGCGATTCCAGATGGAAATTTTCCAACTGTAAAATCTCCAAATCCGGAAGAACCGGAAGCATTGACTATGGCTTTGGCTTTGGCAGACAAAACCAATTCGGATATCGTGGTAGGAACTGATCCTGATTGTGACCGTTTAGGTGTTGCTGTTAGAAATAACGAAGGCAAAATGATTTTGCTTAACGGAAACCAGACCATGGTTTTGATGACTTCTTTCCTTTTGAAACAATGGAAAAAAGCAGGCAAGATTAACGGAAAACAATTTGTGGGCTCAACTATTGTTTCTACTCCGATGATAATGGAACTGGCAACAAGTTATGGTGTAGAATGCAAAGTTGGTCTGACAGGCTTTAAATGGATTGCCAAAATGATCAAAGATTTTCCTGAACTTCAGTTTATTGGTGGCGGAGAAGAAAGTTTTGGCTTTATGGTTGGTGATGCAGTAAGAGATAAAGATGCTGTTGCAGCTACTTTATTAATATGCGAAGTTGCAGCTCAGGCAAAAGCTGCCGGAAGTTCTGTTTACAAAGAACTTTTGCAACTGTATGTTGAAAATGGTTTTTATAAAGAATATTTGGTTTCATTAACTAAAAAAGGAATTGAAGGCTTAGAAGAAATCAATCAGATGATGATTAATTTAAGAGAAAATCCATTGAAAGAAATCAACGGTCAAAGAGTAATCATGGTTGAAGATTATCAGTCATCTGTTGCTTTAAATTTATTGACAAGTGAAGAATCAGTGATGGATATGCCAAAATCAAACGTTTTGATTTATTATACTGAAGACGGTTCTAAAATTTGTGCAAGACCAAGCGGTACTGAACCCAAAATCAAATTCTACATCAGTGTAAATGCTGAAATTGAATCAGTTTTGGATTTTGATGCTGCCGAAAGTTTCTTAGACCAAAAAATACAGAATATCATTGCAGATATGCAATTGAATTAATACAACGAACCAGATATAAGATTCTTTCTAAGAATGCTTCCAATTGTATACACAATGATTGTGCAATTGACAAACTCAAAACTTAAGTTCTGATTTGTATTTTCTCAATACAAATCAGAACTTTTTTTATAAAAAAAAGCAAAAAGAAATTGAAAACACCTTAATTGGATTAATTTTGTCCGGTAAAAAATACATGACCAAGCGGCTTATTGGTCATGATGATAAAAGAAATCAATATCAAAAAATATAAATGAGTAATTTCAAAAAAATACTACCCTTTGTATATCCGTATAAAAGATACGCATACTTAAATGTCTTTTTTAATGTTCTGTACGCCTTATTTGGAACACTTTCGTTTCTTTCTTTAATGCCTATGATGGATGTATTGTTTGGGCAAGCAAAAAAAATTTATACCATTCCGGCTTACAAAGGAATCTGGGAATTAAAAAAATATTTATCGAATTATCTAAGTTATTATTTAACTTCAATAACCGATACAAACGGCATTGGATATACATTATCAATTTTGGTAACGGGAATTATTACGATCTTTCTATTAAAAAACATCTCTGACTATCTTGCCATGTTTTTTATTACCTATTTAAGAAATGGTATCCTCAGAGACATTCGAAATGCGATGTATAAAAAAACATTAGAATTACCATTGGCTTTTTTCTCAGAAAAGAGAAAAGGTGATGTAATTTCGAGAATTTCTGCAGATGTAAACGAGGTACAATCCTCTTTTTTAGCCATTCTTGAACTTATTGTAAAAGAACCTCTAACTATTATTTTTACTATTGTCGCTATGTTTACGATAAGCGTAAAACTTACCCTTTTTGTATTTGTTTTTATTCCTATTTCAGGATATATTATCTCTTTAATTGGAAAACAATTAAAAAGAAAATCTACCAAAGCACAACAAGAACAAGGCACCTTTTTATCCACTATTGAGGAAACACTTGGGGGACTGAAAGTTGTAAAAGGATATAACTCTGAAAATTATTTCAATCGTGTATTCCAAAATTCAACTGATCGCTTTTTTAAATTATCAAACAGTATTGGAAATCGTCAAAATCTGGCTTCTCCTGCGAGCGAATTTATGGGAATTATGGTTATTGCCATTTTACTTTGGTATGGAGGTCAAATGGTTTTAATCGAACACACTTTAAAGGGGGCTGAATTCATTACTTACATGGGATTAGCATACAACATCCTGACACCAGCAAAATCAATATCTAAAGCTTCTTACGCCGTAAAAAGAGGAAATGCCGCAGCTGAACGTGTTTTAGAAATTTTAGATCAGGAAAACCCAATTACATCCAAGCCTAAAGCTTTTGAAAAAGAAACTTTTGAAGATGCTATAAATATTGAAAACATCAACTTTAAATATGAAGAAACAGACGTTCTAAAAGATTTTTCTCTTCAAATTAAGAAAGGACAAACTGTTGCTCTGGTTGGACAATCCGGAAGCGGAAAAAGTACAATTGCGAATTTATTAACTCGTTTTTATGATGTAAACGAAGGAACAATTTCTATTGACGGAATTAACATCAAAGACATGAGTCTGCATTCACTTAGAAGCTTAATGGGATTGGTTACACAAGAAATCACTTTATTTAATGACACAATTAAAGCGAATGTCTCTTTAGGAAAATTAGATGCAACAGATGACGAAATTATTGAAGCGTTGAAAATTGCAAACGCTTACGAATTCGTAAAAGATCTTCCGAAAGGAATTTACACTAATATTGGAGACAGCGGAAGCAAAATTTCCGGAGGGCAGAAACAACGTTTATCTATTGCCCGTGCGGTATTAAAAAATCCTCCAATCATGATTTTGGACGAAGCCACATCAGCACTGGATACTGAGAGCGAAAAATTTGTTCAGGTTGCACTTGAAAATATGATGCAAAACAGAACTTCGATTGTTATCGCTCACCGACTTTCTACGATTCAAAAAGCTGATATAATTGTTGTGATGCAAAAAGGAAAAATTGTAGAACAGGGAACTCACGATGAGTTAATTTCTCACAACGGCACCTATCACAAACTGGTAACAATGCAGTCATTCGAATCTTAAAATTCACGTACAATAACCATATTAATTCACACAGATTAAGGAAACATTAAAACTGAGTTTACTTTCCTTAATCTGTGTTTATTTTTATAACTTTAGGTCAGTTAAAGAATAAATCATTTAACTCTCTTAAAATGTATCTTAACAACCCAAACATTAAACTCCCGGATGATCCCGACACTATCGTTTGGAAATATCTTGACTTATCCAAGTTTCTTGATTTATTACTTTCGAAAAAACTATTCATGTCCCGCTCTGATAAATTTGAAGATCAGTATGAAGGTACTTTTAGCGAGCCCACATTTGAAGAAATCAAAAAACTGGCTATTGACAATCCTGAATTTTTAAATTATTACAAAATACATCGTGAAAAAGTAGCCGTAAGCAGCTGGCACATTAACGAATATGAATCGTATGCAATGTGGCAGATTTTTACTCAAAATAGTGAGGGATTAGCGATTCAGTCCACAATTGGAAGACTCCAAAAGGCTGTAAACCCTGAGAATAATTTTGATCAGTATATTGGAGAAGTTAATTATATAGACTATAAAAAAGAATACATTCCGTTTGATGATTTATTTTTTCCGTTTTTGTTCAAACGAAAAAGTTTTCAGTACGAGCGTGAGGTTCGAATTATTACGGATACTTCTCAAAGCAATTTAAAACTGAATGAAGGATTAAAAATCAATGTTGACATTAATGAATTAATCGAAAAGATATACATTCATCCCAAGTCAGAGAACTGGTATAAAAAACTTGTAATTGAGTTGGTAGAACGTTTAGGTTTCGGATTAGAAATCGAAAAGTCAGATTTGGAAAGCGACATTTTGATTTGAGTTTTTTGAGATGCTCAGGTTCTATCTAAGAGACGAAGCTAATGAGTTCTTTTTCTCAAAATAGATAAAAAGAATAAAATCATTTTTTATCTTGATAAAAAATAAAAAGCACTTTAAAAACCTTAGTATCTTAGAAAATAAAACTATATTGGCTTATAATTTTTCACTTCCCAATTTTTTGAAGCTAAATCTATATAGTTGTAATGCAAAACATCATTTTTATCAAACTGTCCATTTTGGTTAGTGTCTTCAATTGTTCTGAAATAAATTCGGTTTTTTGATTCAATGACACTCCAGTCTACCAACTCTTGTAAATCTGCTGAGACTTTTGTGAAATTTTCTCCGCTGATGTCACTTAAATAAAGCGTTTTAATATCCCCTGTATCAATTTTTCCATCCTTATTCGTATCTGAATCTGTCAGGGTATACGCCATGATTTTCTTTTGGGTTTTATCTGCAATTGTTTTTAAATATGTAGCTGTTAAAATTAAAACTGGCTTATCCGATAAAGGTCTGATAGAATCTGAATCTGTTTTTTGAAATTTCAAATTTTGCAGATAACCTGTAATTTCAAAATCGCCTAAATTAGAAATTGTAAAACTTACATCATTTACACTTGATGAGCCATAGCGTGCTTTTGTACCTTTTTCAAAAACTCTCAAATCTCCAACCGGATGAATCAGATAATCGGTACCTTCGATTTGGATAGGCAGATCAGCGATTTCAATTTGTGTTGAATCTGTTTTAGTCACAACACTTTTTTTATTTGAAGCATCATAAGTCACTTTAGGTTTCTGAGCTTCATCTTTACAACTTGCTAAAGATCCAATAATTGCTAAGGCTATATATTTTAAATGATTTTTCATCTGCATCAATTATATTCGATTATCAAATATAGCGTTTTTGGTGATAATATTTATTTTTATTGAATATTACTAAGGCAAAAATATTTATATAGTATATTAAAAATGCCTTTATTTTATCCAATTATTTTATTACAATCTCGCATTCAGCTTTATATTAAAAACGCGCGATGTCATATAATTTGGGATTGCATATTGATTTTTTGAATAAGCATCTCTAACCCAGGTATTGGTAATGGCATTTTGATTATTGAAAAGATTGAATATTTCTAATCCTAATGACAATTCTTTAAAGGTCTTAAGCCAGCCTGTTTTTGCAATATTGTTCTGGTCTATAAAAACTTTTGCAAAACCAACATCTGCCCTTCTGTAATCATTTAATCTGTTTTGGTACAAATAAGGATCTGAATAAGAAGGAGAACCTCCAGGCAAACCGGTATTGTAAACTAAATTCAAATACAATTTTATACTTGGGATGTTTGGCATATAATCCTGAAACAACATCGCAAATTTCAATCGTTGATCAGTTGGTCTGGCGATAAAGCCTTTATTTTCATAATTTTCTTCCGTTTTCAGATAACCGAAGCTTATCCAGGATTCTGTCCCCGGAACAAATTCTCCATTTAATCTGAAATCCAATCCTTGCGCATAAGCTTTTGCATTGTTATCAGCAACATAACGAATCCTAACATTATCTATTGAGTAGGTGTTTACATCTGAAAGTGACTTATAATAAACCTCCGTAACCCATTTAAAAGGACGATTCCACATTTTAAAATTATAATCATTACTTAAAACAAAATGGATTGATTGCTGTGCTTTTACATTTGGGTCAACTTCTCCATTCAAATCACGAAGCTCCCGATAAAATGGCGGCTGATGATACAAACCTCCTGAAAGTCGAAAAATCATATCCATATTCCAATCCGGCTTTAAAGCAAATTGCACACGCGGACTAAAAACAACTTGGTTTTTTCCTTCTACAGCAGTTCCGGAAACCTGCCAGCTTTGAAAACGTGCACCAACAGTATACCAAAATTGATTTGATCCCAACTCTGTTTTGTTGTTCCATTGCGCATAACCTGAAAATCTGTTTATATCGTTGAAATTAGTTGCACGGATATTTTGATACGGTAAAAGCGGTCCTGTATAAGGTTGGTATGGCTGATTATTTTTAGGAAGATTTAAGATAGGAGGATTTAATGAAAATCCTGCAGAATCAATCATCTCCCACTCTACAATTCGGTCACGTATGGATTCTCTTGTATATTTCAAACCAAACTCCAACTGATTATTATTTTTCCATTCTTTGAAGCCTTTAATTTCAATATTCGCGATCAAGGCATCCAGATCATTTCGTGCATGATTAAGCTGGGTTCCAATTCCTCTTGTAAAATCGACATCATCAGGATTTATATTTCCTTCTTCATCTATATTTCCTAAACGGTATTGGGCTAAAATATCAAAATGTTCCTGCTCAATAGTATGAAATAAGGATCCTATCAATTTGAAAGTAAGAGTTGGGGTGGCTTTATAAGTTGTTTTTATAGCTCCAAAATAAGTATCGTATTGATCTTTTTCCTGGCCTTCATAAAAAACAGCAAGTGCCATTGGCTGATCAATCGTACCGAATTTTGTTTCGCGTGTTAATGGACGATATAAATATTTATTTTGCGAAATATTGCCTAAAAAACTCAATTGCCATTTTTGAGAAATATCATAATTAATATTCGTCTGAATATCTGCAAATGTTGGTGTGTAATTAGTTTGTGTATCCTGACTATTAACCAGTAAACTATTATTTCGATAACGAACACCGGTTACGGCAGACCATTTTTTATTTTTAGAAACGGCATCAACAGAAATGCTTCCGCCAAGAAAACTGGCTTCCAGCGAAGCTCCAAATTGAGTTGGTTTTCTATAAGTGATATCTAAAACAGAGGATAATTTATCGCCAAATTTAGCCTGAAATCCACCTGCAGAAAAATCTACGTTTTGTACTAAATCGGTGTTGGTAAAACTCAGTCCTTCCTGCTGTCCGGAACGAATCAAAAAAGGGCGATAGACTTCAACTTCGTTCACATATACCAAATTTTCATCATAATTACCCCCGCGAACTGCATATTGGGTACTCAATTCGTTGTTCGAGTTTACTCCCGGCAATGTCTTAAGAATATTTTCTATTCCTGCATTTGCCCCGGGTATTTTTTTTATGGTAGTTGGATCAATAACTGTAATTCCCTGAACACGTTTTTTATTTTTGGAAGAAACAAAAACTTCTCCCATCTGCTCCTCCGAGTTATTCATCACCGGATTAAAAACAAAGGTTTCATAAGGCTTCAGATTTACCGTTAAGGTCATCATTTTTAACGAAATGTGCGTAAAGACTAAAACTACCTTTTTGTTTGATGGAACAAAAATATCAAAACGACCTTTAGCATCCGATTTCGAAACTTTATCACCTGAAGTAATATTCACATCAGCAACCGGATGATTTTCACTATCTAAAATAATTCCTTTAACACGAGCGCTTTGGGCAGATGACACATAACCAACACATAAAAAAAGGAAAACAATTACTAATTTAAAATTATTCAAACGCTTAGATTTTATTTTTGTTGACTTCTAAAAAAATGAGTTTCAAAGATAGCAGAATTCCCCACATTATCAACTACTTCAATTTTTAAATCATTAGCACCCTCAGCAATCATCGTGTCATCAAAAGTATGCGTTATCTTTCTCGTTTTATTGTCATATTCAAACAAAATCCAATTTCCGTTCAAATATCCATTATAAGATTTAATTCCTGATAAAGCATCACCAATTGTAAACTGAACATTTTTAACACCGGTAATCCATTTATCCTGAATAACTTTATTGATTTTTATAACCGGAGCAATAGTATCTAAAACCAAGCCGTATTGTCCTAAGATTTTTGATTTCGCAGTAAAGACATTATCTTTTCTTGTTGTCGCATTATAACTTTTGCTATTTCCACTTAGTCTTGCAATAAAGAGTTTATCTCTTAAATTTTCAGAATAGGTACTGTCTTTTATGGTAATCGTAAAATTCGAATGTACTGGAACAACATCTTCATGGATGTAAATCCGATTGTTTTTTACATCAAAATTCAAATTAAAATCTTCGTAAAAAGTCCCCGCAGGAAAAAATACAGACATATTATCTTTCTCAAAATTCGAATCTTTATTATAACGTACAAAATAGTTTGAAATTATGGATTCTGAATTTATAACAGGAGTTTCAGAATCATATTCAACAGGAACGGTAACCGAATTTAAATTTCCAAAATAGTCTGAAACTTCAATTCTGTAAGATGAAGCAAGATTTGGTTCAACAGGAATAATTCCGTTAAGCGAATCCGTTTTTATGATACTCAAGGCAAAAGGCGTTTTCATAAATAACTTTTGTATACGCTGCCCCGTTTTTTTATATCTCGGATAATCTATAAAAGCATTAATAAAACGCATTTCATCAAAAGAATAGGTGTTAAACTGATAATTATACTTAGGATCACCGTTTAAAAAACCTGTAACATTAAAAACTCCGTTTCTGTTGTTCGAAACATCATCAAAATCGACAGCATTAATTCCAAAACCTATTTTTCCGTTTGCTTTCACTTTACCTGCAAGATAGGTTCCATCTTTTTGAAGGGAAAGATTCAGTAATAAAGGTTGCTTAGACTGATTTACCGTAGTATTGTCTATTGGATAAACGAATAAACTGGAGATTGTTGGCTTTTTATTATCTTTTATATGCTGATCAAATCCAAAAAACATAGGATTTATGACGAATTCCGTTTTTGTATCACGAAATTCAAAATGCAGATGCGGCCCTTCTGAAGAGCCTGTGTTTCCTGAAAGGGCTATTATTTGCCCTTTGGTAACAGGGAGTTCATCCGGCTTTGGAAACATTTCAATTTCAAAGGATTTTTCATTATAGTGAGTTTTATGAACATATTCCTGAATCGGCCCAACTGCTGTTTGCAAATGCCCATAAACTGTAGTATAACCATTTGGATGCGTGATATAAATACATTTTCCGTTTCCAAAAGTCGAAATTTTTATTCGGGAAACATAGCCATCAGCAACAGCATAAACATTCAGCCCTTCTCTTTGGTTCGTTTTTAAATCGAATCCGGCATGGAAATGATTAGGTCTCAACTCCCCAAAATTGCCTGAAAGCTGCATCGGAATATCAAGCGGCGTCCGAAAATAATCTTTAGGATATTGGGTCTGGGCAAAAATAAAATTGCAAAAGAATAAAAAAAAATAAGAAAATCTCATAGGTAACATTTTTGCTAAGATAAAAAATTAACAAGCGAAAACCGAAGATAAAAGGGCAAAAATACAATTCATTGAATTTCATATGTTTGTTTATTTTTAATGTAAAAAAATCGATAAAAAATTGCATTAATAAAAAGGAATATTAACTTTGTAGGATTAAGTAATGAAAAGGATTTATAATGAGTGTAATTGCTGAAATAATTGATACTCTTGAATATAAAGTCGAAAAGCTTTTTACAAAATCAAAAGCTTTAGAAAAAAACAATCAGGATTTACGATTAGAACTAAACAAAGCTGTTCAAATTATCCAGAAACAATCTGAAGAAATTGAAGCTCTGAAGAAGCAATATGAAACACTTAAGATAGCCAATTCGTTGCTCGGCAGCGACAATAACAAGAGAGAGACAAAGCTTAAAATAAATTCATTAATTCGCGAAATTGATTACTGTATTGCACAACTATCAGATTAGTAAATATGGACGGAAAGCTTAAAATTAAAATATCAGTTGCAGACAGGGTTTATCCATTAACGGTTGAGCCTGCTCAGGAAGAAGGACTTAGAAGTGCTTCTAAAAAAATTGATGCTATGATTAAGCAATTCGAAGAAAATTATGCAGTTCGCGATAAACAAGATGTACTGGCTATGTGTGCCCTGCAATTTGCATCACAAGTAGAACAAAAACAAATTGACAACGCTATTGATGGCGAAGAAACCATCGAAAGAATTAAAAGATTAAATTCGCTTTTAGATCAATATCTCGAAAATTAAACGTTCTTTACACGAAACTAAGATACTGCCTACATTAGTTCACAATTGGTAAACTCAACACTAACAATTTAGAATGAGCAAATCGTCGCTACTATAGCATGCCATGCTTCGGCTTGGAAACTTGAACAGTGAGTTAGCTCAAAACTTGTCTTTACGAGTTTATTCAAGCAATTAATGTAGGCTTTTTATATATAAATTTTAACAAACATGGACATCATAACGATCATTATTTCAGGTATTGTAGGCATTGCAGCTGGTTTTGCAATAGCTAAAATTATCGAAAAAAGCAATATTTCAAACTTAATCAAAAACGCTAAAAAAGAGGCTGCATCTATTTTAAAAGACGCAAATTTAGAAGCAGAAAACATCAAAAAAGATAAAATTCTTCAGGCAAAAGAAAAATTTATTGAATTAAAAGCAGAGCATGAACAAGTAATTTTAACCAGAGACAAAAAAGTAGCTGAAGTTGAAAAAAGAGTTCGTGATAAAGAATCTCAGATTTCAAATGAATTATCAAAAGCTAAAAAAGTAAATGATGATTTTGAAGCTAAAACAGAAGAATACAATAATAAAATTGAAATTCTGGACAAAAAACAAGCTGAAGTTGACAAATTACACAAAAGTCAATTACAGCAACTGGAAGTTATTTCAGGACTTTCTGCCGAAGAAGCGAAAGAGCAATTAGTAGAAGGCTTAAAAGCTGAAGCTAAGAGTAATGCCATGTCACATATTCAGGATACAATTGAAGAAGCAAAACTTACTGCTCAACAAGAAGCGAAGAAAATTATTATCAACACCATTCAAAGAGTTGGAACAGAAGAAGCGGTTGAAAATTGCGTTTCTGTCTTCAACATTGAATCTGATGATGTAAAAGGTAGAATTATCGGTCGTGAAGGACGTAATATTAGAGCACTTGAAGCTGCAACAGGAGTTGAAATCATTGTTGATGATACACCGGAAGCTATTATTCTTTCCTGTTTTGATCCTGTCCGCAGAGAAATTGCACGCTTGGCTTTACACAAATTAGTTACTGACGGACGTATTCACCCGGCAAGAATTGAAGAAGTTGTTGCTAAAACAGCTAAGCAAATCGATGACGAGATTATCGAAGTCGGTAAGCGTACGGTTATCGACTTAGGAATTCACGGTTTACACCCTGAATTGATAAAAGTAGTTGGTAGAATGAAATACCGTTCTTCTTACGGACAAAACTTATTACAGCACTCCAGAGAAGTTTCTAAACTTTGCGGTATCATGGCTGCTGAATTGGGCTTAAATGTAAAACTAGCCAAAAGAGCAGGTTTACTTCATGATATTGGTAAAGTTCCTGACACAGAAAGCGATCTCCCTCACGCATTGTTAGGTATGCAATGGGCCGAAAAGTATGGTGAAAAAGAAGAAGTTTGCAACGCTATTGGAGCTCACCATGACGAGATTGAAATGAAATCATTATTGTCTCCAATTATTCAGGTTTGTGATGCGATTTCAGGAGCAAGACCAGGCGCAAGACGTCAGGTTTTAGATTCTTACATCCAACGTTTGAAAGATCTTGAAGATGTAGCTTATGGTTTCAGCGGTGTAAAAAATGCTTATGCTATTCAGGCAGGTAGAGAACTTCGTGTAATTGTAGAAAGCGAAAAAGTTTCTGATGATAATGCAGCTAATTTATCTTTCGAGATCTCACAGAAAATTCAAACTGAAATGACGTATCCAGGTCAGGTAAAAGTAACCGTTATTCGTGAAACCAGAGCAGTAAATATTGCTAAATAAATTCACAAAAATATACTCCTAAAAAAAACTTCTCATTGCTGAGAAGTTTTTTTTATTTCTGATTTAGCCCAAATTACAATTCGTCGCTAAAAACAATTTTAAAAGTAGTTCCTACTCCAACCTCACTTTCTACAAAAACTTTTCCATTCATCGCTTCTATTTGATTTTTGGTAATGTACAAACCAATACCTCTTGCATCTTTATGTTTATGAAAAGTTTTATACATCCCGAATAACAAATCACCATATGCAGCTAAATCAATTCCCAGACCATTGTCTTTAATTTTTAGAGCTTTATGTCCATCTTGTTCTAAACCATAATCAAAAAACACTACAGGATCCCTGTCCGGATGTGCATACCTGATCGTATTTGTTACAAAATTCAGCAGAACACTTTCCAGATAGGCCGGATTGAAATTTACTGTAACATATTCCGGCACATTGTTTATAATATTTGCTGTTGTTTCGAAATTAAAATCTTTAATAGTCGAAATCGTTTTATTGATGTAATTGGCCAAATTTAATGGCTTGATAATTATATTGATATTGTCCTGAATCTGAACAATTTGATTTAAGTTTAAAATTGTATCATTCAAATCATTAGAAACTGTTCTAAGATGCACCAACATTTCTTTAATCGTTTCTTTTTTCTCATCAATATCTATAAAATCAAGAATTGACTTTATATTACCTGCCTGGGTGCTTAAATTATGAGAAACAATATGAGAAAAATTAAGCAATCGGCTATTTTGCTCACTGTATAATTTCATCGTTTTTATAAGTTCCAATTCCCTTTCTTTCTGTGCAGAAACATCAGTATGAGTTCCTGTAACCCTCAAAGGCTTTCCATCTTCATCGCGCTCAATTACTTTTCCCCTGTCTAAAATCCACTTATAATTTCCACTGGAAGTCATTACACGATGATAATTTTCGTAATAAGGAATTTTATTATCAAAATGATCCTGGATATCTGAATAATACTTCGGCAAGTCATCGGGATGAACAATCTGGTCCCAGCGTTCAGGATCATCAAATACATCAGCCGATTCAAGTTCTAAAATTTTCAAAGACAAAGAAGAATAAAAGACTTTATTTGTAAGCATATCCCAATCCCAAATACCGGTTATAGAAGCTTCTAAGGCAAATTGAAATCGTTCTTCGGAAATTCGCAGCTTCAATTCTTTATCTTTTAAATCTGTAATATCTGAAAGATGTCCAAAAAAACTCACTTTACTATCATAAGACAATTCAGATTTAGCTGAAATTTTAAACCATCTTAATCCTTTTTCAGGCAATATTCCCCTAAATTCGACCTCCCATCCGGAAACTTGTTTTTTTGCCTTTACAAATGACTGAAAAAACAAATCGCGATCTAAAGGATGAACTCTTTCAGTAATAGCAGATTTAATATCATTTGAAAAATCATCCGAATTTAATTCAAATATTTCTTCAATTGATTTACTAAATAATGGAAACGAATAATTATTATCAACATCGATGATAATCTGAAAAATCAAATCAGGAATTTCTGCAAACAATTTTTTATAAAAATCATTTACATTATTGCAGTCTTCATTTTTATACAAATCAAAAACCATAATTCCTTGTGTAAGTTTGAGCAGTCACTTAAATTTGGGCGCAGGGAACTTTCTTTCAAAAGAATTATCCCTTATTACAAGGTATTCTTTTTTAAAGAAAGTTACTACTAATAACTAACTTTTCTGAAAAAAATTATCTTCTGGGATGAAAAGAATGCATTACCTCTTTTAAGTAACTTCTATCTAAGTGAACGTAGATTTCGGTGGTTGTTATTGACTCGTGCCCAAGCATCAATTGAATGGAACGCAAATCGGCACCGTTTTCCAGTAAATGAGTAGCAAAAGAATGCCTTAAAGTATGCGGACTTATATTTTTGTTCAAATTTATCCTGACAGCTAAATCCTTAATGATAGTAAAAATCATGGCACGTGTAAGCTGATTTCCCCGACGGTTTAAAAATAAGGTATCTTCATGACCTTTTTTTATTTTTAAATGGATACGGACTTCCTTTTGATAAATAGCGATATATTTTTGGGTATACTTACCAATAGGAACAAAACGCTCTTTATTTCCCTTTCCGGTAATTTTTATAAATCCTTCGTCAAAAAACAGGTCTGAAATCTTTAAAGTCACTAACTCCGAAACACGAAGACCACAGCCGTATAAAGTTTCCAACATGGCCCTGTTTCTCTCGCCTTCGTTTGAACTTAAATCAATAGCCCCAATCAGATTATCAATTTCTTCAACTGACAATGTATCCGGCAATTTTCGCCCCGTTTTGGGAGCTTCAATTAATTCCAGTGGTGTATCTGTTCGGTAATCTTCAAAAACTAAATAATTAAAAAAACTTTTTAGTCCGGAAATAATCCGAGCCTGAGAACGTGGATTAACTTCTTTTGAAACTGAATAAATAAATTGCTGAACCGTTTCATCTGATATTTTTATTGGAGACACCTCTATTTGATTAGCTTCTAAAAAAAGACACAAACGTTCAATATCGAAACTGTAATTTTCGATTGTATTTTTAGAAAGACCTCTTTCAATCCGCAAATACGACTGATAATGTTTTATGTAAGTTTTCCAATTCATATTTACAAAGTAACATATTTTTTGAGCATAAAAAAACCTTCCTGATTAGGGAAGGTTTTAAATATAAATTTAATTACAAATTAGAATTTGTATAGAAGACCAAAGTTTATTGAACTTAAATCAGCATTTAAACCAAAAGAATTCGTTTTTTCTGCTCCGTCCCCTCCATTATCATTTGTAGTGTAACCTAATCCAGCCCAAGTAGCTTCGATAGCAAAATTACTAGATACAAAATAGCTTAAACCTAAACCTAAGTTAGCACCAATTTCATTTGCTTTAAAATCATCTAATTTATCATCTATTGAGCTGTAATCAACACCAAGTTCTCCAAATAAAGAAAAATCAGAAGCTGGAGTAAAGTAATATCTACCAAAAGCTCCAACAGTTAATGTTGCTAAATCCTCAGTATCTCCACCACCGTTTTCAGCTTTCAAAGAACCAAAACCTAATTTTCCACCAATTGCAATATTTTCCGTCACAAAGAAACCAACTTTTGGTTCAATTGTAAATCCTGAAGTTTTCTCATCTCCAGTTTTTTCAGAAGCAATCCCAACTGAACCAGAAATAAAAACGTCTCCTTTAGAAAATCCTTTTGATCCTGTAGACTCTTGTGCATTAGCAAATCCAAATGCTAAAACAGCAACCATTGATAAAACAATTTTTTTCATTTTTTTTTTAAATTATAATATTAAATTAATGGCGCAAAAATATGCTATTTAGCTTTTACAAACCAAATAAATTTGTAAAAAAAATACGATAAAACATTAAGCAATAGCCAATACACTATCTTTCAAATAATTAAGAAAATATTTATAAAAAAACCTTCCTGATTATGGAAGGTTTTACTAAATCTATCAAAAGAAAACATTAAAATTTATATCCAACATTCAATGAGAAAACGCTATTATTAATTGTTGCATTTTCTCCTTCTTCTGTTTTTGCAATATTAGACAAACCTAAATTATATCTGGCGCTAGCAAAAAAATGTTCTGTAAAATAATATCCTGCTCCAAAGTTCAAACCAAAATCAACAGATTCAAAATTTTCTTTTACACTTTCAGTTGAGGAGCCAAGCCCATCAACAGTTACTTTTACCTTTGCTGATGTTAAAAAGCCAACTTGCGGACCTGCTTCGAGATTAAATTTTTCAGCAACATAAAACTTAAACATTACAGGTATATTGATATAATCCAATTTAAATGTAGAATCTACTGAATAATCACTTCCCTCTATTTCCAATGGTATATTATCCAGTTTCATACCCTGAGCAGAATATAAAAGTTCAGGCTGAATAGCAAATTTATCAGATAGTTTAATTTCTGCAAAACCACCGACATTAAAACCTATTTTAGATTTTACATCCATTCCGTCTGTATCACCCGCCCAATTAGAAATATTCATTCCTGCTTTTATTCCAAATTTAGCTTTTTGTGCATTTGCCAATCCAAACACAAAAACTATTGCAATAAGTAAAATATTTTTTTTCATTTATGTTATATTTAATTAATAATTGAACTAAAAAAAACCTTCCGATTAGGGAAGGTTTTTATAAAATATATTAAGAAGATATTAGAATCTGTATCCTAAACCAACTTGGAATCCTGTGTTACCAAGATCAAAACCGTCAGCATCACTGATGTTACCTAAACCTAAATTATACCTAGCATCAAAGAAAAGACCATTAGTCAATTCATAACCAGCTCCAAATCCTAAAGCAAAGTCAATAGATTTTGTTACCTCATCTACTTCATCTTCTTCTGTTCCAACTTTAAAAGCTAATTCAGGACCTGCTTGCAAAGAAAATCCTTCAGCAACATAATATTTAGCCATTACTGGTAATCTTAAGTAGCTAATTCCTGCATCATCATCAGCACCTTCATTAGAGTACAAAAGCTCAGGTTGAACGTGGAATTTTTCAGATACTGCAAAATCAACTAAACCACCAACATAAAAGCTAGTTTTTGCGTCAGTATCAACATCTCCTGTCAAGTTTGTGTTGTTAAGACCAGCTTTAACACCAAATTTAACTCCTTGTGCATTTGCAAAACCAAATGCTAAAATCGCAATCATTGATAAAATAATTTTTTTCATTTTTTTTTTTGATAAATTAATAGATTATTTAGTAGGACAAATCTATATTATTTCACACTAACAAACCAAATAATATTCTAAAATAATTCAAAAAAAACGTTAAAAAAATCCTGTTAAATTTATCAAAAAACTAAAAATCAAATGATTACATTTTTAAATATCACTAAAAACAGTGAGTAAACAGAAACTACAATTATTAGTAAAATTCTTTCGTTGCATAATAAACTAGATGTGTTTCTTGTTAAAATTCGTATCAAAAAAATGGAAATCATGAAACTTCAACAACAATAATTATAAATAAAATGAGTTTTATTTTATGTTAATTTGCAATAATCGAATCTTAAATATTAACATTATGAAAAAAGTATTTTTAGCGGTGGTTTTATTCATCGCCACATCAGCATCAATTCAGGCACAGTTATTAAAAATCGGGGTTAAAGCAGGGGTTAACTTTGCAAATCAAACAGGAGATGCCACAGATGCACCTGGAATTGATAAAGAAGGTATTACCAGTTATCATGCTGGTTTAGTAGCAGAAATTAAATTACTGGATCGATTTGCTGTTCAGCCAGAGCTGTTGTATTCGACTCAAGGTGCTACATACAAAAATGCTGTTGACGAGTTTAAAAATGAATTAGGGTATTTGTCTATACCAGTAATGGCTAAGTTTTACTTAACTGATTCTTTTAGTCTTGAAGTTGGACCACAAGCTTCATTTTTATTAAGTGAAAAAGATAACGTTGATTTTGAGGACGCAGAAACTTTCGAATTTGGTGTTAATGCCGGGTTAGGATTTAAAATTACGGAAAACTTTTTTATCCAGGGCCGTTATGGCTTAGGATTGACAGATGCTACAAAAAATGCTGATGTTAAAAATTCAACTATACAATTGTCTGCCGGATTCCTATTTTAAAATAATATCACATAGTTTTATAAAAACCGTTCTGTTAATTAGAACGGTTTTTTTATTTTTACACTGTTTGTAAAATGATTTCAGTGAAATGTAAAATGAAATCCTATGTACTTAATTAAAATTGCATTATGAAAATCTGTATTATCAACGGCCCAAATTTAAATTTATTAGGAAAACGTGAACCTGAAGTTTACGGAAGCCAAACCTTTGAAGATTATTTTGAGATACTGAAACAAAAATTCCCAAACGTTGAACTTTCTTACTACCAAAGCAATATTGAAGGCGAACTGATTGGAAAAATTCAGGAAGTTGGTTTTACATTTGACGGAATTATTTTGAATGCAGGTGCTTATACGCATACTTCAATTGGATTGGGAGATGCTATGAAAGCTGTAACAACTCCGGTTATTGAAGTTCATATTTCGAATACTTATGCTCGTGAAAGTTTCAGACATCAATCCTATTTATCTGGAAATGCAAAAGGTGTTATTTTAGGTTTTGGATTAAAAAGCTATGAATTGGCGATTCAGTCATTCCTGTAAAACGTTATTTAACAAATTATTAATAAGCTCGTTTTTAACTTATTTTATTTTTGTGAGAGAAACTACTTTCATGAAAAACTATACTTTATTCGCCTTTTTATTTTTTTCACTTTCAAATTTCGCCCAAATCAAAGGAACCATAACCGATGAAAAAGGAAATCCTTTACCGTTTGTTTCTGTCTTTGAAGAAAACACGTATTTCGGAACAACATCAAATGAGCAGGGAAAATATCAACTGAATGTAAAAGAACCGGGCAAAAACAAAATCATTTTTCAGTACCTGGGCTTCAAAACTCAAAAGCTTTCTGTAGCTTCAGATTCAAAAACAGTAACTCTCGACGTGAAAATGTCAGAAGAAAGTTTTACTTTAAATGAAGTCATTATTGATTCAAAAAACAATCCTGCAGATGCAATCATAAAAAGCGCTATAGCAAACAAAAAGGAAAACTCAGACAAAACAGGACGTTATACTGCCGACTTTTATTCGAAAGGAATGTTTAAAGTAAAAGATCTTCCTAAAAAAATTCTGGGTCAAAAAGTAGATCTTGGCGAAGATATGGCATCTAATTTAGATTCAACCGGAACCGGGATCTTATATCTTTCTGAAACCATTTCGAAAATCACTTTTGAAAAACCAGATAAGCTAAAGGAGAAAATAATAGCCTCTAAAATCTCAGGAAACAATAGAGGCTACAGCTACAATACCGCTGCTTTATCTACTTATGATTTTTATGACAACACACTAGATTTCGACGTAAAACTCATCTCACCTATTGCTGACAATGCTTTCAGTTACTACAAATACAAACTGGAAGGCACTTTTTTTAATGATAACAAACAACAGATTAATAAAATTAAAGTAACCCCTAAACGTGATAAAGAACCTGTTTTTGAAGGTTACATTTATATAGTTGACGATAGTTTTGCCATTTATGCCATAGACTTAGACATTAAAGGCTATCGAATGAAAAATGAATTTACCGAAATAATGAGCTTAAAACAGAGCTTCAGTTATAATTCTGCCAATAAAATCTGGTCGAAAAATGCTCAGACACTTTCGTTTAACGCCGGATTTTTTGGAATAAAGTTCTCCGGAAACTTCAATTATGTTTATTCTAATTATGAATTCCCTGCTTCCTTCGAAAAGAAAACTTTTGGAAATGAAATTGTAGCTTTTGAAACCAATGCCAACAAAAAAGATAATGCGTTTTGGAATGAAATACGTCCGATTCCTTTGACTATTGAAGAAAGTACAGATTACACCAAAAAAGACAGTCTGCAAATCATTAGAAAATCCAGAAAATACATGGATTCAATTGATGCTAAAAACAACAAATTCAAAATTTGGGATATTTTAATGGGGTACGATTACAAAAACACTTTCAAAAAATATTCATTTGACTATAAAGGTCTGTTAAATCTAAGTTCTTTAAGTTTTAATACTGTTCAGGGTTTCAACTTAGATTCTGGTTTTTCATTTAAAAAATGGAATGAAGAAAAAGGAAAAAGTACATCAATAAGTACAACCTTCAATTATGGTTTTTCAGACGAACGCCTGCGTGTAACCGGAGAATTCAGCCATCGTTTCAACAACATCAATTATGCGTCAATCTGGGCTTCAGGAGGAACAAAAACTGCTCAGGTTAACGGAGCCGAACCTATTACAAAATTTATCAACTCTATAAGTTCTTTGTTTTTTAAAGACAATTACATAAAATTGTACAATTTGGAGTTCGCCCAAATTAACTACGGTCAGGATGTTGCAAACGGAATAAACCTCAACGCCAAAATTGCTTACGAACAGCGAAAACCACTTTTCAACACAACTGATTATGCTTTCTTTAAAAAAGATGATGTTTATTCGTCTAATAATCCGTTGGCACCAAATGACTTTATAACTCCCGCTTTTGATCTACATCACTTATTCAAAACCACAGTGAGCGCACGAATCAACTTTGGAAATAAATACATTTCAAGACCTGATGGAAGATTCAATGTTAAAAACGAAAAATACCCAACTGTATTTTTAGCATTTGAGAAAGCCTTTGCTGCGAATGAGAAAAAATATGAATTCGAAAGAGTTGGTGCTTCCGTTCAATATGATTTATCATTGGGAAATAAAGGGATTTTGGGAACAAATTTCAGAGCCGGAAAATTCTTCAATGCCGAAAATATTGCTTTTATAGATTACAGGCATTTTAACGGAAACCAGACACATATCGGTACAACAGAACGTTATTTGAATGTTTTCAATTTAATGCCTTATTATTCCAACAGTACAAACGACAGTTATTTCGAAATGCATTTGGAACACAACGACATGGGATTTGTAACCAATAAAATTCCGCTGATCAATCTTTTAAAATCAACCATGAATATTGGATTTCACTCGTTGTCAATTCCGGACAGAAAACCTTATACAGAATTTACAATTGGGTTAGACAATTTAGGCTTTGGGAAATTTAAATTGTTTAGAGTTGATTATGTTCATTCTTATCAAGGCGGAATTCAGCAGAATGGAGTTGTATTTGGCTTGAAGATTTTGAATGTGTTGGATTAGAGAAAAAGTTATTAAGTAGAAATACTTTCTGGGTTCTCGACTCCGCTCTAACTGACAAAATATAGTAGAAACATTTAAAACCATAAACCTTCAACTTACGCGAGAGTGTGTTAGGGATAGAAGCGATATCCTTTTTATTTTTCTTTTAAAAATAAAAAGATATAGCGGATAGCCCGGCCGGAGGCAACGCCCATAAAAAAATCCGCTAACTTTTTTAAAAAGAACAAACGGATTTTTATATTAAACCTTAGTATCTCAGAACGTTTTTCTCAATGATAATCATCTGGTTCTATGTGAATCAAAACATTTCCTAATTGAGGTATTTTTTCTTTTAAAGTATCCTGTAGTTTATGTGACAAATCATGTCCTTCTTTTACCGAAATTTTAGCTGAAACAATTGCGTGAAGATCTACATGATACCGCATTCCGGCTTTACGTATAAAACATTTCTCAGTGCCCAGAATTCCTTCAACTTTTAAAGCTTTTACACGTATTTCTTCAACCAAATCATCATTTAGGTTTTCATCCATGATTTCACCAAGTGCGGGTCTGAAAATTTTATAGCTGTTGTATAAGATAAAAAAAGCAGCAAAAAGTGCCGCCCAGTCATCTGCTGATTCGTAGCCTTTTCCCATAAACAGTGCAATCGAAATTCCGATGAATGCTGCCACAGATGTAATTGCATCACTGCGATGGTGCCATGCATCGGCCGCTAATGAAGAACTATTAGTTTGTTTACTGCGTTTCATTACCAGTCGGAACGAATATTCTTTCCAGATAATGATTGCTCCTAAAATATACAATGTCCACGATTTTGGTAAATCGTGTGGAGTATTAATATTGGCAATACTTTCGTATCCAATAATTGTCGCCGAAGTAATTAAAAAACCTACAACTAAAAAGGTAATTAGAGGCTCTGCCCGACCGTGACCATAAGGATGGTTCTCATCTGCCGGTTTATTCGAATATTTGATTCCGAACAAGACAAGACAAGACGAAAATATATCCGTAGTCGATTCGATCGCATCTGCAATCAGGGCATAAGAATTGCCAAAAAAACCTGCTAAGCCTTTTGTAAGGGCTAAGCAGGTGTTTCCGGCTATACTAAAGTATGTAGCTTTTATAGCTTTTTGTTCATTTGTCATTTGAGAATTTTTATCTACTCTCTTACAATTTTAGCTCCAATAGCTCTCAAACGCTCATCGATACGTTCGTATCCACGGTCAATTTGTTCGATATTTTGAATAGTACTTGTACCTTTTGCTGAAAGTGCGGCAATTAATAATGAAATCCCGGCACGAATATCCGGAGATGACATTGTGGTTGCTTTTAACTGAGATTCGAAATTATGCCCCATAACCACAGCTCTGTGCGGGTCACACAACATAATTTTTGCACCCATATCGATTAATTTATCTACGAAAAACAAACGGCTTTCGAACATTTTCTGGTGAATTAAAACGTCTCCTTTTGCCTGTGTTGCTACAACCAAAACGATACTCAATAAGTCAGGCGTAAATCCTGGCCATGGTGCATCGGCAATGGTTAATATTGAACCGTCAATATCTGTTTTTACTTCGTACCCGTTTGTGTGAGCAGGAATGTAAATATCATCGTTGCGTTTTTCTATTGTAATTCCTAGTTTTCTAAATGTATTTGGAATCAAACCTAAATTGTCCCAACTTACATTTTTGATTGTGATTTCGCTTTTTGTCATCGCTGCAAGACCAATCCATGAGCCAATTTCAATCATGTCCGGAAGAATTCTGTGCTCGCATCCACCAAGGCTTTCAACACCTTCGATAGTCAACAAGTTAGATCCAACCCCTGTGATTTTAGCTCCCATTGAGTTCAGCATTTTGCACAATTGCTGTAAGTAAGGTTCACATGCAGCATTGTAAACTGTAGTTTGTCCTTTTGCTAAAACAGCAGCCATTACGATATTTGCTGTTCCCGTTACAGATGCCTCGTCTAAAAGCATATCTGTTCCCTGTAATCCTTCTTCAGGAGATTCTACTCCGTAAAAGTGATCTTCTCTGTTGTATCTGAATTTTGCTCCAAGATTAATAAAACCTTCAAAGTGTGTATCTAATCTGCGACGGCCAATTTTGTCCCCACCCGGTTTTGGAATATATCCTTTTCCGAAACGAGCCAAAAGCGGTCCAACAATCATAATAGAACCACGAAGTGCTCCACCTTCTTTTTTGAAAGCCTCGGTTTCTAAATATCCAACATTCACCTCATCGGCCTGAAACGTAATCGAACCTGGTTCATTTCGTTGAATTTTAACTCCTAAATTACCCAACAAAGTGATTAATTTATTGATGTCTATAATATCGGGAATATTATTAATTGTTACTTTATCCCCCGTTAGAAGCACGGCGCATAAAATTTGTAGTGCCTCATTTTTTGCTCCTTGCGGAGTGATTTCTCCTTTTAAAGGAGTTCCTCCTTCGATTTTAAAAATTCCCATATCTTTTTTTTAGGTTCTGAGTTACTGAGATTCTAAGGCTCTAAGTTTTTTCTCCCTCAAAGAAAAGCTTAGCAACTTAGTAGCTTAGACATTTACTAACTTTTATTGATTCTTTTGATTGTTATTTTTTTGAAAGGGTTTCGGTTTTCCCTGCCCCTTATTGTTTTTATTGCTTTGAATTTTTGGCTGTCCGGCAGGAGAAATTTTATTAGACATACGTTTATTGGTACGCATTAAATCTGTCGTGTTTAAAAGCTCTTCAGTACTTTGCAATAAATTAATTTTACTTCCTGAAAGCTCATATAAATGTTCAAAAATCACATCATCTTTTACCGTGTCTTTGTTCCAGCTCAAAAAAGATTTTTTCATGTGATTCGCAATAACCATTACCAGTGCATTTTTCATTTCGCCCTCTTCCCATTTGTTGGCAACATCAATCATGTATTTGATGTTGTTTCCGTAAAATCTGTATTTAGGAAAATTTTGCGGATACTGTAAAACATCCGGTTTTAACTGCAAAACATCACGTGACGGAATTGGATATGGAGATTCTACATTTAATTTAAAATCAGACATTATAAAAAGCTGATCCCATAATTTATGTTGAAAATCCGGCACATCACGCAAATGCGGATTTAAGCTTCCCATTACCTGAATGATATATTTCGCAGCTTTATTGCGTGTTTCATCATCCTCAATATGAGTGGCCTGATCAATCAGTTTTTGCAAATGACGACCATATTCCGGAATAAGTAAACGCTGCCTTTCAGAATTATATTCTAAGTTGAAAACAACGTCGTTTGCGTTTTCTTTTTTATATTTTTCGACCATAATTATAATGAGACTATACCTTCTATCGTAGAAACTTCCTTGTATTTGCCAATCACTTCGTCAGCACTATTCATCGTTACATCTATAGAAACACTGGTAAATTTACCTGTTTTAGATTTTGTTGTTTTGATAACCGCACCCATTCTGTCAAAGGCTTTTTCAACCCGCTCAACATTATCGGCTACCGAAGGCACTATAAATTTATACAAATATTCTGCAGGCCAGGTGTTTGAGTTATCCAGCTCAACCTTTAGTCTTTCGTAAAATTCGGCGGTGTTTTTTTCTTTGTCGTTCTCCATTCGTAATTAAAAATAAACGCAAATATACGGTTTTGATTTCTGATTTTAGATTTTAGATTTTAGATTTTTTTAAATGGCAGACAACTTATCATTTTTGATTTAGAAGAGATGGAATACAATATAAAAAATTAATACTTTGCAAACAAAATGCGGGAACTCATGAAATGCTACAAGAAACATTTTCAGAAGATTAATTCTATAGATAAAACATGCTTCCTAATTAGCCCTGATGGAAGCGGAAATCCTTTTGCTTTTTTCTTTAAAAAGTAAAAGATTAAAGCGAACAGCAGGAACCATGTTTATTAAAATGCCAAATCTTTCGCTTCTGACAAATATTCTTTTTAATTATAAATAACTTTAGGTAAATTTGCGCTTTATTTTACGAAAGTGCAAAAAGAAATCATAGTTCTCCTTGGTGGTCCTGGCACAGGAAAATCTACGCTTATAAACGAATTAGTAGCTCGTGGCTATTGCTGTTACCCTGAAATTTCAAGAGAAGTTACACTCGAAGCCCAAAAAAGAGGTGTCGAGCAATTGTTTTTGGAACAGCCTTTATTGTTTAGCGAAATGTTGCTTGAAGGACGCATTCAGCAATTTAAAAATGCTTCGCAAGAGCCTGACAGTGTTGTTTTTATTGACCGTGGAATTCCTGATGTGGTGGCTTACATGGATTATATTGGAGACGAATATCCCGAGTTTTTCACAAAAGCCTGTGAGGATTACAAATATTCTAAGACTTTTATTTTACCGCCGTGGGAAGAAATTTACCAGAGCGACACAGAACGTTACGAAAATTTTGAACAGGCACTGGAAATACAAAAACATCTTATTGAGACGTATAAAAAATACGGTTACGATTTAATTGAGGTTCCGAAAGACACAGTTGAAAACAGAATTCTTTATATCTTAGACAAAATTTAGCAGCCGGTTTTAAAGTTGCAAAACTAGAAACTGATTTCTAAATTTTTAACTTTAATACTTTGGCCATGCAGGAAGCACAGGATATTCTTTTAAAATACTGGAAACATACCAGTTTCCGACCGCTGCAAAAAGAAATTATTGATTCGGTTTTAGAAGGTCAGGACACTTTTGCACTGCTGCCTACCGGAGGAGGAAAGTCGATTTGTTTTCAGGTTCCGGCCATGATGCTCGAAGGAATCTGTCTGGTAATTTCACCTTTGATTGCGCTGATGAAAGACCAGGTCGCGAATTTGGAAAAACGACAAATTAAAGCCATCGCTCTTACAGGTGGAATCCATACAGAAGAAATCATCGATCTTCTGGATAATTGTCAATACGGAAATTATAAGTTTTTATACCTCTCGCCTGAGCGTTTACAGTCTGACTGGATTTTGGAACGCATCAAAAATCTTCCTATAAATTTAATTGCAATTGACGAGGCACATTGTGTTTCGCAATGGGGACACGATTTTCGTCCGGCTTATCTGAAGATCTCAGAACTTAAGAAATACTTTCCGAAGATTCCGTTTTTGGCTTTGACCGCTACGGCAACTCCGAGAGTTATTGAAGATATAAAAACCGAATTGGACTTGAAAAATCCTGTACTTTTTCAACAATCATTCGAAAGAAAAAATATTGCCTACATGGTTTTTGAAGTCGAAGACAAATTGTATCGCACTGAACAAATTTTAAAGAAAAACCCACAGCCTTCTATTATATATGTACGAAATAGAAAATCGTGTTTAAATATGTCGACTCAGCTACAATCTTTAGGATTTCGGGCAACATATTATCACGGTGGACTTTCGGCTAAAGAAAAAGACAAGAACATGCAATTGTGGATGTCTGAACAAGCACAGGTCATTGTTGCCACAAATGCTTTTGGGATGGGAATTGACAAGGACAACGTAAAAACCGTAATTCATACACAATTGCCTGAAAACCTTGAAAATTATTATCAGGAATCCGGAAGAGCCGGACGAAATGGAGAAAAAGCTTTTTCGGTTTTGCTTTTTAATAATTCAGATGCCAATCAGACAGAACAGCAGTTTTTGAGTGTTCTGCCAGACAAAAAGTTTCTAAAAACGATGTATGTAAAACTTTGCAATTATTTTCAGATTGCCTATGGCGAAGGTTTAGATGATTCTTTTTCCTTTAAACTCAATCATTTTTGCAATAAATACGACTTCCCTACTTTAAAAACCTATAATTCTTTGCAGTTTTTGAATCAGCAGGGAATCATTACCATGTCACAGGAATTTTCAGAAAAGATTACCATGCAATTTTTAATCGAGTCGAAAGAAGTGATTCGTTACATAAGCCTGAATCCTAATGATGAAGAAATTATTCTGGCAATTTTGAGAACTTATCCCGGTGTTTATGAAATGAAAACACCTTTTAATCTTTCACTGATAGCCAAAAAATCACATCATACAGAAGAACAGGTTTCGGCTGTTTTAGAAAAACTGAGAGAAAAGGAAATCATCGAATATAAGTCAAAAAATAACGATGCAACTATATTATTTAATGAAGTTCGCGAAGATGAATTAACTATAAATAGAGTTTCAAAATACCTGGAAAAACAAAATCAGCTAAAAAAAGAACAATTGATGTCTGTCCTGTATTATATAAAGGAAAGCAAAACCTGCAAAAACAGATTGGTTTTAGATTATTTTGGAGAAGAAACGATGGAGAATTGCGGAATCTGCTCTTACTGCATCACACAAAAAGGAAAAATCACCGAAGCCGATTCGATAGCTGATAAAATTCTGCATTTATTAAAATCAGCCGCGTTGACTTCGAGAGAAATTCAGACTCAAATACAATTAGATGCCAACGATATCATTTTGGTGCTTCAGGAATTATTAGAAAACAATCATATTACCATACTAGCGAACAATAAATACACTTTAAAATTATAATGGAAAAATTGAGAATTATATTCATGGGAACTCCGGAATTTGCTGTTGGCATTCTGGATACCATTATTAAAAACGATTACGAGGTAGTTGGCGTAATTACTGCTGCAGACAAACCGGCAGGACGCGGACAAAAAATAAAATATTCGGCCGTAAAAGAATATGCTCTTGCAAACAGTCTTAATTTATTACAGCCAACCAATTTAAAAGATGAAGCTTTTTTAGCAGAGTTAAAAGCTTTGAACGCCAATTTACAAATTGTAGTTGCCTTTAGAATGCTGCCAAAAGTAGTTTGGGAAATGCCTAGTCTGGGCACCTTTAACCTACATGCCTCATTATTGCCTAATTACCGCGGAGCAGCTCCTATTAACTGGGCTATCATTAATGGCGAAAGCAAAACTGGTGTTACTACTTTTTTTATAGATGATAAGATTGACACGGGAGCTATGATTTTAAATTCTGAAATTGTTATTGCTCCGGAAGAAAATGCAGGACAACTGCACGACCGATTGATGTTGTTAGGAAGCCAAACTGTAATTGACACTTTGAAAGTGATTGAAAAAGGAAATGTAACAACAACTACACAGGAAGACAATGAAGAAATTAAAACAGCATACAAACTAAACAAGGAAAACTGCAAAATTGACTGGACAAAATCCGGGACAGAAATTAATAATTTGATTCGTGGCCTGAGTCCATATCCTGCTTCCTGGTGTTTTTTAAAAGATAAAAATGAGGAAGTAAGCATCAAAATATACGAAGCAAAACTAATATTGGAAGCTCATCCATACGAAATTGGAAAACTAATTTCTGGTAAAAAAGAATTAAAAGTTGCAGTTCAGGACGGCTTTTTAGAATTATTGAGTTTACAATTACCGGGAAAAAAGAGAATGAAGGTCGCCGAATTATTAAATGGTATCACTTTTTCTGACGATGTAAAAGTTTATTAAACACCAATAAAACAAGGGTTTCTAACTATATTTAGTGATAAAATTCTTTGTTTTATGAACAAAAAAAGCAAGTTATTAACAATTTTTGCTAAATTTAAAGAAAACACTTGCAAGGAACGGATTTCCTACTAAATTTGTGTATTAACAATTTTTTTTAACCAACAATTAATAACTAATTATTATGAACAAATCAGAATTAATCGATGCTATCGCTGCTGATGCAGGAATTACAAAAGCTGCGGCAAAATTAGCTTTAGAGTCATTTTTAGGTAATGTAGGTACTACTTTGAAAAAAGGTGGAAGAATTTCATTAGTAGGATTTGGATCTTGGTCAGTATCTGCAAGAGCTGCAAGAGATGGAAGAAACCCACAAACTGGAAAAACTATCAAAATCGCTGCTAAGAATGTTGTAAAATTCAAAGCTGGAGCTGAATTAGAAGGTGCAGTGAACTAAGTAAGAAAGTTCTCTAAACTTATAATATAATTGAAACCCTCATTTTTGAGGGTTTTTTTATACGGTTTAACGATTTTATTTGGGTTTTTAATTATTTTATGATTAAATTTAATAAAAATTGTAGCCGTATGATTTCAGAAAAATTAAAAAAAGGACACCTGCTTATTGCCGAGCCTTCAATAATTGGAGATTTATCTTTTAACAGATCGGTAATTTTATTAGCAGACCATAACAAAGAAGGATCAATAGGTTTTATCATTAATAAACCATTAAAATACACTATTAATGACTTAATTCCTGAAATTGATGCCAATTTCAAAATATACAATGGGGGTCCTGTAGAACAGGACAATCTTTATTTCATTCACAACATTCCTGATTTAATCCCAAACAGTGTTGAGATTTCAAATGGAATTTATTGGGGAGGTGATTTTGAATCGACTAAGGACTTAATAAATGACGGATCTATTCACAAAAATAATATTCGTTTTTTCTTAGGCTATACAGGTTGGGAAGAAAATCAACTTGAAAATGAAATGCAGGGAAATTCGTGGATTATCACTGATAACAGTTATAAAAACAAAATTATCGGAAAATCTACCACTCATTTTTGGAAAGAACAAATTATAGAACTGGGAGGTGATTATCTTATCTGGTCAAATGCACCTGAAAATCCATATCTGAATTAATTTTCAGATATGGATTCATTCAGTTTTTGTACTAATAAATGAGCCAGATTATCTTTAAACTCCTTTTTTCGGTATTTTGTTATCGATTGTATCCCTGTGATTACATTTGTCAGGAATAATTCATCTGCTTTTTGAAGATCAAATGGTGAAATTATCTCTTCGACCACTTCTATTCCTTCTATTTTCTTTGCTAAAGCTAAAATTTGCTTACGCATAACACCATTTAGACAACCTTCAGAAATGGGCGGGGTGATTAGTTTTTTGCCGGTAACCATAAATAAATTCCCTTGTAACACCTCAACTACATTCTTAGTATCATTAAGCAAAATACAGTTTTCTAAGCCATTTTCGTGTGCAAAAATACTTCCGGTAACATTTATCAATTTATTAGTCGTTTTAATCGACGATAACAACTGTTTTGTCACATAGAAGTCTTTATACAAATCAACTTCATACTGCGCTTTATTTAAAGCATAAAAGGCATCTTCAAGAGGTGAGGCATTAATTAAATAAGAAACAAAATTCGTTTTGGGTAAATACAATCCGCCATCGTTTCTAAAAACAGTTATTCTTGCTCTTGCAGAAGCTGAAATTCCTTTTTGTTCTATAAGATTTAAAACCTGCTCTTCAAAATACTCCATGGTGAAATTCATTGGAATTTCCATTCTTACCACACGCATTGAAGCCATTAATCTAAAATAATGATCTTCCAGAAACAAAATTTTACCGTTGATTATTTTTAGTGTTTCAAAAACGCCATCGCCATACAAAAAAGCACGATTTTGAGTTAATATATTTTCCTCTTGCCCAACTATGTTTCCGTTAAAATTGATCATAAAAAAACCCTGAATTTTGTTCAGGGCAAATATAAAGCATAAAATAGACTTTTACTAAACAGATCCTATAAGATGTTTCAGATCTGAGATTTGGTTCTCCCACAATTGTTTAGCCTCCCCTACTTCTTCTTTTTCGGCAAAATCAATAACCATTAATGATACATCTTTGGTTAATTCATCAACCAATATATGCAGTTCAAAGAAATAATCTGTGTCTTTGCTTGCATCATCAACCCACTTAAATTTTACTTTTTCGCCTGTTTTTTTAGATGCCAGACGTGCCTTTTCCTGCGAATCATTCCAAATAAAAGTAAAAAATTCACCTCTTGAATTTACATTGTCTGCAAACCATTCTGACAGACCTGAAGGTGTTGATATATATTGATACAATAGCTGTGGCGAAGAATTAATTGGAAACTCTATTTCGTAACGTATTTTTGAATCCATGTGTTGCATTTAATTTTTTGGAAATATAAGAATATCTGTCCAAAAACAATGCATTTTTAAAAATATTTTTTTTTCTTCATTTTATGCTTGTTCGCTTTAATATAATTTTTATATTTGCACCCGCAATGAGGAATTCATTTCACATGCAGTCCAGGCGAGGTAGCTCAGTTGGTTAGAGCGCAGGATTCATAACCCTGAGGTCACGGGTTCAACTCCCGTCCTCGCTACAAAAGGCAAACCCTTAAACAATAAATGTTTAAGGGTTTTTTATTTTAAACAGACCAGAAAAAACAGTTCTCTATTTCTGCTTTTTACGGTTCGAAATCGATTATAAGTACTTTCATATTCACTGAGTCTTCGATCGAAATGAGCCTACAACCTTCTTTATTCAGATTTTAACCCCTCAATAATTAAATCCAGCCCCACTATTATTTTTACTATACACTTCCAATTTTCTACGAAATGCACAAGAACCCTTATGCTTTTATTTTCATGCACTATTCATATTTTATCCCATGCCTTATCTATATTTCAATATAAGTTTGGCACAAAAATGATATTTTTATATTTAATACTGATACCTGACTTAGATCACCTGCATGGATTTCAATCCACGTGATAGAATACGAAGTCAGAAACGTTCGAACAGCACATTAAATTTGGATTTTCTCTTCATGCACAATTTTCCAACTGTCAAAACTACAGTCATATTTATACCCCAATGCACACATTTCTTCAACCCATTTTCTTAAAGCTTCGTGCATCATCCTGATTTCTGTAGTTCTACCGGAAATTATAAAAAGATTTTTGTTATTGAAAGCAATTTCCTGATTGACAACATAATTCATTTTTCGAATTTCTTTTTCTATTTTTTGTGATTTTTCCAAAGTATCCGTATAAAAAAAGTAATCAATTTTTAATTCATCTTCCTCTTCAACTGCAGCATCACGCAAACTTACCAGCGATTCTGTTGCAAGTCGAAATTGTTTATGCTGATTCATAATAAAATCAGTTTCAGATATAAATTGTTTTTTTTGTTTAGGCTTTAAAAAACGTAAGATTTCCATTTTAATTTTGGGTTGTAGTTTTATACCATAAATTAAAAGAAAAGCTCAGTAACTATCAAGCGCTACCTTTAAGAGTAATACAAACTTAACATACAATCCCAACTTAATACTTATTTAGAATAATGCCTCATTCTTACCCTAAAAGTATTCTGGAAGACTACACTTTATAATCTCTATAATAAGCTGATCTTATATCAATTTGGCAGACATGTAATTAATGACTCGGCTTAGCATGCTGATTTAACTGACCATATCGGTCAATGTTTTGATTATTATCTTAAAGATGAACATTCTGCGCAATGGATTCGTGAGGGGTCCTAAAAAAAGCAGTTCTTGATTAGGGAACTCCATTGCCTTTTGATAATTACTACTATGTTTGCCGGTGTTTCTAAATTTCAACTGATCTATTTATAGAATTAATTATAATTACAATAACTTTGCAATCTCACAAAGCAATTACAAACAATATGGATATAGTTAAATTCAAAATCACATCAAAAACGATAAAAGTAGAAGTACGTAATTCAAATAATTATGTTTTTAATTTCAATACTGCTTTAGAGATTCAAAAAGAAGATAAGGATGTTTTATTAAAGCTATACAATGCATTAGATCTTCTTTTTAAGAAAGAAAATACCAGCGAAGTAAAAAACTACATTTCGCCCAACCAAACCAATATCCTCGACCAGATTTCTGCTGCTGATAATTTAGAGCAAGAGAAATAAATAATATATTAGATAAAAAATAGTACGAAACTGAAGTAAACACTACAGGAGGTCTTATTTTAAACTTACATGTAATTTTCTTTTACAATTATATCCAGTGGTATAAAATGATTCGCCTCTAAACTTTCCTGTAAAATAATTTTTTTATAGAGGTAATTTATCCCCATATATCCTTGTTCTTCAGGTTTTTGATTAATTAAAAAATCAATTATTCCAGAATTTAAGTATGTTATATTTTCTTTTAAGAGGTCATAACCTATTATTCTTATTCCTCTTATGTTTTGCTTTTCTAAAAATTGGGCCACAATATATGCCCTTGAATTAGGTACAAATATACTACTGACGTTTTCAAACATTTCCAAATTAAGCAGATTTACATCAGGATCTTTGATAGTAATTTCAGAAAAGTTAAAATTAGTGAGTTCGGAATGTTCTTCAAAAAAAGTATAAAATCCTTTAATACGCTGTAAGTAAACCGAGGTACTGTCTATTTCCTTGGCTATCTTAACGATAAGTACATTACGCTCATTTTTTACTGCAAAACTAATGAGACGTCCTGCCAAATAACCACTTTTAAAAGCATCCTGACCAATATAATAATGATTTATTTTGTCTTTAATATCAGAGTCGATCATCACTACCGGTTTATTTTTCTTTTTATATTCATCAAGAAATACAATAGATTCTTCATGAAAAATAGGAGAAAAAAGCAATCCGTCGCACTCAAAGTCAAGCACCTTAGAAATCATTTCCTGAAACGATATACTATCAAAGTCATAAAGAAAATAATGCAATTCAATACCAAATTTCCTAAAATCTTCGGCTGCCTTTTTTACTCCATTTAGCTGATATTCCCAATATTCCAGCTTCTCAAACTTTGGCAAAAAAACAGCAATTTTGCACTTCTTCTTCGAAGCCAAATTACTTGCAAAAATATTTCGTTTAAATCCGTGTTTTTTAATTATAGCATTTACCTTATCTATATTCTCCTGCGATACCTGCCCACGCTTATGAATAATCCTGTCAACTGTTCCAGGAGAAACATTGGCTAACTCTGCAATTTTCTTGATTGTTATGATATTCTTGAGTTTTAAGTTAAATATTTAATGAAAGTTGTAAAATTAATTTTTTTATTTCAAAAGTCGCTTTTTTTATTTAAGTTTTTATATATATTTGCAAAGTACGTGTTCGCACACGTTTTGATAAATTACATCTTTAACAACTATTTAAAAGCAACCTTTTAATAAAAAACGTGTGCGCACACGTAATTAAATTATGTCAAAAAAAATCATTGTGTTTGGAGAAGTACTCCTTCGCCTGTCGCCTCCAAACAATTTAAAAATATTTAAATCAAAAACATTTGATGCACATTATGGAGGTGCAGAAGCTAATGCCGGAGCATCTCTTGCATTGATGGGATGCAATGTAAATTTAGTATCGGCATTACCTCAAAACGAACTGGGAACTTCAGCTGAAAGTGAAATGCTTTCTTACGGAATGAAAACCAATATCATAAAGCAAGGAGAACGAATCGGAATCTATTATTTTGAGCAGGGTGCTTCAGAAAGGCCGGGCAGAGTAATTTATGACCGAAACAGTTCTTCATTCTCAACATTAAAAAAAGGCACAATTGACTGGAAAACTATTTTTAAAGATGCAAAATGGTTTCATTGGTCCGGAATTACTCCTGCCCTTTCTCAGGATTTAGCCGAAGTTTGTGAAGAAGCCTTAATAATTGCTTCAGAAATGGGACTGACAATTTCTGTCGATTTGAATTACAGACCCAGTTTATGGAACTACGGCAAAAAAGCAAACGAAATAATGCCTGATCTGATAAAATACTGCGATGTGCTTTTAGGTGGTATTGACGATTCTGAAAACTGTTTAGCTATAAATACAACAGGAAAAGATGATTTTGAAAATGTCTATAAAAAATGGCAGGAAAAATTTTCAAAGTTAAAGACTATTGTATCAACACTACGATATGATGCAAATGCTTCTTCTAATACCATTGCTGCTGTTTTATGGTCAGAAGCTAAATTATATCGCAGTAAAGAATACAAAATATCACACATCATTGACCGAATTGGAGCTGGCGACGCTTTCATGGCCGGACTTATATACGGAATACTGACCTGGCCTGAAAATCTTGAAAAAGCATCCGAATATGCACTCGCTGCTTCTTGTCTGAAGCATTCTATTGCCGGCGACATAAACCTTTCGGGAGTAAACGATATTCTGGCCCTGATGCAAGGTGCTGATGGCGGAAGAGTTGTTCGATAATCAATAAATTAAAAAATAAAAAAGTGGATAAGACAGAACATGTTATCGATACTATTGTGACTCAAGGTATTTTGCCTTTGTATTTTAACGCCGATGAAACTGTCAGTTTAGAAATATTGCGTGCACTGTATCGTGCCGGAATAAGGGCAGTAGAATATACGCATCGTGGAGACGAAGCTACAGAAAACTTTAAAAAAATGATCGCAATTCGGAATGCTGAAATGCCCGATTTGTTATTAGGTATTGGCACAATTAAAAATCTTGTTCAGGCTGAAATGTATCTTGATCTGGGAGCGGATTTTTTTATAAGTCCCGGCTTTGTTCCTGAAGTTGCAGTAAAACTAATCAATCAGAAAATTTTATACATCCCGGGTTGCATGACTCCAACTGAAATAATCGCTGCTGAGAATTATGGTGTTCGCTTTATCAAATTATTTCCCGGAGATAAAATACAGCCTGATTTTCTTTCCAGTATAAAAGACATCTTCCCGTACTTAGTTTTTATGCCAACCGGCGGAGTGGACACCACCAAAGAAAACATTCAGGCCTGGTTTAACGCAGGAGTTTCTGCTGTTGGAATGGGCAGCAAATTAATCAGTAAAAATTTGATGGAAACCAAAGACTATCAAACTATTGAAAATCAAACTAAAAATGTTCTAACTATTATACAAACCATAAAATAAACAACAATAAAATGAATTCAATATTTAATTTAGAAGGTAAAATAGCCCTTATTACAGGTGGTGCAGGAGTTTTAGGCAGTAATATGGCCGAAGTATTAGCCAAACAGGGTGTAACAACCGGAATTGTTGGACTTTCTCTTGAAGAAGCACAAGTAGCCGTAGACAGAATAGAAAGCAAGAGCGGAAAAGCATTTGCCGTAAAAGGAAATGTTTTAAATCAGGAAGAAATGGAATCCATTCGCGATACCATTGTTGAAAAATACGGTCGTCTGGATATTTTAATTAATGCTGCAGGCGGAAACATGCCAGGTGCTACAATTGGACCAGATCAGGCTATTTATGATTTAAAGAAAGATCATTTACAAAAAGTTCTTGATCTAAATATTATCGGAACTATTTTGCCGTCTCAGGTATTCTCTGAGCTTTTTGCAAAACAAAAAAGCGGTATAATTATCAATATTTCTTCAGCATCTGCTGAGCGTCCTTTAACAAGAGTTGTCGGGTATTCAGCATCAAAAGCGGCAATTGAAAACTTTACAAAATGGATGTCTGTAGAATTAGCTTCTAAATATGGAGAAGGAATTCGTGTGAATGCTATTGCTCCTGGATTTTTTATCGGGGAACAAAACAGAGCTTTATTATTGACTCCAGAAGGCGAATTAACGCCAAGAGGTATCACAATTATGGAGCATACTCCAATGGGGCGTTTTGGTGTTCCTGAAGACTTGGATGGTGTATTGCTTTTCTTGTGCAGCGATATGTCAAAATTCGTTACAGGAACGATTATCAAAGTTGATGGAGGTTTCGGGGCGAAAAGTATTTAATTACAATTAAAAATATAAAATTATGGAACAAACATGGAGATGGTACGGTCCAAATGACCCGGTACAATTATCAGATGCAAGACAAGCCGGTGCAACCGGAATCGTAACTGCCTTACACCACATTAAAAATGGACAGGTGTGGGAAGTGGATGAAATCATGAAAAGAAAAAATGAAGTGGAGTCAGCAGGATTAACTTTTTCAGTTGTAGAGAGTATTCCGGTACACGAGGACATCAAAAAACAATCAGGCGATTATTTAAAATACATTGAAAACTACAAGCAAAGCATTAAAAATCTGGCAGCTTGCGGTGTTCACATTGTGTGTTACAATTTCATGCCTGTTTTAGACTGGTCAAGAACCGATTTGTCATATGAAATGCCGGATGGTTCTAAAGCTTTACGCTTTGATATCAATGAATTTGCAGCTTTTGAATTATTCATTTTAAAACGTCCGGGAGCAGAAGACACGTATACAAAAGCTCAAAAAGCGAAAGCCAAAGCGACTTTTGAAAAATTATCTGATGCTGATAAATTAAAATTACAGCAAAATATCATCGCTGGTTTACCAGGTGCAGAAGAATCATATTCTGTAGAAGATTTCCTGAAAGTACTTCGGGGTTATGATGGAATCGATGCTAACAGATTAAAAGAAAATTTATATTATTTCTTACGTGAAATTGTGCCGGTAGCCGAAAGCGTTGGTGTAAAAATGGCTATTCACCCTGATGATCCTCCTTATCCAATTTTAGGATTACCAAGAGTTGTGAGTACAGAAGCTGATTTAGTACAGCTGCTAAATGCTATTGATTCGCCTTCAAACGGATTCTGTATGTGTACGGGTTCTTATGGCGTAATTGCTCAAAATGATTTATCAGGAATGATTGATCGCAATGGCGAAAAAATGAATTTCATCCATTTGAGAAGTACACAACGCGATGAAGAAGGAAATTTCTACGAAGCCAATCACCTGGAAGGAAATGTGGATATGTACGAAGTAGTGAAATCTATCGTAAAGATGGAAAAACAAACCGGAAGAATCATTCCAATGCGTCCGGATCACGGACACCAGATGCTGGATGATTTGAAGAAAAAAACAAACCCTGGATATTCCGGAATTGGCCGCTTAAGAGGTTTAGCCGAATTACGCGGTTTGGAATTAGGAATTAAAAGAAGTTTATAATAATACCATTCCACCTTGCACAACAGAATTTTGCAAGGTGGAATTTTTTCAAGAGTCATATCATGCAACTAAGCTTTATAACCAAAGACTTTTTATTACACAATGATACAGCGAAGAAGCTCTATCACGACTTTGCAAAAGTGCAGCCTATTTACGATTACCATTCACATCTTTCTCCAAAGGATATTGCTGAAGACCGAAAATTTGAAAACATTACCCAGCTTTGGATTGAAGGCGATCATTACAAATGGAGAGCCATGCGTGCCAATGGAATTCCTGAAAAATATATTACTGGAGATGCTTCTGACTTTGAAAAGTTTCAAAAATATGCTGAAACGCTTCCAAACACCTTAAGAAATCCTTTGTATCATTGGACACACATGGAATTGCAGCGCTACTTTGGAATTACCGAATTATTGAATGCACAATCAGCCCAAAGAATTTATGATACCTGCAATGAATTATTGAAGAAACCGGAATTTAGTGTCCGGAATTTATTGCACAAAATGAATGTGAAAATGATAGGAACTACAGATGATCCTACAGATGATTTACAGTATCATAAACAATTAAAAGACGAAGAATTTGAAATTGCTGTGTTGCCTACCTTTCGTCCTGATAAAGCGACTGAAATTGAAAAAGGTTCGGTATTTATTGAATGGATTAAAAAGTTAGAAGCAGTTGTTGATTATCCTGTAAATGTCTTTCCTGATTTACTAAAAGCGCTGGAAGACCGCCATGACTTTTTTCATCAAGCCGGCTGTAGAATATCGGATCACGGACACGAAAATTATTATGCCGCTGACTATACTGATGCTGATGTAAATCAAATATTTCAAAAAGGTTTAAATAATGAAGTTTTACTTCCGCGAGAAATTCATCTGTACAAATCGGCTGTTCTGCATAAAATTGCTGTAATGAACGCAAAAAAATCCTGGGTACAACAATTTCACGTAGGCGCTATTCGAAACAACAACGCCAAAATGATGCAGTTATTAGGCCCTGATCAGGGATTCGATTCTATTGGTGATCAGATTATGGCTCAGAATATGAGCCGTTTTTTTGGCCGCTTGAGTAAAGAAAATGCATTGGCAAAGACAATCGTTTATAACCTAAACCCTCGTGATAGTGAAATGATAGCTTCAATGGCGGCAAATTTCAACGACGGTTCAACTCCAGGAAAAATGCAATACGGAGCTGCCTGGTGGTTTTTAGACCAAAAGGACGGAATGCAGAAACAACTCGATGTACTTTCTAATTTTGGGTTATTAAGCCGTTTTGTTGGAATGCTTACGGATTCGAGAAGTTTTCTTTCTTTTCCACGTCATGAGTATTTCAGACGTATTCTTTGTAATGTTTTAGGTGAAGAAGTAGAAAAACAGGAATTACCTAATGACATCGAAATGATTGGTGATTTAGTACGCAAAATATGCAGCGAGAATGCTGTAGCGTATTTTGGGTTTCATCAGAAAAAAGAAACTTTCGAAAAAATAAATTACTAAACTATAATAACCAAAAAACGAATGTACAATAAAAACGAAGTCATAGGAAAGTACCGATGGACCATCTGCGGTTTACTCTTTTTTGCCACAACGGTAAACTACCTTGACAGGCAGGTTCTAAGTTTATTAGCCCCAAGCCTTTCGGAAGAATTCAACTGGAGTAATAGTGATTATGCTAATATTACGGCAATTTTTCAGTTTGTTTATGCCATCTCGATGCTTTTTGCAGGAAGATTCATTGATAAAGTTGGAACTAAGGCTGGTTATATTATAGCCATTATAGTGTGGTCCCTTGGAGCCATTATGCATGCTTATTCTATTCCGATAGGTACTGCAGCCAACAGCATTTTTGTTTGGGCAGGTATCGCAGCTGTACCGGTTTCCATTTTGGGTTTCATGATTTCAAGATCCTTTTTGGCAATTGGAGAAGCCGGGAATTTTCCGGCGGCAATTAAAGCTGTCGCAGAATATTTCCCAAAGAAAGAGCGCTCACTTGCTACCGGGATATTTAACTCCGGTTCAAATGTTGGTGCCATTTTAGCTCCATTGACAGTGCCATGGATTGCGGTTAACTGGGGTTGGGAAAGTGCCTTTATTATTATTGGGGCCATTGGCTTTATCTGGATGTTTTTTTGGTACATTTTATATGATAAACCTGAAAAACAAAAAAGACTTTCACCATCTGAATTAAATTACATTCTTGAAGGCGAGGTTGTAGAAAAAGAAATGAAAACTGATGCTGCAAAAGAAAAAATATCATGGATTAAGCTTTTAAAATACAAACAGACCTGGGCTTTTGTATCAGGTAAATTCCTGACAGACGGTATCTGGTGGTTCTTTTTGTTCTGGCTCCCAAAATATTTAGAAGCGCAATTTGGTCTTGTAAAAACAGATATTGCTTTCCCTCTTTCCGTATTGTACACCATGACTATGTTTGGAAGTATTTATGGTGGTTATTTCCCAATGTATTTCATCAATAAAGGATATAACGCTTATGAGGGCAGAATGAAAGCGATGCTTATTATTGCCTTGTTTCCATTGGTAGTGTTACTTGCACAGCCATTAGGCTATATAAGTTACTGGATTCCGGTACTATTGATTGGTGTGGGTGCATCTGCACATCAGGCGTGGTCTGCTAATATTTTTACTACCGTGTCAGATATGTTCCCTAAAAAAGCTGTTGGATCTATTATTGGTATTGGTGGAATGGCCGGGGGAATTGGAGGTGTATTAGTTTCAAAATTAGGCGGTGCCCTTTTTGATTATTGTGAAGCACAAGGCCATATTCAGACAGGTTACACTATTATGTTTGTTCTTTGTGCTGTAGCTTATCTGACCGCATGGATTGTAATGAAAACTCTGGTTCCAAGGTATGCGGAGATTAAAGATTTATAAAAAATACTATAAGCTAAACAAAAAGTGTTTCGATTACCGGGCACTTTTTGTCTTTACAGAAATAATTACCATTTAATTTTCAGAATTACAAAAGAGAAAAATAAACTTTCAAATTAGAGAACTCAACAGAAGAGGAATTAAGTAAAAAAAATAGGCTGCCCATTTGTTTAGGCAACCTGTCTTGGTGTATAAATTATAATTCTGAAATAGTAATTTATTCTTTAATTGATAAGAAAATAATCTGAACCATAATATTAATTAATAATTTTCTTAGTTACTACTTTATTGTCTTCAGAGCTTATTTTTACAATTAATAGCTGATTTGTTTTGTGTATGTTTTTAATTGCAGCTGAATTTGAATTTACATCTTTTTGCTCTGCAATTAATTTCCCTTGAACATCAAATACTTTTATGTTATTTATAACTCCTTCTCCAGAGTTTACATAAAAGGCCTCATTATTTTTATAAATGGTAACACTGTCATCATTAAAAGCAACAGAATTCACTTTCAACAGAGCCGATGCCACGATTTCATCAGAAAAATTAAAAGCCTTGTCAACAGTATATATTTTATAGTAATCCGAACCAGAAACCGATCCCGCAACAGCATCAGTAAATGAAGTTGCTGTACCAACATAAACAACAGTTCCTGATAACGAACCTGTACCATTCGTAATTATATTATTTACCGCATAAACTCCATTTTGGTTAGGGTCATTGTCAGCATTAGGATTTGTCGAATAACGAACCACTACATATCCGCCTCCGTCAACATCAGCTGAAGCTGTCCAGCTCACATTCAAACCACTTACAACCGGAGTTGATGCCGAAGCCGGGGCAGTAATATCAACAGCTCCTTGATAAACTACAAAATCATCAACAGAACCTGTGAAATTTGAATTAACATTGTTTCCAAATCCTGCCCATGTTTTATTTGCTGCAGGTGTAAAATTGGTAGCTGCCGGAAGATATGTGTAAGTGATTTTTGCCCAACCATTAGCATCCACTGCACCAGTAGTTGTGATAGATGATGTTCTTCCAGATACATATAGAGCTCCTTTTATGTTAGCTAAGTTAGCTGTTTTAACAAAATATTGAACTGTATAACTTGATCCAACAATACTAATACCATCCCCTCCAACTAAAGCAGGAGATAATTGAGGACTCATAATATATTTACCAGCAGTCGTTCCAATAAAATTAAAAGCTACTGATTTAGAACCTGAACGAGCTTTACTTGCATCGTCAACAATTGCTGAAGTAGATAAATTACCACTGTCATATGCCCACTTAGTAGCATCTGGAGTAGTTTGGGTAAGAGCAGCAGTATGCAAAACAGCCCCCTCAAACCCTCCGTCAAATTGACCAGTTCCGATAGGCTGCTGTCCCCAACTCGTTTGAGTCCCAATAAACAATAAAGCAAAAATCGACAATCCCTTAATTGCTCTTTTATTTTTGCTTAAAAATAACTTTGAGTAATTTTTTTCCATAGTATAAAATTTTAGGTTAGTTGATATATAAAATTGTAATCGATTGTATAAAAATAAGTTATTTTTTTATTAAAACTAAAATTTCAGTCTCTTTATTTCACACATTAAACTAATAATTAACACCTTAGCTTTTTCATTATAAAACATCGAAAACACAATAGTAAATTGCAAAAAAAAAGCAAGCCTAAAAATAGTTTAGAGGCTTGCTTTAAGAATAATTTAAATTAATAGATTTTAATGTGTAATAACTTTTACAGATTTTTGACCATCTGCCGCTTTAATTACTACGATCCAAACCCCGTTTTGGAATTCAAAATCAATATCCTGACTTGTTTTAAATGTTTTTACTTTTGCTCCTGTAATACTGTAAATAGCTACCGCAGTTTCTGATTTTACATTTGAAATTGCAATTCGGTTTTTATATCCGGAAACATTAACCGCGGAAGTTGGCGTATTGTCTTTTACCCCTAAACTTTCGTTAGAAATTAATTGTGGTAACGGATCCCAGTTATCACTTCCTTTTGTGAAATTAAAAGTTGTAATGGCTGTACCATCGTTTAAGGTAGGTGTTGCTAATTTAGTAGACCATGCAGCACGACTTGTACTATTGTTTACCCCTGAGTTTTCGGTAGTTCCGTATTCATACATTTTTACAGATTCTCCGCTCAATGAATTATTCCAGCCTGCAGGTACAATTAAAGAAAGATTTTCACTACCCGGATAATTAGATGTTTCAATCGTAGTATTATAAAAAACAACTTCACTTGTATTAGCAGCCCAAGGACGACCAAAATAACCTGGTTTTGCACGATAAGCCGAAGCTGTTTCTATTCCAGGGGTGGCTGTTGTAACTTTACATTCATACATTAAATACCCTCTTCCGGTACTTTGCTGAGGAGCTGTAATATAAGCCTGATCACTACTTACATCACTTGTATTCATTGACAAATCAGTTTTATAAAAAACAGCATTCATTCCACCAAAAATATAATCTACAGCCCCCATCATAGCGCCTTTATACACTACTACTCTGGCACCGGTTCCTCCATAAAATGAATCCTGACGTCCTATCACTCTACATTTATTCAATATTACTTTATCAACATTGTTAAGAATTGAGATAGCAGCTGCTCTTTCTACAAAGCTTCTGTTCTGAACAGCAGTATTTCCAATATCTGTTGGACGAAGTCCTTTATTTCCTACTGCCCACATTTCAACCACATCTTCGGATTCTTTTTTAGAAATGTACTGATTAAAAGAGTTCTCAAAAATAATATCATTTGCTTCAAAACCGTTAGCATTTATTACTATAGTCGCATTCCAATAAGATCCATTAGTAGTTCCGGAACCGGCATTCGCATAAGATAAATAACCATTTTCTTTGTTTACTTTTAAAACATCTTCATGCCATTTTTGATCTGATGACATACTGTAATAGCTATATCCATGACCATAATATGAAGTAATCCTAACCGCAGAACTTCCAATATCAACCCCTTTATTTAATAATTCTATCGTTGGATTAGATGCCGCATTTTTTAATGTTACATTCGCCTGATTTATTACTAACATTTCTTCATAGTTCCCCGGATCAATCATAACTGTAACACGATCTGAAGCGGTACGCGGCATTTTCGCAATAGCATCTAATGCTGCATTTATGGTTTTGTATGTTTTGTCAGTTCCTACAGTAATTGTAGAAACATAAGGTATAGTGCCACCAATTTTAACTTCAGTAATATAAGTTGTTAATGCTGAACCGCCCATAGTAATGGTTACATATCCAGATGTGCTTCCCGGGTATGTATATTCTACTTTTTCTACATTTGCTGTACTGTTAGTTGCAGTTGTAATTGCTGTACCTCCATCAATAGAAAAATTAGCCGTATAGTAATATGAAACTGTAATTTTATCTCCAACATTTACCGGAACCTGAATAGTACCACCGGTTTTTGCTAATAAATGACCTGAAGAAACACTGTTAGAAATAGTCGCAGCAGTTCCTCCAAACACCATTCCTTTGTATGCAGTAGTAGAAGTTGTTATTGTTTTATCATCAAAAGACCAAACAGAAACCGGTTTGAATGCTAAAACTTTTGTAACTGCTGAACCATTCACTGTTAAATTAGAAACCAAACCAAGCTCAACTGAATAAGCATCTAAGCCAGTATAGCTAACTGCATATGTACCATTACGCAAAGAAATACCGGTTGTTGAGTTAAAATTATAAACATATCCACTTTCGTTTAAGTTGGTAAAAGTTAATTTTAGATTACTTAATTGCGTAACATCTAAACCCGTGGCATTTATGGTTACACCATAAACCGGTTTTGCCGTAAAGGCAACATTTACTGAAGTAGCACCAGTAATATTTACAACGTTTGATAAAATTTCATAATCATTAACTCCCTGACCTGAAACAACATATTGTGTATTTGCTTCCAAATCTACGCTATAAGTAGCATTAGCGGTATTAATTACGGGTTTAGGAATATACACTTTATTAGCAGAAGCATCTGGAGTATATGTTAAACTTAATTTTGAAATATCTGTTCCCAATCCTGTGATTGAACCACTTACTGTATATAAATCTACTTTTAAAAGCGCAATATCATAAGTCGTAGTTGCATCTGAAACAGCTAAGTATTCGCCATTACTAATAATATAACCATTGGCATTAAGCAAAGTCATTTTATAAGTAAAACCTTTAGGAAGGCTCACATTATAAGTACCATTAGTAACAGGAGCTGTCCATGATTTTCCTGCGGTATTTGTAAATACTACAGAATATCCATTAGGAATGCCTGCTGCTTGTGAAACATCTAGATTTCCTGTTATTGCAGCATAAGAAGCTGGTTTTCTATAAATTCGGTAATAATTCCCTTTACCTCCCAAACAAGTTATTGTAAAATTTCCAGCTTGTTTTGCCTGAAATTTTGCAAGTGTAACACTAGTACCTGATGTTACTAATGGAATCAACTCTGTTTGGGTATTTGTTGTAGTATTAACAACTGTTAAGTTATTACTTGAAGCAGCTGATTCTATACTTGCAACAACAGTTACTTCATCATCTTCATTTAATGTTAGAGTAAAAAAACGTGTTGTAGCACTCGCACTACCATTACAATAATATCTTGCAGTATAATTAGCATCTGTTGTACCTAAATTACCTGTTGCATATCTTGTAATAGCTGTATTCGTTGTATACAATCTGTCATTATTACCTGTTTTAAGTGTTAGTGCTCCAGAAGTAAGTGTCAAAGCTGTTGAACCACTTAGAACGTTAGCAGAACTTGCTGTCCCTTGCACAATTGTTGGACTATAGGTGTACCAAGTGTTAATATCAGTGGCAGTCAATTTATTATTATACAAATTGACATCCAATGTTGCGCCTCCAAAATCCCAAACATCTGTTTTTTGAGCATGGATATACGATACTGAAAGCAATATCGTAAAAAAGAGTAATCGTAGTTTTGTTTTCATAAGTGGTATTAATTGTTTAGTAAAATTTTAATTTATAATCTTTATTTTTATAATTCGTTGGATGTCATTAATAACCTAAATAATCCAACGAATTATCTTTATTTAATTTATTATTACATATCTGTTCCGATAATTTCAATTTTTTGAACAAACATTTGAAACTCCAGAACTATCATCATCTTTTTTACATGAAAATAATGCAAATAGCACTATTAATATTAGCACCACGTTCTTATTTTCATTATTCTAATTATATAACTGAAGAAAAAAAGGCATGCGTAAACGTTTAAATTCAGCATGCCTTCTAATATTAACAATTTTAAAAAAGTTATTTAATCCAACGTGGATCTCCTACTTTATTGTCTTTTAAGGTTTGATTACTTATAGTAAAATCACCTGTTGCTGCATTTGCAAAACCTGGATTTAAAGCTGTACCTGCTGTATCAGCTCTTACGGCACTTGTAACTGGTCCTGTATTAAGAGTAACAGCATTAAAATAATTATTATTTCCAAAAGTGGGTGTAGCTGTTGCGGCATTATTAGTAAATCTGGCAATAGTTTCAGCGAAAATGGAATTAGTTATTGTCGAAGCATTTGAAACAAAACGAACAGCTATTATGTTATATACACTATTTGCTATTGTATTTGTAACTCCATAAAATGTACAGCTATCAATTAAAACATTAGTTTTAAGAGTAGTACCTGTTCCGGATCCTGCACCAGCATCTTCACGAATGAAGGCTCTTTGTGTAGCACATCTATTAAAAGTACTTGTTTTAAGTTCAATTGATTTTACAAATGAAAACCTGAAATCAATAAAATCACCTGATCCAGTATTTGTACATACATCCGTAAGGATTGAATTTTCAACAGTAATTGAGTTCACTTTCGTATTTGCACTACCTGAATTTGAGACTAAAGATTTATCATAATTATGAATATTACATGCGCTAATTAGAATATCCTGAAATTCTGTAGGTGCTGTAACTGAAACCGTAACTACACTTCCACTTTCAATACCAGTTCCGTCCAATTCTAAATTCAATAACGAAAGATTACTTACTCCAGAATTAAGAGTTACTTTATAATGTAATACTGGTCTTGCTTTTCCTGGGATACCACTAATCGTAATTGATTTTGCTAATGCAATATCAGTTTTCAAAGTTACACCATCAACATCATAACTTTTGTAATCACCAGGCTCTAAAAATAATTTTGCTCCTGAATCTGCATTAGCAATAGCAACCAATAAATCTTCTGTATTTTTTACCAAAATACCATCTCCTACATCAATACCAGTTGTGAATGTTGTAGCACCTCTTTTTTTAGTACCATTAAACAAATTTGCCTGATAAGATGCTTCAGGGCTTAATCCTGTGATTGTGGCAATACCAGCTGCTTTTTCTTCTGCAGTAATTGTATGTGTAATATTACCGGGATTAAGGACAATTGTTGTTACACTACTACCGGCTGTCCATCTTAAAATAGCAGTTTTAGCAGCTATATCAGTTTCCTGAATTGGTAAGAAAATTTGTTCTGATAATGTGTTAGCTGTAGTCACAGTCCATTTAGACTCTCCTAATTCATCTGCACTAACAGCTTTAACTCTTATTGAATAAAGTGTTTCACCCTCTAAAGCTACAGTCACCGGCAATTGATCAGCCGTTACACTTAATTCTTTAAATATCGTACCAAAATTAGGATCATCTCCACTAAACTGAACCACATAATGATCTACTGATTCTTTAGTATTCCAAACTAATTCAACAGAAGTTTGATTACGCACAGTAGCTTTTAAACCAGTTGGGGAAAATTCACGATCAATATTTAATTCCGTAATAATATCTTCTGTATAACTATCGCAGCTTCCAGCAAGTATAACCGCCATTGAAGCGACGATTATTCCTTTAAATATATTTCTTTTTTTCATAATTTCTTTTTCTACATTAAATAATCAGACAAACCTATTATTGGTTTGGATACCCATAATCATTCACTAATTTTCCATTACTGTTACTAATAAAGTATAGCCAAATAGGCCAGAACTGACGATTATCCGGATTAGCACCTGTTTTATACACCGAATTAATTTTAGCGTCATTCAAATTATTCCATGTAAAAGCTGTGTAATCAGCACCTGGATTTGTAGATTCACCGCGATTTAATCCATAAATCAATAAAATAGTAGTATTATCTTGTCCTGCATATTTAGATTCATTAGCCACATCTTTTACATATTTATAATATAATGTAGCAGGCACATCTATATATTCATTAGCTCTATCACGCAAATTGGTCATTTTTGTTTTTGACTCATCCAATTTAGCTTTTAACAGGTTCCAACGAATTAAGGCTTGTTTACGTTCCATTTCACCGGTAAACTCAAATTTATGCTCTTTTACAATAGCATCAAACATAGCTTCTTTTGAAGATAATGCATTTACATAAGCATCCACTTTAGTGGCCTGATCAGCAGCAGCAAAAGCTCTTTTTCTAATTTCTTTCAAATACGGCGCAGCTGCACCAAACCCTTCTAATTCATTAGCTGTTTCTGCTGCAATTAACAATACTTCAGCATAACGCATATATACTTTATTTATTCCATCATCACTAGCAGCAGTAACTCTTCGTTTCATCCATTCATAACGATATTTACCAAAATACCATGTATTTAAAGCTACCAGTTCCTGTTTAGCAATACCACTTACAGCAGTACCCCAGCGATAAGGTACGCAAGTAACATCTCTACGGGTATCTTTTTCATCATAGTCATAAAAAACAGTAGGTAATGGTCCAGCTGTTCCACCTGGTCCCGTACCATTTGCCTGAAATTGATTTGGTGACTGATTTTTAACCGCAAAACTATACAACACACGTCCACGACCTTCTGCAAACGGGATCTCCCAAAGAGATTCTCCTCCAGCTGCTATATAATCCTGGTTTACATTTTTCCAAAATCCTTCAAAAGTAGCATTTAACTGTGCTTTACCACTTTGAATTACAGAACGTGCTTCGCTTAAAGCTAAAGCATACATCTTCGCAACAGATAAATCAGGGTCATTACTTCTACGAATTCCATCTGGGTATTGCTGAAATCCTGAAGCTGCTAAAGCCAAACGTGCTCTTAATCCTTTTACAAAAGCTTTATTAACACGCTCAACTGTTGAAGTTTCAGATGATTCATTAGGCCAGGCTACCAAGTTTGAAGCTTCTCCTAAGTCAGCAATCAATTGTTTATAAATTATATCACGATTCGTTTTAGGAAGATATAAAGTTTCGTTGTTGATTGGTTCGAAACGATACGGCACATCACCCCACGCTTTCATTAAATCAGCATAATAAATAGCACGTAATGTTAATGCTTCACCTAAAAGCTGGCCCATTTCTGTTCCCGGTAATGGATTTCCATATTGGCGAAGACCCTTAACAGCAATATTAGCACGTTCTATACCTCCGTACATCGAAGCCCATGCATTATCATTAGTATTCATTTGAATGTTATCTATTCTTGCATCATAAGTAGCCAAATCAGATTGTGCGGTAACGGATTGAGAATTATTATACCATTCTGCATCTGTATTCATCCCATAAAATGGTATAAAACGACCACGATAGGAATTAGTTTCTCCAAAAGGCACTTTAATTGCATCAATAGCACCTTTAGCTAAACCAGGAGTAGAAAAAATTACAGATTCATCTAATGTTGATTGGGCCGGAGCTTCTAAATAATCATCTCCAAGCTCTTGACAAGCTGTAAAAAATGTAGCCAAAGCTAATCCTGCAATTATTATTTTATGTTTCATTTTTTGTACTACTTTAAAATTAGAAATTAAGATTTAGACCGAAAATCAACTGTCTGCTACGTGGATATGCTGATGAATCAACACCCGGAGTCAAAGTCGTTTTTCTTCTTGTTGAAACTTCAGGATCAGAACCTGAATAATTTGTCCATACAAATACATTACTAGCCGTACAATAACCTCTTAATTTTGTTAAACCTAAATGAGAGATAAAACTTTCGGGAGCAGAATAACCAAGAGTTAAAGTATTTAAACGTAAGAAAGAAGCATCCTCTACAGCCCAGTCACTCAATACAAAACGCCCCATATAAGGTGACCACATAGTAGTATTAGCATTCAAAGCCGCTAAATCTGTAGGATTTGTAACTAGTTCTCCTGTCGTTGGGTTCAAATTCGTCCAACGTTTTCCATCAGCCATTACATTACTTAAATTTCTATATTCCCCATTAGTTTGACTAGCAGTAGAAAATTCAACTTTATCCGCATTGTAAACATCATAATCAAGAGCCCAGTTAAAAGCTGCAGACAAATCAAATCCATAAGCATTGGCATTGATTACCATACCCCCAGTATTTTTTGGAAGCGCACTACCAATAATCGTTTGATCTTTACTATCAATTATATTATCACCATTTAAATCTTTGATTTTCATAGAACCAGGCTGCACTGAACCTACAGGTCCATTATCAACCAAACCATCTTTTAAAGTATATGTGGTTCCATTCCAGTCAAAATCAGAAACCTCATAACGACCGTCATTTCTGTAACCGTACATTTGTCCTAAAGCAGAACCAACCATTACCTGGTAATCATTAGTGATTTGATTTGATGCCCAACCTGATGAGTATGGGAAATCTCCTAAGACACCTAATGAATTGATTTTGTTTTTATTTATCCCCATATTAAATGAAAAGTTCAAACCATAATTTTTAGCCTCAATTGCAACAATATTTAAACTAGCCTCAAAACCAGTATTTTGAGTTTGTCCCATATTACGATATTGACTTTCATAACCAGTACCAGCTACAGGAAATTCAATTAATAAGTCACTCGTTTTATTATTGTAAAAATCTAATGTTCCACTAAGACGGTTATTAAAGAAACCAAAATCCAAACCTATATTTTGTGTAACTGTGGTTTCCCATTTCAAATCAGGGTTTGCCATATATTTACTACTTGTAGCCCAACCACTTGAAACTCCATTTACTGTAGTTATAGGTTTAGATTCGAAGTTTTGAACTGTTTGTCCTGTAGGAATATTATTATTACCTGCTTCTCCATAACTAGCACGAACTTTCAGCTGACTTAACCAACTTTTATCTTTTAAAAATTCCTCTTCTGAAATTTTCCAGGCAGCAGCAAAAGCTGGAAAGTACCCCCATACATTATTTCCTATAAACTTGCTTGAACCATCAGCACGGAAAGTCGCTGTTAACAAATAACGATCTTTAAAACTGTAATTAGCTCTACCAAAGAAAGATAACAATTTATCATCTGGAGCTAAATAATTATCAACAAAACGAGCCTGGTTAGTATTTGAAGGCGTGCCTGAATAAGCCGGATTGATACTACCTGATTGTGTTGTTAATTTTTTTGCTAAGTTAAAATCGAAAAATTCAGGAAAACCATGAAGCGTATTTGTTAAATTAGTTGAAGATGTCCTAAGAGTTTCTTCTCCTACTAATAAATCTATATGGTGATCTTTACCCAATATTTTTTTAAAATCGTAATTTAAGGTATTAGCATTTCTAAATCTTACATCTTTTTTATCCGACATTATCAAGGCTGGCATTCCTTTAAAAGGAGCGTTAACATCAGGGGAACTATTAACATAATAGGTTGATGTTCCATAAAAACGAGCATCCTGATAATTATAATTATCCAAACCTAATTCAGTTTTAAATTTCAAATTATCGATCAGTTCCCATGAAAAACTTCCTAACATGTTAAAGTTTTTACGTAATTGTTCGCGGTCATTATCCCAAACTGAAACAATTGGATTAATTAAACTACTAGCATTATCTTCATTTGTATCATCTGTTGAAATACCCGGAATTGGCAGTGGTGCATAAGCAATTGTATTTCTGATACGGGAGTCAGACGTTGATTTTTCATTTTGTTCATTTACTCCTCCACCATTAATTTGAGTATCTGAATAACGCATTGTATAAGTTAAATCAATTTTATCATTCACTTTACTCTTTAATGCCAACGACAAGTTATTACGCTTATAATTAGAACCTAGCATAATCGCTTTTTCATCATAATTAGCATAATTGAAATTGTAATTCAACTTCTCATTTCCTCCTCTAATACTTAAATCGCGGCTTTGAACCTCTCCTGTACGACCAAAAATTTGTTTTTGCCAATCATTACTTTTCATCCCTTCATACATATCATAATCTTGCCAATTACCAAAATAATTTGTATATGAAGTAGGATTAGAAGTTACTTTTGTACCTGTTCCTTGATTTAGCAAAGCGTACTCATATTGCCATTTTACATAATCATCTACCGGCAAAACATCAAAATCTTTCGCTCTGGTTTTCATCCCATAAAACGTATTGAAACTAACGGCTATTTTACCATCTTTACCACTTCTTGTTGTAATCAAAATTACACCATTAGCTCCACGAGAACCATAAATAGCTGTAGCTGAAGCATCTTTTAATACTGTCATTGTTTCAATATCAGAAGACGAAATATCACTCATGCTATTTATTGGAAAACCATCCACTATATACAAAGGTGCTGCAGATTGCGTTAAAGACCCTCCTCCACGAACTCTAATACTAATCTCCGCGTCTGGAGAACCTTCAGAACTCGTTACCTGTACTCCTGCAATACGACCTGTTAAAGCTTCAGCAACATTAGCTACAGGCACTTTTTTCAAATCGTTACCCGAAATACTGGATACTGCACCTGTCAAATCTGATTTCTTAACAGTTCCATATCCAACAACAATAACTTCATTTAAAGAATTAGCTTCTTCAGCCAAAACAATATTAATTGTTTTTTTACCGGCAGCAGGAACTGACTGCGTTGTAAAACCAATAAAAGAAAATTCTACAATTGCTTTTGAACTCGAAAGTTTCAATTTGTATTTTCCGTCAAAATCTGTAGAAACCCCATTTTTTGTACCTTTTTCTAAAACATTTACACCAGGCAAGGTTAATCCCGATGCATCTTTTACAACCCCTTCAACTGTTAAGTCCTGTGCACTTACCTTATTACTGGTAAACAAGCACAATAAGAAAACAATTGCCAGACAACAATTTGTTCTTTTATTAAATAACTCTTTAAAATTCATAGTTTACTGTTTAGTTTGTTATTAATTGTTTATAAAGTTTATTTATGGTTTTTAAATCACATTTTACTCTTTAGGTATTTTAAAAATATAATTTTTAGTTAAAATCCAATTTACAGTTTATTTCCGCAACCCCTGAAAACAAACAAAAAGTGAATATTTTAAAATACCGAAAAACAAAGTGTAATCGATTACACAAACATAAAAAAAAATTCTATATAAAAAATTAAATTTCACAAAAAAATCATAAAAAAAATTGCATATAAAAAAATATTCTGTTTTAAAATGTCATATATTCAATTTAATTACTCTAAAAATAAGAAATACTCTTTTATATTTTTAATGCGATAATATTATTGCACAAAATTCAATCGATTACATAATCTGCGAATATTTTGATAATCGCAATAAATAAAGATATTTTTAAGAATTTTTTCCATAATTTTTTTTTCCAAAAACTTCAATTAATATTTGAAGTTAAAAAAGATTAAAAATCAACACAATTCATTAGCATCAAAAAAAGACAGATACTCACTGAAATGATTTATATTAAAAAAGCATGCAATAAAAAAACATTCTTATAATCGCAACCAACATTTACACATCCATTTATGTAATTAGGTATAAAAAAACCCTTAAACAGAATTTAAGGGTTTATATAATGTAATTCAATTATTACCGTGTTTGCAATTTTAAAACCGTTTTATGCTTTTGCATTAAAACAAAAGTTATAATCATCCCTATAATTGCCATACCAACACCTATAAGATTTGGCGATGCATAACTATAACCGGCTGCCAAAGGCAATCCGCCTAAAAAGGCTCCTAAAGCATTTCCAATATTAAAACTTCCCTGAAGCGCTGCCGAAGCAATCATCTCGGCATCTTTGGCGGTTTTAATCATTAACATTTGAATTGGCGCTATAACCGAAAAAGAAATTGCTCCCGTTAAAAAAGTAAAAAACAAGGATACATATTGATTAAAAGAGAAAAGATAAACCATAATCAAATCGATAACCATCACAAAAAGTAAAGCAAGTACAGTTGGCGCAGGCGAATATTTATCAGCCAGTTTACCTCCGACAAAATTTCCAACGACCATTCCTAAACCTGCTAAAATCAATATATAGGAAACATCCTCTGGAGAGAACCCGGAAACATTAATTAATAAAGGAGCAATGTAACTGATCCAGGCAAACAGTCCCCCAAAACCAATTGCCGTTATTCCAATAATTAACCATGCCTCAGTTTTTTTGAAAAACAACAGTTGTGTCTTCATATTTACATCACCACTTTTTTCTAAATTAGGCATCCATAAGGAGATAAATAGAAAAGTCAGTAACCCAACAATTGCTATTAGTATAAAGGTATACCTCCATATAAAATGATGACCTATATAGGTACCAATTGGCACACCTATAAGATTCGCCAACGTTAAACCCGAAAACATTATTGAAATCGCCTGAGCTTCTTTTCCTTTATCTGCCAATCGGCTTGCGACTACCGCCCCAACTCCAAAAAAAGCACCATGTGGTAATCCTGAAAGAAATCTGGAAACGAATAAAAAGTTATAATTGGGAGCTATGATCGAAAGCGCATTAAAAAGGGTTAACATCAAGGCTAAAATTAAAAGCATTTTTTTAGGAGGAAAATTTCTTCCGAGGATAACCAATAATGGGGCACCAATAACAACTCCCAAAGCATAAGCCGAAATTAAATATCCGGCAACTGGAATAGAAACTTCCATATCTGAAGCAATATCGGGCAGTAGGCCCATCATTACAAATTCGGTTATACCAATTGTTAACCCTCCTAATGAGAGTGCAATAAGACTTTTTTTCATTTTTTCTATAAGAAAAGAATAGGTTTTCTATGATGCAAATTTACGCCAGAAGCACAAGAAATAAGTTGTATATTTACAACATAAACTTGTAAATTTGAGTTATGCCAAAATTAAATCAATTTAAAACGCTGATGATTGATGAGTTTGAGGATGAAAAATTTCATCTTCCGCCACATACACATACCTATTATGAAATCATTTACATCAAAAAAGGAAGCGGCATTCATCATCTAAACAACAATTTATTACCTTATAAATCCGGTGATTTATTTGTAATTTCTCCAGATGATGAGCACTATTTTGATATAAAGAAAAGTACTCGTTTTTTTTATATCAAATTCACGGATAATTATTTTAATTCTAAACAAAATTTAACCTGCGATGAATTTTTAGTTCATACTCCGGAAAGTTTCATGCGTGACAAAACCTTAAAAGAAACCGTTTTAAAATTAGATGATCCGTGTAAAACGATTTTAAAAAATACTATTGACAACATATCTGCATACAATTGTAAAACGGATGTTTCAAATTCACCAATCGTATTTTATCAGATTCTTTCGATTTTTGGGTTAATCAAAGAAACTTTGCGAGGAATGAACCTTATTGTTAAAGGAAATTCGATTGATAATGAACAAATAACGTCTTATATCCATCAGAATATTTATCAGCCTAAACTGGTTCAGATCAAAGTAATCGCAGATCATTTTAATATTGCCCAGACTTATTTCAGTGCTTATTTTAAAAGAACTTTTGCGATCAGTTACCGTGATTATATTCATAATTTAAGAACGACGTTAATTGAAAAACGTTTTCACAATAATCAATTGCCCATAAAGCAAATTGCGCACGAATTTGGTTTTACTGACGAAAGTCATTTATCAAATTACTTTAAGAAGCGAAAAAACATGAAACCGACAGATTATAAAAAACTGTAGTCTTATCAAAACGAAAACATGAAATTATATATCAAAAATATGGTTTGCGGCAGATGCAAAATGGTTGTGAAATCTGAGTTAGAAAAGCTTGGACTGCAACCCATTTCAGTTGAATTGGGTGAAGTTGAACTTCAGAATACCATTAGCGAAGATCAAAAAAAAGAACTTTTAAATCATCTTCATACTTTAGGTTTTGATTTAATTGATGATAAAAAAAGTAAATCAATCGAGAAAATCAAAACGCTTATTATTGACTTGGTTCACCATAAAAACAATGAACTCAAAACCAATTTATCTGATTATTTAGCAGAAAATCTTAATCAAGATTATAATTCATTGAGCAATCTTTTCTCTGAAGTTGAAAACACCACAATTGAAAAATATTTTATCAGTCAAAAAATAGAAAAGGTAAAAGAGTTAATTATTTACAATGAACTTTCATTGAGTGAAATTGCCGATATCTTAAATTACAGTAATGTAGCACATTTAAGCAATCAGTTTAAGAAAGTAACCGGTTTTACCCCCACTTATTTTAAGCAATTGAAAAACAAGAAACGTATTCAGATTGAGAATTTGTAAATCTTGCAAATCATTCCCAAAATTTTGCAATCATAAGTGTATTTTAGTTCGGAAATTTGTTTTGTAATACTAAATTAAATATCATGACACACACGTATAAAATCACCGGAATGACTTGCACAAGTTGTGAGGAAAAAGTCAAAAAAGCACTTGAGCAAGTACAAAATATAACCAATGTTGCTGTTTCTAAAAATGATAATTCAGCAACTGTAACGATGACAAAACATGTTCCGTTAGCAGATTTACAGCATTCATTAGAAAGTAAATATCAAATTTCAGAAATTCATCATGAAGTTACTGAAGAAACAAGATCCTGGTTTGAAACTTACAAACCCATTTTATTGATTTTCTTTTACATTAGTTTAGTTACGATTCTGACTCAGTTAACGAATCATCATTTTGATTTGATGCAGGCCATGCAGCATTTTATGGCTGGATTCTTTATCGTTTTTTCATTTTTTAAATTACTCAACTTAAAAGGCTTTGCAGAAAGTTATGCCATGTATGATGTTTTGGCAAAGAAAATTCCGGTCTGGGGATATGTTTACGCTTTTGTAGAACTTGGATTAGGAATTTCTTACCTACTGAATTTCAATCATATATTTACAAATTCAGTTACTTTTATTGTAATGAGCATTAGTATTATTGGTGTCTTGCAATCGGTTTTAAACAAAAAGAAGATTCAATGTGCCTGTTTGGGAGCCGTTTTCAATTTACCCATGAGCACTGTAACGATTATAGAAGATGGTTTGATGATTGTAATGAGTTTGGTGATGCTAATAACAATACTATAATTTAACTAATTCTTGAGAATCACCAAAACTTAATCTTATTATATTTGACAAAATAGAATCATTAAATCAGTAACAAAACAACAATTAAACCCTAAAAAATGAAAAAACTATTTACCGTATTAGCAATCGCATTGTTTACAATTAGCCTTCAGGCACAGGAAACAAAACCAGCTGCCAAAAAAGAAAAAGCTAAAAAAGAATCTTGTTGCACTAAAAAATCTGCAACAGAAAAAAAATCGTGTTGTGCTAAGAAATAATTAAATACTATGTTATATAAAAAAAGACCTCAATGAGGTCTTTTTTATTATTGGGATTATGAAAAACTATTTCAATCGAACACTCCATTCAAAATCCATTTCAGAAACCTGAACACCTTCTTCATTTGTTCCAATAGATTTCATCCAGAAAGTCTGACCCTCCCCTGTTGCAATTGTTTGTTTAATAGCTTCGGCAATTAAATGTCCGTCGTTGCAGACAAATGTAATTCTGCCTGTTGCTTTTTTAGTGAAGTTTCCTTTATTATTGGCAACCAGCATAGAAATTTTCTTTCCACTTTCCTGAATTTGTGAAATTACCAAAGCCCCGGTTGTTAATTCGGCAGCCATCGCCTGAACAGCAAAGTACATTGAGTTAAACGGGTTTTGATTAATCCATCTGTGTTTTACAGTCACAGTACAGCTATTCTCGTCAATAGCTTTAACACGTACACCACAAATAAATGCTGACGGTAATTTGAATAATACAAATTTATTGAGTTTTGAAACTGTAACTGCCATGATATTTTATTTTTTTATGTAAAAATACAAAAAAACTATGCACGCACAATAAATTGTACTGATTTTGATAAAACCCTCATATTTACTAATATAAAAGCCATTTTACATACCTATAAGTACAAATCAAAACTTACACTTGTTAAATTTTTGTTAACATTTGGTACTATGTAAAACAAGATACTGTTTTTTAGATATATATTTGCATAAGAAATTACTATATACTTTTAATCATGGAAACATCAACACCACTCATCATGGAAAATACATCAGACAAGAACACTGCAACGTTCACACATTTAAGTACTTTGACCCAATACTTTATTCCATTTGGAAATTATATTTTTCCAATATTAATCTGGACGAGTTACAAAGACAAATCAGAATTTGTTGATCACCACGGAAAACAGACATTGAATTTTCAATTGAGTTTATTGCTTTATACCTTAATTTTAGCCTTGATTGCAATTCCAATTTTCATTACTGTTTTTCTTCAAAATCTTCCGATGGAGGCAGTTTTTAACGATGAAGATTTTGTTATCAGAAACTTTGATTTTCAGGGAAATAGTGGGCTTTTGAGTATTGGAGCAACGGCGGTAGTGCTTTTTGGGGTTTTAAAATTTGTTGAATTCTTTCTAATCATTTATGCTTCGATAAAAACTTCAAACGGAGAATTGTACAAATATCCGCTAACGATTCCTTTTATTAAGTAATCGCGAACGATAAAAGTTTATAGATTTCCGGAAGCCATAGCCCTGACAGAAGCGGCATCCTTTTTCTGGCTTCTTTAACCAGGAAAAGATACAGCGGATGGCAGGAAACAGCTCCTGAAAAAATCAATCATCAATCAATCATCATCAATCAAAAAACGAATTGTTCAATCTAAAAAAAACAAAATGAAATTATGAACATTGAAAACACAAAAGCACAGATGCGCAAAGGTGTTCTTGAGTTTTGCATCTTATCTGTATTAAAAGAAAAAGATGCCTATACCTCTGAAATATTAGACACTTTAAAAAACGCAAAATTATTAGTTGTTGAGGGAACAGTTTATCCGCTCTTAACCAGACTGAAAAATGACGGTTTACTTAATTATCGCTGGGAAGAATCGACCTCAGGTCCGCCACGAAAATATTATGGATTAACCGAAATAGGGCAAACATTTTTAAACGAATTAAACGGTACCTGGACAGAATTATCAGATGCTGTAAAACTAATCACCAATCAAAATCAATAATCATGAACAAAACAGTAAATATTAACTTAGGCGGGATGTTTTTTCACATCGATGAAGATGCATACTTAAAATTAACACGCTATTTTGACGCAATAAAACGATCGTTAAATAACTCATCCGGACAAGATGAAATTATTAAAGATATTGAAATGCGTGTTTCTGAACTTTTAACAGAAAAACAAAAAAGCGAGAAACATGTTGTGGGACTGAAAGATGTTGACGAGGTGATTGCAGTAATGGGACAGCCAGAAGACTACATTATTGAAGACGAAGAAAAATCAAATCAATCGTTTAACAATAGTACTATAAGAAGCAAAAAATTATACCGCGATAAAGAAAAAGGTATGATTGGTGGTGTTGCTACTGGTTTAGGACATTATTTTGGAATTGAAGCTGTCTGGATTAAAATTGTGTTCTTAATATTTGTTTTTGCAGGTTTTGGAACCGGAATCTTAGCATATTTTGTTCTTTGGGTTGTTACTCCGGAAGCGGTTACAACCTCAGAGAAACTCGAAATGACCGGTGAGCCGGTTACCATTTCGAACATCGAAAAAAAAGTTCGTGAAGAAATTGATTCTTTATCAGATAAATTTAAAAATGCTGATTATGATAAAATGGGAAACCAGGTAAAGTCGGGAGCTGAGAGAATAAGTAGTTCATTTGGAGACTTTATCATGACCCTTTTTAAAATCTTCGCTAAATTTTTAGGTGTTATCCTGATTATGGCCGGTATTTCAACTTTGATTATGTTATTAATTGGAGTGTTTACTTTAGGAACAAATGTCTTTGTTGATTTTCCATGGCAGAATTTTGTTGAAGCCGGAAACTTTACAGAATATCCTATCTGGTCGTTTGGTTTATTAATGTTTCTTGCTGTTGGAATTCCGTTTTTCTTTTTGACGCTTTTAGGTTTTAAATTATTAGCGCCAAATACAAAAACAATTGGGAATATTGCCAAATATACTTTATTAGCGATTTGGATTATTGCAATTACAATTGCTATCAGCATTGGGATCAAACAAGCCACTGAAATATCCTATGACAATAAAGCAGTAGAGAAAAAAGCAATCAATATTACTCCGAAAGACACTCTTTATGTAAAATTCAGATATAATGATTATTACGCAAAGGACTTAGATCATCATCATAGAGACTTTGAATTTGTACAGGATTCTGCCAACAATGAGTTGATTTATTCAAATGATGTTCGTTTACATGTCCTTCATACAGACGAAGCTGCTCCTTATTTGCAAATTGAAAAAAGTGCCAGAGGCAACTCGTTTACGAATGCTAAAAAAAGAGCAGAAAAAATCAATTATAATATTGAGGTTAAAGGAAATTATTTAATTTTGGATAATTATTTTCTTACAGATGTTAAAAATAAATTCAGAGGCCAGGAAGTTGATGTGTATTTGTACTTACCACAAGGACAATTATTTAAGCCGGATGCTTCGATACAGGATTATGACGACTCAGAAGATGACTTTTTTAACTTACACTTTAGCGGCAACTATAACTATAAAGTAGAAGGTTCTAAAATAAAATGTCTGAACTGTCCTGCTGATGAAGATGAACACGATGATGTAGAACAAGACACTATTGTAAATGATACTGTAAAAGAAGTTTCGATTAAAATTAACGGGGAAGAAATTTTAAATGCAAAAAAAGGGAAAGGAAAGCTAACCACTGATAAAAACGGAGTTATAATCAAAATTAACTAAAAACCATGATAAAAATAATCATTCATATTACGAAATTCATTATTGCAACTATTACTGCATTATTGTTTGCTTCATGTAACTTTAACATGAACTCAATTGAAGGCAGCGGAAACGTTACTACCGAAAAAAGAATTGTTCAGGGTGATTTTAAAAATGTATCTGTTAGCAACGCTATTGATTTAGTCATTGAACAATCTGATTCTACAGAAATTATTGTTGAAGCAGACGATAATATACAAAAAGAGATCACCACTAAAGTTATAAACGGAACTTTGGTAATTTCATGTAAATTCAGTTCGTTTAACAATGTTACTAAAAAAGTTACTGTAAAAATGCCTGTTATTGACAAACTCGAAGCGTCGAGTGCTTCATCCGTACACAGCAAAAATGTAATTGAAGGACAAAATATAAATCTGGAAGCATCAAGCGCTTCTACAATAGATGTTAATATAGAATCTGATCATATATCATGTGATTCTGGAAGCGGAAGCACTATAAATATTCAAGGCAAAGCTTTAAAAATAAAAACATCAGCTACAAGCGGTTCCAGTATTAATGCAGAACAATTATTAGCAAATGAAGTTGAAGCAGAAGCCTCAAGCGGAGCAAGTATAAATGTACATCCTATTGTAAAATTGAAAGCAGATGCATCAAGCGGATCAAGCATTAATTATGACTCATCTCCTAAAAATATTGAGAAAACCGAAAATTCAGGAGGAAGTGTCAGCCAGGGATAACATTATTTTAAGTGTTAAATATAAAAGAAATCATTCATCAAAAGTGGATGATTTTTTTATATTTGTGAAAATCAAAATCTGGAATAATGAAAAAAAATAAAATCCTATTCTTCTTATTATTAGTTACAACATTAACTTTTGCTCAAAAGAGAGAAAAAATAAAAGGTTCTAAAATCGTTACAACATCCATAAAAGAAGTTGGTGATTTTGATGCCCTGGAAGTAGATGATAATATTGAAGTCTATTTGGAAAGAGGCGAAAAAAACGAAATAAAAATCGAGGCTGATGATAATTTACACGACATTATCGGGATGGATTTAAGAGAAAAAACGCTCCGCTTGTATACTTCAAAAGAGTCTTCAATTTTCAAAAAACTAAGCGTTCGTGTTACTTATACAAAGTCGTTCACAAAGGTTATTTCCAAAAATGATGCTGTAATTTATGCTATTCAGGAGCTTCAATTGGATGATATCACATTTAATAGTTTTGATTATTCTAAATTGCTTTTGAATGTTAATGCTAAGAAATTCAGTTTAATTGCAGATGATAAATCAAAATCGGAAATAAATTTAAAATCGGATGACGCAACTTTGCAATTAAGTAAAAGTTCTTCTATAAAATCTCTGGTATCAGCAATTAAATTCAAATGTGATTTATACCAAAAAGCAAACGCTGCCATTGAAGGTGCTGCTGAAAAAGGAAGCATTCGTATAGATAACAATTCTACTTTCACCGGAACAAAGTTTAACATAAAAGAAGCAAATTTTACGGCTGAAAACAATGCTTCAGGAACAGTGTTTGCAGAAATATCCATTTCATTGGCAATTGGTGACAAAGCTGAAGTTTCACTTTTAGGAAAACCAAAAATTGAGCTTACTCGTTTTAGTGAAGAAGCTAAACTATTTAAGAAGATCAAATAGTAGTTTCAGGTTTCCACAAATAAAAAATTCCATTCGTGATGCGAATGGAATTTTTTATTTGTGGAATTCTAGATAACGCTCCAACAACTTGAAACTTTAAACAAAGAAAACCTGAAACAAATTTCTTTATTCTTTTGCAGCTAAATAGCGTTCTGCATCAAGTGCTGCCATACACCCAGTCCCCGCAGCAGTAATCGCCTGACGATATACATGATCAGCAGCATCTCCGGCTACAAAAACACCTCCCACATTTGTTTTAGATGTTCCCGGAACATTAATGATATATCCTGTTTCATCAAGTGTGATATAATCTTTAAAAATATCAGTATTTGGTTTGTGACCAATAGCTACGAAAAATCCTGTTGCAGGAATTTCAATAACTTCTGCTGTAGTTTTGTTTAAAGCTTTAATGGCATGCACTACATTTCCATCACCAAGAACTTCAACAGTATCGTGATTCAATAAAATCTCTATGTTTTCAGTTTTACGAACACGTTCTTCCATGATTTTCGAAGCTCTGAATTTTTCACTTCTTACCAACATGCTTACTTTTTTACAAAGTTTTGATAAGTAATGCGCCTCTTCACAGGCTGAATCCCCTGCTCCTACAATCACTACTTCCTGATTACGGTAGAAAAATCCGTCGCAAACCGCACAGGCAGAAACTCCACCACCCATTTGCAGATAATGCTGTTCTGACGGCAATCCTAAATATTTAGCTGAAGCTCCCGTAGAAATAATAACCGTTTCACAGTGCAATTCTATTTTATCGTTAATCCAAACTTTATGAATATCTCCTGAAAAATCAACTTTTGTAGCCCACCCGTCACGGATATCCGCTCCAAAACGTTTTGATTGTTCCTGTAATTGAATCATCATTTCAGGTCCTGTAACTCCATCAACATAACCCGGAAAATTTTCAACTTCATTTGTAGTTGTCAACTGACCACCAGGCTGCATTCCCTGATATAAAACCGGATTCATATTTGCTCTGGCAGCATAAATAGCAGCAGTATAACCTGCAGGTCCAGAACCTATAATAAGGCATTTAATTTTTTCGATTGTATCTGACATAATATATGGTTGTGTTAATATTAATGGTGCAAAAGTAATTCATTATTGTTGGAAAAAGGAACTCTGCTAATCAGTTTTTGCTATTCGAAAATAGAGAATAATAAACTAATTAAAATAAAAAATCCTTTCTGCAAAATACAGAAAGGATTTTTGTCGGGGTGGCAGGATTCGAACCTGCGGCCTCCTGCTCCCAAAGCAGGCGCGATAACCGGGCTACGCTACACCCCGTAAGCGGGTGCAAATATATAACTATTTTTTGCTTATCCAAAACAATTTAAGAAATAAGAAAAATTTAATCCAAAAAAAGAATAACTGCATTATGGAAGATTGCTGAGAAAATTTAAAATCCGAACGTTTTTTTACAAAATGAACAATTAAAATGAAAGAAACTACGTTAGTTAATTTAGTTTAAATTCTATAAAACACCCACCAAACAAAGGCTACGGAACGTTTAGCAAATGTTAACAAAATAGATTTTCAAAAACCATAAATAATTGTATTTTTACGGTTCAAAATTCAGAAAATAAATGGGCAAAATCATTGCTATTGCTAATCAAAAAGGAGGCGTTGGAAAGACTACTACATCAGTAAATCTTGCTGCCTCATTAGGTGTTTTAGAGAAAAAAGTATTATTAATCGACGCTGATCCTCAGGCCAATGCAACATCTGGCCTTGGAATTGACGTAGAATCTGTAGAATTAGGAACTTATCAAATTCTTGAGCATACTGCAACACCAAAGGAAGCCATTTTAAAATGTACAGCTCCAAACGTTGACGTGATACCGGCTCATATTGACCTTGTGGCCATCGAAATTGAACTGGTTGACAAAGAAAACCGTGAGTACATGCTAAAAAAAGCATTAGAAGAGGCTAAAGAAGAATATGATTTTATCATTATCGACTGCGCACCATCTCTTGGCTTGTTAACTTTAAATGCTTTGACAGCTGCAGATTCTGTAGTTATTCCGATTCAGTGCGAATATTTTGCTCTTGAAGGATTAGGAAAATTATTGAACACTATAAAAAGTATTCAAAAAATCCACAATCCTGATTTAGATATTGAAGGGCTATTGCTAACCATGTACGATTCAAGATTACGCTTATCAAATCAGGTTGTTGAAGAAGTTCAAAAACACTTTAACGATATGGTTTTTGAAACCGTTATTCAAAGAAATGTAAAATTAAGTGAAGCGCCAAGTTTTGGAGAAAGCATCATAAATTATGACGCAACAAGCAAAGGAGCGGTGAATTACATTAATTTAGCCCAGGAAATTATAAAGAAAAACAGCAAATAGTTTTTATGACAAAAGCAATTAAAAAACAAGCCTTAGGAAGAGGATTATCAGCATTATTAAAGGATCCGGAAAACGATATTACATCAGTAGACGATAAAAATGCTGACAAGGTTGTTGGAAACATCATTGAGCTTGAAATTAGTGCTATAGAAATAAATCCGTTTCAGCCAAGAAGTAATTTCAATGAGGAATCATTACGCGAATTAGCCACTTCTATAAAAGAACTTGGCGTTATTCAACCTATTACTGTTCGAAAATTAGACTTCAATAAATACCAGTTAATTTCCGGAGAGCGTCGTTTACGTGCTTCGACTTTAGTTGGCTTAACGCATGTTCCTGCTTACATTCGTATTGCTAATGATAACGAATCATTAGTAATGGCTTTGGTTGAAAACATTCAGCGTCATGACTTAGACCCTATCGAGATAGCTCTTTCTTACCAGCGTCTGATTGATGAAATCCAGCTAACTCAGGAGCAAATGAGCGAGCGTGTTGGAAAAAAACGTTCTACTATTGCCAATTATTTACGTCTTTTAAAATTAGATCCGATTATTCAAACCGGTATTCGTGATGGTTTTATTAGTATGGGTCACGGAAGGGCAATCATCAATATCGAAGATTTAGACATCCAGACTGATATTTATCAGAAAATAGTAAGTCAAAATTTATCTGTTCGCGAAACAGAAACTTTGGTAAAAAACTATCATGAAAGCTTAAAGCCAAAGGCGGAAGGAAAAGCAAAAGCAGATTCTTCATTTGTTGTCAGAGAAACACAAAAAAATAGTTTCAATGATTATTTTGGTGCGAAAGTTGATGTAAAGGTGGCTGGTAACGGAAAAGGAAAAATTACTATTCCATTTAATTCAGAAGCCGACTTTAACAGAATTATAAAATTAATAAACGGATAGTGAATAAAATTGTCCCCATAACTCTATTGTTCTTTCTCTTAGGAACCGTCTCTCTTTTTGCCCAGGCAAAGGAAGAAACGGTTTTAGTCGCTAAAGACACTACTAAGTTGCAGGAAATAGATCCGCTCACACCGGCAAAAGCAGCCTTTTATTCGGCCATTTTACCCGGTTTAGGACAAGCATACAACAAAAAATACTGGAAAATCCCTTTGGTTTATGGTGCAATTGGTACCAGTTTGTATTTTTATCTTGACAGCAACAAAAAATATCATCAGTATCGTGACGAGTACAAACGAAGACTCGAAGGCTACAGCCCGGAAAGTGGGGATTTCGATTATCTGAGCGACGACAGACTTATTGCCGGTCAAAAATTCTATCAGCGTAATCGTGATTTATCCGCGTTATTTGTTGTTGGATTTTATGTCTTAAATATCATTGATGCGAATGTTGATGCTGCTCTAATTCAGTTTAACGTTAATGAAAGATTATCTCTTCGTCCGGAAATTTACCCTTCAGATGTAACTTTTAAACCAAATGTTGGACTAACTTTTAATTACAACTTTTAAATAGCTTTACTCTTCTATTTAAATTAAAAAATATACAAGAAAATGAAAATTGCACTTTTAGGATACGGAAAAATGGGTCAGGTAATCGAAAGAATTGCTCTTGAAAGAGGCCATGAAATTGTCTTAAAAAAAGATGAATTCAACACCTATGATGGACTTTCAACAGCTGATGTCGCTATTGATTTCAGCGTTCCCACTGCTGCCGTATCAAATATTTCCAGTTGCTTTCATGCAAATGTCCCTGTAGTTTCAGGAACGACAGGCTGGTTAGAACATTATGACGAAATGGAAGCGCTTTGCAATGAAAAACAGGGAGGCTTTATCTCAAGTTCAAACTTCAGCTTAGGCGTAAATATCTTCTTTGAACTAAATGAATATTTAGCCAAAATCATGGCTCAGTTTGATTCTTATAAAGTATCAATGGAAGAAATTCATCATACTCAAAAATTAGATGCCCCAAGCGGAACAGCAATTTCTTTAGCAAAAGGAGTTATTGAAAATAGCGCCTACTCGAAATGGACAATGGAAGATCCAAAACCGAAAGAAATTTATATCGAAGCCAAAAGAATTGGGGATGTGCCCGGAACCCACACTGTAACCTACGATTCTACAGTTGACAGCATCGAATTGAAGCATACAGCACATAATCGTGAGGGTTTTGCTTTAGGAGCTGTTATTGCCGCTGAATGGTTAGCCGGCAAAAAAGGAATCTATACTATGAAAGACGTTTTGAATCTGGAATCCAAATAATTCAAAAAATAATATTCTGAAATTTCAGAACTAAAATATAAAACTATGACTCTTTATCTTTGGTTTGTTTTTTTCTTAGCGGTACAAATAATTCATTTTCTGGGAACCTGGAAATTATATCAGGCTGCAGGCAGAAAATCATGGGAAGCAGCAATCCCTGTTTATAATTCGATTGTTTTAATGAAAATTATTGGCCGACCAACATGGTGGACCATACTACTTTTCATTCCGATTATCAATCTGATTATGTTTCCTGTTGTTTGGGTTGAAACCTTGAGAACGTTTGGAAAAAAATCGACTTTAGATACCGTTTTAGGAATTTTTACTTTAGGATTTTACATTTATTATATCAGCTATACTCAGAAATTAGAGTATAATGCCGACAGAAAATTAACTCCTGAAAACAGAACAGCCGACACAGTAAGCTCCTTACTTTTTGCCATAATCGTAGCGACACTGGTACACACTTATGTTGTACAGCCCTTTACAATTCCAACTTCTTCCTTAGAGAAATCGCTTCTAATTGGAGACTTTTTATTTGTAAGCAAAGTAAATTATGGCCCTCGCGTTCCTATGACTACTGTTGCCTTACCAATGGTTCATGACTCTATTCCTTTAACAAAAAAGAAATCTTACTTAAGCTGGCCACAACTACCTTACTTGAGACTTCCTGCTCTGGAAAAAATAAAACGAAATGACATTGTGGTTTTTAACTGGCCCGTAGATACTGTACATTACTTTTTTGAACCAAAAGGAAGACCCGGTGTAATAAAGCCAATTGACAAGAAATCAAATTACGTAAAACGTTGCGTAGGTGTTCCCGGCGACAGTTTATCTATAAAAGACGGTTTTGTTTATATCAATAATAAAAAACTAATCCTTCCTGAAAGAGCAAAACCTCAATACTCTTATGCTGTAGCATTAGATGGAAAAACGCCAATCGATTTTGAATCTCTTCTAAAAGAACTTAATGTCAATCTTGTTGACGTTATGGGTTTCAGAGACGATGTCAAAAGAGATACTTTGTATTTTGCAGCTTTAACAGAAGCAAGTGCTGAACGTTTAAAAAATACCCCGGGAGTAACAAACGTTAAAAGACAAATTTCTAAAGGAAATGAAAATGCAATTTTTCCTCATATCAACAAATGGAATCAGGATAATTTTGGTCCGATTTATATTCCTGAAGCTGGAAAAACGGTTGCACTTACAAACGAATCACTGCCTTTTTACAAAGACATCATAACTACCTATGAAGGCAATACACTACAACTTGATGGCTCAAAATTTTTAATAAACGGAAAGCCTGCAACTACATATACTTTCAAGCAAAACTACTATTGGATGATGGGTGATAACCGTCATAACTCTGAAGACAGCCGTTATTGGGGATATGTTCCTGAAAACCACATTGTAGGAAAACCGGTTTTTATATGGATGAGTTGGGACACTAACGGAAAAGGGATCAATAAAGTTCGTTGGGACAGAGTTTTCACCACTGTTGATGGCGAAGGACAGCCACAATCGTATTTCAAATATTTCCTTATTGCGTTAGCAGCATTTTTTATTGGAGAATATTTTTGGAAAAAAAGAAAAGAAAACAAAGCATAAATAAAAAGTTATTTTTGTTTGCTTCGCCTGTTCGAGCAAGCTCTTGAGTCAGGTTTCAAGTTTTAAGTTCTTTGCGAACCTGAAACTTGAAACCTGAAACTTTTAACCTAAAATCAAAGAAATGAATTCCTTATTACTTCCTACTTATTTTCCATCGATCAGTCATTTTGCAGTTATGGCACAATCTGAAAATATCACTTTTGAAATGGAAGATAATTTTCAGAAACAGACTAACAGAAACCGTACGTATATCTACAGTCCAAACGGAATTCAACTTTTAAATATTCCTGTAAAACATTCTAAAACGGCACATCAAAAAACTAAAGATGTTTTAATTGAGAATGAATTTGACTGGCAAAAACAACACTTTAAATCACTGGAAGCTGCTTACAGAAGCTCTCCTTTTTTTGAATTTTTTGAAGACGACATTCTTCCTGTATTTGAAAAAAAACACACGTATTTAATGGATTTAAATCTGAAAGTTCTGGATATAACAGCCAAATGTTTACGTACAAAATTGGAGTTTAGCAAAACAACCGAATATTTTCATGAAACAGAAAACATCTCTGATTTCAGATATTTGGCAAATGGAAAGAAGGACCAGAATTCATTTGAAAAATACCCTCAGGTTTTTGATGACAAACATGGTTTCATTAACAATCTAAGTGTATTGGATTTACTTTTCAATGAAGGCAAATTTGCAATGGATTATTTAAAGACTCAAAAAATAATATAATATCATTTTTTGAAATTTGGAATTGGATTTTCCAGATTGAATCTTACATTATTTATTCCATTGAAAGCCTTGTCATTATTGGATAATGATCTGAGTTTTCAAAATCAGAATAACTTTCAAATTGCTTGACCTTCATTTTAGGGTCTGTAAAAATATAATCAATTCTAGCCGGATAGTAACGAAATTTATAGGTAGCTCCAAAACCTTCTCCGGCTTCTTCAAAAGCATCTTTTAATTTTCCTTTTATGTTTCTGTAAACATACGAAAAAGGACTATTATTCATATCTCCGCAAATAATAATCGGATTTTTACATTGCTTGATATTCTCTTTAAAAATTTCTGCCTGCTCTTGCTGCTGTCTGAATCCTTTACTGATTCTGGCATAAATTTGTTGTGATTTACGCTGGTTTACATTATCAATATCATTCGAAATCTTATCAACATCGGGTGATATTTTAATAGACTGCAAGTGCATATTATAGACACGAATAACATCTTTACCTCTTTTTATATCAGCATAAATCACATTATTATCTGATTTCGGAAAAACAATATTTCCTTCACTTATAATAGGAAATTTTGAAAAAATAGCCTGTCCGGTTTTAATTTGATTTCCATCAATAAAAATATAACGATGCGGATACACTTTTAAATCCAGATGTGCAGAATTTGAATATTCCTGAATACATAAAATATCAGGATCTTTCTCATCGATAAAAGCTTTTATGTTAGACGGTATATCATCGCGATCCAGCCATTTAAAAACATTAAAAAGGCGAACATTATAACTCATTACAGAAAAATCCTTTTCATCTTTTATATATTCTTTGCCCGATATTTTATAAAATTTACTAATAAATGTAATTCCGGTCAGCAAAACCAAACCAGACAAAATAAGGCGTTTTTTAAACTGAATAGCCCAATAGATAAAGAACAATCCATTTGCAACAAAAAAAGCCGGCATAAAAAGTGTAAGCACCGATAAAAGCGGAAAACTTTTAGGTGCTAAAAATGGCAAAACATAGACACTAAATGTAAGAACAGTCAGTACTATATTTAAAAAGAACATTATTTTATTAAACCAGGAAAGGTTTTTCATATTATTTTGCTAAAAGATTATTTTCCAGCTTTAAATAGAAACTCTTTTTCTTCTTTTGTCAGACAATCATAACCGGACTGGCTAATCTTATCTAAAATTTCATCAATTTGCTGTTGCGTTTTGTCTTTCGTAACAATTCTTGATGTCACTTTTTCTGTAGGTTTTTGATAATTTTTATGAACTTTTTTAAATGGGGTCGTTGAGGATTTTCTAAAAAGATTAGCAAAAAAATCTAATGTTTTGGAAATAATAATACTTAAATCAGTTCCACTTTGAAGTAATTTAATATAGGCGAATCCGAAAAAGGCTCCGGCTAGATGCGAAATATGACCGCCGGTATTATCCAAACGCAATTGCATCAAATCTAAGATCAGTATTACACCTGTAATATGCCATAATTTTACATTTCCAATCAGTAGCAAACGAACATTCATTAATGGCTGGTATGTTGTTGCTCCCACGAGAATCGCCATAATTGCAGCTGAAGCCCCAACAATGGGAGCAGATATATTTAAAAAATAATAACTTAGCGCAAAAATTACCCCTGCAAAAACAGCACCTAAAATATACAATCCCAAATATTGCTTCTGAGTAAAAAACGTCAAAAATAACTGGCTTGCAAAGTTCAAAACCATCATATTAAACAACAAATGCAAAAATGAAGAATGAAAAAATGCATACGTTAAAAATGTCCACGGCTTAAATAAAAAAATATTTGGGTCTGAAGAAAGCGCCAGCCACTCCGGATAATCAAATCCGCCACCTGAATATTGATAAAAAAATACTAATGAAATCAAGAAACAAGCTATATTCCAATAAATTAAGCGTAGTGAAATACCACCTATTTTATATTGCAATTTCAAATCATCCAGAATATTCATAAAAGCTTCTTTTTGGTTTCTAAAATTAATAATTTAAAGTTAAAAATTAATTCCAACGATTGTTATTAAACTGATTTTTTTTCCAGTATAACATCATTAAAAAACCGGTTATTGCACCTCCAATATGCGCAAAATGTGCTATACCAGTTCCTCCGCTTCCAAACAAAGATCCGCCCTTAAATCCCAGGAATAAATCTACAGCCAAAATACCAGGAACAAAATATTTTGCTTTAATTGGAACAGGAATGAACATTAATGCCAATTCAGCATTTGGAAACATAAAGGCAAAAGCAGTCAATAAACCATAAATAGCACCTGAAGCTCCAACAATTGTTCCGATGTAAGCATCTGTAAAACCGTTAAATTGCGCTACAGAAACCAAATCCTGCCATCTTGTATCTATTTTTCCTTCTCCTAAAAGTTTTAAAATTTCTTCTTTTTGAAAACCGTGACTAGTCAACACATTAATAGTATCCTGAAAGAAATAATAGTTTACTGCTGTATGTAATAAAGCTGATCCTAAACCACATGAAATATAAAAGAACAAAAATTTCTTACCGCCCCAAAAATGCTCCAAGGCAGAACCAAATGAAACCATTGCAAACATATTAAAAGCAATATGCATGATTCCACCGTGCATAAACATATGCGTTATTGGCTGCCAAACCTGAAAACTTGAATTTTCAGGAAAAAACATAGCCAGATACTCATAAGAAATAGGCACAAGCTGTGAGCCTATAAAAAAGATAATATTAATAATAAGCAGTTGTTTGACAACCGGAGTCATATTCATCATAAGGCAAACTTTTTATCTATATCTTCCACACGCATGGTAATGAAAGTAGGTTTTTGAAAAGGTGAAATATTTGGGTCTTTGCAGGCAAACAACCCGTTTACAAGATTATCCTGTTCTTTTTCGGTTAAGTAAGATCCTGTTTTAACCGCTAAACTTTTAGCCATTGATTTGGCTATTGTATCATTCTGACTGTAACTGCTGGCCGGAATTCCGTCCTGCAAATCACTTAATAATTGTTCGATTACAAGAGAAACTTCACTTTCGGTAATATTAACCGGAATTCCCGAAATTACAATATGATCTGACTTTGCAGCTTCAAAAATAAAGCCGGTTGTTTCAAGTGAAGGTTTTAATTCTTCGATTAATTCCATTTCCGCAGAAGAATAAAACAAATCCAACGGAAAAAGCAATTGCTGGCTTGAAGCCTGATTCACTGTCATATTAAGCAGAAACTGTTCGTATAAAATACGCTGATGAGCCCGTTGCTGATCTACGATTACCATTCCTGATTTAATTGGGGAAACAATGTATTTTTTATGAATCTGATAGGTTTTCTGACCCGCCTGCTCTACCTCATCATCATTAAATAAAGATGAAGTAACTTCCTCGTTTTCGAATGTAAAAGGCGAGCTTTCTATACTTTCAGCATTATCTAAATCCAACCCAACGTATAAACTTTCCCAGCTTGCTGTTGGTTCTACTCTTTTAGAATATCCGGAATATGAGGATACTGAAGATGAGGACGATCCTGAGCTAAAACCCGAACCTGAGCCGGATCCTGAACTTGCTTTTGAATAATGCTGATTTGTTTTGTCGTCTGTAAACGGATTAAATGTCCCATCAACCTGGATCGTTGGCGTTTCGGCTTCTAAGTCTTTATAGTGGTATGGCGTATCTAAATTGGCATCACGATCAAAATCAAGAACCGGCGCCACATTAAACTGACCTAAACTGTGTTTTATAGAGGCCCTTAAAATAGCATACAAAGCCTGTTCATCATCAAATTTAATTTCTGTTTTTGTTGGATGAATGTTTATATCAATTGTGTTTGGCGGAACTTGCAAGTACAAAAAATAACTCGGTTGTGAACCGTCTTTCAAAAGTCCGTCATAAGCCGCCATTACAGCATGATGCAGATATCCGCTTTTTATAAAGCGATCGTTTACAAAAAAGAACTGTTCTCCTCTGTTTTTCTTGGCAAATTCAGGTTTACAAACAAATCCCTGAACGTTTATAATTTCAGTATCTTCATTTACCGGAACTAACTTCTCATTAGTTTTACCAGACATTATTCCAACTATACGTTGACGATAACCTGCTGCAGGTAAGTTATACATTTCGCTTCCGTTGTGATAAAAAGTAAAATGAATATTTGGATGTGCCAAAGCCACTCGCTGAAATTCATCCATTACATGGCGAAATTCTACCGTATCAGATTTCAGGAAATTACGTCTGGCAGGAATATTAAAAAACAAATTTTTAACCGCGAATGATGTTCCTTTTGGCAAAACTGCTACTTCCTGTGAAACAAATTTACTTCCCTCGATTATAATATGAGTTCCAAGCTCGTCCTGATCTTGTTTTGTTTTCATCTCCATATGTGCAATCGCCGCAATAGAAGCCAAAGCCTCTCCTCTAAAACCTTTTGTAGCAAGAGAAAACAAATCTTCTGCCTGGCGAATTTTTGAAGTTGCGTGACGCTCAAAACATAAACGTGCATCAGTAACACTCATCCCCTTACCATTATCAATAACCTGAACTAATGATTTTCCGGCATCTTTAATAATCAATTTAATATCAGTTGCATTTGCATCAACAGCATTTTCCAGTAATTCTTTTACTACTGAAGCTGGTCTTTGAACCACCTCTCCGGCAGCAATCTGATTAGCAACGTGATCTGGAAGCAATTGAATAATACTAGACATTAAGAAAAAATAATTTTAAGGTTAAGGTTTAAATTTTCAAACCAAGGTGTACAAATTTAATGAATTTATACTCGGTTTTAGAATTTCATCAGTCATAAAAAAAACAAAAAACCTGTACTATTTTCACACAGTACAGGTTTTACTATTTTAAAAACAATTGTGTTTTATTCGTTCTCTATTTTTATAGGAGTTTCTTCAATCTGAATTGCGCCTGAAGCTAATAAAGGCTGATTAAAAGTATGCGCTATTGAAGCCTGTTGGCGAATATAGGCCATTTTAATTGCCGCTATTGCCGCCTCAGTCCCTTTATTTCCATGAACTCCTCCGCTTCTGTCAATCGACTGCTGCATCGTATTATCTGTTAAAACACAAAATATAACCGGAATATCGGTTTGAACATTCAAATCTTTAATTCCTTGTGTTACCCCTTCGCATACAAAATCAAAATGCTTGGTTTGCCCCTGAATAACACATCCAATTACAATAACCGCATCAACATTTTGCGTTTGCAGCATTTTCTTTGCGCCATAAATCAGTTCAAAACTTCCCGGAACATTCCAACGGATAATTTGTTGAGCAGGGACTTCGCAATCTGTCAATGCCTCAAATGCACCATTATAAAGCCCTTCTGTAATAGTGTCGTTCCATTCAGAAACAACAATCCCAAATCGAAAGTCTTTCGCATTTGGGATTGTGTTTTTATCGTATTCTGATAAATTTTTATTTTCGGTAGCCATCTTTTATATTTAAGATTTTAGTTTTTTTAATTTAGACTGTAAAAATACAAATCTAAAAACTAAATCTGAACTCTAAAAATAAAATTATTGTGCTAATCCAATCAATACATCAACAGAACCAGCTTCCGGAGTTGCATCGAAGTTTTCTTTAATATCTGTAAAGTATTTCAAAGCATCTTCTTTTTGACCTAAAGCCAAAGCTGTTTTACCAGCTTTTAACAAGAAACGAGGTGTTGTAAAATCGTTTTTGTTAGATTCAGCAGCTTTCACATAATAATCCAACGCTTCTTTTTGATTGTTTTTTTGAGAATAAGCATCTCCAATAGCACCCTTTGCCAAAGCGCTTAAGATCATATCATCTGATTTGAATTCTCCTAAATATTTAATTGCATCATCAAATTTACCAATATTCAATGAAGCCATACCAGCATAATAGTTTGCTAAGTTTCCTGCATCAGTCCCAGAATATTCATCAGCAATTTTAATGAATCCGAATTTACCTTCAGAACCATTCAATGCTAATTTGTATAATGAATCGCTTGCTACACCATCAGTCGCTTTTTGGAAATTTTGCTGTGCAACAAACATTTCGTTTGCAGCCTCATCTTGTTTTGGAGCTTCAATAAATTTTTGGTAAGCCAAATATCCAATAGTCAGAACAGCGATACCAGCAACTAAACCAAGAATGATTTTTTGATTTTTAGCCACCCAGTCCTCAGTTCTTGAAGCAGTTTCATCTAATTTTGAAAAAACACCGGCAGTTGTACTGTCTTTTTCGTCAATAATTACCTCTTGTTCTTCATTAACTTCTTTTACTTCTTTCTCTTTTGGTGTCTTATATCCTCTTTTATTGTAAGTTGCCATTTAAAAATAATTTAGTGAACGGCAAAAATAAAATTTTTATTGAAATTGACGTCAAAAAAATCAATTTTATCACTATTTTAAAAAAAATAATTTTAACGATTGCAACTTCTTCCGCATAAGTCGCAAAATAAATAATTCTGAAAAGCTTCAAAAGCCTTTTATATCGATAATTTTCGATAATTTGCACCCTTGAATTTCTGCTGTTTCAAAACACCAAAATTTAGCTTACAGCTACTTAAAAATGCATTTAAACAAAATTTCTTTATTCAATTATAAAAATTTCTCCGAAATCAATTTCGATTTTGACCACAAAATCAATTGTTTGGTCGGCAAAAACGGAATTGGCAAAACTAATGTGCTAGATGCTATTTATCATTTGGCCTACGGAAAAAGCTATTTTAATCCTCTGGCTGTTCAAAATATAAAACACGGAGAAGAGTTTTTTGTAATTGATGCCGAATTAGAAAAAAATGACAGAACAGAACAAATTGTCTGCAGTTTAAAAAAAGGACAAAAAAAGGTTTTAAAAAGAAACGGCAAAGCGTACGATAAATTCTCAGATCATATTGGATTTATTCCGCTGGTTATTATTTCTCCGGCCGACCGCGATTTAATTGTCGAAGGAAGCGAAACACGCCGTAAGTTTATGGACAGTGTTATTTCGCAGTTAGATTCGACTTATCTCCATCAGCTTATTCAGTATCAAAAAGTAATTGTTCAGCGAAATGCGCTTTTAAAATATTTTGCCCTCAATCATACTTTTGACAATGATACCTTATCTATATATAATGAGCAATTAAATGAATACGGAAAATCGATTTTTGAAAAACGAAAAGATTTCCTGGAGCAATTTATACCTATATTTAATGTACACCATCAGGCCATTACAGGTTCTGAAGAATCGGTGCAATTGGTTTATGAAAGTCATTTATTCGAAAAAGACTTATTGACGCTTTTACAAGAAAACATCAATAAAGATCGTGCCCTACATTATACAACTGTCGGAACTCATAAAGATGATTTGTCTTTTGAAATTGATTCACATCCTATAAAAAAATTCGGATCACAAGGACAGCAGAAATCATTTTTGATTGCTTTAAAACTGGCTCAATTTGAGTTTTTGAAAAACCAAAGCGGCGTGAAACCTATTTTACTTTTTGATGATATTTTTGACAAACTGGATGAAACACGTGTAGCTAAAATTATCGAAATGGTAAACAGCGAAACTTTTGGTCAGCTTTTTATTTCTGATACGCATCCGGAACGTACCGAAGCGATTGTAAAATCGACACATCAGAGTTATAAGATATTTAATTTGTAATTTTATAAATAATTCAACAAAAACAACTGCAATAAAAAACGGATTATGCTAACAAAAGAATCATTGCAATTTTTAGACGATTTAAAAAAGAACAATAACAGAGACTGGTTTCAGGATAATAAAAAACGCTATGAAATCTTCAAAAAAGACTATCATCAACTGGTAAGTGATTTTTTGGATGCAATGAAGCCGCTTGATCCTTCATTAGAATTACTAGAAGTTAAAAACTGTACTTTCAGAATCAATCGCGACATTCGGTTTTCAAAAGACAAGTCTCCGTATAAAGCCCATTTAGGTGTATGGCTCTCTTCTGGTGCGAAAGGCGCCAATCGTTCCGGTTATTATGTACACATTGAAAAAGGAGCCAGTTTTATTGCAGGTGGATTTTATTCGCCTGATGCTGATCAGTTAAAAAAAGTACGTAAAGAAATTGCATTTTTTTATGAAGATTTAGAAGCCATTTTAGCAGATAAAAACTTCAAAAAAGAATTTGGAGGTTTTGATATTAATGAAAGTAACTCCCTTAAAAGCATGCCGCGGGGTTATGAAAAAGATCATCCGGCAATCGAGTTCTTGAAACTGAAGAGTTTTACAACCTCTCAAAAATTTGATATTACAGAAGTAACTCAAAAAGACTTCGTTTCTAAAATGAGTAAAAAGCTAATTACTCTAAAACCATTAAACGAATTCATCAACCGTGCTTTAGACACTGACGAATTTTAATTTTATTTGCCACAAATTCGGAGATTCTCACAGATTACTTTTTTACAGTAAAATCAATTTTAATCTTTTTAATCTGTGGCAAAAATATTCTTCAGATTCAAACAACTTAATTCGTGGAAATTCGTGAAATTCGTGACGAAATAAATTTAAATCATCGAATGAAAAGAAAAATACTTTTTCTGGGAGAATCATATCGCGCTGATGCTATTACGTGGATGAAAGGCCTGAAAGAATTTGGTGATTTTGAAATTATCACCTGGGAACTTAAAACACCAAATAATTCTAAACTTAATCGTTTCAAACGTATAGCAGAGTATCTCTTCTCTCCTATTGCCATTCGTAAAATCATCAGGAAAGAAAAACCGGACATGGTAATTGCCGAAAGAACGACCAGTTATGGTTTTCTTGCCGCTTTATCCGGATCTAATACTATTGCAATTGCACAACAGGGAAGAACCGATTTGTGGCCGGAAAATTCTTTTTTATATCCTTATAAAAAATTCATTCAGAAATATGCTTTCAAAAAAGCACATTTAATTCATGCCTGGGGACCCGTAATGACAATTTCGATGAAAGAAATTGGTGTTGACATGAATAAAGTTTTGGTTTTACCAAAGGGAATTGACTTATCGCTTTTTAACCCTTTAACCAATAATTCGAATAAAATTGAAGCAATCGTTACCCGTTCGCTTCAACCGGAATACCGACATGATTCGATTTTAAAAGCTTTCGGAATTCTGAACCAAAAAGGGATTGATTTTTCTCTTACTATTGTGGGCGACGGAACAAGACTGCAATTTTTGAAAGATTTAGCTACAGCACTTCAGATTGAGAATAAAGTGATTTTTACAGGAAGAATTCCAAATACAGAACTTCCAAAACTTTTACAGCAATCAAATATTTATATCAGCATGCCGATTACAGAAGGAGTCTCTGCTTCTTTATTTGAAGCTATAGCTTGCAATTGCTACCCCGTTGTTTCAGATATTCCCGGAAATCAAAGCTGGATCACACATCGTGATAACGGACAGCTCATTGAAATTGACAATGTTGAAATGCTTGCAAACGAATTAATTTGGTCTTTTGAAAATTTGGAATTACGCAATCAGGCAATCATCCGTAACAGGAAATTTGTAGAAGAAAATGCTAATTATGATGTAAACATGAAGGTTATTGCTGAGAAATATCATGAACTACTAGACTTGCAAATTTCTTAACCGCAAGTTCACAATATTAATTTTCGCAAAGTCCGCTATGCTTTGCATTCATAGCATAAAACTTTGTGTCCTGCTGTTAAACCAAAAATTATAATTCATACTTTTGGACTCATATCAAAAAGCCTTTTACACATGGAAATCCAATCCAATTTTTCTTTAAAAAACTATAATACTTTTGGCATTGAAGCTAAAGCCAGACAATTTGTTGCCGTTCATTCTGTTGAGGAATTGAAAAGGGTTTTAGAAGAAAACAAAAACGAAAAAAAATTCATTTTAGGAGGCGGAAGCAATATGCTTTTAACTAAAGATATTGATGCTTTAGTTATTCACATCGATTTAAAAGGCAAAAACATTATTAAAGAAGATGATGATTTTGTATGGGTTGAAAGTCAGGCAGGCGAAGTGTGGCATAATTTTGTTCTTTATACTATCGAAAACAATTTTGGAGGCTTAGAAAATATGTCTCTGATTCCGGGTAATGTTGGCACAACTCCCGTTCAGAATATTGGTGCTTACGGAACCGAAATAAAAGACACTTTTGTCTCCTGTGAAGCGATGAATATTACCACACAAGAAGTGAAAACTTTTACTAATGCCGAATGTAATTTCGGCTACCGCGAAAGTATCTTCAAAAATGAGGTAAAAGATCAATATATCATTACTTCGGTTATTTTTAAACTGACCAGACGCAATCATAAGATCAATACTTCATACGGAGATATTTTGGCTGAATTGTCAAAAAACAACATTACAAAACCAACTTTAAAAGATGTCAGCAACGCTGTAATTGCTATTAGACAAAGCAAATTACCTGATCCGAAAGAATTAGGAAACAGCGGAAGTTTCTTTAAAAATCCGATTGTATTAAAATCTGATTTCGAAAAAATCCATCAAAAGTTTCCCGAGATGAAATACTATGAAGTTTCAGAAACCGAAGTAAAAGTCCCTGCCGGCTGGCTAATTGAACAAGCCGGTTTTAAAGGAAAACGTTTTGGCGATGCCGGAGTTCACAAAAATCAGGCTTTGGTTTTAGTGAATTATGGAAATGCAACTGGCCAGGAAATTCTAGCCGTTTCAAAAGAAGTTCAGAAAACAGTTTTTGAAACTTTCGGCATTCATATTGAAGCTGAAGTGAATGTAATTTAAAATTAGATTTCATTAATTAAATGGCTAAATGAAAAAACTCAATATCAGAGTGATTTTACTTCAGTTACTCGGAATAATTTTACTAATTCACGGTATACTGCAGTTGAAATTTTATACTGTAGCCGAAGAGATTATTTGTGCTGCAAATCATTTTCAGGATCAAAAATCAGAATGCTGGAACAGATTGTTCCCAACGATGGAAAGTAATTTGAGTTTTTGGCCTGGGGTTTATATATGGATCTTTTTGGGTCTGTTCGCAGGAATCATTATAATCACTTTTTTAAATTGGAAAAACAAACTTTCTCCCTTAAATACAATTTTAATTTCAGCCATACTATACATTCTTTTAAGATTCAAATTTTTCAGGGAGGGCAGGATATCACATTTATTATCTTCTTTTGGAGGTTTATTTTCTGATAATTTTAAAACACAATGTTTAATTGGAGGAATTAGTTTTACTTTTATTGGAATTCTTATCTTATGGATCAGTGTTAATCAAAATTTATTTAATTTTAAAAAACATTAGTTACGAACTAATTCATTAATATGTACACACCAGACATCTATAAAAACGAAAATCCTGAAGAAATCAGAGCTTTTTTGAAAAAGAACAGTTTTGGAATCCTGATCAATCAGACTAATGGAAAACTATGTGCAACACATATCCCAATAGAACTTGAAGTAAATGCTGACGGAAAAGAAATTTTACAGGGCCATATTTCAAAACTAAACCCGCAAGCAGAAGGTTTTACTGAAAATGATCAGGTTTTAGCTGTATTTACCGGTCCGCATTCCTATATTTCTTCGTCATGGTACGATCATGAAAATGTACCAACCTGGAATTATATAGCTGTGCATGTTTACGGAAGAATTAAAATTGTAGATGAAGCAACTTCAATAGAACAGCTTAAAAAATTAGTTGATAAATATGAAGCAAATTCAGAAAATCCTGTTCGAGTAGAGAATTTATCTTCAAAAACAATGCGTGAAGCAAGAGGAATTTTTGGTTTTGAGATCGAAATAGATGAAATTCAGTCCACGAAAAAACTGTCCCAAAACCGTGACGACCATAACTATAAAAACATAATTTCGGAATTAGAGAAAACCGAAAACCCTCAGTCTATTGCCGTTGCAAAAGAAATGTCAAAATGCCGAAAGTAAATCGGTTTTACTATTGAAAATTAGGAATTCATAAGTACATTTGCACTCGCAAGATTCAAAAATTAAAAGACATTAAAATCAAATGCTTATACTTTTACTTTACTTTTTTATTGCCGTTGTATTCATACAAATTTTTTACTACTTAGGGATTTTTGGAAAGTTCGCTTTCGGTAAACCTCAAACTATTACGCCAAAAAAACTTCCGGTTTCTGTAATTGTCTGTGCAAAAAACGAACAAGAAAACGTAAAAAAATACATCCCACTATTAGCAGAGCAAAATTATCCTGATTTTGAAATTGTCTTAATTGATGATGCTTCAAGTGATGAGACATTAGAAGTTTTTGAAGAATTTGAAGAAAAATATTCAAACATCCGATTAGTAAAAGTAAAAAATAACGAAGCATTTTGGGGAAATAAAAAATATGCTTTAACATTAGGTATAAAAGCTTCAACAAAAGACTATTTGTTGTTTACAGACGCTGATTGCTATCCAAATTCAAAAGAATGGATTACTGCCATGACTTCGCAATTTACACTCAATAAAACTATTGTATTAGGCTATGGAGGTTATGAAAAAATAGAGCGTTCTTTATTGAATAAAATTATTCGTTTTGAAACTGTTCTTACCGCTATGCAATATTTTTCATGGGCAAAAACCGGACTTCCATACATGGGTGTTGGAAGAAATTTAGCTTATAAAAAAGAAGAATTTTTTAATGTAAATGGTTTTATAGATCACATTCAGATTCGTTCCGGTGATGATGACCTATTTGTAAATCAGGCGGCAAACAAGGCAAACACTACAATTGCATATAGCCCTGAAAGTTTCACTTATTCAAAACCAAAAGAAACCTACAGAGAATGGTTTACTCAAAAAAGAAGACACGTCGCTACAGCAAATTACTATAAGTTTTTTGACAAAATTCAATTAGGACTTTTTTACAGCTCACAATTATTATTTTTTTTATTAGTTATCCTTTTATTGGCTTTCCAATTCCAATGGATTGCTGTATTGGCATTATTAGCAACCCGTTATACGATTGCCTGGATTGTAATTGGATTCTCAGCAGGTAAATTAAAAGAAAATGATTTAAAAATTTGGTTTCCTGTTATTGAAATCGTTGTCATATTCACACAAATTAATATCTTTATTACTAATATTTTTTCAAAACCAGTAAATTGGAAATAAATTCTAAAATAGAAAAAGCAAAAGAAGGCGATCAAATCGCCTTTACTTTTTTATTAGATTTTTACTGGAACGAAGTGTACGGGTTTATGCTAAAACGTACTGAAAATGAAACTGTAGCCGAAGACATTACTATCGAAACTTTCTCAAAAGCTTTCGACAAAATTGCAACTTATAACCCGGAATTTCAATTTAATACCTGGTTAATAAGTATTGCAAAAAACGTTTATATTGATCTGCTGCGCAAAAAGAAAACAAATCTTTTTATAGAAATCACAGACAACGAAGATCAACAGGCATACAACATTGCCGACCCTACTCCATCTGCTGAAGATGCATTGATTAAGGAGCAAAATTTATCCCGTTTGCTTTTGTGCATCAAAGAATTAAAACCCCACTATCAGGAAGTGATTCAGCTTCGTTATTTTCAGGAAATGACGTATCAGGAAATTGCACTCAAGATAGATGAGCCTTTAAGCAATGTAAAAGTAAAATTACTTCGTGCTAAAAAATTATTGGCAGAAATTATCGAACGGAATAGATAATTCACTATCTTTAGAATAAGAATAAGATATCTACAGTTTTATTCTTAAAAAAATAAACATCCCACATACCAAAAGTTCTTTGTTTTCGTTGTTAGTTAAAACTAAAAATCTGTCATGCTTATGATTTAATGTTACTTAACCTTTTAAATCTAATTACTATGTCTAAATTAAGCCTTTACGAAACCAAATGGACTGATCTTGTTTTCGAGAACAAAAACAAAGAGTACGGCGCGTACCAATTACGTCAGGAAAGTTCCAAAAATTCAATTACCGCACTTTTTACAGCGTTGCTAATAATCGCTACATTAGGAACTGCATCTGTTGTAATCAACAAATTCAGATCTGCGAATACAGTAATAGCACCACCAACAATTTTTGATGATCCAATAGTTCCGGTAAATATAGATCAGGAAATTGTGCAGCCGAGAACAGAAGAACCAATTGCTCCACCTATGCAGGAAAGTGCTCCGGCAACAACTGAAGTACAATTAACAAATCCTGTAGTAGCATCGACTCATGAAGCTACACCTGAGATTATTGCTCCTAATTCACACAACGTTCCTACTTCAGACAATACCTCAGATGGAACAGGAACTGCCGTTAATGCATTACCAACAAGCGGGGGTAGCGGGACTGGAGAAGGCACTGGCTCAGGAGTTGACAGCGGAACTGGAAGTACCATAGTAAACAGTGCTATATTAGACAAAATGCCTGAATTTCCAGGAGGAATGAGCAAATTTTACACTTACGTAGGAAACAACTTCAACAGACCTGAACTGGATACTGAAAAAACATTAAAAGTATATGTTTCCTTTGTAATCGAAAAAGATGGTTCTATGACTGATATTACAGTAAAAAACGATCCTGGTTACGGATTAGGAAAAGAAGCGATACGCGTTCTGAAATCACTAAAAACGAAATGGACTCCCGGGATATTAGACGGAAAAGCTGTACGAACAGCCTACAATCTCCCGATAACGATAAAAACAGAAATGGAATAATTAAACGAAAAAGCAGAATTTAGGTTCTGCTTTTTTTTATACCTTTTATTTAAATTATTTATAATAAAATCACACTTAAATTAACTTCTTAATCATTAAAAAAATACATTCTTTCATATTTTAATTACTTTTACAACTGTTTATAAAAACAAATTAATTGTAACAATATTAAAAAATAAAAAATGGGAATATTTTCAGCTATTCTTGGCAATGCCGGTTCAGTAAGTCAGGAAGATTTAATTAAAAAATACGGACAGCTTTTAACCGATAATGAAGAAATCGAAATGGGTTTTAAATTAATTCGTGACACTTTTATCTTCACTAATAAAAGATTGATTTTAGTTGATGTACAAGGCTTAACAGGCAGTAAAACGGAATACAAATCAATTTCGTACAAAAGTATTACCCGATTTAGTGTTGAAACTGCAGGAACTTTTGAACTTGACGCCGAATTAAAAATCTGGATTTCAAGTGAACAACAACCGAGTATTGTTAAACAATTTAATAAATCAGTAAACGTATATGATGTACAAAAAGTATTGGCACATCACGTTTTGGGTTAATTTCAAATAAAAAACCCGACAAGTTTAAAACTTGTCGGGCATTGTTTTAATTTAAAAACAATTATTTCTTTTTAGTAGTAGTTGTTTTTTTTGTGGTCGTTTTTTTTGTAGCTGTTGTTTTCTTAACTACTGGCGCTGTATTGTCTATTTTTTGTTGAACATATGCTTTATACACACCGTCTTTTTCAGCTCTCTTTTTTGCATCTTCAGCTCTTTGTTTTGAATCCGGATGCGAACTCATCATCTTATCTAAAAAAGAAGCTTGTGCACCTTCGCTCATTTTGGCTAAAATTCGGAATGCAGATTCCTCAGCATTAACATTATAACCATTTTTCTTCATAAAATCATAAGCAAACAAATCAGCTTCGGCTTCTTGTTTACGACTATGTTTACTGTCAATCATAGCACTTCCAATTTTCCCTAACTGACTATCCGTGATACTTGTAATGGTTGCAGATTGTGAGGAAACTCCATCAAGCAAAGCCTCTTTTTGATAAGCAGCACGCATAGCATCTCTGGAATCATTATTAGCAACGTGACCAATTTCATGACCAATAACAGCCAGTAATTCATTATCATCCATAATATCCATTAATCCGGAATATACCCGAACACTGCCATCTGCCGTTGCAAACGCATTTACTTCTTTTATCTTATACACTTTATAGTTTAAAGTATAACCTTCACCAGAAGTATGTTTTCCAAAAAGCCTGTTCAATCTTAGAGTGTAAGGATCATTTGGCCCGGCAACTTCGTGTTCAGCATCTAATTTATCTACAGCTTCTTTAGATAATTTAGCTGCATCTGCATTTGTCAGAGTAAAACTAGCCACACCTTTTTGAACTGCTCCTATCGCTTTTTCTCCAAAATTAATTTGTGCCTGCACTTTTGTAAAGCTCAAAGAAGCAAATAGAATTCCTAAAACTATAAATTTATTTTTCATCCTTTTTTAATTTAAAATAACAAGACAAATATACTTATATAAACGGTTATTTTTTATCCTATTTAAGCGTTAAAAAACAACATCTTTGTTCTATTATTCAAATTGACATCAGTTTTATCATATAAAATTAACAAATTATCGATAATTAACCAATAAACTCGACAAGATAGTAATTAGACAGTACCTTAACTTCTACAACTTTACGTATATTTGTAGTTCAATTTTAATGTATGGAAACCGCAATAGAAAACATACCAACCGGGAAGCCTAAATGGTTGAAAGTGAAGCTTCCTATTGGTCAAAAATATACTGAACTTCGTGGTTTGGTCGATAAATATAGTCTAAATACCATCTGTACCTCAGGAAGTTGCCCTAACATGGGGGAATGTTGGGGTGAAGGAACGGCAACTTTTATGATCTTAGGAAATGTATGTACCCGTTCTTGTGGCTTTTGCGGTGTAAAAACCGGAAGACCCGAAACTGTAGACTGGGACGAACCTGAAAAAGTGGCCCGTTCTATTAAAATAATGAATATCAAGCATGCCGTAATTACCAGTGTAGACAGAGATGATTTAAAAGATGGCGGTTCTATTATCTGGATTGAAACTGTAAAAGCAATCCGAAGAATGAATCCTAATACTACTCTTGAAACCTTAATCCCTGATTTTCAGGGAATAGAAAGAAACCTTGACCGAATTGTAGAAGCAAATCCGGAAGTTGTTTCCCACAACATGGAAACTGTTCGCAGACTGACCCGTGAAGTTCGCATCCAGGCAAAATATGACCGCAGTTTAGAAGTGTTACGCTATTTAAAAGAAAAAGGAATCAACAGAACCAAATCAGGAATCATGTTAGGACTTGGAGAAACAGAAGAAGAAGTTTTTCAAACCATGACTGATTTACGCAATGCAAATGTTGATGTAGTAACTATTGGTCAATATTTACAGCCAAGTAAAAAACATTTACCTGTAAAAGAGTTTATCACTCCGGATCAATTTGCCAGATATGAAAAATTTGGACTTGAACTGGGATTCCGTCATGTAGAGAGCGGCCCACTTGTTCGTTCCTCTTACAAAGCACAAAAACATATATTATAAAAAGCTTATTCGGTTAATCGTTAATTTGTTTAACCGATTAAATGAATTAACAGACTAAAAAATTGAAAACTAGAATTGCTATAAATGGTTTTGGAAGAATTGGAAGAAATTTATTTCGACTACTTTTAAACCATCCTGAAATTGAAGTAGTCGCAATTAATGATATTGCAGATAACAAAACAATGTCGCATTTAATAAAATACGACAGCATTCATGGAGTTTTGCCTTTTGCAGTGTCTCATGATAAGGAAAGCATAATAGTTGATGGAAAACATTATTTGTTTTTTCACGAAAATAAGATTTCCAATTTAGACTGGAAAAGCCAGAATATAGATTTTGTAATTGAATCAACGGGGAAATATAAAACCCACGAAGAGTTAAATGCACATATTGAAGCAGGAGCCAAAAGAGTAATTCTTTCTGCTCCTTCTGAAGTAGACACCATAAAAACTGTTGTTTTAGGAGTAAATGAAGGGATTTTAGACGGAAGCGAAAAAATTGTTTCCAATGCAAGCTGTACAACAAACAATGCGGCTCCGATGATCAAAATAATTGATGAATTGTGTGGTATTGAACAAGCTTACATCACAACAATTCACTCTTATACGACTGATCAGAGCTTACACGATCAGCCACATAAAGATTTAAGAAGAGCAAGAGGAGCCAGCCAATCAATTGTTCCAACAACAACCGGAGCAGCAAAAGCACTCACAAAAATCTTCCCTAATCTGCATCAAAAAATTGGAGGCTGTGGTATTCGTGTCCCGGTTCCGGATGGATCTTTAACAGACATTACGTTCAATGTAAAACGTGCTGTGACTATTGAAGAAATTAATGATGCTTTTGAGAATGCATCAAAAACATATTTAAAAAACATATTAGATTACACAGAAGACCCAATCGTTTCAGTAGATGTAATAGGCAATACAAATTCATGCCTATTCGACTCTCAACTGACTTCTGTCATTGATAAAATGGTAAAAGTGGTTGGCTGGTATGATAACGAGATAGGCTACTCATCAAGGCTTATCGATTTAATTTTGCTGATGAAAAAAACATAGGATTCCATTATAAAAAGTATTACAGCATGAAATATCTTTTTATTTTTATCAGTTTTTTTTCCACCTTTTTGTATTCGCAAACTAAGCCGGATACAGATAGTCTTTTGTATTATAACAAATTAGCCAGCACCAATAAAAAAGCTCTTAGGGTTATTGACAAAACGAATTTTAGAAATTCTTATGAATATTTGAATTTTCAGAAAGCGATGAAATTAAAATCCCTAAAAAATTACGATTTAGCTTCCCAAACACTAAAAAAAATAATTCAACGGCCAGACAACACCAAAACTCTAGCTATCAAATCAGAATCCTATTATCAGCTTGGATTAATAGAAACACAATTAAAGAGAAATGATTCTGCTATTTTACACTTTAATAATGCTCTTGATTCGAATGCAAAAATTCAAAATTTAAACCAAAAAGCCAATATAATATTAGCAATAAGCCAATATTATAAAAACAACAAAGAATACGAACGCGCTTACAGTTATCTCAATGAACATCATCAAATAGAACATAATATTCTCAAATTAAAAAACAGTAAATTCAATTCTGATAAATATAAAAAAATCAATGAAACTCATCTTTTAAATGAAGAAAGAAGAAAAAGTGAAGAAAAAGCCCAGGTTAAAACCTATCGATATTCAAAATTAATCAGCATTTTAGCTATTGCACTTATTTCTATTTTATCCTTATTGAGTCTGGCTCTCTACAAAAACAATGTTATTAGGAATCAAAATAATTTAGTTCTAAAAGAGAAAAATAAAGAGCTTATTTTAGCAAAAAACAAAGCGGAAGAAGCTTCAAGAGCCAGAACCGAGTTTTTATCTACAGTAAGCCATGAACTCCGGACCCCGTTAAATGCGATTAACGGCATTGCACATTTATTACTTGAAGAAAACCCAAAAGAATCTCAACTAAAATATTTAGATTCATTGAAATTCTCAGGAAATTACCTCACTACATTTATCAATGAAATACTTGAAATAAATAAAATCGATTCCAGTAAAATTGAAATAGAAAAAATCAGTTTCGACTTAAAAGCTTTACTTAACAATATTCAGAATTCTTTAAAAGAATTAGCCGCAGCAAACAATAATCATTTTCTGTTGGAAATAGATGATGCTATCCCTGATAATTTAATTGGCGACACCACTAAGCTTTCACAAATAATCCTGAACTTAATTAACAATGCATTAAAGTTTACCCAGAACGGAAAAGTTACTGTTACTGCCAAACTGTACGCTCTGGAAAATGAACAGGCAATAGTTTATTTTGAGATTACTGACACCGGAATCGGAATTGCAAAAGACAAGCAGAAAAAAGTTTTTGAAAGTTTTTCACAAGGTTCTGTAGAAGTAAATCGGAAATATGGAGGTACAGGTTTAGGACTTACGATTGTAAAAAAACTCATTCACTTATTAGGAGGCAAAATCCACTTAGAAAGTGAAGTTGGTAAAGGTTCTACTTTCAGTTTTAAATTAAACTTCGACATTAGTAAAAACATTTCTAAAAATACTGAGGAAACTCAACCTTATAATGACGACCAATTAAAAAACAAACTCATATTATTGATCGAAGACAATAAAATCAATCAGATGATTACCCGAAAAATGCTCGAAAATAAATCCATTTTTTGCGAAATACTTGACAATGGTGAAGAAGCAATCGAATTATTAAAAACAAAAAGTTTTGATTTGATTTTAATGGATGTTCATTTACCAGGTATAAATGGTACAACAGCTACACAGCTCATTCGGGAATTCAATAAAACGACACCAATAATTGCCCTTACCGCCATTTCGTTAGACGAAAACAGAGAACAGCTTTTATCTTTTGGAATGAATGATGTCATTACAAAACCTTTTGTTCCTGAAATATTCTACAACACTATTGCTCAGTTTTTTGATTAAATGAATTTCCTTTCACATATTCCAAAATAGTGGAATCAAAATTTTTATGATGATTGATGAAAGTACTTTTTATAGGTAAAAAAAACAATTTCGAAGTGATCTCAGTATCTTTTAAACGAACATAATCTTTTTCGGTTGTAATGATTTTTTTATCTTGAGCCTTGTTTTGAATTTCATTTAAATCATTGTCAGAAAAATGATGATGATCAGGAAAAGTCAAACATTCATCCTTTTCATTTTTTAGGAAATCAAAAAAAGGTTTGGGTTTTGCAATCCCGGCCAAAAGTATTTTAGCTTCTGATTTAATATCTTTTACATCGATTTTTTCATCCTGACCATAAACTGTATTATCATAATCTATAAAAGTAAAATAAATTTGCTGTGAACAGTTTAACTTTAATTTCAAACGAATTTCTTCCTGCTTTTCATCAGACAAATTTTTAGGACATTTTGTAACTACAACAATATTTGCTCTTTCAGCTCCACTCCTGCTCTCCCGTAAATTTCCTGTTGGAAGCATAAAATCATCCGCATACAAATCACCGAACGCAGTCAGTAAAATATAAAACCCTGCTTTTACTTTTCGATGTTGATAAGCATCATCCAATAAAATAATTTCAGGTTTTATTGCCTGCGAAAGCAATTGTGTAATTCCGTTAGTTCGATTAGCATCTACAGCAACCTGAATATTTGTAAATTTTTGATAAAACTGAAAAGGCTCATCACCTAAAATATCGGCATTAGAAGTTGTATCTGCCAAAACAAAACCTTCAGACTTACGCTTGTAACCACGACTTAATGTTGCTATTCTGTAATTATCCGACAATAACCGTATTAAATATTCAATTTGAGGAGTTTTACCGGTTCCACCAACACTTAGATTTCCTACAGCTATAACCGGAACATCAAATGAAGTAGATTTCAGAATCCCTTTATCAAAAAGAAAATTCCGAATTGTAGTAATGAATCCGTATAAAATGGCAAATGGGAAAAGTATTTTTCGAAGTACATTCATTTTACGAAAGTATAATTTTTTTCGTTAATTTGTTTCAGGTTTCAAGTATACAGGACATGAAACCTAAAATCTGAAACAAAAGTAGAAAATGAAAATCAAAAATATAATAGAAGTTCTCGAAGAAATGGCTCCTTTGGCTTATGCCGAAGATTTTGACAACGTTGGACTTTTAGTGGGTGATGAAGAAACAGAAAGTTCCGGAGTTTTGGTCTGCCACGATGCTTTGGAAAATGTAATTGAAGAAGCAATCACTAAAAACTGCAACTTCGTAGTTTGTTTTCATCCGATATTATTCTCCGGAATCAAAAAAATTACAGGCAAGAATTATGTTGAGCGCGCCATTTTAAAAGCCATCAAAAACGACATTGCTATTTATGCCGTTCACACTGCTTTAGACAATCATTCGCAAGGCGTAAACAAAATATTTTGTGATGCTTTAGGTTTAATCAATATTAAGGTTTTGATTCCGAAGCAAAATTTCATTCAAAAATTAGTGACTTATACAGTTCCTGAGAATGCGCAAAAAGTACGTCAGGCGATATTTGATGCCGGTGCAGGAACTATTGGCAATTATGATAATTGCAGTTTTAATTCGAACGGAATTGGAACTTACAAAGGCAATTCTGAAAGCAATCCCGTAATTGGAGAACGTGATGAATTAACCCAAACTGAAGAAATAAAAATCGAAGTTACTTTTGAAAAACATTTACAATCCAGAATCTTAAAAGCACTTTTTGCAAATCATATTTATGAAGAAGTAGCTTATGAAATTTATGATCTTCAAAATTCTCATCAAAATATTGGTTTAGGGATGATTGGTGAATTGGATTCTGAAATGAATGAAAAAGACTTTTTATATTTCGTAAAAGACAAAATGATTGCCGATGGTATTCGTCATTCAGCCTTTACAGGAAAAAAAATAAAGAAGGTTGCTGTTTTGGGAGGATCAGGAAGTTTTGCCATCAAAAATGCAATTCAGTCTGGCGCTGATGTTTTTTTAACCGCTGATTTAAAATACCATCAGTTTTATGAAGCCGAAAATCGTCTACTTTTAGCCGATATTGGTCATTTTGAGAGCGAACGCTATACAAAAAATTATATTGTTGATTATCTTAGGAAAAAAATCCTTAATTTTGCAATCATTTTATCAGAAGAAAATACAAATCCAGTTAAGTACTTATAGAATATGGCGAATACGAAAGAATTAAGTGTTGAGGACAAGTTAAGAGCAATATACGATTTACAGCTTATTGACTCGAGAATTGACGAAATCAGAAACGTAAGAGGGGAACTTCCATTAGAGGTTGAAGATTTAGAAGATGAAGTTGCAGGTTTAAGCACTCGTTCAGAAAAACTTAAAAGTGAACTTGAAGTAGTTGAGGATCTTATCAAAACTAAGAAAAACGCTATTGAAGAGCACAAAGAGGTTATCAAAAAATACACAAAACAACAAGAATCAGTTCGCAATAACAGAGAATTTAATTCTTTGACCAAAGAAGTTGAATTTCAGGAATTAGAAATTCAATTGGCTGAAAAGCAAATCAAAGAAATGAAAGCTTCTATCGAGCATAAGAAAGAAGTTATCTCTAATTTAAAAGAAAAATTAGAAGCTAAAAGCAACCATTTGAAGCATAAAAAATCTGAATTGGATGCTATTATGTCTGAAACTCAAAAAGAGGAAATCTTCTTAACGGAGAAATCTGCGGAGTTTTCTGAGCAAATTGAAGCTAGATTATTAGCTGCTTACAACAGAATCAGAAGTAGTGTTCGTAATGGTTTAGCAGTAGTATCTATCGAAAGAGGAGCTTCTGCAGGATCATTCTTCACGATTCCGCCACAGACTCAGGTAGAAATTGCTTCCAGAAAGAAAATCATCACTGATGAGCATTCAGGAAGAATCTTAGTCGACAGCGTACTGGCTGATGAAGAGAAAGAAAAAATGGAACAATTGTTCGCTAAAATCTAAATAAATTGTCCCGATCAACATCGGGACTTTTTTTTACAATAAAATTTGCTGGTTTTGGGACTCAAAAAAGGAATTCGTTTTATTACATTAAAATCGGTTGGCCAATACATTAACTTCCTGAGTTATGTGCGTCCGCAAAAAGCTGTCGAACTTTCATACGCACTTTTCAGTCAGCCAAGAGATGGCAGATTACTAAAAGAAAGTTTGCCCAAAATTTTAAGAAACACGGAAACAGAAACGTTTCACCATAACGAACATCATTTTCAAACCTACATATGGAAAGGGAATGAAACCAAAATTTTACTCGTTCATGGCTGGGAGAGCAATTCTTCACGCTGGAAAAAAACGCTGCCTTATCTTCAGAAATCAGGAAGCACGATTATTGCTATTGATGGACCTGCCCACGGACAAAGCAGCGGGAAAGAATTTAATGTACCGCTTTATGCCGAGTTCATCAATAAGGCAGTAGAAAAATATCAACCCAATATTATTATTGGTCATTCTATTGGCGGTGCTGCCTGCGTTTATCATCAATATCTATTTCCTAATACCAGTATCAATAAAATGGTTATTTTAGGAGCACCATCAGATTTAAAAACGTTGATTGACAATTACGTTTCCATGCTGAGTTTAAATACTAAAATGTATTCGTTATTAGAAAACCGTTTTTTAACCCATTTCAATTTTAAACTAGAAGATTTCTCCGGACAAAAATTTGCTTCAGAATTTAATGTTTCGGGGCTGATTGCACACGATACTTCGGACAAGATTGTTGCTTTTGAAGAAGGTAAAAAAATCGCCAGTAATTGGAAGAACAGTCAGTTTGTCGAAACTAAAGGATTAGGTCACGGAATGCACGATGATGAATTATATCAGAAAGTGATTGAATTTTTATTTTCATCTTAAGTTAAAAATCTAAGTTCTTTTACTATTTTCTAAAAAAATCTAATAGTCCAATAATCTAATAATCTAAGATATCTAAATAATTATGATAGCCGTAATTTTTGAAGTTATTCCGAACGAAGGAAAAAAAGAAGAATATCTTGATATTGCCGCAAGCTTGCGACCTGAATTAGATCATATTGAAGGATTCATATCGATAGAAAGATTCCAGAGTTTTAGCAATCCCGAAAAAGTCTTGTCCTTGTCTTTCTGGAAAGACGAAGAAAGCATTCAGCAATGGAGAAATCTCGAAATGCACCGTCATGCTCAGTCCAAAGGCAGAAATGAAATTTTTAAAGACTATCATTTAAGAATTGCCTCTGTAGTTCGTGATTATGGGATGTTTGACCGCAAGGAAACTCCAAAAGACAGCTCAGGCTTTCATGATAAATAAAAAGGTTCAAAGTTGCAAAGACCCAAAGAAACAAAGATTTTTTTTCTGAGTTTCTGAGGTTAAAATTAAAAATTCATTTTTAGTTTTAAAAATCTAAAAGTCTAACAATCTAAAAGTCTAACAATCTAAAAATCTAAGAAGTCTAATTTTTGACTACTTTTGCATTATGGAAGAAAATCTAAAACGCCTTAATAAATTCATTGGAGAAACAGGTTATTGTTCTCGTCGGGAAGCGGATAAACTCATTGAAGAAGGACGTGTAACCATAAACGGAGCAGTGCCTGAAATGGGAACCAAAGTTTCACCGGATGACGAAGTGCGCATAGACGGAAAACTAATCGTTGAAAAACACGAAAAAATGATCTATCTGGCTTTCAACAAACCAACCGGAATTGAATGCACCACTAATTTAGAAGTTAGAAATAACATTGTCGATTATATCAATTATCCAAAACGTATTTTTCCGATTGGGAGATTGGACAAAGCCAGTGAAGGATTAATTTTCATGACGAATGACGGTGATATTGTAAACAAGATTTTACGTGCCAGAAACAATCACGAAAAAGAATATACCGTAACGGTAAACAAACCAATCACGGAACGTTTTATACAACGTATGGGAAATGGTATTCCGATCTTAGATACTGTTACCAAAAAATGTAAAGTAGAGCAGATTAGCAAATACACTTTCAAAATCATTCTGACACAAGGTTTAAACCGCCAAATCCGAAGAATGTCTGAGTATTTAGGCTATGAAGTTACGGCACTAAAACGTATCCGTATTATCAATATTTCACTGGATGTTCCCGTTGGCCGTTACAGAGATTTGACAGATGCTGAAATCAAAGAATTAAATCAGTTAATTGAACCTTCAAGCAAAACTGAAGAAGCAAGTTTTCCAAAACCGGAAACTCCAAAAAGAAGAACCGAATTTATTTCGAAACACGATCCCCGATTTAAGAAAAAAGGTGATTATTGATTTTTATCATAAACAAAAATCCTTCAGAAATCTGAAGGATTTTTAATTTTAAATATTTTCGAAAGCAGTTATCTTATTTTAAAATACGAAAGTTTTTTACGAAGTCTTTATACTTGTCACTCAAAGTAACTTTATGATTTCCTTTCAGAATGATCAGATTGTCATTTACATTTATCTGCTCAATTTTACTAAGGTTTACTATATAATTTCGGTGCGTTTGGCAAAACTTAGCGGCATCCAGCAGTTGAATAATTTTGGTTAAGGATATTAAAATAACAAATTTCTCTGCGTCCGTAATAATATTGCAATAACGGTCTTCAACTTCAATGTATAAAATATCCTTGATTTGAACTTTCTTTAAAACTTTGTTTTTTTTAATAAAAAGTGAATCACTGCTTATGACCGTATTTTGATCTTCGCTGTGAAAAACATTCGTTTGCTCGTAAAATTTCTCTACAGCCATTTCCAGTGCATACAAAATTTCAAGTTCATTAAAAGGTTTTAATAAGAAACTAAAAGGTTTAGTAAGTTTTGCTCTCTCGAAAATCTGACGATCCTTAGAACTGGTTAAAAAAACAAATGGTTTTTGTCCGTTAGGCACAATATTAATGGTTTCGGCAAAGGTGATTCCGTCCGGTTTGCCGTCCAGAAAAACATCGATAACCACGATGTCGATTGTGTTTTGGTAAAATAGGGTCAGTGCCTCCTGATGAGTCCGGGCAACGCCAACAATATTATAATTATTTTCAGAAAGCACTTTTACCAGTGCGTCGCTTTCTTCGGGTGTGTCTTCGACAATAAGAACATTTATATTATCCATGATTTTTAAACTTTGGTAACGCTATGATGATCCTGGTTCCAACATTTTCTTCACTCTCTATATCGAGTTTTCCTTCATTTTTTCGAATCAGGCTTTTACATAACTGCATTCCTAATCCCGTTCCTATTATATCATCGTTTTGCTTTTTAGAAAGCAAAATAGTTTCTTTTAATAATTCCTTCCTCGTTGATTCGTTCATTCCTAATCCGGTGTCTTCAATCACTAAATAACAAAACTCTTCTGATGAAGGACGTGAATAGATTGAAATCGTTCCGTTTTCTTTGGAGAATTTAATAGCATTGTCTAAAAAATTCCTGATTATTATTTTAAGCGAATCGAGATCTGCAAATACATGATCTGCTGTAGCAACATTGTTTTTGAAATTGATGTTTTTGTTTAACATCAACGGTTTGTAATTGTATTCTACATGCTGTACAATTGAAGCGAGATGTAAAGATTCCTGATAAAAATAAGCTTGTTTGGTCTGCAATAAAGCCCAATTAAGCAGGTTGTCTAATAAATTGTATGCTCCGCTTGCAATTGAACTGTTTTTGTGCAGTAAAACATCAAGTTCCGTATAGTTTTTACTTTCCAGATTGTCTAAAAGTTTACTATTACTCACTTTCAATGCATTTACCGAAGAACGCAAATCATGACTCACAATCGAAAACAATTTGTCTTTTGTTGCGTTCAGTTCATCCAGTTCGTTTTTCTGCGCTAAGATGATTTTATTGTTCCTGATTTTCTGCCGGTAAAAATAAACTCCGGTACCCAACAGTACAAACAATAAAACCGAAGAAATGAGAAACCCATTTCTTTCGGCTATTTTTGCTTTATTCTCTGCAGCGAGAACGTCTACTTCTTTTTGTTTTTGCTTAATGGCAAACTTCTTTTCCAGATCTGCAATTGCCCAAACTTTATTTTGGTCGTTTAGAGAATCTTTCCAGATTTCGTATTCTTTTCTGTACGTTAAGGCTAATGGGAAGTTTTTTCTGTTTTCTTCTACTACAGCCATATTAAGTACTGCCGCAATTTTTAAATCAAATGATTTTACTTTTTTTGATAACTCATATGCTTTTTTAAAGTAAGGAATTGCCTGATTATCCTTATATTGTTCATAGTATAAATTGGCTATATCTATATACGAACCAATAAGCAACAAAGTGTCTTTATCCATTTCTTGCAAAGTAGAGGCCTTGAATAGATATTTTTCTGCTTCATCATTTTTTTTAAGATGTAAATAACATAAACCTATATTATGCAAGACTGTGCTACTTTTTAAATCATATTCAAATGAATTGGGGAGATTCTCAATTTCTTCAAAATATTCTAGTCCTTTTTGAAACTCATTTTGCTTTAATGCAATTTCACCTAGGGTTAATTTAACTTTGTAGTAAAATCTAAACTTCGATGAAATTAAATCAAATTCTTTTTTAGCTTCATTAAATAGTTTTTTTTTGTTGAAACTTGTTGCTCTAAAATAATGGCAAAAATCATTTAATTCTTTATTATCGGAACTACTTAATTGCTTCATGGAATATACTAATGTAGAATCCCAGTTGCTTTCTAAAAAAAAATATTGGGCTTTATTAAAATTTATTTCCTTATTGAATTCTTTTGCCTTATTTTTAATTTCAAATCTGAATAAATTACTATTTGATTTCAATTGAGAAAAAACAAGAACAGGAAAACAAATCAGTACTAAAAATAAAGATTTAATTTTAATCATTATCTTTAACAAAAAGAAACTAACGTTCATTTTAATTACCGTCCTGAACTACAGTTACGGTTCCTCTTGAAGTTACCGGATCTATATCCCAAAGGAAAGTTTCAATTGTTTTTATTTTAGACAATGCATCAGGTCCATATGGTATGCTACTAACTGTAAAAGCGACTTCGTAAACAAAAAAGGTGGTTTCTTTTGTTTCTACTAAATCATAAGCAACAAAAAATTGCAATTGTGGCTTCCCTTCAAGATCAATGTAACAATTTTGATAAATACGAAAATCTAAATTTTCCTCTTCTTTTTTGGCAATAAAAACAACCGCTCTAACAAGAAGCTGTTTCTCTTTGGTAAAATAAGCTTCAACAAGTGGAGATAAAAGCATTCTATTTGTTCTTTCAGGAAATTTTATCTTTCCTACACTATCTGGGTCTAATTTTACTGGTAAAAGTTCTCCAGGTGGATAAATTTTTTCAGTTGGAGAATAAAGAGTAGTTTTTTCCATGGTAATAATTTTAAGGTTAAATTAATAAATATTTTTTAGTTCATATAATTTTACTAATTAAGGCATATTTAACTGACAGAATCAGAAAATTACAGATGCCAAATATAACAAAGTATTTCTTAATAACTTTTGCTTACCTGTTCATTCAACGTTATTATTTGCTTTTTATCAAGTAAAAAATTGTATTTTACAATAAAAACGAATATTTTATACAAAAAATCCTACTCCATAAAAATAAAGCAGGATTTAGTTTCTTATAACTATCTATCTTTCAAAAAAGCATAATACAGTGGTTTTGATAAAAACGATTTTTGCTGATAAGAATCAATCTCGTATTCTCTTGCTGCTTCTTTGACCTTACCATTCAAATTATTCTTTAAAAAATATTCCCTTCTCACTTCATCATTAAAATTTAAATCACTTAAAAATACCGGTTCGACTCCTTTGTTTACCGAGATATTATAAGTGGTAATCAGATTTCCCCAATTGACAAAACTGCACAATAACAATAGTCCGTAGCAATACCAGACCATTTGGTTAAAAAGGTAGGCATTTGTTTTTTGTCTAACAATTTTTAGAAAAGCGTAAACTAAACCAATCGTGACTAAAATCAGGAATGCATACACACCCAGCCTTTTGTATGTTAATCCAAAAAATGCAACATATTCTGAATTCTTAACAATCGTGCTTAAGATCAAAATACCATTCAGGACAATCCAGATTTTGGCTAATTTCTTTAAACTTGTTGCTTTTATATCGAAATTGAATCCGCCTTTGAAGTAAAATAAGATTACTCCAACAGCCATAATAATTGAGAAAATAACTGAATTTACCCTTTCGTGAGTATCTGAACTCAGGTTTGTTTTTTGGACAGCTTCAAAAAACTGCTCGTAATTGTATGTAGCAATAAAGACCAAAATCAGTATGTTTAAAAGTACTAAAGTAATCTCGCCGCTTTTTCTTTCGAAGTCAATATCAAGAAACGAAAAAGAACTTTCGTTTTGAGTTTTAATTTCATCGTTAAAATCATTGTCCAACAGCTGATTTTTTTCGTAACATACTTCAGGAATCCAGTAATTCCAAAAATTGAATGAAATATAAAATCCTAAAACGCTAATTACTAAAAGCTGCCAGAGGTCAAGATCTAACTCATAGTCTGTAAACAGAGAGGAAAAGTGGTTGCTTCCGAAAGAGTAAACAATAAAAAACAATCCCAGAAATACTGCCGGAATAATAAAATAGGCAATCAGTTTTTTGGCAAAACCGTTATTTACTTTCCTTTTCGGAAGGTATTGGCTAAACATTAAGATACGCCCTAAAGAAGCAACTCCGTTTACGAATATCAGTGGAAATACCTGAAGCAATTTAAGTTTAGGCTCCTGTGTTTTGAATTGCAAAAAGACCAGCGACAATGCCAAAGCCCAAAAAGAAGCAAAATCACCATACCAGGCAAAAGCATAACAAGACAATATCGAGGTAATCACCAAAATCAAATGTGACCTGTGGGTAAACCGATCCTGGAAGAAATAGCAAATTAAGGCCGTTAGTGCTAATCCGAAGATACCAAGGTTAACACCTAATTCCTGTTTGTAAAAAAGCAGCGTAAATAGTAAACTGCTGACTAAAATAAAATGTAGTTTTTTCATTTCAATTAATTTAAAAGTACTTTGTTTTTCAAAGTTATTAGACAAAAAAATATAGTTATTACGGTTTCATTAATTTTTCAAGATACGATAAATGCTCTTTGAAAGCGGCACGTCCAAGCGGTGTCACCTGATAAGAAGTTTTTGGTTTTTTACCAACAAATTCTTTTTTTACTTCAATGTATTCCGATTTTTCAAGTGCCGATGAATGGCTGGCTAAATTACCGTCTGTGATATTCAATAAAGTCTTCATTTCGGTAAAATCAACCCATTCATTGACCATCAGAACGGACATAATCCCCAATCTGACGCGGCTTTCAAAATCTTTATTTAATTTATCAATGATTCCCATTGGTTATTTGTATTTTTTGAACATGATTAGTCCGTACAAGATATGTAAAATACCAAAGCCTATGATCCAAAAAATCAAACCATATCCAATATAAAAAAGAGAAATACATCCTAAAATTAGCTCACAAAAACCTAAATATTTAACATCTGAAAAAGTATATTTTTCAGCATTTATAACAGCAAGCCCGTAAAAAATCAAAGTAGATGGCGCAACCAGACCAAAATATCCGTGATAGAGTAATGCCAGACAAAATATTCCTCCTGCCACAAGCGGAACCGCGAGATTGAACAGCATTTTTTTTGTCGCAGAGGTCCAGATTGGTAAATTGTATTTTCGACTTTTTCTAATGGTAAAAAAGATTCCGAATGCAAATGCACTGACTAAAATTATAATCGCAATCCAAAATAATTCTGAAACCAGATTGGTCGAATATAACCTGTGCTCGTCATTTAAATAATCCATTCCGTTGGCTTTAAACAACTGATAAACATACAATCCTCCTATCAAAGCTGACAAACCTGCAAAAACTCCTGAGAGTCCGCTTAAGGATATAAATCTTGAAGAGCGTTCCATCATTGAACGAATATGTGCTAAATCTTCCTGGTGCTGCTGATTCATAAATAAAGTACTTTGTGTTGCAAAGTTATGTTTTATTTTGAAATGACAATATAAAAATCCGATTTTATTTTTATTGATGAGAAAATTATTTCTACAGGAATGCAGATCTTTAGCAAATACGGTCACGACCTAAGTATATAAAACAGAAAAGCCTATTCAAATGAACAGGCCTTTATATATTTTATTTTTAAATTCTCATTAAAACCATCTTCTTCTTTTAAATAAAAACACTCCTAAAGCTGACAAAGCAACAGAAACAAAAAGTAGAATCCAGATACCAAATTTACTTTCTTCCAGCCCATTTGGTACATTCATTCCGTACAGACTTGCTATTAAAGTTGGGATCATCAAAATAATAGAAATTGAAGTCATCTGCTTCATGATATTGTTCATGTTATTTGAGATTACAGATGCGTAGGCATCCATCATTCCGGTTAGGATGTTGCTATAAATATTGGCTGTATCCTGCGCCTGGCTCAACTCGATTTCAACATCTTCTAATAAATCCAAATCGTAATTTGCCTTATGTGCTTTTAAATTTTTAATTCGATGGAATAAAACGTCATTTGCTTTTAGCGATGTAATAAAGAAAACCAGACATTTTTCGATTTGAAGCAATGCCTGCAATTCTTCATTTTTGATTGATTTCTCCAAATTATCTTCGGCCAGTTTTATTTTTTGATTGACTTGTTTGAGATATTTTAAGTACCACACACTGGATGAAAGCAACAATCGCAAAACCAAATCCGGGTTGTCTTTGATTTCAATATTTTTTCGTTGAGAGTATAAAACAAAGTCTGAGATGATTTCTGTTTTATAAAAAGTAATCGTAACGCAGATATCGTCTCTAAAAATGATCCCAAGCGGAATAGTTTGAAAAGGTAGTTTAATGTCGTTACTTTTTATCGGAACGCGCATAATAATTAGTGTCCATCCATCTTCGATTTCGATACGGGGTCTTTCGTCAATATCTTCAATATCGTTGTAAAATGCTTCTGGAATTTGAAGTTCTTGTAGTAAATATGCTTTTTCTACTGCTGTTGGAGATTCTATATTAATCCAGCAGTTTGGAGTCCATTTTGGGATTTCAATTAATCCGTTATTGTTTGTGTAAAAGGCTTTCATTTCAAAATACAGGTGTTATTGCAGCATTTTGAAAGATTTCAAAAGCTACTTTAATTTAATACTAACGAATAATAATCGTCCATTTGGAGAAGTGTTTTTTTAGTGTGGCAAAAGTATCTTTTATTTTTAAGAACCAAAACTTTAAACTATTAATTAAATATTAAAACAATAAAACCCATTCGTGTGAATGGGTTTTGTTTATGAATTCTATGAAATATTATTTTCTGCTTCTGATTTTTCTAGCTAAGAGTGTATTTTGAAGCAACATCGCAATTGTCATTGGTCCTACTCCTCCCGGAACAGGTGTGATAAAAGATGCTTTTTTACTTACTTCATCAAAATCAACGTCGCCTTTAATCACATATCCTTTTGAGTTGGAAGCATCGTCAACTCTGGTAATTCCAACGTCAATAATTACAACGCCGTCTTTTACCATATCTCCTTTTAAAAATTCAGGAACTCCTAAAGCGGTAATGATAATGTCAGCATTTTTAGTGAATTCTTCTAAGTTTTTAGTACGACTGTGTGTTAAAGTAACTGTTGAGTCTCCAGGATTTCCTTTACGGCTCATCAAAATGCTCATTGGACGGCCTACGATATGGCTTCTACCAATAACTACAGTGTGTTTTCCAGCAGTTTCAACTTTATAACGCTCTAATAATTGCATGATTCCGAAAGGGGTTGCGGGAATAAATGTTTCCATTTCTAAAGCCATTCTTCCAAAGTTTGTCGGGTGAAAACCGTCTACATCTTTGTCCGGATCAATTGCTAAAAGAATCTTTTCTTCATCAATATGTTTTGGCAATGGCAACTGAACGATATAGCCGTCCAGGTTGTCATCTTCATTTAGTTCTTTAATTTTTGCTAATAAATCTGCTTCGGTAATATCTTCAGGCAAAGCTACTAAAGTGGAATCAAAACCAATTTGCTCGCAGGATTTTACTTTACTTCCCACGTAAGTTAAACTTGCTCCGTTATTTCCAACTAATACTGCTGCTAAATGAGGTACTTTTCCTCCTGCTGCTTTTATGGATTGAACTTCGGCTGCGATTTCGTTTTTAATGTCTTCAGATGTTTTTTTACCGTCTAGTATTTGCATTTTCTTAAAAGGTTTCAAGTTTAAAGTTTCAAGTTTCTAAATGCAGAAACTCTTTTTATTAATCAATTTTATTATAAAATTTAAGGTCTAAAACTTCAAATAACCTGAAACTTTAAACCTTAAACAAATTTTATTTATCTCGGCATTCCGCCTGGCATTCCTTTCATACCGCCCATCATTTTCATCAGGTTTTTTCCGCCCGGTCCCTGCATCATCTTCATCATCTTACTCATTTGGTCAAACTGTTTCATTAACTGATTTACCTGTTCAACCTTAGTTCCCGAACCTTTAGCGATTCTGGCTTTTCTTTTTACATCGATAATGGCGGGCTTGCTTCTTTCTCCCGGTGTCATTGAGTGAATAATCGCTTCAATATGCTTGAAAGCATCATCTTCGATTTCAACATCTTTCATGGCTTTTGAAGCACCTGGTATCATTCCAACCAGGTCTTTCATGTTACCCATTTTTTTAACTTGTTGAATCTGCGTAAGGAAATCATCAAAACCAAATTCGTTTTTAGCGATTTTCTTTTGAAGTTTTCTCGCTTCTTCTTCATCAAATTGTTCCTGAGCTCTTTCAACAAGAGACACAACGTCTCCCATTCCTAAGATACGCTCAGCCATACGTTCCGGGTAGAAAACATCAATAGCTTCCATTTTTTCTCCGGTACCAACAAATTTAATTGGTTTGTTTACAATCGATTTGATGGAAAGCGCTGCTCCACCACGCGTATCACCGTCTAATTTCGTTAAGATAACTCCATCAAAATTCAGGATATCGTTGAAAGCTTTTGCAGTATTTACAGCATCCTGCCCTGTCATAGAATCGACAACGAACAAGGTTTCCTGAGGCTGAATTGCTTTGTGAACACGAGCAATTTCGTCCATCATTTCCTGATCTACTGCTAAACGTCCTGCTGTATCGACGATAACCACATTGAAACCGTTTGCTTTGGCATGTTTGATTGCGTTTTGAGCAATTTCTACAGGATTTTTATTTTCCGGTTCTGAGTACACCTCAACACCTATTTGATCTCCCACAACATGAAGCTGATTAATCGCCGCAGGACGGTAGATATCACACGCTACAAGAAGTGGTTTTTTATTTTTCTTAGTTTTTAGAAAATTAGCTAATTTTCCAGAGAAAGTCGTTTTACCCGAACCTTGCAATCCTGACATTAAAATCACTGTTGGATTTCCTGAAAGGTTTACACCGGCAACATCGCCTCCCATTAATTCAGTCAGCTCATCTTTTACCAACTTCACCAATAGTTGACCTGGCTGAAGGGTCGTTAATACATCCTGACCGATTGCTTTTTCTTTTACTCTTGCAGTAAAATCTTTTGCAATTTTAAAGTTAACATCGGCGTCAAGTAACGCACGACGAACTTCTTTTAAGGTATCGGCAACGTTTACTTCTGTAATTTTACCGTGTCCTTTTAATATATGGAACGCTTTATCTAATTTATCACTTAAATTATCAAACATAGTATTGTTTTTTTTGAAGTTGCAAATATAGAACAAAGTTAGAAAGTTTCAAAGATTCAGAGGTGCAAAGGTTTAAAGTTTTAATTAGTAATGTTTGCATATCGTATTTATGAAAATGAATTATAAATTCATAAAAAAAGAGGCTAGAAAAAACTCTAACCTCTATCAAAAAAAAATAAAAAAACCAAGTTATTAACTAATTGAAAAGTTAAATATTGTTTATCTGAGAATGAACCTCGAATAATAATATCCGAGGTTATTAGTATTATTTTTATTTCAAGATAGCATATTGGAATGTTGGATGTCCTCTTTCTAGATTAACTAATGCTCCACCTGTAAATTTTAATTTATAAATATTACCCGCTGGATCTTTTATAACAAAGAAGCGATCTGTTTTAAGAACAAACTGTGAAACTGTTGTTCCGCCTACAGTAGCACTAGTTCCCCTCCAGTTAGATCCAATATTTCTCTGGTCTGCAGTAAATTTAGCATTATCAACACTTGCTAATGTAAAATTATCATACGTAACAGCATCTGAAACAAGAACCTGATATGCTTTTGCTCCACCTTTTAAATTACTCAAAACAAAATCTGGATAGAAATATGGAGTCGCTGTAGCACCAGGAATAATATTTGTAAACGTTGTGAAATTGATATCCCATTGTACTTTTTGAGGTTCAACACTTACCGTTTTTTTATCTAGTAAACTAAAGAACGTAAAGTTGTAAGCTGTATTTTTACTTACTACAACTTCCTCATGAGTTGTTGCGGCTATATCAGCATATTGAACTTTATAATCATTTCCACTTTTTAAAACTCTAATTTTTTTCCATCCTCTTGCTGCTCCTCCAACTGAACCTTCTTTTCCTAAAACAGGATCTGCTGCAGCTGTAGCATTTCCTAAATATATTAAATATACTTTATTGTTAGCATCTGTCGCTGAAACTTCTGCAATCGCAGTTTTTAAGATGTCACCTGTTGGATCATCAATTTGGGTCGCAACTCCACTTCCTTGAGAAATAATCATAGAATTATCTTCAACCTGAACTTCATCAATGTTAGTAGTTGACAATTCTTTCGCTGCCATATTTATAGAACTGTTTAATGCAACTCTAAATTCAGTTCCAGAATAAAACCCTAATTCCCAAGAAGATCTTACTGCTTTTGTCATCATTCCACTACTCAAATCAACATAAACTTGATTTGGCTCTAATGGCCCACCAACTTCAGGAGACAAAGAACTTCCTAAAGAAGCAGTCTCGTTAAAACTAACCTGAATAGATTTATTTTCACTAACTGTGATAATTGTATTATCAATCGTTGCACTTATTATAGTAAAAACAACATTTTTTACTTGTCCTTCAACAGCATCAATTAGTTTATTGAAAGTAAAAGATACAGATGAAACATTTTTTGCAAAAGGAATTACAACTGTATTTGCCGTTATTGCAGGCAAAGTAGTAAAATCTGTACCATTGGCTACAGCTGTTTGAGTAACAGTTAATGTTAATGATCCAGCTGAAGCTGTTGGAGAAGCAAATTTAATTTCGATTGGAGTTGTTGCTGCAGTAAGGTTTAGAGATGTTGCTGCAAATGCAACTGCATTTTCCTGAACTACATTATCATCGTTATTACAAGCTCCAAAAACAAGTAATACAAAAGAAAGAATTAAGATAAAGTTTTTTTTCATGGGATTTATTAATTAAGATTTAAATTATATGTGAGTTTAAGAAAATAAGAGCGCCCGTAACCTAATAAAAGATCAGTGTTTCCAACTGCATGTGCACCTCCTGTCACATCTCCTCCGCCATTTTGAACCGATTGAACATTTGTAATATTAAATAGATTTCTTGCTCCAACTGTAACTTCAAATTGATTCTTAAAAAACAACTTGCGGACAGAAGCATCCATCCAGCTATATGGCTGGATTTGATTTAAAAAGAATTTAGCTTTTCCATCTGTATCTGTTCCGGCAACAAATTGTTGTTGCTGTCCATTGTATTTGTAATAAAGAGCAAACAAAGTATTCCATTTTGGAATTTTATAAGAGATACTAGAATTTAGTTGAAAAGAATATAAAAATTTATCATCAGAGGTTAGATTCAATGCTGCTAAATCTAATTTTCTCGAAATTCCAACAACAGCAGCTCCTACTTTTAGATTCAAATTTTTATAAGAATATTGTTCGGTGGTAGAAACATTCCACATCTTATACTTATTAATATTTACATATCTATAGTTCAAAGTAGGAACAGTCTGTGTCAAAACCATATCAATTCTATCATCTACGTCCATGAAGGTCACTGCAAAATTATTTGCGAGCTGAGCACCTGAATCAAAATAACAGGATCTCTTAAAACTTACTTCGTAAGATGTACTATTTTCCGGCAGCAAATCAGGATTGCCTTGTATGTTATGATTACTATCAACCATGTATGTATAAAGCTCATCAAAATTTGGAATTCGGTAAGATTTCCCTAAAGAACCTCTTACCTCTAGTCCCTTTTTGAAAAGATATCTTAACCCCAAAGAACTAGCGTATTGATCTTCAAAAGCAGATTGGATTGAATAACGAAGTCCTGGACGAATTGAAAATTTATCTGACAAATTAATCTCAGCAACTGTAAAAACATCATAGTTTTCAAGTCTTTTTCTAACCTCTAACTGCTGCAAATTATCGTCAAAAAAAATTCCGGCAGAACCGCCATAAAATCCATTTTCGTTTGTGATTTCATATCCTAACTGAAAATCAACTTTTTTACTATCAAAAAAATTACTTAAAGTCCCGGTTGAATACAATACTTCCTTAGATTGATATGTTTCTCTCGCATTACCAAATTCTTGGTGAGTTTCTATTTGATAATTAAATTTTTCAACATCACGTTCCTGCTTTTGATGCGAAACTGAAACGTTATAATTTAACTTAGAAAAAAGCTTTCCATTTGTATTTAAATGATGATAAAAACGATTAGTTAAATATCTTTTGTCTCTCGCAAAGTAAGTTTCAGGAAATGGGTAATTATCCTGTGGATTTAAGATTGGGTTATAATAATCTACATTCTCTCCATAATAATCAAACTTATAAAAAATATTAAAATTATTTTTTTGATATCCAACAAGAGCATTTCCAACCAACTGCTCTTTTGGCAACCAGCTATACCCACGCAAACCATTATTTATATCGTAATCTTTTCCTTGTTTATCGTCATAAAAACCTGCAAAATCATTGCGATTTCCTCCTACGTTTACAAACCAATTTCCATTAAAGTTATGAGCAACTTTAGCTGACTGAATGTGACGCCCTTTATCAAAAAACGCATATTCATTCCCAACTGTTTCCTCTTGTAAAGTCGCACTAATCTGCCATTTATATCCACCACCTTTTTTAGTAATGATATTTAAGATTCCACTAACAGCATTTGCTCCATGTGTAACTCCCATAGAACCTTCAATGATTTCTATACGTTCAACATCGTCAAGATTTACCTGAGTCAAATCAACGTTAGTTCCCATTCCGGTATCACTTACTAATGGTATATTGTCAACCAAAATCTTAAAATATTGTGAATCTAATCCAAACATAGAAACAGTCGAACGACCATCGCTTCCACTATTTTGAATTGTAATATTTAGATATTGGTTAAGAACATCTGAAAGATTATTTGCCGCTAATTGTTTAATATCTTCTTTTGAGATAACGCGAACATTAAAAACAGATTTCTTAATCGATTGTGGTTCAAATTGTCCGGTTACAACAACCTCAGAAAGTTTTTCCTGAGAAGCAATACTATCTTTTTGCTGGGCAATAGCATAAGTACAAAAAAGCAATCCTGCAAAAAGGGTAAATTTTATTTTCATTATTTTTATTAAGTCTTAATAATGCTGCAAATATAACATTATTTTTATTTATTCTAAATAAAATTTATATATTTGCCAAAAAATTTAAAAACATATAATAACGTAGTTATGATTACAAAAAGCCTCTATTTTCCAGCCGTAATGGCTTTAGCTTGCAGCCTTGGTTTCAGCCAGGACAAAAAGCAGCAAGACATTAAATCAATCAAATCCATGTGCGGATGCTATGAAGTGAAGTTTAATTTTGCAGAAACTTTTCAGTATGCAAAGGATTCAGCTTCTTATAAACCTTCTCAGACAAAACATGAATCTGCTTTGGAATGGGTAGAATTAGTAGAAGATACTCCAAACAAAATCGTTATGCAGCATTTATTAATTGTAAGCGACGATATGATCATCAAACACTGGAGACAAGACTGGCTGTTCGAAAACACCGATTTGTATTTGTTCGATAAAAACACTTCATGGAAGTATAAAAAACTGGATAAAAAAGCTGTAAAAGGGCAATGGACTCAAAAAGTATATCAGGTAGATGACAGTCCTAGATACGAAGGAACTGCAACATGGGTACACGTTGATGGTCAGGACTATTGGGCAAACATAACGGATGCTCCCCTGCCAAGAAGAGAACATACAAAACGTAATGATTATAATGTTTTAAAAAGAAGAAACATTCATGAAATTACTGCTACAGGATGGAACCATGAACAGGATAATGACAAATTGGTTCGTGATGACAGTGGAAAAGATGTTTTGCTGGCTCAGGAAAAAGGAATGGATGTTTATACTAAAGTTCCGGATATTAAATGTATTGCCGGTCAAAAATGGTGGAAGGAAAACAATGCTCTTTGGAAAAATGTTCGTGATAAATGGCAGACTCTTTTTGAAAGAAATAAAGACCTGAACTTAGCTGCTAAAGTAGATAAAAAGGCATTATACTCACTTTTGTTTGATTTGAAACCAAACGCAACAAAAGCAGAAACGGATGCGATAATCGAAAAGTTCGTAAAATAAAAATGTTTGTGTTAGTTGTAAAAGAGCCGATAGTTTTAGGACTATCGGCTCTTTTTATTGTTTATTTTTCGAGATTAAATTCTTTACATTCTTTCAGGAACTTCAATTCCTAACAACGTAAAAGCAGATTTGATGACCTCACCCACCTTTTGCGAAAGCTGTACTCTGAAAATCTTCTTAGTCAAATCGACTTCGCCCAAAATATGTACCGATTGATAAAATGAATTATACTCTTTTACCAAATCATAGGTATAATTTGCAATCAAAGCGGGGCTATGGTTTTGTGCCGCATTTTGAATCACTTCCGGAAAAAGTTCGATTTGTTTAAGTAGTTCTTTTTCTTTTTCGTGAATCACTTCGATATTTGTTTTGGCAGAAAAATCAAAATCAGCTTTACGTATAATAGATTGAATTCTTGCGTAGGTATATTGAATAAACGGACCTGTATTACCTGCAAAATCAACTGATTCTTCCGGATTGAACAAAATACGTTTTTTAGGATCTACTTTTAAGATGTAATATTTTAAAGCTCCAAGTCCAATTGTTTTATATAATTTAGCCTTTTCTTCAGCTGAATAACTGTCCAGTTTCCCTAAATCTTCAGAAATTTGTTTTGCTGTTGCCATCATATCATGCATCAAATCATCAGCATCTACCACAGTTCCTTCACGGCTTTTCATTTTTCCTGATGGTAAATCAACCATTCCGTATGATAAATGATACAGGCTTGAAGCCCAGTCAAATCCTAATTTCTTTAGAATTAAAAACAAAACTTTAAAATGATAATCCTGCTCATTACCTACGGTGTAAACCATTCCGCCAACATCCGGCATGTCTTTTACACGCTGAATTGCAGTTCCGATATCCTGAGTCATGTAAACAGCAGTTCCGTCAGAACGCAAGACAATTTTACGGTCCAAACCTTCGTCGGTCAAATCAATCCAGACTGAACCATCAGGATCTTTCTCGAAAACTCCTCTGTCAAGTCCAACCTGAACAACGTCTTTTCCTAACAGATAGGTATTACTTTCATAGTAAAATTTATCAAAATCGACTCCAAGATTGGTGTATGTTACAGCAAAACCGTCATAAACCCATTGGTTCATTTTTTTCCAAAGTGCAATTACTTTTTCGTCTCCGGCTTCCCATTTCTTCAGCATATCTTGCGCTTCGAGGATAATTGGTGCCTGCTTTTTTGCTTCTTCTTCAGTTTTGCCCGTTTCTATCAATTGATTGATTTCACCTTTATACGCTTTATCAAATTCAACATAATATTTACCGACTAATTTATCTCCTTTTAAATTGGAACTTTCGGGAGTTTCACCATTTCCAAATTTCTCCCAGGCAAGCATTGATTTACAAATGTGAATCCCACGGTCGTTGATGATCTGGGTTTTGTATACTTTTTTACCAGAAGCTTTGATAATCTCTGCTACAGAATAGCCTAATAAATTATTACGAACGTGCCCTAAGTGCAAAGGTTTATTGGTATTTGGCGAAGAATATTCGACCATGATCGCTTTATCTTCAGGGTTGGGCACTACATATCCAAATTTAGTATTGTCTTTTATTCCATTAAAGAAATTCAAATAATAGCTATCTGCTATTACGATATTAAGGAAACCGGAAACAACATTGAATCTTGCAACTTCTGCCACATTTTCAACAAGATAATCTCCAATTTTATTTCCTAATTCGGCAGGATTGCTTTTAGTCAATTTCAATAAAGGAAAAATCACCATTGTAATATCGCCTTCAAACTCTTTTCGCGTAGCCTGAAATTCGATTTTCTCAATTGTAATATCAAATAATGCCTGAATGGCGTTTTGTATAGAAGGAGTAAGAATTTGTGATAATGACATGTAAACTTATTTTAAAGTGAGCAAATATACTGCTTATTCATCAATTAGAGAAAACGAAAAACATATTAAATACCAGAAAACAATTAGAAATCCTTAAAAACAAACCTACTATAATTGTTAAAATTATCAAAAAAGCAAAACGCTAATGCATTACAAAACAGGGCATGTATATAAATTTTAGTTTTTTGTGGTAAAATCTTGTAACAAATTTTTAATAAAAAGGTCTTATTAGCAAATTTCAAACACAATCATCATCAATCAAATCAAAATAATCAACTAACAAATTATGAAATTAAAATTCTTTCTGTTTGCATTACTGAGCGTAATTGCAACAGCTCAGGCACAAAACTCTGGAACGGTTTCCGGTAAAATTATCGAAAAATCGAATAAGGCTCCCATCTCTTATGCAACAGTTTCGATCAAAGACAACGGAAAAGTCATTTCAGGAGTAAATACAGACGACAATGGAAATTTTACATTTAAAAACCTTGCTCTGAAAAGTTACACAATCGAAATTCAGTATATTGGATTTAGAAAATATATCGGATCTGTAATTTTAAGCGACAATAAAAAATCGGCTACTGTTAATGTTTCTCTTGAAGAAGAAGCAACGCAGCTAAAAGGAGTAAATATTGTAGCAGAGCGTTCTACAATTGAGCAGAAAATTGATCGAAAAGTGATTAATGTTGGAAAAGATCTGACGACTGCCGGGGCTTCTGCATCTGACATTATGAATAATATACCGTCTGTAAATGTAGATCAGGACGGTAAACTTTCGCTTCGCGGAAACGACAATGTACGTGTATTAATCGATGGAAGGCCAACAAATCTTGATCCGGCTCAATTGCTAAAACAGATTCCGTCAACTTCAATCAAAAAAATTGAACTGATCACCAATCCAAGTGCCAAATACAATCCGGAAGGAATGTCGGGAATCATCAATATTGTTTTGCACAAAAATGCCAATACAGGATTCAACGGAACTTATAGTGGAGGAATTACCTTCGGACAGACTGCAAAATACAATCAGTCATTGGATCTGAATTACAAAACAGGAAAAGTAAACTTCTTTGGAAATGCAGGTAATAATTTTGGAACCCATTTTAACGACGGATTTATTTCAAAAAGGGATAAAACTATTACTCAGGATTTAGATATTTCGAATGAAGACGATTCATACTTGTATAAAGTTGGTATGGATTATTTAATTAACGACCATAATACTTTGTCTTTTTATACCACTCAAAATAAAGCAACCGGACTTGGATTATTCGATACTGATATTGATTACGTTAATTCACCTGAAGGAATTGACAATATCTATCAAAAAGCAAAATATCAGGGCCCAAACAAAACCGGAACTTACAATTTAGCCTACAAACATATCTTTAAAAAAGAAGGCCATACGCTGGATTTTGAAGGTAATTATAGTAATACAGAAGAAACTCAAAATGCTAATTTTGATACTGAAACAACAAAAACTGATAATACATCCAGTAATATTGTTTATAATGACTTTATAAATGATAAACGAAAATTAAGCACTTTTAATGTTGATTATGTAAATCCATTAAACGAAAAGACTACACTTGAAGCGGGTGCAGAAGCGAGAAATACCCGATCAGAGAACAATTACACAACAAACAATCCTTTGGTTGCCGCTGCCGACAGAATTTCTAATTATACATATGATACTGATATTTATTCTGCTTATGCAACTTTTGGTCAGAAATTCAAATACATCAGTTATCAATTAGGTCTTCGTGTTGAAAGTTATAAAGTGGCTGCGAATTTAAATCATGGTTTCGAAAAGTTTGATGATGATTATCTTACACTGTACCCATCTGCTTATTTAACTTTTAATATGGATGAGAAAAACACTTTGCAATTCAGTTACAGCCGCCGTGTGGACCGCCCAAGTTTAGAGCAGACAAAACCTATTCGCGAGTTCTCTACTCCGTTAGTTACCTCATTTGGAAATCCTGAATTAAGACCCCAGTTCACCAATTCTGTTGAAGTAAATTATACCAGAACTTTAGAAAAAGGAAGCTTTACAACAGGTGTATTCGTTCGAAGCATCAATGATCAGATTAGCAGAATTATATATCCTGATGAATCAGATCCAAATGGTAACAAACAAATTTTGACTTTTACCAATTATGATCACAATACTGCATACGGATTTGAAGTTTCTTTTAATTACAAAATCACAAAATGGTGGGACATTCAGCCGGCTATTGATTTTTCAAGTATTAACCAGCAAGGGGTTGTGTTTTTGTATGACGAAACAACAAATATCAGTAATCCTATTGAAAGAAAAGTTACAGTTGCAGCATTTAATGGCCGTATGAATTCTAACTTTAAAGCTACAAAACGTTTAAGCTTTTTATTATTCGGATTTTACAGAAGTTCAGTTGAAGATATACAACAGGAAAGAAAATCAATGTACAAAATGGATATCGGTTCACGCTATACATTGTTAGACAATAAAATGAATATAAGCTTACGTTTCAATGATGTTTTCAACACTATGAAATATGCTTTTGATACTCAATATCCTTATCCGCAATCCGGACAATTTACATGGGAAAGCCAAACAGTTTATTTAGGTTTAACCTATAATTTTGGAGGCGGGAAAATTAAAAACCTGCAACGCAAACAAAGAGAAGACAACACCAATAAAGGCGGTGGCGGAATGTTTTAGCCATAACCTTAATTTTTTGAATATTTTTTAATTAGTACTTGTAGAAAAATGCCTGGAGTTTGCCAACTTCAGGCATTTTTTATTGATTATCATTTATAAAAAATTTCGAATTTCTTTTACTTCTTCCGGATTTGCTGTTTCTGTATTATCCGTGATAGCTGACGAATGATAAAAAGTAGGTTCTAATTTATCCTGCAATAACTTAATATTTGAAGACCTCAATCCTCCACCGGGCATGATTTCAATTCTGTTATTGGCTAATTTTTGAATTTTCTCCAAATTAAAAATACCTTCTTCAACGTTTATTTCCTGTCCGGAAGTTAAAATGGTTTTAAACCCACAATTTATAATATCTTCTAAAGCTAATTCGGCATCTTTAACTACATCAAAAGCACGATGAAAAGTACAGGAAAGCGGATGAGCCAAATTGACCAGTTCCTGATTTTTCTTTTTATTGACAGTTCCATCTTCGTTTAAAATTCCAAATACAAAACCATCAACACCTAACTTTTTAAATTGTTTAAGATCCTGCTTCATTTCAACAATTTCTTCATCCGTATAAAAGAAATCTCCACCTCTTGGTCTTATAATAACGTGCATTTTTATGGAAAGCTTTTCGCGAACTCTTACTGTTAAAACATAATTAGGGGTTGTACCTCCAAGTGTCATATTCTCGCACAATTCTATTCGGTCAGCGCCATTGTCCTGTGCTATCAAAGCCGATTCGTAATTAAAACAGGCTATTTCGAGTTGGTTTTTTTTCATTGTATAAACTGGAATTCAACAGAACCAAATATAAAAAAGCCTGCTTCAAAACGAAACAGGTTTTATATAATTTCTGAGGATTAATTTACCATTTGATAATAGCACTTGCCCATGTAAATCCACTTCCAAAGGCAGCTAAAACAACTGTATCTCCTGATTTGATTTTTCCCTGTTCCCAAGCTTCTGTCAAAGCAATCGGAATAGACGCAGCCGTTGTATTACCGTATTTTTGTATATTATTATGAACCTGATCGTCTGATAATTTGAACTTATTCTGAATGAATTGCGAGATTCTTAAATTCGCCTGATGCGGAATCAGCATATCAATATCCGACACCTGTAAACCATTTGCTTCTAAACCTTCATTAATAACTTCGGCAAAACGAACAACAGCATTTTTAAATACAAACTGTCCATTCATATATGGATAATAACTTTCGTCATTAGGATCGTTATCGGCAATAATATCAGTTACCCAACGTGCCCCCATGCCCGGCGCCTGCAAAGCCAGTTCTTCGGCATGCTGCCCTTCAGAATGTAAATGTGTCGATAAAATTCCTTTTGATAAATCTTCTTCACGGCTTAAAACGGCCGCTCCTGCTCCATCTCCAAAAATTACCGAAACTCCTCGTCCGCGTGTTGTCATATCTAAACCTGTTGAATGTACTTCTGAACCAATTACCAAAATGTTTTTATACATTCCGGTTTTAATGTATTGATCCGCAACAGAAATAGCATACACAAAACCTGAACATTGATTTCTGACATCTAAAGCTCCAACAGTCCGTAAACCCAAATCACGCTGTACTAAAACTCCCGGACCCGGAAAATAGTAATCAGGGCTTAATGTAGCAAAAACAACAAAATCAATATCTTCTTTGGCTACGCCCGAACGTTCAATTGCTATTTTAGCCGCTTTTACTCCCATCGAAGTTGTGGTATCCTCTCCGCGAATAATATGTCTTCGTTCCTGAATTCCGGTTCGTTCCTGAATCCACTCATCATTGGTATCAATAATCTTAGACAAATCATCATTTGTCACAACATTTGAAGGAACATAATATCCTAAGCCCGCTATTTTTGAATGATACATACTCTTTTTTTTATTTGTTAAAAATTGGACTGCAAATTTAAGTATACTTTAAAATATCAGAGTACAAATTACTACTTTTTTCGTAATTAACATTTCATATACTTTTAAAATATACAATCTATATTAAAGAATTAATTTTTATAAATCACAAGAAAACAAAAAGCCCCTAAAAAAAATTTCAGGGGCTTTCATTTTGACATCACTTATTTCTAACCTTTTAACCAGGCGTTTTTAAGTTTTTCTTTTGATGCATCCGTAGCTTTGAATGTTTCTGCTTCTTCGTACGGCAATTTTACAGTTCCTTTAATGGCTTGTTCTTTACCCTCACGTTTTATCTGAACGGCAATTGGATCATTCTCTTTCCAGTTTTCGCTCTCACCAATTAAATCATAAATATTATCTAATGAATATGGTTTAGCATTTATAGACAAAATAACATCTCCTGGCTTAAGGTTCAAGTTTGTAAAAAACGGATTTAACTCAAGATCCGGACGAACACTTATTTCTTTTGTTTTTGGATCTATCCCTATGTATGGAACCTGACCTTTTAAGAAAACTGAACCGGCTTTTTTCTCAGATGCTTTAGTTACACCTACTTTTGCCAAATATTGATCATATGGAATCGGAGTTGTACCGGCAACATAAGTCTTTAAAAACTCCCCAACTTCAGGATAGGTTAATTTTGTGATTTTATCAAAAAGTTCATTGTCATTAAATGGCTTTTCAACTCCATACTCTTCAGATAATTTATGCATTAAATCAAGAATTCCCCTCTCTCCGTTGCTTTTTTCTCTGATGATAATATCAATACACATTCCGATTAAAGCACCTTTTTGATACACATTCAAATATTGATCTTTATAAGGCTGTTCCAATACATTTTTACTCATCACTGTAAATGACATCGTATCATTTAAACCTTTAGCCTGTTCGATTTTATCTGCAATACGGGTATAAAATTCAGCTTCATTAATTAGACCCTGATTAATCTGAAAAAGATTAGCGAAATATTCCGTTACACCTTCATACATCCATAAATGTTCAGACATTTTTGGAGCATTATAATCAAAATACTGAATTTCTTTAGAATGAATGGTTAATGGGGTCACAATATGGAAGAATTCGTGAGAAACCACATCTTTCATTGATTCCACCAATTTATCTTTCGGCATCGATTCAGGCAAAACAACCGTCGTAGCGGTAGGATGTTCTAAAGCTCCAAAACCATGTGCATCGTCTTTAGCCATGCTTGACAGATACAATAAAACTGTGTATTTTTTGGTAGCGTTTACTTTTCCTAAAAAGTTTTTTTGAGCCGTCATCATCGTTTTCATTTCCGGAGTAATACTCTCAGCGGTAAATTTTCCTGTAGGAGAATAAACAGCAATCAGAATATCCATTCCGTTAACGTTGAATGTAGTATAATCAGGCTTAGAATACATAATTGGATTCTCAACCAAAACAGCGTAACGGGGAGTTGTAAAAACATCACTTGTTTTGCTCGCATCTTCATCTGTCATTGAAGTTGCTCCCCAAAGTGTTTCAGGATGTGTGATCGTAACTTTGTAAGGAATATCTAATTTGTCCTGAAAATACCCCACAAAACCATGTGTATTAACCATAAAATTGATTCCGGCATTTATATTTGTTCCGGCTGGCGAAAACACATCATCATTTCCAAAACCGGTTCCTTTTTCTGTATCAAAAGTATCTCCAACTAAATAGGTAATTGTTTTTAGCTTTTTTGCATCTGAAATTGACCATGAATTATCATCAATCCTTTTTACAGTTAAAGCATTTCCTTTAGCATCGAAAGCTTTAAAACCATCAGAATATTTACCGTAATTATCTGTAGAATAAGTTCCGGGAACTGTTTTTGGTATACTGTAAATTACTTCATCCGTTTTTATCTCGGGTGCCGTAACTGTTACCAAAACTTTATCATCTTTTACATCTGTAAGGTTGATATTGACAGCAACGTTATTTTTCGCAGCACTTGACGTCCCCGTTTTACAGCTCCAAAAGGTAACTGCAAGCGCTAATGTGCAAATTATTTTTTTCATTTATTGTAAAGTTTAATTTTTATATAAGTCTTACAAATTGTAAAACTGTTACAGTAAAGATATAAATAAAAAAACTCCTGCAATTCAGGAGTTTTTAGTTAGTCTAATTTATTTTTTATATAGTACTTTCCGTCCAAATCTTCATCAAAATCGTCTATTTTAACTGGTTTGGGTTTTGGTTTATTAGCTATTGCCTTCTTTTTCCACATCTCAAATTTCTCAAGAGGCATTTTCTTTTTCATTATTTCCAGAACTTCTTTTTCTGACAATCCAAATTCTTTTTTTATAATTTCAAATGGATTTCTTTCTTCTAATGCCAACGAAACAAGCTTTTCAGTTTGTTCCCAATTCAACTCTTTGCGGTTACTCTTTTTCATCACGTGAAAATTAATTCAAAATAGAGGTTAATGATTAATAGATTGATTTTAATTTAAGTATCAATATTAATAAAAAAAATAATTAGTTGATCAGATTGACAATATTTTTTTTATTGATTTTAGCATTTTTTTACGACATGTGAATTTTCAGGGAGATATTTATAAATTTTTCAATTTGTGTATTATTCTTTTACTAATATGTATCATCAAATACACGTAGAATATGATTTTTAGAAAATTTGAGAATCATATAAAAAAGAGAAAACCAATATACAGCTGATTTTCTTCTTCTATTTTTTTAAGATCTAAAAGTTATTGATTTTCATTATTTTGCAATAACGTTTTATAAATAATTCCTGCTACTATTGCGCCTAATATTGGTGCGGCCCAAAACAACCAAACCTGCGATAATGGCTCTCCTCCCGCAAAAATTGCCTGAGATAATGATCTGGCCGGATTTACAGAAGTATTAGTAATTGGAATACTGATTAAGTGAATCAATGTTAAGGCTAGACCAATAGCAATACCGCAAAAGTTAGTATTGGCACATTTATCTGAAGCTCCCAAAATTACCAACAAGAAAAACAAGGTAAGCACAAATTCAGCAATAAAAGCTGATGACATAGAATAACCATCTGGCGAAAATGCTCCAAAACCATTAGATGCGAAAGCTCCGGCTTTAGTATTATCTATCGCATTGCCTGCTTTTCCTGACCAGATAATAAACAATGTTCCTGCAGCGGCAAGAGCACCAATACATTGTGCTATAATGTAAGGAATCAAATCTTTTGCTGAAAATCTTCCTCCAGCCCACAATCCAATCGAGACAGCCGGATTAAAATGCGCGCCTGAAATATGCCCAACAGCATACGCCATTGTTAATACCGTTAAACCAAATGCTAATGAAACACCTGCAAATCCAATTCCTAACTCTGGAAATCCGGCTGCAAAAAGAGCACTTCCACAACCTCCAAAAACGAGCCAATACGTTCCGAAAAACTCTGCAAATAACTTTTTCATAATAAATAATTTTAATAATGGTTAATAGTTAAAAGGTATATTGGTATGCCCATAAAATCAACAAAAGTTGTAAGGGCATACGTAGCAATAAAATCCATTTTGGTAAACCAAAACCCGCCTTTTTGTTTTGATACATGAAAAGATTTGCCGGAAACACAGCAATCAGCAAAGCTATAATTCCCCATGCAGCAAAATGAGTCAAAAAAGGAAGTGCCAGGAGAATGCCTAAAATTATTTCGGCAGCTCCACTAAAAATATTTAATAATCTGGGGTTTGAAAAATAAGGAGGAATAATTTTAATATACATTTCCGGAGATCTGAAATGATTAATTCCGGCAACAATATAAAGAAAAGCCATCAAATACAAATGCCATGGTAAATACATGATAATCAGATTTTTGATCGAATTTAATAATTTCTAAAGACTTTTACTTCAAAGTGTGATTTTTTTTACAAATAAATACAATCAATTATTATTCTTGAATTTAATATTCATTATAATAATAGCTAAAATAATGAGTACAATTCCAATCCATTGCAGAAAAATTACTTCTTCATTCAATAAAACAAAAGCCATCATTACAGAAACAGGAAGTTCAAGTGCCGAAACAATACTTCCTAAGCCTATTCCGGTCAATGGAAATCCTGCGTTCATGAGCATTGGAGGAATTATAGTTCCGAAAAGTGAAAGCACAATGCCCCATTTCAGAAAAATTGAAAAATTAAAAGGCGTGTTTTGCGTAGCCAGTGCAAACGAAAAAACAATAACAGCGCCTCCTAAAAGCATATACAAACTACGCTGTGCCGAAGAAATTTCGACAGCTACACGATTTGCAGTAAACATCGTTGTTGTAAATGATGCAGCTGCAAGAACACCCCATCCAATTCCTCTCCAATCTAATTCAATGTCATTGTTAAGAATATTAGTTGCCAGCAGAGTTCCAACAAGAACAATGAGAACAGCTATTATTTTTTGAAATGATGGAAATTTCTTTTCCAGGATCATTTCCAGCAAAACACCCATCCATACCGTTTGCATTAACAAAACAATACCAATAGAAACCGGAATGTATTTTACCGCCAAATAATAAAACAAACTAGTCATACCCATCGAAGTTCCTGCCAGCATTAAACTAAAAATATTTTTTGTCGTTGCTTTTACTACATTTTCTTTATGTTTTAGCTTTTGAAAAGCATTAATAAGTAAAATACCTGAGATTCCTAATATAAATTGAGCTGTTGTAACTTCGGCAGTAGTGAAACCTTCTGCGTAAGCCATTTTTACAAAAGTAGCCAGCATACCATAACTTGTAGCACCTAAAGCAACCAGAAAAACTCCTTTCAGGGCATTTTTTTGTGACATTTTTATTTTATTTTAAAAAATTAGCCTGCAAAGATAGCACTTAGTTTTTAGCTCAATGTTAAAATCGGAAAAGGAAAAATTTAACTTTAAGACTCAATTCCATTTATTTCTGAAAAATTAAACCTTCAATCTACTTCATTTAAAAAATTTCTTTATTTTGCACCCAAATCGAAAAACAATGAAAAAAACATTTATTGCATTTATTGCAATTGCCTTATTAGCTGTCTCATGTGATAAAAAAGAATCAACCGACGGTTTACATCTTACAGGAAACATAAAAGGATTAAAAGAGGGAAAATTATACATCCAAAGATATAATGATACCGCTTTGGTAGCTATTGACAGCATTAAAATTGATGGAAATTCAGCTTTTGAAACCAATATAAAACTTGAATCACCTGAAATGCTTTATTTATTTCTGGATCGTGGAGTTACCAATTCATTAGATAATAATATTATGTTTTTTGCTGAACCAGGAAACGTAAACATTGATGCAAATCTTGATAATTTTATCAATGGTGCGAAAATTACCGGTTCAAAAAATCATGAACTATATGAAGAATACCTAAAAGTAGCTTCTCGCTTTAAAGATGAAAACCTTTCATTAATTGAAGCAAAATTCAAAGCCTTGAAAAGACAGGATCAAAAAGCAATTGACAGTATTATGGCAAAAGGTGACTCTAACATTAAAAGAAAATATTTGTTTGCTACCAATTTTGCTATTAACAATAAAGATCACGAAATAGCACCTTATATAGCTCTGGCAGAAATTTACGATATCAATATTAAATTTCTGGATACGATTCAAAAATCGATGACTCCTAAAGTATCAAAATCATTTTACGGTAAAAAGCTGACCAAGTATGTGAATGATATCAAAAAGGCAGAAAATAAATAATTCAATATTTTAAACAAAAAGTCCTGAAAATTTCAGGACTTTTTGTTTTTTATAAAATGTATTTCAAATAGTTGTAAAAGAATATCTTATTTTTACAACCGTGAAACTGACAAACGCCATATTATCAATTATTTTCCTGATACTTTCGTGTATGCCCTGTGCAGATATGAAAGCAGATAATTCGGCACATAATAAAACAGAATTTGCATCAAACCAAGATGAACATTCTCATGATAAAGAAAATGATTCGTGTTCTCCATTTTGTATTTGCAGCTGTTGCGGTTCACAAGTGGTGAGTTACACACAATCTATACTAATTGAATTCCCGATACTTTTCAAAAGTATTAAAACACAATTACCTACTTACAATTCCATTTTTTCTTCCAATTTCTTCGGAAGTATTTGGCAACCGCCGCAAATAGCATAATGATGCCCGTTCCGATAGCTATCGGAATTCGGGTTAGAAACTTGTGATCTTTTCACAAATTATAGCGAAAGAAATTTTGCTCGATTTCTAATTCATTATATATTTTCAATGTTAGACAAAATCATACAATTCAGTATAAAGAATAAATTCATTATACTATTATTTACCCTTGCGCTCATTGCATGGGGTAGCTATTCAATTAAAAAATTACCGCTGGATGCGTTGCCGGACGTGACCAATAATCAGGTTCAAATCATCACTACTGCACCCACTTTGGCAAGTCAGGAAGTAGAACAATTAATTACCTATCCTTTAGAACAAGCTGTAAAAATTATTCCAAAAGTAATCGAGTTACGAAGCATTTCCCGTTTTGGACTTTCAGTAGTTACAGTAGTTTTTAAAGACGATGTAGATATTTATTGGGCAAGAGAACAAATCTTTCAACGCATTAATCAGGCCAAAGAAAATATTCCTGCTTATGTTGGCTCACCTGAATTAGCACCAATATCAACAGGGCTTGGAGAAATTTTTCAATATGATGTTTATGCAAAAAAAGGCTATGAACACAAGTACGATGCTATAAAGTTGCGAACCATACAAGACTGGATCATCATACCACAATTACAAGGAGTTGAAGGCATTGCCGATGTCAGCACCTGGGGTGGAAAATTAAAGCAATATGAAGTTGCTGTTAATCCAAATAAGCTGAATAGTTTAGGTGTAACGATTACCGATATTTTTGATGCTCTCGAAAAAAACAATCAAAATACAGGTGGTGCCTACATAGAAAAAGACCAATATGCTTATTTTATTCGCGGTGTCGGAATGGCAACAGGAGTCAAAGATTTAGAAAATATTGTGGTTGCCAATCGAAACGGTTCACCTGTTTTAATACGAAATGTAGCCGAAGTCCGCGAAGGTGTTGCACTGCGTTATGGCGCTTCAACCAAAGATGGCAAAGGGGAAATTGTTTGTGGTTTAGTCTTAATGTTAAAAGGCGAAAATTCAAATGCTGTTGTTGACAGAATTAATGAAAAAATGATTCAAATTAATAAAAGTCTGCCAGAAGGTGTTGTTGCCGAAGCCTTTATCGATAGAGGCAAATTGGTCGACAATGCTATTGGAACAGTGACCAAGAACCTACTCGAAGGCGCCTTAATCGTAATTTTTGTATTGATTTTATTTCTGGGAAACCTTAGGGCAGGATTAATTGTAGCTTCTGTTATTCCGTTGGCAATGTTATTTGCCGTAATTCTGATGAATGCATTTGGAGTTAGCGGTAATCTGATGAGTTTAGGAGCCATCGACTTTGGAATCATCATTGATGGAGCTGTTATAATTGTCGAAGCCACGATGCATCACTTACATAAACTCAAAAAGAAGAAAGAGCTGACTCAGGAAGAAATGGATAGCGAAGTATACAATTCAGCTTCAAAAATCAGAAACAGTGCTGCCTTTGGCGAAATCATAATTCTAATTGTGTATCTGCCAATTCTTGCATTGATAGGAACAGAAGGAAAAATGTTCAAACCAATGGCAATGACAGTAGGTTTTGCAGTTATAGGTGCCTTTATTTTATCATTGACCTATGTGCCAATGATGAGTTCGCTGTTTCTTTCTAAAAATACAGAACACAAACCTAATTTCAGTGATCAAATGATGACTTGGTTCGAAGGAATTTATATCCCTTTTTTAGATAAGGCTTTACGTTTCAAAAAAGCTGTTTTAGGAATTTCCTTAGCCTTATTTGTATTAGCAATAGTGATTTTTCAAAATATGGGAGGCGAATTTATTCCAACCATCGAAGAAGGTGATTTAGCTCTCAATACAACCATTATGACAGGAAGTTCGCTTTCGCAAATGGTAAAAACAACTACCCAGTACGAAAAAATTCTAAAGGCAAAATTTCCCGAAATAAAAACCATTGTTGCCAAAATTGGTAGCGGCGAAATTCCAACCGATCCAATGCCAATTGAAAGTGCCGATTTGATTATTGTTTTGAAAGATAAAAGCGAATGGGTCGGCGATTATGATAATTGGGAAGATTTGGCCAATGCAATGAAAGAAGCAATGGAAGCGATTCCGGGAGCGAATATCGAAATATCACAACCTATTCAAATGCGTTTTAACGAATTAATGACAGGAAGCCGAAGTGATATTGCCATTAAAATTTTCGGAGACGATTTGGATCTTTTAGATGCAAAAGCAACTGAATTAATTTCGAAAATCAATAAAATTGAAGGAATTGGTGATTTAAAAGCCGACAAAGTAACTGGATTACCTCAAATCACTATTAAATACGACTACAATAAAATTGCATTGTATGGCCTGAATATTACAGACATCAACCAAATAATCCGTTCTTCTTTTGCCGGAGAAAGTGCAGGAAAAATTTATGAAGAAAGCAAACGTTTTGATGTTGTAGTACGAATGAATGAAGCAAATCGTACCGATATTACCGATGTCAGCAATTTATTTATTCCGTTACCGAACGGACAACAGGTACCGCTTTCACAAGTGGCAACAGTTTCTTATGAGCAAGGTCCGGTACAGGTTTCACGGGAAGATGGAAAACGTAGAATTACCGTTGGATTAAACGTTCGTGGCCGTGATATTAAAAGCGTAGTTGAAGAAATCCAGCAAAAATTAGATCAGGATTTTAAATTACCGGCGGGGTATTACGTAACCTACGGCGGTCAATTTGAAAACCTGATTGAAGCCACCAAAAGACTTTCGGTAGTCTTACCAATAGCTTTAGGATTAATTTTAGTGTTATTGTTTTTCACATTCAACAGCATGAAACAATCATTACTAATTTTTACCGCTATTCCCCTATCAGCAATTGGAGGTGTTTTTGCTTTATCGCTTCGGGGAATGCCTTTCAGTATTTCAGCAGGAATTGGTTTCATTGCCCTTTTTGGAATAGCAGTTTTAAATGGAATTGTATTGATTTCTTATTTCAATCAACTGAAATCTGAAGGAATAACAGATCCTTTGCAACGAATTTTAATGGGAACCAAAACACGTTTGCGTCCGGTTTTAATGACTGCGGCAGTTGCCTCTTTAGGATTTATGCCAATGGCATTATCAACAAGCGGTGGAGCTGAAGTTCAAAAGCCATTGGCAACAGTGGTTATTGGAGGATTATTATCAGCAACATTACTAACACTTATTGTTTTACCTATTTTATATTTATTGTTTGAAAAAGGAATTAAAGGCAGAAAAAAGATGAAAACACCTATCGTTACTTTAATTGTTTTATTAATCAGCGGCTTTTCTTTTGCTCAAAATGCAAAACCAATTTCATTACAAGAAGCTGTTCAAATGGCAAAATCCAATAATATCAATCTAAAAATTGCCGACAAAGAAATCGAAAAACAAACTGCCCTGAAAAAGACCGCATTTCAAGCCGATCCTTTGCAAGTGCAATATCAGGGCGGACAATTCAATAGCGCCGATTATGATCATAATATTTCATTGCAGCAATACTTTCCAATTGGAAAAATTACGAAAGCGAATCGGCAGCTTCAGGAAGAATTAGTAAAACTTGCCGAAAAACGAAAAGCTTTATCCGAATATGAAATTGAAAAAGCGGTAACAATCGCTTACTATCAGTATTTGTATGGAGTTTCTATTCAAAAACTGAACGATGAATTGTTTGCTATTTATGCCAAATTTCTAAAGAACGCTCAATTGCGTTTTGAAACTGGCGAAAGTGGAAAAATTGAAGTCATTAGCGCCAAAGCAAAGTCTAAAGAAATTGAAACACAAAAAATCCAACTCGAATATGATTTGGCTATTTATCAAAAACAACTACAGTTTTTTATTCAGACAGAAGAAAATATTGTGCCTGACAATACTACTCCAATGCAGTTTTTAAAGTCAGAGAACAGCAATGAATCAAAAGTTGAAAACCTTGTAACAGATTATTATACACAGCAAATTTCGGTATATGAAAAGGAAGCCAACACATTTAAAGCAATGCGAACACCAAAACTAGGCGTAGGCTATTTTGCCCAAAGTATTGATACTAAATTTTATTATCAGGGATTTACAGCAGGTTTACAAATTCCTTTATTTGGCGGAGTAAATTCGGCTAAAGCTAAAGCATCAGCCATTAGTATTTCGCAATCAGAATTAGAATTAGATAAAAATAGACTGGTTTTGAAATTGCAAATACAGGAACTCGAAAACAATTACAATAAGCAACAAAGAGCTTTGGAATATTATCAAAAAGAAGGATTGCAATATGCAGAACAAATTATTGCAACAGCTCAAAAAAGTTATGCCAATGGCGATATGAGTTATTGGTCGTACATCAGTTTTTTAAATCAGGCAATTGATATTAAAAAACAAAGTGCCGAAGCTACCAATGCTTATAATCAAAGTGCTATTCAACTGCAATTCCCATCCATTTCCAACAATTAAAATGATTAAAATGAAAAATATAAAATTCAATAAATACATCTATATTCTTGTCTCTTTTTTCTTTTTTCTAATTTCCTGCAACAACAAAAAAACTGAAGAATCAGGTCACGAAGAAGAAAAATCTGAAACGGAAGTAGCATTAACGCAGGTACAATTTAAAACTGTCGGCATTGAAACCGGTTCTGTCGAAAACAGAAATCTTAATTTAATCATTAAAGCCAATGGTTACACCACCGTTCCACCTCAGAATATGGCAAATATTTCTACTTTAATTGGAGGAACTGTGAAGGATATTTTGGTTTTAGAAGGTACATTTGTAAATAAAGGAAAAGTATTGGCAACGATTCAAAATTTGGAAGTTGTTGAAATGCAGGAAGATTATCATTCGGCTACAGCCAATATTGAATACCTGCAACTGGAATACAATCGCCAGAAAACATTAAGCGACGAAGATGTAAATCCGAGAAAAGTACTCCAGGAAGTTAAGGCCAAATTAGCCGTAGAAAGAGCAAAAGCCAAAGCTGCAAAAAATAAATTGCAAGCCTTGAATATGAATACAAATGGTTCTAATTTAGTACCTATTGTTTCGCCAATATCTGGTTATGTTGGAAAAATAAGTATTGCCAAAGGAGCATTTGCCGAAACTGGAACCATTCTTTTTGAAGTAGTCGATAATAGCCAAATGCACCTGGATCTGAATGTCTATGAAAAAGATTTAGGTTCGATTGCCGTAGGGCAAACCATAGATTTTATTTTGACAAATCAAGGAAATAAATCCATTAAAGGAAAAATATTTGGCATCAACAAATCGTTTTCTAACGAAAGTAAAACCGTTGCTGTTCACGCAAAAATTAATCCGGACGATAGTAAAGATTTGATTTCCGGAATGTATGTTTCTGCCAATATTAGCATCGCAAACGCCACTGTACCTGCATTACCAAAAGATGCGATTGTGAGAAACGGAGATAAATATTTTGTGTATATTGAGGAAGTTGAAAAACAAGAAGTTCACGAACATAAAGAAGGTGAAAAACATTCTGAAGAAGTTGCCGGCAAAGAAAAAGGACACGATGAAATTTATTTTAAAGCAATTGAAGTTGTTCCTGGAACAACCGATTTGGGTTATACAGAAGTAAAATTTGTTTCGCCAATTCCTAAAGATGCCAAAATCGTAACAAAAGGGGCTTTCTATCTTTTATCAGCAATGAAAGGTGGCGGAGAACACGAACATTAAAATAAAAAAACATGGAACACCAACATACATACGATGAAAACGGCAAACAACTTTGCTGTACATTGGAAGAAAAAACAAATCAGAAAACCAATAAGCATGCAGGATGTTGTTGTACAGACAATGAGCCTCAAAACCATTCTGACGATGACGGAGATGACCATTCAGCGGGAAACAAAACTACATTTCAACTATTTTTTCCTGCAATCATTAGTTTTGTATTATTACTTATTGCTATTGGTTTTGACAGCTATTTTCCACAAAACTGGTTTACAGGCTATGTAAGACTGTCTTGGTATACATTAACCTACATCCCGGTAGGCTTTCCGGTATTAAAAGAAGCTTTTGAAAGCATTCGCAATGGCGAAATCTTTTCTGAATTTTTGTTGATGGGAATTGCAACAATTGGCGCTTTTGCCATTGGTGAATATCCTGAAGGCGTTGCCGTAATGCTGTTTTATACTGTTGGTGAAGTCTTTCAGGCACTGGCAGTTCAAAGAGCGAAAAATAATATCAAATTATTGTTAGACCAAAGACCAGACAGTGCAACGGTAATCGAAAATGGAAATGCTATTACTAAAAAAGCATCCGAAATTACTATTGGAGAAATTATCCTATTGAAACCCGGTGAAAAATTAGCATTGGACGGAAAATTAATTTCAGATAACGCTTCCTTCAACACAGCTGCTTTAACCGGCGAAAGCAAACCTGATACAAAACAAAAAGATGAAACTGTTCTTGCGGGAATGATTAACCTGAATACCGTTGTAGAAATTAAAGTTACAGCAGTTTACGCCGACAGTAAATTATCAAAAATACTTAAAATGGTGCAGGAAGCCACAGCAAAAAAAGCACCGACAGAACTATTCATCCGAAAGTTTGCTAAAATATATACGCCAATAGTGGTGTTTTTAGCAATCGGCATTTGTTTGATTCCAATGCTATTTGTCGAAAATTACAGCTTTAACAATTGGTTGTACAGAGCTTTAATTTTTTTGGTTATTTCCTGCCCTTGTGCATTGGTAATTTCAATTCCGTTAGGATATTTTGGCGGAATTGGTGCAGCCAGCAAAAATGGAATCTTAATTAAAGGCTCTAATTTCATAGATATAATGGCATCTATTCAGGCTGTGGTTATGGACAAAACGGGAACGCTGACTAAAGGTGTCTTTAAAGTTCAAAAAGTTGTAGCTGTTGGTATTCCTGAAAATGATTTAGTTAAATATACGGCTGCACTTGAAACACAATCAACACATCCTGTTGGAACAGCTATTATTGAATATGCGAATGGTTCAGAAAAAAATATAATCGTAAGCGATGTTGAAGAAATTGCAGGACATGGTTTAAAAGGAAAGGTTGAAGGAAACGAAATTCTGGCAGGGAATATAAAACTGCTGAAAAAATTCAATATCAGTTATGATTCTGAAATCGACAATATTCCCTTTAGTATTATCGTTATTGCGATCAATCAAAAATACGCAGGATATTTTCTAATAGCCGATGAAATCAAGGAGGATGCCAAACAAGCTATTGAAAGTTTGCACAAAATAAACATCAAAACCGTAATGCTTTCAGGCGACAAACAAGCCGTTGTTGATGCTGTTGCCAAAGAGTTAAATATCAATCAGGCTTATGGAGACTTGCTTCCTGAAAACAAAGTCGAAAAAGTCGAAGAACTAAAGTCCCAAAATTTAAAAATTGCTTTTGTTGGCGATGGTGTAAACGATGCGCCGGTTGTTGCCCTTGCCGATGCCGGAATTGCAATGGGTGGCTTAGGAAGCGATGCAACTATTGAAACCGCAGATATTGTTATTCAAAATGATCAGCCTGCAAAAATATTTACCACGATAAACATTGGCAAAAAGACCAAACAAATAGTCTATCAAAATATTGTATTAGCATTTGCAGTAAAAGCCATTGTTTTGATTCTTGGTGCAGGTGGTTTAGCTACGATGTGGGAAGCCGTATTTGCAGATGTTGGCGTGGCAATGCTGGCTATTTTGAACGCAATAAGAATTCAGAAAATGAAGTTTCAATAATATAATTTTTAATCCTCCATCCATTTAACAGAAAATTTTCATAAAAAAAGCCTCTCGATTGAGAGGCTTTTAAGTTGGTCTACTAGGACTCGAACCTAGAAAGACTGCACCAAAAACAGTTGTGTTACCATTACACCATAGACCAATAAAGTAGTGCGGTTAAGCGAGTGCAAATTTAAAGCTTTATTTAGTTTGTGCAAATTTTTTGAGCAAAAATTTTAATTTTTTTTTCGTTTTTTTTATTCAAAACCACCAAAAAAAGCACAAGCATTTCATAAACAACACTTTAATTTCACCAAATAGTTTTGTAGAATTTTTTGTTAATGCTCGTTTCTTTACACAAAAAAACATTTTCTTTGTAAAATAGAAAACATACAAAATTTAACACCTTAATATGGCACAATTCAATTTCAATAAATGGAATACAATTATTGGTTGGTTTGCATTTGCAATCGCTTTAATAACCTATACACTAACTGTTGAACCTACCATGAGCTTTTGGGATTGTGGCGAGTATATTGCCACAGCAGCTAAACTTGAAGTTGGTCATCCACCCGGAGCGCCTTTATTCCAAATGATGGGTGCATTTTTTGCTATGTTTGCAATCGACAATCAACATGTGGCATTAATGGTAAATATGATGTCTGTTTTTTCAAGCGCTTTTACCATTCTATTCATGTTTTGGTCATCATCTATGATTTTGAAAAAGATTATAGCACGTTTTACCGAAATCGATCAAAATAATTCAATCGCAATTTTAGGAAGTTCTTTTGTCGGGGCTTTAGCTTATACATTTTCTGACAGCTTTTGGTTTAATGCCGTTGAGGCCGAAGTTTATGCGATGGCATCCTTATTAATCGCATTGCTTTTTTGGCTTGGATTACGCTGGGAGCAGGATATGGACAAACCAAAAGGAAACAAATGGCTACTTATTATTTCTCTTGTTATTGGTCTTTCGTTTGGAGTTCACTTTATGGCATTATTAACTATTCCTGCCATTGGTTTTCTTTACTTCTTTAAACATTACGAAAAAGTTACTATAAAAAATTTCATTATTGGCAATGCTGTAGTTATTGCAATTCTATTGTTTATTTTCAAATTACTTCTTCCTTTGACCATGGCATTCTTTGGTAAAACCGAAGTATTCATGGTAAACAGCATGGGTTTGCCTTTTAACTCAGGAACTATTTTTGTTGCCTTGCTTTTTATCGCTTTCTTTTATTTTGGATTAAAATACACCAAACAAAAAGGCTTTGTTTTCTACAATACTATTATTTTATGCATCCTATTTATCTTAATTGGTTTTTCTACCTGGATGATGCTGCCTGTACGTGCAAACGCCAATACAGTTATCAACGAAAACAAACCATCCGATGCTACCGAAGTTTTAGCTTATTATAATCGTGAACAATATGGCGTAAACCCATTATTTTATGGACCTCAATACACCGAAGTTTTTGCCGGACTGGATGAAAAAACACCATATCTGGATAAAAAACCAAACTACGAAAGAGATTACAAAACCGGGAAATACATCATCACAAACAATTATAAAAATGCAGAGCAGAATAGTGACGATAATCAGAAAACGATTTTGCCTAGAATGTGGAGTACAGAAACTGGGCATATTCAAAATTACATCAATTTCACTAATCCACCTCAATTTAAAATAAACCCTAATTATCCTTATGAAGAAGATTTAGGAAAATACGGAGTTGATGCCAGTCAGTTAAGTGAAGACGAATACAACAAAGCCATCGCACAACTGCGTAACGAAGTTGAAAAAACGGTTCACGAATTCAGACAAGCTTATGCCCAAAAACAAATCGACAACGAAGGTTATGTAAAATTCTTAAGAAGCTACAGTGATTATTTAATCATCGAAAAACCTTCAACGGTTGATAATTTCAGCTTCATGTTTGAATATCAGTTTGGATATATGTACTGGAGATATCTGATGTGGAATTTCGCAGGACGTCAAAGTGATGTTCAGGGAAAATACGACAACTTAGACGGTAACTGGATTAGCGGAATTAAAGCGTTAGATTCATTGCACTTGGGATCTCAGGACAATTTACCTTCAGATGTTTTAAACAATAAAGGGCGAAATGCTTATTATTTCTTACCGTTCATTTTAGGGCTTATTGGACTTATGTATCATGCAAACAAAGACCTTAAAAGTTTTTATGTGCTTTTAGTATTGTTTCTATTTACAGGAATCGCACTTAAAATCTACCTAAACGAAAGACCTTTTGAACCTCGCGAAAGAGATTATGCTCTGGTTGGTTCCTTTTATGTTTTTGCAATCTGGATTGGCTTCGGAGTTTATTCTTTATACGAAACCATTCAAAAATATCTTGCACCTAAAATTGCAGGCCCAATTATTATTGCCGGAAGCTTATTAGCAGCTCCTGTTTTAATGGCTTCTCAAAACTGGGATGACCATGACAGATCAGGCAAATATACCGCTGTTGCAATGGCAAAAGCATATCTGACATCATGTGACAAGGACGCCATTTTATTTACAATTGGGGACAATGACACTTTTCCATTATGGTATGCTCAGGAAATCGAAGGCATTCGTACGGACGTAAAAATTGTAAACACAAGTCTTTTCATGACTGATTGGTATATTGATCAGATGAAAGCCAAATCATACGAATCTAACCCTTTACCAATATCTTTCACACATGCGGAATATGTAGGAGACAAATTAGATTATGTCGCTCACATTCCAAAAGTAGAGACCCGTTGGGATATTAAGGATTTTATTACTTTTATAAAACATCCAAAATCAACTGTTGGTTTGCAAAACGGACAAACCATTCACTTTTTCCCAACCAATAAAATCAGAATCACAGTTGACAAAAACACAATTATCAACAACAAGGTAGTCAACCCTAAATATAACGACTCTATTGTTCCGTATATGGACATAGACATCAAAGGAAGCGCTATATATAAAAACCGCCTGATGATGCTGGATATTTTAGCCAATAATAACTGGAAAAGACCTATTTATTTTAGCGGAGGTGCTTTTGATGATGAAGATTATTTATGGCTAAAAGATTATCTTCAATTAGATGGAATGGTTTATAAATTAGTTCCAATTAAAAACACTCCTTCAAAAGATGGAGGTCCAATGGACATGGGACAAATTGATGCTGATAAAATGTACGACATCGTAACAAAATGGGATTGGGGAAACAGTAACGGCAATATTTATCACGACCCAGAAACCAGAAGAAACAGTATCACATATCGTACAAATCTTTCCAGATTAATGAACCAGCTTATCACTGAAGGCAAAATAGATAAAGCCAAAAACATTATCAATCTGGCGATGACAAAAATGCCCTTAGACCAATATGGATACTATTCGTTGGTTGAACCTTTTGCAGGCGGTTATTACAAAGTAAGCGAAAAAGAAAAAGCTCAGGATTTATTAAATAAATTGGTTCAGAAATACAAAGAGAATCTTAATTATTATGCCACTTTAAGCGGAGCTGATCAATCTGACTTAGCAATTGACATCATAACAGATATTGAACGCTACAGAAGCCTGCTTCAGGTTATGAAAGATAATAAGGATTTAGCTTTTTATAATAACCATAAAAAAACCTTCAACACTTATGTAAATGTGTTCGAACGTTTTGGACGAGAAAAAGAATAATATACGAAAAATATATTGATTAAAAAAATGCAGCGCTATTAGTTAAATAGCACTGCATTTTTTAATTTTACATATCTCTAAATCATTTCAAAATGAGCTTTTACTGGGTCAAAACAAATTCATTCATTAAAAGGGTATTTTCTAAGTATTGTTGGGATATTCCAAACAAGGAAAAGAAAATATACCTCACGTTTGATGATGGACCTACTCCTGAAATTACAGACTGGGTTTTATCTGAATTGAAGAAATTTGACGCAAAAGCAACTTTCTTCTGTATTGGAAAAAACATTAAAGCCAATTTGGCCTTATTTGAAAAATTAATTACCGATGGTCACTCTATAGGAAACCATACAATGAATCATATTAATGGATGGAAAAGCCACACCAATGACTACATCGAAAATGTAAAAAATTGTGCGGCAGTTCTAGAAGAAGAAAAAACATGTAACATGATATTTCGCCCTCCTTACGGTAAGATAAAAAAAGCACAATCGAAAATTCTTCGAAAATTAGGTTATAAGATTGTAATGTGGGATGTTTTAAGCGCAGATTTCGACCAAAGTATTACTCCTGAAAAATGCCTTGAAAATGTTACCAAAAATGTAACATCCGGAAGTGTAATTGTATTTCATGACAGTATAAAGGCATCGCAAAATTTAAAATTTGCTCTTCCTAAAACTTTACATTTTTTAAAAGAAAATGGGTATGCTTTTGATGTTATCCGATGAATAACCACATGCAAAAAAAAAGAAGTTATTACACCCCAAACTGTTCCTGAACAATTCCGATGATGGTATTCGCATCCAATTCACCCGATTGTCTCCAGATCATTTGCCCTTCTTTATAAATCATCAGCGTAGGAAGACCCTTAATACGCAAAGCCTCGGCTAATTCCTGATTTTTATCAACATCAATTTTAATAACCTTGGCTTTATCACCAAGCGCGGCCGCAACATCCTTAATCACAGGATGCATAGAAACTGACGATTCATTCCAGTCTGTGTAAAAATCAATTAACACAGGTACCTGAGCATTTATTAGTTCTCCAAATTTTGACATAAAACCAAAAATTTAAATATTTTTAAATCTACAAAAAGAGATTACCATTATACAAATGTAGCATTTTTACCGAATTAAGCCACATTGTTACCTTTTTTTAGTTCAATAACGGTGATTTCAGGCATGATTCCAACTCTTCCAGGATAAGCATGAAAACCAAAGCCTCTGTTAACATAAACGTATCTTCCAACATTTTCATACAATCCAGCCCATTGCTTATAAATATATTGCGCCAGACTCCATTTAAAATAACCCGGGATTTCAACACCAAACTGCATTCCATGCGTATGTCCTGATAATGTTAAGTGAAAGTTTTTAGGATGGTCTTTAATTTCCGCATCCCAATGACTCGGATCGTGGCTCATTAAGATTTTAAAATCCTCGTGAGCAACTTCAGCAGAAGCTTTATTTAAATCTCCAGCTTTCTTAAAATTCACCCCCCAGTTCTCTACTCCAATCAAAGCAATTTTATCATGCCCTTTTTGAATATAAGCATGCTCATTCAGCATTAATTTAAATCCGATTTGCCCATAAAGCTTTTTAATTTCCTGAAAGTTTTCATCCTTTTGTTTTTCAGAAGGCCAGCTAACATATTCCCCATAATCATGATTCCCTAAAACCGAGAATTTTCCATATTTATACTCTTTTATTCGGTTAAAAGAATCTATCCAGGGATGCATTTCTTTAGCATGCGTATTAACAATGTCCCCGGTAAACAAAATCATGTCTGATTCCTGTTCATTAATAAGATCAATAGCGTAATTTATTTTTTCCGGGTTATCAAAACTACCGCTGTGTACATCTGAAATCTGGGTAATTTTAAATCCATCAAAAGCATCCGGTAAATCAGGAAAAAAAATCGTTTGCTTAAACACTTTAAAGTTATATTTTCCCTCAAATATTCCGTAAATCAAAGATAAAAACGGAACTGCTGCCAAACCCAAAGCCAATTGACTAATAAACCTTCTACGATCTGGCATTATTTCTTTCCTCGGAGTATTGTACATAAAATAATTTAAAATACTAGCTCCTACTCTAAAAATATCCTCTCCAAACATAATCAGGGTAAGAACAATTTTAGGCACATAAACCAACAGCATTAAACCTGTTGTAAACATGAACTGTTTCGTTTGCCCAACAGAACGGTCAAAATGCGTAAACGAATAGATGATAAAAATTAAAAGCACTAAACTTATAATTTGATAACTAACCAAAACCCATCTCAATTTGATTAAGGTACGGAAGGCCTGATATGAATAGAACTCAATAAACAAAAAAAGGGCACACAGAATTACAAAACGAAGGATCATTATTTACAGTTTTAAACAAAGTAACAAAGAATGAAAATTTTACCGCTTTCTATTATCAAAATTTTAACTAGAATGTGAAGTGATTTAATAAAATTAATTTCAATATTTAAATTAACTGCCAAAGCTCAAGATAATTTCAAATAACAAACTGTTTTTTAAAACCCAATTGTTTATTTTTACACACTAATATTTTTTCTATGTCAACTCAAAAACGCCTTTTTCTTCTAGACGCCTACGCTTTAATTTTTCGCGGTTATTATGCCTTTATAAAAAATCCGAGAATCAATTCTAAAGGAATGGATACATCTGCCATTATGGGTTTTATGAACTCCCTTTTAGATGTTATTAAACGTGAAAAACCGGATCATTTAGCCGTTGCTTTTGACAAAGAAGGAAGCCATGTTAGAACAGAAATGTTTTCTGACTATAAAGCTAATCGTGATGCAACTCCTGAGGCGATTAAAATTGCGATTCCATACATTCAGGATTTACTGAGAGCCATGCATATTCCGATTATTGAAATTGCCGGCTGCGAAGCCGATGATTTAATTGGAACAATAGCCAAACAAGCTGAAAAACAAAACTACAAAGTATTTATGGTAACGCCTGATAAGGATTTTGCCCAATTAGTTTCTGAAAATATTTTCATGTACAAACCAGCCCGAATGGGTAACGGAATCGAGATTTGGGGAATACCTGAAGTTTTGGCAAAATTTGAAATTGAAAGACCTGAGCAGGTAATTGACTTTCTTGGAATGATGGGTGATGCTGTAGATAATATTCCGGGACTTCCTGGTGTTGGAGAAGTTACTGCTAAAAAATTCCTGAAAGAATTTGGCACAATGGAAAACCTTCTAGAAAACACTCATTTACTGAAAGGCAAAATGAAAGAAAACATTGAAGCCAATAAGGAAAAAGGAATTTTATCTAAAAAACTGGCAACCATTATTTGCGATTGCGATGTTGTTTTTAATGAAGACGATTACGAATTATCTCGTCCAGATATCGAAAAAACCGATGCTATTTTTCAGGAATTGGAATTTAGAAGAATGGCTGAACAATTTGACAATTTATTTAAAGTCGGAGGCGGAAATACATTAGCTGAAGCTACTCCGGACATTAAATTATATAAAAAACCACAGCCTAAAAATGAAGATCAATTTGATCTTTTTGGAGGAGGAAGCACCGAAGAAAATACAGAAGATGTAAGAACTTCGTTTTATAGTACTTTAGAAAACACTCCTCACTCCTATCAGGCGATAGAAGGTGATTTAGGAATAAAATTGCTTTTGCAAAATTTACTAAAACAAGATTCTGTTTGTTTTGACACCGAAACCACTGGCTTAGATGCTTTACATGCTGAATTAGTGGGGATTTCATTTTCTTATGAAAAAGGAAAAGGATATTATGTTCCGTTTCCGGAAAGCCAGGAAGAAGCTCAGGTTCTGATCGACAAATTCAGACCTTTTTTTGAGAATGAAAACATTGAAAAAATTGGTCAGAATTTAAAATATGATTTAAAAATCCTTTCTAATTATGGCGTTATTGTAAAAGGAAAACTTTTTGATACTATGATTGCGCATTATCTGATCAATCCTGATATGCGCCACAATATGGATATTTTAGCCGAAACGTATTTAAAATATTCTCCAAAATCAATTGAAACTTTAATTGGAAAAAAAGGTAAAAATCAAATATCAATGCGTGATGTTGCACTTGAAGAAATCAAGGAATATGCTGCAGAAGATGCCGATGTGACTTTACAATTAAAAGAAATATTTACAACCGAATTAGATAAAACAGAAACAAAAAAACTGTTTGAAGACATCGAGATTCCGTTGGTAAGTGTTTTAGCAGCAATGGAAACAGAAGGAATTCGTCTGGATGTTGAATTTTTAAGTGCTATGTCAAAAGAAATGGATGTTGAAATCAAAACTTTAGAACAAAACATTTACGAAACTGCAGGCGAAAAATTCAATTTAGCTTCGCCAAAACAATTAGGCGATATATTATTCGACAAACTTAAAATTGGAGGTGCTAAACAAAAGAAAACCAAAACTGGCCAGTATGCTACCGGCGAAGAAGTTTTGACCTATTTAGCCAATGACAACCCAATCGTAAAAGAAATTTTAGACTGGCGACAGATGGTAAAACTACAAAGCACTTATATTTTGGCTTTACCTGAACAAGTTGATAAAAAAACACTGCGCGTTCACACTGATTATATGCAAACAGTTGCAGCAACAGGTCGTTTGAGTTCAAACAATCCAAACTTGCAGAATATTCCAATTCGTACTGAAAGAGGACGTCAGATTCGTAAAGCTTTTGTCGCCCGTGATGAAAACCATACTTTAATCTCTGCGGATTATTCGCAAATAGAATTAAGAATCATTGCAGCTTTAAGCGGTGAAGAAAATATGATTAAAGCGTTTCAGGATGGAGAAGATATTCACAAAGCAACAGCAGCAAAAGTATTTAATGTGCCATTGGATGAAGTTTCCAGAGAACAAAGAAGCAATGCAAAAACTGTAAACTTTGGAATTATATACGGTGTTTCCGCTTTTGGATTAAGCAATCAGACTTCATTATCAAGAAGCGAAAGTGCAGCTTTGATAGAAGCTTATTACAACACTTATCCAAGATTGAAATCATACATCTCAGACCAGGTTGAATTTGCCCGTGAAAACGGCTACGTACAAACTATTTTAGGACGTCGTCGCTACTTAAAAGATATAAACTCTGCAAACGCCGTAGTAAGAAGCGCTGCTGAAAGAAATGCCGTTAACGCTCCAATTCAAGGAAGCGCTGCAGATGTGATTAAAATCGCAATGATCAATATACATAAAAAACTTCAGGAAGAAAACTGGAAATCAAAAATGCTACTTCAGGTACATGATGAGCTTGTATTCGATGTTCACAATGATGAACTCGAAAAAATCCAACCAATGATCAAGCACGAAATGGAAAATGCTTTTAAAATGGCAGTTCCTTTGGAGGTTGAATTAGGATTGGGCAAAGATTGGTTAGAAGCGCATTAAAACATTAACTAAAAAAAAAAAAAAAAACAGAAGCGTCCTAAATTATAATCGGGGCGCTTTTTTTATACTTATTTTTTACTAATTCACAAGTTTTGGGTCGATCCTTGATTTTTGCAAAACTCGAATTTATTCCCCAAAAAAAAACCATCACTTTGTGATGGTTTTTTTGAGCCGGCGGAGGGACTCGAACCCACGACCTGCTGATTACAAATCAGCTGCTCTAGCCAACTGAGCTACGCTGGCGACGACTCATTAAAGCACATTTATTAGCGGTTTTTAAGTTCCAAAAATAAGACTGCCCTTCATTATAACGGAAAAAACCATCACAAAAGTGATGGCTTCTTTTTTGTTGAGCCGGCGGAGGGACTCGAACCCACGACCTGCTGATTACAAATCAGCTGCTCTAGCCAACTGAGCTACGCTGGCGACTCATTACGGGTGCAAATATAAGGCGGTTTTTGGTTTTTCCAAAATATATTTGAACTTTTTATACTTTTTTTTTGCTTACAATTCGTTGATTTTAGCAATCAATTGATTAGCAGTTTGTTCTAATTCAACATTGATTTGCTTGAAGTGTGCTTTTTTGTTTTCAACATTTTTAGCATTAACTTTTGTGATCAAAGTATCAAAAGCATTAATAGCTTCATCAACCAAAGCATTCGTTTCCGGTGTAGGATTTCCTGTTGTAGACATCTCAAACAAATAAACTGCCTCAATAATATCTCCTAATACGAAATTGATGTCTTTCTTTAAATTTTTAACGTTTGCCATTTTATTATAATTTTAATTTGCGTTTGCAAAAGTACGCATAATGTTTAGAATATATGTTAAGAAATGTAAATTTCTAAAATTGAAGCATTTCCATTCAAAACAAATGCATTTATCTCAGCAGGCACCAAAACTGTATCTCCTTTTTTATACGATTGCTTAAAACCGTCGTATTCAATTTCAAAACTTCCTTCGATACACATATAAACCGTAAATGTTTCTCCGGATTTAGAAACCTCAACTTTATTTTCTAATGGAATAAAATTGGTTGTAAAATAAGGACAATCTACTACTACATTTGATGTATTTGCTTTTGTTTCGTATTTTTTTTGCGTATTTACTTTATTATAGTTAATTGCATCAAGTGCCAAATCAACATGTAATTCTCTCGTATTTCCCTGTGCATCTTTGCGATCAAAGTCATACAAACGATATGTTATATCAGATGTTTGCTGAATTTCGGCAACTACTAATCCAGCACCAATAGCATGAACAGTTCCTGTTTCCAAAAAGAATACATCACCAGCTTTAGCTTTTACATCGTCTAAAATAGAAACCAAAGTTTTACCATTTAAATGCTCTAAATATTCCTCTTTACTTGAATCTTCTTTAAAACCAACAATAATTCTTGCATCAGCATCAGCTTGTGTTACAAACCACATTTCGGTTTTACCAAAAGAATTATGTCTTTCTTTGGCTAATTTATCGTTTGGATGAACCTGAATTGAAAGATCTTCGCGTGCATCTAAATATTTAAAAAGTAAAGGAAACTGCTTCCCAAAACGTTCATAGACCTTAGTTCCCAAAATTTCATTCGGCTGTTGATCTATCAGCTCCACTAAAGACTTTCCTTTCAAATCTCCATTTACTACAATACTTACATCTCCTTCTACAGTCGACAATTCCCAGCTTTCTCCAGTAATTTTTGAAACAATCGGCTTGTTAAGAATAGTTTTCAGTTTTTCTCCTCCCCAGATTCTTTCTTTTAAAATCGGTTCAAATTGTAAAGGGTAAGCTTTTAGTTTCATACGTTTTATTTTTTGGCTAATATCTTAATTTAATCTTCCAATAATTCAAATTTGCTAATCTACAATACTAATTCCTTAATTGTTTCCAAAGCTTTTGGTATATGGCTGGCAGCATTTATACTATCAAAAATCAATATTACCACGCCATTCCTGTCAATAATATACGTGACCCTTCCTGGTAAAAGTCCGAATAAATTATTTTTAACCCCAAAAAGATGTCTCAACTTCTTATCTTCATCTGATAATAAAATAAATGGTAACTCATGTTTTTTGGCAAATTTGTGATGCGATTTTACACTATCACTGCTAATTCCAATTACTTCAGCTCCTAAATCCTTAAAATCTTCATATTGATCCCTAAAACTGCATGCTTCGGTAGTACAACCAGGCGTGTTATCTTTTGGGTAAAAATAAATCACAAGCGGCTTTCGTCCCAAAACACTTTGGCTTTCAAAAACTTCACCATGACTATCTTTTACAGTAAAATTCGGAACTATATCCCCTATTTTTAACGACATTCTTTATTCTCCTTTATAAGTTACAAAATTGCGGTCTGTTTCATTCAAAACGACTTCTAAATCAAAATCGGATTGAATTCTTTTTCTAATTTTATTCCATATCACAACAGCAATATTTTCTGCAGTTGGATTCAAATCCTGAAATTCCGGAACATCCAGATTCAGGTTTTTGTGATCAAACGGAATTTCCACTTCTTCGAGTATAATATCCGCTAATACTTTCACATCTAAAACAAAACCAGTTTCCGGGTCAATTTTTCCTGTAACACTTACTGTTAAACCATAATTATGACCATGAAAATTGGGATTATTACATTTTCCAAAAACTAAATCGTTCTTTTCAGATGTCCAATCTTTCCTGTGCAATCGATGTGCAGCATTAAAATGCGCTTTTCTGGATATGGTTACTCTCATTTAGGTTTTCGTTAGTAGGTTTTCTTATAATTTGTGGTCTTCTAAATAATGATAAAATTCATCAAATATTATTTTAAACCAAACAGTATAAATTTCAGGCTGTTTTTCAATATCTGCTTTTATATCTTCAATCTTCATCCATTTCCAGTCTTCAACCTCATCTAAGTTGACAGCAGGACTTTCGTTGTAGTATCCAATCATGACATGATCAAGTTCATGTTCAGTCAGACCATTATCAAAAGGCGCTTTGTATATAAAATGAAAAAGCTCTTTTAATTCAGCCCTAAAACCCATTTCTTCAAACAATCTTCGGGTGCCGGCTTCTATATTTGACTCACCTTCACGTTGATGACTGCAACAAGTATTTGTCCAGAGTAAAGGTGAGTGATATTTCTGATGTGCACGTTGCTGCAACATTATTTCATTTTTACTATTTAAAATAAAAACTGAAAAAGCCCGATGCAAAACTGCTTTTTCATGTGCTTCTAACTTTGGCATTAAGCCAATCTGCTCGTCATTTTGATTAACTAATATTACGTTTTCTTCTATCATAAGGCGTGTTGATGTAACAAAAATACGAAAAAAGAAATGGCTTAAAAATCTCAGAAAAGATTGTGAAAAGTTTAACTAAGCCAGATTTTATCATATTTGCCAGATTTACAACAATTTGCAATTTTGTTTTTAATAAAAAAACCTTTAAAAATCATAGATAAAATCTGCAACTTTACCTTTTACGTAAATAAATAAAAAGTTAAAACACACTTAAATATATCTGAATAATAGGTTATATGTATTTTTTACAAGAAATCTCATTGTAACTTTGAAATGCAGATTAACACATCTTAAAACATGAAAACAAAAAATATAATTTTTAGCATTTGTTTTTTAATTCCGCTTTTTATTTTACAGGCTTGTGGGCAAAACACAAAAAAAGAATCTGAATATAGGGCTGTAGAAAACAAAATCAACAAACCCGGAAATCCTTATTATTCAAATACAGCTACAACTAAATTAAATGTAAGCGACTCTGAATGGAAAAAAGTATTACCAGAAGATGTTTATGCAGTAATGCGCGAAGCCGATACTGAAAGACCATTTACAGGCAAATATTGGAATATCAATGAAAAAGGAACTTATTACTGCGCTTCATGCGGAAATAAACTTTTTAGATCAACCACAAAATTTGCAAGCAGTTGTGGATGGCCAAGCTTTTTTGAACAAGACAATAAAAAAAGCGTTGTTTACAAAAATGACAATTCACTTGGAATGGAAAGAATCGAAGCGCTCTGCGGAAGATGTGACGGACATTTAGGCCATTTATTTGATGATGGTCCTGCACCAACCGGAAAACGTTATTGTATGAATTCGATTGCACTTGATTTTATTCCTGATTCTCAAAAATAATTTACCACATGAAAAATACAATCTTAATCTTTTTTATTGCATTATCAATTAGTGTTTTCCCACAGCAAAATAAGACAAAAAATACATCAAATCTGGAAACCATTACACTTGGCGGAGGATGTTATTGGTGTGTTGAGGCTGTTTATGAAAATTTGGACGGAATTAAATCTGTTGTTTCAGGTTTTTCTGGCGGAAAAGTAGCTAACCCAACTTATGAAGAAGTTTGCACAGGAACAACAGGTCATGCGGAAGTGGTACAAATTACTTACGACAAAAATGTAACCGATATTAATGAAATTTTCAAAGTTTTCTTTACGGTACATGATCCTACAACATTAAACAGGCAAGGTGCAGATGTTGGAACTCAATATCGCTCTGTAATTTTCTATAAAAATGAAGATCAGAGAAGAGCAGCCCAAAGTATTATTGCGGAACTTAATAAAGTAAAAGTCTATGACAGACCGATTGTAACAAAAATAGAGCCTCTCATAAAATTTTATAAAGCTGAAGATTATCATCAGAATTATTATGCGAACAACAAAAATCAGCCATACTGTAAAATGGTTATACAACCTAAAATAGAAAAATTTGAAAAAGTTTTTAAAGCTAAATTAAAAAAGAAATATTAAAACAAACTCTTGAATTAAATCATAAAAAAAAGTCTGTATCAATAAATGATACAGACTTTTTAATTTCTATTAGAAATCCTAATTTCTTAGTGAGTAACATCTAACGAGTAAAATTTCACATTCGCAAACGCTCCTGTTTCATCACCCTGAAGATTACATCCTACAGTAAAATAGTTATCAAATGAATTCCATAATTTATAATCACCTCCAGAATACACCTTTTTTTCACCATTCACGCTAACTTCCATCTTTCCATCGCTGATTTCAATTTGAAATGTAAATTTATCAAAATCCACTTTATTTTTAAAAGTATAACCATCATCATCGATCCAGGAATCCTCTTTTAAAACATCAACTCCGGTAATAGAAGGATCAGCAAGTCTTTTTGATCTTAATTTCACATATCCATTGTCCCAAAAAACTTTTAAGATTGATGGGGCTGTTTTATCTTTTGCCCCTATTAAATTAACTTGTTCTTCTTTTAATCTTCCACCTATCTGAGCAAATATAACACGTGGGTGCATATCATTTTTTTTATAAATTTCACCCATTTTAAGCGACGCTTTTAATTTAGCCCCTTGCTTAAAAGACCAGCTTGCATCACCACCAAAAGAGTTTTGTTCCTTTAAATCTGTTTTATTAAAAGATCTTTTAGACTTAATAGAAGGATACACATAAAAAACTAAAGACCTATCTGTCAAATCATTAAACATAAACTTTGTAATTTCTCTATTTTCAGCATAATCCAAAATTTTTGGTGCTTTATATGTTGTAACAGAACCTTCAGGAATTGTCAGCTTCCATAAAGTCAAATCTATTTTTGGCGCTTTTTGAGCATGAATTAGAAAAGTAGTACTTGTTAATAGTAATAAAAGATAAGTTCTAATTTTTTTCATTTTTTTTGCTGTTTTTGGATTAAATAATACTATAATTTCAAGAGAATAATACCCTGGAGAAAAAATTAAAAAGCAAGTTTAGAATAATTTCCACCAAAATAAAATGCAAGCAAATATCCTTTTGTAATCGATTGCATAAAATTATATTTTTTTTTTAATTTCACTATATTTTTTTTAATATTTTTTTTTATTCCTTAAAAAAAACCACTCAAAAATGACAATTCATGATTAAAAATCAAAATTTAACAAACATCATTAAGAAATAGCAGAAAGAAACAGCAAATCTTTGAATAATTTAAAATAGAAAATTCTGGTTTTTTTAAAGATTTACGCCAAATATTTGAAGAAAAAACACAATTACAAAGTAATTACATACAAAAAAAATATATCATTATGAATTTTTAATCTTATAAAAGAAAACTTCATCAAAAACAGAATGTAACAAATGTTTATTTTTTTTTCAGACAGAAGCGTAAAATTGACATTTATTACATAAAAAAAGAAATTTTCAGTCGCTGTTCCATACATTTATACTTTCGAAAAACTCAAAATAACATTCACCTTTTGCATGATATTCTTTTGTTTCTTTTTGAAAATCTTTAAACTATTTTCAGGTAGTCTCGCCAGTAGTTTTTAATCTGCATTTTCTCTCGAAACCAGTTTTATAAATCTGTAAAAGTTTCTGTTGTAAGTTCCATTGCTCATAGCAAATTCCCTAAAGAAGGCGGTTCAATATCTGTGGAATTTCAATCTTCATATATTGACAGATTCCCTGTAAAACCGTTTTAAAATCTTTAATTCCAATTTCCTGCGTTTCAATTTTTGGATTATTAAAATCCATATATTCTGTATCCAACAAACCTTTTATTTTCTGCCGCAAATTATTTCAAAGATTCAGCAATCATCAAAGCACATTTTTCTCCATCAATTGCAGCCGATATAATTCCTCCGGCATAACCTGCTCCTTCACCACACGGATACAAACCTTTTATTTGCAGATGTTCTAAAGTCAAAGGATCTCTCGGAATCCTAACCGGTGATGAAGTTCTGCTTTCCGGCGCATGCAGAATTGCTTCATTCGTTAAATAACCACGCATTGATTTACCGAATTCTTTAAAACCTTCTCTCAAAATCTGTGATAAAAAGCCAGGAAAAACCTGTCCCATTTCTACCGAAGTTGTTCCAGGAACGTAGGATGTTTTCGGAATATCAGCTGAAACTTTATTTTGGGTAAAATCAACCATTCTTTGTGCCGGCACCTTTTGAGTTTGCCCGGCCAAATGCCACGCTTTTTGTTCGATACTTTTTTGAAATTCCATTCCTGCCAAAGCACCGAATTTTGTAAAAGGTTTAAAATCTTCCAATTTCAATTCTATAACGATTCCGGAATTTGCAGTTACCTGATCACGTTTTGATGGTGACCAGCCATTTGTTACCACCTCACCCGGGCTTGTTGCACAAGGTGCAATTACACCCCCCGGACACATGCAGAATGAATACATTCCACGTCCGTTAACTTGTTTTACAATCGAATAAGGTGCAGGAGGTAAATGCTCTCCACGATAATCACAGCTGTATTGAATACTGTCGATTAATTCCTGTGAATGTTCTGCACGAACTCCTAAAGCAAAAGGTTTTGCTTCTATGAAAATTTTCTTTTTATCTAATAACTCAAAAATATCACGGGCTGAATGGCCCGTAGCTAAGATTAGTTTATTTGCAAGAATCCTTTCACCGTTTTGAGTCGCAACTCCTTCTACTTCATTATTTTTTACTAAAATATCCGTTACTCTGGTATCAAACAAAACCTGACCACCAAATTCGATAATTTTATTTCGAATATCTTCAATAATTTTAGGCAATTTATTAGTTCCGATATGGGGATGTGCTTCAACCAAAATATCTTCAGAAGCTCCAAAAGCCACTAAAAGCTCCAAGATTCGGGTAACATCTCCACGTTTTTTAGACCGTGTATATAATTTCCCATCAGAATAGGTTCCTGCTCCTCCTTCTCCAAAACAATAATTCGAATCTTCATTAACCAAATGATCAACATTGATTGCTTTTAAATCACGCCTGCGTCCGCGAACATCTTTTCCACGCTCTAATACAATTGGCCTTAAGCCTAATTCAATTAATTGCAATGCTGCAAAAAGTCCAGCCGGACCTGCTCCAACTACAATTACTTCCTGCGCTTTAGAAACATCTTTATATATGGGTAATTCTATTTTGGCCTCCTGAAAAACTTCTCCTTTTAGATAGATAAGTACTTTCAGATTGATTTTGATGGCTTTCTGACGAGCATCAATTGATCTTTTTAAAATCGTGACATGCTGAATTTCTACTGTAGAAACTTTTATTTGTTTAGACAAATAGTCTTTTAGCAGTGTTTCGTTTGCTGCAATTTCCGGAGTTACCTGAAGTAAAAGTTCTTTTGGCATTGTATCTTATTTATTCTGTTAGCTTTTCTATTTATGAAAAGAAGCTGCAAAAATAACATTTTGAACTGAGACTTTGTACCTTTGCTTCTTTGAAACTTTATACCTATAAATAATGTCAAGAAAAATAAAACTGATTTGGGATTTTCGGGGACCTTCTTCAGCGAAAACAGCTGAACACCATGAAATTCATCTGAAAGAATATATCGCAATTGAAAAACTCCCTTTAAACATTACGGGCTTTAAAATCATCAATGAAATGCAGGCCATAGCCTTTATGGTTGTCACTGATGAAAATATGATCCTGGTAAGAGATGCTTTGAAACCACATCGTGGGGAGATTTATGCGGAATAAAACTCCAAAAAATAAAATACTTAAAATAAAATTCCAAATTCCAATACTATAGAAAGTTTGAAATTTGGAATTTTTTATTTGATTTTCCCAAAGAAATGGAATTTGGAATTTATTTTAATTCGCTACTTCACTAATAAATTTGATTCTCATTAAACGCAACTCATCAATATCATATTCTCCGTCAAATTCTTTAAGGGCATCTTCAATTTTATCGGATTCTGATTCCATGAAATAATCATGAATTTCTTCCTGCTGATCATCATCAAGCATATCATCAACCCAATATTTAATATTTAATTTAGTTCCTGCATACACAATCATTTCCATTTCTTTAATCAGGGCATCCATTGTAAGTCCTTTTGCAGAAGCAATATCACTTAATGGCAATTTCCTGTCTATATTCTGAATGATATATAATTTATTGGCTGAATTGACTCCGGTAGATTTTACTACTAAATCGTCAGGGCGAATGATATCATTATCCTCTACATAGCGGCTTATTAAAGCAACAAAATCATTACCATATTTCTTGGCTTTTCCTTCACCAACTCCGTGAATATTGTATAATTCTGTTAAAGAAATCGGGTATTTTAAAGCCATATCTTCAAGAGATGGATCCTGAAAAACTACAAAAGGAGGAACACCCAGTTTTTTTGCTACTTTTTTACGCAACTCACGTAACATTCCCATCAAAACTTCATCTGCAGTTCCAGATGATTTTGATGCAGTAACAATAGCCTCATCTTCAGACTCGTTGTATTCATGATCCTCAGACATCATAAAAGAGACTGGTTTTTTAATAAAGCCCAACCCTTCCTGAGTAATTTTTACAACACCATATGTTTCAATATCTTTTGACAAATAGCCTGTTACAAGTACTTGTCTCAACAATGCCATCCAGTATTTTTCATCATGATCAGAACCGGAACCAAAATAAGACTGAGTATCTGTTCTATGTGCTTTGATAACAGCATTGATACGACCTATTAATGTAAAAACAATTTCTTTTGATTTGTAAATATGTTTGGTATCACGAACAATTTCCAACAACTTAACCACCTGATCTTTGGCTTCAATTTTATTTTTAGGATTACGCACGTTATCATCCATATCAGCTCCATCTCCATCATCCGGAAATTCTTCACCAAAATAATGCAATAAAAACTTCCTTCTTGACATTGATGTTTCGGCATAAGCCACAACTTCCTGCAATAAAGCAAAACCTATTTCTTGTTCAGCTACTGGTTTACCAGACATAAATTTCTCTAACTTTTCTACATCTTTATAGGAGTAGTAAGCAAGACAATGTCCTTCTCCTCCATCTCGGCCTGCACGGCCTGTTTCCTGATAATAACTTTCAAGTGATTTTGGAATATCATGATGAATTACAAAACGAACATCCGGTTTATCAATTCCCATTCCAAATGCGATTGTAGCAACTACTACATCAACGTCTTCCATCAGAAACATATCCTGATGTTTGGCACGTGTTTTAGCGTCTAAACCTGCATGATATGGAACAGCACTGATTCCGTTAACTTGTAAAACTTCGGCAATAGACTCTACTTTTTTACGGCTTAGGCAGTAAATAATTCCTGACTTCCCTTTATGCTGTTTGATAAATCGAATAATATCCGATTCGATATTTTTAGTTTTAGTACGAACTTCGTAATATAAATTAGGCCTGTTGAAAGATGCTTTAAAAGTGCTCGCATCAGACATATCAAGATTTTTCAGAATATCTTCCTGAACTTTTGGAGTTGCAGTAGCAGTAAGTCCAATAATTGGAACCTTCCCTAACTGTTTAATGATATTTTTCAGATTGCGATATTCAGGTCTGAAATCATGTCCCCATTCGGAAATACAATGTGCTTCATCAATTGCTACAAATGAAATAGGCACACTTTGTAAAAAAGCTACATATTCTTCTTTTGTCAAAGATTCCGGTGCAACATATAAAAGTTTAGTCAAACCTGAGGTAATATCTTTTTTAACCTGAGCAATTTCTGTTTTAGTTAAAGATGAATTCAGTACATGAGCGATTCCATTTTCAGAAGAAAGACTTCGAATGGCATCGACCTGATTTTTCATTAAAGCAATTAGAGGAGAAACAACGATAGCTGTCCCATCCTGAATTAAAGCAGGCAGTTGATAACAAAGAGATTTACCGCCTCCGGTTGGCATAATTACAAAAGTATTTTTCTTATTTAAAATACTTGTAATGACTTGTTCCTGCAAACCCTTAAATTGGCTAAAGCCGAAATACTTCTTTAATTCTTTATGTATTTCAATTTCGTTTGAATTCATTCTTTATATTAATGGTATTTTGTATAAATTTGCATCATAAAGATACGAATTTCTTTCACATTCACAAATTTTAACTTTTCTGATTTGATTACAAAAGAAAATATTTTAGCCATCGCAAAAAAAACAATACTCTCTGAAAGCGAAGCAATTACAAAGCTAATTGATTTTCTTGATGAAAATTTTTACGAGGCAACCCAACGTATTTACGAAACAAAAGGCCGATTAATTGTTACGGGAATTGGAAAAAGCGCCATCATTGCACAAAAAATGGTTGCCACATTTAATTCAACCGGAACACCTTCCATGTTTCTTCATGCTTCTGAAGCGATTCATGGTGATTTAGGTATGATTCAGAACGATGACATTATCATTTGCATTTCTAAAAGCGGTAATAGCCCTGAAATAAAGGCTTTAGTTCCTTTATTGAAGCGTTTTGGAAATACTCTGATTGGAATGACAGGGAATATAACGTCATTTTTAGCAAAAGGCTCTGATTATGTTTTAAACACTACTGTTGATATGGAAGCTTGCCCTATAAATCTGGCTCCTACAAACAGCACAACAGCACAGCTTGTTATGGGTGATGCTTTGGCAGTATGCCTTATGGAAATGCGCGATTTTAAACCTGAAGATTTTGCGGTTTATCATCCGGGTGGGGCTTTAGGAAAAAAACTATTGCTTCGTGTAAAAGATATGATTGAGAATTCTTTAAAACCTACGGTTTCACCGGAGACATCAGTCAAAAAAGTAATTTTTGAAATCTCCGAAAAAAGACTTGGCGTAACTGCCGTTATCGAAAATGACAAAATAATAGGAATTATTACCGATGGGGATATAAGAAGAATGCTAAACGACAGAGATTCAATAGCCGATTTAACCGCCAAAGATATTATGAGTAAAAACCCAAAACTAGTTTCTTCAAACACCATGGCTGTAGATGCCCTGAATATTTTAGAAGATTTTTCGATAACACAATTGATTGTTTCTGACAATGGCGAATACAAAGGGGTATTGCATTTACATGACATTTTAAAAGAGGGAATTGTATAATGGCAAAGAAAAATCTTAGCGAAATGTCGTTTTTAGATCATCTTGAAGAATTAAGATGGTTATTGGTTAGAAGTACAATTGCAATATTGATAATGGCTTTTGCAACTTATTTTATAAGTGATTATTTGTTTGACCAAATTATCTTGGGTCCTATCAGACCTACATTTTTCACTTATGTATGGTTTTGTGACTTATCCCATCAATTGGGATTTGCAGACAGTATCTGCATAACAGAACTGAATTTTATTATTCAAAATACTGAAATGGAAGGCCAGGTCAATATATTTGTCTGGATGTGTATCTTAGCCGGATTTATTTTAGGTTTCCCTTATATATTATGGGAAATATGGAAATTCATCAGTCCTGCTCTATATGAGAAAGAACGTAAAAATGCAAGAGTATTTATTTTTACTTCTTCATTGCTTTTCTTCCTGGGAGTTATATTCGGATATTATATTGTAATACCGATGTCTGTAAACTTTGTTGCAACTTTCTCTGTCAGCGATATTGTAAAAAATCAATTTACGCTTGAATCGTATATGGGAATGGTAAAAACAAGTATTCTTGGTAGTGCTTTATTTTTTGAATTACCAATAGTTATTTATTTCTTAACCAAATTAGGATTAGTAACTCCTTCTTTCTTAAGAAAATACTGGAAATATGCTGTAGTAATTATTTTGATTATTGCTGCAATCGTTACACCTCCGGATGTTGTGAGCCAGACAATTGTTGCTGTACCAATGTTAATTATCTACGAAGTAAGCATCCTAATCTCAAGGATTGTTTATAAAAATAAAATGAAAGAAAATGTCTGATATCATTCAAGAGTTCAACGACTATCGTTCTAAAATGAACGAAAAATTACTCGCTGACAACAATAAAATTGTAAAGCGAATTTTTAATCTAGACACTAATGCATATGCACCTGGCGCTTTGGATGTAAAAACAAAAGAACTGTTGGGCTTAGTGGCCTCTGCTGTTTTACGTTGTGATGATTGTGTAAAATATCATTTAGAAACAAGTCATAAAGAAGGCGTTACCAAAGAAGAAATGATGGAAGCAATGGGAATTGCAACTCTTGTTGGAGGAACAATTGTAATTCCGCATTTGAGAAGAGCTTACGAATTTTGGGAAGCTCTGGAAGAGTCGGAAAATTAGATAATTTGACAATTAGTCAATTAGATAATTTAACACGATATGTTAATTCATTTATTTGATTAATTAATTTTTATTTATTTTGCCGATCTGGGATTGAAATTATCTCATTTTCAAATTACCTAATTATCTAATTGAACAAATGAAATTAAGAGCCGATAACTTAATCAAAACCTATAAAGGGCGTAGTGTTGTAAAAGGAATTTCCGTTGAAGTAAATCAGGGGGAAATTGTTGGACTTTTGGGACCAAATGGTGCCGGAAAAACAACTTCTTTTTACATGATTGTGGGATTGGTAAAACCAAATCAGGGGAATATCTATCTTGATGATTTAAATATCACCGATTACCCAATGTACAAACGTGCACAACAAGGAATTGGTTATTTGGCACAGGAGGCTTCTGTTTTTAGAAAACTAAGCATAGAAGATAACATCTTAAGTGTTTTGCAATTGACGAAGCTTTCTAAAGAAGCTCAAATTGCAAAAATGGAAAGTTTGATCGAAGAATTCAGCTTAGAGCATATCCGTACTAATCGAGGTGATTTGCTTTCGGGTGGAGAGCGCAGACGTACTGAAATAGCACGCGCTTTGGCTACAGATCCAAAATTCATTTTATTGGATGAACCTTTCGCAGGAGTTGACCCGGTTGCAGTTGAGGATATTCAAAGAATTGTAGCGCAGTTAAAAAACAAAAATATCGGAATCCTGATTACAGATCACAACGTTCAGGAAACTTTGGCAATTACTGACAAAACATACTTAATGTTTGAAGGAGGAATTTTAAAAGCAGGAATTCCTGAAGAACTAGTTGAAGATGAAATGGTTCGCCGGGTTTATTTGGGTCAAAATTTCGAATTAAGAAAGAAGAAATTAGAATTCTAAAAATTCTTTTAAGCTATTATAAATGGTAAGAACTAAAATAGTTGTTTTAATTCTTACCAATTTTCTTTTTGCAACTTACTATTCACAATAAAAACTAATCTACTGTTATATATTGCAATTGCTGTAAATCTCCGTTGTAAATATTTATATCCACTGTACGTTCAATTCCAGGAACAGTTGCCTTTTCAGTAAACTGCCAAAACAGCCACTCGTCTTCGATTTTTTCTCTGTAAAAATTATAATTGGCAATCCAAAAAAGATATTCACCAAACTCATCTTCCAAAAAGTCAGAATAGTATCTTTCTCCGGTATATATTATTGGCCGTACTTTATAATGATTTTCAACTTTTAACAACCAGCGTTTCAGTCCTTTTTTGAGACTATCCAGTGATTGATTTTTTGGCAGTTTTTCGATATCCAGTACAGGAGGTAAATCGCCTTTTTCTAATTTTACTGTTTTAATGAACAGATCAGCCTGCTCTATAGAATTTTCGTTTGGACGATAATAATGATACGCTCCACGAATCATATTGTTTTTCTTGGCACCAATCCAATTCCGTTTAAACTGAAAATCTTTTCTGTCCCTGCCTACTGTTGCTCTGATAAATACAAAATCCAACGGATATTTTTGCTCTAAGGTATCTACATACGACCAACTGATTTTGCCCTGATATTCCGACACATCCAATCCAATTGATTTTCCTTCATGTTTTGCCAGAACCTGAAAATTACGGATATCAGACAATCGCTTATCTTCAATTTCTTTTTCAGACATTTTATTGCTTTTAAAGCCAAGATAATAGGCTAATCCTCTACGATAATGATAGATTATTGCAACAAAAAGTAATGCAAAAACCGAGAAAGAAATAAAACGCAGTATTCTGCTAAAAATAGATCTGCCGGTTTTTTTGGAAGTGGTTTTGCGATAAGTGGTTTTTCTTGCCATTCCGGATAAACTACTTTTTCAAAAATTTATTATTTATGACTGATAACAATACATAAAAAATGATAATTACAGGAATTGCACTAAATTGAAGTAACAAAAGCAAAACAATAGAGATTGCTAAAAACACAATCTGAAGCACATTGTCTTTGAAAGTAAACTTTTTAATTTTTAAGGCAAACAGCGGAATTTCGGCATTCAAAATGTACGCACTACATAAGGTTATAACAAGCAAAATCCATTGATTGGTTAAAATTTCCAAAATCATTAATGAATCAGAAAATTTTAAAACCAAAGGCAAACTCAGAATAAAAAGTGCATTTGCCGGAGTTGGCAAGCCAATAAACGAATCCGTTTGACGCGTGTCGATATTAAAATTAGCCAATCGATAACATGAACCTAAGGTGACAATAAATCCTAGAAATGGAATTACTGGATTTGTTCCTAATTCGTGAGCACTATTTGTAAACATCGAAAACATAACGTATCCCGGCACAACTCCACTGGTTACCATATCTGCCAAAGAATCCAATTGCAATCCAAGTGGACTCGAAACTTTAAATAATCTTGCAAAAAAACCATCAAAAAAATCAAAAAATATCCCTAAACAAACCATATAAAAAGCCATTTCATAATTTTGTTCCGAAACAAAAACTACTGCGACACAGCCACAAAAAAGATTGATTAGTGTAATAAAATTAGGAATGTGTTTTTTGATATTCATCTTTTATAATTTTGAAGATTAAAGAGCAAATTTAGCATAATAAGTCATTCTTATATGCGTTTTTAATAGAGTTTTTTATTCTGACGTCCTACTTTTATATTATTTATGAAAAGGAAGAAATAAGCTCGGTAAAAAATTATATTTTTGGTGAAAATTTAAACAAGCTTAGGTTTGAAAAAATAAATACGTTGAAAAAAATCTTAGTATTTTTATTGTTTTGGAATTGCACTTCTCATTATGCGCAAACGGTTCGAAAATATTCGAATGAGTTTATGAATATTGGGGTTGATGCTGCAGCTCTGGGAATGTCAAGTGCTGTTGTTGCTTCGACTAATGATGTCAATTCTGTTTATTGGAATCCAGCCGGATTAACACATCTTCAAGATCATCAAATCTCATTAATGCACGCCAATTATTTTGCGAATATTGCGCAATACGATTATATTGGATATGCAAGCCGAATTGATGATAGGAGTGCCTGGGGGATCTCGATGATTCGTTTTGGGGTCGATGACATTATGGACACCACTCAATTGATCGACAATCAGGGTAATATTGATTACAATCGTATCAGTTTGTTCTCTACAGCAGATTATGGTTTTACATTTTCATATGCCAGGAAATTACCTATTGAAGGTTTTCAATACGGTGTAAATGCTAAAATCATTAGGCGTGTTATTGGAAAATTTGCAAATTCCTGGGGTTTTGGATTTGATTTTGGTCTTCAGTTTGAGAAAAATGACTGGAAATTCGGATTAATGTTACGGGATATTACAACTACTTATAATGTCTGGAATATTGATGAAGAAGAATATAAAAAAATCTCAGATGCGATACCTGGAGAAAACCAGGAATTACCAGAAAGCACCGAGATTACATTGCCAAAAGCACAATTAGGAATTTCAAGAAAGTTTGAGTTTCATAATGACACCAGCCTTTTGGTTGCTACAAATTTAAATATGCGTTTTGAACAGACTAACGATATTATTTCATCAAATATAGTAAGTGTTGATCCTGCGTTGGGATTTGAATTTGGTTATACAGAACTTGTTTTTTTAAGAGCGGGAGCTGGCAATTTTCAGAATGTTACGCAATTGGATAATTCTGAAAAGTTAAATTTTCAGCCAAACATCGGACTTGGATTTAAATACAAAGGGATTCAGGTTGATTATGCTCTTACTGATTTAGGCAATCAAAGCACTGCTTTGTACTCCAATATTTTTTCGCTTAAAGTAGATTTAGGCATCTTTAGATAAGGATTTATTATTTAAAAAATCAAAAATGAAAAGTTTTACATTTCTAAAAATAATGTTCCTGTTACTAATCTTCAATTTTAGTTTTGGACAAAATTTACCATTATCAAAAGAAACTCGTATAAGTGTATTAACGTGCGGTCTTGGTAATGAATCTTATTCTTTTTTCGGGCATACAGCCATTCGTGTTGCGGATACTGCAAACAATATTGATGTTGTATATAATTATGGTGCTTTCGATTTTAGAACTCCTAATTTTGTAGCAAAATTTGCAAAAGGTGATTTACAATATTTTGTAATTGCTCATTCATATGCTGATTTTATAAATGAGTATAATTATGAAAAAAGAAGCGTTTACGAACAAGAACTACTTATTCCACAAGATATAAAACAAAAGCTTTTTGACAATTTAAATACTACGCTACTTTCGGAAGATCGCTATTACACTTATAAATTTATTGATAAAAATTGTACTTCAATGGTGGTTGACATCATTAATAAATCATTAGATAAAAAGATAATTACTAAAAAAGGAGACACTGATAAAACATACAGAAGTATTTTATTTCCTTATTTTGACGGTCATTTTTACGAGCAGTTAGGAACAAGCATTATTTTCGGAACGAAAGTAGATCAGTTAGGCACAAAAATATTCCTGCCTTTTGAATTGAAAAATAGTTTAGAAAAAACAACTTTTCAAGATCATGCTTTTGTGAGTAAAAGCAAAACATTATTAAATTTTGAAAAAGAAACACCAGCTTCCTGGTGGAATAATATTTACACTTATATTATTTTACTAACATTTATTATCCTGATAAACAAAAAGTTTATTGATAAAATCTATTTATTTATTTTATCCTTAATTGGAATCTTTTTTGTTTCAATGGGATTTTATTCTTTCCATCATGAATTAGCAATGAATTACAACATTCTTTTATTTAGCCCATTTTTACTTGTTTTAATTATTTTATCGGCTATCAATAATAAAAAATGGACATATAAATTTGCTGTTTTACATTTGATTTTATTGATTATCTATACACTTTTCATAATTAACAAAGCACACTTTTTTATAGTTTTACCATTAATTATTAGCAGTATAATTGTTTTGGTGAGAATAGCTGTTAGAAATAAAAAAAGAATTCCAATAATAATATAAGATTATTGGCCTCGGTAGAATAAAACTGTCGTGATGGTTTTGAAAGTAATACTTAAGTCCAGAAATATACTTCGATGTTTGATGTAATATAGATCATATTGTAGTTTTATCAAACTTTCTTCTATGGACTCCCCGTATGAATAATTTACTTGTGCCCAACCGGTAAGTCCAGGTTTAATTACGTGGCGAGTTTCATAAAATGGCATTACTTCTGCGATTTCCTTAACAAAAAATGGTCTTTCCGGTCTTGGACCAATAACTGCCATATCTCCCTTTAAAACATTGATAAACTGAGGTAATTCATCAATTCTTGTTTTACGCATGAATTTACCAAATGGTGTAATCCTTTTATCATTTGATTTTGCAAAAACAGCACCATTGCTTTCAGAATTTTCAACCATTGTCCTGAACTTATAAATCTGGAAAACTCTTCCGTTTTTACCTACCCTCTCTTGTGTATAAAACAAAGTTCCTTTATTCCAAAAGATATTTGCAATAAAAATCAATGGAATAAAAAAGGCACACAGAAACAAACCTGTTAATGAAAAAACAAATTCAAGAAAACTCACTAATAATAAATACAGTTTATTATTATTACTACGGCTAAACGGGAAAAAGCGATAAAAATCCCTTGCGATATACTGAACCGGAATACGTTGGGTTTTACTTTCGTATACCTGTGTGTATTCTCTAATAATATTTCCTTTCTCTAGTAAATGAAGCAGATGCTGATACAAATCGGCTGTAATACCCTCAGTTTTTTGTGAAGCTATAATAATTTCAGAGATGTTATTTTTACTCACAAAAGCCAATAAATCATCCTTTTCAATTTCTTTTATATAATTTAAGGAAAAATCCTTTTCCGCCAAAAAATCTGAATTTACAAAGCCAATGATTTTGTAATGGGGATCAACATTTTCAAGACCCAAAACGAGTTCATCAACCTGATGCTTATTACATATTAAAATTACGTTTTGAGAAAATCGCTGGGTTGCCAGAAAATAAACATAAAAAAAACGCCATAGCAATAAAGCCCCAAGAATCGTAAAATAAAAAATAAGAATAACCAATCGCTGTTTTGGAAGTTCTGGCGACAAAATAGGTGTAAATAAATATACTAAAGCAGCTGTTGTTACAGTTAAGATTATACTTCGAAGAATCTGAAACTGATTACTGGCTACCTGAAGATTGTATATCTCAAAGATGGCTCCGAAACCGTTCAAGTAAATGATGAGTAAAATTGGCCTGAAATAATCTTTACTACTTAAATTGAAGTACGGGTAATAAAATAGCTTATCCATTAAATATAGAGCTAACAAAATAAAAGCAATATCAAAAAGCCGAAGAAGCACTTTTCTTTCTGAAATTTCAAAATGCATTTTTTTGTTTGTTTGCATATATTGTTTTTTGATTTTAAGCTCTTTAATTTGAGACAAATGTATTATAAAAAACAGAATTTACTTGCGTGAATTTTCTTCTTTTTCAGGAACTTTAACCTGAACCAAGAGAAGGGATAATGCATAAACAAAAGCCGGAGCTGCAGTTCGCATAGCTGCATGATTAATAGTCAAAAGCCAAAAAAAGTAAAAAGATAAAAAATACAGATGTTGTCTGTTATTAATATACAGAACAAAGGGAGTTATAAAAAGTATCAGCAGTCCAAAAACACCAAATAAACCATGTTCACTTATCATACGTGTTATTTCATTATGTGAAGCGACTTCTTTTCCATTAATTTCTTTCCTAATCTTTTTACCCATTCCGGCCCCAACACCTGTAACAGGATTATCAATAAAAATGTCCAGTTCCTCATTCATGATTTTCTCTCTTCCTCCCAAACGATCTTTTTTTGTTCTTCCAATTGCATCCTTATTTGCATACCGCTTATTAATCAGACCTGATGTTTGCAATGAACTATAAGTCCAAATCCCTCCAGCCATTACCGCTGTTAGTATAAAAACTAAAGTAAATTTACTTTTGCCTTTTGCATTCGAAAAGAAATACAATAAAAATAACAAGCAAATAATCATAACTATTGCTGTAATAACACCACCTCTCGAAAAAGTAACCACTGCCCTGTAACTTATAAAAAGCAATAAAACTCCGTTCAAAAGCATCATTTTTTTGGATTTTGAAAATAAAATCAATTGTAAAAAAAAGACAAACATTCCTAAACCTAAAATTGTCGAAACCTGATTAGGTCCAAAGCCCCCTGATGTCTCAAAATTTGATTGTGTTCCCGTAACAACATCCCGAACACTTGGATTATATAAAAACAAATAAGCTACAGTGGTAACAATCGGTAATCCCATTGCAATGACAACATTTTGTAAATCAGGAAATAAAATCTTCCTTCTATACGTGTAAATCGCAGAAATTGCTAAGCAAACAGGCCCTGATAAATTAAAAACTAATAATTTTCGAATGTCTGAATTAAAATCAGCGGTAACTGATGTCACTAATATGCTCGGAATTAATAACAATAAAAACACCCAATATACAAATGCATTAATCGAAAAATTACTGTATATCATTCCTAAAATCATGAAAACAATCACATTAACCTTAACGAATTCATTATTGAAGTTACCACCTGTCATCCGCAAAAAAACCTCAACCCCAACCATGTAAGCTGTTACCAAAAGAACTTCATTATTTTTATTTTTAGTAGTATACACTGCATAAAAACCAATTAAAGGAATTAATAGTGCATAAATCTTAGATAAAAATGGCACTATAAAAATTACCATAGCAATTACTGCATGGATTATAAGGAGATAACTATACGATAATCGAATGTTTTTCATTTAATTTCAAAATATTTTACACAAATAAATCATGAGTTCACCCATAAAATGTATTGTTGAATAACTGATTCTTCACTAAAATTAAATATTATCTTTTGCTTTAACATCAATCCTGCTTCATTTCTGTAATTTTCATTTTGGATAAATTCAATAAGAGCATCTGCAAATTGATTCACATTATTTGATTCTACAATCAAACCTTCTTTATTAGAAGTAATAATTTTAGGTATTTCACCAACATTGGTTGCAACAACCGGCATTTGATGCAAACCATATTCCAAAAGGGACAATGGCAACCCTTCTGATAGCGAAGGCAAAACAGCAATATCGCATTGTTTTAACACAGTACTTACGTCTTGTACCGTTCCGTAAAAAAAAGTGTTTTTTTCTAATTTTAAGTTTTTGATGCTATTCTTAATTTGGTCCGAATAATCGTCTTCAAAGTCCTTACCAAACAAATGAAATGTCCAATCAGGAAATTTTTCTTTAATTAAATCAGCGACCTCAATAAGTAATTTATGGTTTTTTTGCGGACGAAGATTGGCTACACAAATTATTCTTTTACCTGTAATCCCTTTTAATTCTATTTTTTCATTTGCCTGAAAAACATTTAGAATGAAATTTGGGAAATAAACAACTTTAGAACACCATAGATAAGATTCTGCCCATTTTTTTAATGATTCATTTACTGCGATAGTTCCGGTAAAAAAAAGAGATCCCCACTTTAGCCCCAAATTTTTTCTAAAAGTCAAATCCTGTGAAATTCCATAATGGTCATGCCAAATAATTTTTAAACGCAGCAAAGTCAATTTTACTAAAACAGCAATAAAAAAAGAGGAACTATGGGCATGAATTATATCAACATTATTATCTTTTATAAACTTTCTTAGTTTAAAAACGGCTTTTACATCAATCCTTTTCTTTTTTTCCAAAAATAAATACGGTACTTTTAAATCAATTTGATTTTTCAAAACACCCTCTTTTCTGGTTGCAACTAATGCTGAAAACTCAATTTTTTTAGCTAACGCATTTGCATAGTTCACAGCCATACGTTCTGCTCCGCCAGCTTCCAGAGAATCTATAATTTGCACTACCCTCATTTTAGCAGCTTTTTAATTTCAGCTTCAAAAACATCTGTAGTGTATTTTTGTGACCAGTCAATTGCTAGTTTACTTTTAGTAAAAAAACTGTTTTCATCATTCAGCAGCTCTTTTATTTTTTCTCCATCGTTTTTTAAATTCATCTCCAGCAAAATACCTCTATTTTCATAATCCAGCATAAACGGAACACATGAAACTTTAGTTGCAACTGGTATACAACCCCAAAACATTCCTTCGGCAATAGCTTTTGGCCAACCTTCGCTTTTAGAAGGCAATATTACAAAATGACTTCTTTGGTAAGCTTTTTTTACGACATCCTGGTTCTGATTCCCTTTTAAAATTACATGATTTTCCAGCAAATTCTCCCGAATATAATTTTCTAAATTTTGTCTTTCTGAGCCATCACCATATAATTCCAGAGTAATTTTTTTCCCTTTTTTAATTAGTTCTTCAGCCAATTTGACAGCATATAATGGATTTTTCCCTAAAACTAAACTTCCTACAAAAATAAAACGAATACCTAAATCCAGATTTGTCTTTTTAATTGTTTCCTTCTCTGATTCTGAATATGTAGCAGTAAAAAAAGGTTTTATATTTTTTGACTGATTTTCCCAAACTCCATAAACCAGTACTTGCATATTTCGAGTTAAAAAAGTGTTATTCAAAATATATTTTTGCAAACGATAAGTCCAGGGCTGTTTACTTTCCGGATCCCAATTTCCGGCATATTTTGCAGTTTTTATTTTATTTGGAAATAAAATCTGAACCATACAGCCAACCAAGCCAACATTTCCGGGACAACGCAAATGAATATGATCTGCATTTTTCATCGCCCAAAATATCTTCCAGAAAATTTTCGGCAATTTCAGTAGTGCAAAAAAAGCATTCTTAATACCTACAAAATTGAAATTTGGAATAACTCTAAAATCAATTTTTTCATGATTATACGGCAAATCAATTGCTGTTATCTCTTTGTTTTCCAATGGAGCCACCAAAATCCCCTTTTCAACATATTTAAACCATATGTTCATTTCCCAAACATAAGGGCCATAAGCAAAATACTTTTCTGCTTTCTTATGATGAATGACATGTGTTATAATACAAAAACTGAATGACAAAATTACTTTTCTTATTTATTTAACTTAGCAGTAACATATAGTGTTGGTCCATTGTATTTACCTATTAAAGACTTCAAAAACATTTTATAAAAGTTTGAAGCTTTAAAATTAAAATACGGAAATTTCTTTTCTTTAATCACAACATTATCAAATCCATACCTTTTCAAAACTTCTTTCACAGATTCTTCCGTAAAAAAATTAAGATGAACCGGAGGGCCACTTTGGTATATTTGATCTGTGACATTTTTATAATTATGAATTTTAGCAAAATTAGGAACAGAAAACACAAAAATACCTTTAGTATTCAATCTTTCCTTAGCCAATTGAAAAAACAAATCCAGATCTTGTAAATGCTCTAAAACCTCCCACATCATAATTACATCAAATTTTTCATTAAATGTTTTCATTTTAGAAAAATCCCCGTTAACAGAATTCACACCAAGAGACAGGGCACGTTGGTGCGTTTTTTCATCCAACTCCAAACCATAATAAGATAAGTTATAAAATCTCTTTAAGTACATACCAATCAAACCAACTCCTGATCCAACTTCTAAAACATTTTTAGTTTGTTTTGTAATAATACTTTTTATAATTCTTTTCCTGTTGTACCCAATACGAATTATACCCTTTTTGAGCTGATTATATTCTTCAATTGAATGCTTCTTATATATTAAATTTTCTTTTGCATTATATAATCTATCATAAGTTAAGATAAAATCTTCAGTTGAAAATTTTTTTTTCGAAAATACAAATTTACATTCCTGACATTTAACAAGATTGAATGTTGAATTTACATTAGAAATTCTACCGTTACATACTTTGCAACATGAAAATTCATTTATTAATTCCATAAGTCATGAAATTTGAATGGTTAATAATTTTAGTTTTCGATTGATAAGCTTTTAACAAAAAAGATTTCACAACTTCTCGATTTTTTTCCCCTTTTACACTTTTACCAAGCTTCTTTTTTCTATCAAAATATCCTTCCTCTTTTTCTCCCATGTCCAAACCATAAATCTCAATTTCAAGATTCGAAATAACAGAAATAACATACGCCAAAACAAGTGTTACAAACCCTGAATTCACACCGTAATAGTTAATATCCAGATTTTGTTTCAGAAATTCGACGAGTTCAACATGAACATTTTTTAGCATAAATGACTTGTCAATATTTGTAATCAAAAATTCCTTCTTCTCTCTTGATTTTGTTTCAAAATATCTCTCAAGTATTTTTACTGCACGTTCATTTCTTTTTGATGTAGTAGAAACATACCAAAAAATAGTTGTTTTCCATTCTTTAGAATTCGTAATAGATTTTAAATATTTTAAAATATAATAGGAATCATTTAATACATAAACATGCGGAACAGACTTCACTAATTCAAGTGCGCTATTAGTTGTAAAATACAAAGTATCTTTCTCTAATGTTACATTTTTAGCTGAGGGTCCACTTGCTACAACAACTATTTTCTTATAATCTTTTACGGTAAGGTAATCAATAATACTCGAAAGATTGGTAAACTCATCATATGTGTTACAATCTTTTTTAACTTCTTTTGGAGATCGTTTAAAAAGATAATAAAGATATGTATAGTTTCTTGTACTAAAAAGGGATATAATTTTCACTGTATTTTAGGTTTTTTTAAGAACAAACTTAATCAGCCAATACTTCTTCCAATGGATTCTGTAAAAGCTTTTTTTGAATCTTCTTTTTTATTAAAAACATCATTGCGTTCTGACTGATTAAACAAGCTTTCTTACCACTAAATCCCCAATTTATTTTAATAAAAGATAAAATATGTGGGTTTGTCTGAGATTTTACTTCTTCAGATTATAAAACTCTTTTAATAAATCTTTTGAACTTCTTTTAATCGTATCCTTTTTGAATCTAAAAGCATAACCTTTTGGCATAGAAACGCTTCTTCTATTCGGTGTTCTTTGAAATTTGTCTAAATACTTGATCCAACCAAATAGTATTCTGGTTACAAACAACCAGCAACTTCTGATTATTTTTTTTGAACTAAGATTTATAAAATAATTTGATATTGTAACTGCCATATTAGCGGCATTCCCTTCTGTTATATCAACTTTTAACACTTCGCATTGAGAAAATAAACTTCTAAATCCTGTATATGTGAATCTAAAAAAATCATAGGGTTCAGCATGATACGGAAAACTCTGAGGCGCTTCTATTTGAAGTAAACCTCCAACTTTTGTAACTCTTTGCAATTCTAAACAAAACTTCCATGGATTGATTGTGTGCTCTATAACCTGAGCCGCCAAAACTACATCAAAAGAATTATCGCTGAACGGAATAAAATGACCATCAAAAATATAATCTGGCTTAAATTGATTATGGACATCAGAAGTAATTACTTCACAATCCGGGAATTTATTTTTATAATAACTAATTTTCTCACCAGCTCCCAGGATTAACATTTTACTATTAGCCGGAACTAATTTATAAAGTTCATCGTATCTTTTTTCTATATTAAAATCAACGCAAATTGATGGAAGCAGTTTTCTTCGAATGTAATTTTTAAAATTAGTAGTATCCAGGTGTGAACTGTCTTGTGTTGTTTTTTTTGAATTGATAATATCGTCTTGGCTAAATATCGATTCAGTACTAAACAAAATTGGAGTACCGTCGTGAATAAGTAGCTTAGATCCATCTTCAAAAAGAAAAAAATCATTAGTTATCTCTTTTAATTTTGAGTGAGAATCGGGATGTATTATATTTTCTGTCATTATCATTTTATTAAAATCTGAAACCACCCAACAATTCTTCCTGCTGTCTCTGTGAAAGCTTGTTTGCGATTTGCAGTCGTAAATATATTACTAAATCTAAGAATCGTTAAAAACCCTGTAATAGAATGCCATTTAAACCTGTCTTTCCAATTTGGATTTGGGTTTTTAACACGCCAAACGTACCAACCATTTCTAACTATCATCTTACCATATAAGTATTGATTTGGCCTTCCTGAAGCTTCATGGTAATGATTTAACTTTGCCTTAGTGTTGAGAAACAACTTTCCTGTTTTTGCAACTCTTAAGCAAAAATCGGCATCCTCATATAAACCATATCCTTCAAAATAAGTAGAGAATTGAAACTTATCTAATACCTGTTTTTTAAACGAAGAGACACCGCCCATCAATAGCTCAGCTTCATATATTTTATCACAAGGTGGTAAAAATGCAACACTTCTTGCATGAGAAAATGAAGGCGAAAATCCTGGTAGGCAATCACTATCTAATCCTAATTTTTTTCTTAAAACAAATCGGGCCGCTTCTTTTCTTTTCCATCCGTCAAAATAAAATTCATTTATTTTTGGGGAATAATTCTCCTCTACTTTTATCCATTGGATTTCATTAGAAATATATCCTCCTACACCTAAAGCTTCCGGATATTGTTCATATGTGTCAAGTAAATTTTTAAAATAATCAGGTTCCAAAACAGTATCGTCATCTAAAAAACAAACAACATCAATATTATTTGCTACTTTAGAAATACCAAAATTTCTTTGTTTGGTAAGACCTCTGTTTTCTTCTGCAACCAAAAAATACTTTAGCTCTTTAAATTGATCTTTATTTAAAATACTTTCTGTAAGATTATTTGTCGAACCATCAATAATTAAAATTTCATCCGGATATAATGATTGTTTTTGAACCGAATCTAATAATTTCAGCAACGGTTCTGGACGCATGTAGGTACAAATAATTAACGAAAATTTCATCTCTGATTTTTTAGTAGATTTGCCCAGTATAAACTTCTATTCCATTGCTTTTTAAAATTAAAGAAATAGCTGATTGGATTTTTTATTGGCTGCACTTTATAAAATTTAAAAAACAGAATCGTTTTATAACCCGATATTTGCTTTTCATTTAAATGTAATATCTTATACAGCATAACTGTTGGTGATGGTTTAGGCTGAATCTCATCATTTTGCCATCCCAAAACTGGCTTGGTTCTGAATCCGCCAATTGGTGCTTTTAAATGGATAATTTCCGGGTTTGGAAAATACAAAATGTCAGTTCCTAAATTCCTTAATTGCATTCCAAAATCACTATCTTCTCCATAACCAAACTCAAAACCTTTTCTAAAAGAAACTAAATTTAACAAATCAGACTTCAAGAAACTATTTCCGGAACCAAAAACAGAGGATTGAATCACTTCATTGACTTCTTTTTTTTCATTTAATCTCAAATATGAATTACTGGCAACTTGGGTTCCGTATTTTATACAATTCTCCAGTGTTTTCTCAATTAAATCACTGTTGAATCTATTATCATCATCATTTAAAAATACCCATTCGCTCTTTACTTCGGCCAAAGCTAAATTGCGCGCATTACAAGCACCTGCCTGATGTGTAAAAATATGTTTTATCCCAAAATTCCAAATTTCATTTGCAAGATAATCCAATTCAGAAACACTTTCCGGGTTGGGGTTCTGTTCAACAATAATAACATTTTCAGGAAGATGAGTCTGCTGCGATAAATCTTTTAAAACATCATACAAATATTCCTTCCTTCCAATGGTGGGAATAATAACATCCATGGTTCCTGACTCAACTACTTTTTTTGTTGACTCAACTTTAATATTATCTAATAAGTCGTTTTTTAACTTTCTTCGGGAATAAAGCAGTGAAAAAACGAAAGGCAAAATGAGAATTTTTCTTTCGTAAAAAAACAAATTTAAAAACAATAAAAATGACCACCGCGTTTTATAATGTTGTTTTACAAATCGAAATAAAATAAAATTACTGTTTTTATGAAATTTATTTAGATGAGGTATTTTCTTTAACAATTTTGGTTCTGAATGACACAAAAGACCTTTTGACATTGCGAGTTTTGCCAAAGAATGCAAAAAATAATCAAAGTTATTTGAAACATTAATTTCCTCTTTCAATGCTAACAGAACAGACGCCTGAATACCCCCAACACAACTACTCATTTGCCATGTAGGATAAGCAACTTTTTTATTGATATTTATAAAAACAGATTCTTCTACATAGCCAATAGCATCTGATAAAAATGAATTTTGGAATGGATTGTAAGAAGCCATTATCTTTTGATGATGAAAAATTTTCTCAAATTCAGAAAAATTCAAATTAGATTTCAAATCAAAAAGACACCAAATCACCAACTCTTCAGGAAAAGCAATTGCAATTTCAAATAAAGTTGCTACAATATTTTTACCCGAAAAAAGTGAACTTTTATTGGTATCACTAACGCTAATTACTTTATTGTTTTCATGATATACAATTATCATTTTTGTCTGTTTTTTTGGCTAATTATTTTTTTGTAAAAATCTATGTTCTGATTGGCTATTACATGTATATCAAAATATTTTTCTACTTTATTTCTCGCGGCTTGTGCTAATTTATGACACAAAATCTCATCCTCCAGAAAATTATTAATTTTTTGAGCAAAATTCTCATGATCTGCCGGATATTCTAAAAAGCCATTTTTATTATCATCGATCATTTCCTGGGCCCATCCTACGTTTGAGGCTACAATTGGTTTTTTCATTGCCATTGCTTCCAGCCACGAAACCGGAAAAGCCTCTGCAAAAGAAGGAAAAACACAAACTGTTGCCTGTTGAATTTTTTCTTTTATTTCGATATACGGAACGCTCCCCAAATATTCTGTCTTTTGCCTTGCCTTGTCTGAAAATAATTCCTGCATCATTTGCCAGGTAGAAGAATTTCCCGAAATAATATCCGGAACATCCCTGCCAATCAAAATCAATTTGGCATCAGGATTATTTTCTATCACTTTATTAAAAATCAACGGCAATTCTAAAAGTCCTTTTTTTCGAATTAGACTTCCAAAATATAGTATGGTTTTCTGTTTCGGGTAATCTTCATTATTTACCTGAAACAAATTAATATCAATAGGGTTTGGAATAATTGTAAATTTCTTCTTCAAACCAAAAATCATATTTGTGGTATCAGCTGTAAACTGGCTCACAGACAATAATCCATCAGCATTTTCTAATGCTCTTTTTTCATGAAATTTATTAACCCATTTTACTTGACGATTATCCAAATGGCAAAAATAGGTATCAGACCCGTTCAATCTTATAATTAACGGACATGATTTGGGTTTTATAAATGAAGTTATCCCTGTCCAGTCTGCTGCTTCAACCAAATCAATTTCATTATTTGCATGTAGTTGATTGATTATTTTTTCAATCTTTTTTCTTGTCAAAAACCAGGATAAACCTTTAAACCTAATGTTTTTTATTTGCTGAATATGAATTCCGTCATCATTAAATGCATCATCTTCTTTTTGTCCATATACTAATATACGCACCGAAACTCCTTTAGCTAAAAGTCCAATTGCTAAATTTTTAATACTTGTCCCGATTCCTCCTGAGTTTCCTGTTTTGGAGTGTGGGTATTCCGGAGTTAAAAAAGCTATTTTCATTCTTATTTATAAAAAAAATCTTTTAAAATTCTCGTTGTAAACATTTTGGCACCCGCATCTGTCATGTGCCCACAAGACGAAAAGTATTTATTTTCTACCACTACGTTTTCATAATTATGAATTTCGGGGTACGCTTTTTTTACTTTATCAAAATAGTTCATTCCCACAACATTCTCGCACATTGGCGTCATTACAGCAATAAAATTGATACTATTGGCTTTGCAAATATTCTTGATTTCTTCGTAATATTTGTTACGTTTTAAAGGATTTAAATTGTGAATATTATTTTTCATATTCCCGTTTTTGTGTTTTATTAATGGATAATATCCTAAATTATCTAAAGCATTTGTTTTTTCTCCAGTTACAATTTTATAAGTTTCTCTAAATCCAATTTTACCATCATATTTTACATATCTGTAAAAAGGGATATAGTACAATTCATTAAAATTTTTCTCAGTTTCGAAATGATTCTTTATTACTGCTGAATTGTGAATGTAAGGTAAAAATTTAGCTGAAATCCCTTCTGATTCGTGGTCGTTTGAAAGATTTAAATCGGCTTCTAAAATTACATTTTTGATTGTATATTTTCTTTCAATCATCAATTTCAGCATCAGGGAAGCTTCAAACAAATGACCTCCGCTCATTCCGTAATTAAATGTTTTTAATCCTTTATCCTCAAACATTTGGGATACAAAATGATTATTAGCGCGTGAGGATCCCAAAATTATAACATCATAATTTTGCTGTTCTGAATTAAAAACTGTTTCAATCTTTCCTCTGTTTTCAGATTGCAGAAAAATATAAGTGTATAATCCGTCTAAAGCTATAGCGGTTAGCAGAACTACAATAAGGATTTTGATTGTATAAATTAGAAAATGCTTCATTAAAACTGAAAATATATAAATTCTTTGTAATCAGAAAAAGTACCAAAAGCCATGATTGCCATAATTGCCAAAGCTAATTTCAACATGCTTTTTTTACCTGAAAGAGGCTCAATTTTAGTTCGGCTGTTCCATTCTACCAAAACAAATAATCCAATTAAAAGAAGGAGCTCGTAATTATAACGCTCGTTGTCTAAATACTGAAAGCCAAAATCTTTATTAGTAAAAATTCCTTTTACATACAAAACAGCATCAGTTATGGTTTTAGCTCTAAAAAATATCCAGGCCACACAAGTAATCATAAAGGTAAAAAGGATACTTACGATTGTTTTCACGGAATTAAAATTCCACGAAAGTTCTATTGCATCCATATTGTTTCGGTTACTATTACGCAAAAGCAAAGGCAAAAAGTAAACTGCATTTATAAATCCCCAGGCTATGTATGTCCAATTGGCTCCATGCCAAAAACCGCTAACTACAAAAATGATAAAAGTATTTCTAATTTTCATCCAAAGTCCGCCTTTACTTCCACCTAACGGAATGTACAAATAATCACGGAACCATGAGGAGAGCGAAATGTGCCAGCGACGCCAAAATTCGGCAATATCTCTTGAAAAATAAGGATAGTTGAAATTTTTTAATAAATCTAAACCAAACAATTTTGAAGTCCCCAAAGCAATATCCGAATAACCTGAAAAATCGCCATAAATTTGAAATGCAAAATAAACTGCTCCTAATATCAATGAGAAGGAATTCATCGAAGTATAATGATCAAAAATGGCATTAGCGTAAGTGGCACAAGTATCTGCAATGACTACTTTTTTGACCAATCCCCAAATAATTTGATAAATACCTTCTTTCGCATTTTCAAAATTAAACTCCCGTTTTACTTTTACCTGAGGCAATAAATGAGTGGCTCTTTCAATTGGACCGGCCACAAGAAGCGGAAAGTAGCTTACAAACAGTGAATAATCTACAAAATTATATTCGGCTTTAATTCGCTTATAATAGATATCAATTACATACGACAATCCATGAAATGTATAAAATGAAATTCCAACAGGAAGAATTACATTTAATAGAATTGGACTCGCCTGTAATCCAACTGAATTTAATAATTCTGAAAATGAAACTGCAAAAAAGTTATAGTATTTAAATATTCCTAAAAATCCTAAATTGACCAAAATACTTAGCCAAAACCAAAATTTTCGATCTCTTTCTGATTTTCCTTTTTCAATTTGAATTCCGGTATAATAGTCCAGGAAAGTTGAAAACACTAATAAAAAAAGAAATCTCCAGTCCCAACAAGAATAAAAATAATAACTGGCAATTATTAATAGAGCATTTTGGGTGCTTTTTGTTTTATTGAAAACGAACCAATATAGATAGAAAACAATGGGTAAAAAAATAGCAAATGCTATGGAGTTAAAAAACATAAATTAACTGTAATATTTATTCTAATTTGAACTGCAAAGAAAGGCTATTTACCAGAAATTATACTCATAATTCCTTCCCAAATGCGTTTTGAAGATTCTTCTGGAGGATGTCTGTTAATTTTTTCGAACCACAACTGTGCATCTTCAATACTATGCTGTGGGTGTTGTAAACCAAATTCAACCTTATCAGCGATTGTATTTGCGGAATCTAACCAAATCACCGCATTTTTATTGGGCATCGATCGAAAATGAATGTATTTGTAAATTTTTGAAACTGACCAGTTTTCATCAATTTTAACTTTTGCATCATAATTTATAAAAGCACAAGGTTTTTGATAGGCTGCATAATCAAATACCATCGAGGAACCTAAATTTATAACCATTTCGGTATGTTGTATCGTGTTGGTCTGCAAAACCATATCTGCTTTGGTTGGTAAAATGGTGTTCCACCCTTCTCCAATTTTTTCCCATAAGGGCGTAATTGGCGTTATAATGTCTTGGTATTTAGCTATTACAGAATCAAATCGATTCGAAAAATCTACAGGGCAACGTCTCAAAAGTATCCCAAGAGAATATCCCTTTACATTCAACTTTCTCACAGCTTCTGCAACATCACTTAAATATTGTGGGTCATCCGGACAAGTTGTTATATCGTCACCAGAATAGCAAATGTATTTTTTATTTAAATCGAGTTGATATTCTTTATAAAATTGCTCTTTTGAAACACGCAGATTGCTGTCAAAATGGTTTTCAAATTGCGGTGTTCCAGTTATAATTATCTGTTTTTCGTTTATGTAGGGGTAATAATGAAGCAATTCCTTTTTCATGTGTTCACTCCACACAAAATAAAAATCAGTTTCCACCACCATGGTTGCTTTTGGCAAATTATCCCAGGAAAAGATGAATGTCGCCGTTGGAATATTTAATTTTTTTGCCGCTAATAAGGGAGCGATTGCAAAGACAGGCCGCTGATTCGTGCAAAACACAAAATCCGGTTTTTGATTTTGAAGAGTTTCCAGACATTCATTAAAATAAGAAGTACTACTTTCTAATTTTACAATTTTTTTTCGAACTTTTTCTAATCCTTTATCTGAGGAATAAAAAGTAATTAAAAATTTTGAAAATAAATTTTTTAAGGATGATTTCCATTTTTTATAAGAAAACGGAAATCGGTACGCATTATAAACAGGGTCGTTTTCTTTTTTTACATTTAAATTAAGTTCGATATGTTTACGGGCATTTTTATAACTGTCCGTTAAAGGATTTAATTTTGCCTTTTTGATTTTAATTTCGTTAAAACCCAATGTTGCTAAGTCAAACGGTGTATTATTCCAATAGGTTATGTCAAAATTTTTATCTAAACCTATTTTATGAAAATTAGAAAAAGCAAAATTCCGAAGCCCAATTCCGTCAGGTAATAAGATGAATATTTTAAAATTTGGTGTTTGATCTTTCATTTATATTTTTACAATAATTTTAAAAATTAAAACTATCAATAGTTTATTTATACATAATTATCTTCTACAATAAGAATCGCTTACTATTTATAATTCCAATCTCTTATAAATTTCTCTACAATGAAATCTTCAGTCATTTCCATTGATTCAATAGTTGCGCCTGCAATATGAGGTGTAATAATTATTGGAAAACTTTTTTGTGATAAAGCAACTAATCGATTTTCCTTAATTTTGTTGTCTAATTCGTTTTTTAAAACATCTGTAGCAACACCTCTAATTTCATTGTTTACTATCATTTCACAGAGTTTAGATTCATCCCAGATCCCGCCTCTTGATGTATTAATTAGTACTGCCGTTTTCTTAATATATGATAATAGATCTTTATCTATAAAATTTTGGTTTGAATCATTTTGCGGAATATGAATAGTAATAATATCAGCCCATTCAAATAAAGCTGAAGGTGTACTAAATTTAAGATATGGCTGGTCCATTTCTTTAATATCATAATACCCAACCTGCATATTAAAACAAGTGGCAATGTTAGCAACTTGTTTGCCAACTCTTCCCATTCCAAGAATCGCAATTTTTTTATTTTTAAGGTTATTCCCTTTAAATGCATCTCTATTCCAATTACCCTGCTTTACATCATCAAATGAAAATGGAATTTTTTTGTATAATGATAAAAGTAACGCCCAGGTATGTTCTGCTGTCGATGGTATTTGCTCTAAAAATTCTGTTTCTCCCTTTAGGCAGATTACTTTACCTCCACGTTTTACAAAAAAATCTTCATCTATATGATCTGTTCCGGTAGTTGCTGAAAGAATAAATTTTAAATCGGGAAGCTGCATTAAGATTTCTTGCGTGAATTTAAAACGCAAACGGACAAAAAGAACCTCAACTTTTTCGCATATATGAATTAGTTCTTCCATACTCTTAAAATCATTCTCCTGAACCTGACCAATTGTTTTCAGTTTTTCAAGACCAATTTTAGTGAAATTTTCTGATTCAGTTATTGCTATTTTCATTTTTCCATTCATCATAAATTAAACTGGCAAGCATAAAATCTTTAGGAGTATCTATATTTACATGATATTTAGAATCCATTAAATATGCTTTTTTTCGCAAAGGCATTACCGAATTTTGAGCTAAAAATGATTGTGTTGTTACCACATAAAAACAACCATTTCTAAGATAAACAGGATCTAAATCTTGTCTTCTGATAGCTTCCCCTTTATAATTTAAGAAAGGTTTCATCATAAAATCAGAATCCAGACTATACATTCTGGCAGGATGTGCATCATCAACACCTACAACACTTATAACACCTTCTAAAGAGCTGTCTTTTTCAAAAAAATCTATAATTTCATCCAGTTGCTCACTTTTTCTAAAAGGAGAAGTTGGCTGCAACAATACGATTAAATCATAGCTAACAGTCAAATTTTGCAGAACGTGATGAATCGCACTTGTAACCGAGCTTGAATCTTCGGCCAATACCGCAGGTCTGTCAATAACTTTAACATTATTCTTAATACAAATGTTTTTTATTTCATCGTCATCTGTAGAAACAATTATATCAATCTCATATTTAGAATTATGAGCACATTCATAAGCGTACAAAAGCAGCGGTTTTTCACCTAATAATTTGATGTTTTTTCCGGGTACACCTTTTGAGCCTCCCCTGGCAGGTATAATGGCTAAAATTTTCATTTAATAGGATATTGTTTTATGAAACTGCAATGGGAGTTCCGCTAATAAATTCGCTATTTTCTGTCCGGCATCACCTCCCCCATAAACATTTGAAGGATCAAATTTTCCGTTAGCAATACTGTCCTGAATAGCTGCAATGATTTCTTTTAGATTATATGAAACATCCACGACATTATTACCACGGTCTCTTCTATTTTGACGTGAGCCAATATTAATAACAGGGACCCCTAAAAAAGCACATTCGCGTATTCCAACACTGGAATTTCCTATCAGACAATCACTGTGTTTTAATAAGTGCAGAAAGTCTTTTCCTTCCATATTTTTGAAAAAATGAACATTAGGCAATTGATGTTGCTCCCTAAAAGCACGAATCCCCGTTGAAGTTCCATCGGCTCCTGCATCGACATTAGGCCAAAACCAAAGAGTTGGTCGCTCTAATTTGTAAACAGCTTCTAATGTAGCTTCAATATGTTTTCTGGAATCTTTGTATTCAGTGGTAACCGGGTGCTGCATTACAACCAGATACCCCTGAGTCAAATCAGGTTTTGCACCCACACCTCCATATTTTTCATAGGGATCAAATGGAAGTTCTTTGCTATTAATCACCTCCTCTGCCAAATCGATGGAAGGGCAGCCTGTATTAAAAACCATCGTTGGATCTTCACCTAATTTGATTACTCTTTCTTTGGCATTTTCTGAAGCTACAAAATGGTAATCAGCCAGCTTTGTAATGGCATGGCGTACTTTTTCGTCAATATTTCCGGTCACTTCTCCTCCCTGTATGTGCGCCAGAGGAATATTCATATAAGAAGCAGCAATAGCTGTTGCCATAGTTTCAAACCGGTCTGCAACTGTTACGACAATATCAGGTTTTAGATTATCAAAAACAGTCGATAGTTCTAAAATACCTATCCCTGTAGTTTTTGCAGCGGCAGTCAGATTCTCTCCTTCCAGCACATTAAACACTTTGGCAGCAATAGTAAAACCATCTTTTTCAATATAATTAACTGCTGAACCATAGCGATCCAATAAGGCCGATGCAGCCACTATTAATTGTAACTCCAGTTCAGAATGCTTATTTATGGCTGCCAATACTGTTTTTACCCTGCTGTAAGATGGTCTTGCAGTAATAACAACTGCTATTTTTCTTTTAAAACTCATATAAGTCTTCGATATTTAAAAAATCCCACTGCTCCTTTTCTAATTTTACTTTTTTGCCTATAACTCTTTCAAAATCCACAGCAGATATTCCAAAACCTTTTGGTTTTTTGGCTTCTAAATCATCAAAAGTCAATATATGACCTTCTGGTATTTTTTTGTTCACCGCTAATGATTTTTCAAATATATTTTTTAGGTTTTCAAAAGCTGATACATCATTTTTATCAATTGGATGATGAATGGCTTTACTTATATTTCGAACGCTTTCAACTAATTGTTTTGTTTCGTCAATAGTCAGCGATGAGTTCGAATCAGGCCCAAATTGTCTTCTGTCAAAAACCACATGAAATTCTAAAATGGATGCGCCCAGAGCTGTTGCGGCAATAGCAGTAGCAATTTTAGCTGAATGATCAGAATAACCAATAGCAACCTTATAACGCTTTTGCAATTCTGTTATCACATTTAATCCGTATTGTTCAGGCTGAGTTGGGTATGCTGTCGTACATTGTAAAATTGAGTACGAAACTTTTCTGTTTTGCAAAAATTCAACCGTGCTGTCTAATTCAGCAAAGCTACTCATTCCTGAAGATAAAATTATAGGTTTTTTCGTTTGCGCTATTTTCTCTAAAAGTAAAAAATTAGTGATTTCACCTGAACCTATTTTGTATCGTTCTACCCCAATTTCTTCTAACCAATCAACAGCCAAATTACTAAAAGGGGAGCATATAAATTCTAATCCTACAGCATCACAATGCTTTTTAATTTCTTTCCATTGTTCTAACGTAAAACTCATACGTTTCCAATAATCAAATCGGGTTGCATCTTCATAAGAAAACTTTATTCTAAATGGCTCTTCTAAACTGCTTTCAGCTTCTGCAATATGCATTTGAAACTTGGTCGCATCGACTCCGGTAGTAGACAAAGCATCAATATAGGAATGTACCATACCTAAACTTCCCTCATGAGCCTGCCCTATTTCAGCAATAACTAATGGTGAATAACTTTGTAATCTTTTTTGGGGTACATTTTTGTTATCTGATGGATTATTCATAAAATGAGTTACGATTAAATTTTCAAAAAGTATTTTTTATAATTAAGAAAAGGTTTTTCTATAAATTGATATGACAAACCGGAAATTAATATTGTAGTAAGAATTGAAAATAGATAAATAAAAAAATCATTAACAATATCCCATTTTTTTAGAACGTTAATACACAATACAATCATCATTTGGTGATACATATACAACCCATAAGAAATCTTTCCCAAATAAACAAAGATTTTATTTTCTAAACTTTTTATCAAATCAACGTTTGATGTTAAACTCAGAATAAGAACTGAAAATAAAACAGAATAATACGATGAGCTAAAATATTTAATTTGAACATTATAAAATATAGATATCAGCAACAGAAAAAGAACGACAAAAAAAACACCCGTTTTTATAAAAAAAGATAAAATCTTATTTTTTGTATAAAGAAAAAAAGCCGTTATAGCCCCCAAACTAAGTGCATTCATTTGCATCAAATCAATATAACTTCTTATTAAATCAATATAGCGTATGTTGTCAAAAATGGAATTGTTTAAAACTATCAAAACCAAATTGTACAACAAAAATATACTCCATAACCATTTTTTAAAATTTAAAACTCTATTGATTAATAAAGGCCAGACAAGATAAAATTGTTCCTCTGTCCCTATAGACCATGTTTGAGTAGCAAATGGGACTAATTTTAAACTAATCAAAACATTTGGAAGAAAAAAAACAAACATGCAACAAATCATATAAAATTGATAATTTGTATCAAAATCCAAATGAAAATAGGGTATTTTAAAAATTGAAAGAGCGGGCAATACAAACAATGAAAGTAGTACTACTAAATAATAAACTGGCCAAATTCTCAAAACCCTTCTTAGATAGAAAAACTTAATATTGATTTTCCCATATTTTTCCTTCTCTAACAATAATAAATAAGTTATCAAAAAACCACTTAAAACAAAAAACAAAGAAACTCCCAACCCGCCTAAATGCTTTACATTCTGAAAATTATTTGAAATGCCGAAATAGGATTTATTGAGTTCAATATGACTTATAATAACCATTAATGAGGCAATACACCGAACTCCATTAAGATTTGGAAAATAAAAATTATTTTTTTGCATGTTTTATCTATATGCACTCCTTGGCATCTATAATTTTACATTTACATAATTATCTTTAAAATCATCAGACTAAACAATTGATATTTCATTTATTTAAATCTGTCTTTTGCATTTTCAATAATTTTATTCATCCCTGAATTCCAACTTTGAGTTGAATATAAATTATCCGGAATTACAGTTTCTTTTATTTCTTTTTGATTGAGAAACTCTAAAATAGCATCTTCCCATTCTTGCTGAAAATGCGGATTTTCTATTAACCTGCCTAATTTTCCATATTGCAAAACTTCCGGAACACCACCTATTGCCGAAGCAATACAATAGCAGCCCGAATGCAGCGCTTCTATTAAACTCATACCAAAACCTTCATGACAAAGTGTTGGAAATAAATAACAATCAGACATTTGATAATATTTTGAAAGTTCATTATTTGGAATTCTCCCTAAAAAATGAACTCCTTCAATTTGGTAATTTCTCGTAGCTCCAACAACCAATAAAGCTGTATTTTTATTTTGTTCCTGTATCTTTTTCCAAACTTCCAATATAAAATCTAATCCTTTTTTAGGAATATCTTTAGAACACCAGATAAAAACTTTTTTTTCCTTTAAACCTAATTGATTTTTAAAAATTAACTTTTCTTCAGCGGAAATTTTATGGAATTGATCTGTATTTATTCCATTATGCAATACTGAAAATTTACAAGGCAATGTAGTATAGGTATCCTTATGTACTTTATAACTGTCGAGTGTCAGTAAAATCATTTCGTCAATATTTTCAAAAAACCATCTTCCCCGAAAATTCTCTAAATAGGGTGGAAAGCCATGATAAAAAAATTGAACCTGACAATTTTCTCTTAAACTATTTTGTATCAAAAATTCTTGTAAAGGCTTCACTATCCCAAAATTATCAACAATCTGAATAATATATTTATTATCCTTTTTGATTACCTGATTAAGGGCTTTTAAATATCTTAGATATGGTTTTTTAAAAAATTTCCTTTTTATTTTATCAATTATATTTTCAGAGACAAATTGATATTTTACTGTATTGAGGATGCTCTCAGGTTTTTGGCAAATTACATAATCTATTAGATGATTATTCATTAAATAATTGTAATACATTGTACTCCAACTACCAATTTTAGAATAGGGAAGAGGAAATTGTGATATAAGGATTACTTTTGCCATTTATTTTTTGAAAATTAATTCTTCTTTTTTATTTTAAAACTTATACTTTTTAGATCATTACTGACTTTATAGGTATAGGGAAATTGATGATAAAACGAAATAATATGCAGAAGCAACTTATCATTAATTTCTTTTAAACTATAATATTTTGGTACTTTTTTACCTATTCTCTTTTTGAATCTGTACTTTAAGGAATTTTGAAAATTATCTTCAACAAAACGAACTGATAAAATACTATTTTGGAATCGTGGAAGTTCAACAAACAAAAAATGTTCGATTACTTCTGTTTTATTAATCAAAACCAACTCATTATCAAAACCCTCTAATGCATTAAAATCTGACTCTGAGATTATTTCTCCCCAGCTTTCTGAATTTACATTCTCAATTTCAGTTTCAGCATTACATTTTAAATGACGGTGGTTTATTTCTACAATTCCGGATAATTGCAGTTCAGTATTTAATCGTAACGTTTCCCTGTTTCTGTAATTTTTATGCCATTGATGCAGCATCAGGACTTTTTGATCATAAAAAACTAATTCACATCCTGTTTTTCTTATCCGATTATGAATTTCAGTATCCTCAGCTCCCCAAAAATGAAAAAACTCATCAAATCCCTGAATATTTTTTAGCCGTTGAACTGGAAAAAGTGTCATTCCTGTAGCTTCTTCAGTACTTAAAAATTTAATATTATAATTATCATAATTGACACTTTCCTTCTTGTTTTCATCATCAGACATGTAACCTACCTGAAAAAAAGTTGCTTTGTCTGGATTACACTTTTCTTCTAAAACTAATGTAAATTCAGGATGGAAAATCATATCTACATCAGCAGTAAAACAATATTCAGAATCAAGATTTTTCAAAACATAATTAAATGCTTTACTTTTATTCCATGGCTGATGGGCAGTATTTAAATAATAATATTGAATAAATAAATATCTTTTTGTCAAACTCAATACCTCATGAGCAATAGACAATTCAGATCCGTAATCGACAAAAACAACCCTAAAATTTTGCTTTTTTTGAGAAGCTAATGAATCGAGAGATTGCTTGATGCGACTAATCTCCCTATTTCGGTATGCATATAAAATAGTTATCATTTCAAAAGTCTATAGCTTTACTTAGCCTGATAATAAAATTCCTGTGATAATTAAAAATTAAACTCTCAGAAATATTTTTAATACTCTAAAAAGTACCCTTTTATTTGTTCCGTAATATTTTAAAAAATGAAACAAAAACTCTAAAAACTGTACTTTTAATCTCTCCTTGTGGGCATTATATTTTGTTTCTCCCTTGCTGGTCAATCCGTTTAGATCATATATGGCAAACGGAATGTTTAAATGAATAAAATTAATTTTTGCCTTAAATAAAACAAAATGCATTTTCCAGTCTGAAATATATTTTAATTTTTCATCAAAAAAATTATTCTTAAAAACCGAGTTATGATAAATTACGGCTTGTTGGCATATTGTATTTGTAAATGCAAACTTTTCATCTATGTTTAGCGGATATTCAACCTTTTTTTTAGTTTCATTATTCTGGTCCAAATATATCGGTGCGTAATACACCGCTTTTTGATCTAAATTTAAAGCAATGTTTTTTAGTATTTCATCATTCAATAATGCATCTCCACTATTCAAAAATAATAAATATTCTCCTGTCGCTTTTACAATCCCCTTGTTCATGGCATTATATATACCGGTATCAGGTTCACTCCAATAATTTAAATTTTGATTCTGATTGTGTAAATACTCAACACTACCGTCAGTAGATCCCCCATCTATTACAATGTATTCAAATTCTGTGTAAGTTTGATTAATTACACTTTCAACAGTCTTTTTTAACCCTTCTCTATTATTGTAATTGATTGTAACAATTGATAGTCTCAACATTAGGTAGTAATTTTAAATTCTTGTTTTATTCTATCAAAAATTATCATAGGCGGATAACCAAACATGGATTCTTTCTTTTTATTAGTTTTTCGATAAAAAATACTGCTAAAAATTCTTTGTAAAAGTTTGAATCGCAATTTGCGCATTATAAGGTTATATTTTTTTATCTGTTTAAGTATTTCTCTTTCTTCATTTGATATAATATCGTTGACCTCATTCTTTATTTTATCGGTTGCTTCTTCGAAATATGCTTCTTTATAGTCTAAAGACAATTGATTTTTTGATCTTATTCTAAAACCTGCCAGTAAAGCATTTGTAACAAACAATTTTTCGTGTCTAAAAAAACGAATCCATAACTCTAAATCGCTTGCATATTTCATTTCAGTATCCAATTTCGATCCGGACATATCCCATAAAGATCGTCTCCAAAAAACAGATTCCTGCTGAATCCAATGAAAACTCCCTAAATAGTAATTCAGCTTAGACCATCTTTTAACTTTACCAACTGCTATTGTCCTTCCCATTTCATCTAAAGTAGAGGGAACTCCCTGCAGCCAGTTTACACCTTCTAAGTTAAATATTTCAGCAACAGTAAAAAAAGCTTTTGGATGATATACATCGTCGGAATTTATCCAGGCCATGATTTGACCAGTTGATTTATCAAATCCTTTTTGAATGGCTTCATACAAACCTTTATCTGGTTCGCTTACCCAATATGTTAATTGACTTTCATATTTTTTAATTATATCAACTGAATTGTCAGTACTCCCACCGTCGATAATAATATATTCTAAATCAGGATAATTTTGAGATAAAACTGACTTAATAGTTTCCTCAAGATATTGTCCTCCATTAAAATTTGGTGTTACGATTGATATTTTTGGGTAATTCATTTAATTAACTGCCTTTATTGGTAAAATTGATATTCATGAATAGTTGCTTTACAAATCCGCATTTTCTTATTGATAGTATAGATTGGGCAATTAATTTTGAAATTTCAAATTTAAACCAGTCTTGATGTTTAACAAGCGCTTAAGATATTTTTAATAACATTTTTATTTCTTTAAATAATCGTCTCATAAAATAATCAACATATTTTTTACTTAAAGTCTTATCAAACCAGAATAAATGAAATGAAATTTTCCAGAATTCTTTTGATAAAACAGGTAATGATTTTAAAATATTAATCGAATGTCTTTCTATTTTATTTTTTATTAAATAAGCGTATTTTCTATTACTATAGACATTAAACTTCTTGTAAATAAATAATTTTGAATAATGATATACCTTTTCACTTTTAAAAATATTCGAGACGCCATTTTCATGTAATCGATAATTACATCTTGCTTCATTTATATAATGAACTAAGCCTCCATTAGCTGTAAGAATCAGATAAAGACAATAATCTCCATTTAGTACTTTCCAAAACCATTTTGGCAACTCAATAATATTGATATTCCTAAAAACCGCACTCGCAGTTGGAATATACCACTCATTAGTTAGAATGTAATTTATATCTGTAATTTCAGGGATTTCATTTTCATTAAATATCCTAATAAAGCTGCCCTCAGGGTTAACCATCTGGCTATTACTGCAGCTGATAACAAAATCTTGGTTTTTTTCCAAAAAATCAACTTGTTTTTGCAGCTTCAACGAGTCTGTCCAATAGTCGTCTCCTTCACATTCAGCAATATAGTTCCCGTTACAAAACATTTTATTTGAAATAGAATTTTCCATCATTCCTAAGTTTGACTTTGGCAATTTCAGGATAATTTTTTGTGGATACTTCCTTTGATACTCCAAGATAATTTCTCTGGTTTTATCAGTTCCGCAATCCTCGCCAATAACTAAGACAAACTTAAAATTAGTTTTTTGCATCAAAACACTTTCAATAGCTTCAGCAATGTAAGCCTGATGATTATAAGTTATCATCGTTACAGAAACCATTGGGATACCATCACCTGTTTCGTCTATTAAAATTGTATCAATATTATTAATCTTAAAATTATTATCCTCAAGTTTCACTATAAAACCTTCCATAAATCATATTTATTTGAGATTACCTTATAAGAACTATCCATAGGTTGTATTATCTCATGTGGATTATCATGAAAACTCAGCCATTCTAAATTACTGAGCAAACTTATTTCGCCTGGAAAATAATCGAATTTATTTTTTGCCAAATTTAACAATTTTAGGTTTTGAAGATTTTTAAAACTTTCCGGCAGCTTTTTCAAATCATTTTGATAAAGAGAAATCTGCTCAAGATTAACAAGATTACCAATATTTTTTGGCAAGCTGGTAATTTTATTTTTAAACAAACGCGTTGCCTTTAATTTTTTTAAATTACAAAACTCCTCTGGTAGTGAATTAATGTTTGTACAAATAAGTGTAAGATATTCCAATTCACTTAAATTTCCAATTTCTTTCGGTAAGTGTTCAAACTCGTTAAAACCAAAACTAATTGTTTTAATCTTATTACAATTAAATAAGGATTCTGGATATTCTTTGATCATACTCAAATAAAGATGTATAACCTCAAGATTTTTAAACTCTGTAAATTCGTCCGGCAAATGTTCAATGCAATTTTTGTGTAAATGCAATGATTTTATTTTTTTCAACAAAAAAAACTTTTCTGGTATGCTTTTAATTTGATTACACCCTAAAAACAACATTTCTAGATTTTCATTTTGAAGTAAAAATTCAGGAAACTCTACGAGGTCATTACTACCTAAATTAATATCTCTTAAACTCTTTAGATTAAAAAAAGACTGAGGAATTTTTTGAATAAGATTTTTTCTTAAGTCTAACGTTTCGAGATACTCTAATTCAGAAATAAGCAGAAGAATTTTTTCTTTCTCTGTTTCAGAATGATGCCTAAAATTACCTCCAAATATAGACTCTTGTGATAAATCTAAGCTTATGCAATGGTTTCCTTTCATTTCATACAAAAAAGGAGAGCTAATTTTTTTTTTGAGCCTTTCTATTATAAATAAATCGTCCATAAAATCTTTATAAAATTGATGAAATTTCCTGACTCCATTTATCTATCAAAGAAAAATCATCAAGTGGAATAGAATCTACTGAAAGTAAATTACCCAAAAAAAATAAATTTTTATTTAGTAAATATTTTTTAATGATAATCCCTGCTCCTTGTTCAGTTTCAAGATAACCACGATATAAACCAAGTTCACAAATAGCAAAATTCTTTTTTTGATGGTTATTCCAGTCACTTTTAACAAGGAAATCTTCCATTCTCCGCTCCATTTCTTCATCCCCATAAGTTGGACAAACTAAAATCAAGTTTTTGAATTCTAAATTTTGTGCTAAAGTAAAATTATCATTGAGACACAAGATCTCTGTCTCCTTATTCAAATTATCTAAAATACGGAATGCAGAATTTTTAGCAGAATTTCCTTTTGAAGAAAAAACGATTAAAGTTTTATTTTGTTTCAAAAAGCACATTCATTCTATAATTTGAAATTGTTTTAGATTGGCTAGCTAAAGAAACTTTTAAATTCAGATCTTCAGAAATACTTATAAATTCCTCGGACTTCCACCATCTTCCCATACCATTGTTGGATTCATCAGAATTTTCGGAATACGACAGATAGACTTTCTTTCTTTCCGGAGTATTATAAAAATTCCATTTAAGTTCATCGGCAGGAATTCCGGTTATATAAAAAGAAAAGACATCCACTTTTTCTAAGATCAAAAGGAGTATGTTTTTTAATTCATAAGGGGTAAAATATCCCAAAGAATCATTCATCAGATATTTATTTGGTAACTTTTCAAAATTAAATAAACTAAAAAAATCAGACTTTGCATCACCTGTTTTATAGACAATGTTATCGCTTATTTTAAACTTTTTTGCTGTTTCAATTAAATGAGATGTAAAATCAAAAGCATAGACATTTTTACAGATTGCACTTAACGGTTTTGTCAAAAGTCCATTTCCGCAACACATTTCCAATAGAACATCAGTATCTTTAAGCTGTAATGTACTTTCTAAATTCTGAATCATTTCAATGAAAACATCATTAGAAATTGGTGCCTTATTTATAGTTTTCCCAACCTGAAAAAACAAATCATCTTCTTGATTTGATTCTACATTTCTATAATTTGACCAAAATATTTCCCAATTTATTTTTTCCATTCTTAAATTAATTGATAATTATTTAGCATAACATTGATTTCATTTGGGGAATTAAACATCATTATGTCAATTATTGACAACCATGGAACAAAATTATCATTATACTGTTGATACTTAATTTCATTAGTTTTTATAAAATGAAGGTCAATATTTTCATTTGAAAAAAAATCCTTTGAATATAATTCCTGACCACCAATTAAATTAATGTAATCCGTAGCTTTTTCCTGAATACAAATATCAACTACTCTTTCCTTTCCTTTTAAAAAATTATTATTAAATATATCCGATGAAGTAATTATCCTTGTCTTTATATTTAAATATTTGGTGATAGAGAATAAACTTTTGTTAATTAATTCTACCATTTTTTCGTTGTCACTTTCTAATAGATCTTTCACTAATGGAAAAACCTCTAAAAAAAATGGAGCTTTGGTATATGATTGTTCTAGTGTTTTTAAAAATTTGCGAACCCATATTTGATATTCTTTCTTATCAATTTTGATACTATTAATTGTTGCGAATGAACTCGCATTTGCCAACGGAAGTGTAAATAAAAAGGATACATTATTAACTAAAATATTATTTCTGTTAATCCAGCCTTGCTTAATATAATTTACGTCATCATATACAACAAAAGCATCTACAGCATTTATTAATTGAAAATATCCAATATACGGAAAAAGATAAGGCTGCATTATTGCCAATTTCATATATTTTCATTTATCAATTCTACAATCTTATTTAAATCAACTTCTGACAATCCTACATATAACGGCAGACAAAGAATTTTAACTGAGATTTCTTCAGAAATTTCCATTTTTACTTTCTCCAAGTAAGGCAATGTATTTAATGAAGGATAAAAATATCTTCTTGGAAAAATCTCGTTTTCGTTCATTTTTTTCTGAACTCTTAGCAATTTATTTTCACTTTCAAAAATAACGGGAAAATAACTATAATTCCATTCAACATCTTTTCGTAACTTTAAACCTTTCAACTTAGAAAAGTTAAGATTCTGATTATAGTAATTTACTATTTTTTTTCTTTCGTCAATTATAAAATCTATAAAAGGAAAAACCGATAATCCCATTGCTGCCTGGAGTTCTGATATTTTTCCATTTATTCCTAATCCATAAAACTGTAATTGATCTTTATGTCCAAAATTATGACTGTAAAACATTTTATGTTGTAAATCAGAATCATTAGTAAACATAGCTCCTCCTTCACCTGTATGAAATAATTTAGTGGCATGAAAACTACAGGTACTTATATCCCCATATTCAAAAATAGACTTTCCGTTGTAAGTTACTCCAAAAGCATGTGCAGCATCGTAAATAACTTTTAAATTATATTTTTTTGCAATCACCTCAACAGCAGCAACATTGCAAGGATTACCAAAGACATGAGTAGCTAAAATGGCAGTTGTTTTAGGGGTAATTGCTTCTTCAATTTTTGTTTCGTCTATTGTCAAATATTCTGGATGAATATCGACAAAAACTGGTGTGCAATTTTCCCAAACTATTGCAGCAGTTGTCGCAACATAAGAAAATGGCGTTGTAATTATTTCACCTCCATTACCTAATAATTTTAAAGCAATCTGAAGCGGAATTGTACCATTATTGGTTGCAATAATATTAGGTACTGACAAGTAATTCTTTAGTTTTGCTTCGAGTTCCAAAACCAATTCTCCACGATTAGTAAGCCATTGATTATCCCAGGCACGCTGTAAATGATTATGATATTCCTCAATGGGCGGTAAAAAAGTTTTAGTTACGTTTATCATTATCTTAATTTAAATACCAATCAAATTTTGGTCTGATAAAACCTGGCTCCCTCCCCATATAAACACCAAAATCTCTCCCGCCATCTACAACTGTAAAATGTATTATATCCCTCTCCATAAAAATTGATTGCCTTTTATCTTCAACAATAAAAATTGATAAACTAAAATTACCCGATTGAAAAAAATACTCAGGAAAAACACATTTTAAATAATTTTCACCTTTTTTTAATACTACATCAGAACTACTATTCGAAAAAGAAAACAATGGTTCCCCTTCTTCATTATATAAATGATATGTTATAATATATCGTGGAGCATCATCAGTATTAAAATTAATTTTAGTTATTAACTCAATTTTTTCATTTTCAATTAATGGATCATCAAAACTTTTATCAAAATTCTGAAGCCCTATCTCATTCAGGCTAAAAATTTCATTTTTTAAATTTTTAAATTTTTTACTGTTTGATCTTTCTGTATCACTTCCACCTAAATAGTACGAAACTGCTCTATCTATTTCGCTATCTAAAACCACTTTCCCGTGCTCCAAAACAATTCCTCTGGTACACAAACTCTTCACTGCCGCCATATTATGACTCACAAACAAGACGGTCCTACCACCAGTTCTGGAAATATCCTGCATTTTTCCAATTGCTTTTTTTTGAAATTCCGCATCACCTACAGCTAAAACCTCATCGACAACTAGTACTTCAGGCTCTAAAAAAGCAGCTACTGCAAATGCGAGACGAACAGTCATTCCTGAACTATATCTTTTTACAGGAGTATCAATATAACGTTCACAGCCTGAGAAATCAATAATTTCATCTAGTTTTGAAGTTATTTCTTTTTTGGTCATTCCTAAAATAGCTCCGTTTAAGAAAATATTTTCCCGACCAGTCATTTCTCCATTAAAACCCGTTCCAACTTCTAAAAGAGATGCAATTCGACCACGCGATTTTATTGTTCCTGTTGTTGGTGCTGTTACTTTTGAAAGTATTTTTAAAAGTGTTGATTTTCCTGCTCCATTTTTACCAATAATTCCGAGTACTTCTCCACGTTCAACCTCAAAATTTATATCCTGCAGAGCCCAAACATAATCAGAAGTTCCTTTGGTTGAACGATCATTCGTATCACCAATTTTTAAATATGGATTTTCTTTACCTCTTATCTGATGCCACCACCTATTCAAATCATGACTTAGAGTGCCAGTTCCTACTTGTCCTAAACGATATTGTTTAGAAATATTTTCGGCTTTTAATATGATATCTTTTTCCAACTATGAATTGTAATTATGAATTGTAAATTGTTTGAAAACGCCATCTGGTTAAATTAACTTCTAAACAGTGTCTATAAAACTTTTCTCTGTTTTATTAAAAATCAAAATCCCGCCAAAAAACACAGCTACTGTAACCAGTAAAGTATAGCCTAATCCTAAAATTGAAATTTCTCCGGTGTTTAAAAGCATAAAACGGGCAGTTTCAATGATATAAGCTAATGGATTATAGTGAACCAGCCAGCCAAATTTGGGTAATTTATCCACTACTAATGCCATAGGATACATAACAGCGGACAAATACATTAATAATTGTACACCAAAAGTTACCAAATTACTTAAATCACGGTATTTAGTAACCATAGAAGAAATCAGCATCCCTAATCCCAATCCTAAAAGTCCCATAACCGCAATCAAAATTGGAAAAAACAATACTAACCAGTTCACTCCTAAATTAGCGCCTTTTATGTAATAAAAAATATAAAAAACAATGAAAATAATAAATTGAATTCCGAATTTAATTAAATTAGAAATTACAACTGAGAGTGGTGTTATGATTCTGGGAAAATAAACTTTTCCAAAAATATTTGCGTTTGCTTTAAAAGTATCTGATGTACCATTAAGACATGCAGTGAAATAATTCCAAACCGTTACTCCGGCTAAATTAAATAAAAACGGAGGTATTGTTCCTGTATTGATTCCGGCAACATTATTAAAAATTATAGTAAAAGTAACCGATGTAAACAAAGGCTGAATTAAATACCAAAGCGGCCCCAAAACTGTTTGTTTATAAACCGTGATAACATCTCGTTTTACAAACAAAAATAATAAATCCCTATATTGCCAAATTTCTTTAAAATTAAGGGAGAAGAAATTATTTTTTGGTGTTATTTCAAACAACCAGTCTTTATTACTTTTAATATTACTCATGTTACAAATTAACAGGATTTTTACCTGCTCAGAAAAGAATTAAAAAACAAAAAGGCGTTTTCATAAAACACCTTTTTTATATATTATAATATAACTAATATTCAACCATTTATTTATCCAAAACTTCAAAAGTAGAATTCATACTTTTAAATTCAGGAACAATTTTTTTCATTTTCCCTACTATCTCATCATTACTGTAAAAATTAGCAATTGCTATGAGCTCTTCAATTTCAGTATGTAAATTTTCATATTCATCCTGAATTTCTTGAGCTATCATAATTTTGTTATGATATGTAGGCAAAGTTTTCGAAGTATCATTTAATAATTCTTCGTATAATTTTTCACCGGGCCTAAGGCCTACAATTTTTATTTTTATCTCTTTATCAGGAATGAAACCGGCTAACTTAATCATTTTTTTTGCTAAATCAATAATCCTTACCGGTTTTCCCATGTCAAAGATATATATTTCTCCGCCATTTCCCATTGCTCCGGCTTCCAGAACCAACTGACAGGCTTCAGGAATAGTCATAAAGTAACGAATAATATCCTGATGGGTTATGGTAACAGGACCTCCCTCTGCTATTTGTCTTGTAAATAATGGAACTACAGAACCATTAGAACCTAAAACATTCCCAAACCGGGTTGTAATAAATTTTGTAACACCTTCTACTTTTTCTCTTTTATTTTTCAAAAATAAAGACTGAACATATTTTTCGGCAATGCGTTTGCTGGCTCCCATAACATTACTAGGATTTACAGCTTTATCAGTAGAAACCATTACAAATTTCTTCACCTTATACTTACAAGATAAATCGGCTAAATTTTTTGTCCCCTTAACGTTTGTAAGGATTGCTTGTGAAGGATTCTCTTCCATTAACGGGACGTGTTTATAAGCTGCGGCATGAAAAACCACCTGTGGCCTAAAATCATCAAATACTTTTTCTAAAGCTTTCTTACTTTTAACATCTGCAATAACAGCTCTTATTTTAGTTTGAGAATCTAATGCGAGGGTTTCCAAACATAAATTATGCAAAGGCGTTTCTGCGTGATCTAAAATCACAATTGTTTTGGGATTAAATCCTAAAACCTGTCTTACAATTTCGCTTCCAATAGAACCAGCGGCACCAGTAATAAGTATAACCTTATCCTTTAATTGTTTAGATATTAATTTACTGTCTAATACAATTGGTTTTCTTTCTAATAAATCCTCAATCTGAATATTTTTTACCTTTTGAGAAATTTCTTTTTGGTTCTCCCAATCCGAAATTAATGGCACAGTATAGACTCTGTAATTGAATTCTAAACACTGATCAACAATAATTAACTGTTCTTCTTTTGATAAACTTTTATCTGCGATAATAACAGCTTCAGCTGCTACTGATCGCATTAACGCCGGTAATTTTTTCTTTTGAATCAATATAGGCAAATCTAACATTCGTTTAGAAGCATTTTGATTGTTCTTATCTACAAAACCAACAATCTTAAACCTCGAAGGAGTTTCGAATTTTAATGCGTTTGCAACTGAAATTGCATTAGCATCTGTACCATAGATAACTGTCCGTATTAATTTAGAATCTGCTTTTTCTGAAAAATAGATTTCAAAAGTTTGTTTTACAACTACTCTATATAAGAATAATCCACAAAAAGAAAGTACTAAATTTATAAAAAGTGCCGTATTTAAAAATGCCTTATGACCTGAATATAATTCAAAAACTAAATTGAAAATTAAAAAGAAAATCAAAACCGACATTTGAGAAAACAACAACTTTATTGCATCAATATAAGAGGAGTGCCTGATTATTCCTGAATATGTCCTAAATAGCCAGAAGAAAAATACATTGACAAAAATAAGGCTGGATACAAAATAAAAATGATATGATGTTATAATGTAACCTAATGCTGTTCCTTCAAACAGCATATAAGTAAATGTAAATGAAAAGATAAGAACCATTATATCAATACCAACGATAATCCATCTTGGCAAATAACTAAGGTTATTAATATTTGCTTTAAGATTTCTTGGCGAAAAACTGTTATGCAGCAAAGCAGACATTTTGGTTGGTTTATCGGTATTCAAATTCTTTTTATTTAGTATTGAAAACTCAGCACACTTACAAAAGTACTAATTAATGATTCTAAAAATATATTTCTCTCTAAAATTAAAATCTGCTTCCTTTTTTCTTTTGTTTTAAAAATTCGATGAGATAAGATCCATAACCAGATTTTACCAATGGTAATGCGAGTTCTTCTAATTGCTGATCCGAAATAAAACCTTGTCTCCAGGCAATTTCCTCAATGCACCCCACTTTTAAACCTTGTCTTTCTTCTAAAACCTGAACAAACTGTCCGGCTTGCATCAAGCTGTTGAAGGTTCCTGTGTCTAACCATGCAGTTCCTCTGCTTAAAATGCCTACTTTCAATAGTCCTTTTTCTAAATAAACTTTATTGACGTCTGTGATTTCATATTCGCCCCGAGCACTTGGCTGAATATTTTTAGCTATTTCAACAACTGAATTGTCATAAAAATACAATCCGGGAACGGCGTAACTTGACTTTGGATATTTCGGTTTTTCTTCAATAGATACCGCTTTCAATTTCTCATCAAATTCTACTACTCCATATCTTTCAGGATCGGAAACATGGTAAGCAAAAACGACGCCTCCGTTTGGTTTTGTATTTGATTTCAAAAGCTCCTGCATATTAGATCCGAAAAATATGTTGTCTCCTAATATTAAAGCTACATCATCATTTCCTATAAAATCTTCTCCAATTACAAAAGCCTGTGCCAAACCATTTGGAATAGTTTGTTCGGCATAACTAAATTTACATCCTAAATTAGTACCATCTCCTAATAATTTTTTAAAATTTGGTAAATCATGAGGTGTAGAAATAATCAGTATTTCATTTATTCCCGACATCATCAATGTTGACAATGGATAATAAATCATTGGTTTATCATACACCGGCATCATTTGTTTACTCATTGCAAGAGTCAGGGGGTGTAATCTTGTTCCTGATCCGCCGGCTAATATAATTCCTTTCATATATAATTAAGATTTTAGTTTTAGATTTCCTGACTAGAAATTTTAATTCTAAACCTAAAAATTTTTTAAATAAACATCTTTTTTAAGCTCTCTTTATAATTCGGAACATCTAAATTATAAATTCTTTTTATTTTTTTCTTATCCAACAATGAAAACTCAGGGCGTTTGGCTGGAGTTGGATATGAGACTGATGGAATTCCTTCCACATTACAATTATAATTTCCAAATTCTTTTATGCTCAACGCAAATTCATACCAACTTATTTCTCCTTCGTTCGAATAATTATAGATACCGGGCACCCATTTGTCAGATCCTAAAATAATTGCCATAGCAAATGCCAAATCAGCAGCATAAGTTGGAGAACCTATTTGATCATTAACCACATTTAAGGATTCTCTTTCCTTCATCAAACCCTGCATTGTTTTAACAAAATTATTTCCAAATTTACTATAAACCCAAGAAGTTCTTATAATTATTGAGTCTGGATTTTCTTTTAAGCAAGCTATTTCGCCAGCACGTTTACTTGCTCCATAAATGTTTATCGGATTTGTTTCAGCTTCCTCATTTAAAGCTACAGAAGAAGTTCCGTCAAAAACATAATCTGTAGAAATATGGATTAATTTTATATCATTAATTTTTGCATACTTTGCTATCACTTCTACTGCCAAATGGTTTATAGTAAAAGCTAGATCTTTTTCTGATTCTGCCTTATCAACAGCTGTATAAGCTCCACAGTTTAAAATTATATCCGGATGTATTTTACTTAATTGTGTTTTTAGTAAATTTAAATTATCTAATGTAATTTGAGATCTGTCAGCAAAAACCCATTCGTACTGAGAATAACCTGAGGAAAGTTCAGAAAGTTCAGATCCTAATTGTCCGTTAGCTCCTGTTACTAATATTTTCTTCATTAAAACAAACTGTTACAATTTTCTATAAAAGGCAAAATCTGATCTTTTTCAGAAACTATTGCTTCTCCCAGATTCATACCCCAATCAATATTTAAAGATGGATCATCAAATTTAATTCCGCCTTCAGACTCTTTATTATAAAACTGATCACATTTGTACATTACCGAAGCCGTTTCGGTAATAACAGAAAAGCCATGCGCAAAACCCTGAGGTACTAATAATTGTTTTTTATTTTCTGCCGAAAGCGAAATGCTAAATGATTTTCCATAAGTTAGAGAGCCTTTTCTTAAATCTACAGCAACATCAATAATTTCGCCTTCTAAAACACGAATTAATTTAGTTTGAGCGAAAGGAGGGTTTTGATAATGTAGTCCCCTTAAAGTTCCCTTTTTAGAAAAAGATTGATTATCCTGAACAAAATCAATATCTATGCCTAAATCTTCAAATTTAGTTTTACTGTAACATTCAAAAAAATAACCTCTCTCATCTCCAAAAACAGTTGGCTCTATTATTATCAAATCTTTTATAAATGTTTCTTCAATTTTCATATTAATATTATGTCTATTTATTTGGTGAAAGTAGTAATTACTTTCTTAATTCTATTTTTATCCTCTGTTGTTAAATTAGATCCTGAAGGAAGACACAGACCTCTTTCGAATAGATCACCAGCAACATTATTGCCATAATATGGATAATCTGAAAAAACAGGCTGCAAATGCATTGGTTTCCAAAGCGGACGGCATTCAATATTTGCATTCTCAAAAGCGAGTCTTAAATTTTCCCTGTTTATATTTTTTTTAGCGCTGTTTTCTACTAAAATTGTGCTTAACCAATAATTTGAAAAACAATCATTATTAGTTATCTGAAAAAGTTCAATTTCATCTATGCTTTTAAAAATTGTTTGATAAAAGCAATTTATTTCTCTTCTGTCATCGATATTTTGCTTTAGAATTTTCATCTGTCCAAGACCTATGCCCGCACAAACATTACTCATCCTGTAATTATATCCTATTTGGCTATGCTGGTAATGTACAGCATCATCTTTTGATTGAGTTGCATAAAAAACAGCTTTCTCTTTTGATAATTTCGAGTTAGAAATTAAAGCCCCGCCACTAGAGGTCGTAATAATTTTATTTCCATTAAAAGACAGAACTCCAAAAGCACCTAAAGTGCCGCACATCTTGCCCTTGTAAGAGCTCCCAAGAGCCTCTGCACTGTCTTCAATAATTGGAATTTCATATTGGTCTGCAATTCTATGGATTTCTTCAACCTTATATGGATTTCCATACAGATGAACCGCTATGATAGCTTTAGGTTTTTTACCTTTCTTAATTCTATCCTGAATTGCAACTTCAAGGTTTTCAGGACAAATATTCCAGGTTTCAGGTTCACTATCTACAAAAACCGGGATAGCTCCCTGATATAAAATAGGGTTAGCTGATGCCGAAAACGTAAGACTTTGACAAATAACCTCATCACCTGATTTTACTCCTAATAAAACCAATGCCAGATGAACCGCTGACGTTCCTGAATTTAAAGCAGCGACATATGATTCATTTCCGAGATATTTTTCGAGAATTCCCTCAAAATCATTAACATTTGGACCACCGGTCGTTATCCAGTCATCATCAAGCGCTTTCTGAATGTATTTATCTTCAAAACCACTTTTTTTCGGCAAGGATAAAAAAATTCTTTTATTACTCATTAATTTTCCAATAATCTGAACTAAAACGAACATACTCCTCATTAGTATTTGCTAATGCCAAGGTCGAAAATGTTATCAACTTAGAACCTGTTTGCAGTGATTCTATTGCATTTGCATAACCAGCTGGAATATGTACTATTTTGCTTTCTAAAGCACTTAAGATTATAGTTTCTATATGTAAATCTTTAGAAGGGTCTTCCCAATTATCAATTTTTACAAAATGAATTTTAAAAGATCCGTTTATGCAATAGAAATTTTTAGCATCTAATTTATGTCCCTGCCAGGCACGAATTGGATTTTCATCAGAATTACTAATGATGTAAAATCTTTCTATGTCTTTAAAACTAAAATCGTTTACAAACGAAATTGTTCCGCGATGATCTGAGAAATTATCTCCCTGAATTATTTTAGGATCCATGATTTAACTTTAAATGGCTTTTTTTCAACAAATAAAATTTCGAAATATAGATACAAAACAAAGGACTTATAACTATTGTAAATATTAGTCCCTCATGAACTTTTTGATATAAAGATATGACTACGCCGGACACTATTATTTGTACCAAGGCATAATATAAAGCTACTAATCTGTGCTGAATTTTATATTCGTTAGTTAAAACCTGATATAAGTGTAAACGGTGAGCTTCAAAAATATTTTGTTTCAGGTACAAACGATGCAAAATAGTACAAACCCCATCTGTTCCATAAACTGCAAAAAACAAAATCCAGATTACCGAATTTGTTACTAAAATAAGTTTCAAAATAAAATAAATGATCCAAAAAGCAATTGCTATGCTGCCTACATCACCGGCAAAGCATTTCGCCTTTTTTCTATAATTAAAGAAAAGAAAAACCAAACTGGCAATCATCGCATATTTTATAAAATCACTGTCAGTAAATAACTGAAGATTTTTATTTACATATAACAATGATCCCATAATAACCAGAGTATACAAACCGGTAATACCGTTTATACCGTCCATGAAATTATATATATTTAAAAAACCAATGGCCGCAATATAAATCACCAGAATCACAAAAATAGAGATTTCATGAAAAACCCCTAAATCATAAAACACTAAAGAAATTGCCAGAAAATGAATTGAAATCCTTATTTTATTAGATAAACTCTGTATATCATCCCAAAAACTTACTAAACTTACCAATGTAATCCCGGTAAAGAAAAAATAGTTGTTTTGTATATGCTGTACAAAATAAATCAATGCAGAGAACCAAAAAATAATACCGCCGCCTCGTAAAGTAACTTCAGTATGTGAACTTCTTCCGTTGGGTTTGTCAATAATATTAAAGTGGTTTGCGATTTTAAAATAGAGTAGCATTAAAATCATTAAGATAAAACTCAATATTGTATGTGCCATTATTTCTTTTTGAAGCTTTTTATTGTTTTTTCTAATCCTTTTTGGGCGGTATTGGGTAACTTGTCAATTTCTAAAGCTAATTTTATTTTTTTATTTGAAACCCTATAATTTTCAGTTAATTTTTGAACATTTTCTGAATTCATTGGTAAATTTATTAAATCACCCACTTTGGCAACAGTATTTATTATTTCTTTATGAAATGCTATTGAAACTTTTTTCTTATTTAAAACTGAAGATATAATTTCAATTAGTTCATTTGTTGATAAAACTTCGTCATCAGCAAAATTATAAATCCCGGAAGTAATTTTTTTAGAAAGAAGAATTTTTTCAATCAAAAAATTAAGGTTATCTATACCTAAAAAAGATCTTTCATTATGAAAAGCGGCTAAAGGATAAGGAATTCTATTTTTTATCACATTATAAAGCAGGTTAAGATTTCCTTTATTACCAGGACCGTGTATCATACATGGTCTTATAATAATAACTCGTTTATCATCTGGAATTTCCTTTGATAAAAGATATTCTTCCGAACTTAATTTCGATTGGCCGTAAGGTGTTTTAGGCTTTGGCTCAATATCTTCATCCAAAATATCTGAAACATTATCAGCTACAGCTTTTACACTGCTAAAATAAATAAAGTCTTTAACATTGCTTTTTAAAAAAGCGTCAAACAATTTTTTAGTTAATTCTGTATTAATTGCAAAATATTCAGAAGCATCATTTATACCTTTTGTATCATGAGCTTTACCTGCCAAATGAACAATTGCATCAGCATTAGAATTAAAATTCAAAAATTGATTACGCAAGGATAAAGAGTCTATTAAGAAAGATTTTTTTCTTAAATAATTAGAAAGATTTTGTCCAACAAAACCAGAAATACCAGTTATTATTATATTCATACTCTATTTACATACAAATCTTTATAAATATTTAAGTGCATGGATATAACATTATTTACATCAAATTCTTTTTCTGCTTTTAGTCTCGAATTTTGCCCCATCTCCTTGATTAAGTCTACGTTAGAAACTAATTTTTCTAATGCTATAGCCAATTCATTTATTGAATAAACTGGGACTTTAAAACCGTTAATTCCCTCATCTACACATTCTTTACATCCAATTGCATCTGTCGTCACAATTGCTCTTCCAATAGCACATGCTTCGATTAAAGTTTTTGGCATTCCTTCTCTATACGATGGCAAAACAACTACGTGAGAGTCTTTATAAACTTCAATCATATTTTTCTGATATCCAATCCAAATTACATAATTCCCATCTTGCCAATTATTCAAATATGAAGCTGAAACTCCAGCGTTATTATCTTCGTCGGCCAAACCTGCCAAAATAAATTGAATTTTCCCATTATATTTTTCTTTTAATATATCCGATGCCTCTTTTAATTCTTTAACGCCTTTATCCCATAACATTCGAATAGGAAGCAAAATTTTTATTCTTTCAAAAGATGGCAAATCAAATTGTTTAAAATTAATTAAATCTACACCCGAGCCCTTAATTCTTACTATAGAATTTAACTGATTAATAACTCCTAATTTTTCGAGCTCAGATTGATCTTCCAAATTCTGAAAAATTACTGTGAGTTTTTTTCTTTTAAACCCAAACTTCATTAATTTCAGCATTGTCTTTTGCACTAAACTTTTTCTATCACCCGTAAAATTATACCCTAATCCGCTAATAGCATTAACAACTCCATTTATCTTCAACAATTTAGCCATTACAGAGCCATAAATAACAGGCTTTAAAGTAATATGATGGACAACATCAGGTGCAATTTGTTTGTATAATTTTCTAAAACCTAATAATGTTTTTAATTCACTAATTGGATTAATCCCTGAACGAGAAAATTTAAAATCAATAAACACTATTCCATCTACCTCTATTTCTTTTCTTCTTCCAGTATCTTCGGCTGCAACAAAAACTTTCCATCCTAACCGAGAGGCTTCTTGTGCTATGCATAATCTGTGTGAAATAACAAACCAATCTACATTGGCTATCATCAAAAGGGTACCCATATTAATTAGCTATTTTAATCATTACTTTTTAAGTATTTAAAATTTAGATCTTTTTATTAGAAGTTTTCGTTTTTATGAATGAATTATTATATATCAAATTTGCTATTAGCAAGAAAGACCCAAAAAGAGAAATTTTACTTTTCATAACTTTCTCTATACCACTTTTGAAAACAAAAAAACGTCCATACTTTAAATGTATTATCAATTTTCCCTTCTAAATGATTATTTACTAAATTCCATATTGTTTCAAAATGAAAAATATTTTGGTCTTCAATAAATATTTTATCAACATATAACAGCAATTCATTTTTCAAATTCCCTCTTAGCCAATCACCAACAGGCACTCCAAAACCTTTCTTTGGTTTATTAAGAAAATCTTTTGGGAAATATTTTTTGAATGATTCTTTCAAAATATGCTTTTTATCCCATCCTTTAATTAGAAAATCTTCAGGCAATTGACTTGTAAAATTCCATATTTCCTTATTCAAGAACGGAGCACGACATTCTAGAGATGTCAACATACTAGTTCTATCTACTTTTACAATCATATCTCCTTCCAGACTGATCATTTTATCAATATTTCTAAAATCAGTTAAATTTTTATTATGATTTCCTATTTTATCTTTATAAAAAGACAATGAATTTTCGACATACTTATTACGTTTCAAAATTTCTCTAATTTCATTCTCATAAAATCCTAATGAAATTATATTGTAATAAAAATCACCTTCATAATTTATTGATTTTAACAGTTTATTAATCTTAAAACGACCTCCTCTGTTATCTTCATTTGTATTTAATACTTTGCTAATTGTTGATGAAAAGGTATTATGTAGTGTCTTAGGAATTAAATTTATATACTTATCGTTTAATCTCCCCATATAATATTTATTGTATCCTCCAAAAACTTCATCACCACCATCACCAGTTAAGGCTACTTTTACAAACTCTTTTGTTTTGCTTGAAACAATATAACTTGCCAATGCTGAAGAATCTGCAAAAGGTTCATCAAAATTTAATATTATCTCATTTATGTTTGTTGTTAAGTCTTTTTCAGATATTATAAATTCATGATGATTACTATTTATAAGTTTTGCAACAGTCCTGGATTTTTCAGTTTCATCAAAAGATTTTTTATCAAAACCAATTGAAAAAGTTTCAATTTTCGTACTTGATTGCTGCGCCAAACATAAAGAGATAATTGACGAATCTACACCCCCTGAAAGAAATGTTCCTAAAGATACGTCTGAAATAGATCTTGAATTTATACTATCTTGAATTAAATCATGCGTGATTTTTGTTGCTTCCAATTTTGAAATTTCAGAATAATCTTTATGTTTTTGTTCAATTTCGTGAATTTCAAATTCAAAATTCGAACAATCAAATTCAATGTAATGATTGGATTCTAATTTATGAATATTATCATAAATAGTGTAGGGTGCAGGAATATAAGTTAGCTGCAAAAAAAGATTTAAACTTCTCGCATTAATACTAGGTTTTACAGGTAGCACTTTTATAATGGATTTCAATTCTGAGGCCCAAATAAAACTATCATTTGTTTTGGTATAATATAATGGTTTTTCTCCAAAAAAGTCTCTGGCAATTAAAACTTTATTTAAAGTTTTATCATAAATACTAAAGGCAAACATTCCATCAAGCATTGAGAATGCTTTAATACCATAACATTCATACAACTTCACAATTACTTCTGTGTCTGAATTAGTTACAAACTCAATACCTTTTTTTTCTAGATCGTTTTTAAGAACTTTAAAGTTGTAAATTTCTCCATTAAAAATAACAACCTTTTGTTTATCCTCTGTAAAAATAGGCTGCTTCCCTAAATTTAAATCTATGATAGATAATCGTCTCATAGCCATTCCAATTTTACAATTTGAAGAGTTATCTTCAAAAAAACCGTCTTGATCTGGTCCACGGTGTATGATAGCATTATTCATATCACAGAGCACTTTTTGCATTTCGATATTTGGATGATGACTTATAAACCCATTAATTCCACACATAGTTGTTGGTTTATTTTATTTATTTGTCTATTATTTTTCAATGCTTTATTTTCTGTAAAAAAGTTAAAAGCCTTATTTGTTCTTAAGCAGAAAATATATTATAAAAATTTTCTAATATTTTTTCATTTTCAAAATCCAAGATCCGTTTTTTTAGCGAGGCTTTACAATCTGCATAATATGTGACATTTCCCATCATATAAACTATTGCTTCGGTCATTTTCTGTTCATCATTTCTTGGTATCAAAAGACCATATTTAGTGAAAAATATTTCTTTAAAGTCATATTCAATTTCAGCTTCCAAAATTTCATTAGGCCCTGAAGGACAATTAGTACTAATTATAGGCAAACTGCAAGTCATTGCTTCTAAAAGAACATTTGGAAATCCTTCATGATTTGAAGAGAAAACAAATAAATCAGCTGCTTTTAAATACTGATATGGATTAGAATCAAAGCCCATTAAAAAAACACTTTTTTCCAATCTTAAATTTCCTATTAACCTTTGAAGTTCATTTTTAAGTTCCCCATCACCAAAAATATACAGTCTTACTTTTTTATCCTTTAATTTTTCGACAGATCTAATTAATAATTGATGGTTTTTTCCTTTATCTAAACGTCCCACACTAATTAAATTAAAAAAATTTTTATCAAAAAAATCTTTTTTAGATTCAATTGCATCAATTGTCTTTATAGAAACAGGATTATAAACAGTGAATAGTTTATGAGATGGTACATTAAAATTCGAAATCAAATCTTCAGCATTACCTTTAGAATTTGTTATTATTAGATCGGCAATAGGGTATAGCTTTTTAATTAAAAAAATATTGATCCAAGATTGTAAATTCTTATATCCATACTGATTACTAGAATTTGACCTTTCAGAAATTATTATAGTTCTTTGTTTGTTAAAGAATTTAGTTAAAACAGATATAAACCCTGGTCTTGTTAAGAATGATATACTTTTTTCTATATTATTCTTTTTAAGTAAAACATGATACTTATAAGCCAATAAAGGAATCTTCAACAGTTTTAATATACCATTCTCTGTTGGCTTTGAATGTTCTAAAAAAAATGGTTCTCTCTTAGTAGTAAAAGAATAAGCACAAGTATTATTCATTAAAACTAAATAAACATCTAATTCTTTACTTTCGAGATACGGGACTAATTGTGAAACTATTCGTTCTGCACCACCACCAGCTAATGAATAAATAAAAATTGCTACTTTCATTTATAACTGTTCGAATAAATTTTCATATTTGCGTACAATCTTTTCTGCATTAAATTTAGAACTTACAGACATTCTTACCGCATTTTTATCTATTGTTTTAAGTTTATCAATATTATTTAAAACAGCAATAAATTCTAACTCATCTTGAACTAAAAAACCATTTGCACCAGTAATTACGATATCTTTTGTACCACCAGGACAATTAAATGCTATTACAGGTGTGCCGACAGTACAACTTTCTAACAAAGCATTTGGAAATCCCTCAACATAAGAACCTTGAAGAAAAAAATCATTTTTACTAACTTCCTCTAAAACTTTAGATGTGTAAGGAATAAAACTAACCTTTCCATTTAATTTATAATTACTTACACAATCTTTTAGATCCTCTAATTGTGGTCCAGAGCCAACAATTGTATAATGAAAATCATAGTTGTAAATTTTTGACAACCCTTCTAAAATTCTTAAATATCCTTTTTCTTCACTTAATCTACCAACTGTTATGAAATTTATCTTATTGCCAAAATTATTTGATAAAGCACTTATAAAACTTTGTGTAACAGGATTATGAATCAAAACTAATTTTGAAGAATCAAGTCGAAGAATTTTAATAAAATCAGTTTTCATATCTTCAGATTGGCAAATAATTGCAGACAATCTTGGATAAAAAATTTTAATTAAGGTTAAATTTAATTTAGAATTCAATTTAGAGAATTCATTCATCTTAGAAATTACACTCGCTTCTCTCCCAACAAACTTTATCTCTCTAAAAAATAGACTAAAAAAACCCATCGTAATATTTACGTGTACTATCGAGCTTATTACAATTGATGGTTTTTCTTTTTTAAAAAGACAAAACAAAGCTATAATTGAAGTCAACAGCCTTTCTTTATTAAGATATTGTACTTCTACTTCATTAACATTATATACAGCATCTTTTTTAAAGCCCAACACAATTAATTTAACATCAAAATTATTTGTATTTAACTTCTGTGAAACAAATGACAAAACACGTTCCGCACCACCGGCACATAAATTAGGCAAAACAAATAATATTTTCTTTCTATTTTGCATCTGTCTTTTTATAAAACCCAAATTCCTGATACCATTTAGACAAGACATATACCCTCCAAACATAAGAGGAATAGTCTCCTTTTCCATCTAAATGTTCTTTAAACATTTTCTTAAATTTTACTACATTAAGATTAGGTACCTCATTCAAAAATTCATCTGATAAGTTTCCAACAAATTCTTCTCTTAATTCTTCACGAATCCATTTTCCAATAGGTACTGCAAAACCTTTTTTGGGTTGATCAAAGATTTCTTCTGATATGTATTCTTTTAAAATATCTCTTAATATTCTTTTCTTTCGTCCAGGAATGTATCGATATGAAATTGGGAGTGTTCGTGCAAACTCCACTATTCTGTAATCTAAAAATGGACTTCTTACTTCAACTGAATAAGCCATACTCGCTCTGTCTACTTTCACATTACTGTCATTCTCTAGCCATAATTTTATATTTAAATCAGCTGTGGATTGTATCCAATCATTTGCCCATATTTTATAGCCCTCGTAATTTGATAACCAATCCAGATTCCTATTTTTTACAATAGAATTATAGCCCACAAAAATGCCTGCGATAAATTCATTCTTAGACTTAATATTAAAAATCCTTTTAATAGGTTCCGTTCTGGATTTAAAAACATTAAAAACCAATAGTTTAGATAAATTCTTTCTTAGTAAATATGGTATTTTAATAAAAAACTTAAACTTATTGACCCAATCAAAGTGATTATAACCCAAAAAACTTTCATCACCTCCGTCGCCTGATAAGGCCATAGTTACATATTGTTTAGTTACTTTATTTAGCAACAATGATGGTAAAGCAGAACTATCAGCAAAGGGCTCATCATAAACTGAAACCAATTTCGGAATCATTTCCAGAATATCTTCAGGCCTGCATATTGTTTCTGTATGTTCCGAATTTATAATATTAGCAAACTGAGCCGCTATTTTACTTTCATCATACTTAGGGTCATCAAATCCAATAGAAAATGTTTTAATCCTATCTTTAGAAACTTTTGATGCAATACTAGATACCAATGCTGAATCAATACCTCCAGAAAGGAAAGTACCAAAAGGCACATCAGACTGCAATCTTATTTTTACAGCATCTTTTAATAATTCATGTAATTGATCTTTAGCCTGATTATAGGATAATTGAAGAGGAATAATTTTTTTTAAATTCCAATATTCTTTTACAACTAAAACATTTGTATTTAAATTAAGCTCAAGAATATTACCTGGTGGTAATTTAAAAACGTCTTTATAAATAGTATATGGGCTTGGAATATACGTACAGTCGAGAAACATTCCTATAGCTTTTTGATCTATTATTTTATTTTGACAAATTGGCCTTAATTGACTACAAATTTCTATTTTCCCATCAATCCATGAATAATAAAAAGGCTTAATCCCAAATCTATCACGAGCACAAAAAAGATTTTGTGTGTTTTTATTGTAAATTACAAAAGCGAACATCCCGTTTAATTTGGGCAAAATCCCTTCACCCCATTGTTTATAGCCTTTTAACAATACTTCTGTATCTCCAGAAGTAATAAAATTATGACCAAGACATTCAAGCTCCTCTCTTATTTCCTGAAAATTGTAAATTTCCCCATTAAAGACAATAGAAAGCTCTTCAAATAGCATAGGTTGATGTGAGCGTTCGTCTAAATCTAAAATGGACAATCTCAAATGCCCTAATATTAAATCATCAATCGATGTAAATCCAGTGTAATCAGGGCCTCTGAATTGAATGGATTCTAATTTAGCTTGTACCTCTTCTTTACAAAAAGGAATATTTGTTGCATAAATTCCACACATTATTTTTAAATATTATTCAAATTAAAATATTTCTATAGCGAAAAAACAAATTTCAACCTATAATAAGTCTAGAAGTCTATACAAAGAAAATTGAAAAAACATATCTCTTATTCTAATCTTTTGTGTAGTATTTATTCATAAAAAGTACCATCGTGTATCTCTTTACGGAAAAAATATTCTTCTTTATCAATGATTGAACTATAAGGATAATAAAGGTTATATTTTTTGGTCCCTTTAGACCACATGGAGGTGTCGTAGTTATAATATAATACTTTTGGAACTACTACCCACAAAGCAAAAAAAGCAAAAAACAAAAATTTAACTTTTAATAAATCATTTTTAGACCTCAATAAGGTAATAAAAAAATCACTCAAAAAAATTATTTGAAATATTATGAAATAATTTAAAAATCTATAAAATCCTTGAACACTTAAAGCTAATACAGAAAGAAAAAAATAGGAAAAAAGGAGAGTTACAAATTTTAAATATTTACCGTAGTACCTATTATAAAAATTAATAAAAAGCAAGGGGATAAAACAATATAATATTAATCCAGTTATGACTCCAAAAATATTTAACGCTTGTGTCTGAGAATATATAACGAATTTTTCAGTTATTCTTGCTGCAAATAAACCTAATTCTATCAATTGTCCCAGATAACTAGAACAGGCAAAAGATATTAATAGTAGGACAATACCTTTCGAATCTAATTTAACTTTAGCTAAAAGAGGAAGGAAAAAAAGTATAATCGCAGAAGAATGAAATAAATAAGAAACAAAAATTATCAAATAGTATTTAACCCATTTTTTTGTTATTAGATAAGGATAAGCAATTAGAAAAAAACTTATTGACAGGGACTCTCTCATTATCTCCATATTAAAATAAAAATAATTACCGCAAAAGTATAAGAGAATAGCAGTGAAATAATAATGAGTATTTTTTCTAAAAAAATAAAAAACTACAGTGTTAACGAAAATAGAATGAAGTAATTGAAAAAAAGCAAAGTCATTGCAAATAGTCTTTGAAATAGATTGAAATATGATCCAGAATGGATCATATCTTTCTTCTGAAAAATCATAATTAAATAGCTCGTACACTAAAGGTGTTTTTTCAAAACTTTCAAAATAAAGTAAGGTATCTCCACCTACTTTATATCGCAAACCAGAAATTATAATTAAAATAAATAAACTTAGAAAGTAACTAAAATTACTATTTCTTTTTGAATCTCCAAGATCGTAATATATAGCTAAGAAAAATAAGTAAATAAAAACAAGAAAATATAACATTTTAAGTTTTGAATTAAATCCTAATTTAACCCCGTATTATACTGTTCTATATTCAAACTCGAAGTTTTTAAGTGTTTATAAAAAGAAATGGAATAAAGAAAAAACATTACAAAGAACAATGAAATCCTATATACAACACTTGGATATACATACATAGATCCTATAGCAATGATAAATGTTGGAATAGATAAAACCATAAATTGAATATGCCTGTGTGGAATGAAATATAAATGGTTTGAAACAATCCAACTTACTACAAGTAAAAATACATTGGTGAGTATCATTGCAAGCACAACTCCTGGTAATTCAAAATTTTTAATTAATAAAAATAAAAAAATCAAATTAAAAACCACTGAAGCGAAAAATGTATAAGATAGGTATTTTGTTTGTTCTTTGTACTTTGGTCCAATATCTACAATTTCTTTAAATATGTAAAGAGAAAAATATAAAGCTAAGCCTCCAATATATTTATAGGATTCATAAAATTCTTTAGTCGACACCAATTCGATTATCTCTTTTGAAAATAAAGTGATTCCACATACAATACAATATATTGGGCATGTTGCGAGAATTAGAACTTTTGCAAAATTCTGTCTGTGTGTAATTATTTTGAATTGCTCAAACATAAAAGGAGCCCATGCCATTACGAATGCAGTATTTAATAATTGAATTACAGAAGCTAATTTTAAAGACAAGGAAAATAACCCTATAGAAGTTAAAGTTAAATAATTGACCATGAAAAACCGATTTGCAAAAGACAACAAAGTACTTCCTATTCTTGCAGGAAATTGTGGTAGAGCATAACTAAAACTTTTATTTAAAAAGAAAGAAGAACTTTTAAGGCTAAGATGTTCTTTTACCGCAAAAAAAAGAAATAAGGATGAGATGAGTAATCCAATAACTTGAGAGTAAAATACTCCAATAACCCCAAGTTTGAAAACAACTACAAATAATAGAGTAAATATTAATGTTATTATAACCTTTATTAACATCAAAATAAGGAATAATTTATTTTTCTTTTCATATCGCAACACAATGAATGACAACATCGAAAAGTTAATAAACGGTAATTGTAAAGATGCAATTTTTATAATATTATTGTAGTTTGGCTTATCAAATAATGTTATGGATATTGTTTCAGAGAAAACTATAATAATAGCTGTTAAAAGAATTGATAATAATATTATTACCATAAAATTTGTGGATATAAGCATCCTCTTATCTTTTCCTGTAAAATCATAATAATACCTCTGCAAAGCTGTTTCTAATTGTAATTCTGCAAATATTGAAGTAGTACTAATGAAAACAAAAATTAAATCAATTACAGCATATTCTACTACATCAAAATAGCTTGTATAAATAGGTAATAATACAAAAGCTATAATTTTTTCAATAGTTGTAGCAATTCCTAATAAAAAGAAGGATCTAATAAATTCTCTCATATAAAAAGTTACTGATGTTCATTAAAAAATCTGTTCAACCAATTATCAAAGTTATAATTAGATATAATTTCTACAGGAACATCATTATATGGGGATTTCAAAAAGTTGTGAATAATATCAATATCGTCAACATCTAATATAAATATATTATTACTATCATAGAAATCTGCATTTATAATATTTTTATCATTCGTTATCAGTTTCTTTTTTAAGAAAATTGACTCCATTGGCCTCAATGAAATGCCATTCTGTCCACTTTGAATTATATCAATTATAGCTGAACTTGTTGATAAAATATTTAAATAATCAGAGTATAATATCGGTCTATTTCTTCTAGGATTAGTTAACGAATCAATATCTTCGACAATATGAAAGAATAATTTTAAATTTAAGTTTACAAGATTAAGTTTTAAATCATTAATTATAGTCCCTCTACCTTTATCCTGTCCTACAAATACTGCATCATACTTTAAATTGATTTCGGGTAATAATATTTTATCAAAGTAAAATGTAGTATTATAAATCATATTATAATTTTTACAATCATTGATGTCAAAAGACCATTTTTCACATAATGTATCTGAAATATCATTAGGCTGAACCTTGTTTCTATAAACAGGATCCCAATACCAAAAAATTAAACGAATTTTTGGATTTTTCTTTTTTATATATTCAAAAGCATCAATGTCATTTGTCGAAAAACAAATAACTGTTTCGATATTATTCAACTCTTTTTTCCAGTCACCAAACCAATAATGTTTTGGCATATGTAAAAAAATAGATAATTTTCTTACGATTTTTTCAATCAAATTCAATTGACGAAAGGCTGTTGAACATCTAACACCTGTAGATTCAATTAAAGGAATGAAATAAGACACTGAATTATATAGGATAAGAATTCTTCTATTAGAAATCATACTATCATCTAATAAATTTATTACAATTTACCATCTACATCTCCTCGAAATCGTCCTTTAACATCATAAATTATAGAGTTCTCTTTACGTAATACACTAATATCAATTTCATTAAATTGAGTATGTGCTACTCCTAAAACTATTGCGTCAAATACATCATGTGGCAATACAGATGCTGTTTCTAAATTGTACTCATTTTTAACCTCAGAAGAATTTGCTATAGGATCAAATATTGTAACTTGAATACCATAATCCTGTAAAGCGTTTATCACATCTACAATCTTTGTATTTCTTACATCAGGGCAATTTTCTTTAAACGTAATACCTAACATTAATAAACTGGACCCTTTTACGAAAATTCCTTTTTTAATCATCAATTTAACTACTTGAGAGGCTACATATTCACCCATACTATCATTCACTCTGCGTCCAGCCAATATAATCTCTGGATGGTAACCAAATTCTTGAGCTCTTTGCGCCAAATAATAAGGATCTACGCCTATACAATGTCCTCCAACTAAGCCAGGTTTGAAAGGTAAGAAATTCCATTTCGTTCCAGCAGCTTCCAACACAGCGTTCGTATCAATATTCATTAAATTAAAAATTTTAGCCAGTTCATTTACAAAAGCAATATTAATATCTCTTTGTGAATTTTCTATAACTTTAGCTGCCTCTGCCACTTTAATACTTGGAGCCAAATATGTACCAGCAGTAATAACACTCTTGTACAAATTATCTATAATTTTTCCTATTTCAGGAGTAGAACCAGAAGTAACTTTTAAAATTTTTTCAACTGTATGCTCTTTATCCCCAGGATTAATTCTTTCAGGAGAGTAGCCTGCAAAGAAATCTACATTAAATTTCAAATCCGAAATTCTTTCCAACACTGGAATACATTCATCTTCGGTCACTCCAGGATATACTGTAGACTCATAAATTACTATATCTCCTCTTTTAAGAACTTTCCCTACTGTCTCGCTTGCTTTATAAAGTGGTGTCAAGTCGGGTCTATTATTTTTATCTACCGGAGTTGGAACAGTAATAATATAAACCGAGCAATTTTTGAGTACTGTTAAATCATCTGTACAAAATAATCCTTTTGATTGGGGCATTTTATCCACTAAAACAGCTCTTAAAGCAGTACTTTCTACTTCAAGTGTGCTATCGTGTCCGGAATTTAACTGAGAAACTCTAAATTTATTTATATCAAATCCAATCGTTGGATGTTTAGTAGCGAATAATCTGGCTAAAGGAAGCCCAACATAACCCAATCCAATAACGGCAATTTTTTTCATATGAAATATCTTTTTAATAGCCAAACCTACTCTTTAATTAGGTTGTTGAGTTTATTTATTTCAAATTATTAAAATACCATTCAACAGCTTCTTTTAAGCCATCTTCAATAGAAAACTGTGGGTTATAACCCAATAAATTTTGTGCCTTGGCAATACTAGCTAAAGAATGTGGGATATCACCTACTCTATTAGGACCATGTATTATGTCAATATTGCTTATTTTAGTATCGTAATCGGATAAGTATTTTTTCAATAAACCTACTAATTCAATTAGGGTAGTTCTATCTCCATATGCTGTATTATAAATTGTGTTTATAGCTTCTGGATTTTCAGTTGTCATAGCTAACTCATTCATTTTAATAACGTTATCTATATATGTAAAATCCCTAGAATAATTACCATCACCGTTAATCACGGGACTCTCATGCCTCATTAATTGCATAACAAACTTTGGAATAACTGCTGCATAAGCACCATTAGGATCTTGTCTTCTCCCAAATACATTAAAATATCTTAAACCTATAGTTTCAATACCATAAGTTTTGCTGAAAATTTCAGCGTATAATTCATTTACATACTTTGTAATTGCATACGGAGATAGTGGTTTTCCAATTACCTCCTCTACCTTAGGAAGACCTTGTGAATCTCCATAAGTAGATGAACTTGCCGCATATATAAAACGCTTTACTTTTGCATCCCTTGAGGCAGTAAGCATATTTAAAAATCCTGAAACATTGACTTGGTTTGTTGTTATTGGATCATTGATTGATCTTGGGACAGAACCTAAAGCTGCTTGATGAAACACATAATCTATATTCATAACAGCTTTCTCACAATCCTCTACTATTCGAATATCTCCTTCTAATAATCTGTAGTTTTGGTTATTCAAAAATTCACGTATATTATGTTTATGTCCCGTCGAAAAATTATCGAGACAAGTTACAATATGTCCTTTACTTAAAAAATACTCTGTTAGATTTGAACCAATGAAACCTGCTCCTCCCGTTATTAAAATATTCATTTGTATATATTTAAAAATAGATTTTTTTTATTGATAAAAAAATAATTGCTAAAAATCCAAATAAGAAACCACCTCCTAAAAACCCAGTACTTTTTCTAATCTTATTGTTTTCTAATGGTAAAATAGGCTTATCAATCCCTTGTATTAACGGAGTTTCTTTTCTAAGTGTTACTTTTGCCAATTCTGATTGTTTAATCAATTCGGTAAGAATTGCTGTGTTGGCTTGAACATCAACTTGCCTGCGTGCAGATGGGGTTCTACGTACATTTAAGGCTGGATTTAGGTTAAAAGTATTGTCGTTTGCAATTGCAACCCCCGTAATGGCTGCATTGAGCTCACCTCGTATCGAATCGGTCTGTTTGGTCAAAATTTTTAAATTTTCTTGTGATTTCTTAGTTTTGGTATTTACATAAAATTCAGAAACTTCTTTAGCAAGAGTCAAACAAAAATCTTTAGCAAAAAGTTCATCTTTAGACTTTACTTCCATTGTAATTATATCAATCTTTTTCTCTTTCTGACCTACAGTTAGGCTACCTTCGACAAGACTTTTATATATTTCTCCCAAGATACTGTCTTGTGTACGCGTAAATTTTTTCCTGTCAGCAAGGGGGTCAAAAGTCAACTTTGCTAAATTTGATTTTTTCTCCCAATTTTTACGCCATTTATTTATTTGAATAAATCTTTCAGCAAGTGAAATGGTTTTTCCATCCTGCAACACGGGCTGTAACAAAGTACGTTCAACCATCAAACGCGATTTAAACAATTCATTTAGATTTGCACCAACAAATATATTTCCACCTGAACTACCAACATCAATACCAAAAGTACTTGCCAATCCTAATGCCCCCCCAAGCCCACCGCTAGATTTCCCGTCTTCCAACGCAAATGTAAGTCTGGCAGTATAAATAGGTTTTTTAAGAATAGAATACCCCACGCCAAGTAAAGCGCCGATAAATCCTATAATTATAATTTTTTTCCATTGAAGTAGCAAATAGGCATACCAATCCCTTACATTTTTTAATATTTCATACAACGAAATTTCATTGTTTTGCTGTTGTTGTTCCATTTTCGGTAAAATTTTCTAGCTTGGTAAGGAAATGTATTCTTTATGTTTTTATATGTAACTTAAGATGACATAATTTAATCTTAAATATTATATTTCTTATTTAGTAACATTTTTATTTAAATGCAGTTACAATTAATAATGCCAAACTACTAATTACACTACCAATACTCACCCATTCACCAGTGCTCATTTTTCTTGTTTCTGGCTTTTCTGGCACTACAATCTGAGAATCAGGCAATACTTTTGGATAAGATCTAAAGAATAAAAATGAACCTGTTACTGAAGCTTTTCCATTAGGATAAATAATGTATGCTTTTTTCTTCCATCCTTTGCTGTCAACTCCACCAACTGCATTTATATAATACTTAAAACTCTTACCACTTCTGTATGGAATTTCAGAATTAAGCAAGACATTTCCAGTAACTTTAACACCTTCATTAAATGTAGACACTTCTATTTCGTCATTTGGAAACAAAGTAACATTCGAATAATGTGCTTTGTCTTCTACAATTTTTTTCCAATCCAAAGGAATTGTCGCATATTTTAATTCTTCTTTTAATTTTTTAACAAGATCTTGTTTTAAAGTATCGTTTTTAGACAAATTCAAATCTACTCTCTTTATGTCATCAATTTGTTCTTGTTTAATAGGTCTCTTAATTTTCATTCCCTCTAAGTTAGCAACAGATGTTAAACCTCCTGCTCTCATCACTACATTATAAACTGATTCTTTTTTATTAGCCAAAACATATTTTCCCGGATAAGCAACTGCACCACTAATTGACACCATTTGTGGTTTTTCATAAACAGCCATTCTTCTAATATTAATAACGTCAAAGGGCTTTAAAACAAAGTTTTTCACCTGCTCATTATTATCTGCTGTGATTTCTAATTCTACTAACTCAATACGTTTAGGATTAGCATCATCAATTTCATCAGACTTTATCATTCTCGCTATTTCTACTCTTTTTGAAGCTGAACCTGTTAGCCCTCCCACCTGTACAACTAAATCGTTCAATGTCAAATTATCATAAAAATCATAAACTCCCGGATTTTTTACTTCTCCATCAATAGTAATTTTATATTCTTCTCTAAAATCCAGAATCGAATATACTGTTACTTCATCTTCTCTTTTTAATTCAATATCAGCATTGATATCTCCTGACAAAGCACTTGCTAAATCAACATTAACTATCTCTGTTGTTAAATCCGATTTTAAACGAATAATTCTGGCTCTTTTGGTATAAGCATCTTCTTTAAGGCCTTCTGCTCTGGTAATAAGACCTGAAATTCTCATTCCCTCAGTATAAGAATAATAATCCGGTCTAAAAACAGCTCCTTCTATTTTTATACGATTTTCAAATCTATTTAAAATTTTAGTTATTCTAAAAACATCACCGGATTGTGGTATATATGAAGAAAATTCATTTTCATTAATATCATGAACCTTAAATTCTTTTCCAGTTTTTTGTAAAACATTTACTGATGCTGTATACGCAAATTCATTAAATCCGGAAGCAAAATTTAATAAGTCTGAAAATTTTTCACCTTTTTTCATTTCAAAAATCCCAGGTCTCTTTACTTGTCCTTCTACAGTAACTCTTTGTGCATAAACCGGAATTCGGATCACATCATTTTCCTTTAAATTCACATTATCAGATTGATCTCCTTTAACTAAAAAACGATAAATATCTATGTTTTTATAAACTTTATTATTTCTGATTAATTCAATATTTCTGTAACTGCCATTTTTTCCGGGGCCTCCTGCTAAATGCAAAGCATTATAAACTGTTGCTAAAGAGGATATAGAATAATTTCCAGGCTGTTTTCCACCAACAATAGTAATTTTAATAGTTCTGATTCTGCTTAAACTTACACTTACCTGAGACTGGCCAGATCTTACCGTACTATAGACTTTTGCAATTGCTGCTTTAATTTTTTGCGTTGCAGCTTCAATTGATATTCCGGAAACTGAAATTTGACCAACATACTGAATAGTAATTTTTCCTTCGACACTAACGGGTATACTGGCATTATACTCCTGAACGCCATAAACACTTACCTGAAGTTCATCTCCCGGACCTAAAACATAATTCATTGGAGTAGCTAAATTTGAATCAGGCTCAAAATTTAAAGTTGGATTATCAAACAATTCAGAACCAAATATTAATGCATTAGCAGAATCTTTAACCTTATTATTTACAATTTTATCCTGCGTACGTCCAGACTCTTTTTTGTTTGCGGCACTATTTTTTTCAATGTTTTTTTTATTAGAGGGACTTGCTGGCACTTCATTTATTCTTGCTTTTAATTTTGCGAATTCTGTAACACTCATCCCTTTTGATATGGCCATAGGTTCTGCCTGCTCAATAGTCGTGTTATTACTTTGCAGTTGAGTTCGTATTTTAGCAATATCAGCATCAGATAAGTAATCTACTTTTAAAGTACTTAAATCACTTGATTTCATTAAATCCTGAGCATTGACCTGAAAAGTAAAGAAAGTAAAAAACAATAAAAGAAGAACAGTTATATTTTTCATATTTAATGATGTTTTGATTTTGATAAGAAATTCAAATCAGAATATTGTTTTTATGAATATTGTTTTTTATAATAATCTTTATAGGAACCAGAAGTTACATTTTTCAGCCATTCTTCGTTGTTCAAATACCAATTAATCGTTTTTTCTAAACCTTCTTCAAAAGTCACAGATGGTTTCCATCCCAGTTCTTTATTAATTTTAGAAGCATCAATTGCATAACGCAAATCATGCCCGGGTCTATCTTTCACATAAGTGATTAACTTCTCAGAAGTACCTGAATCTCTTCCTAACTTTTGATCCATAATCTGGCATAATAATTTAACCAAATCAATATTTTTCCATTCGTTAAAGCCACCAATATTGTAAGTCTCATGATTTTTTCCTTCATGAAAGACCAAGTCAATTGCAATAGCATGATCTTCGACAAAAAGCCAGTCACGGGTATAATTACCATCACCATAAACAGGCAATGATTTATTATTGATAATATTATTTATGAAAAGCGGAATTAGTTTTTCAGGAAAATGATATGATCCATAATTGTTAGAGCAGTTTGTTAAAACGTACGGCAATCCATACGTTTCTCCATATGCTCTTACAAAATGGTCTGAACTTGCTTTTGAAGCTGAATATGGCGAATTTGGATCATATGGAGTAGTTTCTGTAAAAAGTCCTTCTGCTCCCAAAGACCCATAAACTTCATCTGTACTAATATGATAAAATCTTTTTCCTTCAAAATTATCTTTCCATTGTTTTTTTGCTGCATTGAGTAAATTCATCGTTCCAATAACATTTGTTTTCACAAAGGCCAAAGGATCTTCAATTGATCTGTCAACATGAGATTCTGCTGCTAAATGGAGTACTCCGTCAAAATTATGAGTTGAAAAAAGTTCGTAAATAAAAGTTTCATCAACAATATCGCCTTTTACAAAATTATAATTGGGTTGATTTTCTATATCTTTAATGTTTTCCAGATTCCCGGCATAAGTTAAAGCATCTAAATTATAAATTTGATATTCAGGATATTTATTTACAAAACGTCTCACTACATGCGAACCAATAAATCCGGCACCACCAGTTATAAGAATTTTTTTCATTAATTTAATAATTCTGAATTTTGTTTTTCTAAATCACTATATATATCTTTTACATCTTGAGAGTTTTCTTTTTGTAAAATTAAATTAGCTGTTTTTGTATAAACAAAAATCGTGTTTTTTAATCCCAGGAAAGTAGTATGCTTATCACAACCAATAACCATATTACCATTTTTATCAATTGAATGTCCTTTAGAAACCAAATAATCATAAACTGATTCAAAGGAACCTAAATCAGACCAGGAAAATGATGCAGGGACAACTTTAATTTTCTTACTCCTTTCCATGACCGCATAATCTATACTAATGGATGGAATTTCTAAAGAGGCTTCTAAATCCAAGAAACCTTCTTTGTTAGACTCCCAAACTATTTTGGATTTTTCATACACTTCAGGCTGGAATTGTTTTAATTCATCCAAAAGCACACTAGCTTTAAAACAAAACATTCCGCTATTCCATAAAAAATTACCTTTTGCAATAAAATCTTTAGCAGTTGTTTCATTTGGTTTTTCCCTAAATGAAATCACTTTATCCCCTTTTGATTCTATATAACCGTATCCCGTTTCTGGTTTGGTTGGAATGATTCCAAAAGTTACAATAAAACCTTCGTTGGCTTTTAAAATTGCCTCGTTTATAGCATTATTATAATCTTCCATTTTATCAATAATATGATCTGATGGAGTTATTATTAATATATCATCCGGATTTGAGGCAAATGCCGCGAATGCAATTGCTGCAGCTGTATTTCTGGGAGTAGATTCAACAATATTGATATAAGAAGTTTTAGATTTCTCCATTACCTTACCACTCAAATGATGGTTATCAACGTTCCCTACAACCATTACCTTATTTGCCAAATGACTATTACGATCAACAGTCATCTCAAATAAAGATTTCCCTTCAAATATTTCCAAATATTGCTTAGGCTGACTTTTACGGGAAAGCGGCCATAATCTACTACCTACCCCTCCGGTCAAAATAACATGTGTGATTGAATTGTTTGTATCCATTTTTTCTAAATAAAAAAAAGAGTTTTAAAAACTATAATCTATTGTCTGCTATAGCTCCCAAAACTCCTTTTACATCATATATTAAACTATTTGTTTTTTGAATTTCCAGAAAATCTAACTTTAAAAATTCGGAATGAGCAACTCCTAAAACTATAGCGTCAAATTTTTCTTTTGGAAGTACACTTATTGTTGTTAATCCATATTCTTTTTTAACTTCATTGATGTTAGCTAATGGATCAAAAATGGTAACAGAAATACCATATTCTTTTAATGCCCTTATTACATCTACAATTTTAGTATTACGAACATCAGGACAGTTTTCTTTAAAAGTGATTCCAAGCATCAAAAGTTCTGCATTATTTACAGAGATCCCTTTTTTAATCATTAGTTTCACAACCTGAGATGCTATATATTCACCCATACTATCATTTAAACGACGTCCGGCTAAAATTATTTCAGGATGATATCCAAATTCTTGTGCCCTTTGTGCCAGATAATAAGGATCAACCCCTATACAGTGCCCGCCCACTAAACCCGGTTTAAAAGGGAGAAAATTCCATTTAGTAGCTGCTGCTGCTAATACTTCCTGAGTATCAATATTCATTAAGTTGAATATTTTTGCAAGTTCATTTACAAAAGCAATATTAATATCCCTTTGTGAATTTTCAATTACTTTAGCAGCTTCAGCAACTTTTATTGTTGGCGCTAAATATGTTCCGGCTGTAATAACAGATTTATAAAGCGCATCAACTTTTAAGCCTACTTCAGAGGTTGACCCTGATGTAATTTTCAGGATTTTCTCTACAGTGTGTTCCTTATCTCCAGGATTAATTCTTTCAGGTGAATATCCTGCAAAAAAATCTACATTGAATTTTAAGCCTGATATTTTTTCTAAAACCGGTACACATTGCTCTTCTGTTACACCAGGATAAACTGTTGATTCATAAATCACAACATCCCCTTGTTTTAATAGTTTACCAACTGATTCACTAGCTTTATACAAAGGAGTCAAATCAGGTCGATTATTTCTATCTACAGGGGTTGGAACGGTTATTATAAAATAATTGCAATCAGCAATATTTTTTATATCTGAAGTACAATAAAGTCCTTTTGTTTGATTTGGTGTATCTATTAATACCCTTTGCAAAATAGCATCTTCAACTTCTAATGTAGTATCAGTTCCCTGCTTTAAACTTATAACTCTTGATTCATTAATATCAAAACCTACTACAGGATATTTTGTAGCAAATAAACGAGCCAAAGGCAATCCTACATAACCTAATCCAATAACGGCTATTTTTACGTTATTATTCATATTTTTCCTTAATTTCGTTTATCTCATTGCACGGCTTCGCTATTCAAAGTCACATGATGACATGAATATCGAAGAATTCAATTTCAGCAAATATAACACATTAAGTCAATTTTATCAACCTCAAAATATCTTATAATTCCCTCAAAAAAACAAAATTTAAAAACCTATCAATCAAAAGGATACACATAAAAAAAGAATGAAAACCACTGAATCTGGTGATTTTCATTCTTTTCAAATCCTTTTTACTAAATAGCAATTTAGATTTACCATACTAAAAAACTAAGCTTATTCTTAATTTAACCATGACATACCTAAAATGACTCTTTTTTATATTTCATTTTCAAAACGCATCCTAAAGATTCTAAAACTAAAATATAATGAGTATTGGTTACTTCTTGAATAACTGCATCCTGGCTACTAAAAACTCCATCTTCCAGTTTTATTTTATCTCCTTTTTTATAAGGAACAATAGAAATCTCAGAAATATTTGTATTTGTCAGACTTTTTTTAATTGTTACAATTTCTTCATCACGAACAATAGCGGCTTTACCTAACCAAAATAAATAACGTACAACTCCTGCAACCTGAAACACAGCATTTCTATCTGTATCTTGCAATTGGACAAAAACATAAGAATTAAAAAGAGGAACTTCGACTTTTTTCTTTCTGTCTGACCATTGTTTTATCTGGGTGATTAAAGGACAATAACATTCAATTCCTATTTCATTTAATTTTTCAGCTACTTTTTTTTCCCATTTAGGTTTTGTATAAACAACATACCAATTCATGTGATTTTATTTTTAAGAACCTATTCCGTTGTAAATAAAACCAATTGATTTTAATTCTTTTGCATTCAAAATATTTCTTCCATCAAAAACAAAAGCCGGCTTTTGCATAGAATCATATATTTTTTGCCAATCATATTTTACAAATTCATCCCACTCAGTAAGTATTGCAATCGCATGTGCTCCTTTACAAGCTTCATAAGAATTGTCAAAAGTTAAAACAGCATCATTATTTTCTGAAGAACTTCTGGTTTGTAAATAATCTAAATCACTCAAAATTTTATTTCTTGATACCTTTGGATCATAAACCGAAATTTTAGCTTGTTCGTTGATCAAATCATCTGCCACATATATCGCAGCAGATTCGCGTGTATCGTTTGTATCTTTTTTAAATGCCCATCCTAAAAAAGTTATTTTTTTATCGGCTACTGTATTATATAACGTCTGAACAATTTTATTCGAAAATCTTCTCTTTTGATAGTCGTTCATAATGATTACTTGCTCCCAATAATCAGCAACCTCATTTAATCCGTAAGATTTTGCGATATAAACCAAATTAAGAATATCCTTTTGAAAACAGGAACCCCCAAATCCTACGGAAGCCTTTAAAAACTTAGAACCAATACGGCTATCCATTCCAATAGCACGAGCCACCTCACTTACATCTGCACCTGTTTTCTCACATAATTCAGACATCGCATTAATTGATGAAATACGTTGAGCCAAAAAAGCATTTGCCGTAAGTTTAGACAATTCAGACGACCAAACATTTGTTGTTAGGATTTTATCTTTACTTACCCAATTAGCGTAAACATCTACTAATGCATTAATTGCATCCTCTCCTTCCGGAGTTGAATCCCCGCCTATAAGAATTCTATCAGGATTTAATAAATCAGTAATAGCAGTTCCTTCAGCCAAAAATTCAGGATTAGAAAGAATCTGAAATTGAACACCATTTCCAGTATTATCCAAAATACTTTTTATAGCCTCAGCAGTACGAACAGGCAAAGTTGATTTTTCGACAACTATTTTATTACTTTTAGAAACTTTTGCTATCTGTCTGGCACATAATTCTATAAATTTCAAATCAGCTGCCATTCCTTTACCTTTACCATAAGTTTTAGTAGGTGTATTTACCGAAATAAAAATAATCTGAGCATCATCTATTGCTTTTTCTACATTGGTTGAAAAGAAAAGATTTCTACCTCTTGCCTCTGCTACAACTTCAGAAAGACCTGGCTCATAAATTGGAATATTTTCTGTATTTGGATCATTCCAGTCTTTAATTCTTTGCTCATTCAAATCAACAACAGTTACTTGAATATGTGGACATTTTTGTGCGATTACTGCCATAGTTGGCCCTCCTACATAACCTGCACCGATGCAACAAATTTTTGTAATTTTCATATTTTCTATATTATACTTTCTTTATTTTAAATTATCCCAATACCAACTTACCGCTTCTTTGAGCCCTTCTTCGAGTGAGTATTTAGGATTATATCCTAACATTATTTTTGCTTTATCTATACTTGCTAATGAATGCGGTATATCTCCAATTCTTGTTTCACCATAAACGATTGGCACATCAGCAATTTTTGCATCAAACTTGATTAAATATTTTTTTAAATATTTAACTAAATCATTCAAAGTATTTCTATCTCCAAACGCTGTGTTATAAACAGTATTAATTGCGTCGGAATTATTAGACGAAATTGCCAGAGCGTTCATCTGAATAACATTATCTATATAAGTAAAATCCCTTGAATAATTTCCATCACCATTAATCACCGGGCTTTCGTAGTTCATTAATTGCATTACAAATTTAGGAATCACTGCAGCGTAAGCTCCTTTGGGATCTTGTTTTCTTCCGAAAACATTAAAATAACGCAACCCTATGGTTTCTAATCCATACGTTTTACTAAAAATTTCAGCATACAATTCATTTACATATTTAGTTATTGCATATGGAGATAATGGCTTGCCTATTACCTCTTCTATCTTTGGCAATCCTTCAGAGTCCCCATAAGTAGAAGAACTTGCTGCATATATAAATCTTTTTACTTTAGCATCACGTGCGGCAACCAACATATTCAAAAAACCTGAAACATTGACATCATTAGTAGTAATCGGATCGTTTATAGAGCGGGGAACAGAGCCTAGTGCTGCCTGATGTAATATATAATCTACACCATCAACAGCTAAATTACAATCAGATATATTTCGAATATCTCCTTCAATCAGTTTAAAATTTGAATTTGTTATAAAACCGTTTAAATTATGATGATGCCCCGTTGAAAAATTATCCAAACAAATTACTTTTTGCCCGGAATTTAAAAAATATTCACACAGATTAGAGCCAATAAAACCAGCCCCACCTGTTATTAAAATAGTCTTTTGAACGTTTGCTTTCATCTATTTTATTTATTTTTTAAATGTTTTGAAAATGTTTTGAAGAAAGCTTACTTTATTTTCATCTTCATGATAACCATTTGAATATGACCCATAGCCACCATAATACCCATAGCCATATGCGGATCCATATTTAGCTTTGTTTTCAAAACCATTTAAAACAATACTAACATTGTTTAACTCACCTCTTTTTACGCGGTTATTTAACAATGTTATCATTTCCTTTTTTGAATAATTTTGCCTCACAACATAAAGTGTAACATCACTAAATTGCATCAATTCAAATGCATCAGAAACAAGTCCAACTGGAGGTGTATCCAGTATAATATAATCATATGATTTTTTAAGTTCATCAATCAATTCTCCCATTACTTCGCTTATAATTAATTCTGAAGGATTTGGAGGAATTGGTCCTGAAAGAATTACGTCAAGATATGGAATCTGAGTTTTATTTATTATTTCGGTCAGCTTTTTTTGCTTTATCAAATAATTAACTACTCCATATTGGTTTATCAAATTAAATTCGTCTGCCAATCTTGGTTTTCTTAAATCCATTCCTATTATCACCGTTTTTTTTTCACTTAAGGCAAAAACAGTCGCAATATTAATTGAGCAGAATGTCTTTCCTTCTCCACTAATTGAAGAAGTAATCATTAGTGTTTTTGCTCCGTCTAATTGCTTTTTTTTATATAAAAATTGTAGCGATGAACGGATACCTCTAAAAGCTTCTGATAATGCTGATTTTGGTTTCTGAAAAACGGCTAAATTGCTATTCTCTTTATTAACACCTACAACTCCTATTAATGGAATCTGTGTTTGCTTGTTAATATCCTCAGTATTTTGAATGGTATTGTTAATAAAGAAAAGTATAAAAACAATAATTAGGGGAATTAAAATCCCTAAAAATAAAGCCAAAACGTAATTTACTGAAGTTTTCGGACCAATCAAACCTTCGCCAATATCTTTTGCAGTATCTATAAAATGAATATCAGATAAATTAGAAGCTTTTACAATCTCTGCTTCATTTCTTTTTTGAAGAAATGTACTGTAGATATTATCACTTAAATCATATTTTCTTTTGATTTTTAATAATTCTTGCTGTTCTTCCGGAAGCTTCTTAATGGTACTCTCTGTTTCACCTATTTTATTATTAACTAAAGATAAATCATATTGCAAAGATGATTTCGCTGTCACTATATTTTCGAGCAAAACATTTTTAACAGCCATCATTTGATTATCAAAATCTTTAAAAATTTTATCGCTTTTTACAGCATAAGACATTTCAGATCTCTGAGCAGACAAAGCAATAAGTTTTGAAACATTTGTGACAACATTTGGATCTTCAATTCCTGCAACTGATGGAGCAGGTAACTTAGAATAATCGGTACTATTTTTTAAATATGCTTTTAAAGAATTATAATACGCAATTTTACGCGTTAGTGCATCTTTTTCAACATCAAAATCAAGAATCTTATTCGAAAATTTTTCTCCACCTCCTTCTATTTCATATATGTTTTTATCCTTTCTGAAAGATTTAAGCTCATTTCCCGTTTCCTTTAACTGAGACTCCATTGCCACGAGTGTACTATCGATAAAGGCTATCGTATTTGTAGCAAATTGATTTTTACCATCTAATTGAAACTTAATCAGCATTTTAACAGTAGAATTCAGATACTCAACCATTCTGGCCTTATTTGTACCTTGCAGAGACAACACAAGAATAGAACCTGACTTTTCATCTGTTTCTACACTAATTCTTCGATAGCGGGAAACTGTAGCATCAAAATTATTAAATCTAATAAAATATTCTTTTCCAATGTAAACACCAGGATTATCAGTTATTTCCAAATTCCAATTTAAAAATGGCAACACAACTTGCTCCCCAACTTTATATTTTTTAATAAATTCAATTGGCTGAACCGCTGTATTACTATAACTATTGTTGGAATAAGTAAATAATGAAACCGAATTATTCTCGAACGGAACTCTAATTTCATATTCATTTGGACTTAAAAACTTAACACTAATTAATGCTCCGGTTAATTGAGGTTTTGTTTTATCAATATTAACATAAAAGGGGACGGAGCCATAAACATCAATCATATTATATTCTCCTTTTTCAAGATAATCTATATAATACTGTAATTTACCTACCACCAATTCGTTATGAGACCTTGATTGCAAAATAGTAGAAATACCACTCACCTGATCTGAAATACCACCCCAATTAAAAACCAAGCTTGTATTGGATGTAAAAAAAGGATTGCTTTCTTCTTTAATCGAAATTAAAGTTTGCATGGCATAAATCTTTTCCTTTCTGATGTTTACCTGATAAGCAATAGCAAATGCAATAATTAAACTCATCAAAAACAATTTCCAGTACCCCGCAATTTTTAACAAAAAACCCTTAAAATCAAAATTTGCATGATTCTCAAAAATCGAAAAATCTTTTATATCTAACATCTTTTGTATTTCGTTTTTAATTTTTCAACAATAAATAAACTGTTGTAGCCAAAGATAACAAAGTTATTATTGTTCCTATCGACTGTATACCAGTCTGACCTGTGCCCCATGTTTTTTGTTTTAGAGGTTTCACATAAACATAATCATTAGGCTGTAAATAATAATAAGGCGATTTCATTACGTTTACATCTGTCAGATCAATATCATTCATTTGTACGCCTGTTGGCGTTTGACGTATTACAGTTACCGCTTTACGATTACCAACAGTTGTAATATCTCCTGCATTAGCAATGGCCTCCATTATATTTACATTTTCCTTAAATAATGTTTTTGTACCAGTCTCAACCACTTCACCATTTATTGTATATCTGAAACCTGCTAATTTTACGGTAACAAATATATTTGCTTCTGTTTTAAAGTATTCTTCAAGTAGTTTTTTTTCAATTTTGAGGCGTACTTCTTCAAGTGTATAACCAATTACATTTATTTCACCTAAAATTGGCATCCTTATATTTCCATGATCATCAACAGTAAAGCCGCTAAAATACAATTGTGACTCGGATTTGCTTAAATTACTATTTTCAGTTTCAGTAGCTTTAAAAATAGCAACCAATTTAGGATCTATTGCTTTGATATCTACACTTAAAACATCGTTAACTTGTAACCTGTAAGGTTTAGATTCAACAGCAGAAACCGTAGTTTTTGTTCCGGTTGTTTCTTTGTCCTGCAAATACACTAAATCTTTTACGGGAATACATGATGTGAAAAACGTACTAATCAATAATAGATAAAAACAGTTTTTTGTCATTTTTAAAATTTTATACGCAAATATAGCTATTCCTGTAATCTTCAGGAAATCTTACTCTATTTGTATTTTATTTAATTGTTTTTGAATGTTTTTTCGAAAGGCACGCGATGCAAAATACTTCGGCCTAGTGTAACTTCATCTGCATATTCTAATTCATCTCCTACTGAAATTCCTCTCGCTATTGTAGAAATTATAATTTCATAATCGGCAATTTGTTTATAAATATAAAAATTTGTAGTATCGCCTTCCATTGTAGAACTTAATGCAAAAATAATTTCGACGACTTTACCTAATTTTACTTTTTCGACTAAAGTTATTATGTTTAACTGACCTGGTCCAACTCCTTCAATTGGAGAAATCTTACCTCCTAAAACATGATAAATCCCTTTATATTGTGCTGTATTTTCTATAGCCATCACATCCCTGATATCTTCTACAACACAAATCGTCTGATGGTTTCTTGATGAGTTAGCGCAGATTTCACAAACCTTTGTATCCGAAATATTGTGGCAATTTTCGCAAAATTTTATATCCTCGCGCATATTTAGCAATGCCTGTGATAAAAAAACTGTTTGTTCTTTAGGCTGTTTTAATAGGTGAAGAACTAATCGCAAAGCTGTACGCTTGCCAATTCCGGGCAACTGCGACATTTCATTAACTGCTTTTTCTATTAATTTTGATGAAAATTCCATGAAAACAAAAATAATACTTTTATGGTTTGACAGGACTTGTAATTTAAACATCCTTCTCACATCACAAAAGTTATTGTAAAAACATCATTTATAGCCCTGATGGAAACAGTATCCTTTTGTGCCGGGGTTCGGCACTAAAGATATAGTGTACAGCAGGAAATAGCTCCTAAAACTAATATTGATTTGTTGCCAACAGAACTAATGTACAGGCAACCTCGGCTTTGATATTATTAAGTTCAAGAAGCTGATACAACTCAGGGTTTTCGGTTCCGGGATTAAAAACTACCCGCTTAGGCTGTGATTCGATAATATAATTGTAGTAATCACGCTGACGAGCCGGATTTAAATATAAAGTTACTGTGTCTATATTTTTAACGGGAATGGCTTTGGTATGAATTTTTACACCTGCAACTTCACCTGCATTTTGACCTATAGCCAAAACTGTATGTCCCTTTTGAGTCAGCATATTTATGGCTCTAAAAGCATAACGTTCTGGTTTTGTTGTTGCACCTAGAACTAAAGTTTTTTTATTTTTCATTTATTTCTGAATATGTCACAAAAGTAAGCAAAAAAGGCTGAATTACCTGCTCATTATGAATTTACAGCTTTAAAAGAGAAAAAACAATATCACAACATGATATTTGAGTAAAATCTTAAAATTTGATTATTTTTACTCTACAAACCTAAACCATTATGGATTTATTCATTTATTTATTTGCTGCTCTTTTCTCTGTATTAAACCCAATTGGCACTGTACCTATTTTCGTAGGACTTACCCATGATGATTCAGACAGTGAACGATCCCGAATTTCATTATGGACAGCCATTAATGTTTTCATAATTTTAATTGTTTCTTTCTTTATCGGGCAATATGTACTGACCTTTTTTGGAATTAGCATTGATGCACTTAGAATTGCCGGAGGTCTGGTAATCTTAAATTCAGGTTTTTCATTGTTGTCCGGAAAAATCAGTAAGAAAAGAGGAATTAACAAAAAGGTTGAAAATGATGCGCAAAAAAGAAATGACATTGCATTAACACCATTGGCAATTCCGATGCTTGCAGGACCTGGATCTATTTCTTTGTTAATTGCTTTCTATCAGGAACATCATGAAATAAAAGAAATAATAATTTCAAGTTTAGCTATTTTAGCGATAGCAATTACCATTTTTATTATCTTAAAAAGTGCACATTATTTAGCTCGTATCTTAGGCGCATCAGGAATTGTAGCTATTTCCAGAATAATTGGTTTCATTGTAATTGCTATAGGAATTCAATATATCGTGAGCTCAATAATCAATATCATAAAAGGAAATTTGATGTAACTCATTAAAACAGAAAAAAGGGATAAAACATAAATTTTTATCCCCTTTTTATTTAAATTATTTTCAGTTTTTTGGCAAGAAAACTTCAGCCATCATACACCTTGCACTTCCTCCACCGCAAGCTTCAATAGTATCTAAACTTGAACTTAAGATTTCAGCATGACTTTCTAATTGTGTAATTTGTTTTTCAGTTAGACTCTGGTGCGCAGATGTACTCATAACTATATACTTTTTATCATTCGCTCCCCGAATCTCCAACATATTACCAGCAAAATTATTTACTTGTGCTTCCGTAATCAAAATAATTTCTTTATTATCAGCTTTTAGATTTTCCAAAACCATTTTTCGTTCTTTTTTATCATCAATGCTATCTGCACAAATAACCACAAAAGTTTCTCCTAAACACATCATCACATTTGTATGATAGATTAGTTTACGTTCCCCATCTACTGACTGAAAAGCTTCAAAAATTACCGGAGCATAATCAAAATCTTCACAGAATTCGATAAACAATTCTTCATCTGCCCGAGGTGATAAGGCACAATATGCTTTTCCGTTAGCTCTGTCTAAAATTAAGCTTCCGGTTCCTTCAAGAAAGATTCCATCTTCTTCTGCAGAAGTATAATCCATAATATCACTGATTTCGAAACCTTTTTCTTCCAAAACATCCAAAATATCTTCCCGGCGTTCCTGACGACGATTTTCTGCAAACATTGGATATAGCGCTACTTCTCCATTTTCATGAAACGACACCCAGTTGTTCGGAAAAATACTATCCGGTGTATCTGTTTCTAATGTATCTTCTATAACAGTAACATCTACGCCAACTGCTCTCAATTTTTCTACAAAAGCATCAAATTCCTGCTGCGCTTTTGCATTTACCGTACTTGGTAAAAGTCCGTCTAAAACTTTTTGATAATAATTATTTACAGCCGTCTGTTCATTCATTCTGAAGGCAACAGGGCGAATCATTATAATTGAGTTTGTAGTTTGTTTCATATTTAAAAAATAAAATTAATCTCTAATTAAAGGCAAAGTCGAACATCTCAACAACCCTTCCTGCTTCGCGATTTCAGCATACGGAATTTCTTCAACTATAAAGCCTTTAGCACGTAACCAATTGTTTAATCTTGTAAAATTCTTCTCTGAAACCACAATATTTTCATCAATTGAAAATACATTCGAAAACATATTATACATTTCATTTCTTTCAATATGAAATAAATTTTCCTTTCCAAAAAGATTGACCAAATACATATAATCAGCTTCTTCACGAAAACCTCTTTTATAAATAATTCCTTTATCTTTTCCAACAGGCTGAAAACAACAATCTAAGTGCAAAGCATTATCCCGGGCTTCAATTTTAGATTTAACCAGATCGAATTCTTTAACAATTTTATTCGGAAATAATTCTTTAATATAATTTACACCCTGCATATTAGTACGTGCAGTAATATAATCTTTATAATCACTTCCTTTGTATGTTCCTATAAAAACATAGTCATTCCACAACATCACGTCGCCTCCTTCAATGTGAACTTCTTCCGGCGGACGAACAACTTTTATTGAATCAATTTCATTAATCACATATTGAATCGCATCAAGCTCATGTTCTCTGTCAGGTAAAATATTCGATTTTATAAATATGTCATCAATTACAAATCCAATATCTCTGGTAAAAATCTGATTATAATCCTCTATCATTTCAGGACGATAAACTTCTACATCATATTTTTGAAAAACAGCATTAAATGCATCCATTTCGACAATCATATCTTTTTCGAGAGGATAAGTCCCGGCTTTTATGTGTTCTAGTGATTTAGGATCATAAGCCTCGTGTACTAAAGGTGTCGGTCCATTGTGAACAGCAGAACCCAAAACTACAGCACGCAATCTTGAAGTTTCATTCTTAACATTTAATTGCAACATAATTGTTAGATTTTGTTGCAAATATAAAAAAAAGCTTCACAGTTAAGTGAAGCTTTTTTTTATTTATTTGATTTGAAATCTCTCAATGGATGTCCAGTATAAATTTGTCTTGGTCTTCCGATTGGCTCTTTATTTTCACGCATTTCTTTCCATTGTGCAATCCAACCAGGTAGTCTTCCAATTGCAAACATTACTGTAAACATATCAGTTGGAATACCTAAAGCTCTGTAAATAATTCCAGAATAGAAATCTACATTTGGATATAAATTTCTTGATTTGAAATATTCGTCTTCAAGAGCAGCTGATTCTAATTTTTTTGCAATCTCCAAAATCGGATCTTCAACTCCTAAAGTTTCCAATACTTCTTTAGCTGCTTTTTTGATAATTTTAGCTCTTGGATCAAAGTTTTTATAAACTCTGTGTCCGAATCCCATTAATCTGAATGGATCGTTTTTATCTTTTGCTTTCGCTAAAAATTTATCTGTATCTCCACCGTCTTTATTAATATCTTCCAACATCTCAAGAACTGCCTGATTTGCACCTCCGTGAAGAGGACCCCATAGAGCTGAAACTCCCGCAGAGACAGACGCAAACAAACCTGCATGTGAAGAACCCACCATCCTAACTGTAGAAGTAGAACAGTTTTGCTCATGATCTGCATGAAGAATAAACAATTTATCTAAAGCATTTACAATTACAGGATTTGCTTCGTAAGGACCAGTAGGCAATTTAAACATTAATTGCATAAAGCTTTCAACATATCCTTTTGTATTATCATAATAATTCAAAGGGTAACCCATTGATTTTCTATACGTCCATGTAGCAATTACAAGAAATTTTGCCATTGTTTTACAAATAGCCTCATACATTTCTTTTTCGTTATCAACATTTACTGCTTTAGGATTAAAAGCAGTTAAAGCACTAGTTAATGCTGACAAAACACCCATTGGATGTGCTGTTTTTGGAAACCCATCAATAATATTTTTCATTTCTTCGTTTACCAAAGAATGTTTTTTGATGTCATTTTCAAATTGTTCTAATTCCTGAGCAGTTGGTAACTCTCCAAAAATCAAAAGGTAAGAGGTCTCTAAAAAACTTGCTTTTTCCGCTAAATCTTCGATTGAATATCCTCTGTAACGCAGAATTCCTAATTCTCCATCCAAGAAAGTAATTTCACTTTTGCAAGAGCCAGAATTTTTATAACCAGGATCAATAGTAATAATACCAGTTAAGTCACGTAATTTGTTAATATCGATAGCCGATTCATTTTCGCTTCCTGTAATTACCGGAAGTTCAATTTTCTTACCATCTACTTCTAATGTAGCTATTTTTGACATAATATATGGGAAATAATTCTTTAAAATAATAATTTATCAAATCTAAGGAATTTAAGACTAATTAAAAAAGGAATAATACTATGAATTTGTTAAAACTCCAAAAAAAAGCCATTCGTTTACACGAATGGCCTAAATCTACAATATAACTCTTTAAATTATTTGATTTTAAAAGCGTTTAACCCCGGAAAATAAGCAGTACTTCCTAATTCTTCCTCGATTCTTAATAATTGATTGTATTTTGCCATACGATCAGAACGGGAAGCAGAACCTGTTTTAATTTGTCCACAGTTTAAAGCTACAGCTAAATCAGCGATTGTATTATCTTCCGTTTCTCCTGAACGGTGAGACATTACTGAAGTATAACCAGCATTTTTAGCCATATTTACAGCAGCAATCGTTTCAGTCAAAGTACCAATTTGGTTTACTTTTACTAAAATTGAATTTGCAATACCTTTTTGGATTCCTGTAGATAAACGCTCAACATTAGTTACGAATAAATCATCTCCAACTAATTGTACTTTATCTCCAATTTTTTCAGTTAAATATTTCCATCCATCCCAGTCATCTTCATACATACCGTCTTCGATAGATATGATTGGATATTTAGCAGCAAGTTCAGCTAAATAATCGGCTTGCTCTTCAGAAGTTCTGATTTTTCCGGTTTCACCTTCAAATTTAGTGTAATCGTATTTACCGTTTACATAAAACTCAGAAGCAGCACAGTCAAGAGCGATCATAATTTCATCTCCAAAAGAATAACCAGCTTTTTCAACAGCTAATTTAATTGTATCTAAGGCATCTTCAGTTCCACCAGCTAAGTTTGGAGCAAAACCACCTTCGTCACCTACAGCAGTACTCAAACCTCTATCATGTAAAACTTTTTTCAAGCTATGGAAGATTTCAGTTCCCATTTGCATAGAATGTGTAAAAGAAGTGGCTTTCACAGGGAAAATCATAAACTCCTGAAAAGCAATAGGTGCATCAGAGTGAGAACCTCCATTGATGATATTCATCATAGGAACCGGTAAAGTATTAGCAGAAACACCACCTACATATCTGTATAATGGCAATCCAAGTTCGTTAGCAGCAGCTTTTGCAGCAGCCAAAGAAACTCCTAAGATAGCATTAGCTCCCAATTTAGATTTATTTGGAGTTCCATCTAAATCAATCATTAACTGATCGATCGTATTTTGCTCAAATACAGATGTCCCAACCAATTCTTCAGCAATAACGGTATTTACATTATTCACTGCATTCAAAACTCCTTTTCCAAGATAAGCCTTACCTCCATCACGTAATTCAACAGCTTCGTGTTCTCCAGTAGATGCTCCAGACGGAACAGCAGCTCTACCTAATACACCATTTTCAGTTACTACATCAACTTCAATAGTAGGATTTCCTCTGGAATCAAGAATTTGTCTTGCGTGAACTTTAATTATAATACTCATTATTTTTGTTTTTTATTAATAAATTATGTTTTTTTTTTCGAAAGTATAAAAATATTTAATACTAAAAACGCATTCTTATTATTAATCATCTTTATTTATTAACTACATCGTTTTAGACCCTGCTTGTTTTATATTCTCAACGAATTGATCAAATAAATAAGATGAATCATGTGGACCAGGACTAGCCTCTGGATGATATTGTACTGAAAAACAATTTTTATTCTTCATACGCATTCCTGCTACAGTATCATCATTCAAATGAATATGTGTCAACTCTAATTCAGGATGCCCTTCTAAAGCTTCTCTTTTTACAGCAAAGCCATGATTTTGAGAAGTAATTTCTCCTCTCCCAGTGATAATATTTTTTACAGGATGATTAATTCCACGATGACCTCCAAACATTTTATATGTTTTAACCCCATTTGCTAAAGCGATTATTTGATGTCCCAAACAAATTCCAAACAAAGGCTTATCATCTGCAATAATGCTTCTTGCCACTTCAATTGCTCCATGGAGAGGATCAGGGTCACCTGGTCCATTTGACAAGAAATATCCATCAGGGTTAAAAGCTGTCAAATCTTCATAAGTAGAATCATATGGAAAAACCTTAATGTAGCAATCTCTTTTAGCAAGATTTCTCAAAATATTCTTTTTAATTCCAAGATCCAAAGCTGAAATTTTGTATTTAGCATTTTCATCACCAAAAAAATAAGGCTCAGTAGTTGAGACTTTTGATGCCAACTCTAAACCTTCCATATTTGGCACATTGGCCAATTCTTTTTTCAATTCATCAATCGAAGTCCCATCTGTACAAATAACAGCATTCATTGCTCCATTATCACGAATATAACTTACAAGAGCTCTTGTATCAACATCAGAAATACAGATTAAATTTTGCTTAGTAAAATAATCTTCTAAACTTCCAGATGCATCTTCTCTTGAATAATTAAAGCTGAAGTTTTTACAAACCAAACCAGCTATTTTTACGCTATCAGATTCTATTTCCAAATCATTAACACCATAGTTGCCAATATGAGCATTGGTAGCAACCATAATTTGACCAAAATAAGACGGATCTGTAAAAATCTCCTGATATCCCGTCATCCCAGTATTAAAACAAACCTCTCCAAAAGTTTTACCGCTAATACCTATAGACTTACCATGAAAAATAGTTCCATCGCTTAGTAATAAAATGGCGCTTTGTCGTGTTGTGTATTTCATTCTTTAATTTGTATTGTTTATTTTAATTTTCTAACAAAAATCCAAAAAGGAAATTTATTTTGTAATTAGATATTTTGCAAATTTACTTTTTTAAAAGAGTGCCTCCAAAATTTTTTAAAAATTTCATTAATAAAAATAAAACCTAATCTCTTAAATAAGTTAAATTCTATTTTCTTTATAAAAAAATCAAAAAAAAAGGATAAACTAAAAATTAGCTTATCCTTGATTTCTATAGAATCATTACTTTCATAATTACTCAGAAGCTTCAGTAGTCGTTTCTGATTCAGCAGCAGGAGCTTCCGGAGTTGCTTCCTCAGCTTTTTTAGCTTTACCACCACGACGGCTTTTTGCTTTTTTAACTTCTTTTTTACCACCATTGTAAAGTTCGTTGAAATCTACAAGTTCGATCATTGCCATATCAGCATTATCCCCTAAACGATTTCCAACTTTAATGATACGAGTGTATCCACCTGGACGGTCACCAACTTTAGCAGCTACATCTCTGAACAAGTCAGTTACAGCATACTTACTACGCAGGTAAGCAAAAACAATACGACGGTTGTGAGTCGTATCTTCCTTTGATTTAGTGATTAAAGGCTCAACAAATTGTTTAAGCGCTTTAGCTTTAGCAACAGTAGTATTAATACGTTTGTGCTCAATAAGAGAACAAGCCATATTAGCCAACATAGCTTTTCTATGTCCAGTCTGTCTGCTTAAGTGGTTGAATTTTTTTCCGTGTCTCATGACGTGTTTTTTTTATCTTCATCTTGCTACAATCCACTATGGAGAGCAAAATATGAAGTAAATTATTCTTTATCTAATTTGTATTTAGCTAAATCCATTCCGAAAGTTAAATTCTTCACTGCGACAAGTTCATCAAGTTCAGTTAAAGATTTTTTACCAAAATTACGGAATTTCATTAGGTCATTTTTATTGAACGATACTAAATCACCAAGTGTATCAACTTCAGCCGCTTTCAAGCAATTTAATGCTCTTACAGATAAATCCATATCAACAAGCTTAGTTTTAAGCAATTGTCTCATATGCAATGACTCTTCATCATACGATTCTGTTTGTGCAATTTCGTCAGCCTCAAGTGTAATTCTTTCATCAGAAAACAACATGAAATGGTGAATTAAAACTTTAGCAGCCTCAGTAAGAGCATCTTTTGGATTAATAGATCCATCAGTTTTAATTTCAAAAACTAATTTTTCGTAATCTGTTTTTTGCTCTACACGGAAGTTTTCGATTGCATATTTTACATTTTTTACCGGAGTAAAAATAGAATCTGTAAAAATCGTTCCAATTGCAGCATTCTGTTTTTTGTTTTCTTCAGCAGGAACGTATCCTCTACCTTTTTCGATTGTTAAATCGAAGTTCAATTTGATTTTAGAATCTAAATTACAGATAACTAAGTCTGGATTCAGAACTTGGAAACCTGAGATAAATTTTTGAAAATCACCTGCTGTTAATTGATCTTTACCAGAAACAGAAATTGTAACTGCTTCATTATCTATATCTTCAATTTGACGTTTGAAACGTACTTGTTTCAGATTAAGGATAATTTCGGTAACATCTTCAACAACACCTGAAATAGTAGAAAACTCATGATCTACACCTTCGATACGTACCGATGTGATTGCATAACCTTCTAATGCTGAAAGCAAAACTCTTCTAAGTGCATTACCAACAGTCAATCCATAACCGGGTTCTAAAGGTCTAAATTCAAATTTACCTTCAAAATCGGTTGAATCGATCATGATAACTTTATCGGGCTTTTGAAAATTAAATATTGCCATAAATTTCGACTAAGTCAATTATTATTTGTTGTACAACTCTACGATTAATTGTTCTTTAATGTTTTCTGGAATTTGAAGTCTCGCAGGTACAGAAACGAAAGTCCCTTCTTTAAGATCATTGTTCCAGGTAATCCATTCATAAACATGACTTGAATTTGATAAAGAACGTTCGATAGCTTCTAATGATTTAGATTTTTCACGAACTGCAACTTTATCACCAGGCTTAAGGTGGTAAGAAGGAATATTTACAACTTCTCCGTTAACAGTAATGTGTCTGTGAGAAACTAATTGTCTTGCACCTCTACGAGATGGAGCAATTCCCATTCTAAAAACAACATTATCTAATCTTGCTTCACATAATTGTAAAAGAACCTCACCGGTAACACCTTTAGTAGCTGATGCTTTTTTGAATAAACCTCTGAATTGCTTTTCTAAAATTCCGTAAGAATATTTAGCTTTTTGCTTTTCCATTAACTGAACAGCGTATTCAGATTTTTTACCTCTTTTTTTAGCCATCCCGTGTTGTCCAGGTGGGTAATTTCTTTTTTCGAAAGATTTATCATCTCCGAATATTGCTTCGCCAAATTTACGAGCAATTCTAGTTTTAGGACCAGTATATCTTGCCATTTCTAAAAATTAAATTTAAGGTAGAGATTATGAATTCAGGTCATATCCTTCGATAATCGTTTATTCCACCTTGTTATACTTAAACAATATTATTAAACTCTACGTCTTTTTGGAGGACGACAACCGTTATGAGGCATTGGAGTAACATCGATAATCTCAGTAACTTCAATTCCACCGTTATGAATAGAACGGATAGCAGACTCACGCCCATTTCCTGGTCCTTTTACATAAACCTTAACTTTTTTAAGTCCTGCCTCTAGAGCTACTTTACTACAATCTTCTGCTGCCATCTGAGCCGCGTAAGGAGTGTTCTTTTTAGAACCTCTGAAACCCATTTTACCAGCTGAAGACCAAGAAATAACTTCACCTTTCTTATTTGTCAAAGAAATAATGATATTGTTGAAAGTGGCAGAAATATGAGCCTCACCCGTTGATTCAACGATAACTTTACGTTTTTTTGCAGTTGCTTTAGCCATATTACTTATTATTTAGTTGCTTTTTTCTTGTTAGCAACAGTTTTTCTTTTACCTTTTCTTGTTCTAGAGTTATTTTTAGTTCTTTGTCCTCTTAACGGAAGACCAGATCTGTGACGGATACCTCTGTAACATCCAATATCCATTAAACGTTTGATGTTCAAAGAAACTTCAGAACGTAATTCTCCTTCAATTTTGTAAAATCCAACAGCATCACGAATTGCTCCGATCTCGTCATCATTCCAATCTTGAACTTTTTTATCTTGGCTAACTTGAGCTTTTTCTAAAATCTCAATTGCTCTACTTCTCCCTAATCCGAAGATATAGGTAAGTGCTATAACGCCTCTCTTATTTTTTGGGATATCTACCCCTGCTATTCTTGCCATAATTATCCTTGTCTTTGTTTAAATCTAGGATTCTTTTTGTTTATTACGTACAGTCTCCCTTTTCTACGCACGATAATGCACTCGGCACTTCTCTTTTTTACTGATGCTCTAACTTTCATAGTGAATATCCTTTAATATCGATAAGTAATTCTTGCTTTTGACAAATCATAAGGACTCATTTCCAGTTTCACTTTATCACCAGGTAATAATTTGATATAATGCATACGCATTTTTCCTGAAATATGAGCAATTACAATATGTCCATTTTCTAATTCTACACGGAACATAGCATTTGATAATGCTTCAATAATTGATCCGTCTTGTTCTATTGCTGATTGTTTTGCCATAAATATATTAAGCTACCGCTTTTCTATTTTTACCAGTCTTCATTAAACCATCATAATGTTTGTTTAACAAGTATGAATTGATTTGTTGAATAGTATCTATTGCAACTCCAACCATAATTATTAATGAGGTACCTCCAAAAAACATTGCCCAAGATTGTTGTACATCCATAACACTTACAACAATAGCCGGGAACACAGCAATCAAAGCAAGGAATAAAGATCCTGGGAAAGTTATTAAAGACATCACTTTGTCAAGAAACTCTGAGGTTTCAGCTCCTGGACGAACTCCAGGGATAAAACCACCACTTCTTTTTAAATCATCAGCCATTTTATTAGTAGGCACAGTAATTGCAGTATAAAAGAATGTAAATACAATAATTAAAGTTGCAAATACAAAATTATACCAAAAACCAAACATATTACTAAATGTTCCAACGATAGATTGTGATGTATCAGATTTAGACAATCCAGCTACAGCAGCAGGAATAAACATAATTGCCTGGGCGAATATGATTGGCATAACCCCAGAAGCATTAAGCTTAAGCGGAATCCATTGTCTGTTACCACCTGCTAAATCCTGCTCGTAATCCCCCGTAGTTGTACGACGAGCATACTGAACAGGAATTCTACGCACTGCCATAGTAAGCAACACACAAGAAATAATAACTAATAACCATACAATAATTTCAATAACCAACAACATAGGACCACCATTGTTATTCGTAACTCTGGTTGTAAATTCTTGTATAAAAGCTTGAGGTAAACGAGCTAAAATACCAACCATAATCAATAATGAAATTCCATTTCCAATACCTTTATCTGTAATTTTTTCCCCAAGCCACATAGCAAAAATAGTACCAGTAACCAAGATTATAACAGAAGAAAACAAAAATTCAGGAGAATTAAATCCTAGCAAAAATGCATTACCAGGCAGTGTTCTGTATAAATTATAAATATAAGTCGGACCTTGAACCAATGTAATAGCAATAGTTAACCAACGTGTAATTTGATTAATTTTTTTTCTACCGCTCTCTCCATCGTTTTGAAGTTTTTGCAAATATGGAATCGCAATTCCCATTAACTGGACAACAATAGACGCAGAAATGTAAGGCATAATCCCTAAAGCAAAAACTGAAGCTTTAGAAAAAGCACCTCCGGTGAACATGTCCAGGATGGATCCTAAACCATTTTTTGTTTGTCCCGCTAAACCAGTCAATTGAGTTGCGTCAATTCCAGGAAGCGTAACGTGTGCTCCAAAACGATATACTAAAAGCAAACCTAATGTGATCAGGATTCTGTTTTTCAGTTCTTCGATTTTCCAAACATTACTTATTGATTCAATAAATTTCTTCATACAATAGAAAAATTATATTGTTACAGCCTCTCCACCAGCAGCTTCAATAGCAGCTTTTGCAGTAGCAGTAAATTTGTGAGCAGTTACTTTTAATTTTGCTTTCAATTCTCCTCTACCTAAAATCTTAACGATTTCATTTTTGGTAGCTAGACGATTTGCTACAAAATCTGTCATTGAAACAGAATCAGTAATCACACCATTGTCTACTAATAATTGAAGCGTATCTAAATTAACACCTTCGTATTCTTTACGGTTGATGTTTGTGAAACCAAACTTAGGCACACGTCTTTGAAGTGGCATTTGCCCTCCTTCAAAACCAATCTTTTTAGAATAACCAGAACGAGATTTTGCTCCTTTGTGACCTCTTGCAGAAGTACCACCTTTTCCAGATCCTTCTCCTCTACCTAATCTTTTATTTTGATTGTGCGTTGACCCTTCAGCTGGTTGTAAGTTACTTAAATTCATAACAGTATTTGTTATTTAGCTTCTTCGACAGAAACTAAGTGTTTAACTTTGTTTATCATCCCAAGGATAGCAGGGTTTGAATCATGCTCTACAACTTGTCCCATTTTACGTAGACCCAAAGCTTCCAAACCTCTCTTTTGAGAAAGAGGGCAGTTGATTTTGCTTCTTACTTGTTTTACTAATAATTTAGCCATAATTTCCTTGAATTAACCTTTAAAAACTTTTTCTAAAGAAACACCTCTTTGTTTTGCAACAGTGTAAGCGCTTCTCATTTGTAATAAAGCATCAAAAGTTGCTTTCACTACGTTATGAGGATTTGATGATCCTTGAGATTTTGATAATACATCATGAATACCTACTGATTCAAGAACTGAACGAACAGCTCCACCAGCAATAACTCCTGTACCATGAGAAGCAGGAATTAAGAATACACGTGCACCACCAAATTTACCTTTTTGTTCGTGAGGAACAGATTGTCCATTCAAAGGAATTTTCACTAAATTTTTCTTAGCATCTTCCACTGCTTTCGCAATTGCTTCAGAAACGTCTTTAGATTTTCCTAATCCGTGACCAACTACTCCATTTTCATCACCTACAACTACAATAGCAGAAAAACCGAAAGCTCTACCACCTTTTGTAACTTTAGTAACACGATTAACACTTACCAGACGATCTTTAAGTTCAAGACCACTAGGTTTTACCAATTCTACATTTTTGTATTTAGACATAATATATTAGAATTTAAGTCCAGCCGCTCTTGCGCCTTCTGCTAATGATTTAATACGACCGTGGTATAAATATCCACCTCTATCAAAAGTGATGGTATCAATTCCAGCTTTTAACGCTTTCTCTGCAACAAGTTTTCCAACTGCAGCAGCAATTTCAACGTTAGTACCGTTTCCTATTTCTTTTTCTCTTGAAGATGCAGCTAATAAAGTAACTCCATTTACATCATCAATAAGTTGAGCGTAAATTTCTTTGTTACTTCTAAATACAGATAGCCTTGGGTTAGCAGCAGTACCACTAATCGATTTTCTAATTCTGAATCTAATTCTCTGTCTTCTATCAGATTTTGTTAATGACATAATCTTATTTTTTAAGCTGATTTACCTGCTTTTCTTCTTAATACTTCACCCACAAACTTAACACCTTTTCCTTTGTACGGCTCAGGCTTACGGAAACCTCTGATTTTCGCAGCTACCTGCCCTAAAAGTTGTTTATCAAATGATGTTAATTTTACGATAGGGTTCTTTCCTTTTTCAGATATTGTTTCAACAACTACTTCAGGAGCAACTTCTAAAACAATATTGTGAGAATATCCAAGAGCTAAATCTAACTTTTGACCTTGGTTTGAAGCTCTATAACCAACCCCAACTAATTCAAGTTCTTTAGTAAAACCTTCAGACACACCAACAATCATATTACTGATTAATGATCTGTATAATCCGTGTTTTGCTCTTTGGTCTTTATGATCAGACGATCTTTCTACTAAAACCTGATCGCCTTCAACTTTTACAGTAACGTCCGAAAACTCCTGAGTTAGTTGACCTTTTTTTCCTTTTACTGTAATAATACCGTCTTTAACTTCTACAGTTACACCAGCAGTGATTACAATTGGGCTTTTACCTATTCTTGACATCTTTATCTAGTGTTTAAAATTAGTATACGTAACAAATTACTTCACCACCTACATTTAATTGCTTAGCTTGTTTTCCAGTCATCAAACCCTTTGATGTAGAAACAATTGCAATTCCTAATCCATTAAGGATTCTAGGTAATTTGGCAGCACCAGCATACTTACGCAAACCTGGTTTACTAATTCTTTGGATATCTTTAATTACTGGCTCTTTAGTATCTTTATCATACTTTAAAGCAATTTTGATTGAACCCTGAACTGTGTTGTCCTCAAATTTGTAACTCAAGATATAACCTTGATCAAATAAGATCTTAGTTATTTCTTTTTTTAGATTAGATGCCGGAATTTCAACAACTTTGTGATTTGCAGCCACAGCGTTACGAACTCTAGTCAAATAATCTGCAATAGGATCTGTATACATATGTATTTGATTGCGATTATGGTTTTCGGGAGACACTCGTCCCCCGAACCTTTAATCAATTAAAATTATTTTTTGGTTTGCAAAAGTACAAACTTATTGTGAGATTACCAAGATGCTTTTTTCACCCCTGGAATTAGTCCATTATTAGCCATCTCACGGAAAGTTACACGTGAAATACCAAATTGACGGATATAACCTCTTGGCCTACCCGTTAGTTTACAACGATTATGCAAACGAACTGGCGAAGCATTTTTAGGTAATTTTTGTAAACCTTCATAATCTCCAGCTTCTAACAAAGCTTTTCTTTTTTCAGCATACTTAGCTACCGTTTTCTCTCTTTTCACCTCACGGGCTTTCATTGATTCTTTAGCCATGTCTTAATTCTTTTTAAAAGGTAAACCTAATTCAGCCAATAATGACTTTGCCTCTTTGTCTGTTTTTGCAGTAGTAACAAAAGTAATATCCATTCCTGAAATTTTGTTTACTTTATCAATATCAATTTCTGGAAAAATGATTTGCTCTAAAACTCCAAGATTATAATTACCTCTTCCGTCGAAACCAGTAGCTTTGATACCACTAAAATCTCTAACACGTGGCAAAGCAGAAGTAACAAGTCTGTCTAAAAACTCGTACATTCTTTCGCCACGTAAAGTAACTTTTGCTCCAATAGGCATCCCTTTTCTCAATTTGAAAGACGCAACGTCTTTCTTTGAAATTGTAGATACTGCTTTTTGTCCAGTGATCTTTGTCAACTCATCAACCGCATAGTCAATAAGTTTTTTATCAGATACAGCTGCACCAACTCCACGGCTCAAAACGATTTTTTCAAGTTTTGGAACTTGCATTACGTTTGTATATCCGAATTCCTCTTTAAGAGCAGAGATCACTCTACTCTTATATTCTTCTTTTAGTCTAGGTGTATATGCCATTACTATAGTACTTGATTAGATTTTTTTGAAAATCTTACTTTCTTATCTCCTTCTACTCTAATACCAACTCTAGTCGTTTCCTTAGTCTTAGGATCAATTAGTGAAATGTTAGATATTTGTATAGAAGCTTCTTTCTTAACGATACCACCTTGAGGGTTTTTAGCACTTGGTTTTGTATGTTTCGAAACCATGTTTACACCTTCAACTATCGCTTTATTTTTCTCACGGTAAACACGTAAAACTTTACCTTCAGCACCTTTATGGTCTCCAGCAATTACTCTTACAATGTCTCCTGATTTTATTTTTAGCTTTATCATCTTAAAACGAATTAAAGCACTTCTGGTGCTAATGATACAATTTTCATGAATTGTTTTTCACGAAGTTCTCTTGCTACCGGACCAAAAACACGAGTTCCTCTCATTTCACCTGCAGCATTCAAAAGAACACACGCATTGTCATCGAAACGGATATAAGAACCATCAGCTCTTCTCACTTCTTTTTTGGTACGTACAACAACTGCAGTTGAAACAGCCCCTTTTTTAACGTTACCGTTTGGAGTTGCATCTTTAATAGATACTACAATCTTGTCACCAACAGAGGCATACCTTCTTTTGGTACCTCCTAAAACACGGATAGTTAAAACTTCTTTTGCTCCCGTGTTATCTGCTACTTTTAGTCTTGATTCCTGTTGTACCATAATTATTTAGCTCTTTCTAAGATTTCAACTAATCTCCAACATTTTGTTTTACTTAAAGGACGCGTTTCGCTAATTCTTACAGTATCTCCAATGTTACAGTCGTTTGTTTCGTCGTGTGCAACATATTTCTTAGTTTTCAACACGAACTTACCGTATAATGGGTGCTTTACTCTTCTTACTTCAGCAATAACAATAGATTTATCCATTTTATTTGAAGTAACAACACCAATTCTTTCTTTTCTTAAATTTCTTTTTTCTTCCATCTTTCAGCAGAATACAATTATTGTAACTCTCTTTTAGTTAACTCTGTAGCCAATCTTGCAACTGTTCTTCTTACACTTCTAATTTGAAGCGGGTTCTCAATTGGAGAAATAGCATGAGCCATTTTTAGGTCAGCATATACTTTCTTAGTTTGACTAAGTTTTTCTTGCAACTCCGCTGCAGAAAGATCTTTTATTTCTGATTGTTTCATAATATAAATTTAATTATGCTTCGAAATCTCTAGCAACAACGAATTTAGTTTTTACTGGAAGCTTTTGAGCTGCAAGACGTAAAGCCTCTTTTGCAACTGATAAAGGAACTCCTCCAACTTCAAACATAATTCTTCCGGGTTTAACAACGGCAGCCCAATACTCAACGGCACCTTTTCCTTTACCCATACGCACCTCAAGAGGTTTCTTAGTAATTGGTTTGTCTGGAAATATTTTGATCCATAATTGTCCTTCTCTCTTCATGAAACGAGTTGCAGCGATACGTGCAGCTTCGATTTGACGAGAAGTTAAGAACATTCCATCTTCATGTACAGATTTAATACCAAACATTCCATTAGAAAGTTCATGACCTCTTTGAGAGTTACCTTTCATCTTACCCTTTTGTACCTTACGGTATTTTGTTCTTTTAGGCTGTAACATTTTTCTTTAGTTTAAAAATTTACTTTCTTTTACGAGCGTCTGGTTTACCACCTTTATTAAAGGGCTTTCTATCTCCTCTTGGAGAATCACCACCTTTACCACCACCAGTTCCAGATTGTTTTTTATCCATCCCTGCAAGTGGAGAAAGATCTCTCTTTCCATAAACTTCACCTTTCATGATCCATACTTTGATCCCCATTCTACCATAAGTAGTATGAGCTTCAGCCAAAGCATAATCAATATCAGCTCTGAAAGTTGATAGAGGAATTCTACCTTCTTTGAAACCTTCAGAACGTGCCATCTCAGCTCCATTCAAACGACCAGAAATCAAAACTTTGATACCTTCAGCATTCATACGCATAGAAGCAGCAATAGCCATTTTGATTGCACGTCTGTAAGAAATACGGCTTTCGATTTGACGAGCGATGCTTGTCGCCACAAGATAAGCATCTAATTCAGGTCTTTTGATTTCAAAGATGTTGATTTGAACCTCTTTGTCAGTAACTTTCTTAAGTTCCTCTTTTAACTTGTCTACCTCTTGCCCACCTTTTCCGATAATGATACCAGGCCTAGCAGTAGTGATAGTAACGGTTACAAGCTTTAAAGTTCTCTCGATGATCACTTTTGATACACTAGCTTTTGATAAACGAGCATGGATATACTTTCTGATTTTGTGATCTTCAGCTAATTTATCGCCGTAATCATTTCCACCATACCAGTTTGAGTCCCATCCTCTGATGATACCAAGTCTATTTCCAATTGGATTTGTCTTTTGTCCCATGCTGCTTAAGAATTGCTTTGTGTGTTATTGATAGCCCCAAGCACGATTGTTACGTGATTAGAACGTTTTCTTATTCTGTGTGCACGACCTTGTGGAGCTGGACGAAGTCTTTTTAACATCATTCCACCATCTACTCTGATCTCTTTAACAAATAATCCAGCTTCTTCTAAATTACCTTCACTATTTTTTTGCTCCCAGTTGTTGATTGCAGATAATAATAGTTTTTCTAATTTTCTTGAAGCTTCTTTAGAACTAAATCTTAAGATGTTAAGTGCTCTTTCTACCTTCTGACCTCTTACCAAGTCCGCTACTAAGCGCATTTTTCTAGGTGAAGTAGGGCAGTTATTCAATTTTGCGAAAGCAATAGACTTATTAGCCTCTTTTCTCGCATCTGCTGTTTCTCTTTTACGAACTCCCATTGCTTCTTATTTTTTACCTTTATTTTTTGCTCCAGCATGACCTCTAAAAGATCTAGTTGGTGAAAACTCTCCTAATTTGTGACCTACCATGTTTTCTGTTACGTAAACTGGTACAAATTGACGACCGTTATGAACTGCTATAGTCTGTCCAACAAAATCTGGAGTAATCATGGAAGCTCTAGACCAAGTCTTTACTACTCCATTTTTTCCGCTTTCAATGTTTTCCTGAACTTTCTTGTCTAATTTATAATGAACGAAAGGTCCTTTTTTTAATGAACGTGCCATATCTTATTATTTCTTTCTACGTTCTACGATATACTTGTTACTCGGGTTTTTCTTAGAACGAGTTCTGTAACCTTTAGCCGGTACTCCGTTTCTTGAACGTGGGTGCCCTCCAGAAGAACGTCCTTCACCACCTCCCATAGGGTGATCAACTGGGTTCATCGCTACTGGTCTAGTTCTAGGTCTTCTTCCTAACCATCTTGTTCTACCTGCTTTTCCAGACACAACTAATTGGTGATCAGAGTTTGAAACAGCTCCAATTGTAGCCGAACAAGTTAACAAGATTAATCTTGTCTCACCAGATGGCATTTTAATTGTTGCATATTTCCCGTCTCTTGCCATTAACTGAGCAAAAGTTCCAGCCGAACGAGCAATAACAGCTCCTTGTCCTGGACGTAACTCAATACAAGATATAACAGTTCCAAGAGGAATTCTGCTTAAAGGTAAAGTATTACCAATCTCTGGTTGAGATTCTGGTCCGGAAACTAATTTCTGACCAACTTTCAATCCATTTTGAGCGATAATATAAGTTTTCTCTCCATCAGCATAAGCTAATAAAGCAATAAACGCAGTACGATTTGGATCGTATTCGATTGATTTCACTGTAGCCGGAATTCCGTCTTTAGTTCTTTTGAAATCAATAATACGATATCTCTGCTTGTGACCACCACCCGTATAACGCATGGTCATCTTTCCTTGACTATTTCTACCTCCAGAGTTTTTTATCGGCGCTATCAAAGAGCGTTCCGGCTTATCAGTTGTAATGGCGTCATAACCATTCACAACTCTAAATCGCTGACCTGGGGTAATAGGTTTTAATTTTCTTACTGACATTTTTCTATCTTAGATATTGTTGTAAAAATCAATTGTTTCTCCTTCTTGTACTTGAACAATCGCTTTTTTAATTGCATTTGTCTTTCCACTGATTAAACCACTTTTAGTGTATTTTGTAGTTCTATCCGGTCTTACATTCATTGTGTTAACTGAAACGATAGTTACTCCATAAGCAGCTTCAACAGCTTTCTTAATCTGAACTTTGTTTGCTTTTTTGTCAACAACGAATCCGAAGCGGTTTAAAACTTCACTTTCTTTGGTTACTTTTTCCGTTACTATAGGTCTGATAATGATGCTCATATTCCTATTATTTACTTAAATTTTCTTCAATTAACTCTAAAGAACCTTCCAAAAGCACTAAATTATTAGCGTTTAATATTGCGTAAGTGCTTAATTCTGAGCTAGTTACGACATTTGAAGCCTTTAAATTGCGTGACGACAAATATACATTTTTATTTGACTCTCCCAACACAAATAAGGATTTTTTATTCTCTAACCCTAAAGCTTTCAAAACGTTAATGAAATTTTTAGTGTTTGGCGCTTCAAAATTAAAGTCTTCAAGAACGATAACATTCGACTCTTTTGCTTTAATCGAGAAAGCTGACTTTCTAGCCAGTCTTTTCAAGCTTTTATTCAATTTAAATGAATAACTTCTTGGTCTTGGCCCAAAAATTGTTCCACCACCCTTAAACAATGGATTTTTGATACTTCCCGCACGAGCAGTACCTGTTCCTTTTTGTTTTTTAATCTTACGCGTACTACCAGTAACTTCGGCTCTTTCTTTAGCCTTATGAGTACCCTGTCTTTGATTAGCAAGATATTGCTTAACATCAAGATATACAGCGTGATTATTTGGTTCAATTGCGAATACTGAATCAGAAAGTTGAACTTTTCTACCAGTATCTTTTCCGTTGAAATCTAATACTTTTACTTCCATTACTTCTGAATGATTACATAAGAGTTTTTATGCCCAGGAATACACCCTTTAACAACAAGCAGATTCTTTTCAGCAACTACTTTTAAAACTCTAAGGTTTTGAACTTTTACATTATCTCCTCCCATTCTTCCAGCCATACGCATTCCTTTGAATACTCTAGACGGATAAGAAGAAGCTCCTACAGAACCTGGCGCTCTTAAACGGTTGTGCTGACCATGAGTAGCTTGTCCAACCCCACCAAAACCGTGACGCTTAACAACACCCTGAAAACCTTTACCTTTAGACACACCTTGTACATCTACAAATTCTCCTTCTTCAAAAATAGAAACATCAATTAGATCTCCTAATTTTTGTTCAGTTGCAAAATCTTGAAATTCAACGACTTTTTTCTTAGCTACAGTTCCAGCTTTTTTAAAGTGCCCTAAAGCAGCCTTAGTGGAATGTTTCTCGTTTTTGTCATCGAAACCAAGTTGCAACGCTTCATACCCGTCAACACCTTTGGTTCTGACTTGGGTAACAACACACGGCCCAGCTTCGATTACTGTACAAGGAATGTTTTTCCCGTTTTCGTCGAAAATACTAGTCATGCCGATTTTTTTACCAATTAACCCAGACATAAATATTAATTATTAATTACTAAAATTCCCTTCAATTTGAAAATAACAGAAATTTCCAAACAGGGAGTGCAAAAGTAGATATTAAAATTGAATATACCAAACAGTTACAAAAATTAAATCGCTCATAATCAAAATTCAAGAGATTAACCCCACACGAATTAGCATTTATTTCTTTCAAAAAACAGATATTAATTCTTAACTTATCTCAACAATATTATTAACATTTACCTAATCGCAAAATCAAAAAAACCTTCGGCAAGCGCCTAAACAAAAGACACTTCAATAAAATATATTTCAAAAAACAAAATTTAAAATAAAAGAAATCTTAAAAATAACATCTTCAACAAACAAAAAAAAGCGAGACATAAATGCCTCGCTTTTATATATAAAATATAATAAAAAAATTATACTTTAATCTCTACTTCAACTCCACTTGGCAATTCAAGTTTCATTAAAGCATCAATAGTTTTAGATGAAGATGAATAAATATCAATCAATCTCTTGTATGACATTACTTCAAATTGCTCTCTCGCTTTTTTGTTAACGTGCGGAGAACGCAATACAGTGAAAAGTTTTTTGTGAGTTGGCAACGGAATTGGACCTGTTACAACTGCTCCAGTAGTTTTTACTGTTTTTACGATCTTTTCAGCAGACTTGTCTACCAACATGTGATCGTAAGATTTTAGTTTTATTCTGATTTTTTGACTCATTTTCTTAAGAATTAAGCGTTACCTTTTGCTTTTTTAATTACAGCTTCTGAAATATTAGAAGGTGTTTCTGCATAATGTGAAAACTCCATTGTTGAAGTAGCTCTACCAGAAGACAATGTTCTTAATGTTGTTACATATCCAAACATTTCTGACAATGGCACATCAGCTTTAATAGTTTTAGCACCATTTCTGTCACCCATGTCATTAACCTGACCTCTACGACGGTTGATATCACCAACGATATCTCCCATGTTTTCTTCAGGAGTAATAACTTCCATTTTCATGATAGGCTCCAAAATAATTGCTCCAGCAGCTTTAGCCACCTCTCTATACCCCATTCTAGCTGCTAATTCAAAAGAAAGCGCATCAGAATCGACAGGGTGGAAAGATCCGTCTGTCAAAGTTACTTTTAAACTATCCACTTGATAACCAGCCAAAGGACCAGTTTTCATAGCTTCACGGAAACCTTTTTCTACAGATGGAATATATTCTTTAGGAACGTTACCACCTTTTACCGCATTAACAAACTGTAATCCTACAGGAACTTTACCATCAACTTCTTCAGCTGGCTCAAGAGTAAATACGATATCACCGAATTTACCACGACCTCCTGATTGCTTCTTATAAGTCTCTCTATGAGTTGCAGTTCTTGTAAACGCTTCTTTATATTCAACTTGAGGTTCACCTTGGTTTACTTCAACTTTAAATTCACGTTTCATACGATCTACCAAGATATCTAAGTGAAGCTCACCCATACCTGAGATAATAGTTTGTCCTGAAGCCTCATCTGTTCTAACTGTAAATGTTGGATCTTCTTCAGCTAATTTAGCCAAAGCCATACCCATTTTATCAACATCAGCTTTAGTTTTAGGTTCAATTGCAATACCAATTACCGGCGCAGGGAATTTCATAGACTCAAGAATGATTGGGTGTTTTTCATCACACAATGTATCTCCAGTTTTGATATCTTTAAAACCAACAGCAGCTCCAATATCACCAGCCTCAATATATTCGATTGGATTTTGTTTGTTAGCATGCATTTGGTAGATACGAGAAATTCTTTCTTTATTTCCTGAACGAGTGTTCAAAACATAAGAACCAGCATCTAAACGTCCAGAATAAGCACGAAAGAAAGCTAAACGACCTACGAATGGATCAGTAGCAATTTTAAATGCCAAAGCAGCGAATGGCTCTTTTACATCTGGCTTACGCAAGATTTTAGTTTGATCTTCTTCTAATAATTCAGCATCATCAGGATGAATTCCTTCTATACCTTCTTTATCCATTGGAGAAGGCAAGTATTTACAAACTGCATCTAACATGAACTGAACTCCTTTGTTTTTGAAAGAAGAACCAGCAATCATCGGAATGATAGCCATATCCATAGTCGCAGCTCTTAAAGCTCTATTAATCTCGTCTTCTGTGATAGAATCCGGATCTTCCATATACTTATCAAGCAAGTTTTCATCGTAATCAGCAACTGCTTCAATAAGGATATCTCTATATTCTTTAACTTCAGCAACCATATCAGCAGGAATTTCAACAATATCAAAAGTCGCCCCTTGTGTTGCATCATGCCAAATAATAGCTTGGTTTTTTACTAAATCCACAACACCTTTGAAATCATTCTCTTCACCAATTGGCAAAGTGATCGCTACAGCATTTGACTTTAACATATCACGAACTTGTTGACAAACTGCCAAAAAGTTAGATCCTTGACGGTCCATTTTGTTTACGAATCCCATACGAGGAACTCTGTACTGATCTGCAAGTCTCCAGTTAGTTTCTGATTGCGGCTCAACACCATCAACAGCACTAAACAAGAAAACCAAACCATCAAGCACACGCAAAGAACGATTTACCTCTACAGTAAAGTCAACGTGTCCAGGAGTATCAATAATATTAAAGTGGTATGGTAATGATTCAGGCAAAAGCTTACCTTGCTCAGTTGGAAAATTCCACTCACAAGTTGTAGCCGCTGAAGTAATTGTAATACCTCTTTCCTGCTCTTGAGCCATCCAGTCCATTGTTGCAGCACCATCGTGTACTTCACCAATTTTGTGTGACTTCCCAGTATAAAAAAGGATACGCTCTGTCGTTGTTGTTTTACCAGCATCAATGTGAGCAGCAATTCCGATATTTCTTGTATATTTTAAATCTCTAGCCATTTCTTATGAATTAAAATCTAAAGTGAGAGAATGCTTTGTTAGCTTCTGCCATTTTGTGAGTATCCATTCTTTTCTTAACCGCAGCACCTTCTTCTTTAGCAGCAGCTAAACACTCTGATGCCAAACGTTGCGCCATAGATTTTTCATTTCTTCTTCTTGAATAAAGTATTAACCACTTCATTGCCATAGAAATTTTTCTGTCTGGACGAATCTGCATTGGAATTTGGAATGTAGCTCCACCAACTCTACGACTACGTACTTCTACGTGAGGCATAACATTTGTTAAAGCATCTTTCCAGATCTCTAATGAAGTCTTCTCATCATTTTGCTTTTTAGTCTCGATGATATCAATAGCATCATAAAATACTTTAAAAGCTGTAGATTTCTTACCATCCCACATTAAGTTGTTTACAAAACGCGTTACCAACTGGTCATTAAACCTTGGATCTGGTAAAAGTGGTCTTTTCTTTGCCGCTCTTTTTCTCATGTCTTTTTTTTAATAAAAAGTTATAGGTTATCCGTTAAATGTTGTGCTATCGACTTTTGCTATCACATAATCTTTAACCCTCAACTCCTAACCTCGAACTCTTAACGTTTTTAAATTACTTTTTTGCTTCTTTTGGGCGTTTAGCACCGTACTTAGATCTTCTTTGCGTTCTTCCTGCAACTCCTGACGTGTCAAGCGCTCCACGAACGATATGATATCTAACACCTGGTAAATCTTTTACCCTTCCACCTCGCACTAATACTATCGAGTGCTCTTGTAAATTGTGTCCTTCTCCAGGGATGTAAGCATTCACTTCATTACCATTTGTCAAACGTACACGCGCAACTTTACGCATTGCAGAGTTTGGTTTTTTTGGTGTAGTAGTGTAAACACGCGTACAAACCCCTCTTCTTTGAGGACAAGAATCTAAAGCAACCGATTTACTCTTCTTAGTGATCTGAGTTCTTCCTGTTCTTACTAATTGTTGAATAGTTGGCATAATTAAATACTAAAAATTACTTGTTTATAAAATTCCCGCTTTTTACGGGGTTGCAAATGTATAAAATAAATTCCACTATACAAACGTTAAATCATTAATTTTCAATAACATTATTTAAACTTATGTTTTTTCAAACAAAGAATGGATATTTGCAATACTTTTAATAAATGAAACAATTGCTCTTGAAACAGTTATTACATATAATCATTTTTTCAACAATAGGCATTTCCGGTTATGCTCAAAACTTTAATTTAAAAATTAGCGGCACAAATAAAATAGAAAATATAATTATAGATTCGTTAAATTATACCAAAAAACACTCAAATATCAAATCTGTTGTTGATGAATCAATTTTAAGCATAGAAAAGCTTTATAAAAAAGGCTACATAGATATTAAAACACTTGAAAATCACAAGGAAAACGACTCAACATACACATACAAACTTTCACTTGGAAATAAAATAAAATACACCTATATATATATAGGTAGAAATAACTCATTTTTTGACTCATACAAAACAAAAAATGACACCGCAATTATTCCATATCAAGAAACCGAAAACTACATAAATCAAATAATTATTGATGCCGAAAACAAAGGTTTTGCCCTAAGTAAAATAAAATTAGAAAATATTCAAAAAAAGAATTTGATAATTTATGCAGACTTAAATTTTAATTCCGAAAAAAAACGAAGTCTTAATTCCATTAAAATAAATTACACAAAAAACAATCGTAAGGATTATTTTCCTAAAGGGCATTTGAAACAACTCAATAAAAAATACATAAGTAAAACTTTTAATCAAAAAACAATTAAAGAACTTTATAATGATATAAACAATTTTGGATTTATAAATCAGACAAAATATCCGGAAATATTATTCACAAATGATTCAACAAAAGTCTATGTTTATATTGAAAAAAGGAAAGCCAATAACTTTGATGGATACATAGGTTTTTCAAATGATGAGAACAAAAAAGTAAATCTAAATGGATATCTCGACATAACCCTGCAAAACACACTTCTGGCAGGCGAACAATTTTCTCTTTATTGGAAAAGCGACGGAAACCAACAAAAAACCTTTAATACAAAATTAGAAATTCCATATATTTTCAAGTCGCCGCTTGGAATAAAAGCACAATTAAACATATTCAAACAGGACAGCACCTTTCAAAACACAAAAACCGGAATTGACTTAGGCTATTATATCAAATACAATTCAAAATTATATTTAGGATATCAATCAGCAGAATCAAGCGATATTCAAAACACAAATAACACTTCTATAAGCGATTTTAAAAACGCGTTTATAACTTCAACATTTGAATATATAAAAACAGATGCTGTTAATTATTTGTGGTCAAAAAAAGCCAATATTAATTTTATTTTAGGATTTGGAAAAAGAAACACGAGCAATCAGCCGGAAACTGCCGCTTCCAGCAATCAATTTTACACAAACATAAACTTCTCATATAATTTCGAACTAAACGAAAAAAATTTTATTAACATAAATTCACAGAATTTTTATCTTAACAGCAAAAATTATATCGTAAATGAATTATTTCGTTTTGGCGGAATATATTCAATTAGAGGTTATTTAGAAAACAGCCTTCAAGCAAATCTCTTTTCATCTATTCTTACAGAATACAGATATGTTGTTTCAAAAAATTTGTACATAAATTCAATTCTTGATTATGGAATATATCAAGACTTAACACGAAGTGATAACAATACCAAAATAGACAAATTAACAGGAATCGGAGCAGGAACAACTATTCAGACCAGCAACGGAATACTGAAGATTAACCTTACAAATAGTCTCGTAAATGGTCAAAATTTAAAATTATATAACACTATCATAAACATATGTTATAATGTTAAATTTTGATGTTTACCGAAAAAACATTTTTATTTATTAGGATAGTTAACAAATTATTAAGAGTTTTGCGATACTAATTCAAAATATTTAAAAATGAAACTAAAGTTCAATGGATTCTTAGTACTTATTTTAGTACTAATGGCGCAACTAACTTTTGCGCAAGAAAGAGCTGTTTCAGGAACTGTTTCTGATAATGCAGGAATGCCTCTTCCAGGTGTTAGCATATTGGTAAAAGGAACAAAAACCGGAACACAATCAGACTTTGATGGTAAATTTTCTATTAAAGTATCACCAAGCCAAATTTTGGTATTTAGCTACATTGGGATGAAAACCCAAGAAGTAGCTGCAACTTCATCTGTCATTAATGTAAAATTAGCAGATGCCGGAGCACAAGAACTGGAAGGTGTTGTTGTAACAGCTTTTGGTATTAAAAGAGAAAAAAAATCTCTTGGTTATGCTACAACAACTTTAAAAGCTGACCAACTTACTCAGGTAGTAAACACCAACCCTTTTGAAACACTTTCTGGAAAAATTGCAGGGGTAGATATTACTTCACCATCACAACCAGGAGCTTCAACTAAAGTAGTTATTCGTGGTCTAAACAGTATTACAAATAGTAATGGACCACTTTATGTTGTTGACGGAACTCCAATAAACAATACTCCAACTGGAACTGGAAATAATGATGTAGCTACTTCTACAAGATCATATGACTCTGGTAGTGGGATAAGTGATATTGACCCAAACAATATTGAGAGTATGACTGTTCTTAAAGGAGCTGCAGCATCTGCCTTATATGGTTCAAGAGCCGGTGGTGGTGTAATCATTATTACAACTAAAAAAGGAAAAGCAAACACAGGAATTAAAGTAGACTTGTTAGCTTCAACAGAATTTAGTGAAGTTGCCAGAGTACCTCATTTACAAAATGGTTTTGGACAAGGATGGAATGGTCTTGGATTTTCTGGGTCTAGCACAACCAGTAACGAAAACGGTTCTTGGGGACCAGCTTTTAACGGAGAAGTAAGACCTTGGGGAACAATATATAACAACAGTCAACAAATCAAACCTTACGTTGGGTTAAATGACAACATAAGAGATTTTTACGATATCGGTGCGTTATCTACACAGTCTGTTACGCTTAGTGGTGGTGGAGATACTTCAGACTTCTCTTTAGTATTCTCAAATGTAAACAGTGATGGGGTGGTACCAACAGAAGCTGATTTATACAAAAAACAATCCTTGGGTTTTAATGGTGGTTTAAAAGGAAAAAAATTCACATTAAGAACATCATTAAACTATGTCTATAAAGACCAATCTATCGTTAATACAGGTCAAGGAGATGATGCAGGTCAAGGTTCAACCTTACAACAAGATTTATTGCAAATCCCAAGAGATATTAGTGTAGTAGATTTAAGTGACTACAAAAACAATGTCTTTAACACACCCGATTACTATTTTACTCCTTATGCTACAAACCCATATTTCTCAATTAACGAGAATAGCACAAAAGTATACGGACATAATCTTTTTGGAAATGTTAATTTAAGCTACAAACTAACAGATAAACTTACTGCTTCATGGCAAATTGGTGGAAACGTTAGAACAGAAAGACTTAAGAGTTACGGTGCAATAGTTAATTATTCTGCCGGTTCCCCACAAGCAATCGCAGGTGCGAATCCTGTTGTAGGTGGAGTTACAGAATCAAGATCAGAATTTAGTGAATTTGACACTTACTTTAACCTTAATTACAACACTAACTTAAGCGAAGACTGGACCTTAAATCTTTTAGGAGGTTTCAACTACAATAAAAGAGAGACTGATATATTAAAAAACTCAATTACAAATTTAGGTCTACCAGGCTTCTACGAGCTTTCAAACTCAGCCTTAAGACCGGTAATTGAGCAATCAAACACCTTAAGAAGAACAGGAGCCGTTTATGCATCTGCTGAGTTTTCATTTAAAAACAGATATTTCGCTACAGTAACAGGTAGATACGATATTACATCGACTCTGCCACCTACAGAAAATTCATATTTTTACCCATCCTTATCATTAGGTGCAATTGCAATTGACAATGGAAATACTTTCCTTAAACTAAGAGCAGCAGTTTCAAATATTGCAAATGATACCAGAGTATATACAACTGAAGATTCTTACATCTCAGGTTCTGCTAACGCTAACTTCGGTATAATTGCATCACCGGTTGGTGGTGTAAGTTTCTTCGAAGCTTCAGGAAGACTTGGTAATCCAGATTTAAGACCAGAGAGCACCTTAGAATATGAAGTTGGAGCTGAGGGATCATTCTTCAAGAACAGAATCAGCTATGATATTGCATTGTATCATAAAACAACTAGTGACCTTATTGTAGACTTGCCATTGGATCCTTCAACGGGATATACTATAAAAGCAATCAATGCCGGGGATGTAGAAAATAAAGGTATTGAACTTTCTGTAACCGGTAGTCCAATTAAAAACAAAGATTTTTCATGGAGCATTACTTACACATTCACTAAAAACCTGAATGAAGTAACTGAATTAAATACAGGAGGAAATTATATTGATTTAACAAGTGCATATGGTGTAACTATGAGAGCCACTAAAGGCGATGCTATTGGTTCGTTCTACTCACAAACACCTAAAACGAATGCTGCAGGACAATATATTGTAAACGCAGGAACAGGTATGTATGAAGTAAGCGATGATATCCAAAAAATTGGAAACGCTCAACGTGATTTTGTTATGGGATTGCAAAACTCTTTCAAATACAAAAACTTTAATCTGGCATTCTCATTAGATTGGAAACAAGGAGGTGATTTCTATTCTTACACAAAAAGATTATCACATTTCGTAGGAAATGGAATAGAAACAACTTATAATGATAGAAATTCTTTTATCATACCAAATTCTGTTAATGAAAACATTGACCCAGTAACACAAGAAGTTACTTATACTGAAAACACAACACCTCTTACATTTAGTACTGTAACTAATTTTTACAATACAGGAAACAACGCTGGAATAGAGAAAACACACGTAATTGACAAAACTTTTGTTAGATTAAGAGAGGTTAATTTAAATTATGATTTCCCTTCTACTCTTACTAAAAACATGGGATTCAACAAAATCACTGTGGGTATTTACGGAAGAAATCTTTTTATGTGGACTCCTGGAGAAAATCCATATGTAGATCCTGAAGTTGGAACTTTCGGAACAGGAAAATTCTCTGAATTTGGAGAATTTGGAGCAAATCCATCACAAAGATCAGTAGGTGGAGTTTTAAAATTATCATTCTAAAAATATAATTCATATAAAATGAAAAAGATAGCAACATTAATAACAGCGCTTTTTTTGTTAGTGTCATGTGATGAATCATTTGACATTAATAGAGATCCGGATGCATTGCCTCCTAATCAAGCTAATAGCACTATTTTACCTGCAGGTATTGCTGGTTTAGCAGGTGCACAAGGAGCATATTATGCACTTATAGGAGGGTTTTGGTCTCAATTTTGGACACAAAACACTACTTCAAACCAATATAAAAACATTGATCAATACAGTATTGGAACTAATGATTTTCAACTTTCCTATACAGCAATGTATGATGCCCTAAACGATATAAGAGTTGTAAAAAGACAGGCTGAAGCTGAAGGAAACTGGAATTACTATTTGATTGCTACTGTCCTTGAAGTTGAAGCTTCACAAATATTGACAGATTTATACGATGCGATTCCATATGCAGAAGCAAACAATCCAAATATTTTACAGCCTAAATTCAATTCAGGAAAAGAAACTTATGATTTAATGATAGCTGATTTAAAATTAGCCTTATCTAAGGACTTAAGTACATCTGTAGGAACTCCTCCAGGAAAAGATGATTTTATCTTTAATGGCACAATGTCAAACTGGACAAAATTTGGTAACTCATTGTTATTAAAATTACATCTTAGATTAACAGAAGTCGATCCTACATTAGCTGAATCAGGTATTAAAACATTAATTAATTCTGGGGCTCAATTCTTAGATGTTGATGCTGCAATGACTCAGTTTGAAGATGCTGCAGACAGAAGTAATCCTTTGTATGAGACTGACAGAAGACAGTTAAATACAACTTTAAACTTAAGAGCAAGTAAAACTTTATACCTTTATTTACAGGAAAATGATGATCCTCGCTTGAACAAATATTATGGAGAAGGAAAACCTAACAACCAAGGTGATTTTGAAAATGCAGCATCGGGACTTTCATTAGTAACTCTATACGCAAAAACTCCTTTATATTTTATGAGTGCTGAAGAAAGTTATTTCTTGCAAGCTGAGGCTCTTGTTAGATATTATGGTGGCGCAGGTGCTAAACAAAAATATGATTTAGGAGTTGCTGCTAATTTCGCCAAATACAGTGCCGCAACTACAGTTGCTCCACTTACTGACGGAATTAAAAAAGCTGATGCAGATGCTTTGGTGGCTCCGGGAGGAGTATACGAGTTTCCTTCAACAGGAACTGAAGCTCAAATTGAAGCTATTATTACTCAAAAATGGGTTGCAAGTTTCCCAGGAAACGGTTACGAATCATTTTTAGAACAAAACAGAACTGGTTACCCGAGAGAATCTGCACTTCCTCAAACAGATGAAAACTATATTCCGGGACAATTTGCAATATCTGTTGAAAACGTAACGAGCGATGTATTCCCAAGAAGACTTGTTTTACCAAATACAGTAAAAACAAGAAATCCATATGCTCCTGCAATAGCAAAAATTACTGCTCCTGTATGGTGGGATGTTAACTAATTAAATCTTAAAGATGAAAAAAATATTTATAAAACTGATGACAGTAGTAATTAGCGGACTGCTACTTACTTCTTGTGAGGCAGATTCAACTGCCGGTGTATCTAAAGTTACAAACTACCCTATAATAGAAGTTAATGGTGACGATGTAGTTTTTATACCAGCTGGTGGAACTTTTACAGATCCTGGAGTAGTAGCTAAAGAAGGTGAAGCTATAATACCCACTCAAGTAAGCTATAATGGAAACTTCAGAGGAGCAAAAACTCTAGACGTCAACAAACCCGACGAGTATACACAAACTTACACTGCAATAAACCAAGATGGTTTTAAAGCAACTGCAACAAGAAAGATAGTTGTTTATAAAACTGGAGATCTTGTAAACAGTATTGAAGGTGTTTACCTTTCTACAACAAGAAGAAACGGTTCATTATTATCTGCAGCACAAGGTAGTTCAGTAGATCAGAAATATATCTACATTTGGAAAAATGATGACGGGACATATGGAGTATCAGATGCGTTTGGGGGATGGTATAGTATAGGGAGAAATATTGGCCTAACTTCTGCAACAAAAGGCGGAACAATTTCCGGTAATATTGCAACAAATACATTTACATTCCCAGGAAACCCACTTGATAATCAATATTTTGGTGGAACTGCAAATATCACTGCTTTAACTGTTGATGCTGCTACAAAAACACTTGTATTAACAACTAACTGGCTAACCACGCCTCCGGTTACGAACTACAATTTTGTTTCAACATTAACTCAAGTACAACTTTAAAATTATGAAAATGAAAAATTTGAAGCTAAATATATCACGTGTACTTGTAGCAATACTTGTACTTACATCATTCGTAGCTTGCGACGAGGTTGGAGATAATGATCCAGGAGGAACTTCAGTTAAAGCTTTAGCTGGTGATTGGTTTATAACAATTTCTAATTCATCTGGTGTAGCTATATCAGAGCATGACTTATTCTCAACTTATAATACTGCTGCAAATGATGGTGGCTTATGGCTGGACGATCATGAAGCTGTTGCAGAGTTTAAAGTTAAAGTAATGACTAAAGCTGATGGTACTTTTTCAGCATCTGCTTCAGCTAATGAATATAACAGCAGAACAGTAAACATTACTGAAGGTAAAGTTGAAAAAAAAGCTGCTACTTCTTTAGGAGGTCATAAGGTAGACAAAATTACTTTCAAAGCTGAATTTAGTGACGAGCCAGGGGTAATTTATTCTTACGAAGGTCACAAAAGAACTGGATTCGCCGAAGACGAGTACTAAAAATTAAATTCAAGTATCTTTATATTAAAACCGCTCTGTTCATTCAGAGCGGTTTTTTTTTATATAAACATTATACCTATATTTGCGCTATGGAAAAAGAACATCAAATATTTGGAATCAGAGCCATTATAGAAGCCATTCAGGCAGGAAAAGAAGTAGATAAAGTATTCATCCAAAAAGAAATTTCGGGTGAATTAATGAAGGATTTAATGAAAGTGATGAAACGCGCAAACATTAATTTCTCTTATGTACCTGTAGAAAAACTGAATCGCCTAACACCAAATAATCATCAGGGAGCTGTTGCAACCATATCTCCTATTGGTTTCATTGAATTGGAGCATCTTGTTGAATCTACAATCGAATCTGGCTTAAAACCGTTATTTTTAATATTAGACCAGATTTCTGATGCAAGAAATTTTGGTGCCATCATCAGAACTGCAGAATGTACTGGTGTAAACGGAATTATTGTTCAAAAAGCCGGTTCAGCACCCGTAAATGGAGATACCGTTAAAACTTCAGCCGGAGCAGTTTTTAATGTGCCAATTTGCAAAGTTGAGCATATTAAAGACGCTATATTTTATCTTCAGGGATCAGGAATAAAAACGGTAGCTGCAACTGAAAAGACAGACCAAAATATTTATGATGTAGGATTGAATGAACCTGTAGCTATTATCATGGGGTCTGAAGACAGAGGAATTAATCCTTCTGTTCTAAAAATTGTAGATGAAAAAGCAAAATTACCTATGTTTGGTTCTATCGGATCATTAAATGTTTCTGTTGCGTGCGGGGCATTCTTATATGAAACTGTTCGTCAGAGGAACTAAAGGAATAATTATGTTGTAAAGAATAAAAAAACACTTCAGTCGAGGTGTTTTTTTTTGTTACCATTCATGAAACTATATCACTAAATCATTTACCTTCTGATTTCGTGATGATATAATTTACCGAAGCATCAGAATTGAAGTAAGAAGAAATTATTTCAGGTTCATCTTCTAAAATCTCTATATTGATAAAATTACCATTTTCATCAAAATGTTTCATAAAAGGATCTTGAGCAGGATCAAAATCAGGTCTTTGCCAGTCATACAAAATTGGTTTTGCATATTCAGGAGCTTTATAGAATAAGGACATAACAAATCCTGTCATAAAACCTGCCAAATGACCTTCCCAGGAAATATTTTGATCAACATCCGGAAAGACATACCAAATCATTCCTCCATAAAGTAAAACTACAGCAAAAGACAATGCTACTAAGCGATAATATCGGGTCTGAATACCTTTGAAAAATATAAAACTTACCAAAACATAAATCAGTCCACTAGCCCCGATGTGATAATTTTCACGACCGATAAGCCATGTAATTAATCCCGAAAACAGAATTCCATAACCAATAACCCCTAAAACTTGTTTTGGGTAAAAAAACTGCAATGCAGGCAATAATACAATAAGAGGAATCGAGTTGTTATAAAGATGATTTAAATTTTCATGAATAAACGGGCTAAATAAAACACCTTGTAAACCGGAAAAATCCCTTGGGTAAATTCCGTTTTGATAGAAATCGAAATCAAAACGAATCTGAATCCAATAGATAATCCACAAAAAAAGGACAAAAAAAGCCGGAAGTCCAACTACTGAATTAGTAAACTTAAAATGGTTATCGCTCATGTCTTTAAAAATCAAATAATAATTTATCATCAAAAAACTATCCAAATATAATTTACTGATAATTTGTCAGATAATCGAAAAATATTCTCAGATACGGTTTTAGCCCTGATGGAAGCGGCATCCTTTTTCTGGCTTCTTTAGCCAGAAAAAGATATAGCGGACAGCAGGAAATAGCTCCTGATAATTTATAATTAAAATTGAAAATAGTAATTTTACAAAATGGAAGCACCTTTAGCAGAACGCATTCGCCCACAAAAATTAGAAGACTACATAAGTCAAAGTCATTTGGTTGGACCAAACGGATCCTTAACGCAACAAATTTCGAAAGGAATTATTCCGTCATTAATCTTCTGGGGACCACCAGGAACAGGAAAGACTACGCTGGCTCAAATTATCGCACAGGAATCAAAGCGCCCTTTTTATATTTTGAGCGCAATAAATTCTGGTGTAAAAGACATTCGTGATGTAATTGAAAAAGCAAAACAAAGCGGTGGTCTTTTTACAGCTAAAAATCCAATTTTGTTTATTGACGAGATTCACCGTTTTAGCAAATCGCAACAGGATTCTCTTTTGGCTGCGGTTGAAAAGGGATGGATTACGCTAATTGGGGCAACTACAGAAAACCCAAGTTTTGAAGTGATTCCCGCATTATTATCGCGTTGTCAGGTTTACATTTTAAATGCTTTTACAAAAAGTGACTTAGAAGCCTTACTGCAACGCGCAATGAAAACGGATACTGAATTAATTACAAAAAATATTATTCTAAAAGAAACCGAAGCGTTACTCAGATTATCTGGTGGAGATGGCCGAAAACTTTTAAATATTTTTGAGCTGGTTGTGAATGCTACAGCTGGTAATGAAATTATAATTACAAACGACCGTGTTTTTGAACTTGTTCAGAAAAATACCGTTTTATACGATAAAACCGGAGAACAGCATTATGATATTGTTTCTGCTTTTATAAAATCTATCAGAGGAAGTGATCCGAATGGAGCAGTATATTGGCTGGCCAGAATGATCGAAGGTGGAGAAGATGTAAAATTTATTGCCCGAAGAATGTTGATTTTATCAAGTGAAGACATTGGAAATGCTAATCCAACGGCTTTTATTATGGCTAACAATACGTTTCAGGCGGTTTCTACTATTGGTTACCCTGAAAGCCGGATTATATTAAGTCAATGCGCTATTTATCTTGCTACCTCTCCTAAAAGCAATGCTTCTTATATGGCGATTGGAAATGCACAGCAATTAGTTAAACAAACAGGCGATCTGCCTGTTCCTATTCACTTACGCAATGCTCCAACAAAATTAATGAAAGAATTGGGCTATGGCGAAGATTATAAATACTCACATGATTATGCCAATAATTTCGCCGAACAGGAATTTTTACCCGATGCTATAAAAGAAACGGTTCTTTACAATCCGGGTCAGAACTCAAGAGAGAACAGCAACCGCGAATTTTTAAAGAACCGCTGGAAAGATAAATATGGCTATTAAAACCAAATTGATATTTAAAATTTAACTGAAACTTTTTCAGAAACTAATTTATCATCTTTGTAATATTCAAAAAACCACTGATTATCTTTTGCATTTAAAGTTCCCTGAACGCCATCTTTTATTGCTATAAAAGAATCAGGACGTGAAGTTTTCATTAATTTCATAACTACTTTTGGTGTTTTATCAATTAACTGAAAACCTGTTTCTGTTGGTTGGGCATATAATAAATTAGGATCTGAAATATCCGCTACAGGTGCTGCAACTGTTACAGTTACCGGAACAGTTGATCCGACAACAGCAACTGATGGAGCAATTGCAGAAGATGCTCCTGTTTTTCCATTGTATTTATAATGCAAATCATTTACAGAAACAAAAGCTAAATCAAGGCTTTCTCTGTAGGCAGCGTCATATTCCTTCTCTTTGCTTCTACCGGTTTCTGATGTATAAACCACTTTTCCGTAGCAATCTTTAAATTCTATAAAAAGTTTCGTAACCAAAAAAGCATTATCCCTTTTTACATCTGCATATAAAAGATCACATCTGTTAAGTAATTCTGAAGGAAGCTGATCATTTTCATAATAAGCATTAAATCCAGCCTTTGTCAAATTTGCTTTCGTCATTGTAGAGAGTCTGTACGGATTTACTCCTTTGGCAAAATCAAAATTTATTGGCACAATTACAGCTTTATAATCATTTACAGACTGTGAAAAACCGATGAATGAAGTGAATAGAATAAATACTAAAATTTTAATTTTCATAATTATAAATATTTTTTAAGTTCTAATAGATTATTTATTTGTTTAATATCTTGAGGTACCTCAATTTTTTTATCGTTAAAAAAAATAGCATCCAGGCCTGCATTCAAAGCGCCATTAACATCAGCATCCAGGCAATCACCAATCATGATACAATTTTCTTTCGAAGTTTTAGCTGAGTTAACCGCATAATCAAAGATAATACTATTTGGCTTTTTTACACCAGCCAGTTCAGAATTTGTAATTGTACTAAAATAACCGCCTAATGCAGCATTATTTATTTTTTTCTCCTGCACATTGGCAAAACCATTGGTGATAATATGCAATTTGTATTTAGATTTTAAATAATCTAAAATTTCAATAGCTCCTTCAAAAAGATGATTGTTATCTGTTAAAAATTCAATATAATCATTTGCTATCTGATTAATATCTTCATCTGAAATAACAAAATCCAAAGCATCAAATGAGTGCTTCAGTCTATTATAACGCAATTCCTGATGTGTAATTTTGTCGTTCTGATATAATTTCCAACAAGCCTGATTTACAGGAATATATTTTTGAATAAAATCCTGACAGATGATTTCAGGAAATTTTCTTTCAAAGATTCGATTAAAAGCTAATTCTGAATTTCTGTCAAAATCCCAAAGTGTATGGTCCAGATCAAAAAAGACGTCGGTAATATTTTTATTCATAACTCATAAAATTCCTTCATCTGCAAAACTATAATATTTTGTTTCAGTTATAATAAGATGGTCCAAAACTTTAACATCTAAACTATCTCCGGCCTGCTTTATTTTTTTAGTGATTTGCTTGTCGGCATCACTCGGAATTAAACCTCCCGATGGGTGATTGTGGCACAATATCAAGCCTGTCGCACCATTTTCTAAAGCCAGCTTAAATACTAAACGTACATCTACAATAGTTCCTGAAATACCTCCTTTACTCAATTGTGATTTTAAAATGACTTTATTCGAATTATTCAGAAAAAGCACCCAAAATTCTTCGTGTGGAAGCTCACCAATAATAGGTTGCATGATTTCAAAAACAATTTTACTGGATGTAATTTTTGTTAATTCTACAGTGTCCTCGGCTCTTCGGCGTCTTCCCAGTTCAAGAGCAGCAATAATTGCAATAGCTTTTGCTTCTCCTATTCCTTTAAAATTAGTAAGCTGAGCCAAAGACATTTTACCCAACGAATTTAAAGTATCGACACTTGCCAAAATTCTTTTACTCAGATCTACTGCCGATTCGTTTCGGCTACCGGAGCCAATTAAAATTGCAATTAATTCGGCATCGCTTAAAGCATTTTTGCCTTTCAGCATTAATTTTTCGCGTGGACGGTCATCTTCTGACCAATTTGTAATAGGAAAATGTGCTACTTCCATTCGGGACTAATATATTAAATAATGTTTTTGCCCATACAAATACTATTTGTCAGGCCAACATAAGGTTCATAATTTTCAATTATTTTGAAACCCATTTTTTGATACAGATTAATTGCTTCCAGCTGTTTATATAAAGTTTCTAAAATCAACATTTTAAAACCCTGCTCTGATGCTTTATTTTCGACTTCCTTAATAATTTGCTGTGCTATCCCAAGTCCTCTCGCTTCAGGTAAGACAAACATTCTTTTCAACTCGGCAGTAGTTTCACTATACTTTTTGAAACAGCCACAACCTACCGGTTGATTATTGAGATAAAGAATAACCACATTAGGATTGAATTCAATTACATTATTACCCCAATAATCCGTTTTTAATTCCGGATAACGTTCCCATAAAAAAGTATCAAAAGTGTTGTATAAAAATATAAAATCAGGATTTTCGCTTGTTGTGTAAACAACTTTAATTTTTTCGAGCATATAATTGTATGAATGTTTTCAAAAATAAGAAAAATCATTCATTAAAAGTTATTTGTTATTTTGATAATCCTTAATTTTATAACAAAAAAGAATGAAAACTATCTCCATCGTTTTAATCCTACTTTGCTTTTTTTCTTGTAATCAAAAAGAAAACAACAGTTTAACTTTCGAAAACACTAATAAGACTGTTTTAAAAAGTTTTGAAGAAAAACTTTCAGAAGCAGCAATATCCATAATTGATCCTTCGATAGATTACGATCCGGCCTATTTCTCAATAAAATATCCAAACGGAGATGTACCAGCAAACAAAGGTGTTTGCACAGATGTTATTATTCGTGCTTATCGAAAATTAGGTATTGATTTACAAAAAGAAGTTCATGAAGATATGATTGAAAACTTTTCTAAATATCCAAATTTAGAAAAATGGGGAATGACTAAAACAGATACGAATATCGATCATCGGAGAGTTCCTAATCTTGAAGTTTTTTTTGAAAGAAAAGGAACAAAATTACCTGTTTCTGAAAATGGCAAAGATTATAAAACGGGAGAAATCGTGACGTGGATGATAAATAACAAACTCCCGCATATCGGAATTGTTACCAATAAAAAATCATCCGATGGCGAACAAAACCTAATTGTTCATAATGTGGGAGGCGGACAGGTTTTGGAAGATTGTTTGTTTGAGTATAAAATTGTCGGACATTTTAAATACCAAAAGTAATTAGACAATTAGATAATGTGTCAATTAGAAAATTAAAAAAAAGGCCAACTGCATAGCAATTGGCACATTATCACATTATCTAATTGACTAATTAATCAATCCTTTTACTTCATCAAAGTTTAATCCACCGTAGTTTCCTGAGCTCATTAATAATAAAGCAGAATTATCCAGATTTAAATTGAATAAATATTCTTTGAATTCAGTTGGATTGGTGTAAATAATCAAATCTTCTCTGTTAAAAGAACTTGCGATCTGCTCATAAGTTACTTCTTCCAGTTGTTTAATTTTTACCGCATCCGGTGAGTAAAACACAACAGCAATATCAGCATACTCTAATGCACCCTCGTATTCTTTTAAAAATTCAGCATTTAAACTGCTATAGGTATGCAATTCTAAACAAGCTACTAAAGTTCTGTTTGGATATTGTTCTTTTACGGCTTTTGTTGTTGCTGCTACTTTACTTGGTGAATGCGCAAAATCTTTATAAGCCACTTTTCCTTTTCCTTCTGCGATTTTTTCTAATCGTTTAGAGGCCCCTTTAAAACTTGCAATCGCTTCATAGAAATCGGCTTCATCAACACCCATGTTCTGGCAAATCCATTTTGCTCCGGCTAAATTATTCAGGTTGTGTGCTCCAAAAACTTCGATTGGCATATCGCCTTCCGGAGTCTCTAAAAGTGTTACTCCATCGCTTACAGTATAATTTGGTGTATGGTAAGGTAATTTTCTAATTGGATTTGTTGCTGCTTCAGAAACGCGTTTTACTTCAGGATCATTTTCATTGTAAACCAAAATCCCGCCATTTGTAATTTTAGCAATAAAAATTTCAAACTGTTCAACGTAGTTTTCATACGTTGGAAAAACATTGATATGATCCCATGCAATTCCTGAAATCAGCGCAATATTGGGCTGGTACAAATGAAACTTCGGACGACGGTCTATTGGTGAAGACAAATATTCATCTCCTTCCAGGACCATAAAATCGTTTTCTTCTGTAAGATGTACCATGGTATCAAAACCTTCCAGCTGTGCTCCTACCATATAATCCACTTGAATATTATGATAATGCATAACGTGCAAAATCATCGAAGTAATGGTTGTTTTTCCATGAGAACCACCAATTACAACACGGGTTTTATTTTTAGACTGTTCGTATAAAAATTCCGGATACGAATAGATTTTTAATCCTAATTCCTGCGCTTTCAGTAATTCCGGATTATCTGCCTTTGCATGCATTCCTAAAATTACGGCTTCAATATCTGAAGTAATTTTTTCAGGAAACCAGCCCATTTCTACAGGAAGAATTCCTTTTTTTTCCAGTCTTGATTTTGAAGGTTCAAAAATAGCGTCATCACTTCCTGTAACCTGATATCCTTTGTTATGCAATGCTAATGCTAAGTTGTGCATGGCACTTCCGCCAATGGCGATGAAATGTGTTTTCATTTAAAATTCTAATTTTTAAGTTCTAAATTCCAATTATTTTTAGGAATTCAGTATTTGATATTTGATTATTTTGAGTCAAATTTTCGTTTTAATTCCTGAGCTTTTTTAGGCTCTTTTAATTTGTTCAAATATAAATTATATAATTTTTGAAATGTAACTTTTGATTTGCCAATTTCATTCGCTTTTATATAATTTTTTTCTGCCGAATCATATCTTTTGAAATACTCATCAATTCTGCCTTTGGATAAGTAACCATCAACAGGTGATAATTTTGCCAGTTCATTAGAATATTTCAACGCTTTCGATTCGCTCCCTCCCAATATTCCGGGCAACTGTAAATACAATTCGATTAACGCCCATCGTGCAGGCAGATGTTTAGGATTTAAATCGATAGCTTTTTCAAATGAAAACTTCATGTCATCCACCATTCCGAATGCCTTAATTTTATTCACTTCTAATGCACGCATTCCTAAACATCCTCCGTATTTGTAAAAGTAGTCGGCTTCGTTAGGTTTCAATTGCTTTAGTTTTTTGTAATATGCGGCTGTTTTTTCCCATTTTTTTTCTTCTGCAGAGATGTCGGCCAAATGTTCCAGAGTCTTAATATCATTGGGATAATGTTTTAGATTTTCTTCAAAAAAAGTTTCTGCTTCTTTATATTTTTTGGCATGAAATAACTTCTCGCCTTTTTCAAAATTGGATTGTGACCATAAAAGAAATGGTGTCAAAAAGAAAAAAATTATTAGCTGTCTCATTTATCAAAAATAACGAAATATAAAATGCCTTATTTGCTTTTAGATATAAATTAGTAATTTGTACGAAAATTATTTTACTACTCTCCCAACCTTTTTTCAAAAACCACTCTCTATATAAGTAAACTCACTTTATGAAAAAAATCGTATTTGCTCTGTTATTGATTACTTCAACTCTATTTGCACAACAAACGGATAAAAAATGGAATAAAGTTATTGCCTTTGAAAACGAAGGAAAGGTTAAATCGGCCCGTGAAGTCGTAGCAGAAATTTATAAAAAGGCAGTTTCTGAAAAAGATGAAGTACAAATGATCAAATGCTTTTTTTATCATTCCAAATATCTATTGGTTGTGGATGAAAATGCACAGACTAAAATCCTTAACAATCTTAAAACAGATATTAATCGTGTCTCGGTTCCGTCTAAGGCAATATTGAATTTTATTTATGCAAAATGCCTGAATGATTATTATATACGAAATGATTATAAAATCAGACAGCGAACCAACACGACTTTTCCGGATGATGATTTTCTGACATGGACTGAAACCAATTTCAAAAATCAAATAGATTCAACATTTAAAATGACTTTAGAAAATGAATCTGCTTTAAACAAAACTTCCCTTGAAGAATATGAAATGATTTTTGATTTTTTTGCATCAGAAAAGTTCAAAAAAGAGACTTTATTTGATTATCTGCTAAGAGAAAACCTGACTTTTTATAAGCAAAAAGTACGTCAATGGGAAATTGTAAAAAGTGATTTTAAACCATATACGAAACAGTTATTAGGAAAACCAGACGATTTTACTAAAATTAATTTCGAATTTGTTACCAATGAAAACCTGCGTTCTGTTTTGTCATTATATCAAAAACAGGAATCTTACAATACTTCTCAGGACAATCAGCTGGACCGAATGCAATATGTAAAAAACACTTTACTTGAGTCAGACGAAGCCTATCTTCCTTCCTTAAATTACCTTCAAAAGGAAGCAAAAGACACTATTTTAGTTCAAAAAATTCAATTAGAAAAAGCCCTTTATTATTCCAAAAACGCATCAAAAGAAACTCATCCTGATTATAATATAAAATCTGTTTCTTTATTAGACAGTATTATTTCCGTAAAAAACAGATCCGATGCTTACAAATTAGCCATACACCACAAAGACAATTTGCTGTCTAAATCATTAAATATTCAGCTTCAGAAATACATTTACTCAGATGAAAATACAAGAGCATACATTAAATACAAAAACATAACACAGGTAAAAGTTTCTTTCTATAAAATTAGTCAGAAACAGCTTTGGAATTATACTAATTTATATACTAAAAGAGATAGTCTTACGACAGCATTTCTTCAAAAAAAGCCTGTAGCTGCAGAAAGTTTTTCTATTGTAAATAAAAATAACTTCTTTGAATATACTACCGAAATACATTTACCACCATTAAAAACAGGTTCTTATTTTGTTCACTTCGAAAGTGATTCAGAGAAAAAAGACGAGAAAGCTTTTGCTTACGAAACTATTACCGTTTCGAATCTGGCTATTTTAGCCTCACAGAATGTATCGGGTGAAACTTTTCAGGTGGTAGACAGAAAAACCGGAAAGCCTTTGGAAAACGTACGTGTAAAATCGAAAAATTTTAATCTAAAAACGAACAAAAACGGCATAGCAAATTATACCCGAAAAAAAGACAATTATTACCATGATGAAATTGAGTTATCGACAGTAAACGATTCCATTACAATTAGAAAAAATTACGTACAATATTTCGATTCTTATTCGGCGAATAGCAATTATGACACTAAACTAAAAGCAAAAGTAAATTTTTATTTAGACAGGGCTATTTACCGTCCCGGACAAACAGTTTTTTATAAGGGAATCACAGTTCAGAAAAAGAAAAACGAAACTTCTGTTGTACAAAATACATCATTCAAAGTAATTGTTCGGGATGCGAATGACAATGAATTCAAAGAATTTGATGTTGTTACAAACGAATTTGGTTCTTTTTCAGGAGAATTTGTCCTGCCAAAAAGTGGTTTAACTGGCAATTTTAGGATTGGAGCTGAAGAACATGAAAACTATCAAAATGATATTAATTATGATAAAGACGAAGATAAACATCCTTTTTGGGACAATGTTGATTTTGAAAATTCTCAAATTGATTTTAGAGTTGAAGAATACAAACGTCCTAAATTCGAAGTTACTTTTGACCCTAAAAAAGAAAGCTTTCAAATCAATCAGACCATTAAAGTAAAAGGAAGTGCCAAGGCTTTTGCAGGAAGCAACATTTCTGATGCTGTTGTAAAATATACTGTCACAAGATTTACGAGCTATTTCAGATATTATTACAGCCAGCAGAATGAAACTGAAACTCTGGCTACCGGCGAAACCAAAACGGATGCTTCCGGAAAATTCAGTATTGATTTCACGGCAATTCCGTCAAAAAACGGTAAAAAAGAACAATTACCTGTTTTTAATTATAGAATAAACATTAGCGTAACGGACATTAACGGCGAAACCCATGATGCTGAAACCGTTGTAAAGGTGGGATATCACAATCTGGTTCTTGGAGCCACGCTTCCTGATAAAGTTGAAACGAAAAATAAAAACGAAATTTCACTAACAAGTACCAATTTAAACGGTGAATTCAAAGCGATAAAAGGTGAAATCAAAATTTATTATACAACTCCTTTTTCTGATAAATTCAAACCGAGAGTCTGGCCGGTTCCGGATTTTGAAAACATTCCCAAAGAAGATTTCAAAAGATTTTTTCCTTATGAAGTAAGCGGAAAAACAACTGATGATGTAACTCCGACTTTAGTTTATTCTAAAAAAATTGATACTGAAAAAGACAAAAAAGTTCTGTTAGATTTTATTTCGAATTACAAATCAGGCAATTATAAAGTAGTCTTTTCAGCAAAAGACAGTTTTGAAAATGACATAGAATCGGAAGACTATTTTCAAATTACACAAAGCAAAGACAAATACAATACGAGTACTTTATTTACTATTAAACAGCTCAATGAAGACCCGAAAAAAGATGGCTTTGTTTCCTTAAAAATAACTTCGGAGATTCCTGAACTTTATATTGCTGTTACAGGAAGCTATAACAGTAAAGTGTTTTTTGAGAAAACCTCACATTTAGAAAACAATGAAGACATTATTATGATTCCATTGAAAAAAGAGTTTGAAAATTATCTTAAAATTGGTTTTCAGAGTGTTTTTGAAAATGCAACTTTTAATGATGATTTAGATGTAATGCTGAAAAAACAAGAAGCTTCAAAATTGGAATTTAGTGTTGAAACTTTTAGAAACAAACTGCAACCCGGAATTAGTGAAAACTGGTCGTTCAAATTAAAATCAGCCAATACCAGCAATGAAGCTGAAGTTTTGGCTTCGATGTACGACAGTTCACTGGATCAGTTTGCAACAAGAAACTGGAATGGACTTGGTTTTTATGACTACTCTTATAATGGAAATAATATTAAATCAAGTTTAGGATTTGATAAAACCTCCAGTTATCTACAAAATTTAAACATCCCCAAAAAAGGAGTTGTGCTAAATAACGAAACCATAAAACTGATTTGGTTTGGGTTTGATTTCAACAATAACAATAATTCTCTTTACATGCAAAGGGAATATCAAAAACAACTTAACAGAAAAGCAAAGAAACCGTTAAATGCCAAGATGATTTCGGGAAACATCACTGATAAAGCAAACTTATCGCTACCAGGAGTTTCTGTGACTGTAAAAGGAACACAAAGAAGTACAGCTACAGATTTTGACGGTTATTACGAAATTGAAGCTGCTGAAAAGGAAGAGCTTGTTTTTAGTATGATAGGTTTTAAAAGTAAAAATAGTATAATCAAAAACTCAAAAACCATTGACGTGGTTTTAGATGATGACGAAAATAGTTTAAAAGAAGTCGTTGTCGTGGGTTATGGAACACAAAAAAAATCTATGTTAACCGGAGCTGTGACAACCATTAAATCAGAAAACATAGAAGAGGACAACACTGTATATAGTATTAGTGAAGCTTTAGAGGGAAGAGTAGCCGGAATTCAAATTAGAGGAGCAGGAAGTATTGATAGTGGTTCTGCCCCAATATATGTTGTTGATGGTGTAATTCTGAATGACATCAAAAACATAAATCCGGCAGATATTGCCTCTATGGATGTTCTGAAAGATGCCAGCGCCACAGCAATTTACGGAAGCAGAGCTGCAAACGGCGTCATCATTCTTACGACCAAAAAAGCATTAGAAGAATTAACTCAGGTAAAAGCCAGAAAAAATCTATCTGAAACGGCATTCTTCCTTCCCAATTTAAAAACAGATTCTAAAGGAAAAGTGAGTTTCAACTTTACTTCACCGGAAGCTCTGACTGCCTGGAAACTTCGTTTGATGGCGCACAATAAAGATGCTGTTTCAGGTTATTTGGAAAAAAGTGTTGTGACTCAAAAAGAACTCATGGTTTTACCTAATTTTCCACGTTTCTTTAGGGAAAAAGATACCATTGTGATCAGTGCAAAAATTTCGAATATTACGGCTGAAGTCAAAACCGGAATCTCAGTTTTACAATTCTTTGACGCCACTACCATGCAGCCCATTGATGCCAAAATGCTGAATGCTGACAATATAAAAAACATTACAATTCCTGCCTACGGAAATACAACGGTTAGCTGGAAAATTACAATTCCGGAAGGATTACAAGGAGTTCAATATAAAATTTTGGCAAAATCGGGTAATTTCTCTGATGGTGAAGAAAACATACTTCCGGTTTTAACCAACAATATGCTGGTTACAGAAAGTATTCCGATTTGGGTTCGTGAGAATTCAACCAAAGAATATACGTTTGAGAATTTGAAAAATAATACTTCTTCGACTTTAAAAAATCATCAATTTACGTTAGAGTATACTTCAAATCCAACATGGATTGCGATTCAGTCATTACCTTATTTGATGGAATATGAACACGAATGTGCCGAACAGACTTTTGCCCGTTTTTATGCGAATGCTTTAGCATCAGAAATCATTTCAAGTAATCCGAAAATTGCAGCTGTTTTTGAAGACTGGAGAAAAAACGGAAAACTGAATTCAAAATTAGAAGAAAACGAAGAATTAAAATCGATTATTCTGGCCGAAACACCATGGCTGAAAGATGCTCAGAATGAAGAAGAAAAGAAAAAAAATCTGGCCCTTTTATTTGATTTGGAAAAAATGAAAACTTCACAGGAAGTCACTTTTCAAAAACTAAAACAAAAACAAAAAGCTTCAGGAGGATTTTCGTGGTTTGACGGAAGCGATGAAAACGAATATATTACCAGACATATTCTGTCAGGTTTAGGCCATTTGTCTAAATTGAGCAAAGGCAATGCATTGCAAATTGATGAAATTGCAAAAACCGGAATTCCATATATAGATTCTAAATTTTTGGAATACTATAAAATCAGAACCAAAAACCTAAAAAAAGCCGATAAACTAATCTGGATCAATCCGTATTTTGATTTGCATTATCTGTATGCCAGAAGTTTTTATCTGGAGAAATATCCGCTTTCTGACACATTGAAAAAAGCGTCAAAATTATATCTGGATACAGCCAAAAATAATTGGCTTTCCTACTCTCTTTACGAAAAAGGGATGACCGCTTTGACTCTAAATCGTTATGGCGAAAAAGAGGCCGCCAAAACAATTTTGGAAAGTTTAAAAGAAACTTCTTCCAACAATGAAGATTGGGGAATGTACTGGATCACCAACAAATCAGGCTGGTATTGGTATCAGGCTCCAATTGAAACTCAGGCTTTATTGATTGAGGCTTTCGTTGAAGTTACGAACGACACCAAATCTGTTGATGCGATGAAAGTCTGGCTCTTAAAAAACAAACAAACCAAAAACTGGCCAACGACAAAATCGACCACCGAAGCAGTTTACGCTTTATTAATGCAGGGAACCGATTGGCTGAGTGTAAAAGACAATACGGTTATTAAACTGGGAGATGAAAAAATTATGACCAAAAAATTAGCAGAAAACGAAAAGGAAGCTGCAACGGGTTACATTAAAATGAACTGGAAAGCACAAGAAGTGAAAAAAGAAATGGCTTCTGTAAAAATTGAAAACAAATCTAAAGTTCCGGGTTTTGGAGGTGTGTACTGGCAGTATTTTGAAGATTTGGATAAAATCAAAACCAATTCAGGAGCCGTTTTATCAGTTGCAAAAGAATTATATCTAAAAAAGAGTACTTTAAAAGGAAACGAATTAGAAAAAATAACGTCTAAAAATCCATTAAAAACCGGAGATTTGGTAACGGTAAGATTGATTATTTCTGCCAAAGAAAATACTGAATATATTCATTTGAAAGACATGAGAGCTTCCTGTTTTGAACCTGTAAATGTGTTTTCAGAATATAAATACAAAGATGGTCTGGGATATTATATGAGTACAAAAGATGCTGCAACGCACCTTTTCTTTGATCACGTCAATAAAGGAACTTATGTGATAGAATATGATATCCGTATCAATAGCAGCGGAGAATTTTCAAACGGGATTACAACAATTCAAAGCATGTATGCTCCGGAATTTGCAAGTCATACGAAAGGAATTCGTGTGAAGGTTAATTAGATTCCAAAAAGCACTAATATAACCTTTTGTCAGGCTGAGCGGAGTCGAAGCCCTTCTCGACGTAACAAACCTTCGACTAAGTTTATCCTGAGCGAAGCCGAATGGACTCAGGATGACACTTGGCTAAATGTAAACAACAAAAACCCCGACAGATTTGAAATCTGTCGGGGTTAATTTTTATAACTAAATTGAGATTATTTTGCAATAGTCAATTCATCAATAATATTTTTTGCTCCGGCGTATTTGTCGATAATCCAAAGTACATAACGAATATCTACGTTGATGGTTCTTTGTAATTTAGAATCGAAAATTACGTCACCTGCCATCGCTTCGATATTTCCGTCAAAAGCAATTCCAATTAATTCTCCTTTTCCGTTAAGAACCGGAGAACCTGAATTTCCTCCTGTGATATCATTATCCGTCAAGAAGTTTACCGGCATGTAACCTGCTTTATCGGCATATTGACCAAAGTCTTTCGCTTTGTTCAATTCTAATAAACGAGCCGGCAAATCAAATTCCTGGTCTCCTGCTTTATACTTTTTCACCATGCTTTCCATGGTTGTATAATTGTTGATCTTAGCATCATTACGAGGATCTGCAGGCAAAGCGCGAACTTTTCCGTAAGTTAATCTTAAAGTAGAGTTTGCATCCGGATATTTAACTGTATTTAACTTTGATTCTCTTAACCCTTCTACCAATACACGGTAAGCAGTTGCAAAACCATCATCAGCTTTTGCCTGATCATCTGTTTTAGCACGATATTTTGTTAACAAATCAGTAGAGATAATATACAAAGGATCTATTGGAAGTGCAGCCGGTTTTGGGCTTGCTATGTATTCTAAAACTTTTTCCTTAGATGCAAAAAAACTGGTTTCAGTCGCTTTAGCTATATCAGAAGTAAAATCACCGTTATTAGCCGATTTCATTTTAGCTATTTGTGGCGCCAATCCATATTCAGCAGCTTTTGAAGCATATAAATTTAATTGTGCCGCCAATACATCTTTTTCTAACGGAGCATAAAATTCACCATAAATATCCTCAACCATTGCGTTGATTTTAGGCAGCATTTCTGCTTTTTTAGCATCATTTTCTTTAGAGTATGCAATTAATGCATTTCCTAAATTTGCAGGTCCCGTTGCAAGAGCTGAAGTACGTAAAAGCTGGATCAAATAATTATCGTGAGTTGCTTTTAAATTTGTCTCTCTGTAATAGTCATTGATTGTTGGAATTACATTTTCGTATTTTTCTTTATTAGCAGGTTTACTTGCCCATTCGTAGAACTTATCTTCCTGTGCCGCTTTTACATCTACTGTTCCGGCTTTTGTCAACGCATCAATCATACCCTGACGGTTTTTCCAGTAGTTGGCAGTTGAAGCATATTTAGAAGCATATTGCAAACGAACTGTTGCATCCTGATCCATATACTTTTTCATTACATCCATTCCGGTTTTTGCACCTTCAACCCAGGCAGGATAAGCATATTTAATATTTTGCTCAATTCCGCCAGCCGGCATCCAACGGTTTGTTCTTCCCGGATACCCTAAAATCATAGCAAAATCATTTTCTTTTACACCTTTAATGCTTACAGGCAGATAATGTTTTGGCTGTAATGGTACATTGTCTTTAGAATATTCTGCAGGATTTCCGTCTTTGTCAGCATACACTCTGAACATAGAGAAATCTCCTGTCTGACGTGGCCATTCCCAGTTGTCTGTATCTCCACCAAATTTACCCACACTTTCAGGAGGCGTTCCTACTAAACGAACATCTTTATAATCCTGATAAACGAAATAATAATATTCATTTCCCTGGAAGAAAGGACGAACAGAAACCGTATATTTTCCGCCTTCGTTGTTTTCTTTTTCGATCAAAGCAATTTCCTGCTGAATGATTTTGTTTCTTTCCGTTTCTGTCATTGTAGGATTTACTTTTGACAAAATTCTTTTCGAAACATCATCCATACGTACAAAGAAACGAACGTATAGTGATTTTGGCTTCATCTCGGCACTTTTTTCTTTTGCCCAAAAACCATCTTTCAAATAATTTTGCTCAGCAGTTGAAAGTTCTGCAATGGCGTCGTAACCACAGTGGTGATTAGTCAAAACCAAACCGCTTTTAGAAACGATTTCAGCAGTACAGCCTCCGTTAAACTGCACAATAGCATCTTTTAAACTGTGGTGGTTGATACTGTAGATTTCTTCGGCTGTGAGTTGCAGACCCATTTTCTGCATATCTCTGTGGTTCAGCCTTTCGATAAACATTAAGAACCACATTCCTTCGTCGGCTCTTACAGGAAATGCCATAAGGCACATCGTTAAAAATAAAACTATTCTTTTCATAATAATATTTGAATTAGTCTTGCGAAGATAATTCATTTTCACAATCATAACACTCAATTTACATTGAAAATGAAATTCAACAATCCTATTTTATTGTTATTTTGCGAATTTAACATTATTGCAAACAAAAAAGGTGTCCTGAAAACAGAACACCTTCAAAAAACTTATTATTTTTTTTACTCGTTAAGCATTTTCCAAAGCTTGTCTTTCAACTCTGTCAAACCTTGCTGGGCAACAGACGAAATAAACATATACGGAACATCTTTGAAAGCAACGTCTAATTCTGTTTTCAATTCAGCTTTAAGTTCATCATCCAGCATATCGCATTTTGAGATTACCAAAAGACGTTCTTTATCCAGCATTTCAGGATTGTATTTCGTTAACTCGTTTACCAGAATATCATATTCCGCTTTAATATCCGGCGTGTCTACAGGAACTAAAAACAGTAAAGTCGAATTACGCTCGATATGACGCAGGAAATAATGACCTAAGCCTTTTCCTTCTGCAGCACCTTCAATAATTCCGGGAATATCAGCAATTACAAAAGACTGAAAATCTCTGTAAGCTACGATTCCTAAGTTTGGTTTTAAAGTCGTAAACGGATAATCGGCAATTTTTGGTTTTGCAGAAGTCAATACAGATAATAAAGTTGATTTTCCTGCATTTGGAAAACCTACCAATCCAACATCTGCCAAAACTTTCAGTTCCAGAATTACGTCCATTTCTACACCTGGTAAACCTGGCTGTGCATATCTTGGAGTTTGATTTGTTGAACTTCTAAAATGCCAGTTTCCTAAACCTCCTTTTCCTCCTTTTGAAAGGATTCTTTTTTCACCGTCCTCAGTAATTTCGAACAAGGTTTCACCTGTTTCTTTATCTTTTACGACAGTTCCTAAAGGTACTTCGATAAATTTATCTTCTCCGTCTGCACCGGTACTTCTGTCTCCTCCTCCATCTCCACCGTGTCCTGCTTTAATGTGACGCGCAAACTTTAAGTGAAATAATGTCCAGAGTCCTTTATTCCCTACTAAATATACATGTCCACCGCGACCTCCGTCACCTCCGTCAGGACCTCCCTTTTCAATAAATTTCTCTCTATGTAAATGCGTAGATCCTTTTCCTCCTTTTCCGGATGAAACATATATCTTAACGTAATCTACAAAATTTCCTTCTGTCATTGTTTTGAATTTCAGATTTTAGATTTTTAGATTTTAGATTGAACTCAAACTAAAACGACTCTCTATCCTCTTATTATTATCTATATTTAATTGAAAGCTATAATTATAAGTCCAAGAACACTCCTAACTCATAATTTATAACTCAATTTCTACTCTTTTAAAGCTTTTACTAATACTTTATCAATCTTCACACCGTCCATGTCTATAACTTCTAACACAAATTTTTGCCAGATTAGTTTTTCACCTTCTTTTGGAATGTGGGATAGTTCTGTCATAATCATTCCGCTTACGGTGTTTACTTCGTAATCGTTTGTTAATTCGTCTAATTCGAAATACGTTAAGAAATCGTGTAACGAATAATGTCCGTCAACCAGCCATGAACCGTCTTCTCTTTCTATTAATTGAAATTCGTCTTTGTAAAAATCTGAAGCATCACCGACCAAAGCTTCCAAAATATCGTTTAAGGTAATCATTCCCTGAAAAACACCGTATTCATCAGAAACCAAGGCATAATGAACTCCTGTTTTTTTGAAATTTTCCAACGCTTTGTAAGCCGTTGTCTGCTCCATCAGATAAGGTGCTTCAGACGTTATTGAAGCCAGGTCAAAATTGTCTTTTTCGATATTGGCAAAAATATTTTTTAGGGTTACAACACCTACGATATCATCATAATTGTCTTTATAAACCGGATAAATCGTATGAAGATCATGAAGTACCAATTCTTTTATTTTGGCTTTGTCCGTATTTAATGGTAACATATCAACCGATTTACGGTGTGTCATTAACGAACTCACTTTTCTGTCACCGATATGAAAAACACGCTCCACAATGTCCTGCTCTATTTCCTGTACTTCGCCAACTTCTGTTCCTTCTTTGATGATTGCCTTGATTTCTTCCTCGGTAACTTTTCCGTCAGCGGTTGGTTTTATCTGAAATACATTCAATAAAAAATCTGTTGAAGATGTAAGCAGCCAAATAAAGGGAGCGGTGACAATTGAAATCACTTTCATTGGCATCGCAACCATTTTGGCAATTGATTCAGGATAATTTAAACCGATTCGTTTTGGTAATAACTCCCCTAAAACCAATGAGAAGAAAGTTAAAACGACAACCACAATCCCAACGGCAACTGAATGCGCATAAGGTTTTAAAACTTCAAATCCGCTAACAAAGGTTTCGACATCCATTGTGATTTTATCCCCGGAATAAATACCCGTCAAAATTCCGATTAAGGTAATTCCGATTTGTACTGTGGATAAAAATTTGTTAGGGGAATTGGCTAAGTCTAGTGCTGTTTTAGCGCTTTTGTTTCCTTTTTTTGCAGCAGTTTCAAGTCTGTTTTTTCTAGCCGAAATCAATGCAATTTCTGACATCGAGAAAACTCCGTTTAGTAGTATTAGAAAAAATATTATTAGTATTTCCAATTTGTGGCTTGTTCGTTATATAATAGTTGTTAATGTAATTTGTAACCCTGATCGTGTCATAGCCCAGATGGAAGAGAAAAGCCCGGAGCTAAAAAAACTAATTTTTCCTGCCAGAAAACAGCGACCGGAGGAAGCTCGTTTTATGGTTTGGAAAAATAGTTTTTTTAGCGTCCCGATAGCTATCGGGATTTCACGTACAGCTGGAAAAGCTTCTACAAATTATCTATAACTGACGTTAATCTTTCTGTAATTTCTTCAATTGTTCCGATACCGTTTACGGCATGAAATTTATTTTGCTCTTTGTAATATCCAATTAACGGAGCAGTTTTTTCATTATATTCCTGATATCTTACTCTAATTTTATCTTCGTCCTGATCGTCCACTCTTCCGCTTGTTTTTCCTCTTTCAAGCAAACGAGCTACCAAAATTTCGTCATCAGCTTCTAAAGCGATTGTAGCTGTAACTTTTGAACCAATTGTTGGCAAAAATTTGTCTAAAGCCTCAGCCTGATTAATTGTTCTTGGATAACCATCGAATAAAAACCCTGCTGTATCAGGATGTTTTTTTACCTCATCAATTAACATTTCGGTAGTTAATTCGCAAGGAACTAATTCTCCATTGTCCATAAAACCTCTTGCTTTTTTACCCAGTTCAGTATCATTTTTTAAATTGAAACGAAAAATATCTCCTGTTGAAAGGTGTGTTAAATTGTATTTTTCTTTTAAAAATTCAGCCTGAGTTCCTTTTCCTGCTCCCGGCTTTCCAAATAAAACGATGTTAATCATAATGTGAGTGTTACTTGACTTCTTATTTTCATGTAAGAAGTTTTAAATGAATATTTAGTTGTGTTTGTTTAAAATTATTCGGCTAATTTGTATACTTCGGTTAAATTTCTTCCTAATCCATCATAGTCTAGTCCGTAACCAACGATAAATTTATTTGGAATCCTGATTCCGACGTAATCAATTTTAATATCTTTTTTATATACTTCTGGTTTAAAAAACAAGGTTGCAATTTTAAAGTGCTTTATATTTCGTTCTTTAAACAAGCGCTTCAATTCTTCGATTGTGTTTCCTGTATCAATAATATCTTCAATTATGACAACGGTTCTGCCTGAAAGATCCTGATTGATTCCGATTAATTCTTTTACGGAATTTGTGCTTTCAATTCCCTCGTAAGAAGCCATTTTGATAAATGAAACTTCGCAGGGGCTTTTATATTTTTTTAAAAAATCGCTTACAACCATAAATGCACCATTCAAAACGCCTATAAAAATTGGAGTTTCATCTCCAAAATCATCTTCTACCTGAGCGACTATTTTGGTTAAAGCAAAATCAATTTCTTTAGCCGAAATAAACGGAACAAATTGTTTATCGTGAAGTTGTATCATTATTTTTACATTTAAAATAATGCGCAAAGATACAGAATTACAACCAAACTGTAAGTAGTAATTCTGTAGTTGAAACACTTTTTGTCAATGTTAAAAATCTGTTAATGTTAATAGAGTGTTTTTTGGTCCGAATTTAAAATTTAATAAATTGTTATATAATAAATAAAACCACAAGTAAAAGATGAAAACTATTAAACAATTATTCTCAATATTTTTGCTCGCTACGATTACTGCCTGTAATGGACAAGTAAAAAAAGAAGAAAAAGAAGCGCTGGCAAAAAAGCCTGGCAATGTTGTCAAAACTGCCATTGGAAACATTACACTTCCTCCGCCCTATGCAACAGAATCGAAATCTAAAAACAGTAAAGTTATTGGTTGGCCGGAAGGAAAAACACCAAAAGCACCTGAAGGTTTTACGGTTACAAAATTTGCTGATGGATTTGAAAATCCGCGATGGACATACATAGGTCCAAACAATGATATTTTTGTTGTTGAAAGCGGTACAAGAACAAGCAAAAACCAAATTATAATTTTGCGTGACAAAGACAAAGACGGCGTTTTTGAAACCCGCGAAGTTTTTCTGACAGGCCTAAACAGGCCTTTGGGAATGCTTATTCTAAAAGACTTTTTTTATGTTGCAAATACTGACGGGCTTTACCGTTATCCTTATAAAAATGCACCTTTAAAATTAGAAACACAAGGAGTCAAAATTGTTGAGCTTCCGGCTGGTGGTTACAACAATCACTGGACCAGAAGTCTTCTTTCTAACCCTGAAGGGACGAAAATTTATATTGGCGTTGGTTCAGGAAGCAACGTTGGAGAAAATGGTATGGATAAAGAAATTCGACGCGCTGCCATTTTAGAAATCAATCCTGACGGAACCGGTGAAAAAATTTATGCTGAAGGCCTAAGAAACCCAATGGGAATGGATTGGAATCCCACCAATAAAAAAGAACTCTGGACTGCAGTTAATGAACGCGATGAACTGGGCGATGATTTGGTTCCGGATTATATTACAAGTGTAAAAAGAGGCGGCTTTTACGGATGGCCGTATTCTTATTTCGGCAGTATTCCTGATCCGAGACTGAAAGGCGAACGAAAAGATTTGGTCGAAAAAGCAATTGTTCCTGATGTTCCTGTTGGTGCCCACACTGCTTCTTTGGGATTGGCGTTTTATACGAAAGATAAATTTCCGGCGAAATATAAAAATGGAGCTTTCGTAGGACAGCACGGTTCATGGAATCGTTCTGTAATTTCAGGTTATAAAGTGCTGTTTGTTCCTTTTAAGGATGGAAAACCATCCGGAAAACCAGAAGATTTCTTAACCGGATTTATTTCAGATTCGGACAAAGCTGAAGTTTACGGACGTCCCGTAGCGGTTACTGTTATGAATGACGGATCACTTTTGGTAAATGATGATAGTGGGAATACGATTTGGAAGGTTACTGCTAATAAATAAAATCTCAAATTTTAAATTCCAATTTTATTCGTTTATTTTTACGCAGACAATCTTATTATAAAAGGCGTTTCACTTTGATTAATTCACAAGCTATGTGTTTTTAAATAAGTGAAACGCCTTTTACGAACTATATAAAATCTATGATTTTATGTGTTTAAAAAACGACTTTATAATTCAATCCTAATCATGATCTTAAAAAAATATTGCTTTTTTCTTTTTACGGCTTTTATTTTCCAAAATATTTCGGCACAAAAAAAAGAAGGCAAAAAAATTGACTCTGTCCAAACTGAAAAGCTGAAAGAAGTTGTCATCAGTTCGTTTCACATCAATAAGGAAATACAAAACACACCGGCTTCTATTGGCATTCTTTCCAAAAAAGATTTGACACAAAACAACACTACAGATATTACAACTGTAATTAATACGATTCCGGGTGTGTTGATGCAATCGTCAAATTTAACTACAACCCGAATTTCGATTCGCGGAATTGGCGGCAGAACTCCTTACGGCACTAATAAAATAAGGGCTTTTTATGGCAGTATTCCACTGACTTCCGGAAACAGCGAAACGGTAATTGACGATATTGATTTGGAAAACCTCAATCAGATCGAAATTATCAAAGGGCCGCTTTCGAGTGTTTATGGCGCAGGTTTAGGAGGAGCGATATTAATTTCACCTCAACTTTCTAAAAACAAAGGACAATCTGCAGGAATCAGTTCTGTCTTTGGTTCTTTTGGATTATTAAAAAACAGCCTGAATTATAGTCTGGATGAGAAAAAAGGAAGTCTGAATATCAGTTACCATAATTTAAAAACAGACGGCTGGCGTGAAAACAGTGCTTATAAACGGGAAGGAATTACACTTGCGGGAGAATTATTTCGAAAAGAAAACAGTAAATTAACTTATTTCTCTAATTATACGTATTTAAAAGCTTTTATTCCTAGTTCAATTAATAAAGATGCTTTCGAAAATAATCCACAGTCCGGAGCAGCAACATGGGTAGCTTCAAAAGGATTTAAAGAATACAAATCGACTTTGGGCGGACTGGCGTACGATTTCAAAATCAATGATAATTTAAGTAATTCAACTTCCGTTTTTATCAATTATAAAGACAGCAATGAACCAAGGCCTTTTGATGTTTTACGTCAGTATACTTTTGCTGCGGGAGCAAGAACCCAATTTACGGGGAATTTTAAAATTGGAAAAATTGACAATAATTTCATTGCCGGAGTCGAATATTTCAGGGATAATTATAACGGAAACACTTTTGAAAACCTTTACAAACAAAACAACGGTCAAGGCAGTTTACAAGGGAATCAGCTGACTGAAACAGACCAAAAAAGGCATTTTTACAATATTTTTGGGCAATTACGAACCTTGCTTTCTGAAGAATTTGAAATTCAGGCGGGTTTAAACTACAATAAAACCGAATTTGAGCTTAATAATTTCACCGAAAATATCGATCAGCAATACAGCTATGATGGTATTTTATCACCTCAATTATCCTTTTTATTAAAACCTAATTCGTTAAAAACTATTTATTTTTCAGTAAGTCGTGGATTTTCTTTACCTGCAACCGAAGAAACCCTTACGAGCGAAGGAACCATCAACCCAAATATAAAACCGGAGAACGGTTATAATTTTGAACTTGGAGGAAAATTCTATTTCTTCAACAAACAACTGTATACGGAAATTGCTGTTTATCGAATGGAAATTAAAGATTTACTGGTTGCCAAAAGAGTCGGAGACGATCAGTATGTGGGTTTAAATGCCGGAAAAACATTTCATGAAGGAATAGAGATCTGCCTGAATCATAACTGGCAAATGAATCGGTTTTTCTCTTTGAATTCGTATTTAGCCGGCTCTGTAGGGAAATATGAGTTTAAAGAATTTGTAGATAATGGAAATGATTATTCCGGAAATAAATTAACAGGTGTTCCTTCGAATAAAATAAACGCCGGAATACTATTAAATACAAATTTGGGAATTTATTTAAGTGCCGATTATCAGTTTGTGGATGAAATTCCGATGAACGATTCTAATTCGGCTTTTTCAGATTCCTATACTATTATCAATTTAAAAACCGGCTATCGTTTTGAAATTCTTCCTAATGTAAACACCAACTTTGCTTTTGGAATCAATAATGTAACCAATGAAAAATATGCCTCTTTAATTTTGCCGAATGCACTTCCTGTTGGAACTTCATCTCCGAGATATTATTATCCAGGGCTTCCGGTAAATTATTACGGAATGATATCTTTAAATTATTTATTTTAGGGACATCAAATCAAAACAAAAATGTCTTCTGAACTTCAATTAAAACTTGATTACGTAAAAGCTTACCGGGAAAACCGCTTAAATTGTGCACAGGAAATTCTGGAAAATCCATCCTTATTCGACGAATTAGTTTCGATTTGTTTTTCGCCACAAGACAAAAACAACCACAAAGCCTGTTGGATTCTGGAATTTGTATCGTATGAAAAACTGGATTGGCTGCAGCCACATTTAGATTTTTTGTTTTCTAATTTAAAAATTCTGAAAGATGACAGTTCGATTCGTCCCGTTGCAAAAGTGGTTCAGCTATTGGTAAAATCACATTATAAAAAAGGCGAAAACAACATTTCACTTTCCGAAGAAAATCTTCAGGATTGTATTGAAGCTTCTTTCGACTGGCTGATCAATGATGTAAAAGTGGCCACAAAAGCGTATTCCATAAGAACTTTATATGTTCTGGGAAAGCATTACGACTGGATTCATCCAGAACTCAAGGTAATTCTGGACAAAGATTATGGCGATCATTCTGCGGCTTATAAAGCGGTTGCAAGGGAAGTTTTGAAGAAAATAAAATAGCATTTTCCTATTCAATCATTATAAAGTATCTTTGCGCATCACAAACACACAACAATGAATTATTTTTCTTCTGATTTTAAATTAGGAATATTAGGCGGTGGACAATTAGGCAAAATGCTGTTGTTTGACACGCGAAAATTTGACATACAAACTTACGTTTTAGATCCGAGTGACGAAGCTCCGAGCAAAATTGCCTGCAACAAATTCTTTCAGGGCGATTTAATGGATTATGAAACAGTTTACAATTTCGGAAAACAAGTTGATGTTTTGACTTTTGAAATTGAACTGGTAAACCTTGAAGCTTTAACGCAATTAGAAAACGAAGGTTTAAAAGTATATCCATCCCCAAAAACCTTAAAAGGAATTCAGAACAAAGGTGTTCAAAAACAATTTTACGCAAATAACAACATCCCGACCGCACCATTTGAAAGATTCGAAAATTTAGAGAGTCTAAAATCTAAAATCAGCGATCTAAAATTGCCTTTTGTATGGAAATGTACTGAATTTGGTTATGATGGAAATGGTGTAAAAATAGTTCGCCAGGTTTCTGATTTAGATACATTGCCAAATGTTGAATGTATTGCAGAAACTATGGTTCCTTTTAAAAATGAACTAGCCGTTATCGTGGTAAGAAATCCATCAGGAGAGATGAAAACCTATCCGGTTGTGGAAATGGAATTTCACCCCGAAGCCAATCAGGTTGAATACGTAATCTGCCCGGCAAGAATCGATGATAAAGTAGCCGAAAAAGCCAGAGCAATCGCTTTGAATGTTTCGGAGAAATTCAATCACGTTGGACTTCTGGCAGTTGAGATGTTCCAGACTGCCGATGATGAGATTTTAGTAAATGAAGTGGCTCCTCGCCCACATAATTCAGGACATTATTCAATTGAAGCCAGTTATACTTCACAATTCGAAAATCATTTACGTGCTATTTTAGATCTTCCGTTAGGCAACACAGACAGTAAAGTGGCCGGAGTTATGGTAAATTTAGTTGGTGCTGAAGGTTTCTCAGGAGATGTAGTTTATGAAAATATCGAAACCATTTTAGGATGGAATGGTGTTACACCACATATTTACGGAAAAAAACAAACTCGTCCGTTCAGAAAAATGGGCCACGTTACGATTGTAAATGAAGATATGGCTGAGGCAAGAAGAATTGCGCAGGAAGTTAAGAATAATATTCGAGTGATTAGTAATTAGTGAATAGTAATTAGTCATTAGTCTCGTTGTCAATTAACCTATGATTTTTTAATTAGCTTTGTAAAAATTCAATAAATGAAAATTTCAAAATTACATATCGATCAATTTAGACATTTAGAAAATCTAGATTTTGATTTTACTTATCCTGAAGATTTCCATATTGAAGAAAAAAGAGGAAAACCTTTAGACAAAATCTGTTTTATTGGGCAAAGTGCTACTGGGAAAACAAGTCTACTTGAATTGTTAGATATTAAAACACATAATAATTCCTACATTGATTATCCAAAAGAATTTGAACATTATTCATCATTAGAAAAGCTTAAAGCAAGCTTATGTGTGTTTTTTAATGATAGCTCAGAAGAATTTAATATTCAAAATCAAGAAATACTTATTAATTATTTTGTTGAAAATAAATTAAAGACTGAGGATGAAACAAGAAAAATTTTTTTCCCTTCAGAATTAGATATAACTAGAATTATAAACTTTCTCCAGCCAGGAAACTTACAAAATATTAACGATTTAGACAGAAATCTTCTTTTAAAAAAATATAATCAATTTAAACTTGGGGAAAACAATTTTTCAGAAGTTTACCAATACTTATTAAATGATTTTATTGTTTACAGAGAAAATATTCTAAAAAAAAGTAGAGAATTTTTAAACTTAAAAAACCCAGCTAAATTTATTTCAGAATTTAACACATGGGTAATAGAAAATCCAAACCCAAACACAAAATTTGCTGTAAAATTTAATACTGTTTTAAAAAAGCTAAATTTAGAAGTAGACATAGATAATTCTTCTTCACTTTTAAATGTAAAGCATTTTAATCAAGAAGATTTTATACCAATTAATTCATTAAGTACTGGCACAAAGCTTTTAATTTCATTGTTATTACCTTTATATAATTTCAACACTAAAGACAGTATAATTTTAATAGATGAACCTGAAAGATCCCTATATCCAGATATACAAATGGAATTAGTTGAATTTTATAAAGATCTGGCACCTGAAGCACAATTTATTATTGCAACGCATTCACCTTTTATTGCCGCATCTTTTGAACCAGAGGAACGATTTATTTTATATTTTGAAAAAGAAGGAAAGGTTGCCGTTCGTAGAGGAAGTTCTCCAATTGGTGATGATCCAAATGATATGTTAAAAAATGATTTTGGAGTTAATTATTACAACAAACATGGCGAAGAAGCCTATCAAAAATATATTTCTTTAAAACAGGAAGTAGCGAACGAAACCGATCCTAAAAGAAAAAAAGAATTATTATTAGAAACTGTCAAACTCGGCGATACTTATAATTTCTAATATGAGAAGAGTTATTAAAAATGACGATTCCGAAGTTAAAAAAAGTAATTTGGGTTACATCGAAGGCAATTCAAATAATAATTTAAAAATTTCGAAAATCTTATACAAAGAGCAAAAAGGTTTTTGCATTTATACAGAAGAATATTTAGGAAGAGCGGATGCAAGAGATATAGAACATTTTGATCCAACTTTAAAAGGAACATCTGATGATTCATATTCAAATTGGTTTTTAGTCAAACATCAATGGAATAAAGAGAAATCATCAAAATGGGCAGATTATCAACCTGTTTTACATCCAACTGCAAGTGATTTCAACGAAAGAATAGTTTATGACGATGGAGATTATCGTGTTTCTGAATTGGATGATCAGGAAGCTATTAATTTGATAAAATTATTAAAACTTGATGATATCATTTTAGCAGATGAAAGAAAAAAATATATTCAAAGAAAAGCTAAAGAGCTTTCAATATATGGTGTTTCTCCTGAAGATTTCTTTAAGATTTTAATCGATGATGATATAAAACAAATATCATATCTAAGAGCAATTCATGAAGAATTCAAAATTGACATTTGGAATTTACTCCCTAATCCACAATAGAAATTAAACAATAAATAGTAAAAGTTTTCAAACCTGAAACCTGAAACAAAAATAAACAAAAAACAAATGAGCAAAGTAGCCATCATAATGGGAAGCATCTCAGACATGCCAGTCATGCAGGATGCCATCGACATACTAAAACAATTCAATATCGAAACAGAAGTTGATATCGTTTCGGCACACAGAACCCCTGAAAAATTATTTGATTTCAGTAAAAATGCCCACGATCGTGGGATTTCGGTAATTATTGCCGGAGCTGGAGGTGCTGCACATTTACCTGGAATGGTGGCTTCGATGTCTCCTCTTCCTGTAATTGGAGTTCCGGTAAAATCTAGCAATTCAATTGATGGGTGGGATTCAGTACTTTCTATTCTGCAAATGCCAGGCGGAGTTCCGGTTGCGACTGTCGCACTAAATGGTGCAAAAAATGCCGGAATTTTAGCAGCACAAATCATTGGAAGCCATGATAAAAAAGTTTTGGATACGATTATTGCTTATAAAGAAGAATTAAAAGCTGCTGTTAATAAAGCTGCTGAAGGCTTGAAGAAATAAAAATATACATAAATAAAAAGGGCTTCACATTTATGCGAAGCCTTTTTATTTATATTATCTTATTGCAAGAAATTAAGCTTCATCTTCAATTTCTTCCAAAACAGATTCAAATTCATATTCCGTTATATCTTCCTTATTTATCCAATTTTCCGAAGTAACCAGATTATAATTGATATCATCTGCTGTTGTCAATTCCCAAACAATACCTTCCGCTTCTGGAAATGAAATATTTTGAGACATTTGATTCTCAAACAATCTCTTAATAAGATTTCTGTCAGACAATCCGTTATTTAGTAATTTCAGCACGTTTTCGGCTGTTAACTTTTGTACTTCACCATCAGTTGGTGTTATCGAAAAATGAACAACAGACGCTTTTGCATTTGGAAATTTACCATTGTAGGCTTTAAAAAGCAATTGATTCACATGAAACAGCGTTCCCTGCATTCCAATTACGGGATATTCTTCACAAACCTTATCAATTAACATATTGTTTGCTATTTGCTCAATTTGTCCGTCGCCTAATTGATCTCCCAATTTGTATTTCAATACGATTTCGGCAGCTTCATTAGGCTCATAATCAGAAATAGCCATTTCTAATAGTTCCGGCAAACTACTCTTTTCTGCGGTTGCTCCGTCAGGATAGTTGAATTTTTCTAATAACTGAATAAAATCCTCATCAGACCAATAACCTTCTACTTCATTCACTGTATCAATATTCTTTATTACAACTTGATTATTCATTATTTTCTTTTTAAATTATGATTAGCATTTTATAATTCTAATCGCATTTTCTCAATTTACGGTTTTAAAACCGCTAAACGAAATAAATAACATATCTATAACACATTTCGTCTCAGATTTTTTGTCGAGAATCCATCTTGCTTAGATAGCTTGATTTTTTATAAATTGCTATCTTTGGAATTCAAAAAATATCGACTTCAATAAATAAAATGATTATATTATAATGAGTGTTTTACTTTCAAAATTTACTACCAAACATAATACAGCACCTTTCTCGCAAATTAAAATCGAAGATTATTTTCCGGCTTTTCAGGAAGGGATTGCTTTGGCAAAAGCAGAAATTGATGCAATTGTAAATAATCCGGAAGCACCGACTTTTGAAAACACCATTCTGGCAATGGAATTTTCAGGTGATATTCTGGATCGTCTTTCGAGTATTTTCTTCAATTTAAATTCGGCAGAAACGAATGACGAAATGCAAAAAATCGCTCAGGAAGTTTCACCTTTATTAGCTGAATTTGGAAATGACATAACGCTTAATGCCGAATTGTTTTCGAAAATCAAAACGGTTTATGAACAAAAAGACAGCTTGAATCTCAATCCGGAGCAAACAACTTTATTAGACAAAAAATATAAAAGTTTCTCCCGAAACGGAGCTAATTTAGCCGAAGACAAAAAAGACCGCTTACGCGAAATTGACAAAGAATTATCGATGTTAAGTTTACAGTTTGGAGAAAATGTACTTGCTGAAACCAATGCCTTTGAATTGCATTTAACCAACGAAAGTGACTTAGCCGGATTACCGGAAGGAACTATTGAAGCTGCCCGCTTATTAGCCAAAGAGAAAGAAAAAGAAGGCTGGATTTTTACTTTGGATCATCCTAGTTATATTCCGTTTTTGACTTATGCCGATAATCGTGAGTTGCGTAAAAAAATGGCGATTGCATTTGGTGCAAAAGCATTTCAAAATAACGAATTCGACAATCAGGAAAATGTTTTAAAGATTGCCAAATTACGTTTTGAAAGAGCGAATTTATTAGGTTATAAAACACATGCTCATTTTGTCCTGGAAGAAAGAATGGCTCAAAGCCCTGATAAAGTTTTTACTTTTTTGAATGATTTACTGGCAAAAGCAAAACCTGCGGCACAAAAAGAATTTGCAGAATTAGCGGCTTTCGCCAAAGAACTGGACGGAATCGAACAGCTTGAAAAATGGGACGGCGCTTATTATTCTGAAAAGTTAAAACAACAGCTTTTTAATTTGGATGATGAAAAACTAAAACCATACTTTCAGTTAGAAAAAGTATTAGATGGTGCTTTTACAGTTGCAAACAAACTATTCGGATTAACATTTACAGAAGTTTTTGATATCGACAAATACCATGAAGAAGTGATCACATATGAGGTTCGGGATACTGAAAACAATTTGGTTTCTATTTTCTACGCTGATTTTTTCCCGAGAAAAGGCAAACGAAACGGTGCCTGGATGACGTCATTCAAATCACAATATGTAAAAGACGGCGTTAACGAAAGACCACACGTTTCGAATGTTTGTAATTTTACAAAACCAACAGAAACCAAACCATCATTATTAACTTTTAATGAAGTAACGACTTTATTCCACGAATTCGGACACGGATTGCACGGAATGCTGGCTAATACAAACTACCCAAGTTTATCCGGGACTTCTGTTTTCTGGGATTTCGTAGAATTACCAAGCCAGATTATGGAAAACTGGTGCTACGAACCGGAGGCTTTGGCTTTATTTGCAAATCATTATGAAACGGGAAAAATTATTCCGATAGAATATGTTCAGAAAATTAAAGAGAGTGCCAGTTTTCAGGAAGGTTTGGCCACTTTACGCCAGCTAAGTTTTGGATTATTAGATATGGCATGGCACGGACAAGACCCGACGAATATTACAAATCTGAAAACTTTCGAAACAGAGCAATTTGCTAATACGCAATTGTATCCGGATGTAAAAGAAAATGCCATGAGTACGGCGTTTTCTCATATTTTTCAGGGCGGTTATTCTTCAGGATATTACAGCTACAAATGGGCGGAAGTTCTGGATGCAGATGCTTTTGAATATTTTCAGGAAAATGGAATCTTCAACACAGAAATAGCGAAAAAATTCAAAGACAACGTACTTTCAAAAGGAGGAACGGAACATCCGATGATTTTATACAAACGTTTCAGAGGTCAGGAACCAAAACCTGAAGCTTTGTTGAAGAGAGCAGGATTGTTGTAGACTTTGTTAGATTTTTAGACTTCTTAGAATATTAGATAATTAAAACCGAAGCAGAAATACTTCGGTTTTTTTTATTGCTTTTGGGGTTTAACATTAAAAATAAATTTAGTTATCTTCACCATCATTTTAACTCTAATTTTATAAAATTCAGTTTGAAAAAATATTTAAAAATACTGTTTTACCTGACTATTATCGGATTGATTGTCATTGTTTCTGTAAACTATCATGTAAAATCATCGACTAAAAAGTACGTTCATTATTCTTTAAAAAGGTTCCCTAAAAATGATGTAGGAATTATTTTTGGTGCCGGAATTAATGGAGATCAACCGAGTAAATATCTAAAAGACAGACTCGATGCCGGAATCCGTTTATACAATGCAAAAAGAATCAATAAAATTTTGCTTTCAGGAGATAACGGCCGTGAAGAATACGATGAATTAACCGTGATGAAAAACTATTGTTACCGACACGGAGTTGATACTACAAAAATATTTATTGACTATGCCGGCTTCGACACTTATTCTACAATGTACAGGGCGAAATATATTTTCAAAATTAAAAAGGCAACTTTAATTTCTCAGGAATATCATTTGAACCGTGCTATTTATATTGGCAGAAGCCTTGGAATAAAATCTGCCGGGTATTCTGCTAACAAAGGTGAATATCATGGCTATCAATATGTCAAATTCAGGGAATATATTTCGACATTCAAGTCCTTTTTTGATGTTTTGAGAAATCGGGAACCTTATTTTTTAGGCAATCCAATAAATATTAACGGTCCTTCAAATTATTCCAAAGAAGATAAACGATAAAAAAAACCGAAGCATTTAATTTTGCTTCGTTTTTTTTCATTGAAAATGATTTTTATTCTTTCTCTAAAACCTTATTCGCCACTTTTCCAACGGTTAATCCCTGGACAACAATAGAAAATAACACAACTATGTAAGTGATTTCTAAAAGCAGGTTTTTATATTCTCCATCCGGCAGCGAAAGTACCAAAGCAATAGAAACTCCGCCACGGATTCCGCCCCAGACCAAAACGGTTAAAGAACCTTTATTATAAGCTGATTTTATTCCGAAGAACTTGAAGATATCGAAGAATTTCCATGGTAAAACGATCGACGAAATCCTGGCAAAAAGTACTATCAAAATAGTTACCAAACCAATTACTAATTGTTTGTCCAGATTCGGTAATAGCAGTAATTCAAATCCGATAAATAAAAATAAAATCGCATTTAATATCTCATCAATAAGTTCCCAAAACTTTTCTAAATAATCCTTGGTTACTTCGCTCATTGCCACTTTTTTGCCATAATTCCCAATAATCAATCCCGCCACAACCATAGCCAGCGGACTAGAAACGTGTAAACTTTTAGCAATCAGAAATCCGCCCATTACTATCGAAAGCGTTATTAGAACAGACACTTTATAATCGTCAATTTTCTTAAGAACTTTTGAAGCTGTAAAACCTAAAACGGCTCCTAATAAAAGTCCGCCAATTCCTTCCTTTGCGAAAAGCCAGGCTATTGACCCAAAACTCATATCAAATGTTGGGTTGGTTGCCATTTCCATTACTACGGCAAACATTACTACTGCTACTCCATCATTAAATAGTGATTCACCCACAATTTTAGTTTCTATTCTTTTAGGAACTTTTGCCTGCTTTAAAACACCAAGAACCACAATCGGATCGGTTGGAGAAATTAATGTTCCGAAAACCAAGCAGAATAAATACGGAATTCTAATGCCGAAAAATGGCGCGATATAAAAAAGCAACATTGAAATAATTAAAGCTGACAACACCACAGAAACTGTTGAATAAATCATAATGGGAACTTTTTGTTCTTTAAGATCGGCCATGTTCACGTGTAATGCACCTGCAAACAAAAGAAAATTCAACATGGCTCCCATTAGAATTTCATTAAAATCAAATTCCTTTATTAAAGCAAAAAAATGTTTGGTAGTAGCCGGAAAATAAGAATCTCCCAAAAGACGAATTCCTACTGAAACCAGCATTGCAATAATCATTATCCCGATCGTTCCCGGGAGTTTTAAAAATCTTAAATTTAAATAGGCGAAGAAAGAAGCCAGTACAATCAGTACTGAAAAGGTGTAGTATAATTCCATAAAAGTGATTTTTACAAAAATATCCTTCCCTTTCCTTAAATAAAAGCTCAGATCTTCAATTAACATAAATTTACAATTATAAAAGCCCAGAAAATTATTTCAGGGCTTTTTGAAACTTCAGGTTTTCGCCTTTTCTTACGTAAAAATATAGTGTTATAAAAAATCTTCTGGCAGTTATCGAAGCCTGTTGATAATTTCAATCTGCTCCGGAAATTTTCTTTTGAGTTCTTCAATTTGTTCAGCAGTAGGAAGAAAACTATCGCTTTTATCCCATGCCGGAGCAAGACTGCAGCTCGCCAAAGCATAACCCGAGCCTGTTACTTCGGCACCAAACCAATGATTGTGAGGTGCAGCACCTAATAAAAGCTGACCTTCATCCAGATTACTGCCAAAAGTCACGGTGGAATACACTCCGTCTTCAGAAAAAATATGGAGTTTGATGGCGCTTCCCTGATGAAAAAACCACTGTTCATCCTGATTTAATGCATGAATTCTAAGTACTTCACCTTTCTTCAAAAGAAAATAATTGGTTGAATAAGCTCTTCTGCTACCATCAAAACGTTCCGGAAGTGCTTCTTTTGGAAGTATTATATCACTTTCTGGTCCGTGAGCCAGATAACCTCCAATTCCGGTTGGAACCATTCCTAGCTTCTTAATCAATTCATCTGCTTCCTTATCTGCATTTGGAAATTGTTTAGAAAAACAAACCGTAATTCCTATAATTTCATTACCGCCTTTTTTTCTCAACAGTCCTTTCTGGGTTACAATTTCTAAAACAGACATGGATCCATCCGGTTGTGGAACTTCAATAGTTTCATGAAAATTCAACAACGGAATCCCACTTTCCATCACGGCTCTGTCATGAGCTACGTGCTCGGTACGTTCGTCTCTTGTTCCAATAATATCTTCCTGTCTTTGCCCAACTAAATCTGCAAAGTTTTTATTGACCCATAAAAAAACCGAATCGCGATTTTTGATGCAGAAATATACTCCGTCGGTTTTATCAAGTACATCTCCCACCGTCATAGGAGGATTTGTGTCTAATGGAATATTATTTACATTTCCTACCAATTCATTTAAAGTCTGAGTTTCCATAACTGATTAATTTGTAGCAAAAGATTTTGAACCAATTTTAATTTCTCCATGAGATTCGCGATGTAAATTATCTGCTAAATCCTGAGCCAGCGCCACCATCGTCATGGTTGGGTTCCAGGAACCGCTTGCCGGCCAAAGCGCACCGCCTGTTACGTATACATTCTCAACACCATTTGGACGATAATCCAATCCAACAACTCCTTCATCTTCTTTACCAATCCAAAGCGTTGAACCTTCGTGAACCAATCCTCCTACTCTGCGTTGAGGTACTGTAGGTCGTTCACTCATCCAGACACCTTCGTCCGGACCTCCGTGCCAGTATTCAACAGCTGAGCTACCGTTTGGAGATAACGCTTCTTCTAACATCTGGAAAGTTCCGTGATCCATAGTATCCCAGGTCTGTAAATCTTTTTCACTTGCTACTGCCTGAAGCGTAACATTGGTCGTTGCATCAGAACCTCCATTGGGACGCAGGAAGTTTTCCGTATTTCTGAAATCCATTTCTCCCAGTACTGCACACACAAATACGATATAATCTTCTGAACTTGTTAGCTGAGCCATTGAAGCCGTAGCTACAACATCAGGCATATAACGGGCCGCTTTTTGAGCATTTTTGTGCGGATATTTATCTGATAAAACCGAAAGCTGCACATGATATTGCATCCCGCTTTCTTTATTTACACCCGCCATATAAATCGCTGCCAGTTCCAATTCACTTAACTGATCGGCAAAATCATAATCATTGCGAGGAATACGTGCTACTATTGAAGTTATAAAATGTGACGTAAAACGCTCTCCCGCTTTTTTTACCTGAGGAAAGGAATTTAAAATTAAAGTAGTTGGAGGAAGTGTTCCCATAGCTAAAATGACTTTAGCATCACCAACATTAATTACACCTCGCGAAGTTTCCAAAGCAGTGGCAACACCATCCTGCTGATGAATACGTTCTACTATGCAATTAGCAACCATTTTTAGAGGACTCCCCTCGCCTTTTTTATTTAAATCAGATTGTTTTATAGCGAGTTCCAACATTACGGAAGGCGTAGAAAATTTAGCAAAATCCAAACCTTGCTGTGAGCCTGAACCTACAGCCAAAGGAGCTGCCATACTTCTTGTAGCCGAAGTCACTTTGCTTAAATTTGAAGCCAGCATTTCCTGCAACTGTACCTGCAGCTCTCCGTAAATAGGACGCTGCGACGAAATATGCCCTAATACGGCAAGATCAAGACCTTTATCTATTTCGTCAGCCGGAATAACATTTAATAGAGCTTCAGCCGATTCAAAATGAGCTTTTGCTGCATCAATTGTTTCCTGTGGCCAGTATTCCATTTCTTCCTGTGTTGGTCTTGGGCACCATGCACTCCACATAATACTTCTTCCTCCAAAAAACGGAACCATTCCGTGTTGAAACTGAATATTCCCTTTTGGCTGTTGTGCCGTTGTTTTGGAAAGTGTCCACGGAAATGTTTCCGATAATCCACCCAGTACATGCTGGTATGGAATTGGCAGGTTTTGAAAATGCTCCGGCAGGAAAAAAGGGCCGCGCTCTACAATTAGAATTTTAGCCTTTGGATTTTTAGCTAAGGTTCTTTCTGCAAAAGCCAAAGAACAAAAACCGCTGCCAATTATAATATAGTCAAAATGTTCCTGCTCTCTTGTAATTTTCCAATCCGTTTCTGAAAGGAAGAAAATGTGATCCAAAACTTTTTGAGAGGTTGGATCCTGTGGTCCCGGTGTTGGAAAACCGTTCGCAAAATTCGGGCTTGATGAAAAAGTAGTCATAATAGTTATTTTTTGTTAGTTTGATTTCTATGATTAAAGAAAATAAGCGCTCAGAAGCAGCAAATGCTCCAACTAATTTTCATTAAAAATAGAACAACCCAAAAGAGACGATAAAAGAAATGTCATTAAAGGTTTAATGCTTGTCACGAATGAAACTTTTTCTTGTACCGAATAGTTGCAGCTGAAATAAACACATTAGAGAAAAAATCAAAATAAACTTTCATTTATTTTTGAAAGTTTAAAAACTTTTATTTACATTTGTTTCATGGAATTCAAAGAAGCAAAAAATAAGTTTGTACAAACTTGGGGAGCATTAGGTTCTCAATGGGGAATTAATAAAACCATGGCACAGATCCATGCTTTATTGATGGTTTCGAACGAAGCTGTTTCGATGGAAGATATTATGGCCGAATTGCAGATTTCACGTGGAAATGCCAGTATGAACCTGAGAGCTTTGATGGATTGGGGAATTGTTTACAAAGAATACAAAGCCGGAGAACGAAGAGAGTTTTTTACAGCCGAAAAAGACTTAGACGAATTAGCAGTAAAAATTTCGAGAGAAAGAAGCAAAAGAGAAATTAAGCCCGCTTTGAAAATTTTAAAAGAAGTTTCGACAATCGAAGCAAAAGATTCTGCAGAAGAAAAACATTTTGTAGATCAGACTTCTAAACTGTATGACTTTGTTTTAAAAGCAGATAATATGTTAGATAAAATGACTGAATTCAATGAGAATTGGTTAGGACGTTTGGTCCTAAAGATTATGAAGTAAATCTCAAACTAAAAAAATTTAATTTAAACTTTCATTTTTTTCTGAAAGTTTAAAAATAAAAATAATTGTGAAAATATTAAATATTGGAAATTTAGCCATCGTTTTTACACTAATCATAAGTGCGGCATTAAGTCAATTTTATTCTGATTGTAAGGATATCGCTTTAGTTTTGGGTTTATTTGTAATGCCTGCATATCAATTATTAGTTGGGTTCATTTGGTTTATCTCATCAAATTGCAGCGATAAAATCAGAAATTATTTTATAGGTGTAATAATTTATTTTATCACAATATTCAGTCTTTCCGCAATCTCTGATCTAATATATAAATTAAAATTTTTACAATATTTTTCATCTGCGTTTTTTGGAGGAATACCTGTCTTACTGGCCTTATACTTTACATATAATTTTAATCAATATTCAAGAAAATGAACTTCTTAAAAGCCGAATGGAAAAATTTAGCCTTATTTAATTATGAGGTTAATCGTGAAATTTTAGAAAAACATGTTCCAGCCGGAACTGAAATTGATCTCTGGAACAACAAATGTTATGTAAGCTTAGTTGGTTTTATATTTAAAAACACCAAAGTTTTAGGATTAAAAGTTCCGTTTCATGTCAATTTTGAAGAAGTCAATTTGAGATTCTATGTAAAACGTTTTGAGAATGGTGAATGGAAACGCGGAGTTGTTTTTATCAAAGAAATTGTTCCGAAAAAAGCAATCACTTTTATAGCTAATACTTTGTATCAGGAACATTATGAAACGCAGAAAATGAGACATGAAATTATGGAAGCTAAGGATACAAATACTTTTGTTTACCAATGGAAAAATAAAGATCAATGGAATACCATTCAGTTAGAAACTGCAAAAAAGCCAAGAGAAATCGAAATTAATTCTGAAGCAGAATTTATTACAGAACATTATTTCGGATATACAAAAATTGATTACGAAACCACTTTTGAGTACGAAGTTCAACATCCGAGATGGGAACAATTTGAAGTTCTAAATCATAGAATTGATATTGATTTCAAGGAAAATTATGGAAATGACTTTGGGTTTTTAGAAAATACTATTCCAACATCTGTTTTTCTGGCAAAAGGATCTGCCATTAAAGTAAAAAACAAACGAAGACTAAAAACTGTTTTAGCACTCAAAGAAGCTTACAATTAAATTTTTATTAATCTATAAATCAGGAATCATGAACATAACTATACCAAACTGGCTCATAATTCTAAGCGGAATTGGCCAAATATTTACAGCTCTTATCTATCCGTATATTCGCCACCATGTTTTTGATTGGTACAATGATGTAAAACAACTTAAACCTTTAAACCAGGAAATTGCCAAAACTTACGGAAGATATATTCAGGGATTAAACTTTTGTTTTGGATTAATTGCTATTGTTTTTACAACCGAATTAAAAGAACAATCTGTTTTGGCAGTTGCATTGACCGGATTAATCGCTTTCTATTGGGTTGGAAAAGTTGCTACTCAAATTGCCTATTATCCAATGTACCAGATTCCTCAGAAATTGGTATTCAAGATTGGCAGTTATTGTATGAATACTCTTTTCGTGCTCTTTGCGCTGGTCAACAGCGTATTGTTTGTCTACAATTTAATTGGTCATTATAAATTATTCTAATCATGAACCTCAACATCATTGGGTATTTTATTTACCTCAGCATTACGATTTTTATCATTCTTAAAGTTGGAAAAATCTGCTATAGAAACGGCAACATTTACGTGGCTGAATTGATTCCGAATCATACAGACATTTGCCAAAAGATCAATCAGGTTTTATTAATGGCGTATTATCTTTTAAACATTGGTTATTGTGCTATGACTTTAATCTCCTGGGAGAAAATTATTTCCTCCACAGAATTAATCGAAATAATTTGTTTAAAAACAGCTGTCATAATTTTTATTATTTCAATTCTACATTACCTCAATATTTTCATTATAACAAAATACATTCAAAAATTAATCAAATAATTAAAAATCAAATAATTATGGAAACTACAAAAATTTTAATCGGTTACAGTATTTATTTACCAATTGCTTTATTTCTTACTTATTATGTTTCTAAAACACTTTTCAAAAATGGTAAAATATTTATGTTAGATATTTTTAAAGGCCGCGAAGATATAGCCGATGCAACAAACAGACTTTTTGAAACCGGTTTTTATCTTTTAAATATTGGTTTTGCCTTAATGATTTTACAATTACAACTAGGACAAGATAGTTATCAGGAACTGATAGAAAAATTGAGCTACAAGATTGGCGGATTTTCTATCTATCTTGGCGTCATGCTATTCTTCAATTTGTATTTCTTCTTTAGAGGAAAAAGAAAAGCTAAAGAAGCTCAGAGAGAAGACCGATTGGTTTTTAAAGCTTAATTACAAGAATATACCTGACAGGTTTAAAACCTGTTAGAATACTCTGCTATAAAATCCTTAACTTTAAGAAAATGACACATCAGGAAATAGTCAAACAAGTAGAATGGAAAGATTTAAAAGATCTTAACTTCAAAGAAATGCTGATCGAAAACAACTTAACAATTCCGTGGTTTTTAATTTCGATGACCCTTGCTTATTTTGGGTATTATGTATTAGCCCTGCCATTTTCAGCTTTTTTCTTTTTAACCGGATTGAGGCAAGTCCATAATGGTTTTCACAATTCACTTGGTACCAATAAATTCCTGACCTGGTTTTCACTTTATTCAAACAGTATCCTTATGATGGTTTCTATACATGCTGTTAAATTTAACCACATAAGGCATCATAAATATTGTTTAACTAATGAGGATTACGAAGGAAAATCAGCAGGAATGACCTGGTACGGAGCTATTTTGTATGGCCCTGTCCATATGTTTTTGATTCATAAAATCACTTTAGAATTAGGTAATAAAAATTATATCAGAAATGTGGTTTTAGAACTAACTTCTATAGCAATAGCAGCGTTTTTTGTTTTTTATTTCAACATCTATTTCCTGATATATCATATCATTGTTATGGTTTTTGCTGAATTTTTAATGGCGTTTTTTGCGGTTTGGACAGTGCATCACGATACCGGGGAATCTCCGGAATACGCCAGAACACAAAGAAAAGAATGGAAAAACAAAATTACCTTTAACATGTTTTATCATTTAGAACATCATTTATTTCCTGCTGTTCCTACTATTAAACTGCCGGAATTGGCGAGAAGAATTGATAATGCTTTTCCGAATATCGAAAAAAAAGAAACTTTTTAAATCATGAGCAAACTTATCATCGCAGCCGGAACCGGTTTTTTAGGACAGGTTTTAGTCAATTATTTCAAAGATAAATTTGAAGAAATTGTAATTCTGACCAGAGGAAATACAAAAACAATTGACGGAATTAAATATGTAAACTGGAATACCAGAACTTTCTCCGGCTGGGAAAAAGAACTCGAAAATGCAGATGTTTTAATCAATATGGCGGGTAAATCAGTAGATTGCCGCTATACTGAAAAGAATAAAAAAGAGATTTTATTATCCCGTATTCAAAGTACCAAAATCCTCAACAAAGCAGTTTTAAATTGCCAAAATCCCCCGAAACACTGGCTGAATTCATCAACATCAACAATATATCGTTTTTCATTAGACAAAGAAATGGATGAAACTAATGGTGAAATCGGAAATGATTTTTCTATCAATGTAGCTCTTTCATGGGAAAAAGCTTTTTTTAAAACAGAAACGCCAAATACTTTAAAAACAGCTTTGCGAACTTCTATTGTTTTAGGAAAAAACGGAGGAGCTTTTATTCCGCTAAAAACTTTGGCAAACTTTGGTTTTGGAGGAACACAGGGAAAAGGAAATCAGTTTGTCAGCTGGATCCATGAAGAGGATTTTGCACGGGCAGTTGATTTTGTTATGGAAAAAGAAATGACAGGCGTTGTAAATGTTGTTTCACCGAAACCCATTCGAAATGTCGATTTTATGCAGAAACTTCGAAAAGCTGTTGGTTTTCCATTCGGAATTCCGTTGAATACTTTCTTGTTAGAAATTGGATCATTTATGATTCGTACACAGCCCGAATTGGTTTTAAAAAGCAGAAATGTAATTCCGAAAAAGCTTTTGGAAAATGGGTTTGAATTTAAGTTTGGCGATATTGATAGTACGTTTGAAAATCTAATACAAAAATGAATTGGACATTTATAGGAGGACATTGGATACTCACATTATTATGCGGACCGATAATTTTCATTTTAAAAAATGCTGTATCTAATCTCAGCGATCATAACATTTTTGGTTTTATAGAATTATATCCGATTATGTTAATTATGGGATTTGCCTTTTCAATACCAACATACTTGCTATTTAGTTTAATCTTTGTAGTCCTCAAAAACCAAAACATAAGAACTATTTACACTAAAATATTTTTCATCCTCATAGTAGTCATTGGAATTTGGATAACAACAGCTCTCATTAGTGGAACACTCTGGTCTGACATAGCAATATCTTATTCGATTACTGCAGTTATTACAGGAATATTTTTAAAATCAGATTCTAAATTAACGCACCAGACATGACAACCATAAATCTAACCACAAAAATAAATGCTCCGTTAAAAACTGTTTTTGATGTATCACGAAATATAGATATTCATCAGCAATCTGCAGCTCCATCAAATGAAAAAGCGATTGCCGGTGTGACATCAGGATTGATAAATTTAAACGAAACCGTAACCTGGAAAGGAAAACATTTCGGTTTTTACCTAACTCATAAAAGCCGAATTACTGCAATGAATTTTTATAGTTATTTTGTGGATGAAATGGAAGAAGGAAACTTCAAAACCTTCAGACACGAGCATTTTTTCGAAGAAATAAACGGAATTACCATAATGACAGATCAACTGCAATATGAAACTCCGTTTGGCATTATCGGAAAATTATTCGATACTCTGTTTCTAAAAAACCATCTGATTGATTTTCTTTTGGAAAGAAATAAAATGCTCAAAAAAATAGCAGAAAACCAATAGACTTATTTTTAAAAACAACAACTTTAATCCCCACAAAACTGATTAACTTTCCCCCAAAAAAGTATAATATGTTAGCGGTTACTATTGTTTAGCACGAACAAACTCTTGAAGCTGTTTATTTTTTGTTTTCTATTTTCTCGAAAGACTTTGCTTTAAATATTAACATTCGGAACAGGATCACTGGAAAAACATACAACTTTTGTATTTTTAAAATTAAAATCTTAAAAAAAGGCTTGTCATAAAACGAGCCTTTTAAAGATAATTATAATTGCATTGCTGAAATATTATACTAATTCAGCCTGGTTTACAGCTTTTACCGGTACATTTTCTATAGTATGTCCAAAATATGAAAAACCTCCGGTACCATTCCATTCGTTATCGATAGCTAAATGAGCATCAAAGTCAGCTAAGAAAGAACCAATTGCAGGTGGAGGAACTGAATGAACATATTGTCCTTTTAAACCAACAACCTGTGTAACATTTCCAATTCCGGTTGCATATATTTTTCCTGTTACCGGAACTACAATACGGCTATCAGGACCTTGTATTGCCTGAGTAATTACCACTGTACCCGATACTGAATGCTGAGATGGTACAACTACTAAACTAAATGATGCAACTGAAGCACCTGGTGTTCCTACATTTCCGATTGTGCCTTTTGCTAAATAAGCACCTGCTAATAAATCTGCCATAACTTTAAATTTATATTTTTTTCTTACTCGTAAGGCTTTTCAGAACCGCCTCGTTTTTTAAAGTGGGATCTGCTCCACTTTTTAATTTATATCTATAAGATTATCAAAGAAGTATACTTAATTTTCTATATCAAAACTATATCAGATTTGTAGGATTTATAGAAGAAATGTCATAAGATGGAAATTGTTAGTCACGAAAGAGATGAAAATTGACATGGAGTGATTTTATTTCTGACTCAAAATTATATCAGACTTAAAAAAAATGAGAAAAATGATGTAAGGCGAAGATTCTTGGTCATAAAACCTTTAAAAGGAGTCATTAAGTACATTTTGAAATTACCTTATTTAAAATCCTAATAAGTAATAATCTCAAAATAAATCATACTCTAATTCTTTTAGATAAGGACATTTTGAAATCGTAATTTCTTACTTTTATATATAATTAAAAATCAAGCTTATGACAATAAAGACCAAAATTTTATCAATAGTATTCTTCGCTTTCTCCATTATTGGATTCTCACAAAGTAATTGCAAAGATTTAAAAAGCTGTGAAAGGAAATTATGCGAATTAAGCACAAAACTCGCCGCGGCTAAAAAAGCTGGTAATAAAAATCAAATAAAAGGAGTTGAAGATGCCATAATTCAAACCAAAAAAAACTGCACTACAAAAACAGTCAATACTGATCTGGATAAAAAAGTAAAAGATAAACAACAAAAAGTTAAGGAAAGAACTGCTGATTTGAATGAGGCAATTAAGGATAAGGAAAGTAAAGAGAAAATCGACAAAAAAAGAAAAAAACTAAACGAAGCGAAAGCCGAATTGAATAAAGCACTTGCGGCTCAGAAAACAAAATAAGACTTTATAATCTTTTCATTAAAAAACCGATATCTATATAATATCGGTTTTTTTAAATACATTATTTCCTAAACACCATCCCTGTTAGTTGCCTTCATTATGAAAGTATAATATAAGAACAATGTCAGTGCATTAATAAACAAATGTTCGAGAAAAACGTAAATACTCATTGGAGGCATAAACCAGCTGAAAACACAAGTACCAAAATAAGACGTAATAAACAGCATTGCCTTTTGATAGAAAATTACAATCTTTTTATTGATTTGAAATACCACTAACAGTAATAAAGCCAATACATTATTTACTGCAATTGCAAAAACCAAAGAAAAAGCACAAACAAATATAGTAACGCCAAAATAAGATTCGATCATCATTGGCCAGATAAAACAGATAAAGAAATTCCAGCCAAAAAAAAGCGCCAGAAATTGTAAAAAAGTAAATCTAAATCTTAAAAAGTATATATCTTCTCCCATAAATATTAAAAATTTAATTTACAAAAAAACGATCATCAGCCACCAAAGAATGGGTACACTTTCTACCCAAAAAGAAGTATAATATTTAGGACGTTCAGGATTTGAAAATGCAATAAACAACATCAGTATCACAACCATAAAAAGATTTATTACAGCATCACGATAATTGAAAGTGGAAATTAAAATCTCTAAAAACCAAAACGGGATCAGCAATAAAAAACCCAAAAGTTTAGTTTTTTTTACCCCGATTGTCTGTGGAACGGTTTGAAGATGAGGATCATCATTTGCTAAATCAATAATTTCAAAAACTAAAATCAGCACAAAAACTAAGATGAAACGTTGAATACATTTTATAAAAAAATCTGTAGTAACCGGAATCTCTGCATTTATTAAAGGTAAAACTAAAGTTGCTCCCACCCAGCAAATTGCCACAATGTAAATTTTTACACCAGCCCAATTTCTGGCATTTTTTCTATTTGGAAAAAACGGCAGCGTATAAAGTGCTGTTATCGCAAAAATACCTATAGAAACAATCTGAGTAATTTTCTTTAAATGAAAAAAATAATAACCAACCAAAATCACCGAAATAAAACTCAAAACAGCAATAATTTTTAGCTGAATTCCGATTGGATTTTTTTTGACACGAACCAAAGCATCATATTTAACAAAATTATACCCCACAATTGTCCCGAAAAAAACAAAAAGTGCCATCGGTTCATCGTACTGAATATGAAACACATGAAACGTAATCCGTACCAAAGCATAACACGATAAAGCCACGTGAATACTGCTATTTAAGTAAAAATCGAATATCTGTTTTAATTGTTTCATATTTCAAATCTAATCAATTGTTAACAAATCAACTCTTTAGTTGAAAAATTCATAAAAATTGAAGTTAAAAATACCCATTAAATTATTAATAATACTTAATTTTGCACCACAAAAAAACAACACATTTATCCTAAAATGTAATAAAGATTGTATTCTGCTGACCAAGTTAAAAGAATACAAGATAAAATTACATTCCTTTTAAAAAATTAGATAGCTACAAATGAGAACAGATGCTTTTGCTTTAAGACACATTGGACCGAGAGAAACCGATCTTCCATACATGTTGAAGACTATTGGAGTGGAATCGATTGAACAACTTGTTTATGAAACACTTCCGGATGATATTCGTCTAAAGGCACCTTTGAATTTAGATCCTGCAATGACAGAATTCGAATTCGCAAATCATATTCGCGAATTAGGGAAGAAAAATAAAACATTCAAATCATACATTGGTTTAGGTTATCATCCAACTATCGTTCCGGCTCCAATTCAGAGAAATATTTTTGAAAACCCAGGATGGTATACAGCTTACACTCCTTATCAGGCAGAAATTGCTCAGGGACGTCTTGAAGCTATTTTAAATTTCCAGACTACTGTTATCGAATTATCCGGAATGGAGATCGCAAACGCTTCTTTATTAGATGAAGGAACGGCTGCAGCAGAAGCTATGGCGTTACTATTTGACGTTCGTACGCGTGACCAGAAGAAAAACAATACGCACAAATTCTTCGTTTCAGAAGAAATTTTACCACAAACTTTATCGGTACTTCAAACCCGTTCAACTCCAATCGGAATTGAATTAGTTGTTGGAAACCACGAAACGTTTGATTTTTCAACTGAGTTTTTCGGAGCGATTTTACAATATCCGGGAAAATATGGTCAGGTAAATGATTACAGCGCTTTTGTTGCTAAAGCAAAAGAAAACGAAATCAAAGTGGCTTTTGCTGCCGATATTTTATCATTAGCGACTTTAACTTCTCCGGGAGAAATGGGAGCTGCAGTTGTAGTTGGAACCACTCAGCGTTTTGGTGTGCCAATGGGTTACGGTGGACCTCACGCGGCATACTTTGCTACTAAGGACGAATACAAAAGATCTATGCCAGGTCGTATTATCGGAGTTTCTGTAGATGTAAACGGAAACCGTGCTTTACGTATGGCTTTGGGAACCCGTGAACAGCATATTAAACGTGAAAAAGCAACTTCAAATATTTGTACTGCTCAGGTTTTATTAGCAGTTATGGCCGGTATGTACGCGGTTTACCACGGACCAAAAGGTTTAAAATACATTGCAAACAAAGTTCACGCATCTGCAGTTACAACTGCTGAAGCTTTAAATAAACTTGGAGTTTACCAAACCAATACAGCTTACTTTGACACTATTTTAGTAAAAGCAGACGCTCAAAAAGTAAAAGCTGTTGCTGAGAAAAACAAAGTAAACTTCTTCTATGCTGATACTGACAGCATTTCGATTTCATTCAACGAAACGACTTCAGTTGCAGACATCAATCAAATCATTGCCATTTTTGCTGAAGCTTTAGGAAAAGAAACTTTCACGGTTTCTGAATTAACTGAAGCAAGTCAATTACCGGCCTCTTTAGAAAGAACATCTTCTTTCTTAACGCATGATGTTTTCAACAATCATCATTCTGAAAGTCAGTTAATGCGTTACATCAAAAAATTAGAACGTAAAGATTTATCATTGAATCACTCGATGATTTCATTAGGTTCTTGCACAATGAAATTAAATGCCGCTTCTGAAATGCTGCCTTTATCAATGCCAAACTGGAACAGCATCCACCCATTTGCACCAGTTGACCAAGTTGAAGGTTATCTTACAATGTTGAAAAGATTAGAGCAGCAATTAAATGTTATTACAGGTTTTGCCGGAACAACATTACAGCCAAACTCTGGGGCTCAGGGAGAATATGCTGGTTTAATGGCGATTCGTGCGTACCACATGTCAAGAAACGAAGGACATCGTAATGTATGTTTGATTCCTTCATCTGCTCACGGAACAAATCCTGCTTCTGCAGCGATGGCCGGAATGAAAATTATCGTTACGAAAACGACTCCGGAAGGAAACATTGACGTAGAAGATTTAAGAGAAAAAGCGATTGAACACAAAGATGATTTATCTTGTTTAATGGTAACGTATCCTTCGACTCACGGCGTTTTCGAATCTTCAATTATTGAAATCACAAAATTAATCCACGATAATGGCGGATTAGTATATATGGATGGCGCCAACATGAACGCGCAGGTTGGATTAACAAATCCTGCTACAATTGGCGCTGACGTTTGTCACTTAAACTTACACAAAACATTCGCTATTCCTCATGGTGGTGGCGGACCTGGAGTTGGACCAATTTGTGTGAATGAAAAATTAGTTCCGTTCTTGCCAACAAATCCAATTTTAAATGTTGGTGGTGAACAAGCTATTACAGCAATTTCATCTGCACCTTATGGATCTGCTTTGGTTTGTTTGATTTCTTACGGCTACATCACTATGATGGGTGCTGAAGGATTAAAAAGCGCTACAGAGCACGCCATCTTGAATGCAAACTATATGAAATCTCGTTTCGAAGATCACTACCCAATTCTTTATACAGGAGAATGCGGAAGAGCGGCTCACGAAATGATTTTAGATTGTCGTGCATTCAAAGAAAACGGAATTGAAGTGGGTGATATCGCAAAACGTTTAATGGATTACGGTTTCCACGCTCCAACGGTTTCTTTCCCGGTTGCAGGAACACTTATGATCGAACCTACAGAATCTGAAGATTTAGCCGAATTAGACCGTTTCTGTGATGCTCTTATTGCAATCCGAAAAGAAATTGAAACCGCTACAGCAGAGGATAAAAACAATGTATTGAAAAATGCTCCGCATACTTTAGCAATGCTTACAGCGGATACCTGGGATTTTCCATACACCAGAGAAAAAGCAGCTTACCCATTAGATTACATAGCTGAAAATAAATTCTGGCCATCTGTTCGTCGTGTTGATGATGCATACGGTGACAGAAACTTAGTTTGCAGCTGTGCTCCTATTGAAGCTTACATGGAGAATTAAAAATAACTCCATTGGCAATTCTTTATTTGATCCAATAAAATTTAAAATACCTTATTAAAGAGCTACTAATTAGTAGCTCTTTTTTATTTCTGCAATTATTAATATCCAACCTTTGATAAAAATTGTATTCCATTAAAAACATTTTTATTAGTTAATACAACACTTATAATAATTCATCCTTTTTTCTTATCACCATTTACAATCGGTTGTTTAATTTTAGTTTTTAAAATATTCTTAATAAGTTAAAACAATAAGATTAAATAGCTAAAATATTAATAATTAAAATTTTACAATCTATAATTTTAAACTTTTTCTCACAATCGGTTGTTTTTTTATTATTATATTAGCTAAATATTTAACCTCAAAAACCATTATTATGAAAAAAAGAATCGCATCTTTATTATTAATTAGTGTTTTAACATTTACGAGCTGTTCTAAAGATGAAGAATCAGCAGTAATTGAAAACATAACTACAGAAAAGGATACAAAACCTACCAATCTTACCGGTAAAGTAAGTTCTAATGCTACTATTGAGCCCGCTAGTGTCCAGCAATACATTAGAGGATTTGGCGGAGCCAACATCAGGGGCTGGGTAGCTGATTTGACTGCTAATCAAAAAATCAAAGCTTTCTCAACGACTGAAGGATTAGGACTAAGCGTCCTTAGAGTCAGAATTTCTCCTAACAGCTCTGACTGGACAGCAGAAAAAGCAACAATTGATGCGGCTAAATCTTACGGAGCAACCATCATAGCGTCTTCATGGACTGCACCGGCTTCAATGAAAGACAATAACAATCTTGTAGCAGGAAAACTAAAAACGAGTTCTTATGCTGCTTACGCACAACACCTTAAAAATTTCAATACAACTGTAGGAGGAGTTGCTGCAATTAGCCCAATAAATGAACCAAACATTAATGTAAGTTATGAATCAATGGAGTTGACAGCTTCAGAAGTTGCAAATTTTGTTGCTGCCCAGGGAGATAACTGTGGTACTAAAATAATGGCCCCAGAACCTTTTAACATGAATACAACTTATATTAATACTTACCTGAACAACACAACAGCCAAAAACAAAACCAGTTATATTGCTGGTCACATATACGGTGCAAATCCAACATATGTAAATTTTGGGAAAGAAGTCTGGATGACAGAGCATATTACAGACACAAACGATGCTAACATTTGGACAGGTGCTATGAACACTGCTAAAGAAATACACAAGTGTATGATTGCAGGTTACAGTATGTATACATGGTGGTATATAAGAAGAAGCTATGGTCTGCTTGATGAAAACGGCAACATAACAAAACGCGGTTATGCAATGACACATTTCTCCAGATGGATTCGTCCTGGATTTAATAAAGTTAACTGTACTGCAAATCCTTCATCAGGTGTTTATATTACGGCATACAAAAAAGACAATAAATTAGTTATTGTAGCTATAAATGACAATTCCGAAATAACGTATCAGCCTTTTAGTTATAGTAATATTTCAATCACTGGATTTAATCGTTACAAAACAACCAGTTCATCTAATTTAGCAGCTGATAATATTGCTGTTTCCGGGGGTAACTTTGGAATCAATTTGCCTGCATCAAGTATTACAACCTTGATTTCTTACTAATTTTTTCAAATTTACCTAATACATTAAAATGCTTCGATTTGTCGGAGCATTTTTTTATTATAAAGGTTCAAAATTCGTCAAAACTCTTATTTCATTGAAAAATAGACAGTATATTACTAAAAAAATTACTATTCCATAATTATATGCATGCATAATAATTTTTATAGTTGAAATAATATATTTATTTATAAATTAGCTTAAAATTTTTGGAAAAAGAACTAATGAGAATAAAGATAATAGGTATCGGAAGCTATATTCCGCAAAAAGAAGTTAAGAATACCGATTTTGATAAACATGTTTTTTTAAATGAAGATGGTACTCCTTTTGGATATCCAAACGAAACTGTAATAAGAAAATTCAAAGGCATTACTGGAATCGAAAATCGTCGTTATGCCGAAGACCAGCATATAACTTCAGATTTAGCCTTTTTTGCAGCCGAAAAAGCAATTGCAAATGCTGATATTGACAAAGAAACTTTAGATTATATCATCTTTGCGCACAATTTTGGTGATGTCAAATCCGGAACTGTTCAGTCAGATATGATTCCGAGTTTAGCAACCCGTGTGAAACATAAACTGGATATCAAAAACCCAAAATGTGTGGCTTATGATATACTTTTTGGCTGTCCTGGATGGATCGAAGGCGTATTGCAGGCCAATGCTTTCATCAAATCCGGAATGGCAAAAAGAGTTTTGGTTATTGGTGCAGAAACCCTTTCAAGAGTTGTTGACGATCATGACCGCGATTCTATGATTTATTCAGACGGTGCCGGAGCTTCAATTTTAGAAGCCTCAAATGACGAAGCCGGATTATTATCTTACGAAAGTGCCACTTTTGCAAACGATGAAGCCAACTTTCTTTTCTTCGGTAAATCATACAATCCTGATCTGGATCCGGATATAAAATACATCAAAATGTATGGGCGTAAAATTTACGAATTTGCATTAAGCAATGTTCCGTGCGCCATGAAAGACTGTCTGGATAAAAGTGGAATTGCTATCGATGAGGTTAAAAAAATCCTTATCCATCAGGCAAACGAAAAAATGGACGAAGCCATCATTGCACGCTTTTATAAACTATATGACAAAACACCTCCAAAAGACATCATGCCTATGAGTATCCATGATTTAGGAAACAGCAGTGTTGCCACCGTACCAACTTTATACGACCTGTTAATTCAGGGCAAAATCGAAAATCACGAAATTAACAAAGGCGATGTTGTGATTTTTGCTTCGGTTGGAGCAGGAATGAATGTCAATGCATTTGTTTACAGATATTAAATTATAAATAGTTCTTCCGGCTATCCATTACAAGTCCACACTTAAAAAATGTGTTTTTTATGCCTTAAAAAAGCTTCTTCCAGTCGCTTCTTTAAACCTGCAAAAACTACACTTTTTAAGTCGTGGGCTTTTCATTTCTATCCGGGCTAAAAAACACCAAAACTAGAAGATATCTTTGTATATTTGCCACCTAATCATAAAATCAAGAACTGGCCCTGCCCGGTTCACATCTATATTATGTACGAAAAAACGTTTCCAAATAAAAGATTTAAACTTACCCTGGAGTTTTTACAAAAACACATCAAAACATCTGAAACTATTCTTGATTTGGGGGTTGAAAATCCGTTTTCAAAAATCATGAAAGAAGCCGGATATTCTGTAAATAATACAACCGGAGAAGATTTGGATCTGAATCAGGATTCGTTGAAAAACGCCAATTCTGATGTTGTAACTGCATTCGAAATTTTCGAACATTTATTAAATCCCTTTACGATCTTAAACGAAATAAAATCAGACAAATTATTGATTTCGATTCCGATGCGTTTATGGTTTTCACCAGCTTATCGTTCTAAAACAGATATGTGGGACAGACATTACCACGAATTTGAAGACTGGCAGCTGGACTGGCTTCTGGAAAAAACCGGCTGGAAAATCATCGACAGACAAAAATGGACAAACCCGGTAAAGAAATTTGGTATAAGACCTTTTTTAAGAAGCTTTACAAATAGATATTATATTGTTTACGCTGAAAAAATTTAGATTTCAGAATGTAGATTTTAGATTAACGGTTTCTGATTTCTGATTTTAGATAAAGTAAAAAATCTAAAATCTAAAAATCTAAAAATCTAAATTTTTAATATGAAGTACTATATCGTCATTCCCGCACACAACGAACAAAATTTAATTGGTTTAACCCTTGAATCTCTGGTTTCACAAACTGTTTTGCCATCAAAAGTTGTCGTTGTCAATGACAATTCTACCGATAAAACAGAAGAAGTGGTTTTGGGTTTTGCAAAAGAAAACCCTTTTATTTCTGTTGTAAATAAAACTTCTGATGCGATTCATATGCCGGGAAGCAAAGTCATACAGGCTTTTCAAAAAGGTTACGAAACCTTGAATTCTGATTATGAAATCATTGTAAAAATAGACGGCGATTTAATTTTCCCACCAAACTATTTTGAAACCATTATCAGACATTTCGAATCAGATTCAAAAATCGGAATGGTTGGCGGATTCTGTTATATTGATAAAAATGGCGAATGGATTTTAGAAAACCTGACCGATAAAGATCATATTCGTGGAGCTTTAAAGGCTTATAGAAAAGAAACTTTCGAACAAATTGGAGGCTTACGCCCTGCAATGGGCTGGGACACAGTTGATGAATTATTGTGCAAATACTATGGCTGGAAAATTGTCACCGACCAGTCTTTACATGTAAAACATCTTAAACCAACAGGTGCCAATTACAACAAAATAGCACGTTACAAACAAGGAGAAGCTTTTTATACTTTAGGATACGGTTTTTGGATTACGGCAATTGCTTCTGCAAAACTCGCAATGATGAAGAAAAAACCATTTCTCTTCTTAGATTATATAAGAGGTTTTTGGAAGGCAAAAAGTGCAAAAACTCCTTTATTAGTTACTCCTGAACAGGCTAAATTTATAAGAAAGTATCGTTTTCAAAAAATGAAACAAAAGTTAATTTGATTGCCAAAACAACCGAAAAACGGGAACTCATAACCCAAAACTCGTAACTTCTTTTTACCTTAGCCAATATTTGTAAAACTATGATGTTAATTCGTTATTTATCCCAGGTAGGGAAATATTTTTTAATGCTGAAAGAAATTTTCAACAAACAGACCAAATGGCCTGTAATGAAAAAATTAATTTTCAAAGAAATCGACGATTTAATAATTGATTCACTTGGAATCGTTTGTTTTATCTCCTTCTTTATTGGTGGGGTTGTAGCTATTCAAACTGCCTTAAATCTAACCAATCCTTTAATTCCTAAATATTTAATTGGTTTTGCTACTCGTCAATCTGTAATTCTGGAGTTTGCACCTACTTTTATCTCAGTAATTATGGCTGGAAAAATGGGTTCATACATAACTTCCAGTATTGGAACCATGCGTGTGACTGAACAAATTGATGCGTTGGAAGTTATGGGTGTTAATTCTTTAAATTATCTTGTTTTTCCAAAAATAGTAGCCTTATTCATGTATCCTTTTGTAATTGGAATTAGTATGTTTCTTGGAATTTTTGGAGGGTGGCTTGCTTGCGCTTACGGCGGGTTTTCAACTAGTCAGGACTTTATTGCAGGAGCCCAAATGGAATTTATCCCTTTTCATATCACATATGCTTTTATCAAAACTTTAATTTTTGCAATGTTATTAGCTACAATTCCATCTTTTCATGGCTATTATATGAAAGGCGGCGCACTTGAAGTAGGTAGAGCCAGTACAGTATCTTTTGTATGGACATCGGTTTGTATCATTCTTTTTAATTATATATTAACTCAATTATTATTAGGATAATGATAGAAGTAAAAAACATAGAAAAATCATTTGGTGACAGCAAGGTTTTAAAAGGTGTTTCGACAGTTTTTGAATCCGGAAAAACCAACCTTATTATTGGTCAGAGTGGATCAGGAAAAACAGTTTTATTAAAAACCCTATTAGGAATTCATACACCGGATTCAGGAACAATTGAGTTTGATGGACGTATTTATTCTGAATTGGATCCGGATGAAAAAAGAGAACTGAGAACCGAAATCGGAATGGTTTTTCAGGGAAGTGCTTTGTTCGACTCCATGACAGTAGCAGAAAACGTTGCTTTTCCTTTAAGAATGTTTACTAACGACAATCGTGCTAAAATAAAAGAACGTGTTGATTTTGTTTTGGAAAGAGTAAATTTAGTTGATGCACATCAAAAGCTTCCTTCTGAAATCTCAGGAGGTATGCAAAAACGTGTAGCGATTGCCCGTGCTATTGTAAATAATCCAAAATACTTGTTTTGTGATGAACCAAATTCAGGATTAGACCCTAATACCTCAACTTTGATCGATAATCTGATTCAGGAAATCACTAGGGAATACAATATTACAACCGTAATCAATACGCACGACATGAACTCGGTTATGGAAATTGGAGAGAATATTGTTTTCCTCAAAAAAGGATTAAAAGCCTGGCAGGGAACAAAAGAAGAAATCTTTAGAACAGACAATAAAGACATTGTCAAATTTGTTTACTCTTCGAACTTGTTTAAGAAAGTTAGAGAAGCTTATTTGAAAGGATAAACTCTTTAAAATTTCAAAATAAAAATTCCAAATTCCAACGTTTACAATTGGAATTTGGAATTATTTTTTATTGAATATTTATCAATTCTACCTCAGCATTCGGATTAAAAAGATACAATTTACCGGAACTGATTTCAAGACATTCAAAACGTTTTGTCCTAACAGCTATTTTCTTGAATATTTTACCATTTTTAATTCTGAAAACACTTCCATACGGAATTTCAAAAACATAATTTTTATCGTTTTCCTTATCATATTGCTTCAAAGCCAATGATAAAGTGGTATCGGTATCACTACTTGCCGAAGGATTCTTAAAATGTCTCGCCAATAAGGGAAGAATTTGATTAGGAAATATTTCCGGACGAATAAAAGGCACCATCAAACGCTGGAAAGTCAATTTCCATTCATTACCGTGTGGTTTTATATTTCGTCCAAATTTTTCAAAAGCTACCAAATGTGCAATTTCATGAATCAGCGTAATCAAAAAGCGATATTTATTTAAACTTGCATTTACCGTAATTTCATGTTTACCCGTATGCCCTCTCCTGTAATCACCATGACGCGTCTGACGCTCATTAACGATTTTAAGATGCACCTGATTGGCCACTATCAAATCAAAAATGGGCTTTACTGCATGTTCAGGAATATATTTGGCTAATGTTTCGCTCACAATAGTTATAAATTATTAATTATGAGTTATAAGTTTTTTTTTGGAAGTAATTATAATGCTTCTAATTTTTAGCACCTCATTGCATTGTTGATGTATGGAATCAAACTCTGCTAGAGAAATATAATCCGTCTCTTTTAAGATTTCAATCCAATACATAGATTCATCACACTCTTTTTGGGCAATTGATAATTTATGAATGAAATCAGCTTTGCTCTGAGCATTGACAGCTTCACGAACATTTGCTCCAACGGAAGTAACACAACGCAAAAATTGCTTGCTCATTACAAACTCCTTTTTTTCAGAAACTAAATATTTATAAAAATTAACCCCTCTTACAGCTAATTCAAAACTTTTAGTTTTTACAATACTTTCACTCATAATTCAGAACTCATAATTTATAATTAGTTAAGGATTTGTCGAAGAAACCTCCAGCACCTTTCCGTTAAAATATTTATTTCCGTTAAGGGTAAAATCATAAATATAAGTTGCCATTCCTTCTGCAGAAATGGGTGCCTGATAACCTGGAAAAGCTTCATTTAACATTTCAGTCTGAACGGAACCCAATGCCAGAACATTGAATGAAATCCCTTTTTCTTTGTATTCTTCAGCCAATAATTCTGTTAAGGTACCAACAGCCCCTTTGCTTGAACTATAAGCCGCAAGGCCTGCAAATTTCAGACTGCCTCTCACTCCGCCAATCGAACTAATGGTTACGACATGGCTACCTTTTTCAAGATACGGCAAACAAATTCGGGTAAGATTGGCTACGGCAAAAACATTCACTTTATAAATGCTTTCAAAATCAGCCTGAGTCGTTTCTGCAAAAGGTTTTAGCAAAAGAGCACCGGCATTATGTACAACAGCATCTACTTTTCTCCAGGTTGATGAAAGAAAATCTGCTACAATATCGAGTTGTGATTCATCTGCCAGATCAACTGAAAGACAGGTAACATTTTGGTGTTCTAAAAGCGTTTGCGGAATTTTTCTTGAAATGGCTAAAACCTGATGACCAGCATCTGCGAACTGTAAAGCCAATTCATAACCAATTCCTCTTGAAGTTCCTGTAATTATAATATTTTTCATGCCACAAAAATAATCAAATCTTCTAAAAAAGAATCTTTATTTAGTCATCGTAATTTCCTGCATTGAAGTTGTCGCTATTTGTGTCACAGCAGGTAAAAATTCCTGAATAAATTTAGTTATGTGAGGAATATTCATCACCTGAAATTCATCTGAAGGGTGATGATAAAAATCAAAGTTTTCAAAATCAAAAGTACTTATGGACTGGCATGGCTTTTTGAAAACATCATAAAAAGAATAATTATCAGAACGGTAAAAAAGTTCATATTCAGCTTCTTTTGGCAAAAAACCAATCGTATTTTTTCCGGTATACTGATTAATTCGCTCCGCCATATTTGATTTGTCAAAACCTGTGATATAAGCCAGATAATCCCTTTTCATTGGCACACCAACCATTTCTATATTTAACTGGGCATATAAGTTAAAATCGTTCTTTTTAAGTTTTTGCACTAAACTTTTCGATCCTAACAATCCTTTTTCTTCACCGGCAAAAAACACAAAAAGCATGCTTCTTTTATTCGATTTTGTCTTCGCAAAATATTTAGCCATTTCTGCTACGACAGTTACGCCCGAAGCATCATCATTGGCACCGTTATTAATCACATCACCCTGCTTGTTTTTCAACAAACCTATATGATCATAATGTGCACTCAAAACCACGAATTCTTTTTTGAGTTCCGGATCAGTTCCTTCTAACCAGCCAAGAATATTATAGGCAGGTGCTTTAAAATTAGTAAGCGTGTCACGATAAGTACTGAAATACGGTTTTACATTGTTCTTTTTAAAAAAGTCTTCCAGAAAAACAGCTGCTTTTTCAATTCCGGGTGTTCCCGTTTCTCTTCCTTCCAATTCATCTGACGAAAGGTATTTTAAAAAATCAGAAACATCATTTTGTTCAATCTGATATATGATTTCAGTTGATTCTGCTACTGACGATGAAGTTTTTTGATTAACTGTTGAAATACCGGATTTACATCCCAATAAAGCAAAGGGCAGAAGAAAGTATAGTTTTTTCATAAAAATAAATTTATGAAAAGTAAAAAAAATAATCGTAAAAAAACCCTTTCAAAGCTAAAAAAGCAGAAAGGGTTCAGGATATTAAAAAGAGAGAGAATTATTCTGAAATAACGGCTCTTGAAATTACAATTTTCTGAATCTCTGAAGTTCCTTCATAGATCTGGGTAATTTTGGCATCACGCATCATACGTTCTACATGGTATTCTTTTACATAACCGTTTCCTCCGTGAATCTGAACTGCTTCTACCGCTGTATCCATAGCAGTCTGGGAAGCAAATAATTTTGCCATTGCTCCACTTACATCATAATTTTTATGCTGGTCTTTGTCCCACGCGGCTTTCATACATAAATGACGGGCAGCCTCAATATTTACTGCCATATCTGCCAATTTGAAAGCAATCGCCTGATGATTGCAAATTTCTGTTCCGAAGGCTTTACGCTCTTTTGAATATTTCAAAGCAAGTTCATAAGCTCCTGAAGCGATTCCCAAAGCCTGAGAAGCAATTCCGATTCGACCTCCCGCAAGCGTTTTCATGGCAAATTTAAATCCGAAACCGTCTTCTCCAATTCTGTTTTCTTTTGGAACTTTCACATCGCTGAACATTAGGGAATGTGTATCAGAACCGCGAATACCCATTTTTTGTTCTTTTGGCCCAACCGAAAAGCCTGGCATATCTTTGGTCATAATAAGAACATTAATTCCTTTATGCTTCAATTCGGCATGCGTTTGGACAATGACCAAATAGACCGATGCTGTGTTGCCGTTTGTAATCCAGTTTTTTGTACCGTTTACCAAATAATGGTCACCCATATCAATAGCGGTAGTCTTTTGGGAAGTAGCATCACTACCTGCTTCCGGCTCGCTTAAGCAAAAAGCACCATGAATTTCACCCGAGGCAAGACCCGGCAAATATTTTTGTTTTTGTTCTTCAGTTCCAAATTCCTGTAATCCCCAACAAACTAATGAATTATTTACAGACATCACCACTGAAGCTGATGCATCTACTTTGGAGATTTCTTCCATAGCAATTACATATGAAATTGTATCCAGACCGCTTCCGCCGTATTTTGGGTCAACCATCATACCCATAAATCCTAACTGCCCCATTTTTTTTACCTGTTCAGTCGGAAAAATTTGCTTTTCATCTCTTTCAATTACACCCGGCAACAATTCGTTTTGTGCAAAATCCCTCGCAGCCTGCTGAATCATTAAATGCTCTTCTGTTAGATTAAAATCCATAATAGTGGTTCTTTAGTTGTTAAAGTGCTCTTCCTGTTTCCATAAAATAGCTTTTCAAAGATAAATTTTAAATACCAAATAACAATGCATGCATAGTATTTTAGGTTTTTATCCAAAAATACGATAACGTTTTCGTTACTGTGTTAGAAATAACTCAGTAAAACTATAATTTCATAATATATTATTCAGAATTTAAGAGTAAAATTATGGATAAGAAAAATTAAAAGAAAGTGATTTAAATATTCTGCAAAGCATAAAATCATAAAAACATAAAACGAATACAGATCCGCAGTAAAACTCCTCTTACTATTTTGATTCTGAATCTAATAGATTTTAAAAACCAAAAACAATATCACAAAAAACTTACCGTTTAAAACCCTGAATTTTAGAAATTAACAGTATTTTTGCAAAAAACAAAAAACACTAAAACAAATTATCACGAATGACTATGAAAAAGATTTTACTATTGCTCACACTGCTTTTAAGCATACAATTCTCATTATCCGCTCAAACACATATAGATGTAAATGGCGTTACGGTTCCAAGAAAAATTGAAGTTCTAAACAAAACTTTACAACTTAACGGTGCCGGCGGAAGATCAAAAATGTGGTTAGAAGTGTATGTGCAGGCATTGTATCTATCTCAATTAACTCAGGATCCTCAATTTATCATTGACAGCGACACTGAAATGGCGATACGAATTGAAATTACTTCGTCTATGGTTTCTGCCAACAAATTAACTAAAGCCATGAATGTAGGTTTTGAAAAATCTGCCGGAAGCAATCTTGAAGAATTAAGACCGAGAATCGAACAGTTAAAAACCCTTTTAAGTGATAAAATCACAGAAAAAGATGTCTTCATTTTAGCTTATAATCCAATTGATCAAACCATCAATGTTTTTAAAAATGAAGCCTTGAAAGGAAAAATTACTGGATTTGATTTCAAAAAAGCATTATTCGGAATCTGGCTTTCAGACAAACCAGTTGATGAAACATTAAAGAAAAATTTATTAGGCCAGTAATATTTCCTGATTTTATAAACTTTTAAAGCCGAAAACTTAGTTGTTTTCGGCTTTCTTTTTTTGATTAAATAAAATTGGAGCAAAATACATTATTCGCATTATTCTATTTCATACTTTTACACAAACTAAACATATTTCAACAAAATGAAAGATTTATTGCAGCAATTTGAAAATAAGGAACCTGAAATTGTTTTTAACTGGAAGGATTCTGAAACAGAAGCCGAAGGCTGGACTGTGATTAATTCACTTCGTGGAGGAGCCGCAGGTGGAGGCACCAGAATGAGAAAAGGCCTTGACATGAATGAAGTTTTATCCCTGGCCAAAACAATGGAAGTTAAATTCTCTGTTTCGGGTCCTGCAATTGGAGGCGCTAAGTCCGGAATTAATTTTGACCCTAACGACCCTCGAAAAAAAGGCGTTTTGCAACGCTGGTACAAAGCCGTTTCCCCATTATTGAAAAGTTATTACGGTACAGGCGGAGATCTAAATGTTGATGAAATTCATGAAGTAATCCCTATGACCGAAGAATGCGGTGTCTGGCATCCTCAGGAAGGTGTTTTTAACGGTCATTTTAAACCAACAGAAGCTGATAAAATTAATAGAATTGGACAATTACGACAAGGTGTTATAAAAGTTATAGAAAATCCAAAATTCTCACCTGATGTAACTAGAAAATATACCGTAGCAGATATGATTACCGGTTTTGGTGTCGCTGAAGCTGTCCGCCATTTTTACACGACTTATGGCGGCGATATAAAAGGTAAAAAAGCAATAGTTCAGGGATTTGGAAATGTTGGTTCTGCTGCTGCTTTTTATCTGGCAGAAATGGGTGCCAAAGTAATCGGAATTATTGATCGTGACGGAGGTTTGATTAAAGAAGACGGTTTTACTTTTGAAGAAATCAGAACACTATTCTTAAACAAGGACGGAAACAAATTAGTCGCAGAGAATATGATTCCGTTTGAAGAAATCAACTCAAAAATATGGACCATTGGTGCCGAAATATTTACTCCTTGCGCTGCTTCACGATTAGTTACTCAAACTCAGATTGACAGCTTAATCGCTAATGGATTAGAAGTTATTTCATGCGGAGCGAATGTTCCTTTTGCGGATAAAGAAATTTTCTTCGGATCGATTATGGAAGAAGTTGACCATAAAGTAAGTCTGATTCCTGATTTTATTTCGAATTGCGGAATGGCGAGAGTTTTTGCTTATTTTATGGAGAAAAAAGTTCAAATGACTGATGAAGCGATCTTTAATGATACTTCAGAAATCATCAAAAATGCGATTATAAAAGCCCATGCTTTAAATCCGTCAAAAACAAATATTAGTGCAACTGCTTTTGAGATTGCGCTGAAACAGTTAGTGTAATTTTTTATACATCATTTCTAAACGGGCTAAATAATCTTTGGTCCGTTTTTTTGTTTATAAAACTTAACCGCAGAGTTTGCAAAGCCGTTTGTATTTAATCTCGCAAAGACGCAGAGTCGCAAATAAAAACTTAAAAAGAAAAACTTTGCTACTTCGCGACTTTGCGAGAAATAAGTTAGCGCTCCTTAGATAAACCTTTGTGCATCTTGCGGTTAAATTATCCCTTTAATTCTAAACAATTTTTAGTACTTTTAAACGTTTTTATTTAATAGCATACAAAATTCAGAATTGAAAATAGTTCAATGAAAATGAACCCTTATAAAATTAATCCCAACAAAGCAGACGCTGCAATTTCTTCTGACAAAAAGAAATCATTATTAATCTCCACAGCGATATACGCAGTGTTACTGCTATTACTGTTTTTTATACGTTTCTGGCCTCCTTATAATCCTGAAAACAATGTTGCACTTGCAGAAGGCGGCGGTGGCGGTGGCGTAACGGTGAATTTTGGAGACAGCGATTTAGGATCTGGAGCCAATTATAAAAGCGAAGTTCTGGATGTAAAAAACAATGTAAAACAAGCTCCTTCAAAAGCAACTCCTGAAGAAGAAGCAATCATTACTCAGGAAAACACAGCCGCAGATAACGATGTTGTTATTCCAACAAAAGAAAAACCTAAAAAACCTACTCCGGTAGAAAAACCGGTTACAAAACCTGTTCCTGAAAAACCTAAAGTTTCTAATTCTACCAATGATGCGTTATCGAGCATTTTAAAAGGTTCAAACAAAGGAGGAGACGGCGATGATAAAGTAGCCGGAAATAAAGGAAAAGCAAATGGAAGCCTAAGTTCCGGAGGTTATTACGGAAGTGGAGGTTCTGGAGGAGGAACCGGTGGTGGCAACGGAACCGGAAATGGAATTGGTACCGGAAGCGGTTACGGAGCAGGAAGCGGAGGAGGTACAGGCGGTGGATCAGGTTATTCACTTGGAAACCGTAAAGCACTTTCTAAACCGGCACCCAAATATACTTGTGATGAGGCCGGAAAAGTAGTTGTTGAAGTTACTGTTGACCAAAGTGGAAAAACAATCAGTGCAACGCCTGGAATAAAAGGAACAACCAACTTAGCCAGATGTTTATTAGATCAGGCAAAAATTGCGGCAATGAATACCAAATGGGATGCTGACAGTAATGCTCCTGCCAAACAAGTGGGCAAGATTATTTATAATTTTAGTTTGAATTAGAAAACACAAATTTCACGGATTAACACAGATTAATCAATCACATAAAAAGGGCTTTCTGAAAATGATTAGAAAGCCTTTTTTATTACATTTTTTTGTCATTTCGACGGAGGAGAAATCACACTAGCTGATCGCCAAAGATTATCGACATTTCTTTGTGGAGTTTCTTGTGTGATTTCTCCTTACGTCGAAATGACATACTTTATGGTTACTATTTCTTTAATCTATGTTCTTCCTCTGTGCTCTTTTTTCTTTCTTCCATACTCTCTTTTCTCGCGTGAGGGATTACTTCACTTAATCTTTATTTTCATCGGAGTTCAGTGAACTTCGTTTGCAGCTGGCTACCGAAGTAGCGGAAATAGCCCGACCGGAATAAAAAAATGGGCCAATCAACACACTGCTGATTAGCCCATTTTTTTATTGTGGTCACGCCCAAATTATTATTTACTTTGGACTCGTCGCAATTACAAATTTTAAATTATTCTTTACTCCTATCTGTAATACATCTACCAGATCCTGAACCTGAAGATTAAAAGGAATACGAACTACAACTGTCTGTTCTTTATCGTCTCCTATTTTTGACATCAGACTGGTTTCTAATTCTTCGAACTCTACCGGCTGTTTGTCGATATAGAACTTTTTATCCTCAGTAACAGATAAACTGATTAATTGTTTATTCGTTTTTTCATTGGATTTTGCTTTTGGCAAAGTCATTTTAATAACATTCGGATTTGCAAGCGTTGAAATAATCAGGAAAAACAACAGCAGGAAAAACATAATATCACTTAACGACGATGTCGCCACCTCAGCATGAAATCTTCTTTTTCTCTTGATTGACATGGCTTATGCTCTTTGAATTATATTGACAAATTCTAATATTTGTTTCTGGATTTTCAAGGCAAAATCGTCAATTTTACCATTCAGAATATGGTACGCACTGTAGGCAATAATCCCCACAATAAGTCCTGCCCCACTACTGATCATTTTTTCGTACAATCCACCGGAAATGTTTCCGATACTAATATTCTCTGTTACCGAAATGCTGTAGAAAATCTTAATTACACCAGAAATAGTACCGACGAATCCAAGCGTTGGTGCGATACCTGCAATAAGTCCAAGATGCCCTAAACGGCTTTCCATTTCGCCAATTTCAATATCGGCGGCACGATCCATATTCGATTCGATTTCAGCAATCGGACGCCCGATAACCAAAACGCCTTCTTTTAAAATATTTCCGGCAGACGTATTGCTTCTTTCTACAATAGATCTGGCCAGTTCTATATTTCCGGAGTGCAGTTTGTCTCCCACATCCTGCATTAAACGATTGTCTATTTTTGATGCTCTTGTGATATACAAATAGCGTTCAATGATAACATAAATGGTATAAAATAATAAAATGGCAATTGGTATTAAGAAAAAACCTCCTTTTAAGATAAATCCTAAAACTGAGATTTCTGTATTGGGTGCAACTTGTTCGATAACTACGTTAGATGCGGCATTTGCGATGGTATCAGTTTGTAATTGAATGAAGCTAAACATATATTAATTCTGGTTTATAATAATTAATTCTAAAAAATATTTGAAATTTGCAATAAAGATAATTTTCACTCTATTATTAAACTAATAAAATCGAAAATTATTTCAATTAACCCCTATTTTTATTCAAAAATGAACTATCAGGAAACAACAAACTGGATGTTTAATCAATTGCCGATGTATCAGCTTCTGGGCGCTTCTGCCTACAAAGAAGACTTAACCAACATTAAATTATTGGCGGCGCATCTTGATAATCCTCAAAACAGGTTAAAATGCATTCATGTGGCCGGAACTAACGGAAAAGGATCAACTTCGCATATGCTGGCTTCTGTTTTACAGGAATCCGGATATAAGGTTGGATTGTACACTTCGCCACATTTGAAAGATTTCAGGGAAAGAATAAAAATTAGCGGCGTAGAAATTTCAGAAGAATTTGTTATCGATTTTATTGCCAAACACAAAGATTTTTTTGAAGCCAATGATTTGAGTTTTTTCGAAATGTCAGTGGGTCTGGCTTTTGATTATTTTGCTTCTGAGAAAGTTGATATTGCTATCATTGAAGTTGGTTTAGGCGGAAGATTAGACGCTACAAATATTATCACGCCTTTAATTTCAGTAATTACAAATATTGGTTTGGACCATACACAGTTTTTAGGAAACACACTGGAAGCTATTGCGGGAGAAAAAGCAGGCATTATTAAACCGAATGTTCCCGTTGTCATTGGCGAATATACTCCGGAAACACAGTCAGTTTTTTTGGCTAAAGCCGAAGAAAAAAAGGCTCCGATTTATTTTGCATCCGATTTGATTGCTGAAGTTTTTCCTTCTGATTTAATTGGCGATTATCAGTTTCATAATAAAAAAACAGTTCAGGAGACCATTGCAGTTTTAAATGCTCAAAACAAATTTAAAGTTTCTGATGAAAATTTAAAAAAAGGTTTATTACAAGTTTTCAAAAACACAGGTTTGCAGGGAAGATGGCAGCAATTGGGTGAAAACCCTAAAATTATTTGCGACACGGCACACAACAAACATGGCCTGACAGTTGTCATGAATCAGATCCGGAAAGAAACTTTTGAGAATCTGCATATTGTTTTGGGCGTTGTAAACGACAAAGACCTGGATTCGATTTTACCTCTTTTCCCAAAAAAGGCAATTTATTATTTCTGCAGACCGGATTCATCCAGAGGTTTGGCTACTGAAATTCTCAAAGAAGCGGCGAAAAATCAGGATTTATTTGGCGAAAAATACGATTCTGTGAAAGATGCTTTTGCAGCAGCCAGGAAAAATGCCTGTGAAAATGATTTTATTTATGTAGGCGGAAGTACTTTTGTGGTTGCAGAATTGCCTTTAGGATAAGCCAGAATCAAATTAGGGTAAAAAAGTTCAAAAAAACACTTTTATAACAAATTCAATTCCAGCAAAATATAAGTTTTAGTGCAAATTATTTGAATTTTTAAAGCAATTTCTTTGGAGAACTGAAAAACTAACGTATATTTGCACTCGCAATAACGCAAGACATTGCAACCCGAAAGGGCGATTAGCTCAGCTGGTTCAGAGCACCTCGTTTACACCGAGGGGGTCGGGGGTTCGAACCCCTCATCGCCCACAAAAGACAATAAAGCCATTGGATTCCAATGGCTTTGTCATTTAATAATTTACAGTAAACAGTCACACTCTCTTTTATTTTTTAATCTGTTACTTTTAAATGTTGAATTTGTCCATCAATAATATCAAAATGAAATTTTAATGTTATCGGGCTTCCTGGAAATGTACCCGAACACGTTGCTGATAAGATACTCTTCGTATCATTTTCAGTATATTCAAGAGGATTCATCACTGATTGGTACTTTTTATTTGCCTCGTCTATCATATGTTGGATTTCAACCCTTCCTTTATGGGTCTTACCTTCATCAAGCATTACTCCAGTTTCTGAAAAACAATTAGCATAGGCAACACTGTCGAATTCGTTTTGCGCTTTTATCAGGTCAATTATTACTTTTGGTAAGTTCATTTTTATTCTTAAAGATTATTAAATTGTGGGCACTGTACCACCATCGATTATAAATTCTGTTCCTGTTAAATAACTAGCTCTTGGTGAAACAAGGAAACCAATTAATTCAGCTACTTCTTCCGATTCGGCAGGCCTGCCATAAGGTATTCCACCCAACGCATCCATAACACTTTGTTGAGCTTCTTCTACAGTACTATTTGCGTTTCTTGCAATCTCACCCAACCACGCTTTGGATGCCGTTGTATTTATCCATCCCGGTGAAACAGTCAGCACACGAATACCTTTAGGCGTAACTTCATTCGATAAACTTTTACTATAATTTCTTAATCCTGCTTTTGCAGCGGCATAAGGCAAAGTAGAATCATACAAAGGCAATTTGCCCTGGATTGAGGCAATATGAATAATGACACCACTTTTTTGATCTATCATTTGTGGCAAAAATCCTCTGTCTAGTCGAACAGGAGCAAGCAAATTAGCCTGTAGGGTTGATTCCCAATCTTCATCGGTTAATACGCTAAAGCCACCAGCGGGTGTTGTTGAGGAACCGAGGTTGTTCACAAGAATGTCCAGTCTTCCATAAACCGATAGCACTTCGCTGACTACTTTTTGTACTCCTTCTTTCTTACTTAAATCCGAAGGAATGAAATGCAGCTTGTTATTTTCTTTTTCTGGTGCATTTCTTGCGGTAATAATTACCGCTGCACCCGCTTGCAGCAATCTTTCTGCAATTGCCTTTCCTGCTCCTTTTGTACCTCCTGTTACTAAGGCAATCTTCCCTGATAATTCATTTTGATAATCCATCCTATGTTGTATTTTAAATTTCTATAGTACAAATCTCGGAAGTATGTTACTTACTCACAAGTAAGGAGTTACGATTCATATAGGGATAAATTATTCCCCTATTGTATATATAGGAACATAGGATTACTTTTGTAATATGTATGAAAGAAAAACAATACCTAACTTAAACTGCGGGCTTGACCTAATAGGTGAAGTACTTTACGGCAAATGGAAGATACGTTTGCTTTGGTTTATTAATGATGGCCATAAAAGGCCAAGTGAATTGCAGCGTAAAATACCGGATGCTTCACGCAGGGTTTTAAATATTCAGCTGAAGGAGTTAGAAGAACATGAACTTGTCTCAAAAATTATTTACCCTGTAGTGCCTCCTAAAGTCGAATATAGCCTGACAGATTTTGGAAAAACACTAATTCCTGTAATTTCAGCTATTGGGAATTGGGGAGAGGAGCATGAAGAACGTTTACGATTGCTCATTTTAAAACGTTTAGATTAAAATTAAGATGTAGAAAAACTAATCCTATTTTTTATACAGTTTAGTTTTTTGTATCTCTCAGACAAGAAAAACGTCAGAATTATAATTGAGTGTTCGATTGTAATTCCTGATAGCCACAAAAATTTAGCAACCTCCAAAGTCATTTGATTTTAAAGTTTTTTTTCAAAAACATTATTCATAGTATTCTTTTTTTATTTTACTATTGTAAAACTTTACAGAGATAAAAGACAAACAATGAAATTTGAAAAGCATTTTCCAACTGAACAATTAAGGCCCTACATTAAATATTTTGTAGTGTCGGAGAACGAATTGGAAAATGAATATAAAGTTTTTCCTTCATCGGGAATGGTTCTTGGTTTTCAGTACAGAGGTCAGCTTGAAACCCTAAAAGATAATACCAAATGCAAACTGGCTACAGCAGGAATTACCGGAATTACCGACGGTTATAAAATCTTTAAAAGTTCGGCAGACATCGGAACAATCTTGGTTTACTTTACTGAAATTGGCTTTGCTCATTTTGCCTCACATCCTGCCAATGAACTCTTTAATTTAAGCCTTTCACTTGATGCTGTTTTTGACAAAAATAGCGTTGCGGAAGTTGAAGAAAAAATAGTAACTGCTACTTCCGATAAAAATCGAATTAAGGTAGTTGAGCAGTTTTTAATATCGCAACTTAAAGACCTGGAAACAGATAAATTGATTGTTGAAGCTGTTAAGCTTATTTATCAAAGTAATGGAACTATCCGTATTAAAGAATTAAGCGATAAGCTATTTATCAGTCAGAGTCCGTTTGAAAAGCGATTTAGAAAAGTGGTAGGGACTACTGCTAAAAAATTTGCTTCAATTGTTCGTTTCAATACAGTTCTTGATAATTTGAACAAAACTAAAACGTTGACTGAAATCTGCTACGAAAACAATTTCTTTGATCAGGCTCATTTCATCAAAGACTTCAAACAATTTACAGGAGACACTCCTGAAAATTTCAAACGCTTCTTGTAGGGAAACGATTTTTTACAATTACAGTTTTTTTTATCATCTCATCTTTGCATTGCAATCTTAATGTAAAGACAATGATAAAATCAATTTTGAAACCGACAATCATACTATCAAGTTTGAGCATTATGATTGCGTGTAATTCAAAAAATCGTTTAACAATTAAAAAACAAGAAAAAATGTTTACAGTAGAACAAATCAAAACAGCTCATCGTAAAGTAAAATCAGGTGCAGACTTTCCGTCATACATCAAGGAAATTAAGTTATTAGGCGTTACTCACTATGAAGCTTATGTAGCCGATGGACATATTGATTATCACGGTTCAAACGATTATATAGCAAAAGTGCCTGCAAAGTATGAACCGTTAGTAATAGCCTACACTTCAAAAACTGATGAATTTAAAGCCGAGTTGATTTCTCATCAGCAGGGCAAAACAGATTTCTTAACTTTCATTAAAATGTGTGCAGGTTTTGGCATCGAAAAATGGGAAATCTGTATGGATAAAATGACTTGTACCTATTTCGACAAGGCAGGAAATGAAATTTTGGTTGAAGATATTCCACAAAACTAAAACCATGAAATATCTACTTTTAAAAGAATGGAATGACGACTCAGTCATCGTTCCATCACATAAAAATGAGCAGTTTCAAAGCCACGGAAATAAATTAAAAGTAATTATTCCGACCACTTTAACCAATAATCAACTTGGCTTATATGAAATTGAAATGGAAGCAAATACAAGAGGTCCGAAATTGCATTACCACAAAGAAATGGACGAAACATTCATAGTCCGTGAAGGAATTTTGACTGTCCTTACAGCAACTGGAGAAGTGACAGCGGAAACAGGAAGTGTAATCCACATACCTAGATTTTCAGTTCACGGGTATAACAATAATTCTGATGGAATTGTGAAGATGACAATGATTTTCAATCCAGGATTTAGCAGAGAAGATTTTTTCAGAAAAATGTACCGGATGCTTGAAGACACTCTAAACGATTTATTAGCTTTTCAAAAATTATATCTCGAAAATGATAGTTACTCACTGGATGAAAATAATATAATACCATTGCTTAACGAAAAATAAAAATATTTCATATTACCATTTCTTAATTAAATAACTCATTTTACAGCTTCAAAAAATGTCAAAATCAGGGATTAAGTGTTCGATTGCAAATCCACACAGCCTACCAAAAACTCCTTAATTTCTTAAGAAGTTTTTTATAAGATTTTTTGAAACTTGACAAATCAATTCAGATTTATCTTTTTGCTACAATCTTTATATAGAATTCTATAGAATCCGATATAGTCTGATCAGCCAAAAGATCATAGAATTTTCCTGATTTATAACGGATATCCCATTTTGTCCGGTCAATGACCAGTCTGCCATTCAGTTTGGCAATTCCATCTTTAATCTCCATTTTGGCTGGAAAAGTAACTGGCTGAGTGATCCCTTTAATAGTCAGGTTGCCTGCAACTTTCCTATTCTCGCTGTTTATTGGCGCAGCTTTAGAAAGTACGATTGTTGAAGAGGGAAATTTTTTAACATCAAAAAAATCAGGCTCTTTTAAATGATCAACAAGTCCATTATTTCTCCCGTGTTTTTCATCTTCAATAGTATTCATGTCCACTTCGGCTGTACCTCCCATAAGATTGCCGTTTTTAATTATCAGTTCTCCTTTTGATATATAGACATATCCTGTGTGATTATTTGAACCCAGTAGATTAGACCCTTTCCATGTCACAACACTTTCTTTGATATCTATAACGTATTTTTCATTTGCTGCATCTACTGATAAGGAGCTTGCCAATGTGTTGTTTTTATTTTCTTCTTTTACAGGGCCACGACAACTAAAGACGATAGGTGTAATAATTAAAATTAAGTAAGTGATAGATAGCTTGTTGTTCATATTATAAAAATTATATTGATTAAAAAGTAATTGATTTAGATGATTTATCTGCTTAGCAACCACCTTTGCGAGGCGCACGTTTATAAATTATTTTACTGTCGCGTTCTACATAGTCGCCTGATAGTATTGGATATGCATATTTAGGCGCATGCGATACGCTATGACTTCTTATAATTATTTTATCGTTAACTTTCAGGCTAAGCAATTGCTGAGCTTCTTTGTTAAAGTTTAAAAAATAATTATCCGACTTTACTGAAGCAAAACTAAGTATGTAATCATCACCATTAATTCTTACTATCACTCCGAAACCTAATCGTGAACCTGACGGAAGAGAAAGAGAGGTTACAACTCCCTCCATATTGGTGTAATCTCTGATGGATTTCCTTATTTTATCTTCACTTGCATACACTTTTTTACCAGCAGGAGATGCTTCCCATTTTTTATACATTATACCGTCAGGGGTAGCCTCCCATTTTTTCAATGCCGCTTTCCTTTCAGCAGCAGAGAGGTTTTTTTGAATTGACTTTTTAGAAGTTTCATTTTTAATTTCACGATTAATATCCGAGCCATTTGCGAAAAGAGCGAATGTAAATAATAGTCCGCTTACCACAACCAGCGGTAAGATCAGCGCATAAATGATTTTTTTCATACTTTTGAAGGTTTAATTAATAACATAGTTTTGTTTCTTTTTAAAGTTTATGAAGCAAAATTAGTTTGATATTTTTCGGCTTGAGAGATTAGAATTGTAAATAAAAATGTAAACTTTGTAAATAAAAACTTGACACTATGCATCTTAGTCAAAACCTCTTCTCAGGAAAACGCAAGTACCTGTTCCGATTACTATTACTCTCGTTTGTATGTGTAATCTGTGCGGCTTTCAGTATGACTGATAGTGATGACTTTGTTTTTGCAAGAAGGGAAGTTTTGCTTCGCATGATTGGACATGAACTACTTTTACAATCAGGCGACAGTACATCAAGGGTGCTCCCGGTAAAAATAATCGCCGAAAATGAATACCAGATCAGGTTTGAGAATGACCTCACTTTTCAACCTGCCTCGCTCGTTAATATAACTCAGCGTTTGTTGGCTAAAGATCCACTCGCCGATGATTATATTGTTAATGTTCTGAACTGTGATAACTCAGGTGTAGCCTATGGATACGCTATCTCTAAAAATAAAAAAGATGACATTGTAACCTGCATAGGAAGAAAGCAACCAAGAGCATGTTACATGATTAATATTAAATTCAAATCAACAGGAATAAATACAGCACAAAATGGACATATTCTGGGCAGCCTGTCATTTTTAGCATTAATTGGATTTATTTTTTTGAGACCTGTTAAGCCACAAAAAACTTTGCCTGAAAATCAAAACACCGCTATGTACACTTTGGGTTCGGTGTTGTTCGATGCGAAGAATCGGAAGCTCATCATAAATGAAAAAACAATAGAACTGACCGGAACAGAAACCCGTGTATTGCTCATTTTTGCATTATCTCCCAACAAAACCATAGAGAGAAGCCGACTGCAAAAAGAAATATGGGAAGACGAAGGAGTTGTGGTAGGCCGTAGCCTGGATATGTTTATATCCAAACTTAGAAAAAAACTGGAATCAGATCCAAATATCAACATTGTTGTGATACGCAGTAAAGGATATAAACTTGAAATTAACCATTAGGAAAGTACTTCATATCATCAAAATAATTAGTTTTTGTAATACTTTGAATTTACAGCATTAAAAGTATACGAAATCATAAGGTAGCTCCAAACAGAAAGCTTGTTTTCATCCAATACCTTTGGCAGATACTTCATCGTATTGGCTGATGTATAAAAAGAAAATGCATAATTTATTTCAAGTTCTTTAACGGGGATATATTTCAAAGAAAGATCATTTTCGAATCCGAGAAACTTTGTCATTTCCTGGCCTGAATTGTTTAGAAGAGGATATTGAGTATAAAAAAGATGAAAATCAGACCGAAGGGATAACTTAGGATTTAAAGGAAATGTAGTAAACAGATAAGGATTTATTAGGCCTTTTCCATTAACATCATTTGGAAATCTTGTAAACATATTCATATTACCATTGAATTTCCACGTAACTCCGTACAAAACATCAAAGTCTCCGGAGTTATTGCCTGATAATCCAGGTCTGCTTCCGCTAATTATTTCAGCACCTAAACGCCAGGTAGATTTCTCTAAAGAGAATTTAATTTCGGGCTGAAAATAGTAAGCCAATAAGCTTTGACTTTTAGCATTACGTCCAAACTGAAGATAGGAATTTAAAGTATAATACCATTGTTTCTTTTTAAACTCTACTCTGCCTCCTGTCGTTGCACGGGTATTTAATTGTCCGGAATTTGTATTCTCTAAAAAATCTACAACATTCATTGAATTGAATGAAAATCCATTATTAGTAGTGTAACTAAAATTATTTATCAGCAGATATTTGTATTTATTGGATGCTACGGGAGAATAAGCTGATTCAAACTCGGTATTGTATTTTCGGGTAAACAAAAAGAAAAAATCGTTAGAAAAATTTTTAGAAGATTTCATTATTCGTAATCCTTCATGAGCTCTTCCTTGTTGTGCCCAGGGAGCATCAGAGAACAATCTGCCATTATCCAATAAAATACTTTGTCTTCCCAACCGCACATTGATTGATTTAAACTTAGTTTCAAAAAATAACTGATAAAAATTAATACTTCCTACACTGGATACCTTGTCATTTTGATCCCAAAGATGAATTTCCTGCAGATCTGATTTGACAACCCATTTTTCTCTTGCGTATTGCGTAGAAATTCTATTTCTCTGTGTAATATAAAAATATGAATCTTGCGAATCGTTGGGAGGAAGAATGTAATTTGAAGTATATTCGACTCTTGGTCTTATTTCTACATTCATCAGGAAATGCTGAGATAAACTATCTATTTCTTGTGAACTTAACTGAATTGTAAATAAAAGCAAAAATAATAATACTGGCTTTTTTATAAATGATATTTCATTCAACATACTTCTTATATCCTATAGATTTAGTATACAAAAATAATAATAGTAAATCTATTTTCAATACCATAGTTTGATATGTTAATCCCTAATTGCATCCTATTTTGTTAAAACTGAGATTATATGAAAGTTAATTTCTTTAAATACTTCTAAAATAGTTTTCTCAAAGAATTTTAAAACCTATTATTTGATTCGAACAGAAACCCAAACTACCCGAACAACTTGTTTATATGTTTTTATATTCACGATAAGATCAATTGAACAATTTCAATATATTTGAGACTATTAACATCTAAATAATTAAAAGTATATGAGAAAAAACAACGATTTAGGACTATTGATACTTCGTATCACAGTTAGCGTTTTAATGTTCCTGCATGGTATTTCTAAATTTGGCGGAAGTTTAGAATTCATTAAAGGGATGCTTGCTGAAAAAGGCATTCCTGATTTTATAGCGTATGGTGTATTAGTAGGCGAGATACTTGCTCCTATAGCAATATTGATTGGTTTCAGAACCAGAATAGCAGCTGCTATATATGCTTTCAATTGTTTGGTTGCTGTTTTAATGGCTCATAGCTCTGAAATATTTTCTATGGGAGAACACGGAGGATGGGCTGTTGAACTGCTTGGTCTTTATTTCTTTGGTGCACTGACTTTATTTTTCACAGGAGCTGGTAATATTGCTGTTTCAAAAAGCAATCAATGGGATTAAGTTTTTCCTGAAACAGAGAAATATTTTACATTCTAATACTATTTAATATAATTACAAAACCTCCCAAAGTTGGCTGCTTTGGGAGGTTTTTTTACAGGAAGACAGATCAAAAAAAACTCCATTAAAAATGGAGTTCTTTAGCTCAAAATTTCATTTGAGACTACTCATATTTTATCCAGTGTTATTTTCATTTCTTTACTATCCAATATCAACTTATCTTCTGTTATGGTACTTTCACAAGGGTATGGAGTTCCTGTTTCATCCTTAATGACCAGACTCTTCCCTCCTTTTGTTAAAACATAAGTACCATTAGTTATTTCACTCTGGAGAAAACCTGTTACGTAACCATCTTTTGTAAAGGTTAGCATTCCGTTAGTTAGAATTGCAGTTTTTGCAGAATCCGAAAGTGGCATTTTTGCCTCTACAGCAGTAATTTTCCATGAATTTATTAATTTGTTACGCCCTTTGTGACATGAAATCATTAATACTGCTAATAATACAATCCCATAGATAAATAAGTTAGATTTTTTCATGATTTTTTTGATTATAGGTTAAACACGAAACAAGTTACAAAAAAAACAAATTCAAAATACTCACAACCAACTATTTACAAACATCCCAGCACTATCAACTTTTCAATACTCAAATTTTTGAGCTTGCATAAAAGATTAAAAAAACAAATACCTTTCCGTTTTTTCTCTTCTTAAATTCATTTTATTCTATCATGAATCTTTATGGAGATTCTAAAAATTCTTCATTTTAACAACCTCAGATTCACTTTCTGAAAGTACAATCTGTTTCATTAATCCTCCTTCAGTTTTTATATTTTGCTTTTCCCAAAACATAAAAGCAATGATGTAATACTTACCGGGTGGAAGGTTATGAAATTCAAAATCACCCTGTTTATTGCAGAATGTTTTTATCGTTTCGTGATAGCCTTCAGGATCAGGAATGAATTTAGGAATACCCTCCAAATAAACAAATCCTGAATTTTTGTTATCATATATTTTACCTAAACGTTCTTCTGTATAAAGGGAATAAGGCATCAGTTCTATTCTGAATTCTTCTCCAAAACGCAGTTCTCCGCTTTTGTTTTTAAACTTTGCATTTCCTTTAATACTGCCGGTTCCTTTGTTTTTAAACCAGCTAACCTCATTATCATCAAATTTATTATGAATTTGTATCACAGCATCCTTTTTTACAGGTTGCTTTGTGGCACAGTTAGTCAATAAAATCATAAACAGCAATAATCTTAATGCGTATTTCATATTTAGAATGTTGATTTGGGGTCTTTATTTTCAGAGAAAAACAGTTGTGCAAAATATATTAATTCAATTTAAAAATATCTTCATATTTCAGATACGCTTTTCTACTGATTACGTATAAAGGAGTTCCATTTTCATCTTTAATCAGCCCCATACTTTCATCATCTGATTTAGGGAAGTTAATTTGGTATCCTCTTCCATCTGCCAATTGAATTCCGTAAGTTGATACAGCGTTTTCAATTTGTACAGAATTCTGACTATACTCAAATTTTTCTTTTTTTCCGGAGCTGTTTCTAACAGTGAAATCTTTTGCATTAAAGAACAATTCAAATTTTTCACCTTTGGCATCTGTAGCTTTCCATGAACCGCGATAGGTATCTGATCCGCTGCAGCCAACTAAAATTACTGTTAAAACACCCAATAGGGCGATACTCATTTTTTTCATTTTAATTGTTTAATTATTTAGTTTTTAATAAATCACTATTTAATTATTTTATATTATCCAGATGTATATGTTCATTTACAATTCTTCTAAAAGTAAAAAATAACATAAGGATATAGCATATAATGGACAAGTAATATTTCTTACCAATTTCTATTGTTTTTTGCCATATAAGACCCCATTTATCTTCTTCAAATTCAGAATCATAACCCCCAGAACCGCAGACAAAAATTTGCATCGGTTCTGCATTTTTGTCTATTTTTCTTGGTTTTGGATTTGTAACCCATATATCATCTTTATATACAAAAAAAGTATAACATTGCTGAACATACAAAATATCCAAAACTCTAATATAAGCCCAATACTTTGATTTTTGCCCAAAGTGAAATTTAATTCCTGCAACTGAATCTTTTGATTTCACTAATTCTTTAATGTTTTTTTGAGCTTCTTTCAATTTAATACTATCCAAATTATTGTTCCCCGTTAGGGAAACAGTCGTAAATTTTTTAGTGTTTAAAAAAGACATATTGTTTTTAAAGAATTCTGAATTTTCTTGTCCGTCCCAATTTTGAAAATTCATTGAATAGCTATTTCTAAATGGCTTACTATTTTTGATATGAATTAAGCACAAAACAGGAAGCAGTATGATACTGATTAATCCTGCTGAGTAATATATTCTCTTTCTTTTCTTCATATTTTTGATTTGAATTACAATAATATCTTACCGATTTCATCTCCTTTCAATCCCATCAACATTCTGGTTTTTGATAAATCATTAGAGTCACTTTACTTATAAAACGTCAAAAGAAGAACCTGTAGCCAAAGAAGGTGCTTATTTTTCATTTTTATCTTTCATTTAGATACGGATTTACACTTTTTATTCTGATGCCGAAAAAACAATCGTCCATGCATCCTTTAGGAACATAACCACATGACGATATTAATCCATTGTTTTTTGCTTCAAAATATACTGTAGCGTCTTTCCTTTTAATCAGCCATTCCTTTTCTGCTTTGTTATAGATTTGATCTAATGTTAAAGCTGCTGCTGCAGGTGAATTTTCGTGACTGTTTATTTGATTTTCTTCTTCAGTCCATTCTAATGGTACGTTATCAGGAATATTTTCAGTATTTCCGGTATATTTAAAATGTCGCTGAATTATTTTTCCGTTTGATACCGTTATTGTAGTCTCCCAACCATAATCCAGAAAAACACTACCTTCGGATACAGTATATTTATAAGAATTACTGGAAGATTCCTTAAAATCCAGCCAGGCTTTCTCGCTTTTTTCGAAATCATTCTGATAGTTTAATTCATCGTCTGATGAACAGGAAGATATTAAACTGCTAATTAATACCAATGCAATAAGGTAAATTTTGGTTTTCATAATTTTTTGATTTATAGTTCATCTATATAGATGGAAATCAAAGTATTTAGTTGCGTATGTATTAACAAACTTATCTTCTTAAATCTACCTGCATCAATATATTTCTTTACGAATATAGCATTATTTTTATTACAAATTCTAAACACTTAGTTCAACCAAATTTTCTACTGAAAACCAATTTGCATAAGGGACAGCCTCCAGATAGGTATCGGGACAAGCATTGCCCAAATTATAAAACGGAATTTCATAAAAAAACTCCATTGGCAAAATGGAGTTGTGATTTTCTAATGTGTATCAGAAGTATTTTCTTCTTCGGGATTGCCTATTTTTCGCCAGTAATTGGCTAGTAAAGAACCCGAGACATTCATCCAGGGACTGAATACCGCAGAAGCCAGGCCTACTGTTGCCAACTTGCCCATAGCACCTGCCAGTCCTGAAGCCATTCCTCCGTTTTGAAGACCGACTTCGAAAGCGATTGTCTGACTGCTTTTTTTGTCGAGACCGCTTAATCTGCTGAGCCAATAACCAAAGAAATAGCCTGCTCCGTTGTGCAATACTGAAGCCAGGAATAATAAGAAACCTATCTGAATTAAATTATCTCTTCCTGCTGCAGTGGTCACCAAAGTAAAATAAATGATTCCGAACATGGAGAAATAAGGCATAATCGCATCAATTTTCGGATAAGCTTTGTACAGCCAATGATACAATACACCCACGATAAATGCCCCACATGTGAAATTAATAATTTCCAGTACATGAGCTGCTGTACTGTCTTCCGGAACCGAAAAAGAACCCGCAAAGAAAACAACTGCTCCCAACCAAATTACCGAAATGATTGTCAAAAGATAAATTCTTTTTTTTGCTGTTTCTCCATAATTTTTTAATATATCATGAATCATAGCTGCTGCTAAAGGCACTAGAACAATTTTGATAATTTCCATCATCATATTGAAAAAATGCACCTCAACGAGAGTCCCGGCAAATATTTTCATCAAAAACGGCGTCATAATTGGCGCTGCTAAAGTTGACATTGCTGTAACGGTAACGGACAAAACCAGATTTCCTTTGGCAATATAGGTCATTACGTTAGAAGCTAATCCGCTGCTGCAGGAACCTATCAGGATAATTCCGGCGGCAATTTCCGGTTCAAAACCAAAAGTTTTGGCAATGATAAAACCGGCAAGCGGCATAATCGTAAAATGCCCCAAAAGACCTATAAGCACTCCCCTGCCTGATTTTCGGATTCCGGTAAAATCCTCGATACTCATTTGTGTTCCCATTCCGAACATTACCATCTGAATGATAATCAGAATAAGCCATTTATTGCGCATATCAAAGCCTCCGACATGCAGGAAAAAATCAGGAAAAATTAATCCGGCACAAACTGCAGTGATAATCCAAAATGTATATTGGTAACCGCTTAATACTTTCACATGTCCAACTCCAATAGCAATACTTGAAAAACCTAAAATCAATCCAATTTCCCATAGAATATCAATTTGCTGAAGCCAGCCTAAAGCGGCTGCAATAAAAAATACAGGAGCAAGCCAAAGAAAATATTTACGCATACAAATAATTATTAAATATATTATTTATTCAGATTTTTAAACCTTGTAAGTTATATAAGTCAATATAAGTTTTGACTTATGCGTTTCTCTTAAATGATTCTTATATAACTTATGTGGTAAAATTAATCTGTTTTTTGTGTTTTTAAAAATAAAGTTCGGCCAGTTTTTTCATGGCAATGGCCGGGCTTGCCAAAATAGGCACTAGTTTTTCTTCGGCACTCAATCCATCAACCACACGCGCCATTGAAGCTTGTGCCAAAACAATTACATCCACTTCTTTCATCAAATCTTTCAGGGCTTTTGCAACCATTTCGTCATGTTTTTCAGCATCTCCACTCATTAGGGCTTCAAAAGCGCCTTCGCATAATTTAGATGAAATTGTGACGTTTTTGCCTGCAAATTCTGCTCTTCTTCTTACCAAATCACTTGTTGGTTGTAATGTAGTTGGCAAAGTTGCAATGACACCAATTTTATTGCTGATTTGTACTGCTTCATCCGCCATTGCCTGATCTACACGAATTACCGGAACGTTACTCAAAGTCGCAGCAGTTTCAATCGCTACACCAATAGACGAACAGGTTACCAAAATTACATCTGCACCTGCGGATTCAGCAAGCTTAACGTGACTTACTACTCTCGCAGCAGTGTTGGGCATTAATTTCCCCTTTTTAATTACATCTTTAATCAAGCTGTCATCGACTATATTGAAGGTTTCTGCCCCATTTAAAAATTCATTGCTTAACTGCTGAAACAACGGAACCAAAGTTGCCGATGTGTGTACAAAACCTAACGTTTTTGCGCTCATAATTTCTCTCCTTTTAATACTTTTATAAAATAATCTGCGGTACCTACCTGGCCGCCTTTAAAATTCATTTCTATTCCATTAATCCATTCATTATCCGAAACTGCCCTGCAAAGCGGTGCTCCGGGTGCTATTGGTGCAATCATTTCGAGGGCTAAAATATTGAGTTCAGATGCAGCGTAGCTTGACGTATCACCACCAGCAAAAAGGATTCTTTTTAACGGAACTGCTTTTAGTACTCCATTTGTTATTTGCCCCAAAACACTTCCGTAAAGAGTACTGCATTGTTTCTGAATCTCGTTAGCTGAAAAACCTTTAGTCATAAAATATGCTTCAGTTTCTGCAATACGGGGATCATTTGAACCTGTACTGGTATGTAAAACTGTGCTTTTTCCAATATTAAAATTGGCAATAATCTGAGCCACTGTGTTCTCTATAATTTCAGTTTGATATTGGTTATCGACTGCTTTGCTTTCTAAGGCAATTTCCTGAAATCCATTTTTCAGGGCATATTCAATTTGGTCAGAAGTTACCGGCGAACAGCTACCGGATAAAACTAATATGGCCGAAACTTCTCCCGGGGATTCAAATACTATTTCTTTTCCTATAATTTTTTGTGCTGCCCAATCCAATCCCAAAGCCATTTCGATTCCGGATGAACCTACAGAAAACAATGTTTTTTCGGAAGCTAATTGGTTAAAAACACCTCCAATTGTTTTAAGATGTTCCTGATTGAAACCGTCAAAAAACAGAATTTCTGTCTGATTGTTTTCTACTTCCTGGAGAACTTCTGAAATTCCTTTTTCCATAGTAGTGAGATTGACCAGACTTATTGATTTCTCCGTTTGTTTTGCCAAATGCAAAGTCAAATCACCTTCCAAAGCTGGTGTAACAGGATGTTTGCTCATGGAGGGATGGCGGTCAATACGGTAAATTTCGCCGTTACCGATAGTTCCCATTCGGGCAAAAAGATTTCCGAACACACAAAATCTTCCCAAATGGGGTGCCGATGGCGAAACCAAAACGGTATTTTGGTTAAAAACTTCGCTTCCTATTTCGATTGCTTTTCCGATGTTCCCTACATGTGGTGCTGAATCGAAAGTGGAACAGACTTTATAATGAAAATGATTTGGGGCAAAACTTTTCAGATTTTCAAAGGCAGTATAAAGTTCTGTTTCCATTTCCGATGGAGACATTGACCTGCTTTTCCCGGCCAGACCAATGGCCTGAATTCCCGGAAAACGGTCTATATCGTTTTGATTTGGTTTTTGAAGAAAGAGTATCGTTTTTACTCCGGCCAGCGTCAGAAATTCCAGGGCATCAGTCGAACCTGTAAAATCGTCGCCATAATAGGCCAACAGCAATTTATCTTTCTGGTTCATTATTTCGAAAATTTCTTTACCGATTCGGCAAATTCAGGATATTTCAATGCAGTTTCTTCTACAGACAAACCATCAACGGCTCCCGTCCAGGCTTGCTGTAAAGCGTTTACTCCGGCTTTTGGTCCCATTGGGTGTGCCAAAATTCCACCGCCTGCCATATACAGCAAATCGGTAGTTTGGGTTCTTCGGTAGGTTTCTACGGCTTGTCCGCCCCATTGTCCCGAAGAGACTACCGGTAATATTTCGTATCCGCCTAAAAAGGGTTTCAAACAGGATTGTATCGAAGTCACCACCGAATCGTCCGATTCCCAAAATTTATTCTGGATTCCGTTGACGTGTAATTGATCGACTCCTGCCAGACGCTGAATTTTTTGGTACGCCGGAAATTCAATTCCTAATAGTGGATGACGGTTAAGCATTCCCCAGCCGTTCCTGTGACCGTGAATAACAAGTTCGCCACGATCGCAGATTTTCTTTGTTCCTGCAAGTCCTACACTATTGATGCTGACCATCGCACAACTTCCTTGTTCCTGCTGAATCAAATCGTATTTTCGTTGCATTTCGTCAATTTCATCACTGATATTGAAGGCATACATTACTTTTTTACCTGTTTTTTGTTCGTTATCGCGAATGACTTTCATAATCGCTTTTACACGATCATCAAAAAACGAATTAGCCGCAGATCCCATCAATTCGTCATCTTTGATAAAATCGATTCCGGCATCAATCAGCGATTTTACCAAAGTTGCGGTTTCGTCAACGCTCATTCCGATGCTTGGTTTTATAATTGTACCAATCATTGGTCGGTCGGTCACTCCGCAGGATAATTTAGAACCTTTGATTCCGAATTTTGGTCCGCTATAATGAGTTGCGAAAGAATCCGGCACTTCGAAATCCATTAGTTTCAAACCGGTAAATTGTGTGATTTCGTATAGGTTTCCCTGTAAAGTGCTAATCAGAACCGGCAGATTATAACCAAAATTCTCTATCGACCAGCTTACTTTTACTCTTGCTTTCTGGTATTTTTTCCCCGGAATACTTCCTCCCGGTATGGATGGTTCATCAGCCACATCCAATAATTGAATATCTTCAACACGTGCAGCAAAGCGTTTTTTCAATTCTTCAGTTTCACCCGGCACCGACACAAATGTGCCCGATGACTGCTCACCCGCCAAAACTGCTGCCGCCTGTTCTACCTCATAAGGAGTTTCAATAAGATACTCCGCAAAAACTCTTTCCATTGTCCTTCATTTTTAAGATTCTAAATTAAATGAATTTACAAAAAGGAAGTGTCCTGCTGTGTACTGTTTGAGCAGCGTTTTTTTAAATAAACAAATCAAATAGAAAAACAATTCTTTCCTGTTGCATTTGAATTCGTATATTCGGCCATTATTTTGAAAAAGAAGAATGATTGCAAAATTGAATGAAAAAAAATCCTATCCATGGATTGTGGTTGGCTTGTTGTGGTTTGTAGCGTTATTGAATTATTTAGACCGACAAATGCTTTCCACTATGAAATCGGCGATGATGGATGACATTCCTGAATTGGCTAAAGCCGAAAATTTCGGTCTTTTAATGGCTATTTTCCTTTGGATATATGCGCTAATGAGCCCTGTTTCCGGAATTATAGCGGATCGGTTTAACCGAAAAAGAATCATCATAGGAAGTCTTTTTATCTGGTCCGGAGTTACTATGGCGATGGGTTATGCCACAACTTTCAATCAGATTTATATTTTGCGCGGCATTATGGGGTTTAGTGAAGCTTTTTATATTCCGGCAGCATTATCCTTAATTGCAGATTACCATCAGGAAAAAACACGCTCTTTTGCTATTGCCATTCATACTACGGGAATTTATTTAGGACAGGCGCTCGGTGGTTTTGGAGCCACTATCTCTAAGCATTTTTCGTGGCATTTCAGCTTTCACTCCGTAGGTTTACTTGGTGTACTTTACAGTTTGGTACTGATCTTTTTTTTACAGGAAAAGAAAACATACTTTTTTGACACTACAAAAAAGTCATCTGTCAGCTACGAATTCAGGCAAATGTTTAAAGGATTGGGAATATTATTTGGGAATATTTCCTTTTGGGTTTTACTCTTTTATTTCGCTGCACCAAGTTTACCGGGCTGGGCAGCCAAAAACTGGTTACCCACCTTATTTACCGAAACTTTGCATTTAGACATGTCTCTGGCGGGACCAATTGCAACTGTAACCATTTCGATGTCTTCTTTTTTTGGCGTTTTAATTGGCGGTGCTATTTCAGACAGATGGGTGATGAAACATCTTAAAGGAAGAATTTACACCAGCGCTATTGGATTGTTTCTTACCATTCCGGCCTTGTTTTTATTTGGCTACTGCTGTGACACAACAGCTATTATTTTTGGCGCAATCCTTTTTGGACTTGGATTCGGAATATACGACACCAACAATATGCCTATTCTTTGTCAGTTTGTTGCGCCCCGCTACCGTGCTACCGGATACGGAATTATGAATTTCGTAGGTATTTCAGCCGGAGCTGTTATCACCGAGTTCTTAGGAAAAGCCGCTGATAATGGCGGAATGCGACACGTTTTTGTTCTTCTCTTATTTGTAGTGATCACTGCCATCGTTTTACAACTGGTGAGCCTGCATCCAAAAACTATTGATATGACTGAGGGGGAATTTTAATCACCTCCACAACCACCACAGGAACCGCAAGAACTGCCACACGAGCTTCCGCATGAGGAACTACATGATCCGGAACTACTGGAATTACTACCGGAAGAAGTACCTGAATCATAATTTGTTAAGGGAATAAAGGAACTTGCCAGAACCATATTTCCGTACAAGAAATAATTCCATTCCCAATTTTTGTTATTTTCTTTATTCTTTCGTACTTCTTCTTTGAAAGACGAAGGTATAATCTTAGTAAACAATAAATTGATTATTCTGTCCAAATAATGAAAAGAAGCAAAAACTAAGGCAATAATTGCAATCAGTAAAAATACTATTGGTTTATCTCTGTATATTCCTGTTATCAATCTGCTGAAAACAATACTTAACAAGAATCCTAAAACAATCATCGATATAATTATTGTAGAAACAAACTGCCTGGAGTCCATAATTATTTCCCTGATTCTGGAAGTCCCTTTTTTCAGTTGCTCGAAAATTGGTTTTTGCATTGCTGATGTACACAAAAACCTGTACGTCATTGGATCAAATTCTTTCATGATTTCGATAACACAATTTTCGTATGGATTATCAACTAAATTTTCATCTATTAACTGGAGTCTCCTGTTCGTTAAGATTTTGATTTTTTTATTCTCTATTAAATTGTTTACAGCACCATGCACTACAGCTTCCAGTTTATTCTCTTTTAAAAAAACCAGTTCTAAAGGTGTGAGGTTTGCTAAAATTGAATTTGATTTAATTTTCTCATATAGTGAAATAAAACTTTTGCTCACGTAGAACTCCAAAAATAAAATTGCTGCACCAAATGCCAAAATATAAAACAGCAGAAAATTGGGATTTGGGATTTTTATTAAAACTGGAAAGATGATCAAACAAACCGGAACAGAAAGAAATATTGAGTACCACAGAAACATTTTTCTCAGGTTCGAAATTTCATATTTACTTTCATCAAGATGTAAAGAATCTAATTCATTTTTATAATGCCAGACTTCCTGAGGCTGAGCTCCAAAAACACTTTCATATAACGCAGAAGTTCTTTCTTTTGCTTTTTGAAATTTTTCGAATTCTAATCTATTATGAGTCGAGGGAATATGCTCAATTCTTTTACCAAGAAGGTTACAAAGGTCAGAATACGAATTCGTAAAAATTAAATGTTGATGCCAAACTATGTCTACTGTTTCTGAAGGCGAAACCATTTCATTATTTGTTGCGGCCAGAAACATGAACTTTTTATATTCAAGCAGCACTTTTTGTGTAAAATACAATGTCCAATGATTTTCAAGTGCTAATCGTGTCGAAAATCCGTATTCATCATTAGGATCATCAAAACTAAATTTCAGGACTTCTTCCCAAAGTGTTTTATTCATAAAAAAACATTTTATATTTCTTTAGTCAATTGGTTTAGAATTATTTTTTCCTAGTGATCGATTCTTTTGTTAACCAAAGCTGTCTTGTTCATGAGCAAGATGCTCGTGCAAGCGGAGGAGCTTTGTAGTAAATGAATCCCGTTACAAATACTTTATTTAAGACTTAAAAGTAAATAGGCATTCGTGGTAAACGAGCGCCATATTGGAGTTTATTTTTTTGAATTTCTACCAAAAATGTTCTTGTGCCTGAATCGCCATTAGTATTAATCCCTGACAATTCTGGCATCTATTGTTTTGGTCATTTCTTCAGTCAGGGCATTCCAATTTTCGAACAAATCACTCACTAAAGAATTATCTTCCAAAACATTTACAGTCTTAATTCCATCAATATATCTGAATCGGTCAGCCGGGCTAGGATGTGTATCTTCCTCGGTGGTTTTACTGTTTAGCGCTTTATTCAATTCTTCTTCAATTGTTTCATCTTGATTCCCTTTTAATTCGTAAAGATTATTTATCGGTCGTTTCAATTCTAAAGCTTCTTCAATTTCAACATCAGCAAATTTTCCAAACTCAATTTGTCTTTTAATAACATGAGTTAATCCATTTACAAATGCGATTGTGCCAAATGTTTCAGCGGCCACCCTGTCGGCAAGAACTTCCTGCAGGCGAGATGCACCATGGCTTATCTTCTGAAATATAAAATTGTACAATCTTAGAAAATGAAAAGCAACATTCCATATCGTATTCTGTTCGGCATTGTATAATGCTATAAAATATTTGGTAATATCATTTTGAACTCTAAATGCAACTTCACCACCCGCTGTATCCCTATGAGTGAAATGTCCGTACTCATGAGCCAATACAGCTTTAAAATCTTCTTTCTTGAAATCTTTTAAAACTGCTGTTCCAAGTATTAGGATTCGTTTTCCTTCATCATTCATTTTCTCCTTTTTCGTGCCTTTTTCGTAAACAGCGAGATCGGTCAACGGAGTGATCCGAATTTCTTCTATTGGGCGAGTTCCCATTATCTGAGCCACTTCACTAGTCAGACTAAATAATTTTGGAGCTTCTTCTTTCTTTAGTTCACGACCTGGATCACTATAATCAACTTTTAAAAGTAATGAACGAATCATATTATAAATAGTAATTATTGCACCAATAACCAGAATTGCTACAAGTTTAATCGGAATTGTTCCAGCTAATAAAAAAAGATATATTGTTCCACCAGTGAGGCCTATAATTAGAATAAGTATCACTGGCAGCGATATGTAATAATAATAACCTCCTATATTAATTAGAGTTTTATATCCTGAACGCAACCACCCCCCTGGTTTCACTGAACTAGTTTCTAACTGGTCACTTTCGATGGCTTTTAAAGTAACGTTGGAAAACAACTTGCCAACAAGAAATAATAGTAAAAGTCCAAAAACCCATATAGCCACAATTAATCCAAAATAAAAGATTACATTAATTTTGAGTATTTCATCATTTATGCCTGAATTCAAAAATTGATCAACGTCTTCTTGCGGAAGTCCCTTTTCCTGAGCTTTGAGTATTTCTTTTTTAGCTTCTTTCCATTTTTCTCCATAGGCTAACATCACAGCAGTATAATAATGGGTAAAGATCTCATTTGGATATTTTTCTTTTAATTTTTCCACTACTCGCTTTGCTGTAGTTAGGTCATTTACCATAAGCGAGACTTGAACTGCTTCAGCGAGAATTTCTACGTCATCACCGTTTGGAAGTTTTAATGCCTCGATAAATAATTGTTGAGCTTCATAGTATTTTGTTGAATCCTTAGAAGTCATATATGCCTCTGCCAAACTTGTTAAGTTGTAAGCCGATCTGTTTATTTCAACTGCCTTTTTGGATAAATTTATTCCTTCTTGAGTATTTCCCAAACTTAATTGTAAGCTGCCATGCCGGCGAATAACAGGGTCAAAATTGGGAGCTTTGGCATAAACAATAGAATACAAACTATCTGCCAGTTTATATTTTTGTTCGTCCATAGCGATGGTACCCTCTTTGAATATTTGTACCAATGAAGGATCTATCGCCTCAAGTTGTTTTTCAATTTTTTCTTCTTTTTGACGGTTTCTTGTTGGTGCTTGCGCCTGCAAATGGACACAAATCATCATCATAATAATTAACAGACTTAACTTTACTTTTTTCATAATTGGTTACAAGGTGGTTTTGGGTTAATCAATATTTATATTTTTTAATTTTGGTTTCTGTCAATTTTCGATTCCTATTTCTTTTAGTTGTACACTCAAACTAACCGAAATTGTCCTGGCAATGGTTAAAATCTCTTCAGCTGAGCTTTTATTTTTCTTATTTACAATTAAACGTTACAAAATCAGACTAATACTAATTTTGGTTCTTTAAGTCCTTTACCTTACAAACATAATGTTAATTTTTTAAATTAAAAGTGATATATATATCACAATTTCGAGATCAGTATCATTACAGTAATTTGGTTCAGTCTTACTTTTTAAGTTTAATTTATTTGAGGAAAAGCATTATTATTAAAATCATTTTTTTTGAAAAATTGGATTATAATATCAAAAAAACATCTACTGTCTTTTCAAACAGCATTCAGAACAAAAATATTGGGTAGTATTATCCACAAAAAAACTCCATTATTGCTAATGGAGTTTTTTGATATGTTCACATCTAAATCGAACAAAAATAAATCAAACGTATTACTGAAACAATTCTTCTGTTTTAGTTAAAAAATCCTCCGTCGCTTCTTCAATATTGATATTCATTCTTTCGGCTAAAACGGTAAGCCACCAAATAGATTCTCCTAATTTATGTTTCAGTTCTTCTTCTGTATTTACTTTTGGCCATCTTCCTTGTTGCGACATTACGTGGCGTCCAACCAAACCTGCATCGGTTAAAAAAGCCAATGCATCTTCTTCAACCGTCCATTCGCTGCCGTGATGTGTAAGTTCAAGTTCACGATATTTTGCTCTTATTTTTAAAGAACGTTCTTTTAATTGTTCAAAATTTATTGAATCCATAATTTAATTTTTATTGAATAATTCCTGAAAAGCAACCGGACTCACATTTGTCTTTTTCTTAAACAATTTATTGAACGATTGCGGATGCTCAAACCCCAATTTATAAGCAATTTCAGAAATAGACAAAGTTCCTTTTGCAATGTATTCTTTTGCTTTTTCAATCAGTTTATCATGAATAAACTGTTGTGTATTTTGTCCTGAAACACTTCGCAATAAATCGCTCAGATATCTTGATGACAATTGCAGTTCATCTGCCACAAATTGTACTGTTGGCAAACCATTTTCAAGTGGTTTTTCCGTATTAAAATAATCTTCGAGCAGGTTTTCGAGTTTAGAAAGCACATCGTTATTAACCGCTTTTCGGGTAATAAACTGCCTGTTGTAAAAACGATTGCTGTAATTCAGCAAAAGCTCTAATTGCGAAATAATTACATCCTGACTAAAATTGTCAATTCGCTGATCGAGTTCGTCCTGAATATTAGCAAAAACTGCCAAAATTGTTTCCTTTTCTTTCTCTGATAAATACAAAGCTTCGGCAGCAGAATATGAGAAAAAACCATACTTTTTAATATTTTCATTTAAAGTATAAGGCCGAATAAAATCGGGATGAATATTAAGTGACATGCCGCTATAATCGGCTTCTTCTTCCTGCATTTTCAAAATTTGTCCGGGTGCAACAAACGACATTCCACCTTCTTCAAAATCATAAAAACCATGTCCGTAACGCAATTTTCCTGAGAAATTAGTTTTGAAAGAGATCTTATAAAAATCTAAAATGATGCCCTGCTCAAAATCCTTCGGATCAAAAATCGCTTTGCCATAATCCAAAACACTAATCTGCGGATGCATTGGTTTTGACTGTCCCATCGATTTATGCAATTCGGATATCGACTGGAATATTTTAGGCTGATTTTTCATTTCTAACAATACTTATTTATACAAATTTACGAAATGTTCAACTGGCGCAATGTTCCAGCTTACGGTACTTTGATCGATCATGTCGTGGACAACAGAGTCACTAAGTTCTGACATTAATTTATGCATTGCATTGGTTCCATGTTCGATACTATCCCAAACGAGCATATCGTAAACAACATCTTTTTTTAATTCGAAAATAGTTCGGGAACAAAATCCTGTTTGATGTTTTAAAAATGCATCAATTTCAGCATTCGCGTCAATAAATTGTTGTGTTGTAAAACCATTTAGTTTAAAAGTAGTCAATTCTATCGCTTTATTTTTCATCTGATTCTAAAATTAAAAAGTAAACATGGTTTTGATGTTTTGCACCTGGGTTTCGGCACCCAATTTCAAACGCTCATCGTATAAAGCATTGGCGTCATTTCCGGCGACATATCGCAATTGGTTTTTATTATCGGTCGCCGCTTGGTAAATAATTTGGGCAACATCTTCGGCTTTGGTATAATTCTCCAGTTTTTCTGCGCTGTACCCTTTGCTTACTTCGGTCGTTAGTTTTTCGTAGGCAGGATGTTGTCCCACTTCCATAGACCGAACAGCAAAATCAGTCTGCATTCCGCCCGGAGCAACTACTTTTACCTGAACTCCAAATTGAACCAATTCTGACGCTAAACTTTCAGAAAAACCATCAACCGCAAATTTGGTAGCGCTGTAAATAGAACAAGTTGGAAAACCCATTAATCCAAAAGTCGAAGTTACATTAATAAAAGTGCCGCTTTTCTTCTCCCGAAAGTGAGATATAAAAGCTTTTGAAACTTTAATAACGCCAAATAAATTAGTTTCAATCTGACGTTCAATTTGTTCTTCTTCCAAAGATTCTAAAGCACCAATTAATCCATATCCGGCATTATTCAACACGACATCAACAGCATATTTATCCGTAACATTTTTGATCGTTGCTTTTATTTGTTCCGAATTGGAAACGTCAAGCTGAAGTACAATTACATTTTCTAATTGATTTAATTCCGTTTCTTTTTCTGGATTACGCATGGTTGCGATTACCTGCCAGCCTTTGCTTTGAAATAATTTTGCTGTTGATTTCCCTAATCCTGATGAAGCTCCCGTAATAAAAATTGTCTTTTGCATTTTTTGATTGTTTTAAATTTATAATGCAAAGATCAGCCGAAGTCTCAAGTTGAAATTAGCCGTTTTAGCATATACATTAGCCAAAATGACGAATAACAAAAAACTCCATTATTGCTAATGGAGTTTTAATATAATTATTTCGTGAAGTGCTTATTCTACTTTTAGAATTACTGTACTTGACATTCCGTTTACCCCTGAAGCTGTAAAATGAATGTCTTTTTTCTTTCCGTTGGATTGAATAATGGCGATGCATTTTCCGTTATAGACTTTGCAGGAACTCGCTTTGAACGAATCCAAACCTGCCTGGTAGCCGTTATCAACACCCACTAATTTCCCTCCGCCTGTAACTTCAAAATCTATTTTATGATCGGCATTCGGAACCAGATTCCCTTCTTTATCAACGATTGAAACCGTTACATAAACCAAATCGTAAGTATCATTTTTGATAGTTGATTTATTTACTTTCAAATCAATTTTGGAAACTGCGCCTGCGGTGTAGATTTCTTTTTCCAAAACTACTTTTCCATCTTTTCTGGAAATGGCTTTTAACGTTCCCGGTTCGAATTTTACACGCCAAAAAATATGCAGATCATCATTTTGTTTTGCTTTTTTACCCAATGATTTTCCGTTCAGGAATAATTCTACTTCATCGGCATTGTTGTAATACGCCCAGACATCGACTTCCTGATCTTTTTGCCAATTCCAGTGCGGAAAAATGTGCAAAACGGGTTTCTTTGCCCATTCACTTTGGTACATATAATAGACATCTTTTGGAAGTCCCGCCAAATCGATGATTCCGAAATACGAACTGCGTGCCGGAAATGGGTATGGGTCGGGTTCACCGATATAATCAAAACCAGTCCAGACAAAAGTACCGGCAATGAAATCGGAATTTTTTATTGCTTTCCAGCTTTCTTCGTGTGTCGAACCCCAAAATGATTTTACATTATCGTAAGCCGAAACCGTCCAGTCTGCATTGCCATCAAATTTCTCTCCGTATTTAACAGGCCACGCTTTAACCACATCCGAAGGCTGGTCATAATGTCCGCGGGTTTCAAGAGCAGAAACAGTTTCGGAAGCAATTATTTTTTGCCCCTTGAAACGTGCTGGAAATGCTGCGTAATCTTCATGCTTGTAATTGAATCCCAGCAAATCCAAAGCACCTGATTGATAAATAAAATTTTTCTCCGGAACATTCTCTGTCAACGCACTTGTTATTGGACGAGTGGTATCCAGATTTTTTACAATTTGTGCCAATTCTCTGGTAATCGCAATTCCGGTACTGTCGAATTGTTCACGGATTTCGTTTCCAATGCTCCACATCATCACCGAAGGATTATTGCGATCTCTCAAAATTAAATCTTCTAAATCTCTTTTGTACCAATTATCCCATTCTTTGTGAGCATCATTCTTTACTTTTGGTTTTTTCCAAACATCAAATGCTTCGTCCTGTACAATAAAACCCATTTCATCACACAATTGCATCATCTCCAACGAATGCGGATTATGTGACATTCTGATAGCATTCGCTCCCATTTCTTTCAGCAGAGTCAGTTTACGTCGAACGGCATGAATGTTTTCTACAGCTCCTAAAGCACCGTTGTCGTGATGCAGGCAGACTCCATATATTTTGGTTGGTTTTCCGTTTAAAGAAAATCCTTTTTCGGCATCAAAAGAGAAAAATCGAATTCCTAATGGTGTTTCATAAGTATCAACTAATTTTTTATTCTCGTAAATTTTGGTAAGCACTTTATACAAATACGGATTTTGAGTATCCCATAAATTTGGATTTTTCACTTCCAAATTATGTGTTTTTTTAGAATTGGTATTTGCACCTATTTTTTCTGTTGACACTACATTGGCTACTTCTTTATTTTTAGCGTCTACAATGGAGGTGACAAATTTGAATTCTTTTTCAGTATTTGCTTTATTTTCTACAGTCACTTCAAAGTGTACTGATGCTTTTTCTTTGCTGATTTTGGGAGTGGTTACATAAGTTCCCCAATGTGCTACGTGTAATTTTTCGACAGCCACCAAACGTACGTTTCTATAAATTCCAGAACCTGTGTACCATCTGGAATTGGGCTGTGCATCGTTATCGACTTTTACGGCAATAACATTTTCTTGTTTTCCGAAATGCAGATAAGGAGTCATTTCATAAGCAAAGGAAATGTATCCACTAGGACGTATCCCCAGTGAATGACCGTTAATAAACACTTCGCTGTTCTTGAAAAGACCATCAAATTCTATCGAAATCGATTTGCTTTCCCAATCTTTTGGCAATGTAAATGTTTTGCGGTACCAGCCTTTTCCTGCCGGCAAAAATCCTTGCTTAGTTCCTGTTGGAAAATCTTTATTGAATGCGCCTTCGATACTCCAATCGTGGGGCAATTGCAAATTTTTCCAATCCGCAGTGCTGAAATCAGCATTGATGGCCTGTGGATGATCCCCTAATTTGAAGTTCCAGTTTTGGTTGAAATCTTCGACAATTCTGGCTTTTTTGGCTTGCGCGAAACTTGCTGTTGAAAGCAGTATTGTTAAGGCTATTGCAATTTTTTGAAAAATGTTTTTATGCTTAATCATAAATATGTTTTTTATTCTAATCTAAAATTTTATACAAAGTTTGTCATTTCGACGTAAGGAAAAATCACATCCAACATTCCACAACAGTGCGTGCTCGACTAGTGTGATTCCTCCTTACGTCGGAATAACAAAAATAACGAACAAAGAACTACTGAAACTCAAAAGAATCCAAAAGCAATCCTTTCATATCGTCTGATTCTATCGTGATTTTGTAGGTTCCTGCGTTGATATACCCTCCGGAAGTTGTGTTCAAAACTTTCCATTTCTCCGTAGCAGATGGAAACTCAATCGTATCATTTCGCATCATAATTCCGTAGGCGTCTTCCATTTTGAATTTGACTTTCAACGGTGTTTCATTTCTATTCATAAATCGGAAGCGCATCAGGTAAATTCCTGCTACTCCGGGTTTCACTTCAAACTGAATGCTGTTTTTTGTTTTCTCCTTAAATTCAATATAATCCGCTTTTTTGAAATTGCCTTTTTCGATTCCGGTTCCGGTGGTTTTAGCGGTTTCTACTTCCAAAAGTACAACGGGCCTTGAATCGTCTTTTTCGCCCATATCATAGGTTGGAACAACTGCTATTGTACTATTTTCAAAACCAACTTTTTCTCCCTTTTTGACTTTTTTATGGAAAACTGAAAATTCAATTTTATCTGAATTTTTAGCGGTTTCTGTCAATCTTTTATAACCCAAAATAGAATCTTTTGATCTACTAAACAGATAAATTTCCGAATCTTCTTTGGTTATGAATGAACCTGAAGATTTTGAATTTGCTGAAATCTGTAAATAATCTGCCCCAAAAACTTCTGAAGGCAATTGTGTAAAAATAACATCCGAATCTGAATATTGTTTGGAATTGATATCCAGCCACGAACCGATTTTAGTCTCCGAATTACTTGCAACATTCTGAATGTTTTTTGGCGAAGCCGAAGCTCCTTTTACCGTTTTATCTTTAGTAGCAATAGCAATTGCCGAAATAATTGCCTGACTTGCTTTTACATTTGGGAAAGAGATAATAATTTTTCCGTTTTTGCTTTTTACCACAAATGTTTTCTTTAACGCTGAATCGTGTCCGACTTCACTCCAGATATCCAAATCTTTTACCACTACATTATCATTGATGGCAACGTCAAACAGACGCCAGCCTTTGCAGTCGAGTCCACCACCGGTTCCGTACCAGGGTTCTGTGAAATACAATTCTACCAGATATTCTCCGTCGGGAGCTGGGAATTCGTAACGCAATTTGTCGATTCCGTACCTGAAACTCTGAAATAATTTCCAATCTTTTGTTCCTGAAATTGGGTCGAAAGTGGTTCTTTGGCTCGCATAAAAATCAGGTAATTGTTTGAAACTATCCGTCCATGACAAAGAACCCCAGGTGTTTTCACCGCTTTTGTGAACATCAGCATTCCAAACATTTCCGTTAGAATCTTTGATTTCACTGCCTCCGCTGTTTACTCTGTAAATGTAATTGTAGTTTTTCTGAGGCTGTAAAAGTGTTTCTTTTTTTGTTTCTAATGCTTTGAAATTTGGCGCTTTTGGCAAACTGTTCAATACTATATAATCTTTAGCAACGGCTTTTCCCTTTACATAACCTACAGCGTACAAAACATTGTATTGAATATTGACATTATTCCATTGAAAATGCTGTCCCAATCCCGGATTTTTTAGTTTTCCGAGTGATACTCTATTGACATCATTGAACAATTCGACCTCATCGCAATTCGAATAGACATCGATTCCGTTTTTGATTCCCGGAGCATCCCAACGATTCGGCCAGGTGTGCGAAACGATATACACCATCGGGTTGGTTTTATTCGAAACATAATTGGCTCGATACATATAATAAGCATCCAGAGGTTCTCCCCAAATGCTGAAAAGCCCTTTGTAATTGACTGGTCCGACTTTGTCGATATCCCTAAATCCTTCACCGTTTTGAACGCGTCCCGGATTTTCGTGCGAAGCAAAAAGCCAGTTGAATTGTCCTGCGATTTTATCTTTTACTGATTCGGCTTCGCGAACTTTTATTTCCATTAATTGCGAGAAACGATTTTCGCTCAAAGTTCCTTTTTGGTCGAATTCGCCTTCGGTGTGCAGGTCGTGTGAGCGCCAGGCACCGTATTCACCGTTCAGCAATTGCTTGCTCATTTCGACATCGTAATTAAACGGATCGCCACCATAGGTTCCCGACCAGTTTTGCACGACATTCCAATCGGTTCCTTCGCCTCCGTTGCAAGTAGTTACGATACGTTGTGAAGCCGACATTGGATCCATTTCGCGAATGATTTGGGTACATTCTTCGGCAAATTCTTTTGGAATGGTACTTTCGTTTTGCAATCCCCACATCACGACCGACGCATTGTTTCGGCGTTCTTTAATCCATTCGCGTAATAAGGTTTTAAAATTCTCTTTGAATTCGGGTGTGTCGTACCAAATATGTGCCGAAAACTGACTCCAGAACAGGATACCATTTTGGTCCAGTTCTTCCTTATATTTTAAATTGTGAGGCTGGTGCGCTTCGCGAAAAGCATTGAATCCTCCTGCTTTTATTTGTTCGATTCTCGAATGGATTTGCTCATCTGAAAACGAATGACTATTTCCGATTAGATGTTCGTATTCGCAGGTTCCGTTGATAAACAAAGGTTCGTCGTTAATATAAAAACGATTGTCTTTTCCGTCTCTACTCACCGGCCAGCTTACCCAGCGGATTCCGTACGGTGTTTTTAATTCGTCTATTTTTTTTCCGTTTTCCGAAATTATAGTAACCAATTCATATAAATACGGACTGGATGGCGACCATAATTTTGGATTTGAAAACTTTGGAAGCGTTTGTGCTATTTCTTTTATTTCAAGTGAAGTGTTTTTGACATCAGTTTTTACGCTAACAACTTTCTTTCCGTTTTTATCAAAAAGGGTGTTTTCGATACTTATGTTTCGGTTTGAAGTTCCGTAGTTTTTGATTTCGGTGGTAATATTCAGGATTGCTTTTTCTTTGGATGTTGCTTTGTCATTCCAAATATGAACGCCGAAAGGTTCTATGCGAACTTCATCGGTAACCACTAAAGTTACGGGTCTGAAAATCCCCATTGGCTGTGAGCCTTCCGAGAATCCCCACTCTCCGGAACAGCCTCCGCAAACCCAAGGCAAATCGGCAATGAATGACGGATGTGATGCTTTTACTATTATATCATTTGCTTTTTCGAAAGAAACGGCGTTGGTGATATCGACCGTAAAAGTGGTTCTTCCGCCTTTATGTTCACCTACTTTTTCTCCATTTACCCAAACTGTGGCATACGAACTTACGCCTTCAAAAAAGAGGAAAAGTCTTTTTGAATTATCTTTTTTGTCTAACTGCAATGTTTTGTGATACCAGGCGATGCCGTGTAAATTGCCATGTTTGGTTCTTAAAAAACCGTAATACTGATCCCAGTTGTGGGGTACGTTTACTTTTTGCCATTGTGCATCTACTTTTGGATTTTGTACAAAAGTTTCTTCCTTTTCCGGAAGCTGATTCAAAACAATGGTTTCCCAGGAGGAGTTCAGCGAAACTTCTTTACGAAACTTCGCTGATTCTTTATTGTTTTGGCTCCACACCAAACCATACCCTGAAAAAAAACAAAAAATAAAAAAAACTATTTTCTTCATATCTTTTTTAACCATATAAGTCATATAAGGTTATTTAAGTTTTATTATTTTGAAACCTGATTGTATAACTTAATCTGGGTTCGCGTGAGGGATAGTAGCGACATCCTTTTGGGGCGGGGTTCGCCCCAAAAGATATAGCGGATAGCCCGACCCGTAGTTTTTACGGAGGGTCACGCCCAGATTATTTTAATAGAACAACCAGTCTACCGCGCCTTTTTCGCCTGCATCTATGTAACCGACATCACGGGTTGTGATGGTTTGATCCGCATCGATGAAGCCTAAAATCAGGACTCTACCTTTGCCTAAATCGAGCTTGTTTTCGCCCGGCTGAAAGGTGTAGGTGTGAATGTTGATTCGTGGCAATTCCTTCAAATTCATCGCACTTGCCAGAATTACTTCGGCCTGACCGTGGGCATTTCCGGACGCATCAGTTTCCAAACTTGGCGGGAATAAAAATCTTTTCTGATCGGAATTAAAATAACCAGCTACCAGTTTTACGGCTTTGGTATTTTTGAATTTCAGGTGCGTTCCGTTTTCGTTTTGTGATGCTTCATCGAATGCAATTCCTTTTAGGTTTTGCAGTTCGGGAGCTATTTTTGTCAGTTCCGAAATTGGCGTTCCATACACTTTTGTTCCGTTTTTTACAGCGTAAGTTCCTTTGCTTTCACTTAGCAAAGTTACCTCAGCAGTTTTCCACGGCTTGCCTTCTTTAGTTACAACTTTACCATCTTTTGATGATTTCAGCAAATCCAGATTTCGTTTGAAATTGACCAATTCTCTTTCGTAATGTGGCAATAATTCTGCCCAGGTTTTGTTGTTACCATCGTCTCCGCCAATCGGGATTCGGCGTTGCGCGGTCTGCATACTGTTAGCATATAAATAATGGTCTTTGGTTAAATTGACCAATTTTTCATAATATTCGATGCTTTTTTCGAGATGCGGAAGGGCTTTATCCAAATCGGCAATGTCGTTTGAATAACTGTATCGCAACACCAACAATGCGGTTTTTACTTTCTCTGAAAAGAAATCTGCGAAGGCTTTGTAGCAATGTACATCGTTTTTAAGACGCAGGAATTCTTCTTTGTCTTTGGTTACGCTGGCCTCGGCTTTATCGATGGCTTCAACGGCTAATTTTCCGTGTTGGGTGATTTCGGCAATAATCTGTGTTGGCAATTCCCCTGAATGTGGTTCTTTGTTCCACTCTTTCTTGGCGTATTCCAAAAGTAATTCTCCTGCGGGTCCGCACGATTCGTGGAATCCGGGATAGACACGCCATTTTGATGGGTTGACCAACTGACTTTCGAACATTCCTAATAATAAAGTCTGACGGTTTCCTTCGGTGATTCCGAAACGTCTTAAGGTTTTCGGGGCAATTTCTCCGGTTTCTTCGTAGGCTTTTAAAATGTTATTGGCGCCTTCTAAGTCGGTTCCGTATTTATTAGCCAAATCTTTGTCCCAATATTTAATCTCTTCATTTCGGTCTCTTTTGCTGTCCCAGGCGTATCTTGCCCAGGCTTTATACCAAATCCAGTCGCGATCCATTTCCAGCAATCGCTTTCCATCAGCCAATTTATCTGCAGAATAAGGCCAGTCCCAATAGGAAGCCTGAGGATATAAATGCAATGCATTGGCACCGTGAACGCTGTGCATCGCTTTTACCGTTTTCTGGATAAAGTCTGGCGATCCATAACGGAAAGGCTCCAGATTCGCCAAAATGTGAACGTTTTCGATATGAATTGACTTAAGAGCACTCAACTGTTTGTGTGTTTCGCCCCAAGGTCCGCCTGGTGTGTAAGTCGTCAGCGATTCTCCGGTGTATTTGCTTTCTGTGTACAGATTTTTGTATAACGGAAGTGATTTTTCCATTACCAAAGGTCCGTCGGTATCGTGAGAACGTAGAATAATTGGTGGTTCGTCTGTTCTCCCTAAAGCTTTTAATCCGTCCTGAACGCCTGGAATGATGGTTTTGGTAAACCATTCTACGTCGTCATCTACTGTATTGATCGCTTCTCCAAGACAAACTAATAATCCTACATTTGGATATTTTTCGATGAAAGCCGCAATTGATTTTCTGGTATAATCCGAAAGCAAAGGTGTAATTGGCCTTGAACGATCCTGTGTTTTGATGTTGTAATGTTCTGCAAATGGTTTGGAAACAATGATGTTGTAGAACATCTGAATCACCCAGATTCCTCTTTTGTTGGCTTCTACGGTTAGGTATTTATAGATTTCTTCGTTCTTTTTGAAATCTTCGTCGCTTACTTCTACCGCAAACGGATAGTCTTTAAGTTTTACCAAAGAAGCAAACGGATGTCCGTTCCATAAATACAAAGAGTTCATTCGGTTTTCGACCATCATATCCAGATACTTTGTCCAAAGCTTTTTATCGTAAAACCAAGGAAAAGTTTCTGGTGTATACGGATATTCGTAAACGTCCCTTCCCGGAAGATAAACCGGTTTTTGCATTCCGATACAGGCGCCTCTCAAAACCATTTCAGGACTGTCTTCGATATTTATTTCTGATGGAATTTCACCGGAAGTTTTGATTCGGTCTGCCAATTCCAAAGCTCCGTACAACGCTCCGGTTGCATCGGTTCCTTCAATGAAAATGATGTTTTTTTGCGTACGGATTTGAAAGCCTTCTTTCTTGGTTAATTGGCTATCGTCGATTTTAGCCGTTTTGGAATTTTGCTTCCAGAAATCGGTTCCTTTTTCGCCAATAACGATTACTTTGTTTTTTGATTTTTTTGGTACTTTGTCTGCAAAAGTTATTTTGAATCCTTTGGATGTTGCGGTTTCTGATAGTTTTTCGGATCCATATTTCGCTCTTGGCGCATTGGCATCACGAACAATGGTGATGTTTTGTGCTGTTGCAAAAGTGGCGTATAGTCCTAAAAAAAGTAAGCTTAAATATTTCATTGTTTTTTATTTTTTGACCACAAATTGCGCAAATTTTCGCAAATTATAATCGTATTTGTTTTTGTCACAGATTAAAAAATCTGTTAAGAATCTGCTTGAATCTTTTTAAATCTGCGTGCTAATTTTTCTCACGCAGATTCTGCAGATTTAGCAGATTTTTTTATTTTAATTCTGAAAAATTTTCTTCAAATACGCTACATTGGCTCCATAATTGGCTTTTACGTTATGTACCTGCGTTACGTCGCGGGAACGTTCTACGATCAGCCAGCCACTCCATTTCATTTCGTCCAGCGCTTTTTTGATTTTTGGCATATCGACATTTTTATCGTTTTCAAGCCACACAGTATCTGTTGTTGAGGCGTGAATCTGAGCCAAGTATTTTTTTCCTAAAATCTTTAATTCGGTTGCAATATCTCTTCCGTTGTCAACTGCATTGGCAAAATTGAAAGAGCTTTTGATGTGTTTACAGCCAATTTCTTCCAATAGTTTTTTCTCTTCTGTGGCATTTAATGAGGTTTCGATTGCGATTACTCCTCCTATTTTACCGACTTGTTTACCTGCCCATTTTAATCTTTCAATAATGATTGGGCGTAATTCCGGGTTTTTAGTCAAGTCGCTTTCTGTTCCCAATGGAAGATAGGCCACTTTCACCTTCATATTTTTCATTGTTGCCACACAATCATTAATCATCAATGTGATGGAATCTCTTTTGGCAAAGGATTGTGCATAAAATCCGGACATAGCGATAGAACTGATTCCAACACCCGTTTCTTTAGACTTATCCAGAAACTTTTGTCTTTCGATTGGATCACCTAATTTGCTGTCAAAGGTTGGTCTTTTGCCCAAACCACCCATATCCAGCTCGATTCCGTCTGCTTTTATTTCGCTTGCCAGACCGAAGGCACCGAGTTTTTGTCTTTTTAAAATCATCCAGTCGCAAACAGCTACTTTGTATTTTTGCTTTTTGGATTGTGCAGAAACTGTAATATTCATTGTTCCCGATAAAGCAACAATTAGTGCAATAATCGAAAATCTTTTAAAACAAGTTAACTTCATATTTATTAGTTTTTATTATCACAGATTAAAAAAGAATCTGCTAAATCTGCCACCCGAGCGATAGCGAACAGGCGGAGCAAATCTGCGAGAGTAATTTTTCCCGCAGATTTAGCTGATTATGGAGATTTTACTCTTCTTCAGCCTTCACAGCTTTCACTTCGACACCTTCTTGTCCTGGCCAGATTCCGTTTTTGATAGGAAGTGCTACCAGTTTACTCGGATCGATTTTTACATATTTCAGTTTTTGTCTTCTCCAGGTATAAACGATATGCACCATTCCGTCTGAACTTTGAATTATCGATGGATAGGAATATTGACTGATTTTTGAATCTTCTAAAACCAATACAGCGCTCCAGTTGATTCCGTCATCAGAAATAGAAAGATTTAAAGGAGTTCTTGGTCCTTTGGCTTCATTTCCAGGAGGCAAAACGTGGTTGTAAACTAATAAATGTTTTCCATTTTTCAATGTTACGGCATCTGTTCCAGAGTTGTTGTTTGGCAAACCAATTAGTTCTAACTCCGACCAGGTTTTTCCGTTGTCTTTAGAAAAAGTGCTGAAAATTGCTCTGTTTTTGGTTCTTCCAATTGCCTGAATGCTTCCATCTTTATGAAACAGAATACTTGGCTGAATAGCATTGATTTTTTGTTTTCCTCTTGAAATGGTATCGTCCATCACCCATGTTTTTCCGAAATCAGGAGTGGATTCCATTCGTAAATGCCAGCCATTTCCTTCTGTACTTGACGGAAGCAATACTGTTCCGTTACTCAATAAAACAGGCTTGTTTTTGATTGGACCCAGAAAATCTTTACTGGGCATATCGATTTTATCAGACCAGGTTTTTCCACCATCAGAAGACGTTCTGTAAACGCCCCACCACTCAGATGGTTTTGGTCCAATTTTATAAAACAGCATCAAATCGCCTCCAGGAATTTGGTACAAAACAGGATTCCACGTTGGAAATCTTGTCCCGTCTTTCATCACACCATCTGCAACCTTAATGGGTTCACCCCATTTGTCGCTTCCTTTTGGTTTTATGGCCGAATAAATACAAACATCCGGATGTCTTTCGTGTGACCCTCCAAACCAGGCCGAAACCAAATCTCCATTGGTTGCTTCCACAATCGTTACGGAGTGGCAGGACGGATAAGGCGCTTTTTCGTAAATAAATTCATCTACCAAAATTCCTTCTTTCCATGTCTTTTTTTCCAAAGCAGATTTACAGCTCCCTAAAAGCAGCAGTCCAAAAAAAGCAATTATTATATGTTTCAATTTCATTATTTATATTTTAAAATATTATATCGTTTATTTTCAATGCATTATATAAATATCCGAATGCAAAAACTTATTAAGTGTAAAAATAACACTAAAAAAACAGCCAAGTAACCTGTACCGTCCTGTTTTAATGGGCATTTTACTTCACATTCAAAACATACGAACCCGATTCTAAAGTCAGGACAATGTTGTTCTTTTCGGTTTTATAAGAAGAAGAAAATTGAGCCAGTTTTTGCTTATTTACCGTTACTGATGAAGCATTCTCTGTTGGCAAATACACCACAGCCGATGAATTGGCCGGAATGGTAATTTTCCATTCTAAAGTGTTTTTGGTTTTCTTCCAGTCGCTTTTAATCAGTCCGTAAATAGATTCGTAAGACGCGTTTACAAAAGTCAGTCCCGCATTGAAATCAGGCTTCATAATGATTTGTTTGAAACCCGGAGTTTCAGGATTACTCTTGATTCCCGCCATATTTTCGTAATACCAAATCAGTAAATCACCCAAAAGCATTACGTGATTTTGTGAATTCATAGTTGGGTCAGCGGTGTTTCCGTTCCATAATTCCCAAATGGTGGTGGCTCCGTTTTCAACCATATATCCCCAACTTGGATAGGTTTTGTTGGAAGCCAGTTTATAGGCCAAATCTCCTCTTCCAAAGTTCGTCAGCGTACGCATCAAAAATTGCGTTCCGATTACACCTGTACTGATATGGCCGTTTTTAGTTACCTCAACTTCGTGTACCATATTTTGGAAAACCTTGTCAATTAAGTTTTCAGGAACCAGACCGAAAGCCAGAGGCAATACGTTTGCCGTTACCGTATTATTGGCGTAGTAATTTTTCTCCGTATTTAAAAATTTGGCGTTGAATGCTTTTTTGATTCTTGTTGTCAAATCATCATAATGTGCAATATCAGCATCTGCATTTGCGATTACGGCAAACTTTTTCATAATAGTCAAAAGCTGATAATAAAACGCACTCGACAACAATTGTCCATCCGTCAAACGCGCAGGGTCTTTGGAACGAATCAATTCTAGTGATTCCGGCGGAACGCACCAATCACCGTATTTGTCCTTGTCCATTAAATCATTTTGCAAATAATTTTCTTCCATATACACCATCCATTTTTTCATAGACGGATATTGTTTTTTAATCACTTCTGCATCACCAAATTGTTGGTACAGCATATCGCCCACTGTGATATACGTTCCCGGCCAGGTCACATTATCGCCATAATAACGCCAAAAAGCCGGTGCCACATCTGGCAATCCACCATCCTGAGTTTGTGAATATTTAATATCATCCAGCCATTTGGCATACAAAGTCTGGTTGTCGAATAAGAAACTTTCACCATAAGCTCCTGTTGTTCTATCCCCCAACCACGGCTGACGCTCATTTCGCTGTGGACAGTCGATTGGCATTCCTTTGTAATTTCCACTGATTCCCCACCAGGCATTTTTAAAAATATGGTTCATCGTCGCATCTGAAGATTCGAAAGTTCCGGTGGTTTTGATATCATCATACACCACTTTTCCAACGAAATTATCCAAAGTTGGTTTAGTCGGAAAACCTGAAATTTCTACAAATCGAAATCCGTGAAATATAAAACGGGGTTCCCAAATTTCTTCGCCTTCGCCTTTCAAAGTGTAAACATCAGTAGTTTTGGCATCACGCAAATTGGCAATGTACAGCGAACCATCAGCCTGCAAAGATTCGGCAAATTTCATCGTGATTTGGTCACCGCTTTTCCCTTTTACTTTCAGTTGCAGCCAACCCACCATATTCTGACCCATATCCAAAATATATGTTCCTTTGGCAGTCGCTTTTATGGAAATTGGTTTTACGTCGCCCATTATTTTCATATTCGGCATCATCTGTGCTTCATAAAAACCACCCGGTTCCTGAACGTATCTTGCATTTACCCAATTTTTATCATCAAAACTGGTCGTAGCCCAGCCTTTCATTTCCTTACGGGCATCGTATTCTTCGCCGTCGTATTCGTTGTTGGACAAAATTGGCCCGTCAGTAGTTAATTTCCAGGTGTCGTCTGTTCGGATGATGTCTTTGCTTCCATCGGTATATTCGACAAATAACTGCAACGCCATTTTCGGGAAACCAAATGACTTGATTTTATACGGTTTGTAATCCTGACGCATCGCAAAAAAACGTCCATTTCCTAAAATTGTTCCCAGCATATTTTTGCCTTCTTTCAATTGCGAAGTCACATCAAAAACATTGTATTTTACGTTTTTGGTATAATCTGTCGGAACGGGTGCCAAAACCTGATCACCAATTTTATTTCCGTTAATGTACAGCTCGTATAAGCCCATTCCCATTATGTACACTTTGGCAGATTTGACTTGTTTTTTCAGATTGATTTCTTTTCGCAAATAACGCGCAGACAATCTGGAATACTGAGAAACGCTATCATCTTTCGATAATTTTTCATAGCCAATCCAGCGGGTCGATTTCCAGTCGGCATAGGTTAAAATCCCGATGCTAAAATGGGCATTTTCCGTCGATTTGATTTCGCCTTTATTCGTAAAAACAGTTACTTTCCAAAACGCATTTTGTCGGTCTCCCAGCTTTTTTCCGTTGTAAATTATATTGACAGATTTGTTGCTTGTTACTTTTCCGCTATCCCATAAATCAGCTTTGTCCGCATTCAGATTTTCCAAAGTAGAAGCGACCATAATTTGATAGGCGGTTTGCTTTACATCATTCACATCCGACTTTATCTGCCAGCTCAAACGAGGCTGAACCACATCAATTCCTTCCGGATTGTTCAGCATTTCGCATTGCAGATTGGTTACACTGATTTTGTTTTGGGCTTGCGCCGAAAATGTAAAAAGTGTAATAATTAATGTAACATGTAAAAAAAACTTTTTCATTTTATTTTTATTTTTTGTTCTCGCAGATTTTGCAGATTCGGCAGATTATCTTTTTTACTCAAAATAAATCCGCTATATCTGCCAAATCTGCGAGAAAAATTTTAATACAAAGTTACTCAGAAACTAATTTCTCCAATTTTTCTGAAACCGCAATTTCCTTTCCATTTTTAAAAATCCTAAAACCTTTTCCTTTCTTATATTTCTCCCCAGTTTTATCCCAAAGAATCGTGATAATATTCCCGTGATATAACACATTATCCAGACAAAACCAATCCCATTTTTCCTGTGGAATCAACGGATTTACTTCAATTTTTTCATCTGCTCTCGGGCGTAAACCAACCAGTCCCGTAATCATCAAATCGTTAAAAGTCGAATGGTTGTAATAACGACTTCTTTCTTTGTCGCCCATCAGCCAATAACCGGTTGTTTCGTCCAGATATTCTCCAATATAAGGTTTACCTCTGTAATATTGCGACTGCACATACAAATCCATTTGTTTGAAATAATCCGTTTTAGCAACTAAAGTTTGATTGTAATTATTCAAAACATTCGCCAAAGCAGTCAAAGTCTGTGAACTCGCGAAAGGCCAAATTGCTCCGTCCCATTCACAGGTTCCGGTTCCGTGAGTTCTAAAACGCGGACTTCTGCGTTCTGCCGTTGTCAAACCAAAAGGCGCCGAAAACCCTTTTTCATCCTTAATCTGTTCCCAGGCTTTTTCAAAACCTTTGTCTTTTTGTGGCAGATTAAAATACCACGGAATAAATCCAATCGCCTCTCTTACCTGAGCCAGCGTATCTTTTTCGGTAAACGTTTCAAAGAATTCACTTTTCGGATTCCATAATTTCGTTTCCACCAATTGTTGCAAAACATCGGCTTTGGCTTTAAATTTTGCCTCCACTTCTTTGTCGCCTTTCATCAATGCCATTTTCGAAATCGCCACGGCATTTCCATACATATAACTGTTAATCGTTGGCCTTGCATTTTGTACTTTTCTTCCGCCACTCAACGATTCTTCCATTCCGTCCTTTACATCGTGTTGCCAAAACAAGCCATCTTTACGCTGACGGTCTTTTTCCCAAACCGCATAATCCGCAACCATATCCGGGTACATATCCAATAAGAATTTTTCATCCTTATTCACCAAATAACGATTGTACAAAGCATCAGCTGTCCAACTACTGAATTTATACAATTTGTTCATCGGTTTTCCTTCATTGCCACGGTACCAAATTTTGACATCCTGTTCAATATACTGCGGATCGTGAACCCAGCGAAATTCATTGATGTGATGCCCCACTGCACAAGCAATCAAATTGTATTTATCGGCATACGAACGATCTACTAAAAACTCCGTAATTCCGAAACCAAGTGGCGTTTTCTTGATGTGTTTTCGAGCCGTCCACCAACGATAATAATAGATTTCCTCAAAATTCTGCTGTGGACATTCAAACAACGGAACATTCTTTTCCATCCACGCCCACGCACTGTCATTCGGAATCGCAAATTTCAAATTCTCATCTTCCATCGTGTTGAAATAATCCACATAATGCTTAAAATTATCGGCTTTCAAAACAACAGAAGTTCCTTTCTTAGAATGCCCCGCAACCGATTTACAACCGCTGTTCAAAGCCGAAATCAGAATGACAATCGCCATTATTTTGTATTTAAAATGGTGTAACATATTCAAATTATTTTATTTATTTGGGCGTGACCCTCCGTAAAAAACTTCGGGTCGTGCTGTACGTTCCCGCTTTTTTTTGGTCGGCAAAAAAAGCCTCTCAAAAAAAGAGCTCCACTGCCATCACTCACGCGGACACAATCATATTTCTTCTCCTGCAAGGTCTTTTTTGACCTTGTAGGTATTCAACTCTAACACATACCTACAAGGTTTTGAAAACCTTGCAGGACGATACCGTTTAATCAATTCGCAGAAAAACTATACATCTGCCCAGCTTTCATCTCCACATCATATTCATTATACTTCGGCAATTTGACTTTAGGCAATTTTGCTTCTTTAGCAATAATTGGTTTCTTTACTTCCACATCATAAAACAACGGATTTGGATTTTTACCTTTTGCTTTTTTAAGTGCAATTCCTTTATCTGCTTTCAAGGTGTTTTCTAATTTCAATCGGCAGTTTCCTCCTAATTTTGAGTACACTTTCAAAGTCGAAACCTTATTGTTTTTCCAGGTCATATCAATTACAAATCCGCCTCGGGTTACCAAACCTTTGATGCTTCCATCTTTCCAGACTGTTGGTAAAGCAGGCAATAAATGAATCGCATCTTCCTGACTCTGCATCAGCATTTCGGCGATTCCGGCAGTGCATCCAAAGTTACCATCAATCTGAAACGGCTGGTGTGCATCAAGCATATTTGGGTAAGTTCCACCGCCTTTTCTTTGGTCAGCGGTTACCAAATGCAATTGATCCTGAATCAGTTTGTAAGCGTGATTTCCGTCTAACAATCGTGCCCATAAATTCACTTTCCAGCCCATTGACCAACCAGTCGATTCGTCAGTTCTGTAAATCAGGGATTGTTTGGCACCTTCAAATAATTCCGGTGTTTTGATTGGCGAAATCTGATTACTAGGAAACAAGCCATACAAATGAGAAACGTGTCGGTGGTTGTCTTTCGGGTTGTCCCAATCGTCCTGCCATTCCTGCAACTGACTGTGTTTTCCGATTTTCATTGGAGGCATTTTTGCCAAAGCATCACTTAATTTTTTCGTATAATTTTCATCTGGAGCCACCAGTTTCGAAGCTTTAATCACATTCGAAAATAAATCAAAAACCAACTGATTATCCATCGTAGTTCCCGATGCAATAGTCGATTTTCCGGTTCCTCCTGCGTGTGTGTTTTCAGGAGAACTTGACGGAACAACAACCAAATATCCCGTGTTTGGATCCATAACCATAAAATCCAAAAAGAAATCTGCAGAGCCTTTAATTATCGGATATATTTCTTTTAAATAATTGATATCTCCCGTGTACAAATAACGTTCCCACAAATCCTGCGAAACCCAGGCACCGCCCGTAGGCCACATTCCGGAAGTTGCCGAATCTACCGGAGCGGTTACACGCCAGATATCGGTGTTGTGGTGCAATACCCAGCCGTTAGCGTTATACATTGTTTTGGCTGTTACTGCTCCCGTAACGCTCAATTCTTTTGCCATTTGGATAAAAGGCTCGTGCATTTCGGTAAGATTGGTAACTTCTGCCGGCCAATAATTCATCTCGGCATTGATGTTTGTTGTGTATTTACTGTCCCAAGGCGGAGTTACCATATCATTCCATATTCCCTGTAAATTGGCTGGCTGTCCGCCTGGCTGTGAACTCGAAATCAATAAATAACGCCCGAATTGGAAATACAGACTCGCCAATTGCGGATCAAATTGATTTTTGAAATCACGGATTCTTTCATTCGTTGGTTTTTTGATGGCGTCGTTTGAACCTAAATCCAAAGCAACCCTGTTGAAGAACTTTTGATAATAAGCGACGTGCGCTTTTTTTATAGTTTCAAAATCTTTCGAAATAGCTTTCTCTAAATACGATTTGCTTTTCGCTATTTCGTCTTCGGTGATGTCCTGATAGTTTTTGAAATTGGTCGCTATCGAAATGTAAAGTGTTACCTCATCAGCTTTGTTGATGATTAGAATTCCGTTGCTTGCCGAAACTTCTCCGCCTTTATTTTTGGCTTCGATTCGTCCCTGAAATTTTACTTTTCCTTTTACGTTTTCGAAATTAGTTCCAACTCCCGAAAGTATAATTTGATTTCCTTCTGTCGAAGGAACCGTTTTGTCAATCGGGCTGTTCATAAAAACATTCGCCGTAATCTGTCCCGGCTGACTTGCCGATAATTTGACTACAATCACCTGATCTGAAAAGGAGGTCAATATTTCTCTGGTAAATTCTACTCCGTTTACCGTGTATTTTACTTTTGCCGTAGCATTTTCGATATCCAAATCGCGGTAATAATTCGTGTATTTTTGATGTCCGGGAAACGAAATATAAGCGCTTCCAAAAGTCTGGTATGGCATTCCGTCATTGGTTTGCGACATAATATCCTGAGTCGCCAAAGCCTGTGCTTCATCAAATTTTCCTTCGAAAACGAGTTGTCTTACTTTTGGTAAAGCCTCGATTGATTTGGTATGCGCGTTGCTGTTTGGCGAACCTGCCCAAATGGTTTCTTCGTTCAATTGCAAACGTTCCACAGCGGGATCTCCAAAAACCATTGCACCCAAACGGCCGTTACCCAAAGGCAGAGCTTCGTTCCAGATGGTGGCGGGTTTGTCGTACCAGAGTTTAAGGTTGGTATTGTTTTGCGCTGTTGTGTTTTGTAAAACAAATAACGAAACTCCTAGAAAAGCAATTATTTTATTTTTAAACTTCATATTTTATACTTTTTGGGCAAATGCCCTAATTATTTTTTAACCACAAATTGCACCAATTATCACAAATTTTTCAAGTTACGAGAGTGCGTGAGGGATAGAAGCTGGCTACCGAAGTAGCGCGGATAGCCCGACCCGATTTGAAAAAGGGGGCGAATAAGCGGTTTCGAGAGTTGCCCCCTTTTTCAAATTGGGTCACGCCCAAATACTATTTCTTCACCTCATAAGTTTTCAGATTTTTTTCTCCGAACATTTCATATAATTTGTCGATGTCTTTTAATGCGTTTTTCGGCAGATTTTCGGCTTTGTTGCCAAAAACATATAATTTGTCATAAGGTTCAATCACACAAGTCGATTCGTCAATTTCTCCTTTTTCATTTTGTACTTTCTTTAAGTCCAGAGCTAAATATTTCGCCATAAACGGGTATAGCGCCATACGTTTTGAAACGCCGAAATCGTGACCTTCCTTAGCAAAATGGGCATTTTCTACGAGATTTTTTTTGCCGTACAACTCGTAAGTTCTTTGGATAAAAGGAAATTCCAGTTCAGGAACTGCAAGTGTCCAGTCTTTTCCGTCGGAAACGATTAATTGTGGTTTTGGCGCCATCATTGCCGAAATTTCGGCATTATTGGTTCCGTTTCCGCAAAGGTGGATTCCGCGACCGCTCTCGCACGGACATCCTCCCGAAAAATGCGAAGAAACCATTACTACCGGAGCAGAAACTGTGATTCGATCGTCCAAAGCGGACAGAAACATCGTGTGTGAACCTCCTCCTGAACCGCCTGTAACGCCAACTCGCGAAACATCGGCATTTTTTATAGTGGCCAGATAATCCAATAAACGAATTCCGCTTAAAACCTGAACGGTTGAGGCAATACTATTTCTGTGGGTTTCTTCAGGAAATTGAAGCAATGATTCACCCCAGGCAAACAAATCGTAACTCACAACAATCGCACCCATTTTGGCCATTATGGCGCAACGGTACTGTTCGTCTTTTCTATATCTTCCGTCGCCAAAATGTCCGTCGGGCGTTAAGATAATCGGTGATTTTTTGTTTAAAGGATACGGTTTGTAAATCGATCCCGTGGTGTAAACACCCGGAAGAATTTCCAAAGCGATATTCTCGACGCTGTAATCTTTATAAACTCTTTTTGGGGTTAAAAGTGGTTTAGACTTTGGTGTTGGGGGCGCCTTGTCTAAACCAAATGACGTGTTCATACAAGCTTTTAACTCCTTTTTGCGTTTTTCCCAGTCGGCAACATTGGAATATAAAGTCGTTAAATAATCCAAACGCTCTTTTCCTTTATCGACTGAAACTTTGTGGTTTTCATATTTTCGGATTTGGTATTTTCCGTCCGGCTGTTTGAAATAAGTCAGTTCAAAAGGAACTAAAACATTCGCCAGAGAAACTTCCAGATTGCCTTGTTCAATTCGCCAATCGGCGTAATCGAGTTCTTTTCCTTTTAGTAAACCTCTGTCGTCGATTACGGTGATTTTGAAAATGGTTGCGATATTTTTGATGGTTTCTGAAACTGGTTTTCTGAAATTCGTATCGGATGTGCATTGCGCGTTTGCATGCGTCAATCCAAAGATTGAAACCAATAAAGCAAACAGTATGTTTTTAATTGTAGTCATTTTTAAATCTTATAATTTGCATTCAATTGTATATTTTCCTGAACCTAATTTCAAATTTTTAATCGGTTTTCCATTCACTTTTATTTCAGAACCTTTCGTCGAAACCGGCAATTTTATTGTCGCTGATGTATTGGAAGGAATTTCGACTTTCAGGATTAATTTTCCATCTTTCTTTTCCCATGCTGAAGCAATTTTCCCATAAATAGATTGGTACGTTGCTTTTACAAAAGTCATATCACCCACAATTTCCGGCTGAATGAAGAAATGTTTGAATCCCGGATTTTTTTCATCAGGCACAATTCCGGCTAAACTTTGATAGAACCATTCTTCGATTTGTCCCATCATAAAGTGATTCCACGAATTTCCTTTACGCGGATCCCATTGTTCGGTCAGCGTCGTCAGGCCAAATTTAATCTGAAAACCATAACCCGGTGCATCGTAATGGTTGTTCATTTTGTACATCAATTCATTTTCGCCGTTTCGTGCCAATGCCTGAAATAAATAACGGTTCCCAACATCGCCTGTCGTTAATCGGTCGCCTTTAGCTTTGATATCAGCCAATAAATTCTGCATTACGGCTTGTTTATATTCCGGTTCTACGATATCCATAAAAATTGGAACGGCGTTGCTAAACTGACTGCTGGTTCCATATTGTTTGGTTTCGGGATTGAAAAACTCCTTGTTGAAAGCGTTTTTGATATCCAAAGTCAGCTTTTCATACTTCGCTATATCTTCTGTTTTGTTCAATAATTTCGATGCTTTTGCAACCAAACTCGCTCCATAAAAATAATGAGAAGTGGCCGAAAGCGCAATCGGACTGTTTTTGGAATAACCTGCTGCGTGTGTTCCGTAATCGTACCAGTCGCCTAAACCGTGGGAAACGATATGGTTCGTAGCTTTTGTCCCTAAATAATCGACATACTTTTTCATTACCGGATAATATTTCTCGATTAATGAAGCATCGCCATAATATTCATAATACATCCACGGCAGAATTACACCTGTAACTCCCCATTCCGGTGAATCAGTAAAGTCGCCTCCAAAAACTACATATTCGGGAACGATGGTCGGAATTAATCCGTTGTCACGTTGCGAATCTTCAATGTTCTGCATCGTTGCCGGAATAAAACTTTCGAGATTGTAATTGAATAATAATCCCGGTCCGTTTAAGTGAATTTCTTCGAGCCAGCCTAATTTTTCGCGTTGCGGACAATCGGTAAAAACACTTTGGAAATTACTTTTTATAGCGTTGTTAATCAGTAAATGTGTTTTATTGAAAATATCATTTGAAGATTCGAAAGTCCCTGCTTCTCCTGCCGAATTGTAAATGAAATTTGATTTTAAATCTAACAAAGTCGGAAGATTTTCGTCCTTCATTTTCTTGTAATTGATGTTTTCAATCTGAACGTACTGATAACCGTAAAAACTGAATTTGGGTTGCCATTCTTCAATGCCTTCTCCTTTTAAGGTATAATCGTAATAATACGGTTTTCCGGTTTTTCCCTGACTTACCGTTCCGTCTTCGTTTAGACTCTCGCCTACCCAAATACGAACGGTTTGCCCTTTTTTTCCTTTGACTTTTATGGTTGTAAATCCGGATAGATTTTGCCCCATATTGAAAATGTAAAAGTTAGGTTTCAGTTCTTTTGCTTCTTTTACATCATAACGTTTCTGGACCGTAACTGGTGTTGTTGTCTGCGCTCTCAAAACTCCTTTAGGCGCTTCCTGAACGATTACTTTTTTCCAGGTCGAATCATTAAAATCTTTATTATTCCAGCCCTTTTGTTCCAGATTAGCGTTGTAATCTTCGCCCCCAAAAATACTATTGTAAGTAATCGGACTTTTGCTGTATTTCCAGCTTTCATCCGATTTTATGATGTCTTCTGAACCGTCTTTGTAAATCACTTTCATTTTGAAAAATAAAGTCGGAGGGCCAAAACTTACATAAAATTTCGAATAGCGTTCGGCAAGCGTATTGTACATTCCGTTGCCTAACAAAACACCAATTACGTTTTCTCCGTTTTGAAGTTCTTTTGCAGTCAGTTCGTAGGTATTGAAATTAACGGTTTTATCGTAGTCTGTCCACAATGGTGCGAATTCACTGTTGCCGATTTTCTTTCCGTTAATCGTCAGTTCATAATGCCCTAAACCTGAAATGTAAACCACGGCTTCTTTTATTTCTTTTTTTACCTCGAAAGGTTTACGCAGCATAATACTTCTGCGCGACAATGAATCCGAAGCATTGATCAGAGCGTCTTTTTTCTGTCTGTTAAAAGTTGCTGTGTGATAATTTCTACCTTCCGGCAAATGGCTGTCGGCTTTTGTAATAGCTCCAATCCAGACTGGATTCAAATCTGATGCTAAAGGTGACATTCTAAACGAAGCTGTTTTGCTCCAATTGGATGCCTTGCCCTTTTGATTCCACACTTTTACTTTCCAAAAATATTTGGTTTCGCTTTTTAGCGGAGTTCCGCTGTAAGTAATTTGAAGATTTTTCTCTGAATTTACTCTTCCGCTGTTCCAGATATCGCCGTTGTCCATTTTTAGATTTTCTTCCGAAGAGGAAACCAAAATCTGATAACCTATTTGTGAGGCATAAAATTCTTTTGAAACCAACTGCCAGCTTAATCTTGGCTGATTTTGAATTACTGCCAATGGATTTTCGGTCATTTCGCAGGTCAAATGTTCAGCAGAAATTTGTCCATTCGAAATGAACGATATCAGAAGACAAAAGAGGAATACTATGTTTTTTAAATTCTTCACGCTTTATTTTTTTTTACCACAAATTTTTACAAATTATTCTTTTTCTTTCAGTTAAAAGATTTGCGAGAATTTGTGCAATTTGCGGTTGTATATTTTATAGTTTCTTCGTTACCAACGACTGAATATTAAATACTGCTTCCGGGATTAATTTTCCTGTATCCGGTAAATCGGTGAAATCCGGTGTATCGGGTTCGGTGTCTGCATTTGGTGTGTAACGCTGATCACCTGTGCGGAACATAATACGTGAAATTCCATCAACCGGTGCATAGAAAATTTTGTTGGTTTCTTTGCCGTCATTCACTTTTACAGTATACGAACGAGAAGTCACATCCAGTTTAACTGTAATTGTATAGTCTTTTCCTGCTTCGTATTTACCAATTCCGCCATGACGGGCTCCGTGTTTTACTTTTATTTCTCCATCCGAATCGAAAACGATGCGAATTGCAGGCAATCCTTGTTTGTTTTGGAATTCCACCTGCAATAATCCGTGGTTATTTTGTTCCGGTTTTACGGTAAATGTCGCTTCCATTTTTTGTGCAAACGGAATTACACGTTCGGCACGGGAATAGTCAAAGAAGTCCTGATCTCTTAACGTCAGCCATTTTTTTCCGTCTGTTTTCTTTTCGATTTTGGTGGATGCCCAAGATAAATCGTAGGTGTTCCATAATTTTAATTCTTCTCCGTTTGGCAAATCATTGAAAAAATCATTCGCGTTTTCTTTGACTTCGCTTGTAACAGGAACGGGAACAGAAGCTACCCAAATATCTTCTTTGTTGACGCTGTAACTTACCCACAATTTTCCGTCAGGCGGAGTTCCGTTTCCTTCGAGGATTCCGCGAACGTATTGCGGTCCGGCAGATTTGTAGTTTCCTCCGTAACGCATCGGGCTTACTTCTCCGTGAACCAATAATAAATCTTTATAATTCAGTCCGTCATCACTGGTGGATATTGCCAATGGCCAGCGGTATTCTGACGGATTATAAACGGTTGCATAACGATTGTCAGAGGTTTTTTGTCCCCAGATTTTGGCATTGCTGTTCACAAATCCTGGTGCTCTCAATGGCATGTATTCCCATGTTTTTCCGTTGTCTTTACTTAAAGATGTCAAAGCAAATTTCCATAAACCGACTACGTTTCCGTTTGGCAAATGGTAATAATTGAAGGCTTTGTATTGTTTTTTTAACGGAATCAAAACATCATCTCTGTCGGCTTCTTCTACCCATTGTTGCATCAGTAAAGGTTTTGACATCAGTTCATTGCAGACTTTGATGAATTTTTTGTCTTTGCTTTTGGTATAAAATGGGAAGGTTGTTGGGATCGGGTTTCCGGTTTTATTGTATCGAATAAAATAAATTGGACCATACGTTCCGTCTTTATAAATTTCTCTAATTACACGACCAATTCCTTTTCCGTCATTCGGATCGTCCTTTTTGTCCAAAGCGACTCCATAATAACCGGTTGCCAGTAATCTGTTGTCGGATGAAACATAGAATCCCATTCGCTGGTGCATAATGGCATCGATGTTTTTGGCAACGCCTTCTACTCCTTCTTTTTTGAATCCGTCCGGAACGTGGTAAATTGGAAAAAGTACCGCTGGTTTTGTCCAGTTCACCCCATCTTTGGAAGTCATTATAAAAGTCTGGCTCGGCGGAATGTGTTCTCCCGATGGATCGCTTAAATAATGCAGGTAAAATGTATTGTTCCAATACGCCATCATCGATTGGTGATTGTACGTCCAGCCAAAACCATCTGCTTTTTCAGGATGTTCACGGCTGGCACGCATAATTTGTGTGGCGTGAACTCCAACCGCCGGACTCAATTGCCCGTGGTGGTAATCGACATTGGAAAGTGTTTTGCCTGTATATCGTATTGTGTCTTGTTGGGCTTGCGTCGAATTGACTGCGATACAGCTCAACAAAATGGTTGTTGCTGTTACGATATTGGTTTTTATGTTTTGAAATGCAATCATTTTTATTTTATTTATTTCACCAACTCAAGATTATGAACCCTGCGGTCGAGTAAATCCATTATTTCTTTTCAATTAATCCTTTTAGAAGGTCTGCGGAAATTGTTGTAATCGTTCCGTGTTTGTGTCCTTCTGGCAATTTTATTTTTGAAGAAACATCTTCGAATTTCACAAAATCTGAAGTGCTTAATGCTTTGTAATTTTTGGATCCATAGTTGTCATAATACAGCAACCAGTTTTTACCGACTTTTACAACCGTTGGACCTTCTGATAAATATTCGGTCAGGGGTTTTGATCTTTTTTCGAATGGCCCTAATGGAGATTTTCCGAAAGCTACTTCTATGTTTCGCATCGGTCTGGTGTTGTCTTTTAGAACCAAAACGTAATCCTTTTTGCCTTTTTTTACAATCACACAATCGATGACGCTGAAACCTGGATTATAGTATAATTTGGTATCCGAAAAGGTTTTGAAATCCTTTGTCGTTAAGTAATACATTCGATGATTGTTTTTCTCATCTTCAACTCCTTTTTCGAATCGGAATGGGATTGTGGATGCCCAGATAATGATGTATTCTTTTTTGACATCGTCATAAAAAATTTCGGGCGCCCACACGTTTACAACTTCGGGTTCGTGTTTCATTACGGGAATGTATTCCTGTTTTGACCAATGAATTAAATCTTTGGAACTAGCGTAGCCGAAACCATTTCCGCCTTTCCAATCGGTTGTCCAGACCATGTGATAGGTTCCGTCTGCACCTTTTGTGATGGATGGATCACGCATTATTTTGCTGGCTCCTATTTCGGGTTTTAGGAATGATCCTTCCAAACCTTTCCAGTTGTAGCCGTCTTCGCTGTAGGCTAAATACAAACCTTCGGTAGCCGGTTCTCTGAAAGAAGTGAAAAGGAAAATTTCCTTTTTTTTCTGGGAATAGCTTACTGCGAAAAGTGAAAGCGTTAGTATGATTAATATTTTTTTCATTGTTATCTTTTTATCCTGCGAGGTTTCCAAAAAACCTTGTAGGTGTTCAATATATTTTAACACATAGAAACATAGTTTTCTTTATCTAAAAAGGCGTTTCACTTTTTATGAAAACACAGAGCTATGTGGACAACTAATACCAGCATTTGGAAACCTTGCAGGATTTGGTGTTTATTTTTTCTCACCACAAATTGCACAAATTTTCACAAATTTTAATTATTAAAAAATTGGTGTATTCTATTTTTAAAACCATTTCTGAAAGGATTTGGTATTTCTTCTTAATGTCAAAAAATCCAAATGTTTCTCTTTAGCCCCGATTGCAGTGGAAATCCTTTTGTGCCGGTGTTCGGCACAAAAGATTGTAACGGAAAGCGGGACGATGTTTCCTAAAATGCCCAATGTTTCTGCTCCTGAAAATAATTACGTTATTCTGTAATTGCTTTTTTATCCAGGTCTTTTCCTTTTTTGACAACTGTGGTCACATTGTTGAAGACATTGTTTTTAAGGAAAATATTTTTCGTGTCTTTTCCATTGGCTTCGATGAAAATATCGGTGGCATTGAACGGAAAATTGTTGTTGATCAGAATGTTGGAAGCGTTATCAATTTTAATGACCGGAACGCCTTTGAGCGGTGTCGATGAACCTACGTTGTCCAGAATCAGGTTTTTGGCATCGCTGATTTTGAAAGAAGAACCCACGGTTGCGTTGACTTTTACGTCGTGAAATTCTACATCGGTCGCCGTGTTTATGGTGAAACCTTCCTTGCCGTCCATATTGATGTTGGAGAAGGTGATATTTTGGATGGGCATTTCAACAATTCCGCGAACGAATCCGGCTTTGTTGACGTTTCCGCCCGTAACGTTGCTGATGTGGATGTTTCTGAAAATCGGCGTGCGCTCGGTAACGGGCTCTACGGGATTGTCTTTGTCGTAGAAAAGATCCAAAATTATGGCTTCTTCCTTGATGTTTTTCATTACGATGTTGTCGACGCGAATGTCTTCGACCACTCCACCTCTTCCACGAGCGGCTTTGATACGGATTCCTCTGTCTGTTCCGTCGAAAACGCAGTTGGAAATCGTGATTTTTTTGATTCCGCCTGACATTTCACTTCCGATAACGACACCTCCGTGACCGCTTAACATCGTACAGTTGGTAATGGTTACATTTTCGGTTGCTTTTCCGTATTTACGGCCGTCTGCATCGCGACCCGATTTGATGGTGATACAGTCGTCACCCACACTGATATGGCAGTTCGAAATGTGTACGTTTGTACAGGACGAAGGGTTGATTCCGTCTGTGTTTGGGGAATGCGGATTGTTAATTGTAATTCCGGTTACGGTTACATTGTCGCAGAATTCAGGATTTATGGTCCAGAAAGGCGAGTTTTTGAAGGTTACGCCTTCGATTAAAATATTTTTGCAATTGTAGGCCTGGAAAAATGAAGGTCTGAAAAAGTGTTTGTCAATCGTTCTTTTGTAATATGGTTCGTAAACGATTCCTTTGTTTTGCTCGGTCCACATTTTTTGGTATTTGGTTTCCGGAATCGGGCCTTTGGCAGTTTCAATTCGGTACACTTCATTCCACCACGCTTTTCCTTGTCCGTCGATTACGCCTCTTCCTTTGATGGTGATGTTTTCGACATCTTTGGCGTAAAATAACGGCGAGAACGACTGCATCACGATGCCTTCATAACGCATTTCTACATACGGAAGGTAGTCATCGAAATTCTCTGAAAATTTTAAAAGCGCACCTGAATCCAAATGGATGGTGATGTTGCTTTTTAGTTTTAATGCTCCCGTTAAGTATTCGCCAGCTGGGAAAAAGATGGTTCCGCCTCCGTTTTTAGATGCTTTTTCGATAGCGCCTTGAATGGCTTCGGTGCATTTTATCCCTTTGTTGTTTCCCCCTTCGTTTAGGATGTTTAGCCAGCCGTCATTTGCGAAAGCTGTGTTTAATCCGGTTATGAAAAAGAATAGTATTATGATGTTTTTGATTTTCATTTTAATATTTTTTTAGGACTCAGATTCGGCTGATTATTTGTTTGACGTTAGAATTAAAACCCAGTCATTTCCGTCTTCTTTTTTGCCAGAAGGCTGAAATTCTTTTGTTCCTTTGTTTTCAAAAACTCCAATCTTTGTTTTTTTACCGTTTCTTGGGTTGAACCAGGTAGCCGTTACTTTATCTCCTGCAATTTTCCCCATATTCACAGTGATTTTTCTTCCATTATAGGTATAAATCAAAGCATAATCATTTCCTCTTATGGCTGGCAAGTAATCGTATTTCTCTCCCTGATTCGCAATTATGGACTGATCCGGAGTTCCTTCTAAAAATGGAAATTCCAACATCAGATTTTTGATGTAAATCATTTGTCCTGCTCCCGGGGCATTGATGGCATCATTCCAAAGCACTTTATTTCCGTATGCAGGATTATCTCCTTTTCGGAACATTTGCATTACGGCGTTGTGTCCGTAGGTATAACCTGCTGCTCCGGAAAATACAGACCAATATCCGTAACGTCTTACGTCGCTGTCTTTCCATAATGGCTGTAGCGTATCGTGCAATCCGTGTGGAATTCCTTCGTAAGATGGTTCTCCGTCAAGCGAAGGTTTGGTCGGTTTAAGGGCAAAATCCCTCAACATAAATTTGTAATTGTCTTCTTTGAAAGAGTTTGGTAACGTATCCTGATCGTATCTTCTGTGACCGGACTGGAACATATTGAAATCCAGCCAGCTTGCATTATGAAAATTCTCTGAAGAATCGGTCCTTCCGAAAGGGTGAAAAGTCACTAACTGATCCGGATTATTGGTTTTTAAAGTACTTCCGAGTGCGTTCCAGATGTCCTGAAATTTATCTCCGTAGGTATCGCCACCGTTCAGCCAGATTATATTGGTTCTTTTTTTATATCGATCGGCTAAAAATTTTGCATATTTTTCAACATCAGCTTTCGTTACTTTACTTTTAGCACTACTAATATTAGTTCCCCAAACCGGAACCATGGCAAGGTAGATTCCGTTTTTTTGTGCTACATCCAAAGTATAATCTACGTGGTCCCAGTAATCGTATTCGGGAGCATCATTTGGATCGTTGCCTGGTGACGTAATTTGCTGGGCCAGATTATCATTCATTAATGCCTGATCACCATACGCATTTACAGCATTCACATTATGCAAAACCATAACCTGAACGACGTTGAATCCTTTTGCTTTTCGATCCTGAAGATATTTTTCCACACCTGCCCTGTCCAGTTTTCCAAATGTCAGCCAGCCTGTATCGCCTAACCAAAAGAAAGGTTTTCCGTCTTCAGTTACAAAATAATGTTTGTTTTCGGAAACTTTAAGTTTTGGTAATGCTTTTGATTTTGCAGATTGCGAAAATCCGCTTTGTGCTGTCAACATAAAGCTTATACAAAGGGTGTATAGGTATTTATTTTTCAGGTTCATTTTATTTTTATTTTGAATTGTGTTTTTTATTTATTTTCACGCAGATTTAGCAGATAAGGCAGATTTAATTCTTAATTCTTAATTCTTAATTCTTATATATAATCTGTGGCTAACTTTTCTTCACTACGAATAAAACTTTTTCTTTAATTTCTGATTGCGGAATTACGACATGTTTTCCTCCGTTAATATTTGCTTTTTTAGCGATACTTCCATTGGAAGCATTGATTGTATATACCTCAAATGTTCCTTTTTGATTTGACAAATCGATTGAAACATCCTGATCTTTTTTCAGATAAAAAAGATATGCGTTGCCTTTATTTTCCAGTGTCCAAAGGTTGTCTGAAAAAGTAGTTCCTGTTGCAAACTTCATACCAGATAGGGCAGAATGGAAGGAAGAAAGTTCAATTTTTGGAACATTTGGCAAAGAGCCTCCCGCCATTAAAACAGCCCAGCCTAATCGTGGTGCTCCCATAGTGGAATACAACACTGCTTTTTCCGGATATTTTTCACGGTATTCACGAACGGCTCTATAAACCTGGTCATCTGTTTCTTTGCCTGTTTTGATTTTTCTGGCGTGCTGGCGTGGGGCTAAATTTACACCACCCTCCGGAGCATATGTTGTGCCGTCTTCTCTGTAATACCAATATTTGATATCGATCACATCAACTGTTTTGGCTCTTTCCACCTCATTTAAAATAGCATCCTGAACATCTTTTGTAGCACTCAAAGCTATTTTGGATTCATTTGGATGTGACTTTTCATAGTTCGCAATCACATCAATCCAGAATTGCATAAATGTTAAAGGACCTGTATATTCGGCACTTGTCATTTGCAGAACGTTAGCGTTATCCTTGAAATTTTCTATATTTTTCTCGATAAAGGCTTCATGTAATTTACGGATGTCTGCATTTTTTACATCATAGAATTGCTCTGCTAAGAAAATCCTTTTATCACCTGCATAAGGCGGAGGTTCTGGCAATCCCGTTGTATTGATATTATTCGCCGGTCGCCACGGAGAACTTGCCCAGTGTGCGCCTGCTTCTAAAATATTATGCTGAAAATAGGCTTCGTTAATTAAAATCTTATTTTTTTGAGCTCCTAATTCGGCGAAGTTTTTCAAACGGTTCCAGTACCAGGCATTGTATCTCGTTAAATCGTATTTACTTAAATGATCCCAAGCGATTCCCTGACCACTTCTGTCAAAAGGCTGTTCGTAAAACGGAGCCCAAACGTCAGGATCCATTCTTCGGATGCGTTCGTGGTCGGCCATTCGTTGTTCATACCACAATCCGTAATTATGATCAATAGCAATTTTGTTGTTTTCGACTAAATAGTTGACTGTTTCTTCCAGATTATCGGTATAACCTACACCATAATGTCCCGGAACAAATCTTGTAATGTGCGGTCTTGATTTTGAAATTTCTGATTCACGTAAACTGCCTCTCCACCACGGAACATCAACTGTTTCTCCGGTAAGTACACCTTTTGAAGTAGTCAATAATCCATTCGCTAAAGTAATTTTATCGGCATTGGAAACGATTTCAGTATTGTTTTTTACTTCCTCAATTCGTTTGACTTTAGCATAATCAATTGCAATTGGATTTCTTGTTTTTGCTTTAGCGATGAATTCTTTTAAAGTTTCATTTAATTTATAGGCTTCTGCTGTTAAAGCTTTGGCTTGCTCTAATGTCGGGCTTGAAGAAGGTTCCGTTCCCAAATCCATTATTTGGGCATCCATTGGTGATTTGCCCAGACGCTGTTCAAGCAAAGCATAAAACAAGCTTCTCGGGATGATGTGATTGTTCACGTCTTTCCAGTGTCCGTTTCCTGCCCATTGTGCCCAGACTCCAAATGCCCAGTTCTGAGCTGTTGGCGGACTGTAATTTTCTATTTTGGATGCCGAAGTTTCCCAAATTACGCTATTGGCAACATTCCAGCCTAAACCTCTTCCGTCCTGTTCTTTGTTTTTAAAACTAATGGCATTTCCGTCAATCAGCGAAACATCAAAAAGGATTCCGGTTGCCCAGCTTCCTACAGATCCGCTGAAACTGTATGGCTGATGCGATTCGCATTGCAAAAACACATTTGGTCCTGCAGTAGCATATCCACCAACCACAAAATCATTATATCCAAATTCCGAATAACAACGCTGAAATAGTGTTTGCTGACCTTCTGTATAAAAAGTATTTCTTCTATGCGCTGCAATTTCCGAGATTGGGTTTAAAGCCAGACAATCTTCAACAGTGATTCTTTTTGCCGTTTTCAAAATAGAAACTGCACCGCCTGCAAACTGTTCAAAATTGACTTGTTTTACCCAGATATCTTCAGCATTTGCTATAGAAATTCCGTGCCATCTATGTTGTTCGTCTTTTGGATTTGTAGTATCGTAATCTGATTTCAATGTCAGGTTTTCAACACCTGAATTATTGATTCTGCCTGACCAGACATAATTTACGACAGTTGATTTTGATAATTCTTCATCTAAAGCATTTGTCAAAGGTGCATCAATCGTGATTTTATTTCCCTGAACATTTGTAATTTCCCTGTCTGCACGAATAACAAAATCGTCGGCTTTCCAGCCAATCCATCCGCTTTCTCCACCAAAATCATTCATTGATAAAACGTCAATCCAATTTTTGGTGATGGGTGTGTTGATTGTAATATGATCTCCTTTTTTTAGGGAAGTTCCATTTTTTACTGATAAAACTGTTGCTCCTAATGGTGTGAAATTATCAGCTAATTCAAATTTATCTTTAAAAACGGGATTGTTGATTCCGCTGATATTGATGATGGCGCTTCTGTTGATGGAAGTTCCTAAAAGAATTGTTCCGCTATTTCCTGCACCACTTCCCCTTAGTACAATTCCGCTTTCTGCAATATTGATTACACCCGAAATTTTAAAAGTTCCCTTGTCTAAAAGTACTGTTCCTTTAAAACCATTTTTATCGGTTTTTAATTTGGCAACATAATCTATGGCTGACTGAATTGTAGCTGTAGCATCACCATCGATGTGCGGAACAAAAGCTTTAATGGCTACGTCCGGAATAGCAACTGAAGAGACTTTATAACCGGCATACGAAAAATCAGGAATCTGGTTTCCTTTTGCATCAGCGGTACGCTCCAGTTTTCCTTCTTTCGATTTTGTAATATCAGGAAATGTGTTTTGTGCGTTAGTAATATTGGCACTAAAGAAAATAACAAAACAGGATAAAACGAGTAAATCCTGTTTTGTTATGATGTTTTTTAGCTGGATAAAATTCACTTTAAATTTTATTATAGATTATTCTTTTTAAATTGACCTGACAGTTTTTTTAATGCCGTCAGGTCTTATCAAACTAACTTAAAAAAACTATTGTAATAATATTTTTGATAATGTATCTTTATTATTTTCTGTTTTTGTCCAATCTGTTTTTCCTTTTGGATCTATACCGTTAAAATATTTTTCAATATTGGTATAACCATCACCATTTGAATCTTTATTTGCATCAGCTGCATCGTTTGGATTCATGCCAAATTTCTTTTCCCAGGCATCCGGGATTCCATCATTATCCGAATCTTTATAGGCTTTTCCTTTGTATTCCGGATAACCGCCTACCTGATCAGGATGTGTTATAATCCCTTTTTTATAGGAGTCAGCAGGTAATCTTCTCTTGATAAATTCTTTTCCGATTGTATTTTCCAAACCGTCTTTCACTTCTATTTTTCCGGTGCGAACCTGTTTAACGATTCTCTCATCAACGGCATCACGTTTTGGCAAAGTTGCTCCTGCATTTTCCAACACAAAATCATAAGTCTGATCTGCCTTCATAATAGAAATTGGTGGCGTTGGAAAAGCTTTGTTTTGTTTAATTTGAGCCAAAAAATCTTTGGTTACTTCAGGTGACAAATCTTCTAATTGCACACCTCCGTTCCAGTTATCGGCTGTTACTTCAGGTGAACCCGCAATAAAGTTCCCGTCAACAAATGCTTTTCCAAATCTTTTCGGACTGATAGAACCTGATTCGGGTTTTATAATTCGGTAACGAATCGGCTGATCAGTTGGCGTAATTGGCCCCGGTTTGAAATAATTATTGATAATGTTGTATTGCGAACGATAATCACCTCCATCAAGGGTACGGTTCCACCAATTGAAAACGACATTATTCACAAAGTTAAAACTTCCGTACATTCCAACCGAGGCATTTCTCGAAATATTATCAGCCCATAAATTGCGGATAAACATACTATTTAAACCACCGATAGTACTTCCGAAAGCATGGTTGTAAGTATCCAGGCCTTCTGCTGAAATGGTATTCTGAATCGTAACATTAACGGCTGGCAGTTTTTCTAATTTTGATTTTTCATTCGCCTGAAACTGATGGCGGTATAAAGAGATATTCTCGTCTAATCCCCAGCTCATGGAACAGTGATCAATAATTACGTTTCCGATTACGTTTCCTCCCAAAGCATCGTCACGACGTGTCACTTCGGTTTCTCCACGGCGAAAACGCATGTAACGAATAATAATGTCGTGTGTGTCTAATAAAACAGATTCTCCCGCAACGCAAATTCCGTCACCCGGTGCGGTTTGTCCTGCGATAGTGATGTATGGTGCATGAACAGTAATTGGCTTTTTAAGGCGAATGATTCCCGAAACATTAAACACTACTGTACGGGCTCCAACGGCTTCGAGTGCTTCACGAAAAGTTCCTTTTCCAGTGTCTTCTAAACTTGTAACAACAAATATTTTACCGCCTCGTCCACCTGGTGTCTGAGCTCCGCCACCCATTGCACCTGGAAAAGCAGGAATATCAGCATGAACTAAATCAGTTGGTAATGCCGCCCAGGGTACATAAGGACGTCCCTGCAATTCTTCGGCTTTGATGATGTGTTCATTGGCTTTCCAAATCTGATCCAAACGCTCACTTTCAGCTTTCATCATGGCATCGGTTTTTTCCTGAATTGGTTTTGGAATATCAGGATATTGCGCATAGGCTGATGAAAAAAGAGAACAAAAGGAAGCTACCATAATTGTTCTTCTAAGAGTGATCTTTTGTAAATTGTTTTGCATAAGTGTTAATATGAAATTATTAGTTAGAATAGTTTGACACTGTTATTCGCAAAAGGTTTAACTTAAAAATGTTAAAAACACACTTATAAAGAAAAACAACAATTATTCCTTCTTTTTATTCTTTTCTTTTTCTGCAATACGTTTATTCCAGCCTTCACGCTCTTTAGTTAAATCATAGCCTTCTTTAGACAAATAATTGTTGATTCTTCCTTTGTATTTACCAAACCAGGCATGCTTTTCTTTGGATGAACCACCATCCATGGCGTGTTCTCTGGCTTCAACTAAAGCATTATAAATATATTTTTTTTGAGCTTCGTTCAAAGTAGGGATCATATCATTATAAGCGGTTACCGTAATTGGAAGTACGCCGTAAGTCATTCCGTCTTTTACTTCAGTGATTTTCGCTTCGTTTAATTGAGTTGCTAATTTTTTTAAATAGGCTTTATGCAGTTTATCAATTGACTTGTCTGCATTTGCTTTTAGCTTATCTGTTTTCTCTTTTTGTTTTTCTTTAGCTAAAGTTGTGTCGTCTTTTACCTTTTTGATTTCAGTATCTCTTGTGTCCTGAATTTTACTTAAATCACGGAATTGCTGCGCGATAATATTACTTACAGCATTTTCTTTTTCCTTATTGTTCAAAGCTAATTTTTCGACAATTTTTGAAGCTCTTTCATTGGTAACCTTGATGTATTCTGGATCTACATATTGTTGTGCGCTTAATTTGCAAAAGGCAAAAAGCAAAAACAATGCACCTAATTTCTTAATTGATGTCATTTTTAAAATTTTTAAGTTAGTCTGTTTTTATAATCTAAAATCGACTAATTAGTGATTTTATCAAATCTGCTCAATCTGCGAAAGTAATTTTTCACGCAGATTGAGCAGATTATTTTTTTAATTTAAATCTAACAAAGGTCTTACCAAAGTTTCTTTGTTGTTGGCTAAATCAGTCCAGTCTACTTTGATAGCTGGGTTTACACCGTTGATGTAATCTTCTATATTAGAATAACCGTCTCCGTTTAAATCTCCTTTTGCATCAGATGGATCTTTTGGATTCAGACCGTATTTTTTCTCCCATGCATCCGGCATACCATCTTTGTCTGTATCAACATAAGGTTTCCCTTTGTATTCAGGATATCCTCCTACTTGTGAAATATCTGTGATAATACCTTGCTTGTACGAATCCATCGGTAAACGTCTGTGCTCGAATTGGTAGAAAGTCTTTTTCTCTAAACCTTTTGCATATTCTGGAGTTCCTGTTTTTACAGTTCTTACGATTCTTTCGTCAACCTTATCTCTGATTGGCAATGTTGCACCTACATTTTTCAAAACAAATTCATAAGCATCTTCTGCTTTCATAATTGGGCGGAACCAAGGCATTGGGAAAGGTCTGTCGCTTTTCATTTTATCGAAATACGTTTTAGCTTCATCATAACCCATTAACTCTCCTTTTTTATTTTCGATCTGGATACCGCCGTCCCAGTTGTCTTTTGTTACTTTTTCGTTATTGTTCACAACGTTTCCATTAACATAGGCTCTACCAAAAACCATATATGGCAATTTGCTTCTTCCTGATTCCGGTTTCAAGATTCTGTAGCTAATTGGTTCGTTTAAATTAGTAACAGGTCCCGGTTTGTAAAAGTTATTGATAATGTTATAGTTTGCAGTGTAATCACCACCATCTGTAGATCTGTTGTACCAATTGTACACTACATTGTTTACGAAATTGAAAATACCGTTCCAACCGATTGAAGGGTTTCTACCTGCATTGCTCGCCCACATGTTTCTCATGAAAGAGCAATTTTCTCCACCTAAAGTACTTCCGAAAGCGTGGTTGTAGGTATCCAATGCTTCTCCAAATAAACTGTTTTGGATTGTGATATTTACAGTAGGTTTCTTTTCGTCAGGGTAACCTGCACCAGGACTGTACATATGTCTGTACATAGACATATTTTCGTCTAATCCCCAGGTTGCAGAAACGTGATCGATCATAATATTTCCAACAGGGTTTCCTCCGATAGAATCATCTCTACGCCCTACAAAAGTTTCACCTCTACGGAAACGCATATGTCTGATAATAACATCATGAGTATTGATCCAAATAGATTCTCCTGCTACACAAATACCGTCACCAGGAGCAGTTTGACCTGCAATAGTGATATAAGGTGCACGAATGATTAACGGCGTTTTGATTCTGATAATTCCTGATACATTGAAAACAATGATTCTGGCCCCGCCTTGCTCGCAAGCTTCACGTAAAGTTCCAGGTCCTCTGTCTTCAAGACTTGTAACGGTGTAAACATTACCGCCACGACCTCCATAAGTATACATACCTCCTCCTTCAGCTCCTGGAAAAGCAGGTATAGATGCCTGTGGTAAATCGTTTGGTCTTGATGCCCATGGAATAAAAGGCTTACCATGTTTTGCTTCTTCTTCAATAATAACTAATGCTTTTTCCCAGGCTTCATCAGAGCGCTTATCCGCTTCATCTATAAAAGCTTTTGATTGCGCAGCCATTTCAGGACTTATTTTTGGGTATTGGGCAAAACATTTAATGCTTCCTAAAAGCAAAAAAGGCAATACAAATAATGCTGAATTTTTCATGTTAATTTTAATTTGGTAATTCGGTTTAAACAAATCACCTGTATCTTTTTGACGGAATACAGGTGAAAAGTCTAATTTTAATGTTAACGTTTTATTAAGATATTAATAAAAATGCCTGAAAGTTATCAGGCATTTTATAAATTATTCTTGGTAGATGTAAGTTCCTTGCTCTCCTGAAGCACCATTCCATCCTTTATTTTGCACTAACCATGGATTTTGTGCTAAAATAGTCTGAGTAAGTCCCATAATATAATAATTCGGTCTGAATAGAATATTAGTTGCTGTACCACTAACATGGTCCATAGGATTTGGCGGAGATTTCAACTCAAAGTTAGCATTATAAAAAGCTTCTAGGGCCAGAATCTGAGCGTTAAAATTTGCATTGTCCGGATCTACTGAAATATTAGCACTAGTACGTGCCGCAGCCAATGGATCTGTATTAGCAGGGCTAAACCCATTTTTATACTGCAAGTAATTACCTATACGTTGTGTTCCATTTATATCAGGAATACCAAGTTTCACATTTGTATTATCCTGATTTACAGAACTATCATCACTATACAACATCCAACGCTGAATATCCCAAAAACGTTTCCCTTCATAAGCCAATTCTACTCTGCGTTCATATAATACTGCTTCAATTGCAGCATATTTATCAGCTAATGTACCAATTCCATAATTACTTCCCGAAGGAATCCCTACACGTTGTCTGATTTTACCTAAATAGGCTAAAGTATTTGATATATCTCCCTTAGCAGCGTAACATTCTGCAATATTCAATAACAACTCTGCATAACGATATTCAATAATATCAGTACCTGAGTATTGAAAATTACTAGTATTAGCGACAGTAGGATTTGACATCTTGCGAACAAAAGCAGGACTCGGAACATCATTACCCATACTAAAACCGAAAGCTGTAGTAGGAGTGTTATTCACCGCCCAACGATATGCCCAAACAGTTGTTTGAAGTGTAGCTCCAGTAGCATTGTTGTAAGGCCATGCGCAACCTGAAAAACCAAAGGTTCTGTAGAAACGTGGATCACGGTTTTTAAAGAAAATAAATGGATCATAATTAGTTCCTGCTACCGGTCTTGCTCCAGTATTTGTTGGAAACAAATCTATCATTCTCTTAGGCACTTTTACACCTGACCCAGCTACTCCTCCCTGACTAGCAAGTCGGATTGATCTTTCCCAAGAATTGTTTGAAAACAATGCCGTAGTACCATTAGCCAAAAGTTTAACCGTAATTGCTTCTGGATTTTTAGCATTATCAATAATATAAAACATTTCTGCCCATTGTTTTGCGTTTGAGCCATACAAACCATATCCATCAGCGGTTAGCTGTGTTTCTGCAGCTAGTCCTGCCGCTAAAGCTTTATCCCAACGATCTGTTGCTGAATCCCAATTTTTATTGAATAATGGACTGGCATAAGTCAACAACACTCTTGATTTTTGAGCTAAAGCTGCACCTTTAGTAAAACGGCCATAATTTGACGCATCCCAATTTGGAGGTAATAAAGTTGCTGCCTGGTCTAAATCGGCAACTATCTGATTCACTACTTCTGCTACAGTTGCTCTAGGTATTTTAATGGATTCATCTGTTGGAGATGCTTCCTGAACCGTGGTTATAATAGGAACACCACCATACATACGCATTAAATCAAAATATTGTAATCCGCGTAAAAAATATACCTGTCCTTTTATCTGGTCACGAAAAGTCTTTGGTAAAGCAGCCCCAACTACATCCAGTTTTTCCAACAAAAAATTGCAATCCTTGATTCTTGTATATGGATTGTTACTAAGTGTTGTACCTAGTTTAGTACCATAATAGGATGATCCATCTTCTGCATTTTGTAAAGTGATCCCTGGGTTGATCAGATTAGAAATTCCTCCCACTTCCTCTGTGTAAGATGTTTCTGTTGTCGTCCAGGAAGCTACTCTAATTGCTGTAGGTGTTTTATACCCATCATAAAAATCATAGTATAAATTATTTACATATTGATTCACACGGGTTTCACTTTCTAAAAAGGTCTCATCGTAGTATTTAAACTGTTTTTTTTCTTCTAAAAAATCATCGCTACAAGACGAAGAAACCCCCAAAACCAGTAATAATGAAACTACTATATATTTATTAAATCTTGTTTTCATAATTAAAATTTACTTTAAAATTAGAATGTTACATTCATGCTCAATGACCAGGTTCTAAGCGTTGGATACTTTGTAGTAGAATCATCATACATATTACGGTATTTTTTTGGATAAGGATTATACAAATCCCAAAGATTCTGACCAGTAATTCCAAAACTAATACCATCAATCTTTGCAGTTTTAAGTGCTTCCTTTGGAAGCGCATAACCTACAGATAAGTTTCTAACTACGCATCTGAAATTATTTAATTGCCAGAAATCAGATGGATTAAAATTAGCTGTTTGATACATATTTGGATATTTTCCATCCGGATTGGTAGTAGCATCATACATATCTGTCCAGAAAACCTCATGACTCCAGTCATTATGTGTCCCACTACTTGAAGTAGCAATTCCTTGTTTTACTAAGTCTATGGCATTATATCCTCCCCAAGAGGTAGCAATTTGAGTTTTAAAATAAAAACTATCGTACTTGAATCCAAGATTTGTGGTAAAACCATAAGTTCTATTACTATTTACCAATTTTACATAATCTTCACCAGTTGCAATCTTTCCATCAGCAGGAGCCTGTTCTCCTGTAGTAGCGTTAAAAACACCTCCAACATCCTGATAAGCCAACATACCTTTTCTCATATTGCTTACATTTGTTATATTACCAATATAACCAGGTGTCCCGCCAACAGCTGCAGCACGTTCTGTTAAGTATTGCCAATAATTAGCAATATCCTCATCTGTACGTAAAATACCATCTCCTGAAGAAGTTTCTTTCCAGGTTCTGAATCCCCACACAGGAGTGTATGACGATTGCCCTACACGTCTAACATTTGCAGATTCAAGTGCTGGGGCAGACAGTGGAAATTCTTTTATTTCATTATCATTGAAGCCAAAGTTTACTCCCACATTATAACTGAATTTATCTTTAATTTTATCATTCCAATTGATTGAAAACTCAGTTCCCCAATCATTGACAGCTCCATAATTTTGTTCTGCTAAAGCTCCACCTACTGTAATTGGAGTACCCACAATACCTGCCATATCCACCAACATTTCAGTATTCTTATTATAATAATAATCAACAGATATTTGTAATCTATTATTTAATAGCGCTACATCTATTCCATAATTTTGCTTAAGACTAGCATCCCATCTAACCTCTGAATTTGGTGTAGGACGAGGTGTTATACCTGTTCCAAGAGTCCCTCCCTGTGAACCAAATTGAGCTCCTCTATCCACAACTGGTTCATAAAATTGCTGCCAAAGCCAAGGCTGGATAGCATCCTTTCCTGATTTCCCAATAGAATAACGCAGTTTTAAATTATTTACCCAAGATACATTATTTGTAAACCATTTTTCTTTAGACATTACCCATCCAAATTGAGCACCCGGGAAAAAACCCCAGTAATTTTTTGGAGCAAATTTAGTTGAAGCATCTGAGCGGAAAATGAATTCAGCCAAATACTTATCCTTATAACCATAATTTAATCGTCCCAAATAAGAAAGAGTTCCTGACTCTGTTTTCATAGCTGTTGAATTATTGCTTATTGGTCCTGCAGAAGTATAATCTCCCAAATAATCTTTTCCGGTACCTTCATAAGCCAAACGTAAACTTCTGCTATTTAACTCAGAACGCTCAACACCCACCATCGCATCAAAAGCATGATCGCCAAAAGTTCTGTTATAGTTAACAAAAATATTTGACTGAATCATTTTATCTACGTCACTATTATAATACACTCTTGACTGAGCACTATTCGTTTCAATAAGATAATCACCATTTGGATTATTCACAGCATCATAAACCGTAGGATCAGCAGCAGAAGCCAAATGGTTACCAATTGTTTCATAATTTCTTATTCTGGCTAAATCAAAAGGTAATTGTACTTGTTCATTACTAGCACTTGACTGACTTCTGGCATAACTTCCTTTAATAGACATACCTTTAACAAAAGGTACTTTATACGTCATATTCAAATTCACATTATATGCAAAATCCTCATCTGTTTGTTTACCTGCCTGAAGAGCTGCAAAATAATTCCAGCCTGCAAGAGTACCTCTATTATTAGCACTTCCTAAGTTGGCATCGCTACGGGCAATCGGGGACATCCAATATTCTTTACCTGCCACAGTTGTTTGCCATGGAATGTATTTTGGCATATGCAACAAATACATATAATCTGCCTGTTCACCTGCACTAAGAGAACCAAAACTACCCGCATCGTTTAAATTTGCAGATGCTTTAGTAAATGATTTTTGTGTATCTGTTGAAGTTCCGGAAACTGAAGCTGAAAACTCTAAATTATTTGTCACTTTTACAGTAGTACCAGTACGGAAATTCCATTTTTCATAATCCTGATCTCCTAAATTGGCTCCCTGAGTAAAAAAGGCACCACCTGCAAAATAAGTTACCTTATCAGTACCACCGCTTACATTAAGAACATGTCTTTGTTGTATAGCCGGTTTCCAGGCTTTCTTTAACCAATCATAATCCAGACTTTTCATTTGTTCTAATTCGTCTTCAGAAAAATATTTCGCTTGATTCGCCTCCAAATTAGAACTTAAAAATCTGTTTTTCCAAACCCCATGCTCATAAGCACTCATTGTTTTTTGATGGCTTACCGCATCATTCACCGCAAATTGAGAATAATAAGTAAATTTAGCTTTACCTTCTTTTCCTCTTTTTGTCTTCACAATAATAGCTCCCTGAGAAGCACGAGCACCATAAATGGCAGCCGAACCGTCTTTCAAAATTGTAATATTTTCAATTTCTGAAGGATCTAATCTATTGAAAGCTTCCTGCGTAGGTAAACCGGTTTGAGGATCAATCTGAACCATATCATCAATTACGATCAAAGGAACTCTAAATTGTGAGGTAGCATTTGTAAATCCAAAAGATTGACGAATAGTAATATCCGCAGCCCCGCCTGGACGGCTGGATCCATTTGCATTATTCACATTTACTCCCGGAGACAATCCTCTTAAAGCTTCTGATAAATTTGAAACCGGCAAATCCCTTATTTCATCAGGTTTAATAGTTACTATAGCTCCAGTAACATTATTTTTTTTCTGTTTACCGTATGCTACAACTACAATATCATCTAATACATTAGAGTCTTCCTGTAGCTTAGCATCTAAATTGGTACGACCATTTAAAGGAACTTCAATTTTCTTCATTCCAATAAAAGAAAAAACCAATGTTGCACCAGGCTTTACACTAATTTCATACCTTCCACTGTAATCTGTAGTAACAGTGTTTTTTGATGACTTCTCCGTTACGTTTACCCCAGGCAATAGCAAGCCTGTATTATCGGTAACCGTACCCGTGATCTTAATTTGACTGCTTGCAGTTTGGGCATTAGTAACAATACTCATCAATGCAAACAGAATAAAACTACATCTTTTTATAAGTGCTTGTTTCATAAATCTTTGATTTAGTTAGATTAATAGTTAGGTTAGTTTAGTTTATAACAAACGCATTATTATTGTTGAAGAAAATGCTACATTTTGACAGCTATTAAATGCCCGCAGAATTTTAAACGTTAAAAATACATTTATTACCTGAATTCAAAAATATAATGATTGAAAATCACAACTGTCCTGTGGCATCCTGCTTCGGAATTATCATTAAAAAAAAACCAATAAAAAAACCATATCATCAAAAAAATGTAAGGCAAAATAGCGTTACACTAAAAAAAAGGGTGAAATTTTGAATATAACAAGATACAAATAAAATAAGTAAGAAAAAATGCCTAAAAACAAGGCCTTTTACTAAAATTAGTTGAAAGAAAAGCAATTATATGCATTTCGCTTAGATGAAAACAATGTAGGAAATCGATTTCTTTCAGTTAAAAATCTTACAAAAAATAACATTTTTCTAAGTTAAAAAAAAATTAAAAAAATTAAAAAAAAATTAAAAGCGTTGCGCTTGAAGAAGTAAATTCTTATTAATATTTATAACGATTTGTTGATCCGCAAAGATTATGAGAATAGATTTTTTGTAAACTAAAGATTTTTAGGCTAAGATTTAGCATTATAATTGGATATTGATCAAAAACCTTCTATTCATATAATACAACAGACTGAAAATGAGAGTTTTTAACATGACCGGGGAAATTTGCATAGAGAAGCTTAAAAATTCTTTTAAACTACGCCCTTATTTTTATCTTAGTAAAGAACCGCATCAAAACAGCGCCTTTTGAATAAAGGCGCTTATAATAATAAAAAATTGAAAGTGTTTTTATAATTTAGGATTCCATCCATTCAATACATTCTTCAAATCATATTTTTTTAAATCTGATTTTTTCAATTGATGCGACCATGAAGCTCTTTTAGATACATCTTTTGCTCCTTCACCTTTACTGGCAAGTTCAGCATAAAATACTGTTTTCTCTTTATCCGGAAAGTTCTTATCTTCTTTCCACGGATTCCAGCCTTCTGGAACGATGTGTGAACCCAACTCTGAATTAATAAAAACGGTTTTTGCATAAGGTCGCCAAGGACGTCCGAGAAAAACTTTATCTACCGTATTGTCTTTAGCTGTAAGTTTGCAATCCAGAAATACAAATCCATATTTATCTTGTTGTGTAGTTGATGCAGCCGTGACATAAGAATTACTTAAACTTTCAATCGTACAATTGTAAAAATAAGCTGTTGCTGCCCCAAAAATAAAATCAGTAGTTCCGTTGATATAACAATTTTCGAAATAATTTCGTGTCCCTCCTTTTGCCAGATATAAAGTGTCCTGATTTCCTAAAACCGAACAGTTTTTCACAGAAACCCGATCGCCTTCGGTATGCAAAGCCACTGCCTGACCTACTTTTCCTGATGTATTCTCTACAGTTAAATTTTCTACTGAACAGTCATTTCCCTGGACCAATAAAGTGTAAGAAGTATAAGTACTAAATTTTGTATCTCCCGTAACATCAATCCCTCTAAAAGGTTTACCTGAATAATCATTGTATGAAATTACCGTTTTTTCTCTGTCGGTTCCTTTTAGCGTTATATTTCTTTTAAAAGCCGGAATCACCACTTTTTCATTATAAGTTCCGGGCTTGATAGTAATTACAACTCTCTTTTCAGCGTGATCTCTTACTTTATTAATGGCCTCCTGAATGGTTTTAAAATCTCCCGAACCATCCTGGGCAACGGTTAATTCAAATCGGTTATCAGTTGTTTGTGCTGATGATATGGCAGATAATAATGCCACAAATAAGGTAACAATATATTTCATAGTGTTGGATTTTTTTAAACTACATAAGTCATATGAGATATTTAAGCTGGGAAATTATTTCCTCTTGCTTACAAAACCTTATATGACTTATATGGTAAATTCAAATTATTTTAATGAGAAAGCCAAACAGACATTTCGCCTTTGCCATGATTTCCCCATGCAAAATAAGGAATTAATTTTATAGTGGTTTCTTTGTTGTCTTTTGCAGAAAGCGGCTTGTACAACTTTTTGTCCCAGGAATTATCTGAAGTAACTGATGAACTTGCCGTTATACTCAATAATTGCCTGTTGTCAATTTTAATAAAATCGGTGGTGAATTTAGAATTAACATCCAAAATCACATCATTCACTTTTGTATTTGCCGGAAGTTCATTCGATTCTAAACAATATACAATTGGTCCTCTTTTTACGGCAACCTGATTTTTTACTTCTTCTACCAATGGATTTGCCTGCATCAGTTGTACAGGCATTGGAATATTCAATTCGATGACATCTCCCTTTTTCCACTTTTGTACTATTTTTTGGTAAGAACCTGAAGCTATGGCCTCATTTATATTTTTACCGTTAACTGAAATTGTCGTCCCCTGGCTCCAGCCCGGGATTCTCAATAAAAAAGCATAAACCTCTTTCGGGGCTTTTACGATTTTCAACGTAACTTTGCCATCCCAAGGATAATTCGTCTGCTGTTCAATTTCTATTTTTTCTCCTGTAAGTGTTGTTGAATTCAGATTATTACTTCCATATAAATTCACATATAAACCTTCTTTCGAAAAGTTATAAGCATAATTGCTCACCTCAGCAATCGTTCTGGTTACGTTTGGCGCACAGCAGTTTGACAAAGCGATATAACCTTCACGTTCTTTGCTCCATCTTTGTTTGAAAGGCAAATCTTTGGAAACATTCAGCGGATTGTTATAAAAGAACTCTTTTCCTTCCAGACTGATTCCTGACAAAACACTATTGTATAAAGCTAATTCCACAATATCCGCGTATTTGGCATCTCCTGTAATCTGAAGCATTCTCCAGTTCCACAGCACATTTCCAATATTAGCACAGGTTTCGGTATGAGCTGTAGCATTTGGCAATTGGAAAGGTCTTCCGTAGGCCTGATGAATTTTTTGCACATCGGTTGGATTATACGAAGTCCCATCTGGAGAAACCCCGTCATACAAAGAACCGCAGGCTCCTGTGATATACATTTTTCTATACGTTACATCATCCCAGATTGATTCCAGGTTATCCAGTAATTTTTTCTCTCCGGTTTCTGCGTATAAATCGGCTACACCTGCGTACAGGTAATTAGCTCGTACGGCATGACCCATTGCGGTAGTTTGCTGTCTAAACGGAATCCTGTCCTGATTGTCATCGGTACCATCATCGGTAGTTCCTCTGATATCGATAAGATTATTCGCCAATTCCAGATATTTTGGATTTTTAGTAGTGCGATACATTTCGACAATTCCCATATAATGTGAAGGACAAATTGCATTTCGAGCCAATTCCGGTGAAGCTTTTTTGTAGAAATCATATAGGAAATCGGCAACGCCTTTGGCAATGTTTAAGAAATTAGTTTTTCCTGTCGCCCGGTAATGAATGCAGGCCGCAGTCATCAAATGCCCCATATTGTATTTTTCGAAACCCAATTGTTTTTTCACTTCTTCGGGTCCAAGCGTTCCCCAGCGTTCATCGATTAGAACCGGTGTATGCAGATAGCCGTCTTTTCGCTGTGCTTTCGCAAAAAGTGCAATGGCTTTATCCATTTCTGCATCGAGTTTTTTATCTTTAGTAACTGCATATGTCGCTGCCATTCCTTCAAAAATTTTATAAAAATCCCCGTCATGAAAAGATGGCCCTTTGAAAGTTCCTTTGCTTTCTCCAGCTGCAATTTCAAAATTTTTGTAAGCGTGCGAAACCTCATCATTATGATACAAGTCCCACATATAAGGTAATGTATTCTGGGTTTCAACATCAAATTGTTCTTTCCAAAAACCGTTTGTCCATTTTACATCCTGCAAACCTACACTCTGTAATTTAGAATAAGGGCTTTCAGAATTGGCTACCAAACCTTTGTTTTGGGCAAAAATTACTGTTGAAAGGAATAAAGACGATATGACAATGTGCTTTTTCATTTGATATAATTTTTTATCTGCCTGATCTGATGAATCTTCGGGAGGTCAATTTTTCTCGCAGATTTAGCAGATTTGGCGGATTATTTTTTTGCTTTTAAATTGAAATCTGAGCAAATTTCTTAAATCAAATCTGCTTCAAATCTTTCTATTATTTCACAAGGAAATTAATTTTACGGCTCATTGTATCGCCATCTGCATCTTTAACTGTTAATACAAAAGATGCTAATCCTGGTTCAATAGGCGTAAACTGAACTTCTTTTCCTTTTAAGACTACTTTCCCATTAGTAAGATCGGAAAAAGTAAATACCGGGGTTGTTTCGTAACCTTTAAAATAGTCTGCAGCATTTAAAACTGTTTTCTCACCCGATTTTATAAAGAAATGCGGCTGTGCCATCCAGTCTAAATAATTATCTAATTGCGTAAATCCGTCTTCATCTAAATCTAAATTCGCATCTGAAAAATCTCCTGCTTTAGAATTTTCGTTTAAACTGAATGCTTTTTCCCACCAGTCCGGCAAACCATCATGATCGGTATCCCAGTCTGCAGGACGGGTTTCTGAAGCAAACTCAGGCCATCCACCCGCATCTGATTCATTATCGATCATACCACCTAAACCACTTTTGCTTCCTTTATAAGTAAAAGTTCCTTTTAAAGTTTCCTCTATGATTCGGTTATCGTGTTTATCAAAAAAAGGCTGATTCGCACCAACATCCGAAAGTACATTTTTATAAGCTCCTTTTGCTGATTCCGTATTTACATAAGATTCGAAGAAAGGCTTATCTACAAACGTTTCGTATTCTACAATTTCTTTATTGGTAACGGTCATTTTTCTTCCCTTATCCTGAGATTTCTCATCGAAGTATCCCGGCATTACATTTCCATCAAAGAAATAACGCTGCATTCCTTTTCCAACTCCTTCGTGTTGTGCATTTAGTGCTACAAAAATATCTGTTGAAGCGCCAGGCTTGTAGTAATTGTTCACAAAATTAACTTCGTTTGCTCCACCGTCAGTAGTTCTTTTCCCCCAGTTGTAAACGACATTGTTTCGAATATCAATTCTACCGGTATAAAATCCGTCACCGCTTAAACCACCACCAATACTCCAGTTACGTCCATAATTGTGAGCCAGTAAATTGTGGTGAAAACTTCCAATATCACCACCAATTGTTGCTGCATATCCGTGCATTTTCCCGGCTTCGTATTTATCGTGTCCTGCAACGTTCAGGGCTTCTGAAATTAAAGTTCTTTGTAATGAAATATGATGTGCTCCTCTTGAACTGAATGATTCATCAATCGTCCAGCTGATAGAACAGTGATCGATTATACTGTAATCAGCACCCGTTAATCCCATTCCGTCAAAAGTCGTTCCACCGCCAATTCGAACTTTCAAAAAGCGGATTACACCATCATTCCCGGTAAGGCCAATTGGTGCACGGCTAATCGTAATTCCTTCGCCCGGAGCTGTCTGTCCTGCAATGGTAATGTATGGCTGATTCACTACTAGCCTTGATTTCAACTGTATATTTCCCGAAACATTAAAAACGATTGTTCTCGGTCCGATTTCCTGATTGATAGCATCACGCAAACTTCCCGGTCCGTCATCGTTTAAATTGTTTACTTCAACCACTTTTCCGCCACGGCCTCCAACAGCAAAACGCCCATAACCTTCTGCTCCCGGAAAGGCCAATTGTGCCGGTTTGAATGACCAGACATTTCCTAATGTAACATTTCCTTTAGCATCTACCTCGTCAACTCGCCAGTAATAAGAGGAGCCACTGTATAAATCAGAAACTGAAAATGTTCTGTCAGTTAATTTTCCTTTGAATTCTTTTGAAGATTCAGTAGCATTAGCAACAGCATTTTTATCTTCTCCAAAAAACAATTTATGCGCCACCGCATTTTTTGAAGCTTCCCATTCCAACAAAACCTTTTTATCAACTGTAACGACATGCTCATTTGCATTTTCCGGTTTTGGAGAACGCGCCTGATTCATTAAGTTCGGCGTATCAACTTCAAAACCATTAATTACAATCTGCTTAACAATATCCGGATTTGTGGTCGGATCAATTTCAAAACGTATAACAACTTCTTTCGATTTTACAGCATTAAAAGAAATATATGCCATAGAAGCATCAGCCTTGGCATTGGCTCTCTGGCTGGCATTCACAGTTTCTGCCAATTTTCCGTTTACAAATATTTTTATTGGTGAAAATGTTTTTCCTGTAATGACATCAAAAGCATTATGAAACGTCAGAAGCGTATGTTTTCCTGGCTTTAATCCACTGATTTTTAATTCCAGATTTTCGGCTGTAACCAGACCGTCACTGCCTAATCTGTTATAATAAGGGGCATTCATTCCCACTTTATACCATTTAGAAGTAAAATTTCCTTTTAACTTAAATGTTATACCATTGAAAATCTTTTGGTCTTCTTTCATTTCATTTACAACCCACGAATCATAACCCGGAGCGTGAACTTCTTCCAGTCTTCTCTGAAAAAAATCAAAATCTACTTTTACAATTTGTTTCCCAGTATTTTGTGCCTGTCCGTTTACTGCTAAAAGTGTTGCTAAAACAGCAGCACCAATTAATTTCTTTATCATTTTTTTAATTTAATTTTATTTTTTCTTCTGTCGACTTACCCAACAGATTTATAATAGCTGCCTTTCTATCTTCCGGAATTACTTTCAAAACTTTTAATTCTCCATTGATAAGTTCGGCTTCAACCGTTGTATTTTGTGTTGCATGCAATTTAAAATGCACATTCCATTCTTTTGGCCAGGCTGGAAAAAGATAGATTTTTCCATCGGTTTCCTGCAAAAGCATTTCCTGCATCCCAATCATTCCGGCACCTCCCCAGTTGTGGTCCGGAACCCAGTCATATCCGGGACCCCAAAATGCGGGGAAACGTCTTTCTGAATTGGACATTTTCAACAAATTATATTTTGCTGCTTCTTCGGTTAAGCCTAATCTTGCCGAAAATATATTATCCTGTTTCCAGCCGATATGACTTCTGAATTTTATTGCATCCGAATCGTATTTCCATGTATTCAAAGCCGTTTCTAAATCGGGTTTTCCAATTCCGTAAATTCCCCACGGATATACCGGATACAATTGTGGCACTTCGGTATTATTAATGCGTTCCCAGGTTTTTGCCGGAAGCAGCACTTTGTGGTTTTCGATAGTTCCAAAATTCAAAGGCGGGATTCGGGTTTGAAAACTTTTGAGGTATTCACCGTCTTCTTTGGACAATTCTTTTTCAGAAAGGTTTAAAAGACTTTCCATAATTATTTTCAATGCCGAAATAGTACTGTTGGCATTGTTGGTCATTTTGTAAGTTTCGACAGCAGAACCCGGAAACAGTACTAAATGCCCGTTTCCATCCAAAGCTTTTCTGCCTCTTTTCTTAGCTAAATATTGATAGTGTTCGTCAAAAAAACGAAGACAACTAATGATGAATGGATTGTATTTCTGAATATCTTCTCCTGCATATTCTTTATGCTGCAACATCATCTGGCAAAACTCAAAAACCGTATCCCATTCGTATTCCAGCCAGGCGTTATATTCCATTCCCGGATCATAATCTGCCGGGCGTTTCCATTCGTATTCTGCAGGATTTGGCAAACCGAAGTTTTCTAATTGTTCTGTGAAAGATGCTCCATTGTGGTTCCAATAAACTTTGCTTCTTAATTCAGCATTTTTCTGAAGGCTCAAATAATAATCAAGCTGTGATTTCATCATGTCAAAATCACCGCTTTTCACCATCGGATGATACACTAATCTTTGGTTTTGGGCTGTCATTGTTCCTCCTCCCCAATTCCTGAAATCAGGTGTGAAATTCAAATCGGGATTCGTAAAAGCAGGATCAACTGTAAACAATCCACCGTTGAATTTTGTTGGATATTTTCCGTATGCATTACAGCCCAACATATAGCGGAACAATTGATAATTCTGTCCTATTTGATAAACAGAATCTTTGGCTGTGGAAGTACTTTTTTGAGTGTAAATAAAACTGCGGTTCCAGAAATTATTCCACCATTTTATTGTGTTTTTCTCCGCTTGTTTTGCTGTATTTTTATTTTCAGCAATTAAGCTTTTCAATCCGTTATTCCAAGTTGAAAAATCAGATTGAATGGTGTTTAAGTAAATTTCTAAAGAATACTTTTTTGAAGGTTTTATGCTCGTTAAATTAAAACCTTTGAAATCGGTATCCTGATATTTTCCAAGATATGTTCCATCCGGTTTTAAATTATCGCCTTTCATGAATCCACCGAAAGTCAAATTGGCAATTGGATTCATCATCTGGTCTTTAACCGATTCCATTTTCTGCTGTTTTACAGCGACATCGAAAACAGTTTGTTCTCGATTTCGATGGTAGAATTTAAGTCCGTTATTTTCAAAAGCAATTGAATCTTTAAAATTGACAAGATCTCCCTGAGGTGCCCATTTATAGGAATTGGCATTATTTTCTTTTCCTTTTGACTGATGGTTCTGATAACGCCAGCTTTCATAAGAGGCTGTCATTTTCAGCAGATCTTTACTTTCTAAATCAACATGAATTATCGGTTTAAAAACATCAACCCAAAGTTTGATTTTGGTATCGTTTTGACCAACCAAAACATACCCGTCTTTCAGTTTTAATTCCTGACGAAAACCTGCTGCCCCCTCAAACGGATTCGGACTTAAAGTAATTTTTACACGACCTAATTTCAATAACGTATTATGCTCATCGAAAGTCCCACTTCGGGAAAAATAGAAATACAAATCACCTTTTTCCACCCAAACATTCATCCCGATATCTCCTCCTCCTAAAGGCATAGATTCTGATGAATTTGCGCTTTGCGTTGTCCAAACTTGATTGTAATTATCGAGCGCAGGAATTTGCGCTTTGATGCAAAGCGTAGTGAAGAGAAGTATTAATAGTATATTATTTTTCATCGTTTTCTTTCCTGCAAGGTTTTCAAAACCTTATAGATATCTATTTTTAATTTTCTCTCGCAGATTTAGCTGATTAAGCAGATTTATTTTTATCTACAAAATCTGCCAAATCTGCGAGAGTTATAAATTAAGCGTCCCAAACAATCATCATGCTAGTTTCAAATCTTTGTCGAGTTACTTGCGAAGATTTCTCCTTCGTCGAAATGACAAACTATGTGGAAACTCATAACTCATAACTTATAATTATTAATTACCACTCATCTGTTCTAAATGAAGAAACCGGCAATCCGCCCGCGCTAAACAATTCAGCTTTTGCGAAATCTTTCCACAAATATCTTACCGCAACTGGTTTTGTAACTTTATCAGAAGTCAAAACCACTGATTTTCTTCTAACAACGGTTTTAGCAGGATAAAAAACCTTGTCTTCACCAGCAATTTCAAAACCTAAAACCTCTTTGTCGTAAGTCGTAATTCCGTTAGCAACATCATCAAAAGAAACCGTTATAGCGCCGTCTTTTATTTCCATTGATTTGTATTTCGGACTTTCGAATTCGAAACCTTCAATTCCATAACTTCTTGCCAAAGCCTGGAACGCCAGTCGATTCCCTCCTTTTTCTTTGTCCATTGGGTGAATATTATTTTCTTCACCAACATCCATTAAAACAGCCATTCCTGAATTCGGAATTTCTTTTGCGGCTATAAATTGCGACTCTCTCAAATAAGCCGAATTGTATTTTTCTAAATAATCTTTTGGGTGAAATGAAGCGTAATTAAAAGGTGCTATTTGAGCAAAATAAAAAGGAAATTCTCCCTGATTCCACAACGTTCTCCAACTGCTTACCATTTTCTTCATCAAAGCAGTATATTCATTTGCTCTTTCGTAATTCGATTCTCCCTGGTACCAGATACAGCCTTTAATTCCGTAACCAATAACCGGCGAAAGCATTCCGTTGAACAAAGTCGTTGGAACACGATTTGGGTCTTTTGCCAATTCTTCTTTTGTGGTCGGAATTTTGGCACTTGCAAAATCTTTCAGCATTTCCTGATTCATCCAGGCTTCCATACTCGAACCTCCGTACGAAACATGAATCAATCCCACCGGAACATCTAAAACTTCCTGTAACATTGAACCAAAATACCATGCTGTTGCGCTAAAATTTGAAGTTGATTTTGGAGAAGCTTCTTCCCATTTTCCTTCAAAATCATCTTTAGGTTCTAAAACTGTCGCACGCGGAATCGTAATTAAACGAATGTTTTTATTAGTTGATCTTACAATAATTTCATTTCCGTTTTTAACCGGCTGTCCCTGAAATCCTTTCAAAGGCATTTCCATATTCGACTGACCGGAGCAAAGCCAGACTTCGCCAATCAAAATATTTTTGATAGTTACTTTTTCGTTTCCTTCCGTAACTTCAATTGTAAAAGGTCCTCCTGCTGTTGGCGTTTGTAATTCAGTTTTCCATTTACCGGAAGCATCAGCTTTTGTTTTGTAGATTTTAGAATTCCATGATGTTTTGATCGTAACATTTGCATTCTTTTCTGCCCATCCCCAAATTGGTGCGTTCGATTTTTGCTGCAACATCATGTTGTCTGTAAACAATGCAGGTAGTTTAATTTTGGCATTAATTTGAAAACTTGCTAAAATCGTTAATAATGCAATAATTGATTTTTTCATTTTTTATGTTTTTTTTGCCACAGATTAAAAAATTAAAAAGGATTATTAATCACTTGAAATTCTTTAATCTATTGATATTTTTGTTTTCAATTGCCTCCAGCTTTAGCTGGAGGTCATAAAGTATTTTCATTTTTAGGGCTTTAGCCAAATAATTAGTTTGGCTAAAGCCCAATTTTTATCTTCTTCTAAACCTCCAGCTAAAGCTGGAGGCAATTCATCTAACTCTTCTTTTATCACAGGTTAAATAATCATTTTTAATCCTTTAATCTGTGGCTAACATTTTATTTTTCTTTTACAATACTTACTGGTCCCAATAATCCCGCTTTTAACAACGGTTCGCCTTCCAAACGAAATGGCGCTGTTGTCCACGTTAATTTTTCTTCTTTTGGCAATTTTTGATCGCCGATTAATCTATTTGCCCAAGTATTTGTGATTTTTATTTCTATCGTATTTTTTCCTTTTTGCAAAACTTTTGAAATATCAGTTTTAAAAGGGAAAGTCCAAAGTGTTCCGCAGTCTTTTCCGTTGATTGAAACTTCGGCCATATTTGCAATTTCTCCTAAATCAAGCCATATTTTATTAACATCTTTTCCTTTCCAGATGAACTCCTTTTTATACACCACAGTTCCTGAATAATACTTAATCTGATCGTTTTCAGAAGTACTCCAGTCAAAAAGTTTGTTCGTTTTTACCACTTCTTTCGGACCTTTGAATTCAGGATCAAATTGTAGATCCCAGTTTTCATCTAAAACCTGAACTTTTTCAAATTCAGAAGATTTTCTTTTAGCTAAAACATCTTTCGTTTCGTCTTTAAAAATCACAAAACCGGATTCGTTGGCATCTAAAATTATCGAAACAATTGTTCTTCCGTTTTCTATTTTCCAATTGGTTAAAGCTAAAGTTTTATCGGTAACAGGATTATACCATTGAGGCACTTTTCCTGCTATTCTAAAAGAAGCATCAAATGTTCTTTTTTCATTCTTTTGATTCGAAAGGAAATATAAATCTTCGTTTTCTGCTTTTCGGTGTGTGTAGGCAATAGTTTCTGAATCGGTTCTGTTCAGGTTCGGAAAATAAACATCTTGTGTAATTCCGATTGAAGCAAAATCATTTCCTAAATACGGTAATTTCATAACTGTTCCTTTTCCAATTTTCCATGATTCAGCATTTGCATTGTTCCAGATTTCATCAATTACATTCTGCCATTTCTTTTGATCTTCTTCTGACTGAATTCCCGGCTGGATAGTTGGTTTTTCATCTACAAAAATAGTTCCACCTTCTTTTAGCAATTGCAGTATTTTTTCGGCGGAAGCCAAAGAAATCATTTTGTTCGGAGCCATTTTGTGACTTCCCGGAAAAAGTAAAGCGCCATATTCAATTCCACCATCAAAAGTTACTTTTCCGTTTTGAACTTTTGCTCTGTTGATTAAAACATCGGCATTAAATGAATCATATTGATAACCATTTAGAGGATTAATCCATTGTGATAAATCAGTGATATTTTTAGAATACGTCACTTCTTTCGGCATTTTGGCTGTTGGCTGACCTTCATTTTCCAAACGGATTTTCTCGCTTTCCAGTCTTTCCTTTCCAAACACATTCGGAATTAACGGCACTAATCGATCCGGTACAAAAGAGCGTGAAGGAAAATCTTCTCCAATAAAAACCGCTAAATCAATTACTGGTTTTCCTTTCTGCAATTGAAACTGCACACGTTGGCAATACTCAAACCATGCTTTCCCCGGTTTCCACCAGGTTTGATCTCTTTGGAAAAAAGTTCCGATATCATCTAAAGTCATTCCTGGCTTTCTATCCGTCCACGGATTATGTACAAAAACATGATAGAATAATCGGTTAATTCCTAAAGCGTAATTGCGGTCTGCCGTTGTTTTTAAATTCCCCGGATGTTCGTCCCAATCCATTCTCAACGCCGTAAAAGATTCCGCCTGTATGATATCTTTTCCGTAAATATGTCCGCCCGAAATGGCATCTACCATATCAAAAGGTTTGTCATGCGTCGGACTTTTTAACCAAAACTCCCCTCCCGGATAATCAACATATTTATAATGCAATAAAGCATCACTCATCATTGTTGGCGCCACATTTTCTGAGCTTAATTTCACGTTATTTTCTTTGGCGATTTGATTTACAGTTCCGTAGAAATTATCCGCTACCAAATCGGCAATGGTTTTTCTGACATCATATAAAACTTTCTCTGAGAAATCGGCACTTTCTACGGGAATTCCGGCCATGACTGGAAGATAATCTACAAGATCGTAGCCACGTCTCTTCTTAAATTCCGCCTGAAAAATCGAAGACCAGTTTTGGCTTCCGCATTCCCAACTGTCAAAATGAAGAATTTCTAACACTTTTGAAGCCAGCTCAGGACCAGCAGAACGAACGGCTTCACCAAACCAATGATCCAATTGAAAACGGATTAATTCTGGATTAAATTTGTCTACTTCCAATCCTTTTCCTGCTCCGCCCGTTGCATTTTCATGACCTGTAGAAGTATGTCCCATTCGGATAATTTTCCATTTCCCTTTTGGAGCTTTCCAGTTCAAATTTCCATCAGAATCAACAAAACTCGAAATATTAATGATTTCTGATTTTTTGAATGCCTCTGAATTAGGAATTTGTTTTTCAGTAGTTTCCGGAGTCAGACGCCAAATTGCTCCTGATTTGCCTTCGTAATTATTGATTAAGGACTGATTTGAAAGTGTAATTTTACTCACTTTCAGGTTTTGTTTCCATTTTGCAAAATCTAAATCTTCTGCTCCTGGTTCTGTTCCTACCGGATCATAAACAAATCTGAAATATTTTGCCGTAACGCGTGCAATTGTATGTGTATTTGAGAAATCCATATCCTGCCAACCGTGACGTGGTGCTATCAATCTTTCGTGAAATCTAAAATTGATTCCGTCATCACTCACTTCCACAATTAAACGCTGTGCCTGATAATCTCTTCCTTTGGTTTCAATTACAATCGATTTGCAGGTAAAAGGCTGAGCAAATTCGTACTGAATCCAGCCTGCATCGGCAAACTTGAAATTTTCGTCTTTTTTAGGATCAGCCAAAAATGAAGCATCTGAATTATTTGATGTTGTAACTTTTGGCAATTGAATTTGTGATGTTGTTTGATATTCTTTTATCGGAATAGCAAAAGTCGCAATGTCTTTATAATAGTCTTTGTAATGTTCCGAAACGGGAAGTTTTGAAGCTGCTTTTTTTCCTCCTAAAATTTCAGTTGTCGACCAAACCACTTTCTGCATTGACATTTCAGGCGTAATCCAAGGACCTCCTGCAACCGCAAATCCGTCTGCCCCGTGAAAAGCCAATTTTAAACCTAAACGATCCGCTTCTTTAAAAGCCCAATGGATCATATCCCAAAATTCAGGACTCAACTGTAAAACTGGCGGATCGATCAATGGTCGATTTGCCGGACCTTTGATGGTCATTAAATAGGCGCCTGCAATTCCGGCTTGTTTCATCGCCTCTAAATCGGCTGTGATTCCGGGTTTGGAATAGGCTGATTTCATCCAATACCAATACACCCACGATTTGGAGGATTCTAGTGTTGGTTGGAATGATGTGTTTTCTTTTTTATAAGTTTCTTGTGCGGAAAGGATTCCCGCAATGAGTAGTATAAAAAAGAGGTGTTTTTTTTGAAACATTGCTGATTAACCTTTTATAATATCTGCCAAATCCCCTGAATCTGCGAGAGTAAATTTTTCTCGCAGATTTGGCAGATTTAGCGGATTATTTTTGATATTCTTTGTCTAATATTTAAACTTCTTCAAACTACTTTCTAATTCATTTTTTGAACCGCTGAAAGGCGTCAAATAAAAACTATACTGGTAATCTCCCGACTTAATTTGATATTGTTCTAACGGCTGAGCTACTAATGTCCAACTGTCGTTTCCTCCAACTCCCATTTGAATTAAATCAATATTCACTGTCAAAAATCCAGGGTCTTTCAATTCATATGTATGAGTAGCTGCACTTAGATTTTCCTGTGTATACGGCCATGCGCTCATACTTAAAAGTTTGGTATCATTTACCACCAAAAATCCATTGCTTTTTTGTGGAGAACTTAATGCCATCCATCGTACATCGCAACGATTTCCATTTTCCTGTGGCTTTGGATAATGCTCGATGAAATCATTTATTGGAAGTGAATATTTACCAACAAACGAGCCAAAACTTCTGTCGTTGTAATTTTCCAGTTCTCCTCTTCCGTACCACGAAATCTGATCGAATTTTCTTTGAACACCCATCTGCATTCCGATTTTTGGAATGTTTGGTAATTTGTTTGACGCTTTTAAACTGTAATCGACTTTGATTGTTCCGTCTGGTTTGATGTTGTAAACTACATTTACGCTCGCACTGTCGTTTATAATTTCATAGTCACTTGTGATTTTAATTTCAGAAGCTAACCTGTCAATTTTGATGTTCGTCAATTTTGGTTTGGCTTTGTACCATTGTTTCAAAAGCTTTTGCGATTTCCATCCTCTTTTGTCATTGTCTGTCAAAGGTCTAACGAAATTGGGAAGCAATGGTGCAAAAACCTGTTCTTCTCCATTGAAAACATACGAACTCAAGGCTCCGTTTGCTTTGTTGATTTTGATGTCGAAAGATTTTCCTTTGATGTTAAAATCTGAATCTGATTCGGAAACATTTAGATTTCCTTTTTTAGATTCTAAAACAACTTCCTTCTTTTTCAGCACAAATTGATCTTCCGCGACAGCGTATCCTTTTGAAGCCCAGAGTTCATCTTTTGAAAGTTGGAATTCTATATTTAAAAGGTATTCGGCATCACTTTTCATTTTTGGCAGATACTGACTTATGTTTAAAGTTGTTGATTGTCCTGCCTCTAAATTGAATGGTTTTAGAATTTGTGTTTTAATGATATTTCCGTTTTCCAAAACTTTTAAAACCGGAATATATCCTGCCAAAGATTTTACAGCACTGCGATTTTTTATTTCTAATTGATTACCATCTTTTAAAGTAGATGTTGCTGGCTGATACACCCATTTATTCTCAAAAATCGAACCTTTTGGTTTTCCGTTAGAATCTACAATTCCTTTGGTGTTGAAATTTCCATCGTGGTATTTTTCGCCAAAATCTCCTCCGTGAGCAAAATAATTCTGATCTGATCTGGAATCGAATTTCACCAGTCCCTGATCTTTAAATTCCCAGATACAGCCTCCAATAACTCTTGGAAGCGAACGGAATTCATCCCACAATTCTTTTAAATTTCCAACTGAATTCCCCATGGCATGAGAATATTCAACGAAAATAATTGGTCGGGTATCTTTCTTTTGGTCAACTAAAAATTTCGGTGTGAAAACGCCTGGATAAAAACGGCTGACCATATCAACATACGAATCATCCTGCGGATTTTCGAATCGATATGCGTGATCGATTGTTTTTGGATATCCGGGATCCAGCGGATCGATATATCCATCTAACTTCGCATTTCCTTGTGCCGGTTCGTAATGTACCGGACGCGTAATGTCAAAATCGTGAACCCAGCCTGACATTGCTGCGTGGTTTGGACCTTTTCCGCCTTCGTTACCTAAACTCCACATTACAACCGATGGATGATTTTTATCTCTTTCGACCATTCGGGTCATACGCTCTAAGTAAGCGTTGGTCCATTTTGGGTCGTTACTTAATTTTCCGCCAATTCCATGGGTTTCCTGGTTTGCTTCGTCCATTACCATAATTCCGTATTGATCGCACAATTCGTAGAAATAAGGATCGTTTGGATAGTGACTTGTTCGTATAAAGTTGAAATTAAACTTTTTAATGGTTGTAATATCTTGTTTGATATCTTCTCTGGTTACGGCTTTTCCACGAACAGGATTATGATCGTGACGGTTTACACCATAAACGTAAGTTTCTTTTCCGTTGATGAGCATTTTGCCGTTTTCTTTGGAGAATTCTATCGAACGGAAACCTACTTTACAACTTTTCGCTTCCGTAATATTTCCGTTTTTATCTTTTATAGAAATGACCATCGTGTATAAATTCGGCTCCTCGGAACTCCATTTTTTTGGATTTTTAATAGTTTCCTGAAAGAATCCAAAACGAACATTATCCAGACGCGGATAACTTTCGTTGATCAAATCAATCACCGGTCTTTGAAGCGGTTCTTTGAACATTGCCGTATTGTTGGCATCGTACAATTGAACGTTAATTGTATAATCTTTGACTTTTTCACCCGTAAGATTCTCTACTTTTGGACGCAGTTTAAAAATCGCATCTTCATATTTTTTATCCAACTTGGTTTGAACAAAGAAATCCTGAATGCGTAGTTTTGGCTCAGCCATAATAAAAACTTCACGCTGGATCCCGCTCATACGCCAGTGATCCTGATCTTCTAGATAAGAACCATCTGCCCAGCGAATCACTCTCACGGAAACTACGTTTTCTCCTGCTTTTAAATAAGGTGTAATATCAAACTCGGATGGCAGGAAACTATCTTCTCCATATCCCAAAAATTCTCCGTTTAACCACACTTCAAAACCGGAACTTACTGCTCCAAAATGCAAAGTCACAGTCATATCTTTCCAGTTTTCAGGAACAGTAAAACTGCGTTGGTAAGAACCAACTCCATTATAATCTTTAGGAATATAAGGTGGATTTATCGGTCTAAAAGGATAAACGGCACTTTTATAAATCGGGTTATCGTAGCCTTTCATTTCCCAGTTGGATGGGACTTCAATTTTATCCCAGCCAGAAACTGTGTTTTTATAGAAATCTTTATTAGCTTCTTTTAAGTTAACCGCATATTTAAAGTTCCAATCGCCGTTCAGCATTTGGATTCGGCTTTTGGTTCTGTCGCCTTTTAACGCGTCTTCAACACTGGTGTACGAATATGCTGTTGCTCTGGATGGCTGCCTGTTAATGCTTGTAACTGTTGGATCTTCCCACGGTGCAAATTCGTACTTTTTATGAAGTTCCGGAACTCCGGCCGGTTCTCCTGTTACGGATTGGGCTTGTGTTGCGTAAGATGTGAATAGTAAAATGTAAAATGCATACGCCGAAAATCGAAATCTGAAAAATGGATTTTTATATTTTGTTTTTGACGCTAACATTGGTTTTATATTTTGTTTCATTATTATTTGATTCAATTGTCCCTGCTGAGTATTACCGCGCAAGATGTTTTACATTTCACATCTTACACTCACAACTCAATTACTGTTTTTTATTCTTCTCCGGCGGTGCAACAAAACTCGTTTCACTTTTACCTAAATCTTTCGAAGTGGCAACTGCAATTCCTCTTTGTTCTGCTTTGTTTACCGCACAGTAAAAATGATAGACAACGCCATCATGTTTTACAACAAATGATTTATGAGCAAACATATCATCATACGGTTCTGATGATTCAATTAAATTGTCGCCTTTCCAATCGGTCCAGTTTATTAAATCATTCGAAACGGCAAAACGGTTAAAAGCGCCCTGATCCCAACCCGTCCAGAAAGCACCGAAATAAAACATTACCCAGGTATCGTTGATTCTCTGAATGAAAGCATCGCCTGTTATTCCTCTATGGTTGTTCAGTACCGGATTTTTCCCAAAACGTTTCCAGGTTTTCATATCGTCAGAAACCGCCATTCCAATTCTTTCTGCTCCTTTTGCCGGATTTATACTATCACCACGGGCATTGTAATACATGATAAAATTATGTCCGGTCAATTTTTCTTTATCGCGAATCACACTGTTTTTATACATCGTACTGTTATCCCACCAGCTTACATCTTTATCTTTTGGTGTCAAAACCGGATTTTCTAATCTCTTAAATTCGTGTGGCTTTGTCGGTGATGCTGTGGTATAGGCCATTCCAATCGACAAAACTCCTGCTTCGTAACCTTTACTGTCTCCGCCAAAATAACTCATCCAGTATTTATCATCGTATTTTTCCCATTCGTAACTTCCGCCCCAGGTTGGATCTTGCAACGAAATATATCCTGCTTTTTGGTTGACATCCCAGTGTTTCTCATTTTCTGAGAAAGACATTACTTTTCCTAAATGCTTCCAATGTAATAAATCGTCACTTTCTGCCAGCCAGGTTTCGTATCCTCTTCCGTCATAAATTAAATACGTCATGTACCATTTTCCATCTTTTCTGAAAACACTCGGACAGTCCATTTTGTATGAGTTGTCTGTTGGCACCATTACCAAACCATATTTGTAAGGCGTTTTGATTTCTTTGTAAATCTCCTGCATTACGGTTTCGTTGATTTCTCTTTTTTTGTATTTTGTAGTAGCACAACTGCTGATCAATACAACTGTAATCGCAATTATGAGATACTTAATTGAGTTTTTCATTTTTGGTTTATTCTTGATAGTTTATCGCAAATGCGAAGGTGCAAAGTTTCTTTTTTCTTTATTCTATTCTCTTGCTTCTTTGCTCTTGGCTCTATTTTAACTCTTTCAATCGGGATTCCATTACTTCTTTATTCAGTTTTACTTTTACCATTCCGGTTGGATGAAATCTTTTTTTCAGATCGATTGTATTATAGATAATCGTGTACACATCATTGCCTTCTGGAATTAAACATAATGGCGTTCTCATAATATCCCAGGTTTTATCTACTTTGGTTTCTATTGGCAAATAGCGCGCTTCCCCCCAATTGATTCCGTCTTTTGAAAGTGTATAGCCTATCATATTCGGTAAATGATGTCCCCAGCCTTCCGGGCCTCCGTCAAAAACAGCGATATACAAACCGTTTGGCAACTGACTCACAATAGGGTTTTCAACAAATTGCGGATGGATGGTTTTTATTGGTTCTAAGCCTTTATTCATTCTTGTCCAAGGTCCTTCCAGACTATTTGATTCTGCTAAAGCCACAAACCAGCCTTTTCCTGATTTCTTCGGATAATCTGCCCAGGATTCAAACGGATAAGCCCCGCTGTAAAATCCGAAATATTTATCGCCGACTTTATATGGAAAAAACGAAGCTACTCCCTGACGTCCTTCCCAAGGCTGAGAATCCAATCCCGGTTCCATAATAATGCCCATATCTTTATAAGGGCCGCCAATTCCGTTGATACCTTCTACAGTCGATTCGCATCTCCAGATTCTTCCAAAAGAGTGATTTGGCTGAATTTCTTTATGAACGGTATACGCCAAATAATAGCCATACCATTTGTTTGCTTTTTCGCTAAAAACAGGCATATACGACCAAATAGCACCACGACGATCGTTCATTGGATTATCATCTTCTGTAACTGCGTAAGTTCCGCTTGCCTGATAAATGGTAGATTCTCTTTTCCAGTGAATGGCGTCTTTACTTGTCCAGTGACCAATTTTGGTTTTTACACGGTCATAATAATATTCCACTCCTTTTTCTCCTGCTCTTTCAGTTGGAAACATGTGATAAGTATCGCCGACTTTTACGACTCTTCCTCCTTCAAAACCTCCCTGAATTCCTTCTGTTCCAGACATTCCTTCGTCTATAACGGGTTTGTTTTCTCCGCCAATGATTTCGAATAATGGTTTTTCATCGGAGAATCCTTCGATGATATAAGTTGGATTCCAAAGCTTTCCGTCTAATAATTCGGCGTTTCGGGAAACCAATTGCTGACTGCTTTTTATTACTCCCAAAATGGCAAACAATCCTTTTGCGTTTGGCAGAATTGTGTGTGTTCCTTTTGCGTAAGCAATTGCATATATATTTACAGGAGCCAACCCTGTGATTGTAATTCCATTTTCTAAAACTAATTTTGCATTTTGAAGTTTATCGGCTTGCAGATATTCTGAATTCTTTTCCTGAAAAATCCCTACTAAAACCTGAACGGGTTCTTTGAATTTTAACTGCAAAGGCGAGTTTGTCCCGTTTTTATATTTATCCAAAGGAAGTTCAATACCTGTCAAACCTTGCAATTCCGGAACCAAACCAACTATATTGTGTTTGCTTCCTGAAAAAACATGAGCGTACTGACTCGTTTTGAATGTTTTATAATTGGATTTTACAATTTCGAATGAAGCTGGTTTCCATGCATTCTGTGCTTCTACAAATTGAGTGCAGATTGAAAACAGTACCAAAAAGGTGGTTTTTAAATTGAAATTGTATTTTGTGTTTTTTGAAAACATTAGGTTTTATTTTTTATATTTTAGTTTGTCATTCCGACGAATGAGGAACCTTCGTAAGGAACTCGACAAAGTATTTCCAATCTTTGCGGAACATTGTCGCTGAGATTCCTCCTCCGTCGGAATGACAAACTAGACGTTTACAAACTAAGGACTAGGAACCAGGTACTAATCACTAAGAACTTAAATCGCTTTATAACTCACTTTATACTCCACATTCGGTTTTACGATCAACTGATATTTATTCTTTGCCAATTCCGTAATCGTCCCTGAACTCGCTTTTGGTTTGCCTGCACTTTCAAAAACCAATTTTCCTTCGCCTTCAGAGGCTTTTACTTTTATCTCAGATTTGCTCACATACAACGCCACTTCTCCATTTGGGGTTGGCACTTTTCCTTCCATCCATTGCTGTCCGCCTAAATTCGGTTTGATTTCATATTCAGCATAACCCGGAGCAGTTGGTTTTACTCCTAAATAATATTTCCCAAGCAAATAAATTGGACTGGACCCCCAGGCATGGCAAAGGCTTTTTCCATAAGGACGTCCATACATTTCTAAATGTTCTTTTCCTTTTTTGTTTGGGTTGTATTCTTCCCAAAAAGATGTTGCGCCTTCTTTCAACATTCCCCCCCAATAGTCTTTCATTTCTTTCAGCACATAATCTTGTTCGCCTATGGCACACAAGGCTTCCAGTTCGTAAAAACGCATGTATGGTGTTGTGATTTGAAGAACATCTTTATTGAGTAATACCTTATTTTTTATACTTTGTTTTTGTTCTTCATCAAAATAATTGAAGAAAATACCAAACATATTAGCGTATCTGGTTACAATATCCTGCATTTTTCCGTCGATACGCTGGTGCTTCATCACGTTTTCTTTCTTATCCCAAAACACATCGAATAATTTGGTTTTTAAATCCGAAGCTAATTTTTGATATTGTTTTTGGTCTTCATTTTTACCTGCAATTTCAGCACTCACTGCCATGGCTTCTAAACTTCTTGCTAAAAGCATCTGCTCAAAACTTACCTCTCCGGTTTTTGGCAATCCGTTCGCCCAGTCGATAAAAACCCAATCACCTTCTAATGGTTCCAGAAATCCGTTTTTGTTTCTTCTTTCCAAACAGAAATCCATAAGCGATTTCATTCTTGGGTAAAAAGTTTTGATGAATTTCGTATCTCCCGTGTGTAAGTAGTAATCGTAAACACCCACAAACCAATACAGCGAATAATCCATAATGATATTTACATGAGCGGTCACAGGATCTTTTCCGCGAAGAGCCAACAGCGTTCGTTCTACAGAAGCCGAATCAAAGAATAAATAATAATTCATCAAATAACTCTGATATGCATCGCCCGACCAAACCCAGCGGTCGCGTTTGATTCCATCTATAAAAAATTCTCGGGACGTTAAATGCATTGTGTAAGCCGACACATCCCAAATTTTATTCAATTCTTGGTCCGAAGATTTGAAAGCACCGCGATAGTCTAATGGCAAATATTCATAAAGCATCGAAATAGAATCGTATTTTACTCCTGCATCTGCCTGTACCTGAACATAACGGAATGCTTTTGATCCGTTATGTGTATAGATTTCAGGCTGTTTTCCATCAAAAGATAAATGGTCTAAGGTTTCACATCTGGCGGAATCCAAAGCTTCTTCTCGAGATTCACCATAATAAAGTGCTACTTTACCTTTACCTTTTAAACCGTGAATTTTAATGTATCCAAAAGTTTCTTTACCAAAATCGACCAACTGACCTGCTCCGATTTTTTCTGTTTTTTTTGCACTCAAAGGTTTGGTTGTCAGTTTAAATTCAGAAGGTTTATTCTCTGCTGAATCAAAATTCCAGGAACCAACAGGTACCCATGGCGTACCGGATTGCTGCGCTTTTCCATTTTCATCAATCCAAAGTTTATCTTCATTGGTCACCTGCCAGGAGGCATTAGACTTAACATATTGACCCGAAATATAAATAGCCGGCAATACTTCCTGATTGTAAACTTTAAATGAAATTTTGTGTTTCCCGGCAGGAACTGTAATTGATTTTGGTTGTCCGTAAACCTGAACACCATCTAAAAGTAATTGAAAAGGTCCTTCTGAGTAGATTTTTACCTCATCCGGTTTTGGGATATCTACTTCTGTTTGAAAAGTTACCAGGGCATACGGACTGTAATATTGCCACAGCGGTGGAAATACTGCTTCACGTTCTGTACGTCTAACCTGCATTTTATTGCTTAACCAAATTTCAAAATCCCCTGGATACCAAATCCATGTGGCAGGTTTATTTTCCTGAGCAAATACAAGAGCTGAAGAAAATAAAACTGCAAAAACAAATAATTTTTTAAAATTTAGAAATCGATTTCGCATAAAAATATTTTTTGGGAATAAAGATAAGTGTTATTTTCACATTTTACAACCTGCACTGTCCTGCACCATCCTGAAATTAACAAATTTCTATGTTTTTGAAAGAATTTTAAAACACTAATTGAAAAGATGTTTTTTTAAACTGTAAATACTCTAAGAATTTCTACCATCACTAAACCAAAAGTAATTATCTTAGATTTGATTAAATTTACAATTAAACGGAATATCAAGCTAACAATTCATGTAATCAATACAACAATGAAAAAATATATTCTATTTTTTATATTGACTTTTCAGGTCGTTTTTTCTCAAAGAGCACTGATAAAAGGACGAGTTCAAAATACCGGAACTTATTCTGACCGCACCGTTTTTGTAATTGTAAATGACACCATCAATAAACTTAGAAAACACAATACCCTGCTTTATAAAACTGCAAAAGCAAATGCCATTAAAAATAAAATTGATTTTAAATATGACAATAATAAATTCAATACAGACTTCAATCAGCTTAACAACAATAAAGATCATAAAACACAAACAGACAGTTTAGGCAACTTTGAGATCAGAGCCAATCTTACCGATAGTTTATTTTTCGAATCGTATGCTCACATTACCCAGAAATATGCAGTTGCAGATTTAGTAAAAAAGAAAAATCTCAATTTAAAACTAAAATTAGAACCTTGTGAAGTCTGGCCGGAACATCCTGAAAAGCCTACAAAATTATACGTCTTTGTTGGTAAAAAAATCAAAGCCTGGAACTCTCCACCCGGTCATTGCAATCTTCCTTCAGATAGCAGAACGCTCGCAAAATATGAAGTGGTAAAAAACATTTATGGCGATTATCCAAAAGATACTATTCAGTTTACCTCCTATGCGCATTCAGCTCCCTTACCGCAAAATTACTCTCCTTTTAAAAGTAATTTTACGCAATACGATTATACCTTATTGTATATTCTGGAATATCAAGGGGAATTAATTCAGGTTAAATATTTGTTTGATGATGTTTATATGACCAAAGAAGGAAGATGGGCTTCTCCTTTAAAACCCAAAAATCTTTTTCACACAATCACTCCAGACTCTGTTAATCAGCCGGAACTGCTAAATTTTGTCGACCCCATTGAATTTACTTATGACGAAAGGTTTGAAAAACAAATAATAGAAAACTTTCCGGACCCCTATTTCAAAATAGATAATGGAAAAATCTTCATTACTCATGGTTTTTATGTAGAAGATTTATTTAGAATTAGGAAAACTGGCAGACTCAGGGGATTTGATTATTTAATTAGATAAACTATTAACTACTTTAGTTAAAGTTTAGTAATATCCTCATTTCTGATCCTCCAAAATATAATTAGCAGGTGTCGTTCCCAAATGCTTTTTAAACATAAAAATAAAAGCACTCGCAGTTTCATACCCCAAATCGAGCGCTATTTCTTTTATGGATTGCTTTTCGCCTAATCGTTTTATGGCTTCCAGTAATTTCAACCGGGTACGCCAGTCGCTGAAATTCATTCCGAGTTCTTTGATGAATAAGCGGGATAAGGTTTTGCTGCTCATAAAAGATATGTCGGCATAATACTCGATCGTATTTTTACTTGCTACATCATTGAGCAAAAGCTGCACTACTTTTTGCAGTCTTTCATGGTTGGTTGTTGGCAGAAAAGTGGCACTTGGTTCGATTAAGGCCAATTCGTCCAGGAATACATCGATGATTCTTCTTTTGGACGGCGAAATATCTCCATCAGTTCCAAAAGAAATGATTTTAAAAACCAATTGTTTTAGAAATACCGAAATATCAAAAGAGAAACTGACTTTCGGCAAGCCATCCATAAACGAAGGATCGACATAAACACTATATAAATTAACGTCTTTTTGAAACGTTACCTGATGCTCGGTATGACCCGGAATCCAAAGTCCCTGCAGCGGATTTACAACCCAAATCTGATTATTGACCACGACATTCATAACACCGCTCGTAGCATAAATAAGCTGTGCCCGCGGATGCGAATGTGATATACAAACGGCATCAGTTACCATTTCGGTATAACCCACTACTGGTAAGTCAGGATTTATCTGAAATCCAAAATCAACTACTTTATATGTCCGAACATCGCTATTCATTGTCCAAATATAGTAATTAAGACATAATCATTTATTTTCACCTTTGTAAAAAAATTAATTGCAGATATCATCTTTAATCTGTCATAATCTAAAAATAACTCATGGAGACCATTAAAACAAATTCGGAAATAGTCAAAAAAACTACTTATTCTATTCTTTTTATCATCAGTTTTTCGCATTTAATTAATGATCTTTTACAGGCTGTTGTTCCGTCCATTTATCCGTTACTGAAGGAAAATTTCAATTTAAGTTTTTCTCAAATCGGGATTATCACTTTTACGTATCAGATTGTCGCTTCTATCCTTCAGCCTTTTGTGGGAATGTATACCGACAAAAAATCAAAGCCTTATTCGTTGATTATCGGAATGTGTTTTACCATGACCGGGTTATTTCTTGTTTCGATTGCTTCGAGCTTTACGTATCTTTTATTATCTGTGAGCTTAATCGGAATCGGGTCTTCGATTTTCCATCCCGAATCTTCCCGGGTGGCGCATCTGGCTTCGGGAGGTAAAAAAGGACTGGCGCAGTCAATCTTTCAGTTAGGCGGAAATGCGGGAAGTGCTATCGGGCCTTTATTGGCAGCTTTTATTATCATTCCGCACGGACAAAGTTATGTGGCTTGGTTTTGTATTATTGCTTTGGTTGGGATTTTTGCTTTGTATAAAATTGCGCTTTGGTACACAGCACATTTATCTGAAAGAATGGCTAATAAATCGGCTCTTAAAATCGAAACACATCATTTGTCCAAAAACAGAGTGATTGCTTCGTTAGCAATTTTATTGGTTTTGATTTTCTCCAAATATTTCTACATGGCGAGTATTACGAGTTATTATACGTTCTTTTTGATTGATAAATTTCATATCTCGATTCAGCAGTCTCAGGTTTATTTATTCTTATTTTCGGGAGCAGTTGCTGCAGGAACTTTGATTGGCGGACCAATTGGTGATCGCTTTGGAAGAAAATATGTAATCTGGGTTTCGATTCTGGGTGTTGCTCCTTTTACTATGATGCTGCCTTACGTTTCTCTATTCTGGGTTGGAATTTTATCTGTAATTATTGGCCTGATACTTTCATCTGCGTTCTCTGCAATTTTAGTTTATGCTACCGAATTACTGCCGGGAAAAGTGGGTCTGGTAGCTGGTCTTTTCTTCGGGTTTGCTTTTGGAATGGGCGGGTTAGGTTCTGCGGTTTTAGGAAAAATTGCTGATGCCACCAGTATCGAATATGTTTTTAAAATTTGTGCCTTCCTGCCGTTGATTGGTATTATTACCGGCTTTTTACCGAATATTGAAGGTCGAAAAAAGGCCTAATTTTTTAATCTCGCAAAGTCGCGAAGTCGCAAAGGTTTCTTTTTTTGGCATTTAAAGCAAGTTTTGCAAACAATCTTACAGTATTTCATAAAAAAACAGATAGTTCTTCAACTGAAAACTATCTGTTTTTTTGTATCTAATTTTCAAAGTGAAACACTAAAATTGTACCCCTTTAATCTTTAATAATACGTTTACTAATTTTATTTCCATTAGTTGTTAAAGTCAAAATATAAGCTCCAGATGGAAGATTTTCTAAACTTAAGTTTTCTGTTTGCCTATTTACAGTTTTAGTAACAATCAATTTACCGGACAAATCAAACAGCTCAATTAAAGTGCCTTTTGCCATTTCGTTGTCTAATTCTATTGTCAGGATGTTTTTTACCGGATTTGGATAATAATTAAATGTGAAATCAGAATTAACATCTTCTATTGTTTCCACATTTAGATCTGTATTTATTTTTTTAGCGGTTGTAAAGTTACTTTCGGAATAACCTAAATCAGGATTACTGCCGGAATACGAAAGACCAACATTTGTCCCTTTGTCAATCAGATCACTTCCCTGAACTAATTTGAATGGTAAGTTTGTTGGAAGATCCCCATTTGACTGTCGGGCTCCGATGGCAAGTGAAGTACTGGTACTTGTAAAATCGGAGGTATTTACAGTGACACTTAGATTCCACGAGTTGTTTTGCTGTGTAGCGTTTGAAATAGAAATTGTTCCGGATAATGAAATATTATTTTTGAAAATATGTTTCTTTCCCGACTGCACCGGATTTCCAAAACCAAAGTTGATGTTGTTTCCGAATCCTGTACAATTATATAGTGTTATGCTTCCGGTATTGTTGTTCTGATCGAATCCTTTTTTGGGATGTCCTATTGCAACACATTTGGTCAGTACATTGTCAGCCGGAACAGAATTTCCTCCTACTTTAAAACCATTTCCGTTTCCGGTAAATCCTCCGTAATTCCACACATCAACGCCGTTTCTTATCGCCCAGCAATTTTCGAAAGTTACTTTTTGAGTACTGTCAAAACAATCATATCCGTCATCTGAATTTTCCCATGCACGGCAGTTGATGAATTTATTTCCGGGTCCCTGTTCTTGTTTTGGACCAAAACCATCAGCCATGCTTCCCTTTTTTTTAGGGTCATAATTTCTGTACGCATCACAGTTTTTTACCGTAGTATTCGAACCTCCTTTGTTAATTTCCAAACCTGTGTTACGATTGTTATAAAAAGCACAATTTTCGAAAATAGTATTGGCACCTGTTACATATGCTCCCTGATAACCTGCTCTGGTAATGGCAATTCCTTTAAAACTCCAATAAGAACCTGTAATGCTAAAACCGTACGAATCCTGTACCCATTCCTGATCCGGAAACGAAAAATCTATGATCGCCCTTCCATTGTTTACACATTCTACCTTAATAGGACTTGCCGAAGTTCCTGATTTTGTAAACGAAATAGTATTTTTTGCACCGGCAGTATACGCAATAGTATAAGTTCCGGCTTGTAATAAAATAACATCTCCGGCAACAGCTTTGCCAACTGCCGTTTTAAAATTGATTGCGTTAGTAAAACTCGAACCCGAATTAGTAGCGTTTCCGGTTGGTGTCACATAATAAGTAGCTGCTGAAACTGATCCCGATACTAAAAGGGACAGCATAAAATAGTAGATTTTTTTCATAAGTTTTGTGTTAGTTTGAACTGCACAAGGTACTTATGGTTTTTTATAAAAATATTGAATTAATTCAATGGTTTTGGTGAAATTGGATTTGATTTGGAAATTGTTTTTTCATATATAAAAAAGACGCACTACTTTACGTCTCTACTTGTTATACTTTCATTAGCATTTAATTGAAATTGAAAACAAGATACAAAGCCAAAATCACCAATCCTAACAAACCAAACAGCAACTTCACTTTCTTACTCGTTTTAGGAATATCCGTTTCATCTGAAAAATTAACTTCCGGATTTTTATCGGTTAATGAAATAATCACTGCAGCAATTAAAAGCACAGCAAAAATGTAAAACGAAATCAATAAAAAGTGTGGCCAAACCGGATACTTATCTGCAGGGAAAATCCATAAATACAAAACTCCTACGAATAAACTGAAGGCTGATCCCCAAGATAAAGTAGCATTTACGGATTTTTTTGTAGTGCGTTTCCAAAAAACACTCAACAAAAACACCACTGATAATGATGGCGCCAGAAATCCTAAAACTGCCTGAAAGATGTTGAACAAATTTTGTCCTTTAATATTATCAATCGCAATGGCAATCAGAATGGCGAACACACAACCTGCCCCAATTGTCAATCTTCCGATTTTGATCTGCTCTTTAATAGACGCTGTCGGATTCATTTTCTTTACATAAATATCATTCGTGAAAACGGTACTCAATGCATTCAATGACGAACCAATTGTTCCTACCAAAACGGCAATCATGACACAAATCACCAAACCGTTCATTCCGCTTGGGAATAAATTCGTAACCATGGTCATATAAGCCAAATCGGAGTTTTCACCCAATTCCGGAAACAAAACCGAACACAGGATTCCCGGTAAAATAAACAATGGCAAAGCCATTACTTTTAGCCAGCCTATGAAGTTCACCCCCAATTGTCCCTGCTCCAGATTTTTGGCTCCCAAAACACTCTGCACCATCGATTGATCGGTACAGAAAAATGCTACTGCCGCCACCGGATAACCTAATAAAATAGCAGGCCACGGATAATGTGCATCGTCTGCGGGCTGAACCAGATTCCAGAAATTAGAAGGTGTTTTGGCAATCAAAGCTTCGATTCCGCCTACTTTCTGTAAACCTAAATACGATAAGGTAAGCGAAACGACAATCAATAAAATCATCTGAAAAACATTCACTTTGGCAATGGCTTTCAATCCTCCGGCGTAAGTAAAAATTCCTGAAAAGATTACCAATACCGTCACACTCTGCCACATCGGAATTCCTAAAATCTGACGTACCAAAATTCCTCCGCTAAACAATCCCAACGACAGCCAACTTACTAAAATCTTAACCATAGCGTACCAGGCCAAAATCGTCTGTGTACTGTCGCCATAACGTTTTCCCATATATTCCGGCATCGTGCTGACTTTGCTGGCAATATATCTCGGTGCAAAAACGATAGCCAAAAGCAATAAAAACACAAAGGCATACCATTCGAAATTTCCGGCTACGATTCCGGTCGCGTAACCAATACTGGCAAAAGCCAATAAAGAAGATGGCCCCACATTGGTACCCCACATATTGAATCCGATGTTGTACCAGTTCAGGGAATTTCCCGCCATAAAAAGCGTTTCGTTCTTCTTGCTTTGCTTCACGCTCACTACATAACCAATGACCAATAAGGTCACCAGATAAATCGCTACAATGATAAAATCTAAAGTCGTTAACTTATCGTAGATGCTGTTCATAGTCCGTATTCGTTAAGGACGTCAGCAATTTTTACTGGCAGACCGGTTTGTAATGATTTATCCATTGCCTGTAATAATGCCACGGTTCCGATGCCTTCTTCCATATTTGGATAGGCTTCAAAATTCTGTTCAATACTGTCCACAAAATATTCTAAATAATTTTGGTATTCTCCACCATGATGACTTTGCCCTTCAAAACGGAAATAATATTTTATAGTGCTGTCACCCCAGGTGATTACTTTTTCTTCACCGGTTTTATCCGTAACGGCATAACGCAATTCGTGATAATCGGCCTGACTCGCACCTTCTGTTGCTCTTAAAATTGTGCTCATTCCACTGTCTCTTTGAGCTGGCTGTGTTGGCGAAGTATAGACTCCGCTCACTCTGGCAATTCTTCCATCTGTAGCTTTGAAAATAAAATGCATCGTATCTTCGTTTTTTAATCCTGCAACAGCTCCGTTACTGCTGATCATTCCATACCCCATTACTTCCTGAATATTTGGAAGATACCAACGAATGAAATCTACAGGATGGCTTAAACCTCCGTACAACCATTTGAAAGACTGCAATAATGACCATTCTTTTTTCAAAAACCATCTGTGGTCTGCGTGATATTGGGCTTCTATCGTAATTAAATCACCTATTAATCCGGCTTCATAATCTGCTCTTTGTCTTTTGGCCGGTTCGAAGAATCTTGAACTTTGTCCGATGAAAACCTTTTTACCGGTTGTTTTACTTAGTTCCAATAGTTCTTTGGCATCCGAAAGGTCATCGATAAACGGTTTGGTACACACTACGTGCTTTCCTGCCAGCAAAGCCTGCTTAACGTGTTGAGCATGCAGATGGTCCGGCGTATAAATAGCGATGATGTCAATGGATTTATCGTTTAATAAATCGTCGTAGTTAGTTGTGTATGAATGAAAATCAAATTCTTTTGCTCTTTGCTTGCAGATTTCTTCATTTCTGTCGCACACTTTAGAAAGTTCTAATTTTGAACTTTCTAAAGCGGCCGACATGGTGCTTCGTCCTTCTCCAAGTCCCAGAATAGCTATTTTTAACATGAGGTGTGGTTAATTAAGATTGTTAGTTTTATTTTTCACGCAGATTAAGCAGATTGAGCAGATTTTTTTCTTTATTCTTTGCTCTTTATTCTACTTTTTCTCTTCTGCTTTAACTTTGTTCAGGAAAATCCAAACTTCTCCCGGCTTTGAGCCTTCAATTCCGGTTTGGTATTTTTTCATTAAGTTGTTCCAATCGTCTACACGCGGATTATTTTCAGTTGTTTTTGGATTCAGTTTATCCAGACTTTCTCCTTTCGGGATGCTGATCACCAACATCAATTGCCTTCCGTTTTTGAAAACCTGTAATTGTTGAAAATCGGCATTGCAGAAACCTTTGGCAATTTCCGGCCACTTTTCGAATTGAGTTGTGTGATAATTTACGTATTCTTTTTGCAGTTTTTCATCTTCAACTAAATTTGCAGTCAGAACGATATTCTCCCATTCAGAAGCTACTTTGGCATCTTTACATCTTTGGAAATTCTGAAAATCATAAACCGGGTTTTCGTAGATTTTGATTTCCAGTTTAGGAAAAGCCAAAGCCAGTTTTCGTTTCGTTCTTTCCGGCTGATTCATCAATCCGTAAATTACTAAATGGTTTTCCCATTGGTACAATTCTTCGCCTACGATTCGGAATCCTTTTATAGTCGATTTAATTTTTTCGATATCCAGATCTTTTCCAATTAATTCTATGGCAACCGATTTTGGCATTTCCTGCAATCCCCAGGCTTCGTCAACGACAACTTCTTTCGCTAATAGGTTGTTGTATGGCGCACGAATTCCGGCATTTTCTTTGATTTTTGGATCTACAAAAGCATAATTGTCCTGCCAGATATTCCCTTTCGGACCATTGTTATTTTTCAATATTTTCTGAATTGGAATCCAGTTGTTTTTAATCGTAAAGCCCTGACTTCCTTCATCGGTATACAAGTAAAGCCATAAAAATGGATCGTGTGCATACAGACTGTTATAGACTTTATCAATGTAATTTTCTTCAATTCTGCTTTCAGGCTGTGATGAAAGCGTGTAAATTCCGGCTACATCATGCAAATGCTTCGCATAATGATGGATTTTATTTCGCTGAATTTTATTGTTTCGCATTACGTTGTCGGTGTGTGTCCAACCCCATCCCATCGAAATTCCGCTATAGGCCACATCCGAAATTTCGTTGTGTTCAATCGTCAGATTTTTTATAAAACCGGCAGCAATTCCCAGACATCCCCAATCTTCGTTGGCTACGTTGGTAATTAAATTATCGGTAATCAATTCATCTGAACAAACTACTCTATCATCTTTTACGGTATAAGGTAAATGCGCTTCAAAAGATTCTTCAGAAAAAACACCCAGATTGATTCCGTTTCCACCAATGTCTTTGAATAGATTTCCTTTGACAATATTATGATTCGTTCCTCTATGCAAATCTAATCCTGTAGAAGACAAATGTTCAAAAGTACAAGATTCGAAAAGTGTATTGTTAGCATAATTTACCTCAACAGCTGCTCTTGGTCTTCCTACCCATCCCTGATTTTCTAAAGTCGCCTGATTCGGAGTTCCCGGAGTTTTGAGTTTATAGGCATCCAGTAAATACATTCCTGCCTGTAACGGAACGTGTCCCTGCTGTGAAGGACGAAGCCAGTTGCTGTACTGAAATGAAATTCCTTTGAAATTAAAATGATGCACCGGAGTATCTAGAGTGCCTTCAATTTTTACCAAATTTTCCAAAACCGGTGCAGTTACTTTAGCAGAAGCCAAATCTTCTCCTTTTCTTGGGATATAATAAATTTTAGCTTTTTTTCTGTCTAAAAACCATTCTCCCGGTTCATTCAGCATCGAGATTCCGTTGTTTAAATAGAATGCTGAATTTCCATTGTTTTTAGAAATCCAAGGTGCCGGCCAGGGGTGTTCGCTCTGAATTTTGCTTTCAGGCTGTTCGAATGAAAGCCTTGCGCTGTCTTTAACTACTTCAATATTTTTGATTCGAAGATTGGCAATCGCCCACCATTGCACGATGTACATTTCCATTCCCGGCTCAAACTTAACCGATTTATCTTTGAAAGGAATCCAGCAGGTTTCGGTTGCTGCATCCCAGGAAAGGATTCTGTCCATTTGGGTCCCTGCAGTACTTTTGGCTCTCACGGCTTTTTTGCCATTCACCCATAACTGACGGTAATTGATAATTTCACCTGCCTGCTGTGGCGCATTGGCTTCCCAAATTGTTCCTGCTTTTAAGCCGTTTATGGCAAGTGTTGATTTTTTCCAGTTTTTGATTTCGATTCCTCCACTTAAGATTGGTTTAGCATTTGCATCTGCTTCAATAGTCGTCGGACAGTCTGCTGTTCCCGAATCTTCAGGACGAACAAATAAAGGTTCGTTCAAATAATAGGTTCCGTTCATTACAATAATACGGATTCCGTCTTTTATTGATGCATCTTTTAATCTTCGCAGTTCTCTTGCTTTTCTTACTGCCATCTGAACGGTTCCCAAGGGACTGACCTTTGTTCCGGGATTGGTGTCTTTTCCTTGAGGGGAAACCCAAATTTCGGCTGCATTCATTGAGAATGTGCAAATAGTTATTAAAAAGATAATTAGAACTTTTGTCAAAGTATTTAAACGCATTTTTTTATTTTTTAGGTAAAGCCGTAAAGGGTTTATTTCTTAACAGTATAAGACTTGCAGATAAATGTATTTTTTACACTTTTACCAAATGAGGGTACAATTTAACAGAACACAAAAATATAAGTGTCCTGTACCTTCCTGCTTCTGTTTAGTTACCTGGCATCAGTGCGTATAAATGAAAAATAGCAAAAAATATTGCAATTAACTTACAGACAGTCTTAATCGTTTTTTTACATCTATTAAATATATTGTAAATATTTTTTATAAATTTGTGCAATCGATTACATTATTGTATTTTCGTTTTTTTACGAAACTTATTTTACAATTTGTAAAAAAAGTATTATCAAGATAAACATATCGTACTATTTTGATACCTAAAAATTAAACTTTAACTAATTCAATAAGAATGAAAACTAATCCAACTAACTTTTTTCGTATGCTTTTGGCTGTTTTGGCAATAAACTGTTCAGGAAATATGATAGCACAAAAGTCAAAATCCAATGACACTTATGCGAACATTGAGTTTAAAATGCCGAAGGTAAATGAGCCAAAAATTCCGAAAAATACGGTGAACCTAAAAGATTTCGGTGCAGTAAACGGCGGATATGTTTTAAACACAAAAGCTTTTGAAGATGCGATTAATGCGCTTTCAAAAAAAGGAGGCGGAAAATTAATCATTCCTCCGGGAATCTGGTTAACAGGTCCAATCATTCTAAAAAGTAAAATAGAATTGCATGCACAGACCGGTGCTTTAATCAAATTTTCACCAGACAAGAGTTTATATCCAATAATTGAAACCAGCTTTGAAGGTTTGAATACCTGGCGTTGTATCTCTCCTCTTTACGGAAAAAATCTTGAAGATGTTGCCTTTACCGGAAATGGTGTTTGGGATGGTTCCGGCGAGGTTTGGAGACAAGTTAAAAAAGGCAAATTAACAGAAAGCCAATGGAAAGCGTTTGTGAATTCAGGCGGAGTTCTTAACGAAAGTAAAACAAGCTGGTATCCATCAGAAACCTTTATGAAAGCTTCTGTAGGGGCTGATCAAAATGTACGTCTGGATTTAAAAACAAAAGAAGAATTTGAAGCTATTCATGATTTTCTTCGTCCTGTATTGGTAAGCATTCAAAACAGCAAAAGAGTATTGTTTGACGGACCGGTATTTCAAAATTCTCCGGCATGGAACATTCACCCATTAATGATTGAAGATTTAATTGTTCGTAATGTAACGGTTCGTAACCCTTGGTTTTCACAAAATGGTGATGGACTGGATGTAGAATCCTGTAAAAATGTGATTGTTGAAAATTCAAGTTTTGATGTAGGAGACGATGCCATCTGTATTAAATCAGGAAAAGATAAAGACGGTCGTGATCGTGGAGTTCCTTGTGAAAATATTATTGTAAAAAACAATATTGTGTATCACGGACACGGAGGTGTAACTGTAGGAAGTGAAATGTCCGGAGGTGTAAAAAACATGCACGTTTCTAATTGCACTTTTATGGGAACTGATGTGGGATTGCGTTTTAAAAGTAACCGTGGACGCGGAGGTGTTGTAGAAAACATTTTCATTTCTGATATTTTCATGACCGATATTCCGTCTCAGGCGATTTCATTCAATCTTTATTATGGAGGAAAATCTATTGCTGAAACTTTGGAAGAAGGGGGTGATAAAATTGTGAATCAAAAGATGCCTGTAGATGAAAAAACACCACAGTTCAAAAACATTTCAATAAAAAATGTGACAATTAAAGGTGCGCAACAGGCCGTATTTTTACAAGGATTACCTGAGATGAACCTTGAAAACATTGAAATCTCTAATTTGATTGCAAAAGCAGAAAAAGGATTTACTATTGTTGATGCTAACGGAATCAAAATTCACAATGCAAAACTGGATATTGAAAAACCAACCGTAATTGAAATTTACAATGGTAAAAATATGTCTTTCAAAGATATTGAACTGAATTCGACAGCTTCTAATGCTATTACTATTAATGGAGAAGCTACTGAAAATGTTGAATTTGTGCCTTCATCAAATTCAGATTTTGCCAAGAAAACAGTTATTGGAGAAACGGTTCCAAAATCTGCAGTAAAACTATAGGTGATTAAACTATTTTGCTTCTGTTGAGTCTAAGTCTAAAACAAACACAAACAGGAGCTCATCAAAAATTACTATGAAAACATTACAAAATCTGTCCAGAAATAAGAGTTTATTATTTGGCATCCTACTCACCTCCTTTTCGTTTCTTCATTCAGGCGCTCAATCTGAAAAAGATAAAAATGCAGCAATCAGTACAAAACCATTTGGTGACAGTACGAATCACTGGTATGGTATTGCAGATAAAAGCAATATTGTAAATCCGATCCCGAATCAGCCCAGATATGAGGAAACCGATTACACCAAAATAGCAGATAATATTTTATATTTTCAGCGCGATAACGGGGGCTGGCCAAAAAATTATGATATGCGTGCTATTCTGACCGAAGAGCAGATAAAAGATGTCGTTTATACAAAATCTGTATTGCATACGACTTTTGACAATGCTACCACTTATACTCATATTTATTATTTAGCGCAGGTTTACACACTGACTAAAAGCGAAAAATATAAAATTGCATGCCTGAGAGGAATCAACTTTATCCTTGAAGCACAATATGCAAATGGTGGATGGCCGCAATATTTCCCTTTAGAAAAAGGATATAGCCGTCATATAACTTTCAACGATGGAACTTATATGGGAATCATGAATTTGCTTGACAAAATAATCAGGAACGATTCTAATTTTAGTTTCGTAGATGCTGAAACAAGAAACAAAGTAAATATTGCTTATGAAAAAGGAATTGACTGCATTTTAAAAACACAAATTTCTGATCATGGAAAATTAAGTGCCTGGTGTCAGCAGCATGACGAGGTAACCTTATTACCTGCATGGGCAAGAAAATTTGAACCGCCTAGTGTTAGTAATGCAGAAAGTGTTGACGTGGTTTTATTTTTGATGAAAATAGAAAATCCAAGCGAACAGGTTATTCGATCTGTGCAAGGTGCGATTAAGTGGTTTCAGGATTCTAAAATATACAATACCAGAGTGGAGACTTTTGAAGCTCCTGAATTTGATTCGAAATTCAAGAAAGTTAAAGATGATCGTCGTGTTGTAAACGATCCTACAGCACCTCCAATCTGGACACGCTATTACGAATTAGGAACCGGAAAACCTTTGTTTTGCGACAGAGACAGTGTATACTTATATTCATTGGCTGAAGTAAGCCGTGAACGCAGAAGCGGTTATGCCTGGTACACGTACAATCCTGAAAAAGCCCTTAAAAAATATCCGGAATGGCAAAAAAAATGGACTCCTGAAACTGATGTTTTGAAATAATAAAAGTCCAAACTGAAAATAAAAAAGCGTGAATTGTAGAAATTCACGCTTTTTTTATTAACTGAAATTATCATTTTAGTCATTAAACTTATAAAATGATTTCGCATTTTCAGACCAGATTTTATTCTGATCCTCTATTGAAAGCTGAGACATATAATCTTCTAATGTTTTTACCAGTTGCTTATAATCTGAAGCTACATTGCAAACCGGCCAGTCGGATCCGAACATTAATTTATCTGCAGAGAAGTTTTCAAAAATCACATCCAGATACGGTTTTAAATCGGATGGTTTCCAATTGTTCCAATCGGCTTCCGTCACCATTCCGGAAATTTTGCATTTTACATTTTCGAATTTTGCAATCTCCTTAATTCCTTCTTTCCAGGACGCAATCTCACCCGATTTTATATCCGGTTTTGCAATATGGTCGATCACAAAAGCCTGATCAGAGAAAGATTTCACCAAATCAATTGCAGCCGGCAGCTGACGATGAAAAATCAAAATATCATACGTAAAATTGAATTCCTTCAAAGCTGCAATTCCCTTACGAAATGCCGCCCCAAACATAAAATCATCCGGTTCTCCCTGCACAACATGTCGGAACCCTTTTAATTTTTCAAATTGAGAAAAATGACTCAATCGCTCTGAAATATTTTCAGCTCTTAAATCAACCCAGCCCACAACTCCTTTTATGAAATCATTTTTTGAAGCGAGATCTAGTAAAAAATTAGTTTCTTCTTCAGACTGACTTGCCTGAACCGCTACGCATCCCGAAAATTGATTTTCTGAAAGCAATGGCGACAAATCTTGGGGTAAAAAATCCCTTTGAATCTTTTGCATCGAATCATCAATCCAGCTATCTCTAACCGGATCAAATATCCAAAAATGCTGATGGGAATCAACTCGGTTCATACCTAATTAATTTACATCACTGATTAAGGCACGGTCCAAATGCACATAACCTCCTTCTACGAAAACAAATTGTCCCGTAGTATGAGAAGAACGATCTGAAATAATAAAAAGCGCCGTATCTGCAATTTCTTCTGTTGTAGTCATTCTGGACTCAAACGGAATACTTTTATTTATTTTTTTCAAAACTGCTTCACCATCCGGCACTGTTTTGATCCAGTCTTCGTATGCAGGTGTATAGCATTCAGCAATAATAATGGCATTAGAACGGATTCCGTACTGAATCAAATCTACAGCCCATTCTCTCGTAAGTCCAAGAACACCGCCTTTTGCAGCCGCATATCCTGAAGTCCCACCTTGCCCTGTCAAAGCTACTTTTGAACCAATATTCAAAATATTACCTTTTGATTCTTTTAGGTATGGAAGTGCAAATTTCACGAGCAAAAAGTAACTTACCACATTAAGCTTTAATGAATCCATAAACTCTTCGTAAGTAGCATCTAAACCGGCACCGTCATTTACCCCTACATTATTAATCACGACATCTATCCTGCCGTATTTTTCAACAATTTTGTTGACTGCATTTTGCATTTCATCAGGATTGGTCACATCCGTTTGTACAAACAAAGAATCGATTCCTTTTTTCTGAAAAGCTTCCGCATAACCAAAACCTCTGCTGTTTCTGTCAACCAAAACCGGAATAGCACCTTCATCAGCTAATCGATTGATGATGGTCTCACCAATACTTCCTTCTTTTCCTGCCGATCCTGATACGACTACAATTTTACCTTTTAAATGTAAATCCATAATATTATATTTTTCAGAATTAATTTAATTCTATAATTGCTTTGATAGTATTGTTTTTCGGATCAATCCATTTTCCAAATTCACTGATCATATCCTCAAAACCAGCTCTGTGTGTAATGTATTTTTTCGGATCGATTTTACCTTCTTTCAGACATTTCATTACATATTCAAAATCTTCGATAGTCGCATTTCTGCTGCTCATCAAAGTAGATTCCCTTTTATGAAAATCAGGATGACTGAAACTCAATTCTCCTTTTTGAAGTCCCACCAATACGAATCTTCCGCCATGCGAAATATAATTAAAAGCACTGTTCATCACTTTTTGATTTCCGGTAGCGTCAATGACTACATTCGCCATATCGCCGTTGGTAAGTTCTGCTAATTTTGCAGCCACATCATCATTCAGCGGATTGATGGTTTCATCTGCCTGAAGTGCTTCTTTACAAAAGTTAAGACGATATTCGTTGATATCCATCACAATCACTTTGGCACCGGCAATTTTAGCAAACTGAATCAATCCTAATCCAATAGGTCCTGCACCCATTACTAAAACAGTGTCGGTTGCTTTTACAGCGGCTCTTCTTACTCCGTGTGCTGCAATTGCTAATGGTTCAACCAAAGCCAGTTCGTCATAATCCAAACCTTGTCCGTGCAATAAATACTGTTCCGGAATCGTAACATACTCGGCCATTCCGCCGTCAATATGCACGCCGAAGACTTTGATATTGGCACAACAATTAGTCAGACCATTTCGACAGGCCACACATGTTCCGCAGCTGAAATAAGGAATAAAAGTTACTTTATCGCCAGGCTCAAAACCTTTTGCATTTCCTTTAATATATTCGGCAGCCAGTTCGTGACCTAAAATTCTGGGGTATTCAAAATAAGGCTGTGTTCCTCCAAAAGCATGAATATCGGTTCCGCAAACTCCTATTCTTCTAATTTTCAAAAGTACTTCTCCCTCTTTTGGTTCCGGCATTGGTTTTTCTTTGATTAGAAACTCCTGCGGTTTTTCGCAAACAATATATTTCATTTTATTTAGAATAAGCTTTAGCTACTTGTCTACTTGAACCCAAACCGTCCATACCCAATTCGATAACGTCGCCCGGTTTGATATAGATTGGATCCGGCTTAATTCCTAATCCAACTCCCGGAGGCGTTCCTGTACTAATGATATCGCCAGGAAGCAAGGTCATAAACTGACTTAGGTAATGCACTAAAAATGGAATTTTGAAAACCAGATTAGAAGTATTACTGTTTTGGAATTTCTTTCCGTTAACTGTCAGCCACATTGGTAAATTATTCACATCGGCAATTTCATCCTGCGTAGCCAAAAACGGTCCAAGAGGTGCGAAAGTATCACAACCTTTTCCTTTTGCCCATTGTCCGCCCATTTCGATTTGGAAAGCTCTTTCGCTGTAATCATTCAACAAAGCATATCCTGCTACGTAATCTAAAGCATCTGCTTCTTCTACATAACTTGCTTTTTTGCCAACCACAAATGCCAGCTCGATTTCCCAGTCAGTTTTTTCACTGTTTTTTGGGATCACCAAATCATCATTCGGACCGCATAAAGAAGTGGTTGATTTGAAAAAGATAATTGGCTCTGTTGGAATCGGAGCTCCTGTTTCATGACAATGATCTACATAATTCAGACCGATACAGATTATTTTTGAAGGTCTCGCAACCGGAGAACCTAAACGTACATCTGTTCCTACTTCCGGTAATGCCGGATTACTTTCTAAAGCTTTTTTTAATTTTTCCAAACCATTGTCTTCGAAAAAAGCTTCGTTAAAATCCGAAACAATTGAAGAAACATCATATCTTTTTTCTCCAATAATAACACCCGGTTTTTCTTGTCCGGCAGCTCCAAAACGTATTAATTTCATTTCTTATATATTTTTAATTAGTTATTTAATTTTATAAATCCTCCATCGATAGGATAGTCACTTCCCGTAATAAATCCTGCTTCATCACTGCATAAGTAAAGGGCTAAAGCAGCAATTTCGTCCGGTTGTCCCATACGCCCGATTGGTTGTGACTTAGACAACTTTTCAAAAATTTCAGCTTCTTTACCCGGATAGTTTTTATTGATAAATCCATCTACAAAAGGAGTATGCACTCTGGCAGGCGAAATCGAATTGCATCGAATCCCTTCATCAATATAATCTCTTGCAACTGATAATGTCATAGCCATTACAGCACCTTTAGCAGTTGAATAAGCAAAACGATCCTGAATTCCAACCCATGATGCAATAGAAGCCATGTTCAAAATCACACCTCCTTTTGACAATTGAAATTGTGGAATTGCGGCATATAAACAATTGTAAACTCCTTTTACATTTACATCCATCACCCTTTGGAAATCGATTTCCAAAGTTGTGCCTACTTTCCCCACATGGGCAATACCGGCATTATTAATCAAAATATGGATATTTCCAATTTTTTCAAATGTAGCAACAACCTCTTTTTGATCTACTACATTGCAGGCATATGAAAATACTTTTCCTCCCAATTGCTGTATATCAGCAACCGCATCCTGAGCACTTTCTGTTGTTAAGTCAATAATGTGAATTTCTGCTCCCTGTTTTGCAAATAAAGTAGCGATTGCTCTACCTATTCCGCTTCCTCCACCCGTTATGACTGCTTTTTTATTTTGTAATGAAAACATATATATTTAATTTTTTAATTATCGGTTTAATTCTAAAGCCGCCAGAATAAAGGGTCCGGTTACTTTAGGGTCATTATCTTTCCTTCTTTCATTAATATAATATTCGTAAGAGCCATCACGATAAGGCTTCCCTCCTAAACCTGCTACTGCGCAGGCATTCGTAATTTCAATTTCCCCGTTTGGATATACTTTAACAAATTTTGAAGTCATACCATCAAAGGCTTTTTCAGCAATTATTTTGAATTTTTTAGGCAGATATCCTTTTTTAGCTCCCTTTGCAAAAGCATATGCAAACATAGCCGTACCCGAAGTTTCTAAATAATTACCTTCACGGGTTCCCATATCAGTAACCTGATACCACAATCCTGACTTATCCTGAAATTTCACTAAGGCATTCGAAATATTGTTTAAATACAAAATCAGTTCTTTTCTTTTTGGATGATCTTTAGGAAAATAATCCAGTACATCAACCAATCCCATCACATACCAGCCCATTGATCGCGACCAAAAGTTAGGCGAAACTCCGGTTTCTTTGTTTGCCCATGCCATTTCTTTGCTCTCATCCCAGGCATGGTACAACAACCCTGTTTTTGCATCTGTTGCCTTTTGCTGAATCAATTCAAATTCATGAGCAACATCATCTAACTTAGCTCCATTTTCGAACGTAACGGTATATTCTGCATAAAATGGTTCTCCCATATACAAGCCATCCAGCCACATTTGGTTGGGATATATTTTTTTGTGCCAAAAACCACCACTTGGGGTACGAGGCTGTTCTTCTAATTGTTTACGCAAAGTCTGCATCGCAACTAAATATCTTTTGTCTTTAGTTTGCTCATAAATGTCGAACAAAATTCGTCCTGTAGGTATGTTATCAATATTAAAGGACTCATACTTATAAGTCTTAATATTTCCATCGGCATCTATCAATTCATCAGCATATTGTTTGGCGTAAGCCGCGTATTTTTCATCATTTTTTTTCTTGCCTAATTCCTGAAAAGCATAAGTAACCAAACCATGAACATAACTGATATGTGCTACAGGAGCATCATCAAGCATATACGATTGAGGGTGACGCTGCATTAACGTTAATGCCATTCTTTCTGACCATTTCAGCTTAGTTGAAATTGTATTTTGAGCTTTTGAAATTGTTGTTACAAAAATCAGTAACACAATCATTTTGGAAAAAAAAGAAGTTTTAAGCATAATTGCTATTTTAAAAATTGTATTTTATGTAATTTAACGCAAAAATAAATGTGATTTTTACATTTACAAATATAAAACTTAATATTAATAACAACGACATATTTTAAAAATCAATACCCAAAAACAGATATAATCAAAAGCAATATCACATTTTAGCTGTAATTTGTATAAAATATAAAAAAGCATTGCCCGAAATGCCAAAAAACAAATATATAATCATGGCATTTGAATCTAATTTCTATATTTGTAAATGTGAAAATCACATTTATTAAATCAGACTATCAAAATGAAAAAACTAAAAGGGATTACGTGGAATCATACTAGGGGTTTATTACCAATGGTTGCCACAGCTCAACGTTTTACAGAATTAAACCCGGACATTGAAATTAGCTGGGAGAAAAGAAGCTTACAGGAATTTGCAGATGCTTCCATAGAAGATTTAGCCAAAAGATTTGATTTATTGGTTATTGATCATCCATGGACAGGTTTTGGTGCCGATACAAAAACCATTCTACCTTTATCAGATCATCTTCCTTCAGAATATATAAAAGATCAGGAAATCAATACCGTTGGTAAATCTTACGGAAGTTATGTCTTTCACAATAAATTATGGGCTTTGCCAATTGATGCGGCAACTCCGGTAGCAGCTGCCCGATTGGATATTTTAGAAAAACAAGGATTAAAAGTCCCACAGACCTATGATGATTTATTGGCTTTAGCGAAAAAAAGATTAGTTGCCTTTGCAGGAATTCCGGTAGATTCCTTAATGACATTTTACTCTTTTTGCTGTAGTTTAGGCGAAGACCCTTTTCAATCACAGGAAAAAGTAATTTCTGTGGAAACAGGAAAAAAAGCTTTACAGATGCATCGTGAACTTGCTCAATTAATGGATTCGGCTAATTTTAACCGTAATCCGATTCAGGTATATGAAGCTATGGTGAATTCGGATGAGATTGCTTACTGCCCTTTTGCGTATGGCTATTCTAATTATTCAAGAATTGGTTACAGCAAAAATCTGCTTCACTTTTATGACTTAGTTAAATTGAATGACAAACCAATGATCAGCTCTTTAGGCGGAACCGGTTTGGCAGTTTCTTCATTTAGCCAGCATATTTCCGAAGCCATAAAATATGCTGAATTTACAGGTTCATCACAGGTACAACAGAATATTTTTGCTGATAATGGCGGACAGCCGGGGCATTTGCAGGCCTGGAAAAATGACAGAATCAATGGTATAACGCATGATTATTTCAAAAATACTTTACCAGCATTAGAAAGAGCTTTTTTAAGACCGAGATATTCCGGACACATGTATTTTCAGGATCATGCAGGTGATGTGGTTCGTGATTATTTAATGAATGGCGGTGATGAAGAATCTGTTTTGGAAGTAATGAATGGACTATACATAAAGTCTTTAAACTTATAACAGTATGAGACCATTAGAAGGATTAGTTGTATTGGAGTTTTGCCAGTTTTTGGCAGGACCTTCTGCGGGATTGAAATTAGCTGATTTAGGAGCAAGGGTTATAAAAATCGAGCGTCCTGTAAAAGGTGAAGCTTGCCGCCAGTTGAGCATCAAAGATCTTTTTATCGATGACAGCAGTTTGTTATTTCATACCATTAACCGAAATAAAGAATCTTTTGCAGCCGATCTTAAAAATCCGGATGATTTGGTTTTAGTCAAAAAGCTAATCGCTAAAGCGGATATTATGACCCATAATTTCCGTCCGGGTGTGATGGAAAAAATCGGATTGGATTTTAAAACAACTTTAAATATTAATCCAAAAATAATTTACGGAACCATTACAGGTTACGGAGACAAAGGTCCCTGGGCAAATAAACCGGGACAGGATTTGCTTTTGCAGTCACTTTCGGGATTAAGCTGGCTAAGCGGCAGGAAAAGTCAGGGACCAGTTCCTTTTGGTCTGGCTGTAGCGGATTTGATGTGCGGCAACCATTTCGTTCAGGGAATCTTAGCAGCTTTACTTAAAAGAGCTAAAACCGGAAAAGGTGTTTTAGTTGAAGTCAGCTTGCTGGAATCGGTTTTGGATGTGCAGTTTGAAGCAATAACTTCTTACTTGAATGATGGAGGACAACAACCACAAAGAAGCGATGTAAAAGGAAGTGCTCATGCTTTTCTAAGCGCTCCTTACGGAGTTTATCAAACTAAAGACGGATATATTTCTCTTGCAATGGGCGATTTGCTTTTTATTGGAAGTGTTTTAGAAATCGATTTCCAAAAATACACTGATAAACACAAATGGTTTTCTCAAAGAGATGAAATTAGGGAATTATTAACCGAAAAACTGAATACCCAAACAGCAGATTATTGGATTGATGTGTTACAAAAAGAAAGAATCTGGTGTGGAAAAGTACTTAATTACCAGGAATTAGACAGCCAGCCTTTTGTAAACGAATTGCAATTGAAACAAACGGTAAAAAATTCTGCAGGAGAAAAATTGGTTACTACCAGAAGCCCGATACAATTAGACGGAGAGATTTTAACCAATACGAAAGCAGCCCCTAAAGTGGGAGAAGATAATGTAACAATACACGAACAATTTTTAAACTAGCAGGATGAAACCATTAGAAGATTATTTAATAGTAGATTTTAGCCAGTTTCTTTCAGGCCCTTCAGCGAGTTTGCGATTGGCCGATTTAGGTGCCCGTGTGATAAAAATTGAGAAACCGGGAACAGGTGATATCTGCCGAACCTTATATACTTCTGATTTGATTATGAATGGAGAATCATCTGTTTTTCATACCATCAACAGAAATAAAGAATCATTCGCTATTGATTTCAAACAACCGTCAGAGCTTGAAAAATTAAAAAAATTATTGGCCAAAGCCGATGTTGTCATGCATAACTTCAGACCAGGAGTGATGGAACGCGTTGGTTTGAGTTATGATGAAGTCAAAAAAATCAACCCGAATATAGTGTATGCCGAAATTTCGGGTTATGGCACTAAATCCGAACTAAAAGATTTACCCGGACAGGACTTACTATTGCAATCTTTGACCGCCTTAACCTGGTTAAGTGGAAATCAGGAGGATGGACCCGTACCAATGGGATTATCAATTGTGGATATGTTGGCGGGAGCACATCTGGCACAAGGAATTTTAGCTGCTTTATACAGAAAAGCAACTCATAGTATTGGGGCAAAAGTTCAGGTAAGTATGCTGGAATCGGCTTTTGATTTTCAGTTTGAAACCATTACAACGTATTTTAACGACGGTGGTGAATTGCCAGTTCGGACAAAATCCAATAATGCACATGCTTATTTAGGAGCGCCTTATGGTATTTATAAAACTGAAAACGGCTATCTGGCTTTAGCAATGGGATCGATTCCGGTTTTGGCTTCGCTGCTACAATGTGATGCGTTATTACAATTTCCTGAAAATAAATTTGAACTGCGAGATGAAATTAAAAACATTCTCGCTTCTCATTTGCAAACTCAGGAAACCCAATATTGGCTGGATATTTTAGAGCCTGCTGATATTTGGTGTGCCAAAGTTCTGAACTACAAACAGCTTTTTGCCGAAGAAGGATTTCAGGTTCTAAATTTCATACAAAGAGTAGAAATGCTGGACAGCTACAACTATAAAACAACCCGATGCCCCATTAGAATAGACGGAGAAATTTTCACATCGACTAAAGGTTCCCCAAAATTAGGACAGGACAACGAACGAATTATTAAGGAATTTATAGCGTAGTAATGGAAAAAATAAGAATCGCTGTCAGGAAATTTGATCCTTTTGAAACCACTCTTCAAAAGCTGTGGGATTTATTTTGCCTTCAAAACAATATTCAAATTGAAGCAGAAATGGTACCGCTGGAGCTTCATGATTTGTATGAAACCACTATTACAAAAAAAGGTTTGAAAGAAGGTAAATGGGATATTGCACACCTCAATACCGATTGGATTTATGATGCTGTACACGAAAAAGCGGTTTTGGATTTGTATTCTTTTATAGCAGCAAATCCACCGGAAAATTATCCTTACGGCTGGCATAAATCGCTTTTAAAATTACAGCAACTGGATAACGGCACTTATGGACTTCCGTTTCATGATGGCCCGGAATGTCTGATTTACAGAAAGGATTTATTCGAAGACCAAAACGAGCAGGAAAATTTTAAAAAGCAGTATAGTTACGAACTTTCCACACCAAAAACATGGAAAGAGTTCGTAGAAATTGCTTCTTTCTTTAATCGGCCAGAAGAAAATCTTTACGGCTGCATTTTTGCCAATTATCCAGACGGACACAACATGGTTTTTGATTTCTGCCTGCAATTATGGACACGTGGCGGATCATTAATCAATCACAAAAATCAAATCAGCGTTCACAGTAAAGCTGCAATTGAAGCTTTGGATTTTTACAGAAAAATGGTGAACGATCCAACTGCTGTTCATCCAAAATCAAAAGAATTTGATTCGGTTCAGGCGGGTTTGGCCTTCGCCAAAGGAGAAGCTGCAATGGCTATCAACTGGTTCGGATTTGCTTCGATGGCACAAGTGATTGAGGAATCGAAAGTAAAGGGAAAAATTGATATCACTTCACTCCCTTCCGATCCGAATCATAAAACGGCTTCTTTGAATGTGTACTGGTTGTATACTATTGGATCAGGAAGTAAACATAAAAAACTGGCTTACGATTTTTTACGTTTTGCAACAACTTCTGAAAGTGACAAATTATTAACAAAAGAAGGCGGTATTGGTTGTAGAAAGTCGACTTGGAAAGATGAAGAAATTAATGCTTTAATACCATTTTATCATAAACTGGAAATGCTGCATGAAAATGCATTTACCCTTCCACAAACACCAATTTGGCCAAAAGTGTGTGAGTTTATCGATCATATGATTTTAAAAGCAATCAACAGCGACATTCCTTCAGCACAATTATTAGAAGAAACACATAATAATATTCAAAAAATAGAATAAATATGAATATTCCATATAAACCTTTATTGCCCGAAACAACGCAGCCGATTATTATTATTGGTGCAAGCGGTATTGTAAAAGATGCTCATTTGCCGGCTTATAAAATGGCTGGCTTTTCGGTTTTCGGAATTACAAACAGAACGGTGGCAAAAGCACACGCAATGGCTGAGGAATTCGGCATTCCGAATGTTTTTGAAAACGTAGCCGATGCTGTAAAAAATGCTCCTTCGAATGCTGTTTATGATATTACGGTATTGCCTGATCAATACATCGAAATATTAGAACAATTGCCAGATGGTGCTGCAGTTTTGATTCAGAAGCCAATGGGAAATGATTTGGCGCAGGCCAAAGAAATTGTAGCTGTTTGCGAAAGAAAAAAATTAGTAGCAGCGATTAATTTTCAGTTGCGTTTTGCTTCTTTTGTAAGTGCAGCGCGTTATATGATTGATCAGGGAATTATTGGAGACTTGTATGATCTGGAATTTAAAGTAACTGTAAACACTCCTTGGGAATTATTTCCATTAATCAAGGAACATCCAAGATTGGAGATTCTTTTTCACAGTGTGCATTATATTGACTGCATTCGTTCCTTTATGGGAAATCCAAAAGGAGTCTATGCAAAAACAACCAATCATCCTTTAAAGAAATTATCATCTTGCCGTTCTTCGATTATTTTGGATTATGGCGATTCGATGCGTGTGGTTATCAATACGAATCACGATCATCATTTTGGACCAAAACATGAAGAAAGCTACATCAAATGGGAAGGAACAAAAGGAGCAATTAAAGCAAAAATGGGCTTGCTGATGAATTATCCTGACGGTATGCCGGACGAATTTGAAGTGGCATTGGAAAAAAATGGCACTTACGAATGGGAAAAAATCAATTTAGAAGGTTCCTGGTTTCCAGAAGCTTTCATAGGTACCATGTCAAACTTAATGCGCTTTAAAGAAGGTTCTGATGACAAATTATTAGCAAGTGTTCAGGATGTGCTAGATACGATGAAGGTTGTTGAAGCTTGTTACATCAGTAATCAAAAAGGTGGAATTCCACTAAATGAGTTATAACAACGGTTGCCCGCGTTAACGATTGAAGCGACATCCTTTTTTGGCTTTTTCTGCCAAAAAAGATACAGCGGAAAGCGTGTTTAAACGCCCAAAAAAATTATATAAATGTAGTGATTAGTGAAAAGTCATAAGTAATTAGCATTTGAGCTAGTCACTAAGGACTAATTACTAAGGACTAAAAAACTAAAATATGTATTTCAAATCCACATTTTTCGAAGACTATCAACTTAATGATAAAAGAGTTACATTAGGCAGAACTATTACAGAAACCGATTTTGTAGTCCATGCTGGACATACTGGCGATTTTTTTCCACACCACATGGATGAGGAATGGTGTAAAACACAACCTTTCGGACAGCGAATTGCGCACGGAACAATGGTTTTCAGTATTGGAATCGGTTTGACTGCTTCAGAAATAAATCCGGAAGCTTTTTCTAAAGGATACGACAGAATGCGATTTGTGAAGCCGGTTCATATTGGAGACACTATTCATTCAGAAATTACGATATCGGAAAAAGGAGAAGCCAAAAAACCGGATATGGGAACAGTAACCGAACACGTAGAAATCATCAACCAAAGAGGCGAAATAGTTTTGGTATGTGATCACCTATTATTAGTAAAAAAGAAATAATCCTAAAATAAAAATCTAACTATGCAAGTAACTAACCAAACAGGTGACCAACACGAAGTACCAACAGAAGGCGGAAAAGGAAATCAATATCTTTTGCCTTTCATTTTAATTACCAGCTTATTTTTCCTTTGGGGAATGGCGCACAATCTGGATTCTATTTTGATTCCACACTTAAAAAAAGCTTGTGAATTAAATAACAGTCAATCTACATTGATTGATACCTCCGTATTTTTTGCTTATTTTATTATGGCAATTCCCGCCGGAATGCTGATTAAAAGATTTGGCTATAAAAATAGCATCATAATAGGATTATTAGTTTTTGCCTGTGGAGCATTTCTTTTTGTACCTGCTGCAAATACAAGAACCTATGAACTTTTCCTTTTGGCCTTGTTTGTTATTGGTTGCGGACTAACCATTCTGGAAACCAGCGCCAATCCGTATGCTGCTATATTAGGACCTGCTGAATCATCTTCCAAAAGATTAAATTTAGCTGCTTCTTTTAACGGATTAGCAGCTATGGTTGCCCCAATTGTTGGTTCACTGTTTATTCTTTCAGGAACAAATCACACTCCAGAACAAATGGCAGCTATGCCGGAAGCAACAAAAGCTGCTTATCTGTTAGGGGAAGCTTCGGCTGTGAAATTACCTTATATCATTTTAGGAAGTGTATTGGTATTGGTTGCTATCTTATTTTATTTCATGCATTTACCTTCAATGAAACCACAACATTCTGAAGTGGAAGTAAAACCGGGATTTTTCTCTGTTTTGAAATTCTCTCATTTGAGTTGGGCTGTTGTAGCACAGTTTTTTTATGTTGGCGCCCAGGTTTGTATTACGAGTTTCTTCATTCGAATTGCACAGCAAGGAGCTGGATTAGATGAAAAGACAGCCGGATATTATCTTGGAATTTATGGTTTTCTGTTTATGGCAGGACGTTTTATTGGAACTTTCTTTTTGAAGTTTGTTAAAGATTATGTTCTACTTTCTATATATTGTGTAGCAAGTATTTTACTTTGTTTAGTAGCTATTTACGGATCCGGAATTGTAGTTATTTATGCTCTTGGCGGAATTGGATTTTTTATGTCAATTATGTTTCCAACTATTTTCTCTTTAGGATTGGTAGGTTTAAAATCCAATACAGAAACTGGTTCATCCTGGTTGGTAATGTCTATTGTGGGTGGTGCTATACTACCCTATGGAATGGGAACATTAATCGACATGAAACACGATGATATTCAAGCCGGTTACATTATTCCTTTGGTATGTTTTGTAATCATTCTTTATTTTGGAATATTTGGACATAAAGTAAAAAACAGCATTTCTTAGTTATATTCAATTATTTTTATAAATTTCCAAGGTGTAAAACAATTTATTCCTTGGAAATTTTATTTTAAAACTTTATCATTCATAATCTAACATGAAAAAAACTTTACTTACTTTTTATTTCTTACTTATTAGTTTCAGTGCAGCTTTACACGCTCAAAAAAACAAAACAGTTTATGATATTGTAGTAGCTGCTGATGGAAGCGGTAATTATACAAAAGTTCAGGATGCTTTTAATGCTGTACCTGATAATAATTCTAAACGTACCGTTATTTTTGTAAAGCCAGGTGTTTATAAAGAGAAACTAAAATTAACCTCAGGAAAGAAAAATGTATCCTTAATAGGCGAATCGTATAAAAATACCATTCTCACTTACGATGATTATGCTGAAATTGCAGGAGGAACAAGCAAATCATTTAGTGTATTAATTGAAGCAAATGATTTTTTTGCAGAAAATATAACTTTTGAAAACACTATTAGTAGTGAATTGTCACAGTATAAAAAGGGCGGTCAGGCTGTAGCTTTGATGGTAAATGGTGACAGGGTTATTTTCCATAACTGTAAAATGAGTGGTTTTCAGGATACATTTTACCTAAAAGCTAACAAAAGAACTTACATTAAAGATTGTATAATTGATGGAACGACAGACTTTATTTTTGGCGCAGGTATAGCCTTGTTTGAAAATTGTGTTATCCAATGCAGAAAAGACTCATACATCACTGCCGGAAATCATGAAGCGGGAAAAAGTAAATATGGTTTTGTATTCAAAGATTGTGTCATAATGAAATATCCTAAAGCAGCCATTTCAAAAGTGTCACTTGGAAGACCATGGGGAGCCGGTGCCAATACTGTTTTTATCCATTCGTATGAAGAATCAATTATAATACCTGAAGGATGGTCGATCTGGTCTAAAGATCCTGAAAATAAAGCCTATGACAACTGGAAAACTTCTTTCTATGCAGAATATGATTGTTTTGGACCTGGCTCTGATAAAGATAAACGCATTTCATGGTCTAAACAATTGAATAAAGTCGAAGTCTCTGAATACACAAAAGAAAAAATATTTGCAGCAAGCACTACAACCGCAAATAAACTCGAAGGAGATTGGAATCCAGTAATTGAAAAAGACAAATGTGATTCTGTTTTACCTTCTAAAAAAGCCAAAAATGCAGATTCTAATTTTGAAAAAGCATTTAACTAAAAAAATAAAGAAAAACCTTTAAGCGTTACGTGGCTAAAGGTTTTTCTTTATTTTTTGATTATACATTTATCAACCCCATAACAAAAGCTGTTTTTAATGCTTCTGTCGTATTGGCAACCTGCATTTTCTGAATTATATTCTGTCTGTGACGACGAACAGTATAAACCGAAATATTTAAAAGATTTGCAATCTGATCACTATTGTTTCCCTTTGCCAGGTGATTCAGGATTTCTAACTCTCTTTTAGAAAGCAGGGTTTCTGTATAAGGTTTATATTTTTCTGATGTTATCGTTTCTCCTGTCTTAATATTTACAATTTTACCATCAATTCCGGTTTGAAATCTAAAATTAGTCGATGGTGCATATAAACACAATGCAAATAAAACACTTCCATTGCATAATTTTTTAAGATACATAGTACGATGATTTATATAATTCATATTTTTATCATCAGAAAAACGCAGACGGCTAAAAGTACTGTAATTTCGATATTCTTCATCAGGCAGGTTTTTCAGGTATTGAAAAAAATGAAGTTCTAATGCATGACGTTCGATTACATCCTCCGAATTTAACTTATCGAATATACAATCTTCAAAAGCCGAATCGATAAATAAATCCCCTAAAGGGAGTCCTAAGAATTTACCGAAATTACCCGCATATATATAACTGCAGTCAGCCTGAAAATCCGAAAGTACCGCCACACATTGCTCTATAGAAACATAAGCAGCAGCCATTTTTTTATAATCTTCAATATCGAGTATATTTCCATCCAAAAATGTTTGTTGCAATAAAGTAGATGTTAACTGATCTTCGATGGATGCGTTAGTCATAGTTGTTTAAATAAATTGGTTAATTTTACGTATTGCAGTTATTGGAAGTAGTGTATAAATTTGAGAAACTAAGTTAGACTATTTATACTTTTAACAAAAACATTTATGAAACCTAAATTTCTTATCTACTGCAGCCTTTATCAAATTATTCTATTTTCAGCTTGTAATAATATTTCTAAAGAAAATAAAACAGTTGAAAACACTGATCCTACAACAAAAGACTCGGCAATAGTACGTGGAATTCCATGTGATATAAAACTAAGCCGAATTCATTTTACCAAGTCAATTAATGGTGCGGATACGTTAGTAAAAATAAATGTAAAAGAAAAGATGCTATTTCACGTAGGAGAGAAAAAAGATTATTTTTCGGATCCAAATAATAAGCTCTCAAATAATTCAGCACCTATTCTTTTGTCTAAAGTTGACAACACAAAACCTTTTACATTGACAGCAAAGGTAAGTCCGGAGTTTACTAAAAGTGGTTTATACAATGCCGGAGTTTTATATTTATATGTAAATGACAGTTTTTATCAAAAATTTTGTTTCGAACAAGATGAACGTGGCAATCACAGAATTGTAACGGTTCGAACCATAGGAACTTCTGACGACAACAATCATGATATTGTTGAAGGGAAAACAGTTTACATGAAAATTTCATCAGATACAAAAACCGTGGCAAGCTATTATTCAATAGACAATAAAAACTGGCAAATGGTCCGTTTATACAAAAATAATTATCCTTCAGAAATCTGGACAGGAATCAGTGCCCAATGCCCGGTTGATAAAGGAACGACAAGTTATTTTGAAGATATTAGCTTAGAACAAAAAAGTGTAAAAGATTTTCGATTAGGGATCTAAAAAACATTAAAATTTTTATAACAACAGCGGATCTATAAATGATCCGCTTTTTTAGCATCATATATATCTAAATCATTTATGTATTATGATTTAGATATGAACATTTTGTATCTGTTTTTATGGCTTCCCTACGGGGCGGGCTTTACGGTGTATCTTTCGTTCAGGCAGTTTTGGTATGATACAGGAATATAAGGGCTCACAAAAGGATTCCCCTTGCATCCCTAGCGCAGTAAGGGACATCGGGAAGCTTCAGTTTTTAAGCAAGTAATTTCATTAAGAAAAAAAAAACTCCAATCAGCCATAGCCAATTGGAGTTTTCAGTACTCAGAGCGGGACTTGAACCCGCACGGACATTGCTGTCCA
>NZ_QJHL01000003.1 GCF_003202405.1 Flavobacterium hydrophilum | reverse complement strand
ATGTAAAAAGCATTTTCAAATCTCGCAAGCTTTTTTGAATCTTTTTTTTAGAAAACTTCTTTTCATTTGATTCTTGTTTCTTGCCAGTATTTCCATGAACCATTTCGCTGTTGCGGGTGCAAAAGTACACCCTTTATTGAGTTAAACAAGCTTTTTTATTGCATAATTTAAACCTTTTTTCAATATTCCCCTTAACTCTCTGATAAAACCCTTTTTACAAACAAAACTTTTTTGATCACTTGTAAGCTTTTTCTCTGTTTTTGTGTTGTTTTCTTAATTTCAGCCTGCTTTCGGCTATCGATTTTACAGAGTTGTTAGATTTTATTTTCCTTCGCTGAACTATAATCATCTTTTGACAAACGAATTTAATAGACCCGATAGAAACGAAAATCCTATTATAACAGCGTTCGCCACAAAAGATTGATGCCCATAGCGGAAAACAACTCCTTAATTTTTTATATTCCTCAATTATTCATTATACTATATATGTATAAAAAAAACCGACACGTTTTGAAAAAAACTGTCGGATTACACTATAATAGACGTTCTATTATTAAATCAATCGAAACGAATTGCCTTTACTGGAGAAATTTTAGTTATTATATATGATGGAATTAACAGCACCAGAAAGCAAACTGTAACAGTCATTAAATTTAATAAGAACACATATCCCCAATTAATATAGACCGGTGCCTGGTTCACGTAATAATTTTCAGGATTCAACTGAACAACTCCAAAATATTGCTGAATAAGCAATATTGAAATTCCGATAAGGTTTCCCCAAAAAAGCCCTCTTATTATAAGATAGAAAGCATTATATAAAAATATTTTACGAACAATCCAATTGTCAGCACCTAATGCTTTTAGAATTCCAATCATTTGCGTACGCTCTAAAATAAGCACCAATAAAGCAACCACCATATTTATTGTTGCCACCAAAATCATAACAGCTAAAATAATTACAATATTAAAATCAAAAAGCCGAAGCCAATCGAAAATATAGCTGTACTTTTCAATTATCGTTTTTGAATCTAAATTTGACGAAGTTTGATCGTAAATTTGTTCTCCTGTAGTTTTGATATTATCGAAATCTTTAACAAAAACCTCGAATGCACCAATCTGGTCAGACTTCCACTTATTAATTCTTTGGATGTGACGAATATCGCCTATTATATAAGTAGCATCGAAATTCTGAAACCCGGAATTAAAAATACCCGTAATTTTGAATCGTCGACTATTTGGCATTTTACCTTGTTCTTCTTTAACAAAAAAAGTATTAAAGCTATCTCCTACTTTTAAATTTAATCGGTCGGCCAGAAATCTGGAGATTATAACCTCTTCATTTAATGATTTAGAGAAATTTGGTAATTTTCCTTCTACCAAATACTCTTTTATATTATTCCAATCATAATCAGCTCCTACTCCTTTGAATATAATTCCTTCAAATGCATTTTCGGTTCTGATTATTCCTGCTTTATTTGCGATAGCCTGAATGTGACTTACTTCTGGAATTGATTTAAAATTAGGATAAAAATCTTGTTTTTTGGAAATTGGAATCAATGTTACTTCTGAATTATTGTTATCGTAATTCGAGATAATAATTTGTCCATTAAACGCTGAAACTTTTTCACGTATTTTTTGCTGCAGACCAATTCCGGTTGCGACAGAAACCAACATCATAATAATACCAATAGCTATAGCCGAAATAGCAATTTTGATAATAGGTGCCGAAATACTGCTTTTATAATCTTTAGCAGTAATAAGTCTTTTAGCTATAAAATATTCCAGATTCAATTTAAGTTTTTTATTGATTTATGCATGTAAAGGTTTGCTTTAGTCAAAAATACATTTTAAAAAGCAAAAACTAATTGTTGTTAAAAACAATTACAAATTATTTAAGTCTATTATAAAGGTAATTTCTTTTTCATTTCTTCTACAATATTATATGCCGCCGGACAAATGGCGACATTCTTTAATGTAATATCTGCAATTTGGTGAAACTTTTTTCGGTCAGTATGCGGAAATTCTCTACATGCTTTTGGCCGTACATCATAAATCATACAGTAATTTTCATTATCGAGAAAAGTGCAGGGAACACTTTTTAAAACATAATCTTTGTCTTCATCAATTCGAAGATACTGATCAATGAATTGCTGTGGTTTCTGTCTGAAAGATTTTGAAATTCTTTCGATATCAGCCAGAGTAAACAAAGGCCCGGTTGTTTTACAACAATTGGCACATTGCAGACAATCTGTTTTTTTAAATTCAGCATCATGCAAATCCTGCATAATGTAATCTAAATTTTTAGGCTGTTTCTTTTTAAGCCTATCAAAATACTTTTTGTTTTCGATATGCTTATCTTTGGCTAACTTATTTAAGTTATTTAAAATTTGTTTCAAGTTTACTAATTAAATTGATTACAAAATTAAACAACTTTAAACTTGAAACCTTAAACTTTGAACTAAATTACAATGAAAGATCTTTTTGGAAAAGCCATGTTTGATTTTCAAACCAATAATTCACCTGAAGATATGATTACTGAAACCTCAATTTCTGAGGAAGACGAAATGAGTGTGGAATATTTATTTCGTTCATACGACAAAATGCCGAAAATAGAACAAAAAGCATTGCAATTAGCCTTTGGAAAAACTTTGGATATAGGCTGCGGTGCAGGAAGCCATAGTTTATCATTACAGAATGACCGAAACTTAGAAGTTATTGCAATCGACATTTCTGAAAAAGCAATTGAGACGTGCAACCTGAGAGGATTACAAAATACAAAAGTTATAAACATATTAGATTTTGAAGGAGAAAAATTCGACACTATTCTTCTTTTGATGAATGGCACCGGAATTTTTGGAAAACTGGAAAACTGCAATAAGTATTTATCAAAATTAAAATCTCTATTAAATCCTGGTGGACAAATTTTGATAGACAGTTCTGATATTATTTATATGTTTGATGAAGATGAAGATGGTGGAAAATGGATACCCTCGGATAAAGAATATTACGGAGAACTTACTTTTACTATTTCATACAAAGGCGAAAAAGAAGATTCTTTTGACTGGTTATATTTAGATTATAACACGTTACAAAATGCCGCATTTGCAAACGGCTTACAATGTGAACTTATCCTTGAAGGAGAACATTATGATTATTTAGCGAAACTTTCTTTCCTGTAGCAATAAAAACAATACCATTTTACAAGCTATAGCTATGTAAAGCAATTGAAACAAAAAACTCTTCTAGATGAAGAGTTTTTTGTTTTTATAATTAAGGGATATTTAAATATTTATGTGTCTGAAGGGAAACTCTCCATTTTGGATTACTCATAACATAATCAACAATTAGGGGAGTCATTTCTTCTTTTTTACTCCATTCCGGCTGAAGAAATAAAATTGCATTATCATTTACCAATTCTGCCTGTTCTTCTGCAAAAATAAAATCATGTTTATTATGAATAATTACTTTTAACTCATCTGCATTATCATAAACAGTTTGAGTTGGCAGTTTATTTTTTTTAGGAGACAGGCAAATCCAATCCCAAGTACCTGATAATGGATAAGCTCCAGATGTTTCAATATGAACTTTTAAATTTTTATCTTTTAATTTTCCTGTAAGCAAACTCATATCCCAACTCAAAGGCTCACCACCTGTAATTACAACTGTATCAGCATAAGTTGATGCATTTTTTACGATCACATCAATACTGGTTGGCGGATGTAATTCTGCATTCCAGCTTTCTTTTACATCACACCAATGGCATCCAACATCACACCCTCCTATTCTTATGAAGTAAGCAGCAGTTCCTGTATGAAAACCTTCTCCCTGAATAGTATAAAACTCTTCCATCAAAGGTAACATTGCTCCTTTATTTACTTCTAATTGTATTTCTTTTGATAACATTATTTTATTTTAAAATGCAAAGATAGTTAATTAAATACGGAACAAAAAAACCGACAGTTCATCGATGAACTGTCGGCTCTATATTTAATATGAGATTTTTAATTATTTTAAAGCTTTGACAGATTGGGCAGCATAAGTATTTGCCGGATCTAAAACTAAAGTTTTATTAAAATACTCAACAGCTTTAGCTTTATCAGTGTTAGCATAAGCAGCACCAATTGCGTTATAAGACTCAATTATTTTTTTTGCAGTAGCAGGCTTAGCCAATTCTTCAGCTCCTTTAGCTGTCATTTTTGTAACATACTCACTGTAATTTTTAATAATCAAATCATCTTTATCCAACAAACTGTTTATTCTTCCTTTATATATATAAGCTTCATCATAAGTTGGTGAAGCCACTAAGATCTTATCAAAAGTAGCATCTGCATTTTGCAATGCAGCTACATCACGAGTTTCAGCGGTTTTACCGGCATTACCATAGTAAACAGAAATACCATAATAAACTGCATCATCCAAATAATTTTTAGACTCAGTATTACTCGCACCCAGTTCAAAAATGGCAGCTGCCTGAGTGTATTGTTTTTTCCCAAACAAAGCTTTTCCAAAATCAGCAAGTTCTTCTACAACTAAAGGCTCTAATTCGATTGCTTTTTTGATATCTGCAAAGCCAGCATCAAAAGCTGCAGGATCAACAACACCTTCAGCATTTGTTCCTTTTTTTATTTTAGACAAACCTAAATATAAATAATCTCTACCAATTACTTTGTTTGAAGGCACTTTAATAAAATCTTCGATAGATTTAATCGCTACATCGGCGTTACCATTTTCATAAGCAGCATACCCTAAATATCTAAAAATTCTAGGATTCACCTTATCTTCTGCAATCATTTTGTTTGCGACTTCTTCAAGTTTTTTGTAATCTTTAACTAATATTAAGAAATCAGCGTGACGCATTTTAGAATCTAAAGAGTAATCAGTCAGACTTAAATACTTTTCATAATTCGTAATTGCATTTTGTAAATTAACCTTTGCAGTAGAAGGTTTATTTCTTGCCCATTTGTAATATGTTTCAGCTAACTCTCTGTAAACAGGACCGTAATTAGCATTTAAAGCAATAACTTCATTGAAAGATTTAATAGCTTCATCATAAGATTTTGCACCTTTCAACAAAACTCCCAATTGCATTTTTGCTCTTAAAAGTGTTGGATCAGCCGTAAATGCATCACGATAAGCTTTATAAGCATCATTTTGGTTATTTGCTCCATAATATGCATCTCCAATTGCTAAAAGCGCAGTGGCATTTTGTGGCTCAATTGCCAATGCACGCTGTAAAACAGTAATAGCATTAGTGTAATCAGGATTTTCAGAATTTATATATGCCCTACCAATATAGATAAATTCATCTACACTTTTACGTTTCATATCTTTTGTTGCTAAACCAAAGTTTGCCTGAGCAGCAGCTGTATTTTTCGCATCAAGATCGATTTGACCTAATCCGATGTAATTTAAACTCTTCTTGTCAGCTGCTTCTAATCCATTTAAGTAATAAATTTTAGCAGAATCAACAACACTCTCATTTAAATATATATTTCCTAAAACAAAATTTGCTTCTCCATCAGAAGGTTTAGCCTTGATGATTGATTTCAACAATGACTTTGCTTTTTGAAATTGTTCTGCATCAATTGCTTTTTTAGCTTCTTTGATATCTTGCGCTTTTGCAATAGATGCTGAAGCAACTAAGGCAAGACTAAAAATTTTAAATTTATTCATCTCTATTGTAATTAATTTATTCTTTATCATTCATAATTTTATTTCTAATTTGCAGTTTTCTACCAGGTGTACGAATTGGCATCAATCCCGATTTTAAAACTATACGCTGTCCAATATCTCCAGCAACAAAAGAAGCAAAGCCCATTCCTAAACCTGCATATCCCTGACAGTTTATGACAAACAATTTACGTGCCAAAGGATATTTTTGTTCTGCAATGTCATTTTGTGTAGGACTGTAGTATTCTTTTCCATTTAATCCCTTAACACTCAATACATTTAAATCATGAACAACATCCTGAAGCTCTGGAGAAGGTTGAGACAACCAATTAACTCCAACTACTCCAATCATCCCATCGTTTTCAGATACAAACTTGATTACTTCATCATTTGTTTTAAACGAAAAAACATTCTCAACCGGTATATCCTTAACTTTGGCTAAGTCTTTCATAAACCTTACTGTACTTGAGTTTGGGTTATCAAACACTAATCCCTTTATTCGAGAGTTCGGTATCCCTTTCATAAAATCAATTACAGTTTGTAACGCAATCAAAGTGTCATTATTGCTTTTATTTGAAATAAAAGCAATAGCATCTGTAGCAAATGGAGTAATTCTTGGATTTATTTTGAGTTTTTCAAATTTATCATTTTCATTCTTGGTTAAATCTCTTGCTGTAATAACTACTTTTGACTTACCACTCAACAAATCATTAATTAACTCGGCTTCAGATTTAGCTTTAATTGAAACTTTAGCATCATAGTATGTTCCTTCAAAAACAGCAACCTGATCATCGACAATTGGCTTAATTGTTTCATCAACTGTAATGTCTACAGATCCTTTTAAAATTGTTTCCTTGTTTGAATCGTTTTTACTTTTTTGATTACACATCGCAAACAAAAAGATAAAAACAATCAAACCCAAAATTTTAACATTTTTTAACATGTTCAATCTGTTTTAGAATTTATTAATCTTAAAAATCGTATTCCGGAATATACTATTAATAAAATGCCAAACGCATATCTGTAAATAGGGTTAATGCTAAATTGTAATTTATCCCAAAACATAATCATTAAACCCAAGACAAGATAAATTAAAAAAAACAATATTCCTAAAACGAGAAGAAATCGCTCTTTGAGCGATTTCTTCTGAATATTATCAAATATATTCTTTAACATTACTCTGCAGATTGAATTGTAATAGGAAGAGAATATAGCACCCTTACTTTTTTACCATTTTGTTCTCCAGGAGTCCATTTTGGGCATTTCTTCAAAACCCTGATAGCTTCTGCTCCGGTTCCGTATCCGATATCTCTTAAAACTTTAATATCAGTTAATGAACCATCTTTTTCAACTACGAATGTAACATATACTTTTCCTTTTAAACCTTCTTCTTCAGGAGTTTTGTAGTTATTTCCTACGAATTTGTAGAATTTTTCCATTCCTCCAGGAAAATCAGGCTTCACCTCGATACCAGCTGTATTATATACATTGTTATCTTCTTGTACGATTTCAGCAACAGGACCTTTTCCTACTGGTTCGTCTACAGTTAAAACTGCATCCGGATCTCCTTTAATAGTTTCTGAACCGATTTTCTTTTCTTTAAGATCCACAATTTTTGGTGGTTCTTCAGTAATCTCTTCGGTTTTAGCGACTACAGGCTTCACAAACTTCACCTGATCCACTTTTGGTGGTGGTGGTGGTGGTGGTGGCGTATTAGGCTTTACTTCCTCTTTTTTAGGAGGTAGTTTTATCTTAGTAAGCTTTATCTTGTTAGCTACTACCTCTTCTTCACCAGAATCAGGTATCAAACTCACAATAAGAGGAGCTGCAACTGCTAAGGTAAAAACAAAAGAACCAATGATAAGTGCTCTTATCGTAGTTTTATTATTTGATTTTCTTAGCTCATATGCACCGTATATCTTATTACGCCCTTCGAATACGATATCAAGCCACTGATTTTTTATAATATCTAATTTCATTTTTCTTGATTATTAGGTTATTAAAAAAATAAAAATTATTTTTTCTCTAACAATTCTGTTTCTTTAGGAAGAAAATCATTAACAATAGCATAAGTTTCAACTCCTGAAATTGCCATTTCATCCAAAATGTCAACTAGATTCTTATACTTCGATTTCTTACCTGGCTTGATGATAACAATAATTCCCTTGTCCTTATTTCCAGTATATTCTATTACTGATTTTTTATTAGACAATAATACTTTACGAATTCCGTCTTTCCCGTAAGCGATATCTTTAGGACCAGCAATAGGACTATCAATTAATCCCATGTAATAGATGAGTTTATTATTCTCACCCATCATAATCGTCATAGTTCTCTTCTCATCTACTTTAATAGGCACTTCGTCTATTTTTGGATCTTTATCTGGCAAACCTAGAGGCATCGCTTGAGGTTTTGACAACGTCGTGGTCAACATAAAGAATGTGATCAATAAGAAAGCCAAATCAACCATTGCCGTTAAATCGACTTTAGAGTTTTGCTTTTTACTTCTTACCTTACCACCTTTTCCGCCGCCACCGTCGCCGGTATTTAATTCAGCCATTTTAGTGTATATTTTTTAATTAAAAGTCTTTACCTCTCATACCTGTAACCAAGTTAAAGGAATTGATTTTCTGATCCTGCAAAATATCCATAATCTTTTTGATTTGCGGATAATCTTCTTTTGCATCACCTTTTATTGCAATTTGCAATTCTTTTTCTCCACCACTTAAATCAATTGCTGCTCTTCTTGAAATCAACAACCATTCTTTAAGCTGATTGTTTAAAGAATCAATTGGAATTCCAGGCTGAGGAGCTTTAGTTCTATCTGCGGCTTTCAATTGAATGATTTGTTGTAAATTTTCCAACGGCACACCAAAATCATCCATTAATGCAAATTTTTCTAGATCATCGTCTGAAAATTGCACACCTAATTTTGCCCCCATACCAGTAAGAGTCTGTTTACGCAACTCTCTTCCTTTTAGGTCAAAAAACACTTTGCTTTTCCCTTCCTTGTCTTTACCTACCGAAATAATAGCCAAATCTGAATCCGGCAATTTAGTTAGTACAGTAGATGAAGGTGTATCAACTGGAAGTGCTTCAGGCACTTTAGCAGTAGCGGTCAAAATAAAGAACGTAAGCAAAAGGAATGCAACATCACACATCGCAGTCATATCTGTCGATGTCGACTTTTTTTTCATTTTTAATTTAGCCATTCTCTTTTATTTTATTTTGATATAATTAATTTCAATTATTTAAATATCAAAAATTAATTATTGTTTCAAACTTCCTCTGAATCTTCTGTAAGTATTCACGATTGTAGTACCAGCCTCATCGATAGAATAAGTTAAATCATCGATTTTACCTGTAAAGAAGTTATAAGCGATAATTGCTAAGATTGAAGTAGAGATACCTGTTGCAGTGTTAATAAGTGCTTCAGAGATACCTGTTGCAAGAGCAGCCTGGTCTGGAGTTCCAGCAGAAGCTAACGCGCCAAACGCTTTAATCATCCCTGATACAGTTCCTAATAACCCTCCTAAAGTTCCTAATGATACTAAAGTAGAGATAATAGTTAAGTTTTTCTCTAACATTGGCATTTCTAATGAAGTTGCCTCTTCGATTTCTTTGTGGATTACTTCTGAAGCTTCTTCACTGTTGAATCCTTCTTTTTTAACGTCTTGGTATTTAATTAAAGCAGATTTAATTGCATTTGCAACAGAACCTTGTTGTTTGTCACAAGAAGCAATAGCAGCCTCGATGTTTCCTTCTTTAATACTTCCTTGTACATTTTTCATAAATGTATCTAAATTAGCTTTTCCAGCAGCTTTAGAGATAACAATGAATCTTTCAATAGAAAAAACAACAACCATTAAAAGCATACCTAATAATATTGGCACAATAAACCCTCCCATGTATACCATTCCTAAAGTATTGATTGGGTGTGGATGCTCTGTATTGAAACTTCCTGCTTCAAAGTTAGATTCAGCTCCCATAACGAATTTCCAAATTAACCAACCAACAAAAACACATGCTACAATAATGATTCCTGAAATCATCCCTCCTCCATTTGAAGTGCTTTCTTTTTTAACTTTAACGTTTGCCATTTTTTTTAATTTTAATAGTTTTAAATAATTTTTATTTTTAGTTATATTTAACTTGTAGGGTAGCAAATTTATATGTTTAGTTTAAATAAAAAAACTTTTTTTAATTTAATTGAAGGAAATTTAACTTGATTTTAAAAAAGTTCTCATTAAATTGCCCGCATCATTTTTCCGATAAAACAAAAAAAAGGTCAATTTATGCAAAAATTACAACGTTTTAGTAAATATTCAAATATTCCTTTGTCATCTTCTTAAAATGTTGCGAAATTATTTTTTATATTATTTTCAGTCAAAAAGGCGGTTTTTCTGTTAAAAAAAACCAATTTAAATCGTTAAAAACCGAAGCAAAACTCTTATAATCATCTAAATTACAAATAAAAAATGAATAAAAAAGACAGTTTCATTCAAGATATAAACAACGGATATTCTTCTAAAGGGGACTCCATTATTTTAGGTGGTGCAATTCTGGACGGAGAAGCCATAGCTGATGTTTTCGTTAAGATTCCTCTAAAAACTTTAAATCGTCACGGTCTCATTGCAGGTGCTACCGGAACAGGTAAAACCAAAACAATTCAGGTTTTTTCTGAGCAGCTTTCAAATGCCGGAATCCCTGTTTTGATGATGGACATAAAAGGAGATTTTAGTGGTATTGCAAAAGAGGGAAATGAAGAAGATTTTATTACAGAACGACATGCCAAAATAAATATACCATATAATGTATCCGCATTTCCTGTTGAATTAATGTCCTTATCAAAACAAAATGGTGTTCGGCTTCGCGCAACGGTTTCAGAATTTGGCCCGGTATTATTTTCAAGAATTTTGGATCTTAATGATACGCAAGCTGGTGTTATTGCTGTAATTTTTAAATATTGTGATGACAAAAAAATGCCTTTATTAGATTTAAAAGACATCAAAAAAGTCATTAACTATATTACAGAAGAAGGCAAAGAGGAAATTGAGGAAAGCTATGGTAAAATTTCCACTTCTACTACCGGAACTATTTTGAGAAAAATAATTGAACTGGAGCAACAGGGAGGCGATTTATTTTTTGGGGAGTTGTCTTTTGAAATTGATGATTTGATGCGAATTGATGAAGACGGAAAAGGATACGTAAACATTATCCGATTGACCGATATTCAGGACAAACCAAAGTTATTTTCTACTTTCATGTTAAGCTTATTGGCCGAAATTTACCAACAAATGCCTGAGAAAGGAGATGCCGATCAACCGGAATTGGTCATTTTTATTGACGAAGCTCATTTAATTTTTAGCGAAGCCAGCAAAGTATTGCTGGAACAAATTGAAACTATTGTAAAACTGATTCGTTCAAAAGGCATTGGTGTTTATTTCATTACTCAAAATCCAATGGATGTTCCGAGTGGCGTTTTGGCACAATTAGGATTAAAAATCCAGCACGCACTTAGAGCTTTTACAGCAAACGACCGTCAGGCAATTAAAAAAACGGCTGACAATTACCCAACATCTGATTATTACAAAACTGATGAACTGCTTACCAGTTTAGGAATTGGAGAGGCTTTAGTTACGGCACTAAACGAAAAAGGAGTACCGACTCCGCTTGTAGCGACAATGATGCGTGCCCCTCAAAGCCGAATGGATGTTTTGACTTCTGATGAAATTGAAGACATTAACAGCAAATCCAAATTAGTAAAAAAATACAGTGAAGAAGTTGATCGCGAAAGTGCCTATGAAATTCTCAACAAAAAAATTGAAGAAGCAACTCAGGCAGCAGCCGAGCAAGAAGAACAAGCTCCTGCAAAATCTTCAAAATCAGAACCCAGCACTACAGAAGTAGTTACAAAATCTGTTCTTAAAGTCGTTACAAGTGCTACTTTTATAAGAGGTGTTTTTGGAGTTTTATCGAAATTTTTAAAGAAATAATCAACAATAGGAAAAATCAATTACAATATCAATAATCAATTTTAATATTATAATTGATTATTGATATTGTGATTAACATTGAAAAGTTATTTATTCAGCAACTCTAATATCCTATTTTCAATTTCAGGAGTATTCCAGATATTTTCAATATTATCCATTCGCAGTACCTCTTCCATAATTCCGTTTTGAAAATCTCCAATTGCCAGAGCTTCTGCATACGGTCGGTCGCTAAAAGTGACACGACTGTAAAGCGGAATCCATTTATCAGGATGTTTATCAGAGAAAGCTTTTTCTATTTTCTTTTGCAATAAGAATTTTTCATCGGCAGTTTTAGTACTCATTTCCATGAAATTGCGATACGAAAGTTCTGCAATTGCATCTGCATTCGGCTTACGTGAAATCTGATATTCTGAGAAAATGGTTTTCCAGTCATTTCCGTATTTTTCGATCATTTCGTTCAAAACCGTAATATCTTCAAAACCGGCATTCATTCCTTGTCCATAAAACGGAACAATGGCGTGGCAAGCATCACCAATCAAAGCAATTTTATCTTCATAAGTCCATGGAAAACATTTCATTGTAACCAAAGTACTTGTTGGATTTTTAAGAAAATCTTCTGCCAGCTTCGGAATTATCTCAATCGAATCCGGAAAGTTTTTCTCGAAGAAATCTTCCACCATTTTTCGATCTTTTAATGAATCAAACGAGTTTTCTCCTTCAAAAGGCATAAATAAAGTACAAGTAAAACTTCCGTCTAAATTAGGAAGCGCAATCAGCATATATTCACCTCGTGGCCAGATATGAAAAGAATTTTTATCCAGTTTATGCGAACCATCTGCATTTGCCGGAATATTTAATTCCTTATATCCCATGTTCAAAAATTCCTGCGAATAATTAAACATACTCTGACGCTGCATTCTGTGACGGATTCTCGAAAAAGCGCCATCGGCACCAAAAACCATATCATATTTTTTCTCTTCCCACTCTCCTCTTTCGGTTTCGCCAATATGTAAAGTTGCATCACTTAAAGTTACATCCCAGATTTTTTGGTCAAAAAGAAATTCGGCTCCCGCTTCTTCGGCAAGATCAATCATTTTTCGGTTTAAAGTTCCTCTTGAAATCGAATAAATCGACTCGCCTTCCTGTCCGTAGTTCTGAAAATTGAGTTTATCGACCAAATGAATGGCACGTTTGTCCATCGGAATAGCGATTTCACGAACCGAATCACCAATGTTAACAGCATCAAGTGCTTTCCAGCCCCGATTGGACATTGCCAGATTAATCGAACGTCCTGAAAAATTTATTTTTCGAATATCAGGACTACGATCATAAACATGAACGGTGTGACCTGCTTTTTTAAGATAAATTGCCAATAACGATCCGACCAATCCAGAACCTACAACGGCAATTTTTAGTGAAGTTTGCATCAAGGAAAATCTAAATATAAGTGCGTAAAAATAAGTAATAAATACACAAGAGCTTACAAATAACCCAAATATTTATCGTCAAACCCTTTATTTATATGGCATGACCCCGCTATCCCGAAGCCTCGGGAGCGGGGTCGGGCTTTCGGCTATATCTTTTACTCCGTTTCTCTCCATAAAAGGCCCTCATGCGGCATTAGTTTTCATATCAATATTTAGTTTCTATTTTACTAAAGCAATAATTCCTCAAATAAAAATGAAACCAAATGAAAAATAAATCGTCTAACAATTTAATCACATTTTGAATTCAATAAAAAAACGTAATTTTAAAATCAACCAACTATTATCTATCCATTAAAATTCAATCATCAATCAAAAAACGCTTCGTCAAAATCAAAAAAATTAAAAGAAATGAAAGTTCATACTACAAATTACCAGAATGCTTTTATTGAAGTTGCGGAGGACTGTCCTTCAACGACAGGAGAAATTCCGCCTCTAAAAGGCGAAAATAAAACAATCGCCAATATTGAATTTGAAATGATCAGCAAAAACCCTTACAAATATTCTTCTGACGATGTTTTATTTCAGGTATTTGCAGACAGAAATGATTTAACAAAGTCAGATTATAAGGATGCGAGGACAAAATTTTTCTCTAAAGGACAAGCATGTTTAAGAGCTTCACCTTTAACAAAGCGCTACGGCTGGGGAATTCATAATGATGAAAACGGAAAAATCGCTCTTTACGGAATGGAAACTCCGGAATATGAGAAATATTCTAAGGATGAAAATCTTAAAATCGTAAAAGCAATGCGAAGTTCAAGAAAATAATTCCAAAAGCATAAATATAATTATCATAATATTTGTCCTACTGCTCCGACAGCACATTTTTTAAATTTGTACTGTCGGATTTTTTTATTCTAAAGACATTATTCTAATTGAATTTTTACAACAAAAAAACTATTTTAGCACGACCTGAATCAATCAATTTACAATTTAAATAGTCTATGAAAAATTTTACAAACCATTCTCTTTTGATTTTATTGATATTTGTGTTTATGCCTTATATAGGTATTTCTCAAAAATATTCAACAGCAGTACAAATGCCAACCCAGCAAAATGTAATTATCGTCAATGACATTATTGAAGCAGCACATTACAAAACTTATTTTGTTGATTATTGTCTAAATAAAATAAACGAAACTGCCAACAAGGAAAAATGGAATGAAGAAAAAACACTGCAAATAACTGAAACCATTAATTTTAAAAACTTCAGGGATGCCGTTTATAATCTGTTTGCCTTTCATGACGAAGTAGAATTAGAAATGTTATTGAAAACATATAAAAAAGACAAAATTTATCAGACGACCAACATCATGACGACCAATAAAGCACTTAATACCAATCTTGATATTTATGCCAGGGATATTGTAAAAGGAAAGTATATAATCTCTAAGTAGAAAGAGATTTTTAACCATGCCAAAGTTCGAAACTTTGGCATGGTTTTTTTCTCTCTATTAGGTAGTGCCTCATTATAATAAAAAACATCTCTCCAAAACACTGTCCTAAAGTGTGTAATTTTAAAAACTATCTGATCTCCTGTCTCCTAAAGCAATTTCATTTTACATGCTGTAATACCTTACATTCACATACGCTAATATATTTCAGTAAGTTATTTACTTCGGTAACGTATTTTCTATTTTAATTTTTTAGAATTTGCAGCCATTATATTATCACTTTTATTTTTCATATATCTTTTATTCAATCCTAAAAGACCTATTCATAAAATATGAACTGATCCAGAACCCATTTACTTTTATTGAATTTCTTAACAGTCTTTCTAAAAAACGATCATCATAGGCCTGATTTTCTACTCTATAATTAGTTGTTATATCATCTCTTTCGTAAGTATAATCATTAACATAGATAAGAAAGCCTTGGTTATATTCTTTTGTTTCCCATTTTCTAGTTTTAAAATCGACCAATTCATTAAAATACTCTTTAGCAATAACTTCTGGATCTCTAGACGGAAGCTCTATTTTATTGCGTAAAATATTATCATTCAAGAAGTATAGTAAATGCTTTGAGGGTGCTATTTTTTTAGAAAACTCAAGCAATAAGTCATTTTTAGGACTATTTAATGCCGTAATAAGTGCTGCCTTTAATTCATCAAAAGTTTTATAGCCATTGTGCATTGTCATTTTCCCTCTTAATCCCTGAAAATTACCTCTGGTGTTAATGATTTTCATATCGCCATTATTAAAAGTCAGTGCTTCGTTTTCTTCAAAATTAGCTATATCATCAAAACTTTCTGCAGAAAGGCTTTTACCTGCACTATTAATAAGCGTGTATTTATTATTTGCTTTGGCTTTATACAAGTTTTCGCTATAGCTTATTCTCTCCAGATTTTGATAGATGAAAGGAAGAATTTCTTTATTATTAAAATTTATCAATCCGTATTTATTGCTTTTTTTAGCGGTAATAAACAGTTCTTTTCCATAGTCCAGCAACAAATCAAAATTTAAATCATCATAAGCAAAAGGCACTACAGTAGCATTTTCATTGTTTACTACGCCAAATTTTGATCCTTTTTTTACGATAAAATAAGTTTGGCCTGCTGTAGAAAATCTTTGTCTTATACCATCATATAAAAATGGCAGACATTCTTTTTCATTTGTTTCATCATAAACGCCAAATTTATTTTTTACATTTTGAAAATAAAGATATGATCTTCCTCTGTCAAGCTCCGGATTCAATAAATTGGATTCATCATGAATATAGTTATACTTTTTTATAACATTATCATAAATCATTTTTCCATCCACATCAATAATCGTATAAAGTGTTTCTTTTTGAGCAAAAAGCAATTTAGATCCTTCTGATGCCGATTCCCAAATAAAATTATACTCTGGTTTTAAAATTGTTTCCCCATCAGTTTTATACAGTCCAAACTTAGCTTCTTTTGTTTTTCCGCATAAAAAATTTCCCCTTTTAAAGATGTATTCAAACTGAATTGGGAGTATTGTTTTATTTATTTTATTTATAATTCCGATATCTTCTCCTTGTTTAACTTTGAACAAGTTTTTAAATGAAGTGTCTCCATAAATATCCAGCTCGTCAATCTCATCATAAATCATAGGAATAATAACTTCTCCTTTTAAAGATACCCAGCCTTTCTTATTATTTTTAACTGCCTTGAAACCATTATTAAAACCCTGAACCTGAAGATCATCATATTCAATTGGAATAACTGTCTGCAATTTATAGTCAATCATTCCTGACAACTTGTTCTTTTTGACTTCGATGTACTGTACACCGTCAAAATGAATATCGTCATAAATTATATCTAAATATTTCTTAGTGTCTATAAAGTACGCCCCTTTCAATTTATTTTTTTCAACAGTAACAACTCTCCTTGCTATGTCAAAATTCAACCTTTCCATTTCAACTGGATAAATTAATGTCTCATTATTAATAAATCCAAATTTCTTTTCTTTTTCTAAAATGAAAACATTTTGATCGTTACCGAAAGCTAAAAACTTTCTGGTATCTAATGTTTTTTTAATACTGTTATTATAATTAAATGATTTTCCATCAGTTGAAATATTATCATATTCAATATTATAAACCAAATTCCCATTAAAGATTAATCCTTTTTTGGAGTCCTTTGTTACTATAACAGTGTTTTTATAAAATACCAGATTGTCAAATAAAAAAGTTGAAGGCTGACCATTTATAATAAGTTCTAAATTGTTTTCTTTATTTTTAATTAATACCGTTTTTGAAATAGTATTCGAGTATAAAACCTTATTGTATTTTACAGGAAGGATTTCTTTTCCCTCATTATTAAAGACACCATATTTATCTGACTTCTTAACAATTACAGAATTTATTCCGTTGCCAATTGAATCGTATTTAGTTTCTAAAATTGTTTTTCCTTCTTTATTCAACAGCCCAAAAAGATTGCCTTTTTTTACTGCAAAAAAATCTTCATTTCTGTAATCTATATTATCATATTCGGGTTGCAACACAACTACATTCCCTTTTTTAAGACCATATTTATTGTTTTGAGTAAAAATAAATGTTCTCGCATTCGATTGTGAATTGACTGGTTCGTCAATAACCAACACTTCTTGTGTATCTCCTTGAATATTTCTTGAATCTTTTCTCTGAGGAACTTGAGAAAATGCAATACAAACGTTGCATAACGTTGCTGCTAAAAAAAGCTTTTTCATTTTTATTTTTAATGGATTTGATTTATAGCGAGTAATTCTTTGGTTTAAAAACTAATTTTGTAGACGATTTTATAATTTCCTCTTTATTCAATTTCATTTTTCTGAATTTTCCAGCATTATACATTTCTGCCTGATCGTCGTAATGTTTGCTAAAAGGATTTCCGGATTGTCCTGTTGGAATAATGCTCCAACTGTTTTCAATATCTGAAAAATCTATAATTCTTCTTGTTGATGGGCCGCCTTTTACATAATATCTGCCTTCATTATTATATCCAAAAAACAAATTATTGATTACTTCATTTGATCCGGGTGATGCAAAAGGTCCAACGTTAAATAACCCCCGGAGTGCTGCTACTTTTCCTAATGGATGTTCATGTTCAACTGTATGTACTTCTCCCCATTTCCAGTCAGAAATTGTATTTCCTAGTTGTTTTTGAAGTGAAGCAATAGTCTGATTAAATGATTTTGAAACAATATCTTTTCTGGTTTCTTTTACATTCTTTGTTTTGATGTTGTCCCACCAAACTGAGTTTTCATTTTTAATCTGTCTGGCAATAACCTGCTTTCCAAGTGAAATTCCTGTAAACAAATTGAAATTATCTTCACCCATTTCGTCTTCAAACGTATTTTTCAAATACAGATAAATCCATTTGTTATAAATTGTTGGAGCAATATCTTCTGTATTGGTGGTTCCTTTCCATGATTTCAAAACTTTAATTGCTTCTTTTTCTTCTTTTGAAACAGAACTTAAATCAATATTGACAATTAAATGCTTAACCACATCAACCGCAACATCTGATGTATTATCGTTAATCATTTTACTCATCGATTCTTTATCCCAATCAGATTTTGCATTCATTAACTCTGAAATTCTTTTGGCTCGGTCTTCGGGCAGATAATATCCAGGATACAAATAACCGTCAACTGCTTCCGGCTGATTATTTGCAGAATAGACATAACCCCATTTTGGATTTTCAGAAGATGGATTTTTTGAAAAATCTAAATATTCAACAATATCATCTTTCCCTGTTGAACCGTCTAAAATCAAATGTGAATTTACTCCCTCATTATGTTTATACAGTTTTCCGGAGGCCCACCAGGCGACATTTCCTTTGGCATCACCATACATAACATTTAATCCCGGAGCCGCAATTAGCTTTACGGCTTCTTTAAAATCGTTTTTATTGCCTGCATGCGAAAGTCCGTAAGCGACATCCAGAATCTGAATAGGCTCTCTGGTATAAGTCCACGACATTGCAATCGGATTTTTTTTATCCAATCGTTCCAATAAATCGTTCATAACGGGTCCGTGCCTGCTTGACTTAACTTTCAAAATGACATCAGAACTATCTTTTACTTTTATTATTTTTTTTCGGATTTCATAAGAAGCAAAACCTTTCAGTGTTTGGTATTGATTCGAATTTCCAGCTTTGTTTTTTTCCTGATAAAAATCAATATCATCATTCATAAACATCGTTAAACCGTAAGCATAATCCCGGTTGTGTGCCAATAACGGAAATGGTGTTCCCGCCAAATAACAACCATATAATTCGTGTTCAGGCGTTACTAAATGTGCTTCGTACCAGGTGGCGGGCTGAGAAAATCCAATATGCGGATCATTGGCAAAAATAACTTTGCCGCTTTTTGTTTTGGCTGGTCCTGCAACCCAACTGTTACTTCCGATAAAAGGCGGAATGGGTGATTTATCCAGCAATGAAGCAACCGATTTTGAAATCACTGTATATCCATCAATATTTTCTTTTGAGCTTTTGATTTGTGTGGTATTGAATTCGCCTTCAATCCCTAAATCTTTCAAATACTCAGCACCATATTTATTTTTGATATCAGTCAGCAACGGATCTGTTTTTTGCGCCATTGCAAAACTAAAGGACATGTATCCAAAAATATTATAAACATCTTTAATCGTAAATCTTTCTTTTTTGACACCGACAAGCGTAAACTCAATCGGGGTCACTCCTTCATCTAAATATTGATTAATTCCATCTAAATACGCCATTGTCAATTGATAACTTGGGCTGTTTTTATCCAGTTTTGCGATGGCTTTTGCCGAAGCGTCTTCAATTCCGATTCCTGCAAAAAACTTATCATTCTTAAGCGCAACCGATCCGAAAATTTCTGACAATCTTCCCGGAGCAATTCTGCGCAGCAATTCCATCTGCCATAATCTTTCCTGTGCATGAACGTAGCCTAAAGCAGTCATGGCATCTTTTTCTGAATCGGCATAAATATGAGGGATGCCATATTCATCAAAATAAACAGTAGTTTCTTTTTGAAGGTTTTTTAATTGTACTTCACCTTCATATTTGGGCTTTAAATGAAAAATATAGGCAAATAAACTTATTGCAACAACAACAATGAGTACCAAAATAATCAGCAGGATTTTTTTAATTATCTTCATATTAAAAGCTTATAAAAAAAAGTAATATTATAACTTAAAAGTAAAATGGTGTAAAAAACAGTGTTTTTAAAAACCTAAATTTATGTAATTAATACCAATACGATAATGTCAATCTACAAAAAAATAGCAATCGGTTTAATTTCTGTATTCATAGTTGGAATACTCCTGAACATTGGTCTTAACTACTGGATTAAAAAACAGCTTCCTATTATCATTCACGAGAAAAACAAAACTCCCTATAACATCAATTATGAAAAAATTGAAGTTTCACTTTGGTCGAGAAATATCTATGCATCGACTTTATTAGTAAATCCAAAGAACGAACCGAAAGACAGCAAAAATGGGCTTTTTTCTAAAATTGAGTCTATCACCATTAAACATTTTAATATTTGGGATTTAGCTTTTAATGATATCATTCAAGCCGAAAGTATCATTATCAATAAACCCCGCGTTATTTTATACAAAAAAGGTGAAAAGCTTATCAATGACCGTAAAAATATTAACAAACAAATTATTGATCCATTTAGAAAGATAATTTCGGTTTCGAATATTTATCTGAATGACGGAACAGTTGATGTTGTTTCGCTGAACAATAACATCCCTATTTTAAGCATCAAAAAAATCCTTTTAAAACTTGAAGGAATTTTAATAACAGATGCAACCCTTAAAGAAAAAATTCCTGTTCAATATAAAACTTATGCATTGGTTATTGATAGCTTGTTTTACAGACCAAGCGCTTTTTATCATATTAATATTGGCAAAATAAGTACTGAAAAGAACTTTCTGAAAATTAATAATTTCTCATACATTCCGCAATTCAGCCGTAAGGAATTTGTAAAATATCTGGATAAAGAAAAAGACATTAATACCCTAAAATTTGATTCGGCTCAAGTAGCAAAAATGAATTGGGGATTTAAAAATGACCTCTTTTTCTTCAAGGCAAATTCGGTTGTAATAAATCATTTTGATGCCAATATTTATCGTGGTAAAATGCCAAAAGACGATTTAAGCAAAAAATATCTTTACAATCATTTATTACGAAATATTAAGTTTCCTCTTCAAATTGACACCTTGCAGGTTTTAAAATCAAAATTGGTATATGAAGAAGAAATTGATTTCTCTAAAGGTGCGGGAATTTTAAATTTTGACAAATTTAATTTACAGGCAACAAATCTGCGAAGTGGTTTTGGGTTGAAAAAAGCAAACGATGTTAAGATTAAAGTGAATTGTATTTTCATGAAAACTTCACCTCTAAATGTCGACTGGAGTTTTAATGTTCTGGACAAACAAGACGGTTTCCATATCCAGGGAGTCATTTCAAATTTTGATGTAAGGGCAATGGGCAGATTCAGTAAGCCTTATATGAATGCTTCTTTTACAGGAGTATTTAATAAATATCGTTTTAATTTTTATGGCAATGATGATACTGCTAAAGGAAATGCATCTTTAGATTATGATGATTTAAAGGTAAAGCTTTATAAAAAGAAAAATCCTGAAAAAGTAGCAAAACTAAAAAGCGCTATCGTTAATCTGGTTGTCAAAAATGATTCGAAAGACAAAGCTAGAACTGCCGAAGTTGAATTAGACCGTATTCAGGAAAAATCATTTTATAACTTTTTATGGCGAAGCATCGCCGAATCTTTAAAGAAAATATTGATATAGATTGATTGCCTTCGAACCTGACAATTATCAGGTTTTTAAACAAAATATTTTTTTTCATTTGCCTTTATTTAATTGAAAACAAATGAAAAAAACACCTTTACATACTTTCCATATCCCGGTTATGGGGCTCGCTTATACTATCGACAGCCCTATTCGCGTGGCACAATATGGCATTTCTTCTGTAATTTCGATTGCTGATGATGATTTAATTGAGAAGATGCGTCATTTTTACAGTACTAAATTCAATTTCCAGTATGAAGAAATAACGCAAAAGTTCCATGATTATCGCGCCGAAAGAATTACATCTTACCTGAATTTAGTTGATAAAATTGTAAAGCAAAAATTTGAAAACTTTAAAGCAGAAATAGCAGAAAGCAAAACGGCATTAGAAAATTTCATGTCGATGCTGCCTATTACTTCAGACATCAAAAAGGGTTTTCAGAATCTGCTTGAAGACGGAATTTCATTCAAAGAGAATATTCAAAACTATATCGAGTCACATCTTTTTGCCGGAGAAATTGATGTCAATATCATGACCAAACTCGACAAAGATAATTTTGTCAAAAACGAACAGCTTCCAACAGAATTTAATGATGCTCATGCTGCTTTAAGAGGTTTTGCTAAGAGTAAGCTTGAATCTTCTGTTGTGCTTTCTGCCGGAATGAATCCTAGATTGTACAGTTATTTTGAGAATTTCAGTGATTTTTTTCCTGATGAAAATAATCAGCTTAGAAAAAAAATCATTTTGAAGGTAAGCGATTTTCGATCGGCGATGATTCAGGGAAATTTTTTAGCCAAAAAAGGACTATGGGTTTCAGAATACCGAATTGAATCCGGACTAAATTGCGGTGGACATGCTTTTGCTACCGAAGGGCTTTTATTAGGCACCATTCTGGAAGAATTCAAGCAGAAAAAAGAGCAATTAGTCCAATCGGCTCACGATTTAATGAGTAAAGCTTTAGATCTAAAAAACATGCCTTTTCCTGAAAATCCTTTACCTCTAAAAATTACGGTTCAGGGCGGTGTTGGAACTGCAGAAGAACACGAATTTTTATTAGACGAGTACAACGTTGATTCAGTGGGCTGGGGTTCGCCATTTTTATTAGTTCCCGAAGCCACTTCTGTTGATCAGGCGACTCGAAATTTACTGATCAATGCCACAGAAAATGATTTTTACCTGAGCAATATTTCACCTCTGGGAGTTCCTTTTAATACTTTGAAAGGCACAACCAATGAATTTTTAAAACAAAAACGCATTCACGAAAACAAACCCGGAAGTTCCTGCCCGAAGAAATTTTTAGCCTTAAGCAAAGAATACGATCCACACGGAATTTGTACGGCATCTAAAAAATATCAGGATATAAAACTGGAAGAATTAGAAAACATAAAAGATACTTTATCCATTCAGGAATTTGAAAAAAGCAAAATCAAAATAACTGAAAAATCATGTTTATGTGTTGGTTTGGCTAATGCTTCTTATCTTGAAAACGACATCAAAATAAAAGGTCAGTTACAGGGAGTTGTCATTTGCCCTGGACCCAATATGGCTTATTTTGATCAGGAAGTTTCGCTGAATGATATGCTGCAGCATATTTACGGAAGCAAATCTATTTTAAGAGTTTCTGATCGTCCTAATTTATTTGTAAAAGAATTAAAAATGTATGTGGAGCATTTTAGAAATGAAATTGAGACGATTTCCGGAAATGTAAATGCAAATCAGGTTAAAAAATGGAATACTTTCAAAACCAATATTTTGCAAGGAATTGAGTATTATCAAAATCTATTTTTATCTACTATATATTTTAAAACTGATGAAGATCGAATGAAAACTCAATTTAATTTTTACAAATCAGAACTGCATTCAATTCAGATACCGATCTTAAAATTAGCTTAAATAACAAACCCCGATTATTTCTAATCGGGGTTGTTTATCATTTATTAAGAATTTGATGTTCTATTCTTTTTTCTTTTTGCTGTCATCAATGATAGCTCCTGTTCCGGTTCCTACTGCAGCTCCTGTCAAACCTCCAATGATAGCACCTTGTCCTTTTTTCTTGCTAACTGCAGCTCCTGTTATGGCACCTACACCAGCTCCAATTACGGCACCTTTTGCAGTAGCACTCCAGCCTTTCTTTTTAGCAGGAGCAGCTGTAGTTGTTGTTGCATCTTTCTGTACAACAACCACTTTCTGAGCTTCTGCTTTTTCAGCTTCTGCCTTTGCTTTTTCTTCTTCCAAATTAGCCATCTCGGTTTTCATTGAATCAATGACTCTTTGTTTATTAATTTCAACTTTCATTGAATCAATACTGGCTTGTTTGGCTTTATCTATAGCTTCCTTATTTTGATTTTGACAAGAAGCTAAAAATATTACTGCTAATAAAACATATAAGCCTTTCATGATGGTAGTTTTTAAAATTATACACTACAAATTAAGCCAAATCTAACATGCAATGTGTTACAATATTTTTTGAGAAGTTTATAAAATTTAAAGTTAAGCTTCCAATATACTTACTTTTCCAAAATTCCTTTTTTTAGAATTTGTCCGAAATCATACATATCTTCAAAAGAACAATACAAAGGAACTGGTGCCAGACGAATGACATTTGGTTCACGCCAGTCTGTAATTACTCCGTTTTTCATCAAATAATCGAATAGGCTTCTTCCTTCTCCGTGTAAAAAAACTGATAGTTGACATGCTCTTTCTTCAGGATTTGAAGGTGTAATAATTTCGAAAGTACTATTAACTTCTTTATCGATTTCGTGCAGGATAAATTCTAAGTAAGATGTAATCTGATCACGTTTTGCAATTAAAGCATCCATTCCAACTTGAGCAAACATTTCAACCGAAGCTAAATAAGGTGCTAAAGAAAGTACCGGTAAATTACTAATTTGCCAGCCTCCTGCTCCATTTACCGGATCAAAATTGGGTTCCATTTTAAAACGACGTTCTTTGTTATGTCCCCACCAGCCAGCGAACCTAGGTAAATCAGCATTATGATGTTTTTCGTGTACAAAACACCCTGAGGCATTTCCTGGTCCTGAATTCATGTATTTATAACTGCACCAGGCAGCAAAATCAACATTCCAGTCATGAAGTTCTAATTTGATATTTCCGGCTGCGTGTGCCAAATCCCAGCCTACTTTTGCACCTGCTTTATGTCCGGCAGCCGTGATAGTTTTGATGTCAAAAACCTGTCCTGTATAATAATTTACACCACCAATTAAAACCAAAGCCAATTCATCACCCACTTCTTCAATTTTTGCCAGAACATCTTCAAGACGAATGTTGTGTTCACCTTCACGACGTTTAATTTCTACGATGGCATCCTCTGGTTTATATCCATGAAAATTAACCTGACTCTGAAACATATACTGATCTGATGGGAAAGCTTTTTCTTCGCAGATAATTTTATAACGGGTTGCTGTTGGCTGGTAAAAAGATACCATCAGCAAATGAAGGTTTACAGTCAAAGTATTCATAACCGTAACTTCTGAAGGCAGCGCACCAACAATCTTGCTTAAAGGTTCCGGAAATCTTTCCTGATAATCCCACCATGGCTTTTCAGCATAAAAATGACCTTCTACCGCAAGATCTGCCCAGTCATTCATTATTTCATCAATATAGGATTTGGTTCTTTTTGGCTGTAATCCTAAAGAGTTTCCTGTAAAATAAATAACACGTTTGTCGTTTACTTTAGGAAAAATAAATTGCTCCTGATAATGATTTAGAATATCTTGTGAGTCAAGTTTTTTTGCGAATTCGCGTGTATTTTTAAAAGTCATTGTTGTTGTTTTTAATGCTAAAATAACAAATTTTGTTTGTTTTGTTTAAAGTTTCATGTTTCAAGTTATCTTAACATGAAACCTGGAACTTGAAACCTGAAACATCTATAAAAACAGAAAACCCGACAAGTTTCAAAAAACTGTCGGGTTCTTATATTGAAAAATTAACTCCGATTATAGAATTAACATAGCATCTCCGTAAGAATAAAACTTATATTCTTCTTTAATCGCTTCTTCATAAGCTTTTTTCATTAAATCATGTCCACAAAAAGCTGAAATCATCATTAATAATGTTGATTTGGGTGTGTGGAAATTTGTAATCATACAGTTTGCAATGCTAAAATCATGAGGAGGAAAAATAAACTTATTTGTCCATCCTTCATAAGGATTTAAAGTGCTTTGCGATGAAACAGAGCTTTCAATAGCACGCATTGAAGTAGTTCCTACCGCACAAATACGTTTTTTCTTTCCTTTAGCTTCATTCACAACATCGCAGGCAGCCTGATTGATAATCAATTCTTCTGAATCCATTTTGTGCTTCGATAAATCTTCAACCTCAACCGGGTTAAAAGTTCCAAGACCTACGTGAAGTGTTACTTCTGCAAAATTAACGCCTTTAATTTCCAGTTTTTTCAAAAGATGTTTTGAGAAGTGTAAACCTGCAGTTGGTGCTGCTACCGCTCCTTCTTCTTTTGCGTAAATAGTCTGGTATCTTTCTGCATCTTCAGCAGTAACCTCTCTATTGATGTATTTCGGAATCGGAGTTTCTCCTAATTCTGTCAGTTTATTTCTGAATTCTTCATAAGAACCATCATATAAAAAACGTAAGGTTCTACCACGAGAAGTTGTGTTGTCAATTACCTCAGCCACTAACGAATCATCATCACCAAAATAAAGTTTATTACCAATTCTGATTTTACGTGCCGGATCAACCAAAACATCCCAAAGACGCTGTTCTGAATTTAATTCTCTTAATAAGAAAACTTCGATTCTGGCTCCTGTTTTTTCTTTGTTTCCGTACAAACGGGCAGGAAAAACTTTAGTATTGTTAAGGATCAAAACGTCTCCGTCATCAAAATAATTGATAACATCTTTAAACATTTTATGTTCTATAGTTTGTTTTTTTCGGTCAATTACCATCAAACGAGACTCATCTCTGTTTTCTGCCGGGAATTCTGCTAAAAGTTCTTTCGGTAAGTTGAAATTGAAGTGTGATAATTTCATATTGGAATATAAGATTTTAAAATATCTATTTTAGATTTATGTACCTAAAAATTTAAATCGCCTGCAAATATACGATTGTGAGATAGGCGTTGTCAAGTGTTTTACTGTTTATTTTCAAAAGTCGTTGATTTACTGAGCTTTTGAAGATCATAAAAAATGATTTTTTACCATATAAGTGATATAAGTTCATTAATTTGGAGTGTTGATTTGGTTAATGCCGAAATAGCTCACAAAAAAAACCTTCAGTTGAAACTGAAGGTTATATAAATTTTAAGATCATTCTATTTAAAAAGAACTTAGATCATATGGTAAAGAATTTTTACAATTCTGATATTTCGAAATTTAATTCTTTTAAATCATTCCAAAAATCCGGGTATGATTTTGAAACTACCTCAGCATTTTCGATAATAATTGGCACTTTTAATGCTAAAGGAGCAAATGCCATCGCCATACGGTGATCGTTATAAGTAGCTATTTTTACATTATGATTAATTTTTTCGGAAAGTCCTAAAGTTAGACTGTCATTAGTTACCGAAATATTGGCCCCTAATTTTGTAAGCTCAATTCGGAGTGCTTCAAGCCTGTCTGTCTCTTTAATTTTTAGAGTATGTAAACCTGTTAAATGACACCCAATTCCTAAACCTAAACAGGTAACAACAATAGTTTGTGCAATATCAGGCGTATTATTCAGGTCAAAATTTACGGTTTCAAATTTAAAATCAGGTTGTTTTACCAGAGTCATTTTATTTCCTTCGAAAGTCGTTTTGACACCCATTTTTTCATAAATAGATACTAAAGCAGAATCTCCCTGTAAACTATTTTCTTTATAACTGCTCAAAGTTATGGATGCTGTATCTGCCAAAGCAACCAGACTAAAAAAGTAAGAAGCCGAACTCCAGTCAGATTCTACAACCATTTCTTTTGAAGCAACAGCTTCTTTTGGATGCACTTTAATTACGTTTCCTTCAAAACTGGTTTGAATATCCAAATCATTCAGCAAAGCCAAAGTCATTTTGATATATGGAATCGAAGTGATTTCTCCCTCTAAAGTTAATTCTAAACCATTCTCTAATTTTGAAGCCACTAATAAAAGTGCCGAAATATACTGGCTGCTTACGTTTGCCGCTAAGCTCACTTTTGAAGCAGTTACTTTTTTTCCTTTGATTCTGATTGGCGGATATCCTTCTTCTTTTTCATATGAAATTTCAACACCTAATTGTGCCAAAGCTTCCACGAGAATTTTAATTGGACGCTCCTGCATTCTGCTTGAACCTGTCATTACTACTTCTCTTCCTTCGTTTACAGCAAAATAAGCAGTCAAAAAACGCATCGCTGTTCCGGCATGATGAATATCAACAATCTCATCATTACCAATAAGGGCTTTTTGCATTACCTCGCTGTCATCAGAATTGGAAGTATTGGCAAGTGTAATATTTGGGAACAGCGCTTTTAGCAGCAATAAACGATTGGTTTCGCTTTTTGATCCTGTAACCGCAATCTGGCCTTGTAAATTTTTATGATTGGTTTGAAGTACTAAATTCATTTTTTTAATTATAAGTTGTAAATTATGAATTATGAATAATTAGAAACATAATTCAGACGCGCAATTTACCACTCCCCATTCATAATTCAAAATTCAAAACTCATAATTCAAAACTTATGAGTGATATTTCACAATTATTTCAGTTTATCGTTGTTTTTGTGACGATCTTTATCCCTAACGGATTTTAAATCCATTTTTTTGTCAAAAGCAGCCTGTAAATCGATACCCGTTTGATTGGCCAGGCATAAAACCACAAAGACAACATCTGCCAGTTCTTCGCCCAGGTCTTTGTTTTTATCACTTTCCTTTTCAGATTGTTCCCCATATCTGCGGGCAATAATCCGGGCAACTTCACCTACTTCTTCTGTGAGCTGGGCCATATTGGTTAATTCGTTAAAATAGCGGACACCGTGTTCTTTTATCCAGGTGTCAACGTCTAATTGTGCATTTTTTAAATCCATATTCTATACTTTTTTAAGAACAATTTTTTGACTTTGACTTACAATGATTTTTTGAAAAATCTCTTTTAATCCATTATACTGATCAGCTGAAAAATAACTATCGTTAATTTCTGTTAAGCTAATTATCTGAACTTTATTGCCCTCATAAGAAATATTAAAAAGATAAACGATTTTTTTATCTTCAGATGCAATTTTAAGAGGAGTTGGCAATGATTCAACTGTATATCCTTCCGGAATTTCTAAATTCAAATTAAATTTTTCCTGAGTTGGATATCCAAAATAAACTGGCATTTGTCTTTTATCCTGATTAAAAGGGTTTTTGGTTCTTGCAAAAAACAACATCGGGTTGACAAAAATTTTATTTCCAATAATTTCAGATTGATTTTCAGTTTCAAAAGCAAAAGTTTCCATAACAGGATTAGCTAAATTTGTCTTTTTATTTTCGACTATATAATTTAAAATTTTAAGATCACCCAAATTTTGTTCTAATTTTTCCAGATAATCTTCTTGATTTTTATTGGCATTTTCAATTCTAAAGCGGTATGCATCGTAATCTGTTTTTTGAATTCTGACCTTCCCTTCTATTTTTCCCTGAGAATCCATCTTTACCACTAAATTTGAAATCTCTCTGGACGGTGTTTTTGGTTCCAAATTAATTTCTTCTGAAATTCCGTCTGATTTTATCAACCTTCCTTTCCAGTTTAAAACATTTAATGGTAAAATATCTGGTGATGTAAATTTATGTGATGCATCCAGTAAAATTTGTTTTCCATCCTTTTCAATTGCAGCAATAACATAATTAAAACCTGTTCTTGTTGGATATACAGGTATTCCATTCTCTATTGTACTAACCAGTACCGGATTTGCATTTATTCCGGCGAACCTCAACATATTTATTAAAATAAAATTTATTTCGGCTACATTTCCGGTTTGATCCTTATATGCTTTTATAACTCCCTTATCCGTATAATAACCATTCTCATCATTCCAATTCATTTTATTTTGAACGAATTTAAAAATGATATTAATTTTTTCATCTTTATCTTCAACATTACTTAATAGACTCTTTAAGTCTTCTAATAAAAAGTTTCTTTCATTAAGCTCTTTTCCGAAATCTTCATCTTTAAAAATTGTGGTCGCCACTCCTTCCCATGTTAGAGAGTAGTCTTTAACAGGTTTTTCAGGCATTCTAACTCTTTCCAGTTCATGTTTAATCGAGCCTTTGTAATTTTCAACATTATTTACATAAGGTTCATTTGTCAAAGCCGGAATATCTTTACCAGAGTAAAATGCATTGATTTGTTGGTATCTGAATGTCTCCATTTGATGATGTTCGTTATCATAGCTCTGGCTGCCATTGACTAATTTAGAATCTAATTCTAATGGCAAGCCTCCTATTAATATTGGCTTGTAAATATAAAATTCAGGGATTTCTGTTTTATATTCGAAATAGTTAACAGGAATTTCATACTGGCATTTAAAATCCGGAAACTTTACGAGATTTTCAGATTTTAAAATGTATTTAAATTCTATCACAGAACCAGCTTTTACGTTGGGCAAAGTAATTGCTTTCTCTTTCCAGTATTTATTTACATTATTTTTAAAAGTTCCCTGACCGTCTAATTTGGTTTTTACAATTTTCCCATTTTCAAGATTATAAGTAATTGCATTTGAAAATTCTAAATAATCTTCTTTTATATTTTCGTAACCAATATAAAAACGAACCTTTTGATCGGCCCAGCTTAATCCTTCCTTTTTATAGATCTTTATTTTATACTCATAAACATGACTTGCTGTAAAGCCAGATTTTATATCGTAGGTAAAAAAAGTTTTCGCTTTCTTGAACAATATTGCTGCAGGAGCAGTTGTATCTTTTGGATTAACTTTTTCCTGTAATTGCTCAATTGTTACCTTTCCTAACTCATAATTTTGGGCATTGCTTTTTATAGAAGTAAAAATTAATACTATTGAAATAATTATTGTACGTAATATCATTTTTTAAATTTTCTTTAAAACAATTTTCTCACTTTCTTTTGCAATCATTGCCTTGTAATAATCTTTGAGCATTTCGTATTGCTCTGTGGACACAATTGCTTCGTTAATTTGATGTGAAATTATCATTTGAAGTGTATTATTTTCGCTAACAGCGATATTAAATTTGAAAGTCCCTAAGTTATCTTCCATATTAACAGCAACCGGAACAGGTAATGTTTCAACAGCAAATCCATCAGGGATCTTAATTGTTATATTGTATTTATCCAAAAAAGGAAATCCAAAATCAACCGGATATTCTCTTGTTTCCTGATTAAAAGGATTTTTTTCATTGGCAAAAAACAACATTGGACTAACATAAATTTTTCCTCCTATCACTTCACATAAATCATTTCCTGTAAATGAATACGTTTCTACGATGGGCATTAAAATATCTTTTTCATTTATCTTTGAGTACTCGCTGATTTCTATTTTATTATTTTGGTTTTCGAGTTTTTCCAGATATTCATCTTCTTTGCTGCTAAGAATATTTTCTCTGGTAATCATAGCATTATAATCTGTGCATTGTCTTCTGGTTTTTCCTGTAACTTTACCATCTGCATCAATACTATAATTCATAAAAACGACATCACTGGATGGTTTTTTAGGCATTAAGTTAATTTGTTCAGAGGTTCCGTCCTTTCTTATTAGTCTTCCATACCAATTTAAAGTTCTTAAAGGCAAAACATTTGGAACAGAAAGTTTATCTGAAGCATCTAACAGGATATATCCTTTTTCTGTTTCAACAGCTGCAATTACATAATTGTAAGCTGTTCTGTTAGGGAACAAAGCCACTCCGTTAGATCTGGTACTAACTAAAACCGGATTTGCAGTTAAGCCTGCATGACGCAACATGGCAGTCAGCATTAAATTTATTTCAGCTACATTCCCTGATTTTTCCTGATATGCTTTTCGAACCCCTTTGTCGCAGCTGTAACCATAATATTTGTCCCATTTCACATTTGATTTGACGTGATTTAAAATAACCAGTATTTTTTCCTCAGGCGTTGTCACTCCAGCCAGCAATGTTTTTAAATCATCTTCAAAATATCCAGTCTTGTTTAATTCCGGACCAAAATCATCATATTCATAAATTGTTTTTGCTACTGAATTCCAATCTGTAGAAAAAGTTTTAATCGGACTATTAGGAAACTTTACCATTGAGAGTTCCTGTTCCAGACTCGAGGTATAATTATCTATATTATTAACAAAAGACTCTTCTTTCATTGCCGGCAAGTCTTCCGCAATATAAGTTGTTTCAGCTTCCATGTAATCTATTTTATCCTGAGAAAACTCGGTTCTTGTTGCACCTCCAAATCCCCCTACTGAATACCTTTCCTTAGAATTTATAAAAATTGATTTATTGTTTTTTCCTGCTGTTACTTTAGGAAAAATATATCCTTTTTGCCTAACATTAAAAATATAATATTCAGGAATGTAGGTTACATATTCAGAATAATTTACCGGAATGCTGGTTTGAAAAGCCCAGTCACGCATCATCCCAATATTAGATGTTCTGACTGTATAACTGTATTCTAATACCGATCCTTCTTTTACATTAGGCATTGTAATTTTCTTTCTTCCTCTGTATTTATTCACTTGTTCATTAAAGACACCGTCACTTTTCAGTTTTGTTTTTTCAACTTTACCATTTACTAAATTAAAAGTATTCACATCCGAAAAATCAACTTTTTCTCTTGAATCATTACTTACATTATAATAGGTCACACTTTGATTTGCCCAATCATAACCTTCCTTTTTATAAATTTTGATACGTGCATCTACTTTTGTCACTAAAACAAAGCCATCCTGCTCATTATACTCAATAGTAGCTGTCCCTCTTTTATATAATATAGCTGCTGCTGCAGATGAATCTTTGGGATGTTTTTTCTGCTCTAATTCTGCGACAGATACTTTTCCTAATTTAAATTCTTGTGCAGTTGTTTGCGTAAAAATAAAAAGCACAAATAAGAAGCTGAAAAATTTAATGAATTTCATTTGGTTGGTTATGGTTAGTTTGGTTATTTGATTAATTCCTGGTTAATATAATTTTAGCATTATCGTTTCTTGATATCTGCTCCATAAAAAGACGGTATTCATCGTATTCTTTATTTGAATATTTCCCTTTATTTAAAAACATGGAGCGTTTGTAAGTGAGTTTATTATTTTCATTTTTGATAATTTCGGTTTTATATTCTCCAAATTTTCCTTTTAACTCGAAATTTGAAGGCAAAAATTCAATCGAAAAACCAACAGGAAGACTAATCTCGATTTCATCCGTATCTAAATAACCACGCTGAATTTGGAATGGATTTTTACGATTTCTTATTCGTTTGACATTGCTTTTACTTTGATTGAAAGCGTTTACCAAAAAAATCATTTTATTAGCCGAAATTGTGCCATAGTTCATTGCACTTACCTGCACATCTTCTGTAAAACGAATATTTTGCTTATCATTAGCAAAAGTTATTTTTCCTAATTTTAAGTTATTGATGTTGCTCAGATATTCTTTGTAATGTGTTTCTTTTTCTGTAGGCTGTAAAATTTCATTTCTGGACTTCGAACTATATTGAGAACCTTCAGAAATTATTGAAATATGGCCGGAAAAATTACCATTTTCATCAATACTATAACTTCCTTTATCTGTTTGAGTATTTCCTTTGTCCTCATATACTTTAGTTCTCACAATTACGCCCCCTTCTGGCTTGACTACCAAAACATCTCTGTCATCTGTAAAAGTGCCCTGATAACCAAACGGATCATCCTGACTCGTACATTCTAACCAGATATAATCATCACCATTTGGAACTGCCAATATCATATGATTCCCCTGCATCGAAACAAAATCAGACTGAATATTTGATTTATAGCGATCACCATATAAAATTGTATTATAAGAAGGTACATCAACCACTTGCAATAATGCTTTAGTATAATTTGACAATGCTTTACAGTCTCCATATCCTAAACGATCAACATCACTTGAAAGCATTGGTTTCCACCCTCCAATACCAATAGCAATATTTACATATCTTGATTTTTTCTGTACATAATCATATATGATTTTTGCTTTTTTCACAGGGTCTTTTTCGTCCCCTACTAATGCTTTTATTTTAACTTTAGTTTCTTCCGGTAAAATAGTAGTTCCTGTTAGAATTTTATCACCGTACCATTTTCCAAATGCTTCCCAGGTTGTAGCTGTTCCATCAACCCCTTCTAAATGAAACTTTTCTAATCCCATCATAACTCTCGGAAAAAGATCTCGGGAAGACGGACTATAGTCTTCTGATTTTTGAGCTAAAATATTAACTGCATCATAACTTAGTTTTGTATCAGTATCTACTGTTTTTTTAATATTAAAAACTGAAAACTGAAATTCTTTCTTTTTAAATCCAAGGTCAGCAGGGAAATTGACGTTTAAAACACATTTTTCAACACTTAGATTATACCCTCCCAGAAAATACCATTGAGGTATAAAAGCGGTATTTGAAGTTTCTGTTTCACTGTTATAAACAATTGTAAAAGGATATGAAACCGGTGTATAATCTAAATAAACTATGCGATTATCCGAAAAAAGAGTACTGCCGCTTACAGCACTTTCATCTCTAAAATCCTTTCGTTTAATCTTTTTGATTTCGTTGCCAAATGAATCATAAACAATTGCTTCAATACTTTTTATCGTGGTTGTTTTATCATAATGCTGATAAGCATCAATATCACTCAATCCTTTTTCATTAAAAACAGACACAACCCTTTGTGTTTTGATATTCATACTCCTTTGCGAAGCAATCCTAATATCCATCTGATCTAAACGAACAATTGCATTGGCATTTTCTTTGAGGCTGTCCTTAATTGCAGAAATAGGGTAAATGCCTTTTTGGGCTGAAGAAACTAATGTAAATAACAAGAAAAGTAAGGCGCAACAAGGTTTTTTCATTAGTAAGTATTTTCGTCAAATATATATTATTTTTCAGAACCCTTAACAAATGTTTAATAGTTTTTATTCCCTGTTTTTACTGTCCATTAAAATAGTTACAGGTCCGTCATTTAACAGGCTGACCTTCATGTCTGCTCCAAAAATTCCGGTTTGTACCTTTTTATTAAATTCTTCCTCTAAAGCCTTAACAAAATTCTCATACATCGGAATGGCAAACCCCGGTTTTGAAGCTTTTATATACGATGGGCGGTTTCCTTTTTTAGTAGAAGCATGAAGTGTAAACTGACTTACCACAATTATATCGCCATCTACATCCTGAACTGAGCAGTTCATGACATCATTCTCATCGCCAAAAATTCGCATTTTAATGATTTTTCCAACGAGCCAGTCAATATCTTCCTGAGTGTCGGCATCTTCAATTCCAATTAAAACTAATAATCCTTTTTTAATGTCAGCAACTTTTTTACCTTCCACGGTTACTGACGCTTCTGAAACTCTTTGAATAACTACTTTCATAAAAATTGTGAACTGTGAATGATAAATTGTGAATTTATGTAGTACTTAGCTTTTACTTAGAGGTTATAATAATTGAAGCTAAAATTTTATTTATTTCTACAATATCAGACTTTATAGATTGATATTGAATCTCATTTAAATAATTTGATTGAAAAAGCAATTCCAACCAATAATCTGTTCATTTGCCTCTTTTTGTGCAATTGCAAGTTTATGAATAAAGGCTTTTTTACTTTCAGCCTGCTCAGATTCTCTAATCAATGCACCTATCGCGGTACCACTACGAAGTAATTGTTTACTTAGGATATATTCCTTTTTATCATCTTTTAAAAATTGAAAAAGTTTAATGATTCTAAGTGCAAAATTAAAAGACTTTGTTTTAATTATATTATCAGCCATAATTCACAATTAACAATTAACCATTCACAATTATTTTCTCGTTTCATCACTCGCAGCGCGATCTTCTCCATAAGTATCGGTACGATAATGCTCCTCATCTCCTTCGAGAATTTTAAGATAACTGTTATAGCGGGACCAGGCAATTTCGTCTTTTTCTAAAGCTGCTTTTATGGCGCAATGTGGTTCTTCTTTGTGTAAACAGTTGTTAAACTTGCATTGATCTTTCAATTTAAAGAATTCCGGAAAATACCCGCTGATTTCTTCTTTTTCCATATCCACGATTCCAAAACCTTTGATTCCCGGTGTATCGATAATTCTGGCATCAAAAGACAAATCATACATTTCGGCAAAAGTAGTGGTATGCTGTCCTTGTTTGCTTTGTTCTGAAATCACTGTAGTTTTAAGATGGAGGGTTGGTTCCATGGCATTAACCAAAGTTGATTTTCCAACTCCCGAATGTCCGGAAAACATACTTACTTTACCAATCATCATTTCTTTCAGCTTATCAACTCCTTTATTTTCTGTTGATGAAATTCGAAGGCATTTATATCCAATTTCAGAATAAATGTGCTGCAAATAAAGCTGATCGTCTAAAGTTTGTTCATTTAGAGTATCTATTTTATTAAAGATTAGGATGGCTTCGATTCCGTAAGCTTCTGCTGTAACCAAAAAACGATCAATAAAACTTGTAGTTGTTGGCGGATTATCAATCGTAACCAGTAAAAAAACCTGATCAATATTCGATGCAATGATGTGAATCTGTTTAGACAAGTTGACCGATTTACGAACAATGTAGTTTTTTCGCTCATGAATCGTATGAATTGTTCCCGTTAAAGCGTCTGAAGTTTCTTCGAGTTCATAATCTACAATATCGCCTACAGCAATAGGATTGGTACTTTTTATACCTTTCATCCTGAATTTCCCTTTCATACGGCATTCTATAAAATCTCCTTGTTCAGATTTCACGGTATACCAGCTTCCTGTAGATTTATAAACGAGTCCTGTCATTCAATTCAAATTGTTGATTTTAGATTTCTGATTTTAGATTCATTTCTAATCTAAAAATAAAAGGCAAAATTACGTTTTTAGAATTGAACAACGCAACTTCACCTTTTAAATTTGAAATCTATCCTTTGAATTTGGTATTCTTACCAAATAATTTCAGCTAGTACATCGTTCTCCTTTACTTTCCCAAGCTGAATTGTTTTCAAAACTTTAGTCGTCTTTCCGGCTTTAGTTGTATAAATTTCTACCATAATTGTTGCGGGACCATTTTCCGTTAATTGTGTTTCGCCAAAATAATTGGTTTTAATCTGGTATTTCCCTTTGATTGCATTTCGAATCAAATACTGCTCTGGCCCATAACCTTGCGTAAAATCTTTTGAAAATCTCGCTCCGGCTTCTGTTGTTGTATGACTGTAATAACATTCTTCTCCATTTGGCTCAATTACGTGAAGGTCTAAATCTACATCCATCTGATTCCAGTTCATGATGATTCGAATATCGACAGGCATTTTATCAAGATATTTTTTATCCAGTTTTCCTGTTTTCAAACCCGTATGTTCGGCAATCATTCGGTTTAAATCCATCAGAATAATATCCTCAATACCTTCATACTGCCCACTCATTTCTCCATAATAATTTACTTCCAGTGCTTTAATCAATTCATCAAAAGCCACCTGATATTTTGCTGCGACTTCCAGCGTCAATGCATAATCTCTTAAACTTTGTGGTTCATGAGTTCTCCATTTCACTACTTGTTTTGCAGTAAATACGGCATCCTCATAATCTTTCCATTGGCGTAGAGTATAAGTCAGTGTTTTATAAAGCTGATGATTTTCTAATCCTAAATCAGCAATATTGCTAATAACCTGCAATGCTTTTTTGACATCTCCCTGATTGTAAAAAAAGTGTGCTACATCAAAATAAAAACTCGGATTTCTTTCCTGTGCTTTTCTTAATTCGAAATACAAATCATATTGTTTTTCTTTTGGTGCCGATGCCAAAGCTTTTAAATATAAGCGATCTGGGTTCCAAGTTTTAGTATCTACATTTACAACACTTACGCTATTTGTATTGTTTTCTGCAATCTGAGTAACTACAAGTCCCGAAACTTCTGACCTTATTACTTCACTGCCAACCTTCTTATCTTTTAACTCAACAATTTTTGGCGCATCCTCAGTAACTTCTTCCGTTTTCGCAACTACAGGACTAACAAATTTAACCTGATCCACTCTTGCTGCTGGTGGAGAAGCTGTATTATAAACATTATTGTCTTCTTCCACTATCTCCATTACTGGTCCTGAGCCAACAGGTTCCTCAACGGTCATAACAGCATCCGGATCACCCTTAATGGTTTCATAAGCTTCACGTTTCTTATTTTTAGATCTTGGTAAAACTTTTGGAGCCACATATTTCAAATCTTTTTTCCACCATGAATTTAATTCTGTAAAATAACTATCAATATTTTCCCAGTTATTTTTTTGTTTGGCCAGACTGGTATCATGTTCCTGCTTTTTGATTTTGTCAAATTCGGCACGTAATTCGGCCGGCGGAATAATATCATACATAATATAATCCCGAATATTTTCTAAAACAATCAGCGAAGTATTTTTGGTTATAATGCCGTATTTCTTGCCTAAAGTTTCTATTTCCTGAGCATTTTTGTCATATTGCAATTCCAGATTCGCAATTTTTTTCTGAGCCCAGAGTTTTTCAATATTGACCTGATTGGTATTTTGAACAGCATTGTCTAAAGTTATCTTTCTTTCTAAAACAGCATCATCTCCATTACCAAATAACAATGTAATTTCATTTTTTGGATTTAATGAAATACCCGAAAAACTAAAACTACCTGAAACAGCAGTTCCTTCCATAGGAAAAAAATCAGTAATCAAAAGATTTTCCTTTATCCCTAAGAATTTCAGATTTGTCGTAACCAATTTATCCAAAGCATTTTCTGTACTTAACTGATTCAGATTAATAAAATTCCCACCCGTTTCTGAAGCTGAATAATTTAAAAAAGCAAAGTCAGCCGATACAGAAGATGAAATCGTAAATACGGGTTTTTTAGTTTTGGGAAATGAATTTTCACTCAAAGAAGATAATCCGTCTGTAGAAAACAGATACTGATCATGATTTGCAAAACTTAACTGCGAGTAACGTGTTCCGCCGTCATATTTTGTGTTTTCTAAAACCGTTTTTAATTCACTCCAATTTCCATTAGAAATAATAAACTCTCTTTGCTTTTCAAAAGTGTAATTCAAAAAGTATAAAGTCACTTTTGTATTTTGTATCTTTTGAAAATAAGAGTCCAGAAAATCCAGTTCCTTTTTCAAATCACGTGTCTGACAACTTAGTGAATTATCCCAGATTAAACCAATTGAAGACGGAATTTTTCTTGCTTTCGTAATTCCTTCAGTAAAGGCATTTCCATAAAAATAATACTGACCACCTACATCCTGAGTCAAAACACCTGGTGCATTATTTTGTATTGGAACTTCAAAAACGATCTTTTCTTCAGGCTGATAATTTTCTTTCTCGAAAGAAGCTTCAAAAGACTGATTCCATTTTGAAAAAGAAATTCTGGACGACTTTTCGGTAATCTTTGGTGAAGTTGCAGCTCCAATAACAGAAATCTTCACTGAAAATTTATCTAATTTCTTAGGATAACGGCTTACCAGTTGATATGCCAGATTATTTTTATCAGAAGCTGAAAGTTCTTCTTCGTAACCAATAATTACGATTCTTTCTCCGTTTGGCATTAACGGATAAATTCTTGTTCTAAAATTATTTCCGTCTACTTTTTCCAATAATCCCGGATCAACTCTTCGATGTTCAATCGCTTCAAAAACCTGTTTCCCTTTATTTTTATTTACCGGAACAGCTTCGCGCATTTTGCCGTTAATATCAATTGCATATCTGGAAACTGAAACATTTTCCGGCAGCGGAAAAATAAGTTCCGCCTCCATTTGGCGAGTTCCAGAATTAAAGAAATGCATTTCTGCAGTCGTATACGCAATATTGCCTACCACTTTTACATTCACAATAAGCTGACTCATTCTGACTTTTTCAGTTTCATCACCTTTTACTGTTAATTCCGGACTTTGTGCAAAAGTTTTGGTTCCGAAAAACAACAAAACATAGAATATTAATTTCAAATGGATTTGAAAATCCTCAGCTTTAAACATTTTTGATTTCATAGCACGAAAGTTAGGGTTATAGTAAGATAGATAGCAAAAATTTCAAAAAGGTTGGAAAGATATTATTTTATAGCTAAACTTTTTTATTAGACATTCTGGCTAATTCCATTTTTTTGACATATTACTTTATGCAGATTAAGATTTGAATCCTTCTATCTTAAACTCCAAATAAGAGTAATAAAAAAAGGTTGTGAGCAATTCACAACCTTTAAGAGATTCTATTTTTCCAGAAATAATCTTCCGAGTTTATCTTGTTTTTTTCTTGAAGAATACAAAATAAATTCATTTTCATTTTTTCTATAATATACTCCCGGACGAAGCACCAATTCATTTTTAATGACTTCTTCCGGATCTTTTCTGGTAATTACACCTTTTTCATCAAATATAAAAAGAGAAGGAACAGCATTGTTATAATTTCCCAGTGCTTTGATTTTTTCGATATCAGTAATTCCCTTGTTTTTTACATTGTCATTAAAAATAAGATTCAATTTTCCATCTTTATAGATTGGTATAGCGCCTAAATATTCCGGACCTTTTCCTAAATCTACCAGAGGAATCGCTAAAGATGCGCCAACATTAAAACTACCGTTTCCGCCTCCAATTCCGAATGCTAAAGACATTGTAACAACAGATGCCACTTGCTCTTTTGGCAACACATTGCTCCAGTCTAAAGATCCGTCTGGTTTCAAAGATGTCACTATAATTTCGTTTTTAGTGTAGGTAACCGGCGTAAATGCCAATGGCCCAATTCCTGAACTTTGACCAACATAAACAAATTGCATTTCAGACAGCACAATTAAACCTCCGTCTTCTTTCTCAATTATTGTCGTAATATTATACAACGGCTTTACATCTTTTCCTTTTTTGGCTCTTCGCTCTCCTATTAACTTAACTTTTGTTTCATAATCGAACTCATCAAACATTACCTCTTTACTGGTGTTTGAAGCAAGGTCAATAGTTGCATTATAAACGCCTTTCAATTCTTTATTTCCTTTACCATTATCTCTTACGCTTGAGTAAAAACCAACTATTTTGAGTGTATTTTTAGAAGTCGAAATCATTTTACAGTTTATAATTTCTTTTCCTTTTATGTCAATATCAACAACTTCTTTTTTATAACCGTTAGTATTTTTAAAAGCATGGATTTGAAATTTCTCTATCTGTTCTTTTTTCTTTGAATCCCTGTAACTTTCGTTTATTACCAGGAAAACATCATCCTGAAAATTCACTTCAAAATCTGAAATAGTAAATTCATAATCTTTTTTACTGTCATCGAATTTTACTTTTTCAGCATTTGCAAAAAGTACATTTAATTTATCATCAAATAATTTCACTTCATACTGAACAGCATCTTCTTTCGAAAACAATGAAGTGTGCATGATAAGTAAAGCTCCTTCATCAGGGGATAATTTAAAATAAAACATTCCTCTTTCTGATTTTTTAGCAACAACAGAATTAAATAAAAGAGTTGTTTTTTCGCTTAAAACACCTTTGTCTGAAATACTGGCACCAACCAGATTAAAAGTCTTCTCTTTTCTGTTGAATACACTTCCGATAGCATACAAATTATCTTTCAATAAAAATATATCTTCAAAATCTACTTCTTTATCATCAAGTTTGGGAATAATAATAGGGTTTGAAGAGATGATTCCCATTGTTTTCGACTCAAATATTTTCAGGAAGAAATCATTTTTTCCAGCAATTGCCAACGCATAAATCTTATCGTTGGTCTCCCCTATAATTTTTACAATTTTTTGTTTATCGTCCGGCAATTCTTCGCCATAAGTCATATTCAATTTATCAATTTTATTCTGAGCATGCAAATTGATACAACATAACGAGAGTAATAAAAAAGCAATAGTAATTTTCTTCATAGAATGTTTTGTTTCGGTTAATTTTAACAAGATTTTGGGCGTAAAGAAACTAAAAAAATAACCTCTTACAAATTGCAAGAGGTTATTTTATTAAAACAAATTATAAGTATAAAATAATCAATTCATTACGCATTGAAAATTTTCTCCTGGTGACCAATACTTTCCTGGTGAATCGCTTTGAACATTCTCAAAACAAACTCTTCAGTAAGACCTTTTTTCTCACCTTCTAAAATCATTTTTCCTAAAATTTCATTCCAGCGGCTGTTTTGAAGAATTGCTACGTTAGCATCTTTTTTCACCTGACCAATTTCGTCAGCTACTTTCATACGTTTTCCTAATAACTCTAACAAATTAGCATCCAAAACGTCGATGTTAGCTCTTAATTTAGTCATTTTTTGGCTGTATTCATCTGTAGTATCATCCGTTTTTCTGATAGTCAAATCTTTAATGATTTGTTTCAAAGAATCCGGAGTTACTTGTTGAGCAGCATCAGACCATGCATTGTCCGGATCGAAATGCGTTTCGATAATCATACCGTCATAGTTCAAATCTAAAGCTTCCTGAGTAACTTCAAAAATCATTTTACGATCTCCGGTAATGTGAGACGGGTCGATGATTAATGGTAAATCAGGGAATTTATTTTGCAATTCGATAGCAATCTGCCATTCCGGAATGTTTCTGTATTTTGTTTTTTCGTAAGTAGAAAAACCTCTGTGAATAACTCCTAATTTCTCTATTCCAGCCATGTGTAAACGCTCAACACCACCTAACCATAAAGCTAAATCAGGGTTTACAGGGTTTTTAACCAAAACGATTTTATCAGTTCCTTTCAACGTATCAGCAATTTCCTGAACTGCGAAAGGGTTTGCAGTTGTACGGGCACCAACCCATAAAACGTCGATATCATGCTCTAAAGCTAATTTACAATGCGCTGCAGTCGCAACCTCAGTACCCATCAATAAACCAGTTTCAGCTTTTGCTTTTTGCAACCATTTCAAACCAATTTCTCCAACACCTTCAAATCCTCCCGGACGTGTTCTTGGTTTCCAGATTCCAGCTCTGAATACACTTACTTTTGAATCTTTCAATTCGTGAGCGATTTTCAAAACCTGATCCTCAGTTTCTGCACTACAAGGTCCAGCTATCACAAGTGGGTGATCTAAATTGAAATCCTCTAACCACTTTCTCATTTCTTTCTTATTTTCCATCTTTATTCTAGTTTACTTTTTAATTGTTAATCCGTTTAATATCTCTTTTATTTTATTTGTGCTTTCCATTTCGTTAAAAATGGCATTGTAATCTTCCTCTTTCAACAAATCCCTAAACCGACTGAGATTTGATATATATTCTTCTAATGTTTCCAGAACGTGTTCCTTATTCTGTTTAAAAATCGGTGTCCACATCGCAGGCGAACTTTTTGCTAGACGAACCGTGCTTTCAAATCCGCTTCCCGCCATGTCAAAAATATCCTGCTCATCCTTTTCTTTGTTCATTACCGTTTTCCCAAGCATAAACGAACTAATGTGCGACAAATGCGAAACGTAAGCGATATGCTTGTCGTGCGAAACCGGATCCATATATCGAATCCTCATTCCTATTTCGCTAAAAAGGTTTAATGCCTTTTCCTGCAGTTTAAAAGTGGTTTTTTCCACTTCGCAGATAATATTTGTCTTTCCTTTAAACAACCCTTTTATTGCCGCCGAAGGCCCTGAAAACTCTGTTCCTGCTATCGGATGCGTGGCTATAAAATTTCTTCTTTTCGGATGATTGGCTACTGCATCACAAATTGGTTTTTTAGTCGATCCTACTTCAAAAACAATTGTTTTATCTCCAACTGCATCAAGAACTTTAGGCAAAACTGTCAGCGCAACATCTACAGGAACCGAAACGATCACAAAATCCGCCTTTTGCAAATCTTCAAAGCTTCCCGCTTCGTCAATAACACCCAGCTCAATTGCCTGCTGTAAATGTTTTTCGTTATTGTCAATTCCGAAAATAGTCGCGCTCGGATGCTTTTCTTTGATGTCCAGTACCATTGAGCCACCTATTAACCCTATTCCTATTACGTATACTTTCATCTTTATTTTTATTTGAAGCTAATTCCTGCTATCCGCTGTATCTTTTGTGTCGAACACCGTCACAAAAGGATGCCGCTTCTATCAGGGCTAGGGCTTCTCGTTTCTTCAAGACCTTTTATTTCTTCTGTCACCCTGAGCGAAGTCGAAGGGCACTCCAATTGGAACTTGGGCTTCGACTTCGCTCAGCCTGACAATAGTTAAAAAGTCTTGGCTCTTGGTTCTATAATCTTAAAATACTAAAATCGATCAATCGCCTCCTGTATTTTCTCTTCTTTCACACACAATGAGAACCTGATATATCCTTCACCATTGCTACCGAAAATGGTTCCCGGTGTAATGAAAATATGCTTCTCATATAATATTTCGTCAATGAACTTCTCTGCTGATGCTATTCCTTCCGGAAGTTTTGCCCAGACGAATAATCCAACTCCTTCTTTATATACTTTACAACCTAGTTTCTCAGCCAGTTTTTCCGTTAATTCTCTTCGGCGTCTGTAAATTTTATTATTATCTTCAAACCACGATTTATCACATTTTAAAGCTGCAATCGCTCCTTTCTGAATTCCGTAGAACATTCCGCTGTCCATGTTGCTTTTTACTTTTAAAACTGCATCAATAATTTCAGGATTTCCCAAAACCATTCCGACTCTCCAGCCCGCCATGTTGAACGTTTTACTAAGTGAATTCAATTCTAAAGCCACCTCTTTTGCGCCCTTAACCTGCAATAAACTCATAGGATTATCATTCAAAACAAAACTGTACGGATTGTCGTTGATCAATAATATATTGTGTCTTTTAGCAAAAGCAACCAATTTTTCAAATAACGCTAAACTTCCTCTCGCTCCTGTTGGCATATGCGGATATCCAAGCCACATAATTTTTACTTTCGAAAGATCTAATTTTTCTAAAGCTTCAAAATCCGGTTCCCAGGCATTTTCCTCTTTCAAATCATAATAAACCGGAACTGCCTGAACCAAATTGGTTACCGAAGTATAAGTTGGATAACCCGGATTCGGAATCAAAACGTGATCGCCTTCGTTTAAAAATGCAAGCGAAATATGCATAATTCCTTCTTTCGAACCCATCAATGGTAAAATCTCATTGTCCGGATTCATTGCAACACCAAACTGATCTTTATAAAAATCCGCCATCGCCTGTCTCATTTCCGGTAATCCCTGATAGCTTTGATAACCATGCCCGTTTTCATCCTGAATTGCTGCAGCGACTGCTTCAATTACTGCTTTTGACGGACTCAAATCAGGGCTTCCAATTCCCATACTGATAATCGGTTTTCCTTCAGACATCAGCTGTCTTACTTCTCTCAATTTTGAGGAGAAGTAGTATTCTTCAACTGTATCTAATCGTTTTGCTGTTGTAATCATGATTCTTATTTTTTGCTTTAGGCTTTAAGCCATAAGCTTTATGCTCTTTTTAATTTTTTAAACTAAGGACTAAGTACTAATCACTTAATTAAGGTTTCGTATTTCTATATTCCCCCAACACTTTAAAATATTCTGCCATTATATTCAATAATGCTTTTGCTTTTGCATAATCTTCGTATTTCTCAAATGTTACATCTACGAAAAACGAATATTTCCATGGTGTTTCAATTTTTGGAAGAGACTGAATTTTTGTTAAATTAAGCTTGCAGTCGCTCATTACATTTAAAACTGCCGCCAAACTTCCTCTTTTATGATCCAGTTCAAATTTGATTGAAGCTCTGTTGATTTCGCTTTCAGGTAAAAATGAATTTTGTTTTTTAATGATTACAAAACGGGTCATATTGTTTTTGATCGTCTGAATCTCCGGAGCAATAATTTCAAGATCATACATTTCTGAAGCTACCTTACTTCCTATTGCCGCAATTCCGGTTAATTGTTTTTCCTGAATTCTTCTTGCTGTTTCGGCTGTATCTTTATCTTCAACCAATTTGATGTTTGGATACGTTTTCAGGAAATCCATACATTGCAATAATGCCATTGGGTGCGAATGAACTTCTTTTATGTCTTCAATTGTCTGACCTCTTAAAGCCATTAAATTTTGGTGAATGCTTAAATAATGTTCTCCTATAATGTGTAAATTATTCTTGTCTATCAAAGCATAATTAGGAATAATAGGCCCTGCAATAGAATTTTCGATTGCCATAACCGCCTGATCTGATTTTCCGGCAATAAGGCTGTCTACTAATTCTTCAAAAGATAAACATTCGTCAATTTCAACATTTTCAGTAAAATACTCTTTCACTACCTGATGATGAAAAGAACCTTTGATACCTTGTATTGCAATTTTAGTTGTCATATAGTCAAAAAAAAATCCTGATTTTCATCAGGATTGTATATTAGTTTTATTTGTCTTTTAATTTTGTTTCAAATAACCATAGCACAATCCTAACTTCTACTAAAGAAGAAATAAAAGTTGTTGCTAAAATAAAAACGGTTAGTTGCCATTTTGTTTGTGTTATTTTTTTAAATTCTGTGCGAATGTATAAATTATTTTAAACGCACCAAAAAAAATATTGCATTTTATGAAACAAAAAAGGATTTCTTAACAAATTAAAGCAGTTTTGTATGATATTTTAATAAATCAGGCTTGAAATGAGATTTATACAATTGGTTTTGAAAAGTTTTAAAACAAAAGCAATAAAATAACTTCTGTCTTTAAAGTACTTCTTTCCTCCATTTATTAATTGATAGCACTAAAAGCACATTCGCAACCGTAACAAAAGTAAGTAAAGTCATTTGTGTCAAATTAGAAATATCTTCCATTGCTGTTGTTATGACGTGAAACACATTTAGCAATAAAAACAAAATAGCATAAACGAGTGAAGCAACTACAAAGCTTTTATCATTTACAAATGCTGTCAACAAAGCAAAAAATAACGGAATTATAGTTACTGCTATATTGAAATAATGCAGACCATAAGGTATTTCACCAGTAGCCTCAGGAGATTTTATGTCTTTTCCAAAGAACAGTCCGGACATTTCATACTGTACGTGATAAGCCAATGCTACTACAATTAGCAACCAGCAAAAAGATATCTTAGTTATTGTGTTCATAATTTATTATTTAGATTTTCCAAAACCAACGATTCTTCCGCCCTGAGTCAGGTTGAATAATTGTGTTCCTGTTGTTCCTTCTACTTTATAGACTCCATTAGTTCCTAAACTGGTATTTGAAATTAGAAAATGGATTTTACCATCTACTTCTACCATGGCCTCTTCATTACCTTTAAACTCACAAACCGGAATCCCGGAAATAGTGGTCGCTGCTTTGGTATTAATATCAATAATTGTTGGACTCCAAATATCGCCATACAGATTAGAAAAATCAGATTTCAAACTTTCTGTTGGAATCCTGGTGTAGATTTTTTCGCCTTTTGCAATTACATTTACAAAACAACCATTCAGTTTATAATCGTCCATTTCTAATTTCCACGTGGTATCAATATCAGTTGCACCTGCTTTGAAACGCAAAATTTTAGAGGCTCCACCAGCTACTTTTCCTAAAGTACAGAAATACAAAGCACCGTCATCACCCAGGTCCCACATCGAATTATCGGTAAACCAGCATACTTGTTGTGGACTTCCGGTTGTGAAAGTAGTTACTTTGTCTAAAGTTCCTGTGGCAATATCAATTACTGCAAAACGAATTTTATCATCAACTGCATCCAAAAACCCTTTTGAAGCTGATTTTCCATAATGAATGTTTGCAAACAGTTTTCCTTCTTTCACCATCAAACAGTTCTGTCCAACAGATATATATTCGACAGCATTATTGGCTAATGTTGCAGACAAATCAATCTCGCCGGTTCTTTGCATTGTTGAAGGATTAAACTTCTGGATTTTTAATGTTCCTCTGTCTCCGTCAAAGTAGAAGCCTGTGGTTTCGTTAACAACAGTATATTGAGCGGAACCCAAAACTGCTTTTCCGCAAGCAATAAAACCTTCATCTTTAATTTCTCCGGTAGCCGTAACACTAAATTTCTGAACCCCAGCCTCATATTGGAAATTAGCCATTTTGTAGAAATATTTTCCTATAGTTCTCATACCTAAACTTCCTAATATTTGTTTGGAAGATGTTTTAATATTGGAAAACTGTCCAGACGGTAAAGTATTTCCAAAAGAAGTAATATATCCAGAAAACGGATTGGTAGATTCACCGGACATAATAACATAATTTTCAGTTCCTGATGCTTCAGAATCATTTTTATCACTGGAACAGGATGTCATAAATAAAGTAGCTGTAAAACCTAACACAACTAATGCTTTTTTTAAATTTTGATACATAATTTGTTTTTTAATAATGGATTTAATTAAATAAATATCTGATTTTAAGATAAAAGCTTCTTCCTGCTTTTTGCACCTTAAAATTGTCAAATAGTTTTTCGTCGAATATATTTCTGACCTCAAGGCCAAAGTTTATTTTTTCTTTATTTAAGGAATAGACAACTCCTGCTGAATGTAAATTTTGCGAAGGGATAACCAAATCGGTATCCATTTTTGGTTTCTCAAAAATATTTGAAGGTTCGGACGATTTTGGAACATTGGCTAAATAATAATTATGTGTATAGGAATAATTATAATAGGCCTTGAAAGTATCATCTTGCTTAAAAACCTCATTTTTATTGAAATTCAATGAGATGTTTCCAAATAGAAAAGGTGTGTTTCTAAGTCGGGCTTCGTTCAGGAAAATTTCTGCCGGATCTGTAATTCCAAACAATCGCAGATTTTGGTAGGTAAGATTTGATATAATATTCAGCCAATTGGTAAAATGATAACCTCCATCAAGTTCAACTCCATATCCCCGGACTTTATTTACATTATTGTATTGAGAAAACGGCATAAAAACAGGAACCAGAATAATTAAATTTTCGGTTCTACGATAAAAAATATTGGTTTCAAAATAATGTTTGTTTGTGGCGTCATAACGATATCCAATATTGGCATTCAAACTTTTTTCGGGTTTCAAATTAAAGTTGGATAATAAAAACTGCCCGTCTCCGTAGATTTCGCCTTGTTCCGGTAATCGGTAAGCGTTTTCTACTCCTACTCTGAGGAATGATTTCTCATTGATTTTGTATTTTAAAGCTTCTGCAAAACCAAAATTTGTTCCTTTATTTTTAACTGCTTCTTCATTATAACTGGATCGGCCACCATCAGTTCCGCTGGTTTCAAAATTGTAGTTTTTGAGAATAAAATTATTGGTCAGTCTCTCTTTAAAATATTTACTTTCCCAACCTAATGCAATAACCACTTTTTTGTAAGTTGCCGGAACAGATAAAATATCCCTGCCTGAAAAATAATAAACCGGACCATACGGATCTGATCCTTTACGAACCTGATCCGAATAAACAAGATTAAACGAAACCGAATTTGTTGTATTGATTGTATAATTTAAAAAAGTCCTGTTGATGAAATTCTTAAAATTGATATTGGCTAATGAACCGTCAGCATCGGCTTCACCTTCTCTTGCTATAACTATGGTCTTGTTTCCGTACCAATCATAGGCACAGCCACAAGTATCAACCACTTTACTGTTTATTAAAGAATAAGTATTGAAATTTGTAAAAACCAATTTGTTCTCAAGAAATGCTTTTCTATAATGAAGCGTTGGTGCAATTACTGATTCTTTTATATAAATTTCACCAAAAGGATTGGTCATTAAAACCCCGTGTTGCTGGTCTTTTTTTGATCTGGTCAGAGTAATTCCTATTTTCAATTCATCGGCGAATAAAAACTTTCTGATTCCTCCGTGAATTTCGACATAACCATTTGTAAACTTATCGTGAAAACGTCTTACATTTTTCTCAGATAAAGTACTGGTCTCAGGATCTACCACTTTTGCATCAACCTTATAATCATTATCTGAATGATTTATAAAACCATCAATTCCGGCAAAATATTTTTCATTTTTACTTATTGAATAAGAATTAAAAGTAAGTCGTTGTGTATTGAAAGAGCCATATTCATAACTCAATTCTAAGTGTTTTTTTTTATTTCTTTGTGTTACGAAATTTACACCTCCTCCTAAAGCATCGGCTCCTAAATTAGTGGGAAGAACTCCTTTATAAACTTCAACCCGATTCAGCATTGTGGTAGGCAAAGTCAAAACATTAAATGATTCTCCCAGGTAATCCAAAGGAATATCATCTTTGAAATATTTCACCGCACGACCTGTAAATCCATTAATAATAATACTGTTTGACGAGCCCAAACCACCGGTTTCCCGGATTCTTATTCCAGACATTCTGTTAATTGCACCACCTAATGTCGTAGAAGTATTTCGCAAACTTTTAACATCCAAAATATCAATTTTTATGGCTTCTTTAGTTTTGGCTTTAGTGCCTGTGCTAATTTCAACCTCTTTAAGTACATTACTTTTGATTGTATCATTTTGAGAATTATACTGTGCAGACAAGAATTGAACCGAGAAGACAATTGTAAAAATGTTTAGACTCCATTTTGTTTTAAAATTCAGTGCCAAAAAATTAAATTTTATAAAAGCAGAAGACTGCATTTTTACATACATTTGTTTTTATTTAGTTTAAATAAGATGATGATGCGAAATTATATTTTCCGAATCGATAAAAACTAACGCAAAACGCATTATTACATACGCATTTGGGCAAATACAAACTATCAAAAACAATTTTATTTAAATTAGTTTTTCACTCATACTATTAATATGCTAAACAAAAGAGTTTATTTGGATGGGGCTATCATCATAATAAATGATTTCGATATCAATTCTCCACTTGTATTCGATATAAAACAGGATTCGCCTTTTATCAAATTGCATTTTGAAATTGAAGGAAAGATTAATTTTGTGCCAAATAACAGCACTGATATAGCAATAACTATTGAAAATGGTCAGTACAATTTCTTTTATTTACCTGTAGTGAATGGTGTTTTAAATTGGCATTCGGGTAAAAGAAAGTCCGTAGAAATTGAATGCAGCGAAGAATTTATACGAAAAATTTTCAAAAATGATTTTTATAAAATAAGTGGTTCGTTTGGTATCGCCTTAAAAGAAAAGACATCTTTTAAAATGTGGGAAAAGGGAGAAAAAATTCCCAAAGTTTTGAAAACCATCCTGGATAACGTAATTAAAAATTCGCAAGAAAAAGAGACTGATTTAGTTTATTGGGAATATGAAATAATCCAAATATTACTTTACATGTTTTCTAAAATGAAAGATCGGAAAGAAATAAATTCGCTGATACTTCTTAGCGGAATAGAACAGGAACAAATAAACAGAGTGGAAACAACACTCCGAAAAAACATTCAAAACTCAATTACCGTTGAAGAGCTGGCTCTTAAAATTGGTATGAACCGCTATAAACTTAACAGGAATTTCAAACAAGTTTACGGGGAACCTATATTTCATTACCTGACGCGTATTAGAATGGAAAAGGCAAAGGAAATACTATCCCAAAAAAAGATGAATATTTCTGAAGTGGCTTATGAAGTTGGATATAAAAACCCACAGCATTTTACAGTGGCATTCAAAAAATATTTTGGGTATGTCCCTAGCAAATTGAAATAGTTATTAAAACAATCCCGAAACCGGATTATTCTTAATTCCGATTTTTGAATAATCAAAACCCATTTTTTGCTGTAACAAAGAAGCATATACCGATCTAAAATCAATTTGGTGTTTTAAATCGCCGTTATCCAAATCGGCTAAATTTGGATTATTGCCCAGAATTGTTCCTTTATTACTTCCTCCAATTACAAACATTGGCGCTGCAGTTCCGTGATCGGTTCCGCTTCCGTTGTCTTTAACACGTCTTCCAAATTCAGAAAACACAACAACAGTAACATTTTGAAGCAATTGTGCCTGTTTCAGATCATTATAAAAACTAAATAACGCATCATTTAATTCTGTCAATTTTCTTTCGTGGATAGAAAGCTGATTGTCGTGCGTATCGAATCCTCCAAGGGATGTATAATACACTTTTGAATTCAGGTTTCCTTTTACCAATCTGGCAATCCATTCCAGGTTTTTGGACAATCCCGTTTTAGGATAACTGATTTCGGTTTTGGATTGTTTCAGCGCATTCTGAATATCATCCGATCCTTCAACAACCGAATTAGCTATTTTTCGGACAAAATCCAATTGCGGATTATCGGATAGTTTTTCATTTTCCTTATTTGATTTTACTTTAAAACGATCCGGATCTTTTACTGTTATTGTATTCGGTTCCAATCCTTTTAATGCCAGATTATCTATCGAATCGAGATTGATTCCTGCCGTTGGCTGATGATCGTGACATTGCAGATCCAAGTAACGTCCTAACCAGCCTTCGTTAATATATTTATTCGAATCTGCAGCCGTTTGCCAAATTTCCTGACTGCGAAAATGAGAGCGAACCGGTTCCGGATAACCCACATTTTGGATTACCGTTAAATCTCCGTTTTGCTGCATCTGGGCAAAATCCTTTAATGCGGGATGAAAAGCCATCCCTTTATTTTTACCTACAACTGCATCTTTATTTAGGGCAATTTTAGTTCTGAAATCATAATACAAAGGATCATCGTACGGAATAAAAGTATTCAAGCCGTCGTTTCCTCCATTAAGCTGAATAAAAACCAGACATTGTTCGCCAATAATCAAATTATCCTGCGCACCAAAAGCATGTAAAAAACTTGGTAGTACCAGCATTCCTCCAGTAAACGTCCCCGTTAAGGTTAGAAAATTTCTTCTGTTCATAATGATAGATTTTTAAATCAACTGATATTCCGGCAGCTTAGTGATATAATTAAACAAACGAACAACTGCATAATTGGCATTAGGATTTTTAGGATCAAAATCATATTTCAGTAAATTTTCCATGTCTTTTTGCGTCGAATCATTTACTTTAAATAATAGCCTGTTGGACAATTCCGTAATAATCGTTTTATTGTTTCCTTCAGAATCATATTGTATTTTGACCTCCCTTTTCTCTAATTCTCTTTTCTGTTTCGGATTGTCTTCATTCATCATATTATTGATTATTTTTTTTGAAAGACTCCGTCCACTGCAAAGCAAATCTGAAGTATTGTTTCGCTGCAGATATACCTGTGAAGTCAGCCATGAATTTCCGCCATCCCAGCCTTTTACATTGAGCTGATTATACAAATCCATTCCTTGTTGCTTTAGAAAAGCGACAATCATTGCTTCGTCATAATCTTTCAGTTGTAATTCGTCAATAAGCTGTGAAATATAAATCAAAGGATCCTTGATTTTATTGCCCAAAATATCCTTTGCATATTCTTCTGTAAAGATTTTGGTAAGCAATGGCGCGATTTCAAAATTTACTTTTTTGAAATAATCACCATAATATTTTACAGATTCTTCTGAAGGATTGTCGTAAAGAAACCATTTCAGAATTTTTCGTGTAATTAAATACGGAATGCTTTTTTGTTCGAAAATAATATCAACCAAATCATCAGATTTCCAATTTCCCGTTCTTCCAAAATAGGTTTTGTTGCTGTTATCTTCTAAATTTTTCCTGTAAATCCCACCCTCATCACCATAATTTAATCCTGCCAGAGCTCTTGCACCGTTTTTGATATCTTCTTCAGTATAATTTCCGATTCCGATCGTGAATAGTTCCAGTAGTTCGCGGCTTAAGTTTTCGTTAATTTTGCCTTTTTTATTATCGACATTATCAAGGTATTTGACCATAGCATTCGATTTCACCATTTTTTTGGTAAGTTCCTTGAAATTCCCAAAAGCATTTTCACGTAAAATCATATTGTGCTGGTAAATCCAGTAATTGATTTTTACTTTTTGCGAAGTGGATACAAAATGATTGTGCCAGAAACAAACCATTTTTTCGCGTAACGGAAATTCATCGGTTTGCATTTTGGCAACCCACCATTTTTTTAATTCAGCTGTAGTTAGGGTTTCTTTTCTCTGAATTTTATTTTTCTCTTCGGGATCGAGATTTTTTGCGGATTGACGCAATTCTTTGTATTCAGCAATTGTTTTGGGACTGTCTTGTAAAAAAGCAGGAAGTTGAGTATCAAATTTTGAATCATAAGATTTCTTTAGAAATTTTTCTAATCCTATTTTTTCAATTTTAGCAGCTTCCTTTCCTGAGAAGCCTAATCGTAACGACCAAAGATTGCTTTTTTTCATAAATTAAGAATTATTTAAGAATAAGACTTATGTTTATTGGAAAGGTTTAATTTGAGTAATTTTGAGGTTCTTAGCCATTAAGATTAAATACTTGTTCTAAAATCTTTTCTACTTATAAGAAATTTTATTCCCAATCTTTTGGTTTTTTTAAGACATATCCATCTTTCTTATGTACTTCTAATCCAAATTGACTATCCACAAGTTTTTTACGACCAATAGTCAATGATCCTTTAGCTATTAAAGCTACCGATTGATTATGCCGTTTCGGTGGAAAAGCAGCAAAAACCCTTTTGTTTTTAAATATTTCATGGACAGCCCTCATCGGAGGAACCAAATCACTATCTCCAGAAATTAACATTGCCATATCATATTTATCTTGATAAGCATCAATTAAAATTTGTGTTGCAATATTTACATCAGTCATCTTTTCATTATATGTTGGCCAAACATTATTACACCTTCTACACTCAACTGTATCAGATTGATAATTACCATAATATATATTAACTCCTACACTTTCCAAAGCTTCTATATAAGTAGTTTGTCTCTTTTGTTTATCTGGATTATTACTAACTCTACTTGTAAAGTATTTAACTTCTACTAACACTTGATTTGATTGTAATAAATTCTCAACCAAAAGTCTTAAGTTAAGCCATTTACAATAATCAAATCCAGCATCTAGCATGCCAAAATATAAATTAAAACCGTCGACATAAACAATTACTCTTTCTTTTTTTACCAAAACATTTGTTTCGCTCATAATTTATTCATTATATTTGCACCACATAAACAACACTAAAGATAGCATCTTTAGTCCGACGCCTCTTTTGAGGCGTTTCTTATTTAAAAAACATAAGTTATTTTCTTATTTATCTTCTTCTTTACAGGAAAACAAATAAGAATATTTAATAAAAATAAAAAATAATAACCTTACCTATTAGACAATTTCTAAATGGTAAGGTTATTTATTTTAAAACAAATCTCCTTTACGACCCACACATCTCACAATCTTCAGGACCTGCAGCTTGTGCTTTTAACAACATCGCTTTGTATTCCTCAATATTGATTTCTTCAGTTTCTGCAACTAAAGCTGGTGTTTCTTCTTTTTTATCGTTGTTTAATGTGAATTTAATCGCATCAACTGCTGATTTTGTTCTCAGGTAATACATTCCTGTTTTTAAACCTGACTGCCAAGCGTAGAAGTGCATTGACGTTAGTTTAGAATAGTTGGCATCCTGCATGAACAAGTTCAATGATTGCGATTGGTCAATGAAATATCCTCTTTGACGAGACATATCGATAATGTCTTTCATCGACATTTCCCAAACAGTTTTATACAATTCTTTCAGGTCTTGCGGAATCACATCAATATTCTGAACTGATCCGTTATGACGCATGATTTCCTGCTTCAAAGTCTCATTCCATAAACCTCTTTCTACCAAATCATGCAATAAATGCTTGTTTACTACAATGAATTCTCCTGACAATACACGACGTGTGTAAATGTTTGATGTATACGGTTCAAAAGCTTCGTTGTTACCCAGAATCTGAGAAGTTGAAGCAGTTGGCATTGGCGCAACCAATAATGAGTTACGAACTCCGTGCTCTACCACTTCTTTTCTTAAAGATGCCCAGTCCCAACGACCAGATAATTCTTCATCTTTCATTCCCCACATGTTGTACTGGAATTCTCCTTTAGACATTGGAGATCCTTCAAATGTAGAATATGGTCCTTCTTCTTTCGCCATTTCCATAGAAGCGGTTACGGCTGCGAAGTATAGAGTTTCGAAAATTTCCTGATTCAGTTTTTTAGCTTCATCACTTGTAAACGGCATACGAAGCATGATAAAAGCATCTGCTAAACCTTGCACTCCCAATCCAACCGGACGGTGGCGTAAGTTAGAGTTTTCTGCTTCTTTTACCGGATAGTAGTTTCTGTCGATTACTTTGTTCAGGTTACGGGTAACACGTTTTGTAACATTATAAAGTGCCTCGTGATCGAATTTTCCGTTTTCGATGAACATTGGTAACGAAATAGAAGCCAAATTACAAACTGCAATTTCATCTTTTGATGTATACTCCATAATCTCAGTACACAAGTTTGAAGAACGAATTGTCCCTAAATTCTTGTGGTTCGATTTACGGTTTGCTGCATCTTTGTACAACATATAAGGCGTTCCCGTTTCGATTTGTGATTCCAGGATTTTCTCCCATAATTCACGTGCACGAATGGTTTTTCTACCTTTTCCTCTAAATTCGTAATCCAAATATAAGGCTTCGAATTCGTCTCCGTAAACATCATACAATCCCGGACACTCGTTTGGACACATTAACGTCCAGGCCCCATCTTCCTGAACACGTTTCATGAATAAATCAGATGTCCACATAGCGAAGAATAAATCTCTTGCACGCATTTCTTCTTTTCCGGTGTTCTTCTTTAAGTCTAAGAAATCAAAGATATCGGCATGCCAGGTTTCAATGTAAATCGCAAAACTTCCTTTACGTTTTCCACCACCCTGATCTACGTAACGAGCCGTATCGTTGAATACTCTCAACATTGGTACGATTCCGTTTGAAGTTCCGTTTGTACCACGAATGTAAGATCCTGTTGCACGAACGTTATGAATAGAAAGACCAATTCCTCCGGCTGATTGCGAGATTTTAGCCGTTTGTTTTAAAGTATCATAAATACCATCAATACTATCATCCTGCATTGCCAATAGGAAACAAGAAGACATTTGCGGTTTTGGAGTTCCTGCATTAAACAACGTTGGCGTTGCATGCGTGAAGAACTTTTTAGACATCAAATCATAAGTTTCAATAACCGATTTTAAATCGTCTAAGTGAATCCCAACTGCAACACGCATTAGCATATGCTGTGGACGCTCAACAATTTTTCCGTTTATTTTAAGAAGGTAAGAACGCTCTAACGTTTTGAAACCAAAGTAATCGTAATTAAAATCTCTTGTATAAATGATATGCGAATCTAAGAAAGCTGAGTTTTCCTGAATTACTTTAAACACCTCATCCGAAAGTAACGGTGCGTCCTGACCATTTCTTGGATTAACATAGTTGTACATATCCTTCATCGTTTCTGAGAACGATTTTTTGGTATTTGAATGCAGATTGGAGATTGCCACACGAGCTGCCAATTGCGCATAATCAGGATGTGCAATAGTCATAGAAGCTGCTGTTTCTGCCGCAAGATTATCTAATTCAGATGTAGAAACTCCGTCATACAATCCTTCGATAACTCTCATGGCTACCTTAACAGGATCTACAAGCTCATTAAGCCCGTAACACAATTTTTTGATTCTTTCTGTAATCTTATCAAACATTACAGGCTCTTTATGGCCATCTCTTTTTACTACATACATAAGCTTACTTTTTTTATAGTTATTGAAAAAATGAAAGGCACCGGAAACAAATTCCGGTACATAAACATTGCGTGTTTTTAAATTATTTATTTTTTTCTGAGAATTGTAAAATCCTCATAGCAATCCGTTCTTCAATCTAAAATATAGATCAAAAAATCGTAAAAAATGCAACCGGATCTTCGATTTGGGAATCAGATCCAATCTTAAAAATTGTCTAGTATTAGAAACTTTCGTTTCTTAATTTTATTGTCTTTTAGTGGTCGTGGTGGCCACTAAAATGCAGTTTGTTCTAAAAATCTGCGTCAAACGATATTTTTTGAGCATCACTATCTGTGTTCATCACACCTGATTTTTGATATTCGGCAACACGTTTCTCAAAGAAATTGGTTTTTCCCTGAAGAGAAATCATGTCCATGAAATCAAACGGATTCGCTGATCCATATACACGTTCGCAACCTAATTCAACTAATAATCTGTCGGCAACAAATTCTAAATATTGTGTCATTAATGCAGCATTCATTCCAATCAAACTTACCGGAAGAGACTCTGTTACAAATTCTCTTTCAATATTTAAGGCATCAACAATAATTTCTTTAATTCTTTCTTTCGGAACTTTGTTTATTAGATGATGATTATGCAAGTGAACCGCAAAATCACAATGTACGCCTTCGTCGCGGGAAATTAACTCATTAGAAAAAGTCAATCCCGGCATTAATCCACGTTTTTTCAACCAGTAAATTGAACAGAAAGCACCTGAGAAGAAAATACCTTCAACTGCTGCGAAAGCGATTAGTCTTTCAGCAAAGGAATCAGATTCAATCCATTTCAAAGCCCATTCTGCTTTTTTACCAATCGCAGGAAAAACTTCTAAAGCATTAAATAATTCTGCTTTTTCAGCTTCATCTTTTACGTAAGTATCAATTAGTAAAGAATATGTTTCACTATGAATATTCTCCATCATAATTTGGAAACCATAGAAAAATTTAGCTTCCGCATATTGTACCTCGTTTACAAAATTTTCGGCAAGGTTTTCATTTACGATTCCGTCAGAAGCAGCAAAGAATGCTAAAATGTGTTTGATGAAATATCGTTCGTCGTCACTTAGTTTATTGTTCCAATCTGTCAAGTCCTGATGCAAATCGATTTCTTCGGCAGTCCAGAAGCTAGCTTCCATTTTCTTATACCATTCCCAAATATCATGATGTTTAATTGGAAAAATAACAAAACGATTCTTATTTTCTTGTAAAATTGGTTCAACTTGTGACATTGTATTTTTGTTTAATTTTTATAATGAATTTCCCCTTATTCAGAACGATTACAAAGATTGTCATTTATCGCCAAAAATAAAAGTCAAACTTATTCACAATCGAGCGTAGTTTTTAACAAAGGGTAAAAATTGAAACTTTTTTCAGACAATATTTAATTTACTGTAAATGAAATACTTAAATAACTCAATTATCCCCTAAAGCCCCGTAGAATATAGACTTTTTAAAATAAAAAGCAAGCAATTTAAGATTGTTTTAAAAAGTTTTTTTTGGGTTAAAAATTTTATTTTTTGAGTTAAAAAACATCAAAATAATACCTTAAATAAGGGTGCTGATTTTACACTTTTTTGTATTCTTCAGCTACCTTTTCAAGTTCAATATACCAGTCTTCTCCAAAACGACGAATAAGTGCTTCTTTTACAAATTTATAAACCGGAACTTCTAATTCTTTTCCCAGAGAACAGGCTTCGTCACAAATATCCCATTTATCATAATTAACTGCAGCAAACTCGGTAAAATCTTTCACACGGATTGGATACAAATGACAGGAAACAGGTTTTTTCCAGTCAACGATTCCCTGATTGTAGGCTTGTTCGATTCCGCAAAGAGCGGTTTTACCATCAAAAATTACGTAAGCACAATCTTTATTATCAATTAGCGGGGTTTCAAGATCACCGTCAGTTCCTTTTACCCAGGTTCCCTGTGCTTCGATAGCTTCAATTCCTTCTTTACGTAAAAAAGGCTTTACTTTAGGATATATATCTTCCAGTATTTTGGTTTCTGCTTCACTTAAAGGTGCACCGGCATCTCCATCAACACAGCACGCCCCTTTACAAGCCGACAAGTTGCATACAAATTCTTTTTCAAGAATATCCTCCGAAATAATGGTTTTACCTAACTGAAACATGATAATAAAATACTGAAATTTATAAAGTGCAAAGATAGTCAAAGAATATGGATAAAAACATATTTCGCAAAGACTCACAAAGGCAACCACAAAGTTTTACTAAGATTTCTTTTTTATAAATGCTGTTTAAAATATTACTTAGTTAAGCTTTGTAAAAAAACTTTGCGAAACTCTGTGGCAAAACACAGCAATTGTTACAAATTATTTTTATTTAAGGACAAAAACATGTTTTTATAACAAAAATACTTTCTGGAGAAAAAACACCTAACTTTATTATTTACTTTTGCAACAGTTTTTAATCCCTTAAAATCAAAGTGATATGCTAGAAATCAGTTTAAAAGAAATCATTACAGTAAGCATGGTGCTGTTTGCAGTTATTGATATTGTAGGCTCTATCCCAATCATTGTAAATTTAAGGGCAAAGGTAGGACATATTGATTCCGAAAAAGCTTCACTTGTTGCAGGAACAATTATGATTGTTTTCCTTTTTGTTGGAGAAGGCTTGCTGAACCTTATTGGCATTGACGTTCATTCATTTGCTGTTGCTGGTTCGTTTGTATTATTCTTTCTGGCTTTAGAAATGATTTTAGGAATTAGAATTTACCGTGACGAAGAACCAGGATCTGCATCAATCGTTCCGTTAGCTTTTCCGTTAATCGCCGGGGCAGGGACAATGACTACTTTACTTTCGTTACGATCTCAATTTCATACTATTAATATTATCATTGCCATTTTATTAAATATTATTCTTGTATATATTGTTTTAAAATCATCCAAAAAAATTGAAAATCTACTGGGAGAAAACGGGCTTGGAGTAGTTAGAAAGACATTTGGGGTAATTCTCTTAGCAATAGCTGTTAAATTATTTGCAGCTAATGTTAAAGGTTTGTTCGTCTAAAGGATATTTTTTTAAATTTGCTCCATAAAATTCTAAAATACAGCTCAAAAAGCTCTGCTTTATTATTTTAGACAAACAAATATCCTATGAAAATCTTTACTTCCATCTTAGTGGTTTTGGCATTAGCTTTAATTGTTTTTAATATCACTCAGCTTGACTTTCAAAATCCGTTTGAAGGAGACAGTGCTGTAGCTCTTATTGGAATCGCTGCTTCATTCTGTGCCGTTTTAATTCTTTTGATTTTTAGAATCTCAAAAAAAATAGAAGAAAAAACAAACGGGAGATAATATGTTTGACGTTTTAATTTTAGGCGGAGGCGTTTCGGGAATATCCTGTGCACTCGTTTTAGGATCTGCCAAAAACAAAGCTTTTGTTACCGATAAAAAAATCGGAATTTTTACACATCAGAAAAACTCTTCTTTACAGGAAGCCATTTTCTATAATGCTTACGGAATAACACCTGGCAAATTAGGATCTGAATTGCTTACAGAAAGCACTCATGATCTGGCGACGACTTATCCTCATATTACTCAGATTCCAAATGAAAAAGCAATTAAAGTTGAGGGCGTTTACCCAGAATTTACAGTTACCACAAACAAAAATTCATACCAATCAAAAAACGTTATTATCGGAATTGGTTCTGCGAATACTTTTGACATCGAAGGTTTGATGCAATATGTAGAGCCTCACAAAAAAGCTTTACCGGAAAAAAAACGTATCCAGCTTAAAAATGACGATCATAAAGTAGCTGATGGCATTTATGTTATTGGTACTTTAGCAGGCTGGAGAAGCCAATTGGCCATTGCAGCCGGAAGTGGCGCTGCCGTTGCTACGGATATTCTTACTTTATGGAATAACGGTGTGCAGACTCACGCGCATGATAGCATTCGCTAGATTTACAAAAAGAACAATATTGTCCCAAGCAAAGCAATCAGAACTACAGGCACAAAACTTCTAATACCAAGTTTTATAAGCTTAGAAACATTCACATCCTTCAAAATTAATTTATCTATAAGATAATTAAAAAGAAGAAGCATCCCTATGCCAATTGCACCAATTGCTGACAATTCTAAAAAACGATAAATGAACGAGAGAGGTAATTCATCAACCAGTTTCATTTTTTGCTCATAGCTTCCAATCCAAAAAACACTAATGAAACCAACAATTACAATCGTACTTAGACTAAAAAAAGAATTAATTAATTTCATTTCAAGCTTTATGGATTTATTCGGTTAACATTTCTTCCTTTATTTCAAAAAAAAATGCATCAATTAAAAATCAATGCAAATTAGTTTATTCATCTTAAAAATTGTTTACTTAACAGAGACAATTTCTGTTACTTTGATATGTTTCTCATCCTCTGTTTTCCAGATTTCTCCTTTTACAGAAACATTATCGCCTATTTTTAATTGTTTGTAATTTTGAGGTCCCCCTACATTTACAATACTGATGGTTGCAAAATAAACCTCTTTTGCATCAGTAGTAATCTTAGCAGTGTAACCGTCTTTTCCGGCTTCTATTGAATCTACTTTTCCTGAAACAGTATTATTTTCTTTCATAGTTGCGCATGAAATTACAAAAGTCATTAAAACGAATAGAAAGCTTATTTTTAGTATATTTTTCATGTTTTGTTCTTTATTATTTATTGTAGAGCGATACAGCTTCCTGCTATTACTTTTAAACTTTCATCAAATTGTTTCCAAACCCTAATATAACGAAAAGCACCACTTATCGGATTATTATCAAATGCTCCTTTTAAAGAAACGGTCACAGCAACCACAGCCGTATCATCAATTATATTGATAATTTGATCTGACGCTTCCAGTGAATCGACTTTCATTTTGCCTGAACGATATGAATTTAAATCGAATTCTTTGGTAATGGTATTTCCGTCCGGTAAATTGAACAGCAAATCGTCATGCAGCATCTTTTCCAATAGCAAAACATCTGCTTTTTTGATAGCTGTCAGAAGTTCGATTTCAGCATTTACAACAGTTTCTGTTTTCATTATAAAAAAATTAAATGATTATTTTTTTGGATTCAGAACCTTTTTAATCATGGCATCTTCTTTCAGAATCACATCGTAATAATACAACTCACCATATAATTGCCTTGCAAATTCAGCAGTTATGTAACGATTGACCAGGTCTTTAGTTTTGTCTAATTTAAGATCCAGACCCGTCATAAAAATGTAGTTTTTGAATTTTTTAAAATAAGCATCTGATTTTCTCATTTTAGCCAAAAACTCATTAAAATGAAGTCCTGCAAAAACATTTCTGTTTTTATCTAATTCTTCGAAGACAAAATGACCTACAACTCCTGTTTGCAGCAAGTAAGCCACATTTTCATTACCATGCTCAGCTTCCATTGGCACAAAAACATCCGGAACGATTCCGCCTCCACCGTATACAATTTTACCTTTTGGAGTTTTAAATTTTAAAGAATCAGCTACTTTTATACTGTCTTTTGCATATAATTCCCCTGATTTTATTCTCGCTTCAGATTCTTTATAATATTCTTCGTTTCCTTTGGCATACGGTTTTTGAATTGATCTTCCAGTTGGAGTGTAATATCTCGCCACGGTTAACCGAACTGCCGATCCATCATTAAAATCCATTTCTCGCTGTACCAATCCTTTCCCGAAAGAACGCCGACCTACGATAGTTCCGCGGTCATTATCCTGAATAGCCCCAGCCAGAATTTCACTTGCCGAAGCACTATTTTCATTAATTAAAACGGTTACTTTTCCCGTTTCAAAACTTCCGCTTTTTGTAGCATATGTTTTTTCGGTACTGCCATTTTTATTTTTAGTAAAAACAATCAGCTGTTTGTCTTTCAAAAACTCATCGGCAATAGCCACCGCTTCTTCCATATAACCACCGCCATTATCACGAAGATCAATTACCAAAGACTGGATTCCTTTTTGTTTTAATCTTGTAAGCCCGACCTTAAACTCATCATAGGTCGTTTCGGCAAAACGATTTATTTTGATATAACCCGTTTTATTATCCAGTAGCAAAGATGCATCTACGCTTTTTAGCGGAATAACATCTCTTTTGATTTTAAACTTCAATTTCTTTTGTTCTGATTTTCTAAAAACCGTTAATTCTATTTCAGAGCCTTTTATTCCTTTTAATTTAGAAAACAAACTATCAGAAGGCAGTTTTCTTCCATATAATTTCGTTTTTCCGGCATATAAAATCCGGTCACCTGATTTAATTCCGGCTTTTGCGGAAGGACCGTTTTCAACAGGTTTAATAATCGCTACAGAATCTTTATACATGTAAAAATTAATTCCGACACCCACAAAATCACCTTTCATACTTTCGGCAACTTCGGCTTGTTCACTTGGCGGAATATAAACAGAATGCGGATCTAATTTTGACAAAATATTATCCACTGTCAAATTTACAATCGAATCGGTATTAACACTATCGACATACTCATTATTGATAAAATCAATCAGTTTATTGAGTTTGGTTTTTGAGTAATTTTTAGCCAAAAGAGTATCTTCTACAGGAGCATTCATCAGGCTCCCGAGAACAGTTCCAAGAGCAAAAGTTGCTCCGATAACTACTGGCAAATATTTTGAATTGAATTTCATTATTCTCCTAAAACAGGAATATGCTCTACCTCAACACCTGCTTTTAATAAAAACTGTATTCCGGAATCATCACGATATCCATTTTGGTAGACTACTCTTTTAATACCTGACTGATGTATTAGCTTACTGCATTCTTTACATGGTGAAAGTGTAATATATAAAGTCGCACCTTCGCAGGATTGTGTTGATCTGGCTACTTTTAAAATCGCATTTGCCTCAGCATGCAAAACATCCCAACGCGTTAATCCGTCTTCATCTTCACAGCAATTTTCAAATCCGGTTGGTGTTCCATTATATCCGTCAGAAATAATCATTCTGTCTTTTACAATTATAGCACCTACTTGTTTTCGCTTGCAATACGACAGTGAACCCCATTCTTTGGCAATTCGTAAATACGCTCTGTCGTACTTATTTAATTTTTTTATATCCATTAATTTATCTGTTCCAAATTGGGCTCTCTATAATCATCGGAATCACAACTCCGATAATAAAAGCCGACATTACAAGTGCCCAGTCGCGTTTTGAAAAACGAAATACTGTCTGCACTATATATGATAGTACCAAAACCACAAAAACCACTATTATTTGCGCCGCTTCGATTCCGAGTGCAAATTCCAATAAAGGTACTAATTTTGACGAAGCTGTTCCTCCTAAAATAGTTTTAAAATAATTTGAGAATCCAAGTCCGTGAATAATTCCAAAAAACAGAGTCAGAAAAAAAACTAAATTGACACTTTCATTTTTGGATGCTTTCCCTGCTGTAAAAAGATTGAAAAATGCCGTTATTAAAATAGTAACCGGAATTAAAAACTCTACCAGATTTGCTTTTACTGCTATAATTCCAAAAACAGAAAGCAACAATGCTAATGTATGACCAACTGTAAATACCGTAACAAGCAACAAAATCCGTTTCCAGTCCTTAAAAGCATATGGTGTTGTCAAAGCTATTAAAAACAATACATGGTCATACGCATGAATATCTAAAACATGCTTTAAACCTATCTGAAAATAAATCCAAAATTCTGACATGAGGCTACTTATATTAATTCATTTGGGGTTGTAAACTTACGATTTATTTTGAAAAATTAAATACAGCCCTTTATTAAAACAACGGATAAAAATAAGTTAAATTTTATGAGAACTTTAAAATTAATAATTTAAAATAAAAATTATCTTTGCCTAATAAAAACCCTTTTAATTATGTCATTTTCAGATTTATTTGATAGCGAATTCAAACAAAGAAACAAAGGTCACTTTTCAGCAATTGTTCGTGTAGCATTAGCAGACGGAGTTGTATATCCTGAAGAAAAAAGCTTTTTGGACAAACTTGCCTCCCGTTTAGAAATAACAGAGTCCGAGTATGAAGAAATCCTTGAAGACCCATTGAAATATCCTATCAATCCACCTTATTCATATGTTCAGCGTTTAGAACGTTTATATGATTTAACAAGAATGGTACATGTTGATCATCATCTTGAAGATAAACAAGAAGTTTTATTAAAAAAGATAAGCATTGCCTTAGGATTTACTCCAAGTAATGTAAATTATATCATTGCAAAAGCATTGTCATTAGTAGACAAAAAAGTCGATGGAGACACCTTTATTTATGAAATGCAGCACATGAACAAATAATATTCTGCTTTTCTGTTTAAAGCTGAGATTAAATTATAAAACCCGACAAATTTAAAACTTGTCGGGTTTTGTTTTTTATCGCTGAGGATAATTTTAAAGAGTTTCAGCCATAAACGCCTCTGCCTTTTCAACCATATTAATGCTTCCGCAGAAAAACGGAACTCGTTGATGCAGTTCTGTTGGCTGTATTTCCATTATTCTTCCAAAACCGTCTGATGCTTTTCCTCCAGCCTGTTCTGCAATGAATGCCATCGGATTGCATTCGTACATCAAACGTAGTTTCCCTTTTGGTGCTTTCGAACTTGTTGGATAGAGATAAATACCTCCCTTAATCATATTTCGATGAAAATCAGAAACTAAACTTCCAATGTATCTTGAGGTGTAAGGTCTGTCTTCTTCTTCACGCTGACAATATTTTATATAATTTTTAACCCCTTGCGGAAAGTGAACATAATTTCCCTCATTTACCGAATAAATGTTCCCGTCTTTCGGAAATTGCATGTTTGGATGTGACAGGTAAAATGTACCAATTGCAGGATTCAAAGTAAATCCGTTTACACCATGTCCTGTTGTATAAACTAACATGGTCGAAGTTCCGTAAATTACATACCCTGCCGCAACCTGATTGACTCCCGGCTGTAAAAAATCCTCACTTGTAACCGGAGTCCCGATTGGTGTTATTCTTCTGAAAACAGAAAAAATAGTTCCTAAAGAAACATTCACTTCAATATTTGAAGATCCGTCAAGAGGATCCATTAAGATCACGTACTTATTATTATTACTGTTGTCGCTCCCCTTGACAGTAATATATTCGTCGTTTTCTTCTGAAGCGATACCACAGACAATCTCACGGTTTATTAACGTCTGGATAAATACTTCGTTGGCATAGACATCTAATTTTTGCTGTTCTTCTCCCTGGATATTCTGTTCGCCTACTGCGCCAATTATATCCACTAATCCAGCTTTGTTTACTTTATAGTTAACGACTTTTGCCGCCAAACGTATAGAGTTGATAATCCGGGAAAGTTCACCGGATGAATACTGAAATGCTTTTTGGTTCTCAATAATAAACTCTCCCAGTGTTTTATTGCGTTCTTCCATTGCTATATCGTTGTAGTTTTTAATTATAAGTCACAAATATCGCTTTTTTTGTGAGAATGATTCAAAAATTATTTCGTTAGTTTGCTACTATTGTATATTTGCTAATGAAATGCAAGAAGTTTCATTTAAAAAAATACTTAATTAGAGAATAACAGGTTAAAAATATGAATTATGGATATTAGAAAAGGAAAACCTGAAGACATGAAATCGGTTTTAGCACTGATTCAGGAGCTTGCAATATTCGAAAAAGAGCCAGATGCCGTTTTAATAACCGAAGAAGATTTAGTACGAGATGGTTTTGGAGAAAATCCTTTATTTCATGTTTTTGTTGCAGAGGTTGACAAAGAAATAGTTGGAATTGCATTGTATTATTATCGTTATTCTACCTGGAAAGGAAAAACAATTCATCTTGAAGATTTAATTGTAAAAGAAAAAATGCGTGGAACCGGTTTAGGATCTGCACTTTATTCTGAAATAATGAAACAAGGAAAAAAAGATAATGTTCGAAGAATCGAATGGAATGTTCTTAACTGGAATACTCCTGCTGTAAATTTCTACGAAAACTCAGGCGCAAAAGTTATCGAAGAATGGAGAGTAGTCCAAATGGATGAGGCAGGCATCAATTCGTACTTAGAAAAAATAAATTAATCAAACAAAAATCGACAGGTAATTAAGGAGTATGATCCTGTCAAAACATTAAAATTTTAAAAAACTGATAGAGACGCACTGCAGTGCGTCTCAACAATACAAATTAAAGATGAGAGTATTTAAATTTGGTGGTGCATCGGTAAAAGATGCTGAAGGAATTAAAAACGTTTATGACGTTTTACAAAAAGTTGGGTATGAAGATGTGATTTTAGTCGTTTCGGCTATGGGGAAAACCACAAATGCTCTGGAGCTTGTTATCAAAAATTATTTCGATAAATCAGAAGAGCTTAATTTATCTGTACAAGAGATAAAAAAATATCATAATCAAATATTGCTTGATTTATTTGAAGATGAAAAACATGCCGTTTTTGCAGCTGTTAAGGAGCAATTTTCAGAATTAGAATACTTTCTGGCACATAATAAATCTCCAAATTACAATTTCGTTTACGATCAGATTGTGAGTTTTGGTGAATTGATTTCAACTAATATTCTAAGTCATTTTATGAATTTCATGGGTATCCAGACACAATGGCTTGATGTCCGTAATTTTATTAAAACCAATGCAAATTACAGAGATGCAGAAGTTGATTGGGAAACTACTCAGCAAAACATAAGTAAAAATGTGCCTCGTAAAATATTAAACATTACACAAGGATTTTTAGGTGCTGATGAAAACAACTTCACGACAACTTTAGGACGTGAAGGTTCTGACTATACTGCCGGAATTTTTGCTTACTGCCTAAATGCAGAAAGTGTTACCATCTGGAAAGACGTTCCGGGAGTTATGAACGCAGATCCGCGTTATTTTGAAAATGCGAGTTTATTAAACCAGATTTCATACAGAGAAGCAATTGAACTTGCTTTTTACGGAGCGACGGTTATCCACCCGAAAACCTTACAGCCATTACAGAAAAAAGAAATCCCTTTATACGTAAAATCTTTTGTTAATCCTTTATTAAAAGGAACCTGTGTTTCTAAAGGAGTGGATTTAGAACCTTACCTGCCTTGCTTTATCGTAAAAAGAGAACAGCTTTTGATTTCGCTTTCTTCTATTGATTTCTCCTTTATAATGGAAGAAAATATCAGTGAAATTTTTGGGTTATTCCATCAGTTTAAATTGAAAGTAAACTTAATTCAGAACTCTGCAATTAGTTTTTCTGTTTGCGTAGAAGATAAATTTGGAAACTTCAACGAACTGAATGCCATTCTTTCGAAAAAATTCAAAGTTGATTATAACGAAAATGTAACATTGTACACGATTCGCCACTTTAACGAGCAGGCTGCAGAAACTGTTGTAGAAAACAAAGAAGTTTTACTAAAACAAGTAAGCCGTGAGACAATGCAAATTGTAACTAAAGAATTAAAATAATAGTTTGTAAAAAAGGTAATTATTCAATTCAGATTATAGAGAAAGGTTTCACTCATGGTGAAGCCTTTTTTGTTTTTATTGGTTACAAAAACTAAAACATCCTTCACAACATTTCCCAATTATAAATACTACTTTTGGCTTTTTAGAGTTAAAGTATTTATGCTGAAAAAATTACTGTTTTTAATGGCTCTTATTTGTTATTCCGGGCTTCAGGCTCAGGAAACAGATTTGCTCTATAAAACTAAAAAAGTAATTGCCACACGAGACACCATTCATCTGGAAAATGTCAGTATCAATTCCGGCTTTTTTCAGCTTTTAAATTCTAAAAATGAACCTATTGATTCTACTTTTTATAAAATTAACTTTCAAAAAGGACATCTTCTTCTAAACGAAAAATTCAATTCAGAATCAGATACCTTAATTGTCAATTACTTAAAATATCCTGATTTTTTAACCAAAGAATATAGCCTTTACGGCTCCAGCCAGGTGGTGAGCAATGATGTGGGTTCTGAAAAATTATACAAGATAGACAACGCCAATGCTAAAAAAGCAACTCCGTTTGATGGACTGAATACCTCTGGTAGCATCACTCGTGGTGTCACAATCGGAAATAATCAAAATACGGTTCTAAATTCCAATTTAGACCTTCAGATTACAGGTAAAATATCGGATAAGGTAAGTCTTCGGGCATCGCTTCAGGACAATAATATTCCTTTGCAGGAAGGTGGTTATTCGCAAAAACTGGATCAGTTCGATAATATCTTTATGGAATTATTCAGCGATGACTGGAATATTCGGGCCGGAGATGTGTTTTTAGAAAACAGAAAAACGCAATTTTTAAGTTTCAACAAAAAAGTTCAGGGAATATCCGCCAGTTTTGATTTTGGCGATGAAGACAACAAAACCAATGTTTTTGCATCCGTAGCTTTCGCAAAAGGACAATATGCAAAAAGTACTTTTACAGGTCAGGAAGGAAATCAGGGACCGTATAAATTGAAAGGGCAAAATGGCGAATTGTATGTTTTGGTCATTTCAGGATCGGAACGAGTGTATGTAAATGGTGTTTTGCTGAAAAGAGGTGAAAATAATGATTATGTAATTGATTATAACGCAGGAGAAATTGTCTTTACATCGCTTTTTACGATTACTTCTGAGATGCGAATCAATATTGAATACCAGTATTCAGACAGAAATTATAACCGAATGGTTACCTATGCCGGAGCTTCTCACGAAAGTAAAAAATGGAGTTTTGCCGGTTATTTATATTCTGAAAATGATTTAAAAAATCAGCCTTTACAACAAAATCTTTCTCCGGAACAGGTTCAAATTTTAGGTGAGGCAGGAGATGATCGAAATTTGATGAAAGCACCCTCAGACTATGAAGATACTTATTCCGACAAGAAAATTTTGTATAAAAAAATAGTTGACAATGCTGTTGAAATTTACCAATACTCAAATAATCCAGATGATGTTCTGTACAATGTAAAGTTTAGTCTTATGGGAGCCAATTCCGGAAATTACGTGATACAAAATACTAATTCTGTTGAGCGGATTTATGAATATATTGCCCCCGTAAACGGAATTCTTCAGGGAAATTACGAACCAGTTGTACAATTAGTAGCTCCGATGAAACTTCAGGCAGCTACTTTTTTAGGAAAATACAATCCTGATGAAAAAACGCTGGTTGATTTCGAAATCGGAATAAGTAACAACGACCAGAATTTATTTTCGGATATTGACGATGGCAACAATAACGGAATTGCCTTAAAATTAAACACCAAAAAACGTCTTTTTACCAAAGAATGGACATTGGATGCTTTCGCTAATTACCAGTTTGTAGATGAAAATTTCAAATCGGTCGAACGTTTGTATACTATCGAATTTAACCGTGACTGGAATTTAAACACGACTCTTTTAGGCAATCAGAGTTTGTTGGTAACAGGTTTAAATTTTGATTTATTTTCTAAGAAAAAAACTTCTAATATTGGTTTATTCAACTATCAGTTTGAAAAACTAGATTTTACCGAAAGTTATACGGGAAACCGACATACTTCTACAGCTTTTTTCAAATTAAAAAACTGGACTATCGAAAATCAGGGTAGTTTTTTAAATTCTGATGCAACAGCTTCGACTTCAAAATTCATTAGAAACTTTGCTAAAACCAAGTATCATTTTGGAAAAAACTGGATTGGAGGCAATTTTCAGATAGAAGACAACCAGGAAAAAGACAAAGCGACCAATCAATTTTCGGCAATTAGCCAGCGATTTTCAGAATATGGCGTTTTTGTGGGACGAGGTGACAGCACTAAGGTTTTTGTTGAACTGGGCTATTTGCGCAGAAAAAATGACAGCTTACAAAATGGATTATTGCAGCATGTAAGCAATTCGCAAACCTATTTTTTGAAGTCTAAACTGATTCAGAACAAAAAAACAGATTTAGCCGTTTACGCCAGTTATAGAAATTTAGATTTTACAGCTGCTGACCGAAAAAATGAACCTTCCTTAAATGCAAGAGTTTTATACAACGATCGTTTTTTTAATCAGTTTCTTCAAATTGGAACTGTTTACGAAACAAGTTCAGGAACTATAGCACAGCAGGAATATACGTATCTGGAAGTTCCGGCAGGTCAGGGTGTATATGCATGGAATGATTATAACGGCAATAATGTTCAGGAATTGGAAGAATTTGAAGTAGCCCCTTTTCCGGATCAGGCAAAATTCATCCGGATCTTTTTACCAAATCAGGTTTACATCAAAACCAATCAGAATAAATTTTCGCAATCACTTACGATAAACCCTTTGCAATGGCAGAATGAAAAAGGTTTCAAAAAAATAGTTTCCTATTTCTACAATCAGACATCCTTTATTCTGGACAAGAAAGCAAAAAGTGATGGTAATAATTTTGAATTGAATCCTTTTAGCACTTCTGGAGAAAATATCCTGGGATTAAATTCGAGTTTTAGAAACAGTTTGTTTTATAATCGTGGGAAACAAAAACATTCGGCAACTTATTCTTTTCTTATTAATGACGGAAAAAATCTGCTTTCAATTGGATCGCAATCTGTAAAAAACAATTCCCATCAATTGCAATACACCCATTTGTACCAAAAAAGCTGGTTACTGAATTTATTTAGCAAAACGATTCAGACCTCATTAACATCAGAAGATTTTACTGAGAAAAATTACAAATTAACGGGTTTTCAAATTGCTCCGAAAATCAGTTATTTGTTTTCTAAAAATACAAGTCTGGATATCTTTTATGAATTACAAAAGAAAGAAAACCAGATTGGAAATTTTGAAACCCTAACCCAAAACCGACTGGGAACTTCATTTTCATATTCCGGAGATAAAAAAGTGACTATAAATGGAGAGTTCTCTTTTTATGAAAACAAATTTGTTGGAAATGAATTTTCTTCTGTAGGATTTCAGATGCTTGAAGGACTTCAGGCAGGTGAAAATTTAGTCTGGAAACTGCTTTTACAGAAAAACATCACTCAATTTTTAGATGTAAACTTAAATTATCAGGGACGTAAGAGTGAAACCGGAGTTACTGTTCATACTGGAAATATTCAGTTAAGAGCTTATTTTTAACAGATTATAGAATTGTAATGATAAATTGATTATTTTTAATTGAATTTTAACCTTTGAAACTATGAAAAAATTATTATTGCTTTGTTGTATGATTGTTTTATCTGGTAATTTTTACGCACAGGAAACAACAAAAACAACGAAAGCCAAAACTGAAACGGCAGCTCAAAAGAAAAAAGCTGCAGATAAAGCCAAAGCAGAAGCCGACAAAGCTAAAGCAACTTCCGGTAAAGCTAAAGAAGCGTCTACAAAAGCAAAAAAAGAATCGGCAAATGCTAAAACTGCAGCAAAAAAAGAGGCAGCAAATACTAAAACTGTAGCAGACAAAGAAGCTTCAAAAGCTAAAAAAGAAGCCAGTAATGCAAAAAGCGATGCCGCAAAGGCAAAAAAAGAAGCTGACAAAGCTAAAAAAACAGGCACCAAAACTTTAAAAGAGACAAATGAAAAAGCACCAAAAGTTGCTGACAAAGTAACGGGTGAATATAATGGTAAAAAAGTGTATACCGGACCAAAAGGCGGAAGATACTATATCAATAAAAACGGAAACAAAACCTATATTCAGGATTAAAAACTTCCTGTCTGAGCAAAGAAGCCCAGATTTCTATTTAGAAGTCCGGGCTTTTTTAGTTTATCTATTTAAAGGGAGTCACCATGATTAAGGCAGAGACTTTTAACGGCATAAAGACTTTGACTCCGCTCAGCCTGACACTCTTTATTTAAGCCATTGGATTGAATTAATTTTTCATTGAGTTTTGGACTTGACATTGAAATTGATGTTTTTTTGAACTTGAATTCCAGAGTTAATAATTTAGTAATGTATTCGAAATAACAAAAAAAGAGGATTTTTTTATCTTCGTTTCAAAAATCGCTACACATGAGCATCGAATATACTGCCAATAAAACTATTTTAATAACTCCTTTAAACTGGGGATTAGGTCACGCAACGCGATGTATCCCAATAATTAAAGCTTTACAGGACAATAATTACATCCCTATAATTGCTTCAGATGGAATTGCATTGGCTCTATTGCAAAAAGAATTCCCATACATTCAAACTTTAGAATTACCTTCATACCATATTGAATATGCTAAAAACGGCAAAAACTTTAAATGGAAACTGATTAAAAGCCTTCCTAAAATGATTACCGCTATTTTAGATGAAAAAAAAATAGTGAATTCATGGATTAAAAAATATGATATTGACGGTATTATTTCAGATAACAGACTTGGAGTTTTCAGCAAAAAGGTACCTTCTGTATTTATCACGCATCAACTGAATGTTATGACAGGAAACACAACAAAGTTTACCAGTAAATGCCATCAGTATTTTATCAGAAAATACAATGAATGCTGGATTCCTGATACAGATGGAGATCCAAATTTAACAGGTAACTTAGGGCATCTTAAAAACAACGAATTAAATCTCAAATATATTGGTCCTTTGAGCAGAATGCGCAAAAAAGATACTCCAAAACAATATGATTTAATGATTATTTTATCTGGTCCGGAACCTCAGCGTACTTTGCTGGAAGAGAAACTGCAGAAAGAAATTACACGATACAGAGGTGAAATTGTTTTTGTAAAAGGTGTTGTCGAAAAAACACAAACAAAACAGCAGATCAAAAATGTAACGTATTACAATTTTATGAATACCAAACAGCTTGAACAGACTTTTAACGAAAGTGATTTGGTTTTATGCCGATCAGGTTACACTACCGTTATGGATTTGGCAAAATTGGGTAAAAAAGCCTTTTTTATCCCAACGCCTGGTCAATATGAGCAGGAATATCTGGCCATAAAACTACAGGAAGAGCAATTAGTCCCTTATGCAACGCAAAACGACTTTACTATTGAAGATCTTTCAAAAGTAAAATCGTTTAAAGGTTTGTCCCAATTTGAAAATAAAATTGACTGGGATTCGCTATTTACCGTTTTTGAGAAGTAAAATTAGAAATTAAACTGTGCCTGTAATCGTAATAAATTACCTTGTTGTCTATTAACAGGCAGTGCACTGTCTTCAAAAGTCCTGTCAGCAATTACATATTCTGCTACTAACTCAAATGCTTTAATTGGCTGCCATTCCACACCAATTTGGTAGTCTCTTACGACATAACTTCTGGCGTCCTTTTCATATTTTTTACCTCCGTCATAATATTGAAATTTGGCAAAAGGATATATATGCTGTTTTTTAAGATCCCATTTATAATTTAATAAAACATAACCTCCATTCAAATCGGTAACATCAACTGAATTTGTTGTCGGGTTATAACGTGGACCAGTACCAATATTATATTCTGTCTGGATTCCGAAAGGTTTTGGATACAAAACAAAAGTTGCTCCTATCCTCTCGTCTTTTATGTACTGAGGATCACCATTTACTACAACTCCTGAGGAAACTTCACCAGTGAAAGCCCATTTTCCTGTATAGGCCTGAATTCCAGGTTCTATAATCTGGTTTCCAATAACAAATGGGTAAGTAACTCTTGCAACGACATTCAAATCTCTGTTTCCATCTATTTTGTTGGCTATTTGTCCATTGTATGCTCCCAAAGCAAAAACTCCAAAATCACCTGAGCCTTTATAGCCATCTTTTACCAGCATTTCAAAACGTTTTCTGATTTCTGCAGGCGCCCAATAAAAAAACATTCCTAAGTCACGTTCATTTGATATGGCACTGTTTATTCCATCAGCCCGGTCTAAAGTAAGACGCTGCGAACTGGACTGCATGTTTTCGAATCCATACGGAATTTTACTCTGCCCGATACGTACACGATATTCTCTTTTTTTATCAAAAGAGAGGTCAAAATACAAATCACGGATTTGAACAAAGTTATTAAGTCCACTGCCTGGCGAACTTGCAAAATCCGGTTGAAAATAGAAAAAAACATTTGGATGAACCTGACCTGAAAACACTAAACGCGCTCGGCGAATAAAAAGTCCGTTATTTGCTTTTGCATCCGGAGCGGTTGAAGTTGTTCCCCAGGATTTATCACATTGGTCACAGGAAACTTTGTCGTTTGTAGAAAACAAACCATTATATCGTATTTGTGCATAACCTCTTAGTGAGATTCTATCGTACCAATGTTCTTCGATACCACCACCAGATTTAGTATCAGGAAGTTTTGCTTTATTGATAGAATCTAAAATACGCATCACTTCGTTTTTTACATCCTGTTTATTCAATTCCTGCGCATTTGCTCCGCAGCTAAGCAGTACTAAAACTGCCATTATTGTTCTTTTTATCATTTTTTCTAATGCCCTTAATTTCAGGATGCAAAGATGTAACCACCTGTGTTAAGAAATCATTAACCAGATGTTATTATAATAAAAATTTAATGTTACGGATTAAATCTTAGTGTTGATTTATTGTTAAATCCCTTGTTTTAGAACTTTTACGAAAACAACAATTACAATTATTTAACCTCAGCTTTTGTTATTTTATTCGCTTTTTCAAGGGTAAAAGAGAATTCTGAACCGATTCCGAACTCACTTTCTACATATACTTTCTCTTTATGGGCTTCGATAATATGTTTTACAATTGCCAAACCTAAACCGGAACCACCTTCAGATCGTGTTCCGCTTTTATCAACTCTGTAAAAGCGTTCAAAAAGACGCGGGATATTTTGTTTCTCAACTCCTTCTCCATTATCACTAATACGGATTAAGACTTTTTTCTTGGTCAGATTAACAACGCCAACTTCAGTTAAACCTCCTTCTTTTCCGTATTTAACAGAGTTCACGATTAAATTTTCCAAAACCTGCTGTATTCTGTCCTGATCTCCTTTAACTATTAAGGATTGCACGTTCTTGCTTTCGAATGCTAATTTGATTTTCTTTTTATCAGCCTTCATTTCCAGCAAATCAAAAACATTCTGAATCAGGTTAACGATATTAAATTCGGTAATGTTCAAATCTAAATCTCCTGATTCTAATTTGGTAATCATATCCAAATCTTCAACAATGTATATGAGCCGTTCTACTCCTTTTTCTGCGCGCTTTAAATATTTTTTTCGAATTGTTTTATCGTCCATTGCACCATCCAGCAAAGTCGAAACATATCCCTGAACTGTAAATAATGGTGTTTTAAGTTCATGCGAAACGTTTCCTAAAAATTCTCTTCGGTATTGCTCTCTGATTTCAAGCATTTCGATTTCGAGTTTTTTATCTGTAGCGAATTTTTTCACTTCACGTGAAAGCGTTTCCATATCGGTAGTTATAGGCTGATTGATCAGAGTAGTAGATTCTAATAAAGAAACCTCATCGTAGATTTTCTTAACTCTTCTGTAAATAAAACGTTCAACACGATATTGCAGTACTAAAAAAGAAAAGATGTAAACAGAAATTATAAAAATTATTCCAAACCCAAGCTGATATTTTAATTGATTTTTATAAAATATATTCATCAGAAGCAATACAAAGCCTGTTGTAAAAAGACTTATATACAATGCTGATTTGATAGCGAATTTGTAGGTTTTTTTAAAATTGATTTTCATTGAAATTTTAAAATAATGAGAATTGAAGGTATTGTTTTTTTACCATATAAGTGATATAAGTTCATTTAAAAAAGCCAATCTTTGCCAAAGTTTTAAATTTTGACAAAGATTGACTTTGATTAAATAAAGTACAATCACTATAAATTTAAATGAACTTATATCACTTAATATGGTTCAAATTTATATTGAATGTTTAAGCTTCGAATTTATAGCCTACCCCTTTTATGGTTTTAAAAAGATCTTCGCCAATTTTTTCGCGCAATTTGCGGATATGAACATCAATAGTTCTTCCGCCCACTACCACTTCATTTCCCCAGACTTTATCTAAGATTTCGTCTCTTTTAAATACTTTCCCTGGTTTTGAAGCTAATAAATAGAATAATTCGAATTCTTTTCTTGGCAGTGAAATTTCAACATTATCTTTGATAATTTTATATTCTTCACGGTTGATTTCTATTCCGCCCACATTTAAGGTATCCGTAACCACTTCCTGTTCTTTTAACCTTCTTAACAAAGCCTTTACTTTACTTACCAGTACTTTTGGTTTTATTGGCTTGGTAATGTAGTCATCAGCACCGGCATCAAAACCAGCTACTTGAGAATAATCTTCGCTTCTTGCCGTTAAAAATGTTATGATTACATTATTTAATTCCGGAATTTTTCTGATGTGTTCACAAGCTTCCATCCCATCCATTTCGGCCATCATTACATCCATAATGATAAGTTCCGGTAATTCTTTCTGAGCCTTTGTGATTGCCTCTTTTCCATTTGAAGCCGTAACAATCTGATAGCCTTCCTGAGCGAGATTGTAGCCTACAATTTCAAGAATATCCGGCTCATCATCAACTAACAAAATCTTGGTTTGTGTTTTTTTCATAAATAGCAAAAATTGAAATTTTACATCAAATTTTCTTTATTATATATTCGATGCTTTTGAATTGCGATGGTAAATATAATACAAAAACAACGGTTGAAAAGTCGTGTTAACGGTAATTTAATCTGGTAACAATTTGATAATCTACAAGACACAAAAACATAACAAGTGCCTAACATGAACTTTACAGTGCGTTTATTTCTTTGCACCAAAATAAATTAAACACAACACTGAAATGAAATTCAATTTAAAATTTCTAATTATCACATTATTTATCTGTACGATTTCGGTCGCACAAAACAAAGGTACGATTTCTGGTGTACTAACCGACAAAGAAACTAATAATGAAGTACTTCCTTTTGCTAATATATTAATTAAAGGAACCAACATTAGTGCCAACACTGACATTGAAGGAAAATATTCCTTATCCTTAAATCCGGGAAATTATACAGTTATCTTTAGTTTCGTTGGATATGAATCTGTAGAAAAACCTGTTACTGTTAAAGCAAATGAAACTGTTACTGTTAATCAGGTATTATCAGCAGGAGGTTATACGCTGAAAGATGTTGTTGTAAAATCGGCATCAGGAAACAGAGAAAAAGAAACTGCCTTACTTTTGGAACAAAAAAATGCTGTTACTATAAAACAAAGTATTGGTGCACAGGAAATGTCCAGAAAAGGAGTTAGCGATGTTGAAGAAGGTTTAACTAAAATAACCGGAATTACTAAAGTAGACGGAAGAGGTTTATTCATCAGAGGTCTTGAAGACCGTTACAATAATTTATTGGTTAACGAATTACAGACTCCATCTAACAGTCCATTCAAAAAAATTATTCCATTGGATTTATTTCCTACAGACATCGTTGGGGTTTTAAATATATACAAAACATTCAACCCTAATATTTCCGGAGATTTTGCAGGAGGAACTGTAAACATAGAAACAACCCAGCCTAAAAACATCACTAAAATCAATGTAGGCTTTGGATATACCACAAACAACAACCTTAAAAATTTCTTACTTTCTGATGATGCAGACAGTACAAAAGGTACTTTCGGATTAATTGGAAAAGAAAGAGAATTACCTGAGGTCTTTGGTTCTGTTCCAAGCGGAAGAAAATTATCTCCAGACGAATATCACAATGCTTATGATGATAAAAACTGGAATGTTAATGAAACTTCAAGCCCTTTAAATTCAAGTATTGGCTTTTTACATTCGAAAAAATTTGATCTTGAAAAAGAAAGAAACATCAGTTATATCATGTCATTCAACTTTGATAACAAATATATTTTCAGAGAAGGTGTTGACAGAACTTTCAACTTAGCTCAGGGCAATTATGACAATAATTTGTTCAATACACAATACGCTTACCAAACTACATTTTCAGGTTTAGCAGGTTTAAAATATAAGACCAACAGATTAAACCTGAATTTTACAAGTTTGTTTATTCAGGCTACCGAAAGTTTAATCCAGGATCAGCTAGGATACACCAACAGTTTGGCAAATGTAAACAACAACCTTATTAGAGGAAATCAATTTGAAGAATCCCGATACTGGAATACTCAGCTGTTTGGAGATTATAAATTGACAGAAGACGGAAAGCAAACCATAAAAGCCGGAGGTTCTTATGTAAAAACAGGATTTCAACAACCGGACAGAAAATTTATAACGGGTCAAAAAGTGAGTGATACCGAAATCAATATGTCATACGGAGGAAACAACTTAAACCGTCAATACTTAGATGTAAACGGGAATTTCTACTTTTCAGCTTTAGCAGAATATAATCTGAAATTTGGAAATAAAGAAAAACAAAACAACTTGTCAGTTGGATATAATAATTTCCTAAACGATATGCAGTCAAGTTACCGTTTCTTTTCAGGAAGGAGAAATATTGAAAAAAATTATACAGCTGACTTAAACACTATCAGTATTCCAATCAATGATGACATTGACAACGGAATCCTATATGTTCAGGAAGAATCTAACGGGGATTACAAAGTAAAACTAAATCAGTTTGTAAATGCAGGATACTTTAACTTGTTTTGGACTTTTGGCGAAAAATGGGATTTGAATGCCGGTCTTAGAGCCGAAAACTCAACTCGTGAAATTAAATACAGAAATCAGGGTGATCCATTTGGAAGTGCTTATCGTAAGAAAACGGATGAGAGCCTTGATATTCTTCCATCGATAAACACTAAGTATGCCGTAAACGAGAACAGCAATCTTCGTGCTTCTGTAAGCAAAACGATCACAAGACCTGTTGCTATGGAATTGCTGCCAATCAACTACATCAACCCGGATGCAACTTCAGTAAGTGGTAACTCAAACTTATTAAACAGTAATAATTACAACGCAGATTTTAAATATGAATTATTCCCAAACAGCAAAGAATTGTTTGCTATTGGAGCTTTCGGAAAATTAATTGAAGATCCAATCGAGAGAGTTTTCAAACCAACTGCAAACAGCGGAGGTCAGATTACAACCTTCAAAAACTCTGAGCAGGCTGTTATTTATGGTGCTGAAATTGAAATGATTTTAACATTGAACAGAATTAGCGAATCATTATCAAACTTCACTTTTGGTTTCAATACTTCATTAATGAATACCGATGTAAAAATTGATTTGACCAAACAAGGAAATGAATTAGAAAACAGCAAAAACCGTAAACTTCAGGGAGCCTCAAACTGGATGATTAATACAGACCTGAAATATGAGTTTACCCTGAACAAAGAGTGGAAAAACACAATGACATTGGTTTATAATGTTTATGGAGACAGAATCTTTGCAGTGGGTTCATCAGGAATGGATCACATCTATGAAAAATCATTTAGCAAATTAGATTTTGTATGGTCAAGTACACTTTCTAAAAACATTGATCTAAAATTTGCGGCAGAGAATTTACTTAATCCGTATTACAGAAAAGAATTAGGAAAAAACAGCACTATAGACATTACCGAAGATTCATTAGTACTTCGTGAATACAAAAAAGGAGTTGGTTTCTCAGTAAATATCGGATACACATTTTAATCAATAAAAAAGAGCTTTTTACAGCTCTTTTTTTGTTTAAGTACATAACATAAAATTTACATCAAATTGATTGTTATATAATACTTTGATAACAATTAGCTAACTAGATTTAGGAATCACGAGAGTACTTTTGAATCAACATAATAACACAAAAAAAATATAATTAAAATCATTAAAAAATGAAAAAATTAGCAATCAGTCTTACTTTTTTAAGCTTAATTTTCGCAAGTTGTTCTTCTAGCGATGATGATACTGTAACTCCTCCACCAACTGGTTCAGGAGAAATTACCGGAGACATTACTGCTTCAAAAACATATATCAAAGGTACTTATACATTAAGCGGTACTGTAAGAGTAAAAAGCGGTGTAACTTTAACTTTTGAAGCAGGATCTGTTATTACAGCTGATGCATCAACTGGAACTGACGCTTTGTTAGTAGAAAAAGATGGAAAATTAATTGTTGCAGGAACTGCAGCAGAACCAGTAGTTTTTACAGAAAAATCTAAAACTGCAGGATCTTGGGGTGGAATTATCATATTTGGTGATGCACCGATTGTTTCCGGAAAAACTACAGACGGAACTCCAATTACTACAGCAACTTCAGAAGACGGAACAAATATTGTTTATGGTGGTTCAAACCCTACCCACAGCAGTGGTTCATTAAAATACGTTCGTGTAGAATACGCAGGAAAGAAAATCCTTGACGGTAACTCCGAAATGAATGGATTCTCATTCTACGCTGTTGGTTCTGGTACAGTTTTAGAAAACTTAGTAGCTTATAAAGGTGCTGATGACGGTTTCGAATTCTACGGTGGAACTGTAAGTGCTAAAAACTTAATTTCATACGGAAATACAGATGATTCTTTTGACTGGCAAGACGGATGGCAAGGTCAGGCAAACACTAACTGGTATGCTTACCAAACTGGTGCTGGAAATTTCGGAATGGAAATTGAAGCTAAAAGTGTTAACAATGCATTCTTCCCAAAAGTTTCAAACATTACTTTAAGAAGAGCTGCAGGAACTGCAACCGAAGCAGGAAATCCAGCTGAAATTGATGCAATTCAATTCAAAAAAGAGGGTAATGGTGAATATTCAAACATTGTGATTTCTGGATATACAAATACCTATACAAATGCTGGTGTTACAACAAACGCAGTTGCTGTTAGAATTCAGGAGGCTGCTACAAACACTAATCAGGTAGCTGGCGGAAAAATTAAATTATTAAATGTAAAAATTGATGATGCTGCTACTCTTCAAACAGGTGCTGGTGCAGCAGGTTTTACAATTGCTTTCCCAACAGGAAACTTTACAACAAGTACAGCTGCAACCGGAGCTGCTTTAACTCCTGGTGCATGGGCAATTGTTGACGGTGTAAACTTATTAGAAAAGCTATAAGACTCACTTATAAATTGTTAAAAACATCCTAAATATTTAGGATGTTTTTTTTGGTGTAATTTTTGAAAACTTTTTTTTGTATATTTACAATATCTAAAATTCTGCGATGGCAAAAAATTACTTTTATATTACTTTCTTACTGGCTTTTTTCTTTACTGTTAGCGTCTCTGCTCAGGATATAAAGACAGCGCCAAAAACTCAGGGAGCTCCTATAGAGGGCTTAAGCTTGTATCCTAACCCTGTGACAAATGGTAAAGTATATATCACTTCAAAAAATGATCTCGAAAAAGAAATTATCATTTTTGATGTATTAGGAAAAAAAGTACTTCAGGCACATTTGGCCACAAAAGAATTAAACATAGGTGATTTAACTCCGGGAGTTTACATCATAAAAATAAGTGAACAAGGCAGTTCGGCAACACGAAAACTGATTGTCCGATAAAACATAAAACACATAAAGCTCCAATAATTTGGAGCTTTTTTATTATCCTTACATCCTACAATTATTTATACCTTTGTACAAAAAAGTTTTGATTACAGCCAGCGATATATTTACCATTTCAAGTCAGAAACAATTTGAAAAAATAGCACTTAAGGTGTTTCGTTTTCAGTATGAGAATAATAAAGTATATCGTGATTTCTGTGATTTTTTAAACGTAAATGTACAACAGGTAAAATCGCTGGAACAAATTCCTTTTTTACCTATTCAGTTTTTTAAAAGTCACGAGGTTGTATCCAATACCGATTTCCCGCAGGTTACTTTTACCAGCAGCGGAACTACCGGAATGATTACCAGCAGACATCTGGTTACTGATGTTTCCCTTTATGAAGAAAGCTATCGTAACGGATTTTCCCAATTTTACGGCAATATCGAAGATTACGTTGTTTTGGCCCTTTTACCATCCTATCTTGAACGCGATGGCTCTTCGTTAATTTATATGGTCGAAGACTTAATAAAACTATCCAATCAGCCTGAAAGCGGGTTTTATCTGCACAACCACGACGACTTAATTAAAAAACTGACTGCTTTAGATGAATCCGGGCAAAATGTGATTTTAATTGGTGTTACGTATGCTTTATTAGATTTGATTGAAAAACATCAATTTCAACTTCAGAATACCATCATTATGGAAACGGGCGGAATGAAAGGCAAACGCAAAGAAATGATTCGCGAAGAATTGCACGAACAGCTTTGCAAAGGTTTTGGAGTTTCTTCTATTCATTCAGAATACGGCATGACCGAACTTTTAGGACAAGCCTATTCTCTTGGCGAAGGTGTATTCGAATGTCCGTCATGGATGCATATTTTAGTTCGCGATCCCGAAGACGCTCTTACTTACGTGAAAGATGGAAAAACAGGCGGAATCAACGTTATCGATCTGGCCAATATTAATTCCTGTTCGTTTATTGCTACACAGGATTTAGGCAAAAAAAATCCCAACAACTCTTTTGAGATATTGGGACGTTTTGATAATTCTGATATTCGTGGGTGTAATTTGATGGTTTTGTAAAATATTAAACCACACGAATTACAAAATAATTTTTCTTTCCGCTTTGCAATAAAACAAACTGATTATTGATCAAATCATTTGCAGACAACACAAAATCTTCCTTAATTTTTTCTCTGTTAACCGAAATTGAATTTGCTGTTAAAGCGCGTCTTGCTTCTCCGTTTGATTTAAAGAAACCAGTTTTCTCGTTTAAAATAGTAATAATATCCAATCCGTTTTCTAAGTCTGTTTTTGCAATTTCTGCCTGAGGAACTCCGTCAAAAACTTCTAAAAAGGTTTTTTCATCCAATTTCTTTAAATCCTCCGCAGTTGAATTTCCGAACAAAATATTCGAAGCCTGAATTGCTTTTTCTAATTCTTCTTTACTGTGAACAAAAACGGTAATTTCTTCTGCTAGTTTCTTTTGTAAAACTCTTAAATGAGGCGCTGCCTGATGTTCTGCAATTAAAGCATCTATTGTTTCTTTATCTAAAAAAGTAAAGATTTTAATATATTTTTCTGCATCAACATCTGTAGCATTTACCCAAAACTGGTAGAATTTATAAACCGAAGTTTTATCCGCATCCAGCCATACATTTCCGCCTTCGGACTTCCCAAATTTTGAGCCGTCTGCTTTTGTAATTAAAGGCGTTGTTAAAGCAAAAGCCTTAGCATTTTCTCCTCCCATTCTGCGAACTAATTCTGTCCCCGTAGTGATATTTCCCCATTGGTCAGAACCTCCCATTTGCAAAAGGCAGTTATTATTTTTATATAAATGATAAAAATCGTATCCCTGAATTAATTGGTACGTAAATTCCGTAAAAGACATTCCTTCGCCTTCTCCGTTGATTCTTTTTTTAACAGAATCCTTCGCCATCATGTAATTTACCGTAATACGTTTTCCAACTTCACGGGCAAAATCAATAAACGAGAATTCTTTCATCCAGTCATAGTTATTCACCATGATTGGTCCGTTTGGTTCATTTGAATTAAAATCTAAAAAACGTGACAATACACTTTTGATTCCCGCAACATTTTTAGCTAAAGTTTCTTCATTCAGCAAATTTCTTTCATCAGATTTTCCGGATGGATCACCAATCATTCCGGTTGCACCACCCACTAAAGCAACGGGCTGATGGCCAAAATTCTTTAAATGAACCAGCAAAATAATCTGAACCATACTGCCAATATGCAGCGAATCTGCCGTTGGATCGAAACCAATATAAGCCGATGTTACCTCTTTTAGCAATTGTTCTTCCGTTCCTGGCATGCTATCATGGTACAAACCGCGCCACTTTAATTCTTCAACTAGATTCTTCATTTTAAAATATTTTTGCGCAAATGTAATCAATATCAATTTCAATGGCAAAAAACAATGGCAATGTCAAATTCAAAAAACAATGGCAAAAATCAAACTCAATATCAATTTTAAATTACAAACTTTAAAAATTACAAATTCTAATTTTTCAAAAAAAGCTATTTCCATTTTGTCCAATTTGTAGCAAAAAAACTTTGAGCCTTTGTATCTTTGTAACTTTGTAACTTTGCCTCAAAACAGTATATTTACAAAATGGTATTAGTAACAGGAGGAACTGGTTTAGTTGGCGCACATTTATTGCTTCATTTAATTGAAAATGGAGAAAATGTCCGGGCTATTTACCGAAACTTAAACAATATCCAAAAAACAAAATCGGTTTTTGAATTGTATAAAAAAGGAGATTTATTCGAAAAAATCAATTGGCTTGAAGCCGATATTTTAGATGTTCCTTCCCTGGAAATTGCTTTTATCGGAATAGAAAATGTTTACCATTGCGCTGCCTTGATTTCTTTTGATCCAAAAGATGAAGATGCTCTTCGAAAAACCAATATTGAAGGAACCGCCAATATGGTTAATTTTTCTTTAGCCAAAGATGTAAAGAAATTTTGCTTCGTAAGCTCCATTGCAGCTTTGGGAGATTTGCAGCCCCATGAAACTTATATTACCGAAGAAACCGACTGGAATCCGGAAAAACCACACAGTGACTACGCAATTTCAAAATACGGTGCCGAAATGGAAGTCTGGCGAGGAGTTCAGGAAGGCTTAGATGTGATCATCATAAACCCTGGAGTTATTCTTGCGACTATTTCAACCACATCAATTTTCGAACACGGAAGTAATGAATTGTATACAAAAGTAGCCAACGGCCTTTCATTCTACACCCTTGGAAACACTGGATTTGTTGCTATAAATGATGTAACCAAAATTGCTTATGAGTTAATGAAAGGCGGCATAAAAAATGAGCGTTTTACGTTAATTTCAGATAATATTATTTTCAGAGATATTCTAAATACGATTGCTGAAGTTTTAAAAGTAAAAAAACCAGCAATTCACGCCACGCCACTATTCATGAACTTCCTTTGGATTGCAGATGGAATATTTTCAACTTTATTCTTTCAAAAAAGAAGCCTTACGAAAGCAACTGCAAAAGCCTCATATTCTAAGAATCTATACTCAAATGAAAAAATAAAAACCGCTCTGGGAACGGTTTTTTTAGATGTGCAACAGTACATAAATGAAACGTCGAAATTATAATCCTTTATGCTGAAGTCGTCTCATTCTTTTTATAGAATCGATATTTACTTTTTTTATAACCTTCTTTTTTACAGAATCTTTAGGAGTTTCTTTTAGTTTTTTCTTTTTGGCTTCAGCTGCTTTTTTTGCATCCGCTGCCTTTTTGTCTTTTGCAGCTTTTTTTTCTTCAGCTTTCAGCTTTTTTTCTGTACTCTTTTTCTCTTTATCTAACCTTGCATTTATTTCATCAAACATCTCTTTGTAGCTGTCATAATCAGCAGCATAATACATATTACTTTTGGCAAATTGCAAACTATCAACCTTATATTTCTTTAAAATAAACTTCGTAGGATTTGATTCAACTGAATCCAACGATATAGGTTGTTGGTATTTTATGGCTTCCAAAAGAGACAGATCGTATATAATATCAATCATTTTTTCTTTCTCAATAAGTTTAGCAGGTTCTTTAACCAGCTCTTTTTTACAACTTACAGAAAGAAACAAAACCAATAGTATAAATACAAAATTCTTCATTGTAATTTATCTGTTAAATAATAATCGTTTTCCGGCACGAACATCCTTTACTTTAAAGTTGTTATAAACCATTTCACCATTTACAAAAGTATGGGTAATTCGTGATTTAAAAGTGAAATTTTCAAACGGAGACCAGCCACACTTATATAAAATGTTTTCAGGCTTTACACTCCATGGCAAACTTGGATTTACAATAACCAAATCGGCATAATAGCCTACTTTGATAAAACCTCTTTTTTCGATTTTAAAAATCTTGGCAGGATTATGACACATTTTCTCAACGATTTTCTCAACGCTTATTTTACCCTGATGATACGCTTCAAACATTGCAATAACCGCATGCTGCACTAAAGGTCCTCCTGAAGGCGCATTTAAATAAGACTGTAATTTTTCTTCTTTTGTATGCGGTGCATGATCGGTTGCAATAACATCAATGCGACCGTCATTTAAGGCTTTCCAAAGCTCTTTTCTGTCTTCATCCGTTTTTACAGCCGGATTCCATTTAATGAAATTTCCTTTGGTTTTGTAATCTTCATCGGTAAACCAAAGATGATGCACACAAACCTCAGCCGTAATTTTTTTATCTTCCAACGGAATTTTATTCGTAAACAATTCCATTTCTTTGGCAGTTGAAAGATGAAAAATATGCAGACGGGCTCCGGTTTTTTTTGCCAGCGCCACTGCTTTTGAAGATGAAATGTAGCACGCCTCAGCACTTCTGATTAAGTTATGGGCTGTTACCGGAACATCATCTCCGTATTTTTCTTTGAATTCTGCCAAATTATTCTGAATCGTAGTTTCATCTTCGCAATGAACTGCAATCAGCATTGGTGTACTTGAGAATATTTTTTCTAAAACTGCTTCGTTGTCAACCAGCATATTTCCGGTTGAAGAACCCAGAAAAATCTTGATTCCGGCAACATTTTTTGGATTCGTTTTTAAAACTTCTTCCAGATTATCATTGGTCGCCCCCATCATAAACGAATAATTCGCAAATGATTTTACTTCGGCAATTTGATATTTATCTTCTAAAATTTCCTGAGTGACCGCATTCGGAACCGTATTTGGCTGTTCGATGAAAGAAGTAATTCCACCGGCAACAGCTGCTCTGGATTCAGATTCAATATCCCCTTTATGCGTTAATCCCGGTTCTCTAAAATGTACCTGATCGTCAATTGCGCCCGGAATCAGATAACTTCCTTCTGCGTCTATTACTTTACAATCGGATGATTTTAGACTGATGCTATCTGCAACTTCAACAATTAAGTCGTTTTCGATTAAAACATCTCCTTCAAAAATTGACCCTTCGTTTACAATTTTAGCATTTTTAATTAAAATCCTGTTCATCGCCGTTCGTTTATAGTGTGTTGAATAATTTTTTTAATCGGAGAGAAATAACTCCAAGTATCGCTTCTTTAATAATAGCATTGCTCATTTTTGAAACCCCCTTGGTTCGATCTGTAAAAATAATCGGAACTTCTGTTATTTCAAATTTAGCACAATAAGTTCTATATTTCATTTCGATTTGAAAAGCATATCCAACAAATTTTATTTTATCCAGATTTATCTTTTCTAAAACCTCTCTTTTATAACAAACAAAACCTGCTGTCGCATCATGAATTTTCATTCCGGTAATAAACTTAACGTAAACCGAAGCAAAATATGACATCAATACCCTACTTAAAGGCCAGTTTACCACATTTACACCTGTAACATAACGAGATCCTACAGCTAAGGAAGCTCCTCCAAAATGACAGGCGTCATATAATTTTTCGAGATCGTTTGGGTTGTGTGAAAAATCAGCATCCATTTCAAAAATGAAATCATATTTTCGTTCCAGAGCCCATTTAAAACCATGTACATAAGCCGTACCAAGACCCGCTTTTTTTGCTCTTTTCTCAAGAAACAGTCTTTCCGGAAATTCTTCCTGAAGCGCAATTACTTTATTAGCAGTACGGTCCGGCGAATTATCATCGATAATTAGAAGGTGAAAAGATTTATGTTGCGAAAGTACAGCACGTACTATACTTTCTATGTTTTCAATTTCGTTATAGGTAGGAATTATGACAATACTATCATTCATTTTTTCTGCGTAATTTCACCGCAAAAGTAAACTTTTTATAGCATTTGGTTCATAATAAATCCATAATAAAAGTATTGACACAAAAAATTACTAATTTTGTATCGTTATGATTGAACAGCTCCATCCCAGAATTATAGAAAACAAAGATTGGGCAACACTTTTATTTGTGTTGGCTTTTGCCGTTGTTGCCATTACTAAATCTGCTTATGAAAATAGGTTCAGTGAATTTACAAAACTTATTTTCTCAGATAAATATGTAAAAATTTACCGAGATGTTTCGCATTTAAAAAGCAGTTTCACTGTAGGTCTATTTATTGTGCAGATTGTTTCGTATGCTTTTTTCATCCAATTGACCATGCATGTTTTTGGATATGCTGCCAAATCAGACTGGATGCTTTTTACACAAATTGCTACTTTTTTGACCTATTTTATCATAGCGAAATATTTAATCGAAAAAATCATAGGAACTTCTTTCAATATTGATGAGTTTGTTGACCTTTTTAACTTACAAAAAGCGACGTATAGAACCTATATTGGTCTGTTAATCCTCCCTGTTAATGCGATTTTGTTTTATCGTGACGATGTATCCAAAATCGTACCACTAGCAATAATAGGCGTTTCGGCATGTATAAGTATGTTTTCCTACTTTATTTCAATTAAAACTTATCAAAATACAATAATCAACAAATTATTTTATTTTATTTTGTATCTTTGCGCTCTTGAAATAGCCCCTTATTATTTCCTCTATTACTGGATTACAAAAGAGATGGCTTGGTAAATGTTTATAATATGAAAGTGAAAACAATTTTGGTGTCACAGCCTGAACCTAAAGTGGAAAACTCCCCTTACTTTGAGCTCCAACAGAAACACAAAATAAAAATTGATTTCAGACCTTTTATTCATGTGGAGGGAGTTAGTGCAAAAGAGATCCGATTACAAAAAATCGATCTTAATCATTACACTGCAATCATTTTAACGAGCCGAAATGCGGTTGATCATTTTTTCAGGGTAGCTGACGAAATGCGTTACAAAGTTCCTGAAGGATTGAAATATTTTTGTCAATCTGAAGCGGTGGCTTTTTACCTGCAAAAATATGTGGTGTACAGAAAACGTAAAATTTACGTAGGAGCCAAAGATTTTGCAGATTTATCACCACTTATCAAAAAGTACAAAGATGAAAAATTCCTGCTTCCGGCATCTGATCAGTTAAATGCAGACGCTCCCGTAACATTAAACGGATTGAAAGTAGATTGGGCACAAGCGATTTTTTACAGAACTGTAATGAGTGACTTATCTGATTTAGCCGATGTTTATTATGATGTTCTGGCTTTTTTCAGTCCAACTGGAATAAAATCATTGTTCAAAAACTTTCCTGATTTTAAACAAAACAATACCAGAATTGCTGTATTTGGAAGCACAACTCAAAAAGAGGCTTTGGATCATGGCTTAAGAATTGATATTCTTGCACCAACACCAGAAACACCATCTATGACAATGGCTTTAGAAAAATATGTTGCTGAAGCTAACAAAGGAAAATAAATCCTCACCAACCTAAAAATATTTAAATTCCAAACTCCAACTCTCTGTTGGGATTTGGAATTTTTCTTTTCAAAGCATTTTAAGTACATTTGATTTCTATTCCAAAGCCAAATTAGAAAAATAGTTTCAAATTTTAAGTTATGAAAATCAACTCTCTTTTAATCGAAATTGACGGTATCGATAAAGAAATCCTTAGATATCTTATGGACGATGCGAGAAAACCTATTCTCCAAATTGCAAACAAAATAGGTATTTCGGGAGCTGCGATTCATCAGCGATTGAAAAAACTGGAACAATCCGGCGTGATTTCAGGGTCGAAATTTACTGTAAATCCAAAAGTTCTCGGTTATAACACAATGGCATTTATTGGAGTTTACTTAGACAAAGCTTCCCGAAATTCTGAAGCCGTAAAAGATTTAAAAAAGATTCCGGAAGTTCTGGAATGCCATTACACCACAGGAAACTGGTCGGTTTTGATTAAGATTATCTGTCGCGACAATGAGCATCTAATGCAGCTGTTAAATACTAAAATTCAAGCAATTGAAGGTGTTTCAAGAACTGAAACCTTCATTTCACTCGATCAGCAGATTGACAGGCAGATTCAGCTGTAACATTAGATATTGTGCCAATTTGATAATTTACTTAATTAGAAAATTCGGCAATTTTGATAATTAGATAATTTTAAAAACTACATCAAATAACAAACCCGACAGATTTTAAAATCCTATCGGGTTTTGTAATAAATTATCTAATTGACTAATTATCTAAATTGTCACATTAAAAATTAGTTTCTTCTGCTTCCTGAGTAAATCGAAATATAATATAATAATGTTGCTATTGAACCAATAGCCGCTACTACATAAGTCCTTGCAGCCCATTTTAAAGCATCTTTTGCACCAGCCTGCTCCTGTTGCGTCAGCATTCGTTTATTTTCTAACCAGGCTAATGCTCTATTACTTGCATCATATTCAACCGGCAAAGTTATAATCGTAAACAATGTTGTTGCGGCAAAAATCACGATACCCACTAACAATAATTGAGGAAAAACTCTAATCATCAGTATTCCCGCCAATAAAATCCATTGTACATAATTTGATGCTATACTCACAATAGGAACTAATGCCGAACGCATTGTCAGCCATTCATAACCAATGGCATGCTGTACAGCATGACCACATTCGTGTGCTGCAACAGCTGCAGCAGCTGCGTTTCTGTGATTATAAACCGCTTCACTCAAATTAACCGTTTTATCTGCCGGATTGTAATGATCTGTCAATTGTCCCGGAGTCGAAATTACACGAACGTCATGAATACCATTATCCGCCAGCATTTTTTCAGCAATTTCCCTTCCGCTCATTCCGTTTTGCAATTGCAGTTTCGAGTATAACTCGAATTTACTTTTTAACCTTGAACTTACCAGCCAGCTGAATAACATGATTGCTCCGGCAAGAATAATATACGAACCTCCCATATTTATGTTTTTTTAGTTTATGTTTTCTATTGTAATAAACAACAATTTACGAACCATTTTTGTAAAATGCCAAAATGACACACAACTTTAAATTTTTATTGTGAATTTTTCGCAAACTAAAACACAAACTTGCCATTTTGCAGAAATCTATCAGTAAAGTCAATCAAACAGTGAGATTCCTAAGAAATGACAAAATATGTGTTAAAACAAAAAATCCCAAACCCCAACAAAAATTGGAATTTGGAATTTTAATCCCGAAGCTATCGGGATGGAATTTAAAACTATCCCACAAGATTAATGATCTTCCCAGGAACAATAATCACTTTATTTGGTGTTCTTCCGTCCAATTGTCTTTGCGTTCTTTCGTCTTTCATTACGATTTCTTCAATTTGTTCCTTGGTTAAATCCAAAGGCAATTCGATGGTGAAACGCATTTTTCCGTTGAAAGAAACTGGGTATTCTTTATTGGTTTCAACTAAATGTTTTTCTTCAAAGATTGGAAAAGCAACATCAGAAATTGAAGTTGTATGTCCTAACTGCGACCATAATTCCTCAGCGATATGCGGTGCGTAAGGCGAAACCAAAATTGCTAATGGTTCTAAAATTGCTCTGGAATGACAATTTTGAGAAGACAATTCATTCACACAAATCATAAACTGAGAAACCGAAGTATTGAAAGAGAAATTCTCAATATCATCAGCTACTTTTTTGATTGTTTTATGCAATGATTTTAAGTTGTCTTTTGTTGGTTCGTCGTTGTTTACGAATAAACCGTTATCATCAAAATACAATCTCCATAATTTTTTCAGGAAACCAAAAACTCCCGAAATACCAGCAGTATTCCAGGGTTTTGCCTGCTCTAACGGACCTAAGAACATTTCGTATAGACGTAATGTATCAGCACCGTATTCGTTACAAATATCATCTGGCGTTACTACATTGTATTTTGATTTCGACATTTTTTCGACTTCGCGGCCTACAATGTATTTCCCGTTATCGTCTAAGATAAATTCAGCATCAGCGTAATCTTCTCTCCATGATTTGAATTTTACAACATCTAATTCATCAGAAGAATTTACCATTGAAACATCAGCGTGAATTGGCTGTACTTTTTGATCTCTAATTTTATTTTTAGAAACAAAACTATTTGTTCCTTCAATTCTATAAACAAACGCACTAGTTCCCAAAATCATTCCCTGATTGATCAGTTTTTTGAATGGCTCTTCGGTTGGAGCCAAACCTTTGTCTTTTAAGAATTTGTTCCAGAAACGAGAATACAATAAGTGACCCGTTGCGTGCTCGCTTCCTCCAATATATAAATCAACACTTTCCCAGTAAGCCAAAGCTTCTTTGCCTGCAAATTCATTTTCATTATGCGCATCCATATAACGCATCCAATACCATGAACTTCCTGCCCAGCCTGGCATTGTATTTAATTCTAAAGGAAAAATCGAAACATTGTCAACTAAATCGGTATTGACAACTTTATTATTTTTAGAATCCCAAGCCCAAACAACTGCATTTCCTAACGGAGGCAAACCATCTTCGGTTGGTAAATATTTTTCAACTTCCGGTAAAATAATCGGCAAATGCTGCGCGTCAATCATTTTTGGAAGTCCATTCACATAATAAACCGGGAATGGCTCACCCCAATAACGCTGACGAGAGAAAACCGCATCACGCAAACGGTAATTGGTTTTACCGGTTCCCTGCCCGATTTCTTCTAATTTTTCGATTGCTTTTTTAGTAGCCTCTTTATAATTCAATCCGTTTAAGAAATCCGAATTTGCGATTTCAACGTTATCTTTTGAACCGTAAGCCGCTTCAGAAATATCAACATTTGCGAAGATATTTTTGATTTCCTGCATTCCGTTCTTACCTTTAAAGAAATTAGCAAAAGCATAATCTCTTTCGTCTCCACAAGGAACCGCCATTACAGCACCGGTTCCGTAACCAGCCAAAACATAGTCACCAATCCACACCGGAATAGCTTCTTTTGTAAATGGATGTTCGGCATAAGCTCCGGTAAATACTCCCGAAATCGTTTTTACATCAGCCATACGCTCGCGCTCCGAACGTTTTGAGGTTTTTTCGATATACGCTTCAACGGCTGCTTTTTGTTCCGGAGTTGTAATTTTAGCCACCAAATCATGTTCTGGAGCCAAAGTCATAAAAGTAACTCCAAAAATAGTATCAGGTCTTGTTGTAAATACGGAAATAGTTTCTGGTTGTTGGTTGTTGGTTGTTGGAATCACATTGAAAGTTACCATCGCACCAACACTTTTTCCAATCCAGTTTCTTTGAGACTCTTTTATAGACTCGCTCCAGTCGATATCATTTAGACCCTGAAGCAGGCGTTCGGCATAAGCAGAAATTCGCATACTCCATTGTGTCATTTTTTTTCTTATAACAGGAAAGCCTCCACGCTCCGAAACTCCGTTTACAATTTCGTCATTTGCCAGAACAGTTCCTAAGCCAGGACACCAGTTTACCTCAGTTTCCGCCAAATAAGTTAATCTGTATTGTAAAAGGATTTTTTCTTTTTGGTTTTCAGAATACGAATTCCATTCGACAGCAGTGAAAATGGCAACGTTATCATCACAAACAGCTTCAACAGCAGCATTTCCTTCTTCTTCAAAAACTTTTACAAGCTCTGAAATTTCAAAAGCCTTTCCTTGTTTTTTGCAATACCAGGAATTAAACAATTGAATAAAAATCCATTGTGTATGTTTATAATAATCCGGATTTGAAGTACGAACTTCACGCGCCCAGTCAAATGAAAATCCGATTTTATCTAATTGCTTTCTGTATCCGGCAATTTGTTTTCCTTCTTTATCTACTCCACCGTCAATATTTACGCGTGTAGTGTCTTCCGGACGCTGTCCTGTCTGGATCGCATATTGTTCTGCCGGCAATCCGAAACTGTCGTACCCCATTGGATGCAAAACATTAAAGCCCTGATGTCTTTTGAAACGAGAATACACATCTGAAGCAATATACCCAAGCGGATGCCCAACGTGTAATCCCGCTCCTGACGGATAAGGAAACATATCGAGAACATAATGCTTTGGTTTTTCAGAGTTGTTTTTTGCTGCAAAAGTTTGATTTTCTGCCCAATATTTTTGCCATTTGGCGTCAATTTCGTTTGGATTGTATTTCATTCCTTGTTTATATTTTTTATTTTAGATGGAGTCATGCTTTCGCTCACTCAGGTCATTTTTTTTGAGTTGCTAAGTTACTGAGTAACTAAGGTTCTAAGTTTTAAGTCCGCAAATTTACATTTATTGCGCATTGTAGCAAAGCTATTTCACTGACAAACAAATAAAATAACAAAATACGTATTTTATTTAAGTAAAAATACGTAACATTGCAATCAAAAATACGTATTTAAGATAATCGATTATCAAAAAAAGTTTCTTTTAAATCTGCATCGATGAGTGAGAATAAAAAATACAATGTCGAAGTCCGGCTTTGGATTGAAGAGTCTGATGGACCATTTTTGGGCATTGGGAAAATCTGGCTGCTTGAAAATATCAGGAAAACCGGATCAATTACCAATGCTGCCAAAGAAATGAAAATGGCATATCGTCAGGCCTGGCAATTGGTCGAAGAAATGAACCAGCGTGCGGAATCTCCTTTGGTCGAAAAACTGCTGGGCGGAAAAGGCGGCGGCGGTGCACGATTAACCGAAGCCGGCGAAAAGGCTATAAGTGTATTTTATGAAATCGAAAAACGAATTAAGGATTTTGCCATTAAAGAAACTCAAAACCTGAAATTTTAAAAATTTAAACAGCAGTATTCATTTTAAAACATAATGAATTTCATCAAAGAGCTAAATCAAATAACCAAAACCAAATTTAACACTCTTCAGTATTCATTTAAAAACATACTGAATTATTTTCTAATTTATATGAAATTAAAAACTATTCCATTATTACTCTTTCCACTCCTCGGATTCAGTCAGCAAAACAATTCAACACCGATTGATTCTATTAAAAAAACAAATATTTTCATGTTGGGAGAAGTAATCGTAACAAATCATCAAAATAAAGATACCTTGAACCGGGTTACCTCAAAAACAATGGAAGCGCAGAACAAAATGGAGGTTTCAAGAGCTTTAAACCTGCTTCCGGGAGTTAGCCTCACCGCATCAGGCCCAAGAAACGAATCGATGGTTTCTGTTCGGGGTTTCGACTTAAGGCAGGTTCCGGTTTATATGGACGGAATTCCCGTATATGTTCCGTATGACGGTTATGTGGATTTGGCACGTTTTACCACTTTTGATTTAGCCGCAGTTGATGTTTCAAAAGGATTTTCATCAGTGCTTTATGGACCAAATTCGCTTGGCGGTGCAATCAATTTAATTTCGAGAAAACCTTCAAAAAAATTAGAATACGATGGATCCCTTGGAATGATTAATGAAAACGGATACAAAGGAAACCTCAACATCGGCTCAAATTTGGGCAAATTTTATGTTCAGGGAGGTTATTCGTATTTCGACAGAAATTCTACCCGAATGTCATCCGGTTTTGTTCTGATGAAAAACGAAGATGGTAGCGAAAGAGATAATTCGTATCGAAATGACCAGAAAATAAGCTTTAAAATCGGGTGGACTCCAAACAAAAAAAATGAATATGTGTTAGGATACATCAATCAGCAGGGCGAAAAAGGCAATCCTGTTTATGCAGGCAGTGACACTCAAAATTCGCTTTTGGCTAAACCCCGTTTCTGGCAATGGCCGGTTTGGGACAAAGAAAGTTACTACTTCATTTCAAACTCAGATTTCGACGACAAAAACAGTTTTAAAACCAGATTGTATTTTGACCGTTTCAAAAATATTCTGAAAAGTTATGACGATGCAACCTATTCGACAATAACAAAACCGTATGCGTTTGAAAGTTTGTACAACGATTATACCTATGGCGGAAATCTGGAATTCAACACCAAAATAATTCCGAAAAACGATTTTAAAATTGCCGTACATTTTAAAGAAGATGTTCACCGTGAAAACAATGTTGGCGAACCGATACGCCATTTTACAGACAACACCATTTTAATTGGAATTGAAGATATTTATAAAATTTCAAATAAATTAACGGTAATTCCAGGCGCGAGTTACAATATCAGAAAGAATATCGAAGCCGAAGATTACAACACTACAACTAAAGTAATTTCAGATTATCCGGCAGCGGATGCCAGCGATGCTTTTAATACTCAAATCGGGCTTTTTTATCAATTCAATGAAACGCAGAAATTAGGCACAACAATTTCACAAAAGACACGATTTGCAACCATCAAAGACCGTTACTCGTACCGAATGGGGACAGCAATCCCAAATCCGGATTTAAAACCGGAAACAGCCGTAAACTATGAGTTGAACTATACCGGAAAAATTAATGACAAACTGAGTTTTCAAACCGCATTGTTTTACAGTTCGCTTACTGATGCCATTTTAAGCGTAAGCAATGTTCAGCCGGGGAAATCACAAATGCAGAATTTTGGAGAGGCGGCATACAAAGGAATTGAAGCACAGCTGAATTATGCTATTTTAGAAAATTTATCTTTTAATGCCAATTACACTTATATCGAAAGAAAAAATATCACCAGCCCAAATATTCATTTTACAGATGTTCCGAATACAAAAGTAATAGGGACTTTAGAATACAGTCCGATTAAGATTCTAAAGCTAATTGCAAATTCCGAATTTAATTCTTCCCGTTACAGTACCAGTTACGGCACCGATGTACCTGATTATACAATTCTGAATTTCTACGCTTCGGGCAAAATACTGAAAAACTTTAGCTTTGATGCCGGAATCAACAATCTGTTCGATAAAAACTACAGCCTCGTTGAAGGTTATCCCGAAGAAGGAAGAAACTTCTTTGTGACACTTCGATTTTTCAGTTCAAACTAAATCCAAAACTTTTTATATGAAAACTACAAATTACATTCTTATTCTACTGATTGGACTTTGCTGCAGTATGTGTAATTCTTCTAAAAAAGAACAAACTCTTTCCTCAGAAAAAATCTCGCACCCCGACGATGACAAACATCCTGTTCTTTCAGCAGCCGACAGTTTAAAAATGGTCAATCATCAAATTGAAGTAAAAGGCGATGTCGAGTTTCCGCTTCAACTGACTGTTGATTCCTTAAAAAAGATGAAAGTGATTACAATTGATGACTTCAAAGTCGTTTGCCAAAGTGGTGAGGTAAAAAAAGACAATAAAGTTTGTAAAGGTGTTTTGTTAAAAGATATTCTGAAAAAAGCCAAAATCAAACAAAACGGTCATAAAGACAGAAACTTTTATATTGTAGCCAGAGCTTCTGATGATTATAAAGCGACTTTTTCGTGGGCTGAAATTTTCAATAATCCGACAGGAGAAAATACGCTCATTCTTTTTGAAGAAAATGGCAAACCAGTTAAAAATGGCGAAATGATTGCGATTTGTAAAAATGATATTAAAACCGGACCCCGACATGTTTATTGGCTAAAAAGTATTGAAGTTTATAAAGTGAAATAGCTTTTTTAAAGTTCAAAGTTGCAAAGACTCATAGCTACAAAGGTTTTTTTATAATGTTTATTTCAATATCTAATTGTACATTTATAGTATAAAAGTTCGTTAATAACTTTAAATAAAGAAATTCTTTATTATTTTTACCACATAATTTAAGCAGACTATGAGTTCTAACTTTGATAAATTTCAAAAGCGCAGGTTAATTTCCTCTTATTTTTCGGTAGTATTAAGTGTATTCTTGGTTTTATTCCTTTTGGGAGTACTGGGATTATTCATTATCAATTCAAAAAAACTGGCCAATGATTTTAAAGAAAAAATCGCCATGACGGTTTTCTTTAAAAACGAAGCAACAGACAGTGTTACCAAAGCATTTGATACCGAATTGAAAAGAGCTCCTTTTGCAAAATCATATGTTTACGTTACCAAAGAAAAAGCTGCTAAAGACCATACTGATATCATTGGAGAAGATTTCCTGACCTTTTTGGGAGAAAACCCATTATTGAATTCTTATGATATACATTTAAAAGCAGATTATGTTGAAAGAGATAGTATCATCATAATTGAAAATAAACTGCGCAAAAACGCGATGATCGAAGATATTGTTTACGATAAACAATTAGTAAACTTAGTAAATGACAATATCAAAAAAGTAAGTATGTGGATTTTGATTATCAGTGGCTTCCTTGCGGTGATTGCTGTTTTATTAATCAACAGTTCATTGCGTTTGTCTATTCATTCAAACCGATTTATTATCAAGACCATGCAGATGGTTGGCGCTACAAAAGCATTCATTCGCAAGCCTTTTGTAATGCGTAGTGTAAAATTAGGAATGTTAGGTGCAGCATTGGCAATTGTTGCCTTGATCGCACTTTTACTTTATGTGGAAAGCAATTTCCCGGGATTAGGAATTCTGGAGGACAAAGCTTTAATCGGCTTAGTATTGCTTGCAGTGTTTGGTTTAGGGGTTTTAATTACCTGGGTAAGTACACACTTTGCCACACAGCGTTTCCTTAATTTAAGAACAGACGATCTATATTAATTTTAGATTTTAAAACAAAAGCCCTTCGACTCCGCTCAGGGTGACAAAATATACAGATGAAAAACAATATTAAAGAAGAACCGCAATTTCAGCCACAAAAACAGGAATTTCTTTTTGATGGTATTAACTACAAAATTCTTTTAATCGGAATTGGCGTTATCGTATTAGGATTTATTTTAATGTCTGGCGGAGGAAGTGATAATCCTAATGTATTTAATGAGGATGTTTTTAGCTTTAGACGTATCAGACTGGCTCCAACAACTGTTTTGATTGGTTTTGGAATCACGATTTATTCTATTTTCAAAAAATCTAAATAGACTATTTTAGACTTCTTAGACTTTCTTAGATCTTTAGGTTATTAGATTAATCTTTTAAAAGTCTAAAATCTAAGATGTCTAAAAATCTAAAAATCTAATTTTAATGAATACATTACAAGCAATTCTTATTGCAATAGTCGAAGGACTAACAGAATACCTTCCTGTTTCTTCTACAGCACACATGATTTTTACAAGTTCTTTTTTTGGAATACAGGAAGATGATTTTGTAAAATTATTTCAGGTTTCCATTCAGTTTGGCGCTATTTTGGCCGTTGTAGTTTTGTACTGGAAGAAATTTTTTGACTTTAGTAAAATCAATTTTTACGTTAAACTTGCATGTGCTGTGATTCCGGCTTTGATTTTAGGAAAATTATTTGATGACAAAATCGATGCTATTTTAGGAAATCCTATTCCGATTGCTGTTGTTTTAATCCTGGGCGGAATTGTATTGCTTTTTATAGACAATCAATTCAAAAACCCAACTATTGTTAACGAAGAAGATATTACGATAAAAAAAGCCGTAACCATTGGTTTCTGGCAATGTTTAGCAATGATGCCCGGAACAAGTCGTTCTGCAGCCTCTATAATTGGAGGAATGCAGCAAGGATTAGACAGACAGACTGCTGCCGAATTTTCATTTTTCTTAGCCGTTCCAACAATGCTGGCAGTTACAACATATTCTTTGTTATTAAAAACTTATGAGACTTCTCAATTAAAAGGTTACGAATTATTGACACAATCCCCGGACAATCTGAAATTGTTTTTGATTGGAAATGTAATTGCATTTGTAGTAGCCATTATTGCGATAAAATCCTTCATCGGAATCATAAAAAAATACGGATTTAAACCATGGGGTTATTACAGAATTATTGCCGGAATACTTTTACTGGCTTATTTTTCATTAAATAAATAGATTTGAAAACTCCTCAAGAATATTTAGACGGACAAGTTTTACTGATAGACAAACCTTTAAAATGGAGTTCGTTTCAGGCAGTCAATAAATTAAAATATCTTTTGATTAATAAAGTTGGACTTCCAAAAAAGTTCAAAATTGGTCATGCCGGGACTTTAGATCCTTTAGCTACCGGATTATTATTGATCTGTACAGGAAAATTTACCAAACGAATTTCTGAACTTCAGGGGCAGGCCAAAGAATATACCGGAACCTTTTATATTGGTGCTACTACTCCATCTTATGATTTAGAAACCGAAATTGATCAGACATATCCAACTGAACATATTGACGAAACTTTGATTCACGAAACAGTAAAAAAGTTTTTAGGAGAAATCGATCAAAAACCTCCCATTTTTTCAGCCATTAAAAAAGATGGTGTCCGCTTGTATGAACATGCACGTGCAGGAGAAACTATAGAAATAGAAAGCAGAAAAACAACTATTCATGAATTTGAAATTACACGAATAGCATTACCTGAAGTTGATTTTAGAGTCGTTTGCAGCAAAGGAACTTATATACGCTCCTTGGCTTATGACTTTGGAAAAGCAATGGGCTCAGGTTCGCATTTGACTGTTTTGCGCCGAACTAAAATTGGTGATTACGATGTTAAAGACGCTATTGATATTACGCTGTTTGAGGAAAGTCTTAAAACAGAATAGAAATAAAAAAAGCACATTACCATTGTCTCCTTTGTAATGTGCTTATACCAGCTCCCCAGATGAAAATAATATTATTTCATACTCTATGTATTTAATAGTGAGGTATATTTTTTCCTCCAAATAAAAATCTGGAAAAAAAATCGTAGAATCTTTCGAATAACTTTTTCATGACAGTGTATTTTTTAATTATTAAACATTAAATAAAACACCATAAAAAAAGTAAATCTATAATAGAAATGGGATTATATTACTAAAGGTACAAAATTTAAACTTAGAAATAACATTTTTAATGTCTTTTTTATTACTAAAATTCTTGTTCTCAGCCAATTACCGTTAAAACCAATCTTTTCAACGATATTTCGTACAAAATTATAATCGGTTATATTTTATGTTTTCCATAATTTGCACTAATTCTTCCTGAACAGAAGTTCCTTTGTCTGCTAAATACCATAATTGTAAATCGGTTTTGATTTTTTCATCCACAACACCAAAATCCCTTTTATAATCAGCCATCAGTTCTGCTGCCCCTTTTGGTCTTGGTCCCCAATCTGTGCGTACAATTCCGGCTTCTTTACAAATCACAATAACTTTTGGGATCGCCCTTCCTCCATTAGTTAAATATTGACTCATTAATTCATCATTTTCATCTCTTAAAACAATTCTGAGATCAATTTTCTTATCCGATGCCAGAGCCATCTTGTTTAATATTGGAAGTATCTGAGCAGCATCACCACACCATCCTTCAGAGATAACCAGCCATATATAATGATTGTCCAGATTTTGCAGTTTCGAGATTACATCTTCAGAAATTTTGATGGTTTTCTCCAGACGATTCATTCTGGCCTCATTCAAACTCGTATAATGTGTTAAACTTTCAGATTGCTGATCACCTGTTGATTTTCCTTCAGATAACAAATCGGTAACTAATTTTCGATATTCAGTATAAGAATAACTATTGAATAATGCTCTGGCTACAATACTTTTCATATTTGTTTCGTTTTGATTCCATAAAAATACACTTTTTAAGAAGATTACTGAATGACTTTTATCACATTCAAAAAAAACTAATAAGCAATAAAAATTTAATTAGAAAAGAACAATTAATTTTTTAAAACACTATTTTAAAAAAACAGAATATGTCTATATTTGCACAAACAAAAGCAACACACATGAAATACAAAAGAATTCTTCTAAAATTAAGCGGCGAAGCCTTAATGGGAGACTTACAATACGGAATTGACCCGAAAAGACTAGCCGAATATGCCGATGAAATTAAGCAAATTCACAGCAAAGGAGTAGAAATTGCTATTGTTATTGGAGGAGGAAATATTTTTAGAGGAGTTGCCGGAGCTAGTTCAGGGATGGACAGAGTACAAGGTGATTATATGGGAATGTTAGCTACTGTTATAAACGGAATGGCATTGCAGGGTGCTCTTGAAGACAAAGGAATGAAGACCCGTTTGCAAACTGCTTTGAAAATGGAATCTATTGCAGAACCTTATATCAAAAGAAGAGCAGACCGTCACCTTGAAAAAGGAAGAATCGTAATTTTTGGTGCCGGTACAGGAAATCCTTATTTTACTACCGATACAGCAGCAGTTTTGAGAGGAATCGAAATCAATGCTGATGTTATTCTAAAAGGAACACGTGTAGATGGTGTTTACGATTGTGATCCTGAAAAAAATGCTTCAGCAGTAAAATTTGACTTTATTTCTTTTGATGATGTAATCAAAAAAGGACTAAACGTAATGGATACAACAGCTTTCACATTAAGCCAGGAAAATAAATTACCAATTGTTGTTTTTGACATGAATAAAATTGGAAATCTTTTGAAAATCTGCGAAGGCGAAAACATAGGAACTGTAGTAAATATTTAGACTGCTTAGATTGTTAGAATTTAGATTATTAGATTTCTATCTATTTCGACAATCTTATAATATTCAAAAAATAAAAAATCATATTAGTTAGTATAATCAGATAATTGCTTTTCTAGAAAAATCTGAAAATCCAAAAGTCTGAAAATCTAAAAATCTAAAAAAATGAGTGAAGAAATAGATTTTATATTAGAAAGTACTGAAGAATCAATGAATGGTTCTATTGCACATTTAGAAAAAGAGTTTCTTAATATCCGTGCAGGTAAAGCTTCTCCGGCTATGCTTGGAAGTGTTTTTGTAGATTATTACGGATCGGCAACGCCACTTTCTCAAGTGTCAAAAATCAGTGTTCCTGATGCAAGAACCATTACACTACAGCCTTTTGAAAAAAACATGCTGCAAGTTATCGAAAAAGCAATTATGGTTGCCAATATTGGTTTCAATCCAATGAATAATGGTGACGTAATTATCATCAGTGTTCCTCCTTTGACAGAAGATCGTCGTAGAGAGCTAGCAAAACAGGCAAAAGCTGAGGCTGAAGATGCAAAAATAGGTGTTCGTAATGTGCGTAAAGATGCAAATACTGATATTAAAAAATTAGAAAAAGAAGGAACTTCTGAGGACATTTGTAAATCTGCTGAAGAAGAAGTTCAGAATTTAACAAATACTTACATCAAAAAAATTGATGAATTATTGGCTGTTAAAGAAGCCGAAATCATGAAAGTGTAACATATTTGACATAAAATTAAGAATCCGTTTGGTTAAAATTGTACCAGACGGATTTTTTTATTCTTATTTTTGCATCCAAAATCATATCTTGATTTGAAACCATAATACTCTGTATGAAGCTATTCTGTTTACTAACTTTGTTTTTTACCCTTTCTACACAGGCGCAATTTCAAATAAACGGAATTGTAAACGACCAAAAAAACAAACCGCTGCCGTTTGCGACTATTACAACTTTAGACAATAACAATACTATTACAGATGTTGATGGAAAATTTACACTTTCCTCAAAAGTAAAAATCAGTTCTTTTACCGTTTCTTACATTGGTTATCAAAAGAAAATTATTACCGTTTCAGACAATAAAAAGTTTTATCCAATTTCGCTTAAACAGACAACCGATAATCTGAAAGAAGTTGTCATTCCAAATGAAAATCCTGCATTAGCGATTTTAAGAAAGGTTATTATCTATAAAAACAATAACAATCCGCAGAAAAAACTAAACAGTTTTGAGTATAAAACATACAACAAACTGATTGTAACAGCTAATCCCGATTCAATTCAGGGCAGGATTGATTCCTCTGCTTCTTATAAAGATCTAAAGAAAAAAAGAATCAACGTTGATTCTTCTGATTATAAATTTAAGGAAATCATCAGTAAACAGCATTTGTTTCAGACAGAGAAAGTATCACAATATCAATTCGGGGACAGGAAGCTCAAAGAAACGATTCTTGGAACAAAAATGGCCGGTTTTAAACAGACGATTTACGAAATTATTGCGTTCAATTTACAATCTATTTCTATTTATGATTCGAAATATGAACTTTTTGAAACCAAATACAATAACCCGGTTTCTAACGATGCCTTAAAAGATTACAATTATAAATTATTGGATACTGTTCCTATTAAAGGCCGAGACACCTATATGATTTATTTTAAGAATAAGAAAAAAAGAAGAGCATCCGGTTTAGAAGGTGTTTTATATATTGATCAGGAAAATTATGCCATTGCAAAAGCTGTAATGCGTATAAAAGGGGTACTAGACATTAGCGGAATCCATGAATTTGAGTATGTTCCCGAAGAAAAAATCTGGTTCCCGGGAAATACTACTTTCAAAATTGTAAAAGGCAAGAATGATGATGACATTAATATCTTAGGTGGAACCATTCAGTTTGACGGAGATGTTGAAGAAGCTTTTGAAACCAGGAAAAAAAGTGCTTCTGATTTTACTTATGTACTTTCAGAAAGCAACAATTTCGATATTCATTACAACACAACTGCACCAATAAACAAACCATCACTTTATATCGAAATTAAAGATGATGCCAGTAAAAAAACAGAAGACTTTTGGAACCAATACCGAAAGGAAAATCTTGATTTAAAAAGTCAGAAAACCTATTTGTTGTTAGACAGCATTTCGATTCGTAACAGAGTCGAAAAACGCTTAGGAATAGGCCGAAAAATCATCAACGGTTTCTACCCGATAGGTCCTGTTGATCTTGATTTGAAAAAAATTATCAGCTACAACAACTACGAAGGATTCAGACTCGGACTTGGCGGTATTACAAATGATCGTTTTTCTAAAAATTTCCGTATTGAAGCTTATACTGCTTATGGAACTAAAGACGGAGTTTTTAAATACAGTACCGGCGCAGGAGTTTTGCTTGACAAAAGTACCAACACATGGATTAATTCCTATTATGCAGATGATGTAAGAGAAATTGCAAGTACTGTATTTGCAGTAGATAAGCGTGTTTTTAAAATTTACGACCCAAGACCCATAAATATTAGTACTTTTTACGAATATTCCGGCTGGAGAAGTAATATTCAGACCAAAATTATTCCAAAAACAGAAGCTATTTTAGAAGTATCCAGAAATCAAATTGAACCTAAATTTGACTATCTCTTTAATTTAAACGGAAAATTATATTCAAGCTATGTCATGACCACAACTATGCTTTCTATAGTTTGGGCGCCATTTAGTGATTACATGCAGACACCAACGGGCAGAAACGAAACTGAAAAACGATTTCCAAGATTTACTTTTCAATATACGCAGTCTTTGCCAAATGTTTTAGATAATGATTTTTCATTCAGCAAAATAGATTTTAAAACTGAATATGAAAAAAAATATCTAAACGGTCAAAAAACCAGTTTTTTATTGCAGGGAGGTTATGCAACAGGAGATGTGCCCATAACACATTTGTACAACACTATGCCAAATAACCTTAATAAAGAAACGATTATTCAGCGTCTTACCTTTTCCGGAAGGAACAGTTTTGAAACCATGTATTTTAATGAATTTTTCTCCAGTCAGTATGCTTTCTTTCAGATCAAACACGGTTTTGACCGAATTAAAATAATGAAAAAAGTGCGTCCTTCATTAGTATTAGTAACAAGAATGGCCTGGGGAAATATGCAAAAACCCGAACAACATGTTGGCCCAACTTATAAAACACTAAATAAAGGCTTTTTTGAATCAGGAATTGAGTTAAACAAGATTTTTAAAGGTTTTGGCTTAGGAGGATTTTATCGTTACGGGCCAAATCAATTACCTAAATTCGAGGACAATATTGCAGTTAAGATTTCTTATATATTGGATTTAGGATTATAAATTGAATAGTTAGGAGCTTGTTCCTACTGTACACTATATCTTTTATGCCTCCCGATAGCTATCGGGACGGACACAAAAGGATGCCGTTCCCATCAGGGCTAAGGCTTCAGGTTTCAAAAGAAATTTCATTAGTAATTAATAAAGCGTAATAAAAAAATAAAATCCCAAATTCCAGTTTATTACAATGGAATTTAGGATTTTTAATATTCGGATTTCAGCCCTTATGGTTTCAAAATCAAAACCGATGGTGTATTATTGAGCCAGATGCTTTGAGATTCTATTAATTTTTTCCAGCTGTCTAAACTTATAATCATTAAATTTTGAGTTTCCAAAAACTCCTTTTTAATAGTTCTGTCGTGCATAATCATAATATGGTTTGGAGCAATCTGTTCAATCGAACGAATACTTTCCTGCATATCACGGGTGCTTTTTATATCACCACTTGCATCAAGAACTGTAATTTGCGAGCCGTTATTATTGATTAATTTCTTGGCATAATCAATTAAAAAAGAATCTTCTTCACTAAAAATCGGCATAAAAATTTTATCTACTTCTTCCATATCCTTGTCAATAAAAATACCAACCGGCATTTTTGTTTTGGCAATAATGTGACGTGTCCGTTCATCAAAAGGAGAATTTTCGAACAAACCTTCTTTTCCGGTGAATTTATCAATCAATCGGTCCGGATTTACAATCCTGGACGTAAACCCAAGTATTTTTCCAAGCAAAGTTCCTTCAAAAATAGATTGCCCTAAACCTACCAGCAACAAATCGTATTCTCCCTGATTTGCTGTGTCTATGATTTCTGCATCAATATCATTAGTTACTTTAAATACACTTACCATATTCTGGTTCAAACGTTCTGATTCTTCGATAACAGGAACCAGCATTTTACGTTCATGGTCTTTTACATCAAAAGAGTGAATTTCAGTACTTAATGATAAATGCATCGCTGTTACAATCGAATTATCTGATTGTTTTTTGACTAAACTATTAGCAACTTGCAAAAGTTTTTTTCCCCTTTCCGGAGTTGCAAACGAAAGCAGGATTTTGTACTTGCTTTTATTTCCAATTTCCTGCGGAACAACTGTTGGTTTTTCCTTAAAAATATAACCAATAAAATCCAGGGCAGGGCCAGTCATAAAAGTAGTAACCAAAGCCATAATGACCATCATCGTAAAAATTTCAGTCGACAAAACTCCCAGATCATAACCAATATTTAAAACAACCAATTCCATCAATCCACGCGTGTTCATTAACGCTCCGATAGCTAAACTGTCTTTCCAGTTCTGTCCCACAAATTTTGCAGCCAAAGCGCTTCCAAAGAATTTCCCGGCCACTGCAACTGCAATAATCACAGCTGTCACTTTCCATAAATACGGATCGTTAAGCAAACCAATTTGTGTACGTAATCCTGTAAATACAAAGAATAATGGCAACAGAACGATGATAGAAACATCTTCTACTTTTTCGATAAAAATATTTCTGAATTTATTGTTTTCCGGCATAATGGCTCCTGCTAAAAATGCGCCAAACAAAGCATGGATTCCAATTAATTCTGAAGCGTATGAAGAAAATAAAAGTGTTATAAAGAAAATAGCCACCACTGGTTTATTCAAACTTTGTCGGGTTGAATTTAAATCTCCCACACGTTTCAGGAATGGACGAACTATTTTCAACATGATAATCACATATAAAATTGCCAGCCCTATAACATATAAAGCACTTGTAAATGAACCCGCTTTTACAATAGCAATTACAACAGCCAGAATACACCAGGCCGTAATATCATCTGCAGCGGCACATGTAATAGCAATAGTCCCTAATTTTGTTTTTTGCATCCCGCGTTCCTGAACTATTCTGGCCAAAACCGGAAAAGCGGTAATACTCATCGCAATTCCCATAAATAATCCGAAAGAAGCAAATTCAACTCCTTCAGGTGCAAAAGTACCATAAATGAAATAGGCTAAAGATAATCCCAGTGCAAACGGAATAACAATACTGGCGTGACTGATAACAACCGATTCATGGGCTTTATTTTTCAGCACTTTCAAATCCAGTTCCATCCCTATTACAAACATGAAAAGAATTAAACCAATTTGACTTAAAAACTGCAGGTTTCCTAAAGATGCTGCCGGAAATAATGCTGCTGAAAATTCCGGAAAATACATCCCGACCAAAGAAGGTCCTAAAACAATTCCGGCAATCATTTCTCCAATTACTGATGGTTGTCCTATTTTTCGAAAAAACCAACCGAACAGACGTGCAGCCAAAATTATAGTTACAATTTGAGCCAGTAAAATAGCCAGAGGATGCTGTAGGTTTTCAATCATAGAATGTAAAAAGTCATTCCAGTGATTGCTTTCGATTTTTTTTTCAACGATTCCACGTCCCGTTTCAAGTGAAGCGCCTTTAGAAATTACCCAATATATCAAAGCGGTAAAACCTCCAATGACCGTAACGTAGAATAAAGAATTTTTAATATTATTCATAATTCGTATTTTAAATTATGGGGCAAATATCAGCACTGAAAACGTAGTGGAAAAGTAAATTTACAGCTAATTTTTAATCTATGTAACAAGTCCGAAAAACTTTGTAATAAGTTAGATTTTGACCTTTTTTAAAAAGTCAGAACGATACGTTTCGCTAAGAATTAACGTACTGTTTTTATCATTTTTTTCTAAATGATGCAAAACAATTTCGTTATGGTTAAAAAACTTTATGGCTTTTACTGCTACAATTTCTTTTTTATTTATCCTGCAAAATTCAGTTTCAGGCAGTTCTTTCAACAAGGTATCGAATTTAACATTTTTCAGGTTTAGAAAACCTCCGTCTGCAAGCAATACTGTTTTGTCACGGCTGTCGCTTACCGCAGTTTTGATATATTGAATCTGATTAAAATACAGCAGTGTCTTCCCTTTATCAGTATTTAACTGGATGAATTTTTTAGCTGCTTCAGGTTTATTAAAACGTTCAAAAGCTTTTGAGATTGCTTTTTGCAAACGTTCGAGTTTTACAGGTTTCGTAATATAATCTACAGCATCAATATTAAAAGCTTCGGCAGCATAATCTTTATAAGCCGTACAAAATATAACCAGTTTGTGCTGAATCATTTCGGCCAGATGCAAACCGTCAATTCCGGGCATTTCGATATCTGAAATCAATAAATCAAATTCGAGATCCGGAATTTCGGCCAATAATTTTTCAGGATTATTAAACGTTTTTACGATTTCTACTTCGGGAATTTGTTCGCAAAGCATTTTCAGATACGTTAATCCCGGTAACTCATCGTCCAGAAGCAAGCATTTCAGTTTTGTATTCAAGTAGATCTATTTTTAGATGAGCAATATAAATATCATTTTCTGTAAACCTTTCGAGTTTGAAGTTGTTTTTGTAAATGATTCTTAAACGGTGTTCCAAAGTCATATTTCCTAAACCGCTTCGTTCTTTTTTTAAAACCTTTTTATCTGAAATTTTATTCGAAACCGTCATAAAAAAAGCATTGTCCTTAAACTCGAAAACAACCGAAATAAACGCATCGGCACTTTGAAGATCGGCATGTTTAAAAGCATTTTCAATTAAATCGATCGAAATTAACGGTGCCAGCAAAGGCTGTTCGTATAATTTATCTTCTTTGTTGATGTTGGTTTTTATCTTTAACTCAAAAAGCGGACTGATTTTAATTTTATTGATTTCAATTAAATTGAGCGCAAAATCAATTTCTTCTTTAGCGGTGACAAATTTCTTTTTGCTTTCATATAAAATATAATCCAGAACATTCGCCAGTTTATCCAAAGCAAAATAAGTCTGGTAGGCATGAGACTGAATCGAATTTAGAATATTCTTAAACAAATGCGGATTCAGTTTGGATTCTAAAGTCTCTAATTGCAGGTCATTCACTTTCCTTTCAAGAGCATAAAAACTTTCTTCGGCATCTTCTTTTGATTTTTTGGCTTTCATCAATTGAAAAACCATCAAACCAATAATGACAATTAGCAATATAATAATTGCTATTAGTGTAAAAGTAATAACATTGTGTTCCTGCATGATACTGTTTTTTCAAAAAAATTCATTCTCCAAAAGATTAAAAAAACCGATGATCTGGTATAAATAATATTTTAAATAAATAATTTTCTTAGTTGTTTTTTTAATGACTGGAAACAAATTTAAGCCCAATTATTGAAGCAATTAAAGTCGAAAGAAAAAATATCCTCCAGAAAGTTGCCGGTTCCTTAAAAACAAAAATCCCAACCAAAACAGTTCCAACTGCTCCAATTCCTGTCCAGACCGCATAAGCAGTTCCTATTGGCAAAACCTGAGTAGCTTTATAAAGCAAAATCATACTTATTGAAAGACAGACAAAAAAACCACCCATCCAATACGTTGATACCATTCCGGTTGTTTCTTTGGCTTTACCAAGACAAGACGCAAATCCAACTTCAAAAAGTCCCGCTATAATTAATAAAATCCAATTCATTTTTATTCTTTTTAAAATTGAATACAAAGATGAGAAAAGCTAATGGTAAATCACAGCTAATCTTTAAATTATCTAAACATTACGAATGTTAATTTATGTTAATAAATCTCAAAAATACCCGTGATTATTAATCATTTTTAGCACTTTTCACTACATTTGCATCCATTTTACAAATTTTTATGAAAAACGCTATACAAGTAGGTTTTTGGGAAAAATTAGCCCGAATCATACTTAAAAACAGAATTACAATTCTAATTGCTGTAGCAGCAATAACGATTCTTCTTGGTTATCAATGGAAAAATCTTGCTATGACTTATACTGAGGCAAATTTGCTTCCGAAAGATCATATCGCAAATAAAGAGTATCAAAAATTCTTAGATAAATTTGGCGAAGAAGGAAACCTGGTTGTAATTGGTTTTAAGGATGCCAACTTTTTTACTCCTAAAAATTATGCCGCCTGGAATGAATTGATGAGTGGCCTAAAAAAATCTAAAGAAGTAGATTTGGTTGTTTCTTTAAATGACTTGAAAAAGCTTGAAAAAGATACCGTTAATGAAAAATTTGTACTTTCTCCGTTTATCGACCAAAGCAAAACGTTTGATCCTGCTTATTTAAAAAAAGTTCAGTTTGACTTATTTAACAATCTTCCTTTTTATGAAGGATTATTATTCAACAAGGAAAGCGGAAGTGTGCGTTCTGCCATTTATATCAACAAAGACCTCGTAAATACAGCTGAGAGAAAAACTTTTATTCTTGAAAATCTGGTTCCAAAAATCGATAAGTTTGAAAAAACAACCGGTGTTGACTTAAAAGTTTCCGGAATGCCTTATATCAGAACCATCAATGCAAATGATATGAAAGGCGAAATCGGACTGTTTATTGGTGCCGCTTTGGGAGTAGTTTCACTGATTTTCTTTTTCTTTTTCCGATCATTCAGAGCTACTTTTATTTCGATTTGTATTTTAATTGTGGGCGTAATGTGGTCTTTTGGAACATTAGGGTTGTTTCATTATAAAATCACGATTTTAACCGCAATTATTCCGCCGTTAATTATCGTAATTGGAATAACAAATTGTATTTTCCTGATTAATAAATACCAACAGGAAATCAAACTCCACAACAATCAGGCAAAAGCATTGCAGCGTGTTATTTCTAAAATTGGGGTTGCAACCTTAATGACAAACCTGACTACCGCAATTGGTTTTGCAACCTTTATGATTACGGGCAATGATCTGCTTTTTGAATTTGGCCTTGTAACATCCATAAATGTAATATCGGTTTACTTACTGACTTTGGTAATTGTACCAATTGTGTACAGTTTTATGCCACTGCCAAAAGAAAAACATTTATATCACCTGACTAAAACATATATTTCAACCTTACTGGATTCGGTAGAGAATATTGTGAAAAACAAACGAAAAGTAATCTATACAATTTACGGTTTGCTTTTGGTTTTTAGTGTTATAGGAGTTTCTCAAATGAAAGTTTCCGGAAGTTTAATTGGTGAAATGCCAAAAACAGCTTCATTTTTTAACGATATTTTGTTTTACGAAAAGGAATTCAATGGCGTAATGCCTCTCGAAATTATGATTGACACCAAAAAGAAAAAAGGTGTGATGAAATTGTCGACTATGCGTAAAATGGATGAGCTGCAAAATACGATTGCAGCTATGCCGGAATTATCGAAACCTGTTTCTGTAGTAAATCTGGTTAAGTATTCGAAACAGGCTTTCTACAACGGAAAACCTGAATATTACCAATTACCAACATCACAGGAGCAGACTTTTATTTTGAGTTATGCCAAAAACGCCACAAAAAACAGCAAAGATAATTTAATGAAAGCTTACGTTGATTCGACCGGACAATACGCCCGAATCACAACTTTTATGAAAGATATCGGTACAGACGAAATGGCGAAAGTAGAGAAAAAATTACATTCAAAAATTGATGAAATTTTCCCGAAAGACCGCTTCGAAGTTACCGTTACCGGAAAAGCACTGGTTTTCCAGAAAGGAACTTCGTATTTAGTTGACAATTTAATTGAGTCATTGATTTTTGCTATTTTAACCATTGCAGTTTTGATTTTGTATTTATTCCGATCATTTAAAATGGTAATGGCATCCGTAATTACGAATATCCTGCCGCTTTGTATTACGTCTGGATTAATGGGTTATTTTGGAATTCCGCTAAAACCTTCAACAATTCTGGTATTCAGTATTGCATTTGGAATCTCGGTAGATAATGCGATTCAGTTTATGGCGAAGTACCGACATGACTTGCTTCAAAGTGGAAAAGTCAAAAAATCTGTTTTCAGTGCTTTAAGAGAAACTGGAATTAGTACTTTCTATACATCAGTAGTTTTAATTTTAGGTTTTGCGACTTTTACATTATCGAGCTTCAGCGGAACTATTGCATTGGGAGGATTAATTTCTTGTACTTTGGCTTTTGCGATGTTTGCAAACTTGGTTGTATTGCCTTCATTGGTTTTGACTTTTGAAAAGAAGAAAACTAAGAAAGAGGAATTGGAGAATTTGGATAAATAGAAGTTTTTGCCGCAAATGGTTATGAATTGGCACGAATTGAATTGAAAATGAAAAATGGAATCAAAACTTAGCATTATTGAATTCAGAGATCGAATTAAAAACAACACTGTTATTGGAAATCCAAAATTTAAGTTAGTTAGTCCATTTGGTCTATTCAGAATATTTGGAAGTATTTCGAGACCATTTTAAGGAGATTTTGAAGATTCAACATTTCGTTTAACAACCAATTCATCTATATCGCCAAAATTATATACAATTAAAGGCAAATACGAAATAATAAATAAAGTGCTAAATATTAGTTACATAATTGAACCGACTCATAAACTTTCAATCATTTGGCTAAAGTATTTTCCAATTATTGCATTTGTTTTAGCAAATTCAGTTCTTATTAGTCAAGAAAACGTTCCTTTTCAAGTATATTTAATTTTTAACTTGTTCATTGTTTTTTCATTGTTTTACACAAGATGGCTTCCCAAACAAGAAATGAAAAATTTAAAACGAAAGTTCAATGAAATATTTGAGATTATAATTTAAATTAAAATACATACATAGTTTGTCATTCCGAGGAACGAGGATCGCACGCGGAACTTAACAACGATTGGCGACTTTCTTTGCTGAATTACTAGTGTGATTTCTCCTTCGTCGAAATGACAGAAAGAGAATAATTAGTAAATTCATAAAAAAGAACGGGCTCTCATGAAAACGAGTGCCCTAGCCCCGATAGAAGCGGTATCCTTTTTAGGCAATCGGGAGTATCTTGTTTACCATTAACGTTCTGCCTAAAAAGATACAAGCGGATAGCGGGAAATAGCTTCAAAAATTAATTATTATCGTTTATATTTGCAATTCGATATAAAAAACACTGATTTTATTTTAATGTAAAATCGGCAATCTAAAATCTAAAATTAAAATGAAACACACAAAGGTTAAAGACTTATTAAACAGTACGACGACGCTACAGGAAGTGAATGCAAAAGGATGGGTGAGAACTTTTAGAAATAATCAGTTCATCGCGCTTAATGACGGTTCTACAATTAATAATATACAATGTGTTGTTGATTTTGAAAATACACCGGAAGAGATTTTAAAAAGAATCACGACCGGAGCTGCGGTTTCTGTAATTGGAACTTTGGTTGAAAGTAAAGGTGCGGGTCAGAAATATGAAATTCAGGTGAATAAACTTGAAATTTTAGGAGATTCTGATGCAGAGAAATTCCCAATGCAGCCTAAAAAACACTCTTTGGAGTTTTTACGTGAAAATGCTCACCTGCGTGTTCGTACTAATGCTTTTGGAGCGATTATGCGTGTACGTTCAGTATTGTCATTTGCTGTTCACAAATATTTTCAGGACAAAGGATTTGTGTATGTAAATACGCCAATTATTACCGGAGCTGATGCTGAAGGTGCTGGAGAAATGTTTCAAGTTACTTCATTGCCTTTGGATAATCTTCCAAAAAATGAAGAAGGAAACATTGATTTCAAAAAAGATTTCTTTGGAAAACACACGAACTTAACAGTTTCCGGACAATTAGAAGGAGAAACTTTCGCTATGGCTTTGGGTCAGATTTATACTTTTGGACCAACTTTTAGAGCAGAAAACTCAAACACTTCTCGTCACTTGGCAGAATTCTGGATGATCGAGCCTGAAGTTGCTTTCAACGATTTGGATGACAACATGGATTTGGCTGAAGATTTTATTCAGTACGTAATTAAATATGCTTTAGACAATTGTGGAGATGACTTGAAATTCTTAGAAGGAAGACTTCTTGAAGAAGAGAAATCAAAACCTCAGGCAGACAGAAGCGAAATGGCTTTGTTGGAGAAATTGAACTTCGTTTTGGAGAACAACTTCAAACGTGTTTCTTATACGGAAGCTATTGACATTTTAAGAGATTCAACTCCAAATAAAAAGAAGAAATTCCAATATATCATCAACGAATGGGGTGCTGATTTACAATCAGAACACGAGCGTTATTTAGTGGAAAAACACTTTAAATGTCCGGTAATTTTATTTGATTACCCGGCAAACATCAAAGCGTTTTACATGCGTTTGAACGACAACACTGAACCAGGAAGAGAAACAGTTCGAGCAATGGATATTCTTTTCCCTGGAATTGGAGAAATCGTTGGCGGTTCTGAAAGAGAAGAGCGTTACGATGTTTTGGTTGAAAAAATGAAAGCTTTAGAAATCGACGAAGAAGAATTATACTGGTATTTAGACACCAGAAGATTTGGATCGGCAACTCACGCAGGTTTTGGTTTAGGATTTGAGCGTTTAGTATTGTTTGTAACTGGAATGACAAACATTAGAGACGTAATTCCTTTCCCAAGAACTCCTGGAAGTGCAGAGTTTTAAGAATCATAAGTTTCTAACCTATGATCATTTACTTTGAAAACAACATAACCAGTGATTGGACAGGTTATCAAAAGCTAATTAATCTTGTTAATGATGCCAGCAAAATAAAAGATGAAAACATAATTTTTGATTTTGCTGGCGTTCATTTTTTTGAAGCAAATCTTTGTGCTGTATTGGGCACAATGATTGAAATTCTCGAAAATGAAAACAAAAAAATAACTTTTCAAAATTTTAATAATTCTGTACAAAAAATTTTATGTAAAAATGAGTTTTTAAGCAACCATGGTTTTGAAAAAGCAATAGATCACTACGACACTGTCGTTAAATACAGAAAATTTAATCCAACTGATGACGAAGGCTTTAATACTTACATTAAAAAAGAATTATTAAGCAAAAAAGATTTTCCATCACATAGTGAAAAATTAGGAAAAAAAATAATGCAAAACATTTTTGAACTTTATGAAAACGCCAGAACCCATGGAAAATGCAATTTCATTCATACTTGCGGGCAGTATTTCCCAAATTCTTTAGAAAAACAATTTAATATAACGATCGTTGACCGAGGTGTAAATATTAAAGAAAATGTAAATCGATTTTTGAAAAACGAAAATGAATTATCTAGTTGTGACGCAATTTCTTGGGCAATGCAAAAAGGAAATACTACAAAATCTGGAAACATTCCTGGCGGCTTAGGTTTAGATATAATTTTTGAATTTATAAAATTGAATAATGGAAAAATTCAAATCATTTCATCAAATGGTTTTTGGGAATACAAAAGAGGTGTAACTGAAACCAAAATATTAGAAAATCCATTTCAAGGAACAATCGCAAACTTAAGGTTTAATTTAAATGACAAATCATACTATTCTTTGGCTGAAGAACATTCAGAAAATTGGGATTTCACTTTTTAACTTTTTACTAATATAAAAAACACTAATTTTGTATAAAATACTTTTAAAATGAGCACTATAATAATCCGAGAAATTATCAAGGGAGACATCGCTGTATCTACAAGTGACGGAGATTTGATACATGATTTAATTACTGATTATTTGAAAAAGAATGAAACGGTAGCTGTTGACTTTGAAGGAATATCTATAATGACAACAGCTTTCTTGAATGCGGCCATTGGTCAACTATATAGTAATCCTACTTATTCTGATGATTTTTTAAATAAATATTTAAATTTAAAAAACGTAGCAAAAGAGGATAGAATACTTTTTAGTGAAGTAGTAAAAAGAGCTAAAGAATATTTTCGAGACAAAGACAGATTTGAAGACTCTACAAATTCAATAATAAATGGAGATTAAAATACAGGATTTCACACCTAAATACAATCAAATGTTTTTTTTTGATAATAATATTTGGATGTTTCTATTTTCTCCTATTGGAAATTATGAAAAAAACAAGCAATCAAGTATTTCAAATTTCCTTAGACAACTAAAAACATACAATTGTGATATTGTTCTCAACAGCCTTATTATTTCTGAATTTTCAAATTCCAATTTAAGATTAGATTTTAATCTTTGGAAAAATGAAACAAAAAACTATACCGCAGATTACAAAAAAGATTATCTCGCATCCTCCAGATATAAAAATACCGAAAAAGTTATTGAAAGTTGCATCAATCAGATTTTAAAATTATCAGAGCGTTTTTCAGATAATTTTAATTCAATAAATATTGAAAATGTATTAATGAATTTCAAAACCATTGATTTTAACGATGCTTATTATTTAGAATTATGCATCCAAAATAATTGGTTTTTTGTAAGTGATGACGGAGACTTTCAAAAAGTAAGTCATTCAGCTACTATTTTAAAACCATAAAAAAACAAAAACCTTCTCAAATCCCACATTTCAAGTTGCTTAAACTGTTTCTTGAAATATGAAACTTTTAACAATTATAAATGCTTAAGCAATTTTTAAATTTAAAATTATCCCAGAAATTATCTCCACAGCAAATTCAGCTGATGAAGTTAATTCAATTGCCTACGCAAGCTTTTGAACAGCGTTTATTAGAAGAAATGAACGAAAATCCTGCTTTAGAAGCCGGACAGGAAGACGAATACGAAGCAGATGAATTCGCTAATGAAGACTACGACGATTATGATGATGCCGAATCAGACAGAATCGAAGCTGAGGACATCAACATTGATGAATATCTAAGCGACGACGATACGCCTGATTACAAAACACAGGTTAACAATTACAGTGAAGATGAAGAACGCGAAACGCCTTTTGCATCTCCAATCAGTTTTCATCAGGATTTAATCAATCAGCTGAATACTTTTATTCTGAATGATCAGGAGCGTGAAATCGCTGAATTTCTTGTTGGAAGTATTGATGATATGGGTTACATCCGCAGAAGCATTCCGGATATTGTAGACGATATGGCTTTTACTCAGGGAATTTATACTGACGAAGCAATGGTCGAAAAAATGCTTCATGTAATTCACGAGTTGGAACCTTCAGGAGTTGGGGCGCGTGATTTACAGGAATGTCTTTTATTACAATTAAAGCACAAAACACCGACTGAATATGTTGATTTAGCGATTGATATTATTGAAAATCAGTTTGATGCTTTTACTAAAAAACATTACGATAAACTTTTACAGAAATACGCGGTTTCAAACGAACAGCTTAAAAAAGCCATTCACGAAATCGAAAGACTGAATCCAAAACCGGGTGGTTCTTTTACAGGAAACAATAAAGTTACGGAAAACGTTGTTCCGGATTTTGCGATCAGAATTGTAGACGGTGAATTAGAGCTGACTCTAAACGGACGAAATGCTCCTTCCCTGCACGTTTCTAAAGATTATCAGGAAATGATGCAGACGTATAAAGATTCCCGTGATAAATCGACGGCACAGAAAGATGCGGTTCAGTTTATCAAACAAAAACTGGATTCGGCTAAATGGTTTATCGATGCGATCAGACAGCGTCAGGAAACACTTTTTGTAACAATGAATGCGATTATGCACTATCAGGAAGAATTTTTCTTAGATGGCGATGAAACCAAATTAAAACCCATGATCTTAAAAGACATTGCAGATATGGTTGGTTTGGATATTTCGACAATTTCGCGTGTTGCCAACAGCAAATATGTTGAAACGCCATACGGAACAAAACTGATTAAAGAATTTTTCTCTGAAGCGATGAAAAACGATCAGGGAGAAGATGTTTCGACTTTAGAAATCAAAAAGATTCTTAAGAATACAATTGAGGAAGAAGATAAAAAGAAACCGCTTCCAGACGATCAATTGGCCGAAATCTTAAAAGAAAAAGGGTATCCGATTGCCAGAAGAACAATTGCCAAATACCGTGAACAACTTGATATTCCGGTGGCAAGGATGAGAAAGAAGATTTAGTTTTTTCTATAAAATAGAAAACCCGACAAATTTTTTAAAATCTGTCGGGTTTTTATTTGGATTAAAAGCTTATTTATACTGATCCGGAAATATCTTCACATTAAATAAAAAGACTTTCTTTTTATCACTGTAGCTATAAACTAATGTATAGTCATTTTCTCTAAAAGTCTTAAGACCTGCATTTGATTTAGCTGTACTAATGAGGCTTTTTTCAATTTCTGTTTTTATAACATTTATCTCAGCTGTTTGCTTTATAACATTTAATAAAATCAGATTATACTGCACAGTTCTTTCTTCGTGTAAACTTACACTTTCCAGACGAATTCCATCCTGAATAATCAACGGGCAATTTTCATTGTATTTTTTAACCAATTCAACAACTTCTTTATTTACTTCTTCAGTATTTTCAGCAAGAAAAAAATAAAAATACCCTGCTGTACCCAACGCTATTATAATAATTGCTAAAAATAGAATATTCTGTTTTCTCATTTTATGGTATTTTTAAATAAAACTACAATCTATTTTTCCTGTATTTTTTTCATGGCATTATAATACGCTGCACGGCTAAGCGGCTCATATTCTTCGGTTTCGCCAAGCATCACCAATTTATCATTATCGGTTTTACGGAAACTGTAATTTGCCAGGTTTCCGGTTCTGGTACAAACGGCATGAACTTTAGTTACATATTCTGCAGTAGCCATAAGTCCGGGCATTGGTCCGAATGGATTTCCTTTAAAATCCATATCAAGTCCTGCAACTATCACACGAATTCCCTGATTGGCAAGATCATTACAAACCGTGATAATTTCATCATCAAAAAACTGCGCTTCGTCAATTCCGATGACGTCACAGCCTTGTGCTAAAATTGCGATATTCGCAGCTGCCGGAACGGGAGTTGAGCGAATTTCGTTGGAATCGTGAGATACTACCATTTCGTCATGATAACGTGTATCAATAGCAGGCTTGAAGATTTCGACTTTTTGTCTGGCAAATTGGGCGCGTTTTAATCTGCGGATTAACTCCTCGGTTTTACCCGAAAACATTGATCCACAAATAACTTCAATCCAGCCAAATTGTTCTTTGTGATTTACTGTATTTTCGAGAAACATTTTGTATTTTTCTACCTTTAAAAATGAATAGTTTTTATTACTTTGTACTGGTAATAAATTGACGTGGAAAATTGTTATTTTACACTTTTTCAAAAGTAGAGAATTTTTATCAAATTGAAGATTCGCTCGCATTTATTAACAGAAAATAAATATCAGGCGAATTTCTTTCGCGAATAAAAAATACATTCAAAATATACTAAAATACCCTATTCACTATAATTTCAATAGTTATGAAAAAAAAACTGGAAGCCGATTTAATCAGCATTGCACATCGAATTTTAAAACTTAAAAACAAATCCGATATCAATCAATTGTATTTGGAAACACAGAAATTATACGAGAAACTGGCGATTTTAAAATTTGTAGAAGAAAATTTCGATGATTTAAAACCAACTATCGGATATAGCGAAATAGAAACTCAGGTTGAAACTATTTTTGAAAAAGAAGAAAATCCTGCTACAGAAATTAAGGCTGAAGAAACACTCCCTGTCGCCGTTGAGGAAACTGCAATTGAGGCAGAAACTATTGCTGAACCTGAAATTATTGAAGAATCCCCTGAAGAAATCGTTGCCGAACTTCCAAAAGTGATTATTGAGCCAAAAGAAATTGTAGTCGATATTCCCGTAGAAATTGTTGAGGAGATTGCTAAAGAAATTGAAGCCCCTGTTTTGGAAGCCAAAAAAGAAACAGAACCAGCCGAAGAACTTTCTTTTAAAACAGTAAGCGATTTAAAACCAATTCCTGATTTTAAACCTGCATTTGAATTAGAAAAAGAAGAAATAAAGGCAGTAGAACCAAAAGCAGAAACAACTTCAAAATCTAATGCTGTGTCTATTTCGTTTGAAGATATTTTAGGCGTTAATTATGCCGATGCGCAATTTGTAAAAGTTGACGATTTTGAAAATGTCACTCCAACACCAACTGCATCTACAAATGAATTTAAAGAGAAAAAAGAACCTGTTCAGACTGTAATTGCGGAACCTGCAAAACCAAAAACAGTTCCGTTAAACGAAAAACTGGCAAAAGGTTTCCATATAGATTTAAACGACCGAATTGCCTTTACCAAAAACCTTTTCGGAAACAATACCGAAGATTACAGCCGTGTTTTAAATCAACTTCTGACTTTTGATGATTATAGCGAAGCAAAAGAATTCATCGACACGATGGTAAAACCGGATTATAACGACTGGCAAGGTAAAGAAGATTATGAAGAGCGTTTTCTTGGAATTATTGAGAAGAAATTTTCATAATCATTGCCATCTCACATTTTACATTTCACAAACAAACTATGTCTAAATTATATATCGTTCCAACGCCAATTGGCAATCTCGAAGACATGACTTTTCGTGCCATCCGGATTCTCAAAGAAGTCGATTTGATTTTGGCCGAAGATACCCGAACGAGTGGCAAATTGCTGAAGCATTTTGAAATTGGCACACACATGCACAGCCATCATATGCACAACGAGCATAAAACGACCGAAAATTTAATTGCACGTTTAAAAGCAGGCGAAACCATCGCCTTAATTTCAGATGCAGGAACTCCGGCGATTTCAGATCCGGGTTTCTTATTGACCCGGGCATGTGTCGAAAACAAGATTGAAGTAGAATGCCTTCCGGGTGCAACGGCTTTTGTTCCCGCTTTAGTAAACAGCGGACTGCCGAATGACCGTTTTATTTTTGAAGGTTTCCTTCCGGAGAAAAAAGGACGCCAGACCCGTTTTTTGGCTTTGGCCGAAGAAACCCGAACGATGATTTTGTATGTTTCTCCACATAAACTAGTTAAAACTTTAAGTGAATTTATTCAGTATTTTGGAGAAGACAGACAAGTTTGCGTTTCGCGTGAATTATCAAAATTACACGAAGAAAATGTACGCGGGACTGCAAAAGAAGTCCTGATACATTTTGAGAAAACAGCGCCACGAGGAGAAATTGTTGTAGTTGTTGCCGGAAAAACAATAGAGAAAGAAGCTAAGAAAAGTAAATATTCGAAAGACGAAGAGGAATAAATATTTTTAACCACAAATTAGAATTAAATAAAGAAAAAGTCGCCACGAATTTCACAAATTAGCACGAGTTTAATTAGTGGAATTTGTGAAATTCGTGGCGAAAAAACATCAAATAATATATCATGAGCATCCAAACCTTTTTAGAAAAAGTAAAACAAAACCCAACACAAATAACATTTCCTGAAACTATTTCAGTAATCGAGGAAAACTACAACTTTACGCCAACTGCTTTCCAAAACGGAACTCAACATAATGCTGCGGGCGAAAATTCAGGTTCCTGCAAATTATTTTCTTTCGCAAAATTGCAAAACTTAAGCAAAGAAGAAACTTTAGCCTGTTTTGGCGCTTTTTATTTTGAAGAAGTTTTAAAAGATCCAAACGGAACAAATCATCAAAACATTAGAAATTTCATCAACTTAGGCTGGGACGGAATTCAGTTTGAAGGAAATGCTTTGGAGTTGAAATAAATGCTAACAGTGTTTTAAACGATACTAAATGAAGGAAACATTAAAAGAAATCCCACTTGTGATATTTCTGCTCATAATTAGCATTCCTTTGTTGATACTATTTTTTCCTGTAATTCTAGTTTATTTCATATTTGATTATTTCCGAAAAAAAAGCTTCAAAAAGAAATATCAGGATTATTTATTATTGATTGAAGGAAAAAAATTTTTCTGTTATAATACTCGAAAAAATAATCATCATTATATCGAAAAAAACATTGTTGGGAAACTTAGTAAAGACATTGAATATGTCTTTTTGGAAGGACGGAATCTAAAATCCGAACTTCCTAAAGAATATATTTCACATATGTTATTTAACGTTTCTGACCGAAAAGGATTTCCTTACTTAATCAAAATTACTAACGGAAAAGCAATAGATAAGTCGATAAGTAGTCAATTTTATAACTTCAAAAGTCAAAATAAAAATCCTGAAGATTTAATAATTTTGATAAATAATAGTTTTGACAATTTAAAGCCTTAAATCAACATTTTAAAATCTAAAATCAACAATGCGCTGGACAATAAAACCAAAACCTTCTGAAGATAAAATCAAACATCTGGCACAAGCTTTAAATGTAGAAGATTTTGTAGCCACGCTTTTGATTCAGCGCGGAATTGAAACTTTTGAAGATGCAAAGAATTTCTTTCGTCCATCATTAGAACATCTTCATGATCCGTATCTGATGAAAGATATGGACAAAGCTGTTGCAAGAATCGAATTGGCGATTGAAAATCAGGAGAACATTTTGGTTTTTGGCGATTATGATGTCGACGGAACGACTGCTGTTTCTTTGGTTTCTTCGTATTTGAAATCCCATTACCCAAATATTGCGACTTATATTCCGGACCGTTACGATGAAGGTTACGGAATCTCTTATAAAGGAATTGACTTTGCAGACGACAACGGATTTTCTTTAATTATCGCTTTAGACTGTGGAATAAAATCTATTGATCATATCGCCTACGCGAAAGCAAAAAAAATTGATTTTATAGTTTGTGATCACCACAGACCAGGCGAAATTCTCCCGGATGCCGTTGCTGTCTTAGATCCAAAAAGAGAAGACTGCTACTACCCTTACGATGAATTGTGCGGCTGCGGAGTTGGTTTTAAACTGATTCAGGCTTTAGGTCAAAATCGAAATGAAACCATTGAAGATTTAGTTCCGTATCTTGACTTAGTGGCTACGGCAATCGCAGCAGACATTGTACCGATTACAGGTGAAAACAGGGTTTTGGCTTATTTCGGTTTACAGGTTATCAATAGCGACCCTCGCCCGGGAATAAAAGCTTTGGTGCATCAGGTGAAAAAGAAAACCTTAGATATTACAGATGTTGTTTTTATTATTTCTCCAAGAATAAATGCAGCCGGAAGAATCAAACACGGGAATCATGCGGTTGAATTGTTGACCGAATTTGATTTTGAACAAGCTCAGCAGTTTGCTTCTGAAATCGAAAAATACAATGCAGACCGTAAAGATCTTGACAAAAGAATCACCAAAGAAGCTTTCCAGCAGATTATAGAAAATAATGAAGAAGAACGATTTTCAACGGTAGTATTTCAGGAAGACTGGCACAAAGGCGTAATCGGAATTGTAGCTTCGAGATTAATCGAGACTTATTACCGCCCTACTTTGGTTTTTACTAAAAGCGGCGATAAATATGCTGCTTCTGCAAGATCTGTAAAGGGTTTTGATGTTTACAATGCGCTCGATGCCTGTGCTGAACATCTGGAACAATTTGGAGGACATATGTATGCTGCCGGAATGACTTTGAAGGCAGAAAATTATCCGGCTTTCAAAACGGCTTTTGAGAAATGTGTCGAAGAAACCATTTTACCCGAAATGCGGACTCCTGAAATCGAAATTGATGCCGAAATAAATTTTTCGGATATAACGCCAAAACTGATTCGGATTTTAAAACAATTTGAACCTTTTGGTCCTCAGAATATGACACCGGTTTTTATGACCAGAAACATAAAAGATACAGGTTACGCCAAAACTTTAGGTGCAGATGATGAACATTTGAGACTTTTTGTAAAGCAAAATGATCCAGAAGGAATTGCTGCTATTGGCTTTGGTTTAGGAAAAAAAATAAATATTGCACAAAATCAAAATCCGTTTCAACTAGCCTATTGCATTGCTGAGAATGAATGGAACGGAAATATTACAACTCAGCTTATGCTGAAAGACATTAGAATAAATGAATAACAAAGAAAAGAAAAACGACCCGTATCAGGCGTTACGCTATAGAGAATTCAATGTGTTTTTATTATTGCGTTTCGCGATGGTTTTTGCCTGGTCCATGCAATTTATTGTAATTGAATGGGAAGTTTACAGTTTAACTAAGAATCCGCTTTCGTTAGGGATAATTGGCTTAATGGAAGTTATTCCAGCCGTTGGAATGGCTCTATTTGCCGGACATATTGTAGACCAAAGAGAAAAGAAAGGATTGTTGGTAAAATGTATTCTTGGATTCTCCGTAATCAGTTTCGGACTGTTTTTATTAACCTGGCCAAAAGTTGTAGGCGGATTGTCTTCCGATACAATTTTATATTCGATTTATGCCTTAGTATTTTTAGGAGGATTAGTTCGTGCTTTTCTTGGGCCGACTATTTTTTCGCTTCTTTCATTGATTATTCCTAAAAAAGCATATCCAAATGCGGCAACCTGGAGTAGTACGGTTTGGCAGATTGGAGCGGTTATGGGTCCCGCATTGGCAGGATTTTCAATCAACTGGATTGGCGTTCACTGGTCTATGTGTCTGGTATTCGGATTTTCTATTCTTTCCTTAATTGCCTTATCGCAAATCAGCAAAAAACCAATCTTAAATCCGAAAATTGGAGAATCTATAAAAGACAGTCTTACTGAAGGTTTGAATTTTGTATTCAAAAACCAAATTGTTTTAGGTGCGTTATCGCTTGATATGATTGCGGTACTTTTTGGCGGAGCGGTAGCATTATTGCCTGTTTTTGCTCAGGATATTTTAAAAGTGGGTTCTGAAGGTTTTGGTATCTTAAGGGCTGCTCCGGCAGTAGGATCTTTTATTACAGTACTCGTTTCTGCTTATGTACCTTTAAATAAAAATGCAGGAAAGAAACTTTTAACAGCCATATTTGTTTTTGGATTGTCGATCATTTTATTTGGTCTTTCAACTTATTTCTGGCTTTCTGTTTTCGCTTTATTTTTGAGTGGACTTGCTGACGGAATTTCGGTTGTAATCAGGCAAACTATCTTGCAGCTTAAAACGCCGGATCATATGCGTGGTCGTGTTGGTGCTGTAAATTCAATTTTTGTTGGATCTTCTAATGAACTTGGTGCTTTTGAAAGTGGTGCAACCGCCAAATTAATGGGAACTGTAACTTCAGTTGTTTTTGGTGGAAGTGTGACGCTTTTGACCGTTATTGTAACCGCACTTAAATCACCAACTTTTAGAAATTTGGATCTGAATAGAGATATGGAAGATCATCAGAAATTGGAATAAAAAATAACTTTAAACCATATAAGTTCATTTAAAGGATTACGATATAAACTAAAATGAACTTATATGACTTATATCGTAAAGAATTTTTCACAATTTTATCAATTTTTTATTTAGAATTAATATAAATAATATTTATATTTGTTGAAATAAAGGATTTTATAATGAAAGATATTGAACAGATATACCATAATAACTTTGGGGTAGCCTTTTACTGGAAAAAGGAAAACAAAACCATTTTAGATAAAGTACAATTGGTTTTCAGGGAAACCGGATTCTACCTTTCCATATCTGAGTTGAATCAGTTTTGTGATTTAATTGAAGACAGCCTTATTGAAAACACTTGTTGCAAAGCTTGTGAAATGAGAAATTCCTGCCATAAATTTTTACTCAAAACACCTTTATCCCAAGTTGATTTAGCCGTTTCTATGAAAGAAATAAAATCCATAAAAGATTTGATTGAAGGAACTTTATTTCGAATTGACCTAGATGAATATGTATATGGACCGGGCTTAAACTAAGAAATTCTAAATTATTTAACAGGTATTTTTCATAATTTAAATATATTTATTTAAAAAAAGTATATTTACGATAATGAAAATAGCTCGTAATCTTTTTACCGTTTTTGTCCTGAGCTTGTTTTTAATAAGCTGTAAAAATGAATCTGACAATTACACAGACCCACGCGGAACCGATTACGCAGGTTCTGAAAGCTGCATTCAATGTCATCAAAAGCAGCATGAAACTTCTATACTCAGCGCCCATTACAAAGCCACATTACCCGGAACTAAAGAAAATATCTTAGGGCATTTTACAAATGGCAAAAATACTTTCGTCTATGACCAAAATACTAAATTAGTCATGGAAGAACGTAATGATTCACTTTATCAGGTATTATACAAAAATGAAAAAGAAGTTAAAGCACATCCTTTTGACGTTCTCTTTGGCTTTAAACATGCACAAACAAGTGGATATTGGAAAAATCATTCTTTTTATGAATTGCCCATCTCTTACTATAAATCGATAAACAACTGGGCAACAAGTCCGGATTATTCTGCTACGAAAGCCAATTTTAGTAAAAAAATACAAAAAGAATGCTTTTCGTGCCACAGTTCTAATATTGCAAGCGACTATGTGACTACAAACAGTTCAGAAGCTTATAATTATATGGGAATGGAAGTCCATAACTTTATGAACAAAAACACTTTAGTTTATGGGATAGATTGCGAGCGCTGTCATGGACCGGCAAAAGAACATGTCCGGGCGCATTTAAAATTTCCTGATTTAAAGAAAGCGCAAAATATGGTTTCTTTTCGTAATATGAACAGGCAGCAAAGAATAGATGCCTGTGCCTTATGCCATTCGGGGAATGATAAAATTAAACTAAAATCAAGATTTCAATTTAAACCGGGAGAAAGTCTGTCCGATTATTTTCAGGAAAACCGACGTCCAAAAGACACTTTGAATTATGACGTTCATGGCAACCAGCTGGGCCTGCTTTCTCAAAGCAAATGTTTTCAGAAAAGCCAGACTATGGACTGTATTACCTGTCATAATCCCCATCAGGATGCGCCTCAGAAAAGTATTTCTTATTCTAAAATCTGCATGAGCTGCCATCAAAGTACACAGCACAAAGCTGCTACTTTAAAAACAATTTCAAAATCGGGGTTAGCGAATAATTGCCTAGAATGTCATATGCCAACACAAAATTCGAAAGTAATCCGTTTTCAGCAATCAAATAGTTCAGCTGTTAACAGCTATTCGCTAAGAACGCATAAAATAGCTATTTATCCGGCTGCTAAAAATTAATTATTTATCAAACTTTTTAAGCTCAAAAGTTTCACCATCAAAAACACCGTAAGTAAAATAACCTATCCAGTCACCCAGATTTACATATTTTGAATCTTCTCCAACCGGAATGATCATAGGCAGGTGACGATGGCCAAAAATAAAATAATTATAATGTTTGGTTTCGAGTTTTCGTTTGGCATACAAAACCAGCCATTCGTTTTCTTCGCCCAAAAATTTCACATCATCATCACCGGAAATCAATTTGTTTTTAACTGATAAGTATTGCGCTAAACTAACACCAACATCAGGATGAAGCCAACGGAAAAGCCATTTTGAAAAAGGATTTGTAAATACTTTTTTCATCCTTTTATATCCTTTGTCGCCGGGACCTTTTCCATCACCGTGACCAATTAGGAATGTTTTTCCGTTAAACGTAAATTCTTTATTGTCATGATAAACCGGAATATTTAATTCGGTTTCAAAATAATCGTTCATCCACAAATCATGGTTCCCTACGAAAAAATAAATTGGTATTCCACTGTCGCGAAGTTCAGCCAGTTTACCTAAAATACGAACGAAGCCTTTTGGCACAACCGTTTTATATTCGAACCAAAAATCGAATAAATCACCTAATAAAAAAATAGCTTCCGCATCTTCTTTTACCTCATCAAGCCAGGCCACGAATTTTTTTTCACGAGGCAAACTCAATTCGGGAGTTGGAGCTCCAAAATGCTGATCAGAAGCAAAATATATTTTTTTCATCTGGTTTTTTAGATTGTTAGATCTTAGACTTCTTAGAATTTTAGACTTTGGTCCTATTGCCATCCTTAGCGAAGGCGAAGGATTGGAATTTGGAATTTAAAAAAATGGAATTTCTCTATTGATTATCACTTGCAAACCATTCTGCAAATGAAGATTCAGTTTCCTGAAGTTTTAAAGAAAAAAGCGAAATTCCGACAGGTAAACGTGATATGATTCTTTTAGCAAAATCAATTACCATGTTTTCACTGGTTGGCTGATAATCTACTAAAATTACGTGATGTCCACGGTTTTTAAGTTCGTTTGCCAATTCGATATGTGGGGTAGTTTCGTTAAATACAGTTGCATGATCAAACTGATCGACGATTTCTTCTTTTACAATTTTCTTTAGATCCGAAAAATCTATTACCATTCCGAATTTTACATTTGACCGGTCAGTAATTGGCGAACCAATAACCGTTACCGATAATTTGTAACTGTGTCCATGAACGTTTTTGCATTTTCCGTCGTAGCCGTACAAAGCATGTCCGGTTTCGAAACTAAATTGTTTTGTAATTCTGATATTACTCATCGGTTGTTTTTTCTGCAAATTTAGCAAATACAAGCGAGAAATATTCTTTTAATGCAAAAAGGTCTTGATTTACGGCTCTAGCCCTGATGGAAGCGGCATCCTTTTGTGGCAGGGTCTGCCACAAAAGATATAGCGGACAGCAGGAACAGCTCCTGAAAAAACTACTTCTTAAATTGTAATAAAGCCTTTTTTGTAAAATCGGACAAAACCAGTTTACCGGTAATTTTAGCGCGTTCGATTAGTATGGATTCCCATTGTTCTGTACCTTCCCAAATAATTTTCTTCATTTCGAATAAAGCTTCGGGGTTGTATGAACTTAGTTTTTGAGCAAAATTTTCGACTTCGGCATCCAGTAAATCTGCATTGTGAAGTGATGAATAAAGTCCGTTTTGCAAGGCCCAGCTTGCCGATTTCCATTCGTGTGCAGCCAAAGTCATCTGGGTCATTGCCATTTTACCGATTTTACGTGAAACGGCAGGCTCGATCACAAACGGTCCAATGCCAATAGCAAGTTCCGAGAGTTTCACGGCACTTTCAGGTGTTGCCAAAACGTAGTCGCAGGCAGCGATAATACCAACTCCTCCTCCAACAGCTTTTCCCTGAACACGGCCAATAATGAGTTTGGTACAGTTTCGCATCGCATTTAACAAATGAGCAAAACCGGAGAAAAATTCGGTTCCCTGCTCTTCGTTTTGTACGGTCAGAAGCTCATCAAACGAAGCACCGGAACAAAATACTCTTGAGCCTTCGCTTTGCAATACAATTACAGAAATGGTTTCGTTTCTGCTCAGCAAATTAATTTCGGCTGTCAAACGATCCAACAATGCTCGTGGAAAAGAATTGCTGGCCGGATGACCAAATTGTACGTTAGCAACAGTATTTTGAAAAGTAGTCTGCAAAGATCCGCTTTGATTTTCTGAACTCATAAAAATAGATTTAAACGTAAAGTTACGGTTTTGAAAAATATTTTGCCTGAAACTCTCTTAAATTTGTTTTTTGAAAATTAATTGACTTTATTTGCTCTCGCTACGGGGATTAGCTCATTTGGCTAGAGCGTCCCGATGCAATCGGGAAGGTAATGGTTCGATTCTAATAAAACTCCAAATATAAAAAGGGGGGATTAGCTCATTTGGCTAGAGCGCTTGCCTGGCAGGCAAGAGGTGATCGGTTCGAATCCGATATTCTCCACAAAACCCAAACACTGTTTGGGTTTTTTCATTTATATACTTTATGTACTACACTTATATCATCTATTCAAAGACGATTAACAAATACTATATTGGTTCTTGCCAAGATATTGAACAACGTTTACAAGATCATTTGAACAGTAGAAGCAAATACACAAAAATAGCGAAGGACTGGGAATTAAAATATTTTGAAACTTTTTTGACCCGAAGCGAAGCCTGCCAAAGAGAATTACAAATAAAAAAAATAAAAAGCAGAAAATATATAGAAAAACTAATAGAAACAAAAGGCTAGAGCATCCCGATGCATCGGGAAGGTAATCGGTTCGAATCCGATATTCTCCACAAAAAAACCGTATTACTTAATTGTAATACGGTTTTTTGTTATTTAGAATTTTACCAATCTTCTTTGACTCTTTTCTTTAGAGTAAATATTTCCGTTAAAAATGGATTCATAATTTCTGTAATATTATACCATAACAAAGCCTCTCTAACAGTACCGTTTCTTTTTAACCATTCTTTTTCAATTGGGTTATCAATAGGATATATAACTTTTGTTTCTCCTGAGCTTACAACTGCTTTAGGGTCATAAAGCCTGATATTATAAACTGTTGCCCGATATTTTCCTGCTTTACTTTCAATTTTAAAATCGGCGGTGTATTCATTAAGCTTGTTTAAATTTTCAGAACCCTTTTTAATACTTCCCGTCGAATCGGTTTTAAACTCAAGCCTTGGATTATTTTTCAAATCAGAAATACTTACAGAGGTATTATAAACCAATTTCCAGGTGATTAGATTATTTTCTACACTAAAATTTTTATTCTGAGCCATTGCACCACTGCAAAACAAGCAGAAAAGTAAAATTTTTTTCATTCTATTTTTTTATATGTTCATACTATAACTAACCTTGATTTCCTACAAATCAATTATTAAGCCAAATAGTATAAAACCATAAAAAACGGTTCACTATACATCAGTATCTACAGGTCATCGTTCGCCTGCATTATCAAAATCAGGTTCGTCTTCCTCAGATTTTTCAAATTCATTATTTAAAAACTCCGTAAGTTTCTTTTTCTCTTTTTGATTTTTTTTAATCATAAACAAAACCAACACCAGAACCGCTAGAGCAAACGCTCCAATTACTATCCAATTGATTTCCATAACTTTAATTTTAACCTAAAAATAAAGCTTTTAAAATTTCAATACATTATCTAAAGGTTAAGCCTAATCATAATGTTAAACTGCCTTCAGAGCCTTTTATATCCGGACTATTATAATTAAATTGCTGTCAGGGATAAAATTAATTTCTGTTTATTAAATCAATCGTCATGGATTCTGATAAATTTATTTTCTGTCTGGAAGGGGTTTCAGATGTAGAAAACGACACTGCAACAGAGGTAGTTAAAAGCTTAGAAAAATTAGCCTATAATCAGGGCATTTCAAGTATTCACAAAACCTGTGACACCATTGAAGGACTCGAAGAAAGCCTGAATACTTTGCTCTATGACGATCATAATTTTAAAGATTACGAAATTATCTATCTGGTTATGAAGGGTGAAGCAAACAATATTTGCCTGAATAACTACTATTACAGCTTAGAAGAAATTGCCGAAATCTTTGAAGGAAAAATGAAAGGCAAAATTTTGCATTTTGCCAATTCAAAAATACTGGATCTCAACGAAGAGGAAGCGCAATATTTCCTGGACATTACAGGCGCAAGAGCCATTTCGGGTTACGGAACGTTTTCCAACAAATTTACCAGCACAGGATCAGTTGATAAGGCTTTTTTCAAATTATGTCAGAAAGAAGATGACCTCATTGAAATCGTAGAAACACTTTATGAGAAGCATTATGACCTCTGTAAATTACTTGATTTTAGGCTGTATTATTAGTTTTTTAGAAGCAGCTATTTTGTTTTCAATAAGAGGTTTTGTCCTGCTGTTCGCTATATTCCCGATAACAAAAACTACGGCTAAAAAGCCTTGTTTTTCTAAATCGGGAGATGCCGCTTCCATCAGGGCTAAGTTAGAAATTTGAACTTTTTAAGACCTTATTTAATAAAAAAGCCCTCAATTACGAGAGCTTTCAATTATATTTTTATTCTAAATCAAATTATGCCTGATCATCAGTAGCAGCATCCGGAGCATTTGATTTAACAGAGGCAATACCATTATCTCTCGCTGCTGTACTTTCATACATTTCGCTTGCACCTATGTTTTGACCGTTTGATGCTTTTAAATTAAAATAGGGTTTTCCGTTTGAAGATTCTTTTTTATCATACTTAGAATCATCCTGCGAATTCGTTTTTACAGATTCTATTCCGTTTAAACAAGCTGCTTTGCTGGCATAACCTTCACTTGTCAAAATCGTCTGACCGTTGCCGGCTTTTAAATTAAATTGAAATTCGCCGTTGGCTCTCTTTGTAATTACAAATTTTCCCATGCTGATTTGGTTTAAGTTTAGAAATATTTTTATTGTGCTTCTATAAAATTACAAAACTTAGAAATACGATTTTTACGGTTAACCATAAATTATTGAATTTATAAACTACTTCAATAAAAATCCCAATCGAATCGATCCATAAAAATACCCTGTATTTGTATTGGTATCAGGATCTTTTAATTCTCTTCCGCGATACATAAAAGAATACGAGACATTAAAATCATTATGTCGGTATTTAAAACCGGCTTCAGCATTAAAACGCAAAGGTTCCAAATCAAATGTCAACGGACTTGTATCATTAAACATACTTCCCTGAATTGTCGCATCATAAAATTGATAATTAACGCTTGGCATAGCATAAAAGTAAAATTCACGAACATTGTACTGTGGTTCAAAACTTACCGATGCATCATGCAGATTAGAATCGTAAACAGGCAGTAATTTTTTAAAACCAAATCGGGCTAAAATACCTGTAGAAACACCTGTAAAAATGGTTCCCAGATTCGCTTCCGACTGAAAGTGGAAATCTGTAAAATCATGATGTCTCTCCTTAAATAATTTCTTAGAATACAGCACATGTGCCTGCAGGGCCAAAGCATTATGCAACTGGTTATCCCAGCCATAAACTTCTTTATACCCAATAATATGGTGAAAACTTTCCTGCATTTCTTCGCCAAGAGCATTCGGTCCCATATACCCAATCTGAAAATCAGTTTTCAAAACCGATTCGCTTTGGTAAAAAAAACTGCGTCCGGCTTCTGCAAAAAGATATCCTGTAAAAGGGCGGTCGTTGATCGTTACCGCTTCTGCATTAATAAACCTCGGATTGTAAATATATTGTCCGACTCTGAATTCAGTAATTTTTTTATTGATTTTTATGTTCTCATTTTTCGACAAAAAGCGATAAAAAATTTCCAGTCCGTTGGTATAGTACATGTCATTTTTAAATGAAGTGTACAAATCATTATCAGTGATAAAACCTATTTCGGTGGTCTTCCCCTGAGAGAAACCAAAAACAGATGCTAACATGAAAAGCAGAAAAAAAACTTTTTTACTTCCCATCATAATTTATTTTACCAACTGCGCGCATTTCACGAACAATTCTTTCTTTTCTCCTGTTGATATAACTCGAGGATCCCGTTGCCTTAAATTTTCTTGGATTTGGTAAAATGGCTGCAATTCCGGCAGCCTGCATTGGCGTTAAACTCGAAGCATCGCGCCTGTACCAATGCTCAGTTGCTGCATAAGCACCGTAGACGCCATCACCCATTTCGATACTGTTCAGGTAAACTTCCATGATACGCTCTTTACCCCAGATAATTTCAATCAGAACTGTAAAATAAGCTTCAAGACCTTTACGGAAGTAACTTTTTCCCTGCCACAGAAAAACATTTTTAGCTGTTTGCTGCGAAATGGTACTTCCACCACGGATCCTGCGGCCACGTTCATTGCTTTTATATGCCTTTTGAAGCGCTTTAAAATCGAATCCGTTATGATACAAAAAAGTTCCGTCTTCACTAGCAATAACGGCTTTCTGAAGATTCTTCGAAATTTTCTCAATAGGTTCCCAATTATGATCGAAGTACACTTCTTTATCAGACATTTTATTCTCTATTACCCGTATAACCATTAGTGGTGTAAAAAACACAGGAACAAATTTTAAAATTACAACCCATGCAATCGAAATGCCGAAAAACCATAAAGCAGCTTTAATGAAAAACCATTTTATTTTTTGTCCCAAAGAGCGGTTTGATTTCTTAGAAGCAGGTTTAGATTTACCTGCGGTTGTTTTTTTTGGTGTTGGTTTTTTGGCTGCCATTATATTAAATCTGCTAATTCTGTTCCTATTAAACTGCCTATTGCTACTCCCATTCCTCCTAAACGCACTCCACAAAACACGTTATCAGACAGTTGCGACACAACAGGTTTTTTACTGTTTCCGACTCCCATGATGCCACTCCACCGATGGGCTATCTGGAAATCCTGATTTGGTAAAATTACATTTTTCAGCAAATCTTCCAATTTATTTTGCACAATTTTGGTTTGTCCGAATTCAGTAGTATTTTCTGTTTCAAAATCGAGGTTTCTTCCTCCACCAAGAAGAATTCTGTCCCCTATATTTCTGAAATAATAATAACCCCGATCTAAATGAAAAGTTCCCCTAACATCTAAATCCGGAATGGGTTCTGTAATTAAAACCTGAGCTCTCGCAGGCAGTACAGCACCATTTGTCAAGACACTTGCAAAACCGTTTGTTGCAAAAAGTATTTTTTCTGTCTTAAAACTAAAATCATTCAGTACAACTTCAACATGATTTCCTGCATCAGCATAAGAAGTAACAGTTTGCTGGTTCAGAATTAAAATATTGGCCGCAATAGCTTGCTTCAGCAATTCCTGCATCATATTTCCGGTATCGATTTGCGCCTCAAACGGATTAAATATCAAATATTCCTGTATGTTTTGAAACCCAAACCGGTCAACTTCTTTTGTAAAAACATCTGCTTTAAAAAGTGGTTTTAAAACTTCATTTATAAAAGGGATTTTAGAAACGCATTCCGTAAACCCAAAGTCATCCTCTTTCAAAAACAGCTCATATCCTCCATATGGTTTGAAATCTATAGCAGTATCCCCTAACCTTTTTCTAAGTAATTGCAAACCCTGCCAACGCTTTTCTATCAACTCGACAACATCTTCTTCTGTATGTGTTTTTAAGTCTTCCATAATTTCAGACAGGCTTCCAAAACAGGCAAATCCTGCATTTTTGGTGCTTGCTCCTTGTGGCAGCATCCCTTTTTCTAATACCAGAATTTTTGCTGACGGAAATCTTTCGCGTAAGCGCAATGCAGTGTGAAGACCTACGATTCCGCTTCCAACAATGGTATAGTCTACATTTGTAAACCAGTTTTTTAGTTCCCAATAACTTAATTCCATCTCAGACTTTTTTATAAAAATAATGATTTTTTTAAACCATATAAACAATATAAGTCAGTTTGGAATTTAGATTTTAAAAGCTCCTAAATTTTAACAATTATTGAAATTTGAAATTTAACTATCCAGGCTTTAAATGTTGTATTTTTAGCATCACAAAAAATAGAATTTTTATTATGAAAAAAGTATTATTTATAACCTTAATAATGATGAGTTTAAACGCTATCGGACAGAATGTAATGTCGCAGGAATTGCTTTGGAAATTAGGAAGAGTTACGCCACTTGGAATTTCTAAAGATGCTAAAAATGTTGTTTTTAAGGTTTCAACTCCTTCAGTAGAAGAAAACAAATCAAATTCTAAATTTTACATTCTGCCGGTAAACGGAGGAAATGCAACAGAAATTAAAGACACGAAAGAGGTTTTGGCAGACAAAAACATTTCACCTGACGGAAAATATTTGGTGTATAATGAAGAAGTGAAATTAGAGAAAGTCTTAGGAAAAGATTTCTACCCGAATCTTGACAAATCGGATGCCCAAATTTATGATGGCCTGGATTATCGTCATTGGGATACCTGGAACGAAGGGAAATTTAATCATGTTTTTTATAAAGAAAACAAAGACGGTGCAAAAGGAATAGACATTTTAAAAGGTGAAAATTTTGATTCACCTCAAAAACCTTTTGGAGGCGACGAAGATTATATCTGGTCTCCGGACAATAAAAGCATTTTGTATGTATGCAAGAAAAAAGCAGGAACTGCCTATGCAATTTCTACCAATACAAATATTTATGAGTACAATTTAGAAACTCAAAAAACAGTAAACAGAACCGAAGACAATTTGGGTTATGATACCGCTCCTCAATTTTCTCCAACAGGAAATTTATCCTGGCTGCAAATGAAACGCGACGGTTATGAGTCGGATAAAAACGATATTATTGTTGAGTTTAAAGGCATCAAACAAAACCTAACTGCCAATTGGGATGGAACTGTAGATAATTTTATCTGGAGTAAAGATGGTAAAAATGTCTTTTTTGTTGCACCGGTTGATGGAACTAAACAGCTTTTTACTGTCAATTTTCCGGGAGTGACCCGAATTGCAATTACAGTTCGTCAGTTGACAAATGGTGATTTTGACGTAAACGACTTAATTGGTTTCTCCGGTGATGACATTATTGTAACACGTTCTGACATGAATCATGCCTCAGAAATTTATTCGTTTAACCAGAAGAAAAATACCTGGAAACAATTATCAAATATCAATACAGAAACTTACAAAACACTAACGCTTAGCAAAACTGAAAAGCGTTATGTAACTACAACTGATGGCAAAAAAATGCTCGTTTGGGTAATTTTACCTCCCAATTTTGATGCTTCAAAAAAATATCCAACCTTATTGTTTTGTCAGGGCGGTCCACAGGCAGCATTGACACAATCCTATTCTTTCCGTTGGAATTTTTCTTTAATGGCTGCTAAAGGTTATGTTGTTGTTGCACCAAATCGTCGCGGAATGCCGGGTCACGGTGTAGAATGGAACGAGCAGATCAGTAAAGACTGGGGTGGTCAGGTTATGGATGACTATCTTTCTGCGATTGATGATGTATCCAAAGAAAATTACGTTGACAAAAGCCGTTTAGGCTGTGTGGGTGCAAGTTACGGAGGATATTCTGTATTTTATTTAGCAGGAATTCATAAAAACCGTTTTAAAACTTTTATTGCTCACGATGGTGTTTTTAATACACAAAGCATGTTTGGCACAACCGAAGAAGTTTTCTTTAACAACTGGGATTTTGGCGGAGCTTACTGGGAAAAAGACAATGCCGTTGCGCAAAAAGCATATACAACATTTAATCCGGCAACTTTGGTTGGAAACTGGAATAAGCCTATTTTAATTGTTCAGGGCGGAAAAGATTTCCGTGTACCAATTGGACAATCTCAGGAAGCTTTTCAGGCAGCACAATTAAGAGGTATTAAGAGCCGTTTGCTCTATTTCCCGGATGAAAATCATTGGGTTTTAAAACCTCAGAATGCTCAGGTTTGGCAAAACGAATTTTTTAAATGGCTGAAGGAAACACTTTAATAAAAACAGCAAAAATATATTGGCCACAGGTTTATAGCCTGTGGTCTTTCTTTTTTATAGAAAGTTTGGCTTTTTAAAACAGAAAATATTGAATAAATTGCAGTAATCATTTCAAAAAACAAAATTCCTTAATCACAATTTATGCAAAGCAAAAGAAGCTACATGCCCATTAAAGTACTTTTCGGTTACCTTGCGTTGGTCGCATTAGTAGTAGTTGTGGGATGGTTTTTATATTCTGAAAATGTGGTCTACAAAAAATTAGAAGATAAAATCGCTTTTGAAAAAACAAAGATCTTAAGAGTCAGCAAGCTTTTTTCGAATGTATATAAAACCGAAAGTTTAGCCCGAAAAACGATTCAGACTAACTCTGAAACAGATTTTAGAAATTATCTGACTGAAACAGATTCATTAAAATCAAGGATTGATACCCTAAAACAAATTGTTACCACCGAATATCAAAAAGTTTTATTAGACAGTGTTACCTATTTATTATCTGAAAAAACAGATAACATCAGGGAATTAAAAACCATAAAAAACAAAGCCGAAGATGAAGTTTCTGTAAACAGTGCTATTAATGAAATTACCAAAATGGAGTTTAAGCTCAGAAAGCTCGAATTGCAGGACTTCACCAAAAGCCCCAATGATCTGGGAAGTTATCAGCGAAATGTTTTACAAAAATATGTGGATTACCTAAATCAGAATATTCCCGATGACAGTACAAACACCTTAAGCAAACAAGCTTCTGACTCAATCCTGGCCAACTCAAAAAAATTGCTTAGTGATGTAAAATTAAAGGCCGAGAAGAAAAAGGAATCTTTAAATTTTGAAGAAAACAAACTGCTTAAAAATGAAATTGCTATTTCTGAACAGCTTCGAAAAGTACTTCGGATTATCGAGAGGGAAATCATAATCAATTCGATTAAAAATAATTCGCTCAAAGAAAAATCACTTAAAAAAGTAAACGAAATTGTTACTGCTTCTGCAATCATTGGTTTATTGCTGACGGTGCTTTTCTCAATCATCATTGTAAGCGATTATTCAAAATCGCAATTGTATAAAAAACAGCTGGAAATTGCCAATTTCAAAACTAAAAACCTGCTTAGAAGTCGTGAACAACTCATCTCGACAGTAAGTCATGATTTAAAAACACCGCTTAGTACAATTGTTGGTTATGCAGAACTTTTAGGTCATTCTGATGTCAATACCAAGCAATCGTATTTTATTAAAAACATCAAAAATTCATCTGATTATATTACACAGCTGGTTCAGGATTTATTGGATTTTTCGCAAATTGAAGCAGGAAAGATTACCATTGAAAAAGTTCCTTTTTTATTACCCGAAATTATTGATGAAGTTGCCAAAAGCATTCAGACAGTTTACAAGCAAAAAAATATCGACCTGATCATTAATGTTGATGAAAAACTGAATACCAAAATTGTGGGCGATCCGTTTCGTTTGAAACAAATTCTAAGTAATATTATCGGAAATGCTTATAAATTTACAGAAGAAGGATATATTAGAATCAGTGCCTATCTTGCTGAAGAGGATGATTTTTTTCAAATAAAAATAGAAGATTCAGGTATCGGAATTGAAAAAGAAAATCAGAAATTAGTTTTTGAAGAATTTGCCCAGGCTAATGAAAGTATCGAAAAAAAATACGGCGGAACTGGCTTAGGACTATCTATCTGTCAAAAAATTATTTCGATTTTAGGTGGAAAATTAAAGCTTGAAAGTACATTTGGTGAAGGAAGTACATTTAAAATTAAGCTTCCATTATTATTTGACACAAGTAAAGATTTACCTGATTCAGAATCAGAGAAAATTAGCGTGATTTCTAAAAACCTAACCTTTATTGTTGTTGATGATGACACCAATCTTTTGAATTTAACTACTACTGTTTTAAAACAACAACAGCATCAGGTTTTATCTTTTACCCATGCCTCTGAAGCCTTAAAAACAATTCAGAACACTGATTTTGATTTTATTATTACCGATATTCAAATGCCGGAAATTGATGGGTTTTTGTTTATTGAAAAACTAAAGACCGAAACCAGTTCATTTTATAAAAATCAACCTATTGTTGCCATAACAGGACGAACAGATCTGGATTTTTCAGTCTATTCAGATGCCGGTTTTTCAACTGTGATAAAAAAACCGTATTCACCTAAAATCCTGCTTGAAACGATTCAGCGGGTTTTAGATAAGACTATCGTTTCTGATAATAAAATGGTAAAGACCGAAGAAGAAATCTCTTCAAAATCATATTCATTAGAAACACTAAAAGAATTTTTAGGCAATGATACAAAATCATCACAAGAGTTCATCAAATCCTTTATAGATAGCACAAAACTGAACTTAGAAGCTTTGGAAAATGTAGTTAAAGAAAAAAACATATCCGAAATAAACACCATCGCTCATCGGATTGCACCTATGTTCAGGCAGATTCAGGCACATGAAATTGGGGAAATTCTAAACATATTAGAACAAAACACTTTGGACAATTCAGATTTGGAATCTCTTTTTAATAAATTAAAACCCAAAATAGATTTGCTTTTTGATAATTTAAAGAAAGAAAATCTTTAATCAATATTGTATTGCTTCAGTTTGTTATAAAGTGTTTTTCGGGTTATTTTTAACAGCTTTGCCGCTTCAGATTTATTGTTTTGAGTTCTGGATAAGGCATGAATAATCGCTTCTTTTTCATTATCAGATAAAGAAAAACTACCTGAATTACTTTGTTGTTTTTCTGTCTGAAAAAATTCCACTGGTAAAACATCAGTTTCAATAAAATCGCCCTGAGATAAAAGCGTAGCACGTTTAATACAATTTTGAAGTTCCCGTAAATTACCCGGCCAGCTGTATTTTTGAAAAATAGCCACTACTTCCGGCGAAAATCCGATAATGTCTTTGTTTAACTGATGATTTGCTTTCTCTAAAAAATAATCTGCAAAAACCATTAAATCTTCTCCCCTGTCTGTTAATGAAGGCGACTGAATAGAGAATTCATTAATTCGATGGTATAAATCTTCCCGAAAATCACCATTTTTAACTGCTTCCCGTAAATCTTCGTTTGTTGCCGTAATAATTCGGATATCAACATTGATTTCTTTATTGCTTCCAACAGGTTTTATTTTTCGTTCCTGAAGTGCTCTCAACAACTGAATTTGATTTTCATAAGAAAGGTTTCCTATTTCATCCAGAAAAATAGTTCCTCCGTTCGCAGCTTCAAAATAACCAGTTTTATCACTGATCGCTCCCGTAAAAGATCCTTTTAAATGCCCGAAAAATTCACTGGCTGCTAGTTCTTTTGGAATGGCTCCACAGTCGACAGCAATGAAATTATTATTTTTACGATGACTTTGATGATGTATGCTTTTTGCGATGATTTCTTTTCCGGTACCGCTTTCTCCAATAATTAAAACAGACATATCGGTAGGACTTACCAGTTTAATGTGTTCCAATAATTTTTTAGAAGCAACAGAAATTCCTTTGACAAACTCATTATCAGCCGAAATTGGTTTAGCAGGTCTTTTTTCTGGCACTTCCTCTTTTACAAATTGAGGAGTTTGCAAAGTATTTGTAATAACTAATAAAACCTCATCAGGATTAAACGGTTTCGAAATATAATCTGCAGCACCATTTTTTATGGCTTTCACAGCAGTATTTACATCAGAGTAGCCTGTCATGAGCACAACAGGAATTTTCGGATGTAAAGTTTTAATTTCTGTCATTAGAGCAATACCATCAGAATCGGGCAAGCGCAAATCTGTCAAAATCAAATCAAAAGATTCTTTTTTGAAATACAATCGGGCCTCTGCTGCCGAAAAAGCAATAGTTACATCGTATGCTTTCTTTACCAGAAACCTTTCTAATAATTTGCAAAATGAAATATCGTCTTCTATTAATAATATCCTGGGCATCGCTTTTTGGGACTTTTTTGCTAAAATACCACTATTAATACAGTATTTTCACAAAATTATGTAAAAAAAAAGAGACTGCTATAAGCAATCTCTTTTTCACCAAAAACATAAATCTAATTCACCTAATTATATTTTTAACCAGTTCCCATTGGCATCTGAGTAAACAGTAGCCTTTTGGTCTCCAACTGCTATATCTAATTTATATTGGGTTTGATCGTTCACATATGCTTTTTCAAGCACAGCTCCCGGGTAAGCGGCTTCCAATGCAGTTTTTACAGCTGCAGGAACCTGATCGTTACTAATTTCAGTATATTCTGACTGAAAACTAAGGGTAGTTTTTACTGGCTGTACATCATTGACTGTTGATGCATAGATTGACAAACTTCCAAGAATAATTGCTGCGGATAAGATTAACTTTTTCATAATGCTGCTTTTTAAAATTATTTTTTAATAATGTTTCCTGAAGCATCTGTAAATACAGTATACTTTTTGTCTCCACTTGAAATTTCTAATTTATACTCGTTTTTTGCGTTTTTATACGCTTTTTCAAGTTTTGTGTTTGGAAAAGATTTTTCAACTGTGGATTTTACAGCTGCCGGTATTGCATCTGCTGTGACTTCAGTATATTCATCCTGAATAATAACTGAGTTAACCGTCGTTCCTGCAGGGATTGATGCCTGAACAGACAAACCTCCTAAAATAATTACTGCAGATAAGATTAATTTTCTCATAATACTTTTTTTAAATTATTTTTTGATGATGTTTCCTTTTTCATCTGTATAAACAGTAGATTTTTCACCTCTTACTGTTATTTCGATTCTATACTCTTTTTTGTCATTTACAAATGCCTTATCAAGTTTTACACCTGGGTATGCATTATCTAATGATGTTTTAATGGCTGCAGGCACAGCATCAACTTCTTTATATCCGTCCTGAATTATTGATTGGACTGTATTTGTTGAACTCAGTGTAAATGCGTTGACTGACAAACTTCCTAAAACTATTGCTGCTGATAAGATTAGCTTTTTCATAATAAGTTATTTTAAAGTTACTTAAATTATTTTTTAATCCATGTTCCATCTGCATTAGCAAATAGATTGCCTACTTTGTCTCCAACAGCAACATCTAATTTATATTCTGATTTTGCATTTTTATATGCTTTTGAAAGTACCGCATCAGGATATGCTTTTTTAAGAGCATCTGTAATTGCAGCTGGAACTTCTTCTAATTTAACTTCCGTATATTCATCCTGAATAGAAATTGTTTTTATAATACTATTTGAAATTGGAGAAGTTGATGCAAATGAAGTTAGACTTCCCAAAATGATTGCGGCTGATAAAAATAAATTTTTCATAATGTGTATATTTAAATTATTATTTATAGTTGTTTTACACATTAGACTAAGAAATTATTGTGCCGTAACTGAAATCTCACACTTAAAAACACACAAATACCTGTATTTTAGTTACTTAACCAAATATAAGCTTTTTTTTTAAATAAATACATGGTGTGTAATTTTTAAAGGTTGTGTATAAAAAGTATACACAAAAGTGTATCTATAATAAATCTATCTATTACAACATTTTCAAACAATCAAAGTTGTTTCTAAAAAAGATTATAGGATCTGGCAACTTTTGTATGTTTAAATTGTAATACACATGAAGTATTAGATTCGGAAACACCTCTATTTGACATACAAAACTTACTTTACACATCAAATACCTGACAAGCAGAAGTTTATTGAATTCGTTTTAATTGAAAATAAGATGGTATAAATAGAATAATTACACCAAATAACTACTTAAAATCTTTTTTTAACATATTTACCAACAATTCTGTATAATTATCTTCTGTATATAAAAATGTTAAAAATTATATTGTAATTTTGCACCAAATTTTAAAATTGTAATATAAAATGAAAAAAATTATACTATTACTTGTTCTACTTGTAACAGTTGTAACAGTTAATGCTCAAACAAGCACTGGCGAAAGTTTAACTGATGAGAATTTCAACAAATGGTCAATTGAGTTTGGAGCTGGATTTAACAAACCACAAAAACCAATGAAATATTACACATCAATGATAAGCCCGTATGTTGTTGATTTAGGAGTGCGATATATGCTCAATAATAAGTTTGGTTTGAAAGCTGATTTTGGCTATAACAGTTTCCAGGAAGAAAAAAACTCAACTCCTTTTGACACCAAATATTATAGATTTGATGTACAAGGTGTAGCCAATTTAGGCAGAATCATGAATTTTGAAACCTGGACTAAGACAATTGGTTTACTAGGACATACAGGTTTGGGCGCCGCATACTTTGAGGACAAAAACTCTTCAATAGATGACAAGATGATTAATTTTATCATTGGTATAACTGGTCAGGTTAAATTATCTAACAAATTGGTTCTTACTGGAGATTTTTCAACTATCATGAATGCTCTTCAAAGCCACACATATGATGCAGCTGCATTAAATCCAGAAAAAGGTTTCAATGGAGCTTTGTTTAATGGTACTATAGGTTTAACATTATACTTAGGTAAAAGTGAAAAACATGCTGACTGGGTTACCTTTATTGATAAGGAGGTATTAGCTCAAAGAGAAAGAATTGACAACCTTGAAAAAATGTTAATCGATAGTGATAAAGATGGTGTAGCCGATTATTTAGATTTAGAACCTAACACTATTGCCGGACTTATGGTAGATTCTAAAGGACGAGCTGTCGATTTAAACAATAATGGTGTGCCTGATGAATTAGAGGGTTACTTAAAGAAAACTTATGCTAATAAATCTGATGCTCCGATAAGCGATAGTGAATCAATAACAAAATTAGTTAACGGAGGATATGTTGCAGCTTATTTTGATTTCAATAAATCTACACCTACTGATTCTTCTATGGACGGTATTAATTTTGTATTAAACTATTTAAGAAACAATCCTGCAGCTTCAGTTGATATTACCGGTTATGCTGACGAAATTGGTAATGCTTCATATAATGAAAAATTGGCTACTGAAAGAGCTAACAATGTAAAAGATCTTCTTCTTAAAGCTAGAATTGCTCCTGAGAGAATAAACGTTATTACTGGTGGAGTTGATACTTCTGTAGATAAAGATTCTGCTACAGCAAGAAAATTAGTAAGAAGAGTTACTTTCAAAATAAAAAATTAAGACAATAACTTCTTAGTTTTTTTAAGCTAAGCTCATCATAAAAAAAGCGTGAATTAAATCAATTCACGCTTTTTTATTAACCAAAATCATCTTTGACCTAAAAGGTTCAATTTCAAAAATAAATCGTTGTTTGAGGCATTAAAGCTTTAAGCTTATCAACAGTTTCCTTAGTCATTGGATTACCAACCAGAATCAAGGTTTTAAGCTTTTTTAGACGCTGAATGTTCTCCGGCAAGCCTTTTAGTTTATTATTGGCCAGATTTATACTCACAACGTTTTTTAATCTCTCTATCTTTGAAGAAATTTGGGTTAGACAATTATCACTTACATTCAGAAATTCCATATTTTTCGACTGAAATAATGCTTCAGGAATTTTTACAATGCTATTTTTTTGTAACTCTAAATATTTTATTTGTTTTGGTAATTTCATTTCTCCTAAATCATTAATTTGATTAGAGGAAAGATTCAGGTACTTTAAATTTTTTATTTTATTCAGAGATTCCGAAACATAGCTTATCTGATTACTGTGCAGGTTAATCTCTTCTAAAGAAGGAATACTTAATAAAGCATCAGGAAAAACACTTAAATTATTAGACTCAAAATGAACAGCTTTTAAATTTTGAAGTTTTGAAATTTTTGAATTTATAGTTGTTAAATTATTAAGGTTAATCGAAAAAGTTTTTAGCTCTTTTAACTCCCCGATTTCATCCGGAATAAATTTAATACTGTTTTCGTTGGCATTCAAAATTTCAAGTTTACTTAAAGAAAATAATACCTTATCCATTTTTTCTAAATGATTTCCCATTACGTTTAGAAAAAAAAGAGAATCCATTTTCATAAGATCATCAGGAAGATTATACAATCCTTTATTTCTAAAACTCATACTATAAACTGTCTTGTTACTCAGGAGTGCTGTCTCAATATCTGTGTAAGTAGGATATTTAATGGGGTCAATTTGTGCATTCAATCTGCAAATTGAAAAAATAACTGTAATTGATAAAAGTGCTTTTTTCATATATGTAAAAGCTGCCGACATTGAATGCCGGCAGCTAAAATTAAGTTATGTATTTTATTTTTTTAGAAGTTTCACCGTTTTTTGGAAACCATCAGCTTCTATATTTAAAATCAACATATTTGAATATTGAAATTGCGTTGTTAAATCTAATTCGGTAACCGAACCTGTTTCTGAAAAATTCTTTTTGAAAACAATTTGACCTAACATATTGTAAGCCGTAACTTCAAGATTTTTAAGATTGCCTGAATTAATCTGTACAATTCCCGAAGTAGGATTAGGAGTCACCATAATATCACGAATTGCATGATCAATAGTACCCAAAGAACCATCTGTTCCTAAATTTTGCTTAAGCGCTATAACTATTGTAGCTGATTTTCCTTTGTAGTCGATAGTATTTCCTGTCGCATCAACGTCTGTAGAAATACTGGAATCCGGATGTTGAATAGAAAAGAATCCAAATTTATGATCCGGTGTAAAAGTAAGACCGGTAGGTTCTGAGCCTGCTGGCATAGAAGCAAAAAGTTTAACATTTGGATTTGCCTGAGTATGATCTGGACCAACTACCCAAATATAATTTTTTCCTCCATCCTGAAGCACCCAAAGATTCCCTAATTCATCAAAAGTCAGATTATCATTTCCGTCTCCCCAGGTTTCAGTTTTAACTCCTTCTGCTGTAGTAAAAGAATATACGGTTGATAATCCGCCTACAAAAACTTCAACTTCTGAAGCTGTTGTGCCATTATCTTTTAAACGGTATACTTTGTTTAATCCTTTTGCTGTAAAATATACTTTGCCGTCTAACGGGCTTATTTCTACATCTTCTATTCCGTTGAATTTAGTACCTCCTACAGACTCTGCCAAAGAAGTTGTATTGTTTTGGTCAGCTTGCGTTTTATTAGGAACCTGAATCCATGTTGCCGTTGTACCTACAGGATCTCCATTGATTATACCCTGATCCAGTTTTAAAACATATAAATTTCCTGAAGACAAATCATTTGGAGTATCCATTGTATATTTATACACCATATGAGTTCCTCCGTCTTCACCATAATAGGCTATTGTTCCAGCATCATTAACCACTACATTTTCGTGATTCATGATTCCCATTTGCCAAAGCTTACCTTTAGTTCCATTGGTATTTTTAGAACTAACTTCAGCAGTTGCCGGATCAATTTCTACTAACCAGCCATAATCTTTATATCCATCACCATTTATATCATTACCTGTCACAGATTCCTCTGCCGTAACAATTGTTCCCCAAGGTGTAACACCTCCCGAACAGTTTCTGATGGTTTGCACCAAACTAGTTCCTGAAAAATCTACAGCCCTTGATTTTGTTAATCCCCAAAGTTTTGTAGTTGCATTGTAATTAATTTCTGCCATCGTAACTCCACCTGGATTTGTCTCATGGTTTACAGATAAATAACCATCTATACTGCTTGGTACACCACCTGCTTTTTTAGCTACATAACCTGTAAAGTCATTTTGTCCTCCAACAAAACCTCCACCATCAGTATAAGTATCCCCTTCTTTAAGAATCAATTGATATTTATGCTCCGTAGGAATAATTAATTTAGCAGTCTGTACTGTAGGAACAATAGAAGTAAAACAGCTGATATGAGTCCCGCCAGTACAAGCAGCAGCAGGAACTACTACTACCGGAGCAATAGCAGTTTTAAGATAGGCATCAACTCTTAAATCAGAACTGCCTGCACCTCTGTTGTGTAGTTCTATCGAGATTCTATTAACTCCCTGTACAAAATTTGCTTTTGCAATAGAAAAAACATTATAAATACTTTCATTCGCTCCATCTATTGTAGTACTTGAAAGTGTATTATAGTCAATAACACCAGCAGGCATATTATCTCTCACTACCTCAACACCATTCAAAAAAACAATTATTCCGTCATCTCTCATAACCCCAAGTTCCATAGTGGCAGTCAGATCAGACAAATTAACTGTAAAATCTTTAGTAAAATAAGCCGCATTTAAAGGCTTTGTAATTGTAGTGGTAACCGGATCTCCATATCCTAATGGCCCGTTTCCTGTAGCCCAGCCTGAAATATCAAAAGCAGGATCCTTCCATTGATCCACTAATTGTACACCTTTATCATCATAACTCCATGATGAACCTTTATCAAAAACTGTAGTCTGAGCATGAATAACTGAATTCGCTATTAATAAAAGAGCGGCAACTGAAAGTAATTTTTTTTTCACGGTATTCTATGTGTTTTGTTATACAGTACGAAGTTATTTTTCTATGCCGGACTTTATATTAAGCGTAATTTAAATAATGAGATGATAAATTAGCAAATCTTAAATTTAATGTTAATCGATTAAGATTGGGTTAATATTGCGCTTTACTCACATCTGTCAAAGAATTAATAAAGGCAATAAGTTGCTTTATCTCCTTTTGATCAAGATTAAGTTTATCCGGGGACAAGGTTTGATTTTTGATTTCCAAACCCATTCCTTCAGCTCCTCCTTCATTATAAAAGTTTATTACTTCTTCTAAAGTTGAGAATGCACCATTATGAAAATAAGGTTTGGTAAGGGCCGCATTTCGTATTGTCATTGTTTTAAAAGAATTTTCATAGATCCATGATTGTTCTTTTTTTACATTGCTGTCTATCCTTCCTTTATCTGTATCAATTTCTAAAGGAGACATTTGTAACGGATGCTTCGTAACTCCCAAAACCTCTGATTCGTTTTCATTGTAGAATGGAGGAACTAATCCTGAAAAATGCGGAGCAAAATGACAGGTTGCGCAGGCAGCTTTTCCCATAAAAAGATTAAACCCTTTTTTAGCATCTTCCGAAATTTCTTTTTCATTTCTCATAAATTTATCGAAATCGCTATTAAAGGAATATAATGAAGCCACATAAGAACTTAACGCTTTTGAGAAATTTTGTTTGGTGATACCGTTTGTTTTAAAAACTTTTTTAAAGTCCTTTTTATATTCAGGATTTGTTTTTAATTTTTTGATGATACTTTCGTAACTGGTATTAAATTCCTGTTCATTATAAATTACATGCTCTACTTGCTGTTCCAGATAAAAAGCACGCATGTCATAGAAAAATCTTTTAGCGAAAACAGTATTATATAAGGATGGAGAATTTCTTAAAACGGTTTTGCCCTCTACATTACTTAAAGATTTAGACTTTAAATCGGTAAAAGCATTTTCAGGCAGATGACAGGAGGCACAACTCATTTTTGTATTATTGCTTAAACTCTCATCATAGAAAATTTCTTTTCCTAAAGATCTTAATTCAGCATTATCTTCAGACGGCTTTAGAAGCGTATAAAAATAAGGATCCAGGAAATCATCACTAAAAAAGTTTTTATTATTGATGTTCCAGCCTGAAACTTCTTTTAAATCATCAGGACTGCTATCCCAACTTCTTAATTCTTCATACAAAGGCTGAAGGTGATTTTTATAAAATTCTATTCGGTCAAAAGTTTCAAAATTTGTGTTTTCAGAAAGATAATCAATACTGCCTTTCAATAAATTTTCAGCTTTTTGAGTATCAAATTTTTTAAAATAATCATCTTTTCTGATGTAGTTCTGAATTCCCGTCAAAGCATGTATAGATTCTTCGAAAATATTCAGTGACCCTGGCGTATCAAAACCCGTAACTCCCATAGTATAGATTCTGATCAATTCTATGCGTAGCGGCAAGGTTTTATTTTTTTCATTAGACAAACCATTTTTTATTGAACTCAAATAGAAATCATTATAACTGTTATAAAGAAAATCTGTGATTTCAACGATTTTATTTTGCATTTTACCTACCTCATCAGAAAAAATAAGTTCATCTAATACCTGTAATCCTTCCGGCGGCAATGTATTTGAAGCTGTACCTGTTCCTTCAATATGAAACAGAGGCGCTGCATTAAGGTGAGTTTTGGAAAATTCAGGATAATGATAAGCAATATAAAATTCTATTTCCTTGTAAGAATTCCTGGTTTTTTTAAGTGATTCCTGTAAAGTTTCTTTTGAAATTTTATTTTCCCGATACAGACGGGCATCAGATTTTAAACTTTCTAATTCATCCTTAAAACTTTTTAGGCCCTGATTAATTATAGTATTTGTAGAAATATATTCCTTATCTGAAGGATTAAAAGACATTATTGCAAAACCTATAAAAAGAGCAACAACCAGTAAAAAACAAGATTTCATCGATTTTTTAACCTACAAAAGTATTGTCTTTAAGCTGCTCTAATTTTAAATGTAGATTAAATAATCTGCATCTTTTAGTTAAATCAAGACATAAAAAAACCTCATTTTTCAATGAGGTTTAATCTTTATTCTATTGGATTCATTTTAAAAGTATCCATAAATGCAGTAGTATAATCACCTGCAATATATCTTGGATCATCCATTAATTGTCTATGGAAAGGTATTGTAGTTTTTACTCCTTCAATTACGAATTCATCCAAAGCTCTGCGCATTTTGCTTATAGCTTCTTCACGAGATTGTGCAGTAGTAATTAACTTAGCAATCATCGAATCATAATTTGGCGGAATACTGTAACCTGAATAAACGTGTGTATCTAGACGAACTCCGTGACCTCCAGGCATATGAAGCGTAGTAATTTTTCCCGGTGAAGGACGAAAATCATTATAAGGATCTTCAGCATTAATACGGCATTCTATAGCGTGTAATTCCGGTAAATAGTTTTTTCCGGAAATTGGAATTCCGGCAGCAACCATAATTTGCTCACGGATCAAATCATAATCAATAACCTGTTCTGTAATTGGATGCTCTACCTGAATACGGGTATTCATTTCCATGAAGTAGAAGTTTCTGTGTTTATCCACCAAAAATTCTACCGTTCCTGCTCCTTCGTATTTTATGAATTCAGCAGCTTTTACAGCAGCTTCTCCCATTTTTGTACGTAATTCGTCAGTCATAAATGGCGAAGGCGTTTCTTCAGTCAGTTTTTGGTGACGACGCTGTACTGAACAGTCTCTTTCTGAAAGGTGACATGCTTTTCCGTAAGAGTCTCCAACAACCTGAATTTCGATATGACGTGGTTCTTCGATAAGTTTCTCCATGTACATTCCGTCATTTCCAAAAGCAGCAGCAGCTTCCTGACGTGCACTTTCCCAGGCTTTCAACAACTCTTCTTCTTTCCAAACGGCACGCATTCCTTTTCCGCCACCACCAGCAGTTGCTTTAAGCATTACCGGATAACCAAATTCTTTGGCTAGTTTTTGTGTTTGTTCAAAAGATTCTAATAATCCGTCAGAACCCGGTACACATGGAACTCCTGCAGCTTTCATTGTAGCTTTTGCAGAAGCTTTATCTCCCATTCTGTCAATCATTTCAGGAGCTGCACCAATAAATTTGATTCCGTGTTCCTGGCAAATTTTTGAGAATTTGGCATTCTCAGAAAGAAATCCGTAACCCGGGTGAATTGCATCTGCATTGGTAATTTCTGCAGCTGCAATAATATTTGACATTTTTAAATACGATAAGTTACTTGGAGGCGGACCAATACAAACCGCTTCATCAGCAAATTTAACATGTAAACTTTCTGCATCGGCTGTAGAGTAAACCGCTACAGTTTTAATTCCCATCTCTTTACATGTACGAATTACACGAAGTGCAATTTCTCCTCTATTCGCAATTAATATTTTTTTAAACATCTTTTTAAAATTAGATAATTAGATAATTAGATAATTGGATGATTAGATTTTAAGCACTTTCAAAAAAGTCTAAAATCTAACAATCTAACGATCTAAAATTAAGATGGATCAACTAAAAATAAAGGTTGATCAAATTCTACAGGAGACATATCGTCAACAAGAATTTTCACAATTTTACCTGAAACTTCCGATTCGATTTCATTGAATAATTTCATCGCTTCAATTACACAAAGAACATCACCTTTTGCAATAGTAGTTCCTACTTCAGTAAAAACTGGTTTATCCGGAGATGGTTTTCTATAGAATGTTCCGATAATAGGAGATTTTATAGTAATGAATTTAGAATTTTCAGCTGCAGCCGGCGTTTCTGTATTTACATTCACAACAACCGGTGCTGTTTGCTGAGGCGCAACTGCTTGTGGCAACGCTGCCTGAGCAGGTAATTGCTGAACGTAAGTAGCTTCAGTTACATTTGTTTCCAAAGTTGTTCTAATAGTGATCTTTACATCATCCATTTCTAACTTAACCTCTGCAACTCCCGAATTTGCAACAAATTTGATTAGGTTTTGAATTTCTTTTAAATCCATAATGATTCGTTTTTAGTTTTAATTTATTTCTTATCGTAAGCCCATTTCAGGTAAATAGATCCCCAAGTGAATCCACCACCAAATGCAGCAAAAATAACATTATCTCCTTTTTTAAGCTTGTGCTCAAAATCAGCCAATACTAATGGTAATGTTCCTGAAGTTGTATTTCCATATCTTTCGATATTCACAAGTACTTTAGACTCTTCAAGATCTAACCTGCCAGCGGTAGCATCAATAATACGTCTGTTTGCCTGATGTGGTACTAACCAGCTCACATCTTCTTTTGTTAAATTATTTCTTTGCAAAATTAATTCACTTGCATCAGCCATATTGGTAACAGCATATTTAAATACTGTCTTACCATCCTGCATAATATTGTGCTGTCTGTTTTTAATGGTCTCTTCAGTAGCAGGGATTAAAGAACCTCCCGCAGGGATTTTAAGAAAGTCACGGCCTACGCCATCGCTACGTAAATATTCATCCTGCAAACCTAAACCTTCATAGTTTGGTTCGAACAAAACTGCTCCTGCTCCATCACCAAAAATAATACAGGTAGATCTGTCTGTATAATCTACAATTGATGACATTTTATCAGCACCAATCAATAATACTTTTTTGTAACGCCCAGACTGGATATAAGCAGCAGCTGTTGACATTCCGTACAAGAAACTTGAGCATGCAGCCTGCAAATCGTATGCAAATGCATTTATAGCTCCAATTTCCGTTGCAACATAAACCCCTGTTGCAGCCACCATCATGTCCGGTGTCGCCGTTGCCATTATTACCATATCAATCTCTAATGGATCAATATTGCCTTTTGCTATTAAATCCTGTGCAGCTTTTATAGCTAAATAAGATGTTCCTTTATTTTCATCTTTAAGAATTCTTCTTTCTTTAATTCCGGTACGAGTGGTAATCCATTCGTCATTGGTATCAACCATTGTTTCTAATACTTTGTTCGAAAGTACAAAGTCAGGAACGTATCCTCCGACAGCGGTAATTGCGGCTGTGATTGTATTCATTATATTCTATTATTTCCTTTCAAATACTGCTATTTGAAAAATTTTTAAAAGACTTGAAAATTACAAAAAAAAACGAAGCGAATTTGTCTATATTTTCCTAAAAAACAAAAATTATAACCAACAAAAAAAACTCTCACTATGTGAGAGTTCCAGTATAATTTACAAAAACGTATTAAGCAACCGCTTCAGATTTATCGATAACAACTTGCCCTCTGTAATACATTTTACCTTCATGCCAGTAAGCTCTGTGGTATAAATGTGCTTCTCCAGTAATAGGACATGTAGCGATTTGAGCTACAGTAGCTTTATAATGTGTTCTTCTCTTATCTCTTCTTGTTTTCGAGATTTTTCTCTTAGGATGTGCCATTTTACTATATTATTTATCCGTTAATAGTTTTTTTAATTTGTCCCAACGCGGGTCAATATCTTCTTCTTGTTTACTCTCTTCTTTTGTTTCTTTAACCTTTAATTCATTTAGCTTTGCGAGGGCTTCAGTTTGCAAACTTCCGTCTTTCACACCTGGATGAACTCGTTTTAGCGGAATAGACAGTGCAATCATTTCATAAATATATTGCGCAACATCTATTTCAAATTCACCGTGAGGCACAATCAGCAGCTCTTCGTTATCATTATTGAATTCATCTCCAAAACGAACGATAAGCTTCATCTTTCCTTTTACAGGTAAATCAAAATCTTCACTGGTTAAATCACAAGGCACATTTACAGTTCCTTTATGTTTAAAATCCAGTTCCAGCATATTAGCTTTTTTATCTAAAACTAAACTTACTTTGATATCTGAACTTTGAAATTCATCATAATCAAAGTCCTCAAAGAACTTCTTACTTATTTGATACTCAAAATGGTGTTTTCCCAGCTTTAATCCCACGAAAGGAATTAAAAATTCTTTTGATTTGCTCATTTCAACATCAATTTTTACAATTAGGTTCTAAAACTCAGATACCTGAATTGGGGTGCAAAGATATAAAATTATTATAAAACTAATAATCTTATTCACCTTTTTTTGTTTATAACTGTTTTTCTTTTATTTTAAGAGGTTTTGCACTAATCTCTTCATATAGATTACGCGAACGAAAAATATCAATTGCCAGATACACAGCCTCTTTAAATGAATTATAATCTGCCATGTCTTTACCCGCTATATCATAAGCTGTACCGTGATCAGGCGAGGTTCTCACCCTATTCAAACCTGCACTATAATTCACCCCTTTTCCAAATGATAACGTTTTAAACGGAATCAATCCCTGATCATGATATGTCGCCACTACAGCATCATATTTTTCATACTGACCGCTTCCAAAAAAACCATCTGCAGGAAAAGGACCAAAAACCATAGTTCCGGCATCAAATATTTTCTTTAAAGCAGGCTTTAACACTAAATCATCCTCTTTCCCTATAACGCCTCCATCGCCGGCATGCGGATTTAAACTTAATACAGCAATTTTAGGCTTTACAATACTAAAATCCTGAATTAGCGATTTTTTAATCGTTTCAATTTTTCTTGTAATTAATTCTTCAGTCAAATGAGAAGAGACCTCATTTAAAGGAACATGATCTGTCAGCAAGCCAACCCTTAAGTCATCATGAACCATCATCATTAATGCATTCCCTTCTAATTCCTGATCCAGATAATCTGTATGACCCGGAAATTTAAAATCTTCTGACTGAATATTATATTTATTTATAGGAGCCGTCACCAAAACATCAATCTCACCATCTTTCAAGGCTTTTGTAGCTGCTACAAATGATTTTATAGCATACTCCCCTATTTTCTCATTGTTTGTACCTAAATTTACATCAACACTTTCCCTCCAAAGATTTAAAACATTTAGTTTACCAGGCACAACCTGATCTAACTTGTCAACTCCATGAAACTGAACTGTTGACGTAAAGCTTTTTTTAACGAAAGAGAGTATTTTGGCATTTGCAAAAATAACAGGCGTACACAATTCCAACATTCGGGAATCTTCGAATGTTTTTAATATAACTTCGCTTCCAATACCGTTTAAATCTCCAATCGAAATCCCAACAATTATATTTTCTGCTTTTTTATTCATGAGCTCCAATTATTTATTACTAATTTTGATGTGCAAATTTAGTAAATAAAACCAACAATGTTCACAGGAATCATAGAAACCTTAGGAAGGATTCACGAAATAAAAAAAGACCAAAACAATCTTCACATTACGGTCGATTCTTCTATCACAAACGAATTAAAAATTGATCAAAGTGTATCCCATAACGGAATCTGCCTAACCGTTGTCGCCATAAAAGATTCTTTTTATACTGTAACTGCTATTGAGGAAACCATTTTGAAAACAAATATTGGAGACTGGAAAACCGAAGACATAGTCAATTTAGAAAGAGGAATGAAACTTGGCGACCGGCTCGACGGACATATTGTACAAGGTCATGTAGACCAAACGGGAACCTGCATAAAAATTGAAGAAGCCAACGGAAGCTGGAATTACACTTTTGAATATGACAAAAGCCTAAGCAATATTACTATAGAAAAAGGCTCGATAACTGTAAATGGAGTTAGCTTAACAGTAGTAAACTCTAAAACAAACCAATTTAGTGTTTCTATAATACCTTATACTTTTGAAAATACAAATTTCAAAAATTTCAAAATTGGAACAAAAATAAATTTAGAATTTGATGTAGTAGGAAAATACATTTCAAGGCTTTACTCCATCAACAAATAAAAATCTTTTTTATAAAACAAAAGCTTCAGTTTATACTGAAGCTTTTGTTTTTAACTTATGTTTATATATCACATATATTCCTAATAAAATTGCTGCTAATACCAATATCAACAAGGCATTACCATCAATTGACGCAGGAGGTTGTGGGGGACCAGGAGCCGCAGGAGCCGCAGGAGCTGCAGGAGCCGCAAAAAGATTCAAACTCCCAAATAACACAAAAAAAACAGTCAAAATTTTATTTATCATTTTCATAAAAAACGAAATATATTAAATCTTAGTTTACTTTAAATTTGATTTACAGACTTTTAGCAAAAGCGTGGTTCTTTCACAAAATCCAACACAAATGTATAGCTTTTTATTTTAAAAAAAACACGAAACAAAAAAAGCTTCATAATAATTATGAAGCTTTTTTTCTAAAAGTGGTCCCACCTGGGCTCGAACCAGGGACCACCTGATTATGAGTCGTAACTCGTCTGTTTTCTTTCATTTTCCTTTATTTTCAAAGGTCTGCCAACGTATTCTATATCAAGACGAATATAGCAAAATGCTTTTCTTTTTTCTACTCCCATTTTCATTTTTCTGCTATTTTTGTGTGCAATCTGTGTGTTCCGAACACACAAAATAAATACCAACTATGTTTAGCTACTCAAAAGACGGGATTACTGTTGCGTCTATACTAGATAAAAGAAAACAAAACAAAAAAGGATCCTTCCCAATTAAGATACGTGTCACTTACAAAAGAGTTAGAAAGCATTATTCAACCGGTAAAGATTTAACCATTGAAGAATGGAATCTTTTACCCTCAAGTAAAAGCAGGTTACTTAAAGAAACCCGAGAAAGTATAGAAAATAGTTTTTCTCTTGTCAAAACAAATGTTGAAAATCTAGCAGAAAAAGGAGAATTTTCATTTGATGCTCTTAACTTAAGATTAAGCAAAGCAAATGGATCAAATGTAAATAATGCACTTTTAGCCAGAATTGAAAATTTACGAAGAGATGATAGAATTGGATCAATGGCGATTTCTAAAAATGTCCTAAGTAATATAGAACATTTTGGGGGTAAGAATCTATCATTCGACACAATATCTATTGAATGGCTTAAGAGATACGAGAAACACATGTTAATTGATAAAAAACATGCAACGGTAGGATTTCATATGAGAGAGATCAGAACTATAATGAATGATGCAAAAAAAGCTGGAATAATAAAAGATACACAATATCCATTTGGCAAGGGTAAATATGAAATCCCTACAAGTGAGGGAAACAAAAAAGCTTTAACATTAGAGCAACTTGGAAAAGTTATTAGATTTACTGATGGTAATGAAACCACAGAAAAATATAAAGACTTATGGTTTTTTATTTATTTATGCAATGGAATTAATGTAGCAGATGTCGTCAAATTGAAATTTAAAAATATTAGAGATGGTGAAATTTGTTTTGTTCGTCAAAAAACAGAAAGAACAACTAAAAACAGAAAAGAAATTCGTGCAACATTATCAAATGAAATTGAAGCCATTATAAATCGATGGGGAAATACTTATAAGCCAGAAAATTATATTTTCCCTTATTTGACAGGAAAAGAAGATCCAGAAACGATAAAAAAAATCACTAAAGATTTGACCAAAAGAATTAATGCTAGGATGAAAAAAATCGGTAATCATTTAGGATTTGGTGACATCACTACTTACACAGCTCGTCACAGCTTTGCTACTGTTTTAAAACGAGCAGGAACTAACATCGCATTCATTAGTGAAAGTTTAGGCCATAACGATTTAAAAACAACTGAAAGTTATCTTGCTAGTTTTGAAAAAGATGAGCGTCAAAAAAACGCAGGTTTTTTGACTAATTTTTAATTCCTAAAAACATAATCAATAACGAACTCCAAATAATATCATAACTTTACAGAAAGAACAAAACGAGTCTATTTTACAAATTATGAAAACTGAAAAAAGATTAATATATCTAGATAATAACTCTACTACTCCTGTTGACAAAAGAGTTTTTGAAGTAATGACCCCTTTCTTTTTGGATAATTTTGCAAATGCTAATAGTACTCATCAATTTGGAGTTGGGGCTTATGAGGCTGTGAAAAAAGCACGAAATCAAGTAGCTGACCTAATAGGCGCAGAAACAAATGAGATTGTATTTACAAGCGGAGCAACAGAGGCTATCAATATTTCGATAAAGGGGATTATTGAAAATTATTCAGATAAGGGAAAACACATTATAACAGTTCTTACAGAGCATAGTGCAGTTTTAGACACTTGTAAACATCTTGAAAAAAAAGGATATGAAGTAACTTATTTAAAAGTTAAATCAGATGGTTTGATTAATTTGGATGAATTAAAAAATTCTTTAAGAGAAGATACTGTTTTAGTCTCTATAATGTATGCAAATAATGAAACAGGAGTACTACAACCAATAAAAGAAATATCTGAATTAGCTCATAACGTCGGCGCTTTTTTTATGAGTGATGCAACTCAAGCGGTAGGAAAAATCGAAATAAATGTTGATGACTTAGGAATTGACTTATTGTGTTTTAGTGGGCATAAAATCTATGCTCCAAAAGGCGTAGGAGTACTTTATGTTAGACAAAGACAAAATAAAGTAAAACTTCCTGCATTATTTCATGGGGGAGGACATGAAAGAGGATTAAGAAGTGGAACTTTAAATGTACCTGGAATAGTAGGACTTGGAAAAGCTTGCGAATTAGCTAAGGAAGAGATGAAATCCAACCATAGAAAAATAGAATCAATGAGAGATCATATTGAATCAAAATTACTTTCAATATCAGATACATTCATCAACGGAAATGTTTCTCAGCGTTTATATAATGTGACAAATGTTTGCTTTGTTGGGGCTGATAGTGAAGCTTTAATTATGGGACTAAGCAATTTAGAAAATGATTCTCCTCTTATTGCTGTAAGTAATGGAAGCGCCTGTACTTCAACAAGCATTGAGCCTTCTCATGTTTTGACAGCTATGGGTCTAGATGAAAACAAAGCATTTAATAGCATTCGTATTTCTTTAGGAAAATTCAACACTTTTGAGGAATTAGATATTGTTACTAATGAAATTAAAAATGTTGTTGAAAATTTGAGATCAATGATTTTCTAAATTAATCTATTAATTTTTTTAATGATAGAACAATACTGTCAATCTTCAATGAAACTTCCTTTATGTCTTCCGCCTTTTTATCTATATCACAGAATTCTTGATAAGGCACAAAAGTACTAACTTCAAATCCTAATGACATGGTAAAATATGTCCTATCAGTATCTATAATATATTTATCCCATTGGCATTTTTCTCGCCAATTATATTCTGGTTTAAAATGTTCATCCATAAAAATCTCAAAGTCAGGCCATCTTTGAATATTCCATTTACCAGATTTATGATGAAAATTGTGAACAGTATGGGTGCTTTTAAGTAAATCATCTTCATAATAATTTAGACCCGTAACATATCTGTTAAAATGACATATTTTAATATTTTGAACAATTTCTAAGTCATAATTTAAGTCATCTACCAAAAGCGTTTTTTTATTAATCCAGTCCATTGACTTATTGTAAAAATGATATCCTTGGCTTTTAGTATTTCCTGGCCAAATATTAAAAACGATATAATTTTTTATTTGGTCATTTTCATATCTATGAAAATAAGGAATTACTTCGCTGGCCCAATTAAAATTAATTGCTAAGCCTAATCTGTCCGAATAGTCCAGTAATGAATAATCTTTACAATTTGACAAAGCTTGCTTTAATCTCTGCATTAAATGATGGTGTTCAGTGCTACCCCATTTTGTAGAAAATTTTAAAGAATTAAAAGGTTTTGGTTGAAACCAATTTGGCCTTCTTACCTCGGCTAATCTTAAAAAATCACGTAAAAAAGACGAACCAAAAGAAGTAACTCTTTCTAAATTATGAACTTTTTCCATCAAATTCACTATTTCTTGCCAGGTTTTACAAATTGGCTGAACAATTATTCCTTCACTATGCCTTTGGATAAAAGGAAAAACCTGATTATAAAGTTGTCTTTTACAATCTTCATTATGCTTTTTAACCTCAATTACTAAAAGGATATCTTTTATTGTAATAATTATATCGGTTATATTTTTACCGGGATATGTTTTCTGGTCAAAAAAATCTGAGAAATCTATTTGATCATTTGATGTTAAAGCTACCGCATATACATTTTTAAAGCTTTCTTGTTCAATTAATGATATATCAATTTGAATATCAATTTCAAAAAAAGAACTTTCTTTAGAGTAGGTAGAAAAAAGGTAATCATAATCTTCCTCACTAACTATTGACTTTATAAATTCATTGAAAAATATTGATGAGTTTAGCAACGTTAACGAAAATGCTCGACTTAAATTATTCTCTAAGAATTCAAAAGAAGTATTTTCGTTGTAAAAGTGGAATAAATTTAAGTGACGATTCATTCTTTTAATAATAGTCCTAAATTAAGTAATAATCCGAGTGCAGGTGAATAAGTTCTATTTAAATAAGGTTTAAAGTCTGATGTTTTAAAACTTTGTAATTCTACATAAGCTTTATAAACATCCTTCATTTCCATTTCCCACAGTTTTTCTGTACTTTTTCTTTCAAAAATCAATTTAGTTTGACTCCAATCTTTGACTTCATACTCCCTTAATCTTAAACTTTTAAAGCTTTTTAGAGTCTTACACAGATTTAAAAATTCTTCAAAAGTAATTTCAGGATTAGATTTTTGATATCTCATAATTATTCTATTTCATTCAGAACATTGTCTAGTGCATTTATATAAACAGGAATATTCTCGGTCTCTACACCAAATTTTTTCTCAATCATAATATCAATTAACGCATTACCATCAATAAGAATAATTGGTACAGCACCTGGCTTCCTAGTGGCTCCTAAAGCTTCTTTTGTGAATTTTGAAGTTGTAAAAATTATTCCTTGTTCAAACTCTCCTTGAATTGCTCCTCTAAATTTATCAATTTCTACTCTACTGACTGAATTGTTTTTCCATCTTTTACACTGAAAGGCAACATTTAAATGCGTTATACCTACTTTTAATTGTCCAAATCCATCAATTCCGCCATCTTTGACATAATTAGTTACAGTCATTTTTTTAAATCCGTAAACGTCTAATAAATGTTTTCCAAAAACTTCAAATGAAGCTGGTTCGATTTGTTTTAATTGATTTAAGATTTGCTGTTTAAACGCTTCAGTATGTTTTGAATGTATCTCCTTTAATTGTTTGACAATAGTTTTTAGATTTTCATTGTCTTTACGAACAATAATTTCAGCTTTCAAATCTATCTGCTTTTGACCAGGAATTGGCAGATCTTTAATCCAATATGTACCATCTTTTAAAGCTTGAAAATATTTCTCTTTTCTAGCGGTAGGAAAATCTATTCCTACACAATGCTTTCTTATTATTGCTTTTACAATATCTTGTGGTCTTTCAGCATTAAAACGATATAAATCATGAAGAATAATATAATCATAAACATCTCTAACAGATAAAGGTTTTCCAACCCTTTTTAGAGTTTCAATAACGGCTTCATGAATCGTTCTCTTTTTCATATTTTAATACATTACATCCATATAAGTTGGAAGAAACTTGTAAAGTTTTCTAAAACTCTCCCGATCGGATTCAGGTATAAACTGTATTTTTCCAAAACTGTTATATTTCTTTTCCGAATTTGGCAAACATGAGTTAAGTAAATTAATCTCTCTATTTGTTATTACTGGAGGACTAATAACATACCTTATCTCTTCTGTTGAAATAAAATCAAATCTATCAAGAGTGTAATCTTTTAAATTAAAAGCATTATTCTTTAAATCTAAATAGCCTCCATAAGAAATCATAGGCGCTCCATCTCTATAGGTAAAATAGAATAACTGTCTAAAGATTAATTGTTCATTCTCTTCTAAACTATAATTTCGTGATTGCACAACCTCATTTATTTTGTTTAGCAACATTTTCCTAATTAGTTTAAAATCATTTTCACCATTAAAATCTGTTACATGAGTTCCAAGTGGCACTAACCCTCCAAACTCCTCCTCGAAATCAGCTACAGTTTGATACCTATGTAATTGCTTATTGCAAGTCATTAAGTAAACACCACCTTTTGCCATGTTAGTAAATATTATCTCAATATCAGTAAAATAATCGTAATTAAGTTTTTCATCGTAATCCATCCATATTAAATCAACATTCTTATTCCAATTTAATTGTGGTAGAACATCTGTTGATTTTCCTATTTCAACATTGATACATGAGAAAGGCTTATTGAATTCGACTCTTTTTTGTAGACGCTGTTCTATTTCAATGCTTATCATGTTTTTAATGTGGAGCTCTTTGTGAAATAGTTTAAAATCTGTAAAATATGTGGATCCCATTCCAATATATCTTCGCTTATTATGATTTACTTTACTAAATAATTCTTTAACAACTGAGGAAATCATCCTGCGTTCAACAGACTTAGCGGTTCTTAAATCATAATTTATTGAATTCCCACTTGCACTCATAGATTTTCATTTTCCGATTTAATAAAGTACTCGAATATTTTTTCTCCTAATTGCCAGTTTGCTGATACATTAAAAAAGTCCTTGCTTTTTTGCACATAGTTCTTGTCAGCTTTGAACGATATTGTTGTTAATGATTCGTTAACTTCACCAATCTGATCTATTCTAGGATAAATAAATTTTGAATCATATGTTCTCGTGGTCAACTCAATTATATCAACTTCCTCAGAAGATGTTATTACACTATTCCTTTCCTCATCTGAATTGAATGTTTTTAAAAATGTTATAACTTGTGACATTGCATTAATCATCTCGTTTCTAGCAGCTTTAAAAATTACTGAATTTGAATCCACTCCCGTTTTTGTGGTAGTCATTGGAAGTAATTTAGCATCATCTGAAGAGAAAAAAACAAAACCTCGAAACATTGCATATATATGATGGAATTTTTGAATATTTGAATTACCAAATCTTTTTCCTTCCCAACCAGTTAGATTCGTTTTGTCTTTTTCTAAGACGAGTCTATCATTACAGTAAATGTACCATCCTGCATCATCTGGACTAGCTTTACCTATTCCTGCATATATTTTAACATTGACCCCTTTAATATTAAAAGTTTTATAATAAGGTTTTAATTCATCATATTGCAAGAGCGCTAATCCACTCTTGCTTAAAGGTGTTCCATTAATAGAAATACTAAGTTTTTTATCTAAACTAAAACTTAAAGTTCTTTCAATTTCATCTTTCAAATTTTTTATAAAAATATCTGAACTAAATTCATCTAAGACATCAGAATTTAAATCACTTACCTTGATATATGTTCCTTCGATTTGATTTAAATCATTTGTTGTTGTGTTGATTGTTTCATACTCAAAATTCCAATCTCCAATTTTACTCCATTCATTTACGTTAACCGTAACTTGAAAATGATCTTCTCCATTTTGAGATTCTACTTCAAATTGATTTCCTATTTTAAATAAGGCACGTTTCATTCCAACTCCAAACCTACCTACAGAATGTTTTACATCATGCTGGCTATCTAAAGGCCTACCAAACATAAACGCATAGTTTTGCGCAATCTTTAGAGAGAAACCACCACAATTGTCTTTTATAGAAAAACAATCTTTAGAAATAGAAATATCGATCCATAAACCATCAAAATCATTTTCACCTCTAATATTTTTAGCGCCATCTACAGAATTATCTATTAAGTCTATTATCGCTCGCTCCAATTTAATGTCTTTAGTTAACATTTGAATGAAAAACTCCTTTGTAGGACTAGCATTTACAATATTACTCATAAAATTAAGCTTTAAATAATTCTCCTATCTTAAACTCTTTAAGATTAGATACTAACTGATACTTTTGAATCTTTTCCATACTCGTCTTCAATTTAGAAGACTCTTTTTCACCAATTCCCATGAATTTCTGCATCATTTTTAAATTGGTCTTGTCTTTTATATCAAACAAAAAAGCTGTTTCACACATGCTACTAAAATCAAATGAAGGCTGATTAAATTCTTCTATACCTTGACTTAATAAAATAACAGAAACACCTTTAGAGCGGATTTCACGTAATATTTTCTCTAATAAATCTTGTGATTTTTTTTCTTTGAAGATGGTATGGGCTTCGTCAATTAATAATACATAACGCATTCCTTGATAATCTCCCTCGATAGGTGCATTATCCATATTCATGAATGTATTATAGATATAATTAATTATTAAAAAAACTGATGTAAAACGAACATTCTTTGGCAAATCACCAGAAAGACTTAAGTAATAATTGCTGTTTAAAAAATTGTTTTTTACATCAACAGTTGTTTCGAATAAATCTAATTCACTTAAGCTTTCTAAAACCTCCCTTAAAGTACTAGCTTTATCACCTTCATAATCTAATACTCTTTCATAAATCTGTTTTAGTGAAGGATATTTCCCGCCTTTCATATCAGCAAAAACATCTTTAGTAGCATCCTTTAGGGTTTGTTGCTGATTTTTACCTATGTTACTGTAGCTTGTAATAATATCAACAAATTTATTTATACCCATAATTTTATTCTTTTCATTGATATTGTCAATAAAAGAAAGTGGATTTACAGGAAATGCTTTATGAGGGGCTTTGATTAGATTACAATTTGTTGCTTTGAAAAATTCGCTGTTTTTCTTTTCATCTTCCTCAGTTATACCTTTGAAATCTAAAAAGATAAAGTTTACTTGTCCATTGCTCTCCTTTACAATCTGTTTTAAAATACTATTCGCAAAGTAAGTTTTACCTGTCCCCGAATTTCCAGCGACAGCTATATGTGCATTATTGTGAATGGATGTGTCATTCAATTTAAAGTAAATTTCTTCCTCCTCAAAAGATTTTCCAACCAATAACTTGATACTTTCTGCAAAATAGTTTTTGTTAATTATTCTATTCTGTCTAGTATGCTCATCGTAGATTATTGCCTCATTAGAGACTTCATTTTCCTCAAGTTTCTCGATACCTGTTTCGATGTGTTCTAAAAGAAAATCAAGGCCTGAATAATTCTTATTTTCTTCAAATATTTTATTCATTATGATCAGACCATGATCAATATGCATTTTTATGTATTTACCAATGTCCTTATCTGTTTTGTAAAGATTATAATGTTGGCAAATTAATGCAATGTAATAATCCCTATATTTTCCAAATAAGATATCATCTTTGTATTCTTTTCCTTTACTATCAAAAAGATCTTTTTCTAGATCCAATTTAATGTTTTTTGATATCGAAAAAGAGAATGCTATTCTAGACACCACATTTTCAGCACCTAAATTTAATCTTCTGGTTAATTCTTGGACAACAGGTTTGTTTGCCTCAGATGTTCTAATGTTAATCAGCATTATTATACATTTTGTTGTATGTTGAAATAAAATCTGTTGGTTCTAATGGTAAAAATTCGCTTTTATCTTCATGAATATTGTTGATCAAGAATGTTTTCGCAATATTTTTTGATAAAATATTATATTCCCTTTCAGTAAGCTCTTTGTTAATCAATGGAAAAATCACAACCTGATCAGAAATATTAGGATAAAAATATTTTACAATATTTTCAGCATGGTGCTCATCAAACTTCTGCATTGGAGAGTCTATGAATATTGGGAATTGAATGTCACTTCCTTCAACTAATGCACGTAACAAAGCCGTGGCATACATTTGCTGTTCTCCTTTACTCAAAGATTCTTTTTTAATTTCCTCACCTCGAGCATTTTTTAATATTATATCAATGGTTTCACCAATAATTTCAACCTCAACTTTTTTAACAAACCCTTTTTTATGCAATAAGGTTTCTAAACCCTCTAAGATTTGTTTTTCAAGAGATTCCTTCTTTTTGATTTTAAATTTTTCTATAAAATCTTTTAGGTTTCCAATATTACGAATTATAATTTCGTCTTTTGTCTTGTTCTTTTCAGAAACACTTAGTTTCTTAGAAAGATCTTCTATTCGTTTCCCTTTCTGCGTTTTTTCATTGACAAACTCACCAATCTCTCGATTTAACGAATCGATCGTTTCATCAATTCGAATAATTTCTTTATCTAAATCTTCTTTTTCTTTTCGAAACTCTGCAATCAAAGGACTCTCCTGGTTAGTTTCGGCATCTCGTATTTTTTTCCTGATAGCATTTATTTCATTTTTAGCAAGATTATTTTCAGATGTAATTCGCTTAAAAGATTCTTTGAACGAATATTTTAAGTTATTAAACAATGCTAGTAGTTCATTTTGTTCTAAATCAGAAAACTCGTGAAGCATTTTAAAATCGGAAGGCAGTTCAGGTGTATCAGCAAAAAAATGTTTGCGTATAAGCTTTTCAAATGTTTCAGCAAAATGCTTTTCGATTTGATAATCAATCACTAAGTCATTTGGTTTAGGCTCCTTAATAAGATCTGTCAATATTTTATTGGTAACTCCCTTAACATTTTCATCTTTAAACTTTGCCGCCTTAAAATTTGCTTCATTTTGAAGTTGGTTGCTAACTTCTAAAAATTTTTCTCCAGCAATTGCAAATGGAATTATGTCATAAGAGTCTTTTAATTCACTTTGAAGCTCAGTAAGTTTTCTTCCTAATTCTTCTTCATTTAGTCTTAAATCTTGTAACTCTTCAACAGTTATTAAGCTTCCAGATTTTATTAGTTTTTCTTGAATGTCTCGAGAGGCCTTGTTTTTTTCACTTCTTTTCTCTCTTAGTTCTTGAATTTTTGATTCATTCTCCTCTATTTTATCGTCGCAAGTATCCACTTCAACTTCTAATGATCTTAGCTGGCCTTTTTCTGTGGCACTTGCAGAATCTTGTCGAAGATTTAATTGCAAGCTTTCTAATTCACTTTTTAGATCTTCGTATTTTTTGATACCTAAAACCTCAGAGTAAGCTTTACTAAGTCTTCTTTTCTGTTCAGGAGTATTAACTTCTGCAAGACTTACTATTTTTTCAGCATCAAAAAAGAAAAATTTAGCAATTTCAATTGGCATTATAAATTCGCGTATAAAAATTTCTTGCCCAACCTCTTTTGCTAATTCACTTGGATGACCATCAATTAATACCTCAACTTCTTCAGATGTACTTGTTTTAGTATTATAACTTCTTTTTATTACTATTTCTTTGCACGGAACTTCTGGGATATTTATATTATGAAAAGTAATTGATACAAAAAATTTATAATCACCCTCAGATTTTGCTAATCTGTTTAATGAGTTAGCTATATATTTGCTATATCCCCCTTGATCGTCAATTTCTTTTTTATAAATATCATCGACATCTTGCATCTGTCTACCATATAAACACCAAACAAGAGACATTAAAAAGGTAGTTTTACCAAATCCATTTCTACCGCTAACTACGAATATATTTTTATCTTCTTGATGAGCAAAATCAATGCAATTTGAATTTTTATAAATTCTAAAATTGTATAATTCTATTTCTTTTATTGTCATAATGGCCTACTTACTTTTCTTTTCTGCGTCAATATATTGATCTAATCGATTATCAATATCTGCTTGCAATCCACGTTTTTTGATCATTAATGTTTTAGTTTTTTGAAGTGCTAAAAGGTCATGAATTAGTTGAACATCATTTTCATTGTTCTTACAAGACTTTTTTAACAAGTCCGATTCTTGTTTGAATTTTTCCTCTTGCTTACTCATATCGATTCTGGTATTAAATATGGAATTGTAAATATCTGATACTTTTGTTTTGAAATAACAATCTCTAAACCAATAGTATTGAATCATTACTAGCTCTTGATGAGTTATCAATTCAACACCTTCTTCTCTTTGAATATCTCTCTGGGCCCTCAAAATTCTAGTTAGAATTTTGACTCTTGTATCAAATGTGTAAGGTCCCCATAGATTTTCAGATATAGTCTTGTTTCTTCTCTCTTTTTGCCTATATTTTTCGGGATTGTCTCTTGTTGTAACTAAAAAATTTCGAATATCCATCAAAGGGGTCATCCACTCTTCTCCATTTTCAATCAACCCTTCCATACTTTTGTCTTTGTTCACAACTGTACAAGTCCAACATCCAAAGCGACTATTCCCACAGCTTGGTGTTGATTCATCTATTACAAGTGGACAATCTCCAGCATTGGCATTTCTATATAAAGTAATTAACTCTTTATTTGTCCCGCCCCAAGGAGGCGAAACCTGATTCAAATATTGCCATAATTCATTTGTAGTAACATCCTTTAAAGGTGCATAAACATATGAGTTTGGTAATTGATGTTTTCTTAATCGCTGTCCCTTTATTTCATGTTTTTTTATTGATTTAGCTCTGTTAGAGCTTTCTGCACTTCTTGTTCCTAACAAAATTATAGCTTCACCATTTTCATGAATTTTTTCGGTAATAAATTTTGTCGTCGGATTAATCTTTAATCTTTCTGTACACCATCTGTAAAATTTATTAGGTGCAGGATATCCTAAACCTATTAGCTTTACCCAAAAACTTTCTTCTAATTGAGGAGTTGTTTGATGTACGGTTATTGGTAATTCATATTGAATAGCGGCCTCTTGTATTTTTGCCAAAGTAGAATTAATGAATTTAACAATTCTAGGATTCTCTACTAAAGTATCGTTACATACTACGTAAATTCTTCTAGATTGTCTTAAAAATGGATCAATCTTAAGTAAGGATCGCCAGACTACTTGTAAAAGCATTGTACTGTCTTTTCCCCCACTAAAGCCTATAATCCAAGGTCTTTTTGAATCATCAAATAAGAATTGATCAATTATTTCATTCTCTAAATGATTTAAGTCTAACGACATATATTGTATTCTTTGTGTAGTTCGTAATAAAAATCTTAAACGAACAAAGTAACAAAATATAAAGAGTTTTTTAGCATTTTATCCAAATAAAATTTATTTTAAAGGGACTCTTTTTAAATATAGTTTCATAGAAAGAATTAAGTGAACTTAATTTTTAAATATATTTATTCTATACTAATATTTATTACAATACTTCTTTCTTAATAAATCTATGTTTTATATAATTTAGTTCACTTAGTTCACTATAAAAAAATCATATAATAAATATATTTAAAAATTAAGTTCACTTAGTTCACTATTTAACCTATAAAATTCGACTTTGTTGGATATATTCGATATAACAAAAAATATAAAATTTATGAAAGGTTTAGTCGATCATTTTATCATTTCTATTTATGATTTGGAGAATGAGATAAAACAAGATTTAATTAATAAAAAACTAAAAATTGATAAGGATTCTGACGAAGAAATTGATAACTTAATTAATCAATTGTTTGGTGAAGTCTAAAACTTGAATAATTCGACAATATTCACTCCTAAAGCTTTACAAACTATCTCTAAAGTCGAAAGAGTTGCATTAGATCTTCCTGCCTCTAATCGAGACATATTGCTTTTTTCAAAATTACATTTAGCAGCCAAATCTTGCTGAGAAATGTTTTTCTCAATTCTGATTTTCTGAATACGTTTTCCAACCTCTATTTGCAGTGAGTTTTTCAACTTTTGAATTATCTTTTATGATAATTCAAAAGTTGTTTTATATTTGCAAATACCAGTTATCACAAAAGATAACTTTTTTCAATTATGGAAAAACGTAATCATCATACAACAAAAAATATTTGATTTACCATTTTAAAAATTAAATCAAAGAATAAAAACAAGAAAATAGGACTGCAACAGCCAATAGATAAAGTATCAACATTATGAAAATTAAAATTCTCATAATTACAAAAACCGTCAAATACTAAACTTACAAGCAATGAAAAAAAAGAATTTTACAACATTATTTTTTTTATCTATATTATTAATTTCCTGCAGCAATGATGGGGATAATAAAATTATACGTGAAAAACCTAATCTAATAAAAAAATGGAATTTAGAGAAATGGACATTAAACAATGACAACCAGGTATTAACAACATGTAATAAGCAAAACTATATTGAATTCAAAACAGATGGGCATTTTGAAAGGAAAAGTTTTTATCAAAATGCCTCGATATGTGAACTCGAAGTAAATGATAGTGGGACTTACATTTATGATTTAACAGCGCAAAAAATCACATTAAATTTTACTGATCCAGACGAAGGAGCTCAAACAGAAATATTAAATAAAGTTATAGTTACAAGTACAACATTTAAATATAGTTGGGATGAAGATGGAAATGGAATAGACGAACATACTTTAGAATTTAAGGAGTAAATAAGTTGTTTGATGCCTTTAAAAATAAACTCTGAAATTCACTTCTAACTCTTTACAGATAATTTCTAAAACAGAAGAGTGCTGTTAGATCTTGCTGGAAAATATTTTTTTCAAATCTAATTCTCTCAATACGTCCTAAATCTCAATTTGGAGTGGTTTTCTCAATTTTTTAAGTTATCATAAAAGATAACTTTTTTTTAATTATACAAAAAAACGCAATCAATCTAATTCTAAAATTATACTCTTAAAAGACTTAGCAAATAATTATTAGAAACCTCATAAATCAAATCTCAAACTATGAAAAAATTATTATTATCATTATCAATGCTACTAACATTCTCATTTTCATTCTGTCAATCAAACTGGGAAAAGTCGAATTTGGAAAACAACGAGCAAGAATTATTTACTTTTGATAAATTGTCAATTGTTAGATTAGAAAAAGAATCTCAAATTAAAAAAGAAGACTTTATAAATGGAAATAACTTGTATTTAGGAGCGATTATCTTAAAAAATGAAAATGATAGTCTTAGTTCTGGAAAATATATCAAATTATCTGCTATTTTGAGTACGGACAAATTTGCCTCGATAGCAACATCACCAGAATCCGGCCTTAGATTGCTACAAAATGTAACTTCAAAATTATTCTATGTTACAAATGCACCAATATATAATTTCTTTGATTACAGTCGAAGTGATGAAAATGGATTTAGAACTTTAATTAAAGTTATTCCAAAACCCTTAACAAATACAGAAAAAGAATTATTAATCAGATACAAAGCATTAATAAAAAAAGGGCAGGCAAATTGTGCTATTCTACAGGGTATACAAAAGAGATGTTTGAATAGAGGATATTTTGACGAAAGAAAGATGAGTAAAATTGACATACAAACTTGGAATAAAAATTTATCTGCTCTAAAGATTACTTATCAAAAACTAAATGATATTGATAAGTATGAAGATGTTGGCAATCATGCACAAGACAAATTGTCTCTCTCTGAACTTGGTTCTCTTGATAATTTTAATAATTGGTTGACTAATTATTTTAAGATTGAATAGCCGTTCAATCTTAAATTGTAAAATTATTAATTCGTATCAATCAAACATAAAACTATTCAAAAAGCGATTATTTAGAAAATCTAAATAATCGCTTTTTTCGTTTTTTAGACTTTTTAAAATTGGATTAAAATCTATAATCAACCTTCTATTGAAGATGCTCTCAATAGTGCTCTGAATCGAGTTTCAACTTATAAAAAATTTTTATTTTAAATACATCTGCGTGGAAAAACAATAAAGTTTTTACCGTAAATATATTATATATGCTTAGAAACAACGAAATCAGCTTCAATTCAATCCCCTATGCTCTTTCAGAAATCCTCATAGGAATGGAAGAGATAAAAAAAATGTTACGTGAACCTATTCAAAAATTGGTTTTTAAAGAGAAAATATCGTTTAATGATGCTTTAGATTTACTCTCCCAAAATGGTTATAATATCAGTAGAAGTAAGCTATATAAGCTAACCTCAACTAATAGTATACCACATGGAAAAATAAATAATAAGTTGGTGTTTTTTAGAGATGAGCTTATCTTATGGATAGAAAATCAAATTCTAAAGAATGAAAGCAGAAAAAACAACTCTGTAATATATTCAGCAATATCTAAATCCAAAAGGCAATATAAAGATGGAAATAGATAAACTTTTTATACCAGAAAACACAGATTTAAACAATATAACTCTGAATACAAACAATTCAGAAAACATTGTTACATCTAAAAAAACATTTAATTCAAACTCAAACTTTAGAAGTATTTTAAAAACTTCAATTGATGAACAAAAAAACCTGCAAATTTTAATTAAAAATGCTTTACCAATTGATTTTTTATTTGAGGCAAATGGCCCCGAAATAAATCTGCTAAGAAAATCACTAGAAACTACCACTGATTTAAGAGGCAGAGAAATTATTGAGCGTAAGATTGAAAAGCTTTTTCCCAAACCCTTGCAACAGTATGTAATTATCATAGATAACTTATTAAAAACCGCTGAATTAAACGAACTTGCTTTAGGCGCTTCAAATGATAAAATTTTCTTGTTTAATGGTGAATTTTGGGAACTTATTCCTTTAAAAAATTTTGAAGGCTTTTTAGGTGAATTTTCAGAAAAAGTGGGACTTAATAGATTAGAAGCTGATCAATTTAAAGTCAAGGAACTTCTGCTAAAACAGTTTATGTCTTCCGGTTATATGCCAAATTTTAATGACAAAGGAAATATCGCTAGAATCCCTTTTGATAATGGCACTTTGGTTTTTGATGATGGTAATGTAAAACTAAGTAATTTTGACAAAAATCACTTCCTAACTTATAAATTATCTTTTAGTTATGATGTAAATGCAGATGCTCCTCAATTTAAAAAATTCCTAGACCGTGTTTTGCCCGACAAAACTGCTCAAAATTTAATGTTTGAATTTTTCGGTTCAATATTTTTAAAGAAAAAACATGAAAAAATATTGCTCCTATATGGCTCTGGAAAAAATGGAAAATCAGTGTTACATGACATTTTACATGCATTACTAGGGACTAGTAATATGACATCATTCTCTTTAGCAAGTTTAATTGAGCCTAAAAGCCAATCTCGAATGCATCTTGAAAATAAACTTCTAAATTTTAGTAGTGAAATTGGATCAATAAAAAGTTCTGATGTCGATATGATAAAAAAACTTGCAAGCATGGAACCTATAGAAGTAAAAGAACTTTATAGTAATCCATATACCATTACAAATTATGCCCGATTAGCTTTTAATTGTAACGTATTACCAAAGGCAGGGGAAAATAGCGATGGCTTTCATAGAAGATTTTTTGTTATCCATTTTGGCGAAACAATAACGGATGAAGAAATGGATATTGAATTAGCCTCCAAAATAATATCAAAAGAATTACCTGGTATATTTAATATGGTGATTGACGGCATGAAGAGTTTTTATGAGCATGGATTTACATATTCTAAATCAGTAGCTGATCAATCTGAAAACTATAGGCGTGACATAAATAGTGTATTAACATTTATCGATGAAATGCAATATATTCCTTCTGCAAGAAGAAGTATCGCTCTAACCACATTGTACCAAGAATACAAAGAGTATTGCATTCAGAATGGATTTCAGTGTTGTAACAAAAACAACTTCAGTAGTCAACTTCGTGATGCTAAATTTCAAATTACGAGAAGTACAAATGGTTATTATCACGTTTACTTTGATAGGTTGTTAGAAGGAATAGATGACTCTTCAATTGTTTTAGACCCAAAGACAATTATAGACATTTAACAATAAAACAACCCTAACATGTTATATAAAAACACAACATTAAATATTAATATTATGAAAAATATAATTGTAAGTAAATTTCAAAATTATCGAAATCCAGTTCCTGAAAAAAATGTCAATCTCTTTGAATATCTTACGGATAATACGTATAAGAACATCGTTGAGCATATTAGAACCTTAACTGACAAAGACGAAATAAAGCTTTATAAATCAAAACTTCCAGCTGTAACAATTAGCGGAACATTCTCAACTAGAAACAAAATAGGATTAATACAGCATAGTGGCCATATATGTATAGACATCGATGGAGGTGACAATAGTCATATTAAGGATTTCAAATTCGTTAGAGATGAACTCAAAAAAATTCACAATGTTTCATATGCATCTTTATCAGTTAGTGGTCGAGGTGCTTTTTGTATTATTCCAATAAAAAATCCAGAAAAACATGCAGAGCACTTTGAAGCTCTAAAAATTATTTTTGAACGCTTTGGGATTATTATTGACAAAGCATGTAAAGATGTAACTCGATTAAGAGGCTATTCATACGACCCAGATGCATATTTTAATGAGGACGCTGTGGTTTTTACTCAGTTAATCGAATACAAAACTAAAAATTCTAATACAAGCAATACTAAAAAAGATTTTACAGCATCTTATAGTATCAAAGGGAATAGTACTCAGGCGAAAGTAATGAAAATTATAAACCAAATCAATCTGAAAAAAATTGATATGACGGACGACTATAATGACTGGTTTCAAATTGCTTGTGCTCTTGCAAATGAATTTGGTGAAGAAGGAAGAGATATGTTTTCCCTTGTTTCACAAAATAATTCTAGTTATCATCCAGACATAGCTGATAACATGTATACCGAATGTTTAGAGAGAAATTATCCTTTTACTATAGGGACATTTTTTCACTTAGCAGAAAAACATGGTCTAAAATAAATAGCTACTTCTAAAAGCCACATTAACTAAGTTAATGTGGCTTTTTTTTGTGCTTTGCCAAGAGTTGTGTGCAATCTGTGTGCAACAAGCATAAAAAAAGCACTTACAAATTGCTTTGTAAATGCTTGGCTTTCAACCAGTGGTCCCACCTGGGCTCGAACCAGGGACCACCTGATTATGAGTCAGGTGCTCTAACCAGCTGAGCTATAGGACCGGTTTGAGGATGCAATATTACTACTATTTTTTATTTGCTCCAAATATTTTACAGGATCATTTGTACTTAATTTCAATATTAACGATTCTTATTTAAAATCAAATTGATAATCAAGTAATTATTAAACCTTAAAAATTATTTAATTTCCTGACAAAGCTCAACTAAAACACCGTTTATACTTTTAGGATGCAAAAAAACCACCATTTTATTGTCGGCTCCTGGTTTTGGATTTTCATTTATCAAAACAAAACCTTCACTTTTTAATCGGGCAATTTCTGCTTCTATATCATCAACATCAAAAGCTATATGATGGATTCCTTCTCCTTTTTTTTCTAAAAACTTAGCAATTGGGCTTTCAGAATTTGTCGCCATCAAAAGTTCAATCTTATTGGTTCCTGTCTGAAAAAAAGAAGTTACCACATTTTCTGAATCTACCGTTTCGGTTTTATAAGACGGAATACCTAATAGCTTCTCAAACAAAATATTGGCATCATCAATATCTTTTACCGCAATTCCTATATGTTCAATTTTATTTACCATAACATTATTGATTCACGTATGTATTAAAATAACCACATTCTACAATTACATCCTGATAGTATTTTGTATCAGAATACTCTTTGTTCAATGTTTTAAATGCTTCCCAGGCAATAAAATTAATTTTATCATCCTGTCTCTCCCACCAGCTGACATTTTTATATTTATTATTATAATAATCGTTTCGCTCACATTTTGCAATCATATATATACATTTCGCTTTTTGTTCTTTTGTTGCTGCTGCATCAAATGCTTTTTTATAATACATCTTAGAAATATCGCAGGAATAAGTGCCGGAATCATCACTTGATATACTAATTTCGTAAAAGGTTCTGCCGTTTCCAAAATAAGTAATATTATAAAATGCATTTCCTAATAATAAACTATTAGTATAAACATCTTCCTTTTGAGCAATTTTATCCTGCATCGCTTTTATGGTAGTTAAAAATTCTATTTGAGTATATTTCTTTTTTTGATAAGCCGCATGATCGCAATCATGACAATCTTTTATACTTCCATTAAACGGATTTCCTAAAAAAGTATAGTACTGAACAGAATCTGTCTGCTGCATAAAGGCAATAGCTTCGGGAATTTTGTTTTTATAAGTCGCCTGAACTGCCTGAAAATTATTAATGTCCTTTAATTTTAAATGATAAATTCCAGCGGCAATTTTCTCAATGTCAGTTTTATTGGATTTACTCAAGAACGCTTTCATGTCTAATAAATCTTTTTCATTATCATAGAAAGTGTTTCCCGAACCCCAATATCCATAATTCGAAGAGCCAAAAAGCTCAGCCATTACAGGATTTGCTTTTGCTTTATATAAAACTGCCAAATAATTTTTACTCCATTGTGCTGCATTTTCATAACGAAATTCCTGTCCTTTATAAGTCTTTGGGAGTTCATTATAAAGCCAGTTCAAATCAGCCAGAATTGTTTTTTCATTTTTATCTGTAAGCTTATCAATTTTGCTCATATTATTTACAAACCTTAATAGCCTTAACTGATAACCTGCTAATTCTGTTTTCGGAAGTGTTTTTTCAGCTTTATCAAAATTTTTATCTGCGTTTGCAAAATCGCCTTTTAATGTTTGCAGATATCCTAATGCAATATCCCATAAATAAGGTCTTTCTGTATTGCCTGCTCCGGAAATTTTAGCAATTAAATCGAATACATTTTTATCCAGTTTCGCATAATTTTCAGTTCTGTTTTCTGCAATTGATTGTTGCTTCGCCGGAAGATTTTCTCCTGCATCCTGCTTAAAGGAATTATTTATACCTTCTTCCTGTCTGTTTACTAATCGTGTTACCAGATAATTTAAATGTTCACTTTTCGGATCCAGTTCGTAAATCTTTTCAATCGCTTGTTTTTCATCTTTATGATAACCGTGAATTGCCCAAAGAGCAGCTTTCTCTTTATTATTTTTGGCCATCGCCAATGATTTATTCCAATCGATATCGCTTTTTGGATTAAAGCAATATGCTGTAACCACTCTCAATTCAGGACATTTATCAAATACCTGAGCATACTGATAATTCGAAACTGCATACTTTTTCTGTTGATAATTTATTCCTGCCACATATGAAAGTGCACGATAATACAGAATGTTTTTGGGTGCCGAATTCTCCGTTTTATTAAAAAACAAAATCGCTTTTTGTTTATCAGTACTGTAAAAACGTGCTTTCATCGTCAAAAACCAGTATCTGTTTTTCAAAAAAGGATCTGATGTCGTATTATAAACATTCTCGATCGACTGAATCATTTTTAAGTCTTTAAATGTTTTGGCCACAACGGGATCATAACTCCAGTAATCTTCTCCAATTGACACCGTTTCTATTTTTTGTGCCAAATATAAAAACTCAATAAAACTTTTAATTTTATCATCTTTCAGGCTAATTTTCTTTCCCCATTTTAAAGAAGCCTTATTCTCTTTTTTGGTTTTTAAAAAAACATGAAGCTGCTCTATTTCTGTTTTATTGGCAGCAGGTTTATTTCGATCATCATAAGAAACTGGTTTTTCATCACCAATCAGAAAATAGTTTACAGCAGTAGTGTCTGCTTTCCCTTTCAGATAGACTCCCCAATCTGACTTTATATTTCCATTAAAGCGGGAATTATGACCATTATCAAAGCCTATTCCATAAAAAATACTGCCTGACAAAAAAAGCGGCGAGTATGATTTATCTGCAAATGTTTCCGGTGTAAAATTCGAATTATAACCAAAATAATCCCAATCATCACCACCTCCACAGGCAGAAATTATTCCGTAAACAAAAAGTAAAGAGGCACTAGAAACAAGAAATAACTTGCTCAAAAATATTCTTTTCATAGTTTTTTAAATTGAATTCGTCTAAGTCGTAAAAAATAATTTCATTTGGTTTCTGCACAGAATGATTATTTAAATCTTCTGCCATCTCAATTAAATCTTCTGATGAAATGGCTTCGATTTTCAGCACATCATTTTCTTCATAAAATATGCCATTTTTATAATTAGAATGTCTGACCTTAAAAAAAACAGCACCGGTTTCTTCAAAATTTTTATCTTTTTTAAGTTCTGAAACATTTATTTTTGATCGCAATCCAACCACTTTATTGTTTTTGATATGAACCGCCCAGGAATATATTGGCAAAGCAAAATCGAGATGCAGCGGATATTTTTTTAAACTTTTCAGATAACGTTCCGCAATTTTCCTGTCGTAAACAGAGTTTGAAGAATCAGTAGCAATCGTTCCCATGTTATAGTACATCAAAACTCCGGAATCGACATTTGGTATCTTCGTTTTTCTGAAATATTTTATCTGATGAAGCCGTATTGTTGCTGAAAGTTTCTTCTTTGAAAGTTTCTTGAATACCTCAATAAATTTCAGATAATTATCCTTGCTCGTAAGTGTCCAGTCACAGTCGATTTGAATTTCTTTGCTGGAAATTTTATTTTTAGAATTGATTTCGTTTATCAGTCCGACAGCTTTTTTAGCTAAATCTTCCACATCAAGATTCGGTTTCAGCATTACTTTATTTTTGATGTAAATTACAGGAACGATATTAAAACCATCCATTGTTTCTTTAAAATGAATTGGACTTAAAGGAATCGGATTTGTATCTTTTGGATGTAAATCAATATCAAAATAGCGGATATAAATTTTCCGCACATTATTTTCACGAAGCGTTTCCTTTTCTGTTTCAGATAATTTGAAGATGGTTTTCCAGTAATAAAAAGAAACAATTGGTTTGTTATTTTCACTGCATGAAATCAGTAAAAAAAATAGCAATACCCAAATGAAACTCTTTTTCAAAACCTGCAAATTAAATTGGAAACCAAATGTAAGAAATTATATCCCGTTTGAAAATTACTGACATATCTTTTTCCAGAATTTAAAACCCAACTTTAAGACCAGTTTTCAAAACCTAATAAAACCATAAAAAATTTCGATTAAAACAAATATAGTTGTTATTTTGTGGAATTAAATCACAAATCGTTATGTTGAAAAACAGCTTAAAATATTTTACTTTTTTATTGATATTTTTAATGATGAGCTGCGCAAAGCGTGGCAGCATAACAGGAGGTTTAAAAGATACACTTGCTCCTATTTTAAAATCAAGCTCACCTAAAAACTTCAGTACTGAATTCAAGGCTGATGAAATCATCCTGACATTTGATGAATATGTAAAGCTCAAAAATACCAATAAGCAGCTGATCATTTCTCCTCCAATGAAAACGCCACCTATTATTACACCTACAAATGCGAGCAAATTTATAAGTATAAAGATTTTAGACACTTTACAGCCCAACACGACGTACAGTCTGAATTTCGGACAAAGTATTGCAGACAATAATGAAGGTAATCCGTATAATCAATTTAAATATGTATTTTCAACAGGAAGTTATATTGATTCTCTTGCCCTAAACGGAAGAATAAAAGACTCTTACAGTAAAACTGCCGATAATTTTGTAACTGTTATGCTTTATGAGGTTAATGATAAATTTAAAGATTCTGTTATTTATAAAGAGAACCCACGTTATATAACCAATACTCTAGACAGCTTAACCACTTTTAGATTAGAAAATTTAAAAGCCGGAAAATATCTTTTAGTAGCATTAAAAGACAAAGGAAACAATAATAAATTTAACCCGAAAGATGATAAAATTGGTTTTTTAAAACAGCATATAACGATACCAAACGACACTGTTTTTGAATTGGAATTATTTAAGGAACAACTTCCGTTAAAAGCGTTCAAACCAATCCAGGCATCCGGGAACCGATTATTACTTCCGTATGAAGGAAAGCAGAATTTCAAAAACTCAAAACCTAAAATTGTATTAAAGAACGGCAATGAAGTTCTTGAAACGATTATAACGCAATTTCCAAAAAAGGATTCGCTTCAAATTTGGTACAAACCCATAAAAGTGGATTCATTATCCCTTGAAATCAGTAAGGACAATTACGATAAAAAGTTCAATTTTAAAATTAAAAACCAGAAAAAAGACTCTCTGAATATTACTGCTTTGCAAAATGGTGTGATACATTTCAGGGACAGATTCACTCTTGAAACGGCTACTCCGCTTGTTAAATTTGATAAGTCGAAAATACAATTAGTTAACAAGGATTCAACTGCAGTTCCTTATACAACGGAATATGATGAGTTTGAGCAAAAGTTATATTTTGATTTTAAAAAAGATCCCGCACAAAAATATAATTTCACGTTTTTTCCCGGCGCATTGACTGATCTTAACGAAAAATCAAATGACACTTTATCCTATAAGCTGAATACGCGTGAAGTAGAGGAATATGGCAATCTTACATTAAACTTACAGAATGTAAAACGTTTCCCGATCATTGTTGAATTAACCAATAAAAAAGGAGATGTTGTACTGACCAGCGAGTATTCTGAATCGCAGACTAAATTCGATTTTCTGCTTTTAGAACCAAGTGTGTATACAGTCCGAATAATTTATGATGATAATAAAAATAAAAGCTATGACCCCGGTAATTATTTAGAAAAAAGATATGCCGAAGAAGTTTTTTATTATCAGGAAGAAATTGATCTGCACGCCAATTGGGACAAAATTGAAACTTTGGATTTAAGTATTCCTTTCGATCCTGCATTAGAGAAAAAGAAGGAAGAGGACAAGCAAAAGGCTGAAAAAAAGAGAAAGAAAACTGCTTTTTAGTCAATTTCAAACCTGTCTTTATCACTCAGGAAATCCATTTTTTTTCGGGTTTCCAACATTATGTTTTTATCTAATTCAACTACAAAAACACCTTCGTTTTCCTGAGGTTCTAAAATAGAATTACCTAAATAATCAACTGCTTGCGAATGTCCGTTATATTCATGACTATTCGCATCAAGACCTGTTCTGTTTACTCCAACTACATAAGCAAGGTTTTCAACTGCACGGGCTTTTAACAAAATATCCCATGCATTAATCCTTACTTTTGGCCAGTTGGCGACATATATAATTAAATCATAATTTTCTACATTTCTGACAAATACGGGAAAACGCAAATCATAACAAACCTGCAGGCAAATCTTCCAGCCTAAATATTCAACGATTTGTTTTTTGTTCCCTGCCGTATACACTTTATCTTCTCCCGCCAGGGTAAACAAATGTCTTTTATCATAAAATTGGATTTCCCCTGATGGAAAAACAAATACGAAGCGATTATAGTATTCTTTATTTTCTGAAATAATTAAACTTCCTGCAACTGCGCAATTTTTATTTTTAGCTAAAGCCTGCATCCAGGCAACTGTTTCCCCTCGCATAGTTTCAGCCATTTGTGACGCATTCATAGTAAATCCTGTCGAAAACATTTCAGGAAGAATTACTAAATCAACATCTGAATCGATTTGATTGATTTTAGTTTCAAACTGATTTCTGTTTTTAAAAGCCTCTTCCCAATAAAGATCTGACTGAATAAGTGCAATTTTCATTTTTATAATTTTATATAAAGATAAAAAAGAAGACTGATTTCATCTCATGCTGGTTTCAAATTATGAACTCTTGCAATCATTTTGCAAAAAAAATGCAGTTTTATGCAAAAAAAACGCGTTGAATACAAATAATTTATATATTTGAATTTCCTTACTTTCAAAACCAACCAAAATGAGCATCGTAATTCTTGCACTTTGTATTGCTTTTTTAATCATTCAAATAGCCTGGTTCAAGATCAATGCTTTTCTTGCTTTTATTATAACAGCTCTCTTTGCCGGTCTTTTTTTAGGCATTCCTATGAATTCCCTGCCACAAACGATTCAAAAAGGATTAGGCGAAATGTTGAGTTCTATTACCTTAATCATCGTTTTTGGAACCTGCATTGGTAAGCTAACGGTTTCTTCAGGCGCTGCCAATGTTATTGCTAAAACGGTCATGGAATGGACAGGTAAAAAATACCTTCGTCTGGGATTAATGATAACCGGATTTATCGTTGGAATTCCACTTTTCTACAGTGTTGGATTTGTATTATTAGTTCCTTTAATATTTTCTGTCGCTCATCAATTTAAATTATCAAAAGTATATCTGGGAATCCCAATGCTTGCTTCCCTTTCTGTAGCTCATGGTTTTTTGCCTCCGCATCCATCACCAATGGCTTTGAGCAGCATTTTGAATGCTGATATTGGACTTGTTTTACTCTATGGAATTATAATTGCCGTTCCTACCATTTTTATAGCAGGCTTACTATTTTCGAATCTGCTTAAAAACATCCAAACCGAATCTGACTCTGCAATTTTAAATGTTGAAGAAGTTTCCAATACTATTGGTAAGCTTCCGGGTTTTTCAATCAGTTTGTTTTCTGCTTTATTTCCTGTTTTTGGCCTAACACTGACTTCATTATTGCCTTTATTCTCAAGCAACCAAACACTAATTAACGTCTGTAAAACTGTTGGTGAACCCAGTATAATCATGCTTATTTCATTACTACTTTGTACATACACTTTAGGATTAAGAATGAACCGAAGCCTGCAATCTGTAATGGATGATTATGCTATCGCGATAAAAGATGTCGCCCTGATTGTGTTAATTGTGGGAGGTGCTGGAAGTTTAAAAGAGGTCATGACTGTGAGTGGCGTAAACGAAGCCATCGTTTCAGCTTTAACCCAAATCAATATTCATCCATATTTGCTGGCCTGGATTATGGCTGCCATTATCAGAATATGCGTTGGTTCTGCCACGGCGGCCGGATTAATGACTGCGAGCGTTTTATTACCTTTATTACAAACTAATAACCTTGATCCTAATCTATTAGTTTTATCAGTAGGAGCCGGAAGTTTGATGTGCTCGCATGTAAACGATCCGGGTTTCTGGATGTTCAAAGAATATTTTAATGTCAGCCTGAAAGACACTTTTAAGTCCTGGACGGTTATGGAATCATTAGTTTCCATTCTTGGAATTATTTTCATTTTTATTTTAAACTCAATTATACATTAACAATATGAATTTATTACCACAAGAAAAATTTGAATCATTAGGTCTGTCATTACCTCCCGCGCCACAGCCTCTTGGTATTTACAAACCTTATCTGGTTGATGGGAAATATCTGTATCTTTCAGGTCACGGTCCGGTTCGTGATGACAAATCCTTAATTATTGGTAGAATCGGTGATGATATGGATATTGAAGAAGGAAAACGGGCTGCCAGACAAGTTGGGCTAACCATGCTTTCGACCATCGTCACACATCTTGGAAGCTTAGACAAAATCAAAAGAGTTATAAAAGTCTTAGGAATGGTAAATTGCACTTCTGATTTCTTAAGTCACCCTTATGTAATCAATGGCTGTAGCGAATTATTTGCAGAAGTATGGGGACAGGAAAACGGAATTGGGGTTAGAAGTGCTGTCGGTTTTGGATCACTGCCTGATAACATTCCTGTTGAAGTTGAAGCGCTTTTTGAATTGTATTAAGTCTTTTACAAACTCAAATAACTTCTCAATTTTATAGAGATTACGAAAATGAGAAATTTATTACTTTTCAAAACAAACTGAAGTTATGAAAGAAAACTGGTGGGAAATTAAATCCGAAATCCCTGTTGACACTCCATTTCTGGCTGTTTACGAAGATCGTATCCGGTTTAATCTTGAATGCCTTATTGGTTCGGTAAACGGTGACACTCAAAAATTAAGACCTCACATCAAAACACATAAAATTGGTGAAATTCTGGAGTTGTTTAAAATTTACAACATCAAAAAAATAAAATGTGCCACAATTGCCGAAGCTGAACTTGCTGCAATGCATGAGATTCCGGACGTTCTCCTGGCCTATCAACCAGTTGGAATTAAAAAAGAAAGATGGATTTCGTTAATTCATAAATATCCAAGCGTCAGTTTTTCAACAATTACAGACAATCTCGAATCGGCGAAAGCCTTAGATGATATTGCGAAAATAAATGATTTAAAACTACCCGTTTATCTGGATTTGAACACCGGAATGGACAGAACCGGATATTCGGTTTCGCAAGACTGGACCACATTAGCAGATAAAATAACTAACTTAAAAAATCTTCATTTTGAAGGCATTCATATTTACGACGGCCATTTAAAAGGCAGTGTCGAAGAACGAATAAATACCGCTTCAAATTCATTTTCTGAGATCAAAGAAAAAACAGAAGCGATGGAACAAAAACTGGGTTATAAATTAAAAATTGTTGCTGGCGGTTCTAATACTTTTCCATTTTATGCCACGCAGGAAAATGTAGAATGCAGTCCGGGAACCTTTGTTTTTTGGGATTCAAATTATCAGATTCATTTACCTGAACAAAAATTCAAACCTGCTTTAGTTATCGTTGGAACCATAATTTCAAAACCAACAAATGCTACACTTTGTATTGATATTGGTTACAAAGCTGTTGCTTCAGAAAATCCAATTGAAAAACGATTAATTATTTTAAATGATGAAAATCTAATCCCGACATCGCATTCGGAAGAACATCTGATTTTGGAAAATCGAGGAATAAACAAATATAAAATTGGCGATACCGTTTACGCACTTCCTTATCATGTCTGTCCTACCTGCGCATTGTATGATTCCGTTCAGGTAATAAACAAAAGCCATCAAATTTGTGACCAATGGAAAGTTGTTGCCCGAAGCAGAGAAATTAATATCTATAAAATTTAAGTCAAAATATATGTTTATAATAGACGCCCATTTAGACCTGAGCATGAATGCGATGGAATGGAATCGTGATTTAAGAAATGATGTTCCAACTCTGCGTCATTTAGAAAAAGGAATGACAGACAAACCAGATCGCGAACGGGCAACGGTGTCTTTTCCTGATTTGCGACGTGGCAATATCGGAATTGTTGTAGCAACGCAAATTGCAAGGTTTGTAAAACCCGACAGCATTATTCCGGGCTGGAATTCTCCTGAACAGGCATGGGCACAAACCCAGGGACAGCTTACGTGGTATAAAGCAATGGAAGAGGCTGGAGAAATAACCCAGATTACAGATAAAAAATCACTTCAGAAACAAATTGATTTGTGGAATGACGGGACTCCAAATGATAAAAAACCTATTGGATATATTTTGAGTTTAGAAGGTGCTGATTCTATAATTGATCTTTCGTATGTTGAGAAAGCATACCAGTACGGATTGCGTGCCATTGGTCCTGCACATTACGGTCCGGGACGTTACGCAAACGGAACAGATGCCACCGGAAAAATGAATCAAAACGGTATTGATTTATTAAAAGAAATGGAACGTTTGAATATAATTCTGGATGCAACACATTTATGCGATGATGCTTTTTGGCAGGCTTTAGATCATTATCACGGACCAGTTTGGGCGAGTCACAATAATTGCAGAAGTCTGGTAGATCATAATCGCCAATACAGCGATGAAATGATTCAGAGATTAATATCGAGAGGAGCTGTTATTGGAGGTGCTTTAGATGCATGGATGCTGGTTCCGAATTGGGAAAGAGGGGTTTCGAATCCAAAAGAAATGAATTGCAATTTAGAAACCATCTTCAAACACATGGATCATATTTGCCAATTGGCCGGAAATGCAAATCATATTGGGGTTGGTTCAGATCTTGACGGTGCTTTTGGTACAGAACAGTCTCCGTATGATTTAAATACAATTGCCGATTTACAAAAACTCGTTCTTATCTTTAAAAATAATGGTTATTCTGATGAAGATCTAAATAAGGTCTTTCACCAAAACTGGATTGATTTTTTAATGAAAAACTGGGATTAGATAAAAACTAAATCAGGAACTGCCTTCTTATACGATTTTAGTCTTTCGTGATCGGCACCTACTTCGGTCACCACATAATTCACTTCGGATAAGTTGGCAATTTTCATTTTTAGAACGGTGTCCAGTTTTTCAGAAATAGTAAGAATAGCTGTTTTTTCAGCAGCCTGAATCATCGCTTTTTTCACCTGGACGGTTTCCCAGTCAGAATCTGAGAAGCCACCTTCAATATCTAAAGCATTAGTTCCTAAAATTAATAAATCAGCTTTAATATTGGCCAGCTGATTATAGACATCACCGCTTACACACATTTGACTGTAAGACGAAATGCTGCCGCCAATCATGATCGTTTTGACATTGGGTTTATCCAAAAGCTCAACGGCTGACAAAACGGTAACCGTGAAAATAGTAAGATTCATGTCGTTTGGAATTAAGCGGATAAATTCACGTATTGTCGTTCCACCGCCAATTAATAAAACCATTCCGTCATGAAGAAGGCCTAAAGTTTTTTGCGCAATAATTTGTTTTGCTTCACCTGCATAAGTAGGATTGGAAGAAGAATGGTGATAGGCTTTTGTCATTGCACCGCCTTTCACTTTGATTAATAACGATTCTGATTCAAGTTCATTTATATCACGTCTTACCGTATCTTCAGAAACACCTAATTTTACAGAAAGTGTTTCAAAACTTACTCTTGTGTGTAAGTTGATTTCCTTTAAGATATGATTTTTACGTTCTTCTTTAGTAAGATTTACTAATTCATTTTCATTCATTTGGAATCGAATTTAGGAATACAAAAGTAAAAAAATATTGCAATAATATTGCGAAACAATTTCTGAAACAAATGACTAACTTAAAAAAACCTTAATTTTAAAGGATCAAAAGCTTTTTTAAAGCTGCATTTTTTTTGCATCTAATATTTCTTAAAAATAAAATTATCATTATGAACAAAATCCTGTTTTTCGTTTTTTTATTTATTTGCTCAATTTCAGATGCACAAAATCCTGGGTTAAACAATTCTATAATTCCGCAGCCAAATTTTTATCAATTAACGGGAGACAGCATTCGCCTCAACGGAAAAATTCAGGTTACTTTTAAGAACAATAAATTTACTCCGAAAGAATCAAAGTCGGCAGAAATTTTTGAGTCGGCTGTAAATTCAATTACAGATTCGAAAAAATCAAACTTTAAAATTGAGTTCGATACAACCGAAAAATTTCCGTCAAAAGAGGCGTATAAAGTTGAAATTTCAGCAAATAAAATTTTAGTCAGCGGTCAGGAACAAGGATTATTTTATGCTGTTCAGACTTTATTGCAGTTTTTGCCAAATGATCCTTCAAAAAAAGAAATAAAACTTCCGTGTGTAATCGTTCGAGATCAGCCACGGTACGGGTATCGCGGTTTACACTTAGATGTCTGCCGTCACTTTTTTTCTGTTGCTGTTATAAAAGATTTTATTGCACAAATGTCCAGTTATAAATTAAACACCTTTCATTGGCACTTAACTGACGATCAGGGCTGGCGAATTGAGATTAAAAAGTATCCTAAACTAACTCAAATTGGTTCAAAAAGAGCACAGACTTTAGTAGGGAATAAATTTGAAAGATCTCCGTTTTTTTTCGATGGAAATCCATACGGCGGATTCTATACTCAGGAAGAAATTAAAGACATTGTTAAGTTTGCCGAAGAGCATTATGTAAATATAATTCCCGAAATCGAAATGCCCGGCCATGCTTCAGCGGCGGTAACGGCTTACCCAAATTTATCCTGTTTTCCAGATCGAAATTATAAAGTTGTAGAATCGTGGGGTGTTTTTGAAGATGTATTTTGTGCCGGAAAAGAAGAAACCTTTACTTTTTTAGAAGATGTTTTGAAAGAAGTATTGACATTATTTCCAAGTAAAAGCATCCATATCGGTGGAGATGAATGCCCGAAAACAAGATGGAAAGTCTGTCCGAACTGCCAAAAGAGAATAAAAGACCTTGGATTGAAAGATGAGCATGAACTTCAAAGTTATTTCATCAAAAGAATTGAAAAATTTCTCAATGCAAACGGAAGGCAGATTTTTGGCTGGGATGAAATTCTCGAAGGAGGATTGGCTCCAAATGCAGCAGTGATGTCGTGGCGGGGAGAATCAGGTGGAATTCACGCTGCAAAACTGAAACATCCTGTCGTGATGACTCCGGAAGGAACGGTTTATTTTGACTATAATCAGGGATTTTCTCCGGAAGAGCCACTTACCGTTGGACGATTGAGTACTTTAGAAAAAGTATATCATTACAACCCGACACCGGCAGACAGTTTAACCGTTGAAGAACAGAAATATATTATGGGTGTGCAGGCCAATCTATGGTCTGAATATTTGACAAGTCCGGCAAAACTCAATTATATGTTGTACCCCCGATTATTTGCTTTGGCAGAAATTGCGTGGACAGAACCGCAGCATAAAAATTACGAACATTTTATTCAGAATCAGCTTCCATATCATTTAGAAAAATTAGAACGACAAGAGAGATTGTATAAAGTTCCAGTACCCTTCGGCTCGACCGAAACAGCTTTAATCGCATCAAAATATCTTTTAGATTTAAAACCAACCATCAAAAACGGAAAAATTTTCTACACCATTGACGGCTATAATCCTGATGAAACCGCAGAATTGTATATAAAACCAGTAACGATAAATATCCCAAAAGGAGAATACAGAATTATAAAAACAGTTCAGATCAGCGAAAGTGGACGAAAAAGCTCCATTAATAAAATACTGGTTCGAAATCCGGATTTAAAATCGGCTTTAGCGATAAAACCTTCTAAAAAAGGTTTAAAATTTGACTATTACACTGGAACTTTATTTCAACAAGTTCAGGATTTAGAATTAGTAAAACCTGTTACTTCAGGCATTTTTGAAGGCGTAATCAGCAGTGAAAAATGGAAGACCAAAACAGAGCGTTATATCGGTTTAAAATTTGACGGATACATTTATATTCCCGAAACCGAAAATTATACCTTTTCGACACTTTCAGATGACGGATCGAAGCTTTTTATCGACAATGAATTAATCGTCAATAACGATGGTATTCATTGGCTCAATGAAGCGCATGGAGCTGTAAAACTGGAGAAAGGTTTCCATAAATTCAACATCAGCTATTTTGATTTAACCGGAGGAACTACTTTAAGCTGTTTTATTCAGCAGGAAGGAAAAGAAAAGCAGGAAATTAGTGCTTCGCAATTGTATTATGAATAGAAAACAAAAGACGCATTCAAATTGATGAATGCGTTTTAAGGAAACTTTTTTTAACATAAAGCTTGGTTCGTTCTTTCGTCTTTGACTTATGGATTAGTAATAATAATAATTCATCGTTGTAGTATTAGACGGAGTTGTAGTGCCTGCGTAATAATATTTTTCTACAGCTTTTATAATGTTTTTATTTTTATCATAAGTGTTTTCAAATTGAACTGTAGCCGTGAGTTTATCAGAATAAGCATCATATACATTTATCTTTTTTAAATTATTCACAGATACTTGACTCCCATAGATGTATCTAAATGCATCTGGTTTTATTCCTGATAAATAATTATTCCCTTCGTCATGCTCTATTTTATAATATTCGTCAAAGAAACCCATCCCTGGTGCTTCATAACGAATTAAATTCCCATTAGAGTATTCAAATAACTCCTCATTACTGACATCTGAGACATCAGAACATACTGCATCTTCATCTCCGGTAATCGGAATATAATGTTTTATAGATGTCAGACCAGAGTTCGAATAGGTATGACTAATCCTATCGATTGAGTTTGTTACATAACCCGATTCTTTTTCTTTTCGATCAATACAAATATTAGTAATCAGTCCATTGGTATATTCCAGTGAATTCAATTGTTCTATTACATCAGAAGGACTGGATATATAATATTCTTTTAGATTCCAGCTAATCATTTTATTAGCAGAATCATAATTATATGTTGATTGGTAAAATTTCGCCTGATCTTTTACAGTTATCTTAGAAATGTTCCCAGAACTGTTATATTCATAATCAGTTGTTTTGATTACCACACCGTTTTGAATTTCTTCAATTTTTTTTATTCTGCTGGAAGATGATGGGTTTTGAGAATCATCTGATTCTGAATCACTGGAACAAGCGATTACAAAAGAAGTTAGCAACAATAGTAGTAGTTTTTTTTTCATATATTTTTAATTGATTTTACAATGCTTTTTTATTAAATAGGAAAGCATTTTTCCTTCAAATGTAAACAAAATATTAAGATTATTTATACTACAAAAAAACGCCCCGATTTGCCGGGACGTTTATATTATTCAAAGCCTGAAAGCTAATTAAATTATCCTTTTAAGCTTGCTGCTAAATACTCACGGTTCATACGTGCGATATTTTCAAGAGAAATTCCTTTCGGGCATTCTACTTCACAAGCTCCGGTGTTGGTACAGTTACCAAAACCTTCTAAATCCATTTGGTGAACCATGTTTAGTACACGCTCTGTAGCTTCAACTTTACCTTGTGGTAACAATGCGTACTGAGATACTTTTGCACCAACAAATAACATTGCTGATGAATTTTTACAAGTGGCCACACAAGCTCCACAACCAATACACGCAGCAGCATCAAATGATTTGTCTGCATCGTCTTTGTTGATTGGAATTGTATTTGCATCAATTGTATTTCCTGAAGTATTTACAGAGATAAATCCTCCTGCATGCTGAATTCTGTCGAATGAACTTCTGTCAACCACTAAATCTTTAATCACAGGGAAAGCTTTTGCTCTGAATGGCTCGATAAAAATCGTATCACCATCTTTGAACATACGCATGTGTAACTGACAAGTTGTAACACCTCTGTCCGGTCCGTGTGCTTCACCATTGATGAATAAAGAACACATTCCGCAGATTCCTTCACGACAATCGTGGTCAAATGCTACAGGTTCTTCTCCTTTATTGATTAATTGTTCGTTAAGAACGTCAAGCATTTCAAGGAAAGACATATCCGGTTCGATTCCGTCGATTGGGTAATCAACGATTCCTCCTTTATCCTGGGCGTTTTTCTGACGCCATATTTTTAATGTAAGTTTCATACCGTTTTAGTTTGAAAGTCATAAAGTCGAAAGTCGAAAGTCGCCTGACACATTTGTCTTTGGACTTTAAGACTTTGGGCTTTCGACCAAATTCTTATTTGTAGCTTCTTTGAACTAATTTAATGTTTTCGTAATTAAGAGGTTCTTTGTGTAACACTGCATCACTTGGTTTTCCTTTGTATTCCCAGGCTGCAACGTATGCAAAGTTATCATCGTCACGAAGTGCTTCTCCTTCTTCTGTCTGGTACTCCTCACGGAAGTGACCTCCACAAGATTCATTACGGTGTAAAGCATCTTTCGCAAACAATTCTCCTAATTCTAAGAAATCGGCAACACGGGTTGCTTTTTCTAATTCCTGATTAAATTCGTTAGCGCTTCCAGGAACTTTTACATCTCTGTAAAACTCTTCGCGTAAAGCAGCGATTTCAACGATAGCTTCGTTTAATCCTTTTTCATTACGCGCCATACCTACTTTATCCCACATGATTTTTCCTAATTTCTTGTGGAAATAATCTACAGAATGCGTTCCGTTATTATTGATAAATCTGTCGATTTGATCTTTAACCGCTTTTTCAGCTTCAACGAATTCCGGCAAATCTGTAGAGATTGGTCCCATTTTAATATCCGGAGCTAAGTAATCTCCGATTGTGTATGGCAATACAAAATATCCGTCAGCTAATCCCTGCATCAAAGCAGAAGCTCCAAGTCTGTTTGCTCCGTGATCAGAGAAGTTAGATTCACCGATTGAGAAACATCCCGGAATTGTAGTCATTAAGTTATAATCAACCCATGTTCCACCCATTGTGTAGTGAACCGCAGGATAAATCATCATTGGCGTAACATATGGATTTTCATCAACAATTTTCAAATACATTTGGAATAAGTTTCCGTATTTGCTTTTCACGATGTCAGTTCCCAGTTTAGTTACTAATGCTTTATCATCAGCATCCAATCCTTTTACATAAGCTGCTTCTTTTCCGTAACGTTCGATAGCGGCAGCAAAATCAAGGTAAACCGCTTCACCTGTTTTATTTACTCCAAAACCGGCATCACATCTTTCTTTTGCAGCACGAGATGCAACATCACGAGGTACAAGGTTACCAAAAGCAGGATATCTTCTTTCTAAGAAATAATCTCTTTCTGCTTCAGATAAATCAGTCGCTTTTTTCTTTCCTTCACGAATTGCCTGAGCATCTTCTAATTTTGCAGGAACCCAGATACGACCGTCATTACGTAACGATTCAGACATCAACGTCAGTTTTGACTGGTGATCTCCAGAAACCGGAATACAGGTTGGGTGAATTTGTGTGTAACAAGGATTTGCGAAAAATGCTCCTTTTTTATGAATTTTCCATGCTGCTGTTGCGTTACTTCCCATAGCATTTGTAGAAAGGAAAAATACGTTTCCGTATCCTCCTGATCCAATTACTACAGCGTGAGCAGAATGTCTTTCTATTTCTCCTGTGATTAAGTTACGGGCGATAATACCTCTTGCTTTTCCGTCAACGATTACTAAATCAAGCATTTCGTGACGGTTGTACATTTTTACTTTTCCACGACCAATCTGACGGTTCATCGCAGAATAAGCTCCTAACAATAACTGCTGACCAGTTTGTCCTTGTGCGTAAAATGTACGGGAAACCAAAGTTCCTCCAAAAGAACGGTTATCCAAAAGTCCGCCATATTCACGAGCCAATGGCACCCCTTGAGCCACACACTGGTCAATAATATTAGCAGAAACTTCAGCCAAACGGTGAACGTTTGCCTCACGTGCACGGTAGTCACCCCCTTTTACAGTATCGTAGAACAATCTGTAAACAGAGTCACCGTCACCTTTATAGTTTTTTGCAGCATTGATACCCCCTTGTGCAGCGATAGAGTGCGCACGACGAGGTGAATCCTGAAAACAAAATGCTTTTACGTTATACCCTAATTCAGCTAAAGTTGCCGCAGCAGAACCTCCAGCCAAACCTGTACCAACAATGATAATATCTAAATTACGTTTGTTAGCAGGGTTTACTAAATTAATATGATCTTTATAATTTGTCCATTTGTCCGCTATAGGACCATTTGGAATTTTTGAATCTAATGCCATTATAATTGATATTAATTATTGGTTGAAATGATGAAATAAGGCGATAATTACAAAAGCAGCAGGAACTACAACTGAGAACCAGTAACCAACTTTTGCCAAAAATCTTGAATATTTATTGTGCATCCCTACAGACTGAAGAGAAGATGCAAATCCGTGCCATAAGTGAAATCCTAAAAGGATGAAAGAAATACAGTATAATCCTGTACGAATCGGATCATGGAATTTATGAACTAATTCTCCATAATATCTTGTAGCATCCGGCTCATTACCTGCAATATATTTATAGGCAACCTCAGGAAACCAAAAATCATAAAAATGCAATCCTAAGAAAGCCAGGATAACCAATCCTGAAATAATCATATTTCTGGAACTCCATGAAGCATTTGCAGCTCCGTTGTAATTTGCGTAAGCAATTGGTCTTGCAGCTCTGTTTTGAATAGTCAGTACAAATCCCATTATGAAATGGAAAATTACTCCGATTGCCAAAACCGGTTGCATTACATATTGTATCAGCGGATTGTAACCCATAAAGTGAGATGCCTCGTTAAAAACGTCTTCACTCAAAATAGAAATAAAATTTAAGGAAACATGCAGCGCTAAAAACGTGATTAAGAATATTCCCGAAAGAGCCATTGCGACTTTCTTTAAGATGGAAGCATTCAATAGTGCAGATTGTGCCATAATTGTTTAAGTAGTTTGTTTTAAAAAATTAAGCAAAAATAGCGCAAATAGACATCAACTACAACCATTTCGTTGTTATTTATAATGATTTTAAAATAGACTACGTATACGTACTTTTACGTATAAAAAAAATGAATTACTCATTTATTTATTATAAAAATTTTCAATTATATAATTAAGTCGATTTATTTCATAAAATATGCATCCCGCAAAAAAATAACAAAAGTTTACTAAATTATTATTTTACTCCAACTTTTGACCTCTTTTCTACAAAAGTACCCCTGGGCCGGAATTTTATACTAGCAAAAAATTGCCATTCCATTCTAATAACTTTACCTTTACCGCCTTCAAAAAAAATGAGAATGAAAACAGGAATTGATGCTATTTCTTTTGATGTAGCCAACATACATTTACCCATAAAAACATTGGCGATTGCCAGAAATATAGAACCCGAAAAACTGGAAAAAGGTCTCGGATTACTAAAAATGACTTTTCCGGACGTTCATCAGGATGCTGTTGTTTTTGGAGCAAATGCTTTAACAAAACTTATTATTGACAATAAAATCAACTTAATCGAAATAAGTAGAATTTATGTGGGTACTGAAAGTGGTATCGACAGTTCAAAACCAATTGCTTCTTATCTGATTAACTTAATGGAGCAAAAGTTTGGTGAAGATGCTTTGGCAGAATGTGACGTGGTTGATTTCACATTCGCCTGTATTGGCGGTGTTGACGCTTTACAAAACTGTCTTGATTTTGTAAAATTAAATCCGGCTAAAAAAGCGATTGTCGTAACGACGGATTTTGCAAAATACGATTTAAATTCAGGCGGAGAATACACTCAGGGTGCAGGAGCTGTTGCCATGCTAATTACTTCAGATCCAAAAATTATTGCTTTTGATGATAATTGGGCAACAAGTACAAAAGGGGTTTTTGACTTTTTTAAACCGTACAGAACGATTTCAAAAGAGGCCATTACACAAAATGCAAATAACGACTCCTGGTTTGACAATTTAGAAGCCGAAATCGAAATCCACAAAGACCAGCCGGTTTTTGACGGACAATATTCCAATCAGTGTTATATGGATCGTACGCGTAACGCTTACTTTTCATTCAAGAAACTAAAAAATACTGCTGAAACATTATACAACACCTGGAACAGCATTATCATGCATCTTCCATATTCTTTCCAGGGAAGAAGAATGTTGTCTGAAATCTACGCTTTAGACAGTTCCGAAAAAATTATTGCTGATGATTTTGCACCTGCAGATTATCAGAATAAAATTAAAGAAGTTGGAAAATCGGATGAATACCGAAAATTTGTAACTGAGAAATTACAGCCTGCTGAATTGGCTTCTTCTTTAATAGGAAATCTTTATACAGGTTCTATTTTTATGGGATTATTATCGACTTTAGCTCATTTTTATGATACTAAAAAAGAAATATCCGGAACTAAATTCGGTTTCTTAGCCTACGGAAGCGGATCGAAATCGAAAGTTTTTGAAGGAACAATTCAACCGGAATGGCAATCGGCTTTAGCCAAAACCAAACTTTTTGAAAATCTGGAGGAAAGTACAGAAATTGAATTTGAGACTTACGAAAGCCTTCACAAAAAAGAACTAAAACAAAGTGTAAGGGCTCCTAAAAACGAATGGGTTTTAGACCGAATCGAGAAAGAAATTCCAACTTTGGTTGGGGCGCGTTATTATAAATGGGTGGACTAAATTCCAATATAAAAATTCCAAAAAAAACCGAAGCAGAAAAAATTCTCTGCTTCGGTTTTTTGTTTTTCAAACTTCACTGTTAGGATTGAAAAATTTTCTTACCACGGACTTTCTTCAGTTTCATCTTCAATATCGTTGCTGAAAAATTTCCCGGTTGGAGCATTTTCATCTGTTAAAGTATGTTTTACAATAAAAGATGCCGCACTTTCGACTGTTAATGGTCCGCTATGATGATTGAAATCTGTTGCCGTATATCCCGGATCAATTGCATTCATCTTAAAAGGCGAATCTTTTAACTCATGAGCAAGTGCAATGGTATAGGCATTCAAGGCCGCTTTTGATGTTCCGTAACTTGCTGTTTTGATTCCATAATATTTCCAGTCCGGATCGCTGTGCAAAGTTAAAGAAGCAAGACCCGAAGTAATATTGCTGATTCTTGGGCTTTCGGATTTTTTAAGCAATTCTAAAAATGCCTGAGTAACGTTTATTACACCAAAGAAATTGGTATCGAATACTTTTTGAATTTCTTCAATCGATGTGTCAGATGCCAGTTGCGGATTTGTCCCCAATATTCCGGCGTTATTGATCAAAATATCCAATTTTCCCTGCTCGCTTTCAATAATTTTCTTCGCTGCTAAAATTGAATTAGAATTGGTAACATCAATTTCAATGGCTTTGATGTTTTCATATCCATTCTTTTTTAACTCGTCTGCAACTTCATTTCCTTTTTCTAAATCACGGCTTCCTAAATAAACAAATAATCCTTTTTTTGAAAGCTGCTTTACTGTTTCTAAACCAATACTTCTATTAGCTCCTGTTATTAATACTGATTTCATTTTTTTACTGTTTTAAATTAACCCTACAAAGGTGATTCGTTTAAAAATGAAATCATTTGTCATTTGGCAAAAAGCAATTATCGAATGTTTTTTCTAATTCTGCTTAAAGAAGATTGTGTGATACCTAAATACGAAGCGATATAAGAAAGCGGAACACGATTGACAACGTTCGGATAAATTTTTAGAAACATCAAATAACGCGTCGTAGCATCTTCTGAAACCAGCGGACTTCTTCTTTCTACTTTTTGTATTAAAACTCTTGAAACAATTTTATTTACAATCGCCTGCCACGGAATAATAATATCCAACAGTTCTTTCCAGTCTTTTTTAGAAAAAACCAAAAGTTTGCAATCCGTAACCGCCTGCACATAAGCGTTTGAGCAAATATCATTGTTAAAACTCTCCAAATCAACCACCAGATTGTTTTCGTCAATAAAATATTTGGTGATTTCTTCGCCTTTGTTATTGTAGTAACAAACCCGAATAACACCTTCCAGAACAAAGCCAACCTGCTGTGCAATTTTTCCCGCTTCCGAAAAATACTCCTCTTTTGGAAGTTCCAATATTTTCGCTTTTTTTGTAATTAAGTCAATTTGCTGTTGGTTTAAATCACCAAACTGCAAAATGTAGTCTATAAATGCTTTCATAATGGCAAGTTAATCAAAGTTGTTTTTCCATGATTTGTCATTTGGCAAAAAATCAGATCATTTTGGATAATTCAGTTTCCAGTTTATCAAAATTCTCTTCATTTTTATCGACTACATATGGTTTTAATTTGTTGCATTCTTCAGGCGTGTCAAAAATCATTTTAAAAACAATTTTAGTTTGATTATCTGAAACCTTTTCAAATGATACTGCCACCTGAAAAAGCGGTTTTGAAAATCGTTTCCAGCTCAAAAAATCAGGTTTCTCTACTTTTAGAAATTCACATTCATTGGCATAATTACCTTTATCAGGTCCGTGCATAATAAAACTCCATTTTCCGCCGGGACGCAAATCAAATTCATTAAACGTATTGGTAAAGCCTTTTGGCCCCCACCAGTTTTTTAAATGTTTTGGTTCTGTCCATGCCGAATAAACAAGTTCTTTTGGAAAGTTTATAATTCTTGTGGATACGATTTCGTTTTCCGGTTTTGCTGAAATATTTTCTGACGCCATATTTTTATTATTTAATGAAACACAAAATCATTCATTTATAAATGAAACCATTGTGTTTAAAGTTTCTTTTTGCTGTTGCTCTCTGCTAATTGTCGCTTTGTCATCTCCTAACTGAAACCCATAATACCCAAACTGACAATGGTTTGCTCCTTCTATCTTTAGAAATTTTGTAGTTTCAGGCAATTTCGATTTGTTTTTCAAAATAGATCCTTCATCTGCCACACCGTCTTTTGAACCGTAAATTTTTAAGATTGGGATTTCAGCACTTGCCAGAGAAATATCTCTTGGATGTGAAGTTCCGATCAAGATTAGTTTGTCAATTAGTTTGGGATTTTCATATACAAACTGCGCTGCCATTTTTCCGCCCTGCGAATGTCCTGCCAGAATATAGGTTTTAGAAGTATCGTCAAAAAGATGTAAGTCTTTCGGTTTGTTATACCCTTTTGAAGCGAGACGCCATGGCATTTTTATCAAATAAATCTTCATGTTTTGATTAGCCAATTTTCGACAAAGCGGAACATAAGCTTCTGTTTCTACCATTGCTCCGGGATAAAAAATTACAACGTTTTTGAATTCTTTTTTAGGCGTAAATAAATAATAATCAGAAGCATCTTCTACATTTACCAAATCATTGCTTTGCAAAAAAGACTTGTCCACACCATCCGATTCATAAGAATAAAACAGCCAGATTGTAAACAATACACCTGTTGTAATCCAGATTGTTTTTAAAATCCTTTTTAACTTCCATCTTTTTTCTGCCATATTCGATTGATATTTATTGAGTTATAAATCTAAATGCAAACATTCAAATTTAGCATTTCTCTGAATAACTCCATAAAAAAACCGAAGCTCAATGTCTTCGGTTTTTTGTTAGCTCTATTTTAAAAAATTTTCTAATTTCCTCATTGACTAATTTTCTAATTATAAAAATCAATCTTTTTTATGCTGTTCGGTATAATTTTGATTGCTTTTAATTCTGGCATCTTCGGTATGCATTCCGTTTACCATTCCTAACATGAAGGCTGTCAGGATTACGATAATTTTTCTTTTGAGCCAATGAAAAAGCGGTTTAGATGATGCTAAACCTTTTTTATGATTGTGTTTATACATTTTAAAATGATAAATGATTAGACATTATGAATCATCTTATGCTTTGAATAGCATAATTGCTAAGGAAGAAATTCCTTAAGCGTTGTATAAACTTTTTCTGAAGTCGGTTGAAATACTATGTTCGTTTATAAAAACAGACTGCTTTATAAATGAAATTATGTTTTGATGAAGATTGTTGCAAACCTGCAAAAGAACCTTAGTCTGAAGACTGAAAACTTCTTTAAACTCAAGGCAACTTAAAAGTATTGGAAATAAAGTTTTGCCGAATGTTTTTCCACGATTGAAAACGTATAACCGAATATTCTTTAAGTCAATTTCTTTTCCTGAAGTGACATAAGAAGACTGATAATAGTCCGGAGCATTAGACTGAGAACACAAAATACCGTCGCCTGTCATCACGGCCAAAGCCAGAAACAGGGAAATCAGGTATTTTAAATGGTTTTTCAAATCTGTGTACTTTAAAACAATACAGCAAAAGTAAATTAATTTTTAAATAATTACCGCTTCTCTGTTTTCTTTTCTGTGAAGAAGCAAGACCAATCCCAAAGAAAAAATTAGGCAGCTGAGCAACATTAAAATTCCGTTTTTTAATATAAAAAATGAAATGCCTACCAAAGGAGCTCCAACAATTACCATCAAAGCACTTATTGCATGCGTTTTGATAAAATTTGCAGCATGTACCGCCAACCCTACAAAAAGCAACGATGGCCCCACAACAACAAACGGAAACAAAATAGACGGCGTATTGCTTAAATGTTCGCTCAAAGCAGTTTTTGCCCCTTCGTTGTCACCATAACTCCACATGATAAAATCGATTGTACACAATCCTACATGTGCCACAACTCCAAAGACCGTGATGACAGAAGCAACCGAATTTAATCTGTTTTTTGGAAACACATTATTGAATGACAATAGCAAACAAGCTCCAATTAAATTAAACCAATGTGCAAAATCGACCGGTTTTTTGAAATACTCGAAAGCAGCACTGTTTGAAAACATAATGTAACTCAGAACAAAAAAGAACAGTCCGATTAAGCAGATGGTTTTTGGTTTCATAAATTTTGGTTTGTTGTAAAAGACTTGTGGGTTTGGAGTTTGTTACAGGTTTTGATTTTTATTGCTTTTAGTTTACATACTTGTGGGCACGGATTGCAAATCCGCAATCGGGTTATCTGTTTTATATATGTTCCATTTATAAATTACCATACACCACAATATAATCCGCATAACCTAATTTATCGTTTACCCAGTTTATTAATTTTAGTAGAAATACTTTTTCTTTTTCATCATCAGTTTTCAAATCATTTATTTTTTCTACAATTAATCTGCAGGTTTTATTATCAAAAAAGTTATGTCCAATTTTGTCAAACTCAATTTCGATTGTCTTGTCCCACGGATTTTTTATTGGAAAAACAGACTGAAATACATCTATAACAATATCAAAATCATCTATTGCAATAAAAACGTCATTTCTTTTATTTGTTTTATAAAATTCTCCTTCTTCATTTTGAGGCCATAAAATGAATCCTATTTTTGAATCCGGATTATTTCCTGTTGAAATTACAACTGGCTTCTGATTAATTCTTTCAATGGTTTTAATTACATCGAAATTACAGATTTGATATTCTTTTCTTGCTGTTTCTTCATCGCATTCCGTCTTCTGACAAATTTCGATGATATTCTCTTTATGAAAATCCATTTCCGAAAGTGCAACATCTTCCTTATTCTTTTTAAGAAGCTGTATCGCTTTATCTAAAGGAATTAAAATTTTGGTTCTTAGTATTTTAATATTTTCGGTGTTCATAATTATTCACACATTTTCGAAAGTTCGACACTTCCGTCGAATATTTTTTTTAATCCTTCTAAATCTACTGTCCATTCTATTGTTATAAATTTCGAACAGTCATTTTTCAGGTCATCAGTCCAGTCAATTAAAATGGCCGCACCTTCTTCTTTAATTTCATCTTTAACAAATTCATATGTTTTAGCAAAATATGCAGCTCCTTCTCCTCTCAGATCAAATGATACATTTTTTGTTTTTGAAAAAACTGCACATAACGAAAGTCGTTTTCTCTCACTGGTATCAAGATTTTTTATTTTGTCTTTTTTAGTAAAAGCGTCTATTTCAAAAATTCTCGATACTACTGAATTCCTTGGGTCAGCATTTCTTTTTAAATACCTGCCCACACTTATTGGATTAAATATTCCCTTTAGTATTGATTCTTTAATGGGTTTTGCAAAAGTCAACGGCTTTATTACGTTTACATTTTCATGTTTCTTTGTCCCTGCAAAAATAGTGACCAATTGCGATTTTATATCCTCAAAACAACTACTATTTTCCATGAAAATAATAACCAATTCACCCTCTCGAAGTTCAAAAGGCGGTATAAAATATTGGTCGGTTCTTATTCCTTTACTTTCAATTAGCAGTTCTTTCATTTTTAATAAAATCAAAATCATGACAATATACAAAATCACATTGTTAAATACATTTGCAATTGTAAACAATAAATTTTCTCATGAAATTAAAACCCGCGTGAGGGATAGAGGCGGTATCTCCCGATTTAGAAAAACAAGGTTTTTTAACCGTAGTTTTTGTTAATCGGGAATAAAGCCGAAAGCCCGGCCCTTGGGACACGCCCAAAAAGATAAAAGTATTCTTCAATCAAATTATATGTCCACTACATTTGTAATTCTTTATCTACAAAAACAACCTTATAATCCAAAAAAGGTTTTAGATTTGGATTTAAATTAATAGCTATTATATCTATGACCCTTTATAGAAAAAACCTGTATTTTGTGTGCATTTCATTGTTGCTGACAGTATGTTACATTTTGTATGGTTATTTTTTTAGAAATTTTATCACGCAGCCAGACTTGCCAAAAGAATACCTGACTTATAAAAACCTTGAAAACAAGCCTGCATCAAACCACTTTGAGATTATAAAATTACCGGACGACCTGTTAAACCTCACCAATTTCTACTTTTCGCCAATGTCTGAAACGGTAGTTATACAGTCTAATAAAAATGGTTTTTCTTATGATCGCGATCCGCTTAGATTGTATTATAAATTCAACATTCAGGGAAAACTAATTGACAGCCTGATTGTAAATAGTTCTGATTACTATAAAGTCCGTAAAAAATATTTAATTTCTGAAGACAATTACATCTCGTGGATTATTGACAATGACAGCACCCGCCATAAATACACCGAATTAAATCCAAAAGCAGACTGGGATGCTGATCGCACATTTGAGGAGTTTGAACGATTGACGAAAAAAGCGAATTCTGTTTATTTTTTTAAATCTGTTTTTACAAAACACAATGGAGACACGGAAGAGTTTTTTGATAAAGCTATTTTTTTGATAGACCAAAAATGGTATGCTCTTTATGGCAAAAAAATCTATGTTTACCCGGAACCCGAAGAACAAAATGAGGAACAAAAAAAAATTATCCCTGTTTACACTCACAAGTTAAGCCAGCATGGAGATAATTTATTGCAAGTGGACGCCTATTACAATCTGATTGTAAAAAATGATACTTTGAAAATAAAACGCGAAGTTTGGAGTGACCGGTCAGATTTGGTTTATTACTGTTCGCCTATAAATCCTGAATTCTGTATAATAGAAGGTACTAATTTCATCATTAAACCAAAAAAGTAATTGATTATGAAAGTTCAAAATCCGGTACTGAAAAGTTTGTTTTGCGCCACGGCAGCTACCCTTACCTTTTTCATAATCGCCTCATCAGTAAGCGAGTCTTTCAATCAGACAATGGGAATAATCATTGGAGTTCCAATTACGTTTATTGGTACGTTTGTCTATTGCTTTTTACTCATTTTTCTGGAACAGGTAAAAGTTATTGCTCCAAACTTTGTATGCCGTTTCTCTGTTCCTTTTTCATTTTGCTGTATTGCTTCTGTTTTGTATTGCATTTTCAATGATATCGAGATTGTAGATCATTTTCAACAGTTTTCTTTTACAGCATACTGGCTGGAACTTAGCACTCCTTTTTTAGTGTTTTTTATAACTCATATAACTATTGCGGGAGTATTTAGTGTCAAATAAAAATCCCCAAACAAATAATAAAATTTTAAGAAATCAATTTTACGTTGATGGGTTAAAATATGTAATTTTGAAAATCGAAGTTCAAAAAACAAGTTATTATGAAATATCATCAAATAAATAGCAATCTTTTTGTAAAAAACCGCAGAAAATTTACGGAAGCTATGAAACCGAACAGCGTTGCTGTTTTCAATTCAAACGACATTTACCCAATTAGTGCCGACAGTACTTTGCCGTTTGCCCAGCACAGGGATATTTTTTACCTGAGCGGTGTAGATCAGGAAGAAAGTATTTTGCTTTTGTTTCCGGATGCACCTTATGAAAACCAGAAAGAAATGCTTTTCCTGAAAGAAACCAGCGAACATATCGCGATTTGGGAAGGCGAAAAACTGACCAAAGAACGTGCTTTTCAGGTTTCGGGAATCAGAACGGTTTACTGGCTGCAGGATTTTCATAAAATTTTGAACGAAATGATGACGTATGCTGATACGATGTACATCAATACCAACGAGCATTACCGAGCTGCTGTTGAAACTGAAACACGCGAAGCCCGTTTTGTAAAATGGTGGAAAGAAAAATATCCGGCACATAATGTGGCGAAAAGCAACCCGATTTTACAGCGCATTCGTTCTGTAAAAGAAAGCGAAGAAATCGATTTGATTCAGCATGCCTGTGATATTACCGAGAAAGGTTTCCGTAGATTGTTATCATTCGTAAAACCAAATGTTACCGAATACGAAATCGAAGCCGAACTGGCGCACGAATTCATTCGTAACCGCTCAAAAGGTTTTGCTTATACGCCAATTATTGCTTCGGGAAATAATGCGAACGTTTTACATTATATCGAAAACAACCAGCAATGTAAGGCCGGCGATTTGATTTTACTGGATGTTGCTGCAGAATATGCGAATTACTCCAGCGACATGACCAGAACGATTCCGGTTTCGGGACGTTTTTCTGATCGTCAGAAAGCGGTTTACAATGCTGTTTTGAGAGTAAAAAAGGAAGCTACAAAAATGCTTACACCGGGAACGCTTTGGAAACAATATCATGTTGAAGTGGGTAAAATCATGACTTCTGAATTATTAGGTTTAGGCTTGATTGACAAAGCCGATGTTCAGAACGAAAACCCTGACTGGCCGGCATACAAAAAATATTTCATGCACGGAACTTCTCACCACATGGGACTTGACACGCACGATTACGGATTGCTTCACGAACCAATGAAAGCCAATATGGTTTTCACAGTTGAACCTGGAATCTACATTCCCGCAGAAAAATTCGGAATTCGTCTGGAGGACAATGTTGTAGTTCAGGAAAAAGGAGAACCTTTTAACCTGATGCGTAATATTCCTGTTGAAGTTGACGAAATCGAAACGTTGATGAATTCATAAATAAATAAAGCCCTTAATACTTTACATATTAAGGGCTTTTAAATTTTATAAACCGGTTATTATCCGATTTTTGCTATTTGCACATCCAATTGAAATTTGCCGTCAGCTGCGTTTTCGTTGATTAGTTCAAAAAGCTCTAAAGCTCTTCTTGCGTTTTTCTCTTCTTCTCTCTGCTCAGCCACATACCACATCATAAAATCTTCTGTAGCATAGTCATTTTCAACTCTGCATTTTGCAATTACTTTATTGATTGCCTGAGTAACTGCAATTTCATTTTGCAACGCAATTTCAAATACTTCTCTCAAAGAAGCAAATTCCTGCTGCACTTCCGGAACAGATGGCGTTACTGCAATCCCTCCCATATCTGTAATGAATTTGAAAATTTTCAGAAAATGCTCTCTTTCTTCTTCCGCCTGCTTATACAAATAAGATGCTGTATTTGCATAACCATTTCTATCCAGCCATGCAGCCATAGCTAAATATTTGTTAGAAGCGTCGCTTTCTAATTTTGCCTGTAAATTCAATATATTTTCTACGCCTTCAGTTAATGACGTGCTTGTTCTTAGTAAATCTTTCATAACCTTTAATTTTTAGAACTGTAAAATTACTAAAATTAAAGAAGACAGCCCTAAATGTCTGAAAATTTGGATTTAATCTAAGTAAGAATCTAAATAAGCGCTACGTTTCCGATATTACAAAGCATCGAATGTAAATTCAGCGTAAATTTAGTTCCGTTTAGTAATTCACGAAGCTGTACTATTTCGCAGATGGTAAGATTTCTGGAAAAGTTTCTTTTAGTAGTTTCAATCAGCTGCGCATCAGCATGATCAGATAAATCATAAAGCATATCTAAAATATCGACACTATTGACCTTTCTTTGGAAAATCAAAAAATCATGAATTTTATAACTCGATACTGTATCAATAAAATTAATGATGATACTATTAGTCAAATCACACTGATAACTGTATCCTTTTTCGGTTTCAAATAATACTTTGGTGGTCAAATCACTAACTAATGCCATTCTGATATAAATTTATAACGGTGCAAAAATATATAATTTACATCAAATAAACACGTAATTAAGACTAATTTAAAATAACAAAAGCTGTTAATGTTTTTAAAATATCCTAAGAACAGAGAAAACTGTAACATTTTAAAGCATCATTAGACTTATTTTTGAAACTAAACAATTAGAAATTATGCAGGCACACGAAATAGATTATCAGATTTTTGGAGAAGAAATGCAGTATGTTGAAATAGAACTGGATCCACGGGAAATCGTCATTGCCGAAGCCGGCAGCTTTATGATGATGGAAGATAATATCAAAATGGAAACCATATTTGGTGACGGCTCTCAACAACAGGGATCAGGTTTGTTTGGACAGCTTTTAAATGCAGGAAAAAGAGTTCTTACCGGCGAAAGCTTGTTTATGACGGCATTTTTAAATCAGGGTAATACCAAAAGCAAAGTTTCATTTGCTTCACCCTATCCCGGAAAAATTCTTCCGATTGATTTAACTCAATTTCAGGGTAAATTTATCTGTCAAAAAAGTTCTTTTTTATGCGCTGCCAAAGGTGTTTCTGTTGGGATAGAATTCTCTCAAAAACTAGGTCGTGGCTTGTTTGGCGGTGAAGGTTTTATCATGCAGAAAATTGAAGGTGATGGTATGGCATTCGTACATTCGGGAGGAACAATGGCTAAAAAAGTTTTGGCGCACGGAGAAGTCCTAAAAGTAGATACCGGATGTATTATTGGTTTTACCAAAGATGTAAATTACGATATTGAATTTATTGGCGGAATCAAGAATTCCATTTTTGGAGGCGAAGGCTTATTTTATGCTACTTTGAAAGGTCCCGGAACGGTTTATATACAATCATTACCATTTTCCAGATTAGCCGACCGCATTATTGCATCAGCTCCAAGATCCGGCGGAAACAGCCGTGATGAAGGAAGCCTGCTTGGCGGATTAGGAAATCTTCTGGATGGTGATAACCGATTTTAATTTATAAAAATGACTTTTAGAAATGAAACCATTTTTATTTATGCCTAAATCACAATTGCTATAAGAAAAAATTACAACATAGTACATCCAATTGCATCCATTAAACTTAAATTTCTTATATGGTTGATCGTTTATTATCTTTGCTCTTCATACTATAAAACTCCATTTTGAAAACTCTTCTATACAAAAAAACCAAAATATCCTATACTGATTCAGGCGAAGGAACTCCAATTGTTCTACTTCACGGTTTTCTCGAAAACAAAAAAATGTGGAAAGATTATGCTACTATATTCTCTCAAACTCATCGCGTAATCACAATCGATTTATTAGGTCACGGCGAGTCCGAATGTCTGGGATATGTACATTCGATGGAAGAGAATGCAAATGTGGTAAACGGAATTTTAGAGCATTTAAATATTCAAAAAGCCATTATTGTCGGGCATTCGATGGGCGGATATGTTGGTCTGGCTTTCGCCGAATCGTATCCTGATAAAATTGATAAATTAGTGTTACTGAACTCCACATCCAAAGAAGACAGTGCAGAAAAAAAATTAAACAGAGCGCGTGCCATCAAAACAGTAAAACAAAACTATTTAACATTTGTGAGCATGTCTATCGCTAATTTGTTCAGCGAAGAAAACAGAACCCGATTAACAGATGAAATTGAAAAAGTAAAAGAGCAGGCATTAAAAACACCTCTACAGGGAATTGTAGCTTCGCTGGAAGGAATGAAAATCAGAAAAGACAGGGAAAGTCTTTTGAAACAAAATCTTTTTCCGGTTTTGTTGATTTTAGGAAAAAAAGATCCTGTTCTAAATTATGATGAAAATATATCTCAAATTGAAAATACAACTGCAAAACTCGTTTCTTTTGAAGATGGGCATATGAGTCAAATTGAGAATAAGGAGGAATTAAAAAAAGTTCTGCTGGATTTTTTCAGTAATTAAAAATCGTAAAAAAAAGACCGCTCATCAATGTGAAACGGCCTTTCTTCATTATCGGGGGCAAAATCTTAGTCGTTTTAATTCTGACATTTTGTGTCAGGTTTCTAAAAATAGTATTTTTTTAGACGCGACAAAGGTATTTGAATAAATATAACTTTTCAATGAATGACTGTTAAAAAATAACCCAAAAATAAGTTTCTACATCACTTTTGTTGATAACACATCGATTCTTTATTTTTAAAATAAACTGCACAAAAAATCTTAATAAATAATTCATATCTCATTAAAAAACAATCAGATAAACTAACAATGTTAAATTATTAATTTGAGAATTATGGCATTTCAGAAGCAAATGAATTAAAAAAGTGCAATTGCTGACAAATATCCACACTCAACAAGATCTTCCTTTTTATCGATATTATGCACTTTACCATTTTTTACCAAAACTAATCTGGTAGAAATTTTGATTACATTTTGATAATTATGATCTGTAATAATTATTCCCTTTTTCTTTGAATTTGCTTTTATCAATTCATTCACAACATCAATCATAATTGGCGACAATCCGTTATAAGGCTCATCTAACAAAACAAATTTTGAAGAATTGTAAAGCACTATTTTGATTTCTAAATAACGAAGTTCCCCACCTGACAAGTCTTTTACCTTTTTCTTTAAAACAGATGTAATGAATACATCCTCACAAAAACTTTCAATTTCCTTAGCATCAATTGACAACGAAATAGCTTTTTCAACAGATAAATAATTTGGAATAAACTGATCCTGATGTAAATAACTAATTTCATTAAACAAATAGATTGCTTTATTTTTTGAAATTCCATCAATTCGAATACATTTATTGGGAGCTTGTACAAGTCCAACAATGATTTTCAGCAAAGTAGATTTACCGGAACCGTTTCTCCCTAACAAACCAACAATTTCAGATGTTTCGCATTTTAGATATATATCTGAAAGTATTACTCTCTCAGCAATTTTTTTCTGAATTCCGTCGACTTCTAAAATATATTTTTTCAAAATAATTTCTTTATTAAAAAAATTATCAAACCAATTACTATGGTCATGAAAATAGTAAAAAGATAACTGAATACCCAGAGCTGAGTTTTAGAAATTCCATTATTATAATAAAACAAATAATCACTTTTTCGATAAAACTCTTTGAAACCAATACTCATTAAAAAACCAAAACTCAAAAACATTATAAAAAAATAATCAAAGCCACCTAACAAAACAGCAATAGAACATACCACCAAATTAATACCTAATGTGGTTTTAAAAAACTCGAATATATTTAGCAGCTTTCTAATATTAATTTATTTTTTCTTCGAAAGGAATATTAACATCAAAAATCTCATTTAACAACAACACAATCTCATCCAGATAATTATTTAAAGTTTCTCTGGCAACAGTAATATCCAATTCTTTATCTTCTTTAAATCCGAATGGTAAAAAACCCGATTTTAGATTTTTAAATGAAATAATCCCAACTTCAACAGGAAATTCGCCTGCATCTTTTTGAAACATAAAAGCATAGGCCAGCACCTGAATAATTTTGTCATTTTTAAGCTCCTGAGTCAATCCGTTCCATGATTTCAGAATAACATTAGCTTTTTCAACTTTTCCTGTCTTATAATCGATGATTCTTATCTTTCCGTTACGTAGTTCAATTCTGTCTACATTTCCTTTAATCAGAACAGGGAAAGGCAGCTTCGAATTTTCAAGCACTTGCTCTAAAGTTTTTTCTAAAGCAATAATTTTAACTGCATCGCCGTTTTTAATCGCTTCCAATTCCATTTTTAAAAAATTAGAAACATTGCGTTTTGCAACTTCAAAAGCCAGAAGATTGCGGCCTTTCTTAATTTCTCCTTCTTTATAAACCAACTTAAATTGCTTTAAAACTTCATCATCCAACAACTCAAAACAATTAGAAATATCCTCTTCAGAAATAAATTTCCCGATAAAAGGCGTATACAAAGTCTCCAATGTCCCATGAATAATAGTTCCCAAGGTATTCAAAGCAATATTTTCTTCGACTTCCTCGACTTCACGGATACGAAGTATTTTTTGAAAATAAAAATCAATCGGATTCCGAATATAACTTGTTAAAGCCGAAGGAGAAAATCCCGTCGCAGCTATTTCTTTTAAACGTTCCATTACTGCCTCTGATTTTGGAACCGATATTGGTTTATAAGCCGTTGCAGGCAAAACCGGATTGTAAATATCAAAAGTTAAATTATGATTAGATTGTTTTTCTACGTCTAATTGAGTTATAAAACGACTGCGTTCTCCAGCATCCAATCCGTCATTTTCTGTATTATAGATTAAATAAATATTTTTCGCTCTTTGCAGCAGGTGATAAAAGTGATAGGTATATATTGCATCTTTTTCTTTAAAAGTTGGCAAACCCAGTTCTTTTTTTACATCATACGGAATAAAAGAATTTTGAGATTTTCCAGCCGGAAATTTCCCTTCATTCATAGAGGTCACAATTACTGTCTCAAAGTCAAGAACACGGCTTTCCAAAACCCCCATAATTTGCAGACCGTTTAAAGGCTCACCCTCAAATGAAACTTCTGCAATATCTATAACTTGTTTATAAATTGCATATAAAGTCTGAATATTGTCTATATGGGTATGCTTAGAATAATAATTAATTAGCTTATTTACAACTTTAAAAATGGAGAACACAAAAGTTTTTGCAATTTTTTCTTCCTCATTATCATTATTAAAATTTTCTTTTATCAAAAGCAAAAGAGACGAAATACTTTCTAACACTGCCAAAGAGCCATTCTCCCATTTTTGAAATAGCAGACTAAATAAATCGGAAGGATTTAAATTAAGTTCATTTAATCTGGTATTGGTAATAAAAGTATAATTATTTTCTTTTATAATTTTAACCAATTGACTTGTTTTAGCAAAAGGTTCAATCAATGGATGAGTCAGTATATCAAGCACATCTTTGTAATAAAATACATAACTCGCTCCATTTCTGGAAAGAGCATTTGTATGCATTTTGAACAACTTTGCAATTAAAATTTGGGATGGGTTATTTTTGCCGGAATACCCCATAGTAATATTCAGTGCACCAACAGAATTTGGCAAAGAATACAAAACAGGCATCAATAAATTTTCTTCACCAAGCACAATAGCCACTTTATCAAGAGAAGATCCCGGATTATTCCTAATTATATCTTCAATAAAACTTCCGGAAAGTTTTGCCTGTCCAATAGTTTTTGGAGTCCCTATTACCTGAATGTTTTTTGACTGAGAAAAATCATCCGTAATCCACTCGAAATGATTTGATTTATAGTATTTCCAGTTTTCTTTAAACCGTCGAATAAAAAGACCTGCATCGTGATAAGGATCATTTAGAAAGGTTTGATCAATATCCCAATAAATTTTTGCCTGATCAAGAGCCAAAAGATGTTGCACAATTTTTTCTTCGGCTGCATTTAAAGCATTAAAACCCGCAAAAACATAAGTATTATTCGAAGTCGTATTTGAAAAATGATTTAGATTATTTACTGCTTCACGATAAATCAATCCCTGGTAACCGAAACCTTTATTCAGTAAGTGGCTGTATAAGGCTTCATAATAAATTGGCAGTAATTTCCAAAAATCAATATAATTCTCAAGGAGTTTAGTTTTATTTTCAACTTCAATTCCCCATTTTTTAATGTCTTCAATGTCTTTGAGATAAGACAAAACATGTGATGGCTCCAAAAGATAACGATCAATTTCATTAAAATCCTGAAGAAGTGTTTTAGCCCAATTCGCAAATAATTCAAAAGATTGCTGATGCTGCTTTTCTGTAACAGAAAGATAAACTTCATAAAATTCAAATAATAACTCAATTGAATCGACAGCACGAATAGAAGCAACTTCCTGCACAAAATCTTCAATAGAAACAATATTAGGAGAAAGAATCGTCTGGTTAGTTTGTTTTCTTAACGCTTCAATTAAAAAAACCTTAGCTCTTTTGTTAGGAAGCACAATAGTAATTTCAAATAATCTATCAGAATAATCCTGAATAATAGTAGCAGCTATTTTTTCTAAAAAAGAAGTATTTATCATAGGATAAAAATAAAAAAAGCCATTCAATTAAGAATGGCTTTTTAAAATTATTTAGAAAAGTAAATTATAGTTTACCTTCATATTTAGAACCAATGTGTCTAATTTCTGTTCTTCTGTTTTGTGCTTTACCTGCAGCAGTTTTGTTGCTTGCAACTGGCTGAGACTCACCAAAACCTTTAGACTCTAAGTTTTCTGCGTTTACACCTCTTTCAATTAAAGCATTCTTAACAGCAGCAGCTCTATCTTCAGAAAGTTTTAAATTCAATTTATCAGAACCATCACTATCTGTGTGTCCTTCAATACTGAATTTCGCATTTGGATAGTTTTTAAGGATTTCTTTAATTGCATCTAATCTAGCTGGAGTTTCTTTGTCTCCTGTTTTGAAAGTAGCTTTACCTGAATTAAAGTAAACTGCTCTTGCCTGAACTTTAAGCTCTTCTAAAGCTTCTGTAGTGATTTCTGGACAACCTCTGTTACTAGCAGGACCTGCAACTGTAGGACAATCGTCATCTTTATCAAGAACACCGTCTTTGTCAGCATCTAAGAATGGACAACCACCATTTTCTTTTGGACCTGCAACAGTAGGACATTTATCATCTTTATCAGCAATTCCGTCTCCGTCTGCATCAGGACAACCTTTTAAAGCAGCTAAACCAGCAACATCCGGACAAGCATCATCTTTATCAGCGATTCCGTCTCCGTCAGTATCAGGACAACCGTTTAATGCAGCTAAACCGAATACATCTGGACAAGCGTCAGAAGCATCAACGATTCCGTCTCCGTCAGTATCAGGACAACCGTTGAATTGTTTTAAACCAGCAACATCCGGACAAGCATCATCTTTATCGTAGATTCCGTCTCCGTCAGTATCTTTACCTCCGAATTTGAAAACTAAACCAGCTGTATGCTGGAAGTGAGATGGAGCATCTGGCTCACCATTTGCATCTTCTCTATCTCCAAAAGCCCATTTATATCTTGAAGCAAGCTCAAGACCAATAGCATCTGTAAACCAAAAAGTCACACCAAGACCTGGATTAACAGTTCCAAAACTACTATCTCCGAAGAAAGTATAACCTCCACCAACAGATAACGAAGGATCTACTACTTTAGATTTGATTAATTCCTGGAAGCTATATTTGATAGTAGCATCAATTCCGTAATACATTAAATCACCAGGATTGTAAACAACATTTCCTCTAGAATCTGCATCTGGGCTAGATGGATCAAAAAGAACATATTTATCTATTTTATTCACAGAACCTTGTAAACCAACAGAAAAACCATGTCCTACATATTTACTTACACCAATATAAGATAAAGAAGGAAGAATATTCCAGTTATCTTTTACAGCAAATGGCTGAGAAAAGTGTTGATCAAAGAAACCACTTCCTGAACCAGAACTTGTTCTGGTATCAACGGCATTAACTCCAAAAGAGATAGCCCATGGATTGTTACTGTCTTGTGCGTGAGCATTTAAACCCATCGCCATTAACACAGCAACAAAAAGTTTGTTAAGATGTTTCATACTTATTTTTTTTAATTACAATTTAGTTAATTACAGACAAAAGTAACACCTAATTTTTTAAATACAAAATGTTATGTTAAAAAAAACCTACAAAAATTGCATTAAATGGTAATTATATAACTTTTAACATTTGCCCAACTAACACAAAAGCATTGATTGCCTTATCTAAATGTTCTTTCGAATGTGCTGCAGATAATTGCACCCTAATTCTGGCTTTTTCCTTAGGAACTACAGGAAAAAAGAAACCAATTACATAAATTCCTTTTTTAAGAAGTTCATTGGCCATAGTTTGAGATAATTTTGCATCATACAACATAACGGGTACAATTGCAGAATCTCCGTCTATAATATCAAAACCAGCTTTTTTCATTCCTTCTTTAAAATAATTAGTGTTCCATTCTAATTTATCCCTCAAAGAAGTATCTTTTTCTAAAAGCTCAAAAACTTTAATAGAAGCGCCAACAATTGCAGGTGCTAAAGAGTTTGAAAACAAATAAGGGCGTGAACGCTGACGAAGTAATTCAATGATTTCTTTTTTAGCAGTAGTATATCCTCCCATTGCACCCCCGAGAGCCTTACCAAGTGTTCCGGTTATAATATCAACCCTTCCCATAACCCCTTTTGCTTCAAGCGTTCCTTTTCCTGTTGCTCCAATAAATCCGGCGGCATGACATTCATCCACCATTACCATTGCATCGTATTTATCAGCCAAATCACAAATTTTATCCAACGGAGCTACAAGACCATCCATTGAAAAGACGCCATCTGTAACAATCAATTTAAAACGCGCACCTGCCTCATTAGCTTTGATTAACTGCTGCTCTAAATCCTCCATATTACTATTTTCATAACGATAACGAGCGGCTTTGCACAAACGAACACCATCGATAATAGATGCATGATTTAAACTATCTGAAATTATAGCATCATTTTCACTTAACAATGGTTCAAAAACACCACCATTAGCATCAAATGCAGCCGCATAAAGAATAGTATCTTCTGTACCATAAAATTCAGCGATTTTTTTCTCTAATGTTTTATGAATGTCCTGAGTACCGCAAATAAAACGAACTGACGACATTCCAAAACCATGTGTATCCATTGCATCTTTTGCTGCCTGAACAACTTCCGGATGCGAGGAAAGTCCTAAATAATTATTAGCACAAAAATTCAAAACCTTTTCCCCAGTAGAAATAGTGATCTCAGCATCCTGGGCTGAAGTTATAATACGTTCTTTTTTAAAAATCCCGTTTTCTTCAATCGTCTGCAACTCACTTTGCAGATGCTCTTTAATTTTTCCGTACATTTTTATGATTTTAATATGTTAAAAATTAACGAGTTAAGAACTCATTTAACCTTTTAACATCTGATTAATTTTATCACAAATTTACCACATCAATTTCGGTACCTATATACACCAAGGCCCTTTTTAACACTTTGTACCCTAAATCTTCAACCGCATTTTGATATTCCTGAATTTGATGCATATATTTAGGATTTTTGACACCAGTTTTATAATCCAGCAAATAAGCTTCCATATTCCTGGTCAATACAACTCTGTCGGGTTTTAAGGTTTTACCTTGTTTCTGAACAATTGTCTGCTCATTTAAAACAGTATTTTCACCATCAAAACAAATGCTTATTTCAGGATGATTTACAATTTCCTGAAGTGTTTTAAAAACAATTTCTTTTTGACTATATGTTATCAATCCGTTCTCGATTGCTTTTGTAATCGCCAAATCAATATCTGATTTATCTTTTACAAAAGCTAAAATTTCATGCACAATATTTCCATATGAAATTGCCTCCTGCTGATGTGTACCCCACATTAAAGCTTCACGTTGAGCAATTTTAATATTTTTTAAATTTAACACCTCTGAAACTACCGGAATTGTTTTTAAAGAATCTAATGTTTTTCCTGAAGGAGAAAGTTTTTTTGAATTTCCAAATTCATATTCTAATTTCTCAGAATCATAAACTCCTTTATTCATCAAATATTTAATAAAAAAAGAAGCCATATTATTTGGAAACTCCCCGTCTTTTCTTTCTTTTAATGACTGAGAAATAACATATAATTGTTCTTCAGCCCGTGTCAATGCAACATACAAAACATTAATATTATCCAATAACTCCTCTTGCTTTTTCAAATTAAAAACCACAGATGCACTTTCACCAAAACTTTCAACACTGCTGCTATTATCAATTAAAGCTTTTGGCACACCCAAATCTTCATCTTCTGTATCCAGCCACAATTTATCTTTTGGCTTCCTGTTATAATCTTCTTCAGCAAAAGGCATAATTACAACTGGAAATTCCAGACCTTTCGATTTATGAATTGTCATAATCCGGACTGCATTATTTCCTTCGGGAGACGGAATACTGAATTTCTCTGAGTTTTTCTCCCAATAATTTAAAAAATCAGCCATTCCTGCCTGATTACGAATATCGCGTTCCAGAACAATATCAAGAAAATATTGCACATAAGCATTTCCTTCAAAAGGAAGAACAAACTTAGATATAATAATTTCTACAGCTTCATAAAGTGATTTTTTTCGGATATTCTCAAAAGAAAGAGAGACATCAAAAGCTAAAAGCCACTTTTCAAAATCATTTTCAAGTTTCTGATTCATTCCTTCTGCAATGAAATCATGAATTGGCATTTCTATCTCTTTAGCGTTTGCTAAAAAATGCAGGAAATTTGCTTTAGCTTCCAAGTCTACACTATTGTTCAGATACTTTAGCAAATGAATAATCAGCCTGACTTCAGTAGCGTTTTGAATCATTAACGTTTCTGATGATAAAAGCGGGATACTTTGTTCAGTCAAATAATTTGCAATAGCGACTCCCTGACCTCTTTTACGAGTCAAAATTACAATGTCTTTATATTCAAAACCTCCACGGATAACTTTCTGAATTGTATTTAGAGTTGCCAGAACATATAAATCCAACTTCTCTGTCACTTCTTCTTCATCAGCAAAATCATTTTTTTCAATTAGAGGAAGAAATGAAATATTGACATACCCTCCTTTTTTAGAGTTTGTATTTTGAAAACTATGATTCTCGTATAAATTTTTATAATCTTCATTTGAGAATTCAGTTGAAATTAATTTAAAAAAGGCATTATTAAAATCAATTACCTCGCTATAACTTCTATAGTTAGTATCTAAATGTTTAATTAATTTATCGGGGTTATTAAACGGATTTACATCTTTACTTAACTCAATAAATTGTTCCGCTTTTCCTCCCCGCCAACGATAAATGGACTGTTTTGGGTCTCCAACAATCATCAAAGTTCCTTTATTACCAAAATCATCCTGCCCAGAAAGCGCATTATCAATTAGCGGAATCAAATTTTGCCATTGCATCTCCGAAGTATCCTGAAATTCATCTATAAAAAAGTGGCGATATCGCTCTCCCAAACGTTCATAAATAAATGGTGCAGGCTGATTTTGAATTTCGCGGTGAATAATCGCATTGAATTCTGAAATTGATAAAATATTTTGCTCGGATTGAATTTTGACCAGTTCATTGCTAACTGTATTTAGCAAAGAAAGCGGTGTTATATTTTTTAGAAACGCTTTGTAAAAATCTCTCTTCTCGAAATTTTTATAAACTTTTACTAAAATCTGGAGGAGGTCAGGAATAATATTTTCAATCAGCGCTTTGTCTTTTGCCGTTTTATTAATGGCAATATCATCAAATTCGTGAAAAGTTTTATTTCTCGTGTTGAATTTTCCGTCGCGGATATTCTCTAAATGATTTGGAAAAGTCCCTCTTGAAAATGATTTTAAATCAATTCCGTTTTTATCAATCAGCAACAGTGCTTGTAATGCAAATTCAGCATTTTCTTTTTCTAAATCAGCACATAAAACTGACATCTTCTTTTTAATGGCAACAAATTCTTCAATTGATTTATCATGAAAATGCAAAATCTCATTCCGGTTATTTTCATTCAAAACCAATCTCCCTGTTTCCAGAATTTCACGTGAGACATCCCAACTTTTATCCTCATCAGTCTTTTCCATCGTAAAATCAATCAGTAACTTAGTCAGCGTTTCGTCCTGACCTGCTTGCGCAATAATAGCATCTACAGCTTCTATCAATAAATTTTCGGTATCCAAAGTTACCTCAAAAGTCATAGGTAAATTCAGATCATGTGCAAAAGCCCTGATTACTTTATGGGTAAATTTATCAATGGTAGAAATATCAAAAGCAGCATAATTATGAATAAGATGCTTGATAATATTCTGAGATTTTGTTTTGATTTTAATTACAGAAAGTCCTGTTTCGCGGGATAAATCTTCCATCAAATCAATAGCTTTCGCAGAAGGGTCGTCTTTGGTAAATTCTGACAAACTCCCAACAATCCGGCTTTTCATTTCATGAACTGCTTTGTTAGTAAAAGTTATCGCAAGAATATTTCGATAAGCATCATTTTTAGGTGAAGAAAGAATAATCTTGAGATATTCCTTAACCAAAGTATAGGTTTTTCCAGAACCTGCAGAAGCATCATAAATTGAAAAAGACGGGTTTTGCATAATTTTAGGTATTTGCATTGTAAAAATAGCACATAAAACCCCAATATTGCAAAAATTCCAAATTCCAATACCTGAATACAATAAAACGCATCAAACATTGGAATTTGGAACTTGTATATGGATATTTTAAAATACCTTAAATTATGTCGTTTTTGGAAAAGCTCTTTTATTAAAGACAAGCAAAATTCCAACCCCAGTAGAAATGGCTACGTCAGCAACATTAAAAATAGCATTAAAAAATTCAAATCGTTTTCCACCAAAAAAAGGTATCCATGCAGGCAAATCCCCTTTCCAGATAGGAAAATAAAACATATCTACCACTAAACCATGAAACCAGGTTCCATAAGGCTCAGGTGAAAAAGGAGTCGCTAAATTATTATAACTTCCATCAAAGATAACTCCATAAAAAACAGAATCCAGAATATTCCCCGCAGCACCGGCAAAAATAAGTGCAATTGCTACAACTAAATAAGAAGACGCATGTTTTTTTACAGAATCGTATAACCAATATCCAATTCCAAAAACGGCAAATATTCTAAAAACAGTTAGAATTAATTTCCCATACTCTCCAGGTATTTTAGTCCCCCATGCCATTCCTTCATTTTCTATAAAATGAATTTTAAACCAATTAAAAACTGTCACCTCTTCACCTAAAATAAAGTTTGTTTTTACATAGATTTTAGAAACCTGATCGATCAATAATATTATAAATATGAGGAGATACGCTTTTCTTAATGACATGTTATGAATTTTAATGTTGGCAAAAGTAACAATTAAATCAAAAAAAATGCTCCTTATGGAGCGTTAATTCTTTTGTAATAAAACTATTTACCGGAAGTTATCGTTAAGCAGATTATAAGTTCTGTTTATTATTTGTTTTAGGATCTCATTTGTGGCTATCAGCAAAAAAGTCAGAGATAAATTTAAGCAATCCTTTTTCTCCCTTTTTCAGGCTTAACTTTTTTTTGCGGCATCTTTCTCAATTTGAGACTTTAATTTAATTCGCAATTTTTCAAACTGTATAACTCTGCTTTCATACATGACCCCACCTATTTGAATTTCAGCGCCTTATCAACTATGTAAGTTTTTTACAGTAAGAAATTAAAATTATTAACAATTCACGGTACGATGATACATAATTTAATTTATATTTGTTAATAAAAATTAACACTTGTTTACCTAAAAAATTAAAATATTTAAAAATAAATGGCGAAAATAAAATAATTTTAACAACATTTCCAAATCCTACAAATTCATGAATAAGATCACCACTGCACTAAATGATTTTTTTAGTTACTACTAAATCTACATCAGCCTTAGTCTTAGATGAAAAAGGTAAATTAATCGCATCACGGCATATAAATTACGGAGACAGCGTTGCTTATATGAGTGCTACAATTTTATCTATGAGTGATAAATTCTGTCGAATTTAAAAAAAGGCTCTCTTAAACAATTGTTTTTAAAACCACTGATGGAGTTGTTACAGGAAACGAAATAAACAGTTCAAATTTTATAATTGCCTTTCCAAAAGAAGGAAGCAATCTTGGATTATTAATGCGGAAAGCAGATGAACTTAGCAAAAACACCTTATTAAAATAACATAAATCTATCAACTATTAAACCAACTAATTATGAGTAACGACTTTTTAAATGTGTTTTTAAATGAAATGAAAGCCAACGTAAATGGCTTTATAGCAGTAGCTGTAACAGAAATTGAATCCGGATTAAGCTTTGGAAACTTAACCGTTAATCCCGCTTTTGATCCTGAATTGGCAGCAGCTTATAACCTTGAAGTAGTAAAAGCCAAATTGAATGCTGTAAAAGCCTTAGGATTAAACCAGGATATTGAAGATATTTTGATTACACTTACAAATCAAATTCACATTATCGACATTTCTCCCAACAAAAAGTTCATGATTTATCTTGCTGCCGATGCAACCAAAGCAAATTTAGGAATGACGAGAGCAATTTTAAAAAAGCACAAATCAGAATTAGAAAAAAATCTAGCATAATATACTTTAAAACCGCCACTATAACCAGGGCGGTTTTTTTATATTCGATTCTTTTTAAACTTACAACCAGTTTATCTTTTCTATTCTTACAAAATTACACTTTTAAATTTAGCTTATTTTGAAAATTTGCAAACAATTTCCTTCAAATGCAAACATCCCTCCTAAAGTCAGCTACAGCCAAACATTAAACAAAAAAAACGCCCCTAAATGGAGCGTTGATTTATATATATTTCAAGGTGATATTATCGTTGCAAGTTTTTAGCTTCGATACTCATTGTTGCATGAGGAACGATTTTAAGCCTTTCTTTGCCGATTAATTTACCCGTTACTTTGCAAATACCATATGTTTTATTTTCAACACGGAATAGTGCGTTTTTTAAGTCACGAATAAACTTCTCTTGTCTTATAGCCAATTGAGAGTTTGCTTCTTTAGACATTGTTTCACTTCCTTCTTCAAAAGCTTTGAAAGTTGGAGAAGTATCATCTGTTCCATTATTCAAATCGTTCATATAGGCACTTTTGATCAAATCAAGATCTTCTTGTGCTTTTTTAATTTTTGCCTGGATTATTTCTTTGAACTCCGCTAAATCAGCGTCTGAGTATCTTGTAATTTCATCTATCATGGTACTATATTATTTTGAAATTAATATCATTGTTTTAATATCATCAAACTCAATTTCTGTGCCGTTTTCTAAAGCATCAGCAAAAGTCAAGCTATCTGTTAATGTTTCAGACTTTATGTAGTCTTCATTTTTTGAAACTGCTTCTTCTAAAAGACCGTTTCTTTTTATTTGTACTTTAATTTTATCGGTAACCTCAAATCCAGAATCTTTACGGATATTCTGAATTCTGTTTACTAATTCTCTCGCGATACCTTCGTTCTTTAGCTCTTCGGAGATTGTAATATCAAGCGCAACTGTTATTCCGTTTGAATTTGCAACCAGCCAACCTTCGATATCCTGCGATGTTATTTCGACGTCTTCCAGAGATAAAGTTACATTATTTCCAGCAATAACAATATCTAACGTGCCCTGCTTGTCTAGCTGATTGATTTGTTCAGCAGAAAAACCTTGTATCTCTTTAGAAATCAACCCCATATCTTTTCCAAAACGTGGACCTAGAGCCTTAAAATTAGGCTTAATCTGTTTCACTAAAATACCTGAAGCATCGTCTAAAAGCTCCACTTCTTTAACGTTTACTTCTGCTTTTACCAGATCAGAAATCGCCTCAATTTCAGCACGCTGATTGTCGTCAAGTACCGGAATCATTACCTTTTGCAAAGGCTGACGCACTTTGATCATCTCTTTTTTACGCAATGACAAAACCAAAGATGAGATCGTTTGCGCCTTCTGCATTTTGCTTTCCAACGTTTTATTAACAAAGTTTTCGACAAATTTCGGGAATTCAGCCAAGTGAACACTGGCAAAATCCTCGGTTCCCGTCGATTCAGTTAAATCTCTGTACAACTTATCCATAAAAAATGGCGCTACCGGAGCACTTAATTTACTGATTGTAAGCAAACAAGTATAAAGTGTTTGATACGCTGCAATTTTATCTTTCGCATATTCACCTTTCCAGAAACGACGACGGCATAAACGAACGTACCAGTTACTTAAGTTTTCCTGAACGAAATCAGAAATCGCTCTTGTTGCTTTTGTTGGTTCGTAATCTTCGTAACATTCATCAACAAATTTTATTAATGTATGCAATTCAGAGATAATCCACTGATCGATTTCAGGTCGTTCGTTTAACGGAATTTCAGCTTCAGCATATTTAAACCCATCGATGTTCGCATATAACGAAAAGAACGAATAGGTGTTGTATAAAGTTCCGAAGAATTTACGGCGCACCTCAGCAATTCCTTCGATATCAAATTTCAGGTTATCCCAGGGATTTGCGTTTGAGATCATGTACCAGCGTGTGGCATCTGGACCGTATTCTGCAATTGTTTCAAAAGGATCTGTAGCGTTTCCTAGACGTTTAGACATTTTCTGTCCGTTTTTGTCTAACACCAAACCGTTTGAAACTACATTTTTGTAGGCTACTTTATCAAATACCAAAGTTCCGATCGCGTGCAGGGTATAAAACCATCCACGGGTCTGATCTACTCCTTCTGCAATAAAATTAGCCGGAAAATCTTTATTCTCATCAATTTTGTCTTTGTTCTCAAAAGGATAATGCCATTGTGCATAAGGCATTGCTCCAGAATCAAACCAAACGTCGATTAGATCACTTTCGCGCTTCATTGGTTTCCCGGAAGCAGAAACTAAAGTAATTTCATCAACTACATTTTTGTGTAAATCAATTAAATTATAATTTGATTCAGACATGTTTCCGATTTCGAAACCTTTAAACGGATTTTCTTTTTGAAAACCTGCTTCGATAGATTTTTCGATCGCATTGTATAATTCTTCAACAGAACCAATAAGAACTTCTTCTTTTTTGTCTTCAGTTCTCCAGATTGGCAATGGAATCCCCCAATATCTAGAACGAGATAAGTTCCAGTCGTTGGCATTTTTAAGCCAGTTCCCAAAACGTCCTTCACCAGTAGATTTAGGTTTCCAATTGATAGTTTCGTTCAGGTCGAACATTCTATCTTTTACATCGGTTACTTTAATGAACCAAGAATCTAGTGGATAATATAACAACGGCTCATCAGTTCTCCAACTGTGTGGATAACTATGTACGTATTTTTCAACCTTAAAGGCTTTATTTTCTTCTTTTAATTGAATAGCAATTTCTACATCAGCAGAACGCTCTGGTGCCTCACCTGCATCATAATATTCGTTTTTCACATACATTCCTCTGAACTTTTCAGGAACGGTATCAATATCAATAAATTTACCTTGTAAATCAACAAGTGGAACTAAAATTTGATACTTAGTTTCAAAAGACGAATTTGCAAAATAATCTTCATCTTCTTTTACTATATTATTCTCTTTATTTGGATTATTAGAGTCAATTAAGTTATGAAATGAATTAACTAACATAGGTGGCACCTCTGGCTTTGCTTCTTTTGCTACTTTAGCATCATCTGCACCAAAAGTCGGAGCTGTATGTACAATTCCTGTCCCATCTTCTGTAGTCACGAAATCTCCTAAAATAACTCTAAAAGCATTTTCTGGATTTTCATATGGTTGTGCCCAATTTAATAATTGCTCATAACGAATATCAACTAAATCAGCTCCTTTACATTCCGAAATAATATTGTAAGGTATTTTTTTATCGTTTTTATTATATGAAGCCGTTTCAACTAATTCTTCAACTTCAAAATACTTACCAGAAAATTGTTTTGCAACCAATTTTTTAGCAAGAATTACCATCATAGGTAAAAAAGTATACTGATTATATGTGAAAATTAAAACATAATCGATTTTTGGACCAACTGTCAAAGCCGTATTTGAAGGCAAAGTCCACGGAGTAGTTGTCCATGCCAAGAAATATGCCTCATCTGTTGGAGCTGACCCAAGATTAAAGGCCTTGATAATTTTCTCTTCTTTTAAACTTGTTTTGAATTGTGCTACAATCGTAGTATCTGTAACATCTCTGTAAGCTCCAGGCTGGTTTACTTCGTGAGAAGACAATCCTGTTCCTGCTTTTGGAGAATACGGCTGAATTGTGTAACCTTTGTACAACAAACCTTTATCGTAGATTTGCTTCAAAAGCCACCAAACAGACTCCATATATTTTGGTTTATAAGTCACATACGGATCTTCCATATCTACCCAATACCCCATTTTTTCGGTCAAATCATTCCAAACGTCCGTATAACGCATAACGGTTTTTTTACACGCTTCGTTATATTCTTCGATCGAAATCGTTTTACCAATATCTTCTTTTGTAATTCCTAATTCTTTTTCGGTACCCAATTCTACAGGCAATCCGTGCGTATCCCAACCGGCTTTTCTTTTAACCTGAAAACCTTTTTGAGTTTTATATCTGCAAAAAATATCTTTAATCGCACGTGCCATTACGTGGTGAATTCCCGGTAATCCGTTTGCTGAAGGCGGGCCTTCAAAAAATACGTAAGGCTCTGCACCTTCGCGAGTGGTTACACTCTTTTCAAATATATTTTCTTTCTTCCAAAAATCAAGAACTTCAGAAGCTACAGTTGGCAAGTCAAGTCCTTTGTATTCAGTAAATTTTGTACTCATTTTATCCTTTTCTTAATCGAGGTGCGAAAGTAAGGAATTTTGAATTATTGTCCATCAATTTCTTGAAATTTCACACTTTTATCAAAAGATAATGATTCAAAAACAAAAGAATTGATTACTTTCTGGTACTAATCTCAAAAATATGAGTGAATAAACCAAAAAGTAATCAATTCTAAGTTTTTCTTTTCAGACAAATTAAAGACTATTTAAATCCTCCGAAATACACTTCTTTCATAAAAATACGATTTCCAAAAACAGGGTTTATTTCTACTTTTTCCCTTACTTCCTGATACAAAGTCTCGCCATTAAAATCTTCAATTTCATAATTAATTTTATGTGGGATTTTTCCAGAATTCAGAGTTGCAACAGGACGATAATCACCAAAAAGTTTTCTCTCGAAAAAGCTCTTATTTCCGTTATCAAATTCTGTTTTTTCTGTTGAAACTATATTGAAATTTTCTTTATCAATAAAAACATGATAATCCGTTTTTGGAATTGTTCTGTTTCCTGTACTTAATGTTTTTTCAAAATAATTTAAATGATAACATAATCTGCCTTCATACATTTCATCTTCCAAAACTTCAAAATTATTCCATAAATCGAGCCTTAAATCAGTCAAAAAGTTTACTAAATCAGCATTTTTAGATAAATTATTATGATCATAAGAGGTAAGTTTTGTCCATTTTGCATTTACACCGCTTTCACGGTCATCATGACTCCAGGCTTCTGCTCCATTCAATATTTCATAATAGCTTTCAGGCATTTTTTTCCTAAGAAGATAATTAGAATTTGTTGCCCATTTTTCTTCTGTCTGAGGCACTTTATTTCCTTCAATAGTAAGTTTAGAAAAAAGGTGTGCTTTTTCAATTTTTTTTAAAGCATCGCTTCCTCCCAGACTGGCAACCACTTTTGCCAACAAATTAGCATTAAGCTGATACGGAATAGAATCCAGCAGATTATATCTTTGGATTTTAGCTTTTTCCAGCTTTGCTTCACGGTTCGCTTTTTCAGTTTCCCACTCTGCATCCTGCTGCTCTATTTTTTCAAAAAAAGCTAACCTTTTTTCTTCTTTTTCTTCAGCAATTTTAAGTCCTAATTTTTTAAGATCTGCAAAACGGGTTGTATGACTTCTAATTTTTTTATCAGCAAAATTGGCCTTATTTACCCTTTTAATAATCGAAGATCCTCTGGAATCCTGTTTATCGTTCTCAATCAGTAAATTAGCATACATTAATGTTTTTTCTTTATTTTCAAGTATAAAATAAGTCTCAGCCAAATTGTTTGTTACAATGAACCGAATGTTTTCATTTAATGGCGAAGGAGGGTATTTAACCAACAGACTTTCCAGATATTGCAAATGCGGAGTCAGCAATTTTTCATCTAAACCTTTTTCCAGACTTACTTTCTCCATCTGAGAAGTAATCTCGTTTTCAAATGCCAGCATTTGATTATATTCAGAATGCCCTTTTGAAGTTACAAATTCAAATTTTTCCTTGGATTCATCCACATAATAAGCTAATTTATAATTTAAAAAATCCTGAATTCTATCAACAGAATCATAAATCACTTTGTCTATCCCGAGCTCTTCTGCAGTATAATCATTATCCTTCATGGCTTGTGCGATTCTTTTATTATTTGAATCTACTGCAAATTTCACATTCCCTTTTTCATATGAACTTGCAATTATATGCGATTCAAGACTATTAAAATCCTGAGAAAATAAAATTTTATCCGCGCATTTAGCTTCAACTTTTATCCTTACGTCATATCGGGTATAGACCTCAAATTTCCAATTACTCTTTTTTTTATCAAAAGTACTATCAACTTTTGTTGAATTAAATTTAGGCAATGTAATTGTTAAATAAATTTTTAACTTACCGTTTAAAGGATCTTTTATAAAACCATTAATGTTAAAATATTCTTTTTTTAAAATAATTTCTTCCTGCACCAACTCCTTATCCATTTGATAAAAAGTAGTTTGCGTTAAAGCATTATCAAGAACAGGAAATTCTGAATATTTAATTACGGGTATATAAAACTTCTTTTTTTTTGAGCTTATTTTTTCTTGTGCCTGTACTAAACCAATTACAAGCAAAGCGATTAAGAGTACTGTTTTTTTCATAGGCAAAAAAAAGCCATCAGAATTTATCCTGATGGCCTTAGAGGTTTTATATTTTTTATTTTTTGTTAAATATCTGAATAGACTTATCAGAAACATAAAAGATATTCTGAGTTGCAGGGTCAATTTCATAAACCGGTTTATTGTTGTTGAAAATAATTTTATCAACCTCTACCCCGTCTACTTTATTAACTTTAACCAAAACTTTTTCTCCTGAATCTGCTTTTGCGAAAATATAAGAGAAATCTCTGTTTTGTTTCATCGCATTGAAACGAGAATTAAACTTAGCTGCTACCAGGCCAAGAGCTGCTGCACCAGCTGCATAGGCTTTTGCCTGATCCTGGTTAGTCTTATCTTCCTTTTTTACAACCATCGATCTCATATTTCCTGAAGAATCACGGTATGTCATTGTTAATTCAGCACCTTTTATATCACTTACCACTGAACTTACACCCATACCAATACTCCCTACAATAGCAGCACTTTTAATAAGACGTCTAGTTCCTTCTCCTGGCTGTGTGTAGACATGATGGTATTTAATTGTTCCGTCCGCGTTCACACCCATTACTTCAACAGGTCCAGAGAGTACAACTCCCCAAGGAAATTGTTCTATACTGTTTAATTCTTTCTCTTTTTTGATATTTACTTTTGCGAAAGGCTCAGGCTTATCGCTAATGCTTGGATCAAACTTATATAATTTTTCGTCATTATATACTACGTAAGAATTTGTAGCTTCGTCATAAGCAGGCAATACCGGACGGTCTTTTTCAAACTTAATATTACGTTTCCAAAGTTTAACTCCTGACTTGTAATCTACCATGTTTCCGTAAGTTCCCGTAAGGTACATTACTTTTTCACCTACTTTTCCTAAATAATAAATCGGATCTTCTTTATCATCAGATATTTCAATGAATTTTTTCCAAAGCTTTTCGCCATCTTTGTTGATTAGCATCATTTCATTTTCTGCTACGTACAAGAAATCCTGCTCGATAGGGATAACTCTTTTCAATCCGTCTCCACGAGCGTCTTTTTTCCAGATTTTTTCACCTGAACTTAAGTCATAAAAATTAAAACCGCTGTAGTGTGCCACTAAGATTTTTGTTCCCCAATCTTCCAGATAAACAACCCTTTTAGTTTTGATAGATTCTTTCCAGATACTTTTTCCTGTATCAGTATTCAATACATTTAAATATTGTTTTGTAGAAAAAGTTCCGGCATTATTAACCACAACAATATTTTTATCATTTTGAGTTAAAAAGAATTTAGAATAATCTTCTTCGCCTTTCCAGTTTAACTTTCCTGAAGCTCTGTCAAATGAATATAGCTTTCCGTACAATAAATAGTAAATAACAGATCCGTGTACTGTTGCTATGTTTGTGTTTGCAGATTCTTTGAAAGAAAAACTAAATAATGATTTTGCTTTATCAACAGTTGTATTCCATTTCAATTCACCTGTTTTCATGTCTAATAAAGCAATTGCCATGTCACCATCTTTTTTCAATGTAAGAAGGTATTCATCTGTTTCAGGAATAAAATCAGATTGAGTAACCCAGAAAGATTCCTTAGATGAATTGTAGACTACTTTACCGGAATCAGTATTGATGATTATATACTTATTATTAATGTAAGCTTCTACATATGGACTACCCGGAACGCTGGTTAAGGCACTCTTCTCTTTAAAGACTTTCCCAAAATCAGGATCACTCAAAATATCCCCGGCTGATGTTGTTCCGAAATCATCTTTAGTCAGAGTCCATACAATTTTTTTTGTTTCCGGATCCAAACCTTTTATAGTTCCACCCTCTTTAAATACAACAACACCTGTAATTTGGTTCTGCACTAAATCCTGAACAGCATTCTCTGTTGTAACAATTTCATCATATTTCCTTTGGGAAACAGCAGAAATCGAAACCGCCAGAAGCAAAATAATAGAAAAAGTAATTTTCTTCATAGTAGATTTTTTAAATTAATGAATAGAAATGTGGCAATTATGATTAAAATTAATTGTTTGCGAATATATAGAAAATTAAACTTTAATTAAGAAAATATTTCTTTCAAAACCTCAAGTGATTTGGGTTTTTTGAAACCATCTAAATGGAGGCTGTAATAATCAATCAGAATCTTTAGCAGTATTTGTCTTTCTATTACATGAAAGACTTTCTGATCGTTATCAAATTTTAAACCGAGTAGTTTTTTAAACAGATTTGTTTCGTGTTCTGTCAAAGAATTTAATCCTTTAAAAATTGCAAAAACACCATCATTCATTTCAAAATATGGCAAATCTAACTCTGAAATATCCGGATAAAAACCCAGATATTTTGTTGTTTCCAGCATTAAAATTAAATGAAAATTAACAACTTCATCGTGATGGTCAAGCCATATCAGCGCTGTTTCTAAAAACACAAATAGTGATTCATTTTTTTCTTCTTCCTGAATTGAATAATGCAAAATTTCAGAAAGAAACATGACCATCGTACTTTTTACTAGATTGGTATGAATGCTTTGGAAAGGAACTGCAGTTTTAATTTCTTTGAAGTTTTCTAAAGTACCTTTATTTTTATGAACAGCTTCTATTTCAAGAATAGATAAAGGCTGGAAATAAGCAATTTTCTGACTTGCCTTCCGACTTGAAAAAGCATCACGTACAAAATAAGACTTCAGTCCACTTGAAAGTGTAAAGCATTTTACAATCAGACTTTTTTCCTGAAACTTTAATGCAGAAATAACAATTGCTTTGGTTTTAAAATGCATGTATCGCAACTTTCTTAGTATTACTATTTCTATACCTGTCTAAAAATCTTTTTTCGACAACGAACCATGAGAAGATGGCAAAAACTAATGTAAGTAAAACAACTGCACCCCCCATAATAATAGCATTATATTTATTAAACAAATCATACTGCCTGAAAAGCTGAATTATTGGAAAGTGATAGATGTATAGTCCGTAAGTAAAATCTCCATATTTCCCAAAATTATTTAAAAGTGGAATGCTGTAAGCCAAAATTATTATTAACAAACCGAAAGCAGCAGGATAAAAAACATTTATTTGAAAATGAAAAAAAACAGTAATCAATAATGAAATTATAGCTGTAAAAAATAATTTTACTCTGTTTTTCAAAACATAATCCAGATTTAAATTTAAAAAGATTCCAACTGAAAAATAAGCTAAATAACCCGGCATTTGTTTTGCCAATAGTGGCTGATTTAATACATCATCCGTTATGAACCAATATAGCAAGGACAATAAATAAATTATTATAAGCACAACAAAAGTTTTTTTTGTTTTCTTTATAATGTAGAAAATAAAAGGTAAAACGATATAAAAGGATTCCTCAACTTTTAAAGTCCATAAGGATCCGTTTACTGCGCAAATTAGATTATTTTCGAAAAGTCCTGGCAGGCAGGGATGCATAAAATTCAGAAAAATTAAATTCCATCCTAAATATTGATAAACATTTACATTTGTGAAATATTCAGAAAAACTATACGTACTAAACATCGCAAAGATTAAAACCGATAATACAATAACGACAGTGAGGCAGGTAAAATTCTTTTTGCCCTTTTAATAAAATATTCTTTTAATGACGATGTATTAATAAAGCTTTTAGCTACTAAAAAACCACTAATTACAAAAAAAACCCTTACACCAATTGCCGAATTAGAATAATCAGACAAGAAATACAGATTTTTATTTTGAGAAAGTTCAGAAAGATGTGCTAATAGAATATTTGCAGCAAAGAAAAACCTTAAAAAATCAAAACAATTTTTGTTATTCATAGCCACTAAACTTACCGAACAATCATCACTTTTTTTACTTTTGTTTCGCTTCCATCCTGAGCCGAAACAAAAACCATGTATACACCGGATGCTACTTTATATCTTCCAAAAGCTGTTGTATCCCATTCTATTGTTCCTCCTTCAGAAATAGTTTCGTATACCAGATTGCCTTCAATATCTGTAATTTTAATATTTGCCTTATCAATTAACCCGGCAATTTTAACTGTTCCTGAATAAGCAGGACGAACCGGATTTGGATAAATGTATACATTATTCAGATTTTCATTAGCTTCTGTAGCTGAACCTTTAAAAGAAATCATTCCTTTAGTTGTTGCAATAAAAACCTCACCCGTTTTATTATTGATTTTGATGTCGTTTATGGCATTAGCCGGCAAAGGTGAATTATTTATTGTAAAATGGTATTTTGTTTCCTGACCATTTTGTGATACCATAAAAACACCCGAATCTGATGTCCCTATCCATTTATTGTTGGATCCATCTACGGCTATTGCGGTTATAGATTGTTCATATAATAGTTCTTGTGCCAAACCATCTTCCATAATTATTATAGGTTTTGTGGTTAATTGGCTTTCAGATTGAAAATTATTTACATTCGATAAAACTCTTAATCCTTTAGTGGTTCCAATCCATAATTGATTTTTAGTATCAATTGATAAAGCTCTCACGTCTGTTGTTGGCAGATTTCCTAAATCTGTACCGAAATTTATTTTTTTAAAGGTATTAGTGCTTTCATTAAAACCAACAATCCCTTCGGTATTCATTGAAATCCATTTCGTCCCATTTTTATCAATAATCAAATCGGTATAACTCGCATCTTCGGGTTTTGCTAAAATAGTCTTCATGGAAACGCTTTGCCATCGTCCATTTGTTTTCAACACTTTCAATCCGTTTTCAATCATATTATTTGTCAGCCAAAGGTTTCCTGATTTATCAAAAGCTGATCCGTTGATACGAACATCAATATAATTAGGACCAACAAAAGTTAATGTTTCTAACCCACTATTTTTTTCATTATATAAAACAGTTGGTTCATCATTTTCAATTTTTAGTAATCCTGAAAAATAAGAACTTGCATATACCTGATTTTCATCATTTGGATTCACGATGATATTTACTATTGATTTTGCGTTAAAAACTTCTTCATAAGGAATATTAAGCCATGCTTTTTCTCTAAATTTACTAACACCATAACTATCCAGAGGATATGGGTTCATTCCGGAATTATAATCTCCATAAACAGCCCAAAGAACATTTGGAGTAACATCCAGAGCAAAAACATTATTTCTCAAAGGACCATCTGGCATATTATTCTCAAACGCTGCAGAAACAGAAAGTGAAGAACTAAATAAACCGTTATCTTTAGTCCCAATATTAATAACATCTCCTAAAGAAGTTGCACAGGTAAAAATCAAACTTGCATTTAAAACCTGGGTATTAACAATCTGACGACTTAGAATCATTTGATTGTTATAAATATATATGGTATTGGGTGTTGTAATAAATAAATTATGATTAACTGCCCTCATATCTGTAGAATACTGCGGAAGCTGTAAAAAACCAATAAAAACATTCGAATTATAACGATGAATATAGCCTCCCGAATTAACTGCAATAAGTTCTGAATCTAAAGTTTCCACACTTGACCAATCACCTGAATTTATAACTGACCATTGATTATAATCGACTAAATTTGCATTAGTGCTATTTGCACGCTTTATACCGCCTGAAGTGGCGGCAAAAATAAAACCATTAAAAAAAGCAGTTTGTTTTACAGCAATTTCTGCTCCGGCATCACCAATAAAATAAGTATCTCCAAATTGCGAAGTAGTTAAATTAAACTGCACAATTCCAAAATCACATGAAACATAAATCAATCCATTGTGTTCCATAAAATGATTGATTTTTTTTATACCCGAAGGCAGTTGTTTATTGATAATATCTACAACTTTCAACATACTGCCGTCCTTTTCATTTATGACAATCATCAAACCGTTTTCATAGCCTACCAATGTTTTTTTAGAAGCTTCACTATAATACATTGATGATATAGTCTGTCCGGAAAGACCATCAATAGTGGTAGTTGTTTTAATACTGTTTGTTTCTGAATTTTTAGAAAACAAAGCATTTTCTGAAGCAGCAATAACTGTTGCCCCTGCTGTAGAAACATCTTTAATTTCATTATATGAAAAATAGCCTTCCCATGACAAATTACTCTGTGAAAAGCTGTATTGAAAAATTGTTAAAAGCAAAATATATAAAAAACCTTTTTTCATTATTTAGAAGATTCAGATTCACAAATATAATACAAACGAAAGTATTTGATTTTTGTTCTGTTTTAAATTAATATTTAAATTATACTGAGAATATGGGGAAACTAAAAATGCCTCCTATTTTATCCAGATTTAAGGACAAAATGAAGGCATTCTTTAAATTCTAAATAAAAACTACACGACTCCCTGAGCAAGCATAGCATCGGCCACCTTTACAAATCCGGCGATATTAGCTCCTTTTACATAGTTCACATAACCATCTTCTTCAGCACCATATTTTTTACATTGGTTGTGAATCCCAATCATTATATCCTTTAGTCTCAAATCTACTTCTTCGCTTGTCCAGTTTAAACGGATTGAATTTTGGGTCATTTCTAAACCAGACGCTGCTACTCCTCCCGCATTTGCAGCTTTTCCAGGAGCAAAAAGTACTTTATTGTCTAAAAACAATTTAATTGCATCTAATGTAGAAGGCATATTTGCAGCCTCAGTTACACACAGAACGCCATTATCAATAAGCTTTTTAGCATCTTCGCCATTCAATTCATTTTGAGTAGCACATGGAATTGCAATGTCAACTTTTACCTCCCAAGGACTTTTTCCCTTATGAAAAACAGCTTTAGGGTATTTCTCTAAGTATCTTTCTGCTTTGTTGTCTCCTGTTGCTCTCATTTCAAGCATGTGGTCTATTTTTTCTCCCGAAATCCCTTCTTCATCATAAATATAACCATCAGGCCCTGAAATAGTAACAACTTTACCACCAAGTTCATTTATTTTTAAAGCAACCCCCCACGCAACATTTCCAAAACCTGAAACAGCTACTCTTTTCCCTTTGATTTCATGCCCAATAGTACGCAGCATTTGATCTGTAAAATATACAACACCATAACCTGTAGCTTCGGGTCTGATCAATGAACCTCCGTAAGCCAAACCTTTTCCGGTTAAAACACCCGTAAATTCATTTCTGATTCTTTTATACTGCCCAAACAAATACCCTATTTCTCTTGCACCTACACCAATATCTCCGGCAGGAACATCTAAGTCAGGACCTATATGACGGCATAATTCGGTCATAAATGATTGACAAAAACGCATAATTTCTCCATCAGATTTTCCTTCCGGATCAAAATCAGACCCTCCTTTTCCACCTCCCATCGGAAGTGTGGTCAGACTGTTTTTAAAGACTTGTTCAAAAGCCAAAAATTTCAAAACTGAAAGATTTACGGTATGATGAAATCTGATTCCGCCTTTATAAGGTCCTATTGCTGAATTCATCTGAATTCTAAATCCTCTGTTTACTATGATTTCTCCTTTATCATCTACCCACGGAACCCTGAAAATTATTGATCTTTCAGGCTCAGCTATTCTAAGAAGTAAGTTTTTTCCATCGTATTTTTTTTGTTCAGCAATAAACGGAATTACCGTTTCTGCAAACTCTCTGACCGCCTGAAGAAACTCAGGTTCATTTGGATTTTTTGACTCTACAAGAGCCATAAACTCATTTATTTTTTGTTTCATCATTTTGAAATAAATTACGCTTACAAATCATTTATTTGTATCAATTAAATAAGAAAACATCATTAAGAAAACGTTTTCGTTATTCATAACAAAGGTAAAGTAAATTCGTAATTCAAAATTAACTTTTATAACAATTTTATAATAATTACATATTTTTCAAACAAATTTAAAGTTTGCATTTACAACGATTATATTCCAATATAAACCAACAATTATGATTAGTTTTTTAAGTGTTTCGTTACTTATTTTTTAATTGGCTAATTAATTATTTCAAAGTCGGTTATGTTTTTTATATATTTGCCTATGATTTGAAAGCCGAAAAACTCATGTTCAAGCAAATAGCCTTAACTCTTTTTACATTATTTGGTATTTCCACGGTATCAAATGCACAATTAGCCTACGAAATTGGATTCATAGCTGGTCCTGTAGCTTTTCAGTCTGACTATGGGCAGAGACACGATCAATCCACCAATGTCGGAAATACCGGATTTGGAATTGGTGCAGTTCATTGGATAAACTTTTCATCTGCCGCAAACGGAAACGAATATTTTAACGAACATTTTAAAGTTCGTTCTGAGCTTTCTTTCTCTCACACAAATTTCCAGCATTTTGGAAAATGGATAGAAGGCAAACCATCAGCCGGAAAAGAAAAACTAAAAGCCATGAGTGGAAAAACCAGCTTGTTAAATATTGGAGCTCAGTTAAATTTTTCGCCTTTTACAACAATACATGAGTTCGAAAAATATGTAGGTAGTTTTTATCCTTATTTAAGTATAGGTGCTATGGCGAGTTACTATAATACCAGCGCCAATTCTTCTCTTGGACCACTAGGAACACCAGCTACAACTTTTGATAAATATTTAGTACCTTCTGATGATCATCAATACGGTTTTGCAACCGAGAGCGGCATAACATTCTCTGTACTTCTTGGAGTTGGCGTACAATATAAACTAGATGAAATGAATGATTTACTCTTTGAAGTACGTTATCAGGGTTTTGATTCAGACTGGATTGACGGATTAAATCCTAACCGTGATATTTATAAAGAAAATAAATCAAGAGATTCACAGGTTTGGTTTAATTTTGGATACTCACATTATTTAGAATTCTAAAAAAAACGATATAAAAAACAAACCCCAATTCTTGCGAGTTGGGGTTTTGTTTTTATGATAAAGCTTGTTCTAAATCAGCTATTAAATCTTCTGCATCTTCAATACCTACACTCAAACGAACCAGGTCATCTGTAATTCCAACCTCTGCTCTTTTATCTGCCGGAATTGAAGCATGAGTCATCAAGGCCGGATGATTAGCCAATGATTCTACCCCTCCTAAAGATTCAGCTAAAGTAAATACTTTCAGTTTCTCTAAAAATGCAATTGAATCTTCTTTTTTACCCGAAACGAATGTAAAAGACACCATTCCGCCAAAAGCTTTCATTTGTTTTTTAGCAATTTCATGAAACGGATGGCTTGTTAATCCAGGATAATAAACCGTTTTGATTTTGGGATGATTACTTAAAAAATCCACTACTTTTTCTCCATTTTCACAATGTCTCTGAACTCTTAACGAAAGTGTTTTGATACCTCTTAAAACCAGAAAACTGTCCATTGGTCCTAATGTTGCCCCGGTTGCAAATTGTTGAAAATGTAATTGCTCTCCCATAGCCTGGTCTTTTACAACCAAAGCACCGGCGATAACATCAGAGTGACCTCCTAAATATTTGGTTGCTGAATGCATTACAATATCTGCTCCTAAATCCAATGGTTTTTGCAAATAAGGTGTTGCAAAAGTATTGTCTACCGCGAGCCAGATTTTATTTTCTTTTGTGATTTTGGCAATTTCTTCAATATCAGCTAATTTCATTAACGGATTTGTAGGTGTCTCAACCCATACCAGTTTTGTATTTTCATTAATCAAAGATTTCAATTTTGTAATATCTGTCATATCAACAAAATGGAATTTAATCCCTGAATCTTTATATATTCTTGAAAACATTCTATAAGTACCTCCATACAAATCATCCATGGCAATTACTTCATCACCTGCCTTAAAAGATCTTAAAATACAATCTGTAGCTGCCAAACCCGATGAAAAAGCCAGTCCGCGGGTACCGTTTTCGATACTTGCCAATGCATTTTCTAAAGCAGTTCGGGTTGGATTCGATGCACGGCTATACTCATAATCACCTAATGGCTGTCCGGGACTGGTCTGAACAAAGGTCGAAGTTTGAAATACCGGAGGCATAACCGCTCCTGTAACCGGATCATGATGCTGTCCGCCATGGATCACTTTAGTATTGAATTTCATATAGTTAGTGTTTTTAAATTCTTAAATTTTATACAAATTTACCGTTTAATTTATTCTTATCCTGATACAAGTCCTTACCTTTATGTATAATTAACACTTTTTAAGATGAAACACTTCACTCTTCCTTTGGTGATTCTTATATTACTTTCTTCCTGCACTAAAAGTTTATCCATTGAAAACGAGGCTTTTCAAAAAGAATCAAAAATTCCGTGCAAAAATAATTGTCCAAAAATCACAATCGATGTACCGGTTGCAAAAAACATCCCTATAGTTGCAGACAGCATCAATAAAAAATTATTAAGCGTTATAAAAGAAATCGTTTATTTTGGCGAAGAACCTTTAGAAGCAAAAGACTACGATAGCCTTACTGATTCCTTTATTTCATCCTATGAAGAAATGTACAAAAAATTCCCAACCGAAACATTTGGATGGGAAGCTAAAGTGAAAGGAAATGTTGAATATCAATCGGATCAGATTTTAAACATTAAACTGGATCATTATACTTTTACAGGTGGCGCTCACGGATACCAGGGTTTTCGTTCCCTTATATTTAACCCAAATACAGGAAAAGCGATTTTTAATGATGAATTGTTTAAGAACGAGAAAGAATTTAAAGTTTACGCTGAAAAAGAATTCAGAAGCAAATATAATATTCCGGCCAAAGCCAATATAAACGCAACAGGTTTGATGTTTGAGAACGATAAATTTCAGCTGCCACAGAATATATTTTATACCCAGGAAGGTCTTCTTTTATATTACAACTCTTATGAAGCTGCTTCTTATGCAGATGGTCCGAAAGAACTTTTATTTCCGTATGAAAAAGTCAGTAAATATTTGAAATATCAATAATTGAATCAGATGCACTGCAAGTACATCTCTACTGCAAATCATATTTCATCTTTCGTAAAACCCTTAAAGCTTCCTTAAAAGATAAATATACCTGCCCAAAAGGTTTCAAAAGTAATTTGGAGTCTATCAATTTTTGTTTGGCATCATCAAAACCATTCAAATAACAAATCATAAAAGTAGACGGCAGGTTTTCTAAATCTTTTAATTCACGCTCTGACAAAGCTATCCCTTTTTGCAATTTTTGAAGTAAGGCAATATTCGAATTGTAAATATGAAACAGCATTCGCTTGTTGAATTCCGGAGGCTGAAAAAGCATTTGTCTGTCGATTTTATAATAACCGTTATCAAAAAAATGTATCATCTGTTTTTCTAAAGGATAATAACTTGTTTTATCATTTAATCCCAGAGGCACATATTCGGTTATAGTAAAAGTATCATCATCATAAACAATCGTAACAACATCCTGAGCCGAATAGAAAAGTTTAATTTGTTCGTTAATTAATTCAATATCTACACGGGAAAGAAAGGTTTTATCTCTTGATTTCTTTGGTACTCCTGCCCAGCAAATCACAAACAATTCTTTAAAAACACGATATTTTGGCGACATATCTTTATGCCTGAAATTCATGAAATCAATTACACCGTCGAGTGTATATTGAATACTGTTTCGGGAACTATTTTCGATACCAATTACTGTTTCGGTATTTTGATAATTCTTTTCGATTTCACCTTCAACAGGTATTGAATTACTTCCACGCCTGACAAAAACGCTATTGGACAGAATAGTATGAATTCCTTTTTTGAAAAAGGAAATCTGACTTTTAGGTTTAATTGTCACCAGCCCAATCACTTTATCTTTTGGAAGATTGGGGAATGGCACATTTTCATACTGAATCTTTGGTGGATTTTCTAAAAAAGCATTGACCAGATTCTGGATCCGGCTATCATCAAAAAAATCATCACCCACAATTTCGTTATCCTGATCTTCGACACCAACAACAATATAAGAATTATTGGTTGGGTTTGAATTTGACAATGCACAAATGTGCTTCAAAAACTTTGCTTTTCCTTCGCGTGAGTGCAAATTCAGCTGCCTTTTTTTGTCATAAAAGCTGCTCTCGTCATTATGAGCGAGCAGGTTTTTTATTAAAAGGCGTTTATTGATCATGTTTTAGACTTCTTAGATTTTTTGATTTTAGACTTCTTAGACTAAGACTTCTTAGACTAATATCATCTAAGAAGTCTAATTTCCTAAGATCTATAATGTCTTTTTAACTATTGTCGACGAAGCCTGTGCTGTAGACATGACAATCAAATCGGCAATATTAACATGATACGGTCTTGAAACTACAAAATGAATAATATCGGCTATATCTTCTGCCTTAAGAGGGTCAAAACCTTTATAAACATTTGAAGCTCTTTCTGTATCACCTTTAAAACGTACCTCGCTAAATTCTGTTTCAACCAGACCCGGATGAATTCCGCTTACTTTTACACCAAATGGATTCAAATCGATTCGCATTCCCTGAGTGATAGCGTCAACTGCATGTTTTGATCCACAATAAACGTTTCCGTTAGGATAAACCTCTTTCCCTGCAGTTGAACCAATGTTGATAATATGGCCCGATTTTCTTTCAGTCATTTGCGGAATAACAACTTTCGAAACATATAAAAGTCCTTTTACATTGATATCAATCATGGCATCCCAATCATCAATATCACCATTCTGAATTGGATCCAGACCATGTGCATTCCCGGCATTATTAATTAAAACGTCAATTTCCGAAAAATATTCCGGTAATGAATTTATACTTTCGAAAACGGCATTTTTATCCCTGACATCAAAAGACAAAGAATGTACTTCTGTATATTCTGAAAGTTCTTTTTCGAGTTCAGCCAGACGGTCTTTTCGTCTTCCGCAAATAATAATTTTATAGTGATTTCGTGCAAATATTTGAGCGGTTGCTTTACCAATTCCGCTTGTAGCGCCGGTAATTAAAACTGTTTTTTTCATTCTGTTTATTATGTTTGCCAAAAATTAAAAGATTTCATCAACTGAAAATCCACAGAATCTGTAGCAGCTATTTTTTTGCTTAAAGCGGATTTAAAATTTATAATCGGAAACCAATCATTTTAAAGCAATTCTTCTCCCCTGCTTTCTGTCCAGATTGCAAACCAGTCTTCCTTATCCATTTCCAGTTCTACTGCCTTCATCAAGGATTGGATTCTGGCAACATTTACAGTTCCTGCAACCGGAATTACTTTTGCAGGATGTTTTAAAATCCATGCTAATAAAAGTGTATCAGAGCCTAAATGATACTTTTCTACTAATGTCGAAAGTAATTTTTTAAGGCGGCGAGTTTGTTTAGAGTCTTCTCTAAAAACAGTTCCAAGTGGGTTCCATGCCAATGGTCGGATTCCGTATATTTGCGCATAATCAAAAGTTCCGTCAGTCATCGGTTCAAAATTCGTAGCCGAAAATTGTACCGAATGATAACTAACCTCTGTTTTCTGACGAATTAATTCAACTTGCGAATTGCTGAAATTTCCAACTCCAAAATCAATAATTTTTCCTTCTGATTTTAGTTTTTCAACTGCTTCGGCAATTTCATCAGCCTGCATCAACGGACTTGGTCTTTGCAGTAAAAAAACATCAATATAATCTGTTTTTAATTTCTTCAGGGATTCTTCTGCAGACCAGATAATATGTTCTTTAGAAAGTTCATAATACCTGATTTTATTATTGCGGTTTTCAGTAACCATCTGAATACCGCATTTGGTAATTAACTGCAATTTTTCGCGCGAAATTTTACTGTTCTGAAGTGCCTTTCCAAAATCTGCTTCGGTGGTATAATCACCGTAAATATCAGCATGGTCAAAAGTGGTAATTTTGTTTTCGATACAAAGCTGTATCATGCTTTCCATTTCTTTTGATGTAAGATTTTTATCCCAAACACCCCAATTCCTAATGCCTGAAATTACAGGTGATAATAAAGTTTTGCTCATGGTTTATTATATTAATTTCAATGATTATTATGTGTTTATAAAGCATAATCATCAAAGTTCTTAAAAATATAAAAATAGAATCACAATTCGTCCTTAAAATTAGTGCATTGGTAGAAGTTTTAACCATTTTTTAACATCTTACTTCTCAAAAAATATTCAATTTGCACTCTCAAAAGTTAGGCATAAAAATCAACGTTTTAAAAAGGTTTAAAAACATTTATATGGAAGAAAATACAACGACTTTAGACATTAGAGCGATAAATGAAAAAATTGAAAGAGAAAGTGCTTTTATAGACCTTCTTACAATGGAAATGAACAAAGTTATTGTGGGCCAGAAACATATGGTCGAGCGTTTATTAATCGGGCTTTTAGGACAAGGGCATATTTTACTCGAAGGAGTTCCGGGACTGGCTAAAACTTTAGCAATAAATACACTGTCTCAGGCAGTACAAGGTTCTTTCAGCCGAATCCAGTTTACACCGGATTTATTGCCTGCCGATGTTATCGGAACGATGATTTACAACATCAAAGCAAACGAATTTTCTATTAAAAAAGGGCCAATTTTTGCCAACTTCGTACTTGCCGATGAGATTAACCGTGCTCCTGCTAAAGTTCAGTCTGCACTTTTGGAGGCGATGCAGGAAAAACAAGTTACGATTGGCGATACGACTTTCAAATTAGACCGTCCGTTTTTAGTATTGGCAACACAAAACCCTGTTGAGCAGGAAGGAACATACCAATTACCAGAAGCGCAAGTTGACCGTTTCATGCTTAAAACCGTAATTGATTATCCAAAAATTGACGAAGAGCGTTTTGTAATTCGTCAAAACCTAAAAGGAAGTTACGAAAAAGTTAATCCGGTGGTTTCTGTAGAACAAATTCTGCGTGCGCAGGAAGCTGTTCGTGAAGTTTATATGGATGAAAAAATCGAAAAATATATCTTAGATATCATCTTTGCTACTCGTTACCCTGAGAAATATAAATTAGCCGACTTAAAACCGCTTATCAGTTTTGGAGCATCTCCACGTGGAAGTATCAATTTAGCCAATGCAGCAAAATGTTACGCTTTTATCAAACGTCGCGGATATGTTATTCCGGAAGATGTTCGTGCTGTTGTACATGATGTTTTACGTCACAGAGTTGGTATCACGTACGAGGCTGAAGCTGAAAACATTACTTCTGTAGACATTATCAACAAAATCGTAAACGAGATTGAAGTACCTTAAAAATTTGTTTAATGTTTTAAGTTTCAGGTTTGCTTTATAACAACCTGAAACTTGAAACTTTTAAACTTTAAACAAATAAAATGGATACAAAAGAGCTTTTAAAAAAAGTACGGAAAATAGAAATCAAAACCAAAAGACTGAGCAATCATATCTTTTCGGGAGAGTACCATTCTTCATTTAAAGGACGCGGGATGACTTTTAGCGAAGTACGTCAATACCAATATGGCGATGATATTCGTAACATCGACTGGAATGTAACGGCACGTTATAACGAAGCTCACGTAAAAGTTTTTGAAGAAGAACGCGAACTGACCATGGTTTTAATGGTGGATATTTCGGGTTCTGAAGGTTTTGGCTCAAAAAGTCAGTTTAAAAAAGACATCGTAACCGAAATTGCGGCAACGATGGCTTTTTCGGCTACACAAAATAACGACAAGATTGGATTGATTTTATTTTCTGACAATGTCGAATTGTATATTCCACCAAAAAAAGGCCGCTCGCATGTTTTGAGAATCATTCGTGAATTGATCGAATTTGAACCAAAAAGCCAAAAAACAGATATCGCCCAAGCTTTAAAATTTCTTTCAGGAACACAAAAAAAGAAAGCAATTGTTTTTATGATTTCAGATTTCATGTCTGAAAATTATGAGCACACTTTAAAAATTGCTTCTAAAAAACATGACATTACTGGTGTTCGTGTTTATGATATCCGTGAAGAAAAAATACCAAATTTAGGAATGGTAACGATGCTTGATGCTGAAACCGGAAAAACTCAGCTGGTTGATACGGGTTCGAAAAAGGTTCGAATGAATTATGAAAAACATTATCAGGAACGCGTAAATTATTTCAAAGATATTTTTAGTAAATCCGGAGCTGGCGTAGTAAACACAAGGGTTGATGAGAATTACGTGACTAAATTACTGGGATATTTTAAATCGAGATAATTTAGATTATCAGACATCTTAGATTGTTAGAATATTAGATTAATTTGAAGAATAATTATAAATAAAATCGCTTAAGCTGAATCTGTTTTAAGCATTCATTTTAGACTAAAATCTGAAATCAAAAAATCAAATGAAATTAAAATTTTACATATTTCTATTTTTACTTTCTTCAGCTGTTTTTGCACAAAACAAGCAGATTGAAACGAGTATTGATACTACAAAAAATAAAATTGGTGCCGAGTTTAAGCTCACGCTTAAAACGGTAGTCAGCTCAAAATCTAAAGTTGTTTTTCCAAATTTGAAAAACATTGGTGCTTTAGAAGTAATCCAATCGTATCCTGTTGACACTGTTAAGAAAGACGACACATACGAATTGATTAAAAAATATGGTCTGACACAATTTGATTCGGGAAGATATGTTATTCCGGGCGTAAAAATCTTAATTGATAAAAAACCACATTTAAGTGATCCTGTTTCAGTTGAAATAAACAATATAAAAGTCGATACTCTACAACAAAAAATGTACGACATAAAAGACATTTCTACTGTAGAAAATGGTGTTGGTGGCTGGTGGATTTATCTTTTAATTGGTGTAATTATTCTGGCAATTGGTGCTTTTGTTTATTGGTACATCAAAAAACACCAGAAGAAAAAAATTGAAGAGGAAGTTTATAAAACACCTATCGAAAAAGCGACCAGCTTATTAAATGTTCTGGAGAAAAAAGAACTTTGGCAAAAAGGCGAAATAAAAGAATATTACAGTGAACTGACCGATATTGCCCGAAATTATATCGAAGAAGCAATTCAGATACCGGCAATGGAAAGTACAACTTCTGAATTAATCCAGGGGCTTAAAACGGCTTCTGCCAAAAAGAAAATGAGCCTGACTCCTGAAACTGTTGAAAACCTTGAAAGAGTTTTGAGACAGGCGGATTTGGTAAAATTTGCAAAGTCAAAACCCTTAGAATTTGAAATTACTGAAGACAGAAATAAAATTCAGAAAGCAATTTTAACGCTTGACAATGCTATTCCAACAGAAGTTCCAGCTGAACAAGAAGATCAATTATTAAATGAAGCACAAAAACAAAAGCAAATTCAGCTTCTGTTAAAGAAAAAAAGAAACAAACGAATTATACTTTCGGTTGCTGCAGTTGTTTTTTTACTTACCGCCACAACTACTTATTTTGTTGTCACTAAAGGTTTCAACTACGTAAAAGATAATTTAATTGGACATCCAACCAAAGAATTACTCGAAGGGGAATGGGTCAAAAGTGAGTATGGAAACCCGGGTGTTTTAGTAGAAACTCCAAAGGTTTTACAGCGACTTGATACGCAAAAAGTCTTGCCTAAAGAAGCAATGGCATTAATCAAAGAAATGCAGCTTTTTGGCTATGGAAGTTTACTGGATAACTTTTACATTACCGTTTCTACAGCGAAATTTAAAACCCCAACAGACATTGATTTAGCAAAAGCATTAGAAGGTAATTTAAAAATAATCGAGTCCCAAGGCGCTAAAAATATGATTGTTAAACAGGAAGATTTTGAAACAAAAGAAGGAATCACTGGGATAAAAGGCTATGGTACCTTCACTCTCATCAACGACAACCTGAATTCGAGCACTAAAATTTATTACGAAGTCCTGATGTTTAAACAAGATGGCGGGTTACAGCAAATTGGTATATTTCATGAAGAAGGAGATACGTATGCTAATGATATTTCGGACAGGATTTTAAATTCTGTTGAACTTAAAAAAGCAGGAAACTAATGGAAAAAATAACTTTTTTAAATCCGGAATTCTTTTGGCTTTTTTTATTAATCCCAATTGCAATTGGATGGTTTTTCTGGAAACGTAACCAACAATCGGCTACATTAAAAATGAGTTCAACGCAGGGTTTTAAAAACTCTGAATCTCTTTTGACAAAATTAAAACCTTGCTTATATATCTTCAGGATTATTGCATTATGTTCTTTAATAGTTGCATTAGCAAGACCAAGAACAGTTGATATAAGCAATCAGACGAAAACCACTAAAGGAATTGATATTGTAATGGCAATAGACGTTTCTGGAAGTATGCTGGCTAAAGATTTAAAGCCAAACCGCATGGAAGCTTTGAAAAGGGTTGCAGCTGATTTTGTTAATGAAAGACCAAATGACAGAATCGGACTGGTTTTATATGCTTCTGAAGCTTATACAAAAACTCCTGTGACAAGCGATAAGCCCATTATTTTAGAAGCTATTAAAGAAATTAAATACGATAACGTATTACAGGATGGAACCGGAATTGGAATGGGTCTTGCAACTGCCGTAAACCGTCTTAAAGACAGTAAAGCAAAAAGCAGGGTTATTATTCTGCTTACAGATGGTGTTAATAATGCCGGATTCATCGAACCGGAAACAGCATCGGACATTGCAAAACAATACGGAATAAAAGTATATACTATTGGAATTGGAACTAACGGAATGGCCGAATTCCCGTATGCATACGCTCCAAATGGCGGATTTTTATTCAAAATGCAAAAAGTTGAAATTGACGAACAATTACTTAAAAGTATTGCCAGAAAAACCGATGGAACTTATTTCAGAGCTACCAGCAATGATAAGTTAGCAGAAATATACAATTCAATCAACAAATTAGAAACCACAGAAATTCAGGAATTAAAATTCTATGACTACGATGAAAAATACAGGTTTTTTGTATTGCTCTCAGGGATTTTATTATTGTTAGAAGTTGGTTTAAGAAATACAGTTTACAGGAGCTTTATTTAATTTTTAGGTTATAAAATCTAAAATCTGAATTCAGAAATCTAAAATTTAAAATGGAATTAGACGAAAAAAAATATTTATATCTATTATTTCTCATCCCGATTGTAGTATGTGTTTTTCTTTTTAACATGTATTGGAAAAGAAAAAAACAACGTGAATTTGGTGATTTGGAAATGGTAAAAAGACTAAGCCCTGAACGTTCTGTTTTTAAACCTGTTTTAAAATTAGTATTGTTTCTTTTGGCACTGGCCTGTTTGATTATAGGTTTAGTCAATCCCAAGATTGGAACCAAAATGGAAACAGTTAAACGTGAAGGAATTGATATCGTTTTTGCTGTTGACGTTTCGAAAAGTATGCTCGCAGAAGATGTGGCACCAAGCCGTTTAGAAAAAAGCAAGCAATTGGTTTCGCAAATCATCAATAATTTAGGAAGTGACAGAATTGGGATTGTAGCCTATGCAGGAAGTGCTTTTCCGGTTTTACCAATTACAACAGATTACAGCGTAGCCAAAATGTTCCTGCAAAGTATGAATCCCGGAATGGTTTCTTCACAAGGGACTTCACTGGATGAAGCAATCAGATTATCATCAACTTATTTTGATGAAAAAAGCAAAACCAGTAAACTGCTGATTTTAATTTCTGATGGTGAAGACCATTCTGAAGGAGCTGAAATCGCAGCTGAAGAAGCCAATAAATTTGGAATGAAAATCATTACCATTGGTATTGGGACTGAACAGGGAGGAACTATTCCGCTAAAAGAAAACGGTGTTGTAAGAAGCTATCAAAAAGATAATAATGGTGAAACCGTTATTACAAAACTAAACCAGGAAGGGTTAAAATCGATTGCAAAGGCAACCAAAGGCGGATATGTTTACGGAGGAAGCACAAAAGAAGTGCTGGAATATGTAAAAAACGCATTGAACAATATTCAGAAAACAGAATTTGAAGCTACACAAATGGCCGATTTTCAATCTCAATTTCAATGGTTTTTAGGCTTTGCCTTCTTACTATTATTTCTGGATATCTTTCTATTGGAAAGAAAAACAAACTGGATAAACGAGTTGAATTTATTTAACGAAAAGAAATAATTGTTCAGAGATAAAATTCTGAACAAAAAATAAAAAAACAGAATGAAAAATTTACTTCTTTATATTTTACTAACCTTTTCTTTAGCAGTTTCTGCACAGGAAAAAGACAAAACATTGCCAGAAGCCAATGAAGAATATAAGCAGAATAAATTTGTTGATGCTGAAGCAAATTATAGAATATCACAGTCAAAATTCCCTGACAAAGCTGCTGCTTCCTACAATTTAGGAAATACGATTTATAAACAAAATCAGGCATCTGAGGCAAAATATGCTTATGCAAAAGCGATCAAAAATGCAAAAACCAGACCTGAAAAGCACAAGGCTTTTCATAATTTAGGTAACGTTTTCATGAAAGAGAAAGACTATTCTCAGGCTGTTGAAGCTTATAAAAATGCTTTGCGTAATGATCCTACTGATGATGAGACACGCTATAATTATGCATATGCAAAACAAAAATTAAAAGAGAATCCTCCTAAAAACGATAAGAACAAAGATAAGGACAAGGATAAAAAGAACGACAAAAAAGACGACCAGAAAAAAGACGGCGACAATAAGGATAAAGATAAAAAAGACGGCAAAGACGATCAAAAGAAAGACGACAAAGGCGATAAGGACAAGGACAAAAAAGATGGTAAAAACGATCCGAAAAAAGATGATAAATCCAATAATAACGGAGAGCCAAAACCGATGCCCGGAGGAATTTCAAAAGATCGAGTTCAGAATTTATTAGATGCGGTAAATAATGAAGAAAAGAAAATTCAGGATAAAGTAAATGCACAAAAAGTAAAAGGAAGTCCTAAAAAAGCAGAAAAAGACTGGTAAAATAAGTTTAATCAATCAAAGCAAACAGTTAAACAAAACAACGACTAAACATTAAATGAAAAGATATTTAATTCTATTACTATTCACTTTTCAGGGGCTTATGGCTCAGGTTCAATTTGAAGCCAGAGTAAGCAAGAATACACTTGGAGTTAACGAAAGACTTCGAATTGACTTTATCATGAATGTTGATGGAGATAATTTCGAACAGCCTACTTTTGAGGGTTTCAGAATTGTAGCCGGTCCAAGCCAGCAGATAAGTCAGTCCTGGGTAAATGGAAGAAGTTCATTTCAGAAAATTTATTCTTATTATTTGCTCCCTAATCAAAAAGGTACGCTTATCATCAAACAAGCCGCAATTGAATACAATGGTCAGGTTTACAAAACATCTCCTATCAAAATAATTGTTACCAATGCCGTTGCTCAGGAAAGAGATCCTAATTCGCAACAACAGCAGCAAGGATACGGAAATGAAACATTAAATCTGGTAGCAGAAATTTCAAAAACAAATCCATATATAAATGAACCTATTACAGTCGTTTATAAATTATATTTCTACAATATTGGGGTAACAGGTTTTAAAGAATTGGCTAAACCTAAATACAAAGATTTTTGGAATCAGAACATTGATATCAAACAACTTCATATAGAAGAAGGAATGTATAAAGGCGAACGCTCTTATTTTGTTGTCCTTAAAAAAACGATTTTATACCCTCAAAAATCAGGAAAACTTACTATTGAACCCCTTTCTTTAGACATAGGCGTTCAGCTTCCAACAAACCGCCGTGATATGTTTGGCCAGATGATTATTACCGAAGGAAACAAAACAGTTTCTGCAGGTGCCAAAACCATTAACGTCAGAGCACTTCCAGAGGCAAATAAACCTATTGGTTTTACAGGAGCTGTTGGTAAATTTGATTTTAAAGTTATCCCTTCGAAAACTTCCTTAAAAAATGGGGAGAGTCTTGATTTGATTGTTAGTGCTACAGGTACAGGAAACATGAAATTATTTACTTTACCTAAACCTGTTGTGCCAAATGCATTAGAAATGTATGATCCTGTTCATGACGAAAAAGTGAATACATCACTTGCAGGAATGTCAGGAAAAATTTCGGACAAGTATACAATTATTCCACAATACAAAGGCAAATATGCTATAAAGCCAATGGAATTTTCGTATTTTGATTTGAATTCAGGCAGTTATAAAACTATAACTTCTCCTGAAATTATGATTGATGTTTTAGACGGACCAATGCAAACTCAGGCTGTAGCATCAAATACATCAAAAAATGTGATTACCAAATCCGAACAATTTAAATATATCAAGCCAAAAACTATTTTAGTTTCGACAGCAAAAGATGATTTTTACGGATCTGATTTGTATTATAGTTTATTGTTATTGCCTTTCGTGATTTTACCGATTATTGTGATTGCTAAGAAGAAAAAAGAAGCAATTGACAGCGATGTTACCGGTAATAGAATTAAGATGAATAATAAGCTTGCGAAGAAATATTTATCTGAAGCAAAAAAACAGCTTAACAATAAAGAGCCATTTTATATTGCATTGGAAAAAGCAATGCATAATTTCCTGAAAGCTAAATTGCATATTGAAACTTCAGAAATGAGCAAAGACAACATCCGTGAATTATTGTTATCCAGAAATGCAAATCCGGAAACTGTTCAAAGCTTTATTAATTTAACTGAAAACTGCGAGTTTGCAAGATATGCACCTGCATCAGGCGCTTCAATTCAGCAGGATTATGACAAAGCTGTTTTAATTATTTCAGAATTAGAAAAACAAATTGTTTAGTTTTTAACCGCAACGTTCGCTAAGAATTGATTTAGCTTTCGCTGAATTAAAGTTCGCAAAGTTGAAAATATTACAAATAGAAAAATGAAAAACATACTATATCTCTTTTTATTAATCTCTCAGGTTTTCTTTGCTCAAAACAGCTTTGAAAAGGGAAATGCCTTGTACCAAAAGGGACAATATCAACAGGCGGCCCAAACTTATGAAAGCATTATCAAGGAAGATAAACAACACTCAGCAGAGTTATATTTTAACTTAGGAAATTGTTATTACAAGCTTAATAAAGTAGCGCTTTCGATTTATAATTATGAAAAGGCTCTTGTTCTGAAACCACATGATCCCGAAACTTTAAACAATCTGAAATTTGCCAAAAAACTAACCATTGACGAAATTAAGGAAGTTCCGAAGGTTGGTTTTGCAAAACTCATTCAAAATTTTACCGGTATTTTTAATTATAATATCTGGGCCTGGATTTCGGTAGGAATTGCATTTGCTTTTTTACTGAGTTTTATTGGCTATTATTTTTCACAGCTTACACTTTCGAAAAGGATTTATTTTATAGGAATGTTTATTTTGTTGTTTGCTTTGGTATTAAGTGCCTCTGCAGGAATAACTGAAAAAGATCACTATAATAATGATCGTCCTGCGATAGTTTTTGCCGAAATGACAGAGGTACGAAGCGAACCTCAAAAAGCAGGATCGAGCATTTTCCTATTACATGAAGGGGCTAAAGTTTATGTAAAAGAAGCTTTGGAAAACTGGAAAAAAATTGAATTGACAGATGGTACAGAAGGCTGGATCGATGCTTCTGCTATCAGGGAAGTTAAATAGTAAATTATTTCATAAAAAAAAGTCCGTTTCTAAATTCAGAAACGGACTTTTTTTTATGTGATTGAATTCTCTAATCTAAAGATTCTGTTAGTTTTTTGAAAACTGTTTTGGCATTTTTACCTTCATACAATACAGCGTAAACCGCATCAATAATAGGTGTTTTTGCTCCATAACCCTGATTTAATTTATAAGCACTTTTAGTTGCATAATACCCTTCAGCAACCATACTCATTTCCATCATAGCACTTTTTACTGTATAGCCTTTTCCGATCATATTACCGAACATTCTGTTTCTTGAAAATACCGAATATCCTGTAACTAATAAGTCGCCTAAATAAGCAGAGTCATTGATGTCGCGTTTCATTTTATGCACTTTCTTGATAAATTTTCGCATTTCCCGGATTCCGTTACTCATCATTACAGACTGAAAATTATCACCATATCCTAAACCATGCGCAATTCCGGCAGCAATAGCATAAATATTTTTCAGCATTGCTGCATATTCGGTTCCGATAATATCGTCCGAAATTTTAGCTTTGATATAATTACTCGATAATATTTTGGCAACTGTACAGGCTTTATCAGGATCACCGCAGGCAATAGTTAAATAAGAAAGCCTTTCCAAAGCTACTTCTTCAGCGTGACAAGGACCAGTAATAACGCCAATATTATAATACGGAATATCGTATTGAATATGAAAATGTTCCCCAACAATCAGGCTTGTTTCAGGAACAATTCCTTTAATAGCCGAAAAGATAATTTTATTTTCCAGAGAAACCGTTAACGGCTCTAATTCTGCACTTAAAAAAGCCGAAGGAATAGCAAAAATCAAGTAATCTGCATATTCAATTGCTTCGTTTATATTGTTGGTTAATTTAAGCTTTGTAGTATCAAATTCAACGGAACTTAAATAATTTGGATTATGCTTGTATTTTTGAATGTGTTCTATTGCTGCATCATTTCGCATATACCACGAAATTTCAGGAAGATTCACACATAACATTTTTGCAATTGCAGTTGCCCAGCTCCCTCCTCCAATTACTGCAAATTTTAAATTTTGGCTCATTATTTTAATTAATTTAAAGCAAAAGTACTTAATAATGCAGTAATATCACAAAATGTAGTTTAAGATTTTTTTTAAACTACTACAATGAGATATTTTAAAGAAATTCAGGAAATAAAGAATTTTCAACTTATTTATTAATTTTCGTAGAAACAATATAAAAAAAGTTATTTTTGAAGAAATTTCTTTCAATATGACCCTTAAAATTTACACATTTATTTGTATTCTTACTACTGCACTTTCATTCTCACAAAACACACAACCCGATTATTTTGATCAGGATTGGAAAAAAACTTCAAAGGAAAAAGCCTCTTTTTATAGAATTATGCCTTTTAAAAGAATCGGTAACTTGAATTTAATTGAAGACTTTTACATGAATAAAACGCCTCAGTTTCAGGGTTACTCTTTACAAAATGATGAAAATAGTTATGTGGGAGATATCGTTTGGTATGATGAAAACGGTTTTGATTCATCTGCCTATCAATTCTATAATTATTCTGTACCCTCCTTAACTTACTATTATCCTAATGGAAAAAAGCATAAAACTATTCAATATAAAGATGGTAAAAGAGATGGCCTGACAATTATATATCATCAAGATGGAACAGTTTTGATGAAAGGAAAATATAGCAAAGGGCAACCAATAGAAGGAGATTTTGAAGAGGTTATAAACTGGGACAATTACAGACAAAATGAATCAGAAAAAGAAACTGTCATTGAGGTGAGTGATGAACCCCTAATAGTAGCGTCACCACAAATACAAACAATAGATGCTCCTGTAGAAGCTTCAGCCGTCCCTAAAAAACAAATTGTAAAAAAAATAATTAAGAAAAAAATATTCTGGATCAACTCTAAACAATTAGCGGAAGAAACCTGGTATGAAGTTGGGGATTATTCTCCACACCCAATAAAACAAGTGAATTATGATGTAACTGGTAAAATTCTGCAAACAATAGAAAAAAATGATTTTGAAGAATATCGCAATGACATTTCAAATGGTGCTGTTTATGAATACTATGTTCAAAATAAATTTGCAGTAGCTGTTAAATCAAAGACAGATTATAAAGGAAAACAAAAAGCCGGAGAAGAAATAAAGTATTATCCAAACGGTAAAATTTTGGAAATTACTAAATACAGTAATGGTGAAAGAGTAGGTGATCAAATAGTATATAATGAAAATGAAGTAATCACAAAAAAACGTACATACAAAAATGGAGAACCCTTTGAAGGTAATTTTGATGAAAATATTTCCGGAATTTTTATGGTTAACCAAAGTTATATAAAAGGATTAAAAGAAGGAGAAGCAATCGTAAAAACTGACAAAGACAGCATTGTTGCTAAAGGAATTTACAAAAATGACAGAGCATTTAACGGGACTTTTATTGAGAAAAAGCAAGAAGATTATCATGAGTTGATTAATCTTGTGAATTTTAAGAAAAACGGCATCCAAAAAGTTTTCAATTATTATATCGATAACATTATTAAAACTTACACTTGCTTAAATGGCGTATTAAATGGGGAAACTGTTTTTTATGAAGATAAAATAATAATTGCAAAGCTGGAATACAAAAACGATTTGCCTTATGAGGGAAAATTAGTTTCATCTGAAACTGCTACAATATATAGAAAAGGAGAAATTACCCAAGAGATTTTTTATAAAAGCAAATATGACAGAACAGAAGAAAGTGATATTTTAAAATCTAAATATTTTACCAATGGAAAACTCACAAAAATTGTTGATCATTCTTTTTCAATTACAGAGAATATTCAGGAATCATATGAAGGAATTTATAAAAATGAGAAGCCCTATTCAGGATATTTTTCTGCAGATTTACGCGAATTCAACTATGTAGACTATTACGAGAACGGAATTAAAAAATATCAGTACTCTAATAATTATTTGGAGAATCTTGATAACTACCAACATCAAAATTATAATATAAAATCAATCTATAAGAACGGAAAAATAGTAGATGGTGTGGAATATATAAAACTTAACCGTCAATTTTTATCTAAGTATTGGAAAAACGGTATTTTAGAAAGTTTTGATTTTGATATTTTTGCGGTGCATTATTTTAATCGTTTTCACTTTGAGTTAAAAAATAATAGCATTGAAATTACTGATTTAAATAAAGAAAAAAAAGGAAAAATTGTTAGTGAGAAGGCAGGAAATAAAATTATATACAAATTGATTATTGAGGATGAAGTGATAGTCTCAGAATCATCATTAGACCTTAATAATATCCCTGAAGAATTTGGAACAATTGTATATTATGAATCAGAAAATACAATTGAAGCGAAATTTGTAGATTCAAAAATAGTGAATAATGAAAAACGCCAGGAATCAGATATGCTCTATGGTATATTTACCTCTAATATAAATACTTCAAAAACAATAACTGAAAATTTCAACACAATAGTTGATAATTTTTCGAAAGAAGAAAATGCCGAAGAAAAGGTTGGAAAACGAGATATTGATACTTATCTAACAGGATTAAGATTTAATCAATCGAAAAAACCTGAAATTGGAATATTGATATTGAAAAACAAAAACAATTCTTATGATTTAAAATCATTTTTTAACGGGAAAATTTTGGAAGAACGGAAAAGTATAGACATAAAAAATATCAGAAAAGAAGTTGAAATAATTAATTCAATCGTTCAAAAAAAAATGAACAATGATTTAAAATAATTTCTTAAATCTATGATATTATTTTAAAAAAAATACATCACACAATAAACTTAAAAAACTAACGTTGTAACACATTATAAATTAGATTTTTAAATGAATTTAGTAAAAATTGAGTTAGTTAGTTTTGTTTTAGTATTTTAAAAAGGCGTTCCTAAATATTTTAAGAACGCCTTTTTTGTTATTTATATTTGAACTTTTAATAACTCAACTCTACAATAGATTTTACTTTATCTAAAGTCACCAGTTGTTTTTCTCCTAAACCTTTCCAGCCTCTTTCATCAAAACGATTTACGATAAAATCTGCTGTTTTGCTATAATCATTTGTGTATTGAGAAAGTTTAGTATCCATTCCCATAGTATGGAAAAATTCTACTGTTTTATTTATAGCTTCTTTTGCAACTTCATCATCAGAACCTGTTAAGTTGAAGATTCTTCTTCCGTATTGTGCCAATTTTCCTTTTTTGGTTTCAAACATCACATTATACAAACTTGGGCCAATAATCGCCAGAGTTCTTGCGTGATCGATTCCGTATAAAGCGGTTAATTCGTGACCAATCATATGTGTCGCCCAGTCTGAAGGAACTCCTTTTTGGATTAATCCGTTTAAAGCCATTGTGCAGCTCCACATAAAATTGGAAGCCAAAGCATAATCCGTTGGATCTTCGACAACTTTTGGTCCCACTTCAATTAATGTCTGTAGAATTCCTTCAGCAATTCGGTCTTGTAAAAAACCTTCATGCGGATACGTCAGATATTGTTCCATTACGTGTGTGTAAGCATCGACAACCCCATTCTGAATTTGTCTTTTTGGTAAAGATTCAATTACAGTTGGATCACAAATAGAGAATTTCGGAAACATGGCACTTCCACCAAAAGCGAGTTTTTCCTGAGTTGCTTTAATCGTAACCACAGAACCCGAATTCATTTCGCTTCCCGTTGCCGGCAATGTCAAAACGGTTCCAAAAGGCACGGCATTATCTTTAATCAACAAACGTTTTTGTAAAATATCAATCGGATTCCCATCAAAATGAACCGCTGCCGAAATAAATTTTACTCCATCAATAACAGATCCGCCACCAACAGCGAGAATAAAATCAATTTTTTCGGCTTTTATCACTTCTACCGCTTTCATTAAAGTCTCAAAATGCGGATTGGGTTCAATGCCTCCAAATTCAACAATATTGAAACCTTTTAGGTTATTAATTACCTGTTCGTGAATTCCGTTTTTAAAAATACTTCCGCCACCATAAGCCAATAATATTTTAGCATCTTTTGGAACCAAAGTCGAAAGTTTTTCAATTTGTCCTTTTCCGAAAATTAAATTTGTCGGATTGTATAATTCAAAGTTTAGCATTTTTTTATTTTTTTAATTGTGCCATTAATTTTTCAGCTACCAGTTTTGATGAAGCCGGATTTTGACCTGTAATCAACAAACCGTCTTCTACTGCATAAGGTGCCCAATCAGCTCCTTTTGAATATTCACCACCATTGGCTTTCAAAGCATCTTCTAATAAAAACGGAACCACTTTTGTCAATCCGACACCTTCTTCTTCGGTATTTGAAAATCCGGTAACTTTTTTGTCTTTTACTAAATAAGAACCATCGATTTTTACATTTTTTAATGCTGCTGGCGCGTGACAAACAAAACTTACTGGTTTTTTATGATTGTAAAAAGATTCAATTAAAGCAATAGAATTTTGATCTACAGCCAAATCCCACATTGGTCCGTGACCACCCGGATAAAACACTGCATCAAAATCTTTTTGATTCACTTCTGTAATTTTATGTGTATGTTTTAGTTTTTCCTGTAAGGCTAAATCCGCATCAAAACGTTTAGTGTCTTCTGTAGCAGCACCCGGATCATTACTTTTTGGATCAATTGGCGGCTGACCACCCAAAGGACTTGCAATCTCTACAATATAGCCCTGATCTATCAGCGTATAATAAGGAGCAGCAAATTCTTCTGTCCAAAATCCTGTTTTCTCACCTGTATCTCCTAATTTGTCATGGCTCGTAAGCACAAATAATACTTTTTTCATCTGTTTTTTATTTAATTTTTGAGCAGTAGTCGAAATGCTACCTGCTGTGAAAGCGATTATCGCAAATAATGCTATTTTGTTCATTTGATTAATTTTAAACAAATTTACAGCTTATGTGATATTTGTAAAAATAAAATAAACTATGTTTGTTATAAATAAAACTATATCATGGTAAATCTGGAATGGTACAGAACGTTTAAAGCGGTTTATAAAAATGGAAACTTTTCTATCGCTGCTAAGGAATTATTTATGAGTCAGCCGGCAGTTAGTCAGCAAATTTCTATGCTGGAAGCTCATGTTGGGAATAAATTATTTATTCGAAAGTCTAAAGGCGTAGAACCAACAGAATACGCTAAGTTACTGAATAACTTAATTATAGATGCACTTGATCGGCTTGAAAATGTAGAAAACACATTCAGGGCTAAAGCAGAAGATGCAACCCGGTTAATTTCTGTGGGAATTTCAAAACATCTTTTCAGTAGTGTTGGTAATGCTTTAATTGCAAAATTTGATTTAATCGATTTTACTTTTGCCGATGATGACACTCTTTTTTCATTAGTCGATTCTAAAAAACTGGACTTTGCTATTGTTTCCAAAAAATACGATACGTTTGATACCATTCAGGAAACGGTTGCTAAAATTAAACTGGTGATGGTTGGACCAATGAATTTAGATATTACTGAATTTCGCCAAAAACTGAAATCAGATAATTTTACTGAAGCGGAACAGTGGCTGAACGAACAAAAATGGTATTCACATGATGCCAGAATTCCACACATAAAATTGTTTTGGCTTCATGCTTTCCACAAAAAAAGACCTTCTATGGTTCCCAATTATATCATTCCGTCAGAATATGAAATGCTGGAAATGCTTTCCAAAAATTCCGGTGTTGCCGTAACATGGAATTGCAATGCGAGAAAATTTATCCAGCAAAACAAACTACAATTGGTTTGGAATAGTTTTCACGTGCCTGAAGAATATGTCTATTTACTGGCTGCTAAAAACAACAATCTGAAAACCTTTTTTGACATTATTGCCAATGAGGTAAGAATTGCATTATCTACTTAACATAATAGTCTTCAATAAAATCATCAAAAATGATGAGTATTGATTCTCTATTGCCCATTAAATTTGTGGTAGGGCTAATTTGGTTTTTGTGAATTTTTTCATAGTTAAACTTTAAATTGCTCAGCGTAAGAAATATAAAACTTTATATTTGTGTAAATCTTACGCATTTAGAATATGACTAACATTCAAAATATCAGAGTAGCTGTTGATGCAATTGTATTTGGCTACCAGAACAATCAATTGTATGTCCTTTTAATACAACAGAAATTTGGCACACAGGAATCGTACTGGGCATTGCCAGGCGGTTTGGTCAAAAATGATGAATCGTTGCAGGATGCTGTAAAAAGAGAATTAAAAGAAGAAACGAATGTTACCGTTACTTATTTTGAACAGCTCTTTACTTTTGGTGATGATGTAAATCGTGACCCCAGAAATCGAGTGATTTCTGTGGCTTATTTTGCCCTTGTTGATCCTTCCAAATTAACCATCAAAGCCGATTCTGATGCCGAGCATGCACAGTGGTTCAAAATTAATGAGGTTCCAACCTTAGCTTTTGATCATAATAGCATTCTAAAAAAAGCTATCGAACGCCTAAAAGCAAAACTTACTTATGAACCGGTTGGCTTTGATTTACTGCCAAAAGAATTCCTTTTTTCTGAACTTGAAAACTTATACTGTACCATTTTAGAGAAAGAAATTGACAGACGAAATTTTAGAAAAAAAATACTAAGCTTTCAAATCATTGAGGAAACGGAACAATTTGGCTCCTCAAAAAGCGGACGTCCGGCAAAACTTTTTAAGTTTAACAAACTAAAATACAATGACTTAATCAAAAAAGGTTTTCACTTCGAAATAAAGTTTGCGTAATTTTTACACAAAATAAATTGTTTATTCAAAATTAAATTCTACATTTGCGTATAATTAACGCAAAATAAAAAACTATGATACTAAATTTAGACCCAAAATTCACTCCTATCCTTAACCAGGAAGAAATCCAGTTTCAAAGTTTTACATTTTCTGGAGGTGAACCGCATATCAAAATCAATCCTGATTTTGATACAACCCAAAAAGTAACCATTACACACCGGTTAAATTCATTCAACGATTTAGGTTTGTTGTGTATTACTGTTGATGCTTTACGAAGAATGGACGTTAAAATAATCGATTTGTTTATTCCGTATTTCCCGGCTGCAAGACAAGATCGTGTAATGATTAAAGGAGAATCTTTATCTGTAAAAGTATATGCGGATATTATCAATACACTTCAATTGAATAAAGTTTTTGTTTTTGACGCACACTCTGAAGTTACTCCAGCATTGGTAAACAACTGCGAAGTCATTCCGAATCATACTTTTATCAAGGAAGTTTTAAAAGTAATTGGCGAAAACGTAAAATTGATTTCTCCCGATGGTGGCGCTTTGAAGAAAATCTATAAAGTTTCTGAATTTTTAGGCGGAGTTGAAGTTGTAGAATGCAGTAAAAGCCGTGACGTAAAAACCGGAAGACTATCTGGTTTCAAAGTGTACGAAGATGATTTAAACGGAATAGACTGTTTAATTGTAGATGATATCTGTGATGGTGGCGGAACTTTTGTAGGATTAGCTGAAGAATTAAAAAAGAAAAACGCCGGAAAATTATACTTAGCCGTAAGCCACGGAATTTTCAATAAAGGTTTCGAAGTTTTAGATTGTTTTGACAGCATTTTTACAACTAATTCAGTAAAAGACTTTGAAGGTGAAAGCGTAAACGTAATCAAACTAGACCAGTTACTATAAAAAAACCACTTGCTATTAACTCAGTTACGGGTTTCTGTACAGAACTTGAAACCTGAAACAAAGAAAATCTGAAACAAAAACTAAGAAATTATGAGCGACGATTTAAAACCAAGATTTATTGAGTCTTTAAAAAGAAACAATGATCAGATTAGAGAAGACAGAGCCAAAACAATTGGTGAAGATTCTGAATTAATTTACAGAAGAAGAGTCGAAGATATTGAATTAAAAATCAAAAGGCTCGAAAGAGAACAAGAAGGATTAATTGATATTAGTCCACTGGATAAAAACAGTCTGACATTTGCCGATTTTCAACCGGAAGCTTTTGTTCAGAAAGACATGGAATTATCATTAACAATCAGAAATCTAAATATTCAGTTTGAAGTGACAAAAAAACGATTTGAATATTTATTTGGTAAAACATTTTAGTTATGGGAGGTACAAGATATGATTTAGGAGCTCGTTTAAGCAGAGCAGAAGCAGCAGGTTATGGAAAAAAATCTGCGAGTGAAATTTTCACACAGAATTCTTTACGAATGGCGCATGAATCTATGAATCCGAATGGTATTACTTTTCGGGAAGCCAGAGATTCAGAAGTGCATCCCAATTCAGTTCCGATTATTTTAGGACTGGATGTAACAGGAAGTATGGGTCACATTCCGCATGAACTGATCAAAGAAGGGTTGCCAAAATTGATGGGCGGAATTATTCAGGGCGGTGTTCCGGATCCCGCACTTTTATTTTTAGGAATTGGAGATCACGAATGCGACAGATATCCGCTTCAGGTTGGACAGTTTGAATCTGGCGATGAAGAACTCGATATGTGGTTAACCAGAACGTATATTGAATCAGGCGGAGGTGGAAACGCCGGAGAAAGTTATCTTCTTGCATGGTATTTTGCAGCTTTTCACACGAAAACTGATGCTTTCGAAAAAAGAGCACAAAAAGGAGTGTTGTTTACTGTTGGTGATGAACCAAATTTAGGCACACTTCCGGCATCAGCAATAAAGGAAATTATGGGTCAGGGACAGCAAACGTATACTGCTCTCGAATTATTACAAGAAGCTCAAAAACGTTATGAAGTGTATCATATCAGTGTATTACATTCTGATCAGGCGGTAAGAGCAAATGTGGCGTGGAAAGAATTACTGGGACAAAATTGTTTGTCTATCGAAGATCACAGAGAAATTCCAAATATCATTACCAAGATCATTTGCGATAAACATAAAAATTCTGGTTTAGGTTTAGGAACAATTCCGCTTGACGGATTAGATAATATTGAAATGCTCTAGAACATGAAAACAGCAAAAATAGTTATAGGTTTAGGATTTGGTGATGAAGGAAAAGGAATCACAACCGATTTTCTGGCGAAACAAAATCCTGGATCTATAGTTATTCGGTTTTCAGGCGGACAGCAGGCGGCGCATACCGTAATGATTGAAGGTAAAAAACATGTTCATTCGAGTTTTGCCAGCGGAGCGCTTCGCGGTTTGCCTTCTTATTATAGCGAACATTGCACGATTCATCCCGTTTTTTTATTCAATGAAAAAGAAGAACTCGAAGAAAAAGGAGGAAATACTGAGCTTCATATTCATCCTTTAGCCAAAATAACCACTCCTTTTGATGTTTGGCAAAACAGAAATAGCGTCAGAAATCTGGATCACGGAACTTGCGGAAAGGGCGTTGGAGCGACAATGAAGCGCAACGAAGGGCAATACAAATTGTATGCAATAGATTTAATTGCGCCAAGGCAAATGCTTTTGGAGAAACTGGAAAAGATCGCTTATTACTACGGTTTTTTAAATGAAAGTGAAATTGATGCAGAAGTAGATCATTATCTGGAAATCATTGACAAAATAAAATGGAATATCAGTGATTATAGTTTTTTAGAAAATTACGAAACTTTAATTTTTGAAGGCAGCCAGGGAATCCTGCTCGATATGGATCATGGTGTTTTTCCGAATGTGACCTATGCGAATACTACTTCAAAAAATGCAATTGAAATTTGTAATAAATTAAAGATTGAAAACATTGAAGTGTTTTATGCAACCAGAAGTTATACTACAAGACATGGACACGGCTGGATGCCAAATGAAAGGGAATTAAAATTAAAAAACAACGAAGAAGAAACCTGTGTTTTTAACGAATATCAAAAAGAACTCCGCTTTGGCGATTTAGATTACGATTTGCTGAATTACGCTTTAAAACTCGATGCAGCCTACAGTCCGAAAGCTAAAAGGAATCTGGTCGTAACATGTATGGATCAGCTTGAAAAAGAGTATGAATTTGAAAAGCTGACAACCGATTTCAATGAAATATACGGATCATTTTCACCCGATTCAAAAGATTTTAAAGCCATTGCTTCTTTGTTTCAATAAATAGAAAAAATGAAATACACGATAGACACCATAGCTTCGGAAAGTAAATTTTTATTTTTCTGGGGACATCAGCCTAACAAAGACGGAAAAATTACCAAAACCTGTTTCAGCCAATGGTGGTTGAGTCCTTTTAAGGCAGAAAAAATAACCTACAAAACCGCCGAACACTGGATGATGGCCAAAAAAGCTGAATTATTCGAAGATCAGGAAATTTTAGAAAAAATCCTTAAAGCTGATTCTCCGGCAGAAGCAAAAAAATTAGGACGAGAAGTTAGAAACTACGATGACAAAATCTGGTTAGAAAACCGATATGAAATCGTAAAAGCAGGAAACTTTCACAAGTTCAGTCAAAATGCTGATTTGAAAACCTTTCTACTAAATACAAAAGAAAGAGTTTTGGTGGAAGCAAGTCCGGTCGATCCAATCTGGGGAATTGGAATAGAGGGAAATCATAAAGATGTATTAAATCCTGAAAAGTGGAGAGGTTTAAATCTTTTAGGTTTTGCTTTGATGGAAGTTAGGGATGAATTAAAATAATTTTAAAAGATGAAAATTGAATTATTAAAAGCAGACATAACAGAAATTCAGGCCGATGCAGTAGTAAACGCAGCGAATACTTCTTTGCTTGGCGGAGGCGGCGTTGATGGAGCGATTCATCGTAAAGGAGGAAAGGCAATTTTAGACGAATGTATTCAAATTCGTAATAAGCAGGGAGGCTGCAAAACCGGAGAAGCAGTCAGTACAACAGCCGGAAATCTTCCTTCTAAATATGTAATTCATACTGTCGGTCCGGTTTGGAATGGCGATAAAGACGAAAAGTCAAAACTATTGGCAGAATGTTATCAGAACAGTTTGAGTCTTGCTGTTAAAAACGGAATTAAAACCATTGCCTTTCCAAATATCAGTACTGGAATTTATCATTTTCCGAAAGACAAAGCGGCTCAAATTGCGGTGAAAGCAATAAAAGAGTTTCAAAGAATTTCAGAATTAGAAAAAATACTATTTGTCTGTTTTGATGATGAAAATTATCAGATTTACAAAGAGATTCTGGGAATAGAAAATGAATGAAAAATGAATGAAAAAACAGCAAAGAGCGTCAGCAAGTTTTTAAGTATGGTGCTGCGACATTCACCGGAAACTATCGGATTAAAATTAGACGAAAATGGATGGGCCGATGTAGAAGAATTAATTCTAAAATGTAATAATAGAGGAAGTCAGAATCAAATGACAGCTGAACTTTTGGATTATGTTGTAGAAAATAACGATAAAAAGCGTTTTGCGTTTAATGATGATAAAACCAAAATCAGGGCAAGTCAGGGACATTCAATTTCAGTTGAACTAGATTTGAAAGAAGCCGAACCTTCGGAGTTTTTATATCACGGAACAGTTGAAAAGTTTTTGTAAAATATTAAAAAAGAAGGACTTCAGAAAATGAGCCGCCAGCATGTACATCTTTCAAAAGACAAAGAAACGGCAGTAAAAGTAGGAAGCCGAAGAGGAATTCCTCAGATTCTTAAAATTAAAAGCGGAGAAATGTTTAAGGACGGATTTACATTTTATTTATCTGAAAATAATGTCTGGCTCACAGATGAAGTTCCAGGGAAGTACATTGAATTTTAATACTATCTAATGAAAAACACAATAGAATCAGGTTTATTCGGTTTAGCTGTTGGTGATGCTTTAGGAGTTCCGGTTGAATTTAAATCGAGAGTGTATTTAAAACAAAATCCGGCTACCGAAATGTTTGGTTTTGGAACACATCATCAGCCAATCGGAACCTGGAGTGATGATAGTTCATTGGCGTTTTGTCTGGCTGAAAGTTTATGTGTTGGTTATGATTTAAATGATATCGCAAAGAATTTCTTAAAATGGTATAATGAAGAGTTGTGGACACCTCACGGAAAAGTTTTCGATATCGGAATAGCGACTACTCATGCGATTCACAATATCGCAAAAGGACATCAGCCTGATTTATGCGGAGGTTTTTCTGAAAGTGATAATGGAAATGGTTCCTTAATGCGTATTTTGCCTTTGGTTTTTTATCTACAAAATGAAAAGGATATTGAAGTTATTTACCAAAAAGTAAAAGAAGTTTCATCTGTAACACATGCACATTTCAGATCAATATTTGCTTGTTTTATTTATGTGATTTATTGTTTGGAAATTTTAAAAGAGAAAGATAAATTCGAAGCCTATGTCGAAATGAAAAATACGGTTTCGGTATTTTTGAAAGATAAAAAGTTTAATCCAGCAGAAATTCAGTTATTTGACAGAATTCTTAAAAATGATATTTCAGAATATCCGGAAAATGAAATTCATTCTTCTGGTTATGTGCTGCACAGTTTAGAAGCGAGTATTTGGTGTTTCCTGAACTCCGATTCCTATAAAGAAACTATTTTGAAAGCGGTTAATCTTGGAGAAGATACAGATACAACCGGAGCTATTGTAGGAGGTCTTGCAGGCATTTATTACGGAATCGAAAATATTCCGCAAAAATGGATTGAAAATTTGGTCAGAGCCAGTGATATAAAAGATTTAGCAGAACGATTATTAAAAAATATAAACTAAAATTATGAACCCACTATTATTAACCGACGGTTACAAAGTTGACCACAGAAGGCAATACCCCGACAAAACCACTTTAGTATATTCTAACTGGACACCAAGAAAATCAAGAATTGAAGGTCTTGATGAAGTGGTATTTTTCGGATTGCAGTATTTTATCAAAAAATATATTATTCACGATTTTGATACTTACTTTTTTAAACAGCCAAAAGAGGAAGTGGTTAAAAAATATGCCCGCAGAATCAATAATTATCTAGGTGAAAACCAGGTAGGCACCAAACATATCGAAGATTTACATGATTTAGGGTACATCCCGATGGTTTTTAAAGCTTTGCCGGAAGGAGCCAGCGTTCCGTTGAGAGTTCCAATGTTTACGATGTACAATACGATTCCGGAATTTTTCTGGCTGACGAATTATTTCGAGACCTTGCTTTCTGCCGTAATCTGGCTGCCTTGTAACTCAGCTACAATTGCGCGCGAATATAGAAAAGTACTGGACAAATATGCGGAAGAAACTTCATCTGTTCCTGATTTTGTAAACTGGCAGGGACATGACTTTTCTATGCGAGGAATGGGCGGAATCGAAGCTGCTGTAACATCTGCAGCCGGACATTTATTGAGTTTTACAGGATCAGATACGATTCCGGCGATTGATTTTTTCGAAGAATATTACAAAGCCAATTCTGACACCGAATTAATCGCAGGTTCTGTTGCCGCTACCGAGCATTCTGTAATGTGTATGGGAACTACGGAAGGCGAATGTGAAACTTTCAAAAGATTAGTAACCGAAGTATATCCAAAAGGAATTGTTTCTATCGTTTCTGATACCTGGGATTTATGGAAAGTTTTAACCGATTATCTACCGCGCTTAAAAGAAGAAATCATTTCAAGAGAAGGAAAAGTCGTAATTCGTCCTGACAGCGGTGATCCTGTTGATATCATCTGCGGAAACCCGAACGGTAAAACAGAACAGGAAAAGAAAGGTGTTATCGAACTTATCTGGGATGTTTTTGGCGGAAGCGTAAATGAGAAAGGTTTTAAAGAATTAGTACCGCAAATTGGCGCTATCTACGGCGACAGTATCACAGTTGCCAGAGCGATACAGATTTGTGAGCGTTTAAAAGCAAAAGGTTTCGCTTCTACCAATGTGGTTTTAGGAATTGGATCTTTCACCTATCAATACAATACACGTGATACTTTTGGTTTTGCCATGAAAGCGACTTACGGAGAAGTTGATGGCGAAGGAAGAGCGATCTTCAAAGACCCGATTACAGATGACGGAACTAAAAAATCAGCTAAAGGACTGATGAAAATTGATTTGGTTGATGGCGTATATCATTTAACAGACAATGTTTCATGGGAAGAAGAAAAACAAGGTGAACTGAAAGAAGTTTTCAGAGACGGGAAACTTTTGGCAGATCAGTCTTTAAGTGATATCAGAGCCCGTGTCAGTGCAGGTATAAGTGTTGAGGCATAAAAATACGCCGGTTATAAAAAGATTTAATCCGAACTAAATATAAAACTATGAAAATTACAGCTCTTATCATTTTAGCCGGCTGCTGTTTTATAACCGGCATTATCCATTCACAGGTAAACAAAAGAAAGAAGATGGAAAAAGACACCCAATATCCAAAAGCGTTAGTCGATTATGATGATTTTAAAAATCTGGTAACCGAATTAGAAAAGCAACGAGAAAAAAATCTGGTGAGTCTGGATGTCTTTTTAAAAATGGCTAAAGAAGAAAACACCGTGATTTTAGATTCCCGTTCTGATTTTCGTTTCAACAGAAAACATTTAAAAGGAGCGATTCATCTTGATTTTACTGACTTTACGCAGGAAAACCTTTTAAAGTTAATTCCGGATCCGAATACCAGAATATTGATTTACTGCAATAATAATTTTGATGGAGATCCAATAGATTTTGCTTCGAAAATGGCTAAACCCAAAACCAATATCGAAACCCAGATTCTGTCCAACAGAAAACCCATTATGCTGGCATTGAATATTCCAACACACATTAACCTTTATGGATACGGTTATAAAAATATCTATGAACTGGATGAGCTGGTCAATGTAAATGACTCGAGAATAGCGTTTGAAGGAACTGAAGTGAAATAAGAAGTTCTCTAAAAGCTAAAAAGCCTGAATCATTAAAAATTCAGGCTTTTTTGTACTAGTTTGTCATTTCGACGGGGGAGAAATCATATCCAGAGAGCGACGTACTGTGTGTCTTCACTTTATGTGATTTCTCGTTCGAAATGACAAAAATTGCGTTTTACTTTTTATAAAAATTATTGTGATCAATATATTCCCAGACTTTTGAAGGCAAAAGCGGCTGGATATTTTTCCCTTTCTTAATATTCTCCCGAATAAAAGTTGAAGATATCTCTACAACCGGTGCATCAATAATATGAATTTTAGGATGCGATTTTAATTCGGTATTTTCTGCTTCTGCTGAAATGCGCGGGTACACGAAAATATCATGATTCTCTAAAATCACCTGATAGTTTTTCCATTTGTGAAGTGTCTTCAGATTATCCTCACCCATAATAAGTGAAAATTCATGATTAGGATATTTATCCTGCAAATGCGAAAGCGTGTTTACAGTATAATTAGGCTGAAGCAATTTAAACTCAATATCCGAAGGTTTTATTTTTGGAAAATCCTCAGTAGCCAGATACACCATTTGCAGACGATGATGATCATCCAGTAAAGTAGCTTTCTTTTTCAACGGATTGTGAGGCGTAACCACCATCCAAATCTGATCTAAACCGGCAAATTCAGCCATGTGATTCGCAATAATCAAATGACCAATGTGAATGGGATTGTATGTTCCGAAGTAGAGGCCTATCTTCATTTTTTTGAGGTTTCACAGAGATTCGCTAAGATAGCACAAAGATTCGCAAAGTTTAAAAAATACTTTGCGAATCTCGGCGCTTTGTCTTTGTGTATCTTCGTGGAATAATTACTTATTTACGAAGTCTTTTACCAACTGATGTGCTTCTTCCAAAGCCACAGCCAAATCATAGTTTTTAATAATTACGTCAAATTGTGGCGCAGTAGCCAGTTCAACCGAAGCTTTTGCAATACGCATATTGATTTTATCTTCGCTTTCTGTAGAGCGTTCTTTTAGTCTTCTTTTTAATTCGTCAACACTTGGCGGTTTTACGAAAACAGCCAGAGTCTGTTCAGGAAATTTATGTTTAATACGTAATCCGCCGGCAACATCAATGTCGAAGATTACATTTTTACCCAAAGCCCAGATTCTTTCAATTTCCGATTTTAAAGTACCGTAAAAGTTATCGCGGTATACTTCTTCCCATTCCAGGAAATCTTCGGCTTTAATGTGTTTTTTGAATTCTTCAAGCGAAATAAAATAATAATCTTTTCCGTTGACTTCTTCTCCGCGTGGGTCGCGTGAAGCTGCAGAGATAGAAAATTCTAAATTTAAATCTTCCTGTTTCAGTAAATGTTTTACTATCGTTGTTTTTCCCGATCCTGAGGGAGCTGAAAAAACAATTAATTTTCCTTTGTTCATTATGTATGCTTTAGGCTTTAAGCTATACGCTTTAAGCTTTTATTCGATTTGTTTTTCCGCTTATAGCCTACAGCTTAAAGCGTAATGCTTTTACAAAACATTCAAAACCTGTTCCTTAATCTTCTCCAGTTCATCTTTCATCATCACAACCAGTTTCTGCATTTGCGCGTGATTTGATTTTGAACCCATTGTATTGATTTCGCGTCCCATTTCCTGAGTGATAAAACCAAGTTTTCTACCGTTGGCTTCAGTTCCTTTTATGGTTTCCAGAAAATAATCTAAATGATTGGTTAAACGAACTTTTTCTTCTGTAATATCTAATTTTTCAAGATAATAGATCAATTCCTGTTCAAAACGGTTTTCATCAACATTCACCTGCAGTTCAGAAATCGCTGTTTGCAAACGGTCTTTTATCGCCTGAACACGTTCCGGATCAAGAGCCAGCGCATCATTCATATATTGGCGAATATTACCAATTCGAAGGTTGAATTCTTTCTCAAGCGATTCTCCTTCATCTTTTCTGAAACTTAAAATATTTTGTAATGCCTCATCAATGATCACCTGAATCTGCTCCCAGTCGTTTTCGTCTATTTCCTCACGTTCTGTTTTTAGAACATCCGGCATCCGAACCGCCATTTTCATCAATTCCGTTTCATCCGCATCCGGGTAAACTTCTTTTAGCTGGGCTATATAATTTTTTACAACCGGAACATTTACTTTTGTAGAAGTCTGCTCAGAAGTACTTTCAATGTAAATCGCAAAATCAACTTTACCTCTTTCCAGTCTGGTCGAAATCAAAGTACGCAGTCCCAATTCCATTTCGCGATAAAGCGATGGCATTCTGACGTTCAGATCTAAACCTTTACTATTTAAGGATTTTACTTCTACCGTGATTTTTTTAGTTGGCAATTGCAAAGAAGCTTTACCAAAACCCGTCATCGATTGTATCATATATTGAGTATAAAGGCGCAAAGATACTAAAAAACTTAACAGGGAAGATTTCTAGTTTAATGGCGTCTGAGTTTTTAAATATGTGGGCGTTGCCTGAAGGCCGGGCTATCCGTTACACCCGAGCGAAAGCGAATTGACGGAGTAATCTTTTTCGGGCAGAAAAAGCCAAAAAAAGGATTTCCACTTTAAATGAAATTCACTAAACTCCGATTAAAATAAAATCATGTAAAGTAATCCCTAACGCAAATAGCAATCCTAAAAAATTATCAGTTTACTTTTCTTCTAAAGCTTTCATCACCTGCAAAATATTCTGTTGGCTGTTTCCAATGTAAATTTTACCATCAATGATAAAAACCGGACGGCTTAAAAAAGTATAATGCTCCAGAATGTATTTTTTAAAATCAGCTTCTGTCAAGGCTTTGTTTTTTAAATCCATTGACTTGTACAATTGCGCTTTTTTACTGAATAAAGCTTCGTAGCTTCCGGAAAGCTGGTACATTTCTTCCAGTTCAGCTTCAGTAATCGGATTTTGTTTAATATCATGAAAAATCAAATCGTTGTTTTTAGGCAAATTTTTGATAATTTTTCGACACGTATCACAAGAAGCTAAGTAGTATATTTTGTTCATAATTATAATTTTATTTCGATACAAAGAAAATTCATTGCAACTTAAAATTACTAATTTTATAAAAAAATAAATTTATGAATTCAGTTTTCGATGTACAAAAAACAATAAGAGAAATTCTTTTGAAGATTCTGGACAGTCATTCATTAGAGCAATTAAACAAAATTCCTGAGGGCTTCAGCAACAATTTAATTTGGAATATCGCACACTGCGTATCCGCACAACAAAGTTTAGTCTATAAATTATCCGGGCTGCCATCAAAGGTTTCTGAAGATTTTATTGCCAAATACAGAAAAGGGAGCAAACCGGAAGGTAACGTTTCACAAGCTGAAGTCGATGAAATCAGAAGATTGCTTTCAGACACGTTACATCAGGCAGAAAAAGATTATTCAGATAAAATTTTCACAAATTATACTGAGTACACCACAAGTATGGGATTTACACTCCGAAACGTAGAAGATGCCTTATCTTTCAATAATTATCATGAAGGCACCCACACCGGAATAGTAATGAGTATCCGAAAGTTTGTTTAGAAACTTTCGGATTTTTTATTTTTCAATAGTCTCAATTGTGACATTCATGGCGCCTGCTCCTTTGTTTTTAGCAATTTCCATGAAAGCTCTTTTAGACAAATCAATCTCTCTGGTTTTAACAAATGGTCCTCGGTCTGTAATTTCAACAATTACAAATTTTCCATTGGCTTCATTTGTAACTTTTACTTTGGTCCCGAAAGGTAATTTTTTGTGGGCGGCCGTGTATTTATTATTATTGAAGCGTGCTCCGCTTGCTGTTTTTTTTCCATTAAAACGATCGTGGTAATAGGAAGCATGAGCCGATTTTTTATAGACTTTCAATTTTAGGCCCTCAACGCTAAAAACAGAATCGTTTAAAGGCACCATTTTTAGTTTATCAGTTTTTAAAGTATCCTGAGAGACCTTCGCTTCAACTGGCTTACTCTGGCTCATAACGTAGGTAAAGCAACTCAATAAAGTCACCGAAAAGAGCGAGAGTAAAATATTTTTTTTATTCCTCATAATTTATTTTTTTTCAGACCTGGGGGGAGTTTGTACAAATAATATGCCGAGATAAAAAAAGCCCTGTAGGAGGGCTTATTTTGGTTTTATTGAAACCATAAGTTCCATGGAATTCTGCTTAAAATAAGCACTAAACCAATTCCGTAAAATATAGCGAATGTTTTAAATTTTGCTTCACTATTAATTAGTTTTTTATGTTTTGACCATCCTATTGTGATTAAAGCAATAGCAATTAAATTAATTAATGGGTGTTCTAATGAGGTTAATCGAAGTGCTGCGTTAGACATTTGACCAAAAGCATCTTTTCCTAACGGAGATACAAAATAAAGAATCAAACCGATTAATAATTGTGTGTGTGTCCCTATTAAAGCGAACAGGGCAATTTTTCGGTCTTTAGCAGTAAAATCTTTTTTTGATGTGAATCCAAGAATGGCGTTTACAACTGCAATTACTAAAAGTAATAATGCCAAATAAGCCCAACCTGAGTGGAGTTTTTGAAGAAAATGATACATAGATTAATATTTTGTTTAAAACAAATATAACAAAAAAGGGTATAAAAAAACCCTGACATCATTGAATCAGGGTTTTTTTTATGCGTTCTAAATAATTAGTTAAATGTATAACGAATACCGGTTTGCATTTGCCATCTTGACGAATTAAGACCTACATCATCTGCCTGATCAATTGTTTTAGCAGTAGTTGGGTTATAATTAAAAGTTGGAGTGTTAGTTCCAGGTAAGAAACCAACTTGTGTAAGTAATGCAACCTGATCAAAAGTCGCAAAATATCGTTTACCCCAATCTTTATTTAAAAGGTTGGTAAAGTTAAAGATATCTGCTGTTAATTCGATAGTATGTTTCTTTTTACCAATAGTAAGTGTAAACTCCTGAGCGAATTTTAAATCGACAATATGAGAAGTTTTTAAACGATCTCCATTACGTTCCGCATAATTACCTTTCCTGTTTCTTAAGTATTCATTTCCATCAATAAAAGCACTAAGCGCTTCCCATTGTGCCTGAGGTGTCATTGGATTTGCTGTAGTAGAAACTAAATTAATTTCACTTTGATTAGCCGGAACATAAATTAATGCTGAGTTTGAAAAAGTATCCTGTAATAAACGACCCGAATCATTATAAACATAACTTATTGGTGTTCCTGCTGCACCTTCATAAAATACGCCAATTCTGGATTTAGTAAATTTACTCCATTTGAAAGTTGCATTACCATTCGCAACGATTCTTTGTCCCGGATCAAAATCAGATCTTGAAAGACCTAAATAGTTTGCTCCGTTAACTGATTCAGTGTTATTCCATTGTGAACTGTTTTGAGAAGAAGTAGCATCCATAATAGTAGTTGATTTACCATAAGAATAAGTTCCAGAAATGTTTCCATCAATAAAATCCGATCTGAAATTTTTGGTTAATGTAAAAGCAAGATTATATGCTTTTCCTTCGCTTGTATTTGAACCTAAATAAACTCCTAAATAAGTAGGATCTAATCTGCTATTTCCATTATAACGAGGTCTTGTATCTGCTCCTGTTAAGTTACTTGAAGCTTCCCCAATATTCAAATTCTCATATTTAACAGCACTAATATTGTCGTTATAAGTAATTTCAGAGGTCAAAACTAAACCAAAGGGTAATTTTTGATCAACAGCAAAACTTGCTTTAAATACCTGAGGAAGTTTGAAATCCCTTGCAAATAAATCAATATTTCCACCTTTTCCTCCTGAACCGGGTCTAGGATACGATGCTGGTAATTGATCGATTTGACTACCTACACTTGGATTTGGATTAAAAGTCGGCATACCAGTAGCACTTGTTATCGAAACGGCTCCGTTAGAAAGACCATTATTGTTATAAGTTCCTCCTGGCCATACCAATGGTAATCTTGAAGTAAACACACCCACTCCTCCTCTAAATTGAGTAGAATGCTTTCCATTTAAATCGTAGTTAAACCCTAAACGGGGAGCAACGTGTGCTGAAGTTTTAATACCTTGCCCTACTTTTGCACCTTGTAAATTTTTACCTCCAGCTTCTAAAATCGCTATGGTTCTGTTATTAAAGTCATCATTTGCTACTCCATCTTCCCATACCGGGAAATCAACTCTGATTCCATAAGAAAGTTTGAAATCATTACTAATTTTCATCTCATTTTGGATATAAAATCCAAACTGCTTAGTTCCAAATACAGCAGCTCCTTGCGAATCATCACCTTCACCACCTATTAAAGAATAATTCATTTGAAACCTGTTTGGTTTTGCATCATCTAAAAAATTTTGAAGACTATTATATCTGTAAGATCCAAAATTATTATTAAAGAAAACATTTTTAGAATCTGAAAATTCATTATGCGTACCAATTGTTATTTTGCTAATACCTGAATTGATTTCAAAATTATCAGTAAGAGTTAATGTTTTTTGAGTTAAGAAATTTGCTGTTGATGAACCGTCAGCCCCAAAATAGATACTTTGATTATTAGAACCATCAAAAATCTGAACAGTTGGAAATGGTTCTCCAAATACATCCCTGTCGTCAAGAACGTCAGTGTAGGCAACTACTAAATTATTAGAAAATTTATTTCCAAATCTTGAATTTAGCTCTAAAGCTGTAGAATTTGTTGTAGAAGTAAATAACTGACTTCCGTTGATGAAATTTATTGCCGTAGCAGAAGATCTGTTTGGCGCAAAATTCTCCGCTTTCACATAACTGTGTTTTAAAGATAATTTATGGTTATCATTGATATTCCAGTCTATTTTAGCAATTAACTTATCACTTACAAGAGTTCTTGTGTTGTTATTAAAAGAACCTGGATTATATCCATAACCGTCCAATTTAGCTAACAATTCGTCAATTCTTCCTCCTGACAAACCTGTATAAGTTGACAAGTTAAAAGGCTGTGGAGTTTCATTATCCTGACGCTCGTAATTAATAAAATAAAATAACTTGTCCTGAATTATTGCACCTCCGGCACGTACACCATATGTTTGCGCAGAAAAATCAGCTAATTTTTGCCTTCCTTCGGTTCCTGCTAATGAAGGGGGTGTTTTTCCTGCTAAAGATTCATTTCTGTTAAAGAAATAAGCAGATCCTTCAAAATTATTAGTTCCTGAACGAGTAATGGCACTAATTGCTCCACCAGCAAAACCAGAAAGCTTCACATCATAAGGAGCTACACTAACCTGAAATTGTTCAATTGCATCAACAGAGATAGGGCTAACTCCTGTCTGCCCGCCATTTGTACCATTTGAAGCCAATCCAAATACATCGTTACTTACCGCTCCATCAATATAAATGGCATTAAATCTGTTATTCTGACCTCCAATTGACAATACATCATCAGTTCTTAACTGAGCTGAGGGAGTTAATCTTGCAAAGTCTGAAATATTTCGTGATAAAGATGGCAATGCCTTAATTTTATCAGAATTAATTACTGTCTGTGCTCCAGTTCTTTGCGAATTAAAAGTATTATCTCTTGTCGCTTTTACTACAACTTCTTCTAATTCATTCGATTCTTCTTGCAGAATAACCTTAAAATCTTTTGAATCTCCTAATTGAAGATATACATCATTATCTTCAAAAGATTTAAATCCAATAAAAGTAATGACAATTTTGTAAGGACCACCAACTCTCATATTCGAGATTCTGAAGTTACCAGTATAGTCTGTCGATGCAGTGTAACGCGTACCTGATGGTGTATGCACTGCAAGGATAGATGCTCCGGGCAAAGATTGTGAACCTTTATCGTAAACATTACCACTAATAGAAGAGGTCGTGTTACCTTGCGCATAAATATCTCCTGCATAAATAAATGCTAAAAGCATTAAGAGAAACTTTGACAATTTTTTCATCTGTTTTTGTTTATTGTTTTTGGCAAAATTATAACAAATTAATCAGATAATGTTATCAAAAAGTTAAGAAAAACAAGTTTTATACATAGTGTTAAAAATTAAAACGATTTTATCTTTAAATGATAAATAAAATATAATTTTTTAATTTAATGTTTATTTTTTTTATTAAAATCATAATGATAATTATAAATCGGCTTCATAACAAAGTGATAATCATTATATTTTGTAAGAATTTTTAAAATTTTATAACAAAAAACGCCTTAATTTAAAAAAATTAAGGCGTCTGAATTTTTAATAATTTATAAAGTGTTATTTCTTGCTTAAGAAATGATTAAGTAAAAATGATGTAGAACTATCGTGAGTTTTTACTGACTTTGTATTTATTTCATCTAAAATAGAATTAGCAAGCTGTTTTCCTAATTCTACTCCCCATTGGTCAAAACTAAAAATATTCCAAATTACTCCCTGTACAAAAATCTTATGCTCATATAAAGCAATCAATGAACCTAAGTTTTTAGGCGTCAACTTTTCAATCAGGATTGTATTGGTTGGTTTGTTTCCTGTAAAAACTTTAAATGGTAATAAATAAGCTGCTTTTTCTGCAGAAAGACCTTGTTTGTCAAATTCTGCCTGAACTTGTGCAGCCGTTTTTCCATTTAATAAAGCTTCTGTCTGAGCAAAAAAGTTAGACATCAATTTATCATGATGATCTTCGTTTCCGTATAATGGTTTTATGAATCCGATAAAGTCTGTCGGAATCAATTTTGTTCCCTGGTGAATTAATTGAAAGAATGCGTGCTGCGAATTTGTTCCCGGCTCACCCCAGATAATAGTTCCGGTTTGATAGTTAACCGGTTTTCCGTCACGGCCAACACTTTTTCCATTGCTTTCCATCGTTGCCTGCTGCAAGTATGGAGCTAATTTTTGTAAATATTGTGTATACGGAATCAATGCTTCACTTTCGGCGCCATAAAAATTATTGTACCAAACACTTAATAAAGCCAGAATTACAGGAATGTTTTGATCAAATTCTGCCGATTTGAAATGTTCATCCATTTCGTTCGCGCCTTTCAGTAAATCATTATAATTATCAAAACCAATAGCCAAAGCGATACTCAACCCAACTGCACTCCATAATGAAAATCTTCCTCCAACCCAGTCCCACATTGGAAAAACGTTGTCAGGATTAATTCCGAATTCAGTTACTTTTTGAATATTAGTTGAAACTGCAACGAAATGTTTAGCGATATCTTCCTGAGAAGCTGATTTTAAAAACCATTCTTTTATCGTTTCTGAGTTCGATAAGGTTTCCTGAGTCGTAAACGTTTTAGAAACAATCAAAAACAAAGTAGTTTCAGGATTTAATTTTTTGATTACTTCATTAACATGATCGCCATCTACATTCGAAACGAAATGTACATTCAAGTGATTTTTATAAAATTGCAACGCTTCCACAGCCATTGCCGGACCAAGATCAGAACCTCCAATACCAATATTTACAATATCAGTAAACGCTTTTCCGGTATATCCTTTTCTTTCTCCCGAAATTACTTCGTTAGTGAAGTTTTTAATCTTATTTTGTACTTGGTAAACTTCCGGAATTACATTTTCTCCGTCTACTTTTATAACTGCAGATTCCGGTGCACGCAAAGCAGTATGCAAAACCGCTCTGTTTTCTGTCTGATTGATAATTTCTCCTCCGAAATATTGAGCAATAGCACTTTTTAATTCAATTGAATTCGCTAGTTCTAACAAAAGCGAAATTGTTTCTTCACTAATATTGTTTTTAGAATAATCTACCAAAAAGTCATTCCATTGCAAATTGAATTTTTCAACACGAGTAGGGTCTTGTTGAAATAATTCCTGTATAGTAGTCGTATGAGTTGCGTTAAAGTGGTTTTGAAGATTTTTCCACGCATCAGTTCCTGTTGGATTTGTTGTATTTAAAGCCATTTTTATAAAATTGTAGTTTTTTTTTAGAAACACAAAAATACTGAAATTAGTTTTTAATACTTCTTTGCATGGCAATTAGTTACGAAAACGATTTATAAGAGTGATAAAAGTTTAAACTATTCTATTTTTATTTTTTCCCAGGCGGCAACTAAATCTCCTTCCATATTTACATCTGATATCTCATAATATTCAAGGTGATTTTTAGATGTTTTTCTAAATAGTTTTTTGAAGTCCTTGTCAATAAAATATTTATCATTCAAAACAAAGGAGAATGATTTGATTTCTTTCCATTTGGATTTTTTTAAACTATATATGGTAATGGCTTTATATCTGCTAGCGCATGAAGAATAATACTCCGCTATTTCACTTTTTCCGTCTTCATCAATATCTCCAATATTTATAATGTTAGAGGGATGACAACAATTTGAATCAGTTAATATACGTGGAATTGAGTTATCTGTAAAATAATACGAATCACCTTCTTCACAATAATTCAGTGCATGTAAAACGAATACTGAATCAGTTTTATTATCTCCATTTAAATCTCCTAAATTATTATAACCTTCATTGTAAAATTCATCGAACAATTTCTTTCGAAGCCAAATAGGATAACATTCTTTCTTTCTACTTTCAATTTCATACTTTGAAATATCCAGTTTAAATTTTCCTTTAAGAATTGAATCATTGATGAACTGAATATCATTTGATAAGACAGAATCTTTAGACGTGCCATTTTTTATGAAAACTAATTGCCACTCATAAGAAAGTTGATTTATAGGTTCTAAAAATAACTTTTTTGTTCCGGTTCTTTCTTCTATGTGTTTTTCTTCTATTTTTCTTTCACAAGACACTATTACGAGACAAATAATAAAAACGAAAAGTCTTTTAATAAAGTTCATCATTATAACTACCAAATCTTCCACCACGGCTTTTTATTAATTTCAATTGTTTTTTTATCCTTGTTGATTTCAATCCTTTTTAGTTCTTCAGTTTTTATAGTAGAATCATCGAAGAACATTTCGCCAAGATCATTCATTCCGATTGGTGATTTTATCCTTTCTTTCCAGTCTTCTGTTTGTAATTCAGGAATTAAAGGAGAATTGATTTTAGAACTAAATTTTTGTCTGGCTTTCTCCGTTATTTCTTCTTCAATATTAGAAGTTGAATTTTTAAAAAGTGAAAGTGAATTATCCGGAATATGAAGTAGAAAAACCTGTGTTTTAGTATTGATTTTTTGAATATCCAAAACTTTAAAAAATGTAATCTCATCCAAAAGAAAATGCCCTATTTTAGCTGAGCCAGGATTGAATTTAGACAAATCTTTTGCATTAGCACTTGCAATTAAATATCTAAAATTCCCTAACAGACCGCCGCCAATAGAAGTCATATCAGTAAATCCTTTTTCTTTGATTATTTGTCCAACTTTGTATTTTTCAATTAAGTTGTCAGTCAAATTAGTATCTCGGTAGAATAGTTTTAAATCTGAAAAAGTCTCATCAAGAGTTTCTTTAATGCGTTTATTTTTCATGTTTTAAGAATACTACAGATTACCAATACTATCCAACTCTCTTTTTAGAGGTTCCATTTGATTTAAGAAACGGGTTTTGTCATTTCCTGTTAAAGATTCTCCGGTTGGTAAGTTAAGTCGGAGTGCATCTACCTGAATGCCGTTTTTCCAGAATCGATAGCAAACATGAGGACCGGAAGCTAATCCTGTACTTCCAACAAGTCCAATGGTTTGCCCTTGTGTAACACGTTGTCCACGGCGAACCAGAATTTTCGACATGTGAAGGTATTGAGTCGAATAGGTTCCGTTGTGTTTTACTTTTACAAAATTTCCGTTTCCGGCAGTATAACCTGTTTGTTCCACTACCCCGGAAGCTGTTGTAGAAATTGGAGTTCCTCTTGGCGCTGCATAATCAGTCCCTTTGTGAGCTTTCCATCTGTGCTGTACCGGATGAAACCTGTTCATTGTAAATCTCGAAGTAATTCGGCTGAATTTAATTGGGGTTTTTAAGAAGAAATTTTTCAGCGTTTTTCCTTCATCATCATAATATTCAATTTTTCCGGAAAGGGAATCTTTTTCAAATGGAAAAGCATAAACGATTTTTCCTTTATATTCAAAAAATGCAGCCTGAAGATCTTCAACACCATCGTAAGTTTTACCATTAATAAAACGCTCTGTAAAAATTAAACCGTAACGATCTCCTTTTTTAAGTTTAAAGAAATCAATTGACCATGAAAACACTTTGGTAATTCGGCTGGCAAGGGCGGCTTCGACACTATTATTTCCTAAAGTTTCAGATAATGAGCTTTTTAAAACTCCGCCTATTATTTTACGTTTGAACGTAACCGGTTTTACTTTTTTGTAAGCAGTTGCAACACTATCCCTAAAATCTACTACATAATAAGTAAGTGCATCGGGTTGATAGATAAAAACCTGCAGTTTATTGGTTTTATTTTTTGAACGAAGAATGGTATAAGGTTTATTGTAGCGAATAGTCCTTACATTAAAAGAATCTTTTACCTGTTCGACAATAGTATAAACCTGTTTTTTACCAATATTTTGACCCTGGATTATGGATCCGAAAGAATCTCCTTTTTTTACAGTGTCATGAACAACATTAAAATCATTGTAATTAAATCCAAATTCTACCTTTTTAGTTTTTGGCTTACTAATTTTAATTTCAACTTTTTCTTCTGTTTTATTACAAGAAACAATTGAAAATAAGACAATTATAATTACGAATGCTTTTTTCAAACTTATACATTTTTTCTGGAAAACTAAGCGGTTGGCTCATTCCCCCAATTGGACAATTCTTCTTCGGTCCACAATTTAGGAAAAAAGATGCGTCTTTGGTATTTTGGATGCATATATTTTTGCCAGTCGCTCCCTCCTGTCGCTTCTCCGTTTCCTTTTCCGCTTTCCAGAATATATTTTATAGCTGTATTTAAATGCTGCATTACCCAGGTAATATTAACTGTGTAATCATAATGACGCATTGCCTGAATCAATTCAGTATTTTGCTGATCTTGAATTGGTAACTGAGTAAACTTTTGCCAGATATTTTTAGTTTTAAAATCGGCCATTTGACGGAGGAACTGTCCTTTATATTTCTTTTCGAATTCCTGAAGTAAATAAGATTTCTCACCTGTTTGATAATCTTTTCCTGCTGCCTGCCAGTACAAATGTTCAAAAGAAGTTTCTAAATTGGTGTTTTCATCAAAATTAGCCTTATATCTTCGATCCGTTAAATTGAGAACATCTGTTGAACCAAATTCGATCATTCTGTATTGAGCACTTTGAAAACCGCTTGCAGGAGTAAGCGTATTTCTAAATTTCATATACTGATCCACATCCATTCCGTTTTCCATAATGCTGAAAGAATTGGTAAGCATATCAAAATAACGTGTAATTCTGGAAAGCCTTTCGCTAAAAAATTCTACCTGAATATTTTCTGTATCGGCAATTTGATCTATTTCCCACAGAATCATTTTAAAAATCAATTCGTTGACCTGGTGATACATAATAAAAACCATTTCATCAGGAAGCGTAGTACGCTGTATCTGCAGGTTTAAAAGTGCATCCGTTTGGATATAATCCCAGTACGTAATTGGTTTAGACCAAAGCAACCCTTCCAGCTGAACATCAGTTTTTTGATTTATAGCTTGAAATTTAAGATCAATTTCTTTGAGGATTGATTCAGAATTATCTGTGGTATTCATTATTTTTTTACTTTAAATGGATATTTTAATCCTTTGTATTCGTCAATATCAGCTTTAAGCGACCCTACAGCCAATTCTGCTTTTATTCTAACAGGAACTTTGTTATCATCATCTGTTATCCAAAGCGTTACACTCTCTTTTTCTTTAAAAACACGTCCTGTTTGTACCATGGGCTTAAAGACCATAGTCGCAACGGTGCCAAATTTAGTTGTAATATCCTGACGACCTATATATTTTAACTTAAATTTTGTGATCTCATCATCAAAAAACATATCAATTGTAATAGATTCACCCGATTTTAATTTATCGATGTTAGGATGATTACGCAAATAGTAAAAGGATGAAATTATATCCTGCACATCTTCTGTAACTACAATCGTTTTTTCGGTTTTTCGTTTATAATCTTTCACCAAAACCCTATTTTGTGACTGATTAAAAAAACCTTCCTGATTTTTGGTGTAACCTCCTTCGTTTATTTTTCGAATATATCGATAAGGTCCGCCGGTTTCTCTATCAAAATAACTTTCGTATAAATCTTCGACCTTAAAGAAAAATTTAGACATGCCGGTTGTATATCCTTTACCCACTGCATGAAAAACTTTTTTATTATTTACAACGGCGTCTTTAACTTCTAAAGTGGCATATCCGGCATTTACAATTCCGTAATGAATCCTGAATTTGAAATATTCTCCCACATCAAAAGCATCTTCTTTATAAGTATCAAAACTTAATGTGGCGAGTATAAATATGAATAGAGCTAATTTTTTCATAATAAGATATTTACTGTTTATGGGCGATAAAAGCAAATTTTATTCCAAATATACCAAAACAAAAAAACTCAGTCAAAGAATGACTGAGTTTTTATGCTATTAACTAACCAAAAAACTATAAATTATGAAAATTTATATCAATTAGGAAGGAAACCACCCCTTCCTGATTTGCGAGTGCAAAGATAGATACTAAGTTTAGATAATAAATAGCAAAAAGGGAGTTTAACAAAACATTTGCATAAAAACCATTAATTTATAGTGGTTTTTTTTACAATATCTGAATTTTTGGAGTTTTTATAAAGTTCCTCTTAATTCCTGCTCTCTTTCTATCGACTCAAAAAGGGCTTTAAAGTTACCTGCACCAAAGCCTTTTGCCCCCATTCTTTGTATAATTTCGAAGAAAAGCGTCGGTCTGTCCTGAACAGGCTTCGTAAATATCTGCAATAAGTACCCATCTTCATCAGCATCGACCATAATGGCTAATTTTTCAATTTCGTTTAAATCTTCTTTCATCATATCCATATGAACACCTAATCTTTCCGGAATTGCTTCATAATAGGTATGCGGAGGAGAAGATAAAAATTCAACGCCGCGCGCTTTCAAAGCTGAAACGGTTTTTATAATATCATCTGTCGCAATAGCAATATGCTGAATTCCGGGTCCGCCATAAAAATCCAGGTATTCTTCAATTTGGGATTTTTTCTTCCCTTCAGCCGGTTCATTGATTGGGAATTTAATTCTACCGTTTCCATTCGACATTACTTTACTCATCAAAGCAGAATATTCTGTATTGATTTGTTTGTCATCAAAAGAAAGGAAATTTACAAATCCCATAACATCTTCGTAAAATTTTACCCAGATATTCATTTCGTTCCAGCCTACATTACCCACCATGTGATCAATATATTTTAATCCTGTCGGCTCCGGATTGTAATCTGATTTCCATTCTTTGTAGCCAGGAAGAAAGACTCCGTTATAGTTTTTTCTTTCTACAAAAACATGAACTGTTTCTCCATAAGTATAGATTCCGGAACGAACCACCTGACCAAATTCATCTTCTTCAACAGTTGGTTCCATGAAAGAACGGGCACCGCGCTTCATGGTTTCTTCATAAGATTTTGTAGCATCTTCAACCCAAAGTGCAGCAACTTTTACACCGTCACCATGTTTTTTAAGGTGCTCGTTGATTGGAGAATCAGCATTTAAAGGCGTTGTTAAAACAATTCTGATTTTATCCTGTTTCAAAACATAGGAGGCTTTGTCTTTTACTCCAGTTTCTAATCCCGCATACGCCAATGACTGATAACCGAAAGCCGTTTTATAATAATGTGCCGATTGTTTAGCATTCCCTACATAAAACTCTACATAATCTGTTCCTAATAATGGAAGGAAATCCTGAGCTCCTTCAAATATTTTCTCTAATCCGTATTCTACTGATTTTACTTCTTTACTCATAATTAGATAATTTGATAATGAGAAAATGAGATAATTCTTGAAATGTATTAATTGTCTAATTGACACATTTTCTAATTTTCTAATTCCTCTTAGATGTTGATATTATTTTATTTAAAATTTTTAAAATTTCTGAGAGATCATTTAATAAACGACTACACTTTGGATATTCGCTATGTGCATCGCATAAAAACAACCAATATTCTGTTTCGTCTGCTTCTTTAATTGCAATTTTTAATTTATGAATAAAATCTGCTTTACTTTCTGCATTTTGTGACTCTTTTGAATTTGCTCCAATTGATGTTCCGCTTTTTAATAATTGGTTTGCAATTACGAATTTCTTTTGATCTTGAAGTTCGGTTGTATAGTCAATTATATTTAATGCAAAATTGAAGGTTTTTATTAAAAGAGCGTTCTCTTTATATTTTTCGTTAAAAGTCATTTGTTTTAATTTGATAATTAGAAAATGGGATAATTAGATAATTTATTTTGTAAGTTTAAAATTACAATATTTAATTGTCTAATTTCCAAATTGACACATTTTCTAATTAAAGAAATTTTCTAATTATCAAATTGGCACATTGACTAATTATTCAGTCCAAGACTTGTAATATTGACCGTCATCAAGACCCATAGCCTCTTCTGTAACCATTAATGGGCGGAAAGTATCCACCATAACGGCTAATTCCTGAGTTTCTTTGTGACCAATACTGCGTTCCATTGCGCCTGGCGCTGGTCCGTGTGGAATTCCTTTTGGATGTAAAGTGATATGACCTTGCTCAATATTATTACGGCTCATAAAATCGCCATCTACATAATATAGAACTTCGTCAGAATCTATATTGCTGTGATTGTAAGGCGCCGGAATGGCTTTCGGATGATAATCGTAAAGTCTTGGGCAGAATGAACAAACGACAAAAGTGGCCGTTTCAAAAGTTTGGTGTACCGGAGGCGGTTGGTGAACACGTCCCGTTATAGGTTCAAAATTGTGAATCGAGAATCCATATGGGAAGTTATAGCCGTCCCAACCCACAACATCAAAAGGATGTGTTGCATAAACCACTTCGTGAATCATGCCTTCTTTTTTGATTTTAATTAAAAAATCGCCTTTTTCGTCGTGTGTTTCCAATTCGCTTGGCAAAATAAAATCACGCTCACAAAAAGGAGAATGTTCTAAATGCTGACCTGATTGGTTTTTATAACGTTTTGGGGTATAAAATGGAGAATAAGATTCGACGTAAAATAGTCGATTATCTTCGGTTTCAAAATCAATTTGATAAATAATTCCGCGGGGAATAATTAGATAATCGCCATATTCAAAAGGAATATTTCCTAACATCGTACGCAGTTTTCCTTTTCCCCGATGAATGAAAAGCATTTCGTCTGCGTCGGCATTTTTGTAGAAATAATTTCGAAGCGATTCTTTCGGGGCTGCCAAACCAATAATACAATCTTTATTGACCAGCATTGCTTTTCGGCTGTCTAAAAAGTCGTTTTCAGGTTTCAATTCGAAACCTTTAAATAATAATGATTTTATGTTTTTTCCGATTGCAATTTTTGGTTCAACCGAATACGAGTTTAAAATTTCTTTGACCTGTGTAGGTCTGTGTACATGATAAGACAATGAAGAATGTCCATGAAAACCTTCAGTCCCAAACAATTGTTCGTAGTAAAAACCTCCATCAGGCTTTTCGAATTGGGTGTGTCTCTTTTGAGGAAAGTTTCCAAGTTTGTGATATAATGGCATGGCTTTTCAATTAGATAATTTATAAATTAGATAATTCGAAAATTTGAATTGTGTGAACAGATAATTAGTTCAATTTCATAATTGACTAATCATCTCAATTCGGCCGTTTACTCAGGATTTCTCTTGATGAGGAATTGAAGATACTCTAATAAACCTATCCATTTTGTTTTCATTACAACAAATATCGTAATTTTTATTGAGTTAAATTACAAATTAAAACAAAAATCCGATATTGAACCAGGTATATCCTTTTGGATTTTCCGGAGACCATGAATACTTTACTTCTATGGGGCCAATAATGGTTTCTAAACCATATCCTACGGCATAACCGGAATATTTAGGCATATCAATCCAATCTACGGTACTAAAAAGATCATCACCAAGATTAGCATAATTGGCAGAAAAATTAAGGTGATTTTTTCTGAATATTTCATAATCAAAAGTTATCCCTGCTTTAATGTAACTATCACCGGAAATACTCAGAAAATCATAACCATAAAAATAATTGAAGTTATTTACTTTATTATAGCCATATCCTCCCAGAATGTAATCAAAAAACGGCACGCTGTCATTACCAAAAGCAAATCCTGCATCTGACTGGAATTTTATTGTCGCTTTATTAAAAACTGTTCTTGCAATTCCAATTTCAGCTTTTGCAGTTGAAAAAGGATTAAACTGATTTGTATAATTAGATGATGCCAGATAAGTCTGAATATCCCCTGAAAAATACCACCCTGTTCTTGGGAAGCTTTTGTTATCAAAAGAATCATATTTCAAATATCCGAAAAGACTAAAATAATTACTTTCATCAATTATTGAATTTGTATCTAATGTGGGAGATTTTATTTTTAAAAACTTATATTCCAATCCACCTCCCATAAGGAATTTTTGAACAAAAATGGTTTGAAAATAAGCCTGATTGGAGATATCCATAAAATCGACATTGATCAAATTATCACTTGGATTTCCTGTAACTTGCTTACTGATGGTCTCTGTTACATTTCGGTTAAACTGATTAAGCCTTGAGTTGAAACCAAAACTGATATTAAATCCGTTTTCGACATAATAATTAAAATCATACCTGAAATTATCCCCAAGTATAATGTCAAGAGACGTATTATCGTTTTTTAAAAATGTTTTTCTGTGGGTCAGGTTTAATAAAACAGCACTTTTATAGAGTCCATCATAATGCAGCCCCAGCTTTAAATAGGTATGGGTCGGATTTTCTTTTAGGACTAAATTCAAATCATCTTTATTACCGTTTGGCTCAAGCGAATAAGAGATCGCACTAAAATTATGTGTGGCATCTATATTATTTATTCCCACCCGAAGATCTTCATAAGTTATAGTACTTTCCGGTTTAAATCGAAGCTTGCTTGTTAAGTACTCTTTAGTATAATCTTTCAGCCTTGTGTTGTTTATTTTTTTTATTTCAAGCGTATCCGAAGCTATTTTTAATTTGGGCTTTTTATAAAAATTTTGTTCATTAGCCAAAGCTTTAATTTTTTCATACACCTCAAATGTGGCATCTTCTCCTCTTCGGATAATTTCTCCACCTCTATCAAATGATATGACCCCAAAATCACGAATATCCGGTTTAATATAAATGTCGGTATCAGCTCTTTTGCTCTTCATCTTTTCGATAGACTGAAGATTGGTAATCTGAACGAGAATACGGGTAGCATTTTTCAGGCCTTTACGGTTTTGCAAATCATCCTGAACATCCACTCCAATGATAATATCTGCTCCCAGATCACGAACTTCCTTAATAGGGTAATTATTAACGACGCCTCCATCGACCAATAATTTCCCATCTACTTCAACAGGTGAGAATAAAGACGGAAAAGCGGCACTTGCCACCATAGCCTGTACCAGATTTCCTTTGTTGAGCAATACTTCTTCACCGGTTTCGATATCAGTTCCTATACATAAAAAAGGAGTAGGCAGTTGATTAAAATCACGTACATGACGAACACTACGGGTTAGACTGCTTAATAAATTATAATTGTACATTCCTTTTGAAAGTGCCTCCGGAATTCCAACCCTTAAGTTACTAAAAGGTAATACGATTGCATATAATTCGTCATTTCGTTTTCCGTAGAAATTTTTGGAAGATCTTGGAATATAGTCATTAATTAATTCGTCAAAATTGGTTTTTTTGAAAATAGAATCAACTTGTGCGGCATTATATCCTGTTGCATAAAGTCCGCCGATGATGGCTCCCATACTGGTTCCGCCTATATAATCAACTTTGATTCCTGCTTCTTCTAAAACTTTCAAAACACCAATATGAGCAAATCCTTTGGCTCCGCCTCCGCTTAAAACCAAACCAATTTTGGGTCTTTTGATACTGTCCTGTTTTTTTTCCTGTGAAAACGATTTTTGAGGAGTAATCACTAAAAGTATTAAAGACACTAATACTCCGCCCCAGATGGAAATGGAAAACGGCGAGAGGCAAAAAGCTATTTTTTCCTGTAAAAAAAGAGCGACCATAGAAGCTCCTTTTTTTGCAATTGAAAAAAAGTTTTTTGACCCGACGTTTGAAATGAACAGCTGGATTAGGCGCATAAGAAAAGTACTAATTTATTTTGTAAAAGTCGACAATTTTTTTGGCTTTTGATACTCCCACAACATCAGAAATTTCTTTTTCTGTAGCCAATTTCAATCTTTTAACACTCTTAAAATGTTGTATTAACGTAAGCATTGTTTTTTCGCCAATACCCGGAATACTTTCAACAGACGAATTAAGGGCCGCTTTGCTTCGTTTATCACGGTGAAAAGTGATTCCAAACCGGTGTGCTTCGTTTCGTAATTGCTGAATAACCTTTAATGTTTCAGATTTTTTATCGAGATATAACGGAATCGAATCTCCGGGATAAAACAATTCTTCGAGACGTTTTGCAATTCCAATAATGGCAATTTTACCGCGTAATCCCAGCTCATCAATACTTTTCAGGGCCGCTGATAATTGTCCTTTTCCCCCATCAATAATAATCAGTTGCGGAAGCGGTTCATTTTCGTCCAGCAATCGTTTATAGCGACGGTATACGATTTCGGTCATTGAAGCAAAATCGTCAGGACCCACAACCGTTTTTACGTTAAAATGGCGATAATCTTTCTTGCTGGGTTTCCCGTCTTTAAAAACCACGCAGGCTGCCACCGGATTTGTTCCCTGAATATTGGAGTTGTCAAAACATTCAATATGCCTCGGTTCATTTGGCAAGCGCAGGTCTTTTTGCATTTGTGCCATGATACGGTTTACGTGTCTGTCAGGATCTACAATCTGCAATTGTTTAAGTTGTTCTATTCGGTAAAATTTGGCATTTCGAATTGACAGATCCAGAATTTGCTTTTTATCACCCAATTGTGGAACAGTAACTTTTATATTTTCGCCTAAATCAACTTCAAACGGCACAATAATTTCTTTTGACATTAACTGAAAACGTTCCCGAAGTTCAATAATCGCAAGTTCCAGCAATTCTTCATCAGGTTCGTCCAGTTTTTTCTTTATTTCCAAAGTATGCGAACGAATAATCGATCCGTGTGATATTTGCAGAAAATTAACATAAGCCGCACTTTCATCAGACACAATCGAAAAGACATCAATATTGGTAATTTTTGGATTTACAATGGTCGATCTCGATTGGTAATTTTCGAGAATTTCTATTTTTTCTTTGATTTTTTGTGCTTCTTCAAACTGCAAATTCTGTGCATACTGATTCATTAAACGTTTGAAGTCTTTCATGCTTTCTTTGAAATTTCCCTTTAGGATTTCGCGGATTGCATCAACTTGTCTCTGATAATCTTCCAAAGATTCTATTCCTTCACAAGGTCCTTTACAATTTCCTATGTGAAATTCCAGACAGACTTTAAATTTACCCGAATTGATATTGGATTCACTCAAATCGTAATTGCAGGTTCTTAACGGATACAATTCTTTGATTAGATCCAGAATAGTATAGACCATCTTGAAATTAGTGTATGGACCAAAATATTCGGATCCGTCTTTTATCATTCTTCGGGTCAGGAATATTCTCGAAAAAGGTTCTTTTTTAATGCAGATCCAGGGATAACTTTTATCATCACGAAGTAATACATTATAACGCGGCTGCAAGGATTTGATCAGGTTGTTTTCTAATAAAAGGGCATCCGTTTCAGTAGGAACTACAATATGTTTGATAGTTACGATTTTTCGAACCAGTACATTCGTTTTTCTTGTATCGTGAATTTTATTGAAATAAGAAGAAACCCTTTTTTTTAAATTTTTGGCCTTTCCAACATACAATATCTTTCCTTCTTTGTCATAATACTGATAGACTCCCGGATTGTCCGGAAGGGTTTGAATTTGGAGTTCTAAAGACGGTATTTGCATGCTGTTTATTTCTGAAGAGATGAAGAAATCGTGTCAAAAACCATTCCGATCCGCATTGGAAAGCTTAACAATGAATTCTTTTCAAATTTACGAAATCCAAAGAATAATTTTTATATTTAACTTTTATAATTCGACATGAAAAACAATGCCCCGATGGTTCTTTTTGGCGAATCGATTTTGCCCGGAGAAAACAAAACGATAAATGTAGAAATCGCCAGATTACATACCACAACCAAACTCAATATTCCGATTATTGTTCGGCGTTCCAAAATTGATGGTCCGGTGGTTTTATTTTCTGCCGGAATTCATGGCGATGAAATTAATGGTGTCGAAATTGTACGCCAGATCATCAGCAAAAAAATCAACCGTCCTACAAGAGGAACCATCATCTGCATTCCGATTATCAATATTTACGGTTTTGTCAATAAATCAAGGGAGTTTCCTGACGGACGAGACCTGAACCGTGTTTTTCCCGGAAGCAAAAAAGGTTCACTTGCAAGTCGTTTTGCTTTTCATATTACCAATCAGGTATTGCCGCTTATTGACTATGCAGTAGATTTTCATGCAGGTGGCGCAAGCCGATTCAATGCCCCTCAGATTAGAATTACAGAAAACAATCCCGAATTAAAGATTTTGGCTGATGTATTTGATGCTCCATTTACATTGTATTCTAAAAACATTAATGGTTCTTTTAGAAATACTTCTGAAAAAGCCAATGTTAAAATGTTGCTTTTTGAAGGCGGAAAATCATTGGATATTAATGATCCCGTTGCTAATGAAGGTGTAAAAGGAGTAAAACGTTTACTTCATTATTTAAATATGCTGGACCCAAAACACATTGTTGAAAAAGCTGACTTTCCATCAATTTATATTAAAAATTCGGTTTGGCTGCGGGCTAAACAATCCGGCTTGTTACACGATTACAATATGATTACCAAATTTGTAACCAAAGGAACTATTTTAGCCATTATTACTGATCCTTTTGGTAAATTCGAGCAAAAAGTAAAAGCACCGCATGACGGGTTTGTAATCAATGCCAATCATTCGCCAATTGTATATGAAGGCGACGCGATTTACCATATCTCTAAAAATATTGACGACAATGCCAACGACTAAAAAAGAGCTGCGACTGCATTATAAAAATCTTAGAAAAAACCTTTCTGAAACAGCTATTGAAGGAAAAAGCCTGGAGATTACCAATCAATTAATCAACTTACCTATTTGGAATAAAGCCTATTACCATGTTTTTCTTCCAATTGAGGAACAAAAAGAAGTTAATACAGAATATATTTTACACTTACTTTCAGGAAAAGACAAAGAAATTGTGGTTTCAAAAAGTGATTTTGAAACCCGAATGATGTCTCATTTTTTATTGACGGACAATACTAAAATCAAAAAAAATGAATATAATATCCCAGAACCTGTAAATGGTTTACCTGTTCCTTCTCAAACTATTGAAGTGGTTTTTGTACCGCTTTTGGCTTTTGATATTTTTGGAAACCGTATTGGCTACGGAAAAGGGTTTTACGATAAATTTCTAGCGGAATGCAAACCCGAAACCATCAAAATTGGGCTTTCCTTTTTTGAAGCTGTAGATCGGATTGATGATGTTTTTGAATCGGATATAAAACTGGATTACTGTGTGACGCCTGAGAAGGTTTATCGGTTTTAAAACTAACACTACTGACGTCACTTCGAGTGTTTTTTTGGATTTAAGATTGATTTTGAAAATACGTTTTATTAACCAAAAATGTATAGAGAAGTCTTGGTTTCATAAAAGTTCCCGATACATTTTTTTTCCGTTTCTCTACTCAAAAAACACTCGAACTGACGAATTACATGATGCAATCAGCGGGCTTTCTAAAACCTATTTTATTTCACCATAATCCCTTCAACAAAAAGAATCGGCACTTCTTCCGTATTGTTTTCGTTGATTAAGTTTGACTTGAAGATGAATTTCTTATCGTACAACGTATTTCCGATAAAGAAAGTTACCATAAATTCGTTGTTCAAAACCAAAAGACTTTTTTCGATCATTTCGATTTTTACAACTGAAACCGCAGGAACCTCAACAAACGCATGACGTAAAATAGACGTTTTTTTCATTTCCCCTTCAATTGTTCCAAATGCTTTTGAAACCACCATCACGCTGTCTAAATTAAAGTCGCTGTCGTTTACCAGATAAGCGTACCAGACTTTTTCCATAAAATCATCGCTCCATTCCTGAACGGCGGCTAAGAATACGTTTTCAACTTCGGGGATTGTTATATCTTTTTTCATTTTTTAGTAAATAGTAAAAAGTAAATAGTGATTAGAAAGAAAGCTCTTCACTAATCACTATTTACTAGTAACTTATTTTTTAAATATTTGCTTTGAATTGCTCTAAGAAACGAACATCATTTTCGTAAAACATACGGATATCACCAATTTGGTACAGCAGCATGGCAATACGCTCTACTCCCATTCCGAAAGCAAAACCATTGAATTCGTCAGGATTGATATCGCAATTTTTAAGAACGTTTGGATCAACCATTCCGCAGCCTCCAATTTCTAACCATCCAGTTCCTTTTGTGATACGGTAATCGGTTTCGGTTTTTAAACCCCAGTAGATATCAATTTCGGCACTTGGTTCTGTAAACGGAAAGTATGACGGGCGCAGACGAATCTTCGATTTTCCGAACATTTCTTTCGTGAAATAAAGCAATGTCTGTTTTAAATCGGCAAAAGAAACGTCTTTGTCAATGTACAATCCTTCAACCTGATGAAAAATACAATGTGAACGTGACGAAATGGCTTCATTACGGAACACACGTCCCGGAGAAATGGTACGAATTGGCGGTTTGTGATTTTCCATATAACGCACCTGAACAGATGATGTATGCGTACGCAACAGCACATCAGGATTGGTCTGAATAAAAAAGGTATCCTGCATATCACGCGCCGGATGGTATTCCGGTAAGTTTAATGCTGTAAAATTATGCCAGTCGTCTTCGATTTCCGGACCTTCAGAAACGTTGAAACCGATGTTGGCAAAAATATCTATAATTTGATTTTTAACAATCGAAATAGGATGGCGTGAGCCAATAATTACAGGCTCAGGCGAACGCGTTAAGTCTCCAAAAAAGCCTTTTACTTCTTCCTTGCTTTCCAACTCCTCCTGAATAACCCTTACTTTTTCTTCAGCAACAGCTTTTAAAGTATTTATTACTTGTCCAAAATCCTTTTTCTGGTCGTTTGGTATATTTTTGAACTCTGTAAAAAGCTCCTTCAATAAACCTTTACTTCCTAAATATTTAACACGGAACTTCTCTAAAGATTCTTTGTTTTTATCATTAAAGGCTTTAGCTTCCTCGATATGTTCTTTTATCTTGTCTATCATTTCCATTCTTCAATTGAGGGTACAAATTTAAGGAAAAAAGTCAGATATTAGGTGTGAGAAGTCAGAAGTATTTCTAAAGTTCTGTTATATTTTCAGACCAAAATCTAAAATCTTCTCTCCAATATCTGTTTTTTAATCAATCAGTTCTCTTTCTAAAAAATAATTTACAATCGCTTCTTTCATCAAAACCGATTGTTCACCGGCTTTTAATGCTGGCAGTTGTTCTTTTACTTTATAATGCGGCCAGCCATCTGTGTCGAAATATTCGAATTCGTAAAAACCGTACGGTTCCAACAATCGGCAGATTGCAATATGCATCAGGTTTAGTTTTTCATCTTTTTTGAATTCACGGTGAACTTTCCCGAGTTCCTGAACTCCAATAAGATAAATTATGGAATCCAGATCCAGATCTTCGCCTTGCGAAAACTGATTGGAAAGTATATCGACGAGCTTTTCCCAGCGCTCTTTTAGTTGTGTATCTCTGGACATTCTTATAATTGTGAATTATGAATTGTAAATTATAAATTACAAAATCATAAAATTTAGCCTGCAAAGATACGGAGTTAAAACCCAACCACATTAAAATTATGAAAACTTCACAGAATGAATATTTTAAGACTCTATTTTTATTTATTGATATTCAATAACCGTTTTTGAAATTACATTGTTACTTTCTTTCGAAATCTTTTTTATTTCTACAGGAAAGTTGTCATTATTATAAATTATTTCAGAAATATAATATTCAGGGACTTCGTTATTAACCGGATAATAGGATTCTCTTGACACTACATTATTCGTCGTTTGTCCACCAAATCCTTCTACAACAAAAACCATCCGATAATATTTATTCATAAATTTCATTGGGTGGTTCTTGTTATCGTAAAAATAGTTGTTTTTTGAAATTATTTCAGAACCTGTTAAGGACGACTTATTTATAATTTGGGTTATATTCTTAGCATTATCAGAAGAAATGGATAATTCTCTTTGAATAATATATTTATTTTCATCCATATAACCTGATTTTTCTGAAGTAAGGATTCCATTAACATATGAATATTCCGTTTTTTCATCCGGGTCTCCTTCAGAATAGATATAGCTTAATAAATCTCCATTATAATGAAATACAGCAGAACCAGAAGCTACATTATCTCTAAAGTAATTCATCTTACTTATCTTTTCACCATCATATAAAAATTCCGTTTTATACCGGGTATTTGTAGTAACACTTTTCAAAATCTTATTCTCATAGGCAAAATCCATTATGCTCGTTTCTGAGCCATCGGAAAAATAAACTGTTTCTGTTATTTTTTTTATTAGAACTGATTTTTCATTTGATGTAGTATCTTTGCCGCCGTCATCATTTGAACATGACATCGACAATACAGTGCAAAAAACAAAAAGAATTTTAATTAATACGCTTTTTCTCATTTTATCTATTTTTCGCAAAAATAGAAATATATAATCCATTTCAAAGTTAATCAACATGAGTTTTTTCGATATGATTTTAGGGGCACTTTTAGCCTTCAGTTTATACAAAGGCATCAAAAATGGCCTTTTTGTAGAAGTTGCTTCTTTTATTTCTTTACTGTTAGGAATTTATATAGCCATTAAATTCTCTTCTTTTCTAAAAAATATTATTGTAAAATATGTTTCCTGGAATCCCAACACGGTTCAGGTTACCGCTTTTATCCTGACTTTTATTTTAGTGGTAATAGGTGTTTATTTTTTAGCAAAAATTTTAACCGGAATAGCTGATTTTGCTTATTTGGGATGGATCAACAAATTGGGTGGAGGTTTTTTCAGAGTTTTGAAAACCGTTTTGATCGTAAGTATTTTTATTGCGCTGTTTGAAAAAATTAATTTCAATCACACTTTCGCTAAGAAAGAAACTTTAGATCACTATATTTTTTATAATCCGATTAAAAAAGTAGCGGCTTTTGTATATCCTTCAATTGAAAAAGGATATGAAAGACTGAAAAAAGTGAATGCTGAAAAGTCTTCAGAAAAAGAATAATTTAAGCATTCAGTCCTTAGTAATTAGTGAAGAGTAATTAGCCTTAAATACTTTATGAAGTTTTTAAGTTTGCATAATCAAATTACCGATTATGTTTTGTTGTCCCAATAATCATTATAATACAAGTGTTTTGCAAACTCTTCAAAAGTATTTCCGAGAGCTATAAAGTCTTCCTTATTTCCAATAAAAGGCATTACTCCGAATTGTAATTGTTTTTCTCTTTTGTCAAGAACAAACATCTCGTTTCCCCCATCAGAGCCTAAATAAATTGTCCAAGGAAAAAATTCGCCACAATACATTTCTGTATATTTCACAACTTCTTCCAGTCTAATGAATTGTACATGTGATTGACCAAGAGTACCATCATAACCATTTGTGATTAACAAAAAGTCTCTATAGTCTTTTGGAAGTTTTATATTTAGTTCTTTTTCAACCTTAGCAATTGCTTCGAGCTCAGTTGCTTGATTAAATGTATTTTTGTCTATATATTCAAATTCAGATTGAGGATCAGAAAAATATTTTTGAATAATTTCTTCCATTATTGGGTTGCTTTAATTATAAACTCAGCCCTAAAAAATAATTAAAGCCTAAAGACTCTAATTTGGTACCTGAGGGAATAAATTTTTCAGAATAATCAGCATCATTCCGATTACATTTACAGACGAAGTTGTCAATAAAGTTATCAGTACATTTTCTGAAAGATTCAGATTCAGAAGATTGTGATTGAAATACAAAATTGAGACAACTGCTGCCAACCACAGGAAAATAATAAAAGAGAAAATATAAGTAAGATATCTTCGTAAAATCGTGTCTTCAATAAACCGCCCTACTTTTGCATTTCCGAGCCTGTCTTCAAGGATTTGATTTTGTATGCGGGCGTTATCGATATCCATAGGACTGACTGCGGCACTATTTTCAATAGAAATCTGGCTTAAATTGAGTAACGACATCTTAAGTAGAAATTGGTTTTAACTTTTTATAATGCTCAAAAATGTCCTCATCAGAAATAACTGCATTCAAATCCTTTCGATATACTTTTTGCCAGGGAGTTCCATCAATATGGGTTAAGGCACTTAAATATACACCATCAAACCTTCCGTATACTTCCCATATCTTGTCTAAAAACTGTTCATCTTCACTTGCTATTTTTTCGTTTTTGGTAGCATTTGGAATTTTTTCAGTGATTTTTTCTTTTTTGTATTGTTTGATACTGTAATACAAAGAAGGGAACACAGGGCCAAAATCCCAGGCAATCGGGTTTTCATCAATAAGCTTTTGTTGTTTATCTGTCAGCGCCAGATACCAGCCATATGCAATATAGGTTAGCTTGATAATTTTCATAGGGGTAAGATCTCCATTTTTGGAATATTTCTCTATGAAATAATTAGCCACTGTTGTTGGATTGTAAGACATAATTATAAAAATATATTTTCAAAGTTAATTAAAATTAGGTTGCTTTACAATTATGGGTTCTATTGTTTTGTTAATCAGAAGAGTTATTAAAACAGAATAGAGATACCTAAGTTAGGTATCTCTATTTTATATTACCAGTCTATCCCTATTTTCTGCCCTTTTTTCAATGTGATATCTTGTTTTTTATCACCGCTGATTAAAGTTGTTTTTCCTCCATTTTTAGAAGAAACTGAAATTTTTGTTAGTTTTTTATTATTCCATTCCATAGCGATTTCAAATCCACCGCGGGCGCAGATTCCTTTTACATTTCCGGTTTCCCAGGCATCGGGTAAAGCCGGCAATAATCTGATTTCGTTTTCATCTGACTGCACTAACATTTCTACAACGGCAGCTGCACCACCAAAATTACCATCGATTTGAAATGGCGGATGCGCGTCGAATAAATTCGGGTATGTTCCTCCGCCTCTTCTTGGTTTTTCGGTTTTCTTTCCATCCGGGTCTACGTAACGAAGCAATTCACGGTACATTTTATAAGCACGGTTTCCGTCCCACAGCCTTGCCCAGAGATTAATTCGCCAACCCTTTGACCAGCCTGTTGTTTCATCCCCTTTTATTTCGAGTGTTTTTTTAGATGCTTCTGCCAGATCCGGAGTTTTTAAAGGTGTAATATGATCGCCCGGAAACAGTCCGAATAATTGTGACTGATGGCGGTGTTTTGGATCTTTATCTTCCCAATCAAAATACCATTCCTGTAAGTTTCCTTTTTTACCAATTTGATACGGATGTAGTTTTACAAGTGTTTTTTCTAGTTTGGTTCTGAAATCAGCATCAGTATTTAAAATTTTTGAAGCTTTGATTGTTTTATCAAAACATTCACGAATCATCGCCAAATCAGCTGTTCCTCCATAAAGTGTCGCTCCCACGAAACCATCTGCAAGTTTATACTGATTTTCAGGTGAAGTTGATGGCGAAGTGATTAGATTTCCATTTTTATCGGGTACAAGCCAGCCCAGACAAAATTCGGCAGCGCCTTTCATCAGCGGATAACCTTCATTTTTTAAATAGTTTTTGTCTTGTGTAAAAATATAATGTTCCCAAATATGTGTACTTAACCATGCACCCGCCATTGGCCAGCAGGCCCACATAGGTTCTTCTTTTCCGAATTGACCAACCGGATTGGTCATAGCCCAGATATCTGAATTGTGCCCTGCAGCCCAGCCTTTATCCACTCCATAAAAAGTCTTTGCTGTAATTTTTCCGGTTACCGAAAGGTTTTTAATGAAACTCAGCAATGGCAAATGCATTTCTGAAAGGTTTGTGTTTTCTGCCAGCCAGTAATTTTCTTCCACGTTGATGTTCATGGTATAATTACTGCTCCATGGCGGACTCAAATGCGGATTCCAAAGTCCCTGCAAATTCGCAGGAACGCCCATAGTTCTTGACGAACTGATGAGTAAATAACGACCGAAATTGAAATATAAAATTTCGAGGTTTTTGTCTTCTTTTCCGTCAGCGTAGCGCAATAAACGTTCGTCAGTCGCTAAATTGGGAGCGGTGGTTTTTCCTAAGTCTAAAGTGACACGATTGTAGAATTTGTGGTAATCGGCAATATGAGATTCTTTTAATTTATCGAATGGTTTTTCATAGGCTTTGTTTAGATTTTGTACTGCAATTGATACGTCATCTAAACCTTCGCTTGCTGGATTTTTGTTAAAACCATTAAAACTTGTGGCTACTGAAACATAAATAATAGCTTCTGTCGCGTCTTTTAAGGTTAAGGTTTCTCTGGAACTTGTAATTTTTCCGTCTGTTTTTTTAATTTGGACTAAAGTCGTAAATCTTGTCCCTCTTTCTTTTATGTTCAGATATTTTGACACAACATTATATCCTGCATTTTCATGAATTGGAGCAGCACCTGTCATTACTAAGATATTATTTCTTACTTCGACATTTGACTTTAAAAGGCTTTTTAAATTAATATCAAAATTTAGAGCTCCCTTTTGATCACTTTTCAATTTGATTATCATAATTTGATCCGGAGCCGAGACAAAATATTCCCGGGTATATTTTATACCAGCCATTTCGTAACTTACTTTTGAGATAGCATTTGAAATATCAAGTTCACGATGGTAATTTACTGCTTTTCCTTTCTCTGAATTATTGATTTCCAATGTCCCTAAAGGCGCATACTTCTCTGAGTTTTTTCCCTGGATTTTTTTGTTTAGCTCTTCGGCCAGTTTATAGTTTTCGTTTTTTAACGCTTCACGAATCGCCGGGATATTTTTGTATGCTTCAGGGCTCATATTCGCATTTACAGGCTCACCCGACCAAAGCGTGATGTCATTCAGATAAATTTTATCTGAATTAGCTCCGCCAAAAACGGTTGCCCCCATTTTTCCGTTTCCTAAAACCAGTGTTTCTTCAAAAAAATCGGCTGGCTGGTTGTACCATAAAATATGACTGGACTGTGCTGTAATTTTTCCACAAAAAATGGAAATGATAAAAACTAAATATAACTTTTTCATAAAAAATGATTTTAATCTAAAAATTCTGAATCGGTACAAACGGTATTCAGTACAGACGGGTTTGAAACCCGTCTCTACCCATCGCAATTATTTCAATTCACACATAAATGCAGACGGGTTTCAAACCCGTCTCTACGTATAAAAACAATCCTCATCCCATTTCTTAGGATTATTTATGATATAATTTCTAATTCTATCATATTCTGCTTCATTCCTAATAATATGATCGTGAAATCTTTCCTGCCAATTTGAAACTCCTCTTGAATTTCTTCTTTCATTTATTTTCCGGGACGAAAATGATTTTAATGCCCTAATAAATTCAAATACACCGTGATTTTTTTTATTTGGATTTTCAATCACAAAATTATCTGCCATATTACCCGCGGTACAGACGGGTTCGGTACAGACGGGTTTTAAACCCGTCTCTACGTCATCCGAATCGGGAATTATTATTTTTGAATCATTCACTCCAACGATGCAATGAATATGATTGGGCATTATTTGAAATTCTCCCAAAATAATATTATCATAGTGATTCGGTAAATCCAGCCAACAATCTAATATAATTTGACCATATTCATTCAATATCATTTCTCCATCCTTTATGTATCCAAATAAAGGATCTCTATTTTTGGTGCAAATTGTAATAAAATAATCTCCGGGATTATCATAATTCCACCACTTAGCCCTCGCGGTTTCAACTCGATATTTACTTTGAAATTTAACCATTTTATTTCAAAGGGCTATAAACAAAATTCCTAAACGTCACCGAACCTTCTCCAACGGAGGCAAGTCCTAAACGAAGACTCATAAAGCCACTCTGTACATTATGGTTGAAATAGCTTACCTCAGCAGAATTTTCGATTTTTAACCAATCCTTTCCGTTGATGCTGTACAACATATTTACTACCTGTTCCTTTTTTTCGAGGCGTAAAAATAAGTGTGTTTTATTCACTCCTTTTACAGTAGGAAATTGCCATACTCTAAGGATCGCCATTATATTTTCTTTATCGAAAGCGATTCCGGTAAATAATTTAGTATCATAGAAAAGAACTAATCCTGCCGAAGCATTGCCTTCTATTTGAACCTCTACATCTGCAGTGTACGAATGGTCTGAAGGTGTACACAACAAGGGCGAACTTTGACCAATACCTGTTCCTTTTCCTTTGATTTTTATTCCGTTTGAAGAAAATGTGACTCTTCTGGAATCGAACTCATCAAAAAATTGCCATTGCGGATTGAGGTTCGTTCCAGTAAAAGTATCAGAAAGTGTGAAATTACTCTTTATGTTTTGTCCTGCCGGCTTTTTTATTGGAACCTCCGTTTTAATATCATCCTTCATTTTGTACCAGCCGTCTTTTGTCCATTCTACAGGCTGAAGCAATGTCTGGCGTCCCATGTTGTAATAGCCATTTTCGTAACCGTGAAAAACCATCCACCAATTTCCTTTGACATCATCAATTAGTGTGGCGTGACCTTTTGACCACCATTTTTCGGAAGTGTCATTTGTTCTTAAAATTGGATTATGAGGTGAATTTTCCCAAGGTCCCAAAGGCGATTTTGACCTTGCTGAAATTACCATGTGGCTTGTTGCAGGTCCTGCAGTTCCTCCTTCGGCAGTGGTCAAATAATAGTAATCACCTCTTTTAAAAACTTTTGGGCCTTCCATACAAAAACATTCAATAGACCATTCTGAAGGGATTTTCCATCCATCATAAACCTGTTTGCTTTCTCCTGAAACTGCTAAACCCTCTTTTGAAAGCGGAACATAACTTCCATTGCTGAAATATAAATACCGATTCCCTTTATCATCTGTAAAATGTCCGGGATCAATATTGCCAATTTTTAAATCGATGGGATCGCTCCACGGACCGTTTATCGAATCTGCCCAAACAACATAATTGGTTTCGTTAGCCGGAAAATAGATGTAAAATTTGCTATTGAGTTTTACTAAATCGGGAGCCCAGACCGAGCCAACACTTTTTTTGAGCGCATGTGTAACGGGTTTCCAGTTGATGAGATCCTTTGATGTCCAGATTAACAATCCGGGATAATAATTAAATGAGGAGTGCACAATATAATAATCCTCACCATCCCTAATTATGGACGGATCAGGATAATCGCCTGTAAATATCGGATTTTGATAAAATCCGTCTTTTATATTGTCTTTTTGCTGCTGTGCGTTTACGGCAAGCGATAAAAAAAACAATAATAACAGGATTTTTGATTTTAGAAATTGCATAATTTTTAATTTTTTGCCGGACAAACGAATTCATTCAGACGTTCAGTAGAGACGGGTTTCGTACAGACGGGTTTGAAACCCGTATCTACTATTACGGATTTATTTTATATTTTTCATTGGCCGTAATCATTTCCCAATTGTCTGTTCTGAAAGGCGATGCCGGAAATTTTTCTTTATTGAAAAGATTGATTTCTGTATCATCATCTGCCCATCCGTAATGTACTCCAACCGGATTTGACACATTTTCGCTGGAAACGATAATTGTGTTGTTTTTGATTATTGCTTTTGCAGAATGAAAAACTTTGTCGGCACCCGCAATTTCAAATCCTTTTAATTCAGAACTATTTGGTGTTGTGAGTCCGCCTCCAATATTATTAAAAGTCAAAATAATCTGACTGCCTTTTATTTCCTGAGATTTATATGTTGGTCCGCTAAAAATTTGTTTTTTACCATAAACATTATTCAGCGCAATGGCTGCCAAACGAAGCCCAACGTCCTGCTTGTTGGTTGGATGAATATCTGTTGCGTTGCCAATATCTGTTGTAACGGCCATTCCGGTATTGGGTACTTTTAAAGTTTCGGATTGCGCTTCACGGAGTTCAGCCCAACGGCTGCCTTTTTTACTATTTCCTCCAAATTCATCAAAAGTGGACAACTGAACAAAATAGAAAGGAAAATTGCCCTGATTAAATTTAGTTCGCCAATCCTGGATCATCAACGGAAATGCTTTTTTGTATTGATTGGCTCTCCACACATTGGCTTCGCCCTGATACCACAAAACGCCCTGGATCGCATACGGAACCAACGGATTTACCATGGCATTGTATAATAATGAAGGATAACTGTTTGGAGATAAAGCTGTTTTTACTGCAATTACTTTAAATTTCCATTTTGCGTCAAGCGGAATGATTTTAGTTCCGAGAGTTAGTTTTAAGTCAGAAGCTTCTCCATAAATTCCGCCACCTCCTCCGGTGTCGACAATTCTTACTGAGATTACGTTTGTTCCTTCTCTTAAAATATTGGCAGGAAGGGTATACACTCGTTTAGTATCATAAACAGTATTTTTTCCAACCTCAATTCCATTTACGTAGGTGATATCTTCGTCGTCAATTTTTGCAAGGCTTAAAATGGCTTGATTTTTAATGTCTTCTGCTGAAAGTGTTATCGTTTTTCGCATCCATACCACACCGTCTAAATTTCCTAATGGCTGGTTTTCCCATAAACCTGGTGTATTTAATTCACCCCAATTCGAATCATCGAATGTTGTTTCTTTAAAAGAAACTTCATTATCTGCATTTACCGGTGTACCCTGAATTTTTTCGACTCTTTCTTTCATTCGTACGGCAAACAACTTCGAAATAGAATCGACATTTAACGTTGGAACATCAGTAATCATCGCTTTAAAGTCATCACTTTTTTCGAATGCTTGGCGGCTTGTCCAGGTTTCTACATTAGTTCCTCCCCATGAAGTATTTATTATTCCGATTGGGATTTTTAATTCGCCATATATTTTTTTGGCAAAATAAAACCCTACCGCTGTAAAATTACCAACAGTTTCCTTATTTGAAACTTCCCATTTTCCGGCTTTCAAATCGTCTTTTGGAGTTCCGTTTAGTTCCTGAGCTACTCCAAAATGACGAATCATCGGGTAATTTGAATCATTGATTTCATCTTTGGCATTTATAGTTTTTGAAACCTGAAATTCCATGTTCGATTGTCCGCTGCAGATCCATACTTCACCTACCAAAACATCTTTGATAATAATTTTGTTTTTCCCTGTAATGGTTAATTCAAAAGGGCCTCCGGCTTTTTCGGCTGCTAATTTCACCATCCATTTTCCGCTGTTATCGGCCTGAATGGTTTTAGTTTGTTTATTAAAATGAATGGTTACTTTTTCATTCGCATCAGCCCAGCCCCAAACCGGAATTTCTTTATTGCGCTGCAGTACCATTCCGTCTGAAAACAACAAAGGCATTTTGACATTGGCATTTACCATACAGCACATCAAAAGAAGAAAGATTGTGTATTTTTTCATTTTTTTAGAGTTTAGTTTAATCGAAAATACAAAAAGAAACCGCAAAGTTCGCTGCGTTTTGCAAATTGCATTTACTTAGCGATCTTTACGGTTAATCCTATAATGTCGTTATTTATTTTAACCCATCCTGCAATGCTGTTAATGCTTGTAAATCATATACGGTATTATTGCTTCTGTCAAATAAAGACATGGTGTTTGTTCCTAAATTTCCTGCATCCCAATAAAAAGGGACTAAGCCGTTTGCTTTAGACTGTTTTACAACATATTTTAAAAAGTCGGCTCTTGATTTTAGGTGCAATGTTAAAGCATCACCGGTTAAATTACGTTTGATAGCTCCAAACTCTCCTAAAATTACCGGAATTCCTTTGTTTACAAATTGATTTTTCATCAATAGAAAAAACTTATCTATATCAGCTTCTTCACCCCAGGTAGCATTTCTTGAAGTATCTGTAGTCGAATGATTTCCTGCTCCCCAATAATAAAACATTTTACCCCAGTCTGCATCTTCTGCCATTAATGTAAACTGATACGGATAAAAGTGAACCTCTGCCATCATACGGTTTGCAGCAGGGTCTGTAGGAAGCGTTTTCATCAATTGATTCGTTTTTTCGATATCTGTTGATGGCCCTTGTACAATTAAATTACGGTAAGCGTTTTTACCACCGGTTGAGCGAACAGCATCAATAAATGTTTGGTGATATGAAGCTAAAACTGCCATTTCTGCTGCATCTTTAACATCCGGCTCATTGGCACTGGCAAAAAGCAAATGTTCGTCAAATCCTCTTAAATGTGTAGCTATTTGTTGCCAAAATGCTTTTTGTTTGGCATTAGTTTCAACTTTCTTAGCTTCTGTGTTATTTTTTTCCAGCCATCCGCCGTCCCAATGAATATTTACAATTACATACATATCATTATCAACACAGTACTGAACAACTTCTTTAACACGGTTTAACCAATCTGTTTTGATTTTTGCTGTTGCAGCATTTTCCATATGCTGATTCCATGAACATGGGATTCTAATCGCATTAAATCCATTGGCTTTAACCAAATCAATCAAGGCTTTTGTAACCTTTGGATTTCCCCAGGCAGTTTCTCCTCCTGTTGCTTCTAATGTATTTCCAATATTCCAGCCCATTTTCATCTTCGCTGCCAATTGTACAGCAGTACTGCTCATCCCTGTAGCATCGGCAGCAATGGGATTTGTATTATAGTCGGGAAATCCCTGAGAAACTGCAATCCCAGCCTGTGAAACTGTAATTTGTACAGTTTTAGCGTCATTTGAGGTTAATGTTATAATTGCTGTTCTTGTTTGAGTTGTTGTATTTGCTAAGGCTGTAACTATAACTGTAGTACTTCCCGAAGTACCTCCGGACTGACTAATTTTCACCCAGCCTGCACCTGAGTTACTCAACAACCAGGCGGTTGCATCTGTTTCGATTTTAATTTCTTTAGTACTTTCGCTACTTTCAAAATCAATTTTATTGGTGCTTGCAGTAAGACCTTTAATTGTCAAATCCTGCGCGGTTTCTTTATCAGCACTACAGGCAAATACCCCGGCAAAAATTATGCAGGATAAAAAACTAAATACATAGCTGTTTATTATTCTTTTCATTTTAATTTGGTTGTTTAAGTTAATAAAGTGTGGTTGTTTTGATTTTTTATTTGATGGTTACTACTATCTCTTTTTTGATATCTCTTGAAGAATTTCCGATTTTCAAGGTATATTTTCCCGGTTCAACTGTCCATTTTTTAGCAGCTGCATCATAATAGGCCAGTTCCTTAACCGGAACCTTAATTGTTACTGTATTTGAATCTCCTGATTTTACTAATGTTTTCACGAAACCTTTTAATTCTTTTTCAGCACGTGTTACTTTTGAATTGGATTTGGATGCATAAAGCTGTACTACTTCTTTCCCATCTGTTTTTCCGGTGTTCTTTACCTCTACTGAAACAGAAATAGTTTCGTTTGAAGCATACGCTTCTTTGTCTGCTTTTGTATTTTCGAAAGCAAAACTAGTGTATGACAATCCGTATCCGAATGGATATAGGGGTGCGATTTTTTTAGTATCAAACCAGCGGTATCCTACCAAAATTCCTTCGGCATACTTAACGGCTTTATCTCCGGGGAAACTGTTTGTTGCATGAGCCGGAGAGTCCATCAGTTTTTTAGGCATTGTCCATGGTAATTTTCCGGATGGATTTACTTTTCCAAGCAACACATCTGCTACGGCATTTCCTCCTTCTGAACCATTAAACCATGTCCATACTAAAGCTGCAGTTTTTTTACTGATATCTTCAATTTCAAAAGGGGCACCAGCCACAATTACTACAATTGTTCTTGGATTAACGGCTTGCACCTTTTTGATTAATTCTTCTTGTCCGAATGGTAATTTTAAATTTCTTCGATCAGAAGCTTCAGTTTCATAATCACGATTTGAACCGGCAAAAACAATCGCAACATCAGATTTCTTGGCTGCTTCAATCGCTTCCTGTAATTTGGCCGGATCTAACTGATCAATTGTCACAGGACCGTTTGACGTTATATTACCTAAATTTCCTTTATTTTTTTCATCATATCTTTCTAAATATCCTTCGGCATAATTAATTTTAACGGTTGACGGAAGTCTGTTTTTTAAACCTTCAAGTGGTGTGACTTCTCTTTTTGTTTTAACTCCGGCACCAAATCCGCCAAGCGCATTTTTCTTCGTTGCGTTATTACCAATTATGGCGATTGATTTGATTCCGTCTAATTTTAAAGGCAATGCATTGTTTTCATTTTTTAATAAAACCACAGCTTCCGCAGCAATTTTATAAGCGTCCTGATAATGTGCTTCGGTTGCGATACTTCCTTTAACACGTTCTTTTCCTCCTATTGCTTTTACCTGAAACAAAGTGCGTAAAATTCTTTTTACATGGATATCAATTTCAGCTTCCGAAATTTCTTTGTTCTTTGCGGCAGCAATTAATTTATCCGCAAGGAAAAATTCATTGAAAGGTTTTGGTGTTCCCATTTCGATATCCAGTCCGTTCTGAAGCGATTTTACTGTTGAATGTACCGCTGCCCAGTCTGAAACCACAACTCCCTTAAAGCCCCATTCATCACGAAGGATTTTATTGAGCATATAATCATTCTCACACAAATATTCGCCTCTGAATTTGTTGTAAGCACCCATAATGCTATACGCCTTTCCTTCTTTTACAGCAGCTTCAAAAGCCGGAAGATAAATTTCGCGCAATGTACGCTCGTCAATCTGCACGTCAACAAAATCACGATTCGTTTCCTGATTATTGGCTGCGAAGTGTTTTACACAAGCCATAATATCATTATCCTGTAAACCTACAACCATCGGAACTGCCATTTTTTTGTTCAAAAACGGATCTTCGGTCATATATTCATAGGTTCTTCCACCAAGCGGTGTTCTCACAATATTAATTGCCGGAGAAAGCAACATGTCTTTATCTCTGGCTCGCATTTCCTGGCCAACACTATTTCCAAAGGTGTATGCCATTTCTGTATTCCATGTGGCTGCCAAAGCTCCGGCTGCCGGATAATAGGTGGCAAAATCATTTGTTAAACCTGCCGGAGCCCAGCTGTCTCTGGAAATTTCCTCACGAACTCCCAGTGGTCCATCAGCCATTTTTAATTCCGGAATACCCAAACGCTTTACACCTCCGGAAGTAAACATACTGTTACCGTGCAGCATGCCTATTTTTTCTTCAAGGGTCATCTGAGCAACCAGTTTATCAATTTCAGTGTCAAACTCTGAACCTATTTCTTTTCCTGTATATTCTTTTTGAACGGAATCAGTATCTAACTCTTGTGCATTGTTTTTACAGGAAGTAAAAACCACAAAAGCCATCAATGCCGACAGTCGTAAAATTTTGTTTTTCATATCGTTTTGTTTTTAGATTTAAAGATTTTGATCCTCACAAAAAACCTTTAAAATGGTATTTAATTTATTTTTGGTAGTATTTACTGTTTTATCAGATTAAAAAGGACAACATCATTTTCATTGATTTTATAATCTTTGCTGTAAGTGCCTGTTGCGTCAATTGTTATTTTTTCTGTTGCGATTACGGCTCCATTATTTTTTTCTTTAAGCGAAGTAACCTGCTGTTTAGTTAACTGAGCCGGTTTGCCCATTGCCAGATAATCTGCAAAAACGTCGTTTGATTTATATCCGACTTTATAGATTTCTAAAGTGTATTTCCCTTTTTGAAGGCCTGAAACTTCAACTTTTATTTTTCCTTTTTCTTTCGAAGGCAAATCCTGTACATAATAAGTTTGGTTCCAGACTTTGTCTCCAGGATGTGTATTGGTAAAATCCCAGAATAAAAGCTGAACATCTCCTTTTGCATTTTTAGTCACCCATGAAGCCTTATCTGTATTCTGAAGTTCTGTTTCCCCCAATTTGTTCAGAAAATAATAGGAGAAATAAGCCGGTTTTTTAATGCCCTGTGTATTCAATAATCCGAAACCACCGTGAAAAGGCGTAAATCTTGGACCTGGCTCTTCAAAAATATCTGTAAAAACCCAGTATGACATAGAGTTTGCCGCATTGCCAACCTCTTTTAGCTTTTGAAGGATATACGCTGCGGAATGATAACTGTCATGAATTGGATCTGCAGGCGTATAAGATGAGCTCCATTCAGTGTAATGCAGTTCCAGATTTGGTTTAACCGAATTGGTAATCTGCTTGCGTGAATTGAGTACATCGCCACTTACACTAAATTCTTCCTTATTTAAAACTGTTCCCGAAGTTCCGAATTCATCTAAATATCCTTGTTTTACTCCGTAAGTATGTGTGGAAATAAAATCCAGAGGCACATTATTTTTAACAGCGAATTCAATTGTTTCCGGAACCCACGCTGCTCCGGCAGTTGCAGGTCCTCCAACTTTATAATCTTTGTTTACACTTTTTATGCCGCGGACTGCATATTCATACAATTTGAAATATTCTTCCTGAGTACCTGTCCAGAAACCCGGTGATAAATTCGGTTCGTTCCACACTTCAAAATACCATGTTTTTACTTCTTCATCTCCATAACGTTCTTTGAAATGTGCTGTTAGATTCCGAATCAGATCTTCCCATTTTTTATAATCTTTTGGTGGGGTCACGTTTCCTTTCCACCAGAAAATGGTTTCTTTTCCGCTTGCCAGTGCATTGGGCATAAAACCTAATTCTACAAAGGGTTTCATTTTCAGACTCACAATAAAGTCAAACAAAACGTCAACATATTGGTAATTGTATTCCGGATTCCCTTTTGAATCTTCTCTGTAAACCGCCATATCATCAGTGAGCAAACCATGCATTCGGATGTATTTAAAATCACATTCTTTCTTTACCATTGCCAATTGCTGCTGCCAGTCGGCTCTTAGACCCTCATTTGCTCTTCCGGCACCAATGCATTCTTTGAACATGGTGTTTAATTTTCCGGAAGATTTGTTGAAATCTACTTTTATGGTTCGGTCTTGTCCAAACAAATTGACTGAACTAATTAAAACTATTATTATTAAAAGTTTTTTCATCTTGAAAATGGTTTTAATTCTAAATGTTAGACGCACTGCTGTGCGTCTCTGCATATTGCGCACTTACAGAAAATCTATTGATTACAATTTCCTGAATCTCACTGCACCTCCTCCGGCTCCTCCTAAATTCAATTTCAAAGAATCTGTAGATTTTACTGTTTTCTTCGAAATTGCTACTGCTTCAGGATTGTGTTTTTGATCTGTACCTTCAGCATCGACATAAATCTGTGCTTCGTAAGTTGCGTTTGAATCTAAGAATGACAAGGAAATCTCAACTTTTCTTGGGTTTTCATTTGTTAATGTTCCTAAATACCAATCTGCACTGTTTCTGTCTTTTCTTGCTGTTGTAATGTATTCACCAATTTTTCCTTCTAAGATTTTGGTATCTTCCCAATCGGTTGGAACATCTTTTAAGAATTGCAAAGCTGGTTTTCCTTCGTAATTTTCCGGAAGATCGGCAAGCATTTGAATTGGAGAATAAAGTACTACATACAATGCTAATTGCTGCCCCACTGTTCCCTGAATTCTTTTTCCCGGATACCCTTGTTTTACCTCAACATCAAAAATTCCGGGTGTGAAGTCCATTGGGCCGGAAAGTAATCTTGTAAACGGAATAATACTTAAATGGTTTGGCGGATTTCCTTCGCTCCAGGCGTTGTATTCCTGTCCGCGTGCTGCTTCTCTCGAAACCATGTTTGGAAATGTTCTGCGTTCACCGGTATCTTTTATCGATTCATGATATAAAACCGCTAAATCGTATTGCGCTGCTTTTTCTAAAATGTATCTGAAATAATTCACCCCAAATTGTCCGAAGTGCATTTGTTTCATATTCAGTTTAGAACCTACGTGACCAATTTTTACGGTGTGAATTCCCAATTTTTTGTATAAAGCAAAACCTTCATCAACCTCTTTTAAGTAATTAATTAAGTTGGAGCCCGTTTCATGGTATCCGATTAATTCGATGTTCTTTTTCTTTCCGTATTCAACCACTTTTTCTAAATCGAAATTGTCAGCACTTTTCGTGAAACTGAACATGTGCATACGATTTTCATACCATCCCGGCGTCCAGCCTTTGTTCCAGCCTTCGATTAATAAATGATTGAAACCTTCTTTTGCTGTAAAATCGATATATTCTTCTGCGTGTTTTGTAGTGGCACCTTGTTTGTCGCTTTCCCAGAAAGTATATTTCCCGATGTGCATTCCCCACCAGATGCCTAAATATTTGTATGGTTTGAAATAAGTATTTGTATTTTTTAATTTGTTTGGTTCATTCAGGTTTAAAACCAAATAAGAAGTAATCAATTCACCCGGATTTTCTCCAATTTGAATCGTTCTCCATGATGAAGTAAACGTATCTTTTACACGAACTTTTACTCCATCAGGCCAAGGCACTAAATCTGATTTTAGTTCTGTTCCTTTATTATTCACCAACGTCATACTGGCAAAATCAATCAGATTTGCTTCGTGGAAACTTAAAGCCAATCCACTTTTACTTTCGATTGTTAGCGGAGTTAAAACCGTATCTAATTTACTGACTGGCGCAGCTTCAAATAAATATTCGTCGCGGTTTTCTCTGTTTGCAGGAATCCACCAGGCTTTTCCATCTTCTTTTAAGTTAAAAGTCGTTTTTTCATCCGTAATGAAAATACTGTCTTTTACATTTTGTTTTGGATAAACGTATCTAAAGGCAACCCCGTCATCAAAAGCGCGAAACTGAATCTGCAGTTTTCTTTTATTACCTGTTTTTTGCTGTAAATCAACAACTAACTGATTATAATGGTTTCTGATGTTTTTCTTTTCTCCCCAAACTTGCTCCCAGGTTTCATCAAAAGTGGATGTTTTTGCTCCTTTGATTTCAAAGTTTGAACTTAAATCTTCATTTCCTTTCAGAAGAAATCCTAAATCTGACGGTGTAATAACTTGGGTTTTTCCGTGAGAAACGGTATATTTCGGAGCGTTTTTTACCAATTCAAATTTGATTTTGTTTTGTCCGTTTGGCGATGCCAGTTCGTATGTATTTTTATTTTTCTGGCTATAACCAAAACTAATTGAAAGCAGTACAGCGGAAAGGAAAAGGTGTTTTTTCATGATATTTTATTTAATCTTTTATAAATAAATCGGGTGATACCGAATTCCACCCGATTTATAAAACTAACTCTAACAAAACCTATTTTAGCCACTCGGTTTTAAAAGTGGTTTTTCCATTTAAGGTATTTGGTGTTACATCCAAAGTATTTCCTTTTTTAGTAACTGTAATTTCCTGAACAGCATCTCCATCCGGTAAAAATATTTTGGCTTTCGCCGAAGTGATTTTGTCACTTGCGAATACTTTTAGGGTTAATTTACTCCAGTCCATATCTTTGGTAGATTGTGCCAATGCAATATGTGGGATAGCAGAACCGTCTCTCACCAAAACTACAATTGGCACTTCGCCTGCTTTGATTTTATGCCATCCTCCCTCGTATACTTTTTTAGTCTGATAATCAATCCATATCCCTGCCGGAAGGTAAACGTCTCTCTCTTCAACTTCTTCAAAAAGCGGTGCAACCAGCATACTTGATCCGAATAAATATTCATTGTCAACCAACCAGGCTCCGGGATCGTTTGGATATTCTACAAACAAAGCGCGCATCATCGGCAATCCCTTTTGGGAACTTTCTTTTGCCTGGGCGTAGATATACGGCATCAATTCGTAACGCATATTATCTGCTTTTCTAAATCCTTCTAAGAAATCTTTGCTGTATAACCAAGGTTCGCGAGGCGGTTCTCCGTGGCTTCTTACGTGAGAAGTAAACATGCCGAACGGTGCCCATCTTCTGTATAAATTTTCAGGAGATTTTGTAGCGAAGCCCCCAACGTCATGACTCCAGAAACTAAAACCGGAAAGACCTAATGAAAGTCCGCCTCGCAATTCTGCAGACATCGCTCCGTTTGTAGTTTCGGCATCTCCGCCCCAATGCAATGGGTAACGCTGGCTTCCTGCCCAGGTACTTCTCGCCCAGATTAAAGTATATCCTTTTTCTTTCTGCGTAATTTCGGCTACAGCCTTGTTGTATCTTAGCGGATATAAATTGTGTTCGTAGAAACCTGTTCTTCCTGAATGGTAAATTCCGTCAGGCGGAGCTGCTTCTCCAAAATCAACTTTGAAAACAGAAACACCCTGATCAAATAATTTTTTCAATTTTGATTGGTACCAGGTTACCGTTTCAGGATTTGAGAAATCCAATACAGCATCTTCGTACGGAAGATTTCCTTTACGGTCTTTTACTGCCAGATTTTTGTCCATGATTTCGTTGAACAACGTATTTTTTGGTGTGAAATAAGGCAACTGCCATAAACACACATGAAAGCCATCTTCTTTCAAATCGGACATCATTTTTTGAGCATCCGGGAAACGCGCTTTTGCAAACTCATAGTTGTTTCTCCAGTCTACATCAAACCAACCGGTATCAAAGTGAATAACATCTGTTGGAATTTTATATTTACGTAAATCTCTGGCAACATCTCTTCCTTCTTTTTCAGAGAAATACGTAATACGGCTCATCCAGAAACCAAATGACCAAAGTGGCGGCATGGCTGCTTTTCCTGTCAAATCGGTGTATTGATCTAAAATATCTTTTGGTTCTCCGATAAAGAAAAACAAATCGGCTTCGTCGTCGCCAATGTACATTTCGTTGGCGCTGGCAAAATATCTTCCAAAGTCAACTGTAATTGGTGTTGAATGGTGCATGAAAACTCCGTAACCACGGCTGCTCATGTAAAACGGAATCGGTTTGTACATGGTTTCATTCTGGATTCCGTTGGCGTCATCCGTCCATAAAACTACTTTTTGACCACGTTTGTTGAATTGTGTAAAGGATTCCCCACAGCCAAATATTTTTTCGTCCGGCTCTAAACTGAAAGCAGCGCCCATACTTCTGGAGTAATCACTGTTTCTGCGAACATAAGAAAACGGAAGTGTTGGCGTATAGGTATTTTTAAAATCGGTATCGTGAAGTGTACTTGTAAGGAGTTTTCCTTTTTCATCGTAGATTTTAACATGCCACGGTTTTGTCAAAATTTCGACTTTTCCATGTTTGCTTGTGTAGCTGTGACCGCCTTCGATTTTAGCATATTTCCATAATTCAGGATGGTTTGGTGCAACACCGTCAACCAGCATCAGAGATTCTTTTTGTGGGTGAAACTGCGGTCCAGAAGTTGTTTTGATACGAATTGTTCTGTCTGAAACAAACTGAATTTCGAATGGCAATACCGGTGAAACCTCGTATTCTGTTGTTGGGAATTCATTTGGTTTCTCTGTATCAGGTTTCACCATCATATTGTTGAAAGCCTGACGTGTTTTATAATTGTATCTCAAATATTTTATAGTTCCTTTTCCTGTTGCAGGATCAAAAGAGGCCAATTCATCAGCGAAATAAAACGTATTCAGGTAATTCTGAAAATCTTTGCTGATATCTATCGGAGCATTCAGCACATCTGCATTTTGGATTTGGGCTGATGCTTTTGGCGAAAGCAATAATCCAAAACCCATAAACAGCGACAAGGAGGCTATTTGTATTTTTTTCATTATGGTTGATATTTAGTATTATTAATTGCGTTTATTCTGCTGTAATTACAATTGTAGATTGTTTTAATCCATTTGCTTTAGCGGTCAATTCAATTCGACCTGACTTATCAGAAGACTGAACAATGACCAGACATTTTCCGGCCAAAGCTGTATGTATTGTTCCTTTATAGGATTCATGACTCAACGGATCACCGCTGCAAACCCCAACAATTTTTCCGTTTCCTTTTAAGGAGAAATTTATTTCGTTATTGGCATTTGGAGCCAGAGTTCCTTTAGCATCTAAAATGTCAACTGTTACAAATGACAAATCAGTTTTATTTGCTTTGATGGTGCTTCTGTCCGCAGTTAATTTTAATTGCGAAGGATTTCCGGCTGTTTTGATTTCTTTTTCTAAAACTATTTTTCCATCTTTACGGGAAACTGCTTTTAGAGTTCCCTGCTGAAATGGAATTCTCCACATTACATGTAAATCATCTCCTTTTTTGCTTCGTTTTCCAACTGATTTTCCGTTTACGAAAAGTTCTACCTCATCGGCATTATTGTAATAAGCCCAAACGTCAACAATTTGTCCGGCTTTCCAGTTCCAATGTGGAAAAATATGAAGAACATCTTTATCGGTCCATTCGCTTTGGTACATATAATACACATCTTTCGGGAAACCGGCTAAATCTACAATTCCGAAATATGAACTTACTGATGGCCATTCGTACGGAGTTGGTTCTCCGATATAATCAAAACCTGTCCAAACGTACATTCCGGCTAAGAAATCGTGTTTTTTGATAATTTTCCAGGTTGCTTCGTGTGTAGATCCCCAAGGCGTTTGTACCTGATCGTAAGCCGAAACGGTATTTCCCGGATTACCTCCATCAAATTTTTTATCCCAACTAACCGGCCATTTTTTGATAGTATCTGAAACGGCATCGTAATATCCTCTTGTCTGTAACCCTGAAGTAGTCTCGGTTGCAATGAAAGGTGTCTTTGGGAAATTTTTTAAATGATGTTCGAAAGTTTGATGTGCATAATTGTATCCGATTAAATCCAGAACTCCCGATCCTGCAAGCGGATTAATTGAAACATTCTTTTTCTCGAATTGTAAAGTAACGGCATCAATATTCATGTTTACCGGCGGATTCATTCCTGCTGTAATTGGTCTCGTTTTATCATATTGACGTGTAATTGCTGCTAATTCTTTGGCAATTTCAATTCCGGTTTCATTCCATTGTTCCGGAATTTCATTTCCAATGCTCCACATAAAAATACTCGCGTGATTTCGGTCACGCAACAACTGATCGATTAAATCTTGCTTATGCCATTTGTCCCAATCGTTACCGTAATCATATTTGGTTTTTGTTTGTTTCCACATGTCGAATGCTTCATCCATGACAATGAAACCCATTTTGTCACAAAGCTCTAAAAGTTCTGTTGCCGGCGGATTGTGTGAAGTCCTGATTCCGTTTACACCCATTTCTTTCATGATTTCTAACTGACGTTCGATGGCGCGCGTATTGATTGCAGAACCTAACGGACCTAAATCGTGGTGCATACAAACCCCTTTTATTTTGACTTGTTTTCCGTTCAGAATAAAACCTTTATTCAGATCAAATTTAAAATCCCTGATTCCGAAAGTGGTTTTGTATTGGTCAATTATTTTATCGTCAAGCGAAATTTCGGTAACTGCTGTGCACAATTCCGGATTTTCGTCTGACCATAATACAGGATTTTCAACTTCAGCTGTTTGCTTTACAATTTGATTTCCATCCGCATTGATTGTTATATTTTGAGTAACCGAAGTTACTTTGGTGTCTTCTTTAAAAATAGTTGTGGTTACTGTAGCTTTTTTAGATTCTTTGTATTGATTTTTAATTGTAGTTTCAATATGTACTGAAGCTTTTTCAGCTGTAATTTTTGGGGTTGTAATATAGGTTCCCCATTGTCCTACGTGAAGTTTATCTGTAGTTTCGATCCAGACATTTCTAAAAATTCCGGAACCCGAATACCAGCGTGAATTGGGTTGTTTTGAATTGTCAACCTTAACAATTATTTCGTTGTTTTTGTCTCCATAGTTTAAGTAAGGAGTAATCTCATATTGAAAGCCAATATAGCCGTTTGGACGTTTTCCTAAAAAATGCCCGTTTATCCAGACTTCGCTGTTTCTATAAACGCCGTCAAAAGTAATTGAAGTAATTTTTGTGCTGTCTGTTGCAGCAACTTTAAATGTTTTTTTGTACCAGCCCAAACCTCCGTTAAGCGATCCTCCGCCATAACCTCCTGGGCTTTTTTCATCAAATTTTCCTTCTATGCTCCAATCGTGAGGAACGTCTAAAGTGCGCCATTTTGTAGAAGGACTAATTGTATCTTTATCAACAAGACTATCATTAAGATGAAAACTCCAATCTGAATTAAAAGAAATTTTTCTATTGAAAAAAGCATCTTCTTTTTTATTACAAGAGCAGAACAGAATGACTCCTACTAATGTTAATAATGAAAATTTGCTGTTTAATTTTTTTCTTTTATTCATGGTATTCTTTTTTGTTTTTTATATCAATAATTTAAGTCTCAGTTTAAAAGAACATTAAAAATGTCTTGAAAACTGAGACTATGAAAATTAAATAATTAAGGTTTTACAACCAAATGATAAATCAAATAATCACCATCTGCCCTAATAGCTATAAAAGCTAAGGTTGTCTCGGTAAGTTCTACAATCTGAACATTAGTAAAAGTAAATCCGGAACTAAAATAGCTTGGTCCGCTTGGATGTAACATTTCTGTTCCTCCGTTAAAACTAATCCTGTCATTTGTTGAACCTGCAGTAAGATTAAAATTAAAAGTTCCTGTTTTTGTTGTCTGCACAGCACTTCCGGCTGTTGGATCAGTTTGTTTTACTGTAACATTATAACCTCCGTTAAGATTAAAAGTAACTTCTCCCCAATCTTTGTTTTCTAAACCTGCCCACGAAATATCAGAAAGATTTGGCCACCATCCATGACCACTTACTGCAATGTTTTGGTAAGATGCAGGTTTTCCAATAAATTCCAGAGGTGCAGTCATGTATAAAACCCAGGTTTTTCCATTCACACCATTAGTTAAGAAGTTCCATCTTTCATCACTAAAATAGGTCTCATCATTTTGAGTAACATTAACTGTTACCGGAGCAGCATCTACAGCACCACTTTGTGTATAAGCAGTGAAATAAATCGTATATTTTCCTGCGAAAGGAAAAGTAATTTCATCTTCACCTTTATTAGAATGCCCTAATTCATTTCCATTTCCGTCAACATATTTCCAATAAGGAATTACGTCAGTGGTTAAATTTTTTAGTTTTATTTTATTCCCTCCCGGACTTGCCTGTAAATCCTGAGTAACTTGAATATTGATATCCGATTTGTCTATCGTTTCTTCTAAAGAATATGTTTCAGGTGAACAAGATGGGACAAGTAAAAGTACCATTATCATCAAAAATGATGTAATTAATAATTTAGTCTTTTTCATTTTTTTAAATTTTTAGTTAAAATTACCAGCCTGCATTTTGTTTTAAAACATTCCCTGACAAGGTGATCTGAGTATTAGGTATTTGCTGTAATCCCTTTGTCTCCTGAATCTTAGCAGCCGAAATTGTTTTTGTTGTAGAAACTCCACCGCTTAATAATGTTGTAGATTCTGCAATTTTTGACGAAGCTACACCAATACCCTGACGCAATAAGTCCCAATATCTCACTCCTTCAAGAGCAAATTCTAAATGTCTTTCATTCATTATATTATCCTGAGTAGCCGGTATTGATGTAAAATTAGATTTGTACGCTCTTTGTCTCACCTGGTCAAAATAAGACTGAGCGCTACCACTTCCTAATTCAGCTGCCATTAATAAAACATCTGCGTATCTCAATGCTACATAATCCTGAAACTGACTGATATCCCAAAATGCACTGCCTAAAACAAGCGGAAGATCTTTTCCGCTTTGGTCAACCATTGGCGAATATTTTTTGTTGTAGTAACCCGTATATTCTCTTTGGCTGTTTAATTTGTCGAAGGCTATATTTTCTTCTGCAATTCCAATTACAGTTGCTCCGCGTCTTGTATCATTAGCACTGAAAGCATTCCATAGTTTTGAATTTACAGTAACTCCCCATCCGCGGCCATAAGGATAAGATGAAAACTCTCTCATACCGAACATTACCAGCCAATGATTCCCATCTGTATTTCCGTTGTAATCACTTGTATAAGTATATTTTACAGAAAAAATAATTTCTTTATTGCTCTCACCTGCATATTGAGCAACTGAAGCCGCTGGCCATAAAGTAGAAAAATTATCAACTAATCCATGACCACTCCCTGAAATAACGTCTTCTAAATGTCCTAAAGCTTGTGTTTTGGTTACAACCCCTGCTAAATCTGTTTTGCCATAATATCCGGTATAATACAAATAAACGCGGCCTAGTAAGGACTTTGCAGCCCATTTAGTAATTCTTCCTCCAGGTACGGAATTATAGGCAGCTGTAGGCAAATTTTCTGACGCAAAAACTAAATCTTCTGCTATAACCTTATAAACCTCTTCAGGAGCCGCCTGTGGCATATTCTCTATAGAAGGAGCTGTTAATAAGGGTATGTTTCCCCACAAACGCACCATTTCAAAATACAGGTAGGCTCTGATGAATTTAGTTTCAGACTCGTAAGTATTTCTTAAAGCAGTGTCTCCTTTCCAGTCAATCTGATCCATTTTCGTCAGGAAAACGTTACAACGATAAATTGCTTTATAATAATTTTTCCAGTTTAAGTCAAGTAAATCCACGTCTGCAGGAGAACGGCTCTTATCAAATTCATCTATTAATGCATAATTGTACCCATCAGAAGCGCCGGTTCCTCCGAAACAATCATCAGACATCACTTCACTTATTACAGGAACACCTAGTCCGGAAGCTCCGGTAGCTACCTGTAAACCATCATAACAACCTACTAATGCAGTGTAAGCATCCCCTGTCGTTTTATAAAAATTACTATCTGTTTGTTGTGTCAAAGGCTCTGTTTCTAACTCACAAGAACCCAGAGACAATAAACTCAAACAGAAAATATATAAATATGTATTTTTCATTATCTTATTTATTAAAGTTTAACATTTAATCCCAACATATATGTTCTTGGTCTTGGATAGTATCCTACATCAACCCCTGATGAAAACTTTTGGTCATCATTGGAAGATCCAAATCCAATTTCGGGATCCATACCATCGTATTTTGTAAAAGTGTGAAGATTTAATACTGAAAAGTAAATTCTGAACTGGCTTGCAAAAAATGTTTTAGATTTATTCATTTTAGCTAAATCAAATCCTAATGTAACCGTATTGATTCTTAAGAAATCACCATCCTGAACATATAAGTCTGAGAATTGCGTATAGTTTCTGTTGTCTTCTGTAACCCTTGGCATTGTGTTCGAAGATCCTTCACCATGCCAGCGGCTCAATATTCTGGAAGTATAGTTTCCGAAAGCTCCTGATTGGTTTCTGTAAGATTGTACAATTTGATTCCCTGCCACACCATTTGCCATCAATGAAAAGTCAAAAGCTTTATAGTTTGCTGATAAGGAGAAACCAAATGTAAAGTCCGGATTAGGATTTCCGATGCTGGTTTTATCAGAAGCATCAATTTTATCATCACCGTTTGTATTTACATAAATGATATCTCCGGGAGCCGCACCTGGCTGTAATACTACACCGGCTGCTGATTTGTAATTGTTAATTTGTTCCTGGTTCTGAAAAACACCTCCTGTTTTATATCCCCAGAAATAACCCAACGGAAATCCGTTTTGTGCTCTGTAAAACTCACCAGCATTGTCATAAAGTTCATTACTTAATCCGTGAATAATACCATCCTCATTAGGGATTTGGCCAACCGTATTTTTATTATAAGCACCGTTTGCACTAACACTATAATTAAAATCACCAATTTTGTTTTGGTAATTCAGGCTCAGCTCAACCCCTTTATTAATGACATCTCCGCCATTTATAAAAGGAGGATTAGCTCCGGAAGTTGCCAAAACTGGTGCCAGAATTAGCCAGTCTTTATTTGTTTTTTTATAAATATCAAAAGTAACACCTAAAGCATTGTTTAAAAATCTGGCATCTAAACCAAGATTTATTTGTTCTGAGGTTTCCCAATGTAAATCAGGATTTGAATATCTTTCAGGATAAGCTCCCGGCGTAAGAGAACCTTCTGTATCACCAAAAATATAGTTTGTATTGTTAGATTTCATTACAGCTAAATATTGAAAGTTCCCAACAGCCTGATTTCCAACCTGACCCCAGCTCGCTCTTAATTTCAGGAAATTAATAGCTTGTGAATCTTTCAAAAATGCTTCATTTGACATCACCCAGCCCGCAGATAGTGATGGAAAATAACTCCACTGATTTCCGGGAGAAAATTTTGACGAACCATCTGCTCTTAATGTTGCATTGAACAAATAAGTTTCTTTAAAATTGTAATTTAATCTCCCAAAATAAGACATTAAAAGATTTTCTTCTTTTTTTCCCTTAATGGTTATTTTAGCCCCGTCTTTATTAGTTGTATTGTCTATCCAGGCATGTTCTAAATCATCAAAAATAGAATCTGCATTATTCGCTTCTACAGAGGTTCCTGCATAATTAATGTAGGATGTTCCTGCCATGGCCTCAAAATGATGATTTTCGGCAACATTAAACTTATATCCTAATAAATTATCCCAGGTGATACTTCTGTTTTTGCTCATATTTTGATTTACTGTATCAAAATTATTATTTGCATAAGTTGACAAGTGATATACAGGCTTGTATGAATGTCCTTCTGAAACGTAATAATCAAGTCCTAAGGTCGTCTTAAATGTTAGGTTTTTTATTGGCTCAACCTGTAAATAAACATTTCCTAATAACTTTTGATTATTGCTTTCGTTTTGATTATTGTAATCCATCATTGCATAAGGATTTGCTACACCTGCCAGCCATGGTTCGCTATTATTCGTAGTGTCATAATAATTACCATCGGCATCATACATTGGCAATAATGGAGTTGTCTGGAATGAACTTCTTAAAGAATTATTGTATTGATTTCCAACTCCAATACCATTTTTATCCACGTATGCAAAGCTTAGATTCTGTCCTAAAGTTAAAACGTCCTTATAAAGTTTATGCTCTGAGTTGAATCTGAAATTGTAACGCTCATAGTTGGATAAGTCCTTTCCTCCAACAACTCCTTCCTGGCCTAAGTAGGATAAAGAGGTAGAATAAACTGAAGTTTCAGAACCTCCTGAAGCTCCAAATGAGAAGTTTTTAGTGGCTGCATTATCTGTTAGCATTTTATCCATCCAGTTAGTACCTTTTCCTAATGCGGCTATCTGGCTATTAGTAAAATAAGGACTTTTACCAGAGTTTACTGCTGCTTCATTTATAATAACGGCATATTCTCTGGCATCTAATAAGTCAACTTTTCTGGCTACGGACTGTACGCCGTAGTACTGATCAAAAGTAATTTGTCCCGGAGAACCTCTTTTCCCTTTTTTGGTTGTTACCAAAATAACCCCATTAGCAGCTTGTGATCCGTAAATGGCTGATGAAGCGGCATCTTTTAGAACCGAAATAGATTCAATATCAGAATTGTTTAAATAGGTAATATCACCCGTAAGAATTCCGTCTACCACATAAAGCGGGTTGCTTCCGCCAGTCGTACCCAAACCTCTGATAACTACATTTAATTTCTCTCCAGGCTGTCCCGAAGTAGAAGTGATCTGAAGTCCGGCTGCCTGCCCCTGAAGTCCCTGAAGTGCATTGATAGTACTGGTTTTGGCAAGATTTTCCCCAGTTACTTGTGTTATAGCACTTGTTACTGTTGTTCTTTTTTGAGTACCATATCCAATAACTACAACTTCTTTAAGATCTGCTGCTTCTGTTTGTAAAATAACAGCAATCATTTTTTGAGTTCCTACAGTTACACGCTGGGTTTTGAAACCCATAAAACTGATTGTTATTACATCACCAGCTTTTGCCTCTACCCTAAAATTCCCGTCAAAATCTGTTGAAGTTCCTCTTCTCGTTCCTTCAATTGCTACAGTAGCTCCCGGTATACTCATACCATCATCTGCCGATTTCACATTTCCGCTTACAAATTGGGACTGCTCTTGTGCAAAACCCGACTGCATCGTAAATACGCTAAGCAGCAGCACCAGGTATAGCTGGAGCATTGTTGGTTTAATACAATAATTGCTTTTCATAATCATTAATAATTTGGTTAAATTTGTTGTTAGTTGTTTTTAATCTAATTAATACGCATTCGAAATATTTGTTACATAAATTTTTTGTTTGCCGCTAAGTGCTGAAGTTCTCCGCTTGCACGTATTTTGCAAAATCTCTATTAAGGATCCCCCCCCTTCGAAATCTAACACCATTTCTCTACGCCAAATGGTCCATTAATTTGGATAGTTTAATCCTATATTCTGTTTTCAGACTTTCAATTACATCAATTATCATTTGGTAAAATTTTTTAGATGTATTTAATCCAAATGAATCATCAAGAGCTTTCTGAATCAAATTCTATGGAAAGGGCTTTTTGAGTTTTTGCTGTAATTTATTTTCTCCAAATCAACTTATAGTCAAAATACATTTATCTTATGGTTAATTTGACTACAAGTGTAGTGCAATTTTTCTATATTAACAAAAAATTAGCTTTATTTTTTTGTAATTGAAAGAATATCAAGACTATTTTTATTGATTAATCAAATTAAATTATTTTAAACAATTAAAAATTATTAATAAATCATCATTTAACTAATTAAATTGATAATGATTTAAAACACTTATACGAATTAATCTATATTATTTTCAAAATTTTGAATATTCTTACCGCTATTTTAAAAATATGTACCTTTTTAAGTATATAGTATTATTTTTATTTATTTAATTTGTCAAAATTTTAACAGCTATGGTCAACAATTTGAATAATGACGTTATCGTAAAAAATGACCCTTCAGTGATGAATGCCATTACGATTGACTGTGTCATATTTGGTTTTGACAAAGGAAGTCTGGAAGTTCTTTTAATTCAGCACGGAGAAGGAATTAGCAAAGGAAAGTGGGGACTTCCGGGAGGCTGGATTAATAAAAAAGAGAGTATCGATAATGCGGCTCACCGATTATTATATGAACTTACAGCATTAGATCACATCTATCTGGAACAATTAAAAGCATTTGGAAATCCGGATCGTTTCCCTCTCAGACGTGTTATCACAATTGGCTATTATGCTTTGATTAAAAGAGAAGATTATAGTATTCAGCCAGGTTTTACAGCATCGGATGCAAAGTGGTATAAGATTAATCAGATTCCGGATCTGATTTACGATCATAGCGAAATCCTGACTTATAGTCTAAAACATTTACGCGACAGAGTTCGTCAGGCACCAATTGGATTCAATCTTTTACCGGAAAAGTTCACACTGTTGCAATTGATGCATTTATATGAAGAAATATTAGGAATTGAAATGGATAAATCTAATTTCAGGCGAAAAATTCTTCATATGAAATTATTGGTTGCCTTGGATGAAAAACAGCAGGATGTTTCACACAGAGCGGCCAAGTTATACAAATTTGACTCGGAAATTTATACAAAACTTACTGAAAAAGGATTTAATTTTGAATTTTAAACCAGCCTTATAAAAGCAAAAAATGGCATTTTTACACTCTAAAAAAACTTCCAAAACGTATGTTGGGGAACCCTCTGAAATTCAAAATCCGGTAATCGACGGAATCACGATCGACTGCGTCATATTTGGATTCAATAAGGGAAACCTCGAAGTACTTTTGGCACATCACGCCGAAGGAGAAAGTATTGGAAAATGGGGACTTCTTGGTGGCTGGCTCAAAAAAGAGGAGAGTTCTGATAATGCAGCACAACGAATTTTGTATGAATTAACAAGTCTTGATAACATCTATCTGGAACAGCTAAAAGCATTTACAGACCCAAACCGTGTACCCGGAAGAAGAGTTGTTACCATTGGCTATTACACTTTAGTAAACCGTGAGGATTATAATGTAAAAGCCGGTCTTACCTTAATGGAAGCGACATGGCATAAGATTAACGAACTGCCTGACCTGATTTTTGACCATAAGGAAATCATGCAATTCAGCTTAATGCAACTTCGTAACAGAGTGCGTCAGGCTCCAATTGGATTTAATCTTTTACCAGAAAAATTCACTTTATTACAACTAATGCATCTTTACGAAGAAATATTGGGTATCGAATTGGACAAATCCAATTTCCGAAGAAAAATTCTGCATATGAAATTGCTTGTTGCGTTAGATGAAAAACAACAGGATGTTTCGCACAGAGCCGCAAAACTGTACAAATTTGATTCAGAAATCTACGAAAAACTGACCGAAAAAGGGTTTAATTTTGAGTTTTAAGACTGAAATTGGTTTTCAAAAACTAACTATCCAGCAACTACATTCCAGAATCCAAAACTTTGCGCTATATTTGCGCCTTAATAACACGCTCTAAAGTATTTACAGCAGAGCAAATTCATACCCAAAAATTACTAAAAACTCGTTTAGAGAATTGAATATAAAATGAAGAAGATACGTAACTTTTGCATTATTGCACACATTGACCACGGTAAAAGTACACTTGCAGACCGATTATTGGGCGCTACACAAACCGTTACAGCCCGTGAAGAAAAAGCACAATTGCTTGACAACATGGACCTGGAACGTGAGCGTGGAATTACCATTAAGAGTCATGCCATCCAGATGGAGTACACTTACAAGGGAGAAGAATATATTTTAAATTTAATTGACACTCCCGGTCACGTTGACTTTTCATACGAAGTTTCTCGTTCGATTGCGGCCTGCGAAGGTGCACTTTTGATTGTGGATGCTGCACAAAGTATTCAGGCACAAACGATTTCTAACTTATACCTTGCTTTAGAAAATGATCTGGAAATTATTCCGGTATTGAATAAAGTAGATTTACCAAGTGCTAATCCTGAAGAGGTTAGTGACGATATTATTGATTTACTTGGATGTAAATTAGAAGATATTATTCATGCTTCCGGAAAAACAGGTTTTGGTGTTGAAAATATTTTAGCAGCCATTATCGAAAAAATTCCGGCTCCAAAAGGAGATCCTGAAGAACCTTTACAAGCTTTGATTTTTGACTCGGTTTACAATCCGTTTCGTGGAATCGAAGTAATCTTCAGAGTTGTAAATGGTGAAATTAAAAAAGGCCAGAAAATTAAATTCATGGCTACGGACAATGAATATTTTGCTGACGAAATTGGAACTTTAAAACTAAATCAGGTTCCTAAAACTGTTGTTTCTGCTGGAGATGTTGGGTATTTGATTTCCGGAATTAAAGAAGCACGCGAAGTAAAAGTAGGTGATACGATTACAGATGCAAAAGTGCCAACAACCAATATGATTACCGGTTTTGAAGATGTAAAACCAATGGTATTTGCCGGAATTTACCCGGTTGACACCGAAGATTATGAAGATTTACGTTCTTCGATGGAGAAATTACAATTGAATGACGCTTCATTAGTTTTTGCTCCGGAAAGTTCTGCGGCCTTAGGTTTTGGTTTCCGTTGCGGATTCTTAGGAATGCTTCACATGGAAATTATTCAGGAACGTTTAGAGCGTGAGTTCGATATGACTGTAATTACCACAGTTCCTAACGTTTCCTATTTGGCCTACACTAAGAAACATCCGGAAACTGCATTGGTAGTAAATAATCCTTCAGACCTTCCGGAGCCTTCAAAACTGGACAGAGTTGAAGAACCTTATATTAAAGCCACTATTATTACAAAAGCTGATTTCGTAGGAAATGTTATGAGTTTGTGTATTGAAAAACGTGGTTTAATCACGAATCAAACGTATTTGACAACTGAAAGAGTAGAGTTGAATTTTGATATGCCTTTGGCGGAAATTGTATTCGATTTTTACGATCGTTTAAAGACAGTTTCTAAAGGGTATGCTTCTTTCGACTATTCTCCAATTGGAATGCGAACTTCGAAATTAGTAAAACTGGATGTTCTTTTGAATGCTCAGACGGTTGATGCACTTTCTGCATTAATCCACGAAGACAACGCATACAACATCGGTAAAAAAATGACCGAGAAATTACGTGAATTAATCCCAAGACAGCAATTCGACATTCCGATTCAGGCTGCAATTGGTGCAAAAATCATTGCTCGTGAAACGATTAAAGCACTCCGTAAAGACGTTACCGCAAAATGTTACGGTGGAGATATTTCACGTAAGCGTAAACTTTTGGAGAAACAGAAAAAAGGTAAAAAACGTATGAGACAGGTTGGAAACGTTGAGATTCCGCAAGAGGCGTTTATGGCTGTTTTGAAATTGAATGATTAAATATTAAGTTCTTAGTAACTAGTCCTTAGTAATTAGATATAACCCAATAATGTAAAAGTTATTGGGTTTTCTTTTTTCACTAAAGAAGCCCGCCACAAATCCCCAATCCAATTAATAAATAAACCACTCCCAAAATAAACAACACTTTTGCTGTCTTTGGATGGCTCTTTTTGACTGCAAACCCACCAATAGTTAATAAAATCGGAGGGCCTAGCATAATGGCAAGGAAAAATGCTAGTAAACCATCTAAATTGCCTACTTCTAATGTTATCATAATTTATATAGTACTTCTAAGTTCTTCTAATCTTTCTATTTTATCGTCTCTGTAAAACAAATTCATGGTTTCAAAAGGGATTATTTTATTATCCTTATTCACAATATGAACACATGATTTTTTAATCGCCCTTACATCAAAATTATAAGCATCAATAAACTGCATAATAATGATTCTGAACAAATTATCATATCCTAATTCCGGAGCATCAATATTTGGAAGGCAACATAAGATTGATTTTAGATTTTCCTGAGCCACTTCTACAGAATTTCCAGTACTGAATAATTCTATCATTTTTCCGCGAAGCACTTCATCCTGTTCGTAAATGATGGTGTTTTTACTGTTGTCCAATAAATCATTGGGATTGATATAGCGTGTTAACGGAAAAACTTCGTCTCCCAGCTTCAAGGCATAGCCCATCACCAAAGCATCAGGATTACAGGGTACAGGAAGCAAATCATCGGAATTAAAAATAGAGGTTTGTTCCAAAATTTTCCTTCTGACCTCGGTTAATGTCATTCTGTCTTTTTCCGGATCAAAATTTTCCAGTCTTCCGGCGATTTGTGTTGGCTGAAAGGTAACACCCCTAACGCACTTTTGTTTCAGTGCAAAATCAATTATCTTCCCTATTTCGTTATCGTTCAGTCCTTTTTGAAGTGTAATCACCAGGGTTGTTGATAAATTTAATTCATTTAAATTTTCCAAAGCCTGCATTCTTATCTCACTCAAATCGGCACCGCGCAATTCCTGCAATACACTATCTTCAAAAGAATCAAACTGTAAATAAATTTCAAAATCAGGCGAATAGGTTTTCAGCTGTCTGGCGAATTCTTTGTCTTTGGCAATCTTAATTCCATTAGTATTCAGCATCAAATGTCGGATCGGAAGCGTTTTGGCATAATCCAAAATCTCAAAAAACTGAGGATGAATTGTCGGTTCTCCACCGCTAATCTGTACCACGTCAGGTTCTTTTTCATTTAAAACTATCGTGTCCAGCATTGTTTTTACTTCCTCTAAAGTCCTGTGTCTTCCATAAGAAGGCGATGAACCTGCATAACAGGTTGGACAAGTCAAATTACATCTATCAGTAACTTCAACGACAGTTAAACACGAATGCTGTTCATGATCCGGGCATAAGCCGCAATCATAAGGACAGCCGTAATGAGTTTTGGTGTTGAAAGTATAAGGGGTTTCAGAAGGTTTATTGTAGTTTCGGATATTTTTATAATATTGAATATCATCCGCAATTAATACCTTTGAACTTCCGTGTTCCGGACATCTTTTGAGCATGTAAACATTCCCATCTTCAAAAACAATTTTTGCATCAATACGCTTTAAGCATTCCGGACAAAGGCTTAAGGTAAAATCATAATAAGTATACTTTCTAACTGGCATTTTTTACGAATAGATTTAAAATTGTTTTGTGATAATATAATAGACAAATTAAACATAAAATCTGAATGGAGCTTATTCCCGCAACAAAGAAAATATTGGGTTTTATAAATTCTATAAAAAACCGGAATGTAAAATAAGAAATCATAAAATACTGAAATAACAAGCCGTTTGGTAGATTTTTGCTTTGGAGTTTCTTCAGGAAATAAAACAGAACAGCTAAAAAAACCAATTCATACAAAGCAATTGGATGCCGCTTTAGGTTATCGCCCAAATTCATTCCCGTAAAAAAAGCAGTTGTGTTTCCATAAGTAAATTCATTTGTTCCCGATAAAAAGCAGCCAATTCTTCCAATAAAAATCCCTAAGATTATCGGAAAAGTAAATAAATCTCCCGATGATTCTTTTTCACCAATTATTTTTTTTGCTATTTCAACACCTAAAAGTCCTCCAAACAAACCGCCCATAATCGTTTTTACGTTGAAAAGATCAAGCAAGGATTTGACATCTGAAACAAAAACAGGATTCTCTAAAAAACCCATAATTCTGGAACCCAGAAAAGCCCCAATAGCTGCTCCTAAAATAATCGATAACCGATTGATTGTGATGATTCTGTCGACATTTCTTTTTCTTAAAAAAGCATAATAGCGATACCCGATAAAAAAGGCTAAATATTCTAAAACTAAATGAATATTAATTTCATAACCAAACCATACTGGCTCAAATGGAAGCTTCATTTATATTATTCAGTTTTTGATTTAATACTACTATTCTGTAAAGATGCGAAATTTATTGTTTTTAACTCTTTGTGATAAATACTATCTTTGAAAAAAAGCTTAAAATGGACGAAACCCCAAAACGATTTGACCGAATTGTCGCCATCCTGATTCAATTGCAATCTAAAAAGATTGTAAAAGCGCAGGAACTTGCGGATCGTTTTGAATGTAGTTTAAGAACTATTTACAGAGATATTCGAACTCTTGAAGCTTCGGGAGTTCCTATTTACAGTGAAGCGGGAGTTGGGTATGCTTTGATGGAAGGCTACAGACTGCCTCCTGTTATGTTTACACGTGAAGAAGTCAGCAGTTTTATCGCTGCCGAAAAACTGATGCAGAAATTTACTGATCCATCTCTTGGAACACACTATGCATCGGCTATGTATAAATTGAAGTCGGTTTTGAGAAGCGGTGATAAAGACTATCTTTCGAATATTGAATCGCGCGTGGTGATGCAAACTGCCGAACCGCTGTTTAACGACAATTCCCCAAATACTTTAGCGGTTCTTTTTGAAGGAATTGCTGAGAAAAAACAAATTCTGCTGACGTACAAAACGTATGAAAGAGACGAAACTACACAGCGAAATTTAGAACCCGTGGGCGTTTTTCACGACAATAACAACTGGTATTTTCTGGGCTATTGCCATTTACGAAAAGATTACCGACAGTTTAGAACCGACAGGATTCAGTGTATTAAAAAAACCGAACTTGATTTCACCATTGAACACGATTCTCTGGAAACCTATCTGACTAAAACGGAAACTTGTCCCACCACAAAAGTCCGAATCTTAGTGGATAAAAAGATAGTCCGCTATTTATCTACTGAACGAAAATATCACGGTTTCATCTCAGAAAAAGAAGTTGACGGACAAATTGAAATGACTTTTATGTGCCGCGATGTCGAAAGTGCTTTTCCGCGCTGGTTTTTGATGTTTGGAGATTATGCTACAATCCTTGAGCCTGAAAGTCTTAAAACAAGAGCTTTAGAGCTGTTAGAAGTCAACAGACAAAGGCTTTTGTAGAAAAAAACTCCTAAAGAAACTAAGTTGCATTAGGAGTTTTTTGATTTTAATGTTGCTGTTTTACAACATTATAAAAATTATAATCGGTGTTTGAGGCATCTGTAATTCCAAGATTTCGCCCCATCGTTACAATCTGACCTCTGTGATAAGTACCGTGATTGATAACCTGAAGCAGATAATCCGAAATGGGCAGTTCGCATTCAAACCACGGATTAACAATTTTGACTTCTTTAATTAAATCTTCTTCGGACAATGAATTAATTAAATGTTTCAATTTTACAGATGAATTTAATAAGCCTTCAAAGATTTCTTCCTTCGACAATTCACTTTCGGGTTTCTTTTCTGATAAATCAGCTTCAGAAATAACGTAAAACCAGTATTCTTCTGTAGACCAAATATGATCAAGTGTTTTTATAATTGTTGAAAAACTCGAAGGCACTTCTGCATAGAGCAATTCATCAGATTTCGACGAAAGCCAGTTTACGAATTGCTGGTTTACCCATAAATTATAATCTGCATAATTGGACATTATTCTTTTTAAACTCATAGCCATTAATTTTAGATTTATTAATAAAGTTACAGAATTTTTCTACAATTATCTTTCCCAGAAAAATGGCGGTTCGATGTTTAAAGCTCTTAAATACACATAAGCCTGTCCTCTGTGATGCACTTCATTATCGATAAAATACAAGACATTCTGAATAATCGGAAATTCATACTGTCCAAAAAGATTAAAACTCTCACTAAAATCTTCTATAGATAATTGTTCCCAGTGCTTGTTGATTTCTGCAGTGGCCTCATCCCATTTTTCAAGATATTGCGCTTTAAAAATTAATTTTTCAGTTCCTTCCGTGTAAGGCTGGCTTTCACGATTTACAATTGCTTTAAGTCCCGGAGCTGCAATTGCCAAAAGCTCATCTACTAATTTTGCAAAGGGACGCATTCCACCAATTGAAAATTCAAAGAAATCTTTCTCTGGAAAAAGTTCGATTAAACGGCGTGTAAGAGCTCTGTGTCCCTGCCAGTGTTTCAATAAATCTTCTGAAGTAATTACTTGTGCTTCTAATGTTTTCATAATTTTAAAGTTTTAATTTGTTGATACTTCAAAATTATTGAGGGCTGGTGACAACAGTTTGTCAGCAGGAAATAAAAAAATAAATATTTTTTTATTTCCTGCTGTAGAGGCACGCTGCAGTGCGTCTCTACAGAAAATCTATATTGTAATTTATTTGTTTTTTAACCATTCGAATAAACGATTAGCATCTTCAAATTTAAATAATTGTGTTCCTTCGTTCATGGTTGCGGCAGATCCGCAGGCAACTCCCCATCGAATGACTTCTTTCAGGCTTCTATTCTGTGATAAAGCCCAAACCATTCCGCCTACCATACTGTCACCTGCCCCCACGGTACTTTTTTTGGCAACATTGGGTGCCGGAACAAATTCGTACTCGTTTTTTGTAACCAAAACCGCTCCTTGAGGCCCAAGGGAAACTACAACAATTTCAGCTCTGCCATCAGCAATTATTTTTTTTGCTGCCTCATTTACCTCATCAATTTCTAAGCGTTCAACACCAACTAATTTTGCTAATTCACCAACATTGGGTTTAATCAGGTACGCACCTGTTTCTAAAACCTTTTTTAAAGCCTGTCCGGAAGTATCAACGATTAATTTAGAATTGGATGTTTTGGCAATTTCAGCTACTTTCTGATAAAAATCGGATGACAAACCTTCATTCAAACTTCCGCTTGCCACCAAAAATTTTGGTTTTAAATTCGAAATCGTTTCCAAAAGCTTTTCAACTTCCGAATCAGTTAAAACATCTCCATCAAATCCAAAACGATATTGCGAATTGGTATTATCATCAACTGCTATAAAGTTTTCTCTTGTTCCCGTTTCGGTTTCAATAACTTCATAATCTATTTTTTCTTTGGTAACCAACTCTTTTAGCATTTCCCCAACGGGACCACCTGAGGTAAAAACGGCTAGTGAACTCCCCCCTAAGCGTTCAATCGCTTTAGAAACATTTATTCCGCCTCCACCAGCATCAAACAAAGGATCTTTACACCTGATTTTCTGTTCGGCAATCAATCCTGAAAAATGGGTACTTTTATCTACTGAAGGATTTACGGTTAAAGTAACTATATCAAATGATTTCATCTTTTACAATATTTAGAATATATGGTTTGAATTAAACTTCTATGCAATTTAACAAATTAAAAACTGTAAAATCATTTTTTGTTAAACACAAACATAAATCATAAAATACTGACAATCATGAATTTAAATTAAAATAATTTCGTAACTTTAAGTAACGGAATTAATAGAATATGAATTATGAGAGCTGCTCTGCTTATGATTTTATTATTTTATTCGGCCATATCTTCATCACAAGGAATTATAGTCGACACTACAACTTTGGCTATACCTGAGCTAGTTCGACAAGAGTTAATGCAGAATGCCTGTGCTAATGAAAGCAATTTCAAATTTTCATCACGGCTGGGTATTGGAAAATTCACCAATACCAATCCTAATTTCCCAATTACACACGGAATTATTATTCGGAATGGTATTGCCAAACACACTGAAGGCGCTTATAACGGCACCAATGAAAGCAGTCGGTTAAACAGTAATAACGATAGCGATTTACAGAATATAAGTAATGAGAACGGGCAGATTGTCCCCATTACTGATGTGAGTTATCTTCAGTTTGATTTTACCCCTTTGTCAAGTAATTTTAGTTTTGATTTTCTTTTTGCTTCGAATGAATATGGGGAATTCCAATGTGGTTTTAGTGATGTTTTTGCCTTTATCCTTACCGATTTAACAACTGGTGTTTCCAAAAATCTTGCAGTAGTTCCGGGGACTCCAACACCTGTTTCGGTTAAGAATATTCGGGATCAGCAGTATAATTCTTCCTGTTTGTCTGCCAATGCCAATTTATTTGACCGTTACAATGTAACCAATCCCGCATCGTCGGCCATCAATATGAGAGGAGAAACCAAAGTTTTGAAAGCGTCTTCATCTGTGATTCCGAATCGGGCATACAGCATAAAACTTGCCATTGGCGACTATAATGACAGCAACTATGATTCGGCAGTTTTTATAAAAGGAGGTAGTTTTATAACCACAATGGATTTAGGTCCTGACAGAATCATTTGCGAGGGAGAAAGTGTCACACTGCAGTCAGGACTTGTGGGTAATTACGATTATGTGTGGACTCTTGACGGAGCTGTAATTCCCGGAGAAACGAGCAGTATTTTAACCCTTAATAAAGCCGGAACGTATGGACTTACAGCAACACTTTCAGGCTGTGTTATCAAAGACGAAGTAGTCATTAAAGATTTAGTCATTAAATCTCCTAAAGACCTCATTGCCTGCTACAATACAAATGGCAGCTATCAATATGACTTGACTCAGAACAATTTAACTGCTTTGGGGATTGACCCTGCTAAATATTCCATTTATTATTTTGATTCTTTAACCTCAGCCAATGCCAACGGTCCGGCGATACCTCAAAACCAGTTAAACTCTTTTACAAGTTCAGGAAACCAGACTATTTATATAAAAGCCGTACCTGTAAATAACAATAGTTTTTTCTGTAATAATGTGATTTCATTTAATTTATTGGTAACCCCACCTATCAACATTGTAAAACCTTCTGATATAAGCGTTTGTAATAACATTTCCGGAAGAGTCATTGTGGATTTAACTACCCAGGAAAGTACCATATTAAACGGACAGAACACCTCAGATTACAAAATCAGATATTACACAAGCCAAGCAGCAGCAAACAGTGCAACGAACAGCATAACAAATCCAAAAGCGTTTAACACTTCCACAGCCCAAACACCGCAAACCATCTGGGTGAGAGTCGAAAATATTTCGAGTTCGGTTTGTTATGCAACAGTCAATTTTAATATAATCATTAACTCGCTTCCGGCAGTGGATGATATTCCTGATGTTGTCGCCTGCAACAGTTATACATTACCCCCAATCTCAAATGGCGAATATAATACAGGACCAAACGGAACAGGAACCAAACTGAATCCCGGAGATGTCATTACCAAAAGCGGGGTTTATTATATTTTTAACAGGTCTGCAACTAACAGTTGTACTAACGAGAGCTTTTTTAATGTAATCCTGATATACGAACTTGGCTTTAAAAAAGAAGCCTGCGGTCAATATGAGATTCCGCGTGTACCAGCTGGAGGCTTTTTTACTGCTACAGGAGGACAGGGGAATTCTATTCCGGCAGGAACGATTTTTACTACCAGCCAGACTGTTTATTATTATGCCAGAATCAATGGAGCCGTTTGTCGTGATGAAGCTTTATCATTTGTTGTTTATCCATTGCCTTTAGTAGATAAACCCGGCAATGTGGTGACTTGTAACTCCTATATTCTGCCTCCTTTGACAAATGGAAATTATTATACAGCATCAGGAGGAAAAGGAACTCGTTTAAATGCCGGAACAAGTATAACATCCAGCCAAACGGTATTTATTTTTGCAAATGACGGAAGATGTACTAATGAACATTCCTTTAAAATTGACATTATCAATTCTTCTGCTTTTGTTCCAATTACCAGATGCGGAAACTACATTTTACCGCCGGTTGCAGTAGGAGGCTATTTTACCAGCCCTTCCGGACAAGGTCAAAATATTCCTGCCGGAACCAACATTACCACTTCACAGACCATATATTATTATGCCAATACCACAACTTCTCCTAATTGTACCGATAACTTAAAATATGAAATTACCATCAAAACACTGCCATTGGTAGATACACCGCCGAATAGACTGGAATGCGAGCGTTACGTTTTACCTCCCTTGGTAAATGGAAAGTATTTTACCAAAACAAATGGCGGAGGAACAGCATTAAAAGCCGGAGACGTCATTACCACGACACAGACGATCTATGTTTATGCCACAAATACAGATTGTACCAACGAACATAGTTTTGTTGTTGAAATCAGGAAACGTCCTCTTGTGGATAGTTTTACAGATGTAGTTACCTGTACCGCTTTTAAACTTCCTGTATTGAAAAACGGAAAATACTACACCGCAACAGGAGGACCGCATGGCCAGGGAACCCAAATTGCCGAAGGCACACTCATAAACACAAACCAAACTATCTATATTTATAATGAATGGACTGATTTTACAAGCTGCAGCAATGAAACTTTTTTCAGGGTGAATTATAACGGAATAGATGTTGGCACTTTTGCTGATGTTAATGCCTGCGACAGCTACATCCTGCCACCGTTACAATTAGGTAATTATTATAGCCAATCGGGAGGAAAAGGCGCAGTTATTCCGGCGGGAACCGTTTTAACAACTTCACAGAGAATATATGTGTACGCCATCTCAGGAAACCGTTTGACCTGCACAAGCGAAAAAATTTTTTTAGTCAACATTTCTGTAACTCCCATATTAGTCAGTACCCCCGATGTTGCCATTTGCGGAAGCTACACATTACCGCCTTTATCGGTTGGGAATTATTACAGCGGACCAAATGCAACCAGAACACGCTATTTAGCCGGACAGCAAATAACCGCCAGTCAGCAAATGTATATTTACGCCGCAGCGGCAACAAACCCCAATTGTACTGCTCAGGATGATTTTTACATTACAGTGTATCCATTGAAAAATCTGGTGTTACAAAACGAAATAATTTGCGTCGATTTTCAAACAGGCACTACTCAGCGTTCCGCAGAATTAAAGTCAGGACTTAATCCCTCGATTTATACTGTTGACTGGTATTTAGCCGGCAATAAAGTAGGTACAGGTCCAAATTATATCGCTGCAAAAGAAGGAACTTATACCCTTCAAATCACCAAAAACACTCCCGATGTTGGCAATGACTGCGGTTACAATCCTGCTACGATTGTTGTCGAAAAATCAAGTCCCTCAGTTGCGAGCATTAACATGACCGACTCTTTTCGGGAAAATACCGACGTTACCGTAACACTGCACAATGGTTTTGGAAGCTATGAATACCAGCTCGATGACGGCAGTTTTCAAACCAGCAACGTTTTTTATGATGTTGCTTCCGGAGAGCATGTTATTACAGTACGAGATGTCAAAGGAAATTGCGACGACCAGATTTTAATTATCAATGTACTCAAATATCCTAAATTCTTCACTCCCAACAACGACGGACACAATGACACCTGGAACATTCCCGATCTCGCTTACCAACCCGATGCCGTCATCAATATTTTCGACCGCTATGGAAAAACCATCAAGCAGATAAAACCTTCCGGCGCCGGCTGGGATGGCAATTACAATGGCGATCCGCTTCCCTCAACCGACTATTGGTTTCAGGTCTTTTTTACCCTGAACGGAACTCCTCAGGTTTTCAGGGCACATTTTAGCATGAAACGATAAGCATTTGGGCGTGCCACCATCCTTCACGCGGGCACAAGAACATTTTGTAAGTTTGAGATTATTATTCTTTTTATATTTGGGGAAATAATACGAAACAAAACATTAGCATATACACCTAAATTTGGATAGATAGGCTAATGTTTGTTTCGCATATAAATAAGTTGGTGGCAATTTTAACATCAGAATTTAATGAGACATTTAATTTTATCATTCTGCTTTCTTCTAATTTTAGCTTGTAATAAAAAGGTTGAGACTAAAAAAAGCAACACAAATGATTCTATCGTTGTCCATAACGAAGACGAAATGTATAAAGCACAAAATGGAAAGATCAAAGTCATTGATACTACTTGTATTAATGAACAAAAACGTGCTCTTAATGATATTAAAAACGGTAAAACTGTGTACTATTTCTTTAATGGAATGACTGAAATGTATCGTAGTAATAAAGAAATGGGGCAGATATTATCAAAATACAAAATAGAGATAGATTCAGCAATGACAAGTTGTATAGCCCCGCCCAAAGGATTTACAAGAAATTGCTACATTTCTATAATGAGAAATGAAATTGAAAAGAGACATGGAAAAAAATTTATTGATTCTATTAGAGTTTTAGCCGAGAAACAGTATGCCGAAAATCATCCAAATATCATTTTTGATTTTGAAGAATGTGACACAATTTCGAGGTATCCCGGCACGAAAAATTATAGAGACTTCTTCCATAAACCTGACATGGATTTTTCAAAAGTATTCAAGTATCCTATAGGTTATAAATACAAAACAGGGAAATATTTTTCAAGTACTGACGTAAGCTTTGTTTTGATGAAAAATGGTGAAATTAAAAACATTCAAACCGATGTCACTTTTCAAAATCCTGAAAACTTAAAATTTGAAAATTATTTCAGAAAAAAAGCTGAAGAATTTGTAAAAAACATAAAATGGATTTCTGCAACAAAAAAAGGAATTAAGGTAAATAGTAAAGTGAATTTTATCTACTTCCATAAATAAAAACTGCCTACAACACGCGTTTGGTGAGATTGCAAATTTTGTAGTAAATTCACGTTTACATTTCATAAGAAATTTTATCTTAACCGAAAGAACTAGATTACGAAGTTCGCAACCAAGCGCCAGAACGTTATAAGCGAGCAAAACTCAGACTCGAATTAGAACTAGTAAATTATGCAACAAAGCGATAAATATAGCGGACTTTCTTGGATGACTGAAGAATTAAAAAGTCAATTGATACTTAGAGATAAAATTGTTTTAGAGCAAGATTTTGATTCACTCTTTCAATTAAAGGACAATTCAGATTTTTCTATAGCGTTACACGAGATTCTAATAAATAAAAACGAAAAATCTCCTGAAAAACTTAACTCAATTGAACTGAATTTATTTCTTTGTATGCATATAGAAAACGCAGGACAGGCTGATTCTATTCTCAGTTTTTTGCAAGAATGGTATCCACAATATTCTAAAGAAGTTGTAAATGCATTAAATGAGATTGGAGCTGTAAAATCTTCTGAAATAATTAGACAAGCAGTCGAACTATTACCAAAAAATGGTAGTTGGTTTTTCGATAGTTCAGATGAAAAAACTGAAAGTTTGATGGAAAAAATGGATAGAGAATTTTCAAGCTATCCTGATGGATTATTAAAAGATTTGTATAGAAATTATGCAGAGAATAATAAAAGTAAAATTTTAATTAACCGAACATAAATTACCTGCCTATAGCAGCTACAACTGATTTGGGAAATTGGCTCAATCGGAAGATGGTTTTGTATTTGGGATGATTTGCTTCGCCTGTTCGCTATCGCTCGGGTGGCAAATCCGAAAATAGGGCTTTAATTTAATCCCAAACCCGCTGTAGTGCCAGAACGTTAGGTACATGCTAAAAGAACTTAAGTGAAAAAAGACATCTCTATTCAAAATATAACAATTGCGTCGATAAAACGTTCTGCGATGGATATTGATACTTGGGAATATTCTAAAATTTCAGCAGAAACTGAAAATAAGTATATTGACTTTGAATTGGATAAAAATGAGCTTCCAATCTTTGAAATAAAAAGCCAAACTAAACATACTTTAATAACAACTCGTCAAATTTTAGAGATAGAAAATAACAATCTTAAATCAATAGATTTTGAATCAATTGATGATGTTATTTTTGGAGATTTTAAAGGCACTGTAAATAAACCAAAATTATCAATCTTTAGAATTATTGATATTTACGGAGAACAAATTGATTTTCAAATGGAAACAGGAAAAGCTTCAATCGGATTAATTAAAAGTGTAAATACTGTTATAAATTTAAAAAGGGAATCTTTACATGAATAGTAAAACTCAAAAATGTGACGAATGTAAAAGTCTTTATTTTTCAGAATCATCAGAAATGACCTCTTTATGTCCTGAATGCTCATTTTATTTGTATGGAAAGAAAAATTGTGAGCACAAATTTGAAAATGACAGATGCATAAACTGTTATTGGAATGGAAAATCATCCAAATATGTTAATAATTTAAAAAGCGATAAATAGCCTGTACCTAAATGCTACAACGAATTTGGTCAATTGACTGAATAGAAAAATGGTTTGTATTTGGAATGATTTGGTAAATCCGATCACATGGATTTACAAGTACAAATTAATTCAAAAATCGAACTCTGGTTTTAATTGTGAATTGTAATTAAGTTAAAAATCTTTATAAATATTTTATGCCCAAATATCTTTTATTCATTTTGTTATTTCTTTTTATTTCCTGTAATTATCAAAAACCCCAAAAAGACAAATATCCTGAAATACTAACATTCTCTGAAATCGCTTCAAATCCTGAAAAATTGAATTTGAAATTATTTAGTGGAAAAAATGAAGATATAGAAGCTGTTTTTATTACAGAAAACAAATGCATTACAGTGAGTTATGTTAGTAAGGATAATAATGCTGCATCTTCGGACTCTATTGTTATTTCAGATTATACTAGCCTTAAAAATTGCAAAAAATATTATTTTAAAATCAATCAATCCAACAACGATTCTATACAAAATGAAGCTGACCCAAAACCAAAAAATATTAATTTGTATGGTACAGAAATGATTGATGATGTAATCTACACACTAAATCATAAATTTTCGCCTCCAGATTATAATCCTCAACTCCTGGATTCAAAGTTTTGGGAAAATAGAGGTGATGAATTAAAAGTATATAATACCGCAAGTACCTATAATGAAGAAGATGTTTTAGAACCGTTTGAAAGTATCGTCATCGGGAACACTACACTCTGTGGTGGCGGAAGGCTAGGCGGGTCAATAATTTGCCCTGTTTATCTGGATTATTTTAAAATTTCTTCACTCAAAAAAACAGTTTATTTTAAAGAAGTAAGTTCTTATAATAATTTTAAAATTTTAAATATTTTTGGTGAAAATTGTTTGCTATATCTTCCAGGAATAAATAAAAACACCAGTTTATTTATAATTAATCAATAAGAATTTTTTAATACTCTATGAAAAGCAAATATTTCTTTCTATTATTTGGCTTACTTTTTAACCTGAGATTTTCTCTCAATAAATAAATTTTAAAATTATTTTGGAAACATTTTCAGATTTTTACAATTCACTATCAGTAGAATGGCCTTTTCTTTTTTTTATGATGTTTATGAGTATGGGTGTCGCCATTTTTCATACACTCATTATCGGAGAATTATTCAATATTAACTTTAGACCAAAGTGGCTGTTCTTTATAGTAAATCCTGCTTTAATTGCCATTGCCGGATTAGTTGATGTAAAACTTGGTGTACTAGTTTTTATTATTCTGTTCCTTTCTGTTTTTGTTTTAGGAATCCTCGGAATGATTATTTCTTCAATAAGTGATGGTTATAAAAGAGTCAAAAGAGAAGACAAAGAGCGTGTAAAAATGGGCAAAAAACCACTTCCCTGGTGGATTAAAATTTTGGGTTCATTATCAACTTTATTTTTTTTCGGTTTTATGCTTTCGCTGGGGCCTGCCTATTTCATCATTATTATTTTTATAATTTTACCATTCCTGACGTCAATTTTTAAGAAAAGCAACAAAAAAATATTTTATAAACTACAGCGTGTTTTGCCAACCTCCAATATCCGTTCTGTAGCCATGGGATTGGCCGAAATTTCGGGAAAGGCAAAAACGATCGACACAAATGTTTCTCGTATTAGTTCAAAAAACTGCATTGGTTTTTATTATACCATAGAAAGTATATCTACAGACAGTGATGGTGATAAATCTTATTCATTGGAGTTTTCTGAAACGGTCTGCAATCCATTTTTTTTGGAAGACAACTCTGGAAAAATAAAAGTAATGCCTTCGGAAATAGAGTTTATAGATTTTGGTATTGATGAACAGTACCATTCTGCTTTAAAGCGATATACCCAATACCTCCTGGTAGAGAATCAGGAAGTTCTGCTAATTGGGAAAGCCGGATTGGGCAAAAACAACGAACCTGTTTTTGAAAAAGAAGAGATAAAAAATGTTTTTGGTATGGCACCTGTAGCAAGTGTGGCAAATTATAATGAATGGAGCCCTATTATGCAATCGGCTGGGTATTTCATTTATTTTTGGGTTATTACAATTGCGCTCCTATTAATCACGCCCATCAATTTAAAAAATAACACCATTGAATTTGGTGAGATTAACTGGAAAATTCCGTTTCAGGATTCAAGGCCAATTAATTCAATTGATGATTTTTATGACATGCTTGATGATAGTTATAATAGAAAGGAAATAGCACCTCAGGAAGTTCAGGATACTCAAAAAGCAACAGAAGAAACAAAATAACCTAATTGAAATAATTAATTGAAAATAAATAAAATTAAAAAAAACAGCAAAATATGACACAAATTATAGCTTATGTAATTATCGGATTAGTGATCTTAGGACTTTTGAATGTTCTGGTATCTACCTATAACCGGTTGGTTATGCTTAAGAATAATATTGATAAATCGTTTGGAAACATTGATGTTTTACTCAAACAAAGAGCAGACGAAATTCCTAATTTAATAAAAATAGTCAAAGAGTCTGAGAAGTATGAAGAAACAACATTGACTAAACTTACCGAGCTGCGTACTCGTTTTTTGAACACTGCTGTAACAGAAGATAAAATAGCACTATCAAACGAAATTCAAAATCAAATGAAATCTATTTTTGCAGTTTCGGAAAATTATCCTGATTTGAATGCCAATAAAAGCCTTCAACTGTTACAAGATCGTGTTTCTCAAATAGAAGATGCCATTGCCGACCGAAGAGAATTGTACAATGAAAGTGTCAATATGTACAATATAGGTATTGCCGAATTCCCAAATTTTATACTAGCGAAAATAATGTTATACAGCAGTAAAAACCTTTTACAAATTAGTGAACAAGAAAAAAAATATGATGGAATTACCTTTTAACAGTATTGAAATTATACAAAGCATTGATCGCGAACCTGGTATTTTGGTGGCTTTTGCTGCCTTTCATCCTATAGCGTTGCTTTTAATATTACTCTTGCCACTTTGGATTTTAAAAAAAACAGGAGTCTATATTCCAAAAGAAACCTATGGAATTTTTGGGGTTTCTGTCACAATGATTATTATAATTGGTTGGCTTATGGGTTTCGCTTCGCAAATTTTACTGCTTTTTACGGGTGTTAGCGGACTCAGAATGTTAATGATCTATTTCTCAATGTATCTTTGTATATCAGCATTTGTAATCTTTAATGCAAAGAGTTTACAGAAGAAATTTTTGAAAGATACGAATACTAAAAACAAAAAAAACAGCTATTAAAAAATCAATATTTAGCACATACACTATAAAAAGAGGCTTTCCAAAAAGACAGGCTATTTATTTATTTTGCCAACAGAAGCATGAAGAATTTGTTGTTTAATTGTAATTTCGACTAAATAACCAGCCAGTAACAGCTACAACGGATTTGGGCAATTGGCTTAATGGAAAGATTGTTTTATATTTGGAAAATTTGTGTTTAACCAAAAAATCCCGGATCGTTAATGTCCAACCTCTCCAAGCGCCAAAACATACCAGCAATACAGGAAAAACCGCCCAAACAAATCAACAAATGAATTGGAATAATTATTTATTAGAACAAAAAAGTCCAGTTGCCGATTATGCACATCTAGGTGTTTTCAAAGGAGCAGTAAGAGGAATTTTTGACCTATCAACAATTCCTACTGACACGAATATTTTAGAAATGTCAACTCCATTGAAGAAATTCAAGTTGACTTATACAAACCTTTCTTCGTTAAACGCAAATAAAAATATAGAAGCAATAAGCTTAGGAGAAATCGACGATGAGCGGGTTAGTGTATTTTCAACATTACCCAATTTAAAATATCTTCAGATAAGTGTAAACAAACAAAATGAAATACCAGACCTGGCACCTTTGAAAAATCTTCAAGTTTTGGTTCTTTCAAGTATTAAAAAGGCAGAAAACATTGATTTTCTTAGAGGTTTAACCAATCTTAAAACTTTGTACATTCACGAGATAAATAATATGTCTGATTTGGAGCCATTATCTTCTCTGACAAATCTGGAAGAACTTTTTTTAAGCCACGGAAAAATGAGCGGAACGGGACAATCTGTCAAAAGTATGGAGCCAATATCAAAACTAACCAATCTGAAATATCTTGCTTTTATACTAAATGTAGAAAAGAAGAATTACGACATCACACCATTGCTATCACTTAAAAAATTGCAAAAACTTCACATTCTGCCAAGATATTTGGATACTGGTAATAGAGAAAAACTTTTAAATGACTTACCATTAATAACCGAATTATAAAAGGGCAGAATGTTCTGTTGATAACAAGGGTTTACCTTCATAAGATGCTAACTGAGTGAGATGCTGATTAATTTGGAAACCATCTGTCAATCAAAGTTTTTATCTCCAATTTCGCCTTTTCAAGAATTGAATTCAATTGGTCTCTATTTTGGTCAACCCCAAAAGCTGAAATCTGTTCTGAAGAGATACCCATAAAATCAAAATTTTGTTTTAGTGTAGAGGAAGCAAATTCCCTGATAGTATCGGAATTATTATAATCGAATCCACTGACTACTATTGATAAAGCTTTTTTATCTTTACAAAGACCGCTAAAACCTGTTTCAGGGCTAAAAGAAAATGTCTTATCACTAACCACAATAGCATCTATCCAGGCCTTTACTGTTGCCGGCATTGAAAAATTGTAGATAGGAAAAGCCAATACAATATTATCAGCAGCAATAACTTCCTCTATAAGCTTATGATGATTAGATAGCGTTAAGAGTTCTGTTTCCGAAAAGTCTCTTTTACCCATATTCCATTGCATTATTAAATTCAAATTTTTCTCTAATAATAATTCTGGTGGAGTTTCAGCTAAATTTAAATGCTTAATTTCTGTTTTTCCTTTTGCCAGTTCCACAAATTCATCAAATAAATTTTTTGTGTAAGAGCCTTTTCTGGGTGTATAATTTATTACTAATGTCTTTGTCATATTTTCTTTTTTTTACAAATATTTTTTACAAATATAGAGCCAGCACATTGATAATTTTAATTATTTTTGTTTGCTTATTTATAATATATGTTATGATTAATTTAGAATGGTTGCGAACATTCAGCGCTATATATGAATGTAAAAATATAACAGAAGCTTCAAAAAAATTAAATATGACGCAACCTGGAGTCAGTAAACATTTATCTGCCCTGGAAAGCCATATTGGAAAAAAACTATTTGAAAGAACCACCCGTAAATTAGAACCTACCGAATATGGAAAATTTTTATATTCACAAATTAATAATCCACTAAGTGAATTAGAAAAAGTAGAATATTATTCAGGTAAAAGAACAAAAAAACAACGATCTGCAATAACAATTGGTTGTACCACAGACTTTTTCAGGAAAGAATTAATACATCATATTTATACTTTTGACATGTATATAGTAACCCAATTTGGAAATGAAAAAGAATTGATTGAAGCCCTTGAAATGGAAAAAATTCAATTATTGGCTGGAATAAAAAAACACGATACTTACGACCACCAATTCACATACCTAAAGAATGAAGAGTTAGAATTAATTTGCTCCAATTCTATTGTTATTCCAGAGAATATTGAAAAAAATGATACCCAATTCATCACATGGCTACAAAAGCAAACCTGGTTTACCTATGACAATAACCAAAATGATATAAAAAAGTTCTGGGATTCAAGATTTAATACTAGTCCCAGAATAGTTCCAAGATATATATTACCCTCTTATCTGGACATAATAGAAACTTTAAAAAACAATAGCGGATTTAGTATAGTTCCTAAACATTTATGTGAAGAAGAGGTAGACAAAAATTTAATTAAAGCACCAATTAAGTCTTCTAAAATAATAGAGCAAAAACTATTTTATTCATTCAAGCTGAAGAATAATAACCTGAAAGAAATTAACCTTTTTATAGAGAAGATGAAAAAAACTAATTTATCTCCTTATTAAGTTTTCGCATATTCCTACAAGCACTAACACATGTTTGTGACTATTGCGGAATTTAGTGGAATTATCGGTTTCAATTCGTATTTTCGTTTAAACCGAAATGCTCGGTTTCAAAATTCCCAAACACGGCAAAGTGCAAAAACGTTACCGGACATTGAAATGGCTAAGATCACTAAATGTAATTTCTCAGGAAGAATATCATCAAAAGTATAATGAACTGCGAAAACTTATTTTACCTGAGAAAAAAGTTATTGGTTTTGAAAAAACAACATCCTTTAGCAGGGGTTTCAAGCAAGAGGAAAAAATATTTAACTCAAAACAATTATCAAATGAAAAACAGTTTATTTTATTTTTTACTTTTATTTGTAGTGATTGCTAACGCACAAAAGAATGAGTTCAAAAATCAGGACGAGCAAGAAAATGCTTTGGCAGAACAATTTTTTGAAAAAAAATATGTCAAGCAAAGTTTCGAAAAATTTCAAGGAAAAATAACTGTAATAGACAAAACTAATATTACGTTTAATAACAAAACTTTGCAATTTTGGGATATTAAACCGGAATTATTACAAATGTTTACAGAAGGTATTTTCTATCCACAAATTTTACTTGGCAAAGAAGAAAACAATATTATTAAATCAGAATCTGAACTGTTAAGCGAAAGGGAATCAGCATTATATAACTTTAAAAGAAATGACAAATTAAGAGTTTCAAATTTTGAAGAATTAGTTTCTTTAAGTAAATCGCCAAAAGTAAAAAGATTCAGATTTCTGAACTATAGTTTTGCTCCAATGAATCCGCAAGTCTATTTTATAGAATTGACCAACGAAAACGCAACAGAAAATACCGACTTAAATTCTTTTATTAAAGGCGCAAAATTAACTTTTGTATGCTTAGGCTGGCTTACGACCTAAACATCTGAAAAATTAGGTGAGTTTCAAAACATTTCTTGTAATTTCAGATTAACCATTTTTAGGTAATTTACATCAAATTTTAAAGCAATGGGAAAAACCACCTCTATAGCTTTAGGAAATCCCCATCAAACGAGCACCAGACTGAATTAATTAATATATTTATATTCAAAATCAATGAAAAGACAATTTAAAATTATTACTCTATTTGCATTTCTAATATTTAACAATATAAATGCACAATTAAATTCAAAAACGGAAATATTGACAATTAATTGGCCAAAAGAAGAAGATTGGCATATAGTTGACCAACAAAATAATGCTACGGGCACGATGACAACGATAGTACTATTAAAAGGCAAAGAAACTATTGCAAATCATAACGAAATTGGAACAACATATATTTATCATGGTTCTTTATCTGTGCCAATAGAAACCGAAATTGAAGAATTATATCTAAGCCTCAAAAAATACGCACCGACAGCAAAAAAAACAATAATTGAAAAGGATGACAAAGCAAAACACCCTTGGATTATCTGCAAAATTGAAAGCCCGGAGAAATCTATGATTCACTATGCTATCCAAGGAAAAAATGAATCCTATTCTAATTTCTGGTCAACTAAACAAAATGAGATAACACCAGAGTCTCAAGAAAAATGGGTTGAAATCTTTAAATCTTCAAAAATAATATTGGAGTAAAAAACATATGTCAACTCCCCATCGGGTGCTCGTTTAGAACGAGTGCGTACATAAGTTAAAAGATAAATTGTAGCGTTTGCAACGCAACTATTAAAACAAAATTTTCTTTAAGATTGTTATCAAACAACAAACTATTAAATAAAAAAACTATGGCACTTATCAATCCACACATTAATTTTAATGGCAATGCTCAGGAAGCTTTTGAGTTTTACAGAGCTGCATTTGGCGGAGAATTTTCAAAACTGGTCCGTTTAAAAGATTTAGCAGGCCCTGATTTTCCGGTAGCTGAAAATGATGAAAACAAGATTATCCATATTTCTTTGCCTATTGGCAAAAGCAACAGGCTGATTGGAAATGATGTCCCGGAATTTTTAGGAAAAGTAAACGAGAATGAAAACAGAAGCAAAATTTCCATAACTGCAGAAAGCAAAGAAGAAGCCGACCAATTATTTCATGCTCTTTCAGCCGGAGGAGAAATAGAAATGCCAATTGCCGATAGCCCGTGGGATTCCTATTTCGGGATGTTCAGGGACAAATTTGGCATTGAATGGATTGTAGAATTTGACCCAAATTACAGCGGAAAGATTTAAGGGGTACAAAAAGCCAAATATTCCTGCTTCAAATTAATAATCGAACTCCGTTTTAGTTATTCAATCCTCAACTTCGTACCTTTGCAGCCTTGGTAAAACCAAAAAGCAATAAAGAGACAACATGATCGAAGATAAAAACCCACAACGTACCAGTATAGCGCAGTTAGGCGAATTTGGTTTAATTGAACACTTAACCAAAAATTTTGATGTTAAACAAGAGTCAACCTTAAAAAGCATTGGTGATGATGCTGCGGTTCTTGATTTCAAGGATAAAAAAGTAGTGGTTTCAACTGATTTACTGATTGAAGGTGTACATTTTGATTTGGCTTACATGCCCTTGAAACATTTAGGATATAAATCGGTAGTGGTAAATGTGTCCGACATTTGTGCCATGAATGCCAAACCAACGCAAATAACAGTTTCTGTAGCCGTTTCTAATCGTTTTCCACTGGAAGCCTTAGAAGAATTGTTTGAAGGAATTACACACGCTGCAAATGAGTATAAAGTTGATGTTATTGGTGGTGATACGACCTCATCTCAAAAAGGTTTAATTATCAGCATCACAGCAATTGGCGAAGCTGATGCAGATGAAATTGTGTATAGAAACGGAGCAAAACAAACTGATTTATTGGTTGTTACCGGCGATATTGGTGCTGCCTACATGGGATTGCAGGTTTTGGAACGTGAAAAACAGGTGTTTCAGGTAAACCCAAACAATCAACCGGATTTGGATCTTTACACTTATTTGATTGAGCGCCAACTGAAACCTGAAGCCAGAAAAGATGTTCGTACTCTACTACATGCTCTTGAAATAAAACCTACTTCGATGATTGACATTTCTGACGGACTTTCATCTGAAATTATTCATTTGTGCAAACAGTCAAAAGTAGGTTGTAATCTATATGAAGACAAATTGCCGTTAGATCCTCAGTTTATTTCGACCTGCGAAGAGTTTAATATTGACAGCACAACGGTAGCTATCAATGGCGGAGAGGATTATGAACTGCTGTTTACAATCGACATTAATGATTTTGACAAAATAAAAGGGAATCCAAACTTTTCTATCATTGGTCACATGGCAGATGAAAGTGAAGGAATTCATTTGGTAACCCGTGCCAATACCAAAATCGCTTTAAAAGCTCGTGGCTGGGATGCCCTGAGCGAAGAAGTTTAACAGAATCACATAAAAAAATCCAAATCCCAATAATATAAACATTGGAATTTGGATTTTTACTTTAGAAAAGTCCTTTGCTTTTGGCTTCTTTTACTAAATCTTCATCAGAACCTGATTTTATTTTAAGCAGTTCTTTTAGTCCTTTTTTTCGTCTTCTGATTGCGTTTATCGAAATAGGAATATAGTGCGGCATTTCTTCCTCAGTAGTTCCTTTAGACAGATGAAATAAAATCTGCTTATCAAATTCATCAATTTCAATGGAATTATGAGGCGACTGATTGAGCATTTTCTGAACCGACTGACTGTAATATTTGTCGCTTTTCATTACTTTATCAAAAGCATAAAGCAATTCATCAAATGTCAGGTCATTTTTAATAATCAGGCCGTTGGGCTGTATGGTACGGATGATGGTTTTAATTTTCAGTAATTCAGTATACATCGTCAGCAAAATAATTTTACAGTTTGGCATATAATCCAAAATTAATTTTGCAATATCTTCTCCTGAAAAAATTTCCTTTTCATCATAAGCAGGCATGCTGATATCTAAAAAAGCAATATCAAAAGGAAGGGTTTCAGGATTCGTAATAATTTCATAAGCCGATTTACAATCTTTTGCCTGAGAAATCAAAAACTCATGGGTTTCAGGATGATAACGTGTTATAGCATTTTTATAACCCTCAATAATAAACGGATGGTCGTCTACAATTAATATATTGCTTATTTGTTTAAGCGGTGGTGGTAAATCAGCTTTCATTATGAATTTTATTTATTTTTTGATCTATTGGTATCTTTACTAAAATAGTAGTTCCTTCACCTCTTGCCGAGTTTATTTCGACATTTCCGCTGCATTCTGCTGTTCTGTACATAATATTTTGCAGCCCGATCCCTTTCTTTGTTTTATGAGTATTAAACCCTATTCCATCATCTGATATTGATAAAACTAAATAATTGATCTCACTTTTAAGTTCTACAGTAATTGTTTTTGCCCGGGCATATTTATTACCGTTTTGAAGTGCCTCCTGAATTATCCTGTATAAATTAATTTTCACAATATTGCTTACCAGATCCCATTTGATATTGGAATCAATATTATAAACCAATGTTGTATTAAATGTATTGGTTTGATTTTGAAACAGCTTTTCTAAAATGGCAACAAAATTATTAATCAGTCCGGATTTTTCTTTGTTCAGATCGTGAGAAATTTCCCTAATATCCTGTTCAATTTCTTTTAATTCAAGCAAATATTTTTTTCTTTTGTCCGTCGCAGTTTCTTCATCTAATTTATCAAGACTGTCTAAACTGATTCTGACACCAAACATTCTTCCTAAAACACCATCATGCAGTTCCTGGGCAACTTTTTTCTTTTCCCTGATTCGCATTGTTTCGATTGCATTTTGCTGCGAAATCATCAAATTATAAATATCTTCATTCGCAATTTGCTGTTGCTGCTTAAAAAGCAATTCCCTGTTTCTTGCCTGTTGCGTTTTGTAAATATAAAAAAACAACCCTATAAGTGTGAGAATACTAAAAACATAAACCAAAGTCCTGTTCTGTATTTCTAAACTCGAATTTTCGCTTTTTATTTCATTGGTTTCATATTCTATTCGGGTAAATTTATCCCCCATTTTACGTTCTGCCTTTTGCAGACTATCATTTATACGAATATAATCTTCTGAAAATTTTGAAGCTTTTTTGGGATGAATTAAAGATAACTGCTTTAAAGCGACCAGCACATTACGAAAATTTTTAGTACGTTTTGAAACTATAAGTGCCTGGCCTGAATAGTGCAAAGCTCTTGCTGTATCCTTTATAGAAGCAAAATATTCTGACAAATGCATTTTACTTGCCGTTATACCTGCTGTCAATTGTAAACTGTCCCTTATTTTAAGTGCTTTGTAAAATAAGCCCGGAAGTTCTTTGTTCTCATTTAATTTAAACTGGGAATATGCTAAATTATCCATCAAAATAGCATACAATTCAGGTTTTTGATTAAACAGGTTTTTCTCTTTTAATCCTTCCTGAAAATAAAAATTAGCTTTTTTGTAATCATTAAGATTTTGATAAACAAATCCTATATTATTTAATGAAGTTGCTTTTGACTGAAACTCGACAGGAATAATTTTATCATCTATACTGGCAATGGCCTTATTATGAAATTCAATAGCTTTTTCGTAATCTCCTAATTCATTATATATTACACCCAATAAATTATAAGCGTCATACAAAATATCATTATTATTACTTCCCTTAATGACCCTAAGTGCATTAAATACAGCTTTCTCACTTCCATAAAAATCACCTTCATTAAATTGCAATAACGCTTTACTAAGTCTGGTTTTGGCTAAATTATAAAATGAATTCGATTGTGAATAAAGTTTTTCGGCCTTGTAATAATACAAAAATGCGCTGTCTGAAACGGCCTGAGAACTGTAATAATCGCCTAAATAAGTGTAAGCTTTAGACATTGAAACTGAATCCTTTGCCTTTTGAGCATTTTCTAAGACAATTTTAACCGTTTTATTGTAATTATTCCAATCTCTCATATTGAAATAACGATTGGCGACTTTAAAAAGGTTTACCCTTTTAATAGAATCGTCGGGCTGGCTCATAATGACCTCAAAGGCTTTTTGATTGTATTTTTGTTTTATTTGTACAGGCAATTTGTATTCGTTTGCCAGAGACAAATACAAATCAAGACTATCTCTCGATTGACTAGATATACGAGTACTTTCGTTTTGCTTCGTACAACCAATAAAAAATATAAGTAATATCAGATAGTTTTTTTTCAATTTTGTCTTAAAAGTTTACTCAAAAATACAAAACTATCTATTAGGCATAAAGAAAAAGGCTGTCTAAATTTAGACAACCTTTTGTATATTGAAATGAATTATAAGCAATTAATCCACTTTTCTGCTTTGTCCAACTGACTGATTCCCATCAATTGACAATAATGTAGTTTGATTTGATAAATCTGAGCCCATCATATCCACTTTTCTGCTTTGGCCAACTGATTGATTTCCATCAATACCAACTGTTGTATTACTTATTAAAGTATCATTAGTAGTTTCAGAAGTATTAAAAGAAGTTAATACCATTACTAAAGAGAATAATCCTGTTGTTAAAGCTAATTTTTTCATGATTGTTGTGTTTATATTGTTATACTTTTTTACTTTTTTTTATCCCGTTTCGTTCGGAATTCTTTTGTAAAACTAAACAGTAAAGCGCAACAATTACCTTAAAAAAAGGCGTTTATGGTCAATGCTACCCGTTCATGAGTGGATGTATACCAAATCAGGGCAGATGGTTTATTTTAAGTTTCTATATAATTTTCATTGGCAAATTCACTAATTATGAAATCTACATTTGCTTTGTAAGACTTAGAAAACGGCAGTTTTATGGTTGTTTTTTTAATATAGCATAACGAGTTGCCTGTATGTATCCTCGAAATATAATTTCTGTTTACTATATAACTGTTGTGTATCCTGATAAATGGATTTGATAATACGGTTTCGAAGTGTTTTAAAGTTTTAAAAGCCGTAATCATTTCTCCGTTTTTCAGATGGATATCTGTAGAATTGTTATCTGCCTGAAAATAACAGATTTCATTTGAATCTATATATCGATGATCTCCATATGATTTTACACATAAAATAAAGGATTTTCGATTTTTATTCTGAGTCCCTTCCGTGTCCTGCTTTTCTTTTGGCTTCAGTTTCTGAACCAGAAGCACTTCATCTTCACTGGATAATTTATTTAATTTATGAATCAGTTTTACAAAATCTATTGCAACCAAAGGTTTAAGAAAATAATCATTTACTTCATATTGTATACAATCAAACGCTAAATCCTTGCTTTTTGTTGTAACAATAATTTTAGGCAACTCTTTCAGGTACATTAATAATCCATTAATTAAATTTAAAGAAAGACCACTTTCCTTATCTTTAGGATCTATTTCTAAAAAAATCAAATCCGGTGTATGTTTTAAAATCAGGTTCAATCCATCGGTGTAATTATTTGCAGAAGCTATAAAATTCAGCTCCGGAAACTCCTTTGCAATTGCCTTTGTTTTTTCAACAGACTCAGGATCATCGTCTAAAATAATGTAGGTATAATTCATTTTGGATTAAATTGGGGGTTAATCTATTGTTTTTGGATTGGCATTTTCTGTAAAAGAAAACATCTAAAGTTATAAAAAATATCTAAAACATTTCCTTCATTTACAGAAATAATTCAACTAATTCCATAAAAAAATCCCAAATTCACAATAGAATTTGGGATTCATATTTTTGCAATTAAAAATTTTACATTTTCATCAGCCAGTTTTTCATTGAAACTTCGTTTTCGATAATTGATTTCAAATCAGCTATAGCAACACGATCTTGTTTCATTGTATCTCTGTGACGAATGGTTACTGTTTGGTCTTCTAATGTCTGATGATCCACAGTAATACAGAAAGGTGTTCCGAGAGCATCTGCTCTTCTGTAACGACGTCCTACTGCATCTTTTTCATCGTAAGCAACATTAAAGTCCCATTTTAGATCTTCAATGATTTTCTTTGCAACTTCCGGTAAACCATCTTTTTTTACCAATGGTAAAACTGTTGCTTTTGTTGGGGCCAGAACTGCTGGCAATTTCAGTACTGTTCTTGTCGATCCGTCCTCTAAAACTTCTTCCTGCAACGATGTTGCAAAAACAGCCAAAAACATACGATCAAGACCTACAGACGTTTCTACTACATATGGAACATAGTTTTCATTCAGTTCCGGATCAAAATATTGCAGTTTTCTGCCTGAATATTGTTCGTGTGCTTTTAAGTCAAAATCGGTACGGGAGTGAATTCCCTCTAACTCTTTGAAACCAAATGGGAAGTTAAATTCAATATCTGCTGCAGCGTTTGCATAGTGCGCTAATTTTTCATGATCGTGAAAACGGTAGTTTTCTTTTCCTAATCCTAAAGACAAATGCCATTTCAAACGTGCTTCTTTCCAGTGGTGGTACCATTGCATTTCTTCACCCGGACGTACAAAAAACTGCATTTCCATTTGTTCGAATTCACGCATACGGAAGATGAATTGTCTTGCAACGATTTCATTTCTAAATGCTTTACCCGTTTGAGCAATTCCAAAAGGAACTTTCATACGACCTGATTTCTGAACATTAAGGAAATTCACAAAAATACCCTGAGCTGTTTCAGGACGCAAATATAAATCCATTGCAGAATCTGCAGAAGCTCCAAGTTTTGTTCCAAACATTAAGTTGAATTGCTTCACATCTGTCCAGTTTCTTGAACCGGTTTCAGGATCAGCAATCTCCAATTCTTCGATTAAAGCTTTTACATCCTGAAGATCTTCGCTCATCCCTTTTGCAAGTCTTGCCAAAATTTCTTTCTTTTTTGAAAGATATTCTACAACACGTGCATTTGTACTAACAAATTCTTCTTCATTAAAAGCATCTCCAAATCGGGCTCTTGCTTTTTCGATTTCTTTTTGAGCTTTCTGATTTAACTTTTCAGCATAATCTTCAACCAAAACGTCAGCTCTATATCTTTTTTTCGAATCTTTATTATCAATCAAAGGATCATTAAATGCATCAACGTGGCCTGAAGCTTTCCAGGTTGTTGGATGCATCAATATTGCAGCATCAAGGCCGACAATATTCTCATTCATCTGAACCATTGATTTCCACCAATATTCACGGATATTCTTTTTTAATTCGACACCATTTTGTGCATAATCATAGACAGCACTTAATCCGTCGTAAACTTCGCTTGACGGAAAAATAAATCCGTACTCTTTTGCGTGCGAAACCACATTCTTAAATAAATCTTCTTGTTTTGCCATAGTGATGCAAAAATATAAAAAGTGAGTTTAAAAAAAAGAAAAATAGTTGAAGATTGCCTCCTGATTTTTAATTTTTTAGTAATGAATCCTGATTTTTCTATGCTACCAACTATTTTTCGATATTAAAATGAATAAAGCGTAATCATTAAAGCCGTTTTTACCGAACTGTAAATCTTTTGTTCAAAATAAAAAGTAATCAACTTTGTTTTTTAATCTCTTTTTTCTTACGTTTATTTAAAACTAAAAGCTTCACATCATGATTAAATCTTTGATAAATCTTTTTTTCCCTAAAGTTTGTGCGGGATGCAGCTCTCTTTTAATGACCAATGAATCTGTTCTGTGTACCCATTGCCGACATGAAATGCCTTTGACACAATATTACTTAGACGCCAATAACGAAGCCGTTAAGAAATTTTATGGCAAAATTGAAGTTGAACATGCATCGGCATTTTTGTATTTCAATAAAAAGGGAATGGTGCAGGAGCTTATTCATAATTTGAAATACAAAGGGTATGAAGAAATCGGAACAATTCTCGGAGACTGGTATGTTGAAGATTTAAAAAGCATAAAACCGGAGACTCCTTTTGATTTTGTAATACCTGTTCCGTTGCATCGAAAGAAATTTAAGGAACGTGGCTACAATCAGGTCACCACTTTTGGAAATGCTTTAGCAAAAGGACTGAACATTGGTTACAATGATGCGATTTTGTTTCGGAAGAAATATTCTAAAACACAATCCAAAAAAAATCTTTTGGGCAGATCGGAAGGTATAAAAAACGTATTTGATGTTCATCTTTCAGAAGAAAATCATAACAAACATTTTCTACTTGTTGACGACGTACTGACAACAGGTGCCACATTAGAAGCCTGCTCCAGGGCATTAGTCAAAATACCCGGAGCAAAAATCAGCATTATTTGTATCGCAATGGCAAATTCTTAATATTAGTTTACAAGTATCTTTTTGACAATTCTTTTATCACCATTTGTTACTGTTACCAGATACAATCCGGGAATAGGATTTTTCATTTGGATATTCTGATAGAAATAAGCCGCTTTGTCAAACGTTTTGTCATACACTTTTTTACCCGATAGGTCATGAATCATTACTTCTACAACTTTAGTAGAATCAGAATCGAATTGAATAATAAAATTACCATCATTCGGATTACTGTACAAAGCATAATCTATTTCTTCAAATTCAGAATCATCTAAAGTAAATGTCTGACTACAAATATTTACTGATGCCGAATTTATAGTTCCGAAACTTCCTGAAACAGCATCGCGAACCCTGAAAGTCCAGGTTCCCTGAGGATTCTGTCCATTAAAAGCGCTTAAATATTCTGCCGGTATAACAATCTGACTCGTTGTTTTTGAACAATCTAAAGCAGCTCCGGAATCATCATATGCCAATGCTAAAGTCGAATTAGTACTGGCACAATTCTTATCAAATAATTTAACAATCGTTCCCTGTGGATTTTGTATTTGAATTTCTAAATCTGAGAATCTGGCATGCGTTACGTTTATAGCCACGTTTACATCAGAAACTATTTCTGTTGAAGAGGGCACAGTTACTGTTTTTGTTGTAAAAGTGGAACCAAATGGTATGCTAAACGAGCTGCCAAAACTATAAGAATTACAAGTCGTTTCTGAAGCATATCCTATAGCAAAAGGATTTGAGTTTAAAGCATAATAAATATTAGCGGTGGGCTCAATTAAAATTCTGCAATTTGTAGCACTGATATCCGAAGGAGCTGTTATAGTCTGTGAACCATCGTTAGGTGTATTTGAAGCCAGGATTACAGGAAAAGTTAAACCTCCATCTGTAGATAATTTGATATTAACATTCTCAGAACCAGGCAATGTATTGGTATTATTTACACCCCATGTTATGATTTGAAAAGAACCTTTTTGCCAACCAATATCAGTTGTATTTTGCGAAGTTACTGCAAACGGACCAGCGGCAGCATTTACTGTAACAGTCATATTAGCCGTATTGGTCTGAGGAGTTGCTAAAACCTTGTTATCTCTTGCTGTCAAAGAAAAATGAAGACTTCTTGCTACTGAAGGAACCGATTCCCAGGTTGTCGTTAATCTATTTTGAAGTACTGAACTAAAACTGGGCATATATCGAATAGCTGAGCTTGTCGGCGCAAGAGAGCGAAATAATGGCCCGTCTGGTTTTGAAGGTTTAGCAATACTATTATCTCCCGATGCCGTGGTGGCACTATCATTTTGCTCCCAGCAATAAGTAACTGGGTCACCCTCGGGATCAGACCCTGTTCCGGTTAAAATGAATGGTGTACTAATTGGAATAGTATAATTCGAACCTGCACTTATAATTGGCGGATTATTATCAATTATGGGTGTACTTACCGGACAGGTTTTATTGGCGAGATTATTCTGGATTTGTAAAATACTCGCATAGGCAAAGTAATCATCAGAACTGTTTTGAATATCATAATCTTCTGTTACTCCGGCATATCCCATAATGGTCGAACCGCTACCCGGCTCTACATTAGTTCCGGTTCCCTCAATTTCATGAGAAAAAGTATGGGTTGCTCCCAATTGATGTCCCATTTCATGTGCGACATAATCGATGTCAAATGTATCTCCTTGTGGAATTCCATTTGAAGGAGACGTGTAAGCACTTCCTTTGGCATTACCATCAGACAATGAAGTAGGATTTTGACAAACACAACCAATACATCCGGCATCTCCTCCTCCTCCCGAACGTCCAAATAAATGTCCAATATCATAATTACTGTTCCCAATAACACTTGTTAACGTCTTTTGAACCTCAACGTGCCAGGCTCCGTCGACACCTTGTGCTGCAGGAGAATATGGATCTGATGCATCAGTATAAATAACATCTTCATTATTTGCTATAATAATTAATCTTACAGCTAAATCGTTATTAAAAACGCCATTAACCCTTGTCATTGTAGCATTCATACCCGCTAAAGCTCCTGCTTTTGTTCCTCCATAAAATGCTGCATACTCCCATGTGCATGACAATGCCAACCGAAGGGTTTTATACACTTTATTATTAGATGCTGTTTTTGCTGTTTTTCCAGAAATATTGATAGCATTACTCTCTTTTGTTTTACAAACCAGCGATTTTGAAGTTTCCTTGTTTTTTGATGTAAACAATACATATTCCGATTTATTTTCGGGATTCTGCTCTATAAATTCAGATTCCTTATCAGAACGAAGTACCATAGTCTGTACTCCAATTGGGGCAACACTAAAATGAATTTTTGCACTTTTATCATCTAACCCCGTTCCTTCATAAGCTCTAATTTCAGGGTATTTTGCCTGCAATTCCGGATCGAAATTAGAAGACTCCCAAACCATAAACCGTTCCAAAACTCCCTCTGCATTTGGAATCGTAATTTCTGAAACTCCTCCTTTTGATGTTTTGCCTGAAACTGCAATTTTCTGAATTAAAAGATTTTCATTCAGTTTGTAATATAACTTATCCTGATCAGGGATATTTCCGGTTTTCTTAGCTGAAACCGAATTCACTTTCTCCCAAAGAACATTTGTTTGCGCATGAGCCGCAATACAATAAAAAATAAAAAGCAGGACAAGTAACTGTTTTTTCATAATCAAGAGGTTATTTAGAGAATCAAAATTAAATTAATTAAGTCAAATTCTTTTCTATTATCGACAGATATTTGTTTCTCATCGACAAATTACTCCTTTTTCACAAAAAACTAAACGAATCAATTTAAAAAATCAATTCAGGTTAGCATCAGATTTAAAATAGATAGTATAAATTTGCAGCATCTTAAACTATTTGCTTTGAAGCTTTTCGAATCTATTAATGAATTTCATTCCAACAAGAAAACTATTCTAACTCTTGGAACCTTTGATGGTGTTCATATTGGTCATAAAAAAATTCTTGAAAGGCTTAATCAAAACACTGAAAATGGCAAATACGAAAGTCTGGTTCTTACTTTTTTTCCGCATCCAAGAATGGTATTACAGGAAAAATCAGAGATAAAACTTTTAAATACTATTCAAGAAAAATCTAAACTTCTGGAAGCAACCGGAATTGAAAATCTTGTTATTCATCCGTTTAACGAGAGTTTCTCCAGATTAACCGCAGAAGAGTTTGTGCATTCTATTTTAGTTGATCAGTTTCATATCCAAAAAATAATTATTGGTCATGATCATCGGTTTGGAAGAAACAGAACCGCCAATATTGATAATTTAATCGCTTTTGGAGCTGAATATGGTTTTGAAGTGGAACAAATTTCAGCTCAGGAAATTCAGGATGTTTCGGTAAGTTCTACCAAAATCAGAAAAGCTTTGCAGGAGGGAAATATGGCTCTGGCAAATGAATATCTGGGTTATGCCTATTTTTTAACCGGCGAAGTTGTAAAAGGAAAACAATTAGGCCGAACCATTGGTTTTCCAACAGCGAATATTCAGATTGAAGAAGAATACAAACTAATCCCTAAAAACGGTGTTTATGTTGTAAAGACTTTTATTAATCATAAAGAAGTTTTCGGAATGATGAATATTGGTTTCAACCCAACTGTAAACGGTCAAAAGCAAACAATTGAAGTAAATATTTTTGATTTTGATGCTGATATTTACGGGCAAAAACTGGAGATTTCCCTTTTAAAATACCTTCGCGAAGAACAAAAATTTGGTTCGGTTGATTTGCTGAAAGAACAGTTAAATCAAGATAAAAGAACTGCTTTAGAATTTGTGAATCTATTTTAAAACTCAAAAAACATACTTTTCGTTATTTTTAAATCATCGTATTTATTTTTTTAGTAAATTTAATACACTATACTGTTTATCAAATATTTACTATTAACCTCTTTAAAAATAACCATCATGAAATTACCAAAAGAAATTGTCAACGGATCTCTAATATTCCTTGGCATAGGCATTTATTTTTTATTGATGAATGTATTAGGTTTAGCCGATTTGTTTTATTTGCGTACCCTGAATGTATTTTTTATCTTTTATGGTGTAAACAGAACGATGCAAATGAACCTGCATGAAGGAGAAACTAACTTTGTATCAAACGCTGTTTCAGCAATGGCTACTTCTGTAGTTGGTGTTTCGATGAGCGTTTTTGGATTATTAGTTTACAGTTACGCAAGAGGAGGGGATGCCTATGTTGAGTCTTTATCAGAAACGTTTATGTTTGGAGGAAATCCATCAGTACCTACTTATTGCATCTGCTTATTATTTGAAGGGCTTGCATCTTCAGTAATTGTAACTTTAATGATGATGCTATACTGGAACAACAAATACATAGCCGATTAATTTTTCAAAATAAAAAAGGCTATTAAACACTCTAAAATCATAAAAATGTACAATTCTATGATTTTAGAGTGTTTCTTTTTTGAAAATAACTGTCAAATATTCATTTACAGAAATCAGCATTGGTTGATTAGAACAATTTAACTACTTTTGAAGCTTCAAAAACAATGTATCAATGAGCATTACAAAACACAACTGGACAAAAGACGAAATAATCGCCATATATAACAAACCTATGATGGATTTGCTGTATGAAGCAGCAACAATTCACAGACAAAAACACGATCCGAACGTAGTTCAGGTATCTACTTTACTTTCTATTAAAACCGGAGGATGTCCTGAAGATTGCGGTTACTGTCCGCAGGCTGCACGTTACAGCACTGGAGTTGAAGGAAATGATTTAATGAGCGTAAGTCAGGTAAAAGCGCAGGCTTTACGAGCAAAATCCAGTGGTTCATCCCGTGTTTGCATGGGAGCTGCCTGGAGAAACGTAAAAGATGGTGAAGAATTTGACCAGGTATTAGAAATGGTCCGCACGATCAACAAACTGGATATGGAAGTTTGCTGTACTTTGGGAATGATTACCGAAAATCAGGCGCAGCGTCTGGCAGAAGCTGGTTTATATGCTTACAATCATAACTTAGATACTTCTGAAGATTATTATAAAGATGTTATTTCAACACGTGCTTTTGAAGATCGTTTAGAAACAATTGAAAACGTTCGTAAAACCAATGTAACGGTTTGTAGTGGCGGAATTATCGGAATGGGTGAAAGTATTGAAGACAGAGCCGGAATGCTTGTTGCACTTTCGACTTTAAACCCACAACCTGAATCAGTGCCTATTAATGCTTTGGTTGCTGTTGAAGGAACTCCGATGGAAGATGAAAAACCAGTAGAAATCTGGGAAATGATTCGTATGGTTGCTACTACCAGAATTGTAATGCCGGATACACAGGTACGTTTATCTGCAGGAAGAACCAATATGAGCCGTGAGGGTCAGGCAATGTGCTTTTTTGCAGGAGCAAATTCTATTTTTGCCGGTGATAAATTACTAACTACTCCTAATCCTGATGTACATCAAGATATGAAAATGTTTGAACTATTGGGATTAAATCCGCAAAAACCTTTTACTAAAATTTCTCAGCCACAAACAGTAGAAGCTGCCGATTCACAGTTTGCTCCATTAGGCGAAAAACCTAAATGGTCAAGACCAGGACATACAATTGAAAGAAATCTCGAAGCTTCGATGAAGTCAAAAATTTAATCGATAGAGCACACAGATTTCAAAAAAAATATTTAAATTGCTTATAATGCACAAGTTATAAGCAATTTTTTTATTTATAGAAATGAAATTAAACCAAATTGAAAGGGTAAAAAAAATCTCAAAAGCCGATTTTATTTCCCAATATGTAAAAAATCAAATCCCGGTTGTAATTGAAGAACTAACAGAAGACTGGCCAGCTTATCATAAATGGAAGTTATCTTATATCAAAGAAATAGCCGGTGAAAAAACAGTTCCGTTATACGATGACAGACCTGTAAATCACGAAGATGGTTTTAATGAAGCCCATACTTCAATGAAAATGAGTGATTACATCAATTTACTTGAAGAAAAACCCACTAATTACCGTATTTTTCTTTATAATCTAATGAAAGATGTTCCTGCCTTAAAAAATGATTTTTTGTGGCCGGATATTGGATTAAAATTAGTCAAGCAGATGCCAATGCTTTTTTTTGGCGGTGAAAATTCAAAAGTGTTTATGCATTATGACATTGACTACTCCAATATTCTTCATTTTCATTTTCACGGAGAAAAACAATGTATGATTTTTGCTCCTGATCAGTCAAAATATATGTATAAAGTACCTCATGCCTTAATTTCAAGAGAAGATATTGATTTTGACAATCCTGATTATGAAAAATTTCCTGCCCTGAAAAATGTTCAGGGATACATCACCAATCTGAAACATGGTGAAATGTTATATATGCCGGAAGGTTACTGGCACTATATGAAATATTTAACACCCGGATTTTCTATGAGTTTACGCTCTTTCCCGAAAAACATTGGTAACTTATCAAAAGCAGCTTATAATGTTTTTATCATGCGGCATTTTGATATTTTGATGCGAAAATTCAAGGGTCAAAAATGGATTGACTATAAAAATGAAAAGGCAATTCAGAATACACATGAAAATTTACTGAAAGAAGCTGGTTAATAAATTATTTTTTCTGTTTTCAGAGCATTTTCCGTTTTAATTTTAAATATAAGAAGTTGATTTTTTTGCTTCAGATTAGAAATTATTATTGAATTTTGATTGGTATTTTGTTCTAAAATCAATTTCCCTGCAATATCAAATACCTGAATTTTTTGAATAGCTGAATCATCTGACTCGATAATAAGATATGCATTCTTTTGATAAACTACGATGCCTTTTTTATTTTTCAAAACAGCTGTAGAGTGGAGAGTTTTATTGCTAAATTTTAGAACAAATCGATTATTAAAAGTTCCTTTTTCAGTTGAAAAAATATAGGGTTCTTTTTTTAAATCGTGCAAAATCATTTTGTCTTTGTCTTCAATATAAACCGATTGGTCTGTAAAACTTTCATCTAAATGGTCAATGCTTATCGTGAAATTTCCATTAATTTCTGTCTTATATCCCAGGACAACTTCGTCTAAATCTTCAAAAGGAAATTGTCTGCCCTGAATAGTCCAGTTTTTTCCCTCATTAAAACTATAAAAATCAATATATTCATTTCCATTGAAAGATTCTCCGTCAAAAGGTAAGTCGTAACCATTTGTTGCCCCTGCAATATAACCTATTAAAAGCTGTTTAAACGCATTTTCTTCGTTGCTAAGATTAAGCCATATTCTGCTTTTTTCTACCATTTTCTTTTTTTCGGTAACCTTAGCAGGTTTAAAAAAAGATGAATTCTGCTCTATGATTCTCATACTATCATCAAACTTCACTTCTCCATTAGTTAAGCTCTGAACAAAAAAAGATTGTGCTGAAGCAATTTTCCCGTCAGGTAAAGTTTCATTTTCGCCAGAAGCCAGAGCCGCTCTTGTTCCTACTCCTCCCAATAGATTATAAACCGCATAATCAGCTGAAGCATATTTATTATTGACGAATAATGTATTATGTGTCCAGAAATAAAGAGTTCCTTTAATTACATCCAAATTGGCTGTTAAAAATGCATCCGCATCCAGAGCTGAAGGGTATGGATTGCCTATTAAATTGAAACTATCTGTATTGCCAACAGTAGTTTTAATTTTTCCGTTAATCGGAATTCCTTTAAAAATTGCTTCATATTTTTCAGGAACTGTTGTCGAAAATCCTTGTGGCCCCCGAATAATGTATCCACTTCCAATTTTCATTGTGGTTGATGAAATTTGTTCTGTCCAATAATTTACTACAGGATCAAAAGAAAAAAACTTATCTGACAAAGTTGTTGGAGAAACATCTATCAGCTTTTGATTTTCAACCGGAGAAGACCAATAGGTATAATCGAACTTTCGAATAGGGGTTGTTTTTCTTTTAAGATAAATCATGCCTGCATTGACCATTTCATCATCCGATTGATACAAAGAAGCAGTATCTTCTAAAATTAAAATTCCGGATCCTGAATAATTAAAACTCAATCCCAAAGTTTTTCCACCTGAAACTGTCACTTTCTTGCCTGAATTGATGCTGCAACTACATGAATTTGCTGAAGCTGAAAATAGATAGTCTTCTTCAAAAGTTAATTCTTTTCCGCCAGACGGAAAACCATTGGACCAATTTACACCATCCCATACCGAACTGTTATTGCATAATTTTAAGCGGGCAATCCTGTGCTTTGCCACTCCTGAAACCGAATTAAAATTACCTCCAACAAGCAGTTTATGATCAGTTGTAAACCCCATCGTATACAAAGTACTATTTAGACTTGTTGAAAATGAGGAATCAAAAACACCATTTGAAGACAGACGCAATAACCGTAAAGAAGCTGTTCCGTTATAATTTCCTGAAAATGCACCTCCAACCAAAATCCTGTCATCGGGCTGCACCAAAATACTTCGAACATCTCCATTACTAAAACCAGTTCCTGAGTTAAAAGTCGCATCTAATGTTCCGTCTGAATTGAGTCGTAAGATTCGCTTTTTAGAAACTCCGTTATAATTTAAAAAAGAACCACCCACAATAATTTTTCCATCAGATTGCAGGTCGAGTGCATATACGTTTTTATCAAATCCAATACCTATGGAAAAACTAGTATCGACACTTCCGTCAGTATTTAACCGTATTAATCTGGAATATCCTGCCCCGTTGAATATGTCAAATCGCCCTCCTAAGATGATTTTACCATCAGACTGAACAATCATTACATCAATAACTCCGTTTGCGCCTGTGGCAGCATTAAAATCACCATCAATTGTCCCGTCTGGCATAAGTCTAATTATACGCCCATATGTAACAGTATTATATTTTGTAAAATTACCGGCAACCAATATCTTTTGATCTGATTGGATAGCTACTGAAAAGACCTGACCATTGAAACCACTTCCGGAAACAAAACTGTTATCTAAACTTCCATCAGGAAAAATTCGGACAATGCGATTACAAATTGTATTATTATAACTGGTAAAACTTCCTGCTATAATCATTTTACCATCTAATTGTTGGGCGGCCGTTTTTATAGTGTTATTAGCTCCTGTCCGGGCTGAATTAAAAGTAGTATCTAAATCTCCATCTGATAAAATGCGGGCAATCCTTGCAGAAGATACTCCATTAAATTTTGAAAAATTACCAAACACCATTGTTTTATTATCAGATAACGGTACTATTTTTAAAACTGAATTATCAAACCCAACTCCAGCCGACAGATAGCTTATATCATGAATTCCATTCATATCAATTTTAGCTAATTTCCCTTGATTTTGAGAATCAAAAACTGAAAATGAGCCACCAATATACCAACCGTTATCAATTGAATTTTCTAAACTATATACTGATGCAGAACCAGGACCTGCTCCCGCATCAAAGTCTGGTTTAATTGTTCCGTCAGGACTTAAAAGCATTAACCTGTTAACCTCAAAACCATTATACAAATCTGTAAATGAACCTCCCGTCATAATACTTCCAAAAGCATCCATTTTTAGAACATATACAATACCGTTATTCAAACCTGTTCCGGATAAAAACCCTGAATCTATTGTGCCGTCTGAATTTAATCGAATAATTCTGTTTGCGGCAATTCCATTATAAGCTGTAAATTCCCCACCCAGTATAATTTTGCCATCCGGCTGTAAAACCATTGCATGGATTTCTTCATTAAAAGCAGTTCCAACGTTAAAAGTCATATCTAAGCTTCCGTCAGGATTTAAACGAATGATTCGATTGATATCGATTCCATTAAATTTTATAAAACTTCCGGCTACAATGATTTTCCCATCTGGCTGAATTTGAACACAATTTATATTTGTAGGAGCACCGGAACCTGTTAAAAAACTGGTATCTAAATTTCCATCAGGTAAAATTCTGGCAATCCTGTTTACTGTAATACCATTATATTTTGTAAAACTTCCAACAATAATAATTTTTCCATCTGATTCCTGTACAATCTTATTTATAATTCCTGTAGCTGCAGCTATTGAAGTATTAAAAGTAATATCATGTGAACCATCACTATTTAAGCGAATTAATCTTCCTGTGTCAACTCCATTATAACTTGTAAAATTGCCTCCAATAATAATTTTACCATCTGGCTGGATCAAGGATGAATATACTTTTCCGTTAAAACCAGAGCCTGTATCAAAATTTTCATCTATGGTTCCATCTGTTTTCAGTCGTGTTAAATGCAAAAGAGGTTTTCCGTTAAAACTCAAAAAATCTCCACCAACAATCAAGTTCCCGTCCGTTTGTACCGACAAGGTTCTGACAGCATTATTAAAACCATCACCATTAAGGCCATCATCGTAAGTATTAAAAGCTAAGTCTAATTTCCCCTGTTGGGCATTATTACGAATTGATAACAGGCAAAAAATAATTAAGAACAAAAAGTGTAATTTTGATTTCAAGATATAAGAATTTGGGATTAATGATATTCTTTAAATTTACAATTAATAAGAATTTACATGCAATTTATAATTCTCGATAACCTGTTACAATACCTACATTTAGTGATTTTCAAAACAGTAGATAATTTAGAAGATGATTGAAACAAAAAAATCCGATAACTTACGCTATCGGATTTTCTAATTTATTGTTTTCTAATTTATTTAAAGATTACTTTTTTTGTCGTTTGGTAATCATTCTCCAAAACTACTTTTACCAGTAAAACCTGCTGTGCAAATGGCAGGTTCTGAATAATCAACTGAAGATTGCCTACATCAACTTTCTTATACAATTGTTTACCCGAAATGTCATAAATAAACACCTTATCAATGTTTTCTGTTGTCGAATTTACTGTAACGGTTTTGTTTTGAGCCAAAACCCAAACTGCATCATCCTGTGTTTCAAAATCTCCGGTTCCCAACGTTTTATTGGTATAACGCAACACAAATCGATTATTGAAAGTTCCCGCCTTTGTCTTAAATGTATAGTTTTTGGCTGTCAGTTCATTGATCGTACCGGTTTGCTTGTCTTCCAGATAAATTCTTTGGGTAGCCAAATTACCATCAGCCTGATCGATTGCAATGGTAAAATCACCCGCAATCGTCGAACGATAACCTAAAGGAACCACATCTGCATCGCTAAATGGCAAAGCACGTCCCTGAATGGTCATGTTAGAAGCTTCATTGACACTATAAAAATCAGCATAACTGTTTCCATCAAAGCTCAATCCATCAAAATTTTTATCATAAGTATTGGTTGCTCCTTCAATGTAACCGATTAAGGTTTGTTTAAAAGCACCGCCTGAATTGGTCATATTAAGCCACAAACGGTGTTTCTCCAATATCCCTGACTTGGAAGTTTTGCCAGGTTTGAAAAATTGAGAATTATTTGTCCCGCCATAACGCATGGAATTGGTGAACTGAACATGACCAGAACCATCTTCTGCACTAACAAAAAACGATTGTCCTGCAGCTACATAACCTGTTGGTTTTATTCCGGTATCTAGTGTAGGGTTATTATTATGATTTGGATCACTTAACGCTGAAGCAACACTCCCTGTTAAGTTGTAACTCGCATAATCATCTGAAACATAAGCATAATTTGAACCAACCTTTTTAATAGCAGTATTGTGAGTCCAGAAATAGGCTGTTCCTCCTAAAATACCTCTATTATTGACATTATTGTACAGAAATGCATCTATATGAATAGCCGAAGGATATGGATTGCCAATCAGGTAATATTTATCTTTCTCCATATACTGGCTACTGGTAATGTTTCCATTATTGGGTCTGCCTATAAATTCTAATTGTTGTGCATATTGGCCGCTCCAAGTATCCTTGCCATTCGGATATACTTTATTTGGCTCTGGAACACGGATGATATAACCGATTCCAGGCTGCATAGTACTCGAAGACAGCTCCTCTTTCCACACATCTCCTGTATAAGAAAGGTATTTATCCCAACGGGTATTAGGTGATAAATCATACAAGACTTGATTCTCAACAGGCGAAGACCAATAGGTAAAATCGTAAAGCTTCATCGGCTGTGAAATTCGTTTGTAAATAATTTTTCCGGAATTGACAGCATTCGTAGTCTGAATTAAACTAGCATTATTTTCAAAAATTAAATTTTCATTAATATCTACATTAACCCAATTTGTTACTGTTAAAGTACGTCCAGTTTTTATAGTTACTTTAGTGGTGCTACCTGAAACCCTACAAGTACAACCGTATAAATCAACATTCGGGTCTATAGCTGGTGGATAAGAACCTGTAAAAACAATATTTTGATCTAAAGTAGGTACTGAACCTGTAGACCAGGCACTTCCATTCCAGGTATTTGTTGCCATATTGATAATTGAAACCCCAGCCGTTAAAGGTGATTTACACCCACTAGTATTATCGGTCACTCTAAAAGTATAAGTTCCCGCAGCCAATCCTAAAATAGTAGTTGTTGATCCGGAACCAGTTGTATTTACTGTTCCGCTTCCTGAATTTCTTTCTAATGTCCATGCACCTGAAGGTAAATTACTTAAAGCGATAGTTCCTGGTGAATTGCAGGTAACGTTTTTTATTGTCCCTACTGTTAGCGGTGTCAATAAATTAGTCACAGTTGGAATATCGTCTCCGTTTGTCTGTCCTGAAATATCTTCGACCGTATTTAATGAAGGATCTATAGCTGTAACTTTAGCTGAATTGGTAACTCTCCCTAAAGCAACATCAGCAGCTGTAAGTGTATAATTTGCTGTTAAAGTAGCCGTTGCACCTACTGCTAAAGAAGCAATTGGCGAACCTGATATCGTGCCGATTAAAGGATCGGTTACCACTATATTAGTCAAAGGAACTTGTCCAGTATTGGTTACTTCAAATGTATACTGAATTATACCTCCAACTGTACATCCAATTATTGCCGCTTTTTTAACTAAAGCTAATTCTGCAGTTTTTAATGATCTTTTATTAAAAGCAATGAAAGCACAATCTGAATCTCCCGAAAAATTTACCACAAATCTATCAACCTGTGAAGCATTTGCAGCTGTAATACCAAAAGAAGTTAAATCCATTCCAAGCAAACGGATTTCCCTCGTTTCATTTGCATTATAGGTAGAAGATGGCGTCCCGTTATTAGCATTAAACAAATCCAATCGATAAGTTCCAACAACCGGAATAGAATTGGAATTAAAATTAACATTTACAACAGTCCCAACAGTCACATCATTGACATCTACAAATCTAAATGTATCCACAGTAGAATTGGGTGATGCAACCTGAGTAACGACAATATCTGGTGTATTATCAGCAATTGCACTTGTTTCTATATTGCTTGTTCCAATTTTAAATGAAGCAGAACCCGGCAGTATGTTTGCAATTCCGGTTCCTAATGACAAACCATTAATACCATCTGTAAGCCTTGAAGCTAATTCGGAAGGAAGTGAAGTAGTTCCCGAGATTGGAGGCATTAGTACTCTATTTGTTAAAGAGCCATCAATCATGGAACCCTGCAAAAAAAAGGTTCCTGAACCATAATTTAAAGCCTGAATTTTTAAAGCTCTAAAAAGAGTATTTTCAAAGACAATTGAATGTGTAGTTAAAGCACTATTATTAGCGCCTGTTGCATAGGTTTTACCTCCCCATTCAAAAGCCAGTAAATTATTCTCGGTATTTGGTTGGTTCGCAACAACAGTAGTAGCCGAATTTGATGTGAAATATCCATTCCAATCTGTATAAATTCTTGTTACCCCAGTTTGGCTTATAGTTTTTGTAGTGATAAATAAAAAAAACAAAACGACAACCTTTAGAAGGAAAGTACGTTTCAAAAGTATTTTCTGAATCATTGTAGGCAGATAGTATCTAATTAAATTGTTTCTGGCAATTAAGTATGCTGATTGTTTTTATGTAAGAAAACCTGTTTTAATTCTAAATAAAATAACCAGAAAACATGTTCCATATCTTAAAACCAAGCATATAATCCACAAAAATAACAGTTCTATTATATGTTTTTTTACAAATAAAAGTAAATTCGATTAAAAACATAAATACCCGATGTATTACTTTCCTTTGCTATACAAAAACAAATTTATAAGTAAAAACATACATAAAATTCTGTCTGTTTTATAAACTTTTTATAAAACAACGAAAGCAAAACCTGGTTTTCAACTAATTAGTAAGACACAATAAAATAAAAAATCCGACAACTTTCGCTATCGGATTTTTCAATTTATTGTTTATATTTTATTTAAAAATTACTTTTTTGGTGGTCTCATATCCATTATCCAAAACTATTTTTACCAGTAAAACCTGCTGTGCAAATGGAAGGTTCTGAATAATCAACTGAAGATTGCCTACATCAACTTTCTTATACAATTGTTTACCCGAAATGTCATAAATAAACACCTTATCAATGTTTTCTGTTGTCGAATTTACTGTAACGGTTTTGTTTTGAGCCAAAACCCAAACAGCATCATCCACCGTTTCAAAATCTCCGGTTCCCAACGTTTTATTGGTATAACGCAACACAAATCGATTATTGAAAGTTCCCGCCTTTGTCTTAAATGTATAGTTTTTGGCTGTCAGTTCATTGATCGTACCGGTTTGCTTGTCTTCCAGATAAATTCTTTGGGTAGCCAAATTACCATCAGCCTGATCGATTGCAATGGTAAAATCACCCGCAATCGTCGAACGATAACCTAAAGGAACCACATCTGCATCGCTAAATGGCAAAGCACGTCCCTGAATGGTCATGTTAGAAGCTTCATTGACACTATAAAAATCAGCATAACTGTTGCCATCAAAGGTCAATCCGTCAAAACTTTTATCATAGCTATTGGTTGCTCCTTCAACGTAACCGATTAAGGTTTGTTTAAAAGCACCGCCTGAATTGGTCATATTAAGCCACAAACGGTGTTTCTCCAATATCCCTGACTTGGAAGTTTTGCCAGGTTTGAAAAATTGTGAATTATTTGTCCCGCCATAACGCATGGAATTGGTGAACTGAACATGACCAGAACCATCTTCTGCACTAACAAAAAACGATTGTCCTGCAGCTATATAACCTGTTGGTTTTATTCCGGTATCTAAGGAAGGGTTATCATTATGACCGGGATCACTGCTCGCGGAGGTTCCTACTCCACCAGTTAAGTTGTAAGCTGCATAATCATCTGAAACATACGCATAATTTGAACCAACCTTCTTGATAGCTGTGTTATGGGTCCAAAAATAGATAGTTCCTCCTAAGATACCTCTATTATTAACATTCACGAACAAGAAATCATCTGCATGCATAGCTGAAGGGTAAGGATTGCCAATCAGGTAATATTTATCTTTCTCCATATACTGGCTACTGGTAATGTTTCCATTATTGGGTCTGCCTGTAAATTCTAATTGTTGTGCATATTGGCCAGTCCAAAAATCCTTGCCATTCAGATATACTTTATTTGGCTCTGGAACACGGATGATATAACCGATTCCAGGCTGCATAGTACTCGAAGACAGCTCTTCTTTCCACACATCTCCTGTATATGAAAGGTATTTATCCCAACGGGTATTAGGTGATAAATCATACAAGACTTGATTCTCAACAGGTGAAGACCAATAGGTAAAATCGTAAAGCTTCATCAGTTGGGAAGTTCGTTTATAGGTTATAGGTCCTGAGTTAGTGTTCAGATTATTAATTTGTACCAAACTGGAATTATTTTCAAATGTTAAAGAACCATTAACTGTTACTTCATTGGTAATTGTTAATGTTATTCCTGATGGTACTGTTGCAACTACGCCACTATTAATTGTTAAAGCACAACCTACTAAATCTGCCGTAAAAGGAGAGTTTGGAGTTACTGCTGCTATTACAACATTCATAGAAGCATTTGGCGGCACCCCTCTACTCCAGCTGCTACCATTCCATGTATTAAAATTATCGAGAATAGTAACTGTAGCTGATTCCGCCGAAGGACATCCATTGGCATTGGTTACTGTAAAAGTGTAACTCCCTGCCGCTAACCCGGAAATAGTTGTACTTGTTGTATTAGGAACTGTATTGTCATAACTTCCAGCAGCATCTCCTGTTTGATTAATTGTCCAGTCACCACTTGGCAGACCTTCTAATACGACGCTTCCTGTATTTACTGTACAATTGATATGAGTTGTTGTACCTATAGTAGGTGATGATGGGGTTGGGTTTATTGATGTTATAGTTATTGGTGTACTTGCAGAACAGCCGGCAGCATCTGCATAATTTAAAGTATAACTTCCGGAGTCTAAACCTGTTCTGTTTAATGTCGTTGCAGTATCAGACCATGTAACATCCAACACATTTACATCTATAATATTGGTTCCACCTCCTCTTAAATCCACCATTTTTGCATAGACAACATTATGTGAATTGTCTAACAATTCCAGTAACATATTTTGACCTCTAAAGCCAAAATAATCATTTCGATTATAAATTCGCAGATAATCGATATTTTTAGGCGAAGCCAAACTTATTTCAAGATATTCATTGATATTTGGTATATTGCTATGATATATAGATCCGCTATTTCCATCAATAGCCTGTGCAGGACCATTGCCAGGAATATCATTTAGATAGACAGAACTTGCAACTGCGCTAGCACCATTTGAACTCAATGCCACATTTTCTCCTGTAAAAATTTCGAAAGCATTTACTTCTGCAACTTGCAACCAGGCATCGGGATCGTCAAATTTTTGAGTTAGTCTTATATATCTGACATTAGCAAGACCCCCAGAAAATGTTGGCGATATAGACCCATTATTAGATGAAGGGCAAGTCTCATCAACCTTGTTAGGTGTAATTACAGGCGCGGCATTTAACATTGCGGTAACATCTAATCTCGTTGTACTCTCACAACCTGTAGATTGTGAAGCATAATAATGATTTCCACTTATTAAGGCCGTTGCTGCAGTCAATTCATTTCCTCCGCTTGATGCGTCGTACCATTTTATTCCAGTTCCTGTAGCTGTAAGATTAGCTACTGTTGGTGAACTCGCTGAACAAAATACCTGAAAGGCTGAACCTGTAGGGACTGCTGGTCTTGGATTGACAGTAATCACTAAATTATATGGTGTACCTGAACAGCCAGAAGCTGATTTTGGAGTTAAAACATAAGTAACATTTATAGCTGAAGAGGTTGAATTGGTAAGGACTTCGGAGAATCCTGTTGCCTTAGCAATGCCTGTACCTCCTGCTCCGGCTGCCCCTCCATTAATATTTGGAACTGCCACACGGCTCCAGTCAAATGTTGTTCCGGTTGATGTGATAGCACCACTTGAATAAGTACTTCCACTACAAACAGAACTTGCAGTAGGTGCTGTAATTGTTATACCCACTGTAGGATTAACTGTAACAACTAAATTATATGGTGTACCTGAACAGCCTGATGCTGATTTTGGAGTCAAAACATAAGTAACATTTATAGCTGAAGACGTTGAATTGGTAAGGACTTCGGAAAATCCTGTTGCCTTAGCAATTCCTGTACCTCCTGCTCCGACTGCTCCCGCGTTAATATTTGCAACACCTGCACGGCTCCAGTCAAATGTAGTTCCGGTTGATGTGATAGCACCACTTGAATAAGTACTTCCACTACAAACAGAACCAGACACAGGAGCTGTAATTGTTATACCCACTGTAGGATTGACAGTAATCACTAAATTATATGGTGTACCTGAACAGCCTGATGCCGACTTTGGAGTTAAGACATAAGTAACATTTATAGCTGAAGACGTTGAATTGGTAAGAGTCTCCGAGAAGCCTGTAGCCTTGGCAATACCTGTACCTCCAGCACCCGCAGCACCTGCGTTAATATTTGCAACTGCAGCACGGCTCCAGTCAAATGTAGTTCCGGTTGATGTAATAGCACCACTTGAATAAGTACTTCCACTGCAAACAGAACCAGACACAGGAGCTGTAATTGTGATACCCACTGTAGGATTAACTGTAATTACCAAATTATAAGTCGTCCCTGAACAGCCAGAAGCTGATTTTGGAGTTAAAACATAAGTAACATTTATAGCTGAAGACGTTGAATTGGTAAGGACTTCGGAGAAGCCTGTGGCATTGGCAATACCTGTTCCTCCTGCTCCTGCTGCACCTCCATTTATATTTGCAACACCTGCACGGCTCCAGTCAAAAGTTGTTCCTGTCGAGGTTATAGCACCACTTGTATAAGTCCCACCACTGCAAACAGAGCTAGCCGTAGGAGCGGTAATTGTAATACCCACTGTAGGATTAACTGTAATTACCAAATTATATGGCGTCCCTGAACAGCCTGATGCTGATTTTGGAGTTAAAACATAAGTAACATTTATAGCTGAAGACGTTGAATTGGTAAGGACTTCGGAGAATCCTGTTGCTTTAGCAATACCTGTACCACCTGCTCCGGCTGCACCTCCATTAATATTTGGAACTGCCACACGGCTCCAGTCAAATGTAGTTCCGGTTGATGTGATAGCACCACTTGAATAAGTACTTCCACTACAAACAGAACTAGCTGCTGGTGCTGTAATTGTGATACCCACTGTAGGATTGACAGTAACAACTAAATTATATGGTGTACCTGAACAGCCTGATGCTGATTTTGGAGTTAAAACATAAGTAACATTTATAGCTGAAGACGTTGAATTGGTAAGAGTCTCCGAGAAGCCTGTAGCCTTGGCAATACCTGTACCTCCAGCACCCGCAGCACCTGCGTTAATATTTGCAACTGCAGCACGGCTCCAGTCAAATGTAGTTCCGGTTGATGTAATAGCACCACTTGAATAAGTACTTCCACTGCAAACAGAACCAGACACAGGAGCTGTAATTGTGATACCCACTGTAGGATTAACTGTAATTACCAAATTATAAGGCGTCCCTGAACAGCCAGAAGCTGATTTTGGAGTTAAAACATAAGTAACATTTATAGCTGAAGACGTTGAATTGGTAAGGACTTCGGAGAATCCTGTAGCCTTGGCAATACCTGTACCTCCTGCTCCCGCTGCACCTCCGTTAATATTTGCAACTGCTGCACGACTCCAGTCAAATGTAGTTCCGGTTGATGTGATAGCACCACTTGAATAAGTGCTGCCACTGCAAACAGAGCTAGCCGTAGGAGCTGTAATTGTTATACCCACTGTAGGATTGACAGTAACCACCAAATTATAAGGCACTCCTGAACAACCAGAAGATGGGGGACCTGGCGTTAAAACATAAGTAACATTAATAGGATTGGCAGTAGAATTCGTTAACACCTCAGTAAATCCAGTAGCATTTGCTATACCTGTACCCCCTGCTCCGGCAGCACCTCCGTTAATATTTGCAACTGCTGCACGACTCCAGCTAAATGTAGTTCCGGTTGATGTGATAGCACCACTTGAATAAGTGCTGCCACTACAAACAGAACTAGCTGTTGGTGCTGTAATGGTTGGAGCTGCAGTTACATTGATATACGTTATTGAACTGCCTGAACAGCCCGCTGCTGTAGTTGTTGTTACTGACACTTGCTGAACACCAGATCCTGTTAACGTTACCGTAGGATTTTTAATGGTTGTAGAAGAAAATACTGCTCCTGCTGGTCCTGTCCATGCATATGTAATTCCTGAAGCAGGTACATTTTCCACATCTAATTGAACAGCCACTCCGCCACAGGATATTAAGGTATTAAAAACCCCTTTTGGTGATGTTGTTGCAGACGGATTAACCTGTGAAGTTGGTATTAAAACGATATCATCTATAATGGTTCCAAGTGTTACGCCTCCATGTAAAGTATTATAAAATTCAAGTCCTATTGAAGAACTGGTTGGTGTAAAAGTATAAGTACCTATCTGAGAAATTGTACTGGTTGTTGTAAAACCTGTTGATGTAAAATCTGTAGCTCCTCCCGTAACTTTAACCGTTACACCTGTTGTTGCAGGGGTAATGGCGTTATCTCTTCGGGAATAACGGAAACTAACTGTATAAGAGACTCCAGGGATAACTGTCATAACTTGTCTAAGTGATGCCTCAGAATCTAATTCAGCCGTTAAAGATGAGCTTCCATTAGAGAAATAGGTATTTTCAGAATTTGTTTCAACACGATCACCGTATGTTGTTGCAAATGTCCAGCCTGTTGCACCACCACTAAAATCAGAATTACTAATCATGTTCGTTACACAATTATTTGCAACAACAACCTGATCATTAAAAGTACTACAACTATTACTAATCGCCCAATTCAGTACATATGTCCCAGCTACTGCAGGAGTAAATGTAGCGGTTGGACTTGAAGTACTGCTAAACTGACTCAACAACGTACTTGGTCCGCTCGCTATTGACCACACCCCGGTACCTACTGTTGGTGTATTCGCAGCTAATGTAAAAGAACCACCACCCGTCGCTTGATCAGGGCCGGCATTTGCTGCTGTTGGTTGTGGATTTACAGTGAAAGTAGCAGCGCTGGTTACTGTACCCGCTGAACTGGTAACCTCAACTGTTCCGGTAGTACCTGAACCAATTACAGCTACTATTGTTGTTCCGTTATTAGTAGTAATAGATGTAACTGGAGTACCTCCAATTTTTACATTGGCCGCTGTTGCACCCGATAAATTTGTTCCGTTTATAGTTATGTTTCCTCCGACACAACCGCTTGAGGCCCCAAAACTTGTAATAGTTGGTGGAGCTTTTCTTAATGCTATTAATATCGACCCATTTTTATCATCATTGGATATAGAAGCACTTCCTGCTCCAGTTGATCCTGCAGTAGTTTTAATTGCCCAGGCAGCTCCAATTCCTGTATCAATATCTGCATTAAAATCCTCATCATAGAGCTCTGTTAAAGTTCCCGGACTGGTTGCTGTTGTCCAATTTGAAAAATTATAATTATTATGTACAGCGCCAAACATAATTACAGCACTGCCAGCTGTTGTTGTTGTAATTGCATTAGCATTTAATGTACTGTCATCATTTACATTTGTATATACTGTACCTGGTGTCACATCAAAAGGATTTGAATTATCGACACCTGAAAAAGCAATTATGGCTCCCTGACCATCATCTGAACTTGAACCAAGTGTATAAGAGAAATTTGCAGCTGCAACATCAGTATTTGTTGCAATTTTATACAATAAAGTGGCACGTGAATAACTTGAAATACTAGTGCTTATCTCAGTTCCTGCAATTAGAGTCCAACCAGTGCTTGTGGCATTTCCTCCAACTGATGATGTTAAAGTATTATTCCCACTTTGCATAATTTGTGCAATCATGATATCTCCAACGGCTAATCCGGTAGGCTTAGTAATTGTTAAAGTAGTACTTCCAGTAGTATTGAATGTAGCGGTTCCACGTTGTGCAATTTGTCCGGAAGCTAAATTTACAAAAACAAAAAAGCACACAGAACAAAGCCATTTAGCATTATTGCCAAATAAGTTCGTTGCAATGGCTTTTGAAGTATTCTGATTTTGTTTTGAAAAAAATAAACGAATAAGAAGTAGTAGTTTTTTAATCATGTTTGGGGCGGATTAAATTTAAAAAGTAAACTTATTTTTCTATTAAAATTGATTTCCTTGATTGATATTATTTTATCAAAAATCAATTTTATTAGTCGCCCTAAACTTAATTTGAATTAAATCTGTAGTTAACAGATTTGATGTTCTGATAATCAAAACATAATGAATAAAAAACAAAAAGCTAAATTAGTTTGGGGCTAATTAAGCAACAAAAATAAGAGTTCTGAATGGCTTTTTTAACAAAAAACAAAGAATTCGATAAAAGACAAAAAAACACGATAAAAAGACGTGTTTTTTGAATAAAAATAATATTTACAGGTAAAATCTTACTTAAAATATTAGAAATAATTATTTAAAAAAATGTTTCATAAGACTAATAATTTTTTGTCTAACTCTAAAAATTATTGAATAATAGCTAACAGATATTAAAATAAAAAAAAATCCGATAGCATAATTACTATCGGATCTTTACCTAAACACAAACTAACTAATTACCTAAATATTATTTTTCGTGTTTCCTCACGATCATTCTCTAAAATTACTTTTACTAATAAAACCTGCTCTGCAACATTTAACTGTGTGGAAAACGGATTACTGTTAATTTTATCTTTTTTGTAAATCAATTTTCCCGAAATATCATATATAAAAATTTTATCAATAGTATCATTCCCAGCATTAATCTTAATGACTTTATCATGAACTGTAACAATCAAATTATTATTATTTTCAAAATCATCCGAGCCCAAATTTGTATTACTGTATTTCAAAACAAAACGATCATCAAAGGTTCCAATTGCCGTATTAAAAGTGTAATTGCCAGTTTGGAGATTATGGACAGTCTGAGTTAATCTGTCTTCGAGATATATTGCCTGATTAGATAAAACCCCATCTGTCTGATTTATTCCTATAGTAAAATTACCGGCAATTGTACTTTTATATCCCAAGGTCACAACGTCAGTATTTTCAAAAGGTAATGCCCTTCCCTGAATAACCAGTTTTTTATCATTATTGATGCTATAAAAATCTACATAAGGATGACCATCCAAGCTAACTCCGTCAAATTGATCTTCAAAATTATCTGTTGCTCCGTCAATATAGCCTATTAATGTTTGCTTATAAGCTCCTTGATTATTACTTAATTCGAGCCATAAACGATGTCTTTCCTGATTTGAAGTTTTTGCTGGTTTAAAAAACTGATTATTATTCCCTGCTATACGCATGCCATTTGTGAATGTAATTGTTCCCGATGCTTTTGAAGCGACAAAAAAGGACTGTCCTGCAGCTATATAGCCTGTTGGCTTTCTACCCAAATCTAAAGATGGATTATCATTATGGCCAGGGGAACTTTTTGCAGATATTCCTACACCACCTGTTAGGTTATAAGAGGCATAATCATCTGTTGAGTATGCAATGGTAGTTCCAATTTGTCCAACTGCTGTATTGTGCGTCCAAAAATAAATAGTTCCTTCTAAAGTGGTATTATTAGCTGATAAAAATGAATTTGCATTCAGTGCAGATGGGAATGGATTTCCTATCAAAAAGTAACGCGTTGCTGTAAGAGCTGTTATTTCTTCTCCAAAGACACCCCCATTATTAGGAACACCAACAAACTGAAGCTGCTGAGCATAAGGGAAAACCACATTTTCTCCATTACCATGAAGCCCTGCCTCAGGTGTTCTGATTAAATATCCTTTACCAACTGTCATACTATTCGCCGGAAGCTCTTCCGCCCAATTATCTATTGTTGTATTGTATGATAAATATTTATCAAACCTCGTATTTGGCGACAATACATTGAGAACCTGAGTAGCTACCGGAGCAGACCAATAAGTAAAATCATATTTTTTCATTGGTTGAGCAATTCTCTTATAAACTATATTTCCAGTATTGCTGACATCGTTTGTCTGTACAAGACTTGCATTGTTTTCAAAAGTTAGTGTTCCGCCCGTAGTTGTAACTGCATTGGTGATGGTAAAAGTATGTCCAGAGTTTACTGTAACAGAAACCCCCGAATTCACAGTACAGGTACAGCCACTTAAATCTCCTCCTGAACTATAATTTCCGGTAAAAACAATGTAATTATTAATTGATGGTGGATTTGACCAGCCAGAACCATTCCATGTTGATGTGGTAACGACTAAAGGATTCAGTACAATATTAGCTGAATTAGGAGAATAACACGCACCTGTCTTAACCGCAGCAGTAAAATTGCTATTCGGTGCCAGATTGGATATAGTGACACTTGTCCCGCTTCCTGTATAAGTCTGACCTGTTGAAAATTGTAATGTCCATTCTCCAGCAGGAAGACCATTTAGCACAACAGTACCTTCCGGATTAGCACATGTCGCCTGAGTAATTGTTCCTAAAACAGGAGCTGTAGGACCTGTACTCACTAATATAGAAATGGTATTAGACGAAGTCGTCATCATACCGCAGGCAGCATTTCTTGAACGTACCCTGTAATAATAAGTAGTATTAGAACTTAATCCGGTTACAGCAAGACTCGTTACATTACCTACGTTTAAACTGTTGTAAGACGGAAGTATGGCTGTAAAACCAGCATCTGTAGCTACGTCTAAATGATAGGCATTAGCTCCGTCAACTGCATTCCAATTGGCTGTAAAACTGGTACAAGATAATGTGGCAGCAGCTGTCGCAACTGGTGTTTTAGCTTGTAATGTTTGATATTCAATTACATTAGAATTGGCACTTACACCACAACTGGTATTTCTGCGGATTCTGTAATAAACAGGTCCGGGAGGAACATTTGTAACAGCATAAGTTGTTACGGCTCCAACATTTAAACCATTATAACCTGAAACAAAACTGGTAAAAGCGGCATCTGTAGCTACATCTAATATATAACTTGTGGTTCCGGCTACTGATCCCCAATTAGCATTGATTGTAGTGGTACAATTTGCACCTGTTCCTGCAGCGGCCGTTACGGTACTTGCTGATCCCACGGTAAAAGTTTTAGCATTTGGGCTAGTCACACCTATCAACGACACTGTTACTCTGTAGTCTCCCGGAGTCAGACCAGTTATATTTTTTGAAGTTGCAAAAACAGCTGTACTAGGAAGTTTTTGCCAGACATATGCGTAAGGATCTGACCATACAGGAGAACTCTGGAATGTTCCATTATTACCTACAGGGGTTGACGTTAATATTGTCCCTGTACCATCGAAAAAATTATAGCCTGCAACAATGCCCGATTCTACTCCTGAATACGTTGTTGGTCCAAAAGCCAGACTCGTGATTCGGGATTGTGAAAGTGCTGTATTATAAAATCCTACTTTTAACACATCACCACTAAATGATTCTCCTAATGCGTCATTAAAGACGCGACTGCCAATTTTAGTGGTAAACGCAGAAGCACCATAATTAGAAGTAGTTGTTACGCCACCAGTAACAGTTGCACTGACACCATCAATATATATCCTGATTCGTGTTCCATCTCCAGTAGCTGCTATATGATGCCATTGACCATTTCCTAAAGAAGCCGGCAGTGGAGCTGTTGCTATACCAGACGCATTTGTCCACAACTCAATAGTTGTTGAATTTGCAAAGCCTAATTCAATAGCATTATTCTGTCCAAACAAACTTGTTCTTCCGGTGATATCAGCTAAATTAAACTTTATCCATCCTTCAATTGTAAAAGCACTTCGATTAGAAAGCATTTGAGATCCTAAATCAATATAATCATTATCTGCTTTTTGAAAACTTACAGCATTATTCATATTGGTGACCGTAATACTACCGTCAGAAGCACTGGAACAAGTAGCATCTACGATAGTTGCAACTGGCTGAGGCAATAATGAAAATATGGTCATCTCAGCTGTGGCACTGGCACATCCTGCCACACTATACGTTATTGTGTAGGTACCACCCGCACTAGCCGTCAAATCTACTTCTCCTGTACTTGTACTCACAAAAACTAACCCTGAGGGAGTTGCTGAATAAGTTCCTCCTGTAGGTCCGGTTTGAGTGGCACCAACCTTACCAGTTGCTATAAATGCATTTCCGGGATACGAAATTGTGGGAGGAGGTGAAAATTTATATACCTGCCCATTTGCAGGTTTTGCTGCAAGAGTAAATATAAAAGCACTGGATGTTGTAGTCGGACTTGCGCTCACATCGTTAAGGAGCAAATATTTTCCATTTGTGTCATATATACCTATTGTAGCAGATGGGAGTCTCAATGCTCCGGCACCCTGTTTATAAATATATTCTATAGTATTGCTTTTTTCATATAACCATATCTGAAAAGAAATGGCATCATTTGGTCCATTATAATCCCATTTCTGTTTGGAAAATTCAATCTTGAAAATCCTGTTCGGTGCGGTTCCTGAAGTTACATATTTTGGAATTATAGTAAGTTCAATATCATCCCACAATGCAAATAACGCCGGCTTTATCACACTAGCATTCAACACGTTATTGGTGTAATTTTGTGCTGCTGTTGGATTAGGTGACGCAAATGTCACCCATCCATTACTGGAAATCCTAATATTTGAATAAAAAGATCCTGCAAAGTTAAAAGTAAATGGTAATGCAACCGTATTTGAAAGCGCATCATCTGAACTTGCTGCTAAACCCGGTACATCTGTAGCAGACAATAAACTATCGTATGTCCTTGAACTTGCTGAAAAACAATAATTATTAGCATCTAATCCTGCCGCAACAGGAGGAGTAAATCTGTAAATCTGTCCCGTGGACGGCTTAGTTGCAATATCTGTTGTAAAAACATCTGATTGTGCTATAGGAGTTCCTGAAGCATTGCTCAATGTCAAATATTTACTGGCTCCATCATATATACCTATTGATGCACCACCTGATGAGGCGGTATTAGCCGCTACGGCTCCCTGATTATAAAGAAATTCAACAACATTGGTAGTTTCAAACAGCCATACCTGAAAAGAAATTACATCTCCGGCCACTCCGTTATTCCAGCTTTGCTGAAGCCATTCTACTTTAAATCTCCTATGTGGGGCAATACCGGTTGTTATATATCTTGGTTTAACATTACATTTTAAATCATCCCACAAAGGGAATAAAACGGGTTTTCTGGTTTCTGCATTTGCCTGAGAATTGGTATTAGAATCTGTTGCTGCTGCCGAAAAAGACAGGAAACCATTTGAGGAAACCCTAACAGAAGTATAAGCCGTTCCCGCAAAAATAAATGTAAAAGGCAATGCAATAGCAGTTGAAATATTGTTATCATCAGTTGCACCCAGTGAGGTATCCGTAACCCCGGGAACTCCGGTCAGCGGAATATAATTTCCCTGAACTGCTGTAAATGTATAATTACTTGCCGATTGTCCAAATGAATATACAAAAATTAAAAAAAAGCCTATTGTTATGTATATATTTTTCATTTTAATTTAATATTAGGTTAAGTATTTCCTGTTATAAAAAACTGCCATAAAAATCAATTGTACTTTTTTAAATTCTAAAAGCTACAGTAAAATGCCATCTAAAATACCGCTAATCTTCTGAAAGTATTAACTTTAATGATTTTAAGATTAACTCAAAAAACTAACTAAGAAGAAGAATAAAAAAATAAGAATTACCCTTCTTTTGTAAAAATGCGCATAAAAAAATCCCATAAATTTCTTTATTGGATTTTTAGTATTTTTTTATTTAAATAGTGCTTTTTTAGTAATGGATTTTCCATTTTCTAAAAAAACTTTTACTAATAGAATCTGTTGTGTAGAAGGTAAATCCGGAATCATTAAATGCGTGTCTCTAATGTTCTCTTTATTTGATAATTGTTCACCGGAAATACCATAAACAAAAACTTTATCAATATTTTCTACCGTTGAGTTAATTGAAATTATTTGATTCTTAATTCCAATTGAAACTACGTCATTTACAGCTTCAAATTCATCCGAAGCCAATGCTGTATTAGTATGTCTTAATACAAACCTATTATTAAAAACGCCTATCTGTGTAGTAAAAGTATAGCTGCTTTGTCTTAAATCATTGATCGTATTTGTTAATTTATCTTCCAGATAAACAGGCCTATTTACAAACATTCCATCCACCTCATCTATCGAAATAGTAAATTCTCCTGCTATAATTGTACGATATCCTAACGGCACTACATCAGATTCATTAAAAGGCAATGCCCGCCCTTGTATAACCAGATTTTTACCTGAATTAATACTATAAAAATCTATAAACGGATTCCTATCCAAAGTTATTCCGTCAAAATCCCCATCATATCCATTGGTGGCTCCCTCTATATAACCAACTAACAATTGTTTAAAAGCTCCTTCTGTATTTGTCATATTGAGCCAAACACGATGCTTTTCCAACAAACTGGGTTTTGATGTTTTAGATGATTTAAAAGATTGAATGTTGTTTTCTGAGACTCTGTTTACATCATTAAATGTATGTGTTGCTGATTGTCCAAACGAGCATATAAAAATCATAAATATGCTTCCAGTAATAAAAATCTTTTTCATCTCAATTTGATATTAAATGAATAATTCGGTTTAACGAAAAGAAGGAATGCAGAATCCCTTAATTTTTCAATTATCAAAGAACACCATTAAGATAATAATTTTTTAATCACCAATCGTCTAAATACCCAAATAATCGATAAAATACACTATTAAGATTATACTTACGTTGATATTTTTAAAGATAAGTAATTGAAAATCTAATTGATATAATAAAAAACAATTAAAATATATTAAGGCAGTAAATACTTACTTTCAGGAGCTCAATTGTATTGACTATTTTATAGACGTTATAATCTTTTTATTTATTATATGATTGTTTGCTAAAAGAATTTTAATTAATAAAACCTCATTTTTAAATTTGAGATTACTGATTACTACCTCAGAAGATGAAATGTCAGAATCATTATAAATTAATTTTCCTGAAATATCATAAATCGACACCTTATTCATATTTTCACCCTGCGAATTAAGCCTTAAGTTTTTGTTATCAACCCAAACCACAACACTGTTATTGTCTTGTTCAAACTCATCTGCAGCTAATGTTTTATTAGTATATCTTAAAACAAATCTATTGTTAAAAACTCCTTTTCCGGTCGTGAAAGTATAATCACTTTGACTTAAATCCTTAATGGTGTGAGTTAGCTTATCTTCTAAATAGACTGGCTGAGTACTAAGTATTCCATCAGCCTTATTTATTGAAATTGTAAACTCGCCTGCTATAATGGTTCGATATCCCAAAGGCACTATATCAGAATCATTAAAAGGCAGTACTCGCCCCTGAATAGCAAGATTACTACCCAGATTAGTACTATAAAAATCGATGTACGCATTTCCATCAAAACTTATTCCATCAAAATTACCGTCGTATCCATTGGTTGCTCCTGCGACATAACCGAGTAATAATTGTTTAAAAGCACCATCTTTATTAGTCATATTAAGCCATAAACGGTGTTTTTCTAATAAACTTGATTTTGCCTCTTTTACCGATTTAAAAAACTGATTATTGTCTCCCTGAATTCTCATTGTATTATTAAATGCAACAGTTCCATTGGCACTCGCCAATGCAAAGAAAGACTGCCCTGCAGCTATGTTACCGGATGGTTCGTTTCCGCCAGAAGGTGCAGGCGAAGTTGACGTTCCGCCAACTCCGTTATAAGTAGCATAATCGCTGGAGGAATATGCCGGTTGACTACCTACTATTTGTACAGGAGTATTATGAGTCCAGAAATAAATAGTCCCGTCTAAAATTGAACTGTTATTAGAATTTTCAAACAAAAAACTATCTGCACTGATCGCGGAAGGATACGGATTACCAATTAAATAATAATTTCCGGCTGTCACTGACTGCCCTGAAATATTCCCATTGTTAGGAATACCAATAAACTCAACCTCCTGCGAATAAGGAAAAGCAACATGTTCTCCATTAGGCCAGGATCCCTCAGCTGGAGTTCTGATAATATATCCAATTCCTGATGCCATAACCGACGCACCGTATTGTTCTTCACGCCAAACTGTTCCGGTAAAAGAAAGATATTTATCCCATCTTGTATTTGGAGATAAATTGTATAGCGTTTGTCCGGATACAGGTGATGACCAATATGTAAAATCGAAATTCTTCATTGGTGTTGAAGTTCTTTTGTAAATAATATTACCTGAATTAACAGTGGCATTCTTCTGAACCAGACTAGCATTATTTTCAAAAGTTAATGTTCCGCTATTAACATTTACCGCATTAGTAATGGTTAATGTCTTATCTGAATTGACAACAATATCACCAGAATTTACTGTACAGCTACAACCTGACATATCAGTAGAAATAATATAACTGTCTTCAAAAACAATTTTATCATCAGCAGCTGGCAAAGTAGCATCACCTGTTTTTGACCATTTGGTGCCATCCCAAATATTAGCAGGCTGGTTAATATCTAATGGCACAGATGCATTAGATGTGCAAATTCCCTCTGTGACCGTAAAAGTATAAATACCTCCAGCAAGACCAGTGAGAGTATAGGTTACTCCTGTTCCGTTAGTGACAAAATTTCCGTTTTGATATAATGCCCAATTCCCTTCAGGCAAATTATTTATAACTACACTACCTAATAGAGCATCACAAACGGGGTATGTTATCGCTCCAAAAGTTGGAACCTCAAAAGCATCTATATTAATTCTTGTTTCGACAGATTCTTTTGCACAAGTCAAAACATTTTCCAGTAAAACCTTATATGTTCTAAAAGAAACCGGTATACTTGTCGGTGTGTATGAAACCTGACCTGCTGTTCCTGCAATATCATGCCAGGTCGCATTATTATTGTCGTCACTATATTGCCATTTTAGGACCAAAGAAGGATCAGGATATGGAATATTACTTCCGGTAATGCTTGTCAATGTGAGAGTAGGAAATGCATCTTCTTTACAAATATGTTTTCCACCATGCACCTGCCCCTTATCAATTACCAGCACTTCAGTTGAAAATGTTACCGGAGTTGTAGCATTACAACCCTCTGAATTATCATAGTTAACCGTAATTGTTTTTACCCCGGCTGTTAACCATTCAATGACTATATCAAAATCATTAGTTGTTCCTCTTGCAATTAGATTATAATCAACATTTACCGTACCTGAAACTGTCCAGTTGTAATTGGACTGCCCTGCCTGAGTAACATAAGTTGTATGTGTTTCTGCACAAGTCTGGGCTTTAGCCGGTGTGATAAAGCTAACTACAGGTCTTGACCTTACCGTTATTGTTCCCGTTTTGGTTACTGTACCACAACCTCCTGTCAAGGTAATTTCATAATTAAAAGTTCCTGTAGCAGTTGGAATTCCGCTAATCGTTACAACATTCCCTGCCCAGCCTCCGGATACTCCCGATGGCAACCCTGAAAAACTAGCCCCTGTAGCTCCTGTAGTGTTATATGTTATATTTGTAATTGCAGTATTTCTACATACAGATTGAACATCTGTGCCAACAACAGAACTTAATGTAATAGCATTAACAGGATTTACTGTCACAGTTGTAAAAGCTGAATTTTGTTCGTTACATACCCCATTCTTTACAACTGCCCTAAATTGTGTTGTCTGAGATAATATCCCGGAAGTATAAGTAGTACCCGTAGCACTCAATATATCTGTCCAGACAGAAAAAGGAGCTACTGCATATTGCCATTTCATGATAGTTCCGGTATGACCTGACAGAGACAATGTTCCACTTGTATTACCTGTACAAATTGTTGTTCCTCCACTTACAGATCCTCCAACACTTGCACCATATACATTTATCGTTACTTCATTAGCAGTCGAAAAATTATTAAAACAAGATTCAGAAGTAAGCCTCGTTACTGTTATTTTACAGAGACCTGGTGCATTCAATCCAGTGGCTGTAAACTCTAATGTTCCTGCTACACTAACAGTAGCATTAGCAGTTAAGCTGGCAACTGGGTTATTGGTATTATAACTTACTACATAATCACCTACCGGCAAGCCAACTCCTGTTAACTTTACTAAAGAAGTAGTGCCTGAAGGTATACAAACATCCGGTGCAGAAATACCGGTAAAGCTATAAGTCGGACAAGTATAGTTAATTTTTATCTGGCCATTCCCTCCGTTTCCTCCTGGATAGCTGCCGGCTAGTAGTCCTAACGCACCGCCGCCGCCGCCGCCTGGTGCGTTGCCAGAATTCGCTGCACCACCTAAGGCTAGAGTCATTCCATCACCACCTTTTCCGCCACCTGTTACTGCAGCCCCACCAGCTATAACTAAAAGAGTTACATTGGCGCTATTTCCGATTACTCCAGTACCCGAAGGACCAGGTCCGGCACTACCTCCGCCTCCGCCAGAAGCCAATACTTGTACTATTGCTCCTACGGTACCTCCTGCAAGTCCATTACCCCCGACAAAACTCCCAACACCAGATGAGGTTCCACCAGCTCCTCCGAGACCATTTGCTGAGGCTCCATTTTTACCTCCGGCTCCTCCATTTGCGATTACTGTAGAAAAATTTGTAATTTCTCCATTTGGTCCGTCAGCACCGTTAGCCCCAACTCCACCAGCACCTACTTTATAATTTAATGTTGTTGCCGGGGTCACTCCAAATGTAGCTGATCTGGTATATGCTCCGCCTCCGCCTCCGCCTCCGCCAAAAAGGAGATTATTAATACCTCCTCCGGCACCTCCGGCACCCCAGCATTCAACATTTAATGAAGTAACACCAGCAGGAATTTTAAAAGTACCATTACCTGGCGTTGTATAGGTATGAGGTGGCTGAGCCCACATAGAGGAATAAACTAAAAGCAATAGAAAAAATAGTCTTAGTCTCATAATAACAGAGTTTAAAGATTAAAAAATCAATGAATTCTTGGTATTATTTATGAGTGGTATTGAAAAAATGAATACTGTCAGAATATTGAGATTGGTCTGAAGTAACACTTTTTCTCAAAAAACATACATTACACTAAACAACTGAAGTTAAGGCGCTTAAAAAAAGTATTATTTCAAATGTAAGAAAATAAAAAACCAATTTGTGTTAATTTACCGTTTTTTCTGTCTTTTTTTTACAGACTTAACAATTGCGATATTTTATTTAAACTTTACATTTGTACTTAATATTGAATATTATTTTTAAATGACTATTAAAGAAGCACTACAAAAACTTGAGCATTTTTGTGCCTATCAGGACCGTTGTCATGATGAAGTAGTAACAAAACTATACGATTTAAAAATGTCTCCGGACGAAATCGACATTATTGTTGTAAAACTTATTGAGGACAATTTTTTAAACGAAACCCGTTTTGCCTGTAGCTTTGCCCGCGGTAAACACCGTATTAAACACTGGGGAAAAATTAGAATTGTAAATGAACTTAAAATCAGACACATTTCTACAGCTAACATTAATCTGAGTTTAAAAGAAATTTCACCTGATGAGTACTACAACACATTTGATCAACTTTCTCAAAGATGCTGGAATACTATAACAGAAACCAACTCTTTAAAAAAACGAAAAAAATTTTGCGATTATATGCTGAGAAGAGGCTATGAAAGCAATTTGGTTTATGATAAAATGAAAGAGCTCGAACTCCAATAGATCTTATTAATTGTTAAACTATTAACGACTAATAAATAATCTCTAAATCAATGTCACAAAAAAATCCGACAACTTTCGCTATCGGATTTTTCAATTTATTGTTTTTATATTTTTATTTAAAGATTACTTTTTTGGTGGTCTCATATCCATTATCCAGAACTACTTTTACCAGTAAAACCTGCTGTTCAAATGGAAGGTGCTGAATCATCAGCTGAAGATTCTTCACCTCTTCTTTTTTGTATAATTGTTTGCCTGAAAGGTCATAAATAAACACCTTATCAATGTTTTCTGTTGTCGAATTTACTGTAACGGTTTTGTTTTGAGCCAAAACCCAAACTGCATCATCCACCGTTTCAAAATCTCCGGTTCCCAACGTTTTATTGGTATAACGCAACACAAATCGATTATTGAAAGTTCCCGCCTTTGTCGTAAATGTATAGTTTTTGGCTGTCAGTTCATTGATCGTACCGGTTTGCTTGTCTTCCAGATAAATTCTTTGGCTCGCTAAATTACCATCAGCCTGATCGATTGCAATGGTAAAATTTCCTGCAATGTTCGAACGATACCCCAAAGGAACCACATCAGTATCAGCAAATGGCAGGGCACGTCCCTGAATGGTCATGTTAGAGGCTTCATTGACACTATAAAAATCAGCATAACTGTTGCCATCAAAGGTCAATCCGTCAAAACTTTTATCATAGCTATTGGTTGCTCCTTCAACGTAACCGATTAAGGTTTGTTTAAAAGCACCACCTGAATTGGTCATATTAAGCCACAAACGGTGTTTCTCCAATACCCCTGGTTTAGACGTTTTGCCGGGTTTGAAAAATTGTGAATTATTTGTCCCGCCATAACGCATGGAATTGGTGAACTGAACATGACCAGAACCATCTTCTGCACTTGCAAAAAACGATTGTCCTGCAGCTATATAACCTGTTGGTTTTATTCCGGTATCTAAGGCAGGATTATCATTATAACCCGAGTCGCTTTTTGCAGACGTACCTACTCCCCCTGTTAAATTGTAGGCTGCATAATCATCTGAAACATAAGCATAATTTGAACCAACCTTCTTGATAGCCGTATTATGGGTCCAAAAATAGATGGTTCCCCCTAAGATACCTCTATTATTAACATTCACGAACAAGAAATCATCTGCATGCATAGCTGAAGGGTAAGGATTCCCAATCAGGTAATATTTATCTTTCTCCATATACTGGCTACTGGTAATGTTTCCATTATTGGGTCTGCCTGTAAATTCTAATTGTTGTGCATATTGGCCGCTCCAAGTATCCTTGCCATTCGGATATACTTTATTTGGCTCTGGAACACGGATGATATAACCGATTCCAGGCTGCATAGCACTCGAAGACAGCTCTTCTTTCCACACATCTCCTGTATATGAAAGGTATTTATCCCAACGGGTATTAGGTGATAAATTATACAAAGTCTGATTCTCAACAGGTGAAGACCAATAGGTAAAATCGTAAAGCTTCATCAGTTGGGAAGTTCGTTTATAGGTTATAGGTCCTGAATTATTATTTACAGTAGTATTAACATCTTGTAGTAAGCTTGCATTGTTTTCAAATGTCAAAGTTCCTCCAGTAACCGTTACTTCATTTGTAATAGTTAATGTCCTTCCTGAATTTACAATTACATTACCTGAATTTACCGTACAGCTGCAAGCCGTTATATCACTTGTCACTGTATAATTACCTTCAAAAACAATCGCATCATCTGATGTTGGAAGCGTAGTGTTATTTGTTTTTGACCATTTTGTACCATCCCATATATTAGCCAATCTCGTAATATTAACAACTAAAGGATCAGAAGTACAATTACCTTCTTTATATGTAAAATTATAAGTTCCCGCAGCCAGATTTGATATTGTAGTACTAGATCCTGTTCCTGTTATTGTAGCTGATGAGGTACCAGTTCTGTATAAAGTCCAGTTACCTGTTGGCAAACCATTTAATACAACGCTTCCTGTCGATCCTGCACAATTTGTACTAACGATAGTGCCTGAAGATGGTGGTGCAAAAGCAACTATTCTAATTCTGCTTTCTATTGATGTTTTTGTACAGCCATTTGGACTTTGCAGTACAACCTGATAAGTTCTAAAAGCTCCCGGGAATGCAGTTGGTGTATAAGATACAACGCCAGTTGTACCTAAAATATCCTGCCAGTTTGAATTATCAGCATTATCACTATATTGCCATTTTAAAATCAATGAAGGATCCGGATATGCGATTGTATTTCCTGCAATACTATGCAGGGTCAATGTTGGCAATGCATCTACTTTACACAAATCTTCTCTTCCTCCATTTACCTGTCCTTTATCTACTACTACAACATTTGTAGTATATGTTGCCGGTGATACCGCGTTACAACCATTTGAATTGTTATAATTAACAGTAACTGTTTTAGATCCACCTGTTAACCACTCAATTACAATATCATGATTTGTACTTGTACCCCTAGCAATAAGCCTGTAATCTGTATCAGGAACTCCCGAAACAGTCCACACATAATTAGACTGCCCTTGCTGTGTGGTATAAGTCATATGCTGATCGGCACATGTCTGAGCCTGAGCAAGAGTAGTAAATGTCGGTGTTGGTCTTGGGTTAGGTGTAATATTTCCTGTAGTTGAAGCAGAACTTGTACCACATGTGTTTGTGGCTGTTACAGATACTGTCCCAACTCCTGAACCAACAGTAATAGTTGCAGAAGTAGTTGTTCCTCCTGCTGTTACGGACCAACCGACTCCAGTAACTGACCAGTTATAAGAAGTCGCTCCATTTACAGAAGCAATACTGTATATATTTCCTGTTGAACCTGCACATAAATTGACTGGCTGAAGTATTGCTCCCGGAGTTACCGGAGCTGTATTCACCGTTACTGTTACTTCATTTGATATTATCGGACTGCCACATGATGGAGTAGAGGTACAAATTACTAACCATGTACCCGCTGTTAAACTGGCACCTGTTGGAGTATATGATGAAGCAGTTTGTCCACCAATAGCTGTTATTGCTCCTCCCGAAACAGAGCGTTTACCCCATTGGTAAGTTACTGTTCCTCCTCCTGTCGGAGTAACTGTCAAAGCTGTACCTGAAGCTGAAACACAAATATTTTGGGCCGTATTTGGGGTGATTGGTGCAGCCGATAAAGCTGGATTTACTATTACTGTTACTTCATTTGATATTACTGCACTGCCACATGTTGGTGTAGCGGTACATACCACATACCATGTACCTCCTGTTAATCCCGCTCCTGTTGGAGTATATGAAGCTGATGTTTGACCTCCTATGGCCGTTATTGCTCCTCCCGAAACAGAGCGTTTACCCCATTGGTAAGTTGTGGTTCCTCCTCCGGTTGGAGAAGCTGTCAAGGCTGTACCTGAACCAGAAAGACAAATATTTTGCACTGCGCTAGGAGTTACTGCAACGGCTGATAGATTTGCTGTTACCGTTACTGATACTTCATTTGATATTATTGCACTGCCGCATGATGGAGTAGAAGTACAAACTACTAACCATGTACCCGCTGTTAAACTGGCACCTGTTGGAGTATATGATGAAGCAGTTTGTCCACCAATAGCTGTTATTGCTCCTCCCGAAACAGAACGTTTACCCCATTGGTAAGTTACTGTTCCTCCTCCTGTCGGAGTAACTGTCAAAGCTGTACCTGAAGCTGAAACACAAATATTTTGGGCCGTATTTGGGGTGATTGGTGCAGCCGATAAAGCTGGATTTACTATTACTGTTACTTCATTTGATATTACTGCACTGCCACATGTTGGTGTAGCGGTACATACCACATACCATGTACCTCCTGTTAATCCCGCTCCTGTTGGAGTATATGAAGCTGATGTTTGACCTCCTATGGCCGTTATTGCTCCTCCCGAAACAGAGCGTTTACCCCATTGGTAAGTTATGGTTCCTCCTCCGGTTGGAGAAGCTGTTAAAGCTGAACCCGAACCCGTAATACAAACATTCTGAGCTGTATTAGGTGTCACTGCAACAGCTGATAAATTCGCATTTACAGTTACGGTTACCTGATTAGAAGTTACTCCTGAAGAACAAGTACCTGTAATAACTACATCATAAGTTCCTGCATTAGCAGTTGTTGGATTTGTTAAGGTAAGAGTTGATGTCGTTGCCCCGCTTATAACCCCACCATTTGTTAATGGCGTAGAATTTCTTCTCCATTGATAAGTCAAACCTGCACCTGTTGCTGCAACAGAGATTGTTTGCGTACCGCTTCCAGAACATACTGCAGGTGGAGCAACTGGTTGAGAAGATATTGATGGGGCAGTTCCCGCTGGATTTATTGTAACAGTAACTGGATAGGTTGTTGAACTTTTACAAAATGGATTATCTTTTACAACTGTCATTACTCCATTATATACTCCTGGAGCAGTCCCCCATGTATATTGAATAGTAATTGTACCACTACCGCTTGACACACCAAAATCTTGATGTTGCTGAATACCTGCTGCTGTTGCTGCTGAATCAAAATCAATATAAACTCGATTTGCGTTTCCAGTAGTCGCTGTATAAGAAAATGTAGTATTAGAGTTATTTTGGCAACCATTTGCATTTGTACTTACTAATGTAATTGTCAACTCAGGATTTACAACTACAGTAAATGGAGTTGAATAAACAACCGGACAGGCTCCACTACCTACAACAGCTCTATATTCCCAGGTTCCTGCCACCGAAGGATTTTCAGAATATACTGCTGAAGTATTTGAAATTGAAGTCCATGAACCAGAATTTAACCTTTTCTCCCATCTCACTATAGTACCTACATACCCACCCCCTAATGTCATATTTCCCGTAGAAGCATTAAAACATATGGGTGTATTTCCACTGTAAACTCCTCCCCCTACTGGGGTTGGATTTACTACAACATTTGTTGATACCGTCGAAATAAAACCATCATTTCTTCTAATATCAACAGTATAAACACCACCATGGTTATTAACATTTGCACTATTAATAGTATATGTAGCGCTACTGCTGTAAGATGGACTTGAGATTCCATTCCCTGACCATCTGTATGTGTACGTATAAGGACCTCCAGATGTTGCAGTTGGTGGAATAGCTGTAAGTACTAACTGATTTCCAGTACAAACAGGAGTATTTGAGGTTGCGCTACCAGTTCCTCCACTACTATTAAATGTATCAAAATTAGTAAGTGCCCCTCCGCCATTACCTGTACAGGCAGATACCTTAGTGGTTCCTATATAAAGTGCAGTCTGGTTACTACAATTACTATTGGTTGCATATAATTTACCGCCAGAAGACACTAAAAACGAAGTATTTGCCGGAAAGGTAACAGATTTATTACTTGTAAATGACATAGTACCATTTGACATGATACTCACACTAGTAGTATTAATACTTATATCATTATTAATGACTAACTCTCCACTAGTCCCGGATCCAATTACCAAAGAAGTAAAACTATTTGTTATACTATTGTTTAATGTAATTACATGGGAATTTCGAATTGTTACAGTTCCTGTACCCGCATTCTGACCAGGATAACTTGTTGCTGCAACCCAGACTGTACCATTGTAATATTCCCAACTTGCAGGAGTAGTCCAGTTACCAGTCCCGACAGAGCGATAATCTCCCGTCGTTTGTCCAAAAACTGTGTTCCCAAACAAAAAAACTGTAAAAAATAAAACGGTTGCTAAAACTCTAGATTTAAGTAAAGTTTTTTTCATAATAAATATTATTAATTCTTTTTAAAGAATGTTATAGCAATTAGATTTTGTTGATTATTTCTAACATTACTACCTGACTTCAGGAGCATCAAAAAATCGAATTTTCTTAAAATTTTGCATTTCCTTTTACCTACGTAAAAATCCGTAGGAAGGATTTATTTTTGTAATCTTTTTTAACTTAGATAACAAGACAAAATTAGCTCGTAAAATCAGCTTTTTTATGAATTTTCAGACCTTTTAGATGAAAGACATTATTAGTCGATGAGCGACATATTTTGAAATAAAAAAAGTAAGAATAAGAGGTATTTACCTACAATAAAAATTACGTTAGCCACGGGTTTAAGTAATATTATTACTACATAAAAAAATACAAAACATCTGATTTTCAATCCTCAATGATTTTTATAAAAAAAAGAAGCAAAAAAGTTAGATTTCTATAAATCAAACCATTGAGTTTTCATAAAAATGCTTACGCGTTTTTTAACTCTTGTAACTTTTTCATTTAAAAAATACGGTTGTATCTTTGAGAAAATATTGCAATACCACAAAATATGAAATATACTACCCTGCCCAATACCGATATAAAAGTGAGTAAAATTTGTCTGGGAACTATGACTTTTGGCGAACAGAATTCAGAAGCTGAAGGACATCAGCAAATGGATTATGCTTTTGAAAATGGCATCAACTTTTTTGATACAGCCGAAATGTATTCGGTTCCGGGTCGTGAAGAAACTTATGGAAGTACTGAGAAAATTATCGGTACCTGGTTTAAAAAAACAGGAAATCGTGATAAAGTTATTTTAGCTTCTAAAATTGCTGGCCCAAATCCAAATTTTGGATATATGCGAGAGAACTTAGATTTCTCACCAGCAAGTATCAGATACGCTTTAGAAAACAGCCTAAAGCGTCTTCAGACAGATTATATCGATTTGTACCAACTGCATTGGCCGGAACGTAAAACGAATTGTTTTGGACAACGTGGATTTAAAGTTCAGGATGAAGCCTGGGATGATAATTTCAGGGAAGTTCTGGAAACTTTTGATAGTCTGATCAAAGAAGGTAAGATAAAACACATTGGCGTTTCAAACGAAAATGCCTGGGGAATGATGCGTTTTCTTGAAGAAAGCAAATACCAAAATCTTCCAAGAATCAAAACAATTCAAAATCCGTATAATTTATTGAATCGCCTTTTCGAAGTTGGTTCTGCCGAAGTTTCCATTCATGAAAATGTGGGATTGCTGGCTTATTCTCCGTTAGCTTTTGGAGTTTTATCTGGTAAGTTCTTAACCGGAGAACCTCACCCAAATGCCAGAATCAATCTTTTCCCTCAATACAAACGTTATAATAGCGAAGAAAGCACTCACGCAACCCGTTTATATCAGGAAATTGCTCATAAACACGGATTGACTTTGACTGAACTGGCTTTAGGTTTTGTGTTACACCAGCCTTTTTTAACAAGTGCTATTATTGGTGCTACAACATTAGATCAGTTAAAAGAAAACATTGCAACTGTTGATATCACGCTTTCAAAGGAAATCTTATCTGAAATTGAAGAAGTTCAGACTATTATTCCTGATCCGGCTCCATAAATTTCTATTTTTACTAAAGACTTTAGTAAACATGAATTCCACAAATTAACACAGATAAGTCAGTGAAAATTTGTGGAATTTGTATTTCAAGTCTATTGTGTTATAAATTTAAAACCTGATCTTTAGGATATTTTACTCGGTAACTAATTCTGAATTTCTTATTTTCATTAGCCTTCAGTTGTAATTGCCAGGTAAGTATTCCGGTTTCAGTATTTATTTTTGCTCCATCACTTTGCAGCAATTCTATCTCAATGTCTTTATTCGTGCTTAACGGATATTGATCTTTCAACAACAATTCAACTGCCTCTTTTTTGTTATTTCTAACCGTAATATCAAAAGTAAAAGTTTGTTCTTTTTTATTAGACAAAAACTTAGTTCCTGATTTATCAGCTACTTTTTCACGTTTAATTGATACTTTTTTATCACGTCCCATACTCAGGTTTAATGTATCACCGGTTTGGTTGGGTTCGATAAAAGTTTTACCGACATACATGCCTTCAAAAATAATATTGGCTTCTCCGCGAAGTAAATTGTATTTGCTGCAATCTGCAATTTCAGCGAGCAAAAAAGCTTCATTTTCGACCTTTGGAACCGAATAATATTTATACGAAGCTGGCAGTTTTATTTCTTTTAATGAAACGCTGTGTACTTTCCCATTTGATGAAATATCATACGGAATATCAATATCAAAAGAAATATTAAGCTGATTTTCTGCGACAGTTGTGTAATTTGAAATGGATGATTCCATCATTACAGGTGCAGCTGATTCCATCAATTTCTCTTCTGATTCTTTTTTGAAAAGACTTCCCTGCAGCTGATTCCTTGTACTCATTCCATAACCAACAACAACTGCATCATTGTAAACCTGATTTGCCAGAAACCAGGAACTTAATATTGGAGCCTGATTGTTTTGATTTGGAATACCGCTTGACAAAGTCAGTTTTACTTTTTTCCAGTCAATTCCGGTGTTTTGAACCACTTGTCCTTTATACATCATATTAATTGGCGAAGTAACACTTTCAGCACGTAAATCATAAAAAGGAGTCCAGGTTGCATTATTGGTCAAATACGAAATGTCAAACGGAATTATTCCTGCTGTTTGATTCATTACCTGTAAAACTAATTTCCCAGAAGAGGTCTTTTCTTCTTTAGTAGCATTCACTTCGAGTTTGTTGTTGAGTTTTTTCAGGAGCTCATTCAGTTTTTGCTGTTTCTCTGAAAGCGTATTGATATTGTTGGCAATCTCAACTTGCTTATTTTTATAATAATCAACCATTTTCATTAATTCGGTTACATTCAAACCTGAATTTACACCTGAAATCTGTTGGTTTTTGTCTAAAAGCTGAATCGTTTTATTTTCTGAATTAATGAAATTAGTCACCTTCAAAATTTCCTTCTGAACCAAAACGATACTGTCTCTCACAATTTTTAACGCCGGAGATTTGGAATCAATATCATACTCAGAAATATAATTATTTGGTAAACTGAACCGAAAGAACCGTTAGATTCGCTGGCGCACCTATTTGAATTGAATTTTCATTTAAATTCACAGCAACATTCTTGATAACGATTTCACTTGCACCTGCAGGCAGAGTAACATTTGCGGTTTGAGATAATTCAGCGGCATTAAAATATACAGTCGCTGATTTTACTTTGGCTGTTGTAAAAATTGGTTTTTGCGCAAAAGCAAAAGTGCCAATCAGTAGTAATAGAACTATGATTTGTTTTTTAATCATTCGTTAGGTTTTTAAGTTATTTTTTTGAAAGATACAGATTACAAATATCCCAAAATGGATTGATTTAATAGTATATCACAAGAATGATTTTCTTTTTTGAGTTATCAATAAGTTTTTCCATAACTCCAAAAAACTTTTCATTCACCATTGGACAACCCAGACTGTTGCAGATTGGATAAGGCTGTTCATCAAAAGGAACATCAGCATATTTATGAAAGACAATATTTCGGTCAAAAGCATTACTGTTTGTTTTCTCTAAACCGTATAATTTATAAGCTTTTCCAAAACTTCCTGAATAAGAACCTCCAATCGCATATTTACCTAAGGAACTGCAATTAGAATTCTTTACATTACTGAATGTTAGTTTTCCGGGAATTCCTGTTTCTGAACCGGAACCATGAGCCACCAAACCTTTATTCGTTATTTTATTAGATTTTAAATCGTAAATAAAAAACCGGTTTTTTCCTGATTCTATCTTCATATCTAAAAAGAAGGCAACATCTGAATTGTATTTCGGAGATTTCCCCAAAAATCTCCGAATCTCAGTTATCTCACTTTTTAATTTCTCTTCATAGGAATAAACCGGTTTTGCCTTTACGGCTTTAAAAGTCTTTTCGTTGTTATTTCTGCATGCAAAACTCACGCCAAAAATTCCGATTAAAAGCAAGATGAAAATATTATTTTTCATATTTTACAGATTGGCTTTAGAATATGCTATTTTTCAACTGTATAACCTTTCACCTTTGCAAAACCCAGTATTGATGTGTTGATTGCATTACCTAAATCATCCTGTTTTTTACTTTTCTTAGACTCTGCATCTATATATTCCTGACGTTTTTTGGCCAATACACTAATTTCTTTTTGAATGGTTTCTCTTTCTTTCGATTTTTGAGCTACAAAAGTTTTTATCTCTTCTGACGATTTGTTTTGAAGTTCTGTTGGCAGTTCTTCTTTCTTTAATTTTGAAATAGCAGTTGCATCATCTTTAACTTTATCAACCAGATCCCAGCTTTGATTTTTATAAACCGCTTTAGATTTGCTTACCGCACGGTCTGTATAATTCGCATTCGAAACCTTTTTTGCATTTTGATCCTGAACTGCCTGGTTCATTTTTTTCTCATGACCTTTTGAACCATAATTAATATAGGTTTTGTTGATTTTTTCATCACATTTTGAAATTTCTTCATCATATGGAGTAGCAATATATCGTACGGACTCATTCGAATCGATATTAAAATATTTTCCTTTTCCGTGATCAGCTCCATCTTTCCAGTAGATGTTTATTCCCGTGGTCTTGTCACCACAGAAAATGGTATTTACATAAATATCATTCTTTAAAGCATCACTGATTGCTTCTTTGTAATTGATGCCTCCCTGATTAAAATCTTCGTTGCCGGCAATGTAAATGAGTTTCATATTGCTCTTTTCTCTCGCCCATTTTAATTGTTTAGTGGCATCCTGAATAACGGCTCCGCAATATTCATTACCGCCATTGGTTCTTAAAGCAAATAGTTTTTCTGAAATCAAATCCAAATCTGTCGAAAGCGGTGTTATTTGTCGGATGTAATTTGATTCTTTTGATAATCCGTCATTTCCGTATTCATACAAAGCAATTTCGATATCCGGAGCATTCCCTTCATATTTTAATGTTGTCAATGTATTGACGATGTTCCAAAGCCTTGACTTTGCCTGATCTATTAATCCGTCCATACTGCTGGAGGTATCCAATAAAAGGGCGACCTGAATTTTTGTATTTTCGGTTGTGACTGTTTTTTTAGTTCTAATATCTTTTTTTGGATTTGCATGGGATGAATTACAGCTTACTAAAGAAACTATAACAGCAAAAAGGGCGGGGATAAAAAATTTAGATTTCATAATTTCTAGTTTTAATTGGTTGATTACAGATCAAACTTAAAAACTTAAAATCCTCGTTTTTTGAAGAAATGGTGAAACGGTATTTTGACTTGGTAAAACAAGTTGTAAAAGGAGTTTAAAATACTTTACTTTACAATATTAACTGAAACCTTTTCGGTTTTGTTGAAAAACAAAGAATGCAACGAATAATTAGTATCATTTTATACACATTACTGCTGATTCCTATTGGAATAACCGCACAGGATTCCCTTGCTAAAAAGAAAGCGGTTCCATCTAGTAAAATGAGCAAAATTACGAAGAGTTTAGAAAAATCGCTGGATGTAAATGATGAAGGTCAAATTGCACGGAATTACGAAAATCTGGCCAACGAATTTTTAAATAAAGGTGACAATGCCAAAGCCGAAGAATATTTTAAAAGAGCATTAAACAGTTATACCAAACTAAAACTTACAGAAGATAAAACCCGTGTGACCCGAAGTTTAGCCAAAACTCAGGAAAACCAGAAAAACTTTGATTCGGCAATTAAAAATTATGAAGTCGCCGGTTCATTGGCAAAAGATGTTTCTGAAGAAAAAATCAATTTAAACGATGCCAATCGTTTACGTAATAACGCCAATCCCGCCAGCCAGACCAATTATGTAGACTCGAATATCGAATTGCTCAAAAAGGAAAACAAAAGCAAGGAAGTTACAGAAGCTTATGTACAGAAAGCCCAAAATTCATTAGAATTAAAAGATAAAAAGGTTGCCATAGAAAGCTACAAAAAAGCAATTGCTTATGCAAAAGACAAACCCGAAGAGGTCATCAATCTTAAAAACGAAATTGCCAAAGTTTATGCTTCAGACAACCAGTTTGAAAAAGCGATTGGCATTAACGAAAAGCTTTTGGCGGAAGCCGTAACTAAACAGGATTTTACCACTCAGATAAAACAATTGCAATCACTTGCATCCCTTTATTTTAAAAAAGAAGAACCAAACAAAGCACTTGTCTCTCTGAAAGAAGCGTATGATCTGGCATCAAAAAAAGGAAATTCAACGGAAGCAAAAAGAACCTTATCAGAATTGGTGAAATATTACAAAACCGAGGGAAATGAAAAAGAAAGCATCGCATTGTATGACCAATTTCTTCAAAATTTCGATCAGTTAATCCAATCAGACACATCTTTGATTAATACTAAAAAGTTCCAGATTACAGAAGGTAAAATTCGTCAGCTTGAAAAAGAAAAGTCTCTTAAAGATGAATTAATTACGAAGAAAAACACCTTCAATTATTTTTTAATAGGATCTGTTATCTTGCTTTTACTTCTGTTCCTTTTTATTGTAAAATCGCTTTTTTCGATCAAAACAAAGAACAAGGAAATTGCTTTGCAATCATTACGACGTGAAATGAATCCGCATTTTATTTTTAATAGTCTCAATAGCGTCAATCAGTTTATTTCTGAAAACAAAGAACTCGAAGCCAACAAATACCTTACTTCCTACTCTACTTTGATGCGTGATATGATGGAAAACTCCAATAAGGATTTCATTATATTGGATAAGGAAGTCGAACAATTACAAAAATATCTGAACCTGGAACATTTACGTTTTCAGGATAAATTTGATTTTAAAATTACCGTTGATAAAGATCTGGATGCCGAAACTGTTTTTGTACCCAATATGATTATTCAGCCCCATCTTGAAAATGCGATTTGGCATGGCTTACGTTATCTGGACAAAAAAGGATTTTTACATCTAAAATTTCAATTAAGTAATGGAAAAGTAAAAGTAAGTATTGAAGATAACGGAATTGGTTTAACCAAAAGCCAGGAACTTAAAACCAGTAATCAGAAAGTACATGAATCACGAGGACTCAACAATACTAAAGAACGAATTGGTTTACTGAATGAATTGTATAAAAAGAACATTTCTTTTGCAATCAGGGAGAAAGAATTTCCGGAATCAGGTACTGTAGTTGAAATTATCTTCCCTTTAATCGATTCAATATGATGACTTTTCAAAAGATAAAAAGTGTAATTGTCGAAGATGAACTGGCGGCGCGAGAAGTGCTTAAAAATTATTTGAGCAAATATTGTCCGCAGGTGGAAGTGGTCGGGGAAGCACAGAATATAAAAGAAGCTGTACCTCTTTTGCACGAAATACAGCCACAATTGGTTTTTCTGGATGTCGAAATGCCTTTCGGAAATGCTTTTGATGTTTTGGAAGCCTGTAAAGACCTCCATTTCGAAACCATATTTGTAACAGCCTTTTCTGAATATTCGTTGAAAGCTTTAAACCAAAGTGCTGCTTATTATCTTTTAAAACCCATTAGCATCGAAGAATTGATAGTTGCCGTTAACAAAGTACATCATCAGGTTTTAAATCAGGAAATCTTTAACCGAAATAAAATTATTGTCGAGAATTTCCATGAATCCAAACCTGAAAAACAACAGGTTATTCTGCCCACTCTTGAAGGATTTGAAGTCGTAAAAATGGAAGAAATCGTTCGCCTTCGCGGAAATGGAAATTTCACCGATCTGTATCTGAATAACGGAAACAAAAAAATGGTCTGCCGATTTTTAAAACACTTTTCAGAAATTTTGCCTTTGCCTTTTATACGTGTTCACAAATCACATATCATCAATATGAATTGCGTTAAATCGTATAACAAAGGCGGTATTATTACCCTTAATGATGATTCTGAAATTGAGGTTTCTCCAACTTACAAAGATGATTTTTTAAAGAATTTTAAGTGATATTTGAAGCAAAACACAAAGTTTTAAACCCAATCTTGTCATTGTCTTCATTAAATTCTACAAATCAAATTCATCATTTATCGATAAAGAATCAACCGGAACCACGGTTGAATCCGGCGCTTTAATGCGGATTAAAGAACGGGCATTTCCGGATATGTAAACCGGCAGCTGTCCAAGCGTATCTTCCGGAATCAAAAGTCCTCTACGGAACATTAAGTTCTTAAGGAATTTTTGATTTTGCAAGGCATAATCTTTAAGATTTCCCTGATCGTTAAACTGATACATGAATTTTCGGGGCTTCGGAATAATAGTAGCCAGGTACAAACATTCATCAACACTTAAACCCGAAGGACTTTTCTGGAAATAAAACTGACTTGCTTCTCCAATTCCGTACACATTTGGTCCCCATTCAATAATGTTGAAATACACTTCAAGCATTCTTTCTTTGCTTACAATTCGGTTATTTTCAAGAATATAAACCAACAAAATTTCTTCCAGCTTTCGCGAAAGTGTTTTTTCACGAGTTAAAAACACATTTTTAATCAACTGCATGCTAATGGTACTGGCACCACGAGAGAATTTTTTCGTTCTGATATTTTTAAGAATAGACTGTTTAAACGCTTCATTGATAAATCCACGGTGCGAAAAGAAAGATGGATCTTCTGTAGTCAATACACATTTTTGCAAATAAGGCGAAATCTGATCCAAAGGAGTGTAATTCGGATTCGCATTTCCAACTAATACAGGACGCTGCAACACATTTTGAATAATCGCACGATATACAAACTCACCATTTAACTTGGTAAGATTTGCTTCTCCGTATTTGGTAATTCTTAGGTTTTCTTTATTCAGTTTGCTATCAAAAACTAAAGTATTTGGTTTGTTTTTATTGAATTTAAAATCCAGTTTATAATCAAAATTTCCCGTTGCTTCCATTCCCTGAAAATGGGTAAACAGCCCATCAGGCAACGAAACAATAAAATCCTGTGCCTTCATTTTCGGAATATCTACTTTCAAAGTATAAACCGTATCCGATTCCGTATTATATGAAACGTACGGTTTTACTTTTATTTTGTTGAGCTGCATCGTTGAAGTGCTGTCAATCGAAATAAAATCAGATCCTAATAAAAAGCGATAATCAAATCGTGCATTTTTGATAACAACGTCTTTATTGGCAATTTTTGGATGATTAATTTTCAAATTGGCAATAGAAGTGTAACCGTCAATATGCAATTCACTACCGTCTTTATCAATATTTGCCACATTTAAGCGTATCGAATCAAAACTTGCTTTTAAGTTGTAACGTTCATCTAAATAAGGAACCCTGATGGCTCCTGTATCCAAATTAAAAAAACGAATATCAGCCTTTTTATTTCTCGGGTCTGCAAAACCTTTTATATTCCATCGCTGGTCAAAATTCTTACTTTGAACATGTAAATTCGTTGTGAGTTGTTTATTGTCTAAAACCAATTTATTGATAGCAATTGTGGCTTTTTTTCCATTATCATCAATTTTAAAATCAAGATTTTCCAGTTTCATATCGGTTGGAACCAGATTCAGTAATTTTGTAATAATGCGATAAGCAACGTCAGCATATTTACGTTTTTCATCTGATGTTTCTTCTGTATCATTTTTTTTTAAAAAGGCATCAAAATTTCTGATTTTCCCTTTTTTAACCAATTGAATGTAACCATCATTGATTTTTAAAGTTCCTAACTGTACATCACCAATCAGCAAATTACTGAGGCTGATAGTAGTTTCTACTTTTTTAATATTGAAAAGAGTGTCAGCATTTTTTGGAACTAAAACAATATCAGTAAATTGAATTCCTGACAAACCATCAAAAGAAGCTTCTTTTATTGAAAAATCACTATTGTAATCAACCGCCATTTTGTGCGTTACTTTGGCAATAACTTGTTTTAAAAGCGAGTTACGAAAAGAGTAAAGTGCAATACAGATCAGTATCAATACTACAATAAGTATTTTTAAGACTTTGAAAGTTTTTTGCTTTGAAAATTTCATAAGTAAGTTTTATAAAAATTAGCCAAACAGAAAACTGGCCACATCTTCAATTTTAGCTACAAGTTCAATTTTGATTCCTGTATTTTTTAAGGCAATTTTATTGTATTTCGACACGAAGATCGTATTGAAACCTAGTTTTTCAGCTTCCTGAATTCTTTGGTCTACACGATTCACCGGGCGAATTTCACCGGAAAGACCTACTTCACCGGCAAAACAGAATCCTTTTGTTACGGGAATATCTTCATTTGAGGATAAAATGGCAGCTACAACAGCTAAATCAATTGCCGGATCATCAACAGAAATTCCACCGGTCACGTTTAGAAAAACATCTTTCGCACCTAAACGAAATCCCGCCCTTTTTTCAAGAACAGCCAAAATCATATTTAGTCTCTTAGCATTATAACCAGTTGTACTACGCTGTGGCGTCCCGTAAACAGCTGTGCTAACCAGAGATTGTATTTCAATCATCAATGGACGCATACCTTCCATTGTTGTAGCAATCGCTGTTCCGGACATTTCTTCATCTTTATGTGAAATCAATATTTCGGATGGATTGCTTACTTCCCTCAAACCGCTTCCTAACATTTCGTAAATACCTAATTCAGCAGTTGAACCAAAACGGTTTTTTAGCGAACGTAAAATTCGGTACACATGGTTTCGATCGCCTTCAAATTGCAAAACGGTATCCACCATATGTTCCAGGATTTTTGGCCCGGCAATGTTTCCGTCTTTGGTAATATGCCCGATCAAGATCACCGGAATATTGGTTTCTTTTGCAAATTTGATTAATTCGGCAGTAGTTTCCCTGATTTGAGAAATACTTCCCGCAGTCGATTCAATATAATCGGTATGAAGTGTCTGAATCGAATCAATAATTACAATTTCAGGCTGAATGGCTTCAATCTGTTTGAAAATATTTTGTGTTTTGGTTTCCGTCAGAATATAGCAATTATCGCTATCTGGCGTAATTCTTTCGGCACGCATCTTTATTTGTTTCTGACTTTCCTCGCCGGAAACATACAAAGTTTTATAAGGTAATTTTAATGAAATCTGCAGCAAAAGTGTACTTTTTCCAATTCCGGGTTCTCCACCTAAAAGCGTTAAAGATCCGGGAACAATTCCTCCACCCAGAACACGGTTCAATTCGCCATCAGTTGTGTCCATTCGAACTTCCTGAGCTGAATCAATTTCGGTGATTTTTAAAGGCCGTGGTGCTTTTCCGGTCGAAGTTGGTTCACTTTTCCAGGCTACTTTTTCCTGCTTCTGAATAATTTCTTCGGCAATAGTATTCCATTCTTTACACGCATTGCATTGCCCCTGCCATTTAGAATATTGGGTGCCGCAATTTTGGCAAAAGAAGGAAGTTTTAACTTTAGACATTATTTTGTTTTTTTGGCAAGCGTATTCATTTCATCAATTTTCTCGTACATCAAATCTTTTGTCAGCTCACCAATTGGCTGCATTTGTGAAGCATTTTGATATCTTTTCGAAGCTCTTTTCGGTTCACCCATTTTTTCATGCATCAGGCCTAGTTCATATTCACCTAACATTGCCAACGGATAATCAACATTCGCAATTTCAGCCATTTTTCCTAATTCATCGTAAGCATTATTTTTAAGGATAAGATTTTCAACAGCCTTAAAGTCATTCATCCTAACCGGAATATCAACTCCCAAAACTTCTGACATTATGTTGTATTTATTATCCAGATAATCTGCATAACCCGACTTCAGCACAGCGATTTTATCTTTAAATTCTGCAGAATTAATAGGCCTGTAAACTTCAAAAATATGATATAAGGCACTTGGAATCGAATGCAAAACTTCAGTATAATGGGTCGCATTCTTAAACACATCATATTTGTAATTCACCAACGGATTATTGGCAACTTTAATATTGCTGTCTAATTTTTCAATTGGTTCTTTTATCTTATTTATATCTCCTTCACCTGCTGACAGATAATAAAAGAAAGGTTCTTTTACCTGAGCAAATTTCTCTGCTATTCGTATTTCCATTTTTGGTGCAAGCTCTGGGCTTAAACAAATATATCCATTAAAAAGCGGCCTGTCTTTGTATAAAAAAAAGTTTATATAACTTGCCGTTATATCATGACCTGCAATAATTTTGAAAGGTGCAGTACGGTATTTCTTTTCAATATAAGGAAGTAATTCTCCTCCGACAAATTCAAAAAACTCTGCCCCTTTTTCAAATGGTACCCCTACATTTTGGTCAATAGTAGAATCATCAAAACGTTCTCCATCATGATTCTGATGTATTCCAATAATAATCATTTCCGGTAAATCATCCCAATAAACACCATAATTTATTGCCCCTAAAAAAGGATCGAATAAATAATCGCCATCCAGTAAATATAAAACAGGGTATTTTTTAGATGGACTGGTTTCATAAGAAGCAGGCAGGCCAATGGTTATTCTTCTATCGGTACCAAGTTTTTCCGATTTAATATTGTCAAATGTTTTTTGTGCAAAAACAGAAACAGAGAGTAATAAAGTAAAATATAAACAAACTTTTTTCATGATTGGGGGAAGATTAAAAAGTATTAAAATAAGATGGCAATATAGTACTTTATTTGCTTTTTTGTTAAAGAGAGTTTTTAAAAAGCAGAGAAATTTAAGACAAAAGAAATCTTGTTTGTTCAAAATAAATTTGACAAATCATAAAGAATAATAAAACTCAAAGATTTTAGGTTAGCGAATTATCATTTTCATTAGGGAAAACAATCCACGGCTTGAAGGTTTTGGCTTCTTCAAATTCCAGGGTTGCGTATGAGATGATGATAATGATATCGTCTTTTTGAACTTTTCTGGCAGCAGGTCCATTCAGCGTAATTTCTCCTGAATTTCTCTCCCCTTTAATAGCATAAGTTTCAAAACGTTCACCATTATTAATGTTTACAATAGATACTTTTTCACCTTCAATAATATTGGAGGCATCCAGTAAAGTTTCATCAATAGTAATACTGCCAATATAATTTAAATCGGCTCCGGTTACTTTAACACGATGAATTTTTGATTTTATAACTTGAATTTGCATGTTGCAAAGGTAAATTAATTTAATGAAATGGTATCAATGAGCCTTATAGAATTAACAAATACCGCTATAAATGCACGGTATTTTTTATCATTAATTTTATGCTCTATGGGTAATAATGTCGATTCGTCAGCAATTACAAAATATTCGAGGTCAAATCTTTTATTGTTCCTAAAGGAATTTTCTACAAATTCAACAGTATCCTGAGGGCTTTTTGTATTGAATATTTCTTTTGCTTCAGTTAAGGTTTTATAAATAATGGCCGCTTCTTTTCGCTCTTCATGAGTTAAACGTTCATTTCGGGAACTCATTGCCAATTGGTTTTCTTCTCTAAAAATAGGACAACCCACCACATGGACCGGCAAATTATTTTTTTCGACCATTTTTTTTACGATCTGCAATTGCTGAAAATCTTTCTCTCCAAAATAAGCATTTGTAGGTGAAACAATTTCAAACAACCGCTTAACGATAGTTCCGACACCATTAAAATGCCCAGGCCTGAATTTTCCTTCCATTTGATTTTCTAACCCATCAAAATCAAAAGATTGTGAAATTGTCTGTCCTTCATAAATGTCATCAACAGAAGGCGCATATAATATCATTTTATCACTTAAACCACGCATTTTTCTCACATCTTCTTCCAGTGTGCGAGGATATTTTTCGAGATCTTCAGGATTATTAAATTGAGTAGGATTTACAAAAATACTCACAACAGTATCGTCATTTTCTTTAAGCGAACGTTGCATTAAAGCCAGATGCCCTTGGTGTAAAGCGCCCATAGTTGGTACAAATCCTATAGTCGAATTTGCTGTTTTGATAGTTTTTAAATAGGCTATCAGGGCTACTTTGCCGTAGAAAATATGCATGGCGGTATTATTAAAATTTAGTGCAAACATAATATATTAGTTAATAACTGCATAAATTTTTGTAATTTTGCATCGTTTTTATTACCAAAAATTAAGTAAAATACTATTATGAAAGAGAAGAGGATATTATATGTATCATCTGAAGTCGTGCCTTATTTGGCTGAAAATGAGGTTTCATTAATGTCTTATGACGTGCCTAAAATGATAAATGATCAGGGCGGTCAGATAAGAATTTTCATGCCAAGATATGGAAACATTAACGAAAGAAGACATCAATTACACGAAGTAATCAGGCTTTCAGGGATGAATTTGGTAGTGAACGACTTAGATATGCCCCTGATTATCAAAGTAGCATCAATTCCTAAAGAAAGAATTCAGGTCTATTTTATTGACAATGATGAATATTTCAAGCGTAAAGCAACTTTTGCTGATGAAGAAGGCATATTATATCCGGACAATGACGAAAGAGCCATCTTTTTTGCAAAAGGTGTTGTTGAAACTGTAAAAAAACTGAATTGGGTTCCGGATATTATTCATGTTCATGGTTGGCTGGCAGCTATGCTTCCAATTTACATGAAACATTATTATAAAAACGAAGCTTTGTTTTCTGAAACTAAAATTGTAACCTCGGTTTACGGTCAGTCCTTTGATGAAAATCTGGATTTAGAAATGATCAACAAAGTAAAATTTGATGGCGTTCCTCACGAATCAGTTGCAGATTTAGAGACACCTAATTATGAAAATATTCTAAAAGCCAGCATCTTGCACTCTGATGCAGTCATTATTGCATCTGAAAATGTATCTCCAAGTTTAACAAAATTTATAGAATCTTCAGGAAAACCTTTTTTACCTTTCGCCACGAAAGATGCATTCGCAGAAGCGTATACAAATTTCTACAGAACAATGGGGCTTTAAATTTTAACATTATTACTAAACATGTATAATACTTCTTTTTTTAAGAAAATTCTTTTAATAGCAGCAGTTGCTGTTTTTTATTCCTGTGATAAAGAGTTCAATGCTATTGGTGACGATTTAATTGGTGAAAATCATTTTGACCTAAAAGCAGAAGACTATAATGTTACTGCTTATAATCAAAAAGTCACTCCGGTTGCTGCTAATAATTTACCAGTAAATGCATTAGGTATATATGACAATCCTGTTTTTGGTAAAACAGTTGCAAACTTTAATACTCAGGTTGCTTTAGAGAGTTATGCTCCTACATTTGGTGAAGGAGTAGTTATTGACAGTGTAACCTTAAACATTCCTTATTTTAGCACTGCAAAATCTATTGATGCCCAAGGAGTAACAACTTATGAATTGGATTCTATTTATGGCCCTGAAACCGGAATGATTAAATTAAGTGTTTACGAATCCGGTATTTTTCTAAATAATTATAATGCGAACAACTACGACATCAGTAAGTTTTATAATACAGACAGAAATGCTGATTTCCAGACAAAATCCGAAGAATTTCCTACTGGAAGATTAAATAATTCAGCAAATAAGTCTGAAAATGACAACTTCTTTTTTAATTCAAAAGAAATAAAAGAAACAACACCAAAAACAGAAACTGCTGCCGAAGTTATTAAAAGAATCAAACCTGAAATGCGTCTGCATTTGAACAAAGACTTTTTTAAAACCAAAATATTTGATGCTCCGGCCAGTAAATTAGCTTCTGATGATGTGTTTAAAAACTATTTTAAGGGATTATATTTCAAAGTAGAAAAATCAACTCAAAGCTCTACAACTAGAATGGCAATGATGAATTTTAGAGGAGGGAAAATAAATATTTTTTATAAACAAAAAACTGCCGACACTAAAGATGCTGAAACCGCAATGGATTCAAAAACCCTGATTTTAAATTTAGGAAGCACTACAAGCACTACAAGTGTAAACACGGTAAGTCTTTTAGGAGAAGAAAGCACACCTACATCTGGCGATTACACAACTGCAACTGCAAACGATGTTACCCCAGACGAAAGATTATATCTAAAAGGAGGTCAGGGATCAATGGCGGTAATTGAGCTTTTTGATAAAACTGATTTAGGAAGATACGATGCCAATGGGGATTGGGAAACTAAACCCAACAATGTATCTGATGAATTAGACGAAATCAGAAATAACGTTACCTCTAAAAATTGGCTTGCTAACGAAGCTAATTTAGTATTTACTATTGATTCTGAAAAAATGGCCGGCGCACCGGAGCCAGGAAGAATCTATTTGTATGATTTGACAAACAATACTGTTCTTACTGATTATACTGCAGATCGTACATCAAGTCTTAATGGGGATCCCAAAAAAAACAGAACCGTTTTTAACGGTATCATCAATATAGATGCAACAAGCAAGAGAGGCACTACTTATAAAATAAGAATTACAAATCATATTCGAAATCTTATTAAAAATGCTGATGTTGCCAACGTAAAATTAGGCTTAGTTGTTACCGAAGATATAAATATTATAACTTCAGGCAGATTAGACCAAACTAAAATCAATGTTGGAAGCGTAATATCTGCTGTACCAACGGCATCAGTAATGAATTCTTTAGGTACCGTTTTATATGGAAGTAATCTTCCTGATAATGATACTAAAAGATTAAAACTTGAAATTTACTACACGAAACCAAATTAAAAAATAACATATGTGTGGAATTGTTGGATATATAGGGCACAGAGAGGCTTATCCTATTGTTATCAAAGGATTAAAGCGCCTCGAATACAGAGGATATGATAGTGCTGGCGTAATGTTATACGACCAGGAAAACATCAAACTTTGCAAAACCAAAGGAAAAGTTTCGGATCTTGAAGAGAAAGCAAAAATAGATTTCACAAGCAACGGAACTATCGGAATTGGTCACACACGCTGGGCAACTCATGGAGTTCCTAACGATGTAAACTCTCACCCTCATGTTTCAAACTCTGGAGAGTTAGTCATTATTCACAATGGAATTATTGAAAACTACGCCCCTCTTAAAGAAGAATTAATTAAAAGAGGATACAGTTTTAAATCGGATACAGATACCGAAGTTTTAGTAAATCTGATTGAAGAAGTTCAAAAAAAGGAAAATATTAAACTTGGAAAAGCTGTGCAAATTGCTTTAAATCAGGTTATCGGCGCATATGCAATTGCTGTTTTTGACAAAAAAAATCCAGATGAAATCGTTGCTGCAAGATTAGGAAGCCCACTAGCTATTGGTGTTGGAGAAGATGAATTTTTTATAGCTTCTGACGCTTCACCTTTCATTGAATATACCTCAAATGCAATTTACCTTGAAGATGGTGAAATGGCAAATATAAGATTGCACAAGCCTCTTAAAATAAGAAAAATAAAAGATGATTCATTAGTTGATCCTTACATACAGGAACTTCAAATGAACTTGGAACAAATTGAAAAAGGTGGCTACGATCATTTCATGCTTAAAGAGATTTACGAGCAGCCAAGTGTAATTAAAGACACCTACAGAGGAAGGCTTCATGCAAATGAGGGAATTGTTCAGATGGCTGGTGTTGAAGATAATATTGAAAAATTCCTGAATGCAAACAGAATTCTAATTGTTGCATGCGGAACTTCATGGCACGCAGGTTTAGTAGCAGAATATATTTTTGAAGAATTTACCCGTATTCCTGTTGAAGTAGAATATGCCTCTGAATTTAGATACAGAAATCCAATCATAAATAAAAATGACGTTGTTATCGCTATTTCCCAATCTGGAGAAACAGCAGATACAATGGCTGCCATTAAATTAGCAAAAGAAAATGGTGCTTTTGTATTTGGGGTTTGCAATGTTGTTGGATCATCAATTTCAAGAGAAAGTCATGCTGGTGCTTACACCCATGCAGGGCCTGAAATTGGAGTAGCCTCCACTAAAGCTTTTACAACTCAGATTACAGTTTTAACCATGATCGCTTTGAGGTTAGGAAAAGCGAAAGGAACTTTATCAAACACAGACTTCCATACGTTTTTACAAGAACTGGAAATAATTCCTGAAAAAGTAGCAGAAGCATTAGAAACAAACGAAAGAGCAAAAGAAATTGCTGCCGCTTTTAAAGATGCACCAAACTGTTTGTATTTAGGACGTGGCTATAATTTTCCTGTAGCTCTTGAAGGCGCATTAAAACTAAAAGAGATATCATACATTCACGCAGAAGGATATCCTGCTGCAGAAATGAAACATGGACCAATTGCCTTAATTGACGAGCAAATGCCAGTTATTATTATTGCTCCTAAACAAGGTCATTATGACAAAATTGTAAGCAACATTCAGGAAATCAAATCCAGAAGCGGTAAAATTATTGCTGTAGTTACTAAGGGTGATACTCAGGTACGCGAATTAGCAGATTATGTTATAGAAATTCCGGAAACTTCTGATGCCTTGTCTCCATTAATTACTACAATTCCTTTACAGCTTTTATCGTATCATATTGCTGTAATGAGAGGCTGCAATGTAGATCAGCCACGTAACCTTGCGAAATCGGTTACAGTAGAATAATATAATAAAAGCATAAATTAAAAGCGGGATTTACATCCCGCTTTTTTTATTGATAAATATTTTTACTAATTATTGAATTTTTAAGATAAATGCAGTTTTTCTCTTAAAATTATTATGTATGCATACTATTTAGTTTCATTCACAAGAATTTGTTGATTTATATTTAATAAAAACACATATGGAATAGTGAAAATAAAGCGCTTAATTGTGATAAATATTAATTTTTTTTAACGTTTTTTTATTAATATCAAAATTATTTGTATTTTGGCTATACGAACTAACAAAAAACTACCAATGAGAGCATATTTACTAATTATGTTGTTTATCAGTGGATTATCTTTTTCACAAAGTACCATTACCGGAACTGTTACAGACAGCAAGAAACAATCAATCCCCGGGGCCAATATTAATGTCGTAGGAAGTTCAACCGGATCCTCTACAGACTTTGATGGGACGTTTAAATTAAACACTACATCAAAACCTCCTTTTACTATTAAAGTATCCGCTGTAGGTTTCGAAACTAAAACTATTAATATTACATCGGCAAATCAAAATGTAAATATAGTTTTGAATGAAGAAGAAACTAAACTTGATGAAATAGTTGTTTCAGCATCCCGAACACCGGAACGCATCTTAGAATCTCCTGTAACCATTGAAAGAATGGGAATTCAGGATATTAAAAAAACCGCTTCTCCCTCTTTTTATGATGGTCTTGAAAATTTAAAAGAGGTACAAATGAATACCAGTAGTATGACTTTTAAATCCGTAAACACAAGAGGATTTGCCACAGTAGCCAACACGCGTTTCCTCCAGTTAGTGGACGGAATGGACAACTCATCCCCTCTTTTAAATTTCGTTTTAGGGAATATGATTGGAGTATCTGAGGTTGACGTACAAAGTGTTGAATTACTACCAGGTGCTTCATCTGCATTATATGGCGCTAATGCTTTTAACGGAATTCTGTTTATGAATAGCAAAAGCCCATTTACCCATCAGGGAGTTTCGGCTTATTTCAAATACGGAACGACTTCTCAGGATGCAGCCGGAACAAATAGTTATTACGACTTGGGAATACGATTCGCACACGCTTTTAACAAATATTTTGCCGCTAAAGCAAATTTTACCTACATGGAAGCCACAGATTGGTATGCAACGGATTATAATGACAAAACAATAGCAGGCATAGACAGAACAAACCCAAATTATGACGGTATAAACGTTTATGGAGACGAAGCCACCACGAATATTAAAGGAGTAGGACAAAGATTAGCAGCATTGGGCATAATACCTGCCGGAGCAGTTAATCTTTTGCCAAACAGCAATGTCAGCAGAACAGGTTACAATGAAACGGACCTTACAAATAACAAAGCCGGAAACACGAAAATCGATTTTTCTTTTCACGGAAGACCTTTTGGGGATGAAAGATTAGAAATTATCTGGCAAAGTAAGTTTGGTTTTGGTAACGCAGTATATCAGGGAGCCAATAGATATTACTTAAATGATTTTTTTATGCAGCAGCATAAATTAGAATTTAAAGGAAAGAATTTTTTCTTAAGAGGATACATGACCACAGAAGATGGCGGACATTCATACGACATGGTTTTTACCGGAATCAATGTTAACAGAAAATGGAAAGATGACAACACCTGGTTTGGACAGTATGCAGGTGCGTACATACAGGGAACTTTAGGAGGCATGACACCTCAACAAGCCCACGCCACAGCAAGAGCAACTGCTGATACCGGACGTTTTTTACCCGGAACACCTGAATTCCAAAACGCATTTAATCAGGTAATAGCCGACGAAAGCGTGCTTACAGGATCAAAATTGGTAGACAACTCAAAAATTTACCATTCAGATGCTAATTATAACTTTAAAGACCTTATCAAAATTGCCGAAATTCAGGTAGGTGGATCTTATAGATTATACGAGTTAAATTCTCATGGAAGAATCTACACTGATGCAGACGGACCAATCAGTTATAACGAATATGGTGCTTATACGCAATTAACAAAAAGATTTCTTGATGATCGATTAAAATTTACAGGTTCTATTCGTTACGATAAATCTAAAAACTTTGACGGAAACTACTCTCCAAGATTATCTCTTGTATATTCAGGAGGAGAAAAGAAAAACCATAATTTCAGAGGATCGTTCCAGACAGGTTTCAGAAACCCTACTACGCAGGATCAGTATATAGGTTTCAATATTGGTAGAGCAGTATTAATAGGCTCTGCTCCGGATAACCTAACCAGATTTAGCGAAACTTTTACCCTGAGTGCAGAAGGACAAGGCTATAACGCCGGTCCAACCAAAATTATGACAGGAGAAGATGCTTATAACAACTCGTACCTTGCGAGTTCAGTTGAAGCATTTAGCGCAATGGCAGGAAGCAACCCAGTAGCCGCAGCAGCATTGTTAAAGAAAACAAGAGCCAATTTTGTAAAACCGGAACAGGTAAAAGCTTTTGAATTGGGATACCGTTCTATTTTTGAAGATATTTCAATAGATATTAACGGATACTATAATATTTACAATGATTTCATTGGCAACCTTAACGTTGTTTCTACTTATTACGGAACAGCTCAGGACAGTCCCAATTTAGCCGGAGGTCCTGCTGACCCAGGATTTCAATCTGTACGTGGTTTAATAAATGGAGAATACAGAGCTTATCAGATTTATACAAATTCAAATGTAGAAATTCATTCGCTTGGATTTGGCATAGGACTTTCAAAAAAAATAATTGCTGATTTTGAATTGGGATTAAATTATAATTACGCGCAGTTTGATTTTGACCAGTCAAAAGACCCAAGTTTTGAAGCCGGTTTTAACACTCCAAAACACAGATTTAAAGCTTCAATCGGAAATCAGAAATTATTTGAAAATTTCGGCTTTAATGTCAGCGCAAGATGGAACAGCGAATACGAGTGGGAATCAACTTTTGCTGACGGAACAATTGAATCGGCTACAGTAATTGATGCACAAATTAATTATGCAATGCCTAAATTAAAATCGACATTCAAATTAGGCGCTTCAAATATTGGAGGAAAAGAATATACACAAGTAATTGGTGCAGGATCAATCGGTCAGCAATACTTTGCTTCCTGGACTATTAATCCATAATTAAAAATTACAAAACCAACACATTATTTTACTTGTTCAACCTTTGGCAAGCAATAATTTAAAATATATAAATTATGATAAAAAATTTCAAATGGCTGTTATTGGTTTCTTTAGCCTTTGCAGCTTGTAACAGTGATGATGAAACTGTAAAAGACAACAACTCATCTGATGGACTACCCTTAACTTCTGGTTCGGCAGATTTCTCAAAATATGTAGCTCTGGGAGATTCTTTTGCAGCAGGTTTTAGTGACAACGCACTTTTCATTAAAGGTCAGGAAGGAGCATATCCGAATATTATAGCACAACAATTTGCTTTAGTTGGAGGTGGAGACTTTAAGACACCTTATGCAAATGATAATATCGGTGGATTGCTATTAGGTGGTAATGTAATCACCGCGCCACGTTTGTATTTTGATACGACTACCAGTACTCCTGTTTCTGTTGTAGGAACACCAACAACAGAAGTTACGGCACACCTGTCAGGAACATTTAACAATTTAGGAGTGCCTGGCGCTAAAAGTTTTCATTTGCTGGCACCTGGTTATGGTAGTGTCGCAGGAATAACTGCGGGAACAGCAAATCCTTATTTTGCCCGTTTTGCTTCAAGTGCTACGACTACAGTTTTAGCAGATGCTTTAAGCCAGAATCCCACTTTCTTCTCTTTATGGATTGGAGGAAATGATGAATTAGGATACGCAACTGCTGGTGGAGATCCAGCGGTAAATCCTTTAACGCCTGCCGCAACTTTTGATGCAGCCTACAAAGGTTTAGTCGCACAGCTTGTTGCCGGTGGAAGAAAAGGAGTTGTGGCTAATTTACCCGTTATTACAACTCTCCCTCATTTTCATGTTATTGCTTACAATCAACTAACTCAGGCTAATTTAAGTTCTGGCGGAGTTAGCTTGGTTAATACACTGAATGCACAATTGTACGGGCCGCTACATAACGCTTTGGTCTTTTTAGGGCAAGGAAACAGAATTAATCTTTTGAATACAACAGGAAATAATCCGTTATTAATTGTAGACGAAACTTTACCCGATCTTTCAGCAAATTTAAAAGCAGTTTTAATGGGTGGAGGATTAGATGCTACTACTGCTACAGTTATGGGACAGATTTTTGGAAGAGCCAGACAGGCATTGCCTACAGATTTAATTTGTTTAGGTGCATCTTCCAGAATTGGAAAAGTGCCAAATGTTCCGGCTGACGGAATTGCTTCGCCTTCTCCATCATTATCACAATTGGGAGTTACTTTTCCTTTGCCGGACAGATATGTCTTACTTCCTACTGAAGTGGCAGAAATTGGAGTTGCTACAGCGGCTTATAATGCAACTATAAAAACTGCTGCTGAAACAAATGGTTTGGCAATTGTTGATGCAGAGTCAATCATGGCTGATCTAAACAAACCTAATGGAATTTCAATGAATAACTTTACATTAAAAGCAACATTTGTTACTGGCGGTATGTTTTCTTTAGACGGAATCCACCCTACTCCAAGAGGATATGCTTTTATTGCAAATAAATTCATTGAAGCAATTAATACCAAGTATGGTTCAAATTTAAAAGGAGTAGATATTGGTAATTATCAAGTTCTATTTCCAAAACAATTATAATAAAGCCAATTTTTTTAGTAGAAAAAGCCACTAGTTTTTATAACGCAGTGGTTTTTTTATTAATGGTAAATTTTAAATTATTAGATATTTGAATTCATCGTTTTAAGAGTCTAACAAAAAACTACGTATTTTTTATAAAAAAAATATTGATTTTATATTTTAAAAATTTATCTTTGCGCTCTGAAAAAAGAGGTATTTTCGATAAACCTAAATAGCTATTTAATAAACACATAAGTAATGTCAAAAGTAATAGGAAAAGTTGCTCAAATCATTGGACCAGTAGTTGATGTAGTTTTCAACGGTAAAGATGTTGAACTTCCAAAAATTTATGACTCGTTAGAAGTCACTAAAAAAGATGGAACATTATTAGTTCTAGAAGTACAATCTCACATTGGAGAAAACACTGTGCGTACCATTTCCATGGACTCAACAGATGGTTTGTCCAGAGGATATGAGGTAGTTGGTACAGGAAACCCAATCCAAATGCCAATCGGTCCGGATGTATACGGAAGATTATTTAATGTTGTTGGAGATGCCATTGATGGTTTAGGCGAGTTGCCTAAAACTGGAGAAAACGGTTTGCCAATTCACAGACAAGCTCCAAAATTTGAAGATTTATCAACTTCATCTGAAGTTTTATTCACAGGTATTAAAGTAATTGATTTGATCGAGCCTTACGCAAAAGGAGGTAAAATTGGATTGTTTGGTGGTGCCGGAGTTGGTAAAACAGTATTGATTCAGGAGTTGATTAACAATATCGCAAAAGGTCACGGTGGACTTTCAGTATTCGCAGGAGTAGGAGAAAGAACACGTGAAGGAAATGACTTACTTCGTGAGATGTTAGAGTCAGGAATTATTAAATACGGTGAAGATTTCATGCACTCTATGGAAAATGGAGGATGGGATTTATCTAAAGTAGATATGCCAGGAATGAGAGAGTCTAAAGCTACTTTCGTTTTCGGACAAATGAATGAGCCACCTGGAGCTCGTGCACGTGTGGCACTTTCAGGATTATCTATCGCTGAATACTTCCGTGACGGAGCTGGATCAGACCAAGGAAAAGATGTACTATTCTTCGTTGATAACATCTTCCGTTTTACACAAGCAGGTTCTGAGGTATCAGCACTTTTAGGACGTATGCCTTCTGCAGTTGGTTACCAACCAACTTTAGCAACAGAGATGGGTGCTATGCAAGAGCGTATTACATCTACAAACAAAGGATCCATTACATCTGTACAGGCGGTTTACGTTCCTGCGGATGACTTAACTGACCCGGCACCAGCAACAACGTTTGCTCACTTAGACGCTACAACTGTATTGTCTCGTAAAATTGCTGAGTTAGGTATCTATCCTGCAGTTGACCCATTAGATTCAACTTCAAGAATTTTAACTCCTCAAATCTTAGGAAATGAGCACTACGACTGTGCCCAAAGAGTAAAAGAAATTCTTCAAAAATACAAACAATTACAAGATATCATCGCAATCTTAGGTATGGAAGAGTTATCTGAAGAAGATAAACTTTCTGTATCAAGAGCTCGTCGTGTTCAACGTTTCTTGTCTCAACCTTTCCACGTAGCAGAGCAATTTACAGGTATCCCGGGAGTTTTAGTAGATATTAAAGATACTATCAAAGGTTTCAACATGATCATCGACGGTGAATTAGATCACCTTCCGGAAGCGGCTTTCAACCTGAAAGGTTCTATTCAGGATGCAATCGAAGCTGGAGAAAAAATGTTGGCTGAAGCTTAATATAATTATGAATTATGAGTTTCTGCTCACTTATAACTCATAATTTATAACTCATAACTCAAAAAATATGATTTTAGAAATAGTATCACCAGAAGCAAAATTATTTTCAGGAGAAGTAACATCTGTTACATTACCTGGAGTTGATGGAAGCTTTCAAATATTGAATCATCACGCTCCTATTGTTTCTATTCTAGAAAAAGGAACTATAAAAATTGTGGCACCAAGCTTCAATTTTTCTAAAGAAGTTGCGGGTAAATTCACGAAAGTAAATGACCAGACTTACACTTTAGATATCGCGTCAGGTACTATCGAAATGAAAGACAATAAAATAATTGTTTTAGCAGACTAAGACAGTTTTGAATAATTTTTAAAAAGCCAGACATTATGTTTGGCTTTTTTTATATTTTTGAATTATTAAAATCTCTTTATAAAATATTGATTTTGATAAAAGCTCAGTTAGCTTTTATTATTTCGCTTTATCGGCCAATAAAGTGAGAATTATTTATGTCAAATTTTATAGAGAAATATATGAAAAATATAAAAATTGCCGTTTTGGGCGGCAGTGGAAGAACTGGAAAATATCTTGTAAACCAGTTATTAAATGAAGGATTCAGCATCAAACTTCTGCTAAGAAAACCTGAAAATTTTACAATTAAAAATTCACAAATAGAAATCATCAAAGGCGATGCTATTGATGAAAAATCTATTCGTTTATTACTTGAAGGATGTCATGTCGTAATGAGTACTATTGGGCAACGCCCGGGAGAACCTATGGTTGCCAGCAACGCAACAAAAAACATTCTTAAAACAATGAAGATTTACAATATCAAGAGGTATATTTTATTAGCAGGTTTAAATATTGACACTCCTTTTGACAAGAAAAGCGAGAAAACAATTTTGGCAACAAACTGGATGAAAACAAATTATCCCGAAATCCAGAAAGACCGGCAATTAACTTATGATCTTTTGACTGAGTGTAATACTGAATGGACACAGGTAAGAGTTCCATTTATAGAATTTACAGATGAAAGCGCTGAACTCTTAGTTAGTTTAGAAGATTGTTTGGGTGAAAAAATTAGCGCACATGATATTGCCGATTTTATGGTTAAGGAAATGATGAATCCAAAATTTATCAGAAAATCACCTTTTATAAGTACTATTTAAAACCAGATTTTAGAACAGCGGGCGATTAACCCGCTGTTTATTCATTATTGACTTCAATTTCATAACTTTGCTTTTATGAAATTACCCGAAAATCTTATCCAGAAGCTTGAAACCCGAAAGCAAAATAACGCGTTAAGACAATTACCCAGTTTTAATAACCGTGTTGATTTTTCTTCAAATGACTATATTGGATTTTCAAGATCTGAATCTATTTTCAAATTAGCACACCATTATTTAATCGAAAATGAGATTATTCAGAATGGCGCAACAGGTTCCCGTCTAATTTCAGGAAACCATTCACTATATCAAATTACAGAATCATTTATAGCTGAATTTCATGACGCAGAAACAGCTTTAATTTTTAATTCGGGCTACGATGCCAATGTTGGTTTTTTTAGCGCTGTGCCGCAGCGAAATGATGTTATTTTATATGACGAATTAAGTCATGCTTCTATTCGGGATGGAATTTCAATGTCGAATGCCAAATCCTATAAATTCAATCATAACGATTTTGAAGATTTAGAGCGTCTAATCATAAAATTCCCAGACACCAATATCTATATAGTTACTGAAACCGTTTTTTCCATGGATGGTGACAGCCCAAATCTGGAAGAATTAGTTGAACTTTCAGAAAAGCACAATTGCTATTTGGTTGTTGATGAAGCACACACTCTTGGTGTTTTTGGCGAAAAAGGAGAAGGTTTGGTCCAATACCTAAGCTTGCATAATCGAATTTTTGCCCGAATAATGACTTTCGGAAAAGGATTAGGATGCCATGGTGCTGTTGTTTTAGGAAGCATCGAGCTTAAAGAATATCTCGTAAACTTTGCCCGAAGCTTTATTTATACTACCGGATTATCTCCTCATTCTGTCTCTACAATTTTAGTGGCGTATCAGCATTTGGAAATTGAAAAAGCAACAATTGAAAAACTACGTCAAAATATTGTATTCTTTAATCAGCAGAAAAATTTGTTAGGCCTAAAACCAATGTTTGTCCGCAGTAAATCAGCCATTCAATCGGCCATTATTCCCGGTAATGAAAATGTGAAACACATAGCCCAGCAATTACAGGATAAAGGTTTTGATGTAAAACCAATTCTTTCTCCAACAGTTCCGGAAGGTCAGGAACGTCTTCGTTTTTGTATCCACAGTTATAATTCTGAAGAAGAAATTAATCAGGTTTTAGAACTTCTCAGGGATTTTGTTTTTTAATCTAATTTCTATTTCAAAAATCCATAATTCATCTTTTCTTTCTGTACATTTTTATTATCTACCCTTTTTTATAAAGACCTATACTTTTCACACGTATCAAAAAAACATAATTTCTTGTAACGTTTTGACTATTCTATTACTTACAATTCGGAATCAAAATAAAAAGGGTTTCTTTCATCAACTTAAATCAAATCAACTAAATGAAAAATCCAATCAAATTATTATTATCAGTAGTTGTATTTACTTTTAATTTATCAGCTCAAGCACAAACAAAATCTCCAAAATTAGAAAATTCACTTTTGTGGGAAGTTTCAGGAAACGGATTATCAAAACCTTCTTATCTGTACGGAACTATACACATGATCTGTTCAGCGGATTATTTTCTTTCTGAAAAAGCAAAAAAAGCATTCGAAGCTTCTGAAAAATTAGTTTTAGAAATTAATCTTTCTGATCCTAACGAAATCGCAGAAGTACAAAAATCAGCAATGGGAAAAGAACCGCTAAGCAAAAGTTTAAATCCGGAACAGTTAGCAAAATTAGATGCAATTCTGAAAAAAAGCACCGGCATGACCATTCAGCAGGTTGACGCCTTTAGTTTAATTACCGTAATAAGTCTGATCGCAATGAAAACTTTTGACTGTAATGATTTGAAATTTTATGAAATGGAATTTATCGAAAGTGCCAAAAAGAGAAATTTAGGCATTATTGGATTGGAAACAGCAAAATTTCAATTTAAAGCACTGGAAAATGCTTTTTCTAATGAAGAAATAATCAATATGCTTGAAGCATCAGATGCAGTTGAAACGAAAGAATTGGTTGCAGCTTATAAACTGGAAAATCTAAATACTTTATACCAAAACACAACCGCTGAAAAAGTAATGAATGCTAAAGCTCAAAAAATTATGCTCGAGGAAAGAAATATAAACTGGACAAAAATACTGCCGGAAATGATGAAAAAAGAGCCCTTATTTGTAGCAGTTGGTTCAGGACATCTGGCTGGTGATTTTGGCATTATTAATTTGTTGAGAAAAGCAGGGTATACGATTAAACCAATAATGAACTAAAACGGTTTTGAAAGAAAAAGAACAACAGTTTTTAATCCGTATAGAAAATCACAAGGGAATCTTGTACAAAGTTTCAAAGATGTACATGGACAACCATGATGATCAGCAGGATCTTTTTCAGGAGATTGTCTGTCAGCTTTGGAAATCGTACGATACTTTTAGAAACGAAAGTCAGTTTTCGACCTGGATGTATCGCGTAGCAGTCAATACAGCTATCGTTTTCCTAAAAAAAGAAAAACGTAAAGTTGACAGATGTGAAATTGCTTCAGAAAACATTAAAGATGATGAAGGCGACTCGCATATAAAGGAAAGTCAGATTGATCATTTTTATAAAGCAGTTCAGAAACTGGAAAAAATTGACAAAGCCATAATATTCTATCAGCTTGAAGGCTTCTCACATAAAGAAATTGGAGAAAATTTTGGGATTTCTGAAGGTAATGCCAGAGTTAAATTAAACAGGGCAAAAGAAAAATTAAAAGAAATAATTAAAAATCAGGGATATGGATTTTAACGATATACAAAACGCATGGAATAACGAAAATACCGAAAATGTCGTTCTTCCAAACAACTTGGAAAAAATACAAGCCGTAAATACGCCATTAGACAGAATCAGAAAAAATTTGAAAAATGAATTTATTTATCAAATTTTTTCAATTGTATTGGTTGGGTTTGTTCCTTTAATGTACGGTTTTCCCGAAAAAATGACAATTTTATATTACCTGCTTTTTAGTTTTTATGTGGCGGTATGTGCGTATTATTTATTTAAATTTTATGTTTTTTACAAAAGATTAAGCTCAATTACCTTAAAAACAAAAGACAATTTGTATGAAACTTATTTCGATATAAGATTAAATATGGAGTTATACAAAACCTTTGGATTTGCATTAACACCATTTCTAATTTTGTATTTGATAAGTTTTCTTTATTTTGAATTCTCTAAAATTCCAGGTTTTATCTCAAAAGAATTTACTAATTATCAATTAATCTCGTTGTTTTCGATTGTGGTTTTCAGTATGCTTTTCATGGGAATTATTTTAGAATGGTGGGTTCATAAATTCTACGGAAAATATGCCAAAGAAATTAGAAAAGTAATCGACGAATTGAAAGAAGAATAAATCAGAACCCATCGTACTTGATGGGTTTGTTATTTTATTGGTATTTTTGCATAAATTATCACACAGAGATACACAAAGTAAAAACGCAAAATTGCACAAAGTATAACTATTTCTTTTTCGTGAATCTTTGTGCCTTCTTTGTGAATCTCTTTGAAATAACAAAACCCATGAAACTATTTATAACAGGTATTTCTACAGATGTAGGCAAAACAATTGCTTCTTCTATTATTGTCGAAGCTTTAGAAGCCGATTACTGGAAACCAATTCAGGCAGGCGATCTTGACAATTCAGATACTCATAAAGTAAAATCCCGAATTTCAAATTCTAAATCACAATTTTACCCAAATGCTTATGAATTAAACACACCGGCGAGCCCTCATCTTGCAGCAGAAATAGATGACGTTACAATAGATTTAAAAGAAATTCAGGAGCCAAAGACTAATAATCACTTGGTAATTGAAGGAGCAGGCGGAATTTTTGTTCCGTTAAACGAAAAAGACACTATTATCGATTTGATTCAACCGGACTATAAAATCATTGTGGTTTCAAGACATTATTTGGGAAGCATTAATCATACACTATTGACCATTGAGGCAATTCAGAATCGCGGGTTTCTGGTTTCCGGAATTATATTTAGCGGAAGCGAAAACAAATCGACAGAAAGTTTGATTCTGAACAAAACCGGAATTAAATGCATCGGAAGAATTGATGAAGAACCGTATTTTGACCAAAATGTAATCAAAGAATACGCCGATTTGTTTCGGGAGAATCTTTTAAAACTGTAAAATGTATTTTGTAAAAAATAAAATGCATCTTATAATCGCAAAAATGAAATGTACACAAATTTAAATTGAAATGTACATTTTTTTAGTAAAAATAGATACATTTACAGAGCGTAAAGGAAGCGATATTCTGGAAGAAACATGTTCTTCAATAAAAAGCCTAATCATGTATTTGATTAGGCTTTTTAATTACCATTTAAACACCATTTAACCAACGTTTAAATTAAACTTAACCTCACCGCCATTAAGTAAATTATTAGTATTCTCAATGTTGTTTTTATAAATGTGAACATTTCCCAGAAACAATGTGATGCTTTTCAATTGTATATCAATTTTCTTCGATATAAGGTACAAATGATAAATATCGGAGGGTAAGCCTAAGTTTGCATCAGAACTACGCTGATATGCGCTAATTACAAGTTTACCGTTATCGATTTGAAACTGTATCAAACTTAAACAAGGCTGTTGGTTGCTCTCGGTGTCGTTAGAACCAAGAAAAAGCACATAATTTTTAGACGTTCGTTTCTCTCTGTTAATCTTTTCAATTAGTTTTGGAAGCTTTTCAAAGTAAGTCGGATAGCTATTAACCAAAATAGGTCCGCAATAATCCCACCATGAAACACCAATTTCCCTGTACGCTTCCGTTGAGCGTTCGCCCTTCATAAACAATAGCAACTCATCTTTCAACTTCTTTTTTGCTACCGCATGACCTTCGAACAGTTCTAGTAAATCGATTGGTTTTAGTTCTAACTTTTCATTTAGCAAAGAAGTGTTTGAGCCTTTTTTATTCTTTTTTTCTTTACCTTTTACAAGGATTTTGTTTAAAATTTGATGATACTTATTCATTTTTGATTTTGATTGATGATTGATGATTGCTACATTTGCACCTCTCAGGATAATTTTACAAAATAGCAAAGCCACCATAAGAAGACTTATTGTCCTCCAACGGTGGCTTTGTGCTAAATTAAATTACCCTGAGAAAGTATTAATTTGTTGGAGGGCTTTTTTTATTCCTGCCCTCCTTTGGAATTTCTTACTACTCCGTTTTACCTGGTAGAATTTTTGAAATACTTGGCAATACTGCTGACAGTACCAAACCAATTAATTTAATTCTATTGATTGTCACCAGTGACAATCCTACTTCTTGTAAAAGATCGAACTTAGTTTCAATAAAGCCTGTTAAGACAATTAAAACGCTCACGATTACGGCAATTGTTGTTTTATTCATATAAAAATTATTAAGGATTTATTATTTAATTAAGGTGTTATTGTCCAGCCTTTCGCAGATACTCCTGTATCTGTAGCTGTACCGGTTACTGTATTCGTATTACCGTCAGCCCCAAATTGTCTACCACTACCAGAAGGCAAACTCGAAATCCAAGCTGTATCTGTATTCCAACTGGAAGTTGTTATATCGTTATTCGATAATATCAAACTTTCTAAGGTTGCAGGCATTGGTGAGGTTGGATTAAATGAAGTCAAACTGCATCCGTAGAAACTTAATGTAACTAGACTATCCGGTATACTATCTGGATCAAATGAGGTAATTGGATTACCATCTATATAAAGCTCCGTAGCATCATTCCAGCCTTTTATATTAAATCCAATAGCCTGACTATCCTGAAAATTCATAAATATAATTCCAGAAGTATCTTCTTTTGATAACTTAATAGTATTTCCAGTAACAGATGCGCTATCGAAAGTATAAGCATTAGCTTTAGTGGCTAAATAAGTATTCCATTGATCTACATCATTTATATCTGAGATACCAAAACTAGATGCGGAAGTGTTAATATCTGAAAAAGTTAATTCTACAAAGTCAGACTCTTTTCTAACTACCGCTAAAACATAATTATCTCCCGATATTGGTAAATGATAAAAGTCTCCATTTTTCAAACCCGCGGCAATAGCGGCCGTATTTGTAGCGTATTCTCCTTTTACCATATCTTCAATAGTAGCTAACGTGTAGTCACCTTCAACTGTTTTAGTAGGTATATTAATATTGTAAATAGCGGTTAAAGCCTCTGGAAAATGCAATTCCACGCCCCCACCATTGACATGATCGTCTACACTTAACTCTATTTTACCTTCATCCAAAACTACTCTACTGCTTTTATCCGTTGCTGAATTTTCCATGCGTACAATCTCATTAGATACAAGTAAAGCACTTTCTTTACTATCTTCTATTCCATCAGTTATAGTTACAGCAAAATATCTATCGTTTGGTGTACCTCCTAATATTCCAAGATAACTAGCTCCTTCATCTACTTCGGCATAGCCTCCAACATCTAAAACTTGCTGTAAATCTTGAGACCCGCCTGTAATATCGTCCGTAGTAGCAATAGTATAAGTACCCTCTGCCTTCGTGGGGAATTTTAGAATAACATTTTCTGTAGGGTGTTCAAATTCTACTCTAGTTGACTTTGCAGTGATCTTGTCCTGTTGTTCTATTTGTATTACACCGTTTATAATACTTATTTCTCCTCCTAAATCAGAAGTTTCCCCAAAAAAGTCTATTCTTGCATCGATAGCATCAGCCCCTACAACTAATCCAGCCTCTTTATGAAAATCCGTATCATTGCTAAGACTAGAGTAAACTCCATTACTATTATTCAAAACATCTTGTAGAGTACCCCCACCGCCTGAAATATCCTCTGTAGTAACTAAAGTGTAATTACCGTCTGGTTTTTCAGGTAGTTTAAAAGTAGCTACTCCCTCTGTGGTTTTAGTAAGGTCTAACATGTTCGATCTTGTTATCGAATATACAGGCTTAAAATATACATAACCATTAGCGCTTACGCCCAACTCAACATCAGTATCATAATTTCTAACAGCACTTTGACCCGCTGTAAAATAGCTTTGTTGATTTGACGAATCCGTCAAATTGATAGCTTTATTGACTGCGGTATCATTGTTCCATAATATATTATCCAATGTAAGCTCATCCGCAGTGGCTAGAGTATAGCTACCTTCTGGTTTAGCAGGCAAAATATAATTATTATTTGCTGTTAGATCAGCTATACTTAGATTAGACGTAAAACCATGATACTCCTTTCTCATAAAAGGATTGCCATTGCTCACAATGAAAGAACCTCTAACAATATTACCAGTCAAATAACTTGTACCGTTTAAGCTGGTACCTTGAACGCCATCGTTCGCAAATAAACTAAGGGCAGTACTATTTACGCCACTACCGCTTATTAATGTCCCAGAACTTCCATTATTTAAAACACTTTGCAAATCCTGAGAACCTCCACTACCTCCAAACTCGCTACGAGGTACATATTTTACAATTTTATCAGCTCCACGCACTAAGACTGAATCTGACTTTGTTACACTTGCCGGAACCGTATTCAGTTCTAACGGCTTCGCAATATATGTCGTTGATTGTGCCGAAATATTGAGTGTGACGGCTAACACTAAGAATAAGAATAGTTTTTTCATTGTTATTTATTGTCTTTAATGATTAATTCAGAGGTTTCAGTCTCAGTTGTATTTGTTCTTATTTTTTCAATGGTAAATTCTCCATTATTCAAACTGATAACAGCTTTCAAATTTGGATCGGATGCATCCGTAATTGTCAATGCTGACTTTTCAACTTGCTTTTGAAGTTGTGAGACTGTAGTCTCTAAGATTTTAATTCTTTTTTTAGGTTTCATATATTAATTAGATTTATTCGTAAGATGATTTGAGCTGATCGTTATCGCCAGTCCAACTACCACTAACAAAGGAATTTTCAACAATTCCTAAGCAGTAATCACCTGGTTCTTTTTCGCTTTCATTTGCATTACCTTCAGCTTTAAAAACAAGGAATTGACCAAAAGGGATAATTCGTGTTTTAGCAAACAATCCTGCGTGTGCATTTTCATCCGTTAAGTGATTATCAAACGCCTCCTTATCAGCTTTATCGTTTAAAATTTCTTCAATTTGGGTAATGGATGTTATTGGAATCTTTTCGTTTTTATGCCAATAACTTTCAAACCAAGCCCAAAACTGCTCTTGTGTTGGCACGTCTCCGGTTTCATACCAGCTTTTAAGTATATTTATATCAGTTGCTGCCATATTTTTACTTTTTCCAGATTGCTAAATAACTAACCTCCGAAGGTGCACGATTTTCGCTATTGTTGCAGGTGATTCTAACATTGTTAACACCAATATCCCATTTACACCAAATGGTATCACCATTGTCGACATTACCACCAAAAGCTACTTTCGCTATTCCCGCACTAAATCCCTTTAAATGCGCCATTGTAAAACCTTCTGGCGGGTTAACTATATAATAATTTTTAGTAAAATCATTATCGTTTATTCCTGTGGAGGAACGATTGAGAGTTTCAACAATTTTAAAATCGTAAACCTCTTGAAGATTTTTTTGCGCACCTGTTTCGATGGTCAGCATTTTTGTATAGACAATTGCAAAAGCATCGGCCAAAGCTTCAAATGTGGTTAAGTCTGTTTTACCTTCCAGAGCTGCTTCAAGTTCTTTTGTTTCTTTTGGCCTGATAAAATCAGCCCAATCCATAGAATTGACTCCTGCTCCAAAAGTCACATAGCGAGTTCTTATAACTGTTTTAGACTCATTATTTTCAAAAACAAGATTCTCTGTGTCTTCTTTTAAAATCACTTTTGTTTGAACGAGACCGCCTTTAAAAGCTAAAACTTCCCCATCTAAATACACAACACCATCACTAACATTTGAACCTGTAAGATTACAACCATACAAGATCGTTTTATCTCCTGCAATTCCTCCCAAACCATTAAAAACGGCGGAAATTTTTTGCAGTTCATCCAAAATCCTAGTTGTTAGCGGAAAGCCCCCAGTTTGATTAACATCCAGTTTATTCATATTGCTATTATTTGATAAGATTTGCCCGCTAAAACATAAAATTCAATCGTGGCGACTATTTCATTTATTTTTAAATTCATTATTTCCTGTGGTACATTGACTAAGAAATCAACCGTTGATCCTTCATAATTAAATTCAGGTTCTAACCACATAGTACCTAAATACACTGGTAAATTTTCCGCTTGTGTATAGATGTAGTCTTTTGGTTTTTTGTTGGTGTTGGCTATTGTTATTCTCCTTTGTTCTGGGTCATACCTGTCATTTAAAACACCTCTCATGTAACATTTTTGACTGTTGTACGAAAGCTTTTTAAGATTGTCTTTTCGCATATTTGACCAACGAATATGCAAGTTTAGTATTGGTGAAATCAAAGCTTTGAGATATCCAAAATTCTTAGTCTTTCGCATTGGTGTTGGCAAAAGCAAAAGGATTAGTTTGTCAAAATCTACTTTAAACCACATAAGAAATATTATCAAAATTTGGAATAGTAAAATAACCACTCACCGGCACCGTCCTTACATTTATTGGCTGAGCATCTTCATACTCATTTGTATCAATGTTAATTGCCTGTGATTCGGCATTTACAATATGTGGAATATTAACACCTGGTACCTGCTGTAACTTATCTACTAAATGAGCCAGAACCAACTCACCATTAAAAGGAAGTTCTTTCATGTACTCTTTAATTGCATCCTGAACGGGGTAATTAGCGTTTAAAATACTCATGCCGTTTGCATCCAAAACCAATGGATCACGATATATCTGCATGTTTAATAATAGAATATCCGGCAAAAGGTTTATAACTAAATAATTTACGCCTGCATCGGTAATCTCATCAATGTAAAAATCAAATGCATTTTTAACTTCTGGTGTAATTGGTGCCAAAACTCCTGCTGTTTCGGTAGCTATCTTAATACGCAATTGCCCGCCTGATTTTGTTACTGCTGAATACTTAATGACTTTAGAAGCTTCGATTTCTTCATCTGTAAAACCTGTATTGTCATATTTATCCGTGTCCCGGATTAAATCAAATCCGTATTGAAATGCTAAAGCTGCATTTCTATACCATGAAAGACGGTGCGGGAATTTAGTTTCTATTATATTAGTCACTTCCTGAGTATGAGTATCAAAAAGAGATTCTAAAAGCCAAATTGCGTAACTTATTATAAACGTATAACGTCTGTAAGCTGCGGATTGACTTATGGAATTTGGGAGCGTAGGATCAGCAGCTATTTTAGCATAAATTCCGTTTTGAATGTCTGTTATTGTTCGTGCCATTTTAATCTACTATAAATGTTGATCCTACTATCATTGTTCCGATTCCAATAGGTGGTTTAAAATCTTCCAATTGTGTCTGAGTTATACCTGTAGCTGGTATTGCAGTTTTGCTTTTTAAATAGTCCGTTTCTTTTTTTAAAATTGTCATACCCTCTGGAATTAGTATTTGTTCACCGGAAACGGGATCATCAGTAACCGACCTTTCACCGTTAGCAAGTGCAAGAGCATAAGCATTCATAACACTTCCTGTGTGTTGTATGGCTAAATCAAACCAAGATTGCAAGACTAATACAGTAACTGTCATTGTTTAATAATTTGCATCGATTTCAATTGTTAAATCTGATGCTATTTGAATTTTATTTACTTTCATACCATCAAATGAAAATTCTAATCTCATTTCCCTGGCTAAATTTTCGGGGCTATCGTCTTCCAAATACCTTTGCGCTCCAATGCCTCTCATTGGCACATCTTTTAATTCGCCTTTGTCAATCAAAATCAACATTTTTTGATGTTGGGCTGTACTTTCTCCGACAACTAAATCACCATCAGTAACCAGTAAATCAAAATCATCATCTAATAAAAAATCTGTCATTTTAAACCTATTTTAAAAACTGATTAATCCTTGTTTCAATAGCAGTAAATTGAGCTTCATTTATTAGCACATTCGTTGTGCCTGACTGAGCCGATGCAGTACCCGTTGTATTAACCTGAAAGCTCATGGATTTAATTGCGGCTAAAAAATCAACCATTATTTTTTTTAATGTTTCGTTTTCCTTTTGAAATAAGAATCCTGATGCATCAACTTCGATAATAGTATTTTCAATGTAGTACCCCACTTTCGTCACTTCATCGGCTGCAATAATCATCCAGTCGTCATCATCTTCAACACGAACGGCCAAAACATAACTACCTACTTTCGGTACCAGGATAAAACTTTTTTTTTCTGAGAGAACCGGACGAAGCCTAACATCCAAAATCTCCTGATCGTCTTCGTCAATAAGAACACATAAGGCTTTATTTTCGTCAACAGATTTAACTTTCGCTATATTACTAACAGCAGGACCGTCGTTTTTTGCCATCTGCTGAAATGCTAATCTTATTTGTTCCGGTGTTGGCATTTTCTTTATGTTGTTATAAAACCTAATTCTAATGTTTGCCTGCCGCCTGATTTGCTAAACTCACCTGTAACGCTTTCAACAAAAAAACTTCCCGATTTATCAGGGTATTTGTAACCGTCTATTTCTGCGATGTCTCCTTTGTTTGTTGCAGGTTCTAAAAATGCCATGATGTTACCTTCGTAGCCGTTGTAATTGCTTTTAGTCTGTAACCTGTTAGCAATTTGTTTTAACAGATCAGCAGGTAATCCTGCTTTTACTTTTACGGTCTTTTCGTTGTCGTATTTATCTGCATCGGACTTGGTTCGTTTAACTTCGCCTTGTCCGCTTTTTTCCTGAATAACTATTCTAACATTTTTGTCAACAAGGCGTTTTTTAAAATCATCGTCTTTTACGGTATTCCAACCTAAACGAAGCTTTACACGTTTACCTTTCTTACCAAATTGAGTACCTACATACAATTCATTAAAATTGAAGTAAACAGCCAAATGCACCTCTTTTTTAAGCCATTCCAAAACCTGAATGCCGGTTGCATTTTTAAACCGTACATTTTTTAAAGGAATGTTTGGCATTTCATCAGATAAAACTATTTCAGTACCTGAGCATAGATCAGTTAACAACTGCTTTACGGTTACATCCGAATAGGTTTTATTGAAAATGATGTCATATAATAAATAACTATAGCCCTCACATTCAATTTTTACAGGAATACCCATATTTACACGCTTAATAAAGCCCTCAAAACGCTTTACATTATTACCATCATAACCAAGCAATATGCTGATTTTGTCGTTTTCTTTAAAAAGATACTCTGTGCGGCTATTTGGTTCTTGCAAGTCTTCAGTTATCGTCTTTTCGTTTTTCAAATATTTAATCCTGGGCAATTCAATTGTACAGGTATCAGTAAAACTATTTATGTCCGTTTTCCAAGAAACCTTAGAGGGTTTAATATTTGGATAATCTCCAATTGTAATATTGCTGGTTAAATAAAACATCTATGTTATAATTAAATCCTCTATATAATCCGTTTCAAGAATCATTGAAAAGGGACGTATCCAAACCGCCTTTCCTTGTACTTCTGGAAAATCCAAACTGCTTATAGCAACTCGACAGCTATCTTCAAGAAAAATTTCAGGATAACCGCCTTTTAATTCAATTTCGCCGGGGCTCTCGAATATTTTCTTTAATTTGTTAATCTGGTCTTCTGGTACTAATTGATTTTTACCAATTAAAAACCCTTTGATTGTAAATCTATAATCGTCTATTGCAAAGCATTCCTTTACTTTTCCTTTACGTTCACTAACCGGGGTTCTGATGATATCTTTCATTAAATTTACACCCACCGTACAGGCTTCAATTTCAATTTCGGTAAACAGACTTCCTTCAACAGCTCTTAATTTCACAGGAAACCAAATTGACTGCCCGTAAGCTCCAATTTTATTAAAGGGAATGTTTTTGCTTGAATAATCAATACTGCCTTTAGGTCTCGTATTTTCAGAAGTTATTGAATATCCAATTTCTTCTGTAGTCGGTTGCATCGAATCCTTATCGGTAATGAAATAAGGATTATTTGCAAAATAGGTTTTGTATAATTTTACTAAATCAACTACTGTATTTGTACTAAACATATTAAACCATTTTTGAACCGTTATATACTATTCTTGCTAAGCATTCCATTACAACCCTTTCCATTTCGTCAACCGATTCGTTGGCGTTCATTGTGGTAAATTGCAGGTTTTCAAAAAACTTACCTACCTGAATATTTACCACTTTTGGACCCGCTCCGGAAACAGTTTCACCGGCTGACTTTCCGGCTGAACCGTTTGAAGTCATTAATGCAGCACCGGCACCTAATGGCGAATCGTCCGGGCTTTCGTCTTTTGGTTTGGGAGTAATTAAGGTTTTTGTACCTTTTACATTAATCGTACTGTTATTTCCTTTTATCCACTTGTAAAAAGCTTCAATCTTATTTAAAATTGGCTCAACAAGATTATCCCAAACCCAAAGAATGCCATCTAAAACAAGACTAATTGCATCTGCTACACTTTTCATATACCATCCAATAAAACGAAACACATCTTTCAGAATCTCACTTTTACGGACAAACTCGACGATTCGGCTAACAAATTCCCATAATTTGACAGCTATATTTTGAATAACTGGCCATAATGACGTAAAGTTGTTTTTTGCTATAGCAACCCACTCACTCCATTTGCCGGTGCCTTTGACCAGTTCGGTAACGTAATCAACCGCTTTACCAATTCCGTTAGCAAATCCATCGATATAAGGTTGTGCACGTTCGATCATAGGACCAATGCCGTTAGCAAACTTAATTCCCATGTCTAAGAACTTATTGATAACCGGTGAAAAGGCATCGCCTAAGTCTGATGCAGCAGTCATAAAGTTGTCCTTAACAGTATTCCACTTTCCGGATTTTGTTTGTCCTTGTGCTGCCAAAGCACCTTCATAAATACCGCCTTTAGAGTTTGCCATAGCAAGGGATTTTGCAAGGTCTTCATAGGTGACTTCCATTTCCTTGACCTGTTCAATACTTTTGCCTGTTGAGCGTGCCAACATGGCGTAAATATTAATACCGGCTATTCCAAACTGTCGAATATCCATTGCGGTAGCTTTTCCGACCGTTTTAATTTGCTGCATGTTGGCGGCCATTCTTGATAATATATCATTACCGCCACCAACAGCCGAAACGGCATTAGCTAAATTCATGGTGTCGGTTCTGGCAGCCTTAGCACCCAATCCCGCGGAAATCAAAGAACGGTTAACCTCCAAAAGTGAAGCTGTATCAAAAGGCGTTGCGTTTGCATCCGCTCTAATGTTTTTATAAGCATCTTGCGCGCCTTGTTTACCTAAAAAAGTGGTTAAACCAGTAATTGCCTGTTCTTTTTCGAAGCTTTTTTCAATCATTGCGCCTACACCGGCTGTCGCTGCATTAACTAACATAGAAACCCCGCCAGATGCTAAACCGCCAATCATGGAACCTATTGCAACACCTCCGATACCTAAACTTTTAGAACCACCACCAGAAGACGAACCGCCTATATTTCCCGCGTGGTTTGCTGCTTGCCTTTGTAAAGATGAAAGCTCACGTCTGGCCATTGCAATTTGACTGGGAATAGTACTCCTGCTAATTGTGTCTTCGACTTGTCTGATTCTATTCTGAAGCTCCGTGAAGCTCATCCCTAAAACCCTGTTACGACCCATCATTTGATTAGCCGACTGACTCATTCTATTAAATACGGACTGGGAAGTCGAACCAACTCGCGTTATGTTCGAGCTTGCCATGTCCCGCATTCTTAAAACAAAATCAATAGTATTATTCATAACCTAAGTTCTTCCTTTTTTGATAATTCAAGCGCAATACCGGTGCGATAGAAAAATGTTTCGTCGCCCCAATCTTTCAAGGCATTTGCACCGAATTTCATACACCCAAATACAATCAGGTAATCTAAACCGGCTTTCTTATTTTGGCAATCCTTTATGCCTTTATTGCTAAGCGCGAAAAAACTCGGCTTTCTTCCCTTCCAAGATGTTGTTTATCTGTAAGAAAACAGAAATGAATTTTTCTTCGTCTTCGATGAGAATTATATCACCATCCAACCAAAGTTGTTCTGTGACCATTGCAACCGCTTTACTTAGTCCATTGGTTCCGATTGCTTCCATGTAGTCCCCTAAATCGTCAGCCGTTGGAGGTCTTAAGACTGCCAAATCGTTTTCATGTTTTAGATAGATCAGTTTACGACCTCCTGAAAGCTCTTTCCATTCATCTAACTTTTTTTGAGTAAATCTTTCAACGAATGGTGTTGTGTCGTTTTCTTTAAGTTTTTCAACTTCTTTTGCTTTACGATTCGCAAAAACGGTTTTTAAATTACTGGGTTTACCTGATTCTTTCATTTGTTTGTTTTTTATTGTTATGGTAATCTTACATTCATTGCCAGGTATGGCAACGTTATTTCTCTGTGTTTGGCGTTTTGCTCCATGTCAACTCCTGATTCTGTAAAAGCAACGCCAGAAGCGATGTAAACAGAAATAGGATCGATTAATCTTTTTTTATACGAACAGGTAATTACAATTAGCTCGTGAGGCACTTCTGTAATATCTTCAAAACCTGCAAGCCTAGCGGCTTTATTCATGGCGTCAGCTTCAAAGCCTAGTACCTTAATACTCCCAGAGCTTTTTTTGTTCCCGGACTGAATATCGATGGCCTCATCACCCGCCCCGTATAAATGCTCTTTTTCAACTTCCTTTTTGAAGCTAAAACCGCGTAAACCTTTGATTGTTCGGGTTAGTATTTTAATCTCAAAGTTTGACCATGCACACTCTGATGAACTTATATTTACATTCATGGCTATAAATTAGCGGTTAAACCTATTGTTACTTTAATCCAGGTTAAATACCCCAGAGGTAAGACAGCAATTTCAATTGCTCCTGTGCTCGTGTTGATAATATCAACATCCGTTGGGACATTAACATCAATATTACTGACCTGTCCGGCTAATTGTGATCTTAATTGCTGTGCGATTGTTTCTTCTAAATCTTTCGCATCAGTAGCATTGATAGTTCCGTCAGCATTAACACGAACAGAAGTTTCTAAAAGAGGAGTCGCAGCTGCTACGCCAACTCTTTGAGCTTTGTCGATTATACTGCCATGCACTAAGATGCTGAAATCGTCATTAGTAGCCATATTATCTCTTGCAAAATAATATCCCGCTGATCCGTCACGTCGATGCATAATGATATATCCTGCTTTAGCAAAATCATCTAATTCTTCCGGGTAGTAATCTTGGATAGATTTGTCACCTATAAAAACTTCTGAAATTGTCAAAGGACCATTTTGCCCGTTACCAATTTTAACATGACATTGATATTTAACCGCTCTTGCCAAAGCCAATGCAACACCACTTGCTCCAGAACCATCGTTTAAATCACTTCCAAGTACAACACCTGCAAAACCATTTCCGACTGTATTAGGTTTGAATAAATCGGCTTCTAAATCAGCTATTCGACCCTCAATAAGCATTCGTACTGGCTTGTTAATGGATTGCTGATATTGTCCTAAAGTTTTAGAGGCTAACAAAGCATCTTCGACATCTTTATCCAAAAAGTGATCTTCTGGCATTTCATACACTTCGCTTGGTTTGCGAATCAACCCAACAATGGTGATTTCACCTTGTGCCGAATTAAGCAGTTTTTTAAGACCGTTTGCATTGGTTGAAGTAACCATTTGCGTAAGTGTCATTGTGTCCTCAACTCCAAGAATAGTTAAAGCTTTATTACCTCCTAATTCTTGATAAAAAACCTCAATAGCCTTGTTTAAAAATGGTTCGGCTGCTACTGTATATCCCTTTGAAACTGCATCATCATAATTGTAAACAGTTTCAATAACGCCGATTTTTGTTTCGGCCGTTCCCATAAGAGCTCCAACGCTGTCTAAGATTTGCAACTGGCGTTTGAGGTTGCCAGAGGCTACTACTGTAGTAACCTTTGGCGTTCCGGTTTCTTGTGCCATTATTGCTTATCTTCTAAGTTAACAGCAACTTTATAAGCTTCGATTGCAGCTAATAAATCAGGTTGCTTTTTGGTTGGAGCTGTAAGCCCTAATGAATTAAAAAGCGATAGTACTTCAGGATAAATTGCTGTTTTAGGATCAAAGTTTTTTAATAACTCCAAATGATCTGCTTTAGGAGCATCAGCATTTTCAACTACAATATTTATTGGGTTTTTAATTATTGAAACATTAAACTCTTCGTCATTTGATTCTAAAACATCAGTTGTCGAAATAGAAATAGTGGTATTATCTGATGTTCTAATAAAATTGTCGTCAATTCTTGCGAAACCTAGTAAGATTAATGTATCAACTCTTTTTTTGAATCTTGCTTCTTTATCTTCTGTCGTTTCACCAGTTTCAATAACAGGATCAATTACTTTTTTATTCATCAATTCAAAATCACTTCTATAGTGAGAAATGACTTCATTGTCTTTTAACCCGCCTGCATGACCGTCAGCAGTTCCTTTGGTATGAAACACTCTATTATCTGATGTAATGTGACATTCATTACTTGATGGGTGTCTGTCGAAATAATCGACCGCTTTTTCGTTTGACATTTTAAATAGTATTTAATTAGATTTTAATTACACTGGTTAACCTCAAAACGACGACTATTATAAGCAGTCCAATAATTACGAGGAATATATCACCTAGTATCATTTGTGTTTTTTGCCACCATGTTAATTCCTTTTCAACCGGATAAGGTATCTTCTGGGTTATTTGCTTATGCTCTTTAGTGTAAACATCTTTCCATTGTGCAAACAACTTAATTGCCTCAGCTTTACAGTCAACCGTAAGTACATTATCCTTTAAATTGACTTTTGGAGGTTCTAAATTTTTACCAGGTGTTAATATTGGTTTAACATCCTGTTTAATGGCTACCTTCCCGTTGATGCATTCCAGATACGCCTTATAATAGCTGCTATCTTGCAAGACTTCGAAAACTGTATCACGTACCACTTCTTTTGTGGTGGTTGTCGTAGTTGTCTCTGTAGTTGTTGGCGGTACAACACTAGAGCTTTTGCAAGCTACTAGTGTTGTTGCCAAAACAACAAAACAAAAAATGGACAGACAGAATTTTAATTTTAGGTTTTTCATAATCTTAAATATGCTTTAATTGTGCTTTTGCTTCGGATTCTTCTACATACTTTGTAACCTTCCCGGCTACCATCATCGTTGGTGTTTCCTTCGATGGTGTGTATAATGTTTTTGTCAACCTTTTCAACTATTCCGGTATGTCCTTGACCTTTGCCAAAGTCCATAATGAAAATGTCGCCCGGTTGTGGTTCCTTAACCACTAAATCTTTTTCGAAGTTTAGCATTGCCAAAACTCCTGCAGTTTTTGTAAGTGGGTTTGCGATGGCCAATTGTAAAGAAGCTTCTTTGGTACACCAGTACACAAATGCCATACACCATGCATAACCTTTACCAAGTCCTACCGACTTTAAATATTTTTCTACAGCTGGACCAGCGTTACTGTTTTTTGGTATTTCTTCAACACCCAATTGAGTAATGGCAACAGCTAATGTTTTTTGTCCTAATGTGCTCATTATACTTTTCCGTTAAGTTGTTTGAACTTTTGTAATTCCTCCACTAAGTGCTGATTTATAACCATTAATTCGCGGTGTTGCGCTTCCATTTTTTTGATAGTTTCAGTTGCGGCAGTTAATCTGCTTGCCATATCGTCAAGTAAGTCACGATAGTATTTTACAGCGTTTACAGCATTGTCTAATTCGGCAGCTCTATCCGCAGCAAGGTTTTTTCTTTTTGAAAAAATCCATGTAATCAATGCAGAAAAAAAAGCGGCTAATGTTGGGAATACAAATTGATCCATGTAGTTGTTTTAAAAAAAGGCTTCTACTATAGGCGTAGAAGCCTTTTGGATATATATAATATTTATTTCATTAAGCTGCCTGAACTACAATTCCGACACCTTTCCAGTCTTCACGACGGCAACGACCACCCATTTTTACAAGTCCTGAGTGAATATCTCCGAAGTATAAAGGGTTTTCAAAATCTTGGAAAAGTTTAGTATCTCCTACAGATTTTGTTACACTGTCTTTTTGCCAAAAGATGCTTGCAAGATTATCTGTAGCTGCCAAAGCTTCACCAGGTAATCTAAACGTTCCGCCGGCGGTAAGTGCCAGAACCGAACTTCTCTCTAAGAAAGTAAAGCCGGCAAACTTTCCGATAATACCGTTTTCCAAATCAGCAGAAGCTTGAAAAGCCGCCATTTGATTTTGTGATAATGAGTCAATAAACTCTTGCTGCATGTAGCTTTCTAACATTGCATAGCGATCTTTCTTAGGTACATTGTCCTTATTGAATTTAGCTTGCATTTTTTGAGGCTCTTTATAAGTAAAAGCTTTACGGGTTCCGGTTTGTCCGTCCTCAGCATTTACAGCCGTTGCAGCTCCACTTGTTGGGATATGTCTTGAAGCAGGTAAATACTCAACAGTTGTACCGCCACCAACAGCAGGTTTAACACCTTTAACCCAACTATAGGTTAATTCGTCACCGATAGTTTCAGCCAAAGTATCTGTATGATCTGCTAATACGCTGTCTTGTTTTTCATAACTGATCTCTAATTTTTCAGAAGTCAATACTGCTGTCGGATCGGTTGTGAAAACGTCAAGAGCATACATAATTGCGGTGTCTCCACGTTGAACTGCTGTAGCTGCTCCAAAACCTCTGTTTTTTACAACATTTGGTTTTGCTCCTGCTTGCGGAATGTACACCACAGAACCACCTAAGATGAATTTACTTTCATCGAAACAAAGTGCAATGTGTGGGTTTGTTTTACGTAGTTTTTCTACGATATAAGACGCCCAAAATTCTTGGGGTATTTTTGGATTTGCCATAATTAAATTGGATTATGAGTTAGGAAATTTTTCTTTTCTTAATTTCTCGTACAAATCAGGCAACTGAATACGTACGGTTTCTAATTGGTCTGATTGATATAAATCATCCCATTTTTTGCCAGCAAAAGCAGATGCATCAGTTTTGTCGCCCAATTCATCTGTAATCAATGTTTGCGCTGGCATAGCATCGATAAGGCTTTTTAAACCTTTTGGGTTTTCTGCAAAACTGTCTGCTAAGTTTTTGGACATTTCTTTTGTCAGTTTCTTGTCAGTTTCACCTTTAGCCAATAAGTCCTGAACTTCTTTAGCAACACCTTCAGCTTTTAAGTCGTCAAGCTCCTTTTCCTTGTCTTTCAATTCCTTGGTTTTATCTGCTAAATCCTTTTGCAGTCCAGGTATTTTGTTGGCTTTATCAATTAAGTCCTGAAATGCACCGTTTGCATCTTCATCACTTGAATTGTCGCTCAAATTCAATGCGGTCAAAACGCCCGCCGTTAAAATGATTTTTTTCATGTTATTGGGTTTAATTATTTTAAAATCTGAAAGGTTTAATTCGTTGTCGTCAATATCAAAAAGGTCAGCAAGTGCATTGTAATTGCCCGGAATATCAACTAGCGAAATTTCACGAGGAAACCACTTTGTAATTGTGGGACCTGTTTGATCCGGCAACATTAATTCCTTTAAGTCCGAATAGTCCAATACAACTATTTTTCCGACGCTGGCCGCATTCAAAAAACCGTTTTCAATTTCTGATACAATGGTTTCACCTTGCGGGTGTGCTAAATTGATTATCGGTTTAGCATAAACCTTATCATTATCGATTCTAAAGTCTTCCCAACGCACTACGACACCATTGTCACGATTATGCATTTTAAATCCTATAGGATTTTTTTTGACTTCATCTACCAATAAACCAGACGTCAAACATCGATAGCCATACACATTCACTGAGTCGTCAGTAATGCAAAATTCCTTATCGATTTTTTTCAGTTTAGGGGTACTCATTAAGCTTTCATATTTATGTGTTTGTTAAATCTGAGTACAAACTTGCGAATACTTCAAAGCCTTTAAAAATAAGGGCGCAAGGGTTGCACACATATTTTAAAATAGGCTTGTTTTAGGTCAATTTTGCCCTGTAATCAATTAGCAAAATGGGAATTTCCAAAGCACAAGAGCGGGAGTACGCTCGAATATTATATGTAAACGAGCGCATCACTTTTAAGGAGATTGCAGAGCGCACCGGTGTGACCGAAAAGACAATCGGCAAATGGGCTGAGGCTGACAATTGGGCGAAGCTTAGAAAAAGCTTGCTAACTACTAAAGAAGCTCAATTGGTACACTGGTATAATCAATTAGATGCTTTAAACGAATTGATTGCAAAACGGGAAATCCCTATACCACAATCTAAAGAAGCGGACATTATGAGTAAGATAACCGCAAACATCCAGCGCCTCGAAACCGAAATAGGATTAGGCGAATATGTGGAGGTTTCCAGAAAACTATTAACGTTCATCCAGTCGATTGACTTAAGTGATGCAAAAAATTTCAAAAATTACATTGATGAGTTTATCAACTCTAAACTAAAGAATGGCTAAAAAAGTAAGCAATAAGGAATATTTAGATATATGGCGTGAGTTCTGTGAAAACATGGACAATGCCACACCTATTGACTTAACCGAAAGCCATGGTGCAAAACTGCGAAGAATTGCACACCTCGAAAAAAATCCAGAGGAATGGTTTAAATACTATTTTCCTAACTACTATACCAGCGAACCCGCTGATTTTCATATAAAAGCAACCAGACGTGTTTTAGCAAATGCCGAATGGTACGAAGTCCGATCGTGGGCGCGAGAACTCTCAAAGTCAGGGCGTACTATGATGGAAGTGCTTTATTTGGCAATGACAGGTAAAAAGAAAAACATTCTTTTAATCTCGAATTCTGCTGATAATGCCGAAAGGTTGCTTTTACCTTATAAAGGAATCCTTGAACGTAACAACCGAATTATTGCCGATTACGGCATTCAAAAGAAAGTTGGTTCATGGGAAGCCTCAGAATTTAAAACCCGTAAAGGTGTTTCGTTTCGTGCCATTGGTGCGGGTCAGTCACCACGTGGAACCAGAAACGATGCAAGTCGTCCCGATGTTATCCTGATCGATGATATTGATACTGACGAATTTTGCCGAAATATAGAGCTGGTAAAAGAGCGTGTTAAATGGATTGAGCAAGCATTAATTCCAACGCGTTCAATTTCAAACGGCTTACTACTTATTGCTTGTGGCAATATTATTGCCAAATACTGCTGTATTACAGAAATGGGTAAAAAGGCAGACAAATGGGACATTATAAACATTCGCGACAAAGACGGCAATAGCTCGTGGCCACAAAAAAATAAAGAGGAAGCCATTAAAAGGGTTGAAAGCTCCATTTCTTATGAAAGTTTTCAAAAAGAATATTGCAATAACCCTATGGACGGTGGCGACACCTTCAAAGATATACTTTTTGATAAGTGTCCTCAATTACGTCATTGCGATACGGTTGTAATCTATGCCGACCCCGCACCGTCTAACTCAGACAAGACAAATGCAAGCAGTAAAGCGATTGTTATTCTCGCTTGCAAAGGCATTCACTATTATTTATACAAAGTTTGGGTTGACCAAATGAGCAATGCACAGTTTTGCGAGTATTTATTTGAAGCGCATGACATTTGTAAACGTGCAGGTGTTGATCCGGTTTACATTTGGATTGAAAACAACTCACTTCAAAATCCATTTTACGAACAGGTTATTTTGCCACACATTTACCGACTTGAAAGCGAGCTAAAAACCTCTTTGCCTATTCGCCCGGACGATAGAAAAAAACCCGAAAAATACGCAAGGATTGAGGGAACCCTTGAACCATTAAACCGTTTAGGCAGATTGATTTTTAACCTTATGGAAAAAGCCAATCCACACATGGAAAGAATGGTAGCTCAGTTTACAAACTTCAACCGTAAGGCTAAATTAATGGACGGACCCGATGCGGTGGAGGGAGCTGTAAAAAAGGCACAAGATATTTCAATAAGCAATTCGACCGGAGCAATAGAAAGCTTCCCACGTAAAGCCAATAAACATAGAATGTAATGTTAGTACAACCATCAGAATTGAATACCGAGTTATACCCGGAAGTTATCGCAGCAATTACACGTAGTAATCCTAGCGAAACACTATCACAGATTAAAGCAGCAGAAGACTTCTGTAAATCATATCTCTTTAAATACGATTTAAAAGCTCTTTTTGGTGATGATACTACAGAACCGGCAACAGCTCCAACCGTAGTTGATGAGAATTTAAAGAAAACGGTAAAGGTCATTGCTTCGTACTGGTTGGTTCGAAAAGCAAACCCGAATGTAAACCTTGATTTATTTCGCGAAGATTGGGAGCTAATGATTGGTAACAAAGAAGTGCCTGGATGGTTGTATGATATTAAAGAGGGAAATATTAACCCTGACTGGCCATATAAGCAAGATGATCCAGAAACACCAGAAGACGAAAGCGAAGTAAATGACGGCGTTTTTTGGGGTTCTAACCAAAAACGTACACAAAGATTTTAACACATGGAAAATAAAGAAAAAGAGCCTTTTATCATACACGACTTAACACTCGTAGCTCCTGACCGTAGCAGTAAAGACATTGGAAAACTTAAAGAAAGTGTCGTTACTGCCGAAAGTGTTTATTATCCAAACCGTGTAATGCTATACGATTTATATCACGACATCCTTTCTATGGATGGTTTTTTGCGTGGTATTATCGGCAAAAGAATAGATTCTGTACTCAACAAAAAATTAAAGTTCATTAAAAAAGACGGCAAACAGGATGACGACCTAACCGACTTAATGAAAAGCGAAAAAGGTCGTGATTTAATCACGTTAATGATGGAATCCAAAATATGGGGGATTTCAGGCGTTGAGTTTGTTATTGGTGAGGAATTGACTTTTAAAGAAGTTGAAAGAAAACACATTAAACCTGAAAAAGGATTAATAACTAAATCACAATACGGACTATCAGAACAGGACGGCTATGCTTATGAAGAAATGCCTTTCGTTTGGGTTATAGGTAAACCCAAGGATTTAGGATTGCTTTTGGCCTGTTCAATGTACGGGATTTACAAACGTGGTACCTTTGGCGATTATGCACAATATGTTGAGATTTTCGGGCAACCTGTCCGAATTATGAAGTATGATGCGTATGACACCAAAACTAAGCAGGAGCTTAAAACATTACTAACGGATAGTGGCTCATCATTAGCAATGATGATACCAAAACAAGCCGAATTTGAAATGCTGGACGGCAAAACCTCAAACGGTGATGGTAAGCTACAGATTGGTTTAAAAGATGCCTGTAATGAAGAAATGGCAATCGCTATTTTGGGTAATACCGAAACCACATCGTCGAGTAAGTCGAGCGGTTACGCTCAATCAAAAGAGCATGGCGAACAGCAGGACGAATTAACTATATCAGACTTGATTTTTATTGAAAATCTCTTAAACAGTAAAAAGTTTAAACAGATTTTAAAATCATACGGATATGATATTAACGGTAAGTTTGAATTTGAGATTGATCTTAATTTAACAAAACTTAAGCTCCGTATGGAGATAGATATGTTTGTAAGCCAAAAAGTGCCTATTGGTGACGATTATTGGTATGAAACATACAGAATTCCAAAACCGGATAACTATGATGAGTTAAAAGCTAAAATGGAACTGGCAAAGCAGGAACCAACACCGGAACCGACCGAAACAAATCCTAAAAAGCCACAAGCCAAAAAACCACAGCTAACCGAAACCAGAAAGCAAAACCTTTTGGATTTACTTTTTAAAGGTTTAGCGGATTTTTTCGACCAAGCCCGACCATAGTCGGGCAATTAAACCATTTATATAGCTCAGATTGTACCTGTTGTAATGATTTAGAACTGGAAGACCTTGCAGCCGATAACTGGGACGACATTTACAATGAAATTGCAAGGCAGTTATTTGAGGGTGAAGACCTGAATACCGATGCTGTTTATAACAAAACAGTAGCGCAATTAATGAAAGGCCTTAATAAAGGTTTGGGTGTTTCATTTGACGACGAAGAAAGCCGGAAAGCTTTAAAAGATGCGTTCACTCTAAATGTTGAACAATTCAGTTACGCAAAAACGTTAACGCAGTTCAATTTATTTAAAGATGCTGTTTTCAACCTAAAAGGACAACAGCGAAGCTTTGAATCTATCAAAAAAATAGTTGCTGATACAGGCGAAGTATTCAACAAAAATTATTTATCAGCAGAGGTAAAATATGTTACACAAAGTTCCATAATGGCTCGAAAGTGGCATACTATGGACGCTGAATATTTGCAGTTTTCAACTGTTGGTGATAGTGCGGTACGTCCAGAACATAGGATTTTTGACAAGTTTACCGCTTTAAAAACAGATAAAATTTGGCTTCGTTTATATACTCCTTTGGCTTGGGGTTGTCGTTGTACTATTATACCTGGTATCGCTCGTAACTTAAGCAAGGAATACGATAGCGATTGGGCTAACGCAATGGTTGATCCTTTGGTAAAAGATACCATTTTCGACAACAATGCAGCAGTAAGTAAAGTGATATTTAATAACAAACATCCATACTTTAAGGCAACGGATCAGGATAAAATAAAAGTGCCGAAAGAACCGAAAAAGGAAACTTCAATAAATCTGAGCGATTATATAAAAGGAGATTTGCCAACTGATAAAGAGATCAAAGCCATATTGACAAAATATGCCGAATTGTTTCCCGAAGATTTTAGACGCGGGTTGGATGATGTGAAGTTTATAAAATCTAAATCGTACATGATGCAACACTCGATGTATCATAATAGGTTAACCGGTGATTGGGCTAGCGGTTCTACTATTACCCTGAGTAAGCACGAATTTAGCAGTATTAAGTTTAATCCGCTTGAAGAATTCAGGAACGGTTTAGCAGCTATCAAAAGCGGTAAGAAAATGACTTTTAACCAGGAATATTCTTTTGAAAGTTTATGGCATGAAATTTTGCACGCAAAAACCAAATCAGCACCTAAATCGTTGAGTTCGGTTGGTGTTAAAAATATGGAGACTATAAACCAGTTTTGCGCCAGACATACTTACCCGGAGTTTATGAAAAAGCTTGGAGGTAAAGCAATTCATCAAAAAGAAATTCTGGAAAATGGTTACGGTTATAAAAGTTGGATAAGCGATTTTAGAACAACACTTAAAAATCTTAAGATAGACGAAAAGCAAGCGGTAAAAGATTTGATGCCTTTTTTAATGCAGGATTATAGCAATATAGGAAGTAAGGTGAACGCTTATTTAAAAGAAAATACTAAATAGCAATATTTACGCAATCGTAGCCTAAACCATCAGATTGTAATTCTTTTGGAAGTTTTGCCCAAAACTCATCTGCTTTCTCCTGATCGTTTCTGAATTCGAAAAGGACAGCTAAATCATAATAGGCGTTTTCTTGTGAGACAAGCTCTAAATACAGCTCAGGAGTGAGCTCTTTGTCAGTGTCGATACCAAATTTTTGACACAACGAAAGAGCATCAAAACGAATATCGTTGAGCTCCTGATCTGTTGGATTATAGTCAAAAATGGTTATCATAAAAACAAAATTACTAAATGTTATTTGAATAACAATGATTTATACTTAAAACTAAAGAATAATGACACCTGAAGAATTTTCAAGAGCACTCGAAAGAAAGGCAAATGAGGTCAAAAACTATGCAATTAACCGTTTTCCGTCAGTTGCCGGAAACATCGCTTTGCGCTTTATAAACGGTAATTTCAGGGCGGGAGGTTTTCAGGGACAAAGCTTTGATCGTTGGAAAAAGAGCAATAAAAAAAGAGGTTCGACCTTAGTTGATAGCGGAGCTTTACGAGCTGACAACCATTACACCACGCAACCCGCACAAGTGACTTTAAAAAATAATAGGCCTTATGCCAGGTTACACAATGAGGGGTTTAAAGGAACTGTAACCGTAAAAGCTCACACCCGAAATAAATACAGTAAAAGAAAAGTTGGTACCGGACGATTTACCAGAAATGGAAACGAGCGAATGCAGACTGTAACGTATAAATCCGGTGAAAGTACAGTAAGAGCGCACAGACGAAAAATGAATATCCCAAAACGTCAGTTTATGCCAACTAATGACAGGGATAGTGTTGTATTAAACAGAGCTATTGAGAGACAAGTTACACGAGATATTAAACAGATTTTACAATAAATTATGGCTACACCAGACCTTTTAGAAAACATTGAATCACCTTTTGGAAAAACATTCTTAGAATTGCAGGAACGCATTAAAACAGAAGTTCCAGAAGTTGTTTACATAGAACAGGATTTAGGACAATTAGGAACGGAAGACCCGCGAAAAAGTATGTTTTTTCCGGGGGTTTTAATTGATTTTCCGAATACTCCTTTTTCAAATTTACAAGGCAAAAACCAACTTGGACAGCCTGTAATATCTATAACATTAGTATTTGACAACTACAATCAAACATGGCAAGATGCGCCGCTCGATGTTAGAAAAGCAGGATTGAAATATTTAGAAATCGAACAAAAATTATTTATGGCTGTTCAGACTTGGGAAGGTGATTTTTGCCAGTCTTTAAACAGAACTGCTGCAACTGGTCACAATAGAAACGATGTTGGCTTACGAGTACGAGAATTAACCTTTACAGGTGAATTTGAAGATTATAGTTGTGATGATGATTCGCAAACGGTTACAATTAGCTTAAGCACCGAATAAAGATAATTGTACCTGTGGTTCTGACTTTGGAATTGGCATTCCTTTTATGTTCATCCATTGGCGATAAGATATAAAAATGTTGTGTTTTGGAAATACTGTTTTTATAATCTTAGTATCAGGTACATCTGAATGTTTGGCGCTCTTATAAACCTCAATAATAAATTGAGCTCGTTTATTGTAGTTCTTTTTATTATACGCCATGAAGCAAAAATAAAAAGTTATTTAATTTTGTGCAACACGAGTTTTTGAGCATAAAAAAACCCGCTAATTAGCGGGTTTTTAAATTCAGTTTAAACACTATTTAAATTAATTTAATCGATCACTATAATTTTGAATATACCAACCTTCAGCATTTCTTCTAAAATTAAAAATAACTTTATTTTGCTCATCTCTCATACTGGCATATCCTTTTTCTGTTACTAATTCAGTAACATCGTTTGGAGCAATGTATTTTTTCCAAAAAGGGAAAAGGTCTAAAAACTTCCCTCTAAAAATATCGAACATATATTTCTTTGTACCTGTTATTTCAAGGTCATTATTTTGCCCCTCTACAATAACTTTAAAATGAACTTGCAAACACTCTTTGCATTCGCCACTGTAGGCATAATCAATTGATTGTTCGATTCTTTTTTTTGTTTCTTCTGACGCTAATTTTGGAATATAAATAATTGAATAGACATTACCTTTTTTTGATTCTCTTGAATCTAAATAGGAGTATTCACCTCTAAAATTACTTGCAATAACATCGGCAAACTCTCTAGTAAATTTTATGTCGCTTCGATATGCTTTCTTTAAAAAATCATAATCCTGAGCTTGTAACATTAACCCAAAAAGTAAAAAGGTAAATAGTAATAGTTTTTTCATAATCATTTAAAAATTAATCTTGTTACATCGCCGTGCTTTTCAATTTCAGACCTGCCCGGAAGGTCTTTTTTAACTCGTTTGTCGAACGTTTTTAATTGCCACGGTGTGATATTTTCAATGTCCATATAAATAACATCCCAAAAGCCTTGTTTTTTGCTTCGATAACCGACAATTGTATCGGTTCTAATTTTCCGCATTTCATCATATTGTTGTATTGGCCTGAGCGCATTTGGTGAAATGTGAAAATAAATACTCTGTATTTTTTCGATTTCTAAATCTGTGAGCATCTTTTCATTAATGTGTTTCCAACCAATGCTTTAATTTTTCGCTTTCCAAATGTATGTTAAAAAGGTCATATAACAAATACACTAATGCAAATAATAATATAATACTTACAGTAAAAAGTATTATATCAAGCTTTTTTCGTTTGGCTTCCTGTGCTGCATTAATACGAGCTTGTTCCGCTCGGTGTCTGTGAATTATTTCGTCATATTTGTCCATGAATCAAAATTATTAAGTTTTTTTTAGACTTTTTTACGGGTTTCCTTACTTAGTATTTTTTATCTGTCCAATGAATAAGTTTACCTGTAAAGTCATCATTAAAATATTGAAAGAATTCTTCTAAAGAATCAAAGCCATCGTTTATGGCTAATGCTTTCATTTCATCAGTATCTAACTGCTTTTTACCAACTCTGACAGCAATTTTTAATGAGCCTGCATTCATTATTGTTTCTTTTGTATGATAGTAAACTATTTCAATTTCCTGAATACTCACCACCGGCAGAACCGGAGCAAATCGAAACATTTTTTTTGTTCGAACATTGATAAAAAAATCAATCTTCATTCCTGCTTTCCAACGGTCTGTTTTGTCTTCCCGGATGGTGTGTATTTTTGGGTTTTGTTCCATTATCCTTTCCCACATTCTATGATAGAAAATAATCTCTCTTTTTGCATTTGTATCAATAAATTCCTTTAATTCATTATGCATTGATTCATAAAAACCGCTATCAATCAAGCCCTTTAAAATGCGTTCTACAAAGTAAGTTGGCTTTTTATATATCTGTGTGCTAAATCCTAGTATCATATATTTCAGTGTTAGTTTATAGTTCTTAATATCGCCATCTAGGCGATGGATAACCTCTTGGCTGATCGTAACGATTGTTTTCTTTTCCAAATCCTTCTAAAAAACGGTGTATTTCTTCAACAGTACGATTATTGAAAGTGTATGTTTTAACAATTTCTTCCGAGCCTCTTCGTAAAATAATCACAACTGACGGTTCATATTTTGGATGATTAATATCTGATATAACCGAAAATTGAGAATTTAAAAACTTAATGTGGCTCAGAATTAATTTATTATCTGAGTTCATTTCGTTTAGCCATCTGGAATGAGTTTCAAGCTTATCAACAATTGAGTTGTTTTTCCTTTTGAGTAAGGAAATTTCATTTTCTAGCTTTGTAATACCTAACACACTTTTGAAGTACTGCCTTATTCTTTTTATAATTTTTTTCATTTTTTATTTATTTTATCGTCTTTCAGTTTTTCGTTTTGCAAAATCTGCAATTATTGGGTTGAAATTCTTTGTTTTTATTTCTTCCGGGTATTCGTTGTGATAATACTTTTTGTTGATATAAGTTGCCATGTTGGCTTTTGCAATTCCGCTTCTTTTTAAATATCGTTCATAGCCTGGCAATGAAAGAAAAAACAATATCGTTTCTGCTTCTGTCATTTTTTTGAAAGCTTTTTCAGCATCGAGTTTTGAAAGCTTGTGATTGTAGAGTAACCAACCGGAGTTAAAAGATAGATCAGCAGGCGAAATCTTGATTTCAAAAACCTTTGTGTACTTTTCTTTTACCATCCAAACGGTTTTTATAGTGATTTCCTGAGCAGGAAAATTGGACGAAAACAGCCACTCAATTTGCGTTTGGTTAAGTTCGCCCTCCGAAACTTCAAATAGCTTTAAATTGCCGTTTAAATCGTATTTAAAAAGGAAAACCAAACCTATTTCTTTTCCTTGCGCTCTGTATGTGGTTAATAGCTCCATATTTTATAAATTATCCTCAATAAACTGTAATACTGCTGAGGCTGTCGCTGAATACGATTGTAAATGTCTTACTGTCATACATGGCTCATTTTTATAAGTTAAAACCACTTCTACATATTCATTATTAATAAAATGGCAAATGATGTCCCAATCTTTATTTATGATGATATGGCTTTCTTTTGTTACTTCTACTTTGAAAATCGGATACTTGGAGGCAATATCTTTCATACCTCCCATAAGCATTAACCAATCTTTTTTTAAACTTTTTTTTATCATTTTATCAGATATTTGGTTGGTTTTACATGAACAAAATTCTTTGCTATGGTTTTGGCTTCGTTTTTTAACCTGTGCTCAGCCTCAAATATGGTTTCAGTTTTTAGTGTAGGTCTGTTTGGGTATTTCTTTTGTCTCATTACTTTAAATTTATTGTCATTTTAAGTGAAACCCGCTCGGTTATTTTGGGACATTTTATATATCTCTTTTTTACTTTACGGTTTATTGCTACTGGCTTAATAAGTTTTTTATGAAATGAATTAATCAAAGCTGATCTTCCATAATTCCGTGCCGGATGAAAATAGAACTGACGAACATTAGCAAAATTTTCATCCGAAAAATGAGGGAAGTAATGTTCTATCCACTTTTTATAATTTTTTTTAAAAACTTCAATTCTTTCGTTTGAAATGGATTCGTCAACATCGTCAATAACTACAATATTTTCACGTGTTTTTAAATCTCTAATCATGTGGTTCAGTTCGTGTGACATGCCGTGCCCGATTATTGCAATTTTACTTTTGCTACTATCATTTCCTGATGGGTCGCAACTTATTTGAATTTCACTCATTACGATAATTGTTGGTTTAAATTTGACTTGATATATAATAACACGTTCCGGTCATAAACGCTCATAGGAAAGGTTTCGGCTACTTCGATGAATTTTTCGAGATAGTGAGCTTCGTAATACTCAAAGCTGAATTTTATCTTTACTGGTTTAGAGTTTCGAGTCGGTAGTCGCTTGGTTTCTAACTCCTTTTTTTCAAACTTTAGTGATACCTTTTCTAAAACTGATCTCGCTACTCTTATCTCACGGTTTTTCTCTGGTGTAAATGGAGGTTTTGGAAAATGATGTACCAAAGCGTTTAGCTGCATTGGCGACAGTTTAAGATTTACTTTCATTTAACATTCGGTTTTAGGTGGTTCTAATTCTTTTTTACATTCAGTACATGTGAGTACTGTTGTTTCGCATCCGCAAACAGCGTCTATTACTTTGATGTAAGCTATATCATGCGGGCAAACTTCGGTGATGCTATATGTATTCATTGTCATGGTATAGTTTACAATTTGTGCAATAGTATCGGCCGTTTTTTTCCTTAACAGGCATTTCAATTTCACATTCAAAACAGTACAACTCTTGTAGAGTTTTGATGGTCTCGGTTGTGCTGTCATCCTTATCGGAAATCTTAGCTAAAAACCATCCTACAGCTAAACCGAAAAGCATTATTGCGATTATGATTACTGCTATAAATACATATTCCATTTACTTGTATGTTTTAGTTATTATTGATTCTAAACAGCTTATTATTTTTGACAGCTCAGCTTTGTCCATCTTTTTTAAAGGCTTTTTAACCGGTGAATTATCACTCTTTAAAAAGTCTGATAATCTTTGAATGTCGGCAACTTCGCCCCAACGTTCGTGTTTAACTGTCCATTGTAATGTGCGTAATTGCGCCAGAACTGTCATGTGTTGCTTGTTAGCCTTATCGAACAAACCCCAGTTTTCATTGTTTCCCTGAACGATATTTTTAAGCTGCTGTTTTGGCTTGTTGTAGTCGTCAATTGCGGAACCGCTTCCGGTGTAAACGCTTGGTTTAGTTGCTGTCATAAGCATTAAGTATCTGAAAGGTTAAAAAATAGAAACCGTTTATGTAAAAGCCGTTTTTTCTGTATAGGTCAGAAAATGTTATTGTTAGTGGAGTACAACGACTGTGCTTTTTGCTTAATTCAAGAGACTTTAATATTATTTCTAATTTTAAATCCTGAATCTTTTTAGCTTTTATTAAAGTGCCTTCTAATGAATTTAAGTAATTGCTGAATTCTTCCTGAAGCTTGTTTTTTGTTGATGTAGAGTGACCGACATAAACAAAATAGTGTGATGTTTTCTTTTCCATATTCCTGATTTGTGTAATAATTGTTAGTATTCCGTTTTTGTGTAATGTTGTTCCTGATGCGGGACTCGAACCCGCATTTTAAAGTGTACAAAGCTTTAATGATTATCGTTATCTTAATCAGGACCCATATATCAATTTAAATCCAAAAAATTGATTTGCTCCTGAGACCGGATTCGAACCGGTGACAAATGAAAGGCTCTACATTTTTGGCTCTTTTCAAACGCTCTACCATCTGAGCTACTCAGGAAACCGAATTAACTAACCTGTTAATCTTCATTTAAAGAGTCCTTTACTGTTTGAGCAGCATCGCACCCTTTTTCAAATCCTGCTTTAAAAGCTTCATCGTGTAATTTTTGTAAATAATCCTGTCCAGCCATTAAAGCCCTCATACATTCTGATGGCACAGGATTGGCAGGTGTTATTATTTCTGTGAGCTTATCAAATGCTATTATCTTATTGAATACTTCCATGATTATCAGCCTTTATATGTTGCTTTTGTGTGTTTTTTGAAAAGAGTATTATTGATTACCAATTTTTCATATCTTCTAAATGCTCTCAACTCCTTATCTGACAATTCATGTTTACAAGTCCAATTACCTGCATGATCTTTAAAAACCAAATGACCATTAACTGTGTATTCTTCGTGATCTTTTACTGGTATTATTTCTACGTTCATTTTTTTGCTGTTTATAGATGGAATTGATTCGAAAACACAGCCACTCTATGTAAGTGGCTATGTCTTTTTTGTTAAAGATTATTAGCAGGATCAATAAGATCAGTATCGTTGTGTTTTTCATCTTTATTAAATTCAAATTTGTACCCTTGCGAAAAATCTACTGAACTAGCCGAAAGCGGGATTGGCGTTTTTGTACCATCTTCGCCAATTAAAGCAGCTTCTATATACCAAACTGAACGAACTGGCTTGTATGCATCGGCAATGATTCTTACACCGTCTGTAAATTCCTCGTTATTAAAATCTTTTGTTAGTTTTTGAAGTTCCAAAACTCTGGAACCTTTTAAATTTCCTTTAGCATCCTTTTTTAGAAGGTTAAAAACAATCGTAACTAAAGCAGATGTTTCTGCGTCTTTTGCTAATGATGTTATGAACTTTTCAACTTTAGCAATTCCGGCACTTACTGTGTCGTCCCAACCGTCAGTAACTCGATACCCAATTGTAATTTCGGCACCATCACATGAAAATGTATGTGATTGTTGTTTTTCCTTAATTCCGTACACATCAGCCTTTAATTTTAAGATGTCCTCAAAGTATTTGAAAGCTTGTGTTTTGGCGTTAGAGATCATTTCTGATGCGCTACAAAGGGTAAAAATTACTTTTGGTACTGTTTGCTCTACAAGGTCTTTATATGCCTGTCTGTCGAGGTCTTTTTTTGATTCTACTTTAGCCAGTGCATCTTTTAACTCCTGAGCTGAAAACTTTGTTAAGTCTGGTAATTGCGGTGTTTCTGTATTCATGATTCTTGCGTTTTTAATAATTGATCTTTTGTAAAACCACCCCAATTTGTGGCTTCGATTTGTTCTTTTGTGAGTTTTATTTTTCGTTCTATTTGTTCCGGTACTTTGTAGGTTCTTACCTCGTGCGGGAATATTTCGCCTTTTTCTTCGGCTAATTGGCTAAACAATGCGCCTCGCTCCTGATTAATAAAGATTCTTTCAACAAGCGAAAAAACGTTATATTTTCCATCTGAGAGCCGGTCAACTTGTGAGCAATACACTAAGACGTTATGCAGGATTACTAACCTTTCGTCGATTTCTTCTTTCATATGTTGTAAAAATTATAATCTCTCAAATCAAGGGTGTCACGTTCAATAGGTCTGCTTATTTGCTCCTGTTCATACCGACGTAAATCGGCTTCAATTGTGGTTCTATCGGGATGGTTTGGGTTATCGGTTAACCATTGTTTTAAATCGGCTATTTTATTGGCTCTTTGCTGTGGTGTCATAGTTGGTTAGTTTTGAGTTGGTCTAAATACTTGTATGCCTGATTCTCTTGCGTGAATTTTTTGCCTTTTTTTTGCCTCTTCTAATAATGCTTTCGGAAAATGATTCATTAATTTGCTTATGCATTTACAGTAGAGCCAATCTTTATCTTTACCTTTTGTGTCAGGGTATTCTTTGATAAACTCTTTGAAAACAGTTTCTTCTTTTGATAATTCGATTATAAACCACTTATTAACCGACGAACTAGAGACCACTTTTTGAAATTCAGCAGCATTCATTGTTACGCTATCTACCCAGTAAAACCAAAATGCCAGTATTAAATCTTCTTTGGTTTCGCAGCCATTCTTTAAAAGATTCATTAAATAATCTTCTGCTAATTCTATTGTTTTTGTTTTCATGTTGTTCTGTTTTATTGATGTCCGTGTAAATCTTCATATCCTTTTTGCCAAACCACATATTGGGTTGCATGTGGTCCGTATTTCCGTCCTTTATTTGTGGCCAAATAACCACTTACGACTACTTTTTGTGTTGCATCAAACTTTATCCTGTCCTCGAAATCCGTTTTAGGATTTTGTCCTTTTGCATGGCCTATAAAAACCAGTGTCTTATCTTTAAATCTTTTTCTGAAATTCAAATAATCCTCAAATGTGTAGCCCATAAAAAAGTATGATACTGAATCTATTACTACTACCTGAGCGCTATTTCTTCGTGAAAGTCTTTCAGTAAGTTGATCTAAAGAATCATCGACCAGACTAAAGTTTTTTGCGACATCTTGCATCTGAAAAAGTTTTAACCTGTCTTGAAGATTTTCGTCGTCCAAATCTTCCTCTTTTGATACTAATATTGTTTTTTCGGTTTTAGCAAACTCCTTTATTAATTGCATAACAAAAGAACTTTTGCCGCTCGAACTGTCACCCCAGATAAACCAACGTCCTTTTTTTTGCGGGTTTCCGAAAACATCAAAAAAGCGTCCTGTAAACTTGATGCACGATATAATTACAGATAGTACATTGGATACGGTTAGAGCTCTTTTAAATTTTTCCATATTATGCGCTCAGTAATTTTGGCATTCCTAATATGGTTCTAACAAAATCCTCTGTAAGTGGTTGGCCTGTTCTGTCAGCTTCTTTCATTGCCGGTACTAAGACATCGTGTAACTCTCCATAGTTGTCGCAATTTTGTTTTAAGAACCTGATTAGGGCTTTATCTTCGATTTGATCTAAGAACATTGAAAAACTCCTGTCTATAGTTGGCAATTCTCTTATTCCGAATTTGATTCTACGGTAAAACTGTGGTATCCCTGAACGGTTCTTTTTGCGAAGCTTGTCGATGTTGTCAGTTAACTGACTGGTACCGATTAGCGTTATTCCACAGATTTTTATAAGAGCATCATACAATTCTTTCATAGAACAGAGAGCAGGTTGTTTCATGTACTCGCACTCATCAAATATCAGGTGTGGATTCTGGCCTTCTAGTTTTAATTGCTTTAGCCTTCTGGCTATTTCACCAATTTTTTTGCTTTTGGTTTTGGGTGTAGCAATTTTTAACGCATCGATAATCTTGTCAAGTAAATCCCCAATAGTATCAAGAGAACCAACAACGATTTTAAAAGTATCAACCGGATTTGCCTTTATAAACAAATCAGAAATGTAACTTTTACCCGAACCGGTTTCACCTATGATAATGTTTGTCAATCCGTTTTCTTTGGCATCTTCGAGAGTTGAAAACATTCGGTACAATTGTGGTGTTTCTTTTAAGCCCCAGTATTCTTTTTTTAGTGATAATCCTATAAATTCTGAAATCATCAAGTACCATTTATCTTTAATCTCTGATTTACCTACAGTGGTTTCTCCATTTCTTATGCTTGAAATATAACTTTCATTGACTCCTGAACGCTTTACAATTTCGTTGGCAGAAATATTATGAAGTTTTATAAATTCGTTAAGAGCTTCGGTAATCTGCTGTTTTTGGATCGTTGTAATCATAGGTTAGTGTATTTGTTTAGGTTAACTTTTTCTTTTAAATAATTTGTCTGGGTTTCCTGCCAGTTGGATTCTTCTAATACTTTTTCTCTTTTTTCCTGTTTGGCAGCGATACGTTTTGTTGCTTTTTCTAAGCGTTCCGAGGACTTTTGGTCTTTATGCTGTCCGAGACTATCAGGAATCATTAGTTTTTTAAGTGTGTCTAATCGTGGATTGTTGTCGAATAAATCTTCTAAAACTTCCCGTTGATGTGTACCTCTTAAAATAATCTCGTTATTCATGCGACTATTGTAGTCATATACCAATTGCCTTTGTTGTGCATCGCCTTTTTCCTGATCGTATAAAGCCATTGGCTGAATATATTTTTCGGTCAGTATAAATTCCATAGTTCCAATTTCTTCAACTAATCGACCGTCCCGGCTTTTGGCATTGCTTACTAACACCTGGCTTAAATCATCAGCATCATAAAAAACCATCCAATCCTCATGCATATACTTTCTAAAATTCAGGTCGAAAGTATCGTAGGCTCTTTCCTGTCCTTCAATTGTTGGTGTTAAACCATCACCTTTCATTTTGTTGGTGTATCCTGTTATTTGTCCATAGGCACGTAAGAACTGATTTAAAGTCATTTCGGTTTTATCTTGAAATGCTAAAAAGCTTTCTACAAATGCCTCAACTTTTTCTGCTCTCTCATTTTCAATGGCCTGCACAATTTGTTTTATACAACCGTCCTTATCCGGGAATAGGTGACGGTGTTTTGATAAATAATTGTCATTTACTTGGTTGTCAGATTTTGCCGTAACGTTATGCCCTGACCAGTTTAAAACCATTTTTTCCTGAAAGTGCTTTTCGTTGAACTTGTCAAAAAACTGTTCGATTGGTTTTGACTTAGCATTTTTAACCTTAGCTGGTGTAAAGTGCTTAGCGGTTGCCTCATACGTTGGTTGCAGGTTTTTAATTTGATAATGATCTGTTTGCAATTGATACGGTTTGTACTTATTACCAAATAATTCCTCAGTATGTTTAAGAGCGTTTTTAAGTGCCTGTCTAATTAAATCAGGGCTTTCCTTAGTGCCAATTGAGTAACCCACTATGTAATTATTGAACGGGTCAAGTATCATTACTGCTGTGAGCCTGTTATGATAGGTAGTTTTTGAATTGCCATCTTTATCTACTATTGTTTTTTGATAAAGAAGCTCTGCATCCCAACCATCCATTGACCAAAACAACATTGAAGCACTTGGTTTACTTCGCTTAATTTGCATGTGTTTTTGATGCATTAAGTCAGTTTCTCCATGCTGTCCGGCAAATACATACAAATCGAGTTCTTTTCGTTTGTTGGCAATTACTCCGGCATCTATAGGCTTCCATCCAATTACTCCGGCCACATCATTGTAATGTCTAACGACCTGCTCATTATTAAGGTTCTGATGTTTACCTAAAAGAACTTCAATAAGTGCTAATTGCTCATCATCTTTGACCTTTGCAGCATTTCGGGAGCCGTATTTTTTACTAATAATTGACGAATAGCTCTCTTGTATGTACCGGTTTACTTTATGTCTTAAACTGTCTTTTGTGGTTGGCAAATCGTGATTTACCTGCTGAAAGACATTGACGTCATTACTCAAACTTTGCCAAATGTCAAACTGTCCGGTTAGTCCTAATGATTTAGCGTACAGTTTTCGCTTTTGCTTTACTTCAAGTATGGTATTTAATACTGATGCATTATAAGTGTAGAGCTCTATGGCTTCCGGCGGGAGTTTTTTATTGTTATCCTCACCATATCGGTGCGCTGCAAAAAAATCAAAAGCTTTACGATCACTTATGTAGTGTTTTTCAAAGAACGATGCCCTAGTTATTTCGGTGGGCTTTCCGAATTTGAATACTAATGCATCCCGCCATTCTTGTACTAAAGAGTCAAAATCCACAAGAGCATCAAAACCTAATGATGCACGCCTTAATTCTCGTTCAGGTTGGGTTTTACTTTTCATTCTTCCATAAAGTGCCCTGTAAGAAATCAGTTTTAAACTTTGCTCATGTGAGCTTACAAGTTTATCGCTCTTAATAAGGAACTTTATTTTTGCACCTAGTTTGTCGTTATGGTATTCAAATGGAGATTCTTTCTTTTCCATACGAATAGTTGTTAATCTTCAAACTCACTAATTTTTTTTAATTCCTCCTGTAAGAGTTCTTTAGCACGTTTACGCATTGCTTTGGCGGTGTCTGAATTACTAAAGAATTTCAAAGCTGATCTTACGCTTGGTCTGTTTGACTTAAATTCTTTTATGATTTTATTCTTAAACTCATTTGGGATTAATATCTCTTTCATATCTTTACAATTGTTAATACTGTTTTATATTTCGTTTTGTTCTTTACAAATATATACACAAATTGAAAACAAAAAAACGTTTTTACGTAAAAAAGTTCACATTTTTAAAACATTATGGATAAGTCATTGATTTTAAATAGATTAAAAAAGGCAAAAAACTTTAATACCGATACTGAATTAGCGGATTTTCTCGATATTCGTAAGAGTACTCTTTCTAATTGGTACACCAGAAATTCAATTGACTACGATCTTTTGTTTTCAAAATGTGAAAACGAGATGGATATGAACTGGCTTTTAACCGGAAAAGAGTTTTTGTCAAATCATAATAGAACAGATTTAGTTGCTGAACCTATAGAGGGTTATCGGAAAACGAGAGATGCAATTTATGATATGCAACGAGTACCCTTATTTAACCTTGAGGCAACGATGGGTTTAGTTCCCTTAGTTGATGGCAATGGAGTTGATGAAGAAAAGGTAATAGATTATATTTCTATACCAAGTATGCCGAGTTGTGATGGTGCAATTTATGCATCAGGTGATAGTATGTATCCTTTGCTAAAATCTGGGGATATGATTGCTTATAAACGTATAGCAGTTGAGCGAGCTCAGATATTCTTTGGAGAAATGTATATAGTAGCTGTCAAATTAGACGAATACAGTACTATGAAAACTATAAAGTTTGTTCATCAAAGCGAATTAGGTGATGAATATGTTAGACTTGTAAGCCATAACCAACACCATACACCTAAAGATGTTAAACTAAGTCAAATAGCCGCAATCGGGCTTGTTAGAGCTTCAATACGTCTACATAACTAAATAATCAATTGATTATTAGTTATTTACAGTCTTAATAACGTGTAACATACTAAAATAAGGGGGTGTTTTCAGCCTTTTTTTTATGATTTATTTGTAATTAAGTGTAATTATGGGGTAGTTTTCGAGTGTTTTTTTTGCATACTTGAAGTAAAGCAAGAGGTAAAGCAAGAGGTAAAGCAATATAAATAATACTCTATTTTTGAATATCTTTAAACACTTTTTAAAAACCTTTAAAAGCTTATTTAAAGCAGAAAATTACAGATGCAAAAAAGCCGTAAAACGCTTGTTTTTACGGCTTTTAGAGTGGTTTCGGTATCTTACCCAATTATTATGGTAGTTATTGCCTTATATTGACTCTTTTTCGGGTTTTAAATGGTAGCTAAATGGTACTAAAAAGTAATTAATGAACATTTTAAATTTTTCTGTTTTTGGGGCTTTTTTGGTCTTAACCCTTGATTTTATTGGCTTTTTCGGGCTTTTTTATATTTATCTACTTTGTATATTTCATTTATAGCCCTATAATCTATCTCACATCTGACAAAAAACATTTCACAATTATGACTTTACAAGAAAAAGACAGCCAATATCTTTGGCATCCTTATACACAACACAAAACTTCTCAAACTCCAATTGCCATTTCAAGAGGCGAAGGCGCTTTACTTTGGGACGAAAATAATAAAGAATACATTGACGCAATCGCTTCGTGGTGGGTAAATCCGTTTGGGCACAGTAATAAATTTATTGCTGATGCGATTTACAAACAATTAACAACACTGGAACATGTGTTATTTGGTGGTTTTACACACGAACCAGCTATAAAAGTAGCCGAAAGACTCATGAAAATTTTGCCAAAAAATCAGCAGAAAATCTTCTTCTCCGATAATGGTTCTACCGCTGTAGAAGTTGCCATTAAAGTAGCATTACAGTATTTCTTCAATAAAGGTGAAAAACGAACGACCATAATTGCTTTTGAAAATGCCTTTCACGGTGATACTTTTGCGGCGATGGCTGCAAGCGGAATCTCTTTCTACACGCAGGCTTTTCAGGGGATGTTTATAGATGTTATCCGGATTCCGGTTCCTGTAAAAGGTCAGGAAGAAGTTAGTTATGATGCTTTGAAAGAGGTGATTCAAAATCATAATTGCGCCGGATTTATTTTTGAGCCTTTAGTTCAGGGTGCTGCCGGAATGGTGATGTACGAACCGGAATCTTTGGCAAAACTGATTCAGATTTGCAATAAAAACAAAGTCTTAACTATTGCAGACGAAGTAATGACAGGCTTTGGTAAAACAGGAAAAACCTTCGCAATGGATTATGTTGATGCAGATCCTGATATGATTTGCTTATCGAAAGCGCTAACCGGAGGCACAATTCCGATGGCGATTACGACTTTTACACAGGAGGTTTTTGATGCTTTTTATGATGATGATATTAATAAAGCATTATTTCATGGCCATACTTTTACTGCTAATCCAACAGGTTGTGCTGCTGCTTTGGCAAGTATCGATTTACTGCAAACGGATGAAATGCAGACTAATATTGACAGAATCAACAAAAGCCATTTAGGATTCCAGAAGAAAATTGAGAATCATCCAAAAGTAATTACAGCCAGAACATTAGGAGTCATTTTTGCAGTTGAAATTAAATCCGATTCAGAAGAGAGCTATTATGGCTCCATGCGTACCAAATTGTATAATTTCTTTATTGAAAACGGTGTTGTTTTACGTCCGGTTGGAAACATCGTTTACATATTACCTCCTTACATTATGACAGACGAACAGCTCCAAAAGGTATATGCTACAATTGAAGCAGCGATAGAGATGGTTTAATTTTTTTTAAACCATGTAAGTTATATAAGTTCATTTCAGTTTATTTTTTTGAAAGAGCTTTGCGAACTTTATCCACAATTATTTCAATCCTTCTGTAAACTTTTGCGACCTTTGCGGTTAAAATGCAACAAGCATAAAAACGACATTTTGAATACAAATAAAATCTCCATAACAGCATTTTCGTCTATTTCTCCGTTAGGAAATAATGCTGAAGATGTCTGGAAAAAATATCTTAACGATCAGCATTGCTTTTCGCAGCAATTCTTAGATCAGCAAAAAACTTCTGTAGCTTCACTTGAAACTGAATCCAAACAAATTATTGCGGAAGTCCGTGAATTAGATCCTAAATATAAATTTCTGGATGATTCTGTATTGTTTGCTTTGGCAGCTTCGCGAAAGGCTGTTGAACAGGCGGGCTGGAAATCAGGAGATGCATTCGGAATCAACATAGGCTCTTCTCGTGGAGCAACCGATTTATTTGAAAAGCATTATAAAGAATATATCGATACCGGAAAAGCACAGACTCTCGCCTCTCCTACTACAACTCTGGGAAATATTTCTTCCTGGATCGCACACGATTTACAAAGTACCGGACCTGAAATTTCGCATTCCATCACCTGTTCTACGGCGCTACATGCGATTCTAAATGGTGTTGCATGGCTAAAATCAGGAATGGCAGATAAGTTTTTAGTTGGCGGAAGCGAAGCACCGTTAACTGACTTTACGATTGCACAGATGCGGGCTTTAAAAATATATTCACGCCTTGATCAGACGAAAGACTCTTGGCCCAATCTGGCATTTGATTTTGAGAAAACGCAAAATACTATGATTTTGGGGGAAGCAGCCGGCGTTTGCTGTCTGGAAGCCGGAGAAACAGCTAATGCAATTGCCTATATTACCGGGGTTGGGTATGCAACTGAAATTCTGGAACATAATATTTCGATTTCTGCAGAAGCAGACTGTTTTCAGAAATCGATGAAAATGGCCTTAAAAGAAACCAATTTAAAAGAAGTAGACGTAATCGTTATGCACGCTCCGGGAACCATAAAAGGCGATTTAACGGAACTACGTGCAATTGAAAAAGTTTTTGGAGAAAACTTACCATTACTTACCACCAATAAATGGAAAATTGGTCACACTTTTGGGGCTTCAGGAATTCTGAGTTTAGAATTGGCTCTTTTGATGATACAACACGATAAGTTTATCAATGTTCCGTTTGCAAAAGCTCAAAATCAGACGAAAACTATCAAAAAAGTGCTCATTAATGCAGTTGGTTTTGGAGGAAATGCCGTGAGTATTTTGATTGAAAAAGCATAATTATAAAACCATATCAATTAAAAAAAGGCTCAAAGTTTAAAAACTCTGAGCCTTTTTAAATATTATAAAATTCAGCTTAGTTGATGCTGTTCAGCATATCAGCGATTTCATCTAATCTTGGTGTTAAGATGATTTCGATTCGACGGTTTTTAGCTTTTCCTTCAGGAGTTGCGTTACTTGCCAAAGGAGAAAACTCACTACGACCGGCTGCTGTTAATTTTTGTTTGTTGATTTTAGCATTTTCGCTTAAAATAGCCACAATTGCAGTTGCTCTTTTCGTAGACAAATCCCAGTTGTTGGCAATTGGTCCTGAACCTGCATATGGATCGTCATCTGTATGTCCTTCAATCAATACAGAAAGATCAGGATTGTCGCCCAATACTTTTCCTAGCTCTACAACTGCTTTTCTACCTTCTGAACCTACTGCATAACTTCCAGAATTGAAAAGTAATTTGTTTTCCATGGAAACATACACTTTTCCGTTTTTCTGTTCTACTGTTAGTCCTTTTCCTTCGAAACCATTTAAAGCTTTAGATAACGTTTCTTTCAGCTTTCTCATTGCCTCTTCTTTTGCTGCAATCATAGCTTCAAGTTCATTCAGACGACTTGCGGTTTTATCTAAACGAGCTTGTTCTTCAGCCAGTTTTTTTGATTTTGCTTCTAATTCAGCCAGCAAATCGCGGTTTTTGTTCATGTTTTTCTCTAACGCATCATTACTGTTTTTCTCAAGAGCGTTATAAGAATCCTGTAACACTTTAAATTTATTTTGTGCAGCGGCAAGATCAGCTTTTTGTTTCGCTAAATCATCTTTTGCACTTGCAAGATCTTTGGTTAATTTATCACGGTCTAGTTCTAACTGATTTTTTGCTTTTTTTAATTCGCTGTTCTCATCAGCAATAGAACGGTTTTCTTTTTTTAAATCGGAATATTTTGTTTCCAGGTCGTTGTAGATTTTTTTGGAAACACAAGACGTCGAAAGTGCCAGAATCAGCAATCCAAGTGAGGCTTTTTTAATCATTTTTGTTTATGGTATTTAATAATTAGGTTATTATTCTATTTAAAATTCTTGTTCCCGTGATGCCCTAGCCCTGATTGAAACGAAAATCCTTTGTGTTTTTTCTTTAAAAACACAAAGATTGCAGTGGAAAGCAGGAAATAGCTCCTGAAACTACAACTTCACAATATTCATTCAGCTTTAGACCGACTTTGTCCTAACAATAACAATACCAGAATTACTCAATCTCGACTAAAACCGGACAATGGTCGGAATGTATAGCATCCGGAAGAATAACAGCGCGTTTTAACCTGTGCTCTAACGGTTGGCTTACCAGATTGTAATCAATACGCCAGCCTTTGTTATTTCCTCTTGCTCCTGCGCGGTAACTCCACCACGTATAATGATGCGGATCTTTGTTGAAATGACGGAAACTGTCGATAAAACCTGTTTTCATAAATGCGTCAAGCCATGCGCGTTCCTGAGGTAAAAATCCGGATACAGTTTTGTTACGAACCGGATCATGTATATCAATGGCCTCGTGACAGATATTGTAATCTCCACAAATAATGATATTAGGAATGGTAAGTCTTAATTCATTTACATATGTTTGAAAATCATCCATAAACATAAATTTATGGTCTAATCGTTCGATATTGGTTCCTGATGGAAGATACAGGCTCATTACCGATACATCATCAAAATCGGCCCGAAGGTTTCGTCCTTCGAAATCCATATGGTGTATTCCGGTTCCGTAAACAACCTGGTTTGGTTCTATTTTAGATAAAATGGCAACGCCGCTATATCCTTTTTTGGTGGCGGGATAGTAATATTGGTACGGATAGCCCGCAGCAGTAATGTCTTCAGTTGGAATTTGATCCTGAGTAGCCTTAATTTCCTGAAGACAAATAACATCAGGATTGGCCTGTTGAAGCCAGTTGATAAATCCTTTTGAAATAGCAGCGCGTATTCCGTTTACATTATAAGAAATAATTTTCATGCGATTTTTTTAGATATCCAAAAGTAATAAAAATGCGGAAAGTTTACATAACAAACACTAAAAGTAGAGTTTTTTGTTATCTTTGTTCGCTGTTCTAATAAATTAAAAATAGTAGATGGGTTTAGTTACCGCGAAAGAAGTTGCAAAGGCAATAAATGTTGATAAGTACGGAGTTTTCGGTACTTTTTCTGGCTGGATTCTTATGAAGGTTCTTAAGATATCGACCCTTAATAAAATTTACGATCACAATAAACATTTAGAGGATGTTGCGTTTCTAAACGGAATTTTGGATGAGATGGAAATCAAATTCGAAATCCCTGAAGAAGATTTAAAACGTCTGCCTAAAGATGGCGCTTACATTACCATTTCAAATCATCCGCTTGGAGGAATTGATGGAATTTTACTTTTGAAATTAATGCTTGAAAGAGAGCCAAATTTCAAGATTATTGCCAACTTCCTGTTACATAGAATTATCCCGATGAAAAAATACATTATGCCGGTTAATCCTTTTGAAAATCATAAGGATGCGAAATCTAGCGTAATAGGCATTAAAGAAACTTTACGCCATTTAAGTGACGGAAAGCCTTTGGGAATTTTCCCTGCAGGCGAGGTTTCTACTTACAAAGACGGAAAATTAGTTGTAGATAAACCATGGGAAGAAGGTGCTTTGAAACTGATCAGAAAAGCAAAAGTACCTGTAGTTCCGATTTATTTTCATGCTAAAAACAGTAAATTATTTTATTGGCTTTCTAAAATTGACGATACTTTGCGTACAGCAAAATTACCGTCTGAGCTTCTTACACAAAAAGACCGTGTGATTAAGGTTCGTATTGGAAAACCAATTTCAGTAAACGAACAAAACGAAATCGAATCGTTTGAAGAATACTCCGAGTTTTTAAGAAAAAAGACTTACATGCTGGCAAATCCTTTTGAAAAGGAGCATAAATTACTGGATCCTGCCAGTTTAAAGATTTCGAAAGCACCTAAAAAAATTGTTACTGCAGCCAATGAATCAAAGATGATTGATGAAGTTCAGGCTTTAAGAAATAGTGATTGCCGCTTATTGCAGAGTAAAAATTATGAAGTATTTTTTGCAAGGGCAAAATCAATTCCAAATATTCTGCATGAAATTGGGCGTTTGCGTGAAATTACTTTTCGTGAGGTTGGCGAAGGAACGAATGAATCTATTGACTTAGACCAATTTGACCAGTATTATCATCACATGTTTTTATGGGATGAGGATACTAAAAAAATTGCCGGTGCTTACCGCATGGGATTAGGTTCTGAAATTTATCCAAAATACGGAATTGAAGGTTTTTATCTGAACGACCTTTTTAGATTTGAGCCTGAATTACACGATATGATGCACAAATCGATCGAAATGGGGCGTGCTTTTATCATTAAAGATTACCAGCAAAAACCGATGCCTTTATTCTTATTGTGGAAAGGAATTATTCATACGACTTTACGTTATCCTGAACACAAATATTTGCTTGGCGGTGTAAGTATCAGCAATCAGTTCTCAGACTTCTCAAAATCGTTGATGATTGAATTTATGAAGTCCAACTACTATGATCCCTATATCGCGCAGTATATACACCCGAAAAAGGCTTATAAAGTAAAACTGAAAGATGCCGATAAAGATTTTATCTTTGATGAAGCTGAATCAGACTTAAACAAATTCGACAAAATCATCGATGAGTTGGAACCTGGAAATTTACGTTTGCCTGTTTTGATCAAAAAATACATCAAGCAAAATGCACGTGTGGTAGCTTTTAACGTTGATCCTTTGTTTAATAATGCTGTAGACGGCTTAATGTACATCAGGATCGCAGATATACCGGAAAGCACGATGAAACCGGTTATTGAAGAGTTCCAGATAGAACTGGAACGAAAATTATCTGAGAAAGAAGATATCAGCTAGAATAATCTAAATATAAAAAATAAACCCCAACTCTGTTAAGGAATTGGGGTTTTTATTTTTTTAGAACCAGCCTTTTTTACCAACCTGATAGGTTTGATAAAATTCTTCGTCTGTTTTAGTCAGGTAAATAATTCCTTCGATAAGACCAATAAGTCCGCCAATTGCTCCACAACTAACAACACTTATTACAATCTGAATAATTCCTTCTTGTGTGTATCCTAAAATAAATTTATGTATTCCTAATCCTCCTAATAAAATAGCAAGAATTCCGGCAACAACTTTTTTGTTTTCTTCTCTGCGAACCGGAGGGTTATTCCAGTTTTCAGTTGGTTTTGTAGTTTCCATATTATAACAAAATTAAATTAAGCCTGAGCGCTTCCAATTTCATTGATTTCGTCAAAATCATTTTTAGGATCAGGACCATATGCATTCGTTCCTTTATCTCCTTCTGTACATGCCAAAATCAAATTATATATTGGTATAAGAATATACCATCCGCTTTTTCCAACATCATGCATTCTTCTGATAGCAACTGCAATTGAAGGAATTAAAACAGCTAAGCTATAAAGATTGGCAGCAAGTCCTAAAGTTGGTGAAATAAAGCCCAGAACGAAGCCTAAAACTATACTAATAATAACATTTAATAAAGCAAAGTACCAATACTCGCTTCTTCTTGCACGACCGTTAAAATTCGCATAGTTTTCAAAAACTACCTTTTTGTACCATTCAATCATAATAAAATCAAATTAATTGTTAATTCCTACTCTTTGGATTTTCGGTTACTCCAGTTTTAAAAAAGATTATTTAGATTCATTCTCTAAAAAACAGAAACAATATTATTAAAAATTAATATAGAAAACTAATTATCCCCATTAAATTTAGAAGAAAAAACTCGTTATTAAAACTTTAAAAAGCCGCAAGCTAATAAATTTAGGGATTAATCATTTTGCATAAATTGCTTTTATCTTATCTACAATAACCTGAGCCAGACGTTCATGGCTTTCAAATGTCCATCCGGCTATATGAGGGGTAAGAATAACCTTTCTCCCATCAAGTAAATACTGAAAAGCTTCGGGCGTATTTTTATCCTGAAAAAGTGTTTCAAAAGATAATTTTTCATATTCCAAAACATCCAGACCTGCTCCTAAAACTTTCTCAGCCTTCATTGCTTTCACTAAATCTGCAGTAACGATGTTTTTACCGCGTGAAGTATTTATAATCCAAATTGACTTTGCAAATGCATTAATAAAATTCAGGTCGATCATTTTGTCTGTATCCGGTGTCCATGGAATATGCAGACTTAAAACATCTGTTTTTTGCTGTAATTCCTCTAACGAAACCTGTCTTGCATTTTCATCACCCATATTATCAGCAATATCATAACACAAGACCTCAACATCAAAACCACGCAGTTTTTTAGCAAAAGCTTTCCCCATATTGCCATATCCAATAATCCCGACTGTTTTACCATCGAGTTCATGTCCGCGGTTGCTTTCTCTGTTCCAGGCACCTGAACGAATTTCGCTATCTGCCTGATTCAGTTTATTAAAAAGGGACAGAATCATTCCTAATGTGTGTTCTGCAACAGCGTTGCAATTACCTTCCGGAGCCGCAATAAGATTGATATCTTTGTCAAGAGCGTAGTCACAATCAATACTTTCAAGACCAGCTCCTACTCTTGCAATAAACTGAAGATTAACAGCTTTATCAATAAATTGTTTGTCTATTTTAAAACGGCTTCTAATTACGATTCCGTTATAATCCTGAATTTTAGCTTCAATTTCTTCTTTTGAAGATGTAAAATCGGCATGGTTTTCAAAACCTGCTTCTTCCAATTGTTGCCAAAGAATTGGATTATTGCTATCGATATGCAGAATCTTTATATTCATTATTTTAAATTTTAGATAAACAAAAATACAGTTTATTCTTTATTTCTGAATCTGGATTTAACCAAATCAAAGCACTACAGGTTTTTTATTGCCCAGATTTTTTTTAACTTTGAAAATATACATATAACGAAATGCTCTCTAAATCACCAGAATCCTCCAAATGAAATTAACCAAAACTTTTAAAGCTTTTTTAGAAAGTGAAAAATCAGGGGGCGTACTGTTGCTTTTTGTTACGATTATTTCACTTACTCTTGCTAATTCGGCATTTCAGACAGATTATATTGCATTGTGGGAAAAAGATCTGGGAGGACATTCCATCACACATTGGATTAATGACGGATTAATGACCATTTTCTTTTTATTAATTGGTTTAGAATTAGAACGCGAAATTTATCATGGAGAACTTTCCAATATAAAAAATGCTGCTTTGCCAATAATGGCTGCCTTAGGTGGAATGTTAATTCCTGCCGGTATTTTTATATCATTAAATCATGGCACTGTTACACAAAATGGAGCCGGAATTCCGATGGCTACAGACATTGCTTTCGCCATAGGTATTTTATCCCTTTTAGGAAACAGAGTTCCTGCATCGCTAAAAATATTCCTTACCGCCTTTGCTGTAATTGATGATTTGGGCGCCATCATTATCATTGCCCTATTTTACACCAAGTCTGTTTCATTAATAAATCTTGCTATTGCATTGGGAATTTGGGGATTATTATTTATTCTTAACCGAAAGAAAATCCATAACCTGTTTCCGTATCTCATTGGCGGAGTTGCAATGTGGTACTTTATGCTAAATTCCGGAGTTCACGCTACCATTACCGGCGTAATATTGGCTTTTGTGATTCCGTTTGGCGATGGTGGAGAAAAATCAATATCCTATAAAATTCAACATTTTCTTCACAAACCGGTTGCCTTTTTTATTTTGCCATTATTCGCAATAGCCAATACAGCGATTGCCATTAATGCTGATTGGCATCAAGGATTGATTCAGCCCAATACTTTAGGGATTATTCTGGGACTTTTTATTGGAAAGCCTTTAGGAATTACACTTTTTGCGTCTATTGGAGTAACTGCCGGATTATGTACATTACCCAAAAACCTCAAATGGACTCATATTGCAGGCGCAGGGATGTTAGGCGGAATTGGTTTTACGATGTCGATCTTTATTACTATTCTGGCATTTAAAGATTCTGAAACGATCCTATTTTCAAAAGTTGCCATTTTAATTGCCTCTCTTCTTTCGGGGATTTTTGGCTTTGTTTTTTTGAAGTACATCCTAACGAAAAAGAAAATTTAAAGTCCAATTATCCATAAACTTGTCATTTCGACATAAGGAGAAATGACACTAGAATTGCGCAAAGCAAATCTCCAATCTTTCAAGTTACGTATGTGATTTCTACTTACGTTGTAATGAAAAAACACTGTAATAATCAAAAATAAAAAAACCAAATCCCAGCTTTACAAACTGGAATTTGGTTTTTTTAATATTTAGAATTTCTTTAAAAAATCTATCCTTTAATTTGTTTTAGAGAAGTTTTAATTCCTTTAATCAACGACGAACTGAAACCATTGTGTTCCATTTCATTCAGACCAACAATTGTACATCCCTGAGGAGTTGTAACACGATCAATTAATTGTTCCGGATGCACTCTTTCTTCCAACAACATTTTGGCTGCTCCTTTTACAGTTTGTGCCGCAATTGCCAAAGCTGTTTGCGAATCAAATCCTATTTCGATTCCGGCCTGCATTGAAGCACGAATATATCTCAAAGCATAAGCTGTTCCGCAAGCACCTAAAACAGTCGCTGCATCCATTAATTTCTCATCGATAACCGGAGCTGTTCCTAAATCCTGAAACAAATCAACAATTGGCAATGCTTTCTCTCTGTCCTTTTCAGGGAAAGAAATACAAGTTGCCGATTCGCCAAATTGTGCAGCGATATTTGGCATAATCCTAATTACAGGATATTCATTATTTGTTTTTGACTGAAGCATTTCCAGTGATAAACCGCTTACTGCAGAAGCAATGGTTTTTCCCTGAATAACAGGTAAAATCTCAGCCAGAACAGTATCAACCTGATACGGTTTGATTGTTAAAATAATTACATCAGCATCCTGAATATTGTGTTTATTGTCTGATGAAACTTCGATTCCTAATTCTGTTAAATATTGAATACTGCCAGTATTTCTTCTCGTCACAGTTACTTTATGGTTTTGTGAAAATTTGGCAATTCCCAAGGCAACAGAAACGCCAAGATTTCCTCCTCCTATTATGTGTACTTTCATTATTTTAATTAATTTATTTCTGGTTGGTAAATAGTATTTTTAATAGAATCTTAAAACCCTAAAATGATTTTGGCAACTCCAAAATAAAGCATAATTCCAAAAACATCATTCGTTGTGGTGATAAAAGGCCCTGTTGCAATTGCAGGATCAATTTTATTTTTATGTAAAAAAAGCGGCACCAAAGTTCCTAAAGTTGCAGCAAACAATATTACCACAATCATTGAAATCGAAATGGCCACTCCTACCAGATATTGCTGGTACATAATTGAATGGTAACCCAATAAAAGCAACGAAATGATACTTCCGGAAATCATCGAAACGGTAATTTCTTTGGTAAAATAACCTCGACTGAATTCTTTTAAAGTTCCGTTTGCTAAACCCTGAACTACAATTGCCGATGCCTGAACACCAATATTTCCTGCAGTTGCAGAAAGCAAAGGCACAAAAATAATCAAAGTCGAATAAGTCTGGAACGTACTTTCGTTTCCTTTTAAAACAAAAGAAGCCACAATTTCAATCACCATTCCAATTAAAAGCCATGGCAACCGCGCTTTTGTTAATTCTAAAACACTGTCATTTGATTCTACGTCCTGCGTGATACCCGCAGCTAATTGGTAATCTTTATCGGCTTCATCCTTGATTACGTCTACGATATCGTCAATGGTAATTCTACCCACAAGACGCCCCAACTCATCTACAACCGGAATCGCTTCCAAATCGTATTTTTGCATGATACGTGCTACCTCAACATCTTCGGTATCTACATTTACAAAATTTAATTTTCGAATATAAATATCGCCAATCTGGGTTTTGGTTGAAGTGGTTAATAAATCTTTAAGCGACAATCTCCCTTTTAAGCGGTTTTCGTCGTCGACAACATAAATCGAGTGCACTCTGGATACATTTTCGGCCTGAATGCGCATTTCTTTTACACAAGTCAGCACATTCCAGTTCTCATTGACTTTTACCAGCTCTTTCCCCATTAAACCACCGGCAGAATTTTCATCGTAACGCAATAAGTCAACAATGTCTTTTGCGTGTTCAACGTCAATTAACTCCGAGATTACTTCTGCTTTGATTTCCTGCGAAAGTTCGGCAATAATATCTGCCGCATCATTTGTTTCTAGTTCATCAAGCTCTTCGGCAATTTCTTTTGGTGAAAGTCTGCTTAAGATATTCTCACGCAGATCATCTTCTAATTCAAGAAGAATCTCAGCGGTTTTATCACTATCTAAAACCTTAAAAATATAGGTTGCATCGTCAAAATCCAGTTCATCAAGGATTTCAGCAATATCAGCGTGATGTAGATCGTTCAGTAAAACTTCAAGTTCTTTGTCGTTTTTCTGAACAATATGCTCTTCTAATTGGTGGATTAATTCTTTGCTAACTTTGAACTCCATCGGCTTCTATTTTTTGAGTCAGTTCAATAAATTCTTCTACACTGAGTTGCTCGGGACGTTTATCAAAGATAGTATCTAATCGCAAATCATCAGTTAAATTTAATGTTTTCAAACTGTTACGTAATGTTTTTCGTCTTTGCTGAAAAGCAGTTTTTACAACTGTAAAAAACAACTTCTCACCACACGGAAGACTGTAATCTTCCTTTCGGGTCATTTTCATCACACCCGATTTCACCTTGGGCGGAGGAATAAAAACATTTTCGTCAACAGTGAACAAATACTCAGTATCATAGAAAGCCTGCGCTAATACGGATAAAATCCCGTAAGCTTTTGAGCCTTTTTTCTCGCATATGCGTTCAGCAACTTCTTTTTGAAACATCCCAGAAAACTCCGGAATCTGATGTTTAAACTCTAAAGTCCTAAAAACGATCTGTGTCGAAATATTATAAGGGAAATTTCCAATTATGGCAAACTGTTTATTTTCGTAAACTTCATTAATATTGTATTTCAGGAAATCCTGAGAGATAATTTTATCTTTTAATTTTGGATAATTTTCACCCAAATACACAACAGATTCACCGTCTATCTCTATTACGTGTGTATTAATTGGTTTATCAAGCAAATACTTAGTCAACACACCCATTCCCGGTCCTATTTCTAAAACCTCATCGTATCCTTTTAAGCTCAAAGTATCCGCAATTGCTTTTGCAATACTTTTGTCTTTCAGGAAATGCTGTCCTAAATGTTTTTTGGCTTTTACTTTTTCCATTTTCTTTTTTAGATTCTTAGATTTTTAGACTTCTTAGATCATTAGACTTTTCGAAATATCGAATAATCCAAAAATCGAATTTCAAGCAATCTATTTTAATGTTCTGAAATAACTTCCAATTCTGTTCTGAAAGAAAGCATTTTATCTGCAAACAACTCCAAAGCTTCTCTGTCAAACTTAGGCTGATCTTCGAGATAATATTGCTCTAAAATATCTTTATTTTCTGTTGTATATTGTACGGAATATGTAATTCCACCCATTTCTTCTTCAACCAGAACTTTTACAATTCGCGCTGAAGAAAATTTATTTGTAGCCAGAATTTCCGGAATATGTTTTTCCTGCATCCATTTTAGCCATTGGTCATGAACGCTTTCGTGTATATTGGTAGTAACGTTGTATATTATCATCTTTTTAGATTGTTAGACTTGTTAGATTTTAGATGTTAGACTTTCCTAAAAAAAATAACATCTATAATCCAATAATCTTAAATTATAAATTCTTATCTCCTCTCAGTCCACGATATTTTTTTCTTGCATCAACAAAGTAAATACTGTCCTGATGGTTGAAAATTACCTTTTCATATAAAGGTTTTGCTTTTTCAGTATCTTTTAATTCGTCATTGTAAATTTCTGCAGAGAAAAACAATGCTTCGTCTACATAAATTCCGTCACTATGATGGTCAATCACTTGCTGGTATTGGCTTAAAGCCGAATTGTAATCTTTCAGGCTTTCGTAGATCTTACCTAAACGCAACATTGTTACAGCTTCAATTTCCTGTCCTTTAAACGATTTCAGAATGTTCTGAAACTGAGCAACTGCTTCCGGTTTTTTATTCTGATAAAGTAGAAAATCGCCTTTTGCAAATTGTTTCAGTGCTGTTTGTGTCGAATCGGCAACCGTATTGTCATTGATCAGTAAAAAATATTCAAGGGCATCATTAGCTATCAATTGCGTATTGGCCGACTTTAATTCTTTGAATTGTTTTAACGCCCACTCAAAATCAGTTTTAAAATAACTTGTTTTAGCCGCTTTTAAACTTGCTTCGTGCGACATGACATCATTCTTTAAATCCAGCTGAATCTGCGAATAGTAAATCAGCGCCTGATTGAATTTCTCTTCCAAAAGCAAAATATCACCCAGTTCCATTTTGGCATCTGCCTTTTGATACTCATTCAAATTAAGTTCTAAAGCTTTTTTTACAACCGCCTTACCTTCTTCTGTCTTTTTTAAATTAAATGCCAGAAAATGTGCCTGAATTATTTGCAAAGATAAGGTAAAAGGAGTTATTCCATTAGTTGTAAGCAAATGTTCCAACTCAGCACTGATTGCGGGATACTCTATTTCGGATGCTTTATCAATTTTAATCTGCATCAGACTGGCATTTGTCCGAATCAGCAAATCCTGATCTTTAGTATTGAGCAAAATGAAATTTAAAATTTCTGCCGCTGTATCTGTGTCATTTTCATTGAGTGCAAACTGACTCAAATTGACAATACTGATTAAAGATTCAGGTACACGTTTGTAAATGGCTTTTTCCTGAATAAATGCTTTCCCAAATTCTTTCTGCTGTACATAAAACCAACTTAGATAGTGATTCCAGAAAACATCCTGATCTTGTTGCGTTTTCAGAATTAAGGCTTTTCGCATTGCATCTTTAAAAGCAGTATTATCGTTTTCACCATTCATGAAACGGGATAACTGTGTCTGGATTAAACTGGTGTTTTGAGGGTTTTTAAAAGATTCTGTCAGCAAAAGATCAATCATCAAATCGGTTTTACCCAACTGTCCGTATAGCATTCCAATCTGAAAATTAAAATTGTAATTGGGCTGAATTGCCATAGCTGTCTGATAAGCTTTCAAAGCATATTCCAGCAATACTTTTTTCTCGAATGAATTTGCGGTTCCGTAAACATCATTCGGATTGGTTTTGATTTTTTCAATCGCCTGGTCGTAGTAATTTTTGGCTTTTGATTCGTTTTTCTGTAACTGAAAATTATATCCCAATTCAACCAAAAAAACACCTTGTTTGTATCTATTGTATCTTTCCTGAATCGCTTTTTCAGCATTGGCAAATTGCTGCAGCTGCTGATAGCACTCAACTGTTCTTAAAAAATACTGGGTATTGGATGGTGAACTGTTTAAAAGCTGTTCGTAACTGATCTTGGCTTTTTCAAAATCGCCTTTATCGTAGTAATATTGAGCTAACTGCTCATTTTGAGCTGATGCAAACGTAGACCACAACAAAACGATATAGATACAAATGTTTTTCATATTCGGCTTTTAATGTGGGATTTTAACAATTAAGAGACCTAACAGATTTTAAAAACCTGTTAGGTCTAACTCTAAATTACTAAAATTAATTAATAATATCAAATCCGCAGTAAGGGCGCAGAACCTCTGGGATTACAATTCCTTCCGGAGTTTGGTAATTTTCTAAAATTCCGGCTAAAACTCTTGGCAAAGCCAATGAACTTCCGTTAAGTGTGTGAGCCAGCTGGTTTTTTCCATCCTTGTCTTTGAAACGCAATTTTAGTCGATTTGCCTGAAATGTTTCAAAATTAGAAACAGAACTAATCTCTAACCAGCGATCCTGTGCTGTAGAAAACACTTCGAAATCATAAGTCAAAGCCGATGTAAAACCCATATCGCCTCCACAAAGACGTAAAATTCTGTACGGTAATTTTAATTCCTGCAAAATGTTTTTTACGTGTTCTACCATTCCGTCAAGGGCTTCGTATGACTTTTCAGGATGTTCAACACGTACAATTTCGACTTTATCAAATTGATGTAAACGGTTTAATCCTCGAACATGTGCTCCGTAAGAACCCGCTTCACGACGGAAACATGGTGTATAAGCCGTATGTAAAACCGGAAGATCACTTTCGTTTAAGATAACATCACGAAATAAATTCGTAACAGGAACCTCAGCTGTTGGAATCAAATACAAATCATCGATTGTAGAATGATACATCTGACCTTCTTTATCCGGCAATTGCCCAGTTCCGTAACCTGAAGCTTCATTTACCAAATGCGGTACCTGAACTTCATTATATCCTGCAGCTGTATTTTTATCTAAAAAATAATTGATTAAGGCACGCTGTAAACGAGCACCTTTTCCTTTATAAACCGGAAAACCTGCTCCGGTAATTTTTACACCCAATTCAAAATCGATAATATCGTATTTTTTTACCAGTTCCCAGTGAGGCTGTGCGCCTTCATGCAAAACCGGAATATCACCTTCTTCAAAAACGTTTAAGTTATCATCCGGTGTTTTTCCTTCGGGAACGATATCAGCAGGAAGATTCGGTAAGGTGTATAATTTATTGGTCAGTTCAGCTGCCAAAGCTTCTGCTTTTTCGCCTAATTCTTTGCTTTTTTCTTTTAATGAAACCGTTTTTTCTTTTAAGATTGCTGCTTTAGCTTTCTCACCTGCTTTCATTAACTCACCTATGTCTTTGGACAATTTATTAGATTCAGATAAAGTGTTGTCTAATTCTACCTGAGCTCCACGACGGTTTTCGTCTAACTGCACCACTTCTTCCACAACGCTTTTAGCATCGATATTTCGTTTTGCTAAAGCTTTGATTACTTTCTCCTGATTTTCTCTAATAAATGCGATTTGTAACATAGCTTGTTTTTTATAACTATTGTATTTTTTTATAACGGAAGCAAATTTAAGGAAATGTTTCCTAAGATTAAGACAAAGTTTTAGGGGAAATGAGTTCCAAAAGTTGTTTTGCAAAGTTGCACGAAGTTTACGAAGAGAGATTCGCAAAGTTTTTTCGCAAGGAAAGCTAAATTAGTCTAGCAAAAGGCGATAAAACTACCAAAAGTGCTTTTTATTTTTGCGTTGCTTTAAACTGATCACAGCGCTTTTTTACACTTTTATACTCCGCACTATCTATTTTTTCAGTTTTAAAATCTATTTTTTTTAGCTCAGATTTCAATTTTTCAATATCACTGTTTTCATAAACATCGATTCTTCTGCTTTTGCTGATTCCTTCATTTTCATTTTTGAAATAAGTGATTTTTTCTATTAATACGGCATAAGGATCTTCCTTTTTTCGTTCAGTTTTATAAATCAAAATATCCTTGCCGTTCACTATTTCTGCAAACAATAAATTTTTATTTTCATAATAACTAAAATCAAGATCCATAAATTTATCATACTTGTATTTTACATTAATTTTAGTTTCGCTCTTCGTTTTGTATCTTTTAACTTTTACTTCTCCCTCACTATCTTTTTTCTCAAATTCTGATTCAAATTTTGCTTCAGTATTTACTCGTTTTACATCTTTTTTTACATTTTCAGTCCAGTCTGACTGGATTAAAAGAAACATAGATATCATTAAAAAGTATTTCATAGTATTAAGATATTAAATTAAATAGGCTAGTAGTTCAAACCTTAATTATAATCGAGAAACCTGTATCGGTCGTCTTTTTTAAATGCGTATGCCTGACCGTTATATTTTATTCTCTCGGATTCTTTTTTTACTTTGATACTGGATTGTTCTGTTGAATCCGTTTCTTCTCCTCCCTCTACAGCAAGTTCATACGAAAAATTTTTTGAAACTATTAAATCGAGAAAACCATTTGTTTGTTCATTAGAAATTATTAAACCTGTTTCTAAAGTTTCCAATTCAAAAGAGCCACGACCGTTTGAATCTCCCTGTGTTTTCCTGATTGGATATTCGTATAATACTTTTTTGATTTTGTCATTTATTAATGCAATTATCGTGAATTTTTGCTGTGAATATAAAGCGACACGGCTACCTGAAGCTTCCTCGGTGTAAAACGCAACGCCTGTGGTATTTTCGTTTAACTGAATTAAATCTTTAAGAATAGAGGTTTTTGAGAACTTCATTCCTTCATTTTCATTATAACTCAGATTAAAATCTGTTTCCTGATCAATGATTTTTCCATCTGCTTTATTGACAAAAAGGTATTTTCTTTCAAAATAATCTCCCGGATCATCCTCTCCGGTATTTTCTTTTTCCGATTCTTCTGTTTTAACTAAAGAAGTGATGACAAAAAAGGCAATTTCATCATTATAACTTACAGAAGTTGTTTCGTTAATTCTTAAATCAGAATAGCTGATATTTAGATTTGCGGTTGCTTTTTTTAAGAGATTCAAATCCAGTTCATCAGACAATACTATATTTTCATTGTCTTTGAAAAGAAGTTTTTCGACTGGTTTCGGTCTTAAATTTTCAGTTTGTACATCTGCTGCCAGAGTGGAATTTTCATCAATGGCTTGTTTTTTATTTTTTTCGCAGGAGCTAAAAAATAAAAAAGTTCCTATGAGAATTGTGCAGGTTTTAATTTTCATGATTGTTGATTTTAGGATTTGGGGCTTCCAAATATATAATTTCTTACAACATCATTAAAAAATAAGTTTAATAAATACCTTTTCTCTCCACTATTTATTTTCTGCCAATAACTCTTTTAATTCTTTGGTTTTCAAAAAAGTGGCAAGTCGACCGGACAATAAGAGCATTTCTCTTTCTTCGGGTGTTATTTTTAATTTTGTTTCAACATGAGAAGCAAATTCATATAAGATCAAAATGTTCGCGGCTGTTAATTCATTAAACTTATCACGGGTCAAAGTGGCCAGGATTATTTCGCCGTCTTTATCACGTGTAAAACTGAGTTCGCCAAACTGATCTATTAAATCCTGTTTGAACTTGTCATAAAATTTCACCCAATTATCGTAATCATCATCCGCACTTTTCAGTTCGGTGACTATTTTTTCATACGCCTCATCCTTTTTCAACTTGAGCAAATGATCTTTCAGGGTAGTAAATCCAATTATCTGATAATTTGAAACAGGCATTTTATATCTTTCAAACGCATTTTCAATATCTCTCTCAAAAGTCATATATCTTGTTTGAACCGTATACAATGAAGTTGTTTCAAGTAAAGAAATCAATTTGATTTTTTCATCATTTATGTAAGGCTCTTTTTTTCCCTGCCCCAAACAATCAATAAAAAGTGCTTTTTTGTTTTTATTATTTACTTTAGAATCATTGTGAAGGAGTTCTAATAAAGTTTTATATCCCATATTATCTGAAGCACCGCCATCAATAATACACAATATTTTATCCTGTCCCTTAATTCCGAATTTCGTTTTTGGAAGAACACCCGGAAAAGCAGAGCTGGCAGTTATGCCGTATGTAAGTGGAAAATCATAACCATCATTTACCTGATTTTCGTCTAAACAAATCAAAGCTTTATTGGGGGCTAGTGAAGAATTTATATTCAACCCTCTAATGACATGGGGCATAAATGCAATTCGTTCGCCGTTGTTATAGGCAGTTCCGTTGGCAACCATCATAGGCAAGTAAGGGTTCAGACTGCTTTGTTTTGGAACAAAAAAATCAGACAAAAGCATTTGAGTTTTGCATTTATCAGGATTGTCAGGATTTGTGCTGTCATATTGCAACACTTCCAGATCCAATTGCTGGGTCATGGATATTTTATCGCCCTTTTCATTTTTACTATTATTGAGAAGTGATAAAATACTAGCCGATTTATTCACATAATCCTTATAAGCATCGGCTTTAGAAAAGTAAAAATCATTAAAAGACTGATGGTTCTGATACAGTTTATTTTTCAGGATGGTTAAATAATAACCCGCTGAATAGCAGCCTCCCGAAACGGTTGAAAAATAATCGATTTCATTTAAAAAATTACGCTGAGAATTGTCTTCTTTAATTTCTTCTAAACCTAAAAGCACGCCCATACTAAAAAACTGTGCCCTGGAACCTCCTCCGGAAATAGCAACTCCTAAAGCAATATTGGGATTTTGAAACTTTTTATCACGTTCCTGAACCGATTTATATTCATTTAAAGAAACGGGCGGAATCGAATTGTAGTTAATCTCAGAAAAAAGACTGATTTTATTTTGAGAAAAACACAATTGAAAAAATAAAATTAGAAAAGCCTGACAGAATATGTATTTCATTTTGACCTTGTTAATAGAGCTAAATCATTAAAGCTAAATTAATAAAGTTATACCACAATGCAAAAAGCAAATTGGTGCTTAGAAATTTATTTGATCTAAATCCCAACAGGAATTAAGCACGTTTTATCTCATGTCCAACATATTCCTCCAAAGCTGAAAAAATATCCTCTACAGAAAGTACTTCAAAATCAGGATGATTTTTTAAGAATTCAGCGTTTAGTTCAACCAGATTTTCATCTAATTCAAAAAATGCATTGTTGTTTAATAAATCCCTTGTTGGGTTTACGCCTTCAAACTTTCCGTTTAAGAATTTACCAATTTTTACACTGCTCAGTAACTTCACTCTTTTAGCCTGTGTCTGAAATAATTCCAAATGCTTTTCGGCTCCAATCAGCGCAAGACCTTCTTCTATAAGTTCATTAAGTTCTTTATTCCATCGGGAATCATATACAAATTTTGCAAAATTCCCTTCAGTATATTTTGAAGTATAATAGTCCAGATAATAACTCAACAATGCATCTTCGTGAATAAATTCGTCATCAACACCTTCCTCGCGCATTAAATTAATTACCGAAATATTAGAGTGAATTAAATCCTGCGGATTTTCACTATTCATAGCCGTTTCAGAAACTATTATTCTACCGAATTCTTCCATTTTGATTGTGTTTAGGGATTGTTTTGCAAAGTTGAATTAAAATAAAACAGAAAAGAAATACAATCTGATTTATATGACACCGCCGTCATTATTCTTCTTTTCATTCATTTTTGCTACTAAAGCTTTCAACCGCAAAGCGCGTTCTTTCTTCTCTTCTTGAATTTTAGCCTTTTTCCGGTTTAGCAGTTTGGTATGCAGCGCCTTGTTTTTTGTATTTTTTTCCGGTCCTTTTGCCATGATTTGTATGCTTTGATATAGTTTGCAAATATAAGAAACTGTTGGGTATGAAAGAATTGCAAATCTAATTGTTATTCAGGATTGAAAGACTTAATAAAAAAAACAGCGGTAACCTTTCGATTACCACTGTTCAAATTACTTAGAATTCTTTATTTTTTAAAATTGAGCTATACTAAACTTCCCATCAGTAACCTGAACTGTTTCTCCATTCAAAGTTCCGGAAAAATTAAATGTCCCTTCAATTCTTTCATTATTATTAGCTGTAATTTTGATAGTTCCTGATGTTGCATTAAAAGTATTGTCTGTCCCCATGAAAGTAAAACTTGCCTGATAAGTTGTTGTCATATTTGATAAATCATAAACAACAGGATGACTTCCTACTGAAGCATTCAAAGGCATCCACAATGCAATTTGTTTGTATGTATTATCTATCCCTTCTGAACCTATAACATCTAAGGTTAATGTACTCTGATATCCGGAATCAAAAGTATAAGTCGTTCCTTTGTATTTAAACTTAATATAATCTGTTTCTGTTTGATTCCCATCTGATGAATCATCACTACTACAAGACGACAACGCTAATGCAAAAACGGCAAAAGCTAAAAACATTACTTTTTTTAAAATTTTCATTTAATTTGGGTTTAATTTTTTCTCACAAATATATAGTTATTCCCTACAAAATAACAATTAGTACAATTATATTTTGGGCGCTTCCTTCCGGGCCGGGCTTTCGGCTTTATCTTTTGCTTTGCTTCGCCTGCAAAAGGCTCTATCCCTAACGCGTTCTTAGTTTCATAAGAAAAATAATAATTGGCAAAGATTTTGTTTTGCTCATTCAAAATTCTAACCCTTAAACCAAAACAAAACATGAAAGAAACCGTATACAAAAGTTTAATATTTTCTCTTTTAATCACTAATATTTGGACTGTATTAATATTTTTTATCTATTTCTTTGAAAGTCCCGGATGGTTTCAGGGTTTTACTACTCTCACGATTTTTATCTATAGCTGCTGGATTATTGCAGCTTTAGGAATTCTGGCAATAATAATCTCTTTTATTAAAAAATGGTTTTCTGCACAATTAAAAATCTTCTTACTTGTTTTAATTGCCTGGCTTAATTCATTTTTCTCAATACTGCTTTTAATAGTGACACTTCTGGAAATAGTTGGTTGTGAAGGGATTTTTGAATTTTATCTGTTTTCAAACCTAATTGTTTCAATTGCAGCATTATTAATTATAAAGAAAATTTTCAAAAACCATGTAAATCTAAAATAATATCCAACCACAAAATTTCATTTAAAAACTCATTATTTACAAATCAATCCATTTCCGATTAATTCGTAGTTTTGTTAAATGCAGGTATATTATTTTAGCATTCAACTCAAAATTTTCCAGACTATTGAAACCCACCTTCTTCCCAACCCAGGAAAAATTCAGAACATGGCTCGAAAAACATCACCAAACCGAAACCGAATTAGTAGTTGGTTACTATAAAGTTAAAAGTAAAAAACCATCAATGTCGTGGTCAGAATCTGTAGATCAGGCACTTTGTTTTGGCTGGATCGATGGCATTCGAAAAACTATTGACGAAGAAAGTTATACAATACGGTTTACCCCTAGAAAGAAATCCAGCATCTGGAGTGCTATCAATATTAAAAAAGTCGAAGAACTTACAAAATCCGGACTGATGACTGAAACCGGTCTAAAAGCTTTCGCATTCAGATCTGAAGAACGCTCCCGAATTTATTCACACGAAAAAGGAACTTATATTCTCGATCCTGAATTTGAAAAACAATTCAAAGCGAATAAACCTGCCTGGGATTTCTTTGACAAACAGGCACCATCCTACAAAAGAGTAGTAATCCATGTAATTATGAGTGCCAAACAGGAAAAAACCAGACTTTCAAGACTTGAAAAAGCTATAAAAATAAGTGCTGAACAAAAAAGAATGCTTTAAATTGGTAAAGCGAACTTTTAATCATAAAGTAATACTAAAATAACACCTGAATGACTAATCCTATAAGTGAAATACAGGAATAAACTGTAATTTTATTCCTTTAAAAAAAGATTTCAGCTCTAAAAAAGGAAAGTATGACCGAAAGAAAGGCATTAGAATATTATGTTTTAGATGTATTCTCAAACGAAAGTTATAAAGGAAACCCACTTTCTGTTGTTTTCACTACCGGAAATTTAGCACTGGAAACGTATCAGGATATTTCTAAAGAATTTGGTTATTCTGAAACTTCTTTTGTTTACTATTCAAAGGAGCAAAAGGCATTAAATGTCCGGTCGTTTACCCCAACCGGAATTGAAATTGACGGTGCCGGACATAATTTATTGGGCGCAGTCTGCGGGGCTTTGCTTAAAAAAATGCCCATTTTTGACGAACAATCAGAAAACAATCGATTTGTAATCATGAAACATTCCCCGATTCCGTTAACGGTAAATTTCGATTCGGTTACTTATGATCCTGTTGTACAAATGCATCAAAAACCAGCTGTTGTCAAAGAAGAAATTCCTACCTATAAATTAGCTGTGGCACTTGGGTTAAAAATCGAAGATTTAGACAGCAATGATTTCGTACCAACGATTGTAAAAACCGAAGTTGCCCATACAATGGTTCCTGTAAAAAACAGTCAGATTTTAAACAGCATCGTTCCTGACCACAAGCTTTTGGTTGAAATTTCAAAAGAATATCAATCAGAAGGATATTATTGTTTTACCATTTCAAATCAAAATACAGATAACATCGCCGAGGCCCGATTCTTCAATCCTGTAATCGGAATTTATGAAGATCCTGCCACAGGAACGGCTGCAGGTCCTTTAATTGGTTTTTTAACCCAGAAGAAATTTACGAAACCTAACACTGAATATAAAATTCTGCAGGGTGTCAAATTAAACCAGCCTTCGCTGATCGAAGTGATGAATCGGGAAAATGATATTTTGGTGGGCGGTTCTTCGATTATTACGATGAAAGGGGAACTTTATATTTAGAAAGAAAAATTCAGAATTAAACAAACAAACCCAATATGAATTACAGAGTATAATGATTATTTTACTAATCATTGTTGTAGCTTTTTACTGCTATAAACAATTTCAAAAAAACAGAAACATAAAGACTGTTAACCCAAATGAAATAAATCAAGGTCCCATAATTCATAATGAATTATCCCACGAGCAAATTGAAAAAATAAAAAAGATTCAAGCAACCTTTGCTGATGTCTATAAAATTTCTTTGGAGGAAACCATTACAAACTTTAAACGAGATAGAAATCCAGATAATGAAATTGAAATTTGGCTGAATATGGTTCATGCATATGAAAAATTCATTTTAAAAGATTCTGAAATTACCTTAAACAAAAAATCAGAAGTATTTAAATTAATTTTAATGCGTTCAATGATGGATGAAAAAGAAGCAATAAAAGAAACTGACTGCAAAATATTAAATGAAAAAGAAATAACTGAAATTCTTAGTTATTATATTTTTAAATCAGCCCCATTATTGATTAAATAACAATTGTAAAAACTAAAAAAAGCGGCATTTAAAATTGCCGCTTTTTTTATGTCTGGAAAGAATTTCTTAATTCGTTTTCATCGGAGGCAAATCAAACGCAACTGAGTCATGTTCGAAATTATTTCTGTGTCCTCCATCGCAAAAAGGTTTGTTGGCAGATAATCCGCAACGGCAAAGGCCTAAGGCAGATCTTCCCTGTAATCCGTAAACTGTTCCTTCTGAATCCATGATTTCAAAATCGCCTTCAATTTTGATTGATCCGTTTTTATTGATGATAAGTTTAGTCTTGCTCATAAAAAATTGTTTTTGTTATTTTTTTGGATGGCAAAGATTGCGAAATATATTTTGAAGATTTTACTTGTAGTGTTAGTTTAAACTGGTTCTATTTAAAAGTAAATTCAATTTCCAGAAAACTAAATTTTACTGATGATCAGGTTCGTCATCATTTTTCTTCAGATCCAAATATATTATTCAGAGAGATAAAATGCAGAAATGGTATCTGATTTTGAATTAATTGCATACTATCTTTGAAACATTATTTTGTAGATTTGAGAAATCATTTTTATCTAAACTCTCAAACCACTTATGAAAAAATACTCCATTCTAATAGCATTTGCCTTTCTCTTTAGTCTTACCGCTGTAACTAACAAAACAGACTCATTCGAAGACGGCTGGATAAATTTACTGGACAACAGCCTCAGCAAATGGGATATGTATCTAAGTTACAAACACAAGAACGGATATTCGGGGAAAGCCCCAACAGATGTTAACGGGAACGAAATACCACCTATTGGCTACAATAAAAATGTCAACAATATGTTTACCGTGATTCAGGAAAAAAATGAAAATGTACTTAAAGTTTCCGGGGAATATTATGGTTGTGTCTTTACCAAAGAAAATTTCAAAAACTATCGCCTGAAGCTAAAGGTCAAATTTGGGAATAAAAAATGGGAACCCAGAACAGACAAGCTCATGGATGCCGGTTTGCTTTATCATTCACAGGGAGAAGCGGGCGCAGATTACTGGCGTGCCTGGATGTTATCACAAGAGTTTCAAATAATGGAAGGCCATTTCGGCGATTATTGGAACATTGCCAATTCAGCAATTGATATAAAAGCCTATCTTCCGGAAGGAAGTATGAATGCCGTAGCCGATGAGGATCAGCAGTTTATTCCGTTTGGAAAAAACACTCAAAATACCGGATTTTGCATGCGAAAAATGAGAGCTGAAACACCTAACAACGGATGGACAGAAATAGAACTGGTTTGTTTTGAAGGAAAAAGTCTTCATATCATTAACGGCAAAGTAGTCATGGTTTTGCAAAATTCCCGTTATTTTGATGGTGAAAAATTTATGCCTTTAACCGAAGGAAAAATACAATTGCAAAGCGAAGCTGCCGAAGTTTACTATAAAGACATAAAAATAAAACCAATAAGCAAAATGCCCACTGAGTTTGAAAATTATTTCAAATAATAGGGAATCGCTGGCTTTGATTACTTCACTTAATTTCTATTTCAGCATTTTTGTTTCTCGCCGATTAATCATATTTTAATCTAAAAAATCTTTTTAATCCCTTAATCTGTGGCATTAATTTAAAAAATTTTCGGCTCTGCGACTTTGCGAGATTAAAAAAAACGCTGTGAATCTCTGCGAAAACCTCAGCGAATCTTCTTGCAATAACAAAATCTCAATTCTATTGCTTATTTTTGCAGGCAATAAATTTGAAAAATGACACAGAATCCAAAAAGATATACAATCACAGCAGCATTGCCTTACACCAACGGACCAATACATATTGGGCATTTGGCAGGGGTTTACGTGCCTGCAGATATTTATTCGAGATACCTTCGTTTGCAGGGAAAAGACGTTGCGTTTATCTGCGGAAGCGATGAACACGGTGTTGCTATTTCGATGAAAGCCAAAAAAGAAGGCGTTACACCACAGGAAGTTATCGACAAATATGACGGAATTATCAGAAAATCTTTTGCTGATTTTGGGATATCATTTAATAATTATTCCCGTACTTCGGCTAAAATTCATCATGATACGGCTCAGGAATTCTTCAGGACTTTGTATGATAAAGGCGATTTTATTGAAGAAGTTACAGAACAATTGTATGATGCAAAAGCAGACCAGTTTCTAGCAGACCGTTTTGTAGTTGGTACCTGCCCAAAATGTGATAATCCGGAAGCTTACGGAGATCAGTGCGAAAAGTGCGGATCGACTTTAAATGCTACCGATTTGATTAACCCAAAATCGACCATTACCGGAGAAACTCCTATTCTAAAAGAAACAAAACACTGGTTTTTACCTTTAGACCGATATACTGATTTCTTAAACGAGTGGATTATAAAAGGTCATAAAAACGACTGGAAACCGAATGTTTACGGACAGGTTAAATCCTGGGTTGACGGCGGACTGGAACCTCGTGCGGTAACCCGTGACCTAGACTGGGGAATTGATGTTCCGGTTGAAGGTGCTGAAGGAAAAAAACTTTATGTTTGGTTTGATGCACCTATCGGATATATTTCTTCAACAAAAGAATGGGCAGCACGCGAAGGAAAAGACTGGGAACCATATTGGAAAGATGAAGACACCAAATTGGTTCATTTTATCGGAAAAGACAATATCGTTTTTCACTGTATTATTTTCCCGGCGATGTTAAAAGCCGAAGGAAGTTATATTTTACCCGATAACGTTCCGGCAAATGAGTTTTTGAATCTGGAAGGAAACAAACTTTCGACTTCTAAAAACTGGGCGGTTTGGTTACACGAATATTTAGAAGATTTTCCAAATAAGCAGGATGTTTTGCGTTATGCATTGACATCAAACGCGCCGGAAACTAAGGATAATGATTTTACGTGGAAGGATTTTCAGGCGAGAAACAACAATGAACTTGTTGCAATTTTTGGAAATTTTATCAATCGTGTGGTAGTTTTAACCAACAAATATTACGATGGATATGTTCCAACGCCAAATGAATTATCTGAAGTGGATGAAAACACTTTAGCTGAATTAAAAGCCTACCCGGCTGTGATTTCAAGTTCGGTGGAGCGTTACAGATTCCGTGAAGCTTTAGGCGAATTGATGAATGTGGCCCGTTTAGGAAACAAATATCTTGCAGATGAAGAGCCTTGGAAAGTAATGAAAGACAATCCTGAGCGCGTAAAAACCCAAATGTATGTAGCACTTCAAATTGCGGCTGCCTTGAGCGTTCTGGCTGAACCGTTTTTACCTTTTACGGCTTATAAATTATCAAATATCCTTAAAAATCAAGGCAAATTGAAATGGAATGATGTTGCGGAAAATTCAGAATTGATTCCGGATGGACACCAGATTGGAGAAGCTGAATTATTATTCGCAAAAATCGAAGACGAAGAAATACAAAAACAAATAGACAAATTGGAAGCTACAAAAACCGCTAATCTTGCCGAAAGCAAACAGCCTGAACCGCAAAAAGATTTAATTCAGTTTGAGGATTTTGCGAAAATGGACATTCGGGTTGGGACTATTCTGGAAGCAGAAAAAATGCCAAAAGCAAATAAACTTTTAGTCTTAAAAGTAGATACCGGAATTGACGTTCGCACAATAGTTTCCGGAATTGCCGAAAGCTTTTCACCGGAAGAAATCATTGGTAAACGTGTTTCTGTATTAGCTAATTTAGCACCAAGAGCATTGCGTGGTGTTGAAAGCCAGGGAATGATCCTGATGACAACAAATGCTGAAGGCAAACTGGTTTTTATCAATCCGGATGCTGATGCTCCGAATGGAGAAACGGTAAACTAAAGTTTTATAAAATTTATAAAATTGCGTGAATCGATTAACTTTTTTAATTGATTCACGCTTTCCTTTTTTTAATATAAACCGAGAATAAAAAACATAAAATAATGAAACTCACCAAACCAAGATTAGCCTTAATCTGCGGTATTCTCTGCATCTCGATTTTTCCGATATTGGTAAAACTCAAATTAACTCCCGGATTGATCTCGGCATTTTACCGTATGTTTTTTGCTGTAGCTTTGCTTTTGCCTTATGTACTTTTGAGCAAAAAATTTAAACTTCCAAGTTTAAGATTTACACTTTTGGCTATCCTTTGTGGTGTTTTGTTTTCTTCGGATGTGGCGGTTTGGAATATTGCCATTCAGGATTCGAGTGCTACGCAGGCTTCCTTATTGACCAATTTGTCTCCGGTTTGGGTGGGCATTGGCTCTTTTCTATTTTTAAAATCAAAACCCGCAAACAACTTTTGGATTGGAACTATAGTTTCGTTATTCGGAATGGTGACTTTGGTTGGTTTTGCCTTTTTTCTGGAATTGAATTTCGATCAGGCTTTTCTTTTTGCGGTTTTATCAGGTATTTTATATTCAATTTATCTTTTGATCAGTAAAAATGTGCTTTCAAAAGTTGATGTTTTGTCTTTTATGACCATCAGTTTATTCGCTTCGAGTATTTATTTGGGAATACTTTGTTATTTACTAAACGAGCCTTTCACCGGATTTTCAAATACCGGCTGGTTTGTATTGATACTTCAGGCTGTTATTTGTCAATTATGTGCGTGGCTTTCGGTTAGTTATGCTACGCAGCATATGCGTGCTACAAGGGTTTCGCTAAGTTTGTTAAGTCAGGCTGTAATTACTTCAATATTAGCTTGGTTGTTTTTAGAAGAACAAATAACTTTACAAATGGTTCTGGGCGGAATCATCTTGCTTTTTGGAATCCGGATTACTTTTTACGATAAGACTATTTCGTTAAAAAAGCTTTCTTTTAAGGCTGATTAAAAGGTTTCTCCCAGATTCGACAGATTGAACAGATTTTTAAAAATTATTTTAATTTGTTTTACAAATTAGAGGAAATTCTTGTAATTCGTATCAAAAAAACCTGAAACAAAGAAAACTTCAAACTTGAAACAAAATATACCATGTTACATAAAAGCAAAATACCAAACTTAAAAGTAATCGCATTTGACGCCGATGATACTTTGTTTGTAAACGAACCTTACTTTCAGGAAACAGAACATAAATTTTGCGCCCTGATGGAAGATTATCTTTCGCATCAGGGAATCTCGCAGGAGTTGTTTAAAATCGAAATTGAAAATCTGCCTTTGTACGGTTACGGAATCAAAGGTTATATTTTGTCTATGATTGAAGCAGCCATGAATATTTCGAACAACACAATTCCTGTTGAAGTCATTGAAAAAATCATTCAATACGGAAAAGAATTACTCGAAAAACCAATTGAACTTTTAGACGGAATTGAGGAAACATTACAGGCTTTACACGGAAAATACAAACTGGTCGTAGCCACAAAAGGCGATCTGAAAGACCAGCACAGCAAATTGCACCGCTCTGGTTTGGGACATTACTTTCACCATATCGAAGTAATGTCAGACAAACAGGAAATTGATTATCAAAAATTATTAGGCCGTTTAGATATTCAGGCGCATGAATTTTTGATGATCGGAAATTCGTTAAAATCAGATGTATTGCCTGTTTTAGGAATTGGCGGTTATGCCGTTCATATTCCGTTTCACACAACCTGGGAACATGAAAAAATCAATCATAAAGTTGAACACGAACATTTTAGTTCCTTCGAAAAAATAACAGAAGTTGTCCATAATTTATTATAATGAAAACCCTTTTAGATTTAGAAAACTGGAACAGAAAAGAGCATTTTGAACATTTCAGTAAGATGGAAGAGCCATTTTTTGGCGCTACCGTAGAAATTGATTGTACCAAAGCCTATCAAACTGCTAAAAACCTAAAGATTTCTTTTTTTATCTTTTATCTTCATAAAACATTGATTGCGGTAAATGCAATTGAGAATTTTAAGTACCGAATTTCTGACGGCAAAATTTACATCAACGACCGTATAGATGTGTCGGCAACTATTGGCCGTGAAGATGGTACTTTTGGATTTTCATTAATAGAATATAATGCGGATTATAAAATTTTTGAAGAAAATGCTTTGGCAGAAATCGAACGCATTCAAAACACAACCGGACTTTTTACAAGGTCGTTTGATGATGATAATGTGATTCATTTTTCGGCTATTCCGTGGCTTAATTTCACTTCACTTTCTCATGCACGCAGTTACTCTTATCCGGATAGCTGTCCTAAAATTTCTTTTGGAAAAATGACTACCTTAGACAATGGCAAAAAAATGATGCCCTTGTCTGTACATGTTCATCACGGATTGATGGATGGTATGCATGTTGGAAAATTTGTGGACCTTTTTCAGGAACTCATGAATCAGTAAAAAATAAACGGAACAATATTTGAGCATAAAAACACATGAAAAAACTACTACTTCTTTTGTGCGTATTTTATAATACTATCTTACTAAGTCAGACGGTATTAAACTCTTTTTCATTGAACCTGAACCGACCTTTGGATAAGGGTCAGATTCTCAATATCGAAGATGTAAAAACCAATGATATTTATGTTTTTGCAGCAGATGATAAGTACGTCAATATCTTAAAATATAATAAATCACTATTTTTAAAGTATCAATTTACTGATTCTATAAAAATGGCAGAAAACAGATCTTTAATTGGCCATAGCATAAGTGATGATGGAAATCCGCTTCTTTATTGGGCAACAAATAATTTAAGAAACATCCGGATTATTAAATATTTTCCCGAAACAAAAACTTCAAGAGCTTTAAATTTTGATTTGCCTCCAACCACAGAATATATTATAACAACTTTCCAGAAAAACAATCTTTTTTACATGCTGTGTAAAGAAACCAATCAACCGCATTTATTGCTTTATGAATTTAATAACGGAAAATGTGTAGTGAAAATGTTTGATTTATCAGCAATTCTATTCCAGAATGAAAAGGGACAAAATGTGGCTTTCAGCACCATTATCCGATATTATCCGATTGAAAAAATAGATCCGGACAATTTTACTCCTCTGGATAAAACCATTAACAAAACCAAAATGTATGTATTGGACGATCATATTCTTTTGGCATTTGATTACAGTTTGAAAAAAACACAGATTTTAGATCTTAACCTTATGACTTTTGATGTTACTGAAAAAAATTTTAATCAGCCTGTAACTGAAAAAGCATCTAAATCTTCAAATTCCTTCCTTAACGAAAATAAATTACTGCAAATCAAATCAGGCAAAGAAGAACTATTATTTGACATCAAAGATTTTGAGACAGGCAAAACGCTTAAAAGTATTTCTATTTCAAAAAAAGATTCTATTGGCTTTAAAAACTCTCTTGTGTTTATGCAGATAAACGGAAAAAAACCTCAGGAAATAAAAACTACTGAGAAGCTTTTAAAACAGCTTTCGATTTTAAACTCCGGAATATCAGCTCTTAAAATTAAAGAAAATACATTGATAACCTTTGGAGGATTTGCAGAATATCAGATCGGAGGTTATGACTATATACAGAGTAATTCGCTGGCGGATTTTTTTGATAATGATTTTGGCGGCTATTCAGAATATTCGAATAAAATGGTTTATTTTGATGCGATACTCAATCCTGGTTTAGAATTTGTAAACCAAAAACAAACAGAACCTTTGGCTATTGACAATATTTATTACTATCTCAGTATAAATAAAAATATAACACTTCAAAATACACTTAAACTTAAAGATTATTACATTTTAAGCTATTACGATACTACTTCCAGACAATTTATCATGCGCAAATTTACGGATGGCTTTATGAATGAAAATCCAGGAAATCCAATTAGGAATAAGCAATTATTATCAAAACCTGCTAAATTCAGCACCATTAAATTTAGTGAGAATTAATCCAAATATGTTAATGTTTTCGGGATTAAAAAAAAATGCTTTGAATTATTTTGATTAATTTTACAAAAAAGACACACATTATGCTATCAAAAAATATTGAAACGGCTTTAAATAAGCAAATTCGCATAGAAGCAGAATCTTCACAAACCTATCTTTCAATGGCTTGCTGGGCCGAAGTTCACGGATTAGAAGGAATCGCTCAGTTTATGTACACACAGTCAGACGAAGAGCGTGCACACATGCTTAAACTGGTAAAATATGTAAACGAACGTGGCGGGCATGCTCAGATTACAGATCTAAAAGCTCCAAGAATATCGTATTCTACTTTTAAAGAAATGTTTGAGGAACTTTACAACCATGAACTTTTTGTTTCACAATCGATTAATGAATTGGTCCACATTACTTTTGAAGAGAAAGATTATGCAACACATAATTTCTTACAATGGTACGTTTCTGAACAAATCGAAGAAGAAGCTACAGCTAAATCTATTCTGGACAAAATCAACTTAATTGGTGAAGATAAAGGCGGACTTTACCTGTTCGATCGTGATATTCAGCAGTTAACCGTTACAAGCTCAATTGCAATTAATCCAAAATAAAAAAGTTAAAGTTTATTTAGAATATATAAAAATAATATTTTCTGTTTATATTTGTCACTGTTTTTAATACAGAGGAAAATTGAGCAAGAAAGAAAAAGACAAGGACAAGAAAAAGGATAAAAAGAAAAAGAAAAACAAAGATATCCTTGATAAAATTAAGAAGATTGAAAACTGTAAATCTTCTTGCTGTGAGAAATACAAAAAAAGTGAAAAGAAACGCTGCTCACGCTGTCCTATGTTTGATTTATTCAAAAAAACTGCTTAACGATATATACAAAAACCCACCAGATTTTTCCGGTGGGTTTTTTAGTTTTAAATTGCACCCAACTTCTGATTATTAAAAGACATTAAAATTTATATGGAAAACCAAATCATAGTTCCTAAATCTGCTCTTGATTTTTTACAGCAGCTTAAAGAAAACAACAATAAACCCTGGTTTGAAGCCAATAAGCCAAAATATCTCAACGAATTAAATCACATTGAAGCTTTTGCGGATGCTTTGCTTCAGGAACTTTCTAAAACTGATGTTCTGGAAACTGCTTCAGGCAAAAAAAGTGTATACCGAATTTATCGTGATATCCGTTTTTCTAAAGACAAAACTCCTTTTAAAACTTTTTGGGGCGGAAGTTACACTCGTGCAACAGCTGCAAGACGCGGTGGTTATTATTTCCATTTAGAAAAAGGAAACAGCTTTTTTGCCGGCGGATTCTGGGGACCTAATGCCGCAGATTTAAAGAGAATCAGAACTGAGTTTGCCCAGGATCCGGAAACCTTTCACAAAATTTTAAATTTGAAATCTTTCATCAGCAATTTCGGAACTTTACAAGGGGAACAACTCAAAACAAAACCAAAAGGTTTCGATGCCGATCATCCGGCAATTGACCTGCTTCGTTTCAAACAATTTTTGGTCATCAAACGTTTTACAGATGAAGAGGTATTAAGTCCGCTTTTCTTGGAACAGGCTTTAGATGCATTCAAAAACATGAGACCCTTTTTTGATTATATGAGCGAAGTACTGACAACTGATAGCAATGGCGCTTCGATATTGTAACCTTTGTTTTCAATACAAAACCCGACAGGTTTTTAAAGCCTGTCGGGTTTAACCAACAAATAAAATCTTATTTGCTAAGTAATAAAATTTCGTTTACAACCACTTCTGTAACATAACGTTTTTCTCCGTTTTTATCATCGTAGCTTCTGTGTGTCAGCTTACCTTCAACGGCAATTTCCTTTCCTTTAGCTACATATTTTTCAATAATTTCAGCCGTTTTACCCCAGGCAGTAACACGATGCCATTCGGTTTGCTCTACTTTTTCACCTTTGTCGTTGGTGTATTTGTCGTGTGTAGCGATGCTTAATTGCGCTAATTTTTTTCCGTTTTCTAAAGTTTTGATTTCAGGATCATTACCTACGTTACCGATTAATTGTACTTTGTTTTTCATGGCGTATACTATTTTTTAAGGTTTATATAAATTGAATTCGTTCGTTAAATTCAACAGTGCAAAGATGTGGCAGTTATCAAAAATTAGTCGGTTATAAACTATTTACTTTCGGTTGTAACTGTTTGTAACCGTTTGTAAATGGAAATTAATTTAGTATATTTGAGAGAAATCATACAAAAATGCAAACAAAAATCAACAAAGTAGAATTACGAAATTTAGAATTTGACGACTACAAACAGTTAAAAGATTCGATGGTAAAATCGTATCCTGAAATGGCTAATTCCTACTGGAGATCTGCAGATATTAAAAAATTACTTTCTATTTTCCCTGAAGGCCAGCTGGTTATTCTGGCCGATGGTGTCGTGGTAGGATCGGCTTTGTCGTTGATAGTTGATGAGAAATTAGTAGACAAAAGACATAATTACAGGCAAATTGTTGATGATTACAGTTTTTCTACCCATAATTCCAACGGCGAAATTTTATACGGAATCGATGTGTTTATTCACCCTAATTATCGTGGATTGCGTTTAGGCAGACGTTTGTACGATGCCCGAAAGGAATTGTGTGAACAGTTGAATCTGAAAGCTATTGTTTTTGCAGGAAGGATTCCGAATTATGCGCAGCATTCTAAAAAAATGACGCCGAAAAATTATATCGACAAAGTAAAACACAAAGAATTACACGACCCGGTGCTTTCATTTCAGTTAAGCAATGATTTTCACGTTTTACGGATTATCAAAAATTATCTGGAAGGAGATGAAGAATCCAAGGAATTTGCAGTGCTTTTAGAATGGAACAATGTTTATTACGATGAAAGTCCAAAACTGATTAATCTCGAAAAAAGTGTAATTCGTCTCGGTCTGGTACAATGGCAAATGCGCCAATTGAATAATCTGGAGGAATTTTTCGAACAGTCAGAATTTTTTATTGATGTGGTTTCTGGCTACGGATCTGATTTTGCGTTATTCCCGGAACTTTTTATTGCGCCACTGATGGCTGATTACAATCATTTATCAGAAGCAGAAGCCATCCGTGAACTTTCCCGATATTCTGATCCAATCAGAAAACGTTTTCAGGAATTGGCTATTTCATACAACATTAATATCATTACCGGTAGTATGCCGTATTTAGAAAATGGAAATTTGTATAATGTTGGTTTTTTATGCAAAAGGGACGGAACTTCTGAAATGTATACTAAAATTCATATTACGCCAAACGAAGTGGTACACTGGGGAATGAAAGGCGGCTCTGAATTCAAAACTTTTGATACAGACTGTGGTAAAATCGGAATCCTGATTTGCTACGATGTCGAATTTCCGGAACTCCCAAGATTACTGGCAGACGAAGGAATGAATATTCTTTTTGTGCCCTTTTTAACTGATACTCAAAATGGTTATACCAGAGTAAAACACTGCTCGCAGGCACGTGCGATAGAAAATGAATGTTATGTGGCTATTGCCGGCTGTGTCGGAAATCTTCCGAAAGTGAATAATATGGATATTCAATATGCGCAGGCGGCAGTTTTTACACCTTCGGATTTTGCTTTTCCAAGCAACGGTATCAAAGCCGAAGCAACTCCAAATACCGAAATGACTTTAATTGTTGATGTTGATCTGAATTTACTGAAAGAACTGCATGAGCATGGAAGCGTGCATACGCTAAAAGATAGGAGAACTGATTTATATCAAATAAAAAAGCTGAATTCATGAAAACATGCCTTGAATGCGCTGAGAAAATTGTAGGCCGGGAAGACAAGAAGTTTTGCTCAGACAGTTGCCGTAATGCTTACAACAATAAAATAAACAAGGACAGCACAAATTTTATGCGGAATGTAAACAACAAGTTGCGTAAAAATTACCGTATTTTGTGTGAATTAAATTCGGAAGGAAAATCTAAGGCCACACGTGACAAAATGGTTAATAAAGGCTTTGATTTTGATTTTTTTACCAATATTTTGCAAACCAAAACAGGGAATACCTACTATTTCCTGTACGATCAGGGATATCGGTCTTTGGACAATGATTATTTTATGCTCGTAAAAAAAGAAATTTAATACCACATTATGAAAAAAAACCCTACTTCAATTCTGGCTTTCTTAGGAGTCTTAGGAATTCTGGCCATCATTTTTGCCTCGATGATGCCTCAGTATATTTCGAAAGATGAAGAAGCCCTTGCTGAGTTCTCAACAGAACGAGCACTAAACCAGGTTCAGATTATTGCCCAAAAGCCCCATTTTGTTGGCTCTACCAATCATGAATTAGTTGCCAATTACCTTAAACTTGAATTAAACAGAATAGGTCTTGAAACCTCGGTTCAGGAAGGTTTTACCCTAAATGACAAAGGTCTTTTGGTAAAATCTAAAAACATTCTTGCCCGTATAAAGGGAACTTCAAACTCAAAAGCGCTTTTACTGCTCTCGCATTATGACAGTGCGCCGCATTCATTTTCTAAAGGAGCAAGCGATGATGCCTCGGGAGTCGCAACAATTCTTGAAGGCGTAAGAGCCTTTTTATACGCCAACGAAAAACACAAAAACGATATTATTATCCTTTTTTCTGATGCCGAAGAATTAGGTTTAAACGGTGCTGCCTTATTTGTAAATCAGCATCCATGGGCCAAAGACGTCGGACTTGTTTTGAATTTTGAAGCAAGAGGTTCTTCAGGTCCAAGCTATATGCTGATGGAAACCAACAAAGGAAACGAAGGATTGGTAAAAGAATTTTCGAATGCCAAAACAAAATATCCGGTTTCAAATTCACTGATGTATAGCATTTACAAAATGCTTCCAAATGATACCGACTTAACGGTTTTTAGGGAACAAGGAAACATTCAGGGATTTAACTTTGCCTTTATCGACGCTCATTATAATTACCATACGCAACAAGATGATATTCAACATTTAAACAAAACTACATTAACGCATCAGGGATCTTATTTGATGCCGTTATTAAAATACTTCTCTAATATTGATTTAAACTCTACTCATACTACGCAGGACAACGTTTATTTTACTGTACCGTTCGGATTCTTTATAAACTATCCTTTTTCATGGGTTTTCCCAATGAGTGTTATTGCTTTAGGATTGTTGATTTTCTTTATTTTCGTTGGAAAAGTAAAACATCTTATTTCGTTCAGGGAAATTTTTAAAGGATTTGTTCCTTTGTTAGGCTCCATAATTATTGCTGGTCTGGTTACTTTCCTTGGGTGGAAAATCATTTTGCAGATTTATCCGCAATATTCAGATTTGTTAAATGGCTTTACTTATAATGGTCACGCCTACATTGGAGCATTTGTTGCACTTAGTATTGCAATCTGTTTTGCTTTCTACCATCATTTTTCGGAAGAAAAAATTACGATGAATCATTTCGTATCGCCATTATTGCTTTGGATTATTATCAATATCATTTTAGCCAATCAATTAACGGGGGCGGGCTTCCTGATTATCCCGGTTTATTTTGGAATTCTTTTATTAGGGATTTTTGTCTTTACGCATCATTACAGCGCCGGCTTAAATTTATTATTCAGTATACCTGCACTGGCAATTGTCGCTCCGTTTATTATTATGTTTCCAATTGGTTTAGGCTTAAAAATCCTTTACGGAAGTGCCGTGCTTACTGTTTTGCTTTTCGGATTACTGCTTCCGTTGTTTGGATCATTTGCCAGAAAAGGCGTCTGGACTATGCTTTTCTTTATCATATCGATCAGTTTTTTTGTTTACGCAGGATATCATTCAGATTATGAACCCGGAAAAGCAAAATCAAACAGCTTATTGTATGTTTATAATGCTGATACAAATTCTGCTGTGTGGACGACTTATGATACCAATCTGGACGACTGGACCAAATCTTACCTTGGAAACATGAATCAAAAAGCAGTAGGTTTAAATAATCTGCTGATTGCCAGCAAGTACAATTCAACTTTCACTTACAGCGCTATTGCTCCTAAAATAGAAGTTCCAAAACCGACAATTTCCTTTGTAAGAGACAGTGTTATCGGAAGCAAAAGATATTTGAAAATAAAAATTACTCCAAATCGTAAAGTTAATCGTTATGATATTTATGCAAATCCAAAAATGACGTTTTATAATTTCAAAGCCAATGGTGTTTCAACGTCTGGGCAAAAAGGAAATCTTTTGGAGAGACAGGACAGCAAAATTTTATGTTACTATGTTGTAGGAAACGAACCGCTTGTAATGGAATTTATCATTAATAAATCGTCTGTTTTTGATATGGATTTAATCGAAAGTTCTTTTGATTTAATGACCAATCCATTGTTTAATATCAAACCAAGAAGCAACTGGATGATGCCAACTCCTTTTGTTCTGAATGACGCTGTTTTGATTCAGCAAAAAATAAAACGATATTCAGCTCCGATAAAACCGTTGCAAACTGTTCCGGTACAAGACAGTATAATAGTTGTGAAAGATAGTTTGAAAGCTATTAAACCTGAATAAAGAATATATTTTGAAAGGTCCTGATTTAACAACTTTATTTCTTCTTCTTATTGTTTTGGTGTTTATGATATTTAGGTCGTTAGATTCTAAAAATGATAAATTTTCAAAAAAAGATTATTTTAGACTATATGATTCAATTAACCATATTATCTGGATGTTAATTGTGATTATAATCGTAATTGTTGAAATAATTAGTCAACTGGTAAATAGTAAAAGTATTTTCTCGTAATAAATATTTAAATTTAAAAACATATAAAAAGGCAAGCTTTAATTAATAAAGTTTGCCTTTTCATTTAACAGGCACATTCAATTTTCAATCCGCCCTTATTGCCTTTTGTTCCTTCAGTTGCATAGCCGTCAAATTTCCACCACTCCAGTCCTCCAATTAACTCTTTTACTTTGAATCCTAACCTCGTCATATTTAAAGCCCCTTTTGTCGAAGCATTGCATCCAATTCCGTCGCAATAGGTTACGTATAAAATAGCTTTATCTAAATGCTGTGTGGTTTCTAAATTCATTTCGCGATGCGGAATATTAATCGCATTCGGAATATGTTCTGCTTCAAACCCAAAAGGCTTTCTGGCATCAAGTGCTATTATTTTTTCTCCATTATTTAAAGCATCAAACAAATCTGAGGGATCCATTTCGAATGCTAATTTGTCTTCGTAAAATTTAATCTGATTTTCCATAGTTTATTGTTTTTTTTCAAAATTAGCAGAACATTACATCACATAAAAACGAAAAGAATTCATCAATCCCATTACTTTTTTTCATACAAAAGCCAGTCTAAAATTTTGTTTCTTTGTGTATTAATCACTGAAAAATGGAAATACGTCACTTAAAATTGATAAAAGCAATTGTTGAAGAAGGAAGCATTACCAAAGCTATCGACAAACTTCATCTGACACAATCAGCATTGAGTCATCAGCTAAAAGAAGCAGAATATCAATTGGGTACAGCCATTTTTTTAAGAACCAACAAAAAACTGATTCTGACCAAAGCAGGTGAAAAAATCTATGATCTCGCCAATGAAATCCTGGACAAACTAACCGAAACTGAAACGCAGATCAAGAAAATGGTTTTTGGAGAACATGGCGAAATCAGGATCAGTACCGAATGTTTTTCTAGTTATCACTGGCTTCCGTCAGTTTTGAAACAGTTTCATCTTTTGTATCCTAATGTGGAACTTAAAATTGTGATCGAAGCGACTCATATCCCGCTGCAGAAACTTCTGGAAAATACCATCGATATTGCTATTATTAGTGATCCGATTAAAGACAGCAATATAAAATATACCGAACTTTTTCAGGACGAAGTTATGATGGTTGTTTCTGAAAATCATGCCTGGGCAGATAAAAAATATGTCGTTGCAGAAGATTTTATCGATGAACATCTGATTATCCATTCGCTTCCGATGGAAACCGTTACCATTCATCAGTTTCTTTTGGCTCCAGCCAAAGTAAGTCCGAAGAAAATAACGCCAATGCCTTTGACAGAAGCTTCCCTGGAAATGGTCAAAGCGGACATGGGAGTGATGTCAATGGCAAAATGGGCCGTTCAGCCACATTTAAAATCAAGCCCGATCAAAGCAATTAAAGTTGGTAAAAATGGCTTAAAGAGAAAACACTTTATCGCTACTAGAGCCAATGAAAATTATCCGGATTATTTCAATCATTTCATCAGCTTCCTGCAAACAGAAATCAATCTTCAATGGAATATTCAATAAGAAAATGCCAGATAGGCGATTTACCCAAATTGGTCGTTTTATGCCAAAAACATGCCGAATTTGAGCAAGCTGATTATGATCCGAAAGGAAAAGAAGAAGGCTTAAAAAAAGAATTATTTAATGAGAGTCCAAATTTATTCTGCTTAGTTGTAGCTGCTGAGACAGAAATTGTAGGATATGTAACTTATACTTTTTCTTACTCCACCTGGAGCGCTAGCGATTACATTTACATGGATTGCCTGTTTTTGGAAGAACGCGCCAGAAATTTTGGAATTGGTGAGATGTTGATCAATGCATTAAAAGAAATCGGAAAAGAGAAAAACTGCGTGAACATGCAGTGGCGAACTCCTCAGTTTAACGAAAGAGCTATAAAATTCTATAACAGAATTGGTGCAAAAGGAAAAGACAAAGTTTGTTTTACATTAACTTTGTAAATTGTTTAACCTTGCAAATTTTTTTTTTCACGCAGATTTAAAAGGATTTAAACAAATTTTCGCAGATTATTTTAAAACCAATCTGCTAAATCTGCCACCCGAGCGATAGCGAACTGGCGAAGTAAATCTGCGTGAGAGAGAAAAGCTTTTCTATTCTGAATCTTAAAAAATGACAAAAATAAGCATATTAGGCTGTGGCTGGTTAGGGCTCCCGCTGGCAAAAAGACTAATCGAAAAAGGAAATTCAGTAAACGGATCCACAACTTCAGAAAATAAACTTCCTATTTTAAAAGATACGGGGGTAAATCCGTTTTTGGTTGCACTTGAAAGCGAAAGTGTCTCTGAAAGCATCATTGATTTTTTAGCGGAAAGCGAAATCTTAATTATCGATATTCCGCCAAAACTGAGAGCTGTCAATCCGGATTCTGAAAAGAAAACTTTTGTCGAAAAAATCCAAAATCTGATTCCGTTTATAGAAAAATCTTCCGTTAAAAAAGTGCTTTTTGTGAGTTCAACATCTGTTTATGGAGATCAAAATGATTTAATCACGCAAGAAACAAATCCAAATCCGGAAACAGAAAGCGGAAAACAATTGCTTTTAGCCGAAAACATTCTTCAAAAAAATGAAAACTTCGAAACTACAATTTTACGTTTCGGCGGATTAATTGGTGAAGACCGTCATCCCGTGAAATTCTTAGCCGGAAAAGAAAACCTTGAAAATGCCGATGCACCCGTAAATCTGATTCATCAAAACGATTGCATCAGCATCATTGAAGAAATCTTAAACCAATCCAAATGGAATGAAGTTTTTAATGCCGTTGCGCCTTTTCATCCAACAAGAGAGGAGTATTATACGCAAAAAGCAAAAGAGCAAAACCTGATTTTGCCGAAGTTTAGTGCTGAAAAATCAAACATCAGAAAAGTTATTTCAAGTGATAAAATTGAAAACAATCTAAACTATCAATTTCAATTAGAAAATTATTAAAGACTTACTTCACTCAGCTTGACAGTTATGTGAGACAAATTTAAATGAACTTATATAACTTATATGTTTCAAAAAATATTTGCGAACTTTGTGATTAAACCAAAATTTATGGAAACAGTTTACATCAATTCGCCTCTGGGAATCACCAAAATCATTGGAGATGAAAATGGTATTTCGGTAATTTCCGTCTCAGATGTTGGTACAAACGAAGTTTCAGAAACTATTCCCGAAGTTTTACAAGAGGCAGTTTTTCAGCTCAATGAATATTTCGAAGGTAAAAGAACCGATTTCGAATTAAAACTTAATCCACAAGGAACTGAATTTCAGCAGAAAGTCTGGAAAGCCTTACTCGAAATTCCATATGGAAAAACGGTAAGCTACATGGATCAGACTAAAAAGCTTGGAGATGTAAAAGCGATTCGGGCTGTAGCATCTGCAAATGGTAAAAATCCGCTTTGGATTGTAGTGCCATGTCATCGCGTTATCGGAACAAACGGATCCTTAACCGGATACGCCGGCGGATTATCCCGCAAAAAATGGCTTTTGGAACATGAAAGCCCAACTGCACAGCAAAGTTTATTCTAGCACTTTTTTATATCGTAAGAATTTTACGCATATTTGTAAAAAATCTAAGTAAGTCTAACAATCTAAATATCTAAGAAGTCTCCAAAAAAATGATTGAAAAAATAAACCTCAACAACATTTTATTCCTTGATATTGAAACCGTTCCGGAAGAAGAAAATTTCAATTTGCTCGATGCAGAAATGAAGTCACTTTGGGATTTGAAAACGCAATATCAGCGAAAAGAAGAGTTTACACCCGAAGAATTTTACGATCGTGCCGGAATCTGGGCAGAGTTCGGAAAGATAATTTGTATTTCGGTTGGGTATTTTACAATCAAAGGAGATATTCGGAATTTTAGGGTTACTTCGTTCTTCGGAGAAGAGAAAAAGATTCTGCGTGATTTTAATAATCTGCTGAGCAATCATTTCAATCAGCCTCAACATCTTTTGTGTGGGCATAATGCTAAGGAATTTGATATTCCGTTTCTCGCCCGCCGAATGATTATCAACCAAATTGCCATTCCGGACAAACTGAATTTATTCGGCAAAAAGCCATGGGAAATTCCACATCTGGATACGTTGGAATTATGGAAATTTGGAGATTACAAGCATTTTACATCTTTAAAATTACTGACTAAAATTCTCGGAGTTCCTTCTCCAAAAGGCGATATCGACGGAAGTCAGGTTGCTCACGTTTTTTATGTCGAAAAAGATATTGACCGAATTGTAACGTATTGTGAAAAAGATACCATTGCCGTAGCACAGATTTTTCTTCGCTTGCGCCTTGAAGATTTACTCATTGAGGAGGAAATTATTCATGTATAGTTTTTTCTGAGGTGCAAAGATTCAAAGGTTCAGAGTCGCAAAGTTTTAAATGAACTTACATACTTATATGGTTTAAAATAGTAAAAGATGACACATCACGAAATTTCAAATCATCGTTTGGTCGCTCAAAAACTTGATAAAACAAGTCATAATTCGCCTGAAGAAATTGTAAAACATCTAGGTGCGATGCAGGCTCAGGATTACGCAATGGCGAAATGGACAATTGGTTCCCGCTGTGATTCCACTGAAAGAGAAATTGAAGAAGCTATTAATTCCGGAAAAATAATCCGGACTCATATTTTGCGGCCAACCTGGCATTTAGTTTCGTCGGAAGATATTTACTGGATGCTCGATGTTTCCGGACCGCAGGTGAAACGCATTATTCTTGCCGAAACGAAAAAGTATGGCTGTGACGAAAAGGAATTTGACAAGATCAACTCAGCAATAGAAAAAATACTGGCCGGGAACAATCATTTAACACGTGAAGAAATCATACAGGAACTTAATGTCAAAAAGTTTTCGGGCGATTATAAATTAAGTCCTGTTCTGATCATGATGTATGCAGAATTAGATGGCTTAGTCTGCAATGGCAAAATGAAAGGCAAACAAATGACATATTCGTTATTGGAAGAAAGGGTTCCAAAACCTCAATCCAAACTGACAAAAGAAGAAGGTCTGGCAAAATTAGCCAAACGTTATTTTGAAAGTCACGGCCCGGCAACACTTCTTGATTTTTCGTGGTGGTCAGGTTTTCCGGTTACAATTTGTAAAAACATCATCAATGCAATAGAGTTGCAATTAAATCATTTTACTGTTGATAATCAAGTATATTGGTTTGGAAAAGAATATGCTGTTGACAATAAATTCGATGAAAGCGTACATTTTATTGCTGCTTTTGATGAGATTCTAATTTCGTATAAAACCCGGGAAGTTTCTATTTTACCGGAACATCAACCGAAAGCTTTTACCAAAAACGGAATCTTTAAACCCGTTATTCTTGAAAATGGAAAAGTCATCGGAACCTGGAAAAGAACTGTTAAAAAAGATCATACCAAAATCGAAACAGACTTTTTTAATGAAACTGAAAGTCATAAAAAAGCAGTTCTTTTTGAAGGAATTAAATCTTTTGAAAATTATCTGGAAACTAAAGTTATTATCGAATGAAAATTAAAAAAATCAAACCACATTAATTTCGCTTTAAACCACGAAATTTACTTTTGTAATTGTCATTGCAATTGATTTATTACATTTACAAAAAATTACAATTATGGTATTAAGCAGATTTTGGTTAACGATTTTTATCTCTTCGATTGTGTTTATTGTGGTGAGTTTATTTACCGCCAATACGTATACTATTGATTCTGTTTTAAATGGAAAGAAAGATGACCCGATTTTGGTTTCAGAAAAATACGTTGAACAACTACCCGCTTTCATCAAAGACAGCATTAAAAATGCACCGGAACAGACCATGATTGTCAATCGTGACACGTTAAATTCCGATACTACTTATGTTTACAAAAACAAAACCGTAAAAATCTACAGCGGTCTTCAAAAATCAGATGGTTTATTACCAACATGTAAAAGCACTCTGGTTGATTTAATACTTCCGTTGATTGCTTATCTGGCATTCTTCTGCGGGTTGATGGAGCTTTTGATTGTTTCCGGAGCTTCCGGGAATTTAGCAAAAGTACTAAGTCCGGTATTTGTAAAAGTGTTTCCAACTATCCCTAAAAACCACCCTTCGATATCCTACATGACCTTGAATTTTGCCGCAAACTTCCTCGGATTAGATTCCGCTGCAACACCATTCGGACTAAAAGCCATGGAAAGTTTACAGGAGATAAACCCCGAAAAAGACAAAGCCAGTGATGCACAAATTATGTTTATGTGTCTTCACGCTTCAGGTTTAACTTTAATTGCAACGTCAATTATCGGGTATCGTGCTGCTGCAAATGCCAGTAATCCTGCCGATGTAATGCTGCCTTGTATTATTACTTCATTCATCGGAACCATTGCTGCTTTCTTAATTGTAGGTGTAAAACAAAAAATCAATTTTAAAAGTGCTTCGCTGCTTATTGGTTTAATGACTTTGATTGCTGCTATTGTTGGTTTATTGATGTATGTGAATCATTTAGATTTAATCGGAAAAAACTATTTCACTTCTAATCTTTCGGGATTAATATTAATTGCAATTATTGCTTTCACTCTGATCTTTTCATTTATCCACGAGAAAAAATTCAAGGAAGCTGAAACTACTGTCTTTGACACATTTGTAGTGGGAGCCAACAACGGTGTTAAAACCGGTGTTACTATTTTCCCTTATGTTTTGGGAATGCTGGTTGCTATTTCATTATTCAGAAACAGCGGTTTATTCGAAATCATCAGCGATGCCATTGGATTTATCTTTTCGAATATGGGAGTGAGCAAAGAAATCACAAACGCATTGCCGGTTGCTATGCTTCGCCCTTTTAGTTCTGCTGGATCAAGAGGATTTTTGATTGATTCGATGAATACTTTTGGCGCCGATTCCTTAACGGCAAGACTGAGCAGTATTTTCCAGTGCAGTGCCGAAAGTACTTTTTATGTTATTGCGGTTTACTTTGGTTCGGTAAATATTAAAAATACCCGTTATGCTTTGGGAACGATGCTTTTGGTAGATTTGATTTGTGTAATTACGGCAATTTTTGTGGCGACGTGGTTTTTTTAAAATTTGACGATTTTAAATATGAATCTTAAACATATTTTCATCTTATTGATTCTGGCAAGCTGTCAAAAAGAACAGAAAAAAAATCTGGTTGTAAATGTAAATTCTGCTGAAACAACAGAACTTCCTGCTGTTACTGATAAAACAAAAGCAGAAGAAAATACATTACGAACAGATACCATTTTCCTTTCAAATGAAAAAAATGCCGAGTTCACTCATATTCTGGCAAATTTAACAGAACTGAAGGCAGACAAAGACAGTATTCTAACTTCTAAATTTCGACTTGATTTTTATCAGAATAAAACCAAAATCACCTCTTCCAGAATCACCATTACCAATTACGAAAAAGGTGCTGAATGGGGTGGTTCTTCAGGTTTGAGTAATGCTTCAGGTAAGAATTCATCTTTTATACAAATTGGATTTGGGTATCCGGCCTGTGGATATACACATGAAAATTATTTGTTTTATCTGAAAAAGCATGATTTACAGCTTGTTCATCAATGGCAATCGATGTCAGATAGCGGTTGGGGAAGCTGGACTGAATTTGTAAGCAATGCATCTGAAAATGACCCTGAAAGTTTTTATTGCAAAACTGTTTCATTTGAGCCCGGAGATGATAGCAATGAAGATTCCGGAATTGTAACCTATTCTGATTCCATTTCGTTTTCACTAAAAGGAACTCAATGGAAAAAGAAGTTGCTTTCGGTAAAAGACAAACCTTATTTTGAAAAAAAGATGAGTTTCAATGAGTTTCATAACCAACAATAAACTCCGAAACACTTATAATTCAAATTCTTTCTTAGGTAAATAATTTTTAACTTTGCCAAAAACCAAAGAAATGATTGATTTTATATACCAGGATCCTTATCCTATTTTAAAGGATGAAACGCAATACCGCAAGATTACTTCAGATTTTGTAAAAGTGGAACAATTTGGAGCACGTGAAGTTTTAACAGTTGACCCAAAAGGTTTAGAATTATTGGCTGAAGAAGCCTTGACAGATGTTTCGTTCATGTTGAGAACAACACATTTACAAAAACTAAGAAATATTTTAGACGATCCGGAAGCGACAGACAACGATCGTTTTGTTGCTTACAATTTACTTCAAAATGCTTCTGTTGCTGCCGAAGGACAATTGCCAAGCTGCCAGGATACCGGAACGGCAATTGTAATGGCCAAAAAAGGCGAAAGCATTTTTACCGGCGTTGATGATGCTGAATGGTTAAGCAAAGGAATTTTCAACACCTATCAAAAACGCAATTTAAGATATTCGCAAATTGTTCCGATTTCAATGTTTGAAGAAAAAAATTCGGGTTCGAATCTTCCGGCACAAATTGATATTTACGCCAAAAAAGGAACTTCTTATGAGTTTTTATTCATGGCAAAAGGAGGCGGATCTGCCAATAAGACCTATCTATACCAACAAACAAAATCATTATTAAACGATAAATCCCTTGACGCTTTCATTCGTGCAAAAATCAAAGACTTAGGAACTTCTGCCTGTCCTCCTTACCATTTGGCTTTGGTCATTGGCGGAACTTCTGCGGAAGCGAATTTGGCTACGGTTAAAAAAGCATCTGCAGGTTATTTTGACAATCTGCCTACTACAGGAAACATGTCCGGTCAGGCATTTCGTGATTTAGAATGGGAAGAACGTGTTCAGAAAATCTGTCAGGAAAGTGAAATCGGAGCTCAGTTTGGAGGAAAATATTTTACACATGACGTTCGCGTTATTCGTTTGCCCCGTCACGCAGCTTCCTGTCCCGTTGGATTGGGAGTTTCCTGTTCTGCCGACAGAAATATCAAAGGAAAAATCACCAAAGACGGAATCTTCCTTGAACAGCTAGAAGTAAATCCGAAACAGTTTTTACCGGAAACCGCTCCACATTTAGAAGCTCCGGTTGAAATTGACTTAGATCAGCCAATGGCAGATATTTTAGCAAAACTATCGCAATATCCAATAAAAACGCGTTTGAAACTAAACGGAACTGTTATTGTGGCCCGTGATATCGCCCACGCAAAAATCAAAGAATTATTAGACGCCGGAAAACCAATGCCGGAATATTTTAAAAACCACCCGGTTTATTACGCTGGACCTGCAAAAACTCCGGAAGGGATGGCTTCAGGAAGTTTTGGACCAACAACTGCAGGACGTATGGACGTTTATGTGGATGAATTTCAAAAACATGCCGGAAGTATGGTGATGCTCGCTAAAGGAAACCGTACCAAACAGGTAACTGATGCCTGTAACAAATATGGCGGATTCTATTTGGGTTCTATCGGAGGTCCGGCCGCTATTTTGGCACAGGACAATATTTTAAAAGTAGAAGTAGTTGATTTTGAAGAATTAGGAATGGAAGCGGTTCGAAAAATCACTGTAAAAGATTTCCCTGCTTTTATTATTACGGATGATAAAGGGAATGACTTTTTTGAGAATTTGTAAACTAAATTACTAAATTGCTACGGCAATGAGTCAACTAACTTTTTTAATATAAAAACCGCCTGATTGGGCGGTTTTGTATTTTTATAACGGGTCATTTTGAAACCTTTTAGAAACTAAATTATAAAATAATTTTATTTCTGTATGAATACTATTTTTTACGCTTTTTGAGTATTTAAAATATTTCTTTTTAGGAAACAACTTATTATGTAATTTAATCCGTTCTTAAAAAGCTAATTGTCAACCTTAATTAATCATTCTTTCCATGTTTAAAAAATATCCTCTTTGTATAATTTTGGCAGTATTATTTCTCTCTTGTGAGAAGGAAGATTCTGTTCCTGTTGAGGATACGGATATGACAAGTCTAATTCTAATTGAAATTAATAAATTAAGAGTAACTGGCTGTACATGTGGAGATGAAAACTTGCCCTCTGTACCGCCATTGGTAAGTAATTCCATTTTAACTCAAACCGCAATTAACTACGCTCATGATATGTATGACCGAAATTACTTTTCGCATATTTCTCCTGAAGGAACAAGTCCAATACAAAGAGCATCAATATTAGGTTATCCGGGCACTTATGTTGGTGAAGTGATTGCACGCAATTATAAAACCCCTGAAGAAGTTGTAACGGGCTGGAAAAAAAGCACTGAACATTGTAAAGCCATTATGAGCAGTACTTATACTGAAATGGGTGCCGGAAAATCTGGTACTATTTGGGTAACCAATTTAGGAAAGTAAAACCAGGATTTTTTTGTGAATTTACTCTTTTAAAGTAACCCAAACTAATAAAACGATTTTTACAAATTATTAAATTCTCAAAAACTTCTTCTTTATTATGGTCATTTTTACCATAAGAAGGTTTATTCTTTGAATTAAAATTCGGTATTCTTTATTTTTTATAAAAAAAGTTGAAAAGTTAATTATTTTTAAGCTAAAAAAACCATAACTATCAAATTATCAATAAATTAGCTTAACTATTATTAACCTATTTAATTTTTTATGAAAAAGACTTTTTTTTTTGCAATGCTATGCATTGCCTTCATCAGTTGTGAAGCAACTGACGACAGCAATGATCAAGAAGTAAAAGCTTCCTGGTCATCATCAGATCAATGGGCTAATTGGTCCAATGGCGGATATACTGTTTATAATAATATTTGGGGCTCTGGAGCCGGAAGCCAGTCTATTTGGGCAAACAGTTACAGCCAATGGGGAGTTTGGGCTAACCACCCTAATACCGGTGGAATAAAATCGTACCCAAATTCTACAAAATACATTGGTAAAGTTCTTAGTTCAATCACGACCCTTACTACTAAATTTAGTGCTACTACACCGAGCGGCGGTGCATGGGAATCTGCTTATGATATCTGGGATAGTAATAATGCTAATGAAATCATGCTGTGGATGAATTACACGGGAGGTGCCGATGGATCAGGTAATGTTAAACCAATTTCCTATACCTATTCGGCAGCAGGTAATGCAGTTCCCGCTTATACCAATCAAAGTATTGGCGGCCACAACTGGAATGTTTTTAGAGGAAATAATGGGGCAAATAATGTATATTCATTTTTACGCACCACAAAAACCAATAATGCCACTATCGATATAAAAGCAATTTTGAACTGGATAAAGAGTAAAGGATGGATTGGGAATGTTACAGTAGGAAATGTTCAATTTGGATTTGAAATTACTTCTTCCTATGGTACGAACGGAAACGGATTAAATTATACTTGCAATAGTTACTCTGTTACTAGTAACTAAAATATTATTTAGAAAACAGATTCAATCTAAAAATTGAATCTGTTTTTATTTGAAGAATATTAAAAAAGCAATAATTGCTCTGAGAAGACAAACGAATTATTTTTTTAATTAATTGACATCTCTGGAATTTCCCCTTCAATAATCAAATCAGCTTCGGTTGAAGCGATGATATGCTCAACAGAAATGCCTGGCGCGCGTTCTAAGAGCTTAAAACCTTTTTCTGTTACTTCGAGAACCGCAAGCTCAGTTACAACCTTTTTAACGCAGCCTACACCCGTTAATGGTAACGTACATTTTTTTAGGATTTTAGATTCTCCTGCTTTGTTAACGTGCATCATGGCAACGATGATATTTTCGGCGGAAGCCACCAAATCCATTGCACCTCCCATTCCTTTTACCATTTTGCCCGGGATTTTCCAGTTGGCAATATCACCGTTCTCAGAAACCTCCATCGCACCAAGGATTGTCAAATCGACTTTCTGGCTGCGGATCATTCCGAAACTAAAAGCCGAATCAAAGAAACTCGCCCCCGGAAGCGTTGTAATGGTTTGCTTTCCTGCATTGATAATATCGGCATCTTCTTCTCCGGCAAAAGGAAAAGGTCCCATTCCTAAAACTCCGTTTTCACTTTGGAATTCTACAGAAATATCATCTCTTACGTAATTAGCAACTAAAGTCGGAATCCCAATTCCAAGATTGACAAAATAACGGTCTTTTACTTCTTTTGCAATTCGCTTTGCTATATCTTCTTTACTAAGTCCCATAAATTTTAATGTGTCAATTTGTTAATGTGCCAATCAGATAATACGCTATAGAATCTAAATTAATTATCTAATTGTCGCATTATCTCAATTAAATTTAATGTGTCAATTTGATAATTAGATAATATTAAAACACACGAAAGAATTATCTAATTGACAAATTATCTCATTATCTAATTCTTCTGTCTTACAGTTCGTTGCTCAATTCTCTTCTCAAACTTTTCTCCCTGAAAAATACGCTGTACCATAATTCCCGGAATATGAATCTGATTGGGATCTAAAGTCCCAACCGGAACTAATTCTTCAACTTCTGCAATTGTGATTTTTGCTGCACCCGCCATACAGGCGTTGAAGTTTCTGGCAGTTCCTTTGAATATCAGATTTCCGGCTTCATCACCTTTCCATGCTTTTACAATCGCAAAATCGGCTTTGAAAGCCTCTTCCATAATATGCATTTTACCATTGAATTCACGGACTTCTTTTCCTTCTGCTACTTCAGTTCCGTAGCCTGCAGGAGTGAAGAATGCAGGAATTCCGGCCTGAGCGGCACGACAACGTTCTGCCAGAGTTCCTTGCGGAGTGAGTTCAACTTCTAACTCTCCAGATAACATCTGACGCTCGAACTCAGCATTTTCTCCAACATAGGAGGAAATCATCTTTTTGATTTGTTTTTTCTGAAGAAGCAATCCCAAACCAAAATCATCAACACCTGCATTATTTGAAATACAGGTTAAATCTGAAATTTGGGTTTTTACTAAGGCTGCAATCGTATTTTCAGGAATTCCACACAGACCAAATCCGCCAAACATGATGGTCATTCCGGATTCAATACCTGTTATGGCTTCCTGAACATTGTTTACTTTTTTTGTAATCATAACAAACTGTCTTTATCACTGGGTAATTTTGATAAAAATAAGATTTTTAGATTAAATTATAACGATTTCGTAAAAAAATAAAACGTCATATCAAAAAAAAATATCCTTTTGTATTCATCTAAATAAAGATGGCAACAAAAGGATATTTATCTTTTAAAAAAGCTAAAACTATAGTTCGAACTCTTCTGTATTTTGTTCTGTCTGGGTAGTATCTTTTACAACAGCAGCTGGTCTTGTGTAACAATCCACTTTGATAGAAAGATTAGCCGGACGCTCAAACTCTGCTTTTGAAACCTGAAGTCCCGGATCAGCATAACATTTTTTCATAAAGTAGGCCCAAACAGGCAATGCAGCGGTAGCTCCCTGTCCATAGGTCAAACTTTTGAAACGTGCTGAACGGTCCTCGCAACCTACCCAAACTCCGGTTACTAAATTTGGAACCATACCCATAAACCAACCGTCTGACTGATTTTGCGTAGTTCCCGTTTTACCGGCAATAGGATTCGTAAACATATATGGATAACCTGTCCAGCGGTTGTCACCACTCCCTCCGCCTTGCGTACGCAAACGTGCTCCCGAACCGGTTTCTGTAACACCCTGAAGCAACTTGATTACTGCAAAAGCAATATCTTTATTTAAAACGTCGTGCGATTCCGGAATTGGTTCATAAATAACCTCACCACTTTTATTCTCAATACGGCTTAAAAACTGCGGCTTTACATACACTCCCTGATTGGCAAATGTGCTGTAGGCAGCCACCATATCTTCCACAGTAATATCAACAGCTCCCAATGCGATTGAAGGCTGTACCGGAATTTCAGTTTTAACACCTAATTTTCGTGTTAGTTCTACAACAGCTTCAGGACTGGTTCTGTCTATTAATTTTGCAGAAACGGTATTGATGGAACCGGCTAACGCTTGTTTTAAAGTTACCATCCCGCGGTAAGTATGGTTTGAGTTTTTTGGTTCCCAGTCCTCTGTTACGTGATGACGCCCTTTGTGAATCATAAACGGTCCGTCTAAAATGGAATCACAAGGAGACATATTCAATTGTTCAATAGCTGTTGCATAAACAAAAGGTTTGAAAGTAGATCCTACTTGTCTTGCTCCCTGCCCTACGTGATCGTATTGAAAATATTTATAATTGATTCCGCCAACCCACGCTTTAATTGCACCTGTTTGCGGTTCCATTGCCATTAACCCGGATTGTAAAAAGTGTTTGTAATAGCGAATAGAATCCATTGGCGTCATAGTCGTGTCACGCTCTCCTTTCCAGGTAAAGATTCTCATTTTTGTTTTAACTTTGAATGAAGCTATAATATCATCTTCACTTTTGTCCATTTCTTTCATCTGGGCCCAACGAACAGAATTCTTCATCGCCTGCATCATGATTCTCTCAGTTTCGGCTTGGGTAATACTGACAAAAGGTGCATTTTTATTGGTTTTCATCTCAATAAAAAACTGCTGTTGCAAATTTTTCATGTGTTCAGAAACTGCTTCTTCTGCATAAGCCTGCATTCTTGAATCGATAGTCGTATATATTTTTAGACCGTCTTTGTAAATATCATAATCTGATCCGTCCGGTTTTTTGTTATCTGCCATCCATTTTTTCATGTAATCACGAAGGTATTCCCTAAAATAAGTTGCTGTTCCTTCACGGTGACTCTCTAATTTAAACTTTAAAGAAATTGGTAATCCCTGCAGTCTTGTTTTTTCAGAATCTGTAATCATTTTTGCTTTTTCCATTTGCGAAAGCACTACATTTCGACGATTTTTAACACCCTCAGGATTCCGAACAGGATTGTATAATCCTGAGTTTTTGAACATTCCTACCAATATTGCCGACTCATCTACTGTTAAATCTTTTGGATCTTTGGAGAAATAGGTTTGTGCCGCTGAGCTAACTCCAACCGAATAATTTCCGAAATCATAAACGTTGCAGTACATTGCCAGGATTTCGTTTTTGGTATATTGTCTTTCCAGACGAATAGCAATAATCCATTCTTTTATCTTTTGTACAATTCTGAAAGGAAGGAATTTGGAACCTTCTCCATGAAATAATTGTTTTGCCAATTGCTGTGTCAGGGTACTCGCACCTCCATTAGTTCCTAAAGTAAAAATAGCCCTTAAAGTTCCACGTCCGTCAATTCCTGAATGCTCGTAAAAACGGGCATCTTCAGTAGCAACTAAAGCTTCTACCAGGTTTTTTGGCAAATCAGAATATTTAAGCTGTGATCTGTTGGTTTTAAAATACTTACCAATTACTACTCCATCTGAAGAAATAATTTCGGTAGCCAGATTGGAATCCGGATTTTCCAGATCTTCAAAAGAAGGCATTGAACCAAAAAGCCCCCAGGAAGCAAATAAAAAGAAAGCTAAAAGACCTAATAAACCGTATGCAAAAATTCGCCAGAATTTTTTTTGATAGTATTTAATATCTTTTACTGTATTTGATTGATTGTTTTTTTTAGCAGCCATAACTATTGTCTAATCTTTTTTTTCTATTCTAAAACCTACGTCTGTGATACCTTCTAACTCCTGAACTCCGGGAATTTTTCCTGATTGCCTTACAGCTTGCTTGATGTGAACTTTGTATTTACCTCTAAACTTCACATTTTCTTTCAAGTACAGTTTACTTTCTTTAATATCGGAAAAGCCATTACCTAAAAGCGTCCCGTCCGGATTTGCCATTTGATATTCAAGTGTGTCTACTTTTGTAAATCCGTTTGGCATTTCTATAGCTACAATTAAAAATAAATTATTGAACGGATAATTGTTGTTATCTCTCAAATTTACAAATAAATTGTATCGTTTTGTGGAGTCTAAAACTGGCAAATCGAAGGTTACAATACTGTCTTTGTGCCAGGCACTTCCAACAGATTTGTACTCATCAAATACTCTTTTTTTATCACATGAAAAAAGAAGTATAGCTGCCAAAAGAAGAATTCCGCTATTTTTTATTCTCATTTTTAGTAATAATTATAGGTTTTCTAGGTTCAGCTGGTTTATTATCATTCGATTTGGGCTTATTCGAATGATTTGGTTTTTTATTATTATTCGGTTTGTTCTGGTTATTTTGATTGTTCGGATTAGCTTGTTTGTTCTGCTGATTTTGATTTCCTCCGGAAGGTTTATTATTTCCTGATGGTTTTGGATTATTATTGTGGTTTTTATCCTGCTGCGGCTTTGTTTGAGTCACAACACCTGCAGTTTCAGCATTTTTGCGTTTTCTGTTTGGTTTTTTCTTCTTTTTAGGCTGATCAAAACGTGTTAAACTTTCCTGACCCATTGCATTATTGAAGTCTTTTTCAGGTTCTGCAATTACTTCGATAGCAAAATCTTCCAGTGAAGAAACTTTATTTTTCTGTTTATTTTCGGCAATAATTTCTTTTACCTGATCGATTTTCAAAACGTGCCAGTTTGCAAAATTATTCGTGTAAGCAAACCACATTAATCCTTTAAAAATATCCTGTTTTTGACAGATTGCATCTCCTTTTTCGGTCACTAATTTAGTATCGTAATCCGGGAAGTCTTTCAATGCATCCATATACGTGTCTAATTCATAATTTAGACAGCATTTCAATTTTCCGCATTGTCCTGCTAATTTTTGAGGGTTTAGCGAAAGCTGTTGGTAACGCGCTGCTGAAGTATTTACACTTCTAAAATCAGTTAACCAGGTAGAACAGCAAAGTTCACGGCCACAAGAACCGATTCCTCCTAAACGGGCTGCTTCCTGACGGAAACCAACTTGTTTCATTTCGACTCTTGTACTGAATTCTTTAGCAAAATCTTTAATCAGCATTCTAAAATCGACACGATCGTTTGCAGTGTAATAAAACGTCGCTTTTGATCCATCACCCTGAAATTCAATATCCGAAATTTTCATTTCCAGCTTATGCTGAATCGCCAATTCACGGGCACGAACTTTCATTGGTTCCTCACGATCTCTAGCTACTGACCAGATATCGATATCTTTTTGAGATGCTTTTCTGTAAATTTTGGGAACTTCATTGCTTTCAGGATTTACTCCTTTTTTCTTCATTTGAATTTTTACCAATTCGCCTGTCAAAGTAACAATTCCGATATCATGTCCGGGTGAAGCAACAGTAGCTACAATATCACCGATACTTAAAGTTAATTTTTCTGAATTTCTAAAGAATTCCTTGCGGCCGTTCTTAAAACGAACCTCAACACAATCAAAAATTGCTTCTCCATTTGACGGGCTCATGTTCGAAAGCCAGTCAAAAACCGTTAATTTATTGCAGCTGTCGGTGCCGCAAGTCCCATTATTTTTACAACCCTTTGGTGCGCCGCCATCTGAGGTTGAACAACTTGTACATGCCATAATTCTATATGTAGTGTTGCAAAAGTGCAACTTAAGTTCATAAACGTTTGATCGGTAAAGATAGTATTTTTTTTAGTTTGCATTTTATCGATTAAAACTAATGGTTTGTTAAATAAAATATGACTCTTTATTACATCTATTTTTCATAATTCTGCTTTCAGATTTTCTTCGAGCTTAATGATATTTTTGCTCAAAAATTGTATTCCGCTTGTTTTGTTGGTTAAAATGTGATTTTAAATTTTTATCCTGAAATATATTTCTGAATTTTATGTTTTATCTTACAGCATCGTTTTCGAAATCCATAATTACAAACGAAACCTGAATTAAAAATCTTAAACTTCCACTTTTAAATATATTCAAATGCAAACACAAAACCAGATTGAAAATTTCCTTTTTCAGGGAAAATTTGACGAGGCCAGAGAATGTCTAAATAACGGAGAAAATTTTAATGAACAATATCTTAAAAACAATTTTTCTCAAATCGCAGCCAAAATAATTGAAGCCAAAGAAATTGATTTCATAGAAGAATTAATAAATGCCCGTATTATCGAAACTGATATTTACGAGTTGGACAGTTTTGACAAATCCATTTTTGCTCCTTTGAGTCTTTATCTGAAAGATGACGAAGAATCGATTTCTTTTTTCAAAGAATTGATGTCAAAAGCAGATAATATTAATGACGAAATCAGCGATCAGACTTTGCTGGGATATTTCCTTGAAAAAGGTATTTCTCCAAAAATTATTAAAGTTTTAATTGATGATTTCGGTACAAATACGCAATATAAAAACAATGCCGGCGAAAATTTAATTTTCAAAACACTAAATACTTATGGTTTAGATGCAGAGAAAGTAAAAGAATACATCAAATTGCTTCTGGAAAATGGAGTTGACATTAACGAAAAAAACATTGTTGGCACTACTCCACTTATATCGGCGGTTAAAAGAAACAAAAAAGAATTGATTCCGTTCTTACTCGAAAATGGTGCAGATCCAAACGAAACAGACAACCAGGACAACACTGCTTTTTATTACGCTGTTGCGGAGCAGTTTTCTTATGATATGTACGATTCTTTAGCCTCAATTTCTTCACCTGATTTTAATGTTGTGAACAGAGACGGACGAACGTTATTGACTAATTTTATCAGTTCTGTTTCTGGTTCGGAAAGTGATATCCGGTTTTTAGAAAGATTATTGTCTGATGGCGCTGATGTAAACTTTTGTGCACAATATTACGGACAGCCTAAATCTGGAATTGATTTTATTGTAGAAAAGAAATCGGATATCCTGAAATCGGTTTTAGGTAATGTTTCTTTAGACATCAATGAACAAGACAATCATGGAAATACCATTTTGCATAAAGTATGTGCTTACAACGTTAACTATGATGCAGAAATGGCGAAAGAAACCTATCGAAAAGTAAAATTACTACTGGAACAAGGAGCAGATATTTCGATTACTAACGATAAAGATGAAACTGCCTTAATGCTTGCTTCCGGAGATAATCTGAAAATTAAAACGGTAGAACTTTTGATGAAACAATAAACTTAAAATCCTCATACATGTCAATGTCATTTATAATTGCCTGCGAAAACGGAAACAGAAAAATAGCCGAATTGCTGCTTCAGAATAAAGAAGTGGATGTAAAATATACAGACGAAAAAGGAAGAACCGCAATTCATTATGCCGCTCACAGAGGGTATCTGGATATTGTAAAAATCCTGACCGAAGACGGTGCCGATATTAATTACGAAGATCATCAGGGAGAAACGCCTCTGTATTTTGCCTGCCTTCAAAAACAAAAGCAAACAGCTTTGTATCTTTTGGAAAATGGTGCCGAAATTACCAAAAACGATAAATACGGGAACAGCCTTTTACATTTAGCAGTCCAGACAGCTCAAATTGAAATTGCAATAAAGTTGCTAGAAGCCGGAGTTGACGTCAATTTACTGAATAACAATGGAGAAACACCATTGTTATTAGCATCAGCAAAATTAAATCGTGAAATAATTCTGTTGCTTTTAGAAAAAGGAGCTGATATTAATGTGACAGATAAACAAGGAAATACCCCTTTGATTTACGCTTGTTATACCAAATCAATTCCGATGGTGACCTTGCTTTTGGATAATGGTGCAGCTATTAATCACATAAATCATTCGGGAGAAAATGCACTTTTAATCGCCTGCTACGAAACCAACCGAATGTTGGCTAAATTATTAGTCGAAAGAGGTGCAGATGTTTTAACTTCAAACAATAATGGATACTCACCAATTTGGTACGCCTGCGCGAATAATCAAAAGGAGATTGTGTCCTTGTTTTTAGATAACGGAGTTGATGTTAATTACAGCAAACCTGTCGCTCAGGATACTTCTTCTATGAACGACTACTTGGATTGGATTGTTAGTGCGACTAATATTTCGAACGACTCTAGTTTTACACTAAACAGTTCTTATACTTATGGCGGAGAAAGTCTGCTGCATGTTGCCACCAAAAAAGGCAATTTAAGCATGGTAAAATTACTGGTTGAAGCCGGAGCCAACATCAATATTCAGGACGAGTCCGGAAATACGCCTTTGCATTACAGCGCAGCCAACGGAAAAAAAGATGTGGTAAAATATTTATTGGAAAACAAAGCCGATGCTTCAATTGTAAACGTAAAAGAACAAAAAGCAATTGACTATTCGAACGTGAAAGGTTTCAATGAAATTACCGAATTGATTCTGAAATATGCGCCTTCCGGAACGGTTGTAACACCAATTCAGAAAGAAGAACCGCAAAAAACAGATTCAGGAAATGCTATGGAAGGCAAAAAAAAAGCATTACTGGATTTAAAAGAACTTTTAGATGCCGGAATTCTGACTTCGGAAGAATTTGAAAGCGAGAAAAGCAAAATATTAAAAGGATAAATAATAACAGAATTAAAAATGAAAAAAATATTAAATACTACCATCCTATTTTTAGTAGTAATTACAGGAAGTTTGGTTTCTACTTCCTGCAGCAATTTTTCACCCGAGAAGACTTTTGATATTGCCGTTCTAAATTCGAATTTGTTATCCCGATTTGGCGGTAAGGAAATCAGCAATAAGCTGGAATCTGAAGCTCTGGTTTATGACGAAAGCCAAAAAAAGATGATTCCGTCTTCTTATCAGGATGCTTTTAAATACAACATATCAAATTTAGAAATTCAATTAAAAAAAATTAATGATATAACGGAAGATGATGACAATAAAGAAATGCTTCAGGCATCTAAAAACTTATTTTCTTATGTAATTGCAAAACAAAAGGAAGGTTATTTGCCAATTGCTAAAATGAAGGACGAAAAAGCATCACCTGAAGAAATTCAAAAAGCAATAGCCGATTTTGATGCCTCAACTCAAACTGAAGCTGATGTCAGGTTTACCAAATTAATGAATGCTGGAAAAGCGTATGCTGAAAAGCATCATATTGATGCTAAATTTGGGATTTAAGAATTATCAGAATACTACCCTCATCTTATATAAAAATTGCCTGATTATGATCAAGAAATATTGCTTAGTTATTATAACAATTCTGCTACTTTATGTATTAAACAGCTGTAAAGATTCTAAAACAAGTAAAAAATCACAGGAAGCAGAAGTTGTCGATTTAAAAGAAATTCCCGAAGTCGAAGAACCTGCCATCGAAATCAAAAAGAATCTTGCTGATTTTATCCCTAAAAATCATATGCCTTTTGACACCATTTACGGCGATCTAAATAAAGACGGATTAGAAGATTGTGTATTAATTATAAAAGGCACAGATAAAAGTAAATTTATTACCCATGAATATCGAGGTAAATTAGATCGAAATCGCAGAGGAATTATCGTTCTTTTAAATAAAAAAAGCGGCTATGAATTAGCGGTTAAAAATTATAATTGCTTCTCCTCTGAAAACGAAGATGGCGGTGTTTATTATGCCCCGGAACTCGACTTTCAAATCGATAAAAACAAACTATTTATTAATTACAGTCACGGCCGATATGGATATTGGTCTTATACATTTAGACTTCAAAATAATGATTTAGAGTTGATTGGTTACGATGGAAGCAGTAACCGGGGACCAATTGTTCTCACAGAAACAAGTATCAATTTCCTAACACACAAAAAAATCGTAAACCAAAACATCAATGAAAACACTTATGATGATGATGAAATTTTTGAGAAAAAAGAAACTAAAATCAGTAGAACAAAATTGATTAAGTTATCTGAAATTGAAGACTTTGATGAACTTGATTTTTCCAGCGAATAAAATAAAAAACCTATTCTGTTAAATACAAAATAGGTTTCCTGAATTAGTTTTAAAATAAATTTATCCTAAAATCTTATATATTTTATCAGACAATCTAATTCTGAATGGCACTTCAAAAGTGACCTTATCACCAATTTTAGCTATTTGAGTTTCAGTTCCGTCAACAATGAATTTTTCTAAAATCATTTCCTGTTCTCCAGTTGTTGGTCCGGAAATTAAGATTTTATCACCGCTGTTCAATTCATTATTTTCAACAGTAAATTGTCCAACTTGCGCTTTTACATAATAATGTTCTGCTTTTCCTAACAATACTTTTTTGATTTTTACCTTTTGACGAATGTCAAGTGCTTTTTCAGCAGCACCTAAGGCTACATTTGGCAGTTCTCCTGAATGTTTGAATTTTAAATTATCCGATTTTCCTTTTCTGAAAACTTTATTTCCAACCTGTTTTCCGGCTCTCAGTCTTACCTGATCTACCAAAGGCATGTTTACAACTTCAAGACATTCTGCAGAACAGCAGTTTTGCATCGCCGATTTACATTCATCACACTGAATGAACAATAAATGACATCCGTCATTCTCACAATTGGTGTGGTTATCGCAAGGTTTTCCGCATTGGTGGCATTGCGAAATGATATCTTCTGTAATTCTTTCACCCAGACGATTATCAAATACAAAGTTTTTACCAATGAATTTGCTTTCCAAACCTTCCTCTTTAAGCTGTTTGGCGTAATTAATGATTCCGCCTTCTAACTGGTAAACGTTTTTAAATCCCTGATGCTTAAAATATGCACTGGCTTTTTCGCAGCGAATTCCACCGGTACAATACATTACCAGATTTTTATCTTCTTTATGATTCTGAAGCTGTTCGTTGATAATTGGCAGACTTTCCCTGAAAGTTTCTACATCGGGAGTAATGGCGCCTTTGAAATGTCCCACTTCACTTTCGTAGTGGTTTCTAAAATCGACTACAATCGTATTTGGATCATCAAGAATTTCATTAAATTCCTTTGCTTTCAGGTGGACACCAATATTGGTAACATCAAAAGTTTCGTCGTTTAAACCGTCGGCCACAATTTTATCACGGACTTTAATCGTCAGTTTTAAAAACGAATGGTCATCGTGTTCTACAGCTTCATTCAAACGTATGCCTTTCGTGAAATCGTAAATCTCAAGAGTTGCTCTAAAAGCTTCTAAATTTTCTTCAGGAATACTCATTTGGGCGTTTATTCCTTCTGTGGCAACGTAAATTCGGCCTAAAGCATCGAGCTTATTCCAGGCTACAAATAAATCATCGCGAAATTTTTTGGGATCTTGAATTTTGGCATACGCATAGAAAGACAACGTGAGTCGTTGTTTACCGGCATCATCAATCATGATGGCTCTTTCTTCTGCGCTTAAGGTGTTGTACAGTTGCATGCTATAAACAGTTTAAGTTGAGAATATTTTTTGAAGCCGCAAAGTTAGGAAAAAAGGTTCTAAGTGGCAAAGCTTCTAAAGTTCTAAGTTTTTTCACTTTTATCCATAAAAAAAGCACCCGAAGGTGCTTTACAAAATCTTTGTCGCTTTGTTACTTTGGACCTCTGTCCCTAAACTTAGAAGCTTAAGAATTAGCAAAACTCGTTAAAAGCATCCTGTAAATTCTCAGCAATTAGTTCAGCCGGACGGCCTTCGATGTGGTGACGCTCTAACATGTGAACCAATTCTCCGTTTTTGAATAAAGCCATACTTGGCGAAGATGGAGGAAAAGGAAACATGTGTTGTCTTGCAGCATCAACTGCTTCTTTGTCAACACCAGCAAAAACTGTAATTAAGTGATCTGGTTTTTTAGCGCCTTCTAAACTCATTTTTGCTCCCGGACGTGCATTTCTTGCTGCACAACCGCAAACAGAATTCACAACGACTAATGTGGTACCTTCAGCTTTGATGGCATTATCAACAGCTTCCGCACTATGTAAATCTTGAAAACCAGCAGCTGTTAATTCAGCCTCCATTGGTTTTACCATTTCTTGTGGATACATATTTTTTATTTTTAAATTTTACTTTTGAACTGCAAAGTTACAAAGTTTCCCCGCAACTAGTTAATTTGAAGTATAAAGTTTTGTTATAGTTCGATTGATGGAAGTTGAATGTTTGAAAGTCATAAAGCCGAAAGTCTAAATTACATCCTGATATATCTTCAATAGTCCTTATGTATTTTTGGCTCGCAGATTTTACAGATTTTACAGATTTTTTATCTAATGTAACAGTAGAATCTGCTTAATCTGTAGAATCTGCGTGAGAAATTTTCACTTAGCAATCACTCTAAACAAAGCTTTGATAAACGGTACTTTAGGACATTTCAAAATCACTTTAAGATCTTCAAACAAACTCGTTTCTTCATCTAAAAACTTAAAAATTAAAGCGGGATTTCCTTTTTTGAATAAAGAGGAAAAGATTGAACTTCCTAATTCATTGTGGCGGTAGAGTATGTCCAAAAGCAATAAATCGTAAAACCAAAATTTGCTTTTTTTATGAAAGAAAGACATTTTTGGGTCTTTATTTTGAAGATAGGTAACTAATTTTGACGACTTTTTATCTGAATTTTTAAAGGTATATCCGGTACTCGCCTTTGTCCATCCGCCGGCAGTTCCGATGTTGAGGACACGTTTTGTATTTCTTTTCCAAAAAGGGAAACTGGTCATTGGGATACTTCCCTGCTCTTTTTCCAGAATTTTGTATTGACTTACGCCGAGTTTCTTCAGATAAATTTCAATCTCTTTTTCGTATTCTTCTTTTGAAAGCAAATTTTCTGAAAATAAAGTATATTCAACCAAAGCTTCGGTTTTGGAAATTGGCAAAACATACATAAATCTGGTATTTCCTTTTTGCTCTACCGAAAAATCCATGAAAATCACTTTTTCAGGAGTAAAGATTTCGTTTTCTGATTTTACAAACCAGCCTATAAAATGCTGTTTCAAAACTGGATATTTCGTTTGACTTTCAGCAAAAGCCTTTGTATAAATACTGTTGAATAAATAACTGCAGGTAAAACGGCTCTCTTCTGTTCCGACAAAAACGTGTGTTTCGAGTTCATTGATATCGGTAACTTTTTCGTTTAGAAAAGTAATGTTAGAGTGTTTGGAAATTTCATTCAAAACAAAATTGTAAAAATCTAATCCCCGAATTTGATTGTATTGATAGGGTTTTAAGTCTAGATTACGCCTGAAATCTTCATTAGCGAATGATGCCGAATTCCATTTTTTAGAAATAACTGAATCCCATAAAGTTTGATTTTCAGACCAAAAACACCAGGTTCTGTCATTTGTTTTTTTTGAATTTTCATCCAGTAGCAAAACTGATTTGTCTGTGAATTTTCCGGATTGAATCATTTTGTAAACAGTCATCAAGGCAGATAAACCTGCTCCGGTAAAAATATAATCGAAGTGTTTGATTTGAGAGGAATCCATTTTCAAAAATAAGAAAATTTATTCTTTCAATTTTTCCAAAAGCAATTTAAAATCTTGTGGTTTCAGGTAGCTGCTATATTGAAAAATGATTTCGTATTTCTCATTTAGAACACACAAAACCGGATAAACAATTTGATTGTTCATCGTTCCTAATTGTAAAGCCAATTCATGAACACCAACATTATTTCCTGTTGGCCGGTATTTAAAAGTCTGATTATTAAATCTTACAGCATCTTTTCCTTCTGCATTAAAGTCAACAAAGTAAAAATCCGAATTTAGTTTTTGAATAATTTCCTGATTTTTGAAAACCGTACTTTTCATCCTTTGGCAAAACTGGCACCAATTTGTATGAATAAAAACGATTATTTTTCGCTTTTGGATTTGTTGTAAGCTATCAATTGCTTCAAAAGAATGACTTTTCAACTGACAAAATCCGGCTGAAGTAATGCTGAAGAAAAGAATGAATAGAAATAGCTTTTTCATGTTTTTTATTGCCACAGATTCAAAAAATGCAAAATTTACCTAAATGTATAGCGCAATCCCCAAAAACCACGAATAGTCTGATTCTGGCCATACACATAAGTGGTATCAAAAGGCAGTCCATCAGAATTTTTATCAAAAGGATCTTCTGCTCCTGAAATCAAAAACGGATTATTTTGCATTGGCGTAAAATTAAGCAGGTTCTTGATTCCGCCGTAAATCTCAAAATTCTTCCATCCCGAATACGTAAACTGAATATTCTGAATGCTATACCACGGCGATTCAGGGCTTCTTGGATCGGTTTCACTCAACAAAGGCAGTTTCATTGGACTGTACAAATTTCCGGTATAGTCTAAAGACAGATTCCACGGTTGAATTTTATAGGAAACACTCCAGGTTCCGGTGAAATTCTCAGTTAGAAAAGGTCTTTGCGAAATACCGCCTTCCACATTTTTGTTATCCAGAAACGTTGCCCCAACAATAAATTTTAAACCGGAAGGAAAATTCAAATCAATATTGGTGCTGATTCCCTGGCTTAAAGCATAACCATCAATATTATCATAAATGATTTTATCGGGATCTGTTTCGTAATCTGAAATGATTTTATTGCTAAAACGGGTATAAAAAGCTGTTGTTTCGATTCCCATAAAAGTTCCGTTACCAAAGTTTATCTTCTGAATATAATTTAAATTCACATTTACAGATTGTTCCGGATTCAAATTATTTGCTATTACAACATCTCTGGAGCCTGTAAGCGCAGCATGATCTTCAGTAAAAAGATTAACAACCCGAAATCCGGTTCCGGCATTCAGTCTGAAAATTGTATTTTCATTTGCTTTAAACCGGTAAGCAAATCTTGGTGTAAAAATAGAACCATGAATAGAATTGTAATCATAACGCATTCCTAGTAAAATCTGACTTTTAGGAGAAAAGGTAATTTCGTCCTGAACAAAAATTCCCGGCAACCACGTGCTTTCAGCTTCTTTTGTTGCCGTTGTATTGTCATCATAATAAGTATATCGACTTGCGATCCCGGCAAGAAGGTCATTTCGACCGATTTTTTTATCCCAGGTCAATTGTAAAAAACCAATTTTCTGATTGGCGATATACGAAGTTGTTCCGTAACGGCTGTCCTGATAATGCACATTTCCAGAGAACGAAAGCATCAGTTTTTCTTCAAACGGCAATTGATAACTTCCTATTAATTCACCTCTTTTGGTGTAAATGCTTTCGCCGTAAATTTCATCGCCTCCACGGAATTGCTTTTCCCAGCGAACATCTCCGCCCCAGCGATCCTCGTACATTCCACGAACCGCAACCGTAAACAATCGATTATTATTTCGCTGAAAACTCCATTTATTAAAAAGCGAAATCCTCTCTGAAAGTGTCACATCTGTAAAATTATCCTTGTCTTTGTCGATTACCTGATCATAGTTGAAATAATTTAAACCTACGATTGATGTGGCTCTTTTGCCAACATTAAATTTAGTTCCCAAATCAAGATTGCTTTCAAAATAAGAAGTTGCAAAATAATCGGCTGAAAAAACCGGAGCACTGGTTGGGTTTTTGGTAATGATATTGATCAGGCCACCAACCGCTTCACTTCCGTACAAAGACGAAGCTGGACCTTTTACAATCTCGATTCTTTCGACCAACGAATTCGGTATTCCGCTTAACCCATAAACTGTAGATAAGCTGCTGACAATCGGCATTCCGTCTATCATGACCAAAGTATACGGACCTTCGAGCCCGTTAATGTGAATATCACCTGTATTGCAAACCCCGCAATTCAGCTGTGGACGAACGCCGTTTATGTTTTGAAGTGCCTCATAAATACTTGGAGTTGGATTTTTCTTGAAGAAAACCGGTGAATAAACCTCAACCGGAACTGCACTTTCCAGTCTTTTTACCGGTTTTAAAGTCCCGGAAACTACCACTTCATTCAGTTCATTTTTATCTACTTTTAATTCAAAATCAAGAGTTAAATTTTGTCCTTCAACAATAGAAAACTTTTGGGTTACTGGTTTGAATCCAGTCGAGGTTACCTGAATTCTATAGTTACCCTGAGTTAGATTTTCTATTTTATAATTACCTAAACTGTCTGTTTGCGCTTTAAAATCAGTATTTATCAATCTGATATTAATTTCCGCTGTAGGATCATCAGAAGAGACTTTTCCGGATATGGTTTGTGAAAAGGTGACTTTTGCCGAAATTATAAATAATATCGAAAATAAATATTTCATTGTTATAAAATTAAATTTAGACAAATCTAAAAATTAAATTCGACAAACAATAAAAACTGATAAAGTTTTTTAAAACAATTCAATTTCAATCCGTTAAAAATCCTCGTCAATAAGTTCTTTGTTGATTGCTGCTCCCGCAAAAGATCCTGAAGAAACTGCCAAAGCCACAGAACGCATTTGGGTGGTAGCATCTCCACTTGCGTAAATACCAGGAACGGTTGTCTTCTGCATAAAATCTACTTTTACCAATCCTTGTTCATTGAGTTCGCAACCTAAAACTTGTGGTAACTGACAATGTTGTTGAAATGGCGGTCTTGCGTAAATGGCTTTTACAGCAATCTTTTCTCCATTTTTGAAAACAATATTTGAGATATATCCGGCATTATTTTCGAAAAAATTTATTTCTTCTTCCAAAATCAAAACACCATGATTTTTAAGAATTTGTGTTTGTTCAGGCGTTAATTCTGATTTTCCATTGGTACACAATCTCAAGTCTTTTGTCCAGTTTGAAATCAATTTGGCATATTCATAACCCATTTCTCCATTAGCAATGATAGCTGTTTTTTCGTATTTAACTTCATAGCCATGACAATACGGGCAATGCAAAACCGAAATTCCCCAGCAATCTGCAAATCCTTTAATTTCCGGAAGCAGGTCTTTTACACCGGTTGCAAATAAAAGTTTCCTTGCTGTAAAAACATCGCCAGATTCAGTTGTGACTTCAAAACCATTTTCCGCTTGCAAGACTTTTATGGCTAATCCATTATAAAACTGAACTGTTTTATATAGTTCCAATTGTAGTCTGGCTTTCGCCGAAATAGCAGCTGGCGTTTCTCCATCATGCGTTATGAAATTATGAGAATGCGGTGTTTGTCTGTTGCAGGGTAAACCACTGTCAATAACCAAAACCTGACGCAAAGAACGCCCTAAGCTCATGGCTGCAGATAAACCGCTGTAACTTCCGCCAATGATAATTACATCAAAATTGTCTTTTTTCATAATCCTTGATTTTAATGATTTTGTTTTTTATGCCATTTATAGTTTAGCAAATGGCCTATAATCATTCCAACACCTCCAAAATAAATTAGGTGTAAATGAATATCCAGAAATAATTCGCTCAGGATACTAATCCAAATTAAACCCATCGAAACAGTTAAAACAGCAGAAATTAATATATTTGATTTTTGAATAATTTTTGAAACAGCAAATGTTCCCAAGAATGCAAAAACTAAATCGATAAAAGGATTGTGACTTAGACCCAAAGGCAGTATCGTAAGCATTGGAAAAATCAAACAATGAACCAGGCAAATCGCTGCACTTGAAATTCCTAAAATATCATAAATATTAGTCGTGGTTTTCTTCATTTTTTAATACATTTGTTAACGCAACTTTATTGCAAATATATGCATTTTTATTAAATCGCAACATTGTTGCGATATTTTTAATTTTTTCGGAATAAATGAAAAAAACACGTAACACTACAGCAAAGACGGCCGTTTTAGAGGTTTTTGAGAAATCGAGAACAGCCTTGTCCCATACAGAAATACAAAAACAATTAAATGGAATTTGCGATCGTGTGACCATTTATAGAATTTTGGAGCGATTGATGAATGATGACATTATTCATAAAATTTCGAATCTTGACGGTACTGTAAAATATGCAAAATGCAATCATTCGCATCAGCGGGTACATATTCATAATCATGCTCATTTCAGCTGTGAAAACTGTCATGAAATTACTTGTCTTGAAAATGTCAAGCCAAGTTATATTATGCCGCATAATTATAAAGTAAAAGAAATCAACTTTACCTTATCAGGTTTATGCCCAAATTGTTTGAATTCGAACATTTAACTTTTAGGCAAGACTAAAAATATTGTTGCTCTAATGTAATTTTTCTATATATTTGGAAAATCAATATATTACGAATGACAAAATCATTAGAAGAAGTTAACCAATCGGTTTCTACAGAACATAAAAAAACAGGTTTCAGAAAAATATTAGCCTTTTTGGGTCCCGCTTATTTGGTAAGTGTTGGGTATATGGATCCCGGAAACTGGGCTACAGATATTGCAGGCGGAAGTCAGTTTGGATATACTCTTCTCTGGGTTCTGCTAATGAGTAACTTAATGGCTTTGCTACTGCAAAGTTTAAGCGCTCGCCTCGGAATTGTAACACAACGTGACCTTGCACAAGCTTCAAGAGAGACGTACTCAAAACCGATCAACTACATTTTATATTTTCTGGCGGAAATTGCTATTGCCGCCTGTGATTTGGCAGAAGTTCTCGGAATGGCGATTGGAATTAATCTGCTTTTTGGGATTCCGCTTCTTGAAGCTGTTTTAATAACTGTTTTAGACACGTTTTTGTTACTTTTCCTGATTAATAAAGGAATTCGCAAAATGGAAGCCTTTATTATTGCTTTAGTAGCGATTATTGGATTTTCTTTTATCTTCGAAATGATTTTTGCAGAACCTGAAATGCATAAGGTTTTAGAGGGATTAATTCCATCTATTCCTAATTCAGCAGCTTTATATATCGCCATTGGAATTATTGGCGCAACGGTTATGCCGCATAATCTTTATTTACACTCTTCTTTGGTACAAACCCGAAAATTCGACAGAACTCCGGCCGGAATCAAACAAGCTTTGAAATACAACTTCATCGATTCAACAATTGCCTTAAATCTTGCTTTTTTTGTAAATGCCGCGATTTTGATTTTAGCTGCCGCTACCTTTCACAAGAACGGGATGTATGAAGTCGCCGAAATTCAGGATGCACATCAATTTCTGGAACCGATTTTAGGGACCAAATGGGCTCCGGCTTTGTTTGCAATCGCCTTAATTGCTGCCGGGCAAAGTTCAACCGTAACGGGAACTTTGGCTGGGCAAATTGTAATGGAAGGTTATCTTCATTTCAGAATACAGCCTTGGGTTCGCCGAATTATCACCCGCTTAATTGCGATTATTCCTGCTGTTATCGTAATCTTAATTTATGGTGAAAGCGTAACTGGAAAGCTATTGATCTTAAGTCAGGTGATTTTGAGTCTGCAGTTAGGATTTGCTATCATTCCACTTATTCATTTTGTGAGTGATAAATCGAAGATGAATGGTTTTCACATCTCTAAACTTACGCAGGTTGTTTCCTGGATTATTGCTTCGATTATTGTTTCTCTTAATGCAAAATTAGTGTATGACGAAATCACTTCGTGGCTGGAAAATTCAGAAAATCCAATCGTTTTATGGCTTACCGTAGTTCCATTGGCCTTAGGTCTTTTTGCTTTGCTGCTTTACATTGTCTTTAAACCTTTTATTGCTAAAGTCAAATCAAAAACATTAAATCACTCACCACACAATCTTCAGCTTCAATTCACGCCTAAGGAAAGTCAAAGTATTAAAAATATTGCTGTTTCTGTAGATTTTTCGAATGCTGACAGTGCTGCTTTAAATAAAGCTTTTGAATTAGGAGGACTACAGGCTCAATATACATTAATTCACGTTGTAGAAACTGTTGGCGCTTTAATGTATGGCGTTCATGTACATGATCATGAAACTACAATCGACGAAAAATTATTATTAGAGTATAAAGAAATGCTTTCTGAGAAAGGATTTAGCATTGAAACCGAATTAGGTTTTGGAAAACCAAACGCAGTAATTCCGAAAATTATAAACGAAGGTAATTTTGACATTTTAGTAATGGGAACACACGGCCACACTGGATTAAAAGATATTTTATTTGGTACAACCGTAGACAAATTGAGACATAAAATTTCAATACCTTTGTTGATTGTTAAATAAAATTAGAGGCAAAGGTTCAGTTTTAGTCTTTGAACCTATGTAACTTTGAGCTTTTGAACCTCAAAAAAGAAAAAAATGACTTTTTCCGAAGAAAACTACCTTAAAGCCATATATCATCTGACTGCTTCATTAGAAACGGAAGTCAGTACGAATGCCATTGCTGAAATGATGGAAACCAAAGCATCATCTGTTACTGATATGCTTAAAAAGCTATCCGAAAAAGATTTGGTGAATTATAAAAAATACCAGGGAGTTTCATTAACCGAAAATGGAAAACTGGCTGCTAAAATGATTGTTAGAAAACATCGTTTGTGGGAAGTGTTTTTGGTAGAAAAACTAAATTTCAGCTGGGATGAGGTTCATGAAATTGCTGAACAACTCGAGCACATCAAATCGGAACAATTGATTAACCGTCTGGATGATTTTCTGGGAAACCCTACCGAAGATCCACACGGAGATCCAATCCCTGATGCAAATGGACGCATTATTAAAATTGAAAAACACTTGCTTTCTGAATTATCTGAGAATCAAACCGGTGTTTGTGTAGGCGTAAAAGATACTTCATCAGAATTTCTGAAATATCTGGACAAACAAGGAATTGCCTTGGGATCCAAAATTGAATTCTTATTCAAAGAATCTTTTGATTTATCTGTAAAAATTAAAATTGACAACAGAGAATTATCAATTTCAAACAAAATAGCTTCTAATTTATTTGTGAAGTTGATTTAAGCGGATATTTCACAGAGATTAGCAAAGACGTTTCACAGAGAATCCCAAAAAATTAAATCCCAAAACTTCAATAAATGAGTCGTTTTGGGATTTTTTATTCTTTTTGTTGTTTATTTTTAAACGATACCTTTCTCAATCATTTCCAGCATTACAGGTGATGCGTTTTTAAATGTTGGCGGCTGCTCAATAATACTCCCGGCGTTTTTTTTATTGACTTTGAACGTTACATCATTATCTGTTGTAAAAAGGAGAGCTGTCAAAAATGGTTTTTTGATGTACGATCCTAAGATTAGTAAAGCTTCATCCAAAGTATGAACGCTTTCTATTTCTTCTGTTTTGTAACGTGTTGTTAATGAAATCGAAAATGTATCATCTTCATTCAGAACTAATCTGAAATAAATGTTTTTGATTTCGGTATCACCCATAGTTTTGGCTAAAGTTAATTTTGCGAAAGTTCCGGCCTGGATACTTTCTTTAACTCGTTCGCAAAAAAGAGCAAATATTGGTTCGTACATAATAATTGTATTAGATAATTGTACCACAAAGTTACACAAAGCTTTGTATAAAATTTTTAGTGAGTCTCTGTGAAATCCTGGTGTAACTTTGTAAAATAGCTTATTTTCCTGTAAACTCCGCTTTACGTTTTTCTAAAAAAGCTGTTGTACCTTCTTTAAAATCCTGAGTTCCAAAACATTTTCCGAATGATTTTATTTCGGTGTCAAAACCATTTTTGCCATCTTCAAAATTTGCATTGATCGCTTTTATAGCTTTACTGAGTGCAAATGGAGCATTTTTAATGATTTTATGAGCAATTACATTTGTAAAAGATAAAAGTTCAGCCTGAGGCACTACATGATTTACTAAACCGTATTGTTTGGCTTCTTCTGCAGAAATCATCACTGCGGTCATGATCATTTCCATGGCACGGCCTTTCCCAACTAATTGTGGTAAGCGCTGTGTTCCTCCGTAACCCGGAATTAGCCCTAAGCTTACTTCAGGTAAACCCATTTTTGCATTATCGGATGCTACCCTAAAATGACAGGCCATGGCCAGTTCTAATCCGCCTCCCAGTGCAAAACCATTTACAGCCGCAATTACAGGCTTTTTTAAGCCTTCAATATAATCGAATAAGGATTCCTGACCTTCAGCGGCTAATTGTGCCCCTTCAACAATAGTATAACTGGCAAATTCTGAAATATCAGCTCCGGCCACAAATGCTTTTTCACCACTTCCGGTCAAAATGATGACTCGGACATCTTCATTTTTACCCAATAATTTAACTGCTTTGCTAAGATCGCAGATAGTTGCTTTGTTTAAAGCATTAAGCTTTTCAGGTCTGTTAATCGTTACTGTAGCGATTTTTTCTTCTATAGAAATTAAAATATTTTCGTAATTCATGACCGCTGTTTTAAGAGTTGGTAATAGGCAGGGAAACGGTAAAAGTTGTCCCTTTTCCGTATGCTGACTCAAAGGTAATTGTTCCTTTGTAATTTTCGATGATGTTTTTTATAATTCCGAGTCCAAGACCCATTCCACTGGTTTTGGTGGTAAATTTTGGTTCGAAAATCCGTCCGGTATCCAGCTTCTGAATTCCGATTCCGTTGTCTTTTACTGCAATTTCAACAGTGTCATTGATCCGTTTCACAGTAACTACAATTGACTTTTGAAACTGACTTTCCGGAATAGCCTGAGTTGCATTTTTAACCAAATTGGTAATCACACGAATCAATTGCGTACGATCCATTTTGGAGATAATTTCTTCTTCTTCACTTTCGAAAGAAATATAATCTTCATTGAAAATATCCAAAGCCAGTTCGACAACCTCAACTACATTTAAAGTTTCGTTTTGCTGTGCCGGCATCGAAGCAAAATTAGAAAATGCCGAAGCTACCGCAGTCATTGTATCGATCTGCTGAATTAAGGTTTCTGAATAATCATTCATTTTTTGCTTAACATCAGGAGCAGAAGGATCAAACTTTCGCTGAAAGCTCTGAACTGTCAAACGCATTGGTGTCAATGGATTTTTAATTTCGTGCGCAACCTGTTTAGCCATTTCACGCCACGCTTCTTCTCTTTCGCTTTGCGCTAACTTGATGGCACTGCTTTCTAGTTTATCCACCATTCCGTTATACGCTTTGATCAGAAAGTTGACTTCTTTGCTGTTTGCTTCTAATACAATTTTTTCGTTTTTCTGGTCAAGGTTAGTTTCTTCTAAACGATCAGAAATGGTTTTTAAAGATTTGGTGATGTAGGTCGAGAGGAAATAAGCTAAGGCAAATGCAACCAATAGCATAAATGAATATACCTGACTTAAACGAATCAGGAAAGTGTTCAATTCGTTGTCATAATAGCCATCATCTTCTAAATAGGGAAGATTTAAGATTCCGAGGGGTTTGAACTTTTCATCTTTTATTAAACTATAAGATGATCTGTTTTTAACACCATCGATGGTTTTAATATCTACAAAACGCTTTTCGATAGATGAACGAACCAGTTTCAGGATATACTCTGGAATTGGAGGTGCTACTTTATCAACGGCAAAAGATTCTTTGGAGGATTTTAATAATTTTCCGCTAAGGCTGTAAATATTGATTTCGATTTTGTGAATCTGGGCTAATTCATGGATTTTATCTTTAAAAATCAAATCCAGATTGCCTGTTTTTAAAGGATAAGTTGTCGTTGCCAGAACATAATTGATATGTTCTTTTACAGCATTTTCTTTTCGTTCTAAACGTTCCTGATGGTATTCTTTGGCTTCATTCTTAAACTGAATAATCGAAATCGAAGCCAATAAAAATGATGCCACAACAATCAATACAATCATCGACAGGAAAATCCTGGTACGAAGCGAAAGCATTGACATTTTGAAGTTGTTCAGCATAATTTTTGTTTTGTTTGTTTCAGGTTTCAAGTTTCAGGTTACGTTGCGTTAGGCAACTTGAAACTTGAAACCTGAAACTAAAAAACTATTTTTTCTCGCGAATACGCTTATAAAAACGGAAACCCAGCATAATTAAAACGGAAAATAAAATAATTCCGACTACTCCGAAAATCCAGTTGATCGCGTTTTTTAAAACTACTAAAAATACCACGGCAAACAAAATAATTGTTGCGCCCTCATTCCATAAACGCATGAAGTTGTTAGTATATTTTACCTCATCGTTCTGTAATTGTTTGAATATCTGATGGCATTTTCCGTGATACAAATACAAAAGAAAAACAAAACACAATTTTACGTGCATCCAGGGCATTTTGAGCCATGCATTTCCTAAATCAGTAAAAAACAGCATCCAAAAAGCAAAAATACTCGCCAAAATTGCAGATGGCCAGGTGATAATATACCATAAACGATACGTCATAATTTTGTATTGGGCTTGTAAAATCTCCTTTTCCGGCGAAGGTTTTTCATTGGCTTCAATTTGATACACAAACAAACGCACAATATAAAACAAACCGGCAAACCAGGTTATTACAAAAATAAGATGCAGTGATTTTAAGTAGTTATAATATTCCATGAAAGTCTATTTTCTTTGCTCTTGCTTCTACTTTTCTATTTTGCCCAATCGTTAATCCAGTTACCAACCGTTTCACACCATTCATCATCGTCATTTAAACACGGAATTGCTAAAAATTCTTCTCCGCCATTGGCTTCAAAATCTTCTTTGGCGCGCATGGCAATTTCTTCCAGAGTTTCTAAGCAATCTGAAACGAAAGCCGGAGTTACAACTGCCAGGTTTTTGATTCCTTTTGCAGGCATATTATCAATTTCTACGTCGGTGTAAGGCTCAAGCCATTTATCACCCGCTAAACGAGATTGAAAAGTCAGGCTGTATTTATCTTCAGGAAGTCCTAATAATTTTACGACTTGTCTTGTAGTTTCATAACATTGGTGACGGTAACAGAAATCATGCGCCGGAGATGGTGTATTACAACAAGAACCATCAATTTTACAATGTGATTTGGTTATATCTGTTTTGCGGATATGACGCTCTGGAATTCCGTGATACGAAAACAACAAATGATCATATTCAAATCCAACTAAATGTTTCTGAATCGAATCGGCTAAATTCTTGATGTAATCGGGTTTGTTGTAAAATGCCGGAACATCTGTAAATATCATGTTTGGAAATTTCTTCTTGCGAATTTCTTCAGCTTTAACCAAAATAGTCAAAGTAGAAGCCATTGCATATTGCGGATATAAAGGAAAAAGTAATACTTCATTCACGCCTTTATCATGCAATTCCTGAAGTCCTTTTTCAATAGTCATACTTCCGTAACGCATTGCTAATGCCACTGGAACATTTACCAAAGGCTGTACTTTTTTCTGCATTCTTTCTGAAAGCACCACTAATGGAGAACCTTCTTCCCACCAAATTTTTGCGTAGGCATGTGCCGATTCTTCCGGTCTTTTTCTTAAAATAATGCCACGAACCAACAATGCTCTCAATAAATACGGAACATCAATCACATATTTATCCATTAAAAATTCGTCTAAATACGGTTTTACATCTTTTGGTGTTGGACTATCCGGAGATCCGAGGTTTACTAATAATACGCCTTTCATTATTTTTTTATTGCTTTAGGCTTTAAGCTTTTAGGCTTTAAGCATTTATTTTGTTTAAATTTTCGTCAAAAGTAGCATATGCAACTTTTTAGAAATATGATAAATGTTATTTTTTATTTATGTTTTGATATATAAAATTGATGTCTTTTATACATTCGTATTAATCGACATCAAATATTTTTTTGGAGTTGTAGCGAACTTCTTTTTGAATGCCGCTATGAAGTGGCTTCCGGTGCTATAGCCAATTTTCAATCCCACTTCGTTTACATTATACGATCCACTGTCTAATAGTTTTCGGGCAAAATCCATTTTGTAATCAAATAGAAATCCGTAAACCGTATCTCCATAAATTTGTTTAAAACCCATTTTTAGTTTCTTCAAATTCAAACCAATTTCGTCTGCTAATTCCTGTAATCCAGGAGGTTCGGCCATATTGGCGATGATAATTTCTTTGGCTCTTCGGATTTTCAAGACGTTATCTTCATCTATCAAAAACGGACATTGTTCTGCGTTTGGATCTTCGGTTCGATTAAAATACAAACTCAGCAATTCATATCCTTTCCCTTTATAATAAAGGTTTTTTATCGATGGATGAAGGTTGTAATGAAACAGCTGACTCAGTACAATAGCCATAGAAGGGCTGATATTTCCTTCGTTATAATACTTTTTATCCTTATTATCAGGACTTAAAAAAGTAATATAATCTGCTTCCGCAGAAAACAATGCGTGAAATTTTTTAATGGATACAACAACTGAAATTACCCAGGAATTAGGAGCGAGTTCTAAATTTAAAGGCAATTCTTTTTGTGGATTATATAAAAGCAGCGATCTTTCTTCCTTCAAATCTAAAGTATAAGAGCCCTGATTGAATAAAAATTTGGCATTGCCTTTCAGTCCAAAATGAAACTGGATCAAACCAGTGCCTACTTCACGTTGTGCAAAAAAAGGTTCTGAACTGTCGTTTTGAAAACGGATAAGCGTGAAGTCGTCTTCAATTTTTATTTCTTCCTCCATTTTTGATTTACTTTCTAGTTACTATTGCCGTTTTTTACAAAACGAATAATTGGCCTTTCAAAATTAAATCTTTTTGATGGTTTATCGTTTACTTGCTTCTAAATTTATAAAATCTTTATTGTTTGTGCACATTATTTTAAAATAGCAACAATTTGAATATTTATTTTATTAGAAACTTTGTTTTTAACTAAAGAAGGGATTGCAATGTTAAAATCGCTTGCATTTACATCAAAATTGGAGACAATACTAATTCCTGATCCCAACATGCTTATCCTCGCATTGGCTGTTATATCCTTTACTTTTCCGTGAAGTTCTAATTTTCCTTTTATAGTAAAATCCTGAGAACCCGCGGTAAGACTGTTTAAAGCGAAGTTTTCTATTTTTCCTTTAAATATTGCTTTCGGATATTGATCACTTTCAATATAATTTTCATTAAAATGTTCTTCCATCAAAGCGACTTTAAACCGGAATCCCTTCATTAATGCTAAACATGCAATTTCTCCTGTAGCCGGATTCAAAACAAAAGTAACATTAGTATTGGTTGCTTTAACTTCTTCAAATGAAGGAACAGATGCTTCAAAAGTAATTTTTCCTGTTTTACTGATCTTTTTTTCTTGTGAAATGCCAATTGCAGAAACAAACAGTATTGCTATGAATATATTTTTTTTCATGATTTTGGTGTTTTGTACTCATTAATCTTTATTCTCTGGCTTTATTTCAAAACAGCAATAATTTGAATATTTACCTTATTATCAAGCTTATATTTAATAAGCGCCGGAATTGGTATATCAAAATCATTGGTATTTACCGAGAAATCTGAAAAAACACTAATTCGGGTACCTGTCCTGGTAATTTTTGCATTAATATTTATATCCTTCGATTTACCATGAAGTTCTAATTTTCCTTTTATGATATAATCTTTATAATCCTCCGTTAATTTGTTTACGTCAAATCCTTCAATTTGTCCTCTAAAAACTGCTTTCGGGTATTTATCCGTTTCCATGTAATTTTCATTAAAATGCTCTTCCATCAAGGCCATTTCAAATTCGTAGCCTTTCATTAAAGCCAGGCTTGCAATTTCTCCTGTTTTTGGGTTTAAAACAAAAGTTACATTACTATTTGTTCCCTTAACCGGCTGGAAAGAAGGAACAGAAGCTTCGATAGTTACTGTCCCTGATTTAGTTATCATTTTATCTTGTGACAAAACAATACATGAAGCCAATAGCATTGGCAGAAGTATAATTTTTTTCATCATTTTATCGGATTATTGTTCTAATAACCCATCTTGTTCCCATTTTTTAATAACATCAATTGTAGTTTGTGGTAATCTTGGACCTCCTTTTGGCATTAAAGAACTATTACCATTTTCTAAAGAAATTCGGGTAAGCAATCCACGATTTAAAACTGCCTCTTTTACCTGGTCGTAGGTTACTAACGACATAGGCGCTCCGTTTTTTGGAACAGTAGCGTGACATACAACACAATTATTGTTAATAATCGATTTGACATTCTGATTGTATGTTGCCAAACCTGTAATTGGCGGGGTATCAATTAAAGTACTTGGATTATCATCTGTGCAACTCACGAGGATTGAAGCAAATGATAAGACTGCGAAAAGAGTTTTTAAGTTCATAACGATTGGTTTTTAGTTTAAACAATAAATGCTTTTATAAACCTTGATGAATTATAAAAGCAGTTCGAAAAACATATACGTTGAAATGAATGGTATAGATTTTTAAGAGAGACTTATTTTTTAGATTAAATCCAATAGGAAGTTTTTAACGTAGATAATTCCAAGCACTAAAAAACGAGCTATGAAAAAAAAAATACTTACTACAATCTTACTTTCTCTAATAATTGGAATTTCAGTTTACTTCTACACCTACCAGGATCATAGGGATATTGATACAGAAACTGCCGATTATGTAGTAACAGTTTCCGGACTTGAAAAGGATTTTACTTCCAATGACAGTCTTGCTTATATAAAATACCAGGACAAAACGATTGAACTAACCGCACAAGTAACCACTATTGATACTGCAAATAGAGGAATTGTTCTTGGTGAAAAAATATTTGCAACATTCAAAGACAGTTTGCCAAAAGAAATTGTTGCTGGCAAAACACTAAAAATTAAAGGACGGTTTTTAGGGTATGATGAATTGTTACAGGAATTTAAAATAGATCAAAGTTCCATCGTCCGTTAAAAACAAATAAAAATTTAAAACTAAACCCTATGAAAAATCTCCTATTATTACTGTTTTTATTCCCTTTACTCACCTATTCTCAAGATGACTTATTAGATGGAGTGGAACCTCTTGTTACAAAAGAAAAAGTAACATCTGCATTTAAAGCGCTAAAGATTGTTAATCTCGAATCTACAAAACTCGCGGCAAAAGGTGATTTATATTTTGTCGTTGCACACCGATTTGGTTCTGTAAAAGATGGTTTTGAAGGTTTCTACGGACTGGACAATGCTAATACGCAAATAAAATTTATATACGGAATAACCGATGGATTAAATGTAAGTGCAGCAAGAAGTGAATTCGCCTATGATTTTGCAACAAAATATACTTTACTCCCTCAAATAAAAAACGGATTTCCTGTTACTATTGCAGGATTTAATAGTTTGTCTATCAACAATAAACTAAAAGAAAGCCTGTATCCAAAACTTGAATTTAAAAACAAGCTGACTTATGTAGCCCAACTTTTAATTTCGAGAAAGTTTTCTGAAAATCTGTCTTTAGAAATAGTTCCCACTTTTTTTCATGAAAATTTTGTTGAAAATGTAGACCAAAGTAATTCTCAGTACGCCATTGGTTTTGGAGGGAGATATAAATTCTCTAAACGCTGGTCGCTAAATATTGATTATGCAGCACACTTAAACAGAACCGCAAATTCTCTTTATAACAATCCATTATCTATAGGTTTTGACTTAGAAACCGGTGGACACGTTTTTCAAATGCATTTTACCAGTTCTCAGGGAATTGATGAAGCAGGATATCTTGGAAGAACAACCGGTGACTGGACAAAAGGCAATGTGTTTTTTGGATTTAATCTTGCCAGAGTATTCTAATATTAGGTGTTTGCATAAGCGCTTTTATTCGAATCTAAATCGTTTAAGTTATTCATAACAATTCTAAATTAATACTTTTCTTATATTTATTAAAACCAGCTTAAAAAAGTGCTCGTATATAATTTTAAAATCTAATCATTTTAAAATTATCAATATGAAAACTAACAAAACAATTAAGAAGATTCTTAGGATCGGGCTGATAATTACCATATTATTTATTGTCATTTTTCTCTTTCATATCATAACAGCAAAACCGGCTGTTTACGAAAGTCCTAATTTACAAGTCAGCCGAATTGATTTCAAATCAGATATAGATTCTTTGCAAGCCAAACAAATCTGTTCAGATTTAAGATCTATCAAAGGACTGACTTCCGATTCTATTATAGTTAAAAGAAATGTAGTAGTTTATTTCCACAACAATAAAATCACTAATTCTGAAAAAGTATATAATGAATTAATGAGTAAAAGACCTTATGAAGCCAAACGTTACATTTTACCGTCACATTTAGCAAGCAAAGAAGTTTGTCCGGTAAATCAAAATAGTTTTAGCTATAAGCTATCTCAAAAAGTAAATCAATTTTTTAATTAACCCTTTAATATTTTTATTATGAAAAATTTCTCTAGAATTACACTTGGTGTATTATTCGTTACGTCGGCAACTTTAATTTCCTGCAGCAATAATGATGATGATTCAAAACCAGTAAAAGCCTCTATTTATGAAAGATTAGGCGGAACAAAAATGGTTGCAGACCCAGATAATTCCGGACAAATGATTGAGCAGGGACGTTTGAGTTATCGTAAAGTAGTCAATTCAGCTATAGGATTAATTGTTGCTGATGTTCAATCGAATGCAGCCGGTAATTTACAGGCTCATTTTGCACCGCTTTTAGCAGAAACTGGCAGTACCCAAGCCACTAATATTGCTAAATTATCAGATAACCTTACTGATTTCTTTTCATTCAATACGGGAGGTACAAATGCTGTAAATACGTATTCTGGTTTAAATATGGTAGCAGCTCATGACCCTGCAATAAATGCACGTATGGGAACAAAATCCAGTAACGCAGATTATACAAAATTTGAAGGTTATGTTGGTGCAGCTGCAAATGCAAATGGAGTAGCTTCAAATACAGAACTTTATACTGATATTGTTGCTGTTTTAGAATCATTGAGAACTCCTATCGTCCAAAAATAATTTATTCCTCATCATAGACCCTGCCTGAAAAGGTAGGGTTCTATGTAATGAAGCTGTTTTTATTTCTCTTCACTAGTATTATGAAAGTGAATGATTTATAAATTATAATTTCATTTTCAGAACCCATAGCGATATTTTTCGTTTATCATTTTAAAGCAAAAACAAGGTTTTTATTTAGAACAAGTATATATAACAAGTTATTGAATGCTTGATTTCATTATAAATGGCATAAAATACTATTTAAATTGCCTTTTTTAATCAATTTATCCAATAGCGACATAAAAAGTACCTCTAGCGTTGTTTTTATAAATTAGTTAGTAATAATTTTGTTGAACTTTTTAAGGAAAGTATAATATGGAAAAATTTAACATGTCCAAAACTACCACTTTTTACGCTTTAGGTCTAAGTTATAAAAAAGCAGATGCCACAATTAGAGGAAAATTTAGTTTAGATGCTACTGCACAATCTAATTTGTTGGTTCAGGCCAAAGCCGAAGGAATAGAATCATTAATTGTAACTTCTACTTGTAATAGAACTGAAATATATGGTTTTGCCAATCACCCATATGAACTAATCAAATTACTTTGCGAAAACAGCAATGGTTCCGTAGAAGAATTTCGTGAAGTTGCCTATATTTATAAAAATCAAGAGGCTATTAACCATATGTTTCGTGTAGGAACAGGTTTAGACAGCCAGATTCTTGGTGATTTTGAAATCATCAGTCAAATTAAAATTGCTTTCAATCATAGTAAATTAGAGGGTTTAGTGAATACCTTCATGGATCGTTTAGTAAACTCAGTTATCCAGGCGAGCAAAAAAATCAAAACAGATACTGAAATTTCTTCTGGTGCTACATCCGTTTCGTTTGCATCGGTTCAATATATTATCCGAAATGTAGAAGACATTGGAAACAAAAACATTCTATTATTCGGAACAGGAAAAATAGGCAGAAACACCTGTGAAAATTTAGTAAAACATACTAAAAATGGACACATTACGCTTATAAACAGAACAAAAAACAAGGCTGAAAAATTAGCCGGAAAATTAAATGTTATTGTAAAAGATTACGCCAATTTACAAGAAGAAATACAACAGGCAGACATTTTGGTCGTAGCGACCGGAGCACAAAATCCAACTATTGACAAAACATTACTTAATTTAAAGAGACCTTTATTGATTCTGGATTTATCCATTCCAAGAAATGTAAATCCGGATGTTGAACAAATACCTGGTGTTAAATTAATACACCTGGATTACCTGTCTCAAATAACAGATGACACCCTCGAAAGAAGAAAACAACATATTCCGGCTGCAGAAGCTATTATTGAGGATATGAAATTAGAATTAAATACTTGGGTAAATGGTCGAAAATATGCTCCAACTATTCATGCCTTAAAAGCTAAGCTAAATGATATTGCGGCCAGCGAATTGGCTTTTCAAAAAAAGAAAACAATTAATTTTGATGAAGTACAAGCTGATTTAATTACCTCCAGAATTATTCAAAAAATAACAAATCATTTTGCAAGTCATCTAAAAGATGAAAATACTACCTTAGATGAAAGTATTGAATTTATCGAAAAAGTTTTTCAAATTGGACAGCTTGCACCAAAAAAAGCTACTTCACCAGTCGAAGAAAAATACAAAATCAATCTTTCATAAAGTCTAAACAATGTTCCTTGATTTCCAGGATTCAAAAAAAATATGGTTCAAAAAGTTATTAGAATAGGAACTCGCGACAGCGAGCTGGCACTTTGGCAAGCTCATACTGTCGAAAAAAAACTAAACGATTTAGGTTATAAAACCGAGATTATTGCTATTAAATCTCAAGGTGATATTATTCTTGACAAACCTCTTTACGAACTCGGGATTACCGGAATTTTTACCAAAACGCTGGATATCGCCATGATTAACGGTGATTGTGATATCGCAGTTCACTCGATGAAAGATGTTCCGACGGCCTTACCAAAAGGTATTGTGCAGGCTGCTGTTTTAGAGAGAGCTAATGTTCTGGACATTTTAGTTCACAAAGGAAATCCTGATTTTGCTAATCCAAGCACGATTGCAACAGGAAGTCTGCGTCGTCAGGCGCAATGGTTTAATAGATATCCAAATCATACTGTAGTTGATTTACGTGGAAACGTGAACACACGTATGCAGAAATTGCAGAACAACAATTGGGACGGAGCTGTTTTTGCTGCTGCAGGTTTGGAGCGGATTAACTTAAAACCCGAAAATGTTATTAATCTGGATTGGATGATTCCGGCACCGGCACAAGGAGCAATGCTGGTAGTGGGAATGGAAAATGACAATTATACTTTGGATGCCCTCTCTCAATTAAATCATATTGAAACTGAGATCTGCACATACATTGAACGCCAGTTTTTAAGAACACTTGAAGGAGGATGTACAGCACCAATTGGAGCTTTGGTAAATTATAACGAAGATGAAGACACACTTGATTTTCAAGGTGTTTTGCTTTCCGTTGACGGGAAACAGAAACTGGAAATCAACAAAACGGTTGATATTTCAGAATGGAAGAAATTAGGTTTCAACTCAGCTCAGGAGATTTTGAATAATGGAGGAACTGAATTGATGCAGAAAATCAAAGAATCCCTGAAAAAATAATGGCAAACCAAGTTCAAATACTATCTACTAAAATATTATCGCCTCTTCATAAGCAGGAATTGATGAAATATGGTATTGAAGTAATCGAAGCCGATTTCATCAAAACCGAAAACAAACCTTTCGAATTAAAAGACCTCAACGAAAGTCTTATTTTTACAAGTCAGAATGCCGTTCACAGCGTTTTATCTCACCCAAAATCAGAAGAACTGAAAAAGAAAAACGTGTATTGCGTTGGACTTAAAACTAAAACCTTATTAACAGATAACGGATTCAACGTTATTGCCTATACAGGTTACGCTTCAGATTTAGCCGAAATTATCACTTTGATATACAGAAATGAGAGTTATACTTTTTTCAGCGGCAATCTTCGAAGAGATACTTTGCCGGAAGCTTTAAAAGAAAACGGAATTAAATTCAATGAAATTCAGGTTTACGACACAACATTGCATCCCCAGAAAATAAAAGGAAATCATGAAGCAGTATTGTTTTTCAGTCCTTCAGGCGTTAAGAGTTATCTGAAAGACAATTCCATAAATAAACAAATCTGTTTCTGCATTGGCGATACCACCGCAGACGCTTTATCAAAAATCACCAAAAACATCATCGTCGCAGATCAGCCTACAATTGAAGATGTAATTGAAGATGTAATCCAGGAATATAAATAAAACCCTTTGCAATCTGCCACTTTGCAGCTTTGCACCTAAAATAAAAAACATGTTAAAAAACGACCTATTTTTAAAAGCATTAAAAGGAGAAACAGTTCAGCGTCCGCCGGTATGGATGATGCGTCAGGCAGGAAGATATTTGCCTGAATTCCGAGCATTACGTGATAAATACGATTTCTTTACCCGTTGCGAAACTCCTGAATTAGCTGCAGAAATTACGGTTCAGCCTATTCGCAGAATTGCTCCGGATGCTGCTATTTTGTTTTCGGATATTTTAGTAGTACCACGTGCTATGGGAATTCACGTAGAATTGAAAGACAATTTAGGTCCGATTATTCCAGATCCGATTCGCACTATGGAGCAGGTAAATCAGGTTTTTGTTCCGGATGTCAACGAAACTTTAGGGTATGTTTTTGACGCCATAAAATTAACTAAAGAAATGCTGAACGATGAGGTTCCGCTTATTGGTTTCGCAGGTTCTCCCTGGACCATCTTCTGTTATGCGGTTGAAGGAAAAGGTTCTAAAAGTTTTGATACTGCAAAAGGATTCTGTTTTTCAAACCCTGTTGCAGCACACACTTTATTACAAAAAATTACGGATACCACTATTTTATATTTAAAAGAAAAAGTAAAATCGGGTGTAAATGCTGTTCAGATTTTTGATTCGTGGGGAGGAATGCTTTCTCCGGTTGATTATCAGGAATTCTCATGGAAATACATCAATCAGATTGTTGACGCTCTGGCTGAGGTTACTCCGGTAATTGTTTTCGGAAAAGGATGCTGGTTTGCTTTGGGCGAAATGGGTAAAAGTAAAGCTTCTGCCTTAGGAGTTGACTGGACTTGTTCTGCCAGAAATGCACGTTACTTATCTGGAGGAAATGTTACTTTACAAGGAAATTTTGATCCGTCAAGATTGCTTTCTCCAATTCCGACTATCAAAAAAATGGTTCACGAAATGATTGATGAATTCGGAAAAGATAAATATATTGTGAATTTAGGTCATGGAATTTTACCAAACATCCCTGTAGACCACGCAAAAGCGTTTATTGATGCGGTGAAAGAGTACGGGCAGTAAATAAGTTGAAAGTATTCCGTGTGCATTCCTGCAAGGTTTCCAAAACCTTGTAGGTATAAACTAAATTATCTATATTGAAAACGTCGCAGGATAAGCAATATCAATATGAAATTAGAAGTTTTAGAAAAAGATTGTTATTATCATATATATAACAGAGGAATAAACGGAACAACCATTTTTGAAAATGACACTAACAAGCTTTATTTCTTAAAACAGTTAGCTAAATATTCCAAAGATAAAATTTCAATTTTTGCGTATTGTTTAATGAATAATCATTTTCATTTAGTTATTCGACTTAATTCAGAAGAAAAAGAGGTTACTCAGGCATTTTCAAACTTGTTTAATTCATATGCAAAAGCTTTCAATAAGCAAGTTAACAGAACTGGAAGTTTATTTGAAAAACATTTCAAAAGAATAAAATTAAAAGACGAAAATTATCTGAAACAATTGATTGTTTATGCTCATTTGAATCCGAAACATCATTTTGATTTAGATTTCAAAAGTTTCCAATTTTCATCATATCAGACCTATTTATCTGACAAAGAGACAAAAATAGAAAGGAATGAGATTATAAATTTATTTGGAGATTTGGAGAACTTCATTTTTTATCACAATCAAAAGAATGATTTTTTAAACGAAACTTATACTTTTGAATAATAGGTTTCATCTTTCAAACTTTATAAAACCTTAAAGTCTAATAAAATTCTATAAATAGTAATCAATTGATACCTACAAGGTTTTGAAAACCTTGCAGGAGAACGAACAGAAAATCATGCTCAACAAAGGCTTAAGAGACGAAGAAAAAATTAGAATTGACAATGTGCTCAAAACATTGCGGACTCTTGTTTTTATACCTCAGCCTTTGGACCATTTGCAAATAGCAGAAATTGAAAATCAACTAAAAGAATTCGCATTAAACATTGAAACTTTAGTTGATTATTCGAATGAAGATTTAATCACTTTATTGATGCGTCTTCATTTTGACTGGGAGCAATTAGAACAGTTTGCAGATTTTTTAATGGATTTTTCAAAAGTCGAAAACTACAATTTTGAAGATAAAGCTTTGGCTGTTTATCAATATATCCAATCAGAAAGCAAAGTCTTTTCTTTTGGGGTAAATTCGAAAATTGCTTCGGCGAAAGCCAAAAAATAATGACAATGAAAGACAAATTTTACGCGTACATACAAAACCTGCAAGACCAAATTGTAGCAGGACTAGAAGCTGTTGACGGAACCACAAAATTCCGTGAGGATTTATGGAAACGTTCAGAAGGCGGTGGCGGAAGAACACGTGTTATTGAAAACGGAGCTGTTTTTGAAAAAGGCGGTGTCAACATTTCAGCCGTTCACGGAAAACTTCCGGAAACCATGCAAAAGATGTTTGGCGTTGGCGAAGCTGATTTCTTTGCCTGCGGATTAAGTTTGGTTCTTCATCCAAAAAATCCAATGGCGCCAACGGTTCATGCCAACTGGCGCTATTTTGAAATGTACGATGAGGCTGGAAATATTATTCAGCAATGGTTTGGCGGCGGACAGGATTTAACGCCTTATTATTTGTTTGAAGAAGATGCGAAACACTTTCACCAAACGTGCAAAACTGCCTGCGATAAACACAATCCGGAGTTTTATCCGAAATATAAAAAACAATGTGATTCATATTTTTGGAATGCGCATAGAAACGAAGCCCGTGGTCTTGGTGGTTTATTCTTTGATTATTGTAAAGCAAATGAAACGATTTCAATGGAAAACTGGTATGATTTTGTAACCGAGGTTGGAAATAGTTTTCTTGAAGCGTATGTACCAATTGTAGAAAGAAGAAAAAACCTTCCATATACACCAGAAAACAGAAACTGGCAGGAAATTCGTCGCGGCCGTTACGTTGAGTTCAATTTAGTTCATGATAAAGGAACTTTATTCGGTTTAAAAACCAACGGTAGAATCGAAAGTATTCTGATGAGTCTTCCTCCGCATGTGCAGTGGGTTTACGATCATCATGCAGAAGCAGGAAGTGAAGAAGAAAAATTAATAAAAGTACTGGAGAATCCTGTAGACTGGATTTAATCGCTTCAACCAAACATAAAAAAGCCCTAAAATTGATGTTTTAGGGCTTTCTCATTCTAAATTATTTAGTACTTAATTCTTCAATCATATCCAAGGTCTGTAAAATGATATTTTTGTCTCCCTTGGATGAGTTTAGCTTTAGCTCGAATTTCAGTTTGTTATCTACCAGTTTTTTACCGGAATACAAGGTGACATCTGTAAACTGCTGCGCCAGTCGATTCAGGCTTTTTATATCAGATGGTTTTGCTTCTCCGGAATTAGAATAGGCTGTTACTAACTTATCCATGCTCACTTTGGCCGAAATATAATTCTGTTTCAGCTCTTTTTTAACTTCTTTTGAAAAGGAATTCTCTTTCGGAAATATATGATCAATGCTGTTTCCAATAATCACAACATCTTTATCTTTAAAAATAAACAAATTACCATATTCCTGAGTTCCTTTTATTTCGTAATAATTGCCTTTTTGAACTAATCCGTTTTTACGCACGCCTAATTGTATCAGTTTATCACCAAAAGTAGGATGTGTCGACGTGAAAATTACTGAAAACAATGGTATGGATTTCTTTTTCGTTTTCATTACCTCTTTATACTCATAATTCTCATCGTATTCAAAGGTTTTTGTTGTTACTTCTTTTTCTGTAACATCATAAAGAAACACACTTAAATCTCCGTCAAAAAGAGTCGCCGTGGCATCTTCATCAATAAGGGTCGAAATAAGGTCCGTTGCGACACCAATGTCTTCTTTTAAAATATAGGGATTGCTAAAAATCTCGGCACTCAGAGTCGGAAAACTATTAAGTATTTCCTTTGTATTAAAGTGATACGTTAAATAACCGAGTGGTTTTTGAGCAGGAAAATAATTAAAAATGTTTTTGTTGACTTTTCTGTTGCTAATTTTGCCCACTAAATCTGCAATTGGTTTTGAGTATTCAACGATTTCTTCTACACGCGCATTATCATTATCAAAATAAAAATCGACGTTGATCCCTTTTACAAAATTTCCCCAATTTTTCTGGTTCGGGAAAAATTTATTATACGTTGTAAATTGTGCCAAAGCCATATAAGCCGAATTGAAACCATTCAATGCTGCTGCATAATCAACCCAACACGAAATATCGGCGTTTTCATGAACTTTATCTGAAGTTGGTACTGTAAAACCATTTTCAAAAAGCAATTTTAAGAATCTGTTTTGACTGATTGCCTGAATACTGTCAAAAGCGGTTTGTTCTTTTTGATACTTAGCATAATAATTATCCGAATAATCCGCATAAGCTGTATCTACGGCTGGCTCATAAGGGGCTTCTACGACAACTGCTGTAGAATCTAAAGCAACAGCAACACTATCAACCGCAGTTGTTACAGCATAATCATTGTAAGAGTATCTTTTAGTTAATCCAAAAATTACCAGATGACTGTCATTCCACGCCATAGTCGTTTTTTTATCACCGGAATTATATACAGAATACTGACCAAAATCTTCAATAAGAGGTTTTGCAATGGAGTCGCTTTCTTTATCCTTCTGAGCTAAAAAATTTTTAATATCCTTTCTGCTTTTTATCGGAATTGTAACCTGATAATACGGTATACTGTCCGAATAATTTCCGTGGACCGTTATTTTCTGGTCCAGTTTAATGAGATCTGCATATTGATTTACATTCAGTTTCATCTTGCCATTTTTCAATAAAGAATGATTTAAAACCTCAGCAACACTTACTTTTTTTGAAAGCTGACTTCCGTTAAACTGAACAAAATAATCCTGTTTTTTAGAAAGTGTCTGGCTGTAAGAGAAACCAAAAGTGAATAAAATGAATAATGTAAAAAACTGTTTCATGAGTAAGTATAATGATTATTAATTTAATTTAATAGTATTGTTCATCAGTGATGATTTTTTAAGAACGCTGTACATGCTTTGTTTTAAAAAAACCGTCTTTTTGTTTTTAGAAATTTTGCTGTTTGCATTAGATGTTGCTGAAATATCACGGTCAAAAGTATAAATAGATACAATGCTGGCTTTTTCCAGATCTTCTTTTTTCTTTTCATCCTTCACTAATTTTTCGGGAATCGGATAGGATGCGATTCTTTCAAAACTCTTAGAATCTCCCGTAAAATGAATCTGATTTTTTTGCTTGTTCAAAGTGTTTACGACTTCATTTAATGCTTTCAGCGTTTTATAATCTAATTTGATGATAAAAACATACCGGTCAAAATCGGTTTTCGTCGTGATATTTGAAATTCCTTCTATTTTTGAAACCTTAGATTTAAATTCATCCAGCTTTTGTGTAATTTCCTGTTCGTTCGGAATCTTAACACCATCTACTTCTTCCAGCCAGATGGCCGATTTGGTTTTTAACCACGATTGCGAAAAGTCAACCATCAGCGTATACTCGCCGCTTTGGTCATCATGGTGTTTGATTCTTTCTGTTATTTCGAAACAACTTGTTAGGAGCAAACAGCAGCAAAAAGCAAATATTTTCTTCATTTGGGAAATTTAAATTTTGAAAAAACATTCCATAAGAAGATTCTTAATAGAAATTTAAAAAAGCGATACGAATTTAGATAATATTAACGAATTCTAACTCATTAGAGGCTCTTTATTTAGTCCTTTTTTCTGTAACTTTGCACCACTTATTTTAATTTCAGTTTTAGAAAGAATATAAAGCTCTTTTGCAAAAGAATGTTCCTTATAGAATTTATAAAAAACCCCTATGTTCCCACTACAAAGAAACCGCCGTTTAAGAACTAATGAGTCGATTCGTTCTTTAGTTCGTGAAACTACTTTAAGTCCAAATGATTTTATGCTTCCGATGTTTGTTGCCGAAGGAAAAGATGTAAAAGTCGCCATTCCGTCAATGCCCGGAATTTATCGTCATTCATTGGATAATACCATCAAAGAAGTAAAAGAAGCCTGGGATTTAGGAATTAAGGCGGTAAACATTTATGTCAAAGTAAGTGATCATCTTAAAGACAACAAAGGTGTAGAAGCCTGGAACAAAGATGGCTTGATGCAGCAAACCATTCGTGCTATTAAAGATGCTGTTCCTGAAATGATTGTGATGCCCGATGTAGCTTTAGACCCATATTCTATTTATGGCCATGACGGCATTATTGAAAATGGTCAGTTGATTAACGATGCTACAGTTGATGCTTTAACCCGAATGAGTTTAAGCCATGCAGAAGCCGGTGCCGATTTTGTAGCACCAAGCGACATGATGGATGGTAGAGTTTTAACAATCAGAAAAGCTCTGGAAGAAAATGGTCACCATAACGTGGGGATTATGAGCTACAGCGCTAAATATGCTTCAGCATTTTACGGACCATTCCGTGATGCTTTGGATTCTGCTCCTGTAGATTCTCAAAATATACCTAAAGACAAGAAAACGTATCAGATGGATTATGCCAACCGAATTGAAGGAATTCGTGAAGCATTATTAGATGTTGAAGAAGGCGCTGACATCGTAATGGTGAAACCCGGAATGGCTTATTTAGACATTGTTCGTGAGGTAAAAAATGCTGTTCATGTTCCGGTTGCGGTTTATCAGGTATCTGGTGAGTACGCTATGGTAAAGGCCGCAGCAGAAAAAGGGTGGCTGGATCACGACAAAATTATGATAGAGCAACTTTATTGCATTAAGCGTGCTGGAGCCAATATTATATCAACTTATTTCGCAAAAGAAGCTGCTGTCATTTTAAATAAATAAACATGAAGAAAACTATATTTTTATTAGCTGTTTTAGCTTTTATATCCTGTAAAAAAGAAAATCAACCAATTGATAAAACTACTGAAAGTGCAACAGAAACTTATTCTGAAGGAGAAACTGCACAAACCAAAACACCTGAAGAATTGGGAAAATCTATTTTTGAAGGAAAAGGAAATTGTATTTCTTGCCATCAGGTGGATCAAAAAGTAATTGGTCCAAGCATTCAGGAAATTGCCAAAATCTACAAAGATAAAAATGCAGACATCGTTACTTTTTTAAAAGGAAATGGCGAACCAATTGTAGATCCAAGCCAGTTTGCTGTAATGAAAACCAATTTTCCGGTTACCCAAGCTATGTCTGATGAAGAGTTAAAAGCAATCGAAAGTTACATTTTACAGCCATTTAAAATAAGAGATAGTATAAAACAGTGATAATTATTTTATGAAAAAACTACTATACAAATACCGAAAATTCTTCATTGTTTTAATTGTATTTTCGGCTATCACCATAACACTGTTTTACTTTGCTTTAAAACCACAAAAAATGCTTCCAATTTACAATCCGGCCGATGTAAATCCTGAATTGGTTGACAGCACAGTTCAATACAAAAGTAAATATCATACGATTGCAGATTTTTCATTCGTAAACCAAAATGGTGACACTATCACCCAAAAAAATTACGAAGGAAAAATTTATGTAGCCGATTTTTTCTTCACAACCTGCGGTTCTATCTGTCCGAAAATGTCAACCAATCTTGTAGAGGTTCAAAAAGCGGTTTTAAATAATCCAAAAGTACTGTTACTTTCTCATACCGTTTTCCCTGAGGTTGACAGTGTATCTGTTTTAAAAGCCTATGCTATAAAATATGGTGTTGTTGACAGCAAATGGAATTTGGTTACCGGCGACAAAAAAGAAATTTACGCCATGGCCAGAAAATCGTATCTCGCAGTAAAACTCGGAAGACCAGATCAGCTTTATGATATGGTGCATACAGAAAATTTTGTTTTGGTAGATCAAAAAAGACGTGTTCGCGGATTTTATGACGGAACAGACAAAGAAGACATTAAGCGTCTTTTAGAAGATATAGATTTCCTTTGCAAAGAATAAAACCCTTATTTTTAGAAACATTTAGCATATTCGACTACATTAAATTCTATTAAATAAAGAATTATTGTCTATTTTTGCAATCTAAATTCAATCTAAATAAGCTTGCAAAATACTATCCACACTCTGAAAAAAGGCGACAAAGCCATTATCAAAGATTTTGATATCGATCTTATTCCTCTAAAATTATTAGAAATGGGTTGTTTGCCGGGCAGTATGGTTGAATTACTTCAAATTGCTCCTTTGGGAGATCCTTTATATCTGGACATCAACGGTTCGCATGTTGCGATTCGTGTTGAAACTGCTCGTGAAATTGAAGTTGAACTTATCAAAACCAATTTATAATGAGCGTTCAGAATATCAATGTTGCCCTTATCGGGAATCCAAATACAGGAAAAACATCCGTTTTTAATCAGCTTACCGGTTTGAATCAGCAAGTGGGAAATTATCCCGGAATTACGGTTGAGAAAAAAATGGGTTTCTGCAAACTCCCTCACAACATCAAAGCCAACATTCTCGATTTACCAGGAACCTACAGTCTGAATGCCAGCTCAATGGATGAAAGTGTGGTAATTGAGCTTTTGCTAAACAAAAACGACAAATTATATCCGGATGTCGCGGTAGTAGTAACAGATGTTGAAAACCTGAAACGAAATCTGCTGATCTATACACAAATAAAAGACCTTGAAATTCCGACGATTTTAGTCATCAATATGTCTGATCGTATGGAAAGCAAAGGAATTACGTTGAATATTCCGTATTTAGAAGAAAAACTGAAAACCAAAATTGCTCTGGTAAGTTCCCGTAAAGGTTTAGGAATAGACTCACTAAAGGAACTCATTGTTTCTTATAAAACTATTCCGCATGAACCTTGTTTAAATGCCTCAGTTATTGATGAAGTTTATTTCGAGAAGTTAAAACATGCTTTTCCGAATCAGTTATTGTACAAATTATGGCTGGTTATCACTCAGGATGTGAATTTTTCGAATTTAGACCGAAACGAAATCCGAAGCACTTTTACCAAATCACACTCCGAATTAAAACGTCTTCAGCAAAAAGAAACTATCAAACGTTATCAGTTTATAAATGATGTTCTGAAAGAAGGCTTAAAAGTTGATGCTTCAATGGCAAAGGACATCAGGGCAAAACTGGATCGCGTATTAACCCACAAAATTTGGGGTTATGCTATTTTCTTTGCTATTTTATTTTTGATATTCCAATCGATTTTTAGCTGGTCAACCATTCCGATGGATTTTATTGACAGCACCTTTGCCTCTTTAAGCAGCTGGGTTGCACAAGAACTGCCAAGCGGCATTTTAACCGATTTGCTTTCACAGGGAATAATTCCTGGAATTGGCGGTGTCATTATTTTCATTCCACAAATTGCCTTTTTGTTTCTTTTTATTTCTATTTTGGAAGAAAGCGGATATATGAGTCGTGTGGTTTTCCTGATGGATAAAATCATGCGCAAGTTCGGGCTTTCAGGAAAAAGTGTGGTGCCTTTAATATCAGGAACCGCCTGTGCAATTCCCGCTATTATGGCTACCCGAAATATCGAAAACTGGAAAGAGCGTCTGATTACTATTTTGGTTACTCCATTTACGACCTGCTCTGCCAGGTTACCCGTTTATGCAATCATGATTTCACTGGTAATTCCTAAACAACGTGTCCTGGGAATTCTAAACCTTCAGGGATTAACTTTAATGTTGTTGTATTTACTAGGATTTGTAACTGCAATCTTATCGGCATATATTTTAAATAAGATTTTGAAAATCGAATCAAAAAGCTATTTCGTTGTTGAAATGCCGAGTTATAAATTACCGCTTTTCAAGAACGTTGGAATTAATGTTGTAGAGAAAACCAAAGCTTTCATAGTAGGCGCTGGTAAGATCATCCTGGCAATATCAATTATTTTATGGTTTTTAGCCTCATACGGACCCGGAAAAGATTTTAACGACGCGGAAGCTATTGTAAAAGAAAGATTTGCAAATAGGCCTTTAAACGAAGTGCAATTTGAAAATGAAGTAGCTTCTCAAAAAATCGAAAACTCCTACATCGGAATTATGGGCAAGGCTATCGAACCGGTAATTTCACCTTTAGGTTACGACTGGAAAATCGGAATAGCTATAATCAGCTCGTTTGCAGCACGTGAAGTTTTGGTAGGAACACTGGCTACGATTTATAGCGTTGGAGATAGTGATAACGAATCAACAATTAAAAGCAAAATGCAAAAAGAAGTCAATCCAAAAACAGGAGAAAAAATATTCAATTTTGCCAGCGGAATTTCATTATTACTGTTTTACGCGTTTGCTATGCAATGTGCAAGTACATTGGCAATCACTAAAAAAGAAACCAACTCGTGGAAATGGCCAGCAATGCAGCTTTTCTTCATGACAGGTCTTGCTTATATTACGGCTCTTGTGGCGTATCAATTTTTAAAATAAAGTGATATGATACAAGAAATTATTGCCTTTATCATCTTATTTCTTGCTATTGTTTTTTTGATTAGAAAGTACTTTTGGAAATCTAAAAAGAAAAAAGATTGTGGGGATGGCAATTGTGGGTGCAGTTGATTCCACAGAGATTCACCAAATAAGCACAAAGATTCGCAAAGAGATTTTAAAAAACTTTGCGAATCTTTGTGCTTTTTCTTTGTGTCTCTTTCTGATAAAACTATTTAATCCCCTCCCACTCTGCATAAAACTGAGCTAGAAAAGTCTCCATAAAATTATGTCTTTCAGCAGCAATTTGTTTCCCGGTTTCGGTATTCATTTTATCTTTTAAGAGTAAAAGTTTTTCGTAGAAATGATTTATTGTCGGTGCATTGTTGCTTTTGTATTCTTCCTTGGTCATATTGGTAAGAGGAGCAATCTCAGGATTGTATAATGCACGATTTTTAAAACCTCCATAATTAAACGCTCTGGCCACCCCAATTGCTCCAATTGCATCTAAACGATCCGCATCCTGAACAATGTCAAGTTCTATCGAAGAGAATTTCTTTTCGAAATTTCCTCCTTTGAATGAAATGTTTTCGATGATACTAATAACGTGTTGGATAGTATCTTCTGAAACAGATTCAGATTCCAAAAACAAACGAGCTGTTTTAGGTCCGATCGTTTCATCTCCATTATGAAATTTACTGTCGGCAATATCATGTAGCAAAGCCCCAAGTTGTACCACAACCAAATCACTGTTGGTATCTTTAGCAATTAACAGCGCATTTTTATAAACTCTCTCGATATGAAACCAATCGTGTCCACCTTCGGCATCGTTTAATTTTTCTTTTACAAAAGCTATTGTTTTGTTTATTAAATCAGAATTATTCATATTATTTTATTGCCTATCAGTTTGCTTTACTATTTCAATACTGTTATTTAAATTATCAGATTCACTTTAGAATTTAAAGTATTTTTTCAAAAAAACAGAGACCCAAAATATTAAAAAAATGTTGATTGTCAAAGATTTAAAAACCTCAACAATCAACATCTGTTTAGTCTGTTTTAAAAAATGCAATAAAGTTGCATTTACAAAAATCTACAATCTAAATTCTGAAATCTAAAATTATTTACAATCTCGCTGGCTCAACCCATTTAAAAATATGAGACTCTTTTGGGATCACAATCCTCTCAGAAATTTTAGCCATACGTGCCGGTAATTTCATCAAATAGTCACGGGCTTTTTCAGCTTCATCAGTTAGATTTGTAGCCTTATCAATTTCCCATTTATTAATTAATTTCTGCATAATATCAACATAATCGTTTGCAGTGTAAACTCCGATACGTTGTGCAGAATCAGAAAATTGTTCGAAAGCCGTACTGATCTTTTGACCAGATTCTCTTAAGAAATGAGCCGGCATTACGATTTTTTGTTTCATCATATATTGAAACGCCAACATCATTTCGCTTGGATCAACCTGAAAAATACGTGTTACAAATTCGCTGTATGCATGATGATGACGCATTTCGTCACCTGCAATCATTTTACACATTTTAGACAACTTGTTATCACCAAATTTTTTAGCCATTTGTGCTACTCTATTGTGCGAAACATAAGTTGCTAATTCCTGGAAACTGGTATATACAAAGTTTTTGTATGGATCAGATCCGGTTCCGATATCAAAACCGTCGTTGATTAAATGCTGTGTTGTCATTTCGATTTCACGCATGTTCACACGACCAGACAAATACAAGTATTTATTTAGCAAATCACCGTGGCGGTTTTCTTCACCTGTCCATTGACGGATCCATTTAGACCAACCGTTTCCACCATTTTCAACCTGATTGATTCCTTCAACATCCATTAACCAGGATTCATAAGTTGGCAAAGCTTCTTCAGTGATAGTATCCCCTACTAAAGTTACCCAGAAATCATATGGTAATTCTTTGGCAATTTCACGTAATTCTCTAACCTCCTCAAAGAAATTATCTCCTTGAGAATTAGGCAAAAAATCGGTTGGCTGCCAAATTTTTTCAACTGGAATTAAATACTGTTCAACGAAGCTATCCACGTTTTTTTCCAAAAACTGCATGACTTCTAATCTAATGTTTTTTATAGACATTACTTATTTTAATTTGGGATTTAAGTTTTAGAATTCTCTCTAAAAGCAAAAATCTATTTATACTCGTTTACTCCTTCAACAACTGCCTTTTCTGTCAACTTCATTAACTCGGCAAAATCATAATCCTTCACAGCCATTGCTTTATGCGCGGTAAAGGTAAGATGATTTCCTAAACCAACAGGGAAAAACCCATATTTTACCATTTTCCATGAATTATTTATGCTCACGGGTACTACATACGCTGATGGCGCGTATTTACAAAGGATTTTTAAACCGCTTTGAGCAAATTCTTTAGGTTTTCCTGTTTTACTTCTGGTTCCTTCAGGAAAAATTACAGCAGATCTAGTATTTTTTTCAATATATTCAGACAAGCCTTTGATTACCGGAATAGCTTGTTTAGGATCTTTTCGGTCAATTAGTACGGAGCCTCCGTGACGTAAATTATAAGATACGCTTGGGATTCCGCTGCCTAACTCCTTCTTACTTACAAATTTACAATGAAAACGTCTAAAGTACCAAATCATTGCCACGATATCGTACATACTTTGGTGATTCGACACAAAAATTAACGGAACTCCAACAGGAATTGTCTCTCTATTTTTAATTGTGTAGGTTGTACCTACAAGATTGGTACATCTTAACAGAAAAAAATTCAAATAATCAACGCTAATTTTATGAGCCTGATAACCAAAAACATTTAGGCAAATCCATTGTATCGGATGAAATACAACCAGACACAATCCAAAACATAAATAATAAATTACGGAGATTGGATACGAAATTATCTTTTGCATGCTTGAAAAAATTAATTGCCAAAAGTAATAAATAAATTTTTAGCGGTATAAAAATTGAAAACAATAACCGCTTTTATGGTTTAATTGTACCTTTGTTCTTCAAATTGCAACTTTTTTCTGAAATAAATGAACTTTACCTACCCTAAAAATGAACGCTTAAAGAGCAAAACGACAATTGGATTACTGTTTTCGGAGGGTAAATCGGTTTCTAAATATCCGTTGCGTTTGGTTTATCGTCAGGCGGAAGCTGATTCAGAAGAAAAAATTAAAATTGGGGTTTCGGTTTCTAAGAAATATTTCAAAAAAGCGGTTGATCGCAATTACTTCAAACGTGTACTCAGAGAAACATACAGACTGAACAAACATTTGCTTTTGGATAATGTGCAACAGCCTTATTCCCTGATGTTCTTCTATCAGACCAAAGACAAATTATCTTACGAAGAAATCAATACAAAAACGATTCAGTTGTTTGAGAAATTTCTTCTTCAAATAAATAAAATGACAGATTCAGAAACTAAAACTGAAATCTAAATCTCAAAACCTAACTTTGTATATCAAATTAGACAGAAAATTATAAAAAAATTGTAGTTTTAACTCTAAATTGGAACTTTATGAGATATATTTTCTGCTTTTTCTGTTTTGTTTTAATTCTTTCTGGTTGTAATAAATCTTACGATTCTGAAGAGACGGCTATGGCCATTCAAACGGTAAAAATTCCGCCTAAAAATGAGTCCGCTGCTTACGAAAAAAATCCAGATCCGGCAGCTCCTGCGATCAAAGAAAAAATCGAACAGAAAATCATAAAAGAAGCGACTTTAAGATTTGAAACCGACAATCTTGAAAGTACTTTCAATCAAATTCAAAAAGCAGCAACTACCAATAAAGCAAGAATAATAAATGATTCTGAAGGAAAAGATTTTGCAACTGTTTTTAGAAATCTTACAGTAAAAGTTCCAAGTCAAAATTTTGATCATTTTATAAGCGATATTTCTAAAGGCATTTCTTATTTTGAAGTTAAAAATATATCTGCCGAGGATGTTACGGAACAATTTATTGATCTGACCACTCGATTAAAAAATAAGAGAAAACTCGAAGAACGTTATCTTGAAATCTTAAAAAAGGCAAACAAAGTAAGTGAGATTTTAGAGATTGAAGAACAAATTTCGACTATTCGCGAAGAGATTGAAGCCAAAGAAGGCCAGCTGAAATATTTGGAAAGCCGCGTTTCTGAAAGCACGATTACTATTGAATTTTACAAAACAATTGCCGAAAAAGAAGGCGTTAAAATATCTTATGGCTCAAAACTGTGGACTGCAATTAAATCAGGATTCTTTAGTTTATCTGATTTATTGATTTCATTATTAAGTATTTGGCCGTTTGTTGTATTATTTTTTGTATTAGCCTATTTTATTAGAAGAAGATTAAAAAGAAAAAAAGCATAAATCATGTATCCTTATCTCAAAAAGAAGTTCGTTATACCAGCCGTTGCAGCAGGATTTTTATTTATTGGAACCAGTTTCAAAGAGGACTTTTTTGAAATTGCCAAACAAATAGAAATTTTCACAACTTTGTTCAAAGCCGTTAACACAAACTATGTCGATGAAACCAATCCGGGTGACCTGATGGACAAAGGCATTAAAAGCATGTTGGGGAGCTTAGATCCTTATACAGTATATTTTAATGAGCAGGATGTAGTAAATTTTAAAATCAACAATACCGGAGAATACACCGGAATTGGCGCTATGATTGCCCGTAAAAAAGACCGTTTAATTGTTCGTGAACCTTATAAAAATTATCCTGCAGATAAAGCAGGATTAAAAGCAGGTGACGAAATTATTCAGATTGGAGATGTTTTGATTGCGGATTTTAAGGATGATGCTTCACAATTGCTAAAGGGAACAAAAAACACTAAAATCAAAATAAAATACCTCCGTCAGGGTAAAACCTATACTACAGATTTGGTTTTGGATGAAGTGGATATTAAGTCGGTTCCGTTTTATGGAAAAATTGACGATAAAACCGGATACATCGTATTGGCACATTTTAGCAGAAAGGCAGCCTTTGAGGTAAAAGAAGCTCTTGAAAAACTAAAAACCGAAGGAGCGACACAGATTGTTCTCGATTTAAGAGGAAATCCGGGCGGTTTATTAAATGAAGCTATTGATATTTGCAATCTGTTTGTTCCAAAAAATGAAGTCATTGTAACAACAAAATCCAGAATTGAAAAACACAATAATACATACAAAACCACTAAAGAACCAATAGATACTCAGATTCCACTGGCTATTTTGGTAAATGGAAAAAGTGCATCGGCATCAGAAATTGTTTCGGGAGCTTTGCAGGATTTAGATCGTGCCGTGGTTTTAGGAAGCCGTAGTTTTGGAAAAGGATTAGTACAACGTACAGTCGAATTAACCTATGGAACACAGCTTAAAGTAACTATTTCACGTTACTATACTCCTTCAGGACGCTGTATCCAGGCATTGGATTATGCCCATAAAGACAAAAACGGAGTGGCCCAAAAAACCGATTCTAAAAACTTCAATGCTTTTAAAACCCGAAAAGGCAGAACGGTTTATGATGGTGGTGGTGTTTTGCCGGATATTGAACTGGATGAAACCAAAATGAGTCCGATTACAAATGCGTTATTGAAGAATGACGGGATATTTGATTATGCGACAACTTACTATTATAAAAATCCAAATTTAGGAGATAAGATTCCAACGATTACAGATGCAGATTATGTAGCTTTCAAGCAATATTTAAAAGCCAATAAATTTACATTTGATACAGAAACGGAACTGGCTCTGAAAAATACATTGGCAGCAGCCAAAAATGAAGAAATAGACGAAGCAATTGTTATTGAATACAAACAATTGTTAAATGCTCTTGAAAAAAGTGAAACTACTTTATTAGACAAAAACCAAAAAGAAATTAGAAACCTGATTCTGGAAGAACTGATCAAAAGATACCAATATCAGGAAGGATTATATCAATATTACATCAAAAATAATTCAGAAATTAAAAAAGCGGTAACTCTCTTAAACAATCAAACTGAGTATAAAAGGATATTAAAGATGTAAAGAAAATGAAACTTTGTAGCCCCTTATTTCTGTTATTCATTTACAATTTATCGGCACAGCAAAAACCCATCGAAACCATTTATTTTGATTTTGACAAATATATACTTAGCAGTCAGCAAACCAAAGTCATTACTGATTTTGTAAAAAACATAGACACCACAAAAATAGAATCGGTACAAATTTACGGTTATTGTGATGACCGTGGCACCGATGAATACAATTATCGCTTATCAAGAGACCGTGTTAATACCGTACAGAAAATATTGGTCTCTTCAGGATTTAACAAAAGCAGAATAATCATACTTGAAGGAAAAGGACGAGTTATAATCAGGAGCGATACAGTTGACAACCTATACGAAACGAGATCCAAAAACCGAAGGGTCGATTTGATTGCCGTTAAAAAAAACAGTTTCGGAAAAGGAATTCACAACTCCCTGAAGAATGAATTAAAAGTAGGTGATAAAATTGTACTGGAAAACATATTGTTTGATCTTGGAAGTTCAAAATTAACAACAACTTCTAAAAAAGAATTAGATAAAATTGTCACTATCCTGCAATCCAAAAAAAACATTCAGTTTGAAATCAGAGGTCATGTTTGCTGTACTCCAGAATTGTATACAGACGGAATAGACCGGGAAAATAACGAAAGAAGGCTTTCCTGGAATCGTGCCAAAACGGTATTTTTATATTTGTCATCAAAAAAAATATCTAAAAGCCGTATGACCTATCAGGGCTGTGGAAACAAATATCCACTTAAAAAAGGCGATGATTTAGACCGAAGAGTTGAGTTTAAAATTACTAAGATTTAGTTTTCCAGCAAATATTTTTTGCTGCTTCCATCAATTCATCTTTCCCCTCCTGAATACCCTTTATTGTAGGATAAACCGCAATATCTACTTTTACACCTGTACGTTGTGTTGGTGTTCCGTCCGGATAAAAAACACCAAGTCCACTCATAACGGGTTTATATCCTATAAATTCTGCTTTCGAAACATCACCGTCAGCTCCAGCTGTTTGATTTCCCACAGTTGTAACGTTATCTCCCGATTGTAAAAGCATAGTTCTGAATTCACTCGAACTTTGTGTTTGCTGATTCACTATTAAAACCACTTTACCTGCATAAAACTCATTTTTAATCGGAGTATTTATCAGGGGTTTTTCCCAGATAAATTTTCCCGGATAACTTAAATCTGGTTTTACAATTTTCGCATACTCTTTATCTTTCGTTATTAATCTACTAGCAATTCTAAATGGTGCCAAATTTGGATTTCTAACATCTATCATAATAGCTTTTGCCGAATTTAATTTCTGCATCATTTCATCCTGATCTTTTATTTCTAAAAGAGCCAGATCGATGTATCCAATATTATTTTCGTCTATATAATACTTTTTAGTGTTAACGTTTATTTTTCCAATGAATTTGTTTCCTTCCAGCAGTTTTACCTTTTTATAAAAAACCTGATCATTTCTACTTAATTTAAGATTGACAGAATCTGTACTGCTGCTTAAAACCAAATAATCATAATTCCTTGCTTTTGCATTTTGGTTAGAACCATGAATGTATTTTTTTCTTTCACTGAGAGTTTTCAAAACATTATTATTGTCTATTTCTTCAATAATATCACCTGTCTTAAGTCCATCCCATTCTGTTCCTGCACGATATGGAAATCCTGTAATTGTAATTTGATTTTCTACCAGATTAAAAAATATCGGTAAAGATTTGGTTCCAAAAAAATTTCCAATATGATTCGTGTAAAAATTAGCATGTGTGTCATCTAATTTAATAACTGTTTCTAACATCACTAAATGATACGCAGTTGCACTCTCAGCATTCAAAAACTTAGGAATCATTTCTAATAAAACAGCATTCCAGTTTTGGTCTGTTTGATATTTGTATGGAAAGAAATATTCTACAATATTCCAATAACGGAACAAGCTTAATAAACGAAGATTTCGTTCCGGAAATTCGAAGTCCGTATACTTAGGTTCGTTAGTTATCTGGATATTATCAACTGAAGTCTTTGTAACATAAAAGTTCTTGCCCTGAAACCGGTTTGATTCTATATATCTGAGTTTTTGAGAAAGCTCAGCGGTAAAAGTATTTGCATCATCTATCCATGAAAGATTTAAATTATTGTCAAAATACTTTTCCTTTAAATCAATCTTACATGATTTACATTGTTTTAAATCTCCAAGTCCGGCAATCCATTGAAGATAGATTTTAGATAAAGCTTCCTTACCTTCAGCTTTTTCAATTTGTGGAATTAAATTTAGCAATTGTTCGTCCCAGTTATAATTTCCTTTTGCAACATTTGGGTGATAGTATTTCAAAAATCCCCATACTTTTGACAGACTGGCTAAATTTTCAATTCTTTTATCATTGGTTTGCCCTGGATGAACTTGAGCAAAACTAAATAAATTGAAAATACAAACAATTAAAAAACAATTTATTTTCTTCATTTAATCAATCCTTTTTATGAATTTTAAAGATCGAAAATAGAGAATCGAGTTTTAAATAGTGTTATTATATTCATAAAAGTTGAGCAATAAAACCTACATTTATCCTAATTAAAATGGAGGTTTTTAGTCCCTAATTTAAAGTGTTTTTTATTCCAGTACCATCTCAATATGCGGAATATCATCTTCTAAGTACATTTCGCTGGTTTGTACAAATCCGTGGCTTTCGTAGAATTTCTTCAGGTATAACTGTGCCCCAATTGTAATTTTATCTTTCCCAAAATTGGACTTTATAGCTGCAATGGCTTCTCTCATTAAATCATGACCCCATTTTCTGTCGCGATAATTGGAATCCACAACCACTCTTCCTATTGAAGCATTATCAAAACTAATTCCTGAGTCAAATAAGCGTACATAAGCCACTATTTTATCATCATACTCACCAATTAGGTGCAACGCCTTTTTGTCTTTACCATCAATATCCAAATAAACGCAATTTTGCTCCACTACAAAGATTTCACTTCTTAGTTTCAATAAATCATATAGTTCATGAACAGTTAATGCCTCAAAAGGCTTTATTTTCCATTTTAATTCCATTGCGCATTATTTTTATTATTTATTCTAATTTGAGAGGACAAAATTAATTTAAAAAACTAAAACAGATAAGAATACTCTGTTTCAAAAAAATCCCGATTACATCACGCAATCGGGAAATTATTAGCTTTTAAGTCATTACGAATTAAGACTATTTCTTCTTCATAATGATTTCCATACTTTTATATTCCTTACCACTTTTTGTATCGTACATTTCCATTTTACGGGTAGTTGCGTCCACGATAGTATAGACTTCTCGATATGGTCTTTTTTTTCCGTTTACAGGGTTTACCATTTCGCCCTTAAGTTCCATACTTTTTGTCTTGTCGTCATATTTGCCTGAGGCAATCATCATTCCGGTTCCCATATTATCAATAAAAGTAGTGGTGTATTCTTTACTTGCATTGTTATAGGCTAATGTTGATTTTCCTTCAAATGGCTGTCCCATCATCGTTCCCTGATAATTAGCTTCCTGATAACGGCCTCCAAGAATCATCTTTATTTTTGCGGTTGAACTTGCCTTTTCAGGTTTACCTCCTTCTTCTTCCCAAAAAGTCATATCACAATTCCACGTTCCGGTTTCATCTGCCATCATTTTATGCGGAGAGCCCGGTGTAGCGTAATCCATCCAGGCTTTCATTTGTCCAGCAGAATCTAAAGGTTTTTCAGCAATTGAATCTTCAGTTTTTATACTATCAGCAGGATTAGTGGTTACTATTTCTGTTTTTACTTCTTTTTTGCAGGAATAAAAACAAAAAACTAACATCAATAATGTTACAAATAAATTTTTCATAATTAACTGATTAAATGTTCATTATAATCAAAATTACAAAAAATAAAATTTATCTCTTATCTATTCTGACTGATTTAATAATGGCTTCTAATTCTAACATTAGATCCCGTTCCTGATTTGATGGCGAATAACAAAAACCTTCAATAACCAAAATTCGATTATAAACTTCATCAATTATAGCGTAATTGATGAAAGGTCCTGCCATAAAGTCGTTTTTTAATTCCCATGTTCCTTTTGTTTCAAATGTTTTTTTACCGTTTAATGTTGTAATTGAGAAATAGGGTGCATAATCTTCTCCGGTAATCATCTGTGTATTTGGTTCGCGACCTTTGATATAATGTCCGACAGAATCACGCATTCGAACAATATTCCCAACAACATTCGGATTTTTCATCAATCTGCTTAGCGGAATCTGATAAATGAGCAGACTTGTGTTGCCGCTAATAATTTCCTTTTTCAGCCAAATAAAATTCTTTTTATGAAGCATGTATTCATAACCCTTTGGAATTTGCAAATCGATATGAAATTTGTTTTTAATAACAGCAGGATTCAAAAGTGATTTACTGTTATCCTGTTGTAATTTCTTGATTTCAGTTTGACGAATTGCCCTAATTATTTCCGGTGAATTCATTTCAATACTACAAATAATATCTTCAATCGATTTTGCGTAAATCCTAAAAGTATTGTGTGGCAAGGTTTTATTATTTGTTTTGACCTCAAATTTATCTGTAGTTGATTTTTTAACCACAATAATACTTCGGCTATCGGTTACAAAACCTTCAAGGAGTTTTGCCGGATATTGGTTAATTGTAAACAGGGGTTCTTCTTGTGTGAGGCCTAAAACCGGTGAAGCAAATTTATTTCGAATGCTGTCACCAACTTCGCCATACCACAACTGATCGTCAATAATAATAGAAATTGTATTGGTTTTGCCCGGTTTTGGCTGTGCCTGATTTTCGTTTTTTTGAAAACAGGAGACCAGTAAAACCGAAAGTAGCAGATACAAAAAATGGGTTTTATTCATTTTTATCATTTTATGAAATAAAACCCAAATTTAGGTAAGATTTTTTATTATCCGTTTATTTTAAGCTTCATTCCTGGTTTTATATCCTCGTCTTTAATTCCGTTCCATTTTTTGATATCTGAAATAGTCACACCAGGATATTTTTTTGAAATACTATATAATGAATCTCCTTTTTTAACATAATAGTCTTCTCCAATACTTTTTGCAGAAGCTGTTTTTTTCCTGAATGAATCAATTGAATTAGAAGCAACAGCAGTAGTTTCAACAACAGTATTTTCCTTTTTAGAAACAATTAAGGATTTACCTAATGCCAGATTATTTGAGCTAAGGCTATTCCATTCTTTCAATTCTGACAGTGTTACGCCGAATTTTTTAGCAATATTACCCAGGTTATCACCGCTTTTTACAACATACTCTACCTCAATTTCATTTTTATCAGATGATTCGGCAGATGCAATTGCTGTTTCAATAGGTTTTTTAACTACTTCCTGAGAAGTTTTGGAAACTAAATCCTTAGGCTTTATTTTTAAAGATTTGCCTAATACCAGCGCATTGCTTTTAAGATTGTTCCATTCCTTAATATCTGCTACAGCAACATCATACTTTTGAGCTATTGAACTTAAATTATCTCCTTTTTGAACTATATAAGATTCAAGATCTAACGGTTCAGGAACTTTTACTGGTTTTGCCTTTACTTTAGGAGTTACTTTTTGTGCAAGACGGGAAGGCATTTTATAAATCCCCGAATCATATTTTGCGTAAGCATAAATTTTATCCTCGTTAGCTACAAAAATTGCAACTTTATCTTTTGGCAAACGTAAAAAGTGCTGTTCATCCTGATAAAAAGGAACTACTTTTAGTTTATATGAAGGATTTAGAAGTTCTAATTGAGATTGTGGCATGTCTAACAAATCGGCAATTTGTTTAAAAGACATTTTTTCTTTGATACGAATGGTATCTGTTTCAAAGTTTTTTACAACAGCTCTTTCGGGATTGATTCCGTGTTCTTTATGATATTCGAAAAGATACATTGTTGCTAAAAAAGCGGGTACATATCCTTGTGTTTCTTTTGGAAGATAATTTCGAATATCCCAGTATTTTGTTTTTCCGCCTGAACGGCGAATTGCTTTGGTAACATTTCCCGGACCTGAATTGTATGAAGCCAGTACCAGTTCCCAATCACCAAAAACATTAAACATTTTAGTCATGTATTCAGATGCTGCTGCAGTTGCTTTAAGCGGATCACTGCGTTCATCGATATAGGAATCAATTTTAAGATCATATTGTTTTCCTGTGCCGTACATGAACTGCCAAAGTCCTGTGGCGCCCATTTTAGAAACTGCTTTAGGATTTAAAGCAGATTCTACAACGGCTAAATATTTAATTTCCAGAGGAACATTTTGTTTTGCAAACGCATCCTCAAATATTGGAAAGTAATATTCTGATAAAGCCATTAATCGGGAAAACGATTTTTTACGATTCTTAAGAAATGACTTTATTATATTCTCCAGTCCCTGATTGTATTCTATTTCAAAAGGTGACTTTTCGTTCATTACCTGAAGCCTTTGTTTTAAAAGCTCTGTTGGTAATTCCTGATCAACTGTAATATCTTTATTGATTGTCTGAATGTCCTTAGTCAGATCATCATATATATCCAAACTTGTTAATTCATTCATCCAAAGACTATCAACCCGAATGGCTAAGTCATTTTTTACAAATGAATTTTTTACTGAATCTAAGTACGAAATCTTTACTTCAGGCTTTATCCCGGTATCCGCTTTTACTACATCTTGTGCAAAACCAGCTACTGATAAAAAGATTGAAAACGCTAAGGAAATTTTTCTTATAATCATATAACATTTTTTTAAAATTCTATAATCCAAAGAATTACAGAAGTGGTATTTTTACAAATCTAAGCAGAATAAGCGTAAAAAATGTAAAAAAAAATGTTAATTGTTATATTTTAGTCTAAAATAGCTGCAATACCAGGTAAAACTTTTCCTTCTAACATTTCAAGCATTGCTCCACCACCAGTAGATACATAACTCATTTTGTCTTCAAAACCGAATTGTTTTACAGCGGCTACAGAATCACCTCCACCAACAAGTGAAAAAGCTCCATTTGCAGTAGACTCAGCAATATAATCACCTAAAGCAATAGTTCCTTTTGAGAAAGTTTCCATTTCAAAAACTCCCAAAGGACCGTTCCATAAAATTGTTTTAGATTCTAAAATTACTTTTTTGAAGTTTTCCAAAGATTTAGGACCTGCATCCAGACCTTGCCATCCATCAGGAATTGCTGTTACATCTACAACCTGAGTATTTGCTGTGTTTGAGAAATCATCAGCAGCAATTACGTCAATTGGAATGTGAATCTGAACTCCTTTTTCTTTAGCTAATCTTAAAATCTCAAGTGCTAAGTCTTGTTTGTCATCTTCACAGATAGATTCTCCAATTTTTCCTCCTTGAGCTTTAATAAATGTAAACGTCATACCACCACCAATAATCATGTGGTCAACTTTATCAAGGATATTTTCGATAACCGTAATTTTAGAAGAAACTTTAGAACCTCCTAAAACAGCAACAACCGGTTTTTCGCTATTATTCAATACTTTATTTAAACTGTCGATTTCTTTTGCCAATAATGTTCCGAAACATTTTTCAGTTGGGAAGAATTGTGCAATGATTGTTGTTGAAGCGTGTGCTCTGTGAGCTGTTCCAAAAGCATCATTTACATAAATATCACCTAAAGAAGCTAATTCTTTTGCGAAAGCAACATCTCCGGCTTCTTCTTCAGCATGAAAACGTAAATTTTCAAGCAATAAAACTTCTCCCGGTTTTAAGTTTTTAGCAGCAGTCTGAGCTGGTTCACCAACACAGTTTTCAGCAAACTGAACAGTTACACCTAAAATTTCAGAAGCAGTTTTTAAAATATGCTTCAATGAATATTTTTCTTCAGCGCCTTTTGGTCTTCCTAAGTGTGACATTAAAATTACGCTTCCGCCCTGAGCTAAAATAGCATCAATAGTTGGTTTTGCAGCTTCGATACGTGTTGCATCTGTTACATTGAAATTTTCATCCAAAGGCACATTAAAATCTACACGGATAATTGCTTTTTTATTTTTAAAATCGAAATCGTTTAGAGTTTTCATTTGATAATTATTTTATGGTTTTTTTGAAAGAAAAACAAATATAGAACTTTTAAGGTTCTTATAAATTCGGATAAACCAAAAAACCAATAATTTAAAGAACGAAATCGTTATAATTTCACAAATAATTTCCTTTATTAAATATTAAACACAAATTTTGATGAGAAATAAGCTAATCTTAAATACAAAAAAGCCTTCTTTATCAACTATCAGGATAAAAAAGGCAAAACAATAGTGGTTTTTGTTTTTGGAAATTATTCTTTTTGAATATAACAAATTGATAAATGTGGCTGTACCGGAAACATAATGGTTTCATATTCGTTTATGTTTTCAGTATTTTTAGAAACGACATAATTACCTTCTATAATTCCGAAATAACTTAACAACGGAGAATAGAATGTAATTCCGATTTTGTGTTTCGAATGATCTGTAACATCTGTGTTTACAATATCAAGCTGATAATTGACAAACGGAAAATACTGATTACCTAATACATCCGGAACCCTGTGAAAATTCCCTTTTAATTGTTGAACATATCCATCAGCCGCAATTCCGACCAGAAAATGCAATTGAGCCGCCTTTTCATTTTCAGACAATAATTCCCTAAAGGTATTTTTAGGATTTTCAGCCGAATTGAATTGCTGGCTTTGCATTTTATATTCCTTAAAAGTATCTTCAAAAACATATTTGTCCCAGATTATTGTAGATGAGCTATCAATAATTACCCGGTATGCCAGTCTTATTTTTGATATTTTCATACGTTTTTATTCAACAATTCATTTTAAGGCAACTTCAAAAACTAATAAAACAGCATTTTCAGATAAAGCTTCCCATTCTATTACTTCTGTATTTTTTATACTCAAACCATCTTTCGCTTCTAAAAGTCGGTCTTCTACTTCAAAAGCGCCATTAACTACAAATGTGAAAACACCATTTTTAGAATTTTTCAAAGTATAAAAACCTTCTTTTCTTCCATCATAAACACCTATGAAACAAGCTGCTTCTTCCGTTTCGATTAATCGGATTAATTTATTTCTGATGGTTAAATCAATTTCATATTTCTGAAAACAATTTTTAAAATATTGTGTTTCCTTTTGAAAATGAATGGTAAGAAAGCTCACATTTTCGTTTTCATAGGGATTAAAAATTTCCACAGTCATATCCTTTTCTGCAGCTATTATCCTAATTTGTTCTACCCTTAAAAACTCAGTAATGCCCAGATTGTCTTTGTATTCGATTCCTCCAAATAATGGCAAAATAATCACATTTGTATCCGCTTTTATAACTCTGGAAATACAATGTCGGGGAGCTAATATTTCTTCATTTAAAATCTGTAATGAGCCAAATGGAACTCTGGACAAATCCTGGTACTGGTCGAAATTAAAAGTGGCAAAACAATTGTATTTTTCTGATTTGAAAATACCTCTTGTTTCTGACTTATAAATCTGAGCTGGAATCTGCTTAATCATCTTAAACTATATTTACTGACTTTTAACTTGCCACATTAATGGTATGTTTGAGCACAAAACCTTCTGCGATGCTGCCTGTAACTGTTGCCAATTCATTCGAAAAACCATCAGAAAACACATTGTCCGAAGCATTGTAGGTATAGCCGGACAAACCTTTGGTATAGCCATTTGAACTTGATGCATTAACCAAAGCAACAGCACTTCCTGAACCTTCAGGAAACGCAATTTGTGTAACCAGTAATGAGGTTCCGCTTGCGTTATAAATGTGTACATGTATGTGCGTTGCCCTGCCTGAATACCAACCCGGAAATATAGATGTAAAAGTCACTAAACCATTATCATCTGTAGTTTGCCTTCCTCTTAAAAAATGTACGGAAGTATAATTTACAGATTGCATACCTGTTCCTCCATACTCAGAATAATAACCATCTTTGTCACAGTGCCAGATATCGACAATAGCGCCTTTTAAAGCGGCACAGCTTGCTTTTGTGTTTTTTATGGTAATATTAATCGTAAAACCTACACCGGTTCTGTCCATGACAATATTTGATTTTACCAAAGAAGATGGTGAAATGGTCGGAAACGGACCAGCGGTTTCAGAAGGAGTTACAGAACAAGTACCAGAAGAACCTGAATCAGATCCGGTATCCGTTGCCGTTTCTGTATCCGTTGATGTTTCTGAAGCATCATCATCTTTACTACAAGCGTTAATTATTGGAATAGCCAAAGAACCTATTCCTACTAAACCTAAACCTTTTAAAAAATCTTTTCTTTCCATAACTTCTTGGTTTTAATGTTTTTATCAATTAAATGATTAACAGTAATTTTCAAGTAAAATTATTCGAAATTATAGTGTTGGAAAAAGTTTGAGGTAATCCACAATAATTATGAGGTAAACGAAGAGAAAAAATAAATTTGTAGTAAATTTATTTCAAGTATGGTTTCTTTATTTTTGATTCAGGAGTTCAAAAAATGCAGCTTCATAACTTGTACTTATTGGTATTTCTGTCTGATGGATATGAATTGTTTTATTTCTAATTTTTTCAATTTTAGAAATTGAAATAATAAATGACCTGTGTACACGAACAAATTCGGTGGAAGGCAATTTTTGAAGTATGGCTTTTAAAGTCATTCTGGCCACAACAGTCTTTTGATTCTGAATATGAATTTTAAGATAATCATCCAAACCTTCGATATATAAAATATCTGAGAAAAGGATTTTTATCAAACTATAATCGGCACGTATAAAAAGATATTGCTGTTCCAGATTCTGGTTTTGAGTTTTCCATTGCTGAAATGCTTTTTCAACAGCCTGCTGAAAACGGGAAAACGAAATAGGTTTTAAAAGATAATCTGTAGCACTTAACGTAAAACCTTCAACAGCAAATTCAGAATAGGCCGTTGTAAAAATGACCATCGTTTTGTGTGGCAGTTTTTTATAAAAATCCAATCCTGAAATGGAAGGCATATTGATATCTAAAAATAACAGATCGACAGGATACTTTTTAAGATATTTAAAAGCTTCATCAGATTTTGTAAACGTTTTTTGCAAATCGACAAATTCAATTTCAGCACACAGACTTTGCAAAATTTCTAATGCCAGTGGTTCATCATCTAATGCAATTGCTTCTATCATCCTACTTCAATAGTTAAATTTACGATATACTTATCATGACTGTCTTCAATTTTTAACTGATGTTTGTCTGGATATAAAAACGATAGTCTCTCAATTGTATTTTGCAGACCAATTCCGGTTTCAGATTGAATCGAAAATGTTTTTTTATTGGATACCATCAATGTTAATTCTTTTTCATGAATATCAATGTAGATACAAATTTCTGAAGTCTGATCCGGATTTACGCCATGTTTGAAAGCATTTTCTATGAAAGAAATTAAAATAAGCGGTGTAATTGCCTTGCCGAAAGGGTTTCCGTTTACTTTATAATCGACACTAACGGTATTTCCCAAACGCGTTTTTTGCAGTGAAATAAAATTATTGATGTAATTGATTTCTTTGCTTAAATCGAGTACTTCGTCATTGGCATTGGTAATAATATAGCGCATGAGCTCAGATAACTGTATCACAGCGTCGGGAGTTTTATCATCTTTTTTTAAAGCAAGAGCATAAATACTATTGAGTGTATTAAACAAAAAATGCGGATTGATCTGCGCTTTCAAAAAAGCCAGTTCAGATTTCATTTTTTCTTTTTCTACATTTTGTAACCGGCTGGAAATAGCAAACAATAAACTTGAAATTACGCCCAGCAAATAAACCAAAGCAGTATGTCCGTATTGAGTTGGAGGTCCTCCCATCGCATCAAAAGACATTGGACCTGGTCGCATATTTTGAAAATGCGGAGGCGGTTTGATTCCTTTTTCAAAAGGATTAGGATGATTTAAAAAGGGCTTCGGATGGTTTCTAAAGTCTAAAAAATTATGATCCGGGTGATCTAAGAATCTTGAAATCCAAAGAAAAAATAAAAGAAAACCAGCAATCATTATGAAATATAATAACTGCTGGTTTTTAAAATAATATCGTGGAATTAAATAATAATAGTTAAAGTAGAAGAAACACAATAAACTAAAATAAATAAAAAAATAAATGCGATCATGCACATTTGAGTACAAATCAGGCCATGCAAAAATGGTCTTTGCTGATGTAAATGCATAAGGCAAAAATAGAAAAGCCAAACATAAACACAGATGCAGGGCATAAAACGAAAGCTTTGTTTTCATAAATCGAATTGATTTATTCAAATTTAGCAATCTTGCGGGTTACAATCAAATTAATGAGGTAAAACCAAATAATCCTGCGATTCGCTTTGAATACTTTTTAAATCTAAAAATAAATTAATCATGAACAGGGCTATCCGTACAAGGACAGCTACTTAATGCCTGAAGAAAATCAAAACCTAGAGTTACAACGTGGGTTCCGGAATTATAATATCCTAAATCATTAAACATTACCTGATAGGAATATGCAAAATAGATTTTTGATTTCATAAAACCTGCCATTGGACCCACCGATAAAGGTTTTGGAAACTGGTCATTCAGCATACGGTAGGAAACTCCTATCCAATAATATTCTTCATAACGGTTGTAACGTCTGTATTTAAAGTTTATATCAGTGCTGGAACGCTTATCACTTGCAAAATATTGATAATACACAGAAGGTTCATACTCGATACGACTGTTTTCGGCATCTCTAAATGTAAATCCCGTATATATTTGATAATTAGAAAGTAAATCCGGTTCACCTACTCTCTCAATATTAATCTTTTTCTTTAAAACGTTATTGGCATTAAAACTAAAATAGAAGTTTTTGTTACGGTATAAAGCACTAAGATCAAAGTTATTGTTGGTTGTGTATCGATCATTCGTTACCGAAGGATCAATTACAGGGTGTTCTATGTCTGTACCAAATTTGTCCGTCTCTACTCTGAAAGTATTTAAGTTATAAGAAATACCAAATGATAAATACTGCTTAGAATAATAGTCTAAAATGATATGATGCGCAAATGATAACTTGGCACCTGTTTGTTTGGTAAAACCATTGCTGTCATTGTAAAGCGAGATACCAACTCCTGAACGATCCAAAAGCCTGAAATCGACATAAGCTGACTGGTTTTGTGGAGCGTCTTTAATTCCAACCCATTGAGTCAATCCGTTAACCCTGATTCTAACATTATCACCAATACCTGCATAAGCGGGTGAAAGTACAAAAGGGTTATCAGCCAAATATTGCGTAAACACTGGTAGGTTTAACTCCTGGCTGTAACCTGATGTTACAGCCATGAGTACTAAGGATACTATTAATTTTTTCATTGTAATAATTTTTTTAGATAACATCATAGGGGCAATTATTTTGTTATCTGTATAAAGTGAAATGTCCAACAAACTCTCTATCATCTTTCTTGTCATTTAGTTTAAGAACATACCAGTAATCACCTGTTGGTAACTCCTCGCCATTATATTTACCATCCCATTTCTGACCATAACGATATTTTGCAATCTGACGACCATATCTGTCGAAGATAGCGAATTCAAGGTTGTTATAAATATTAGTACAACCAGGACCCCATTCGTTATTAGGAGCAGAACCGTTTGGTGCGAAGTAATTCGGGATACAAACATCGATATAAGTCATAGGTACGATCAATTCAGATGTACAGCCATTTTGATCTCTAACTATTACTTTATAATCTCCAGATTTGTAGATTTTGTATTTGTTAGAAGATGTAAAATCCTCACCGTTGAAGCTATACTCATAAGCTGGTGATCCACCTGATGCTGTAACCGAAATTATATTCATTTCCGGTTGTCCTGCAGATAATGCCAGAGTTAACGGAGCAATAGCTTTAATTTCAAAGTTAGTGTATTCGAAACATCCGTTAGTATGTCTTACTCTTACTGAGTATTTAGCTGGAGCAAGATTTGTAAAGATGTTACTTTGCTGGATTGTTGCTCCTCCATCAATACTATAATCAATTTGGCTATGATCATCATAACCCGGATCAATTGTAACCATGTTTGCATTTGCATTATTCACACAATCATAAGTTACCATGTTAGTTGGATTAAGTTCAACAGCTTCGTCCATAGGAACCGAAATTTCATATGTACAGCCTTTAGCATCTTTAACAAAAACAGTATGATTACCTCCTGATAAGTTTTCGAAAGGATATTGTTGAACTCCAGTAATACTGTCGTAAGGACCATCAATTAGGACATAAGGACCATTTTTGGCATCCAAACTAATACTATATGGAGCAGTTCCTCCTTTTATGTCTATTTCAAAACTACCATTTTTCTCTCCTTTACATTGTTCAGGCTGGATACTATTTGGAGTAATTTCTGCGTATATAGATGTTGGCTCTGTAATAGTGAAATCGACAAAATGGCGACAACCTGTGGACGGATCCTGAACCAATACTGTATAAGATCCCGGTTCTAAATTAGTAAAGATACCATCATCAAAAAACTGATTCATAAAAGGAGATATTGCATATATAGCTCCTGTTCCTCCAGTTGTTGTAATGACAACTTTTCCATCCTTATTACCATTACAAGTTACATTTGTTACATCTTTTGTACTTTCAAAAACGTCAGTTGGTTCTGTTATAGGAATAACAGCTGAAGGTTTTTTACAATCCAATCCGCTCTCTACAATAACTATATAATCACCAGCTGGTAAATCTGCAAAATTACCATCTGCTTTTGGTCCCTGAACAATCGTTGTTGTTCCGTTAATTAATAAGGTGTAAACATAATTACCTAAACCTCCTGTAGCTGTTGCAACAATTACACCTGTTGCATCACCTTTACAATTGATTACTGCATTTAATACATCTACCTTAATATCAAGTTCCGGAAGTTCTGGAACAGTAATACCATTCGAAACAAAACCAACACATCCATTAGCATCTTTTACATAATACTTATATTCACCCGGTAAAACATTAAATGTAGCCGGAATCGAAGCTGTAAATGAATTAACTCCTGTGGCAAAATTAGGATCGGCACTATAAGTATAAGGACCTGTTCCGCCTATTGCACTCAATGTTAATGTATCTTGTGTTAAACAAGTTGCATTACCTGAATGTACTAACAATGGTTCAATAATCGTTGGCTCTGTAATTGATATTTCAGCAGAAGTACCACTACAAGTAAATCCATCAGTAACTGTAATACTATAAGTTCCTTCACCTAATCCTGAGAAGCTTGGTGAAGCTTGCGGACCAGAAGAAATTACTTCAGTAGGACTAATTATTCTATTCAAAGTATAAGTACGATTTATTCCTTCACCTCCAGTTACATTAGTTGCTGTGATTGTAGCACTTGTAGCTCCATAACATGGTACGATAGTCATATCCGGAGTAGCTGTTACTACAATTGGTGTTGGAATTTCCAACTTCGCATCACTACTTACCGGACAACCTTTTGTATCTCTAACACTTACAGTATATGTTTCAGCTGTTAAGTTAGGGAAATCATTAATTGCTGACCAATCAGAAATTATAGTACCTGCACTATTTACTAGCTTATATTCATATCCACCAGCCCATCCGCCAATAGCAGTTGCAACTATTCTTCCATCATTGTTACCCGATACACAAGTAATTGGACTAACTATTTTTGAAATTTCTAATGCTGCATCAGGCTGACTAATTGTGAATGGTGTAGTCACTGTACAGAATGGACTGTCGATTAATGTTGCTGAAACAGTATATTCTCCTGCAATAAGATTTGATAAAGTTAATGGTCCTGCTGTTATGGAAGTTCCTGAACGTACTACCGCTCCTAATAATGAAACTGTATAATTGAATCTTCCAGCTTCATCCGGATTACCAATATTATCAATTAAGGTAATAGTTGCCGTTCCGCTGTCAGAACCATAACATAATACATCTGTTTTAACAGCTTGTAAATGGAACGTATTTGGTTCGTTTACATAATGAGCTTTTTGAATACTACATCCTGTTGCCGGATTTACTGCTGTAATGATATATTCACCAACAGTTAGACCTGTAAAATTACCAGTTGTATTAGGAGTAAATGTAATTGCTCCACTAACATCCGTTAAAGTATATTGAACTCCTGCTATCACCGTTCCGGAAGCATCTACAGCCGTAGCCGTAATACTTTCAGGATTAGTACATGTAACAGCTGTTTTCACAACATTAATATTATCTAATTTAATATATGGATTAATTGTAATAGCACTAGCATAAGTACCCATACAACGATTACCATCATAAACATTTACAGTATAACTTCCGCCAGATAAATCATACTCCGTATAGGTGTTTGAAGTACCTATTTGAACCTGAGTACCGTTTTTAATGAATTCATAAGTATAAGTTCCTGAACCACCAGTTACTGTATTCACTGTAATAGTTGCAGCATTTGAAAATACTGTTCCATTACAAGCAAATTGTAGTCCTGTAACACTACTTACCGCTATAGGGCCAGGTTCACCTACGGTCACTGAAAGAGTTTCTTTACATCCTCTTTCAGATATTACCGTCACGTTATAATCTCCTCCAGCTAATCCTGTGAATACAGGTGAGTCTTGTCGAGTATTACCTCCATCGAGACTGTAAGTGTATTTTGGATTATCGTTTACACCAGGTGCAGGAGTATCCATACTTGCTGTGATACTACCATCGCTAACATCGTTACAACTTACAGGTGTTGGTGTCAACTTAAATCCTGTAATTTGAGTAGCAGGTTTTAATTCGATAGAAGCAGACACTTCACAATTAGTAGTGATATCACGAACATAAATTGTATGAGTACCTGAAGCTACACCTGTGAATGGTGGAACTATAGCACCGTAAATACCCGTATCTATTTTGTATTCATAATTTCCAGAACCTCCTGTTGTTGCCACAGCTACAACACCATCACCATCGTCACAAGAAGGAGAAGTTGTTACTGTTGGTGTAAGGATTAATGGTTGCATAATAGTAACCGGAACAACAGTTGATAAACAGCCATTAGCATCTTTCACAGTTACATTGTGTAAACCAGGAGTATTAACGGTAAGAACATTACTTGTACCGAATCCCTGACCATCAACATCATATAATAATGCTGTATTGAATCCAGTTGCTGTTACAGTAATATCATAAGTTCCTGTTAAGCTTGGACAATGTGTAGGTACAGCATCTACAATAATTGGGTTTGCATCCAATTCTATAGGCTGAGGATTATTTGCATTACAATTATTGCTGTCTAATACGTATACAATCCAGTTTAGATCAACACCATTATTGGTATCTACAACCAACTGATTATTAGTAACGAAACCTGTTGTTGGAGCCGGATCACCTGCTTTCGCTACAGCATATCTGTAAGGAGCAGTTCCTCCATTAGCAGTTACTGTAATAGTCGCATTATCTTCATTACAATTAATGTTTGTTGCAACTGAAGTTGAACTTAATGCATCAACAGGTTCTTCAATTGTAAAATTAATTGGATTTTGGCAACCAGAAACAGCATCAATAACTGTGAAAGTATAATTACCTGCAATTAGGTCAGTGTAATTAATTACATCTCCATTTTGAGTGAATGAATTTACAGTTGTTGCTCCAATTGTTAAACTAAATGTATAGTTCCCAGTCGTGATATAGTCAGAAACTGTGAAATTCACTGCTCCTGTATTACCTCCTTTACAATACACATGCTTAACTATTTGATGTACTGCAGCTATTTTATCAGCTTCTTTAACATCAATCGATTCAGTTATGCTACATCCATTACTGCTTGTCACTTTAACAACATAAATACCAGGAGATAAGTTATTAAAACTGTTTGTTGCACTCGGAGCAGTTACTGCTGAAGCTGGTAAAATAATTTCATAAGTATATGGCGCTATTCCTCCTGTAACTGAATTTACTGTTACTGTAGCAACAGTTCCTGAAGTGTTGCAATAAATAGGAGTAGCTGATAAATCCATATCCGTCAACGGTAAATATCTGTTTACTGTAGTGCTTCCGTTAACAATACAGCCATTGGCATCCTTAACAGAATAAGCAATAATCTGGTCTGTGCCGTTATCGCTTACAACTAAAGTGTTAACGC
>NZ_QJHL01000002.1 GCF_003202405.1 Flavobacterium hydrophilum | reverse complement strand
TTCTTAGATTCTTAGATTCTTAGATTCTTAGATTCTTAGATTCTTAGATTCTTAGATTCTTAGATTCTTAGATTCTTAGATTCTTAGATTCTTAGATTCTTAGATTCTTAGATTCTTAGATTCTTAGATTCTTAGATTCTTTAAATTTGCTTCGCAAATTTATTTTTAAACTGAGTTTACACCATAAAAAAAGCCCCTTCAAAAAGAAGAGGCTTTAGTACTCAGAGCGGGACTTGAACCCGCACGAACATTGCTGTTCACTGGATTTTAAGTCCAGCGTGTCTACCAATTTCACCATCCGAGCAATTATACTTTTTAAATGTTTTTTTTTTAGCTAATTTTTTAAAAAAATTAATTAAACACAACACCATCCGAGCATCATATGGTTTTGAGCGAAAAACGGGGCTCGAACCCGCGACCTCGACCTTGGCAAGGTCGCGCTCTACCAACTGAGCTATTTTCGCGTTTCAAATTTTAATAAGAACTTCAACACTTGTTCCGTATTGCGAGTGCAAATTTAGGACATTTATTCAATTAAACAAGCCTTTTTAAAAAAAAAATCATACTTATTTTATAACTTTCTGATAACCTAAACTTTAAATCTGAAAATTTATTTCTTAACCAGCATCCTTTTAATTTCGTTAAGTTTCATCAGTGCTTCAACTGGCGTTATAGCATTTATGTCAAGGCTCGTGATTTCTTCTTTTATTTCTTCCAATAAAGGATCATCCAGATTAAAGAAACTCATCTGCATTTCATCATTTGCCGATTTGATTCCGTTTAACGCATCACTTGAATGATTCTTCTCTAATTTTTTTAAAAGCTTTTGCGCTTTCAGAATTACAATTTGAGGCATTCCTGCCATTTTCGCAACATGAATACCAAAACTATGGGCACTTCCTCCTTTTACCAACTTTCTAATAAAAAGTACAGTATCTTTTAATTCTTTTACCGCCACATTATAATTCTGAATTCTCGGCAACGATTCTGTCATTTCATTTAATTCATGATAATGCGTTGCAAATAATGTTTTTGCTCTTCCAGGATGTTCATGCAAAAATTCAGCAATAGCCCAGGCAATTGAGATTCCGTCGTACGTACTTGTCCCACGCCCGATTTCATCTAATAAAACCAAACTTCTCTCTGAAATATTATTCAAAATTGAAGCCGTTTCATTCATTTCAACCATAAATGTCGATTCTCCCATCGAAATATTATCTGAAGCCCCTACTCTGGTAAAAATTTTATCTACAATTCCCATTCTTACACTGTCGGCCGGAACAAAACTTCCCATTTGAGCTAAAAGTACAATTAAAGCCGTTTGTCTTAAAATAGCCGACTTACCCGACATATTAGGCCCTGTAATCATAATAATCTGTTGGGATTCTCTGTCTAGGAAAACATCATTGGCTATATAGGGAGTTCCTACAGGCAATTGTTTTTCAATTACCGGATGTCTTCCATTTTTTATATCCAATTCAAATGTATCGTCAATTTCCGGACAGACATATTTATTCTCAACAGCCAGTTGTGTAAAAGAACACAAACAGTCTAACTGTGCCACTAAATAGGCATTCATCTGAACGGGTTTGATATAGGTTGCAATCCAGGCCACTAATTGCTCAAAAAGATCTGTTTCAATTTTATGGATTCTTTCTTCAGCTCCTAAAATTTTAGTTTCGTATTCCTTTAACTCTTCTGTAATATAACGCTCAGCATTAACCAAAGTTTGTTTACGAATCCACTCTTCCGGCACTTTATCTTTATGCGTATTTCGAACTTCGATATAATATCCAAAAACATTATTAAAGGAAATCTTTAAAGAAGAAATTCCGGTTCTCTCCGACTCCCTTCTTTCAATTCCTTCTAAATATTCTTTTCCAGAAGTTGAGATAGCACGCAACTCATCTAATTCTTCACTAATTCCTTTTGCAATAGCATTTCCTTTTGCAATCGCAACGGGCGCATCCTGATTTAGAGTTGTTTTGATTTTCTCTCTTAACAAATCGCAAGCATGCAGACTATCTCCGATAATTTTTACTGCTTCCTGCGGACTTTCGAGTGCAAGGGTCTTAATTGGAATAATAGCATCGAGAGATTCTTTCAAATACACAATTTCGCGAGGCGAAACCTTTCCGGCAGCAATTTTAGAAATCAAACGCTCTAAATCTGAAATTTGTTTGATTTGATATTGAATATTGTGAAGAATTTCAGGATTGGATTTCAAATACGAAACCACATCATGACGTCCTTTTATTTTGTTACTGTCTTTTAAAGGCAATGCCAGCCAGCGTTTTAATAGACGCCCGCCCATTGGCGAAAGCGTTCTGTCAATTACATCTAAAAGCGTAACTGCATTTGGATTGTAACTGTGATATAATTCTAAGTTTCTAATCGTAAAACGATCCATCCAGACATAAGCGTCTTCCGCAATACGCTGAATTGCCGTTATGTGCTGTACGCGATTGTGTTGTGTTTCGGACAAATAATATAAAATTGCCCCAGAAGCAATAATCCCTTCCTTTAGCTCTTCAACCCCAAAACCTTTTAAGGAAACGGTTTGAAAATGTTTTGTCAAAGTTTCTAGCGCATAATCTTCTTTGTAAATCCAGTCTTCCAGATAAAAGCTATGAAAATCATCGCCAAAAGCGGCTTTAAAATCACCTTTATTGTTTTTAGGAACCAGAACTTCACTCGGATTAAAATTCTGCAATAATTTATCGATGTATTCCGCATTTCCCTGAGCAGTCAGGAATTCTCCTGTCGAAACATCCAAAAAGGAAACTCCGATATTTTTGTTAGCAAAATAAACTGATGCTAAAAAGTTGTTTGATTTAGATTGTAAAACCTCATCATTTAAAGAAACTCCTGGCGTTACCAATTCCGTAACACCACGTTTCACAATCGTTTTGGTCATTTTAGGATCTTCCAGCTGATCACAGATAGCAACACGAAGCCCGGCTTTAACCAATTTTGGCAAATACGTATTAATAGAATGATGAGGAAAACCTGCCAAAGCAGTTTCTGTTTCAGAACCCGCGCCTCTTTTCGTTAATGTTATTCCGAGAATTTTAGAAGCCCTGATAGCGTCTTCTCCAAATGTTTCGTAAAAATCTCCTACTCTGAAAAGCAAACATGCATCAGGATATTTTCTCTTGATTTCGTTGTACTGTTTCATCAAAGGTGTCTCTTTCACCACTTTCTCTTTCGCTGCCAAATTATTGTATTTTTAAATAAAAATTAAGACAGCGAATTTATGATTTTTTGAAGGAATATAGAAGGCTTCAAAAATTAAAATATTTTAAGAAATTTTTAAGCACAGATATCAGAATTTTACATAGATTTGTTTCATCATTAAAAACAAAGACACTTTAAAGATGAAAAAAATAATTTTATTCGCTATGTTAGCTGTAGTTGGAATTACAGCTTCTAATGCTCAAAGTACTAAGAAAGCTGCTACAGCTAAAGCTGCTAAAGTTCAGGGTGCCGGAATGGTTTTTGAAAACGAAACTATTGATTACGGAACTATCGCTCACAATGCCGATGGTAACCGTCAGTTTGTTTTTGTAAACAACGGAACAAAGCCATTAATTATTACTAATGCTACCGGATCTTGTGGCTGTACTGTACCAACAACACCAAAAGAACCAATTGCTCCTGGAGCTAAAGGTGTTATTGGTGTAAAATATGCTACTGACAGAGTTGGTGCTTTTACAAAAACGGTAACAGTCACTTCTAATGCTGAAGGACAACCAACAAAAACATTAACTATTAAAGGTACTGTTTTACCAGATGCAGCAAAAAGCTAATCTGAAAACAATAAAATAATCGAAAAAGCTTCCTTATCTTTGGAAGCTTTTTTTATGACCTGAATTCAACCCAAATGAGAAAACTTGAAAATAGCGAACTAGACAGAAAATCAATTGATGATTTCAAAAAATCAGAAAAAACACCGCTGATTTTAGTATTAGATGATATTCGAAGCCTACATAACATAGGGTCCGTATTTAGAACTGCTGATGCTTTTTTAATTGAAAAAATAATTTTATGCGGTATCACAGCTACTCCGCCAAATAAAGAAATTCATAAAACTGCTCTTGGCGCTACGGAAACTGTTACTTGGGAACATCATGAAAATGTGCTTGAAGTTATTGAAAATTTAAAAAAAGAAAATGTTCTTACACTTGCCATTGAGCAAGTAGAAAGTGCCATTTTTCTTCAGGATTTTAAAGTAGAGAAAAGCCAGAAATATGCTTTAATATTTGGTAATGAAGTATATGGTGTTGCTCAGGAAGCTGTAGCAATTTGTGATGGCTGTATTGAAATTCCGCAATTAGGAACTAAACATTCTTTAAACATTTCGGTTAGTGCGGGAATAGTTGTTTGGGATTTATTTAAAAAAATCAACTTAAATTTGTGACATTCATAAAAATTATCACTTTTTAACAAGATAAGTTATTTCCAGGCATTTATTTTACAACTCTCTTAACTACTTTTACCAAAAGAGTTTACAAATTAATTGCTATGAAAAAAACGTTTTTGCTATTTCTATTTTTATCAGGTTTTGTTTGTTCAGCCCAATACACATTAATACCTGATCCAAAATTTGAAGCAGCCCTAATGGATTGGGGAATTGATAGTGGGTTAATTGATGGTAAAGTATTAACATCAAGCATTAATAATCTAACCCACTTAACCATAACAGGTTATGGTATCGGAGATTTCACAGGTATAGAAGATTTTGTCTCTTTACAAAATTTGGATTGTCGTGGAAATTATCTTTTAAATTTAGATATTTCAAAATTAACAGCTTTAATAGATTTAAATATTTCACATAATCTCATAAGTAATTTGAATGTTTCTCAAAACGTTAATTTAGTAAAATTAAATTCCTCACATAATAAATTAACCAGTTTGGATGTTTCTAAAAACATTCATTTAACTGATTTAGATTGTTCATTTAATGAATTAAACAACTTAGTTTCTCAAAACACAAGTTTAGAAAATTTGAATATTTCACATAATAAATTAACCAATATAGACATTTCTGAAAACACAGCTTTAATAGAATTAGACCTTGAAAATAATGGCTTAAGTACTTTGGATGTTTCTAAAAACATCAATTTAGTAAAATTAAATTGCTCATATAATAAATTAACAAATTTGGATGTTTCTAAAAACATTAATTTAACTGATTTAGATTGTGCATATAATGAATTAAATAACTTAGATACTTCTAAAAATCCGCTTCTGACTCTGTTAGACTGTAGTACTAATAAATTAACAACACTGGATATTTCTAAAAATGTAAATTTGATTTGGTTGTATTGCTTTGAAAATTTACTCACAAATTTGAATCTAAAAAACGGACAAAATACTAAACTTCTGCATGTATATGTTGATCATAATTCAAATCTCAGCTGTATCCTGGTAGACAATGCAGAATACTCTAATTCGAATTGGTCTACACACAAAGATACTGGTGCCACATATTCAACAGACTGTACTATTCCGCCTAGTATAGTAGCAAATGGCGATCAATTATATTGCCCGCAAACCAACATAAATATTGTTACTAAAATTGATATCAATCATGATCCTGCCCAAACAGGGACAGAAGCAATTTATATTCAAATCTCTTCTGGTTACTCTAATGGCTTTGATCAATTAACGCTTTCCAATACCGCATTACATCCGAATATTACTACAAGCTGGGATCCAGTATCGGGAAAATTAAAATTATACAGCTCTGCTGGTCTTGATATTTTATACTCAGATTTTGAAGCTGCTATAAAAGATGTACAATTTAAAAACTCATCTGCTGTTGCCTCAGGAACCAGAACCTTTTCCATAACAATCGGACAAGCTAATTATCTTCCTTCTACAGGACACTATTATTTGTTTAAGCCAAGTATTGGAATTACCTGGACACAGGCAAAAACAGCAGCAGAAAGCAGCACTTATTATGGCCTGAAGGGATATCTGGCAACTATTTCAGCTGCTGATGAAGCAAAACTATCAGGTGAACAAGCCTCGGGAGCCGGCTGGATTGGCGGAAGCGATGCTGAAACAGAAAACGTCTGGAAATGGGTTACAGGACCCGAAGGGCTTGCAAATAATGGAACCGGAACCATTTTTTGGAATGGCCTTTCTAACGGAACCACTCCTAACTTTGCCTTTTGGAACAATACCGAACCCAATCAAGCCGGCGATGAAGATTACGCACATATTACAGCCCCTGGTATTGGAATTGCGGGTTCCTGGAATGATTTATCAAACACAGGGTCATTGAATCCGGGGGATAATTATGAGCCAAAAGGATACATTGTTGAATACGGGGGAATGCCGGGCGAATATCCTTTAGAAATTGCCGCCAGTACCCAGATTACGATTCCGGAAGCTACAATTACTACTCCAAGACCAATTTGTGATTCAGGACCTTTAACTTTATACGCTGCTTCAAATGCCGGAACAATAAGATGGTATGACGCTCAGGTTGGAGGTAAGTTACTGGAAACCGGAAACACTTATACAACCCCAATAATAAGCAATACAACAACTTATTATGCAGATGCAGGCTGTGAAGTAAACCGAAAAGCAGTGGTTGCTACTGTCAATAAAACTCCGGATGCTCCAACTGTGGTTTCGGATGTTTACAGATGCGGAACAGGAACTGTCACTTTACAGGCAACATCAAATATTGGAATTATCAATTGGTTTACAGATCCGGCAGGCGGATCAAGTGTTTATACCGGAAACAATTTTCCTACACCAAGCGTTTCTGCAAATACAACTTATTATGCAGAGTCTTCAGATAGCGGATGTATCAATTCAAATCGTACCCCGGCAAATATAATTGTATATACTCCTCCCGTAGTTACTGATGAAGAAGTTGTTTTATGTGAAAACCAAACCGTTATGTTAGATGCCAAATTAAGCGGAATGACATATAAATGGTCAACAGGAGAAACAACCCAAACGATAGAAGTTAACATAAAAGGTACGTATACAGTTGATGTAACCAGTCCGAATCCTGAAAATTGCACCAGTACAAAAATTATAACTGTCATTGAGTATAAAAAGCCAATCATTAAAAACATTGATGTAAAAAACACAACCATTACTATTAACCTGATCAATGCAACTGATTATTTTGAATACTCTGTTGACGGAGTAAATTATCAAACTTCAAATACTTTTTATGATGTACCCGGTGGTTTACAGACTGCCTATGTAAAAGCAAAAGATAACCTGTGTGACGTTAATGAAGTTACCCAAACCTTTATTGTATTAGTTTTTCCTTCTTTTTTTACTCCTAACAATGATACTCATAATGAATTTTGGGAAGTAACAGGAATGGAAAATTATCCGGAAGCACAAGTCACTATTTTTGATCGATACGGAAAATTATTAGCGCAACTTAGCGGTTCAAAAATGAGTTGGAATGGTACTTTTAACAATATTCCGCTTCCTTCTTCCGACTATTGGTATGTTTTAAAAATTAATGATTCAACACCAGTGTTTACAGGGCATTTTACTTTGAAAAGGTAAATTTTAATTAGACAATGTGGAAATTAGAAAATTAGATATTTTTTTCAGAATTCTATGAATTATCTAATTACCCTCTGAATTTCATTTAAAATAAAAAGGTAATCTTCGTGATTCTTAACAAAGTCACGATTTGAAACATCAATTATCAAAACATTGAGATCAGTTTGGGATTTAATATATTCTAAATAACCGTTATTAATTTTATCTAAATAATCTGCCTGAATGTTTTGCTCGTAATTTCGTCCGCGCTTTTTAATGTTCTGAAGCAGTCTGTCTGTATTCTGATATAAATAAACATATAAATCCGGCTTTGGCATTTCTCTATAAATGATATCAAACAAATTTCGGTACAGCCGATATTCATCTTCGGCCAACGTGATTTTAGCAAAAATCAAAGACTTAAAAATGTGATAATCGGCAATCACAAAATCTTTAAACAAGTCAAACTGAGCCAGGTCATCTGATAATTGCTGGTAGCGGTCTGCCAGAAAAGACATTTCTAACGGAAAAGCATATCGGTTCTGATCTTTATAAAATTTTGGTAAAAACGGATTATCGGCAAAGCGTTCCAAAACGGTTTTTGCATTAAAATCTTCAGCAATTTTTTGTACCAAAGTCGTTTTTCCCGCCCCAATATTTCCTTCAAAAGCAATATAATTAAATTGCTCTAACGGAATTTGTGCCAATGGATTTTTCAAGTCCTGAACCACTTTGCAAACACTGTCATCTGGTGTTATGGTAATTAATTCGGAAACTGTTTTCTGAAAAATGGGATGTTTCCAGTCCAATTGTAAATCCTGCATCGGCAATAAAACAAATTTTCGGTTTTGCATTAGAGGATGCGGAATCCGTAACTTTTCTGTTTCAATTATCTGGTCATCAAAAACAATCAGATCAATATCAATAATCCGGGATTGATAACCTTGGTGATGAGTACGAATACGGCCTAATTGTTTTTCAACCTTCAGAACCTGATTTAGTATTTTTTGTGCCGAAGAATAACTGTGTAAAAGCAAAGCACAATTATAAAAAGCATCACTTTCGAATCCCCAGGCTGGTGTCTCATACAATTTTGAAACCTGAATTACTGTTCCAACTTCCTGATGTATCAAATTAATACAACTTTCGATATTCTCCAACCGGTTTCCCTGATTACTGCCTATAGATAAAACGACCTGATGCTGTGATTTCATAATTAATGCAAATTAACTAAAACTATTTTAGAATTAACAATATATTTGTAATGCGGGCTTTGAAATGAATTTGAATTTGTTTGCCAAAATTTGTAACAAAGCCCCTGTTTTAGATACTTATTTAAAAAATATACTTATGAAATTTCTAGGAAATGTAGTTGCCACTGTAATTGGCATTTTTGTTTTTATAATGTTATTCTTCTTCGGGGTAATTCTTATCGGAGCTATTTTTGGAGGAGACGACAGTGTTTCTGTCAAAGCAGATTCGGTTATCGAATTGGATTTAAAAGATATTCAAAATGATTATGCCGGAAAATACAAAGATCCTCTTGTGACGATTTTTTCTGACAAAAAAGAAATTGGACTATCTGACGTAATCAATGCAATTGAAGCTGCAAAAACAGATGACAAAATTAAAGGAATCTCGATATTAAATGACGAATCTTCTTTTGGATTGGCACAATATAAGGATTTAAGAAATGCGCTGGAAAGCTTCAAAAAATCAGGAAAATTTGTCTGGGCTTATGCTAATACCTATTCACAAAAAGAATATTATTTAAACTCGGTTGCGAATAAGATTTATCTTAACCCTGTCGGAGATTTAGACTTCAAAGGACTTTCTTCTGAGGTGATGTTTTTTAAAGATTTTCAGGAAAAATCAGGTATTCATATGGAAGTAATTCGTCATGGAAAATACAAAAGCGCCGTTGAGCCTTTCCTTGAAAATAAAATGAGCGATGCCAACAGAGAACAAATAACAGCACTTTTAAATTCGATTTGGTCTACTGTTGTAACTGACATTTCAAAAAGCAGAAGTATTCCTGTTTCCAAATTAAACGAAGTTGCAGACGGTTTATTAGCCAGAACACCCGAGATGGCAAAGACACAGCATCTGATTGACATAGTAGCCTATGAAGATGTGTATCACAATGCTATCAAAAAAGCTTTAAAAGTAACCGGTGATGATGATTATAACAAAATTTCGATTTCAGATTACACCCAAAACCATATCACTACCGCTCTTACTAATACTGCCACTGATGAAATTGCTATTATTTATGCTCAGGGCGAAATTGGAAGTGGTGAAGGAGATGTTAATCAAATTGGCGAAGGTTCTATGCGACGTTCTTTACAGGAAGCCAGAAAAAATGAAGATGTAAAAGCTATTGTATTAAGAATAGACAGTCCTGGAGGAAGCGCATTGACTTCTGATTTAATCTGGAGAGAAATCGAGATTACCAAAAAAATAAAACCTGTAGTAGTTTCTATGGGAAATTATGCAGCATCCGGTGGTTATTATATTGCCTGTAATGCCAATAAGATTTTTGCCGAAAAAAATACAATTACCGGCTCAATAGGGGTTTTTGGTGTTTTGCCAAATTTCAGTCCATTGGCAAATAAATTAGGAATAAATTCAGAACAGGTAAAAACACACGAAAACGCAGCTAATTACAGTCCGTTTGTTCCTGTTGACGAAAAATTTAAAGCTTTTACATTAGAAAGTGTAGAGCATATTTACAACACTTTTGTAACACATGTAGCCGAAGGCCGAAAAATGACTTTTGCACAAGTGGATGCGATTGGTCAGGGAAGAGTATGGTCAGGATCTGAAGCTTTAAAAATTGGTTTAGTAGATAAAATTGGAGGTTTGAATGACGCTATAGCTGAAGCAGCCAAAATAGCCAAAATAAAATCATACAGTACACAAAATTATCCTGAATACGAGAAGAATTTTAATGATCTTTTATCAGGTCTTCCTTTCGCTCAGTCAAAAGAAGCATTCATAAAAGAAAAAATTGGCGAAGAAAATTATTTGCTTATTGAGCACATTAAAAGGCTTCAAAAGTTAAAAGGAGCTCAGGCGATAATGCCATATAGTATCAACATCAAATAATTTCAGAATGAATAAAATAATCCTGCTTTTAACCGTTTTTATTCTGAGTTTTGTCAATGCTCAGGATAAAAAAGATATTCTATTTAAGGAATCTCCAGTTATTTTAAAGATAAATACCGATCAATTATATGGTACGCTGACAATTCCGGATGTATCCAAAAAATGCCCTGTTGCCTTAATTATTGCAGGTTCAGGACCAACAGACCGAAACGGAAATAATCCGATGATGAAAAACAATTCCTTAAAAATGCTTGCCGAAGCTTTGGCAAAAAACGGAATTGCATCATTACGCTATGATAAAAGAGGGGTTGGCGAGAGCAAGCCAGCCGCAATATCAGAAGGAGAATTGGTTTTTGAAAATTATACCGAGGATGCCAAAAGCTGGATTAATTTACTAAAACAGGACAAACGTTTCTCTAAAGTAATTGTAATTGGTCACAGCGAAGGATCCTTAATTGGAATGATTGCCGGTGCAAAAGCAGACAAATTTGTTTCTGTTGCCGGTGCGGGAGATGCGGCAGATAAAATCTTAAAATCTCAGATTTCTGCAAAAGGAATGAAACAGATTGAAGACATGACTTTTCCTATTATTGACAGTTTAAAAAACGGTAAAACAGTAAAGAATGTTGACCCGATGCTTAATTCTCTTTTCAGACCAAGCGTTCAGCCCTATTTAATTTCCTGGTTCAAATACAATCCGCAGACAGAAATAAAGAAACTTACAGTTCCAATCTTAATTTTGCAGGGAAACAACGATTTACAAGTAACCGTTCAGGACGCAGAAAATTTATCCAAAGCAAATACAAATTCAGAATTGTTAATCATTGATAAAATGAATCATATCCTGAAAGTTATTGAAGGCGACCAACAGGCAAATTTAGAAAGCTACAATAATGAAAACCTTCCTGTTTCTGAAACGCTGATTTCTAAAATAGTTTCCTTTATTCAGAAGTAACAATAAAAATTAAAATCAATCCGTTTGAATAATAAACTCAAACGGATTTTTTATTTAAATCAGGAACGATTCTTGCTGTTTTTAAATATAATTAAATCTGAAGACTGAAACAAAAAAACTATTTTTGTATGAGTTGATTATGTTAAACCCTCAAATCAAATTAATATGCTAAAGAAAATTTTAAAAATAACTGCTATTGTATTGGTAGTGTTTGTTGCGGCTTTGTTCGCAATTCCTTATTTATTTAAAGATCAGATAAAAGCAAAAATTGCCGATGCAATCAACGAGAATGTTGATGCAAAAGTTAGTTTTGCCGAAGCCGATTTAAGTTTGTTTAAAAATTTTCCAAACGCCAATGTTTCGATTGAAAAACTGGTCATTATCAACAAAGCTCCGTTTGAAGGAGACACTTTGGTTTCGCTTGATGAACTGAATTTAAAAATGAGTATCAAGGAACTCTTTAAAGGAAAAGAAGAACCTTTGAACATTGAAGGGATCAGCTCTCAAAACGGTTTGATAAATATTATTTTCAACAAAGACGGTGTTGGAAATTTTGACATTGCTTTAAAAGATAAAAAAGAAACCGAAAAAGAAGATAAAAAAAGTGATCCGCTTTCTTTAAAAATCCAGAATTATAAAATTGAGAATTTCACTTTCAGATATATCGATCAGGGTTCAAAAATCAAGATGGTAATAGACAGCCTGAATCATGAAGGAACCGGTGATTTTACGAATTCTAAGCTGGATTTAAATACAAAAACCACAGCCAATGTTTCGTTGGATATGGATAAAATGAATTACCTTAAAAATGTAAAACTAACTCTGGATGCTGTTTTAGGAATTGATTTAGAGAAAAGCAAATACACGTTTAAGGAAAACAAAGCTTTAATAAATCAATTGCCTTTGGAGTTTGACGGATTTATTCAGATGGCTGAAAAAGCACAGATTTATGATTTGAAATTTAAGACTCCGACCTCATCGTTTACAAACTTCTTAGGGTTAATTCCTTCAGCTTATGCATCAAGTCTGAATGGCGTAAAAACAACCGGAGACTTTACTATTGTTGGTTTTGCTAAAGGTGAATTAACAGAAACTACTGTTCCGAAATTCAATATTGCAATTGCATCAAATAATGCTTCATTTCAATATCCGAATTTGCCAAAATCAGTTCAGAATATCGTGATTGATACAAAAATCATCAATGAAACCGGTATTTTAAACGATACTTATGTAAATCTGGACAAACTTTCTTTTAGAATCGATCAGGATGTTTTTAGCGCTAAAGCGAATGTAAAAAACATAACTGTAAATCCGATTGTTGATGCTGCTTTAAAAGGCACGATCAATCTAGCAAATCTTTCAAAAGCCTATCCAATCAAACTAGATAAACCTTTAGCGGGTATTTTAAAAGCTGATGTAACTACGAACTTTGATATGGCTTCTGTAGAGAAAAGCCAATACGAAAACATCAAAAATGCGGGAACGATGAGTTTATCCGGATTCAAATATACGGATGAAAATAATAAATCCATGAACATCAGCACTGCTTTGGTTGAATTTAACCCGAGTAGAATTAACTTAAAACAGTTTAATGCCACTACCGGAAAAAGTGATATTGCCATTAACGGAGTTTTGGAGAATTTCTATGGTTTTATGTTTAAAAAACAAGAACTGAAAGGAAACTTCAATATGAGTTCAAACCAGTTGGCTGTTGATGATTTTATGACTTCAGGAGAACCTGCAAAAAATACTACTGCAGGCGGTGAAGCAAAGACTGAAACAAAAACAGCTGCAAAACCTGCAGAGGCAATGAAAATTCCGGCTTTCTTAAATTGTACTTTAAATGCAAAAGCAAATACAGTTTTATATGATAATTTAAAACTGACTGCCGTTTCCGGAAAATTAATTATCAAGGATGAAAAAGCAACTTTAGAAAATTTCAAAACATCCATTTTTGGAGGATCTATCGGATTGACCGGAACGGTTTCTACAAAAGCAAAAGTTCCTACTTTCGATATGAATTTAGGGTTCAATCAGGTCGATATTGCACAAACTTTTACGCAATTGGATATGATGAAAAAAATTGCACCAATTGCAGGAATTATTAATGGTAAATTGAATTCAACTATCAAATTAAACGGAAATCTCGATGCAAAAGAATTAACACCGGATTTAAAATCACTTTCAGGAGATTTATTAGGACAACTGCTTTCTACAACTGTAAATGCAAAAAATTCGACTTTGTTGAATTCCTTAAGTTCAAAAATAAATTTTATTGATGTAAATAAACTGAATTTGAACGACCTGAAAATGGCTTTAGCTTTTGAAGACGGTAAAGTAAAAGTAAAACCTTTTGATATAAAATATCAGGATATCAAGGCAACCATTGACGGAACACATGGTTTTGACCAGAATATGAATTATAATATAAAATTAGATGTTCCGGCAAAATATTTAGGTAAAGAAGCAAATGCTTTCCTTTCTAAATTATCTCCGGCTGATGCGGCTAAATTGGAGAATATTCCGATTTCAGGTATGATAACAGGTAACTTTTCAAACCCTAAAGTAGCTTTAGATACTAAAACAGCGATTAATAATCTTACCAGTCAGGTAGTAAGTCAACAAAAGGAGAAACTAACCCAAAAGGGTACAGCCGCTCTTTCCGATTTACTTAACAAGAACACCAAATCAAAAGACACCACAAAAACTGCTACTGAAAATAAGGCAAAAACGAATGAAGAAGTCAAAGCGAAAGCAAGCGATTTATTGAATGGCTTGTTTAAGAAGAAAAAATAATTAAAACAAAAAAGGTCAATCTTCCGATTGACCTTTTTTATCTTTTTAAATTGCTTCAGAGTATATCCGCGCCCTTCCATTACTTAAAATAATATCAAAGATTTTAAAATAATCTTTTTCAGCATAATTATTTATATCTACTCCAATACTGTTATTATCGTAAGGTTCATATTTCTTTAAATTTGAAACCGAAAACAATCCTACAGTTGGTGTATGAACAGCACTCGCCAAATGCATAATTCCACTGTCTGCTCCTATGAACAAATTGGAATTCGCAATTACGGATCCAATTTCACGAACATCTTTACTGTAAAATGTTGGTGCTTTAAAACCAATTTGGGAAACATTTTCTACTGGCAGAATTTCAATGATATTATAGTTTTGATATTCAGATTTTAAACTGTTGTAAAAATCTTCCCACCAGCATTCTGATAAACATTTTGTTCCTGTTGCATAAGTGAACACACAAATTGTTTTTTTATCATTTTTAACCAAATTGCCTAGTATTTTCCTTCCCTGAGCAATTTCCTTAGAATTTAATTTTAGATCTAAGGAAGGAATATGATTTTCTCTTTTCTCAAAGCCTAATTTGGTAACGTAATCCCGAAAATGATAAATAGGATATTTAGCAATGTGCGCATAATCTCCATAATATAAATTGGCTGAAAAAGGTAAATCGCCAAAAAACTTAAATTTAGAATTTGAAAATTTTGTTGCCAAACGACCTGAAGAAGAACCATAATCTACATTTATGGCAATATCATACTTGTACTTTTTTAAAGAAATCCAGACTGAAAAATATTTTAATAAATTACGGAAAGGCTTTTTAGGTAATTTGATTATCCTGTCTACAGAATTATAATTTTCGAAAATAATCGGAGCTAAAAACCCTTTTACAAACAAATCAATTTTACAATTCGGAAACATTTCTTCTAATTCCTGAACAAAAGGCGTAATCAATAGAAGATTTCCTAATCGCGCATTTGGTCTGCAAATTAAAATCCTTTTGATATCATTTTTGTTTACCAGAGTAATGCCTTGTTCAGCATTTGATTTTCCAATATTCTTTGTCAGAGTACGCATTAATCCACGTCTCAAAACATTTATTTTACTTAAAGCTCCCATTTTATACTAATTAATCTGATTTGCAATATTTTAAAAGAGAATCAATCTTGTAACTTTTACAAAGCTAATTCCTCAATCTTTTAAAAATATAAATCACTCAATAAGTAATCATTATAAAATTGTAACCAAATGTTTCAAAATAACCACAACAAATTTCTCATTATCAAATACTTAATAAAAAAAATGCTTTGTAATCAACAAAGCATTTTTCTTTATATTTTAAACTCGTAAAAAATTATACTGATATTGTCACTAAATATCCTTCAGAACCTCTCACATTAAAAACAGTTCCGTTTTCAAAAATCAAATATTGACCTTTGATTCCAATCAGCTTTCCTTGAAATGATGGTGTTTTATCTAAATTTAAACTTGCCACTTTTACAGGATAATTTAAAACCGGGTATTGCAAATCGTAGACATCACTTTTTTGACTATAAAAATATTCCTGAGCTTCTGCCGGAATCAAACTTTCTATTTTGACTTTTTCAGCAATCAGGTCAAAAGTTGCTGTTGGGTTTTGAAGCATTTTTCGCCAATTTGTTTTATCTGTATAATGGTTTTTTAAGGCAACCTCAGTGATTCCCGCCAGATATCGGTTTGGAACCTCAACCACAGCAATTGCCTGACTGGCTCCCTGATCAATCCATCTGGTCGGCACTTGTGTTTTTCGGGTAACACCCACTTTTATTTCGCTTGCTACAGCCAGATAAACTACATGGGGCTGCAACTGAACCTTTTGCTCATACTCTAAATCACGGTCTGCGATTCCTAAATGTGCCGTACTCAGTTCAGGTCTCATAATCCAGTCTCCAACTGCCGGGCTTGAATAAAAGCAATCATAGCAAAATCCCTGACGGAATATTTTTTTCTTTTTGCAGCAATTCAAACATTGGTAACCTGCAAAATTAATTTCGATTTCCTTATTCAATAACTGATTCATGTTCAAAAAACTATCTTCAAAAACCAGATAATATTGAATTGGATTTCCGAGTTCGGTTTGCATTTTTGTGAGTACTCCTTGGTAGGTCATAAGATTTTAGATTGCTGATTTAACTTTCCTCTGAGGAATATAAATTTCACTCTTAGAAATGGAATTTTTGAAACGGAATCTTTGTTGTAAATAAATTGTTTTTTGCAAAAAAACACTATTTTTGATATAATGCCAAAGTTACTATTTGTTATCAATATTCAAATTTTAAATTTCCTGATTTTGCATTAACCAAAATCTGAAATCTAAAATCAGCAATCTAAAATCTAAAATTCCACATGCCTATATCCATAATAAATTCGTTTGCTTCCTGGGTTCTCAAACAAAGAATACATCAAATTGAACTTTTTTTAAAATATCCAAACGAAGTTCAGGAAGAGCTACTGCATAATTTATTGACGGCTTCAGAAAATACGATTATTGGAAAACAATATGATTTTGCATCAATCAACTCTTATAAAACTTTTGCAGAAAGAGTTCCGGTTTCAGGATATGAGGAATTGCAGCCTTTAATTGAACGTACCCGTCAGGGTGAACAGGGTGTTTTTTGGGAAACACCTATAAAATGGTTTGCAAAATCGAGCGGAACTACTAACGCTAAAAGTAAATTTATTCCCGTAAGCAATGAAGCTCTTGAAGATTGCCATTATAAAGGCAGTAAAGATTTACTTTGTATGTATTTGAACAATAATGAAGATTCACAGCTGTTCGTAGGGAAAAGTCTTCGCCTTGGAGGGAGTTCCCAGATCTACGAAAACAATAATACTTTCTTTGGAGATTTATCAGCGATCCTGATTGAAAACATGCCTATTTGGGCTGAATTCAGCAGTACGCCCAGCAGTAAAACTTCACTGATGACCGAATGGGAAAGCAAAATTGCAGCCATCATCAATGAAACCAAAACCGAAAATGTAACGAGTTTTGCCGGAGTTCCTTCATGGATGCTGGTTTTAATGAATCGCGTTTTAGAAGATACCGGAAAAGGAAATCTATTAGAAATATGGCCTAATCTGGAAGTTTATTTCCATGGTGGTGTGAGTTTTTCTCCATACAAAGAACAATACAAAAATATCCTTCCAAGCAAGGATTTTAAATACTACGAAATCTACAATGCTTCTGAAGGCTTTTTTGCTATTCAGGATTTAAATAATTCCAGTGATTTATTACTGATGCTGGATTATGGCATTTTCTACGAATTTATTCCGATGGACACCTTTGATACTCCAAATCCAAAAGTGATTCGTTTGGCAGATGTGGAGCTGAATAAAAATTACGCCATTGTTATTACTACCAATTCCGGATTGTGGCGTTATTTAATTGGAGATACAGTTCGTTTTACATCATTGAATCCATACAGAATAAGGGTTACAGGAAGAACTAAACATCATATCAATGTTTTTGGCGAAGAACTGATGGTCGAAAACACTGATCAGGCGATTGCCAAAGCCTGCGAAATCACTCAAACCGAAGTGATTGATTATACCGTTGCCCCAATTTTTATGCAGGACAAAGAAAAAGGGGCACACGAATGGATGATTGAATTCAAGAAAAAACCTGCTGATGTTGGGCTTTTCCAAAAAGTGCTTGATGAAACTTTACAGACTTTAAACTCTGACTACGAAGCGAAACGCTACAACAATATGACTTTAAATCCTTTGGTGATTAATGTTGCGAGAGAAAATTTATTTTATGACTGGCTGAAGGAAAGAGACAAATTAGGCGGACAGCATAAGATTCCGAGGCTTTCAAATCAGAGGGATTATTTGGAGCAGTTGAAGGAGATGTAGGTTTTGAAGCCTATAAAACTTTTATATCTATTAATAGTAAGATTTGTCAAAATATGACAATTACAAAGAAAGATTTTAAACTAATTATTCCATTTATATTTTTTTTAATATTTGGCATATATGGAATTTATTCTGTTGATTTTATTTCTGTAAGTCAAACGATGAAAACAACGTTTGAATGGTGTACAATACCGACTATTATTTTTGCTCTTTATTATGCTTATCATTCAAGTTTTGGCTACAAAACAACTATAGTGATAGCGATTTGGAGAAATACTTTTACATTTATAGTAATGACAATTATAACATTTACTTCATTCCAAGGAATACTAATGCTTATAAACAAAAATATTGGACCTCAAAAAGAATACTTATTGTCAGGAAAAATTACAAAATTGAAATTCCCAGAAAACAAAAAAATTGGAAATAAATATTCTATAGAAATTGAAAGAAAACTAGAAAGAGATACTATCGAATTAAATGTTCCAACAAACCAATATTTTGAAAAACAAAAATTTGAAAAGCGAATGAAAATTGGTTCGCTACACTTTATATATTCCGAAGAATAAAAAAACGACATGCTGGCGCGAGCGCCCCAGCCTAAGTGTTCGAAACCTTATGGCGAGACGTTTGCACTAGCACAAAAATTGTCTGCCAATTTAATCGTTTTAAAAACGCTAATTCCACTAAATCGCATGAGGGATAGTAGTGGAAATCCTTTTTGTTTTTTCTTTAAAAACAAAAAGATTAGAACGGATAGCCCGACCCGCTTTTTCGGCGGGACATGCCCATAAAAAAACCTTAGCCAAATGATTAACTAAGGTTTTTTTATTATTTTGATTGTCGAGTTACTTGCGGAGATTCTTCGTTCCTCAGAATGACAAACATTGTGTTATTCTATTATTTACATCATATCAATATATCGATCGTGGTATCCTAATAAATACAACACGCCATCGAGACCTAAACTCGAAATTGAATTTGATGCGCTTTCTTTTACTTTTGGTTTGGCATGGAAAGCAATTCCTAGACCGGCAAGGTTGATCATTGGCAGATCGTTTGCTCCGTCTCCAACCGCAATGGTCTGGTTGATGTGGATTCCTTCTTTTTCGGCAATGGCAGTTAGATATTCTGCTTTTTTGATACCATCTACGATGTCACCTATATATTTACCGGTTAATTTACCATCTTTAATTTCTAACTGATTAGCGTGAACATAATCGATACCCAGTTCTTTTTGCAGGTATTCTCCAAAATAAGTGAATCCTCCAGATAGAATCGCAGTTTTATAGCCGTAATATTTTAAAGCTTTCATCAAACGGTGTGCTCCTTTTGTGATTGGCAGATTCTCAGCAACTTTTTGTAAAACGTCTTCGCTCAAACCTTCCAGCAAAGCCATACGTTTTTTGAAACTTTCGTTGAAATCAATTTCGCCGTTCATGGCAGATTCTGTAATGGCACGCACTTGCTCGCCTACTCCATTTAGTTCGGCCAATTCATCGATTACTTCTGTCTGGATTAATGTAGAATCCATATCGAAGCAAACCAGACGTCTGTTTCGTCTGTAAATATTGTCTTCCTGAAAGGAAATATCAACATCTAAGGTTCTGGAAATTGCCATAAAATTGGCAGTCATTTCGATCTTGTTTACAATTTCGCCGGTAACGGATAACTGGATGCAGGAACGCGGATACTCTTCTTTTTCAACAACAGAAGTTCTTCCTGTTAATCTGATAATGGAGTTAATGTTCAGGTTTTGGTCTGTCATTATTTTAGTTACGGCAGCTAATTGTACGGCCGTTAATTTTTCTCCTAAAATATTAATGATGTAACGCTGATTGGATTGTGATTTTACCCAGGTTTCATAATCTTCAACGGAAATCGGAATGAATTTAACTTTTACTTCGAGTTCGTAAGCTTTAAACAAAAGGTCTTTTAAAACAGGTCCGGAACTGGAGCCGGCTTCGATTTCGAATAAAATCCCTAAAGATAATGTATCGTGAATATCGGCCTGGCCTATGTCTAAAATAACAGCATCATAAGCTGCTAATACTGTGGTTAAACCCGCTGTAACACCCGGTTTGTCGTGTCCTGAAACTTTTAATAAAATAATTTCCTTATCGTCTTTTGCCATTTTATCCTTGTTGATTTAAGAAGCGACAAAAATCGGTAATCTATTGCTGATATAAAAGTATATTGTTTCTTTTTTATAACGAAAAAGCACAAATCAATGTGCTTTTTCAGGTTATTTAACAATTATGTTCAGGTATTAAAATAACCTAACTTTTATTGTCTTCATCACATTCGGCAAGATCTATCATCCAGTTTACTCCAAATTTATCTTTTAGCATTCCGAAGTAAGGACTCCAAAAAGTTTTCTGCATTGGCATATCCACTCTTCCGCCAGCTGTAAGTCCGCCAAATATTGTATCTGCTTCTTCAGTACTTTCTGCACTGATCGAAATTGAAAAATTATCCCCAAAACCTACATCTCCAAATTTTGGATGGCTGTCACTTCCCATTAAAACTGTGTTGCCAATTGGAAGTGAAACATGCATAATGCGGTTTGAATCTTCTTCTGAAAGCGCTTCACCACCGTCCTCCGGAGGTGCATCTTTATATTTTCCAATATATTGAAATTCTCCTCCAAAAACGGATTTGTAAAATAGAAATGCTTCTTCGCAATTTCCATTAAATATTAAATAGGTATTTACTGATTTCGCCATGATTTGATATTTTTATTATTTATTTTTTATTCTGATTACAATTGACATTGCTTTTTGCAATTGACATTTGCTATTTTATTTTTCCGAAAGTTCCTTAACTGATTCCAGACCTTTTGGAAAAGCATCTTTAAAATAGTCAATATGTTTTTCGATTACATCTACATACGAAACCAAATCTGTAAACTCATCGTCTGGAATTAGCCGGTATGTTTCCATATAACCGCTCCATTTTTCGGTTTCTTCGTTAAGAGGCAGTTCCTTAAAATCTTTTATTTCTCCAATATGCTTAAAAGCCATATATTCATTTGGAATTTTCTTTTCGATAATACTGTTCATTCCCTCTCCGTTGGGAGACATGAAATGTATTTTATCACCTTCATTCCAGTCGCTTACTGCATATGAACCTTCGCAAAAAGCACCTGTCCATATTCTATACGTTTCATCATCCCATAAAACAGACCAGATTTTTTCCGGCGACGCTTTGATTCTGATTTTAAATTCTAATGTTTCCATAATTACGATAATTTACTAAAATCCATAAATAAGACATTCCAACGATGGCCATCTAAATCTGCAAAACCACAACCGTACATCCAGCCCTGACTTTCTGCGGGAGCTGCAAAAACAGTTCCGCCGGCATCCTGTACTTTTTTAGCCATTTCATCTACTTCTTCCCTGCTCTCAGCATCAATCGAAATCAAAACCTCAGAACTTGAATTAGTATCTGCAATACCGTTTTGTGAAAAACCTGTAAAGACTGATTCTTCGAAAAGCATTACTACAAAATGTCTTTCACCTACGACCATACAAGTTGAAGTTGGGGTATCGTGCTGCTCATTGAACGAAAAACCTATTTTCCAGAAAAAATCTTTCGCTTTTGCTACATCCTTTACAGGAAGATTCAACCATATTTGTTTTGTCATTTTTTTGAATTTTGTTGGTTAGATATTTATTTATTTTTTACCATATAAGTGATATAAGCTCATTTAACTTTGGGCTTTAGTTTTACAATTGTCATCCTGAGCGGAGTCGAAGGCTTATGAAAACGAAGGCTTCAACTCCGCTCAGCCTGACATTGAGTTTTTAAATGTTTTTTTAAACATATAATTTAAGCTAATCTTTGAACCTTCTCCAGCTCTAGCTTTGAACCTAATTAGCTTCTGCGTAATTTTTAAAATTATCCAGAATCGCCTGCCATCCTCCGCGCTGCATTTCTTCGGGATTTTGTGTTTCTGGATCAAAACTCTCTATTATTTCTACGCCGTTTGGAATTTCATTGAAACTAATTTCGACTTTTCTTCCATCAGCCATAATGTATTCAATTGCTTCGTTTTGTTTTACCAAAATATATTCTCCTTCAAAATCAAAACTCATACTGCCGTCTTTTGCTGCCATAGTCGATTTGAATTTTCCGCCTTCTCGCAAATCATTTTCTGCATAAGGAGTATGCCAGTCCGGTGATGCAAAACTCCATTTTGTAATATGTTCAGGAGAATTCCAGAAATTCCAAACTTTTTCTATTGATGCTTTGATTGTTGCTTTTACTGTAATCATTGTAGTTCTCTATTTAAAATTTTACTTGTTTTTCGTTGGTTTTATCCATTCGTTTATAATTTTCTCCAACTCGTCTTTTCCATTTTCAATCTCGTGGAAATTTTTAAAAGTTATGATGGCCCTGTCGTTTTCTTTCCAGACTAGCATTTTACTTATATTGGCAATCAATCTGTCTTTTGGCTGTTCTTGTTTTTTTGCTCCTCTGTGAAAAATCAGTTGCACTTTTGTGGTCATGGGCTGGATTCTCATGGTCATCCTGTCTTCGTTTTCGAAGCAATAGTTCGGTGCATTCCATTTAATATTTTCAGTCAGATCTTTATTTGATGCTAAAATGTAACCTCTCAATTCCTCAATCTCATTCCTGAACGGATGACTTAGTTGATTTAAAAACTCAGTTACTTCACTGCTTTTATTTGATTGCTTTACCATTTAATTAGCTTCAGTATACTTTTTAAAATTATCAATAACCCCTTGGCAGAATTCTTTTTGCTCACTTGCAGGATGGGCCTTTTCAGGTTCAAATATTTCTGTAATTTTCACCTTATCTCCCTGAATTTCAAACCGAATACTTCCTGTCCTGTTATCAACAAGGTGATATTCAATAACTGAAAATTTGTCGACTTTAGTATAAATTCCTTCATAATCGAAAGAAATACTTCCATTTTTTGTTGCCATTGTATATTTGAATTTACCTCCGGCCTTCACATCATTTTCTACAGCTGGCGTATGCCAGTCATCAGTAGGATTGTTCCATTTCTGAATATGTTTTGGATTCGTCCAGAATTCCCAAACTTTTTCAATTATTGCATTCACAATAGTTTGTACTGTTATCATATGAATATCTAAATTAAAAGATTAGCCTTCTTGCGGAATCTGGCTTTCATCCATAAAGAAAATCTCCCAGTGATGTCCGTCTAAATCAAAAAAATCTCTTTGATACATCCATCCATAATCTTTAGCTTCATTGTGTAGTTTACCGCCAGCCTGAACAACTGCTGTAATAATTTCATCCACCTTGTCTCTACTTTCAACAGAAATAGCGGCAATCATTTCTGTACTTGTTGTTGTATTGCAAATCTCTTTTTGAGTAAATGTTTTAAAAAATTCTTCTACCAAAAGCATTGCAAATATATTTTCACCAATTATCAGGCAAGTTCCTTGTTCATTTGTGAATTTTGGGTCAAACGAAAAACCCAACTGTGTAAAAAATGATATTGATTTATTTAAATCTTTTACAGCAAGATTTAAGAAAATTTTTGTTTTCATAGTATTAAAATTACAAATTATTTAAAACAAATTTAAAATTTCAAAACCAGCTTTAAACTACAATAAAAGTCAACTTTAGGGTCATTTAAGACAAAATGCATATCTTCGTAATATTGAAAAATGAAAAATCATGAGCAAGAAAACAGGTTTAATTGTACCTCACGACTATAAATTATTAAGCATCGCTGCAATTTTAGAAGTTTTTGAAACAGCTAATAAATTAAGTAAGGAAGCTGAAAAACCTTTTGAAATAATGCTATTTCAATCGGATGAGCAAATCAATCACAAACATTTATTTGGTTATGAAGTGAATTCAATTGAGGATTCTGACGAAAATTTAGAACTCATTTTGATTCCGGCTTTTTCTACCGATGATATGAGTGAAATGATTAAGAAGAATCGGAAATTTATTCCGTGGCTTCAAAAACAGCATCAATCCGGGGCCGAACTGGCCAGTTTTTGCACCGGTGCATTTTTATTTGCCGCTTCGGGCTTACTTAACGAAAAACTGGCGACCACGCACGTTGATGCCTGTAGTGCGTTTACAAAAGCTTTTCCTTTGGTTAAACTAAAATCAGAGGAAACCTTAACCGCAGATGGAAGTTTATACACCAGCGGCGGCTCTACCTCAACGTTTCATTTATTAATCCTTTTGGTTCAGAAATATTGCGGAAACGAAGTTGCCGTACAAATTGCAAAAATATTTTCAATTGACTTAAACCGTTACAAACAAAGCTATTTCAGTACTTTCAGACCTAATCATTTACACAATGACAGTTTAGTTGCCCGATTGCAGCAAAAAATTGAAAATGAATACAGTACAATAGAAACTTTAGAAGAAATCACCAAAGATATTCCAACAAGCACACGAAATATGACAAGAAGATTCAAACAAGTGACAGGAATTCCGCCCATCGAATATCTGCAAAACATAAGAGTTGAAAGTTCAAAAAAATACCTGGAACAGACCCAGCTTTCGATTTCAGAGATTATCGAAAAAACGGGTTACAACGACCCAAAAGCATTTAGAAAAGTATTTTATAAAATGGTTGGCATGAAACCAATTGAATATCGGGAGAAATTCAGGGTTCAGTAATTTCAGGAGCAGAAATTATCATTTTCACAAGAACCTCCTGTCCTGCTCTACGCTATATCTCTGCCTGCGAACCCCGCAGTCAGAGGATGTCACTTCGATCAGGGCTAAAACAGAGGTTTTATTTTCATAACAGGAGACAATTATGACTTAATAATCCACATCAAAACCTTCTTATTTGTTTTCAAAAGTTCGTCAATTTCTTTCATGCTTTCATTTGAAACTGCCGGACAACCCCAGCCTTCCGGTGTTCCTTCAGGAAAAACTTCATTATCAGGAATTGCTTCCCAGGAATGTAAAACTATGGCACGGCTTTCTGCATTCGAGTTCGATTTTTCTTTTCCCTTTAAAATATAATTGACTTTAATCCCCCACTGACTTACTCCTCGATCTAAAATCACATATTTGCCAAGCGAAGAACAATGCGAATCGAATTCATTGCTAATTGGCGCATCATCTTTTGAATTCGTTCTGCCCCATTCATTGGCACCACAACCATGACTTACTATATATGATTTTGATATTTCTTTATTCGTAAAATCATACACAAAAAATCTTTTTAAACCTGAATGTACACCTAAATCAATCAATATAAATTGATTCTGATTCAGATTATTATTTTTACAATATTGCTGAGCTTCTTTGTAGTAATTGTTGTAATCAATCTCTGCAGTAAGTTTATCTTTAGCAGCTATTTCGCTTTTAGATTCATTCGCCGAAACATTCTTTTGTTTGTCTTCTTTAGGATTACAAGAATAAAACAGAGCTACAAAAATTATAAAAATTATTTTTTTCATACCTGCAATTTACACAAAAAGGCATAAAAAAACCTGTTCAAAATGAACAGGTTTAGAAAAATATTGTTTAAAATTATGAAGCAATTTCCATACGCTTCAATAAATTTTTACTCAACGTATGCTCTGCATAATCTTTGTCAATTGACAGAACTTTATCCTCAGAACTTGGTAATTCGTACATAGCGTCTGTTAAAATTGCTTCACATAACGAACGCAGTCCACGGGCGCCTAATTTGTATTCTAAAGCTTTATCCACAATAAAATCTAAAGCTTCATCTGTAATATTAAATTCTACTTCATCCATTAAAAACAGCTTTTGGTATTGTTTTACCAAGGCATTTTTTGGCTGTGTTAAAATGGCACGCAATGTTTCTCTGTCTAAAGGATCCATGTGCGTTAAAACCGGCAAACGACCAATAATCTCAGGAATTAATCCAAAGTCTTTAATATCTTTCGGAATTATATACTGCAATAGATTGTCTTTGTCAATATTGTCAGCATTCTTAGAAGTGGAATATCCAACTGCCTGACGGTTCAAACGTTTTGAAATAATACGCTCAACACCATCAAAAGCTCCACCGGCGATAAAAAGGATATTTTGAGTATTCACTTCAACAAATTTCTGGTCCGGGTGCTTGCGTCCTCCTTTTGGCGGTACGTTTACAACTGTTCCTTCTAATAATTTAAGTAAAGCCTGCTGAACACCTTCTCCCGAAACGTCACGTGTTATAGACGGATTATCGCTCTTACGGGCAATTTTATCAATTTCGTCAATAAATACGATTCCACGTTCAGCTTTGGTTACATCATAATCTGCAGCTTGTAAAAGTCGAGTTAAAATACTTTCTACATCTTCTCCTACGTAACCTGCTTCTGTAAGCACAGTTGCATCAACGATTGCCAAAGGTACGTCCAGCATTTTTGCAATGGTTTTTGCTACTAATGTTTTTCCTGTTCCTGTCTGACCCACCATGATGATGTTACTTTTTTCAATCTCTACTTCGTCATCCAGTTGCTGTTGCATTAAACGTTTGTAATGATTGTAAACCGCAACCGACATTACTTTCTTTGTCTGATCCTGTCCAATAACATATTGATCTAAGAAGGCTCTGATTTCTTTTGGTTTCTTTAAGATTAAGTCCCCAACCAGTTTGGCACTTCCGCTGGATTTTAATTCTTCTAAAACAATTCCGTGTGCCTGCTCAATACATTTATCACAAATGTGTGCATTGATTCCGGCGATTAATAAATTAGTTTCTGGCTTTTTTCTTCCACAAAACGAACATTCTAATACTACTTTTGCCATTCTTTATTTAAGTTACTAAGCTGCAAAGATACTAAGTTTATGATATTTTAATATTTAAACCTCAAAAACTTAGCAACCTCTTAACTTTTATTCTTTATTTCAAGTTCAGGTTTCAGGTTTCAAGTTGCTTTAATGAACTTGAAACCTGAAACCTGAAACAAAATTTTAACCTTAAGAGAATATTATCCTCTTCTCAATACTTCATCAATCATTCCGTATTCTTTTGCTTCGTCAGCTTTCATCCAGTAATCACGTTCACTGTCTTTGTGTACTCTTTCAAAAGATTGTCCTGAATGCTGTGAAATGATGTTGTATAATTCATCTTTCAGTTTCAACATTTCACGTAAGTTGATTTCCATATCTGTAGCAACTCCCTGAGCTCCTCCGGATGGCTGGTGAATCATAACTCTTGAATGTGGCAGAGCCGAACGTTTACCTGCAGCTCCTGCACATAATAAAACTGCCCCCATAGAAGCTGCCATTCCTGTACAAATTGTGGCAACATCAGGCTTGATGTACTGCATGGTGTCATAAATTCCTAATCCTGCATAAACACTTCCACCAGGAGAATTTAGATAAATTTGAATATCTTTTGATGCATCGGCACTTTCTAAGAATAATAATTGTGCCTGAACGATATTGGCGATCTGATCATCGATACCTGTTCCTAAAAAGATAATTCTGTCCATCATTAATCTTGAGAAAACATCCAATTGAGAAACATTCAACTGGCGCTCTTCAATAATATATGGAGTCATATTGGTTGGGTTCATTGCCGCTACGATTTTGTCATAGTACATGGCGTTTACTCCCTGGTGCTTTGTAGCAAATTTTTTGAATTCTTTACCGTAGTTCATATTTTAAGTGTTCTAAGTTTATGTTATACCTATATATTATTCTTCCATCAAAGGTTGTACCTTTATTACCTATGTGTCAATTTGTCTTATTTAGCCCAGATAGCAGTGAAAAGTTTTTTGAAATGGCAACTATTTTTTGTTGGTAAAAAAAAGCGACCGGCGGAAGCTCTTTTTTTGCCTTACAAAAAAAGGCAGCAATGAAAAAACTTGTAACGGATAGCTGGATTAGCTTCTGAAAAGTAATAAAAAATAAATTGAAACCCACATCAAAAAAAAATTTTCTTCAGATGAAATAAAAAAATAAAAGAGCGTCAGGGAAAATATCCGTGACGCTCTATATATACTTAATTTTCAGAAATTATTCTCCGTAAGACGCAGCAATAAATTCATCATAAGTTACCTCTTTAGTCGTTGGATTTGCTTTTTCTTTGAACAAATCTAACAATTTAGCTGCCACAACCTGCTCAGAAAGTCTTTTCACTTCTTCCTGATTAGATAAAACTCTTGCCACAATTCCTTCTACTTCTTCAGTAGTTGGATTTGTTTGTCCAAATTGAGCCATTTGCTGTCTGATTGCGTTTGATGTAAAAGCTTTCAAATCTTCAAATGTAATTTGGATATTGCTTTGAGCCATAGCTTTTCCTTCGATCAATTGGAAACGTAAACCTTTTTCAGATCTTGCGTATTCAACTTCAGCTTCTTCTGCAGAAAGTTGTTTCTCTCCTACAGTCTGTAACCATTTTTTAAGGAATTCAGCAGGTAAATCAAATTTTGTGTTTTCGATTAAGAAATCCTGAACATCCAATAATAATTTTTGGTCAGCCTGCTGTGCGAATTGTGCTTCAGCATCTTCTTTGATTTTAGCTTTCAAATCTTCTAATGAAGCTACTTTTCCTTCACCAAAAAGTTTATCAAATAATTCCTGGTTTAATTCTGCCGGCTCAGAAACATTGATTGCTTCGATTGTAAAAGCTACATCAACTGCTAAATCGTGTACATTGTCGTGACCCACTTTTAAGTAATCCATTAATTGGTGATCGTCTTCAAATAAACCTTTTGTATTTACAGTAACTACATCACCAACTTCTTTACCTATAAATAAATCAGCTGTTTTTTTATCTTTGAAAACTGACAATGAAAAAGTTGTTTTGTTTTCGATTCCGTTTTCTGCGTTTGCGAAAGTTCCTGTAACATCAGAATCAGCAGTCACTTTTTCAACCGGATTTGCTTTTCCAAATTGCTTTTGGATACGCTCAACTTGTCCGTCGATTAATTTATCATCAGCAGTAACTACATATTTTACGATATCATTTTTTGCTTCAAGATCAATTTCGAAATTTGGCACTAAACCAATTTCGTATTCGAAAGTTAACTCTTCAGCATCCCAGTCAAAGTTTTCGTTTTCTTTAGCAAGAGGAGTTCCTAAAAGATTTAATCTTTCAGATTGAATGTAACGCTCTAAAGCCAAATCAACTACTTTTTTAATTTCTTCTTGTTTAATACCTTTTCCGTATTGTTTTTCAACAAGATCTTTTGGTACTTGTCCTTTTCTAAAACCTTTTACTTGTGCCAAAGGCAATTTTTCGTTGATTCTTTTTGCCACCTGACCTTTGTAATCCATATGAACAACGTTCAATACAATTATCTCGTTTACAGCGTCTATTGCTACTCTTTTAATATCCATCTTCTTCTTTAATTTACGTAATAAAATTGGGTTGCAAAATTATAAAATTTTTGCAACCCAACCAAGTTTTTAATTTATTGTATTTGAAGTGTTTTACACTTTGCGTTTTATTTTTTATCGTCTCCTAATATTTTATAAGTGATCGATTGAAGTATGGACAAAATCACACTGAAAATTAATGCCGTCCAGAACGAATCGACCACAAAGCCTCCAACTATTTTGGTGCACAATAAAATAATAAGTGCATTGATAACGAGTAAAAACAAGCCTAATGTAACAACAGTAACCGGCAAGGTCAGCACTACTAAGATAGGTTTAATAAACAGGTTTAATAATCCTAAAACTACTGCAACAATTACGGCTGTACCAAAACTGGCAACATGCACACCGGACAAAAGATTCGACAGCAACAAAACCAAAGCGGCAGTAACAAGGAGTCTAAGTAATAATTTCATGGTTTATTTATTTTTTAAATTTTTAATAAAAGTACTAAAATTTTTATCCGAAATTAAGATTTCAAAAACGCATTAGTCAACTCAAAAAACATTTTCGGGTTTTCGGCATGAAGCCAGTGTCCGGCATTTGGAATTGTTTCTAATTTTAAATCCGGAAAATGCTTTTGAATATCTTCAATATCAGAGTCAGGAATATAGCCCGAATCTCCACCCCGAATAAATAAGGCTGGTTTGTTAAAAATTAAATTGTCTGCCAAAGGTTTTCCGATAGCATCCAGATTATTATTAAAAACTTCCAGATTGAATCTAAAAGCTAATTGTCCCGGTTCTTTCCAATATAGATTTTTTAATAAAAACTGGCGCGTCCCAAAATCAGGCACATATTGCGCCAAAATTGCTTCAACATCATTTCGGCTTGGCTTTACAGAAAAATCAACTGCATTTAATCCTGCCAAAATATCCTGATGATGCTGTTTGTAAAACTTCGGACCAATATCTGCCACAATTAATTTATCGACTAAATCCGGATGTGTAGTTGCAAAAAGCATTGCTACTTTTCCACCCATAGAATGTCCAAGTATATCAATTTGCGACAATTGATTTGCCTGACAATATTCAAATACATCCTGAACCATCGCTTCATAACTCCATTCATCCGAATGAAAACTACGGCCGTGATTTCGCAAATCCAAAATATGAACCTGAAATCCGGCTTCTACATATTGTCCCGCAAGGGTTTTCCAGTTGTCAGACATCCCAAGAAATCCGTGCATGATGACGAATGGTTTTCCTTCACCTTCTATTTTTGAGTATAACATTTTATATTATTTTTTATAGAAAAATTCATTTCACAGAGATTCACAAAGACTTTACGCAGAGAAACACAAAATTTTCTTCGAGAATCTCTGTGCAATTTTGCGTATGTGAAATAACTCTTTACAAAACCTTACTTTAACTTATTCAAATACATATTAACGACATTATCCAAACCAAGATAAAGCGCTTCAGCAATCAAGGCATGTCCAATAGATACTTCTAATAATCCCGGGATATTTTGTTTAAAAAACTGAATATTCTCCAGACTTAAATCATGTCCGGCATTGATTCCTAAACCTAATTCATTTGCTAATTCGGCCGCTTTGACGTAAGGATCAATTCCGTTCTTATTTCCTAAATCGTATTCGTGAGCAAAAGCCTCCGTGTATAATTCAATTCTGTCAGTTCCTGTTTTTTTTGCTCCTTCAATCATTTCCAAAACCGGATCAACAAAAATAGAAGTTCTGATTCCGTTTCTTTGAAATTCCTGAATAACCTCAGCCAAATAAGCCTGATTATTTATAGTATCCCAACCGGCAGAAGAGGTAATTGCACCAATTGCGTCTGGAACTAATGTTACCTGATCCGGTTTGCATTCTAAAACCAAATCAATAAAATTATGCTGCGGATTTCCTTCAATATTATATTCTGTATGTACAATTGCCTTTAAATCACGCGCATCCTGATAACGAATATGGCGTTCATCCGGACGTGGATGGATCGTGATTCCCTGACCCCCAAAACTCTGAATATCTGTGGCAACTTTTAATAAATCAGGAACATTCCCCCCGCGTGCATTTCTCAGGGTAGCAATTTTATTGATATTTACACTTAACTTTGTCATATAAGTAGATTATTAATTCTGATAACATTATATTTGTAAGGACAAAAATACAAAGTAAAACGTAGCGTTTTTTGCTATTTTTTGATTATTTTGCATCAAATATCTTCAACCGACTTATGACAGAAATTACCAACTATATCACCAACGATTTTAGAGCAATCGACAGTCAGGAAACGATAGCATCAGTTCAGGACTTTTTTGCCGATTTAAGTTTTTCTCATTTCCCGATTTTAGAAAATGGTATTTTCATAGGAAGTATCGCTTCTGATGATGTTGAAACATTTGATACTGACAAAGCAATCATTGATTACAAATATACTTTAGAACGCTTTTTTGCCCGAAAATCAATGATTTGGCTGGACGTTTTAGAAATTTTCGCTAAAAATCATACGAATGTAATTCCGGTACTTGACGAAAACAATATCTACATTGGGTATTATGAAATGGAAGACATTATGAAATTTTTTCAGGAAACTCCATTTTTAAAAGAACAAGGCGGTATTATTATTGTTCAAAAAGGACTTTTAGATTATTCAATGGGGCAGGTAACCCAAATCGTAGAAAGCAATAATGGCAAAATTCTGGGCTGCTTTATATCTGAGGCAGATTTAGAAAATGTTCATATTACGGTGAAAATTGGTGTTGGCCCAATGAATGAAATTATTCAGACTTTTAGAAGGTACAATTACGAAATTATTTCAGAGCACCAGGAAGACACCTACATTAACAGTCTAAAAGAACGTTCTGATTATTTAGACAAATACCTTAATATATAATTATAATGTGGCAATTAGAAAATGAGTCAATTATATAATTTAGATTGGCACATTATCAAATTTTGTCATTATCCAACTTAATAAAATGAAAGTAGCAATTTACGGACAGTATTATCAAAACAGTACCGAACCCATTATCAAAGATATTTTTGTGTTTTTCAACAATAATAATGTCGAAATGGTGATTGAAGAAAACTTTCTAAAAATGCTTTATGAGAAAGAATTAATAAAAAAAGAATATAAAACTTTTTCAGCAAAAACGAAACTTGACAACAGCTTTGAAATATTACTTAGTATTGGAGGAGACGGAACTATCTTAAGAGCAGCAAGTCTTGCTCGTAACTCAGGAGTGCCAATTTTAGGAATCAATGCCGGAAGATTAGGCTTTTTAGCTACTGTTCCAAAAGAAAGTATTGATAGTTTTTTGCAGTTCGTAATTGATAAAAACTACAGTATCTCGGAAAGAACCTTGTTAAGTCTTACCTGCGAACCAAAAAGTGAGGCTATAGAAGATGATTTGAATTTTGCAATGAACGAAGTCACAGTTAGCCGAAAAGACACTACTTCGATGATTACCGTTGAGACTTATTTAAACAATGAGTATTTAAATTCATACTGGGCAGACGGACTAATCTTATCAACTCCAACGGGCTCAACAGGATATTCATTAAGCTGTGGCGGACCAATACTAACTCCCGATGTAAAAAGCCTGGTAATTACACCTATCGCCCCTCATAATTTAAACGCAAGACCATTGGTCATACCGGATGATACTGAAATAAAACTTCGTGTTTCCGGAAGAGAAGATCAATATTTAGTATCATTGGATTCAAGAATTGCATCCATTAAAAACGAATCCGTTTTAACTATTAAAAAAACAGATTTTAAAATTAAAATGGTTGAAATTCCAGGAGAAACTTTCTTAAAAACACTAAGAAAAAAAATGCTTTGGGGAGAGGATAAAAGAAATTAAACCCTTTTATAAATCTTAACTATACGATATTAGTACTTTTTCTCGTTTTGCATATATCGAATCTTCATTAAATGTCTCAAAATCATACAGTAAATTTAAAAAAAGACACATTTAGCTAAAGGAACGTTGATTCGTATTGATAATTATTATATTTGCACGCAATTTTGAATTAAATGAAGAAAATTTTTAATTTATTGTTATGTTTTTTCCCCTTTATAACACTCCATGCCCAAATACATGAGATTGGAGTTTTTCTTGGCGGAAGCAATTTTGTTGGAGATGTTGGTAAGACTAACTACATCGCTCCGGAAAATCTTGCCATTGGAATTTTATATAAATGGAACAAAAGCCCACGCCATTCTTACAGATTTTCATATACACAATCAACCGTAACAGGAAATGATTCAAAATCCGAAGAACCTAGTCGATTCAACAGAGGATATAGCTTTAAAAATAGTATAAAAGAACTTTCTGCCGGATTGGAATTTAATTTCTTCGACTTTAATTTACATGATGAAGATTTAAAAATTACACCTTATATCTTTTCAGGTATAAATTATTTTAGATATGATGAATTATATGTAGAAAACGGAATAACTGAAAAAGACAAGACATCCGGTTCATTTGCTATACCTATAATATTAGGATTTAAATCAAACATCAGCAGAAATTTTGTTTTAGCAGCAGAGATTGGAGCACGTTACACTTTCACAGACAACGTAGACGGAAGCAATCCTGAAGATGACTCTTTTGCAAATAATCGATTTGGTAATTTAAATAATAATGACTGGTATGTTTTTACAGGAGTAACATTAACATATACCTTTGGACAAAAACCTTGCTATTGTGCAGAATAAAATGAATTTATTAGAATCTATAGATAAGACAAACTTACCCAGACACATTGCCATTATTATGGACGGAAATGGTCGTTGGGCAAAACAACAAGGCTTTCTTCGCGTTTTTGGACATGAAAACGGCAGTAATTCAGTAAAAGAAATTATCAAAACATGTACTAAACTTGATATTGAATTTCTTACGCTATATACTTTTTCTTCAGAAAACTGGAATCGTCCAAAATTAGAAGTAAAAGCATTAATGAAAATATTGATTAGTTCCTTAAAAAATGAACAAATTATCATGCAGCAAAACAATATCAAACTTACTGCTATTGGTAATCTTGATAAGTTGCCTGAATCTGCTCAAAAACAGCTAAGAGAGACAATCGAACAGACGAAAAACAATACCGGCCTAACACTAACATTAGCCTTAAGTTACGGATCCAGAGAAGAATTGATCAATGTCGTAAAAGTGATTAGCGATAAAGTTAAAAATAATATAATTTCAATAGACACTATTGACGATTCAATTATAAATGAGCATCTTTACACGCAAAATTTACCTGACGTAGATTTATTAATACGAACAAGTGGAGAACACAGAATAAGTAATTTCCTGCTATGGCAAATAGCCTATTCAGAATTATATTTTACTGATGTACTCTGGCCAGACTTTAAAGCACAACATTTATATGAGGCTATCATTAGTTATCAAAAAAGAGAACGTAGATTTGGAAAAACCAGTGAACAAATTAAATAATACTTTAGTGTTGCAAAAAAAATTACAAATAATGCTTACCCTGCTTATTCTGGGTAGTTTTTCTCAAATAAAAGCTCAAGAAAGAATTCCTTTTGATCAGGGAAAAAAATACATTCTTGCAAAAGTTTCTGTTGTTGGTAAAATAAGCTTCAATGAACAAACCGTTGTAACATTTTCTGGTTTGCAAAAAGGACAGGAAATTACTGTTCCAGGTGAGGAAATTAGTGGTGCAATTAAAAAATTAGGAAAGCTTGGGCTTTTTGATGAAATTGCATTTTACGTAAATAAAGTCGAAAATGACAGTATTTATTTAGACTTAAATATAATTGAACTTCCTAAATTAAACGAAGTAAAGTTTGTTGGTATTAAAAAGAGTAAGGTAGAAGGTCTTATAAAAGACAACAATCTAACAAAGAGCAAGATTGTAAACGAAAATCTAATCACTACGACAAAAAATTACATCGAAAACAAATATAAAAAAGAAGGTTTTTACAACACAAAAGTTACTATTACAACTACTCCTGATACTATTGCAGGAAACAACGTAAACATGCTGGTTCGTGTAGATAAAGGTGATAAGGTAAAAATCAGCAGTATAGATTTCATAGGCAACAAACAACTAACAGACAACCAGTTAAGAAGTGCCATGAAAGACACGAAACAAAAAAACATATTACGTGTCCTGAAAGCTTCAAAATTTATTCCTGAAAAATACAAAACCGACTTAGAAAAAGTTATTGCATCTTATAAAGAAAAAGGATATCGTGATGCACGTATTATATATGACTCTGTCACCTATAATAAAGAAAAAAACATGCTGGCCATTAAAATTAATCTTGAAGAAGGAAACAAATACTACTTCGGAAATATTAAATTTTTAGGAAATACCGTTTACTCTGATCAACAGCTTAATCGTTATTTAGGAATTAAAAAGGGAGAAACCTACAATGGGGTTTTATTGGAAAAAAGAATCGCAGATAAAACCAAACCAGATGGTGAGGATATTACTAATTTATACCAAAATAACGGATATTTATTTTCAAATATAAATGCTGTAGAGGTCAAAACGGCAAATGATACTATTGATTTTGAAATTAGAATTACCGAAGGTCCTATTGCTTATTTCAACAAAATATCTGTAGTAGGAAATGATAAAACGAATGACCACGTTATCTACCGTGAACTAAGAACTAAACCTGGTGAAAAATATAGTAAAGAATTATTGGTGAGAACCATTCGTGAAATTGGACAACTAGGCTTTTTTGACCCTGAAGCAATTGATCCTAAATTTAAAAATGTAGATGCCGCAGCCGGAACTGTAGATATTGAATACAATCTAGTTGAAAAAGGCTCCAGCCAGGTAGAATTACAAGGAGGATACGGCGGTGGCGGTTTCATAGGAACTTTAGGATTGTCTTTCAACAACTTTTCAGCAAGGAACATGTTTAAAAAGGAAGCCTATAAACCATTACCTATGGGAGATGGTCAAAAAGTATCCCTGCGTTTACAAGGAAGCACTTATTTTCAAACTTACAGCGTATCGTTCTCAGAGCCTTGGTTTGGAGGAAAAAGACCGGTACAATTTAGTTCGTCAATTTCGTACAGTAAACAATTTAATTACAGTTATGGTCGTAATGTAGATAAGAGCCAAAGCTTTAACATCCTGACTTTACAAGTTGGACTTGCTAAAAGATTAACTGTTCCTGATGATTATTTCGTATTATCTCAGTCTGTAAGTTACCAGCATTATGATTTGAATAATTATTTTACCGGATTATTTACATTTGGTAACGGAACATCAAGAAACCTTGCCTACACTATTGGATTAACAAGAAGTAATAAAGGGGTTAATCCAATCTTCCCAAATTATGGTTCAGAATTTAGTGTTTCTGCAAAAGTGACGCCTCCTTATTCTTTATTTAATGGTATTGATTATTCTACTTTAGGGGAAAAAGAAGAAAACAAAGCAAAATCAACAACAACTTATAATGGAACTGATGGTGTAATTGTGAATCCTGGGGATTATATTGACACAAGTGGAAACAAAGTAAGCACCTACCAGGAAGCAAAAACTGATGATGCAAAAGTAGATCAGCAAAAATACAACTGGCTTGAATATTATAAAATTAAATTTAAAGCAGACTGGTATAATAAAGTATATGGTAAATTAGTTTTAAGAACATTAACTGAATTTGGTTTCATGGGGGCTTATAATCAGGATAGAGGTATTGTTCCTTTTGAACGTTTTTATTTAGGTGGTGACGGTATGGCTAACTACTCAATGGATGGTAGAGAAACAGTGGGATTAAGAGGATATGAAAATAACTCTTTGACTCCAATCATAGAAGATAAAGACGATCTAAGATACGGACAACAAGTTGGAGCTACGATTTACAATAAATTCTCTATGGAATTACGTTATCCAATTACGCTTAAACCATCAGCATCTATTTATGCCTTAACCTTTTTAGAGGCAGGTGCTGCATATGATGGATTTAAAAACTACAATCCTTTTGACCTATATCGTTCAGCTGGTTTTGGCTTACGTGTATTCATGCCTGCATTTGGATTATTGGGTATAGATTTTGGTTATGGATTTGATGCACAGCCAGGTGAAACCAAAGCACATGGTCAGGAAATACACTTTATTATTGGACAACAGTTTTAAAAATATGATATTTGGTTAAAATTAGAAATAAATCAATGGTATGAGAAAACAATTTTTATTTATATTTTTAGCCCTGATTGTAGCAAATACAAGTGAGGCACAGACAAGATCTACCAGAATTGGCTACATTGACATGGAATATATTTTAGAAAATGTTTCTGATTACAAAGAAGCCAAATCTCAATTAGACTTAAAAGCTACTAAATGGAAGCAGGAAATTGAAACCAAAAAATTAGAAATAAATAAATTAAAAGAAAATCTAAAAACTGAAAAGGCTTTACTAACAAAAGAGCTTATCGAGGAAAGGGAAACAGAAATTAAATTTCTGGAAAATGAAATGCTGGAATATCAGCAAAAACAATTTGGAGTTGACGGGAATTTAATGCATCAAAAAGCAACTCTCGCAAAACCTATACAAGATCAGGTTTTTACCGCTGTTCAGGATATAGCAGAAGCAAAAAATTATGATTTTATTTTTGATAAATCATCTGATTTAACCATGCTTTTTTCAGCAAAGAGATTTGATATAAGTGATCAGGTCATTCGCATTCTAAATAGAACAGACAAGAGAGAACAGCTCACGAAAAAACAATTAAAAGAACAAGAGGCCAAAGAAAATCGCGAAAATGAAATCGATGAAAATCCGGCAATGGCAGACAGACAAAAAGCCCTGGATGCAAGAAAAGCTGCAAGAGAAAAACTAGTTGCCGACAGAAAATTAGAACAAGAAGCTAAAAGAAAAGAATACGAAGATAAAAGAAATGCCATAGCTGCTGAAAAAGCTGCCAAAAAAAATGGCACGGTTTCTGAAACTGCAAAAACAACAGAGGGTACAACGGCTGTGCCTGCTACAACTCCAACAACGACAGAAACTAAAACAACAGCTGAACCTATAGTTAATAAGGCCGAAGAACGGCAGAAACTTTATGATCAGCGTAAAAAAGAATTAGAAGAAAAAAGGAAGAAAATCTTAGAAGAAAGAGAAGCGGCTAAAAAAGCTAAAGAAGCCGAAACACAAAAATCAAATACGACCAATAATTAATTAATATTTTTAAAATGATGAAACAAATCAAAACTTTAGTAATTGCTGCAGTGCTTATTTTAACTGCAAACAATACAATGAATGCGCAGGCTAAAACAGCTCATGTTGATGTTAGCGAGATTATGTCGAAGATGCCTGCTATGCTTGATGCTCAAACTCAATTACAAAAATTAAGCGGAACATACGATGCTGAATACAAAAAAATGATTGAAGAATATCAAACAAAAATCAAAAAGTATGATGCTGAATCTGCAACAGCAACTGAAGCAGTAAATACTGAGCGTGCTAAAGAAGTTCAGGATATGCAAAAAAGAATTGGGGATTACAGAGACAATGCTCAAAAAGAATTACAGCAAAAAGAAACTGATTTAGTAAAACCATTAATGGAAAAAGTAAGAGCTTCTATCCAAAAAATTGGAAAAGCAAAAGGTTTCCAATACGTGTTAGACGGTTCAACTCTTTTATTAGCTGATGGTCCAAACATTACTGCTGATGTTAAAAAAGATTTAGGATTCTAAGAAACAAATTTCTTATACAAAAAATGGCTCAACTTAAGTTGAGCCATTTTTGTTTTATAATTTTATTATCTTAATTAAAATCTCATCGGTATGATTACAAACACCACCAAAGGCTGGTTCGTTATGAGGAGGACATTTAACTACTCTTTCATAATTATCTTCTCCAATCAATCACAATCATATAGGTAAATTAAAAAACAAAAGCCAATTTGATTTCATGATAAATATATCGAAATATTACAAGATTGGTTTAAAATAGACACTACATCCGAATAAATTTCTAATTTATTTAACTCAAAAATTCAATAAAAAGTACGAATTTAGATTTTGAAAAAAATGTAAATTTGTTTTATGACAAACAACAATCCTATAGGCGTTTTTGATTCGGGAATTGGAGGAACTTCAATATGGAACGCCATTCACGAATTGCTTCCAAACGAAAAAACCATTTATTTAGCGGATAGTAAAAATGCTCCGTATGGTCAAAAATCTAAGGAAGAAATTGTTGCTTTAAGCAAAAAAAACGTAGATTTTTTAATAGAGAATAATTGTAAATTAATTGTTGTTGCGTGTAATACAGCTACTACAAATGCTATTCAGGAACTTCGAGCTAATTATGACATTCCATTTATCGGGATTGAACCGGCTATTAAACCAGCCGCTCATAATTCGAAAACACAGGTAATAGGTATTTTAGCCACGAAAGGAACCCTAAATAGTGAACTGTTTAACAAAACTGCTGAAATGTTTCATGATACAAAAATCATAGAGCAAGTGGGCTATGGATTAGTTCAGCTTATTGAAGATGGAAATCTGAATTCTCCGGAAATGACACAATTATTAGAATCGTACTTACAACCTATGATCGATGCCAATATTGATTATCTGGTTTTAGGATGCAGTCATTATCCCTATTTAATTCCGCAGATTCAAAAAATATTACCTGAACATATTCAAATAATTGATTCGGGAGAAGCAGTAGCCAGACAAACCAAAAACATTTTACGTGAAAAAGTAGGTTTTTCTGATGCTGAAAAAAGCGAACCTGTCTTTTATGTCAATTCAAACCCTTTTGTTTTAAAATCAATTTTAAATAATAAATACGACGTTATTCAAAAGGAATTTTAACCATCATTCTATTTTTCGCTTGACGAACCAAATTCCGTCCAATGATAAATTAAGAGATAATTTATGGTAATTTTCTTTTATTAATCCTTCTCCAATTTTGCCTTTTTGTCCATAAGAATATGAAACATTAAGAACCGAAAAAGTATTATCAACCGGCAAGGAAACTCCAATAGAAACTGCGGCATTATTGACCCTCTTTCCATCTACTTCGAGATAACCGGTATCAAAATTTAATCCTGCACCATATTGAACACCATCCCAATAACTTCTGATATTTTTATTTTTTCTAAAACTAAACCCCATAGCAAATCGATCCTGATTAACAAAATCGCCATATAATTCTGATTGATTCGTGTCGTTCCAAAAACTTTTTTCATAATCCAGGGTCATGGTCAAATTGTTTTTGAATCGTTTACTAATACCAAAACCTATTTCTAAAGGCATGTAATAATCATCCGTATCAGAAGCCACATCTGACTCTATAATACTCTCATTTGAATTATTAATATTCTCTACTGACTGAACCTTAGAAGCCTTCACCTGAGTAGGCAATTTAATCGTTGATGCAACGGTAAAGGTCGAATCAATTTTATACTGAGTTCCCAAAGTTGCCCGTAAACCACTATAAGTTGTTTTTTTATTAATAGTGGTAAGTGAATTTGAAATTATATAACTTCTTTCATCAGTAGTATTTCCAAACAATACGGTTCCCGTAGCTCCAAGTGATAGTTTTTTGCTAACACGATACCCGTATGAAAAATCAAAATTATTTAATCCTCCCGATCCCTCTGCATTTAAAGTATAATATTCTGAAGTATTCGAAATAGGCAATTTTAAATCTGAAATTTTAAACGAAGCACTTGAATATGGTCGTAAAGCTATACTAAATGCCGAATTTTTAGTCACCGGAAATGCAAACGCAATATGTGAAAACTGAAAATTATTGCGTTTTTCAGTTTTAGAACTGCTCTGAAAAGTTGTTCCAATCGCCTTACCACCTACTTCAAACATAAAATGATTCAATGGTACATAACCTAATGAAGCCGGATTCAGATTATTGATAAAAGTATCTGAAGGAAGGGCGATTCCGGAAGAACCAATAGAAGGAATTGAACCATAATCAGCATCATATAAACTCCCTAAACCATACAATGAATAAGGAGAGCTGGAAATACTTTGCGAAAAAGAGGTTACATACATTAAAATGAAGCAACTTAAAAAGGCGATTTTATTTTTCATTTAATAAGAGAGGTAATAAATTTTCAATTGAATTTTATTATTCAGATGTTTCTGATCACCCAAAACAAGCCTGTTAACTGCCTTGTAAATATTTGGCAAAACAAAAACCAGCGAAGACCTGGAATCTGATTGTTTTAGCATTTCCTTTTGCAGAAAGCCACCAACTGACAATGAATACCCAACATTTTCATTGAATTCATCGCTTTGTTTGTTTAACAGAGCATATAAGGGAGTACCCGATGTTGTATTCAAGGTACCGCTAATCCTGTTCAGTTTATCAGCAACATACACACGTAACGAATCAGACAAAGGAAATTTCTCAGAATATGTGTTATTAACCGGTTTTAAAATCAATTGAGCATCAACAATAGCACCTTTATCCGATATATATTTAAGCTGTTTTATGTTTGGAAAATCAATTCGGCACGCTACTCCCGTTCCCGATTGTATATAACTCTGATTATTTGTCAATAAACTGGATAATTTACTATTAGAAGCAGGTAAATTTTGAATCAACGTACCTGTCTTGTCCAATGATATAGCATTAAATTGCTTAGTCGCATCTACAATAGTAAAGTCTTTCACATAGGAATCGATATCATCTCCGAGGTATTTTGAATAATAAAGCCGCACCTTACTTGTTAATCCAAAACCAATAATACTTGAAGAATTTTCAGTTGACGGAACAAGTACCAATCCTTTTAAATATTCTGTGAAATTATCGAAATCTGTAATATCCCTTTGCTTAAATCTTTGAAAAAGTGCCTGCCCAAAAGCAGCATCCATTTTAATATTGATAGAATCTTTTTCTACAGGTCTCGGTTTATATGAAATAGTCCCCAAACTCTCAGAACTGTAACTCAAAGCCGAATTATTATAAAAGAAATCATCATCTGTATTTGGTTTTACCTTCTGAAGTAATCGATGAATATTAAATGTCTGTAATTTAGTAGTATCCCCATAATAATAATTATCATATTTTAAAATCATGGAAATAGAATCGAAAACATAGTTTGCCGATTCTGTATCTGTAGTACTGATTAATGAATACGAATCTGATGCCAATTGAAAATAACTGTTTGATTTTACCTTGCCCAAAAGAGGATCATCATAGTTTCCAACCAGGATCTTACTTTGATTAGATGTTATAAGAGAGTCGAAATTTATGGTAGACATTTCTACTGTAACAGTATCAATTAAAATCACCTTATTGTTTACTGATAAATAATCAGATCCAACTACAAACTCTCCGGCATCTGTATCTGTACCACATGAAAACATTGCAAGGGTAAAAAACAACATCAATATATATTTATACATAATCCAATTTTTTGGACAAATATAAAAGGCACATTTCTGGAGAACACTATAACATATACAATTCAGCATTTTTAACCTATAGACAGCATAAATTCATCTACAATCGATAATGGAAGATCAATATTCCATTAAACCTGTAAAATCGCCATTTAGTCTATCAGAAACCTCCATACATATATCTTCTTTTTTTTAAAAAGGTCTGCCCCCTACTTTTGAATCAATTAAATAAATAATGAAAATAAAGGTTTTAGTTTGGTTGGTGTTTTTAGTTTTCACTTTTGCGATGAGAGCCCAGGAAAAGCTTTCTGTAGATTTTAATTTAAAGACTGGACCAACAAAGGAAATTAGCTTCAATGAAGCTAGCACATACATATCTGTTACAAAAAAAATAAACAATAAAAATGAAATTACAAACACAACAACATACACAAATCTTAAAATAAAGTATGAAGCAGGAGCTTATGAAAATTTTGAAAATCAGAATCAGTTTAATCTAATTCAAAACAAATTTGAAGTTTCACATAAAATTTCTGATGCTGTCAAATTAAGTTTAGCACTTACACCGACAGTCAATTTTCAACAAAATTTAGATATCTCGGACATGAGCATTTTAGGACGTTTTCAGTTCTCTCATAAATTAACTTCTGGAACAGATTTAAACATTGGATTCGAAAGATCAACAGTATTTGGTTTACCTAAATTCATTCCTATAGTATCATTTTCCTGTAAAACAAATCAGATGAATATTTTAATAGGTTTTCCAGACTCAAAAATATCTTATTCAAATAATGAGCGAAACAAATTTAGTCTGGGCAATAGTTTCAACGGTAGTTTTTACAACTTGGATCAATCAACTGATTTATATAGCAACGCAGCAAAAATTAGGATATCGCAAATGACAACTGCATTTGAATATGAAAGAAACATGGATAAAAACTGGTTTATAAACTTTAAAGCAGGTTATGATTTTGACAAAAAATACAATCTCCTGGACGATAACAACCACAAACTATACGATTTTAATACCGGTAACGGGTATATTTTAAGCATTGGGATCAAATACAAACAATAAATAAATTTAATACACTATGAATAATTTAAAAAAAGGAATATTATTCGCGGCTCTGTTTTCCGGTCTGTTTTTTACAGGCTGTAGCAACGACGATGAAGAGGATGAATTAATAGGGAACTGGATTAAAAAATCTGCATTTGACGGGCCAGCCAGATCAAGTGCCGCCAGCTTTGTTATTGGAGATTATGCTTATATTACAACAGGTTATACTGGAGACGAATATTTAAAAGATTTATGGGCTTACAATTCCAATGGAGATTACTGGGAACAAAAAGCGGATTTCACAGGAATAGGGAGAAGTTCTGCATCAAGTTTTGAACTTAATGGCAAAGGATACATTGGTCTTGGATATGATGGAACTAACAAACTTAAAGATTTCTATCAATATGATCCTGTGAGCAATAGCTGGGAAGTGAAGGCCGACTTTGGAGGCACAGGACGTTACGGAGCAGTTGGCTTTCAGGTGGGCGGAAAAGCCTATTTTGGAACAGGTTATGATGGAAACTATCTGAAAGATTTTTATCAATATAACGATACAGACAACACATGGACACTTGTTAGCGGATTTAGCGGAAACAAAAGACGTCATGCCACTGTTTTTGTTATCAATGACAAAGCCTATTTAGGAACTGGTGTCAACAACGGAACCAATCAGGTAGATTTTTGGGAATTTGATCCGTCAACAGATGTATGGACCAGAAAACGTGATATTGATCAGGACGATGATGATGATTACAGTTGGAACAATGACTATGCAATAACCCGTACAAATGCATCCAGTTTCAGCTTAAACGGATTGGGTTATGTTGTAGGTGGTGAAGGCCTTAAAACGGTATGGGAATATAATCCTTCAACAGATATCTGGGTTGAGAGAACAGCTCTTGAAGGAGCTGCAAGAACTGATGCTGTAGGCTTTGCAATTAATAACAGAGGGTTTTTAATGCTGGGCAGAATAGGTTCTGCTTATTTTGATGATTCCTGGGAATTTAAACCTCTTGAAGAACAAAATGACGATGACAATTAATACCCCAAATCCCAAATTCTTCCAGAAATTATTCTGGAAGAATTTATTTTTTATTTCATTTTTCCTGTGGTTATCATCTTGTTCAAAAAAAGAAATTCTTCAAACCGAATCTATAAAAACAACATCCGGCTGGGGCTATACAATTTCATATAAAGATAAAATTTTAATCAAACAGACTATGATTCCTGCAATTAGTAAAACTAAAAGTTTTAGTTCTGAAGATGATGCATTAAAAGTCGCTGGTTTAGTAGTCGAAAAACTCAATCAAAACATATCTCCATCGGTAACCAAAAATGATTTAATTTTATTAAAAATAAAAATGTAAATGAATATCGGTGCTCTAAAAAATACAAATTCAAATAAAGTCTTATTCCATGTTACTATATGGACTTTCTTTATATTGACATCATTGATTCAATTTTACGAAAGCCCTTTTAAAATCAACAATGATTTTTATGTACAATGGGGAACTGGGATCATTTTGTTTTATCTGAACTATTTTTATCTGGTACCTGCTTTACTTTTAGAAAAAAAATACTGGCTTTATTTCATTTTTGTTCTGACACTGATTTTCCTTTTTATGATAATCAGGATTAATTATTTTATTCCTGAATTTAATCATTTACGGACACATAATATGATGTCGCCTAAGATGTTGCCGCCTAATGCTGATTTTATTAAAGATGGCCGAAACATAAAAGTAATAAGAGCAAGACAACCACTTTTTTTTAAAATAGGCCCTTCATTTTTCTATCTTTTAATCACTGCCATTAGTGCTATTATCAGAACCTTAACGGAATTTTATCAAAATCAGCAAAATAAATTAATTGCCGAAACACACAGAACAAATACAGAGCTGAATTATTTACGAAAACAGACTAATCCACATTTTCTGTTTAATTCCCTTAACAGTATCTATTCACTGGCTCACAAAAAATCTGATTTGGTCCCTGATGCCATCGTGACATTATCTGAACTAATGCGGTATATGCTTTATGAAACAGATAATAAAACGGTGGCTTTAGAAAAAGAAATCAATTATATCCAAAATTATATTGAATTACAAAAATTAAGGCTCAACAATATTGAAGACATAGTTATAAATGTTCACGGCGATACTAAAAATAAATTTATCGAGCCTTTATTATTAATTTCATTTATTGAAAATGCTTTTAAATACGGAACAGATTATAAAGGAGCTACTCATGTGAAAATTAAGATTATTATTCTTGATAATAATCTCGATTTTTGGATAGAAAATACAATCGAAAACTATGTAAAAGATCCTGAAAATTCGGGTATCGGATTGGCAAACATTCAAAACAGACTTGATTTATTATACCCAAATGCACATGAATTGACAATAAAACAGGACGGTCAGTATTATCGTGTACATCTAAATTTGAAATTAGATAAAATTCAGACTGATATTCATTAAAATCAGTATCAAACCAATAGACTTACTCAATATTTTAACTAAATTTTAAAATGTAAGTCTTTCGTTTAAAGCTACTTTTGACCTACTATTTATTAAAATTTAAAAACTAAAGAGATGAAATGTGTAATTATAGATGATGAACCTTTAGCAGTAGATTTGCTAAAAGATTTTGTTAACAAAGTTGATTCATTAGAATTAATCAGCACTTTCAACAATGCTATTGATGCAGTATCTTTTATTAATCAAAACAATGTAGATTTAATTTTTCTTGACATTCAAATGCCCCATTTTTCAGGGATTGAGTTTTTAAATACTATCGAAAAAAAACCTTTAATTATTTTTACAACAGCTTATTCTGATTATGCTGTCGAAGGTTTTAACCTGGGTGCAGTAGATTATTTGGTAAAACCAATTCCTTTTCACCGGTTTCTAAAATCGGTAGTAAGAGCACAACAAATTTTAGCCCCCCAAACTGTTGCAGTTCAGACTATTTCTGAAAACACAACTGTTCCTGAATTAGAACAGGATTTTATGTTTGTGAGAGCTGAATATGAAAATGTGAAAATGAATTTTTCAGATATTTTATTTATTGAAGGTTTAAAAGATTATGTGAAAATTTACACTACAGATAATAAATTTACCCTGACCCTAATTAGTTTGATAAAATTAGAAAATTTACTTTTCAGCAAAGGATTTTCTAGAATTCACAGATCCTATATCATCAATATCAAACATGTAAAATCAATACAAAAAAATAAGGTTTTGATTAGTGATAAACGAATTCCAATTAGCGAAAGCTATAAAAATGCTTTTTTCGAAAGAATCAATTTATAATTTATTCTTGGTCTTTGAACCAGCCAGAATACATGACGTAATTATTGGAGATGCGCTCGATTTCTCCTGCAAAATCTGACTGATCAATATCTTTCACTTTTTTGGCAGGGACACCAGCATAAATACTTCCCGAAGTTACAACTGTATTTTGTGTTAAAACCGCACCGGCAGCAATAATCGAATTACTTTCTACCACGCAATTGTCCATTACAATCGCTCCCATTCCAATCAAAACATTATCCTGAATAGTACAGCCATGTACAATAGCATTGTGTCCAATTGAAACATTATTGCCAATAATTGTGGGATGTTTTTGATACGTACAATGTATAATCGCCCCATCCTGAATATTGACCTTATTGCCAATTTTAATAAAATTAACATCTCCGCGGATCACAGCATTAAACCAGACACTGCATGAATCTCCAAAAACTACATCTCCAACAATAGTTGCATTTTCGGCAACATAACAATCCTCAGGAATAACGGGAGATTTACCGTTTACAGCCTTTATCAACATACTATTTTTAAATTTAATTAACAGCCGGGCATTTACAATCGTAACGCTCTCTGGTACAGAACAAATTAATTCCCAGCGTAATCTGGTGATATCCACCAGTATCAAATTTCACATCTCCTGTAACATTTGAGTACGTATAGGCAAACATGAATTTTTTATAATTAAGGCCAATAATTGGAGTTATATACTGTAATTTTTGATCACTGACTCCGGTTCCAGTATTATACCTTGAACCATCAAAACTTCTTCTATAAGACAATGCAGCCCATATACTTCCGAAGTCCATATTTTTGTAAGCTTTTAAATTCAGGTCAATAGATTTTTCTTTCGTCTGATCAAAATACTGAAATAAAATCGAGGGCTCCCAGGTAATATTTTCACTTTTTCCAAAAACGTAACCTGTACTCAAAAGAAACTTTCTCAAATTATCACTCTCATAATCCGTATATAATTTTCTTCTGGTTTCGATAAGTCCCTGAACAGTTGCGTGAGCATAAAAATCCAAAAAATTATACGAAGCTCCTACATCAACATTAAAGTAAGAATCTGATTGAATTGAATTAAAAACGATTGGGTCGTATACCCCTCCAAACGATGTTTCATCCAGCTGACTCTGAATTACACCTCCGCTAATACCAAAAGAGAGCTGGTTTAAATCGAGTTCACTTCTTGAAAACATAATGTGATGAGCGTAAGTAAGTTTTGCACCTTTTTGTGAATGATAACCGTTTTTATCATTAAAAACAATGATACCTGCACCTGATCTTTCACCTATTCTTCCATTGAAGCTTAAGGTCTGCAAAGACGGGGCATCATCCTGTCCAAACCATTGCTTTCTGGCTGTCAGTCTTATTTTAGCACAATTTGCAGCACCAGCCATAGAGGGATGAATCAAATAATAATTATCCGACAAATAGTCCGAATATACCGGAATTCCTTCCTGTGAATAAGAATAAAGTGAAGTAAGCACACAAATAAATAAGATTCTGATTTTCAATTTCATGCAAGAAGTATGTTAGATGCTTTTTAGATTTTAACAAGATTGACTACAAAAAGAATCTTAATTATTTTATTAAAAAACCAAATATAGCCATTAGTAGAAAATAACTTTATTAAATTTACAAAAAATATACAGACATGGCAAAAATCACTATAAAAGAAACTCAAAACCCTACAATCATAAAATTTGAATTTGATGATTTCATTACTCAAAATCAAAATTTTGAATTCAAGAATATCGATGAAGCAAAATCATCACCATTGGCACAACAATTATTTTACCTGCCATTTGTGAAAACAGTTTATATTTCAGGGAATTTTATTGCTATCGAAAGATTCAGTATTGTAGAATGGGAAGATGTCCAGGATGCAGTTGCAGACCAAATTGAAGCTTTTTTGGCTAAAGGTGGCACAATTATAAATATTGATGAAAATAAACCTAAAAAACAGCCTATTACTGTTTATGGGGAAACAACACCTAATCCGGCAGCGCTGAAATTTGTTGTAAGCAGAATGCTTACCCGAAATGCTGTTGAATACAAAAATATCGACCAGACTGCTTCTTCTCCTTTAGCGAAAGAATTATTCAAATTTCCGTATGTTAAAGAAATTTTTATTGATGAAAATTACATTTCGGTTACAAAATATGATATTAATGACTGGCAGGAAATCACATTAGAAGTGAGGACTTTTATTAAACAATTTATTGAAAATGGAGGAACTGTTTTAGACGAAAGTTTAATTGAAACTGCCACTAAAAATGATATAACCAAAGACGAAGCGTTTGACAAATTAGATGTCACTTCTCAACAAATCATTAACATACTGGAAGAATATGTAAAACCGGCTGTTGCTGCAGATGGCGGAAATATTGCTTTTGATTCTTATAATGAAGATAATAAAGTTGTAAAAGTAATTTTGCAGGGAGCCTGCAGCGGTTGTCCATCTTCAACATTTACTTTAAAAAGTGGTATTGAAAATATGCTAAAAAGCATGTTAAATGATGATAAAATTACTGTAGAAGCTTTAAACGCTTAAAAAAACAATTAATTTATATTTCTAAAGCGTCATTAATGGCGCTTTTTTTAATTTTATACCTTTCTTATTTTCAATAATTTATCAAAAAAACCATCTAATATTTAAGTAAAATAATTAATATTGTATCCTAACTAATTCATTTTACAAACATGGGATTATCATCGTTTTTAAAAAATCTACTAAGCAAAACTAAAGATTCCAATGCAGATCTGAATCAAACAGAAAACATCGGTGCGGAAATCGAAGAAACCACAACAGCATAAATTGAAAAAGCAGAAATTTTTGTCGAGGAAACATTAAGTAAAGTTAAAGAAGCATCTGAACCCATATTTGAAGATGCATCTGAATATGCCGGCAAGGCAAAAGATATAATAAGCGAGTATGTAGAAAAAGCAACAGACTCTATAAATGACATCATTGATTCAGTGAAAGAGAGTGTAGAAGCTGATGATACTCAGCCAATGGTTTATGATACCGTAGTAGATATTAGTGAGAAAGCAATAACCGAAACTGACTCATAACAGTTATATCTTTATAACCATTAAAAACTATTTTTTGTTATGGCAATTTTTTATATTTGCAAAACTAATACACCTTCTCAATGAGAAGGTTTTTTATTTTTAAAACATGAACGTTAACTCAGCTCAACTCAGTAATTACGCTACCCGATTTATTGATTTATTATTTGATTATTCTCCAAAATTAATTTCTGCTTTTTTAATTTTATTTATCGGTCTTTACGCTATTAGACTGACAAACAGGATCATTAGAAAAGTAATGATAAAAAGAAATTTAGACCCCACCTTATCTAAATTTCTTGCTGATATATTACTCTGGGCTTTACGAATTTTATTATTTATAACAGTTATTTCAAATCTCGGGGTACCGACCTCATCATTTGTTGCTATTTTAGGAGCAATGGGATTAGCTGTGGGTTTATCACTACAAGGTTCGCTTTCAAACTTTGCTGGCGGAATGCTAATTATTCTTTTTAAGCCTTTTAAAGTAGGGGATACAATCGAAGCACAAGGTGTTATTGCTACAGTTGCAGAGATTCAAATTTTTGTTACAAAATTACTTACGGGCAATAATCAAACTGTTTTTATACCAAATGGAGCCTTATCTAATGGTAATATAATCAATTATTCAATGCAGGGTGAACGAAAAGCTGATTTGACTTTTGCAGTTTCTTATGATTCAGATATTAAAAAAACGAAGGATATATTGTTGGATGTTTTAATTAAGAATCCAAAAGTCCTTAAAACTCCGGCACCTGAAGTATTTGTGAAAAATCTAACAGCAAGTTCTGTAGAATTCGCAGTAAGACCATGGGCGAAAAATGAAAACTATGGAGCTGTTTTTTCTGAAACTTTAGAGAATTGCAAAACAGCATTAGACGAAGCAGGCATTGCAATTCAGCCTTACACGCTGCAGAAATAAAAAAATTATTGCTTTTTTGGAGGAGCAATCATAAAATCTTTTAAATAATAAGGTTCAAAATAAGCGACATCTACAGTGTCGCTTATTTGATATTTATCGTAACTGATTGTACTCATTGCGTCAGCCGAAGGATATTTGACATCTTCTAAAAACACAAAATTCTCTTTAGTTAAAACTGTCTTGCACTTTTCTGCACAATCACCAACAAAATATAGCGTTTCTGTAAAATCTATGAATGAATTTTCATCAATTACTTCTGCGAGAATTGATCTTTCAGTTTTTAAGTCAGCACTGAAAATTGCGCTGTAAACCTCCATTCTTCTTGCATCCAGCATTGGAATTATTTTGCCGTCAGAAACTTTAGCCTGAGATGCTAAAGTTTGTAAAGTATCTACTGCAATCAATGGAATATTTAAAGCAAAACACAATCCCTTTGCTGCTGAAACCCCAATACGTAATCCCGTATAAGAACCAGGGCCCTGACTTACAGCAACTGCCACTAAATCATGAACAGAAATCCCGGATTCGGCGATTATTTCTTCAATAAAAACATGCAGTTTTTCGGCATGCGAATAACCTTCTTCCGCAATTTCTTTGAAGATAATAGTTTTACCTTCTTTAGCAATTGATACTGAACAGTTTTTGGTAGCGGTTTCGATATTGAGAATAAAAGACAAAATTTTTTATTTTAATTATTATTTGATAAAATCACGAAAAAAGAAAAACACATATAAAAAGTAAAAACGGCAAAATACATACATTAATCGCCAGAAAACTCACATAGAGCACTACTTTCTTAGAGACGGAAAAATAAACATACTCTTCTTTATAATATTGACTATTATACACTTTATAATGACTAATAAAGAGGAAGATTACAGTCAGAATAAGTCCGATAATAAATGCCATCATAAAACCTGCCGGAGGGCTTCCACATAGTGAAATCATATAACTATTTTATTTTTTGGCAACTTCAGCTTTTTTAAGTTTTACCTTATCTCCGGAATTTAATTCTTTAGAGACAGTCGTGTAAGGTCCTGTGATAACAACATCACCCGGTTTTAATCCTGACATTACTTCGATGTTAGTATCATCCTGAATTCCGGTTTTGATAATTCTGATTTTTGCTTTGTCACCCACTTTTACAAAAACACATTCGAATTTTTTATCGCTTTTTGGCGTTGCTTTTTTATCTTCGTTCGGATCCTCAACCTTAAAATCTTTAACAGCTGTTGTATCTGATTTTACTACAACAGAACTGATTGGTACAGCCAAAACATTAGTTTTAGTAGTTGTAATAATATCAACTGTTGCGGTCATTCCAGGTCTGAAAGGCGAATACGTAGTTGGTTTACCTTCCAATAAATCCTGATATGATTCTTTTAAAATACGAACTTTTACCTTAAAATTAGTCACCTGATCTGATGTCAAGGCTGTACTGGCAGAATTAGAAATACTGGTTACAACACCTTTAAATTTCTTTTTTAGATAAGCATCAACTTCAACATTGGCTTCATCTCCAATTTTTATTTTAACGATATCATTTTCATTTACATCAACCTCAACTTCCATGTTATTTAGGTTTGCAACTCTCAAAAGTTCGGTTCCAGCCATTTGTTGCGTTCCTAAAACACGTTCTCCCAATTCTACATTTAACACTGAAATAGTTCCATCAGCAGGAGCATAAATAGTAGTACGTCCTAAATTGTCTTTTGCTTCATTTACAGATGCAGAAGCGCTTTGAACATTATAGTAAGAACTTTGTCTGGTCGCTTTAGCCACTTCAAAAGAAGCAATTGCCTTATCCCAGTCTGATTTTGAAATTACACCTTTATCATACAGCGTCTTATTACGCTCATAATTCGCTTTTGCCTCTTTAAAACTAGCCTCAGATTGTGTCAGGCCAGCTTTAGTTCCTGATAAATTAGAAACAGAACGATTATAACTTGAGGTATATAAATCCGGATTTATTTTTACCAATAAATCACCTTTTTTAACTACCTGCCCTTCTTTTACATTTAATAAAATAATTTCGCCCGAAACCTCCGGTGAAATTTTAACTTCTATTTCAGGTTGAATTTTCCCTGTAGCCGAAACCGTTTCAACAATTGTGGAGGCTACTACTTTTGATATTTCTACTTCTTTGCCTTCGTCCTTATTTCCTATCACTCCCGATTTCGAAAGTCCTACTAAGGCTGCAATTATAATTAACGCACCACCAATTAAGAAATAAATTGTTTTTTTTGACATAATAAATTAGTTTTTGATAATTGGAACAATTGGAATTCCGAAGTAGAATTCAAGTATTTTTATTTTGAACATATAATCGTATTTCGCTCTGATAACATCTGATTGCGCATTTGTTAACAGTGTCTGTGCTTGAGTAAAATCAAATGAATTCATTAAACCTACATCGTACTTTTCTTTAGCATAATTATAGGATTGTTGTCTTGCTTCTAAAGTGACAGTTGAAGATTCGTATGCATTTAATGCCCCTTTGGCATCCGTAAAAGCAGTATAAACATTACGCTGTAAATCTAAGCTTTTTTGCTCCAGATCTATTTTAGATTTTTCTAAACTTACTTTATTGCGCTCTACGTTATTTCTAACTGAAAACCCATTAAAAATCGGGACATTTAACTGAAGCCCAAAGTTGTGACCTTTATTGTCACTAAATTGTTGAAATACCGGATCAGGGCCAGTAGTATAGGGAATGTTGTTTTCATCGAATTTAACCTGATCACTATAGCCGGCTCTTGTATTAAAACCATAAAAACCTGAAAGTGTAGGCTGGTAAGCTCCTTTTGCAATAACAACATTTTTTTCAGCAATTTCCAGATTGGTTTGTGCTATTTTTAAATCTGTTCTTATTTCTTTAGCCTTATTATAAATATCAACTGGATTTTGCAACAAGATTCCGTTTTCATCCTTAACATTTGTATCATCAACAACATCAAAATTTGTAAAATCCTTCAATTGTAACAACTGAGCCAAACTCAATTTAGAAATTAACAGCGTATTTTCAGCAACAATAATATTTTGTTTATCGGTTGCAACTGTAGCCTTTAAATCGAATAAATCTCCACGCGGTATGGTTCCAGCATTAACCATTTCTTCAGAGCGTGTAAAGCGTTTTTCGTCAATCGCTAATTGTTCTTTTCTTACTTTTAAATTTTCCTTATTAAACAGAATTTCCAAAAACGCATTAGCCACATTTAGTGAAACATCCTCCTGCATCTTAACCAATTGGTATTGAGATGCTATAATAGAAAGCTTTGTTCTCCTGTAAATATTTTGATTTTGCAAACCTTTGTAGATATCTACACCTGCACTGACTCCTAATTGAGTATACTGTGTGGTCTCTGTTGTATTAGCATTGGTAATAGGATTGGTATTTCGGCCAATATTCCACGAGTGCTGAGCATTTCCATTTACAGAAGGAAGATAATTTCCGAAGGCATCTTTTTTATCAATTGCTGCATTTTTAACATCTAATTCCGATAATTTTATTGTGATGTTATTATCCAGTGCATATCGTACACATTCTTCCAGTGTCCATACTTTTGTTTGCGCCTGAGCTGATAATCCAAACCCAAAAAGGATAGCAAAAATAAGACTATTATATTTATTTATTTTCATACATTTTGAAATGAAAGCACAGCAAAAAAAACACTGTGCAAATTTAACATTTTTATAAACCCAAATCTCTTTAAACAATCAAATTATTTCTTTTCACCTTCTCCTTCGCTAATCAATCCCTGATTCCAGATTTTAATTTTATCAGAAGCTTTAACACCGCTTTTTACCTGAACATAAATCCCGTCACTTACTCCCAAAACTACATCTCTTCTTTGAAACTTTTGAGGAGTTGTTTCAATTTCAACATAAGGCTTTTGAGTTTTTTTATCAAACTGAACCAATGACTCTTTAATTGCTAAAACTTTATTTGCTTTTTCTAAAATAATAGAAGCATTTGCACTTAAACCTGCTCTGATAAAAGTAGCATCTTTATTCTCCAAAGAAGCTTTAATCTCAAACTGAATCGCTCCGTTTTCAACCACCCCTTTTGGAGCTATATAGGTTAAAACTGCTGTAAATTTTTTATTTTCTATAGCTCCGACTGTAATCTCAATTGGCATTTTTTCTTTTATTTTACCTACTTCTGATTCATCAATTTTCCCAACAAAAATCATTCTTCCTACATCAGCAACACTTGCTATTGTAGTTCCTTCATTAAAATTATTACTTTCTATAACCTGATTTCCAACTTTCACGGGAACATCTAATATCATTCCGTTTACCGTAGAACGAATCAGCGTGTTTGCATAACTTCCTAATGATGATGTTGTTCCTGTTTTTACAATATCCAGACTTTGTTTTGCTGATTGGTAATTTTGTTTTGCCTGTTTGTAAGCCAATTGGGCTGCATCAAAATCATTTGCAGAAATTACATCTTTATCAAATAATGTTTTTTGTCTTTGATAAATTTTTTCCTGATTATCTAACGCAATTTTAGCTGTCTGAACCTGATTTTGAGTACTGCTCACGTTAGATACATTTGCAACAACTTTGATTTTCGCAATCATGTCTCCGGCTTTGATTTTTTCACCGGCTTTAATGTAAACTGCTTCAATAATCCCTGAAATGTTTGGTTTGATTAATACCTCTTCATCGGGCTGAATATTTCCGGTTGCAATAGTGTTTTTAACAATCGTTTTAATTTCAGCTTTTTCAGTTTTGAAAACAACTGGCGACTCCTGATTCTTTGCATACAAATAGTAAAGTGCACCAAAGAAAACTATAGCTATAAAGATTAAAATGGTTACGGTTACTCCTTTTTTCATTTTGATTTTGTTTAATTCGATTATATTTTGACTGATAATTTATTCTGTTCGTAAAGCGTCAATTGGCTTTACATTAATTGCGGTTTGTGCCGGTATTAACCCAGCCAGTAACCCTGATCCTACTAATATTAATAAAGCGACAAATACAACTCCTAAATCAACACTAGGATTTGCAAACATTGTATTACTGTTTGGAGGCATTGAATCTAAAGCCATATTTAATAGTGCAATAATTCCCGTAGCAACGGCGATACCCAACATCCCTGAAATGATTGTTAAAAATATAGATTCTGACAAAATCTGACCTCTAATAGCAGCAGGAGTAGCACCTAAAGCCCTACGAATGCCTATTTCTTTGGTACGTTCTTTAACTACAATGAGCATAATATTCGAAATACCAATTACACCTGAAATCAAAACCAAAGTTCCTACAAAATAAGCAATGATTTTTAAAATATTAAAAAGACTTTGTACTTTATTGAACTGTTCGTATAAATCAAAATTACCCACCGCTCTTTCATCTGCAGGATTTACAGAATGAAGCGCCTTTATTTTCTCTAAAATCTTTGGTTTTAAATCTGTAATAGATGTTTCATCTTTTGCCGTTAACGCCATCCACCCTACTTTATCCCCATAATTAAAGGCCTGCTGAAAGGTTGTAAAAGGAATAAAGATATTTTTTTGTTCCTGCTCAGCATTTCCTCCTTGTTGTTTAGAATTATAAACCCCGACAACCATAAAATTAATCCCGTTGATTTTTACATAGGTTCCAACAGCTTCTTCTTCTTTTCCATAAAGTTCTGTGATAACACCTTTTCCAATGACTGCAACTTTTCTTCTTTCCTGAATATCCTGCTGATTTAAAAAACGTCCTTTAATAATATCCATTGGCTGCTGCTTAATCAATTCAGGATAATCACCATAAATAGTAAATGCCGAAGTTTTTGTTCCCCGAACCACATTATTTGTCCCATTAAAATCACCTAATTGATTTCGTGGTGAAACATATAACAAATCCGGAAAAGCTTCTTTTAAAGACGCTACATCACTATTTCTAAAATCATAACGACGCACTTTTGGCAAACCTTTATAGGCTTTTGATGTGGTTTGACTCCACATAAACATCGTGTTTGTAGCTATCCCGTCAAAACCTTTTTTAACACCATTTTCCAGACCATTTCCTGCAGCAAGTAATATTACCAAAATAAAAATTCCCCAAAACACCCCAAATGCAGTCAGAATTGTCCTGAACACATTGGCCGTCAAAGCCTGTAAAATCTCGTCCCAATTATCTTTTTTAAACATAACTATTCATCTCTAAGTGCTACAATAGGTCTTATTTTCGCAGCTCTGTATGCGGGGAAAAACCCGGCTATTGCCCCTGCAAATACAAGTAAAACAAGTGTTGTCAAAGCGACACTAAAATCGACTTCAGGATTTCTAAAATATTCGCTTTGCACCATCGGACCAACAAATTCGAGCAATAGCAAACTAGCCAGTAGCCCTGTAAAACCCGCAATAGTGGTAATAAAAATAGATTCGTGAAGTATCATAGAAATAATAGAAAATGGCGATGCACCTAACGCTTTCCTGATTCCAATTTCTTTAGTCCTTTCTTTCACAATAATGAGCATGATATTACTTACCCCAACTACACCGGCAATAATTGTACAAATACCAACCCACCAAAAGAACAATCTTATGTAAAGGTTCAGATCATAAAATTGTTTGGCTTCTTCAACAGAATTATAAACTCCTATTGCGCTGTCATCATTAGGAGCAATAATATTTTTACTTTTTAACAATTCTTTTATCCCTTCTGTAAATTTTTTAGATTGAGCCAAAGCCTCGTCATAATTCGCTTTTTTATTTAAAACGAACATCATTCCGCTGATTTTATCTCCAGCACCAAAAGCACGTTGATTAGTAGTCATTGGCATATATACCCTCGATTCTTCTCTTTCTCCTGAAGGATCTGTAAACACACCAATTACCTTGAAATTAACATCGTTCACTAAAATTACTTTCCCAATAGGATCACTCTCTTTAAATAAATCCTGTTTGACTTTTAAACCAATCGCAACCACCTTTTCATTATTCTTTAAATCATTGTCATTTAAAAAACGTCCCTTAATAATTGTTGCATTTTCAATAGCTAAATAATCAGGCCCAACACCTCTGAATTGGTAATTGCCAGATTCTTTTCCATACGTAATAGTCCCGCCCCAGGTATTTCGCGTAGATGATTTTTTGTTAATCTCTTCGTTATATTTTTTTGAAGGAAGTTCATAATCACTATTTCTTAGCTGAATTTGCCTTCCTGGATTTAAACCTTTATATTCTTTTGTTGTTACATTAGACCAAACTTCAATTATTCCTTCAGCATCGTTCTCGAATTGTCTTTCAATTCCATTTTGAAGCCCTTTTCCCGCACCAAGCAAAATCACTAAAATAAATATCCCTGATGCTACAGAAACCCCGGTAAGGAATGTCCTTAACCTGTTTTTCGAGATTGCTTCAAAAATTTCCTGCCAACGCTCAATATTAAACATAAGATGAAGCTCTAACTTGTTCTACTTTTTTATCGTCAATGATTAATCCGTCTTTCAGGACTACATTTCTTTTGCACATTGCGGCAATATCAGGTTCGTGAGTAACAATCAAAATTGTTTTTCCCTCATCATTAATTCCCTGAATAAGTTCCATGACTTCATATGAAGTTTTAGTATCTAAAGCTCCGGTTGGCTCATCTGCCAATAAAACTTTGGGATTGGATGCCAAAGCTCTTGCAATTGCCACACGTTGTTTTTGCCCCCCCGAAAGTTCGTTTGGCAAATGATGTGAATGGGATCCTAAACCAACCTTCTCGAGATATTTCATCGCAATTTCATAACGTTCTTTTCTCTTGATCCCCTGATAATACAAGGGCATTGCAACATTATCTAATGCTGTCTTATAATTTATTAAATTGAAAGACTGAAAGACAAATCCCAAAAACTTATTTCGATATTTTGAAGCAATCGTTTCGTTAAGTTTTTTTATCGGAGTTTTATCTAATATATAACTTCCTGAATCTGCTTCATCCAGAATACCTAAAATATTAAGAAGTGTCGATTTTCCGGATCCTGAAGATCCCATTATGGCAACAAGTTCTCCTTCTTCTATATTAAAATTTATACCTTTTAACACATGTAATTCTGAACTCCCCATTTTATAGGACTTATGCAAATCTTTGATTTCAATCATAATACCGATGAATTTTAAGACAATAATAACATTTTAATTACGTATTTATGGTAAGAAAAAGTTAATAAATTTTGTCTGACTTTTAGAATAAGACTACTTTATTCATTAATTGTTACACTTTTTTCAAAGAATATAATTGTTTTCTTAATTTTACCTCATTAAAAACCGTTCAAATGAAATTTCTTTCTTTTTTAGTTCTTTCCATAATCTTAACATTCTTGGTTAGCTGTTCTACTTCTCAAAAGCTGACTACTTTAAAACCTGAACCGGATGACGCAAGTCCGTTAATTTACGACAGCAGCCCTTCGTTCATTAATTTGCCAATCACTGTAAAATTAAAAGATGTTGAAAATCAAACGAACACTCTTTTAAACGGATTGATTTACGAAGATAATAATATTGTAGATGACGACATTGAAATGAAAATTTGGAAACAAGCTCCAATAAAAATTCAAAATGATCCGACAAATACTGATAAAAGGATAAAAACCATTTTACCCTTAAAAGTAAATGTCAAATATAGAATTGGTACTAAAAAACTTGGTGTTGAACTTTATGATACCCGTGAGTTTAACCTGAACGGCATAATTACTTTATCGAGCGAGGTTGCTTTAACGAATTGGAAACTCAATACAAAAACGGAATTCAAATCTCTTGACTGGAATGAAAGTCCAACGATGACCGTTTTAGGAAAAAACATGCCTATAACCTATTTAGCCAACCCGGCAATCTCTGTTTTCAAATCAAAAATTGAAAAAAGCATAGATGAAGCTATAGAAAAATCAATGGATTTTAAACCAAATGTTTTATCCGCTTTAGAAAAAATATGCACTCCTTTTCAAATGAGTGACACTTATGAAAGCTGGTTACGAATTGTTCCTTTAGAAGTATATTCAACAAATGCAAAACTCAAAAATGATTTGTTTTTGCTTGATATGGGAATAAAGTGCAATATGGAAACTATTGTTGGAAAACAGCCAGAATCTAAGTTTAATGCCTCCAAAATTGTCTTAAAACCCGTAACTAAAATCCCAAATCAGATTACAGCCAATATTGCCGCAATTTCAAGTTATGTTGACGCTTCAAAAATCATGACCAAAAATTTTGCAGGACAGGAATTTGGATCCGGAAATAAAAAGATTACCGTAAAGAATGTTGAAATCTGGCACAAAGACGGAAAAATGGTTATTGCACTTGATGTTTTAGGGTCTGTTAACGGAACTATTTACTTAAATGGATTTCCTCAATATAATCCTCAGACAAAAGAAATTTATTTTGACAAGCTCGATTATGTTTTAGACACAAAAAGTAAATTAATGCGAGCTGCAAATTGGTTGGCACAGGGTATGATTTTGAAAAAAATGGAACAAAATTGCCGATATTCTATACAACCAAATTTAGAAGAAGGCAAAAAAAACATGGCAGCTTACCTTAAAAATTATTCACCAATGCCTGGTGTTTTTATTAATGGAAAAATGGAAGATATTCAATTTGATAAAATTCAATTAACTAATCAGGCTATTATTGCTTTTATCAAAATAAACGGAACAGTAAATGTTGCCGTTGATGGTTTGAAGTAAATTATAAGCAAAAACAAAATCATCTTTTTTTACATGAAACTACTACTTCAACTTTTATTTTTATTTTTCATTAATTTTACCTTTAGTCAAGATTACAGAGAAGCTACCATTCTCTTTAATGACAGTAGTTCTGTGAAAGGTTTTGGAGAAATTAGAAACAACACTATTTATTTTAAGGTCAAGCAAGAAGACAATCCAAGTAAATGGAGCTATGACATCACTAAAGGATTACTTTTTTCGGGATATGGCTATTCTGAAAAATATGAATATGTCAAATTTGACAAAAATACAAATCCAAAAATAATGGAAGTTGTCGAAGAAGGAAAACTGACTTTATACAAGTATTCTAAATCAGTCTATAGAAATAACGGAGGTATATTTCAAAATGGCTTAACTATTTACAGTTCTTCATCTGAGGATTTAAAAGAAACTTTTTATGTAAAAAGAAAAAATGCTGAATTAGCAACAGATATTTCTTTTAGTTTTAAATTTCGTTCAAAAATATATTTTGCAGATTGCGAAAAAATAATTGAAAAAATTAATAACGGGAAGTTTAACAAAAAAAATATTCCCGAAATGGTTTATTACTACAATGATTATTGTGGCGAAACCGAAGATGACACAAACTAAGCTTCTTTCTTTTTTGATTGATACATTCTATAAATTAAAACTCCAATTATACCTACAAGCAAATAAGGAATTACCATCAAATAAACGATTCCATCATTTACAGCTTCAGCTCTTTTTATATTTGATTCACCGGAAAGCGCAGCACGGCACATCGCACACTGAGCATTTGAAGAAACTGTCATAAGGAAAAGTAAAACTCCAAAAACAAAAGTCTGGACACGAGCATTAGCGAACTGGCGAAGCAATTTGGATTTTACGTTTTGAATATTATTATTTTTAGTGTGCATAATAAGGAGAAATCATTAAATAAACTATTACACCAGTTACAGCAACATACAGCCAAAGAGGAAAAGTGATTTTTGCTATTTTTCTGTGTTTGTCAAAACGTTGTGCCAATGCTCTTACATAAGTAATTAAAACCAAAGGTATAATCGCAATTGATAATACAATATGAGTTAATAAAATAAATAAGTAAATCAATTTTATAGCGCCTTCTCCTCCAAATTTAGTAGAATCAGCAGTCATATGATAAGCTACATACATAACCAAAAAAGCAACAGACAATGCAATGGCAGTCGTCATTAAACCTTCGTGTAGTTTCTGATTTCCTTTTTTAATAGCAATTACAGCCAAAATTAAAACAATCGCTGTAATGCCGTTTGTTGTAGCATATATAGGAGGCAAAAATGAAAGTGGCTCAACATTATACCCAAAATCTTTAAGTTTTACACCAAATAAAATGGCCACCACAACAGGAATAACAATTGAAACAGCGATAATAAACTTGTTGTATTTTTTTTCTAATGAATGATCTTCCATTTTATTCCTCTAATAATATTTTAATATCCTCCTGAATGTCTCTAACACCTTTTTTTTCTAATCCGTCATAATATAAAATCGGATTTCCAAATTCGTCTTTTCTACAACGAATATTTCCTTCTTTATCAATTAATGCAAATAGTCCGGAATGCTCAAAACCACCGTTTACTTTTGCATTTTCTCCTGCATACAAATTAAATCCTTCGTTGGACAAATCCATAATAGTTTCTTTATCTCCAGTCAGGAAGTTCCATGTTGAAGATTTGACACCTAACAATTTTCTATGATCATTTAGCACATCAGGAGTATCATGTGCAGGATCGATTGTGATTGAAACGATTCCGAAGTTTGGATTTCCAAAAAAAGTTTTTTCAATCTCCAACATACTCAAATTCATTTTTGGGCAAATTGAAGGACAGGTAGTAAAGAAAAATTCCAATACATATACTTTTCCCTTATAGCTTTCATTAGAAATTTTCAGATTGTCCTGATTAGTCAATTCAAACTTAGGAGCTGGTCCTATTGTTACTAATTTTGCATCTGATTTAGATTCTTTTAAACCTACATTATCAAGACGATTTCCTTTGACAACATCACCATTTTTTATTCTGTCAACAATTTTAGGCACAGCATAAATTCCAAAAATTAAAATGATAAACGAAATTCCGATATATGATTTATTTTTAAACATTATAATTTCAATTTAAAGTTGTTTAGTAGCATTATGATTCTTTTTAAGAGCTGCACGATATTCATACAAAATAATCTTAAAGTCATCTAACATCTCGTTGCTCAATTCAGAAGGATGAAAGGTATTATAACCTTCTTTATATTCTTCTTTTTGATCTTTGGCAACACCTTTTCTACCTCTTAAATTTCTTTCTTTATCTACAATATAAACATTAGAAGTACCAAGGTTTTTATCCAGTTTTCCTTTTAAATGCAATTGATCATAAAACTTTTGAATATCTTCATTTGATGCAAAAACAAAATTCCAGTTTTTCACATCTGTAAAAGGTGATAAGGCATCTATGATTTTCTGAGCTTCTTTCTCAGTTCCAATTGGGCATAAAACTACAAACTGAAGATCTTCGAAACCATTATAACGCTTGTAAATTTTTTCATTTAAATTGAAATAATTCCCCCTGTTATTCAAAATATCAGAGCCAGAAAAACCTAAAACAGTTATCTTTTTATCAAGTGAAACTTTTTTGCTATTTAGAGATTTCCAATTACCAAAATCAGCAATTTTTGGTGTAATAACAGGTAATGTTGTAAAACTATTGACACCCGAAGCAAAAAATAAATAGGCTACAATTGGCAAAACAAAAAGTACAAAGAGAACTATATTTTTTTTCATTATAAGTACAAAAGTTATTGAAGTACAAAAATAAAAAAAGCTCCGTTAAACGGAGCCTCTTTTCGAATTAATATCATGTTAAAAATTCCATTTAATAGTAGAATCTTTAAAAACCCCATAAATATAATGTCCTTCTGTAAGTAGAATAAACAATAAATATAAAACCAGGAAAATAACAGGCGAAACAACAGACCATCTAAGGCTACTTTTCTCACCTTCCATGTGCATAAATGCCCATACAATATAATACGCTTTGAAAATTGTCAGGATATAGAAAATCCAGTTTAACAAATTCAAACCTATAAAGAAATTAAACTCTAATGATTCAGGTTTTAAAATACCAAGGATAACCTCTACTGTAGTTACTACTGATAGTAATGCAAAAACAAACCAGATTCTTTTTGTATTTGATACGTGCTCGTGTGACATAATAATTAAAATCTAAAATTAAACTAAGTAGAAAACTGTAAATACAAATACCCAAACAAGGTCGACAAAGTGCCAGTATAACCCAACTTTCTCTACCATTTCGTAGCTTCTTCTCTTTTCGTAAGTTCCTAATAATACATTAAAGAATATAATGATATTAATGATAACTCCGGAAAATACGTGGAAACCGTGGAATCCTGTAATAAAGAAAAAGAAATCAGCAAACAATTTACTTCCATATTCATTTCTTGTCAGGTTTGCTCCTTCTACAACATATTTTGCAGTACCTAAACGAGACTCAGATTCTGCTCTTGTCAATACTGTTTTTTTCTTTTTAGCAGTAAGCTGTTCTGTTCTTATTAATAATTCAGGATGTGCTTTAAAACCAGCCTGAACTTCTGCAACTGTATATGTTGGTTGTGTTTCAGCGTCTTCAACAAACCAAGTTGAGTGGCTTCTTGTCAAAGCTTCTCTTTGCTCCGGTAATTTCACTGCAAAATCTGCCAAAGCTACTCTTTTACCACTTGCATCAACAAACTGCAACAAACTCCCTCCTGATGTTTCTACTGCACCATATTCTCCTTTAATAAAGTTTTTCCACTCCCAGGCTTGTGAACCTACGAAAATAAAACCTCCAATAATAGTTAAGAACATGTATATGGCAACTTTTGTTTTCTTTAATTGATGACCTGCATCAACAGCTAAAACCATTGTTACAGATGAAAAAATCAAAATAAAAGTCATTAAGGCTACATAATACATCGGAGCCGAAACACCGTGCATAAAAGGAAAGTGAGTAAACACTTCGTCAGCCAATGGCCATGTTTCAATAAATTTAAATCTAGAAAAACCATAAGCCGCAAGGAATCCAGAGAATGTTAAAGCATCTGATACGATAAAAAACCACATCATCATTTTACCATAACTTGCTCCTAATGGCTGGATGTCTTCTCCGCCTCCCCAAGTTTTTTCGTTGTTATTTGCAGTAGTAACTGTCGCTCCCATAAAAGATATTCGTTAAAAAGTTCCCAAATTTACGTTTTTTTCTTATTTAAAGAAATATAAAAATAAAAATAATAATACCCACAATAAGTCCAAAAAGTGCCAATACATCGCACCTAGTTCTATTCCAAGAGTTTGGGTCGGATTGTATTTTTGTTTAAAATGATTATAAATTATAATTAAAAGTGAAATTAATCCGCCAGCTAAGTGTAATAGGTGCATTAGCGCAATTACATAAAGAAAAGTTGTAGTAATTGAACTACCTTGTCCTGTCATATAAAAACCACTTTCAATGATTTGTCCAAAACCTCTAAATTGTAAAACCACAAAAGCAATTCCCAAAGCAAATGTCCCTAAAAGAAACGTAGAAGTTGCATTTCTATTTCCTTTTTCAATTGCTTTTTTTGCTAAATAAAAAGTAACACTACAACCAATAATAACTACTGTACTAAAATAAAATGCAGTTGGTATCTGAAAATCCTTCAACCAGTCTGCTCTCGATTTACTTACTACAAATGCACTTGTAAGCCCTGCAAACATCATGGTCATACTCACCATTGCGAATAACAAAATCAATTTTGCAGATTTTGATTTTTGCACTTGTTCATCACTTATTTTCATTGTCATTTCCATAACTATCTTAAAAATTTATCTACTATATACACAATCTGCAATAAAGAAATATACGAAACACTAACCAGCATTAAGGTTCTTGCAGACTTTGCCGTTCTTAATTGATACAAACGTACCGCATAAAACAACATCCACAAACCAAGCAAAAAAACTAAAACTGCTGCGATTGGCGAAATAAACAATTGTCCTGTGTATCCTAAAACAGGCAATAATGACGCTATAATGAGCCAAATCGTATATAACATAACCTGTAAAGCTGTCCCTTTATCCTTCTTTCCTGTTGGAAGCATAAAAATACCAGCCTTTTCATAATCTTCATATAAAAACCAGCCAATAGCCCAAAAATGAGGAAACTGCCAGAAAAACTGAATTAAAAATAACGTACCTGCTTCTATCCCAAATTCTCCTGTTGCTGCAACCCACCCTAACATAAAAGGTATTGCACCAGGAAAAGCCCCTACAAAAACTGATAATGAGGTCACCGTTTTTAAAGGTGTGTAAATGCTTGTATATAAAAATATTGAAATTGCCGCAAACATCGCCGATTTTGCATTTATCGTATACAATAAAGCAATACCAATAACTGTCAGTACACCGGCAACCAGCAAAGCCACTTTTGGAGACATACGCCCTGAAGGAACCGGACGGTTTTTGGTACGATCCATTAAAGAATCAATATCTTTTTCGATTACCTGATTAAAAGCATTTGAAGCCCCAACCATGCAATATCCTCCAACCATTAAAACAGCTAAAACACTCCATTCAAAAGGATTTTCATTGTTTACACCTAACAAATAACCTGCGATAGATGAAAACAAAACACTTATAGCCAAACCAGCCTTAGTAATTTCTTTGAAATCCAGAAATATTGATTTAAGTGAAACTGTATTTTTAGTAGCGTTCAATACGGTAAGTGTTTGTCTATTTTTTTTTGAGTGGTGCAAATGTACAAATTAGATTATAGAATTCTGGACTATAAAATTAGATTTTTTCAATAAAACCTTTGCAAAATAAGGACTTGGCAATCTTTAACACAATTACCTTGAAAAATCTTATTAAATATTAATAATCAAAATACCAATTAAAGACATCCGAACGCAATCCAATTGTAAACCATGTCGTACTTTGCTTAAAAGTGGTTGTCGTATTTTGCATCGGATCGAAATTTCTATAGATAAAACTTCCAAAAAGCTTCAAATTTGTCATTGGATTTATCAAATAGCCACCCTGAATATCAGCAATAAAAATATTTGTTTTGTTGCCCTGACCTACTTTTACACCAGCATCATAAGGTCTGTTTTGATCATAACTTTTGTAAATATTTCCTCCGTAATTAAAGGAATCTTCTGCTGTATCAAAATCGAGACCTCTTTTCCCAACAGTAAGCTTCGCATCTGCAAAATAACGGCCTTTATGATAACGTCCGATAGCAACGAACTCCTCAAAATTACCGCCCCACTGGTGTCCTATACTCTGATTATTATGGGCATAATTAGTAATAACCGCACTATGGGAATACACATAAGGACGAACATGATTGTATTCTAACTGAAGAAGCAAATCCTTAATTTTAAAAGCATTAAAATATTTAGCTCCTAACTGGTATCCTAATTTATTTTTCCAGCTATTATCACCTGCCTTTATATCTCCAAATGAAAACTCGTCAATTAAAAACTGACCATATAAATTCACATTATTATTCCATTTAAATTTAGATGTGATTCCTAAAAGAGCATTTCCACTTTTAGAGGACGACGAAAATTCTACAGAACGATAAAAAATAATTGGATTGACAAAATTCACATCAAACCCTCTGTTATTGGTATCGGTCCAGACTACTGATTCGAAGAAACCTAAGTTCAGTTTGTTTGATACATTCCAACTCAGATAATGATTTGCCATATATTTTGAAGCATAGGTCTTATCAACCGTAACATCAGGACGAACATCTTTAAGCCACATATATGTATTGGTATACTTTATTTTCCAAAAAGTAGTATTGATTTTAAAATATGGATACGGACTTGCTCCATCACTTTCTAATAAAGACCGATATCCATCACCAATAAAATTTCTCCCATACCCTAATTGAAAATCAAAAAATTTACTTGGAGTATAGGTTATGTTCGCTTCGGCTAAAGGAAAATCATACGAATCGGTTTTAAATTGTTTTGCAATTCCCATACCCGGAATAATTGCAGGATTTCCTCCTGAAGGTTTTAAAGAATTTGCATAATCACTAAAATATCCTGCAAATCTTCCCTGGCTTTCAAAAATAGTGGTTGTAAAATTAATTTGCTTTCCCAAACCTCCTCTGAAATTGATTGCTCTTGTATTCACATAAGTGTAAGAAGCATCAAGATCTGAAGCTTTACCCATTTGCAGATCAACAATAGGATTTAAGGACAACCAATAATCTTCTCCCTGTATCTGAACCATATTCTCGTTCCACCATTTTCTTCCCAGCCAGCCTGAAGTTTTTTTCTGAAGCGATTCGTTCACTCCTTTTAAATTATAATATTTTGAAACTTCTGCATATGTGTAAGGTTTTGAAGCTGTATGATTATTACTGCCAACCTGATTCATAGCACCATCAAACTGTGCATAATAGCTATGAGAAAAAGGGATATTTAAGTGACTTTCGAACTCAGGATTATTGTATTTTTTATACACAATACTATCCAGTTCTGTCATTGGTTTTTCTGTTGGTTTTAAAATTTCGGCTGCAGCCAAAGCCTCAGCAGCAATCTGTTCAGAACTTTTTAATGGTACATTTATTGAAATTGTATATTTAGAATAGGTCGCAACTCCGTTATAAGTAGAAGGTTTGATATTTGGAAATTTTTCAAAAACGCGTTTCGCTTCTTTTGCCAAATTATCATTTGCTGCATTAACATAAATCACCTTAAAAACTCCGTTTGCATCCACTTCAAACAGCACTTTAACTTCGCCCTTGTAATTTGTCTGCTTTAAATTTTCAGGTATTTGAAAATTTTGATAAACGAAATCCTGAACTTCTTTATAAAAACAATTTTCTAAATTTTTAGATTCTAAATTTTCGCAATTAGGAAAAACAGGAAAACGCTCAGCAGAAAAGCCTGGTTTTACGGAAGAGTTGTTTATTTCCTGAGAGAAAACAGATAGTGATAATAGTGCCAGACTGAAAGTAAAAAAACTTTTATTCAAAATATTTTTGATTTTCATTAATATTGATTTGTGGTGTTTTCTCCATTTGCAATTGCTTTAGCAGATGAAGTTCCAATTCGCTTAACCCCTAAACGAATCATTTCTATTGCTTCCTCGTATGACTTAATTCCTCCGGCTGCTTTTACCGGCAAAGGTGAAGCATTTTCCAGCATCATAACAATAGCCGGCATCGTTGCTCCATTAGGCAAATTATTATGAGTTTTATAAAATCCCGTTGATGATTTTACAAAAACTGAAGCATATTCTTCCTCTTTAAAATTCGAAATAACAATATTCTTTATCAAAGATGAAAACTGAATAATTTCTTTTTCATTTAAGGCTGCAACTTCAATAATCCATTTGACTATTTTATTATTGGCCAACGCTATTTGTGTTGCTACTAAAATCTCTTGCTTCACTAACTCAGTATCTCCGTTTTTAAAAGCGTCATAATTACAGACAAAATCCAAATCATCTGCTCCATTTGCAATTGCTTCATTAGCCTCTCTGATTTTTTCCTGTATATCTGATTTACCTTCCGGAAAATCTATAACCGTACCAACACCCAAATTTGAATTGGCATGTAAAATCATTTCTTTGGCTAAACTCACATATTCTGGCCGAATCATAATTAGTTTAAACCCTTCTGTAATTGCTTCTGTAATTGCATTTTTAACTAAAGCAGTATTTTCCGTTTCCGAAAGACCAGCCTGAGAGGCCGTTTTTAAGTAAGTCGAATCCAAATATTGCTTAATATTCATGATTTTAAAATTACAGGATTGTGGCAAAAATACATTTTAAATTCAGAAAATAAAAAACCCACCGAAGTGGGAATTTATATTTAGATTTTTTCGATTTGCTTTTTAAAAGCCATTGCCGAAAAAATAGCTGCTGTAGCACCAATTGCATTACCTAAAATATCTGCGACATCTGCAGCTCTGGTTTTAGTAAATATACTTTGTAATATTTCGATGGTTATTCCAAAAAAAACTGAAAATATAAAAGAAATCAAATAAGCCTTGTAATCATCAGTTGTCTTTCCTTTAAATTCTTTTTTGAAGAATAAAATCCAAGAAATTGTAAATCCAAAGTGAAAACAAAAATGCACTATTTTATCAATACTGGGAAAATTTACTGCCGGAATATTACTTGAGTCTGTAAGACAAAAATAAGTAATAATTCCAGAGCAAACTATAGCCCACAATAAAAGCAATTGTTTAGGCACCGATTAGTTGTTTGTATGCTTCATCAGATAATAATAAATCAATTTCTGAAGCGTTAGCAATTTTTATTTTAATCATCCAACCAGCTCCGTAAGGATCAGAGTTTACTGCTTCAGGCGTGCTTTCCAAATCTTCATTAAAAGCAATGATTTCTCCTGTCAAAGGTAAAAATAAATCAGAAACCGTTTTTACTGCTTCTACAGTTCCAAAAACTTCATCTTTATCTAATGTCTGATCTAAAGTTTCTACTTCAACGTATACGATATCTCCCAATTCTTTTTGAGCAAAATGAGTAATTCCTACTGTTGCAACATCTCCATCGATGCTAACCCATTCGTGATCTTTTGTATACTTTAAATTTGCTGGTATGCTCATAATACTATGTTTGAAATTGATAATTTAATTTTAAAGCAACAAATGTAACAATCTTCTAATAAAAATTAGTTTATAATCACAAAATTAATTTCCGAAATTGTATCGAAGTGTAAACCCTGATCGAATATTAGTCAATGGAAATGATGTAGAAATTACAGCTTTCGAGAACGAATGATCATAATAGAATATGGCCGTAAGATTTTTACTAAAAGCATAATCAGCAGTAACTTTTACTGACCAGATATTTTGTCCGGCTGCCAGCTGATTATTGTCATAATCCAGATAACGAACCAGAGTCTGATTATTTCTATAGGATAAATCTGCTTTGATATTGATATCGCTTTTTATAATTCCTGTTGGATTATCTGCTAATGTTGACGAAAAAATAACATCTTTAAAACGATAACCTAACCCTACAACATATTCAAGACCTTTTACTTCGGTCAATAAATTATTATCAAAACTCATTGACAAAGCCCTGTCTTTCTTAACTTCTGTAAGAACTCTTAACGATCCTTTTAATTCAAAATCTACACGAATCAACGGGCTAAACTGCTCTACCAAATTGACATTTGACATAATGGTTTTGTTGAAGAAATTACCATTTACATCTGTGCCATCCGGATTTTCATTATAATCAAAATTTGATCTGAATTGATTAATCGTATAAGAAGCCCTGTAATTATGCTGTAAAGAAAAGCGTTTAAACCTGTCCTTAAAATATTTATAACGCATCAGTCCATTATACTTTATACTCCAGTTTGGAATAGGGAAATTTCTAAAAATTCCTGTCGAAACACCAGAAGCATCACTTCCTGAATAAGCAGCTAAAAAGGCTGGCAATAAAACAGCCTGATTGCTTTTTCCATACCCCACAGGAAATCCATCATTTGCTATAGTTTGCTTTCTTTGAGGGTTGTTTGGGTTTGCAAGATTATCTATAGGCACACTTGTATCTTCAACAGGAAGTGCTCCTGCATCATATCTTGGAATTGCAGTACCGTATCTATCTTCTGCCAAACGATTGGCTATTATCAAACGATTCTCTCTAAAATCGTCAAAAGCCGCTGATACATTTTCATCACTTGCAGAAAATGCTGTTTTGATTAATACTGTGGAAATAGAAAACATTCCATACGTATAAGGTGACAGAGGTACATATTCGCCATTCGTAACGCTATATTGCTCGGAAGAATTTTCAGAATAAGACCTGTCCATGGTCAAATCTATTTTAAAATCTGGAAACAAATCAACATTTGCTGTTACTTTTAAAAGTTTAGTATTTACCTGAGTATAATTCTGATTGAAATTTTCATAGGTAGTCAGCCAGCCATTTTTGGCCGCTTCATAACGTACGTCATCCTGACTTCCGAAAATAAACCCTAATGTTGGTTTTGAAGTTCCTAAAAATCCTATGCTTGGGGTATAACCCGGTAAAACTGTTCCGCTGTTCTCTGTATAATTTATCTGAATATTTTTTACACTCGTCAGAACTCCAATCAAACCATCATAAAATGGGCTTCTGGCAGCTGCAGCTTTATTGGTATTTACTATTTTTTCTCCCGGTTTTGGCGGACCAGCCGGTTTGGGCTTAGCTGCTTTTTTAGCTCCTGGCGTTAATCCTAAATACTTGTACAACGTTGCCATATTAAAAGTTGTATTTAGTGTATTTGAATTTGCATTCTGAATCGTATTTCCTAAATTATAAATCGTAGTAGACCCATCCGGATTTTCTTCTTCATATTGAGACAATGCAGTTGATGAACGCTGCCAGTTATAATCTGCCGTATAAGAATAATTAGCTTTTACAAAACTAAAAATTGGCAGCTTATTGATTGGAATATCATAATTTACAATCAACTGCTGTGTATGCTGATTTGGTGTTCCGAGATCAAAATAATCATCCCAGATATTAAAATCCTCTTTTGGTGTATTATCATCATTCAAATAATTTTTAACAATATTATTTGAAGCAGCCGTGTAATTTAGCTTTAAAGATTTGGTCAGATTGAATCCAAATCCGTATTGATAATTATGTGCAAAGTTTCTTCTGTAAAGGGTTTCAAGACCAATTCCAGGAACATCTTCAACCTGCCTGAATTGCTGGCTGTTGCTTTGTCTTATAATATTTGAATTAAACGAAATATTGGAAGGCAAATAGTTAAAGTTAAAATCACTTAAAAGCTTCCAGTATTCACTTTTTTTCATGAATTTATTCTTCTTGAAAGGCACTACTTCTTTTGGCTGAAATGTATAGGCATAATTTACAGATGAATTTGACAATTCATCTTCATAATCTTCAATCTCATAATCATGTCGTTGCACCTGATTGTACGATTGAGAGAAAGTAAAATTTTCTACATCGTAAACGTGCGGTTTTTGTTCTGGTGCCCTGTCTTTTCTAACGCCTATAAAGTTGATACTTTTACGTTTGGTATAATCTATCGCTCTATTTTTGTAATTATCTTTTGTAGCCTGATCTGTTGTTTCGTCAAGTAATTGCTGTAGTTTAATATCCTGATTAAAAGGATCATATTCTGGTGTAATTACCTCTTCTCCAATTGCATAATTAAACGGAAGATTGATTCCCCATTTTTGAGGCAGTAATTTTCCCAAATTTAAATTCGTAACAATATTATATTGCTGAATATCTTCACGATCTCTTTCGTTTGCACCTTCTTCAATAGATCCAAAACCAATGGTACTTTTTCTACCTGTTGCAGAAACCGTAGCAAAATCGGCCATATTAGTATCAATACTTAATATCGCTGCCATACCTCCTTTGTTATCCATATCAGACAAGCGAAGTTCATTAAACCAGACTTCTCCTTTTATATTTTTATCAGTGGTATTACTGTTTTTCAGACCTACCATTAAATTTCGCACCAAGCCAAAATTAGGATTTCCTTTGATCCCTAATTTCAACCTTCCATCTCCATCACCTCCTTCAACTTCTGAATCATTATCAGGATAATAAATACCGTTTATATCGCGTTTAGGAGAGTTTATATCAACACTCATTCCTTTAATCTTCATTTTGGTTAATAAAGCAAGAGCCAAATCCATATCATTTCCTTCAAGCCAAACCTGATCTGGATTTATATTACAAGCTCCACCTATTGAAGTCACTTTTAATGGTATTTCAACCTGATAGAAGTTTTCTGTAAAGTCATTTCCAAAACGTATAAATGCTACCATTTCATCTTCCCCAAGAGGCACTTCACCTTCTAATGATTCAGCATGCAAAAACATTTTAAGTTTTTTATACTGACGCATATCAAGACTTACATTTTTAAAAGAAGCTCTTGAATCCTGCTTTTCTAATCCGTTTCCTGAAACACGTAATGCTAAAGATTGCTCATTTTGATTGATTACCGTATTATTGTTATATAATTGTTCTCTTTGAACACCAGGTGGCACAACATAATTTACAGGACATTTTGTACTATTCTCCTGAATATTTACTGCCTGTACATCAAAATCTGTCCCATCATTAGTTGGATCCGTATCTGCTGCATCAAGAGTACCGTCATATCTTCTCCATTCTCCTCTTACTAAATCTAATGCCCCAAATCGCAACGTAACCTGATCATTAAAACCAGTCATAAACATTCTCATAAATCGAATAGACCTAAAATCAGAAATGTTTCCTATAGTATTTTGCGGTTGAGCAACTGGAATTTTAAACTGAATCCATCTGGCCGTTGTATTTCCACCATTTGGCAATTCAACATTATTTACCACTTTAATATCGGTTATATAATTTTGCCCTATAACCATATCAGGTTTCATATCAATGCTATATTCATAATAGGCATTAATAGTGTTCATGGTGTTATCACGATTTATATCTTCGACATCAGGTAGTGTAGTTGAGCCACGATTGGCAGAATTTATATCTACGGCAGAGTTGCCTTCAAGACCATTATATTTCTTATAACGATTAAGAACGTCTCCATCTGTATTTAAAAAATACGTATAATCATCTGCTGCCGGATCAGGTTCTGAAGCATAATTAGTATAAATTGCAGCTTCTCTTGCATTTGGCAAACCATCCAAACCAACATCCTGATTAGTTCTGTTACCCGCATTATTGTCAAAAGCATATATTAAAGATTGTGAAGCCGGGACATCTCCCCAATGTGCCTGCCCTTGAATTGGCTGAGCAATAATTTGATCAGGTCCAAGACCATTTTCATATTGCTTTCTTCCATCTTTTAAAATATCCTCTGAAACTTCTCCTAAGTTAAAATATATTTTTCCAACATTAGAAAGCTGTGCTGATGCATTTCCTACATATGGATCGAGTACCCAAAACTGAATATACTCGACATTACTTTGTTCAAAATTGGTCGAATTCAAAGAACGCATAATTCCACCAAAATTACCATTAGCAGGTTGTGTACCAAAACCAGGATTGTTATTATACTGACCTCTTTCAGAAGGGAAATAAGTTAAATCAAGAGTGTTTATCACTTGTAATTGTCCTTGAGCAATATCTGTATTTGGATATAGTTCTTTGCTGTAAATTCTTCTGGTAGTGTTTAAAGACAAATCGTCATTTGATATTCCTGATGGCTTTTGAGTGTAAAAAATAGGGTCAATGGAGTACCATGCAAGTTTAGCTCTTTTATATCCATAATCTAATGAATTATCTGCTGCTCCAAAAGTATTATCTCCAGCTGAATTAATAAATGGTGTTGATGCCAGGCTCCAGGCATAAGCTGACCGCATATCTATAGTAGATTGCGAACCTTCAAAATCATCTACATATATAGTTGCCTCTCCTTCAAAATCACTTGCTTTTGGTGCGTCCGGCCTTAAAAAAGCAACTTCTCCCCTTATCGAAAGATTAGAAGGAACATCTGTATCAATATTAGGCAGCTTGTTTACCAATCTAGTAAAAAACGGAATTTCGGTTGAATAATTCCCGTTAAACCCGAAAATTGTATTATTTACAGATTCCTGACCGTAACTTGATTTTTGAGTAAATGGCCTTTCTGTCATTTTTAAATAGGTACCACCAACAATAAATTTATCTGAAATTTTATGTTCAACATTCAACCCCATAAACCTTCTGGTTTGTTGACCAAAAACCGAATTATTTTCTAAAGAAACTTCTATTGGCGTATTTGAAGCCTGCAAAGACGCATCTAAAATCTGAACCCTTCCTAGTTGATAATCAACACTATAATCAATCCCCTCAACTAAAACTCTCCCTGCGGCAGTCACTACAACAGAACCTTGAGGAACATTAAAAGCACCAATAGGTATTCCATCACTTCCTGATGATTTATATTTTCCTCTTAATAAAAACTTATTTTTTTCGCTGTCCTGTAGAGCACCTGACTGTGTGGTTTTGTACATGCTTCTGAACACGTATTTCCTTTGATTCGGATTATAGGTAGAAGGATCATTATAATTTTCTCCCGCTGTTCCAGTATTTAATTTATCGAATAAAAGCTTTCCAAAAGGCTCTTTGGTCGTAAAAATAATACGCCCATTTTGCGCATCAAAAGTGATTCCCTGAAGGTAATCAAAGAAACCATCACCTCCTGCTTGCGGGTCATTATTGTAATTCAATTTATCCAGGTTGAAAACTTTCAATAAGGGAGTTTCTGTTACTTCATTACCTGCTGTAGGATTAGAAGGAAAAGGATTTGCAGCATCAACAGGTGAAATATAATTTATCGGTGAAGGATCTGTATAAAGGATATTGAACCTAAAATCGTCTTGTTTAACCTGATAAGCACCGGGTATTTGATAAATGTTTTTCATCATCAGATTCCAAACCGGATTTTGAACATTCGTCAAACTGCTTTTCAGCATTTTCAAAATCAAACTTTGCGTAATAACAGCCTGATTATTATTCTGAGTACTTCCTGTTACCACTGTCCCATCAACACCGTCGCTACCAAACTCTCCTACCTGATATACAACTCCTCCAACAGTATATTCATAGGCTACTGCTAAAATCTCATCGTTAGCCAAACGTTGCTGTAATGAAATATAACCTAACTGAGGGTTAAAAGTATACTCGGTGGCAGTTAATTTTCTGGCATTTTCAAGTACAGAATAATCAGTTCCTTCGCTAACATTTGGAACATTAGCAGGATTAAAACCAGACTTAGCTGTCACTATTTCTCTAATATTTGAATTTAGATAGGAAGCCCCGGGCTGACCAATTACAGCCGGATCATATTTATTATTTCCATTATCTGTAGGTGAATCAATAGGCTTAGTAGGATTGAAAAATCCCGTTGAAGGGCTTATAACAACAACTTCAGAATCAGGTATTCCTGTGAGCTGTGCTTCTCCTAAATCCTGTAGTGCAATAACATTTCGCAAGTTATTGCTTGTTGTACTAACACGGTTTTGCTTGTTCGTTACCCAAATTTCTAACCTTGTAATTTGAACCCGACTATCAATAAATGGGTAATTTCTAAGCGAAGCATCGTATTTATTTCTAAAATATTGTGATAAAAAGAAATGCCTGTCATTATCATAATCCAGAGCATACAAATCAAAATTCTGAATTGTTCCACCACCTTCTGCCACTATACTTTTCGTTTGCGATTTTTGTTCAGAGAATACTCCCGTAACTGTTGTTTTTCCAAATTGCAGTTGTGTTTTAACACCAAACAAACTCTGTGCTCCACGAATTAAAGTACTATTCAAAGGCATACTGACGTTACCTACTTCTACTTTTTGAACGATATCGTCTTCTGTGGGAGTGTAAGCAAGTTTAAATAAATTCTGAAAAGCAAATGTAGACTGGGTATCATAATTAGCATTTACCTCTAATCTGGTACCTACTTTCCCCATTAAACTCATACCAATTCGTTGATCAAAATCAAAAGTCAGACTCGATCTGTTTCTTGGCGAAAAAGACGGATTATCTTGTTTGCTATATCGCAGCCCCAAATCCATTTCAACAGAACCTGTGGGTTTTACATCAATTGTATTGCTTCCAAAAATAGATTCAAAAAGACTTGAGTTGATATAATACCTTGGCAATAAATCTTTTTTTGCATCTTCACTTCCCGCTTTTTTACCGTCAATAGCAATCATTTTTTGCCTAAAATAATCTCTTCTGGATTCTTTAAGCAGTAAATCCTCATATTGTTTTGGTGTCAAAACCAAAGGATAATCAATAGAAAAGCCATCAACTGTACTCGTATAAATATAACGGTCAGTAATTGGATCGTACTTGTAAGCAGAAAGTACGCTTGGTGGGTTTTGTAACTCTAACTTTCCAACAGAAAATCCTGTTTTAGTAGTATCCTGAATTGTTGGATTTACCTGTGCACGCAAAGCATTACCACACATTAAAACCAGTAAAAAAAGTAAAATTTTACGCATACAATTCAGGTGTCTTAATAGTAATTTATAAAGCTTTTAAAGCCTTTTTGATAATAGTTTCTACAGTCGCTTCCGGATCTTCTTTTACAATTTTCTCAACTACTTTTTCAGAAGTTTTTCTAACAAAACCTAAAACTTCTAAAGCAGATAACGCTTCATCTCGATTTGTATTGTTTTGAACAACAGAAACTTCATCTAAATCGTATAATTTTAAGACTTTTTCTTTCAAATCCAATATTACTCTCTGTGCTGTTTTATTACCGATTCCTTTAATAGACTGAATAACACCAACATCACCTGAGGCAATCGCATTTATAATTTGTCTTGGCTCTATAGATGACAACATTGTTCTGGCAATGTTAGCTCCGATTCCCGAAACAGATATTAACATTCTAAATATTTCTCTTTCCGATTTTTCTGCAAAACCGTATAAGGTATGCGCATCTTCTTTGATTAGAAGATGCGTATATAATTTTATAAAATCAGTATTTGGAATTAATGAAAAAGTATGCAAAGAGATATTGACCTGATACCCAACCCCTGCACAATCAATCACAACTTCTGTTGGATTTTTCTCTACTAATTTTCCTTGCAAATGTGCTATCATAATATAATTTGTGGTGCCAAATATAATAAAATTAAGACAATATTAACAACGACTTGAGCCATCTGTTATTTAGCCAGTTTATTTTTCTTTAATTCTTTTTCCTGAGCATCAATAACTGCAATAGCTGCCATGTTTACCATTTCTTCAACACTTGCACCCAATTGAAAAATATGAACAGGTTTACCCATTCCCATCATAATAGGACCAATAGAGTTCACTTGATATAATTCTTTTAACAATTTATAGGTAATATTCGCTGATTCAAGATTAGGAAAAACCAATGTATTTACCTTTTTTCCTGCCAGTTTCGAAAAAGGAAATTTCTCCTGAAGCATTTCAGGGTTAAGAGCAAAATCAGCCTGAATTTCTCCATCAACAATCATATCAGGATGATTTTTATGCAAATAGGCAACTGCTTCTCTAACTTTTGAAGCATTCTGATGCGTTGATGATCCAAAGTTTGAATACGAAACCATTGCAATTACAGGCTCTACTCCAAACATTTTAGCTGTTTTGGATGTCATAAGAGCAATGTTTATCAAATCTTCTGCTGAAGGATTGATATTAATAGCTGTATCCGATAAGAACATTGGACCTCTGGCTGTAAGCATCATGTTTGCAGTTGCTACAAGTGAGGCTCCATTTGCTTTGCCAATTAATTGAAGCATTGGTTTTAAAACTGATGGATAGTTTCTTGAATACCCTGTAACTAAAGCATCTGCTTCACCTTCGTTAACCATCATGGCTGCAAAATAATTTCTTTCGCGCATTAATTTCTGAGCATCCAATAATGAAATACCTCGTCGTTCTCTGGTTGACCAATATGACTTTGCAAATTTATCTCTTCTTTGCTCTTCCTCTTTTATTTTTGGATCAATAATTTCAACATCTGCATCAAAACCTAACTCTTCTTTCAGTTCTAAAATAATTTCTTTATTTCCTAATAAAACCGGGAAACCAATACCCTCTTCATGTACAATTTGAGCAGCTTTTAAAACATTCAGATGCTCTGCTTCCGAAAAAACAATTCTTTTCGGATCCATTTTGGCACGGTTTGTAATTAAGCGTACCATTTTATTATCATTCCCTAAGCGTTCTAAAAGTCTTTCTTCATAAGCAAGCCAGTCTGTAATTGGATTTTTGGCCACACCTGATTCAATAGCTGCTTTTGCAACAGCAGGTGCCACAACCGCAATTAATCTTGGATCAAATGGTTTAGGAATTATATATTCGCGGCCGAAACCTAATTTTGTTGCTCCGTAAGCCACATTTACCTGTTCCGGAACAGATTGCTTTGCTAATGAAGCCAGAGCTTTTACAGCTGCCATTTTCATCGCTTCATTAATTTTTGTTGCCCTGACATCTAAAGCTCCTCTAAAAATATATGGAAAACCAAGAACATTATTTACCTGATTAGGAAAATCTGAACGACCTGTAGCCATAATAACATCTTTACGGGTTTCTACCGCTAAGTTGTAATCGATCTCAGGATTTGGATTTGCCATTGCGAACACAATAGGGCTTTCTGCCATTGACAACAGCATTTCAGCTGACAAAATATTTCCGGATGACAATCCTATAAAAACATCAGCATCTTTTACAGCTTCTGCCAAATCAATTTTAGCTCCATCTATAGCATATTTCAATTGCAATTCTGAAAGCGAAGGATTATCTTTTGTTAAAAGTCCTTTACTATTGAACATCAAAACATTTTCAACTTTAACACCCAGTAAAACATATAAATCTGTACAGGCTATCGCAGCTGATCCGGCTCCGGAAACTACAACTTTTACATCTTCGGCTTTTTTGCCTGCTAATTCTAATGCGTTAATTAAAGCCGCTGAAGAAATAATGGCGGTTCCATGCTGATCATCGTGCATTACCGGAATATCTAATTCCTCTATCAGTCTTCTTTCTATTTCAAAAGATTCCGGGGCTTTAATATCTTCAAGATTAATCCCTCCAAAAGTTGGAGCAATATTTTTTACGGTCTGAATAAATTCTTCAACATCTTTTGTCCCGATTTCAATATCAAAAACATCAATATCAGAGAAAATTTTAAATAACAAACCTTTTCCTTCCATTACCGGCTTTCCTGCTTCCGGTCCTATATCTCCAAGACCTAAAACAGCTGTCCCGTTTGAAATTACGGCTACTAAATTTCCTTTTGCTGTATATTTATAAACGTCTTCAACGTTTGCCGCGATTTCTAAACATGGCTCAGCAACTCCCGGTGAATAAGCCAGAGACAGGTCTCTTTGCGTGGCATATTTTTTAGTTGGAACTACCTGAATTTTCCCTGGAGTCGGTTCTGCATGATACAATAACGCTTCTCTTCTTTTAGTCTCTTTATTCATTCGTTTTCACTTAATTGTGTCTTACAAAGATATAAGACTTCGAATAAAACTGTTTGTTTTTGAGTATACTTTTACTGAAAATGTTTAAATTTTGGATAAAAAAATAGTCCGATATAATTTCGGACTATTTCTAAAACTTTATTATTTAAATTGTTATTGTGAAATATAAGAGTTAAGATGATTAATTGTATCCTTTTGCAATTCGATAATAGCCTTTACTACATCACTAATCGAAATAATACCTACAACTATTTCGTCTTCTAAAACTGGCAGGTGTCTTATTCTTTTTGTACTCATGAGCTCCATGCAATCTTCTAAATTATCCGAAAGTTTTACTGTAAAAACAGTGCTTTCCATGATTTCATCAACTAAAGTTTCTTTTGATGATTTATCCTTTAAAACAATTTTTCGTGCATAATCCCTTTCAGACAATATTCCTTTTAACTCAGAACCATCGATAATCAGAATAGCGCCTATATTTTTTTCGCCCATTACTTTCAATGCTTCATAAACAGTTGTTGTTGAACGTACGGAATAAACATTTTTCCCTTTTGCGTTTAGTATTTGATTTACAGTCATATCTGAAAATTTTTTAGGAGTATAAAGTTAAAAAAAATTGAATACAAAAGATAAGCCTCAACATTTTTTAACACCTAATAAATTCATTTTTAAATCTTTACAAGATATTTAACTGTTTCCAAATATTCTCTGAAACAAAAGAATAATTCACAAGCTCTTTTTTATGAAAAACACAACGTTTTTACATTTAAATCGAAAATAAAAGGCATTTCCTAAAATTAAAAAGAACGGCACAATATTGAAGATATAAGCTGTACGAGATTATTCCAAAAACTTAATATTTCTTCTCAAACCATCAAACTTAGTTCTCTTGACAGGAGAATTTTTAAAAACCAACCGAAAAGTTTCCTCTGTTATTTCGATCCAGTCTTTTTTAGAAAAAGAAAGCAACTCAGGATTTGCATTAAACAAGGGTTCTGAATGTGGTTTCGAAAAACGATTCCAGGGACAAACATCCTGACAGGTGTCGCAGCCAAACATCCACTCATCAAATTTACCTTTCATTTCATATGGAATATTTTCTTTGAGTTCAATTGTATAATAAGAGATGCATTTACTGCCGTCTACAACATATGGAGCGACTATCGCCTGAGTTGGACAAGCATCTATACAGGCTGTACATGAACCACAATGATCCGTTACCGCATGATCGTATTCTAAATCTAAATCCAAAATTAGTTCAGCAATAAAATAAAACGAGCCTACTTTTTGAGTTAATAAATTACTGCTTTTACCAATCCAGCCCAAACCGCTTTTTGCAGCCCATGCTCTATCCAGAACAGGAGCAGAATCGACAAAAGCACGTCCGGAAACATCCCCTATGTTTTCCTGAATTGAATGAAGAAATTCTTTTAGTTTTTCTTTAATAACAAAATGATAATCCTGGCCGTATGCATATTTTGAAATTTTAAAACTTTCATTATTCTGAATCTCAGTAGGATAATAATTTAGTAAAAGTGAAACTACACTTTTAGCATCATCAACTAATAATGTTGGATCTAAACGTTTGTCAAAATGATTTTCCATATAAGCCATTTGACCATTATGATTATTTTTTAACCATTTTTCCAAACGGGGAGCTTCTTCTTCAAGAAATCCTGCTTTGGATATACCGCAGGAAAGAAAACCAAGTCGTTTTGCTTCAGATTTAATAAATTTCGAATATGTCTCTTTAGAATTAATGGTCATCTTTTAGAGAATATAACTTCAGATACAACTGGTTTTAAAGTAATTAACGGATTAAACCGTATTTCATTTTTAGTTGATTTAATCACGTATCTTTTTACAATGTAAGATAATGTCAGACACATTTCATAAATAGCAAATCCGACTCCAATACACATTCTCGGTCCGGCTCCAAAAGGATAAAAATATTGCAACGACTTCTTTTTTTGTTCACCAAGAAAACGTTCAGGAATAAATTCATTTGGATTTTCCCAATATTTAGGATTACGATGCAGTTCATAAAAAGAAACGCCAATCAGAGTTCCTTTTTTAATATTAAATTCACCCAAACTATCATCATCTACATTCTCTCTGTCTGTAATCCAGGCCGGCGGATACAATCGCATAGATTCATTTAAAACTGCATTTATATAAGTCATTTTTTGAAGTTGCTCCACCGTATCATCAGTCTCCAATTCTATTTTGAAAATTTCGTCAAATATCTTCTCCTGTACATCAGGATTATTTCCTAAAAGATGTAAGGTAAAAGTTAAAGCATTTGCTGTCGTTTCATGCCCGGCAATAAAAAGGATTTTTATTTCATCTATTAATTGCTCTACAGACATTCCTTCACCGCTATCCTCATAACGTGTTTCAAGAAGCATGTTGAGCAAATCATTAACCTCTTTTTTTGAAGCAATTCTTTCTTCTATAATTCCCTGAATAATTTTATTGTTCTCGACTGCTAACTCAAGGTGTTTTTTTACCTGACCGCTAATTGAAAACCACCATGTTTTATGAGGGAGCCTAATTTCTTTTATTAAAAAATTTTGGACTTCTTCAATAATAAACTTTATACGATTTAATTTAGTATCAGAAGTTGAAAATTGAAATAATGATTTAGCCACAACATTAAAAGCTAATTCGCTCATTACAGGAAAAAGATCAATTGGTTCTTCTTCAACTAAATCATTAAGCTCAGAAATAATTATCTGTTCCATGTTTCCAACCAGTTGATTCATTTTTTGCTTATGAAAAGCCGGTTGGATGAGTCTTCTTTGTTTTAGCCAAAATTCTCCATCAACAGTTAAAAGTCCTTTTCCCAAATATTTTGAAAGATAGACAGATTGAAACTTTGATTTATGGTAGTTCTTTTGATTTTTCTGTAAAATATATTCAGCAACCTCATTGTCTCTGGATAAAATGATATATTTTGATTTTCCAATTTTAATAGAAAACGAATCTCCTAAAACATTAAAATATCTGTTGTGAAACGGAATAGGGTTTTTACGTATCCCTTCAGCATCCAAAAAAAATCTAACGATTGAAAGCTTCTTTGGGTAATTATATCTTTTATTCTCAGACATTGGATAATAAATTAAAACAATCCTCCTTGAATATTCATATTTACTTTCCCTAAGTGTTTATAAGCTTTATCAGTAACTTCACGCCCACGGGGAGTACGCATAATAAAACCTTCCTGAATTAAAAATGGCTCATAAACTTCTTCAATGGTTTCACTGCTTTCAGAAACGGCAGTTGCCAAAGTTGAAAGACCAACAGGACCTCCTTTAAATTTACTTATAATGGTCAACAATATCTTGTTATCCATTTCATCAAGTCCATGCGCATCAACATTTAATGCTTTCAAAGCATATCTGGATATTTCTAAGTCAATCGTACCATTTCCTTTTATCTGTGCAAAATCACGTACACGACGCAATAAAGCATTTGCAATACGAGGTGTCCCACGGCTACGTCCTGCTATTTCTATTGCTGCTTCAAGATCGATAGGCATTTTTAAAATAGAAGCACTTCTTTCAACAATTGTGGTTAAAAGTTCAGTGGTGTAATATTGTAAACGGGAAGATATTCCGAAACGGGCACGCATTGGTGCAGTCAATAACCCTGAACGTGTAGTTGCTCCAATTAAGGTAAAAGGATTTAAATTGATTTGCACCGTTCTGGCATTAGGACCGGATTCAATCATAATGTCAATCTTGAAATCCTCCATAGCAGAATATAGATATTCTTCAACAATAGGACTCAAACGATGAATTTCATCAATGAATAATACATCCCTTTCATCTAGATTAGTCAATAAGCCGGCTAAGTCTCCTGGCTTATCCAAAACTGGACCAGAAGTGATTTTGATTCCAACTTCGAGTTCATTTGCCAAAATATTAGCAAGAGTGGTTTTTCCAAGTCCGGGAGGTCCATGAAAAAGTGTGTGATCCAACGCTTCACCACGTTGATTAGCCGCAGCAACAAAAACTTTTAAGTTTTCTAAAACCTGGTCTTGTCCTGCAAAATCATCAAATGACAGCGGACGTAATCTTTTTTCAAGATCTAACTCTTCTGGGTTGTATCCTTTTGCGGTAGGATCTAGATTTTCATTCATTTGACAAAGATATGCAAAGTAATTAGTTTGTAAAACAGTAAAAGTTCACAGATAAAAACTTTTACAAAAACAAAAAGACCATCAGAAATGATGGTCTTTTTAAAATATTTTTAGTGGTGTAAAACTTCTTCACCTTCTTTCATCGGTACATTTTGAGGAACAAAATCTACATCATGATTTGGGTTACTATAGTCATACGGCCAACGATATACGTGAGGAATTTCACCTGGCCAGTTACCGTGGATATGCTCAACTGGTGTTGTCCACTCTAAAGTTGTAGATCTCCATGGGTTCTGAACTGCTTTCTTACCGTAGAAAATACTACTAAAGAAATTGTATAAGAATACTAATTGGAACGCACCTCCTACAAGAGCAAATGTTGTAATTAAGACATTCACATTTTGTAAATCATCAAATAACGGGAAGTTCGTATTTGTATAGTAACGTCTTGGTAAACCAGCTAATCCAATAAAGTGCATTGGGAAGAAAACTCCGTAAGCACAAACTGCAGTTACCCAGAAGTGGATATAACCTAAATTTTTATTCAACATTCTTCCGTACATTTTAGGGAACCAGTGGTAAATACCTGCAAACATTCCGTAAAGTGCAGAGATACCCATTACTAAGTGAAAGTGAGCAATTACGAAGTAAGTATCATGAACGTTAATATCTAAAGTACTGTCTCCTAAAATGATTCCTGTTAAACCTCCAGTGATGAAAGTAGAAACCATTCCGATAGAGAACAACATTGCAGGATTAAATTGTAAGTTACCTTTCCACAAAGTCGTAATCCAGTTAAACGCTTTTACAGCAGACGGAATTGCAATCAATAAAGTAGTAAAAGTAAACACAGATCCTAAGAAAGGATTCATTCCAGAAAGGAACATGTGGTGACCCCATACAATAGTTGATAAAAATGCAATTGCAAGAACCGACATAATCATTGCTCTGTACCCGAAGATTGGTTTACGGGAATTCGTAGCCATAATTTCAGAAACAAGACCCATTGCAGGTAGAATTACGATGTAAACCTCAGGATGACCTAAGAACCAGAATAAGTGCTCAAATAATACAGGAGAACCTCCTTGATAGTGTAAAACCTCTCCTGCGATATAGATATCTGATAAGAAGAATGAAGTACCAAAACTTCTATCAAAAATCAATAATAAAGCAGCTGATAATAAAACGGGGAATGAAATAACACCAATAATAGCTGTTACGAAAAATGTCCAGATTGTAAGAGGAAGTCTTGTCATAGACATTCCTTTGGTTCTTAAATTAATTACAGTAACAATATAATTTAATGATCCCATTAAAGAAGATGCAATAAAAATAGCCATTGAAACTAACCATAAAGTCATACCAGCTCCAGATCCAGGAATCGCTTGTGGTAAAGCACTTAATGGCGGATATATAGTCCAACCCGCAGATGCTGGTCCAGCTTCAACAAATAATGAACACAACATTACAACAGCAGACAGGAAAAACAACCAGTATGAAATCATATTCATAAACCCAGAAGCCATATCTCTTGCTCCAATTTGAAGAGGAATAAGTAAATTACTAAAAGTTCCACTCAAACCAGCCGTCAGTACAAAAAATACCATGATAGTACCATGAATTGTAACTAAAGCTAAATAAATATCATTCGCCATTACACCATCAGGTGCAAATTTATCTCCTAATAAAACATTAAAAATTTTAAAAGACTCTTCTGGCCAAGCCAATTGCATTCTGAAAAGCAAGGACATTGCAATACCAATTACTCCCATAACAATACCAGTAATTAAGTATTGTTTAGCAATCATTTTATGATCAATACTAAAAATATATTTAGTAATGAACGTGTCTTTATGATGATGTTCGTGCTCGTGATCGTGTCCGTGATCGTGACCGTGCGCTTCTGCTGACATATATGTGTACTTTAAATTTTCTTAATAATATTATTTAACCGCAACTTTTGCTACAGCTGCTTTAACAGTATCAATAACCGCTTTTACAGTATCTTTTACTTTTACAGTTGTATCTGTAGTAGATTCAGCTCCTTCTGTTGGTTTCTCAGCAGCTGCCGCAGCTTTAATATCCTGGGCTAAAGTTGTTTTCTCACTTAACCATTTTTTATAATCTTCCGGAGTGTCAACAACAACTTTCATCTGCATATTGTAGTGAGAAGCTCCACAAATTTTATTACATAATAATAAATAATCAAATGTATAAGGATCTAAGGCAGTTCCGCCTTTGGCGACTAACTCTACACTTTTTTCTGATCTAAGTTTATTGATATTTGCAACTTTCTCAACCATAAAAGACAACTCTCTATATTCAGCTGTTGTGTAAGTCGGAACAAAAGCAAATTCTGTAACCATACCAGGAACACAGTTCATCTGAGCTCTAAAGTGAGGAAAATAAGCTGAATGTAGTACATCCTGAGAACGCATTTTAAAATGCACTTTTTTTCCTTTTGGAATATGCAATTCACTAACAACTATATCATCCTGAGCATTAGGATCAGACATATCTACTCCTAAAGTATTAACACCTTCAATTAAACGAACATTTGCTTTTCCTAAAACATTATCTTGTCCAGCATATCTTGCAGTCCACTTAAATTGTTGAGCGTATAATTCAATTTCTATTACATCTTCGTCTTTGTCAACAAACATAATATTATTCCAGGCATACAATCCATAAAGAATCAAAACAGCTAAAACAACAGATGGAATAATACTCCAGATTGCTTCTAATTTATTACTATCAGCAAAGAATAATGCTTTTCTGTCTTTGTTTCCTCTATTTTTAAAAGAAAACCAGTACAATAAACCCTGAGTTATAAATTGAACTACAAAAATTAAAACCCAAGTAATATTCATCAGACTATCTACCAAAAGTCCATGCTCAGAAGCCGGTGTATGAAGTGCTAAACCACCCCATTTTAGTAAACCGTAAATTGTAAATATATATATGAAAGCTAAAAAGCCAAACATAACATATCCTTGAATATTATTATCATTATCTGATGCAACCTGAGAATCGTCCGAAGAAGTTCCTACCTGAGTAAGATCAAATATCTTGGTCAATTGCCATAATGCAACCGCTAATAAAACTACAACTATAATTACCAACAAACTTGTCATCTGTTTATTTCTTTAAATATTAATAATGAAAATGTTTACTTTCTTCTATGAAAGGATTTCTTTTTGCTAACAAAGGAGATTTACTCAAAGCAGTAAACACTACGAAAATAAATAAGCCTAAGAAGAAAAGAATAGATGCAATTTCAGAAACTCCAATAAACCATCTGTCACCCACAGTACCAGGCATAATCATATTAAAGAAGTCAACATAATGTCCTAATAAGATCACAATACCAGCCATTACAATAACCCAGTTTAGACGTTTGAAATCAGTATTAACTAAAATTAATACAGGAAAAACAAAATTCATAACTACAGCTCCAAAGAAAGGAAGATTATATAATTGAATTCTTGTTATAAAATATGTAACCTCTTCAGGAATATTCGCATACCATATCAACATAAATTGAGAGAACCATAAATAAGTCCAGAAAATACTAATACCAAACATAAATTTAGCTAAGTCATGAATGTGACTTGTATTTACATACTCTAAATATCCTTTAGATTTTAAATAAACTGTAACTAATGCAATTGTTGTAATACCACTTACAAAGAAAGAGGCAAACACATACCATCCGAATAATGTACTAAACCAGTGTGGGTCAAAAGACATAATCCAGTCCCAAGACATAATAGACTCAGAAACGATGAAGAATACTAAGAAACCAGCAGATAACTTAAAGTTCTTTTTGTAATATAGATCATCATTAGCTTCATCTTGAGCCAGGCAGTTTTTTCTAGAATAAATACGGTATAAGTTCCAACCTAATAAAAAGATAAATGCTCTTGCAATCCAAAAAGGGAAGTTCAAATATCCAGATTTACCTGCAATAATTGCATCATAATCTTCATGTCCAACTTTAGTAACATTTTCACCTAACCAAACAAAAATATGATTAAAATGTAAACCGCAAAGAACTAAAATAATAAAGAAAATAATAGAACCAGCTGGTAAATAAGCTGTGATTCCCTGCATAACTCTAAATAATACAGGAGACCAACCAGCCTGAGCTACTTGTTGAATAGCATAAAATGCTAAAACTCCCATAGAAAGCAGTAAGAAGAAAATACAAGCAACATACAAAGCAGACCAAGGTTTGTTTTGCAATTGGTGTAAAACATGTTCAGCATGAGCTTTAGGATCATGTCCATGTGAAACTTCTTCGTGCTTTTCCGCTTTTACTTCATGATTAGCAACTACTGTTTCGTGAGTTACTTCAGTTTTTACTTCATGAACTGTATCTCCGTTTGCAACAACAGAGTCATTATTTACAGCAACCACTACATGTGCTCCTTTAGCTTCTTCATGGTGAGCAACTTTTTCATCGTTTTCTTCATGAGTAGCTTCGGCTTTTTCTTCATGATGTGCCGCAGCAGCTTCATGATGACCACCACCGTGCTCTGATGCTTCTTTTTTAAGAAGAGTTTCTACCTCTTCAATATTTTTAGGAGCGTTTAAAAAACCATATCCAATCCCTAATATACCAACGGCCATTAGAATGATAGAAAAAGTTTTTAATTTACTTGAAAATGTGTACATATCTATTACGATCAGTTTGTTCAACAATTATAATTGGCTTTTTAGTTTTAGAACATAGTCAGCAACTAACCAACGTTCGTGGGCACTTAATTGATTTGCATGTGAACCCATTGCATTTAAACCATAAGTCTCAACGTGAAAAATACTTCCTTCAGTGATAACTCTGTCTTTGTAGCTAGGTACTCCAAGAAATTTTTCTCTTTCAACCAATTTACCTTTTCCATTTCCAGTCGCCCCATGACAACTGATACAATAAATTTCAAAAAGCTCTTTTCCTTTGTCAGATTTTTTTTCTTCTTCAGTCAAAGGAGATTTTAAATTAGCTTTTGCCAATTCATACCCTGCTGTTGAATTTTCATATTCATAAGGTTCAAAACCTCTATTAATAGTCCCATCTACAGGAAGCTGTCCTTCTTTTCCTCCTTTAAATATTTTTGATTCTGTGTAAGGCTCGTAAGCAACAGATTCATACATATTAGGAAAGTACTGATAGTTTGGTGCCGAATTATTGTGGCAAGATGAAACTAAAATAGTTAAACCAACCAAAAGTGTTATTTTATATATCCTTTTCATAGCTACAATTAATTCTTTTCTATTACTTTAACTTCTACAGCTCCAGTCCCTTCAAAGAAAGAAACCAGTTCTGCTTCGTTATCATTCACCGCTACTTCCATTAAAAAATGGTCATCAGTTGTTCTTACATCTGGATTTTCAGCTTCTTTAAACGGCCATAATCTACTTCTCATATAAAAAGTAATTACCATTAAGTGAGCAGCAAAAAATACAGTCATTTCAAACATAATTGGCACAAATGACGGCATGTTTTGTATGAAACTAAAACTTGGTTTACCACCAATATCTTGTGGCCAGTCATGAATCATGATATAACTCATCATAAATGTAGCAACAGAAATACCAACACATCCGTATAGGAAAGCACAAATAGCTAATCTTGTTGGTGGTAAACCCATCGCTTTATCCAATCCGTGAACCGGAAATGGAGTAAAAACTTCTTCAATATGATGATGAGCAGCTCTTGTTTTCTTTACTGCATCCATCAAAATATCATCGTCATTATAAATGGCGTATATTACTTTATTACTCATGGTGTGAATCTTTATGTGCTGCTCTTTCTCTAATGTAATTATCTCCTGTTCCTTTCAAAATTGTTTTTACCTCTGCCTGAGCAATTACAGGGAAAGTTCTTGAGTATAATAAAAACAACACAAAGAAGAAACCAATTGTTCCAATGAAAATTCCAATATCAACAAATGTTGGTGAGAACATTGTCCAAGAAGATGGAAGATAATCTCTATGTAAAGAAGTAACAATAATTACGAATCTTTCAAACCACATTCCGATGTTTACTACGATCGAAATTACAAATGAAAACATGATACTTGTTCTTAGTTTTTTAAACCACATAAACTGTGGAGAGAAAACGTTACAAGTCATCATTGCCCAATATGCCCACCAGTAAGGTCCGGTAGCTCTGTTCAAAAATGCATATTGCTCATACTCTACACCTGAATACCAAGCTACGAATAACTCAGTGATGTAAGCTACACCTACAATAGAACCCGTAATCATGATAATGATATTCATTAATTCGATATGCTGTAATGTGATGTATGCTTCAAGGTTAGAAACTTTTCTCATAACAATCAACAATGTATTTACCATTGCGAATCCGGAGAAAACTGCTCCAGCAACGAAGTATGGAGGAAAGATTGTTGTATGCCATCCAGGAATTACAGAAGTTGCAAAGTCCATAGATACAATTGTGTGTACAGAAAGTACAAGAGGAGTAGCTAAACCAGCAAGTACCAAAGATACTTCCTCAAAACGCTGCCAATCTTTTGCTCTACCGCTCCATCCAAAACTTAAGATAGAATAAACTCTTTTGTTAAATGGAGTTATAGCTCTATCACGAAGCATTGCAAAGTCAGGCAACAAACCAGTCCACCAGAAAACCAATGATACTGAAAGATAAGTTGAAATCGCAAATACGTCCCAAAGTAATGGTGAGTTAAAGTTCACCCATAAAGATCCAAATTGGTTTGGTATAGGTAATACCCAGTATGCTAACCATGGACGTCCCATGTGAATAATTGGAAATAAACCTGCTTGTACTACAGAGAAAATGGTCATAGCTTCCGCAGAACGGTTAATAGCCATTCTCCAACGTTGACGGAAAAGTAATAATACTGCAGAAATTAATGTTCCGGCGTGACCAATACCAACCCACCAAACGAAGTTAGTGATATCCCAAGCCCAACCAACTGTTTTATTTAATCCCCATGTTCCGATACCGGTAGATACGGTGTAAATTATACAACCTAACCCCCAAAGGAAGGCTACTAATGCGATTGTAAATACAATCCACCATTGCTTATTTGCAGGTCCTTCAACAGGCGCTGCCACATCTACAGTTACATCATGATAAGTTTTATCACCTATAACTAAAGGTTTTCTAATGGGTGCTTCGTAATGAGACGACATAATCCTTTATATTGTTTCTAATTAATAATTTTACTAAGTATTTCTAACTTTTACATGATAGAAAACATTCGGTTTTGTACCAACATGCTCTAATAAGTGATAAGCTCTTTCGCTTTCAGCAAGTTTAGCAACTTCACTTTCCTTATCATTAACATCTCCAAAAACCATAGCTCCAGATGAACAAGCGGCAGAACAAGCACAAGCATTATTGAACTCATCTTTTGCTACTTCTCTACCCTGACGTTTTGCCTCAAGGATTACAGCCTGTGTACTCTGTATACAGAAAGAACATTTTTCCATAACTCCACGAGAACGAACATTTACGTCTGGATTTAACACCATACGACCTAAATCGTCATTCATATGATAATCGAATTCACTGTTTTTGTTATACAAGAACCAGTTGAAACGACGAACTTTATAAGGACAGTTGTTTGCACAGTAACGAGTACCAACACATCTGTTATACGCCATATGGTTTTGACCTTGACGACCGTGAGATGTAGCAGCAACAGGACAAACTGTTTCACAAGGTGCGTGATTACAGTGCTGACACATTACCGGTTGGAAAGCTACTTGTGGATTATCGCCTGGTTTTTCCATTTCATTAAATGTAGATAATGAACTAGACAAACCTGCAATTCCTTCTTTTCTTTCATTATCACCTTCAAAAGTGCTTTCAGAAGAATAATATCTGTCGATACGTAACCAGTGCATATCACGGCTTCTTCTTACCTCTGCTTTACCAACAACGGGAACGTTATTTTCTGCGTGACAAGCGATAACGCAAGCACCACATCCTGTACAAGCATTTAAGTCGATTGAAAGGTTGAAGTGGTGACCCGTTGAACGATCAAATGATTCCCATAAATCTACAGTTGTAGCTTCAACTTCTTGGTGATCTAAAGATACCATTGGTTTTTCATTCCAATGTTCAGCATCTTTACTATTAAATATTTCTAAAGAAGTTTCTTTAATGATATCTCCTCTACCCATTAACGTTTTCTGACCTTGAACACAAGCAAACTCATGTTCTCCTCCAGCTTTAGCAATAGATACAGATTGAACGCCATTGAAACCTTTATATAAAGTGTAAGCATTTAAACCTACCTGCATTTCTTCTTTTAGAGAAGCCTTACGTCCATAACCAAGAGCTAAACCAATAGTCCCAACCGCTTGACCAGGCTGAACGATAACCGGAACATTCTCCAATTTCAATCCATCAGCAGTAGTAATAGTAGCATAACTACCATTTAAACCACCATTAGCAACTATTTCATTAGACAAACCGATTTTCTTAGCATCTGAATTTGAAACTGTAATATAGTTATCCCAAGAAACTCTTGTAATTGGATCTGGAAACTCTTGTAACCAAGGGTTGTTCGCATGTTGTCCATCTCCCAATCCAGTTTTAGTATATAATACTAATTCGAAATCTCCTGCAGATTTAGATTTTGCAAGTGTATTTGCAGCAGTAGCAGCATCAATAGCCCCTCCAGACAATGGAGCAGATCCAAGTACTGAAACACCATCGTGCAATACTTTATTCCAAGAAGATCCTGCAGTAAATGCTAAAGAGTTAACTTTTAAATAATCGTAAAAAGTACCGCCAGCACCATTTAATGACAATAAAACATCCTGAAATTGTTTTGTATTAAAGATAGGGCGAATCGTAGGTTGCGTTAAGCTATAAGTTCCGCTTGTTATTTCTACATCACCCCAAGATTCTAAATAATGAGGAGTCGGAGCAGCAACAGTAACAATTGAAGCAGTTTCATCTTCTTTTAATGAAAAAGCAACAGATGTTTTAACTTTTTTCAATCCTGAAACAAAAGCAGCAGAATCAGCTAAAGTGTAAACAGGATTAACTCCACTCATAATTAAAGTATGAACACTTCCTGCGTTCAAATCTTTAATTAACTGAGAAACGACAGCATTAGAACCTTTTCTAATTTGTCTTGCTCCAGCAGTAGTAAAAGCTTCACTAGCTAATACTTGATTAATTGCCAAAACTAATAATTGAGCATTTTTATCTTCAATTCCAGATACTAAAACTCCTTTTGATCCAGCAGCTTTAAGCTGTTGTGCAGCTTTTACCACTTCAGCTTTAACATTTGCATCTAAAGCTACAGGAACAGAAGTACCTGTTATAATATTATAAATTTGAACTAAAGCTTGTTTTTGAACAGCTGTAGTCATTGGAACACGCTTATCAGCAGCTGCCCCAGATAATGTCATATTTGATTCAAACTGGAAGTGACGAGACATTTTCCCGTTTTGAGGAATACGCCCTTTTGCATATCCAGAATCATATCCACCACCTTGCCAGTCTCCTAAAAAATCAGCCCCAACAGATACAATTAAATTAGATTTTGAAAAATCATAATCAACTAAAGCTCTTTGACCGTAAACAGCTTGAAAAGCATCTAAAGCCTCAGAAGAAGAAACTGCATCATAAACAACATGCTTAGCATTTGGATTTTTAGCAATAAACTCCGCAATTAATTTTTCTGTAGAAGGGCTGGCCAAAGTATTGGTTAACAACACTACCTGACCTCCTTTTACTTTTGCATCTGCTAAACTTGATTTGATTTTCAAATCAACAGCCGACCAGCTGCTATCTTTCCCATCAATCTTAGGCTCTTTCAGACGACTGCTATCATACAATCCTAAAATAGAGGCATGAATTCTAGCATTCGCAGAAAATTTAGCTCCAGCAATTGTATTGTTTTCAATTTTAATTGGACGACCCTCACGAGTTTTAACCAAAAGATTAGCAAAATCAAAACCATCAAATACTGTAGTTGCATAATAATCTGCAACGCCAGGAATGATCTGTTCTGGTTGTAACACATAAGGGATAGACTTGTGAACAGGACCTTCGCAAGCAGCTAAAGTAACAGCTGCAGTACTAAACCCTACGTACTTTAAAAAGTCACGACGTGAAGTTCCAGATGTAGATAAAGCATCAGCATTACCTAAAAACTCATCAGTTGGAATTTCTTCAACGAATTCGTTATTTCTAAGCGCCTCAACAATAGAGCTGTTTTCTAGCTCCTCAACACTTTTCCAGTATTTTTTGTTTGATGACATTGTATATAAATATTAAAATCTTAATAATTCGATTAATAGTGGCATTTACCGCATTCTAAACCTCCCATTTGCGCTGCAGTTAATTTCTCTACACCGTATTTCTTAGAAAGTTCAGCATGAATTTTATCATAGTAAGCATTCCCTTCCATCTTAACATCGGTTTTTCTATGGCAATCAACACACCATCCCATTGTTAATTTAGAATATTGCTTCATGATTTCAAACTCTTGCACCGGACCGTGACAAGTTTGACATTCAATTCCCGCAACAGAAACGTGTTGAGAGTGATTGAAGTAAACGAAATCAGGCAAGTTGTGAATACGAACCCATTTTACAGGCTGTGTCTTTCCTGTATAAGCTTGTTTAGTCTTATCCCATCCAACAGCATCATATAATTTTTGAATCTGCGCATCGTAAAATGCTTTACTGTACTCAGCTGTAGCAGTAGTCTCAGCAACTTCTGAAATGTTTTTATGACAGTTCATACAAACATTTAAAGAAGGAATACCAGCCGTTTTACTTACACGTGCAGCGGAGTGGCAATATTTACAGTTGATCTCATTATCACCGGCGTGAATTTTGTGAGAATAGTGAATCGGCTGAATTGGCTCATAATTTTGATCCACACCTACTTGCATCAAATAACCATACACAAAATAACCACTTGCCAAAAGCAAGAAAATAGAAGTCACCAAAACCAAGAATTGATTTTTAACAAAAGCTTTCCAAATTGGAGTTCTAGCTTCTTTTGGAGCAACCTCAATACCGTTTTTATTTGCTACTTTAGTTAAAACCTTGTTTACCATGAATAACATCACAACCAAAATAGCCATGACAAGAGCAAGAGCTCCTAAAATAATATTATTTGATATACCACTTCCTTCAGACTGAGGACCTGAGGGCAAGCTTTGAGTATCCTTAGGCGCCTCAGCTTTTACTTCTGAAGTATAAGCGATAATATTATCAATATCGCCTTCAGATAATTGAGGAAAAGAAGTCATTACAGACTTATTGTTTTCTTCAAAAAGTTTAACTGCAACAGCATCACCTGATTTAATCATATCAGAACTGTTATGCACCCACTTGTAAATCCAAGCCATATCATGCTTAGAAGCAACTCCCCTTAAAGCAGGACCAGTTGATTTAGCATCTAATTTGTGACATGCAGCGCAATTTGCATTAAAAAGCTCCTTCCCTTTTACCGGATCACCTCCACCAGTTGCAGCCGGAGCAGCAGCAGCTTCTGTAGCTGCCGGAGCAGCAGCAGGATCTTGAGCAAATGAAGTTAGGGAGAAAATCAGCGTTAGCGATAAGCTAAGCATCAATTTTCTTGAGATCGAATTATGGTTACCCACCTTTTTCATATAGTATAATAATTATCTACTAATTTTTGGTATGATTTTTTCTTGATTAAACAAGATAAAACCGTATACCCTCTTTTAAAACTTGCACAAAAATACAATTTAAGTGCTATTCTCAAAACCTTAAAATAGTCTTAAATATCAATTTATATCAATTCTAAATAATAAGAACATTTCACATATAAACTTTAAACACTACTTTTGTATAAAAACCATCACATTATGAGAATTTTAACCCCTTCAAAACAGATTTTACTATCATTATCTATGTTTGCCTTAACATGTAATATTAATGCTCAAGACCAAAATATTACCTTAAATCAAGACCCTAAATTTGAGCAAATATTGAATGATAAACGTAAAATTAACACGTCAATTAGTACCAACGAAACTTACAGAATTCAAATTTTTAGCGGCAAAAGCGAAGAGGCAAAAAAAACATTATCTAGTTTTAAAAAAGAATTTAACCCGATAGATGGTACAATAATTTTTAATACTCCAAATTACAAAGTTTTAGTTGGAAATTTCAAAACCAGAATTGAAGCCGAAAGAAATTTAGCAGAAATTAAAAAGAAATATACAAGCGTCTTTCTTGTTAAACCAAGTAAATAAAACCCATCCTTAATAAAAAAGGGAATTTACCCATTGTTTTTGATTTCAGAAAAAAAAGTCAATTTACAACACCTAAAACAAACTCCTTTTTAATTTACAATCTCAGGCATTAAACCCCTAAAAAAACACTCCTCTAGCAGTATTTACAACGCATTAGAAACAAAAAAAGTCCCAATTTCCATGGGACTTTTAATTTTATTTTTACTATTATTTCAACTTCTTTTTAATTGCTACTTCATGGTAAGCCTCGATAACATCTCTTTCTTCGATGTCGTTAAATCCTTTAATCTGAATACCACAATCGTATCCTTTAGTAACCTCTTTAACATCATCTTTAAAACGCTTCAATGCCACCAGCTCTCCTGTATGTACAACAACACCTTCTCTGATAACTCTAATTTTTGAAGCTCTCAAGATTTTACCGTCTGTTACCATACAACCAGCAATAGAACCCACTTTAGAAATCTTGAATATCTCTCGAATCTCAGCAGTTCCAAGGACTTCTTCTTTCATTTCAGGAGCTAACATTCCTTCCATTGCATCTTTCAAATCATCAATGGCAGCATAGATAATTGAATAATAACGGATATCTATTTCTTCTTTATCAGCAAGCTGCCTTGCATTTCCTGCAGGACGCACATTAAATCCGATAATGATAGCATCCGAAGCGGAAGCCAAGTTAACATCGGTTTCTGTAATTGCACCAACCCCTTTATGTATAATATTAATTTGAACTTCTTCGGTTGAAAGTTTAGAGAACGAATCAGATAATGCTTCAACAGATCCGTCAACATCTCCTTTAAGAATAACATTTAATTCCTTAAACTGACCAAGAGCAATACGACGTCCAATCTCATCAAGCGTAATATGTCTTTGTGTACGTACAGATTGTTCGCGCATTAACTGAGAACGTTTAGATGCAATTTGTTTCGCTTCTTTTTCGTCTTCAAATACATTGAATTTATCTCCGGCAGTAGCCGCTCCATCCAGACCTAAAACAGACACAGGAGTCGAAGGACCAGCTTCTTTTACATTATGTCCACGTTCATCATGCATCGCTTTAATCTTACCATGATGCTTTCCAGCTAACATATAATCTCCAACTCTTAAAGTACCGTGCTGAACCAAAATTGTCGAAACATATCCTTTTCCTTTATCCAGAAAAGCTTCGACAACAGTTCCCTGCGCTGCCTTATTCGGGTTTGATTTTAAATCTAAGATTTCAGCTTCCAATAAAACTTTTTCCAATAATTCTTTTACTCCTGTTCCTACTTTTGCAGAAATATCATGTGACTGAATTTTTCCACCCCAATCTTCAACAAGTAAATTCATACTAGCCAAACGCTCTTTAATTTTCTCTACATTAGCATTAGGTTTATCAATTTTATTGATTGCAAATATAATTGGCACTCCCGCTGCTTGTGCATGAGAAATTGCTTCTTTTGTTTGCGGCATGATATCATCATCCGCAGCAACAACAATAATAGCAATATCGGTAACCTGAGCTCCACGTGCACGCATCGCAGTAAACGCTTCGTGTCCTGGCGTATCTAAGAATGCGATTTTTTGACCGTTGTCTAAAGTTACTCCGTACGCCCCAATGTGCTGTGTAATACCTCCGGACTCACCAGCGATAACATTTTCTTTACGAATATAATCCAGTAAAGACGTTTTACCGTGATCGACGTGTCCCATTACAGTAACAATAGGCGCCCTAACTACTAAATCTTCTTCTTTATCTTCAACTATTTCAATAGCCTCCTCGATGTCAACGGTTATAAACTCAACCTCATAACCAAATTCATCAGCTACTATAGTTAAAGTTTCTGCATCTAAACGCTGGTTCATCGTAACCATGATACCAAGAGACATACAAGTTCCAATTACTTTGGTAATCGGCACATCCATCATGATTGCAATTTCGCCTACAGTAACAAACTCAGTAACTTTAATAGTTTTACTTCCCTCATCAAGTGCTCTTTGCTCTTCATCGGATTTTTGACGGTGTGTATCTCTTTTATCTCTTCTGTATTTAGCAGCTTTTGATTTCCCGCCTTTACCTTGAAGTTTTTCAAGAGTTTCTCTAATTTGGTTTTTTACTTCCTCTTCAGTAGGTTCAACCTTAGCTACAATAGCAGGACGATTTCCTTTTACAAAACCAGGTCTCGCGCTTCTGTTAGCATTAAAGCCTCCACCACCACCTGCATTTGGTGTAATTTTATTAGGATTTGGCGTTCCTGGCGCATTACCTGTCGCAGGTTTTGGCGCTCCCGGAGTTCCTGGTTTTGGAGCAATTCTTTTACGCTTATTCTTATTCGCATTGTTATTTGCCCCTGGTGCTCCAGGTTTATTTGGAATAATTTTAGGATCCTCTTTCTTTTTCTTTGGTTTGTTAAATTGAGATAAATCAATTGTCTGACCAGTAAGAGTTGTTCCTGATAATTTTTGATATTGCGTAGTGATCGTTTCTTCTGCAGTTTCAGAGTCAGTTACAACAACTGGCTCTTGTGCTGTTTTAGAAACTTCAGCTTTAACTTCTTTTTTCTCAGTAATAATAGGTTTTTCTACTTTGTCTTGAGCTATCGGAGCTTCAGTTTTAACCTCCTCTTTTTGAATTGGTTTTTCAACTTCTGCCTGAACAACAACTTTAGGCTCTTCAGCCTTAACTTTAGCTGGCTCCTCCGAAGGAACAGAAACAGCAACAGGTTTTTTCGGATTCAAATCAATTTTACCTACTTGAACCGGTCCGGTTACAACAGCTTTTGCTTTTATAATTTCCTGTTGTTTTTGGCGCTCTTCGTCTTGTCTGCGTTTATCTTCAATTTCTTTCTCACGTTCTACACGCAATGCCTCTTTCTCTTTTCTCTTCTCTTCCCCCACCTCTTTAGAAGCTTCCTTATTCCCCTTATCGCCCGCAAATTGGCTTTGTAGGATATTAAATTCGCTATCAGAAATTTTCGCATTCGGATTTGCATCAATAGCAATTCCCTTATCTTTTAGATAATCAACAGCTCTTTCCAGCGAAATATTTAATTCCCTTAAAACCTTGTTTATTCTTATTACTCTCTCTTCAGACATATAACCTTTTTATTATTACCTTTTTCGTTGTGTTGTTAGAGTAGATACAACTAGCTATCAAACTCTTCTTTTAGTATTTTCATAACATCAAGAATTGTTTCCTCTTCCAAATCAGTTCTTCTTACTAAATCTTCTACTTCTTGTTTCAAAATACTTTTTGCAGTATCTAAACCTATTTTAGCAAATTCTTCTATTACCCATTCTTCGATCTCATCTGAAAACTCTGTTAATTCAACATCATCTTCATCTGCAACGGTACCAGCAACATCTCCTTCACGAATAACATCTAATTCGTAACCTGTTAACTGGCCTGCTAATTTAATATTATGACCTCCTCTACCAATTGCTTTAGAAACCTCTTCTAATTTCAAGAAAACTTCAGCTCTTTTATTTTCTTCATCAATTTTCACTGAAGAAACTTTTGCAGGACTTAGTGCTCTTGTAATGAACAATTGAATATTATTTGTATAATTGATTACGTCGATATTTTCGTTTCCTAACTCACGAACAATTCCGTGAATTCGAGATCCTTTCATACCAACACATGCTCCAACCGGATCAATTCTGTCATCGTAGGAATCTACGGCAACTTTTGCTTTTTCACCAGGAATACGCACTACATTTTTAACCGTAATCAAACCGTCGAATACTTCAGGAATTTCCTGCTCAAACAATTTCTCTAAAAACTTTTCAGAAGTTCTCGACATAATGATTTGAGGTTTATTTCCTTTTAATTCAACGCTTTCAATAATTCCGCGAACGTTATCTCCTTTACGGAAAAAGTCAGATGGAATTTGTTTTTCTTTTGGAAGCACAATTTCATTTCCTTCGTCATCAACCAAAATTACAACTCTTGGACGTACGTGATGCACTTCTGCAGTATAAATATCACCAATAATATCTTTAAATTGTTTGTAAAGATTAGTATTATCGTGTTCGTGAATTTTAGATATTAAGTTTTGACGCAATGCTAAAATAGCCCTTCTTCCTAAATCAATCAATTTAACCTCTTCAGAAACTTCTTCACCAATTTCAAAATCCGCTTCAATCATTCTTGCTTCTGTCAAAGTAATTTCTTCATTTTCAAAATCAAGATCTTCGTCAGCAACAATTACTCTTCTTCTCCATATCTCCATATCTCCTTTATCTGGATTAATGATAATATCGAAGTTATCGTCAGAACCGTATTTTTTCTTTAATGCATTTCTAAACACGTCCTCTAAAATTGCCATAAGCGTTACACGATCAATAAGTTTATTATCTTTAAACTCTGAGAATGAATCGATTAATGCTAAATTTTCCATGCGAATTCTTTAATTAAAATGTTACTGTAACAATTGCCTCTTTAATTTCTGTATAAGGTATTTGTTGCTCTTTTTGAACTGTTTCTTTTCCTTTTCCTACTTTTTTCGGTTCTCTTGCTTCCCAAGACAAAATTATAAAAACATCGTTAGCTTCTACTAATTCTGCCTCAATTTTTTCACTATTTGTAGTAACAATCAATGTTCTACCAATATTTTTCATGTATTGCCTTGTAAATTTCAGTGGCGAACCTACTCCAACAGATGCTACCTCAAGAGAAAAATCCTGTTCTTCACGATCCAGATTATTCTCAATTGCACGACTGATATCAATACAATCCTGAAGTGCTACTCCATTATCGCCATCTAAACCTACACTAATTTTAAAAGAATCAGAAATACTCAAATCAATCAAAAAGATCGATGGCTTTTCTAAAAGGGCTTCTGCAATTAATGCGTTTACTTTTTCTTTAAATGTCATAATTTTATAAAAAGAGGGGACACTTAGTCCCCTCATTATTTAGATTTTAATAAATAACGGTGCAAATATAGTGTTTTTTTTATAAATCAAAATAATTAGATTGCTCTAATAATATTTCTTATCTTTATTAGAGCATTAAATAACGGATTATTCAAATAATTTAACTTCAAAAAATTATGAAAAGAATTCTAGTCCCTACTGACTTCTCAGAACATGCAGAAGACGCCTTAAAAGTCGCAGCTCAAATAGCACAAAAACACAACTCCGAAATCATCCTGCTTCACATGCTGGAGTTACCAAGCCAAATGAATGATGCGATTACAGGTGGAGCAAGTATTCCCGAAACAATATTGTTTATGAAGAAAGCCAATGAAATGCTGGATAAAATCACTGAAAAACCTTATCTCGAAGGCATTTCTATAACCGAAATCTTAAAAATCGACAAAACTATCCATGGAATTTCACAAGTTAGCAAAGAAAATGATATTGACTTAATTGTAATGGGATCGCACGGATCTTCTGGTGTTGAGGAACTACTAATTGGATCTAATACTGAAAAAGTTGTTCGAAATTCTGACATTCCGGTTTTGGTTATTAAAAAAGACATTTCAAATTTTAACGCATCTACTATTGTTTTCGCTTCTGATTTTACGGAAGAATCTAAAAAACCCTTTAAAAAACTACTGAACTTCACAGAATTCTTCGATTCAAAAATACATTTGGTTACAATTTGCACACCTAATAGCTTTAAACCGACTCATATTATTGAAAAAGCAATGAATGATTTTGTGAATGAATTTAACCTCACGAATTATTCGAAACATATATATAATGACACCAGTATAGAAAAAGGAATTATCAATTTCTCAAACAGCATAAACGCCGATATTATTGGAATGTGCACTCATGGAAGAACAGGTTTCGCTCATTTTTTTAATGGAAGTATCAGTGAAGGCTTGGTAAATCATGCAGCAAGACCCGTTATCACATTTAAAATTTAAAAATACCCTAATAAAAAAAGAATCCATTTTAACATTAAAATGGATTCTTTTTTTATTTAGATTTTCTCGTTGACTCCCGCTCTTTTAGCTTTGTTTTAATAACAATTGTTTCATAATCAGAAGTTTCTTCCTCACTTTCTTCCAATCTTGAAATCAATCGTTTAGCCGCAACTTCTCCAATCTCAATTCCATGCTGGCTTACAGTTGTTAAGCTTGGAGACAAACGTCTCGATGCTAAAATTCCATCTGCAAATCCTATTATTGAAATATCTTCAGGAACATTAAATCCTTTTTTCAAACTAACCCTTAAGGCTGCAACTGAATCATTTTCATCCAAAGCAAAAATTCCATCAATTTTATGATCGAAAAGCGCCTCTATCCTACTTTTCATATCATCTTCTGAATTAGTACGGAGAATTATTTTTTCATTTACCGGAATATTATTATTCTTTAAGGCTTTTAAATAGCCATCAGCTCTCAGTTTTCCAACACTTAAATTATCTACTGAAGAAATCAAGGCGATATTTTTACACCCCAAACTAATTAAATGTTGAGTGGAATTCAAAGCCGAATCAAAATCATCTACTACCACTTTATCACATTGAACTCCATCAGCAATTCTGTCGAACATTACAATTGGGGTTCCGTCATTAATAATTTCAGAAAAATGACTGTACTCTTCTAAATTTTGTGCCTCTTGTGAAACAGAAAGAATAAATCCGTCAATAGTTCCGTTACTCAGCATTTCAAGCGTATGAATTTCCTTCTCTAAAGATTCGTTTGAAATACATGTAATTACATTATATCCTTTTTTATCGGCTACTTTTTCGATACCACTAAAAACCTTTGCAAAAAAGGAATTCAATATATTAGGTATGATTACACCAATTGTTTTGGTTTTACGATTCTTTAAATTCAAACCAATAACATTTGGCTTATAATTTTTGAGTTTGGCATACTCCTTAATTTTCACCTTTGTTTGTTCACTAATTTCAGGACTATCGTTTAGTGCCTTAGAAACAGTTGATACAGAAACACCAAGTTCTTTTGCTATTTGTTTTAGAGTTGCTTTAGCTTTCATTCAAGTGAATTTTATGTAATTAATACAAATATAATAGAATTACCGAGAATAAAACAAAAATCATATAAATCCAATTCCCATCTTGTAAGAACTTTTTTAAAAAAAGACACTTTTTTAAAACCGCATCTCTAAAAATCTCGTTTATGTCTTAATATACTGTTAATAACCTTTTTTTAAAAAACTAAAATTATGAAAAACGAAGTTCAAATTCATGAAGTAGATTCTTCACTGAATACCAGAAGGAGTTTTCTTAAGCTCAGCGGTTTGACATTAGCAACCGCAGGTTTGATTATGGCCGGCTGTAGCGATAACGACAATGATGACGACATGAACGACACCTCATTGCCAGGAGTCAGAAATGGGATATTCGATTTAGGATCCGGGGATTTTGGCGTACTAACATATGCGTATGCACTGGAACAATTAGAAGCAGACTTTTACACTAAAGTTGTAAATGCTTCAAACTTCAATACCATATTTAATGACATTGAACGTCAGGTGCTAACCGACTTATACCATCATGAAGTAATCCACAGAGATTTTTTTAAAGCTGCTTTAAACGGAGCACTTCCTGACCCAAGTTCACAATTATTGCCTTCTTTGACTTTTAATTATGGCTCTATGAATTTCAATAGCCGTACAGAAGTTCTTGCTACCGCAAAAGCATTGGAAGACACTGGAGTTGCAGCCTATAATGGGGCCGGAAAATTAATTAAAAGTGCCGATTATTTATTATTGGCAGGGAAAATTGTTTCTGTTGAAGCAAGACACGCTTCAGCCATCAGAAGTCTGATAAACCCAAATTCCAAAGATTTTGCCGGTGATGACATCATAAGCACATCAACCGGATTAGATGTTGCAAAAGATCCTTCCAAAATTCTACCAATCGCAGGAGGATTTATTACCACACAATTTACTGCTAAATATTTACCTTAATCCTAACCCGCTAAAACTTAGAAATTATGAATATTTTAAAATTTATAGAAACCTTTACTGACGACAGCTTAATGAGAAGCACCGGTTCGCGCAGAGACAGTTTTTCGCAGTTTGGAAACATAGGAAAAACACTGGCATATGCATCAATCCCATTTGGATTATCTACAATAGCAAATAAAGTATTAGCAAAAGACATTACCCCTACGCCCGCAACTCCAATTGGGGCTTTGCAATTTGCATTAACATTAGAATATCTTGAAAACGAATTTTACGCCAAGGCGTTAGATTCAGGTGTGATTCCGGCATCAGAAAATAACGGACGCGATTTAAAAGTTTTTCAACAAATAGCTGCACACGAGGCAGATCACGTATCTTTTTTAATTGCAGGATTAGGTGGAACAATGAGTGCTAATTTTGTTCCGAAACCTACTTTTGACTTTACAGTCGGAGGCGCATTCGATCCTTTTGGAGATTACCCAACCTTTTTAGCGTTAGCACAAGCTTTTGAAGACACAGGTGTAAGAGCATATAAAGGACAAGCCGCTAACTTAATAACTACACCCGATTTACTAACAGCGGCATTACAAATCCACTCAGTAGAAGCGCGTCATGCGTCAGAAGTAAGACGTCTGCGCGGATTAAAAGGATGGATCTCAAATGCAGAAAGAGGCGCAGGAATGCCAGAAGCTACACAGGCAGTTTATGCCGGCGAAGGAGTTACTATACAGGCAGGCTACAATACAGCCACTTTATTCGGAGCCGCTGCAGGATCAGAAGCTTACGACGAACCACTTGGAACTCAGCAAGTAGTAGATATTGCCAATTTATTTATTGTATAACAAAAAAATATAAAATATTAAACCATCTTCACGTTATTTGTGAAGGTGGTTTTTTTTATTGTTTCAAATAAAAAACTGAAGCCCTGATTTTCAGTAGATAAAATAATCTTTTAAGGTATTTGGTTTTAAAATAATTAATTGTACTTTTGCATCCCCTTTATTGGGGATGGAATGTTTAATTAAAATAATATTATGGACGCATTAAGCTACAAGACAATTTCAGCCAGCAAAGCCACTGTAACGAAAGAGTGGATCGTTGTAGACGCTGAAGGTCACAACTTAGGTCGTCTTGCTTCAAAGGTTGCGATGATCTTAAGAGGTAAGTACAAGCCAAGTTACACACCACACGTTGACTGTGGAGATAACGTAATTGTTATCAACTCAGAAAAAATTAACCTTACAGGTACAAAAATGAATGACAAAATTTACATGCGTCATACAGGTTACCCAGGAGGACAAAGAACTTTAACTGCTAAAGTACTGCAATCTAAAAATCCTGCATTATTAGTAGAAAAAGCTGTAAAAGGAATGTTACCTAAAAACAAATTAGGAGCAGAACTTTTTAGAAATCTAAATGTTGTTGTAGGTGCTGAGCATACTCACGGAGCTCAAAAACCTAGAACTGTTAACCTAAACGATCTTAAGTAATGGGAGTTATTCACAAAATCGGTAGAAGAAAAACCGCTGTTGCACGTGTTTATGTTTCTGAAGGAACAGGTACTATCACTGTAAACAAAAAAGAATTCGCAACTTACTTTCCAACTGCAACTTTACAGTACAAAGTTTTACAACCGCTTTCTATGACAGAAAACGCAAGTAACTTTGATGTAAAAGTAAATGTTTACGGAGGTGGTTCAAATGGTCAGGCAGAAGCTGTAAGAATGGCATTAGCACGTGCAATGTGTGAAGCTAACGCTGAAAACAGAGCTATCCTTAAACCAGAAGGTTTATTAACAAGAGATCCAAGAATGGTTGAACGTAAGAAATTCGGTCAGAAGAAAGCTCGTAAGAGATTCCAGTTCTCTAAACGTTAATATTACCTGTCTTGTTCAGATGGGACAAGACATTATCAATTATTTATTGAAATTAAAAACACAGTTATTGTTGCTCTCCTACCGAGGTAGGATATAGTTTAGCATCTAAATGTATAAAGCCTGGGAAACCGCCATTTATACATTGCTAATCAACAGAACGTAAACTAGTACAAAAATGGCAAACAAAATAGAAGTAAAAGACTTACTAGAAGCAGGTGTTCACTTCGGACACATGACTAGAAAATGGGATCCAAACATGGCTCCTTACATTTATATGGAGCGTAATGGTATTCACATTATCAATCTATATAAAACTGCAGCTAAAATTGAAGAAGCTAATGAAGCTTTAAAAAAAATCGCTGCATCAGGTAGAAAAATTTTATTCGTAGCTACCAAAAAACAAGCAAAAGACATCGTTGCTGATAAAGCAAAAGCTGCAAACATGCCTTATATCACTGAAAGATGGCCAGGTGGAATGCTAACTAACTTCGTAACTATCAGAAAGGCAGTAAAAAAAATGTCTTCTATTGATAAAATGAAGAAAGATGGTACTTTCAACACACTTTCTAAAAAAGAGCGTTTACAAGTTGATCGTCTACGTGCTAAATTAGAGAAAAACTTAGGTTCAATTGCTGATATGTCAAGACTACCTGCAGCATTGTTCGTAGTAGATATCAAAGCTGAACACATCGCAATAAAAGAAGCACAAAAATTAAACATTCCAGTTTTCGCAATGGTTGATACGAATTCTGACCCAAGAGAGGTTGATTACGTTATTCCTGCAAATGATGATGCTTCTAAATCAATTGACAAAATTTTATCTTTAGTAACTGCTGCTGTAATCGAAGGTCTTTCTGACAGAGGTTCTGAAAAAGAAACTGAAGCTACAACAGAAGAAGCTGCTGTAGAAGCTGCACCAGCTGTTGAAGCTGCTGCTCCTGCTGCAACTGAAGAATAAATCAAATTTTAAATTCCAAATTTTAAATTCCAAATTCCAAATACAAAATTAAAAACGTTATGTTGATAATTTAATAAAATTGGAGTCTGGGATTTAGAAGATGGAATTTTTACTTTTAACATTAAAATTCAAAATATTATGGCAACAATTACTGCTGCAGACGTAAATAAATTAAGACAATCTACAGGTGCCGGAATGATGGACTGTAAAAAAGCTTTAGTTGAAGCTGATGGAGATTTCGATAAAGCTATACAAGTCCTTAGAGAAAAAGGACAAAAAGTTGCTGCTAACCGTTCTGACCGTGAGTCTTCTGAAGGAGCTGCTGTTTCTTTTATAAATGCAGACAACACTAAAGGAGCTATCATCACTTTGAACTGCGAAACTGACTTCGTAGGTAAAAATGAAGCTTTCGTAACTTTAGCTAAAGATTTAGTTGAAAAAGCTATTAACTTTTCTTCTAAAGAGGAATTCTTAGCTTCAGATTTCAACGGAATTACTGTTGCTGAAAAATTAATCGAGCAAACTGGTGTTATCGGTGAAAAAATCGAAATCGGTGGTTTTGAAATTTTAGAAGGTGCTTTCGTTGGATCTTATGTTCACGTTAACAAAATTGCTGCATTAACAGCCATTTCTTCTGCAATTCCTAACGCTGACGTTTTAACTAAAGATGTTTCTATGCAAGTTGCTTCTATGGGAGCTGATACATTATCTTACAAAGATTTTGATCCTGCTTTCGTTGAATCTGAACTTGCTGCTCGTATTGCTGTAATCGAAAAAGATAACGAAGAGGCAAAACGTTTAGGAAAAACTTTAAAAAATGTTCCTAAATATATTTCTTTCTCTCAATTAACTGAAGAAGTTTTAAAACAAGCTGAAGAAGATGCTAAAGCGGAATTAAAAGCAGAAGGTAAACCAGAACAAATCTGGGATAAAATTATTCCTGGAAAAGTGCAGCGTTTCATTTCTGATAACACTACTTTAGATCAGGAGAAAGCTTTATTAGACCAAAACTTCATCAAAGATGACAGTAAAAAAGTAAGTGATTACGTTAAAGGATTCAACGTTGAAATTACAGGTTTCAAAAGAGTTACTTTAGGTTAATATATTATTTCAATATAAAAAGCCCGAATATTAATTTATTCGGGCTTTTTTTGTGCTTTTTTTAATATCCATTTTGAAAAAATTTTAAAAACTTAAAATTAAAAATCAATAGTAAAAAAGAGTGTAATTATTTACAAAATTAACAACTATATCACTTCATCGGTTTTTTTAAACAGTTTATCGATTTTAAAAAATTAAACAATAGTTAAATTCTTACGAAATATTCCGAAATAGGCTTTTTTTAAAGACTTTTCTTGTTTTAATATCTTAAATAATGTTAATTTTTTGTGTTGTTTATTAAAGAAATAAACTTTAGTTTTACCCCTAAAAAAAACAATTAAAATCGCGTTAACTTTATGACAATAAAACTACTAAGCACTTTATTACTAATTTTATATCTGACGATAGGGAGCGCACAAACAAAGCCTAAAAAAAAGACGACTTCTAAAAAATCGACAAAAACCACTTTAGTTAAAGAAACTGAAACTGAAGAGAATATTGACAAACAAATTGTTGAAGAGGCTCCGGAATCAAATCCTTTAAAAGTAAAATACAGAAGAAGTTCTCTTTATACCCTAATGTTAGAGACTCCCACAATGCCTTATGGAGACTCTATTAAAAAATATTTTATTGATAGCAAAATACCTGATAAATTCAATAATCACAATTTAGGGAGTAGAATCATAACTAAGCTACCTTCTCCTTCATCTGAGTTACTTACTTCATTTTCAAAACCAACAACAAGTTCAGGTCTACTTTCTTCCTTAACTGGTGGAGAATCTTCCGAAGATACTTCAGATTCACCAGCACCAGTATCAAATCAGATGCTTAACCTTTTAGCCGTTTCTCAAACTTCCTATGCAAAGGAATATTTAGCTGAAAGAAAACGACTTGAAGTAGAAGCGAAAGAAATAGGTGTAACGAAAAAGAAAAAAATATTAGAATATATAGACAAAAGAGTTGTTTTTGATGCTCAAAAACAACAAAAAGAAGAATATGACTTATTGCCTCAGGAAGTCAAGGACAGGATTAATGCAGAACAAAAAGAAATCAATGACATTGCTAAAGCATTAGTTGCCAAATGGTTTGACCGTTCACCAAAAGGAGGATTTAATATGAGTCTTATTAAATCCAGAGGTAATTATGACGCCACTGTTATGGACATTGCAAAAGCAAGAGCCAGTAAAAGAGGTTTAGCCATGCTAGGTGATGCGGGAGAGGATTTAATTAAAAACACCTTTGTACTCATCAATGAATTCAAATATACTGACAAAGAAGAAGTCGCTAAAAAAACAAGTGGTATCCTTAATATAGTTTCTCAAGCAGCAGCTTTTGTGCCTGGAGCATCGAATGTATCAAATGTTTCGGCCTTGACATCTGTGGGGGTTACTATTGCGGGTAAAGGGTATATTGTAAAAACAAAAGGACACTTATATCGTCTGGATTGGAATGATGAAGTTGCTGCTAAATTTTATGCTGATTTTTGGGCAACAGATAAAACTATTACTCCGGAAAGAAAAAAAGCCTTTGATGAGACGGATATTTTTAAATTGATTTATGTAGGCACGGATGAATCCTGGGCGGACGTACAGTCTTCAATCTTTACTAATAAAACAGATTTAAAATTAGTAGAAAGAGCGACAATGAAAGCTATGGATGCCGTAATTTTTAAGCTACAGAAAAATCACGATGAATTTAAAACCAAAACACCAATATATACAAATGAACCTCTGACTGCTAAAATTGGATTAAAAGAAGGTGTATCTTATAAATCAGTTTTTGATGTTTTAGAACAACAAGTTAACGAAGAGGGAATTATGTCATATGTCACTGTTGGCCAGGTTAAAATAGATGATAAATTCCCAATTTGGGACAATCGCTATGGTGCTGACGTTGAGAATCCCGATACTACTACTGACAAAACATACTTAAAAAAAATAAGTGGGAAAGAACTTTTTCCCGGGATGTTATTGGTTCAGAAAAAAGGTAAATAATCCGTACAATAAATATAAACTAAAAATGAAAAAACTATTCACACTATTTATTTTAATATCCTCACTGGCAGGTTTTAGCCAAGCTCAAAAAAAAGCAGACAAAGCTACAAACCAATGGAAATATGAGATCGAATGTGCTGGTATCGGCACAGATGGAACTTACCTGGTAAAAGTTTGGTCATATTCCAAAAATGGCAAAATAGCAATTACTCAAGCTAAAAAAAATGCTGTTCACGGAATAATTTTTAAAGGGTTTTCTGGAGGAGAACGCGGCTGTAATGCTCAAAAACCTTTAACTACCAATCCAAACATCGAATCTGAAAAAGAAGAATTCTTTTTGTCTTTCTTTGAAGAAGGAGGTAAATACATGAAATATGTAAGCGAATCAACAGATGGAAATATAGATGCTTCAGATCGTATGAAAGTTGGAAAAGAGTATAAGATTGGTGTAATCGTATCTGTTTCTAAAGATGCACTAAGAAAAGACCTGGAAGCAGCAGGAATCATCAGAAGTTTATCATCAGGATTTTAATCTTAATATATCAAAACATGAAATTAATTTTACCATTAATAACATTCTTACTATTACTTACTAATTCGAATGCTCAGCAAAAAATTGCAGGTAATTACATCTACAAAACTGAATGCCTTGGTGTTGAACTAGATGGGTCCCAAACTGTAAAAGCATGGGGCAATGGAAAAAATAAAGCTGATGCAGAAGAACAAGCGAAAAAAAATGCAGTGCGTGATGTACTTTTTAATGGAATACACGAAGGCAAGCAGGAATGTGAAATAAAACCTCTTATCACAGAAGTAAATGCCAGGGAGAAATACGAAGATTATTTTAACATTTTTTTTACCGATGGTGGAGACTACAAACGTTTTATTTCTTTAAGAGATGAAAACAATGAAAAAAGAGACAAAAGAAAAGCTCATAAGAGTATTACTAAAGGTATTGTTCTGAGAGTTCTTCGCTCCGATTTAAAAAAGAAATTAATTGCTGACGGTATTCTTAAATAATAATTGAAAACAAACCAATGAAAAAAATAGTTAACATAAAAAAAACACTGGCTCTATTTACAATTTTCTTTGTAAGTTTTGCTTTTTCTCAGGCAAAAAAACCAACTATTATGATAGTCCCTAGTGATGTATGGTGCAACACTAATGGATACATGATGGAATTTGATAATCAGGGAACGAAAGTAAAAATTCCTAATTATAAAAAAGTTTTTCAGGAGAACATGGATATTAAAACCGTGATATCTAAAATCAATACTTTGATGGCCGAAAGAGGATTCCCGTTAAAAGATATGGAATCAGCCATTAAAACACTTGAAGCTGAAAGTGCTGAAAATAATCTTACTTCATCTAAAACAGGAGCAGGAATTGCTGAAAGCCCAATCGATAAAATAAAAAAAGTTGCTAAAGCAGATATTATCATCCAACTAACCTGGGAAACAAAACAAGTTGGCCCAAAAAAATCAGTAAACTTTATACTTCAGGGAATAGATTCTTATACCGATAAACAAATTGCTGCCGCACAAGGAACCGGAGCCCCTTCTTTTTCTGCAGAAATACCAGTACTTTTAGAAGAAGCTGTTTTGGCACATGTTGATAATTTTAACGCACAATTGCAAAAGCATTTTGACGATATGTTTGAAAATGGCAGAGAAATAATTGTTCGTATTAAAAAATTCAATGGCTGGTCAGGTAATTTAGAAAAGCAATATGATGGACAAGATTTAAGCGTTATCATAGAAGACTGGATTGCTAAAAACACTGTGAAAGGTCGTTTCAATACAAGTGATGCAACCGAAAACACTATGCTTTTTGAACAAGTACGCATTCCTTTATATGACAGTAAAAATAGAGCGACTGATGCCAGAGGTTTTCTTAGAGGGCTTCAGGACTATTTAAAAAATGCTCCATATTCTATTCCGAACAAATTAACTATGAAAGGTTTAGGACAGGCTGTAATTATTTTAGGTGAAAAATAACAAGAGACAATTATGAAAAATTATATCAGTAAAAGTATTTTTAGTGCGTTAACTATATTTGGCTTTAGCTTTTTTACAACTGCACAAAGTCCATCAACAAATGAAGCTTTAGGAAATATTGCACTTACATCATATGTTCCGGAGCAAATTGAAAACCTGCCATCAGGAGCCGAAAATTTATTAATCAACAAATTGAACCAGATTACCAGTACTAATGGAATAGCTGCTTCGGGTATTGATTCAAGGTTCATTATTACAGCCAATATAAATGTTCTTACAAAAGATATGCTGGCTACAGCTCCCCCAATGACAGCTTTGACCTTAGATGTAACATTTTATATTGGTGACGGTTTGGACGGAAAAAAATATTCAAGTCAAACAGTATCGGTTAAGGGAGTTGGCACAAATGAAAACTTAGCCTACATGGAAGCCATAAAAGGTATAAATGTCAATGATGAAAGTATCCAGAATTTTTTATCAAATGGAAAAAAGAAAATCATCAATTACTACAATACTCGTTGCGCTCAAATAATCAAAGAAGCTCAGGCACTTCAGGCACAGCTAAAATACGATGAAGCGATTTACAAGCTAACTGCAATTCCAGAAGAATGTACAGATTGTTACAACAAAGCAGTAGCTATAATTGCCCCTATGTTTGATAAAATGATAAACAGAGATTGCAAACTAAAATTAGCTCAGGCAAATAATCTTTGGGCCGCAAACCAGGATGTTGCTACAGCTAATCAAGTTGGAGAAATTTTAAATTCTATTGATCCGCAAGCGGGCTGTTATAATGACGTTAAAACATTATCCGCAAAAATATCAAAACGCGTTTTAGATCTTGAACAAAGAGAATGGGATTATAAAATTGAAACAGATGTCAATCTTAAAAGAGACTTAATCAAAGCATATCAGGCAGTAGGAGTTGCTTATGGTAATGGTCAGGCTAAATCTGTAGTTTACAATGTACAAGGATGGTGGTAAATTTTACTAATCATTAAAAAAAAGCAAACCTCAATTATATAATTGAGGTTTGCTTTTTTTTACAAAAATACTTTAGAATTGAACAGTCTTAATTATTCATCTGTAATCTGAAAATTCCTTGCCTTCATCAATGCATTCGATTTTGGCGCTCTTCCTCTGAAATTTTCATATCCTATTTCATTATCAATAGTATTACCAACACTAAAAACCGTATCATAAAGTCTTTTTGCCAGTTCTTTATCGTAAGGTCCACTCCCTTCAATAAAAGCTTCATAAGCATCTGCATTAATTACATCTGCCCATAAATAACTATAATATCCGGCTGCATATCCATCTCCGGAAAAAATGTGAGCAAATTGTGGAATTCTATGGCGCATTACAATTTCTGAAGGCATATTCAGTTTTTTCAATATCTTTTCTTCAAATGTAACGGGATTAATTGTTTCGGTTGTTAGATGAAGCTCCATATCAACAAAAGAGCTTGAAATTGTTTCTACAGTTGCAAAACCTTCATTAAAATTGGCTGCTTTTTCTATTCTCTCAACCAAAGATTCCGACAATGGCTCGTTTGTCTTGTAATGCAAAGCAAATTTATTTAATACTTCAGGAGTAGCCAGCCAATGCTCTAATAATTGAGATGGAAATTCTACATAATCTCTCGCTACTGCCGTTCCTGACAAACTCGGATATGTTACATTGGAAGATAAACCATGAAGCGCATGGCCAAATTCATGAAATAAAGTTGTTGCATCATCCCAGGAAATTAAAACCGGTTCATTAGCGTTTCCTTTTATAAAATTACAATTGTTAGAAACAATCGGAAGTACATTACTTAACTTTTGCTGATCTCTGTAAGAACTCATCCATGCTCCTGAACGTTTTCCTGCTCTTGCATAAGGATCAAAATACCAAAGCCCAATGGTTTTACCGGTTTCGTCATTATTAACTTCCCAAACACGAACATCCGGGTGAAAAACCGGAATCGTATCGATTTGTTTAAAACTTAAATTGAACAATTTACCTGCCACCCAAAACATACTTTTGCGTAAGTTTTCCAGTTGCAAATATTGTTTTACTTCATTTTGATCCAAATCATATTTAGATTTTCTAACTTTTTCAGCATAATGGCGATAGTCCCATGGCTCAATTTTAAAGTTCCCCCCTTCAGCATCAACAATCTTTTGCATTTCTGCAACATCCTGATGTACTTTATCAACAGCAGGTTTCCAAACAGAATGCATCAATGCTAATGTTTCACCAGGATTCTTTGCCATCTTATTTGACATACTCCATTCTGCAAAAGAAGAATAACCTAACAATACTGCTTTTTCACTTCGTAATTTCAAAATTGAAATAAGTATCGCATTATTATCATTTTCATTTCCGTTATCTCCTCTTTTTACAAAAATATCAAAAGCTTTCTGTCTTAAATTTCTATTCTTAGAAAATGTCAAAAAAGGCTCAATAGAAGATCTTGTATTTAGAATACAGCCTAGAGTTTCAATCTTTCTGGCTTTTGCTTCAGCAATAGCTGCCTTTTTTATCTCTTCAGGAAGACCGTCAAAATCCTTTTCTGATTTTAATTCAATAAATTGATTCTGTTCTTCGGCTAATAAATTTTGACTAAACTTAGTAAACAGAAGTGCTAATTCCTGATTAATATTTGCCACTTTTTGTTTGTCATTGCTATTTAATTTTGCCCCTTCCCGAACAAAATTAGTATAATACCACCAAACCAATCTTTGCTGTTCGCTATTCAGACTTTCATATTCTTCTGAATTATATATAGTTTCTATTCTTAGAAAAAGCTTGTGGTTTTGATACATTTTATCATTCAGCTCAGATAATTTTGGAGACATTTCTGTTTCTACAATTCCGAACTCAGGAGTAAAAATATTTGAACTGAAGACTTCGAAGATTTCACGGATTCTTGCGATTGTTTTTCCTGACAGTTCTAAAGCTTCGATTGTATTCTCAAAAGAAGGCGACTCCTGATTAGACGCAATTTTATCTAATTCATCTAATTTTTCCTGAATCGCAATTTCTATTGCAGGTTTAAAATCTGAAACCTTATATTCGTGAAAAGATGGAACTCCTCCATATGGTCCTGTCCATTTTTGAAGCAGCGGATTCTGTGAATTTAATTCTAAAGTATTGTTATTTAAAACAGTCGTATTCATAAAAACTAAAATTGATTTTATTCGTAAAGTGATCATTCGACAAATTAGAAATTTTGTTTTCAAAAACTATTCTAATGAATCATCAAAACCAAATTTACAATTTTATTACAGCAAACATCACTTTTAATTTGTTACTTCTCCCGAAATTTTAAATAGAAATACCTTAAATTTGATGTATCATTTAGCAAATTTTTATGTTTAAAACCAAAAGAGAGATTGTATTTGTAATTCTGGCAGGAATATTTATCACTAATGCCGTTGTAGCAGAACTTATAGGAGGAAAACTGATTCAGATTGGTCCATTTGTAATGAGTATCGGGATTTTGCCCTGGCCAATTGTATTTCTTACAACAGATTTAATCAATGAATATTTTGGTGAAAAGGGAGTAAAAAAATTATCATTTATTACAGCTTGTTTAATTGCTTATGCTTTTCTTATCCTTTTTATGGCAATTGTAATTCCGGCAGCAAAAGGAATTAGTCCCGTAAATGATGAGCAATTTCAGGCAGTTTTTGGTCAAAGTATGTGGATAATTGTCGGAAGTTTAATAGCTTTTATAGTGTCACAATTAATAGATGTTTGGATATTCTGGTTTTTTAAAAAACGTACGGGAGAAAAAAAGATTTGGCTCAGAGCAACAGGTTCAACTGTAATTTCTCAATTATTTGATTCGTTTATTGTTCTTGGAATCGCATTCTGGCTACCTGGGAAAATTGATTTTGAAACTTTCATTACATCAGGATTAACCGGTTATGTATTTAAACTTTCGGTTGCCATTTTACTAACGCCTTTAATTTACGCAGGACATCATTGGATTAAAAAGTATCTAGAAAAAGATAATCTGCATAAAGAAATTCAGGATAAATAATGACCACTCAAGATCTAATTCGATGTGGCTGGTGCACTTCCAGCGATTTATATAAAAAATACCATGATGAAGAATGGGGCGTTCCTGTTTATGATGACCCTACTCTATTCGAATTTCTAATTCTTGAAACTTTTCAGACCGGATTAAGCTGGATTACTATTTTAAACAAAAGAGAAAATTTCAGAAATGCCTTTGATCATTTTGATTATAAAAAAGTAGCTCAATATTCTGAAGAGAAAATCGAAGAATTGATGCAAAACACCGGAATCATCCGCAACAAACTCAAAATAAAAGCGGCTGTTTCAAACGCTCAGGCTTTTATGAAGATTCAGAAAGAGTTTGGAAGTTTCTCTGATTATATCTGGAAATTCACCAACGGAAAACCCGTAATAAACAATCCAAAAACCTCAAAAGACGTTCCTGCCACTACTCCGCTTTCTGATGAAATTAGTAAGGATTTAAAAAAAAGAGGATTCAAATTTGTAGGCTCAACGGTAGTTTACGCACACATGCAGGCTACCGGAATGGTCAATGATCACGCTGAAGATTGCTGGATAAGAACTAAATAAACGGCCTAGATTTTCAGGTTTACCAATAAGCAGAAACCTGAAACCTGAAACTTTTTTAAACTCCCAAACAAAATTTTCATTACATTTGCTTCACACTTTAGGGGTGTCTGCATCGTGCAGGCTGAGATTTTACCCTCTGAACCTGATCTAGTTCATACTAGCGTAGGGAAAAGTAAGATGACTTCTTCACGCATTTTTTTGTGCGTAATTGTAGCCATTCCTAATGTGTCACTATACACTAAATTCAAAGGAATGGAACTAAAAATCAACCAACAAATCAAACAATTCAATGCTGAATCGCTAAGCGTTCAATCATTGCTCGATCTCGAAATTCCAAACAAACAAAACGGAATCGCCGTTGCCATTAACAATACCGTTGTTCCAAAAATAAACTGGAGCCGGCATTTTGTATCCGAAACTGACGAAATTCTAATTATCTCTGCCACTCAGGGAGGATAATTTGGCTGCACAAACGGGCTATCCGTTACAAGTCCGCAGTCGTCAACCACAAAAACATAGTCATAACAAAGCTTCCGCTGGTCGCTTTTTTATTCCTTGTTTTTTTTACGGTTTTCTCCTTTACGGGCTTTACACTTCTATCCCTGGCAGAAAATGGCTAAGAGAAATTTAAATTTTCAATCAAAATAACAATATTAATTCAAATCTAAGAAGAATGAATCAGGAAGAACAAATATCCAGAACCCCATTTCCAAATTCTAAAAAAGTATATATCGATGGCGAAATTCATCCCATAAAAGTTGCAATGCGCGAAATTCATTTAAGCGACACCAAACTTTCGAATGGCGGAATTGAGAAAAATCCACCCGTTAGCGTTTACGATACTTCGGGAGCTTATACTGATCCGGACATCGAAATCAACATCCGAAAAGGTTTGCCACGTTTAAGGGAACAATGGATTTTAGAACGAAATGATGTTGAAATCTTAAACGAAATAACTTCAGATTATGGGCAAACTCGCTTGAAGGATGAAAGTTTAGACCATCTGCGTTTTGAATATTTACATCAGCCAAAACGTGCAAAAAAAGGCACGAACGTAACACAATTATACTACGCTAAACAAGGAATCATCACTCCTGAAATGGAATATATTGCGATTCGTGAAAATCAGCGCATCGAACTTTTAAACGAACAAACCAAAGCCATGCAATGTCAGCATAGCGGACATAGTTTTGGTGCCAATACCCCAAAAAGCAAAATCACGCCTGAATTCGTTCGTAGCGAAGTTGCCTGCGGAAGAGCTATCATCCCAAATAACATCAACCATCCGGAAAGTGAGCCTATGATTGTTGGACGTAACTTTTTAGTGAAAATAAATGCAAATATTGGAAACAGTGCTGTGACTTCAAGTATCGAGGAAGAAGTTGAAAAAGCAGTCTGGGCTTGCCGCTGGGGAGCTGACACGATTATGGATTTGTCAACCGGAAAAAACATTCACGAAACCAGAGAATGGATTATACGTAATTCGCCGGTTCCAATTGGTACTGTTCCGATTTATCAGGCTTTAGAAAAAGTAAAAGGAATCGCAGAAGATTTAACCTGGGAAGTTTTCAGGGATACTTTAATCGAACAGGCAGAACAAGGTGTTTCTTATTTTACAATTCATGCCGGAGTTTTACTGCGTTATATTCATTTAACCGCTAATCGTGTTACCGGAATCGTTTCCCGTGGTGGTTCTATTATGGCAAAATGGTGCCTGTTCCATCATAAAGAAAATTTCCTTTACACACATTTTGAAGAAATCTGCGAAATTATGAAGCAATATGATGTTGCTTTTTCCCTTGGAGATGGCTTACGTCCCGGATCTATTGCAGATGCCAACGATGCCGCTCAATTCGCCGAATTAGAAACTTTAGGAGAACTGACAAAAATTGCCTGGAAACACGACGTTCAGGTTTTTATTGAAGGTCCGGGACACGTTCCGATGCACATGATCAAAGAAAACATGGACAAACAATTAGAACATTGCCATGAGGCGCCATTTTATACTTTAGGCCCATTAACAACTGATATTGCACCAGGTTATGATCATATTACATCTGCAATCGGAGCTGCTATGATAGGCTGGTACGGTTGCGCGATGTTGTGTTATGTAACACCGAAAGAACATCTTGGTTTACCTAATAAAAAAGACGTTAAAGATGGAGTAATCACTTATAAAATTTCTGCACACGCTGCTGATTTGGCCAAAGGTCATCCGGGAGCGCAATATCGAGACAACGCCTTGAGTAAAGCACGATTTGAATTCCGCTGGGAAGATCAGTTTAATTTGGCGTTAGATCCTGATACAGCAAGAGAATTCCACGATGAAACGCTTCCGGCTGACGGTGCAAAAGTCGCCCATTTCTGTTCGATGTGCGGACCAAAATTCTGCTCCATGAAGATATCTCAGGAAATCAGGGATGTCGCCGCCGCCGAAAAAGGGATGCAGGAGAAATCAGAAGAATTTATTGAACAAGGGAAAGAGATTTACATATAATGTGAGATGATATTTGTAAAATGTGAAAGGCATTGATTGATTTTCACATTTTACATCTCACAGAAAACATTTTACGAAATATGATTGTAATTACAAATCCTTCTCCAATTGCAAATGAAATCGGCATTATTGATTCCTTATTTGAAGAAGGATTGTCTTTACTTCATATTCGGAAACCGGATTTTTCAGAAGTAGAAACAGCAAAATTCATTCATCAGATAAAGCATAAACATCGAAAAAATCTGGTTTTACATACCCATCATCAGATAGCAGCTGACTTTGGAATCAACAGAATTCATTTTTCAGAAACAGAAAGAAAAAAAGCAATCGATTTTCCTGAACTATCGGGTTATGTTTTGTCAACGTCAACACATTCGATTCAGGATTTTAATGCATTGGAAAACATTTTTGAATATGCTTTTTTGAGTCCTGTATTTCCTAGTATTTCAAAGGAAAATTACAGTTCACAAACCAATCTTTTTGAAGCAATAAAACAGAGAGAAAATTTTAATACCAAAATGGTTGCTTTAAGCGGAATTTATTCGGGCAATGTTGAAAAGCCTTTACAAAGTGGTTTTGATGATGTTGCTCTTTTAGGTACCATCTGGAATAATCCAAATGCAATTAAAAATTTTAAACTATGTCAAAAAATCGTCCTTTCGCTCTCAGCATAGCTGGTTTAGACCCTTCAGGAGGTGCCGGAATTTTAGCAGATACTAAAACTTTTGAACAGCATCAGGTACAGGGATTGGCTATCAGCACTGCAAATACAATTCAAACCGATTGTAAATTCTACGAAATAGAATGGACATCACTTGATTTTGTGCTACGTTCTATAAAAAAGCTATTTAAAAATTATACAATAAAATCAGTTAAAATTGGTATCGTTCCTTCCTTTTTTTATTTAAACGAAGTGGTTTCCTTAATTAAAAAGCTAAGTCCAAACACCCTTATTGTTTGGGATACTGTATTGAAATCTTCAACCGAATTTGAATTTTTAACAATCGAAAACCAAACAGATTTACAAAAAACGTTGTCCAAAATTGATTTGATAACGCCCAATTATGAGGAAATACTACAGCTTTATCCCAATTTCATTTCTGAAAAACTTTGGGTTAAAAATGAACTCCCAACTGCTATTTTATTGAAAGGCGGCCATAATCATACCGCTTTGGGCACTGATTATTTATTTCTAAAAAGTAATCTGATTGAACTCCTGCCTACTAAAATTAATTTCCGCCCAAAACATGGATCAGGCTGCGTGTTATCCTCAGCCATTGCTGCCAATTTAGCTTTGGGTTATGACCTAAAAACGGCTTGTTTAGAAGCTAAAGTATATATCGAAAAGTATTTAAACTCCACATCAACACTAATTGGGTACCATTATGTTTAACAAATTACAATATATCTCACAAGGCGAAACTGCCGAAAAACAATTGTATAATATCCATCAGGCATTGGACGCTGGTTGTAAGTGGATACAAATGCGATTCAAAAATCAAACTTTTGAAAACAGAATAATTCTTGCCGAAGCAGTAAAAAATTTATGCGAAGAATATCTGGCAACTTTCATTGTAAATGATGATGTTTTACTTGCTCATAAAATTGGAGCAGATGGTGTGCATTTAGGCTTGACTGACATGAATATCCTGGCAGCCAGGGCTATTTTAGGAGACACAAAAATCATTGGTGCAACCGCAAATACTTTTGAAGATCTTCTTCTGCAGACAAAAAACGGCTGCGATTATATTGGTTTAGGACCTTTTCAGTTTACTGAAACGAAAGAAAAACTAAGTCCCATTTTAGGTGCAGAAGGTTATGTTTCTATCCTGAATAAAATGAAATCAGAAAACATTACAACACCGGTTTATGCCATTGGCGGGATCACTTTAGAAAATATAGAAAGCCTGATGAAAACAGGTGTTCATGGCATTGCCGTTTCCGGAATGATTACAAAAAGCCTTCAAAAAGAAAAACTGGTTCAACAACTTAACGACAAATTACATGCAGACGTCATTATTTAAAATAGGAGATAAAATCTTTAATTCCCGTTTATTTTTGGGAACAGGAAAATTCGGTTCTAACCTGCAAATGGAAGAAGCCATTTTAGCTTCAGAAAGTGAACTGGTAACAGTGGCCTTAAAGCGTATTGATCTCGAAACCGATACAGATGCAATTTTATCACATTTACAGCATCCCAACATCAATTTATTGCCCAACACATCAGGTGCCCGAAATGCAAAAGAAGCTATTTTTGCTGCACAATTGGCACGTGAAGCACTCGAAACAAATTGGGTCAAACTTGAAATTCATCCGGATCCAAAATACTTGATGCCGGATCCAATTGAAACTTTAAAAGCTACTGAAGAACTTGCTAAACTTGGTTTTTTTGTTCTGCCATATATTCATGCTGATCCCGTTTTATGCAAACATCTGGAAAATGCAGGAACTTCTGCAGTCATGCCATTAGGTTCGCCAATTGGGAGTAACAAAGGCTTAAAAACAATTGATTTTTTAGAAATTATCATCGAACAAAGTAGTGTTCCTGTCATAGTCGATGCCGGAATTGGAGCTCCATCTGATGCTGCAAAAGCTATGGAAATTGGTGCCGATGCAGTTTTGGTAAATACTGCAATAGCTGTCGCCGGAAATCCAAAATTAATGGCAGAAGCTTTTAAAGAAGCCGTAATCGCAGGGAGAAAAGCGTTTGAAGCCAAGGTTGCTAATCAGCAAAACTATGCTGTGGCTTCCAGCCCTTTGACGGCTTTTTTATATGAATAAAAAGAAATCACTTTTTATCTGCTTAACTAGGCAAAAATCTGTGTGAAATAAAATAATACAATGAAAACATTCAAATCTGCTTTTGAACAATACGATTGGGATTCCATTCAATCAAAAATATACCAAACCACATCAAAAGATGTTGAATATTCTTTAGCCAAAACCAAAAGAAATCTTGATGACTTTCTGGTTTTGATTTCACCAGCAGCTCAGCCTTATTTAGAGCAGATGGCCCGGGAATGCCATGAAATTACCAAAAAACGTTTCGGCAAAACTATCCAGATGTATGCACCACTTTATTTGAGCAATGAATGTCAAAATATCTGTACCTATTGTGGATTCAGTCTTGATAATAAAATCAAACGAAAAACACTTTCTGATTCAGAAATCAAACAAGAAGTTGAAGCATTAAAAAAAAACGGTTTCGATCATGTTTTACTGGTAACAGGCGAAGCCAATTATACGGTAAATATTAATTATTTCCTGAATGCCATTAATTTAATCAGAGAACAATTTTCTATTATTTCCGTAGAAGTTCAACCACTTTCAACCGAAGAATATCAACGTTTACACGAAGCAGGTGTATATTCGGTTTTGGTTTATCAGGAAACGTACCATCAGGAAGTTTATAAAAGATATCATACCAAGGGCAAAAAATCAAATTTTGATTTCAGGCTTGAAACTCCAGACCGAATTGGAACTGCGGGAATTCATAAAATAGGTTTGGGAGTTTTATTAGGTTTGGAAGACTGGCGAACTGATAGTTTTTTTAATGCCCTGCATCTGGATTATCTTCAAAAAAAATACTGGCAGACGAAATATTCAGTATCATTTCCAAGATTAAGACCTGCAGAAGGCATTATCGAACCCAATTTTATTATGGACGATAAAGATCTGACACAGTTAATTTGTGCTTATCGCTTATGGAACGAAGACTTGGAAATTTCGATTTCAACACGTGAAAACGAAAAATTCAGAAACAATATTATTCCGATTGGTGTTACGAGTATGAGTGCCGGTTCTAAAACTAATCCGGGTGGTTATGTCGTTGATCCGCAATCTTTGGAACAGTTTGAAATCAGCGACGAACGTTCTGCAGAAGAAATTAAACAAATTATAAAAAAAGCTGGCTATGAACCCGTTTGGAAAGATTGGGACAGAACATTTAGCCAAAAGTCTTAAAGTCGAAAGTCATAAAGTCTATCAACTTTTGAAGTAGACCCTTTGACTTTCGACTTTACAACTTTCAAACATTAAGACTTAAAAAATGAGCATTATAAAAGAATTTTTACGTTACAGCAGACAGACTATCTTACCCGAAATTGGCGATGAAGGTCAGGAAAAAATCAAAAAAGCGAAAGTTCTGGTTATTGGAGCCGGAGGTTTAGGCTGTCCCATTTTACAATATATTGCTACCGCAGGAGTTGGTTTTATTGGAATAATGGATTTTGACACCATCGAAATTCATAATTTACACCGACAAATTTTATATACTGAAAACGAAATTGGTCAGCAGAAAGCTATTGTAGCCCAAAATATTGTTTCGAAACTAAACCCTTTAATTCAGGCTGAACCTATTACTGAAAAATTAACTATTGAAAATGCAGCTCAGATAATTCAGCAATATGATATTGTTGTGGATGGTTCTGATAATTTTACAACCCGTTATCTGGTAAATGATACCTGTGTCACTTTAAACAAACCTCTCGTTTACGGAAGCATTTTAAAATTTGAAGGTCAGGTCGCTGTTTTTAATCATAACGGCAGCAAAAATCTTCGTGATTTATTTCCTGAAATGCCGGATCCGAAGTATGTTCCGAATTGTAGTGTAAACGGTGTTCTTGGCACCTTACCCGGAATTATAGGCACAATGATGGCGCATGAAACACTGAAATTAATTCTGGAATTGCCAACATTAAAAAATGAATTAGTACTTTTTAATACTTTGAATTATAATTTTACGAAATTGAACTTCTAAAAAACAACTTCATCACCAACCTGAATTATTCCGGGATTCAAACCCACAATATTGGTTCCGAATAGAACAGATTTGTTGAAATTTCTATATTTACTTAAGGTTTTCAGAGGTTCTTTTTTTACAACTCCATTCTGCGGATCATTGTTAACCATGATACATCTTCCGCATGGTTTTACATTTTTAAACTGAACCTCTCCAACCTTAAAAGTCTCAAAATCATCTTCTTCATGAGCGTTTTGAGTACTCACAACAATATTGGGACGGAATCTTTTTATCGTAATTTTTTCTTCGAGCTTATCGTTTAAAAAATCCAGGCTTTGAGTACCAATGAGTAAATAAGGATAAGCATCCGCAAAACTAACATTATAGATTTCTTTTGACCTTGAACTTTCATGCTTACGGTCTCCGGTCTTAATAATTTTAACCAATTTACATTCGAATCCTATATGATCGCTAAACCATTTTGAAGTCGCTTTATTTACTTCGAAAACAAAACTTTTGTCCTCCCACACTTTAGTATAAATCTGATGTTCTAAATGTTCATCAATTGAAAATTCATGCTTTTGATCCTTAAAAGTGATGCTGATTTTACCGCCTGAAATCTCCGGATAAAACTGACTCATTAAAGGGTATTCACGCTGTGTTATGTGTTGATTATCCGAATCCAGCAACATCCACCGACGATCGTTTTCAAAACCCATTTCTTCAGCAAAAGCCTGTTGACAACTAATTCCCGCAAGACTTTTTATCGGATAAATATAAATTTCTTTTACAGTATAAACAGTACTCATTTTATTTACTTTTTAAAATAGACATAAAATGCTCACGCTCAATTTCGCGGCATCCTAAACTTTCTAAATGCGGATTATAAACCTGACAGTCTAATAATTTATAATTTTGTGTTTTTAAATACCTTACCAATGCTATAAAAGCTACTTTAGAAGCATTTGAAACTTTAGAAAACATACTTTCACCACAAAAAATATGTCCTAAATCAATTCCGTATAAGCCTCCAACCAGAACCTCATCCTGCCAAACTTCAACCGATTTTGCGATTCCTTCTGCGTTTAATTTGCAATAGGCATCGATCATTTCGTTTGAAATCCAGGTTCCGTTTTGTCCATCCCTTTTTATTTCCTGACAATTAGAAATTACGGCTGCAAAATTCTGATTAAAGGTAACTTTAAAGTGATTTCGGTTCAAAACATTACGCATACTTTTAGAAACAATCAATTCGTCTAAAAACAAAACCATTCTCGGATCTGGCGCCCACCAAAGAATGGGATCTCCCTCATTAAACCACGGAAAAATTCCGCTTTTATACGCCAGCTGCAACCGTCCTGAACTTAAGTCACCGCCAATGGCCAGAATCCCTTCTTCATCGGCGTCTGAAACTGGTGGAAAAAATAAATCCTGTTGTAAATAATACATTTTAAAAATTCAATTTCAATAACAATGGCAATTTCAAATCTCAATATCTTTCTTGTGGAGTTTATTGCGTGATTTGCTTCGCCTTTTCGCTGTCACTCTGGTCTCCTTCGTCAGAAATAATAAAATCACTTTCAAAAAAACAAAATTCCAAATCCCAATACGTTATGAATTTTGGGATTTGGAATTTGTAAATTTTGGATTTTAAACTTTTTTAGAATGGCAAATCGTCCGGTTCGTCTTCGTTTAAATTTGTTGCCGGAGCAAAAGCTTCTGCTGCTGGCATTGGAGGCGTTTGCCCAGGACCTTCCGCTGCTAATCTTTCGATTCTCCAACCTTGAATACTATTAAAATATCTGGTTTCTCCTTGTGGATTAACCCATTCTCTTCCTCTTAAATTGATCGAAACTTTTACAGCCTCACCTTGCTTGTAGCTGCTTAATAAATCACATTTATCTTGTGTAAATTCAATTAAAATGTGCTGTGGGTACTGCTCATCAGTAGTAACAACTAATTCTCTTTTTTTGAATGAGGCACTAACTTGCTGCTCTGGGTTAACCACTTTTACTTTTCCTGTAACTTCCATCTTCGTTTATTTAATTATTGTTTCGTTTCTTATTTCTTTGCCAAAAGCACTTTCCATGCTGACAAAACATCACCATTATTGAGGTGTTTTTTGGCTTCTAAATGGATTTTTTCCTGATCGTCAGAGCTTAAAACTCCTTTTACCGAAAAATTTTCTTTCACAAATATACTAACTTCTTCTCTTGTAGGCAAGGCTTCTATGTTGCCTAATTTTCCGAGATCATTTCCGTCAAAAACAGAACTTTCCCTGATAAAATTTGGAATTGCATCTACTCCAACCCCTAAAGTTGTCAATGGTTTTTGTACTTCAAAAAGTCCCTGATTCGACCTTGAATACCAATTATTTCCCAATCTTGAAACCAAATCAATTTTATGCTGATCAATACTTCCGTTTTCATCTAAAATTGACTCGTGAATATGAATTTTCACTACTTCGCAAAGAATCAGATTTCCTGCACCGCCTTCTGTCCCTAACGGAATAATCTGTGTTACTTTACATTCAAACTGCACCGGAGATTCTTTTACACGATATGGTTTTACTATATCTGAAGGTATTTGTGTCAAACCTGCTTTTATAAATTCATTTACTCCATCCCCATATTCCGTACTTGCCAAAGAAGTTTGCTGCACCAGGTCATAATTTACTACATTAATTACAACTTGGCGGGTAGCTTCGGCATTAATCAAAGTGTGTTTAATAGTATTGTCACGCACACGTCTTGAGGGTGAAAAAACTAAAATTGGAGGATTCGCACTAAACACATTGAAGAAACTAAAAGGCGACAAATTAGGAATCCCTTTTGCACTAATTGTACTTGCAAAAGCAATAGGCCGGGGCCCAATGGCACTTTGCAGATAGCCTTGTAATTTTGCCGTTGGTATCTCTTTTGGATTAATGCTAATCATATTTTTTTCTTTTTAACCGAATCTCGTTTCAGCAATTACAAAAGTATAGAAATGGTTTTTGCCAAAGAAATAGTTTCTGTCTTAAAAACAAAAATCTTTAAACATCCACAAAATATTAAATGTGTTTATTTCGTTATATTTATACCTCAAAAATTACTTTATGAATTTTTCTGAAAGCAGAAATACTACCCGTTGGATTATTATTTTTATTTCCTTTTCAATCATTTCGCTGATACTTTGGAATACCTATACCTTTTTTCAGATATTCAAAAATGAAGAGAGGCTGAAAATGAATATTTTGGCCAACGCACAAAAAACAATTATTAATGCAGACGAATATACAGACCTTGACTTGCCTCTGGAAATTACAAACAGTAACAGTTCAGTTCCGGTAATGCTGGTGATGTACGATAAGGTCATTAATTCTAAAAATGTTCCTGACGAAATTCTTAATGACAAGGAGAAGTTTAAAAAATATCTGAATAAATTAAAAAGTGAAAATGAGCCTATAATTTTTGAATACGCTCCCGGAAAACACCAACAGTTATATTACGGAAATTCGGCATTACTGAATAAACTTAAGTATTATCCTATTGCTCTGTTATTGATTATCTTTTTGTTTGCTGCTTTGATTTATAATTTTTACAAAAGCACTAAAATGGCCACTCAAAACAAACTCTGGGCCGGAATGGCAAAAGAAACAGCGCATCAGATTGGCACTCCCCTTTCCTCATTAATTGGCTGGATAGAAATATTAAAAACAGAAGAAATTGACCAGACAATTACATTAGAAATTGAAAAAGATGTGGAACGTCTTCAAACTATTACGGATCGTTTTTCAAAGATTGGCTCTGTTCCGGTTTTAGAAGAGCATGATATCGTTGCTGAAACTTTAAGTACTTATGACTATTTGCAATCCCGTTTTTCTAAACAGGTAGCCTTTTCCTATTCGGCGCCTAAAGAACCCATTGTCGCTTTATTCAATACCACATTGCACAGCTGGACTATTGAAAACTTAGTCAAAAATGCTATTGATGCCATGAAAGGAAAAGGAACTTTAGAACTTGTTATCGAACAGGATCATCATCATGTAAAAATAAATGTAAAAGATTCCGGAACCGGAATTTCAAAAAACCAATTCAAAACTATTTTTGAACCCGGTTTTACTACTAAAAAACGTGGATGGGGATTAGGTCTTTCATTAACCAAAAGAATTGTTGAAGAATATCATAGTGGAAAAATCAGGGTTTTACATTCTGAAATAGGGAAAGGAACTACATTTCAGGTTTCACTAAATAAAAAAGTGTAGCGAAAATTATTTTTGCTACACTTTTTTATTTAATCATTAAGTGGTTGGAAATTTTGAATATCAAAAGATTTCTACTTCGCTCAACCTGACATCAAAATTATAAATTCGACTGAATGTTTTTCGCCAAAGTTTCAAATTCTTCTTTCGAAAGTGACACTTTATTTAGAAAACGCATTTCATCCATTTCATTTAACGGAATCAGATGTACATGCGCATGAGGAACTTCTAAACCAACAACTGCCATGCCAATTCTTTTGCAGGGAACTGTTTTTTCTAAAGCTATTGCAATCTTTTTAGAAAATTTCATCAATCCCAAATACAGTTCATCATCCATATCAAAAATCTTATCGATTTCCTTTTTTGGAATACATAGTGTATGTCCTTTAGCATTTGGATTTACATCTAAAAAAGCTAAAAAATGATCATCTTCGGCAATTTTATAGGCAGGAATTTCTCCGTTTACTATTTTGGTAAATATAGAACTCATTGTTTATTTGTTAAATCGTTTAATTGTTGAATCGTTTAACCGATTTAACGGTTCAACGATAAACCGAAAAATATTAGTCTCTGGAAATCTCCAGAATTTCAAATTTTAAAACGCCATTCGGTACGGTAATTTCAGCTACTTCCCCAACAGATTTTCCAAGCAAGCCTTTTCCGATAGGAGAAGTTACCGAAATTTTTCCGGTTTTTAGATCTGCTTCACTTTCTGCAACAAGTGTATATTTCATTTCCATTCCGTTGCTTTGGTTTTTGATTTTAACGTTAGATAATACCAATGCTTTTGAAACATCTAATTGTGATTCATCAATTAATCTGGCATTAGAATATACTTCTTCTAATTTAGAAATTCTCATTTCTAATAAACCCTGTGCTTCTTTTGCAGCATCATATTCGGCATTTTCAGATAAATCACCCTTATCTCTTGCTTCAGCTATATCCGCAGATGCCTTTGGACGCATTACACTTTTTAAGTGCTCCAACTCCTCTTTTAATTTTTTTAATCCTTCTGCTGTATAATAAGATACTTTACTCATAACTTCATCGTTTATATAAATACAAAAAATCCCATCGGGACGGGATTTTCTTATTACAAATATAGTATTATTTTTTATAGTACATAATTATATGTTAATCATATAAAATTCATAATCAAATAAATTATTTTTGTTTCACTAATTACCTTTAAAAAATGAAAAAAATCTGGCTTTTAATACTTTTTATTTCTGTACTTTTTTCGTGCAGTGATAACGATATAAATAACAAAAACCCTTACATCCCAAATTATACTGTGAATTTCAGTATAGATATGAATTTACCGGCTTACTCTAATCTGAAGTATGTAAGTAACGGCGTTATTATTTCCGGTTATGGCGCTAAAGGCGTTATCATTTTTAATGCAGGAAGCGGTTATAATGCTTTTGATGCAGCATGTCCTAATCAGGCATTAACTTCTTGCACTGCTATGACTATTGATGGTATTAATGCCGTTTGCTCTTGTGATGATGCACAATATAGTTTATTTACTGGTCAAGGAGGAAAAGAATATCCCTTAAAACAATATCGTGTTGAAGTAAGTGGAACTGTGATTCACGTCTATAACTAAAAACAAAGCCTGAAAGTTTTAAATTTTCAGGCTTTGTTTTTTTGCAGGTATGTCCCTAAAATTTCAATGTTAGTCCTGCTAATAAATTGATTCCTGCCTGAGGATAATAGTAAGGATAAATATCCCACATTGCTCCGTTTGAAACATATTTTTTATCTAAAATATTATTAACCAATCCTGTAATCGTTATTGATTTGAATACGGATTTTGGCTTAATTTCAAAAGAAACATTCAAATCGTTTACAAAATAATCTGCCAGTTTTGCTGATGGTAATTCGATATTGTTCATGTATTGCTCTCCTACATATTTTTGTAATAACGAAATATGCAAATCCTGAATCGGGCTGAACACGATTATGTTTCCGGCAATAACAGAAGGTGAATAGGCAATATTAGTTGTACCGTAGTTTTGACCTTCAACATCCAAATCGACATTTTTATTACTACTTAAGGTGAAGTTTGGTCTAATAATAAATTTATCAGAAAGTTTAATTGTTGCATCGGCTTCAAAACCTAAACGATAACTCTTGTCTGTGTTTGAGCGAATTGGATTTCCGACATCGTCTAAGGTTCCCGTTAAAATCAATTGATCTTTGTATCCCATATAATACAAGTTCGTAGTCAGTTGAAATTTCTCAGAGTTAAATCTCCATCCTAATTCAAAATCATTTAATTTTTCAGGCTTTACATTTCCTCCTTCATAATCGGTTCTGTTTGGTTCACGATTGGCACGGGCATATGAAAAATACAGTGTGCTTTTTTGATTGATTTCAAAGTTTAAACCTGCTTTTGGATTAAAAAAATCAAAAGTATCATCTACCACACCGGTTTCCCAACTATTGGCTGTATAATTCACATTTCGGTATTGCAAATCGCCATAAAAACTTAATTTATCCATTATCTGATAATTGGCTTTTACAAAAATATTTCCATCAGTTTTAGTCGAAAAATCATCGTAATAATGGTCGCCTAATTCTGACTGTGATGCATATCTTGCCCAGATTACTTTTCCGAAATGATCACCTTCGTATTTATTCCAGCCTCCACCTAAAATCACATCCAGTTTTTGATCTTTATATTTTGCAGAAAAAGTAGTTCCGTAGAAATCATTGTCCAACCATTTTTGACGCACTAAATCAGTTGTATTTACCGCATCAACAGGAAGCAAACCATAATCGGCCATATCAGCATCTTGTTTATAATTTTCGTAATAACCTTTTCCTTTCGTATAATGAAAAGCTAAATTCGTACTCCACTTATCAGAAAATGATTCACTCCAGTGCAACTGATAATGATCCTGATTGTAATTATCAGTTTCATTATCGTAATAGCGGGTTTTTCCTGCTTCATCTGTATATTCACCTGCAGAATTGTATTGACGGTCATCATTTAATTTCTCAGCATCAATTCCGTTCCAGGATTGATACGTTTTCTGTGTTCCACCAAAAACCAATGCTTTAATTAAAGTGGTTTTCCCAACATAGGTTCCCTGAAGAAAATAAGATTTCAAATCAGAACTTGCCCGGTCTACATAACCGTCTGATTTCATTGTAGACAAACGTCCGGCCAGTTCAAAATGGTCGTTTAAAAGACCAGTACTGAATTTAACCGTATTTTTATTCGAATTGAAAGTCCCATAAGAGCTCGAAATTTCACCATTTGCTTTTGAAGCATAATTATCTGTCAGCATATTCAGACTGGCACCAAAAGCACCGGAACCGTTGGTTGACGTTCCTACACCACGCTGTAATTGCAGGCTTTCTACCGAAGAAGCAAAATCTGGCATGTTTACCCAAAAGGTCCCCTGACTTTCGGCATCATTATACGGAATTCCGTTTATGGTAACATTTACCCTAGTTGCATCGCTTCCGCGAACACGGATTCCTGTATAGCCCATTCCGTTTCCGGCATCAGAAGTGGTTACGACTGATGGAAGGTAATTCATTAAAATTGGAATATCCTGACCTAAATTTCTGTATTTGATTTCCTTTTTATCCATATTGCTAAAACTCACGGGTGTTTTTGTAGTAACACGAACTGCTGAAACCAATACATTATCCAGCTGATTAACTTTGGTTGAATCCTGCTCTTGTGCAGTAGAGAATAGAGAATAGAATAAAGAGAATAGAATAAAGAAAATAGACTTTTGGTTCAACTTAGAACCTTTGTAACTTAGTACCTCAGTACTTTTTAAAAAAGTTTTCATCCGTAAAGAATTACGAATAAAAGGGGGAATTATTCTTTTGGTTAAATTAATAAATGTGTTCCCGACAAAATATAGTTTACACTGAAATGTTTGTCGTTTTTTCCCTTAGCAACATTACTCGCTCAGGTTCTTTGGGTATGATCTCAGCTCGTTATTTAGAGCACCCCTTTGAGACAGTGCAAAAGTAGTGTTTAAAATTGCAAAAATCAAAAGGCAATTATAAAAATCAATCACAAAAATCAAATTGTGTGTTAGATTTAAAATTAATCTAATCTGGGCTTTTTACGAGATTGTTTTATTTCAGAAATATTCTTTTTATCCTTAATTCTCTTTTTAATTACAGATTTCGGAACTTTTGTAGCCTTTCTGACTTTTGGAACATATAATCCTCTTTTGATGATTTCCAAAAACCGTTTTATAACAATTTCTTTATTTTTAAGCTGGCTTCGGTCTTCGTCGCAATTTAAAATGAGTATATTTTCTGACGTTAATCTTGGTGCAATATTAGTCTGCAAAAGCAATTTCTCGTCTTCAGATAAAGCCTGAGAAGCATTCAGATCAAAAGTAAGCACAACTTTTGAAGACACTTTATTTACATTCTGTCCTCCTGCACCACTACTCCTTACGGCTTTGAAATTTAATTCTGATATGATTTTTTCGATATCCACTACTTGTTGGGCTGATGTGCCGGTTTTAATAAGTCGTTTACCGTTTTTACAGGATTAAATGTTATTAACGGAACCGAAACGAATAGGGTAAGCCAATTAGACATTCCGCCATTCCACAATCCCGGTAATTCATAATTTTTAACTATTTTACCTTCAGCACTTTTTTCAACAATGAATCCTGTATTATGATCTACAAAATCTTCCAGATTGAACTGTTCTCCTTTATAGTTTTTAGTTCCGCACACTAAATCAACCGGATTAAAATGGGTTGCATTTTCTAAAATTGACTTTTGTTTTTTACTGGTCAAATCGACTTGTGAACTTTCTACAATTTGGAGTGAAATTTCCCCTTTATCGTTTCTAATCCAGAAAGGTCCTCCACCTGCTTCCCCTTCATTTTTAACCATACCGCAAACACGAATTGGTCTGTCCAGTAGTTCTTTTATTTTACTTATTTTATTTTCAAAAGTATATTTATTAAAGTCCCCGGTCATTTCTATATTTAGTTTTTGCATCAAAAACTTAACAATTTCCTCAATATCCTGTTCTTTAATTTCTTCTTTTTCTATCGCATTTAAATAACCAAAAACTTTTTGTTGCGCTTCTATCAAAATTCCTGCTAATGCTTTTTTGTATAAAGTAGTTTTATCAATATTATTCTGAATCACATTGTCAATATTTTTTATAAAAATAATATCTGCATCAATGTTATTAAGGTTTTCAATCAATGCCCCATGACCTCCAGGTCTGAAAATAAACGAACCTTTCTGACTTCTAAAAATATTGTCTTTTACATCGACAGCGATAGAATCTGTCTGTTTATTTTGATAAGAAAAACTAATATTGATCTGCGTTCCGGATTCAGATTCGACTTTCTCTTTGACATCGGCAATAGCATTTTCAAATAATCGCTGATGCACTTCTGAAACTGTAAAATGTAGATTAGATGTTTTATTTGTTTCTGCATAATGCACACATTCATTCAGGTGTTCTTCTATTGGATTTGCAATATGGGTTTTGTATTTATGGAAAGGTAAAACTGCTTTTGGCTTATTCGCAAAATCAAAATATTCAGAAGAGAGCAATAATTTTATAAAATAATAATTTTTATGGTCTCGGTCTAACGCATCAAAATCAGGATAAATTTCTTTAAGCTTTTTGTATACTGATTTGAAAAAAGGGAATTTGTCCATCCCGACAATAAAAATAGATAAATCGTTATCTTTTTTTCTATTGATATAGGAATTAATTGTTTCTTTTTCAATATCATAAGTATTCAAAAAAGCAATTAAAAACTTAAACATCCTGGTTGCCGCACCAGACGCCGGAATAAATTTACAAATTTTAAAACAGCTTTTATGTTTATCAAAAAAAGCAGCTTTTTCTTCAAAATCAGCAGTTGACAAACTTAAAATTCCGTTATTAACAGTTGCAGGACTTATTAAGTTGCATTTAGAGATTCCTTTTTTAAAAATCTTAAGCTGTTTCAGTATATTTTCAAAAGGAATTCCGTGATTGTAAATTTCAACAAAATCAGCAGAAGAAAATCCTTTCTTTTTAGCAGTCGTAAGATTATCAATAACAGCTACAGCTTTAGCCAAACGGCTTTCCTTATCACCTGAAATAGTGACAAATGGTTTATTATTTTCTATTAAAGTTTGTTTAAAAACAGAGAAAACGGTTTCTCTTTTATTTGGATTGTCACGAATATCGTCTTTTTCCCAGGGAACATCAATATCAGTCAGGAAAAACAAATCGTATTCGTGCGCTAAGGCTGCTTCATTTAAAATCGGGTTGCAATTTCCATAATATACTTCAGAAAAAACCTTGGTTACCATTAAATTAGTATCACAAAACAGATATTGCTGAGCAGTCTCGAGCTTTTCATTTTCTAATGCTACCTGCCCGTAAGCAATTGGCATCATGTCAGCTTCAGTACAAATTTGCTTATTCTCTTCCCATTTAATCTGCAGATACTCACGTGCATACTCCGGAACCCATTCGGTTTCATAGTAAGCTGCGAGTTGTTTTGCCAATGTGGTTTTTCCTGTACTTTCAGGCCCAAATAAGGCAATTTTTATAATGTTTGTTTTTTGCTGTCTAAGATTTTTCTCCATTCTAAATAAGCTGAAATAGCCAAAATTGTAAAAATTAAATACTGAAGTGACAACATTCCTAAACCACGATAGGCGTAGAGAGGCACAACAATAATATCACCAATAATCCAAAGTGTCCAGTTTTCGATTTTTTTCTTTGCCATGTACCACATTCCTGCAAAAAATATTCCGGACGAAATCATGTCAATATAATTGTCCGCATTAATTGTATAATCGAAATACTTATAAATACCGAAAACTACAAAAATAGTAATTATAAACAATAAAATTCCTGTTATTTTTTCTTTGAAATTAGTTCTTGTAATAGGCAAATTATCCTCAACAGTTCCCCCTTTTGCCCAAACATACCAGCCATAGATGCTCATTACCGAAAAATACCCATTAATAATCATATCTCCTATATAACCAGCAATATACAAAAGATAAACCGAAATTACAGTAGCTATTAAACCTGTTGGATAGACCCAGATATTCTCCTTTTTGGCAAACCAGACACTCAATATCCCACAAACAAACACCAAAAACTCTAAAGCAATATGCCATAAAGGAGCATTTTTATAACTATCTAGAAAAAAATCAATCATTTTGGGTTCTCTTTTTGGTTGTTTCAGGATTCAAAAAAATGACTGTCGTTTTCAAAAGCTGTTCCAATTACTACTAAATCAGCACCAGCATTGTAAGCCTTTTGAATTCCTTGTAAATCTGTAATTCCGCCTCCAACAATTATTGGTATCTCAATATTTTGAGCAATCAACTGAATCATTTTCAGAGGAACTGCATTTTTGGCACCGCTTCCGGCTTCTAAATAGATTAATTTATTTCCTAACATTTCTCCTGCCTGAGCAGTAGCCAGAACCAAATCAAAATTTTCGCGGTTAAGCGGTTTTGTTTTACTTACACGTGCTACAGCAGTTTCATTACCACTTTCAATCAAAATATACCCTGTAGAAATCACTTCCAGATTTGTTTTTTTAAGGATTGGTGCCGCCTGAACCTGATACTCAATTAAATAATCAGGATTTCTCCCTGACAATAATGAAAGAAACAAAATAGCATCTGCCTGTGGTGAAATCTGCGAAGGATCACCCGGAAATATAAGAACGGGTAAGTTTGTTTTTTGTTTTAACTGTGTAATCAAATCTTCTAAAATGGTAGCTTTAACAATGCTTCCACCCACAAAAATATGGGTTGCAGGAGACTGACTAATTTTTAGAATTAACTGCTCTAAATTTTCCAACACAATTTTATCAGGATCTAAAAGCACAGCCAGAAGTTTCTTGCTGCTTTTTTTAGCATCTAAAATCTGCTGGTGTATATTGAGTATTTTTTGCTGCATAACGGCCGTAAAAGTAAAAGTTTTTTCAAGTAGAAGAACTATTTGAATGAATTATATTTGTAGAATTCTTTTGATAGTCAAATAAACATATTTATGATTAGTCCTGAATTGTTAGAAAAATATAGTGCTGTAATGAAGTCTTTCGGAAAAAATGACATTATTTTTGAGGAAGGGAATTTACCTACACATTATTATCAGGTTATTTCGGGAGAAGTAAAAATGAGCAATTATAATGATGATGGACGTGAATTTATTCAGGGAATATTTTATAAAGAGCAGTCTTTTGGTGAACCACCATTATTTCTAAACCAAAAATATCCTGCCAATGCTATTGCTGTTGATGAAAGTGAAATCTTTCTGCTTTCAAAATCAAACTTCATGAAACTTTTAGAAGAAAATCCAAAAGTGAGTATTAAAATAATCGAAAATCTTGCCCAACGTTTGTATTACAAATCAGTTATGGCGGCAGAAATGTCAACGCAGGAACCGGAACATCGCGTTTTAAAACTGATTGATCATGGAATTGCCTATTTTAATTTCAAAAAAGACAGTAACGGCTACCTGATTAATTTTACACGCCAACAAATTGGAGATTTAACCGGTTTACGTGTCGAAACCGTAATCAGAACCATAAAAGCGTTGGAAAAAAAAGGTGTTTTAAAAATTATAAATAGAAAAGTATACAGATAAAATAGTTCTTGTTTTATGATTTAAGTCATAAAGTGTTGGTGTGTTATGGTGGTAAATTTGTCCTATAAAACACTATATATCATGACACTTTATAACACAACATTCGAAAATTTCAACAAAAGTTACATTGGTTCTGCTACGATGGCAGTAATTGGACAAAGCTGCTTAGGTGCAACTGCAGCAATGTTTGTATTGTCTAACGGAACATCAGTAACACAAATGATTCAATTGGCTATTATTGTATTTACCAATATGTTTGCCAATACTTCAATTTTAGCACAAATGAGCCATAAAACAGTTTTCAACTTAATTATAACCAGTGTGTTTCTTAGCGTACTGTTTATCATTATCAACAATACTCTAATATGAAAAAACAAATAGAACATAGAGCTGATGTCTCTTTCTTAGTGCATGAGTTCTATGCTAAAATAAGAGCCGATGAAGAAATAGGTTTCTTTTTTAATGAAGTGATTAAGGACTGGGATGCACATCTGGAAAAACTGACTGATTTTTGGGAAACCAATCTGTTTGCCATACAAAAATACAAAGGCAACCCGCTTGCTGCTCATAATGAAGTTGATGCGCATTTTGATGGTAAAATTACTTCAAATGAATTCGGAATCTGGCTAAACCATTGGTTTCAGACTTTAGACGAATACTTTGAAGGAGAAAATGTAGAAATCCTGAAAAGACGTGCCAGGAAAATGGGAACATTTTTATTTATGAGTATGTTTGAGCATCGAAAAAAAGCGAATGTTTAAATTCTGCGAGGAACGAAATAATCATACTATATTGATTCAGCAAATGAGATTGCTATGTTCCTCGCAATAACCATGCTTTGTGGTTATTTCTCAAAAGCATACACCAGTGTAAAATTTCCCTCAAAATTTTCTGAATGTATATTCTCATAATGTACATCAAAATCTTTTACAAAATCATCAAAATGAAGACTCGCTTGTGTTTGAGGCTTATCTAACGAAAAATTCTCTACACAAATGTGATCTTTAAAACTGATTCCTTTTTCGTTTCTGATTTTAAAGATTGCTTCTTTGGCTCCCCAGATTACCGTTAGTTTTTTCACATACTCTTCTGTCAAATGAGGCTGTAAATAACCGCACTCATAATCGGTGAATTTATCGGCAATACGAATAATTTTTTCACGCTGCAGTTCCATATCAATTCCAACTGTCTCATCGCTGATTATTATCGCAGCAAAATGATACGAATGTGTAATCGAAATATAGTTATGACAATCGAAATATGGTTTTCCAAATTCATCATAATGTAAATCTTTATCTGTAAAACCCATTTCCTGAATCAGCATTCTGACACTCAGGAAAGCGCGTTGATGCATTTGAGACTTCATTCCGTCTAACCTTCTTTGTGTCTTTTCTTTTAGAGTTACTTTACTCACTAACTCCTCAAAAGATTCTGTTATCTCCCAGATTAAGATTTTAGTGGTTTCGTTGAATTGTATGGTCTGAAATAAAGGCATTCTTTCTAATTGTGAATTTATGAGTGGTGAATTATGAATTATTCTCTTTGTCTGAAAACTGATTTTGTGATTTAACCTTGTTTTTTTAGCCCTGATGGAAGCGGCATCCTTTTTCTGGCTTCTTTAGCCAGGAAAAGATATAGCGGACAGCAGGATTAGCTTCTAAAAACCATTATTACTAACATTCTAAAGATTAATAAATTAAACATTTCACAAATCTTACAGAAGTTAGTAAAAATTATAAAGTTATTACGTAAATTTGCAAAAATTTTACAATTACAAATATACTATAAATGAGTACATCGACTACGCCTTATGTGGCTTTCAAAGTAAAAGACATTTCTCTGGCTGCCTGGGGAAGAAAAGAAATTGAACTAGCTGAAGCTGAAATGCCAGGTTTGATGGCGCTTCGTGCTGAATATAAAGACGAACAACCTCTTAAAGGTGCTCGTATCGCTGGATGTTTGCACATGACTATCCAAACTGCAGTTTTGATCGAAACTTTAATCGCTCTTGGTGCTGAAGTTACCTGGTCTTCTTGTAACATTTTCTCTACTCAGGATCAGGCTGCTGCTGCTATTGCTGCTGCTGGAATTTCTGTTTACGCTTGGAAAGGTCTTGACGAAGAGTCTTTCGACTGGTGTATTGAGCAAACTTTATTCTTTGGTGAAGACAGAAAACCATTGAACATGATTTTGGATGATGGTGGAGATTTAACTAACATGGTTATTGACCGTTTCCCGGAATTAGTTCCTGGAATTAAAGGTCTTTCTGAAGAAACTACAACTGGAGTTCACAGATTATACGAAAGAGTAAAAGCCGGAACTTTACCAATGCCTGCAATCAACATTAACGACTCTGTTACTAAATCTAAATTTGATAACAAATACGGTTGTAAAGAATCTGCTGTAGATGCTGTACGTCGTGCAACTGACTTAATGTTAGCTGGAAAAAGAGTAATCGTTTGTGGATACGGTGATGTTGGAAAAGGAACTGCTGCTTCTTTTAGAGGTGCAGGATCTATTGTAACTGTTACTGAAATTGACCCGATTTGTGCTTTGCAAGCTGCAATGGACGGTTATGAAGTTAAAAAATTGAATACTGTAATTGCTAATGCTGATATCATCATTACAACTACAGGAAACAAAGATATCGTTCTTGGAGAGCACTTCGAGCAAATGAAAGACAAGACTGTTGTTTGTAACATCGGTCACTTTGATAACGAAATTGATATGGCCTGGCTGAACAAAAACCACGGTGCATCTAAAATCGAAATCAAACCTCAGGTTGACAAATATACTATCAACGGAAATGATATCATCATTTTGGCTGAAGGTCGTTTAGTAAACCTTGGTTGTGCTACAGGTCACCCAAGTTTTGTAATGAGTAACTCGTTTACAAACCAAACTTTGGCTCAAATCGAATTATGGAACAACAGCGCTGCTTACAACAACGACGTTTATATGTTGCCAAAACATTTAGATGAAAAAGTGGCTGCTCTTCACTTAGCAAAATTAGGAGTTGAATTGGAAGTTTTACGTGACGACCAGGCTGCTTATATTGGTGTTGAAGTTCAAGGTCCATTTAAACCAGAATACTACAGATACTAATCTTTTTAGTCCTTAGTTACTAGTTAAAATACAAACCCTTGCAGTAATGTGAGGGTTTTTTATTTTGGTTTGAGTCTCATTTCAAAATATAAGTATATTTTTGAAAACCAAAACTAAATTATGAAAACACCTCTGATTACTATAATAGCCATACTATTACCACTTTTTATATCTGCACAAAATTCTGACCCCTCAAAACCTGAATTACAGCATACGCTGTATCCATGGATGGAGCCAAAGGTTCCAAATATGAAAAACACAAAACCATTTACGAGAAATAAAATACAAAGAGCGAAAAACAGAATTGCGCGAGAAGAACAAAAACTTATAAAACTTGGACAAGAAGAGTGGAAAATAGAATTGGATTTAAAAGCGCAGCTTGAAAAGTTAAAGCAGCTTGAAAATTCTTCAGAAAAAAGCAATGAGCCTGATCATCAGAAAAATATTGAAAAAGCAAAAACACAAATTGCTAAAACTCAGGAAAAATTAAATAAAACTAAAACTGAAGTAGCATTAAGTACCAAAACACTTAATGATAATGAAATAGCATTAAAGGAAGCCAGACTTGAGAAATCTGGCTCTTAAAAACATTTTAAACACAACTTAAAAATATGTTAGGTTTTGTTTTTATTAAAAATTCCATTTTTAAAAACTTTGTGTTATATTTACTACAAATACTTTCTTCATGACACGTCTTTTTGTTATCTGCGTTCTCTTTCTAAATTTATCTGCATTTGCACAAAACAATGACATCTGGATTTCATTTCCCAACAAAGACACAACTCAAATCGGATTTAAAGATAAAAACGGTATTATTAAAATTGAACCGAAATTTACAGCCTTTACAATTGCTACCAAATTTGAAAATATTATTTCCGTTACTGAAGAAGAAAATGGAAAATGGAAAAGCTATTATTTAACCAAACAAGGAAAAATTGTCGGACAAGACAGTTTATATATTTTCGACAATGGACCTGATTGTGAAAACGAAGGTTTTATACGATTTACAGACAGTAAAACTGACAAAATGGGAATGTTTAATGGAGAAGGAAAAATTGTAATTCCTGCAGAATACAGCAATTTAACCAAAGCCAAAAAAGGAATGTTTATAGGATTAAAAGATGCTAAAAAAGAAACAGATGGCGAACATTCTTTCTGGAAAGGGGGAAAAGAATTTTTAGTTGATGTCAATAATAAAATCTTAATCGAAAATTTCGCTTACAACGACGATTTAAACTTTTATTCTGTAGAAAAATTAAAAGAACCCAGTAAAGACGAAACAAGAGATAATTTCCTTGGAATTGATGGTTTATATTATTCCTTCATCAATTATGACAAAGAATTTAAACAATGGCTGAAAAATACTTTACTTTCAGATTTATCCAAAACCAATTTAGAAAAACATTCTTTTGATAAAATCACCTATTGGAAAGAACCCGATGGTTGGATAAGTGAATCAAAAGCGAAGTTTATCCATCAAAATTATACTTATTTAAAATTAAGGCTTCAGGAACTCAAAAATCCCAAAACAGATTATTTTGTATCGACAGGTGGATTGAATCAGTATATTTTTCAATCAAATGAATACGATGTGTATTTCAACAATTGCAATGAATCAAAGGACTGGCAATATCCGGTTAAAAATATCGTGATCAATCCAAAAAATAAAGCTGATCACGGACAAGACCATCTTGAATTTCTTCGAACTGAAGATGGATACAAATTGATCAGCGTTTCTACAAGAAAAGATATTCTCAAATAATTTATATTTCCGCAAGTTTCAGATTTTATTCCCGCTCAAACCAATCGATATTTGTATTATAAAATTGAATGAAATGAATACACAGGAAAACATCAATTATAATCGTATCGCTGAAGCTATTGAATATATCAAAGCTAATTTCAAGGAACAGCCCAATCTAGATGAAGTTGCAGAGAAAGTGCATTTGAGTCCGTTTCACTTTCAGAGGCTTTTTAGCGATTGGGCAGGCACAAGTCCGAAGAAATTTTTGCAATATACAAGTATCGAACACGCTAAAAAATTACTGAAAGAAAATCAGGCAACCATTTCTGAAACTGCTTTCGAAACCGGATTTTCAGGCACAAGTCGTTTACATGATTTATTTGTAAATATTGAAGGAATGACTCCGGCCGAATACAAAAATGGCGGTAAAAATCTAGCTATTAATTACAGTTTTGCCGAAAGTCCGTTTGGAAATATTATTGTCGCTTCAACTCAAAAAGGGGTTTGTTTTATGGCTTTCGCCGAAGATGAAGTAATTGGTTTTGAAAATTTAAAAAACAAATTTCCAAATGCGACATTTTCAAGAAAACTCGATTTAGCACAACAAAATGCCTTATTTATTTTCCAGAATGACTGGAGTAAATTATCTGAAATTAAACTGCATTTAAAAGGTACCGATTTTCAAATGAAAGTTTGGGAAGCTTTATTGAAAATTCCGATGGGACAACTTTCAACTTACGGAACAATTGCACAGCAAATTGAAAAACCAAACGCTTCAAGAGCCGTCGGAACTGCAATTGGCAGTAATCCGGTCGCTTTTCTAATTCCGTGCCACCGCGTGATTCAATCTTCCGGAACATTTGGCGGTTATATGTGGGGAAATACGCGAAAAACAGCCATTATTGGTTGGGAAGGTGCGCAGGTAAATTCACAATTATAATTTATACACACAATATAATTCGCACAATATATGTGTAGAGACGCACAGCAGTGCGTCTAACGTTATGTGTTTTCTCTCCGCAATTTTTGGCGACAATCTTTGCGTAGACGCACTGCTCTGCATCTCTACAGATATACTTTGTCAAAATCAATTTCAACTTAAAATTATTTATGCAAAATATACAATCAAAAATTGCTTCTCAAAATTGGGAAAGCATTACCGAATCTATGCACCAAAATGGATTTGCCATTATTCCGAATGTGTTGAATAACGAACAATGCGAAGACTTAAAATTTGACTATGATAATCCAAATTTATATCGAAAAACAGTCGTAATGGAACGTTATCGATTTGGTTTGGGCGAATACAAATATTTCAATTATCCCCTGCCCGATTTAATTCAAAACATACGTTCTTCCATTTATCCTAAATTAGCTCCAATTGCAAATGCATGGATGAAAGCTTTGAATATCAATACCGTTTTTCCAAATAAACATGAAGAATTATTAAAACAATGTCACGATAACAATCAATTGAAGCCAACGGTTTTAATCTTAAAATATGGCGCATGCGGATTCAATACGCTTCATCAGGATTTGTATGGTGATATTTATTTCCCAATTCAGATTGTATTATTTCTAAATGAACCTGATGAAGATTTTACAGGAGGTGAATTTGTTCTAACCCAGCAAACGCCAAGAGCGCAGTCAAAAGCCATTGTTTTGAAACCAAAAAAAGGAGATATTTTAGTTTTTACGACAAATTTCAGACCTGTAAAAGGTACAAAAGGTTATTATCGGGTAAATATGAAACATGGTGTAAGCGAAATTCATTCTGGCGAAAGATATACATTGGGAATTATTTTTCATGATGCATTAAATTAAGGCAAAGTTACAGATATTCAAAGGTTTATACACAGTAGAGACGCACAGCAGTGCGTCTACGCAACGTGAATCACAAAAGAGTATTTCTCACGCAGATTTGGCAGATTTAAACAGATTTTTAATCATTATAATCCTTTAATCTGTGGCAAAAACATCATATGTATATCCGTAGAGACACACAGCAGTCTAACGTCACGTAATTAATTTATGTCGACAATCTTTACTTAGACGCACTGCTGTGCATCTCTACATAAAAATATCTATAAAAAAAATGATAAAACATTGTGAAATTTCAGATTCAGATCTTCGAAATAAAATTAAAAATGCGGAGATTTGTTTCGGTGGAAATCAAAAATTAAAAATCTACGGAACACTGAAATGTTCATCAGGAAAAAGAATGAAACACGAAAATCGGGTTTTCTTTTCTTCAGAAGAAGAAGCAATACAAAATGGTTTCAGGCCTTGCGGACATTGTATGAAACCAGAATATTTAAATTGGAAAAATGGACTTATTTAATCCTGAAACAGACGAAATAACAAACTTACTTCCAAAAGACGGAACTGTAAATTATTACGGAAAATTATTTTCAAAAGAAGATTCTAACCGTTATTTGGATGTTTTACTGAATACAATAGAATGGAAAAACGATGAAGCCATCATCTTTGGTAAATTAATTTTGACTAAACGAAAAGTGGCTTGGTATGGAGATAAGGAATTTGAATATACCTATTCGAATACCACAAAAAAGGCACTTCCGTGGACGAAAGAATTATTGGAATTAAAGGAAATAATTGAGACTGAAACTGGAGAAACATTCAATTCTTGTTTATTAAATTTGTATCATTCCGGAGATGAAGGAATGGCGTGGCACAGCGATGCCGAAAAAGATTTAAAAAAGAATGGAGCTATTGGATCGTTGAGTTTGGGAGCTGAAAGAAAATTTTCTTTTAAACATAAAGAAACTAAAGAAGTTGTTTCTTTAATTCTGGAAAATGGCAGTTTATTAGTTATGAAAGATGAAACGCAAACACATTGGCTGCATCGTTTACCGCCAACCAAAACTACTTCAAAAGTCAGGGTAAATTTGACTTTTCGGACGATTGTAAGATAAATTTATTGTTTCTTTTTTGGAGCTACGTTTTCGTATGAAAGTTTTAAGGCATCTTCAAACATCTCTTGTCTTACTTTCGAAAGTTCAACAATTGTCCAGCCTTGTTTTCCCCATTTATTAGGAATCGGATAAAAAATCATTTTACTAGAAGCACAAAAAACGGATTGATCAATTTCGTTTAATTTTAAGACTGCCCGATTATTCTTTTCATCAAAAGTTGCGAATATTTTTTTGTTGATACGAAAAGATGTTTTTTCAAAATGAGGTTCTTCAACAACATTAGGGAAAGACAAAGCTAATTTTCTAAATGTTTCAATCAAGACCATAAATTACAATTTTAAATTCTAATCTAAGGCCTTGATCCAATCATTTAAAAGCCTCTATTAAATAAAATCCAAAGTTCTTTCCAATGCCATACCACGTGACCCTTTAATCAATATAGTACTTTGAGAAGTGAATTTATTATTTATCAAAAAATCGGAAAAATCCTCGAAAGTCTCAAAAAAATAAAGATTTTCATTAGAAATACGATTTTCATAAAACGATTTCCCAATCAAATAACAAACAGATTTATCCTGATTCTTCAAAGAATCAACTATAATTTTATGCTCTTGCTGACTTTCATTTCCAAGCTCAAACATGTCACCTAAAATCATTACTTTATTTTGATTATCTAATTGCAAAAAATTAGTTATTGCCACTGCCATACTGCTCGGGTTAGCATTATAGGCATCCAGAATAATTTCAAATGATCCTTTTTTTAATAACTGAGATCTATTATTCGTTGGAACATAGTTTTCGATTGCGGACTTAATGTCAGTATTTTCAACTTTAAAATGACTTCCAATAGCAACGGCAGCATTAATATTGTTAGCATTATAAAGTCCAATCAAATTAGATTTTACAAAAAAACCATTGTAATTAATCACAACAAAGGGATTAGCTTCAATTGTTTGAACATTTAAATCTGCAAAGTTGTTATGTAATCCAAATGTAAAAGATTTTATTTTTTTTGATTTTTCAATCTGAATAGGATCATCCAAATTAATAAAAGCTACTTTTCCATTTTCAAGCAAGTATTTATACATTTCACTTTTCCCTTCAATAACACCTTCAACACCTCCAAAACCCTCTAAGTGTGCTTTCCCAAAATTAGTAATATAACCATAATCGGGCTGTGCTATTTCACATAAAAACTCAATTTCTTTTTTATGATTAGCCCCCATTTCTACTATTCCAATTTCAGTTTCATTGGTAAACGATAATAAAGTTAATGGAACTCCAATATGATTGTTTAAGTTTCCAACAGTAGCTTTTGCATTAAATTTTTGCGACAAAACAACATTTATAAGTTCTTTTGTCGTTGTTTTTCCATTACTTCCAGTCAATGCAACAATAGGAATTTTTAAATATTGTCTATGAAATTTTGCTAACTCCTGTAAAGTTTCTAAACTATTTTCTACCAAAATTGTTCTTTCGTCAATTACATATGACGCATTATCAAGCACTACAAATAAAGCTCCGCGTTCCAGTGCTTGCTGAGCAAACGTATTGGCATCAAAATTTTCTCCTTTGATAGCAAAAAACATAGAATCTTTTTCAATTTTACGAGTATCAATTGAAAGAGATTTACATTTTAAAAATAAGTCATGAACTTCTTTAATATTCATTATATAAACATTTAATAGATTATAAAATTAGAAAAAAATCAATAAAAAAATTCCAAATTCCTTACTGAAACAGTTTTGGAATTTGGAATTTTTTTTATTGGAATTTCTAAAATTTAATTCCTTGGTGATTTTCTTCTTTCAGTTTTAGCACCTACTCTTGACATCGCACATCTAAATCCGATGTAGTCAGTAGCCATATCTTGAGGGAAATATCTTCTTTGTGCCGGATCTAACCAGTAAGCTCTGTCTCTCCAGGAACCTCCTTTATAAACTCTTGCATTATCGTTTATTAAGGTTGTTCTCTTACTTGAGCTGTCATATTTTCTCACCATCTTACCTAAACTATCCGTGGTAACATTGTGTATTGGAGAATTGTACATAGCTACTTTGGTACTATCACCTGATTCAGAATCTCCAAAGTCATAATATCTTGAAGATTGTTTATCACCATCTCTATAATTGATATTATCACTTTTGCTGAAATTTTGTCTCAAATACGTCTCATTCTCATCAACAGGAACACGTGCAATTTCACCAGGTAAGTTTGTAGCAACTACTTTTCCATTGCTTAATGTGTGATATTGAATATTATCTTTTGTGATAATTTCTAATTTACCGTCTTTACCAATTTTATTTTTAGCATATTGATTTCCTCTAAAATAGTTAAAATCATTTGCTTCGTTATCAATTATTGGTCTGTAAACATCTGCAACCCATTCTGCTACGTTACCAGCCATATCATATAAACCGAAATCATTAGCAGGATAACTTTTTACATTGTTAGTAATATCGGCACCATCATCTGACCAACCTGCAATTCCACCATAGTCTCCATTTCCTTGTTTGAAGTTAGCCAATTGATCACCTCTGTTTTTACGTTTTGCTGAACGTGTGTAATCTCCAGACCAAGGGTATTTCTTTTGTCCTTTGTAGATATTGTATTCTCTTTGTCCAACATCTGCAGCAGCAGCATATTCCCACTCAGCTTCTGTTGGAAGTCTGTATTCAGGCAAAATAACTCCTGAAGAACGTTGCGCATAAACATTTTTCTGCTCTTCTACAGCGCCATCTTTACCTTTTCTAGGTCTTCTGCCAGTAGGGCTTTTCTTTAAAACAATTTCTTCATTACCTCCATAAGAAGTAGATGGAGACGCAAGATACGCTTCAGTACTGAATAAGCTTTCAGCACTAACATCTTGTGTTTTAGCCCCTCTCTTAATGTATCTTTCTTTTTCTAAAACAGCTTCATTAACACGGTCAGTTCTCCATTTGCTAAACTCAACTGCCTGAATCCAATTAACACCAACTACAGGATAGTTAGCATATGCAGGATGTCTCAAATAATTATTTGTCATCGTTTCATTATATCCTAAACGATTTCTCCATACTAAGGTATCAGGTGATGCCCCGGCATAAATATTTTTATAACTTTCTTCTGTAGGTGGGAAAACTTTTTTCAACCATTCCAGGTATTCTAAATACATACCATTGGTAACTTCCGTTTCATCCATGTAAAACGATTGAACGTGTTGTTGAGTTGGTGTGTTATTCCAATCGTGCATAACATCATCCTGTACTTTACCCATAGTAAATGTACCTCCTTCAACGAAAACTAAACCAGGTCCCGCCTGTTGTTTTTTCCCTGCATTTCTGGCAGATGTTCCGTTCTGACTATCAACATCCCAACCTGTCGCTCTTGAAGCACGGCTAGAACTTGATTTTTTGCTACAACTAGCCGTGCCCAACATCAATACTATTGACATCATTACTTGCAAGGCTACAATTTTGTTTACTTTCATACTCATTCTTAGGTGATAAATTTAGGTGCTGCAATATAATAATTAACATTTAATTAGCAACATCTGTTCTCATAATTTTATTTAGCTGTTTTTTACCAGAAAATAACCTATAGTTTCGAACGCAAAAATATACTTTTTATTATTACTATTACATTAAATACTATATTTTTACTTACTAAAATATTTTAAAATTAATTTCGTTTTCTTTAGCTATGAAACAAGCCATACTTTTATATCTTTTTTTAACTCCATTTTTCTTGTTTTCTCAGAAAAACGGGAGCCTAACAATCGATTGGCAGAACAAAAAAGAAATGAGTTTTGGTGAATTCAAAATGAGCATCCCTTACTTTACAGGTGATAATTTCCGATATGATATTACTAAAAAAACCATAACATTATTGTTTAGCCCTAATTATTCGGACTACTCAACAGGCAGTGAAGTTAAAATTAGCAACATTGTGTACGAAGCTGTTTCTACTAAAGACTTAGGTGATTTATCATTAACAAACATACCAAAACAACCAAACGAAACACTTCAAATAGCCACTTCAAGAGATCAAAAACAAGGCTTTATCTCTTTATCCCCAATTGTATCTGAAGGAAACACATTTAAAAGAATCAAATCTTTTTCTTATTCAATAAACAGCACCTCTTCAACAAACAATAGCTCAGCTTCAACTTCAAAATCAAATATTATTTCAAATTCTGTTTTATCCTCTGGAGACTGGTATCGTTTTTATGTGGAAAAATCAGGCGTTTATAAAATTTCAAGATCTTTTTTACAAAGTCTGGGTTTTGACACGAATAAAAATGATCCGAGAAAAATAAAAATTTACGGAAACGGAGGCAGAATGCTCCCTTTAGCCAATAATATATATTACCCGGAAGATTTAACCGAAAATGCAATTCAGGTTATTGGCGAAAATGATGGCAGCTTCAACAATGAAGACTATATACTTTTTTACGCAGAAGGGATTAATAATTGGAACACTGAAAGCAAAACCAACATTAACTTATATGCTACGAGATCTTACTATTACATTACTGCCCAGGGAAGCGACGGAAAAAGAATTTCGAGCATAAACCAGCCTGCCGGAAACAGCACTTTAGAATTAACCACTTTCGACGACCATCAATTTCACGAAACTGACCTAATCAACATTGTTCATACAGGGCGTCAATGGCTGGGAGAATCTTTTGAAATTAATCAGGAACAGGAGTTCGAATTTAATTTCCCAAATCTGGATGTTACCACTCCAATAAAAATAGAAACTGTTGCAGCTTCAGCAGCATTTACAAATACTTCGTTTGCAGTTTCTGCTAACGGACAAAACATTGGAAATATTTTTTTTAGTCAAATTAGCCTCAATGGTGACGCAAAGTTTTACACAGGAAACCTACCAGGCAATAGCAGTTTTACTGGAGCAGAAAACGTAAAAATAAAACTAACCTACAACAACAATGGAGTACCAGGCTCTAAAGGATATCTGGATTACATTAATTTAACGGCAAAAAGAAAACTAACTGGCTACGGAAAACAATTCCAATTTCAATATGATTTAGCAGGTTCAACAACCGGCATTGCCTCTTACAATATTTCGAACGCTTCAGGTATTTCTCAAATTTGGGATATTACAGACCTATATAATGTATTGAAAATTGAAAATAGCAATTTGGAGAATTTAAACTTTAAAGCTTCTTTGGGAGAAATTCGAAAGTATATAGCAATTGACCCAACAGATTATTACACACCTTTAAAAGAAAATCAATCAAAAATCACAAATCAAAATTTAAAAGGAACTCTTTTTAAAAATGCTCAAAACAACTTTCAGGATATTGATTATTTGATTATCACTCCGAAGGTTTTGCTTTCTCAAGCTGAAAAACTGGCCAACTTTCATAGAACTTATTCTAATTTAAATGTAAAAGTTGTTCCTCTTGAAAATATATACCAGGAATTTTCTTCAGGAAAGCAGGATATTGCAGCAATCAGAAATTGCATCAGATATGTATACAAAAACGCCTCTTCACCTGAAAAGAGAGTAAAATACCTGAATCTCTTTGGCGATGCATCATTTGATTATAAAAACCGCACTTCCAACAATACTAATATTGTACCTATATATCATTCTTTAAATAGTAACACTGTCGGAGAATCTTCTTTTGCATCAGATGATTTCTACGGATTAATGGACGATAATGAAGGAAATGTAATTTCTTTTTTTGGAGGAATTGATATTGCAACAGGCAGAATGTTGATTTCAGACAATGCACAGGGAGAAGAAATGGTCAATAAAGTTTTGGAATATCACAATACTAAATCTTATGGGAACTGGCGAAATAATTTCGTTTTAATCAGCGATGATTCTGACAAAGCTTCTGATGCCTCATTACAATCAAGACAAAATACTTTAGCAGACAAAATCGCTTCCGAGAAACCTTTTTTAAATATTGACAAAATTATTCTGGACTCATACACTCAGGAAGCATCAGCAGGCGGCTCAAGATACCCAAAGGCAAGAACAAATTTTTTCGATGCTTTCGAAAAAGGCGCTTTAGTCTTTAATTACTTAGGACACGGAGGAGAAGATGGCTTATCCAGCGAGAGAATTTGGGAAAAATCAGATGGTGAAAACTTAAACAATCAATACAGATATCCATTATTTATAACCATAACCTGTGAGTTTTCCCGCTTTGATGACCCAACCCACCCTACTGCTGGGGAATATACTTTTTGGAATCCAAAAGGAGGAGCTATAGCAATGCTAACAACCATTCGTTCAATCGGACAGTATAATGCAGAAAATTTCAATGATAACCTAACAAAAAACCTGTTGTCTTTTGGATCTAATCAATATACAACTATTGCAGAAGCACTTCGGATTTCAAAAAATGAAAATCCAAGTTCATCCAGTAATGTTGTTTTTTATTTAGGTGATCCTGCTATAATGCTAGCCATTCCTAAACCCCGAATTAATTTAACAAAAGTAAACGACGTACCTGTTTCAGGGACAATTGAAGATTTTAAATCTTTAGCAAAAATTAAAATATCAGGAGAAATTACCGATGAAAACAACAACCTGTTAAGCAACTATAACGGTGAACTTTCAACTGCAATTTTTGACAAACTAATTACAAATAGCACACTTAATAATGATGGTTATAGCCCGGCAATACAATTTAAAACCCTGGGAGAAACTATTTTTAGAGGAAATGCTTCTATAACTAATGGTCAGTTCGAGTTTAGCTTTGTAGTCCCAAGAGACATTCGAATTCCTGTTAATAATGGCAGAATAAGCTTTTATTCAAAAAAGAGTGAGGTTTTAGAAAATCAATCCGGCTTTAATGACATCATAAAAATTGGAGGAATTAATGAAAATGCTCCTCAGGACAATATTAGTCCAAAAGTTCAGTTATATATGAACGATGAAACTTTTGTGTCTGGAGGAATTACAAATAACTCCCCTTTCCTTTTAGCGCTTCTTGAAGACGAAAATGGAATCAATACAGCAAGTGGAATTGGGCATGATATTGTTGCTATTTTAGATGGAGATGTTAGCAATCCTTATATTTTAAATGATTATTATCAAACAAAATTAGATGATTATACTAATGGAAATTTGCGCTTTCCATTACGTAATTTAAGTGCAGGCATGCATACTATAAGTTTCACAGCCTGGGATGTTTACAATAATCCGGTAACAAGCGAAATACAATTTATAGTCGTTGGCGACGAATCGCTCACATTGACTCACGTTCTTAATTATCCAAATCCTTTTTCCTCTTATACCCAATTTTGGTTTTCTCACAACAAACCTTACGAGCCTTTGGATGTTCAGGTACAGGTAATGACGATAACAGGAAAGGTAGTCTGGTCAAAAAACCAAATCATTACCACTGAAGGTTTTTTGTCAAGAGAAATCACATGGGACGGCAAGGATGATTTTGGAGACAGGATAGGCAAAGGAGTTTACATTTACAAACTCACTGTCAAATCCAATTTAACAAACAAAAAAGCAGAAAAGTATGAAAAACTTGTTATTCTATAATATATATTTGCACAACTAATACATAAAACTAACACCTTTACTTAATATAAATGAAAAAAATATCCCCTTTATTATTATTTTATTTTATTATTATATCGTTTGCCAAAGCACAAGAGAGACCAATTACTACAGGAGTTCCTTTTTTACAAGTTGCTGCTGACGCAAGAGCTGCCGGTCTTGGCGATCAGGGAGTTGCAACATCCGCAGATGTATTCTCCCAACAATGGAATCCTGCAAAATATGCATTTTCTATCGACAAGCAAGGTTTCTCAGTAAGTTACACTCCTTATTTAACTGATTTGGTAAATGACATTTCATTAAGTCAGGTAACCTATTACAACAAAATCAACGAAAGAAGTGCTTTTGCCGGAAGTGTACGTTATTTTAGTATTGGTGATATTGAGTTAAGAGATAATCCGAATGATCCCGCGAATACTGTTAAACCTTCAGAATATGCAATCGACGGATCATACTCATTGAAATTAAGCGAAATGTTCTCTATGGCTGTTGGAGCGAGATTTATCAGCTCGAATTTAGGAATTACAACTGAAGGACAAAGTTTATCTGCAGCCAGATCATTTGCATTTGATGTTGCGGGATTTTATCAGTCTGAAGAAATTGCATACAGAGACTTTAACGGAAGATGGAGAGCAGGCTTTAACTTTCAGAATCTTGGACCAAAAATTAATTACGACTTAAGTGGCATAACTGACGGATCCGGATCTAATTTCCTTCCTGCCAATTTAAGAGTTGGAGCTGGCTTTGATTTTATATTAGATGACTATAACAAAGTAGCCGTAGGTCTTGAATTCACAAAACTACTAGTTCCTACTCCGCAAATTCCTACACCCACTCCTGCAACTGATTTAAATGGTGATGGAGACACACTTGATGCGGGTGAAGGAGCAAGTGATGGCATTCAGGAAGCCAACAACGAATACAATTCTATAGGCTGGGTACCCGGAATTTTCAAATCTTTTGGTGATGCCCCAGACGGTTTCAGCGAAGAATTAAAAGAAATAACCTATAGTTTATCCGGAGAATATACTTATCAGGATTCGTTTTCGATGCGAGCGGGATATTACCACCAAAGTCCTGAAAAAGGTGCTGTCCAATTTTTCTCATTAGGCGCCGGATTCAAATATAATGTAGTAAAAGTGGATGTTTCATACTTATTCTCTGCATCAAAAGTTAAAAATCCGTTAGAAAACACTCTTCGTTTCTCATTAACCTTTAATTTTGGTGAAAAATACGAAGAGTATTAATCAAATAAAAAAATAAAAAATAACAGATCCAAATTCCTAGTAATAGAAATTTGGATTTTTTTTCCCATAAAAAACAATGAAAGAAATAAGCGTAACATCATCATTTCTCGTTTTTGACACCTTAAAAGAATTACCGGATGACATTCAGAACTTAATGAATGAGGCTATAGCTATTCGTAAAAAAGCGTATGCTCCCTACTCAAAATTTAGAGTTGGCACTGCATTATTATTAGATAACGGAAAAATTATTCTAGGATCAAATCAGGAAAATGCTGCTTATCCATCAGGATTATGCGCAGAACGTGTCGCTATTTTTCATGCAGGAAGCGTTTATCCGGAGGCTAAAATTTTGAAAATAGCAATTACTGCAGCTTCTGATACCAACCAAACACAAGCTCCAATTCCCCCTTGTGGATCTTGTCGACAATCTATTGCAGAATACGAAATTAAACAAGAGACCCCTATAGAAATCTATTTTATGGGAGAAGTTGGCGTAATTTATCAATCTGCCTCCCTAAAAAACTTACTCCCTTTCATGTTTGATAAAAAGTTTTTATAAAAAAAACAAAAAAAGCCAATAAAGTACCTTTTAAATTTTAGTTCTTAAATCTAATGTCTTATTTTTGCATCCCGACCCTTGGGGCGCAAATTTGTGGGAGGAAACTATTTTTGCGTTATAGGTTAACAATTGATAACACAAAAAACAACTTTAGCAAAAGAAAGAATTCAGATGAAAGAAGTTACAAAAGAGGTTTACTTAAAGTGGTATGAAGACATGCTGCTTTGGAGAAAGTTTGAAGACAAACTTGCAGCATTATACATCCAGCAAAAAGTGAGAGGATTTCTTCACCTCTACAATGGTCAGGAAGCAGTATTAGCAGGAGCTTTACATGCAATGGATTTGACTAAAGACAAAATGATTACTGCATACAGAAATCACGTTCAGCCAATAGGTATGGGAGTTGACCCTAGACGTGTTATGGCTGAGCTTTTAGGAAAAGCAACAGGAACTTCAAAAGGTATGGGAGGCTCTATGCACATTTTTTCTAAAGAGCACCGTTTTTACGGAGGTCACGGAATCGTTGGTGGACAAATTCCTGTTGGAGCAGGATTAGCTTTTGCTGACAAATACTTTGAAACAGGTGGTGTAACTATGACCTACTTTGGTGATGGAGCTGCAAGACAAGGTTCTCTTCACGAAGCTTTTAACATGGCTATGCTATGGAAATTACCAGTTGTATTTATCGTTGAAAATAACGGTTACGCAATGGGAACTTCTGTTGAAAGAACTGCAAACCATACCGATATCTGGAAACTTGGTTTAGGATACGAAATGCCTTGCGGACCAGTTGACGGAATGAATCCTGTGAAAGTTGCCGAAGCAATGACTGAAGCGATAGAAAGAGCACGTCGCGGAGACGGACCAACTTTCCTTGAAATGAAAACGTATCGCTACAGAGGACACTCAATGTCTGATGCGCAATTATACCGTTCTAAAGAAGAAATTGAAGAATACAAAAAAATTGACCCGATTACTCAGGTTCTTGATGTAATTATGGATCAAAAATATGCTACAGAAGAAGAAATTGAAGTAATTGACCAAAGAGTTAAGGATTTAGTTGAAGAATGTGTAAAATTCGCTGAAGAATCTCCATATCCAGACTTACAGCAATTATACGATGTAGTATACGCACAAGAAGACTATCCATTTACACCTCATAAACTATAATATATTATGGCGATTAAAGTAACAATGCCTCGTTTGAGCGATACTATGACGGAAGGAACGGTAGCGACTTGGTTAAAAAAAGTAGGCGACAAAGTTAGCGAAGGAGATATCTTAGCTGAAATTGAAACAGACAAAGCAACAATGGAGTTCGAATCTTTTAACGAAGGAACTCTTTTACATATTGGAATTCCAGCGGGAGAAACTGCCCCAGTTGATTCATTATTAGCAATTATTGGAAACGAAGGAGAAGACATTTCAGCTTTATTAGCTGGCGGTGATGCTCCGGCTGCTCCAAAAGCTGAAGCTGCTCCGGCTGCTGAGGCAAAAACGGAAGCTGCCCCTGCAAAAGCTGCAGCTGAATTACCAAAAGGTGTTGTTGTTGTAACGATGCCTCGTTTAAGTGATACAATGACAGAAGGAACTGTAGCAACCTGGTTAAAAAAAGTAGGTGATGCAGTTTCTGAAGGTGATATTTTAGCAGAAATTGAAACAGACAAAGCCACTATGGAGTTTGAGTCTTTCAATGCCGGAACATTATTATACATTGGAATTCAGGAAGGAAACACTGCTCCTGTTGACAGTTTATTAGCAATCATTGGACCTGCAGGAACTGATATTTCAGGCATTGCTGACGGTTTTACTGCCGGAGGTACTGCAACTGCAAGCGCTCCTGCTGCCGAAGAAACAAAAACTGCTGCTCCTGCTGCTGAAAAAGCACCAGAAGCTGTTGCCGAAACTTCGAATGGAAGAGTTATCGCTTCCCCATTAGCTAAGAAAATTGCTTCTGACAAAGGAATTCAATTATCACAAGTTAAGGGTTCCGGAGAAAATGGGCGTATCGTAAAAAGCGATATCGAAAACTTTACTCCATCTGCACAGCCTGCTGCCAAAGCAACTTCTGATGCAAAACCACAAGAATCTGCCGCTCCAAAAGTATTTGTTCCTGCCGGAGAAGTTTACACAGAAGAGATCAAAAATTCTCAAATGCGTAAAATCATCGCAAAACGTCTTGCGGAATCATTATTTACAGCTCCTCACTACAACTTAGTGATCGAAGTAAGCATGGACGAAGCAATGGGTGCAAGAGCAACAATCAATACGGTTCCTGATACAAAAGTATCTTTCAACGATATGGTAATTAAAGCTTGTGCTTTAGCATTAAAAAAACACCCAAAAATCAACTCTCAGTGGAAAGAAGATGCTATCATCATCAACCACCACGTAAATATTGGTGTTGCTGTAGCGGTTGAAGACGGATTAGTAGTTCCTGTATTGAAATTTACAGATGCGATGAGTTTATCTCAAATTGGTGCTTCTGTTAGAGATCTTGCCGGAAGAGCTAAAAACAAAAAATTAGGACCACAGGAAATGGAAGGAAGTACTTTTACAGTATCTAATCTTGGAATGTTTGGTATTACTGAATTCAATTCAATTATCAACCAGCCAAACTCTGCAATCCTTTCTGTAGGTGCAATTGTTGAGAAACCTGTAGTTAAAAATGGTCAGATTGTAGTTGGAAACACCATGATGTTATCATTGGCTTGCGACCACAGAACAATTGATGGTGCAACTGGTGCTCAGTTCTTACAAACATTAAAACAATACATCGAAAGCCCGGTTACTATGCTGGCGTAATTCTTTGTTAATTTTATATTTAAATCCCGTTTTGTTATTCAAAACGGGATTTTTTGTTTAATTTTCATCCTCAAAATTCAATTCTTCACAATATGAAAAAGCTAATCCTTTTAACTTTATTTCTGACATCCATTGCCTGCCAGAAAAAAGAGCAAACTGAAAAACCAGCAGTTGTTACCGATGAACACAGCTATTCTAAACCAGAACTTGCCGTTGTCAAACATCTTGATCTTGACGTTAAAGTTGATTTTGATACACAGACTATTTCAGGAAAAGCTTCCTGGTTAATTGACAACATTAGCAAAGGAAACGAAATCATTTTTGACGAAAACACTTTAAATATTACAAAAGTAACTCTGGGTGATGACGAAAAAGAAACCAAATTTGAACTTGGTACAGCCACTGAATTTCACGGAAAACCACTTCATATTACAATTGAACCGAATACAACCAAAGTAAATATTTATTACAGCACAACAAAAGACGCTATTGCTTTACAATGGCTAAAACCGGAACAAACTGCAGATAAAAAGAAACCATTTTTATTTTCTCAGGGAGAAAGCGTTTGGTCCCGTACCTGGATTCCATGTCAGGATTCACCGGGAATTCGTTTTACTTACAATGCAAAAGTTACCGTTCCTAAAGATTTATTGGCCGTAATGAGCGCCGTAAATCCGCAGAAGAAAAACGATACAGGAGTTTACACTTTCAAACAAGATAAAGCGATTCCTTCTTATTTAATGGCAATTGCAGTTGGAGATATTGAATTTCAGTCCATCGACAACAGAACAGGAGTATATGCAGAACCATCAATGTTGAAAAAATCAGCTTATGAATTTGCTGAACTTGGAAAAATGGTTGTTGCTGCCGAAAAATTGTATGGACCATACCGCTGGGGCCGCTATGATGTTTTGGTATTGCCTCCAAGTTTCCCTTATGGCGGAATGGAAAATCCAAACTTAACTTTCTTAACTCCTGGCGTAATAGCGGGAGATCGTTCATTAACAAGTTTACTGGCGCACGAATTAGGTCACAGCTGGAGCGGAAATTTAGTAACCAACGCAACCTGGGATGATATTTGGTTAAATGAAGGTTTCACCACCTATGTCGAGCATAGAATTGGAGAAGCAATCTTTGGAAAGAAAGAATTTGAGATGCAAAACGTTATCACCAACAAAGAATTAGTTGATAACGTTGCTGAATATGGCGATACGAGTCCGGATACAAGATTAAAAGTTAGCTTAACAGGAAGAAATCCGGATGATGGAATCAGCATGATTCCTTATGTAAAAGGATATGCATTTTTAAGAGTAATTGAAAATGCAGTTGGAAGAGAGAAATTCGATCCGTTTATCAAAAACTATTTCGATTCTCACGCTTTCAAATCTATTACAACAGAAGATTTCGTAAAATACATCAATGAAAATCTTATCAAAGGAGACAAAGCCTTAGCCGATAAAATCCAATTAGACAACTGGATTTACAAACCAGGAATTCCATCAAATATTCTTCCTGTTAGCTCAGCAGAATTTGATGCTATTGATGCAATTCAAAAAAGCTGGAGAGAAACCGGGGTTGCCGATTTAAGCAAAAAAATTACGACTACTGCCGAAAAACAGCATTTTATAGATCATCTTCCAGCTGATATTACAGCTAAAGAAATGGGCGCCATTGATAAAGAATTCAACTTTACAAAAGGCGGAAATTTTATCATTAAACGCCAATGGTTCGTTCAGGCAATTCGCCATCAATATAAAGCCGCAAATCCTGCAATTGAACAATTTCTAATTGGAAGCAGTAGAACCGGCTCTATCATGATGCTTTATAAAGAAATGGCCAAAACTCCAGAAGGAAAAGTTTGGGCCAAACAAGTATTTGATAAAGCTAAATCTGGTTATCATGCAACGACAATTCAGGATGCTGCGGGTGTTTTGAAATAGACTTTTTTCAAAAATATTATTTAAAAACAGGTTGTCCTCAAAAGGACAACCTGTTTTTTTACGCCTTATTTATCATTCCGAGGAACGAGGAATCTTCGCGAGAAACTCCGCAATCAGAATCGACAATCTTTGTGGAGCTACCTATGGAGATCCTTCCTTCGTCAGGATGACAAAATAGACGAAAATACTCTTATGAAAACGAGTGCCCTAGCCCCGATAGTAGTGAAAATCCTTTTGCTTTTTTCTTTAAAAAGCAAAAGATTGTAACGGATAGCGGGATTAGCTCCTGAAAAACTTTATCATTAAAAACTCGAAATACCAAGATAATTTTTCATTAAAAAACCTCAGGGAAAATTATCCATCACATAGCGTCAATCCTCCATGTTCTAAAATCTGTAATCGTTGCAACTTTGTAATGTCAAAAGACAACAATAAATAATAACAATTAAATATCAAATAAAATGACACGATTAACAGCTTTAAACCCGGAAGAAGTAACTGGAAAAACTAAAGATTTATTCAACGCTGTACAAGCTAAACTCGGAGTTGTTCCGAATATGATGAGAACAATGGGAAATTCTCCTGCAGTTCTAGAGGGATATTTAAATTTAAGCGGTGCTTTGAGCCACGGAAAACTAAGTGCAAAAACAGGTGAATTGATTGCTTTGGCAGTTTCAGAAAGCAATTCTTGTGATTACTGTTTAGCCGCTCACACTTTTATCGGAGAAAAATTAGTCAAAGCAGATCCAGCAGTTTTAAAAGCAGCAAGAACAGGAAATTCTACAGACGCAAAAACAGAAGCAATTTTGCAATTAGCGAAAACATTGATCAGCAAAAATGGTTTAGTGAACGACGAAGATGTAAACAAAGCTAAAAATGCAGGTGTTGCAGATGCAGAAATTGCTGAAACTATTGCTCACGTAGCTTTGAATGTTTTGACAAACTATTTCAACAACGTTGCAAACACTGAAATTGATTTTCCAGCAGTTTAATCAGGAAATACGCAATTACTATAACAAAAATCAATTTATAAAGATAGTTGTGAATTCTTTTCATGACTATCTTTATATTTTTAAAAACAGTATCTTATGAGTTCTCAAAACGGTTCCACTTTAATAAATCCACAAACCGGTAATTTAGCGTTCAAAATCCTTCCATTTGAGGACAACATTCATTTTGATCACTTACAGCGTAATAATTATTATTCTTTAATTTGGGTAACCAAAGGTAAAGGTAAAGTCAAAGCCGATTTTTCAGAACATCATTTTGAAGAAAACTCTCTTCTTGCCTTTTCTCCGTACCAACCCTTTATGCTTTGTGTAAGTGAACCCATTGAAGGAATTGCGATTCATTTTCATCCTGATTTTTATTGCATTCACATGCACCAAAAAGAAGTTTCGTGCAATGGTGTTTTGTTTAATAATATTTATCAGCCTCCATATGTAAAAGTTACGGAGCAAGCAGCATCGACTTTTAACATGGTTATTGACCAAATGAAAGCTGAAATTCAGAATGCAGAATTGGCACAATATGAATTGCTTATTTCGTATTTGAAAATTTTTCTAATTACAGCTTCCAGATTAAAAACCGAGCAGTTAGAAGAAATGAGTTCTATTCCTGATGCAAAAGAACCTTTGATTCTTCAAAACCTGAAAGATGCGATTGAACTCATTTTAAAACTAAACATTCAGCAGGAAATTATGCTGATTTACTGAATATTTCTTCAAAAGCATTAGCTAAATTATCTAAGAATTATTTCAATAAAACACTAACCGATTTGATTTCGGAACGAATTATTATTGAGGCCAAGAGAGAATTATATATGACCAACAAAACGGTCAAAGAAATTGCCTACGAATTAGGTTATGACGACGAGCATTATTTCAGCCGTTTCTTTAAAACGAATGCAGATGTTTCGCCTCAAATTTATCGTGAGACAGTTGGATTTGGAAAAATGCAAGCCTGATTTTATTTTTAGACTCTATAAAATTATTCCTCTTTGATACATTTGATTGAAAACCCATATCGTTTAAAAACACTATCTCTTCTTATATCTGCAAAAGCCTGAAACATTCTGTCGCTCCAATTGTAGAATTCAAAACTTCCATTTGTACTCCAGTAATATCCGTTAGATCTAAGCATGTAAAAAGCTCCTTCATCATCCCGATATCCTCCTGGCAATGCGGTAAAACCAGTTGCATTGTTTCCAACTGCATCGGATGGCAACCAATGTGAATTGCCCTTTTCTTTCAAAAAAATCCCTATTGAATTGGAATTTACAAATGACTCCAGTTCCCTTAAATCTTCTTCTGTCGGAATCCTCCATCCTTTTGGCGCAATACCACGGACATCCTGCAAACAGTTATAATTATATAAAAAGCCATAATCCTTTATAAAAACTGTATCATTATTATAGAAAGAATATCCCGCCTGATTTACATGTTTCCAATCGCTGTTACTTTTAAATTTTCTAATTGAATCCCCATTGTTAAACCGGGTAACTTTAAGGTTTTCTACCATCCAGATTTGCTTTCCAATTTTGGCTGTATGATAAATGTTGCCGTCTAAATCTTCTACCATTTCAGTATTTTTACAAGAAAATAAAAAAAGAAAAACAGCTGCAGTATAAATATATTTAAGTTGTCTCATAATCTATTTCTAAAGCAATTTAAACGTCATTATTTCAGCATTGGTTTCATAAAATATAAAAGAATCCTGTTCCAAATTCTTCAAAAGAAATCCGTTTTTCTTTATTACAAGAGATTCCGGTACTTTTTTCACAACATCTGTTCTTCCCGCAGGTTTTACGGACACACAAAAATTCACTCCGTCAGATTTTATATTTTCAATTGAAAAGGGAGAAATCCAATATGAATAATCATTATTTGAAGATAAGATAATTATCAATTTTAAATTATCATTATCCTTAACCAATAAAGCATAATCCAGTATCTGGTCATTATTAATATCAGTATAACATTGATTTGGAATCGCACTTCGATCATAGAAATCCCAAAATAAATTAGAATAATCTTCCTTTTTTACCATTTGAAGTGTTGGGAATTTTTTCAGTAAATTATCTTTTATCATTTTCGGAATTGTAAAAACCCTGTTTTGTTCCGAAATTATTCTTTTAAAATCCACAATATGTTTTTTTGACGAATCATTACATCCGGTAAAACAGAATAGAAACACAAAAAAAATCAATCTGCTTATTAATCCATTCATAGAAAAAGATTTATAATAAAAGCGATGTGAAAAACCACATCGCTTTTGTTTCTACATTATAATAATTACCAGCTACCGTTTACAGCAGTATAGGTTTGACCATTTACTTTAGTACTACAGCTTGTTGAATTTACGTGCTGAACATTAGGATGACCATTGCTAACTGTTCCAGCCAACACTTTTGTATTAGAAGCATCCTGTAATAATATACCCTGAATCGCAGTATTTGCAATATCTACAGTATTAACGGTACATCCATTGCTGCCCGTAACACTAAAAAAGCCACGTCCGCTGCCTCGGGAATATACTTTAGCACAAACCACATTTGGGCCATTATTATTAGCACAACGGAAAGTTGCATAACCAGTCGTAGAACCTGTGGTACTGTTGTTTGTTCCTGTAACAGTGCCAACAGTACCATTTTTAGATTGATTTAATAACACACCGCAAGCAGCATTATTGCTTGAGGTTACGTTACCAATACTAAATCCGTCAACACCGTAAGTTTCTACTGAATTATCCCCACCAGTAATATTAATAGTCCCACTTATCGTCAAATTGCTGGTAGCAGCAGTACTATTATCAACTCTGATTCCTAATCCTAAACCAGACTGAGGCACTCCAATATTCATGGTAATATTACTGATATTCATAACCGTACAGCCTTTAAACCAAATTCCGTAACGGGGCTTTCCGCTGACTTTTAGATTTTTTACTTCAATATTCGTTTTTCTGTCTGCCCAAACAGGAATGACCAATGCATCACCACTATTGGCATTGAAAGTGTTATTTGCAAAATCCAGCCCTGTATAACTGGCCATGTTTACATATTTCAAAGCACCTCCTGTTGAACCAGAGGCACCTGAAACGCGAACAGTCACCCATTCTTTTGTATCTCTGCCCGAAGTAAGATTGTTAATTGCAGCCTGAATCGCAGCCACATAATCAGAACCTGTGTATTTGGTTACACCGTTTACTTTAGCAACATAGGCACCTGTTGAACCGGTTACTTCACCAGATAAATTGCCGCCTTTTGCAGTTGATGGCTTAATGATTTCCTTTTCATTTTGTACTGCAATTTCTTCGTTTGTTTCTAAACTGTCGCTTTCGCAACCTACAAATAAATTTAGACCAACGAATAACATTGAGACTATAAAAAGCCTCTTAAACATTTGTTTTTTCATAATAAATTTTGGTTTGATAGTTAATAAGACAGTAAATTATTACTAAAACTCACAACAACTATCCTGTACTATCCTTCATTATGAAAATACAAATAATTAAAAATCAATCAGCTAAGTTCTTCCTAAGGTTAAGAACAAGCCAGACCTGCTTCAAAATATCAGAAAAAAATTAAAGATTCTTATTTTTAGCTTCTATCCATTTTGCCATATATTTGGTACTTTTCAAAGTATGATGCTGGAGTAAACTTCCCATAAAATTATGTAAGCGATGACTTTCAGAATCATTCAAAAGTGAATTAACTTCTGTAATTAATCTTTCGGAATATTTTTCTTTTTGATAGCATTCATTAACAATGGCAATTCCTTTTTTTTGAGCTTGTTCCCAAAGATTTTTATCATGGTATAATGAAATGGCATTTTTAGCAAATTCTTCAACATCATCTGTAACAAAACCATTCCAAGGCAAACTTGCATGCATAGCTTCAGAACCAATTGTAGTAGTTACACTTGCAGTTCCACATTGCATGGCTTCTAGTAATTTACCTTTTAAACCTGCCCCAAAACGTATAGGAGCCAAAACAACCCTGGCTTTTTTTACTATTTCATTGGCATCTTCTGCCCTTCCCATAATAAAAAAACCATTTTTAGGCTGATGCAATTGTAATACTTTTTGTGAAGGATATGCACCGTACACTTCTAGAACTGCTTCCGGAAATTGTTTTTTAATTAGAGGCCAAATAGATTCTTTTAAATATTGAACCGTATTCCAATTGGGTTCATGAAGAAAGTTTCCAATGAAAACAAAATACTGCCGGTCTTCAAAAGAAGGTAATTTCAGCAAATCTTCTTCTGACATTTCTTCAACTAAAAAGGGGAGATATTGCAATAACCCTGAATCGATTTTAAAAACATCTTTTAAAACCTTCATTTCAAATTCAGAAATAATATAACTCAAATCACATCTTAAAATACTGGCAATTTCGCGTTTTGCAACTTCTTCAGATAACAAATCAATTAATTCAAAAGATCTGTTTTCTTTGAAAGCTTTTTGCCTTGCAGTCCTTAAGCAATGCAAATCTTCTGTATCTAATAATCGAACAGCTTTCGGACAATTTTCTGCAACACGCCAGCCAAATTGTTCCTCAATCATAAAACGATCAAATAAAACAACATCAGGATTGAGTTCGATTATAAAATCATCGAAATTCGAATTATTCAGTTCAATTGATTTTTTCTCGACTCTAAATTTAGACAAATCAACCATAAAATCACTGTCTAAAGCGGGGCTTGCAAACGTAATATCGAACCCATTTTCTTTAAAAATAGAAATCAACTGCATCATTCTGCCACCTGCCGCAGACGAATTTGGTTCCGGCCAGACAAAACCAATGATTAAAAGCTTTTTATTCTGATTCATTTTAAATATTTCTTACTACAAAATAATGCTTTTTTGATCGTATTTACATGGTATTTCCTGATTTTTGGCCATAAAAACACTAATTTTGCAGAAAATAATTTTGATAAAATCATGTTAGGATTAAAATTAGCCACAGACCCTCGCTGGGTAAATATCGTTGAATCGAATATCGAAGAAATTTTAACGGATCATGCCTGGTGTGAGCAAAAAGCAGCTTCAAACGCAATCAGTCTGGTTACATATAACTCTGAATTAGAGGAATTAGTAACCGAAATGCTCGTGATTGCCAGAGAAGAACTGGAACACTTGCAAATGGTTCACGATTTAATCAAGAAAAGAGGCCTGACTTTGGGACGTGAAAGAAAAGATCATTACGTAAACGAACTTTTTAAATTCATGAAAAAAGACGGAAGCCGTAAAGATGCACTTTGCGACCGCTTACTATTTTCAGCTATGATTGAAGCCAGAAGCTGTGAGCGTTTTAAAGTCCTTTCAGAAAATATAAAAGACGAAGAATTAGCTAAATTCTATCGCGACCTGATGATTTCTGAAGCCGGCCATTATACTACTTTTTTAGGATTTGCCCGAAAATACACAGACAACATCGATATTGATAAACGCTGGAAAGAGTGGATTGAATTTGAAGGCTCTATTATAACTAACTACGGAAAAAGCGAAACCGTACACGGTTAGTCTTTTTATTATTTAATCATTATTTAAACACTTAACAAATTTGTTATGTCAAAGAACAAATCCAAATCGATTTTATTAAAAATTGCAAAATACTTCGGAATAACCTTTATCGTTATTTTAGGATTATTATTTTTGACACCTATTGTTTTTGCCGATAAAATTAAGGAACAGATTAAAAAGACTGCCAATGAAAAATTAAGCGCAGAATTGAATTACTCAGATGTTTCCTTGTCCTTTTTTCATCATTTTCCATCCTTAACATTAACCTTAAATGATTTAAGCCTTAACGGCTCTGCTCCTTATAAAAACGAAAAATTCATCACAGCAAAAGAAGTTTCTTTCGGAATAAATCTTTCCAGCTTAATTTTTAGTAAAGCAGTAAAAATTGATCAGATTTATTTATCCGATTCCTTTATTAATGTAAAAGTAAATCCGAAAGGAGAAGCCAATTATAACATTTATAAATCATCTGCACAAACTTCAAATCCAAAAGACAGTACTGATACGGCATTAAAATTAGAAAGAATTGAAATTTTAAACAGTAAAATAATTTACGATGACCAATCGACAAAAGTTTATTTTGATGCTTTTGGATTTAATTATTTAGGAAAAGGAGATTTAAACAAAGCGGTTTTCGATTTATATTCAAAAGCTAATATCGAAAAACTGAATATTGCTTACGAAGGTGAACCTTATTTAATGAACAAAAAGATTGACGCTGATTTGATTACTAAAGTAAATGTAAACTCACTGTCTTTTTTCTTTCAACAAAATAATTTAAAAATCAATCAGCTTTTGGTCGATTTTAAAGGGAAATTTGATTTTTTGAAAGACGGTTACAAAATGGATTTTGTTATAAAATCTGACAATAGTGACCTGCGCGATGTCTTTACCGCTTTTCCTCCAAAATATATCACCTGGCTTTCCAAGACGGAATTAAAAGGAAATACCAATTTGCTTTTTACCCTAAAAGGAGATTATATCGCCTCACAAAATATAGCTCCGGATCTTAATCTGGATGTAAAAATAGACAACGGATTTGTAAACTATAACAAAAATGCTTTTCCGGTTTCAGACTTAAATTTAGAAATCAAAACGAAAGTTCCGTCTTTAAATCCGGATCTGGTAATTGTTGATGCAAAAAATTTATCTTTAAATATTAATAAGGATTATTTAAAATCTAAATTTTACGTAAAAGGTGTCAATACTCCGGAAATTAATGGCGAGTTTAAAGCGAAGATTGATCTTGGAAAACTAACTAAAGCTTTAGGCATCCCGGATATTGAACTAAAAGGAACTCTTACCGGAGATGTAAAAACCAACGGAAAATTTGATCAAAAAAACAGACTTTTCCCTACTACAAAAGGTTTTATTGATTTAAATAATGGATATATCAAAACCAAATATTACCCAAATCCGATTACGAATATTATTGTAAAATCTAATATCGACAATCAAAAAGGAACTTTTGACGATTTAAAAATAAAACTAAAACCTGCGCAATTTACTTTTGAAGGAAAACCTGTTTTTGTTTCGGCTGACCTGAGCAATTTTGATGATTTGAATTATGATGTAAAAGCCAAAGGAGAACTTGACGTTAACAAAATATATAAAGTCTTTTCTCAAAAAGGACTTGACCTGGATGGTTTTGTAAAAGCTGACCTGTCTTTAAAAGGAAAACAAAGTGATGCTACAAAAGGCAATTACAGCAAACTTGACAATAAGGGAACACTTGAATTAAGAAACATTGGAATTGCATCTGAATATCTTCCTAAAAAATTTATTATTAAAGAAGGTATTTTTAAAATCAACCAGGATAAAATGTCTTTTAATAACTTCCTTGCCGCTTATGGACAATCTGATTTTAAAATGAATGGTTATCTGCAAAATGTTTTCAATTATGCCACTAATACCGGAATTCTAAAAGGTTCTTTTACCGTTTCTGCACAATATATAAATGTAGATGAATTTATGTCAACTACAGTTGCCAACACATCTGCTACAAAAAGTCCTGCTCCTCAAGATGAAACAAAGCCTGGAACAACACACCAGACCGGAGTTATCATAATCCCGGCCAATCTGAACCTGCAGTTAATGGCAAATGCTCAAAAAGTATACTTTGACAAGCTTAACCTTCAAAATGCAAAAGGAAATTTAAGCATGAAAAATGGCAAACTCACCATGCGAAATACAGGATTTAATTTAATTGGCTGTAATGTGAATATGAATGGTAGTTATCAGTCTGTCACTCCTCAAAAAGCAAATTTTGATTATGCTATTAAAGCGTCGGACTTTGATATTAAAAGAGCGTATAATGAAATTGAAGTGTTTAGAAAAATGGCCAGCGCCGCTGAAAAAGCACAAGGAATTGTTTCTTTAGATTATAAACTAAAAGGACGTTTGAATGGAAATATGGAACCTGTTTATCCATCTTTAGCAGGCGGCGGAACACTTTCTGTAAAAGATGTAAAAGTAAGAGGATTGAAAATGTTTAATGCCGTAAGTAAAAAAACAAGCTCTGAATCGATGAAAAATCCTGATGTTTCCAGAGTTGATATTAAAACTACAATCAAAAACAACATTATGACCGTTGAACGTTTTAAGTTTAAATTTGCCGGATTCAGACCGAGAATCGAAGGAACTACAAGTCTGGACGGGAAACTGAATTTAAAAATGCGTTTAGGATTGCCACCGTTAGGAATATTCGGAATTCCGCTGACTGTTACAGGAACACAGAACAACCCAAAAGTAAAAGTTGGAAGAAATACTGAAGATCTTGAAGAAACACAAGATACTGAGTAAATTTCAATGCAATGGCAATTTCAATGGCAATGACAAAATGCATTGAAAAAGAAATAAAATTTCCAAATCCCAATTCTAACGAATTTGGACCATTAGACAAGAAACCTTTACAACAAAACCATAATATTATTAAACCTGACAGGTCTTAGAAACTTGTCGGGTTTATTTTTTTTTAAACAAAGCTAGCAATTCTACTAAATCTTAAAGAAACTTCAAAACCATTCTTCGAGTTAACAATACGTTTATAAAAATTGCTCTAAACAAAAAACCCGATCTTTTCAGATCGGGTTTTCTATAATAATTTATCTAATGATTATGCTTCGAATGGAAGAATAGATACATAAGATTTGTTATCTTTTTTCTTTTGGAACTTAACAACGCCAGCTACTCTTGCGTGTAGTGTGTGATCTTTACTAATGTAAACGTTTTCACCTGGATTATGTTTTGAACCTCTTTGTCTAACGATGATGTTCCCAGCAATAGCAGCCTGTCCACCAAAAATCTTAACGCCTAAACGTTTTGATTCTGATTCTCTACCATTCTTCGAACTACCGACACCTTTCTTGTGAGCCATGACGTATGAGTTTAAATATTGTTATTATTCTTCTTTAGCTTCTTTTTTTGCTTTTGGAGCTGCTGCTTTTTTTGCTTTTGGAGCTGCTTCAGCTTCAGTAGCCGGAGCTTCTTCTGCTACAACTGCTTTTTTAGCTGCTGCTTTTTTAGTTCCACCTGCTGCAGTAATACCTTCGATTACAATTTGAGTAAGATATTGTCTGTGACCATTTCTCTTTTTGTATCCTTTTCTTCTTTTCTTTTTGAAAACGATAACTTTATCACCTTTTAAGTGTTGTAACACTTTAGCTTCTACTGAAGCACCTTCTATAGCTGGGGCGCCTAAAGTTACGCTTCCGTTATCATCTAATAAAAGAACTTTGTCAAAAGAAACTTTTGAACCTTCTTCATTAGCTAAACGGTGAACATAAACCTTTAAGTCTTTGCTTACTTTAAATTGTTGCCCTGCTATCTCTACGATTGCATACATACCAAATTGATTTATTGATTTTTAAGGTTGCAAATATACAATTAATAATTTACTGTGCAATCTCTTATTTCAAAAATATTTTTCATTCTTTAAAGTCTGCTTTTCAAGTCTTTCCGGCACCTTTCTAAAATGATTCAGAAGTAAAAGATTGTTAAAATACAACCAAAATAAACACCTGTTCTTAAATGATGACTAAAAAAACTTATTTTTGATGTAACATAAATCAACTCTTGAACACCTACACTTATTATAGGTAAAATATAAATTATTAATCTTTATGAAAAATTCAATAATGATGTTAAGTGCTGCAATAATGCTCGGCGGAGTAGCTCATGCCCAAAAAGTAGCTTTCGAAGAATACAATTTAGATAATGGCATGCATGTTATTTTGCATAACGATCCCTCTGCCCCTGTTGTTATTACATCTGTAATGTATCATGTAGGATCAAAAGACGAACGCCCTGACCGAACAGGATTTGCACATTTCTTCGAACATTTATTATTTGAAGGTACCGAAAACATAAAACGAGGCGAATGGATGAAAATCGTTACCGCAAATGGTGGCGTAAACAATGCTAATACATCTGATGACAGAACTTACTACTATGAAGTTTTCCCTTCTAACAGCCTTGAACTTGGTTTATGGATGGAATCAGAACGTTTGATGCACCCTATTATTAATAAAATTGGTGTTGACACTCAAAATGAAGTTGTAAAAGAGGAAAAAAGAATGCGTTACGACAACCAGCCTTATGGAAATATTTTGCCTGAGGTTAAAAAATACATGTTCAAAAACCACCCATACCGATGGACAACTATTGGTTCGATGAAAGATCTTGACGCTGCCACTCTGGAAGAATTTCAGGCTTTCAACAAAAAATTCTATACTCCAAATAATGCCGTTTTGGTTGTTGCCGGAGATTTTGACAAAACTAAAACCAAAGAATGGATTCAGAAGTATTTTGGACCAATTCCGAAAGGAGAAGTTTTGAAAAAACAAACTTATACTGAGGAACCAATTACGCAGACCATAACCGCAACTTACGAAGACCCGAACATCCAGATTCCGATGGTAGTTGCAACCTACAGAACCCCTTCGATGAAAACCAGAGATGCAAGGGTTTTGGACTTAATATCTTCTTATTTAAGTGATGGAAAAAGTTCTAAACTGTACAAAAAAATAGTGGATGACAAAAAAATGGCACTTCAAATTGGAGCTGTTGGTTTTAGTCAGGAAGATTACGGAATGTATATTTTGTATGGTTTACCGATGGGAGCTTACACTACAGCTGACATCTTAAAAGAAATGGATGAAGAAATTGTAAAAATCCAAACCGATTTAATTTCTGAGAAAGACTATCAAAAATTACAAAATAAATTCGATAATAATTTTGTTAATGCTAATGCAAGTGTTGAAGGAATTGCAGAAAATTTAGCTTCTTATTATTTGCTTTATGGGGATGTAAATCTTATTAATACCGAAATCGACATCTACCACTCTATCACCAGAGAAGAAATCAGAGAAGTCGCTAAAAAGTATTTAAACCCTAATCAGCGTTTAATTTTAGATTATGTTCCTTCAAAAAAAGTTCAAAACTAAGCTCCGAATCATGAAAAAAATACATACAATTTTAATCCTTTTATTCCTTACCGGAATTATGCAAGCACAAGACCGACCACAGCCAAAACCAGGAAAATCACCAGTTGTCAACATCAAAAAACCACAGACTTTTGTTTTGGCAAACGGTATGAAAGTTTTGGTTGTTGAAAATCATAAATTACCAAGAGTAAGTTTTAATCTTACGCTGGACAATGCACCTTTTACAGAAGGAAATAAAAAAGGCGTTGACGAACTAACCAGCAGTTTGATTGGAAACGGCACTAAAAAGACAACCAAAGAAGCTTTTAATGAAGAAATTGACTTTTACGGAGCCAATATCAATTTTACATCTCAGGGAGCTTCTGCAAGTGCTCTTTCCAAATATTCAGGACGCGTTTTAGAATTATTGGCCGAAGGCGCTTTACAGCCAAATTTCACTCAAACAGAATTTGACAAGGAAAAAGCAAAATTATTAGAAGGACTCAAGGCCGATGAAAAAAGTGTACCGGCTATTTCTAATCGTGTTGTTGATGTTTTGGCTTTTGGAAGAAACCATCCTTCCGGAGAATATTTATCTGAAGAAACCGTAAAAAATGTCACTCTTACTGATGTTCAGACTAACTACAATACTTATTTCGTTCCTGAAAATGCCTATTTAGTTATAGTTGGCGACATTAAATTTAAAGAAACAAAAGCTGCTGTAGAAAAACTTTTTGGAGGATGGAAAAAACAGACTGCACCAAAAAACACCTATCCAAATCCTGAGAACATTTCTAAACTTGAAATTGATTTCGTAGATGTTCCAAACGCAGTTCAATCTGAAATTTCATTGGTAAATACAGTAAATTTAAAAATGAGCGATCCTGATTTTTTTCCTGCTGTAATTGCAAATCAAATTTTAGGAGGTGATTTTAACAGTTATCTGAATATGAATTTACGTGAACAGCATGCCTGGACCTATGGCGCGAGTTCAAATATTGGAAGCGGGAAATATGTAACCAAATTCAAAGCTTCGTCTGCTGTTAGAAATGCTGTTACCGATAGTGCTGTAGTAGAATTTGTAAAGGAAATCAAACGAATCAGAACTGAAAAAGTTTCGGAAGACGTATTAAAAAATGTAAAAGCAGGTTACATCGGACGTTTTGTGATGCAGGTTGAAAAACCTCAGACCGTTGCACGTTATGCTTTAAATATCGAAACAGAAAAGCTTCCTGCCGATTTCTACGAAAAATACATTCAGACCATAAATAATGTTACTTCTGACGATATTTATCGTGTAGCAAATAAATATTTCCCGATCGATAATATGAGAATCGTAATTGTAGGTAAAGCATCTGAAGTACTTCCCGGTTTAGAAAAACTTCAAATCCCGATTTCTTATTTCGATAAATATGGAAATCCGACTGAGAAACCTGTTACCAAAAAAGAAACTCCGGCGGGAATTACTGCAAAAGTTGTTTTTGATAATTACATTAAAGCAATTGGAGGAGAAAAAACCGTTTCTTCTGTAAAAACATTAGCCATGAACGGAACAACTACAATTCCGCAGGCACCTGCTCCTTTGACTTTTGTTTCAAAATTAGACTCGAAAGGAAAAATGATCGTTTCTCTTTCTATGGGAAGTATGGCTTTGATGAAACAAGTTGTAAACGAAAAAGGCGCCTATGTAGAACAGCAAGGACAGCGCAAAAATCTTGAAGGTGCTGATTTAGCCGAAATGAAAGCGAATGCAGCTCCTTTTGAAGAATTACAATTGAGTAAAAGAACAGATTTAACCGTAAGTGGAATTGAGCAAATAAACGGTAATGATGCTTACTCCATAAAAGACGGCAAAACGATTTACTTTTATGATGTGAAATCAGGATTAAAAGTAGCCGAAACCAAAGTAAAAGAACAAAGCGGACAATCGACTACACAAACAACTTATTTTAATGATTATAAAGAAGTAAAAGGCGTAAAAGTTCCTTTTAACTTAATACAAAATGCAGGTTTTGAATTGGATATCAAAATGTCTGATATCAAAATCAATGAAGGAGTTACTGAAAAAGATTTTCTTTAAGATTCTGAGTTGCTAAGACACTGAGATTCTAAGAATTTTTTTAAACAGAAAGGCTGTCGTAACTGACAGCCTTTCTGTTTAACTCATATTGTTTTTTTGTCAGGCTGAGCGCAGTCGAAGCGCGTTCCAATGGATAATGATCTTTGACTTCGCTCAGGGTGACACGACAATATTTCACATCTCACAAAAACCATTTCACAACCAAAAGTTACTTTTTCGCCGATAAATAAACCCCAATCAAAATAACAAAAGCTCCAAAAAACTGAATTGGCGTAAGCATTTCGTTATCCAGCAATCCCCAGAAAAAAGCCACTATCGGAATCAAATAGGTTACTGATGTTGCAAATACCGGCGAAGACATTTGTATTAGTTTAAAGAACAAAACATTTGCAATTCCTGTTCCTAAAACACCTAAAATCATCACAAACAAAACAGAATATTGTGTTGTTTCCAGATTTATTTTTTGCGTAAAATCTGTTGTACTTAAGATAATCAATGCCGGCAAAAACAAAACCGCAAAATTTCCTGTTGTAATGCTCAAGGAATTTAAATCCGATAAATATTTCTTAATCAAATTAACATTAATTGCATAGCACAATGTTGCAATCACCACTAAAATTAAGTAATAATAATTTTGCCCGGAGTGACCAGAAGCTCCATTCAAAACCAATAATAAACAGCCAACCAATCCGATAAAAACACCTAAAACCTGACGTTTTTGAAACTGGATTCCAAAAAATATGATTCCTAAAACTAATGTATTTAAAGGTGTCAGCGAATTTAAAATAGCCACAATCGAACTATCAACCTGGGTTTCAGCAATGGCAAAAAAGAAAGCGGGTATAAATGTCCCAAAGAATGAAGTCAGGGCGACAAATTTCCATTGGCGCAGAGAGATTTTCTTTAAACTCGAAAATCCAACAACAAGCAAAAACAAAGCAGCAAAAATAATTCGGAGCGAACCCACCTGAATAGCCGTTAACCCTAACAGCCCTCTTTTGATTAAAATAAATGAACTTCCCCAAATTAGCGAAAGCAGCAATAAATAAAACCACTTTAATTGTTTTGCATCCATGAATCGTATTTTACTGCAAATTTGTAATAATTTTAGGAACTGACCTCCTGATTTTTATTAATTTTGCAACAAACATATTGACGAACTAAAATTATATATAAATGAAACTTACAAAAATAATAGCATCGTTAGCCATTGCTGGTTTGGTACTGGTAAGCTGTAAAAAAGAAGAAGATAAAAGTTTAGCAATCGCAAAAGGCGAAAAAACAGAAACTCCAAAAGAACACAAACCAATCGCTGCAGAAAATGTACAAACAGCAAGTTTTACAATTGACGGAATGACCTGCGCTGTTGGATGTGCGAAAACTATTGAAGAAGAATTAGCAAATCTTGACGGTGTTGAAAAAGCTGCTGTTGATTTCGAGAAAAAAACAGCTACCGTAACTTTTGACAAAACAGTTCAGAATCCTGAGTCTTTAACAAAAGTTGTTCAGGAAACCGGAGACGGAAAAACATATAAGGTTTCAAATATGAAATCGTAATAAAACGATTATCAAATCCTGACTAAAAACACAAGGATTAGTAATAACGCATTTCAGACAGTATTAAACTCAGGTTTACTACTGTCTTTTTTTTCTAAATTGCTTTCAGAATTATATTTCAATTTACGCTCAACAATAAAAAGAATGGATCTTAAGTTTAGTCATATCGATATTTTAGTTAATGACCTTGAATCAGCCTGCAATTATTACGCAAAAACACTGGGTGCTGAGATCTCAAAAAAATTCATCTGGAAAAGAGATGAGCTTCATGTCACATATGCTGTTGTAAAAATTGGCCAGGAACGATTTATGCTTGTAGAACCTTTTTCAGGAAATTTAAAAAATCTATTAGACTCCAAAGGTGAAGGAACGATATATCGCCACTGCTATTCTACTCCTGACATTGAAGCTGCGTTTGATGAATTGATCTCCTACGGAGTTCAGCCAGAGGACGAAAACGGAAATCCTTTATCACGGGAAAGCCTTAATTCTCCCAGCGGAGTTAGAATTATTTGGCTTCCAAAGCGTTTTGGAGAATTCTCAATTGAAATACTTGAAGAAGAAGGTCTTCAAAAATTCATAAAAGAAGCATTTACAGCATAATAAATATTAATAGCTGATATTTCAAACAAAAGGCGCTCAAAATTGAACGCCTTTGTTGTAATTTTATTTCCATTTTAAAGTCTCCATAAGCCTCTGCATATCATTTTTGATATAACTTGCTGCAGGCATAATTGAATCAAAATTTGGCTTACTGTAAAAATAAACCGAACCTGTAATGAAATGCTTCGTACTGTCTGTCACATAAAATTGTGAGTTGGTTGCTGCGTTTCCGTTTACCTGATAGAACATGCCGTAAACTTTTTTTTCAGGATTCAAATAGGGTTGCTCTAATATATCATCGGCCTTGATAACATGCTCATAGGTTAGCTTTTGAGCATCTCTAAGCAGCTTATCTATATTGTTATTTACAGGTTTATAAGTCAAATAAATAGTCGCTTTCATTTTTGGATATGTAATGGCAAAGCCACATTCCTTTTCGCCTTTAATTACTGCTGCCTCATTCATTTGAAAAGAAAAAGGACAGGTGTTCTGAAAATTTACATATTTTGCTTCCGGATAATCTAAACGCAGAAAACCAGCCGGTTTTGGCAACACATCATCTTTACAACTCACCAATGTTAATACTACTAAAATAGTGACTGCATAAATTATTTTTTTAAACATTATTCTATTGTTACTTTTATTTGTTTTACCCGTTTGTTATCAACAGCTTCTATAGTAAAAACACAATTTTCAAACGGTATTTTTTGATTTTTTTTCGGAAAATTACCTAAAATCTCTAAAATGAATCCCGCCAGTGTCTCGGCTTCACCTTTGTAAGATTCGAAAATTTCCTCATCAACTTCTAAAATTCTGTAGAAATCCTTTAAATTAATCTTTCCTTCAAAAAGAAAATTTTTCTCGTCTATTTGAGAGTAATTTAGATTTTCATCATCAAACTCATCACTGATATCGCCTACAATTTCTTCAATCACATCCTCTAAAGAAACTAAACCTGATGTCCCGCCATACTCATCAACTACAATCGCCAAATGACTTTTCAAACCCTGAAAATCTTTCAGCAGATTATCTAATTTTTTATTCTCAGGAACAAAAAAAGCTTCTCTTACTAAAGTTGTCCAGTCAAATTCGGTTTTATCAATATGAGGCAATAAATCCTTAACAAATAAAACTCCTTCAATCTGGTCAATATTATCCCGATAAACCGGAATTCTCGAAAATCCTTTCTCAATTATCTTTGGATAAATTACTTCAAAAGATTCGGATATTTCTAATGCAAAAATGTCAATTCTGGGACTCATTACCTGCTTGGTATCTGTATTTCCAAAAGAAACAATCCCTTCTAATATTTTTTGTTCTTCGCTGGATGTTCCTTCAGAATCTGTAAGTTCTAATGCCTGTGAAAGCTGATCGACAGAGAAATTTGTTTTTTGTTTTCCTAATTTATTGTACAAATATAAGGTAACTGAACGCATTGGCAAACTTACCGGAGAAAGTAATTTATCTAAAAAAGCAATTGGATAAACCACCCGTTTGGCAAATTTCACATTATTTCGGCTTGCATAAACTTTAGGAATTATTTCTCCAAAAAGTAAAATTAAAAAGGTAACAAGAATTACTTCTAAGATAAATTTTAATAAAGCAGAATTAACAGTCTCAAAAATATTCCTGCCGATAAAAGAAAACATAACAACTACTCCAATATTTAGAAAATTATTGGCAACCAACAATGTTGCTAAGAGTTTTTTGGGTTTGTCTAAAAGGCCCGAAATGATTTTCCCTTTCGGATTATTTTCCTGTAACGTATCATCAATATCTTTTTGGGACAAGGAAAAAAAAGCAACTTCAGCACCTGAAACTATCGCTGATAAAAAGAGCAGAATAAATATTCCGACAAAACCAATAATTAAATTGTTGTCAGCAGATGCAAAAAATAAACTGGGCTCCGGGTCCAAATTGAAAAAAATTAGTTAAACAATTAAAAAGGCAAGTCATTAATAGGTAAGCCTTCATTAGGATTTTCAAAGTTAGTGTTTTTTGGCGATTCAGGAGCCTGATGAAGTTTGTGTTCTGTTTCTTTTTTGGTTGTCAGAAAAGTGAATTCGGTTACCTGAATTTCGGTTGTATATTTTGTAGTTCCGTCTTCAGCCTGCCATTGCCTTGATTTTATGCGGCCTTCAATATATATTTTGTCTCCTTTTGACAAATATTTTTCACAGATTTCAGCAGCTTTATTGCGTACAACCAAATTATGCCACTCTGTAGAGGTAATCTTTTCGTTTGTTGTTTTATTGATATACACTTCGTTTGTTGCCAACTGAAAGCGGCCGATGCAGTTACCTCCGTCAAAATAATGCATTTTAACATCGTCGCCCAAATGGCCAATCAACATCACTTTGTTTAATGTTCCGTTCATGATATAGCATTTGTGTATATCAAAGATACATTTTTTTTAACGACATATTTCTTCCTTTTCAATAAAATTATAAATAGCAATAGGAAATGGAAATGTTTTTAAATCACTATAATTCACCCCATTAGGAATTATTCCGTCAATTTTTATTTTCCAGAACTGAATATGTAAATGCTGATGTGAAAGTTTGTGAATTACAGTAGCATATGAACATTCCTCAATACTTTTAACAGTGTAAGAAGACAAAATACCATCCTGAATTGTTTTTGAAATAAAATCAAAATCGACAATTTCATCCGTTTCCACCAAAGGAAATTCATATAAATTATGCCAAATACCTTTTGAAGTTCTTTTTTGAATTAAAGTATTCACTAAAACATCTTCTAAAATAAGGTAATTAAAAAAGCGGTTTGTGATTTTTAGTTTTTTAGATTTTACTGGTAAAAAATCCACTTTCTTTTTTTGCAAGGCCAGACAGCTTATATTAAAGACACAAACATAACAATTCGGATTTTTAGGAACACATTGCAAAGCACCAAATTCCATAATTGCCTGATTAAAAATTGCCGGGTTGTTTTTTGGCATTAATTCTTTTGCAAGCGTAGTAAATTCTTTTTTGGTTGCCGGCAAAGCTATATCGGATTCGATATCAAAATAACGCGAAAGAACCCTAAATACATTTCCATCAACAACCGGAACAGCTTCATTATAAGAAAAAGAAGCAATCGCTGCAGCGGTATATTCGCCAACTCCTTTTAATTTCAGCAAATCATTATAAGTAGCCGGAAAAACGCCATTTAAATCATTTGCTATATATTGAGCCGTTTTATGCAAATTTCGGGCACGGGAATAATACCCTAATCCCTGCCAAAGTTTTAAAACTTTCTGTTCATCGGCATTTGCCAAATCAAACACGGTAGGAAATTCCTCAGTAAAAGAAAAAAAATAAGGCATTCCCTGTGCTACTCTTGTCTGTTGCAGCATAATTTCTGAGAGCCAAATATGGTACGGATTGACAGTTTTTCGCCACGGCAAATCACGTTTGTTTTGTAAATACCATTTTATCAAGAGGTTATGAAATTTCATTGCAAAATACTTAGAATGCAAAAGTAAATGTTTATGTAATTAAAATTTAACGAATTAGCTTGATTAATTATTTATTTAATTCCTATATTTGCAAACTCAAAAAAATAGTACATCATTTATAAAATAAAAATAGGAAAGAAAATGACGAAAGCAGATATCGTAGCAAAGATTTCAGAGAAACTAGGTCTTGAAAAAGGAGATGTTCAGGCAACAGTAGAAACTTTTATGGAAGAAGTAAAAACTTCTTTGGAAACTGGAGATAATGTTTATCTTAGAGGTTTTGGAAGTTTCATCGTAAAAACAAGAGCTGAAAAGACAGGAAGAAACATTTCTAAAAATACCACAATCAAAATTCCTGCACACAATATTCCTGCTTTTAAACCTGCAAAAGTATTTGTAGAGGGAGTAAAAACAAATAACGAAGCAAAATAATACTATTAATTAATCATAAAATCGATACGATATGCCAAGTGGTAAAAAAAGAAAGAGACATAAGGTAGCTACTCACAAAAGAAAGAAAAGAGCGAGAGCTAACCGTCACAAAAAGAAAAAGTAGTTTTAAACTACTTTTTTCTTTTTAACCGTTCATTGAAATTGAAAAGCAGACATCTTAGACTACTTAGATCAGTTAGACAAAAGAAATTTTCTTTAAATCTAAAAATCTAATTTTCTAAAATCTAACTTTTCCCCGGGTTCAATACCTGTTAAAATATTGTTTAATCCATCCTTACAATTCAGTTATGAGTTATGGAGTTATGAGTTATGAGTTATAAAACTTGAAACCTGAAACCTAAAACTTGAAACTAAAAGTCTGGATAAAAATTTACAGAGTGAATAAAGAATTGATCATTAGGTCTGGTTCTGAAGCAGTAGATTTTGCCTTATTAAAAGATGGAAAACTAATTGAATTACACAAAGAACAAGAAACAAGCAACTTTCAGGTTGGTGATATTTTTATTGCCAAAATACGAAAACCAGTTGCCGGACTTAATGCTGCTTTTGTAAATGTAGGCTTCGAAAAAGATGCTTTTTTACATTATCACGATTTAGGACCTAACTTAGCTTCCCAACTGAAATTCATAAAACTTGTAAGCGCAGGTAAATTAAAAGATTTCTCCCTAAAAACCTTTCAGTTTGAAAAAGAGATTGACAAAGATGGCATCATTACTGATATTTTAAGTGCCAATCAATCTGTCTTAGTACAAGTTGTAAAAGAACCTATATCTACCAAAGGTCCAAGAATAAGCGCTGAGCTTTCATTGGCAGGAAGATTTATTGTTCTGGTTCCGTTTTCTGACCGTGTTTCTATTTCACAAAAAATAGAAGACAAAAAAGAAAAGGATCGCCTAAAAAAACTTGTATTATCGATCAAACCTAAAGGATTTGGTGTTATTGTTCGCACAGTAGCCGAAGGCAAAAATACAGCCGAATTAGAAAAAGATTTGCAGAACCTGCTTGGCAGATGGACTGCAATGTGTAAAAAATTACCAACTGCTCATCATCCATCCAAAGTACTAGGAGAGCTTAACAGAGCTTCTTCAATACTAAGAGATGTTTTCAACGATACCTTTAGCGGTATTCAGATAGATGATGAAGAGTTGTACCATCAAACGAAGGATTACCTGCAGGAAATTGCACCTTCAAAACAATCAATTGTGAAGTTTTATCAATCAAACGACACTCCGATTTTTGAGAAATACAATATAGAGAGACAAATCAAAACTTCATTTGGAAGAACGGTTTCGATGAGCAAAGGCGCTTATCTTATTATCGAACACACTGAAGCTCTTCACGTTATAGACGTAAACAGCGGAAACCGCTCTAATAAAGCGACCAATCAGGAAGATACCGCCATGGAAGTAAATATGATTGCCGCCGCTGAAATCGCAAGACAACTTCGTCTGCGTGATATGGGCGGAATAATCGTAGTTGATTTTATCGATATGTCTAATCCTGAAAACAGGAAAGTTTTGTTCGACTTCTTGCGAGAAGAAATGAGCGACGATAAAGCAAAACATAAAATATTACCGCCTAGTAAATTTGGCTTGGTTCAAATTACAAGACAGCGCGTAAGACCAGAAGTTAATATTAAAACCAGAGAAGAAGATCCAAACAATGAAAATGGCGAAATTGAAGCTCCAATTTTAATCATTGATAAAATCGCACTGGATTTAGACCGACTTTTAAAAACCCACAAAAATGTTGTGCTTAATGTACATCCGTTTGTGGCTGCTTACCTCAGTAAAGGTTTTCCATCCTTACGTTCAAAATGGTTTTTTGAGCATAAGAAATGGGTGAAAATCATACCTCGTGACGCTTACACGTACTTAGAATATCATTTCTATGATAATAAAGGAAATGTTATTTCAGAATAAAAACAAAAACCGCCTTTCGTGAGATTGGCGGTTTTTTTATGCGTCATTGCGAGGAACGAAGCAATCTCATTTTACATTTGACTTTGAGATTTGGGACTTCAAAATTGAAATTTGTTTTATTAGAAGCAATTTCCAGCTATCCGCTTGTATCTTTTCCTGGCTAAAGGAGCCAGAAAAAGGATACCACTCCTATCTGGGCTAGGCAATCATTTTCATAACAAACTTTAATTCATCAAAGTATCATTGATTTAGGAATTTGAGCCCGAGCGAACGCTAACAGGCGAAACAATTTCAAAAAATAAAATTTCCTTTTAAAATTTATTCTCTCACAATCTCAATCCTTCTTCTGATTTCATTCCCCGAAACATCAACAACCGTAACATAATGTATTCCCGAAGTTGGAGTAATAGGTAATTCATGAAATGTTTTGGTTGTGGCTTTGTAAACATTATCGACATACCAAAACAACTCTTTATCTCTTTCAGAATAAGCAACTTTTAAAATTACGGGCTGTACATTACTATTAAAATCCTTCGTTAAATAAATTTTACTGTTTGCTTTCGGATAAATAAAATCCATTGTTTTAGATTGAATACCTTCGCAACCTTCTTTAAAAGGCGGCAAAGGCAAATACTCAATATGCTGGCTTTTATAATACCAGGCCATAACCGGAGGCAAAACAAACCAACTTTTAGTGATAATATTGTCTATGCTTTCACAGCTGCTGTTGACCTGAAACTGCTCTGTTTTATCTAAATGTACCGTTTTATGATACGGACAAACTTTTGTCGATTTCCCTTTTTTAGAAACCCATTGTTTGATTTTCGGACAATTATCTTTTGCCAGATAACCACTCAATCGGCAAACCTCAACTTCAGCCAAATCATTGTATGGAGTATCAAACCATCTTTGTCTTGGCAGTAAATTAAAAACATCAAACAATATAGGTGCTGCGCTTGTCACTCCTGTTAAAGTCGGACGTCCTTCTCCCGTTGCATTTCCAACCCAGATTCCAACCACATATCTGGAATTGGTTCCAATAGCCCACGCATCCCGATTTCCAAAACTGGTTCCGGTTTTCCACGCAATTTTAAGCGAACTGTCATAAAACTTCCAGGCTTCGTCTCCTTCCGGTCTATTCACCTCTTCCATTGCATTGTAAGTCAGCCAAATTGATCCTGCGCTCAAAATATTCTTCTGATTGGTTTCTGAACCAAAATCGGGTTTAAAGTCGTTTTTATAATTGAGCTCAGAAAACTCATTGGTTCTGTATTGACCTTTGTTTTTATTGAAATAATTAACCGTTGATGAAAGATTGGCATACGTTCGGCATAAATCCCACAAATTACTTTCAGCACCACCCAAAATAAGTGATAAACCGTAATGATCCGGTGTTTTATTGATGTTCTTCAATTTGAATTTCTGCAATTCTTCGTAAAATTTATTTACACCAAAATCCTGAAGCATTAAAACCGCCGGAATATTTAGCGAACGTGACAATGCCCGATGTGCCGGAACAGCTCCGTCAAAAGTCAAATTAAAATTCTGCGGTGTATAACCTGAAATCTGCGTTGGAATATCAGCAATTAAAGTATTAGGCAATAATTCACCATCATCAAGCATTGCGGCATACAAAAGCGGTTTTAAAATACTTCCTGTACTTCTTGGCGCATCAATAATATCAACATCTTTTTGATGATCTGCATCAGCCGGAGAATTTCCAACATAGCTCATTACATTTCTGCTTTGAACATCAATCACCAAAATTGCCAGATTATGAACTTCATTCTGCTTGTATTGATTGTAATAATATCGTGCTATTTGATTAACTCTGTTTTGAAGAGCATAATCAATTGTGGTTTTTACTCTTATTCCTTCTTCATTTTTAGCTGCTCTCTGCAATAAATGCGGTGCAATTTGTGGAAGATTATAAGGTTTTTGCGGCAAAGGCTCTTCTATCGAAAGTTCATACGTCTGCTTGTCGATTATGCCTTCCTGATTCAGTTTTAATAGAAGCCGGTTCCGTTTGTTTAATAATTTAATTTGATTCTTTCCCGGATAAATCAGACTTGGTGCATTTGGCAAAACAGCCAAAACAGCATTTTCTGCCCATGACAATTGGTTGGATTGAACACCAAAATAACGCCATGAAGCCATTTCCAGTCCAACTACATTTCCTCCAAATGGTGCGTGTGCTGCGTACATTTCGAGAATTTCATTTTTAGAATAACCTAATTCTAATCGGGTTGCCAAAATAATTTCTATTATTTTTTCGAAATAGGTTCTGTTTTTTCCTTTGCGGGATAATCGAATAACTTGTTGCGTTAATGTACTTCCTCCTCTAACTACTTTTCCTGCTTTTTTATTTTGTTTAAAAGCATTAACCATTGCACCAGGATTGAAACCGGGATGTTTATAGAAATACTCATCTTCAAAATAAACAATACATTTTTTGAATTTGTCCGGAACGCTATCCTGTGCAGGAAAACGCCATTGTCCGTCATCAGCTATTTTCGCGCCAAGCAGTTCTCCTTCTTTGCTTTCTATAACGGTCGAATAGGGTTCTTTGAATAATGTTCGGGGAAGGGAAAAATAGTAAATCAGCAAGAGCAGAAATGCAATTGCTGATTTGATTTTGTTTTTTTTGATCCAATTTATAATGCGCTGAAAGAACGCTATAATTTTATTTTTCAACGTAGTAATTATTTAACCGCAAAGGCGCTAAGTTATTCGCAAAGTTCACAAAGTTTTTTTTGCTCGCCGATTCCGCAGATTCCGCAGATTTTATTTTTATCTGCCTGATCTGCAACCCGAGCGACAGCGAACAGGCGAAGCAAATCTGCGAGAAACTTATATACCACAAAGTTCACAGTTTCAAAAATCCTTTTAATCCGTGTAATCTATGGCTGATTATTTTATTTCACAACCTCAACCCAGAAGCCTTTTGTTCTTGCTAAGAATGTATTATCGTACATTGCTTCGCATTGTAATCCCGGCAGATAATAATTCCCTAGATAAGATGCGTTTAACAGAATACGGAAAACTTTGGTTTCTCTGGATTTCATTCCGAAATAGAAATTCGTTCTGTCATCGCGGATATCAATATAATCTGCAATGTTATTCACAGCATCTCCATAATCGGTGAAACGCGTATTTACAATTTCAAATCCTGAAGGCAGAATTTGAGATAGCGCTACGTTTTGAACGCTCTCTCCTCTTTGATTTTTAATCGTAACCTCGGCAACAAACTCAGTTCCCTGATTGATTCTCGAAACATTAATGATACTTCCTTTTCTGTTTTTGAAAACAATAGAAGCCGTAACATCGCTCTGAACTGCATTTTCCTGACCGATTGGCAATATTCCGGTATTCAATACGCGAACATAAACTGTATTCGCTTTATTGTTTTTCAGCGTAATACTATTTGCTCCTGAAGTAACTGACAAACTACGATCTGCAACCGATTTACCTGTGTTGATGGTTTCTCCTTTTCCGTTTTTACTAAATTGAATATTGATTCCTTTTGGACCGTTAGTCACCGCAAATTTCGACATTGCATACAAACAATAAGCCGTTGTCTGCGTACTCATCCATTGATTGGCCGACATTTCTTTCGCCAGTTTTACGGCTGTTGTAAAAGCTTTTTGCTTCTGTCCTAAAAGAAGCATCGTTTCCAGAGCCATTGCCCTGTTTCTCTCACTTGATCCATAATAGTAATAACTGTAGCCATCTGAACTTCCATCAATACTGGTACGTAAAAATAGGCTTTGTCCAGCTGATTTCTGACCTGCTAAAACATAGGCTGCAGCTAAACGAAGCATACTTTCGTTTGAAATCCCTTTTGTTTCTCTCAACCTGTTCATTGCTGATAAATCGGCATTTCCTGCTAAAGCCAAAGTGTACAAACGATAGGCCTGAGCTAAATCATTTCCATATTTCGGTTCAAAACGCCATTGTTTTGCTTCGCGTTGCTGATATCCCAGCCATTTTGATTTGAAATTAATCGGTAATACATATCCTTTTTTCTCTGCTTCAATTAAGAAATGTCCGGCATAAGAAGTTCCCCAGTCATCTGCAATTGCATTTCCTTGCCAATACGGCATTCCACCATTTGACAATTGAAAATTGCCCAATCTCGCAATTCCTGCAGCAATATTTTTCTGAATCAGATCTTTTCGTTTCGTATCAATATCCGCAACATCTCCTAAGTACAATTGTGGAAAAACTGATGAAGTTGTTTGTTCAACGCAACCATGAGGATATTGAATTAAGAATTGTAATCTTCCATTCAAATTCATTGAAGGCATTGACGAAACTTCCAGTCTTGCTTTATTACTTCCCGCAATTCCAAACGTTTTCCATGAAATTGTTTTAGTACTGTTTGGCGTTAGAACAACATCCGTAAAAGTACTCGTAACCGGATTTGGATTTGTCATATCGATTTCAACATCATAAACTGATTTCTCGCTTCCTGAAGTCGCAATTACCTGAACTTTTGCAATTCCGGTTGCAGATCCTACAACCAAATTAAAATAAGCCATTTTTTCATCAGGCTGTTTGAATTTCAATCTCTGAACCGCGCTTCCAATAACTCTCAATCCGTTGCTTGTTTTTACCTGAACTGAAACATTTTTGATTTTATTTTCAGTTGCAAAAATCGTTACCGGAAGCGTTACTTTCTCTGATGGTGAAATTTTTCGTGGCAATGAAGCCAAAACCATCAGCGGACTTTTTACCGGAGTTGCTTTTTCAACACTTCCGTAAGCGCTTGTATTCGCGTCTCCTGCCACAACCATTGTTCGGACCGAACCAATATATTTCGGCAATTTTAACTGATGGGATTTCGTTTCTCCTTTTCCTAATTTAAACGGTCCGTAGTATAATACAACAGGTTTAAAACGGTTGGCTTTCTTCGCTTTTCCGCCGCCTAAATCCTGATCACCACCAATACTGAAAATCTGGTTTATTTTTCCACCATAAGCTCCGATTACATCATCATAAATATCCCAGGTTTTTACGCCTAAAGCTTCACGAACATAGAAGCTATCCCAGGCATTTGGTGTTTTAAAACGGGTTAAATCCAAAAGTCCTTCATCTACAACCGCGATTGTATAGGTCATTTCTTTACCTGATTTTTCTCCCACTTTAACTGTAAAATTCTGCTCCGGTTTTAGAACATCAGGCATTGAAAGTGTTGGAGCCAAAATAGTATTTTTATCCACTACCTCAATCGGAACAATTCCGTACATACGAATAGGTGAATCGTTTTTGGTTGAAGCATGAGGCTGTAATAACGTGATGTTAAAATAGACGTTTGGCGCCATGGCTCCTGTAATTGGAACCTCAACTTTTGTTTCACCTTTTTTAGTTTCCGCCCAAATGGTCTGTATTACTTTTGATCCGTTCTCGATCGAAATTAAAGCACGTCCGCCTTCACTCGAAGGGAAAGAAATCTGTGCTTTTTCACCTACTGCATAATTCTTTTTATCTGTAGAAAAAACCAGCATATTGGCTGTAGAAGCATCTCTGTTTCTCGTTTTTCCGGACCAGATTGGCCAGTCAATATTTACGGTTAAAGAAGTCGCATGACCATCTTGCTGATCTTCTACTCGAATTAGATAGCGTCCCCACTCTTCATCCGTTAAAGCAAACTGAAAACTTCCCCTTCCACTGGAATCGGTATTTATTATAGTGGATTTATAGGATGTTGTAGCATTCGACGAATTGTAATTCGATAAATTATCACTCGAAGAATCCCACCACCATCTCCATTCTACTTTATAAATCCTTACTTCCAGATTTCGAACTGATTTTGGCCTTCCGTTTTCATCAACCGTTACCACTTCAAAACGATTATTGGTTCTGGTTTCCAGCATTCCGTATTTATTAGGTTCAGGCGACTTAATTCCGACATACGTTTTATAAGGCGAATAAGTTGTTGACATCACATCAGTACTAAAATCTCCTCCTTCTTCATAAACTTTTGTAATGAATGAAGCACGAAGCATTCCTGGCGCCTGACCTTGTAATTTTGGCTCAATATTTACCGAAGCTTTTCCGCTTTCGTTTAATTTCCCAGAAAAAACATTAATTTCTTCTGTACTGAACTGGCGCACTAAATCATCAAAACTAAATTTCTCATATCCTTTAAAAGTCGTCGTTTGCTGAGAAAATTTTGCCTGCATTTCTACATTCAGATTTTTAGCAATTGCACCGTGCAGCCATGTCACTTCCAGATTATCTGTATTTGGATATGATGACGAAAGTGTTTTTCTGCTAAACGTATTTTTAATTTTTAAACGATTTGGCTTGATCGTTTCAATTTTAATGCTTTTGTAAAATTTAGCACCACCAACACTCACCATCGCTTCCCAGTTTCCAGTTGGAGCATCTGCATTTGTAGGAACCGTAAACGCATAATGATTTAGTTCATTTGTTTTTTGAACAGTCTGATAAACCGTTTTTCCGTTAGGATCATTCAGTCTGAATTTGATTGGATGTGATTTTGGCAATTTGTTCGAAGCATCATTTAAAATAAAAGACAAATACAAATTATCTCCCGGACGCCAGACTCCGCGCTCTCCGTAAATAAAACCTTTTAATCCTTTTTGAAGGGTTTCACCGGCAACATCAAAATTACTGACTGACAATGAAAGCCCGTCATCCAGCTTCACATAAGTCGATTGATCTCCTAAAGTAACAATAGCAAAATAGGCGAATTTATCCAGTTGAAAAGATGCAATCCCTTCACTGCTGGTTGCTTCACTGGCAATTTTTTGCTGTTGAAAATTGTATAAATCCACTCTAGCATTCGAAACCGGCTCTGTTGTTACAATATTATTTACTGCGAATAAATACGACTTATTTTCGCCTCTTTTGGCAATTACACCTAAATCTGTCGCCAGAATATTAGTTGCGATTTTAGCATTATAATAATAAGAGCCTGTGCATGGATCCTGGCTTTCTCTCCAGTCATAATCATCATAATAGTAATCGTCATACGAATTGCCGCTATAGTTTACATCATTTTCATCAACCTCTTCTTCCTCTTCCTGATTTGAATCTTCGTCTGAAGTTTCACATTTGTATAACGAATATTTTCTTTTGTATTCAAATTCCACTCTGTAAATCGCACCCGGTTCCGGTTTTATGATTTTAGATAAATCTAAGGCGTACGTATTCCATTTGGTTAAATTTACCAATGTACTTTCCTTTAAATTCAGGGTTGTTTTGGCGATTGGCTGAGCGACTTTTTTGAGATTTTGTGCTCCGTTTAATTCATTATATTGAAGAAACTGCAGAATATTATTTTTGTAAATTTTATAAACCTTTACGTCAACTGCGCTAAGGTTTACTGCTTCAAAATTTAATTTTAAATTATTTGAACTTGGCAGAATCGTTCCGTTTTTAATAAAACGAACATTTGGTTTTATCTGATCAAAAGAGATCTTCTCTGAGTAATTTGCTTCTAATTTTTTTCCGTACTGGCTTTCAATTCCCTGGAAAATCTCCAGCAACAATTCACCTGTTACAACTTGTTCCGGTTCTGCTTCAACAACTTCTTCCACAACTTCTACTTCTTCAACAGCAGCGGCTGCAGAATCAACTACAACTGAAGCCGAGTCTACAGCAACTGCAGCAGAATCAACGGTAGCATAAACAGGTTCTTCTACTACAACCGGAATTGGCTCTTCTTTTTTAGGAGCATTTTGATTCGTAAAATAAACTTTCAGTAAATTGCCCTGAGTAGAAAATTTCAGATTATTGGTATTCTGAATTGAAACCAATCCTGCAAAATCCTGCCCCTTTTCCAGAGGTTCAGAGAAATTAATGACAACAGACTGATTATTCCCGTCAGGAACATCAACTTTTATGACTTTAAACTCATTAATACCTGTAATCGGAAAATCGATTTGTCCTTTCTGATCAATATCAAAATCATCCCCATCATAAATAATTTCCAGATTTGTGGCTTCAGAATAGCGCTGAATACTGTCAATTATAAAATGAAACTCTTTGCCTGAAACCGGATTTCTATCAAACTTAATTTTAAGGTCATTCCCTTTTTGTTTGGCTTCAACTAATTTTTTAGCCGTTTCCAAATCAATATTATCTGCTGTTTTTAAAACACAGTTCAAATACTGATACTCTTTGCTGTACGATTGAATATCAGCCGTATTTATGGTAAAATCCTGTTTAAAGGTCTTAACTGTAAAGTTGAATTTTGAAAGTTCCTCTTCTTTCTCTTTCGGAATGGCTGTCAGTTTATCCAGGTTTAAAGTAACCTGATATTCGGTTCCCGGTTTTAGTTTTTTCTCCGGAATAAAGGCTAAGGTATTAGTCGAAAGTGCTACCACTTTTCCGCTTACACTTGGAGAAATATCAAACAAATCGTCATCCAGTTCCTGATTCGGTTTCCAGTCGTTTTTATCAAAAGCCAAAACCACACGAATATCAGAATCGGAAGAAACAATTCCGCCTGTAAAACTGGTGATATACTCTTTAAATAGTGAAAAATCAGAATTAAAATCTGCAGCTGATTTTCTTCCGCAGGATTGAAAAATAAAAAACACACAAAGCACGAGAACTAATCCTTTTGTTTTCACTTTTATTTAGAGTTAATGGGTTACGAAACTATAAAATTAACAGAGTTTACTATTAAATGCATAACAGTAAAAAGTAATTTAAATTATGTTAAAAGTAAAATATTTTTAAGAAGAAATTTCCGTACGACTGCTATTTAACTTTTGTTGAAGCTCACAAGCAATTATAGAAATAATCAGGAGCTATTTCCAGCTGTCCGCTATATCTTTTTATTCGCAAAAAAGCGAATAAAAAGGATGCCGCTTCCATCTGGGCTAGGGCTCAGGTTTTCATAAGACTATTTACGTCTTTCCAGAAAAAAACGTTTCATTAAATCGGCAGCTTCATTCGCCATAATACCGGAAACGACAGTAGTTTTGGGATGCAGTTTTGTTCCCATAGCCATAAAACCTCTCTGTTCATCTCTGGCTCCAAAAACAATTTTAGAAATCTGGCTCCAGTACAACGCACCGGCACACATCTGACAAGGTTCTAAAGTGACATACAAAGTACAATCCTTTAAATATTTCCCGCCCAGAAAATTAGCAGCTGCGGTTATCGACTGCATTTCGGCATGAGCCGTAACATCATTTAACAATTCCGTCAAATTATGACTGCTTGCAATTACTTTATTAGCCACTACAATGACAGCCCCAACAGGAATTTCGCCTTTATTAAAAGCCATTTCAGCTTCCTGTAAAGCTTTCTTCATAAAATACTCGTCGGTGAAGGGATTTATCATGAAACAAAAATACATTTTTTACTTAGGAATTTTTATTACTTTTATTTTTTGATATTTTAAAAATGGGAAACAATTACAAAATCGCTATTCCGGAACCGTGCCATGAAAACTGGAACAAAATGTCTCCAAAAGATAACGGAAGATTTTGTTTGAGCTGTAGTAAAATTGTTGTTGATTTTACCTCGATGCTTCCTGAAGAAATTCAGCATTTTTTTATTCAAAATCAAGGCAATAAAATTTGCGGAAGATTTAAAAAAACGCAATTAGACAATATCATAATTCAAATTCCAAGTCAGATATTATATTCCCAAAATCATTATCATAAGATGTTTTTACTCGCATTGTTTATTGCTATGGGTACAACTTTGTTTAGTTGTACCGATAAAAATGGAGATAAAAAGAAAATTGATAAAATTGAAATCGTTAAGACTTCGAAAACAGAACCTATACAAGTTGGCAAGATTAAGATAAAGGGAAATAATAATTTTGTACCGCCACCTCCTCCTCCGCCAAAAACAGATAACGTAAAATTTGTAAAAGGAAAAACTAAAATAAGCGATGTCAAAATTAATAGTTCTTCTACTCCTGATTGCAAAGCATCAGTACAGGAATCTAATATGCAAGGAGAGACTTATATTACAGGAGCTGTTATTGAAACAAAAGCAGACTATCCGGGTGGAATTAATAACTTTTATCAGTTTTTAGTAAACGAATTAAAACTTCCTAAGGAAGCTGAAAAGCCAAAAAGCAGAATTATAATTTCGTTCGTGATAGAAAAAGACGGCTCCTTGTCATCATTTGAATTCCCAAAAAACATTGACTCAAAAGTAGAAGCAGAAATATCACGTGTTTTAAAACTTTCTCCCAAATGGCAGCCAGGAGAACAAAATGGCAAAAAAACACGAATCAAATATAGTTTACCCTTGTCATTTCAATAATGGAAAGAAAACAAACAACTATTCGAGAAAAACAAAACAAAATAATGCTGAAACATTACTCTAAAATATTTTTACAGGCTTTGTTTATTATCATAGGAACAACTTTATTTAGTTGTACAGATAAAGAGTCTAACAAAAAGCAAAATAACGAAATTGAAATTGCTGATTCAGAAAAAGATGAAATCAACAAATCAAAACAGGCTCCTCACTCTTCTCAATTATCAGAAGAAGATAACCAGGAACATGCTGAAAAAAATATTGAAATCAATAATGAAGAAGTTATTTCATTACCCCCAAAGGCAAATCAGATAAAATCTGCAAAACCAGAGGAAATTATTACTAATCCTGAAAAAGACAAAAAAAACAGTACTTCAAAAAAGGAAACTCTAAACAAGCCAGAAGTTCCTCTTAACAAAAATGCAGAATTTCCAGGCGGTATTGATCAATTCCATAGTTTTTTTATGAAAGAATATAAAAAACCAGAAGGTGTAAGTTATTGGAAACTCAATTTCACACTCGCATTTGCAGTAGAAAAAAATGGCACTGTATCTTTTCTTGAATGTTCTCCGGCAGTAGAAGAATCTCTTGAAAAAGAAATTACCAGGGTTCTCAGCTTATGCCCTAAATGGCAGCCTGGTGAGTCTAATGGTAAAAAAATAAAAATGCAATATTCAGTACCTATTTTATTGAAATAAGACTCTGCCAAAAAAATTAAATTTAAAACCGTAAATTTGCTTTTTATCCTTACAATGAAAAGCAATTTACTTTCAGGTATCTACAATCCCGTCGATTTACGTCTTTTAAAAGAAGAACAGCTCCCTCAGCTTGCTCAGGAATTACGTGATTTCATCATCGATATTGTTTCGGTAAAAGAAGGGCATTTGGGCGCGAGTTTAGGTGTAGTGGAATTGACAATTGCACTACATTATGTTTTTCATACTCCCGAAGATTTATTAGTTTGGGATGTCGGACATCAGGCTTACGGACATAAAATTCTGACCGAAAGAAGAGAGAACTTTCACACCAACAGACAACTTGGAGGCGTTTCAGGATTTCCAAAAAGAGAGGAAAGTATTTATGATGCTTTCGGTGTTGGGCATTCTTCAACTTCAATTTCAGCAGCTCTCGGAATGGCAATTGCATCTAAACTAAAAGGTGATTTTAACAAACAGCATATTGCGGTAATTGGTGATGCTTCCATTGCAAGCGGAATGGCTTTTGAAGGCCTGAACCACGCCGGAGTTACCGATGCTAATATCTTAGTTATTTTAAACGATAACGCCATCGGAATTGACCCGAGCGTTGGCGCTTTAAAAAAATATTTAACAGCAGTTAAAAACGGAAAAAACCCGAAGCAAAATAACATCATAAAATCCCTGAATTTTGACTATTCAGGTCCAATTGACGGACATGATCTTCGAACTTTAATCAAGGAATTGAATCGTTTAAAAAAGATAAAAGGCCCGAAGTTTCTTCATATAGTTACCACAAAAGGAAAGGGTCTCCAGCAGGCAGAAGAAAATCAGGTAAAATATCATGCACCGGGAAAATTTGATGCTTCTACCGGAGAAATTCATTTAAAATCTGAAGAAAATCTTCCTCCAAAATATCAGGATGTTTTTGGCTTAACCATTTTAGATTTAGCTAAAAAGAACGAAAAAATCATCGGAATTACACCCGCAATGCCATCGGGGAGTTCTTTAAAATTTATGATGGATGAATTGCCGGATCGTGCTTTTGACGTTGGAATTGCTGAACAGCATGCCGTAACTCTTGCGGCCGGAATGGCAACGCAAGGCATGATAGTCTACTGCAATATTTATTCGACTTTTTTACAGCGTGCTTATGATCAGGTAATTCATGATGTTGCTTTACAAAATTTACCGGTCATTTTTTGTCTAGACAGAGCCGGTCTGGTTGGAGAAGATGGCGCAACACATCATGGCGTATTTGATATTGCGTATTTGAGAGCGATTCCAAATATAATTATCTACGCACCAATCAATGAAATTGCCCTTCAAGATATTTTATATACTGTTCAGTTAGCTTCTTTAAATCATCCTATTGCTATTCGTTATCCGAGAGGCCGAGGTGTTTTGCCAAATTGGGGAAGAGAAAATTTCGCAAATTATCAGGAAATTACTATTGGCAAGGCAAATTGCTTAAAAAATGGAACAAAAACAGCTGTTTTATCTACTGGCACTATCGGAAATAATGTAATTGCTGCTTTAAATGAACTGGAGAATCCAGAAAGCATTGCACATTACGATTTTCCTTTTATAAAACCTTTAGACAATGATTTGTTAGACAAAACATTAACCTCTTTCGATCATATTATTACCATTGAAGACGGTTCAAAAATTGGTGGTTTTGGAAGTGCTGTTTTAGAATATGCTACAGCGAATAATTTCACTAAAAAAATAGAAATTTTAGGTATTCCTGATAGTTTTATTGAACATGGCACAGTAATTGAGCAACAACATTTTTGCAAAATTGACGTTAAAAGTCTGGTAAATCTTTTTCAAAGATTATAAAATAAGTATTTTGCACAGCCGAAAAAAAATCAAAAGTTAAACCTAATGAAATTAATACGCTCTACCTCTTTTTTATTGCTATTTTTATTTGCAACAAACAGTTTTTCTCAGATTATCAGAACGACATTAGATCCTGGGCAGCTACCTCCGCCGCCTTCTAATTGGAACAAAAAAAACAAACTTGGTTTTGATATTTCAGAAGTTGCTTTCGTCAATTGGAGTGCGGGGGGAACCAGCTCAATTTCGGGACTATTTAGAGGTGAGTTTACAAGAACCTATACCAAAGAAAATCATAAATGGTTTAATGAACTTATTGTGAAATACGGTATGAATAAACAAGACGGTACCGAACTAAGAAAAACAGATGATGCGATCCAGTTTAACTCAACATATGGATTTAGAAAAGATTCTCTTTCGAATTGGTATTATTCGGCTAAGTTTAATTTTAGTACTCAATTTACCAACGGTTATAAATATCCAAACAGGGATATTGCCATATCTAAACCTTTTGCACCGGCCTATATCTTTTTAGGAGCCGGATCTGAGTATTCAGACAAGAAAAAAAACAGAAACTTTTATTTCTCTCCAATCACATTAAAAACAACTTTGGTATTGGATGACTATTTAGCAAATCAGGGAGCTTTTGGTGTTAAAAAAGCGGTTTATGGACCAGACCCACTTGATCCGGAAAACGAAATTTTAATTGAAGAAGGTCAAAAAGTAAAAGCTGAATTTGGTATCTTATTTACCGGATATATGAAAAGTGAGATTTATAAAAACATTTTTTACGAAAACAGATTGACTTTATATACAGATTATTTAAACCATTTTGGAAATGTCGACATTGATTATGATACGCGTTTAGACCTTGTAGTTAACGCTTACGTAAAGGCAAATATTGGCGTTCACATTGTTTATGATGACGATATAAAATCCAAAAAAGATGTTGTTGATCCTGTTTCAGGTTCAAAATCACAGGTAGATGACGGACCAAAAACCCAGTTAAGACAAGTTCTGGGTGTTGGTCTTGTATATGCTTTTTAATGAATTAGCTGTTTTTTCTCCCATTTATCATTTCATATAATTCTAAAGCATTTCCATCCGTTAAAAGAGAAACATAGTGACAAATATGAAGCAGACGCTCGTATAAATTACCTTTTTCTAATTGATGTTTTTCAGGAAGCATTTTCAGAATCAGTTTATCGTAATTTGAAGCTGTTCCTTCGTATTTGTTGTTAAAGGCAGTTATAAATTTATCCAGTAAAGTTTGAATAATCTGATACCCCACAATTTCTTTCTCGATTACTTCACGGCTTTGGTAAATTTTGTCAACACTCAGTTTGATAATATCATTCATCTGTGCTTTGTATTTACTTTTATCTGTTAAGGCAAAGGGGAAATTTCCTGCCAGAATTGCTTCTTCATTTTCGATAAAAACATCTACAGCATCATTGATTAATGCTCCAATAGCCAAAGCACGCAAATAACTGATTCGGTCTTCTTTGGTCTCTAATAATTTATATTTATTAACTCCAATATTGTCTTGTACCAGTTTAATCAGATATTCTAAAGCATAATCTTCAGAAACCAAACCTAAATTAATACCGTCTTCAAAATCAATTATGGTATAACATATATCATCTGCAGCTTCAACCAAATAGGCCAGAGGATGCCTTTCAAATCCAATATCTCCATCTTGTTTATTGGCAATCAATCCCATATCCTCAGCGACTTCCTGAAAGAATACTTTATCTGACTGAAAAAAACCATATTTTTTATCCGCAATATTACTTGTTGGCTTTTTAGGCAGACTTTCTTTTGGATATTTCATAAAGGCACCTAATGTGGCGTATGAAATTCGAAGTCCGCCCTCAATTCCGGGGCGACTTGCTGTAAGTACCGAAAATCCATTAGCATTTCCTTCAAAATCAATTAAATCCTGCCATTGTTTTGCGGTAAGCTTGTCTTTGTATTTTAATCCTTTTCCGATAGAAAAATATTCTCCAATCGCTTTTTCACCTGAATGCCCGAAAGGCGGATTACCTATATCATGTGCCAACGAAGCCGCCGCCACAATCGCACCGAAATCGTTCATATGATAACCGTGAACCTCTTTTAAATAAGGGTATTTTTCGATGATTTTCTTACCCACCAAACGTCCAAGCGAACGTCCAACAACCGAAACTTCGAGACTATGCGTTAAACGCGTGTGCACAAAATCTGTTTTAGAAAGCGGAATAACCTGTGTTTTATCCTGTAAAGAACGAAATGCAGCCGAAAAGATAATCCGGTCATAATCTACCTCAAAACCCAATCGGGTATCATCTTGTTCTATACGTAATCTTTTGCTTGTGTCACCTTGTTTTTTAAGAGATAAAAGTTGTTCCCAGTTCATTATGATTTCAGATTGGAGATTAATGATTTTAGATTGCTGATCTAAACTTCAAAAATACATTTTATTTTAGGACTTTTCTAAAGATACTAATTCAAGATGTTCTTTTAATGATCAGCTTTATTACACCATCAATGATAAAGTTTAGAAATCGTTTTTGCTTAGATGCCAATAAATAATTTGAGATTTTAAAATCCTCGGTCCTCATTTTTAATTTTAGCTTAAAAGATTGTTTTTTAAATTGTAGTTAGTCAAACAACAGCTTTTCAACTCAATTTAACTTGAGTATTTGATTATCATATTTATCAAACACATAAATTTCATTGTTGAATTGTTCTAATTTTAGAGTATTGTAATATTCACTTAAATTACGATCTTTATTTTTCCCAAGAATATCTTCTTTCAAATAAATTTCAGACTCATTTGAATTAGAAATTTTAATTATCCTTGTTCTGTTTTTATCGGTAACATAGATATTTCCTAAATCATCAATTGCTATGTTTTCTGGTTCATCAAAGAAAATTCCGTTATTAGGCGTAATTAAGCTTATGGATTTGTCCTTTGAAATCTTCACAATTCTATTATTAGAAGAATCACAAATAAATAAATTATCTTTTTTATCAATTGCCAGCCCATGAGGCGAATTTAGTCTCACATCTTTAACTTCAAAATAATTTGAAATATTTCCCTCAGGTGTAATCATGTAAATAGTATTTTTTACACTATCAGAAATCAATAGATTATTCCTGGAATCGCACACTAAATCCGCAGGTCTTTCCCAATTTATAGTACTTCTTTTAGAATCTATAAAAGTGGTCGTATTACCTGCTAAATCGACAACCCTAATTTTAGTGTTTTTCCAATCTCCATCTAAAATAAACAGCTGGCCATTTTTGTCAATTGTAATTGCATTTGGATATTGAAATTCACTATAAGCTTTATTCCCATCTCTGCTTCCATATAAACCAGAACCTGTAAAAGTGCTCACAACTCCGTTTTTAGAAATTTTACGAATTAAATTATTGCCTTTGTCTACCACAAAAAGATTTCCATCTTTGTCAAAAACACCATCATAAGGCATTTGATACGTGGCATTATTTGCATTTCCATTTCTATGTGTTCCCTCTTTCTCGCCAATTTGTGTCACTTCATTATTTGAAGCTATGGTAATGATATAATTTTGAGAAGGAATAATGATATCATCCTTTTCATCAACAGTTATTTTAACATTATGAGCAAAATTTTCGTTATATAGTTTTTCATTGCTAAAGACATTCAGCAACTTCCCTTTAGCATCAAATTTGTAAAGCTTTTTTTTAGAACTATCAAACACAATCACTTCTTGTTTACTGTTGATTGCAATAGCAGCTGGCCACTCAATTACTCCTTGCGGAATAAATTCAGAAACAATACTTTCCTTTTTTATTACCTTAATTTTTCTATTAACCTGATCTGCCACAAAGATATCACCCTCATCATTTAAGGCTATATCACTTATTTGATGGAAAAGAGCATTTTTTGTATTACCAATTTTATCTCCCGACTGATTGTGACCAGCTATGGTTGTAACCAAACCATCAGTTGTTAATTTGCGGATTAAATGTCCGGCAGCCACATAAATAACATCTTTCTTATCAATTTTTAAAGAAGAAATCAATGGAAAATAAGCCGTTTCCTTGGGACTTGCAACTTCTCCATCTGCCGGGCCGTCAATTGTTCCCCTATAATATTTACCGGCAAACATACTAACGTTGCCCAACGAGTCTATTTTTCTAATTTGATGATAATTCACAGATACATAAACATTCTTCTTGCTGTCTATTATCATGCTTTCAGGATTTTGAAAAGATGCCAGTTGATATTTTCCATCAATGTTTTCGTTTTGCCCATTTCCTGCAAAATTTAAAATTTGATTATCCTTAATTTGTCTAATGCGATTGTTTCTCGTATCTGCTATTAATAGTAAATCATTATCAAATTTTAATACACTGGAAGGATAATTTAGAAAAACATCATTTTGAGCATCTACACCTGAAAAAATGGTTATTTTGGTTTCCTTTTTGGAAATATTTTTATTTAAAACACTTTTATTGGAAGTACAGCCACCTATTATAAAAGTTATAAGTATCGCAATTTTTTTTATTTCGCTCATTTTTTAATTCTTCATAAATTAATTACAGATATAGGTTCAACTTGTCAGATCTGCGATCAAATATATAGATTTATTCATACAAAACGGATTGATATAATTATTTAAAGTTCCTAAACAATCAAAACTCTAATGCCGTGCTATGTTTAATTTCACCCATTACAAAAATGCTATTCGTATTTCCTATATTTTCAATGGTCGATAATTTGTTCATTACAAAATCCTGATAACTTGCCATATCCTGCACCAAAATCTTCAGCATAAAATCATAGTCTCCGGCAATATTATAGCATTCGATAATTTCAGGAAGTGCTACAATATCCTTTACAAAATTACTTCCCACATTTTTTGCGTGTTCTTTTAACCGCACATTACAAAAAACAGTCATGCCGCGATTCATTTTTTTTCTGTCTAAAAGGGCAACATATTTTGTGATATAACCATCCCTTTCCAATCTTTTTATACGTTCATAAACCGGTGTAACGGTAAGAAATAATTTACTGGCAAGGTCTTTTGTATTGATATTTGAGTTTTCCTGCAGGTGTTTTAGGATCAATAAATCGGTTTTGTCGAGATTTTCCATAGTTTTTTTTACGGCTAAAATTCGTTATTCAAAATTTTACAAGTAATATAATCTTTAAAAAGCAATATTTAAAACACATTTTACTGAAATAAGAATCAAATATAAGTTTAAAAAACCAATATAATAAATTTGTACAGTAAAAAATACTGTAGTAAAAATGAAAACAAATAATTTAGGTTACCCAAGAATTGGCAGCAACAGAGAACTAAAAAAGGCTTCTGAATTGTACTGGGCAGGAAAAATTTCGGCTGATGAACTTATTGATGCAGGAAAAGAAATCCGTCTTAAAAACTGGAAATTACAAGCTGAAGCCGGAGTCGATTTGATTCCGTCTAATGATTTTTCTTTTTATGATCAGGTTCTGGATCTGACTTTGGCTGTTGGTGCAATTCCAACACGCTATCACGAACTGGCAAGAAGCAACTCCTCTCTTGATTTGTATTTTGCTATGGCAAGAGGTGCTCAAAAAAACGGTCAGGATGTTGTAGCCATGGAAATGACAAAATGGTTCGATACCAACTACCATTATATTGTTCCTGAGTTTACTAAAAACCAAAAATTTGAATTGTTTTCTGAAAAAATAATCAATGAATTTAAAGAAGCAAAAGCTTTAGGAATCACAACCAAACCTGTTTTAATTGGTCCGGTTTCTTATCTATTATTAGGAAAAGAAAAAGAAGAAGGTTTTGAAAGAATTGACCTTATCGATGCGCTGCTTCCTGTTTATTTTGAAATTCTGGAAAAATTACAAGCAGAAAATGCCGAATATATCCAATTAGACGAACCCTTTTTAGCTTTAAATTTAACTGACAAAGAAAGAAGCGCTTTCACGAAAGTGTACAACGAAATCAACAAAAGTTTCCCAAAGCTTAAAGTAGTTTTGGCAAATTATTTTGATTGTTTTGGAGAAAATCTTGAAACTGCTTTAGCGCTTCCGGTTGATACTTTCCATTTAGATTTGGTTCGCTGTCCGTCTCAGTTAGATGATATTTTAGAATCCGGAAAACTGGCTTCAAATGTAAATCTTTCATTGGGCGTTGTTGACGGAAGAAATATCTGGAAAAATGATTTCCAAAAATCTTTAGAATTGATTAAAAAAGCGACCGATGCATTAGGCGAAAACCGAATTTTAGTTGCTCCATCATGTTCTTTAATTCACAGTCCTTGTGATCTTGATTTAGAAACAAACGATCAGACACTTACCCCTGAAATCAAACAATGGCTGGCTTTTGCAAAACAAAAAATCAACGAAATTGTAGTCTTGAAACAATTCGCTTCAAACGAAGTTGATATAGCAAGTTCTGCTGATTTCAAGGAAAATGTTATCGCAAACGACAACCGTAAAACTTCAAAATTAATTCACAACAACGAAGTAAAAGCCCGTGTTGCCGGAATTACCGCTTCTGATGACCAAAGAAAAAGCACTTTTGAAACAAGAAGAAAAAGCCAGATTGAAGCTTTAAACCTTCCTTTATTTCCAACAACTACAATTGGTTCTTTCCCTCAGACTGCTGAAGTAAGAAGCTGGAGAGCGAAATTCAAAAAAGGAGAATTAACAACCGAACAATACAACGATTTAATAGAAAAAGAAACCGAGGCTACGATTCGTTTTCAGGAGGAAACCGGAATCGATGTTTTGGTTCATGGCGAATTTGAACGTAACGATATGGTGGAATATTTCGGAGAACAATTGGCCGGATTTACCTTTACCAAAAACGGCTGGGTTCAGAGTTACGGAAGCCGATGTGTAAAACCTCCTGTTATTTACGGAGACGTTTCAAGACCAAATCCTATGACGGTAAAATGGTCAAAATATGCACAATCCCTGACTCCAAAATGGGTGAAAGGAATGTTGACTGGTCCAGTAACAATTTTGCAATGGTCATTTGTACGTAATGATCAGCCTCGCTCTGAAACCTGTACACAAATCGCTTTTGCCATTCGTGATGAAGTGGTCGATTTAGAAAAAGCAGGAATTAAAATCATTCAAATCGACGAACCTGCAATTCGTGAAGGTTTACCTTTAAGAAAAGAAGAATGGGCTGCTTATCTGGACTGGGCCGTAAAAGCATTCCGAATTTCGGCAAGCGGTGTAAATGACGACACACAAATTCACACACACATGTGCTACAGCGAATTCAACGATATCATTCAAAACATTGCCGATATGGATGCCGATGTTATCACAATCGAGTGTTCGCGTTCTCAAATGGAACTTTTAGATGCTTTTGCCGATTTTAAATATCCAAACGAAATTGGTCCGGGAGTTTATGATATTCACTCGCCACGAGTTCCTTCAAGCGAGGAAATGGTAAAGTTACTGGAAAAAGCTTCTGCGGTTATTCCTGTAGATCAGTTATGGGTAAATCCTGATTGCGGTTTAAAAACACGCCATTGGGATGAAACCAAAAAAGCGCTAATCGAAATGGTAGCCGCTGCTCAGGAAATGAGAGCTGGAGTTGAATACCCTGTGAGTTTATAATTCTTTTAAATAATTCTTGTTTTTTTTAGTGCCGGCAAACGAAGTCGAAAATCTTGTAGTTATGATTTGTTCAACTTGTTTAAGCTGGCACTATTTTTAAATGATTTTATTTTTTAAAGCAGAAAAATATCCATTTCATATCACATTCTGTCCTGCTATCCGCTATATCTTTTGCGGCAAACACTGCCACAAAAGGATGTCGCTTCTATCAGGGCTAAATGACAGGCTTTAGTTTTCATTATTTTTCTCTATATTCCTTTAAAAAAGGAACCTTTCTGATTTATTGGCGATTTCAATTTAATTAAGTTCATTAAAGAACAAAATGTAGCATTCAAAAATTTTTCTGTTTACTTTTGCAGTAAATAAAAAGTCATGTCAATAGAAGTAAACAACATATCAAAAAGTTACGGAGCGCAAAAAGCATTAGACGCCGTTTCGTTTTCTATTCAAAAAGGGGAAATCGTTGGATTTTTGGGACCAAACGGAGCCGGAAAATCTACTTTAATGAAAATTTTGACTACTTATTTACTCGCCGATGATGGCTCTGCTGTTGTAAATGGACATGATGTAACAGCCAATACAAAGGCCGTTCAGCTTTCTATTGGTTATCTTCCGGAGCATAATCCGTTGTATCTGGATTTATATATTCGTGAATATTTAGCTTTTAATGCCGATGTTTATAAAGTTGACAAATCAAGAATCGAAGAAGTGATTCAACTCACAGGATTATCTCCTGAAAGCCATAAAAAAATCAGTCAATTATCTAAAGGATATCGTCAGCGTGTAGGACTTGCTAACGCCTTATTGCACAATCCTGATGTTTTGATTTTAGATGAACCTACAACAGGTCTGGATCCGAATCAGTTAATGGAAATTCGAAATGTCATCAAAAATGTTGGTAAAGACAAAACAGTTTTTCTATCTACTCATATTATGCAGGAAGTAGAAGCAATTTGCGACCGCGTGATCATTATTGACAAAGGAAAAATTGTTGCCGATAAAAAACTGGACAATTTAATATCAGCACACAAAGAGCAGGTAATCGAAGTTGAATTTGATTATAAGATTGAAGAACAGGCAATTGCTGCAATCCCGCATTTAAAATCATTTAAAAACATACATGATTGCCTTTGGGAATTAACTTTCCTGTCAGATAAAGACATGAGACCCGCTGTTTTTGATTTTGCGCACGATAACGGATTGAAGACTTTGCAACTCAACCAGAAAAATAAAAACCTGGAAGCAGTGTTTAGAGAAATTACTAAATAGTTCTTAGATTTCAGATAATAAAAGCTTGTTTTAAATATTTTAAAACAAGCTTTCTTTTTTTATTTCAGCAATGACTTCAGGTAAATCGTAAACAATAAAGACAATATAATGGCTGAAATCCGAAGTATGTTTTTTAGGATTCCATTCTCAAAATTTAGTGCGGGTAAAGTAGATTTTGTTTTTAGAAAAAAACCGACCAGCTTTTTATAATCTAAGGCAATCAAAAACAAAACACCAATTGTCAGCAAGACCGATTGTAATAAAGCACCGGCATTCATTTGATAAAAAATATTAATGAGAGTCAGATTAAAAAGTAAAGAGAACAAAATTACAGCTCCAATTAATACTTTTTTTCTAAACAATAACAAATATCCCCCCGCTATTTGTATCACAGCTATTATGATTCCGAATGTATGTGAATAACCAAAATAAAACCAGGTCAGCCACTCTCCTGTTTGCCGGTTCATTGGCATATTTGCAATTTCTACAGGTACAATAAACTGAAGTCCGTAAAATTTCTTCCAGCCAAAAGCAGCAATAGTAAAGGCAATACAATATCGAATACCGCTGTACAAAAAACCATATATTTTTGTTGAATTGATTTTTTGCTTTTTTTCTAAAGAATGCCAAATCAGCGGAAAAAAAAGTACACTTGACAAAGAAATCCCAATTAAGGAAAAAACAAAAACAGGAGGAAACCAGGGAATATTTCCTCCATTGCCAAGCAATAATAATAAAACGGAAAACTCAAGTACAAGAATTAAAGAGGTGAAAAATTTTTTCCAGATTGAATTTTGAATTTCTAAAGATGATTGTTCTAACATGTTTATCGGTATTTGAGTTAATATTCTGCAAATTTGAATATTAGCCAAATAATGAATGTTCCGATGTACCCTTTCGAACGTAATTATACTTCTTTTTTTACCAGAATAGCATTTGCTTTTACAAATTCTGTTGGAGACATTCCGGTATGCTTTTTAAAAGTGGTATTAAAGGTTGTTTTAGAATTAAAGCCGGATTCATACGCAATTCCCAAAATGTTTAATTGATTGTATTTATCAGACAGTAATAATGTTTTTGCTTCTTCAATACGGTATTTATTTATAAAATTATAGAAATTATCCTGATACAATTCATTGATTACAAAAGAAGTTTCATTGCAGCTCGCTCCTAATCTTTTCGCTAAATCGGGCAGACTTAAATCGTTTTCTAAATATATTTTTTCTGATGTTGTAACTGTTCTTAATTTTTCATCCAACTCACTTAATCTGTTTCCCGATACTCTTTTGGGACTGTATTTTTTATATACCTGAATGGATGACAATTCCTTTAATTCGCTTTTACTGAAATCGTAAATTTCTCTTTGCTGCAAAGAAAAATACGACAGGAAAAAAATACTTAACAGATATATGAAAGGAGTAAATTGAATTAAGTATTCTAAATTAAAAAATACGAGATTGAACCATACGAGTATTATCAGTACCAAAATAAGCAAAAAGTATTTTAGCCAGATAAGATCTGTTTTCTCCGTTGAAGATGAAATTTGACGCAGAAATTTGAGGTGCTTTTGTAATTTGACAAAAGACAAAGTCCAATAAATGATAGTCTGAAGAGGCAATGCAATTCGCAAAACAAAAAATACTATGCTACCGGTTTCATAACTGAATTCGATGTTTTTTCCTGTGATAAAAAAAGGAATCCTGAAAATTACAAAAATTGCAAAGGGCAAAAAATTCCATAAAATTTTCTTTTCAATTTTTTTATGTACAGATGTAAAATACAGAATGCTGATGTAAAGCAACGGAGCAGTCAGAAACCTAATCAACCCAATCATTTCAAAAAGATAAGCATGCTGAAGATGGAATTTTTGACAAAACAACTGAATTTCGAGCATAGCAAAACCCAAGGTAAGAACAAATAAGCCGAGGTATTTATTGGCTTTGATGTTTACTTTTCGATTATTAAAAAAAAGTATAAAACCAAGCAGAAAAGCTGCTCCAGAGGTAATACCCATCAGTGTTGGAAAGTTCATCATATTTAGAATTATTATTTTTTAAATTCTTGATTAACAAATTTCAAATATAAATTTCAAGTCTAAATTAGTTAATTTAAAATTTACAAATATTACCAAAGACAGCTAATACCTATTGCTTTTTAAATTGTATTTCAGAAATCATTTTATTTTTTATTTTTATTTAGTCTAAATTATTATATTTTTGCGGTCTAAAATTTAAATAACCGCCATGAAGTTTACTTATTTAATAGTATTGTTAGCCTTTTTCAATATAGGTCAGGCACAAAATGCTAAAATTACGGGAAAGATAATTTCCGAAAATGATGAAGCTGTTTCGTATGCTTCTATTTCGATTAAAAGTTTAAAAAAAAATGCCATTTCTGATGATAACGGAAATTTTGAAATCACAGGTCTTGCAACAGGCTCTTATACTATTTCTTTCTCGGCGATGGGATTTTCTGCTTTGGAAAAAACAATTGAGCTGCATGAAAATGAAAATACTGAAGTCACTATAATTTTACAGAAAAACATCAATACACTCCAGACTGTAGAAATTACTGGAAGAAAAGAGAAGTCTTATAAAAATACCAAATCTTTTATTGGAGCCAAAACAGAAATTGCCTTAAAAGATCTACCTCAGGCAGTCTCTTATGCAACAAAAGAGTTAATTGCAGATCAGGGTTCCATTCGCGTAGGCGAAGTTGTAAAAAACTTTAGCGGAGTAAGCCAGTTTACCTTTTACGATGATATCTCAATTAGAGGATTTCGTATCAATGGAGGAAGTAATACGCAATTATTAAACGGAATGCGAACCTCAACAGGTTTCTGGAAACAGCCACTTGCCAATTACTTAGAACGTGTTGAAGTTTTAAAAGGTCCGTCTTCGGCTTTGTTTGGAAATGCATCTCCAGGAGGAGTTTTAAATCGTGTTACAAAAAAACCTTTAGATCAGGCCGCTAACAGCGTTAGTTTTTCTACAGGCAGTTTTAATACACTAAGAGCTCTGGCAGATTTTACTGGTCCGCTTACAGAAGACAAGTCACTTTTATATCGTCTGAATTTGGGTTATGAGAACGCCAATTCTTTTAGAGATTTACAATTTGATAAAAATATAGTATTAGCCCCCTCTTTGTCTTTTCTGCCTAATGATAAAACAAGCGTGAATTTTGATTTGATTTATACCTCTTCAAAAAGCATCCTGGATCGTGGTCAGTCTACCTACGAAAATAATTTGTACTCGACAAAAATTTCCAACTCTTTAAATTCTACAAACGATTATTTAAACGAGGAAACCTACATCGTAACAACTTCACTAAACCACCGATTTACAGATCGTTTATCCTTTTCAGCTTCTTATATCCGTACTGGCTATAGCGAAGATCTGCTGGAACATCGCGGTGCTAATAAATACGCTTCTGCAGGTGATGGAACAACAATTTCAACAGCAATAGAAATGCAGGTTTTTCAACGTAAGCGTAAACGTTATATCGATAATCTTTCTGCTTTTTTTAAGTATCAGGCCAAAACCGGAATCTTCGATCATAATCTGATTGCCGGTTACGATTATGCGCAGGAGAATGTTCCTCCTGGAGGCTCTCAATTGCAGGCAACAGGATATCGAAATGCTGCTAACACAGGATCTATTGCAACATACAATCCTAATAACAAAAGTGCTTATTTATTAGACTCTAAAGGAAATCCTGTACCAAACGTAGCACATTTTGACCTGACAAATCCATCAGGATCACAACAATTAAAAGACATGAGTAAATATTTTTACAGCGCTCGTCCGTTTGATCCTACCTACTACTCATTGTATGGAGTATATCTTCAGGATCATGTAAAATTTGGAGCTTTTCAGGCCTTAATTGGAATTCGTTATGATGAATATACCGATAAAGAAAATTACAAAAAAGATACTGAGAAAAAAGTAAAGCAACATTCTTTTTTGCCTCGTTTTGGTTTGACCTATACGCTTAATTCAAACATTAATCTTTACGGAACGTATGTGAAGGGATACAATCCGCAAACGGCTTCGTCATTATCAAATCCAAATGCAGGAGGTCCATTTGATCCTTTAGAAAGTAATATGGTTGAATTTGGTGGAAAATCTTCCTGGTTCAAAGAAAGACTTTTCGTAACGGTAGCCTTATTTAAAATTCAGCAGAAAAACACCTTGTATCCGGCGAATGATACCACAAATCCAGATTTAATGAGAGCTATTGGAGAAGAAGAATCTAAAGGTATTGAGATTGATATAAACGGTAGTATTACAAGAAACTGGAGTATTTCTGCGGCTTATTCTTACAATGAAGCTTATATAACAGAAAGTCCGGTAACTACCGAAATTGGAAGACAAAAACCTAACACACCCGTTCAGCAGGGCAATATCTGGACGCGTTACAATTTTACAGATGGTGCATTTAAAGATTTTGGAATCGCAATGGGATCTAATTTTGTGACAACCCGTAATTTAAGTCAAAATATAACACAAACAATTCCAGGCTATACCTTGTTTAATGCAGCTTTGTATTATAGTATTAATAAGTTTAAAATCCAGTTGAATGCCAATAATATAACTGATAAGACCTACTGGGTTGGCGGGTATGACTACATTCGCTTGTTTCCCGGAGCGCCATCAAATTGGCTGTTAACACTTGGGTATTCTTTTTAATTTGATATCGATAAAATTTTGAGGTTTAAATAACAACAAGATATTAGAAAATGTATCTAAAATAATTAGCCTGGAGTAATATCCGGGCTAATTGTTTTATTGCCTACCGGCATTGCTCATAATTGTAATCAAATTCTTAAAACCTTATTTCAAAAAATAATTATTATCCTCAAACCAGTCTGTCAATCTTTGTGGCCAGGTTGTAAGGGAATTTGACTTTGCTCTTTTTCCCATATTAAAAGCATGACCTCCTTTAGCATACAAATGCATTTCGACCGTAACATTGGCTTTTCGATAGCCATTCAGCAGTTCCACAATTGGTGCTGAGCAACAAGAATCATCATTTGCGGCTAATAAAAAAGCGGGAGGAGCATCAGCCTTAATCTCTTTCGGAATAAATAATGGACCCGGATAAATTAATATCTGGAAATTGGGCTGTGAGTTCAGTTTATCAATTGCATCCGAAGTATTTTTCAAAACATTATTTGAATTATAGGCAATCAACGCAACTACTTCTCCACCTGCTGAAAATCCCATAGCACCAATTCGGTTAGCATCAATTTTAAATTCAGTCGCTTTGTTTCTTATTAACCTTATCGCTCTTTCAGCATCCTGTTTAACATGAGTTTCTAATTTATATGGCGAATCTTTTGTTCTTGCTAAACGATATTTTAGAACAAAAGCGGTTATTCCTATACTGTTTAAATAAGTTGCTGCATCTTTCCCTTCTGAATTAAAAACCAGATTTTCATGTCCGCCTCCGGGACAAATAAGCACTGCCATTCCGTTTGGTTTCTCCGGTAAATAAGCCGTTATTGATGGATTATGAATATTTCTCACCCACCAGTCCTGAGCCTGTTCGGGTTCATTTCTTAGATTCTCAAAACCCGGGGCACCATTTTCCCATAATGAAATCTGAATACCTTTGTTTTGAGATAACATTACATTAGAAAAAATAAGAAGCCACAAAAAGATATTCTTTTTTACAATTTTCATTCTCGATTCTTTTACAAATGAATGCTAAATATAAGGCAATCAAAACAATTCTATTTATACAAATTTGTCATATCCTGATTATAAAATACAATTTATCATTTCATTTATTCGAACTTCTGACAAAAATCTAATTATAAAAAATAAATATTTTTCATAATTTTATTTAGAATTATTATAAATAATATTATATTTGTATTCGTAGTTGGTACTACTATTCTTTAGTACCTCCGTCTTTAGTTACCTTTTTTTTGTTTTTTATTTTTTTTTTGAATAGAAAAGGATCTGTTTTTTAGCAGATCCTTTCTTTCTTCTAAACGATAAAAAATGCTTTAAAACGATTAAATTTTAGAAAAAACTTCTTTCATTTCTGTAATAACAATCTTTATATCGTTTTCAGTTGTTCTCCAATTTACAAATGATGCCCTGATACCTTTTCGGTTTTGGTAAACAGTTGGTGTCATAAACACTTTTCCGGTATCATTAAGCTCAGACAAAAACTGTGATACTTTTTCCTGATTATGATCACCTCTTAATGTAAAACACACATTGTTTAAACGAATCGGAGCCAGAAGTTCGAAAGACGCTTCTTCAATAAGAGCATTCCCAAAATGCAGAGCCAATGCAATGTTATTTTCAACTATATCCCGGAAACCATCTTTTCCGTATGCCAATAATGAAAACCAAACAGGCAGAGCTCTTAAACGTCTTGAGTTTTCAGGTACTACATTAAAGTAATTAAAATTCTCTAATGGATTTCCTAAATAAGGCGCATTTGAGTTTTGAAAAGTTTCAATTTGCAAAGCTGTATGCTGTTCTTTTATCAAATAAAAAGCACTTTCATATGGCACATTGAGCCATTTATGGCAATCAATTGTAATACTGTCAGCTCCTTCCCAGCCTTTTATAAAATGTTTATATTTATCTGAAACAGCTGCAAAACCTCCAAAAGCAGCATCAATATGCCACCAGAAATTGTATTTTTCTTTTAGTTTTGAAATAGCTTCAAAATCATCAAAATCGGCAGTATTAACGGTTGCTGCACTTGAAATTAAAACAAAAGGTTTCCCGTTTAGACTTTTAATATTTTGTTCTAAATCAGCTATATCAATTGCTTCCCGATTTCCTTCAATGGTTTGAATTGTGGTGTAATTCTGGCTTCCAATTCCTAACATTGATAATGCTTTTATCGAAGAAGAATGTGGAGTAGCGGAGAAAATATTTATTTTTTCTGAAATTCCGTTTTTAGCAAAATCTTTACCCGATTGTTTCCCAAACCATTGTCTGGCAACTCCAAGACTGGTAAAATTTGACATTGTTGCACCGGTTACAAATCCTCCTAAAAAAGATTTTGGCAGCTCTAACAATTGCAAAAGCAAATTAATCGTTTCAAATTCAATTAATGCCGATACGCCTCCCTGTGCTTTTACAGCTTGCGTGTTTTGATCGTAAATAGAAGTTAGCCAGTCACCAACAATCGATGCAGGGGTTGAACCACCAGTCACAAAACCCCAATATCTTGGTCCGGAAGAAGCAACCATTAATGGCGCTAATCTTTCATTAAATTCTTCTAAAGCTGCCAGTGATCCTAAGCCTAATTCGTTCAATTCTCTGCTGTAATCAATTGAGTTTTTATTAGAAGTTGGAATATTTTCGAGATTATTCAAGAAGTCGATTCCTTGTTTTTTTGTTTTTTCTAAGATATTCCCGAAGTCATTTAAATCGTGTTGTAATATTGAATTCATATTATTTTAAAATAGTTAGAAATTATATTTTTTTATTTTTTGGCCTTTAAAATTTGGTTTTTTCAGAAAACCTCGAAACTAGCATCGAAGAAATCACATCACCATTGGCATTTAACAAAGTGGCTATTGGATCAACCAGTGTTCCTAAAATCATGGCAACAGGCAAAGCCTGTTCCATCGGAAAACCATAGACCGTAATGGCGAGGACTTCACCAATATAACCGCCGTTTGGAATTCCGCCTTCAACAATTGAAACAATTATAGTGATTCCTAACGCCAAAAGAATCGTTGAAGGTTCTGTAAAATCCTTTCCAAACATGGCAAACAAAAAAGTAATTTTCAGAATAGATGACATACTCGAACCGTCCTTATGCAAAGGTGCTCCAAGCGGAATTACCAGATTTCGGACATGTGTCGGAATTCCCATTTTTTGGGCTGCATCTAAATTTGCAGGGATGGTTGCAATGCTGCTGCAAGTTCCTATTGCGGTTAAAGAAGGCGTGATATTATTACTCCAAAAGACTTTAAAAGCTCTTTTTCCTCCAGCAATGATGGCATATAAACTGAAAAATGTAAAGAAATAAAATACACAGGCAGCATAATAAACTGCCATAGGCTTAGCATAAACGCCAAACAACTGAGGTCCAAAGATACCAACCTGATAAGCAAAATAAGCTCCTAAACCGATTGGTGCAAATTTCATGATACTATTCAAAAGTTGTTTCATAACCTCGTTTCCAGAATCCAGAAAACTCTTGAATGCATTTCCTTTTTCACCTGACTGTAAGGTCGCAAAACCAATTAAAAAAGAGAAAATTATTAATGCCAGCATACTTTTTCGAGACAATAATTCAGAAAAATCATTTACTGTAACCAATTTTGCGATCTGATCACCGACAGATCCGGATTGTATATTTTCAAAAGGAACTTTAGTAATTGCTATATCCTGATGAATCGGAAAAAGGTAAACCGCAAAAATCATTATGATTGCAGAAATTATAAGAGTTGAAAGGAAAACCAATATCATAATAACAAATAGTTTTCCTAACTTCTCCGATTGTTCCAAATTGGCAATTGAAGAACCAATTGTAAAAAAGATTAATGGAATAATGGCTGTAAAAAGCAGATTTAGAAAAATATCTCCCAAAGGTTTTATAACCTCAACTTTTTCTCCAAATACTAAACCCAAAATACTTCCAGCTATAATTCCTCCCAGAAGCAAAAGGATACTGCTGTAACTTTGTAGAAAATTGATTTTTTTAACTTCCATAATGCTGTAAAAGGTTAAATTCAGTAAAGAACAAATCGTTTAAACACACATAAACCTAACCCTCTTTGACAAGGAAGTTTCGTTTGTTTAAAAATAAGCTATGTGTAAAAATGTATTTCCTTTTATTTTTCTAAAACAATTGTCGTAAAAGCTCTGTCGACAAGTTCACCTGTTCTGCTTTTTACCTTTTCTGTCTGATTTTCGGTATAAACAATTTTAAAAGCTGTTTTTTCAATTAGCTTTAATGCCTTTTCAGTACTGTAAAGCTCAAATTCAAATTGTGTAAACGGAAGCGTTTTCATAAAACTTTCCTCTGCAAATGTCAGGCAGAAATTTCCGCATGGTTTTAAAACTCTGTAGATTTCTGAAAGTAATTCTTCAGGCTTCTGCCAAAAATAAAGAGTATTTACTGTGAATATTTTATCGAAAGATGCTGCTTCAAACGGAATAGTATTTCCATCATAAACCGAAAAGAAAGCTTGTTTTTGAGAAACAAAATTTCGGTTGATCTGGCGTGCTTCCCGAAACATTAACTCAGACATTTCGAGTCCGTAGTATTTTAGGTTTTCAGCCTGTTCGAAAATAAATGCTGCGTGTCCGGCATTTCCGTGTCCTAATTCAAGAATAGTATTCCCTACTGAAATATTTAGATTCTGAACTGAATGGCGGGTCATGTTGATGTTGGTTTCATGCATCATGTTGGCCATTTCAATTCCCTTTTCTCCTGTCGGATGTTTTAATTGGGATGCTATTGCCTGTAGTTCTTCTTTTTCCATAATTTTTTAATTATTACAAATTGAAATTAAAATGTCAAATGCCCTAGCCCAGATGCGAGGGAAAATCCTTTTGTGCCGGGGTTCGGCACAAAAGATTGGAAGGAACAGCTGGAAATAGCTCCTGAAAATTTTTATTCTTTACCAGAAAAGTAACTGTATTTACTTGATCACTTAATGGTTAAAAATTAAAAAACCTGACTGGCAATCTGGCGAATATTCTCAGATTTACCCATTGAATAATAATGTAAAAACGGAACTCCGGCTTCTTTTAATTCTTTTGACTGCTGAATCGCCCACTCGACTCCGACTTGTTTGATTTCTGCGTTGTTTTTGCATTTATCAACTGCATGGATCAAATCTTCCGGTAAATCGATACGGAAAATCTGTGGTAAAATTTGCATGTGTTTTTGAACGGCAATTGGCTTAATTCCCGGAATAATTGGTACCGTAATACCCATTTCCCTAGCTTTTTCTACGAAAGCAAAATATTTAGCATTGTCGAAAAACATTTGCGTTACCACATAATCGGCTCCTGCATCTACTTTTTCTTTTAATCTTCGCAAATCAGACTGCAAAGAAGGCGACTCCAGATGTTTCTCCGGATAGCCGGCAACACCGATACAAAAATCGGCTCTGTTGTCGATATCCATCACTTCGTGAAGATATTTACCACAGTTCAAATCATTGATTTGTCTAACCAGATCAACAGCGTAATGATTACCGCCATCTTTAGGAACGAATGACTGCTCATGTTTCATAGCGTCGCCACGAAGCGCCATTACGTTATTGATGCCTAAATAGTGACAATCCACTAACATATATTCGGTTTCTTCCTGTGTGAAACCTCCGCAAAGCAAGTGCGGTACGGTATCCACATTGTATTTATGTTTTATAGAAGCACAGATTCCAAGCGTTCCAGGACGCATACGTGTTAGTTTTTTATCCAAAAGTCCGTTTCCTTTGTCGATATAAATAAACTCTTCGCGAGAAGTTGTTACATCAATAAACGGCGGTTTAAACTCCATCAACGGATCGATATTATCGTATAATTCCTGAATGCTTTTCCCCTTTTGAGGCGGAATAATTTCAAATGAGAATAATGTTTTTCCTTTGGCGTTTTCTATATGTTCTGTTACTTTCATTATTTGTTTTTTGTTTCAAGTTTGCTTCGCCGATTCGGCTAAAGCCTCGTGTCAAGTTTCAGGTTTCAAGTTCTCTACAGCAACTTGAAACTTTAAACATGAAATTAAAATAACTTTTGTTAGTCTGCTATATTAGGGTTTAACCATTTCATTGCGTAATCGAGCGGTACATTTCGGCGTTTGGCATAATCTGTCACCTGATCTTCTTTTATTTTTCCTAGTCCGAAATATTTACTTTTCGGATTTCCGAAGTAATAACCAGAAACTGATGAAGCCGGCCACATCGCCATACTTTCTGTTAAGGTTACTCCAATCTGTTTTTCAACATCCAGAAGTTTCCAGATCGTTGGTTTCTCCAAATGATCCGGACAAGCGGGATAACCCGGAGCCGGACGGATTCCTTTGTAACTTTCTTTAATCAATTCTTCATTAGTTAAAGATTCTTCCGAATCATAACCCCAGAAATCTTTACGCACTCTCTCGTGAAGATATTCGGCGAAAGCCTCTGCAAAACGATCCGCAAGTGCTTTAACCATAATCGAATTATAATCGTCTAAATTCTTTTCGTATTCTGCCGCCCATTCGTCTACCCCAAAACCGGTTGTTACACAGAAAGCTCCCATATAATCCTCAATACCGCTTTCTTTTGGCGCAATAAAATCGGCTAAAGCTATGTTTGGAGCGCCTTTTGTCTTTTGTCCCTGCACACGTAAAGTCAAAAACTTCTCTAATACTTTTCCGTTTTCATCACGCAATTCGATATCGTCGTCATCTACTTGATTACAAGGGAAAATTCCGTAAATACCTTTTGCTTTTAGTTTTTTCTCTTCTAAAATAACTTTTAGCATTGCCTGAGCATCAGCAAATACAGAAGTTGCTTGTTCGCCCACAACCTCATCCGTTAAAATCGCCGGATATTTTCCGTGCAATTCCCAAGTTTGAAAAAACGGTGTCCAGTCGATATACGGAACCAAAACATCCAATTCTACTTCGACGATTTGTGCGCCTATTTTTTTAGGTTTGGTCGGAGTATATTCAGACCAATCCAATTGTAATTTATTTTTACGAGCCTCTTCAATCGTCAGGAAGTTTTTATCTCTCGAACGATTTAAGAACGTTTCTCTAAAAGTATCATATTCTGCACGAATATCTGCTGCATATATTTTTCGGTTATGATCCAACAGATTTCCGGCAACCGTTACGGCTCTCGAAGCATCGTTTACGTGAATGACGGTTTCTCTGTACTGAGGTGCAATTTTCACGGCTGTATGCGCGCGTGAAGTTGTTGCTCCCCCAATCATAATCGGGATTTTAATGTTTTGTTTGTCCAATTCTTTAGCCAGATATACCATTTCATCAAGCGAAGGCGTAATCAGTCCGCTTAACCCGATAATATCTACTTCGTGTTCGATAGCCGCTGCAATGATTTTCTCCGGAGGCACCATTACACCCAAATCTACAATCTCATAATTATTACAAGCCAAAACTACCGAAACAATGTTTTTTCCAATATCGTGAACATCACCTTTTACGGTTGCCATCAGGATTTTTCCGTTTCCGGATTTATCTCCTGCTTGTTTACTCGCTTCAATAAACGGCAATAAATACGCCACCGCTTTTTTCATTACACGAGCTGATTTTACAACCTGAGGCAGGAACATTTTTCCGCTTCCGAACAAATCTCCAACCACGTTCATTCCCGTCATCAAATTGATTTCGATCACTTCAATTGGTTTTGTTGCAGCCAAACGCGCTTCTTCAACGTCTTCTTCAATAAAAGCATCGATTCCTTTTACCAATGAATGTGTAATACGTTCCTGAACGGTTCCAAAACGCCATTCCTGAACCGCTTTTTCATCACTTTTTACTTCACCTTTTACATTTTCCGCAAAATCCAAAAGTCGTTCTGTAGCGTCGTCACGTCTGTTTAATATTACGTCTTCAACGTGTTCTAATAAGTCTTTCGGAATATCATCGTAAATCGTAAGCATCTCCGGGTTTACGATCCCCATCGTCATTCCGTCTTTAATGGCGTGGTACAAAAACACCGAGTGCATCGCTTCACGAACCGTATCATTTCCTCTAAAGGAGAACGAAACGTTACTTACACCACCACTGATATGTGCATGTGGCAAATTCTCACGAACCCATTTTGTTCCTCTAAAAAAGTCAATTGCATTCAGGCGGTGTTCTTCCATTCCTGTTGCCACCGGGAAAATGTTCAAATCGAAAATAATATCCTGCGGAGGAAACCCCACTTTGTTCACCAAAATATCATACGAACGCTGGCAAATCTCCACACGGCGCTCGTAATTATCGGCCTGACCAACTTCGTCAAAAGCCATGATAATGGCCGCCGCTCCATATCGTTTGATTAATTTGGCGTGGTGAATAAAAGCTTCTTCACCTTCTTTTAACGAAATCGAGTTGACAACACTTTTTCCTTGTACTACTTTTAGACCTGCTTCAATGATCTCCCATTTTGAACTGTCGATCATGATCGGCACTCTCGAAATGTCTGGTTCTGCAGCAATCAAATTCAGGAATTTTGTCATTGCCTGAACACCATCAAGCATTCCCTCATCCATATTAATATCGATGATTTGCGCTCCTCCTTCCACCTGCTGTCTTGCAATATCAAGTGCCTCGTCATATTTCTCTTCCTTGATTAATCTCAAGAATTTTCTTGAACCTGTTACATTCGTACGCTCACCAACATTCACGAAAACACTTTCCGGCGTAATAATTAACGGTTCTAATCCTGCTAATACAAGGTCTCTTCTTTTTTCTGCCATTTTCTTTTTAAGTTACAAAGATCCTGAGATACTAAGGTTCTAAGTTTTTTATTCTATTTTCTTTCCTGCAAGTTTTTTAAAACCTTGTAGGTATATTCGTTTTCAATATTTTAATTTGGGCGTGTCCCAAGGGCCGGACTATCCGTTACAAGTCCTCGACCAATTTCGTTATCACTGCATTGGTCTGCGGGCTTTTCACTTCTATCCCTCACGCAGACTCGGTTTCATAATATGTTTTACATTTTATGAAACAATTACAACTTTGTTTCAGCAGAATGCAAATCCATCTCATCTAAAGTTATTTCGTTTAAAGATTCAAACAAAGACTTTATATTTTTCTTTGCCGAAAATTCATTTGCAATTCTAACTCTTTTTTGCCCTATTGTAGCATCAGAAAAAGTAGCTTTTCCAGATTGATCGATTTTTTTCGAAAAAACTAATTTATTCTTATAATACAATTTATAATCTATTATAGTTTTTACTGTAAAATTAAATCCAAATTTGGGCTTATCCACAGAAATTATACTAATTTCAATTATCCAATCATCATTTGTAGCATTTGAAATTTTCGAAAAAGCATTAGAATGAAGAATAGATTTTTTAAAAGCCTCTCCAAAATTTTTATTAGAAATTTTCGATATCCCAAAAGGACTTGTTTCTTCTCCTCCAATCACAGGCTTAACAAATATTTTATCCCCAATGAGTTTTTCGCTTTTATAATCTTTAACCGTCATGCCTTCAATAGTTGCACCAGAAGCACACCGACTTAAAAAAAACGAGACAAAAAATATTAGAACTAAATATCTTAATTTCATACTTTATATATATTAACCCCCTAAAACACCTCTTATTCCTTCTAGAAATCTTCAATTATTCGAATACAATCTGTTTTCGAAAACCTCATACAAAACGTTATTCAAAAGTTGGCGCCACTCTAGGCTTATAATCCTTGGCAACTTCCGCCATTAATCGAATATGATCCGGAGTTGTGCCACAACATCCTCCAATAATATTAATCAAATTATCCTCTAAATATTCTTTGATGAATTCTTGTGTTTGTTCTGGCGTTTCATCGTATTGCCCGAAAGCATTTGGCAATCCTGCATTTGGATGTGCTGAAACGTTGAATTGCGTATGTTGTGCTAATGTCTTTAAATACGGTTTCAGCAAATCGGCTCCTAATGCGCAATTGAAACCTACACTCAATAACGGAATATGCGAAACTGAAATCAGGAAAGCTTCAACAGTCTGTCCGGAAAGTGTTCTTCCTGAGGCATCGGTAATCGTTCCTGAAACCATGATTGGAATATCGATGTTACGTTCGTCTTTTACTTCTTCAATTGCAAAAAGTGCCGCTTTTGCATTTAGCGTGTCGAAAATTGTTTCTACTAAAAGTAAATCGCAGCCTCCGTCCATTAAAGCTTCTACCTGTTGTTTGTATGCAATTCGTAAATCGTCGAAAGTTACGGCTCTGTAACCCGGATCGTTTACATCTGGCGACATACTTGCTGTACGGTTTGTCGGTCCGATTGAACCGGCTACAAAACGTGGTTTTTCCGGATTTTTTGCTGTGAATTCATCTGCAACTTGTCTTGCAATTTTAGCCGATTCGTAGTTGAGTTCGTAAACCAGATCTTCCATGAAATAATCGGCCATACCGATTGTAGTTCCGGAAAATGTATTGGTTTCTACGATATCCGCACCAGCTTCGTAATACGCAGCGTGAACGTCGCGAATTGCCTGTGGCTGTGTCAGGGACAATAAATCGTTGTTTCCTTTTAGCGGATGCGGAAAATCTTTGAAACGTTCGCCACGAAAATCTTCTTCGGAGAAGTTGTAGCGCTGTAACATGGTTCCCATGGCCCCGTCAAGGATTAGGATATTTTTTTTGATTGCTTCCTGAATTGTTATTGACATATTTTTTATGTTTTAGCTCCTAAAACGCTTAAGCTCTAAGAGGCTAAGTTTTTTAATTCTTTTAATTTAGACCTGACAGGTTTTGAAACTTGTTTGATCTAATCGATATCTTGATTTTTAATTCCAAAAGTTCACAATTGATAGCTTTTTAGCCCCGATGGGAGCAAATATCCTTTTATTCTGGGGTTCAGAATAAAAGATATTGTGTACAGCGGGAACTAATGCCTGCAAAAATGCACCAATAATTCGCTCCTTTTACTAAATATTATTCAGTAAAATTATGTTGTAATGTTGTCAGGAAAAGTTTTGAGAAATACTGCTTGTATTTTCGTTATCTACCTTAACACCAGAGCATTAAGCAGAATGTAGCACCTTCTTTATGGTAAAGGGTTGCTAAGGTTTCATTGGGTCTTTCCCTCCGCCTTTCGTGATAACTTTCAATAAAATTATGAACGGTGCAAAGTAACGACATAAAGGCGTTAATTGCAAGTGTTTTTTAAAGTTTCTAAGCTGCTAAGATTCTGATTTTCTAAGCTGAAAATTTCTGTAATAAAAAAGCTCAAACTTATGTCTAAGTTTGAGCTTTCTGTTTAAGACTTTAGCCTTTTATACCGAAAAATATGGGTTATTATTTGAGATTAAAAAATGGGTCTTTATTTAAAAACTTCTGTCCCATTTTAGAAACGTATCCATGATTTCCTGATGATCTGTAAATTCACTATCAGTCATCTTAATCTCATTGTCAATTTTTGCCTTTTCTTCGGATGCTAATTCTTCATTCCAATTGTTCATAATAGATAATTTTTGAATACTTTCTTAAAGTTAGCATTTTATCTTGATTTTTCAAAATACTAAATTCATTTTTTTTTCTTTGTAAAAATAGTATAATGGCAAAGTTACTTCGCTTTTAAGAGACTAAGTTTAAGTTAACATCAACAAAAAAGCCCAAACTTTAAAAGTTTGGGCTTTCAATATTTAAAATCTTAGTCGCTTAGCAACTTAGAAGCTTTGTTTAAACTATCGACTTAACAACTGCTTTTGGCGCTTCTTTACGAGTTCCGTCAAAACCGTCTACACCGGAAACCGTTGTGTATTTTAAAACGTATTTTTTACCCGGATTGATGATTCCGTATGCTGCCTGACACATTAATGTCGCTTCGTGGAATCCGCAAAGGATTAATTTTAATTTTCCAGGGTAAGTGTTGATATCTCCAATTGCAAAGATTCCCGGGATGTTGGTTTGGTAATCTAATGCATTGTTTACTTTGATTGCATTTTTCTCGATTTCTAATCCCCAGTCTCCGATTGGACCTAATTTAGGTGTTAATCCGAAAAGCGGAATAAAGAAATCTGTTTCGATTTTACGGTGTGCTCCGTTTTCTTCGATATCCAGAGATTCTACGTGTTCAGCACCATTAATCCCGATTACCTCAGCCGGTGTGATCAATTTGATTTTTCCGGCAGTTTTTAATTCCTGTACTTTTTCTACAGAATCTAAAGCTCCTCTGAATTCATTTCTGCGGTGAATCAAAGTTACTTCTGAAGCTACATTGGCAAGGAAAATACTCCAGTCTAATGCTGAATCTCCTCCTCCTGCAATCACTACTCTTTTATCTCTGAATTTCTCAGGATTTTTGATAAAGTATTTTACACCTTTATCTTCATAAAATTCGATATCTTCAATAAGAGGTTTTCTTGGCTCGAAACTTCCTAAACCTCCTGCAATCGCAATTACAGGTGCATGGAATTTCTTCCCTTTATTTGAGGTTACGATAAAACTTCCGTCTTCTTGCTTTTCAATTGTTTCGGCACGCTCACCTAAGGTAAAACCTGGTTCAAATTGTTTAATTTGCTCCATCAGTCCATCCACCAAATCACCTGCTAATACTTCCGGGAAACCTGGAATGTCATAAATAGGCTTTTTTGGATACAACTCTGAAAGCTGTCCGCCCGGTTGTGGCAAAGCATCCAAAATATGGCATTTTAATTTTAATAATCCTGCCTCGAAAACGGCAAATAAACCTGTTGGTCCTGCTCCAATTATAAGTATATCTGTTTTAATCATTATGGTGTTGTTTATAATCATTCTTAATAATACAAAGAAACGAATAATTTATTCTAATTTCAATGATTTTTATCATTCATTTCTTTGCGAAACTTTTTACTCTTTATTTTTTAACGAAGCGGTAATTTCGTTCATTCTTTTAACCTTTTCTTCAAAATCCCCTTTTAAAGTTTTCCTGTATTCATTGAGGTTTTCAACCATACTATTGATATCCTCCGGAATTACTTCTTCAAAAAACTCCCTTAGCCTTTTCGCTGTCGTTGGAGATTTTCCGTTGGTCGAAATGGCAATTTTTACGTTTCCTTTTGTTACGATTCCGCCTAAATAGTAATCACACAAATCGGGTGTATCGGCAATATTGCAAATCAAATAACGCTTTCTGGACAAATCGTAAACCCTTTTATTCACCGCTAAATCATCCGTGCAGGCGATTACCATGTGTCTCTTATTGAGCATTTTCTTTTTGAACTTTGCTTCCGTCAATTTAATTGAAGGATGATTTTCAGCTAAAACTTTAATCTCAAGATGAAAATCTGGCGCAACTACCTCAACATTGGCATTTGGACTCGACTTTAATAAAAAAGAAAGCTTTTCCAATCCAACATTTCCTCCACCTACAATCAGCACATTTAGATTGTGAAGTTTTAAGAATACCGGATATAATTCGTTTTGTTCCATTTTAATTTTTTGTTTCGCCGAAAATACTAAAATCTGACGTTACAATTTATCCTGCTATTTCTTTTGACAGAAATTCTTCGTAAAATCCTTTTAGCTTGTGACTTTCTTTTACAACTTCTCCGAGAACTATAATCGCTGGCGAACTTAAATTTCGTTGTTTTACAATTTCAATAATTGAATCAACTGTTCCTACGCCCACTTTTTCTTCTGCTGTTGTTCCGTTTTGAATAATCGCTACGGGCAAATTGCCTTTCTTTTCCTGCTGAAATAATTCAACAATTTGAGGTAATTTGTGCATTCCCATCAAAATCACAACTGTTGCTGATGATTGTGCTGCCAAAGCTACATCTGCTGATAATCTCCTGTCTGAAGTTGTTCCTGTAATGGCCCAAAAGCTTTCTGAAACTCCTCTCTTTGTAATCGAAATTCCCTTACTTGCCGGAACAGCTACTACAGAAGAAATTCCCGGAATTACAACTGTCTCGATTCCGAAACTTTCTGCGAATTCTATTTCTTCACTTCCTCTTCCAAAAATAAATGGATCTCCACCTTTTAACCGAACTACATTTCCATACGTAAGCGCATTATCCACAATCAACTGATTGATCTGATCCTGCGAATAAACATGGTCTCCAATTCTTTTTCCAACAAAAATTCTGATCGCATTTTTAGGAGCGTGGCCTAAAATTTCATCATTTGCCAAGGCATCATACAAAACCACATTCGCTTCAGCCAGTGCTTTTGCACCTTTCAGTGTAAGCAATTCCGGATCGCCGGGACCTGCACCGACTAAAGTTACTTTTGGCTTTATAGTATTATGCATTTGCTAATTCCTGTGCCCTGTATTTTTCTATTATCGCAAAAAATGCAATTCCTTCTTCAATATATTGTTTTGCGAATGCTTCTGTTGGTTCATTTTTATTGATTTGATAAACCAATTCTTTGAACGTTGTTGGCAATCCAATTTTAGCACTTTCAACAAAAACAGTATCAAATAAATCTACAATTCCTGCATGGTTGTTTGTTTTTTGGTTTTCTGAAAGCAACAATGCTTTTGCACCGTTTACAAATCCTGCATAAGCGTGATAGATTGCATCAGCCCATTTTCCTTCGTCGAAAGATTCCTGTGCGAAAGTCAGTTTATCTTTGGCTTCTAACAACAAAGTAGCCACTAAATCAATTACAACTCCGGCACATTCTCCAACTCCAACCGCTTTTACATAATTGTCTGCATTACCCCAGTCAATAAAATCGGCTTCAGTTAAATTGGTTACATCTGCAAAAGGTTTTAAGATTTCATAGAAATATTTCTCCCCTTTGGCATCATAATAATTAAGGAATTTGTCTCCGTTTCCATTAGCATCAAAATCATTTAAAATAGTTCTTAATGCGTCCGGTCCTCTACGGCTTGGAATTTTAATTACTTTATCAGCAAAGCGCCCTTCTCCGTTTCCTAGACGTCCGCCTCCTAATAAAACCTGTAAAGCCGGAGCCACTAATTTTCCTGAGTTGATAGACATTCCCTGAAATCCTATTGCAGACATATTATGCTGTCCGCAGGCATTCATACAACCAGAGATTTTGATTTCAATTTCGCTGTTATTGCTGTATTGCGGGAATTCAGCTTTGATTACTTTTTCTAATTCATCTGCAATTCCGGTACTGCTTGCAATCCCCAAATTACAAGTATCAGTACCCGGGCACGCAGTAATATCACCAATTGTATTGTAACCTAAAGCTACCATATCTAATTTGGCTAATTCCTGGTAAAAGAAAGGTAAATTTTCTTCTTTTATATGACGGATTACAATGTTTTGACGCAATGAAAAACGCAATTCATTCGCTCCATAATTCTTAATTAAATCAGCTAATAATCTCGCTTTATCGGTATAAAAATCCCCTAATAAAACTTTTATTCCGATTGCGTAATAACCTGCTTGTTTCTGAGCAATTACATTTGATGCTTTCCATGCTTCATAAGCTGCTGTATCATCAATAGTAACTTGCGGTACCGCTAACAAAGGTTCCGGAATTGGTCCGTCAAAAGCAGTGGTGTCAATTTCGTAAGTTTCAAAAGCAATTGCTTTTTTTTCTTTTTCAACTAAATCAAGAAAAACATCTTTTCCGATTTCTTTGATTAAGAATTTCATACGTGCTTTCATTCTTTTGGCACGCTCACCGTATCTGTCGAAAATACGGATGATTCCTTCTGCGGTTGGAATGATTTCGTTAACCGGAATAAACTCTGAAAGTAATTCGGCATGTGCTGGCTGAGAACCTAAACCTCCTCCAAAAACTACTTTAAATCCGCGTTGTCCGTCTTTGATTTTTGGAATAAATCCTAAATCGTGTAAATAACTCAACGCTGTATCTTCATCTGAAGAAGAGAACGAAATTTTGAATTTACGTCCCATTTCCTGACAGATTGGATTTCTCAATAAGTACTGAAACATTCCGTGTGCATAAGGCGTAACATCAAATGGTTCGTTTACGTCTACACCGGCTAATTCGCTTCCTGTAATATTTCTAACCGTGTTTCCACACGCCTCTCTTAATGTAATATCGTCCTTGGCCAAATTCGCCCAAAGTTCCGGAGTTCTGTCTAAACTCACATAATGAATCTGGATATCCTGACGTGTTGTAATGTGCAAACGCCCTGTAGAATATTCATCAGAAACTTTCGTAATACGTACTAATTGCTCGCTGGTAACTTTACCATAAGGCAATTTGATACGAATCATTTGAACGCCTTCCTGACGCTGACCGTAGATTCCGCGTGCTAAACGAAGACTGCGAAAACGCTCATCATCAATTTTTCCTCCACGGAATAAGTGAATCTTTTTCTCTAAATCGATAATCTCTTTCTGAACTATCGGATTTTCTATTTCTGTTCTAAAACTTTCCATTTTATTTTTGGTTTTAGGCTTTAAGCTGTACGCTTTAGGCTTTTTTAACTTTGTGTTTTTTTGCTTAAAGCCTATTGCTTAAAGCTTACAGCAGTGAAACTATCTAATGAATCCTACTCCTGCTGTTGTGTTGGTTACGGCATCAATTAAGATAAAAGCTCCGTTTGATTTATTTTCATTATAAGAATCAAAATACAATGCTTTGCTTAATTTGATACTTACTTCTCCAATTTCATTAATTGCTAATTGTGAAGCCGGAGTAGTTCCTGAATAATCAGTCGCAATTGTATTTGTAACACTTTCAATTTTAGCTAAAACTCTGTTCGTATTGTGCTGTACAAAATACTTCGCTCCAGCAACTAATTTTTTGCTGTCCATCCAGCATACAGTAGTCAAAATATCTTTTTCAATTTTTGGAAGCTCATCCGATTTTACAATCATATCTCCTCGCGTAACATTGATATCATTTTCTAATTCGATTGTAACTGAAGAACCTGCTACAGCTTCATCAAATTGTTTATCAAAAAAGTGAATATTTGTAACTTTTGATTCTGTTAATGATGGAAGAACTGTAACGGCATCACCGACTTTAATTGAGTTTCCGTATAATTTTCCTGCGTAACCTCTAAAATCATGGTATTCTTCTGTTTTAGGACGAATCACAGTCTGAACAGGGAAACGTGCTTTTCCACTTTCAAATACATCTGAAGAATGCAATCCTTCTAGATGCTCTAAAATGGTCTGTCCCTGATACCAAGGCATTCCATCTAATTTATCCACAACATTATCTCCTGTCAAAGCACTCAACGGAATATAACTTACGTTTTGCTCCTTGAAAGTACTTTTTGCATTTAATGCCTGAAAATCAGCTTTGATTTTGTTGAATACTTCTTCCGAGTAATCAACCAAATCCATTTTGTTGATGGCAACGATTACTTCTTTTACTCGCAATAAATTATTGATAAAAAAGTGACGGTATGTCTGCTCGATAACTCCTTTTCTGGCATCAATCAAAATGATAGAAACCTGAGAAGTCGAAGCTCCTGTAACCATGTTTCTTGTATATTCTACATGACCTGGAGTATCGGCAATAATGTAACTTTTCTTTGCAGTCGAAAAATAAATATGTGCCACATCAATCGTGATTCCTTGTTCTCTTTCTGCTACCAATCCGTCAGTTGCCAAAGAAAAATCAAGATAATCATATCCTTTTTGTTTACTGCTTTTTTCGATTGCTTCAATTTTATCTGTAGTCAATGATTTTGTGTCATACAATAATCTTCCGATCAAAGTACTTTTTCCGTCATCTACACTTCCTGCTGTTGCTATTTTTAAAACGTCCATTCTGTAATATTTTGTTTCAGGTTTAAAGTTTCAGGTTTTCTGTTGAAACTAATAATCTGCATGTTTTTGTTTTCTTGATTTTCACTTTTAAAATTTCGTCTAGAATTGCATTCATAATTCACAATTCATAACTCATAATTATTAAAAGTATCCTTGTTGTTTTCTTTTCTCCATTGCAGCTTCAGAACGTTTATCGTCAATTCTGGCTCCTCTTTCAGAAATTGTAGATTCTCTGATTTCACCCACAACTTCCTGAATTGTTGCCGCATAAGATTCAACTGCTGCCGTACAACTCATATCTCCAACGGTTCTGAAACGAACAATTCGCTCCTCGATTTGCTCGTCTTCTTCCTGATACACAAAAGGAGAATGTGACCAGATTAAACCGTCTCTCAAAAAAACTTTTCTTTTATGTGAAAAATAGATTGATGGAATTTCGATGTGCTCTTTTTCGATATAACTCCAAACATCTAATTCCGTCCAGTTTGAAATTGGGAAAACACGAACGTTTTGTCCATTTTCAATTTTTCCGTTCAAAATATCAAATAACTCAGGTCTTTGATTTTTTTCGTCCCATTGTCCGAAATCGTCACGAACTGAGAAAATACGTTCTTTAGCTCTTGCTTTTTCTTCATCACGACGCGCTCCTCCAATACAGGCATCAAATTTGAACTCTTCAATTGCATCTAAAAGTGTTGTAGTCTGCAAGCTGTTACGGCTTGAATACTTTCCTGTTTCTTCAACCACTTTTCCTTCATCAATAGCATCCTGAACATTACGAACAATTAACTCTAATCCTAATTCTTCCACCAATTTATCTCTGAAAGCAATTGTTTCAGGAAAATTATGCCCCGTATCAACATGCAATAGAGGAAACGGAATTTTTGCAGGAAAAAATGCTTTTTGTGCCAAACGTACTAATGTTATAGAATCTTTCCCACCTGAAAAAAGTAAAACCGGTTTGTCAAACTGAGAAACAACTTCTCTAAAGATGTATATCGCTTCACTTTCTAAAGCATTTGTTTTTAATACTGAACTCATTTTTGATATTTTATTTGATATTTTATTCAACCTGTTTTAAACAGGGCAACCTATATTTCTTTATTATTCCTTTTTTGCACCATGCAAACCACATTCTTTATGACTGGATTCCCAATACCATCTTCCGGCTCTGATATCTTCTCCGGGAAAAATGGCTCTGGTACAAGGTGCGCAACCAATACTTACAAAACCTTTTTTGTGTAATGCGTTTTGAGGCACATTGTTATCCTTCAAATAATCTTCAACTTCCTGCAAAGTCCATTTTAATAAAGGATTGAATTTGATAATATCAAAACCTCCATCATATTCGAACAAACTCAAATCTTGTCTGTTCTCGGATTGTTCTGCTCTTAAACCTGTAATCCAGACTGCATTTCCTGCCAAAGCTTTTCGCAACGGAACCACTTTTCGGATAAAACAGCACTCTTTTCTGTTTTCAACCGAATCGTAGAAGCTATTTGGACCTTTTTCTTTCAGTAAATTTTCAACTGATGCCGCTTCAGGAAAGTAAACCTCAATCGGTTTTTTATATTTTTTTAATGTTTTATGAAAAACATCGTAAGTTTCCTGAAACAACCTTCCGGTATCTAAGGTGAAAATGGTAATATCCAAATTGCTTTTAGCAATGTAATCTGTAATCACCTGATCTTCCTGACCGAAGGAAGTCGAAAAAATTACTTTTCCCGGATATTCTTCAGCCAAAAAAGCAAAAGTTTCTTCAATTGAAAAATCTTTCGTTTTATCTAACAGTGATTGTATAATTGTCGCACTCATAATTCTCTTTCCTTTCTAAAATATTTATTACAATAATTTAGATAATGTTTTTAAACTCAATAATATAATTAGAACCCCAACCGCAACCATCATTGGTTTTCTTTTAATTTTATTTACCAAATAAGCTGCTAAGGGAGCTGAAATAACACCTCCTAAAATCAATCCTATGATTACCTGCCATCCGTGGATACCTCCAAAAAGCATAAAGGTGATACCGCTGGCAAATGAAATTGCAAACTCAGCTGCGTTTACAGAACCAATCGTATATCTCGGATTTCTTCCTCTCCCTAACAATGTTGAAGTTACAATTGGGCCCCAGCCTCCACCTCCAACAGAATCCATGAAACCTCCAAAAACGGCTAAAGCGCTCAATTTTTTAGTTTTCTTTTTTACAATACTCTTTTTTAATGCTTTCCTGATAATAACAACTGCCAGAACGATCATATAAACCGCAATAAAAGGCTTAATCAGATCGCCATCAATGACATCAGATAACAAATAAGCTCCTGTAATAGACCCTAATACTCCCGGAATCAATAAATGTTTTACCAGTTTTTTATTGATATTTCCAAATTTATGATGTGATATTGCAGATGCTCCCGTTGTAAACATCTCAGCTACGTGAACTCCTGTACTGCTAACTACCGGAGGAATTCCGTAAGCCAATAGAAATGAAGTTGAAGTCGCTCCATAACCCATTCCCAAAGTACCGTCTACCAATTGTGCAAAAACACCGATAGCAAAAAAAACTAAAAACTCCTGATTAAATCCTCCAACAAATCCATCCCAGGAAAATTCGGCATGGTGATTATAAATCAGTGTACTTAGCAAACCTACCAGTAAAACAACCGGTATTCCTATCCATAATTTCTCTTTTATTGATGCATAAAACTTAACATCACCACTATTAATTTTTAATTCTTTTTCCATAATTACTGGGCTTCCTTGCTAAAATCCATTACCCTATCGGGTTAGTAGATTGAAAAGCAAAATTACTACTTATTTCTAAATATCAAAACAATTTTTAACTTTTTTAAACTTCTAAACTTCTAAACTTCTAAAAATCAAATTTTAAGGATATTTTAGAATGGAAATAAATAAATTCAATAAATCTAAAATCATATTTCGTTGTTTTTAAGATACATACACTTAAAATTATTTTTGGTTCCAAAGATACACTTTTAAAGCCTACCATTTCTATAGGATAATTATAAAATTGTTGCTATTTTTGCGCCAAACTTTTATTTATGGATTTTCAAATAGGCTTAGTTATTGCGGGTTTAGTTGTTGGTTTTGTAGTAGGTCTGACAGGAGTTGGAGGTGGTTCTCTGATGACACCTATTTTATTATATTTTGGTATTCCGCCAACAAAAGCTGTGGGTACAGATTTACTATATGCCGCCTTTACCAAGATGGGAGGTATTTATGTGCATAATAAAAAAAGCAATATTAATTGGACTATAACAGGCTGGCTCACTCTGGGCAGTGTTCCGGCTGCTTTAGTTACTTTATGGATATTAAATAGTATTAAAACTGATATTACTACTATAAATGCCGTCATTAAACAAAGTTTAGGCTGGGCATTGCTTTTTACTTCTGTTGCCATTATATTTAAACAAAAGATATTAAAATTTTCCCAGAAACATGCCGGGGACAAATTTCACAGCGAAAGCACAACTCAAAATATGCTGACCATAGGAATTGGTGTTTTATTAGGCGCAACTGTAACTCTGACTTCTATTGGTGCTGGTGCATTAGGAACCGTTACGTTATTCTTTCTTTACCCATTATTACCAACACCTCGTTTAGTGGGAACTGAAATCGCTCATGCCGTTCCATTAACATTAGTTGCCGGAATTGGGCATGCATCAATGGGAAATCTGGATTTGATATTGTTAGGACAGTTATTATTGGGTTCTCTTCCGGGAATTTTTATAGGAAGTATGCTGAGTGGAAAAGTTCCTGATCAGTTTCTTAGAAACGCAATCGCTGTAATGCTTTTCTTAGCCGGATATAAATTAATTTTTTAGATCAAAAAATAACTATAAAAAATGACCATTTCTGAATTTGAAATGGTCATTTTTTATTTTTAATCAAACAGAATTTAACTAAAAAGCTATATCAGCCAGAGAATTACTTTCCAGTATTTTAAGTGTATTATCACGAACTTCTGTCATTAAACGTCTTGCTGCACAGGTTGTTTCATCATCACAATCATCGCATTTTTCGTAAAAATTATGACTGGCACAAGGCAACAACGCGATAGGGCCTTCAAGAATACGATAAACTTTCGCCATGCTGATATCTTTGGGTTCTTTGATCAGATAATAGCCTCCGCCTTTTCCTTTTTTAGCACCCAGAAAACCTGAATTCCTTAGTAGCAATAAAATACTTTCCAGAAATTTAATCGAAATATGTTCACTTTTCGCAATTTCAGCAATTTGTACAGGCTCATTGTTTTCACGTCTGGCCAAATAAGTTAAAGCTTTGATTCCGTATTTTGTTTTCTTTGAAAGCATTTTTAAATTTTAGATTGTAGTTTAGTTTGGAAGATATCAATGAATTAAACAAACAGCTTCCTAATATTCGGCAGCAAAAATAAGCTTTTTGAACGAGATTACTAACAGAACAAAAGTTAATTCTACCAAATTAGTATAGTTTTATCAATCTTCTTCCTGAACTACAATTAAATTGAATTTATAGCTCGTTTTTGATTTTCACTATTAACAAAAATATACTTTTTGGACAAAAAAATTACAAAAAATTATTACAAATGATAAAAGCGTTCTCTTTTTGTAAATAGAATTGATGTCCTTGATTTTCAAAAAAATGACTGGATATATTTAAATCTGAAAACCACTCCGTATTTGGCACATTTACATCTTTCTGTCCAAAATACAAATTGATTTTACAATTTGGTACCTCAGTTTCAAAACGCAATCTCGTAGATGAAACAGCTATTAAGTGCGAAACTTTCAAACCTTTTAGAGCCGCTTTCCATGCAATAAATCCTCCAATACTAAAACCTAAAACTAAAGTTTCTTCTTTTTCAATTTTCAATAAATTCTTAACCGCTTTTTCAATTCCTCCATTTAGAAATTGATTGTGAAGATCTGATTCGATAATACATTCTAAGCTAATATTCGCCAATTCACGAACATCATAATACTGAATATCAAATTTAGATTGTAATTCATCAATATAATACTGTATCCAATCCGGATTTTCTCCTCCAAACAAATCTGATAAAATGAGTAATTTAGGTTTTACCATAATTTAGAAACAAAAACTCATAATACATAAAAGGGCTATTGATAATCAAATAGCCCTTTAAATTTTTATAAAAATATCTTCTTAAGAAAGCGCCTGTTCTAAATCGGCGATTACATCTTTTACGGTTTCCAAACCTACAGAAACACGTACTAAACCTTCCGTAATTCCAACCGCTAATTTTTCTTCAACAGACAATTTACTGTGTGTTGTTGATGCCGGATGCGTTACAATCGTTTTAACGTCTCCGATATTAGCTGAAAGTGAGCACAATTGAATTTTATCCAAAAATTTACGCCCTGCTTCAATTCCTCCTTTAATTTCGAATGCAATAATGTTACCACCTAAAAGCATTTGTTTTTTGGCGATTTCATACTTTGGATGTGATTTTAAGAACGGATATTTCACACTGTTTACATTTGGATGGCTTTCCAAAAACTCAGCAACTTTTAAAGCATTTTCGCAATGTCTGTCTACACGAACAGCCAAAGTCTCTAAACTTTTAGACAAAACCCAAGCATTAAATGGTGACATTGCCGGACCAGTATTTCTTGAAAACAAATATATTTTACGAATCAATTCAGCATCACCAACGGCAACACCTCCTAAAACACGACCCTGACCATCCATTAATTTTGTAGCAGAATGCACTACTATATGTGCTCCGTATTTAATTGGCTGCTGAATGTATGGTGTTGCAAAACAGTTATCAATAATCAAAATCAGATTGTGCTTTTTGGCTATTTGTCCTAACAATTCCAAATCAATCACATCTACACCAGGATTTGTAGGTGTTTCAGCGTATAAAATTTTAGTATTTGGCTTAATAAAACCTTCTATAGTTTCCGGTTTGTTGATATCAAAATAGGTCGTTTCTATATTCCATTTTGGAAAATAAGTCATAAACAACGCATGTGTTGATCCAAAAACACTTCCGGCAGAAACAATATGATCACCTGAATCTAATAAAGCAGCAAAAGTCGAATATATAGCTGCCATTCCCGTTGCAAAAGCGTATCCAGCCTCAGCTCCTTCCATTGCGCAAACTTTATCCACAAACTCAGTTGTATTCGGGTTGCTGAAACGGGAGTAAATATTACGTACTTTTTCTTCTGTAAAAGACGCTCTCATATCCTCTGCATCTTCAAATACAAAACTTGATGATAAATACAAAGGAGTTGAATGTTCCTGATATTGTGATTTTTCTAAATGTGTTCTGATGGCTTGTGTTTCAAAACCAAATTCTTGTTCGTTCATTTTGTTTTTTGTTTAAAAAAAATTATTTCGCAGAGATTCACAAAAGTGAACACAGAGTTTCGCAAAATACCTTGCATTATTAATAGCCAATCAAAAAATATCTGATTTTCTAATTGACTAATTTTCTAATTTATTTAATTCTACTCCGTTCAAAATTACTTTATAATGTATCGTTGCAGTTGGCTCTACTGTTTTAGAAACTGAACAGTATTTTTCGAATGATAATTGTGCTGCTTTCGCTGCTTTGTCTTCTTTTATGTTTCCTTCCAAAGAAAAAACTACATAAATATCTTTAAATGGTTTGGCTTCTCCTACCTGTACACGCTCGCCTTCAACCTCAGCTTTAAAAGAAGTAATTTCCTGGCGTTGTTTTTTTAAAATCGAAATCATGTCAATTCCACTGCAGCCTGCTACTCCCATCAACACTAATTCCATAGGACTTGGTCCCATATCATTACCTCCGAATTCCGGTCTGGCATCTACATTTACTATGTGTCCACGTTCATTTTTTAATTGAAAATGGAAGTTTTCATTTACTCTGTCTAATGTTATTTTCATTGTGTTGTTGTTTTTTGTTTTTTCTGCTTGAATTGAATCTGAATCTAAAAAATCAATTACCCTTTATCAGATAATCTCAAAATATCCCCAAAAACTCCTCTTGCGGTAACCGCTGAACCTGCTCCCGCTCCCTGAATTACGATTGGTCTGTCTCCGTAAGATTCTGTGTAAATTTCGAAGAAAGAATCAGAGCCTTTTAGTCCGCCAAGAGCTGTATCTGATGCAACTGAAACTAATTTTACTTCCAGATTTCCTTTGTCATTCTGCAAATCTCCAGACAATTCACCAATATATCTTAAAACGTGATTTGGTTTTTGGTCGGCCTTTATTTTGTCGTAAATCGGATCGAATTCTTTTAATTTCGTTAAGAAATCTGAAACATTCCCTTCTCGTAAATGTTCCGGGATTAAATTCTGAATTGAAATTTCTTCAAATTCATTCTGTAAATCTAATTCTCTTGCCAAAATCAATAATTTTCTTCCCACATCATTTCCGCATAAATCCTCACGCGGATCTGGTTCCGTATAACCATTATCAATTGCTTCTTGTAAAATTTCACTAAAAGGAACATCTTTTGCAGAGAAATTATTGAACAAATAACTTAAGGTTCCTGAGAAAACTCCTTTTATTTTAGTGATATTTTCACCAGAAAGATGCAGTAACTTTATCGTATCAATTAATGGCAAACCTGCACCAACATTGGTTTCGTATAAATAATTCTTTTGATTTTCAGCCAGAACTTTTCTTAATTCTTTATAAAAACCATAGCTAAGCGTATTGGCCACTTTATTCGAAGAAATCAAATCGAAACTGCTTTCTGCAAGCTTGATATAATTTTCTACAAATGCAGCACTTGCCGTATTGTCAATCGCAATTAAGTTTTCTAAATGATATTTGTCTGCGTAGTCAATAATATCCTGAATCGTGTAATCAAGCCCTTTGTTCTGAATTTCATTTTTCCAGTCAGAAGTCACACCGTTTTTGTTTAATACCAGCTTTTTAGAATTCGCAATTGCAAAAACATTCAGTTTAATATCCTTACGTTTTTCGATAGCATCAGCAGACTCTAAAATTTGATTGATCAAAGTTCCGCCAACTAGTCCATGTCCAAAAATTGCAATATTGATTTTTTTGGAAACTCCGAAAATCTCACCATGAATTACATTTAACGCTTTATTCAGCTCCGATTTTTTAACCACCAAACTCACGTTTTTACCCGTAACCGTGTTGTTAAATAATATCGGAACAATTTTATTTTTGATTAAAGCAGTGTATGGTTTATGGAAAGTACTCAAATCCTGTCCAATAATCGAAATAACCGAAACATTATCCGTTACTGTAATCTGGTTTACGTCTTTCGAATAAAAGTCATTTTCGAATTCTTTCTCCAATTCAACCATTGCCGTTGTCGCTTTATCAGTAGCAACCACAAGTCCAATTCCTCTTTCTGAAGAACCCTGCGAAATAATACTTACACTAATATTATGATCACCCATTACTTTGAATATTCGGGCATCAACTCCTGCTTTTCCAAGCAATCCACGACCTTCAAGATTCAAAAGCGAAACATTTTCAAGAACCGAAAGCGTTTTTATTCCTTCTTTTGCAGTATCAGAAGTGATTAAAGTTCCGCGGTTTTCATGATTGAACGTATTTAAAATTCGAAGCGGAATATTTTTTTCTAATAAAGGAATAATCGTTTTGGCGTGTAAAATAGTAGCACCAAAATTCGCTAATTCATTTGCTTCATTGAAGGACAAATATTCTATTTTTTTAGCATCCGCAACTAAATCCGGATTTGCGGTATAAATTCCGTCAACGTGTGTAAAGTTTTGTAATTCTTCTGCATTTAAATAATTAGCAATTAAAGAAGCGGTATAATTACTGCCGTTTCTTCCTAATGTTGTAGTATCATTGTTGTTGTTTGAACCAATGAAACCAGTTATGATATTAACCGTTGAACCATTATGCTCTTTGAAATAATTGACAACGTTTTTCTTAGAAAGCTGTTCCAAAGGCTGAGCATCACCAAATTTAGAATCTGTTTTCAGCAATTCTCTTGAATCAGTGAAATTAGCAGGAATCCCTTTTTCGATTAAAATAGCAGTCAATAATTTCGCAGAAAGCAATTCGCCTTTAGATAAAATCTGATCTTTAATTTTATTGCTGTAATCACCAATCAGGCTTACCCCTTCGTAAAGTTTATCCAGAATCGTAAACTCTTCAGACAAATCAACCTGAGGATAATCTGAAACCTGATAGGTTTTGAAATTTTCCAATAATCGTTTGTAATCGCCGTTTTTAGCTGCAATTTTTAAAATATATTCTAATTCATCTGTAGCATTTCCTCTTGCCGAAACTACTACAGCAATTTTTTCGCCCTGATTTACTTTCTCGGCGATAATAGAGACCACTTTGTTTAGTCCTTCTCCGTTTGATAATGATTTACCTCCAAATTTTAATATTTTCATTTTATCTTTTTATTATTTTCTGCTAAAAAATAGCAGCTAGTAAATTATCTAATTGTTTGTACTCGATTAAAAAAGCGTCATGTCCGTGTACCGAATTTATTTCGCTGTAAAAAACATTGTCCTTGAACTTTTTTAATTCCTGAAACGTTTCCTGATTTTCTTTTGGTGTAAAAAACAAATCTGAATCGATTGCGATAATATGGATATCGGCTTTAGTTTTTAGCATTAAAGTTTTAAAATCTTCCCCGTTTCTGGTAATATCTATTGTTTTGAGCAACTGGTTCATCAATTTATAAGATGCCAATTGATATCTCTTTTGTAATTTATTTCCATGATGCGCCAGCCAGCTTTCTATATTAAAAATCAAAAGATCCTGATTAATAGTGCGCTGAAATTTTTCTTTGAATGATTCCGGCGAACGGTAGCATAACATGGCGTGAATCCTGGCATCTTCAATTGGTTTTGATGAGTTGTTCAGGATTTGTTCCTGTAAAAAACAATTGGCAATCATCCAGTCAGTCGATTTCCAGTCGGTTGCAATAGGAATTAAATGTTGTGTGATGTTTGGTGCCAATGCCAGCATTTCCCAGGCAATTCCTCCGCCTACCGAACCTCCGATAATAGCATAAAGCTGTTCAATTTTTAAAGTTTCTATTCCATTCAAAAAGATACGGGCAACATCCCTGGTGGTAAAATCCTGATAATTTTCGATACTAAAAGAATCGTTTCCGTTACCCGGAACATTAAATGCTAAAACGGAATATTTATTGGTGTCAATTGTTTTTCCCTCACCAATCAAATCATTCCACCAGCCATTTTCGCCTGTAACCTGAGCATTTCCTGTTAATGCATGATTAACCAAAATAATTGGGGCACTGTGCAATGGTAAACCAAAAAGTGCAAAACTTAAGGGTATTGAATTATATAAGGCACCACTTTCGGTAGTGAAATTTTGTAATATGATAGGGTTTGGTATACTTTCCAATTTCAAATCTTTATATTTTTTGATTTGTATTATGGAAATATTAGAAAGAAAGTCTAGAACGAAACTAGAAAAACTCTTTTGTTATCTTTCCACGTTGGGCGTGGTAGAATGCAGCACCTTCTTCGCTTTACCGAAGGGTTGCTAAGGATTCATCGGGTCTAATCCCTCGTCCTTTCTTTATAACATTTCAATACGTTTCTGAACTTAACGGTGCAAATTAACTACTATTTTCTTAAACAAACAAATTTATCTGAAGAGAATCTTTTGTTTATTAATTATATCACAAACAAAAACTATTGTACGCAAAAAATTACCGAACAAAATTGCCCAGTAAAATTAAGCAGGTAATTACCTATTTGAAAAACTTTTTGATTTAAATAAAAAGTGTTTCATTTTCTTTAGAATACATCAAAAACAATAAAGAGTCAGGATTTTTCTTTTCAGTTTTAATATTCGTTTCTGTTTCTGTAATCCCGAACCTTGGATGTATCAATTCATTTTTTGGCGGCGGGTTATTTCTTTTAGCCCTGATGTTTTTCAATGTAGAAAATGTTTTTGTCAAGTAGTTTAAAGTGCTCATAATATTCAGTTTAGTTTGTTTATTTATATCTAATTTGTTTATTTATATCTAATTTTTTCTCTCGTTTTATTTAAGTCCTTTAAAACAAAAAACCCTTTTGGATTCAAATACCAAAAGGGTTTAAGTTGTTTTAACTTACTATACTTTTGGAATCAACAGACGCATACGCCAATAGCTGCGACATTGAACATCTTGTTCATCTGTAGGGACTTGTTCATCTGTGATTTATTTGTTATTTTAAAAAATTCTAGCATTTTGTCGTATAATTAAAAAAGCCTCTCAAAATATTTTGGGAGGCTTTGCTATAATGATATTGTTCTTACAATTTTTAAGCAATAGACACCCCAACGGTTTCTTTCGAAATGGCGCAAAACATTTTATAGGAATTAAACATATCTTTCGTAGTTTTTGGGTTTAACAAATATGCGAAGTTTTTTTTAATTTACCAAATATAAACGCACAAAATCAATAAAAAAACAATAATTTAACTTTAAAAACATCTTACAAAAATTACAGCGTTTGAAATAAAGGTTAAAACTTACTAATTCTCCTCAATATTTAGCTCTTCATAAATCAGTTTTTCAAAGAACATATTACAAATCAATCACTTGAATTATTTTTAATCCAAATTTGATTCAAAAAAAAATCACCTTTAGTAAATCCAATTACTAAAGGCAATTTTCTAACAAAAAACAAAAAAACCTTAATTTTTATTAAATACCGTGTTGTGCGATTTTGAAACACTGCTAAAAACTGTTCTCAAATCTTCAATTAAATCTTCAATATCTTCAATCCCTACAGATAGACGAATTAAATCTTTTGAAACACCTGTTTCAAGCTGCTCCTCATCAGTTAATTGCTGATGCGTTGTACTGGCAGGATGAATAATAAGTGATTTGGTATCTCCAATATTTGCTAAAAGTGAGAATAACTTCGTTTCATCAACAACTTGTTTGGCTGCTTCGTAACCTCCCTGTAAACCAAAAGTAATAACCCCGCTTTGACCTTCTGGCAGATATTCCTGAGCTAAATCATAATATTTATTTGATTTCAATCCCGGATAATTTACCCAAACCACCTGGTCTTGTTTCTCTAACCATTCAGCTAAAGCCAACGCATTTTCGCTGTGCTTTTTAATGCGGATTGGCAAGGTTTCCAATCCCTGAATAATCTGAAAAGCATTAAATGGACTCAATGCTGCCCCAAAATCACGCAAGCCTTCAATTCTTGCTTTTGCGATAAAGGCTGCATTTCCAAGCGCTTCATAATAAATCAAACCGTGATACCCCAGAGAAGGTTCTGTAAATTCAGGAAATTTTCCGTTAGACCAGTCAAAAGTTCCGGCATCAATAATAACACCACCTAATGAAGTTCCGTTTCCTGAAAGGTATTTAGTCAGTGAATGAATTACAATGTTTGCCCCATGTTCGATTGGATTCAACAAATAAGGAGTTGCTACAGTATTATCTACAATAAATGGTACTTTAAAGTTTTTGGCTTCCGCTGAAATCGCTTTTAAATCCAGCACATCTAATTTCGGATTCCCAAGTGATTCTACAAAAAAGGCTCTGGTATTTTCTTTTGCCGCTTTTGTAAAGTTTTCTGCTTTTGAAGGATCTACAAAAGTGGTTGTAATTCCTAAACGAGGCAAAGTCACTTTTAATAAATTATAGGTACCTCCATATAAACTATTAGACGCGACAATATGATCTCCGGCTTTTAGCAAAGTCAATAAAGTTGTAGAAATTGCTGCTGCTCCTGAAGCTGTTACAACTGCTGCAATTCCGCCTTCAAGCGAAGCAAGCCTTTGTTCTAATACATCATTAGTCGGGTTGTTTAATCTTGTGTAAATAAATCCGGCTTCGACCAAACCAAATAAATTGGCGGCATGATCTGAATTATTAAAAACATACGATGACGATTGATAAATTGGTACTGCTCTCGTTCCACCGTTTTTAGTTACATCGTGTCCTGCGTGTAGTGCGTTTGTTGCAAATTTTTGTGCGCTCATGATTTCTTAATTTTTAAATATTATTAATATCGTTATTGAATTGATTTTTTGAATTGTTTCTTTTAAATAAAAAGGTTTCCATTTTCAGCGGAATACATATGGGTAAGCAATGAGTTTGTCTCTTCAGAATATAATTTACCTTTTTGCAAACTGAAGTTTGTTTTTTGATTTTGAATTATTCCAAAGATATTTTTCGGGTTAATTGACTTTAAGATTTTATATATGGTTTTCATGATTTTAATTTTAATTAATGAAATAAAAAAAGCCCTTTCGGATGGCTACCAAAAGGGCTATAGTCAGGAACTATAACAAAAGATTTATCTTTACTTTCGGCAGCAGCAATTTGGGATGCACATCGGCATCTTACAACATATCATCATTTTATTTGCTACTGTTTTCATTTCTTTAAAATTTGTATTTTTATATTCTATTAATTCTATAGAGTAAATATATAATGTATTTTTCAAACTACCAAATCAAAAAACAACATTTAACATAAGTTTTTTATTTATGGATTTCTAATGTCTTGTTTTTTATCTTTTTATTAAAATTTAAAACTCAAACGCGCAAAACCAAATCGACCGTTTAATCCAAATTGTGAGACTGCTCTGGAATAAGCAAACTGATTTGCATTACTCAAATCTGTACTTGGAGCAGGAGATAAAGTTGGAGTTGTATTGGTAAATGCCGGAGTTGCAGGATTATTTCTGTCTGGATAAACATCCCCTATATTATTAACTCCAAGTGTCAGTCTAAATTTTTCATTAACCTGATATCCAAAAGATAGATCAGTTACTATTTTTGCACTGTATTCAGGATGTTCATACACTGAAGAAAACCCATCTAAATTTACGTCGGTTGCTCCCGGATCTGTAACACTTCCAAAATAAGTGTTTCTTAAATAAATATCCAGTTTCTTAATATTGAAGGTTGTCAATAAATTGGCTTTTAGTTTAGGAATCGCTTCTTCTAAATAAATTCGGCTTGACTCCGGAAAAAATGAATATATATAAGGATCTCCACCAGCGTCAACAATAGATTGAGGAACATTCAAACCACCTACTCTTTTTGTTTCATTATAACTTAAAGCAAAGTCATTTGTAATCGTGAAATCAGGGATAACATTGTATTTTTGAGAAATCACCAAATCTATCCCTTTTGTTTCTGAGTTAATTCCGTTTGTCCAGAACGAAGCTCTTTCTACCCCTTTCAAATCAAACGCTTCCTGAAACAATGTCAATGCTTCTGCTTGTCCCGGAGATGTTGCAGCTGCTATCTGCGCATCTGTTGGCCTTGCATATTGTCCGGTTAAAACTATTCTGTCATTGATTCTTGTAAAATAAGCGTCTGTTGCAATGGTTATGTTGGCATCCGGAATTTTAAATGTAAATCCTGTACTAATACTTTTAGAAGTTTCCGGCTTTAAGCTTTCTACACCAATACTTTTTGCCGCCTGAGAATCATTTGTAAAATACCCAACCTGAAATGGCTGACCATTAATAAACTGAGTAGAACTTGCTTCAAAATATTTTTGCTGCAACGATGGCGCTCTAAAACCCGTTTGCCCGGAAATTCGCCAATTAATATTATCGTTTAATTTTAAAAGAGAAGCCAGCTTGAAAGTAACTGTATTACCAAAATCAGAATAATTTTCATAACGTGCAGCCCCGTTTAAAAGCCAGTTTTCGGTAGGATTTAATTCTAAATCTATGTAAGCAGCAACACTTTTTCGATCTTTTTCTTTAGCATCTGAAGGCTGAAATCCTGAGAATCCCTGCGCTCCGGCACCACGTTTGTTTCCAAAAAAGTCTGTTACAATTAATGGTGAATTGCCAGGTAAAACCCCTGAGACTAAATCTCCATTTGTATCATACAAACCATAAGAAGCTTCTTCACCTTCTTTAATCTGGTAGTTTTCATATCTGAATTCTCCTCCAAAGGCGACATTCAATCCAGCAAGAACATCATATTTTCTACTAAAATCCAAATTGGTCGTACTTTGTAAAAAAGATACTTTTCCGGCATCAAAGCTAGATGGAGTGTTTACTCCTAAAGTGGCATTGATTGTATTATTAACATCATATTGAAAAGAATTTGTTCCGAGGTTTGAACTGATATCGGTATCAAAACCAAACAATTCTGTTGTAAGACCCAGTGCGGCAGAAGCATCTAAAATCTTGGATTCAATTTCAGGTAAAAATCCGTTTTCATACACTTGTGTGAAAGTTCCGGAACCATTTGGAAGCCTGTTAAAAGCATAAGATTGACCGTTTCTATATGATAGCCCTCCAAAAGAATATAGAGCTGTAGTTTCTGTTAAAGGATATTTGGCATTATAATATACCTGTCCGGAAGCCAATTCTGACTGACCTACACTCATATTATAGTTACGTCTTTCCTGACCTCTATAGGCTAATTCATTATTAGTTACATCAAAATTCAATGCTGTCTGCAATTGTGTGATTGTTGTTGCAGATGCAATAGCATTTTGCTGTGCAGGTGTAAAATAACTTACTTGTGGCGCATACTGTTGCAACGAACTAATAATTTGTGCCGAATTTGGAGTGTTATTGATATTACTAAATAGTGAATTTATTTGAACCCCATTTTGCGCTGCTCTGTTTTCAACAGCATTGTATGCGTTAAAAATACCGTTACTTCTAATTCCTGCCCTGCTTGTTGCCTGTCTTGTTAAAGCACTACCGGTGACATTTAAAAAACTTCCTTCTTTACCCAAAGAAGTTCCGTAATTCAAATCTACCTGTAGTGTTTCTCCATCGGCTCCACCTTTAAAATTATTTGAGCCGGAAGATAAATTAGCTCCGTATTGAATGTTTCCTGAAATATAATTTGCATTCTTTTTTAATACAATATTGATAACTCCCGCAATTGCATCAGAACCGTATTGCGCTGCTGCACCATCTCTTAAAACTTCGATTCTTTCGATAGCAAAAGACGGAATTGCATTTAAATCCGTACCAACAGATCCTCTTCCAGGTGATCCGTTTATGTTTACCAAAGCACTTGTATGTCTGCGTTTACCATTTACTAAAATTAAAACCTGATCAGGTCCTAAGCCTCTTAATTGTGCCGGATCGACGTGATCTGTAGCATCAGCAGTAGAAGTTGCATTACTGGTAAAAGATGGCGCAACGTAATTTAAAATTTGGGTGATATTGGTTTGAGGGGCTCCTTTTGTTATTTCAGAGATATTAAAAACATCAACCGGAACCGGCACATCTGTTTTTACCCGGTTTTTACTTCTGGATCCTACAATGGTAACTTCTGATAATTCATTATTCTTTAGAGTATCTTGCTCAGTTTTATTTTCCTGAGCATAAATACCTGAAAATGTCAAAAAACTTAAAACGATTATTACATTTTTTTTCATTGCTTTTTCTGATTAATTAATGTTTTGGCTTAAAAAGGATTCAATTTTTTTGGATAAAAAAAAACCTCTGCGGTCTGCAGAGGTTCTATGTTATGTGTTGAAAATTAACTACAATAGCGTCTCTGCGGAAGGCTCCGGCATCATACAAGACATATTGCAAACTGTTAATTTCATTTTTTTCTGTTATTTGATAGTGCAAATGTGCGAACAATTTTTAAATCAGCCAAATAAAAAGCAAATTAATTTCTATTACCCTATCAAAATAGTATATTATGTTAAATTTTTCTTTATAAAAATAAAAAAGCTGAAGTTTAATTTGCAAATCAAAATGGTTTTGTACTTTTGCACCCGAATACAGAGGAAAAATTTGAACTGATTGCAACCTCTTCATAATGAAATGATTCATTATGAATGCTGAAAAATTGATTTCGGCAGTAAAAAATGCTAAAGCAGAAACTCTTCTTTAGCCATTTTCAGCAATTATTTTCTCGCTTAATTTTAATTTAATACATTATTATGGCTTATTTATTTACGTCAGAATCTGTGAGTGAAGGACATCCGGATAAAGTTGCAGATCAAATTTCGGATGCATTAATTGACAACTTTTTGGCATTTGATGCTGACTCAAAAGTAGCATGTGAAACTTTAGTTACAACTGGTCAGGTAATTTTGGCCGGAGAAGTAAAATCAAATACGTATCTTGATGTACAAAATATTGCACGTGAGGTAATCCGTAAAATAGGTTATACTAAAAGTGAATATATGTTTGAAGCGAATTCTTGTGGAATTTTATCAGCAATTCACGAACAATCTGCAGATATTAACCAAGGTGTTGACAGAGCTAAACCAGAAGAACAAGGAGCAGGTGACCAGGGAATGATGTTTGGTTACGCAACTAACGAAACTGACAACTACATGCCTTTGGCTCTTGATTTATCTCATAAATTATTGCAGGAGTTAGCGATTTTAAGACGTGAAAACAAAGAAATCACGTATTTACGTCCGGATGCAAAATCTCAGGTTACTTTAGAATACAGTGATGATAACAAACCAACTCGTATTGATGCGATTGTAATCTCGACTCAACACGATGATTTTGATGAAGAAGCTACGATGCTGGCTAAAATCAAAAAAGACATTGTTGAGATTTTGATTCCACGAATTATCGCTAAAAATCCAGCTCACGCTCATTTATTCAACGATAAAATCAACTACCATATCAACCCAACAGGAAAATTCGTAATTGGAGGGCCTCATGGAGATACTGGTTTAACAGGAAGAAAAATTATTGTTGATACTTACGGTGGAAAAGGTGCTCACGGTGGTGGTGCATTCTCTGGTAAAGATCCAAGTAAAGTAGACAGAAGTGCTGCTTATGCAACGCGTCATATCGCTAAAAACTTAGTTGCTGCAGGTGTTGCGGACGAAATTTTAGTTCAGGTTTCTTACGCAATTGGAGTTGCTGAGCCAATGGGGATTTTTATTGAAACTTACGGAACTTCAAAAGTAAACTTAACTAACGGTGAAATCGCTAAAAAAGTAGAAGCTATTTTTGATATGCGTCCTTACTTTATTGAGCAAAGATTAAAATTAAGAAACCCAATCTACAGTGAAACTGCTGCTTACGGACACATGGGACGTAAACCGGAAACTGTAACTAAAACTTTTTCTGCTCCCGGAGGAAACGAAAAAACAGTTACTGTAGAGTTGTTTACATGGGAAAAACTTGATTTTGTTGATCAGGTAAAAACTGCATTTGGACTATAATTCATAGCTATATACGATTAATATTTTTTAATCTTACTTATTTTACCCCGAAATCTATTCCTTTAGAGTTCGGGGTTTTTATTTGGTTATTTGGAGGCATTTGCTTTTCTTAGTACAAAATAACTGATTAAAAAATGAGCAAATTTCCTTCATTACATAATGTCCTGAATGCGACGAAAAAAACTATACTAAGGTTTCCTTTAGAAGTCATAACCGCTATCATTGGAACCATTTCTGCTATTATTCTTATCGATTTAAATTACGACAACACTCACAGAGCGTTTTATGAAAAAACGATTATGAGCTGCTCATTATGTCTGGTCTGGTTTCTGTCTGTAAGTTTGTTTTTTGCGGCTAAACAAAAGAACAATATCATACAATACCTTATCAGTTTAGCGTTTGCTCCTTTATTAATTACGTTTGTATTTAATTTTGCCATTAGAATATCTGAAGTAGAAGTACAACAGTTTTTTGTGCTCAGTCTTGCCTTACATTTACTTGTTTCGTTTTCAGGATTTTCACCAAAAGCCTATAATCAGGAGGAGTTTTGGGAGTTTAACAAACAGCTTTTTTTACGAATACTTACCTCCGGATTGTACAGCATTGTTCTTTACGGCGGGTTAGCATTAGCAATATTAGCTGTAGATCAATTATTTAAAGTTGAATTTGACAGTAAAATCTATGGGTATTTATTTTTTACCGTTGCAGGAATTTTTAATACTATTTTCTTTTTAAGCGGCGTTCCTGAAACCAATAGTAAAGAATTACCACTTCGTTTAAACTATCCAAAAGGACTTAAAAATTTTACACAATATATTTTATTGCCATTAATAAGTATTTATTTGGCTATTTTAATTTGTTACGAAACCAAAATTCTAATCACATTTTCGTTACCAGTCGGCTGGGTTTCTTATCTTGTTTTGGCATTTGCTATTACCGGAATTCTTTCCTTTTTGCTGATTCATCCCATTGCAAATGAAAACGGAAATTTGTGGATGCGAACTTTCAATCGCTGGTTTTATTTCTTATTAATTCCTTTATTGGCATTATTATTTTGGGCGATTCTCTACCGAATCAATCTTTACGGATTTACACACGAACGATATTATGTTTTCTTATTATCAATTTGGCTGACAGTTGTTGTGGCTTATTTTTTAATTTCAAAACATCCAAAAATAAAATTCATACCTATAAGCATGTGCCTGGCAGGATTGTTTTCTATTGTGGGGCCGCAAAGTGCTGATTCTGTTTCAAAATACAGTCAATTATCCCGATTTGAAAATTATCTTCAAAAATACGACGGCAAAAAATTAACTTTTGAACAAGAACAGGAATTGAGCAGTATTGTTCACTTTTTAGATAGAAATTATGGTTTTGAAAGTATGCTTCCATATGCGCATAAAAAATTAGATGCTCTTTACAAAAAAGAAAAAGATCCCGGGTCAACTAAAATTGTGGAAAGCTTAGGTTTTGAATATCGATCTCAATACGACCGAAAAGATGAGGCTAACGATTCTTTTAATTATTATTTCTATGAGGATACTGATGAAATAGTTGACATACACGGTTATGATTTTATAATCGTTTTATATAAAAACAGTCCGTACGAGTGCAAAAACTGTTTAATTATTAATAAGACTAATTATTCTATTAAATCAAAAGCTACAGATTACGGTCAGGATTTAATAATCAATCAAGACACTATCCCTTTAAAAATAAATGATTTCATCAATGCTACTTCTCGTTTTAAAAACAATTATAACGCAAGCAAAAAAATTGAGCAGCGAATTGAAAATTCAAAATATACTATTTTACTAACTTATTTGAGTGCAGATGGCAGTATTGAAAACAACAAAAAAACTCCTGAAAATTATCAAATTAAAGTAATGGTTGGTATTAAAAACTAAAAAACAACCCGACAAGATTTCACTTTTGTCGGGTTGTTTTTTAGTTTGAATATTTATGAAATTTTAAATACCTGTCAATTCGTTTTTAGCCCTGATGGAAACGGCATCCTTTTTCCCGCTTCTTTAGCGGGGAAAAGATATAGTGTACAGCAGGATTAGCTTCTAATTAAACTACAAATTATACTTCATCGAAAAGATAATATATCTCGGCTGCACTGTATATTGAGAAACACGTGTAGAAAACTGAGAGAAGCTGTCGTCGTTAAGATACGTAGTGTTTAACAAGTTCGTAGCCGCAATTTTATACTCCCATTTACTGTTTTTCTTTTGATAAATTAAACTGGCGCTTAAAAAATCATATTCGTTATTGACTGACTTATCAGTATTATAATAATGATAGAATTCATACTCTGAAACAAACGAAAAACTTTCCAGAAAATAATAATCTAATCTTGCAAAAGGCTTGTCTGTGAAATACGTAGAGCCACTGTATTTATTGACTAACATATTATAACCAAACTCAATATTAGGCAGGTTTTTGTAATTCGTGGAAGCTTTTACAGTATAACTTTGAGTAAAACTTTCTGTCGTTGTTGGTTCTCCATTTTGTTTATTATTGAATTTTGACCAATTCAAACTTGCACTGGCAGAAGCTTTATAATTCTTTAAAAATGAACGTCCATAACTTCCCATTCCGGAAAGGGTTTCGTCTGCCAAATTGGAATTATAAGGTACTGATGACTGGTTGATTCCTTCGAAATCGGCTTCGGTTTTTATTGCATCTACTTTTCTGGTATATGTTGCATTGGCAAAAATGTTTTCAAAATTGAACATATTATATTTAAAGTAACGCAATGAATGCACTTGTGAAGTCGCATTTTCGAGTAAACGATTTCCTCTAAACAAACTACTGTAATCTGACAAAACATAACCTTCAGCCAATTGATTGATATCTGTAAAATCATTTGTCAGGGAAAAATTATAGGTCAGGGTTTCTGATTTTTTGATTTGATAAAGAGCAAAGAAATCCGGCAACACTTTTGTAAAATTCTGCGAGTAATCTGTTCCTGATTGTGTGTTTGTCATTTTATATGTATGCAGACTAACACCGGGTGTCAAGGTAAATTTTCCGGCTAAAATCTTGTAATGAAATCCTAAAAAAGTGTCATTAAAATTATAATTTACATCATTTTTATTTGAAGGATTATTCAAATTATTTATATTTCCGTTATCCAAAATCTGAAAAATGTGAGAATTGAAATTTTGGTAGGAATACGTATTTCCTAATGTAATATTGATGTTGCTTTTTGGCGTTACCATATAATAGTAATCCAGTTTTGCATCCACTTTATTAGTTTTTACAAAACGATCCTGATTCAGGTCATTTCTTTGCTGACCTGAAGTGTAACCCGATAAATCAAAAGGCTGTGTGCGTAGATTAGCATTATAAAAAGGATTTTCATCCTGATATAAATGCTGCATTTCAAAGGCAAAGATGTTTTTGTCACTTTGGGTATAGTACAAACTTAAATTCTGATTAATCGAGGTTGGGTCTTGTTTTTTAGCAGTAAAAATAGTTTCCGAATCTGCTACATCATTAACAACCTGTTCCCGAAGCAAATCAGCATTTTCTTCCTGCTTTGTCAACTTCGTTAGAATATCATAATCGAATTGAAATTTATCATTTGGTTTATAAGTAGAACTTAATTTAAAAAGTCCCAAATTATTCTTTTGATGTGTTTGTTCATCTCTTTTTTGCTGATCTCCGGAATCTAAAATTGTAGTTTGGGATTTCGTTTCTAGATCTGTTTTTGAAGTCGAAAGAATTCCGAAACCGCTAATATTCCATGCTTTATTAACGGAATATGCAAAGTTTGTTGCGCCAAATTTTGTTTCAATTTCTTTGGCGCGATTATTTCTCAAAAGTGAAATTCCTACATCATTCGAAGAGACATTAAAATTGCTTCCGCCTTTTTTCATCATATTTCTAAATCCGCCTGTGAATTTGAAATAATCCTGGGCTGTCATTGGCAATTCTCCAATATTATTAAAATTCGTGATTAGATTTATACTGTATTTCGGACTGTAATAAAACAATTTTGGATTGATAACATAGCGGCTGTCCAGCTCAGCAACACCTATTCCGGCTGTTACATCACCAAACCAGAAGTTCTTTTTTCCTTCTTTCAGTTTAATGTTCATTGCTACATTATCCTGATCATTTTCGAGACCTTTTAAAGCTCCGATTTCATTATAATTTCGCAAAACCTGAATTTTATCAATTGCATCAGCCGGAATATTTTTGACTCCTAATTTGGTGTCTCCGTCAAAAAAGTCTTTGCCTTCCACCATCAGTTTGCTTACCTTCTTTCCTTCTACTTCAATTTCTCCGTCGGCATTTACCTCAACTCCGGGCAATTTTTTCAGGACGTCTTCCAGCTTTCTTTCTGTTCCGGATTTAAAAGAATCAGCATTATAGACAATTGTATCTCCTTTTATAGAAACCGGCATTTCACGGACAATCTCAACTCCTTCCAGTTCAATTCCAATATCATCCATGACAATATTCTGAACGATATTTTCGGATTTAGTTGTAATTTGGATTTCTTTCGATTTCATTCCAAGGTAACTGATTTTTACCACATAAGAAGTATTGGGCTTCAAACTCAATTGAAACTTTCCTTTGTCATTGGTAATACCATAAGAATCCATTGCTTTTGTAACAGCATTAACGGCCATAATATTGGCCATTTCCAATGGATTTTTCTCTCCATCCTGAATAAAACCATCAAAGCGGACACTTTGAGAAAAACCTATAGAAGTAAATAAAAAAACGAAAAGACACAATATTTTGTTCATTAAAAAAATGATTAGGGTAAATAGATTAGATTTTCAGAAGTTTTATCTTCCCATCATCGGAGGTCCTCCGGCACGGCCACGATTCATTTCCCTAAACTCTTTCATCTTTTTTACCACTGTTTCGTCATAGTCTTTCTGAGAAATTTCTTTTCCTTTTGTTGGTGCTTTTATGTCTGCTTTTTCTTTGGCGTTCAGAACAATTTTTGAACATAAAATGGTTGTTGTTCCGTCATTAATTTCTAAAATTAAACCCGGAAGCCCCCAATAATTTTCGGGTCCCTGATTAATTGGAATTTCAGGCGAATACCAGGCCGTTACCACTATTTCTTTAGGAATTTCAAAATTGTCTTCAAAGTTGGTTTTCTTTTCAGCAGTTTCTTTATTATCGCTTTTTGTTTCCGCCTTTTTTCCATCTTCGTTTTTAGGTCTGAAATTTCTAAAATCGGTCTTACTGGCTTCTTTTACTGCCGTTGCTTTATAACAATTATAGCCCCCAATTTGTTTCGTTTCCTGCTCTAATTTCCAGTTTAATTTTGGTAATGAATCTTTTACCAAAAATTCTTTGCCCATAAATTCTTTATCAACTGTATAAGTTTTACTTTTTACATCTTTATAAAAAGTACCCCCTCCGCCCATCATAGAGCTGAACATCATTCTCATTCCGCCGCCTTGTTGTCCGGGAGTTTCTAATTTTTCCTCTTCCTTATATATAGAAGCCGATTTGTTGAAGTTCAGAATAAAAGTTTTTTCTAACATTTGCTTCATTCTTTCTTCCATGCTTTTTTGCATTTCAGGTGTAATATCACGGTTTCCGCGCATTCCTTCAAATTTAGGAGTCTGTGTTTTTGACTCATAAACAGCCATTCCCTGAAAATCTTTCTGTGCCTGTACCTGACTAAAAGCAAGCACTAAAAGCAAATAATATGATATTTTTTTCATTGGTTCTTTTTAAAATTTGAGTAAATCCGATAAAACTTACATTCAAATGTATTATTAATTTTAAAATACTGAAAGTTAAATATATCAATACCCACAAGGCATAGACAAAACAGCTTATTATTTAGACTATTAGAATCCCGAAAAGTTTAAAGACCATATTCAACTAAAATCTATTTTAATCGGCTTCATACTATAGTTTTTTTGTAATTTGGCTTCAGAAACCAAATTCAAATGAGAAAAACAGAACGCAAGATTTTATTGCTACTTTTTATTGCCATTTCTTTCTCGGCTGTTTTTTCACAAAATCAAAAAAAAACGCCAACTCGTGTTGCAAGTTTTACAATTGATGCCGATGAATTTTTAGGTTATGATTCTTTTGGGTTTTCATATCAGATAAAAAACAACATATTCAGCAAAATAAAAGGGAGTGAAATTTATGAATATAAAAATGTATCATTAGGAAAAATCACTAAAGCAGATATTTTAAACCCTCTGAAAATAGTTTTATTTTACGAAGACTTTAATAGTGCAGTTTTACTTGACAATCAATTAAATAAAATTACGGAGATTAATTTTTCTCAAAATAACGTTCCTATCGTTGTAACATCGATTGGCATGTCAACTCAAAACCAATTATGGATTTACAATTCACTGAATCAGCAAATTGGTCTTTTCGATTATTTAAAAAACGAATATAAAACGGTTTCAACTCCTTTGACAGAAAATTTTCAGTTTTATCAAACCGATTTCAATACTTTTTACTGGATCGATGAAAAATACAATTGGTTTTCTTGTGACATATTCGGAAAAACTACAGACTTAGGGAAAGTTTCAGATTTCGATAAAATCCAGGTTTTAAGCCCAAAACAATACATTTTCAGCAAAGCCAATTTATTATCTTTTAAAGACATTCATAAAGATGGATCTGAGACAGTTTCTGAAATTGATATTTTAGAAAAATCATTAAATAAATTCTGTTACAAAGACCAAATTTTATCTATTTTTACAGCTAAAGAAATTACCAATTATAAAATCGTAATACCGTAATGCACATAGCAATAGCAGGAAATATAGGCGCAGGAAAAACAACTTTAACAAAATTACTAGCCAAGCATTTTAAGTGGGAACCCCATTATGAAGATGTTGTTGATAACCCATATCTGGATGATTTTTACCATCAGATGGAACGTTGGTCATTTAATTTGCAGATTTACTTTTTAAATAGCCGATTCCGTCAGGTACAACAAATCCGTGAAAGCGGAAAAAAAATCATTCAGGACAGAACTATTTACGAAGATGCTTATATTTTTGCTCCCAATCTATATTCGATGGGATTGATGACAAGCCGTGATTTCGAAAATTACACATCTCTGTTTGAATTAATGGAATCATTGGTAAAAGCTCCTGATTTATTGATTTACTTAAGAAGTTCGATTCCAAATTTGGTGGGGCAGATTCACAAGCGCGGACGCGAATACGAAAACTCAATTTCTATCGATTATTTAAGCCGGCTGAATGAAAGATATGAAGCCTGGGTTCAGACTTATACTAAAGGAAAACTATTGATTATTGATGTTGACAACATTAATTTTGTTGATAATCCGGAAGATTTAGGAAATATTATTAATCGAATTGACGCTGAATTAAACGGATTATTTTAGAGCATAAATTTGCTTTGGCCTTCTGCCCGAGTCACAAATTTATTCAAATAAAAATGCCTCATCACTATCGTCATGAGGCATTTTATTATATACTCATTAAAAACCCAATTAAATTTTCTTTCTTATTTAATCCCAGTTTTTTTCTTAATCGGTATCTTGCCAGCTCAACTCCTCCATTCGATATATTCATAATCTCTGCAATCTCTTTAGTTGACATATTCATGAGCAAATAGGTTGACAAGTCTAATTCTCTTGGAGAAATTGTAGGATATTTTTCTTTCAGTCTTTTAAGGAAATCAAAGTGAACATTTTTAATGTGCTTTTCTAAGTCTTTCCAGCTTTTATCAGTATTGACTTCTTTTACAATACTTTTATGGAGTTTACTGAATTCTGTTTTAGTTGAATCATCTAATATATTGGTATCTATATCTTTGAGCTTACTTATTATGGTATTCAAAGTTTTGTTCTTCTTTACCACCTGTAAAGAGTTATTTACAAGTTCTTTATCCTTTGCGAGAATTTTAATTTGAAGTTTATCACTTTTTAATTTTTCAATTTCTTTTTCAAGTTCATGCTGTTCTTGTCTAATTTTAGATTCTTTTTCAAGATATAAACGTCTTTGCTCAATGGTTTCGTAATATTTATTTTTTCTGATTTTTAATTTAATTCTGTTTGAAATCACATATATCCCTACCGAAATTAGCAGCAAATAGAAAAGATAAGCAAAAAAATGCCTGTACCATGGAGGCGAAATAGTAAATTTAACCTGATCAGTTTCTGAAAGTACACCAAAACTATTTCTGGCTCTTAATTTCATCGTATAGTTACCCTCTCTTAAATTGGTATATTCCTTAATTGAAAGAGAAGACCAAGTGCGCCAAGTATCTTCAAAAGGCTCTAATTTATAGGAGTAAGTAACGTTTTCCTGATTTTCAAATACAGGAGAAGAAAATGTAAACTTTACATGATTATCACTGTAAGGTAAATTAAAGAGTTTGTCAATTGTTTTCAGATTCCCGGTTATAATAGTATCGCCCGGGAAAGAAAAACTCTCTATAAAAGCAGTCGGTTTTGTTATAAATGTATTCGGAATTGTAGCATCGTAATGTGTTAATCCATCTGTTAATCCTATAAAAATATTCTTTGAATCTATTGCGTTTACAGATATGTAGTTATTTACCAGATTACCCGTTAAATTAGAAAATGGAGCTTCTTTCTTAACATATTTTTCATTCCCTGATTTTTCTAAAACTCCCAGAGACTGATTAAATGAATACCATAAATTTCCTTTAGAATCCTGGATTAATGTATTAATTACCGGGATATTTTTAAAAAGACTACTCATCTTTCTGTCTTCAAAAAAATCATCCTGATCTTTAGAAAATCTGTAGAAATGATTTTTTGTCTGAAAATAAACTTTACCATTAACTAATTGAAGGCTTCCAATTCCTTTATTAACTGCAGATATATGAGTATGTCTTTTTACGAACACAAATTTTTTCAGGTCATCAGAAAGTTCCATCTGATATAAATATGGGTTTTTCTTTAACCATACATAATCATTATCTAATTCCATTTCGAAAGTACTTGTAGTTTCGTCAAAATCCTGAACCTTGTTTATAAAATCAACTTTATTAGATGCAATTTTACAAATTGAGTATCCATTATAATTTTCTCCAATTACATATTCCGGATGTTTGGGTATTTGTCTGAATCCAAAATATCCTTTAGTATCCAGTATTTTTGAGACTTTATTATTTTCTATAACCAAAGCTCCGCTATTGCTGGAACATAATAACACATTATTTATAACCTGAATATTCCATGTCTGAGCAATTGTTCCTTCGACTCTGTAAAAAGGTTCATCAGTAAAAGAAGTATTCCAGGAATGATAAAACAATCCCTGGTTTGTGGCTACATACAAATTATTCTGATGCAATACGGAGGCATACACAGTACCTATATTATAACTATAATCAAAATAGGTAAAAGGGGAATTTTCATTTATAAATGTTATTCCATTATCGAGCCCCAGCCAAATATTATTTTTATTATCAACAAAAGAAGTCAGTATAGTATTATTTTGAAGCCCCTTTTGATGATTTAGATGCTGAACTATCTTTCCGTTTAAATCACAAATTATAATACCATTTAAAACCGAATTTAAAATAATAAATTTATTTTTTATGATTGCTCCGCCAAGAGAAGTATTCTTTTTTATAAAGTTATTTGCTTCATTGTTCCATTCTGTTACATTATTAAAATCGTAAACAAAAAGACCTTTTTCCAGTGTTGCCAAAAGAATCTTATTATTCGGTAATGGAAACATCGCCCAAATTTCTTTATCATTAAGAACCTTTGTTCCTTTTAAAGGATATAATTTTTGATTCTTAAATTCTAAAATTCCCAATACTTTATCCTGAAAGTAAAGCCGATTTTTCACTACAAAAGAAAACTGAAACTTCCTTGGTGCATTTAGAATACTAATTTTATTGTTTTTGTAAAAAAGTGCTTTTGTGAAAGATTGAAAAATTACTTCGCCTTTAAAAATGTGTATTCTCCAGATTAAATTTATATCCCGACTATCATTAGCGCTGATTAATTTTGAAAGCGAATAATATTTTAATTCTCCTTTTTCTCCTGCTTTAAAATAACCGAATTCATTATTTCCTCCAACAAAAATTTTTCCGGAATCATCAATTTTTAAACTTCTTATCGCAGTATTATTTGGTAAAGAATACTTGCGCCAGGTTGAACCGTCAAATTGAATTAGTCCACTGTTATTTGCAAAATAAATATTACCGTTTTTATCCTGTTCAATGCTCCAGTTTTGAGTTCCTCCCTTGTATTCTGTCCTTTTGTAATTTTTAATATTAGGCATTCCTATGTCTTTAACCTGACAAAAAACGCCATTAGCACACAGTAATATAAACATGTAAAAAAAACAGTTTGCGAATTTCATAACTTTTGTAACCCTTTTTTATTATTAATGCTTTTTAATTGTAATTCTCACATTTATTAAAATAATCAATATGTATAAAACGTATTTGAAAGCCTTATAATTGCTTTTTAATAAATGTAGTGTTTTTTTTTAATAATTAACATTATTATAACAATAGAAATATATTTACAAATATCTAATAATCAAAGTTTTAAAATTATTTTGATGTGTTTTTGTAAAGTATTAATTTATTGTTTGATGTGTTTTTGTAATAATAACAAATTGCAAATAGTTGAAATTTAACTTTATCATTGCATCAAATTACTAATTAATTAACCAAAATTTTTAGAAAAATGAAATTAACAAAATTACTTATTTTTTGTTTTTCATCTTTATTGTTTTCAGCTATCGCAATTGCACAAGATGTTACGGTAAACGGAATGGTAAACGATGAAAGTGGAATGCCCGTCCCTGGGGCAACAATTTTAATTAAAGGCACCAACAAAGCAACTGCATCTGACTTTGATGGAAAATTTCAAATCGCTGTTCCATCTAATGGGACATTGACAATTAGTTTTGTTGGATACAATACAGTACAGGAGGCTGTAAATGGAAGAACTAAAATTGAAATCAGATTGAAACCTGAATCACAAACCTTAAATGAAGTTGTAGTAGTAGGATATGGAACTCAAAAGAAAAGTGTTGTAACAGGTGCAATTTCATCAATAAAAGCAGAGCAAATTGCAAACCTGTCGGTTGGTCTGTCTACACAAGTACTACAAGGGCAAGCTGCTGGTGTTACTGTTATGGCACAATCAGGAGCTCCTGGAGCCGGAGCCAAAGTTCGTATTCGTGGAGCAGGATCAAACGGTAACTCAGACCCGATTTATGTAGTTGACGGAATGCGAACTGGTAATATTGATTTCCTTGATTCTAATGACATCGAAAAAATAGAAATCTTAAAAGATGCTGCCTCAGCAGCTATCTATGGAGCTGATGGGGGTAATGGAGTAGTAATGATTACGACTAAAAAAGGTAAAGCAGGATCTATGAAAGTTACTTACAGCAATCAATTTGGTTTTCAGTCTTTGAGAACAAAATTAGAAATGATGAGTGCTGATCAGTATGTTAAATGGATTGACGAAACAAAACCTCCGGGCAACAGACCAAATGTAGCAGACTGGGCGGGTAAAAAAGGAACAGACTGGCTTGATGAAGCAGCTGAAGATGCAGCACCAATGCAGCACCACACACTTCAATTAGCGGGAGGAAATGAAGTTTCAACTTTTTTACTTTCAGGTAATTTTTTCAGTCAAGATGGTATTTTTGGAGGAGATAAAACCAATTTTAAACGTACAACTGTTAGATTTAACTCCAATCACAAAGTAAGCAGATATTTAGAAGTTGGAGAGAATTTTTCTCTTTCAGTAAACAAACGTAAAGCTTTTACTGAGGATGACAGTTTTAATGGTATAATGAACCACGCAATGTTAATGGATCCTTTAACCCCTGTTTTTTATCCAAACGGAACAGCGCTGCCACAGCATGTTCAGGATGCATTAGCGGCAGGAAAAGTACTCATCACCAATAAAAACGGAGAGTATTATGGTATCTCGGAATATATTGATGGAGAAATAGCAAATCCAATTGGACAAATTGCAATTGATCATGGTTTAAGTCAGGAAACTAAAATTATTGGTAATGTGTATGCTAATATTAAGCCTTTTGAAGGATTTGTTTTTACAACACGTTACGGTATTGAGCAAGCATTCAACAATTATGATGACTGGTCTCAAAAGGCATGGTGGAATTCAACTAAAGAAAACACTACAAATTCTAAAACTTATAATCAGGGGATTTTCAAAACATGGTTATTTGAAAACTTCGCAACTTACACCAAAACAATCGGTAAGCATGAATTCTCTGCCATGATAGGTATGTCTGCTCAGGACACTGAATATCGTTATTTGAATACACGTGCATCAGGTATGATTAAAGAAGGTGATCAATGGGCCCCAATTGGAGAAGCTCCTGTAGCGGGAACTTTATCTGGTAATATAACGCCATCATCAATGAACTCTTACTTTGGACGTCTTACGTATTCATTCGATAATAAATATTTATTCCAGGCTTCTTTAAGAAATGATAACTCTTCACTTTTTGCACCAGATAAACGTGCAGGTTATTTCCCTGCAGTATCAGCTGGATGGATCATCTCTAATGAATCATTTTGGGCTCCTGAAACTATCAATCATTTAAAATTAAGAGCATCATGGGGTCAGAACGGATCGACATCTAATATTGCTGCCGGTCAATGGCAGGCATTTATTACTAAAGATGGTTTAAAATATCCGGATGCACTAGGTAATTACTATACAGTTGGTGAGCTTAAAGCATTACCTAACAAAGACATTACCTGGGAAACAACCGAACAAACCGATTTAGGATTTGATGTAAGAGCTTTCGAAAACAGATTAACATTTGGTTTTGACTATTATAAAAAAGTTACAAAAGACTTATTAACTCCTTCATCTCCACCTTTATCAACTGGTTATGCAGCTCCATATGCTAATGCTGGTGATGTAACAAATAAAGGATTTGAAATTGAAGCAGGATGGAGAGAAACAGGGCGTAAATTCAACTATGGAATCAACTTAAACCTGACTACAATTAAAAATGAGGTTACTTATTTAAACCCATTACTTACAAGAGTTGACGGAGCGAACCTACCAGTATTAGGAACTGTAACTTCTTTCGAATTAGGAAAACCGGTTTGGTATTTCAGAGGGTATAAAACAGATGGAATATTTCAAAATCAGGCACAAATTGATGCTTACAAAACAGCTTTAGGAAATGTTACTACATGGAATCCTACTCCGGGTGCGCCTGTAGTTGTTGATACGAATGGTGATGGTGATATTACAGATCAGGATAAAACCTATATTGGAGATCCTCATCATGATGTAATAATTTCATCTACTATAGATTTTGAATACAAAGGATTTGATCTTAAGATTTTTGCACAAGGTGCATTTGGAGGAGAAAACTTCCTGGCATTAGCGAGAGTTGATAACCCGGCTTCTAATCGTCCATCATTCTTTTATACTGACAGATGGACAGGAGAAGGAAGTACCAATAGCTTTCCAAAAGCATCTTATAGTGACCCAATTATTTACACAAGTGATTTAATGGTTCAGGATGCTTCTTATGTAAAAATCAAACAAATTCAATTAGGATATAATTTTAAATCAGAATTATTAAGCCAGATAAAAGTGAGCAGCTTAAGACTTTATGTTTCACTTGATGATTACTTCACATTTACAAAATACAAAGGTATTGATCCTGAAGTAGGAAGTTTCTCAAATAACTCACAAGGTATTGACAGAGGTTTGTATCCAAATGCAAGCCGTATCATGACAGGATTATCAGTATCATTTTAATTCAAAGACGAATACAAAAATAAATAACGATGAAAAAATTAATATATAAAATATCATTATTTACAGGCTTAGCTATTATGCTGGTTTCCTGTGCAGACGATTTCTTAGATAAGCCGGTTTATGGTGTTTTGGCTGCTGATGATTATTTCAAAACCGAAGAAGAACTTCAGGAAGGTGTATTTGCATGCTATGATGTCCTGCAATGGGCTTACACTACTGACTGGAATTCTATGTATGTTGTAAAATCATTCCCTGCAGACGAAACACACGCAGGTGGTGGTTCAGATGGTGACCAGCCTTCTTACCAGCAATTAGACGATTTTTCATATACAGCTGAAAACAAACCAATTGAACATTCTTTTAAAACCATGTATTTTGGTATTATGAGAGCCAATGCTATTATTAATATTGCAGAAGGAGATACGCCTGCTAAAGTTCAAATGATAGCCGAAGCCAAAGCCTTAAGAGCATTTTTTTATTTTGAATTAGTTTCAATGTGGGGTGGAGTTCCATTAAGATTAGCACTTCCGGGTGCATCTGAATTTGCACTCGAAAAATCGACTCCGGAACAAATCTATGCACAAATACACAAAGATTTGGATGAAGCAATTCCAAATCTGCCTAAAAAAAGTGAGTATCCTGTTGCAATGCGTTTTAGAATGTCAAAAGGTACTGCACAGGCTATAAAAGGTAAAGCTTATTTATACCAAAAGATGTATCCTGAAGCAGCTGATGCATTTGATGATGTAATAACTTCAACTGAATATGACCTTGCTCCTGATTATTCAAAATTATTTTTAAAAGAATCTGAATACGGTTTAGAATCTTTGTTTGAAGTTGGTTATAATATTACCGGGTATGATTGGGGTAATTTTCAATGGGGAGGAAACCGTTCAATGGAAAACAATATAAACTGGCAGTTAATGGGACCTAGAGGAGATTATTATACAACAGGAACTTCAGGACTTCTGCCAGGTTGGGGCTTTAACTATCCAACAGCTAAAATGGCTCAGGCATTTGATGCAGAAGGTGATGTCATTAGAAAAAATGCTTCAATATTGTCAGTTGCCGATCTTAGAACAAAATATGGCGGAGACTGGATAGTAGACAAGGATCTGGATTGGACAGAAGCGCCACCAGTTTGGGGAATGGAAGGTTATTTCAGACTTAAATATGGTTCATTAAAGTCTGAAACAGTTGCAAGTCCAGGTGTTGCTGAATTAAACTACGGAACAAATATTAGATTAATCAGGTATGCTGATGTTTTATTGATGGCAGCAGAAGCGAATCTTTTAGCAGGAAATGTTTCAACTGCACAGGGTTATTTCACTAAAGTTCGTGACAGGGTAGATTTACCTGTCAAAACTGTTACTCTCGACGCAATTAAAACTGAAAGAAGATTAGAATTAGCATTTGAAGGATTCAGATTCCTTGATTTAATTCGTTGGGGTGATGCTGCAACGGCGCTTAAAAATCAAGGATTTAAAAAGAACGGTAATTTTGCTGAGAAACATAGCTTATATCCAATACCTTCTGCAGAGATTCTTAACAATAGTAAAATGACACCAAATCCAGGTTGGGGTAGTTAGAAATATGAAATATCAGTGCTGTAAAAAGCACTGATTACTTCTTTAAAAATATGAAAATGTGTTCACTCAAATGTGAATCATTTCAGGTTAAGTTTAAGTTAAGTTTGGTTGTTAGAATAGCCCATATTCTTAAGTGATTATGGGCTATTTTTAAATCATTTTAAAGAATTCAAAAAAGAAATTATGCCTGATTCTTAAATTATTAAAACATATGCAATGAAAAAAATTGGCTTTGTTATTACTTGTTTATGTTTATCTTTTTCTGTTTATCCACAACAGAAAAAACCAAAGCAGACAAAAGAATTTACAACAAATAATAAAACGATCACAGTGTATACCACTGCTGATAATACAAAATTAAGGTTAACCCCTACAGATAATTTAAAATTCTCACCTTCTAAACAACCTGTAGAAACTGAAATTTCAGTTTTTGTAGAACCTTCCAGAAAATTTCAGACTTTTATTGGAATTGGAGGTGCCATTACTGATGCAAGTGCCGAAATATTTGCCAAACTATCCAAAGAAAAACAAACTGAATTCCTAAATGCTTACTATGATACTCAAAAAGGTATAGGTTATTCATTACTAAGAACAACGATACAAAGTTCTGATTTTAGCAGTGGAAGCTATTCTTATATTCAGGAAGGTGATACCGAATTAAAAACTTTTTCTATTGAACACGATAAAGAATTTAGAATTCCATTAATCAAACAAGCCATAAAAACTGCCGGAGGAAAAATACCTACCTATGCAACACCATGGTCGCCTAATGCTTTTATGAAAAGCAACAAAAATGTGCTTAAAGGCGGAAAATTATTACCTGAATTTTACCAGCCATGGGCAAATATGTATGCCAAATTTATAAAAGCATACGAAAAAGAAGGAATTCCAATTTGGGCAACCTCTGTACAAAATGAGCCTATGGCAACCCAAACCTGGGAATCCTGCCTGTATACTGCTGAAGACGAAAGAGATTTTCTGAAAAATTTTCTTGGACCAACACTAAAAAAAGAAGGCTTAGGAAATGTAAAAATTATTGCCTGGGATCATAATCGTGATTTAATGGTACAAAGAGCAAATGTTATTTTTTCAGATCCAGAGGCTTCAAAATATGTTTGGGGAATGGGTTTTCACTGGTATGAAACCTGGACAGGTGCGCAACCCATGTTTGAAAATGTAGCAAGAGTTCATGAAGCTTATCCGGATAAAAAATTAATTTTTACAGAAGGCTGCGTCGAAAGATTTGATGCCGCAAAATATCAGTTTTGGCCAAATGCCGAAAGATATGGAACTTCTATGATTAATGATTTTAACAACGGAACTGTTGCCTGGACAGATTGGAATATTCTTTTAGACCAGTTTGGAGGACCAAATCATGTTGGTAATTTTTGCTTCGCACCTATTCATGCCGATACAACAACAGGCGAATTAATTTATACGCCGTCCTATTATTATATTGGTCATTTTTCTAAATTCATTCGCCCGGATGCTGTCAGGGTTAGCACATCTGTAAGCAGAAGTTATTTGTCAAGTACGTCTTTCTTAAATAAAGATGGAAATATGACAACTATCGTAATGAACCATACGGATAATGAAATCACTTATAATTTAATAATCGCAACTGAAAAAACAGTAATAAAAATACCTGCACACGCAATACAAACTTTAGTTTATTAATTATTTTGTTTAGTAAGGAGGGCTATTTATTTAGCCCTTTATTTCTTAATCATATAAAAACACAATGAAATCAATCAACAGAATTTTATTATTAGTACTGCCAATTCTGCAATCAGGCTGCTCTACATCTAAAGTTGATGAGGGTACTAAGGATTCGGTAATTAATAAAATTGAAGTTTATACTACTGCTGAAAATTCTGATTTGAGATTGTCGTCTTCCAATAATTTTATTTTAACTCTATCAGAACAGCAATTAAATCCTGAGGTTTTTATAACTGTTGATGCAGAAAAAAAATTTCAGACTTTCTTAGGAATCGGAGGTGCAATTACTGATGCAAGTGCCGAAGTCTTTGCTACATTATCTCCAATAAAGCAACAAGAATTTCTTACTGCTTATTATGATAAAAACAAAGGAATTGGCTACTCTTTAGCCAGAACCAATATACATAGCTGTGATTTTAGCAGCGAAAGTTATACTTATATACAAGAAGGAGATAAGGAACTAAAAACTTTCAATATTGATCACGACAAAAAATATCGAATCCCATTAATCAAAAAAGCAATTGAAACTACCGGCGGTAAGTTAACCTTATATGTTAGCCCATGGAGTCCCCCAGCGTTTATGAAAAACAATAAGGATATTTTGCACGGCGGCGTTTTATTGCCTGAATTTGCTCAATCCTGGGCAAATTATTATTCAAAATTTATAAAAGCATATGAAAAAGAAGGGATCCCTGTATGGGGATTAACCATTCAAAACGAACCAATGGCAAGCCAAAGTTGGGAATCCTGCATTTATACACCTGAAGCCGAAAGAGATTTTCTGAAAAATTTTCTCGGACCAACTCTTGAAAAAGAAGGACTTGGTTCCAGAAATATTATTATTTGGGATCACAATCGAGGAGATATGCTGGAAAAAAGAGCCCATTTGTTTTTTTCTGATCCAGAGGTTTCAAAATATGCCTGGGGAATAGGATTTCATTGGTATGAAACCTGGAATGGCGGTCCACCACAATTTGAATCAGTAGCCAATGTTCATAAAGCTTTTCCAAATAAAAATTTATTGTTCACAGAAGGCTGTAATGAAAGATTTAATGCTGAGAAATTACAATTTTGGGGTCATGCAGAACGATATGGAATTAATATGATGAACGATTTCAATAACGGAACAACAGGCTGGACAGACTGGAATATTCTTTTAGACCAAAACGGAGGCCCCAATCATGTTGGGAATTTTTGCTTTGCTCCTATTCACGCCAATACAAACTCAGGAGAAATTATATATACGCCGATGTATTATTACATTGGACACTTTTCGAAATTCATCAGACCGGAAGCAAAAAGAATCAGTAATGTCGTAAGCAACAAAATAGTAACGAGCACTTCTTTTTGTAATTCTGATGGAAAAATTGCAACAGTAGTAATGAATCAGTCTGATAAAGAAGTGGCATATTCCATACTATTCAATTCTCAAAAAACAATAATTACAATACCGGCTCATGCTATTCAGACTTTAATTTTCTAGGATTTTATTTGAAAATATTAATTTAAAATTACAAAATGAAAAATGCAATTTTACTCTTATTCGTCTTCTCCATTTGCAGTACAACATGGAGTCAGGCAAATAAAAAAACAGAAATAGATACCAAAGTTTCAGAGTTGCTTTCAAAAATGACCCTTGAAGAAAAAGTGGGGCAAATGACACAAATCACGGTTACTTTTTTTGAAGACCCAAAAAAACCGGGACATTTTGATCCTTCAAAATTAAAGCAAGGAATACAGGATTATCATATCGGTTCAATTTTAAATGTTCCTAATCCCGGAGCGCCAACCATACAAAGATGGCAGGAAACTTTAACCGCAATTTCCAATCAAGCAAATAAAACAAGGCTTAAAATACCGGTTTTATATGGTATCGATGCCATTCATGGAGCAAGTTACACAGCAGGCGCAACTTTATTTCCACAACAAATAGGGCTTGCCGCAACATTTAATACCGATTTGGTAAAACGTGGCGCCGAAATTTCAGCTTACGAAACCAGAGCTTCTTCAATTCCATGGGTTTTTTCACCGGATTTAGATTTCCCAAGAAATCCTGCCTGGTCAAGAATGTGGGAATCTTTTGGAGAAGATACCTATTTATCTTCAAAAATGGCTGTAGCATTAGTTGAAGGCTTTGAAGGAAATAATGTAGGCTCAAAATACAATGTTGCTTCCTGCATGAAACATTATATTGGTTACGGAAGTACAACTACCGGAAAAGACAGAACACCAAGTATTATCCCGGAACGTGTATTAAGGCAATACGATTTAACAATTTATCAGGCTGCTATTAAGGCCGGAGCCAAAAGTGTAATGGTAAGTTCCGGAGAAATTAATGGTACCCCGGTTCATGCAAGCAAACATTTAATTACTGATATTTTAAAAACTGAATTAGGTTTTACAGGAGTTGTAGTCACAGACTGGAAAGATATTATCTATTTACATACAAGACATAAAGTTGCAGAAACCAAACGTGATGCAGTAAGAATCGCGGTAATGGCCGGAATTGATATGAGTATGGTTCCTGAAGAATTTTCTTTTTATACTGATTTGATAGATCTGGTTCAAAAAGGAGAAGTTCCAATGTCCAGAATTGATGATGCTGTGACACGTATTTTAAGAATGAAATTCGAATTGAATTTATTTCAGAACAGCTTTGCTAATTTAAAAGATTATCCAAAATTTGGTTCAGCTGAGCATATTCAGGAAGCTTACAAAACGGCTGCAGAATCCATTACTTTATTGAAAAATAATAATGCCGTTTTACCTCTGAACAAAAACGAAAAAATTCTCATTACCGGAGCAACTGCAAATAGTATGAAATACCTCAACGGAGGCTGGTCATACACTTGGCAAGGTGAAAATTCAGATACTTATGCTGCTGATAAATATACCATTTTAGAAGCTTTTCAAAACAAAATTGGAAAAGAGAATGTTTTATACACCCCTGGCGCAGATTTAGAAAATGAAAATGATGCCGAAATTCAAAAAGCCGTCGATTTAGCTAAAGATGCTTCTAAAATAATTTTGTGTTTAGGAGAGAAAAACTACACAGAAACTCCCGGTGATATCAGAAATCTGTTTATGAGTAGTTCTCAAATCAAATTAGCTTTGGCTTTAGCTAAATTAAACAAACCAATTATTTTAGTTTTAAACGAAGGAAGACCAAGATTAATTAGTGATTTTGAAGGTAAAATGAATACCGTTATTCAATGTTATCTTCCGGGAAATGAAGGAGCCAGAGCTTTGATTGATATTATTTACGGTGACGTAAATCCAAGCGGAAGATTACCTTATAATTATCCAAGATATCCAAATTCATTAGAAAAATACAACCGAAAATATACCGAAAGTATTGCGGAAGAAGAACAGAACAATGATGCCAAATATGAAAAAAGTTATTCGCCTCAGTTTGAATTCGGAACAGGATTGTCATATACCACGTTTAAATATTCGAATTTAAAAATTGACAAAAATGAAATCAATACTACTGACGAAATAAACGTTTCTGTTGATGTTACAAACTCAGGAAAAAGAGCAGGAAAAGAATCTGTTTTATTATATCTGTCTGATAATTTTGCAAGTATTACGCCTGAGTTTAAAGCTTTAAAAAGATTTGAAAAAATTAGTTTAGAGCCAAATGAAACAAAAACCGTGAAATTTATCTTAAATCAAAAAGACTTACAATTTGTAAACGAAGATTTAAAATGGATTTCTGAAAAAGGAACTTTTACTATTCGGGTTTCAGATCTGAATAAAGATTTTTCTTTGAAATAAAACAAGAACGCTCCAATTTTGCTGATTTTCAATACAATTTCATTTAAGTAAAGATTATGACTAAATTAATTTTAACCTTACTGTCACTATTGTTCTCAATAGTTTTTTCCGGACAGAGCTTTTTACATAGAGAAGGACAAAAAATTGTCGATGGTAAAGGAAAAAATATAGGTTTGAGAGGTTTAGGTTTGGGTGGATGGATGGTTCAGGAAGGATACATGCTTCAAACACAGCCATTCGCCAGTCCACAATATGTGATTAAACAAAAAATTCAGGATTTAATTGGTGAAGAAAACACAAAAGAATTTTATACCGCTTATAAGGCTAATGGAATTACAAAAAGGGATGTCGATTCATTAGCCGCCTGGGGATTCAATTCTGTTCGCTTGCCCATGCACTATAATTTGTATACACCTCCAGTCGAAGCAGAAAAAAATGGTGAAATTACCTGGATCGAAGAAGGTTTTACCATGACAGACAACTTGCTGAAATGGTGTGCCGAAAACAAAATGTATCTTATTTTAGATTTACATGCAGCTCCGGGCGGACAAGGTAATGATGCAGCAATTTCAGATTATGACACTTCAAAACCTTCTCTTTGGCAAAGTGAAGCCAATCAAAAAAAGATGATTGCCTTATGGAAAAAATTAGCGTCACGATATAAAAATAATCCCTGGATTGGAGCCTACGACATCATTAATGAACCAAACTGGAATTTTACAGGAGACAATAAAAATGGCTGTGATGAGAATTCAAATGGTCCATTAAGAGAATTAATGATCGCTGTTACAAAAGCCATTCGTGAAGTGGATACCAATCACTTAATTTTTATTGAAGGAAATTGCTGGGGCAACAATTACAATGGAATTTTTCCTTTATGGGATGAGAACATGGCATTGAGTTTTCATAAATACTGGAATTATAATACTACGACTTCCATTCAAAAAATGCTGGATTACCGGACACAATATAATGTTCCGATCTGGCTGGGAGAAAGTGGAGAAAACTCAAATGTCTGGTTTAAGGACGTCATTTCTTTAGTAGAAAAGAACAATATTGGATGGGCGTTTTGGCCAATGAAGAAAATAGAAAATATTGCCGGAGTAACTTCGGTTACAAAAATTCCTGAATACGATGTTTTATTAAAATATTGGAAAGAGGGAGGTGAGAAACCATCTGTAGATTTTGCCAAAAAAACTTTAATGAAAATAGCCGATAATTACAAAATGGAAAACGTAACAGTAAAACCCGATGTAATTGATGCGATGTTCAGGCAGGTTCAAACCAATGAGACAAAACCGTATAGAAAACACTCTGTCTCGGGGAAATTTTTTGCCTCTGAATATGATTTAGGAACTAATGGATATGCTTATCTGGATAAAGACTTCGTGAATTACAGAGTAGAAACAGGTCATTTTGAAGAATGGAACAAAGGAAATTCCATGCGAAATGATGGTGTAGATATTTTACCCTGCAAAGACATTGATACAAACGGATATCAGGTTTCATTTATTGAAGATGGCGAATGGCTGCAGTTTACTACTGAAGTTTCAAAACAAAAAGTTTTTAAAGTTGCTATTCGATATTCAAGTACAAATGCAGAAGGGAAACTTCATTTGGAAACCGAGAATGGAAACAAATCAGAAACTATTCTTCTTCCTGCAACGGGTTCAGATGATAATTGGGAAACCGTTATCTTACCAAAAGTATTTCTAAATTCGGGAACTAATAAAATTAAAGTAGTTTTTGAAAAAGGAGGATTTAATTTGAATCATTTAGAATTTAATGCCCAAAAATAAAAGAACAGCTTACACCAAATTAACTAAATTAAAATGAAGAAAACAACTGCGTTAACCTTGTTGATGATTTCCTTATTTGCATCGGCACAACAAGAAACAATAGATCAAAAAGTAAATTCGTTATTGAAAAAGATGACAATTGAAGAAAAAATTGGTCAGCTTAATCAATACACAGGCGACAATTCTGCAACGGGTCCTATTACCATAAACCCAAACAAACAAACCGAAATAAAGGCAGGATTAGTAGGTTCTATGCTAAATATCATCGGAACAAAATATACCCGCCAATATCAGGAACTGGCGATGCAATCACGCCTTAAAATTCCGTTGTTATTTGGCCAGGATGTTATTCATGGATACAAAACGACTTTCCCTATTCCGTTAGCAGAAGCTGCCAGTTGGGATTTAACTGCGATTGAATTAGCGGCAAGAGTTGCGGCAAGAGAAGCATCAGCAAGCGGAATTCACTGGACATTTGCACCAATGGTTGATATTGGTCGTGACCCGCGTTGGGGACGTGTTATGGAAGGTGCCGGCGAGGACACTTATCTGGGTTCTAAAATAGCTTCAGCCAGGGTAAAGGGTTTTCAGGGAAATAAGTTAGGAGATTTAAATTCAGTTATGGCCTGTGTAAAACACTTTGCAGCATATGGAGCCGCTGTTGGCGGAAGAGATTACAATTCGGTTGACATGAGCGAAAGAATGTTGTGGGAAACCTACTTACCTCCTTTTAAAGCTGCTTTAGATGCGGGAGCTGCTACTTTTATGAATTCATTTAATGATTTAAACGGAATTCCGGCAACCGGAAATGCACATTTGCAACGAGATATTTTAAAAGGAAAGTGGCACTTTCAGGGTTTTGTAGTGTCAGATTGGGGTTCTATTGGGGAAATGGTAGCTCATGGTTACTCAAAAGATCTTAAAGCTGCCGCTTTTTCTGCCATAACTGCAGGAAGTGATATGGATATGGAAAGCAACGCCTATCGTTATAATCTGGCCGAACTGGTTAAAGAAGGAAAAGTTTCTGTTGATTTGATTGACGATGCGGTAAAAAGAATTCTTCGCAAAAAATTCGAATTAGGATTATTTGATGATCCGTACAGATATTCAGATGGAAAAAGAGAGGAAAAAGAACTTAACAATATTGAAAACAGAAAATCAGCTCTGGAAGTGGCCAAAAAAAGTATTGTTTTGTTAAAAAATGAAAACGAAACTTTACCCCTTTCCAAAAACTTAAAAACAATTGCCTTTATTGGTCCAATGGTCAAAGAATACAAAGCCAATATGGGATTCTGGGCTGTTGATTTACCGGAAATAAATTATGATAAATGGGTAGTTTCGCAATGGGACGGCCTGCAGAATAAAGTAGGAAAGAATACCAAATTGCTTTATGCTAAAGGCTGTGAGGTTGATGGAGACAATAAGGAGGGTTTTGCTGAAGCTGTAGCTACAGCCAATAAAGCAGATATTGTCATTTTGAGTATTGGAGAAAGACACAATATGAGCGGAGAAGCCAAAAGTCGTAGTGACATTCATTTACCGGGTGTTCAGGAAGATTTAGTAAAAGCAATGCTTGCGACCGGAAAACCTGTCGTTGTTTTAGTAAATGCCGGAAGACCGCTTATTTTTAACTGGACAGCAGATAATGTCCCTGCTATTTTATATACCTGGTGGTTGGGTACAGAAGCAGGAAACGCTATTGCAGATGTGTTATTTGGGGATTATAACCCATCTGGAAAGCTGCCCATGACTTTCCCAAGAGAGGTGGGACAAATTCCAATTTACTATAATCATTTTAGTACCGGAAGACCTGCTCCGGATGAAAATGCAAAAGGCTATGTTTCCTCCTATATTGATTTAAAAAATTCTCCTAAATTTCCTTTTGGATATGGGTTGAGTTACACAAAGTTTGATTATTCAGGTTTGAAATTATCTTCAACAAAAATAAAAAGCAACGAAAACATAAAAGTATCATTTCAATTATTGAATGTCGGAAAAGTGACTGGAGAAGAAGTCGTTCAATTATATATAAAAGACAAATTTGGTTCGGTTGTCAGACCAGTTTTAGAATTAAGAGATTTCCAGAAAGTAAAATTAAATGCCGGAGAATCTAAAACTATTGAGTTTACAATTGACAAAGAAAAGCTTTCTTTCTACAATGATAAATTAGAATGGAATGCCGAACCGGGAGATTTCGAAGTCATGATCGGGGCTTCATCAACAGATATTAAACTAAAATCTAATTTCGAGTTAGTAGATTAAAATAGCTTAAATAAAAAATGCCTCCAAAAAACTGGAGGCATTTTTATAACTAACAAGATATTTATTTTGCTGCTTCAACTTTAGCTTTTACCTCTTCTTCCGTTCCTTCAAAAACTTCAGTAGTTGTTTTTCCGTTTTCAGTTTTAGTTACAGTTCCAACCGTAACACCATTTGTAGTAGACAAATTAACCTCAACGCGCTTTTTATCGTATTTCGTTGTATCAAAACAATCTGTTTTTTGATGAACATATTTCCCGTTTGCATCAAAGTAAGCCAGGCATTTTGCAGTTTCTTCTGCAGAACATCCTTTTTCTTTGCACATTTTGATACATTCTTCTTTTGTCATCCCTGACATATCTCCGCATTTAGATACTACGCCTGCATGCATCTCCATTTTACAGCAGGAACCTTTTGTGGCAATATCTGATGGCGCATGTCCGTCGCCCAAAATTGGTGCGATTACCAATCCAATTAAACAGGTTAGTTTAATTAAGATGTTCATTGAAGGCCCTGAAGTATCTTTAAACGGATCTCCAACTGTATCTCCGGTTACCGCAGCTTTGTGTGCATCAGAACCTTTATAAGTCATTTCTCCATTGATCATTACACCAGCCTCAAAAGATTTTTTTGCATTATCCCATGCTCCACCGGCATTGTTTTGGAAAACTGCCCAAAGCACTCCTGAAACCGTAACTCCTGCCATATATCCTCCTAACATTTCTGCAATTAATTGATTGTTATCAGCATAAACTAATTTCCCTAAAAGTACAATAGCAATCGGAAAACCAATAGTTAGAATTCCAGGCAGCATCATTTCGCGTAAAGCGGCTTTTGTTGAAATTTCGACACATTTGCCGTATTCCGGTTTTCCCGTTCCTTCCATAATTCCCGGAATTTCCTTGAATTGACGACGAACCTCGTACACCATATCCATTGCCGCTTTTCCAACAGAATTCATTGCTAATGCAGAGAAAACTACCGGAATCATTCCTCCGACAAATAACATCGCTAAAACCGGTGCTTTAAAAATATTAATCCCGTCAATTCCTGTAAACGTTACATAAGCTGCAAATAAGGCTAATGAAGTCAAAGCTGCAGAAGCAATTGCAAACCCTTTTCCGGTCGCTGCAGTTGTATTTCCAACTGAATCTAAAATATCGGTTCTGGTACGAACTTCTTTTGGTAATTCGCTCATTTCGGCAATTCCTCCGGCGTTGTCTGAAATTGGTCCAAAAGCATCAATTGCCAATTGCATAGCTGTTGTTGCCATCATTGCAGAAGCTGCCAAAGCTACTCCGTAAAACCCTGCTAAAGCATAAGAAATCCAAATTGCTGCTGCGAAAAGTAAAACCGTTGGAAAAGTAGAAATCATTCCGGTTGCCAAACCTGCAATTACATTAGTTCCGGCTCCGGTAGATGATTTCTGAACAATCGCTAATACTGGTTTTGTCCCTAATCCTGTATAATATTCTGTTACTGATGAAATGGCTCCACCAACCACTAATCCAACTAATGTTGCATAGAAAACACGTAAGGATGAAATATCTTTCGACCCTTCTCCAAAGAAAGTCATCTGCATGGTTTCAGGAAGCATGTGTTTTACTAAAAAGAAACAAGCCACAGCCGTTAAAACAATCGAAACCCAGTTTCCTATATTTAATGCTTTTTGAACTTGTGCTTCTTTCGCATTATCATCTGAAATTTTTACTAAGGTCGTTCCAATAATGGAGAACAAAATTCCGAAACCGGCAATTGCCATCGGAAGTAAAATTGGTCCAATTCCGCCAAAAGCATCATTGATACTTCCACCCATATCTTTTATTACGTAGTTTCCAAGAACCATTGCCGCTAAAACGGTTGCTACATAAGATCCAAATAAATCGGCTCCCATACCGGCAACGTCACCAACATTATCTCCTACGTTATCTGCAATTGTTGCCGGATTACGCGGATCATCTTCCGGAATTCCGGCTTCTACTTTACCTACTAAATCAGCACCAACATCGGCAGCTTTGGTGTAAATTCCACCTCCTACTCTGGCAAACAATGCGATTGATTCTGCACCAAGAGAAAATCCGGCTAATGTTTCTAAAACAACGGTCATTGTTTCGGTATCTTTCCAGACTCCGTCAGAAAACAAATTAAAAAATATTATGAAAAAAGCAGTTAAACCTAAAACTGCCAATCCTGCAACTCCCAACCCCATTACAGTTCCTCCGCCAAAAGAAACTTTTAATGCCTGCGGTAAACTTGTGCGAGCGGCCTGAGTAGTTCTTACGTTTGTCTTGGTTGCAATCTTCATCCCAATATTTCCTGCATAAGCAGAAAATAAAGCCCCGAAAATAAATGCTATTACGATTAATAAATGTGTTTTTACTCCTGGGATAAAAGTAATTCCTGCCAAAGCTATACTTGCAATAATTACAAAAATGGTTAATAGTTTATATTCTGCTTTTAAAAAGGCTAAGGCACCCTCGTAGATGTAATCTGAAATCTCTTTCATTTTGCCGTCTCCGGCATCTTGTTTTAAAACCCAAGTCCTTTTTATTCCCATGAAAAGTAATCCAAGAATTGCCATCACAATTGGCAAATAAATCATAAATGCATTCATAATATATTAATGGTTTTGGTTAATAGTCAACAAACTAACAAAACGAATTTAAACAAAAAAGCAATACTCTTAACGGAGTATTGCTTTTTTTATAAAATATGATACCTGAAATTATTTAATGCTAAATAATCCCTCTGGTTTATTTTCAATTTGATTAAAACGCTCTGTGCATTCTTTAATAATAGCGAATGCTTCGTTTACGTCTCCCCATCCTTCTACATCAACTTTTTTGTTTTCAAGATCTTTGTAAACCTGGAAGAAATGCTCAATTTCTTTCAATAAGTGTCCGTTGATATCTGAAAGATCATTTAATGAATTCCAGATTGGATCTGAAACCGGTACACAAATAATCTTTTCATCCGGTCCTTTGTCATCAGCCATGTGGAAAACACCAATAGGTTTTACTTCTATAACACATCCAGGAAAAGTTGGTTCGTTAATCAAAACCAATACATCAAGAGGGTCACCGTCAAGAGCTAAAGTTTCCGGAATAAATCCGTAATCTGCCGGGTACATCATCGAAGAGAATAACATTCTGTCGAAACGCATTCTTTTGATTTCAAAATCGTACTCATATTTATTTCTGCTTCCTCTTGGTATTTCGATTAATACATCGAAAGTTGTTAGTTTGTCTGCGGTCATTTTCTTTTTTATTATATCTATAATTTCGGTTGCAAAAGTAACCCAAAGAATCCTTTTTTACAATGAAAAAAACACATTAATCTATATACTTTATTCATTAATTAATATACTTTCGTTTTATATAACAGATAGTTAATATATAATCTTGCGATTTCTCTTATTTAAGTAATAATGCCAAAGCAAATAGGTCGCATAAGATCTGTAAGGACTCCATTGTTCCACATGAATTTCCATTTCCTGTCTGTCATGAATATTCAATAATTCTTTAATTGTATTTATGTCTGCAATATCACCAAGCGGAATCAAATCCGGCTCCTGTAAACAGAGCATCAAATAGATATCAATGGTCCAGTTCCCTATGCCTTTTAATTGAATGAGTTCTTCCCGAACTTCTTTTGCCGATTTTGTGGCTAAACTTTCAATATCTAATGCTTTGTTTAAAACTGCTTCTGAAAGTATTTTGATATATTTTGTTTTTTGACGGCTAACTCCAAGCATTCTAAACTCTTCATCTGGTAAAACCGACATTGTTTCAGGATTACATGTTGTATGGTCTTTAATTTTTAAGAAGGTGGCTTTCGCCGAATCTATAGAAACTTGTTGTTCGAGGATTAACAGTACTAAAGTTTCGAAACCCTGTGGCCGTTTTGGATTTGATGGCAAGCCGTACTTTTGAATAATTTCTTTAAATATTGTATTCTTGGATGATAAATAATCGATGGCTTCTTTCATAACTATATTTAATTATATGAAAAATAATTTAGAAATTTATCCCGAAATATGTCTGCCATAAGGAAGTTTATTTATACTAAAGATAATGAATGATGAAATGCATAAACACAAAATCGTTATCATTGGAATTGCCAAAACAGGATTTATAAAACTATAAGTAATCCCTAAAAATTCAAGCAATTTAAGAACCAAAATATGAGCTAAATAAATACCATAACTGTATTTATTAATAAAGTCTATTATTCGAATTAAAAGCGGGTTTGAAATTTTTAAATTTTTAAACAAAAGAAATATTCCAACAGAACTAATTATAGTACTTAAAGCGAAATTACCATAGAAATAATCGATAAAGTGATTTGCTCTTTTTGTTAAAAAATAAGTTCCGAAAATTGCAATAGTTGTACCTGTAAAAATCAAAACGATAGAGATAAATCTAACTTTTTTTACATTGTATCTAAAAGATTTAATAGACAAATAATAACCTATAACCAAATAACCGATGTAACCGGAAAAATAGATCAGATCTATATTAATTCTTGCTTTTGATACAATTGGTTGATTAAAAAATAGGGTGACAATCCAAATTAAAATAAAATATAAAATTTCTTTTTCTGTAGCATTCTGAATCCATTTATTTAAGATTGGAACAAAAAGATAAATTCCAATTATCATATAAACATACCATAAATGATAATATGTTCCATCTTTAAATAAGAAGAAAGTTAATCTACAAATTTCAAAAAATGATAATTCGGGATTCTCTAAAATTTTATTTCTTAAAATAAAAAAGGCGTAAATGATACTCCAAAATAAAAATGGCAATATAATTCTTGAAAATCTGTTTTTTAGAAAATCATATAACTCATATTCTTTATTTAAAAACAAAGTACCGGTAAGCATTAGAAATATAGGCACACAGAATCGGACAGCACTATCATATACATTTCCTATCCACCAAACTGAACTTGCAATAGTTCCGTACTGATATAAAATTTCCGATGCTGTATGCAAAACAATAACACTAATTGTCGCTAAAACTCTTAAGTTTTTTACCCAATTTAGATTGTTATCCTTATTTTTCATAATCTTATAATGGAGTAAGATTTAAGGACACTTTACTAGAAATAGAATCCGAAAGATCCTTTTACGGCAAATTTAGCTGCATCAGGCATATTCAAATAATTTCCTCTCCATGAAAAATCAATTCTGAAAACTTTAAAGATATTTCCAATTCCGGCATTGTATTCCCAATACACTTTTTCCGGCGCATTATAAGGAAGACCAGAAGCATTTATCGCACGATTTTCATCAGAAATCGTTCCATGAACAGCTCTGACACCCACAAATTCTCTCCAGTTCAGTTTTCTCATAAATGGAATTCTGGCAAATATTCTTCCCCCAAAATCATGATTCCACTGTAATGTTGTGTATTGATCTGTGACAAATTCGTAGAAATTCAAATTACTAAATGTATTTTCTATCGTAAAATAAGTCTGGTTACCCGGAATCACACTCATTAGTCCTAACGGGATGGTACCGAAAGTCTTTCCGGTTTCCAGCGTAATATTTGTTCTTCCTAACGGTCCTATAATAATGGGCTGTCTATAAAACAACTGTACTTTTTCATAAGCAAAATCACTATTGAGCACTCCCTTAAGACCATAACTGAAATTAACAAAGAAATGACTAAACGGGCTGTCAACAAGATCGCGCTCTACTCCATAACCAATAGTTTTGCGATTTGGCATAAACTCAAACTGAATATTAGCCTCAGATTGAGTAACCTTGCTTTCAACAACACCAGCAGGATTTAAAACAGATGGCAAAGTTTTATAATAGTCTAAACTAAAGGTTTGCGATGCCGATTCTAATGTACGATATGAAAAACCTGCAGAAACTACAAAATTCTTCTTAGCTTCCATTTCAACAGAAACGTTGCTTAAATTAATATTGGTTAGTTTTCCGTTGCTCCCAGTTGTAAACAAAGCTGAGGACGCAAAACTTCGCCCTAATACATCATTTGTTGTTGTTAGGCTCGCACCTATCTGCTCGATGTCTCTCCTGTTTCCTCCAGAAATAATTACTCGGTTTTTCTTATCAACCATCCATTTTCCTGAAACTCCGTATTTGAATTTATTATCGTCAAATCCGTATGCTGTATAAGCCTGAATACGCCAAGGATCATTTGGCCCAAAATAGGTTCTTCCTCCTACTCTTAATCTCAATCCTTCAACTTCATTGTATCCAAAGGTTGAGAAAATAGGTCCATAATCGAAGTTTTTAAATTCGACATAACCACTTCCCAAAATCGAGACGAGATTATAGAGCTGCTTAAATCGCTTGACCGTTTGCAATGTGTCGAGCATTTTATAAATACCCTGTTCGTCTTTATTTAGCTTCTCAAAACGATTTTCTTCCCAAAATTCATCCGGTCGTTGATAAACAGCGTTATCTATAAAATTGACTTCTTCTTTATAAAATTTCTCCGGTTTCTGAAGGTTGAATTTATGATTACGATACAAAGTAGTTCGTTTTCCATATACTCCTTTTGATTTTTCCTTTTTATTTAAAGCAAAATCAGACATCATATAGTCACGTGTCAAAAGAAAAACCGAATCGTTTTCAACTTCAAATTCCTGTTCGATATAAATATCTTTTACCCAGTTAATATTGGCACTTTTGGTAACGCCCATATTAATTTTCTTGATTGCAAAAGTGGAATCGTTTACCCAGAAATCACCTTTAAAAGTCAGTTCGTTTTTGCGCCTTGGATAAAAAACAATATTGTAACACCATTTTTTATCAATAAAAGCACTGTCTTTCAAAACATAGTTATAAACATCGATTCCGGTTTTTGAAAGCGGACTTGTAAAACTTTTATCAAAAAACTTAAGGTGATTGTCGTAAATATTATAATCAGAATAAAGGTCTTTTACAAAAGACAAAATCTGCTGATTTCCATTGAATCCGGACATTTTGTTTCCTGTAATGTTTTCCTTTACTTTCTTCAGTTTATTATCTCCGTACACATCATACACAGATTCGTTGATAAAAATTGGTAAATAGGTTTTTCCGGTAACATCAGAAGTATCTACATGATTGAAAACAAACTCCATTCCCTTGAAAAGCTTGTTTTTCATGAAAGCACTGTCAATCGTGTTCATATCGAACTCGACTTTTTCGTATTTCTGCATTTGGTACTGATTGAATTGGTAAAGACCATTTTTACGTTTTCTTTCCCAAATCTTCCTCAAAATATCCAATGCGGGATTGTTCTTTTTTGACGTTTTACCGGTAAAAATAACAACTTCATTAAGTGCTTCAGGTTCGCTTAAAACAATTTTGAAATTATAATTTACGGCTTTTTCCAAAGGAATTTCTTTATCAGAAAATCCTGCTGAAGTCACTAACAAAGCAGTATAAGTATTTGGTGATTCTAAATAAAAACGTCCGTCTTCATTAGAAACAATTCCCGTATTTGAACCCTTGAAAACTACATTAGCAAACGGAACAGGCTGATTGGATTTGTCCAAAACAATTCCACTCACTTTAGTTTGCGCAAAGACATGGTTTGCTAAAGCAAATACAAAAAACAGGCTGAGTAAAATTATTCTTTTCATATTCCGGCAAAAAAAAACTTCATCAATTAACTAATGAATGATGAAGTTTTTATGAGTATGTATGTATTATTATTTGTACATTACTTTTTTTACTGCTTTCACTACATCACCAGCATTAGGCAACCAGTCTTTCAGTAAAACAGGTGAATAAGGTGCAGGAGCATCAGCAGTTGTAATACGCTGAATTGGCGCATCAAGGAAATCGAAAGCCTGCTCTTGTACAATGTAGGTGATTTCAGATGAAATACTCGCAAATGGCCAGGCTTCTTCTAAAATTACCAAACGGTTTGTTTTTTTAACTGATTTTAAGATCGCTTCATTATCCATTGGACGAACAGTTCTTAAATCGATGACCTCACAAGAAATTCCTTCTTTAGCTAATTCATCAGCAGCGATAAAAGCTTCTTTAATGATTTTTCCGAAAGAAACGATGGTTACATCTGTACCTTCACGCTTAACATCTGCAACTCCAATTGGAATTACATATTCTCCGTCCGGCACTTCTCCTTTATCACCATACATTTGCTCAGATTCCATAAAAATTACAGGATCATTATCACGAATTGCAGATTTCAAAAGTCCTTTTGCATCGTAAGGTGTTGAAGGAACGATAACTTTAAGACCTGGAGTATTAGCAAACCAGTTTTCTAAAGCCTGAGAGTGAGTTGCTCCTAACTGACCTGCTGAAGCAGTTGGCCCACGAAAAACGATTGGCACATTAAACTGTCCACCTGTCATTTGACGCATTTTAGCAGCGTTATTTATAATTTGATCAATACCAACTAAACAAAAGTTGAAAGTCATATATTCTACAATTGGTCGGTTACCGTTCATTGCAGAACCTACTGCAATTCCTGTAAACCCAAGCTCAGCAATTGGAGTATCGATTACTCTTTTTTCGCCAAACTCAGCAAGCATTCCTTTTGAAGCTTTGTATGCTCCGTTGTATTCTGCAACCTCTTCGCCCATTAAATATATGGATTCATCGCGACGCATTTCTTCGCTCATCGCTTCGCAAATGGCCTCTCTAAATTGTATTGTTCTCATAGTTGTATGTTATATTCTTTTTTCTGATGAGCAAAAATAAATATTTTAAATAACTTAAAAGCATAAATTGAGTTTAAAATAACAGTAACTTCTCGTTCTTCTTTCACTTTTAACTTTTTAAAATATATTGTGATATTTACAAAATAGATACAGAGTCACTTTTTTTCATTAAAAGATATCTTGTAAAAACTCAATTTTGCTTATATTATTTTATAAAAATCACTTTCAATACAAACTAATGAAAAACTAAATAACAAAATATGTTTTTCTAATTAGCTTTATCGAATTTTAGGAAGAAGTATACAGGTTAAAGAATAATTCTTTTCAGTAATTAGGCAGTACCATTTGATTTTTATTTAAGACTATAGTTAATAAAAAAAGGATAGAAAATATTATCTTCTACCCTTTTAATGAATCTCATTCTTTAAATTTTTCAGAACTCTTTTCTAAGATTATCTTTTTTTGTCCATGATATTGAGGACAAATTGCAAATGATATTATCCTGTCTATTTTCTGACATATACGTCTCCTCCCATTTTGATCTTATTTGCACTAATAAAAGTGATTTCATAAGCCCACTTAAATCCACTTTTTTCTACTGTATAAGAAAAAGTTTTTCCATCAAAAACATATGTTCCATTTTCAGCAGCGTCAACTTCTCCTACCAAATCTGGATAATCTTTTTCTATAGAACAGTTTGAATAATCTATAATGTAGTTATAATCGATATATCCATCACGTTGATTAATACTATAGGTATTTTCAGTAAATACAAATGTCTTTTTTAAAGTTGTAGAATAAATAGTAGCTATACTTTTACAGGTATTACTATAAGAATATCTATATTGTCCAACTGGAATTCCATTCTCAAACGATTCTAATTCCCAAGTTCCAAGCAACGTTGCACTTGCCTTTAAAACACAAGGGATATCCTTAACTATTTCTACACCATCTACTGCTCTTTTATAAGCTATTTTTAATGTAAAATCAATATCTTTTGTACTGGTAGATGTTGCTTTAATTTTTCGAACTTCTCCATTTAGAGTAGTACTTATTTTAACATCAGCATTGCCTGAACCTTTTACAATTATATCTTTATCCAATACCGCCAAAGTCATGCTACGTTCAGGAGTTTTTCCAATTGTGGCAGTATGATTTACAAACAACCCCTTTAATTTTTGTGTAAATTGAATTGCCTGGTCGTATAATTTCTTTATTTTTCCATCTTCTTCAGCAAACTTTTTTTCTCCATTAAAAGCTTTTGTAATATCAGGTTGAATATTTAGATCTGCTTCTTTCAAATTTCTAAAATTGACTTTCAAACTGACATCAGTATCTACATCTTTAACCAAAACTAAATCTCCGGTTTTATTGGAAAGATCAGAAACTGCTTCAGCGACACCTTTTAGGTTTCCAACTTGTTTTGCTTTGTTAATTGCTACCTCCCTCGAAACAATAAAAACAGTAAAAGTGGCAACAAAGATAGCCCCTGTCACAAAATTGGGAGCAGCTATAAATAACCTCCCCGTTCCTACCAAAGCTGGTATTGATGCCAGACAAACTGTCTCTGCAGTAACAAATTCTTTAGCCGTAGTTACTAATTTTTCACCAGCATCTAAAGCAAAAATAGTGGACTTGTTATAATAATTTTCAGGATATTCAGATGGAGCACTGAACCAATCAGGGTTTATTGTGTTTTTTTGCAGGATATAGGCCAACTGTAGCTTATCTGCTTCCGACACCTTACTGTATTGAAATTCCCATTCTTGTTTCACCTGATCTATCAATAAAAGTGTTTCAGGAGTAGTGCCCATTTTCTTAATCTCTTCAAAACTTTCATCCCTATTGTTTATAAATTCATTTATAACTTCTTCAGGCTGAGTAATCGCAACATAATTGCCAATTTTTATTTTTAAAGTTACATTATCTTTGTTTGAAGGAAGTATAATATCATAATTTCCAGAAGGCAATACAGGTGTCATGAAAACATAAGAATACCCTCCGTTTGCATAAGCCTTAACTGGCTTCCCATCTAAAAGAACTTCAATCTCCTGTTCTTTATTTTCCTTACTTGTCTTAATTTCAACCACTTCACCAGGAAGAGTTTCACTGGACAGAAGACTATAACTGGCTGGTTCTTCTTTTGTTGTTTCATCTTTGGAACAGGACGTAAAAAGCAATATTACGACAGTAAAAAAAATACTTAGTTTTTTGTAAAATTGTTTCATATTTCAGGAATTAAATTTTTCCAAAATTAAATTTAAATATCTTACCTAAAAATACACCTAAAGATGTATTTTTTTGAAAAAGCAAACAAACGAAGACATCATTTCGATATAAAAGAAATAATCTGCGAATAAATTAGTAATCTTCGAAATCGTAATAGTTTTTAAAATATTATGCGCGCATAGTATAATTATTCCAAATTAAATTCTAAATTTGTAAAAGAAATTAATAAATATAAAATATATACTTATGAAAATATTGGTTTGCATCAGCCATGTGCCTGATACTACTTCAAAAATTAACTTCTCCAATGGTGATTCAGAATTCGATACCAATGGTGTACAATATGTAATTAATCCTAATGATGAGTTTGGTTTAACCCGCGCTATTTGGTTTCAGGAACAACAAGGTGCCAATGTAACTGTTGTAAATGTGGGAGGTCCTGACACTGAGCCAACTTTACGCAAAGCTTTGGCAATAGGTGCAAACGAGGCAATTCGTGTAAATGCAAATCCAACTGACGGCTTTTTTGTTGCAAAACAATTAGCCGAAGTAATTAAAAATGGCGGTTACGACTTAGTAATCGCAGGAAAAGAATCTTTAGATTATAATGGCGGAATGGTTCCTGGAATGATTGCCGGAATTTTAGGATCTAACTTTTTAAACTCTTGTACTTCTTTAACTGTTGACGGAAACAATGTAAAAGCAGTTCGCGAAATTGACGGTGGAAAAGAAACTGTAAGCACTACTCTACCATTAATCATTGGTGGACAAAAAGGACTTGTTGAAGAAAAAGACTTACGTATTCCGAACATGAGAGGAATTATGACAGCAAGAACAAAAGCTTTAACAATCCTTGAGCCTATTGATGCGCCCATAAACACAAAAGCAGTTAAATTTGAAAAACCAGCTCCAAAATCAGCAGTAAAATTAGTTGCTGCAGATAATTTAGATGAGTTGATCAATTTATTACACAACGAAGCAAAAGTAATCTAACCGTCAAAAAGTCGAAAGTCAAAAGTCAAAAGGGAAAATCAGTAATACTATCTTTATGACTTTACACTTTTAAGCTTTATGACTAAAAATAAAAATTATGTCATTATTAATATATGCAGAATCTGCAGAAGGAAAATTTAAAAAGGTAGCGTTCGAATTAGCGTCTTACGCAAAGAAAGTAGCTGAAACTTTAGGAACAACGGTTACTGCTGTAACTGTAAACATCAGTGACGTAAGCGAATTAGCAAAATACGGAGTTGATAAAGTATTAAAAGTAAACAATGATAAATTAGCAGGTTTTACAGCAAAGGCTTACGCTGATGTCATTAAACAAGCTGCTCAAAAAGAAGGAGCAAAAGTAATATTGCTCTCTTCTACTACAGACAGTATATATCTTTCATCATTAGTAGCAGTGTCTTTACAGGCTGGTTTTGCTTCAAATGTTGTTGGATTGCCGGTTAGCACTGCACCATTTCAGGTAAAAAGAAATGCTTTCTCAAACAAAGCTTTCAATATTACAGAAATTAATACTGATGTAAAAGTTCTTGGTTTAGCTAAAAACTCTTACGGAATTTTTGAAAGTGCAGGAGCCGGAGCAGAAGAAGATTTTAATCCAACTATTGGAGAAAATGATTTTGGAGTAAAAGTAGAATCTGTTGAAAAAGTAAACGGAAAAGTATCTATTGCTGATGCCGACATCGTAGTTTCTGGTGGACGTGGATTAAAAGGCCCTGAAAACTGGGGATTAATTGAAGATTTAGCGTCTGTTTTAGGTGCTGCAACTGCATGTTCCAAACCAGTTTCTGACTTAGGATGGAGACCTCACAGTGAACACGTTGGACAAACAGGAAAACCGGTTGCAACAAACTTATACATTGCAGTAGGAATTTCCGGAGCGATTCAGCACATTGCAGGTATCAATTCATCAAAAGTAAAAGTGGTTATTAATAGTGATCCAGAAGCTCCATTCTTTAAGGTAGCTGATTATGGTGTAGTAGGAGATGCATTCGAAATTGTACCTCAATTAATTGAGAAACTAAAAGCTTTCAAATCACAACATTCTTAATTTAAGAAATTCTCTATAAAAATATAGCTGCCTAAAAATAAGATAATCGTATCTTTGCTTTAGGTGGCTTTTTTGTTCCATATTTTTTGATTAAAATTGCACCTTTATTTTCCAATCAAAAAAAGTATTAAAATGTGGAGTCAAACTCCACTTTTACAAATATATATGAGTCTAGTAAAATTGTCTATAAAAGGAATTTCATACAGCCAAACTCAAAATGGCGCATATGCCTTAATTTTGAATGAAGTCGATGGCGAAAGAAAACTACCTATTGTTATTGGTGCTTTTGAAGCCCAATCAATTGCTATTGCTTTAGAAAAAGAGATTAAACCACCTCGTCCATTAACACACGATTTATTCAAGAATTTTGCAGAAAGATTTGATATCGTTGTAAAACAGGTAATCATTCACAAGCTTGTAGATGGCGTTTTTTATTCAAGTCTGATTTGTGAAAGAGACAAAATAGAAGAAATTATAGATGCCAGGACATCTGATGCAATTGCTTTAGCATTACGGTTCAGTGCTCCTATTTTTACTTATAAAAACATTTTAGATAAAGCAGGTATTTACTTAAAATCTAATACTGCTGAAACTGACGCAGGATCGCAGGAAATCGATGATGTACTTTCTAATCCAGAAACTTTCGGACACGAAGAAGAAACGAACCAGTCTGGGGATGTTTATGCCAAACACAGTTTACAAGAGCTAAACGAACTTTTAGACCAGGCAGTTTCTCAGGAAGATTATGAGAAAGCAGCTAAAATCAGAGACGAAATCTCAAGAAGATAATTTTTTATGTTTAATCCTCAAACCGTTTATTCGATTAAACGATTAAACAATTAACAGAATAAACACACCATGAAACAATACTTAGATCTGGTAAAACACGTTTTAGAAAACGGCAATCAAAAAGGAGACCGAACCGGAACCGGAACTAAAAGCGTATTTGGTTATCAGATGCGTTTTGATTTAAGTGAAGGTTTTCCAATGGTTACAACCAAAAAACTACATTTAAAATCGATTATTTATGAATTGCTTTGGTTTTTAAAAGGCGACACCAATATTCAATATCTTCAGGAAAACGGAGTAAAAATTTGGGATGCGTGGGCAGATTCTAATGGAGATTTAGGCCCGGTTTACGGACATCAGTGGCGTAATTGGAATAGCGAAGAAATCGATCAAATTTCTGAATTGATTACTGAATTAAAAACAAATCCGAATAGCCGCAGAATGCTGGTTTCTGCCTGGAATCCATCAGTTTTGCCGGATACAAAAAAGTCATTTGAAGAAAACGTAGCCAACAATAAGGCAGCTTTACCTCCTTGCCATGCTTTTTTTCAATTTTACGTTTCGAATCCGGATACTGAAAAAGGCGAAACAAAAGGAAAACTATCCTGTCAGTTATATCAACGAAGTGCTGATATTTTCTTAGGAGTTCCTTTCAATATTGCTTCATATGCATTATTAACCATGATGATTGCGCAAGTTTGCGATTTAGAATATGGTGAATTCATTCACACTTTTGGTGATGCACACATTTACAACAATCATTTTGAGCAATTGGAACTGCAATTAACACGAGAACCGAAACCATTACCCAAAATGATTTTAAATCCTGAGATCAAAAACATTTTTGATTTTGATTATAATGATTTTACACTTTTAGATTACGAACCTCATGCAGGAATAAAAGGAAGTGTTGCAGTATAAAATTATAAAAATCCGCATCAGCGGATTTTTTTATACTACTAAAACACTATTTTCACTTCCTGCAAAATCATTCCATCTATAAGAATCTGCTTCCGGATCGTTAATATAAAGCCCGTCAACTACATACTTAAACTCATAAATAGCATCTTTTACTAAATCATAAGTGGCTTTAAAAGTTCCATTTTTTAGCTTGCTTAATGTTCCTTCTTCTATGTTCCAGTTATTAAAATCTCCAACTACTGCGGCAGAATTAGCATCCTTAGCATCAATTGAAAATGTTACCTTAACAACTGGTTTCGTTTTGATAAATTGTTTTTTTAAAGACATAACTGTTTCATTTTTAGTTTTATACTCAAAGTTCGCAAATTCATTTGAGTTAACAATATCTTATAACATGATTTATGATTATGGTAATTAGAAGCATTTTTTTTGTAACATCTTTAATTTAAAGCTTTTAAATTCGTAAATTCGGATTTACTGTCAATTTCAAACCAAATATTATTTATTCAAAATAGTGAGTTTTCAAAATAAATTATAACTTTATAATCTTATTTTGAATCAATTATGGAAAAAGAAGTTCACGAACAATACGAATATGCCCGTAAAAGAATCAGACAGAAAAAAACATTATATTTTCATTTTGTACTTTTTCTATTGGGGAGTTTATTTTTATTTATCGCCAATAGATTCTGTGGATTTCGCATTGGAACAGCAGAAAATTGGTGCATTTGGATTATTACTATATGGTTTTTTATTTTTATTTTGCACTTCATAAAAATTTATATCACAGATCGATTTATGAACAAAAAATGGGAAAGAGAACAAATTGACCGATTGGTTGCTCTTCAGCAAAAGAGAATTAATCAACTAGAATCTTCCATAAATGATAATCCTGAAAATAAAATTTAGTTTGAATACACTATGCTTATAATGATAGCGGCTGTTGCCGAAAACAATGCCTTGGGAAAAAAAAACAAATTAGTCTGGCATCTCCCAAATGATTTTAAAAGATTCAAATCACTTACTACTAATCACCATATCATAATGGGAAGAAAAACTTTTGAAAGTTTTCCAAAACCATTACCCAACAGAACACATATTGTAATATCCCGACAAGAAAACTATAACCCGGGAGGCTGCATAGTCGTTGACAGTATGGAAAAAGCCATTTCAATATGCCCGGAAAATGAAGATTCATACATCATAGGAGGCGGAGAAATTTATAGTTTAGGATTGCAGTATGCTGATATAATTGAAATAACCCGCGTGCATAACACCTTTGAAGCCGATGCCTTTTTTCCTAAAATTAATGAGAGGGAATGGCAATTGGTTGAATCCGAAGAAAACTTTAAAGATGAGACCCACCTTTATGATTATACCTACGAAACATACATTAAAAAATAAAAAAACATCCTCAATTGCTTGAGGATGTTTTTATTTAAATCCAATGATTAGAGCAATGACCTACTCCAGAAACAATATTTGATAACATAAAATAAAAATTACAAATATTAAAAATACCCCTGAGAGGAATATAATAACATTTGATATTTTTTGAGAGTACATCTCAAAAAAACCCTTAATACCAAATACCACGAAGGTACTAAAGGCAAAGAAAATTAAAATTTCCAAAAACAAATTTAATCCTAAGAACGTATTTTGCGCTTTAAATATAATACTGCTCTCAAAAACAGTACTTTCAAAACAGCTTACAAGAACAAACGAGATGCTAAGCGCAAGGAGCACCCATTTGATTTGGGTCATTGTATCTCTATTAATCATTGAAAAAATATTAACATTTTTACAGATGCTAAATTCACCAATAAATACCTTACCTACAATACCCACTTTTAGTGATTTTACTAAATATCCCGATTTAATGTCTGAAAAACATTTTCTATCCTAATTAAGAAACACAATTGCAGTTAAATACTTTATGTTATATTTGCGTAAATAAAAAAAATGTCTGAAAAAATAACTCCGTACAAAAACTCAACATTAGGTAAAAAAGAACAAGTTGCCCAAATGTTTGACACTATATCAGGAAACTACGATAATTTAAATCGTGTAATTTCGTTTGGAATAGATGTAAAATGGCGTAAAAAAGTTTTGAAAATAGTTTCTGATTCTAACCCAAAAATCATACTTGACATTGCTACCGGAACCGGAGATCTTGCTATTTTAATGGCACAAAGTAATGCCGAAAAAATTATTGGCTTAGATATTTCTGCCGGAATGCTGGAAGTTGGAAGAAAAAAAGTGGAAGAAAAAAAACTTTCAAATACAATTGAATTAGTCTTAGGCGATTCTGAAAACTTGCCGTTTGAGGATAATTATTTTGATGCTATTACAGTAGGATTTGGAGTTCGGAATTTTGAGAATTTAGAAAAAGGTTTTGCTGAAATCTTAAGAGTTTTAAAACCTAACGGTGTGTTTGTGATTTTAGAAACTTCAGTTCCTGACAAAACACCTTATAAACAAGGATATCGTTTTTACACCAAAAGTATACTTCCCATTATAGGAAAATTATTTTCTAAAGATAATTCTGCTTATGGATATTTATCAGAATCTGCTGCTGCTTTTCCTTATGGGGAGGCTCTGAACAATATTTTAAGAAAAATTGGGTTTATAGATGTTGTGGCGATGCCTCAAACTTTTGGAGTTGCAACTATATATTCTGCTTCTAAAAAATAATATGAAAAAAACAGTAGTCTTAATTTTATTAGTATTATCGACACAGGGATATTCTCAATTTGCTAAAAGCATGTTTAGTAAAGATCCCATTATTAACCTGGAAAACTGGCAAAAACAACGCCTGTATTTTGGTTATTATTTAGGCTTTAACAGCTTTGATTTTAAATTTGATTATAAACAGGTTGCAGAGGATATTCAGGTAAAAAAAACAACAGGATTTAATGTTGGGGTTGTCGCAGATTTAAGACTGCAGGAATATGTAAATTTACGTTTTGAACCAGGTTTGTATTATACAAAAAGAGATCTACATTATCCTGAGTTCACTTCAGAAAATGATTATTTAAGAGAAGTAAACAGCACTTACATTCATTTTCCATTATTATTGAAATTTTCAGCTTTGCGTACCGGAAACATACGTCCTTATTTAACAGGAGGACTTTCTACTACTTTAAATTTATCCAGCAATTCAAAATCTAAAGACGACAATTTTGAAGGTACATTTAGAACTAAATCTTGGAGTTCTGCATATGAAATTGGTTTCGGTATCGATATTTTCTCTGAATATTTTATTTTCTCTCCATCTATCAGAGGCATGTTTGGTATAACTGATGAATTAATCAGAGACAATAAAACACTTGAAAACCCAAATAGTCCATGGACAGATAATATAAGCTCTATGAAATCGAGAGCGATTTTAATAAATTTTACTTTTCATTAAAACAAAAGCTTAACTTTTTCGTTTAAACTCACTAAGAACAATAGCAGTGGCGGTTGCTACATTTAAACTTTCGGTTTTTTGCAGTTTACCAAATCTGGGAATTGTGAGTCGGCTTGTTACTGTTTTTTCAATCTCTGCCGAAATACCATTGGCTTCATTACCCATAATAATGATTCCGTTTTGAGGTAATGCAGATTGATAGATATTTTCACCATTCATAAAAGTTCCAAAGACAGGCAATTTTGCGTTTGTTATAAAAGATTTCAAATCAACATAATTTACATTTACTCTTGCGATAGATCCCATTGTGGCCTGCACTACTTTTGGATTGTAAATATCAACAGTTTCTTTTGAACAGATGATTTGCTGAATTCCAAACCAATCGCAAAGTCTTAAAATGGTTCCTAAATTTCCTGGATCCCGTATATCATCCAAAGCTAAAATTAGATCTGAATCGATTATTTTTTTTTCGGCAGGGATTTTGAATACAGCCAAACAGGTATTTGGAGTTGATAAGGCGCTTATTTTTTTTAGTTCTTGTTCTGTAATAGAAATACGTTTTGAAAATTCAACCTTTTCAAAATCATTTTGCGTAGTGAACAAATATTCTAATTCAAAATTGGACTGCAGCAATTCCTGAATTACTTTAATTCCTTCGGCAAAAAACAATTGATTAGCAAAACGTTGTTTTTTTTGATGCAAACCTGTTATAAGTTTTATTTGATTTTTACTAATCATAAAATATAATGTACTTTTGAATTAAATATTTAAAAACACTTGAAAAAGATTTTTACAAAAATAACAGCATTTATTCTAATAGCAATATTTATTTGCGCTTGTAATGCTGTGAAAAGAGTTCCAGACGGAAAAAACTTACTTACAAAAAATGATATTATTGTAAACGGCAAATCTACCAATGACGAAACTGCCTCTAATCAAATGTATCAAAAACCAAATAGTAATTTATTAGGATTTCGCCTGCGTTTAAACTTGTATAATCTGGCAAAATTAAATCCTGATTCTACTTATCAGGCAAAATTTAAAAACAACCCGGGCAAATATGAGCGCCAATCAAAAATATTATCTGCTAAACAGGTAGATCGCCTTGGACAATCCTTTCTGTACAAAGGCATCCATGAATTCTTAAAAAGAACCGGAGAAGCTCCAGTAATTATTGATACTTCAAAAACTAAAAAAACGTTACTTCGCTTAAAATCTTATTATTTCAATAATGGTTATTTCAATGTAGCGATGAATTATGACATTGACAGTGTCGGTTATAAAAGAGCAAAAATCAATTACAATATTACAACAGGAGCTGTTTACACCTTAGATTCTATTAAACAAAACATTAGTACTCCGGCTTTAGATTCATTATATAAAACAAACCCTGAGCCTCCTATTTTAAAATCAGGAAATCAATTTAAAACAAGTGATTTTGAAGAAGAAAAAAACCGCATTACTACCTATTTTAGAAACCACGGAGCCTACTTTTTTCAGCCTACTTATGTAACTTTTGACGTTGACACTATTGGTAAAAAGAACAAAGCCGATATAAATTTAATTATCAAAGATAACAGCATACAAGAAAAAGATTCCAGCAGAACAGAACCTTTTAAATTGTATAAAATAAGCGATGTTAACATTTATACCGATTATTCACCAGCCCGTGCAAAAAGCCAAATCAAAGACAGCACTACATACAAAAATTTCAACTTATATAGTTATGACAGATTAAAATACAAGCCCCGTGCAATTACTGATGCTATTTTTATAACAAAAGGAGGCACTTATGCTGATTTCAGAACCACTCTTTCATCACGTTATCTAAACAATCTGAAAATTTTTAATTATCCATCCATACAATATGAAGTTGACAAACGAGATTCAACTGCCCAATCGTTAATTGCAAAAGTTTATTTAACACCACGAAAAAAATACAGTTTTGGAGCTACTTTAGATTTAACTCACTCTAATATTCAGGATTTTGGAATTGGAGCCAGTGTTTCTGAAACGATTCGAAATGTATTCAACAGGGCTGAAACCTTAGAAATTTCCGCACGTGTAAATGTGGGTTCATCAAAAGATATGGCCAATCCTAATGATAATTTCTTTAATGTTTCAGAATATGGGGTTGACATGAAACTTAATTTCCCTAGAATTTTAATGCCTTTTGGAACTGAGAAAATTATTCCGAAAAGCATGATCCCATCTACATCAATAGCAGCTGGTTTTTCTAAACAAAGAAACATCGGACTGGACAAAGAAAACTTCACCGGAGGTCTATCCTATCTTTGGTCTCCAAAAAGATACAATTCGGCAAAATTAGACTTACTAAACGCACAATATGTCCGTAACCTGAACCCTGATAATTATTTTAAGGTTTATACTTCTTCTTATGATGAATTGAATGGTATTGGAAAAGATTACAATGTAAATGCTGACAACTGGGGAGATTCACCAGAAGAACAAAATCGAAAAAACCTGACCATACCTAAAGGAACAACAGGTTTCACAAATGATGTTATAAATAACAGAACAGCTTTGACACCATCAGATCCAGAATACAAAGACATTGAAAGCATAGAAGAAAGAAGAATTCGACTTACCGAAAATGACTTTATTTTAGCTACCAGCTATACTTTTACCAAAACAACTAAAAAGGATTTAGCCGACAATACTTTCTATCAGTTTAAAACCAAAATAGAATCAGCGGGGACTTTATTATCGGCCATTTCAAGTGTGGCAAGTTTACCTAAAAATTCACGCGGTAATTATGACATATTTAATCTGGAGTATTCTGAATATATAAAAACCGAATTTGACTATATCAAACACTGGGATTTCGGCAAAGAAAAAGTGTTGGCAGTAAGAAGCTTTTTTGGTATTGCAATTCCTTTTGGAAATTCTGATTACATTCCTTTTTCGCGAAGTTACTATTCAGGAGGATCAAATGACAATCGTGCGTGGCAACCTTACGCATTAGGTCCCGGAAGTACAAATGCAGTAAATGATTTTAATGAAGCCAATATGAAAATCGCTCTTAGTGGAGAATTTAGGTTTAAAATTTTCGGAGATGTTAAAGGCGCGATCTTTGCAGATGCCGGAAATATCTGGAATGTCCTCGATAATGTAACTGATGAAAAGGCAAAATTCTCCAGCTTAAACGATTTCGATGAAATTGCTTTAGGTTCCGGATTTGGTTTGCGATATGATTTAAGCTTTTTTGTTATTCGCTTAGATTTAGGCTTTAAGACTTATAATCCGGCGCATGACAAGGGAGACAGATGGTTTAAAGAATACAATTTTGGGCATTCGGTTTTAAATTTTGGGATAAATTATCCGTTCTAATGCTAATTAATTCTTATTTTTGCAACCTAAAAACCTAAAAACAACTAAAAAAAATTACAATGGCACACAATATTAAACCAGGAGTAGCTACAGGAGATCAGGTACAGGAAATCTTTAATTATGCAAAAGAAAAAGGATTTGCACTTCCGGCAGTAAACGTTACCGGATCAAGTACAATTAATGGAGTTCTTGAAACTGCAGCAAAACTTAACGCTCCGGTTATCATTCAATTTTCAAACGGAGGAGCACAATTCAACGCTGGAAAAGGATTATCTAATGCAGGTGAAAAAGCAGCAATCGCAGGAGGTATCGCGGGAGCAAAACACATTCATACTTTAGCAGAAGCTTACGGAGCTACCGTAATTTTACATACTGACCACTGTGCAAAAAAATTATTGCCTTGGATCGATGGTTTGTTAGATGCATCTGAAAAACATTTTGCACAAACAGGAAAACCATTATTCAGTTCTCACATGATCGATTTGTCTGAGGAGCCAATCGAAGAAAACATCGAGATCTGTAAAGAATACCTGGCAAGAATGAGCAAAATGGGAATGACATTAGAAATCGAACTTGGTATTACGGGTGGTGAAGAAGATGGTGTTGACAACTCTGATGTTGACAGCTCAAAATTATACACTCAGCCAGAAGAAGTAGCTTATGCTTACGAAGAATTATCTAAAGTAAGCCCTAAATTTACAATTGCTGCTGCGTTTGGAAACGTTCACGGTGTTTACAAACCAGGAAACGTAAAATTGACTCCAAAAATCTTAAAAAATTCTCAGGATTTCGTTCAAAACAAATTCAACACAGGTCACAATCCTGTTGATTTCGTTTTCCACGGAGGTTCAGGTTCTACACTTGAAGAAATTAGAGAAGGAATTAGCTACGGAGTTATCAAAATGAACATCGATACAGATTTACAATTTGCATATACTGAAGGAATTCGTGATTATATGGTTAAAAACCTTGACTATTTGAAATCTCAAATTGGTAACCCTGAAGGTGCTGATGTTCCTAACAAAAAATTCTATGACCCAAGAAGATGGGTTCGTGAAAGCGAAGTAACATTCAACGCAAGACTTGAGCAAGCTTTTGCAGATTTGAATAACGTAAATACACTATAATTTCAGATTGCTGATTTTAGATTTTAGATTTTCATGAATCTAAAATCTAAAATCTTTAAGTCTAAAATCAAAAATCAAAAATATGGCTTGGTTTAAAAGACAGGAAAAAGGGATTACGACTGCTACAGAAGATAAGATGGACGTTCCGAAAGGATTGTGGTACAAATCTCCTACCGGAAAAATTATTGACGCTGATGAATTAGCGAGAAACTTATTCGTAAGTCCGGAAGATGATTTTCACGTTCGAATTGGAAGCGCAATCTATTTTGAAATTTTATTCGACAACAACGAATTTGTTGAGTTGGATAAAAACATGACATCAAAAGATCCTTTGCATTTTGTGGATACAAAAAAATATGCAGAGAGACTGAAAGATGTAATGGAAAAGACGCATCTGAAGGATGCTGTTCGTACCGGAGTAGGAAAATCTAAAGGAAAAGAACTTGTTGTCTGTGCTATGGATTTCGCTTTTATCGGTGGATCTATGGGGGCTGTTGTAGGTGAAAAAATCGCAAGAGGTATTGATCATGCAATCAAAAACAAATTACCTTTTGTCATGATTTCCAAATCTGGAGGAGCCCGTATGATGGAAGCTGCTTACTCTTTAATGCAGTTGGCTAAGACGTCTGTAAAATTGGCACAGCTTGCCGAAGCCGGCTTACCGTACATTTCTTTATGTACTGATCCAACTACCGGAGGAACAACTGCATCTTACGCTATGTTAGGAGATATCAATATTTCCGAACCTGGTGCGTTGATTGGTTTTGCCGGTCCGCGTGTGGTTCGTGATACTACAGGAAAAGATCTACCTGAAGGTTTTCAAACAGCTGAGTTCCTTTTAGAGCACGGTTTCCTTGATTTTATTACACCAAGAAAAGATTTGAAAGATAAAATCAACTTGTATATTGATTTGATTCAGAATAATACAATTAGATAGTTTTAAAAACTTCTAAAATATTAAAATCTCATCCGCTTAATTGCAGGTGGGATTTTTTTATATCTTTATTTTAAATCTTATTTATATGAAAAGAGTTTTTATTGGTTTTATTATTTGTTTGCTCCTTAATTGTTCTAAAAAGGAAAACACAATTGAAAACACTCCATATATAATGTCAAAAAAAGACATCATCACCAATATCTCCAACAAGCCAAAGGACAAAAATATCCCTCCACCTCCTCCAATACCAGGCTGGCTATTTTACGGCACTAACACTTTTATTATTGATAAAGACTCGAAAATTTATTATTCCCAAAGAGAAAAAATTGGACGAATCTGTGGCTATAAATTTGATGATACAATTCCTCATTTCATAAATTTACAGCCAAAAGATTTAATAGAAATACCAAATAATATGATTTCCGATTTTATAAAATTAAATTATAAAGATAATTTTCAAAACATAACTTTTATAGCATCGACATTAGACACTTTAAAAACTCAAAATTATTTTGATTTAATAAATGCCATTGAATCTTCATTAGACCAAAATGATTCATATTTCATAAGAAGAACAACTCAAGAGGAAGACACTGTTTTTAAGTATAAGAAAAACAACGAATATTACAATTCAGAAAACATTAAATGGGATAAAAAAAGAATTACATTTCCTTTCATAAAACCCAAATTATAGAAAAATAAGCGCACAATAATTAGGCTAAAATCTCTGTTTCTTTTTTAAGAAGCTCCAAGCAAAAACAGAACACAACTCAATCTTAGAGGTTTTAAAAAGCTTACATACCTGTTCGAATAGCTTCAACCGGATCTAAATTAGCTGCAGAAATTGCAGGCAATATTCCTGAAATCAATCCAATAAGACCCGCCAAAGTGGTCCCCAACATTATATTTCCAAAACTTAAAACAAATTCAAAATCGAGTGCTTTGGTTAAAATGAATGCTATCCCCCAAACCATCAATAATCCGATGATTCCTCCGATTACTGAAAGAATAATAGCTTCAAATAAGAACTGAAATAAAATGAATCGGTTTTTGGCACCCAACGATTTTTGAATTCCGATTAAATTGGTTCTTTCTTTTACCGATACGAACATAATATTTGCGATTCCAAAACCTCCGACTAAAAGAGAAAACCCGCTTATAATCCATCCTACAACATTCATCTGACCTAAAATTCCATCAATAAAATCTGTAAAGCCGGAAAGTACATTGATAAAAAAGTTATCCATCTCTCCTGCTTTCATACCACGAATTGCTCTAAGTTTTTGTGCAACTTCAGCTTTGTAAGCGTCCATATCGATTCCTTTTACTGGCTTTAAAACAATCACAGGAGTCATAGCATCACTATCTCCGTACATTCGACGCAGAAAATTAGCCGGAAAATAAACCGATGTGTCATTACTGTCACCAAAAAATCCCGCACCTTGTTTTGCCATTACACCAATAACAGTAAAGCGCTGACCGTACAAACGAATACTTTTTCCGACAGGATCACTTTCTCCAAAAAGTCCGTTGGCAATATCAAATCCTAAAACAATTACAGGAGTTCCCGAATTTGATTCGGATTCATTATAAAACCTTCCCTTGTCAAAAGTTAATCCATCAATATCCACCATCTCAAATGAAGACGGAATCATATTTACATCTGCAACGGTTTTTGAATCATATTTTAAAGTTTCATGATTTACAAATAACTGATAACCTACCTGATCTGTATTATTTAGAGAGTTTTTAAGCGCAATATATTCATCATATTTGACATTTGGAAACTGCTCTCTTTTCCATTGTGGAATTTCAGAAGGTCCAAAGCAATATTTCATTAAATAAATCGTATTTTTATCTAAACTGCTTAAATCTTTTGAAATTTTTCTATCCAGAGAATCAACAGCAGCGAGTACGGCAATGATCGAAAAAATACCAATGGTCACACCTAACAACGATAATAAAGTTCGCAATTTATTATTACGCAAAGCATTGATGGCAAAGCTTAGACTTTCATTCAATAATCTTAAATAAAGAAGCATATATTCATTTTTTTCGATAAAGTAAAATTCAATAAATTTAAATCAAAAACCTAATAAAAGGTAACTAACTCATCAGTAGTTTTTTTTAATATAATGTTACAAGAATTCCTTTAAATATATTATCAAAAAAAACTACTTTTGCAGTCTGAAAATTATAACTACACAATGAGCACAACTAAAACAATACAATCAGCCTTAATATCTGTTTTTTCGAAAGATGGATTAGAGCCTATCGTTAGAAAATTACACGAACAAAACGTTACACTTTATTCAACGGGCGGAACTGAAGATTTCATTAAGAATCTTGGTATTCCGGTAGTTCCTGTTGAAGATATTACTTCATTTCCTGAAATTCTTGGAGGAAGAGTTAAAACATTACACCCGAAAATTTTTGGTGGAATTTTAAATCGTCAGGACAATGAAAGTGATGTTCAGCAAATGAAAGAATTTGATATTCCACAGATTGATTTGGTGATTGTTGATTTGTATCCTTTTGAAAAAACGGTTGCTTCCGGTGCAAGCGAACAAGATATTATTGAAAAAATTGATATTGGCGGAATTTCATTAATCCGTGCCGGTGCAAAAAACTTTAAGGATACAGTAATTGTAGCTTCAGTAAATGAATACAGCCTGCTTTTAGATTTAATTACAGAACAAAATGGAGCAACTACTCTTGAAAACAGAAGATTGTTAGCAACAAAAGCGTTCCACGTTTCTTCTCACTATGACGGAGCAATTTTTAATTATTTTAATACAGACGAGACCATCTACAAAGAAAGTATCGCTGACGGGCAAGTTTTGAGATATGGCGAAAACCCTCACCAAAAAGGATTCTTTTTTGGAGATTTTGACGCTATGTTCAAAAAAATTCACGGTAAAGAATTGTCATACAACAATTTATTAGATGTTGACGCTGCTGTAAATTTAATTGCTGAATTTAAAACTGACGGACCAACATTCGCGATTTTAAAACACAACAATGCTTGCGGATTGGCTTCAAGAAAAACAATCAGCGAAGCATATTTGGCAGCTTTGGCTTGTGATCCTACATCTGCATTTGGAGGTGTTTTGATTGCCAATACTAAAATTGATTTAGCGGCAGCACAGGAAATTAATAAATTATTCTGCGAAGTAGTTATCGCTCCAGCTTATGATGACGAAGCAATTGCCGTTTTACAAGAAAAGAAAAACAGAATCATATTAGTTCAAAATGAAGTTGAATTACCATCCCGCCAAGTAAGAACTTGTCTTAATGGTTTGTTAATTCAGGACAGAAATAATATTACAGATACTAAAGAGCATTTAAAAACCGTTACAACTACAGAGCCAACTGCTCAGGAAATAGAAGATTTGATCTTTGCTTCAAAAATTTGTAAAAACACCAAATCGAATACGATTGTATTTGCAAAGAACGGAACATTAATTTCATCAGGAACGGGTCAGACTTCAAGAGTTGATGCTTTAATTCAGGCAGTTGATAAAGCAAGAGCTTTTGGTTTTGATTTAACCGGAGCTTCTATGGCGAGCGATGCATTTTTCCCTTTTCCGGATTGTGTAGAATTAGCCAAAAAAGCAGGAATAACGGCAGTAATTCAGCCAGGAGGCTCAATAAAAGATGAATTAAGCATAAATTATTGCAACGAAAATAATCTTGCAATGGTATTTACAGGAACACGTCATTTTAAACATTAATTTGTTTAACTTTGTTCGATAAATTAATTATAACATTTTAAACCCCTAACAAACTTATGGGATTTTTTGATTTCATGACCGAGGATATTGCGATAGACCTTGGTACCGCAAACACTTTAATCATACATAATGATAAAGTTGTTATTGATAGCCCATCTATCGTTGCACGCGATAGAATATCCGGCAAAATCATTGCTGTTGGTAAGGAAGCCAACATGATGCAAGGTAAAACACATGAAAACATCAAGACCATAAGGCCTTTGAAAGATGGTGTAATTGCCGATTTTGATGCTTCGGAAAAAATGATCAATATGTTCATTAAAAGTATTCCGGCATTAAAAAAGAGAATGTTTACTCCGGCTTTAAGAATGGTAGTATGTATTCCTTCTGGAATTACTGAGGTTGAGATGCGTGCAGTAAAAGAATCTTGTGAACGAGTAAATGGTAAAGAAGTTTATCTTATTCATGAACCAATGGCAGCAGCAATTGGTATTGGTATCGATATCATGCAGCCAAAAGGAAACATGATCGTAGATATTGGTGGTGGTACAACTGAAATTGCCGTTATCGCTTTAGGCGGAATTGTATGTGATAAATCTGTAAAAATTGCAGGTGACGTTTTCACAAATGATATCGTTTATTATATGCGTACTCAACACAATTTATTTGTTGGAGAAAGTACTGCTGAAAAAATAAAAATTCAAATTGGAGCGGCTATCGAAGATTTGGATGGCCCACCAGAAGACATGTCTGTTCAGGGTAGAGATTTACTTACCGGTAAACCAAAACAAGTTGATGTTTCATACAGAGAAATTGCTAAAGCATTAGACAAATCGATTCAGCGTATTGAAGATGCTGTAATGGAAACTTTATCACAAACTCCTCCTGAATTAGCTGCTGATATTTACAACACTGGAATTTATTTAGCTGGTGGGGGATCTATGTTAAGAGGTCTTGATAAACGTATTTCACAAAAAACAGATTTACCTGTTTACATTGCTGAAGATCCGTTAAGAGCAGTTGTTCGCGGAACCGGAATGGCACTTAAAAACATTGCAAAATTCAAAAGTATCTTAATCAAATAAGATAAACATAACAATCTATATATTTTTATTAGAGTCAAGTTGAATCATTTGACTCTAATAAAAATTTGAACCCAAAAGCATATCCTGAAACAAAATAACCGAACAAGAAATGCAGCAAATTTTTAATTTCATTATAAGAAACAGTAATCGATTGCTGTTTTTGCTGCTTTTAGGCATTTCGTTGGCACTCACAATCCAATCTCACTCTTTTCACAAAAGCAGGATGATTAGTTCTGCTAACTTTATCAGTGGCGGCGTTTATGAAAAAATAAACAACGTAAATGAGTATTTGAATTTGAGAACTGAAAATGACGAACTGGTACTTGAAAACGCAAGATTAAAAAGCCTTTTATTCAACAAAGAGGATACAACAAAAGCACCAATGATTGACAGCATTAAAGGTGTAAAACCAGCTGACATTATTGTTTCAAAAGTAATTCATAATACATATAGTACACATGAAAATTATCTTACCCTGAACTCAGGATCAAAGGAAGGTGTTAAACAAGATATGGGAGTAATAAATAGTTTAGGAATTATTGGAATTGTAGACAATACTTCACCAAATTACTCTACCGTGATTAGTATCCTGAATATGAAATCTCAGATTAATGCAAAATTAAAAAAATCCAATCATTTTGGTTCTCTAACCTGGGATGGAAAAAGCACAGGAATCGTTCAATTAACAGATGTTCCAAGACTGGCTTCAGTTAGAAAAGGAGATACTATTGTTACAGGTGGACAATCTGTAATTTTCCCTGAAAACATCAATATTGGTGTAATTGACAAATATTTCATTGACACAAAAACGACATTCTACACCATTAATGTCAAATTATTTAATGACATGACTAATCTAGGACATGTTTATATTATCAAAAGTAAGGGAAGAGAAGAACTTATTAATTTAGAAAACAAAAACAAGGAAAAAGATGAATAGCGCATTGTTAGTCAATATTTTTCGATTTATTATGTTACTGGCAATTCAGATTGTTATTTTTAATAATATGAATTTCTTAGGATACATAAGTCCTTTTCCGTATATTCTATATATTATTTTATATCCTGTAAACAGTAATCGATCCGGTTTAATAATTTCCAGTTTTTTATTGGGTATTTCAATGGATATGTTTTGTAATTCAGGTGGTATTCATGCAGCTGCCTGTGTGATTTTAGCCTATTACAGACCTTATATTTTTAAGTTTTCTTTCGGATTAAGCTACGAATATCAAACTATAAAACTAAACGAATCCTTAACTCCTGAGCGCTTTTCTTTTATTTTGGTTTCGGTATTATTGCATCATATAGTCTTATTTGTTTTGGAAGCTTTTCAATTTAAATTCATCTGGGATATCTTACTCAGAACTTTATTTAGTTCCGTTTTCACAATACTCATTTCTATAATAATCATATATCTTATTAAGCCAAATAAACGATGAGAAAAGTCCTGCTGCCCACTTTAATTATTATTGCAGCATCTTTGCTAGTGATCAGGATATTTTATTTACAGGTTATTGACGATTCTTTCAAATTAAAATCGGAAAATAATGCTATCAAAATAAAATACGATTATCCTGAACGCGGATATATTTACGACAGATACGGAAAACTTCTTGTGGCAAATCAGTCATCTTATGATATCATGGTAATCCCCAGGGATATTAAAGATGATCTTAATATTACCGAATTCTGCGAATTATTAAATATTACAAAAGAAGATTACGAGAAAAGAATCGCAAAAGCAAGGATTTACAGCCCAAGACTGCCTTCTGTTTTTTTAGCACAACTTAATAAAGCAGAATTTGCCGCTTTTCAGGAAAAAATCAGAAAATATGAAGGCTTCTATTTTCAAAAACGTTCTTTACGTGATTATGAAGCAGATTATGGCGCAAACATTTTTGGTTTTATCACACAAGTAAATGAAAAACAGATTGCCAAAAATCCTTATTACAATAGTGGCGATTTAATTGGAAAACAAGGTGTTGAAGAAAGTTATGAAGAAATTCTGAGAGGTATTAAAGGTGTAAAATATATCCAGAAAGACAAATACAATCGTGAAATTGGTTCGTATAAAAACGGAAAATATGACACAATTGCTGTACAGGGTGAAGATATTAATTTAACCATTGATGCTGAACTTCAAAAATATGGCGAAGAATTAATGATTAATAAAAGAGGTGGAATTGTCGCTATCGAGCCTTCATCAGGAGAAATATTAGCACTTGTAACCGCTCCATCATACGATCCGGGAATTTTAGTTGGAAGACAGCGTTCTAAAAACTATACGCTCTTATATCGTGACTCCATTGCAAAACCACTGTATGACAGAGGTCTTCTGGCAGAATATCCTCCTGGATCTCCTTTTAAAATTTTAACAGGTCTGGTAGCCTTGCAAGAAGGTGTTATAGATGAAAATACCACAGTATCTTGTCATCATGGATTTAGTTATGCCAGAGGTCGTTTTATGAGATGCCACTGTCAAGGCGGGCAATTACAATTACACAGGGGAATTTATCAATCATGTAACTCCTATTTCGCCACAGCATACATGAAGACCATTAATAAATATACGAAACCTGCTGCTGCAGTAGATGTATGGAGTAATCATCTTAAAACTTTTGGTCTTGGACAGTTTATGGGTTATGATTTACCAACCGGTAAAAGAGGAAAAATCCCCACTTCTAAAACCTATAAACGAATGTACCCCAACGGAGGCTGGAGAAGTACCGCAATTGTTTCGAATGCTATTGGCCAGGGAGAAGTTGTAATGACACCTATTCAGCTGGCAAATATGATGGCAACCATTGCAAATCAAGGGTATTATTATACTCCCCATATCATAAAAAAAATTGAGGGTGAAAAAATCGATCCAAAATTTACAACAAAGCACACAACATCGATTGATAAGAAATATTTTGCTCCTATCATAAGCGGTTTATTTGATGTTTACAACATGGGAACTGCAAGCAGGCTAAAAGTGGAAGGAATAGATATTTGTGGAAAAACGGGTACAGCTGAAAATTTTGCTAAAATTGGCGGTAAAAGAGTTCAACTTGAAGATCACTCTATATTTGTTGCATTTGCACCAAAAGACAATCCAAAGATTGCGATTGCGATTATGATTGAAAATGGTGGTTTTGGAGCTTCTATTGCAGGTCCAATTGCCAGTTTAATGATTGAAAAGCATTTAAAAAGAAAAATATCAAGAACCGATTTAGAAGTCCGGGTTTTAAACAAAAGCTTGCAAAGTGAATATGCAAAATTAGGTGGCCTTTCAGAAAGCATTAAAAAAGAACTAAAAATAAAGGACTCTATTGCAAATGCAGCGAAGCTGGAAATAAAAAGAAAAGATTCTATTGCAAAAAGCAAAAGAATAATTCCAAAAACTAAAGCAGATTCCATTAAACGAAATTAATAAGGGATTCATTTCAAATGAAAAATCAAAGCGTAAAAAATAATATTGACTGGATAAGTGTTATTATCTACAGTGTTCTGGTTATTCTGGGCTGGTTAAACATATATTCTTCTTCCTTATCTTCTACAGAAGGCACGTATGAAAAGCAGTTAATATTTATTGGCTGTACGATTCCTTTAATTTTCGTTGTTTTATTTGTTGATGGAAAATTCTATGAAAAGTATGCCAGTATCATCTTTGGAGTTTCCTTATTATCATTGGCCGGATTGTTTCTCTTTGGAAAAACAATTGCAGGACAGAGATGTTGGTATGCTATAGGGAGTTTTACGCTTCAGCCTTCAGAATTTGCAAAAGCGGCTACTTCATTAGCATTAGCCAAATATCTAAGCGACACACAAATTAATCTTAAGGAAACTAATCGTCAAATTCAGGCTCTAGCAATAATATTCCTGCCAGTGATTTTGATTTTGCCTCAACCAGATCCGGGAAGTGCTTTAATCTACAGCATTTTTATTATTGTTTTATATCGGGAAGGCCTTCCATCCTGGTATGTCTGGACAGGTTTTATAACTATTCTTTTATTTGTACTAACACTCGTTTTAGAGCCTTATGTTGTTATTTTACTTGCATTGGCAGTACTGATTATCATACATTTTAAAGGAAGAGCTGTTGATCGGAATATTATATTAAGCAGTATACTTCTGGCTATTATTTCAGCTTTTGTATTTTCTGTAGATTATGTTTTTGACAATGTTTTTAAACAACACCACAGAGATCGTTTCAACATATTACTTGGAAAAACTGTCGACATGAAAGGTATTGGATACAATACCAATCAATCTGAAATTGCTATAGGATCCGGAGGGTGGATTGGAAAAGGCTTTTTAGAAGGAACACAGACAAAAGGTGGTTTTGTACCGGAACAACATACTGATTATATATTTACAACAGTTGGTGAAGAATGGGGATTTGCTGGCTCTTTTATTGTAATTGCATTATTCGCCGGCTTGCTTTTAAGAATAATTTATTTAGCTGAAAGACAAAAAACAAAATTCAGCAGGGTTTACGGATATTGTGTTGCCGGAATTTTATTCATTCACTTTTTTGTTAATATAGCCATGGTAGTTGGAATTTTTCCAACAATTGGGGTTCCGTTGCCTTTCTTTTCCTATGGAGGTTCCGGACTCTGGGGATTTACCATCTTACTTTTTATATTCTTAAAAATGGATGCTAATAAAGTCAACGAATGGTAATCAAAAAACTATAAAACTAAAAAATCCGAAGTGTTTAAAGGCTTCGGATTTTTTTATTACATATAACTTAAGATTTCTTTTTTATAAGTATCATATTCACCTTGTAGAATTAAGCCATTATCCAGCAACTTTTTATAATTCTGTAATTTATCAAAAAGTTCTTCTTTAGATAATTCACTTAATTTACGTTCTCCGGTTGACTGAGCTTGTTGAATTGGCTCGAAAGTCTCTGTATAAGATGGAGTTGTTACAGGTATAATTTCTGCAAAATTAGTTACTTCTTCTGTTTCAACCTCTTCCACTGTTTCCTCATTATCAATCTCTTCTGACTGAATAACAGTTTCGGAAGGCGCTGATATAGTAACAGGATTTTTAAGTAAATCTAACTGCTCTTTAGCGTAAGTATATATTTTTCTAGCCTGAATTTTTGGGATATAATCAATCGAAATTGATAAATCAGTATTTGTATTAAATGAGAATTCTGAACCCAAAATGTTTTCTTTTACAAAAGCCCCTGCCACATCATCCCAGGTATAATCTGTAAAATCCATGGACAGACCTAAATTTTTAGGCTTGCAAATAATAATGCGTTTATTCGTTAAAACAATACTGTCCGGAAAAACAGTAATTGCAGGCTTTTTTTGAACTGCTATATATCCTACTTCTTCTCCCTTCATCAATAAATCATTGAGTTTTGAAGTAATTTTTTCAATCGCTTTAGGATCTTGCTCTTCGTTCAGAAACTTTTTAAATTGTTCTTTCATATTTTATAAACTACTAAGTTGCAAATTAATTGAGTGTTATGTTTTTGACATTCCTTACAAATGTAATGCCTAATTTTCTAATTGTTCCGCCTGTTCGGTAAAATTTTACCTCGGGTCGATAATTTCATTCTGAATTTTCTTTGTCAAACTTTTGAAAACCAATTCATACGAATGATCTATGAGTTCTTTTACAAAAGCAGCCGGTAAATTTCCGTTTAACGAAACTGTATTCCAATGCACTTTACTCATATGAAATCCAGGTTTTATTTCATCATATTCTGCCCTTAATTCCTGAGCACGCTCCGGATCACACTTTAAATTGACAGAGGGTTCATTCTTTTCCCATTGTGATAAAGATGATAATGCAAACATTTTTCCGCCTACTTTAAATACCAAAGTATCTTCATCAAAAGGAAAATGTTCTGTAGTGCCTTTTTTAGAAAGGCAGTATTCGTAATATGTTTCTAAATTCATAATTTTTATTTACCAATTTCACCTAAATGAGTGTATTTAAAACCTTTTTCATATTTGAGACCATAACCAAAAATACGATCCATTGCCGAATGTGAAAATAAAATAATTCCCGCTAATTGCAGGTATTCAATTTTAAAATAGGAGCCTGAAATATACAATAAAACTGCAATCCCTTTGTGATGAAATACATTATATAAAAGTGCTCCGATTTTATTACCAAATAAATAACCCAGCATCGACAAATCCGGAGCTAAAATTAAAACTAAAAACCACCACCATTCAAATCTCAAAAGACTGAACAAATAGATTCCGAAAATAAATAAGGCTGCTTCCTCGAGTTTTGCAATTGTATTCATCATAGTATTTTTTCCATCATTTTTTCAGGATGATTCAATTTTGTAAATCCGAATTTCTCATACAAAAAGTGAGCGTCTGTTGTTGCTAAACGCCAGATTTTAATATCTTTTAAAACGGGTTCATTCATCATATTTTCAATTAAAATTGATGAATAACCTTTTCCGCGATGCTCTTCGGTAATAAAAACATCCATTATATATCCAAAAACAACATAATCTGTAATTACCCGTGCAAAACCAATTTGTTTGTCATCTAAATAAATTCCAAAACAAACCGAAGCATCAATCGTAGTTTGTACTTCCTCCATTGTTCGACCTGCCGCCCAATATATGTCTTTTAAAAAATGCTGTATAAATGGAACATTAAGTTTGCTTTTGTCAGTCGAAACGCTAATCTGATTCATCGTTGTTTGATTTATTTAAATGGATAACAATTTTTAAAACCGTTTAGTATTCATTACATTTTAATTTTATCATCAATTTTTTCAATGGGTTTGCTAACAAATTCAGGTGCATCAAAACGATATCCAAAATATAACAATCCATAAATTTTATTATTCGAAATAACCGTTGCTTTATCCTCATTATAAGAACTGTCGTCAAAATTTAAACTTGCTCCAAAAAGGATACGCTTACTATTATAACCCAATTTTATTCCGCCTTCAATATTTCTGGTAAAATAGGTTTCTTTTTCAATAGTTTCAACACCCGAATCTACACTTTTGTCATTTAAAAACTTTACTCCAATCGAAGGTGATAAATGAGGTGCGATGTAAAAGTTTTTGTGAATAATAAAATTATAATAGTAACCTGCAGCCAGCCTAACATCAAATTCTTTTTGCCTGCCGTTGAGATTGTCAATTTTAGAAATAATTCTGTTGTAGGTATAAATCAGTGATGGGACAAAACTTCCGGCGCTCTTTTTTTGCCATTCGGTAAATGAGGTAATACTTTTAAGAGAGAATTTTGGATTAAAAAGATATGAGGTCGACATTCCATACTGAATAGTTTTAAAATCGGGAAATTGAAGATATTGATCCTTACCTTCAACCCAGTCAGGATTAAAATCAGACATATTGGCTACATAATATCCTTTTGTTTTACTATAATTGACCGTTTGAAGCCATCTCCCTAAAAAGAAACGGAAATTATAATCGGAAAAAGAAGATTTTCCCTTTAAATCTTCATCTTTGTTTCCACCAAAAAATTTAGGATAAAAACCATAACTAAACCCTATGAATTTGTAGTCGATACTTAAAAACAGTTTGTAATTGTTATTGGTTTCCAGATCCAGATTTGTTCCTTTTTTATTATTCAGCAAATAGGAATCGGTTTGAGTACTTAAGTTTGCCCGGACCATTATTTTATCCGGATAATAAATAAAATTTACAGTATCTTTTGGTGATTTATTCTGGCTAAATGATTTTGAGAAACTTAAAACAAAGAGCATTAAAAAAAGACATGTCCTAATTAGATATTTTTTTTGATTGGAACTCTGTCTCTTTGCTGTTTTCAATGTAATTAATTTTTAAAGGTTTACAATAGCATATAAAACAGGTTTACTTGGACTTGCATCATTTTCAAAAGAAGCAATTTGTAAATTCAGCAAATAATTTCCATCTTCAATCTCGTCTGGCACATAAATCATTTCAGTAATTGTTGCTTCAAAACGGGCATCGATATTTAAGTTATGTGTATCCTTAACATTCCAAAAAGCTTTATGAGCCAGCAATTTTCCTTCATCATGTTCCCGGTCAACGCTGGGCAGGTCAATTAATAAATGCTCAATTTCGCTTTCGCGGATAAATTTTGCTGCTTCTTCAGACAAATAAGGCGGATTGGTATTCGAATATTTTCTTGATTTTTTATCTTTTTGATTCGGAAGTGTTCTAATGATTATTGCTTCTGTTTTTGAAAAATTCGAAACATTCAAAGCATTTGAAATCTGGTCTTTTGTAATAACGAAATCTTCTCCGATTTTTTCAGGTTTAACAGTAATTAATTGGGCAAAAAAGAAAAACTGTTTTAAGGCCTGGTTTATACTGTAAAAATCATTGGTAATATGCCCAAGACATTCTGTATGCGTGCCATGTCCATGTGGGTTAAAAAAAATATTATTGAAATTCGTTGATGACTTTCCCTCAGAAACTTTCCCGATCCAGTCGCCAAAAACAACGGGTTCAATAACCGGTTTCTCGATATACCAGGCAATTGGGTTTTCATCTGTATTCGTTAACGGAATTGAAATATCGATAGGTTTTGATAAATCTATTTGAAAATTGTTGATTTTTGCTATCATAGTCATTTTAACCGCAAATTTTTTATTCTTCCAAATTTAAATAAAACAAATCACTTGCTATTCCATCGGTTAAAAATTTTCCTTTCAAAGTGGGTTTCAAAATGTTATTTTCAATCGAAAGCAAGTCATCATTTAAGAATTTTTTACTCTGCATTTGAAGATAATTCAAATAATCCAACCCAAATTCTTTTTCAATTCTTTCTAAAGATACGCCCCAAATGGTGCGTAATCCTGTCATAATATATTCATTATATCGATCTGATTTTGTCAGGATTTCAGTTTCTATGGGAAGTTTATTTTCATGAATAGATTTTAAATAAAGAGAATTATTGGCAATGTTCCACCCTCTTTTTTCACCGTCATAACTATGTGCCGAAGGACCAATACCTATATATTTTTTTCCTAACCAGTAAGCCGAATTGTTTCTGGAGAAATAATTTTCTTTTCCAAAATTTGATAATTCGTAATGAATGAAGCCATTTTTCTGGAGCATTTCAACCAAAATCATAAAATGATTTGAAGCGGCTTCATCTTGTGGTTCAGCAATTTTTCCGGTTTGGATTAATTTGCTCAATGCCGTTTTGGGTTCAACTGTCAAAGCATAACTAGAAATATGCGGAATACCAAAATCCAAAGCAGTCTGAATATTTTGCCTCCACATTTCGTCGCTCATTCCCGGAATTCCGTAAATCAAATCCAACGAAATATTATCGAAATATTTTGTCGCTTCTTCCAGACATTTTTTGGCTTCGGCCGAATTATGAGCACGGTTCATTAGCTGCAAATCGTCTTCATAAAAAGACTGAATTCCGATGCTAAGACGATTTATTGGACTTTTGGATAATTCTAAAATTCGTTCTGAGGATAAATCATCCGGATTGGCTTCAAGGGTAATTTCAGGATTTTCAGCAACCTTATAATTTTTATAAACTTCAGAAATTAAAAAATTTATTTCTTCGTTGCTTAAAACAGAAGGTGTTCCTCCTCCAAAATAAATAGTTTCTACGACATCATTTTCAAATTCATTTTTACGCATGCTAATTTCTTTGGCCAAAGCCAAAACCATTTCGTCTTTCTTTTTCATTGAAGTCGAAAAATGAAAGTCGCAATAATGGCAAGCCTGCTTGCAAAATGGTATATGAATGTAGATTCCGCTCATATTTCTAAATTAAACAATGTGTCAATTTGATAATTAGATAATTTGTTTCGATATCTACAGAATTATCTAATTGACCAATTATCTCATTATCTCATTATCTCATTTTCTCATTTTCTAATTTTATCTTCATTCTGTTTCACAAAAGCATCCCAACCGGAATAACTTTTTCCGGCAACCACTTTTCCTGAATTGAAGTGATGGCAAACAGCAGCTGCCAAACCGTCTGTTGAATCGAGATTTTTGGGTAATTCTTTTAAGCCTAAAAGTTGTTGCAGCATTTTGGCAACCTGTTCTTTACTCGCATTTCCGTTTCCGGTAATGGCCATTTTTATTTTTTTAGGTTCATATTCGGTAATTGGAATATCTCTTGAAAGTCCGGCAGCCATAGCAACACCCTGTGCACGTCCTAATTTCAGCATGGACTGAACGTTTTTTCCAAAGAAAGGAGCTTCAATCGCAATTTCATCCGGATGATGCGTTTCGATTAATTCGATAGTTCTTTCGAAAATGATTTTTAGTTTTTGGTAATGATTGTCGTATTTGGAAAGCTGCAATTCATTCAATTGCAGGAATTCCATTTTTTTATTGGTTACTTTAATCAGTCCAAAACCCATAATTGTGGTTCCGGGGTCGATACCTAATATGATGCGTTCTTTTATCAAGTGATTTTTGTTTGGGTTACACTAAGTTAATGCAGAGATTCACAAAGTTTTTTTTATTTTCTCTGTGTGTCTTTGTGATTGCTTTGTGAATCTTTGTGAAATAGCTTTTTCGCAATAGTTTTCTTTACTTTGCTGCATGATTTCAATTCCTCACAAAGCTAAGCAATTCCTCGTTCTTCTGGTCAAACTTTTGATTGTTGGCGGCGCATTTTATTTTATTTACAATCAGCTGGCGAATAACGATAAATTAGACTGGCAGAAATTCATTGTTTTGTTCCGAAAAAACCAATCGGTTTTAGGAATTGGTTTTATTTTGCTTTTGAGTGTTTTGAATCGCTATTTTGAGATTTTGAAATGGCAGAATTTAGCCCAGGTAATTCATTCTATATCTTTAGCCGAAGCTACAAAGCAGGTTTTGGCAGCATTAACCGCCGGTATTTTTACGCCAAACGGAGTTGGTGAGTATGCCGGAAAAGCTTTGTATTATCCAAAATCTGAAACAAAAAAAGTAGTTTTTCTAAACTTAATCTGCAACGGAATCCAGATGATTCTGACTATTATTTTTGGCATTTTCGGATTGTTATATTTCAATGCACTGTATCATGTTATTACTTCTAAAACAGTATTGATATTATTTGGCGGATTTTTACTGATTCTGATTGTATTATTTTCAATTAAAAAAATCAATATCAAAGGATATTCAATCGAAAAACTGATTCATAAAGTTAACGAAATTCAAAAACCAATTCATTATAAAAATATCATTTTAGGCATTTGTCGTTATCTGGTTTTCTCTCACCAATATTATTTTTTGTTTTTGGCTTTTGATGTCGATTTGCCTTATTTAACTTTAATGGCAGCCATCACTTCTGTGTATTTTTTAGCTTCATCGTTGCCAACTTTTCAGTTTTTAGATTTTGCAGTAAAAGGCAGCGTAGCTATTTATTTCTTCGGAATTTTAGGTGTAAACGAATGGATTGTAGTTTTTATCAGTACACTCATGTGGTTTTTAAATGTAGTTTTACCGGTTGCTATAGGAAGTTATTATGTTTTGAATTTTAAAACTAAAGCTAAGGAATGAGTCTGGCTTTGTTTCTCATATTAGCAATTTACATCATTTGTATTGGTTTGCTTGTTTATGGCTTTTTCAAAATCAAAAAATATCAAAAATCTGATATAGAGCCCAAAACAAATTTTACGATTATAGTTCCGTTTCGCAATGAAAAAGAAAATCTCACAATACTTTTAGAAAGTTTTTCTAATTTAAATTATCCACTGGATTTATTTGAAGTGATTTTGGTTGATGATAGTTCTGATGAAAAATTTCACATTCCCCATTTTACATTTCACATTTCACAAATAGACAATATCCGTATATCAAAATCTCCTAAAAAAGACGCCATCACTACCGCAATGCAGCATGTAAAAACCGAATGGGTTATTACAACTGATGCCGATTGTATTGTTCCTGAAAACTGGCTTTTAAATCTTGATAACTATATTCAGGAACGCAACATTTCTATGCTCGCTGGGGCAGTTTCTTATGAATGTGCACATTCATTTTTAGATCATTTCCAGCAGTTAGATTTAACCAGTCTTCAAGGTGCTACGATTGGAAGTTTTGGGCTACATAATGGTTTTATGTGTAATGGAGCCAATTTAGCATACACCAAATCGTTGTTTGAAAAACTAAATGGTTTTGATGGAAACGACAAAATTGCGAGCGGAGACGATGTTTTTTTACTGCAAAAAGCGATTCAGCAATTTCCGCAAGAAGTTCATTATTTAAAAGCTGAAGAAGCTATTGTAACAACCAAACCAACTGAAACCTGGAAAGCCTTATTTTACCAAAGAGTGCGTTGGGCGGCAAAAACAAGTTCCTATCAAAGTCTGTTCGGAAAGTTATTGGGATTGATTGTCTTCTTTGGAAATTTGAGTTTTGTTATTGGATTTTTATTTCTCCTTTTGGGAATCTGGTCGTATCCGATTTTTGTTTTGTTTGCTTTTTTAAAGTTTGTAACAGATTTTGTGTTGCTTTATTTTACCAATGATTTTTTGACTAAAGGCAAAATAAAAAGTGTGCTTTTGAGCAGTTTACTGTATCCCTTTTTTAGTTCAGCTGTTGCTTTGTACAGTTTATTTGGTTCTTATGAATGGAAAGACCGCCGTTTTAAAGTATAACTTTATTTGGAATCCGATGCCCTAGCCCTGATGGGAGCGGCATCCTTTTTGTTTTTCCTTTAAAAACAAAAAGATACAGCGGACAGCAGGAATTGCTTCTTATCTTATTTATTATTTTTTTCCTTAAGAATTACGGGCAAAATAAATTGTGATTTTACCGGAATTCCGCGTTTAATAGCCGGATTTACTTTTGGAAAATCTATCAATCGTGCACGAAGTATACTATCCATTTTTATAGTATCATAAGTTGCTGAATCTTTCGGAAATTGTGGTTCAAATTTCAGGGTAGCGTTAGGAAAAATGGTTACTTTGACTTCTATGGTATCTAATTCGGGGTACAAAATTGATAATGTATCTATGTCTAACTTTTCCTGAATAAGTTGTGACATGATTTCGAAAAAACATTGCTGGCGTTGTTTTTTATCGTTGATTTTCTCGCAATCTAAAACAGATGGGTATTCATCCACTTCTTTCCAGTTGATTGATTTTAATTCTTTTTGAAGTAATTCTTTTTCAGAGGGTACCTGCTTCTCAAAATATTGACAAGAGCTGAAAACTAAAAAAAGGAAAAAAAGGAAAAACCGCTTCAAGATTCTGATGTTGATTGAACTAATAATGTAAAAATACGATTATTTTTTTGGGAAGCTTTGTAATAAAAGTCAATTTTTTGTTTTTGTCTAAAAAGCTTTTGAATCATTTTTTATTACTTTTATTAACGGCACTTTTTATTAATGGAAAATTAAAAAGATTATATTTTATGGATTTGATATTGATTTTACTTGGTTTTATATGCATGATCATAGGAATCATAGGGAGTTTTTTACCTGTTTTACCAGGTCTATCCAGTTGTTGGGTTGGATTGTTGTTGCTGTATTTAACAAAAGCAGTCGAAAATAATTACTGGGTTTTAGGTATCACTTTTTTAATTATGATTATTATCACGATTTTAGATTACACTATCCCGGCTAAAGGAACTAAACGTTTTGGCGGCAGCAGTTACGGGATCTGGGGAACTAATATTGGTTTGATAATTGGTATTCTCGCTCCTATACCTTTTGGAGTAATTATAGGCCCATTTGCAGGAGCTTTTATAGGTGAAATGCTATATGATTCAAAAGATCACAAAAGAGCGTTTAAAGCAGCAACAGGATCATTAATAGGCTTTTTAGCTTCTGGTTTTATTAATTTTTTAATATGTATTATTTATTTGGGCGTATTTCTTACTATAATCTGGCAAAATAGAATTTTATTATTTTAACTGTACAAATTACATTTAAGTTTTTTCCTATATTTTAAAACCTATGAAATAAAAATTTAAAATTATTTTTAAGTAATTATTACTTTATTTTGATAACTAAGTATGATATTTATTGATAATATTCATTTTTGTTGAATAAATTGCAAAAAAGATAAAACAAAATATTTAACTTATTTTTTGGATATGTTAATTTATTTTATATTTTTATCACTATAAACGATAAAATACCACATTTAATCGTTCATTGACAGCAAAATATTAATTAATCCAGTATACAATTATGACCCCAAATCTACAAATTGAACTACGCCGTTTTATCTCTTCCAATGTTATCTCCAAGCTGAACAAATTTTATTTCGAAAATGATGCCTTATTAATTAAGGCTATCGACGTTTCGTTAGGGACTGTTTTGATGGGATGCTATAACAATTTTGATGAGAAACCATTAGAAGAAATGACCGAGCTTGTCGAAGACTCAGTATTTTACAAAGAAGTTGATTTTGCTTCTTCCCGGATTTTATCTGTGGATGACAACTACAAATTAGAAGGAAATCAATTTTTAGAGCAGATCTTCACTAGTAAAAAAGCCAGAATTACCGAAATGATTTCTAATGAAGTTGGTATCAAAAGCGAAACAGCACGTGAGGTTTTAAACTTTTCTACTTTACTTATTATTTCTTATTTAAAGTATAATGCAGAAGTAACTTCAAGTTTAAAATTGCTTTTGGATGAACAAAAAAGAGATATCTTAAACAGCATTCCTCCTGGAATTAAAATTATTTTAGGCTTCTCTTGTTACGAAACAGTTGAAGAAAAAAATAATTCACGTTTTGCAAGATCTATTTTTAATCTTTTTGGAAATATCTAATTTTTATAAATTAAAAATTAGATTTTCTCAATTGGTCTTTTCTTCAAAAGTTTCAATAAAACAGGGAATGTAGAAATTAGTACAATGATAATAATAATGTATTCAATGTGATGTTTCAGGTCAATTCCTTGTTTCAAGAATACTCCATATAAATAATGACCTGCAAAAATTAATATAAAAGACCATAAAAAAGAGCTCAAAATATTATAGAACATAAACTTCTTTTTATCCATAGAAACTATTCCCGCAATGATTGGAGCAAATGTTCTGAAAATTGGTAAAAACCTTGCATAAATTATAGCCTTACCTCCATACTTTTCGAAGAAATCCTTCGATTGTAAGAGGTATTTCTTTTTAAACCAAAAGCTATCTTCTTTTTTAAATAAATAATAACCGCTTTTGGCTCCAAACCAATAACCGGTCATATTTCCTAAAACCCCCATGACGGCAACCAAAAATGACAATAATAAGACATTTAGAAAATCACTTGGGATAAAAACCATGTTCTCGATGAGCTCCCCGCTGTAAATTCCTGCTAAAAACAGCAAGCTGTCACCAGGCAGGAAGAAGCCGGCAAAAAGTCCAGTTTCTGCAAAAACAATAAATAATACAATATACAAACCTATCTGAACTCCGCCTATGCTTAAGTTAATATAAAACTCAGGATTTATTAATTGCGTCCAGTCAAAATTATTCATATGCTATTGGTTTATCATTGAAATTATATAGGGCGTGAAAGTAACAATAATTTAGTTTAACCACAATAAAATACGGTATTTTAAAGATAAATTAACTATTAAAAAAGCCCGGGCTTTTTTAAGTCCGGGCTTCTTAATTATTCTCTTTCATACTTACAGCAAGTATGCAGATTATCATAATCTGCCTGAGTTGCTTTTACTTCTTTGGTATCATGACCAACCTTTGCAACAGCTTTATTTAAATCAGCCGTTGATGATTTTTCTTCATTTAAAATAACCGTAAGCTGATGAGAACTAATATCCCAGTTTGCGGTCTTTACACCCGGAACACTAAAAGCTGCTTTTTCAATACGTTTTTTACATTGTTCGCAATTTCCGTTTACCTCTGTAGTGTATTTCAAATTCTTATTTTTTTTAGTTTGAGCCTGAGCCGAAAATCCTAAAAAAGTTATCAATGCTATTAAAATTATCTTGTTCATCTTTTTATTATTTATTGTTATTAAAATTGTTTTTTGAAATTGACATTGCATTTATTTTATTTTAAATCGTAATCCTGCATAATACATTTGTCCAAAAATTGGCGCGTATGCTATAGAAGCATCAAAATTAGGACCAAATGGATTATCTGCACCTAAAATTGCTTTTTCCTGTTTGTAATTTCCAATGTTCTCACCTCCAATATAAACTTCAAATACCGAAGAAAAAACACGGGTTATCTGAGCATTCATTACTGCATAAGCGGGTGAAAAATCAGAAAACTGATCTGCGGCAGGATTTGATGCAGTATATGGCAATTGTTGTTTTCCTGACCAGTTAAAGGTGTAATCAAATTTCCATTGTTTATCATCATTTACAGGAGTTTCATATTCCAGATTGCCTAAAAAACGATGTTTTGCCTGCAACGGACGCTGAAAAGTGCCTCTTAAATAATCGGTTTGAATGTCGTAATATTTATAAGCTGTTCTCAAATTCAGATTATGAATTAACTCATAATTAAATTCTACCTGCAAACTATTTGCGAATGAGTTTCCTTTCAAATTATAAAATAAAACTTCCTGGGGGCTTTGCATCAGATCCACAACCGCCTGATTTTGAAAATCGGTTCTGTAGATATCAAAACCTGCTTCAGCATTTTTATTGAAAAGTTTGAATTTCTGAGAAAAACTTACTCCGTAATTCCATGCAATTTCTGCATTCAGACCATAAATTTTTCCGCTATTATCCAAAATTGAGAAAGTTCTGGAACTTGCAAAAAGTTGTTGATTTTCTGCAAAAATATTAGCAGAACGTTTTCCTCTGCCGGCAGAAAAACGAATTACTCCGTCTTTCCACGGATTGTAACGCATATGCAGACGAGGTGTTACAAATAAACCTAATCTATTGTGATTGTCAACTCTTCCGCCTAAAATCAAACTAAAATTATCTGTATTATCATAGGTATATTCGAAAAATGCTCCAACCGAATTATCAATTCTGCTATAATCATTTACATTCACAAATTCCTGATACTCATCGTAAGTAAAATTCAGACCGGTTGTGAATTTATGCATCGTATTGCTGATAATCGAATTGAAAATTAAATTCGAATAAAAACTATTCTGCTTAATATCGTATTGATTTAAACCGAAGTAAGAATCTTGCTTATGACTATTAAAAGCATTTTGAAAACCGATACTTTGATAAGGCATGTCTTTAAAAACGTAACCAATTTTTGTCGATACATCAAAACGTTCTGTATTGATTTCTGAACCCCAGTGATTTGTGGTTCCCCGATCGCGATCTTTATCAAAATCAACTTCTCCGGTTTGTTTTTTATCATTCATATATCTAAAATTGATAAAACTAACCAAACCGCTTTCCGGATTATAATATTGATAACGGTTCAAAACATTGATTTGTTTCCCCAATGGATTGTCCAAAAATCCGTCATCGTTCATGTCGTTTTTCGCTACACGCGTATTGCCATGAACAAACAGACTTGTAGCCCATTTATCAGATATTTTTTTATTGAAATGGGTATTCAGTTCAAAACGGGCATCGGTAGAACCATAAGCATTCAGGAAAAAAGGAATGTCGCTTAAAGGTTTTAAAAGCTCTGTATTAATTTGCCCCGAAATACTTTCATATCCGTTAATTACACTTCCTGCACCTTTAGTTATCTGAACACTTTCAATCCAGGTTCCCGGTGTAAAAGATAAGCCATAAGCCTGAGAAGCACCGCGTACCGAAGGTATATTTTCTTCGGTAATCATTAAGTACGGACTGGTCAAACCTAACATTTTTATTTGTTTGGTTCCCGTTAACGCATCAGAAAAATTGACGTCGATTGATGGGTTTGTTTCGAAACTTTCGGCAAGATTACAACAAGCCGCTTTTAGTAATTCCTTGCTGGTAATAACAGTTGTATTAGCAGTAAGCGTATAGGATTTTTTAAGTCCTTTTTGCTTTTTGGTAACTTTTACTTCCTCTAAATCTTCTTGCGAAAATGCAGAAACAGAAAGCAAAAACACCATAAAAAGCATGATATTTTTTTGCATAAAAAAGATTTTAATTATTTAGAAATTTCTGTTTTAAAGATTCTCAATAAATTAAGAAATAATAAAACAGCAGATTACAGGCCTCAAAAGATGGCTTGATTCTAAACATTAAAATCAGGAATAAAAAATGTATTGATTGTATAATTTGAATAAGGGGGGCGCATTTGCATCAGCATAATACGAAATGATCTGATTGCTTTTAAAATTCGGAACAGACAAAAAAGCAATGGGTTTGTATTCCTGAACTATTGCCGGAAATGCAAACTGAAAGAAGAAAATTTTAAAGGTGGCATCATCTGATTTTTTTTCAAATTTAACTACCTTATCTTTGCAGCAGGAAGATTTTTTTTCTTTATCCCCACAACATTTTTTTTCAGGAGAAACTGTAGTACTTAATGAAACCGAAGCAATTTTTCCTCCACAATAATGCACATCAAAAGCAAACCCTATGTTGGAAACCAACAAAAGGAACGCTAAAAATACTCCTGTGCACTTCTTTAAATTCATACTGCAAAAGTATTTAAAAAGCCTTTAAAAAAATCTAATAAAATGTTATTTTTTGGGATTTTGCTCTTGATAATAAAAAGCGGGGACAAATAACAGTAAAAATATGGGCTGAATGATAAATCTTCTTACATAAAAAAGCAGCCAGTTTGCATTAGGAAAACATTCAAGGATTATAAAAAACATCCCAAAAAGCACTACTAAAAAAAATACATACAAAAATGCACTGAATTTCAAAATTTCAATATCTCTAAATAAAGCATAAATAAGTATTAATGACAACACCGTATTTAAAACGTAGCGAAATAAAAGTCCTGTAAAAAGCTTAAAATGATCAACATGAGGAAACAGCAGTTCTTTAAAATCTGATTCAAAATAAACCTGAAATGGATCGTAAAATAATTGATTTTCTAAAGCCCTAACGATTCCCAGACACAAAACAATCAAAATGGCTATTATGATTTTGAACTTATTTTCGGAAAGTTTATTTAGCATATTTTGAAAATTTATTCACCCATAAAACCCATAAAACGAAAACCAATCCATAGATAATCAACGGAAAAAGAACACTGTGCAAAAGGTGCACTTTTTCAGGATAACGAAATAACAAAATGGCCAATAACGCAATTCTGACTACATTTAGAATATAAATAAAAAGAGTCCCTGATAAAATAAACAATAAAGTGGTTTTAAATTTTCCGGAAAAAGCTATTACAAACGAAATAAATAAAATTATCACACTTACAGCATTGCACCCTTCTACAATTCGAATAACATAAGTTTTATTATACCAAACCTCTAACCATGGATCCGATATGCTTTTCTGAATGATAATATCTGAATTAAATATACGCATTAGGAAATCGACATTATAACCAACAACACGTGTTATTTCGTCAACATCATTTGATTCAAAACTATTCAGATAACTTTTATAAATCACGGCCAGTAAAATATAAGTGGCAAAAAAAGTTCCTATAAAAATAAGGAAGGGTTTAAATTGTACTAAATATTTCTTCACGGGGATTTTTTTTCAAATTTATGTAATTTTTGAGTGTAGCTTTAAATACTTTTGTATAAAATTTTCACATTATGACATTTCAGGAATTACAGCCAAAAATAGCAACTATTATAGCTGAAGCAAATACGACCAGAGACGAAAAATTATTGGCAATCTGCCAGTTGTTAAACGAAAATGTTGAATATTATAATTGGGTCGGCTTTTACTTTGCCAATCACGAGAATAAAACTTTGCATTTAGGCCCTTATGTAGGTGCCGAAACCGATCATACCATTATTCCATTCGGAAAAGGAATTTGTGGTCAGGTTGCTGAAAGCAATGCCAATTTTGTTGTACCGGATGTTGCTGCTCAGGACAATTATATTGCCTGCAGTTTTACAGTAAAATCAGAAATTGTTGTACCTTTATTTGTAAACGGGATAAACATTGGACAAATTGATATTGACAGTCATGTTATCGATCCGTTTACAGAAGCTGACGAACGATTTTTAGAATTTGTAAATCAGGAAGTTGCTAAATTATTCTAGAAGTCCTATTTTTAATGTAAAAAATAGATCTGAATGAAAAAAAGCCTTTTCATATTATTCCATTTCATCCTTTCAGTTAATCTATTTGCACAAATTAACGTGATGTCTAAGAAAATTTTTCTTGACTCATTAAATCGTGAAGTCACTTCCGAGAATTACAGTTATACCCGTGTAATTACAAACTATTCGCAAAAAAGCGTCCGCTACGTTGTTACTGACTTTTATAAAAACGGAAGAAAGAAAATGACTGGTTCTACCTTGGACAGGGACATTCTAAAAAAAGATGGTGAGTTTATTTATTACTTTAAAAACGGTTCAAAAGAATCGGTTATAAACTACAAAGAAGACCATAAAGAAGGTAAAGAAATAAATTGGTACGAAAACCAGAGCAAGAAGTGTGAGAAACAAAATCTGTGGAATTCCAAAACGAAAACATTACAAACTTTAATTCTAAATTTTTGGGATGAAAATAAAAACCAAACTGTAGTTGATGGTAATGGCGAATATGAAAGCGCAGATAACTTTATAACAGAAAAAGGAACTATTAAAAATGGTTTAAAGCAAGGTCTCTGGCAAGGAAATGATACTGAACGCAACATTACATTCACTGAGAATTATGATAATGGAGTTCTAATTTCAGGAATAAAAATAGACGAAAACAATATAAAAACTTCTTACTCTTCTTTAAATAAAAAGCAAACTGCAAAAAACATTCAAAGGTAAAATTTAAATTAAACGTATATTTTTCACGAATCGAAAATTGCTAAATTGTACTAAAAACACTACTTTAGCTCCCCTAACTAAGCTAACTATTCTCTGTGAAAACACCTGTACATTTATTATTTTTTCTTTTGATTCTAACCAAATCATTCTCTCAAAATTCTACTGAAGTAAATAAACTGATTTATCTAGACTCAGCCTGGGCCGAAACTACTGCGGATAATTACAAATACACCAGACTTATTGAAGGGTATTTTTCTAACAAAGAAAAATATATTTTCAAAGAATACTACAAATCTTCGGCAATAAAATCTATAGGAACTACTTTAAACAGAGACATTGTAAAAAAGGACGGGCAATTCATAACTTATCATGAGAATGGAAATAAGAAGTCGCTACAAGTCTATTCTGACGGAAAGAAAAAAGGAAAAGAATACAACTGGTATGAAAATGGAGACATCAAATCCGAATTAGAATATTCTCAGAATAAAAAAGGAGAAGAAGAATGGAAAATTAATAATTACTGGACCGCACAGAAAGAACAAAAAGTTAAGAATGGAGATGGTGATTATGAAATTATAACAGAACATCAACAAGAAAGCGGAAAAGTCAAAAATGGATTTCCAGAGGGTATATGGAAAGGAAAAAACCTTAAAAGCAAAACCACTTTTACTGAAACTTATGAAAATGGAAAATTAGTTTCAGGTATGAGTAAAGATTCTCTAAATATTGAATATCCTTATACTATTTTGGACCAGCGACCAAGCCCAAAAAAAGGAATGAGTTCATTTTACAGCTATATAGGCAAATCATTATATATCCCCGTAGAGGCAAGAAATAAAGTATCCGGAAAAATACATCTGACTTTTATAGTTGACAAAGACGGAAGTTTAATTCAACCTAAGATATTAAAAGGCATTGGACATGGATTAGACGAAAGTGCCATCAATGTTATTAAAGAGGCCAAAAAATGGAATCCCGGCATAAGAAGGGGAATTCCTGTAAGAGTTTTATATTCACTACCAATTACCATACAAACAGCCAATAAAACATAAAACTCATTAATGATTCAAAATTTAAATTTACCATTATCTTGTATTTCCAAAAATAAATAGTAAATTTGCACCCGTCTTACAAAAGCTGTATGACATACATAAAAATCATTAAATAATATTGGAATGTATTTAACTAAAGAAAAGAAAGAAGAGATTTTCGCACAACACGGTGGTGCAACAAACACAGGTAGCGCAGAAGGTCAAATTGCATTGTTCACTTACAGAATTTCACACTTAACTGAACACTTGAAAAAAAATCGTCACGATTACAACACTGAGCGTTCACTTGTACTATTAGTAGGTAAAAGAAGAGCTTTGTTAGATTACTTGAAAAAGAAAGAGATCAACAGATATCGTGAGATTATCAAAGTATTGAATATCAGAAAATAATCAATATAGAAAAGAGGTGCGAGAGTGCCTCTTTTTGTTTTTACAAGACACAAGTCTGACAAGACTTGTTACAAGAAAAAAAGTTTGGTTTTTCATTGGGTTTTAGAATACAACAACTACACACAACAACAACTACAACACAACTAAAACCCATTGTATAATCAAAAAGGAAAAAATTATGATTCCACAATTATTTGTAGAAAAAATCGATTTAGGTGATGGCAGAAGCATCACAATCGAGACAGGACGTTTAGCTAAACAAGCTGACGGTTCTGTAGTAGTTAGAATGGGCGATACAATGATTCTTGCAACAGCAGTTTCAGCTCGCACCAGCAACCCAGGCGTTGATTTTTTACCGTTAACGGTAGATTACCGCGAAAAATTTGCAGCAGCAGGTCGTTTCCCTGGAGGTTTCTTTAAAAGAGAAGCACGTCCAAGCGACAGCGAAGTATTAACAATGAGATTAGTTGACCGTGTATTGCGTCCGCTTTTCCCAGATGATTACCATGCTGAAACACAAGTTATGATTCAGTTGATGTCTCATGACGAAAATGTTATGCCAGATGCTTTAGCTGGTTTAGCTGCTTCTGCAGCATTAGCAGTTTCAGATATTCCATTTTACAACTTAATTTCTGAAGTTCGTGTTGCACGTATCGACGGAAAATTAGTAATCAATCCAAGCAGAGAAGAATTAGAAAAATCAGACATCGATATGATGATTGGAGCTTCTATGGATTCTGTAGCAATGGTTGAAGGTGAGATGAAAGAAATTTCAGAAGCTGAAATGATCGAAGCTATTAAATTCGCTCACGAAGCTATCAAAGTTCAAATTCAGGCACAATTACGTTTACAAGCTGCTTTTGGTAAAAAAGAAATTCGTACTTACGAAGGTGAGAAAGAAAACGAAGAAATTTACAAAAAAGTAAAAGCTGCTGCATACGATAAAATTTATGCTATTGCAAAAGTTGGTTCCGCTAAACACGAAAGAGGTGCTGCATTTGCTGAAGTAAAAGAAGAAGTAAAAGCTCTATTTACAGAAGAAGAATTAGCTGCTGACGGTGATTTAGTTGGTAAATATTTTTACAAAACAAACAAAGAAGCTGTTCGTAATGTAGTATTAGAATTAGGTGTACGTCTAGATGGTAGAAAAACAACAGACATCAGACCAATCTGGTGTGAAACTGATTATTTACCAAGAGTTCACGGATCTTCTTTATTTACACGTGGAGAAACTCAGGCTTTGGCTACAGTTACTTTAGGAACATCTAGAGAAGCGAATCAAATCGATTCTCCATCTGAGCAAGGTGAAGAGAAATTCTACTTGCACTATAACTTCCCTCCTTTCTCTACTGGTGAAGCAAAACCACTAAGAGGAACTTCAAGAAGAGAAGTTGGTCACGGTAACTTGGCTCAAAGAGCTTTAAAAAATATGATTCCTGTAGATTGTCCTTATACAATCCGTATTGTTTCTGAAGTTTTAGAATCTAATGGTTCTTCTTCTATGGCAACAGTATGTGCCGGAACAATGGCTTTGATGGATGCTGGAGTTCAAATGGTAAAACCAGTTTCTGGAATTGCTATGGGATTGATTACTGATGGAGAGAAATTTGCTGTTTTGTCTGATATTTTAGGTGACGAAGATCACTTAGGAGATATGGACTTTAAAGTAACCGGAACTGCTGATGGTATTACTGCTTGTCAAATGGACATTAAAATTGATGGTTTACGTTATGACATTATGGAGCAGGCTTTGGCTCAGGCTCGTGATGGACGTTTACACATTTTAGGAAAATTAACTGAGACAATCGCTGCACCAAGAGCAGATGTAAAAGCTCATGCGCCAAAAATCATTACCAGAACTATTCCTGGAAACTTTATTGGAGCATTAATTGGACCTGGTGGAAAAGTAATTCAGGAATTACAAAAAGCTACCGGAACAACTATTGTAATCAACGAAGTTGATGAGCAAGGTGTTATCGAAATCTTAGGTACAGATCCTGCTGGAATTGAAGCGGTATTGGCTAAAATTAAGTCAATTACTTTCAAACCACAAATGGGAGAAGCTTATGAAGTTAAAGTAATTAAAATGTTAGATTTTGGAGCTGTAGTTGAATATACATCAGCGCCAGGAAATGAAGTTTTATTACACGTTTCTGAATTAGCCTGGGAGCGTACTGAAAATGTTACCGACGTAGTAAACATGGGTGATGTTTTTCAGGTGAAATACCTTGGAGTTGATCCTAAAACTAAAAAAGAAAAAGTGTCAAGAAAAGCACTTTTACAGAGACCTCCACGTGAGGAGAAAAAAGAGTAATCAGATCTTAGTTTACTAAAGGTTTATTCATAGAAAACCCCCAATTCATTTATTTGAATCGGGGGTTTTTCGAATAATAGCAATAAGCTTTAATTTTACTTATTTTTAAATTGCCAATTAAAAAAAGGTAATTTTCTTCTTCCATTTGTGTTCCAAAGTCCAAATTGCACTCCACGAAGCTCCTTAGAATTATTGAATAACCCAATCTGAATTCCATTGTGTCTTCTTGAAACGTTTGAAATCCCAACCTGGACACCGTTTCCATTATCAGACAGATTAGCCAGACCTGAAATACTCACACCGGAAAAACTTTTAGTATTCAATATTCCTCCAACAGAAAAACCATTCATTTTATTCATTCCTGAAAATATCGAAATATTGATTCCTCTCACTTCTGCCCCTCCCATAAAACCACCAGAACTCACATTTAAGCCATTTATCTTTATATAAGTTTTTATTTTATCATCAAAAAAAGCCACATTACTGATAGCGTTGTCGTTAATTCCCACAAACAAAGACTCAAACGGAACATTAATAGAAAAAGAGATTAGAGCTAATGATATAGGACTGGCTTCAATATTTAACCCATTAATTACCTGGATTTCAATATTTTGATTTTCAAAATGACCAGCACCCAGAGCAAAACCGTTTACTTCATTAACTCTTCTTGAGATTGGTGACAAACTAAATATCTTAATACTGTCATTTCTTAAATTATTATCAGATTTCCATCTGAAATAATTCAGCTTTATTTCTTTACCATCTAATACTACTGAAGAATCTACAGCAATATTGTTTACCCGTGTATGATCTGTCATTTTTGAAAAATTATGTTGTGCAAAACTCAATACACTGAACATTATTATAATTAAAGTATATTGACATTTCCCTAGTTTTAAAACTGATTTTTTATTTAATCTCTTCATGATTTTTATTTTAATTACGTATTAAAACCTTTTTTAATTATAGAATTCAGACTTGCCCATTTTGTGTAAATGCTTAAAATGCGAAAACATCATTTCAAATAATGTTTTATGGTGATAAGGTTGTTTATATTCCTTTGTTGTTTCTTCAATTATTAAATTTATTTCACTGTAATTAGTATGACAAATATTCGGAAAAAGATGATGCGCAGCATGGCAATTTGACCCACCGCTTAAGAATCTCGCCCAGCCTTTATTTGCATCCCAGTCACAACTTGTATGGAGTTGATGAACTGCCCATGTATGTTCCAAAAATTCTCCTTCCGGCTGAGGGTAATCTGCACCGTCAAAAAAGTGAGTTCCTACAAGCATGATTATAAATACTAATGAAGTAAAAGCACTTGCCGTAATAAAGGCAAAAACAACAAAAACCCATGAAAAGTCAGTGTAAAGAATTGGGATAACCAATGCTAAAGAAAAATAAACTACTTTATAAAGCATAAACCTAAAATACAAATCAATTTTAGCAATTCCTCTTTTCATCCAATCGTATTCATCTGAAAATAAATACACCCAATCACTCATAAAAACAGAATGAAGCAAAGTAAACATATAGACAAATGGAGCATAATAAGCCTGATATCTATGTTTGGGTTTCCACGGATGCGTTGGGCTTAATCTCAGAAACGGGTTTTTATCTATGTCAATATCACTTCCTTCTACATTGGCATATAAATGATGAGAGCGAATATGTCGTAGTCCCCACAATAACGGATCGATACCTACGGTCAGAAAACTAAAAAAATGCAATATTGAGTTTGCTTTTTTATTTCGGAAAGCAGTATTATGAGAAGCATCATGACCAAAACTAAATCCGATTAGCAATCCCGATAATTGAAAAATCACATAAAAGAGCCAAAAAACAATTTTACTATTACTAAAAAAAAGCAACGAATAAGCCGAGTAGCATACTAAAGTCCAAAATAAACCTTTAAACCAAAATCTGGCATCCCCGTAAGAAACGTTTTTATATTTGAGTTTTTCATTAACCCTTTCCTTTAATGAAGAAAAAAACAACTTTTCTTCTACCGATTTATTAAAATATTTAGCTTTCATAATTATTCTTTTATTAAAATTACAAAACAAACCTATTGCAATTATCACATCTGCATTTGTAGAAAACAATAAAATTATTTTTTATATTTGTGAATATCGCAAATTATGAAATATCAGGAATCTCTTTTAAAAGCAATAAGGAATAAAATCCCTAAGTCAACTTCCTTAATCGATGAAATTGCATCTATTCTGGAAATCAGTTATGATGCATCACACAGAAGAATTTCTCAAAAAAGTAAATTTTCTATCGATGAGACCATCAAACTGGCTAATCATTTTAGCATTTCATTAGATAGTTTATTTTCAAAAAAAGAAAATGTAATCGTAGAAAAAACAATTGAAATTGAAACATTAAAGGATATGCTTCAGTATTTTAAATCATCTGCAGAACAAATCGAAATACTGACGAAAAATCCAAAAACAACTTTATTCTATTCAGCAAAAGATATTCCGTTGTTCTATTTTATGGACGGAACAATCTTGTCAAAATTTAAAGCTTTTGTCTGGCTGAATCTTTTAAATACAAATCAAAAGAAAGTTGCTTTTGAGAATTTTGTAATCGACGAATCCTTTTCGGGATATATGCAAACGCTAAAAAAAACATATGAAAATACTATTGTAAATGAAGTCTGGAACGACACTACAATCAATAGCAGTTTACAACAGATTTTATACTTTTATGAAGCTGGTCTGCTGAATCTAAAAAGTGCAAATGCCTTATGTAAAGATTTGAAAAGGATTATAAGCCTAATTCAGGAAAAATGTAATGCTGCAAACAATAATTTTGCTCTCTATTACAACGAACTTATACTATTAAACAACAACATGCTCATTGAGACGCCAGAAAAACTGACGATGTTTGTTCCTTATACCCTGTTAGGCTATTTCATTACAGACAACGAAGACAGCTGTAAAAATGTTCATCAATTCTTTAAGCAACAAATCATTAATTCTAAACCTTTAGGACAATCAGGAATTAAAGAGCAAAATCTATTTTTTAACCGGGCGATCAGAAAAATAGATTATTATCTGGAAAGGATAAATTCTCAGGTAGATTTACTTTTTTAATTCCTCGATTATTGATTAGTATTTTATTCTGAATTGTTAAAAATCACTTTTTTATTACAATTTAACATTCTTAAGTTATTTTTATAACATTTTTTCATACTTTTGAAACAAATCATCAAAAGTAGACTTCCGTTGAAAAATTGTCAAAAAAAAACCATTTGCCTTATAATATTTAGCATCTTCCTGAATATTTCTAATACACATTGTCAAACTAAAGAAAATTCTTCATTATATGATTATTTTGATAATGCTGTTGGAAAAGACAATCTCAATATTAATAATGGGGTTGTACATAGCGAGCCTTTTCGTACAATGCCAAAAAACAATAGATATTATATTGACGAATTTAATATTGGCGAATTAAGTTTTGAAGATGAAATTTATGCTGATGTGAATATTAAATATGACATATATGACGATCAGGTAATTTATAAACAAAATGGAGAAACAGATAATTTTCCTATAACGCTTATCAAAGACAAGGTTGATTTCTTTACTATCAAAAATAAAAAATTCGTTAATTTAAAATCGGAGACCATCAAATTTCCCAAAATAATTCAGGGCATATACGAAGAGAATTTCGTAGAAAGTAACATTTCTCTTTATATAAAACACCGAAAAGAAAAAATTAAAGTATTACAGGCTGATATAGTTTATTATAATTACATCTATTATACTGACTTTGTCATAAAATACAATAACTTTTTTTACACAGTCCAATCTGAAAAAGATATAAAAACAATTTTTCCTTCCTATAAAAAAGAAATTAATGACTTTTACAAAACAAACAAAAAGTTAGAACATTCAGACAAAAAGCAATTCATGGAAAATCTGGCAAAACAAATCAATGGTCTTTTAAGAAAAAGTTCTAATTAAAATGAAAAAAATTACTCTCTTATTATTCTTATTTGTCTTTCAACACATTACATATTCTCAAGTTATTAGTGACAAAGTTTCTGTTGAATTTAAAAATGCCAATCTTCAGACCGTTATTCAAAATATAGAACAATCTTCTTATTTTAAGTTTTATTTTGATGAAAAATGGTTTGAAACAGACAGCACCATTATATCTAAACAATTTAAAGAAGTACGAATAGCTGAAGTGCTTGACGAAGTTTTACAAAACACCAGTTTTAATTTTTACATCTCTGGCAATAAAATTATATTAACTAATAATAGTGTAATATACAATCAATTACCTGATGATTATTTTGGAATACCTTTAGAAAAAGACGAAAATGGGGTAGCAATCGCTCCTGTTTTCTATCAGCAATATGATTCATTAAAGAGAACAAACACACGAAATCCAAATAAAAACACAAAAGAGATAATTGCTATTGGCAAGGAGGTAAAAAATCAAAAAAAGGAAACTTATACGCTTTCCGGTTACGTAAGAGGCGGTAAAAATAAAGAAGTGCTTTCTAACATACTCGTTAAAATTGCCGGCACCAAGTTTGCAACAACTACAGATAAAAACGGATATTATAAATTACAAGTCCCTCCTGGAATGAGCATGGTTGAAACGGAAACTTTTTCGTATGATAAAGTAACCAAAAAAATTATGGTTTATAATGACGGTACACTGAATTTTACCTTGATTGACAATGTAAATCAATTAGACGAAGTTTTAGTAAAAACAAATAAAAATAAAAACGCAAAAGCTGCAATCACAGGAGTTACAACTATTGACACAGAAGGAATTAAAAACGTCCCTCTCGTTCTTGGTGAAAGAGACATTCTAAAAGTTGCCTTAACTTTACCCGGAATAAAGACAGCAGGAGAAGGTTCTTCAGGATATAATGTGAGAGGAGGCAAAGAGGATCAAAATCTATTTTTATTAGATCATGCTGTTTTATATAATCCATCTCACTTTTTTGGATTTTTTACTGCATTAAATCCTTACACAACAAAAAAAGTTGACATTTATAAAGGAAGTATCCCTGCTGAATTTGGAGGCAGATTATCATCAGTTTTTGACATTACTTCTAAAACCGGAAATTTTGACAAGTTTCAAGGTGAAGGCGGAATTGGCCCGGCTACAAGTAATTTAATGATTTCAACCCCTATTATTAAAGGAAAATCCAGTTTAATTATAGGAGGAAGAGCAAGTTATTCAGACTGGATTTTAAAAAGTTTAGATGATGAAAAATTAAAAAACAGCCAGGCCTCATTCTACGATCTTATTATAAGATACAATCATAAAATAAATGCTAATAATGATATTGAGTCTACTTTATATTACAGTAAGGATAAATTTAGCGTTTCATCAGATTCATTATACAAATACAGCAACAGGCTAGCAACATTAAAATGGAATCATTCTTTTAATGAAAAAAACAAAGGGTCATTAATTTTCACTAACAGCGAATATAAATTTAATATTGATTATCAAACAGAAGGAATGAATTCATTTGATTTTGGCTATAAAATTAATGAAACGCAAGCATCAGTTAAAATGGCTTATCTATTCAATGAGAAACATAAATTCAGTTATGGTATCTCGAGTAAGTTGTACGCTATTGATCCTGGATATTTAAATCCAAAAAATCCTGAATCGACCTTAATTCCTATTGATGTAGAAAAAGAAAAAGGACTTGAATCAGCTGTTTATATTGGGGATAATTTTAAAATCAATGATAAATTATTGCTTGACTTAGGCTTGCGCTATTCTTCATTTGCTGCATTAGGAAAATCTACTCAAAGAATTTATGAACAAAATCTCCCTATAAGCGATGCTACGGTTATTGAAACAAAAACCTATGCAAATAATGAAATAATTAAAAAATATGGAGGATTTGAACCCCGAATTGCAGTGCGCTATTTTTTAACCGCTGATTTTTCAGTTCGAGCAAGTTATGACAAAACCTATCAGTACATTCATTTATTATCAAATAATACAACACAATCTCCAACAGATATTTGGAAGCTTTCAGATTTGAATGTTAAACCAGAAAGTGCACAACAATTTTCTTTAGGATTTTATAAAAACTTAAAAAACGATGAACTTGAACTTAGTCTGGAAGGATATTACAAAAACTCTAAAAATATTTTAGATTATAAAGTTGGTGCTGACTTATTATTGAACGAAAACATTGAAACTGAACTTTTACAAGGACAAGGAAAAGCTTACGGAATAGAAGTATTATTAAAAAAACAAGAAGGCAGACTTAATGGCTGGCTAGGTTATACTTATTCCAGATCATTAATAAAATTAAACAGTCAGTTTAATGAAGAAAAAGTGAACGATGGAAAGTATTTTGCTTCAAATTTTGACAAACCTCATGACTTTAGTGCAGTATTAAACTATCGATTTACAAAACGTTATAGTTTTTCCAGTAATTTTATCTATCAGACAGGACGCCCTATAACTTATCCTATTGGGAAATATGATTACGGAAATGCACAATATACCGTATATAGTGATCGCAACAAATTCAGGATTCCCGACTATTACAGATTAGATATCGGTATTAATATTGAAGGAAATCATAAAATAAAAAAATTAGCACATAGTTTTTGGAACATTTCTGTCTATAATGTTTTGGGAAGAAATAATCCATATTCTGTATTTTTTGTAACAGACAAAGGACAAATAAAAGCCTATAAAACTTCAATATTCGCTATTCCGATTCCTAGTATTACCTATAATTTCAAGTTTTAAAATCATGAAATATTTCAATAAAATATCGCTTTTGCTTCTTTTGATATTTACTATAACAAGTTGCACGGAACAATATGTTTTTCAGAACACAGATTTTGAAAGTGCTCTTGTTGTGGAAGGAACAATGACAAATGAGTTAAAAAATCAGACTATTAGGGTTTCCCAAGTTTATCAACTTGACGAAACAGGGCCTAAATTTGAAACTGGCGCTAATGTATATATCACAGATGATCAGGGAAATGAGTATCAATTTGAAGAAAAGGATACCGTGTACGAGTCTATTTCTGCATTCAAAGCCGAAGCTGGAAGAAAATATCAATTAAAAATCAGAACTAAAGAAGGCAAAAATTACACTTCTGATGAACAAACATTAACTACAGAAACCAAAATTGATAATATAACAGCCACTGTAGAAAAGGTTGGTTCAGAAAGTGGCGTACAAATAAATGTAAATAGTTTTGACCCTACAAATTCTTCAAAATATTATCGATATGAATATGCCGAAACCTACAAAATTGTAGCACCTGTTTGGTCACCATTAGAAACTTCTATACAAATAAGCCCTGCAATTCCGCCAGACCTTGAAAATGGTTTCCCGGGAGCTCCCGCATCAGAATACATTTTAATATCTCAACGAAAAAAGGAAACAGAAACCTGCTTTTCGACTAAAAAATCAGAAGATATTCTTCTAAATAATACGAATGATCAAAGCGACGACAGAGTACACTTTCCCATACGTTTTATTAGTGATCAAAACTATATCATATCGCACCGCTACAGTATTTTTGTAAAACAGTATGTACAGAATTTGGCTGCCTATACTTACTACAAAACTTTAAAAGATTTATCAACATCAGGAAGTGTTCTTTCTCCAAAACAGCCTGGATTCTTTTATGGCAATATAAAATCAGTAGAAAATCCTACCGAGAAAGTTATTGGTTATTTTGAAGTTTCTGCTGTTTCATCTGAAAGAATCTTTTTCAATTATGCAGATTTATTTCCAAAAAAGCCACTTCCTCCTTACTATGAAAGTGATTGCGAAATTAAAGATTACCTTGATTGCCCTGGTGATTTCCCTTGCAGACAAGCCGTTTTAAGGTCTTTAATTCGCACAAAATCGAGAACATACGTGTCTCTCAATGAACCATGGACTTATTTTATGGTAAAAGCTGCCTGCGGAGATTGTACCACATTTTCATCGAATATCGTTCCTCCTTTCTGGATTGATTAATCTTTAAAATTTATGAGAACATTTTCTACATACAATAAAACAAATATTTTGCATAAAATCAAACCAATTTTATTTTTGACAGTTTTGTTAACAGGCACTTTTTTTGCTTCCGCTCAAAACAGCATTTCTCAAAACAAAAGTTTAAACACCTCAATGCAGGAAACGATTTTTCTGAATGTCAATACAACAACTTTTCTAACGGGTGAAACTTTGTTTTATAAATTATATTCCTTAAATACGACAAATAACACACCAAGTCTGATTAGCAAAATTGCTTATATCGAATTGGTTGATAACAGCAAAAATTCGTTTCAAAAAAACAAAGTTTATCTGGAAAAAGGAATTGGATCTGGGGAATATTTTATACCAACTACTCTAAAAACGGGTAGCTATAAGATAATTGCTTACACAAAATGGATGCTTAACAATCCTAAATCCCAGACGCATGAAATAGATATTTTTATTATTAATCCATTTCAAACTCAGGAACCGAATGAAAATGTAACTTTTGATGTCACTTCAAAAAGCACCATTTCAACTGTTCAAAGTTCAGGATCTTCAATTTTAAACGATGAAAAGAGAGTGGATTTTGAATTGGACAAGGAAAGTTATTATACCAGAGATAAAGTCAATATTAAAATAAAATCACTAACAGAAACAATAGAAAAAGGCAATTACTCCTTGTCAATCCGAAAAATTGACAATATCCCAACTTTAAAACAATTAAGTCCTCAGGAATTTATTACCAAAAGAACTAATAATTACCCGAATTACAATGAAACTTCTTTTATTTACATACCTGAATTAAGATCAGAATTAATTACCGGTACAATCGTATCTAAAAACAATCTTCCTGTAAATGAAAAATCTCTTTCGCTTTCTTTACCGGGAAAAGAATTTGTTTTAAAAATAGTTAAAACAAATGCTCAGGGAAAATTTGCTTTTTTACTGGACAAATTTCCAAATTTTTCCAATGCAATAGTTCAGGTTTTGGATGATAAAAGTGTCGATTATACTATTGTTTTTGATCCTTTTCCTAAATTTGATACTTCAGGATTACATTTTAGATCAAAACTTAATTTAACTCCTGATCTAAAAAAAGATATAGAAGAAAGATCAACTGCAAGTCAAATCCAGAATGCATACTATCAAATTAAAAAAGATAGTTTAGCAACCGAGGCTGTAATAAATCCGTTTTTTAACACTATAGAAAAGACATATGCACTTGATGATTATACGCGTTTCCCAACGTTAAAAGAAAGTATCGTAGAAGTCATTATAGAACTTTATTATCGTAAGGAAAACGGCAAATACAAATTACGTGTGCGAAATGATCATAAAGATTTAGAAATATACGGTCCACCTCTGGTTCTTGTTGATGGTTTATTAATACAGGATCCTAGTGATTTGTTTGATTACAATATGGGGAATGTTGACAAAGTAAGCCTTATCAATGAGCCATATGTTTATGGCCCAAATCTGTATGGAGGAATGATTAGTTTTGAAACCAAAAACAGTGATTTTGCGACTACATATGCAAAAAAATATCTGAAAACAATTGAAATTCAACGACCAAATCCGAAAAAAGTATATTATAATCCTGATTATTCAGCCGGAAATAATTTGAAAAGAATTCCCGACTACAGATATCAATTATTATGGGAACCAAACCTCTTCTTAGATAAAAAAGAAGATACCTTATCTTTTTACACATCAGATATTAAAGGCGATTTTGAAGTTATTTTAGAAGGTTTTACAGAAAGCGGACAACCGATTTATGTTTCTAAAACGATTAGCGTTAAATAGCACTTTATATTTTAAATATTCATTATTTTCAATAGTCTATTTTTTATTTTTTAAATTAATTTACAACTTTAAAAAGCTATTAATCAAAAGTAATTCAAGCACATACACAATTTTTATTCATTAAAAATGAATCCAGAGAAAAATTAAAAATCTTTTTTGTAACTTTTTGAAACCTTATTACGTATAATCATTTGTACACTTTAAAAATAAGGAGACAATACAATGAGACAACTTAAAATCACCAAGCAGGTAACTAATCGTGAAACTGCATCGTTAGATAAATATCTGCAAGAAATCGGAAAAGTTGACCTGATTACCGCTGACGAAGAGGTAGAATTAGCACAAAGAATAAAGGCCGGTGATCAAAGAGCTTTAGAAAAACTTACAAAAGCCAACCTGCGTTTCGTCGTTTCGGTTGCTAAACAATATCAAAATCAAGGATTAACTCTTCCTGATTTAATTAACGAAGGAAACTTAGGTTTGATTAAAGCGGCTCAACGTTTTGATGAAACTCGTGGTTTCAAATTTATCTCTTACGCAGTTTGGTGGATTCGTCAATCGATCCTGCAAGCTTTGGCAGAGCAATCCCGTATTGTTCGTTTACCATTAAACAAAATTGGTTCTATCAATAAAATCAACAAAATGTATGCATTATTAGAGCAATCTAATGAACGCCCACCTTCTGCTGAGGAAATTGCAAAAGAACTTGACATGACCGTAAATGATGTAAAAGAGTCTATGAAAAACTCTGGCCGTCACTTATCAATGGATGCACCTCTTGTTGAGGGAGAAGATTCTAACCTTTATGACGTTTTACGTTCTGGCGAATCTCCAAATCCTGACAGAGAGTTGATTCACGAATCTTTGCGTACTGAAATTGAGCGTTCATTAGAAACATTAACACCAAGAGAGGCTGATGTTGTTCGTTTGTATTTTGGTCTTGGTGACCAGCACCCAATGACTCTTGAAGAAATTGGAGAAACTTTTGATTTAACCCGTGAGCGTGTTCGCCAGATTAAAGAAAAAGCAATCCGCAGATTGAAACATACTTCCAGAAGTAAAATCCTTAAAACTTATTTAGGATAACAATATTAAATTTCAAATATTTAAAATTCCAAATCCCAACTAAAATTGGAATTTGGAATTTATAATTTGGAGTTTTTACCGTAAACAACAGTTTGATTGACTGTTCGTTTTTTGATTGATGATTGAAACTCCGGCTGATTACCGGAGTTTTTTATTTTTTATAATTACCTTTGCAAAAAATAAACTACTTGTAGAGAGACTCTTTGTACCTCTACATTAAACACAACTACACATAATGAAGAATACACTTATTGCTCCTTCTGTTCTTGCAGCTGATTTTGCCAATTTACAACGTGATGTCGAAATGATCAATAACAGTCAGGCTGATTGGTTTCATATTGATATTATGGATGGAGTTTTTGTACCGAATATCTCTTTTGGAATGCCAGTTTTAGAAGCTATTTCAAAACATGCAACAAAAACAATCGACGTACATTTAATGATTGTTGATCCTGACAGATACATCAAAACTTTTGCAGATTTAGGTGCTAATAATTTAACTGTACATTACGAAGCCTGTACCCATCTTCACAGAACATTACAAGCTATCAAAGCTGAAGGTATGAAAGCCGGAGTTGCCATTAATCCTCATACAAATATTGATTTATTAGAAGATGTAATAAACGACATTGACTTAGTTTGTATTATGAGTGTAAATCCAGGTTTTGGAGGCCAGTCATTTATTGAAAACACCTATACTAAAATTAAAAAACTTAAAGATTTAATTACCCGTAAAAATGCTTCAACATTAATCGAAATTGATGGTGGTGTAACCAATAAAAATGCAAAACAATTAGTAGAAGCAGGAGCTGATGTTTTAGTTGCCGGAAGTTTTGTTTTTAAAGCAGAAAACCCAACAACAACTATTGCTGATTTAAAAGTCCTTACTGCTTTTTAAGTTTTTTAAATTAGGAAAGAAATCAATTCCGGTCATTTTTTCTAAAGTTTCAACAGGAACAACAAACTCATAAATTCCTTTTTGACTTTTTTCATTCGGAATTAAAAAAGCAATTGCTTTATGTTCTTTTCCTGATTTAGTCAAAACAATTTTATAAAAATATTTAGGAACAGAAACCTCTTCTGTTCCTATTTTTTTATCCGAATCCTTCAAAACACCTCCGGTAACTACATAAACATCATTATACTTCTCGGCCCAATATCGCACTTTATTTTCCAAACGATTCCAAATTCCACTATTAAAATCATGGTTTTGAGGTGATATATTCGAAGTGTAAAAGGTATCATCATATGCCTTTTTATCAAACTCCATATCACCTGCCGGGCAAAGATGTCCTTTGTCATAACCAGATTTCTTATAATTTCTCCAGTCTGCGGAACCTGTTGTTACCTTAGGATCTTCAATAAAATAAGGTCTTTTGAAATCATTATTCTTTAAATATTCTTTTTTTAATTCATATGCCACCCATTCTGCCTGTTCAAATTTTTCATTGTACGATAATGTATAGTAATCATGTTTTACAATTTGTCGTGTTGTCGAAGTGGGCAAATATGAAGTTGTATAAACTGCTTGTGAAATGTTTTGTTTTGAAACAACAAAGGTATTTTGGACCAGTAATATTTTTTTATTTTCATTTTCATCTTTTTTGCAAGAGACAATAAATAGTGCTATTAAAAATAAAACGAGTACTTTTTTCATTTTCAGTGAGTATTAAAAAAAAGCTCCATAAATTAAAAATATGGAGCTCTAACTTTATATAAGTTTAATTAATTTTAAAAATTAAGATTTAACTAATTTATCTTTTTTCATTTTAGAAGAATTAGTTTGTTTATTAGTATTGCTTTTTGACTGTAAATCATCTAATACATTCAAAGCTTCTTCCACATAAACATCTTTTGCTAAAGCCTGATGCCAGGCTTCTCTTTTTTCTTTTAAAGAAGCATCATTAGCCATTTCAAGATTTTCATAAGGTAATGATTTAAAAATCAAATTATTCTTGTAATCAGCAATTGGTTTGTATTTTTTGCCTTCACTTTCTACTTGTTCCTGTGTAGCTTTAAAACTTTTAATATTCAGGCTGTATGTGTTTTCTTTGTTTTTAACATCAATCCATTTAGCATTATCCTCTATTAATTTAAATTGAGGATTCTGAGCAATTCTAAGTTTGCTGTTTGCAATAGCCTGATTAAAGTTCTCATTCGGATTCCATATATTATAGTTTGCCGGATCAATTTTGTCCCAAGGCATAGCATTATCCATATCACGCTCACCCATTTTTAAATATGCATAACGATCTGGCATCACAACATCACTTTTTACACCTTCTAACTGTGTAGAGCCCCCATTAATTCTATAGAATTTTTGAGCTGTTGCTTTCAAAGCTCCAAAATCTCCAAACTCACTATTTCGAACAAACTGATTTAAATCGATAACTGTCTGAACAGTACCTTTACCATAAGTTTGTTTACTCCCAATGATTACACCACGTTTGTAATCCTGAATTGCAGCCGCTAATATCTCAGATGCCGAAGCAGAGAAACTGTTTACCATTATTACTAAAGGTCCGTCCCACTCAATTTTTTTATCTTTATCATATAAAACCTCTTTCTTTTTTCCAGCAGATTTTACCTGGACAATTGGGCCTTCTTCTATAAATAATCCGGCAATATCAACTACTGTAGAAAGAGATCCACCACCATCATCACGTACATCTAACACAATCCCGCTGATGTTTTCTTTTTTCAGTCTTTCAACTTCCAATGCAATGTCTTTACCGGCATCACGACCATCTTTGTTTTCAAAATCGATATAAAACTTAGGCAAATAAATCACTCCATATTTTAATCCGTTTCTTTCAACAATACTTGATTTCGCATATGTTTCTTCAATTTCAACTACATCTCTTATAATTGAGATTACTTTAATGCTTCCGTCAACCTTTTTTACTGTAAGTCTTACTTCGGTTCCTTTATGACCTTTTATTTTTTTTACAACATCATCCAGACGCATTCCCACAACATCTACAGGCTCATCCTTACCTTGTGCAACTTTTAGAATTAAATCACCAGCTTCAAGTTCCTTTCCTTTCCAGGCCGGACCTCCTGAAATCAATTCATCAATTTGGGTAAAATCGTTTTTCTTAGTTAAACGAGCACCAATACCTTCTAATTTTCCACTAATGTTTACGTCAAAACGATCTTTTTCTTCCGGTGCAAAATAGCTTGTATGAGGGTCAAAACGGGTCATAATTGAGTTTACATATACAGAGAACCAATCTTGCTTATCCAAATCCTTTATTAAACTAAAATTATCATCTAATGATTTAAGAGAACTTTCGCGGGTCTCTTTCTCCAAAACCTCAAAAGATTTTACTTTATAAGCCGGATCTGTTTTCTTTTTATCTTCCTCTAACTTTTGTTTTGTTACCAGAGACGAAAGAGTTGACAGCTTAATTTGCTTTCTCCATCTTTCGTTTATTTCAACTGTATTTTTCGCATACGGAATCTTCTCATAATCTGCATTAAAAGTTTCGTCAACATTATAATTGAATGGTTGTGCCAACAGCACTTTGTATCTTTTTTTGCTTTCTTCCATACGTTTCATCAACCTTGTATAGGTAAGGTTAAAAAACGTCAAATCTTTATTAATGAACTGATCATCCAGCATTAATTCATATTGCTTAAATTCATCAATATCAGATTGAAGAAAAAATCTTTTAGATGGATCAAGAGCATCAATATAATCCTTAAAAATTCCTTTTGAAAATTCATCGTCTATCGGAGGTGGGCTATAATGGCCTTTTTCTATAACAAATGCCAAGAGCTCCAAAAGCATTTTATCTTTATTTGGATCCGGATCAACTGTTTTATCTGCATTAATTTTGAATGCAAACAAAGTTACAGACAAACACAATACAGCTATAAGGATTTTATAATTTCGTTTCATAAATTTAATAATAGCATTCATCAATTTTTTTATCTAAGTTATAGTAAAAACCAAGCCAATAAAGCCAAGACTACTATAATTTTTTGTTAAAGATATAAAAATCTTTGAATCGCAAAAAGCTTCAATAATTTAGTTGACAAATTTTAATTTATTTGTTAGTATTCTAATAAAATCTGTTCCTACATTTGTCTTCAAATCTTATATCTTCAATATTTTACCATGAAAGACAAAAAGCCTTTAATATTAGTAACTAATGATGATGGCATTTCTGCTCCTGGCATCAGAACTTTAATTTCTGTTATGGAAACTATTGGCGAAGTAATTGTTGTAGCTCCCGACAAACCGCAAAGTGCCATGGGACATGCCATTACAATCAACAACACGTTATATCTAGACAAAATCTCAAAAGAAAATGACTCTATAACGCAATATAGCTGTTCAGGAACTCCTGTAGATTGCGTAAAACTGGCTGTGAATGAAATTTTAAAAAGAAAACCCGATTTGTGTGTATCCGGAATTAATCATGGATCAAATTCTTCTATAAATGTAATTTATTCCGGTACTATGAGTGCAGCTGTTGAAGCAGGAATAGAGGGAATCCCCGCTATAGGTTTTTCATTATCAGATTACAATTGGAATGCTGATTTTGAACCGGTGAAATCATTTGTAAAAAAAATAGTTCTGGAGACCCTTGAAAAAAAATTACCTCTGGGCGTTATATTAAATGTCAATTTTCCGAAACTAAAGGAAAATGAAATCAAAGGGATTAAAATTTGCAGACAGGCAAAGGCTATGTGGCAAGAAAAATTTGACAAACGCCAAACCCCTTTTGGAAAGGATTATTATTGGCTTTCAGGTGAGTTTGTTAATCAGGACAAAGGAGATGATACAGATGAGTGGGCATTGGAAAATGGATATGTTTCTGTTGTTCCTGTTCAATTTGATTTAACTGCACATCATACTATTCAACAATTAAATACATGGAATTTAAATGAATAAAAAAGACATTCTTTTAGGTTTTATATTAGGAATTTTCACGTCACTGCTTGGGAGCTGTTTGTTTATTACATTTTTTACGAAATTTGATATCTCATCAGGAATTCAAACCATCAAAGAAAATGGTTATTTAGGAAAAGTCATTACATTAGGCACAACTTTAGACCTTGCTGTTTTCGCTGTTTTGCTTAAAAAAGACAAAGAATCTATGGCTGGCGGAGTCATTTTAGCCGTGATTGTTTTGGCAATTTCGACTTTGCTGGCTTAAGTTATTATCTTTGCATTATGTTTTGCCTTTACCAAACAAAGGCAGAATTTCTTTTAAAAGAAATATTATCTACATATGAAATATTATATCATTGCAGGCGAAGCATCGGGTGATCTTCACGGATCTAATTTAATGAAAGCGCTATATGAAGAAGATCCAGGTGCCGAAATTAGATTTTGGGGAGGAGATTTAATGCAAAAGACAGGCGGAACTCTTGTAAAACATTATCGTGAATTGGCTTTCATGGGTTTTATCGAAGTGATTTTTAACTTAAAAACCATTTTGAATAATATTAAATTCTGCAAAAAAGATATTTCAGAATTCCAGCCGGATGTTATCATTTTTATTGATTATCCGGGCTTCAATATGCGAATTGCACAATGGGCTAAAGAATTACATTATAAAACTCATTATTACATTTCACCCCAAATTTGGGCATGGAAAGAGAATCGTATTACCGCAATCAAACGTGATGTTGATAAAATGTTTGTGATTTTACCTTTCGAAAAAAACTTTTACGAAGACAAACATCACTTTCCTGTAGAATTTGTAGGACATCCGCTAATCGATGCGATTCACAACCAGCCTGCTTTTGATGAAGCTGTTTTTAGAAAAAATAATCAATTAAGCGAAAAACCAATCATTGCACTTTTACCGGGCAGCCGCAAACAGGAAATTACAAAAATGCTGAGCGTAATGCTAAGCATAGTTGATGATTTTAAAGATTATCAATTTGTAATTGCCGGTGCACCCAGCCAGGATTTTGAGTTTTACCAACAGTTTATATCAAATAAAAACATCAAATTCATTTCGAATAAAACGTATGATTTGCTTCAGTCTTCAACAGCAGCTTTAGTAACTTCAGGAACAGCAACTTTAGAAACTGCGCTTTTTAAAGTTCCGGAAGTTGTTTGTTATAAAGGAAGCTGGGCATCCTATCAAATTGCAAAACGTATTATTACCCTAAAATACATTTCTCTGGTTAATTTAATCATGGATGAAGAAGTAGTGACCGAATTGATTCAAAATGATTGTAACACAAAAAGAATTAAGGAAGAACTGCAAAAATTACTAACTCCTGATTCTCGTCAAGAGCTATTAAAAAAATACGATATCTTAGAACAAAAACTTGGAGGAATTGGAGCCAGTAAAAAAACGGCCAAACTTATTGTTGCAGATTTAAAAAAATAATAATCTCATCGTTTTGAAAAAAATAATCTTACTGATTTTATTATCTATTATGTTAGTTTCCTGTAAAACAGGTTCAAATGCTGTAAGCAAAGAGTCGGCACATGATAAAAAATATATTGTAAATAATTTGATTAAGACAGCAACTGCCAATATTGGTGTTCGGTATAAAGCAGCCGGCACAACCAAAGCAGGTTTTGATTGTTCCGGATTAGTCTTTTCTACTTTTGAATCTGAAAACATTAAACTACCCAGAAGTTCTTATGAACAATCGAAAATTGGAAAAATAATCAACATTGATGAGGCTAAAAAAGGAGATTTAATTTTCTTTAAAACCAATAAAAGCAGGCAAATTAATCATGTTGGACTTATAACAGAAGTTAGTCCTGACGAAATAAAATTTATCCATTCTTCTACATCTAAAGGAGTAATTATTTCTTCTACAAAAGAACTATATTATAAAAACTCATTTATCCAGGTTAACAGAATACTCAAATAAATCTAAATGAAACAAGTAAATTTCCTACAATTTTTAATACTTTTATCGAATGAAAGTATTAAATTTCCCTTTGACTAAGATTACAATCTGTTTTATAATCGGCATAATATTCTCCTATTATGCACAATCAGATTTATCTTTTACATATTCTGCTTTAATAATCGTAATGCTTCTATTTGCGATTTCTTATTTTTTATCCCGTACGCAGAATAAATACCTTTCATTTTTTAGTATCACTACATATCTGGTATCCTTTTTTATTGGCTGCCTGACTTTATTATTTCATACTGAATCTCTACAAAAGACAAATTATACGAATTGTAAAAAAGCTTTTGAGAAGCCACAATTTATAACGCTCTGTTTGCGGGAGAAATTAAAAGGCAATGATTATAACGACAGATATATTGCTTTGATTAGCCAAATTGAAAATCAAAAATATTCAGGCAGAACTATAATAAATATTCAAAAAGACAGCTTGCCAAATTCACTACTAATTGGAAATATAATTCGTTTAAAAACTACTTTACAAAACAACCCTTTACCTAAAAACCCGAATCAGTTTGATTACAGTAAATACTTAAATGACAAACAGATTTATGCACAGATTTACACTACAAAATCAGAAATCAGCGTTTGCAAAACCATTAAAAAAGATATATGGTATTATACTGCAAAATTACATTCAAGGATTATAAATAATCTTACCCGAAACCATTTTAATCCTGTTGAAATGAATGTAGCCTTAGCACTCATTTTAGGACAAAGGCAAGAAATATCACAAGATATTATTCAGGATTATCAATTTTCCGGCGCTACACACATCCTTTCAGTTTCAGGGCTTCATGTCGGTTTTATAATGTTATTTATTGCTTTTGTTCTAAAACCAATTGGAAATACACCTAAAGGATCGTTTATAAAATTAATTGCCATTTTAACTTCACTGATCATTTTTGCTATAATTTCAGGTTTATCGCCCTGTGTTTTACGTTCTGTTGTCATGTTTTCATTTCTGGCAATTGGAAATCATTTACGACGAAACGGAAACACCTATCATACTTTATTGGTCTCCATACTTTTAATATTACTTTTTGAACCTTACTTTTTATTTGATATAGGCTTCCAGTTGAGTTATTTAGCTTTATTTTTTATTCTTTGGTTACAGCCAATATTGAAGAGCTTATGGGATCCTAAGAACAAAATTATTATAAATATCTGGAATGTCTTAACTGTTTCCTTTGCGGCACAAATTGGAACATTGCCACTTTGCCTCTATTATTTTCATCAATTTCCCGGATTATTTTTTGTGACTAATATTGTTATTATTCCCATTCTGTCCTTAATCATGATTGTTGGAATAATCGTCATGATTTTGGCTGTTTTTAATATTGCGCCAGTATTTTTAATTCAAATCTTAGAAAAAAGTATTTACACGTTAAATACGGTAATTCATTTTGTAGCTTCTTTTGATTCGTTTGTAATCAAAAATATCAGTTTCAATAATTACTATCTGTTTGCCTTCTACTTATCGATAACAGTCACCATAATCTGGATAAAAAAACCAAATTTTTTAAAATTAACCGGAGTTCTGTTATCCATAATTATTTTACAGCTTTCTTTTCTGTTCACTAAAAAAAATACACAGAGACAACAGGAAATTATTGTATACAACATGAAGAAAAAAACAATTATTTCTGAGAAAAATGAAGAAGGTGTTACTTTTTTTTGCAGCGATAGTTTTTTAAAGGAAGCATCAAAAAACAACATTTTAAATTCTTATCTGGTTGCCAATTTTAGCAGATTAAAAAAAGAAACAAAAATTAAAAACACGCTATATTTTAATGGCCAAAAGATTTCTATCATTGATAGTTCCTGTCTTTATCAAAAAAAGATTCAACCTGATATTTTAATTTTAATTCAGTCGCCAAAAATTAATCTGGATCGAATTTTAAAAAGTTTGCATCCTAAAATAATTATCGCCGATGCATCTAATTCATATACCATTCAGAAATATTGGAAAGCGACTTGTTTGAAACAAAATATCCCTTTTCATCCGACGAATGAAAAGGGATATTACAAATTGTTCTATTAAAATTTTATTCGCTTGGATGCAAGATAGCATCAGACTCAGAAATCCATGCTTTAGCACCTCCCGGCTTATAACCTAATTTGCCAAGTGCCTGAAATGTTGTTTTACTTTTTCTAATAGAAGCATTTGCAAAACAAACTTCTGGCAAATCTTCAACTCCGAATGCATTTTTAAGTTTAACATTTTGTTCTTTATCAACATCCGATGCATTAGCATCAGAAAGATCTAATTTAACTAAAATAACATTATCTCTTGACCAAACGGCAAAATCGGGTGTTTTAAAAACTTCGTTTTGAAGATTATTTGGTGCACTTGAAGAAGTGAAAAAGATCAACATTGGCTTATTCTCATCATTGCTGGCAGTTATGGCAGCATCCATGCTCGTCTTCCAAACTAAATTTTGAGCCTGGAAAGTAATTGACCCTAAAAATAAAATTAGTAGGAGTAATTTTTTTATCATAGTATAAAGATTTGGTTTGTTAGCAAAACGAAATTAACATTATATTTTAATTCTACAAGGTTTTTTAGCATTAAAATTATATAATGTGTTTTTTTAAATGCAATATTTTATCAAAATAAAACATTGCACAAATAATCATCAAAAAAATGTAATATATTTTCTTACTAAAAAAAATCCCCTCACTTTTTAAAGTGAGAGGATCATAATTATTGTAAAAATCTTTTTTTACATTTTTTGAGATTTGATTATCCCGTCAGCAACTGCCAGCCATGCCGTAGGGCCTCCGGCAACATAACCGGTGTTTCCAAGTCCTTTAAAATTTACTTTCCCATCTTTACTTTCTGCATTTGTAAAATAAACAGTTGGAAAACCTTGTATTCCAAAAGCTTGTTGCAATTCGGCGTTTTGATTCTTTATCTCTGGAGTCTGAGGAGTTCTTCTAGGATAATCCAATTCAACCAAAATTACATTTTCTTTAGCCCATTTTTGAAATTCAGGCGTTTTGAGCACCTCATTTTGCAAACGAATACACCAGCCACACCAGTCACTTCCTGTAAAAAACATCATCAAAGGTTTTTTTTCCTTATTGCTGAGTGCTATTGCTTCCTTTACATCTGTGTGCCAGTTTTGTTCCTGGGCTTGTAAAGCAAAAGAACCTATTATAAAAAATGTTAGTATAAATATTTTTTTCATGTTAATTTAATTTTTTTTTTCAAATTTAAACAAAATAGCATTGTAAAATACCTATTTTACTTCCTGCATTAATTTTTTAATGAATGGTGAAATTGCAATTAGAACAACTCCCGCTATTAGAGAATAAATTGCCAGTTGATAGTACCCTTCTGTATAAGATTGCAACTTCGAAAGTAATGTGTCGCCTGTATTTGATTTAGAAATTTCAGCACCTAGCTTACCGGCAAATAACTGTCCAAATGCCGCTGCTAAAAACCATAAACCCATCATCATACCAAACAATCTTTTTGGAGATAATTTAGTAATAATCGACATTCCGATAGGACCTAAACAAAGCTCACCAATCGTAGTTACCAAATAAGCAAAAGTAAACACATTTAAAGAAGCTATTCCATTGGAGTCTGCAAAAAACTTTGTCAGATAAAAAATGTAAAATGAAGCAGCCAAAAATAAAAATCCAATTCCAAATTTAATCAATGTATTAGGCTCTATTTTTCTTTTGCCCATCCAAATCCATAACAAACCAATCAACGGACTTAAAACTACTACAAAGAAGGTATTGGAACTATTATTTACAATATTAGGATCAATTGAAAAGAACAACAATTTATCGTTTAGATTATCTTTTGCAAAAAGTGACAATGAACCGCCACTTTGTTCATAAATTGCATTAAATAAAAGATAGAAAAACACAAACAAAAATGCAGCAAACAACTTCTTCTGAAGTTTTACATCTCCAAGTTTAACTAATTCATAAGCAAAATACAAAACAGCAACTATCCCGATTGTATACATAAAATAGTCTGTGTAATCTGTATTCTTTACCATTATATAAATAAGCGGAATACTTAAAAGCGAAAGTACATAAACAGCAATTTCACGTATTTTTCTTTTTCCTGCTTCCATTTCCAGTAAAGGAGAATCACCAATAGGTCCCAGATATTTTTTAGTCGCCAAAAAAGTAATCAGTCCTAAAAACATTACAATCGCAGCTGATAAAAAACACAGTTCCCAAGAATAATATTTGCCTAAATAAACGCATAAAGCACCCCCAAAAAGACCTCCAACATTTATTCCGGCATAAAACATTCCGTAACCGGCATCTCTTCTTCCATCTTCTTCCTTATACAATTCGCCTACCATTGATGAAACGTTTGGCTTAAAAAAACCAGTTCCAATAATAGAAAAAGCGATACCATAATAAAACATATCATGTGGTGCTACAGCAATTAAAAGATTTCCAAGAATCATTACAATCGCTCCAAATAACAAAGATTTTTTGAAACCTAAAATTTTATCGGCAAAAATTCCTCCAATAAAAGTAAAAGCATAAACAAAAGCCTGGATAGCACCATATTGTAAATTAGCATGATCTTCTTTCAGAAAAAGCTGATCCACCATAAAAATAGTTAAAACTCCTCGCATCCCGTAGAAACAAAAACGCTCCCACATTTCAACAAAAAACAAATACCACAATTGCTTTGGGTATTTGCCTTCAAAATTTTGAATTTCCTCTAAAGTGATTTTGTTTTCCATACTATCGAACTCCGTGCATCATTTTTTTCAGGAATGGGGTCAAAGCAAATAGTACAATTGCAGCTATTCCCGTAAGAACAACAAATACCATAAAGAATTCATATAAGTTATGAATTTCGAATCCTGCAAAAAAGTGATTATGAGCAGCAATTTGGTGTTGATCTAAAAGCGCTAATTGCTCTGCAGTCGGTGTAATTTTATTATCCAAAATTGCCTGAAGATCAATTCCTAATTCTTTTGCTTTTGCAAATTTATCACCTGTAGCCGGCAAAATAGAACCTAAAGTACCTCCTAATGCATAACCTGAAGCATTCGATAAAAAGAACACTCCATATAATAATGACGCAAAACGTTTTGGAGATAATTTACCCACCAATGACAAACCTATCGGAGACAAACATAACTCTGCACAAGTATTTAAAAAATACAATAAAATAAGCCATTTAACTAACAACAAACCAGATGTTCCAATATAAGAAACCTGAGTGGCAATCATAAAGAAACTGATAGAAATCACGACCAATCCAACAGCTAATTTCACTGGAGAGATCGGTTCTTTTCCTTTCGCTCTTAAAGTATCCCAAAGTACACTGAAAGGCACTGCCAGTATAACTACAAATAGTCCGTTGAAAATCTGAACCATTGAAGGAGGCATCTGCCAGCCAAAGAAATTTCTGTCAGTTTGGTTATCGGCAATAAAAGTCAAAGACGATCCAGCCTGTTCAAAAGCTGCCCAAAAGAAAATAATAAAGAATGAAACGATATATATAACAATAATTCTGTCTCTCTCAATTTTAGTCAACGAAATATCAGAAATGATTAATCCTGCTAACGACAAACCACTGGAATAAATTAAAGTATAAATTAAATTCTGACCTACAACGTAATGAAAAAAGAAACCTAATGCAATAAATGCAATTCCGGCAATTATTAAAGCTTTACTAGAAAAATTAGCTTTTTGAGCTTCTCCTTCTTCAAAATCAGATGCGTCATTTTTAGATGGCAAACCACCTAATGGCTTTCCTTCCGGAGAAACCACATATTTATTTTTTAAGAAGTAAAAAAGAATAGTTCCTAAAAGCATCGCAACAGAGGCTGCCATAAATCCCCATCTAAATGCATGGATATCTCTAATACCTCCTGCATCTTTTACATCTCCTAGCAAAGGACAAATCGACTGGCCTAAAAATGCCCCGATATTAATTCCCATATAGAAAATAGTAAAAGCACTATCTAATTTTGTTTTTTCCTGTTTCGGATACAGACTTCCTACCATACTGGAAATATTTGGCTTGAAGAATCCGTTACCAAAAACAATAACCCCTAAGGCAGAATACATAATTATTTTTGCTAAATCTAAGTTGGATTCAAAAACACTTCCGCTGGTAAACAGTAACATTTGGCCAATTGCCATTAATAGCCCGCCTAATAAAATACAATTTCTGTTACCCAAAAATCGATCGGCTACAAAACCTCCCAGCATTGGCGTTAAATAACAAAGTCCAAGAAAACCTCCATAAATTAAAGACGCTTCTTCTTCTTTCATTAATAATGAATTCACAAGAAATAAAGTTAATAAAGCCCGCATTCCATAAAAATTGAACCGCTCCCACATCTCCGTTCCAAACAATACCCAAAGTCCTTTTGGATGCGCCGATTTCACTTGAGTTTCTTTCATATTATTCATTGTTATTTTAAGTTGATAAAATTATTTTATAAATTTTCTTTAATAAAGTTAGTCATTTTATTGTAAAGCTGAATTCTGGTTTTTCCACCATAAATTCCATGATTTTTATCCGGATAAATCTGAGAATCGAACTGTTTGTTTGCCTGAATTAAAGCTTCCATCATTTGCATAGAGTTTTGCACATGAACGTTATCATCACCAGAACCGTGAATCAATAAAAACTTTCCTTTTAGTTTACCAACATGATTTATTGGAGAGTTTTGATCGTAACCACTTGGATTTTCCTGCGGAGTCTGCATATATCTTTCGGTATAAACACTGTCATAAAAACGCCAGTTGGTTACCGGAGCAACTGCAATAGCCATTTTAAAAACATCGTTCCCCTGAAAAATACAGTTTGACGCCATAAAACCTCCATAGCTCCATCCAAAAATTCCAATTCTTGAAGCATCAACATACTGATAAGCTCCTATTACTTTAGCAGCATCAATCTGATCTTCTACCTCATATTTCCCTAATTCTTTCTGAGTTACTTTTTTGAAATCAGCACCTTTAAAACCAGTTCCTCTTCCGTCAACGCAAGCTACAATGTAGCCTTGTTGCGTAAGCGATAAAAACCAATAGTCATCAGTATTGTTCCAGTCGTTATTTACCTGCTGAGATCCCGGACCGGAATATTGGTACATAAAAACAGGATATTTTTTAGAAGGGTCGAAATCCTTTGGCTTTAAAATCCATGCATTTAATTCGTTCCCTTTAGCTGTTTTTAAAACAAAGAATTCTTTTTTAGGCAAATTGTAAGCTTCTAATTTAGCAGCTAAAGCTTTGTTATCTTCGATTACCTGAATTTCTTTTCCTGTTTTCGCCTCGTTTAAAGTATAAGTAGTCGGCTGTAAATTACTCGAGAAAGTATTAATGAAGAATTGAAAATTCGGACTAAAAGTAGCTGCATTGGTTCCGATTTTTGAAGATAATCGGATTTTGTTTTTTCCATCTAAACCAATTCGGTAAAGATCTCTGTTGATTGAACCATTTTCTGTAGACTGGTAGAAAATAGTTTTAGTTTTTTCGTCGAAACCGTAGTATGAAGTTACTTCCCAGTTTCCTTTTGTAACCTGATTTTTAAGTTTTCCGTTTTTATCATAAACATAAATATGATTAAATCCGTCTTTTTCACTGGTCCAGATAAAACCGTTTTCTTTTAAGAATGTCAAATTATCTGTAATATCTACATAAGCTTTGTCTTTTTCATTAAGGATCACTTTTGCGGAAGCAGTTGTTCCATCAATAAACAGTAAATCCAAATTGTCCTGATGGCGATTTAAAACCTGAGCAGAAAGTGTATTGTTATCATTAGTCCATTGCAGTCTTGCAATATAAAAGTCATTATAATTTCCTAACTCAACTTTTTTAGCTGTATTCAAAGTAACATCATATATATGTAACGATACTTCTGAATTTTTTTCTCCTGCTTTCGGATATTTAAATGTTTCAATTGTTGGATATAAATCTTTATGAAACATAGACATCGAAAATTCCGGAACCTGACTTTCATCAAAACGAATGTAAGCTATTTTTTTACTGTCTTTGCTCCAGTCAAATGCCCGGACAAAAGCAAACTCTTCTTCGTAAACCCAATCCGTAATACCATTTATAATTGCATTTTTCTTTCCATCAGTAGTAATTGGGGTCGATTTTTTTGAAGCTACATCATATACATAAAGATTATTTTCTTTAGCATAAGCGATTTTAGTTCCATCTGGCGAAAAAGTGGGTTCCTGAACCTGAAAATCAAAAAGTTTTGTCAGTGATTTAGAAGTTATATCATATAAAAAATAATCTGCTGTAAAAGAGTGACGAAAAATCTGGTTGGTATTACAAGCGATTAAAATCTTTTTTTCTGAAACATCAAATGTGTAGCTGTCAATTCCGTCTGCAAGTGCTGCATGATTTTTAGTATCTATTAAGTTCGATACTTTTTTGAGGGATGCAAAATCATATAAATCAATCTGCATGGTTCTGCTGGCCTGATCAACATTTAAAACCGTATATTGATCTGTATTTTTTAAAGATTGCAGTTCGTCCATTCCTTTGGCCCGAAAAGCTCCACTATAGATATTTTCAACAGTAATTTTTTGTTGCCCAAGAACAGTAGCAACTAAAAATAAAAGCATTACAGTAATTTTACTTGAATTCATCAGTATTATTTTTAATATAAAAAAGAGCCCAATTTTAGTAAAAAAAACGAACATAATACACATTTTAACTGTTAAATGTTAAAAAAATAAAATTTCAAACCTTATTCATTTAAAAAAACATTTAAAACAAAACTCTTAAAATGGTATCTTTGCTGCAATAAAACTACTTAATAAACTGAGAATGAACAACGCTGTTGCCGGATTTTCTAAATTATCTAAAAAAGAAAAAATAAACTGGATCGCAAATGAATACTTTTCAAATCCAGATGAAGCCTTAAGCATTATAAGAAATTACTGGAATACAGACGAAAAGCTTCAACAACTTCATGATGAATTTATAGAAAATACCATTACCAATTTATACATTCCGCTTGGAGTTGCTCCTAATTTTTTAATTAATGGAAACTACAAAACCATCCCAATGGCAATTGAAGAAAGTTCAGTTGTTGCTGCAGCTTCAAAATCTGCAAAATATTGGGCAACACGTGGGGGGTTTAAGGCAACCGTGATCGATACTGAAAAAATAGGCCAGGTTCATTTTACTTTTAACGGAGATGCTCAGAAACTGGAAGAATTATTTAATCAAATTAAACCAAAATTTTTCTCAGACACGCAAAGCATTACCAAAAATATGCAGCAACGTGGTGGAGGAATCCTGGATATACAGTTAAAAGACAAAAGAAATTTACTTGAAAATTATTTTCAGCTTCATGCCACTTTTGAAACCAAAGACAGCATGGGAGCCAATTTTATCAACTCTTGTTTAGAACAATTCGCTACTACTTTAAAAGAAGAAGCTCAAAATGCAGATTTAGAAATTGAGGTTGTTATGAGCATTTTGTCTAATTACGTTCCAAATTGTATTGTAAGAGCAGAGGTTTCCTGTCCAATCGAAGATTTAACAGAAAAACATATTACCAATCCTCAGGATTTTGCCCAGCGTTTTGTACAGGCAGTTCAAATCGCCGAAGCCGAACCTTTCAGAGCTGTGACTCACAACAAAGGAATTATGAATGGTGTAGACGCTGTTGTACTCGCAACAGGAAACGATTTCAGGGCAGTTGAAGCCGGTGTTCATGCTTATGCTTCCCGAAATGGTCAATATTCAAGTTTATCTCACGCTAAAATAGAAAACGGTATTTTTACTTTCTGGCTCGAAATTCCACTTGCTTTAGGTACCGTAGGCGGATTAACTTCATTACATCCGTTAGTAAAATTGTGTTTAGAAATTCTTCAAAAGCCTTCTGCCAAAGAATTAATGGAAATTGTTGCCGTAGCAGGTTTAGCACAAAACTTTGCAGCTTTACGCTCTTTAACAACAACCGGAATTCAGGAAGGCCACATGAAAATGCACTTAAACAACATCATCAATCAGTTTGAAGCCAATGATGAGGAGCGTCGTTTAATCAAAGCACATTTCAAAAAAACCGCAGTTTCACATAGCGCAGTTGTGGAGTTTATTGAAAATTTAAGAAAATAATTAGAAGCTAATCCCGCTATCCGTTACACCCGAGCGACAGCGAACTGACGAAGTAATCTTTTGTGGCTAACCCCGCCACAAAAGGATTTACACTACTATCGGGGCTAAAAAAAATATATGTCAACAACCTTTTACAGTAACGGAAAACTTTTAATCACAGGAGAATATTTAGTCCTCGATGGAGCAAAAGCTTTTGCATTACCAACAAAATTTGGACAAAACCTCATTGTAGAAAACGGCTCAAATCAGGAAATTCAATGGAAAAGTTATAATGCAGATGAAAAAATCTGGTTCGAAGACACTATTTCTTTTAACGAAATCATTACCAATCCAAATCCAGTAACCGAAACGGTAAAAACCACCTTAATTACTATTTTACACGAAGCATATTTGTTAAACCCTGCTTTTATTGATAACGCAGAAGGATATCTGGTAAAAACAGAACTTACTTTTCCTAAAAACTGGGGATTAGGCACATCCTCCACCCTATTGAACAATATTGCCCAATGGACACAAATCGATGCTTTTACCTTACTAAAAAACAGTTTTGGAGGCAGTGGTTACGATATTGCCTGTGCACAAAATGACACTCCAATTATTTATCGCTTAGAAAACAATTTACCTGTTGTCGAACAGATAAGCTTTAATCCTGATTTCACCAACAACATTTATTTTATTTATCTAAATAAAAAGCAGAGCAGTAAACGAGCTATAAATGCTTATTATAACAACAAAAACAATCATTTATCCCAAAATATAATTGACAATAATAAAATTACTGACGCTGTTGTCAATTCAAAAACATTAAAAGAATTTGCCTGCACATTAGAAAATCACGAAATACACTTGAGTGATATACTCGAACTGCAAACTATTAAAGAAATGACATTTCCGGATTTTAATGGGGCTATTAAAAGTCTTGGTGCCTGGGGTGGCGATTTTGTGATGGTAGTTTCTAAAGAAGATCCGAAAGCTTATTTTCAATCAAAAGGGTATGAAACTATTCTTTCTTATGATCAAATGATTTTACAAAAATAAAAAAACGGACTAATAATTTACTCTCTTATTTTTAGTATGCTTGGTTTCAAGTTTACGAACCTTTTGGGTTTCCAGTTCATTTGATTCAATAAGCGTATTATGCAAACGCTCAGCCATTTTTTCTATACTGTTTGTAATGGAATCATATACCAGTTCCATTCTGCGATGCTTTTCTTCCTTTACAGCCTTCAAAACATCTTCTACAAAAACTTTATCGTATTTTTCAGCAACAGAATCACGGGTATTGGTCAGCCTGATAACATAATCGTTACTTAGTATAGTAACTTTAAAATGTTGCTCTTCATTACTTAGATAGTATTTACCTCCTAATTCATCAACATTTATGTCAGTACTGCTAACTTTTAAAAGTTCAGTTATAATGCCAAAAATATGATTTTCAATTTTGGAATATACTTTAGCTTTTCTTCTAAAAAACTTAAACATAAAACAAATTAAATACCTGATTATTAAAACATTTATCCGTCATCCTCTTGCAAAATTTACTTTGTTAAAACAAAAATTCTGACAAATTAAATGCAATAATTTGAATATCCCAAATTTTTTAAATCATATTTCGATCATCTCTATGTAACTTAAGAGAATGGGCATGTATTGATGAGTAAAAATCTTACATGTAATTTTTTAACAAAGAAAAAACCCGAAACATTTAAAACGTTTCGGGTTTTGTATTTTTGTTATTTACTAAAATTTAGTAATTAAATTGTAGTCTATTATCTTCAATTTTAGCATTGCTTTTCAAAGCAGGCAAAATTCTGCTTGCATCAGATGCACTTTGAGCTTTTACTTTCGATACATATTCAGCATGATTTGCAATAGCAGGTGCTTTAATAGTACTGATGTTTTTTACCACATATACTCCTGTATTTCCTTCAATTGGAGCAGAAACTTTATTAGCTGATAAAGCAAATGCATTTCCTACAACTTTAGGCTCCTGACCAACACCTCCTGGCAAAGTAGGGTTATCCATAGTAACGTTTGTTGCCTGTTGTACTTTAACTCCAGCGTTTTTAGCAATAGCTTCGATACTTGAACCAGTCAATTTAGCCTTTAATATCTCAGCTTTTTTCTTGTTTTTCAGAATTGGCTCTACATAAGGTCTTGCCAATGTAACAGAAACTAAACCTGATTCGTTCTCTCCTTTATATTGTGCAATAATGTGCCCAATGTTTGCAATTTCAAAACGTTTAACATCGTTTTTACCGGTTTCTTTATCAAAAGCCCATCTTATAATGTTTCTTTGATTTCCTAATGGACCAAAGGCTTCGTCCATTGCTTTAGCTGTTACCGGAGCTTCAACTTTTAATCCTAATTGTTTAGCTGTAGCATTAAAATCTTTATCAGCAGCATCCATTTCAAATTTAGTAGCCAATGTAAATACTTTATCAGAAGTAGCTTCAGAAGGCTGAATTTTTTGAGCAATTGTAGCTAAACGAATTCCATCTTGCTTATCCGTGATTTTAATAATATGAAATCCGAATGGAGTTTCAACTAAACCAACCTTTCCAATTCCGTTACTGAATACAAAATCATTAAATGGCTTTACCATCTGGTTTGGACCAAAATATCCTAAATCACCACCTTGCTGTGCAGAGGAATCATCAGAACTTGTAAAAGCAAGCATCATGAAACTATCCGGATTAGCCTGAACCTGAGCTAAAATACCTTCAGCTTTAGCTTTAGCTTCTTCTTTTGTTCTTTTTTCTTTTTGGTTTGGAGTCTGAGATCCTTCATAACCAATTAAAATGTGACTTGCTTTAGCATTCACTCCCGGTTTAAATCCTAAAGATTTAGAAATAGCATAATATTTTCCAAAAACATATGGTCCATAAATTTGACCCGGCGCTAAACTGAATAATTTATCTGCATCAACTGCTGGTAAAGAATTTTTAGCGATATAAGTTGAATCATAAGGTACATCAGAATTAGCGTTTACAAATTCAGCAATGTTTGTTGCGCTTCTAAATCCTGGTAATGTATCATTTTTACCCGTTTTAGCATTATACTCTACCCTTCCGTTTAATAAAGAAGTGATTTTAGCTTTAATGTCAGCTTCGTCTTCTTTTGAAGGCTTGTCCTCTACTAAAACATATTGAATTTCACGAGTTGCATCTGCTTTAAATTTTTTCTCGTTTTTCTTCATATAATCCACAATCTCTGAATCAGAAATTTTCACTTCACTATCCTTAATAGAAGAATATAATGCGGCAGCATATGCAAAATTTACTTTGTTTGCTTCCATTTCATATTTCAGCTTTCCTTCACTTGCAGTAGTGTAAAGACCTGATTTTACAAGAGTATTATAGATTTGAAATTTAGCATTTAATGTTGCATCTTTTTCTTTTTCAGTAATAAACTGAGCTGCTTCAGGATTTGCTTTAAAGTATTCTTTGAATTTAGCAATATCAAACATACCTGCAGCATTTAAGAACATTGGGTTTTTACCAATATTAGGATCTGCTTTTAAAACTTCTAAAAGGTGTTTTTCTCCAACTCTCAATCCTAATTTATCAAACTGAGCTGATAATAATGCAATTGAAACCTCCTGATCCCATACTCTGTTTGCAGCTTCAGTGGAAGTAATTCCTTGCCCACTTTTTTCCACATTACTAACTTTAACTCTAAAGTCTTCAAATGAAATATCTTTTCCATCGATGCTTCCTACATCTTTTGAACTTTGACTAAAAGTACCGCTATTAAAAAGATCTTGTATTATAAATGCTAATAAAGCAAGTGCAATAACACCTATCAATAATGCGGAACGCTGTCTAATTTTTGCTAAAACTGCCATTTTTATTATCGTTAATTTTATATTCAGTTTGCGAAAATACAATTATCTGGTTAATAACAATACAACTAGTGTTTTATTTTCGCCTTTTTTTTTAAATTATTAAAAAATTATTCTTTTATAGTCATTTTTACTAATTCAATTTTCTTGTTGGAACATTCTTCTATTACAAAAAAATAATTTTCAATGCTGATTTTTTCGCCTTTTTGGGGAATATCTTTGGTAAAATCTACAATAAACCCTCCTAAGGTTCCGTACGAATCACTTTCAGGAATTTGTAATTTATAGGTTTCATTTAAATATTCTACTTCTAACCTCGCCGAAAAAAGATAAACGCCTTGCTTTAATTGCTGCTCAATCAATTCTTCGTCCAGATCATGCTCATCTTCAATTTCGCCAAAAAGCTCTTCTACAATATCCTCTATTGTAATAATTCCGGAAGTCCCTCCGTATTCATCCAGAACAACAGCCACATTTCTTCTTTTTTTGATCAGTAAGCTTAAAGCATCTTTTATCAAAATTGTTTCCGGCACGAACTCGACTGCCATCAAAACTGATTTTATTGTTTTTGGTTTTTTAAACAAATCAAAAGAATGCACGTAACCCACAATATCATCCAAAGAATTTTGACTCACAATAATTTTAGAATACCCTGTTTCTATAAATAATTCTTTCAGATCAGAAACATTATCAAACAAATCTATATCTGCAATTTCTGTTCGGGGAGTCATTATATCACGTGCCTTAACACCTGAAAATTCTAATGCATTTTGAAAAATCTGAATTTCAGAATCTACTTCTTCGTTGTCTTCAACAGCATTCATCTGCTCAGTGATATAATTCCCGAGCTCAATTTTACTAAAATACAATTGTACCTGATCTCCTTGTGTCTTAAAAAATTTTCTGAGAATAAAATCAGAAATCCAGATGAAAAAGGTTGAAATATAATAGAATAACCGATAAAAAATGTAAGCCGGAACTGCGAAAATCCTAATTAAAGAATTGGCATAAATCTGAAAAAAAACCTTTGGAAAAAATTCTGCCGTTATTAAAATAAAAAAAGTGGAGAATAGTGTAAGAAGAAACAAATTTGTGTAATCAGAAAATTGATAACCAAAATTTGCAATGTATTTCAGAATCAAATCTGCGGAAAAAAAACCATAAACAACCAGCGCTACATTGTTTCCAATAAGCATTGCTGCAATAAATTTTGATGGTTTTTCGGTAAGTTTTGTTAATATGCGGGAAACAAAATTATTTTGTTTTTTTTCTATTTCAAGATAAATCTTATTAGAGGAAACAAATGCTATTTCCATTCCTGAAAAAAAGGCTGATAGTATTAAACATAGTATTATAATACTGATCTCCATTTTTTACTGTTTTTTATAATGATCGTCAAATTTCTTAGAAAACTTTCTCCTGAAGAAAAACATAAAAATACTTACTCCTGCTATCAAAAAACTCAACCATGGGGTTTCACCGGTTTCATTTAGCTTTGTAATACCGTCATAAATAAATGCAATTGCAATTAATAAGTAAACGTATTGTGTGTATTTTAAGTAACCCATAATTTTATATTTTAATCTTCGTCTGCTTCAATCTCTCCACTTACTCTTTGTGAATTTATGACTTTAAAATCCTTACTAAAATCTATTCCCTGACCATTCGAAATTCCTTTTGCATCTGTCAGTTTAAATTTTCTTTCAGTGTAAAACCATTCGTTTTTCTGATCAAAGTATAATTGTTCCGTTTCAAGTACCTGCCCGGCTTCTGAAGTAATTTTTACTTTTCCCTGCAAATCAATTATCCCGGTATCTTTATATGAAACAGCATAATTTGATACGATAAAAGTACGTTTTTGCTTTTTATCATATAGTGTAACGTCAATACCTTTAGGGAATTCGGTAAAAGGAAAATCAACGCTGGCATAATCCAGCATTTTACGACTTTTTAAGACACCGGTTATACGACCCGAATCTGTGTATTTTATATTGATTGTATCCGCATCAGTTCCAGGAAAAAATTCTGAATAATTAATTTTCTGAACTTCTTTAAAATTACTTTCGCAACCAAAAAACAGTGTCACAGCAAAAACTGTGACAACGGTTATAATATTATGTTTTTTTGGTAAATTCATTCGCCAAATGTAGTAAATTCTATCGAGCTTATAAAAACATAAATTTATACATTAGTTGAATTTACTTTTCACAAACCACTTATCATTGAAAGAGAAACTAAGACTGAAATTTATATAATTTTCCTGAATCAAATTTGATGAAACTGTTCCTTTTTTACCGTATTCAATTCCAAAATTCACATTAGAAAAAGATCCAGTGATAGGAAAACCTGCTCCTAAGCTAAAACCAACATCTTTTATTGATTCATTATTAACCACAAGACCAATTTTTTCATATTTCAAACCTGCTCTATAGGTAATTCTGCTAAGATAACTTGTAAATGAGGTATAGTTTGGAAGATAATACCCTCCAATGGCATATTTTGCATATTTTTCATAATGCACGTCTTCACGTGTATTATAATAGTTTTCAAATTTACCATTCCCCTGAAAAGCCACCGTGGTACCTACAAGCCATTTTCTTGCTTCTCCAATACCTGCGCCAATAGTTATTTTATTTGGTAAATTTAAAGTAGATCTATCCGATTCATTTATTGTAGTTGCTTCACCATCTACCTCAATGGTTCTTTCATTGTCTGATTTCAGATTACTTCCAAATGTATAGGCCAAACTCGTAAACAATTCTGTTCTTTTATAGATTTTAGTTTGATACATGGTCCCTACATTAAAATTAACTCCGGCTAACGTAGACGTATTAATTTCTCTTGTAGCACTTGTAACTCCTGTAAGCGCCTCTATACTGGTAGTTTCAATTTTTCCAAAATTGTACTGCATATCAGCACCTACATTCCAATTTGGCTTTATTTTATATGACAATGCCAAAAAAACTTTATTCAAACCTCCTTTTCCTTCATATTGACTGCTTTTTCCATTTACATCATCCGATTGGTCATCCCTGATTTTATACCCAACTGACGAAACCGGAATCAAACCAAATCCTGCTCCAAATTTACCCATTGGAATGCCTAAAAGTAAATAATCAAAAGTTGATCTTGTAGCACTTGCTGTTTGAGTATCCGTTTTTAGTTTTGAAGTTCCATAAGTCCCTCCCACAGTAAAAGTAGTTTGTATCAGACTGGCATAACTTGCCGGATTATCTACATTCAAATGTATACTGTCCTGTTCTACCGAAACACCTGCCATCGACCTGTTTTCTAAGGTTCCCTTAAATCTTACATCACCAATTCCGTAAAAAGAATATGGAGATGCAGTACCTTGCTGAGCTAATGAAACGAACGAAATAAGCAAACAAGCGCTTAGTATAATTTTTTTAATCATTGTCGATTTTATATTGAAATGTTTGGTTCAAACTCTCAAGCAAGAAATTTGAATTGGCAAATATGGTATTTTTTAATCGTTTAGCCAAAAAATCTGTATCTCCTCCCGTTAAAATTATTATAAAATTTGAAAATTTTGTGCGATATTCATCGATAAAACCGTCAATCTCATAGACGAAACCATTCACAACCCCAGAATGTATCGCCTGTGCAGTAGTGTCACCTATATAGGATTCAGGCTCTTCCAAAACCAACAAAGGCAGCCTGGCAGTATAGTTATGTAATACTTCATAACGTAATCTTAAACCCGGCGAGATCGCCCCTCCTAAATAATTATCAAATTCGTCGATAAAATCGTAGGTTATACATGTTCCTGCATCAATCACCAATCTATTTTTTTTAGGAAATTGCAAAGTTGCTCCTGCTGCCAAAATCATTCTGTCTATCCCTAAAGTTTTTGGAGTCGCATATTTATTTGTAAACGGAAAAACATCATTATCTGTCAAAAAATGAATATTAAGCAGGTTTTCGAAAATCAGAAAAGAGTGTTTTTCAATATTTCCCACCGATGCAATGACCAAATCAGAGCAGTTTGGAAATTTTTTTAAAATTTTTTCAATTTTTTTTTCAAGCTCATTTTTCTCAAAAACAAAACTTTCAAGAACAGTATCCTCCTCAAAGACAGCCGCTTTAATTCGGGTATTCCCAACATCAACTGTTAAAACCATATTTACTAATTTACCTGTGCGAAGGTACGAATTGATTTTTTTAAAAAAATGTTTTGGATAAACGAAAAATGATTCTATCTTTGCACCCGCAAACACGTTCACCCAAGGCTACAAAAATAGAATAAGTGATGTAATAAGCAAGGTACCTTAGCTCAGATGGTAGAGCAATGGACTGAAAATCCATGTGTCCCTGGTTCGATCCCTGGAGGTACCACAAAACCCGAATAGCAATATTCGGGTTTTTTGTTTTTACTAAATTCCTCTTCCGGTAAGGAATCAATCCCAAGACTTGTGGAACAATCAAAATTTCCCTTCATTTTCTGAAACTTTCTCCATGCTTAAAGTGTAAAATAAACAATTAACATCCTTTTGTTAAAAAAAGTACCAACTAAATAAAAAAATATCTTATATATTCGTAAAACTATATTTTTATCTTTTAATAATTATTAAGAATACAAATTTATTTTATGAGTAAAACTTCGACAAAAGGCATTTGGAAAGTGATTTCGGCCTCTTCAATGGGAACAATGATTGAATGGTATGATTTCTATATTTTTGGAAGTTTGGCCGTTGTAATTTCAACAAAATTTTTTCCGAGTGACAATCCTACCGCAGCATTTTTATCAACATTGGCAACTTTTGCAGCTGGATTTGTAGTTCGTCCTTTCGGAGCTTTATTTTTTGGAAGACTTGGAGATATTATTGGTCGCAAATATACTTTTATGGCTACCTTATTATTAATGGGCGGCTCTACTTTTTTAATAGGATGCATTCCGAGTTATGAAACTATTGGATTTATGGCTCCTTTATTGGTTTTAATTTTACGTTTACTACAAGGATTAGCGCTTGGAGGAGAATATGGAGGGGCAGCCACATACGTTGCAGAACATGCCCCGAAAGGACAGCGAGGCTATTGGACATCCTGGATTCAGACCACTGCAACCGTTGGTTTGTTTATTTCACTGATGGTAATTCTGGCGACAAAAACAGTTCTTTCAGCTGAAGATTTTGATACCTGGGGATGGCGTGTTCCGTTTTGGGTTTCTATTGTTATGGTTGGTGTTTCTTACCTCATCCGAAAAAATATGGATGAATCTCCTGAATTCGCAAAAGCAAAAAAAGAAGGAACGACAAGTGCAAGTCCGCTAAAGGAAAGTTTTGGAAACCGTTACAATTTAAAGTTTGTTCTACTTGCTTTATTTGGAGCTACAATGGGGCAGGGTGTTGTTTGGTATACCGGACAATTTTATGCCATGAGTTTCATGAAGACGGTAATGAACATAGATTCTTCTCAGGTTGATACCTTATTAGGAATTGCACTTTTATTAGGAACTCCGTTTTTCATTATATTTGGATGGCTGAGCGATAAAGTAGGAAGAAAATACATTATGATGGGCGGAATGCTGCTTGCTATTTTGCTGTACAGACCCATTTACAAGGCAATGTACACCACAACAGATACTGCTCTAAAAACTGAAATTACAGAAAAAATAAAAACGACAGTTGAATTAACTGCTGCTAAAGATTCTGTTTACACTACTCATAAAGAATTTACAGACGGAACCGTTTCAATTGAAAAAAAGACGCATTTCGCTGCTAAAAAAGAGGCTCAGGTTACTACCTCTGTCACTATTAACTCGAGTGATGAATGGAGTCTGATTTTCTTAGTATTTATACAGGTATTATTTGTTACTATGGTTTATGGGCCAATTGCGGCCTTTTTAGTGGAAATGTTTCCGGTAAAAATTCGTTACACTTCAATGTCATTGCCGTATCATGTTGGAAACGGAATTTTTGGAGGTTTGCTTCCTGCAATTTCGACTTATTTTGTGACTCATTCAAAAGCAGCAGGAAAACAGGACTTTTATCTCGACGGACTTTGGTATCCTATCGTGATTGCCTCGATTTGCTTTGTAATTGGAATGATTTATATCGATAATAAAAATAAAAACTCTCACCTTTAATCTGCTGAAAATGAATTTTATAAAAAGAGCCTTAGGAATTCTGTGGATCGTATTAGCAATTGCTGCTGCCTATTTTTGTGTTTTTGAATTTGGTTTGCCAAAATTTTTATCGGACCAGCAGGAGGATTTAGTATTTGGGATTATCATCCTGTTTATTCTGACTCCATTAATTGTTCTGGGACTGGGAGTTTTTGGATACTTTTCGTTAACAGGAGAATATGACAAAGAAAACTAATCTCTAAAACAATAAAAAAACAAAAGGCTGTCCATACAAGGACAGCCTTTTTGCATTACTAAACTAACCAAAAATTTATTTTTTAATAAACTTTATAACTTGTGCTTCATTATTATCATTAAGCGCTTTTACAATATATAAGCCCGGTTTTAAATCGCTTACGCCAAATTGAAAATCAGGATGTCCATTGGTTGCAAAACTTTTTACCAACTGACCTGTTAGGGCATAAATTTCAACTTTTACAGCAGTAAAGTTCAATGTAAAATAATTTGAAACCGGATTTGGATACAAACTCACTGAATTTCCTTTTTCAAAATCCTCAATAGCCAGACTGGCTTGTTTATTTCCGTAAATTCTGAATTCACCTGCCGGAATACTTATTACAGCATTCACATCGGTAACATTTATTGTAGAGTTGTCCATCAAATTATACCATGTTCCCGGATATGAAAAACCAGTGGCAACGTTTTGTGTTGTTACATTAAAATTGGCAATAATTAATATATCTTTAAGCTGAGTAGAATTTAAAGCAGCATTGGTAATTTTAATATTTGGGTACAAAGAGCTTGTATTGGCCATTGTTGCAGTCCCTGAGAACACAGGCTCTTTGGTTTTTAGGGTAATCATTTTGGCCCAATCGTTGTAAATTTTACTTCGAGCAGTATTTCCGAGCCAGTTTCCTGTCCATTGAGGCTGAGGTTTTGTGTCTAATTTACAATCTCCTGAAATCGTCGCCGAAGCATCATTTACAGTTCCGTTGTTACAAGTGAAAATAGAAGAATCCCAGCCTAAATCTCCAAAATGCCAGATCATTTTTGGCCCCGGAACTAATAATGAAACCGCACCGATAGCCGACATTCTTGATAAAGCCGTGCTTAAGGTTTTTACATTATGTGCAGAATTTGTACTATTTCCGTATTGGATATTTTTATACATCAGGCGTTCTTCGTCATGACTTTCTGCATAACCTATTAAACGATTTGAAGTAAAACCGTGGCTTGAACTTGTCATTCTTGAGATATTACTGGTATATCCCATAGACAATTCATTATAAGCATTATTCAGATTTCCCCACATCATGATTCCTTTACTTGGCGATTCTGCAATTTTGTAATTTGCCCATTGCTGCTCTTCCAAATCAGTTCCTAAATGTTCGAAAATAGTATAATGTGTAGGATCCAGACTCCATGAATAATCTGCATATGATTTCAAAACATCAACCCTGTCTTGTTGGAAATTTCCTGTGCACGGCTCTTGTCCGCCTGCAACATTTGAAGGACAATTTTGAGTGAATCCTTTGGTTAAATCCCAACGCAAACCGTCAATTTTATATTCTTCAACCCATTGTTTTACAACACGCTTCACATAATTTTGAGTTCTGATGGACTGATGATTAAAGTCTTCACCAACATTATAACTATGCATTGCCACTGTATTGAAATAAGGATTTTCAGTAGTTGGTGATCCAAATCCGTCTCCGTCAGGATCATTCATCCACATTCTCACCATCGGATTTCTTCCGAAGGCGTGATTTAAAGCCACATCCAGAATAACTGCGATTCCGTTTTGGTGGCATAAATCAATAAGTTCTTTTAGTTTATCAGAACTTCCGTAGAATTTATCTAAAGCCATGTGGAAAGAAGTATTATAACCCCAGCTTTCATTGCCTTCAAATTCCATTACCGGCATTAATTGAATAGCGTTTATTTTCAGATTTTTAAAATAATCAATTCTGTCAATCAGGCTTTGATAATTTCTGTTGGCATCAAAATCACGAACCAAAACTTCGTACACTACCAATTTATCTTTTTCAGGTTTTGTAAAATTGGTCACCTGCCAGTTGTATGGTGTTTGTCCGGTTTTTAAAACCGTTACTTCAAATTGCTGCCCTGATGGATAAGCCGGCATGTTTGGGTAATTTGCGGCAGGAATCGAACCGTCATCATAAGGAGACAGAACCAAGGTAGAATAGGGATCTGCCACTTTAACCAATGAAGGCGAATTAGCCAATGGCGTTGCATCTCCAACCCAATATTGAAAAGTATTATTTGCTCCCGAAACCAGTCCTGATAATTCAAGCCAAAATTTCCCTGAAGTCGGATCTTTTTTCATGGCATAGGTCGATGAAGGCTGCCAGTTATTAAAACTTCCGGCAACGTAAACAAAATCTTTTAAAGGTGCATCCAGAACTAAAGTCGCTTTTGTAGCATCGGCTGTGTTGTAATTGATTCCATCAGCTAAACCAGCAGGTATAGCTTCTGAAACGGTATTAGGATTGACAATAACCGAAAACTTTTTTGAAATTGTTGTTGCTCCCTGTGTTACCAATAATTCATAACTCTGATTTATAGTGATGTTGGTATGACTAAAGGAATAACTGGCTGTACTTGCATTTGTATTAATTGTATTTCCGTTTGATTTTAATACATAACTTGCAACACCATTAGTATTTGTAGCAGTAATATTAAAATTAGCCCCTGACGTTAAAATGGCTGAACTGTTTTCTACCGGTGCAGTAAGCGTAACCTGAAAAGTACCTACTTCGACCAGAATATCCTGCGATTTTTTATCGCCGGTTCCGTCTTTGGCTTTGACCAAAAAACCAATTCTGCCAATTCCTGTTGCATTGTAATACGTAGCCGGAGTAATGGTTTTGGTATAAGTGTCTGTCCCGGCGTTATAAGTAAACATACTTGCAGCGCTTGAAGCTGTCCATGAGCCATTATTTGGCGTTCCTTTTGCGGTAGTGTCATTGGTGTCAAAAGCCCATGCCCACATGTATAATTCGTGAGTTCCGGCAATTCCCCAGGTAGTCTCATTGATACTGCTTCCGTTTATAGTAATGGTAATGGCGTTTGTTTCTTCAAAAGGATTAGGACTTATTGAAGAGGTTACGTTTTGTACCTGGGCAAAAACAGCAGCCGACATCAAAAAGAATAGTGTTAGTAAAGTTTTTTTCATAAGGATTAAGATTAGATAATTCGATTAAAAAAGGCTATCCGCAGATAGCCTTTTTACATTTTTACATCAAAAAATTAATCTAATGTGATTGTTTTTGCAACATTGTCAATTTTTAAAACTCTTGGTCCAGTTGGTCCGGTATATCTAAAGTTACTATCTCCGTCACCAGCATTTTCTAATTCTGAATCGATAGTATATCCTAATGATGAATAATGAGTATAGTTATTGCTTGTACCCCAGTTATCATTACTTGTAAAGTTATTTGCTAAAAATTCTCTGAAAGCTTCCCCGTTTTTAAGCACGATTGTTACCTGATAAACATTGGTCTGACCAACAACTAAAGGGAACTCAGTTTCAGCGTCACCATCCCAAGTCCATCCTCCCGGAGTAGCCGCTCCTACTAACCAATGAGAGGTTGCTAATGGCGTGTGATAAGGAGTTGCTTTAAAAGTGTAAGAATTAGAATACTGTGCTTCTGCTCCAATGCCTACAGTAGCTTTGATACGAATATCAACACTATTCTCTTCTTTTTCTATAAAACCACCATTTACCAAAGCAGAATTCAGTTCTGATACTGTCAAAGCTCTATAACGAGATGTTGTTGTTGTTACTGTAACAGGAGCAGCAAAATTAGTTCCTGCTTTTGCAACCTCAATCGTATAATTTACTACAGTTGCTGTACCACTATATTTGGCATCATCCCAAATTACAGTTGTAGCAATTTCGTTTTCTGCTGCTTTAGTAAGAACAATATTAAAGTCAGATTGTGGAGTCAATAATACCGGTTCAGTAACTGCTTCTATAACAGGTCTGTTTTCTACATCATCTGCATTACATGAAACTGCTAAAACACCAACGAATGCGATTAAAATTTTATATATATTTTTCATTTTATTATTATTTATAAGATTAGTTATATCCTGGATTTTGTTTTAAAGTAGGGTTTGCCTGAATAGCTGTTGAAGGAATTGGCATTAAGTCTCTGTATGAATCTGTAGCACTACCATTTTTAACGCCACCTTTCCATTGCCAGATTTTAGATCCTCCTGTGAATTTACCAAAACGAATCAAATCGGTTCTTCTGTGACATTCCCAAAACAATTCTCTTGCTCTTTCATCTAAAATAAAATCCAGAGTTAAACTTGAAGCAGAAATAACACCGTTACCAGCTCTCTCTCTAATTTTATTTACATAACCTAAAGCAGTTGTAATATTTCCTGTAGAAGCTCCCCTAAGAGTTGCTTCTGCATACATTAAATAGACATCAGACAATCTGTACATTGGAAAATCAGTATCAGGAACATCATTTCTTTGTGCGGCAGTGCCATCAGAGTTAACATTGGTATATTTTGTAACTGCATATCCATTAGCAAATATTCCAAAATCAGCAATATCTAAAGTTTGATCAGTCGTAAAAAAGGTTCCTCTTTTATCACCGGTAGCAGTTTCGTCAGGAAATAACTGAACGAATTCTTTTCTTGTTCTGATACCTGCCCAGCCACCATTCATTCCTTGTGCAGCTGCATCCATTTTACCACCAATAGAAGCATGGAGAATAAAACTCATACCACCACCAACAGCTCTAATTGCGTTTCCGTCACTTATAACTGGAAAGATAAACTCGTTTTGAGCTCCGTTTCGATCATTATCAGCTGAAAACAAATAACGGTAAGGAACATTAGCAAAAGTATATCCTGAACTTGTTATGATTTCATTACACAAAGTAGCAGCTTCATCATTTCTTTCTGTACCTGTATACACTTTAGAGTTTAAATAAATTTGAGCTAATAAAAATTTAGCAGCAGTTTTATCCACTCTGCCATATTCGTTTGTTTTTGAAGCAGCCATACTGTTATCCAAATCTTTTAATTCTGATTCGATAAAAGCAAAAACTTCTGCTCTTGTTTTCTGTTGAGGATAAAAGAAACCAACAGGATCAGCTTCAGTAGTAATTGGCACATTCCCAAACAAATCCATCAAATTGTAGTATGAAAAAGCTCTTAAAAAACGCACTTCAGCTCTAAAAGTTGCAATTTCAGCTTTCAGACTTGCATCAACTCCTCTTGCAGTCAGTTTATCGTCAGTGGTTTGTCTTAGAAACTCATTTGCAACACTGATTTCGTAAAAAGCTCTCGAAAAAACTCCATATAAAAACTGATTGCTAGGACTCCATCTTTGACCATTTATAGCAGGTAATCCATCATCATTCCAGGCCACAATAGCTTCATCTGTTGGGAATTCCTGTGTAACAAACAATAACCTCAAATAACTGCTAAAATCACCTCCAAGACCTGAAATATCCGGGCGACCGTCACCATCATTTCCTCCTACATACAACCCTGCATAGAGCTTGGCCAATACTTGTTTGTATGAAGCCGGATCCTTAAAGAAATCTTCAGAAAGAAATTCATCATCATCTTCAGGAGTAACATCTAAGTCGCTCGTACACGAAGTAAGTGCCATATTTAATCCTAAAATCAATAGGAGAAAATAAGATATATATTTAAATGATATTTTCATTTTATTTATTTTTTTAAATTTTATTTTCAATGTACTATTAGAAATTTGCATTTACTCCAAACAAAAATGTTCTGGCTCTCGGATACACATTGTTATCTATACCATTAAATTTCTCAGGATCCAAACCATTATATTTTGTAAGGACAAAAACATTCTGAATACCAGCTGTAACTCTTAATGAAGCGGCTTTTATTAATGTTTTATCGAAAGTATATCCAAGTACAATGTTGTCTAATTTTATAAAAGAGGCATCTTTTACAAAATAATCAGAAAAAACACGTTGCGTTCCGTTTGAATTACTTTCAGTTGTAAATCCTGTGTTATAATAATCAGTAGTAATATTAGACAAGTCAGTTTGTCTTCTTAAACCTGCTTCAACATATCCCTTGTCAGAGCTTACGTTATCATAAATATAGTTTCCTAAACTTGCTCTCCAGTTCATTGTAAAATCGAACTTTTTGTAGTTTAAAGTTGAGAATAATCCAAAAGTATAATCGGCTGTAGGTTTATGAAATTTATAACGATCGGCATCATTTATAGCACCATCCCCATTTCTGTCAGCGTATGCTCCCTGAATTGGTCTTTTATTAGCATCATATAATTGTTCAAATACAAAAAATGAATTTGGCGCATAGCCTTCAGAATTTATTAATACCTGATTTCCTGTACCACCAGCAATTATATCTCCTGTAATATATCCTTGAAATCCTGGTACGGTAGCTCCTAAATCTGATATTTTCTGATCAATATAAGTGGTATTAAAAGCAAGATTCCAATTTAGTTTATCATTTTTAATAATATCAGACTGAATATTAAATTCAATTCCTTTTGTTCTTACGCTTCCAATATTATTAAACCCTCTGTTTCTTATATTCGCTCCATCAGGAACAGCAACTTCTGCCAAAAGATCACTTGATTTTTTATCAAAATAATTAATAGTTCCCGTTACTCTATCATTAAAGAATCCAAAATCTATCCCTGCGTTAAATTCTGCTAAATCTTCCCATTTGATATTTTCATTATAACCTTCTGGTCTTGCAACTGAATAGACAACTCCGTTAAAGACATATTGTGAATTAATTGTTCCTAATGTTACTCTTCTTAGATAATCATAAGAAGCAGAAATATCCTGTTGACCTGTAGTCCCATATCCAACTCTTAATTTTAAGTTTGACAAAGTAGCATTATCTTTTAAAAATGCTTCTTCAGCTACATTCCATGCAAACGCACCTCCGGCAAAATTACCCCATCTGTAAATTTCAGAAAAACGGGAAGTACCGTCTCTTCTATAATTTACAGTTATTAAATATCGGCTGTCATAGCCTAAGTTCAAACGTCCAAAATACGATTGTAGATTAATGTCAGCATCTGTAGTTACATCTTCTAATGGATCCGGCTGCCTCGTTTGTCCGGAATCATATCCTTCTCTTTCAAACATCTGGTAGTTATGTCCTGCAGTTGCGTCTATCTTGAATTTGCCTAAATCTTTGGTATAGTTAAAATAAGCATTTAAGTTTTTGTTTTGGCGATTATCTGTATAATGAATGTATCCGCCTTCATTAACCCAATTACCACTGCTAAATACATTTGGCTGATATCCTAAGGCACTTTCTGTACTAACTTGTGTATATCCGTTACTGTCAAATTTATCGATACCTGCCTCAACAACAGCTCTTAAGTCTTCAAAAAAATGTAATTTATAATCTAATCTGATATTTCCCCATTTTCTGGTAGATGTAGCTTTACGCTCATCCTGATTTAATCTTGCAACCGGGTTTCTTGCCGGTAATAAAGGCAAATTACCTGTTGGCTCTAACCATTCGAAATATCCTCCGTAACGAGAACCCGCTTGATGAACAGGCTGTGTAGGATCAAAAGTAATGGCGCCGCTAATAACCGGACCTTCATCCTGAAACTGATTTTTTCCAAATGCTATGTTACCACTAATGTCAATTTTTAAATGATTGTCAAATAAAACCGGATTTAATGATATCGATGTAGTTGTTCTCTCAAAAGATGTGTTTCTTAAGATTCCGGGATTATCCACATTTCCAACAGATAAACGCACAGGTAATTTATTAAATAAAGTACCGCTTGCAGATATGTTGTTGTTTGTTGTTAAAGCTGTATGAAAAATTTCATCCTGCCAATTTGTATTTGCTGTTCCCAACAAAGCTTTTTGAGCTGCAGTTCCTTTTTCATTTACTAAAGCACGAAATTGATCAGCCGTTAAAACATCTACTGTATTGGCAACTGTATTAATACCAACCTGAGAGTTAAAATTTACCTTAATACCGCCTTTGGTTCCTTTTTTGGTGGTAATAACAATTACACCATTTGCCGCTCTGGATCCGTAGATAGCTGCTGCAGATGCATCTTTTAAAACGGTAAAAGATTCAATATCATTTGGATCAATTGTAGACAAAATACTTGTTGAACCATTCGGAACAGCATTACTCATAGGAAGTCCGTCTATTACAATTAATGGTTCGTTAGAAGCACTTAATGATGAACCACCACGAATTCTAATATCTGCTTTTGCTCCCGGAGCTCCTCCTCCAATAACATTAACACCCGAAATACGTCCACTAATCAGACTTTCAGGAGTTACATTTATACCTTTATTAAATTCTTTTGCTGAAATTTGGGAAACAGATCCCGTTGCATCTTTTTTCTTAACGGTACCGTAACCTACCTGCACAACTACCTCTTTAAGTTGATTGGTATCTTCTTCTAGTGAAATGTTTAGTGTTTTTTGTCCGTTATAGTCAACGGTTGCTGTTTTGTATCCAATAAAGGAAACCAGGATTTTGTTTCCGTTCTTTACATTAGATAATTCAAAATTACCATCAAATCCGGTCGATGTTCCTCCAGGAGCACCTTGTACATTTACATTTACCCCCGGGATTGGTTGTCCTGTCGCCTTGTCGACAACTGTACCCTTTAATGTGCTTTGAGCGAGCATAGTAAACGGTAACAGCAGGAATAAAAATAACAACTTTTTCGAAATTGTTTTCATACTTTTTGTTTAAATTAGTTTGAGTTAGTGATTGTTAGTTAAGCTTTTAATTTACTTCGAGGTCCAAAGATTAGGAAATAATTAACATGCTCGACATGAGGCATTTCGCAAATAGTTACGAAAACGTGGTAGTGTTGAAAAGTTTGTATATTATTTTCATTTTTTAGGAATAAAATTATGATTTATGAAAATTTACAATACCTTTATTATCAATAACATTTTTTCCAAATTAGCACGATGAAACGAAAAGTAACCCTAAAACAGATTGCAAAAGAGCTGGATGTATCGATTTCAACTGTCTCAAAATCATTGCGAAACAGCTCTGAAATTGGTGAAGAAACCCGATTGAAAGTTCAGGCTTTTGCAAAATTTTACAACTATAAACCCAACAACATTGCCCTTAGTTTAAAAAACCGAAAAACCAAAAGTATTGGTATTATCATTCCGGAAATTGTACATTATTTTTTCTCTACCGTGATTGATGGAATCGAGCAGGTTGCCAATGAAAATGGTTACAGTGTAGTAATCTGTTTATCGGATGATTCTTTTGATAAAGAAGTATTAAACATGGAGATGTTAGCCAACGGAAGTATTGACGGATTTATCATGTCGCTTTCTAAAGAAACACAGTTCAAAGGCGATTTTCATCATATCACGGAGGTTATCAATCAGGGAATGCCGGTTGTAATGTTTGATCGCGTAACAAATGATATCTTATGCGATAAAGTAATTATTGACGACAAAGCTGCAGCTTACGAAGCGGTCCAGAGTTTGATTGATAAAGGAAGAAAAAAAATAGCCCTTGTAACAACTGTTGATTATGTAAGTGTTGGGAAACTGAGAACCGATGGTTATGAAAAAGCATTATTAGACAACGGACTCCCGTTCAACGAAGATTTAATCATAAAAATTGAAGACGTAGATACCTGCGAAATTACAATCAGCCAGCTTTTACACGATAGGGCTTTTGATGCAGTTTTTGCCGTAAATGAGCTTTTTGCCGTAACCATTATTAAAACAGCAAACAAAATGGGTCTAAAAGTTCCGGAAGATCTTGCCGTAATCGCTTTTACTGACGGAATTATTTCTAAATACTCAACCCCAAGCATTACAACAGTAAGCCAAAGCGGAAAAAAAATGGGTAATAAAGCAGCTAAAATGCTTATTGAAAGACTCGAAGCAGAACATGAAGATGATGATGAGGAAGAAAATGAAAATTACACAACAGAGGTAATCGAAACGCATCTAATAAAAAGAGAATCTACTGATTAATCCATAAATCGTAAAACAAAAGTGACGCAGGCTGTCTAAATCTGAATTTTGCTTCACCCTTTATCAATTTTAATTTTAGTAGTACTTTTTTCTTATTTAATTCATTACTACAACCTTGTAGTGAAAAATGTTTGTTCTTATTTGCCATTATAAAACAAAAAACTGAAATATATTTTTATATTTACAGCCTGGTTCAAAGCTTTTACTTTTACTTCGAAATAAATAGTAAGTTTTGATAAGCAAAGCGCTTATCGTATAATTTTTTACAAATTGCGATAATGGAAAAGCGTAAATTAAGTTTCTGGGAAATTTGGAACATGAGTTTCGGATTCCTGGGGATACAGTTTGGTTTTGAGTTGCAAAACTCAAATATCAGCAGAATTTTTGAAACCCTTGGAGCTAATAAAGACGAAATCCCTATTTTGTGGATCGCCGCCCCATTAACCGGATTATTAGTTCAGCCTATAATTGGATATTTAAGCGACCGTACGTGGCATCCTTACTGGGGTAGGAGAAGACCTTTCTTTTTTATTGGTGCATTATTGGCGAGTATCGCCCTGTTCATCATGCCGAATTCCTCAACCTTATGGATTGCGGGTGGAATGCTTTGGATACTGGATGCATCTATCAATATCTCAATGGAACCTTTCAGGGCTTTTGTAGGCGATAAACTTCCTCCCAAACAAAGAACCAGCGGTTTTGCCATGCAGAGTTTTTTTATAGGAGTTGGTTCTGTCATTGCAGCAATTCTTCCGTGGATTTTTACCAATTGGTTTCATTTTAGTAATACAGCAGGAGCAGGAGAAATTCCGGAGTCGGTTAAATGGTCATTCTATTTAGGTGGAATTGCTTATTTCTTTTCTGTGATGTATACTATTTTCACTACTAAGGAATTTCCTCCTGAAGATATTGAACAATTTAAAAAAGAAAAGAAAGAAACAACTTTTAAAGATGCTCTGGCTGAAACTTTTGGCGGTATTTTTAAAATGCCAAAAACGATGAAACAGCTTGCTCTTGTTCAGTTTTTTACTTGGTTTGCTTTGTTTTCAATGTGGATTTATGCTACAAATGCTGTCACTTCTACTAAATACAACATGAAAGTTGATAGTGCTTTAGTTACTAAAATGCAGAATGCAGCACAAAACCGATTAGACAGACTTGCAAATGATAATTTAAGTGTTGCCGAAAAAAACAAACAGGAAAAAAGCTTAAAATCTCTTGTGAAAGATTTTGATGAAATCAAACAATTCAGGGCTTCTGAAAATCCTAAAGTCATTTCGGTCAACATTGCGAATTATTTTGCAGACAGTTTAAATACAGATACAAACGAAGCTGAAAAAACTGCATTAAAAAGAGTTAAAAAAGAATACAATGACGGGGCAGACTGGCTGAATGTTTGTTCAGCTGTCAGAAATGGTACAGCTGCAGTTTTTGCATTCATCATACCTCTAATTGCTTACAGAACGAATAGAAAAATCACGCACATGATTTGTCTTATCATAGGCGGAATCGGGCTTATATCTATCTACTTTATTACCAATCCAATATTCATTATTATCTCTATGGCAATGGTTGGAATTGCGTGGGCAAGTATTTTGTCTATGCCTTATGCGATGCTTTCGAATGCATTGCCGGCCAATAAAATGGGATATTACATGGGTCTTTTTAATTTCTTTATCGTAATTCCACAAATTGTGGCTGCCGGAATCCTGGGATATTTTACGATCCATCTTTTTAATGCAAACACCATAAACACCATTATTCTTGGAGGATGCGCTATGATTTTAGCAGGTTTATTAACACTTTTTGTAAAAGACGAAGAAAAAGAATAACATGAAAAAAGCATTTATCTTCGACCTTGACGGAGTCATTGTCGATACCGCCAAATATCACTTTTTGGCCTGGCAAAAAATTGCACAGGCATTACATATAAATTTCACACACGAACATAACGAATTACTTAAAGGCGTAAGCCGTGTTCGTTCTTTGGATATCATTTTAGAATTAGGAAATGTTCAGGTTTCGCAGGCCGATAAGGACAAAATGCTAATTCAGAAAAATGAGGATTACTTATCTTATTTAGTTGACATGGACGAAAGTGAAATTCTTCCGGGAGTTTTTAAAATCCTGCAATTATTAAAAGATAAAAACCAGGGAATTGCATTGGGTTCTGCCAGTAAAAATGCAAGACCTATTCTGGAAAAAACAGGGATTATGTCTTACTTCGATGCTATTGTTGACGGAAATGACGTTACCAATGCAAAACCAGACCCCGAAGTTTTCTTAAAAGCGGCTCAATTACTACATATTGATCCAAAAAATGCAATCGTGTTTGAAGATTCTGTTGCAGGAATTCAGGCAGCAAATATTGCAGAAATGGCAAGTGTTGGAATTGGTGAGGAAACAATTTTGCATGAGGCCGATTACATTTTTAGAGATTTTACCCAAATTACACCAGATTTTATTAAGGAACTAATTGGATAATACAAGATGTAGTAATGTATCAATTTGATAATTAGAAAATGACAAATTACCACGTTTTAATGAATCAATTAGATTAAATCATCTAATAAAAAAGTAAAATAATACGAACGAGCAATTAATCAGATAAATCGAAGAAAAAGTGAAAAAAAGTAATTATCTCATTTTCTAATTGACACATTTTCTAATTGATTAATTATCAAATTAAAAATCATCAATCATTCAATCAATCAACAAAAACTTTTAAAAAAATGAATCAGGATTATATAAAACCAGACAACTGGTCCATCATAGAAGAAGGATTTGACGCAGAAAGTGTCAAATCTTCTGAAAGCCTTTTCAGCCTTGGTAACGGGGCTATGGGACAGCGGGCCAATTTTGAAGAAACGTACTCTGGCGAGACTTTTCAGGGAAGCTATATTGCCGGAATTTATTACCCGGATAAAACCAAAGTAGGCTGGTGGAAAAACGGTTACCCGAAATATTTTGCCAAAGTATTAAACGCGCCTAACTGGATTGGAATTAACATCGAAATCAATGAAGAAAACCTCGATTTAAACACATGTGATGAGGTTCGGAATTTTCGCAGGGAACTGAATATGAAAGAAGGATGGTACAATCGTTCTTTTGAAGCGGTTTTAAAAAACGGAACAGAAATCTCCGTTAATGTCCGTCGTTTTCTTTCTTTGGATTTAGATGAAGCGGGAATCATCAAATATGATATTACCCCTTTAAACAAAGACGCTAAAATAGTATACAAACCGTATATTGATGCAGGTGTAACCAATGAAGATGCCAATTGGGATGAAAAATTCTGGAAGCCATTAGAGGTAAAAAAATCGAATAGTGAAGCTTTTGTAACAGCAAAAACGTTTAAAACGCATTTTAAAGTCACTACTTTTATGCACAATACGATTTTGGCCAATGGTGAAAATGTGAATATTTCTCCTTCTGCAATTGATTCTACAATTGATAAAGTACAATTTACTTACGGAACAATTATAGCAAAAGGGCAAACCTCATCCATTCAGAAAATAGGGGGTTATACCGTTTCTTTAAATCACGAAAATACTTTGGCTGCAGCCGAAAAATGTATCAAAACCGCCGTTTCTTTAGGACATGATACTTTGCTTCAAAATCAAATTAATGCCTGGGCAAAAATCTGGGAAATGTCAGATATTACTATTGAAGGTGATGTAAAAGCACAGCAGGGAATTCGTTTCAATATTTTCCAGTTGAACCAGACCTATTCCGGAAAAGACAGCCGATTAAATATTGGACCAAAAGGATTTACCGGAGAAAAATACGGAGGATCAACGTATTGGGATACTGAAGCCTATTGTATTCCGTTTTACATGGCTACAAAAGATCAGGAAGTTGCCCGAAATTTATTGACCTATCGTTACAATCAACTGGATAAAGCGATTGAGAATGCAAAAGATAATTTAGGTTTCAAAAACGGTGCAGCTTTGTATCCAATGGTTACCATGAATGGCGAAGAATGCCATAACGAATGGGAAATTACCCACGAAGAAATCCACAGAAACGGAGCAATTGCTTTTGCGATCTACAACTATTACCGTTACACCGGAGATTACTCATATATTCCTGAAAAAGGATTGGAAGTATTAATCGGAATTGCCCGTTTCTGGCATCAAAGAGCTTCTTTTTCTAAAGAAAAAAATCAATATGTAATTCTTGGTGTTACAGGTCCAAATGAGTACGAAAACAACATCAACAATAATTTCTACACCAATTATATTGCAAAATGGTGTATTGATTATGCTGAAGAACAAATTAAAAAAGTAGCTTCAGAATATCCGCAAGACCATAAAAGAATATTAGAAAAAGTAAATCTTTCTGCTGCTGAAATTCAGGAATGGAAAAAAGTAGCAGATGATATGTATTTTCCAACTTCTGAGGAATTAGGAATTTATCTGCAGCAGGATGGTTTCTTAGACAAAGAATTAATTAGGGTAAAAGATTTAGACCGTTCGCAGCGCCCTATTAACCAAAAATGGTCCTGGGACCGTGTGTTACGTTCGCCTTATATCAAACAAGCCGATGTTTTGCAGTGTTTCTATTTCTTCGAAGACCATTTTTCAAGAGAAGAATTAAAACGAAATTTCGAATTTTATGAATCATTTACTGTTCATGAAAGTTCACTTTCACCTTGTGTACACTCAATTCAGGCTGCCGTTTTAGATAAAATGGATATGGCGTATACTTTTTACCTGAGAACTTCACGTCTGGATTTGGATGATTATAACAAAGAAGTAGAAGAAGGCTGTCATATCACATCAATGGCGGGGACATGGATGAGTATTGTTGAAGGTTTTGGCGGAATGCGTGTTAAAAATGACCAGCTTCATTTCTCACCAAAAATTCCAAAAGAATGGAAAGGATATTCATTTAAAATCAATTTCAGGCATCAGATTTTAAAAGTTACAGTAAGTCATACTGAAACAACTTTTATGGTAGATGGTGATCAGGATTTAACGATTATCGTAAATGGAAAATCTGTAATTGCAAACAAACAACTTGCAAAAATTAATTAAATTACAATACTTTAAAACTAAAAATATGAAATGAGCATGACCGGAAATTGGTCGAATATACCAATTAGGATATGCGAATTACATATGACTTTTAAAAATCAATAAATATCATCATATGAAAAACTTATTTTTCGCAAGTTTAATCTTGTTTGCATTCAGCTCAATAGCAAATGCACAGCAATTAAAATCACCGGAAGGGAAGTTCGTAATGGAATTTTCGCTTCAAAGCGACGGAACTCCAGCTTACAATTTAAAATACAAAAACAAGGAGGTAGTAAAAACCAGTAAATTAGGGCTTGAACTTAAAAATGATACCAAATCGTTACTGAATGATTTTACGATTGTGGATACCAAAACCAGCACTTTTGATGAAACCTGGAAACCGGTTTGGGGAGAAGTTGACAACATCAGAAATCATTATAACGAACTGGCGGTAACTTTAAATCAAAAAAGTACTGACAGACAAATCATAATCCGTTTCCGTTTGTTTAATGACGGACTTGGATTTAGATATGAATTCCCTGCTCAAAAGAACCTTACTTATTTTGTTATTAAAGAAGAGAAAACTCAATTTGCAATGGCGGGCGACCACACGGCTTTTTGGATTCCGGGAGATTATGATACTCAGGAATACGATTACACCAAATCGAAATTATCTGAAATCCGTGGTCTATCTGAAAAGGCATACACAGCAAACGTTTCGCAAAAAAACTTTTCTCCAACAGGAGTTCAGACTTCTTTGATGTTGAAAACGAATGACGGAATCTACATCAACCTGCACGAAGCGGCTTTGATCAATTATTCTTGTATGCACCTGAATTTAGACGATAAAAACATGATTTTTGAATCATGGTTAACGCCTGATGCAAAAGGAGATAAAGGGTATATGCAGGCGCCAAGCCATTCGCCTTGGAGAACCATTATGGTGAGCGATGATGCGAGAGAAATCTTAGCTTCAAAAATGACTTTAAACTTAAATGATCCATCAAAAATTGATGATACTTCATGGATTAAACCGGTTAAGTATGTTGGTGTCTGGTGGGAAATGATTACAGGAAAAAGCTCATGGTCCTACACAAACGATTTCCCAACGGTTCAATTAGGCGTTTCTGATTTCTCAAAAGCTAAACCAAACGGAACACACGGAGCAAATAATGCTAACGTAAAAAAATACATTGACTTTGCGGCACAGCACGGCTTCGACGCTGTTTTAGTCGAAGGCTGGAACGAAGGCTGGGAAGACTGGTTTGGACATTCAAAAGATTATGTTTTCGATTTCCTGACGCCTTACCCTGATTTTGATGTAAAAGGTCTGCATGAATATGCAAAATCTAAAGGTGTAAAAATCATCATGCACCACGAAACTTCAGGATCTGTTCGTAACTACGAGCGTCACATGGATAAAGCTTACAAATTCATGAACGACAACGGATACGATGCCGTAAAAAGCGGTTACGTAGGTGATATTTTGCCTCGCGGTGAAAACCATTACAGCCAATGGATTGTAAACCACTACCAATATGCAGTCGAAAAAGCGGCTGAGTATAAAATTATGGTCAATGCGCATGAAGCCATTCGTCCAACGGGAATCTGCAGAACTTATCCAAATTTAATCGGAAACGAAGCAGCTAGAGGAACAGAATACCAGGCTTTTGGGGGTTCAAAACCAAATCACGTTACCGTTTTACCATTTACACGTTTAATTGGAGGCCCAATGGATTATACGCCTGGAATCTTCGAAATGGATATCAGCAAAATGAATCCAGGAAATACCTCTCACGTAAACAGCACATTGGCAAACCAATTGGCTTTATACGTTACAATGTACAGTCCGTTACAAATGGCGGCTGATACGCCTGAGAATTACAACCGTTTTCCGGATGCATTCCAATTCATTAAAGATGTGGCTGTAGACTGGTCAGAAAGCAAATATATTGAAGCTGAGCCGGGCGATTTTGTTACGGTTGCCCGTAAAGCCAAAGGAACAAACAACTGGTTTGTTGGAAATGTAAACGGAGAAACGCCACGTACTTCAAACATCGATTTCAGTTTCCTTGAAAAAGGTAAAAAGTACACCGCAACCATTTATGCTGATGCAAAAGAGGCGCATTACAAAACAAATCCGCAGGCTTATACCATCAAGAAAATTGCTGTAACCAGTAAATCAAAATTATCGCAGCTTTCTGCTCCGGGAGGAGGTTATGCAATAAGCATTATTGAAAACAAATAATTTTAAATTTACCATATAAGTAATATAAGTTCATTTAATTCAAACGTACTCTTACATGGACTTATATTACTTATATGGTTTAAATTTACTTACTATGAAAAACCTTAAAACGAATTTCTTAAAACATTCTTTTTATAAGTTAATCTTATTGGTCCTGTTGTTTTCCGCTTCCGCGAAAGCGCAAATACAAAAAACAGAACCGCCTTTCTGGTACGCCGGAATGAAAAATCCGGAACTGCAGATTATGTTCTACGGAAAAAACATTTCGCAGTATGAAACTTCGGTATCAAATAATGTTGCGATTAAAAATGTTGAAAAAACTGAAAACCCAAATTATCTTTTTGTAACCATAGATACAAAAGATGTAAAAGCTTCAGAATTAATTTTTTCCTTTAAATTGAAAAACAAAGTAGCTTTTACCCAAAAATATTCCCTTAAAGAAAGAAGAGCCAATTCAGCAGACCGAAAAAGTTATGATGCATCAGATTTGATTTACCTGATTATGCCGGATCGTTTTGCAAACGGAAATCCAAAAAACGACAGCAATGCTTCTTTAGCAGAAAAAGGAAATCGTGCTTTGCCGGGCGGACGTCACGGTGGAGATATCGAAGGAATCATTAAAAACTTAGATTATATTTCGTCTCTTGGCGCAACAACAATTTGGAGCACGCCTTTATGCGAAGACAATGACAAGGAGTATTCCTACCATACTTACGCACAATCTGATGTGTACAAAATAGATCCGCGTTACGGAACTAATGACGACTACGCTCGTTTGTCTGCAGAAATGCATAAAAGAAACATGAAACTGGTAATGGATTATGTTACGAATCATTGGGGAATTACCCATTGGATGATGAAAGATATCCCAACCAAATCATGGATTAATCAGTTTGAAAATTATACTCAAACGCACCATCGTCGTGAAGTAATTCCGGATACGCACGCTTCAAAAACAGATCAGGAAATTTGTATTGATGGCTGGTTCGTACCTTCAATGCCGGATTTGAATTTAAGAAATCCATTAGTTGCAAAATATTTAACTCAAAACGCTATTTGGTGGATTGAATTCGCCAATCTTGACGGATTTAGAGTAGATACTTATAATTATTCAGATGCAAACGCAATGGCCAATTGGGCAAAAGCAGTTACTGCAGAATATCCAAACTTTAATATCGTGGGAGAAATCTGGATGCACAATCAGGCGAGTCTGGCGTATTGGCAAAAAGACAGTAAAATAGGCGAAATTCAAAACTACAATTCGAATTTACCAAGTGTAATGGATTTTACTTTGCAAGATCAAATTGGTTCTGTTTTTAATGAAGATACCCCGAATTGGGATGGCGGACTGATTAAATTCTATAATAATTTTGCAATGGATTATTTGTATCCTAATGTCAACAATCTTTTGGTTTTTGCTGAAAATCACGATACCAACAGAATCAATGATGTTTACAAATATGATTTTGCAAAATATAAACTGGTGATGACTTTGATGGCAACCGTTCGCGGAATTCCACAAGTATATTACGGTTCAGAAATTGGAATGGGCGGCGATAAAAGCAAAGGCGGTGACGCCGATATTCGTCAGGATTTTCCGGGCGGTTGGGCAGGCGACAAAAATAATGCTTTCTCTTCAGCCGGAAGAACAGCAGAACAGGCAAAATACTTTGATTTTACGTCAAAATTATTCAACTGGAGAAAATCAAATGAAGCTCTTCATTTCGGAAAAATGACGCATTACATTCCTGAGAATAATACCTATGTTTATTTCAGATATACAGATTCTAAAACGGTAATGGTAGTTTTCAATAACAATGCAAAAGAGCAAGTTGTAAAAACTAATCGTTTCAAAGAAAACATCAAAAATTATACATCAGGAAAAGATGTTTTGAATGGAAAAACATTCGATTTATCTTCTGAAATTACTTTGGAACCAAAATCAGCTCTGGTTTTAGAATTGGAATAAAACAAATTACATTGTTATTCTGCCACGAATTCACGAATTATTTTAACAATCTTTGAAAATAAAATTCGTGAATTCGTGGCTATTATTTTTCCTCTGCAACTTTGTACCTTTGCAACTCTGAACCTTATTCAATAGAAAAATGCTAAAAATAGCTCACAGAGGTGCAAAAGCATACGAACCCGAAAATACACTTCAGGCTTTTCAAAAAGCTTTAGACCTAAATTCAGACGGAATTGAACTTGACGTTCACCTCAGTGCTGACGGGCATATCATCGTAATGCACGATGAAACCATCGATAAAATGACCAACGGAAAAGGTGCTGTAAACACATTCACATTATCCGAATTAAAGTCATTTTCAATTGCTGGTAAGCACCAAATTCCGACTTTGAATGAGGTTTTTGATCTGGTCAGAAAAAGATGTTTTATCAACGTCGAATTAAAAAATGCGGATACTTCAAAACAAGTTGTTTCTTTAATTGAAAAATACATTGCAGAAGAAGGCTGGGATTATAGCCATTTTATCGTTTCAAGTTTTGACTGGAATGCTTTACAGGAAGTACATAATCTAAATTCAGATATTCCAATTGGTGTTTTAACCGAAGAAGATTTGGATACTGCTTTGGCTTTCGCCGAATCGATACAGGCAAAAGCTATTCATCCTGATTTTCACTTATTAAATACTGATAATGTTCGCAAAATGCAGGAAAAAGGTTTTTGGGTTCTACCGTGGACTGTAAATGTTGAAGAAGATATTCAAAAAGTTAAAAGCTATAATGTAAACGGAATAATCTCTGATTTTCCAGATAAAATATGATCAAAAATTTCGACATTATCATCGTTGGCGGAGGCGCAGCAGGTTTTTTTACCGCAATTAATATTGCAGAAAAAAATCCGAAACTTAAAATTGCCATTTTAGAAAGAGGAAAAGAAGTTTTATCTAAAGTCCGCGTTTCCGGAGGCGGAAGATGCAATGTGACACATGCGTGTTTTGAGCCTAATGAACTGGTTAAATTTTATCCAAGAGGCGAAAAAGAACTTCGCGGTCCATTTCATCAGTTCTGTTCTGGAGATACAATTGAATGGTTCGAAAAACACGGTGTTGAATTAAAAATCGAAGAAGACGGCAGAATGTTTCCGGTTTCTAATTCCTCGCAAACTATTATTGATTGTTTTTTAAAAGCAACAGAAAAGTTAGGTATCAAAGTATTGACAGGACAAAGCGTACAATCGATTTTTAAAAAAGAAAATCACTGGAAAATTGACACACAAACCGAAAATTACACTACCGAAAAATTAGTTATGGCAACCGGAAGCAATCCAAAAATTTGGGAAATGCTTCAGGAAGAAGGTCATGCAATTGTAAGCCCCGTTCCTTCCCTATTTACATTCAATATTAAAGATTCCAGGATTAAAGAATTACCCGGAGTTGCAGCCCAAGTTACCGTAAACGTAAAAGATACCAAACTAGAATCAACGGGTCCTTTGTTAATCACACATTGGGGAATGAGTGGCCCTGCCATCCTAAAACTTTCGGCCTGGGGAGCACGAATCCTTCACGATAAAAATTACCAGTTTACGATTTTCGTCAATTGGCTTAATGATGTTGATACCGAAGATGCTGAAAAAATTCTGAAAGAATTAAAACAGGAACATGCCAAAAAAGCCGTTTCAAAAAAATCACCTTTTGAATTCCCGAATCGTTTGTGGGAAAGCTTAGTTTTAGCTTCGGGAATTGAAGAAGAAACAAAATGGGCAGATTTATCTAAAATTCAATTGCAGAATTTAGCTTTACAATTGACTCAGGCAAAATTTCAGGTAAACGGAAAAAGCACTTTTAAAGAAGAATTTGTAACTGCAGGAGGAATCGATTTAAAGGAAATCAACTTTAAAACAATGGAAAGCAAGATTCACGAAAACCTTTATTTTGCAGGCGAAATTGTCAATATCGACGCCATTACCGGAGGATTTAATTTCCAAAATGCCTGGACAAGCGGGTTTATTTTAGCCAATAATATTTAAAAATAAAATGAAATTTAAAGGAATTATTTTTGATTTAGACGGAACATTAGTTAATTCATTAGAAGATATTTCAGATGCCATGAATTCTGTACTTACAAGTCTAAATTATCCAACGCATACTTATGATACGTATCAATATTTTATTGGCAGCGGTTTGCGGAATTTAGTAAGCAAGGCTTTGCCTGTATCAAACAATTCTCAGGAGCAGATTGAAACCTGCTTTGAAAGTATGGTGAAAGGTTATCGTGAAACCTGCACGCTAAAAACAAAACCATACGAAGGGATTGTCGAATTATTAGATAACTTGGCTTCACAAAATATCAAAATGGCGGTTTTCTCCAACAAGGCAGATGAGTTGACCAAGAAGATAGCTACTGAAATATTTCCAAATCACTTTGATGCTGCAGTTGGTTTAAGTACAGAAGCACTTAAAAAACCAAATCCGTTTGAAGCGGTCGAAATTAGCAAAAAATGGAACTTAAAACCCGAAGAAATCCTTTTTGTAGGCGATTCTGATATCGATATGCAGACAGCAGTAAATGCTAATATGTTTCCTGTTGGCGTTACCTGGGGTTACAGAACTCAGGAAGAATTGAAAAACAGCGGTGCAAAATTGGTTATAAATTCGGCTTCAGAATTGATTGATATTTTATAACATTTGATTTAATATTTACTCCATTCCAATACCTAACGTGAGTATTAACAAGAATTTACACAATTCATAAGTTTTCATTAAGACGATTCTAATAATTTTACTCTCAGCTAATTAATTCTGTATGAGAGTAAAATTACTTACCACAATTTCTTTTTTCACCTATCAGTTATCTATTTCACAAACTGAAAAATTGCTTCATGGCAAAGTAGTTGCTCAGGATCTTCCGCTTAAAAATGTAGAAGTAATCAACAAAACTGCTAAAATCAGCACCAGAACAAACGAATCGGGCGAATTTTCAATTAGTGTAAATATAAAAGACAGTCTGCTTTTCTTCTCAAAAGATTTTTTATTTACAAGATTAAAAGTCACAGCAGAAAACATTCAGTCCAATCGTTTTACAGTCAATATGATTGCCAAACCGGAAGAGCTGAAAGAAGTTGTCGTTTTGAATAAGGAATCAAAAACAGTCTGGCTGACTAAAGAAGAAATAGAACAGATTAAGCTAAACTCTCACAAATCAAAGGAAGGATTAAAAATTGCTGGTTATAAAGAAGCAGTTATGCCCCTCGGAACAGATTTTATTTACCTTGGAAAACAAATTCGGAATTTATTCAAAAAAGAAGAAACTCCTAAAAAGGAAAGTCCCAAAATTGATTTCAGCCAGCTCGTAAAAAACACATTAAATCCTGATTTTTTGACAAAAGACCTAAAATTAAAGCCCCAAGAAACAGCCCTTTTTATTGAATTCTGCGAAGCTGATCCTAAATCTAAAATCCTTTTAGAAAACCCAAATATTCTGGCTACGATGGATTTTTTATATTCTAAAAATGAAGAATTTAAGAAGTTGAGAACAGAGGTTAAAAATTAAGATTCATCAGTTAACCAGAAAACCTGAAACAAAATAAACATGAAACCTGAAACAAAAGTTACTTATTCAACCACCAGATACTCGCATTCAAAATCGCTGCAAATCCAACCCAGGCCAAATACGGGATTAATAAATATCCAGCCGTTTTATTGATTTTAGTAAATTTTAAATACGTTTCATAAATCATCAGCCATAGAAGAACAATTTCGATTAAAGCCAGCATCGGGTTTTTTAATCCGAAGAATAAATACGACCAGATGGCATTTAAAGTCAGTTGGATCAAAAAGAATCCTAAAGCTTTTTTTACGGCTGCATTTTGTTCTTTTATTTTATCCCAGACTAAACCGGCAGCAACGGCCATTAAAATATAAAGCAAGGTCCAGACCGGCATGAAAATCCAGTTGGGCGGATTAAAAAATGGCTTCTCAATTGTTGGGTACCACTCTGCTACGCTGGGTCTTGTTACCAGACTTGCAGAATATCCTACTGCCAGACAAACTACTAAAGCTATTGCTATTTTTACGAACTTATTCATGATAATAAAATTTTGAATCAAAAATAGTCAAAAAGAAAAATTTCAAACCATATAAGTCATATAAGTTCATTTAGTAAAAGCTGCTTATATTTCTTATATAACTTATATGGTGAAAAAGTTATCTTTGTCAAAATTTTATAATTCATGTTTACAGCAGCTGATTTTATTCCTAAAACATATTCTTCAACAATTGAAAACGGAAACTTTGAATGGAGTGCTCCAAGCAACATAGCATTGGTAAAATACTGGGGAAAAAAAGACAACCAGATTCCGGCGAATCCATCGGTAAGTTTTACATTGAATAATTGCAAAACGATTACGAAACTTGCTTTTGAAAAGAAAGAGAGTAAGGATGCTTTTTCATTTGATTTATTATTTGAAGGAAAACCAAAAGAAGATTTTAAGCCAAAAATCAGAAAGTTTTTAGAGCGAATTGAAGAATATCTGCCGTTTTTGAAAGACTATCATTTCACGATTGATACTCATAATACTTTTCCGCACAGCTCGGGAATCGCTTCTTCGGCATCCGGAATGGCCGCTTTGGCTATGAATTTTATGAGTTTAGAAAAAAAGCTCAACCCGGAAATGACAGACGATTATTTTTATCAGAAAGCATCATTTTTAGCCCGTTTAGGTTCCGGAAGTGCATGCCGAAGCGTGAAAGGAAATGTTGTTGTTTGGGGAAATCAGGCAAATATCGAAGGAAGCTCTGATTTATTTGGGGTTGAATTTCCGTATGCAATCCATGAAAATTTCCATAATTATCAGGACACGATTTTATTGGTTGATAAAGGAGAAAAACAGGTTTCGAGCACAGTTGGACATGATTTAATGCACAATCATCCGTATGCCTACAGCCGTTTTGCGCAGGCACACGAGAATCTTGATAAATTAATCGCTATTTTCGAAAGTGGAAATATAGAAGAGTTTATCAAAGTTGTAGAAAGTGAAGCCCTGACTTTACACGCCATGATGATGACTTCGATGCCTTATTTTATCCTGATGAAGCCAAACACATTACAAATTATTAACGCCATCTGGAAATTCAGAGCCGAAACAAAAACTCCGGTTTGTTTTACCCTTGATGCGGGTGCAAATGTCCATGTTTTATATCCTGAAAACGTTAGTAAAAAAGTATTACAATTTATTAAGAACGAATTAGTTGGCTTTTGTCAAAATGGTCAGTACATTTGTGACGAAATTGGGGAGGGCAGTCAATTGATAATTGATAATTGATAATTGTCAATTAAAAATTACTAACTTTATGGAGAAGAAAAACATTATCAAAGAAAAATCTTTTGCTTTTGAAATCGAAATTGTGAACCTTTATAAAGTTTTAAGCGAGAAAAAAGAATTTGTTTTATCCAGACAAGTTTTGCAATCCGGAACCTCTATTGATGCCAATGTAAGAGAATAGGAACATGCTCAAAGTAAAGCTGATTTTATCCATAAATTATCTATTTCATTAAAAGAAGCAAACGAAACAGAATATTGGTTAGATTTGTTGTATGAAACAAAATATCTTTCTGATATTGAATTTCAAAATATTAAACCTAAAATCACAGAGTTATTAAAATTACTTACAAGTATTATTAAAACCTCTAAAAACATATAATTATCAATTATAAATTGTGAATTATCAATTAATTATGAAAGGACCTTTATTTTACTCAAAAATATTACTCTTTGGAGAATACGGAATCATTCGCGACTCTAAAGGACTTTCTATTCCTTATAATTTTTACAATGGTGCACTAAAGAAAGATGAAAATCCTTCTGCAGAAGCTATTGCCTCAAATGCAAGTTTAAAACGTTACACCACTTATCTCGAAACCTTACAAACAGAACAGCCTAATTTGGTTGCTTTTGATTTGGCAGCTTTAAAAAGTGATGTTGAAACCGGAATGTATTTTGATTCCAGTATTCCGCAAGGGTACGGAGTGGGAAGCAGCGGTGCTTTGGTTGCCGCTATTTATGATAAATATGCTACACATAAGATTACGGTTCTGGAGAATCTTACGCGTGAAAAATTATTGCAGTTAAAAAACATATTTGCGAATATGGAGAGTTTTTTCCACGGAAAAAGCTCTGGTCTGGATCCATTAAACAGCTATTTGAGTATTCCGATTTTAATTAATTCTAAGGATAATATTGAAGCAACCGGCATTCCTACTCAAAGTTTTGACGGCAAAGGGGCTGTATTTTTATTAGATTCAGGAATTGTGGGAGAAACGGCTCCAATGGTTAATATTTTTATGGAAAACCTGAAAGACAAAGGTTTCCGTGCGATGCTAAAAAACCAATTCGTTAAATATACCGATGCCTGTGTAGACAACTTTTTACATGGCGATATGAAATCGTTGTTTACGAATACTAAAAAGCTTTCTAAAGTCGTTTTAAATAATTTCAAACCAATGATTCCGGAACAGTTTCACGGAATCTGGCAAAACGGAATTGACACTAATGATTATTATTTAAAACTTTGCGGTTCTGGCGGCGGCGGTTATATTCTGGGTTTTACTGAAGATTTAGAACGTGCTAAAGTTTCCTTAAAAGACTATAAATTAGAAGTGGTTTATCAATTCTAAATTTATACTTTTCCAAACTTTAAATACGTATGATGTTAAGCAGACAGCACAAACTTTTAGTAATGAAAATTGTCAGTCTGTTTTCTGTGGTAAGAGGCTACAACATTCCGATTATTGTTTTAGCACAGTATTTATCAGCTATTTTTATACTCGCTCCTGAAAAAAGAGCACTTGATATTCTACTTGATTTCAAATTATTCCTAATTGTTTTTGCTTCAGCCATTACAATTGCTTCGGGGTATATCATCAATAATTTTTACGACAGCCAGAAGGATTTGATCAACAGGCCAAACAAATCGATGCTGGACAGATTAGTTAGTCAAAAAACAAAACTATCGGTTTATTTTACTTTGAATTTTATTGCCGTTTTAATGGCATTAATTGTTTCCTGGCGTGCTTTTTTATTTTTTTCAGCTTATATTTTCCTGATTTGGTTTTATTCTCATAAGATAAAAAAATACGCTGTTGTTGGAAATCTGACAGCGGCTTTTTTGGCTGTTCTGCCTTTTTTCGCCATTCTACTTTACTTTTTTTACCATCAGATTTCCTTTGACGAAATTGAAAATCACAGAAGTCATTTTGCCGTAATTTCAGCACATGCCATGTTTTTGTTTTTATTGCTTTTGATTCGGGAAATGATAAAAGATCTGGAGAATTTAAAAGGTGATTTAGCCAATAATTATCAGACAATTCCAATACTTTATAACGAAAGTGTTTCTAAACAAATCATTACTGTTTTAACTTTTTTGACTGTACTTCCGGTTTATGTACTGATTAATGTTTATGATGTGGGCTATATGGATATTTATTTCTATATGTGCTTTGCAACAATGCTTTTTTTTCTGCTTTATTTATGGAAATCAAACTCTAAGGAACAATACTTACTGCTTCATAATGTGCTTAAATTTTTGATTGTTTCAGGTGTATTTTGTATTGTTTTGATTAACCCAAGTGTTTTGTGGCACGGAAAGCAATTGATTTCTAATTTTTAGGGTTTATTCCGCAAAGATCCACAGAGAATTTTTCGCAAAGATTCACGGAGAATATAAAAACTTTGTGTAACTCCAGGTTCACTTTGCGAATCTCTGTGGTAAAACTCTGTTTATTAATATTAAAAGAAGCCAATTGATTTGATCTAGCCCCGGTTGAAGTGGAAATCCTTTTATTTTTTGCTGCCAAAAAATAAAAGATTGGGAACGGAAAACGGGAATCCATGTTTAAACAAAGCAGGATGTGATGCTTCAAATCGATTAAAACCTTATTGCTATTAATCTAACAACATTGAACTTAAGATTATTAGCAGGAAAAAACTATCTTTGCACAAATTACAGAATTTATGAATAATAAGGAAGGGAATAATAAAAGAGGCGGATCGAGACCAAACAGCTCAAGATCAAACTCCGGCAAGCCAAAACCTCCTATGGCAAAGCGTGCTCAAGGGCCGAAGAAAGTGAAACCTGCTGTGAAGGCAGCCGAAGAAGAAAAAGCACAAAAACTTAAAAAACAAAATCAGGCTCCGAAGAGACAAAAAGCTTCTGACGAAATACGTTTGAATAAATATATTTCCAATTCAGGTGTTTGCTCGCGTCGTGATGCAGATATATACATTCAGTCAGGAAACGTTAAAGTAAATGGCGTTCCGGTTACTGAAATGGGTTATTTAGTAAAATTGAACGATGTTGTAAACTTTGATGGTGTGGTTCTAACTCCTGAAAAGAAAGAATATATCTTACTGAATAAACCTAAAAACTTTACCACTGCTCTTGACGAAGGTCAGGAATACCGTAACGTTTTAGAATTGGTTCGCGGTTCTACAACTGCTAAAATTGCTCCGATTGGAAGAATGGACAAAAACACGACAGGTTTATTGTTGTTTACCAATGATACGGACATGATTCGTAAATTTACTTTGCCGAGTCAGAAATCGTCAAAAATTTATCAGGTTTCTTTGGATAAAAACCTGAAATTTGAAGATTTAGAAAAAATCAGTAAAGGTTTGGTTTTGGACGGACACCGCGTTTTTGTAGAAGAAGTAAGTTATATTGATAATGAACCAAAAAGCGAAATAGGGCTTAAATTACGTTCATCAAATGTAAAAGTGGTTCGTGCTATTTTTGAAAACTTTGATTATGATGTGTTACGTATTGACCGTGTATCTTTTGCAGGTTTAACTAAAAAGAACCTTCCAAGAGGTAACTGGCGCTTTTTGACGGATCAGGAAATTATCAATTTGAAGAACGTTTAAAAAACTATTCACATAAAAAAACCTATTTCACTTCTTGTAAAATAGGTTTTTTTATGCTTTATACTTTCTAAAAATAAAAACAGATACTAATTTTTCATTAATATCTGCTTTTAAACTGAATTTAATATTTTCTAAGATTGCTTAGTAAGCACCTAAATAGAAACTACCTGAAGCTGCTTTTAATGTAGCTCCTTTTTTGATTGTTTTGGTTTTCCAGTTTACTATATAAATATTTCCATCTTTACCTGAAGGAGTTAATGGAAGATATACATTATCTCCAACTAAACCGATGTTTTGAAACTGACCAAATGTTGTTGCTAATGCTGTGTCTGCTTCACTATCTGTCGCTAATTTAGTTGCTGTTTTAGCATTTAAATCTATTAAAGCAACATAACCGCCATTAGTACCTGTTACGGTATAAAGAACAACAGCTACTCCATCTTTAATATATCTCCAGGCTTTAATACTTGAACCAGTTATGCTTAAAGCAGTATTAAGATTGAAGTGGTAAGTCTGATCGTAATCATTTGTTGCTTTACTGATACGTAGGATATCCGGACCAGAAGTAGCAGTTGCCTGGTAAAGATTTCCATCAGTTCCAACATACTGTGTTAATGTACGGTATCCTAAATTGTCAATCATACTTTTTTCTGAAGTGATAATCTTAGCATTTCTTAAACTTGGATAATCTACTACATAAGTAAGAGTACCTAAATTTCTTTCGTTAGTTGTCTGCCAGCCAGAGATAGCTCCGGTATTTGCATTTGTTGTTACTGTACCGTTTACGTTGTGTCTTCTAACACCTAAACCAATATATAATTTGTCTTTAGCCTGATTTAATACAGGTACGTCTGCTCTCCATACATGGTAACCTTGTGCTTCTAATTCAGCTCCAAGGTCTACGTCAATATTACCGGTATTTGTGATGGCAGTATTATTTAAGTCGATGTTTGCAATTTTGATTTTACCTTTTGGATGTCTCCATACGTAATTTGGGGCACTTCCAGTATAAGGATCTAATGCTTCACCAAAAGATACCCCTACACCAATACCTTCTGCTGCTTTAACCCAACGAGGAGACGTACCTAAAATAGTTGCAGTATTAAGCTCATAACCAACTTCTGTATATTTCCCTTGTCCGGAAACGCTGTATTTATTAAATACACCGCCTTCAGTTCCTGTGTACTGGATATTGTATAAAAATTTACCATCTTCAGAAGCCTGAACACGTGCAGTACGACTGGATTTCAAAGCAAATCCTACAACATATTTCTCGCTCTCCATCTTAAAAAGATCTACTACATAATCCGGGTTAGCCGCATTCTCCTGAGTAATTGCGTAAGCACGCGTTCCTCCATTTCCTGCTGTTCCTGCCGCATCAGGAAAAGATCCTGTTAAAGTTATCCAGCGTGTACCGTCTGCAACAGGCGGATTAGTTCCTGGATCGTTGTTGTCGTCACTACTACAGCTTCCTAATGTTAAGGCTGCAATAACAGTACTAAATAATGCTATTCTAAATAGATTTTTTTTCATGATATTGATTAATTTGATTATAAAAATTTACTAAGGGTATAATTCAATTTGAAGTAGATTCCTCTACCCGGTTTTTGTATTTGAAAATTGTCATAGACTTCGGCATTGAAGATGTTTTTTACATCTAGGCTGGCTACCAGTTTTTTAGAAGGAAAACGGTAACTCGCTCCTAAATCATGTGTAATCTGGGTAGGCGTTATTGAGTATGCCGGTTCTCCTCTAACAGTAAAATATTCACCTACATAACCTGCATTATAATAAGTACTTAATAGCGATTCCTTCTGAAAAACATTTAAAAAGTTATATTGCATGTTCATATTCATGGTAAAAAAAGGCTCGTTGGATACCTGATGGCCATAATATCTATTTGGTGCACCATTTTCATCAGAATCACTTTTATCCAGATTGTTGAATTTTGAAATATTAAAAGATGTATTAAGACGGTTGTTATAGATGTAAATGACTTCTGCTTCGAAACCTTTTGCTTGTGTTTTTTGAAGATTTACAAATTTAGTCACTTGTATATCGGCATCCGATTCATTTTCAATATCTGCGGCAACTACAGTTTGCGGCGTAATTTTATTGTAAGCATTACGCCAGAAAGCGTTAACATAAAACGCTATTTTATGTTTTCCGAAGTCAGATGGATTCCAACGAAAACCTAAATTATAATTGATGTATTTCTCTGCCTGCAATTGAAGATTTGGGAGTATATTTTGTTCAGGTGCTCCAAACAATTGCATATCAGAGGGCATTATATATGAGTTTTCCGTAGAACCAGTGATAAACATACTGGGAATTAAATTATATGAGACTGTACCACCGAAGCCAAAATTTCTGTCAATAGTAGTAACATTTTCTTCTACAATTGAGTTTACACCTTCTATTGTTACTATTTTTTTTCGTAAATCATTGACACGATTATTGGTGTACTTTCCTGAAATATTGGTTTTTAATCTCTTATTAAAAGTTTCCGCTTCATAAGACATAGAAGTAATATTCTTATAGATATTACTATCGGTAGCTAAATCTTTGGATGCAGGATTTAATAAATCTTCCTCTTTTCTGTTTGTTGCTTCAAATTTATGATTTAACGATACACGATGTCCATCTGTAATCAAATAGCCCAAATTGGCTCGTGCGTTTGTGATTTTTGTATCTGTATCAGTAATAACTTTTTTTCCTTGTTGTCCTCCCTCTTTTGTCTTCAATTTAACCAAAACGCCATTTTCATAAATATGTCTTATTTTACCATCCCAATTGTAAGCATAATCAACAGTATCTTGTAAATAGCTATTACGTTCGCTTCGCACGGCATTGACATTAAAAGTTAAATTTTTTGCAAGAAAATTCCTTTTGTTGTAGTTCAGTTCAAATACATTCGCCCCCGCTTCATTAAATCTACCCACATAAGGTACAGACATTGTTATACCGTGAGGAATTTCGGTATAGTTGCTGGATCCATTATACACAATAAAAAACTGATCAGCCCATTTGGTGTTGGTAAAACCAACTTCAAAACGCCCGTTTATATTTTTATAAGTATTGTTGAATCGTTTTGCTTTGTAGTTTCTTATAATTTGTTGAAATTCATTTACATAAGTTGATGAGTGTCCCCAAGTTTCATAACTATTGTCTGTGTAGATATAAGAACCTGATCCTCTAAATGAAAACCCTGTTTTTTTATCCCGGTACATTACACCAAAATCGGATTGGAAAGTGTTGAATGATCCATAAGAGGCTGAAACGTTAGCAGTATTCTGAGACACATCTTTTTTTAGTATCACATTAATTGCGCCACCGACATAATCACCTGTTAAATGAGAAGGCAAAACTCCTTTGTAAACCTCTATACGCTCGATCATGGCTGGCGGAATATTGTTGAGGTTAAAAGACTGCCCATAAGTAGAAACCTCAATTCCATTAAGAAAAACTCCTATAGTACTTCCGGACATTCCATTCAGGTTATACACTACATTTGAGCCTATTCCTCCATTTTGTCTAACACGTACACCAACCGACCTGTCCAGTAATTCATTGGTAGTTAAATTCCTTAATGAAGCTTCCTTGGTTTCTATGATTGATACTGCAAAACCAGAAGTTTCTATTTTTTTCTTTTTTGATGTTCCCTGTACGGTAATGTTTTCTAATGTTTCTGCTTCTGATTTTTCTTCTTTGGTTTTTTCAGTAGCAGCAGTTTTTTCTTTAGTCTGTTTTTCCTGCGAAAATAATGGTAAAGCCATCAAAATCAACAGAATGAGAAAAGAGTATAGGTTGCGCATGGGTGGTATTTAAAAATTTTAGCAGATATTGTTCTTAATTAGACTTATTATAAATAAATTTGCGACAAAAGTACCATGACAGTTCTTAAAACAAATAGGGAAAAACGGATTATTATTTTGTAAAAACGGATTATATTTTGAGATTTAAATCAATCATTCTGGGAGAAGAAGAGCCTATTATAGACATAGAAACAGGTGCTTACAATCAAAAAAATCATTTTACTGAAGAAAAAGTCAGTATTAAAAAAGATAATCTGGGAGAAATTACCAGCGTTAATCTTGTTACCGAAGATATTTTGATTATTGATATTCAGATGTATTTTTCCACTCCTCAAACAATTCGGACTGAAATGATTGGCGAATCGGTAGTACTCAATTTTATTTGCTGCAATAATGTAGAGGCAAATATTGACGAGGTTGAAAGCGAAAAATACACCACAGAAAACACTCATAATATTCTTTACACATCAAAACTCAACGCTACATTTAAAATTCCTGAATCAGAAAAAATTAATTATCTGTCGATTATTTTATCTCCCGATTTTTATTCTAAACTGATTAATGAAAACTGGGATTTACATCAAAAATTCTCCAAAAATATTCAACAGAAAAAATCCGGTTATCTGACGCCAAAATATGTTCCGTTCAATTCAGAAATTCAATGGGCTATTCACGAAATAAAGAATTGCAAATATTCGGGCTCCATGAAAAAAATGTACCTGGAAGCCAAGATAAAAGAGCTTTTAATTTTTCAGCTTGAATCCTTAAAGGAATTTGAGGCTAAAGCACCTGTAGATGAAAAGGATTACAAAAAACTGTTGGAGGCCAAAAGAATTTTAGAACGCAATTTTACAAATGCACCTTCGCTTCTGGAGCTTTCCAGATTGATATCACTCAACGAATTTAAACTCAAAAAGGGATTTAAGGCCTGTTTTGAAACCACGGTAAAAAGTTATGTGACGAAACTCCGAATGGAATATGCCAAAAAACTGTTCAAAAACAAAAATTCAAATGTAGGGGAGGTTGCTTATAAATGCGGCTATAAAGATGTGTCCCATTTTTCGGCTGCTTTTAAAACGTTTTATGGTTTTACTCCAATGGATTTTAGAAAAATTAATATTTTCACTAAGCTGAATTTTCTCTTTTGGGAATTAATAGACATTTTTCCTTTGGTTGATTTTTTATAAACAAAAAAAAGAAGCCTGTGAAGCTTCTTTCTTTATAATTGTCTTAAATCTTTTTAGAATTATAATGTACTTTTTTGTTTTTCTAAAAAACCGTTTGATTGCAGTTCTAATAATTCAGTTGCATTTTTTCGCTGCAGATTGTAAAGATTTTTATCTTCGGCAATATCAGCATATACTTTGTCGTGCATTTCGGCGCTTGTCTTTATCAGTAAATCACGCTGGTATTTATTTTGTTCCAAAGTAGCTTTCATGGCAGTCTCGGCTTCTTCCTGTTTAATATCGAATTCGCCTTTTGGGGCAAGCAGTTTGGCAATTATTGGAGAAGTTTCAATTGCCAGGAATAATAACATAATAAAAAACGACGGAAGCCACGGTAACTTATTCAGGGCATTTATTCTCGCCATTAATCCGTCAAAACCTTCGATGATGGGCTGTGTTTGTGAAACTTTCTTATCTAAATCAGCCTGAAGCTGTTTACCTGCTTTTTCTTTTTCGGCAATTTTGGCCTCGTTGGCGGTTTTTAACGTTTCATATTCTTTTAAAGATGCGTCGTGTTTCTCTCTCTTTTCTTTATAAACAGGACCTTTCCCGAGTTTTTTTGTTCCGGTAGTTCCTTCGGCTTCTGTTATGTATGTCGAGTATAAAGCATTTACTTCTTTCTCTTTTTTTAGAATATCCGCTTTTAAAGCAGCAATTTCAGCCTTATTTTTATCTAAATCCGATTTGAAATAGGTTCCAATTTGTTTTTTATTAGCCAGTTCCATTTCGTTTTTTTCTTTTAGCAAAACGGTATTGATTTCTTTTTCGAAAATTTTGATTTCTAAAGGCTTCGAAATTACGATAGCAATAATAATCGCCAGGATAATTCGGGGAGTTGCTTGCAGGAATTCATCCATAAAGCGATCTCTTTTTTTAATAGTTGAAACGATAAAACGATCCAGATTAAAAATAAGTAAACTCCATACAAACCCGAAAATCAATGCCGGATAGATAGAATCAAAAACAGTAAAAAGCGCATAAGCACTGGCCAAAAAAGCCATAACTGCGGTAAAAAAAACGGTGGCGCCAATACCAACATATTTGGTTTGCTCGCCTTCTGAACAGCCTTCGAGAAGATTCCTGTCGGCACCTGAGCACAGGATAAAAAATTGTTTTAACATGATTGATGATTTTTGATTGTGATTGATAAGGCAAATTTAACGCCAAAAATTCAATTGCAATGCAAATAGTTAATTTGTTTTTAGTTGTGAATCAATTATTTGGTGGTTTTATAATTGTTTAGTCCATAGTAATTAGTGATTAGCAATTAGTTTTTGTTCACCGATATAAGAAAGAAAATTCATTTAGCTATCTAAATTTAGGTCTTTATAAGAACTGTAATGTTAATAGTTCCCACATTCTACTAATCACTAGTAACTATTTCCTAATAACTGACTAGTTATGCTATTTCAATGTTACATAAACATTACTATTTTCTAATTAAAAACACCTAATCATAACAGTATGATAATTTTTTTGAAGGAGTTTAATAACACTAAGGTTTTAGTTTCGCACCAAAATCAAACCAAAAACAAAATGAAAAATTTTTATGTAGCAGCAATGCTATTTTTATTAACGTTCACAGGCTACGCTCAAAAAGCAATAATATCAGGTAAGGTATTAGATGCCGACGATAAACTTCCTTTACCGGGAGCCATGATTCAAATTGTTGGAGAGAATAAATACACCATCTCTGATTATAATGGACGATTTGAATTACTTAATATTAATATTGGGACGTATCAGGTAACTGTAAAATACATAGGATATACATCCATCACACAAGAAATCTCAGTTGAACAAGGTAAAAACAATGTAATTGATTTTGCTCTTAAAACTACAGGAACAGAATTAGATGAGGTTGTAGTGGGAGACATTTTAAAAGGTCAGGCAAAAGCACTAAACCAGCAAAAAAACAATAAAAATATCGGAAACGTAATTTCATCAGATCAGGTAGGTCGTTTTCCGGACGCCAATGTGGGAGATGCTTTAAAACGTGTTTCGGGTATTACGATGCAAAATGATCAGGGTGAAGCCAGAAACATTATTATCAGAGGTCTGGCTCCTTCTTTGAACTCAGTAACTTTAAATGGTGATCGTATTCCGTCAGCAGAAGGAGACAACAGAAATGTTCAGATGGACTTAATCCCGTCTGATATGATTTCGACTATTGAAGTTAATAAAACCCTGACTTCAGACATGGATGCTGATGCGATTGGAGGTTCTGTTAATTTAGTGACAAGAGCAACTCCAAACGGCGAAAGAATTTCGGCAACACTTGCAGGAGGTTATCTTCCAATTCGCGAACACGCTTCTTACACTGCAGGATTAGTGTATGGAAATCGTTTCTTAAACAATAAATTAGGATTTGTCTTCAGCGGTTCTTATAATAATGTAGATTACGGATCTGACAACATCGAAAACGAATGGGTAAAAGATGATTTCGGAAACGAATTTGTACAGGCTGCTGAAATCAGAAAATACGATGTACAGCGTATTCGCCGAAGCGGATCTATTGCTTTAGATTATAAATTTGATGAGAACAACAGTATTTTCGCCAATGCAATCTACAACTGGAGAGACGACAGGGAAAACCGTTTCAGAACTACTTACGATGATATTGAAGCTATCTATAATGGTGAAGAAATTACCGGTTTTGAAGGTCGTGTAAAACGTGAAACCAAAGGTGGTGTTGATAATAACCGTAACAAAAACAGAAGATTAGAAGATCAAAGAGTACAAAATTATTCGTTACGCGGAGAACATTTGATCAACTCAAAATTAGATTTAGACTGGTCTGCTAATTATGCTAAAGCCAGAGAATACCGCCCGGGAGAGCGTTATATCGAATACCGTCAGGAAGGATTAGGCATTAATCAGGATTTTTCTGAAAATAAATTTCCTTTAGTTACAAGTGTAGGAGAGTCATTAGATGAATTAGAATTTGACTCGGCTTCTGAAAATACGGATGAAACAAGTGAAAGTGAATTTGGTGCTAAAATCAATATCCGTTTTCCATTCTCGATTATCGCTGCAGAAAAAGGAAGAATCAGAACCGGACTTCGTTTGAGAATGAAAGAAAAAGAAAGAAACAATACTTTCTTTTCTTATGAGCCAATCAACGATGGAATGGGGCTTTTATCAGAGATTTCAACGAGTTATTTTGATGGTAAAAACTTCAATCCGGGAAGTAAATATGTTCCGGGAACTTTTGCTTCGGCTAACTTTTTAGGAAATCTTGATTTGAACAACGCATCTTTATTTGACAAAGAATCAGATCCTTCAGAATATTTAGCAGTAAATTATAATGCTAAAGAAAATATTTATGCCGCTTACATCAGATGGGATCAGGATTTTAACGATAAGCTTTCAATGGTTTTAGGTTTCCGTATAGAAAATACTCATATTGATTACACAGGAAATCGTGTATTGGATGAAGAAGAATTAGAAAGTGAAATTAACACGACAAACTCTTACACGAATTTATTGCCAAGTATTTCATTTCAATATAATGCAACTAAAGATTTAGTTTTAAGATTGGCTGCAACAACAGCTTTGGCAAGACCAGATTATTATGCCCTTGCACCTTACGTAAACAATATTGCTTCGGATATGGCTATTACAGCTGGAAATCCAAACCTTGATGTTACCTATTCATACAATTATGATTTTATGGTAGAAAACTATTTCAAATCGGTTGGATTAATTTCAGGAGGTGTTTTTTATAAGAAATTAAATGATTTCATTTACAACTACAGTGATAATCAATATACAACTGAAAAATTTGCTGCTGATTTTCCAAATCAGGTTAATCCAATTCCAGCGGGTGAAAATTGGGAATTTATACAATCCAGAAATGGTGATAATGTTGATGTTTACGGTTTTGAAGTGGCATTTCAGCGTCAGTTAGATTTCCTGCCGGGGAAATTTTTAAAAGGGTTTAATGTTTATTTGAATTATACGTACACAAAGTCTAAAGCAAAAGGAATTGCTGATGAGGACGGTAATGAAAGAAACGATATTAGCCTTCCGGGAACTACGCCACACATGTTTAATGGTTCATTATCATGGGAAAACAAACGTTTTTCAGCAAGAATTTCTACCAATTTTGCATCTGATTATTTAGATGAGTTAGGTTCAGAATCATACAACGACAGTTACTATGACAAACAATTTTTCTTAGACGCAAATGCGTCGTACAAAATTACACCTAAACTTCGTGTTTTTGCAGAAGCAAACAACCTGACTAATCAGCCATTACGTTACTACCAGGGAGTTGAAGCGCATACCAAACAAGTAGAATATTATCAGGCCCGCTATAATTTAGGTTTGAAGTTTGACTTGTAAAATATAAATTATAAAATTCTTAAATTAGGCAGAACATAACGGTTCTGTCTAATTTTATTCAAATGAAAATTCAATGAAAAATAAATTTATACTCGTTCTTTTGTTTTCAGGCATTTTATTTACGGCTTGTAAAGACGATAAATTAGCTCCGGTTGCACCAAACGCGGTAAAACCAACAGCCGTTACAGAAGCCTTGCCTCATGATACTGATGATCCTTCAATATGGATCCATCCAACAGATGCTTCAAAAAGTATTATTGTGGGAACTGATAAAGATACAGATGGTGGCTTATATGCTTTTGATCTAAATGGAAAAATACTAAAAAAATCAATTCCGTTAAAGCGTCCAAACAATGTTGATATTGCTTACGGATTGATTATTGACGGAAAAAAAGTTGACATTGCCGTGACTACAGAACGTGAAAGCAACAAAATAAGAATCTTTAGCTTACCCGATTTAAACCCGATTGACAATGGCGGAATTTCAGTATTTGAAGGAGAAGAGTTGCGTGACCCAATGGGAGTTACTTTATACACAAGACCAACTGACGGTAAAATATTTGCTATTGTGGGAAGAAAATCTGGTCCTTCAGGAAGTTATTTATGGCAGTATGAACTTTCCGGTTCAGGAAAATATGCTGCTGCAAAAGTCGTTCGCAAATTTGGAACTTACAGCGGAAAAAAAGAAATCGAAGCTATCGCAGTTGATAATGAATTAGGTGCTGTTTACTATTGTGACGAGCAAGTTGGAATCAGGAAATACAAAGCAGATCCGGCTTTAAACGACAATAAAGAACTGGCTTTCTTCGGTCAGAAAGATTTCAAGGCAGATCATGAAGGAATTGCGATTTACAAAAAAACAGATTCTACAGGATATATTTTAGTATCCAACCAACAGGCAAATTCTTTTATGGTTTATCCGAGAGAAGGCGTTAACGGAAATCCAGACAGCTATAAATTACTGGCAGAAGTTCCAACGTCAACAATTGAATGCGATGGTGCCGATGTAACCAGCGTTAACTTAGGCGGAGCTTATAATAACGGTCTTTTTGTAGCCATGAGCAACGGAATGACATTTCATTATTACGCCTGGGATTTGATCCAGAAACGTATCGACGAAGCAAAAAAATAAACTTTCAGTGTTGTTTTCAATCGCAGTGCAGTGTTTAGTGTTTATTTTTATTTTTTAGCTGCGATTGGAAACCAAACAAAAAAGCTGTTCATAACGAACAGCTTTTTTTAGTTTGAATCAATAATTTCTTTTATTCTGTAATCGGTGCGCCGGCTAAAATTTCGGCATTTGCAAACTCTTCAAATTTGGCAAAATTAGCTTTAAATTTCTGAGCCAATTCTAACGCCTTTTTATCATATAACGCAGGATCTTCCCAGGTATTTCTCGGATTTAAAATTTCACTTGGAACATTCGGACAGGATTGTGGTTTTGCAATTCCAAATACTTTATGGTCTACGTATTCCACATTATCCAGTTCTCCGTTTAATGCTGCCGTAATCATGGCGCGGGTATACTTTAACTTCATTCGGCTTCCTGTTCCGTATGGTCCGCCTGTCCATCCGGTATTGATTAGCCAGACTTTTACATCGGCATCTTTCATTTTTTTGCTTAACATTTCTGCATATTTTGTTGGATGCAAAGGCATAAAAGGCGCTCCAAAACAGGCTGAAAAGTTAGGTTGCGGTTCTGTAACCCCGGCTTCAGTTCCGGCAACTTTTGCAGTGTAGCCTGAAATAAAATGGTAAGCTGCCTGACCCGGAGTCAGTTTTGAGATTGGAGGCAAAATTCCGAAAGAATCTGCCGTTAAGAAAAATATATTCTTAGGATTATGGCCAATTGAACCTGGCTGAATATTATCGATATGTGTTATTGGGTAACTTACACGTGTGTTTTGTGTAATCGAAATATTTTCATAATCAACTTCGTTTGTTCCGGCTTTAAAAACCACATTTTCCAAAAGCGCTCCTTTTTTAATCGCCCTGAAAATATCCGGTTCATTTTCTTCTGATAAGTTAATTACTTTGGCATAACAGCCTCCTTCGAAGTTAAAAACAGTGTTTTCGCTTGTCCATCCGTGTTCATCATCACCGATCAATTTACGTTCCGGATCTGCAGATAAAGTTGTTTTTCCTGTTCCTGATAAACCAAAGAAAATTGCTGTGTCTCCTGCTTCTCCAACATTGGCACTGCAATGCATTGGCAATGTATTTTCGAAAACCGGCAGAATAAAATTAAGAGCAGAGAAGATTCCTTTTTTCATTTCTCCTGTATAACCTGTTCCGCCAATTAAGGCTACTTTTTTAGTAAAATCCAGAATAGCAAAATTAGACTGACGTGTTCCGTCTACAGCAGGATCTGCCATAAAACCTGGTGCACAAATCACGGTCCAGTCCGGAGTAAAGTTTGCCAGTTCAGATTCTTCCGGACGAAGAAACATATTGTAGCAAAATAAATTAGACCAGGCAGTTTCCGTTACTACACGCACATTCAATCTGTAATTGGCATCAGAGCAGACATATGAATCGCGTACAAAAACTTGTTTGTTTGATAAAAACTGTGTGACTTTATTATATAATTTTTCAAAAGCTTCCGGTGAAAACGGGATGTTTATATTTCCCCACCATACTTTATCTTCTGTAATTTTATCTTTTACAATAAAACGATCTTGCGGAGAACGTCCGGTAAATTCGCCTGTATTAATTGCCAAAGCACCTGTCGAAGCTTCAACACCCTGCCCTGACTGCACAGTAATCGCATGCAGTTCATCTGCTGATAATTGATACTGTACGTTAGCATTTGTTATTCCTAAATCCATAAGCGAAATCGATTTCGTGGAAAGTGTATTAGTCTCCATAAATTTTTGTTGTGTTATAATTTACTTTAAAATATCAATTTTAAAAAATACAAAGGCACTTCGTTTGTGTTATATTATTTATGAATATCTACAAATAATATATAAAATTCACACTGACAAAGCTTCCTGTTATATATACAACAAAATTAAGTATTAAATTTTAGATAGAATTTTTTTAAACCAATTTTATGATTTTTTCTTAAAAAAAGTAGCTAAAAGTACAAACCAAGCGAAGATTAATAAGAATCCGCCAATTGGAGTTACGAATCCAATAATTTTAAAGTCAATTGTAGTGACATTTTTTGTAGTCAGCAAAAAGATGGATCCTGAGAATAAAAGCACCCCTCCCAATACTAAATTATAAATCACTTTTAACGTTTTTAAAGACAACTCTTTTCTGGACGCTACAAAAAATAAAAAGAAAGCATGGTACATTTGATAACGGACACCAGTTTCAAAACTGGTTAATTGTTCCGGGATCAATATCGCTTTTAGGGCGTGGGCACCAAAAGCACCTAAAATAATGGCTAACATTCCAAAAATAGCAGCTGTAATAATTATTTTTCTTTCCATTTTTACTTGTATTTAATATCACAAAAATAGTCTTAATTCAATCAAACAAAAAACATTTCAAATACACTTTTCAAAAAAATCTGATTTACTTTGTTCCATTTATTTTAAAAATTTCACCATTCATTAATTGTTATTTTTGTAACAATTTACTATGTTTGTGTTATATATGTAAATCATGAGACATGTTCTAATAATTGGAGCCGGAAGATCCGCATCATCTTTGATACGGTATTTACTTTCAAAATCTGAAAGCGAAAACCTGCATATTATTGTGGCTGATTTGTCATTGGCCCTGGCCGAAAAAAAAATCAACAACCATCCCAATGCCACCCCAATTGCCCTGAATATTTTTGATATTGAAGAAAGGAAAGCTGCCATAGAAAAAGCTTCAATCGTCATTTCTATGCTTCCTGCATATTTACACATTGAAATTGCAAAAGACTGTCTGCAATACAAAAAACATCTCGTTACTGCTTCCTATATCAGCGATGCCATGATGGAACTTGATGAAGAAGCCAGACAAAACAATTTGATTTTCATGAATGAAATTGGCCTCGATCCCGGAATAGATCATATGAGTGCTATGAAAGTTATTGACGAAATTAGGTCGAAAGGCGGTAAGATGCTGCTTTTTGAATCTTTTTGTGGGGGTCTGGTAGCTCCGGAATCAGATAATAATTTGTGGAATTACAAATTTACCTGGGCGCCGCGAAATGTAGTATTAGCGGGTCAGGGTGGCGCAGCCAAGTTTATTCAGGAAGGTACTTATAAATACATTCCATACGGAACCTTATTTCGCAGAACGGAGTTTCTCGAAGTAGAGGGCTACGGTAAATTTGAAGCCTATTCCAACCGTGATTCGCTTAAATACCGGTCAATTTACGGTTTAGATGATATTCTGACCTTATACAGAGGAACGATTAGAAGAGTTGGCTTTTCGAAAGCATGGAATATGTTTGTGCAATTAGGAATGACAGATGACAGCTACATCATGGAAGATTCTGAAAACATGAGCTACCGTCAGTTTACGAATTCTTTTTTGCCTTATCACCCAACCGATTCTGTGGAAATAAAAATGCGTTTGATTTTAAAAATCGATCAGGATGATATTATGTGGGACAAGCTTTTGGAATTGGATTTATTTAATCCTGACAAAAAAGTGAATTTACCTAATGCAACTCCTGCACAGATTTTAGAAAAAATACTCACTGACAGCTGGGCGCTGCAGCCAGATGATAAAGATATGATTGTAATGTATCATAAATTTGGTTACGAACTGAATGGTGAGAAAAGACAAATAGACTCAAAAATGGCTTGCATTGGCGATGATCAGACGTATACTGCAATGGCAAAAACTGTCGGACTTCCCGTGGCTATTGCGACTTTATTGATTTTGAATGGCAAAATTACAACTCCGGGCGTACAGCTTCCAATCAACAAAGAAGTGTATTTGCCTATTTTAGAAGAATTAGAAAGTTATGGTGTCGTTTTTTACGAACAAAACATGCCCTATTTTGGATACAATCCGGACTTATTTTAGCCGGATTTATTTTTAGTTTTTTGAATTTTTTTAATATCCGCTTCTAAAGTTTAGAAGCGGATTTTTTCAGCAATTAATTTGCTGATTGAATTGTAAAAGGCAAACTGTAGGCTGTAATTACGGCTGTTCCGTCTTTAAGCTTACCCGGAGTCCAGTTTTTAATTAATTTTATACATCGCATAGCCTCCTCACCTGTACCATAACCGATATCTTTTAAAATCGTAATTTTCCCTATCGAGCCATCTTTTTCAATTACAAAACCAATGACAAGCTGCCCTTTTAGACCTTCCTTTTCGGGAGTTTTAAAGTGTTTTGAAATGTCGATATAAAAATTTTGCAGACCGCCCGGATAAGCTGGTCTTTCAAAAACTTCGGATTCTGAATATATTCTTTCTTCAGGCTTTTCAGTAGCCTTAATATTAATAGGCAAAGAGTATAAAACCCGAACCGGTTCTCCTTTGTATTTTCCCGGAATCCATTTAGGACAACTTTGAAGCACCCGGATCGCTTCTTTTCCTGTACCGTAACCAATATCTCTTAAAACTTTTATATCTGCTAAGGAACCATCTTTTTCAATTATAAATGTAACATAGATTTTACCCGCTAATCCCTGAACTTTTGGTGTTTGGTAATTAGCACCTATAAAATCATAAAATCCCTGCATACCACCCGGAAAATCAGGTTTTTCATCCAATTCAGACATATGATGATAATCCTTATTCGTATCCGGAACTTGTGTTTGAGCTTTAATTGCTGCAGAAATAAAGACAATGAGTAAAAAAAGAATTGATGAAAGTTTTTTTTGTGATGTCACGCCGATTGATTTTGATTGAACCTGAATAATAATTTGCAATTTTAATCAATAAAATAATACAACTAATTTTTATTTTAATAACTGACTTTCTTATGTTAGAAATTCAACAAAAATCCTATTAGTTTTCTTCTATCTATATCAAAAAAAATCCGCTCATTGCTGAACGGATTTGAATTGTATTGATAGTTGAAATTACTTTGAAAGTTCCACAAAATACTTGTAAAACAACGGAATAGTTTCAATTCCTTTCAGGTAATTAAAGATTCCGAAATGCTCATTTGGTGAGTGAATGGCATCGCTGTCTAAACCAAATCCCATCAAAATTGTTTTGCTTTTTAGTTCTTTTTCGAACAGTGACACAATTGGAATACTTCCGCCGGAACGAACCGGAATGGCCGGAACTCCAAAAGTTTCTGTGTAAGCCATATTTGCTGCTTTGTATCCAATACTGTCAATAGGCGTAACATAGCCCTGACCTCCGTGGTGCGGCGTCACTTTTACGGTAACACCGGCAGGCGCAATGCTGGTGAAATGTTGGGTAAAAAGTTCTGTAATCTCATGCCAATCCTGATTTGGAACCAGACGCATCGAGATTTTAGCAAAAGCTTTGCTCGCAATAACTGTTTTTGCGCCTTCGCCCTGATAACCGCCCCAGATTCCGTTTACATCTAAGGTTGGACGGATTGAGTTGCGTTCGTTGGTTACATAGCCTTTTTCGCCATAAACGTCAGCGATATTCAAAGCGTTTTTATATTTTTCTAAGCTGAAAGGTGCTTTTGCCATTTCGGCTCTTTCTTCTGCAGATAATTCCTGTACTTTATCGTAGAATCCCGGAATCGTAATATGATTGTCTTCGTCGTGAAGTGAAGCAATCATTTTTGCCAGAATATTAATTGGGTTCGCCACTGCCCCGCCGTATAAACCTGAGTGCAGGTCGCGGTTTGGTCCTGTAACTTCAACTTCTACGTAACTTAAACCTCGTAAGCCTGTCGTGATAGACGGTTGTTGGTTCGAAATCATTCCGGTATCTGAAATTAAGATTACATCGTTTTTCAGTTTTTCCTGATTGCGTTCTACGAACCAGGCTAAGCTTGCCGAACCTACTTCTTCTTCGCCTTCGATCATGAATTTTACGTTGCAAGGTAAAGTATTGCTTTGAACCATATATTCAAGCGCTTTTACGTGCATGTACATTTGGCCTTTGTCATCGCAGGCACCACGGGCGAAAATAGCTCCTTCGGGATGAATATCTGTTGTTTTGATAACGGGTTCAAAAGGTAGAGACGTCCACAATTCCATTGGATCCGGCGGCTGAACATCATAATGTCCGTAAACTAAAACAGTAGGAAGATTGGGATCGATTATTTTTTCTCCGTAGATAATTGGGTAACCCGGAGTGTCGCAAACTTCAACTAAATCGCAGCCTGCTTTTTCTAAACTTACTTTTACAGCCTCAGATGTATCAATTACATCTTGTGAATATGCAGTGTCGGCACTTACCGACGGAATTTTTAATAATTCGATCAACTCATTGATAAAGCGATCTTTATGTTGTTGAACGTACGACTTAATGTTTTCCATTTAAATTATTTTTATAGAAAACCAAATATACAAAAAAGAGAATGAATAATTTTTTTCAAATTTTTCTTTGAATATTCGAAAGTATGCTTATCTTTGCACCCACAATTACGCGGATATGGTGAAATTGGTAGACATGCCAGACTTAGGATCTGGTGCCGCAAGGCGTGTAGGTTCGAGTCCTATTATCCGCACAAACATTAAGACTTAAATAACTGTTAATCAGTTTTTTAAGTCTTTTTTATTTCATATATTCCCCTAAAAAGCACCCCGTATCCAATTATTTATCCTATCTGAACTCAAATTAATCTCTTTTAACTAATGTCTGCTAACTATTGTGTTTTGTATTTACTTCCATTTAAATCATTGTACCAGTTTTCTAACTCAACAGAATTATTCAAGTCATCGCAGTAAAGTTTCAAAAGCGATGTCTCTGTTCGTTTAAGCCATGATACAAAATCATCATAATCTTATTTCTAATTACCTTTCCTAAAACTCTTTGTCGACCAAAGGTGAAAATTTGCTCAGAATTCGAAAATCCCTATTCCCGAATGTTACCATATTACTATCGCGGGCTACGAGGTATTGAAGTTTATACAACTTTCGCCTTTTATTATTCTTGAAATTGAAGATTCCTATTACTCAAAATTAGTTGTAATAGTTGTTAACCACAGTCTATCTATTTAATTGAAATAATGTCTTGAATCAATTCATCAACACTTTGACGATCGGCTTTTCTCTTGGATAGATAATATTCCATTGCTTTAAAACAATTTTTCATGTCGATAAGATTGTCATCTGTAAAAGTCATTATTGTAATTCCATACTGTTGGAAATATTCATTTCTCTTTTGCATCTCACGACCCCACTTTAAAGCTAAATCTTTATTCAACTCAGTCTGAGTTTTTGATTTTATACCAGAAATTGCCATATGTGTTGATTGAGGACTTAATTCAAAGCCGATGCGCTCGCCAGTATGACAATTTAAGATTGTGAAATCTAATCTATATTTATGTTTTTGCTTTATACCCTCATAACGAAATTCAGGAATAAGTAACGGTTCTAATAACGGGTTTTGTGATTTTCTAATATAATCAACATAAAAAGCAAAAATTTGTTTTTCATAAATTGAATTTGAAACTCTTTTGAGTATAGATTCATAAAAAATTAAAAAGTCGTTTAAATCACGAAATTTATATATCGTATTATTTTCGGGATCGACTAAGCCTGTTTTTAAAACATGACCAATAGTCCAATAGCCAAATTCAACTTTTCTAATTCTTCCAGGTTTATTTTCCCAGTTATCTTCAATTAATCTCGGCGATATTAATAAACCCCAAAATAACGTTTCAGAACCAAACCAAATTGACCATAAATTTTCTTGAGGTTTATCTTTAGTCCTAACTTTATAATGTCTATAAAAATCTCTTTCAAGGAAGAGAAGCACATATTCACGAATACGTTGTATTTTAAAAATCTTTTGCATCATAGACGGTCTGCCACTCTCAATAGAATCTTTTAGTCCAGATAACCAATCGGCAATATAATCATCATGTGTTGCCCATTTACCATGAACCATATCGAGACTTGAAGCCTTGTTTAGACTAATTGTTCCATGCAGTGATTGAAAAGATGAAACGTGACCTTTAATTTCAGCATAATCTTCTAAAACCCCCGATAAGCGTTTATTAAGTTCGTCAGTAATTTCATTTTCTATTCTCTCAAAATATGCAGAATCCTTTGTTGTTTCTACTTTCACGATTTGTTTTTTTAGATTGTCGTTAATTTTCCCATAATACAGCGGATTTAGGAATATATTAAGGCCATTCTTCGCATTTGCCAAATCTCCCAAATTCAAAACCACCTTTTCATTTAGCCAATTGCCCAAATCCGTTGTAGTAGTGTGTGTTTAGTTATTTATTATTTTCTTCAGTTCTTTAAATTCTTCATTTGCCAATAAATCAAGTTTATTACCTGATGCTAACATTATAGCTTTGTGCATTTCGTTAATTCTATTTAGCATCGGTAAAATTATTCGATTTCCATGCTTTATAAAAGAATATAAATCTTTTTCAGTTGTTGGAATTTTATAACCTTTGGGACTTGAAGAGATTAATATTCCATTATCTCTCAGGTTACCTACAATTTTGGATCTGAAATACTCTTCCGACAATTTTGATTCTCGGCTTTGGCTTAAGTGATTAAAAATCTCTTTTGTAGAAATATATCTTGATTTATAATATACTCTTTGGAATAAAAGCAATAATTTTAAGAAGTTGATTTGGTCAATCTTTTGTTGGTCGTTGCCTACTTCTTTTTCAATAAAATTATTAATTCTCAATATACTAACTTCTGCAATTAGTGGCGAATAAAATTCATCAGTGTTTGACTCATTAAATTCTTTAAAATTGTATTCCTTTGGAAAAAAATTGAAATCGCTTACAATCGGTTTTAATACAGTTTTAAATTCTTCACTATATTCTGATTTTTTAGTTTCATCATAAATGTAGGCGATTGTTCCAGCAACAAAATCTGCAATTTGAATTAAATTACTTTGTTTACTGTTTTGTATTCCAAATTGTGATCCTGAAAATAGATTTTTCTGATGGTTTTTATAAACATACTTTTTAAATTCAAGCATATAATCGTTTCCGCCATGCTCATCTACAAATAAGTCTAATTGGGGGAAAGTTCTGAACAGTTCTTTATATAATAAATTATTTAAGTATTTATAAAATGATTTTTTATAATTGAAGCCTTGTCCTTTAAGTTCTCTTTTGTCAACTATAACTGCATACACAGAAATATCAAGATTAACAATATCATTTAGAATATTAAGTCTTCTTTTATGATTGCCTGCAACGCCACTTGATTTAATTTCTCCAGTTTGGAAATTATGATTTTGTCTAATTATATCAACTTGTTTTTCTAAATCTTGTACTTTTTCAGAATTACAAATTACAGTGGCAACAATAAAATGACTTCCTTGTGAATCAAATTTAAACGAATTGTTTCCGGATTCATCTGCAAATGCTGTTATCATAGAATTTGTTTCTTTTAAGAAGTTTTTAATAATTAGGCACGTTCTGGCACTACAGCGGGCTTGGAACTAAATTAAGCCCATTTTTCGGATTTGCCAAATCATCGCAAATACAAAACTTACTTCCCATTAAGCCAAATACCCAAATCCATTGTGGTATCTGTTAGCAGATGTATTTTTTCATTTCGCACTCTATGAATTTGTAATCTAATTCTTTACTTAAATTAAAAATGCTAAAATGCCTTTTGCTCTCTGGGACTTTACTCAATAATTTCAACGCATGCTTCGGTTTTATTTTTTTACTAATTAGACAGGCCAGGATATATAAGTCAATTTCTTCATTTTCTATAAATTCAAGATTCTTAAATTTTGTCTGCGATAAAAGTTCAATAAGCCGTTTTTTATAAAAGAATGAAGGTTCCGTGTACCAAATTTCTGTAATATTTTCTGCAAGAAACTCCAAGTTTTTTTTATCTAATAAAGGTAGAAGAAATACCGCATTCCCGGAACTTAAGTATTCTTTTAATAATTCTTTTGCAACATCCTTTTTTGCGTATTTGATATATTTAACTGCTGACTTTTTATCATTTGAATATTTTGAGTAAAAAAAAGTATTGAAGTAATCATATTTATAATCATCATCAAGTTTAATTAAAAGAATTTCTAAAACTTTTCTAGTCCTTTGTGATTTATAATATTCAACTCCGTTTTCTAAAATGAATTTCAAATCTTCATATATTTTTTCGGTATTATCAATAGTATTTAGTCTTTTTTCAATATTGGAATAAATAGATGATTTTACTTCAATTAAACTATCATCTATATAAATTTGGATAAGTTCATTTAGATTAATTGTGTTCAATACAGAATGAATAAGTACATCAAAAGGATGATCAATTTGAAAAATTTCTTCTTTTTTAGATTTCAAATCTAATAGCATCTTTTTCTGTTTATTTGTCATAATATATCTGCTAACGTTCTAAATACTACAGAGGATTTGGGACTAATTTAGCCCATTGTTAATTAAGCCTATTGCTCAATCCGTTGTAGTAGCTGTAAGCTATTGTTAAAATTTCGGTTTAGTAATTTTCTTTTCTGTATATAAATCGCGATTAGTATTATCAAACCAAAATTTTAAAATATTGGTTTTTGAATTGTAAAATGGTTCTATTTTAAATATCTGTTTTGTGTTCTCTTCATCAAATATTGCAACTAGTCCTATTTCCGTTGTAGCATCACCCAAGATAATATGGTCACTAGTTGAAACATCTTCAGTTCTAAAAATAATTCCATTTTTAAAAGGTAGCGTTTTTTCTGAATTAAGAGCAACACGATAAATAAAAGGATTACTTCGCTCATAAAATACATAACTTAAATCATCTTGAGTATGCATTAAAATAGGATTACTCATAATTATTGTACTATCAATTAATTGATTTATACTGGCTTTTCTATTAAGAGTATTTTCTCGGTAAACTTTTATTGGTACAATTTCTTGACTAATATCTTTGATTAAATATAATTCTCCCTCACTTGCCATTGCTATTTGCACTAAATCTTGTTCTTGTTTAATTGAATCTAAACTTGTAAAATAAACAAAACATAAACTTTGAATTTTTTTAGTTCCTTGATAATTCCAAAGGGAACCTAAATAATAACTTGATTTCTCAATCAATTCTTTAATTTCGTCGGTTGTGTGATGATAGAGTTTAATAAAAGGCTTGTTATTAATTATTTCTCCTTTCCCGGTCGAGTATTCTAGAAGATTTTTTGGACCTTTTATTATACATTTAAAAAGATTGGAATGGTCTTGGAAGTTTTCAATATGATTTTCGTGAGAAATTGTAATTCTCAATGTATGTCCCCAAGCAATATCTATATTTATAGTGCCAAAAATCTCTTCTTCACTAAATTTATTTAAATGGTTTGGCAAGAATGAATAATGCTGAAACCAAGAAAATGTTTTATCATCATCCATTATGTAAATTAAATCTGGAACAATCACTGAAAACATTTCACCGTGAACAAGTTTACACTTAAAATATCCTTCGAATGTAGTATCACCAATTGGTTTACTTCCTCGAATATTATTATACATATTCGATTGTGATAATTCTATTCGATCAAATTGATAATTTTCTTTCATACGATATATTTGTATTAATAACAGCTAACGTTCTGGTACTTGGTGAGTTTGGGGAATAAACATGCGAGATTTTTCGGTTAAGCACAAATTTTCCAAGTACAAAACCATCTTTAAATTAAACTTAAAATCCCAATATCGCCAAATGGCTTTTACCTGCGTTGCTTTTTACTTCCGATTAATTTGATTTGAAATGATTTTCAATTTACTTTCTAAATTTTCTATTTCTGAATTTCTTTTGATCGTTACATATGCGTTGATTGTGAAGGTCAGGATAGCTAATATCAAAAGTATGGTGACTGACCAATTTCTAATTATGTCATGGTATTTTTCTCTTGATCTTTTTTTTCCTTCATCAAGATATTTTTGATCATAAAAAGAAGCAATGCCAATATCGGTAATTGCGTAATAAAATATATAATAGTCTTCTTCCTGTGTATATATATCTTTTTGATTTTCTAGATATTTAATTTGCTCAACGATTTTATTTTCTGAAAAATCCACGGTTTCTACTAATTCTAACCAAGTTCGAGCAATTTCTGAAACATGTATAGTATTTGGACTAGTCCCTTCTGACCTTTTCTCATGAAGGGACTTTAATATTGCATGTCGAATTTTAAATTTATTTTCCATACTTTCTATTATAGCATTGCATGTAACGTTCTGGTGCTTGGCGAGGGTGGGGAATAAAGATGCGAGATTTTTCGGTTAAACACAAATTTCTCAAATACAACACTAACTTTCCATTAAACCTAAAACCCCAATCTCGCTAAACGGCAGTTAGCGGCAGTGTTTTTTATTCAGTTAGTTCTTCCACAAAAAGAAAATTTCCAAATTCAATTTCTGTATTTGAAAAACGTTTTACTTTATTTTCTCTAATTACTTTACCGTTTTTTGTCCAACGAATATTCCAATCTGAGTTACAAGGATTTAATATTGGAAGAAATTTTTCCGAATTTATGCTCCAAATCCATTTTGGTTTAGTATCTTTTATTTGGTAAGGTTCTAAATCCCAAAGTTCCAATTTATTATTTTCATCAATTTCAATTGTTGGCTCATTTATTTCAATTAATGGTTTGAAATAAGTAAGGTCAGAAATAGAATATCCAATTTTTGGAAATTTTATAAATTCCATTTTTATCCAAAATTTTTCAGATTCTTGTGGTTCGCAAAAAAGTTTTATTGCAGAGAAATTATGGTTTTTAAAAAAGGTTGAAACTTCATTAAAAAAATATTTCCCAATTCCTTTTTTTCTAAATTCTCGCTTGATTTCAAAAATATCTATTTCAGCATACATATTAAAATCACACCAAATTAAAAATCCAATTACGTTGATTTCATTTTTTATAATTACAATTTTGTTTTCGGAATACGCTTTCGCTATTAAATTCCAATTATGATAAAAGCCATTATTTGAAGTTAGTAATTCTTCCTTTAACCAATTTTCAATTTCCTCTAATTCAAAATTTGCTATTTCAAATTTAATTTCAAGGTGGTTTTTCATATTTATGTTTAGGTCTTTTCTGAGGGAACATTACTGTCAACGTCCTGCGCTACAAGATATGGGATTAAAGAGGCGAGTTTTTCCAATATGCAAAAGTTTTCCAAATAAAAACCATCTTTAAATTTAGCCAAATGCCCAAATATCTTGTAATGCATGTTAGCGGCTGGGCATATCTTAAATAGTCAGTTGTACTCTTTTTAATCCAAGCTAAGATTTAAAAAGATATGGCATACTTGCTCTAATTTCCTTATCAAAAGCATACATTTTGTCTTCTTCCTCAAATGGAATAAAGTAAATTGTCGCGTCTTTTGTTTCTTTGGTTGTAAATATCGGTTCTGAATTATCTTGTATATCCATAATAGTTAATTCAATTCCCAAGTGAAACGCCTCGAATTCGTGAGGTACCGTTAGTTGATAATCTTTCATGATGTTTTGATTTATTTCAAGTATAAAGGTAAAAAAACAACATTAAATAGGGTTAATTTTACTGTTCATTTTGCCAAAGTTCAGGAACCTTGTCGCTTAACCCTTTGTCAAATTCATTTTTGGTTTCTTCATTATTGAACTGACAAGAATACTTAATTCCTGCTGTGGTTCTTTCTGTTTTAAATCTATATCCACATTGATATATAAACCCATCAATTTGCACTGTGAAATGCTCTTTATGATTAGGCACTGTAAAACTATACTCCATAATTAATTTTTAGTTGCTCGTATACACAATAGCTTCTCTGCCTTGCCACTAACGTTCTCGAGCCTTGCGCCGTTTGCGACGTACGAAGACGAGTATTTCAGCTAAACTAAAATAAGAATTAAAACGGTAATTTCACTAAATTGGCAAATTGCATGAGACGTGTGTTATAGGGCGTTTATGTATCCAGAAAGTCCCATTCTTCCCCTGAAACCCATCTAAGTGCTGATAATTTACCATTTATCATTCCCCATTCAAAATCATCCCAAATAAGATTCTCTTTACCATATTTTTCTTCTATTGTTTTCGCACCTTTTATCGCAGTTTCCCATATTATATCTACAATAGTCGTATTATGGTTTTGACTACTATAATCTTTAATATCAATAATCTTTACTTTCCCTGTTTTAATTTTATTTGCCAAGATTTGATGTCTGTTATACCAAATTTTTCTTTCTAATTCGTTACTCACTTCTGAAATTTCAGTAAGATTTCGTGGTTCTGATTTCCAATAATTATCTTCTTGTATATTAAGAACTAATTCAGCATTTATTTCATTTAATGCATCAATTAAATTGATGAAATAAAAAGATTTAGTTGAATCGAAGAAATCTGCAATATCTTTATGAGGGATTTTATGATTACCGTTTGTTAAACTAAAATCATTTTTATTATGTGTAACAAACATAAATTTACAGTCCTGAGGTTCATTTTGGATTATGTACTCAATATATGATTCAATAATTATTGCATCGCCAATACTATTTTTTGATAAATGAAAAGGAGCTTTTTTGTGAAGTGCTCTTTTTGAAGCTTTCAATAAAATTTCATCTGTAGTTTTAATAATTTCTGCTTGAGAGAATAATTTTTCAATTTTTTGCAACGAATTTAAAACTGATTCTCCGTAATTGGGAATTTTGCTTGTAAATTCATCTAGATGAGCCATAATAATTTTTTTATTTTTCTCTTCGCCAAAATCAAAGATTATATCTCTAACTTTTTCAAAGTAACTTGATAAATTCTTGCCTGCATCTGAAACAATTCTGTCTTTGTTATTTTGGAATTCTGACAATACTATTTCTGGAATTATTAACGAAACTTCCCAATCTTCTACAAGTTGGTCTAATAAGTTTACTAACTTTTCGTATTTTGATGTTTTGGCCAAGTCTAACCAAACACAGGTATCAATCATTAAATATGTCATATTCCGGTTTTCTGCGGTTAAGTGCCCTATAACGTTCTCGCGCTACAAGCAGTTTGGATTAAATTAAGCCCTATTTTCGGATTTGTTAAATTTTCAAATACAAACCAATTTTTCCATTAAGCCAAATATCCAAATTGCTGTAGCGTGTGTTAGCAGTAGGGCTGTCCTGTTACATATTAATTCCAAAATATATACCGCTAACTATTGTTACGAGCAAGCCTGAGTATAAATAACTTTTGGCTTTTAATTTTTCTGTTAAAGTTCTGCTTTTAAAAATTCCAAAAAGCAATGGCAATAAAAACAGGATTACAAACCCCACATTTTCAGTCAATATAGCTTTGTCTGAACTTGCTCCAGCGCCTGAACCAAAATAAAGAAAGAAAAATAATATAAGTACAAAAAATCCACTAACAACACAAAGCGATTCAATAATAACTAACAGAAAAAATAGACGTAAGTTCATAATACTATATTAGATTTTCTGTTATTTGGAATTAATTATAATTATTTTCAGAATCCCAATTTGTGAAGTAAGATAAATTTATATCATTAAATCTGGATATAAAATATTGCGCAAATATCTTTTCACATTCTAATAAAGTTTTGGGCTCTTTAGATAACTCAGTTACACCCATTTCCTCTCTGAAGATATTATTTTTTGAGCAAGTTAGAGAAGGAATATATTTTTTTCCATTTAAAATAGGCTCAGAATTAAAGGAAATAATACCGTAGCTAAATAAAAAATCATCAAAGAAACCATTATAATTTTCTCTACGACTTTCTTTGAATTTTGTTCTTAAAAATTCAGCGACTAATGAATTATTTGAATTGAAATAATTCTGCATTTCTTTATTGAAAACTATTGCTGTACTCATATGAATTGTATTTTTAGATTTCTATTTTTCCTTAATGGTGTATAAACCATAAATAGGCATTAATGTGCTAAATTTTGTTCGTTGTTCCATAAAATTGCATTTTTGTTTCTACGAATATAGGAATTTCCCCTTTAATCAAAATTTAAAAAATGAGGTAATCTTAATTTCCATTTTCCTGTAATGGCTTCTTAAATAATTTAGATGTCTAAAATTTTTAAATGACTTCGGTAAAGGATGTTTTTGGATATTTTGGTATATTTTTTTACATTATCAGTATATAATAATATTCAATATTTAGTGTCACTGCAATGAATTAAACACTAATAACAGTGTTATTAAAGAAAAGAGAATCTTTAAGGGAAAAATCTTCCAATAGGTTTTTTTACTTCACAAAAAATGCGTACTAGAAATTTTAGAAATACTTACTCGGTTTTAACTGAAATTTTATCATCTTAACAAATACTTTATTTTAAACCCTCACTTATTTCTGTAATTAATTCTGCGAATCCATCTTGGTTAAATGGATCCTTATTATTATCACCCCACACATCAAAATAGCTTTGATACTTTACAATTGTTGGCAAGAAGTCACTGTACTTTATGATCATGCTTGGAAGGCCGTCAACTGGATCACTATTCACAAATAGAATAGAAACTTCATCAAAATTACAGTTTAAATTGCCAGTGGATAATGATCGAAGATTATTGTCGAATATTAATTTTGAAGCTTTTTTAGGGGCATGTTGTAATGAATTTATGTTAGTATAGGAACAATTAAAAACACCACCAACTTCAACAGGGGAACCTTTCAAAGTCGTCAGGTTAACTAAGGTAGAAATATCAAAATTACCTGAGACCTTATTGAACTGTAGTGGTAGTTTTGTTAAAAAAGATGCGAAATCCGGAAATCTGACATCGCCTTGGACATTTACACTTTTGTCCTTATTTACCGTATAATTAAGCACTAACCAATGGTCACGTATAATTGTGTGAACATCATTTTGTTCTGCTAATAAATCATCCGGAAAAACGTATGCTAAATCCATATGCTATAATTATTTTAACGCAAACCAGATTTAATATCATATATGATATCTTCAAAATTTGCTTGGTTAAAATTGCCGTTAGTGAAAATATCTAAGTAATTCATATATCGAAAAACGATATGCAGCAAGTTCCTATGTTTTTCGATCAATAAATGTGGTGAAGATAGATCTGTTTTATTTCGTTTATTTTGTATTTCAATTGTAACTCTTTGCACATTGCAGCTTTTATTTCCCATGTCAACTGAGATTCCACTATCTATTGACACAGTATTTCCGATGTAACTGGGTATCCCGACTAAATTGCGTAGTAGGTTTCCAGTCACATGTAATGATCCCCCAACATATTTAGGGCCGGATTCTAATGAAATCAATCGATTTTTAAACAGAGAACAATTTCCCTCGATTATTTGCGGCGATCCATTTAGTGTTGTAATTTGGTTCAAGAATGCATTAAAATTTCCTTTAATATGTTGTGGGCATCCTTTTAAAGATGTTAATAAATTTTCATGGCAGGCAAAATCACGTCCTACAAAACCAGGTGCACCATTCAAGGATGTTAATTGATTATTGGAACAATTAAAATCACCGGTAACAGAATCGGGCACACCTTTTAACATTTCTAATTTGTTTGCATGGCAATAAAAATCACCATTTACTTTCCGAAACCGAAGTGGTAGTTTTTTTAGCGATGTATTGGTAATTTTCACACTACCGTCAACATCTATCATACCGTTTTCAAGAATGATACAATGATTAATTTGTACATTGATATTGAATTTTTTTATTATATGCTTAAGCTGTTCTTTTGTTATTATCTTTTCCTGTCTCATAATCACTTGATTCTCAAGCTAAGATATGCTGCCGAATCTACATACACCAGCATTTAAGAGAAGTATTTAATTATTTTTCAGTGTCTTCAGCTTTTAAACATCTCATTTGATCAATATAAATATGTTCCACACATATCTTTAAGGTATATTCTTTTATTCAATTGAATAGAAGTCTTTAACAAATGACTCGATCCTAAATTATCCTGTTTGACCGTTTGGGCGGTCAAACGAAAACAAGCATAAGAATCAATAATGAAATAAAAGAATTAAAGAACATTAAATACATATAATATATAAATAAGCAAAAGCATACAATGAGATTAAATATTATATAAGAGTATAATAAAAGAATACATGATATGCTGAGAAAAAGACACTTTCTCTGTTAACCCTTATAAAAACTGATGCTAACAGAGTATTTAAAATATTGTCATAATATAATTTTCCCTACAGTAAAAAATCAGCACCCCGCCAATTGATGTATTTACATAAACAATCCACCTGTTCAATAATCGCTTTAAAAAATAAATATATAGAATATCAGAACAAATCATTGAAGAAATGATATAAGTACTGATAGAGGTTTCCAGCCGTTTAGCAGCGGCTGGATCGCTTCCCTCTTAAACCTGAAGCACATAAAAAATAAGCGAATAAAATGTTCACACAAATTCCAATTAACACCTTAAACCGATCGGTTTTCAATCAGATTTCTAAAAAAGAAATCAACCGTTTAAAAAAAGCCACAAAATCTTTTGTTGCTAACACTACAGTTTTTAATCAGCTATTATCATATGAAAATTATCCAATCAATAAAAAGCTTGCAATTACTAATATTTTAGAATTCTTGGAATATGTAGATATCAAACTGCAAAAAAGTTATGATGCTAAAATAAAAATCCCAAAATCAGTTTTTGAAAATTATTTCACCTCACACCATTATATTTCTTATCAGGAAATATTTGCGAAACTGAATATCATAAAAGTTACTACTCATCCTGATGGATCATTTTATACCTGTAACTGGAAAGATAAAGAAGGACCGGTTGTAAAAGCTAAATGCAAAATATATCAGGTTAGCTACAATTATATGAATATGAAAGCACTTTCATTGATTATTCCGGACCAAAAAAAGAAAATCCTGCCTATAAGCAATGAATTGAAATGGTTGGATAAGAGATTCGTTAAAACGATAGAGAAGGTACAAATCAATTTACTAGCTGCATTTAACGACGAAATAACTGAATTTAGAACGGGTAACATTAACTTTAATCAACTTAAATGCAGATTACATCGTATTTTACAATTACAGCGAAGACGAAAAATCAAAAAAGGTAAAAATGTTAACCGGATTTATCACTCTTTAACAAACATATCAAAGATTTCACGTAAACACTTGAATATACCATTTATTTTTCTTGATGTAAAGAACTGTCAGCCTTTACTTTTATGTGCGTTGATGATTAAAGATGGTCATGACTTCGATCTCGAATATAGGTTAGATTGTGAGTGGGCATTTTTTTATGACCAGTTTAAGTGTTTTGGAAATAATGATAAAGGAACCACAAAAAGATTATTATATCGCCATGTGTTTTTTGGTTTTAAGCCAAATAAAAAAATTAATCAACATTTTAAAAAACTATATCCGGCTACCTGGGAATATCTGCATCAACTATCTAAAACAGATATATCATTGGCATCAAAACTGCAAAATTTGGAAAGTGAATTGTTTAACGTGTTGATTCCAGCCGAATCAAAACATTTCTTTACCCTATTTGACGCTATTTATTTTGATGATGTGCGTGATGCTGCAGAATTAGAATGCAACATTACAAAGTTTTTCGATGATTTAGGATTGGAAGTAGCTGTTGAGCATGGAATAAATTAAGTATTCTAATGAAATATAAAATGTTTTATGGGGGTGATGGTAGAATTTACAAAAATAATGTTCTTTTATGAGGTATATGAACGCTTAAGAAAATACATTTGTAATATTAAAAGACAGAAAAGTATGACGGGAAATGATTTTATTGATTTGACAAAGCATTAAATACTGGAATGAGATTAATCAAAACTAAAGAGAATTCAAATTTAGGATTACTAATTATTACTGGAATTAACCTTGGATTAAGGATTGAAAATTTACTACAATTTACATTTGAGGATCTAAGAAGTGAAACTGTGAGTATTGTCGAAGGAAAACGGGTAAAAAGCGTACATTAATCATTAATGATAACATTCATAATGCTTTAGCTTTATTTGAAAAAGATTACAATGGGTATGCTTTTAAAAGCCAAAAGAATACTGTTTATTCCCCTCAACATGTTAACCGGCTTTTAAAAAAATACTTCAAAAAAGGAAAAATCAGTACTCACAGTTTAAGAAAATCATTCGGTCGCAGAGTTTGGGAAAATTATAATCAAAGTGTGCGCAGTTTAATTTATTTATCAGAATTATTTCAGCATTCAAGCATTATCATAACCCGAATTTACTTGGGCATTCGTCAAGAAGAATTAGATAATATCTATGTTAATCTTTAGCAGTGTACAATTTGGAATATAAAAAAACCCGAATGAAAATTCGGGTTTTTGATGTTGTCTAATTAATTTCGGCATCGATAATTTCGTAATTCTTATTAGGACTATCAGGATTTACCCCCTTGAAAGTTCCTTTTACATTTACTAAATCAATAAAACCTGATCGGTACTCATCAATTGTTCCTGGCACTTTATATTCATAATTCAATACTGGTTCACTTGAAACAAACATCTTCAATTTCTTAACGTCTTTTGGGTTTTTGAGCGATATACGTAATGTGGCCGAGTAAGTACTTTTATATTTTTCATCATACTTAATTTCTTTCTTATCGAAGTAATCAGGAACGAAACTTCTATTTGGTGGATTATTTTCAAATCGTGGAATTGCAATGTTTTTTTCAGTAGAATAGAATATACCAAGTAATGAAACCTCGTCCCCGGAAATAAAATAGGTAGTGATACCTACATTTTTCAAATCGATCGTTTTATCTATATTATCAGATTCGAAAAATGAATCATTCTTTAAGTTTGTAGCAAATTCATAAGAATCATAAGTAATATTATCTTCCGGCTTATTACTATCGACACTAATTTCTTCATCAGTATGAATAGTTTGTGAGTCTAGTTGTTGTCCATCTTCAGTTTTTTCTGCTTTAGAGTTCTTTTTCCCTTCGCAATTTGCAAACAGTACGATTGTTAATATGGCTAGCAGTAAGTTTAATGTAATTTTCTTCATCTTCTGTGATTATAAAATGATTATTAGTTAGAATTTGTGGTTGTAAATGTTTTAATATCACCATAATATATTTCAGTACCAGAGAAATTTGATGCAAATGGTCGAAAATAATATGTAGTTTTTGAATTAAGATTTTTTGCAGACACTCGAAACGGTTCGGTAACTTCACTATTTGCATAAACAATGCTATCGGTAATATTTGGTGATCTATTTGTTGCAGAATAACAAAATCCCATTTTCAAATCATCCCACCTTATATTACCGTTTTTGAAGATAACACCACTTAATATAGCAGAATTAAAAGTTATATTCGCTGCATCGTAAGTGATAAATTCGGTCGGAGGAATTGTCATTTTAGAAGTTTGAAAGCTAATTTCGTTTCCGTAATAAGTTGATCCTGAATTTGATACTGCGTAAGCTTTTGCGTAAAACTTAGTGTTTTGTTGAAGGTCTATTAATAGAGTGCCATAAATACCGAGCATATTTTCACTGTTTTGAACTTTTAGATCTTTAATATTCGGATTTCCAATAGTATTATAACAAATGCCCCGAGACTGTACTGACTTCTCTATACTTGATTCAACTGAAGAAGGAACCAATACTGTTGTTGCCCTAATATCACTTGCTTGTAAAGTTTGAAGTTCAAAAACCTCTTTTGCATTCTCAGGTGAATCCTCTTTTGATTCTTCTTCCCCTGAACAACTTAAAAACATCATGGAAAGTAGCAACACGCACTTACTTTTAGTAAAATTATTCATAATTGAATTTGATTAATTAGTTAATATTTGATTGATTCAGTACTAGAATCTTTACAAATATACAAATTATAGCACAAGTGCTATAATGATTTTGTTTTATATGTATTCATTTTGATAAGTGGAAAAAAAAGATATAAAACAAAGAAAATTAATCTTCGATGAAGAAGGTTTACAGATGCTGGCTAGGCGACTAAAAGAAATACGTTCGGAAAAAGGCTTAACTCAGGAAGAACTTGCATATCGATCAGAAATTACATTATCACAAATAGCTAGAATTGAGACTGTAAGAATTAATCCTACTGTAAGTACTATTTTCAAAATTGCAAGAACCTTAGAAGTTCCGCTTAGCGAACTATTTAATTTTGAATTATCTTTACTTTCAGATAAATAAAGTCGTATGCATAAGCAAAAAACATAATGATCAGGTTCAGCTATTTAAGTCAGAAATATGGTTGAATTAAAATGAGAAAATGAGATTGATATTGAAAATTATTTAACGGTATTCCAAGAATATTATTCCCCGTAATTTCAACATATGAATTATTCAGGAAATTTAGGACTGGATTATCAAAAAAATTATGATCGTGAAACAATCTGTCAATATCCAAAATTCTTTTTGATCAAGATCTTATAGACATGGAAAGTGCTAAAGTTGATGATATACAAACTATCGGATTTTCATTAAGTCATAATGGAAAGGTTATATTGATTAAAAGATATTACCAGTGTTTATGAAAAATTAGTAGCCACTAAACCATAATTTATCAAATTACTTAAATTGTCTATAACTGTACCATCTTGATTAGTCCTTAAATACTTATTTGGATAGCTTCCTACTACTGAAACAATAGCACCTCTATTCCATGCTTCTGTATTGTAATTCCATAAAATTGTTATTGCAGAATTTTGATTATTATCTAATAAGCAAACAGCGTCTGATTTCGTTGTTTTTGTAGCTAAGCTAATCGTGTTTTCCTTATCATTAAAATGATGGATTGCATAATGGGTAATAACATTGTTGCTATTCTTCCACACTCCTGAAATTGTGTAATTTGCCATTTATTATTTGATATAGATTATTTTAGTTATTTTATTAAATTCGTGATTAGTTATTTATCTCATAAATCACATCACCAAATATCTTTTTTAAACCTGCTAAAGCATTGTTTGACAACTCTTGCGTGAAGAGCAGACATAATCTCTTTTGTGGTCTTGAACACGCTACATAAAACAAATTTCTATTTCTTTCGTAGGTGTCATTTTTATCAGCAGGAACTTTATCTGAATTGATCCATTCCAGAAATTGATTCCAATTATATTGGTTCCAACCCCGACCTAAAACAATAATCACATTTTCAAACTCAGCACCTTTAACACCATGTTTTGTAGAATATAAAGTTTTATCGTCGATGTATTTTGTTACATTGGAAATTTCAGAATATGGAATTAATCTTATTAGTTCGATTTTCGTAGCAAAGTTGTTATCATCTTCTTCTCTCTCTTCTTCTTTAGTAGCTATAATTTGTGAAAAACGCTGTTCTTTTTCTTCAATTTTCCTTGGTACTTTAGGTTTGTTAGTAGTTTTTAGTAAATCTAATACATTACCTACTGTACCGGTTTGACAAAGTTTGAGAAGTTTGGTCATATCGTCAAACCAAACCTTTTTGTCAGCATGCTTTCTAATCCTAGCAGTACCTATGTTAAAAGCATGAATCATTTCCCCATACTTTTTATTTTGAAATGCTTCAGAACCTATTTCTACCACATCCATAAGAAATGACATATACTCATTATTCTTTTTAAGAAAATCATCATTATCAGAAAATGCTTTTGCAACATTCTGATATCCTTGTTCAGAAGCGAGAACATTATTAGTTAACATCAGGATTTTAGTATTTTCCGAACTAATATTCCAATCATTTTTGTTTAATTCCTGTTTAGTCCATTCTAAATAATCATGCGCAACATTTTCTGGAAGATCACCATTCCAATGTGCACCTGTTCTTCTTTCCCCTTTCCAGTTATTACTATGGAAAACAACTATTTCCCCTTTAGAGCCGGGATCATACTCAAACTGTTTAAGTTCTGGTCGCATACGATTTAACACAGAAACAATATTTTTATCTGAACGAAAATTGGCCTGTTTACCAATAATTTCCATTTTACCTACACTTGTCTCAATTAAACCACAAGATTCTGTGCCGTAAATCTTCTGCCAATGATCACCAAAAAATCCTAAAATAAGATTAGATTCTACCTCAATAAAATTAGCTACCAATGCGTCTGCTAAAGCTTTGTTTGTGTCCTGATATTCGTCAATTAGAATAATCGGATATTTACTTGTAAAGATCTTTTTAAATTTATTATCCGACAAAAGTGAAGTAAATAGCTTTATAACATCATTATGATGCAAAAATATTTCTTCGCCTGTAATCTTTGGATATCCTAAACTATAAATGACCTTTTGTGATTTTATACCCCCTGCATCTTCAATCCTTTCTTGCCATTTATCTCCTAATTCTACCATCAAGTCACGAAGTCCCTTCTGAAAATTTTGTATAGCTTCCCATGCGAAAGCGTGTATTGTATCCGCTAATACTATGGGATGATTATCTGTTCTTGAACGGATTTCATCTTTTGCCACGTTTGTATACGTAATACATGCGATTTTTTTACTTGATTTTAAATACTCTGCATCATTTTTTTCTATAAGGTATTTTAAAGCTTTAATTAATGTGTAAGTCTTACCTGCACCTGCACCAGCTTCAACAAGAAAGTGCTTTTTATCATCAATTGCTTTAAATACATTAGCTAAACACTCAATTGATGCCTTCTCTGCAGGACTTATATCTACTTTTTCTGCCATGATTTTATTCTACTACTCCATTAATAACTTCAACTGCATCTATAGCTGGGGCTACAGGCTTACTTGCCAGCCACTCTAGACCTTCATGGATATATTTTGGCACAATCCATTTGGTTTCTTCAAGTGCATATTTCAAAGCAAATTCAGTTTTTTTCTTGTTGTCTGGTGCTAGTGCTTCGGCGCTTGCTTCTGCTTCATCTTCTGCAATTTCTAAAATTCCAAAATGTTCTCTATTAGCCAATATAAATGCTTCTTCAAAGCTTCTGCCAATTGCCGTCTTTCCATCTTCTGTAATTTGAAATGCAATTCTTCTCGAGCCAGAAACTTTATTCTCTGACGTAAGAGCAAGACAATCTGCAAGCTGATAATAGCCTTGACTGTCTTTAGCAAACCAGTTTTTTATTCCAGCATTTGAAGTATGAGAGCCATTTTTTACAAATGAGCCTGGATAAGTAGTTTTCTCACCATGTGTCATAAGTACCGAATCTAAGTCAGTAATAACCAAACATTGCAATTCAAGAAAATCTAAAAATTTATAAAAATGATGAGCAAATGCACCACCTACCTCTATCGTTGTTACATATTGCAAACCAAGTTGCGGCTTAGTCGCATCTGTTGCATCACATTTTGCTATAAGTAATGGCATCATTAATCTTTCCGCTGGCCCCTCAATAAGAATAGCTTTATCGGCAAAATATAAGTCACACTTAGTTAAAGTCAAATATTTATGAAGGAACTCTTTATCTTCTTTCAGATCATTAGCTGTGAATTCTTTTCTCAAATCTTTCACTATAGTCTGCCGTTGTGGTTCTCTTGATGTTAAAAAATATCTAATTGCTTCAAACTCGGCTTCATTCGCCATATGTGTAGAATGTGTAGTAACCACAAACTGAACAGGCCAAGGTTTACCATCATTTAATGTGTTTGAAAATTCATTTGCAATTTCATACAGTTTTCTAATAAAAATCTGTTGCATTTGCGGATGTAGATGTGCTTCAGGTTCTTCAATAAAAATAATATCTAAACTGTTGGAAATTTGCCTACTTTGGTACCTGCGAAAGAACTCAAAAAGTTGAAATAAAATGTAAATCAAATTTCTAGAACCTAATCCATTATATGTTTCAGGCAGGAAAAGATTATTCCCTTGTCCATATCGAATTTTTGTATGACTCTCTAAAATATTTGATACATCGATTGTGGTTTCAGTACTCAAATTAGGATCCGAAAGACCTGGATAACCAAACAGCCCTAGAGCAGGCAATAGCTTATTTAACTGACTATTAAAATCAGTGTCTACTTTTTGTTGAATGTCATCAATCACTAACTGCAACGCTGCTGAACTATCTTTCATGTCTTCAGGTGCAGCATTAGATTGGGATGTTTTAAAAAGCTGCGCTAAAACTTTTCCTAACACATCTTTCTCAGAGTGAGTAACGTCATCAAGTCCTCTTTGTGCATTTATAAAGCTAGCCCCTAATAATAATCTGAATTTCGAGTAATCAATTGTAGCTGTGTTTTCCGGATCAGTAGGATCTACAGCTGTAATATGAGTTTCAAAAAGGCTAGGAATTCTCTCTTTAAGTGACTTCATAAATATTTTTATGCTATCTTCACTTTCATCCGCTATACCATCGAAAAGTGAATCAATTTTGCCATTTTTAAGAGAGTATCGGACAGCTATAATAACAATATTACTTGCGGGATCAAGGTCGATTATAAAATCTCCTAATAATCCTAGATCGTCTATATCAACTGGATATTGTATCGTAATTCGAATTTCAATAAATGGAAGATTGGCTCGTATCTCATCATCATCTTTTCCATTCAACTTTGCATTTAATGCTTTAAGAAAACCATCCATTGCTGAAAGACTAAAATCATAAATTGAGAATGATGGATTTTTATCTCCAATTAATCGGCGAAAAATTTCCGTCAATGATGTTTTGCCTGAGTTATTTCTTCCAACGATAACTGTTGTGTGATCTTCCAAAGAAAGTATCACATGTTTTAATAATCGAAAATTGGTTATTTCAATAGTTTTAATTTTCATTTCTATGGCTTTAATGATAATAGTTTTCATTATATTTTATAATGAATTATAAATAAGTAACTGCTATTAATTGCCTATTTTTAATACAGACACAAATAACAACAAAAGTTCTTTTGTATAATTACGGAAAACCATAACAAAGAAATGATTTTCAAAATTATATACAATACGTAGTAATACTGGTTTTAGTTTGCGACTTTTATTTAGCTTTGTTGGTAAACATCCACTAATGAAAATTATTATTTAATATAAACTCATGGCATTATATAACCTGGAAGTCCTGAACGATAAGGAATTTGAAGAATTATGCAAAGACCTTTTAGAAAAAGAACTCAATATTTCATTTCAAATTTTTAAGACCGGAAGGGATAAAGGTATTGATCTTCGCTATGCAAATAATGTCGAAAATGAAATTATAGTTCAAGCTAAGCGTTTTGGAAGGTCTACATATTCAAATCTCAAAACTGAAATAAAAAAAGAAATAATAAGTATTAATAAACTCACTTCAAAACCCAAACGCTACATTTTGATGACTGCTTTTGATCTAAGTTTGGGGCAAGTAGACGAGGTTGTATTGCAACTAAAGCCAATTGTAAAAAACTCTCAGGATATTTACAGTAGAGATCGGATAATGAATTTGATAGAAAAATATCCTGAAATTGAAAAGAAATATTATAAACTCTGGATAACGAGCACGAATGTACTGAATCTGATTTTGCATAATGGTGTGAATGGAAGGTCTGAATTTGTAAAAGAGAAAATTATTAAAAAAGCAAGTTTTTATGTTCCCACACTAAACTTTAATGTTGCTGTTAATAAATTAAAAGAAAACCATTTTTTGATAATTTCTGGGGAACCTGGCATTGGCAAAACTACAATATCCTATCTTTTAATATGTGACATGTTAGCAGATGGATACGAATTGATTTATGTTGATGATCATCTAAAAGACGCTGAAGATCTTTTAAGCAAATCTGCGGATGTAAAACAAGTTGTATTTTTTGATGATTTTTTCGGCGCTAATTTATCAGAAATTATCAACCCAAGAAATTCCGAAGGAAAAATATTGAGTTTTATAGAGCGTATTCAAACAAGTACCAATAAATTTCTTGTAATGACGACAAGAACAACTATCTTAAAACAGGCGCAGTACCGTTTTGAAAAGTTTAATCGTTCAGGATTAGCTGATTTATCAAAATATGAGTTAGAAATCAAATCGTACTCAAAATTGGACAAGGCGAGGATACTTTATAATCACATGTTTCATTCGGGTATGATAGCAGAACAATATGATATGTTTTTTAAATCTCAGAATTATTTAAAAATAATTAACCACCGAAACTATTTTCCACGCTTGATAGAATTTATAACCTCGACAAATCAACTGAACAAAATACCAGTAAAGGAAACAGAAACATTTATATTTAATAGTCTTGACAATCCTCAAGAGATATGGCATTTTGCTTACGATCAACAATTAAATGAAGAAGAGAAATTTCTCTTAATGACATTGTTTAGTTTGGGGGGGTATAATATTGGAAGTGCTGAATTACACAAGGCATTTGATGCAAGATACGAGTATGAAATAAGGGAAAATGGATTTATTTTGCATAGTAATTCTTTTCAGCAGTCACTTAAAAAGTTGTTAGACGGCTTTATTAAAAGTGAAAAGAATCTCAATACCGGAAGATTAACATTCAGTTTTCTTAATCCATCAGTAGCAGATTTTGTAATTAATTTTTTAAAAGATCATACGACCGAAGTCAAACGAATATTATATTCCGTTGCTTATTTTAAGCAAATCACTACATATTTTCGATCAGATTCAACAACCGGTATTAAACTAAGTGAAACATTATTAAAAAACTATTATTTCCGATTTAACAAATTACTACCAAAATTACTTGACTCATGTAGAGATAAAATGTCGGGAAATATTACTTTATTGTACATACTTCTTCAATATTTTCCTGATATAGTAACAGAGGAAAGATTATTACAAATTCTAAGTACAACTGATCTTAAATCATGTCAATATGTCGATTATAATGAAATTAATTTTGTTTTACGCAAAATTGATGAATATAATACTACTAATAGTTATATTAAATCACATTGGCAAGAATATTTTACTGTAGCTATAGAAGCCGCCAAAGAAAGTTATGATATAAGTAGTATTTTAGGGATGTTTGGATATTATGAGTTAAATGAAGACGATTGGTCAAAAGACGAAGATTTTATGTCAGCAGTCCAATTAAGGGTAAACCAACTTTATTCCGCAGGTGATGCCGATTTTTCAAAAGAACAAGATGACATTATTACTAACTATCATAGAGGTTATACAGATGAGGCTCTATCTCTTGTTCAGCAAGGATTGTCAAATGATTATTTAAATTTTCTGAATAATTGTGATCTTTCTAATTATTATGAAGAATTTTACGATTATGCAGACATTGATTCGTCTAGCGTATTGAGTTCTTTAGTTGATGATTACGGAAGCAGGGATGATGATTATGATCCAAGTGGTAGAATTACTCGCAATCGAACAATTGATGAGAATTCTGAAATAGATCGTTTATTTGAACGATAAGAGGTTTAGGCCTTTTAGGTCTTTCTTAATTCTTCACTTTAATTGATTTCCATATTTCTAAACAATTTCCATATTTTTCACTTCAGCTTACAAATAGTTTACAAATGAAAAATAACAGTCGTACAATTGCATGTTATTCAATGACACGATAATTAGCAATGCAGTTATCCTAGGTCAACTCAAAATTTAAGATTGTCGTTGATGATAAAGCAAAATAATACTGACTGGTCCAAAAGAGAAGATGTCAAAGTTGAATTGAAAGTTGATCTAATCATTTTATTAGCCGAAAACGGCTATCCGCCAGTTGTTGATCGAGATGAAGTTTATAAAGAGATTTTTGAGCAAGCTGAAAATTTTAAGAAATATCAGAAATAAAAAAGAATGAGTCACTAAAGAATCATTCTTTTTTATTCAATCTTTTTAGCCAAATAGCGTAAGTAATAAACCATTTGGTTCTTGCGGTGGTGGTGGTGGTGGATTTCGTTTAATCAACTTATTTCTACATAGCTTATTGGTAGCCGCAACGATCGGAATAAGATTGTATCTACTACTACTTGTCTCGAAATATCCAAATTCATCCCATTTACTTTTGTCTGCTGCTCCAACTTTTTTATCACGATAGAAGAACGCTAGTGGGCTGGCCATAAAATTTTCTGGCGATGGATAAATAGTCACTATTACATAATCTCCTGAAGCTGCACCTTTCGGCAATTTATGTCTATAATTTACAGGAAACTCGGTAAAAACACAACATTTACTACCTTTTGGATACGCAAAAAATCGGTAATGCAATCCTGATCGTATACATTTCGTTATTATCTTTTTACTACGACCATATAACTCCATCATTCCATCAGTCATACTATTTCTCTTAACTACAAAACCTTCAATATTTTTAATTTCAATATTAATACTATTTTTTTCTAGTATAGCGATCTCCTCGCTAATAGTTCTTCCGTACATATAAACTGTTTTAAATTTTTTATTATATCAAAAAACAAGTAGAAAGTTTACTTAAAGCTAAAAAAAGGTTCAACATATTATGGAAGAAGAAAGTATATGAAACATTTATTCATTGTGGAATGAATTTTCAGCACTTATACTGACTGCTACTAAATAAATTCTTTACCAAATTTCTAAACTTTTATTCTGTTTCTCAGTATAAGCTTATAAATAGTTTAAAAATGCAACATAATAATACAATGGTGGTACAGCTGACTGTTGATCAATTACAGGAAATAATTAGTAATGCTGTTATACTAGGTCTTAAACAACATCAAAAATCAGTAATGATTGATGATGAAACAGAATCAGATATACTTTTAACAAGACAAGAGGTCTCAGCCCTTTTAAAGGTGTCATATCCCACTTTATGGGCATGGAACAACAGTGGCATTTTGAGAGCCCAGAAAATGGGTAAGAAAGTGTTTTATAATAAAGACGATGTAATGAGGCAATTACGTTAAAATCATTAATCCGGAATAAATTCATTCTTTCTTATTTTTGATAACAAATCTTATTTCTTAGATTTCTATTCAGTAATGAAAAATTAACACCACTTTATTCTAATTATTTGAAATTTCTAATTGCCCCATTAGCTTCCAGTAAGCTTTTAACTTTTCAGCATACTCTTTTGGTGTAATTTTGACGTAGGCGAGAAATTGTCTTTCCGTTTGATGCCCCGTTATCTTCATAATAGTCAATGTATCAATTTTACCATATAATAGAGTCGCAAATGTTCGTCGGCAAATGTGACTAGATACTAATTCATGTTTTGGATATTCCCCTATAACTTTACGATGTATGGTCTCTTTTTTTCCATTTATTTCAATTGTCCTTTCTGAAATCTTACCTCCAGTTGTCATTTCAATTAATCCGGCAATCTTTGCAACCTCTTTAATGTAAACGTTGAAATTAGTGTCACTTATCTTCCTTGGAAATGATCCATCTCTTTTTTCAAGGATTTCACTAACGTTTCGATGTAAGGGGATTATTACAGGATAATCCGTTTTTTTATTACGCAGTTCTATAAAACCGTCATTGATACTTTTCCGTGTAAGAGTAAGTAAATCTGAAACCCTTAAACCTGTTCTTAGGCCTATAATTAGCCAATCTCTAGCATTGTCAAGATAATCCTGCGGGTAGGCTGTATTGTAAATCTTTATTATTTCTTCTTCTTGAAGGTAAATGTCATGTGTGGTATTTGAGGGACTATAAAATTGCTTCTCCTTAAAGTCCATAGATATAACGTGTCTTTTAAGTATTGCGGATCTGCAAAATAATTTGACATTATTAATATATCCCCCAATGGTATTATCATTTAAAGCAGCTACAGTTTCTAAATAGTGTATAAAATTACTATGAAAATTGAGATCAACCGAGTCTAAATTTACTTTCTCCCCCATAAACTTCTCAAAATCTTCAATCTTATTTAACGTTGTCTGATAATCTTGAATTGTGCGTCTCTTAATTGGTGTATTATTTTTAGTCTTTCTTTTAGGTGCATCTTCAATAAATTTCTTAATAAAATCCGCGAAAAATATCTGTTCGTTTATCTTTTTTGATTTGGAACCATTTTTAAAATAAAAGGCCATTTTTTCTTTAAGCCACTTACCTGTGATCAAAATCTTCTTCCCTGAAATTTTTGAATCATTGAACTCTTTATTTACAAAAACATCAAGTTCCTTTAATTTTAAGTTGATGTTTTTATAATCAACATCTATCGTCGGTAAAACTTGTTGTTTTGTTGAACTCCATCTTCCATCAGGCACTTGTATATCTGTAGAGATTTCCACATCAAACTGGGCACCCTGTTTGAACCGGTAATAAATGCTATTTTGATCATTTGCCGTTTTAATGCGATAACTGCCAGTTGCCATGATATGTTTCTTTTTTCAAAGATAGTAATAAATTATATTCCCCCAATAAATACCCCATTATCATTTAATTTGAGTTTATTCAATAGAATTCCATTTAATTAAGTAGAGTTAAATCCACTGTATTTGTTAGCTTTAAGTAAAAAATATTAATACCTTTTATTCTTCCTATACTAGGGTTTGACTACTATTATCCGCACTAAAAAAAGCTTCTGAAGATAATTCAGGAGCTTTTTTTTTTTAGATTAGTTCTTGAAATCTATTGCAATTTGAAATAATTCAAGATATTAGTGAATTTATATTGATCTTTTTGAAATGTAGTACGTTTTATAATTTTAGCATACATCATTTAGTATAAATGTATATGTATGTAAAATATCTTTTTTATTTCAGTTTTAGAAATAAAAAAACCCAGAGCATGTCTGGGTTATATTTACTTTTTTTGAGTGCAGCGCTAATTTTATTTAGCACTTAATGAATTTAAAATTTTAACATATGAAAATCCCCGTAAGAAACTCTGCAAAGCTGGGGATTATTTTGCTAATAGAGTTACTCTTGGAGATTTACTATGCCTGTTAAAATGAACAAACTTTTGAGATTGCTATATTCTATTGATCCTCCAAATAAGGATCTAAAGCTTCAGCTAATCTGTTCATGCAATAAAAATTATATTCAATATTGTTTTTTCCAGGCATGGTTTCGAAGTCTTTCATTACCTGTAAAGAAAGAATGTAGTTTATTTGCCGTATTGTCTTTGCCATGTCTTTGGGGTTAATGCTATTTGTGAAAAAATCTATAAGTCTGGTTTCAGTTTCTTTTGAAAGATGATTTGTACTCATAATTTTAGATTTTTATAATATCGCAAAAATCATCTAAACTTTATTTTATTTGGACTCATATATGAGTTCAACGTTAATTATTATTTTTATATGGAAATTAATTTTCGGCTAAAGCCTTTCCCTTTCAAACATAAAAAAACCTCCATCGAAAGCAGGAGGCAATTTAAAACAACACCTAAAAAAATTTCTGCTTTATCATTTAAAATATCCTTATTTTTGAAATCATAAAATATTAATTGTTAGTGTTTTAATTGTTTTAAATCGCATTAAAATCCAATTGAAACACATGAAAAAAAAGAAATTCTTAGTTTTAATTTTAGGAATTATTGCTGTTTTCTTCTTTTCAAAAATGATAAGAAACTTTACGGTTGAGCAGGAAATTCAAACTCTTAAATCGGAACATTTTGTTATTTCCTACGGCGGAATTTATAAAAGTGATGCTGAAAAAATCAGCCAAAATCTTGAGCATAATTATTCGAAAATCAGAACCAATTTAAAAGATGTAAAGCACGAACCGGTTAAAGTTTTTGTTTACGGTTCCCATCAAAAATTTAGTCTTGCGACTGGTCTAATCGGAAATGTAAACGGCACAAGCCGTGGGCCAAATGAATTTCATTTTGTCTGGACGAACTGGTTCAATTCTGTTTTTCCGGACGATCCGCTAAAAACTGCTGTTCATGAATTTACGCATTGCGTTCAGTTAAATATATTAATCGAGAAAGCAAAAGAAACGATCATCACACAAGACCGACTTAATTTTGACAAAGAATTTGATAAAAAGTTTGCCGCCGAATATCCGCGCTGGTTTTGGGAATCGATCAGTATTTTTGAAGCGGGAGAAGTAAATTCGCTAAGCGTAAAATATGCCAAAAGCAAAAACCTGACTTTAGAAGAACTAAATCACAGCAATCAGATTTACAATATTGGCTACACGATAATCGAATATATTACCCAAAAATGGGGAAAAGATATGCTGCCAAAATTGATTGCTTCATTTGGTAACATCGAAAAAACATTGAATATTTCTACTCAGGAATTCGAAAAAGGATGGATTGCTTTTTTGAATGAGAAGTATTAAATAGTATTCAGATAACATGGGATAATTGATTAACCTTGAAATGACAAACTGCGTATAATTAATTCTTATAAAAAGAGATTTTCAACATTACTAACAGTTTGTACACATTAAAGAATTACGGAAATCAATCTTAAATTTGGTTTTTACTGTTTTTAGTTCTCCTTCTCTAATGATTTTGCCATATCTTTCATGTTGATTACATCAGTAAATAATATTTTGGCTTGCATTTACGCAACCAGTGTGATATTCATCCATCTAATAACAAAAAGAACGTTATGAAAAAAAAGATTTACTTTTTGATTCTGGCTTTAGGGATTCTTGGATGTTCTGCGGATGAAGATAAAGCGCCAAAAGATTTTGAATTTACTACAGAATACACAACGCAAATAACTGTTGGAGGTTTCGTAGGTGTAAGCAACAGAACTTTTAAGACGGGAGAGACTTTTAAAGGCACTGACAACGGAAAGGAAACTATAGAAATCAGAATAGCCGAACATTCTAAATTAAATAATGATTGCCCGAACAGTTGGTGTTATCAGGAAATGCTAAATGTGCCGCGTGAGTATTTGAAATTGAAGGAATGAAAAACCTTTGTAAAAGTTTTTAAACTTTCACAAAGGTCTCGCGTAAAAGTTTGGAATTTATTTATTGAAATTTAATAATTCAATAATCTTATCCACATTCACTTCACTGTAATCATTAATATAAAAATCACACGGAGGCAGTTGTTCTTTTGTATGCGTACTCAAAACACCAACAACTTTCATTCCGGCATTTATAGCTGCTGAAGCTCCCGAAAAAGAATCTTCGAAAACCACACAATCAGACGGGGAAACGCCAACACGCTCTGCTGATTTTAGATATACTTCCGGATCCGGTTTATGGTGTTTTACGTCTTCGCTGGACATCATCGAATTCATTTTATCTTCTATTTGTAAAGCACTTATAATTAAATCAAGGTTTGCACGTGGAGCAGAGGTTGCAACAGCTGTTTTGAATCCTTTAGATTTCAGTTCTTCTAAAAACTTCAGATAATGCGGAATTGTTTCTACTTTGTCTTTATATATTTCACGGAACATAGCTTCTTTTTCGAATTCGAGTTTAGCTAATTCTTCTCCTGCAACCGGACGTTTAAAGAAATGCGTCATGATGTATCCATTATGTTTTCCGTACATATGTTCTTCAAATTCTTCATGCGTATACGGAATTTGATATTTATTGAAAAAGGCTTCGAAAGCGACTACATGATGTGGATTGGTGTGGCAGATCACGCCGTCCATATCAAAGATTACACATTTTTGGCTCATAGTGTTTTTTGTTGTTTTAAAGGTCGCAAGATAGGTTTTTCCACAGAGATGCACGGAGATTTTTCGCAGAGATACGCGAAGTTTTTTTGAATCTCGCAGAGTCGCAATTTTTTTTCTCGCAGATTTAAAAAAAAATTAAGCAGATGCAGGAGATTAATTATTTCTAAATCTTAAAAATTAAATCTGTAAATCTGCGAGAAAATATTTTAAAGCTATTAGATCTGATGGCTATCTGTATTACGAGATTAATTTATGAGGTGATTGTGTTTAGAACAAAGAATCGAACTAAAAACAAAAAAGCCTTTCCGTTAAGAAAGGCTTCTTTTTTAAAGCGGTCTGGACGGGACTCGAACCCGCGACCCCATGCGTGACAGGCATGTATTCTAACCAACTGAACTACCAAACCCACTGCTTATTGTGACTGCAAAAATACAATAGAACTTTGATTCTGCAAGGGTTTTTGTAAATTAAAATTCAGAAAATTTTAATTAGCTAAATTCCAATATTTTAAAATTCCAAATTCCATTTTTTTGAAACTCATTTTCTACAAAATACGTTTAATTAACCACAAAGCACACAAGGTTAAAAGAGAAAAAGGTTCGCAAAGTTTATTATAAACTCTGCGAACCTTTTTCGTAAATCTTAGTGCTCTTTGCGGTTAAACTTAAATGAGCTTACATAACTTATATGGTTAAAAAGCCAAATGTCTTAAATCAAAAAAGCCATCCACAAAAGTGGAAAGCTTTTCATTGGTCTAACTACTAAACCAAGCTACGAGTTACAAAGTCGTAGCAAACAACACAACTAATCTTAGATACCGTATTTGGGCAAAAAAGCCTTTCCGTTAAGAAAGGCTTCTCCCAATATTGCGGTCTGGACGGGACTCGAACCCGCGACCCCATGCGTGACAGGCATGTATTCTAACCAACTGAACTACCAAACCTCTGCGTTATTGCGGTTGCAAAGATAGTACAGAATTTCGTTTCTGCAAGCGTTTTGATGAAAAATTTTGAATATAATTTAAAATTACTAGCCAAAGTTTTGTTTTTCAACCAAATATGTCGTCAATATTTTTTCGAAATTATCGCCTACATTGACCGGAACGTACTTAATCTGGTTCTTTGCACACGTTAAAGCCAGATTTTTAAAGTAGGCTTCTGCCCTTTTTTCATATTCCAGCTTTACATTATCTGCAAAAATGGATACTTCTTCGCCTGATTCTAAGTCGATAAACTTTCTTGGCGTGTTATCAAAATCAAATTTAAGCTCGGTTTCATGATCGACTACGTGAAATAAAACGACTTTGTGTTTATTGTGTTTTAAATGCTGCAGCGCATTAAACAACTTTTCGTCATCTTCAGACTGAAACATATCCGTAAACAGAATAATCATCGAACGACGGTGCATTTTCTCTGCAATCTGATGCAGATACGTAATCGTGTCTGTGCTTTTTTTGATTTTTGGCTGTTCTAATAATTGCTCCAGCTTGTTCAAAAGCATTCTGTGATGACGATCGCTTCCTTTTTCAGGAGCATAATATTCGTAATTATCCGAAAAAACGCTTAAACCAACGGCATCACGCTGTTTCTTTAAAATATTCATCAAAACCGCCGAAGCCAGAACCGCAAAACCAATCTTTTTTTCATAAAAAGGCTGATTCAATTTCAGTTCAGGATAATGCATCGACGACGAATTATCAACAATAATATGACAGCGCATATTGGTTTCTTCCTCAAAACGTTTCGTATATAAACGATCCGTTTTAGCAAATAATTTCCAGTCAATATGTTTGGTGCTTTCGCCTGCATTATACACTTTATGCTCCGAGAATTCGGCAGAAAATCCATGAAACGGACTCTTGTGCATTCCGGATATAAAACCTTCGACAACCTGATTTGCCAGCATTTCGAGATGCTGAAAACTGGAGACTTTCTCTATTTCTGATTCGATTTTCATTCGGTTTCTTTTTTACTATTTTGCGCTTTATAAAGCAAATCTGTCGCCATGAATAATTTACGCTTTAGAATCGGACTAAAATTAGGTTTAAGTGATATTCTATCATACAAAATTAACATTTAATTAGTGAACAAATTCTTATATTGCAAATTGAAAACTACTGATATTAACATGAAAAAAAATACATTTAAGTTATTAAACTACACATTTACTCTATTTCTCCTTTTTATTTGTTCATGCAGCACTGAAGAAACTGTATCGAATCAAACTTTACAGGCTCAAACATAGTTTAAAAAGTACGAAGCTGAAAGCCCAAATTTTTATCTCTTCCAAAATTTAGAATACAATTGGAACTCAGCAAAATTGGTATCTTTAGAAGATGGAACTCAGACAATTATTGTACCTGTTATTGGATTAAAAAAGAGTCAGTCAGAAATTTGGGAGCAAAAATTATATATATACAATCAGGGAACAAATAATTACAAAGCCTTAGTATTTGAAATATATCCTGACAGAAATGCATCAGTTGCGCAACAATCAATTGAAGGTAACGACTTTACTGGCTTTATAAGTACCTGGGATTTAAAAACGGGTTTAATAAGAGCTGCTGAATTTAAAAATAATCAGATTGTTCAGAGTGGAGGTATAACAGTAAAATCTAAAGCAACAGGTAAAATGAAAAACCTTACCCCTCCTTGTTTTGATGAAGAAGGCAATTGTGCCGGTGGGGGAGATAGCGATCCAGTGCCGCTTAGAGAGGTAATTATTAAAAGCAGTAGTAATAGTAATGCAGGCGGAAATAATGGGTATGAGAATTTATCTTTTAGTGGAGGCGGGAGTTCATATAATGGCAATTATACTAATTCTTTTGTCACATATGGTGGTGGCGGTGGAAGTAATAACACAAATAATAGTAGTAATACTGAGAATTGCGGTAAAGGATATATTAAAAAATTAGGAAAATGTGTTTCTATAGCCAGCGTTATCGAAGAAAGAATAAAGGATAGTCTTGACCCATGTCCAAAGGCTGTATTAGAAAAATTGAAAAATGCTACAGTATGTGATATTAAAATGTTGATTGAAAGATTTAAAAAATCAAATTCAATTTACAATATAAATATAATCTCTCAAGTACCTTCTACTATGGCTCCTGCTGCCACAAAAAAGGAATCAGTTAATAATTATACAATTTATATTAGCACTGACTATGTTGATAAGACAAATTTATTTATTGCAGCATCAATTCTTCATGAAACAATACATGCTTATTTTATGAGTCTTTTTGACGAGTATCATAATGGCACTCCTTCTAATTCTAACATTTATAATGATTATGTTTATTTATTTAATTTTTATGTAACCAAAAACATACCTGAATCGGTTAATTCTTATGATGTGCATCATCAGCAAATGGCTACTGATTATGTTGATGCCATAGCCCGTTCTTTAGAAGAATATCAAACAGGGATTGCTGTTCCTTCTACTTCCAAACCAAACCAAATATATAGTGATTTAGCATGGGGAGGATTGTCAGATGCCCCCGTTTTTAATACAGATGTTTTAACAGATGATGATAGAGAAAGAATTATTAACCGATATTCATCTGAACAAACTGGACATTCTGCTGGAGAGGGAAAAAATGCACAAACACCAATAGGTAAAAAATGTAATTAATTTTATTTTTATGAAAAATTCAATATTTATGGGAATGCTTTTTGTTTTTATTTGTTGTTTTTCAACAAACACTATAATACAAAAACAATCAGAACACTTAAGTAAAACAGAAAGAGAAATAATCAATCATTTTTTAAATTCTGAATTAAATTCTGAAAGATATAAGTCATATAGTAATTTTGGAATTACAATAATTGAAGAGGCTTTAAAAAGCCAAAAATCAATTAATTCCTACGAATATACATATAATTATTTATATGAAAGTGAAAAAGACAAAGACTATTGGGTATTAAATCATATTCAAATCGAAAAAATAAAATCTAAATTAGAAGATGAAAAACAACATTATTGGGAAAAAGAAAATTTTGATAACTCAAGTATTCATCTTTTAAAATATGATTCATTACGTCAAATAATAAGAACCAACAAATACATAGACTTGCCAAGCCAACTTATAATTTATCTATCAAAACCATTAATTATAAATAAAAACAATGCTCTTTTAAGTTATGATATTGGGAATAGCAAATTAGGATTTAACCCTATAATACACACAACTGTTCTTATGAAAAAAGAAAAAGGAAAATGGTATAAATCTGCTAATTTTGAAGATGGTACATATAATTAAGAATGGGGGTTTATTATTAGCTTTTAGATAAAAACCAAATTCGTCATCAAATAGCTAATTAAAATATGTAAAAACAATTGGAGCAGCTTTACAAGAATTTCAAACAGGAAGGAGTGCCTGTTCCTGCTAATCAGGAACCACTACAAATATATACGGATTTGGCATGGGGTGGTTTGCAGGAGGCTCCGATATTTGCAGAGAAATTCCCGGTAGGCAGTGCGGATTATCTTCGAATAAAGGATAGTCTTGACCCATATCCAAAGGCTGTGTTAGAAAAATTGAAAATGCTACAGTATGTGATATTAAAACGTTGATTGAAAGATTTAAAAAATCAAATTCAATTTACAATATAAATATAATCTCTCAAGTACCTTCTACGATGGCTCCTGATGCCACAAAAAAGGAATCAGTTAATAATTATACAATTTATATTAGCACTGACTAGGTTGATACCAGCAACACAAGATTTTAATGTTACTTATGAGAAATATGGTAGTCAACATGGCACAATGGCTGTCCATAAAACATATAAATTATTACAATGAAAACACACATTATAATTACTATAATTTCAATCCTTTTTATAAACAGTCTAAAAGCTCAGGAAAAAACAAAAGATACTCTATTTTTTAAATTAGATAAGTATTTATATCAGTCTGAATCTAATCCTAAAAAATACATTATAAAAGACAATTATGACACAAGTGAAGGAGCTATATATTTTGTACAGAAAAAAATCATAAACACTTCTAAACCAAAAAAAATTATTTGCTTTAAAAAGTTTGCTCATACTTCAAGATTATTTAAATTAAAAGACAATAAAAAACTTAATGATGTTAAAGTGATGAATCTAACAGATAGTTATATAATAGTTTTGGTAAATAAAAAAAATAAAAAAACAGAATATATCCAAGTAAGTGCAGAATTTACAATTGAATGAAAGTTGGCTCTGAAAGAAGCTGCAGAATCTTAAAAAGTATAAACTCCAGATCCAATGAAGGAAACTTGAAATTGAATAATACTTTAACAACATCTACGAATGAATAACTGATATTTCATCAGAACACTAAGTAAATAATATTCCACTTCCTCGTCCTGCTAATCAAGAGCTACTATTAGAATATTCCGATTTGGCATGGGATGGTTTGCAGGAGGCTCCGACATTTGCAGAGAAATTCCCGGTAGGCAGTGCGGATTATCTTCGAATAAAAGGAAGATATGATGCTGAGAGTAAAGTTAACACAACTGTAAACGGTCAAAAAACAATTGGAAAACCTTGTAATTAAGACACTATGAAAATTCCCAAGCATTTCAAGGTGCTGAAAACTGGAGACTTTCTCTATTTCTGATTCGATTTTCATTCGGTTTCTTTTTTACTATTTTGCGCTTTATAAAGCAAATCTGTCGCCATGAATAATTTACGCTTTAGAATCGGACTAAAATTAGGGTTTTCTTTTAAGAATCGCTGTATTTCATCAAAAGCATATTTTGAAGAATATTTCCCAATGGTATTATCAAGCCAGTCTTTGGGAAAGAAAATATCTCCGGTACGCTGGATTTCTTCTGTCAAATCTAATGAAAACCAAATATATTTTTGCGCACTTTCCTGACGAAGCGGATGATTTATATTCGCCAAACCAACCGAAACCCACGATTCTTTCTCCCGATTGGCATCATCTTTTAAGGATTCCATAAAAGCATTTCTAACTTTTTCGTCCTGAGAAAGCGAGGGCATCAGAAATTCAAATCGTTTTATTTTATCAGGATTCGTCATTGCCTTTTTTGCAATTATCAAAATCTGATTGGCTTTTTCGTGTTTAAAAATCGCCAGATTCATCGCCATATTAGTATAATCATCTTCGTTTAATTTCAAATTTGAAATCACCACTTCTTTGTTCCAAATCTGAAATAATCTGGCTTTCGCCGAATCTGAATAAGCAATTGAACTGAATAATCCGAATAAGGTCTTTTTGACATTAGAAGATAAATTAGCCTGCAAACGCTCGTATAAAATATCCGTAACCTGTTTTTGAACTTTATCTTGTTGCTTTTGTGTCAAAAATCTCCAATAAATCGTGTTTAGATTTCCTGATATAATTCGCAACACCAGTTCATTTTCTTCCGATTTAATACCTTTCAAAAAACAATTAAAAGCCTCGTCGACAGCAACACTTCCAACCAGCATATTTTCATAAAGATTACTGTAAGACGATGCTCTTGCAACCTCATCTTTTAAACCTGAAATATAATTTAAATTATTCCCGTCAAGCGGAAAAACACCGTATCCAAAACCATTATAATTATAAATGACAGCAAGTGGTTTTTTAAGTCCTAAAGCTTCTTTTAACTGGATATTTTTATCCTGAATCTGAGCATTTAGTACTTTTATTTCACCTTTATAAACCAAACCAATCTGGAAAATCTGTGGCCAGATATTTGCCGAGTCATCTTCTGCTTTCTGGCTAATTTCGAAGTTTTTAATCTTGTTGTTTTTATCTAATTCTATTTTATCAGAAAAAATCGCCCTACCGGATTTATTGACCCAGACTTCACTCCATTTCTTCATATCCAAAGGCGTTTCTGCATCGAGAATTTCTATGAGATTATTCCAGTCGGCATTGTCATTGGCATATTTTTGAATGTATTTTTGAATCCCTTTTTGGAAAGCGTCTTTTCCCATCGAAGCTTCCAGCTGGCGCATCATAATAGGTGCTTTGTTATAAATAATACTTCCGTAAAGCGAGCCGGCGTCTTTTAAATTGGCTAAATGCTGTTTTATCGGATGGGTTCCCAAAGAGCGGTCTTCCGCGTAAGCGCTGCCATAATGCGCTGTAAAAAACTGCAGATTATGATTCACTTTCGGAAAAATCGGGTTCATGATTTTATCTGCCATAAAATTCGCAAACACTTCTTTCATCCACACATCATCAAACCATTTCATTGTAACCAAATCGCCAAACCACATATGCGAGGTTTCATGAGCAATCAATTTTGCGCGGTTTAACTTTTCGCTGTCAGTAGCGCTGTTATCCAAAAACAAAGTCGATTCGCGGTACTGAATCGCACCAACATGCTCCATTCCGCCATATTGAAAACCCGGAATTGAAGCAAAATCCAGCTTCTGAAACGGAAATTTATAATTCGTATACTTTTCTAAAAAATCCAACGACTGCTGGTGCAAACTGAAAATCGTATCGGTGCTGCTTTCTATTTTGCCTTTATCATTTTCCCGGTATAAAAAAGTCATTTCTAAACCCGGTTTTTTCGTAACACTATTGAATTTTCCTGCTACGAAAGAAAACAAATAGGTACTCATTTTGTCTGATTCCGCAAAAGCGTACAAAGTAAAATTGCCTTTTTCAACAGTCTCTTTTACATCGGCTCCTGCCAAAACCTTCCAGTCTTTTGGAACCGAAAGACTCAATTTATAAGTTGCTTTGATGTCCGGCTGATCAAAACACGGAAACAATGTACTCGCCCGATCCGGAACTAACAAAGTGTACAGAAAATCATCGTTTCGGTTTAAAGATAGATTTCCGGCGATGAAGGAAATGGTAATTGTATTTTTCCCTGAAACCAAACTTCCAACAGGAAGCACAATATGCCCTTTTTCATGAACAATGGCAATATTTTTTCCGTTTGCTGAAACTGATTTTATATTTGAAGTTTTCTCTTTAAAATCCAAAAGTAAAGGCTGACTCAAATCAGACAAATTCAAATTTAAAGTCAATTGAGAATCGATGTTTTCACTTTTCTGATTTGGGATTTCGAATAAAAGCTCATAATTCACATCAGAAATTTGATGTTTCCGAAAAATAGCCAGCTGCTCGGAAACGCCATTTTCTAAAAGAACACTTTCTTTTTGTTTTGATTGAGAAAAACCAACTGTAATCATTGCAAAAAAACTAAGAAAGCTGTAGATAATTTTCATTTTTAGGAGAATATAAGATTCGTTAAAAATAAAAAATATTTAAACACATAGAGACATAGATTTTGCAAGCTCAAAAAGAAGGCATTTCATTTGTTTGAAAACACATAGCTATCTGTTTTGATGCAAAAGTGAAACGCCTTTTATTATCAAAGAAGAACTATGCTTCTATGTGTTTTAAATAATTAAGCTCACTTTATTATAAAAAAGGCCTGACTTTCGCCAGACCTTTACATTGGATTAAAAACTCCAATTTAATTGTAGTTTTTTTAATTGTATCGGAATTTTACAATTTTTTATATTCATAAGTACTTACTATACCAGATTGTGATTTTTTTGTGGGATAGCCGCCTTCATTATATTCCACAACAATATCTGCAGTTGTTGGAGAACCTGAGTTATACGTTTCTATCACTTTTATTGGGTTATTTTTTGACGTATTTGGAAACCTGTATTCTAATGGTAAAGAAGATTCCGGATTTGGTTTCGTATCATACGTATAAGTATGAGAGTAAAAAAACACTCCTTCAGGAGTATTGGCGTCTATTTTGTTGTAATAGGTAATTTTTGACACATTTCCTCTTTTGTCATACTCAAAAACAGCTTTATTACTTGGCAATGCATTTCCTTTTATCAGTAGTTTTTGAGTAACCGTACTCCCGTTATATTCAAAAATCAGACTTTGTTTGTGATCGTATACCGCCGGAGTTGCAGAAGAATTTTGCGTATATTTTTTTTCTGTAAGTCTGCCCTGGGCGTCATAATTATAAATTATTCTGTTATATGATGGCGTTGAAAAAAGAGCGGAAACGATTTTAAGTTCCTCCTGAATTTTACCACTGCCATTATAGGTCAACGTACTGTTGAAAGTTGATGTAAAAGAGCCATCTGCGCCGTCTATCTCAATTAATTTGTCAGCATCATTGTACGTATAAGTATTGAATGCCGAAGTACTGTTTAATTTTGTCAATAAATAAGACGGTGTGATTTCTTCTGGCGCTTCGTTATCACTATCATTACTGCATGAAATTGCAAATACCGCCAAAAGTAAAAGCGTCAGTTTGTTTATTCTTGTTTTCATAGTTTTTGGGTTTGAATTATTATGGAACAAAGATGCAGCACTATTGCAGCTTAAAAAACCACTAATAGACGAACGCCATTTTAAATAGACGAAGACTCCAAAACACAAAAAAGGTCCGACTTGCGTCAGACCTTTTCCTTAAATCAAAGTTTACATTTTATAATCTCGGCGGAGCATTTACCTGAGTTACCTGCATGCTCACAATTTTCCAGATGTTGTTTTTCTTTTCAAAAACTGCTGTTATAAATTTAGTATTGACAGCTCCTTTTTTAACGACGCCTCCCGGAACAGCATAATCTTCTTTTGCCGTCAAAGTTTCCTTGATATGGGCAACCGCTGCATTTTCAGATAGAATATTAGAATCAATCCAGTCAAATTTTACGGACGTTGGTTTGATGCAGCAATCGTTAATATGAGAAAACTGGGTAATTATATTTTCTTTGCCTTGCCAGTACATTCCCAGAAAATTGATTAAAACAGCATCTTCGCTAAAGGCATTCGAAAATGATTTCATATCATTTTTATTCCAATCCAACTCTTGCTGCTGAATAATTTTTTTCAGGTCATCATTCTGGGCGATAGCAACTGCCGAGGTAAACAAGGCAGTCAATAATAAACATATTACTTTCATCTTCATTAGTTTAAGTTGTTTAATTTTTTGAAATCTTATTATTCAAATGTACGCTAAAATTAAAAAAGGCCTGATTTTTATCAAACCTTTTTGCTTACTAATTCAAACTATCCAAAATTATTCTGTCTGCTGAAAATCGAAACTTAAATCTCCGGCATTATACGTTGATGAAATGGTGGTCGGAAAAGTCTGCGCTGTGCCCGAAAGCCATCTGTACTCATTAAAAGTGATATTTCCGGCAACAATAGGATATGTAGTAGCAGAATTATCGGCTTTATTCTTTTTATACCAGTCATTAGAATTCATAGAGATCAGGTATTTTTTGTCTTTCTCCAAGTCAAGTTCACTGATTACTTTTTTAACCTCAACATCAGCAGTCGCGACATTTAAGGTTTCAGAACGTAAAACTGTTTTTGTTGTATAATCCCAAATGGTAACACGTAAAGAAGGATTTGTAGCCGGAAGTTTTAAGGTAATCGCTTTTATTTTTCCTTTAACTGTTGGCGTAAATACCAATCCGAATTCGTAATCCCCTGAATTGATAAAATTGGTTGAAGTTGTAAAACCGGTTTGGGTATAATAAGCGGCTAACGGATTTTCTGTCTGAAATTTTGGTGAATTATCATCATCATTACTGCATGAAACAGTAAATATTGCAATTGATAAAATGGCAAAAATAGTTTTAAGCGTTTTCATAATAATTTTAGTTTTAAAATTGGTCAAATGATTCTTATTTAATTCAATAACATTTATTTTTGTAAAGTTCAAAGTCAGAAAAAATGATTTATTTTTGCTTTCAACTGAATTACGGGACAAATTTCAATCAATAAAATCTCGTTAAAAACACCCAATAGACAAACAACGTTTTAAATAGACAGACAACACCAAACAGGCTGGAATAATGAAGAAATACTCTTGTATTATCGTTGATGATGATGAAATAGACAGACTGACGGTGCTATCTTTTGTCAAAAAATTTCCGGTTCTGGATATTTTAGGTGTTTTCGAATCTGCTGAAGAAGCACTTCCGTTTATACAAAAACAAAAAGTAGATATTTTATTTCTGGACATTGATATGCCGGGTTTAAACGGAATCGAATTCAGAAAAAATACCCTCGAAATTCCCATTTGTATTTTCATTACCGCACATCCTGAACATGCTGTCGAAAGTTTTCAGATTGAAACCTTAGATTTTATTGTAAAGCCATTAAAACTCGATCGTTTTACACAAACCATGAAACGCATTGAGGAATTTATGGAAATCAAACTCAAAGCTTCTCTCTTTGAGGCCAGCATAGGCGGAGATACCATTTATATTAAGGAAGGCCACGAGCAGACCAAAGTAAAACTGCATGAGATTCTGTATCTCGAAGCTTTAAAAGATTATACCTTAGTCGTTACAGAAAGAAAAAGACATTGTGTTTTGTCGAGTATCGGAAATCTTTTAAAAGAAAGTCATTTTCAGTCTTTTATCCGGATCCACAGAAGTTTTGCTGTTCAGAAACAATTTATTCAGAAAATGAATTCGACCGAAATTATTTTAAACAATAACGTTTCCATTCCGGTTGGCAGAAGTTACAAAGACAACTTAAACCTGATTTAAATGAGAAAAGCCGGTTTTTTGTTTTTGCTTTTTTTTCTAACTGTTTCTGTTTATACACAGCAGCAGCCTGAGTTAGCACAATATAAAACTAAGGAACAGAAACTGAATGCCTGGCTTAAATATTCTCAGGCTGTTTTAGACAAAGAAGAGTATTCTAAACTTATCATCGTTTCGCAAAAAGGTATTGAACTTTCAAAAAACTACCATAAGTATTTAAGTACATTTTATCTGCATCAGGGGATTGCTTATGAATTCAGTAACAACCAATATAAAAAAGCGTTGATCAATTATGAAAATGCTCTGAAATATGCGCAAAAAGTCCGTCATATCGAAAATCAGACTTCTTCTTTGATGCGGCTTAATTATATCTATTACTCTTTAAACGAAAACAGAAAAGGCAAAGCATTAATTGAAACCATTAAAAAAGTGCTTGACACTACGAAAAGTAATTATGCACGCGCGGTTCTTTACGGTAGTCTCGGTGAATATTATTTGAATACCTCTGAATATGAAAATTTTATTGGCTATCAGTTAAAAGCAATCAATTACAAAAAACAGCTTGATAAAAATGAACCAAATACAGAAAACATAGGTGTCTCCTATTGCCAAATTGCGAGTGCTTACGTTAAAATGAAACAATTTGATAAAGCGATTGAGTATTTAAACGAATCAAAACCTTACATTAAAACATCTCCCTACGTAAGTGCTTTTTCATGCAATTATTTATTACAGTGTTACGTTGCCAAAAAACAGCCGGACAGCATTAAAAAATATTATAAATTAATCTACACCTTTCCCACAGCGAAAGATTCCCTCTTTCTTAATTTAAGTTTTGCAAACCAAAGCATGTCTAAATATTATGCCGATGAAGGACAGGTTAACAAGGCTTATCATTATGCCAAAAAAGCTGTTTTATTTGGACATAAGTCAACCGACGAAGAAATTCTTATGGAGGCGAATACCATAATGGGCAGGGTTTTATATGAAAAGGGAGATTATAAAAATGCCATTATAACACTTAAGGAAGCATCAAAAAATGCATTAAATTACGACAAGGAATTCTTTGTTATCATCAATCAGAAACTATCTCAAAGCTACGCGGCTCTCGGACTTTGGAAAGAAGCTTTTCATTACAAAGAAATCTATGCCAAATACAATGACGAGATGATGCACGAGTCGGCTAAACAAAGTATTGCCAATGCCGAAGCGCGTTATCAGAACAACACTAAAAAACAGGAAATAAAAAACCTTTCGGCTCAAAATACCATCAAAAACATTCAGATTGAAGATGCCAGAGAACAACGCTTGTTTTTAATTTCAGGAATACTATTAGTTGGAATCATTGGATTATTGTTGTTCAGACAAAACCAAAACCGTAAAAAAACAAATCAAAAATTACAGCTCCTGAATCAGGAACTTGATGAAGCCAATAAAATTAAGGCACGATTTTTTGGAATTTTAAATCACGATTTGAGAAGCCCGATTTCAAATCTGATTCATTTTTTACATCTTCAAAAAGAAAATCCTGAACTCATTGACGAAGAAACCGCTTTGAGAATGCAGGCGAAAATAATTTCCGGAGCCGAAAATTTACTATCCTCTATGGAAGATATTTTACTTTGGAGCAAAGGCCAGATGGAAAATTTCAAACCGCATTTTAAAAATATTCCAGTCGAAGTTATATTCGAAGACACAAAGAAGCATTTTTCAGCTGTAGAAAATATCGAAATTTCATTTGAAAATTCCGAAAACATTATTTTAAATACCGATGAAAATTATCTGAAAACGATTATCAGAAACCTTACAGGAAATGCTGTAAAAGCACTGGATAAAAACAAAAACGGAAAAATAATCTGGAAAGCCTGGCAGGAGCATAATCAAACCTTACTTTCAATAACAGACAATGGCCCGGGAGAAAGTCTGGAAAAATTTAAAGCTCTTTATGATGATTCAGAAGTCATCGGAATCAAATCAGGATTGGGTTTGCACCTGATTCGGGATTTGGCAACGGCTATTAATTGTAAAATCGAAGTAGATTCAAAACCTAATTTCGGAACTACATTTACTATTTTATTTTAAACACATAGAGACATAGATTTTGTAAACTCATTAAAAGGCATTCCATTTGTTTTAAAAACGCATAGCTATGTGTTTTGATGGAAAAGTGACACGCCTTTTATTCTCAAAGAATGGCTATGTTTCTATGTGTTTAAAAGGTATACTTATTCCAATAAAAAAGGCCTGACTTTCGTCAAACCTTCCTTATGTAAAATCATAATCTTACGATTACAACAAAGCGTCTAAGCTGTCTGCGTAGGTTTGTTTCGGAGCCACTCCTACTTGTTTTCCTACTACTTCACCGTTATGAAAAACCAAAACGGTTGGAATGTTACGCACCCCATATTTTGCAGCGAATTCCTGGTTTGCATCAACATCAACTTTTCCAACAACTACTTTACCTTCGTATTCGCTGCTTAATTCGTCAATGATTGGACCAACCATTCTACAAGGACCGCACCATGCTGCCCAAAAATCTACCATTACCGGTTTATCTGATTTCAAAACTACTTCATCAAAAGTAGCATCTGTGATTGCTAATGCCATAATAATTTATTTTAAGATTATCCCTTCGGCTTTTGTTCAGGGAAACAATTTTTTAATAAGTTTTAAACTTGAGTACAAATTTAGAAATTTTAAATCAATCAAACGTCATCCGCAAATTAGTTTTGATTATAAATGTATTGCCAATAATTATATGAATAGTAAAGCGCTTATTTACAAGTATTTATTGTTTAATCAGTTGAAAACCAATTTTTTAAATCGACTCATTTTTTTAACGTATCTTTAATAAATCAAAACCGTTTCTGATGCAAAAGACGTTACATTCAGTCAAAACCTTTTTACAATCGGTTCGTTTTAAAAAGTTCGTCAAACGTCTTGGCTTCTTTATTTTAGGATGCATTACACTTATTGTAATCGCTTCCGGAGCGTTATCATTTTATTTCAATCAGAATAAAACTGAAATCATAGCCAAAATCAACACTAAAATCAATGAGAACATCAACGGAAAATTTCATATTGGCGATTTTCAGTATAAATTTCTAACCGGTTTCCCGAATTTTACTCTCGCCCTAAAAGATGTCGAACTTAAAGACAATCAATGGACTACCCACAAACACACTTTACTGAAGGCAAACGAAATCGAAGTACGTTTAAACATTTGGAGTTTGATTCAGAACGAAATCAACATTCACAAAATCCTGATCAACGACGCTCAGATTTATGTCTATAAAGCCGAAAACGGCTATTCGAACGCTAATATTTTTAAACCCAAAAAGAAAAAAACGCCTGAAACGACTTCTGAATCTGGAACCACAATCGATCAAGTTGACCTCAACGATGTTCATTTTGTATTGGACAATCGCATCGGACATAAATTATTTGATATTGATATTGCCAGTTTAAAATCGAAAGTAAAATATGATGACGAAAATTGGCAGACCGATGTATTTCTGAGAACCAACATCAAAAGTCTTGCTTTTAATACCGTTCACGGAAGTTTTGCCAAACAAAAATTGCTTCAGGGTACTTTTGCCGTTTCCTATTCTGCCGAAAAAGAAAAAATAGACGTCAAAACCGAGAATCTTAAAATCGGAAAAGATGCTTTTGACATTGTTGCTTTTTTCAATTTAGCCAAAGGCAGCGCGCTTTTCGGAATCAATATCGGCACTACTATTTTATGGCAAAATGCTTCCAATTTACTTTCGGCAAACATCAGTTCTAAGCTCAATCGCTTCAATCTAAAGGAAGAAATCGATGTGAATTGCGACATCAAAGGCGATTTTAATGCCGAAGGAGATCCCCGAATTGTTGTTCAGGCCGAAGTTCATGACAACGAACTCAGCACCCCCGACGGATCAATTACCGATTGCGGTTTCAAAGGCATTTTTACAAATAATTTCAGGCCGACAGCAGGTTTCAACGATGCAAATTCGGCTGTGATTTTAACACGCCTTTCCGGAAAATACAAAAACATTCCACTTACAATTCCGCAATTATCCATCAATAATCTGGACAAACCATTGGCAACCGGAATCGTAAATTCTGATTTTGACATCGAAAACCTCAACGAAGAAAACACCGAAAAATGGATTAATTTTACCGAAGGCCACGCCTCGGCCAACCTGAAATTTCAGTTTGATATTGTCGATTTGTACATTACCAAACCTCGTTTTATTGGCAATGTAAACATCCAAAATGCCTCTTTTCATTTTATTCCGAAAAATGTTCGTGCTGAAAAAATCAACGTACAGCTCGAATTCACACAAGAAGCACTGCTCATTAAAAAAATCGCCTACAAACACCAAAAAAACACGATTTTTATCGACGGAAGAATCGATAATTTCCTGAATTTATATTATGACGCACCCGAAAAAATGGTCGTAAACTGGAATATTTATTGCCCGAGTATCGACATCAGGCAATTTCTGGGCGTTTTGGCCTCTTCACAAAAAAAGAAAATTACTGCCAAAAAACCTTCCATGTCAAATCAGCTGCGGACTGCGATTGAAAAATGTATTGTCGATATCAGCATCAAAGCCGACAAAATAACGTACAATAAACTCACCGCAACCAACACCAAAGCACAAATTCAGATGATTGATTCACGGCTTGTCATCAAAAATGGTTCCCTGCAGACTTCCGGCGGAAGCATCAATTTCAGTTCGACCGTTTCGCCCAATGGCAAAAACTATAATTTCACTTCAACCGCGCAGGTCAATCAGGTTGATATTGCGAGTTTTTTAAAATCGTTCAATAACTTCGGAGTCACTTCATTTTCGCCCGGCAACATCCGCGGAAAACTCTCCAGCAACGTCAATATAACCGGTTTAATCAACAGCAATGGTGAACTGATCACCAATTCTTCACACGGAAACCTCACTTTCAATGTCACTCAGGGTGCTTTACTCAACTTTGAACCCATTATGAAAATCGGCAAATTTGCCTTTCCGTTTCGCGATGTCGAAAACATCACCTTCAGCGATTTATCCGGCAACTTCAAACTTCGTGGCGAGCAAATCGACGTTAATCAACTCACCATTAGTTCCAGCGTTCTCAACCTCGATGCCCAGGGCGTTTATTCCTTTGGTCGAGGCACGAATTTAGCCCTCACCGTCCCGCTCCGAAACTCCAAAGACGACGCCCAGCTCGCCACCAAAGCAGAGCGCGACGCCGTTCGCCAACGCGGAATCGTCCTGCATTTACTCGCCGTAGATGATAATGGAAAGATGAAAATTAAATGGGGAAAGAAGGATAAATAGTAAATAAATAAAACGCATTTTGTCATTCCGAGGTACGAGGAATCTTCATAAGAAACTCGACAAAGATTGGAATTTGGAATTTAAATTTTAGAAGCTATTTACTTCGTCAGTTCGCTATCGCTCGTGTCCTGCTCTCCACTCTATCTTTTATGATCTCGTCCTAAAAACGAGACACAAAAGGATGCCGCTTCGATCAGGGCTAGGGCAGTTGGTTTTCATAAGAACTTTTTAGAAATATTTTAAACGCCAGTCAGAAATGATTGGCGCTTTTTATGAGAAAAAAAAATAAAAATTAGAGTTGAAAATTATTATCTAATGAGGTCAATTGTAAGCGGGTCGATTTTCATTTCAATGTTACATTTGAATAATCTAGATTTAAAATATTTTTTAGAATAATATCAAAATCCATAATCAAAAAATGAAATATATAGTAAAAATAATTTTCGGTAAAGAGCAAATAATGAAGTATCATAATAATGAAGTTCTGACTGATTATGAAAAGATAATAAACTTAAAGAAATACACTTTTGAAACTCGATTGGAAAGAAATTCTTTTTACAAAGGAATTGGAGAAGCAATAAGTTGGCTAGAGTTTCTAGTAATTAATGAATTCGAAGAGGAAGACCATAAAGAAGAAAAAGAAAGTATAGATATATTCGATTATTGGTCCTTCATTTATAGATATTACCCAAAATTTCATCAATGCGATAACGTTTTGTTAAGCGTTATATTAACTCGAAAACTTAATGGTGAAGAAATTAGCGAAAGTGGTGAAGAATACATTAAACATATGGATATTAGATACGAATTATTTGCAATAAATAAAGAATTACTTTGTAAAGCTTTTGAAAATTACTTTAATATAATGTATCCTGAAAATGATAACATCTAAAACAAGAAAAATAGTTAATATGATTATATTTTACTAATATTAGGCTTCGTTAATAAATTGTTCATCACTCTAATAAAATGACTAAAATCATAAACGTCACATGCGCAATTATTTTAAAAGATAAAAAAATCTTAGTAACACAACGCAGTGAAAAAATGAAATTACCTTTAAAATGGGAGTTTCCAGGTGGGAAAGTTGAAAATAATGAAAATGAAATAGAATGTATTAAAAGAGAAATTAAAGAAGAAATAAATATTGAAATTGATGTTTTAAAAAAGCTTTCAAATAGTATTTATGATTATGGAACCTTTAAAATAAATTTAATTCCTTTTCTGGCTAATTATATATCAGGTGAGATTAATTTAGCAGAACATAATTGTTTTAAGTTGTTAGAAAAATCAGAATTATTAAACTTAGATTGGGCAGAAGCGGATTTGCCAATTGTTGAGGAATTTTTAAAAATTGGAATATGAATCAAGGACTCTATGAAGAATTAGTAACGAAACTAATCAATTACAAAATAAATGAGCTTGATAAAGAAACTTTTCAAGTAAAAAAAACTACAATAGACAAAGCAGAAGCATCTCAATTGTTATCTCAGCATATTGGCAAAACTATTAAACATGCTTTCACTTTAATAAAAGGGGAAGACGCGATTGAAACACAAATCGAAATTTCAAATAAGATCATTTTATTTCTAAAAGAAGAACTTAAAAAAGAAGAATTTGAGGATGATTTAATTGAAACAGAGGGAAAAATTTTAAAAGCTGTCTTTACAAAAGTTGATTCCCATTTCACGGATTTAGATTTGCATTTAAAAGAAATTACCCCTTACACAAGATTAATTCATAGTGAACTTTTTACTGGCGGGAATTCTGGAACAACTTTAGAAAGTGAATTACGAAAAGAAATATTGTCATCAGATAAAATCGATTTATTGGTTTCTTTCATTAAATGGAAAGGAATTAGGATTCTCGAACGTGAACTGAGAGAATTTACAGAAAGAGGTGGAAAACTTAGAATAATTACAACAACATATATTGGTGCAACAGATTCAAAAGCAGTTGAGTTTTTGGCTTCTTTAGAAAATACAGAGGTAAAAGTCTCTTACAATATAAGTAATGAAAGATTACATGCAAAAGCTTATTTATTCGAAAGAAACACAGGCTTTCATACTGCATATATTGGTTCGTCTAATTTTTCTCGTTCAGCATTAACAGACGGTTTAGAATGGAACTTGAAAGTAACAACTAAAGAAGTTGGTCACATTATTGATAAATTCAAGAAAACATTTGAAGCTTATTGGCAAAATTCAGATTTTGAATTGTATGACCAAAAAATTCACTCTGAAAAATTAGTAATTGCCCTAAAGCAAGGGAGGTTTTCAAAAGAAAATACTTTTACAACAGCCTATTTTGACATAAAACCTTATTCTTATCAAAATGAAATTCTTGAAAAATTAGAAGTTGAAAGAACAGTTCATAATAGAAATAGAAATCTTTTAGTTGCAGCAACTGGGACAGGAAAAACAGTAATTTCTGCATTCGATTATAAAAAATTCCAGAGTAATAACAAATCTTCGAAATTACTTTTTATTGCACATAGAAAAGAAATTTTAGAGCAGTCATTATCAAAATTTAGGGGAGTTTTAAAAGATAATGATTTTGGGCAATTATGGGTAGATGGTATTGAGCCAACGAATAACGAATATATTTTTGCCTCAATTCAAACTTTAAAAAATAGATTAAAAGAAATAAAACTTTCACCAGATTATTATGATTTTATAATTATTGATGAAGCACATCATCAGAAAGCGTTTAGTTATCGCCCCATTCTAGATTATTTTAAACCAAAAATTTTACTTGGTTTGACTGCCACACCTGAAAGAATGGATAATAAAAATATATTAGAAGATTTCTGTAATAGAATAGCAGCTGAAATTAGATTGCCTGAAGCAATGAATAAAGGTTTACTATGTCCATTTCAATATTTTGGAATTTCTGACAGTATAGATTTAAAAAATATAAGTTGGGCAAACGGAAAGTATTTAGCAAGTGAATTAACCAACGTTTATACTAAAAATGATGTACGAGTTGGTGAAATAATTAACAGTTTAAATAAATACACAAATGATATTCATGATGTTTGTGCAATTGGATTTTGCGTTTCAATCAAGCATGCAGAATATATGACCGAAAAGTTCAATCTAGCAAAATTAAACGCAAAGTATTTGACTACTAATAATAAAAACGAAAGAGAAGTTATTAGAAATGAATTTAAAAATAAAAAAATCAATTATCTATTTGTTGTTGATATTTTTAATGAAGGAATAGATATTCCTGAAATTGATACTGTTTTGTTTTTAAGACCTACTGAAAGCTTAACAATTTTTCTACAGCAACTTGGAAGAGGGTTACGTTTATTTGAGGGAAAAGAGTGTTTGACTGTATTGGATTTTGTTGGGAATTCAAGACCTGAATATGATTTTGAAAGTAAATTCAGGGCGTTGATTGGAAAAACTACAACTTCAGTTCAAAAAGAAATAGAAGATGATTTTCCACATTTGCCATTGGGCTGTTCCGTTGTATTAGAGAAAAAGGCAAAAGAAACAATTTTAGAAAACATCCAAAAAGCAACCTCATTAAATGTGACTCAATTGATAAATAAAATTAGAGGTTTTCATGAACAAACTAAATTGCCTTTAACATTAAATAATTTCATAGCACTAAACCATATTTCAATTGAAACAATCTATTCAAAAAAAGAAACTTGGTCTAGGTTATGTCAGAGAGCAGGTGTATTTAATGATTTTGATAGTACAAATGAAAAACAAATTTATTCTGCAATAAGCAATAAGTGGCTTTCTACAAACTCAACAAGTTATTTTAATTTTATTCTTAAAATAGCAAAATTAAACTTCAACATAAACATTGGGGATTTTGATGAGAACGAAAAGGCAATGCTACTAATGTTACATTATGACATTTGGCAAAATGCGGGTGGCTATGAGTCTTTAGAAGAAAGTATTAGAACCATCGGAAAGAATAAAATCTTGATTAATGAAATTATTGAAGTATTAGAAATATTAATCGATAAAGTTGATTTTAAAGAAACAGAAATTCAATTACCTTATAATCAACCTTTGAAATTACACGCTAGATATACAAGAGATCAAATTTTAGTTGCATTCAGAATGTCTACATTTGAAAAAAAATCCTCAAACGCGATAGGAGTTGGTGTAGCTGAAAATAAAGAATTAAATACAGAAATACTATTTATAGATTTAATTAAGTCCGAAGAAGATTATTCACCAACTACTTTGTACAATGACTTTGCAATAAGTGAAACATTGTTCCATTGGCAGTCACAAAATCAAACAAGAGATGATAAAGGAAAAGGGTTGACTTATATAAATCATAAAGAATTGAAGAAAAATATACTTTTATTTATTAGAGAAAAATCAAAAAATGAATTTGGAAATACAATGGGATATGTTTTTATAGGAGAAGGAAATTTTAAAGAAAATGAAGGATCAAAACCAATGAATATTAAATGGGAATTAAAAGAACCAATGCCAAACTATCTTTGGAAAGAATCTGCAAAAATGTCGATTGGTTAATTTTAAAATGACCTATTTGATTTCAAAAACTACCAAAAATATTTCATAATCTTTCCTTAACTCACTTGCCTTTTCATTTAAAAAAAAATAGCTTTGAGAAACAATCATTAAATACAAACCGTTATGAAAATTCAAATCAATACCGACAAAAACATTGAAGGACACGCAAGATTAGAAAATTATTTTTCAGGAGAACTCGAAAAAAGTTTAGCGCGTTTTGAAGATAAAATTACACGCATAGAAGTACATTTCGGAGATGAAAATGGAGAAAAATTCGGCTTAAACGATAAAAAATGCGTTCTTGAAGTCCGTATCGCCAATTTACAGCCGCTTACCGTTACAGAACACGCCGATACACTGGAAAAAGCGTTTAGCGGTGCTTTGGCAAAAGCCAAAAAATCATTGACTACTACTTTCGAAAAAATGAAAGCACATTAATAGAATATTTAAATTCCAAGTTTTAAATTCCAAATTCCAAACTAAACAGTGGGATTTGGAATTTTTTTGAAATAATTCTAATACTTCAAACTTAGAATACTTAAGTTTTTAAATTCCAAGTTCCAAAATAAAGACTTGGAATTTGGAATTTAAAAATTGGATTTTTTTTATCCGTTGAATTTCGACTAATTTAAGATTTTGGCAATGGCGCTCCCACGGCAATATCGCATCGGTGTCCCGGCTGTCCGTGTACCGGATTCGTTCCTTCGGCTGTGGTTACGGGTTTTGCGGTTTCGGTACTTAATAAAGCAGGAACGGTATTGTTTGCTGGCGGTGTTACCGTAAATGCTTTTTCGACTGTTCCGCTTTGAGTCGCAGCTGTTGTTGTGGTCGCTGGTTTTGTAACCGGAGAATTTAAAGGCGCTCCTACCGGAATATCGCATCTATGGCCCGGCTGACCATGCGACGGATTCATGCCTTTGCCTACTTTTACCGGAGCAGCAGTTACCGTTTTTGTAGTAACCATATTGGGCTGACCAGAATTTACCTGAACTGTTTGCGGTACCTGAGCGGTAACCTGACCTTGTTGTGTTGGTGCCGAATTCAATGGTGCTCCAACGGCAATATCACAACGATGTCCCGGTTGTCCGTGAGCAGGATTCAGTCCTTTTGTTTCTCCTAAAACCGTATTCGGGTTTGTAGCAGGAGCCTGTGCCACCGGAACGGCTGTTTTAGAAGTGTCTTTTGCAAGTCCTAATCGGATCAGTTCAGATGTTGAAGTATTCTCCTGGACTTCTAATTCTTTTTTACAGGAAATAAAAGCTAAAGAGGCAATAATGATCGAACTTATGTAGATTTTTGAATTCATGATCGAGGTGTTTAAAAAGCTATCAAATATAATTTTTTTCTACCATATAAGTGATATAAGACAATTTAAGTTTTGAGTTACTTTGTTAATAGCCTTTGAAAGACATATAAGAAAATCAAAATGAACAAATCTCATCGCTTTGTAATTATTTAACACATAGAAACATAGTCTCGGAGCGCTGAAAAAAGGCGTTTCACTAATTTGAAAACACATAGCTATGTGTAAAGAAATGTATTTCTTTATTCAACTCTTTTTACTACATAAAACTATGTTTTTCTATGTGTTAGAATAAACTTTTATGAACTCAACAACAATTAGTAAAATTTAAATTTCACAATACTAGACACAATACTAAAATGAACTTATATCACTTATATGGTAAAAAATAATACCTTTAAACTTAAATACTTTATACATGAAAAAGACCATACTATTACTTTTATTCGCAACTGTTTTTGCAAATGCCCAAAATGCCGAAAAAGACAAAATCAACCAGACTCTTGACGCCTGGCACAAAGCAGCTGCCGATGTGAAATTCGACGCTTATTTTAATGCCATGACCGAAGACGCGATTTACATCGGAACAGACGCTACCGAAAACTGGATTAAACCTGATTTTAAAGCCTGGGCGAAACCCTATTTCGACAAAGGAACAACCTGGAATTTTACGGCATTGGAACGCCACATCTTTTTTGACAAATCCGGAAAAATTGCCTGGTTCGACGAATTACTCAATACACAGATGAAAATTTGCCGTGGTTCAGGAGTTTTGGTCAAAATAGGAAAAGAATGGAAGATTCAACATTATGTTTTATCCATGACGATTCCGAATGACGAAGTGGATTCAGTAGTAAAAATAAAAGGGCCCATCGAAGATATTTTGATTGCCAAACTTCAAAAAAAATAAGCAATATCTGTCATTCTGTTTGCAATCATCAGCTTTCGGGCACTTTAGAACTCAGGATATCAATTCTATTATAATATATTTGACAATAATAGCGTAAATTTAGAAGCACAAAATAAGATACTCTCAAAAAAACAAGCTGAATTTTATAAAATTTACTAAAATAAAAATCAAGCCTCTATTTTGTCACCCCTTAAAATTAAAATATTTATTTTTTTTTAACTTTGCCCCCAAAAAAAATAGGGTTAAATAAAGTATTTGAAAAATGAAAATAGAAAAACGCTGGATCATCTCCTTTATTATGATAAGTATTGTTTGTATCACGGGTGCTTTTTGGCCTACTGTTACAGAAAATGATTATGTATTATCTGCATTTGGCACCATTGATCACATTGTACCCGCAGACGTTGCCTGGATGCTGACATCCTCTTGTCTGGTTTTAATCATGACCCCGGGATTATCTTTCTTTTACGGCGGAATGGTGGGCAAGAAAAACGTGATTTCAACGATGTTACAAAGTTTTATTTGTTTAGGAGTTGTTACGCTTTTATGGGCTGTAGTGGCTTTTAGCCTTGCGTTTGGAGAGCCTGTTGGTTTTGGTTCAGGGGATCATTTTTACAGTTTCTTCGGAAACCCTACAACTTTTGCTTTTATGGACTATGTAGGCGTCCTGCCTCATAAACAATTGGCTACTACGATTCCGTTTATGCTTTTTGCTTTATTTCAGATGAAATTTGCGATTATCTGTCCTGCTATTATTACAGGATCATTTGCGGAACGTGTACGTTTTATCTCCTATTTAATTTTCATCAGCTTATTTACCATTTTTATATACGCTCCTTTATGTCATTCCGTTTGGTATCCAACGGGTGTTTTGGGAAGCTATTTTGGTGTAAAAGATTTCGCCGGAGGAACCGTAGTACATATGAGTTCCGGATTTGCTGCTTTGGCCGGGGTTATCGTTTTAGGAAAAAGAAAAAACAGTCAGCATATTCCAACCAATATTCCGTTTGTTTTATTAGGAACCGGAATGTTATGGTTTGGATGGTTCGGATTCAACGCCGGATCTGCTCTTGCTGCGAACGGAACTGCTGCCATGGCTTTTGCGACAACCACAACTTCATCGGCTGCAGCCATGTTAACGTGGATTTTCTTTGACCGAATGAACGGAAGAAAAGTTTCTGCTCTTGGGGCATGTATCGGAGCTGTTGTAGGTTTAGTAGCCATTACTCCTGCTGCAGGTTTCGTATCGGTTCCTGAAAGTATGTTTTTCGGATTCATAACAGCCTTGGTTTCAAACACAGCTGTAAACTGTAGTTTTTCAAAAAGATTTGACGATACACTGGATGTTTTTGCCTGTCACGGTGTGGGCGGAATTATGGGAATGATCTTAACAGCTATTTTTGCCCATGGTGAAGATGCAAGTTTACTGCACGGAGGATGGAATGTTTTCGGACATCACATGATGGCATTAGTACTGGTTTCAATATTTACCTTCTTCGGAGCTTATTTCTTGTTCAAAGTAACCAATTTCATTATTCCGTTACGAGTTTCAGAAGAATCAGAACACATCGGACTGGATTTGTCTCAGCACGATGAAACTTTAGATCCAAATTCCGGTGCTATAACTGAGCCACATTACGGTAACTAAATATAAAAACAATAACACGATTGCACAGATTCTAAAAGATTGAAATAAATCTTGAGAATCTGTGCAATTTTTGTTTAGAACAAGTTTGATTTTCTTTTTGAGCAATAATATTCTTGTTTTTAACCGTTTCGCCCGATTCATTCGTTTATATTCCTTAATTTTGCGGAAAATTTTTGTAAAAGTGGGAAGTAAAAATAAACTAAAAAGATTCAGGGAAAACGAAACATTTGAAAACGTTTTCCAGCCAACCAGAGAAGAAGTTGTAAGTGATTCGTTTCCGTTAAGAGGAAAATGGAATACTGATTTCTTTAAAAATGACAATCCGTTAGTTTTAGAATTAGGATGCGGTAAAGGAGAATATTCTGTTGGACTGGCAGAAAAATACCCGGACAAAAATTTTATTGGAATTGACATTAAAGGTGCCCGCTTCTGGAGAGGCGCAAAAACTGCTGTTGACACAGGATTACACAATGTGGCTTTTATAAGAACTCAGATCGAATTAATCAATCATATTTTTACTGAAGGCGAAGTAGATGAAATCTGGATTACTTTTCCGGATCCACAGATCAAATACAAAAGAACCAAACACAGAATGACCAATTCTGAGTTTTTACAATTGTATAAAAAAATCCTTAAAAAAGACGGTGTCGTAAACCTAAAAACCGACAGCGAATTTATGCATGGATATACCCTTGGATTGTTGCACGGCGAAGGACACGAAGTTTTATATGCGAATCATAATGTGTATAAAAATGAAGGGAGTCCTGAAGTAGTAACTTCAATTCAGACCTTTTACGAAAAACAATATTTAGAAATTAATAAGGCAATTACGTATATTCGTTTTAAAATTAAAGACTAATTTAGTTTAAAACATTTTTTTAGAACCATTAAATAACAGAATGGCATTATTTACTCCACTAATTTCAGGTTTTATTGCCGCTGTCATTGGGATTATTCCGCCAGGTTTACTCAATATGACAGCTGCCAAAATAAACCTGAAAGAAGGTAAAAAAAATGCGTTGTGGTTTGTAATTGGTGCTGTCCTCGTAATCCTTTTTCAGGTTACGGTAGCCGTTTTATTCGCACGGGTAATCGACAATCGCCCGGACATTGTTACACTGTTACGCGAAATTGGTTTTGTGACCTTTTCTATTTTAACGATTTACTTTTTATTTATTGCTAAAAAACCAACTGGCAAGAAAAAATCAAAGATTAAGAAAAGCAGTAAAAAAAGCCGCTTCTTTTTAGGGATGCTGCTTTCGGGTTTGAACTTTTTTCCTATTCCTTATTATGTAGTTGTAAGTGTGACATTGTCTTCTTATCATCTTTTTGCATTTGAAAACAATATTATATTCACCTTTGTATTAGGATCAGTTCTGGGTTCATTTGCCGCTTTGTACAGCTATATTGCCTTCTTCGGCAAAATAGAACAGAAAACCGATTACTTAATGCGGAATATGAACACCATTATTGGAAGCATTACGGGTTTGGTCGCTCTTGTAACGCTTTTTAATATTCTGAATTATTATTTCGGATAATAATAAACCACAGATTAAAAGATTAAATTGGCTTCTTTGGCAATAGGGCAAAAAAGGTGTTTCAATCGTTAATAAAACCGAATTTTATTCTTTAATCTGTGGCAAACAACCAAACTATGGCTGAGGAAAATTTTTTCGAAAGAGTGTATGCAATCGCCAGACAAATCCCATACGGAAAAGTAACATCTTATGGCGCAATCGCAAAAGCCTTAGGTACAGCTCGTTCGGCCAGAATGGTAGGCTGGGCCATGAACGCCTGTCACAATATGGATGACGTCCCGGCGCACAGAGTTGTAAACCGAAAAGGGCTTTTGACCGGAAAACATCATTTTGACGGAACTAATTTAATGCAGCAGCTTTTAGAAAACGAAGGCATTAAAGTCGTTAACAATCAAATCGTTGATTTTGATAAACACTTCTGGCAGCCTGAAATTCAATTGTAATTATTCCATTACCAAACCATTAGTACTATCTAACACTTTTTCCTTATCTTTCTGATACACATCCGGAAGGAAATAAACTTCACCTGTTTCTTCATTTACCCAGGAAGTAAAATAGCCTATGTATATTGGAATTTTAGTTTTCAGGATACAGGTTGTTTCATTTACGCCATCCATTGCACTGTCTATTTTTTCATCAGTCCAGTCCGGATCGTCTTTCAAAATAACATGAGCCAGTTTTTTGGCCTCTTTTATGTTGATACATCCGTGACTAAATGTACGTTTTTCAAACTGAAACAAACTTTTGGCCGGTGTATCGTGCATGTAAATGTCGAAAGGATTTGGAAACAAAAACTTCACTAATCCCAAAGAATTTTTTGGTCCTGGTTTTTGTCTTACCCTGCCTCCATTCCATTCCATGTTATTTTCCTCCAGATAATTTTTGTCTTTGGCCATGTTCAGTTTTAATTCATTATCAATAATACTCTGCGGAACATTCCAATATGGGCTGAAGACTATTCTATCCATCGTACTGCTAAAAATTTCCGTTTCTGCCCATGTAGTTCCCACAAAAACATCAGAGGTAAATTCGTTTGCTCCATTTTTAACATACAACAGTTTATAAGACGGAATATTGACCATAATATAATCTCTTGCCTCTATTAAATTTTCCGGAATCAAACGACAGCGCTCCATATTTAGTTTTATGGTTCTGATTCTTTCAGATACAGGCTCATTCATTTGTTTAATGTGATCAAATGTCAGTTTATAATTTAAAGCAAGACCATATCTCTTTTTATAATTTAAAACGCCGGCCATGAGTTCTTCATCATACAAACTGCTTTTTGAATCTTTTTTTAAATCCCCATCAATATACAAACGCTCACGGATTTGTTTCACCGCAACACCACTGTCAAAAGGTTTTAAATCTTTGTAGGTGGCACTGTCAATATCAATTTTTTTCCACAGTTTTTTTCTTTGAATTTTTTCGTATTTGTCCAAAGCTATCTGAAGACGATCATACTGTCTGGATAAAAGATACACTTCTTTTGAAGATTTTTTAGACAAATTATTAGTAGAATCAGAATTCTTTTGAACTTCCGGATTTTCTTTTGTGTACAAATTATCCACTGGCTTTATATCTTTAGTCTTAAAACCAAATGAAGTTAATACAAAAGCTATTGCTATAATTAGGAGGGATTTATGTAATTGTTTCATGATGTTATCTTTTTAAATATTTTAAATTATTTATTTAAAAAAATAGCGCAACCATATTAAAAATTTGAAACCTTCAAAACGATTTTTCACTATATTTTTTAAATATTGAAAATCAAAAATTTAGGGTATTTCAAATTTACGACGCAACATCAAGAATCGTTTTATAGAATCTTTAGAACATATTTTAAAATTCACATCATGCCAAAATAACACTTAACACATTGATATGCAGAATTTTATTACAATTAAATCAGGCAAATAATAAAACTTGTTTTGTCTTTATCAGTCTGATAACTTAAATAACCGCCATGGGCTTCGATGATGTTTTTAGAAAGCGTTAAGCCTATTCCGGCTCCGTCTTTTCTGGTAGTGAAGAAAGGTAAAAATACTTTGTCCTGAATTTCAGGATCGATTCCTTTTCCGTTGTCCGAAATGGTTATAAAAAATCGATTATTATCCGTGTAGCTAGATACAAACAGTTTTTTCCGGGGTTTTTCTTTTAATGCATAAATACTGTTGGTAATTAAATTGATAATTACCTGCTCTATTTGATTTTTATCAATCAGGATTGATCTTGAGCTGTGAATATTATTGATTAATTCAATATTTTCTGCTTTCAGAATTGGATTCATAACACGCAGACAGTCTTCAAAAAGTGAATTTATGAGAACCTTTTCTTTGGTTGGAGTCGGCAGCATCGCCAGTTTACGATAGTTTTCTACAAATACCTGCAAATGATCGCTTCTGTTTATAATTGTCGAAATACTGCTTTTGATGTCTTCAAAATCATCTTCTTCCAACTTTTCCTGATCGACAATCTGAAGTAAATTCTGCGAAAGCGCCCGAATTGGCGTTAAAGAATTCATTAATTCGTGTGAAATAATTTTCATCAGGTTAATCCACGCTTCTTTTTCTTTCTTTTCAATAACGCGCTGTATACTGTCCAGTAAAATGATAAAATATTCTTTATTGTAAGTTTGGGTATGTGAAGTTTGTAATATAAAGGTCTGCAAATCCTGCTCTTCAATCTTAATAGAGATTGCCGATTTTAATTCGGCGAAATCTGTTTTCTCGATTTCATTGCATAATGATGGAAGATAATTTTTAAGGTATTGCCAATGACTGACTTTTGGAACTTTAAATAAATCCGAAAAACAATCGTTCATCAAAAAAATATTCCAGTCTTCATTTTCTTTTTCCAAAATTAAGGCTGCGGTATCGATATTATTTAAAAGTGAACGATAAATCAGTTCTTTTGAAGTTTGTTCCTGCTGCTGTACTTTTAAAGTCTCATATAAAAGATGCAGGTTTTTAAAATTATCTTTTTTACTTCCTTCGGGAAAGTGGTTTGAAAAATCATTATGCAGAATCGAAAGTAAAGTCCGGTCGTAAAACTGAGATTGATTTCGAACATAAAAATACATTTCGCCCAGCATTACGAAAGCAAAAGCAGTAACCAGAATAGCGTTGAAATAAAACATTTTAAAGATTAAAAAAACACAGAAAAAAAAGAGCAGCATTACAAATACAGCCCTGATGAATAATGCGTTATGAAATTTCCAGTTTTTCATTAATTTATTTTTTATTGCCACAGATTAAAAAAATGATTTTTCAAAATCTTTAAATTTAAGTTTCCCGCAGATTCTGCAGATTTCGCGCATTTTTAAAATTGAATCATTTTTATCTGTGAGATCTGCAGAACCTGCGAGAAAAAAAATTATTACCCTATATTTTTTAAATCGTATTTTTCAATTCTTCTGTACAAAGCAGCTCTCGATAAACCTAATTCATCAGCAGTTTTACTGATATTGCCGTGGTGTTTTAAAAGTGCTTTTTCAATGGCCGTTTTTTCCATTTCTGACAACGGATTTTCATCATTTTCCTGAATTCCCTCAAAATCCAGAATATCAAGATCATGAACAGAAATTGTATGGCTATCAGCCAGAATCAAAGCACGTTCGATTTTATTTTGCATTTCACGGATGTTTCCTTTCCATGGATATCGTTCTAAATACGGCGCTACATTTTCTTCAAAATGCCAGTTTTCCTGATTGTATTTTTCGGCAATATTTTCTAAAATAAAATGCGCCATCGGAACAATATCTCCTTTTCGCTCCCGTAAAGGCGGCAGATTTATTTCCATTGTGTTGATCCGATACAGCAAATCTTCACGAAAGGTTTTGTTTTTTACTTCTGCTTTAATATCATTATTCGTAGCCGAAATTATTCGGACATTCAATGGTCTTGGTTTGCTTTCGCCCAAACGTGTTACTGTTTTAGTCTGTAAAACATGCAGTAATTTAGATTGCAGATGAAGCGGAATATTACCAATTTCATCCAGAAAAATAGTTCCGTTTTGTGCACTTTCGAATCTTCCTGGCGTATCGGTTTTGGCATCTGTAAAAGCACCTTTAGCATATCCAAAAAGTTCACTTTCGAATAAATTATCACTTAGAGAACCTAAATCGACATGAACAAAAGACTGGCTTTTTCGTTCTGAATTTTGATGGATAAATTCTGCACAAACATATTTCCCTGTTCCGTTTTCACCTAAAATCAAAACATTCGCATCGGTTTTTGCTACTTTTTCAGCAATTGAATAGGCTTGTTTTATTTTTTGGGAAGTACCGGTAAAATACTGTTTATCTGTTTTTTCTACAATTGGTTTTTTGTTATTTTTTCTGCTTTCGGCGACAGCCTTATCAATTGTTTCCAGTAATTTTTCGTTGTGCCACGGTTTTAAAACATAATCAAAAGCCCCTATTTTTATTCCTTCTACTGCAGTTTCTATTTTTCCGAAAGCTGTCATCAAGATCACGATAGTCTGAGGCGAGAGTGTTTTAATTTCTTTCAGCCAATGAATTCCTTCGCGCCCGTCTTCAAAACCAATTCGGTAATTCATATCGAGCAAAACCACATTTATTTCATTTTCACTGAGAAGAGAAATGATTTTTTTTGGATTATTTGTCGTAAAAATGGTTTCAAAATGCTTCTTGAGAATCATTTTTGCCGAAAAAAGAATTTCTTCCTGATCGTCGACAATTAATATTTGGGCCTGTTTTTTTCTCATGTTGTGTTTTTTTGTCCATTTTCGAACGGTCAACTGTTCATTATCGGACACTGGTTTTTCTGATGATTCTGAAAGCTCCTTTTAAATCAGCGCTTTACAAATAATAAATTTAATGGCACAGTATTTACCTATTGATTATCAGTAAATTATTTAACAAATGGACAAGGTAATTCCTCGTAAAAATAAAAAAATTAGATATCTCACAATAGCAATTGGAGTTTTTTTAGTTTTGGCTGTTCTGATCTTTTTTTCTTTCAATTCAAAAAGAACCTTAAATGTCAAAGCAGAAGAAATTTCAGTTCAAAAAGTCGAAAAAGCTTTTTTTGAAGATTTCGTTGTTTTTCAGGCCAAGGTTGAACCACTGAATGTTATGCTGGTGAACGTTACTGAAGGCGGATCTGTGAAAGAGATTTTTGTAGAAAACGGCGCAATGGTTACAAAAGGTCAGTCACTGGCACGTTTGTATAATCCGAATACCGAATTAAATTACCTGACTCAGGAAACAGCAATAATTGAACAAATCAACAATTTGAATACCGGAAAACTGAATATCCGAAATCAGGAGTTGAATTTAAACAAAGATTTGGTTTTAATTGAACATGATTACAACGACGCCAAAAGATTGTACGATATGAACTCGAAATTGTTTGAAAAAGATGTTATTTCGAAAAATGACTGGAATACTTTTAAGGAAAGCTTACGTTTTCAGGAAGAACGCAAAAAAACAATTCAGCAGAGTATTCAAAAAGAAAAACAGTCCAATCAGTTACAGATTTCACAAATTAACCGTTCGATTCAGACCATGGAGAAAAGTCTGGAAATCCTTCGAAACAACAAAAAAAATTTCCTGATCACTGCTCCAGAATCAGGAAGATTAACTTCTTTTGAACCGGTTTTAGGAAAAACATTTCAGGCTGGAGAAAGCATTGGAAAAATCGATTCAAAGCGAGGTTATAAACTGGCTGCAGATGTAGATGAATTTTATCTGGAGAAAGTTAGCGAAGGCTTAAAAGGTCAGGTCGAATATAAAGGAAAAATACTCGAAGTTTTGGTAACAAAAGTAATCCCGGAAGTTAAAAGCGGGCATTTTACAGTAGAACTGGCTTTTACATCTAAAGAAAATATCGCACTGCAGGACGGATTAAGTTTTGGCGTAAAACTGATTTTATCTGAAAGAAACAAAATACTGGTTTTGCCAAAAGGAAGCTTCAATCAGGAAGCGGCAGGAAAATGGATCTTTGTAGTAAAAGGAAACAAAGCCGAAAGAAGAAACATAAAATTAGGACGGGAAAATCCATCTTACTATGAAGTACTCGAAGGATTAAAGGAAGGAGAATCTGTAATTACATCATCCTATTCAGATTATAAGGATATTGAAGAACTTTCTATTCAGTCTGCAATTCACAATTAATCATTCACAATTATAAAACATCAATCATCAATCAAAAAACACAGTCAATAACATTTAACACCTTTACAAAATGATAAAAATTCAAAATTTAACGAAAGTTTTCAGGACAGAAGAAGTAGAAACAGCAGCATTGAGCGGCATTTCTTTAGAAATTAAAAAAGGGGATTTTTTAACTATCATGGGACCTTCTGGCTGTGGGAAATCTACTTTGTTGAATATAATCGGTCTTCTGGACAGTGCTTCTGAAGGAAGCTACAAATTATTAGACCAGGAAATGATTGGCCTTAAAGAAAAAGGAAGAGCTCAGGTTCGCAAAGAAAATATCGGATTCATTTTTCAGAATTTCAACTTAATCGACGAGCTTTCTGTTTATGACAATATCGAGTTGCCTTTGCTTTATAATAATGTAAAAGCAGCAGACAGAAGAAAAAAAATTGAAGCTATTGCCGAAAGGCTAAATATTTCACATCGCCTGAAACATTTTCCACAACAGCTTTCAGGCGGTCAGCAGCAAAGAGTTGCCGTTGCCAGAGCTTTGGTAAATGATCCAAAAATCATTTTGGCCGATGAGCCAACCGGAAATCTGGATAGTAAAAACGGTAACGAAGTCATGGAACTCCTGACCGATCTGCATGCTAAAGGCTCCACCATTTTGATGGTTACCCATTCTGATTATGATGCTTCCTTTTCGCAAAGAACCATTCATATGAAAGACGGTGTTGTATTTTCTGAAAAATTAAATCAACGAAATGTTGATGTTTTTATGGACGCTAAATAAGAAAAGATGCTAAAATTCATTGTAACTGCAATCATAATTCTGGTAGAGTTTGTCTGCAAAATATTCGCAATTATTTAAAATCAGTCCACGCTGAATAACTATAACAACACATCCCATGATTTTGAACTGGTTTAAAATATTTATTTATCATTTGAAGCAAAACAAACTGTTTTCGTTTTTAAATGTTTTAGGATTAAGCATCGGAATTGCCAGTGTGATTTTTGCTATCTTATATTGGAATAATGAGAATGCATACGATCAATGGAATCCTGAAAAAGAAAACGTTTACGTTGTACTAAACAAAATTGGCACAACGGGGGATACTTGGGCTACTAGTTCAATCCCTTTTGGCGAGACTTGTAAAGCCACTATTCCGGAAATTGATAAAGTGTGTTTTCTTTATAATTGGTACGACGAGAGCGTTATTAAATTTCAGGATCAAAAAATACTGGATAAAAAAATTACACTCACAGATGAGAACTTTTTTGATTTTTTCCCTTTTGAAATTATAAAAGGTGCCAAAAAGAACATTTTGAAAGAAAAAAACAGTGCTGCTATATCTGAAGAACAAGCGCAGCTGATTTTCAAAAATGATGATCCAATTGGAAAATCCATTTCGTATAATAATAAAGATTATACTGTAAAAGCAGTTTACCGTGTAACCAAACCTTCTTCGATCGAACCAAATTATATTTTTAGCGGCATAAAACGCGATGGCGACAAGGATCAATGGGGAAATTTTAATTATGCTCTAATGGTTAAAACTAAAAGAGGCACTGATGCTTCTGAAGTTTTAAAGAAAATGCAAAATGTAAATTATGTCAACAGAACTGTAAAGGATGCGAAAGCAGCTGGTCAGACCGTAGAACAGTATTTAAAAGAAAATGGCGAGATTAAAGTAATACTGAACCAATTGAAAACGTCTCGTTTGCATGGCACAAAAAGCTCAGGGGGACAAAATCTTCCTGAAGGACAAGGTAACTTGAAATTGCTTTATATTATGGGCGGTTTATCCGTTTTGATTTTAGTTTTATCTATGGTAAACTACATCAATCTGGCGACCGCATCAGCTATCAAACGTGCCAAAGAAGTAGGCGTTCGCAAGATTGTAGGCGCAACAAAAAAGCAAATTATAATGCAGTTTATTTTTGAAACGGCTTTAATTACTTTGGTTGCCATTGCTTTTGCACTTGCTATTGTAGAGCTTTCATTACCCTACTATAACACCTTTTTGAGAAAAACTTTGACTATGAATGGCGGTGAATTTTACCTGCAGCTCATTTTAATATTTGGATTAGTACTCATTTTTGCGGGTATTTTCCCTGCTGTTTATATCTCAAATTTTGAAACATTAAAGGTTTTAAAAGGTAATTTCTCGAGAAGTAAAAGCGGAATCTGGATTCGCAATTCGATGCTTATTTTTCAGTTTGGAATTGCTGCATTTTTCATCATTGGTGCATTAATTGTTAATTCGCAGGTTAATTATATGATGAATAAAGATCTTGGTTTTAACGGTGACCAGGTACTTTCGATTACGTACAATACCAAAAACAGACTGACAAAAACGCAGGATTATTTTACCGCTAAACAAGAAATCAAAAAAATACCCGGAGTTGTCGATGTTACTACATTTGCCGGTACTTTTGGAGGTAATGAAGGTTCAAGTTCAGGATTTAATCATAATGGAATTTTTGTACAGCCAAAGAACATCGAAATGGATTACGGTTTTCTTGACATGATGAAAATTAAGATCCTTGAAGGACGTGACTTGTCTCCTCAATTTGCTTCAGACACTGTAAACGGAATGCTTATTAATGAAACGCTCGTAAAAACCCTAAATCTTAAAAACCCGATCAATACCATGATAACATCAGGCTGGAGTATTGATAATGGTGATAATTTGAAATTTAAAATTGTGGGCGTTGTAAAAGATTTTAATTTAACTGATTTGCAAAATAAGGTTTCTCCAATGGTTTTTATCAATCTAAAAACCCTGAAATGGAATAATTTCTCTAGAGTTTTGGTAAAAGTATCACCAAATAATTTATCTGAAACCCTAAAAGGATTAAAAAGCTATTGGGAGAAAAATGTAAATCCGGATTATCCTTTTGATTACGAATTCGTGAACAAACAATTTGCAAAAACCTATGAAGAACAGGTTAAGCAAAAGAATCTGTTTTTTATTTTAAATTTAGTTGTAATCATTATTGCTGTTTTTGGATTATTTGCTTTAGCATCTTTTTCTATGGAAAGAAGACTGAAAGAAATCGCCATAAGAAAAACCCTTGGTGCCGAAACAGATATACTGCTTAAAGAATTATCAAAACAATACATCATTTTCTGCTTAATGGGATTTGCAGTCGGAATTGTACCAGCGTATATTCTATTAGAAAAATGGCTTGAAGATTTTGCTTTTAGAATTAATATTTCGGTTGTTCCGTTTTCGATATCACTAATTTCATTATTGGCATTAACTTTGATAATTGTCTTAGCAAAAGCATATCAGGTAACAAAAATTGATATTCTTAAATACCTAAAATACGAATAACTTGTAGACCATTTTTTTTAAGTAACCCGCCAAATCAGAATCCTGGCGGGTTTATTTTTGTTTCTCACTCATTTTTATATTTCTTGTGGTTAAAAAAGTCAGAATCTCTTTTAAAAAACACACTTTATCATTTTGAATAATTGTAATATCAACAAATACAATTCAAAACCATAAAAATCCAAACATAATGCGTTATCTTTGCAAACTGAAATTAGTTTAAATAAAATAGCACTTAAAAATTAATTTCACTCATTAGAAAATATTATATCAAAAATGAAATTAGATAGAAAAGAAATCCTTAAAGCTCTGGAAACGATAACCATAGCAGGAGAAGGTAAAAATATGGTTGAAAGCGGTGCTGTTGCCAACGTTATTACATTTGGCGATGAGGTTGTGGTAGATTTAGTACTTCATACACCTGCTATGCACATTAAAAAAAGAGCTGAAGATGATATTAAAAAAACAATTCATGAATTAATATCGCCAGAAGCAAAAATTAAAGTAAACATTAAGGTAGAAACTCCGGAAAAAAACGAAATTAAAGGGCGTGCTATTCCGGGAATCAAAAATATTGTAGCTGTTGCCTCTGGAAAAGGCGGTGTTGGAAAATCTACTGTTACAGCAAATTTAGCCGTAACACTGGCAAAAATGGGTTTTTCAGTTGGTGTTCTTGATGCTGATATTTATGGTCCGTCAATGCCAATTATGTTTGATGTTGAAAATGAAAAACCAATTTCGATTACTGTTGACGGAAAATCTAAAATGAAACCCGTTGAAAGTTATGAAATCAAAATGCTTTCAATCGGATTTTTTACAGCACCCAGCCAGGCTGTAATATGGAGAGGTCCAATGGCTGCAAAAGCATTGAACCAAATGATTTTTGATGCAGATTGGGGAGAATTAGATTTCATGCTTATTGACCTGCCTCCGGGAACAGGAGATATCCATTTATCAATCATGCAGTCACTACCTATAACAGGAGCTGTTGTCGTGAGTACACCACAAGCTGTGGCTTTAGCAGATGCTAAAAAAGGAGTGGCAATGTTTATGCAGGACAATATTAATGTCCCTGTTTTGGGAATTATCGAAAATATGGCGTACTTTACACCAGAAGAATTGCCTGACAATAAATATTATATTTTTGGACAGGAAGGAGCAAAAAATCTTGCAGAAGATTTAAATGTCCCATTTTTAGGAGAAGTTCCAATTGTACAATCTATTCGTGAAGCTGGAGATTATGGACGTCCGGCGGCTTTACAAACAGCTTCAGCAATTGAAACTGTATTTGAAGAAATTACCCGAAAAGTAGTTCAGGAAACAGTAAACAGAAATGAAAGCCTGCCTGCAACAGAAGCCATAAAAATTACAACAATGGCGGGTTGTTCAGCAGTTAAAAAGAATTAATATAAATGAGACAATGAGATAATTAGAAAATTAGATAATTGTCAATCTAACTCATTATCTAATTTTCTAATTGACTAATTTTCTAATTGAAAAACATTATGACAACAGAAGAATTAACAAGCAACGTATTATTGGCTCTTGATGAAATCAGACCTTTTTTAAATTCTGATGGTGGGGACATTACGCTGATTTCAATAGAAGACGATAAGCATGTAAAAGTGCGTCTTGAAGGAGCATGCATTAGCTGCAGCGTTAATCAGATGACCTTAAAAGCAGGCGTAGAAACAACTATTAAAAAATATGCTCCGCAAATAGAAACTGTGGTAAATATCATGTAATAAGCTCCCTTTTTTGAGTTTGAATATTTAACAAGAATAATGGATATTTGACTTGTTTTAATAGATATTTTTCAACAAAACAATCAAAAGACAATATTTTTTGCGATTCCAATAAAAAATAGCACAAAGATTTAAGACATTTTGTTAAGAAATTGTTACACATTTAACTTAAATTTGTAACAGAACCCCTTAAAATCTTAAATCATGAAAAAATATTACATATTGTTATTGCTTTTATTTTCAGTTGCTCCAAATTATGCTCAGCAAGGGACGGAAACATTAATTGTAGATAAAGCCTGGCTAAATGAATCTGAAGAATGGTCTGATTACAGTTATTCAGGGAAAATTGTATTTTCTGTCAATAGCAAAAATGAAGAAGGCAGCCTTAGAATTGGTAATTACGATTTTTTATATGATTTTTGCGAAGGAAAAGCAAAGTTCTCCAATAAAGCGACTTACAGCACAGCAGATTTTTCTCATCCAAGAAAATTAGCTGCTCAGAGTGATAAGCAGGGTGTCCTAAATTCAACATATGAAGGAACTTTGATTTTTCAGTCTGATAATGATTATTACTCTGTAATTGCTATAGTAACATTACTGGAAAAAGGAGGCAATTTAATTGGATTAAAAATGCACATTAAAGACAGTAGTACAAAAGAATACGCTTTTAGCTTAAAACCAAATAGTTAATATAAATTTTAGGGTTTGTTCACGTTATCAAATTCTAAGCAATAAATTCCAATAATTTAAAATGGATGTATTAATAAAGATTAAAGACCGTGAAGGAGTAATACACGAATTACAGGCTCCAACGGATATGGCAATGAATATAATGGAGTTATGCAAAGCCTACGAACTTCCTGTAGAAGGAACTTGTGGCGGAATGGCGATGTGTGCTTCCTGCCAGTGTTACGTTCTAAATGATGTTGCATTACCGGAAATGGGAGATGAAGAGGAAGCCATGCTCTCAGAAGCATTTTATGTTAAGTCTAACAGCCGTTTAGGATGTCAGATTCCAATTACTACTGAATTAGAAGGACTGGAACTTGAACTGGCTCCGGAATATTAAAATATAAAAAAAGCGAGAATTTAAGTTTCTCGCTTTTTTATTTACTTATACCAATAAAAAAACCGTAATCACTTTTCGTAATTACGGTTTTCTCTTTATAACAATTTTTGTAACCTCAGTTTATACCAACCCAGCCTGAATTAAATATTCAGCAATTTGGATTGTGTTTGTCGCAGCACCTTTTCTTAAGTTATCAGCAACGATCCACATGTTAAGAGTATTTGGCTGGCTTTCGTCACGACGGATTCTTCCAACAAAAACTTCATTTTTACCTTCAGCAAATAATGGCATTGGATAAGAAAACGCATCAAGGTCATCCTGAACCACTACTCCATCAGTATTTTGTAAAATTTCGCGAACTTCATTCACTTCAAAATCATTGGTAAACTCAACATTTACAGCCTCACTATGACCTCCAACAACAGGAACGCGAACTGCAGTAGCCGTAACTCTGATCGTATTATCTGCAAGGATTTTTTGAGTTTCACGAACTAATTTCATTTCTTCTTTCGTGTATCCATTTGCTTCGAAACTATCGCATTGTGGAATTGCATTTCTGTGAATTGGATATTTGTACGCCATATCACCTTCTATTCCTGCGTATTCATTTTCTAACTGTCTAACCGCTTTTACACCAGTACCGGTAATCGATTGGTAAGTCGAAACAATAATTCTTTTAATGTTGTATTTTCTATGCAAAGGAGCCAAAGTCAATACCATCTGAATCGTAGAGCAGTTTGGATTTGCAATGATTTTATCTTCTTTAGTTAAAGACTCTGCGTTGATTTCAGGAACGATCAGTTTTTTTGTCGGATCCATTCTCCATGCAGATGAATTGTCAATAACAGTTGTTCCTGCAGCAGCAAATTTTGGTGCCCATTCCAGAGAAGTATCACCACCCGCAGAGAAAACAGCAATATCTGCTTTTAAATCAACCGCAGTCTGCAAACCAACAACTTTATATTTTTGTCCTTTATATTCGATTTCTTTACCAACAGATTTCTCTGAAGCAACAGGAATTAATTCTGTAACCGGAAAATTTCTTTCTGCTAAAACTTTTAACATTATCTCGCCTACCATACCGGTGGCGCCTACAACCGCTATTCTCATTTTTATATTTTTTATTATGAATGTTCTAATTTAGATTGCAAAAGTAAGGATAATAAACACTAATACAATTCAATTCACAAAAAACAACAAATTGTTACAAACGAAACATTTTGTATTATACCTAACATCAATCTTTAGTACAACATAGAATAAATTGCACTAAAGATTTTGAAACTATTAAATATAAATTAGTTTTGAAAACAAGAACTTTTATCTCACTTATTTAAACCAAAATTAAAAGACTTGGAAATTAATATTGTAGGTAACCATAGTGAAATAAACTATATTTAATACATTTGCCCATCTTGAAATGACCACTAATTTACTTATGAAAATAAAATTACTCTTATTACTTTTCCTAGCTAGTTTATCTTCTTTTGGTCAAGACACATTTATTCCGGATATAAATTTTGAGAATAAATTAATTGCTCTTGGCATTGATTCTGGTGTTCCCGATGGCAAAGTTTTGACTGCAAAAATAAATACTTTAACTTCCTTGGATGTTTCATCAAGTTCTATTTCTGATCTAACCGGTATTCAGAATTTTTCGGCGTTGACTTATTTGAATTGTAATAAAAATCAATTACTCAGTTTAGATGTTTCTAAAAACACAGCTTTGACCTCTTTAGATTGCAGCTACAATAAATTGAGCAATTTAGATGTTTCTAAAAATACTTCTTTGACCCTTCTATATTGTTATTTGAATCAATTGAGCGGTTTGAATGTTGTTCTAAATACAGCCTTGACATACTTAGCTTGCGGACAAAATGCAATAACTAGTTTGGATGTTACTAAAAACACGTCTTTGATTTATCTGTCGTGTGGCATTAATCAATTAACTAGTTTGAATATTGCTTCAAATACAGCTTTAAAAACTTTAGAGTGTCATCAAAATATATTAACCAATTTAAATGTCTCTACAAACACCGCTTTGACTTCTTTAAATTGTCGTGTTAACGAATTGATTGGTTTGAACATTACTAAAAATATTGCTTTGACTTCTTTAGACTGTAGTTCCAATCGTTTAACTAATCTGGATTTTGCTAAAAATATAGCTTTAACTTCTTTAAATTGCGGTTTTAACGAATTAAACAATTTGGATATTACTACAAATACTGCTTTGATTTCCTTAGAATGTGGGGGTAATCTATTAAACATTCTTAATGTTTCTAAAAATACAGCTTTAAAAACTTTAGATTGCGAAAATAATCTATTAACAAATTTAGATATATCAAAAAACATTGCTTTAACTTCTTTGATTTGCGGTGATAATAAATTAAGTAGCTTAGATGTTTCTAAAAATACAGCTCTTACTACTTTGTATTGTACACTTAATGAATTAACTAGTTTGGATGTTTCTAAAAATGCGTCTTTGACTAATTTACGTTGCAATACCAATAAATTTACTAGTTTGGATGTTTCTAAAAATACAGCTCTGACTAGTTTGCATTGTTCAAATAATCCATTATTAAATAGTCTAAACTTAAAGAATGGAAAAAACACACTAATTGGAACAGGTAAAATAAAGATTTTTTATAACCCAAATTTAAGTTGTATCCAAGTAGATGATGTTGCTTACTCTAATACCAATTGGTCCACAGCAAAAGACGCAACAGCAAGTTACAGCCTCAACTGCCCATCATTAGATATTTCAGAATCAGTTTTTAATACAATAGCCCTTTACCCCAATCCTTCAAAAGGAGAAGTCTACATTGACAATATCACACTTGAAAAAGCAACGATTTACGATGCCTTAGGAAAATTAGTAAAAACAACAAAATTCGTAGGAGATTCAAACAATAACACTATCAATTTAGCTGGTTCACCAAGCGGTATTTATTATATTTATCTTGAAAGAGAGGGAGCTACGGTGGTTAAGAAAATAATATTAGAATAAAGAAACTTTATTAATAAAAAAACCGCTCAATCAAGAAGCGGTTAAGTTAGACTTAGTGTAGCGGTATATTGTATTATTGTTTATTTTTCAAAAGATCTCTAATCTGAGTAAGCAGTTCTTCCTGAGTAGGCGCCGCTGGTTGATTCGGTGCTGGCTCTTCTTTCTTTTTAAGATTATTTAATCCTTTAATAATCAGGAATAAAACAAATGCCACAATTACAAAGTTAATTACCGCCGAAAGAAACATTCCGTATTTTACACCTCCGAAAGCGGTTAATTGCTCAATACTTGACAAATGAGCAGCCTCTAAAGCAGGTTTTAATATCAATGGCGTAATTACATCATCAATTAATGAACTTACAATCTTACCAAAAGCAGCTCCGATAATTACAGCAACAGCAAGGTCAACTACATTGCCTTTCATTGCAAATGCCTTAAATTCTGAAAAAAATCCCATATCTGATTTGTTTAGTTTTTAAATAAATGAATATCGAAAATACGTAATTTTCTTCAAAATTCCTTAATTCTATCTAAAAAATACCCTTTTGACACGTTGCGAAATACTGGTCAGAATTTCATAAGGAATGGTTTTTAAAGCATCTGCAATCTCTGTTACAGTTGGACTTTCTCCAAAAATAATAACCGAATCCCCTTCTTTGCAATCAATTTTGCTTACATCTACCATCAGCATATCCATGCAAACACTTCCTACAATGGATGCTTTTTGATTTTTAATCGTTACATAACCTACTTCATTACCCCATAATCTTGAGATTCCGTCTGCGTAACCAATCGGGATAGTCGCAATTTTAGTTTCTTTTTCAGCCATAAATCTGCGTCCGTAACCAACGCTGTCTCCGGCTGGAATTGTTCGAACCTGAGAAATAATCGATTTTAAGGTTCCAACATTTTCCAGATATTTTTGTTCTGAAGAGTCATTGGAGACCCCATAAAGTCCAATCCCCAGTCGCACCATATTATATTGTGCATCCGGAAAATTACTAATTCCGGAAGTATTCAGTATATGACGAATTGGATTTACACCTAATTCATTCATTAATTTTGAAGACAGTTTTTCGAACAATCGAATCTGAGAAAGTGCAAATTCATAATGTTTCATATCATCACTTGTGGCCATGTGCGATAAAATACTCTGAATACGAACGGTTGAATTTCCTTTTAAAGTTTCAATCAATTCATTAATTGTATTTTCTTCAAAACCCAGACGATGCATACCGGTGTCGAGTTTGATATGAATAGGAAAGTCTTTTAAATTCTTTTCACGGGCAATTTTCAAAAAAGCATTTAAGCCTTTTAAGCTGTAAATTTCAGGCTCTAACTGATACTGAATAATTGATAAAAAACTGGTTGATTCGGGATTTAGAACCATGATGGGTAATTTTATTCCACCACTTTTCAGTGAAATTCCTTCATCGGCAAAAGCCACCCCTAAATAATCCACTTTATGATGTTCCAATAATTTGGCAATTTCCAATCCTCCGTTTCCGTAACCAAATGCTTTTACCATGACCATGATCTTAACATCATTGGCTAATTTAGATTTAAAGAAATTTAAATTATGGCTAATCGAATTGAGATTGATTTCAAGAATGGTTTCATGGGTTTTCTCTTCCAGTAAAGATACTATTTCTTCAAACTGAAACGACCTTGCTCCTTTTATTAAAATGGTTTCATTAACAAAATTCAGGTTCTCAAAATCATGGATAAATTCGGCCGTATTTTGATAGGTAATACAATTTGAAAATTTGTCTTTAAATAATGAAATGGTTGAACCAATTCCAATAACACGATTGACTTTATTAGCTGCAATTAAGTGTGAAACTTTAGAATACAATTCTTCGTTTGAAAATCCGCTTTGAAAAATATCTGATAAAATAACCGTTTTAGAGGCGTTCTTTTTTTGGCTTTCGAGAAAATCCAACGCTATTTTAAGGGACTGAAAATCGGAACTGTAACTATCATCAATAATACTGCAGTTATGGATTCCGTTTTTGACTTCCAGGCGCATTTCGACCGGATACAAACCCTGTATGCGATTTTGAATCGTTTCAACATCGTATTCAAAATAAAGCAAAACCAATAAACACGAAATCGCATTTTCTATTGAAGCCGAATCGCTAAAAGGAATTCTTAAATCATATTTTGCGTTTTTATATTGATACTGAATGTTTGTTATTTCACTTTTATTTTCTTTTTTCGAAATAAAAACATCGGCCGTATGATCTGTATAACTCCATGAAAAAAGTTTTCGGGGATGCAGCATATATTCGGCCGCAAATTGGGATAAACAGGAATCTACTATTTCATTTTTCTGGTAAACTATTACAGGAGATTCTTTGAACAGCAGCAATTTTTCATCAATCTTTTGTACTAAATTTAAAAAACCTTCATCATGTGCAGTTCCAATATTGGTGAGTACTCCGATGGTGGGTTTGATAATTTCTTCCAATTTGTCCATTTCATTGACCGTCGAAATTCCCGCTTCAAAAATACCCAAATTATGTTTTTCATTAATCGCAATCACCGAAAGCGGCACTCCAACCTGTGAATTATAACTTTTAGGACTTCTGATAATATTATAATCAGGGCTTAATAAGAAGTTAAGCCATTCTTTTACAATTGTTTTACCATTACTTCCCGTTAATCCAATAACAGGAAAATCAAAAAGATTTCGGTGATGAGCCGCAAATTTCTGCAGCGCTTCTAAAGTCGATTTTACGACTAAGAAATTAGCTTTGCCTTCACAATTTTCAGGAATATATTCAACTGCAAAATTCTGCACTCCTTTTTCCATCAATTCTGAAATATAAGAATGTGCGTCATTATTGACACCCGACAATGCAAAAAACAAAGTTTGCGAACCGTTTTGCAGTGAACGGCTGTCTATCGAAATATGATCAATAAAAACAGCTGTATCTGAGCCGTTCCATTCGGCGTGAAGAACCGAAACAAGGCTTTTTAAGTTTACACTCATTTAGAAGTTTCTTTTTTTCAAATTTAAACATTAAAGACCGAAAAAAAGTTGTGATTTTCTTAAAAAACAAAGCGTTTACAAAAACGTATTTATATTTCAATTATATTTGTTTAACACCTCAAATTACTGCGTTTTGAAAAAAATACTTCCTCTATTTTCCTATATATTGCATCCGATTTTTATATCGATGTATGCCACTTTATTCTATCTTTTTTACAAGGATGATGTATTCACCATTCAGGAAAAATACTTTGTTTTATTTCAAATTCTGATTATTACCGTTATCGTTCCGCTATTGTTTTTCTTACTGCTTCGAACAACTGGTAATGTAAAATCGGTCATGATACATGAGACTTCCCAACGAATAATACCTTTAATTTTACAGTGTTTTTTATTTATATTACTGGTAAAAAGAAGCATTCTTATTGATCGTTACCCTGAGCTGCATTTCTTTTTCCTGGCTGGATTATTCAGTACCATTATAGCTTTGATTTATTCGCTTTTTAAAATAAAAGCAAGCCTGCATATGATGGCTATTAGCGGTTTTACCGTTTTTGTAATTGGAATGAATATGCATTTGCAAATGCACAACCCCTATTGGCCTGCTCTTTTGATTTTACTGACCGGAATTACTGCATCATCACGTTTAGAAATGAATGCACATACTTACAAAGAATTGTTTATTGGATTTATAATCGGAATTCTTCCACAGGTTTTATTTCTGTATTTGTGGCTATAAGATATAAAAAATAAGGCCCAGGCTCATAGTTTTCATCTTTACATCTTCTCCTAAAACCGTTTTAACATCTTTAAACAAAGGATTCAGACCATAATAAAAATAAATATTCCAGGTATTGTAACCCGCAGAAATATAAGCCCCGTACTGAAACTTATTGACATCCGGATTATTGTTGATTTTATACGTGTTTTCACCATCATCCAAGACAGATCTGCTGGAGATAACATAACTAAATTTTAAACCGGTATAAATTCTCCAAAACTTGTAACTTTCATAAGTCGAATTCCTCCATCGGAACTCAATTGGAACATCTACTAAATATTGCCTGAATCTGTTTGAAACAAATTCATTATAATCGTTAACACCGTAAATTAATGCTCCGGAACCATCTTTTGAAATGGTTAAATTTTGAAAATAATTCTGATACGTTAATCCTAAACCGGCTGCAATAGCAAATGTTCTTTTTTTATTAATAGGCATATCTCTCAAAAAGCCTGCTGAAATTCCGGCTGAAAATTTATCACGTTTGATGCCTTCTGGTGCGTCTGCCAACAGATTGTAAGTAACAGAAACATAAAACTGATCTTCCCGGTATAAAGAGTCAATTTTAACCACAGGTTTAATTTCAGGTTTTTCTTCTTGTGAAAAAACATTGAAAAACGATATTAGAAATAAACAACTAAATAATAATCGCATAGTGTGTTTGAGTTAAAGAGATTTCAGATAAACGTTTTTGAGGTTCATTTATTGGACACACAAATATAATATAATGATATTTGATGAGGCGATTATAATACAATTATTCTGTTTTCATTCTTTATAAAAATATTTTGTTGCACTATTTTCAATAAAAAGCCCAAAAACCAAAGATTTTTACATTTCCCTTTTATACCTTTGCCGTATAATGAAAAGAAGACAGCTCATAACCGGTTTTTCTTTGGGATTGATGGTATTGTTCTCAATACTGTTTCAGTCCATCCACAGTTATGAACATATCTCGCAACAGCTTTCAGAAAAAAAATGCCATCATAATTATAATGATGCAAATGGCGAAATTACACATCAGCATCATAACGATGATTCTTGTTTTGTTTGTCATTTTTCTTTTGGAAGTTACATTACACCTGAAAATTTTTCATTTCAATTTTTCAGCAATCATCAGGAAATCCCTTATTACTTTGGCTTTTCTGAAAGTATTATTTCCTTTTCAGGAAGTTTATACGCGCTTCGGGGACCTCCTTCCGCTATAGTTTCTTAAGTTTCGATTATCCGAAACAAAACACTTTTATTGAATTCAAAACTCAGTCAGGTTTACTGATTTTCATTCTGTGAAAATTCAGCAGACTTCACGTTTCTTTGATTTGATTTAAAAGAAAAATCAATTAATTATAGCAATCATTTTCAAATGAAAAAAATAATAATAGCCCTTATTTTGGGGTTTTCGGGCATTCTTTCTGCTCAAAATTCGGTTTCAGGAACTGTTACCGACAATCAAAATCAGCCATTACCGGGTGTTTCTGTTTACACTCCCGAATTACACAAAGGAACTACAACAGACGAAAACGGAAAATACGAACTAAAAAATCTTCCAAACGGAACTTTACGCCTTGCTTTTTCTTATGTTGGATATTCTAATCAGAATAAAACCATCGCTAAATTAACCAAAGAAAACACACTCGATGTTACACTTTTAGAATCCATTTTAGAAATGGATGAAGTTGTGGTTTCTACTCCTTTTAACAAACTGCAATCGCAAAACGTAATGAAAATTGATCACGAAAGTATTAAAACATTACAGCAAAAAGGAACTTCAACTTTGATTGAAGGTCTGGCGACAATTCCGGGAGTTTCTCAGATTTCTACGGGAACTTCGATTGGAAAACCCGTGATTCGCGGATTGAGCGGAAATCGTGTTTTAGTCTATTCTCAGGGTGTTCGCATCGAAAACCAGCAATTTGGAGACGAACATGGTTTAGGTTTAAATGATGCCGGAATTGAGAGTGTCGAAGTAATCAAAGGACCAGCTTCTTTATTGTACGGTTCTGATGCGTTGGGAGGTGTTTTATATTTCAATCCTGAAAAATTTGCTGACGCCGGAACTTTCAAAGCCAATTTCAGTCAAAAATATTTTACCAATACACAAGGAAGCAATTCTTCTATCGGACTAAAAACTTCTACAGACAACTGGAAATTTTTAGCACGCGGAAGTTTCAACACCCATTCTGACTATAAAATTGCTGATGGCGATCGCGTAACCAATTCACGTTACAATGAAACTGATTTTAAAACCGGAATCGGGTACAGCAACTCCACTTTTTCAAGTGTTTTTAGATACAATTACAACAAACTGGATATCGGAATTCCGGAAGACGGAATCGCTGAACAATCTTCAAGCAAGGACACACAGTTTCCACGACAGGGAATTTTCAATCATTTGTTTAGTTTAAACAATGTAATCTTTTTTGAAAACTCAAAACTGGATGTTGATTTGGGTTATATCTCAAATGACAGAAGCGAATTTGAAGACAGCAACGATGCGGCTCTCAGAATGAAACTGAATACTTTTAATTACAATGCAAAATACCATTTTCCTAAATTCGGTAAAATTGAAACCATTTTGGGAGTTCAGGGAATGCATCAAACCAATAAAAATTCAGGTGAAGAATATTTAATCCCGAATGCGACTACAAATGATTTTGGTGTTTTCGGAACTGCAAATTACGAATGGAACAATAGCGTGCTGCAAGCCGGTTTGCGTTTTGACAACCGAAATGTTACTTCTGAAGTGCATGGAACTGAAGGCGAAGAAGGCTATTTTGAAGCTCTGGACAAATCATTCGACAGTTTCAATGCTTCTTTAGGATACAAAACCAAATTGGCAGAACCATTAACACTTCGATTGAATGTAGCTACCGGATTCAGAGCTCCAAATTTAGCAGAACTAACTTCAAACGGTGTTCACGAAGGTACCAATCGTTACGAAATTGGAAATAGTAATTTGAAAACCGAACAAAACGTACAGACCGATCTGAATTTAGAATATAAAAATTCACATTTTGAGTTTTTCGTAAACGGATTTTATAATCACATCAACAATTACATTTACACTTCGCCAACCGGAGATGTTTTAGACGATAATGATGTTTTTGCCTACGTGCAGGATAATGCAAAATTATTTGGTGGTGAAATTGGATTGCATTTTCACCCGCATCCGTTAGACTGGCTGCATTTTGAAACCAGTTTTGAAACCGTAACAGGTAAAAAAGACAACGATGATTATTTGCCGTTAATCCCTGCCAACAACTGGAACAACACACTTAGAACCGAATTCAACATTAAAAACTGGCTCAAAGAAGGATATGCTTCTATAAATGTTTCCTCAACCTTGGACCAGGATAATGTGAGTGGTTTTGAAACCGCTTCAAAAGGTTACACTTTAGTAAATCTTGGTTTTGGAGGAACCGTAAAACTGGGCAAAACCGCTTTTGATGTAAACCTGAACGGAAACAATTTATTCGATAAAGAATATATTGCCCATCTTTCACGACTAAAAACAGACGGAATCCCGAACATTGGAAGAAATATTGTTTTAGGTGTAAATTTCAATTTATAACAATTCAAAACCATATAATTTATATAAATAGAATTAAGTTTGCTTTGCTTACATTTACTTATATAACTTATATGGTTTAACATTTTGAGATAATGTTTTTCTAACAAAAATTTATATTTTTGTTAGAAATCACAAACTTAAACTATGAAAAAAACAATTTTTATAATGGCAATGACTACTGCAGGAATTTCATTCGGGCAAAATAAAATTCAATATCCGGAGACGAAAAAAGGCGAAACTGTTGATGTATACTTTAACACAAAAGTAGCCGATCCTTACCGCTGGCTTGAAGATGACAAATCTGATGAAACAGGTGCCTGGGTAAAAGCAGAAAATGAAGTTACTTATGCTTATCTGAATAAAATTCCGTTTCGCGATGCCTTAAAAGAGCGAATGGAAAAACTTTGGAATTACGAAAAAATAGGCGCTCCTTTTACAGAAGGAAAATTTACATATTATTTCAAGAATAACGGACTTCAGAATCAATCTGTTGTTTATAGAAAAGATCAGAACGGCAAAGAAGAAGTTTTTTTAGATCCGAACACATTTTCTAAAGACGGAACCACTTCACTTGGCGGACTGGATTTTTCGAAAGACGGATCGAAAGCGGCTTACTCGATTTCTGAAGGCGGAAGCGACTGGAGAAAAGTTATTATTATTGATGCTATTTCTAAAAAAGTTTTGGAAGACACTCTGGTTGATGTAAAATTTAGCGGTATTTCCTGGTATGAAAATGAAGGTTTTTATTATTCAAGTTATGAAAAACCAAAAGGAAGCGAGTTATCTGCGAAAACAGATCAGCATAAATTGTACTTTCACAAATTAGGAACTTCACAAAAAGAGGATAAGGTCATTTTTGGAGCAGATCAAAAAAGAAGATATGTTGGAGGGTCAGTTACCGAAGACAATCATTATTTAGTGATTACTGCTGCCAATTCTACCTACGGAAATGAGTTATATATTAAAGATTTAACCAAACCAAACAGTCCGATAATTACTATTGTTGACAATTTTAACAGCGACAATAACATCATAGAAAATGAAGGCAGCAAATTGTTTATTGATACTGATTTAAATGCACCAAACAAGCGTGTAGTAACCGTTGATGTAAATAATCCGAAACCGGAAAACTGGAAAGATTTTATTGCTGAAACCCAAAATATTTTATCTCCTTCCACTGGTGGCGGTTACTTTTTTGCCAATTATACAAAAGACGCTGTTTCATTGGTTCAGCAATATGATTACAGCGGAAAATTAGTACGTGAAATCAAACTTCCTGCTGTTGGAACTGCAGGCGGCTTTGGCGGAAAGAAAAAAGAAAAAACTTTGTACTACAGCTTTACCAATTACACCACTCCGGGAACTATCTTTTCATTTGAGCCAAAATCAGGTAAGTCTGAAATATACCAAAAACCCAAAGTAGATTTCAAAAGCGATGATTTCGAATCCAAACAAGTTTTCTATACTTCAAAAGACGGAACAAAAATTCCGATGATTATCACCTATAAAAAAGGAACAAAACTTGACGGTAAAAACCCGACAATCCTTTACGGTTATGGTGGTTTCAATATTAGTTTAACTCCGGCTTTCAGCATTGCAAACGCTGTATGGATGGAAAATGGGGGCGTTTATGCCGTTGCCAATTTAAGAGGCGGTGGAGAATATGGTAAAAAATGGCACGATGCAGGAACCAAATTGCAAAAACAAAATGTATTTGACGATTTTATCGCTGCTGCCGAATATTTAATCGCTCAAAAATATACCTCATCCGATTTCTTAGCGATTCGCGGAGGTTCTAACGGAGGTTTATTAGTAGGTGCCGCTATGACACAACGCCCTGATTTGTTTAAAGTAGCATTGCCGGCTGTTGGTGTTATGGACATGCTGCGCTATCATACTTTTACAGCAGGAGCTGGCTGGGCGTACGATTACGGAACAGCTCAGGACAACAAAGAAATGTTCGAATACCTAAAAGGCTATTCTCCGGTTCAAAACGTTAAAAAAGGCGTTCAGTATCCGGCAACTATGGTTACCACAGGAGATCATGATGACCGTGTAGTTCCGGCTCACAGTTTTAAATTTGCTGCCGAACTACAGGACAAACAAACTGGTGACAATCCGGTTTTGATTCGTATTGATGTAAAAGCAGGTCATGGAGCAGGAAAATCAGTTGCTGCAACTATTCAGGAAAGTGTAGATATTCAGGCGTTCACGCTTTACAATATGGGTTTTAAAGCTTTACCTAAAAAGTAAGATCTAAAAAGTATTTTTTTAGCCACGAATTCACGAATTATTTTTGTGAATCCGTGGCTTTGTTTTTATTGTTCCCGCAGATTTTGCAGATATAGCAGATTCTGGTTAAAAAAATCTGTGCAATCCGCTAGATCTGCGAGAAAGAATAATTGATGACTTTTTATCGTACTAATTTTTACTCCCGCAGATCAAGCAGATTAAAAATAAAAAATCTGTGTGCATCTGCTTAAATCATTTTAAATCTGCGTGAAATAAATTCGTAATTCAGACAATTCAGCACAGCATTTTTAGACAATAGATTAAAATAAATTCGTGAATTCGTGGCTAACTTTTTCAAATAGCCTTAAATTTGAAAAACTAAAAAAACAAACAATGAAAATCATAAAATGGGGAATTATTGGCTGCGGAAACGTAACCGAGGTTAAAAGCGGCCCGGCATTTCAAAAAGCACCAAATTCAGCTTTGGTAGCCGTAATGCGAAGAGATGCAGCACTTGCCGAAGATTACGCCAAACGCCATAACGTTCCAAAATGGTATTCAAATGCTGTCGATTTAATCAACGACCCCGAAGTTGATGCCGTTTATATCGCCACTCCTCCATCTTCACATAAAGAATATACGATTTTGTGTGCCAAAGCAGGAAAACCGGTTTATGTTGAAAAACCAATGGCCCTGACTTTTGAAGAATGTAATGAAATGATCAGCGTTTGTAAAGAACACAACGTTCCTTTGTTTGTTGCGTATTACAGAAGAAGTCTGCCTCGTTTTTTAAAAATAAAAGAAATAATTGACGAAGGAAAATTAGGGGCTATCAGACATGTAAACTGTGTTTTATACCATCCTTTTGAGGAACGTTATGACGATGAAATCAATCTTCCATGGACCGTTTTACCACATATTTCAGGTGGAGGAATTTTCGTTGATCTGGCATGCCACACCTTAGACTTTTTGGATTTTGTTTTAGGTCCGATAAAATCCGTTCGCGGACATGCGACTTCTCAACTCATGGCTTACCCTGCCGAAGATTCGGTTTCAATGTCCTTTTTATTCGAAAACGGAATTCACGGTACCGGAATATGGAATTTCGCCAGTTTTGAGCGTTATGATGTTACCGAAATTGTAGGCGACAAAGGCAAAATAGCATTTTCAACTTTTGGGGACGATCCCATTAAAATTGAATATGCAAATGGTGACAAGCAAACTATCGAAATTGAAAACCCGCTTCATATTCAGCAGCCTTTTATTGAAACTGTTATAGAGGAGCTTTTGGGCAATGAAGGAATTTCTCCTTCAAAAGGAACATCCGGTGCAAGAACCTCATGGGTTATTGATGAAGTTTTAAAAGAATTTAGAAACTCGAAATAATCATAATTATAATGAGGAGCTGTATCCTGCTGTCCGCTGTATCTTTTATGCCGAACCCCGGCATAAAAGGATGCCGCTCCCATCAGGGCTAGGGCTTCAGTTTTCATAAGAACAAAAAAAGAGGATATTTTCATGTAGAAATATCCTCTTTTAAATTATAAAATTCTGTAGAATTACAGGCTGTATCGTAGTCCAAAAGTCAAACCTACACCACTAATTCCAACATAAGAACTAATATCATCAGTCGCTTTTGTATTGTCAAAACCAGCTGAATTAGTTACTTTACTATTAGAACTTGTAGTTAATTTATCTACATAATTAGTATGAATTGCAGAATACGAAGCATCTGGTCTGAAAGTAGAGGCTGTATGCAATTTATCTACTCCGTTTTCAGTAAACACAGTAGTTTCTTTTGTATCTCCGTGAACCGTAAAGTTTCTGTATTCAATTTCAGCAAATAATGCCAGTTTTTTACCTAATTTATATGAAGTTCCAATCGCAGCCATAAAACCAAGAGTTGGATTAGGTTTTACTACATCTTCAGCATATGTTTTTGCTACTGTTGTTCTGGTTGGTGCTACAGTATAATACTCACGATTAGTCTCAATAGTCAAATCTCCATGGATCGGAACAATAACACCCACTTTTGTGTAAGGCTCAAAACCTTTATTTTCTCCCAAAAATAACACTAATGAAGGTGATAAATCCCAGGCTCTGATTTTTCCAACAGCATCACCGGTTACAAAAATATTTGTTGGCGAAGTAGCAATTAAACGATTTGTAGTTTCAACCATCAATTTATCTGCACTAGAATAATAGTTAATCCCCATTTCAACTCCTAAACGCGTTGAAATACGGTAACCTGCAGTTAATCCGGAACGAAAACCTTCTCCAAATGAACCATGATTTGTTTCTCTTGAAATTAAAGTAGTTCCGTTAGCAGCATATACATCCGTATTAGGTGCCTGACCGTTTACGATTGGAAACTCCGTTGCAGCAGTCTGAATGAAGTAGGAACCTCCTAATTTAAAATACCAGCTCTCCGGTTTATCCGCACTTTCTGTCTGCGCTATTGTGGTCATAGAGCAAATCATCAATCCAATTAATAATAGATGCTTTTTCATAATTTTCATAGTTAATTTTGATACAAAATTATAATAATTAGCGTTTCTTATTTTACAACATTCCCATTCAGATTATCATTATTATTGATATAAAAGCCAAATGAGTGTAAAATTACTATGCATGCATAATTTTAACCTGAAAAATACATTATCAATTAAATTTTAACTGTTAAATTTTAGTTGAGTTTGAAATTAATCTGCATTTTTTCTAGCTCATCCAATAATTCATTAGATATTCTGACTTTTAATCTGCGGCTTGGCATCGTTAATTTTGTCACTACTTTTATTTCTTCTACTTCATTTACTTGCTGAATTTTGGTTTCCTGAACAGTGTCTTCAGAATCATTTTCTTCTTCAAAAACAGCATCTTCAGTTTCTTCAAAATCTGTTGGGGTTTCGACCTCGACCAAACGTTTTATCTTTTCTAATTCCATGATTTCAAAAGTAACTGAGTTATCTCCTTTATACGCATTGAACAACTGACTTAATCTATGAATAAAATCAGTCTGTAAATCTTTAATATTAAGTAACAGAATTAGCTTTTTTGCAAATGCTTCCAAAACATCCTGCAATTGCCTCACCTCAACAAACTGCATCCTTGGATCTGTTTTTTTGCCTGTATCATGATTTACCCAACCGTCTTTTATTAGTATTTTCAGATAAGCAAAATTATTCTGAATCAGGAAATGGCGGAACTTTAAATACTCTTCGCCAAAAATCTTAAACTCATAACTTTCATCATAGCCTTCTAAATTGAAAGCTGCCCAGCCTTTTCCGTTCTTAGCTACACGATGCTGTACGTTATTAATGATTCCGGCAAATGTTAGATTTTTCCCCACATACTCATTCATACTTTTTAACGCTTCAAGTCTTGCGTTGCAGAAATATTTCATTTCGAACCTAAAATCATCCAGCGGGTGTCCGGAAATATAAATTCCGACAACTTCTTTTTCTTTCGCCAGTTTTTCCATTGTACTCCAGTCTTCGCATGGCGGTACAACAGGTTCAGCAATCTGTACTTCGCTCGCTTCTCCAAACAAACTCACTTGCGATGAATTTTCATTTTCCTGAAACTTATTTCCGTAACGCATTGCTTTTTCATAGAATGTAATTCCGTCGCCATCATCATGAAAATACTGTGCTCTGGTTGTTCCTTCAAACGAATCAAAACCTCCGGCTAAAGCTAAATTCTCAATCGCTTTTTTATTGGCTGCACGCAAATCAATTCGTTTCGCCAAATCAAAAATCGACTTATATCTTCCGTCTTTTCTGCTTTCAACAATTGTGGCAACCGCTCCTGAACCCACTCCTTTTATCGCCCCCATTCCGAAACGAACAGCGTAATCATCATTTACGGTAAATTTATAATACGACTCATTGACACAAGGACCTAAAACCTGTAATCCCATTCGTTTACATTCTTCCATAAAGAAAGAAACCTGTTTGATATCGTTCATGTTATTCGAAAGTACCGCTGCCATATATTCTGCAGGATAATGCGCTTTCAAATATGCAGTTTGATAGGCAATCCACGCATAACAAGTTGAGTGCGATTTGTTGAAGGCGTAACTTGCAAAAGCTTCCCAGTCTTTCCAGATTTTTTCGAGAATTTTAGCATCATGACCTTTTGCGGAAGCCTGTTCCACAAACTTCGGCTTCATTTTATCCAGTACGTCCTTTTGTTTCTTACCCATCGCCTTACGCAAAACGTCGGCCTCACCCTTTGTAAATCCTGCCAAAGACTGAGACAAAAGCATTACCTGCTCCTGGTAAACTGTAATTCCATAGGTTTCTGATAAATATTCCGCACACGCATCTAAATCGTATTTGATTTCTTCGTCCCCATTTTTTCTTCGAACGAAAGACGGAATATACTCCAAAGGTCCCGGACGATACAATGCGTTCATGGCAATTAAATCTCCGAAAACTGTTGGTTTAAGATCTTTCATGTATTTCTGCATTCCGGGTGACTCGTATTGGAAGATTCCAACTGTTTCACCTCTTTGGAAAAGCGCATATGTTTCAGGATCATCAATAGGAAAAGTATCGGGATCAAGATCAATATTGGTTCTGTATTTTACCAGTTTTACGGTATCTTTTATCAGTGTAAGGGTCTTCAGACCCAGGAAGTCCATTTTCAACAGTCCGGCGCTTTCTGCCACCGAGTTATCGAACTGCGTTACATATAAATCCGAATCTTTTGCGGTTGTAACGGGAACGTAATTCGTAATATCCGATGGTGTAATAATTACCCCACAGGCGTGAATTCCCGTGTTACGCATCGATCCTTCGAGGATTTTTGCCTGTTGAATGGTTTCTCCTGCCAAATCACCTTCGTGTGCAATGGCGATTAATTCTTTTACATTATCAAATTCGTCAGAACGAAGGGCTTTTTTTACCTCATCTTCACTTTCTGAAATAAAACGCGCCAGATTCCATTTTGACGGCATCATTCCCGGAATCAGTTTGGCAATTCTATCGGCTTCAAACAATGGTAAATCCAGTACACGAGCTGTATCACGAATTGCCGATTTGGTTGCCATTTTACCATACGTGATAATCTGAGCCACCTGTTTTTGACCGTACTTGTTGATTACATAATCCATTACACGTCCACGACCCTCGTCATCAAAGTCGATATCAATATCGGGCATCGATACACGGTCAGGATTTAGGAAACGCTCAAAAAGTAAATCGTATTTAATGGGGTCAATATTGGTAATTCCGAGACAATAGGCAACAGCTGAACCCGCTGCAGAGCCACGTCCGGGTCCTACCGATACGTCCATTTTTCTGGCCTCGGCAATGAAATCCTGAACAATCAAAAAGTAACCCGGATATCCTGAATTTGAAATTGTTAATAATTCAAAATCCAAACGTTCCTGAATCGATTCGGTAATTTCTCCATATCGTCTTTTAGCACCTTCCATTGTTAAGTGTCTCAGGTATTTATTTTCACCACGAACGCCTCCGTCTTCTTCATCTTCGGCAACAAAAAATTCTTCGGGAATATCAAACTTTGGAAGCAATACATCACGGTAAAGTGAATAAATTTCTACTTTATCGACAATTTCCTGAATGTTGATAATCGCTTCGGGCAAATCGGCAAAGAGTTTTTTCATCTCTTCTTCCGACTTATAATAATATTCCTGATTTGGAAGTCCGTAGCGATAACCACGGCCACGGCCAATTGGTGTTGCCTGTTTTTCACCATCTTTTACGCACAATAAAATATCGTGTGCATTGGCATCTTCTTTATTTAAATAATAGGTATTATTAGTTGCAATTAATTTGACATTATGCTTTTGAGAAAACTCAATCAGGGTTTTATTGACACGATTTTCATCTTCCTGATTGTGGCGCATTACTTCCAGATAGAAGTCTTCTCCGAATTGATCTTTCCACCATACTAAAGCTTCTTCTGCCTGATTTTCACCAATATTTAGGATTTTACTCGGAATTTCTCCGTATAAATTCCCGGACAAAACCATGATATCGCCCTTATATTTTTCGACTATATTTTTGTCAATTCTCGGCACATAATAAAATCCTTCGGTATAGGCAATCGAAGCCATTTTTGCTAAATTGTGGTAACCCGCTTTATTTTTAGCCATTAAAACAACCTGATAACCGTTGTCTTTTTTGGTTTTATCTAAATGATTCTCGCAAATATTAAATTCACATCCTACGATTGGTTTTACTTCCGTTTCCGTTGGCTCTTCTCCGGCTTCAACTAAAGCTTTATTTTTTGCAGAAGCTCCTTTATTGTGGTTCATAACAGCGCTTACAAAGTGGAAAGCTCCCATCATGTTTCCGGTATCGGTCATGGCAACGGCCGGCATTCCATTTTTGGCTGTAGCCGAAACAATATTTCCTATTCCGATTGTGGATTGAAGAACCGAAAACTGCGTATGATTGTGTAAATGCGCAAATTTTGCCGCTTTAAAATCGGCTTTAGCAGATTCTGAGACTTCAGTTGGGGTATCATCAACTCGTAAAGCCTTGATTTGCTCTCTGATTTTATCAGAAGCGGCTTTTAAATTGATGTGTTTAAGACCAATTAAAGGAAATTCCTGTGGATTTCTTTCTTTAAATTCCTTAAAATATTCTTTAGGAACATCAAGTTCTTCTTTGGTAAAAACTTCTCTTCTTACCAATTCAAGGAAACAACGTGTAGTTGCCTCAACGTCGGCAGTTGCGTTGTGCGCTTCAGCGAAAGGTTTATCAAAAAGATAGCTGTGTAATTCTGTTAAAGTCGGAAGTTTGAATTTCCCTCCACGACCTCCGGGAAGTTGTAATAACGAAGCAGTAACTTCGGTACAGGTATCCAAAACCGGCATCGAACTCATTTGAGACTCTACTCCCATTCTATGGAATTCGGCACCCATAATATTCACGTCAAAACCTAAATTCTGACCAACAATAAATTTGGTTTTGCTTAAAGCTATATTAAATTTCTCTAAAACTTCGGCCAGTGTGATTCCTTCGGCTTCGGCCAATTCAGTCGAAATTCCGTGAATTCGTTCAGCATCATACGGAATATTAAATCCATCTGGTTTCACCAAATAATCCTGATGCTCGATAAGCTGTCCCATTTCGTCATGCAATTGCCAGGCAATCTGTATACAGCGAGGCCAGTTATCAGAATCGGTAATTGGCGCATCCCAGCGTTTTGGTAATCCGGTTGTTTCGGTATCGAATATTAAATACATATATTTTTATAGAAAAGTCAAATTTTAAAGTTCCAAATTCCAAGTCTTCCACATTGTAAACATTTGACAACATGAAACATAAATAAATACGCTATGAAAAATGGAAGGAAGTCAAATTTACGCTTTTTTTTAAGCGAATGAAAAACGAAGTTATCAACAAAAGCATAATTAACATCTTAATTTTCTAAACTCAAAAAACAGCTGAATTTCGTTTTTTTTATCTTAAAAAACTCCGATTATTCATTTTGGATACTCATCAGACCAAAATGAACACTTTTAAACTGTAGTGTATCCTGAACTTTGCTTCATCAAATTATAACAATTAAAAAAATAATAATCATGAAAACAATTTTTATCACAGGAGCATCATCAGGTTTAGGAAAAGCAACAGCAAAATTATTTCAGGCAAAAGGCTGGAATGTAATTGCAACGATGAGAAATCCTGAAAAGGAAACTGAACTTGCTGGTTTAAAAAATGTAACCCTTTTACCATTGGACGTTACGAATTACGACCAAATACAAACTACGGTTGAAAAAGCAATTGAATTAAGCGATATTGATATCGTTTTTAATAATGCCGGTTATGGTTTAATTGGCCCTTTAGAAAGTCTCAGCGACACACAAATCACCAAACAGCTTGATACTAATTTATTAGGTGTAATTCGTGTTACGAATGCGTTTATTCCGTATTTCAGAGAACGAAAAAGCGGTTTGTTTATATCAACAACTTCTATTGGCGGATTGATTGCTTTTCCTTTAGGATCGGTTTATCACGCCACAAAATGGGGACTGGAAGGCTGGAGCGAAAGTATGGCTTACGAATTGAATCCGTTTGGTATAAATATTAAAACGGTTTCTCCGGGCGGAATCAAAACAGAGTTCCTTCACGGCTCTCTTGACACAGGAGCTCAGCCTGAGTATGAAGCGATGACAAATAAACTGTATGAAAATGTCGAAGTAATGTTTGAAATGGCATCAACTCCCGAACAAATTGCCGATGTAGTTTACGAAGCTGCTACAGACGGAAAAAACAAACTGAGATATGTAGCTGGTGAAGATGCAAAAGCACTTTACCAACAGAGACTGGAGCAAGGAGACGAAGTTTTTCGTGCTGCATTTGGCAAACAGTTTTTAGGAGCATAATTTATTCTAATACCTTTCAGATTCGGCAACCTGAAAGGTATTTCAAATTTTTATACATTTATATTATGGAAAAGAAAAATAACCCTCCTGCAAAAATTTCTTCAATATCGCAATTTCATAGTTTATTGAATCTCCCAAAACCACTTAATCCGATGATTAGTCTGGTTGATAATACACAGCTTGTTATAAATGGTGATTTGGACAACAGCTCATTTTTGCTTGACTTTTATAAAATATCCTATAAATTTTCGACTAACGGAAAAATGGGCTACGGTCAGGGTTATTATGATTTTAACGAAGGTGGATTAATGTTTGCTTCTCCCAATCAGCTGATTTTTACTGATAACGAAGAAGGTGCCAAATATGGAGGTTTTACCTTGCTTTTTCATCCCGATTTTATTCGAAATTATCCTTTAGGGAAAGCCATCAAAAAGTACGGATTCTTTTCTTACGATACCAACGAAGCACTACATCTTTCCGACAGGGAAAAAACCATTATTATTGGATTATTAACCAGTATCGACAACGAACTTCACACTGCGATTGACGAAATGACGCAGGACGTAATTGTTTCTTATATTGACGTTTTGCTCAATTACAGCAATCGTTTTTATAAGCGCCAGTTCATTACCCGAAAAACAATCAGCCATGATTTATTGCAGAAAGTTGAAGAAACGCTGGACAATTATTTAAATAATACCGAAACCTTAAAAAAAGGATTACCCTCTGTAGAATTTCTTGCTTCACAAATCAATGTTTCTTCGCATTATTTAAGTGATATGCTTCGAAATTTAACGGGGCAAAATGCGCAACAGCATATTCATTCCAAACTAATTGAAAAATCAAAAGATTTCCTGATCACTACCAATCTTTCGGTAGCTGAAATAGCTTATCAATTGGGTTTTGAATATCCTCAATCTTTCAGCAAACTATTCAAAAAGAAAACCAGTCTTACCCCGTTAGAATTTAAAAACGCATTAAATTAGTTTCTAAAATCTTTTAAAAACAATTAAAATTTGATAAAAATTCACTTCTTGGATGTCGTAGTATTTAAACCGTTTATTAAATCTAAATAACCTGTAAAAAATACCTGAAAAAGAATCAAAAAACAACAAAAGCATCTATACATTATAGAATAGAAAACTATCAATTATTACTATTTTTATTCGATTTGTTACATTTTTTCAAAATAAAAAGCCTATTTTATACCTATTTTGAGATAAATTTGCAAACTATTAAAACAAAAAACAGTTAAGCAAAATTTAAGCTGAAAAAGAAAAACAAAACCTGTTCTCTTTTCATTTTTTTGATATGAATTGATTGTATAAAAGCATATTCGCAATTTGTAATTAGTTTGGGTATCGTATATAATGAAATATTGAAATTGACGACTTTGTATCTTTTTTTACTTTTGTTTTGCTATTATAATGAACAGGATAATGCTGTGATTATAGAAATTACAATTAAAAAAAATAAAAAATGAGTAAGACATTATTTGACAAAGTATGGGATGCACACGTTGTGCGTAAAATTGAAGATGGACCGGATGTGTTTTTTATTGACCGTCATTTCATTCACGAAGTTACAAGTCCTGTTGCTTTTTTAGGATTAAAAGCCAGAGGCGTTAAGGTTTTATACCCTGAGCGTACTTTTGCAACTGCAGATCACAATACACCAACAATAAACCAGCATTTACCAGTTGCCGATGCGCTTTCTGCTAATCAATTGCAGGCATTAGAAGACAATTCAGCAGAATACGGAATTTCTCACTGGGGATTAGGTCATCAAAAAAATGGAATTGTACACGTAGTTGGTCCAGAAAATGGAATTACTTTGCCAGGTGCTACTATTGTTTGCGGAGATTCACACACATCTACTCACGGTGCTTTTGGAGCGATTGCCTTTGGTATCGGAACTTCTGAGGTTGAAATGGTGCTTTCTACTCAATGTATTATGCAGCCTAAACCAAAGAAAATGCGTATCAATGTAAATGGTAAATTAAGCAAAGGTGTTGGACCAAAAGACGTTGCTCTTTACATTATCGCTCAATTGACTACTTCCGGAGGTACAGGATATTTTGCTGAATATGCAGGAAATGTATTTGAAGAAATGACAATGGAAGGCCGTATGACTGTTTGTAACCTAAGTATCGAAATGGGTGCTCGTGGAGGAATGATTGCTCCTGACCAGACTACTTTTGATTTCCTTGAAGGAAGACTTTACGCTCCAAAAGGGGAAACATGGACTAAAGCAGTTGAATACTGGAAAACTTTAAAAACTGATGCTGATGCTGTTTTTGATGCTGAATTAAACATCAAAGCAGAAGATATTGAACCAATGATTACTTATGGTACTAACCCGGGTATGGGAATCGGTATCTCTAAACATATTCCAAGTGCTGACCAGGTTGAAGGCGGTGAAGAAACGTATAAAAAATCGTTAGCTTATATGGGCTTTGAAGAAGACGACGTTATGATTGGAAAACCAATTGACTATGTTTTCTTAGGAAGCTGTACAAACGGACGTATTGAAGATTTTAGAGCTTTTGCTGAAATTGTAAAAGGAAGAAAAAAAGCAGACAATGTTACTGCTTGGTTAGTTCCGGGTTCTCACGTTGTTGAAGCTCAGATTAAAGAAGAAGGTATTTTGGATATTTTAACTGAAGCAGGTTTCGTATTGCGTCAGCCGGGATGTTCTGCATGTTTAGCAATGAACGATGATAAAGTTCCTGCCGGAAAATATGCAGTAAGTACTTCAAACAGAAACTTTGAAGGCCGCCAGGGTCCTGGTTCAAGAACGCTTCTTGCAAGTCCAATTATGGCTGCTGCAGCTGCCGTTACAGGAAAACTGACAGATCCAAGAGAGCTGTTCTAGTCAATGACAATTGCAATAACAATTTCAAAAATTCAACAAAATTGCTTTTAGGTTTAAAATAGATTCTCTTTTTCGTGAAATCTAAAATCTAAAATCCAAAAATCTAAAATTAAAATGGCATACGATAAATTTAACATACTTACCAGCAGCGCAGTGCCGTTGCCAATTGAGAACGTAGATACAGATCAAATTATCCCGGCTCGTTTCTTAAAAGCTACAAAACGTGAAGGTTTTGGAGACAATCTTTTTAGAGACTGGAGATACAATGGGGACGATACTCCAAAAGCAGATTTCGTTTTAAACGACTCTACTTATTCAGGAAAAATACTTGTTGGAGGAAAAAACTTTGGCTCAGGATCTTCTCGTGAGCATGCTGCATGGGCAGTTTACGATTACGGATTCCGTGCTGTAGTTTCTTCTTTTTTTGCCGATATCTTTAAAGGAAACTGTTTAAACATTGGTGTTTTACCGGTTCAGGTTAGCCCGGAATTTGCAGAAACTATTTTCAAAGCAATCGAAGCTGATCCTAAAACAGAATTAGAAATCAATCTTCCTGCACAAACTATTACTTTATTGGCTACTGGCCAAAAAGAATCTTTTGACATCAACGGATACAAAAAGAACAACATGATCAATGGCTTTGATGACATTGATTATTTACAAAATATTAAGGAAGACATTCAGGCATTTGCTGAGAAACTTCCTTACTAAACACAACCAACTCAAAAGCAGTTACGCAAGCTTCAATTCTAAAGTTGAGCTTCGTAACTGCTTTTTACAATTTTATGAATTTCGGCAGTTCAATAATTCATCGAGATGAAAGGCAATAAACACATTGAAAGAGACGGACAAAATGCCACCAAAATATTTGACAGCAGAAGTTTAGCTAAAGACTATAGAAATTTAGTTCAAATTTTAGAACCGGGAATTACCGTACTGGATATTGGATGCGGAACAGGTTCAATTTCTAAAGATATTGCAAACTATATTGGTAAAGAAGGTAAAGTTGTCGGAATAGACAATACCGAGAACACTATAAATAGCGGCAAAGAATCGTATCAATCTGTTTCAAGCTTAGAATTAATTGCTGTCGATTTATTTGATTTTAATCCTGAGATAAAATTTGACCTTATTATTTCTGCCAGAACATTGCAATGGTTAAGCAATCCGAAAGCAGCTTTAATAAAAATGAAATCATTACTAAAGCCAAATGGACAAATTTCAATTTTAGATTATGATCATACCAATTTAATCTGGAATCCGTTGCCTCCGCAAAGCATGCAGGAGTTTTATAAAACTTTTTTAAAGTGGAGAGCAGATGCCGGAATGAATAATAAAATTGCCGAGGATTTACCTCAATTATTAAAAGAAACAGGTTTTCATTCGATTGAAAAAATAAATTCGGATGAAGTTTATACTAATACAGATTCGGATTTTAAATCAAAAATAGCAATCTGGTCAAAAGTTGCCGGTTCCAAACAAATGGTCGAAGAAGGCTATCTGGAAGAAACATTAAGATTAAAGGCAATTGAAGAATACAATAACTGGATAGAAAATTCAGCCCTTTCAATGACGATGAAATTAAATGAAGTTAGAGGAAAACTATAAAATAACAACTATAATTTCAAAAGAAATATAGAAAAATCAATATGGAAAAAAGAAAAATTGAAATAATGGATACAACACTCCGTGACGGTGAACAAACGTCTGGAGTATCTTTTTCTGCTGCAGAAAAACTGACCATTGCGCAATTATTGTTGGAAGAATTAAATATTGATAGAATCGAAATTGCTTCGGCACGTGTCAGCGAAGGCGAATTTCAAGGCGTAAAAGGAATTATGGCCTGGGCCGAAGAAAAAGGATACACCAGCCGAATAGAAGTTTTGACTTTTGTTGATGGCGGTCTTTCTATTGAATGGATGAAAAAATCAGGAGCTAAAGTTCAGAATTTACTAACGAAAGGCTCTCTGAATCACCTGACACATCAGTTAAAAAAAACACCGGAACAACACTTTTCTGAAATCGCTCAGGCTATTGCATTAGCAAAAGAGAATAACATTGAAACCAATGTTTATCTGGAAGACTGGAGTAACGGAATGCGTAATTCCCCAGAATATGTTTTTCAATATCTAGATTTTTTAACGCAGCAACCTGTAAAAAGAATATTACTTCCGGACACACTTGGCGTATTGATTCCTTCACAGGCTTTTGAATTTATTTCGACCATCACAGCAAAATATCCAAATACTCATTTTGACTTTCACGCTCATAACGATTACGACTTAAGTGTAGCCAATGTTATGGAAGCCATAAAAGCAGGCATAAAAGGTCTTCACGTAACAGTGAACGGAATGGGAGAACGCGCCGGAAATGCACCACTTGAAAGCACAGTTGCCGTTATAAATGATTTTATGCCGGATTTTACAATCAATATTAAAGAAACCTCATTATACTCTGTAAGCAAATTGGTTGAAACATTTACAGGCTATAGAATTCCAGCCAATAAACCAATTGTAGGTGATAATGTTTTTACGCAGACAGCCGGAATTCACGCAGATGGTGACAACAAAAATAATTTATATTTTAATGACTTACTTCCGGAACGTTTCGGAAGAAAAAGAAAATATGCCCTTGGAAAAACTTCCGGAAAAGCCAATATCGAAAAAAATCTTCAGGAGTTAGGATTGAAATTAAATCAGGAAGATTTGAAATTGGTTACCCAAAGAATTATTGAATTGGGTGATAAAAAAGAAACTGTTACCAAAGAAGATCTTCCATACATTATTTCGGATGTTTTGGACAGTCACACCTACGAAGAGAAAATTAAAATCGAATCTTATATATTAGTCCATTCAAAAGGAATGCGCCCATCAACTACTTTGTGTTTAAAGTTTGATGGAGAAATAATTGAAGAAAATGCGCAAGGTGATGGTCAGTTTGATGCTTTCATGAATGCACTTACTAAAATTTACAAGAGCAAAAAATTAACGCTTCCAAAATTAATTGATTACGCCGTTAGAATTCCTCCCGGAAGTAGTTCAGATGCTTTATGCGAAACCATCATTACATGGGTAAACAACGGAAAAGAATTCAAAACCCGCGGATTAGATTCGGATCAGACTGTTGCAGCCATTATTGCAACTCAAAAAATGCTTAATGTTATTACGCAGTAAAACTGAAATAAAATAAACAATCAAAATAGTAAATAAACCCATAATATCAATAAAATGAAATTTAACATAGCCCTTTTAGCCGGAGACGGAATCGGACCAGAAGTAATTGATCAGGCAGTAAAAGTATCAGATGCTGTTGCACAAAAATTTGGACATGAAATTACATGGAAACCAGCTTTAACCGGTGCTGCTGCAATTGATGCAGTAGGTGAACCTTATCCGGATGCGACACATGAAATTTGTAAAAATGCTGATGCAGTTCTTTTTGGAGCAATTGGCCACCCAAAATACGATAACGATCCTTCTGCACCAGTAAGACCAGAACAAGGTTTGTTAAAAATGCGTAAAGCATTAGGTTTGTTCGCAAACGTAAGACCAACTTTTACATTCCCGTCTTTATTGGATAAATCTCCATTAAAAAGAGAAAGAATCGAAGGAACTGATTTAGTTTTCTTAAGAGAATTAACTGGCGGAATTTACTTTGGCGAAAAAGGAAGAAAAGACAATGGCGACACTGCTTTTGACAACTGTGTTTACACAAGAGCAGAAGTACAGCGTTTAGCTAAAAAAGGTTTCGAATTAGCCATGACACGTTCAAAAAAATTATGTTGCGTTGACAAAGCAAACGTTATGGAAACTTCACGTTTGTGGAGAGAAACTGTTCAGGCAATGGAAAAAGATTATCCTGAAGTTACGGTTTCTTACGAATTTGTTGATGCTGTAGCGATGCGTTTGGTACAATGGCCAAACTCTTATGATGTATTGATTACTGAAAACTTATTTGGAGATATCTTAACAGATGAAGCTTCTGTAATTTCCGGTTCAATGGGATTAATGCCTTCTGCATCCATGGGAGCTGAAGTATCTTTGTTTGAGCCTATCCACGGTTCTTACCCACAAGCTACAGGATTGAATATTGCTAACCCAATGGCTACTGTTTTATCTGCTGCTATGATGTTCGAAAACTTCGGATTGATGGAAGAAGGAAAAGCAATGAGAGATGCTGTAAACAAAGCTTTAGAAGCCGGAGTAGTTACTGAAGATTTGGCTGATGGCGGCAAAGCATACGGTACCAAAGAAGTAGGTGACTGGTTGGCTGCTAACATATAATTTATTTTGTTTCAGATTTCAAGTTTCAGGTTGTTGGAACGTGAAACCTGAAACAAATAAAACTTTAAACAAAAAAGGGATCAACTTTCGTTGATCCCTTTTGTTATATTTAGAAAAAAATATTAATATCCTCCTCTGTTTCCACCACGGTCATTTCCACCACGGCTGTTTCCGTAACCTCCGCGAGAATCACCTCCACGGTTGTTATTGAAGCTTCTTCTTTCACCTTCAGGTTTTGGTTCAGATTTATTAACCACAATTGTACGACCCTGAACAGTTGCTCCGTTCAATTCATCAATTGCTTTTTGAGCTTCCGCATCATTTGGCATTTCAACAAAACCAAATCCTTTGCTTCTTCCAGTAAATTTATCAGTTATGATTTTAACTGAATCTACTGCTCCGTAAGCCTCGAAAGACTCTCTTAAATCTGCTTCCTCAATACTGAATGGAAGGCTTCCAACAAAAATGTTCATATGTACTTATTTATGATAATGTAGCAAATGTAGTCTTATTTTTCTGTAATCTACTATATATTAGTTTATTTATGCTTTTATTTTGATTTTTTTCAAAAGAATCAACAGAACCAGAGTCCAACAAATTCTAAAAGTTATTAGAGATTGCCTAAACATACTTACCCATCACTTTATAAAAAACATTTTCTGTAAAAACTACTTTTGGTGTTATTGGATCGCTTTTACCTTTATTTACAGCACTGAATTTAAAAGTCACTGCAATAATTTCATAAATAAAATTGAAGGACAGATCTTATTTTAGCAAATTATTGAAATCAAAAAACGAAACTTTAAGAAAAAATCATCTTAAACATATTTAATATGGTTTTCAACGTACAATTGACAAAAAAAGTTTATCTTTGCGCCCTTAATTAACAGAGGTCGAGTACCTCAAAATTTAATCATACGATTATGTCAGTAAAAATTAGATTACAAAGACACGGTAAAAAAGGAAAACCTTTTTACTGGGTTGTAGCTGCAGATGCACGCTCAAAAAGAGATGGTAAATACTTAGAGAAAATCGGTACTTACAATCCAAACACTAACCCTGCAACTATCGACTTAAACCTTGATAGCGCTGTAAAATGGTTACACAATGGTGCACAACCAACTGATACTGCCAGAGCTATCCTTTCTTACAAAGGAGCTTTATTGAAACACCACCTTGATGGAGGTATTCGTAAAGGAGCTTTAACTCAGGAACAAGCTGATGCAAAATTAGCTGCCTGGTTAGAAGCTAAAGCTGGAAAAGTTGATGCTAAAAAAGACGGTTTAACAAAAGCGCAAGCTGATGCTAAAGCTAAAGCTTTTAAAGCTGAGCAAGAAGTTAATGCTAAACGTTTAGCTGCTGCAGCTCAGGCTGAAGCTGACGCTATCGCTGCTGCAACTCCTGCAGTTGAAGAAGAAGTTGCTGAGGTTGAAGCGGAAGCTGCTACTGAAGAAGCTCCTGCTGCTGAAGAGAATAACGAAACAACTGAAGCATAATTTTAGCTAGCGATAATGCGTAAAGAAGAATGTTTTTATTTAGGTAAAATCGCTAAAAAATTTAGTTTCAAAGGTGAAGTTCTGATCTATTTAGACACAGACGAACCTGAGTTATACGAAAATCTGGAATCAGTGTTTGTTGATCACAACAAACATCTGGTTCCTTTTTTTATTGAAACAAGTTCATTGCACAAAAACGACTTTCTCAGAGTTCGTTTTGAAGATACTAATACTGAAGAAGATGCAGATGCTTTAATTGGCAATGCTGTTTATCTTCCTTTAACCATGTTGCCAAAACTTTCGGGCAACAAATTCTATTTCCACGAAGTTATCGGTTTCGAAATCGAAGATCAGCGTTTAGGCGTTTTCGGAAAAATAACTTCTGTTAATGATTCTTCTGCCCAGCCACTTTTTGAAGTTCTGAATGGTGAAGTTGAAATACTAGTTCCGATGATTGACCATTTTCTGGTAAAAATTGATCGTGACAATAAAAAAGTTATCATGAATCTGCCAGAAGGATTGGTGGAAATGTACTTATAATTAGATTTTAGACTTCTTAGATTGTTGGTATTTTTAGACAAATTAAAAATCCTCTATATTAAATTCAAACAATAAAAAATGTTCCAGTTCAAACAATTTTCTGTTAAACAAGATAAAACCGCTATGAAAGTTGGAACAGATGGTGTTTTATTGGGTGCGTGGGCTCCAATTTCTAATAATCCGTTTAGTATTTTAGACATTGGCGCAGGAACTGGAATTATTGCTCTAATGCTTGCTCAGCGAACGCATGCAGAGCAAATCGATGCACTTGAAATTGATGAAGATGCCTACGAACAAGCAGTAGAAAATTTTGAAAATTCTCCCTGGGGGGATCGTTTATTCTGCTTTCATGCAGGATTAGATGAATTTATTGACGAACCGGAAGACGAATACGATTTGATTGTTTCCAATCCGCCCTTTTATTCCGAAGATTATAAAACATCAAACGAACAACGTGATTTGGCACGTTTTCAGGACGCTATGCCTTTTGAAGATTTGATTGAAGCTGCTGATTTATTCCTATCTGAAAACGGAATATTTGCTATAATTCTTCCATTCAAAGAAGAAAAAAGCTTTATTGCTTTAGCCAAAGAATCTGAATTATATCCAGCCAAAATTACACGCGTAAAGGGAACTCCAACTTCAGAAATTAAAAGAAGTTTACTCGCTTTTAGCAGAAATGAAAATCAGGAAGCTGAAATCAATGAATTGGTTATTGAAATCGACCGACATGTGTATACACCGGAATATATTGAATTGACAAAAGATTTTTACCTCAAAATGTAATCCTTCATTTTTAATCGCCATGTGATTCAAAATCCATTAAAAAATCTTATTTACTTACTTGTCAACCTCTAAAGAAGTTGGATAGTTTTATTTTAAATTAATTTTTACAACATTAACTATTAGTTTTGTTATATTTCTTTATGTAGATTTGTAACAATAAAACTATCGTACCATGAAACCTGATTTATTTCAAGCCCCGGATTATTACAATCTTGATGATTTACTAACAGATGAACACAAACTGGTTCGCGAGTCTGCACGTGCATGGGTTAAAAGGGAAGTTTCTCCTATTATTGAAGAATATGCTCAAAAAGCCGAATTTCCAAAACAGATTATAAAAGGCCTTGGAGAAATTGGCGGATTTGGTCCTTACATTCCGATTGAATATGGAGGTGCGGGATTAGACCAGATTTCATACGGTTTGATTATGCAGGAAATTGAGCGCGGAGATTCCGGCGTACGATCTACCTCATCAGTACAATCTTCTTTAGTAATGTATCCTATCTGGAAATACGGAAATGAAGAACAACGAATGAAATATTTACCCAAACTGGCAACTGGTGAATTTATGGGCTGTTTTGGTTTAACCGAGCCGGATCACGGTTCTGATCCCGGAAGTATGATTACCAATTTCAAGGATATGGGAGACCATTATCTTTTAAATGGTGCCAAAATGTGGATTTCGAATGCTCCGTTTGCAGATATTGCGGTAGTTTGGGCTAAAAATGAAGAAGGCAGAATTCATGGATTAATCGTAGAACGCGGTATGGAAGGATTTTCAACTCCCGAAACTCATAACAAATGGTCACTTCGTGCATCATCTACCGGTGAACTGATTTTTGACAACGTAAAAGTTCCTAAAGAGAACTTATTGCCTAATAAATCCGGATTAGGCGCACCTCTTGGCTGTTTAGATTCGGCACGTTACGGAATTGCCTGGGGAGCGATTGGTGCTGCAATGGACTGTTACGACACAGCTTTACGTTATGCCAAAGAAAGAATCCAGTTTGGAAAACCTATCGGAGGAACGCAATTACAGCAAAAAAAATTAGCCGAAATGATTACCGAAATCACTAAAGCGCAATTATTAACCTGGCGTTTAGGAGTTTTAAGAAACGAAGGAAAAGCAACTACCGCACAAATCTCGATGGCAAAAAGAAATAATGTCGACATGGCGATTCATATTGCACGTGAAGCCAGACAAATGTTAGGCGGAATGGGAATTACAGGCGAATATTCGATAATGCGACACATGATGAATCTGGAAAGCGTGATTACTTATGAAGGTACTCACGACATTCACTTATTGATAACCGGAATGGATGTAACCGGAATTTCAGCATTCAAATAATAAGTCTCTATTAAAATATATTGAAAATCAATACAAAAAGCTTCTTCTAATCGGGAAGCTTTTTTATATTTACAAAAAATACCACCTTTTATGAATATTGAAACCATCAACAATCGCATTCAGCCTCAAAAGGATGTGCTTTTGCAGCATTCTTTGTATAATAAAATTCAAAGCATTGATGACTTACACCGTTTTTTAGAAAGTCATGTTTTTGCAGTGTGGGACTTTATGTCATTATTGAAGGCTTTGCAGGCTAAACTTACCTGTACAACTACACCTTGGTTTCCAACAAAAAATCCTGAAACCAGATATTTAATCAACGAAATTGTTCTTGCTGAAGAAACTGATTTGACTATTGACGGAAGAAGGCAAAGCCATTACGAAATGTATCTTGAGGCTATGGAAGATTGTGGTGCTGATACTACAGGAATCAACAAGTTTTTATCTGAAGTAAATTCGCTGCATAATATTTTTGTTGCCATAAAACAAAGTTCATTGCATCCGGATATTAAATCATTTTTAGATTTCACCTTTCGGGTTATTGAACAAGGAAAGCCTCATGAAATTGCTGCTGCGTTTACTTTTGGAAGAGAAGATTTAATTCCAAGTATGTTTACGGAAATCCTGAAAAACTTTCAAAAAAACCTGCCTGAAACTGATTTAAGCAAGTTACTTTATTATTTCGAAAGACATATTGAATTGGATGCAGATGAGCACGGACCAATGGCCATGCAAATGATTACGGATTTATGCGAAGATGATGCTCAAAAATGGTCAGATGTGGAAGAAGTTTCCATTTTGGCTTTAGAAAAACGCATCGGACTCTGGAATGCCATTGAAGAAGAAATTCTTATGAAAACTGAGATGGTTTAAAACCAAAATACACCTTTTAACGTAACTATTTGTTTAAAGAAGTCCGAATCTAATTTTAAACAAATTATGAAACCACATTTTAAACAAATAGTTGTCGTTATTCTATCCATATTCCTTTTAAGCTGCAGTACAGAAGAAACACCTTCAGAAACGGCTGTTACGCGCGAGCCTGTTACGCCTCCAACAACAGTCCCGAACCCGGAAATTCCAACTGTACCAATTGCTAAATCAATAAACTATTTAGCCTTAGGCGACAGTTATACTATTGGTCAAAGCGTCTGCGAAACCTGCCGATTTCCCGAACAGCTCAAAACGAGCTTAAAAATGTTTTATACCGATACTAACCTTTCATTAAAAGTAATTGCCACTACAGGCTGGACTACCACAAATTTAATTTCAGCCATAAACACTCAGAAACCCGAATCAAATTATGATTTGGTTACTTTATTAATTGGGGTTAACAATCAATATCAGGGAAGAGATTTTTCGCTGTATGAAAAAGAATTTCCGGAATTAGCAACCAAAGCAATTTCATTGGCAAAAGGCGATAAAAAAAACGTAATCGTAGTTTCGATTCCTGACTATGCTTACACCCCTTATGCTAAAAATTTAAGCGATAGCCAAAAAACAAAAATCTCCACAGAAATAAATCAGTACAACGCCTTTGCTGAGAATTATTGCAAGGCAAATGCAATAGTTTTTGTAAACATTACTGACATTACCAGACAAGGACTGAGCAATCCAAATTTAGTTGCTTCAGATGGCTTACATCCTTCGGAATCTGCTTATGCTGCGTTTGTTGAACGTATTTTACCTAAAGTCAAAATAGCATTGCAGGATTAGATATTTATTAATTTTAGGAAGCAGACAATCTGTTTCCAAAACACCTTTAGTCCCGCTATCCATTTTATCTTTTGTGGCGAAACCCGCCACAAAAGGATATCATTTCTATTGGGGCTTATATAGAAATTCTATTCATTAATTTACAAATAATCATTTATACTTTTAATGATATATCTGAAAAAGCAAAAACTCCCATCATCGACGGGAGTTTGAGAATTAAAATTGCAATCCTTATTATAAATTAGTTCCTTTCAAACACTAAATAGTCTGAAGGTCCATCATCATCTATATCAGCAACTTCAACCTTTGTATCACTAATGCTAATAATATCCCAATCTTCGTTAAGAATTCTAAAACTTTGCGGGTTGGCAAAATAAAGATTCAGATCCAGATCTGTATCCGGCGGCGTATCGCGTTCATCATCTGATGTAACCGACCATGATCCTGAATAGCTTTGGTCATTTCCGTTTACAGCTAATACATTTCCATTGCTAAAAGTAAAGTTATAGCCGGCAAAATCGGCAGTTTTGTTAACTCCGCGATCTTCAAATTTTGTAACTCTCCAGGTACCAACTGAAAGAACAGAAGTCGCAGGCGTAGGATCTGTATTAAGTGATTTGTCATCTTCATTGTCACAAGAAGTGGTTAAAACACTTACAGCTAAAAGGGCTAATGCAAAAATTTTTTTTGTCATGATAAAATAATTTAATTTAATATTCTGTTTTTTTTAAATTCACAAAGACTGTTTCGTTGTCTTTGCGTGCTTCTGTATCTATAACCCCTGGCTTATTCTCATCCCTACCAAAAAATATTATTTTTTTTTCATCGGTAATAAAAATCGTTACGAAAGCCTTTTAAATAGTGGAAATCTCTTTAGACTTATCAGGCAAATTAATTATTGAATTCGTTTTATTAAACAAAGCTAATCAGCGTTCCCTTATCTTTGCATCTCAATTTAACCCCCAATTTATACCAGCATCCCAACCCAAAAATATTTATTTAATTTTCTGGTAGGGATTTAACCGGACCGGAGGTTATAGGTATATCAAGGATACATTTATGTCTAAAAAAGAAATTTACAATACCTGCAGCGAAAATCATTTTTCCCTATTTTTTAAAAGCCACGAAAGAGCGCTCCGTAATTTTCTATACTATAAATTTGGCAACGAAGAACAGGCGTATGATACTGCACAGGAAGCTTTTATCAAATTATGGCAAAACTGCAGCAGTGTTCCATGGGAAAAGGCAAAATCTTATCTCTACACGGTAGCATTTAACAAATCGCTAAAAGTGGTCGCCCATCAAAAAGTAGTTCTTAACTATGTGCAGCAATCACAGCCTGTTATAGCGACCAACGAAAGCCCTGAGTTTGTATTGGAAGAAGAACAATTCAGACAAAAACTGTTAAAAGCAATTGATGATCTTAACGAAACACAAAAAGTAGCGTTTTTAATGCACCGTATTGATAAGATTCCTCAAAAAGAAATTGCAGCCACATTAGGAATTAGCGTAAAAGCAGTAGAAAAAAGGCTTCATCTGGCCATGCTTGCCTTAAAGAAAAACATAGAAAATTTCAGGTAACTGAAAACAAAAAATAGTACGTTATGAAAGAGGATCATTATTTATCACGTTTGCTTAGCAATGATTTGTCTGAAGAAGAAAAACAGGCTTTGGGCAAAGATATTGACTGGCAAATGTTTGAAAAAATAAAAGAACATTCCGCACAACTGAGTGTATTGCAGAGAGAACCAGGTAATATGCTGCAAACCGTTTTAGCCGCGCCTAAAAAGAAATCATTGTTCCAAAAGCATTCTTTTCAATGGATAGCGGCGGCGGCAATGCTGCTATTATTCACAGGAATTGGATTTTTATTCTTAAAAGATTCCAAAACATCCATTTATGCAGCCAGAGGAACAGAGAAAGCATTTTTATTGCCCGACGGATCTCAGGTCAGCCTGAATTCTGATTCGGAAATCAATTTTGATAAATCAGACTGGAAAGAAAACCGAACGCTTAGTCTAACAGGAGAAGCCTATTTTAAAGTTGTAAAAGGGAGTAAATTCAGTGTCATAACACCAAACGGAATGGTTCAGGTTTTAGGAACACAATTTAATGTGCGGTCACGCAGCAAGAGAATGGATGTAGCCTGTTATGAAGGCAAGGTAAGGGTTAGTGAAAAAAATAAGGAAGAAATAGTTACCCCTGGCAAAATAGTTACCATAAATAAAGGCAGCTGGCTTGTAAACAAAGTAAATGTAAGCCAGCCTGAATGGACAGCCAATCAAATTGTTTTTCGTGCTGATTTGTTCAATGAAGTTACTGCTGAATTAGAACGCAAATATAATGTTACAATTAAAGCAAATAAAGTGCACACCAACAAAGAATATACTGGAACTGTACCCGCAGATAATTTAGATATAGCCCTCCAGATTATTGAAGAGACCTTTAACCTTAAGAGAACCCAACTCGCAAATGGCAGTTATGAATTAATGAATAAGTAAAAATTGTCTAAAAAAGCTTTATTATTATGTGTCTTATTTTTAACCTGTTGGATATCAAATGCCCAGCAGGACAGGACTCGCATATCTTTACGCGAAGCTTTACAATCTATTGAGTCCAGATACCATATAAAGTTTAATTATATTGAGCACGATATTGCAAATGCAACGGTTACTGCTATCCCTCAGGGCAGTACACAGGAAATCATTGCCAAACTTGCCTTAGAAACAGGCCTTGTTTTTAATCGCATTTCTGATCATTATATTGTTATCAAACCGGCAAAGGTCAAATCTTCACAATTGTGCGGCCTTTTATTAGATGCCGATACAAAAGAACCCATTCCCTTTGCTACGATAGCATTAGGGCCGAAACAATCCACACAATCAGATGCAGAGGGTCGTTTTTGTTTCTTTAGTTCCAATGACAAAAACCTGCACATCTCGCATGTAGGTTACAATGATAAAACCGTAGCGATAAGCAACTTTGCAAAAGAAGGAACAACTACAATTGAACTGTCTGTTCATATCGCCCAGCTCTCTGAAGTACAGATTATGCATTTATTAACACGCGGTATTAAAAAAGATGGAGATGGAAGCTACAAAATCGAATCTAAAAATACCGGGATACTTCCGGGCATGACAGAACCGGATGTGTTTCAGACCATTCAGCAATTACCCGGTGCCGTAAGCCTTGATGAAACCGTTTCAAACATCAGTTTCCGAGGAGGCACACACGACCAGAACCTGTTTCTTTGGAATGGTATACGATTGTACCAGACAGGACATTTTTTTGGTCTAATCTCTGCCTTAAATCCGAATCTTTCGCAGTCCTTTACTGTCTATAAAAATGCAAGTCCTGCTCAATACGGACAGGCAGTATCCGGCACCGTAATTATAGAAACGCTGCCTGAATCAGGCGATTTCTACGAAAGTTCCTTAGGTATCAATATGCTGAATATCGATTTCAATACTTCATTTAAAACTTCCGAAAAGGCAGACTGGCAATTTAGCGCCCGAAGATCCATAACCGATTATTTTGCTTCGCCCACATATAAGAGTTATTTTAAACGTATTTTCCAGAATACTAAAATCACCAACTTGTTTATTGATGAGGATATCGATTATAAAAGTTCCGAGGATTTCTATTTCTATGACATTACCGGTCAGTACAGGCAAAAAATAGGCAAGCGTTCCGAACTTCGGATAAATTCCATCCTAATCTCCAACGAACTTAACGTTAACCAAAGTATTGCAGACAGTAATGGACCTATCGATGAAAGAAGCAAACTGGACCAGCAGACAATAGCCGGAAATGCCTGTTTTTCTACCAAATGGGAATCGGGTGATGCAACTGAATTAACATTGCATTACACCAATTACAGTATTGATTCACGTGATATGTTTATAGAAAGTAACCGAATTCTTAAACAGGAGAATAGAATACTGGATAAAGGCCTCCGAATACATCACAGCATTGCAGGAAGCAAAAATTTCTCACTCCAGCTGGGCTATCAGCTTAATCATACGAATATTGACAACACCAATAACGATAATACTTTTGAACTTCAAAACAGTAAAGAACATCTCCTCTCCCACGCTGTGTATGCTCAGGCTGATACAAACTATAAGCAATTTTTCCTGACTGCCGGGATCCGCCAAAATTATTTTCAAACCCTTCATACCTTTCGCACAGAACCCCGTTTTTTAATACGTTACAATCTTACTGAAGATTTTGCATTGGAATTACAGGGCGAAATGAAAAGCCAGACGACACAACAGATTGTTGATTTTCAGGAAAATTTCTTTGGTCTGGAAAAAAGAAGATGGACACTTTCTAACGGCGATAATCTTCCGGTTACCAAAAGTTCACAGCTCTCCTTTGCAGCACACTTCCAAAAGCGTAAATGGTTGTTTACTGCAGAGCCCTTTATTAAAAAAGTAAGCGGGATCAATAGTATAAGCCAGGGATTTCAGGGAGAGTTTGAGTTTGCCAATACTTTGGGAAAATATACCGTTTATGGTATCGAAACGCTCGTACAAAAACAATGGCGCAATTTTACCGGCTGGGTAACCTACCAGTACAACAATAATGAATATGAGTTTGACCGCTTACACGATCAGGACTTTACAAGCAATCAGGAAGTTCCACATGCGGTTAGAAGTGGATTTATTTACGACAACAAACGCTGGCAATTTGCCTTAGGAGGAAGCTGGATGTCAGGCAGATTCTACACTCAGCCTGCTTCCCGTGTTCCGGAATTTGATGAAAACCAAAATCCAATGATTGTATATCGAAACCCAAACAGCAGCCAGCTCAATGACTATTTACAGCTGAATGCCTCAATAAGTTTCACCAGTAAGCTATCGGAGAAGATGAAATGCAAGGCTGGAATTTCTGTACAAAACCTTCTTGATTCCTCAGAAACCATAAACCGAAGCTACCGAATCAACTCACAAAACTCAACCATCGAAGAGGTAAATATCAATGCCCTGGAAAATACATTTAATGCTTTTGTACGAGTTTACTTTTTGTAATTTCGATGATTGCCATGTTTTTTATCTGGAAAACAGGTGTAAAATTACTGTCTATTGTCAAAAAGTGTTTCTTGAAGTAATTTGGAAAATGATTATTTCATACCCAATTCTCTTTTTGTTTTAAAATTTAAGAAGCAGAAAATATGTTTTCAAAACACCATTAGTCCCGCTATCCATTTTATCTTTTGTAATCTCGTAAAAAAAACGAGACCACAAAAGGATATCATTTCTATCGGGGCTAAATTAGAGGTTTGGGTTTCCTATTTATAATTTTCAAAATCAACTTCAACTTTTTCAAACAAAACTGAATGCTCTAAAATCGAATTGATACGATGCAAACCCTCCTGATTATTTTCGGCCATGATAAAAGCAAAACCCCAGATATCTTTTGAAATTGTAAACTGCCCGGCATCAGAATCAAAAGTCATTAAAACTTCATTGTTCATCCATAAATCAAGAATATCGATCATTTTTGGCCGGATTTCGGCAATTGCATTTAGAAAATCCGAATTGAAAGTTTCATTTTCTGCACCATCAAAAATAGCAATCAAAAGATCTTTGGACTGATAACCCGGTCGAAAATGATAACTGTATCTTTTATTCATTGTTCAGAATTATTTAAAATGCACGAAAAGAAACACAAGATGTACTTCGCAGGCATGTAATAAGACAACAAAATACAAAAACCATTTTATTATATCTGAAATCCAACATAAATTCTATCGTAACGTAAATGAAAAATGTATCTCTATTTTCGGAAATAAGGCTGCAGTTCAAAGAAATGATTCCTAAAAACGAGTATCTATATTGAGGCATTTAACAAATAATTTCTGTTTCATAAATTTTATATAGTTAAATCTTTATGATAACAGATATACTTTTTTGACAAGCTTAAAAAAACATAACTTTCATTTAATCAATATTTTGACTTTTAAAAAATATCATTAATAACTACTTTTTTTCCACTCAAAATAATTACGGTTGGATTATGAACTTTCTTAGCAAATGAAATTTCAGGTTTTAAATCTGATTTCATTTACTAACTAAATACCATAACCATGAAACAAAAATTACTTTTACTAGTAAGTTTATGCCTGGGCTTTTTCCAGATTAATGCACAGACTTTAGATCAGAAAATGTACATTGACTTTGGTCCCACCGGAGGAACAGGTGGAGGAATAACCGCAAATCCGGATGCTAATGCGAACTATTGGAACAATGCTACAAACGGAGCTTTGGCAGCGAGTCTTTCCCTGGTCAATTCCGCAAACGCAAACACAGGTTATACCATGACGGTTACAGATAATTTTGTAATCAATACCGCTAATAATTATGGACCGACAGCGCCTACACAAGCCAATTTAGGAGATCTGGCAATTGGCTCAGCAACACAGGATTATTTTTATCTGGAAACCGGAGGTTCAGCCAACACGACAGGACAGCTTACGATTTCAAACCTGAATCCTTCAAAGAGCTATAAGTTCAACATCTTCGGGTCAAGGCCTACAAACGCTGTAAGGGTTTCAGGATATGCATTTGCAGGAGCAAATACCTTTACCGGACAATTACAAACGAGTGACGGAGGAACAGGAAACCTGAATACAATTCTTGCTACTCCCCTGCTTACGCCAAATGCATCCGGAGTAATAACAATTAACATGTCAATTATCTCAGGAGGATTTGCCTATCTCAACTGCATGCGTATTGAGGAATATTCAGCCTCAAATGTTAACATCACCGGACTTACTGTAAATGGAAATGATATTAATGTCAGCGGACAAACCTCACAAATGTCGGTTGCCGTTACGCCATCAAATGCAACGATTACCAATGTAAACTGGTCAGTAGACAATATCAATGTTGCTACAATAAGCACAAATGGCCTTCTTACGCCCATTACAAACGGAACCGTTACCGTAACAGCGACAAGCACTCAGAATTCTGGAGTTTCGAATTCAAAAACAATTACTGTTTCCAACCAGAGAACGGCACTTTATTTCTCCGGAACAGCGACGGAAAATGGGACGAACATCGCGACGGCAATTCCAATGAAGATGGTTACCGGAACGTCCGGAGCGGTTTCAAATGTGTATGAGATTTATACTTCATTAAAGGCTTCAGGAACATTTAATTTCTATACTTCGCAGGATATTTCAGGAGCTGTTTACGGAAGTAATTCGGCAGGAACACTAACATTAAATGCACCTGCGATTGATCCCGCAGAAACTGGTCCGGTTCTTATTACGGTGAATCTTAACACCAATACCTACACGATTCTTCCAATCAACTGGAGCGTTGTGGGAAGTACAATTACCAATAGCTGGGACGGTGACGAGCCTCTAAGCTATAAGGGAAATGGAATCTGGTCAGCAACTTTAAATATGAATGTTGTAAATACTGATACAAGTCCGCGTTTTGTATTCAAGGCAAATGCATCGTGGAATTATATTCTGAAAAAGGTACAAAATTCGGCAAATAGTGTTATAATGGAATCACAAGCCACAACCTACAACATTCCGGTTCAGGATATTGGATTAGGGTACAATACTTTCGTGATTACATTAAACTTAAGAAATTATACGTACGACATTCAGTGTACACAAATTGACAATCTTAAGATTTCAGTTATGGGTTCATCAGTTTCCAATGGTCAGGGTGCGACTTCTAACCAGGGTTATGCATACAAATACGGCCAGCTTCTTAACAGCAGGTTCACATCTGGAGACGGGCTAAACTGGTCGACTTCTAACCTTGCTGTAAATGGAAACAACACCGTTGCTGTTTTAAACAGATGGGAAAAAGATCTGATAGGAAACTGCAGCAAATATGTTATTTATGCTCTTTCTCTTGGTAACGAAGGTATTCACGAAAACGGTCAGCCAAGCTATGACCAATTCAGGGATAATATGCTTCTGCTGATTGACAAAGCAATTCAAAACGGTAAGATTCCGGTTATCATGAACAACTATACAAGAGCAGATTACAATACTGCGGATTATAACTATATCAAACAGATTAATATGCTGATTCACCAATGGAATGCTCCAAGTGTTAATATGCTTGGTGCAATAGACAATGGCGCAGGACAATGGGCAACAGGTTACAAGAGTGATGACTTACATCCAAATGATGCCGGACATACTGAGTTTTTCTACGCAATGGTTCCGTCATTATTCGATGCTTTGGATCAGTCAAAACCACAACCGCAAATCACTACTGCAACAACATTAACGATTAACAATGCATCGTCTTATGGTCCTATAAAATTCACGCCGGAGAATATCATTCATCCCTTTACGGTATCGTTTGACGTGAAATTAACTGCTGCAGGAACAATTGCCAGATTTACAACACCAACAACGGCAGTCGGAACATTAGCAGTAAATGCTAACGGAACTGTAACGTATACATCGCCTTCTGGAAATACCATTACCAGCTCTGCAGTAGTAAACAACAATCAATGGCACAAAATTACGCTGACCCATTTTTATGCCCGTGGAAAATCATTTTTGTATACAGACAACACACTTTCAGGATCATTGGATGAAAATCTGGAAGCAAAAACATTCTCGATAAATCCGGCTAATGCTCCTGTGGCATTGCAATACAGAAACTGGTTTTTCTACCGTTCGGGAATGAATGCAGAAGAAATTACCGCCCTGAACAACAGTCAAATGCTGAAATCCAGTTTGGAATTATACGCTCCTTTAGACGGAACAAATGCAACACCATTTACCAATCTTGCCCAAAGCACGAATACTATTGACAGTTCGGGTTTTACGCTTGGTAATCCCGAATTCCATTTGAAATCGGAAGTGCAATACATAAATCCGGTAAAGGAAGTACTGACAATCCATCCGGGCAATATAACTATTGAAAAATTAGAATTGTATAGCCCAACCGGAATACTTGTAAAATCGGTTAAGAACTCCAATTCGATAAACACTCATTCGCTGTCTTCAGGCATCTATTTTGTGAAGATTTATTCGGATAAAGGCAATACAACCATCAAAATAATTAAAGAATAGTAACTTTATAATTCAGTTAAAAAAAGGGAGTCATTGTACTTCCTTTTTTTTATTATAGCCTATTTTTATAGTTCAAAAAGTAAAAAAAATTAACTTTGAAAAGTTTAAAACAAATAGACTTTCTGACTCAATAACCACATCATGAAATACAAATCACTCTTTGCCCTTATCCTGATTCTTGCGCTGAATACCGGTTATGCTAACAGCGAAGTAGATTCTTTGATAAACGTACTTCAAAAAGAAATCAGTAACAGCAAAATATATATAAAAACGAAGGAAGATAAAATCGCAAATCTAAAATCATTGCTGACAGATGAAAAAGCGAGTTTAAACAATCAGTACTTTATAATCAACAAAATAATTGACGAATACCAATATTACAGTTTTGACAGGGCACTACTTTTCACTGAAAAAAATCTTGATATAGCGAAGAAACTTAAGGATAAATACAAGATATCTGAATCACAATTAAAGTTAAGCAGACTTCTTGTTGATTCAGGGCGATACAAGGAAGCACTGGATATTCTCAAAGATATCAAACGCTCCAATCTCAACGACAATTTACTGAATATTTACTATTTCAATCAGAAAGAAGCCTATTCGGGCCTGAATTTTTACACGATGGTAAAAATCAACAAAAACGAATACAGAGAACTTTATTATAAATATGAGGATTCACTTTCTAAAAGAATTGCTCTTAGTTCTGCAGAAAGCATGGCGCTTCTGGAAAAGAAATATCGTGATGAGAGAAAGCTGCCTAAAGCATTGGAAATAAATACGCAACGCCTGAAAAACACAAAGATTGGCACCAGAGAATATTCTATGGTAACATTTGAACGATCCATACTTTATGAGCTTCTTTCTGATGTTGATAATCAGAAGAAGTTTTTAATACTTTCTGCCATTTCAGACATAAAATCAAACGTAAAGGATAATGCCTCCTTATCTAATCTGGCCATGATTTTATATTCTGAAAAGGATATTGACCAGGCACATCAATTCATTTCCTTCTCTATGGAAGATGCGAAGTTCTACAACTCGCAATTGCGGTATGTTAACATTTCCAACGTCCTGACATCTATTACAAAAGCGTATGATTTAAGAAGCAGCGAACAAAAATTCAAATTAAAAACTTTCCTTATTTTAATAAGTTTACTGGGATTGCTATTGCTGGCAGTCGTTGTATATGTGTACAAACAAAAAAACAAAATTTCTCTTGCCCGAAACAATTTAAAAGAAGCTAATGAACAACTGAATTCATTAAACAAAGAACTGAATATCAAAAATGATGATTTGAATAATCTCTACATGCTGTTATCTAAGTCTAATGATATAAAAGTGCATTATATTGGAACTTTCTTAAACTTATACTCTGAATACATTGACAAACTGGATGTGTATCGAAAGCTGGTTACCAAATATATCACAGCCAACAAGTCCCGCGATTTATTAGATTTAACCAAATCTAAACAGGTAATTGATACTGAATTAAAATTATTCTATAAAAACTTCGATGAATCTTTCCTACAGATCTATCCCAACTTTATTACAGAATTCAATAAATTATTAAAAGAAGAAGATCAAATCGTATTAAAGAACAATGATGAGATCTTAAACACCGAATTAAGGATTTATGCCCTCATCAGATTGGGTATTACTAATAGTTCTAAAATATCAAAAATATTACGTTACTCGGTCAACACTATTTATAATTTCAGGGTTAAAATTAAGAATAGCGCTATCAACAGAGAAGAATTTGAGAATCAGGTAAAAAAAATAGCCTAAAATTATTACATTAACATTCTATTAACCTGTTGAGAAGTCAAAAAAAGTATACTTTTAACCACTTATTTTTTTACAATAAAATTACTCAAAGCATTGTTAAACAGTTTTTTAAATAAAAAAAACCAACTCAAAAATCCACTTTTTAATTACCACCTAAATTCATCAGCACTAACAATATGTATTTTTGGAATTGTAATAACTAAATGATTTAGTTAACATAAAACTAACAGTTCTACAACCGAATTTTACACATTATTTTTATGAATTTAACCACCCAAAAAATTAAATTTTTATCTGTATTATTTACATTGGTAAGCTTTACGATGTCTTCACAGGAAAAGACAGTTAAAGGCACAGTTAAAGATGAAACTGGAATGCCGATTCCCGGCGCTTCTGTCCTGATTAAAAACACTCAGTTTGGAGCAAGAACCGATGTCGACGGAAGCTATGCACTAAAAGTTGATGACAAAAATGCCATTTTAGTTTTCTCCTATATTGGAATGAAAACTATAGAAATACCCGTAAATGGTAAAAACGTAGTAAACATCAATCTTGTTGAGAATATTGAAAAATTAAACGATGTGGTTGTTATTGGTTACGGAACACAAAAGAAGAAGGACCTAACAGGCTCCGTATCGCTAATTAAAAGTGATGATTTAAAAAACAGAACCAACACGCAAATTGGAAATTTAATTCAGGGACAGGCAACCGGAGTCCAGGTATTAAACAGTTCCGGAAAACCCGGGCAGGGATTAAGTATCCGCATCAGAGGTACAAGTTCAATATTATCAGGCAGCGAACCTTTATATGTGGTTGACGGTGTACCAACAACTGACACAAGATCAATAAATCCGGCAGACGTAGAAAGCATCACAATTCTTAAAGATGCGGCTTCTGCAGCAATTTATGGAGCAAGTGGTGCCAATGGTGTTGTATTACTTACCACTAAAAAAGGAACTTCATCTAAACCAAGAATTACGTACGAAACCTATACAGGATTTTCTCAGGCATGGAAAACATTACCGGTTTTAAATGGAGAACAATACAGGGATTTAGTAGAAGAATTAGGCCTTACAACGAACTGGAACCTTTATAACAAAAATACAGACTGGCAAAAAGAAATCTTCCAGACAGGTAATTCAACCAGTCATCAAATGTCAATTGCAGGAAAAAGCAATGATACCAATTACTACCTTTCAGCAGGTTATTTATCTCAGGATGGAGCAGTAAGAAGCTCAGAAATGAAACGTATAAATTATAAAATCAATTTAGACCAAAAGATAAACAACTGGCTTTCTGCAGGAACCAGAATTTCCTATACCAAATATTCGGATGTTGATATTAAAGACAACACCAGTGTAAATTCCGGCGGTGTACTTCTTGGATCATTAACTACACCATCGGTAATAGGGATTTATAATGCAGACGGAAGTTTCACAAATAATCCATTCCAAAACTGGGAAAATCCATATGCCAGTACAGATGGTTTAGACAGAGGTTATAAAAGCACCCGATTTTTAGCTAATCTGTTTTTGCAGGCTAAACTTTCAAAGGATTTGACTTTCAAAACAAATTACGGAATAGATAATTCAAGCGGAGTTTATGAATCGTTCCTTGACCCATTTAGAACCGGTTACGGAAAAGCACTTAAAGGACAGGCAATCAGAAATTCAAACCAAACTGATTATTTCATCTTTGACAACACGCTGACTTACGCAAAAACACTGAAAAAGCATAAATTCGATGCCTTGCTTGGAACTGTAATGCAGAAATTTGAATATGAAAATTCCAGTATTGAAACCCGAAATTTTGCAAGTGCATCAATAAAAACACCTAATAACGGTTCTGAGCTTTTTGCCGCAAAAGCAGACAAATCTGAAAAATCAAACACGGCATTTATCAGCAGGGTAAATTATAGTTTTAATGATAAATATTTATTGACTGCCAACTTTAGAGCTGACGGTTCAAGTGTTTTTGGTCCTAACAACAGATGGGGTTATTTTCCATCCGTTTCTGTGGGGTGGAAAATTTCTAAAGAAAAATTTCTTCAGGACAACAAATACATCAGTGACTTAAAATTAAGAATGAGTTACGGAATTGTAGGTAATGACCAGATTACAAACTATGCTTATTTAGGAAGAATTGGTTCAGGTGCCAACTATCCAATTGGCGGAACAACACAACCAGGTACTTATCCTTCTACAATAGAAAATCTAAGTTTAAAATGGGAAGAATCAACACAGGCAAACGTAGGTGTCGATTTTGAATTATTCAACGGTAGAATACGATTAACGGCTGATGCTTATGCAAAAAAGACAACTGATTTATTACTTAATGCCCCTCTTCCTACAACATCAGGATTTGATAAAGCAATTCAGAATGTTGGAGAAGTCCAAAACAGAGGTTTTGAAGTAGGATTAAAAACAGTAAACTTTGATTCTGCCTTTAAATGGGAATCTGGTTTTAATATCTCCTTTAACAGAAATGAGGTTGGAAATTTGTCCGGAGAAGAATTATATCTGGGAGCAATTTCCGGAAGAGGCGAAGCTGTTTTAGTTAAAAAAGGATTGCCATTGGGAAGTTTCTTCGGATATGTTTTCGGAGGTGTTGATCCGGCTACCGGAAACAGTTATTACATCGATAAAAATGGAGTATCAACTTTTACTCCGTCAGAAGATGACAGAAGAATAATTGGTGATGCCAATCCTGATTTCAATTTCTCGGTAAACAACACTTTTTCTTATAAATCATTAAGCTTACAAGTCTTTCTTGAAGGTTCGTATGGAAATGATATGCTAAATGCAACCCGAATAGAAACAGAAGGTATGATTGATGCAAAAAACCAGAGTACAGCAGTATTAGACCGTTGGAGACAGCCCGGAGATATCACTTATATTCCAAGAGCTTCTTTTGGAAATACGGATAACTCAAGAATTTCTACCCGTTTTATTGAAGATGCCTCCTATTTAAGATTCAAGGCTGTTTCTTTAAGCTACAATTTTAGTAAAAATATCACCGATAAGCTGAATTTAGAAAACTTAAGATTTTACGTAACGGGTGAAAATTTAATAACCATTACCAAATATTCCGGATTTGACCCGGAAGTAAACGCTTTTGGCGGGAGCAATACAGAAAGAGGTATTGACTACGGTACTTATCCGCAATCCAGAACTATAATCTTTGGTTTTAACGTATCATTCTAATAAAACAATCATGAAAAAAATATATATTTTACTTGTAACTGTTTCCCTTTTTTCACTGACATCCTGTGATGATTTTCTGGATTTACAACCCATTTCAGAAGAAACAAGTGCTAATGGTTACAATACAGCAAGTCAGATTGAGGCTGCTTTAACAGGTTCGTATGAATCATTTCAATCTGCCGAATATTACGTTTGGGACAACATTAATTATTCTGATGTAAGAGCAGACAATGCTTATGCCGGAGGAGATAACCCTGAACTTTTTGCAGTTGATAAATTGCTAATTACACCTACAAGTTCAAGACTGTATAAAAACTGGAGCAATCTTTACAATGCGATTTCAAAAGCAAATTTAGTTTTACTAAAAGTGGATGGAGTAAACGATGTAAATTTTACAGAAGAAAGAAGAAAACAAATAAAAGGGGAAGCTTTATTCTTAAGATCTTACCACTACTTTTCATTGGTAAAACTTTGGGGCGGAGTGCCACTTGTTACCAAATACAGTACCTCAGCAGATCCGGCAAGTGTGAAGATTCCAAGAAATACTGTTGATGAAGTATATGCTAAAATAATTGAGGATTTAGAATTAGCCGCAACATTTCTTCCTGACACTTACGGAGATAACGCCGCTGTCAATAAAGCAAGAGCCACTTCAGGAGCAGCACATGCCCTATTGGCAAAAGTCTATGCACAAAAGCCAAATCCGGATTACCAAAAAGTTTTAGACAATATTATAGCATTGGAAAAAAGTACTGCACATTATACTTTAATCAACTATAATAATCTTTTTAGCGGAAGCGATTACAACAATGCCGAATCCATAATCGAAGTACAATATACAGGAGCAAACGAAGGTAATTACGGACCACAATTGCTTTTGCCCCCATCAGTATCGGGAGACAGCTGGAGAAAATTTGTTACTCCTTCTAAAAACTTAATTGCAGCATTTGACGAACAATCAGATAATGTGAGAAAAAATGCTTCTATAAAATACGAATCGGCTCCGTGGGTGGATGAATATTGGGGAAATGCTACGGGTAGTGTAATTCCTTTTGCATACAAATGGAAAAGTGCCAGTGGTTTTGCAAGTACAAACCGTCAGTATTTATTACGATATGGTGATTTGGTTTTATTAAAAGCTGAAGCTTATAATGAATTGAACGATATCGGATCTGCTGCAACTGAAGTTAACCGAATCAGAGAAAGAGTTATACTTCCAAAATTAACTGCTGCCCAGACAAGTTCTAAAGAAGTAATGAGACAAACAATCCTGAAAGAAAGAAGACTGGAATTATTTCAGGAAGGGCACCGTTGGGATGATTTAGCCCGTTTTAATCTATTGGTTACCACCATGAACAGCCTTATCGAAACCGACTTAAGAAACGGAAATCAAATTAACTATAACATGACGACTGCAAAAATCCTGCTTCCGATTCCGCAACAAGAATTAGACAGAAATCCAGCTTTAGTCCCAAATCCACTTTAATAAGATAGTTATGAAAAACATTAAAAATATAGTTGCCATTCTAATACTGGCATTTACCATTTTCTCCTGTGAAAAGGATAATCTTGACGCTTTGGGGAAGTGGGATTTGATTCCTGCTGTTATTGAACAGCCGGCAAATGAAACGAGTGTTGTTTTAGATGAGACAAAACCACATGAAACAGTAACATTCAGCTGGCTTCCGGCAAAATCTACGGCGGGTTATGCCATCACCTACTCAATCGTTTTTGACACGATTGGTTCAGCTGATTTTGATACACCGATCATAGAGATCCCTTCCAGTAATGGTGGAAAAGATTTATCAGTATCGCTTTCTTACGAAAAAATAAATGAATTTTTATCTTACAGCGGCTATCCTGTAAACGATTTATCCACTTTAGCCTGGGCTGTAAAAGCCAAAAGTTTAGATAAACTGGCTTACGCCGAAAACGAAATTTCATTTAAAAGATTCCCGACAGAACTGATTCCGAAAAAATTGTACATTTCCGGAACAGCAACTGAAAACAACAACGTTTTAAGCAATGCTATTGAAATGCAGCGTCTTAAAAACTCAGGTGGTGCATTATCTAATATTCATGAAATATATACGAGTTTAACTGCCGGAAACACTTATAAATTCTACAGCGAAAAAGCACTTCCTTGTCATCAGTATGGAGGTTCTGATAATAATAAATTAGTAAAATCCGGAAATCCGATTACGGTTAAAGAATCAGGACAATACAGAATATCAGTAAACCTTGACAACAATACTTACAATTTATTAAAAATTGACAAATGGAGCGTTGTAGGAGACCCAATCAGTGGCGGCTGGGGCGGCGATCAGCCATTAACGTATCAGGGTGGCGGAATCTGGAAGGCTTCACTTACTCTTATAAATCCTGGAAATTTTGTTTTCAGAGCGAACGGAAACTGGGATTATTTACTTAAAAAGGTAGTGGGTTCTACAAATAAAGTAATCATGGAAACACAAGCTGCATCGCAAGGTGCATCGGTTCAGGATTTAAATTCTACAGTTGTTGGAAACTACTTTGTAACACTAAATCTTTCTGCTACAGGATACACGTACACCGTAGAAATTGACAATACTGTTCCTGTTAACATTCCTACTCCAAATGAACTTTACCTTTTGGCAAACGGAGTTTCAATACAGCAGTTTACTAAAGACGGTGATACATTTAGTTCTCCCAACTTTATTCCGCTGCAGTCCTCTGTCAATTATACGTTGAACACACAGGCAAATGGTTCCGGAACAAGTTATTCTGTTAACGGACAGCTTGGAGTAGCAAGTTCGCCAGATGGAGATAAGGTTACAGGATTAAATGCTTTAAACACCACTAATACCGCAATAAAAGTAGGAAGTGACAGAGGTTTGAAATTGAGTATTGATTTCAGTCAGGCCAGAATTAACTGGACTTATTATAACTTTAAATTATTCCATTGGCAAAATTACGATACCCGTGATGAATATACGATGACGTACCAGCATCCAAATAAATACACGACAACAAGAACTATAAATGCCAATTATGACATGAAGTTCATCAGTCCGTGGGATTTTGATTTGGGTTCTTCAACTCCTAATACAATGACAGGAAATCTTGTTAACGGTTCGGGCGGTTCCAATCTTAAAAGTGTAACGACAACAGGAAGTTATAAAGTTACTATAACATTGAATAACACCTATCAGGCTGGAACGTACGAATTCATTTCACAATAAATATACATAACCATGATATCAAATAAAGTAATGACATCTTTAAAAATTATATTATTCGCTTCCTTCATCTATTTACAAAATAGCTGCGATAGCAAGGACATGCCGAATTATGCCCCGCCAGTTGTTGGGACTACAGAGGCAAAATTTTATCTTACAACCCCGTCAAAAAGTAGTTTACTGCAATTGCAGACTAACGGAATAACACCTTTGACCACAAACAATAATTTCACTATTAATGTTAATGAGGGCACAACCTACCAGAAAATGGACGGATTTGGTTATACCCTGACAGGCGGAAGTGCCATGTTGATTAACAATATGTCGCAATCTGCTAAAAATAGTTTATTGCAGGAATTATTTGGTCAGGGTGAAAACAGTATTGGCGTAAGTTATTTAAGAATTAGTATTGGGGCTTCAGATCTGGATGCTTCTGTGTTTACCTACAATGATCTGCCTGCAGGTCAAACGGATGTAAATCAGGCCAATTTTTCAATTGCACCGGATTTAACGCATTTAATTCCAGTTTTAAAAGAAATTAAAGCAATCAATCCAAATGTGATCTTACTGGCTACACCATGGACAGCACCATCCTGGATGAAAACGAACGTATCGAGTATTGGAGGATCATTAGCAACAGCTTACTATGCATCGTATGCGAATTATTTTGTAAAATATATTCAGGCGATGCAGGCAAACGGAATTGCGATTGATGCCATAACGATTCAGAACGAGCCGGAAAATCCGCATAACAATCCAAGTATGGTTATGACTGCTCCGGAGCAAAGGGATTTCATCAAAAATAATTTAGGACCGGTTTTTAAGGCTAATAATATTACTACGAAAATCATCTTATTTGATCACAATCTTGACAATGTAAATTACGCCATTTCTATTCTTAATGATCCTGCTGCTAAAGCCTTTATTGACGGTTCAGCGTTCCACCTGTATGCCGGACAGATTGAAAATATGAGTCAGGTTCACAATGCACATCCGGATAAAAATGTTTATTTCACAGAACAATGGGTTCAGGCACCCGGAAACTTTCCGGATGATATCAAATGGCATTTCAGGGAATTAGTAATCGGTGCACCAAGAAACTGGAGTAAAACCGTTTTAGAATGGAATTTAGCTGCAGATCCAAACAACAATCCTCATACGCCTGGCGGTTGTACAGAATGTCTTGGAGCCATTACAATCAACGGAAGTACTGTAGTTAGAAATTCAGCATATTATATCATTGCTCATGCTTCTAAATTTGTACCAACCGGTTCTACCCGTATAGAATCGAATACATCCGTAGAGCTTCCTAATGTAGCTTTCAAAACCCCTGACAATAAAATTGTTGTAATCGTTTTGAATAATACCGGAGCACAAAAATCATTTAATATCAATGCCGGCGGTAAACCCGTTTCTACCATGCTTTCAGCAGGATCAGTTGGAACTTACGTTTGGTAATTAAATTATAAAAATGCTTTACATCCTGTGTCATTTTTGGCTGTAAAGTAAATAACTTGTTCCAAATCAAATTAATCAGCAGCTTTAGTATTAAAAGCTGCTAATAATAATGACAAAAGCAAAAAACCGCAATTTCATTTATGATGAAATTGCGGTTTTTGTTTTGCAGAGAGGAAGGGGTCAAAAGTTTGATTTTAAAATCACTTCATTCTTATTTCATAATTATCCTCTATATTTTTTAGAAGCAGAAAACCCGTTTTCAAAACACGCTTAGTCCCGCTATCCATTTTATCTTTTATGGCGAACCCCGCCACAAAAGGATATCATTACTATCGGGGCTAAGTTAGAAGTTTTAGGTTTTGAAAAATCTCTATTAGTAGAATTTAAAGCGAAGTGGTGTATTAACAAATAAGATTTTATAGATTTGTTATAAATTCCCTGGCCGTTTTATGCAAGTTTCTCCATCAAAAGAATTATCACCTTTCATCAAACATTATCTTTTTTTAGATAATAAAGAAACTGCTATTCAACAACTTCGTTTGTTTTCTGATGGCAATACAGGCGTTGTATTTTCTTTAAAAAACAAACTTATATCCGGCTTTGGTAATTACGCAGAAAAAAAATATTTGCCCCATTCTTTTTTATACGGACAACTCAATGGTTTTAAGGATATTTATTCTGACAATGAAATATCTTTAATAATTATCGTTTTCCAACCTCACGGAATTCACCAGTTATTAGGAATTCCTGCCTATGAATTTCAGGATGCTATCATTACGGTTGAAGATGTATTTGGGGAAAAAGCTTCCATTCTTAAAGAGAAATTGTCCGAACACAATAATCCGGCAAGAATTGAAATTCTAAATCATTTTTTTAGAACCTTAGCGGCTGAAAAAGTGATTTCAAATTATCAAATAATAAACAATTCATTGAATTTTATTATTGCCAATAAAGGACATTTCTCCATAAAACAACTAGTTGATTACACCGGCTACACTGAAAGACATCTGGAGAGAAAATTTAAAGAATGTGTCGGACTGAATCCTAAAAAATTTGGTAATATTATACGACTACATCATTTTCTAAAACTGTTAAAAGAAAAAGCTGACGAAACCAATCTTACAGCCATTTGTTATGATACGGGGTTTGCTGATCAATCGCATCTTATTAAGGAATTTAAAAAACATACCGGGCTAACTCCAACAGCCTATTTACACAGTACGGGAAAATTAACCAATAATCTGATCAAAACCTTTTCCGGCAGTTCACTTTAGAATGTCGGTTTTGTACAATTTACAGAATATTTCGAACGCTATTTTTGACTAAAATTAATAGCAAATGAAAAATCTAAAAATAGCCACAGCTCAGTTTGAGAATAAAAGTGGAGATAAAAACTATAATTTATCGGTAATTGAAAAACTTTCTCAAAAAGCGGCTGATGCAGGCTGCGATGTAATTTCGTTTCATGAATGTTCTGTCACCGGATATACTTTTGCAAGAAAATTGTCAAAAGAACAAATGTTGGATTTAGCAGAAAATATTCCGGGTGGAGAAAGTATTTTAAAACTCACCGAAATTGCTAAAAACAATAATATAGTTATTCTGGCAGGATTGTTTGAAAAAGATGAAAACAACAATTTATTCAAGGCTTATGTTTGTGTGGATAAAAATGGTTTAGTAGCCAAATACAGAAAACTGCATCCTTTTATAAATCCTTATCTCACACCGGGAGATCGTTATTGTATTTTTGAAATTGACGGCTGGAAATGCGGAATTTTAATTTGCTATGACAATAATATTATCGAAAATGTCCGGGCTACAAAACTTTTAGGCGCTGATATCGTTTTCATGCCACACGTAACGATGTGCACCCCTTCTACCCGACCTGGCGCTGGTTTTGTTGCACCTCAGCTTTGGGAAAATCGTGAAGCAGACCCCACTTCACTACGATTAGAATTCGACGGAATGAAAGGTCGGGACTGGTTGATGAAATGGCTCCCGGCAAGAGCTTATGATAATGCCATTTATGCTGTGTTTTCAAACCCAATTGGTATGGACGACGATCATTTAAAAAATGGCTGCTCTATGATTGTTGATCCTTTTGGAGATATCATAGCCGAATGCCGCTCTTTTGACGACTCTTTTACTACAGCAATAATCACTTCTGAACAGTGTATTCAGGCCGGAGGCAGTCGTTACATTAAAGCAAGAAGACCAGAATTATATCGGGATATCATTGGTCAGGATCACAAATCTGAACAAAATGTTGTGTGGTTAAACTCTAAAGGAAAAAGTTAAAACTAAAAATTTCTCATAAAAAAACCTTGTGAATAATTTCACAAGGTTTTCGCAGAGAGGAAGGGATTCGAACCCTCGATACAGTTACCCATATACTAGCTTTCCAGGCTAGCTCCTTCAACCACTCGGACACCTCTCTATTTTGGTTTGCAAATAACATGAAAAAAAATGAGTTAGAAAAGCATTTTTAAAAAATTCCTTTCAATACTTGCTGTTATTTATTTACTAAAGCGAAATTTCGCCACGCAAGGCGGTTTCAAAAATCGTTTTAAACTCCGTTTGCGGAATCGTAACCGTGTGTCCCAATAAATACATTAACTTGGTGATGGCCGCTTCAGTCGTAATATCTTTGCCGGAAATCACGCCCAGAGATTTCAAGGCCGTACTGGTTTCATATTGCCCCATATTCACGCTTCCGCCTGAACATTGTGTTACATTAACGATATGCAAGCCATTTTTAATCGCTTTTTCAATCAAATTTAAAAACCAGTCTTCGGTAGGTGCGTTTCCGGAGCCGTAGGTTTCCAGAACAATTCCTTTTAAATCTTTAGTTGCCAAAATTGAAGCCAGAACAGTCTCACTCATTCCCGGAAACATTTTTATAATGGCTACATGATTGTTCAGGTTTTTGTGGACAATCAGTTTTGCATCGGTTTTTATTGGAAGAAATAAATGTCGGTTTAGTTTAAGATGCACCCCTGATTCTACCAATTCAGGATAATTCGGCGCTGTAAAAGCCCTAAAGTGTTCAGCGTTTACTTTTGAAGAACGGTTTCCGCGGTATAATTTGTATTCAAAATACAGACAAACTTCAGTTATAACAGGTTTTCCTTCTTCCTGAAGCGACGCAATCTGAATGGCTGTAATCAGGTTTTCTTTGGCATCGGTACGCAAATCTCCAATTGGCAATTGCGAGCCCGTAAACACAACAGGTTTGGCTAAATTTTCGAGCATAAAACTCAATGCCGATGCGGAATACGACATGGTATCTGAACCGTGAAGCACTACAAATCCGTCAAACGTATGATAATTTTCCTCAATGATTGTGGCAATTTTGGCCCACATTTGAGGATTCATATTCGAAGAATCAATTGGATTTTCAAACGAAACCGTTTCGATTTCGCAATCCAGCTGTTTTATTTCAGGGATATTTTTGAGCAGTTTTCCAAAATCAAAAGCTTTAAGCGCCCCTGTTTCAAAATCTTTACTCATTCCGATGGTTCCACCGGTATAAATTAAGAGTATTTTAGCTTTAGATGACATTTTGGTATTTTAATTTACTCACAACAGGATTGGCATACATCGCCAAAAATCCTTGTCTTGCAACACCATTATCAGTTCCTATTCTCTTTTCTAAACGACGCTCAAAAAGCTGTTTTTCACTTTCTTTATACAAATGAGCGTATTGATTGGTTTCGTTTAAAATGTCGTAGGCAATAAAATTGGTTGGCCATAATTGGTAATTCTGTAAAATGGAATCATCAATTACCTGAGCCAAAGCCTGAATCTGTTTGTTGGAATTATCGTTTTCAGCAACAATCTGATCAATTTCAGAATCCAGAACATCTCCAACAGAAATATGGATTCTTTTTTTAGTTCCCATGATACCGCTTAAAATGGTCATGAAATCCTCGTTTTTATCTTTTACATACACTTCATTATTGGCTTCAGCCATTAATTGCGGCATTTTTAAAACATCCGTCGGGTCGTATTCATATGAAATGGATACAGGAACAATCTTTAATTTCTTAAAGTAGTCCATAATATTGGTTTCATCGGAACCCATTCCGATCATTTTTAAAACACCTGGATTGGTTTCGTCATTTCCGTCTTTGGTACGGCCTTCTCTTTGTGCAATCCAAACCGAACGATTTTCGCGAAGCAGTAACTGCCCCATATATTCTGCCAGTAATTTAGAGCTTTGCAGCATTTCGCGAGGCGTCAACCCTCTTAAAACCAAAAAGTTTCTGTTTAGTTTTGCCAGTGTGCTTAAAAATGCTTTTTTTACCAGATTATCACCAATCGCTGATGCCGTCATCACCAAACCGTGTTCGAAAAGACAAACATTCAGTAAAGTCGTATCAAGTAAAATATCGCGGTGATTGGATATAAATAAATAAGGAGTGTTTTTTTCTAACTTTTCAAAACCCGAAGTTGTAAGTCCTTCCGAACTTTTATCGAGTACCTTTTGAATCGTCTGATAAATAAAATTGCATTGAAAATCACGAATCGAGTGAGTTTTCTTCAATTGTTCTTTCCAAACTTCATCATTTAATTCCGGAAAAGTAAAATTCATCATGGTTTTCATCATCGGATGATTGGCAACTCCATGAAGTGCTTCATTTACTTCAGAATCATAAAATGGTCGAATAGCGTCAAATTTCTGCATTATAAATATCAATTTAGGTGGGCAAAAGAACAAAAAAAAAATTAAAGTTTTGTAATCCGGATATTAAATCCCGAAAACGTCTTTAGAGTTTTGCGTTGTTGCTTCTGCAATTTCTGTATCTGAAAGGTCGTAAATTTCGGCCAGTTTTGCAATTACATTCGTTAAATAACTGCTTTCGTTGCGTTTACCTCTGTATGGAATTGGCGCCAGATAAGGCGAATCGGTTTCTAAAACAATATGTTTTAAATCAATTTGGTGTAAGAATTGGTCGATTTTTCCGTTTTTAAAAGTCACTACGCCTCCGATTCCCAATTTCATGTTATAGGAAATGGCCTGAAGTGCCTGCTCATATGTCCCTGTAAAACAGTGAAAAATTCCAAACAAATCAGCTGATTTCTCTTCTTCCAGAATTTCAAAAATTTCATCAAAAGCTTCACGGCAATGAATCACAATGGGAAGTTTGTACTGCTTTGCCAATTGAATTTGTTTTCTAAAAGCGATTTGCTGTTCTTTCAAATGTGTTTTATCCCAGTACAAATCAATTCCGATTTCGCCAACGGCATAAAATTTTCGTTTTGAAAGTTCTGTTTCCACATGTTTCAGCTCGTCCAGATAATTATCTTTCACGTAAGTGGGATGCAAGCCCATCATCAGGAAAACATAATCCGGATAATTTTGCTCCAAATCGTACATCGATTGTGTGGCAGCGGCATCAATGGCTGGAATAAAAAAACGTGTTACTCCGGCATCTATCGCTCTTTGTATCATTTCGTCACGATCCTGATCAAACTCTTCAGAATATAAATGCGTGTGTGTATCGGTAATAATAGGTGTTGAATTCAAGGGTATCATTTTAAAGCTGTCAAAATTACGACAATATTAAAAGAATAGCAATTGTGGACAGTATCACAAAGTTTCGTAAAAAAAAATTCGCAAAGCATTTTAAAGCTCTGCGAATTTCTGTGTAAATTCTCTGTGTATGGCTGTGAAACAATTAATCCAAAGCACGCAAAAGTTCCTGAACTTCATCATAGTCTTCATATTCCTGAGAAATAGTCTGCAGGATATGTTTACAGCCGTTATAATCTTTTTGTTTTAATTTGATTAAAGCCAGATTCCAAAGCGATTTGTCTTTGAAAACAGCACTTCCTGATTTCAATTCATTAAAAACTGTTTCAGCTTTTTTATATTGATTGGCTTGCAATAAAGAAACTCCATAATAATATTGAACTTCCGCAGTTTTTTTGTTCTTAAGAACTGCTTCAAAAAACGGAATCGCTTCCTTGAATTTTCTGTTGTTAAATGTTTTTTCAGCCTCTATCAAATCGGCATTCGTATTGCTTCTTTCTGTAAAATGAGCTTGTCCGGGATGGTTATAATCATTAAAAGACGGGTTTTGGTGGTAATCAAAAAAGAACAATCCGAATAAAATTGCCACAGATGCCGCCGCTGCATAATACCACGGACGCATCAACACCACTTTTGGTCTTTCTTTATTGAAATGTTTATCTGAAATCGCAGAAAGATTTTCTTTGAACGCTTCTCTTTCCTGCTCGTATCCGAACTTGTTATCCAATTGCGCCAAAACTTCTTTGAAAGTCCTGAATTCAGCCGCAAATTCTTCATTTTCTGAAACTTGCTTTTCAAAACTATTTCTTTCTTCAATCGTCAGTTCTCCCTGCAGATATTGATCAAATAATATGTAGCGTTCTTCGTTCATGGCTAATTATTTTTAAGAGATTTAAAATTTTTTGCTTCCTGAATCCACTGTGTCAGCTGTCCCACGCATAACGATTTCTTTTTACGCACATAGCCGTACGTTACGTTTAGCTTTTCGGCAACCTCTTCCATCGATTTGATCTCAAAACTCAGTTTAAGCAGTTCCTGGCATTTATCTCCTAATTTTTGGAACATCATGTCAAAAAGCTGCTGTTTCTCATCAAATTGTTCGGCCTGTTCAACCAAATCGAGAGCAGATTCATTGATAGATGCAAAATCTTCATTAATTGTTACCCCTTTGTTCGAAGTTTTTTTCAATTCGTTAAGCCATTTCCTTTTACACAACAAAAAGAAATAGGCATCGAACGGGCAGGTCAGTTGCAAAGTATTGGCTTTGGCCTGATTAAAAAGCAAAATCATGATTTCCTGAACCACATCCTGTGCCTGATCCTTGTCACCGGAATTATTCATAACGTAAAAAACCACTTTGGGAACATAATTTTTATAGATAGAACGAATTATGGCCGAATCATTTGCGCCAATTCCGTCAATATATTTTTGGTCAGGATGTATTTTACTTTTTTTCATATCGAAAATTATTAGCTAAAGTAAAAAAAAGAATCTGAAAAAAATTACAGAAACAGGGGTAACAATCCTAAAAACAAATTGATATAGGGCAATAGAAGGTTATTTAGAATTAAAATCACATAAAAATGGGAAGTTATCAATTTACAACCGAGAAAGATTTTGCCAAGTTCCAGCAAACATTGTCGAAAAAAATTCGCAACGGATTTATCGTAGTTGAAAAAAATGACAAACTTCCTTATGTGGTTTTATCCAAAGAAAAAAAACAAATCGATTCTTCATTTCATCTGGCTTTGGTTCTGGCAACTCTTGGACTTTGGTCAGTGGTCTGGATTTATTTATTAATCAGTCTCCGCAAAAAACAAATTCTGGTTGCACTCGATGAAGACGGAAATGTTTTTGAAGAAAAGTGCCTTTCCAAATAAATTTAAAAAAAAATAAAAACAGGGGTAACAATTTTTAAAGCCCGTTGATATAGTGATATAAAACGAATAAAAATAAAATTTTGAAAACAAGGGTAACAATATCAAACCCGAATTGATATAAGAATATAAAAATTAAATTAACAACCAAATCTGAAAACCAACTGATACCGATCAGCTCAGATTTATAAAAATTAGAAATCATGAACACAAACTTTAAAAAAATCGGATTATTATTTTTAGCATTGGCAACTTTTGCAAGCTGTGATGACAGTGATGGAGAAGATAAAGTTATACCGCCATCAGCATCAGAATTTGCAGCGGTAAGAGATGAAGCTTTAGCAGGAAGAACACAACATTTTACGGCAACTGCAGGTACAGGCAATATTGTTCTTACTTCTAAAAAAGGAGTTAAGATCAACCTGAATGGAGATTGTCTTAAAAAAGCAGGAGTAGCGGTAACCGGAACAATTGATATTGAATACGTAGAGCTTTTTGATAAAGGGGATATGCTGGTAACCAATAAACCAACAATGGGTTTAATGCCTGACGGAAAGAAAAATTTATTAATTTCAGGTGGTGAGTTTTATATCAAAGCGACACAAAACGGACAGGACTTAACTACCGGATGCGGCATGTACCTTATTGTACCAACCGGTTTAACAGGAGGTTTTGACAATGCCATGACTTTATGGTTTGGAAACATTGGTGAAGATGATAACTTAGTTTGGAGAGAAGCTAAAGATGGTGCAGACGGTGCCGGCGGAAAAGGCGGTGTTCAGGGAGAAGCAAACAGTTATTATGTAACTTTTGGAAACTTTGGATGGGCAAATGTAGACCGTTTTTACAGTGATCCAAGAGCAAAAACCACAATATTGGTTGATGCTCCTGAAGGTTTCGACAACACTAATTCTGCCGTATATCTGTCTTATGATGGCGAAGGAACAAACGCGCTTGCTCAATTAGACACCTATACAGCTGCCGGATTATTCAGCGAACACTACGGACAAATTCCAATTGGTTTAGCTTGTCACATTATTTTCGCAACAGAAGAAAATGGTCAATGGCGTTATGCAATAAAAGGAGTAACAACAACAGCAAATGCAGTTTACAGCTTTACACTTGCCGAAACAACAGTAGGATCTGAAGCTCAATTAGTAGCCGCAATCAATGCCATTCAGTAACTTTCAAATACTTTTTTTAGGGAGAAGTGGTGATTTGCTCACCACTTTTTTTTACATTTAATGCTGTTTTAAATTCATTCTGATGATTTTCAGAAGCTAATCCTGCTGTCCGTTATATTCCGACAACAAAAACTACGGCTAAAAAGCCTTGTTTTTCTAAATCGGGAGATGCCGCTGCCATCAGGGCTAAAAAACCTCCTCGACCATGAAAAAACTTTTATGCTGTTTCATTTTTCTATCATCAGTAATGGTGTTGGCGCAAACCAAAGTAAAAGACACCATCACCCGAAGAGCAAATATCAGCTACATCCAAAAAGGCAATTCGGTTACTTTTAAACCCGAAACACCTCCATTAATTCCAATTGCGGGTGCTCCAAAACCTAGTTATTCCTATTTATGGGAAATGGGTGACGGACATTACAGCAAACAGGCAGAGCCTAAACATGTTTATAAAAACAAAGGTAATTATACCGCCCGATTAGCTGTTACCAACAATTACGACAACGGAAAACCTCCTGCTACACGACCAAAAAAAGTAGCGGTTAATGAAATAGAAAATGATCCTTATCAGGACATCGCTTCCATCGCTGACCAAAACGGATTCGCCATCATAAAAAACTGCGACCCAATTCCGGAACAGGAAATGGTAGTCGTAGTAAGTTACCAAAATCTGGAAAATTATGTCGCCAATGGCAAACTCTATCTTTTTTACAACGAGAAACAGTTCAAAAACAACAATTTCGAATTGGTTGATTTCAGAACACATGCCGGAGAACGTGAAGTAAAAGAAAACACAGTTGCTTCTGTAGATGATCTTGACGACACAAAATCCTATCTTGCTTCTGCCGACAACGCTGTAAAATTCAAAAAATATAAAAATACCACAACAGAAGAAGATTTAGAGGCAAGTTTAAAAGAAGCAAACACACTCTATCATAATGTTTCGATTCTGGAATTTGATGATGCCAATCCAAGTGAAACCCGAAATGTTTTTTATACCTTCAAAACCACTCCGGAAATGATCAAAGATACCAGTGCAACGGTTACCATGCGCGGGATTTTTGTACCAAACCGCAGTTTTAAAAACCATAAAGTAAAAAACCTCGAAATGGAAATCGTAACCTCTCACGACCCGAACAAAATGGGTTCGAATGGGAGTTTTATGAATTACAGACTGGTTCGGTTTAAAAGAGTAAAATTCAAAACCCGTTTTCAAAACAATGGTGAAGGCCCGGCAAGAAAAATTCGCTTAGAAACCGATATTCCGGACATGTTCGACAAAAAAACATTCCAGATCGAAAGTATGTATCCCGAATGCCCGATTTGCCCAAAAGACGAAGAACCAACCGTAAGCTGTCTGGACACCATCATTACAAAAAAACAAATCATTTTTACGTTTAAGAATATCTACCTTCCGGGAACCGAACAAAAAAACGTTAAGGAAAAAGACAGTACCAAAGGTTTTGTGCGTTATTCGATGAAATTCGGTGAAGACTTTCATAAAGTAAAAACCAAAAGCCGAACCTCTATTATTTTCGATAAAAATGAACCTATCATAACCAACTACGTCACTACGCGATTCTTACCGGGAATTTCAATTGGTGCAAAAGCAGGATATAATTTTTATCCGGGGCTTGACAAATCAACGAGTTATTTTGTGGGTGCTACTATTTCGCCTTTTAAAGCCTATCGCTTTTACTGGCAGGCAGAATGGGTAAATGCTTTAAACCAATACAACAGTGCAGTTAATATTGCAACCGCATTTGACACCAATGCTAACGGAACGAGACAGTTAATACGTACGACTACTACAACCGAAAATAAAAATGTGAATTGGGAAATCCCTGTTTTGATTCGGTACAACATTAATAATTATATAGGAGTCGGAGCCGGAATTCAGGCCAATATCAATGTTGCATCAGAGCAGAATCAGGATATAAAAATAGAAACTTTTGAAGGAGACAAAGAAAATATTTTAATAGATACAAAAACAACCAATAATAACGTCAAAAACTCATTTACTGATTTCAAAACCGGTCTTTTATTTGATTTAACAGCAGGTTTCGCCAGAATCGGACCTAGTTTAGGTGCCCGTTATGTAATCAACTTTGAACAGGATTTTAATTATTTCCAGCTGTACGGGATTTGGAGGTTTTAAAAGTTATTCCGCAGAGATCCGAAAAGACCACACAGAGATTCGCAAAGTTATTTTTAAATCTTTGTGCATCTTTGTGAAAAACCTCAGTGAATCTCTGTGAAATAAAAAGCACAACAAATTACATGAACTTATATCGCTTATATGTTTTAATTTTCTTTTGCCTAAGTATAAATGTTTTTGGACAAAATCCCGAAGACAAAATATACAATGTCATAGATATTTTTGTTGCAAACCCTTCCGCGAAAGCGCTTCAAAATTTAACCAATACTGAAACTGCTTTCTGGAAAAATCCAAAGCCAAAAACCAAAGACGAATTGCTTGCCATTGTGGTTTTAAAATGCAACAAGGGATATTATCAGAATCAGTTTGGTCAGACACAGAATGCGATTTCGAGTTATGAAAAAGCATGGCAAATCTATCAGAAATATAAACTTAAAGATTACGACATTATTGAATATTGCCTGAAACCTTTGGGTAATTTATACACTGTTTTGGGAGATTATGACAGTGCCGAAAATACTATAAAACAGTATTATTTTATTGCTGAAACAGAGAAAAATCAATCACAAAAAATAGCGGCAATTCTGAATTTATCGAATGTTTATCAAAGTTCGGGCAAGATCTCAATGGCAATTGAACTTTTGGAAAACACTTTGAAAACTGAAAAATTGTCAAATGCCCTGAAAGGAACTTTATTGAATAATTTGGGCAATAATTATTTACTGAGTTCAGGCGGAAATTTACTATTCCCCGTAACAAGAGAAAAAGCTGAAAAAGCTTTTGAATCCTCAATAAAATTTCTTCAGAAAGAGAAAAATCAATTCGAAACTTTATCCAATTCTTATCGAAATCTTGCGGCGCTTAATCGTCAAAGACGAAGCTTTGTAACAGCAAATTCTTATTTAGAAAAAGCTGAAAAACTGTTTTTAGAATCCAAAAATCAACAGCCACGAAAATTGGCAAAATTATATTATGAAAAAGCTTTGCTGCTTTTTGATGAAAGAAGATATGAGGAAAGTTCAAAGCAGATTTTGGCTGTTTTTAAAGTTTTAATTCCAGATTACAATTCTAAAAACCTTCTGCCAAATCAAAACCAATTATATGCAGAAACTGTTTTGATAGATGCAATCGATCTGCAGGCAGAAATTCTACAGCTGAACCAGCTCAAAAAAGCATTAAAAGCTTTTGAACTTTCCTTTTACATTGAAGATTTATTAATGAATTCATTGGTTTATGAAAACTCAAAAATCATATCGCAATTGCGATCCCGAAACCGAACTGAAAAATGTATTGGGATTTATAATACTTTATATGAAAAGAAAGGAAAAGCTGAATATCTGAATGAAGCTTTTCAGTTGTCTGAAAGAACTAAATCGGGAATTTTAAAAAATTATCGTTCGAATATTAAAAACGCTTCCGCAGAAGAAAAACAGCTTTTGCAGCAATTTCAAAACTTAAACAATAGCATTTTAAAAGAACAGCAAAAGGGAGATGCTGCAAATATTTCGAAAATAAATAATCTTATTAAAAAGCAAAACGAATTGACGCTTTCGCTGAAGAAAATCCAGGCTGAAAATGCAGATTATATTCCGGAAAATTGTGATTTAAAAGCGCTGTTTTCAAAATTAAAAAATGACAAAGCCGTGATGGTTTATTATTTTATGGGTTCTGAAAAATTGTATTATTTTACTTTGCAACATAATCGGATTTCATTAAACAGAGTTCCTATTGGAGACGGAAAAATAGCTGATATTCTTTTTTTCCTGGATTATTTCAATGACGCTAATGCAATTATAAATGATATTTCGGGTTATAATCGTTCTGGAAATAATGTTTATAATCTATTACAATTGCCTGGTAATTCGGTTTATCAAAACCTAATCATTGTTCCTGATGGCATTTTGAATTTTCTTCCGTTTGAAGCATTGATTACAAAAGAATCTAAGACAACAAATTTTGCCAAAATGCATTATTTGCTGAACGATTTCAAGATAGCTTATAATACTTCGGCGAATATTTATTTGAATTCCAAACCCATTTCTAAATCCGAAAAAACCGTTTTGGGTGTTTTTCCGGTTTTCGAAAAAACGGCTTTTGAATTGAGTTATTCAAAGAAAGAATTAGAATCTATCCGCAGTAATTTTAAAGGAAAGTATTTAGAAAATTCGAATGCGAGTTTTTCTAATTTTAAAAATAACGTTTCCGATTATTCGATCCTTCATTTAAGCACGCATGCTGCTGCAGGCGATATTGAAACTCCGGCAAGCATCAAATTTTATGATCAGGAAATTTTATACTCAGAATTGTATAATCTGAGCATCAATCTGGATTTAGTGGTTTTAAGTGCCTGTGAAACCGGAATTGGAAAACTCTACAAAGCTGAAGGCGCCATGAGTGTGGCAAGAGGCTTTCAGTTTGCAGGAGCGCAGAATCTGTTGTTTTCGTTATGGAAAGTAAACGATTATACAACATCGGTTTTTATGACTGACTTCTATAAAAACATCCAAAATAACCAAACTTATTTTGAAGCCAATACAAATGCAAAACTTGATTTCTTGAATGACAAATCAATTCCGAACGCAAAAAAATCTCCTTATTACTGGAGCTCGTTTGTCTATTATGGCTCAATTTCTACTGAAACAAATTCGATCAACTATATCTATTACATCATTAGTTTATTGACTGTAATTGGTTTATTTTTGGTTTTCAATCATTATCGAAAATGGAAAATCTTCACCTGGTTCTTAAAAAAGAAAAATACAAAAAGATCAAATTTAAAATCATGAAAACGCAGCATTTATTGATTAAAGTGAAAATCAATGGTGTTCCGGGAAATTTTATTTTAGATACCGGTGCTTCTAACTCTTGTGTGGGCTATGAAAGCATTGAGCTATTTGAATTAACTTCAAAAAAATCCAAAACCAAAGCTGCAGGCGCCGGCGGAACCGGAATGAAAACGCAAATTTCCAAACAAAATTTACTGCAAATAGGTTCCTGGAAAAATACTGATTTTAGTCTGGTTATTTTTGATCTTTCGCACGTTAATGAAGCGTTGAGACAATACAAGGCAAAACCTGTTCACGGCATCATTGGTGCTGATGTTTTACTGGAAGGAAAAGCGATTATTGATTATTATAATCATTATTTGTATTTGAAATAAAAAGTAAGTTTTTTAGCTATATTTGCCAAGCCTGTTTTTAACAAATCTATACGTATGAAAAAAACTCTACTTGCTTTACTTTTTTTATTTACCAATCTCTTTTATGCACAGGTTAGCGATATTGAGCATTGTGCAGGAGATACTTCATTTAACTTGACTTCTCAAAAAACACTTTTGATTGGCAATTTGAACCCTGCTGAAACAATTGTCACTTATCATTTAAGTCTTGAGGATGCTACAAATAACACAAATGCCATTGCAAACCAGGCGAATTATGTCAGTAATGTAGCTTCTAGAACTATCTATGCCCGAATTGATAATAATGGAGTAGTTACTACTAATTATTTTAATTTGATTTTATACTCTTCTGTAGTTGAAAAAGTAACCATTGAACAAATATCTTGTCGAAATGAAAAAGGAAAAATCACAGTTCAGGGTATTGCTGGCAAGGCTCCTTATACTTATTCAATTAATAGAGGAACATATTCTCCAATCAATGTATTTATTGATTTAGTTCCTGGAATATATCTAATTAATACCAAAGATGCATTAGGCTGTGAAATGTCTATGAATGCTGTTATAACAACGGATGAACCACTAAAAGCAACCTACGCAAAGACAGATGTAAATTGTAATGGAGATTATGATGGCTCAATTTCTATTAATGCTAAAGGAGGAAGATCTCCTTATACTTACTCTCTTGACGGAGGGGCAACATTTGTCTCTACTAATGTTTTTTTAAATTTAGCAGCTGGAACATATAAAATAGCTATAAAAGATGATAATGGGTGTGTTGTGCCATATATGGCAACCATATCGGAGCCCGCAATTTTATCAGCAACTGCTGCGGTAGAAAATCAAACCATAACAATCAATGCAGCTGGTGGTAGTGGTTCTTATATGTATGCTATTTCACCAAACTTAAATCAGTTTTTTACAGATAGTGTATTCTCAAATTTAACTCCTGGAATTTACACTGTGGTAATATTAGATAAAAATGCTGGCTGTTATTTGATAAAAGAAATCTCTGTAAATCCACCATCACCACTAATAAACGGTAAAAACGCAATAAACTTTGATTTTACTCCTGGGCAAACTTTAGCAGATATTGTTGTAGATGGTCAAAACATAAAATGGTACGGTTCTCAAAATTCAACCGGAAAAACAAGTAAAAAAGCCGAAACAGATTTGCCATTAACAACAGTTTTGGTTGACGGGACAACTTATTATGCCTCTCAAACCATCAACAATGTCGAAAGTACCCAGCGTCTTGCAGTTACTGCAAAATCAAACGGAGCACTTTCAAATGAGGATTTTGTTTTACCAAATTTTAAATTTTACCCAAATCCTGTAAAAAATAAATTGTCATTAAGTAACACTGCTAATATTGATGAAGTCGAACTATCAGCCGTTTCAGGAAAGTCTGTTTTACTTAAGAAAATAAACGACATTCATTCTGAAATTGATTTATCAAATATCTCAACAGGCGTATATTTTCTAAAAGTAAAATCTGAAGGAAAAACCAAAACTATCAAAATTGTAAAAGAATAAAAGATTTAAATTCCAAATCTGAAATTCCAAATTCCAAAATTTAGTTTTACTAAAAATAAATAAATCCCAAACTCCTTAATTGGAATTTGGGATTTTAAACATTTATAAAATTGATTAATTGTTATTCGAATGTTTTTTCAATGAAACATAAGAAACAATTCCACTGCTCATCATCAATATTCCTCCAAGTATAAAAGGCATTCCCGGAAATTCAAATGGTGCGTCCTGATGCGTGAAATAATAAAAAAGACTCGACATTACCGGCGGGCCTATAATGGTTGCAGCACTCATCAAACTCGCAATTGTTCCCTGAATTTCTCCTTGCTCTGTTGGTAAAACACGCCCGGCAATTATAGCGCGCAATGACGGTCCTGCGATTCCGGCAAGACAATACGGAATCAAAAAGAGAAACATCATCCAGCTTTCTGAAACAAAAGCAAACAAAAACATGGCAAGAGTGTATAAAGACATTCCAATATAGATACTTTTTTCGTTTCCTATTTTTTTACTGGTCCATCGTATCAAACCGCCCTGAACGAGACTTACTAAAACTCCGACAACACCCAGCGAAATTCCAACCATTTTTTCATTCCAGTCAAATTTATACATCGTAAAATAACTCCAGTTACTTTCAACGGCATGAGCTGCAACGTAAATCAAAAACAAGGCGATCAGCAATCCATAAAGCGAAGGATATTTCCTTAAGTTCAAAAAGGCACCAATCGGGTTTGCCCTTTTTAGATTAACCGGTCTTCTGTTCTCCTTTGATAAGGATTCAGGCAGAATAAAATATCCGTAGAGGAAATTCAGCAAACACAAAACTGCTGCGGCATAAAACGGAATTCTCGATCCGTAATGTCCCAAAATACCTCCAAGCACAGGACCGATTATAAATCCGAGTCCAAAAGCGACTCCGATCATTCCGAAATTTTTGGCTCTGTTTTCCGGTGTACTCACATCGGCTATATACGCGGAAGCAGTTGAAATACTGGCTCCAGTTAATCCGGCAATTATTCTTCCAATAAACAGCCAAGTAATTGTTGGTGCAAATGCCAGCAAAATATAATCCAGCGCAAAAGCAAAAAGCGAAATTAAAATTATAGGTCTTCGACCAAATTTGTCACTCAGATTACCAATTAAAGGTGCAAACAAAAATTGTGTCATCGCATAAGCAAAGGTCAGCCAGCCACCATATTTAGCTGCTTCGCTCACATCGCCATGTATTAATTCTTTAATCAGTTTTGGAATAACCGGAATAATGATTCCCCATCCGGTAATGTCGATTAACATGGTAATAAAGATAAAGCCGATTGCAGCTTGTTTTTTGTTGGAGGACATAAATGAGTTGGTTAGTTAGGCAAATAAAAAAATTAAAACTAAAAAGCTTTTATAAAACTAAAGAATTCTTTTTACCTGTTATTGTATTGATTTCTTTGAAAGCTTCTCTTTTGGATTTTTCCCCAAAGCCCATAAAATTCCGCCCGTAAGATGCTGAATATATACAGGATCTGAATAATCTTTACTATCGTGTCCCAAAGCGGTGTAAAACACTCTGGCACCTTCAAATTCATGAAACCAGGCCAAGGGAAAGTAATCCCCAAAAATGCGTCCCGGATAAACTCCTTTTTCATTATCGTTCACCGTTCGCAAATCGGCTGCCAATACGATCTGAATATTGGGGTTGAGTTCATCCATATAGTAGCACTCGTCTTCCTTTTTCCATGTTTCAGGAAGTTTTGAAGTGGAAGGATGGTTTTTATCAATTACTTTTATTTCGAAAGACTGAAAAGCAGGGTGTTTTTTAAATTTTCCTCCTATCATTTTGGTATACCAGGGCCAGGAGCGTTCAGAATCAGAGGCACTATGAATTCCTACAAATGCGCCTCCCCGCTGGATATAATCTGCAAATGCCTGCTTTTGTTCTTCAGTATCAAAGATATCATTACACGTATTTGAGAAAACAAGACAGCGGTACTTTAGCAAATTTTCAATAGTCATTACCGAAGGATCATCTGAAACATCAACAATTAAATTATTTGCTTCGCCAATTTTCTTTAAAGCCCCCACACTGGCTGCAATATTTTTATGCACATATCCTTTACCGTTTTTCGTATAAACTAATATGCGTTTTTTAGCTGGCGGATTTGCACAAACAAAATTCAAACCCAATATAAGGGTAAGTAGTATTAGTTTTATTTTCATACTTAGATATTTATTTTCCGAATATAAAAAGAAAACCCCAAACGATTTTCATCATTTGGGGTTTTTATAATTAAAAGGACTATTAATTACAACTCCAATGCTCTTTTAGCATCACCGTTCATCAATAATTCTAAAGGATTTTCTAAAGCTTCTTTAACCGCAACTAAGAAACCAACAGATTCACGTCCGTCGATGATTCTGTGGTCATAAGAAAGTGCTACGTACATCATTGGGTGAATCTCAACTTTACCGTTTACAGCGATTGGACGCTCGATAATGTTGTGCATTCCTAAGATTCCTGACTGTGGAGGGTTTATGATTGGAGTAGATAACATACTTCCGAAAACACCACCGTTAGTAATTGTGAAAGTTCCTCCAGTCATATCATCAACTGTAATTTGCCCGTCACGTGCTCTTAAAGCTAATCTTTTGATTTCAGCTTCGATTCCGCGGAAAGTTAAAAGTTCAGCGTTACGAACTACAGGAACCATTAATCCTTTTGGTCCTGAAACTGCGATTGAGATGTCAGCAAAATCATAAGCGATTTTGTAATCACCATCCATCATAGAGTTAACATCAGGATATAATTGTAAAGCTCTTGTAACTGCTTTTGTAAAGAATGACATGAATCCTAAACCAAGACCACCATGTTTTGCTTTGAAAGCATCTTTGTATTCGTTACGAATCTGGTTGATTGGCGTCATGTTTACTTCGTTGAAAGTAGTAAGCATAGCCGTTTCATTTTTAGCTGAAACCAGTCTTTCTGCTACTTTACGACGTAACATTGATAATTTTGTACGCTCAGTTCCACGGCTTCCACCAGTTGGAGTTCCCATAGAAGGTACTGCATTTACAGCATCATCTTTAGTGATTCTTCCACCTTTACCAGTTCCTGAAACTGTAGCCGGAGCAATATTTTTCTCGTCTAATATTTTTCTTGCTGCCGGAGATGGAGTTCCCGCTGCATAACTTGTTGCTGCCGGAGCCTGAACCGGAGCTGCTTTTGGAGCCTCAGCTTTTGCTTCTGCTTTTGGAGCTTCAGCCTTAGGAGCCTCTGCCGCTGGTGCAGCTGCTGAACCTGCTGGTTTTGCTGCATCAGTATCAATTAAACAAACTACTGCGCCAACTGCAACTGTATCACCTTCTTCTGCTTTTAATGTAATTACACCGCTCATTTCAGCAGGTAATTCAAGAGTAGCTTTATCTGAATCAACTTCAGCAATCGCCTGATCTTTTTCTACATAATCTCCGTCTTTTACTAACCAAGTTGCAATTTCAACTTCTTTTATTGATTCCCCTGGTGATGGGACTTTCATTTCTAAAATCATCTTTGTTTTTGTTTAAGGTTTTTATGGTTTCAATCCCGATAGCTATCGGGACTGAAACTTGAAACATTTTTATCTAATTGTTGTATGACATTTCAGGAAGTACTTTTGCAAATTCTTCGCCTTTTTCTTTTAATTTATTATATTTTTCTGTAGACTTCTTAATGATGCTTGCGTATTCTTCTGCACCTTCTTTTAAATCTAATTCAGTTGCAACATATTCTTTTTTTTCTGAAATCGATTTTATTAAGATAGCTGCTTTCTTTTTTTCAAATTTCTTAGGCGTTTTATAGCTTTCAGGACTAGGATTAAAAGGAACTAATTTTACACCTGCTTTTATGGCACCCATTTGCGCTTCAGAATCAACTATGTAAATTTTTCCAGCTTCAAGATCCGCCTCAATAAAATCAGTATTTTCTGACCTGGACCAAAAAACATGTTTGCCAGGCTCACATTCATAAACTAAATATTTACCATAATTGAATTTACCTAAATATTTTTCTCCATCAAAATATTTAAAATTTATTAAAGCTCCCATTCCTGAAGATCTCACAAAATAAACGATTGTTTTACCTTCACTTGGTTTTCTTAATTCCTGAGAATAACCCGTAATTGATAATATTACAAAAGCAAGAATAAGTATCTTTCTCATAAATTTTATCTGAATAAATTTTTATCGAATACCATTCTGATTGCATCTGCGTGACGACGTTTTGCACGTGTGTAACTTCCCGCGGCCGGAGCAGAATATGCTTTTAATGAAGCCAGTCTCCATTTTACAAGATCAAAGTTCATTAACATAAAGCTGTAAGCTCCCATGTTTTTAGGCTCTTCCTGTGCCCAAACATAATCATCAGCATTAGGATATTGTGCGATGATTGCTTTTAACTGTTCAACCGGTAAAGGGAATAATTGCTCAATACGAACAATTGCCACATCTTTTCTTCCGTTGTTTTCTCTTTCGGCAGCAATATCATAGTAGAATTTACCTGTACAGAAAACCAGTGTTTTTACGTCTTTTTTGTTTACTGTAGTATCGTCGATAGTTTCCTGGAAACTTCCTTTTGCCAATTCTTCAACTGAAGAAACACATCTTGGATCACGTAGTAAACTTTTTGGAGAGAAAACTACCAAAGGTTTACGGAAATCCGTTTTCATTTGTCTTCTTAACAAGTGGAAAAAGTTTGCTGGCGTTGTACAATCAGCAACATACATATTGTGTCTTGCGCAAAGCTGTAAATAACGCTCCATTCTTGCTGAAGAGTGTTCTGCTCCCTGACCTTCGTATCCGTGAGGCAATAATAAAACAATACCGTTTTGGTTGTTCCATTTGTCTTCACCACAAGAAATATACTGGTCAATCATAATCTGAGCTCCATTAGAGAAATCTCCAAATTGTGCTTCCCAGATTGTTAAAGCGTTCGGGTTTGCCAAAGCATAACCGTAATCAAATCCTAAAACTCCGTATTCTGATAAAAGTGAATTGAATACGCCAAAGTTTCCTTTTTTGTTTTCGATGTTGTTCAATAAGATTACTTCTTCTTCAGAATCTTCCACTTTAACTACCGCATGACGGTGAGAGAAAGTTCCACGCTCCACATCCTGACCTGAAATTCTGATATCAAATCCTTCTGTTAAAAGAGAACCATAAGCTAAAGCTTCAGCAGTTCCCCAGTCTAAGGTGTTGTTATCATATCCTGTTTTTCTGTCAGAAACAATTTTATTTATTTTATTGATGAATTTCTTATCAGAAGGTAAAGTTGAAATTGTATTTATAATTGAATCCAGTCCTTTTTTATCGAAAGAAGTATCGACTTTTTTCAACATTACATCATCAGAAACCTGCTTGAATCCTTTCCACTCATTTTGCATAAATGGAGTAATGATTGTCAACGCCTTTTTACGGGATGCTTCTAAATTTTGTTCAAGATCTGCTTTGTATTCTTTTTCAATTGTGTTTACATAATTCGCATCAATAACTCTTTCTGATAAAAGCTTTTCAGCATAAATATCTCTTGGGTTTTGATGTTTTGCAATAATTTTATATAAAACCGGCTGTGTAAAACGAGGCTCATCACCTTCGTTATGACCGTATTTTCTGTATCCTAATAAATCGATAAATACGTCACGTCCAAACTCCATTCTGTAGTCTAATGCAAAAGATACTGCGTGTACAACAGCCTCAGCATCGTCAGCATTTACGTGTAATACAGGCGAAAGTGTTACTTTGGCAACATCTGTACAATAAGTAGAAGAACGTGCATCTAAATAATTGGTAGTAAATCCAACCTGATTATTGATTACAATATGAATGGTACCTCCGGTTTTGTAACCGTCTAATTGTGCCATCTGAATGATTTCATAAAGTAAACCCTGACCTGCAATTGCAGCATCACCGTGAACGGCAATTGGTAATACTTTTGAGAAATCGTCTGCATAATATTTATCTTGTTTTGCTCTCGTGATTCCTTCAATAACAGCTCCAACTGTTTCTAAGTGCGAAGGATTTGGCGCTAAATTGATATTGATGCTTTTTCCTGATCTTGTTTTTTTATCGGCAGTAAGACCTAAGTGGTATTTTACGTCACCATCAAAGTATTCCTGATCGTAATCTTTACCGTCAAATTCGCTAAAGATATCCTGAGTTGATTTTCCGAAGATGTTTGCCAAAACGTTCAAACGCCCACGGTGCGCCATTCCCATTACAAATTGCTCCACTCCTTTTTCGGCAGCTTTTTCGATCAAAGCGTCCAAAGCAGGGATAATCGTTTCACCACCTTCTAATGAAAATCGTTTTTGACCTACATATTTAGTATGCAAAAAGTTCTCAAAAGAAACAGCTTCATTTAATTTATTAAGGATAGTTTGTTTTTCTTCTGTAGAGAAATTAGGCTGATTGTTGTTAACCCCTAATTTATCCTGAATCCATTTTACAACACCAGGGTTTCTGATGTACATATATTCAACACCAATGTGCTGGCAGTAAATTGCTTTAAGACGGGTAATGATATCCTGTAAAGAGCAAGGTGCAACACCAATAACCTGAGCGGCATCAAAAACGGTAGAAAGATCGGCAGTTGTTAATCCGAAGTTTTCAATATCCAAAGTTGGAGATGATGTCCTGCGGTCGCGAACGGGATTGGTTTTAGTGAATAAATGACCACGTGAACGGTAGCCATCAATCAATTTCAATACGTTAAATTCTTTTTGTAATTTTTCAGAAACTTTACTGTAATCTGTGTTGTCGCCAGTCGTTACATACTCAACGATTGTTTGCACAGGATTTTCATCATTATAAGTTGTTTGTCCAAAGTCAAAGCCCTGAAAAAAACTTCTCCAGCTTGGCTCAACGCTGTCTGGATTTACTAAATATTGATCGTATAATTGTGCAAAAAACTCTGTATGCGCTGCATTTAAAAATGAAAACCTATCCATAATATTTGAGTGAATATACTTTTTGTTATATAGAATGGCAAAAGTACAACAAACGATATTATTTAAATGATTTTTTTACGTACTTTTACGTAAAAATTTGTTAAAAATAGCCTAAACTATGAAGAAAATTCATCTTTCAATCGTTTTCAAATCATTTTTTGTGATTCTGGCCAGTCTGTTTTCAAATGTTACAATTGCACAGGAAGAGAATAATGTAATCGATAACAATAATCAATTTTGGAACAAAGTACAATTTGGAGGAGGATTAGGTCTTGGAATTGGTTCAGGATATACAGATATTTCGGTAATGCCGAGTGCTATTTATAATGTAAATCAAATTGTTTCAGTTGGAGTTGGGCTTCAATTTGGTTATTTAGCTTCAAAAAATTACTATGATTCTTATGTATATGGAGGAAGCCTGATTACACTCGTAAATCCGATTCCGGAAATTCAATTATCCGCTGAATTAGAACAAGTTCGTGTTAATACGGATTATGATGCCAGAAATGGTTTTCCGTCGTATTCGGATAATTTTTGGAACACAGCACTATATCTTGGAGCTGGTTACAGAACAGGAAGTGTTACTATTGGTGCACGATATGACGTTTTATTTAATGATGACAGAAGCTTGTATGGATCTGCTTTTATGCCTTTTGTGAGGGTGTATTTCTAAAAGTTTCTGAGATGCTGAGATTCTAAGTTATTTAAGATTGAAGAAATATATTTTTATAATTGCAACTTATAATTATTTTTAGTTGTAATAATTCTAAAAAGGCAGATATTAAAAACCAAAAAATTTTCAAAAAGAATTAAGGTCTTTTTTTGATTCGGATAAAATCGATCATTTTGCGAATTCAACTGAGAATTTGAGCATTCATTTTGTGAAAATTCAAAGGAAGTTGACAAGAAAAAGAATTCTTTAGTTTTTTAAAATTGAATGAGGTTTTTATTACATTAGATAAAAATGGAGGTGTGACTGATGGACCACAATTACACTTTTCCTAACTCTCTCATATAATTAATTAAAATTCATAACCATGATTAAAATAAATTATAAAATTCAATTTGTACTTTTTGCCATTTGCTTATTCTTTATTGGTTTAGGTATATTTCAAATGATAGATCAAGGATTAAAAACGGATGTTGATGTTTTTTGGCAAATTTCTCACTTTGTTCCATTTATTATGGGAGCAATTATTTTTGGTGCTAACATATTCACTAAACGTATTGAAAAGTTCAGATAGGTAATTATCTGAAAGATTCAGCGCTAATAACAAAATTTATGAACTGTAATTGAAATATACAGATGCATACGTTTATACGCTCTTTCATATTTTTTTATAAGACCGCCTTCCGATAACTGAATAACTTATTTATAAAAATTTCGAAACCAAACTTTCTGCCATTCTCTCTTTAGTATTAAAAAAGAAACCTCTTCAGCAAGAACAACCAAATCTGACCCATCGAGCTGTTTGATTTCGTTTTCAGGAACATCAATTATATACAGCAGATTGAGGTATTCAGCAAATTTATACTGAATCATTCGGTAGATTTTTTCGTGAAGCTGGATTTTTAATTCTCCAGGTACAATACTTAATGGAAAATCAATTCCCTCGTTTGCCAGATTAAAATCTTTATTGAGCTGCTCAACCAAGTTCAGGTATAAAGAATCTTTTTGAGCTTCTTCGAATAACAAATCGGTATTTAAGGGAGAAACGTACATAGGTTTTTCAATTTCAAAATTCAATGGCAATGGCAAAAATCAAATTCAATTTCAATGACAATAGTTACCTCAAAAAGCAATTTCAGTTACAATGGCAATTTTAAAAATTAATGCAAATCAAAACTTTTACTTGTTTTTTTAAATTTCCAGTAATCAACTATTTTAGACAAAAGCACATCTCCTCCTGCGTAGAAAAAAACTGCACCCATTGGCGGATTGGCTGCCGGAATTAATCCGAAAGTTTTCGGCACCCATTTCCAGCATTGAAAATAAGTTCCGCCAAGCTCAATAAATATAACACAAAGGGCAATGAAATAATATAAATTCTGCCATTTTTTTCTCTTTAAAACCCAAAAGAAAAGCACTCCGAAAATCAATGAAAAAACATCTTTCAGCAAAATTCCAACAGATAAAAACAATACCACGAATCCAACTGCAAAATATTTTCGAAGAATATTATCATTTTTAACCGCCCATTCTGTATGTGCAAAAACATAACCTGAAGCATACACAATCGCATGACCAAAAGGTACATATAGCGGAATGACTGTTGTTCTGTAATTGTACATTCCTAGTAAAGTGCAAAAAAGCACTTCTCCTATATAAGACAAAAAAACCATTACAAACATCAGTTTCCTTAAATAAGAGCCGGAAACCCAAAAGAAAAAAGAGAAATAAATTATGGCTAAAACATTCGTAATTTGTCGCCCGTCAAAATAATACTGATTAAACGCAACACTATCAATTCCTAAAGCAAAAAGGGTAAAAAAAGGGAAACATGCCGCAAAAAACAACTGCATTCTCGCATTACTATTGCTGTCAGCAAAAAAAAGACTATTTATTATGGCCTCCATAAATCTTATATTAAACCTTTCTACCCATTAGATTTTCGCCAAAATTTCTCAGGATATTTTTCTTTTCTGTGTGGATATTCATTTTTTCAAGCGTTTCAAAAGCCTTAAAAGTGTACATCTCTATAGCTTTCTGAGTGGCTTCTGATGCACCGGATTCGTTAAAAATTCCCTTTGCTTTTTCTATTTTACCTGTGTTGTCTTCTAATTGTTGGCTAAATAATTTTTGCAGTTCAGAAACTTTTTCAGGTGTAGAAAATTCCATTGCTTTTAAGTACAAATAGGTTTTTTTATTTTCGATAATATCTCCTCCTACTTGTTTCCCAAAGGTTTCAGGATCTCCAAAAGCATCTAAATAATCATCCTGTAACTGAAAAGCCAAACCTAAATTGAGTCCGAAATCATAAATGAATTCGGCTTCTTTTTCAGAAGTTTTGGCTACAATAGCTCCCATTTTCATGGCTGCTGCGACCAAAACAGCCGTTTTATATTCAATCATTTTCAGGTATTCGGGAATGGTAACATCTGAGCGCGTTTCAAAATCAACATCCCATTGCTGACCTTCACAAACCTCAAGTGCTGTTTTACTGAATAATTTTGCTAAGTCCCTGAAAATAGTTGGTTCGTATTGTTCAAAATATTGATACGCCAGGATAAGCATTGCATCTCCGGACAGGATTCCGGTGTTCAGATTCCATTTTTCATGTACCGTAACCTGCCCTCTTCTCAACGGTGCATCGTCCATAATATCATCATGAACCAGCGAAAAATTATGAAAAACTTCTACAGCCATTGCCGCCGGAAGTGCTATTTTATAATCGGCATCAAAAACTTCTGCCGCCATTAGAGTTAGCACCGGACGCATCCGTTTACCGCCAAGTCCTAAAATATATTCAATAGGTTCATAAAGATTTTTAGGCTCTTTGCTTATGTTTTGACTCTTTAAATAATTAATGAAAAAATCCTGGTACTGGCTAATATCGTGCATAAAATGGAATTCTGATTTACGAAGCCCAAAGATACAATTCAAATACGAATTATTGTTTTTAAAATTTAAATGATGACAGAATTTAAATTTACCTGAATTTAACTCATTTTTAAGACGTTAAAATTATTTTAAAAAAAACATGGAAACTTTTTTGGTGTTCTCAGTTTCCTGTTTATATTTGCACACGGAAACTTAAAACACTAAAAAAGTTTCCTTAAGAGTTGGAGTAATCTATAAACTCAATAAAATCAGAAATTTATGAGAACAAAATGGACTTTAGATTCTAGCCAGTCAGATGTTTTAATTAAAATGAGGCATTCGATAATTGCTTATTTAGGAGGAACGACAAATAAATTTGACGGTTATGTTAACATTGATGATAATGAAATTGAAGATGCTTCTGTTGAATTTTCTTTAGACATAAATAATAAAGCTGATAATTTCCAGCAAATTGATACGCACTTACAACTGAATGATTTGTTTAATGTAAATGAGCATCCTATTATTAGTTTCAAATCAACTTCTTTTCAAAAAGTAAATAACAATATCAACTTCTTTAAAGGAGACTTAACTATAAAAGATGTTACACGAGTTGTAGAACTTGACGCAGAATTTATTGGTGTCAATACTTATAACGGAGAGAAAAAAGTTGCTTTTGAAATTAAAGGAGATATTAAACGCCAGGATTTTGGTTTAGACTATAATTCATATAACCACAACGGAGGATTGGCGTTGGGAAAAGATATAAAACTTATTGCAAATTTAGAATTCAGCATATAAATCTTACGTAATGAATAAGTTAATGTAAAATTATTACAAATGTATTGGAAGCTTTTTTTGTAACTTTAGTTTCCTAATTACTTTTGCAATACAATGTGAAAATTAAAATGAAAGAGAAAATTATTTCAAAAGCAAGTGAACTATTTTTAAAACTGGGTTTTAAAAGTGTTACAATGGATGATATTGCAGGAGAAATGTGTATTTCTAAAAAAACAATTTACAAGTATTTCTGTAACAAAGAGATTTTAATAGAAGAAAGCACAACTTTAGTTCATAAACAGGTACATGAAATCATTGATACGATTGTAGCTAAAAACAATAATGCCATTCAGGAGAATTTTGAGATCCGTGAAATGTTTTGCGAAATGTTTACAAACAGTTTGGATTCGTCACCAATCTATCAGCTTAAAAAACATTATCCTGAAATCTACCATAAACTTATGACTACCGAAATAGATCAATGCAGCCAATGGTTTAGAGAAAATATTGAAAAAGGAATTCGTGAAAAATTGTATAGAGCAGATCTGAATATTGATGTTTATGTAAGGTTTTATTACACTTTAATTTTTTACATTAATGAAACAACAGTATCAGACAAAGAATCGCAAAAATTAGAATTAGAAGCCTTAGAATATCACACCAGAGCAATGTCGACTCCTTTAGGAATTGTAGAATTAGAAAAACAACTTAAAAAAATTATTATTTAATCATCAATCTATATGAAAAGAATCGTTCTTATATTTTTGTGCACCATTGGCTTATCGGTCAACGCACAAGTCAAAACACTAACCCTGAAAGAGGCCCTTACCTATGCGCTTCAAAATAAAGCAGAGGCTAAGAAATCAAAATTGCAGATTGAAAACAGCGAATATCAAATTCAGGAAATACGTTCAAGAGCATTGCCACAAATATCTGCAAACGGAAATTTAACATATAATGCTATACTCCAGACAACTGTTATTGATGGAGCAGCATTTAATGCTCCGGGAACCACAATTCAGGCAGCATTTGGCCAAAAATGGATGTCAACTGCAGGACTATCCTTAACTCAGGCTATATTTGACCAGGCTGTTTTTACAGGATTAAGAGCTGCCAGATCTACTCGTGAATTTTATCAGATTAATGATCAATTAACAGAAGAGCAGGTAATTGAAAGAGTAGCAAATAACTATTATACAGTATATGTACAACGTGACAGATTGACCTTGTTAGACAGCACTTATGCTAATACAACAAAAGTTCATAATATTGTAAAAGGACAATTTGATAATGGTTTAGCAAAAAAAATAGATTTAGACCGTATCGTTGTAAAACTTTCAAACATTGATACAGAGCGTCAACAAGTTAAGAATCAGGTTGAATTACAGGAAAATGCTTTAAAGTTTTATATGGGAATGCCAATCGAAACTCAAATTGAAATTCCTTCTGAAGAGTTTGAAGCTACATCAGCAGCATTGACAGAAACTCCAAATGCAGAAAACAGAACCGAATATTTGCTTTTGAAAAAACAAGAAGAGCTTTTAGTATATAATAAAAAAGCTGTTGAAGCCGGATATTACCCGACACTTTCATTAACTGCAGGTTACAATTATATTGGTCAGGGACCTGAAATGCCTTGGTTTAAAAAGCCAAAAGACGGGGTCTACTGGTCTGACTACTCTGCTATCGGATTAAATTTAAACATCCCAATTTTCACAGGTTTTGGAACCCGTGCCAAAGTGAGACAGGCAGATGTTGAAATTAGAACACTTCAGGAAGACATGAAAGACACCAAACTTTCACTTGACCTGGACTATAGAAATGCGATGACGCAAATCAACAATAATCTTGTGACTATTGAGAACCAAAAAGAAAATATGCGCCTTGCAAGTGAAATTTTAAGCAATACCAAAAACAATTACTTACAGGGATTAGCATCATTAACTGACTTATTAGATGCAGAAAATGCAAATCAGGAAGCTCAAAACAACTATAGCAGAGCAGTTTTAAATTATAAAATTGCCGAAGTATCACTAATCAAATCAAAAGGCGAACTAAAATCACTTATTAAATAACTAATTACAATGAAGAAAACTATTATAACAATCGTAATCATAATCGCAGCTTTGGGTGTGATTGGATATGTTTTAAGCAACAATAAAAAGGAAAACAAAGCAAAAACGGATATCGTTGCAGAAAAAAATGCAGCAGTTTCAGTAAAAGTTACTCCTGTAAAAACAGAAGAAATTTCGTTAGACTTCGTTGCAAACGGAAATTTTGCACCAACTCAGGAATTGACTTTCTCTGCTGAAAAATCAGGAAAAGTAATCAGCGTTTTGGCTAAAGAAGGTGACTACGTAAGAGTAGGCCAGACTTTATTGACCATGAGAGGTGATGTAATTAATGTAAGTGCACAACAAGCTCAGGCGGTTTATCAAAATGCAAAATCTGATTACAGCAGATACGAAAACGCTTTTAAAACCGGAGGAGTTACAAAACAGCAATTAGATCAGGCAAAATTGGCTTTAACAAATGCTGAATCTAATTTAAAACAAGCAAACATTAATGTTGGAGACACAAAAGTAAAAGCACCAATCAACGGATTTATTAATAAAAAATACATTGAGCCGGGATCTATCCTAACAGGAATGCCTGCTACTGCTTTATTTGATATTGTAAATACATCTAAATTAAAATTAACAGTAACAGTTAACGAAAATCAGGTTGCAAGTCTTAAAAAAGGAGATAATATTAATATAACTGCAAGTGTTTATCCTGACAAAACATTTTCAGGTAAAATTACTTTTATAGCTGCAAAAGCGGACGAATCTTTAAACTTCCCTGTTGAAATTGAAATCACAAACAATTCTAATAATGACCTGAAAGCAGGTATGTACGGAACAGCCAATTTTGCTTCAAAACAACAAAAACAAAACTTAATGGTAGTACCTAGAAATGCATTTGTTGGAAGTGTAAGCAGTAACGAAATTTTTGTTGCTGAGAATGGTAAAGCTAAATTGAAAAAAGTAACTGCAGGAAGAATTTTAGGTGATAAGGTAGAAATTATCAACGGATTAGCTGATGGAGAAAATGTAATTACTACAGGTCAGATTAACTTACAAGACGGAAATACAGTAGAAATTATTAAATAAAAGTAATTAGTACTTAGTCACTAGTCCTTAGAATTGGGTAATATTAAAAACTAGGGATTAGGAACTAAAAATCTAAGGACTTAAAAAAGAAATATATGAAATTAGCCGAAATATCCATAAAACGTCCGTCGTTGGTAATTGTATTGTTTACAATTCTGACCCTTGGTGGATTGTTCAGCTACAGCCAACTGGGCTATGAGCTGATCCCAAAATTTGAACAAAACGTTATTACAATTTCTACGATATATCCCGGAGCTTCTCCAAGTGAGGTAGAAAATACAGTTACTAAGAAAATTGAGGATGCGATCGCGTCTTTAGAAAACGTAAAGAAAATCGATTCGAAATCGTACGAGAGTTTGTCTATCGTTTCGATTACGCTGACATCTAATGCAAAAGTCGATTTTTCTTTGAATGATGCGCAGCGAAAAATAAACGCTATTATTAGTGATTTACCTGATGACGTGAAAACACCGGCACTGACAAAATTCTCGTTGAGTGACTTACCAATCATGACACTTGGTGCCAATGGAAAAATGGACGAAGCAGAATTTTATGACTTAATTGACAAAAAAATTGCTCCTATTTTATCCCGAGTACAAGGTGTTGCTCAGGTAAATATCATTGGTGGTTCAGAGCGTGAAATTCAGGTAAACCTTGATGCTCTTAAAATGCAGGGTTACGGATTATCTATTCCGCAGGTACAACAAAACATCCTGACTTCGAATTTAGATTTTCCAACAGGAAACATCCAGACCCGTGATCAAAAAATATTAATTCGTTTAGCCGGTAAATATAAAAATGTTGAAGAATTAAGAAACCTGGTTGTTTCTTCTCAAAACGGAATTCAGGTTCGTTTAAGCGATATTGCCGATGTTCAGGATACTCAAAAAGTGGCTGAAAAAATTTCTCGTGTAGATCAAAAAAGTGCAATCGTTTTACAAATCGTAAAACAATCTGATGCTAATGCCGTTGCGGTAAGTGAGCAATTATTAAAAACTATTGCAACCCTTGAAAAAGATTATAAAGTAAACCAATTAAAACTTGAAGTTGCAAAGGACAGTACCATTTTTACATTAGAAGCTGCAGATTCTGTAGTTCACGATTTATTGATTGCGGTAATTCTGGTAGCTTTTGTAATGTTGTTCTTTCTTCACAGTATCAGAAACTCATTAATTGTAATGGTATCGATTCCGGCATCTTTGATTGCTACTTTTATCGGTATTTATTTAATGGGATATACTTTGAACTTAATGAGTTTATTAGGATTATCCCTCGTCGTAGGTATTCTGGTCGATGATGCGATTGTGGTACTTGAGAATATTTACAGGCACATGGAAATGGGTAAAAGCCGTATTCGTGCGTCTTATGATGGAACTGCCGAAATTGGTGGAACTGTAACTTCGATTACATTGGTAATTGTGGTAGTATTCTTGCCGATCGCGATGAGTTCCGGATTGGTATCAAATATTATTACACAATTCTGTGTAACGGTAATTATTTCAACGTTGTTATCATTATTAGCTTCGTTTACTATTATTCCTTGGCTTTCTTCTCGTTTCGGAAAATTAGAGCATATTGAAGGAAAGAATTTATTTGGAAGAATCATTCTTGGTTTCGAAGATTATTTAACTCGTTTTACAAACTGGGTATCTAATTTATTGACCTGGTGTCTGGATCATTACATTAAGACTTTCGTTGTTGTAATTATATTATTTTTTGCTTCTACAATCGGATTAATGGGTGGTGGTTTTATTGGTGGAGAGTTCTTTGCATCATCTGACAGTGGGGAATTTTTAGTTCAAATCGAAATGCCAAAAGATGCATCTTTAGAACAAACGAACTTCATGACCCAAAAAGCAGAAGCTTACTTAAAACAACAAGAGTATGTTCACAGTCAAATTACAACTGTAGGACAAACAAGTGAAGGTTTTGGTGCATCTCAGGCAACAGCATACAAAGCAGAGATTGACGTAAAGATGATCGAGCAAAAAGATCGTACAGATGATGCGAATGTTTATGCTGCAAAAATCAAACGTAAACTTGAAAAAGTATTAGTTGGCGCAAAAGTTAAAACCGTTCCGGTTGGTATATTAGGAACTGCTGAAGATGCTACTTTAGGTTTGATCGTTACAGGTCCATCTACAGAAAGTGCTATGGCTTTTGCAAAATTAGCTGAAGCTGAATTACGTACTATTCCGGGAACAACAGAGATCAAATTAACAGTTGAAGATGGAAACCCTGAGGTTAACGTAAAAGTAGACCGTGATAAAATGGCTGCTTTAGGGTTGACACTTCAGACAGTTGGTTTAACTATGCAAACTGCTTTTAGTGGAAATACGGATGGTAAATACCGTGCAGGTGAATATGAGTACGATATCAACATCAGATACAATGCTTTTGACAGAAAAAGTATTACTGACGTTAGCAATTTGATTTTCATAAACGCAGCTGGTCAACAAATTAAATTGTCTCAGTTTGCTGATATTACAGAAGGATCAGGACCTAGCCAGTTAGAACGTAGAGACAAATCGGCTTCTGTAACAGTAAAAGGACAAAACGTTGGAGTACCATCTGGAACAATTGTAGGGATTTGGCAGGAAAAACTGGATAAACTTAAAAAACCGGCCGGAGTAAATTACATCTGGGGAGGTGACATGGAGAACCAGTCTGAAGGATTTGGTACTTTAGGAATCGCTTTATTAGCCGCTATTATTTTGGTTTATCTTGTAATGGTGAGTTTGTATGACAGTTTTGCGCATCCATTCGTTGTATTGTTTGCTATTCCGCTTTCTTTCATTGGAGCGATGTTAGCTTTGGCATTAACAAACAACTCACTAAATATATTTACAATCTTAGGTATTATTATGTTGATTGGTCTGGTGTGTAAGAATGCGATCATGCTTGTCGATTATACCAACCAAAGAAGAGCAGCAGGAGAATCAATCAGAACTGCATTAATTCAGGCAAACCACGCTCGTTTACGTCCAATCTTGATGACAACCATTGCGATGGTATTTGGTATGTTCCCAATTGCATTAGCATCAGGAGCAGGAGCTGAGTGGAAAAACGGTTTGGCATGGGTAATCATCGGAGGATTGATTTCTTCTTTATTCTTAACCCTGATTGTAGTTCCGGTAATTTATAATATCATGGAGAAATTAATTCAGAAATTCTCTAAAGGAGATAAAATCGATTATGAAGCTGAAATGGTAGCTGATTACGAGCATACCGAATTAAGCGAAGACGGTTTTAACCCTAAACATACGCATTAATTAATTGTTGATTTGATTTAAATTGAAAGCCTGTTCATTCATTTTGAACAGGTTTTTTTTTATAGTAATATTAATATTTGCTTAAAATCAGCTTAAGATGTTAATTTTTTAAATAAAAATAAATTTTAACCTTTAATTAGTGTTTTATTTAGAATAAATAAGAATAGTTTGCACAGTTAATATTCAAAACTTAAATTTGCGCTATCAAAAACAATTCTAAATAAGATGAAAATAAGATTTACAATACCACTATTAGGTTTATTCTTTATTTTGCTAACTACAATAACTGCAACAGCACAGGAAAAAGCAACAATTAAAGGAAAAATTACTTTAACCAATAACGAATCGTCAGATAATATTTCTGTAGTTTTAAAGGGTACCCGCCTGGGAACAATTACGGATGAAACCGGAAATTATAAAATAAAAAATGTTAAACCCGGAACTTACACAATAAAAGTATCTGGTGTTGGGCTTTCAACTACAGAAAAAAATATCGTTGTAAATGAAGGTAAGGAGTATATTGAAAACTTCAACATCACTTCAAACTCAGAAGAACTTACTGAAGTTCTGATCAACGCAGGCAAAACAAATCATTTTGCCCGTAAAGAGAATCAGCAGGTATCAAGATTACCTCTTAAAAACCTTGAAAATCCACAGGTATATACAACTATTACAGGTGAAGTATTAAAAGAACAAGTGGTAACAAATTTTGATGATGCTTTAAAAAATGCTCCGGGAGTAACACAACTTTGGGCTTCTACAGGTCGTGGTGGTGATGGTGGAGGTTATTATGCCTTAAGAGGATTCGCTGTTCAGCCTACAATGGTTAATGGACTTCCAGGTTTAACAAACGGAAGTTTAGAGCCTGCAAATGTTGACAGAATTGAAGTTATCAGAGGTCCATCCGGAACATTATTTGGTAGCAGCTTAATATCATACGGGGGATTAATTAACACCACAACCAAAAAACCCTACAAAGGATTTGGGGGCGAAATAAATTATACTGCCGGAAGCTATGCTTTGAACCGTGCAACTGTTGATCTTAATACTTCATTAAACGAAAAGAAAACATTAAATTTCAGGGTAAACTCTGCATACAATAATCAAAATAGTTTTCAGGATGCCGGTTTTAGAGAATCTTTCTTCATTGCACCTTCTGTATCTTACGAAGTAAACAACAGATTATCATTTCTTGTTCAAACAGAATTTATGAACAATGAAACTACTAACCCAACAATGTTGTTTTTTGACAGAGGGTTTCCATTAAGAGTTCATAATATTAATGAATTAAAATATGACAATAAGCGTTCTTACACCAGTGATGAGCTAACCATTAAAACGCCTTCATTTAATGTTCAGGCGCAGATGAATTATAAACTTTCTGATCAATGGACATCACAAACAATTTTCTCAAACAGTACTGCAAAATCTAAAGGTTACTATTCCTATCTTTATGAAGGAACGCAATTTTTTCCTACTATTACAGAAGGAATTGTCCTTGCTCGTTACTTTAATTATCAGGATAATGAAAACAAATCTACTGATATCCAACAAAATTTTATTGGTGATTTTAAAATAGGAAGTCTAAGAAACAGATTAGTTGTTGGTTTAGATTATTATAAAAGAACTTTTGCTGATTATGGTTCAAATTATTTTGGAAACGGATACGTTTATATAGGAGATGATCTGGCTTCATTTAATGCCGTTTTTGGCCCTTCTAACGGTGATACGGGTGATTTAACTAAAGCAGGATCCGATGCAATAGTAGGCAATAGCCCAAGAAGTAACAGTAAAACAAAACAAGAAGTTTACAGTGCTTATTTCTCTGATGTGATAGATCTTTTTCCTAATTTATCAGCAATGGTTAGTTTACGTGCAGATCGTTTTATGAATGCTGAAAATGACGGATACAATCAAACAGCTCTTTCTCCTAAATTTGGTTTAGTTCTTCAGCCGGTGATTGATAAAGTATCGATTTTCTTAAACTACATGAATGGTTTTACAAATACAAGTCCTTCACAAGATGTTCAAACTGATGGAAACGGAGATATAATCAGAACAAACAGAACATTTGGCCCTGAGCGTGCTAATCAATTTGAATTTGGAACCAAAGTAAATATTTTCAACGATAAATTATATGCAACTTTTAGTTATTACGAAATAAAAGTCGAGGATATGGTTTACGGTATCAGACCAAATGCTACTGATGTTACTTATTATCAGGACGGAGCACAGGATAATAATGGTATAGAATTCGAAATTGTTGCCAATCCAATTAATGGCTTAAATATTATCGCAGGGTACAGCTATAACGAAGCAATTTTAAGAAAAGGTGATATTGATTTTGTAGGACACAGATCTGAAAATGCAGGTCCTAGAAATCTGGCAAACCTTTGGGCAAGTTATAAATTTACAAACGGTGTACTGAGAGGTTTCGGGTTAGGTTTTGGAGGAAATTATATTGGAGATAATCTCATAATGAACAGAACTACTGCAGGAACATTTACTATCCCTGAATATGTAGTGCTGAATTCTTCATTATTTTACAATGCTGAAAAATTTGGAATAAATCTTAAATTAAACAATATTGCAAACAAAGAAATTTATGACGGATGGTCAACAGTACATCCTAAAGATCCTAGAACTATTGCAGCAAGTTTTACGTACAGATTCTAAATAAAATAACATAAAAACACCTTTCTAATAATACAGAGAGGTGTTTTTTAAATTTTTAAAATTATGATAACAATAGCAAGTCTTATCGTTTTTTTAGCTTTTTACACCTTATATTATACTTCAAAAAGAGCTGTTTTATCGTATGATTTAGGTTTTGAAAAATGGATGCAGAAAAATCCAAAACAAACCAAAATCACCGGATTAGTTTTACTTTTGACTGCTTATGGTTTTTGGCTTTTTACACAATCTCTGGGCTGCGGAACCTTAATATTTTTTATTCAGCTTATGGCAGTAGGAAGTTTAATTGTATTATTAACTCCCTTAAAAAAAGTAAGCCGTTTATCGTTACTGATTCTTTTTATAATAATTGCTTTATTAGAATTTTATTACACTTAAACATGCCAGCAAATCCTAAATACCTAACAAAATCAAAATGGCAACGATTTGCCAAAATTACTGCGGCTATTCTGGGCGGCTATTTTGTTTCTGTGACATTTCATTTGGCTTTAGCCAGCTGGTTTAGTCGTGCTGATATTCTTATAACAATGGCTTTTAGCGGCTTTATTCTCTGGGTAGCTCTAATGGTTGTTGCCTTTTTAGCTAAAAACGGATGGAAAATCTGGTTGATTTACCTATTTCTGTCATTAGTTTTCTCTCTTTTAATATATTTAGGACAAACTTATAATCCAAGCGCACAATAAACTATGAGCAATCGTAATTATAATATTTATTTTCATACGCATACTGTTAGCGGAATTGTTATCAGTGTAGTGCTTTTTGTGATATTTTTTGCCGGATCGTTTTCCTTTTTCAGGGATGAAATCATCAATTGGGAAAGAAATGAATCAGCTCCCATTTCACGGGAAATTGATTTAAACTACGACGCTGCCTTAAAAAAACTGGACAAAGAATATATTTTGCACGGACGAAATATTACTATTTCTAAGCACAGTAACGAAAGAAAAGTTAATATTTATGCTGAAGGAACTAAAGATACTTTGGCTCCTGCCAAACAAAAAGAAGGAAGCTTTTTTTATTTAGACACAAAAAACTATAAAACATCAACTTACGAAGAGTCATATTCTCTTGGAGAGTTTTTATACCGTTTGCATTTTCTTGCTCAGGTTCCTTATCCTGTAGGGTATTATCTTTCCGGTTTTATTGCGCTGTTTTTCTTATTCGCAATAGTAACAGGGGTTTTATTGCACTGGAAAAAAATTGTATCTAATTTTTATGTTTTCCGTCCGAAAGAAAAGCTTAAAACATTATGGACAGATGCTCATACGGCATTAGGAATGATTGGTTTGCCTTTTCAGTTTGTTTATGCTGTGACTGGTGCTTTTTTTATGATTAAACTTCTAATTGTCGCTCCTGCTGTAATGGCGCTCTATAAAGGAGACCAGGACAAATTATATAAAGAACTGGAATACACAGATCCTGAATTTAAGTTTGACAATAAAAAATTAGCAACACCTTTTAGTATTGACCAATTAGTTTCGAAAGCAAAAAGCAATTGGAACGATTTTGAAATAACCCGTGTCATGATTCAAAATTACGGGGATACCAATATGCATGTTTTGGTAGAAGGGGAATTGTTAAGCACCAAAAAATTTACCGGAATAGGAAAAGTAGTTTACCGTATATCTGATGGAAAAGAAGTTGCAAGAAAAAATCCTGAAACGCAAAACAATTATTTAGATGTTGTAAAAAATGTTTTATACCGTATTCATTTTGGTGATTATGGAGGATATGCTTTAAAAATAGTAAGCTTTGTTTTAGGAATTATAACCTGTTTTGTGATTATTTCAGGAGTTATGATTTGGTTAATAGCAAGAGATAAGAAAAATATACCTGAAAAGAAACGTCGTTTCAATGAAGGTGTTGTTCGTATTTATCTGGCAATCTGTTTAAGCATGTATCCTATTACCGCTTTGGCTTTTATTGCAGTTAAACTGTTTCATCCTTTAAGCCAATCTAATTTGTACAGCATTTATTTTATCGGATGGCTGTTGCTTACTATCTTTTTTATTATTAAAAGAAACGATGCGTTCACTAACAAATGGTGTTTGATTTCGGGAAGCATTTTAGGATTTATAATTCCAATTGCTAATGGAATTATAAGCGGAAATTGGTTTTGGAATTCGTTTCTGCAAAACAAGATTCAGATTTTCTTTATTGATGTTTTCTGGATTGTTTTAGCCTCAATTACACTTTATACAGCTTTTTCATTAAAACCAAAAGAAGCAAATAAGATTTTATAAAATCAAAAAGGGAGAAAATTTCAATGAAATTTTCTCCCTTTTTTCTTAACTAAATAAATATTAATTTGTATGAGCTAAAACTTTTTCTTCTAAGTTTTTAACCGAATTAATTTTGCTGTTTGAATAGTCTACCTGAGAAATGTTTTTGTCGTTAAAATAAATCCATTTTCCGGTTTTTAATCCGTTTGTGTATTCTGCTATTGCTTTTTTATTGCCATTCTCATCATAAGATACCCAAACACCATCTAACTTTCCTTCTTTAAAAAAACCTTCTTGTTGTACTTTACCATTTTCATAGTAATAAGTAGCTCTCACTTTGTTTCCAACAGCTTCCAATTCCGGTTTTGTCTCTTGTGCAACTAAAATTCCAGAGAACAATATTGCAACTAAAATTACACACTTTTTCATATCTTTAGGTATTAAATGTTATCAAATCTTTATCAAATATAATTAATAGTTTACATTAAAAAAACTTTTGCTTAACAATTTGATAACATTGGGTAAAAGCTTAACATTGGAAATCAGCCGGATATAAAAAAACCAACGCTGAAGCATTGGTTTTACTGGTTTTTTTTAAAAATACAGAAATTACGATAACGTTGTAAATTTCATAAATAATTTAGTTCAATAGTGCATCTAATTGTTTTTCAAGATCTGGCGATGATGGTCTGTCAGCATCCGGGTTTACAATATTCCCTTTTGGATCAATCAATATAAATCTCGGAATTCCGGTTACGCCATAACTCGTTACAAATTCAGATTCCCAGTCTTTGTCTGCAAACAACTGTATTCCTCCTAAATTTTTATCAGCAACGAATTTTTTCCATTTTTCATTATCCTTTGCTTTGTCAATCGAAATACTCACAAATTCAATATTTTTACCATGGTATTTCTCTTCTATTTTTTGCAGGAAAGGAATTTCTGCCCTGCAAGGCCCGCACCATGTTGCCCAAAGATCTATATAAACGTATTTTCCTCTTAAGTCAGAAAGTTTTGTTTTGCCTCCTTTATAATTTTCATAATCAAAATCCGGAGAAGCTGTTCCTTTTAATTTGTTTGCTTTAGCAGTACTTTCATACGTCTGAACTGCATACTGATTAAATTGTGCAAATGAATTTTTTAAAGCCATTTGAAACTCAGGATCCAATTTTCCTTTTTCAAGAGTCTCATTGTCCAGCTTTGTCTTTGCATCTAATAGTGCTCTAAATTCGGCTTCTTCTTTTGAAAATGCCTCATTTTGAAATTTTTCATTGCTTAAAGAATACTGAGCCAGAAAATTATTTTCCTCAACTCCTTTACCTTTATAAACAATGGTTTCATCAAATTGTTTAGCGTCCATTGTCAGATTTATTTCTGAATCTGGCTTTAAATACAAACCGGATACTTCTGTCCCGTCTGAAAATTGATAAAACCCTTTCGGTGCTTCAAAAGTAGCAGCAAAAATTCCCTTTTTATCTACAGGAATAACCTGGGTAAAATTATTTGCTCCGCGTATCACTAAAGTATCACTGTTTCTGTTAGCAATTTTAGCCGTAAACTTAATTTTATTTTTTGTTTGTGCATCAACATTAAAAACGCTGAACATAATCAGAGCTAAAAGAAAAACTTTTTTCATAATTGATTTTATTTTGAGTAGACCAAATCTAAAGAAATTCCATGTGAGAAATTTACCTCTTAACAAAATATTTAAAATTTATAAGCATCATGTTATTACTTTTCTACATTAATTTGAATTTTGTGTTTACTTTTGCAGTCTAAAATTTTGATCAATGTATAGAAGTCATAATTGTGGCGAATTAAATGCCTCAAATATTAATACCGAAGTTACACTTGCAGGCTGGGTTCAGAAATCTCGCGATAAAGGATTCATGAATTGGGTTGATTTACGCGACCGTTACGGAATCACGCAGCTTATTTTTGATGAAAGCCGTACTGATAAAACTGTTTTCGAACTGGCAAAAACACTTGGAAGAGAATTTGTAATTCAGGTAAAAGGAACGGTTATTGAGCGTGAAGCTAAAAACAAAAACATCCCGACTGGTGAAATCGAAATTTTAGTTTCTGAATTGACTATTTTAAATGCCGCTCTTACACCTCCATTTACTATTGAAGATGAAACTGACGGTGGTGAAGACATCAGAATGAAATACCGTTATTTAGACATCAGAAGAAATCCGGTAAAAAACAGTTTACTCTTCCGTCATAAAGTAGCGATGGAAGTTCGTAAATATCTGTCTGATTTAGATTTCTGCGAAGTTGAAACTCCTTACCTAATCAAATCTACTCCGGAAGGGGCAAGAGATTTCGTTGTTCCAAGCCGTATGAACGAAGGACAATTTTATGCATTGCCACAATCTCCACAGACTTTCAAACAACTTTTGATGGTTGGTGGAATGGATAAATATTTCCAGATTGTGAAATGTTTCCGTGACGAAGATTTACGTGCAGACCGCCAGCCGGAGTTCACACAGATTGACTGCGAAATGGCATTTGTGGAGCAGGAAGATATTTTGAATGTTTTTGAAGGACTGACAAGACATTTATTAAAAGAAATAAAAGGTATTGAAGTAGATAAATTCCCAAGAATTACCTACGATTACGCCATGAAAACATACGGAAATGATAAACCGGACATTCGTTTCGGAATGGAATTTGGCGAATTGAACGAATTTGCTCAGCATAAAGAATTTCCTGTATTCAACGCAGCAGAATTAGTTGTCGGAATCGCTGTTCCAGGCGCAGGAAATTATACAAGAAAAGAAATTGACGGGTTAATTGACTGGGTTAAACGTCCGCAGGTTGGAGCATCAGGAATGGTATATTCAAAATGCAATGATGACGGAACTTTTAAATCTTCTGTAGATAAATTTTACGATCAGGCCGACTTAGCACAATGGGCAAAAATTACAGGTGCAAAACCCGGTGATATGATTTTTGTACTATCCGGACCAGCAAATAAAACTCGTGCACAATTATCTGCTCTTCGTATGGAATTGGCAACCCGTTTAGGTTTGCGCAAACCGGAAGAATTTGCACCATTATGGGTTGTAGATTTTCCACTATTGGAACTTGACGAAGAAAGCGGCCGTTACCATGCTATGCACCACCCGTTTACATCTCCAAAGCCTGAAGATATTGCACTGTTAGAAACAGATCCCGGAAAGGTTCGCGCAAATGCTTACGATATGGTTCTTAATGGTAATGAAATTGGTGGAGGATCTATCCGTATCCACGATAAGGCTACTCAGCAGTTAATGTTCAAATATTTAGGATTTACAGAAGAAGAAGCAAAAGCACAATTTGGTTTCTTAATGGATGCTTTCCAGTTTGGAGCGCCGCCACACGGAGGATTAGCTTTTGGTTTAGACCGTTTGGTAGCTATTTTAGGAGGTCAGGAAACAATTAGAGATTTCATAGCATTCCCTAAAAACAATTCTGGGCGAGATGTAATGATCGATGCTCCTGCAGCAATTGATGAAGCACAATTAAAAGAATTATCTATCAAATTGGATTTATAATCATTTTTTATAAAATTTATATACAAAAGAGCAACATAAAATTATTTGTTGCTCTTTTTTTGAAAAAAAAAATTTGTAAGAATTAAAAAAATAAAGAAGTTAATAAGTAGTCCGTTTATTACAATAAACCGACTATAATCAGCACTTGAGAGCTATAAAAAATCTTTAATTTAATCATTATCACCTTAAATTTGATGCAAAATAAATATCGAAAACACTGTGAATCAATAATTTTTACAAAAAATTAACACCTTAGTGTCTTTTGTATGAATTTATATATTACATTTGCTTTATTATAAATTATTATTACAATTACAATGCGTACAGGTACAGTAAAATTTTTCAATGAATCTAAAGGTTATGGATTCATTACAGACGAAGAAACAGGAAAGGACATCTTCGTTCACGCTTCAGGAATTAACGCGGAAGAATTACGCGAAGGTGACCGTGTAAGCTACGAAGAAGAAGAAGGAAGAAAAGGGAAAGTTGCTGCTAAAGTAGCAGTAATCTAAGAAAAATATAGCAATTTATTTTTTTTGCCTCTGAATGGTTTAAAACGTTTCGATTTATTTCGAAACGTTTTTTTTTGTTTTCTGGTTAAAAAAATGTGAAAGTTTTATTTATTATTTATAATCAATAAAAATTACACTTAAACCCTGTTCAGCGCTATACTTAAATCCTTTTTTAGCTTGTGATTTACAGAGTTGAAACCTATCTTTGTGGCTTATTTTTAAGTAAAAAAACCAAGTTTTATGCAATCTGACCAATACAGCTATCTTCCTATTTTAATGCAGCTTATCCTTGCTGTTGGATTTGTGGTAGGAACTATCATTATTTCGGGAAAATTAGGACCAAAAAGAACCTCAGAAACTAAAGATAAAAACTTTGAGTGCGGTATAGAATCCGTTGGTAATGCGCGTATTCCTTTTTCAGTAAAATATTTCCTTGTAGCCATTTTGTTTGTATTGTTTGATGTAGAGGTTATTTTCCTTTATCCATGGGCTGTAAACTTTAAAGAGCTGGGAATTGAAGGAATGCTGAAAATGATTGTTTTTATGGCTTTACTTTTAGTTGGCTTTTTCTATATCATCAAAAAGAAAGCACTGGACTGGGAATAAAAATATTTATTTTAAATTATAAATGCTGAATTATAAATTATTTGAACATTCAAAATTTATAATTCAAAATTCAAAATAACATACAAAATGAGCGATTCAAATGTAAATATGGTTGCCCCTCCTGAAGGCGTTGTTGGTGAAGGTTTTTTTGCCACAAAGCTAAATGACGTTGTAGGTTTGGCACGCGCGAATTCTCTTTGGCCATTGCCTTTCGCAACTTCATGCTGCGGAATCGAATTTATGGCAACTATGGCTTCACATTACGATTTAGCAAGATTTGGTTCTGAGCGTGTGAGTTTTTCTCCTCGTCAGGCCGATATGTTAATGGTAATGGGAACTATTTCTAAAAAAATGGCACCCATTTTAAGACAGGTTTACGAACAAATGTCTGAACCACGTTGGGTAATTGCAGTTGGAGCCTGTGCTTCATCAGGTGGAATCTTTGATACTTATTCTGTTTTACAAGGAATAGACAAAGTAATTCCAGTTGATGTTTATGTACCGGGATGCCCTCCAAGACCGGAACAAATTGTTGACGGTGTAATGAAACTTCAAGAATTGGTAAAAACTGAATCTGTGAGACGAAGAAGCTCTCCGGAATACCAAGAATTATTAGCTTCTTATAACATTTCATAAGATGGCTTTAGAAAATAACCTGATTCAGAATAAACTTATCGAAACATTTGATTCAAGTGTTTTTAACTTTCAACAGGAAAGAGATATTTACTCATTCGAAACGTCTGCTGATAAAATTACAGCCCTGATTCTTTTTCTTAAAAACGATCCGGAATTACGCTTTCATTTTTTAACAGACTTATGTGGTATTCATTATCCTGATAATGAAACAGAACGTCAGTTTGCTATAGTATATCATCTTCATAACTGGTATGAAAACAAACGTATCAGAATTAAGGTATATCTTAACGGTGAAAAACCCGAAATCAAATCAATTTCAAATATTTTCTTAAGCTCCAATTGGATGGAAAGAGAAACATACGATTTCTTTGGGGTAAACTTTATTGGTCACCCACAATTAAAACGTATTTTGAATATGGACGAAATGGTTTCTTTTCCGATGAGAAAAGAATTCCCAATGGAAGACAGCGGAAGAACAGATAAGGATGACCGATTCTTTGGAAGAACAACAACAAATTGCTAAATAAATAATTCAACATTATAAAATGTCAGAACTATTATTATCACCAGAGCATCGATATGCTAAAATTATAAAGGAGAAACTAAACGAAGACGGAAGCGAGCTTTCTGTACTTAATTTAGGCCCTACTCACCCTGCAACTCACGGTATCTTTCAGAATATCTTATTAATGGATGGTGAAAGAATTCTTGAAGCTGAACCAACAATTGGTTACATCCACAGAGCTTTCGAAAAAATTGCCGAAAACCGTCCTTTTTATCAGATTACACCTCTTACAGACCGTATGAACTATTGCTCCTCTCCTATTAATAATATGGGATGGTGGATGACTTTAGAAAAATTGTTAGGTATTGAAGTTCCAAAAAGAGCTCAATATTTAAGAGTTATTGTAATGGAATTGGCGCGTATTACAGACCATTTAATCTGTAACTCGATTCTTGGTGTAGATACTGGTGCTTATACCGGTTTCTTATACGTTTTTCAATTTAGAGAAAAAGTTTACGAGATTTACGAAGAAATTTGTGGTGCCCGTTTAACAACCAATATGGGAAGAATTGGTGGATTTGAAAGAGACTGGTCTCCGGAAGCTTTCAAAAAGATAGATGCTTTCCTTGAAGAATTTCCAATTGCATGGAAAGAATTCGAAAACTTATTCGAAAGAAACAGAATTTTTATTGACAGAACTGTAAACGTAGGAGCTATTTCAGCAGAAAAAGCAATGGCTTACGGATTTACAGGACCAAACCTGCGTGCGGCAGGAGTTGATTATGATGTCCGTGTTGCACATCCTTACTCCTCTTACGAAGATTTTGATTTTATTGTTCCTGTTGGAAAATCAGGTGACACTTACGATCGCTTCTGTGTTCGTAATGCAGAAGTTTGGGAAAGTTTAAGCATCATTCGTCAGGCTTTAGATAAAATGCCGGCAGGAAATGAATATCATGCAGAAGTTCCGGATTATTACCTTCCTCCAAAAGAAGATGTTTATACTTCGATGGAATCTCTAATTTATCACTTTAAGATTGTCATGGGAGAAGTTCCTGTACCAGTTGCAGAAATTTATCATCCGGTTGAAGGAGGAAACGGAGAAATTGGATTCTATTTGGTTACCGACGGAAGCAGAACTCCATACAGATTACATTTCAGAAGACCTTGTTTTATTTATTACCAGGCTTATCCTGAAATGATTAAAGGCGCATTACTATCAGATGCAATTGTTATTTTATCAAGTTTAAATGTTATTGCCGGAGAATTAGACGCATAAATGAATTATAAATTTTGAGTTATAAATTATAAATGCCAAAAACATTTAGAATTTAAAATTTAAAATTCAAAATAATAAAAAATGGAACGTAAACATTACAAACAAGAAATAAACATGACTGAAGCATTGATGTCCCGCATCAATGAATTGATTAGTCATTATCCTGAAGACAAAAGAAAATCAGCTCTGTTGCCTGTTTTGCACGAAGTGCAGGATGCGCATGATAACTGGCTGAGCATTGAGTTGCAGAATAAAGTTGCCGAAATTTTACACATAAAACCAATTGAGGTTTACGAAGTGGTTACTTTTTACACCATGTACAACCAAAAACCAATTGGAAAATACATGTTTGAATTCTGCCAGACTTCTTGTTGCTGTTTAAATGGTGCCGAAAATTTAATGGATTACACTTCTGAAAAATTAGGCATCAAAATGGGCGAAACAACTCCGGACGGAATGTTTACCATTGCCGGTGTAGAATGTTTAGGTGCCTGCGGATACGCTCCGATGTTGCAGCTGGGTGATTTCTACAAAGAAAAATTGACAGAAGACAAAATCGATCAGTTAATCGCTGATTGCAGAGATGATAAAATAATATTACACGATAAATAAGATGTCAAAAAAAATATTATTAGACAAAATCAATATTCCGGGTATTAAGACCTACGAAGTGTATCGCCAAAACGGCGGATATGCTTCTGTAGAAAAAGCTTTAAAAACCCTTACTCCTGACGAAGTTGTTGAAGAAGTAAAAAAATCAGGAATCAGAGGTCGTGGTGGAGCTGGTTTCCCAGCGGGAATGAAATGGAGTTTTATTGATAAAAAATCAGGAAAACCAAGACATTTGGTTTGCAACGCTGATGAATCTGAACCAGGAACTTTCAAAGATCGTTATTTGATGGAATTTATTCCTCACTTATTGATCGAGGGAATGATTACTTCAAGTTTTGCTTTGGGCGCTAACCTATCTTATATCTACATTCGTGGAGAATATATGTGGGTTTTCAAAATTTTGGAAAAAGCAATCAACGAAGCAAGAGCTGCAGGTTGGTTAGGAAAAAATATATTAGGTACAGGTTACGATTTAGACTTGTATGTTCACTGTGGAGCCGGTGCTTATATTTGCGGGGAAGAGACTGCACTTATAGAATCACTGGAAGGGAAAAGAGGAAATCCTCGTATCAAACCGCCATTCCCTGCAGTTTCAGGGCTTTGGGCAAATCCAACAGTTGTAAACAATGTTGAAACAATTGCTGCGGTACCATGGATTATCAACAATTCAGGTGATGAGTATGCTAAAATTGGAATTGGCCGTTCTACAGGAACTAAATTAATTTCGGCTTCAGGACATATCAAAAACCCAGGAGTTTATGAAATCGAATTAGGCTTAAGTGTTGATGAATTCATGAATTCTGATGAGTATTTAGGCGGAATGTCATCAAACAGACCTCTGAAAGCTTTGGTCCCGGGCGGTTCTTCTGTGCCAATTTTACCAGCTGAATTGATCTTCAAAACAGCAAACGGTGAAGACCGTTTAATGTCTTATGAATCTTTAAGTGATGGTGGTTTCGCTACCGGATCTATGTTAGGTTCAGGAGGGTTTATCGTGTACAACGACACATCATGTATCGTAAGAAACACATGGAATTTTGCCCGTTTTTATCACCACGAATCCTGCGGACAATGTACACCTTGCCGTGAAGGAACTGGTTGGCTGGAAAAAATATTACATCGTATTGAAAACGGTCATGGCCGTGAAGAGGATATCGAATTATTATGGAGCATTCAGAGTAAAATCGAAGGAAATACGATTTGTCCGCTTGGCGATGCGGCTTCGTGGCCGGTAGCAGCAGCTATTCGTCATTTCAAAGATGAATTTGAATACCACGTGCGTTTCCCTGAAAAAATAAAAAACAGAGATCATTTTGTTGCTGAACCGTTTTCGCAAGTGAAACATCTGGTTGGCGGTAAAATAATCGTATAATAAAAATATAAAAGAAGTACGAAGTTAATATATTAAAAGGACAGCAAATTCTTTTCAATATTCCGACTTTCAACAAAAATTTAAAATAGTTTCAAGTTTCAAGTTATTCTAGTTTCAATACCGATAACTATCGGCACTGAAATATTAAACCTGAAACTAAAAAAACATAATAAAGAGATGAAAGTAACCATAGACGGTCAAAGTATTGACGTAGAACCAGGAACTACCATCCTGCAGGCGGCGCGTATGATTGGAGGGGATTTAGTTCCGCCAGCCATGTGCTATTACTCCAAATTAAAAGGCAGCGGCGGTAAATGTCGTTGTTGTTTAGTTGAAGTTTCTAAAGGAAGCGAAGCTGACCCAAGACCAATGCCAAAATTAATGGCATCTTGTGTAACCGGCTGTATGGACGGAATGGAAGTAAACAGCAAATCTTCTGACAGAGTTACTGAAGCCCGCAAATCTGTAACAGAATTTTTATTGATCAACCACCCTTTAGATTGCCCTGTTTGTGATCAGGCTGGTGAATGTGATCTTCAAAATTTAAGTTTCGAACACGGAAATCCAAAATCACGTTTTATCGAAGAAAAAAGAACATTTGAGCCAGAAGATATTGGTCCTAATATTCAACTGCATATGAACCGTTGTATCTTATGTCAAAGATGTGTACAAGTTGCAGATCAACTGACAGATAACAGAGTTCACGGAGTATTAGACCGTGGTGACCACGCTAATATTTCTACCGGAATCTCAAAAGCTATCGACAATGAATTCTCCGGAAACATGATTGATGTTTGTCCTGTTGGAGCTTTAACTGACAAAACTTTCCGTTTTAAATCAAGAGTTTGGTTCAACAAACCTTATAACGCACATAGAGAATGTACAACTCCGGGATGCTGCGGTAAAACTACCGTTTGGATGTTTGGAGGCGAAATTCAGCGTGTAACAGGTCGTAAAGATGAGTATCATGAAGTAGAAGAATTTATCTGCAACAGCTGCCGTTTTGACCATAAAAACGTTAATGACTGGGTTATTGAAGGACCAAGAGAATTTGAAAAAGATTCTGTTATCAACCAAAACAACTACACTCAAAAATTAGAAAAAGTACAAATCGATACTGAAAAGAATATTCTTTTAGGTAGAGATGAAGACCGTAAAAAAATTAGTATGGCTGAAATTCCATTAAACACTAACAACCAAAATTCTTAACGATGGTAGATGGTGCGTTTATTATAGAAAAAAGTGTTGTAATTGTTGTGGTTTTTGCCATTACCATGATTATGGCGATGTACTCAACTTGGGCTGAACGTAAAGTTGCAGCTTTTTTACAAGACCGTGTAGGACCTAACCGTGCGGGATGGGGAGGTTTATTGCAGCCTCTTGCCGATGGTTTGAAATTATTTTCGAAAGAAGAATTTTTCCCAAATACACCAAACCGATTTTTATTTGTAGTAGGTCCGGCAATTGCCATGAGTACGGCTTTGATGACAAGTGCCGTTATTCCGTGGGGGGACAGATTACATCTTTTTGGAAGAGATATTTTATTACAAGCTACCGATATCAATATTGCTTTGTTATATTTCTTTGGAGTTGTTTCTGTTGGAGTTTACGGAATCATGATTGGCGGATGGGCTTCAAACAATAAGTTCTCTTTGATGGGAGCGGTTCGTGCAGCATCTCAAATGGTTTCTTATGAAGTTGCTATGGGATTATCCATGATTGCTTTGTTGATGATGACGGGAACTTTGAGCTTGAAAGAAATCTCATTACAACAGGCCGGAATGAATTGGAATGTTTTCTACCAGCCTTTATCTTTCCTAATTTTCCTTATTTGTGCTTTTGCTGAAACCAACAGAACTCCTTTTGATTTAGCAGAATGTGAATCTGAGTTGATTGGTGGTTACCATACCGAATATTCATCTATGAAAATGGGATTCTATCTATTTGCTGAATATGCGAATATGTTTATCTCGGCTACTATTATTTCAGTATTGTTTTTTGGAGGATACAATTATCCGGGTATGGACTGGATGGTTGAAAATGCAGGCGTAAACATTGCTAATATATTAGGAATTGTAGTATTGTTTGCCAAAATATGCTTCTGGATCTTTTTCTACATGTGGGTTCGCTGGACGATTCCGAGATTTAGATATGATCAATTGATGCACTTGGGATGGAAAATTTTGATTCCGCTTTCTATTGCAAACATTATTGTGACAGGAATCGTAATTTTAAGACACGATCTCGCTGCTTTCTTAGGGTTCTAAAATACCGGATTCCCCTAGCCCTGATAGGAGCGGCATCTCCCGCTTTAGAAAACAAGGCTTTTTAGCCGTAGTTTTTGTTAGCGGGAATACAGCGGATAGCAGGATTAGCTACTAAATAAAAAATAAAATAGATTTGAATTTGGCTTAATGATCAAATTAAATCACAAAATATAGATTAAAATGTCAATAGAAACTATATCATTATCGGGTAGAAAAAAGTTAGTCTCTAACAAGGAGATGACTTTTTTGGAGCGATTGTATCTTGTGGCGATTGCTAAAGGTTTATTGATTACCATTAAACACTTTTTCAAAAAGAAAGCTACTATTCATTATCCGGAACAAGTACGTGAAATGAGTCCGGTGTATCGTGGTCAGCACCAGCTAAAACGTGATGAGCAAGGTCGTGAAAACTGTACTGCCTGCGGATTATGTGCTTTGTCATGCCCTGCTGAAGCCATTACTATGAAAGCAGCTGAGCGTAAAGCAGATGAAAAACATTTGTACAGAGAAGAAAAATATGCTTCGATTTACGAAATCAATATGCTGCGTTGTATTTTCTGTGGACTGTGTGAAGAAGCCTGTCCAAAAGATGCTATTTATTTGACGACTTCGAAAGTATTGGTTCCTTCCAGTTATGAAAGAGAAGATTTCATTTTTGGAAAAGACAGATTAGTGATGCCTCTTGATGTGGCCATCAAAAATGCTCAACTTAATAATGCTAACTAAATGATACATATTCCTGATTTTGCTCACGCAACTACTGTACAAGTAATATTTTGTTTCTTAGCGTTTATCACGGTCATTACAGCGTTCCTGACCATTTTTAGCAGAAACCCAATTCATTCTGCTATTTATTTAGTGATTTGTTTCTTTTCTATTGCGGGTCATTATTTATTATTGAATGCTCAGTTTTTAGCTATTGTTCACATTATAGTCTATTCGGGTGCGATTATGATTCTGTTCCTGTTTACGATTATGTTGATGAATCTGAACGAACAACGAGACGTTCACCGCCCAAGAATTACACGTTTAGGGGCAATTGTTTCTTTTTGTTTAATTGTTATTGTATTAATTACAATTTTTATTAATTCAAAACCAATTGTTGGTGAATATGACTCAACCGGAGAAGATTTCCAATCGATTAAGGTTTTAGGTAAAATATTACTGAACGAATATATGGTTCCGTTTGAATTTGCTTCAATCTTACTTTTGGTTGCAATGATTGGAACGGTTCTATTGTCTAAAAAAGAAAAATTAAATAAATAATGGATAATATATTAAATCAAATAGGTATTGAAAATTACATCTTTTTAAGTGTTGTACTTTTCTGTATTGGTATTTTTGGTGTATTGTACAGACGAAATGCAATTATTGTTTTTATGTCTATCGAAATCATGCTGAATGCGGTAAACCTTTTATTTGTTGCATTTTCGACTTATCATCAGGATGCACAGGGACAGGTTTTTGTGTTCTTTTCGATGGCAGTTGCTGCAGCTGAAGTTGCTGTAGGATTGGCTATTTTAGTTTCGATCTTTAGAAATTTAGGTTCGATTAGTATCGATAATTTAAAAAATTTAAAAGGATAAATGGAAATGGATACCAATTTAGCTTTACTTTTAGTATTAACTCCTTTTTTAGGATTTTTAATCAATGTTTTCTTTGGAAAAAGCTTAGGAAAAACAGTTTCAGGAATTATCGGAACTGTTGCTGTAGTAATTTCTTTCATCGTTACTCTTGTACTTTTTGATCAAATAACTTCAACCGGAAAAGCAATCGAAGTTACTTTATTTGACTGGATTCAGATTAGTAACTTAAAAATCAATCTTGGATTTTTATTAGATCAATTATCTGTTCTTTGGCTGCTTTTCGTAACCGGAATCGGATCTTTGATTCACTTATACTCTATCAGTTACATGCATGATGACGAAAACATGCACAAATTCTTTTCTTATTTGAATTTGTTCGTTTTCTTTATGATTACACTTGTAATTGGAAGCAACTTATTAGTGCTGTTCATTGGATGGGAAGGTGTTGGACTTTGTTCTTACCTATTAATTGGATTCTGGCATAAAAACCAGGATTACAACGATGCTGCAAAAAAAGCATTCATCATGAACAGAATTGGGGATTTAGGTCTTTTGATTGGAATGTTTATTTTAGGATATACTTTTAAAACATTAGACTATACTGAATTAAAGCAAACGATTCTAACAATTCATTATGAGCCGCAAATAGCCTGGAATGTATCAATTGCAGCATTATGTTTGTTTATAGGGGCTTGTGGTAAATCTGCACAAATTCCATTATACACCTGGTTACCGGATGCGATGGCGGGTCCAACTCCAGTTTCTGCATTGATTCACGCAGCTACAATGGTTACAGCTGGTATCTTCATGATAACAAGATTAAACTTTGTTTTTGACCTTGCTACAGATGTTCAAACTGTTATTGCAGTTATTGGAGCTATCACTTCATTAGTTGCCGCAACAATTGGACTAGTTCAAACCGATATTAAAAAAGTATTGGCTTACTCTACAGTTTCTCAATTAGGTTTAATGTTTTTAGCATTAGGATTTGGAGCTTATGAAGTAGCTGTATTTCACGTGATCACACATGCTTTCTTTAAAGCCTGTTTATTCTTAGGTTCAGGATCTGTTATTCACGGATTGCACGGAGAGCAGGATATGCGTAAAATGGGAGGGTTGCGTAAAGCAATGCCAATTACGTTCTGGACCATGTTGATTTCTTCATTGGCCATTTCCGGAGTTCCATTTTTCTCAGGATTCTTCTCTAAAGATGAAATTTTATTGACGGCTTTCCACCACAGTATTCCATTATATGTTGTTGGATCTGTAGCTTCAATCATGACAGCTTTCTATATGTTCCGTTTAATGTTCTTAACTTTCTTCAAAGAATTTAGAGGAACAGAAGAACAAAAACATCATTTACATGAAAGTGGTTCACTAATTACTATTCCGCTTATCATCCTTGCTATTTTAGCAGCTTTTGGAGGATTGATCAGTTTACCTGGACATAGCTGGTTAAATGAGTATTTAGCACCCCTTTTCACGAAAGTGGCTGGCGAAGAACATCATTTAGGAGCAACAGAATATACTTTAATGGGAGTTGCTGTTTTAGGTGGATTATTAGGGATTTTAATTGCTTACATTAAGTACTTTAAACAAGATAATGTTCCTGAATCAGATGAAAACATTACAGGTTTAAGCAAAGTTTTATACAATAAATACTATGTAGACGAAATCTACGACGCAGTATTCGTACAGCCAATAAACGTTTTATCTAAATTCTTTAGAGATTATATCGAAACCGGTTTATCTGCTCTTGTTTTTGGATTAGGTAAAGTGGCAAATGAAATTGCTTTTCAAGGAAAGAGATTACAATCGGGAAGTATCGGATTATATCTGTTTGTTTTTGTTTTAGGGATGTGTGCCATTATTTCCTATATATTTTTAGCTCAATAATATTATAACTATGAACGTTTCTACTATATTAATTATACTCTTAATTGGTGCTTTTGCCACTTATTTTTCCGGTGACAAACTAGCTTCAAAAGTTGCTTTGCTTTTTAGTTTAGCTGCTTTAGGATGTTCAATTGTACTATTGAATAATTACAATGCCGGCGAAAATATCAGCGTAATTAACGCTTGGATTACACAACCTAAAATCTCTTTCGCTTTAAATGCTGACGGACTTGGCCTTGCAATGGTTTTATTAACTCTGGCATTAACTCCTATCATCATATTTTCTTCTTTCGGAAATGAGTATAAAAATGCTAAAGGTTTTTATGGATTGATTTTGTTTATGGCATTTGCAATGACAGGAACTTTCTTAGCTGCTGATGGTTTATTATATTATATTTTTTGGGAATTGGCTTTAATTCCAATTTACTTCATTGCTCTTATCTGGGGTAACGGAGATGCTGATGAACGCAGAAAAGCAGTGGTTAAATTCTTTATTTACACACTTGCCGGTTCGCTATTCATGCTTGTTGCTTTTATTTATTTATCTCAAAAAGCAAACGGAAGTTTCTTAATTGAAGATTTATATAAAGTTGAATTATCTGCGTGTGAGCAATTCTGGATTTTCTTAGCTTTCTTTTTAGCTTATGCAATCAAAATTCCAATTATTCCTTTCCACACATGGCAGGCAAATGTGTACCAAAAAGCACCAACTGTTGGAACCATGCTTTTATCAGGTATCATGCTAAAAATGGGGCTTTATAGCGTTATCAGATGGCAATTGCCAATTGCACCGCTTGCTGCAAAAGAGTACATGAACATCTTTATCGCTCTTGGAATAGCCGGAGTTATTTACGGTTCAATAGTTGCTTTGAGACAAAAAGATTTAAAGAAATTATTAGCGTATTCTTCTTTAGCTCACGTTGGTTTAATTGCTGCAGGATCTTACACTTTAACTCTTGATGGTTTACGTGGTGCCGTTTTACAAATGATTGCTCACGGTTTTGTGGTTGTTGGATTATTTTTTGCTGCTGAAGTTATTTTCAGAAGATTTGAAACAAGAGAAATTGCAGAATTAGGTGGTATTCGTACACAATCTCCAAAATTTACTTCCATGTTTTTAATCTTAGTATTAGCTTCTGTTGCTTTACCAAGTACATTTAACTTTGTTGGAGAATTTACAGTTTTATACAGCTTATCTCAAATCAATATCTGGTTCGCTGTTTTAGGCGGAACAACTATTATTTTAGGAGCTTATTATATGTTGAGAATGTTCCAACACGTAATGCTGGGTCAAACAAACTCAAAAGTTTTTGCAGATGTAACGCTTAGCGAAGGAATTTCTTTTGCCGTAATTATTGCTGTTTTATTGTTCTTCGGATTTTATCCAAAACCAATTACAGATTTGATTACACCAAGTCTCGAAACAATTTTACAAGTTATCAATAAAAATTAATTTTAAACAAAAATAAATTAGGATTCGTTTTCAACTGAAATCCTAACTCAAAAAGACAAAAATGAATACATTAATAGCTATAACAGGATTGGGTATTTTTTGCCTATTGTTTGAAATTCTAAATTTTAGAAAAGGCATTATTCCATTTACCATCCTGGGTTTATTGGGTGTCCTGGCACTTAACTTTTATGAATTTGGATCAACAGAAAGTTATTATAACAATATGATCACCGTGAGTAAGTTCTCTACTTCCTTTTCATCATTGTTTATTATCCTTACCATTTTCTTAGTGGCTTTAAGTCATAATTTCTATGAAAATCATCCAACTAAAATCTCAGATTTTGTTGCTATAAAAATATTCTTATTAGCCGGAGGTGTTGCAATGGTTTCTTTTGGAAACTTAGCCATGTTTTTCTTAGGCATCGAAATTCTATCAATTGCTTTATATGTACTTGCTGCAAGTGAACGTTTGAATCTTAAAAGTAACGAAGCAGGAATGAAATATTTTTTGATGGGTTCATTCGCATCAGGAATTATCTTATTCGGAATTTGTTTGATTTACGGTGCTATGGGAAGTTTTGACGTAGTTGAAATCAGTGAATATTCCTTGTCTGCCGAATTGCCAATCTGGTTCCCAATCGGTATGGTTTTAGTAACAATCGGAATGTTATTTAAAATTGCAGCAGTTCCTTTTCACTTTTGGGCTCCGGACGTGTATGAAGGTTCTCCTGCATTAACAACAGCTTTAATGAGCACACTGGCAAAAGTAGTAGCAATTGCAACGCTGTTCAAATTAATTTCATCATTAAATTTTATTCCTTCATTAGAAAATCAGGATCATTTAAACACTTTCGAAAATATTATTATATTTATTTCAATAGCTTCAATGACAGTTGGTAACATCATGGCATTGCGTCAGGTAAATGTAAAACGTATGTTGGCTTTCTCAGGAATTTCTCATGCAGGTTTTATGTTAATGACTTTCTTGACAGCAGCAACTTCAGCAGGGGTTTTACTGTATTATACAGCAGCTTATGCTTTGGCAGGGATTGCAGCTTTCAGTGTTATTTTATATGTATGTAAAAACCAGAATGACGAAGATATCACAAACTTTCATGGTTTAGGAAAAACAAATCCGTTGTTGGCAGCAATACTAACTGCTTCGCTTTTATCAATGGCAGGTATTCCGATTTTCTCAGGATTTTTTGCCAAATTATTTTTGTTTAATCAAACAATTCAGGCAGGTCATATTACTTTGGTGATTGTAGCGGTTATTAATTCTATTATTAGTGTCGGTTATTATTTTAAACTGATATTGGCCATGTATTCAAAAGAACCAAATCAGGAGCGTACCGGAAAACCGTTTCTTATTTATGCCGTAGCAATTGTATCAATTACTTTGAATATTGCTTTAGGCTTATTTCCTTCATTAGTTTTAGACTTATTGAATTAAAATTTCCAACCCGAATACATAAAAAATCCATCTCATATAAAGATGGATTTTTTGTTTTAAAATGAATTATTCAGAAGAAAAAATCATGTTAAAAAATTTACAGAAACAATTGAACATGAAAAAAACTCCATATATTTGAGTTCAATTAAATGTATTAGAACTATGAACTTCAATTCAAAAAATCCATTTTTAAGTAACAAGCGTTTTTCATCAAATGCTGTTTCAAAAGCTGGAAACCTGCAACAGGAACAAATTATTGACTACAATCAGGATATGACAATATCCGGAACTATCAATAAAACAGCTATTTTGTTTTTACTATTATGCGCTGGGGCTATGTTGACATGGTGGATGGCATTTAACGGAATGAATGCAATGCTGCCAACCATTGGTGGAGCCATTGTTGCCCTTATTTTAGTTATTGTTTCTGCATTTAAACCACAGGCTTCTCCTTATCTGGCTCCAGGTTATGCTTTATTTGAAGGGTTGTTTATTGGAGGGATTTCTGCTATTTTTGAAGCTATGTATCCCGGAATTGTAATCAACGCCGTTGGAGCAACTTTGGTTACATTTTTAGTTTGTCTTGGATTATATAAATTTAAAATCGTAAAAGTTACTGAGCAATTTAAATCGGTAGTTATTGCAGCAACATTAGCGATTGCAACTTATTATTTAATTTCCTGGTTATTTTCAATGTTTACAAGTTTTACTCCTGTACATCACGGTAATGGAATGATGAGTATTGGAATTAGCGTTTTTGTAATTATTATCGCTGCCTTAAACTTGTTTTTAGATTTTGACCAGATTGAAAAAGGGGTTCAGCAAAGAATGCCAAAGTTTATGGAATGGTATGGTGCTATGGGATTAATGGTAACTTTAGTTTGGTTATACATCGAATTTTTAAGATTATTATCAAAATTATACAGTAGAGATTAAATTTCTTTCCTCACATAAAAAAAGCCTTTTTGAAATTCAAAAAGGCTTTTTTTATGCTGCTTCTTTTTCAAAAGCTATAAAATGTGATAAATTTCCTTTCAGGTTAAAAACAGGAAAACCATGAATAGTACAATTATAGGTTTCACCATTCTTTTTATAATTTAAAATTGTTTTTTCGAAAGGAATTTGTTTTTCGATTGCAGTTTTGATTTCTTTCAAAATAATAGAGGAAGTTTCCAATCCCTGAAACATTTTTGGTCTTTTTCCTAAGACTTCTTTTTCTGTATAACCTGTCATTTTTGAAATTCCCTCAGAAGCAAAAATTATTTTTAATTCTGAATCTGTAATTAAAACGACCTCATCTTTCATTCGCTCATTTATATTTAAATCAGTTACATTCCAATTAAATTGACGGGAAATACGTTTGATTTTTTTTATGTCAGAAGAAAGTGATTTCAGTTCATTTATGGATTCATAATGAAAATCCCAACAAAGTATCGGAACTGAATTGCAAGTCAAATTTGCATCAGATTCATCGAAAAACTCTTCATGATCATTTACAGAATTCATAAAAACAATTTATACCTAAAGGTAGCCAAAAAAAAATTCTAACATTCAGTTTTTGTCCATTAAAGGCTTATTTAAATCCATTAAAAAGCAAATTTCAACTGTACGACTACCGCTTTTTTTTGTTCTGTATTTAGGTTACTCAAAGAAATTCCCAATAATCTTACAGAATCTTTCATTCGTTCCTGATACAACAGCTCTTCCACAGTTTCAAGAATTAAGCTTTTATCAGCAATAAAATATGGTAGTGTTTTGCTTCTGGTCTGTTGCGTAAAATCACTGTATTTAATTTTAAGTGTGACCGTTTTTCCTGAAACATTGTATCTTTTTAATCGTTTTTCCAACGAAGCTGCAATTTTTTCAAGCTGTTCCAACATAAAAATTTCAGATGTAAGATTAACATCAAAAGTATGTTCAGATGCAACAGACTTAGTATTTCTTGAAGGTTTTACTTCACTATTATGAATTCCTCTTACTACATGGAAATAAAATTTTCCAGATTTGCCAAAGTGCTTTTCTAAAAACTCCAGCGATTTGCTTTTCAAATCCAAACCTGTAAAAATACCTAGCTGGTACATTTTTTCTGTGGTAACTTTTCCTACTCCATAAAATTTCCTAATAGGCAATTCTTCTAAGAAAGGAACCACTTCATCAGGGTTTACGGTTTTCTGACCATTGGGTTTATTGTAATCACTTGCTATTTTAGCAACGAATTTATTTACAGAAATTCCTGCAGAAGCTGTGATTCCAACTTCATTTAAAATTCGCAATCTGATTTCCTGGGCCAATAAAGAGGCACTTGGATTCCCTTTTTTATTTTGAGTGACATCCAGATAAGCTTCATCAAGCGAAAGCGGCTCGACCATATCGGTGTATTCATGAAAAATTTTATGAATCTTGGATGAGATTTCTTTGTAACGATCAAAACGAGGCCGTACAAATATAATTTCAGGACAATATTTTTTTGCCAAAACACCGCTTATGGCACTTCTAACACCAAATTTTCTGGCTTCGTAACTAGCCGCAGAAACGACTCCTCTATTCTCCGATCCACCAACAGCAATAGGTTTACCGCGCAAAGCAGGATTATCCATTTGCTCTACCGACGCATAAAAAGCATCCATATCGATATGGATTATTTTTCGATAAATTGGAGTTTCAAGCATGATACAAATTTAAAGAAGAACAGGTAATCTGAGCTATCAAAACTGATCAAATGTTTTTTAGTAAATTGAAATTTTTATTTAATTCCTGATAACGACGTTTTTTCATGATCAAAAAAAGAAATAGCTACATTTGAAATATCTTAATAAATTAAGTATTAATTTTAATTATTAAAAAAAATACGGATAAAAAAAATAAAATAAGTTTTTTTATATATCTATAATTGAGAAAAATATTTTTATATATTTGCCATACACAAATGAATTACACCAAACATTTGGTAAAGTGAATTGAAAATCACAAGCAGAAAAAAAAATTAAATATCATGAAAGAAAGGCATGAGTTCTTAAGAAATAACATAATGGACTCGGCATCTCTATAAATACTATCAGAAAACAAAAAACTCGCATAGAATAGATGCAAGTATTTTGGGTTCATGATGAACTATCTAAACCAAAAAACCAATTGACCAATTAAAATCACCTTCACAAGGTGATTTTTTTACTTTTTGAAAATTACTGTTACAGGTAATCAATGAAGCAAGCTTTAAAGTAAAAAACTTTTAAATTTCACAATTACACAAATTAATATTGTTTAAAAAGTAAACCCGAATGAAATTTTCATTCGGGTTTACTTTTTATGTTTACTTTTCAAAAAGACGTTTGAGAAGGTCAATAAAATTACTAAACCTCTAACTTAGCCCCGATAGGACTGGAAATCCTTTTGTGCCGTGGTTCGGCACAAAAGATTGAAAGGAATAGCGGGACTGTTGGTGTTTGAAACTCAGTTATTCTGCTTCTAAAATTTATTCACCCAACATCTCCATCAATTCCAAAGCTCGTTTTGTCGATTTTACATTCTCAAAAGTCAGTAAAAGTCGTAAGCCGTTTGGCGTTTGTTTTTCTTTCATGGTGCAAAGACTGCTTTGTTTTTGTACAAACTGCAAAACCTTTCTAAACTTCGAAGATTGATAATAATCAGATTGTTGATCCGAAACAAAATAACCAATCATTTTGCCTTTTTTCATCACCAGTTTCTCGATACCAACATTTGTGGCAATCCATTTGATGCGAATACTATTCATCAGCGCATTAGCACGCGGAGGCATTGGCCCGAAACGGTCAATTAATTTGTTTTGAAAAATAACTAATTCTTCTTCGTTTTTAACTGAACCTAACTCGTTGTACAAACTCAAACGTTCTGTTACATTGTTGATATATTCATCAGAAAACAAAAGCTCAAAATCGGTATCGATTTGTAAATCTTTTACATATTCCTTGGTTTCAATATCGTTCTCTTCCGGATACAACTCTTTGAATTCGTTTTCTTTTAATTCTTCTATGGCTTCGTTCATGATTTTTTGGTAGGTATCAAAACCAATTTCATTGATGAAACCGCTTTGTTCGCCGCCCAGTAAATCCCCTGCACCACGAATCTCCAAATCTTTCATGGCAATGTTGAAACCGCTTCCGAGTTCGCTGAATTGCTCCAGAGCCTGAATACGTTTTCTGGCATCTTCAGTCATCGATGAATACGGCGGACAGATGAAATAACAGAACGCTTTTTTGTTGCTTCTCCCTACTCTTCCTCTCATTTGGTGAAGGTCTGATAGTCCGAAATTATTGGCATTGTTGATGAAAATAGTGTTCGCATTTGGAACGTCCAAACCGCTTTCAATAATGGTAGTTGCTACTAAAACATCAAAATCTCCGTTCATAAAACCTAACATCAATTCTTCCAATTTGGCACCTTCCATTTGTCCATGCCCAATTCCGACCCTTGCATTTGGAACCAAACGCTGAATCATTCCTGCCACTTCTTTAATATTTTCAATTCTATTATTGATAAAGAAAACCTGTCCGTTTCTTTGAATTTCATACGAAATCGCATCGCGGATAACCTCTTCATTAAAACCAACAACGTTCGTTTCAATAGGATATCGATTTGGCGGAGGCGTTGTAATTACCGATAAATCTCTAGCCGCCATTAATGAAAACTGTAAAGTTCTCGGAATTGGCGTTGCTGTTAATGTTAATGTATCGACATTTGCCGCAATGGTTTTTAGTTTATCTTTTACGTTAACTCCAAACTTTTGTTCTTCATCGACAATCAATAAACCTAAGTCTTTAAAAACCACATTTTTGTTGACTAATTGGTGCGTTCCGATTACTATATCCAGTTTTCCTTCGGCTAAATCTTTTAAGGTTTGTGCTTTTTGTTTGGCGGTTCTAAATCGGTTTAAATACCCAATTGTAACCGGCATATCTTTTAAACGCTCTGTAAAAGTTCTGTAATGTTGGTACGCCAAAATAGTTGTCGGAACCAAAACGGCAACTTGTTTGCTGTTGTCAACCGCTTTAAAAGCAGCACGAATCGCAACCTCTGTTTTACCAAAACCTACGTCACCACATACTAAACGATCCATTGGGCGATCGCTTTCCATGTCTGCTTTTACTTCTGCTGTCGATTTGGTCTGGTCCGGTGTGTCTTCGTAAATAAACGAACTTTCTAATTCGTTTTGAAGGTAACTATCCGGCGCAAACTGGAAACCTTTTTCCAGACGGCGTTTTGCATATAGCTGAATCAAATTGAACGCAATATGTTTGACACGCGCTTTGGTTTTTTGTTTTAAAATTTTCCAGGCGTTCGATCCTAATTTATAAATTTTTGGAGGCGTTCCGTCTTTTCCGTTGTATTTTGAGATTTTATGAAGCGAGTGAATGCTCACATACACGATATCATTATCAGCATAAACCAATTTAATGGCTTCCTGCGTTTTGCCTTCCACCTGAATTTTCTGTAATCCCCCAAACTTCCCTATTCCGTGATCGATATGCGTTACATAATCGCCTACCGAAAGCGCGGTTAATTCCTTAAGCGTAATATTCTGCTTTTTCGAATAACCATTTTTGATGTTGAATTTATGATAACGCTCAAAAATCTGATGATCCGTATAAGCCGTTATTTGATTTTCTTCATCGATAAAGCCCTGATATAAAGGCAATACAATGGTATGATATTGCTTTCGGATATTCTCCGAATTAGCTTCGTCTAAGCTTTCAAAAATATCATGAAACCGTTTTGCCTGTGTTTCATTCGAACAAAACAAATAATTTTTATATCCGTTGAAATGATTGTCCCTCAGATTGTTCAGCAATAAATCAAATTGTTTGTTGAACGATGGCTGAGGCTGAATATGGAATTCGAATTTTTTAGCTGTTTTATAAACCGGTTTTGATAATTCTACAACCGAAAAATCTAATGATCTTTTTATAAATGACGCCTGATTCAGAAATAATTGCTCTGGCGTGGTGTGTTTTATTTCTTTCGATAGTTTCTCAAAAGCTTCTTCTGCCCTTGCGAATTGTTTGTCTAACTGACTAAAAAGCCCGTCTGTATTTTGGATAAAAATGACCGTTTTCTCAGCGATATAATCTAAGAAACTTTCACGGTTTTCCTGAAAAATCTTGTTTTCGACATTCGGGATAATCGTGATTTTTTTATGCGTTTCTACAGATAATTGGGTTTCAACATCAAAACTTCTGATACTGTCCACTTCATTGCCGAAAAATTCAATTCGGTACGGATGATCGTTTGAAAAAGAGAACACATCGACGATTCCTCCACGAACCGAAAATTCACCCGGTTCTGTAATAAAATCAACTCTTTTAAATTCGTATTCGAATAACACTTCGTTGATAAAATCAATCGAAATTTTATCGTTCAAAGAAACTTTCAAAGTGTTTTTATCTAATTGCTGGCGCGTCACGACTTTTTCAAAAAGCGCTTCCGGATAGGTAACAATTATGGCCGGTTTTTTACGGGAATTGATTCGGTTTAAAACCTCAGCGCGAAGCAAAACATTCGCATTATCCGTTTCATCAACCTGATAAGGACGACGAAATGAGGCAGGATAAAACAATACATCCTGTTCGCCGATCATTTGTTCGAGATCGTTCAGATAATACGCCGCTTCTTCTTTGTTGTCTAAAACAATTAAAAAAGGCAGTTCGGTTTTTTTGAAAACAGAACGGATTACAAAGGACACTGCAGATCCCAGCAAACCGCTAAGATGCATTTTTATCTGGTTCCCTTCCAGTAAATCTGATGCAATCTGCTGTGCTTTTGGCAGATTATCATACATAGTATATAAGGCGTTTTTACTCAACTTTAGGCAAATTTTGATCTATTGGCGGCATTGAATTCGGGATTGCACGTGCAGTATCCAGCATTCTTAAAAAATCGGATTCCCCTTCTTCTTGTGGAATTTTGCTTTTCTCTACAATTTTATCCATTTGTCTCTGTAATGAAACCAATTCTTTGTTGATTTCTCCAATTAAAAAAGTGACTTTATCATCCGGAATTTTGTGCAAATGAATGAATAAATCCATCATTTTTACTTTGGTGATCAAAATCGAAATTCGGCTTTTAATTTGTGGCTGATCAAATTGTGCCGGAATATTATTGTTTAATTCCATTGCCTTTTTAGCAATTGCATCAGATTTTTTTTGAAAAGCACCAATCGTCTTTTTTGGTTTTCCGCCCAGTTCTTTCAAAAATTCGCGCCATTCTTTCCAGTCGGTTACGTTTTTTTCTGAAACTTCATTGATTGGCTCATCAATAAATGACCATTCCTTATTTATATTATTAAAAATAATTTCTTTCTTTTTTGCTTCTTTTTTATTTTCTGCAAGACGTCTTTCATTTTCATTCTGACAGGAGTTCAGTATAAAAACTAAAAGCAGAAAAAGAGCTATTTTATATTTCATATAGGTAAAAATTTATTTTTTAATGCTCACATATGTTATCGCTTTTTATTTATTGGCGTTTGTATGAGCAAACTTTTGTTAATGGCGATTTCATCTGATAAAACATTAAGCTGCAAAGTTACAAGTAAATTTACAATTATGAATTTTGATTTACAACCATTTTACTCCAATTTAAGAAAGCTTTTCGAAAACGAATTAAATAAAAAACGATATTATTTTTTACTAAATTCATAATTTAACATTATATAAAGCATCATTATTTACGAATACCTTATATTTGTTCTTTAAATCTATTCAAATGAATCCAAAAATATTAATCATTGGAGCCTGTGGTCAAATTGGGACAGAACTGACTGTAAAACTGCGTAAACTGTACGGAACAGAAAATGTGATTGCTTCTGATATTCGGAAATTAAATACAGATGTGGTTAATTCGGGTCCGTTTGAAGTAATTAATGCCTTGGATTTTAATCAGATTGAGCATCTTGTAGAAGTGCATCACATTACAGACATTTATTTAATGGCCGCACTTTTATCGGCTACAGCTGAAAAAAACCCTGCTTTTGCATGGGATTTGAATATGAACTCCTTATTTCATGTTTTGAACCTGGCAAAATCAAAAAAGATAAAAAAGATATTCTGGCCATCAAGTATTGCTGTTTTTGGCCCCACAACGCCAAAAGAAAATACACCGCAATATACCATTATGGAACCTTCGACCGTTTATGGAATCAGTAAACAAGCCGGAGAAAGATGGTGCGAATACTATCATAATATTTACGGAGTTGATGTACGCAGCATACGTTATCCCGGTCTGATCAGCTGGTCAACCCCGCCGGGTGGTGGAACTACAGATTACGCTGTCGACATTTTTCATAAGGCTATTGCCGATAAAAAATATGAATGTTTTTTATCAGCAGAAACAAAAATGCCGATGATGTATATGGATGATGCCATTGATGCCACAATCAACATTATGAAAGCTCCTGTTGAAGAAATCAAAATACATTCTTCATACAATTTAGCGGCAATGAGTTTTACGCCAACAGAGATTGCTGCCGAAATCAAAAAACACATTCCGGAATTTGAAATCACTTACAATCCTGATTTCCGTCAGAAAATTGCTGACAGCTGGCCGGCAAGTATTGATGATTCTGATGCCAGAAAAGATTGGAACTGGAACTATAAGTTTGATTTGGAATCGATGACAAAAGATATGCTGGAGCATTTAAGCTAAGAACCCAATATCCTAAAATAAAAGGTCCCGTTTAGAATAATTTCTACATGGGACCTTTTTTATACTCTAATTTGAAGTTTTTACTTCACTTCAAAAACATTATTAGCCCCTTTCACATCAGCCATTAATCCACTTGGGTCGATGGTGATTTTTTTGATTGCCGTTTTGTTCTTATCAATTGTAAAACTGTAATTGGATTGTGCCCAGGCCCAATCCTCTAAAACAGTTCTTTTTTGGTTTGGATTTGGATTCGGCTTAATGAAATTCATCATTCGTAACGGAATGTAGAACGTTTCAGAGGTCCCATCTGTATAATCCACTTTTAAATCAATCGGCATTGGCATTCTTCCGATTCTTTCTAAAGTAATGGTTGTTTTTCCTGAATTATCGGCAACTTCCTTAATTCCATAATCAATTGTATTGGTTGTTTGTGCCCAGTCTGTCAAATACCAGTCTAATTCTGCCCCTGAAACTCTTTCTGCAGATCTTTTAATATCATTTGGAGTAGGATGTTTGAATTTAAAATCGTTGAAATATCTTTTTAAAGCAGCATCAATATTTTCTTTTCCGATTACATATTCTAATTGCGAAAGGAAAATACTTCCTTTAATATAAGATGAAATACTGTAAGGTCTGTTTTCGTCATAACGGTCACCATGTGTTGTTTGCGGCTGTTCTTTACCTGAATTTACTAAGCTGTAATAAGCCGCATAATTTGCTTTAAACGGATTTGAAACTTTTTTATCTCCAGCCAGTTCATTTAATGCCATGTCTTCAATGTAAGTTGTAAAACCTTCGTCCATCCAGGGATGTTTGGATTCATTTGAAGCCAGAATGTGCTGAAACCAGGAATGCCCTAATTCGTGCGTTGCGGTTCCTAAAATTCCTTCAAGGGTTCCGTTGCCTAACATTAGTGTACACATGGCATATTCCATTCCGCCATCTCCACCCTGAATAAAGGAATATTGTTTATAGGGATAAGGTCCTACTTTTTGATTGTAATAATCCATCACCTTCACCATTAAAGGTTCTAATTGTTTCCAGTTTTCAGTAGTTTTTGGATTGTTTTTGTAAAAGAAATGCAAATCGACATCGTTTGGCCCTTTTACAATATCATGCGTATATTCTTTGTCTGCTGCCCATGTAAAATCGTGTACATTTGGCGCGATAAAATGCCAAGTCAACGTTTTTGTTTTCTTTGGATAAACCACTTTTACGCCTTCATCTTCGTAACCATGACCAATTTCATTTTTATCCTGTAAATATCCTGAACCTCCAATGGTGTAGTCTTTATCAATGGTAATTTTTACGTCAAAATTTCCCCAAACTCCGTGAAATTCCCTTGCAATGTAAGGATCAGCGTGCCAGCCTTCAAAATCAAATTCGGCTAATTTTGGATACCATTGCGACATTGAAAGTTCAACTCCCTCAGAATTATTTCTTCCTGAACGACGAACCTGTACCGGAACCTGTCCGTCAAAATCTAATGTAAAAGTCGATTTGGAATTCGGTAAAATCGGTTTTACCAAAGTTACTTCTAAGATTGTTCCTGAAACCCTTGTTTGTGCAACTGCCCCATCTTGTTTGAAGTTTGTGATTTTTAAGAATCCAATTTCGTTTGGTTTCAGATTTTCTATTCGGCTTTGTTTTACCTCTTTTCCATCAGCTCCTTTTACCTTAGTCACCATTCTCCCATCCGGGTCTTTTATAAAATGAAGGCGTGCATCCATTTCGCTTCCAGGCTGAAAAGCATTTGTAAACAAATGATAAAATACTTTTCGCAGAGTATCTGCAGAATTGTTCGTGTAAACCAATTCCTGTTTTCCTTTGTACTGGTAGTTTTTTACATCCATCGATACCTCCATTTTATAATCGGCATGTTGTTGCCAATAAGAAGTATTTTGAGCAAAAGAATTATGGAAACCAAAACTCAAAAAAGAAAGAAGGATAATTTTTTTCATTACGGTATTATTTAAAAAACTACAAGTTTACAAAAGTGATATTGTAAACTTGTAGTTAGATTATTAAAAACGATAAAATTTTATTTTTTAGACAATTTTTCAGCCATCAATAAAGCATTATAGGCATTCACCATTTTAGCTGTTTTTGATGATTCTGTGGCAGAAACTGCTTCTGGTTTCTCTTCACCTAAAACCACTTTTTCAGGAAGAGCCACTCCGGAATCCATTAAAATCTTTTTGACCTGAGCTGCTTTTAGCTTTGGATAGTATGAACGAATCAAAGCCGCAACTCCTGCTGCGTTTGGAGACGCCATTGAAGTTCCCTGCAGATATTTATATTTATTGTTTGGAATTGTTGCATAAATTTCTTCACCCGGAGCAAAAACATCTACATTTAATTTTCCGAAGTTAGAAAACCCTGCTACTACATTTTGTCCATAAGCCTTATTAATAGCTCCAATTGTGATCAGATTATCTGCAAATTCTTTAATGTTATCTTCAGAATCATTTGGGTAATTAATGTTTTTTGTTTCATCGATATTATAACCGTCATTACCTGCAGCATGAACAATTAAAACATCTTTTTTCTTTGCATATTTTATAGCATCATATACCCATTTTTTTTGTGGAGAAAAGCTTTTTCCGAAACTTCCGTTAATCACTTTTGCGCCATTATCTACTGCATAACGAATTGCCAATGCAATATCTTTGTCATATTCATCTCCGTCCGGAACTGCTCTTACAGTCAGTATTTCAACATTATTGGCAACACCGTCTCCACCTAAATTATTGTTACGAACCTGAGCAATAATTCCGGCAACGTGCGTTCCGTGAAGTGCTTTTTCCTTATCCGGTCCAAACACAATATTGTTTCCGTATTTAGTACTTTTAATGTCTTCTGCGTTATCGCCTAAAACTTTTCTTCCGTCAAAATCTTTGTTTAAGTTGAAATTTAATTCATTGTAAACATGTTCTCTGTAATCTTCTAATTCAGCTTCAGGGTCAAAAGTTGGCCCGGCATTTGTGAAAATTTGCGTCATTACCATCTTACTTCTTGCCACTTTTGGATCAGTAGAAGTGATTGTATTCAAATCTTCAACTTTATAAGTCGTTTTATTTAAAGCTGTTTTGATAGTTTTGTGTACATCCAGTAAAAAATCTACCTGTTCCTTATCTTTTAAAGCTTTGTCGTATTTTTCAGTGTATTGTGCCAGTGCATCTTTATATTGCTGTGAACCGTCATCGCCTTTTTTAACGATACGGGTCATTTCGAGGTTTTCATCAACAACATCTCCAAGAAAGTTCCATCCGTGAATATCATCAATGTAACCATTTTTGTCATCATCGATTCCATTGCCGGGAATTTCCTTTGGATTTGTCCAGATTACTCCCTTTAAATCTTCATGCTCGATATCAACTCCTGAATCTACAACTCCAACAATTACTTTTTGACCTGTTTTTCCTTGTAATAATTCAGCATATGCTTTGTCCACACTCATTCCCGGAATAGAATCTTTGATCAGATCAAGATGACTCCACCTTTTTAGTTCATTTTCAGTAACCGGTGCTTTTTTAACAATAGCTGAAGGTGCGGTAATAAATTCTTTTTGAGTTGAAACTTGCGCCTGCAAAGTAGCGCTGCATCCTGCTAAAACAAGTAATGCAAAAGCAGATAAATTGAGTGATTTTATATGGCTCATGTATCTATATATAATGTAAAAGTTAAAGTTGGGACTAAATTATGCTTTTTTGTTACAAAAAACTAACTGTTAACAATGTGTTATGAATTTTGTTTCTGAAATAAATATTTTAAAATTAGCCTAAACAATTATAAACTGGACATATAACATTTATTAAATAAGGAAATCACTTATAATTTGTATCATTGCAAATTGAAACTCTTAATGAAATTTATGAAAACAAAACTACTTTTTATTCTCTTACTTGCCAATTTTTCTATTTATGCACAATCTTCAGATATTCCGGATTATATCCCTTCGGATGGCCTTCTTGCCTATTATCCATTTAATGGAAATGCAAATGATATCAGCGGAAATGGTTCTCATGGAATTGCTGTAGATGTTGAACAAACCCAAGATAGATTTGGACAGCGCAGGAGCGCCTACTATTTCAATGGAACAAGCAGTAATATAGAGGCCGATGTAAAAAACTATCCTTTGAAAGGAGGATCACGAACAATTACGGGATGGTTTCAGGCTGATATCCCATATGTATCAGAAGAACTTGATTTTTGTCTTTTGAACTATGGAAATGTATCTGATCCAAATTATTGGTTTAAAATCAGTTTTTATCGCAAAGGATATTTAGACATACAATTTGACTCTAAAACTTTTCAATCTCAGGACGATTATTTTAACAATGAGTGGACGTTTTTTGCTATGGTTTTTAATGATGAAACTAACACATTTTCATTGTATATAAATAATCAATTAAAGTTAAGTGGATCTGCCGATTTATACACTAATGGGTTTGGAAATCTTTTTAGAATAGGAAAGAATAAATCAAATAATTACTTTGAAGGTTCAATAGACGACATCGGAATTTGGAATCGCGTTTTAACATCGCAGGAAATTACTGCAATATATAATGCCCCAAAACCAATCTTATATACCTTAATTCCTGATCTTAATTTTGAAAATAAATTAATTGAACTTGGCTTTGATGAAGGGATTCCTGACGGAAAAATTTTAAAAGAGAATATCCAATATGAACCATTTTTGAATGTATCATCAAGTAATATTTCTGATTTAACAGGAATTGAAGATTTTAAAGATTTGAGATATTTAGATTGTACGAATAATAATTTGACTACTATTAATCTCACTAAAAATGATTCCCTGAGAGACTTAGATTGTTCTAATAACAAAATTTCATTATTAAACTTAGAAAAAAACCTAAAGCTACAATATCTCTTAATATCTGATAACAAAATAACAGATTTAAATTTGACAAAAAATGATTCAATCGAATCTATATCTGCGCACAGAAATCTTTTAACTACCTTAAATCTTTCTAAGAGCAAAAAGTTACATAGCCTATACATTTCATTCAATAAACTTTCTACATTAGATATTTCTGAAAACACATTGCTTGAAATTCTTGATGTAAGCTCAAACAACCTGACGAGTTTAAATCTTAAAAATGGCAATAATTTACTTTTAGGAAATTCGGTAAATTTTACAGAAAACCCAAATCTAAGTTGTATTCAGGTTGACGATGCAGAATATTCAAATACTAATTGGGCCACTTTTAAAGATGCAACTGCAACCTATAATACCAATTGCACTGTAGAATATATAACATTAAAAGACAGTCATTTTGAACAAAAATTAATTGATTTAGGAATTGATACCGATGGTTTAAATGGCAAAATTTCCAGTTCAGATATAAGTGCTGTTACTTCTTTAGACCTTTCAAACAGTAACATCACAGATTTATCGGGTATTGAAAATTTCACATCTCTGACAAATTTAGATTGCAGTAACAATCAAATAACAAATCTGAATCTTTCTTATAATCTTCTTTTGGAGCGATTGATTGCGTTTTCCAATCAAATTACGTCGTTGGATTTATCTAAAAACAGCAAACTTACAATTGTATATGTTGTATCAAATCCTCTGATATTTTTGAATCTGCAAAACGGAAATAATACAAACATGATTATACTCAATGTAACCGGAAAAAACGTTGCAAGCTACGCTACTTCTTTTCTTGGACTCAACCAGCTTGCCTGTATTAAAGTAGACAATGCCGCTTTTTCAAACACCAACTGGTCTAAGATTAAAGAAACTTCAACTACTTATTCTACAAGTTGTTCTTTAGGAATTGAAGATTCTGTTTTTGATAAAGTAACACTCTATCCAAATCCAACAAAAGACGAAGTTACTATTGCAAATATTTCGTTAGAAAAAGCAACAGTTTACAATACATTAGGACAATTGGTAAAATCTTTTAATTTGAACTCAGGCGATTCTAATAATACAATCAGCTTATCCGATTTACCAAAAGGAGTATATTATGTATACTTAATCAATAAAGATGATGCTACTGTTAAAAAAGTAATAATAGAATAGTTACAATTATTTTAATCTAAAAGTCAGATTTTCAGTTGATGAAAATCTGACTTTTTTATATCATTGCAAACGGAAACTCTTAATGGAATTTATGAAAACAAAACTACTTTTACTGCTATTATTAGCTAATTGCTCTATTTATGCCCAATACACAAAAATTCCTGATATTAATTTTGAGAAAGCCCTAATAGAAAAGGGTATTGATTCAGGAGAACCTGATGGGCAGGTCCTTACATCAAAAATAGCTTCCTTAACGGATTTATTTATTGATGCGAAGTCGATTAAAAGTTTATCCGGAATTGAGGATTTTACATCTTTAATAAATTTTCAATGTGACTCTAACCTTTTAACAGAAATAGACGTCAGTAAAAATACTGCTTTGAATTATTTATCTGTTGGAGAGAACCTTTTAACAAATTTAGATGTCACTAAAAACACTGCTTTAACTGCATTATATTTTTTTGATAATCAAATCAGTTCTATAGATCTTTCAAAAAATACTGCCTTGACTTGGTTAAATTTTACAGGAAGTCTTATGACAAGTTTAGATATTTCCAAGAACACGGCATTAACACATCTCTTTTGTGAATCTAACAAATTAAGCGCTTTAGATATTTCTAAAAATACACTTTTAGAACATTTATTTTCCGACAATAATAAATTAACCACTTTAGATGTTTCAAACAATCCTTTATTATCCAACATTTTTTGTAAAAATAATCAATTAACAAACCTGGATGTTTCTAAAAATGTAAAATTACACACATTAGAATGTGACAATAATATGTTAACAAGTTTAGATATCTCCAAAAATCTATTAATGGGTGGTTTAACTTGTTCATTTAACCTCTTAACAAGTCTTGACTTATCTAAACATACTTCTTTGGACTATTTATGGTGTAATTCAAATCAATTGAATAGTCTTAATTTAAAGAATGGAAACAATGCTAACTTTCCCAGGATGGGTGACAATTTCAAAGATAATCCTAATTTAACCTGCATTCAGGTTGACGATGTTGATTTTTCAAATAAAAATTGGGGAATTGCAAAAGATGAAAAAGCCTATTTTAGTCTTTCATGTGATTCACCTAATCCAACACATACATTATTACCTGATCAAAAATTTGAACAAAAATTAATTGATTTAGGAATTGATACCGATGGTTTAAACGGCAAAATTTCCAGTTCAGATATAAGTGCTGTTACTTCTTTAGACCTTTCAAACAGTAACATCACAGATTTATCGGGTATTGAAAATTTCACATCTCTGACAAATTTAGATTGCAGTAACAATCAAATAACAAATCTGAATCTTTCTTATAATCTTCTTTTGGAGCGATTGATTGCGTTTTCCAATCAAATTACGTCGTTGGATTTATCTAAAAACAGCAAACTTACAATTGTATATGTTGTATCAAATCCTCTGGTGTTTTTGAATCTTCAAAACGGAAATAATAAAAACATGATTATACTCAATGTAACCGGAAAAAACGCTGCAAGCTACGCTACTTCTTTTCTTGGACTCAACCAGCTTGCTTGTATTAAGGTAGATGATGCCGCTTTTTCAAACACCAACTGGTCTAAGATTAAAGAAACTTCAACTACTTATTCTACAAGTTGTTCTTTAGGAATTGAAGATTCTGTTTTTGATAAAGTAACACTCTATCCAAATCCAACAAAAGAAGAAGTTACTATTGCAAATATTTCGTTAGAAAAAGCAACAGTTTACAATACATTAGGACAATTGGTAAAATCTTTTACTTTGAACTCAGGCGATTCTAATAATACAATCAGCTTATCCGATTTACCAAAAGGAGTATATTATGTATACTTAATCAATAAAGATGCTGCTACTGTTAAAAAAGTAATAGTGGAATAATTACAATTCATTAAAAACGAAACTATCCCATTTTCTACTAAATGAAAATGGGATTTTTTTTAAGAATATTTTTTTTTAAAATTCGTTTTAGCAAAATTCACATTAAAAAATTATTAGGAAAATATCCGTTATTATATTTGTATCACCTAAAAAATTATATTTTAACCTATGAAAACAAAACTACTGTTACTCCTATTATTCGCAAATTTTGCTATCTATGCCCAATATACCAATATCCCGGATAATAATTTTGAAAACAAACTGATTGCCCTTGGCCTTGATTCCGGAACTCCTGATAATCAGGTATTGACTAGTAATATTGATAAATTAACTTCTATTGATATTTCAAATAGTTCTATCACTGATTTAACAGGGATTCAGAATTTTGTGTCTTTAAAAATTTTAATTTGTAATAATAACCCGTTAGCCACATTAGATATCTCCAAAAATACTGCTTTGCAATATTTATATTGCCATTATAATACATTGACGACATTAGATTTGTCTATGAATACAGCCTTAAAATTTTTATATTGCAGATCAAACCAATTAACTTCATTAGATGTTTCTAACAACACCGCTTTAGAAAATTTAGATTTTCAATCAAACTCATTGACAACATTGGACCTTTCTAATAACATTGTTTTGACAGATTTAGGTAGTAGTTTTAATTTATTAACGACATTAAATGTTTCTAAGAAAGGATTTGAAAAATTTATATTGCGATAATAATAAATTAACAACATTAGATATTTCTGAAAATACTGCTTTAAAAGCCTTAATTTGCGATTATAATCAATTAGCAACATTAAATACCTCTAAAAATACTGCGTTAACACAATTAACCTGCTCTTCAAATCCGTTAACATCATTAGATCTTTCTAATAACACCGCTTTGTTACATTTACAATGCTTTTATAGCCCATTGACAACATTAGATCTTAGTATGAATACTGCTTTGCAAAATTTATCTTGTTATTCCGGCTCATTGACAACATTAGATCTTTCTAAAAACATTGCTTTGAAAAGTTTAGATTGTCATTCTAACTCATTAACAACATTAGATATTTCTAAAAACATCGCTTTGGAAACTTTACATTGCTATTCTAACCAATTGACAAGTCTTAATTTAAAAAACGGAAAAAATACTGTTTTAACAAATTTAAATTGCAAATCGAATTCTACTTTAAGTTGTATTGAAGTAGATGATGTTTCTTATTCAAACACTAACTGGAATCTATATAAAGATGCAACAGCAATTTTTAGTTTAAGTTGTCCTACACTAGGAACATCTGAAACAGTTTTTGACAAAATAGCTGTTTATCCCAACCCTGTAAAAGGCGAATTGCATATTGACAATAGTACTCTTGAAAAAGCAACTGTATATGATGCATTGGGAAAACTAATGACCACAACGAAGTTTACCAAAAACACCACTAATAACAACATTAATTTAGCAGGATTACAAAATGGTATTTATTACATTTATTTAGAAAATGAAGGAGCTAGTATTGTTAAAAAAATTATAGTCAAATAAATTAAAGTTATATAAAATTAAAACCATATTTTCAGTCATTGGAAATATGGTTTTTTTTATGTTTTATAAAATTTCCTCACAAGTAAAAACCTCTTTTAACCGAACCCCTTTTTCGGTATGCTCAACTGTTATAATTTGGTTATGTGCATCGTGTTCCAAAAACAAATAATAATTTTTGTCAGCTGCAGCACTTAGCAGTTTAGATTTTTCCGGCATCGTGAGTAATGGTCTTGTATCATATCCCATAACGTACGGCAACGGAATATGTCCGGCAGTAGCCAATAAATCAGCGCAAAAAACGATAGTTTTATCCTGATATTGAATATGCGGAATCATTTGTTTCTCTGTATGACCGTCAACGTAGTAAATATCAAAATTCAGTTCTTTTGAGAAGCCAAAGCCACTCTCCGGTCTTTCAATAAAATGAAGATGACCACTTTCCTGCATTGGCAAAATATTCTCGGTTAAGAAAGAAGCTTTTTCACGGGCATTTGGTTTTGTTGCCCACTCCCAATGATTTTCGTTTGTCCAAAATTTGGCATTTTTAAAAGCCGGCTCGTAACCTGTTCTATCTGAATTCCATTGTACACTACCTCCGCAATGATCAAAATGAAGGTGCGTCATAAAAACATCGGTTATATCATCTCTGTGAAAACCATATTTTGCTAAGGAAGTATCCAAAGAATGAGTCCCCCAAAGCGAATAATATCCGAAAAACTTCTCTGATTGCTTATTGCCCATTCCGGTGTCAATTAAAATCAGACGATTTCCATCTTCAATAAGGAGACAACGGGCAGCAATGTCAATTAAATTATTAGCATCGGCAGGATTGGTTTTATTCCAGATTGTTTTGGGCACAACACCAAACATGGCACCGCCGTCTAATTTAAAATTGCCCGATTCTATGGGATAAAGTTTCATTTTTTACTTTTTTAAAATTCAAAATTCAATGCAATTTAATGGTTTGATTTTATTTTACTACGCTTATTTGCGTATTTTAGAAGTGTTTTATTATTTTTAATATTGTTAGATTAAGAATGAATAGCAAAATGAAAAAAAGAATTGGCATTGTTGAAGACAACCGTGATTTGCGAGAAGCGATGGCAATGATGATTCAGTTTACGCAACAATATGAACTTGCAGGCACTTTTGAAAATGCAGAAACGGCAATAGAAATGGTACCTTCATTAGAAATCGATGCTGTTCTTATGGATGTAAATCTACCGGGATATAGCGGATATGAATGCGTATCAATTTTAAAGACTAAAAAACCTCAACTTCTTTTTTTAATGTGCACCTCTTATGAAGACGATGATATTATTTTTAAAAGTTTAAAAGCAGGTGCCAGCGGCTATATCTTAAAAACTGAAGGACCAACAAAAATTATCGACGCCCTCAATGATTTATTCGATGGCGGTAGTCCAATGAGCAGCAGCATTGCAAGGAAAGTGGTCGCAAGTTTTTCCAAATTTGAAACCATCAGTGAAAGTGTGATGTCATTAACTCCCCGTGAAAACGAAATCTTAGAATTACTGGCTACCGGAAAAATGAACAAAGAAGTGGCTGACAACCTTCAAATAAGTGCAGGAACAGTTCGAAAACACATTCAGCATATTTATGAAAAATTGCAGGTAAACACAAGAGTAGAAGCCGTAAACGTATATTTGAAACGATAATATAAAGGAAGAAAATATGAAATTATACTGTCTTTTATTTTTTCTGTTTTCTTTTACTTTTATTTTTCCACAGAAAATAATTTCAGATAAAAAAAAGGCATTCCATACATGCAGTACAGCCAGTTGCAAAATAACCAACTCCATAACTATTTCTGAATATTACCTCGAACTGGATCAAATTGAAGAAGCGCAAAAATGGCTGAATCATTCTAAAAAACTACTTCTGATAAATCCAAATAATGAGCAGCAGTATGCGGTAAACAGCCTGCAGTCAGAACTTTTTTATTATTCCGGGTTGTATCAGTTTGGCCTGCACGAAGCTCAAAAAGCAATTGTTCTGGCAAAGGACAGTTTACGGCTTTCGAACGCTTTTTTGATAGAAGGAATTAATTTCTATGAAATAGGAAAAATAGCAAAGGCAGAAAAATCTTTTCATAAAGCTAAAAAGCATTTCCCTGTTAAACCAGATTCCCATTACAGACGATACCAGATCAATAAAGAATATATTTATAATGACATTGCGCAATTAAAAATTAAAACCCAACAATTAGATTCCGCTTATATTTATAATAAAAAAGCATACGTTTTTGCTAAAAACCTGAACGACAAAAGATGCATAGCAAACGTAGAACGTACTTTTGGAGAATTATTTTTGAAGCAGAGTAATAAAGATTCAGCCGAATTTTATTTCAAAAAAAGTATAGCAACTTCCCTGAATTCCAGAATTTATGATACCGCCATACTGGGTTACGGAAATCTGATGGAATGTGTTTCGGGAGAACCTCAAAAAATAAAATATTATTTTGATAAAGGTCAAAAATTAATTGAACACCATAATGTCAATGCTGCTTTTCAAAAACTTTTTTATGAACAGTCCCTGGCAAGGTTTCAGTCTCTTCCCGATAAAAGCCTGTTGTTGTCTACACAGGAAAAATTACTGGAAATTGAAAAAAACATCAATAAAAACGGGAATCTTTATATCCAAAACATTACAGATCAGTACATCAATAGCGAAAACAAATTACTTCAGGCCAAAATTAATGAACTGGATAAACAAAAAAATATTCAGATCCTACAGCTTCTTACAACCCTGTTTTTTGGATTAATATTAGTATTGGTAATTGTAATTATCAGGCGAAAAAACAAATTACAAAAACAAATCCTGGATCAGAAAAACGAAATAAGCAAAGACCTTCACGATGATATTGGCAGTGAATTAAGCAGTATATTAATCAACAGTAATTTATTAAAAAATTACGACCCTAATGACAAACAGAAAGTACTGATCGATAAAATCAGCAACACCAGTTCAGAAATTTCACAGCGCCTCAATGCCTTTATCTGGTCCTTAAATACAGACAACAATAATGTCCAGAATTTTTCAGAATATGTGAAACAGTATGCCTATAAGTTTTTGGAAGGAACTCACATAAAATTGCTTTTTTCGAATGAAATTGAAAGTATTTCAACCAAAATTTTAAACGGAAATGCACGAAAAAATTTGTTTTTCTCTATTAAAGAAATACTCAACAACACATTAAAACATTCGGATGCAGACAAGGTAATGTTTACTATTTCGGCTGTTGACAAAAAAGAATTTTTAATTGTTATAGAAGATAACGGAAAAGGAATGCAGGAAACCAATAAATTTGGAAATGGATTAATCAATATTAAAAAAAGGATAACCAATTTAGGAGGCAGCATCTCAATAAAATCCAACAATGGATTGAAAATCAGCATCAAAGTACCTTTTTAAAATACTTTTAAAAAATCACATTGAAACTAATACGCCAATGAGCGTATTTTTTTATAGTACTAAAAATCGGAACATCTGCAAAACTGTGAATCCGTGCAGTTTTAATTTCAGTTTTCAAATAATAATCTTCTTTGGGAATACCCTTAATTGCGTATTGTAAGATATTTCATTTTAATTCAATTTTACATTCAACTATAATTAATTGATTATAAAAGGATTTAAAACAAAGAATTATGAAAAAAACACTACTCACAATATTTTTTTTATTCTTTTTAATTAAAGGAATTTTTGCCCAATCCGGAGAGATAGACAAGACTTTTAATGCTGTTATTGGTGCAGGAGCAGATGGAACCGTAAAATGCATTACAGAGCAAACAGATGGAAAAATCATAATTGCAGGAGAATTTATAAGTTATGATTATAAGTCAAAAAACCGTATCACAAGACTCAATACTGATGGAACTACAGACAACTCTTTTAATATAGGAACCGGAGCCAATGCATCAATTAGTGCCGCAGCATTACAATCGGATAGTAAAATTTTAATTGCCGGAGGATTTACTTCCTATAATGGTATGGCTAAAAATCGTATTGCCAGAATTAATGCTGACGGAACTCTTGATACCACTTTTGAACCAGGATCGGGCTTCAATTCATATAATTCAATTGCAGTTGAGACAGACGGAAAACTTTTGATTGGAGGGTATTTTACATCCTACAATGGTGTGGCAAGAAAGCATATTGCAAGATTAAACTCAGACGGGACACTTGATACATCGTTTGGTTCTGCTGTTGGCCTTGATAGTACCGTTAAGGAAATAGTCCTACAACCCGATGACAAAATTTTGGTTATAGGTGATTTTTTGGACTTTAATGGAATTTCAAGAAAAAAAATAGCCCGCCTCAATGCTGACGGAACGCTGGACACTACTTTTAATCCTGGAAACGGAGCTAATGGAATCGAAACGATTGCTTTACAGGCAGATGGAAAAATCTTAATCGGAGGATACTTTTCAACGTATAATTTTACACCTAGAAGCTGTTTGGCACGACTGAATCCTGATGGAACGCTAGACAACACTTTTAATCTTGGAACAGGACCCAATTCTACTGTTGAAAGTATAGCAATTCAGCCCGACGGAAAAATTTTGATTGGAGGAGTATTTACAACTTATAATGGTACAGCCAAAAACAGTATTGCAAGACTAAATTCTGACGGAACATTAGATCCCACATTTGATTCAGGAACCGGTACAAATGAAAGTGTTGCTACTATTACTGTAAAAACTAATGGCAAAATTTTAACCGGAGGTAACTTTACTTCGTTGAATACCAATTTAATAGGCAGACTTGCGCAACTGAATACTGACGGAACTATTGATGCTACTTTCTTAAACCCGGGAGGATTTGGAAGCGGATCAAATCAGTCAATTAGCCGTATGGCAGTACAGCCAGATGGGAAAATTTTAATTACAGGAGAATTTTTCAGTTCTTACAATGGTATTGCAACAAAAAGACTAGCTCGACTAAACGCTGATGGAACGCTTGATACCGCTTTTAATACGGGAACGGGACCCAGTAGTTCTGTTTATGCAATTACAACACAACCCGATGGGAAAATTTTAATTGGAGGAAGATTTGGCAATTACAATGGTATAGCAAGAAATGGTATAGCCCGATTGAATACTGATGGATCGCTTGACACCACTTTCAGCATAGGAACTGGAGTAAATAACAATATTTATTCAATAGCAGTACAAACCGACGGAAAAATTTTGATTTCAGGACTATTTACCTCTTACAACGGCGTTTCAAGAAACCGGTTTGCCCGACTTAATACTGATGGTACGTTGGATACCGCTTTTGATCCCGGAGCCGGACCAGATAACGTTATTTATTCAATAGTTACACAGACAGACGGAAAAATCATAATTGCAGGAAATTTTAAAAACTATAAAGGAATACCCAAACAATGTATTACCCGACTTAATAGTGACGGAACACTTGACACATCATTTAATTTAGGAATTTCAATAGACTGGAATGTCGATGTTGTTAAAATACAATCGGATGGAAAATTGTTGATCTCTGGAACCTTTGTTGGTTTTACAGGTGGGAATAGTCCTCCACCAGGACTGGCACGCCTTAATGCAGATGGATCATTAGACCCTACTTTTGTAGCTCAACAGCTCTTATTTGCCAATACCGGAACAAATCCCTACACGAATCCTTACTCAATAGCAATACAATCCGATGGGAAAATTATAATAGGAGGAACTATTACTTCTTATGGAGGAACTCCTATTCTAAATATTGCCCGACTCAATACAGACGGAACACATGATACTACATTTGTTGCAGGAACAGGAATAGCCAATAATCAGGGAATAAGCAGCAGTGTTGACAATATTATCATTCTCCCAGACGGTAAAATTTTAATTTCCGGGGTTTTTATTTTATACAATGGCGTTACAGTCGGTCGCGTGGCCAGAATACTATCAGGGACAACAACTCTTGATCTGCCCGAATCTTATAAAAATACTTTTGCAATTTATCCAAATCCGGCCAGCAGCAAAATTTATTTTTCTCACGAACTTACAGAAATTGCTGTTTACGATATACTGGGAAAGAAAAGAAACATTCCTCATACTTCAGATTCAGCAGATATAAGCGCATTACCCAATGGAATTTATATTTTAAAAGGACTTGAAAATAATGGCAAAACCATCACGCAGAAAATAGTTAAGAACTAATAAAAAACTTGCCATGAAAAACAAAATAATTATACTAAGCCCAGTTTTTATGCTTTCTCTGATGTTATTTTCCTGCCAGGATGCTACTCCAAAAGTAAAAAAAAAGCCTATGAACCCTACAAAAACAATCTTGAACCCAACCAGTACATTTTCCGGAAATTTTACCGGAATTCACAACCAAAAAGAAATTTTCTTGACTCTGATTCCTGAAACTGGATCAAAAAAAGTGAATGGGTCCTTAATAATAGATGGCAGAAAAGCCAAAATTGAAGTTACAGAAAATAACGGAATTTGTAATGGCAAAATCACTGAAGAAGATACCAAAAAACAATATTCAATACTAATCAAATTTATTGGTCAAAAACTAAATTGCACCATACCATTTCCGGAATTCAATAATCAGGTACTTTCTTTTAACCTGGATAAAAGCAGTTTAACTTTTGGTGGAAATGAAGATTCTATTGTTATAGAAAACGGAACTACAATTACAAACGGCAATTCATCCGGTACTAATGGTTCTAATCACAAAAGAAATCCGGAAGTAATTGGAAAATGGCGTTTTACCGAAGTTTTAAGCAGTGGTAGCGGAGAATTTTATGCCTCATTTTCTACAGACTATTTTCTCAGGATCAATGCAGATGGAACTGCAATAACCTGGACAGGTAAGAGCGTCGGAGGAACGAATGCGGTTAGTATCGAGGGAAGTTATGGTACTAATGTACAGCAATACCAATGGTATACAAATGGTAAAGCTTTCCATTTTGTGAATCCTCAAAATAATCAGGAACAAGTTGTAAATTACTATGTTGAACCCTACCGAATGATGTTTTCTTACGGAAATAACAAACGTGTTTATCAGCGCATAAATTAATTTAATAAAAAACAGGCACTATTTAAGCGTGATAGAAGTACTCCCCATTATTTCGTGTTTGTCAAAAAAATTCACAAAATAAGTTCCTTTCTTAAATTCATTGTCTGAATTTAAAATCCCATAAACATTGACAGGTTTTCCCTGAAAATCAGCTGACACAATAAAACTGTAAACCAACGCTTTATTATTACCAAATTCAATCAGTTTGTCTTCACCTAAAACAGTATTTTTTTGATCTAAAACCTGAACATAAAAAACTCTTTTTCCGGTTTTAGCAACCGAATTTCCTGATATATAAAAACTCGCCTTAAGTTTATTAGTGGATTTTGCCTTATCCGTTTCCAGTTCTTCTCCGGTTTTTTTATCGTGAAGTGCAACAACCTTAAAATTATTCAAATCCAATTTTGAAGCCGATTTTAAAGTTGACTCAAGCTTTTTTTGGTGTGATGCCAACGTATCATTCTTAACTTTTTGCTGATACATCACTTCATTCTGACTTTCAATTTCAGTCAATAAACTCTTATTCTCGGATTTAAGGTTTTTAATCTCTGCTACTTTTGATGCCAGTGAAGTTTTTAAATCTGAAAGTTGTTTACGGTAAATCAGTATTTGAGAAATAGAAGGATTTTTTGAAGCTTTAATGATTTCCATTAAATTTTCCACATTTTTCTTTTCTAATTCCAGTTCTTGAGATAAAACTGTTTTTTCAACCATCGCAACATCATAAGCTAACTTTAAAGTATTTAAAGAATCTAATATGTTTTTTTGAGCAAATACTGCCTGATTCGATTCATTAATGCTGTCCATTTTATCCTTCTCAATATTAGATACAGAAAAAAATGTTTTTGTCTCTTTACTAAAAACATAAAATGTGACGCCTAACCCAAAAACCAAAAGGACTGCAAGAAGTGCTTTTATCCGCAAACTGGCAAATTTTTTTTTCATAAAAACTCTTAATTTCGCACAAAAATACTAATAAATTACTCGTTAAAGCACGTATATATACTGTTTTTTAACCTATTTATTTAAATTGTTGTGAATTAACCAATAAAAAATGCATATTGAATGATCTATTACATTATCAATAATTTACGATCAAAATAACTTCCATCTATTTTAACATTTGTTATAATAATGTGAACCGCTATGGAAAAAGGTTTTTAAGTCGTATCTTTGCAAATAATTTCATTTCATCATTGAAATACAGCGTTTTAAAAAATTGATATTTTTTTGAATCTGAATTAAAAATGAAAGAAAAATACAAATACAATAAACAATGATAAAAGTTTCTGATACAGCCAAAAAGAAAATCATCGATTTGATGAATGATGATGGTTTTGATGCCGCACATGACTACGTACGTGTAGGAGTAAAAAGCGGCGGTTGCTCCGGTTTGTCATATGATTTAAAATTTGACAAGACCAAAGGCGAAGACGATAAAATATTCGTAGACAACGACATAACTATTGCAGTTGAAAAAAAATCATTCCTTTATTTAGCCGGAACAATTCTGGAATTTTCCGGAGGATTAAACGGAAAAGGATTCGTTTTTAATAATCCAAATGCAAGCAGAACTTGTGGTTGTGGAGAATCATTCTCTCTTTAATAATTAAATGATTCAAAAAACTGAAGAATTTAATTATTACGAAAGTATCACAAATTTTAAATCCTTCAGTTTTTAAATCTTTCAATAAAAAAAAATGTCAAAATACACCGAAGACGATTTAAAAATCGAACTTGAAACCAAAGAATATGAATACGGATTTTATACCAATATAGAATCTGAGACGTTCCCTATTGGTTTAAACGAAGATATTGTTAGAGCTATTTCGCTTAAAAAAGAAGAACCGGAATGGATGACCGAATGGCGCATCGAGGCTTTCCGTGCCTGGAAAGAAATGATCGAGCCGGAATGGGCAAATGTTCGTTATGAAAAGCCAGACTTTCAGGCCATTTCTTACTACTCGGCTCCAAAACAAGTTGATCCAAATAAAACTTTGGATGACGTAGATCCTGAACTTTTAGAAATGTACAAAAAGTTAGGAATCTCTGTAGATGAACAAAAAATGATGAACAATGTCGCTATGGATATTGTTGTCGATTCTGTTTCTGTAGCTACTACTTTCAAAAAAACTTTAGGAGAAAAAGGAATTATTTTCTGTCCAATTTCTGAAGCCATTAAAGAACATCCGGAATTGGTAAAAAAATATTTAGGCACTGTGGTTCCTCAAAAAGACAACTTCTACGCAGCATTAAACTCAGCAGTTTTCTCTGATGGAAGTTTCTGTTATATTCCAAAAGGTGTTCGTTGCCCAATGGAACTTTCAACGTATTTCAGAATCAATCAGGCAGGAACAGGACAATTCGAAAGAACGCTTGTTATTGCTGATGCCGGAAGTTATGTTTCATACCTTGAAGGCTGTACAGCACCAAGCCGTGACGAAAACCAATTACACGCTGCTGTCGTTGAGCTAATCGCTTTGGATGATGCTGAAATTAAATATTCAACAGTACAAAACTGGTTCCCAGGAAACAAAGAAGGAAAAGGTGGGGTTTACAACTTCGTAACCAAAAGAGGTTTATGCGAAACTAATGCTAAAATTTCATGGACGCAGGTTGAAACAGGTTCTGCTGTAACCTGGAAATATCCTTCCTGTGTGCTTAAAGGAGATAACTCGGTTGGAGAATTTTATTCTATCGCTGTTACCAATAATTACCAACAGGCAGATACTGGAACAAAAATGATCCATTTAGGCAAAAACACTAAATCGACTATTATTTCTAAAGGTATTTCGGCCGGAAAATCACAAAACAGTTACCGTGGTTTAGTGCAGATTTCGCCAAGAGCAGAGAACGCAAGAAACTTTTCACAATGTGATTCCTTATTAATGGGCAACAATTGTGGAGCACATACTTTCCCTTATATTGAAAGTAAAAATCCATCTGCAAAAATAGAACACGAAGCAACTACAAGTAAAATTGGAGAAGATCAGGTTTTCTATTGTAACCAAAGAGGTATTCCGACTGAAAAAGCGATTGCTTTAATTGTAAACGGTTTCAGTAAAGATGTACTAAACAAACTTCCGATGGAATTTGCAGTTGAAGCTCAAAAATTATTAGAGATTTCTTTAGAAGGATCTGTAGGTTAAAAAGTTTCAAATTTCAGGTTTTTGATCTGAAACTTTGTTCTTTACAACTATTAAAAAAAGAATTTTTTATATCAATTAAAATAAAAAGATTTTTCAACGTTTCGCTTTTTCAGCATAACAGAAAACTTGAAACCTGAAACTTTAAACAAAAAAAAGATGTTATCAATAAAAAACCTTCACGCCGCGATTGGTGATAAAGAAATCCTTAAAGGAATTAATATAGAAGTAAAAGCTGGAGAAGTTCACGCTATCATGGGACCAAACGGTTCCGGAAAAAGTACGCTTTCTGCTGTAATTGCAGGAAACGAAAACTATGAAGTTACAGACGGAGAAGTTTTTCTTGACGGAGAAGATCTTGCTGATCTTGCTCCAGAAGAAAGAGCTCACAAAGGAGTTTTCCTTTCGTTTCAATATCCGGTAGAAATCCCTGGAGTTAGCGTAACTAACTTTATGAAGACTGCCATCAATGAAACCCGTAAAGCAAACGGACAGGAAGAAATGCCGGCAAACGAAATGCTTAAAGTAATTCGTGAAAAATCTGAATTATTAGAAATCGATCGTAAATTTTTGTCTCGTTCCCTAAACGAAGGTTTTTCCGGAGGAGAGAAAAAAAGAAACGAGATTTTTCAAATGGCAATGTTAGAGCCAAAATTAGCTATTCTTGACGAAACCGATTCTGGTCTTGATATCGATGCTTTAAGAATTGTTGCTAATGGTGTAAACAAACTTAAAAGCGAAAAAAATGCAATTATTGTTATCACTCATTACCAGCGTTTGCTAGATTATATCGTTCCGGATTTCGTTCACGTTCTTTACAACGGAAGAATCGTAAAATCAGGCGGAAAAGAATTGGCTTACGAATTAGAAGAAAAAGGATACGACTGGATTAAGGCAGAAAATTAAAATTTGTTTCAGGTTTCATGTTTTTTTAGTTTCAAGCTGAACTACATTTTGTAAGTTTAAACTTAAAAATAAAGACAGAAATTATGGCAACAATAACACGATTTGAGGATTTAGAAATTTGGAAAGAAGCTCGACGATTAGCAAAAGAAATTCATCTTATTGCAGTTCATACAGAGTTAAGATCCGATCTCAGATTTAAAAATCAAATAAAAGATTCTTCGGGTTCAGTAATGGATAATATTGCTGAAGGTTTTGAAAGAGATGGAAATTTAGAATTTTGACAATTTTTATCTATCGCAAAAGGTTCAGCCGGAGAAACAAGATCTCAGTTATATCGCGTTTTTGATTTTGAATATATTTCAGAACAAAAATTCGAAGCCTTAAAAACAGATTATGAAAATTTAAGTGGTAAAATAAAAAACTTTATCACTTACTTAAATAAAAAAGATTTCAAAGGGAATAAGTTTCAATAGGCAACATGAAACTTGAAACCTGAAACACCGAAGGAAACAAAAACAAAATGGATTTAAAAGAAAAATTAGTATCGTCTTTTATGGCTTTTGAAGAGCGTGTCGATGTACATTCAGATTTACATGACATACGTACAAATGCCTTAAAAAACTTCGAAAATAAAGGTTTCCCAACCAAAAAAGAAGAAGCCTGGAAATACACATCGCTAAATGCCATCTTAAAAAATGACTTTACGGTTTTCCCAAAGCAGGAAAATGCAATCGAATTCAATCAGGTAAAAAAATACTTTTTACACGAAATAGACACTTATAAATTAGTTTTTATTGACGGTGTTTTCAGTTCGCATTTGTCTTCTACAACACACGACGGAATCGATGTTTGTCTGATGTCTTCGGCATTGACCAAACCAAAATATAAAATGGTAATTGATACCTACTTCAATCAAATTGCAAGCAAAGATGACAGTTTAACTTCATTGAATACTGCTTTTGCAATTGAAGGCGCCTTTATCAATATTCCAAAGAAAAAAGTAGCAGATAAACCAATTGAGATCATGTATTTCTCAACAGGAAATGAAGCTGCTTTAATGGTTCAGCCAAGAAATTTGATTATTGTGGGTGAAAATTCACATGTTCAAATTATCGAGCGTCACCAAAGTCTGAATGAAAATCCGGTTTTAACAAATTCTGTTACAGAGATTTTCGCTCAAAAACGTGCCATTGTCGATTATTATAAAATTCAAAATGACAATAGCGAAGCAAACTTAGTAGACAATACTTATGTTTCGCAACAACAAGAAAGCCACGCTTATGTTCATACGTTTTCATTTGGAGGAAACTTAACTCGTAACAACTTAAACTTTTACCATTTCGGAGAAAGATTAACGAGTACGCTTAACGGAATTTCTATCCTTAATGACAAACAACACGTAGATCATTATACTTTGGTAAACCACGCACAGCCAAACTGCGAAAGTTTCCAGGATTATAAAGGAATTTTCTCTGATCGTTCGACAGGAGTTTTCAATGGAAAAATTTTAGTTAACCAAATAGCTCAAAAAACAAATGCTTTCCAAAAGAGCAATAATATTTTATTGAGCGACAAAGCAACAATCAATGCAAAACCTCAGTTAGAGATTTTTGCTGATGATGTAAAATGCTCTCACGGATGTACGATTGGACAGCTTGACGAAACCGCAATGTTCTACATGCAGTCTCGCGGAATTCCACAAAAAGAAGCTAAAGCTTTATTAATGTACGCATTCTCAAATGCTGTTATTGAAAGCATTAAAATACCTGAATTAAAGCAAAGAATCACTAAAATCATTGCCACAAAACTAGGCGTGAATTTAGGATTTGATTTGTAATATTCTAATTTAAAAAACATAAAACCGACAATATAATAAGTATGTTGTCGGTTTTTTTATACTCTGATTTATTACAATTCAAAACTTTTCCCCTGTTCAGGAAAAATAAATTTCAATCCTAAATCATTCTGAGTTTTCAACTGTTCCTTAATTTTTATAATATTTTTTGCAGGTGGTTTTAAATGTGTAATTATTATTTTAAATCCGTTTAAAGAATTTTCCCCAGCTAATTCCTCTAATTTATGAAGCTCATCCATCAGATATTTTGGTGTAAGATGCCCAAATAAAAACTGATCGGGCTGCTCATTTGGGAAAGAGACTTCTATAAAAATGCCTTTTAATTCTTTACTTCGGATTAATGGAGCAACCGCTGTCCATAACTCTTTTAAATTATTGCTTTTTTCTACTGCATCCGGACCTGTATCACCAAGATATAAAACGTAATTATTATTGTTTCTAATTAAAAAAGCAGTGCTTTCGTATGGATTTACATGACTTAACGGAAAAGATTTCACCGTCATGGCCGTATTCGTAATTGGAGTTTCTTTACCAATATTTAAAGTCTGAAAATGATAACGCTTAATATGAAAACCAGGTCCTTCATCACCAAAATTAGCCCAGGTCTGGTCATTAAAATAATGGTTTTCCATCATCTCCATACATTTATTCGTGGCATAAACCGTTTTTGAGGAATCTGCCGGTGAGTTAATTATCAAACCCGAAACATGGTCTAAATGTGCATGCGAAATTAAATATCCTTTAATGTATTTTCGCAGAACCTGGCTTGCTGAAACTCTGAACACTTTATTTTTAATGGCTTTTTCAATTCCGGCATTGATGGTTCCGGCATCCAGACAGATATAATCTTTAGTGTTTACAGGTGCCAGTAAATAGGCCGAAAGGTTTTTTTCGTCAATTCCGCCCTTAACTCCCAAAGGAACAACCTGAAAAGCTGATTTTTGAAGTTTCTGGGAAAATGAATTCAATGATATTAAAACCAAACAAACTGAAAACATTTTTATAATTTTCATACATAACATTTTTTATGGTTACAAATTTCATCAATTAATACAAATTTAGCGACTTATAATTATGAAAATCCTAAAAAATAACGCTAAATTTACTTTTGCCTTCAAAGGAAAATTCAATCCTAAAACAATATCTTTACATTAAAATATCACATTTTAAACTAAAAAAGTTACAATGACAACAATAGCATCTCAATTTGGAATAAATGAAGCCCTGGAAAAATTGGGCATCAAATTTATAAATGAAGGAACATCTACAGGAATAGAAAGTTTTTCATCTGGAGAAATTTTAGACAGCTACTCGCCAGTGGACGGAAAATTGATTGCATCCGTAAAAATGTCAGCTCCTGAAGATTATGAAAGAGTAATGCAGTCTGCTACAGAAGCTTTTAAAACATTTCGTTTAATTCCTGCACCGCAACGTGGGGAAATTGTTCGACAGTTTGGAGAAAAATTACGCCAAAATAAAGAAGCTCTTGGAAAATTGGTTTCCTATGAAATGGGTAAATCATTACAGGAAGGTTACGGAGAAGTACAGGAAATGATTGACATATGTGATTTTGCTGTTGGTTTATCGCGCCAGCTACACGGATTAACGATGCATTCTGAAAGACCCGGACATCGCATGTACGAACAATACCATTCTTTAGGAATTGTCGGAATCATTTCAGCTTTTAATTTTCCAGTTGCGGTCTGGTCATGGAACACTGCTTTAGCATGGATTTCAGGAGATGTTTGTATTTGGAAGCCTTCTGAAAAAACACCTCTCTGCGGAATTGCCTGTCAAAATATAATTGCCCAGGTTATTAAAGAAAATAACTTACCCGAAGGAATTTCTTGTCTGATAAACGGTGATTATACTATAGGTGAATTAATGACTTCTGATGTTCGCATTCCTTTGATTTCTGCAACCGGTTCAACCCGAATGGGGAAAATAGTGGCTCAGGCTGTTGCCGGGCGTTTAGGCAAATCTTTATTAGAGCTTGGAGGAAATAATGCTATCATTGTTACTCCGGATGCAGATATTAAAATGACTGTTATCGGAGCTGTCTTTGGCGCTGTTGGAACTGCCGGACAACGTTGTACCTCAACCCGAAGATTAATTATTCACGAAAGTATTTATGATAAAGTAAAAGAAGCCCTGGTTGCTGCTTACAAACAATTACGTATCGGAAACCCTCTTGACGAAAACAATCATGTTGGGCCTTTAATTGATATTCATGCTGTAGAAATGTATGCGAAAGCTTTAAACAGGGTTGTAGCAGAAGGCGGAACAATTATAGTTGAAGGAGGCGTACTTTCTGGCGAAGGCTATGAAAGCGGCTGTTATGTTAAACCTGCAATTGCAGAAGCAGAAAACGCATTCGAAATAGTTCAACATGAAACTTTTGCACCCGTTTTATATCTGATGAAATATTCAGGAGAAGTAGATAATGCTATCGAACAACAAAATGGCGTTGCACAAGGATTATCGTCAGCAATTATGACAAACAACTTACGTGAAGCAGAACGATTTTTATCCGTTACGGGTTCTGATTGCGGTATTGCAAATGTAAATATTGGAACTTCAGGAGCTGAAATTGGTGGTGCTTTTGGAGGAGAAAAAGAAACCGGAGGCGGAAGAGAGTCCGGTTCTGATGCCTGGAAAATCTACATGAGACGCCAGACTAATACAATTAATTATACCACAAGTCTCCCATTGGCACAGGGAATAAAATTTGATTTGTAGCTATTAATAAATCATAAAAGGCTTCCGGATTTGGAAGCCTTTTATTTTTAAAATAATGGTTAGTTAGTTGGTTATTATTTCTTAATGATAATTTTAGTAGTAACATTGCCTTCTGTATGAACTTTTACCAAATAGCTTCCATTGGCAAGATTACTCATATCAATACTATTGTTATTTCCTTGTTGTGTATTTACCAATGCTCCTGTTAAATTATACACTTCCACTTTTTGAATTGCTTTATCTGAATCAATATTCAATTCATTAGAAACAGGATTTGGATATAAAATCAGTTTTTCTGAAGCTAACCCTTGTTCCAGTGAGCTATTTGATGACATACGTGCCGTTGAACTATATGCTGTTTTTATGTAATACAGATTTGCAACAGAGCCTTTTGTTATCGTATTAGCCCCTGCAGGAAGCGATACCGTAACCACTCCGGAAACTGCAGTATAAGACACATTATTCACTTTTACTGTTCCTGTAAAATTAGAATCGAATACCAATGTTAATGTCGAAGCAGCAGTTGTTGTGTATGTAATAGATGTACTGGACTCTATTTTTAAACGGGCTGTCAATGTTAGACCGGCATAAGTTACAGAACCTGCAGTCGAATTCATATTTCCGGTAATGGTATAAAATGTACTTGTTTTTCCAGATGTTGTAAAATTATGAATCTGGTTTCCGGTTGATGTACCTGTAACTGTAATCGTTCCGGATCCTGTAGCAACTGTTCCGGATCCTACTGTGCTAATTGAGTATGAAAGAGTCGCTGTAGGCGTTCCTGTAATCGTAATGGTTTTAGCAGTAGTATTTTTTACAAAAGTAATTCCTGAGGCAGGCAATCCTGTTACAGTAGCATCTGTAGCGCTTCCGCCCCAGGTAAAAACGATTGAACCAATTGCTGTTCCACTTGTTACAGTTTGATTATTGTTCGTGGTTGACGTAAGGGTTTGAGCACTTGCAGATGTAACTGTAATTGTTCCTGAACCTGTAGCAGCTGTTCCGCTTCCTACTGTACTAATTGAATATGAAAGAGTAGCGGTAGGCGTTCCTGTAATAGTAATGGTTTTAGAAGTCGTATTTTTTACAAAAGTAATACCTGATACAGGTAATCCTGTTACTGTAGCATCTGTTGCACTTCCTCCCCAGGTAAACACAATAGAATTAATAGCTGTACCACTTGTTACAGTTTGATTATTATTGGTTGTTGAAGTCAGCGTCTGATTGCTTACTACATTTGTTTCTCCTTGTACTGAAACTAATGTTCCTGTATAATTCGTCAGAGCCGATTTTAATGCCGTGATTACTGTAGACGAGGCGTCATCAACTGAATTATCAAAAGTCCATTTCAAATCGCCTCCTGAGACACGACCAGAATATTGCACTACTTTACTTTGCGCTGTTGCCGGCTGATCGATTACCAGATTTTTAACATACAATGCGGTGTTAGTATCAAAGTTATTATAACTATTACCACCCAGTTTTGATTTAATACTGCTGCTGATAATTTCTCCTCTGGTTGTTGCTTCAATAGCATCAAACTCTACAGGGTAATTAGTCGCATTATACGGAATATAACGTGTCTGCCCAGTCATAGCATTATTAAAGGCTTTAATAGTTCCTCCGGCTTCGCCAGAAAAAGTACCTTCAGAATCATAAAAAATATCTGTTCCCTGTTTAGAAGTCAGCATCGGATATTTACAATTTCTGAAAACATTTCCTTCTATGAATAAAGAAGAACCTAATGTTGATCCGGCTCCGTATTTTGAATTTCCATCATAGTAGTTATTATAAATATGTGCAGAATAATAACGAACTCTTGGATGACGGGAATCAGAATGATCAAACCAGTTGTGGTGATAAGTAATATACAAACCCGTTGTAGTTCCTTCACTCAAGCCCAAAAGACTGGCTTTTCCACTATCCCAAAAGTGATTATAAGACAATGTAATATAAGTTGATGATTTATTATCTAATGCCCCATCACCTTTTATCTGATCGGCATCGCTTCCGGCATCACCATAAAACAAATCACAGTTATGAACCCAAATATGATCGTTATCCTGCTGCATTCCAACATTATCACCGGCTGTACTATTGCAATTCATAAATCCAATATTACTAACTTCAATATTTGAAGCAGATTTAAGACGCACACCCCAGCCGTTTGCAACTGCATCTGTCCCGACACCTTCTAATGTTACATAACTTGATGCATTATTGGCATTTTCAATTACGACATCTCCACCTTCCATAACAGTCATATCTGTAATATTTCCTAACAGACGAATGATAAATGGCCGTGTATCTTTTCCTTTTTTAATGGCATACAAAATGTTTTGCAAACCAACACATGGATTTGTACTGGCTCCTGTAATATCCATTGAGATCGTATTTTTGGTATTTTGCGTAATGTAGAGTATCACCGCATTATCTTTTGGGGTTCCATCAGCTTTATATCCTCCCGGGACACGGCCACCATCAAAAGCAAAGCCGTTACGATCCTGAGCTAAAACGTTCAGAGTACCGGTTGTAGTACCTGTTCCTTCAGCACCTGAAATAACCGGTTTAACTTTTACAGTATAAGTTCCTGCTTTAAGACCGGGAATATCGGCACGATAATAAGAACCATAGCTACGGATTAATTGATTGTCAATTTTCTTGTCTGTAAAACCGTTTCCGGTATAGTAAACATTGTACGTTTGGGCATTACTGACAGGTTGCCATTTTACAAAAGCAGATTCCAGCCAGCCGGACGCCTCATTAATTTGCTGTGACCATGTTTGCATAGAGACAAACAAAATAGTCAGAAAAAATAGTTTTTTTCTCATTTGTGGTTTGGTTAATTGATAGTTATTTAAAAAGTGGTTTTTATTTTTTATCGAATGCATTAATAAAATGTAATCGATTACGCAAAAATATATAAATTTTAATTATTCATAATATTTTTGCAATAAAAAAACATATTGAATAAAATAAATTGATTTAAATAATTAAAATGTAATTTGTTGCATTAAATGTAATAAATTACACACATTAAAAATTCCTTATTTTATAAAGCCTGACAATCATTTCAAAAATGTGATTTAACAAATATTAACGTTAACTATATTTTTTGTTTTATAAATTCAAAAATGTTAAATGTTTGAAATTTGGTAAGAAAAAAATTACTATTTAAAATTGACAGATTATAAATAAGTACAAAAAACCTCTTTCTAACTACTTCTTTTCTAAATAATAAAAATAAAAAAGGGCTCCCATTGGAAGCCCTTTCTAAAATTTAAATACTTGATTATTTTTTAATAATTTTCTTTATAGCAGTACCTTGATCTGTAGTCAATTTTACAATATAATTTCCTGAAGCAAGATCACTAACATCAACCGATTCAACCTCATTTGAAATGTTTTTCACTACAAACCCTGATAAGCTGTAAATCACAACATTTTCTACTTTTTTATCTTCAGAAGAAATAAACAATTGATCTGAAACAGGGTTTGGATATACAGCTAATTTTGAAGCCAGGACATTATCCCCCAAACCTAATGTTGCGTATGAGGTTTTAAGGTAATATAAATGCGATTCCCCATTGCCTTGTAGAATGGTGTTTAAACCTGCAGGAACATTCTGGATCACTATAACCCCATCAGCAGGAATTGGATAAGCTGTGCCGTTAAGTTTGATAGTTGGAGAAGTTTTAGCACTTAAAATAACTAATGTTAGAGTTGATACTCCGGTTGTAGTATAAGTTACTTTTCCAGCTGAATCCATTTTGTGAGCCTTTGTCAATGATAATCCCTCATATGTTGTTGGTGCAGGGCCAGATTTTGCACTTCCTTCAAATGTATAAAAATTACTTGTCATTCCAGACAATGTATAATTGTGAATTACATCACCTACAGGAACAGTATTAACCATGATCGTTCCTGAAACAGCAACCGAAGTACCGACAGCACCAGTTGTAATTGCAGTGAATGTAGCAGAACCTGCAACAGTAGGAGTACCAGAAATAGTAATAGTTTTTGCTACTGCATCCTTAACAGAACTAAGGCCTAAAGCCAAACCTGAAATATCAGCATCAGTTGCGTCTCCGCTCCAAGTTAATACAATTGGAGCGATAGCTGTACCAAGAGTTACTGTCTGATTATTGTTAGTAGTCGAAGTAATTACCTGGCTGCTTGCTGGCAGCATTGTAATTGTTCCTGAAATAGAAGCTGCAGAACCAATGCTTCCGGTAGTAGCAACCGTATAATCCATTGTTTCAGTTGGTGTTCCTGAAAGAGTTACTGTTTTAGCTGTAGTGTTTTTTGTAGCAATAATTCCATTTGGTAATCCTGTTACTGAAGCATCAGTAGCATCGCCTCCCCAGGTAAATACGATACTAGCAATTGCATTTCCACTAGAAACACTCTGATCATTATTTCCTGTAGTTAAAACTAATGTTTGGTTTCCAGGAGCTACAGTTTCACCCTGCACAGACACCATTTTTGTAGTATAGTCTGCAAGTGCTGTTTTTAATGCTGCATTCACATCTGATGACGTGTCATCAACAGCGTTGTTAAAAGTCCATTTCAAATCTCCACCTTCAATGCGTCCGGCATACGTCATCGTATTTGTTTTTGCATCTGCCGGGCTGTCTGCTGTATAGGAATACATAATTAAAGGGTCAATATCAAAATTATTATAAATATTTGCACCTAATTTAGACTTAATACCGTTACTTATAGGAAGCGATTTGTCCGCAACCTCAATTGCATCAAATTCTATTGGATTACTTACTGCGTCATAAGGCACGTAACGAGTTTGCCCACTCATAACATTATTAAAAGCTTTTATTGTTCCTCCAGCTTCTCCGGAGAAAGTACCTTCAGCTCCTCCATACTTATCAGTACCTTGTTGAGAAGTAAGCATCGGATATTTACAGTTACGGAAAAAATTTGACTCCATAAATACTGAAGAACCCAAAGTTGATCCAGTTCCATATTTTGAATTTCCATCGTAATAGTTGTTATAAACATGCGCAGAATAATATCTTACACGAGGATGACGGGAATCAGAATGATCATACCAGTTGTGGTGATAAGTAATATACAATCCAGACACAGTTCCTTCACTTAATCCTAATAGATTAGATTTTCCAGAATCCCAAAAATGGTTATACGAAAACGTGATGTAGGTAGATTTTTTAGCGTCTAAAGCACCGTCTCCCTTTGCCTGATCTGCATCGCCGCCTGCTGCCCCGTAAAACATATCACAATTATGAACCCAGATATGATCGTTATCCTGTTGCAATCCCACATTGTCACCTTCACCAGCATCAGTTAACATAAACCCAATGTTACGAACTTCAACATTAGAAGCATTTTTAATTCGAAGTCCCCAACCGTTGGCAACAGCATCATTTCCAATACCCTCCATTGTAATTGAGCTTAAGGCATTTTGTTTATTTTCAATAACAAGATCTCCGTTAAGCATATAAGTTAAATCACTAATATTTCCAATTAACCGAATTGCCAAAGGACGGATATCATACCCCTTTTTATATCCATCCAAAATACTTTGTAAACCTGTGTATTTAGTTTTAGTTGTACCATTCGAACCCGTTATAACATCAAGAGAGATCGTGTTTTTTGTATTTTGGGTAATATATAAAACGATAGCATTGTTTTTCAATGTCCCGTTCAAATTATAAGCTCCCGGAATACGGCCACCCTGAAAAGCAAAACCATTACGATCCTGAGCCAAAACTGTCAAAACAGATGTTGTTGTACCAGTACCTTCAACACTTGCCGTTACGGGTTTTACAGTAAGCGTATAAGATCCTGCTGCAAGACCCGGAACATCGGCACGAAAGTAAGTCCCATAACTGCGAATAAGCGGTTCATCAATTTTTTTGTTTGTTTCTCCACCGCCGGTGTAATAAACATTATAACTGTCTGCTCCTGCTGCCGGTGACCATTCTACAAAAGCAGATTCAAGCCATCCGGATGATTTTGTAATGGTTTGTGCTCCAAGTTGTAGAGAAACTAATAGCAAAGCCATGTAAAGTAAAATTCTTTTCATAATTGTGGTTTAAGTAAATAGATAGTTTTTTAAGTTATCGAAAAACATAATGTAATCGATTACACGAAAGTAAATATTTTTTTTTAATCACAAAAAAATTTATGCTAAAAATATACATAGCGTAAAAATTATTATAAAAAAATATTAATATCACAACTATAACGATATAGCCAAAATACTCTGAGAACCTTTAAATATTGTACTTGGAATAAAAATGAAGTTTTTAAATTGGGAAAAAATGAAATACAAAATAAAAAAATACAAACAACAGAATATTCCTATTTTAAATAAGTTCGTTAATTGCCTATATGATTTTTAATTTCTGCACAAAATTAATATTTCCAATTTGAAAATAAAAAGGGCGACAATTGAAATTTCAAATTGTCGCCCTTTTTAAAGACATTAGTGCTCCTATATTATCTTATAAATTGAAAGAAGCACCCAAACTAAAAGTAACCTGATTATTTAAATCATCAAATAAGTCATTATCATCACTGTATTTTGCAATTGGAAAACCTAACTCTGTGAACACACCAAATCCTTCAGTAAAGAAATAGCGACCTCCAACATGGCCTCCGAAATTTTTCAAACCTAAACTTAGACCTGGATAGATATCCAGCTTTTCATCAACTTTTAAAACATTTCCTATGTTTGCGTTTATTCTGAATTTTGCATCGAAACGATCTTTAAAATCCGGTTTTTCATTAGTATATTGCGTTGTTCCACCGTTATAAAAACCTGAAAATTCATTAACTCCTAATAAATAAGAAGCAACAAAACCATAAGAAAAGTTTTCTGCCAAACCAAAATCAACAGAACCCTGAATTCCTGATCCTCCATCTTGTATATTAGCCCCAAGGTTAACTTTAGTATCTCCTTTTCCTTTAAAAGCTTGCTGAGCTTGCGTAAATCCGAATGATGTCAAGAATAATAGTGTGATAACTTTTTTCATAAATTTTAAAATATTTTTAAGTACAAAAATAGAATTTTACAACTTAATTTCTTCCTCTTTCATTAGAATACAATTGATTTAAAGGCTCGCTTTGCCAAAACTCTTTTGTATCTACATTCATTATTGTCAAAGGCCCTTTAAAAGCGGCTCCTGTATCAATGTTCCAAACACACGCTTTATTTACCGGAACTGTTTCTCCGATACGGCTAACAGGTGTATGTCCAATAAAAATTTCTTTGTATAATGTAAATCTTTTTGGATAATACAAATCTTCTTTTTTCATACTTGGATCTAAAGAAAGTGCTGTTTCCCATAAAGTCCTGTCCCAATAAAATAATTTTGGAAAATATTCATAGCCAACTCCATTTAAATTCGTAAAACCGGCATGAACAAATAAACGATTTTGTTCATCCAGATGATAGTCCTCAAGTGATTCCAAAAATTCTATATGTACTTGCTTTTCCCCCTTATTTAATTTTTCATAAGCCAGAACTGTAGCCTCTCCTCCATGTTGATACCATAGTTCATTGTTTTTTGCATTTTTAAGCCATTCTAATAATAACTCATCATGATTTCCTCTTATACAAATACAGTTTTGCTTACTTTGAAGAGCAATCAAATAATCAATTACCTGAGGCGACTGACTCCATCCATCAACATAATCTCCAAGAAATATTAAAGTGTCTTTTTCAGTAACTTCAGCTTTTTTCATCACTTGTTCAAGGGCAAGTAAACCTCCATGAACGTCGCCTATAACAAATGTTCTCATTTATAATTATTTAATCAGGAATTACAAAAATATAGAAAATGATGCTTTTAACAATTAACTTATAAATCAAATTTATATTGCTAAAATAATTACAAAATCCCGATAAACCTTTAAACATTGTTTATAAGTTATCGGGATAATTATGAATTTTTATAGAAATTAAACCCCAAGTTTTTTTGCAATCTCTGCTGGAATGCCTCCTTTGTTTACCATTAAAGCAGTAGTTTTATATTTTACAAAATTTTTGGTTACGAATAAAAATCCTTTATAATCATTTGTTTCTCCCCATGAATTTTTTACAATATAATACTCTTTTCCTGTTTGATCTTTTGCCAAACCAACAATATGCATTCCATGATCATCTGTTGTTTGGTAATTATCAAAAGCTGCCTGACGCATCTCTGCAGTAACTTCCGGCTCCGTTTTTGGTCCGTTAAACATATCAGCCTTTTCTTCGGCCGTCATGTCATCATATTTTTTAGTAGAAACATAGGCAACACCATTTTTCCAGCTAAAACTTTTCTCACTCACATCAGTTGCCCATGCAACAGTATAACCTTTCTTTAAAGCATTGTCTATAACATCCGTCATATCATTTACTTTTACATTATAAACCTGATCAAATGACCAGTTATCCGGCACTGCTAACAACGTTTTTTGATAATAAGGAGCACTGGTAAAAGATGACATCTCTACATATTCATCAGGATTGATTCCCACTACTTCTTTTGCAAAACTTTGAGGAGTGTAATTTTTTCCTTTATAAGCAAAATTTTCCGGAACTTTTCCTAAATAAGAATCAATAACAGAGGCATATGCTTTTTCCCAGCTCGGGGTCAATTCGCCATTTGGGTTCTTGACAACAGCTGCTAATACCCCTTCGATAATTGCTGCCATTTCAGCAAATTTATTTTTATCAGTACCATAATTCAATCCCGTATAAACTTCTCTCGGAACGGTTCCGTATTTTTTATACATATTAATTACATCATGCAAAGATCCGCCATCCCCTAAAGTAACAGCACCATGCATGCGTACATAATTTTTTCCTTTTTCTACATATACATTTCTTGCTGAAAAAATTTGAGACAATTCAACTGGTTGTTTACCTAAGCGAATCATTTCAGACTCTAAAAAAGAATTGGTAGAATAACTCCAGCAAGTCCCTGATGAACCCTGCAATTTTACTGAAGTGGTTCCTAAATTAATTACTTCAGTGAATTTAAAATTTTCTTTGCTTTTATCACTAGCGTTCAGCTTTAGTGAATTTACTAAAATGTCTTGTGCAAAACAGCTGCTTACACCTACTAAAAAAGCAGATACAGCAAAAACTGATTTCATCGTATTTTTATACATAATCAATGATTTAAAGAGTTAGACTAATTAGTAGCCTAAAATTTATTTTGTTACAAAACAATTAAATAATAAGTAAAAAAACTATTATTTTTTGGTTAATCTTTATACAATGTTTTTATTAAGCATCCAAAACTTACAAATACTGTAAAAAATAAACAGTAAAAAATTCAAATAGTATTTTGGATTTATTTGTTAATAAAAATAGTATTTTAGTTCCATAAACACTTTTAGAAGTCCAAGAATGTACGAACTCGAAAAGGAGAAATATTTAGGCAATACCAAAACCATTTTTAGTACCACACAAGGTATTGCAGTAGTCGAAACAGAATATCAAAATAAGGTGTATGAAGGCTGGCATTCACATAATAATGCACATATTACGCTTTTCCTTAAAGGCGGAACGACAGAAAAACGAAAAAATTTCAACGAAACTGTCGGACCGGGTTCGCTGCTATTTTATCACAGCGATGAAATGCATTTGAATCAGGACACACTTTTTCCATCCAGAAATATCAATATCGAAATTGAAGAAAATCTTCTTAAAGAACTTCAAATTACCGAAGATATAATTGAAAAATCCGTTGAGAATAGTACGTTTACAAAATTTTTGATTCTCAAAATTTTTAAAGAAACGCTTACTGCAGATACTTTTTCAAGTGACAACATAAAGATGTTGTTTTCTCAATTATTACAAACCCATCAGCACTTGAACCAATATGAAAAAAGTCCGTACTGGGTAAAAAGTTTAAATGAATTATTAAATGACTGCTGGAATGAGAATCCTAATCTGAAGGATCTGGCGCAGGTTTTACAGCTTAATCCTATTACAATATCAAAACATTTTCCAAGGTATTTTGGATGCACCCTGGGTGAATATATGCGCCGCATTAAAATAAACCGTTCCCTTTCACTGATACAATCTAATCAAAGTAATTTAACTGAAATTAGTCTAGAATGCGGGTTTGCTGATCAAAGCCATTTTATCAGAACTTTTAAAAACCAAACCGGATTTTTACCCAAACAATTTCAAAAATTATAAGACAGGCAAATTTCATTCTATTTTTTGGTTTTACAGCAATCTACATTTGCTTCAAATTAATACGTAAAACCAAATCTAAATGGAAACCCTTACTGGAAAACAAAAAATATTTAAATCACCTGTAACCAAGATGATTCTTGCCTTACTTATTTTTATGACAGTTGTTATAATTGGACAGCAAATTGCTTCAAAATTACTGGGATTAACTTCTCTCGATAAAGATTACAGAAATCTCCTCAAAGGATTTTTTGTTTCATCAGCCTGCATTTTCAGCTATATTTTATTTTTTAAAAAATATGACAAAAGAATTATAACCGAATTTTCCACTAAAGGAATTGTCAAAAATATATCTTTCGGTGTCCTAATGAGTTTTATTTTACAATCGCTCACTATTTTCGTGATGTACCTGAATGGTTACTACAGTATTGTAAATATCAACCCAATCTCGTTTATTGTGATTCCTTTTGCAATTATGTTTACAGTAGCTATTATTGAAGAAATATTGGTTCGCGGAATTATATTCAGGATTTTGGAAGAAAAACTTGGAAGCTATATTTCGCTTTCTATTTCATCACTCCTGTTTGGTATTTTTCATCTGGCAAATGCCCACAGTACTTTTCTATCAAGTCTATGCATCACCACTGCTGGGTTTTTATTTGGAGCAGCTTTTATTTACAGCCGTAATTTATGGCTTCCAATTGCTTTACACTTTGCCTGGAACTTTACACAATCGGGAATCTTTGGCGCCATTACATCCGGAAACGAAAAAACAAACAGCTTATTTGAAGCCAAAATACAAGGCCCAGAAATTATTACCGGCGGCGAATTTGGCCCTGAAGGATCTATTCAGGCTATTATTTTCTGTATGCTTGGAACAATGATGTTCTTAATTTTAATTCATAAACAAAACAGAATTATAAGGCCGTACTGGAAAAAATAACATTTTTTAAGCATTTCATAAATTACACCAGAATTCCCGATCAATTTATTTGTCGGGGATTTTCATTTATTACCTGTACTATTTCATAAGAATTGAAACAAAAAAATCCACCCGATATTACGGATGGATTTTCATATATGTTTTTTTTTATAAAACTATTCTATTTCAGAAACTCTCATGGTATTAACCATTCCTTTATCTTTAATTGGCATTGCAGCAAGATTAATCAAATAATCTCCTTTTACTGCATAGCCTTTTTCAACTGCAATTTTGTTTACATCTGTTACAGTATCATCAGTACTATTTTCATTATCATAAAAGAATGACTTAACTCCCCATAACAGATTCAATTGTGTTAAAATTCTTCTGTTTGAAGTAAATACTAAGATGTGCGCTGACGATGGTCTCCAAGCCGAAATTTGAAAAGCTGTGTAACCACTATTTGTCAATGTACAAATTGCTTTTGCCTGAATTGTATTAGCCATTAAAGCTGCTTGTTGACAAATTGTTTTCGTAATAAAACGCTTTGTTTTTATTTGAGGTGTATTTTGTGGTACATGAATTAGTGGAGAATTTTCAACAGCCTCACAAATTTGAGTCATTTTTTGAATAACCTGTACCGGATAGTTTCCTGTAGCAGTTTCTCCTGACAACATCACCGCATCAGCTCCATCCATTACAGAGTTTGCAACGTCGTTTACTTCTGCTCTTGTTGGAGTTAAACTTGTAATCATTGTTTCCATCATTTGAGTAGCAACGATAACAGGAATTCTGGCAGTTTTAGCTCTGCGAATTAAATCTTTTTGAACTAATGGTACTTCATGAGCAGGAAGTTCAACTCCTAAATCCCCACGAGCTACCATTAAAGCGTCACAATATGCTACAATCCTATCCATGTTTTCTAAAGCTTCCGGCATTTCGATTTTAGCAACAATTGGAATTTTAACATCTGAATGTTTTGCAATCAATTCCTGCAAGTCTTGTAAATCACGAGGAGTTTTTACAAACGAAAGCGCAATCCAATCCACTTTTTGCTCAATAGCAAAAATAGCATCAGCAATATCTTTTTCTGTTAATGCTGGCAAAGAAATCTTTGTATTTGGAAGATTAACTCCTTTTTTAGATTTTAATTCCCCGCCCTGAATAACTTTAGCAACAACTTCTGTTTTTTTATCAGTTGAAACGATTTCAAAAATAAGCTTACCATCATCAAGCAAAATACGCTCACCCGGATTTACATCATTAGGGAAATTCTGATATTTCATAAACGCTCTCTGGGCATTTCCAACAATATCTTCAGCAGTTGTAAAAGTAAGAGTATCACCATCTTTAACAACTGTCCCTTCTTCCATTACACCTACTCTAAGTTTTGGTCCTTGTAAGTCTCCAAGAATTGCCGTAGTATAACCAAATTCTTCATTTAGTTCTCTAATAATGTTTATTTTCTCTTTTACACCTTCATAATCAGCATGCGAAAAATTAACTCTAAATACATTTACACCTGCGTCAATCATATCTTTAATGATCTCTTTCGTTCCACATGCAGGTCCAAGTGTGGCTACAATTTTGGTTTTTTTGTTTGTAAGCATTTTTTTTAAAAAATTAAATTGTTTTTTGATTTTATTTTATTGATATCTACAGCATAAATAGCTGCGATACTCTCAATTGTATTTAGCTTTTGCTGTATTTCTGAAAAGTTTATAGCCTCACCACTATTATCTATTTTCAGGAAAAAATCTACTTTTTTGAATTCAGGAAGTAAATGAATTGTTGTTGAAATCTCACTATTTTCATTGGAAAACAAATTCTGAAAATCATTTGCTCTCACTGAAATGATTTCATTTTTATTCTGAATCAGGTTCCATGAAATGGCTTTATCGGTGTCATAATAATAGAATCTGGAAAAATTTGTCTCACCTTCCTTAGTCTGAGCATGAATCTCGTTTTTGCTCTTACTTAAGTTTATCGGAAGCTTTTTATTGATAAAATAGGCCAATCTATAGTCTTCTAAAGAAGTGTGGATTGCCATTAAATAATAATCAATTTCGTCAAATTCGTCTAAATCCAATCTATGAATCGCCATATCATGAAATATCAAGCTGTAAATATACTATTTCTATCGTAGCTTAAATAGTTAAGAACAGTATGTTTTTGTTAATTTATAAACGAAAACGTTATAGCATTAGGAATATTACACTACTTTTCGTGTTATTTCTTATCCATTTTTTCCTGAAATGCAAAATAAGCCCGTTGTGATGCCTTCTCTTCTGCCTTCTTTTTTGAAGTTGCTCTTGCCCTTGCAATTATTTTGTCGTCTATACTCAATTTAACACCAAACAAACGTTGTCCATCAATTCCGTTATCTTCAAAAATATCATAATGAAAGATTTTCTTTTCTTTCTGGCACCATTCAATAACCAAACTTTTATAACTAATAACTTTTCCTTCAAGCCTTGCTATATCAACATACGGTATAATCACTCTTTTTTGAATAAACTTTTCACAAAAAGAATACCCGCGGTCTAAATAAATTGCTCCTATAAGTGCCTCGAAAATATTTCCGTGGATATTTTCACCAAAATGTTGAATAGGCACTTTACTTTCTACAAATCGTACTAAATTTAAATCTTTACCTAATTCGTTCAAATGTTCCCTACTTACAATTTTTGAACGCATTTTAGTTAAATAACCTTCATCGCCGTTAGGTGCCTTATTGTATAAATGTGCTGCAATGACAGAACTTAACATCGCATCTCCCAAAAACTCAAGTCGCTCATAATTAATTGGATTTCCTGATTCATCTAATTTGTTAGAAGAGCGATGTGTAAAGGCTTTCTTGTAAAATTCGATAGTAATCGGCTGAAAACCAAGAATTTTCTGAATAGTGTCAAAAAAAATCCCGTCTTCTTGAGAACGGGATTTTGAAAATATTTTTTTGATAATATTCATAGACAAAACTAGTCAGCTAATTTCTTAAACAATACACAAGCATTGTGTCCACCAAAACCAAAAGTATTACTCATGGCAACATTTACTTCTCTCTTTTGAGGTTTGTTCAAAGTTAGGTTTAGTGACGGATCAATATTTTCGTCGACAACAGTATGATTAATCGTTGGAGGAACAATACTGTGCTGCATAGCCAAAATAGAAGCAATTGCCTCAATAGCCCCAGCTGCACCAAGCAAGTGTCCTGTCATTGACTTTGTTGAATTAATATTGATATTTTTTGCATGATCACCAAAAACAGCGCTTATGGCTTTTAATTCAGCCACATCTCCCAGAGGAGTAGAAGTTCCATGTGTGTTGATATGATCAACATCTTCAGGATTCATTCCGGCATCTCTTAGTGTGTTTTTCATTACTGCAATAACACCAATTCCTTCCGGGTGTGGTGCTGTTAAATGGTAAGCATCAGATGACATTCCGCCACCGCCAATTTCGCAATAAATTTTTGCTCCTCTGGCTTTTGCATGTTCATATTCTTCAAGAACTAATGCTCCGGCTCCTTCTCCTAATACGAAACCATCTCTGGTAGCATCAAAAGGTCTTGAAGCTGTTTCCGGACTTTCATTTCTTGTAGACAAAGCGTGCATGGAACTAAAACCTCCCATACCAGCAATAGTAACTGCTGCTTCAGAACCTCCAGACACAATAACATCACACATTCCTAAACGAATATAGTTGAAAGCATCAATTAAGGCATTTGCAGAAGAAGCACAAGCTGAAACAGTTGTATAATTAGGCCCCATATAACCGTTACGCATAGAAATATGTGCCGGTGCAATATCAGCAATCATTTTAGGAATAAAGAATGGATTGAATTTTGGAGTTCCATCGCCTTTGGCATAGTACATTACTTCATCCTGAAAAGTTTCCAAACCTCCAATTCCTGCTCCCCAAATAACTCCAACTCTTTGTTTGTCGATATTTTCGTCTGTTAATCCAGCATCTTTAATAGCTTCATCACTGGCCGCAACTGCATATTGAGCAAATTTATCTAATCTGCGCGATTCTTTGCGATCCATATAATCTTCAATATTGAAGTTTTTTACTTCGCAGGCAAACTTAGTTTTATGTTTCTCTGTATCATAATACGTAATAGGGGCAGCACCGCTAACTCCATTAATAAGTGCATCCCAATATTCCTGGATATTATTCCCAATAGGAGTAAGAGCACCTAGTCCTGTTACAACAACTCGCTTTAATGCCATAAAAATGTATTTTGTGTCTTTAACAAATAAAACCCACGCTTTCTTAACTATAGTATTTACTTAAGAGCCATGGGCATTACAATATAAATATATCTTTTGATTGTGTACCAATCTAAATTTAAATTTCAAAAAAATAATAACACCCGACTTTTAACAAATCTTAAATTTCAAAAACAAATTCCAAAATTGGAGTTTGGAATTTAAAATATTGGAATTTTAAAAATCGGGTGTGTATTTATTATTTTTTAGCTTCCTCGATATAAGAAATAGCTTGACCAACAGTAGCAATGTTTTCTGCTTGATCGTCTGGAATTTGAATATCAAATTCTTTTTCGAATTCCATAATAAGCTCAACAGTGTCTAATGAGTCAGCTCCTAAATCATTAGTGAAGCTTGCTTCTGTTACAACTTCGTTTTCGTCAACACCTAATTTGTCTACGATAATCGCTTTTACTCTTGATGCAATGTCTGACATAATCTTTAATTTTAGAATTTAATTTGTTGGCAAAAATAAAAAACTTTATTTTAAAACAACTATTTAGTTAATAAATGTGTTACTAATTTATAAAATTAATTTCAAGAAAGGTCTTTTAATACTATTTATTTTGATTTTTTATTCCGTTTTTTGCAGTCTCAAAATATATTTGATTATGAAAAAAATTGTTGTTTTTGCCTCAGGTTCAGGAAGTAACGCAGAAAATATTATCAAGCACTTTAAAGAAACTAAAATCGCAGAGGTCGTTTCGGTCTTTACAAATAATCCAAATGCAAAAGTTATTGAAAGAGCAAAAAATCATCAAATTCCTATAGAAATCTTCTCAAAAAACGAACTTTTAGAAAGAAATTTACTGCAAAAAATACAAGAAATCGACCCGGATTTGATAGTTCTTGCCGGTTTTTTATTGAAATTCCCGGAAAACATAATCGAATTATATCCAAATAAAATCATCAATATACACCCTGCTCTTTTACCTAATTATGGAGGAAAAGGAATGTACGGAATGCACATACACAGGGCTATAGTGAACAATAAAGAAAAAGAAACCGGAATTTCTATTCATTACGTAAACGAACATTATGATGAAGGAGGTATTATTTTTCAGAAAAATGTAGCCTTAACAGAAGATGACACACCGGAAACAGTTGCAGAAAAGATTCATGAACTGGAACAAAAGTATTTTCCAGAAATTATTCAGACTATCTTAGAACAATAAATTGTTTTAGATTGTTAGACTTCTCAACTAAATCTTCAAGATTTATTTCATTTAGAAAAATCTAAAAAGTCTGAAATCTAAGAAGTCCAAAAATCCAATAATCTAAGAAGTCTAAAAAAATGAATCACGAAGTACATATATATACAGACGGTGCTGCAAAAGGAAATCCCGGAAACGGCGGTTATGGTGTAGTAATGGAATTGGTTGGAACTCCGCATAAAAAAGAATTCTACGAAGGCTTTCGCCTTACAACCAATAACCGTATGGAATTATTAGCAGTAATCGTTGGTCTTGAAAAACTTAAGAATCCAAATATGAAAGTTCTCGTCATTTCAGATTCTAAATACGTGGTGGATTCTGTTGAAAAAAAATGGGTTCTGGGCTGGGAAAAAAAGAAATTTGCAGGACGAAAAAATCCCGATTTATGGAAACGCTTTTTAATTGTATACCGTAAACATCAAGTCGATTTTAAGTGGATTAAAGGTCATAACAATCATCCTCAAAACGAACGCTGTGATCAACTGGCTGTTATGGCATCAATGCAGCTGAAGCTTTCTATTGATGAATATTATGAAACCATTGGTTCAAAAATAGAATAAAAATAACGCACCCTAAAATATTTTCAGGCTGCGCTATTCAAATACTAACTTAAAATTATTATTTCTTATCTAAATCCTTGGCTGTTCTAAATCCTGCCAACAATCCCACTCCCGCCATTATAAAAATGATTGACGGATAAACTGCATCATCCTCTAAAGAAGTATAAGTTGTGATTAGTAACGCCAAAAAGATTCCAACGCCACAACCTATTAATAAAAAGGCTAAATTAACAACAATGATTTTCCAGAGCGCAACACTTTTTTCTTTACCCAGAAAAAAAATACTGGCATCAACACCTTTCTCTATAAGCGCAAGGCGCTCTCTGTTTCTTGTTGAATAAACGAGATATACAATACCGAATACCATTAGAAAAAAACTAAGTGGTACTAAAATTCCTGCCATCATAATATTTTATTTTTAATTGATTGATACTCCATATGACGAGGTAAATTTTATTTAGGTTACAGATTATTAGAAATAAATTCCAAACTTTTTAAATTCCGAATTCCTAAGATTAAAAATTAATCATATAAAGGAATTTAAATTCGGGATTTTATGCATTTTTTTACAAAATGCAAAGCAGTAGAAAAAGTTTTATACCGTTAAAACCAGAACTTGAAATTTGGAATTTCAGAATTGAAAATTTATTTTTTTAATTTAGTTGTAACCTTTTTCAAAACTCTGCCGTCCTATATAATTATGAGTACAATATCTGATCAACATTATATCGATAAAATTCTGCAGGGCGAGACAAATGCGTTTGCTATATTGGTGAATCGTTATAAGAATATGATTTTTACTTTGGCACTCAAAATGGTTAAAAACAGAGAAGAAGCTGAAGAAGTCGCTCAGGACACTTTTATCAAAATATATAATTCATTAAGTAAATTTAAAGGCGATTCGAAATTCTCGACCTGGATTTATAAAATAGCCTATAATACCTGCCTGGATCGTTTGAAGAAAAACAAAAAAGAAGATAATAATATTTCGATAAATGAATTTTCAGCCCATTTAATTAAAACAATGGACGATGCTTTGAGTGCTTTAGAAGACAAAGAACGCAAACAAACCATTCAAAATTGCTTAAATTTGTTACCAGGTGATGAAAGTTTCTTACTGACTTTATTTTATTTTGAAGATCAGAGTCTGGAAGAAATTGGAAAAGTAATGAATATTTCGGCCAACAATGCCAAAGTAAAACTATTTAGGAGTCGACAGAAACTGGCCGTGATTTTGAGAAAGCAGTTAGAACCAGAAACAATACAATTTTATGAAGGAGAGCGATAAAAATATAGAAAATCTTATAGAAAAAATGATGTCTGAAGAAACGCTTCAGTCTCCATCAATTGATTTTACTTCAAAAATAATGGCTCAGGTTTCTATTATTGAAGAAAAAAAACTCAAAGTTTACAAGCCTTTGATTTCAAAACAAACCTGGTTTATAATTATCGCAGTTTTAATTGCTTTCTCTATTTATGTAATTGCGACTGGTAATGATTATGATTTAAAAATAAACGACCTATATATAAAGGAATATTCTAATATATTTTCAGGGTTACATGTTTCTGAATATACTTTGTATGCCATCTTAATTGTTCCGGTTATGATGTTAATTCAAATTCCATTGCTGAAAAATTATTATGCGAAGAAATATCAATTATAAATGGCTTATTAGATTATTATGAAATCAGAAAAATTTGGAAATAAAAATTGCTTATTTAAGACCAAAAGCTTATTATAGGCTAATAAAATACCACAATTTAATTATCTCATTTACAATACTTTTTATCCGAAATCGTTATTGTTTTTTTATGAAAATTTTGAGATTACAAACCATTGCAATATTGTAACTTATAAAGTATCTTTGCACCTTAATTCGAAATTCATAAAATGAATAAATTATTGATTGTTGGAACGGTTGCTTTCGACGCGATTGAAACTCCTTTCGGAAAAACAGATAAAATATTAGGTGGTGCTGCAACTTATATTGGTTTATCAGCCTCATTTTTCAACCTGCAATCGGCTATAGTTTCTGTAGTTGGTGACGATTTTCCACAAGAACATTTAGATTTACTGACTTCAAAAAATATCGACATCTCTGGTATCGAAATTGTAAAAGGCGGAAAAACCTTTTTCTGGAGCGGTTTATATCACAACGATCTGAATTCAAGAGACACTTTGGTAACTGAGTTAAATGTTTTAGCTGACTTTCAACCAAAAGTACCTCAAAACTTTAAAGATTCTGACATTGTAATGTTAGGAAACTTGCATCCGTTAGTACAAAGCAGTGTTTTAGATCAATTAGAGAAAAAACCAAAATTAGTAGTTTTAGATACGATGAACTTCTGGATGGACTGTGCTCTTCCGGAATTACTGGACGTTATAAAACGTGTAGATGTTATCACAATCAATGACGAAGAGGCAAGACAGCTTTCAGGTGAATATTCATTAGTAAAAGCTGCTGCTAAAATCCAGGAAATGGGACCAAAATATGTGGTGATCAAAAAAGGAGAGCACGGTGCACTTTTATTCCACAACAGAGAAGTATTCTTTGCTCCGGCATTACCATTAGAAGATGTTTTTGATCCAACAGGAGCAGGAGATACCTTTGCTGGTGGTTTTTCAGGATTTATAGCGCAAAGCGAAAACATTTCATTTGGAAACATGAAAAATGCAATTATTTACGGTTCAAATTTAGCTTCATTTTGTGTGGAGAAATTTGGAACTGAGAGGATGGAAACATTAAGCAAAGCCGAAGTAGCGATTCGATTACAACAATTTAAGTCGTTAACTCAGTTTGACATAGAAATATAATGCCGAAGAGCCTCGATAAAACGGGGCTTTTTTATTACGACAATACAGACAACTTACAACAACACACAAATACAAAAACAATGAGCGACGCTTTAAAACACGAATGTGGTATAGCCTTAGTCAGACTTCTTAAACCGCTTGAATATTACAAAGAAAAATACGGAACGGCTTTTTACGGAATTCAGAAAATGTATCTGATGATGGAAAAACAGCACAACCGTGGTCAGGATGGTGCCGGTTTTGCAAGCATTAAACTGGATGTAGAACCGGGAGAACGTTACATCAGCAGAGTTCGTTCTAACCATTCGCAGCCAATACAGGATGTTTTTAAACAAATCAATGAGCGTATCAGTGAGGAATTAAAAGAAAATCCGGAATTGGCTGACAACATAAAAGAATTAAAAGCAAATATTCCTTATATCGGAGAATTGTTTTTAGGACATGTTCGTTACGGAACTTTTGGAAAAAACAGTATTGAAAGCGTTCACCCATTTTTACGTCAGAGTAACTGGATGCACCGTAATTTAATTTTGGCAGGAAACTTTAATATGACAAATGTTAAGGAGCTTTTCCAAAATCTGGTTGAACTTGGACAACATCCAAAAGAAATGGCCGATACTGTTACTGTAATGGAAAAAATTGGTCACTTTTTAGACAAAGAAGTGATGCAATTGTATCAGGACTGTAAAGCAGAAGGCTATTCAAAAAGAGAAGCATCTCCGGTAATTGCAGAACGTCTGGATCTTGCAAAAATACTTACACGTTCAGCAAAGAACTTAGATGGTGGTTATGCAATGGCTGGTTTACTAGGGCACGGCGACGCATTTGTTTTTAGAGATCCGGCGGGTATTCGTCCAGCCTATTTTTATCAGGATGACGAAGTGGTTGTTGTAGCTTCAGAAAGACCTGTTATTCAAACTGTATTTAATGTTCCGTTTGAAAGTGTTAAGGAAATCGATCCGGGGCACGCTTTAATTATAAAGAAAAGCGGAAAAGTTACCATGAATCAGATTCTGGAGCCAACCGTTAAAAAAGCCTGTTCTTTTGAAAGAATTTATTTCTCAAGAGGAAGTGATGCTGAAATTTATCAGGAACGTAAAAATTTAGGGAAATTAATTTTACCTGCCGTTCTTGAATCAATTGACAGCGATACAGACAATACTGTTTTCTCTTATATCCCGAACACGGCAGAAACCTCTTTTTATGGTTTAGTCGAAGCAGCTCAGGATTTCTTAAACCAGAGAAAAAACAATTATATTTTAGAAAACAGAAATACACTTACAGCCGAAACGCTTCAGGAATTATTGGCAGTAAAAATTCGTACGGAGAAAGTTGCTATAAAAGATGCTAAACTTAGAACCTTTATTACCGAAGACAGCAGTCGTGATGATTTGGTGGCTCACGTTTATGATGTTACTTACGGCGTAATTAAACCAGAAGATAATTTGGTTATTATTGACGACAGTATTGTTCGTGGTACTACATTAAAAATGAGTATCATTAAAATGATGGATCGTTTAAAACCAAAACGTATTGTAATTGTTTCTTCGGCACCTCAAATTCGTTACCCGGATTGTTATGGAATTGATATGGCAAAATTAGAAGGGCTTGTTGCCTTTAGAGCTGCTTTAGACCTATTGAAGGAAAGAAATTTATATCATATCGTAGACGAAGTCTATGCAAAATGTAAAGCTCAGGAAAATTATGCAGATACCGATGTTGTAAATTATGTAACTGCAATTTACGATCCTTTTACTCCTGAAGAGATTTCAGACAGAATTGCTGAGATGTTAAGCTCTCCCGAAATCAATGCTGAAGTAAAAATTATCTTCCAAAAAGTAGAAGACTTACATATTGCCTGTCCGAAAAATCTCGGCGATTGGTATTTCACCGGAGACTATCCAACTCCAGGTGGAAATCGTGTTGTAAATAGAGCATTTATCAATTTTTATGAAGGAAAAAACGCAAGAGCATACTAAATAAAAAGTTAAAAAATGCATTTCATCGGATTTTTATGCATTTCATCCTATATTTTTGGGAAAACTGCAATGCTACTATATCTTTGAAGAACCATAACATTAGTAGGTTAAGTTTATGGTAGATTTGGGGCAAAAAAGGTGGAAGCAATTTCACCTTTTTTATTGGAATAAAGTTAAATTTTTCAAAACCAACCAGTTAATCGGATATTATTGCCGTTAATCTGAAATATTTGATATAAATAATATAGTGCCATACATTTGATATACCATAAAATTAAGTAGGTTAAGTATATGGTAAATTTGGGGCAAAAAAGGCGGAAGAAATTCCGCCTTTTTTATTTATATATAGAAAAAGAAAATAGAGTAAAGAATAAAGATTGCTCAACATACTTTAAAATATGATAACAAAAAAGACGGATGGCCTGTAGCTATCCGTCTTTTTTCTTTACTCTTTATTCTATTTCTTCCAGACTATTTGTCTAAAGCAAATCTCCTTGCAACTTCTGTCCAGTTAATTACACTAAAGAAAGCTTCAATATAATCCGGTCTTCTGTTTTGGTAGTTTAAATAATAAGCGTGCTCCCAAACATCCATTCCTAAGATTGGAGTTCCACCGTTACCAGCAACTTCTGGCATTAGTGGATTATCCTGATTTGGAGTTCCTACAACTTCTAATTTTCCACCTTTTTGAACAGTTAGCCAAGCCCATCCTGAACCAAATTGTGTTGCTCCCGCTTTAGCAAATTTTGCTTTAAACTCTTCGAAAGTTCCAAAAGAAGCCTCAATTGCAGCTAACAAATCACCTGTTGGCAATCCGCCACCGTTTGGAGACATTACTGTCCAGAATAAATTGTGGTTGTAAAAACCTCCACCATTGTTACGAACTGCAGCGTTTGATTTATCTAAGTTGATTAAGATATTTTCGATTGTTTTTCCTTCTAAATCTGTTCCTGCAATGGCAGCATTTAGGTTTGTTGTGTACGCATTATGATGCTTAGTATGGTGGATTTCCATTGTACGCGCATCAATATGTGGTTCTAATGCGTCATATGCATAAGGTAATTGTGGTAATTCAAAAGCCATGATATATGATTTTTATGATTTATAATAATTTATTCAAATTTATACATTTAACTTTGGAATAGAAAATTCTATTTCGTTATAATTGAATTAAGTTAACTGATAATTGTTGTTTTAACAATAAACTCCTTTTAATATCTCTATTTTCCATTAAAAGTTGTCATTGTATTTTCTAATCCTGCCGTACCGAAAGATTTGATAATTTCTGATGCAACTTCGAGTCTTTCCGGTAATTTTGCTTTTTCTTCTTCGTCCCAGTCACCTAAAACATAGTCAACTTGTTGTCCTTTCTTGAACTGATCACTGATTCCGAATCTAAATCGGGTGTATTGCTGTGTGTTTAAAACGAGATTGATATTTTTAAGTCCGTTGTGACCTCCGTCGCTTCCTTTTGGCTTGATTCTGATGGTTCCAAAAGACAGGTTTAAATCGTCTGTAATTACCAGAACATTTTCTAATGGAATATTTTCTTTATCCATCCAGTATTTAACTGCTTTCCCGCTAAGGTTCATATAGGTGTTTGGCTTAAGCAGAAAAAAGGCTCTTCCTTTGAATTTATATTCAGCCAATGCCCCCAGTTTAACAGTTTCAAAAGAAAGACTTTCTTTTCTGGCTAAAAAATCCAGAACTTTAAATCCGATATTATGTCTTGTGTTTACGTATTCTGCGCCAATATTACCCAGCCCTACAATTAAATATTTTTTACTCACGCTTTTTATATTGTTTTTTGAGTTTTCATGAACCTCCGGTTTCATATAATCTGTGTTCTCTTCTTTTTGTGTTGATGAAAACAGTTTTGTTATCCATTTTATCATCTGGCAAAAATAGGGTTAATTAGATAATATGCCAATTGGTTTATTAGATAATTAGAAAATATGCCTATTGGATAATTGGATTGTTGGATTTTTATAAAAACAAAACTTCTGGCTAGCCCTGACAGGAGTGGTATCCTTTTTCTGGCTCCTTTAGCCAGGAAAAGATTTAGCGGATGGCAGGAACATCACGTCTTATGAAAACGGGAGTTTCTGCTTCTAAAAATAATTAGATAATTTGGAAATGTGGCAATTAGATAATTTTGTTTAAACTGCAAATTTTCTTTCGCAGGGCTTCGACTCCGCTCAACCTGACTAAAAGCCAAACAAAGACTTTTCTTAGAATCTTAGCAACTCAGAACCAAAAAAAAAGCACCAATCTTTCGATTGATGCTTTCTTGCATGATTTGAAAAAAATTACTTTTTCTTTCCTTTTGCAGGAGCTTTTGCAGCTTTTGCAGCCTCTTGAGCAGCTTTCATAGCAGCACGAGAGATTCTTACCTGAGCTACAACTGTATTGTCAGGGTGCATCACTTTGTATTCTGGAGCACCAACTTTAGTAACGTACAATTTGTTACCCATTTCAAGTGGCGTAATGTCAGCTTCAACAAAATCAGGAAGGTTTCCTGGTAAAGCTTTCACTTTTAATTTACGTTGGTTCAAACGTAAAACACCACCCGCAAGAACACCTTTAGATGTACCAACGATTTTCACAGGAACTTCCATAGTGATTTCTTTATCATCAAATAATTGAAAGAAGTCAATGTGTAAGATTTTGTCTGATACAGGATGAACCTGAATATCCTGCAAAATTGCATTGAATGATTTTCCTTTTCCAAGCTCAATCACAACTGTGTGTGCATTTGGAGTGTAAACCAAGTTTTTGAACGCAGCAGCGTCTGCTGAGAAGTGTACTGCCTGATTTCCTCCGTATAACACGCAAGGAACCGCTCCAGCATTACGTAAGGCTTTAGTTGACACTTTGCCCACGCTTTCTCTTTCTGATCCTTTAATTGTAATCGATTTCATTGTAAAAAAATATAGTTATTAAATAAATATTCTAATTCTTTATGTAGTTAGACTACATTATAAATTTTCCACTAATGGAATTGTTGTGATGCACCATGTGCATAACTTCAGCAAAAAGAGGCGCACAACTCACTACTCTGATTTTCTTTGATTCTCTCTTTAACGGAATAGAATCTGTAACTATTAATTCGCTTAATTTCGAATTTTCAATTTTTTCGTAAGCACCACCTGATAAAATAGCGTGCGTACAAATTGCTCTAACACTTAATGCTCCTTTTTCGATCATTAAGTCTGCTGCTTTCGCCAATGTTCCACCGGTATCGATCATGTCGTCCACCAATATTACGTTACGACCTTTTACTTCACCAATCAGCTCCATAGTATCGATAACGTTGGCTGCTTTTCTTTGCTTGTAACAGATTACTACATCTGATTCTAAAAACTTAGAGTAAGCATATGCTCTTTTTGACCCCCCCATATCCGGAGATGCAATGGTTAAATTCTCTAAACCTAAACTTTCTACGTATGGTAAAAAGATAGTTGATGCAAATAAATGATCTACAGGTTTTTCGAAAAACCCCTGGATTTGATCTGCATGTAAATCCATTGTCATTACTCTTGTTGCTCCGGCAGCATCTAATAAATTAGCTACTAATTTTGCTCCAATCGGCACTCTTGGTTTATCTTTTCTATCCTGTCTTGCCCATCCAAAATAAGGCATAACAGCTGTAATATGTCTTGCCGATGCACGTTTTGCAGCATCGATCATTAATAACAATTCCATCAAATTATCGGCTGTTGGAAAAGTTGAACACACGATAAAAACGCGCAATCCTCTTATTGATTCTTCGTAAGATGGCTGAAATTCTCCATCGCTGTACGTTGACATCGTTACTTTTCCTAACGGAATTCCGTATTGTTCTGCAATTTTTTCTGCAAGATAAACACTTTGTGAACAAGCAAAAATTTTAGCTTCTGGTTCTAGGTGCGACATTATAATTTGTTGTTTTATTCCTTGGTTTTCTACATGGTCCGGCTAAATTCTTTTTTTTAGCCAATCCGCGTATCTGCCTCGGATGTAGTTAGTTGTGTGTGCTTCGTTTTAACGAGGTGCAAATTTAGAAAATTTATTGGAGACTGAAAGGAAAATTTCGAGTATTTTTAGTAGAACTTTTAATTTTATTTTTTACATTTGCACCGTGTTAAAGGAATAAGCACATTATGACTTCATAATTACTTATTCTATTGCGTTAAAATAATCATTTTTGATTGTTTTTTCGTCTGCTAAGCCCGGATGGCGGAATTGGTAGACGCGCTGGTCTCAAACACCTGTGGGAAACCGTGCCGGTTCGACTCCGGCTCCGGGTACATTAACTGAAAAGCTGTCATTTTTGACGGCTTTTCGTTTTTTTTTAATACCTTCGGAAGTCCTGTTATTCTATTCAAAACCTCAATTATTTCATTCAATTTAGCGGTTCGACAATTTTTATTTTAAAAAGAACACACTCAGCACACCAAATTAAGCACTTAAACGACTTTAACAGTACTTAAACGCTAATGTAAAAGACAAACAAAACATAATGAATACCTTTATTATATAATTTCAATATAGCCTCAACTTATTTTAATTATCATGAAAACTTACGCAATACACCTTATAGTACTTGCAAGTGTTTTTTCGCTGAATTCTTTTGGTCAGGTAAGCCAGGTAATTACCAATCCAGATATTCGAAAAGCACCATTAAAGTTTGATGACAAATCCGATGAAGATCTTGTTATAGAAGCTTACTGTGTCGAAGAAGTAATTAATCTTGCTGCCGGAAAAAAAAGAATCACAACATACGAAGTTACAAAACTTGACATGGTCAATACCTACGACCTGGGACCAAACAACACCAGAACCGTAACCGCAATATACCGAAAAGCATATGTAAAAGCCACTAACCCTATAGCGCCTTCGAAAATCACAACCACCGAAACCAAGCAGGTTATTCAGCCCGTCACTATTAAGACTACAGTTCCCGAACACAGCAAAAAATCTGTAAGCATAGATGTTTTAAACATATATGCCAATGTTGTAGACAAAGGATACAAATCCGCAGACATGCTTAAAAAGGTCGCCGATAAATATTACTTTGAAAATGATTTCGAAGCTGCGGCTAAATGTTATCTACAGCTATTTAGTCTTGAAGAAAGCTTAGAACCTGTCTTTTATTTGCGATGCGCCAAATCCTTAAAGGCAATCAACCAGCCGGAAAAAGCTGAGGAAATGATTAAACTGTTTGAAAGTAAAAATACAGCTCTTGCAATGACCAAAAAATAGAATCGGTTCTAAAAAAAAAAAGACCATTATTTACATAATAGTCTTTTTTTTAAGCCCCCCTCTTGGGCCCGAACCAACCCCGAAAGCTTTCGGGGCTCTGATTAACAGTCTTTATATTTTTCGAGTAATTTATTTATGATTTCAGGATATCGCAATAGGTTTTCAATGTAGATTTTGCTTTTCATATTTTTAATGCGCTTTTCAATCGCCAAAGCTTGCGACTTTGATTTGCATTCTATTTTCAGAAAAACAATCCAGTCATCTACTTTATAAGTGAATTTTCGTTCTTGCTCTGAATTCAAGTGAAAATCTAATCTTGCATCAAAATCTGCTGTAAAGCCAGTATAAAATCGACTTAATTTAGAAGAATGAAGAATATAAACGTAATTCATATTTTTAATTTAAAAAAAAAAAAAAGACTATCATTTCTGATAGTCTTTTTTTTAAGCTCCCCCTCTTGGGCTCGAACCAAGGACCCTCTGATTAACAGTCAGATGCTCTAACCAACTGAGCTAAGGAGGAATCACCTTAAAGGTAAATATGTTTGCTAAAAAAAGTTTGCTCCCCCTCTTGGGCTCGAACCAAGGACCCTCTGATTAACAGTCAGATGCTCTAACCAACTGAGCTAAGGAGGAAGTTGTTGCTCTTTTTAGCGAGTGCAAATATAATTGATTTTTTAGTTTCTCAAAAATATTTTAACTCTTTTTAAAAAATATTTTTTTTACCTGACAATTGCCTTATAAATATCGTTTCCGTTTGCAAACAAAAGCAGTGCTATAAGTATTACGAAACCAACCATTTGGGCGTTCTCAAGGAATTTATCACTTGGCTTTTTACCACTAATTATTTCATACAATAAAAACATCACATGACCTCCGTCAAGGGCAGGAATTGGCAATAAATTCATTACCCCAAGCATAATTGACAATAAAGCGGTAATTGACCAGAACGTTTCCCAACTCCATGAAGTAGGAAAAATGTTAAAAATTGCTGCAAAACCACCCACTTGTTTGTACGCCTTGGTTTCCGGATTAAAGATCATTTTCAATTGTTTTCCGTAACCTACTAATTGGTCCTTTCCTTTTGTTAATCCAACCGGAATAGACTCCAGGAAACTATAATGCTTAGTACTTACTTTATAATATCCTAATTTCTCTAATGATTCGATTCCTAATCCACCTGCAAGTACACCTAATTTTCCAGCTGCAGAAACCTTAACCGTAACTGGAGTTTCTTTTAAGTCACGTATTACAACAGCCGGAATAGTCTTTCCTTTATTACTACTTAAAATCGCTTTTACCTGATCGTAATACCTAGCTTGCTGTCCATTTAAGGAAACAATTAAATCTTTTGATTTCAAAGCTTTATTTGGAGATTCAGCAGGAACATCTTTAATAGCAAAAGGTACACGCATATCTACAAGCACCGATTTTTCATGTTTAGATAATTGGTCCACAAAATCATTCGGCATTTTTATCGTTTGCTGTTGACCGTTTCTTTCAATCAGAACTTGTTTAGACATGATAATGTTCATATTTAACTCATTATCAAAATTTTCAACTTTCTTTCCGTCAATAGCCAAAATTTTATCCCCGGTTTTAAAACCTGTTTTAAGCATTACCGGATTTTCAATCAAAACCCCATCTTTCAAATCGGCATTTGCCACAAAGGTATCTCCATAAGCAAAAGCCATACCTATATATATAATAAAAGCCAGGATAAAGTTTACCGTAACACCGCCCAACATGATAATTAAACGCTGCCATGCCGGTTTAGAGCGAAATTCCCAAGGCTGTGGAGGTAGTGCCATTTGCTCTTTGTCCATACTTTCATCAATCATTCCGGAGATTTTTACATAACCTCCTAATGGCAGCCATCCTATTCCGTAAACTGTTTCGCCTATTTGCTTTTTAAACAAAGAAAATTTTACATCAAAAAACAGGTAAAATTTTTCGACCCTTGTTTTAAATAATTTAGCAGGAATAAAATGCCCTAATTCGTGAAGAATAATAAGTAAAGATAAACTCAATAGAAATTGAGAGAGTTTGATAACTATATCCATTTTGTATTTTTAGTTCGTAATTTAACGCACAAAAGTAACGTTTCTATTTTAATTTGAGAGCGCAATATAATACATAAGGTTTTAAATGTTTGTTAATTAATAAACATTTGAATTTCTACTTTTACGCAGATACTGTAACTTTACTTTTTAAACGCTATCTCAGTCAATTGGTAGTAAAAATACATTAAAAGTTACATTCTATGGCTTCATTATTATTTTCTTCACTTACTATAAAAAATATCACTTTAAAAAACAGGATCGTTGTTTCGCCAATGTGCCAGTATTCTTCAGTTGACGGATTTGCAAACGACTGGCATCTGGTTCATCTGGGAAGCCGTGCCAGCGGAGGCGCCGGATTGATTATTCAGGAAGCTACAGCTGTTTCACCTGAAGGAAGAATTTCTCCGGCTGATCTTGGAATCTGGAAAGAGGAACACATCGAAAAACTAAAAACAATCAACGAATTTATAATTTCGCAAAATGCCGTTCCCGGAATCCAATTGGCGCATGCAGGCCGAAAAGCAAGTGTTTCCGAACCCTGGTTAGGCAATAAAAAATTAGACGAATCAAATATTGGCTGGACTACCGTTGCTCCAAGCGCTGTTCCTTATCATGAAAATGAAGTCTATCTTCCTGTGGCTTTAGACAAAATCGGAATCCAAAAAGTGATTTCTGATTTTAAAAATGCTGCCAAAAGAGCGGTTGAAGCCGGTTACAAAGTTCTCGAAATCCATGCCGCGCACGGTTATTTATTACACCAGTTTCTATCTCCTTTAACAAATATCAGAACAGATGAATATGGTGAAAGTTTCGAAAACCGGATCCGTTTTACACTTGAAATCGTAGAAGCCGTTCAGAAAGAATGGCCTTCGGATTTGCCATTGTTTGTCAGAATTTCAGCTACAGACTGGGCGGAAGGAGGCTGGAATCCGGAAGAATCTGTACAGCTTTCCCAACTATTAAAAGAAAAAGGAGTAGATTTAATCGATGTTTCGTCAGGCGGATTGGTTTCACATCAAAAAATTGAAATTGGACCGGGCTATCAGGTTTCATTCTCAGAAAAAGTTAAAAAGGAAGCCACTATTTTAACCGGAGCTGTAGGTTTAATTACTGAAGCACAACAAGCCGAAGAAATTTTAAATAACAATCAGGCCGATTTAATTTTGTTTGCCAGAGAATCACTAAGAAATCCAAATCTGGCTTTGGATTTTGCAAGAGAATTAAACGACGATATTCAATGGCCTAAACAATACGAACGAGCAAAAACACGATAATTTTCTTAAACACATAGTTTTAAAAAATTAAACATATTACAAAATGCAAAAAATAAAAACAGCACTATTATCATACGGAATGTCGGGAAAAGTTTTTCATGCTCCCTTTTTAGATCTTCATCCCGGTTTTGAATTATTGGGTTCATGGGAAAGAACTAAAAAACTCATTCAGGAAGATTATCCAACAGTAAAAAGCTATCCGTCAATTGATGAATTATTAGCAGATGATGTCGATTTGATCATCGTAAATACACCTGTCGGAACGCATTACGAATATGCAAAAAAAGTACTGCTTGCCGGGAAGCACGCAGTTGTCGAAAAAGCGTTTACTACAACTGTTGCCGAAGCCGAAGAACTAGCTTCAATAGCAAAAGAAAAAGGTTTGAAACTGGCTGTTTTTCAAAACAGAAGATGGGATAGTGATTTTAAAACGATTCAGAAAGTAATTAACGACGGCCTTTTGGGAGATTTAGTCGAAGCGGAATTTCATTTTGACAGATACAATCCAATATTAAGTCCCAAAGTACATAAAGAAACTGCGAACGATGGCGCCGGAATCCTGAAAGATTTAGGGCCGCATTTAATTGATCAGGCTGTTTGTCTGTTTGGTTCTCCAAAGTCGGTTTTTGGCGATATTCGTTATACCAGAGAAAATTCATTGGTTGATGACTGGATCGATTTAGTATTGATTTATGAGGATTTCAGGGTTCGTTTGAAAGCCAGTTTCTTTGTCAGAGAAGCAAATCCTGCTTATACAATTCATGGTAAAAAAGGTTCCTTCCTAAAACAACGCGGCGATATTCAGGAAGATGAACTGAAAATTGGCAAAAAGCCTAACCTTGACTCCTGGGGAACAGAATTAGACGGTTTTGAAGGACTTTTGCACACAGAAATTGATGGAAAACCGGTTCGTGAAAAAATCAAAACGCTTCAGGGGAATTATTTTGAATATTTTAATGGCGTTTATGAAGCTATTGCAAATAACAAACCAGAACCCGTTACGGCTCAGGACGGCGTAAAAGTAATGCAGATTATTGAAGCGGCTATCGCAAGTAATCTGAACAAAAAGATTATTGATTTAGCATAACCAAACATCCTGTCATGAAAGATCAAAAAGAATTACTCCCGGAAGAAAGTACAGAACTGCTTAAAATTCTAAAAGCCCGTTTTGAGAAAAATAGTAACCGCCATAAAGATCTTGATTGGGAAAAAGTCCGGATAAAACTGGAATCTAATCCTGATAAACTATGGTCTCTCAATGAAATGGAGAAAACCGGAGGCGAACCGGATGTTGTACGTTTTGATGAAAAAACAAACGAATACATTTTTTACGACTGTTCTGCAGAAAGTCCAAAGGGAAGAAGAAGCACTTGCTATGACATTGAAGCACAAGAATCAAGAAAAGAATTCAAACCTAAAAACAATGTTATTGACATGGCAGTTGCTATTGGCATTGAACTTTTATCCGAGCAACAGTACAGGGAATTACAACAACTTGGAAAATTTGACCAAAAAACATCCAGCTGGATAAAAACGCCTCCTGAAATTAGAAAACTTGGCGGTGCACTTTTTTGCGATTATCGCTATGAAACCATTTTCGTGTATCACAACGGGGCAGAATCTTATTATGCCGCAAGAGGTTTTCGGGGAGCTTTAAGGGTTTAAATTCATAATTTATAAACAATAACGTTGTATATTTAATAAACAATTTGTTGTTTTTAATGTTTAAAATAGGAATTCAGTACCTTTGTATATACAAATTTTAAAAGTATTTCTGTGATAAATTTCAATCCTTTAGCGCTGTTTCAAACCAAAGGGAAGATTAAAAAAGTCTATCGTGAGGCAAAAGCTTCCTATTTAAACAGAATTCGTGTTGCTGTTGGAATGTTTTATTTTGGAATGGGTCTAAGTTTTGCTTCCTGGGCAAGCAGAATTCCGGATATCAAAACGGCATTACATTTAAGCGAAGGAGAATTAGGTTCTGTACTTTTTGCTTTGCCTGTGGGTCAATTAATCATCATACCTTTTTCGGGCAAAATGGTAACCAAATTTGGAAGTCACCGCATTTTGATTTTCTCTTTAATAATGTATGTTTTTAGCCTTACTAATTTAGGTCTGGCCGCAAGTGCCTTACAGCTTTCGTTAGGCTTATTTACTTTTGGCATATTTGGAAATTTAGCGAACATCGCAGTGAATACTCAAGGTGTTTATACTGAAGTTCTTTTTAAGAAAAACATCATGTCTTCTTTTCATGGTATGTGGAGTTTTGCAGGATTTACAGGTGCTTTGGTAGGATTAGGAATGCTGGCTTTGCATTTATCACCTTATCATCATTTTCTAATAGTAGCCTTAATTGTCTTTTTAATGATTGCTTTCAATTTTAAATTTTTAGTTAAAGCAAAAGAAAAAATTAAACCCCAAAAAGAAGGAAAAAAATTATTTACCAAACCGGACAGTTCCTTAATCTGGCTAGGAATAATAGGTTTTTGCAGTATGGCAAGCGAAGGTGTAATGTTTGACTGGAGCGGTATTTATTTTAAAGATATTGTAAAAGCTCCGGGTGCCCTGGTTATTCTTGGTTATACGTCGTTTATGATTATGATGGCAGGGGGAAGATTCATTGGAGATGCAATGAATAATAAATTTGGCCGTGTCCGTGTCATGCAAATTAGTGGCTGTATGATTTCAATCGGACTTTTTACTGCTGTTATTTTTCCATATCTCATCCCTTGTACATTTGCTTTTATGATTGTTGGATTGGGAGTTTCTACTATTGTTCCTACTGTTTATAGTGTTGCAGGAAAAAATCCAACTGTTTCAGCAGGTGAAGCATTAACCATAGTTTCCAGCGTTAGTTTCCTTGGATTTCTTATGGGACCACCAATCATTGGATACATTGCCCAAACTTTCGGGCTTCAGTTTTCTTTTGCCTTTATCGGAATATTTGGGGTTTTGATCGCTTTTATGGTTTCCAAAATAAAGATAGCAGAATAGCTGACTTTCAAACACTCCCCAGTTTATTTAGTGTAATTTTTAAAAGTACCTTGTGCAGGAAAATGTTTTTTAACAAGAAAAAAGAAATAAAAAGATTTTTATAGTATCTTTGTAATATAATTCACACTATCTAAAAGCATCATTTGTTTGAATATATTCTAATACCACTAATTATCTTTCTTTTCAAACATTTACATTTCCAAACTCAATTTGATTTTTTTGACTGAAATTTCTGAAATTCAAAAGTTTCAGTCAAAAAACTATTTACACCCTTTTCTTGTAAAAAGAAGAGGGTTTTTTAAATAAATTCGGTTTACATGCACAGAAAATTCGTTCTTATACTCCTTTTAACTTTCAAAATTGCTTCTGCCCAAAAAGAAACTACTTTTTCAGGACTGGTTATCGATTCTAAAACTCAAATTCCCTTAGAGAATGTAGTCGCCAGTATTCAAAATTCAGCTTTAATGCAACTCACAAAAAAAGATGGGACTTTCGAATTACATTCGAACATTAATGGTGAGCAATTGATTTTAATACACAGTCAGGGTTATAAAGATTTACTCTTAAAAGTTTATTCTAAAGTTGGACAAAAAATAAATCTCGGAATCTTATTATTAGAAGAAGACCAGATAGAAAATTTCCAGACGACTATTATCTCACTTTTAGAAAGTGATCTTAACGAAGACAACAGTTCATCAGAAAGTACTTCGAGTCTTTTGCAATCTTCAAAAGATGCATTTTTGCAGGCTGTGGCATTCAATTGGGGTCAGGCCAGATTCAGTGTCCGGGGATTAGACAGCGAAAATGCCACAATGATGCTCAATGGCATGAAAATGAATAAAACTTTTGACGGCAGACCACAATGGAATAACTGGGGAGGACTAAATGACGTACTCCGAAATCAGGAGTTTTCAATTGGCGCTGCCCCTTCCAACTATACTTTTGGAGGGATTTTAGGCACTCAACAAATTTTCACAAAGGCATCTGCTTATCGAAAAGGAACCCGTATTTCTTTCTCGGGAACCAATACCAATTACAACTGGAGAACAATGGTTACGTATGCTTCCGGAATGAAATCTACCGGTTGGGCTTATGCTTTTTCAGTTGGTAAACGCTGGGCAGACGAAGGTTATTTTGAAGGAACAAACTATGATGCAAACTCCTTTTTTGTTAGTGTTGAAAAAAAATTAAGTTCAAAACATTCCTTAAACTTTACCGGTTTTTACACCCCAAATTCCCGAGGGAAAAATTCTCCAAATACCAATGAAGTTACTGAACTGAAATCCGAGAAATACAACTCTTACTGGGGATTTCAAAATGGGGAAAAGCGAAACGCAAGAATAAAAAATGTAGAAGAACCCTTGTTGATGCTCAACCATTATTTTAAAATTAATCACCACACCAATTTGACCTCAGCAATTATGTATCAATTCGGAAAAACAGGCAACAGCAACATTGATTATCAAAATGCAGATAGCCCTGATCCGACTTATTACAGGAAACTGCCGAGTTACTTTAGTTCACTTTATGCAGCTGACGATGGAGAATTTTCAGGCACGTTTACTCCGGATTACGAAAATGCTGAAAAAAACAAAACGCTATTTTTAGAAAATTCCCAAATCAATTGGGAGGCGATGTATAAAGCCAATCAAAAAGCGATTGTTAATACGGATGGAATTATTACAGGATATGAACCTGCAAAAAGCAATTATGTCTTATATGAAGACAGAACTGATGATAAAACTTTAGCCTTTAATTCAAACCTGAATACGCAACTTACCGAAAATATATTTTTTAGCGGAGGAATACTTTTTAAAAACTTAAAATCGCATAATTTTCAAAACCTTCTGGATTTATTGGGAGGCACATACTTTGAGGATATCGATTCATTTTATAAGGGTGACCAATCTCAATCAGATTTGAAAAATCCGGATCGTCAGGTAAAAGTGGGCGATACTTATGGTTATAATTTTAATTATTATGCCACAACAACAGATGCTTTCACCCAGTTTAGATTCTCCTACAGAAAGGTTGACTTTTATCTGGGTAATTCATTTTCTACTTCAAAATATCAAAGAGAAGGTTTGTATAAAAACGGAATTTATCCCACAAATTCATTCGGCAAAAGCCAAAAAGTAAATTTTGAAAATTTTGGTTTCAAAGGCGGATTGACTTATAAAATTTCAGGGAAGCAATGGCTCTTTTTTAGCGGAATGCATCTTACCAAAGCGCCTTCTCTTCGAAACACTTTTTCAAATTCCAGACTCAACAATTCGATTGTAAGCGGAATCGAAAATGAAAACATAAGTGCTGCTGATCTCAATTATGTTTACCATTCTCCCAAACTTAAAATGCGAATTACCGGCTATTATGCCCTGATCAAAAACACCACCAAAACATCCTTTTTTTATGCCGAAGGAATTTTTGATGATGGAGCTGGTTATGACAATACCGATGCCTTTGTAAGTCAAACTTTGACCAACTTAGATAAGAAAAATATCGGTATCGAATTCAGTCTGGAATATCCCGTTACTTCTACACTTAAAAGCTTTTTTTCTGCAGCTTATGGAAATTACACTTATAGCAGTAATCCAAATGTTTTGATTACCAATGATGCCAATGCAGCCGTTGCTGATACCGAAAATACATTTGATTTTGGGAAATCATTGCTTAAAAACTACAAGCAACCCGGAATGCCGCAACAGGCTTTTTCAATTGGAATGGAATATCGTGATCCTAAATTCTGGTGGATTTCCGGCAACATCAATTATATAACAGACAGTTATGTAGATGTTTTCCCTATTTCGAGAACTTCCAGGTTTTATACTAATCCTGCCAGTGGGTTTAATTTTCCTGAAGCTACAGAAGAGCGTGCAAAAGAGCTCCTTAAACAAGAAAAACTAAATCCTGTTTCTCTGTTAAATATAACCGGCGGAAAATCCTGGCGTATTTATAATAAAACAATCGGACTATTTGCCAGCATCAATAATGTTCTTGATTTCAAATATAAAACCGGTGGTTTTGAACAGGCAAGAAACTCCAATTTCAGGGAAATGAATCAGGATGTTTCCAGCGGAACACCATCTTTTGCCCCCAAATATTTCTATGGATACGGAAGAACGTATTTTGTAAACATGACTTTCAACCTATAAAACTTTTTTGAAATGAAAAATAAATATAAAAACCTGATCTCGATATTGTTTCTATTACTTTTTTGTAATTGTAATGAAGATGTGGCTATTCCAAAATTAGAATGCACACAACCTGATTTAAAAGTAAACAGAACTGTTGAAGATGTTTTAAAAACAGCCACCATTACCGCAACTAAATATGTTTACGATGATGTAATTGAAGCTTACGTAGTGTCAAGCGATGAAAGCGGGAACTTTTTTAAAACCTTGTATCTTCAGACTTTGGCAACAGAAAACAAACCCGCCATTGGATTTAGCATTTCTGTAGATGCAACAAATACTTATATAGATTACCGTATCGGAAATAAAGTTTATATCAAATTAAAAGATCAGTTTACCGATTTATTTTATGGCGGAATGCGAATTGGAAGCCTGTATGAAGGTAATTCAGGAGCAGCTTCGGTAGGCCGGATTTCTCAAAACGATTACAAAAGTGTATTAAACGCTTCTTGTACGCTTCTTGATGAAGATAAATTAGTGAATTCAATTTCTATAGAAGAATCTTTGGATGACAATAAACTCAATACTTTAATTGAATTATCAAACGTTCAATTTACAGAAGCTACAAATGGCCGCCATTATTTTGAAGAAGCAAATAACGTAGGAGGCTCCACAAATTGGCATTTAAGGGATAAATCCGGAAATCAGATCATTTTCAGGACCAGCAGTTTTGCCGATTTTTCAACACATTTAGTTCCCGAAGGAAGTGGAAAAGTACGTGGAATCTTAACCAAATACGGTTCTGATTATCAGTTAATGGTTCGTTCTGAAAAAGATGTTGTAATGGATGGAAAAAGCAGTGTTCCTTTTTTTACAGAAGATTTTCAAACTGTTTCAAACAATGTCAATTTTGCATTGCCGGGCTGGAGCAATATTGTAGAAAAGGCTTCAAAATTATGGAGAACTATGGTTTCTGCCGGAAACGGTTATGCAGAATTTAATACCACAAGTACAACGGCTGCTGAAAATATTGCCTGGCTGATTTCTCCTAAAATTAATTTAACCGGTTATAAAAATACCGTCTTTTCTTTTAGAAGTGCGCAACATGATTTAAAAGTCGATTCACCTTTAAATAAATTAGAAGTTTATATTTCAACTAATTTTGACGGATCAAATGTAACCAAAGCTACATGGATAAAATTAGATGCTAAAGTTCCTTCGCTTTCTACCCCAACACGTGAATTTATCAGTTCGGGAGGAATCGATTTATCTGCTTATTCAGGAAATATCAATATTGCATTTAAATATATAGGGTCAGGAAAAGACAAAACGCTTAACGGTGCCTTCATGGTAGATGATGTGAAAATGTTTGGGGAAAAATAAGTTTCAAAAACAGCATAATACAATGATTTACAGCTACAAAATGTATTAAAAATCTAAATATTGTGTTTTTCAGTTCTTTGATTGTCAAAATTTCATAGAATTTTGTATTTTGGTCATCCCAAATCAATTAAATTCTTATGAAAAAAATCTACTTGTTTGCCATTCTTGCAATGGTTTCTACCGGTTTGTTACACAGTCAGGACGCTCCAGTTCGATTAAAACAAATTAATATTATAAAAACAAATTACCAAAACTCTAAAGACGGTGAAATTGTAAACAAAACTGTTGTTTTTAAGGACGGAAAAATTGAAACTATCACGACTTCAGATGTTATTCAGAAATTCTTTTATAACAAAAACGGATTACTGGATATGACCGTTAAAGATAAAATTGGAAGTGACTGGAAAGAAGTTGTCAATTATACGTATGATGCAGATAACAACATTACAAAATTTGTAAATAAGTATCATGAAGGTAATGATTATATCACCAAAACTGTGACTTTTAATTATGACGGAGCGAGAATAAAAGCTATAACAAAGAAAAGTACAAACCATCAGAATGTATTGGAAGACATCGAATATATTGTAGAAAACGGTATTCTTGTAAGACGTACTTCACGTGACAGAAACAAAGCTATTATTGCTAAAATCGAATATGTTTATGTAAATGATAATGTATCCAAACACAAAGGTCTGGTTGGAGATAAAATATCTAAAACCTATACTTTTGATGATAAAAAATCAGTAGATCAGTTAATCGTTCAAAACTTATTTGGTGATAATTATAAAATAATTGTACCGATGATTTCCTACCACGAAAGTGAATTTAGCTTTGAAGCCATATCTTATAATAACGAAGTAAATTTCAGCCCTACCTCGACAGCTTTGGTTGCTGTAAGCAGAAAATATAAATACAATAAACTGAATTTTCCGATTTCCTGTTCTCAAATTGAAGAAAACGGAATTGTAAAAACGGAAAAAACGTTTATTTACGAATAAAAACTGTTTATTCAGTCTCCTTAAACCATTTAGAAATTGCTTTCTAAATGGTTTTGTTTTTTATTCAGGACTCCACAATTTATTAAATAGAACTTAAAAACATAATTCTATAATGCTGGTAGTTCACAAATCATTAAATTTGCAACTTATTCAAAGCTATGTTAGAAAAAGAAGTTATAAATTTTGAGAAAACGGCCATTGTTGGTATTGTGACTCAAAATCAAAGTGAGGAAAAACTTAACGAATATCTGGATGAATTAGAGTTTTTAACATTTACCGCAGGAGGTGAAGTTATTAAACGTTTTTCTCAAAAAATGGAACGTCCGAACCCGAAGACTTTTGTGGGTACCGGAAAAATAGATGAAATCAATCTTTTTGTAAAAGAAAACAGTATATCGACTTTAATTTTTGATGATGAATTAACGCCGTCACAGCAAAAAAACATTTCTAAAATTATCGATTGTAAAATCCTGGACAGAACCAATCTGATTCTGGATATTTTTGCCCAAAGAGCCGAAACATCTTATGCAAGAACACAGGTTGAACTAGCACAATGTCAATATTTATTGCCAAGGCTTTCCGGTTTATGGACACACCTTGAGCGTCAAAAAGGGGGTATTGGTATGCGTGGTCCGGGTGAAACCGAGATTGAAACTGACAGACGTATCGTTCGTGACCGTATTTCGTTATTGAAAGATAAAATCAAAACGATCGATAAACAAATGGGTGTTCAGCGCAGCAATCGGGGTGCGATGGTACGTGTTGCCCTTGTAGGTTATACCAATGTTGGAAAATCGACTTTGATGAATGCTGTTGGTAAAAGTGATGTTTTTGTTGAGAATAAATTATTCGCAACCCTGGATACTACTGTTCGAAAAGTAGTAATTAAAAACCTGCCTTTTTTACTTTCAGACACAGTAGGATTTATTAGAAAACTGCCAACGCAATTGGTAGATTCTTTTAAAAGTACACTGGATGAAGTTCGCGAAGCTGATTTATTATTGCATATTGTAGATATTTCGCATCCGGAATTTGAAGATCATATTGCCTCTGTAAATCAGACTTTGCAGGATATCAAAGCACACGAAAAACCGGTTATTATGGTTTTCAATAAAATTGATGCCTACAAACATCTGACGATAGACGAAGATGATTTAATGACTGAAAAAACACCAAGACATTATACACTTGATGAGTGGAAAGCAACCTGGATGCATCGTTTAGGCGAAGACAATGCACTGTTTATTTCGGCTACCCATAAAGAGAATTTTGAAGAATTCAGAGAAAGGGTTTATGAAGCGGTAAGACAGATTCATATTACGAGATTCCCATATAATAAATTTTTGTATCCCGATTATAAGGATGCCATTGAGAAAGAAGAAGAATAAAAATTTCTTAAAACACAATCCCTTTTGAAAAATCAAAAGGGATTTTTTTGTTTACAAATCTAGAATTAAAATGTCTTGTATTCAACACCGTTTTTATCGGCATAAGGCAACAATAATTTCATGACGTTTTCATATTTTTTATCGAGCAATATCCCTTTAGTATCATCGAGTTTTCTGCTGGCATTATCTATTTCCTCTTCGCTTTTTCCTTCATCAATCATTTTTGCAATTATAAGAAAATCCGTTTTTTGAATTTCATCGGCATATTGAAACAAATCTAATGCAGTTGTGACAATAGGTTTGGCTTCTTCCTCAACCTTTAGTTTTTTGATTTTTTTGATATCTTCTTTAAATGTATTACCATACCAATACTTTACTGACTCCACACAGGTACCCGGACGCATCGATTTATTATCAGCTGTTGGAACCTGCAAACTGCCATTTGCTTTATGCTGGCGCAGTTCTTTGAAGACCTGCTCGAAACTTTTAGGAATTTTATTCGCATTAAGGCCAATTACCTGAAACACCTGATCCGGGCTATCATTTAGCAGGTTGCACGACAAAACAATAGTCGATAAAAAAAGAATAAAAATGATTTTAAGTTTCATGTTATTATTGGTTTTGAGTTTCAGTCTTTTTTATCACCGAAGCCTGTAATTTATCAATTTTCGTCAAAACAAAATTTTCATAAGCTTCCTGTTTTGTTTCGCTTTTTTTGCCTGAACTAAAACTTTCACTGATAATATAACTTTTTATAAACTGTCTCTTTTGCGCACCTAATGCATAATACCAGCTTCCCATCTCAGAGTGTACAAAAATGACAATTTCGTCCAGTTTCATAATTTTTCTTTTTGCCTGCAATGGACTACTCTTGAAAACTGCATTTTCTTTTGCATCAAAAGTATAGCGTATTTTGCTTCCTATTTGTATATCATATAAACTATGCAATACAAAATAACCCATCAAGATATAAATTGCCCATCGCATTGCTTCATCAAGGCGATAATCAAAAAACGATAAAATCAAAATGCCTGCAATAATACCAGCTAAAAACCACCACGACATGGCAAGCGATGGCTTTTTAGGGCATAAAGAAAACGTATTCACAGTTTCTTCAATATTATATTTTTCCTGAATGTTCATCTTTATTTATAATTTCCTGAATTTCGTTAAGTAAATTTTGCATCGATCTGGCTGTTAATCCCTGAGCGACACCACTACACAGCTCTTTGCCGTTTTTCATATAATAAAGATTCAGCGAAACATTGATCGTAACGAAATACTGAGTGGTTCGTACGACTTCAAAATTGACAAAATCACCCAACGGGATCCTGACCGGCGGAATAATCAAGGCATTTTTGATAAGGATTTCTTTTTGGTACATATCGATCACAACATGGTTTATAAAAATAGAAATCAGACATACAACGGTAAGAATTCCAAAAATCCAGATCATAGTTGTATTCTTGGTCAATACGCCGGCAAAGGCAAATGCTGCCATTCCTAAAACTACAAACAAGCCAAAGCCATATTGTCTCTTCATGACATATTGGTTTCCGTTTTTTGTGAATTTTTGTAATGTTTCCATAGTTATTCGATTTTTACTCCATCAATAATCAGTGTAGCGGCTACTATTGACATATAGGAGCTGGTATAATCTGCAGTCAATTGATCGCTCAAGGAATCTATGTTTGCTTTTGTAAATTCTAATTTTCTGGAAGGCATTTTACCGTAAGAATCTACCATTGTGATGTATCCATCAAGTCCATTCTTATTGGTCATAAAAGCTTTCAATAACGCTACATTCTGCTTCTCAAAATCTATAGAAAAATAATAATTCTTTGTCTGCTCTTTTTTTTCAGTTCCATCAGTCGTTGTAACATTGTTTGTTGAAGTTGTAAAAGAGAATGTCGCAGACCGAACTGGTGCCACAATCGTTTTGTTACCATCTTTTATCGTGATTTCTATTTTAACACGTTTGTCTTCCTGTTGTCCGTAACTCAGTGTCGTCAAAAAACAAAAGACAATTAGCATTAATGTAAACTTTTTCTTATTCATAATTTAAGTTTGTTTTAAAAAATATTTAAAGCAAGATTACCATTTACTAAATTTCAGAACAATTCAGAATTTGTATATGGTAGCGTTAGATTTTTATTTGGTGAGAGTGGCAGGTTATCAGTAAAATAAAGGTTTATGATCTATTTAGAACGCTATTTGCAAATCGGTTTTTCTACCTGAAAATGTTTGGTCAATAATCAGACAATTTGTACTTTCCCTCAATAATATCGATTTTATGCACTTCATTCCTATACTTTTTCCATTAAAAAAGAACAATTTAAAAAGGATTTCTTTTCTATTGCTTTTTATGTTTTTGGGAATTTCAGTCCATGCACAAAAAGCTTCTGCTACAGAGAATTTGGCCGCTTATGGATATTCCAAACGTTTTTCTGATACTGCTTCCTGCAAAAAAATGCAGCAGCTTGCATTAGATCAGGCAAAAAAGAAAAATAGTACAGAGGATAAGATTATTTGCTATTCATATTTAGCTTTAACCCAAAGAAGATTACTGCATTTAAAAGAATTTTCACATTACGCCGACAGCGCTTATTATTTGTCCGGCAAAACCAATAAAATAAGACCAAAAGCGTATGCATTCCTTGCCATGGGAACACTGAAATCATATATTGACGAAAAGCCTGAGGCTATAAAATACCTTCTGGCTTCCTATAAGCTTTTTGCAAAAGCAGCAGCACACGATCAGTGTTCTAAAATTGCTTCAGACATCTCGTATCTTTTTTCTCCGGCTTCACCTACCAAAGTTGAAAAATATGCCCGTGAAGCTTTATTCCATGCCGCTAAAGCCGGTGATCCTGAAAGTATTCTGCATGCCCGCCTTGCTTTTGGAAGTTACTTAACCGATAAGCTGGAAACTGCAAACACTACAGAATGGTATGAAGCAGTAACTTTTTTTAAGCAAACGGTTGGTCATGCTGAAAAACATGCCAGCTCAATAGTAAGCAAAAGCAATATTGGAATTGCGTATATCAATCTAGCCGATCTTTATTCGAAAGGACCGAAACCCATTGATGAAAAATCGTTTTTGAAAAACCTGGAGAAAGCAACCGCTATTGCGAAACAATACAATATCAGAATCATTTACCGAAGTGCCATTGGGCTTCAGGGATTCTATTTTACAGAAAAAGGCGATTATGCCAAAGCTGAACTATTATTTACTGAAGGAATAAAATACCAAAAAAGCCTTCCCTATACGGATAATTACCTTTTAGCTACTTTTTACGACTGCCTGAAAGATGTTGCGGCAAAACGAAAAGATTTTGAAGCCTATTATAATTATGATGCCGAATACGTTAAATACAATCAGTTGAAATATGATGAATCGACTCAAAAAGTATTGCAAAATGCTGATGTACGATATGAATCTTCTAAAAAGCTCGAACGTATTAAACAATTGGAGCTTGAAAACGAACTGGTTCAAAAAAACAAATTATTAGGTTACGGAATTGCAGGTGTTTTACTGATTGGACTGGTATTTATGTTCCGTTCCTATTATTATCGCCAGCGCTATTATCAAAACCGTGAAGATTTCCTGAAACAGGAACAGGCCAATACTGAACTTAAAGTACAGTTGATGGAAAAAGAAACGATAGAAAACCTGGCCGCGACACTTTCACTGGAAAGAAGACTGCTGAGATCGCAAATGGATCCACATTTTATTTTTAATGCTTTAGGGAATATCCAGAGCATGATTCTGCAAAAAGATACGCTTCCTGCTGTTTCTTATCTGAATAAATTTGCCAAACTCACCCGTCAGGTTTTGGAACAATCCCGAAAAGAAACCATTTCGCTTGGCGAAGAAATCAATACTTTAAAAAATTATATCGAACTCCAGCAGCTGCGGCTTAATAATGATTTTGAATATGTGATTGAATGCGATGAAACCGTTGAAACCGATGTTCTTATTCCACCATTATTGATTCAGCCTTTTATTGAAAATGCTGTCGAACATGGACTGAAACCACAAATTAAAGAAATTAAAGGTTTAATAGAAATTTACTTCACACAACATATTGACGAACGAAACCTCATTTGCACAATTAAAGATAATGGAATCGGTTTGGCAGCTTCCGCAAAATTAAATCGGAACGACAATCACGAATCTTTGTCTACTAAAATTACAGACGAAAGGTTAAGTAAAATGCAGAAAGAAAATCCGTATGCAGGATTTGAAGTTCTGGAACGCAATCCGGATGATGGACAGGGTTGTGTCGTTATTTTAAACATTCCAACACTATAATACAATGTACAAAACTATTATTATTGAAGATGAACAGCGCCTCAGGGAAGCCTTGTCGATAATGCTCGAAATGACTGCTCCTGATGAAATTCAGGTGGTGGCTTACGCCGAAAGTGTTGAAGAGGCCGTAAAATTGATTGACCGCCTGAAACCGGATTTAGTATTTATGGACATCATGCTGAAAGACGGAACCGGATTTGATGTATTAAAGCAAATCGCTTTTAATTCCTTTCATCTGATTTTTACAACTGCTTATGAACAACATGCCGTTAACGCTTTTAAGTACAGCGCTATCGATTATCTTTTAAAACCCATAGATCCGGAGGAACTGAAAATGGCTATAGACCGTATTTCACTTTTACAGGAAAGGGTTTTAGAAAAACAACAGTTAAATGAATTGCAGATTAACCTTTCTAAAACTCCTGACCGAATTATTCTGCCCACACAGGAAGCAATGTATGTTGTGAAACTGGAACAAATTATAAGATGTGAAACTTCCGGTTCCTACACCACTTTTTTTCTCTCAGATGGCAGGAAAATAATGGTTTCAAAACCGCTCAAAAATTATGAGGATTTGCTGGAACCTCCGGCATTTTTCCGTATTCATCAGTCGCATTTGATAAATGTGAATTGTATTGTGAGTTATTCCCGTGAAGGAATGGTGCAGATGAATGATAAATCTTTTGTACCCATTTCAAGAGCAAAAAAGGAAGCTTTTTTTAAACTGATGAAAGATGAGATTTAATACTCAATACATAATATCTATTTAAAGAACCTAAATACCAATCAGAAACAACAGAAGACAAAGTCACGGTTTTGACTTAAAACAGTTCTAGCTATTTTTGATCCAGTAAATAACTATAACGATGAACAAAAAAACCCTGTCTATCTTAAGCTACATCACTATCATTGGTTGGATTATAGCTTTTGTAAAAAGCAAAGATTTAACCCCAAAAAGCGATTTGGTAACCTACCATCTGAAACAAGGATTCGGAATCTTTTTAGTTTCTCTTGCCTTAAACATTATTCTTTCTGTGGTTATTACAACCGTTACCTCGCTCTATTTCCTAAGTTATATTGGTTATGCCATTTTTATCTTATGGATTTTCGGTATCATTAACGCTGCCAACGAACAGAAGAAACCTATTCCGGTAATTGGAAAAATTTTTGAAGATAAATTTGGTTTTATAGACTAATATCAGATTATCTTTTTTAGCTGACGTTTTTATTTCAACAATCTTGGTTTTAAGGCTAAGAGCGGTTGGGAATCTTTCTGTTTAGAGCAAAAAAATCATTTTCAAAATTTTTCAAAACCGATTTAAATATTTAAAAGCCTATTGTTTTTAATTAGCCCCGACAGCAGCGGTATCCTTTGCTTGCCTTCTTTATGGCAAGTAAAGATATAGCGGATGGCGGGAAATCATGCTCTTATAAATGCCAATTGTGCTGCTCCGGACTTTGATTAGAATCCAAAGTTAACTCCTAAACCAAAAACTTGTCTGGTTTGAAATCCCTGGAAAGCATTATCGTCATAAATTGCCTGGAATGAAAAGTTTGCCGACAAGTATTTGTTTACTTTCATGATGATATTCAGCGAGTAATCCATATCGACATTTTGAGGATCTTCTAAATAATTGGAGTAAAGATTCAACGTATTTTCGGCAGTTACATTGGTCATGATCGCCAGTTTGTAATACACCGAAGCGTAAAAACCTAATTCATAACGCATGCTTTTGCCCTGATCGACACCAAAATAATCACCATCTACATAACCAATTCCTGAAGTATAGGTATTATCAACAAAAGTAAATTTGGAGGTTAAAGGTTCAAAGTTGATTTTTAGATTAGCATCTTTTGTCCAGTAAATACCCGGACCGGTTGTAAAATAACCCGGAGACATAAATTTGGTACTTTCGGTTCTGATTTCTTTTCCGTTTTCATCTTGGCCGTAAATATAGCCGGTAGTAAATTGGGTTCTAAAATTTACAAAATAAGAATAGTACCAATCGCCAAAAGCTCTTTTTCCTACGATTGAATTGAATTCAAGTCGGTCATCTGTCTTTTTTGCGAAATCTGCCGTTTTGGTTTGTAGAAGCCCATACGAAGCCAGGATTTTGTTATCCCACGTTATATCGTCTTTTTTATAATTGAAATCATAGTTGATCCCTAATGTTCCTGAGAAACTGTCTTCACCTCCTGCAATCCAGTTATTGAAACTCGATTGGTTTAACAAAAGCGATACGGTTCCTTTTGTTTTCCAGCCTTCGCCTTCAATAGTGTCGTTTATTTTTTTTACCGCTTTTTCTGTATTCTGAATTAATTCCTTTTCGGTATTTTGTGCCTGAACAAATGTAAAGTTCGCTAAAACGAAGAGTAATAAAGCTATCTTTCTCATAGTTGTTTAGTTTAAGTATATTAACAAATATAATACTAAAAACGCTAAAGCCTGAGAGTTTATTGAGTTATAAAGAAAGTTATTTCTTAGATTCTTTGTATAAAGGTACCGCAGAACAGGCTTCACCGTACATAATGCTTCTTGCAAAAGGCTGCAAATAGGTCGTTGCCAAAATATAAGCGCGCATAGGTACCGGTTTTTTCGAACAGCCTTTTACAATTACCGGTTTACTTTTGTAAACAGAATAATCAATTTTACTTAAAATTTCTTCGTATAAACTGGCATCCAGATCTTCGATGGTTCCGTTGACTACTTTTTTTGCAAAAGGCGCTAAATGCACACTTACCAAAATCAATGCCCAGGCAGGAATTATAGCATCTGTACCACAATGTACAGCAACATATTGATCCTGATATTGCGACCAGTCGTGATTTTTAAGATGTTCCCTAAAGTCTTTTTCTTTCAATAAAAAACCTTCCAAAAGCCACTGCGAAATGTCAATCTGCACACGCATACCTTTTGGATAATAATCCTCTAAATCAAAAACTTCTAAAGCACTATTGGCAACTTTATTGATAATTTCTTCCATATAAAAAATAGTTTCAAGTTTTAGGTTTCAAGTTTGCTTCGCCTGTTCGAACAAAGTTCTCGAGTCAAGTTTACGCAACCTGAAACTTGAAACTTTTAAACCTGAAACAAATATTAAAGCATTCCTAATTCTAATTTTGCTTCTTCACTCATTAAATCTTTACTCCATGGCGGATCAAAAGTAATTTCTACCTCAACATCTTTTATGTGTTCGATTGTTTTTACTTTTTCCTCTACCTCTCTTGGTAAGCTTTCTGCAACCGGGCAGTTTGGAGATGTTAAAGTCATAAGGATTTTCACTTCGTAATCCGTATTCACCATTACATCATAAATCAATCCTAATTCGTAAATATCTACAGGAATCTCAGGATCGTAAATGCCTTTTAAAATTCTTACGATTGATTCTCCTAATTCGTTTGTGTCTATTTCTTGTTCCATTTTATTTGTTTTTTCTTTTTCACCATATAAGTGATATAAGTTCATTTAATTAGTGAAACCTATTTGTGTCGGATAATAAAAGTGCATTTAAGAAGCGAACTTAAATTTCCTTATATAACTTATATGGTTTAAAAATATTTAGTTTTTATTTTTTGCCTCAAAAGCCAATGCGTACATTTTGATGTTTTTTATCATTGAAACTAAACCGTTTGCACGTGTTGCAGATAGATGTTCCTTTAAACCAATTTCATCTATAAATTCCGTATCTGCCTTTATAATATCTTCTGCTTTTTGATTGGAGAAAGCACGAATCAGAATTGCAATAATTCCTTTGGTTAAAATCGCATCACTGTCTGCTGTGAAAACAATTTTATCATCATTTTGTTCTCCCTGAAGCCACACTTTCGACTGGCAGCCTTTGATTAAATTTTCCTCTGTTTTATATTCTTCTTTGATTAACGGAAGACTTTTTCCTAATTCAATGATATATTCATAACGCTGCATCCAGTCATCAAACATCGAAAATTCATCTATAATTTCGTTCTGTATTTCTTTAATTGTCATAATTATTCTTTAACAAAATCAGTCAGCAAATTGACTAGTTTTTCAATTTCCTTTGGAGGAAAACCATTGTCAAAACCCTGTGTTTCGTAGGTTTTCTGATTTTGGGTTATTTTTAAATTTCCAATTGCGGCACCATCATAAAAACGTTTTTCGGTTGGTGCTTTCAAGGTTGAAATTTTTTCTACATCTATCTTTTCAAATTCGGCTATAATTTTGTCCCAATTTGCTTTTTCAATTTTATTTTCTACCGTTTGTGCATCTCTTCCATTGGTAACTGAAACCGTTTGGTTTTGAACCACTATCTTTTTATAATAACCTCTGGACATGGCCGAATATTCAATCACCGTTGACGTCATATCTGCCTTTTTTTGACTTGAACAGCCAGCTCCGATAAAAATCGTCAAGAGTATTAAAGATAGTATTTTCATAAAAAGTTTTTTAACTTAACATTGTTTTTGCTTTTTTAATGGCCTCAACCATTACATCAATTTCTTCTTTCGTGTTGTAAAAAGAAAACGAAGCGCGAATGGTTCCCGGAATACAGAAGAAATTCATGATCGGCTGCGCACAGTGATGTCCGGTACGAACTGCAATTCCTAATTTATCAATTATGGAGCCAATATCATAAGGATGAATCCCGTCTATATTAAACGAAACTACCGAAGCTTTATTTTTTCCGTTTCCGTAAATTCTCAAACCTTCAATTTCAAGCAGACGTTTTGTGGCGTGTTCCAAAAGTTTGTTTTCCTGAAGCTGAATGTTTCCAAAACCAATATTGTTCAAATAATCAACCGCAGTCCCTAAAACAATTCCGCCCGCGATATTTGGAGTACCGGCTTCAAATTTATGAGGCAGATCAGCGTACGTTGTTTTTTCGAAAGTAACTTCTTTGATCATTTCACCACCACCTTGATATGGAGGCAGTTTGTTTAGCCATTCTTCTTTTCCGAATAAAATTCCGGTTCCGGTTGGCCCGCACATTTTATGCCCTGAAAAAGCGTAAAAGTCACAATCCAAATCCTGAACATCAGGCTTTAAATGCGGAACAGCCTGTGCTCCGTCAATTAAAACAGCAGCTCCAACGGCATGTGCTTTAGCAATCATTTCCTTCACAGGATTGATTACGCCCAATGCATTCGAAATATGGTTTACGGTAACGATTTTGGTTTTATCAGATAATAAAGATTCGTATTCGCTGATGATCAGTTCTCCTTCTTCATTGATCGGAATCACTTTTAAGACAGCTCCCGTTTTTTCACACAACATTTGCCACGGCACTATATTGCTGTGATGTTCCAGAGAAGAAACTAAAACTTCATCCCCCGGTTTTAAAATAGAAGCAAAACCATTCGCTACTAAATTGATTCCGTGTGTTGTTCCGGAAGTAAATAAAACCTCGTGAGAAAATTTGGCATTGATATGATGTTGCAATTTTACACGCGAAATTTCATACGCATCAGTCGCTAACTGGCTTAATGTATGGACTCCACGGTGAATATTGGCGTTTATTTCCTGATAATATTTCGCTTCGGCATCAATAACAACCTGCGGTTTTTGCGAGGTTGCCCCATTGTCGAAATATATTAATGGTTTTCCATTTACTTTTTCAGAAAGTATCGGAAAATCAGCTCTTATTTTTTGAATATCCAGCATAATTTATTTAGAAAAATTCTATTTACAAAAGTACTAAATCTAAATTGTTTTATCTGCCAATTCTATCATTTCCTTTTATAGTACTATCAAATTCAAAATTGTAATGCAGATTCCTCAAAAATTAATTCTTTTTTTCAGAGTTTCTTTCCAATAATTTAAAAACCAGCCTGATAAAATCCTGTCTATAAATTATTTATATTGCATTCAAAACAACTGCAAAAAATTATGAAAAAAGTCTTTCGTTTACTTGGCATTCTTCTTCTTTTAATAATTCTTTATTTTGGTTTTACCACTTACCCAAAACTGGATCTGATTTCAGGCTTTTCAGCCAAAAGTATTGCTTCGGGACATTTTTTGGATAACCGTTCGAAAGAGTTAATCGAAAAAACCGACAATGATATTAACCTCATCGACCTGGCAACAAACACAATTGATGATGCCGGAAAATTTGCTACTTCCAATGTCTACGGATTAAAGGAACGAAAAGCCATTTACCGTGAAGGTTTGGGAGCAACTTTAATAAATGATGATTTTGATGTTTCAAAACCTTATTTGCTTCCCAAAAGAGCTAAATCTAAAACTTTGCCTTTCCCTTACGGAAACATCGAGCCAAAAGACACGGTTTTTACCAATATTGATTACTCAAAACTAAAAAAAGCGATTGACAATGCTTTCGATAAATCCGGTGGAAAATTAAAAAGAACACGTGCCATAGTAGTTTTATACAAAAACAGACTGATTGCCGAAAAATACGATACCGGTTTTACGAAAGACAGCAGAATTCTGGGATGGTCGATGACAAAAAGTATTACCAGTTCGGCTTTTGGCGTGCTTGCTAAGCAAGGAAAAATAGATATTTTCAAACCAGCTCCTGTCGCAGAATGGCAAAATGACGAACGCAAAAACATCACTATCAATGATCTGCTGCACATGAATTCGGGTTTGGAGTGGGAAGAGAATTACAACACGATTTGCGATGCTACCAAAATGCTTTTTCAGGCAGAAGATATGGGCAAAGTACAGCTGGACAAACCGGCTCAGTTTAAACCCAACACGCATTGGAATTACTCTTCGGGAACGACCAATTTATTATCACTAATTTTAAAAAGACAATTTAAAACCCAACAGGAATATCTTGATTTTTGGTACAGCGCCGTGATTGATAAAATCGGAATGAATTCGATGATTACAGAACAGGATATGAGCGGAACTTTTGTAGGTTCCTCATACGCATGGGCGACTGCACGCGACTGGTCTAAATTTGGATTACTGTATTTAAATAAAGGTAACTGGAACGGTGAGCAAATTCTGGATGAAAGCTGGGTAAAATACACCGCAACACCAACCAATACTTCGGAAGGAAAATATGGAGCACAATTCTGGCTGAATGCCGGCGGAAAATTCCCGGACGCTCCACGCGACATGTTTTACTGCAACGGTTATCAGGGTCAAATGGTTGCGATTATTCCATCAAAAGATATGGTGATTGTGAGAATGGGATTGAAGGAAGATCCTGCTTTTGATTTTAATGGGTTTTTGAAAGGGATTATTGGGAGTGTGAAAAAATAGTCAAATGAAAAATAAAAAAATATTATTACCGCTTGTAATGATACCTGTTGGTTTTATTTTAAATGGAATAGCCTGGTCTGAAAATATTGGTGGCCCTTTTATAAGCACAATTTGTCTTTGCCTGGGATTAGGTTTACTTTTTTTCGGATTTATACTCTTTATTGTCCGATTAAGAGATTAAATTTTAAAAGATCATTTGAAAACAGCATAGCCCCGAGTAGTGAAAACCCTTTTTTGAGATTGTTTATCGAAAAAAAGATTACTTCACTTAGCATTTATTTTCATTCGAGTTCAGTGAACTTAGTTTGAAACGGATAGCGGGAAATAGCTCCTAAAAAAACCGATAAATTTAAAAAATCTATCGGTTTTTGTATTTATAAATTTGTCTAAAATTATTTCTTAGCCACAAACCTCGGATCAGATTCCATAACGGTTCCGCAATTATCGCAGGTTCTCAGCTCTTCTGAATTGTAGAAATGTTCGAAATGCGGCAGGAAATCTTTTTCGATATTGTGCAGTTCGAAAAATACTTCATATAATTTATGGTTGCAGTTGTCGCAATGCCAAAGCAAACCGTCTGTGTAGCCTAATCCGGCACGTTTTCGCTCAATCACCAAACCAATAGACCCCTCGGAACGAACCGGAGAATGTGGCACTTTTGCAGGATTGAGATACATATCGCCTGCATTCAGAATCATTTCCCTGCGTTCGCCATCCTCCTGAATTACCACTTTTATATTTCCTTCCAGCTGGTAAAAAAGTTCTTCGGTTTCGTTATAATGATAATCTTTTCGGGCATTTGGTCCTGCCACGATCATAACAATATAATCGCCTGAATCAACATATAAATTTTTATTTCCAACAGGCGGTTTTAGTAAATGACGGTTTTCGTCTATCCATTTAGTCAGGTTGAAAGGTTTTGCTATAGCCATTTTTTGAGATTCTAAATTTATGAGAGGCTAAGTTAAGGAAAATTTGTAGAGAGGCACAGCAGTAGTCGTGAGTTTACATTTCTTTTATCAGATAAATATAAACAGGAAAATGGTCGCTGAAACCAACTTCGTTCGAACTGTGCCGCAACGGATATCCTTTGTATTGTCCTGAATTCTGAATGAGATAGGGCTTGTTGAAAATCCCGGCTTTCCAGAATTTAAACGATGAAAAATCAGGTTTTATAAGTGATTGCGTAATAATGATCTGGTCGAAAATATCCCAGGAATCCCGAAAAGCTGTAGTTCCCATGCCGCGTTTCGCCATTTCTTCAAAAGGATTATAAGTGCCAAATTCCGGAACTTCTGCTTTTTTGGCTTTTGCCCCCAAGGCAGTTTTTATACTTTTATTATACGGACCGTCGTTTAAATCGCCCATTGTAATGACTTTTGCATCTGGATTAATTTGCTGCAGCGAATCGATTATTTTTCGGTTTAATTTTCCTGCTGCTTCACGATATTCGCTTGTTGCTTTCTCTCCTCCGGAACGCGAAGGCCAGTGATTGACAATGATATTAATTTCTTCTCCTTCTAAAAAACCGGTTATCAAAAGCTGGTCACGGGTAAAAACCCGATTGTTTTGAATTGCCGTCGTTATTTCTTCATCAGTTGATTCTTCTTTTTTCTCTTCTTGTACATTTTTATTTTTCAATATATATAAAGGTATATTTGAAAAAGTAGTCGGTTTAAAAAATTTCTTCTGATACAATAATGCCACATCGATACCTCTTTTGTCGGGCGAATCAAAATGAATGATTCCGTAATCGAAAGAAAGCAGCTTAGGTTGCTTAATCAAATCTTCCAGAACACCTCTGTTTTCAATTTCGGAACCTCCGATTAAAGTTGGTGCATTCCGATTTTCAGGCGTTCCGATTTCAGACAAAACTCCGGAAAGATTTTGTAATTTTTGATGGTATTTTTCTGTTGTCCAGTTTTGAACTCCGTTTGGCGTCCATTCATCATCGTTCGTGTAAATATCATCAATAGTGTCAAAAAGATTTTCGAAATTGTAAAAAGCTGCCGTATGGATACTATATTTTTTGGCCTGGCCATAAGCCGCAATCGAAAACAAAGAAATAAAACAAATTCTAAGTGTAATTATTCGCATAAAAATTGATTTTTTAAATCGCTGAAATTAATGAAATTTTACATTTGTAAGAAATTTCAATTAAATTTATTTTTTTAAATCTCTATCTTTGTTATTAATAAATCAAAAAGCCAAAAAGAAAATGAATACAAGCAGATTCCTTACTATAAACAGCCCTTTTGCTTTTTACAGATTCGTATTTCTTATTTTTGCTTTCCAATCCTTTACCTGTCAATCCCAACAAAACATGATAACACCACCTTATTTACAAAAAGGAGATACCGTAGCTCTTTTGGCAACAGCCAGAAAAAACATCGATGATAATTTAAAACCTACTATAGATTTACTGAAAAGCTGGGGTTTAGAAGCCGTAATCGGAAATTCAATCGGACTCGATTACCATCAATTGGCCGGAACAGACGAACAACGCGCTGCCGATTTTCAAAAGCAACTCGATAATCCGAATATAAAAGCGATCTGGTGCGTACGAGGGGGTTACGGAACTGTGAGAATGCTGGATTTACTGGATTTTACGAAATTCAAGCAACATCCAAAATGGGTTATTGGTTTTAGTGACGTTACGGTTTTGCACAATCACCTCAATACCATGGGTTACAAATCTATTCATGGGGTTATGCCGGTTACGATTCCGCGTGCTACTCCGGCAGCCATCAGTTCTATGAAATCGGCAATATTTGGTGAGGCTATTTCGTATTCTATTGCTCCACATAACATGAACCGTTTTGGTCAGGGAACAGGTGAATTGGTGGGTGGAAATCTTTCTATCTTATACAGTTTATTAGGATCTCCGTCAGCAATTGACTGCAAAGACAAAATTTTATTTATAGAAGATTTAGATGAATACCTGTATCATATTGATCGTATGATGATGAATTTACGTCGAAATGGTTGTATCGAAAACCTGAAAGGAATCATTATTGGCGGTATGACCAAAATGAAAGACAATGAAGTTCCGTGGGGGAAAAATGCGCTGGAAATTGTAGATGACGTGACCAAAAAATACAATATTCCGGTGATTTTTAATTTTCCGGCCGGACATATTCAGGATAATCGTGCGCTTGTTATGGGAAGTACGATCTCTATTGAAGTGAATGCTTCCGGGAGTACTGTTATTTTTAAGTAAAAAATTATACATATAGGACTTTAGCACTAACAATTAATTATATATGGAGATTTCTATCCAGAATTTTAAAAACAATATAATTGTTGATGACTGTGATATTACCTGCACTGAAAAAAAAGGCAATTCAGAAAATATTATAGCTTGTTCAATTGTGTACTTTAAAACTTTTAAAAGTCAATTGAAAGTCAAATTTGAATGGAAAGAAAAAGCTGAAAATTTAAATGAAATAAACTTTGTGTTTATTCCAGAAACAAAAATGATTTTTTTTAGATCAGTTCATCAATGGGGAGCAATTGAGATAGAAACCAAAACTTTGAAAAGACATGAAGATGCTTTTAATTTTCCATTTATTGAACATAAACAAAATTTTATTTTAGTTGAGGATGAATTATATGCAGAATCATGTAAACTCAACGGTGATAAAATTGATAATATTCCTATTGATCCTCCATGGGAAGTTCAAGAGTTTCAAGACAGAATTGAATATGACAGTCCTGTTTTTGGACATCAAATCTTAAAAACAAATTACCATAAATTCTAATGGCTGTTTGAGTTAGTAGAATTACTTTTTGCATACTATTTTTCAAAAGTGAAATTTCTTCAACTCTAAAAATCTAACCCAAAAAATGGCTGAACACAACGAACTAGGAAAAAAAGGTGAAGATTTAGCCGTAGAATATCTGCTTCAAAACGACTATAAAATTCTAGAAAGAAACTGGGTTTTTCAAAAAGCCGAAATTGATATTCTCGCCAAAAAAGATAATTTTCTGGCGGTGATTGAAGTAAAGACCAGATCAAGTTTAGATTTCGGTTTGCCGCAGGATTTTGTGAAACCCAAAAAGATTCAGCTTCTCATAAAAGCAGTAAATGCCTACATAAACGATAGGGAAAAAGATTTTGAAGACGATTTAGAAATTCGTTTTGACATCATTGCTATCCATAAAAGTCAGGAATCATTTGCTATTGAGCATCTTACTGACGCTTTTTATCATTTTTAACATATTTTTTTATTGTTATATTTGTAACAAATTGTTTTTTAATTTATCTTTGCAGAGATTTATAACATCACAAACAACCAAACTAACACAATTACGTTACCCAAAAACAATTAAAAGATTATGAAAACCGTTTCTTCGATTGTAGAAAATTACATCAAAACCAAGCCATTTTTACTGAATGCACTTTCCTTGGGAATTATCAACCTGACATCTTTGTCCCGTAACATCATGACCGAACTGGAAAGCGAATTCGGTAAAGAAGTAAAACAAGGCGCTGTAGTAATGTCCCTAAAAAGACTAACAGAAGAATTAGATTTTAAACTGAACCACAAAATCAATAAGGTCATTAAAAACATTGGTGAAATTACGGTTCGTTCTGAATTGACAGATTACACTTTTGCAGCTTCAGACTCTGTTTTAAACAAACAAGCTGATTTGATTTCTGATATTAATGTGCTGTCTGATATTTTTTATACCTCATCACGTGGCGTAAACGAAACGAATATCGTAGTAAGCAGCAGTATCAATCATTTAGTTGAAAAACATTTTATCCGCGAAAAACTGATTCAGAAATTGGATAATCTGGCTTCTATTACTGTAAAATTACCAAAAGAAAATATTGTAGTTCCTGGAATTTATTATTTCATTTTTCAGCGTTTAGCCTGGGAAGGAATTATTATCAATGAGGTAATTTCGACTTCTAATGAATTCACAATCTTAGTAGGAGAAGAACAAGTTGACGTTGCTTTTAAAGTAATCAAAGATTTGAAAAATTAATTTCTTTTGATAAAAACCCCGATCAAAAAAAAATAAAAAAAGACAATATATGAAAGAGACTGGGCCACCAGTCTCTTTTTTTATTTCACAACGCTTTGCAATTTGCCTGATGCAAAACCGGAAAATTACAGGAGTTGGCAATAAAACACAATTGGTTTGCTTTTGTATGTAAATCTAAAGCTTCCTGAACTTTGTCAGCGTTTGCAATTACTACATTTGGATGCAGACGAACTTCTGTAAAACGTCCGCTGCCATCGGAAGCAACTTCCAGTATGGCTTCTGCATGATCTGAATATTCCAGAACTTCTATTCCGTTTTGGGAACATACATATAAATACGACATCATGTGACAGGAAACCAGACTGCTTAAAAGCAGATCCTCCGGATTGTATAATTCGGGATCACCTTTAAAAGCTTTGGCAGCAGAAACGTTTAAAACGGGTTTTCCTTCGATTAAAATTTTATGGCTTTTGCTGTAGAATTTTCTTTCTGATTGTTCTTGATTTTGTTTGGAATTCCAGTTTATTGCTGCTTTGAAAATGTGTTTGAAGGTCATTTTTATTTTATCTTTTCTAAGTAAACAAGTGTCAAGTTATCATCTATAATTTTTCGTTTAAATTCACTATAACCAATTTTGTTATAGAGATAAAGATTCTTTTCACTCTTAAATCCGGTAAACAATTCAAATCGGTTACAGTCTTTAAAACTCGTTTCTATTGCAACCATGAGCTTTCTGCCGATTCCTTTGTTTTGGTGATCACTTCTGACAATCAGCTTACCAATGTAAGCGGTTCCTTCTGCTTCATAACCCCGAATTGAACCTGCAATTTCTCCATTGATTACACTCTTCAAAATTATTGAATTTTCGAATTCCTTTTCTAATGATTCTAAATCTTGTGTTAAGGGCTGAATTTCATAATCATTATAAATTTCGGCTTCAGAGAGGTAGCAATCTTTTTGTAATTGAAGAATTGTGACTAAATCATTTTTTTGTGCTTTCAGGATATTGATTTGCATGATTTGGTTTCGCTTCTTATAGAATGATTCTGCTTTTTCAATACTTTCAATTCATTTTACAAAAACTATTTCACTACCAACTTTGCGGGCAAGGATTATAAATCCGCACTGTTTTACTAACAAGTTTTTAGTATATCCGAGTCCTCTGGTTTGCAAAAAAACAACTATCTATTCTTCTTTAATTAATAGACATTTTAGTCTTAATCAACTCATTGTGATAATCATTTGAAAGTGATACGTCTAATTTCAAATTTGAATTATTCTTCAATAAATAACAACTTGAGTCATTAAAAACAATATGTGTAAATTTTTCAGGAGAAAAATATCGCTTAACGTATAGAGAATAGACCCTATGTCTTTTTGTATTTTTAATTGTCCTATCGGGATTTATATTTGCTTTATTCTTCTTTGGATTTGACTCTTTTGATGTAGGAGCGCCCATAAATCCAAAAGATGCATTAGGATTTTTAGCATATATATCTAAACAAATATTAGTAATCGTATTTAGAACATATAAAACATGTCGATTATTTTTTTCTATTGGATTATCCAAAAGAAGGTTAAATCTTTTACCTGATAGTCTATGATTTTTTAAATAAAATTGAGCCACATATATATCATGCTCAAGAATAAGTATTTCAACAATATACTGTTGATTTACTATATCAGACTTAAATGTATAACGTTCTAGTTGAGTATTATTTGAATCAAAATCACTACCTTTAGAGGTATAATGGTAGCCTTTTAATGCCATCTAAAATATAAATGATATTAAAAAGAAAGATAGTTATACTTACTTGATCTATTTTTATTAATATCACTTATAGTCAAAACATGTCCAACATGAACAACATTGCATGTAAAATCAATACTCTTGATATCTTTACCTGCGCTACTTGCACTTGATTGAACTTTAGTTTTTTTCGAGAATTTTGAAATAATTTTCATCTTTCTGAATGTAAATGTGAATAAATCGTTTTGATTGTGAATAACTTGTTGGTGCAAATGTAATACGTTTTCTTTAAAAAATCACTATCAAACATATAAATTAACACATCTTTTGTCCAATTTTAATAATATAACTTTTTGGAATTTATAACTATTATGTCCCAGTCATTATACAATAAAATTTGTACAAGTTGCAAAGTTTTTCATTTTCTACACCTTTGCCCCTTTGAGAAATTCTAAAAATAATTTATTTTAGCATCTAAGTTAATAAAATAACAAAAAAACCTCGAAATCACAACTTTCGAGGTTTTTGAATTGAACTAACAAAACTGATTAAACTTATTTTTTTACAGAAAACTTAAAGGTTGTTTTCGTTTTATAATTTTCGCCCGGATTTAAAACTGTCGTTGGGAAGTTTTTCTGGTTTGGAGAATCCGGGTAGTGTTGTGTTTCTAAACAGAAACCTGTTCTGTGCGCATAGGTTCCGCCGTTACGCATTGGTAAAGTTCCGTCAAGGAAGTTTCCGGAGTAAAACTGAATTCCAGGTTCATCTGTGGTAACTTCTAAAACTCTTCCGCTTGCAGGGTGGTAAGCTGTTGCGATAACTGTTTTTCCTTTTTCAGGATTGTTCAGTACCCAGCAGTGGTCATACCCTTTTCCTCTTATTAATTGTTCATCTTTAGCATCGATATCTTTTCCAATTAATTTTGGCTTTCTGAAATCGAATGGCGTGTTGGCAACATCCTGCAATTCACCAGTCGGGATTAAAGTAGCATCTACCGGAACAATTTTATCCGCATTCAAAGTAAGTTCATGATCTAAAATCGTTTTAGAGAAATCACCTGATAGGTTGAAATACGTGTGTTGTGTTAAGTTTACAACGGTCTTTTTATCTGTAGTTGCTTCGTAAAGCACTTCCAATTCGTTGTTTTTAGTTAACGTGTACGTCACTAAAACTTTTAAGTTTCCAGGATAGCCTTCTTCCATATCTTTGCTTAAATAAGATAATTTCAAAACTGCTGCTTCTCCTGATTTAGCTTCTTCTGCTTTCCAGACTACTCTAAAAAAACCTTCAGGCCCTCCGTGCAAAGCATTTGGAGCATTATTGATTGCTAATGTATATTCTTTACCGTCTAATGTAAATTTACCTTTTGCAATTCGGTTTCCGAAACGTCCGATCAAAGCTCCGAAAAACGGGTTTGGTTTCATGTATTGTTCCAGAGAAGTAAATCCGGTAACTACATTTTCAGAAACACCGTCTTTGTTTGGCACTTTTAAATCCGTGATAATACCACCAAAAGTGATGATATCTACTTCCATTCCGTTTTGGTTTTTCAGCTTGTAGCTTTCAATTTTTTCTCCTTTTGGAGTTGTTCCGTAATCCGATTTTACAATTGTTACAGAATCTTTTGCTTCTTGAGTAGTGGTTGCATCCATTTTTTTATCGCTTTTACATTGAACAGAAAGTGTTGCCAAACCGATTATCCCAATTCCGAAAGCACAACGTTTTAATACATTCATAATTTTTTTGGTTTAAAGTTGTAAAGTCTAAGTCTTAAAGTCAAAAATCTAATGTCGAAAGTTACAAAATTTACCAAGGTTTCATTCATTAACATTGGTACTTTTAGACTTTACGACATTAGACTTTTGACTTATATATTACAATCCGTGTTGAAACGTATGGTAATACGCTTCGTTGGCATTCAATTTATCTTTGAAATCTCTAATTGTAGTTTTTTCATCAATCACTAATAATTCGATTCCGGCGATATCTGCAAAATCTTCCATGAATTCCGTTGTTACCGACTGGCTGTACACAGTGTGGTGTGCTCCGCCTGCCAAAATCCACGCTGTAGCAGCAATATCAAGGTTTGGTTTACAATCCCATAAAACTCTTGCAACCGGTAATTTTGGTAATTCAGCCATTGGTTTTACAGCTACTACTTCGTTTACAATTAAACGGAAACGGTTCCCCATATCTACTAATGAAACGTTGATTGCTTCTCCTGCAGGTGAATTAAATACTAAACGGGCCGGATCTTCTTTTCCTCCAATTCCTAAAGGATGTACTTCACAAGAAGCTTTTCCGTCAGCAATAGATGGACAGATTTCCAACATGTGCGATCCTAAAACGTATGATTTTTGTGGTGTGAAATGGTAGGTGTAATCTTCCATGAAAGAAGTTCCGCCTTCAAGACCAACGTTCATTACTTTTAATGCTCTTACCATTGCAGCCGTTTTCCAGTCACCTTCTCCACCAAAACCATAACCATCAGCCATTAATCTTTGAGTTGCAATTCCTGGTAATTGTTTCCATGCTCCCAAATTTTCAAATGTATCTGTAAAAGCTCCAAATCCTCCTTCTTCAAGGAAAGCTCTTAAACCTAATTCGATTTTTGCTGCTTCTACTAATGAACTTCTTTGCGCTCCGCCTTCTTTTAAAGAATCCGTTAAGTTATAAGAAGAGGCATAAACTGCCAACAAATCTTTTAATTGTGCATCTGTAACTTTCTCGATATGTTTCGTAACATCTGAAGAATCAAAACCGTTAACCGACATTCCGAAACGAATTTGAGCTTCAACTTTATCACCTTCAGTAACGGCAACTTCACGCATATTGTCTCCAATACGGGCTACTTTAAGGTTTTGAAGTTCATCCCATCCTAAAGCTACTCTTGTCCAAATACCTAATTTTTTCTGAACTCTTTCGTCTTCCCAGTGTCCTACAACCACTTTGCGTTTTTTACGCATTCTGGACATGATGAAACCAAATTCACGATCTCCGTGAGCTGATTGATTAAGATTCATGAAATCCATGTCGATAGATCCCCACGGAATTTCAGCATTGTATTGGGTATGCAAGTGGCATAATGGTTTTTTCAAGATGCTTAATCCGCCAATCCACATTTTTGCAGGTGAGAAAGTATGCATCCAGGTGATAAGTCCGATACAGTTTTTAGTAGTGTTTGCTGCCAAACATACATCTAAAATCTGAGCCGGAGATTTTACCACATCCTTATAAACTACTTTTACAGGAATTTGAGACGATTCTCCTAACCCTTTTGCAATTATCTGAGAATGTTCTGCTACTTTTCTTAGTGTTTCTTCACCATATAATTCCTGGCTTCCTACTACAAACCATACTTCTTTTTGAGAGATATCAATCATTGTTTTTGTTTAATTTTGTTTCACGTTTCAGGTTTCACGTTTGCTTAGCCTTAAAACTTGAATTGTTATGTTTATTATTTTTGTTCTGTCTGTTTCAGGTTTCAAGTTACGTTCCAAAAACTTGAAACTAAAAAAACATGAAACCTGAAACTAAATTTTTTTACTGTCCGTAATACGAATCTTTTCCGTGTTTACGGTTGTAATGTTTCTTTATCAATGAATCTTTTAATCGTGGTGCATTCGGGTTTATTTGTAAAGTCAGGTAGGCCATTTCGGCTACTACTTCCAAAACTTTACTATTGTAAACCGCTTTTGCTGCATTTTTTCCCCAGGCAAACGGACCGTGATTTCCGATTAAGACCATTTCTACTTCTTCATATGAAAGATTTTTTTCTTTGAAACAATCCAAAATCTGAATTCCGGTATTGTGTTCATAGTTTCCTTCAATTAAAGAATCTGCCATTGGCGGCGCGCACGGAATATCAGCAGTTAAGTGATCTGCGTGTGTTGTCCCGAAAATTGGAATATCCTGCTGCGATTGTGCCCAGGCAACTGAATATGTAGCATGTGTATGAGCCACCCCTCCAATATTTGGCCAGTTTTTGTATAAATACGCATGCGTTTTGGTGTCTGATGACGGACGCATGGTTCCTTCAATAATGTTATTGTCAAAATCAACAATCACGATATCTTCCGGTTTTAAATCTTCGTAAGGCACACCACTTGGCTTAATGGCAAAAACACCATTTTTTCTGTCCACAGCACTTACATTTCCAAAAGTGTAAACCACCAGATTCAATGCATTTAACTGCATGTTGGCTTCGTAACATTCTTGTTTTAAATCTTTATAAAGAGAGCTCATTTTCTGTAATTTTAATAGATGGATCGGCATAACTGCTTAATTGGTCGTATGCTAAAAGTAATTTGTTGTAAGCAGCAACTTTGTCAAGTTGTGGCGTGTATTCGCTTTCAAAAGGACTTCCCATTTTTTGACTGGCTTCGATTACATTTGGATAAATTCCGGAAGCTACTGCGGCATAAATTGCAGCTCCCAAAGCCGGAGCCTGATCTGACAAGGCTACTTTAATTGGCTTGTTTAAAACGTTTGCCAAAGTCTGCATGATAAAAGGCGATTTTCTGGCAACACCACCAATACCGATAACGCTGTCAATTTTTACACCTTCTTCTTCAAAACGATCCACAATCTTTTTAGATCCAAAACAGATTGCGTTTACTAAAGCTTTAAAAATATGAGGCGCTTTTGATCCTAAAGATAAGTTTGAAATGGCGCTTTTTACTTCCTGATTAGCATCCGGAGTTCTGCGTCCGTTGATCCAGTCTAAAGCGGTTGGTACACTTTCAGACAACGGAATCTTTTCAGCTTCTTTCGTCAATTCTACGATTAATTTATCGCTGAATTCTTCTCTTAACTGTTCTTTTTGAGCGTCATTTAAAAGAGTTGAAGCACCTAATAATTGTTCTGTTGGCCACATCAGTAATTCTTTGTACCAGGCCAGTAAATCTCCAAAAGCAGATTGTCCTGCTTCAAGACCAACAAATCCTGGAATCACAGATCCGTCAACCTGTCCGCAGATTCCGCGAACGGTTTTAGTCCCTACTTCTTCATAAGAACCAACCAAAATATCACAGGTTGAAGTTCCCATTACGCGAACCAAAGTATTTTCGCCAATTTTAGCTCCTACCGCTCCTGAGTGTGCGTCGAAAGTTCCAACAGCTACAACGGTATCTGTAGAAAGTCCTAAGCGGTCTGCCCATTCTTTGCTTAATTTTCCGGCAACTAAATCAGATGTATAGGTTTCATCGTATAAATTTCCGCGAAGCTGTGCTAAATACGGATGTAATTTTTCTAAGAATTCAGCTGGCGGCAATCCGTTCCAGTCTTCGTGCCACATGGCTTTGTGACCAGCTGCACAACGGCTTCTTTTGAAAGTTTTTAAATCTTTGTCTTCAATTAACAAATACGTCATTAAATCGCAGTGTTCCATCCAGGTGTGCGCTGCATTTCGAACGGCTTCATCTTCTCTTGCAATATGCAGGATTTTTGCCCAAAACCATTCTGATGAATAAATTCCGCCTACATATTTTGTTACGTCTTCTCCTCCCCAACTTACGGCCAGTTCGTTGATTTCGTTTGCTTCACTGATAGCCGTATGATCTTTCCACAACACCATCATTGCATTTGGGTTTTCTTCAAAACCTTTTGTCAAAGCCAATGGAGTTCCGTCTTTTGTAACCGGCACCGGAGAAGATCCTGTAGTATCAATACAGATTCCTTTTATCAAAGATGAATCGACACCGCTTTCTTTTACAACTGTCTGAATCGTAATTTCCAGTCCTTCAATATGATCCAGAGGATGCTGGCGAAACTGATTGATCGATGCATCACAATATTGCTTAATCTTCCATCTTTTGTAATGAGAAACATTAGATGCCAATTCCTGCCCATTTTCAGTATCTATCAGCACCGCACGAACAGAATCTGTTCCGTAATCTAATCCTATAACGTAATTTTTCATCTTCGAAATCATTTTAATGAGACAAATATAATATAATTAATTTATAAGTGTACAAAAAACACTTAATAAAAATAAGCTTATTGTTTTTTACAGATAATGCATCAAAACAATGATTTAAGCTAAAAACAAAAAACAAACGTTAATTATACATTTATTCTGTTGCGATTATTTCATCTTTATTTTAAGAACAGTAGCTGAGTATGCCGGAAATTGTATTGAATTTGGTTTCCTTTCAGCTTAAACTCACTTTCTTTAGGGCTACTTTTGGTTGGCGCTGCCAAAGATTCCTCAACATTCCTATTCGGAGTTTTTAGTTAAATTCGAATATTGGTGTACCATTTTTATCAAATTTTAATTTCATCATTCTCGCATGACGATTAGGATCATATAACGGATCTGCAATAATTTCTTTCAACGGTCTTTTATCTGTCGCAGGCACAACTTTTGGATCACCAACAGCTTTTTCGTAATCCCTTGCATGATAAATTACTAATGGTTCTCCGTTTTCATCTACTGTGAAGGAGTTATGACCTGGCCCATAAACATGTTTTGCTTCATTGGTTTTTAATACCGGATATCTGGATTTTTTCCAGGAATTTCTATCTAGTAAATCAGCATTTTCATCTGCTTCCATCATTCCCATACTGTAACAGGCACCAGTAGCACTTGCCGAAAAAGTAATGTAAATTTTCCCTTTGTTTTTAATAACTGCAGGACCTTCATTTACCCAAAAACCTATGCGTTCCCAATCATAATCCGGAGTCGTTAACATGAATTGAACTGTTTTTAGTTTTACGGGTGATTCCATTTCGGCTAAATACAAATTAGAAGCTGCGAACTGCCCGCCGGTTTTTTCTGCCCAACAGAAATAGCGTTTATTTTTATGCTCAAATACAGTTCCGTCCAGAGAAAAATCGGTAAAGCTTTTTGGATCTGCGTCAGCTGCCTGCATTTGCCCAAGTTCAATCCACTTGTCATGTAAAGGATCCTGACCTGTACACTCCAAAACATAAGGTCTTAATTTCCAAATATCGTCTTCTTGGCTTGCTGCAAAATATACGTACCATTTTCCATCTAAATAATGAAGTTCCGGAGCCCAGACATGACGGCTCATGGGGCCGCTTTTATGTTTTTCCCATACTCTGAAAGTTTCAGCTTTTTGAAGTTCATCAATAGACTTTGCTCGTCTTAACTCTATAGCGTCGTAGGTTGGTACCGATCCTGTAAAATAGTAATATCCATCTGTATGCTTGTAGATAAAAGGATCTGCTCTTTGCAATACAATAGGTTTGTTCGTTAAGGTTGTTTTTGTAGTAGTCACTTGTTCTTTAGACAGCTCTTTTTCTGCTTTTTTATCTGTACAGGAAGTGATACTTAACAAAACAACGGCTGAAAGTGCCAGATTTTTTAATATGTTTGTTTGCATGTTATACTTTTTTGTTTGAATTAATTTATTTGTAAGGAACTCAGACATTCAATATTTTATTCTTATTTTAAAACAGGCCATAAGTCACTATCCCATTGCATTTCTTTGACTACTAATCTTGGCGTTCCGTTCGTTTTCTTTTCGTATGCATGGTAAAAAATATAATCTTTTCCATCAAAAGTGTATGCGCTGTTATGGCCTGCGCCAAAGTAGTTTTCGTCGCCCTGAACCATTAGACTTCCTCCACCCTGGTTTAAAGGTTTTCCCTCTTTATCAACATAAGGTCCTGTGACATTTTTAGATCTTCCTACGACTACTTTATAAGTGCTTTTTTCCCCGCGACAGCATAAATCCCAGGAAAGGAATTGGTAGTAATAACCATTTTTCTTAAAAATAAAAGGAGCTTCAAGTGCGCCGTCGCCGGGATCAGCATCTGCTAATTCAAAGCTTCTTTTACGTTTCGAAATCGTGTGCCATTCCTGAGGCTGTGCAATCGATTTTAAATCCGGATTTAATTTTACCAGTTTTAATCCTTCCCAAAACGAACCAAAAGAGAGCCAGGCTGTATTATTTTCATCAAAAACTAAATTCGGATCAATGGCATTCCACATGTCACGGTTAGGCTGTGACTGAATCACAATTCCGTGATCGACCCATTTGTAATTTTTATCTTTTGGATCTAATGTTGTATTGGTCGCAACACCAATTGCCGAAGTATTTTTGGCGAAAGCCGAAACCGAATAATACAGATAATAAATGTTATTGTGAAAGGAGATATCCGGTGCCCAGATATGGTTTTTAAAATCTGCCGCAACGCCATCTGCCCAAACTGGTTTTTCTGCAAAAACCTGAGGTTCGGGATTCCATTTTTTTAAATCTTTCGAGCTAAAAACACTGATTCCTTTACCAGTGCAATACAAATAATAAGTGTCTTTTTGTTTGATGACAACCGGATCGTGTACTACAATTTCCTGTGCAAATGAAGCTGAAGCTATTAGCATCATTAGAACAAAAAATATATGTTTTATGTAAAACTTCATACGTTATGTTTTTTAACCATATAAGTAATATAAGGTCATTTAATTTAGTTTTGAATTGGAACGTTTTTAAATCATATAAGCTGAAACTATAACTAAACTTTTTTCACCATATAAGTGATGTAAGTAAATTTAAGTTTAGCTTGTTTAAGCTGAAAAATTTTTAAATCAGTAAGTTATAAGAGCAGTAAATTTCCAAGTCCAATTTTACATGAACTTATATCACTTATATTGTGAAAATTTAAAATTTGTTCCTATTGAATTCCTTCAGAAGTCATAATCACTCTTTTCATTGTTCCGTCTTTGTTATAAAATAATTTATCCATGCAAACCGATCTTCTGAAACTTCCGCCATGTGGTTGTGAGGCTCCATTGTGATAAATAAAATACGATTGCCCTTTAAAGTCAATTATCGACTGATGGTTAGTATTGCTGTTTCCTGCCAATTCATTCAAAATTCCCTTAAATTCCCAAGGACCAGTGATGGACTTACTCATGGCATAGGCGATTTTTTCAGGAAACTGATACGCATACGATAAATAATACCAGTTTTTATGTTTGTGAATCCACGGTGCTTCGGTGAAATTTGGTAAATCAATTGTTTGGATTGGGCCGTCTAATTCGGTCATGTTTTCTTTTAATTTGGCATAATGACAAACCGTGTTCCCCCAGAATAAATACGCCTGACCATCATTGTCGATATAAACCGTCGGATCAATATCATCCCAGCTTATTTTAGTGTGAGTTGTCATATCATTTGTAATCAAGGCTTTTCCTAAAGCATCCTTGAAAGGTCCGGTTGGACTGTCTGAAACAGCAACTCCAATTGATTTTCCGTCAATTTTTCCATGAGAAACCGTTACATACCAGTAGAACTTTCCGTTTCTTTCGATAACCTGCGAAGCCCAGGCATCTCCTCTTGCCCATGCAAAATCGGTTACTTTTAAAGGTACCGGATGTGATTCCCACTTTTTCATATCTGAAGAAGAATAGACTACCCATTCGTTCATTTTATAAAAGTTAAAATCATTTGGTGCTTCATCATGACCTGCATACAAATACACTTTGTCTTTGTAAACCAATGCTGCAGGATCACCTGTATATTGATCTTTTATAATTGGATTATTATATTTTGCAGGATCAATTTGGCTTACAGAAGATTGTGCGACCGCTGTTGTGCATGACGCAATCATAACTAAAAATGACACGCATGTAATTAGATTTTTCATTATGGTTTAATTGGCAATATTATTTGCAAAAGCCCTTCCGGTTATGAAAGGGCAATTGGACTTTTAATTAATTTTTTTACCCCAAACCGGTACACCGGCTGTTGTTAATCCGGAATAACTGATCGTTACTTTTCTCGTAGCTGATTCCCAATCCCAGGCATCACTAACTTTGCATTTTACACCATTTACAGTTAATGTTTTAGCAGTGCTGTCATACGACCATGTACCAGTAGCGCCTCCACTCACTTTTTTGTCAGCGGTTAAATAAATCGTAACCGATTTTTGAATAGTAGCATATTGGTAATTCATGGTAATTTGTTCCCAGGTTCCAATAAAAGAAGCCTCTGTAATTGTCGTTTCCGGTACAGCTGCATATCTTTCAGGATCTACTACCGGCCAGCCGTCTTCGGTCCATTTTATGGCACGAACATGCCCCATCATAAGTGCATTAGAAGCATTAACATTTGGTACATCTTTAGGCAAACGAGCTTGTGATGCATAAAACCATTGTTTAGTATCCGGATTTTGAAAAACAGAGCAATGTGCAAATCCAACCCATCCGGTATGATTATTAAATCCATAAGGATGTGTAAGCATTGGCCAGCAATCAGCACCATTAGTTACATTAGCACCATTGATTCCTAAAAAGGGGCCTGTAATACTTTTAGAACGACAAACCCTTGTATTATAAGGAACATCAAGACCGTCATAAGCAAGGAACAAATAATAGTACTGAGTTTCCGGATTGTAAATAATTTCAGGACCTTCAGAGCCCTGCCAACGGCTTGTTGCACTTCGGGAAGCTATTCGTGTCCCATAGTCGCTTAGAGTTTTTAGCTGATATGGTTTTCCTGTAGACGGATCCAGTTTTAATGATGCAATTCCGGAATGCCAGGAACCGTAAATCAGATATTGGTCGCCTTCAGGAGTCTGTATAAAAGTTGGATCGATTGCATTGAATTTGAAATAAGCATTTTCCCAATTTCTGGCTCCTGTAAAAGAATAGGGTTTTGCTCCATCAGGTTCAGAGCATACTACCATTCCTTTATCTACCCAGACATTCGTTGACAAATCATCTGATTCTGCCAATCCGATAAAAGCCCTTTCTGACCATGACGTTTCAAAGCTGGTTCCTGTAATGGGTTCATCTACTACAATGCTGTAATACAATCGATATTTATTACCCACTTTTTTGATGTAAGGAGCCCAATAACCATACCTTGGATTTTCAATTGCCGGTAAAGCTGGCACCATTCTGGCTCTTTTATTATTTAATGAATCTTTTACCCAGGCAGGAACTGTAGCCATAGCCGATCCCATATATTCCCAGGTAACAAGGTCTTTCGAACGTCTGTAAGGAAAATGTCCGTGACCGTCGTGAGCGTTTCCATAGGAAGCATCCGTTTGATACATATAATAGTACTCACCTGATTTTTCAACTGTTGGATCATGAACGTTAGCCAAATTCCATTGTGCCCTGCTGTTCCATGAAGATATTGAAATATAATTATCAGCATACGTTGGTCCCGGAAATGCAGGAGGCGTAACTACCGGTGGTACTACTACCGGCGGATCTGTTTCTTTATTTGCAGGATCATCGCTTGAACAGCTTACTATCGCAAGAGCAAATAAAAAGAACCCCACGTATGAAGTAATTTTTAAAATGGAATTTGATTTTTTCATCTTTTTAATATTTTATTTTCCTTCTAAAACAACTACTGAGTAAGGAGGAATAGTGATTTCAAGTTTTCCTTTTTTGTTTTCGAAACCTTTAAAAACTGTTGGAACAATTTTATTTGGTGTATCGAATGAATTGTAATCTTGTAATTTCGCTGATGTTAATATTGTTCCTGTGAAGTTTTTTACGCCAAGATCTTTTACATCAATCTCTATTTTGTTTTTATTTTTTGCATCAACATTTACCAAAGAAATATGAATTGCTCCGTTTTTATCTTTTGAAGCCGAAGCCGATACTGCAGGAAGTGATTCTCCATTAACTGTATACAAAGGCGACTGAAAACTTACAGGTAATAATTTTGCATCCTGATGAACGGCATACAGTTTCATAACATGATAAGTTGGTGTAGTAATCATTTTTGCTTTATCAGTTAAGATAACTGCCTGTAAAACGTTAACACATTGTGCTAAATTTGCCATACGAACCCTGTCAGCATGGTTGTTGAAAATATTAAGGGTTGCTCCGGCTAAAACTGCATCTCTCATGGTATTCTGTTGGTATAAAAATCCGGGATTTGTTCCTTTTTCTACTTCATACCAGCCACCCCATTCGTCAACCAGCATGGCTACTTTTTTCTCAGGATCGTATTTATCCATTATAGCACCGTGTTTCGTAACAAGTTCTTCCATTTTTAAAGCAGATTGCATTGTTTTAAAATATTGCTCTTCTGTAAAATCAACTCCGTCTCCTTTTTTATTCCAGTTGATTACCGCATAATGATGTACACCAAGTCCACCTAACATATTAAGCGGAATGTTTTTCATTAAAACTTCTGTCCAGTTATAATCGGCACTGTTTGATCCTGATGCAATACGGGTAATTCCGCCAGTATTTTCCCAATCCGACATGAAAGTGGCAAATTTTCTGTATTCTCCAGCATAATATTCAGCAGTCATATTTCCTCCGCAGCCCCAGGCTTCGTTTCCTATTCCCCAGAATTTAACTTTCCACGGTTCTGTTCTTCCATTCTTTTTACGTAAATCACTCATCGGACTTTTACCGCTAAAGTTGGTGTACTGAACCCAGTCAGCCAATTCCTGAACGGTTCCGCTTCCAACATTTCCTGATAAATAAGGCTCAGTTTCAAGAAGTTCACACATATTCAAAAAATCATGTGTTCCAAAACTATTATCTTCTGTTACTCCACCCCACCATTTATTTACGATAGTTGGTCTTTCTTCCTGAGGTCCGATTCCGTCTTTCCAATGATACGTATCCGCAAAACAACCTCCAGGCCATCTTAGGTTTGGAATTTTTAAATCTTTTAAAGCCGCAATAATATCATTTCTAACGCCTTTAGTATTTGGTATTTTTGAAGTATCACCCACAAAAAAACCTCCGTAAATACAGCGCCCTAAATGTTCAGCAAAATGTCCGTAGATATTTTTGTTGATAACAGGAGCTTTGTCATCATTTTTTAATGTGACAACTGTAGTTTCTTTTTGAGCGAAAGTAATTTGATTACAAAGTGTAAAAACAAATAGAATTAAAAACGTCTTTTTCATATGTTGATTTTTATTGATTTTATCGGTCATTATGTAATTCGCATATCTTCATTGGTATTTTGCCAATTTTGGTTCTGCTCATTTCATGATTTGTAGATAAAGTTATTAAGAGGAAAGTCATAAAACTTTCCTCTTGATATTAATTTTAGTATTTAAGTGTTGGCCAGCCTCCTGACCATGTAAAGTATACAATTTCCATTTTTGGATTTCCATTGTCTGCTTTGTTATAATAATGAACAGCTCCTTTTTGGGTTCCGGTAATTCTGGATAAATGACCTGGCCCGATATAGTCACCCTGAGAAGCTAAAACGGTTGTTCCACCTCCGCTTTTTAGGGATACACCGTTTTTGTCCACAAATGTTCCAAACGGACTTGTGGAACGGCCCACTACGATATAATAGGTACTGTTTACACCGTTGCAGCAAGTTCCGCGGTTTACAAACATATAGTAATAACTGCCTTCTTTAATTAAGCATGGCGCTTCCCATGAAGCACTGTTTCCGCCAGCTACAACGGTTCTTGTGCCGATTGGTTTTCCTGTGGAAGGATTAATCTGAACAACTCCAATTCCGGCATGCCAGGAACCGTAAGCCATGTAAACGTTACTTCCGTCAACTAAAATTGAAGCGTCAATTGCATTTACATCTGAAGCTGAGTTAGAAGAGACAACTACACCTCTGTCTGTCCAGGTTGTCCCTGCACTTTGAGAAATTGACGGAGCCGTTACCAATCCAATAGCAGAAGTAGCCGATCCGAAAGTAGAACAGGAATAATACATATTCCATCTGTTATTGAACCAGGCAACATCAGGTGCCCAATATGTTTTGGTAAACCCAGGAACATAGCCTGTTATCCAGCTCGGAGTGGAAGTAAATACTGAGGTACCCCATGTCCAGTTTGCCAAATCTCTGGTGTATGTCATTGGAATATTATCGCCTGTAGTAAAAACATAATAGTTAACACCGCTTTTTACAATTGTGCTCGGATCATGTGAAGGAACATTTCCTACCACAGTTTTTGCAGTTAAATTTGTATTTTGAGAATTCTGAGTCACAGCATTTGCTTCTTCATTTGGAGAAACAACGTCTTCATTTTGACAACCCACTAATAATATTGCTAATAAAACCAAACTTGTTATTGTTTTCATTGTTATGCTAATTTTAGTTACTGTATAAATTTAACTTCTCTGTATGCTATTCTTTTTAAAAAACATAATATCACATAGCAATTTTAAGCCGCCATATGATATTATGCAATCTAACTAATTCAATAAATATTAATAACTGTCATTTTGTTCCGTTCCCGGATTATTATCTTTTTCTAATTGAGGAATTGGGAAAAACTCTCTTCCTGGTACGTACGAATTAAACTCTACATCTCTTGACTTTAACCAGGCTAATTTAGCCTCATCCTGTAGCCATCCCCAACGACGGATATCATCAAAACGGTGACCTTCGAGAGCAAATTCTAAAAATCTTTCATGACCAATTTGTTCTCTCATTTGTATTTGAGACATGTTTGGTTTTGCTGTTGCTAAATTTGGCAAATTAACTCTGTCTCTTACCATTTGAATATAAGTGTAGGCACCTGGAGTATCGCCAGTTTCGTTTAAACATTCTGCATACATTAAAAGGATGTCAGCATATCTTAACAAACGCTCATTGATTCCTGAACGCCAGTCAAATTCATCTGCAAAATTTCCATCAGAATTTTGATATTTTCTACAAAACAAATCATTAAGATCTCCCGGATTTGCTGCATATTGTGTTGCAAAATCTTTTCCGTACAATTGCATTCCTCCCGGTTTATTGTAAAACATCGTAGCATCTAAACGAGGGTCAACCTGATTCGAAACTGTTTTCTCTAATTGAAATTCATTAAATAATGCAAACGTAGGCTGTACATCTGTAAATCCAAATCCTCTTGGACCGTAGGTAATCGCTCGTGCAGAAGTTTTTCCCCATTCAGAAGCAGGAATACCTCCCCAACCTAGTGCAACACCAGCTGCTTCTCTGCTAAATTGTACTTCAAAAAGAGATTCTGAATTGTTTTCATTTGTATCTGTAAAGTTATCACGATAGTTAGCAACCAAAGAGTAAACCCCTAAATCTATTACCTGTTTAAAGGTTGTTCTGGCGTTAGGAAAATCTTTAGTAAACAAATAAGCTTTTCCTAAATATCCTAATGCAGCTCCTTTAGTTGCACGCCCTTTTATCGCATCTCCATTAGAATCCTTCGTGTCAATTCCATTTATTCCCTGATACGTAATTGGCAGTAATTCTGACGCAGATTTAAAGTCAGCAATTACCTGAGCCCAGCCTTCAGCTTCTGATTTTTGAGGATAAAATGTTGCCAATGTTGTAGGTACTGGAACTTTTTTGAACATATTTACGGCATGAAACAAGTACAATCCTCTTAAAAAATAAGCCTGTCCTAAAATTCTGTTTTTTAATGCTGCATCCGTAAAATTAATATTAGGAACATTTGTCAAAACCTGATTAGAGCGATAAATTCCCTGATAATAAGTTTCATATGCCCAGCCATAAATAGCGGCATCTGTAACATTGGAGTTAAAACGTCCAACGTTAGCCATCGCTCCCCATGGGCTGTTACTACGGGTATCATCTCCTTTTAAGTCTAATAAAAGGGGGGTACTTCTCATATAAGTACCATCTGTCAATAAACTTCCATAAGCTGCATTTACACCTTTTAAAGCATCTTCATCATTTTTCCAATAGGATGCTGCAGTTTCCACATTAGGATCCGCTTGTACTAAATCCTCATCATTTACACAGCTTGTCATTACTACAGAAAGTAAAAGGGAAATTGTGATATAATTATATATTTTATATTTCATTTTGATTCTTTTTTAAATGTTTTAGCTTAAAACTGTATTTCTACCCCTAAAGAGATAGTTCTTGGATTTGGGAAAGATCCAGCATCATATCCTCTTGATATTAATCCATCGTTACTGTTGAAATCAGGGTCATAACCTTTATATTTGCTAAGAATTAACAAATTCTGACCATTCACATATACATTAGCTTTTTGAATAAATTTATTTTCTTTTAATGGAATAGTATATCCAATTTGCATCGTTTGTAATTTTAAGTAATCACCATCTTCTATAAATCTATTGGAATCCCTTGCATTCCCATTAGGATCTCCGATTATCGGACGCGGTACGTTTGTATCTGTGTTGGTAGGGCTCCAGTAATTTAACATGTCTGTATGATGATTACCAAAATCTCCAATCATTAAATTGCGGTACATTGCGTTGAAAACTTTATGTCCCCCTGCACCTTGCCAAAACATTGAAAAATCAAAGTTTTTATATTCAGCACTGAAATTGAAACCATAACTGTATTTTGGAATTGTAACTCCCTGATACGTTCTGTCAGCATCTGTAATGGCACCATCACCATTCACATCTTTAAATTTCTGATCACCAATTCCTGCGTTACTCTGTGTTGGTGAAGATGCTAAATCAGCTGCATCCTGAAAAATACCGTTTGTTTCCCATGCAAAAATTTCACCTATTGACCTGCCCACTTCTGTTTTAGAAGCGGCACCATAGATTGGATTTCCGTTAATTCCTATCTGGGTAACTTCATTTTTCAAAGTTCCTAAATTGGCCGAGATATTGTATTTAAATTCATGATGACGATTGTTATACGTAGTTGTAAATTCTAAACCAGTATTTTTTACCGCTCCGGCATTGGTCACAACACTCGCTGGAAATGCTCCGGTAGAATAAGGTAATGGTACTCCAATTAATAAACCAGTAGATTTCTTTTCATAATATTCTCCTGTAAATTGCAGATCATTGTTAAAAAATCCTAATTCAAGAGCAACATTGGTTGTACTTGTGTTTTCCCAGCTTACATTTGGGTCTACTGCACTTACTACAGTTGTTCCCGGAGCTAATTCATTATTAAAATCATATCCGGCAAATTTATTAATTGTTGTGGTGTAAGCGTATGGCGCTATTGTGTTATTTCCTAACTCCCCATAACCACCTCGTAATTTTATTGTATTAAACCATTCTGGTAATTTTATAAATTTTTCACTGCTAATTTTCCAAGCACCTGAAAATGAGTAAAAATTTCCAGTATTATTTTCCGCGGCAAAAAGAGATGTTTTATCTTGTCTAAAGTTTCCGGTAACAAAATAGCGATCATCAAAAGAATAATTCAATCGGCTTAAATAAGAAATACCTGTAATTGTTCTATTATACTCTTTTGTACTTACACCTACTGTAGCATATTCTAACTGACTAATACTTCCATACTTATATCCTACTCCTTGCGAAAAATGATTATAATGATCTGTTCTTTCCTGAATCCAACCTGCTAAAGCATCAATTTTGTGCTTTCCAATCGCAATTTCGTAAGTCAATAAATTATTCAAAAAAGTTCTTGATTCATGACCTGTAGAAACATCTAGTGTTGCCTTATCTGCCTTAGTTGTATAATACCATCCTAAATCACTTTCCGGAACATATTTTCTATTTTGCCAGTCTACACGATCAAAACTCGCATCCAGTTTATATTTTAAGCCTTTAACAATTTCCAATTCTCCCCATATATCTCCTATAAAACGGTTTCTTTTTCCGTTATTGGTAATTAAATTATTAAATCCAATTACGTTCATCGAAATTGCTTTTTGAGTTAAAACATCTGTACCTCCATAACCTCCAAGCCTGTTAGCATCATAAACCGGCATTGTTGGAATAGCTCCTAATAAATCTGCAATTGCTGAAGCTCCTGACCAGCTATTAAAATTTTCTTTATCAGACTGAGTGTACCCTAATTTAGAACCGTATTTAAATTTTCCTTTTTTACCATATAAATTCAGGTTCATAGATAATCTTTCATAATCCTGTGGTGAATTTAAATAACTGGTATTTTGAAAATAATCCACATTCATATTGTATCCTAAGCTTTCAGCTCCACCATTAAAAGTTAAGGAATGGTTTTGAATTAGACCTGTTTGAAAGGCTTCGTCCTGCCAGTTGGTATCCACATTATTTATGTAATAAGGACTTGTCGGGTTATTACCCGGAGCAATATTGATTGGAACTCCCTGTCTAATATCCCTATTTCTTTCTGCTTCATTAGTGATTGTCTGATAACCCACTCTGTCTGTTAATGACCATTCTTTGGCTACATTTTGAAACCCGACAAGTGATTTGTATTTAATATCAAGCTTTCCTAATTTTCCTTTTTTAGTTGTAATAATGATAACTCCGTTAGCTCCACGAACTCCATAAATAGCTGCCGAAGATGCATCTTTTAAAACCTGCATAGACTCAATATCTCCAGGAGCAAAATCATAAGGAGAATCAACGATCATTCCATCAATTACAAAAAGAGGATTGTTATTTGTAAATGAATTGATTCCTCTGATCTTAATATTAACAAAACCTCCCGGCTCACCAGATGACTGAACTGTTACCCCGGCTACCTGACCTTGTAACATTTTTGCAGGATCATAAGTAATTGTTTTTTTAGCATCTTCCATGTTTACAACACTTATAGAACCGGTAAGATCCCCTTTCTTTTGTGTTCCATATCCAATTACAACCACTTCATTCAATTTATTGCTGTCTTCTCCTAAAGCAATATCAACCTTTGATTGATTTCCTACTGGTACTTCTTTATTTTGATATCCTATAAATGAAAAAACTAATACATCATTTGGTGATGCTTTAATCGAATACTGTCCGTCAAATCCGGTTGTGGTTCCGGTTTTGGTTCCTTTTATCGTAACATTTACTCCCGGCAAAGGCAACTTGTCCTGTGTCGAAGTAACAATTCCGCTAATCTCTTTGCCCTGAGCCGACATAAGATTAACAGAAAACACTAGCATAAATAATGCTATAAGCCATTCTTTTTTTGGTAACACGAAATTCCAATAAAGAAATAATTTTTGGTTTGTTATCATACTGGTTTTTTTAAGTTAGTTAGTGTATTATTATAAGTGTTAATTTTACATTTGTAAATTTAAGTAAAAAAAAAGCGCAAAAACAAATTAATCTCATAAAAAAAATGAATAAAAAAAATATATATCGTAATTTAAGTGTTAAATACACATTTAAAATTTGGTGTTTTTTTCAAAAAAAAGGTGTTTTAATGATTTTATTTGTGTAAAAACTACACTTTTGATTAAAAACCAACTTTTTAATCAAAAAAACAGTTGTTAAGAAAAAGTTATAAAGAATCGGTTTTTTGTCTGAAAAAAGAGGAAGAGAGAGCATTCCTGTAATAAAATACGCAACTAAAAAAGTTAATTTTTACTTAAAATCTATTTTTTCAAGAATAAAATAACCTCATTTTAGTATAAAAAAGATTTAATTGTACTTTTACACGTTTTTAAACAGAATTGAAACATAGATTTCTCTACTATTTTAGTAAGTGTAAAATCAACATTAATAAAATTATGAAACCTATTAGGAAGTTTATATATTTACCAATAAAATATAAAATATGCTAAACAGTTATAGCTCTGCGGATAAGGTTTTATTAGCAGTAGATTGTATCATTTTTGGATTTGACCATCAGGGGCTAAAAATACTTTTGATTAAAAGGGACTTTGAACCTGAGAGAGGAAAATGGTCATTAATGGGTGGCTTTTTAAAACGTGATGAAATATTAGACGATGCTGCCATCCGAATTTTGAATACCTACACCGGGTTACACGATATCTATATGGAGCAGCTGCATGCATACAGTGAAATAGATCGTGACCCTGTCGACCGAACTATTTCTGTTTCGTATTATGCCTTAATTAATATTGAAAACCATAATGAAGAACTGATCAAAAACTATCATGCAGAATGGTTTAGCATAGCGGATGCACCAAATCTTATTTTTGACCACAACGAAATGGTTCAGCATGCCATTAGAAGATTGCGCTACAGAACTTCGATAAAACCAATTGGATTTGAATTACTTCCTGAAAAATTCACCATGCGCCAATTGTTAGAATTGTATGAAGCAATTTTAAGTAAGGAACTGGACAAACGTAACTTTATCAGTAAGATCAATTCTTTGGAAATTTTAAATAAACTGGATGAAAAAGACATGCAGTCTTCCAGAAAAGGATCCTACTTATATACGTTCAATAAAGAAAAATATGAGGAAAAATTACTTAACGATTTCGTACTGAATTTATAAATCCAACTACAATTAGAAAAATCACGTTTTATTTTGTGACCCTATAAAAAGCAAAACCCTGAAAGCCACAAATTTTCAGGGTTTTTGCATTAAATAAAACTACTATTAAAAAACTAAACTAATTATTATATTGTATTTAACTATTTCCTTTTTGGTAATCTGCCAGGAAAGTAGCCAGACCAATATCTGTCAAAGGATGCTTCAGTAAACCTTCGATTGCACTCAATGGGCCTGTAATAACATCTGAACCAATTTTTGCACAATTAATAATGTGCATTACATTTCGAACAGAAGCCGCCAATATCTGAGTTTCAAAACCAAAATTGTCATAAATCAGTCTGATTTCTTCAATTAAATTCATTCCGTCTGTTGACACATCATCCAGTCTTCCTATGAACGGAGAAACATACGTCGCCCCGGCCTTTGCCGCCAGCAATGCCTGTCCTGATGAAAACACCAAAGTACAATTGGTTCTGATTCCTTTATTCGAAAAATATTTAATGGCTTTTACTCCGTCTTTTATCATCGGGATTTTTACCACGATTTGCGGGTGAAGGGCTGCAAGTTTTTCTCCCTCAGCGATCATTCCCTCAAAATCTGTTGAAATTACTTCGGCACTTACATCTCCGTCAACCAGTTCGCAGATTTTTATGTAATGATCAAGAATATTCTGTGCTCCGGTAATTCCTTCTTTTGCCATTAATGACGGATTTGTGGTAACACCATCTAAAACCCCAAGGTCATTGGCTTCTTTAATATCTTTTAGGTTTGCTGTATCTATAAAAAATTTCATGTCTTCTTTTTATTTTGATGAATTAAAAATTGTTTTGTTTTAAATATTTGCTGATTTCCTCAGCGGCGTTTTTACTGGTAAATCCGAATTTCTGATCTAGAACTGAAGCCGGAGCGGAATACCCAAAATGATCCAGACCAAATACTCTTCCGTTATTTCCAACCAAATTTTCCAGATTAACCGGAAGACCTGCTGTAAGTCCGAAAACCAATCCGTTTGTTGGGATAACGCTTTCCTGATATTCTTTTGGCTGTGACCTGAAAAGTCCCTCTGAAATTATCGATGCTACATTTATTTTTATATTAAATGTGTTTTCAAGTTCGCTTGCAGCATCGATCAATGTTGCTACTTCTGATCCGTTGGCAATTAAAGTGATATCAGGATTTTGAACCGATTTTACCAGATATCCTCCTTTTTTTGCCTGACCTGCCTCTTCAAATCTTGAATTTCCATTGACTGGAAGATCTTTAATATCTTGTCTGGAAAGAATTAAACCAGTTGGTGTTTTTTTGTTTTCAAGCGCCATTTGCCAGGCTACAGAAGTTTCAACAGCGTCTGCCGGACGTAAAGCCAGTAAACTTTGTTCTCCAGAGTGGTTTTTAATTTTTTCCAATAATCGAATTTGTGCTTCCTGCTCAATTGGCTGGTGTGTGGGTCCATCTTCGCCTACGCGGAAAGAATCGTGCGTCCAGACGTATTTTACCGGTAATTCCTGAATCGCTGCCAGACGAATGGCCGGTTTCATATAATCTGAAAACACAAAAAAAGTAGCTACAACCGGAATTACTCCTCCGTGAAGTGCGATTCCGTTGGCAATTGCAGCCATCGTTAATTCCGCAACACCCGCCTGTAAAAAGCCTCCGTTAAAATTATTTTTCTTCAAAACCGATGATTTTTTTAAGAAACCATCTGTCTTGTCACTATTAGATAAATCTGCAGAAGACACAATCATATTTTCAACGTTTTCTGCTAAATAGCCTAAAACTGCTGCAGAAGCATCACGTGTTGCAGCATTCGTTTTTTGTGCAATACTGCCAAAATCCAATTCAGGCAAATCTCCTGAGAAAAACTGCTGGATTTTTTGAGCCAATGCAGGATTTTGATTTTCCCAGGCTGCAATTTTTGATTTTCTATCGGCTGATTCTGCTGTCTTTTTGTTTAAAATTGCTCCGTAATGTGCTGCAACTTCTTCATAAACTGCAAATGAATCTTCAGTATTTGCACCTAAGTTTTGCAGTGTTTTATTAAAATCAGCTTTGGTTGCGCCAATAGGTTTTCCGTGCAGTTCGCATTGTCCTTCATACATTGATCCGTCTGCTGTCACACAACCTTTCCCCATAATGGTTCTTCCTATAATCAGAGTTGGTTTTTCTGTTTCATTATTGGCTTCGGTTAATGCTTTACGAATTTGTTCGTGGTCGTGACCGTCAATGGTCGTTACTTTCCATCCCCATGATTCGTATTTTAGGGCTGTATCTTCTGTGGTAACCTCATCTGTCATTGACGAAAGCTGTACATCATTAGAATCATAGAACATAATAAAATTGTTCAGTCCCAAATGTCCTGCTATACGACCGGCTCCCTGCGAAATTTCTTCCTGAACACCTCCATCGGTTATAAATCCGTAAATTTTATGATCAAATAAATTATCAAATCGTGCTGATAAAAATTTGGCTGCAATGGCTGCCCCAATACCCATTACATGTCCTTGCCCTAATGGCCCTGAGGTGTTTTCGATACCACGTTTTACATCAATTTCAGGATGTCCCGGCGTAACAGAACCCCATTGTCTGAAATTCTCTAAATCGGTTTTTTCATAATTCCCCAGCAAATGATATTGTGCATACATCAAAGCCGAAAGATGCCCTGCATCCATAAAAAAACGATCCCTGAAAATCCATTGCATATCGGTTGGATCGTATTTTAAATATTCGGTATATAAAATGTGAAGAAAATCTGCACCTCCCATAGCTCCTCCGGGATGGCCTGAATTTGCTTTTTCTACCATTGAGATCGCTAAAGCACGTATATTATCTGCCGATAACTGGTCTATTTTGTTGTTCATTCTTGGTTATTTTGTAAAGTTTTTGTGGTTTTTTTCAATAGATTTTTCGACTTGTAAATACCGGATTTGAAATCAAAATAATTTCAAAAATGATTAGGCAGAAACAAATCAAATAATAAGTGTAAAATTTACATTTACAAATGTATGTAAAATAATTTCACAAAAACAAAAAATATTTTATATATTTTTTTTACTAAATCTTTAATGATTTATCAAACAGACACAAAATAAGATGTCATTTAAGCAACAACACAAGGGAAACGGATTAAATTTAAATTTTATATTTTTCTGAAAAATGTTGAAAAAAACCACCATATAATGTTTTTAAGAATCTATCTTAACTAAAAAAGGTCCAATTCTAACCTTATAGAATTGGACCCTTTTTATACAAATCAACTATTTTAAATTAAAAAATAGCCCCTTTAATTTTTTCGCGTATCGTCTTTTTGTAATCTTTAGGATAAGTTCTGGTTCCCATAAAAATATCTGTCATCGCATTGGATAAAACAGGACCGTAGTTTTTGGCAACAAAATTACGCAACACTCTTTTGCTGTAGAAAATTTTGGCTAAAGTAACCCCGGATTTTATCTCGGGTAAAATGCCGTTTTCTAATTTTTCATGATACAATTCTGAAGATCTTGCGGGATCAAGTTTACCTTCTATAATAGACTCCGCTGCCAGGACACCGCTTAATATGGCGTTTGAAATACCTTCGGCAAGAACAGGGTCGGCAAATCCTGCTGAATCTCCAATTAAAAAAACATTTTTTCGAACAAAAGTATCTGTTCTTGGAGAAACCGGAATTACAAATCCGTGAGCGTCTTCGTTTACAATTTCTGTAATTCCTAACGTTTTTAAATAGGCTGTGTAATATTTTTTCAAATCAAGCTTCTGGTTCGCTTTAGTTAAAATACAAACTCCTACAGATAAATGATTTTTTTTAGGAAAACACCAGCCATAACCATTTGGAATGGCATCTACATCAAAACGGACGTTTTTTGATAATCTTTCAAAATCAGCCAAAGGAACTTCTATCTCGTATTCTAAAGCCGGAATAACAGTTCGGGTTTCTTCCCATCCTGCCATTTTAGCTATCGGACTTAATGCGCCATCTCCGGCAATAATAAATTTTGCCTGTACATCTCCCTCAGAAGTATGGATCGTTTGAATTTCTCCGAAAGTAATATTGGTAACTTTATGGTTCTGCAAAAGGGTAACACCATTTTCTTTTGCTTTTTCTACAATCAGATTATCAAAAGCATCACGCATAATCATAGTAATTATGGGTTTATCTCTTTTTGTCGTAAGCTTGATGGTTGTGTTTGAAAAATAAGTATCCACTTCATAGAATTCTTTTTCAACGACGGATGATACATCAAAAGGAATATTTTTTCTTCCTCTGTGAACCAAACCACCACCACACGTTTTATATCTTGGCAGAATTTCTTTTTCAATTATGACCGTCGTAATTCCGCTTTTCGATAATTCAAAAGCGGCAGAAGCTCCGGCCGGACCACTTCCAATGATGGCCACATCAAATACTTTCATTGTTTTTTTTTCAAAACTAAAGGAATCATTCTAAAAAACAAAATTTTGACTGTCCGATAATAATTTTAAAAAGTTATGCAATGGCTAAATCAATTAAAGCTTAAAGTGAATTTCGCATAATTAAGGAACACTTGTTTTCTATCTGCTCATTTTTTCCTTTAAGAACCATCTCTGCCAGAATTTTTCCCATGGCTTCAAAATGGGTTGAAATGGTAGTGATTCCGTTTGCCACCACTTTTTTCAGAGGGGTTTCATTATAGGAAATAATACCAAAATCGGTTCCTAATTTCAGATTTTGATTTCTGGCTTCTTCAATTACTCCTACCAAATCCCGATCATTTGGAATCACATATAAATCTCCAATTGCAATTTCATGGTCGGTAAACTGAGTAATAATTTCGTAATCAAAATGATGTTCTGTACAAAAATTCTCAAATCCGGTTTTCATACCTAATGGCTCTCTGAATCCGGGAAAAATTAAAATCAGTTTTTTGTACTTATTTATCCTTGATTTTCCTTTATATAGTCCTTCAAAAATATCTTTTTGATGATTTTGATAAATGGCCGGATACGATTTTAATTCATCGTTTATCTGATCTAAAACAATCACTTCGTTTACTGGTAGGGTTTTTATCGAATCGATTATATCCGTTAAATTGGTAGGCATAATGATATATTTGGTATAATTCCCATTACTATCATTAATCAGCTTTTTAAAAACCGGAACATTGAAATGATGAAAAAAAATATCGACCTGAACATCTTTTCCAATATTTTTTAAAAATGAATTATAAATGTCTTCTTTGAAAATATTTAACTCGTCAAAAAGTAAAAAAATCTTCTGTCTGATACTGGTTTCAACGCTTTTAACGTAATATCCTTTGCCTGGAATGGCATAAATTATCCCTCTCTTTTTAAGTTCGTCATAGGCTTGCAAAACCGTATCCCGGGACAAAGAAAAGCTCAGGCACACCTTATTTACAGAAGGCAGACGATCTCCTTTTTTTAGTTTTTCATCGTCGATAGCCTTTTCTATTGAGAGAATTATCTGCCTATACTTTGGCAGACCTAAATTGTTTTGAATAGAAATAAGATTCATCAGAAAAAGGTTTTTTTTGTGCAATATACAAAAACTGGTAGGTACTGGTATACAACTCTGCAGAATATTTCTACTTTTGGATTTCATTTTTTGTAAAAATTATATGGATTTAAAACACATATCACATTTTCAGGACAAATCTTCATCAAAATTATTTGGTTTAATGCCTGATAACGAAGAAATTCTTTCTTTTGAATTATCCAATAAAAACGGCATGAAAGTTCAGATTATTAATTATGGTGCAACTGTAACTTCATTGCAGGTACCGCTTTCAACAGGAAAACTTGTTGATGTGGTGTTAGGCTTTGATTCATTAGAGTCTTATCTAAAATCATATGATCTGCCAAGCGCTCCTTATTTTGGAACAACAGTTGGTCGTTATGCCGGAAGGATCAGTAAAGGTGCTTTTTCATTAAATGACAAAACATTTCAGCTGAATACCAATAATAACGGAAACGCACTACATGGCGGAAATATTGGTTTTGGAAGAAAAGTGTGGCAGGTTGCTGATTTAACTTCAGGCGAAAACCCGTCTATAACTTTAAGTCTTCTGAGTGAAGATTCAGAAGAAAATTATCCGGGAGAGTTGCATGTATTTTTAACCTATACTTTGACGGAAGACAATGAATTAAAACTGGAGTATAAAGCAACAACTACTGAAGACACGGTAATTAACCTGACCCATCACAGTTATTTTAATCTGGATGGCCATGATTCGACTGTTTTAAATCAAAGTATGTTTATAGATGCTGAAAAAATTGTGGAAGCAGGTTCAGATAATATTCCAACCGGAAATTTTACTGATCTTTCCAACCATGATTTTGATTTCAGAAAACCTAAAAAATGCCCTGCAACTATTGATACTTCATTCGTTCTTGAACCAAAAGATACTATTGTGGCTCAATTATTCAGTTCGAAAAACAATCTGCAAATGAGCGTTTACACAGATCAGCCAAGTGTACATATATATGTAGGCGGAAATTGTTTTGATATCTTAAAAGGAAAAGAAGAGGCCACCTATCATCCGTCAAGCGGAATTTGCTTTGAGACTCAAAATTTTCCTGATGCACCTAATAAGAAACATTTTCCAAATTCAGTTTTGAAAAAAGGCGAAGAATACCATCAAAAAACAGTTTATAAATTTGAAAATATAAACTAAATATTAGTAAACAACTACACAAGATTAATAGAAATAATGAACGAGATTTTAATACAAAATACCACTGCTTTTTTTGAAAAATCATTCGGGAAAGCCCCTCAAAAAATTGTACTTTCTCCGGGGAGAATCAATATTATAGGCGAGCATGTCGATTATAATGACGGTTATGTTTTACCGGCAGCAATTGATAAAGTTATTTGTTTTGCCTTTGAGAAAAGCAATTCTAAAACTTCAAAAATTATCGCCATCGATTTAAATGAAGAATTTGAAATTGACCTGACTCAAAAAATTGAATTAAGTGATGTTGTCTGGACCAATTATATCCTTGGCGTTATCAAACAATTGCAGGATAATGGATTTTCTTTCGATGGTTTCAATTGTGTTTTCAGCAGTAATATTCCGGTTGGTTCAGGATTATCGTCATCTGCAGCTTTAGAATGCGGAATGATTTTCGGAATCAAAGAATTATTCGATTTGAAAATTGAAAAAGTAGATATTGCATTATTAGGACAAAAAGCAGAACACTGGGTAGGTATTAATTGCGGTATTATGGATCAGTTTTCAAGCGTTCACGGACTTGAAAACAAAGTAATAAAATTAGACTGTAACACATTGGAATTTGAATATCACAATGCTGATTTCAAAGATTATTCACTGGTTTTGTTTGACAGTAATGTAAAACACTCGCTTTTTACCTCAGAATACAACAACAGAAGATTAGAGTGTGAAGAAGGACTTTCAATCATCAAAAATCATTATCCGGAAATCAAAACGTTCAGGGATTGTACTGAAGAACAGGTTTTAAGTCTTAAGGATAAAATGTCTGAGGTTGTTTTCAGAAGAGTACATTTTGTCGTAAAAGAAATTCTACGCGTTACTCAGGCTTGTGAGGCTTTAGACAATGGAAATATTGAACTTTTAGGCCAATTGCTTTTTGATACCCACGACGGATTATCTAAAGATTATGAAGTTAGCTGCCCGGAATTAGATTTTATTGTAGAGCAGGCTAAAAAAGAAGAAGCTGTTGTTGGTTCCCGATTAATGGGCGGCGGTTTTGGAGGCTGTGCGATTACTTTAATTAAAAAAGGAAACGAAAACAGGGTCAAAGAAGCATTTACCAGCCTTTATTTTGATACATTTGGAATTGATTTAAAAATTTATGATGTGAAGGTCTCAAACGGAACATCACTTTATACCACAAATTAAGAATGAGAAATTTTGATATTAATGAAGATCCGCACAGACGTTACAATCCATTATTAAACGAATGGGTTTTAGTTTCTCCTCATCGTGCAAAAAGACCATGGCAAGGTCAGAATGAAACTATTTCTACAGAAAAATTACCGGAATACGATCCAACCTGTTATTTATGTCCGGGAAATGTTCGTGCCAATGGTGTAAATAACCCAAATTACGAAAGTTCATTTGTTTTTGAAAATGATTTTGCCGCTATGAAGCAGGATGAAATCATGTTCGAAGACGACATCAAACAAACTTTTTTTAAGGCACAGCCGGAAAGAGGGATTTCCAGAGTAGTTTGTTTTTCGCCAAGACACGATCTTACTTTACCGGAAATGGAAGTTGAAGGCATTGAAAATATTATCCGTACCTGGCAAAAAGAATATACCGATTTAGGCAATATTGACTATATCAACCACGTTCAGATTTTTGAAAATAAAGGAAGTGTTATGGGATGCAGCAATCCGCATCCGCACGGGCAAATCTGGGCTCAGTCTTCTTTGCCGACACAGGTTGAAAAAACACAAAAAAGCCTAAAAGATTATTTTATTAAAAACAACCGCAATCTTTTACAGGATTATCTTAAGGCCGAATTAATAAAAGAAGAGCGTATTGTAATCGAAAATGATCATTTTGCAGCATTGGTGCCATTCTGGGCAATCTGGCCTTACGAAACGATGATCATCAGTAAAAGACATATCACCAGAATTACCGAGTTTACAGCAGAAGAAGTGACCTCTTATGCCACTATCCTGAAACAGCTGACGACGAAGTACGACAATCTTTTCAACACTTCATTCCCTTATTCATCAGGAATCCATCAGGCTCCTACGGATGGTGGAAAGCATGAAGAATGGCAGTTTCATATGCACTTTTACCCACCATTGTTGCGTTCTGCTACAGTAAAAAAATTCATGGTTGGATATGAAATGCTGGGTGAATCACAGCGTGATATTACACCTGAAAAAAGTGCTGCCGTTTTAAGAGAGCAATCGGATATACATTATAAAAACAAATAAGATGAAAATAGTCGTTACTGGCGGGTTAGGTTTTATTGGCTCACACACCGTTGTAGAATTACAAAACGAAAATTTCGAAGTAATTGTAATAGACAATCTTTCCAATTCTTCAATTGAAGTTTTAGATGGTATTGAAAGAATTACAGGTAAAAAACCACTTTTTGAACAAATTGATTTAAGAGATAAAACAGCCGTTCAGAATTTCTTCAAAAAATATGATGATGTTTCAGGGGTGATTCATTTTGCGGCTTCAAAAGCTGTGGGTGAAAGCGTTCAGAATCCTTTGTTATATTATGAAAACAATATAAGCTCATTGGTTTACATTCTTCAGGAATTAAACAAAAAACCGGAAGCAAACTTTATATTCAGTTCTTCCTGTACGGTTTACGGTCAGGCAGAAAAGATGCCTATTGCAGAATCAACCCCTATCCAGCCGGCAATGTCGCCTTACGGAAATACCAAACAAATTGGCGAGGAAATCATTACTGATGTCACTAAAGTAAGCAATCTTAATGCTATTTTACTTCGTTATTTTAATCCGGTTGGAGCACATGAATCAAACGAAATTGGTGAATTGCCGCTTGGAGTTCCGCAAAATTTAGTTCCTTTTATTACACAGACCGGTGTTGGATTACGAAAAGAATTATCCGTTTACGGAAATGACTATCCTACTCCGGACGGAACTTGTGTGCGGGATTATATCCACGTAGTAGATCTGGCAAAAGCACATGTTATTGCGATGCAAAGACTGGTAAACAAAACCAATACAGACAAATTGGAGATTTTCAATTTAGGGACCGGAAAAGGAAGTACTGTGCTTGAAGTAATCACCGCATTCGAAAAAGCAAGTGGTCAAAAACTACCTTATAAAATCGTAGACCGAAGAGAAGGTGATGTTACAGAAGCTTATGCAAATACAGACAAAGCTAATAATGTTCTGGGGTGGAAAACACAGTTATCACTTGATGATGCAATCTCAAGTGCCTGGAAATAGGAACAAAAGATCAGACAATAAAATATAGAAATTGTATCTTTTTGTTACAAATGTAAAAAATACATTTATTTGTATTGTCCGTAACTATTTTTACTTTACTTTTGATTTTCAATTTGCTAAAAAAACGGCGAAATTAAAATACATATCGTATTTTTTTCGAATTAAAAGAATAAATTAATTAGTTTCGTAACCATTCTAAGTTATTTTTCACATTGACATCAAAATAAATTTAAAACTATCAAAAATCACTTATATTAATTTCAAATATTACTAACAAATGAGCCAGAACCTTGCTTTTGCAGATTATGCAGTATTTATTATTTATTTTCTCGTGGTATCGATTTACGGATACACGATTTATCGCAAACGCGAAAAAAACGAACACGATGCTAAGGCGTATTTCCTTGCAGAGGGAACTCTTACATGGTGGGCGATTGGAGCTTCATTAATTGCTTCAAACATTTCAGCAGAACAATTTATCGGAATGAGTGGAGAGGGATTCTTCCTTGGAATTGCTGTTGCGGCCTACGAATGGCTTGCTGCTGTTGCCTTAATTATTGTAGCAGTTTGGTTTATTCCTGTATATCTTAAAAATAAGATTTACACCATGCCACAATTCTTAAAAACACGTTACAACGAGTCTACAGCCTTAATCATGGCGGTTTTCTGGTTGTTTTTGTATGTTTTTGTAAACCTTACTTCTATTTTATATTTAGGAGCAGTTGCTATCAATGGATTAGCAGGAGGAGAATATCTTCATGCTATCATGATTGGTTTGGCAGTTTTTGCTTTAATCATCTCTTTAGGAGGAATGAAAGTTGTGGCGTATACTGACGTAATTCAGGTAGCGGTTTTAATCATTGGAGGTTTGGTTACTACCTATATTGCCTTGACTGTTGTAGCAGAACATTTTGGTTTTGGAAAAGATGCCCTTGCCGGTTTCAGTTTATTAATGGAAAAAGCACCGGAGCATTTCAAAATGATCATTGACAGACCTACTGCGAGTTCTTCTCAACTTGAAATTGATAAATATTTAACTTTCCCGGGATTAATGTCATATTTGGCTGGTATCTGGATTATCAATCTTAACTATTGGGGTTGTAACCAATACATCACACAAAGAGCTTTGGGTGCTGACTTGCAAACTGCCCGTAATGGTATTTTATTCGCAGGATTCTTAAAATTATTAATGCCGCTTATCGTAATGTTGCCAGGTATTGCAGCTTATGTTTTATATCAAAATGGTGGTTTACCACAATTGATTGGTGGAAAAGACGGAGCTTATTCAGCAATGTTAACTTTCCTTCCAACAGGTTTAAAAGGATTATCAGTAGCCGCTTTAACTGCAGCTATCGTAGCATCATTAGCAGGTAAAGTAAACAGTATTTCTACTATTTATACATTAGACGTTCACAAAAAATACATCCAAAAAAGTGCCAGCGACAGACATCAGGTAAACATTGGTAGATACGCAGTTTTCGCAGCGATGCTTTTAGCAGTTTTATTTACATGGAATGACGTTCTTGGAATTGGTGGTGTTGGTGGATTTACGTATATCCAAAAATATACAGGATTCATTAGCCCTGGTGTATTCGCGATGTTCTTCCTTGGTATGTTCTGGAAAAGAACTACAGGTACAGCTGCTATTGTAGGTGTAATTGCAGGTTTCTTATTATCTGTTTTATTCAATGAATTTGCTCCTGCATTATTCGGAAATGAAACTTTATTATACACGGCCTGGCCAAACGGAAAAGGTGGATTTGAAATCCCTTTCCATATCTGTATGGGATTATCATTTGTGTTTACTATGCTTCTTATGATTGCCATAAGTTTTGCAGGACCAAAAGTAAATCCAAAAGCATTCGAATTGGATAAAACAATGTTCAGATTAAAACCACAAACTACTGTACTAATTGTAATCACATTATTGATTATAGCTGCATTGTACGCTAAGTTCTGGTAAAAAATATATTTTCAATTAATGAAAAGGTCTGAAACTAAAATTTAGTTTCAGACCTTTTTTTTTGCTTAACCACTAATTATTCTAACATAATTTTTTTATAAGTGTAAATTTCACAAATATCACTAAATTCAGGTATTACCCATTGTTTTTTTTAACTCTATTTTTACGCCCTTATTATTTTTAAAGTTAAAAAAATTGAAATTCATTTATTATTTTACTAATACATTAAATATTCTGTTGTTATTTACTGTTATTATTGTAACACTCGTTAATACCGAATGTTTTTACACCTCAACAGCTGTTGCTTATTACGGATTTTGTATCACTGTTTTTCTCTTTACAATTATCTCTTTTTTTTCTCCTGCCCAAAAAGATTTTAAATTTAAAACACCTGTTGTTTTATTCGGAATATTGAGTATGTATGTCTTATGCAATTATATGACAAATAAAGCCACACTAGTTTTTACCATTTATAGTATTGCTCTCTATTTTCTATTTATTAGCGCAACTCGTATTTTTAGCAAAACTGACTTCAAATTGAGGCAATTTTTAATGGGAGTTGCAGGAATTGCTATAATGGAATCTTTGTATTGTCTTCTCCAATTTTTAGGCATATTCAAAAGTGAAAACAAATTTTTCGAAGTTACAGGCAGCTGGAATAATCCCAATGTCGCAGCTATCTTTTTAGCACTTACGGTACCAATTTTTCTATACCTATTTCAGACCCGATACAGGAAATTATTCTTAACAGGCTTTTTGTTTTTGCCAATTGCAATGCTACTGCTTAAATGTCGAACAGCCTTTATTGGAACCATTTTATCAATACTTGTCTTCTATAGCTTAGAGTATAAGTTAGCAGATTGGTTAAAAAACAAGAAAAACAGCATTACCGTCAAAGCGGTATTTATCTTAGCAATAATGATCGGTTTTGCTTTAAGTTCAAGTTTATATAATGCAAAAAAAGATTCTGCCGATGGACGGAAATTTATATGGAAAGTATCTACACAAATGGCTACCAAAAAACCGTTAACGGGTTATGGCTACGGTTATTTTGAGAAAGAATACAATTTATATCAGGCAAACTATATTCAAAAAGGAAAAGCAACTACCGAAGAATTAGTCAATGCCGGACCTGTGATCATGCCTCATAATGAAATACTACAGAATGCGGTTGAAGGTGGGAGCATCGGTCTTCTGTTAATTTCTCTGTTTTTTGGTTCTTTACTTTTTAGCTTAAAACAAAGAAACAGAATAAATCAAGATGATATCAATCCTGATAATGATTTACAGACCAACAGTTTTTTCAATTTAGCCTATGCTGGAGTAGTAGCTTTTATAACAATGTCAATGGTGAATTCTACCATGCAAATTGTACCTGTAATGTGCATGGGAATAATCTATGCCTCCATTATTTGCAGCACTTTAAAAAATTCACAGTTTTCTCTATATCTTATTTTCATTGAAAAAAACAGGGCATTTCCTATCCTTACTAAAATTGTAGTGGCTTCAGTCAGTTTGTATGCATCTTATCTGATTTTTGGAATGGCTTCAGCTGACTTACAAAACAAAAAAGCGAAACTGTCAAAAGAAGCAGGGCATTATGAACAAGCCTTACAAATCATATCTCCTTTAGAGATTTCCTTACAGGAAGATCCTAACTATTGGAAAAACTATGGTGCCATTTATTTTGAAAAACAATTATACCAAAAGTCTTTAGACTGTTTTCAAAAAGCAAGAGCATTAAGCTCGTTACCGGATATTTATTTAGGAACCGGGATTTGTTATGAAAGACTAAAACAATATCCGCAGGCGGTTAAGCAATACGAAATACTTAGTGCTTTATATCCGATAAAATTTTCTTATCGAATGAGACTTCTAAAAGGGTACCTAAAAAACCAAGAAACTTCTAAAGCAGCCGCTCTGGCAGAGGAAATTATTCAGCTTCAACCAAAAATACCATCCGAAAAAGTGAATCAGTATAAAAAAAGGTGTCAGATTTTGTTAAAAAATTTAGAGAGGACAAAATTCACACAAAAGCAATAAACCAAAGATCGATAATGAATTAAAGTATAAAAATTAAAATAAATAATATGTATGATAAAAAAACTACCAAAATAAATATATCCCAATATTCTGTTCTTCGAATTTCGGGAATCCTGAAAATCGCATTCTTCCTAATTCCTTTTTTAACTCAGGCACAATATCCTGCTTCTGTTGAAACAAATCTGAAAAAAGCCGGAGCTAATAGACCCGAACTTGAAAAAGCCTTACAATATGCTGATAAAACCGGTGACAACCAAAAAATAAAAGCAATGCAGTTTTTGATTGCCAATATGGATATTCATTCTTCATCTGATTATTATTGGGAAGATACTAAAGGAAACAAAATCGGTTATAACGAGTTAGATTACCCTGATTTTCTCCAGGCACAAACTGCTTTTGCAGCAATCAAAGAAAAAAATACCGACATCAAACCCAAACCTGTTATTTACAAAGATATCGAAAACATCAAGAGTGAATTTTTAATTGAAAATTTAGAAAATGCTTTTAAAGCATGGAGATCATCTGCAATAACAACAACTTCATTTGATGATTTTTGCGAATATATTTTACCATATAGAGTAAGCGTAGAACCAGTGCAGGACTGGCGCAGTACTTATGCTGATAAATTTAAATGGATAAACGATAAAATTACTGACAGGGGTTTTCAATCCACCTTACCTTATGTCAAAGATGATCAAGACATCTGGTTTGTTAACAACTGGAAAGAAAAACGCAGCGAACCTTTGCCAAGATTAGGCAGCCTTCAATTGCTTTTCCGCAAACAGGGACCCTGCTCAGATATTGCCAGCATGAATGTATTTACCATGCGTTCGCAAGGTATCGCAGCAGCAGTCAATATCATTCCGTTTTGGGCAACTGCAACAGAAGGTCACTATACCAATACATTTTTTGATGAAAATAGACAAATGCTTAATTGCGATTACGGGACAAAGGATTTTCGCCAGAACCTGGCAAGGGAACCTGCCAAAGTAATACGTCTTACGTATTCTAAAAATCCTGAAACATTAGCCAGTTTCGAAGATATAAGCAATATACCGAAAGGCTTCCTGCAACAGCAAAATTACATTGATGTAACCAATGATTTCTGGGAAACTACAGATGTTAGATGTCCATTATATCCAACAGAAAACCATCCTGAAATTGTATATGCAACCACTTTTAACGGATTGGCATGGAGACCTTTCTGGTGGGGGAAAACAGCTAATAACGAAACTGTTTTTACAAAACTGTGTAAACAAACAGTCATTATCCCTCAATACTATAACAACGGCAAATTAACACCTGCAGGTGCTCCGGTTGTTGTTGGCAATACTACCACAAAGGTACTGCAACCTGACTTTGCACAAACCAGCGAGGTTGTTATAGCAGAAAAAGAAAAATACCTGAAATTTAAACTCGGCATCACCTACCAGCTTTTGTACTGGGATAACAAATGGAAAATATTGGGAAAACAAACAGTAACAAGCCCTATAACAGAAATGAAGTTTGAAAAAGTCCCTAAAAATGCCTTGTTCCTATTTTTAGCGGGAGACTCCAAAGGTTTGGAACGTCCTTTTATCATAGAGGACAATGGCGAACGATTTTGGTTCTAACAGCGTTAGCACATTATACAGATAAAAAAACTGCAAAATCTTAGATCAATTTATACTATTCAAAATAACAAAAAAATGAAAACACTATTCCAAATTTTGCTATTACTGCCTATTTTAAATATAGCGCAGGTAAGTCCTAATGTCAGCAAGCGATATCCGGCACATATTATATATAAAATAGACGAAGTAACCTCAAAAGTAAATTTGAGTGAAGACCAGCAAATTAGGATTGCTAAGAAATTCATCAAAACAGATAGTATCGTAAATGCTGGGTTAGCTGCTGGCACCTCTGCAGATCAATTAAAAAATGATTACACTATTGATAAAACGTTTCTAAAAAACATATTGTCTATTGAAGAGATGGAGCAATATGCTTATGAAATGGATAAAGACAATCGATTTTTGATAGCCTTAAAATTCACACTCGAATTAAAACTCGAATCTACACAAATCAATAAAATACGCCAATTAAATGATTCCTTGGAGAATAGCCCTAAAAAATCAACTAAAGTAATTCTCCAGTTTCAAAATCGAAAACTATCTACAATCCTAAATCAAAATCAATATTCGCAAATAATCAATTTTTCGTATAAAGACGAATCTATTGCGGAAACTAAAAGCGATTGGGCAAGGATTGAAAAACTAAAAATAAATATTCCTGGAAAGGAACAGGAAGAATACCAGCAAATAAAAGACTATCATTTTAATAAAAATGGTTATCTGGACAAAAAAGCAGAACGATTTGAAAAAAAGAAACAGGATTTCCTGAGCCTGAAAGCAACACTTATGGAGCCACCTATATTGATTAGAGCTAAAATCCTTTCAGACCAAAAACACGCTAATAATAAATATGCTTCGGTAGTTAAATTTGAAAAAGAACTCGACCTGACAAAAAATCAAATTGACACACTGCTAGCTAAATATGTTGCATTTGAAAAAATCATAATTGAAAATAAAGAAAACGATTTAAAGGGAAGCTTAACCCCTCCCAAACCATTACCCTCAGAATTTGACAATATAACCAAAATTATAACCCCTGAACAATTCACTAAGTGGCTCACTTTGAAAAATAAAAATGAAGCAATAAAAAAAGCAAATCAAAGCTGGTCTGCATTAGAATCAGAAGGGCTGACTAAAAATGCAGACAAACAAAAACTAATGCCTGAACTGGCTACTTACCACCTGAAATTATTGATTGCATTGGAAAAAAACAAAAACTGGAAAACTTCTGAAACCCGTTTTCTGGTTCGTGATGTTGAACAAAAAAAACCTGAAATATTAGTGCAATTGGATGCCATAAAACGAAGCAAAGCAAAAAGTGAAAATGCCAAAAATGCTTTAGCGTGGTAAAGTTTGCGAACCTATAAAGCATAAATTCTCGTTGGAACGCATAATTATTTAACCTCAATATATAATCAAATGAAGAAAATTACCCAAAAAGGAGTATATTTATTGTTGCTCCTAAGTAGTATGCTCGGAAACTCTCAGGAATCCCCGGATACTAGCAAATCATTAATAAAGGCGAGGCTTCAGCTCGTAAAAGGAAGCAAAGACTATAATCCGGAAAAAGCAATAGCCAGTTACACTGAACTTGCATCCCAAGGCAATCCAGTGGCCATGAATGCACTGGGGCTTATCTACACCAAAGGCACTGGAATATCTGTAAATGAACAAGAAGGAATAAAATGGCTTGAAAAAGCAGCGCAGGCAGGTTATGCTAAAGCCTGGTACAATCTCGGAATAGTATACCAGGAAGGTATAAGTGTCCCGGCAAATCCCTTAAAGACAATACAGTATTTTGAAAAAGCTGCCACAGCAGGGTATGGTTCTGCTTATACTGCATGGGGGCGAATGCTAATGAAAGGAAACGGAGTTCCTCAGGATTATCCTCTTGCGATGAGTATTTTTAAACAAGGTGCTGAAAAAGGAAATTCACATTGTAGTTATTTACAAGGCTATTTGTACTATAAAGGCTTTGGCTGCACACAAGACTATAGCATTGCCATACAGCATTTTGAAATTGCCATACAAAAAAACAATCCTTGGGCAATGTACATGTTGGGACTGTGTTACCGCAATGGTTATGGAGTAGATATCAATTTGGAGAAAGCAAAAAACTACCTCAGCAGATCAGCTGCAATGGGTGTAAAACCATCTCAAATGGAACTTGATGATCCGGAGGCTGAAAACCATAGTCCAAATCAGACCAAAACCATTTCGGCTCCTATTGGTGAAGTCATAACCATTAACGAAACTGAAGCTCCTGAAACATTCAAAAAGGTCAAACAGGTTCCTATTACAACTGATATTTCCGGCAATTACACCGGTTATGCATTACGCTATGACTTTAGTGGACAAAATATCTTAAGTAAAACTTTATTGCAGATAGATTTAAATCAGGATGGTAAAGCATTAAATGGCGAATGGAAAGAAATTGATGGCGATACTGTTACTTTTAAGGCCCACATCCAGGAGGATGCCATTGTATTTAAGGATTCTAAAATAGACCGCACCGAGCATTTTTACAAAGGCAATCTTAATAGGTATGAATTTAAAAATGCCACACTGCAATTACTGCAAACCGATGAATCGCTGTTTATTGTAGGCAACCTGCAATTCTATAACATCAAAGAACGTGAGAATGAAAAACCCATGTATCTGATTTTAGAGAAAAAACAAACCAGAACAAGCGAAGTTCAGCAAGTCATTTCTTCTGTAGCCATATACCCTAATCCTGTAGTAACAGACTTTAGCCTTAGTTTCGATTTAGCAAAACCTGCAGACGTAGGAGTGAGCATCTATTACATTACAGGCAGGGAACTCTACACCCAGCAATGGAAAAACCTGGAGCAAGGAACACAAACCAGAACTCTTTCGTTAAATGCTCCTGCGGGATATTACGTATTGAGACTGACTTATGGCACAGAAGTAAAAACGACTATTTTAATTAAAAAATAACAGCGATGAGAAAGAAATATTATATTTTAGCATTTACGTTCTTATCCTTATTAATAGGGCAAAATAGTTTTGCACAAATCACTGACGGGGATCATGATAATAATTCCGGACTAGGTGAAGATGGGTATTATAATGGCTCTGGAGAAACTTGGGAGGATGAAAATGGCAGACTTTGGGCTCAGGATTCAGATGGTCGAATTTATGCAGACATAAATGAAGACGGTATTCTGGATCGTGATGAAGTGATTTATTACGAAGGCTCAGACTCAACTGAAACAGGCTCTTCCGGAAGTGATACAAATAACGGTTCAGGTGGATCATTTTCTGGTTGGGGCGGGGGCACATCTGGGGGATCATCAACAGGAGACAATGACGGTAATAATGATGTAGCTAGTAACGACAATTATTATTATTCAATTGATAGTTCTGGTAATATAGTAAGATGGAATTTTGTTCCTACACCTTATATTGCCGGACCTTATCCCGAGGACTGGACTACATCTGAAGTAGATTTGAACTCATATAATCCTTATGATAATACTATAGAAATAAATTCACCTTCAGGTGTAGATCTATTAACATATGAAAATAAACCATACGGAAAGATAGATTCGGATGGCAATGTTACAATATTAGCAAGGGACGGTACGTACAAATCACCTTCAAAATTAAATCCACAAGACGACAAGGACAGGGCTAACCTTTCCAAGTTTGCTGTATACTTAGCAAGAAAATTAGATGGTGCAAACAAAGCCATTAAAATTACCACTGCCAAATACACTGAGCTAGCATCAGAAACTGCTGCCTACACACGTACACCACCCGGAACTCACATATATTTAAACTCAAACGGTGGTTTTAACAAATATCTGGATAATGTGAATGACTTTAAAAGTATTTTAAAACATGAAATATTTCATGTGGATGATAATAATTATAAAAAAGAACATCCAAATTTCGTACCTAAACACTTTTTAGAAACTCATGCCGATGTATATATAAAAGCAGCAAAAGATCCTTCATACAAAGATACAAGTCTTGGTTTTAGAATTGAAAATGCCGGTTCTTTTGCCAATTATTTATTAAATATGGATAAAAGCGTAGTGCCTGGTTATACAAGGGATTTAATTGCAAAAAAAATAGACGAATTTAATAAAAATGATACAGATGTTAAAGTTAAAATTTATGATCTTTATCAACAAAGAGGTGGTCTAAAACTAGTAATAGGATGGGGAAGTAAAGGAGAAACAACTGATTTAATAGAAATGACTTTACTCGATAACTAAAACATTTTAATTAATGAATAAAACAATTGTAATACTGTTAATGATATTGTGCATATCATGCAGCAAGAAAAAAGAAACTGAATCTATATTTATAGCTGAGAAAGACGAATACTGGGTACACCATGATTATTGCTACAATACTGGAGGCAACTGTTTCCACTTTAATGAAAATGGAAGTTACGACAGGTTCTTGGTAACACCTACAGCTTTTAGGCTAGCTAACAATGATGGTGATTTAATAAATGATCCAGGTACCTGGTCTATCAAAAATGACTCTACATTTGTTTGGGACAAAGGAGTGTTTAAAATCGAAAAAATTACAAAAAAGCAAATTTTATTGTCTTATTACCATTACGAGTCAAAGGGTATAAAATGCTTTGTAAGGTTATCAAAATGGATACAAACACCACAAGGCCCCAAACCAGTAGATTCACTTGATAATGTTAAGTAGATAATTATGTGGTCATCTTACAAAAAAGTAACTCAACTGGTGATAGTTTACAACGAGTACCTACTTAAATTTATAGAAAAAAGGCAGCGTTTACAACGCCATTAACTAAAAACAGAAGTGTCTTCTAGAAGTTCACTTCTGTTTTCCTACACACGTACACCACCCGGAACTCTTATTTATTTAAACTCAAATGGTGGCTTTAGTAAGATCTGGATAATGTAAATAGTTTTAAAAGCACTTTAAAACACGAAATACTACATGTGATTGATAATATAAATAAGGTGGAAGACACCTATGAAACTCATGCAAATGTATATTTAAAACAAATGAAAGATGACTCTTTTAAAGATTCAAATGTTGATTATAAAAGTAGTGTTGTTTATTCATTTTGTAACTATTTGTTAAATATAGATCAGCAAAAGAAAAGAGAAAATCTAAATTATAACCATAATATAGTTATTTCAAAAATTAATGAATTCAATTTAGAACACCAAGGCAAAATCAAAATTATAGCACCTGAATTTGGACAATATAGTCTCGGGAATTTATCTTTGAGTTTTGAAATAAATGGCTATTTACCACAACTTGTAAAATATACCTATGAAAAAGAATAAATTATTATATCTAGTATTTTTCACTCTCTTAATTTCGTGTACTAAAAAAAATAAAATAGAGGAAATTTTTATAACTCCTAAAGATCATTATTGGCAATGGAGTAATACTAAACAATATAATGTTGGGTGTGGCGAAATTAATTTCAAATTTGAAAAAGACGGATATTCACATCGATATAATTTTAGTTTTAAAAAAGGCTATATTTTGCAAGAAGGTCATACGATGATATTATAATTGGCCCTAAAAAATGGTATCTAAAAAATGACTCAACTTTAGTGTGGGATAACTTAGAATATAAAATAGAACATATTTGATCATAGTGTAATTATGTTGTCTTATTTTTTACCTAATGATAAAAAACAACAATGTTGGACAAGGCTACTCAAGGTAGTTGGTGAAAAGTAAATTGTAAAAAACCCTATGGCTCGGATATGCCTTCGCAACGATAACGAGGTTTTGCAATCCCAACTGGTGCATTCTATGATGAAAACCAAGTAAAATTTAAAAATTAACAGGCAAATTTATGAGTGTTTATATACGGAGTTTGTCTGTTAATTACTGCGAAAACTCGACCAATAATTTTACATCGAATATTATTTAAAACTAACATTTTATCTTTACCCTCTTCTTTCTTTTTGTTATAATACTCTCTAAGTTGAGGATCACATTTTATAGCCGACAAGGCACACATTTGTAATAATGACTTGATTTTTTTATCTGCCAGATGATTCACTTTTGTTTTTCCTTTAATACTTGAACCTGAGCTGTATTCAAAAGGAGCAACTCCAGCGTAGCAGGAATATTTCCGGGCTGAATCAAAAGCATTAAACCCTTTAGTGGTAATTAAAAAATATATTGCCGTTTGTTGACCAACTCCCGGTACACTCTGAATTAACTTAAAGTTTTGATTCAAAACAGTATGTTTTTTAATGATGTCTTTCATTTTTAACTCTAACATTTTTACTGTTTTTTTTAAATATTTTATTGTTTTAGAATTTATAGTATTCACCATTCTATAAACCTCTTTTGATGTGAAATCAATATTTTCTCTAGAAGTTTCAAATAGATGAATAGACTTCATCACTTTTTCTCTTTCAGTAAAAAGTAATTTCAGTTGTTGAATTTCTTTTTCGGCTAAAGAAGAAAGTTTAAGTTTATCAATATTTCTTAGGCTATACATCGCTATGTCCTTTGCATCAGTTTTATCATTCTTCCCTCTGGAAATACCTTTGGAACGTTTAATCTCAATTGCAGGAACAATCCAATAATCTAAGCCTTTTTGAGAAAAATAATAACTTAACGGGTAAGTATATATCCCTGTGTTTTCAAAACAAAACAGAGTCAGACTTAAATCAATTTTCTTTTTTAATAAATAATCAAAAATCTCTTTCACTCCTTTTTGAGTGTTTTCAACAATAAAATGCTCTGAGGGATTTGAAAATACATGATCAATTAAAACAACATCTAATTTAAGTTTAGAAATGTCGATACCTACGTAAAATAAATACTTTTTCATAACTTTGAATTTAAGATAAACAAAAATGTTGAACTTCTTTAGAGCCTTTATTAGACCACTACGTCTATCATTCTATTTGAAGCAATTCAACGGGATTCAAGGAGAAGGCAGAGGACTAATGCACCAGATTGTTCTCTAATACAAGCTCGTTTGAAAGTTCACCTCTGCTTTCCTTTGAATAAATTTAATGTTTTTTGCTCTAACACAAAGTAAAGGCTCGTCTGCGACGAGTACCTACTTAAATTAATAGAAGAAAGGTAGCGTTTGCAATGCGATTAACTAAAAACAGAAGTGTATTTAAGAGTACACTTCTGTTTTTTATTTATAATATTTTTGAAATCAATATAATATTTGATAAAAAGATTTTGGTCCTTAAGAGTTACTACAACTGTGAAAAAGGTTTCTGTAAGCAGGTAAAATATTAAAATCAATCACAACAACTAATAAACGGCAATATATTAAAGCTCCTGATTTTCTTCTTTTTAATTAACTAATTTACTTTTATACAAATCAAATTCATAACTGAAGATATCAAGTACAAGTTCATGACTTAAATCCGGATGGCATAGATAAAGCCCTTCTTCTAATACCCGATCAGGAAAATTATCCGAAAATTTGCCGCAAATGCTGAGATTATTGATCACTACAAATTTCGAATTATCGTTTGTTAACTTTATTCTGAAATAGCCATACAAATTATCACTGTATTCTACCGACAAAATTTCAAAAATAAAATTCGTTAATAAACCATGTTTGTCTGATAAGTAACCTATATTTCCTAAACTTTCATTTTTTATTATTGCCATAATTACTGATGCTTTTTGATTTGTAACTTTGATAATTAATTCTGATTTAGATTTTGTGCTTACTTTTTTTTAATATATGCTGCGGCGCTATTTGATATTTTTACTTGTTTAATTAATGCCGTAATTTGTAGCTGCATAATTTAGATTTTGCATTTACGTTTGTAGCTGCTGTTATATTTTTTTGCTGAAAATTTCTTTTCTGCGCAATGTAATCGTAGTTTCTTCATATAATCTTTTTTGATACAATTCAATGATTGCTTCTTCAATATCGTTGTTTGTATTTCTGCCATTAAAAACATGAGTAATGTAAGAATTACTGAACGGAAGTCCTTTTTTATTCCATATCACCTTCTCTTCTAATAGCTTTTGAACATCTTTAGAGTACCCTGTTTTAAAGACTTTCTTCATTTTTTTTCTTTGTCCGGCTGTAATCATAGATAAGTTTTATTTGAATCATATAATTATTGTATTTTTACTACGTATTTACTACGATGTAACTACTTCAAATATATATCATTTATTGATATATTGTATCATTTTTAATACAAAAATTTAAAAAAAATGCAAACGGAAGGCGAGAGATTACGCTACTACATTGAAAGCAAGGAAGTTAACCTTAGGCAGTTTTGTATAGAAAATGATATATTATACACTTCATTACATCCAATTTTAACTAATTCGAGGTCATTGGGAATGAATATTTTGAAAAAAATTATGCAGGTTTATCCTAATTTAAACATAAACTGGGTTTTAACCGGCATGGGTGATATCGAAATTACAGAAAATAACATTTTGCGTGATCCAAATTCAGTTTATCATAATTCAGATCCCGGATATGTAGCCTTTTTAAAATACTTTGACAAAGAAGCTACTACAGATAAAATTGTCGCTATTATCGAAAAGAAATTAGAGGATAAGAAAAAAAAGTGATTATAAATATTCTTTCACTGTTTAATTATTCTAATGATAAAAGAAAAAATCCACAAATACCAGAAGAATAAAGGTATTACAAACAGACTTCTAAAACTTTTAATAGGCTGTATCATTTCTATAGGAATTCGATACATCTTAAAACTAATAATTTTACCACAAGTGATTTTGTGCACTCAATTATTTTCGCAACTGTAATTTGGATTACATTAATAATTCAAAGAAAAATTTAAATTATTAAATCTATATTTTCATTTTTTCTAAGTTAAAGCAATCTCCCAAAAATGGCGAATAAAATTAAATTGTAGTAAAATGATAACTTCAAAATTTAATATGTATGACAATATTAAATGGTAAAACAATAACTTTACTTTTTGGCATTACCTTGCTAATTATAAGTTCGCTTTTATATTATACTGAGAAAAGAAGACCTAATATGAAAATAAATTTATTTTTAGGATACAAATTCTTTAAACATTATGCGATAATTTTGTTTTTCTTTGGGATATTTTTAATTTTTATTGCAGTACACTCCATTATTTATAGATAATATCCCCTCCCACACGAATCCTTTCGTGGCGGTTTGGTTAAGTTCTATTAACCCGACTGAAATTAGAAGACAAAACGTAGCGTTTGCAACGCGGTTAACACAAGTATCTCAACAAGCATACTTGTCTTCCTTACAAAAGAATTAAGTTTGAAGATATTTTTCAATGTGCATCTTATTTTCACACCTTTTTAATCACATAAGTCACCATTCCCCAAATAATAAGCTGATTTTCTTCAGTAACTTTTATAGGACTGTAATCTGCATTTTCAGGCATAAGATACAGACAGTCTTTTTCGACCTGAATGCGTTTTACAGTAAACTCTCCATCGATAAAACAAATCGCAATTTTATTATTTTGCGGTTCCAGACTTCGGTCAACAACCAAAACATCCTGGTCATTAATACCCGCATCAATCATCGAATTGCCTTTGACCCTGACATAAAAAGTAGCCAGCGGATTTTCGCTTAACTCCTTATTAAGATCAATACTATTCTCCATAAAATCAGCTGCCGGCGATGGAAAACCGGCCGAAACACCTTCATTACTATACGGAATCCTGATTTCGCTTTCGAAATCAGCCTTGAAAAAGGTCAGTTTTTGTTCTTTTTTTACAGACATTTTACTTCTAATAATTTTTGGAAATCAGTAGTATATTTAGGCGACAAATGATCCTGTTTCATGTTCCAGGTAAGTTCAAGATTTTGTGAAGCAAGTTTGACTTTTCTGTTTCCAATTTTACCATTCAGTTGATCCATCACTTTCATCAAAGCCAGATGTTTCGGATTTTCTTCTTCAAACAACTGAAACTGCTTTTTATCTTCATCAATTAATTCTGTTACTATTACCCCGGCTTTTTTAAACCGGATACCTTCGTTTCCTTTGTGTAATTTCTTCAGCATTTCGATAGCGGTATTCGAAATTGTTAAAGTCGAATTACTCGCATACGGCAACGTTATGGCCATATTAAAATAATATTTGGATGATTTAACCGAATGTTTATCGACTACCAACATGACAATAATGGTATGGCAGCAGGAATTTTGTTTACGCAGTTTTTCGGCACAGACAGAGGCAAAAGTCACAATACGCTCACGCAGTAAATCAAAATCTGAAATTTGTTTAGGAAAACTTCTGGTCGTTGCAATGCTCTTTTTTTGGTCTGGCAGAGGTTCCAAATCCAAAACCGATTTTCCTTCGAGTTCATATTTCAGGCGAAGACCAATAACACCCATTTCTTTCTTAATCCACATTTCGTGCTTAGGATCAATAAAATCAAGAGCTGTATGTATGTTTTGAAGTTTGGCTTTCTTTTTCGTGCGGTAACCAATTCCCCAGACATCTTCAATTTTCGTCCATTTTAAAGCTTTGATTCGTTTTTCATCGGTATCAATAACATAAACACCTTTAGTTCTGTCTTGAAATTCCTTGGCAATTTTGTTGGCTAATTTTGACAAGGCCTTCGTTTCGGCAAAGCCAATACAAACCGGAAGCCCAACCCATTTATGAATTCGTGATTTCATTTGAAGACCATAATCCTGATAATCCAAAACACCAACACCATCAAAATTCAGGAACGCTTCGTCTATACTGTAAATTTCTACATGGGGAGTAAACTGCTCCAGAATTTTCATCACCCGATCACTCAAATCTCCATACAACGGATAATTCGAAGAGAACAATTTGACGTTTTTTTCTTTTACCAATTCTCTAATCTTGAATGCAGGCGCACCCATAGGAACTCCAACAGCTTTCGCTTCATTGCTTCTTGAAATCACGCAGCCGTCGTTGTTGGATAAAATCGCAACAGGTTTTCCATTGAATTCCGGCTGGAAAACACGTTCGCAGGAAGCATAAAAATTATTACAATCAACTAAAGCATACATCCTGCAAAATTACGCAATAGTGGGTTACACATTTAAATAAGGAAAGTTAATTTTTTATGTGTTTATCTCTAAGAGCTAAGAATAAATTTCATCTTCCGTAATATATGAATTGGAAAATAATACTGAAGAAAAAACTCACATAAATTTTTAAAACTGATTGTTCTTTTAAAAAAATAACTAAATTTGAAATCTAACTAACCCTTTAATTATGAGAAAAATAGTATTTGCATTGTTATTTGTTTCAGGATTTACATTTGCTCAGGATATGAATGTTGTAAATGGAAATTTCGATTTTTTAAAAAACCAGAAAGAAGTTAATGTAGAATTTGATTATAGTAATTTTACTATGATGAAAGAAAACAAACCGGAAGCTCAATATATTCAAGAGCATAAGGCTGATCTGGATAAAAAAGCAAAAGGAAACGGAAACATCTGGGAGAAAAAATGGATTGCTGCAAGAGAACAAATATGGACTCCAAAGTTTTTAGAAATTGCCAATATCGTATTAACTAAGGAGCATAAAGATTTAAATTTTCAGGAAAGATTAAATACTCCTTACACTTTAATAGTAAAGACAGTATGGATTTACCCTGGATGGGACGCCGGAATTATGAAACAGCCTGCAAAAGTTACTACAAATTTAAAATTTGTTGAAACAGCAAATAAATCAAATGTCTTATTAGAAATTACAAGTGAGGAAGCACCCGGAGATCAATGGGGAAACAATTTCAGTAATGAATCCCGAATTGGGGAAGGTTACGCTAAAACAGCAAAATCATTATCAAAACTTATAGCTAAAAAAGCTTATAAATAAAAATATTTTAAAACGAGACTATAATTAAGGTCTCGTTTTTTCTTTAGATTTAACACTTAAAAGCCTTTTTTGAATAAGCATAAAAAGACCAGAAAAAAATAGCACCGAACCAAATATTCCAAAAAAGCCAAAGCCCCAATATCTATTGCTAATTCTGAGTTTGTTACTTTCCGCCAATGTTAGGTATTCTTTCTTTTTAGCAGTAATACTTTCAACAGCTATGGTTTTGAAATGAAAATATTTGTCTGTAAAAGTTAAGGAGTCTTTCTTTATAAGTTTTCTATTAAAATCTGTTTTTTTGATTCCTATAAAAACAGAGTCGCCTTGTTTTACCTTTTCAATCAAATCTTCAGAATCGATGGCTTTAAAAGCTAGTCCGTTTATTTTGAAATCAAATTCGGGATATTTCTCTAACTTAATCAAAATTGATTTTGAGTTTTTCCTTCCCCGAATTACTTCAATATCTTTTGAAATTTTATTGCCAAATACAATTATATCTGATGATTGTAATTCCTTAATCATTATAAATTTATAGGCACAAAATAAAAGTATCAGTCCAAAAATGACGAACCCAATAGTATATCGTAAATCTTTTTCCTGAAGTCGGGATTCTTCGAGTTTTGTATTTCGGCTTACGTTTCTGGTTAGCTCATTTTTTATTTCATGATAATTTTCATAGAAATAACCCGAAATTTTTATCTTTTCCCCTTTTAAGGTATAAAGGGTTAAAACTTCCCACTGATTGTATTTGTCCTCCTTCTGTTCTTTGATCCAGAAGTCAATTTCATCAAAGCTGAAACTTTTTACTTTTTGTCCTAAAAATGATTTCTGCACGAATTTGTCTTTATACAGGTAATAGCTTTTTATAGATAGAAAACTGTATAGACAAAGCAAGGCAAAAATTAAAAACAAGATGGATACATAAAGATTCAGAATTTCTGAATAATCTTTAGGATTATATTTTGAATACAGCTGTTTTGACAAAAGTAAAGAACCCAATATTCCAACAATATAAATTACTTTATAAGTTAGTTTCTTTTTGGATTTCAGCTCTTTTCTCTCATATATTTTTTTCAAAATAAAACAATTATTGCTTTTCCGGATTTTCTTTTTGCATATTCAGCAGATACGCCATATTTTGAATCACATGATCGTGTTTCTTCACAAACGGATTGTCTTCATTCCAGACATAACCAGCCAATACCGAACAGATTTTCTCTTTCACATCAGGGTTTTCCGGCTGGTGAAAAAATAAGGTTTGAAGGTTTCCGGTGTACCATTCCTGCACATAAGTAGTAAAAACAGCGATACCGCGTTTCATATATTGGGTAAACTCAACTTCCCAGTCGACTTCGATACCTTTTGATTCTTTCAGGTAAAGTTTTGCTGCCAGCATTCCGGATTCTGTAGCAAAAGCCACTCCTGAAGAAAACACAGGATCCAAAAATTCCGAACTGTTTCCCGTTAAGGCAAAACCATCTCCGTACATTCTTTTTACCGCCCTTGAATAATTCTCCAGTTTTACCGGTTCAAATAAAAATTCGGTTCCTTTAAATCTTTTAATATAATAATCGGATTTCTGAATGGCATTTCGCAAAGCCTCAGCATTATCTTTATTTTCTGAAAGCGAATTGATAAAATGGGTTGGCCCTACAACACCTAAACTGGTATTTCCATTTGAAAACGGAATTACCCAAAGCCAAACCTCTGTTTCCAAAATATCAAACGAAATCATGGTTCCCTCCTCGCCTTCGGGTCTGTTGATGTCTTTTACATGCGCAAATATGGAGGAATGCGGATCTAATTTTGAGGGTGTATCCAAATCTAAAAGTCTTGGCAAAACACGACCGTAACCGCTGGAATCAATAATAAATTTAGCGTGGATTTCTTTTAGATTTCCGTCTTTGTCTTTTACGATAGTTTTCGAATTTTTTCCTTCAAAAGAAACTTCTAAAACTTCGGTTTCAAATTCCAGATCAATTCCTTTTCGGATTACTTCCTGAGCCATTGTATTGTCAAAATCAGCTCTCGGTACCTGCCAGGTCCAGTCCCAGCCTTCTCCAAATTTTATACTGAAATCAAAAACACAAATTTCTTCTCCTCTTATAAAACGTGCACCTAATTTTTTTTCAAAATTCATGGCATCTAAACTTTCAAAAAGTTCTGCCTCCGCAAAATGGTCCATCACACGCGGAATAAGGCTCTCACCCACAACCAGCCTTGGAAACTTTGTTTTCTCAACCACTTTTATCTTAACACCATTCATATGAAGATACGATGCCGAAACACATCCTGATGGTCCTGCTCCAATGATTAAAACGTCTACAAACTCCTTTATCATAATAGTAATGTTCTGATTTATTAACTTACATTTGCCCTCATCAAAATAACTACATTTATTTTGATAAATAAAATTAAATTAGCACAATCAAAACTTGTTTAATGAACACAATTAATGAATATTTAAGCTTAGCCGAATTTGAGGCTATTATATTTGGAAACCAGAAAGTTATCATTAGCGATTTAGTTCTAAACCGCATTAGTGAAAGCTTTAATTTCTTAAAAGAATTTTCAGGAAACAAAGTAATATATGGTGTAAATACAGGCTTTGGACCAATGGCCCAATATCGAATTAAAGAGTCTGACCAAATACAATTACAATATAATTTAATCCGAAGCCACTCCTCAGGAACAGGAAAACCTTTGAGCCCGGTTTGTGCAAAAGCAGCAATTTTAGCACGTTTGAACTCATTATCATTAGGGAATTCAGGTGTTCATCCTTCCGTTATCCATTTAATGGCTGAACTAATCAATAGAGATATTACACCTCTTATCTTCGAACACGGCGGTGTTGGAGCCAGCGGAGACTTAGTACAATTATCACATTTAGCTTTAGTCTTAATTGGTGAAGGTGAAGTTTTTTATAAAGGCGAAAGAAGACCAACTCCGGAAGTTTTTGAAATCGAAGGTCTACAACCAATTCAGGTTGAAATTCGAGAAGGTCTTGCATTAATCAACGGAACTTCTGTTATGACAGGAATTGGCGTTGTAAATGTGCATCATGCCAATAAATTATTAGACTGGTCCTTAAAAGCCTCTTGTGCCATAAACGAATTGGTTCAGGCTTATGACGATCATTTTTCTGAAGAATTAAACCAGACCAAACGTCATAAAGGACAACAGGAAGTGGCTTTAAAAATGAGACAAAATCTCTCTGACAGCACTTTAATCCGTAAAAGAGAAGACCATTTATATTCTGGTGAAAACACCGAAGAAATCTTCAAAGAGAAAGTTCAGGAATATTATTCTTTAAGATGTGTGCCTCAGATTTTGGGACCGGTTTTAGAAACTATTAATAATGTAGCTTCCATTTTAGAAGACGAATTTAACTCGGCAAACGACAATCCTATTATAGATGTAAAAAACCAGCACGTTTATCACGGAGGAAATTTCCATGGAGATTATATTTCGCTTGAAATGGATAAACTGAAAATTGTAATTACCAAATTAACGATGCTTGCAGAACGTCAGCTGAATTATTTACTGAATTCAAAAATCAACGAATTACTCCCTCCTTTTGTAAATTTAGGAACACTAGGATTTAATTTCGGAATGCAGGGCGTTCAGTTTACTGCCACCTCAACCACTGCAGAAAGCCAGATGTTATCCAACCCAATGTATGTTCACAGCATCCCTAACAATAACGACAATCAGGATATTGTAAGCATGGGAACCAACTCGGCTGTAATTACCTCAAAAGTGATCGAAAACGCTTTTGAAGTTTTAGCCATCGAATTAATTACAATTGTTCAGGCGATTGATTATTTAGATCAAAAAGATAAAATTTCATCCGTTTCCAGAAAATGTTATGATGATGTTCGAAAAATAATTCCAACATTCAAGGAAGATCAGGTCATGTATCCTTTTGTTCAAAACGTAAAAGATTATCTGATCAACAGTTAATATTGCTCACATAGATCACTATGTGTTATAAATTTTATGCCCCAACGAGTTTTAACATTTATATCATTAAACATTGAATTTTAAAAATCATGAAAAAAACATTTATTTTTTTGTTACTGGCAGGTATTCAATTTGTTCATAGTCAGGAACTGGCATTAGTTAAAAAGAATTCAAAAATTGGATATCTCGCTAAAGATGGGTCTTTTAAAATTGAGCCTCAATACAAAGCTGCCAAAAGTTTTTCTGAAGGACTTGCTGCTGCAGAAAATGCTGGAAAATGGGGTTTTATTGATGCAAAAGGAGCTTGGGTAATTCCGGCAACTTTTGTTGATGCTAAAGATTTTAACAGTGGAATAGCAATTGTAAAAAAAGATAAGGAATGGGTTTATATTGATAAAAAAGGAGAAATCCAAAAAGCTCCTGCTTCCGAAAAATTATATGATTTTAATAATGGAGTAGCTTTCATAAAACAAGGAAACAAAATTGGGTTAATCAATTCAAAAATGGCGGTTGTTTTAGAACCAAAATACGATCAGATCAAACCTTTTGAAAATGGTTTTGCCAGAGTTGAACTAAACAAAAACTGGGGAATTATAAATACCGCCGGAAAAGAATTAGTAGAACCTGCTTATGCTGAAATTGGGAATTATTTTAAAAACACAACCTGGGCAAGAAAAGACAAAACTTTTGGAATCATAAGCGCCGGAAAATTTATTCCGGTTGATGGTGCCGAAAAAATTTGGGATTTTGAAATTCAGGATTTGACATTTGCCAAAAAAAATGGAAAAATCGGATTCATTGACCTTAAGGGAAATTGGGTAATACTACCTATATATGATAAAGCAAAAGCATTCTCAAAAAATCTGGCACCGGTTTTGGTAGGCTCAAAATGGGGCTATATTAATCCAAAAGCCGATTTTGTAATACCGCCAACCTACAGTGATGCCGAAGTTTTTGGTTCAAACGGTTTAGCACCTGTAAAAGAAAGCAATTGGGGGTTTATCAATGAATCAGGAAAAATAGTAATCCCAACGCAATACGGAATTACTGCAAACGGAATGATTGCCATGTTTGTTCAGCAGGACAAAGGATTCATTGATGGCATTGCAAGAGTAAAAAATGAAGGAAAATGGGGATTTCTAAGACCTGACGGAACTGTATTAGGAAACCAATGGTTTGAAAATGCCGAACTGTTTTCTAAATCTGGCGGAAGAAATATCACTGAAGCTGTCGCTGAAAAACCAAAATCAGAGACAAAACCAACTGCCAAAAAAAAGAAATAACCTTTATTTCAAATTATAATAATTATCCATAAACCATGAAAAACCCATTTATTTTTTTATTATTACTCGTTATTCCATTTGTTAATAGCCAGGAACTCGCATTAGTTAAAAAAAAGGGGAAATTTGGTTTCATCACAAAAGAGGGAACTTTTGCTATAGAACCAAAATTTGATGGTGCCAAAAATTTTTCTGATGGACTAGCTGCCATAGAAGAAAATGGAAAATGGGGTTTCATAGATACTACAGGAGCTATTGTAATTTCTCCTTCATTTGATAATGCAAAATATTTTGACAGTGGTATTTGTATCATCCAAAAAAACACTGACTGGTTTTACATCAATAAAAAAGGAGAAATAGTAAAAGGAGCTCCACAATCAGATAAGTTATTTGATTTTAATAATGGAGTTGCATTTTTTAGACAGGCCGGAAAAGTTGGACTCATCAATAATAAATTTGAAATTGTTCTTGCTCCAAAATATGATGTGATAAGAGCTTTTCAAAACGGTTTTGCAAGAGCTGCAAAAGATGATTTATGGGGAATTATTGATACTGCCGGAAAAGAGGTCGTTGAAGTTAGTTATGATGAAGTTGGAAATTACGTAAATAACACTACCTGGGCAAAAAAGAAAAAAACGTATGGAATAGTTCATAACAGCCAATTTATTGCTGTTGAAGGAGCTACCGAAATGGGAGACATTGGAACACAGAATTTAGTTGCTGCCAAAAAAAACGGAAAATTTGGATTTGTAAATTTAGAAGGCCAATGGGTTATTCAGCCCCGATTTAGCAAAACAAAACCTTTTTCTAAAAATCTGGCTCCTGTTTTAATAAACGAAAAATGGGGCTATATTAATCCAAAAGGTGTTTTTATAATAAATCCTGCTTATACTGATGCAGAATCTTTTAGCGAAAACGGACTTGCTGCTGTGAAAGATTACAATTGGGGATTTATTAATGAAACCGGAGAATTAATTATTCCAACAAAATATGAAATTTCGATAGCGCTTTTTGGAATGTTTATGCATCAGGAAAAAGGATTTATCGACGGATTGGCAAGAGTAAAACTTAGCGGCAAATGGGGATTTCTTAAACCTGATGGCGGTCTTTTGAGTGAATGGTATCAAAATGCCGAACTTTTTCAAAAACAATAAATTATCTTTTAAAATGAAATGTGTATTAGTAACAGGCGGTTCAAGAGGAATTGGAAGTGCAATTTGTAAAAAATTAGCCGTTGAATCCGGTTATCATATTCTGATTAATTATCATTCGAATAAAACTGCGGCCGAAGAAACACTTCAGGAAGTACAAAAACTAGGAGCAACTGGAGAAATTTTAGGCTTTGATGTTTCTAATTTTAACGACGTACAAACCACTTTAACAAAATGGCAGGAAGCAAATCCTGAAGCCTTAGTTGAAGCCATTGTAAATAATGCCGGAATTACAAAAGACGGCCTTTTTATGTGGATGACTCCCGAAGACTGGAACGGTGTAGTGAATACAAGTTTAAACGGATTTTTTAATGTGACGCAGTTTCTCATTCAGAAAATGTTACGCAATAAATATGGCCGAATCGTAAACATAGTTTCGGTTTCAGGGGTAAAAGGAACGGCCGGACAAACGAATTATTCAGCAGCAAAAGGAGCTATTGTTGCGGCGACAAAAGCCCTGGCTCAGGAAGTTGCCAAACGCAATATTACGGTAAATGCCGTTGCGCCCGGTTTTATCAGAACGGATATGACAAGCCAGCTCGACGAAAAAGAATTATTAAAACTAATTCCGGTAAATCGTTTTGGCGAAGCCGAAGAAGTCGCAGATTTGGTAAGCTTTTTGATTTCAAAAAAATCAAGTTATATTACCGGCGAAATTATCAATATAAACGGAGGGATATATTCTTAAAAAATTACTTTAAAAGAAGATGAACAGGAGAGTTGTAATTACTGGAATGGGAATTTATTCCTGCATTGGTACTTCATTAGAGGAAGTAAAGGATTCTTTATATAACGGAAAATCAGGTATTCAGTTTGATCCGGAACGAAAAGAATTTGGTTTTCAATCGGCCTTGACCGGAATGGTTCCAAAAACTGATCTGAAAAATTTACTAAACCGAAGACAGCGCATGAGCATTGGTGAAGAAACCGAATATGCTTATATGGCTACTATCGAAGCCTTGAAAAACGCTAATATTGATGATGCTTTTTTTGAGAATCGGGAAGTCGGAATCATGTACGGAAACGACAGTGTTTCCAAAGCCATTATTGATGCTACAGATATTGTCCGCGAGAAAAAAGATACGGCGCTAATTGGTTCGGGAGCGATTTTTAAATCGATGAATTCAACGGTTACGATGAATTTATCTACAATATTTAAACTGAGAGGAATCAACTTAACCGTAAGTGCAGCCTGCGCAAGTGGTTCGCATTCTATTGGACTGGCTTATTTTTTAATCAAAAGCGGTTTCCAGGATATCATTATTACGGGAGGCGCACAGGAAATCAACAAATATGCGATGAGCAGTTTTGACGGTTTAGGCGTTTTTTCGAATAGGGAAAACGATCCTGAAAAAGCCTCAAGACCTTTTGATTCAGGCCGTGACGGATTAATTCCGAGTGGCGGTGGTGCAACTTTAATATTAGAAAGTTACGAATCGGCCATTGCAAGAGGCGCCACAATTATTGCCGAAGTTTCCGGTTATGGATTCTCATCAAACGGAGGCCATATTTCAACTCCAAATGTCGAAGGACCGGCTACAGCAATGAAAAGAGCACTTGAAGAGGCAAACTTAAGAGCATCAGATATTGAATACATAAATGCACATGCAACCTCAACTCCGGTTGGTGATGCAAACGAAGCCAAGGCGATTTTTGAAGTTTTTGGTGAGAAAAATCCTTACGTAAGTTCTACGAAATCAATGACCGGTCATGAATGCTGGATGGCGGGAGCCAGCGAAATAATCTACTCTATTCTGATGATGCAGCACGATTTCATTGCTCCGAACATCAATTTGGAAAATCCGGATGAAGATGCAATGAAATTAAATTTAGTTAAAACTACGTTAAACAAAAAATTTGATATATTTTTGTCCAATTCTTTCGGGTTCGGAGGAACCAACTCTGCGTTGGTGGTTAAAAAGTTTAAATTAGAAAATGAATAAAGAAGAGATTATAGCACGAATTAATGGTTTTTTGGTTGATGAATTTGAAGTTGACAATGACGAAATTGAACCAGATGCTAATTTAAAAGATACACTTGGGCTTGATAGTCTGGACTATGTTGATTTAGTTGTGTCTATCGAATCTAATTTTGGTGTAAAACTGGTTGAAGCAGATTTTGTCGGAATCGCTACTTTTCAAAACTTTTATGACCTTATCGAAACCAAACTAAAAGCTAAAACTGCTTAATGAGTCAATGGGATGGCAAATCAAAAGGAACAGTTTTAGGCTATAGAATATTCGTTTTTTTAATCCGAAAAGCGGGTGTAAAAGCTGCTTATGCCTTACTTTATTTTGTTGCTTCTTATTACTTTTTGTTTCTAAAGAAAAGCAATAAGGCTATCTTTTACTATTTTAAGGAAAGACTAAACTATTCGAATTTACAGTCAAAAAAAATGGTTTTCAAAAGTTACTATACTTTTGGACAAACTATTATTGACAAAGTTTCTATTTCGGCCGGCCTGCGAAATAAATTCACTTACGAATTTGACGGAATCGAAATCCTTAAAAATCTTTTGGCCGAAAAAAAAGGTGGTGTCTTAATAAGCGCACATATTGGAAACTTTGAAATTGCAGAACATTTCTTTGGAGACATCGATCTTGATTTTCAAATCAATTTAGTTACGACTGATTTAGAGCATTCAGCAATTAAGAATTATCTTGAAAGCGTTACCCAAAAACCAACCATAAAATTTATTATCATCAAAGACGATTTGTCTCATATTTTTGAGATTAATGCCGCTTTGGCCAATAATGAATTGGTTTGTTTTACAGGTGATCGTTATTTTGAAGGCACCAAATCACTTGCTGAAAACATTCTGGGTAAAGAAGCCAATTTTCCGGCTGGTCCATTTTTAATTGCTTCCCGATTAAAAGTTCCGGTTGTTTTTGTTTATGTAATGAAAGAGCCAAATCTTCATTATCATTTATATGCAAGAGAGGCCACCGTAAAACACCGTGACGAAAAAGGATTATTGAAAGAATATGTACAAAGTGTAGAAACTATTGTGCAAAAATATCCATTGCAATGGTTCAATTATTTCGATTTTTGGAATGATCTAAAAGCATAAAATCCGTTAAATAAAATTTACTTATTTTTGTTTGCAACCTAAGTAAACCAAAAATGAAAAATGTTCTCGTTATTTTTTATTCTCAGTCCGGACAATTAAAATCGATTGCGCAAAATATTGCAAAACCTTTCTTAAACTCAGATGAAATAAAAGTAACTTTTCACGAAATTCAATTAGAAAAACCTTTCCCTTTTCCATGGAACAAAACATCATTTTTTGATGCTTTCCCCGAATCTTTTCTACAAATTCCAACTGACTTAAAACCAGTTTCAGAAGAAATCCTGAATACAAAATTTGATTTAGTTTTGTTTCACTATCAGGTTTGGTATTTATCGCCATCCATTCCAATCAATTCTTTTTTAAAAAGTGAAGAAGGAAAAAAAATCCTAAGCAATACACCTGTAGTTACCATCAACGGTTCACGCAATATGTGGTTTATGGCCCAGGAAAAAATTAAAGTTCTGCTAAAAGAAGCCAACGCTCAATTGGTTGGGAATATCGCTTTAGTAGATCGTGTTGGCAACTTAATTAGTGTCTTAACTATTGTCGAATGGATGTTTTCCGGGGTAAAAAAGAAGTATTTGGGCTTTTTTCCTCTGCCCGGAGTTTCTGAAAAGGACATTCAGGAATCTACGAAATTTGGAGATATCATTCTTTCGCAGTTCAATCAGAATACATTCAATGATTTACAACCCAAGTTAGTAGCCGCTGATGCTGTACGGATTAGTCCTTATCTGGTTACCGTTGATAAAACAGCAAATAAAATTTTTAACAAGTGGTCGAATTTCATTTATAAGAATGCTAAAAAGAGAAAACAGCTTCTCAAAATATTTTATATTTATTTATTCTTAGCTATATGGTTAATCTCGCCAATAGTGTATATCTTGCACCTTATTACCTATCCTTTTAAGCTAAAAACCATAAAAAAAGAAACTCAGTATTATCAAGGAGTTTAGAAGAGGAAAACTATATTATGTTTGACGTATATATTACAAAAGCCGCAAAGTATTTGCCAAATGAAGCCGTTTCAAATGACGAAATGGAGACCTATTTAGGATTGATAAATGATACCGCCTCAAAGGCAAGACGTATTATTTTGCGCAATAATAAAATTACCAGCCGATATTACGCCGTTGACAAAAACGGTGAAAGTACACATACCAATGCAGAACTGGCAAAAAATGCTATCGTGCAGTTGTTTGATGAAAATTTTACAGATCAGGATTTAGAAGTACTATCCTGCGGGACTTCTTCGCCGGATATAATTGCTCCATCACATGCAGCAATGGTTCACGGATTATTAAAAAACAAATCTGTGGAATTAAATTCTTCAATGGGAATTTGCTGTTCCGGAATGAATGCCCTTAAATATGGCTTTCTTTCTATAAAAGCCGGAAACTCTAAAAATGCAATTTGTACAGGATCTGAAAAAGTTTCGACCTGGCTTTCTGCCCAAAAATACAACAATGAAGTTATCAACTTAAAAAATCTGGAAGCACAGCCCATTATTGCTTTCAAAAAAGATTTTTTACGCTGGATGTTGTCTGACGGAGCGGGTGCTTTTTTACTGCAAAATAAACCTGCCAGTGAAATTTCATTAAAAATCGAATGGATGGAAGCTTATTCGTATGCATTCGAATTAGAAGCCTGTATGTATGCCGGCGGTGACAAATTAGAAAACGGGGATATAAAACCGTGGAGTGAATTTACCCCGGAACAATGGCTGAACGAATCAGTATTTGCTGTCAAACAGGATGTAAAAATACTGGACGAATTTATTTTGCCAAAAGGTGTCGAAAGTATGAGTGATGCCATGGCAAAACACAATATTAAAGCTGAAGATGTTGATTATTTTTTACCGCACGTTTCATCTTACTTTTTTGTTGAAGGACTAAAAAAAGGACTGGATGAAAAAGGTATTGTGCTGACAGATGAAAAATGGTTCATGAATCTTCTGAGAGTTGGAAATGTAGGTTCTGCCTCGATTTATATCGCAGTTGAAGAATTAATGAATTCCGGAAAATTAAAAAAAGGAGACAAAATTTTACTGTCGGTTCCGGAAAGCGGACGTTTTTCATTTGCGTATGCGTATTTAACAGTTTACTAATGGAATCCGCTGTACTTTTAGAAAAAGAAGCAGTTGAAAACCTGATTCCGCAAAAGTTTCCTTTTGTAATGGTAGATCGTATGTTTTCGTATTCAGAAACAGGATTAGTTTCCGGTTTGAAAATTCAGGACAGCAACATTTTTTTAGAAGAGAACATTTTTTTAGAAGCAGGCTTAATTGAACATATGGCACAATCTGTGGCTTTGCATACCGGGTATCAGTTTTTTTTGAAAAATGAAACGGCACCAACCGGATATATTGGTTCTATAAAAGATATTCAAATTAAAAAACTGCCTCAAATCAACGATATTATTCAGTCGAATGTTAACATTTTGCAGGAATTTGCGGGAGTAACTTTAGTTGATATTGTAACTTTTTTAAATAATGAAGAAATTGCAAGCGGACAAATGAAAACCGTTTTAGCCAAATAAAAAGATATGAAAGTAGGAGTTGACATTCAAAATTACTTACCTCATCGGGCTCCAATGCTGATGGTTGATTTGATTTTGGATATTGACGCCAATTTTGTTGAAACCGAATTTTTAATTAAGGAAGACAATATTTTTGTTGATAATGGCATTTTTACAGAAGCCGGATTAATTGAAAATACGGCTCAGACCTGTTCGTCTATTGTTGGCAAAAAATATTTTTTTGATGAAGACGGAACAGAAAATGAAAACGTAAATGTCATAGGTTTCATAAGCGCTATTAAGAATCTGAAAATACATACGCTGCCAAAAACAGGCAATATAGTAACGACAAAAGCAACTTTAGTTTCGAAATTCGTTGGCGACGATTTTACTTTATGTACAATGAACTGTCAAAGTTTACTCGAAGACAAAATACTTTTAGAATGCGAAATTAATTTGTTTATCCAAAAGACGATTTCGGAGACAACATAATTGTAATTGAAAAATTAAGACCGTCATGGAAAAAGAAAATGTACCGCAGCACGATGGAAATTTAAGCAAAAAAAACCTCAAAGAACTTGTTTATGCGACTGATGAAAACGGCAATTATACAACAGCTCTGAGCACTGGCTGGGAACCAAAAGCAATTGCCCTTTCTAATGCGATTGATGATATAAAAGAACGTGCCGAAGAAGCCAGAATAAAAGTTCAAAATGGCGAATTAAGTCCGATTTGTTATTTTATGGAACTCAATAAAATGGATCTTTCAATTCTGGCCGGTTATGTTGACATGTGGAAATGGCGTGTAAAAAGACATTTTAAACCGTCTGTTTTTGCCAAATTAAACAACAAGACTTTACAAAAATATGCAGACGCTTTTGATATTTCAATTGCCGAACTCAAAAACAGTATCACAAAATAATGGAAGTTACTTTTACACATCACCAATCTGCTCATTGTGAAAACGGAGTAGCTTCAAACCTCTTAAAAAACAGCGGACTCAATATCAGCGAGCCGATGATTTTCGGAATAGGTTCCGGGCTTTTGTTCGTGTATCTCCCTTTTTTAAAAGTCAATCATGCTCCGGCAATCAGTTACAGAACCTTGCCTGGACAGATTTTTAATAAAGTCGCAAATCGCTTAAATCTAAAAATAAAAAGACAAAAATTTTCTTCTGTTGCTAGTGCAAATAAAGCTTTAGAAGAAAATCTAAAAAACAATATTCCGACCGGATTGCAAGTTGGTGTATATCATTTGAGTTATTTTCCTGATGAATATCGTTTTCATTTCAACGCACACAATTTAGTCGTTTACGGAAAAACCGAAACTGATTATCTGATCAGCGATCCGGTGATGGAAACGGTTACGACTTTAACTCATGATGAACTCGACAAAGTTCGTTTTGCAAAAGGGGCATTTGCGCCAAGAGGCCAGATGTATTATCCAATTCAGATTCCGACTACTGTTGATTTCAAAAGTGCTATCATTAAAGGAATTAAAAATACCTGTCGCGATATGCTGGCGCCAATGCCAATTGTAGGCGTACGCGGAATTAGATTAGTTTCAAGAAGAATCAGAAAATGGCCGGCAAAACATGGTGTTAGAAAAGCTAATCATTATCTGGCTCAGATGGTTCGCATGCAGGAAGAAATTGGTACCGGAGGCGGAGGTTTCCGCTTTATTTATGCCGCATTTTTGCAGGAAGCGTCTGTTATTTTAAATAATGAAGAATTGAAAACGCTTTCAAAAGAAATGACAAAAATTGGTGATTCATGGCGTGATTTTGCCGTTGAAGCTTCCCGAATTTACAAAAACAGAAGTGCTAAGGAAGATGCCTACAATGCTATAGCCGATGAACTTTTAGACATTGCCAATCGTGAAGAAATCTTTTTCAAAAAATTAAAAAAAGCAATCAGCTAATTATATTTTGCAGCCCATTATAAAAATAGAATCCCTTTCGAAAAAGTACAAAGACGCAGAAATGTTTTCTTTGAACGATGTTTCGCTGGAGATCAGTGAAGGACAGATTTTTGGTTTGCTTGGTCCAAACGGCGCCGGAAAAACAACCTTGATTTCCATGCTCTGCGGATTGATTAAACCAACTTCAGGACATTTTGCAATTGATAATTTAGACTACCAGCATCATGCTTCAAAAATCAAAAAAATTATTGGCGTTGTTCCTCAGGAATATGCTTTGTACCCGACATTAACTGCCAGGGAAAATCTGCATTATTTTGGAAGTATGTACGGTTTGAAAGGTGCTGATTTAAAAGATAAAGTAATCGAAACTCTGGATCTTTTGGGGTTATTGAAATTTGCCGACAAACAGGTTCAGACTTTCTCGGGCGGAATGAAACGAAGAGTAAATTTGATCGCCGGAATTCTCCACAATCCTAAAGTTCTATTTTTAGATGAACCAACGGTGGGTGTTGATGTTCAGTCTAAAAATGCCATTATAGAGTATTTAAAGGTGCTGAATCAAAACGGAACGACAATTATTTATACCTCACATCATTTGGCTGAAGCCGAAGATTTCTGTACTCAGATTGCCATTTTAGATCAGGGACAAATTTATGCGCAAGACACTCCTTCTGCATTAATTGAAGCTACAAAAGATGCCCGAAATCTCGAAGATGTTTTTATTTCATTAACCGGTAAAGCGTTGAGAGATGGTATATAAAATCTGGATGTCAATAGTTAAAGAATTTCTTTTGCTGAAAAGAGATTTAGGCGGACTGATTATTTTATTTGTCATGCCTTTGGTTTTGGTAATTGCCGTAACCATAATTCAGGACAGTACTTTTAAGGCGGTAACCAATTCTAAAATTCAGATTCTTTTGGTAGATAAAGACAAAGGATCCGTTTCGAAAACCGTTTTTGAAAATTTAGAAAAAAGCAAGTATTTTACTGTTGTAACACAAATTGACAATAAGCTGATTACCGAAGAAACTGCCAGAGAAAATGTGTACAGAGGAAAATTTCAACTGGCGATTGTAATTCCGGAAAATTTAAGTTCTGATTTACAGACTAAAGTTGAGCAGAATGTAGAAAAAATTGTCAGCAATTTAGGTTTGACAGACAGCACTGCAACTGCCGAACCTCAACGCACCATTAAAGAAAAAGAAGTAAAACTGTATTTTGATCCGGCGGTTCAGATGAGTTTCAAAAATGCAGTCATGAGTTCAATCGATAAAATGATTTCGCAGATTGAAACCAAATCAATTTATTCGACTTTTCAAAAACAATTAGGAGAAGAAACCATCAATTTTGAGCAAAAAAACTTTATTACTTTCAAAGAAATAATACCGAGAATTAATAACAAAGAAGTACTGCCGAATTCGGTTCAGCACAATGTTCCGGCGTGGACACTTTTTGCGATCTTTTTTATTGTGATTCCGCTTTCTATCAATATTGTAAAAGAAAAATCACAGGGAACTTTTGTTCGATTAAGAACCAATCCTGTTTCTAATTTAGTTGTGATTATTGGCAAAACCATTACCTACTCTGTCATTTGTATGATTCAGTTTTATATGATGGTTGCGGTTGCGGTATTTTTGTTCCCCTCAATCGGATTACCTTCTTTAAATATCGAAGGTCATTTTTTATTGACAAGTGTTGTTGCATTATTTTCAGGTTTTGCAGCCATTGGCTTCGGAATTTTATTAGGAACTGTGGCAAGTACGCAAGAGCAGTCTGCTCCTTTTGGCGCTACAAGTGTGATTATTTTAGCAGCAATTGGAGGTGTTTGGGTTCCTGTTTTTGCTATGCCAAAAATCATGCAATATATCGCAAAATCTTCTCCGATGAACTGGGGATTAGAAGCTTTTTATGATGTATTGCTTCGTAATAGTTCTTTCGTCGAAATCATTCCAAAAATAAGTTTGTTATTTTTGTTTTTCATTATTACAACCTCCATCGCCTTATTTTATGACAAAAAGAAAAGAACAGTATAACGAAGCCACCAACCTGACCGTTTCTCACGAAATCAGAATTCGTTTTAACGAAACTGATCCCCTTGGAATCGTTTGGCATGGCCATTATATTACGTATTTCGAAGATGGTCGCGAAGCCTTTGGACGCCAGCACGGACTTACATATCTGGATATTGCGGCAACTGGTTACACAACGCCAATTGTAAAATCATCCTGCGAACATAAATTGTCCTTGCGCTACGGAGACGTTGTAACGATTGAAACAACAGTTGTAGAAACACCAGCTGCAAAAATAATTTACCGTTTTAAAATTATTGATGCCAAAGGCGAAGTCGCCTGCACCGGCGAAACGGTTCAGGTTTTTTTAGATAACGAAGGAAATTTAATGCTTACTAATCCGCCTTTTTATGAAGAATGGAAAAGGAAAGTTGGGTTGTTAAAATAAAACACGGATGGCATGAATTTTTACAAATTAAAAAATAAAAATCTTTTAAATCTGCTGAAATCTTTATAAATCTGCGTGAAACTTTTTAAAGTAATCTAAATAAAATACCTACAAGGTTTTGAAAACCTTGCAGGAGAAATTGAGAAATAAATGTCAAAAGAAATATACATCACAGAAACAAATTGTATCACGCCATTAGGTTTTGATGTCGAATCTAACATCGAAGCGATTTTGCGCGGTGATTCCGGTATTCAGCTTCATAGCGATATTTCTTTGATGCCCAATTCATTTTATGCTTCGATTATCAGTGATGAAAAAATAAACAGTGCTTTTGCAAAAATCAGTACTGAACCCAAATATTCCCGTTTAGAAAAAATGATGATTTTGGCTTTAGAGCCGATTATCAAAAACTCAGGAGTTCAATTAAATTCAAAAACCGCTTTTATACTTTCGACCACAAAAGGAAATATAACGGCTTTACAAAATCAATCTGAAGAAAGTTTTAATAACGCACATTTAGATGTTTTGGCTGCAACTATTGCGAATTTCTTCGGGTTTCAAACACAGCCAATTGTAGTTTCAAATGCCTGCGTTTCCGGAATTTTAGCAGTTTCAATTGCCAAAAGAATGATTCAGTCAGAGCTTTATGATAACATTTTTGTAGTAGCTGGCGATGAAGTTTCAGAATTTGTTTTGTCCGGATTTAATGCTTTTCAGGCAATGAGTGATCTGCCTTGCAAACCCTATTCTAAAAACAGAACCGGAGTAAGTTTAGGCGAAGCAACTGCAGCCGTTTTAGTTTCGGCGGAAGCCAAAAACGCTAAAATAAAAGTAATTGGCGACAGTTCAATAAACGATGCAAATCATATTTCGGGTCCATCAAGAACTGGCGAAGGTTTATTCAGAAGTATTCAGAATGCTTTGAAAGAAGCTCAAATTGATGCAAACAAATTAGATTATATTTCCGCGCATGGAACCGCAACTCCGTTTAATGACGAAATGGAAGCGATTGCTTTAAATCGTTTAGGTTTACAAAATGTTCCCGTAAATAGTTTAAAAGGTTTTTATGGTCATACACTTGGCTCTTCAGGATTATTGGAAACAGTAATTGCGATTGAATCAGCTAATCGAAGTATGCTTTTTGAATCAAAAGGTTTTGATGAAATTGGGGTAAGCGAAGCTGTAAATGTTATTGAGAAAAATGAAGAGGCAAGTATTGAGTATTTTTTGAAGACGGCTTCTGGATTTGGAGGTTGTAATACGGCTGTTGTTTTTGAAAAAGTGAAATAAAATGAAATTATCAAAATTCATATTTATAACTCTAATTCTTCTTTCATCTTTTGAATGTAAAAAGAAAGAAGTACCTGAATCTAATTTTGAAAAAGATGTCTTGAATAGTGTCTTTATCGAAATTGTAGATTCTATTTATATGGATAGACGAATTATTACTCCACCACCACCGCCAAGATTTAATGAAAAAACAAATAAAGTCGACACAACTGGTCATCATAAAGAATTAAAAGAATATTGGCACTATCAAGATAGTATTAAAAATGATAGAACGAGAATATTGATTGGAGTTTATGATACAATAACAAAAATAAGCCCTCTGGAAACAGAAATGATTCAAAAAGAAATTGATCTTTCAGGTTATAAATATGATACTCTAAAAGAAGCTGAAGAATATACATTTAACCTAAAACCATTTAAAAACAATAAAAAGTTTCATTTTGAAAAAGCTTCTGAATATCCTCATGAAAAAGATTGGAACTTAAATGACATAAGTAATTCCTTTATACCTGTTGGAACTGTTTTTATATCCAGAATTCAATTTGATAAAACAAAAACAAAAGGAATTTTAACGGCTGGAGCTTCATGCGGCGGTGGAAAATGCGGAAGAGGTTTTCTAATTATAATCGAAAACAAAGCAGGAAAATGGAACGTTAAAAAAGTTATTCATACTTGGGTTTCTTAAATTAATAAAATGATTTCAAATAAAACCAACATACAATCCTACATCAAAATCGAAAACAACGAAATTGTTTTGAACGGAACTTCTGTATTCAAAACTGAACCAACTGATTTTGCCGATTTTGCCAAACAAGCGTATCGTAATTTTGAAATGCAGTATCCAAAGTTTTTCAAAATGGACGCTTTGAGCAAACTGGCTTTTTTAGGTTCAGAACTGCTTTTGAGTCCGATAGTTTCTGCTGAAAAGGAAAACAATATCGCTTTGGTTCTGGCCAATAAATCATCCAGTTTGGATACTGATGTAAAATATCAGGAATCGATTTCAGACAAAGAAAACTATTTTCCGAGTCCTGCAGTCTTTGTTTATACGCTGCCCAATATTTGTCTGGGCGAAATAAGTATCCGCCACCAGCTGAAAAGTGAGAATTCTTTCTTTATATTTGATGCCTTTAACGGCGAATTTTTATCGAATTATTCTAACATTTTACTGAATACAAATAAAGCAGATTTAGTGCTTTGTGGCTGGACAGAATTTTTTAATGACAATTACAAAGCGTTTCTTTGCATCATAAGTGCCGCAGAAAACGAAAATTATAAAAACGAAAATATCAATACATTATACCATAAATAATCATGGAAGCATTAAAAGCAGAATTAAAAAATAAAATCATCACAACTTTAAACTTAGAAGATATTGCAGTGGAAGACATTGCAGATAACGATCCTCTGTTTGGAGACGGTTTAGGTCTGGACTCGATTGATGCATTGGAGCTAATCGTGATTTTAGATAAAGATTACGGAATTAAATTAGTGGATCCGAAAGAAGGAAAATCTATTTTTCAGTCAATCGAAACGATGGCGGCTTATATCAGCGCTAACAGAACGAAATAAGACAGCTTAGACTGGCTTAGATTTTTAGACTACTTAGACAATACTATCTAAAATCTAACTAAGTCTGAAAGGAAAATCTAAGAAGTCTAAAAATCTAATAATCTAAGCAAGTCTAAAATGAAAGGTGTCGCAATTACGGGAATGGGAATTATCTCTTCGATTGGGAATTCAGTCGTGGAAAATTATATTTCTTTGATCGAAAATAAAATTGGCATTTCGAGTATCCAAAATATTCCGACGGTTCATGCCGATGTGATCAAAGTTGGTGAAATCAAAAAAACCAATGAAGAACTGGTTGCCGAATTGCAGCTTTCTGAAAATAATAATTTTTCGAGAACCGCTATGATTGGCACTCTGGCAGCCAGACAAGCTGTTGAAAATGCCGGAATTACATCAATCAATGAATTCAGAACCGGATTAATTTCTGCCACAAGCGTGGGCGGAATGGATATGACCGAAAAACATTATTACGATTATTTTGAAAAACCGGAATTGGTAAAATATATCACCTGCCATGACGGCGGCGATGTTGCTGAAAAAATTGCCGAAGAGTTAGGTTTAAAAGGAATGGTCACGACAATTAGTACGGCGTGTTCTTCTGCGGCAAATTCAATTATGCTGGGTGCGAGATTAATCAAAACCGGAAAATTAGACCGCGTAATTGTGGGCGGAGCGGACGCTTTGGCAAAATTTACCATCAACGGATTTAAGACTTTGATGATTTTATCTGACGATTACAACAAACCTTTCGACAATACCCGAAAAGGATTAAATCTTGGAGAAGCTGCCGCATTTTTAATTTTAGAATCGGATGAAATTGTAGCCAAACAAAACAAAAAAGTACTCGCAAGGGTTTCCGGTTACGGAAATGCAAATGACGCTTTTCACCAGACTGCTTCTTCCGAAAATGGAGACGGCGCCTATCTGGCCATGAAAAAAGCGTTTGAAGTTTCGGGTTTGAAACCTTCTCAAATTGACTACATTAACGTACACGGAACGGCAACGCCAAACAACGATTTATCTGAAGGAAGAGCTTTACGCCGAATTTACAAAGATGAAAAAGTTCCGGATTTCAGTTCTACAAAACCTTTTACGGGACACACTTTGGCAGCTGCAGCGGCAATTGAAGCCGTTTACAGTGTTTTGGCCATTCAGAATAATGTAGTGTATCCGAATTTGAATTTTGAAGTTCCGATGGAAGAATTTGATTTAAAACCGCAGACTTCATTAAAAAATAAAACTATCGAACACGTTTTATCCAACTCTTTTGGTTTTGGAGGAAACTGTTCTACTCTTATATTTTCAAAAAGCTAATGAAAAAAACATATATAAATGGAGTAGGCTGTATTTCGACTCAAAAAACATTTGATACTGTTTTTTTGGAAGAAGCTGTTGTAAATCATGAAGAAAACGTACTGGCAATTGTTGCGCCGGCTTACAAAGAATATATTTCACCTGCTGCCAGCCGAAGAATGGCAAAAGGCGTAAAAAACGGAATCGTAGCTTCTGCTTTAGCAATGAAAGATGCGAATGTTGAAAACGTCGATGCGATTATTACCGGAACGGGTTTGGGCTGTATCGAAGATTCTGAAAAATTCCTGAAAAGCATTTTAGATAATAAAGAAGAATTTTTAACACCAACTTCTTTTATTCAATCTACTCATAATACTGTTGGTGCACAGATTGCACTTTTACAACAATGTAAAGGTTATAATTTTACGTATGTAAATGGTGCTGTTTCTTTTGAATCGGCTTTGATCGATGCGAAAATGCAGATTGAAGAAGATGAAGCCAATTCAATTTTAGTGGGCGGCGTTGATGAAAATGGCGAATATACCACTGCCCTTTTCAAATTAAACGGACGTATCAAAAAAGACAATTCAGCTCCTTACGATGTTTTAACTTCTAATACAAGTGGTGCTGTTTATGGAGAAGGTGCCAGTTTTTTTGTTTTACAAAACGAAAGAAAAGATACTACTTACGCTGAACTTCTGGATGTTTCCATCGTAAATACTTTGGAAGAAAACGAAGTTGAAACGACGATTCAATCTTTTCTACAATCCAATAATCTAGAAATTTCAGATATCGACGCTTTGGTTTTAGGTTTTGACGGAAATGTCGATTTCGAAAATTATTATAAAAATCTTGCTGGAAATGCTTTCGCAAAAACACCTCAGCTGTATTACAAACATTTGAGCGGCGAATATGATACAGCTTCGGCTTTTGCTTTTTGGATGGCTGCCAAAATTTTGAAAACACAGGAAATTCCTGAAATTATAAAGGTGAATTCGGTTGCAAAACCAACTTATAACACCATTTTATTGTACAATCAATTAAACGGGAAAAACCATAGTTTTACGTTACTTTCAAAATGATAACGCATAAAAACATATCGCTGTTTTTTATCTTTTTATTGCTTGTATTGTTTCTTCTGAATCTTTATGTTGCAATTCATTTTTGGTGGTTTGTTTTGTTTATTTTAATCTGGATGGGAATAAATGCTTTTGGTTCTGCCAGAATTTCTTCTAATTATCACGTAAAAGCTTTCTGCAATAATCCATTAGAAACAGAGAAAAAAATTGCCTTAACGTTTGATGACGGGCCGAGCGTTTATACTTTGGAAGTTTTAGAATTACTGAAAAAATACAATGCTAAAGCGACTTTTTTCTGCATTGGAAAAAATATTGAAACGCATCCTGAAATTATTCAAAAAGTTATTGACGAAGGTCATTTCGTTGGAAATCATTCGTATTCTCATTCTAAATTTTTCGATTTTTATAATGAAGATAAAATAACGGAGGAACTTAGTAAAACAGATAAATTGCTGGAAAAATTTACTTCAAAAAAAATAAAATTCTTTCGTCCGCCTTATGGAGTCACGACACCTTCGATTCGAAGAGCTTTAAAAATCACCGAACACAAAGTGATTGGCTGGAATATTCGTTCGCTTGATGGCGGAACAAAAAACCAGGAATTGATTTTGAATCGAATTAAAAAACGGGTTTCTCCCGGCGGAATTGTACTTTTGCACGACACGGCGCCACACTCTGTTTTGGTATTGGAACAGTTTTTGCAATTTTTACAGCAAAACAATTACGAAGTGGTTTCGATAGAAGAACTTCTGAATCTTAAAGCTTATGAAAACTAAATTATATATATTTCTTTTTTTACTGAACATTGGCAATTTTTCAATCTTTGCCCAGGAACAAAAAATGACTGCTGCAGAAATTGCTCAATTCAAGGAAGACGTAAATATAGTAGCAAAAAAAATCAAATCTCTAAGCACTGATTTTATACAATACAAACATTTAGACTTTTTATCAAAAGACATTGAAACTTCAGGAAAAATGTTTTTTAAAGAACCTGCGCTATTGTCCTGGCAATACAAAAAGCCATACAATTACAGCATTATTTTCAAAAACGGGAAAATCCTGATTAACGACGAAGGAAAGAAAAGTGCCGTTGATATAGGAAACAGCAAAATTTTTGGCCGAATCAATAAGCTGATTGTGGGAAGCGTAAGCGGAAATATGTTTGACGACAAAGAATTTATAATTTCGTATTTTAAATTAAAAGGGCAAAACCTCGCGAAGTTCATTCCGAAAGATGCTACGCTGAAAAAATACATCAAACAAATCGAACTGACTTTCGACAAAGAAGAAGCAACTGTGGTTCAGGTAAAATTATTAGAATCATCTGACGATTATACCCGAATTGTACTTAAAAATAAAGTGATCAATGCAAAAATCGACGATTCAGTTTTTACTAATTAATTGCTTCCTGGCGATTGTTTTGGTTTCCTGTGGCTCGGTCACCAAAAATTATACGCCCAAAAAACTAGACAAAACAACTATTGAAGTTCCTTATTTTTCTGATTCAAAAACCGATTATGTGTATAAAACCAACATTACGGTTTACGGTCACGAAATGTCCGGAATTTTCATCGCAAAAAAAATAAATGATACCACGCACCGTGTTGTTTTTACAACTGAATTTGGAAACAAATTAATGGATTTTGAAATTTCGGAAAACAATTTTAAAGTCAATTCGATTGTTTCTGAACTGGACCGAAAAATTCTGATTAATACTTTAGAAGAAGATTTTCGACTGCTTCTTAAAAATAAATATTTGATTCAGGAACAATTCGAAAACGAGGAAAACAACATCTATAAATCATCAGATGGAAAACGTGACAATTATCTTTTCTTCTCTAAAAAAGATCAAAAATTAGAAAAAGTAGCCCGTTCTTCTAAAACAAAAGATAAAATAACAATTACTTTTACTTTAGAAAACGATATTTTTGCTAAAAAAGTAGTGATTTTACATCAAAACATAAAATTGAAAATTGAGCTAAACTATTTTAAATCAGAATAAAAATCAATTAACTTAAATCAGATACACATGAAAAAAATAACCTTAATTGCATTCGTATTATTTATAGGCCTTATCACATCACAAGCACAAGTAAAAGTTAGCCCGGGAATTCGAGGCGGATTAAACTTTTCAACATTGAGTAATGTTGAGGACAATAGTTCTAAAACCGATTTCTATCTTGGTGGATTGGTAAATATTAAATTTAATAAATATTTTTCCTTACAGCCTGAAATAACGTATTCAAGACAAGGTGATGAAGGAAGATACTTTGAAGACGGCCGTACTTATTCTGAAAAATATGAACTGAATTATATAACACTTGGAGCCGTTGCTAAATTTAACTTTGGCGGTAGCGGATTTCACATATTAGGAGGGCCTTCTCTAGACTTTAAAGTTGATGACAATTACATCAACTCTGATCCTGAAAATTTTGATCTGGCTATTGTTGGAGGGGTAGGTTATACATTGCCAAATGGTCTGACGTTTGAAGCCAGGGTTAAACAAGGATTATTAGATATTTACGGATATGAAGGAGTTGATGATGACTATTATTATGACGAAATAATTTTGAATCAGGTTTTCCAGCTTGGGATCAGTTACACTTTTAAAATGTAGTGAAATTGAATTATAAAAGTATCATTGCTGTATTTTTCGTAATACAATTACAGGCACAAGTTAGTTTCAAGCCAGGCCTAAGAACAGGATTGGGTTTTTCGACGATTTCAGAAACGCATTCCACTTATAAAAAGGATTTTTATATAGGTGGTTTTGGCGAAATTAAGCTGGGCAAATATTATGCTCTTCAGCCTGAGATAACATACAGCAGACAAGGTTCTGACAATGTGGTCCGAAATTATAATGATGCCAATTCCGGTATGGAAAAATTTAAGAATGAAAATTTAAAACTTGATTATTTATCTTTTACGTTACTAAATAAATTTATTTTTGGTTCCGGTATTCAGATACAATTTGGTCCGTCGGCAGATTTTCTTGTAAATCATAATTTAGTCAAAAGAAAAGATACTAATGATTTGGCTTTTGTTACCGGAATTGGGTATCGTCTGCCATCAGGTTTAATGTTTGAAGCCCGATTTAAAAAAGGTTTCTACGACATATTGGATAGTGATTATTATTACAACGATTCTAATAATAATTATCTTTTTGGGGATTACAATACAAATATCAATTTTCAATTAGGGGTTTCCTATTTATTTGGAAAATAAAAAATATGGTTTTAAAAGACTTTTACAAAATACTTTCGGAAGAAAAAATATCAGATTCTAAATATACTATTACGATTCTGGTCAATGAAAAACATGAAGTTTTCAAAGGTCATTTTCCGGGAAACCCGATTATGCCTGGCGTTTGCATGATCCAGATTATTAAAGAACTTACAGAGAAAATTACTCAGAAAACTTTAGTAATTCAGACACTGGCAAATGTGAAGTTTATGGCACTTATCAATCCGGAAATTAATACGGAATTGCGTTTAGAACTTGACATAACAACAACCGAAGACAATTTGGTTAAAGTAAAAAACACAACTTATTTTAATGACACTGTTGCCCTGAAATTGAGCAACGCTTATAAAAAACTGGAGATATGAAATTGCTTTTCACATTACTTTTATGGATAAATTTTTCAGGCAATCCGGATTTGGCTGCTATTCGAAAAATGTATGCTGACGTTACAAAATCTGAAAGTAATGCCAAAGAGTTTGTAGCAAAACTTTCAGGCATTTCAAATAATGATGATAAAATTTTAGTGGCTTACAAAGCAGCTTCCATCTTACTGGAATCAAAATTTGAAAAAAAATTAGGCGAAAAAATTGAACGTTTTAAAGAAGGCGCAAAATTGCTTGAAGCCACAATAAAAAGTGATCCCAGTAATATAGAAATGAGAATGATCAGGCTGAGCGTTCAGGAAGATGTTCCGGGCATTACGGGATACAAGAAAAATATTAAAGAAGATAAAAAATTCATAACAACGTATTATGCTTCGCAGGGTGCGGCTTTGAAAGATTATCTTAAAGACTTTGTTTTGCAATCTAAAAGTTTCTCTGAAAAAGAGAAGCAATTTGTAAAATAAAAGCTCAAAAAACAGCACATGAAATCACAGCAGGAATTACTTAATTCGACTAACTTTTGTGTTATTGTTCCAACATACAATAACCGTAAAACACTAAAAAAAGTACTGGATTCTGTTTTAGATTTCACTTCAAACATTATTGTGATTAATGACGGTTCGACTGATGAAACTTTCGCCATTTTAAAACAATATTCTCAGCTTACACAAATTCATCATCCTGAAAATCTTGGAAAGGGGAGAGCGCTCAGAAACGGATTTAGAAAAGCAATTGAGCAAAAATTCGAATACGCGATTACAATCGATTCTGACGGACAGCATTTTGCATCTGACATTCCAAATTTTATTGCCGAAATTCAAAATGACCCCAATTCATTACTGATTGGAAGCCGGAATATGACACAGGAAAATGTGCCTAAAAAAAGCAGTTTTGGTAACAAATTTTCGAATTTCTGGTTTAAGTTTGAAACGGGAATCAAGCTTGAGGACACACAATCCGGTTTTCGATTATATCCTTTAAATCTAATCCCGAAGCAATTTTACACAAACAAATTTGAGTTTGAAATTGAAGTCATTGTACGCGCTGCGTGGAAAGGAATTACAGTAAAAAACATTCCGATTCAGGTTTTGTACGATCCGGCAGAACGTGTTTCGCATTTTCGGCCGTTTCGTGATTTTACGCGAATCAGTATTTTAAATACCGTTTTGGTAACAAATGCGCTGCTTTATATTAAGCCACGGGATTTTTTCAGAAGAGCAAAAAAAAAAGGTTTTAAAAAATTCTTTCTTGAAGATATCTTAGAAAGCAAAGATTCAAATTTTAAAAAAGCGGCTGCAATTGCTTTAGGAATTTTTATTGGTCTTTCTCCTTTTTGGGGATTTCAGACCATTTTACTTTTCACATTCGCAGCTTTATTCAGGCTTAACAAAGTCATTGCTTTTTTAACTTCCAATATTAGTTTTCCTCCTTTCATTCCTCTTATTATCTACGGTTCTCTAAAAATAGGAAGTGTTTTTGTGTCGTCTGATGCTCCACTAATTTTGGACAGTTCCATGACGTTTGACGATATTCAAAAAAATGCCGCTCAATATATCGTAGGAAGTCTTATTTTAGCATCCGTTTCTGCGCTGACTGTTGGTCTGATAAGTTATTTGCTTTTGACTGCTTTCTCCAGAAAACGTACAGAATAAAATTCTATTTCAATTCGCCATGAATTCGTGGCTGAAAAAATTTAATCCATCATGCATCAATATTTCTACGCCATTCATTTATTTGTAAACCGAAGAAAATCGCTCTCGGTTTTTTTGGCTGTGCTGATGCTTCTAGTTTTCGGATTTTTTGCTTCTCAAATCAAATTTGAAGAAGACATAACCAAGCTTATTCCAACCAATGACAAAGCCGATGTTACGGCAAAAGTCTTAAAACAATTAAATTTCGCAGACAAAACTACTGTCATTTTCAAACTCGAAAAAAACGGTTCTGAAGAGGATTTAAAAGAAATGGCCACCGCTTTTTCGGATATTGTTTCTCAAACCTGCAAACCGTACATTACCGGAATTCAGGGAAAAATTGACGAAGAAAATATTCAGGAAACGATTGATTTTGTTTACAATAATCTACCACTTTTTCTAGACGACAAAGATTATAAAACGATTCAGAATAAACTTGAGAAAGACAGTATTGCAGCGACCGTTCAGGGAAATTATAAATCAATTATTTCCCCATCCGGATTTGTAACAAAAGATTTCATTCTGCAGGATCCGCTCGGGATTTCGTTTATCGCCTTGAAAAAATTACAGCAATTAAATATTGGTGATGATTTTACGCTCGACAATGGTTTTGTGATGACCAAAGACAAAAAGAAATTATTGCTCTTTATTACCTCAGATATTTCATCGAGCGAAACTGAAAAAAACACTCTTTTTGTCGAAAAACTAAAATCGATTCAGGAGAATTTAAATCAGAAATTTAAAGGAAAAACTTCTGTCAGTTATTTTGGATCGGCGTTGATTGCCGTTGCAAATGCCACACAAATCAAAAGCGATATAGTCCTGACGACAACAATTGCGATGATTACGCTAATGTTAATCCTGATTTTATTTTACAGGAAAATATTAATTCCGCTGATCATTTTTATCCCGACAGTATTTGGAGGATTATTTGCTGTTGCATTTTTATATTTCGTAAAAGAACAGATTTCAGCCATTTCACTTGGAATAGGTTCTATTTTATTAGGAATCACAATTGACTACTCGCTTCACATTCTCACACATTACAAACATAACAGCGATATTAAAACACTGTACAAAGACATTACTATGCCAGTCATTATGAGCAGTTCGACTACAGCCGTTGCTTTTTTGTGTCTGCTTTTCGTAAAATCAGATGCATTGAATGATCTTGGGATTTTCGCTGCCGTCATTGTAATGGCCTCCGCATTTTTCTCGCTTTTGATTGTTCCGCATTTATACAAACCGAAGGAAAACAATTTTGAACACAAGAAAAATGTGATCGATAAACTGGCCCATTTTTCCTTTCACAACAATAAATTTTTGATTGGATTTTGTGTTTTAATTACGATTGTCTGCTTTTTTACTTATAATGATGTTGGTTTTAATAACGATTTGTCGCAGTTAAATTTTGTTCCAAAGGAAATTAAAGCTGCCGAAAAACAACTGGAAGAAAGCACGAGCCTGACTTCAAAAACCATTTATGTCGCTTCGTACGGAAAAAGTATGGAAGAAGTTTTACAGCACAACAGCCAGCTTTTTACCGATTTAGCAAAAGAAAAACAGCAAAAGAAAATATTGAATTTCAGTTCTGTGGGCGGAATTATGCTTTCGCAGAATGAACAGCTTCAAAAAATTGAAAAGTGGAATTCGTTTTGGGATGCGAATAAAAAACAGTTTTTACAATCTCAATTAATTGCCGAAGGTTCCAAACTTGGGTTCAAGCCAACCACATACAGTATCTTTTTTGATCATTTAAATTTTGATTTCAAACCTATTTCATCAAATGAATATTTGAAAATTCAGGCACTTCAATTAAAAGAATTTGTAACCGAAAAAAATGGTTTTTACACAATTTCGACTTTGGTAAAAGTTTCACCGGAACAGCGCGATGCTTTTGTAAAATTGGCTTCCGCCAAAGAAAACCTGATTGCAATTGATCGTCAGCAAATGAATGAAACTTTTTTCAGCACTTTGAAAACCGATTTTAATTCGCTTGTTAATTATTCATTTGTCGCCGTCATTTTAATTCTGTTTTTCTTTTTCAGAAGAATCGAATTGGTAATTGTCAGCTGTATTCCGATTGCACTGACCGGAATCGTAACAGCAGGAATTATGGGCATTTTTGGCATTCAGATGAATATTTTCAGTATGATTGTCTGCACTTTGATTTTTGGTCACGGTGTTGATTTCAGTATTTTCATGACCAGCGCACTTCAAAAAGAATACACCACCGGAAAAAATGAAATTGCGATTTACAGAACGTCTATAATCCTGGCCGTAATTACAACTATCTTAGGAATCGGTGCGATGATTTTTGCCAAACATCCTGCACTGACTTCTATATCTTCGGTTTCATTAATTGGGGTTTTTGCTGCCCTGATTATTACATTTATCTTCTACCCGATTCTTTTCAAACTGTTTATATCAAACCGATCAAAAAACGGAAATGCGCCTTTCCAATTACGAAGTTTTTTAAACGGTGTCATCTCCTTTTTTTACTACGGATTCTGCGGGATTTTAATGTCGCTTTACTGTTTGCTTATTGTCCCGATTCTTTCAATAAAGGAAAAATCCAAAATGAGCGGATTTAGATTTGTGATTTCAAAATTTATGAAATCCGTTTTGTATTCAAATCCGTTTGTGGATAAAAAAGTGATTAATTCTTTTAATGAAAATTTCGAAAAACCAGCCATAATTATTGCCAATCATACATCATTTTTAGATACACTGACAATAGGAATGCTGACTCCAAAAGTCATTTATTTAGTAAATGACTGGGTATACAACTCTCTGTTTTTTGGCCCAATTGTTAAAAAAGCTGGTTTTTATCCTGTTTCAAAAGGGCTTGAAAACGGCGTTGAGCATTTGCGCCAAAAAGCAAAAGAAGGGTATTCGATAATCATTTTTCCTGAAGGAACGCGTTCTGAAAGCAATCAGATTAAGCGTTTTCACAAAGGTGCTTTCTATCTTGCGGAAGAATTGAATTTAGACATTCTTCCAATTTTAATTCATGGTGTTTCGGAAGTCTTGCCAAAAGGCGATTTTATAATTTACGACGGCAGTATTACGGTTTCTGTTTTAGAAAGAATAACTCCTCAAAATAATTCCTTTGGAAAAAATTATACCGAAAGAACCAAGCAAATCAGCGGCTTCTTCAAAACTGAATTCAGCAAAATCCGCCAGGAAATTGAAGGACCCGATTATTTCAAAAAAATGCTGATTCATAGTTATGATTACAAAGAAATTGAAGTTGTAAAAAGTATAAAACAAAATCTGAAAACGCAGCTCGAAACCTATTATCATTTAAACCGGTACATTTCGGCGAAAGCCAAAATATTACATTTAGCTAATGATTACGGGCAATTAGACGTTTTACTGACTTTACAGGAACCACAGCGAAAAATTCATTCGTACATTTCTGATGAAGAAAAAAGAGAGATTGCCAAAACTAATTACATCGCTAAAAAGAGAAAAATATCGTATCCTGACCAATTAGAATCAGCTGTTGAAAGTGAATATGATGTTGTATTAATTTCGGATGAAAACTTAAATATTTTTCCGGAAATCATTAAAGCTTCCTCTATAATTTTAGTGGGTTCTTCCTGTCTAAAAAACACAATAACTGATTTTGGTTTTGATTGTGTTTTAGAAGAAAATAACATCATCATTTTAAAGAAAAATTAAGATGAAAGAGCAATACGACGTAGTAATTGTAGGCAGTGGTTTAGGCGGATTAGTCTCGGCTATTATTCTGGCTAAAGAAGGCTACAGCGTTTGTGTGCTCGAAAAAAACAATCAGTACGGCGGAAATCTTCAGACTTTTGTTCGTGATAAAACGATTTTTGATACCGGAATTCATTATATAGGAGGTTTAGGCGAAGGTCAGAACCTGCATCAATATTTCAAATATCTGGGAATTATCGATCATTTAAATCTGAAGAAATTAGACGAAAATGCTTTTGACATTATTTCTTTTGAAGATGACAATACCGAATATCCACATGCTCAGGGTTACGAAAATTTTATTCATCAGCTAGAAAAATACTTCCCCGACGAAAAGGAAAATATTGAAAATTACTGCGAAAAATTAAAAGCAATTTGTGATTCTTTTCCTCTTTATAATTTAGAATGGGAAGGAAAATATGATAACGATATTTTGACGCTCAACGCAAAAGAAACCATCGACTCCTTCACACAAAATGAAAAACTAAAAGCCGTATTAGCGGGTTCGAATTTTCTGTATGCCGGAGTCTCCGATAAATCACCATTTTATGTTCATGCGCTCATTGTAAATTCGTATATAGAAAGTTCATGGCGCTGTATTAACGGCGGAAGCCAGATTACCAAACAGCTTTTGAAACAGCTTAAAAAATATGGCGGCGAATTTTACAAACACAAAGAAGTTACCCATTTTGAAGTTGAAAATCACAAAGTGAATTCGGTTAAAATGAAAGACGGAACACAGGTTTCCGGAAAGCTTTTTATTTCAAATATTGAACCCAAAACAACTTTGAAAATGGCGGGAGAAGAAAACTTCAGAAAGCCATTTTTTAACAGAATACAAAGTTTGGAAGGTGTGCTTTCTGCATTTAGTTTGTACCTGGTTTTTAAGCCCGGGACCTTCAAATACATCAACCATAATTATTATCATTTTAAGAATAGTGGTGAAGTCTGGACTGCACATGAGTACGATGAAAATTCGTGGCCAAAAATGTATATGGCTTCAATGAATGCTTCACAAGAAAATGAAATCTGGGCTGATGGAATGACTTTTATAACCTACATGAAATTCCATGATGTTTTGCCCTGGACGGAAACGTTTAATACAACGGTCGAAAAAAATGATAGAGGAGAAAGTTACGAAGAATTCAAAGCCAGAAAAGCAGCTAAATTTTTAGATGAAATTGAAATAAAATTTCCCGGAATAAGGAATTGCATTAAGTCTGTTCATACGTCAACCCCGCTTTCATACCGCGATTATATTGGTGGTGATAACGGAAATATGTACGGCTATGTCAAAGATTCCAGCAATCCAATGAAAACGTTGATTCCGTCAAAAACCAAATTAGAAAATTTATATCTCACAGGTCAAAGTATCAATATGCATGGCGTTTTAGGCGTAACCATTGGTGCTGTTGTAACCTGCTCTGAAATTGTTGGAAAAGAATATTTGATTACCAAAATTAATCAGGCAACCACATAATTGATGAAAAAGCGAATTACATATCTTTTGTTCGTTGGCTTTTTAGGAATAATGGTTTCATGTGGCACATCAAAATCAAAAAAACATCTGCCTGACATTTCGAATTACAATGCAGCAAAACCAGTTGTAACAAAACTTTCTGATACTGCATTTATTTCAGGGAATAATTCACTTTTTAAAAACAAGCAAGGTATTTGGGAATTGTATGTTGAAGGCGATCCGCTGGAGATTGGACTTACAACGGGAGCACTAACTGATTCGCTTTTGCAAAAACAGCAGCAAATTTTTTTCTCTAAAATAACGGATATTATCCCTTCCAAATTTCAGCAGAAAATGCTGCGCCATTTTTTGAGCTGGTTCAATCGAAAATTATATCTGAACGTTCCCGAAGCATATCAAACAGAAATTTATGGTGTTTCGCAATATACTTCACATGAATTTGACAATATTGCACCACAATATCAACGCAGTTTATATCTGCATGCAGCGCACGACATTGGGCATGCTTTACAGGACTTGGCATTGGTTGGCTGTTCCTCTTTTGCAGCCTGGAACGAAAAATCTGAGGATGGAAATTTAATTCTCGGACGTAATTTTGACTTTTATGTGAATGACGCCTTCGCAGAAAATAAAATCATTGCATTTGTAAAACCAAAGCGAGGACATAACTTTATGATGGTAACCTGGCCCGGAATGATTGGCACCGTTTCCGGAATGAATCAGCAGGGTTTGACTGTTACCATCAATGCTTCAAAATCTAAAATTCCGCTGATTGCCAAAACACCTATTTCGATTCTGACACGCGAAATTTTACAACACGCTCAAAATATTAACGAAGCCATTGCGATTGCAAAAAAAAGAAAAGTGTTTGTTTCAGAATCCATTATGGTAGGAAGTGCTCAGGATAATAAAGCGGTTTTGATTGAAGTTTCTCCAAAAAAAATGGATGTTTATGAAGTTCCTAACAGCAATCAGTTACTTTGTTCGAATCATTTCCAAAGTGAAGCATTCAGGAATGATAAACGCAATTTAGGACAAATTGAAAATAGTCATTCCCAATATCGTTTTGAAAGAATACAGGAACTTTTTAACGAAAACAAAAAAATAAATCCGCAGATTGCTTCTGAAATACTTCGTGATAAAAATGGCTTAGAAAATATTCCTTTGGGTTACGGCAACGAAAAAGCCTTGAATCAATTAATGGCGCATCACGGAATTATTTTTAAGCCAAAAGAAAAACTGGTTTGGGTTTCAGCAAATCCTTATCAATTGGGCGAATTTGTCTGTTACAATCTGGATTCTGTTTTTAATGGCAGAAAACCGAATAGAGAAATTTCATTCGAACAGGAAAATTTAAATATCGCCAAAGATCCTTTTATAAAAACAGAAGGTTTTCAAAACTATAAAAAATTCAAAATTGAAGATCACCAATTTGATTTACATCTGAAAAAAAAGGAAATAATTTCAGCAGAATTCATTCAGAATTATCAATCCTTAAACCCGGATTATTGGGTTGTGTATTATAAAACAGGATTGTACTTTTACCAAACAAAAGAATTTCTAAAAGCTCAGATTCATTTTGAAAAAGCACTGACCAAAGAAATTACTACCGCTCCTGAAAAAGCAGAAATTGAAAAATATTTAAAAAAACTCAAAAGAAAATTACAATGATTCCGGCAATAGAAAAAAAATCTTTAGAGGAAATTAAAAATTTTCAGGAACAAAAATTAGCTGAACTTTTAGCTTATATCAGCGAGAATTCTCCATTTTATAAACGACTATTTGCCGGACAAAATATTAATATTTCGAAAGTGAAAACACTTGAAGATTTACAATTTTTGCCTGTTACTACCAAAGAAGATTTACAACAATATAATGATGATTTTGTGTGTGTTCCACAGCATAAAATTATCGATTACGCTTCGACTTCAGGGACTTTAGGTGATCCGGTAACTTTTGGTTTAACCGATTCTGACTTGGACCGGCTGGCTTACAACGAAGCTATTTCATTTGCCTGTGCCGGAATTGCTGAAGGCGATGTAGTTCAGTTAATGACAACAATTGACAGAAAATTTATGGCAGGTCTGGCTTATTTTTTGGGTCTGCGCAAATTGAAAGTCGGCGTGATTCGCGTTGGAGCCGGAATTCCGGAAATGCAGTGGGATTCGATTTTAAAATACAATCCGAGTTATTTAATTACCGTTCCTTCTTTCCTTTTAAAATTAATCGAATACGCGGAAATTCACGGAATCGATTATAATAATTCAAGTATAAAAGGAGCTATCTGCATCGGAGAATCTTTAAGAGAACAGGATTTTTCAATGAATATTCTATCGAAAAAAATCACGGATAAATGGAACATCAAGTTGTATTCGACTTATGCTTCTACCGAAATGAGTACGGCTTTTACAGAATGTGAACACGGTCAGGGCGGGCATCATCATCCGGAATTAATCATTGTTGAAGTTCTGGACGAAAATAATATTCCTGTAAAAAATGGTGAAACCGGCGAGCTTACTTTTACCACTTTAGGAATTGAAGCAATGCCTTTGTTACGTTTTAAAACCGGAGACATTGTACAGCTTCATAACGAACCATGTTCCTGTGGACGACATACATTGCGCGTTGGCCCGGTTGTCGGCCGTAAAAAACAAATGATTAAATACAAAGGCACTACACTTTACCCACCTGCGATGAACGACGTTTTGAGCAGTTTTGATAATATTGAAAATCATTTAATTGAAATCTCTACCAATGACTTAGGTACTGATGAAATCCTCATAAAAATTGCGGTAAAAAACCAAACCCCGGAATTTCTACAGGAAATAAAAGATCACTTCAGAGCTAAATTGAGAGTAACTCCTAAGATTGAATTTGCTTCAAAAGAAACTTTAAATCCTTTGGTTTTTAATCCGATGAGCCGAAAACCCATTCGCTTTTTTGATTACCGATAGTTTTATAGGTACAAAGCTAACAAAGGCTCAGAGGAACAAAGGTTTAGATTCTGAATGTAAAACCTTTGAACCTTTGTAACTCTGAACCTTTAACCTCAATTTGGCACAAATTGAACTAAATGTTGTAATTTTGCAAAAAATATTGAAGATGGTCAAGATTGGCAACATAGAATTACCCGAATTTCCTTTATTACTCGCACCGATGGAAGATGTTAGTGATCCGCCGTTTCGCAGATTATGCAAGACACATGGTGCGGACATGATGTATTCTGAATTTATTTCATCGGAAGGATTGATTCGTGATGCTATAAAAAGCCGCATGAAACTGGATATTTTTGATTACGAACGCCCTGTCGGAATTCAGATTTTTGGTGGGGACGAAGAAGCAATGGCGCTTTCGTCTAAAATTGTTACTACGGTAAAACCTGATTTGGTGGATATCAATTTTGGATGTCCCGTTAAAAAGGTAGTTTGTAAAGGTGCCGGAGCCGGAGTTTTGAAAGATGTCGATTTGATGGTTCGTTTAACCAAAGCGGTTATCAGAAGTACTGATTTGCCTGTTACGGTAAAAACACGTTTGGGCTGGGATGATAACTCCATTAATATTGATGAAGTGGCCGAAAGACTTCAGGATATTGGTGTGCAGGCTTTGACAATTCACGCCAGAACCCGTGCTCAAATGTATAAAGGTCACGCTGACTGGTCGCATATTGCGCGTGTAAAAAACAACCCAAGAATTACAATGCCTATTTTCGGAAACGGCGATATCGACAGTCCGGAAAAAGCTTTACAATATAAAAATGAATACGGAATTGATGGTATCATGATTGGCCGTGCGGCGATTGGTTATCCATGGATTTTTAATGAAATCAAACATTTTTTTAAAACCGGAGAACATTTGCCTGCTCCAACGGTTATTGATCGTGTTGAAGCTGCCAGAAATCATTTGCAATGGTCAATGGACTGGAAAGGCGAGCGCCTTGGAATTGTAGAAATGCGCCGTCATTACACCAACTATTTCAAAGGAATCCATTCATTTAAAGAATTCAAACAAAAACTAGTTACTACTGATGAACCTGAAAATTTATTCGCCATTATGAAAGAAATTGAACAGGTTTATGCCGGATATGAATTTGTTTAAAGCATAAAAAAAGACCTTCGTAACTGAAGGTCTTTTTGTTTCATTAAACTTGTACTCGTTTCCACTTCCCTCTTTTATAGAAAAAGATCCCGGTCAAAGTTATGGCAGTTTCAGCAACCGGAATCGCTATAAAAACTCCGGTTGGTCCCATATTAAAATGTTTTGCCAATACATAAGCAAGCGGAATTTGAAACAACCAAAACCCGAAAAAATTAATTCCGGTTGGTGTCCAGGTATCTCCTGCCCCATTGAAAGTATTGATCAAAACCATTCCGATTCCGTAGAAAATAAATCCGATGCTCATCGTGCGCAATGCTTCAGCAGCAACCGTTTTAACCATTTCATCATTCGTGAAAAAAGAGATAATATAGTTTCCAAAAACTAATGTAATAATCATAATCGTCGCCATAAAAATGACATTGTACTTTGCAGTCGTTAAAACTGATTTTTCTGCACGTTCGATTTGTTTGGCTCCTAAATTTTGCCCGACCAAAGTTGCAGCAGCATTACTCAAGCCCCACGCAGGAAGAATGAAAAACATCATAATTCTAAGTGCCGTCTGATAACCTGCTGAGCCATGATCTCCTCCGGTAGTGGCAACCAACTGTGCTAAGAAAATCCAGCTGCAGGAAGCAATTACAAATTGTAAAATTCCCGGAGCTGCAATTTTTACTAAAGCCTTTATTTGTGTAAAATCCGGAGCAAAATACGAGATTTTGATTTTTAAAATTCCGTTCCCTGAAAATAAATGATAGATCTGATATAAAACCCCAATACTTCTTCCGCATGTTGTGGCTAATGCGGCTCCAACCAATCCAAAAGCAGGAATTGGTCCTAAACCGTTAATTAAAATCGGGCATAAAATAATGTTGCAGATATTCGCAATCCAAAGACTTTTCATGGCGATTGCTGCATTTCCGGCACCACGAAAAATTCCGTTTATCAGGAACAAAAGCATAATACACAAACTGGAGCCAATCATGATTTGGGTAAATCTGAAACCGTGTTCGGCCGATTCTACAGATGATCCCATTAAAATCAAAATATCTTTAGCATAAACAATTCCGAAAATGCTCAGGACGCTATTAACTGCAAAAGCAATAATAATGGCCTGCATTCCTGCTTTTGCAGCAGCGACAGGATCTTTTTCTCCAATTCGCCTTGCCACAACTGCTGTTGCCGCCATACTCATTCCGATAGCCAGTGAATATATAATGGTTAGAACGGATTCTGTTAAGCCCACGGTTTGGATTGCAAAACTGCTTTCTTCCAAATGTCCTACGAAATACAAATCGACCAAAGCGAAAACCGATTCCATCATCATTTCCAAAACCATTGGAATGGCTAACAGGATTACTGCTTTTTTGATGCTTCCGGATGTGTAATCAAATGATTCGTCCCCTTTCAGCGCTTGTTTTAATGTGGTAAAAATTTTAGAAAATAGACTTTTCTTTATAACTGTTTCTGTCATGATATGTTTAGGATAAATAATAAAATAGGTCCGGATTATATTTAATCTGACCTTGAAAAGAAGTAAGTGTAAGTATCCTAATTATTCAAAAAATAAAATAGGATTAGGCAGAAACTATCATATGCTGTAGAATTTTCAGGCGGTAAATATAAGTATTTTTTGGAAAGAAATATTAATCCAACAACTTTTTACTTACACGGCTGCTGGCAATTAAGGAAGCCACAAAACCAAGACTAACAATAGTTGTCATCACAATAAGTACATTTTCTAAAGAAAAAACAACTGGATAGGCCAAAGTTGGCGTAATCATAATCAGTTCGTATTGCTGTTGCAGCAATACTAAAATCATACCCAAAACAAGACCAATTATACCTCCAAAAACACTGAGTAAAGTTCCCTGAAGCAAAAATATTTTTCGAAGATGATTAATTTCAGTTCCTAAATTAAAAAGGGTTTTTAAGTTTCCTTTCTTTTCTAAAATCATCATAATCAAAGCGCCGACCAAATTAAACAGTGCCACAATTATTACGAGTGTAAAAATCAGATAAACCACTATGTTTTCAGTATTGAGCATTTTATATAATGACTCATTAAGTTCGGCTCTGTTTTTTAAGGTAACTTTATTTTTGAAAATCTTTTTCAGTTCAGATTTGATGGATTCTTCATCAGCATTCGGCTTGAATTTTAATTCGATACCCGAAATCTGATTGGTTTTATACATTAATAATTCCTGTACCAAACCTAAATCAGCAAATACATATTTCGAATCCAGTTCTTCGCTGATAGAATAAATTCCAACAGGCAATACATCTGTTTTGTTAAAAGCTTCTGCAGGATTTTCGATTGCTCCTTTTCCCGGTTTTGGAGCAAAGACCTGCAACGGATTTTCAAAATCCAGAATTCCCATCGAAAAATCCTGCGCAATTCCGTATCCAATTACAACCTGATAGCTATCCGGTTTTAACCATTGCCCATTAAAAAGCTTTTTTTTGATATCGTTTACAACAGGATAAAGGCTGTCAACGCCTTTTAAATAAGTAACCTGCTGTTTGTCTTTAAACAAAAACAAAACACGTTCTTCTATAATTTTGGTGTATGAAGCAACTCCTTCTATTTTCTTAATTTGAATTTCCTGATCAGGTGTAACCAAAAATGACTTTCCATAGGTGCTGGTCATTTTTAAATCAGGGTCAATTTCGTTGGTGAATGAAAGACTAAAAACTTTCAATCCGCTAAAAACGGATAAAACCACAAACAAAGCCATGGTGCCAACAATGATTCCCATGCTGGCAATTCGGTTGATAATAGTTATAGCATTGTTTTTACTTCTGCTAAAAATATAACGTTTGGCTATGTAAAGGGGAAAATTCAATTTATGATTTTCTTCTTTTTTCTAAAAGATCACGGTTTTCAATCGGGTTTTCTCTGTTTGACAAAGCGTTGTCAATTTTCTCGATATAATCTAAAGAGTCATCGATAAAAAACACCAGGTTTGGTACACGACGCAATTGCAAACGTACACGCTGAGATAAATCGTGTTTTATTAAAGTTGAATTCGATTTTATTCCTTCTAAAGTTTCTTTTGCTTTTTCTTGTGGAAAAATACTTAAATACACGGTCGCCACAGATAAATCTGTAGTAACACTAACTTTGGATACCGAAATTACTAAATTATTAATTCCGTTTTTTCTCACTTCACCTTGCAAAATATCAACCAAATCTTTTTGGATGACACCGCCTATTTTTTTCTGTCTGTTTGTTTCCATAGTGCAAAAATACTATTTTTAAATTCAATCGTTGCAATTTCATATTCAACAATCAAATGATTTTTATACGATTAATGCTGCTTTGATCAAATTTCTACTATTTGATTCTAAAATTCAATTCTTTTATTTCTGTTTAAAAAAACATTCAAATCATCCGAAATGTTTTTTAGTGATATCAAATCTCAAAAAAACACAGCCTTAAAAAAGAAAATTTTCAAAATTAAAACCTCAAAAAACGAATCTGGTATAAATTATAAAATTCACATTAAAAATAAAATTAGTAAGCATTAAAAGTTGTATTTTGGATTAAAAAAATGAATAATTTTCATCAAAACACTTAAAATGATATTTATTTAATAATTGAATTATGGCGAAATTAGCACCCAGTTTAAATTATAAAGGTTGGGACGAAATGTTTTCTAACAAAGGTGTTCGGGATTCTTACCGTCAGGTTTTTCAAACTCTGCAAAGTTTGAATCATAAAACGCTGACCAGTAAACAAAAACAAGCTTCTGATTTATTCATGAATCAGGGAATTACTTTTACGGTTTACAGTGATGATGAAAATGGGATTGAGCGAATATTTCCGTTTGATATTATTCCGAGAATCATCACACAAGAAGACTGGTTAGAAATAGAATCAGGAATCAAACAGCGTTTACTGGCATTAAATTTATTTTTGGAAGATATTTATAATGAGCAAAACATTATAAAAGACGGAATTATTCCAGCCGGATTAATTGCTTCCTGTCCGCATTATATTCAGGAAGTTCAGGGCATAAAAGTGCCCCACAACATTCATGTGCATATTGCAGGAATCGATTTGATCAGAGGAGCAAAAGGAGAATTCTATGTTTTGGAAGACAATTTGCGATGTCCGAGCGGTGTGAGTTATATGCTGGAAAACCGTGAAATCACCAAACGAATTTTTCCGGATATGCTTTCGTCAAATCATGTGAGTATGGTAAGCAATTATCCTATGATTTTTCACAGTATTCTTGTTTCACTTTCACCCCGGAATGTTTCGAATCCAAATGTTGTTTTGCTGACTCCCGGTGTTTATAACTCTGCTTATTATGAGCATAGTTATCTGGCGCGCCAAATGGGAATTCCGCTTGTTGAAGGTCGGGATTTGGTGGTTAACAATAGTAAAGTGTACATGAAAACGACTTCAGGATTACAACAGGTTGATGTGATTTACAGACGTCTGGATGATGAATATCTGGATCCTTTGGTTTTTAAACCGGACAGCGCGCTTGGTGTTCCTGGTTTGATCAGTGCTTATCGCCAGGGAAATGTGGCATTGGTTAATGCCGTAGGAAATGGAGTCGCAGATGACAAAGCCGTTTACGCGTATGTACCCGATATGATTAAATATTACATGAACGAAGAACCAATTCTGAAAAATGTTCCTACTTATCGAATGGAAAATTTAGACGAACGTGAGCATGTTTTTGCCAACATGGAAAATATGGTTATCAAAGAAACCAACCAAAGTGGCGGGTACGGAATGATAATGGGGAACAAAGCAACTCAGGAAGAAATGGACGAAGCAAAAATTGCGATCACCAACAATCCCCGAAATTTTATTGCACAGCCCATCATTCAACTCAGCACGGTTCCGTGTCTAATTGATGGACAACTTAAATTGCGCCACGTCGATTTAAGGCCTTATGCTTTATGCGGACCGAAAGGAGTTCAGATTGTTCCGGGCGGTTTAACCCGAGTGGCGCTCACAGAAGGTTCTCTGGTTGTAAACTCATCTCAGGGTGGCGGAAGTAAAGATACCTGGATAATTAAATAAATTATAAACATTCAAAAATAAAAGATATGCTTAGTAGAGTTGCTGATGGAATGTTTTGGCTTAACCGATATATGGAAAGAACAGACGGAATGTTACTTACCTTAAACACTTCCTATATTTTATCTTTCGATAAAGAAATTAATGATTCTCAGGGCTACAAACCGCTCTTAGAATATTACACTAATTTGTCTAAGGCCAAAATTCATTCTATACAATATGACACACCTCATGTATTGAAATATATAATTTGTGATAACCAAAATGACAATTCAGTAAAAAACCTAGTGGTAAAAGCTCGCGAAAATGCCAGAGGTTCTCAGGATAAAATTACCAAAGAATTGTGGGAGCATATAAATTCTATGTATCATTTTATGAACTCGCCTGATTTACCAAAAAAACTCGAAACTTCTGATGCTTTAAGCGTAATCACAAAACTCAATAAGGATTTATTGCTCTACAATGGAATCCTGCAAGTTACTATGCCACGCGGTTTAGGCTGGTGTTTTTCGAGCATTGGAAAGCATATTGAAAGATGTCTTCAGACCATATCGATGACTCAGGCTTACTTTGCTCCTATCAATTACAATCTTGAGGGCGAAGAAGATTTGATCTATTGGCGAAGATTATTGTTGTCACTTTCGGGATACGAATTATATCTGAAAAGTTATAGCAATATCTCTCATAATCGAAAAGTCGTCCATCAGGTAATTTTTAATATGGATTTTGCACACTCTGTAATCTACACGCTGGATTTTATTAATACCTATTTGGACTGCTTGTTTAAAAACACTGATTTAAGCGAAGCCCGAACATTAATGAATCAATTTGGACGATTGAAAAGTTACATTGAATTTACAGATTATCAACACCTCACCAATCAGGAATTAGAGGATGTTTTGCGAAATACAAAAAACCAGCTAATTCAGTTTTCGACAGATTTTTCCAAATTATTCTTTTCTTACACCTAACAATATGGCGCTTTTTAAAATAGTTCACCTCACAAAATACCAATATAATTATCCCATAAAAGAAAGCATTAATGAAATCCGTTTGTTTCCTCATCATTTTGAAAACCAGGAAGTATTGCAATATCAGCTTTTAATTACTCATGCACCTAACGTTGATATCTCTCAGGATTATTATGGAAACCGTGTTGGCAATTTTAATGTCTTAGACACTCATACCGAAATGACTATTGAATCCCGAATGCTGGTTAGGGTAAATCATTCGCTCAAAATTCCCAAAATGGATTCCACTTCCGTGAAAGATATCCAGACCGAAAAAGAAAAAAGTATTTTATTATTACGCCTCTGCTACATTGATAAAATCGAAAAACAAGTAGAAATTGAAAGCATATTAGAAAAAATAGGCATAGAAGATAAATCCATAATTGAAATTGCCCAACAGTGCAATACCTATGTTTTTGAAAATTTTAAGTATACCAAAGGAATCACCAATATTGAAACAACAGTTGATGAAATTTTAATGCTCAAAAAAGGGGTTTGTCAGGATTTTGCACATGTTTTACTGCATCTTTTGCGAACAGCCGGTATTCCTTCCAGATATGTAAGCGGTTATATTTGTCCCAACGAAAGCGGACTTCGGGGTGAAGGCGCTACTCATGCCTGGGTAGAAATTTATACCAAAACCCAGGGCTGGCTAGGTTTAGATCCAACCAATAATATCTGGACAATGGACAATCATGTACGTCTTTCGGTAGGAAGAAATTTTAGTGACTGTACTCCAATAAAAGGAACTTTTAAAGGACTTGCCAGACAAACACTTTCTGTTTGTGTTTCTATTGGATACGAAGATGGCAGACAATTTGAAGAAATAAACGATGTGAAACTTCAGGAAGTGTCCTCGAATGTACAAGACCAATTAAATTATATGGATCAACTGCAGCAGCAACAATGATAAATTTCAATGGCAATGGCAAATTTCAACTGGCAAATTTTAATAACAAAAATTTAAAACCAAATCATAAAAAAAGGAGCTTCATTGAGCTCCTTTTTTTATCTGTTTTGTAACCATCCTTCCGGATTATTATTTGATGTGTTTTGAAGAATCAAAAACTTAATTACTGTTTTGCCTGTATCACCACTAGTTCTTACTTTTCCAATACTTTGTTTTACTTTAACTTTATCCCCTTGCTCCACAGATACCGAACTCAGGTTTTGATAAACGGTGAAATAATCTCCATGCTGAATAAATACAGCTCTGTTTACAGGAGACAATGCTATAACTTTTGAAACTACTCCTTCAAACACAGCACGGGCTGTTGCTCCCTGTTCAGTAGTAATCTCTACTCCTGAATTATGAACGGTCAGTGACGGATATACCGGATGTGGCTGATCTCCGTAACCAAGAGATATAAATCCTTTTTCTACTGGCCATGGTAATTTTCCTCTGTTTGCCTTAAAATCAGCTGCTAAAATTTTGTTTTCCGGTGTTAATGCGATTTTATCTGATGAATAACTTTTAGCCGGAGCTGGTTCACTACTTTCAGTGCTTTTACCTTCTGCTATTCGTTTTCGTCTTTCTTCTTCCGCTTTTCTATTTGCTTCAGCAATAGCAGCACGTATCAATTGCTTAATTTTTGCATCAATTGCTTTTGATTCCTTCTGCTTCGCTTTCGTATCAGCAATAATTTTATTCTTGTCTTTTTTAATCGAATTAACCAGCTTTTGTTGTTCTTTCTTTTCAACTTCTAAGCTTTGTTTTTCTTTCTGATTTTCAGCAATGATCTTTTTCTTTACCTGTCGCTGCCCATTTAATTTAGCATTAAAATCAACTAACTCCGCAGTTTTAGACTGAATTTCCAACCCTTGGTTTTTTCTGAAATTGGTATATTGCTTTAAATATTGTGCTCTTTTGTAAGCTTGCAAAAAACTTTCTGAAGATAAAATAAACATAGCCCTGCTTTGTTCAGAACGGCTTTTGTATGATTTAAGGATCATTTTAGAATAATCTTCCTTTAGTACTTTTAATTCTCTTTTAAGCTTATTTACTTTCAACTGATTAATATACATATCATTGCTTAAAAGCCTATCCTGCTTAGCCGTAGTATTGATCAGCTTCTCTTTTAGTCTGATTTTATTGGCTTGGATTAAATACTCATTTACCGCAGACTTCTCCTTTTTTCGAACTGACTGAAGCATTTTTTCGTTGTCTCGGATTTCCTGCTGAATCTGGGCTTTTCGCTCTTCCAGTTTTTCTTGTTGCGAGTCCTGTGCCCACACAAAAGTTGTGGCGCAAATAAAAATTAGGCTTAGGAGAAATTTTGGCATTTTTCTGTTATCTTTTTGCAAATTTACTTAATTATAATTTTTTTATAGCCACTTGGGACACTATATGGAAAAGAAAGTTCTTCATTAAACGAAATTGTATTGTAATTCAAATTAATATCTGTTTTCCCTTTCGGCTGAATCGCATTAATTTCAATACTGGTCGGAAGCGTTCCCTGATTAAAAACTTTATTATCAGAATATTTAATTTCTAACTGTATGTTTTCTGCAGCCTGTGAAATTTGTTCTTTTTGAAGCAGATATTTTTCAGGTTCTAAAAAAAACGTTTTTTTAAGATTGGTTTCTTTTTCATCTTCTAAACGAATCAGGTTTTCTACAATAGTTTGTGTATACTTTCCTTTTCTTAAATCGTCCAAAGCTTCTCCCACTAATAAATTTTGTACTTTATTATAATCCAGTTCGGTTCCAAGCCATTTGCTTAAACTTGTAAAATCACCTTCATAATAACTGCCTTTAATTTTTTCGTAGTAACTTACGGTAGTTGTCGTAATTAACGCCTTTGCCATTGTGATTCCAAGAAAACGAATACTTACTAAAATTTGCTTGTCTTTTTCAATTTTAATTTCAGCCGTTACATTTTGACTTTGCTTTTCATCTTCATACTTTGCACTTGCTTTAATATATAAGGTAGAAAAATCCAATTTGTTTTCGTAATGCTTTTCTACCGTTTTATTGTCAATTTTGGCTGCCGTTTCTGTATTACTATTTTGAACCGCAACAGCTTTTGATTTACACGAAATCATTAAAATTGTTACTAATAGTATTGCTATATATTTTTTCATGTTTACTTTTTTTGTTTTAATAACTCATTTGCTTTCAAAAAGTATTCCTCTTTTTTCTTAGCATCACCCAATCCATTGTACGCCTCTCCTAACTGAATATTAAAATTTGCTTCCATCTTTTTATCATCCACAACATAATCAAGTCCCATTTCTAAAACGGTTTTTGCATTCTTAAATTGCTGCAGTTGATTATTTCCTAATCCTGCATAATAATAAAATTGCGGCTGACTTGGATAAACTTCAATCATAGTCATCGCTCTTTTAGTCATAGGCACAAATTGTTTTGCTTGTGAATACGCTTCAAGCAAAAGCAAATTGGTTTCACGATCTGTATCTGAATTGGCGCTTAAATCTTTTTCATAATATTTAATCGCATTCTCAAATTGGTTTTTACTATGATAAAATTTTCCAATTTCTTTGGCAACATCTACGTTTGGATCGTTATCAAAATAACCAATCGCTTTTTCCAGATCCGGTCCGTATTGCGGATTTTTATTCACGTAAATCAAAAATTCATTCAGTGTTCTGTGCTTAATTTTAGAATCAATTTTTGGATTGGATAAAATAAAATTCATTGATTTTATCGCTTTGTCCGCCTGATTTTGATCTAAATATGCTTTAAACAAACTTAGCTGCGCCCATTCTGAGGTTGGGATTTCCTTTGCCAATTGTTTTGCAATATCCAAAGCTTTATCTGTTTCTGCTGTTTTTGAATATAACAAAATCAGGTTAACATAATTGGATTCTTCTTTAGGGTTTAATTTAATCTGACTGATTAAATTGTCTATTTCGGTATTTTGAAATTTTCCCTGAGATAAAATCTGCTGCTTGTATCTTTCACGATCATCCGATTTTCCGAACTTATCATTCATCTCATTAATTGCCAGAAGTGCTTTTTCAAACTGATTGGTAATCATATATAATGAAATCAAATCGTCTTTATATTCTTCGTCAAATTGAATAATTTTCTGGATCGTTTCAATTGCGAGCGGATAATTTTTGGTTTCAAAACTTACATCGTAAACTCCCAGCCAGTACCATTTATTTTTGGAATCTATCTGAATCGCTTTTTCAAATGCATTCTGAGCATTTTGATACTCCTTTAACTTTAAATAATTTTTCCCTAATTCAAAATAAGCAACGGCATCATTGGATTTTAATTTGATACATTTTTCAAGAGAAACAATTGCTTTGTCATAATTTTCAATTCCTTTCTGTTTTAATGATTCATAAAAAGAGTCCTGATATTCATCAGTAGCTACAGCAATATCTTCGGGTTCTGTTTGTGCCATAACCGAAACTGAATTGCCAAGCAAAACGAAGAATAAAATTACTAAAACCTTCTTTTTCATCATTTACATAATTTCATTTCAAATTACCATTTTTTATTCAAAAACAGAATAATCACCAATACTGATGCTTTTGAATTTCCCATCATAACTCACATGATTTCCAATCATTGCATTATCCAGATCAGCATTTTTTATATGTGAACTGGTCTGAACCAAGCTGTTTTTAATAGTACTGTTTTCAACACGTGTTCCTTTTCCTAAAGAAACATTTGGACCAACAGTTGTATTTTTCAACACTACATTTTCACCAATATAACAAGGCGGAATAATGGTTGAATTTTCTAAAGTCACATTATAATCCACTAAATGTTCTCCATCATTATGTAAAAAACCTAACATTCTTGAATTTGTTTCAACCGTTACATCTTTATTGCCGCAGTCCATCCATTCGTCAACGCTTCCGGTTTTGAAAACTTTTCCATTAGCCATCATTGCCTTAATTCCGTCGTTGATTTGATACTCTCCTCCATTTTGAATATTATTATCCAAAACGCCCTGAAGTTCTTTTTTCAACTCACCAACTTCTTTAAAATAGTAAATTCCGATAACGGCTAAATCACTTACGAACTCTTTTGGTTTTTCTACCAATTCTATAATTTCATTATTACCGTTTAATTTTACTACTCCAAATGCTTCCGGATGATCTACTTGTTTTACCCAAATTACGGAATCTGCTGCTGGATCGAGTTCAAAATCGGCTCTGATTAAAGTATCTGCATAAGCGATTACGGCCGGTCCGGATAAAGAATCCTTGGCGCACATAATTGCATGACCTGTTCCTAATGGTAAATCCTGACGATAAATGGATGCTTTTGCTCCTAAACCCTGAGCTAAATCCTGTAAACTTGCTACAACATCATCTCCGAAAAAAGCCTCATCACCTAAAATAAAGGCAACTTCTTCAATTGGTTCTTTTAATATTTTGGCGATATCTTCAACCAGACGATGTACTATAGATTTTCCTGCAACAGGAATTAATGGTTTTGGAACTGTTAAAGTATGAGGTCTTAGTCTCGATCCGCGACCTGCCATTGGAACGATTATTTTCATTTTTGTATTTATTTTTTATGGGAAGACTTGAAAAATCTCCTTGGTTTGGTTCAAATTTTAAAGGCAAAAGTTAAAGGTTTTTCAATATGCAAACTAAGCTTTATCTACTTATTTAGCATAAACTAAAACAGATAACTGAAAATTATTTCACGCCTGTGCTTCCAAATCCGCCTTCGCCCCTTGAAGTTTCTGATAATTCTTCAACTTCAATCCATTCGGCTCTTTCGTGTTTGGCAATAATTAATTGTGCAATTCGCTCTCCGTTTTCTATTACAAAATCTTCGTTTGATAAATTTACTAAAATCACACCTATTTCACCTCTGTAATCAGCATCAACCGTTCCCGGAGAATTTAAAACTGTTACGCCTTTTTTAGCTGCCAGACCGCTTCTTGGTCTAACCTGTGCTTCGTAACCAATTGGCAACTCAATAAAAAGGCCTGTTTTTACAATGGTTCTTCCTAATGGCTTTAAAGTGATAGCTTCAGTTAAATTGGCACGTAAATCCATACCTGCCGAAGCAATTGTTTCGTAATTTGGTAAATCGTGCTGTGATCTATTGATAATTTGTATTTTCATTTTCAATTTTAAAGGTTAAAAGGCATTACTTTCTATTCATAATTCCTTTGATAGTGTCTTTTTCGTTATGATAAACAAAATAAATGAATGCTAAAAATAACGGTATTCCAACAAAATAATTTTCTCTAAACATATAAAATGAGATAGCCGAAAATACAATTGAAATTCCCAAATAAGCTCCAATTTTATTCATATCATAAGGGATAGGGTAATATTTGTTTCCTAAAATATAAGAAATCAGCATCATGCTTCCGTAAGCAGAAATTGTTGCAATTGCTGAACCGTAATAACTATATTTCGGAATCAATAAATAATTTAAAAGTAATGTTACAATAGCCCCAACAATAGAGATGTAGGCTCCGATTCTTGTTTTGTCTGTCAACTTGTACCAAACTGATAAATTATTATAAATGCCTAAGAAAAAATTGGCCAGAATAATTAATGGAACTACTTTCATAGCTTCCCAATAGGATTTATTATCAAGTAAAAGGAGTTTTAAAATATCTGCAAAAACAATAACTCCTAATAAAATTAGTGATCCTAAAATCACAAAATATTTAGTGATAACGGCATAGGTTTGTGGCGCATTTTCATTTTTGGCGTGACTGAAAAAGAAAGGCTCTATCCCAAGTCTGAAAGCTGTTGCAAACAAAACCATAAACAGGCCCAACTTATAACAGGCAGAATATGCCCCAACTTCTGACTTCGCTAAGTTTTCAGGTAATAAATAACCCAATAAAATTTTATCAAAATGTTCATTAACGGCAAATGCAATTCCGGCAACAAGAATTGGCAAACCATATTTCATCATTTTTTTCCAAAGTACAGGATCAAATCTTCTTCCAAGTGAAAGATAATTTGGCGATAATACAATAAATGTAGCTAAACTCGCCAAAAGATTTGCAATGAAAATATAAGCAATCTGGAAATTTTCGATATATAAATTATCCCAGACAGAGTTTGGATTTTCAGCTGCGAGTTTTGGTAAATACAATAAGAAAAAGATGTTCAACAAAAGATTTATAATTACATTTCCAATTTTTATGGCAGCATAAACCATTGGTCTCTGATTAGCCCTTAATTTAGAAAATGGTACTAACACCAAAGCATCCAAAACCAATATCCATACAGAATATGTAACATATTGCGTATCAACTTCAGCCCAGTTAGCCAAAGTGTTTCTAAAAATTAAAGCAGCGAATAAAAATCCTATTGAAGTCCAAAATACGGATATCGTTGCTGTGGCAATTACATTTTTTTTATCATCTTCAGCGCTGTAGAATCTAAAAAAAGCGGTTTCCATTCCATAAGAAAGTATAACATTAAAGAAAACCATCCATGATAAAACGATTGAAACTTCACCATATTCAGCAGTAGGTAAAATGCCTGTATAAAGTCGCACTAATAAAAAGCTTAGCATTCGGGGTAAAACGGTTGCTAATCCGTAAATAGCGGTTTGTTTAAATAGATTTTTATATAATCCCAAAATATTTTTTGTAATAAGTTTATAAAACAAAAATAACCATTTCTTTGGTTAATATTGTTTTCTTAATTCAATAAAAACGCATTATAAAATTATAATGTCAGTTTATTTTCATCTAATATTTTAACAAAATGAAATCCTTTTGGACCATAACCCTGATTGTAGTAAAAACGGTGTGCGGCAAAATTTCATGTAAAGACATCCAAAACAATAGTACTGCAATCTAAAGCCAAAGCTTTTTGCTCAATGTAATCTGTCAACAATTTCCCTATGCCTTTTGATCTGTGTTTAGGATTTACAACAAAATTATCTATTTCGAGATATTTCCCTGTCCATAATTTTGTTGCAGACCAACACCCGGTAATTCCCAAACAAATTTCATTTTCAAAAACCGCAATTTGTATATAATTGTGAGGCACCATTTGAGAAAGATAAGTTTCATATTTTTCAACCGAAAGATTGGGATAAAGAAATCTCATAGTCTCGATTTGAGTCAGCATCTCAGGGATTTGCGTTAATTCTTGTACTCTTTTTAGTTCCATCGCAATATAAAATAAACACAAAAATACTTAATTTTTTTTGTTGCATTTTATATAATTCAAAAGCAAACATGTGAAATATGTAAATATTTGCAGAAAATTATGTAAGATTTTTTTCTTACAAGCTTCTTAAATTTGCTTCACAGGGATTGAGAAAGCTAAATACAACCCTTATAAAAAAGGAAGCACTGGGACTAATAAAGCTTGTTTGTTCCCATGAAAGACAAAGCACAGGGATTGATTCTGCTGAAATGTAACCCTTAAAAAAACAGAGCACTGGGACTAATAAAGCTAGTTTGTTCCCATAAAAGACAAAGCACTACAGATCTCAATCTGTTATTATTTTATAAAATGGTATTGATTCTCAATTTTTTGGGGAAGTTGAGGATCACCATTTTATAAGTCCTGAAAAAATCAAACAATTATAGTATTTATTAAAGAGCCAACTAATTATTATTGTTGACGCTTTGTTTATTAATATTGGATTAAAAACCTAAACAGTGTTTTTATTCATTTTAATAAAATTTCTAATTATTTTTTAATTTCTCAACTGAGAATTAATTTTTTAAATTTTAAAATCACAACTATTTATAACAACTCTTAATAAGAATTTACACATTATTCCGTGTAATAATTATGTAACAAAGAGACAAACACTACATAACCTAAAGAAATTCAATGTTTTAAATTTATGTAACAAAGTGTAACAAACAAAATTAAAAAATCACTAAATGTGGGTATTGTGGTTTTAATAATATAATTAAATATTTGTAATACTAAAAAAGTAAATATTTTTAGAAAAAAATTGTAAAATAAGGGATTGATACAGCTGATATGTAACCCTTCAAAAAAAACAAAGCAAGGGTTGATAAAGCTACTTTTGTTCCCATAAAAAACAAAGCACAATAGGATTGATACAGCTGATATGTAACCTATTTAAAAAAACAGAGCCAGGAAGATTTAGCTATTTGTACCATAGAAACAAAGCAAGGGATTGATATAGCTAAATATGTAACCCTTTAAAAAACAGAGCATTGGGATAATAAAGCTAATTTGTTCCCATAAAAACAAAGCATAGGGATTGATATAGCTAATATGTAACCCTTTAAAAAACAGAGCATGGGATTGATACAGCTGATGTGTAACCCTTTAAAAAAACAAAGCATGGGATTTATAAAGCTAGTTTGTTCCCACACAAAAACAAAGCAAGGGATTGATACAGCTGATATGTAACCCTTAGAAAAACAGAGCACTGGGATTGATAAAGCTAGTTTGTTCCCATAAAAGACAAAGCAAAGTGGATAATTCCACTAAAATCTTTAAAATGGAACTGATTCTTGGGAAAAGAATTCTCAGGAATCACCATTTTAAAATCTTATTTTAAGAATTATGGGGAATTCTTAAAATAAAAAAAAAGAGCCTATTATACAGGCTCTTTTTTTTTGCATTTATTTTAAAACTATCCATTCAAGGCTTCAGCACCACCAACAATCTCTAAGATCTCGTTCGTAATAGCTGCCTGACGTGCTTTATTATAAGTCAATTTTAATTGGTTTCTTAATTCTGTTGCGTTGTCAGTTGCTTTATGCATTGCTGTCATACGTGCTCCGTGCTCTGAAGCAAATGAATCACGAATACCTTTATACAATTGTGTTTTCAATGATTTAGGAATCAAAGTCAATACAATTTCTTCTTTTGAAGGTTCGAAAATGTAATCTCCAGCAGAAACTGATTTGTCAGATTTAATTGGAGCTAAAGGCAAAAACTGCTCAACCTGAACAATTTGAGTTGCAGCATTTTTAAACTGATTGTAAACCAATTCGATTCTGTCGTATTCTCCGGATACGAATTTTTCAGTTAAATTATCTGCAATATTAGCAACATTATCGAAAGTCAAATGATCAAAAATTCCATTATGATGACCGTGAACTTTATGCGTTTTTGCTAAAACATCATTTCCTTTTTTCCCAATAGGAAAAACATCAACTTGTTTACCGGCGTAAAATTCAGTACGATTTTTTATTTCTTTAATTACATTCGTATTAAATGCACCACATAAACCTCTGTTTGAAGTTATCGCTACAAGCAATACTTTTTTTACTTCACGTTGAGTTGTATAATCTCCTCCAACTTCGCCCTCTAATGTAGCAGAAAGATTTTGAAGCAACTCTGTTAATTTCTCGGCATAAGGGCGCATTGCAGTGATTGCATCTTGTGCTTTCTTAAGCTTTGCAGCAGAAACCATTTTCATTGCCGATGTAATCTGCATCGTCGATGAAACGGAAGTAATTCTATTACGGATTTCCTTTAAATTTGCCATTTTTTCTAATTAGAAAATTTGATAATTAGTCAATTAGATAATTAGAAAATGTCCCTGGACATCTCTAATTATCTAATTATCTAATTGTCTTATTAGTTATATTTCGCTGAAATTTCTTTTGCTGCTTTTTCAATAACATCTGTAATGTTATCATCTAACTTACCAGCTTTCAATGCGTTAAGCGTATCTTTATGTTTGCTGTTTAAGTAAGCTAAGAAATCAGCTTCAAATTCTTTTACTTTATTTACAGGAACGTTTCTTAATAAGTTTTTAGAACCTGCGTAGATAATAGCTACTTGGTTTTCTACCGTATAAGGATCATTTAAACCTTGTTTTAAGATTTCAACGTTTCTTTTTCCTTTTTCAATTACGTTTAAAGTAACAGAATCCAAATCAGAACCAAATTTAGCGAAAGCTTCTAATTCACGGAATTGAGCCTGGTCTAATTTTAAAGTTCCAGAAACTTTTTTCATTGATTTAATTTGAGCATTACCTCCAACACGAGATACAGAGATACCTACGTTGATAGCAGGGCGAACTCCAGAGTTAAACAAATCTCCATCAAGGAAAATCTGACCATCTGTAATCGAAATTACGTTTGTTGGGATATATGCAGAAACGTCACCAGCCTGAGTTTCGATAATTGGCAATGCAGTTAATGAACCGCCACCTTTTACGATAGACTTGATAGAATCTGGTAAATCGTTCATGTTTTTAGCAATTCCGTCATCAGCAATTACTTTACAAGCACGCTCTAATAAACGAGAGTGTAAGTAGAAAACGTCTCCAGGATATGCCTCACGTCCCGGTGGTCTTCTTAATAAAAGCGAAACCTCACGGTAAGCAACAGCTTGTTTAGACAAATCATCATAGACAATTAAAGCTGGACGACCTGAATCTCTAAAGTATTCTCCAATTGCAGCACCTGCGAAAGGAGCATAAACTTGCATTGGAGCCGGGTCAGAAGCATTAGCTGCAACAATAACTGTATAAGCCATTGCCCCTTTTTCTTCTAACATTTTAGCGATTCCTGCTACAGTTGAAGCTTTTTGCCCAATTGCAACATATATACAAAATACAGGTTTTCCTGCATCGTAAAATTCTTTTTGATTTAAGATAGTATCCAAACAAACAGTTGATTTACCTGTCTGACGGTCACCAATTACAAGCTCACGTTGTCCACGACCAACCGGGATCATAGCATCTACTGCTTTTACTCCTGTTTGTAATGGTTCAGTAACTGGCTGACGGAAGATAACTCCAGGAGCTTTTCTTTCTAAAGGCATTTCGTATAAGTCTCCACCGATTGGTCCTTTTCCATCAATTGGAAAACCAAGAGTGTTTACTACACGTCCTACCATTTGCTCACCTACTTTAAGAGAAGCAATACGTTGAGTTCTTTTTGCTGTTGATCCTTCTTTTATACCAGTTGATGGTCCTAAAAGTACCACACCTACATTATCTTCTTCAAGGTTCAATACAATAGCTTCAAGTCCGTTATCAAATTCAACTAACTCACCATATTGTACATTTGATAACCCGTAAATACGAGCAATACCATCTCCAACCTGAAGTACTGTTCCTACTTCCTCTAGCGTAGCACCAGATTCAAAACCTTCTACTTGCTTTCTTAATATTGCTGAAATTTCAGCAGGTTTGATTTCCGCCATCTTAATTTATAATTTAGACACTTTTTGTGTTATAAAAACTAATTACTTAACTCTCTCTTTAATACTTGTAACCTGTTTGCAACTGAAGCGTTGTATTGCTGATCACCTATTCTTAAAATAAATCCTCCAATAATCGATGGATCTACTATATTCTCAATTGTTATTTTTTTATCTGACAAAGTTGCAATTTTAGCTAAAACTTTAGCTTCTAAAGCAGCGTCCATTGGGATTGCTGTCGTAACTTTTGCTACTTCTATTCCGTTGCCTTCATCAAATACTTTGCTGTATTCTACTGCAATTGCTTCTAAAATTTCAAATCTTTTGTTTTCGAATAATAAATGAAACAAACCTTTAGTTACACCATTTACATTTGCAAAAACTTCTAAAAGAGCACTTTCTTTAACTTCTACCCTTGTAGTTGGGTTTTGAATAAAGTCACTCAATTCTGAATTTGTATCAATCGTAGAAGCGATTAATTTCATATCGTTATTAACAACTTCGGCAACACCTTTAGAGTTTGCTAAGTCCAGAATTGCTTTTGCATAACGAATTGCTGCTCTTGTACTTGCCATGATCTTAGTTTAGCTTTACGTCACCTAACATTTTCTCTACTAATTTAGTTTGAGATTCTTTGTTAGATAATTCTTCTTTCAATAATTTTTCAGCGATGCTTAATGATAAAGTTGAAACCTGAGATTTCAATTCAGCCATAGCAGCATTTTTTTCACTTTCGATAGCCGCTTTTGCCTGCTCAATCATTTTTTGACCTTGTGCTTGTGCTTCGTTTTTAGAATCAGCAATCATTTGCTCTTTCATTTCACGAGCTTCTTTCAACATCGCGTCACGTTCTGCACGAGCTTCGTTCAAAATTCTTTGATTGTCAGCCTGCAAATTTTGCATTTCCTGTCTTGCGTTTTCAGCAGAAAGCAATGCATCTTTAATCCCTTGTTCTCTGTCATTTACTGCATCAAGAATTGGTTTCCATGCGAATTTTTTCAACAAAAGAATTAATCCAACAAATATTAGTATTTGCCAGAAGAATAAACCGAACTCAAACTGATATATTAACTTATCCATTATATATGATTATAAATTTTAAATTATGTCTTTTTAATTGCACTAAGCAATTTCAATGTTTAAATTTTAAAACAATAGTTACAACCAACCGTTGCAACTATTGTTTTTTTGTATTTTAATTAAGCAGCGAATAATGCAGCGAAACCAATACCTTCAATAAGTGCAGCAGCGATAAGCATAGCTGTTTGGATTTTTCCAGAAGCTTCTGGCTGACGAGCGATAGCGTCCATTGCCGAACCACCGATTCTACCAATTCCTAATGCTGCTCCGATTACGATTAATCCTGCTCCAACGATATTTGGAATTTCCATAATATATAAATTAAAAATTAAACATTCTTCTTAAATAGTCTAAAGTTTCAAAGTCTTAAAGTTCTAAAGTAACAATATTAAACTTTCAGACTTTTCATATTGACTTTCGACTTAATGGTGAGCTCCTTCTTCGTGATGGTGCTCTTCTACTGCTGAACCGAAATAAAGTGCAGACAGCATGGTAAAAATATAGGCTTGTAAAAATGCTACCAGAATTTCAAGTATAGAAAGTACAAATGATAATCCAAAAGATAAACTGCTTCCAATCCAGCTTTTAAAGATAAACATTAATCCGATGATACTCATTAAAACTATGTGACCTGCAAAGATATTCGCATACAAACGAATCATTAATGAAAACGGTTTGATAAAAACTCCCAACAATTCAATTGGAGCTAAAATAATTCTCATTGGTTTTGGCACACCCGGCATCCAGAAAATGTGACCCCAGTAATTTTTATTTGCAGTAAGATTTGTAATTAAGAAAGTAAGGATTGCTAAAGAAAATGTAATTGTTAAGTTACCAGTAGCATTAATCCCTAGTGGAGTTAATCCAAAAATATTTAAAAACAATACGAAGAAAAAGATTGTCAATAAATAGCTCATATATTTTTTATAGTGTTTCTCTCCAATATTTGGAATAGCAACTTCATCACGAATGTAAACTACTAAAGGTTCGAAAATTCTTCCTGCCCCTGAAGCAATTCCTCCATTTTTAGCATATGATTTTGCTAAGCTTGAAAATAACCAGAACATTAATAATGCCGCTGCAAAAATAGAAACTACAGTTTTAGTAATAGAAAAGTCTAAAGGACGAACATTTGTTGGGTGACCTGATTTTTCATCTTCAGTAATTTCTCCGGTAGCATCTGTTCTGTATATTTTACCATCATGATGATTAATCGCGTAGAAATTTCCATTTGATTCTGCCACAGCATGACCATGATTGAATTTTGAAGAAGAAAAAATATGCAATCCATTATCCCATATAATAACAGGTAATGGAAAACCATAATACTTTCCAGTTTCATCATCCTGAGTCAAAGTAAAATCATGAGAATCTAAAACGTGGTGACCAATAAAAGCCTTAATTTTAGATTTTACATCTGTTGGTTCTGCATGACCACCTTCATGATGACCTTCCGAAACAGCTTTGTGAGCTACTTCAGTTTGAACATGTGCAGCGTCTTTTTCTGAATTTGCAAAACTCATTGCCGGAAGACACGCTACTAAAGCTACAAGAATAAATCTGAGTGGTTTGTTTGAAATCACCATATCTGTTGAAAATCTTATTATTTACGTTTCTAAAATTTGGTGCAAAGGTACATTTTTTATTAATATTCAAAAGGATATGAAAAATTATTTTTGAACCTATTTTTACAGAATCCCTATTTTAAGGCTTTTCATTTAATAATCGGACAGTTATAAGCGTCTCAAATAACAAAAACAAAATAAATGTTATAAAAAAATTAGTTTTTTCAACAGACATGTTATGAATCTTATCATTTAAAATCGGCCTCAAAACTAAATAACAAAAAAACATTTGAATCAAAGTGCCCATCATGAACATCATTCCAATACTGTCAAAATTTTTGATGGTAAACTTTAATAGCACAATAAAAAATACTGAACTAAATGAAAAAAAAATCAAATACAAAGATTCTAAACTATAATGAAAATTTTGATTTGGGATATCAAAAAATATAAAAACAGCTTTGTGCAGAATATATGATGCTAAAGCAAAAAAGAATAAGTGTAAAATGGGCTTGTAATTTTTTAAAAGCATTTTGAAATAATTTTATGCAAAGATGCAACATTTATTTAAAGTCCTTTTAAAAGTAAATTTACTTTGTTTTATTGATTTCGTTTACCTGGCGAATAACATTATATAATGCAAGACCAACACCAACCATCACTAATACCTTATTATAGTAAACTTTTGGGCTTGGATGATTTTCATCTAACCAGGTTCCTAAATAAGAAAACAAGAAAATAATAACGCCCATCTGAATGGAAATATTAATAAGGGCAATCCACTTATTCCGCTGGTTCTTGTTTGGCTCTTTTTCCATCTTTTAGAGTTACTTCTTTGGTGTTTGTAAGCATTGTACAAGTTGCTGTAAACTCAGCTCCAGGTTCTATAGAAAGTTTTCCAACAGCCACTTCTCCATGTATATGTGCAGTGGCTTTTATATTAAGGACTTCTAAAACTTTTAGTTTTCCCTGAAATTCTCCTTCAATATCTGCATTGTGGCAAATAATTTCTCCTTTTATAACACCTGATGGACCAATGACTAATTTTCCCTGTGAAGTAAAATTTCCGATCAGCTCCCCATCCAGTCTAAAATCAGCTTTAGAAACTATATCACCTATAATAGAAGTTCCTTCAACAATTCTGTTGGTTTTTCCTAAAAGTTCTGTCCCGCTTTTTTTTGCTTTTTCAAACATGATTATGGAGTTTTTGGCGCTAAATAAGTTTGAAGGTTTTTCTTCATCTGAACTATTTTATAATTTTCACTTGAAATAATAATAAAAGGATGTGAGATTTTATATTTTTCATCATCTCTTAAAACTCCTGCAACATCTCTCGCATAAGCTTCAGATTTGATACCGTGAATTGCAAAAAAGCTTTCAGTTCTATTATATTTATCAAAAGAAGTGGTTAATCTTTCAAAATTCTCAATTAGTAAAAAAACCTTTATAGCTTCTTCAATTTTTTTTGCTGTTTTAGTATCGTTTTTACCAACTAAATATAAAATTTTCCAGCTTTTCGCATCAACTGTATTAAAATCAAGTTTTTCAAGAGTTGGGATTTGCTTTTCTAAAAGTTCACGTGCAGTTTTACCTTCTTCACTATTTGGATAATTATCTGCAACTTCTTCCATACTTTTTTTATAGGCTGTCAAACCATTGACTTTTCCTAACGTATTGGCTTTTAACAACTCAAATTTTGAAACAATCTCATCTCCTGAATATTGATTTATCAGGTTGTCTATATTATCCAGTACAACATCAAACTGTTCTTCCTGAAATAATTTATACCATTTTTCATATTCTTTTTCAGGTGATAAATTTGATCCGTTTTCAGGATTTGTGTTGTTTAAAATTTGAGCATATCTCGAATTTGGGTAATTAGCAGTAATGTCCGATTTTATTCTTTCGGCTCTTGCAGGATTAGTAATTTGATACATTTTATACAAATTATACATCGATGGCAGAATCCATTTCTCTTCCGGATTATTCAGAAGCAATTGTTCAAATTTACCACTTGCCAAATCATATTCCTTAAACTTCTCCTTGTAAATCAACCCTAACTGGTAGTAAGCAAAATTGCGTTCTTTACCAATACTATCCATTGCGATCTGAGTTGTTGGAAGTTGTTTTTCGTAAAATTCTGTTGTATACTTTTCGATAACAATTTCCTCTTTCAAAGCATCTATTGAATCCTGTTTCATATTTAATTCATCCGTCAAAGCTGCATTAGCATTTGACTTTGAAGCAGATAATCTCCAGTTGCCCGATAATGCTCTGTTGCCCCACATTTTTTTGAACTGTACTTTACCGTAAGCAACTGTTGACGGGTTGTAGAAATAGAAAACGCTTGCAGCATCATTTCCGGCAGGTGGATTGAATCCTCCCGGCATGCCAAGAGGTGGATTATTTCCTGTTGACTGAGGATTTACGACCTCTGGTGCACTATTTGAATTGGTATTTTGTTCGATATTCGCTAATCGTTCTTTCTCTTTTTCTTCTAAGATTCGTTTCGCTTCGTCCTTCTTTTTTAATTCTGCAATATAATTTTCGAAATAGGTTTTTCTTTCAGTTTCAGGTAAAGATTTGACTTTAATAATACTGTCGTTGCGTTTTGCAATTCCTTCATATTTGATAACATTATCCAGATTTTTTCGATTTTTTTCTATAAAAGCAAATTCTCTGGTTTTAGGATTTAGTTTTATTAATGTACTGTCATAATATTTTGCAGCCATTGTATAATCTGTATTCTTAAAATACATGTTGCCTATGTTTCTGTAAGTCGAAGCTACCAAATAGGAATCTTTAGATTTTCTTGCTAAGGATTTATTGTAAAATTCAAGTGCATTTTCCTGTTCTTTGTATTTATCGAAGAAAACTCCCATTTCAAAAAAAAGAATATCATAATAAGGTCTGTTCTCACGATCATTAACTAACTTATTATAAGTCTTTAAAAACAGGGTATCATTACCATTTTCATAATCATACATTTGTGCTTTTTTAGCATACGCCTGCATCATATATTTTCGATCGGCTTTACGATTCATGTCGATTACGGCATCATAAAAATAAGCCGCACTGTCTTTTTTACCTGCTTCCTGATACATTTGTCCTAAAATGAAACGATACCGCGCTTTGTCTTCGTTTATTTTGGAAAATTTTTCAGCAATTTTCAGTCTTGTAACAGCACTGTCCTTTTCTTCCAAATTTAAAAATGCTTCTGCTAATAAGGCATTTGCATCTGAAAATGTTTGCTTTTTTAAATCGGTGTTTTTTAATAAAAGCTTAATGTTTTTTATTACAATTGCGTCGTTTCCTAAACGCATATTGGTTTTTTCACGCCAAATTTTAGCGGTATAAATATTGCTGCTGTTAGGATACTTGTATAAAATATAATTGAATGCCTCTAATGCCGGAATGAAACGCTGGTCATAATATCTTGCTTTTCCAAGCATTAAATAAGCTTCGTCAACCTGGGTGTTTTTCTCTCTTCCGCCAATATTCATTGAATGCTTCTGAATCGCTTTTGTTGCTTTGGTTTCTGCTAATTCAAAATCAGGGTTTTTGGTTTTCTCTTTGTCAGAAACACTTTCGTCAATCTGCATTTTTTCAATTGGCAGCATTTCCCAAAAATTATCCTGATCATTACCTTTTATCGTAGCCAGACCTTTATCTAAAGCAATTCCGCCATTGTACAAAATGTTATACTTTGTACTTAGCGCATGTGAATTTCTAGCCAAAAATGTGTCCCTTTTGGTAGAACAAGCTATCAAAAAAAATAAAAAAACAAATGGAAAACCGTATTTCAGCGTATTCTTTTTCAATAGAAAAGAGTTTAAATCAATTAACTTATAAAAAGGATTTTTAGTATAATGACTGGTAAAAATACGCTTCTTTTTGAAATATAGAAATTTAAACAGAAAAAAACGATTCCAGCTCCTGTAAGGTCTCTTTTGAGGTTTGAATATCTTTTACAACTTCTCCTTTATTCAAAGCTACAATTCTGTCACAAACCTCAACCGTATGTTGCAAATCATGACTGGAAACAAGAACAGTTACATTTGGATTTTCGGCTAATTCTTTAATAATTTTTTTTAATCGGCTAACTGTGGTCGGATCTAAATTGGCGAAAGGCTCATCGAGAATAATTACTTCAGGATTGCCAATAAGTGTGGCAATGATTCCAACTTTCTTCTGGTTTCCTTTTGATAAATCACGCAGGTATTTTTTGTTCTTTAAAATTTCACCATTAAAAAATTCTTCATGCTGTGCTAATAAAGCATCAACATCCGCTTTATTCTGATGACGTAAATCTCCGATAAAATAAAAATATTCTTCGGGTGTTAAATAACCGATCAGGAAACTTTCATCTAAAAATGAGCCTGTAAAAGATTTCCAGTTTTCATTTGTATTTACCTGAATATTATTACTTGTAATGTATCCTGTTGATGGCTGAATCAGGTCTAATAACAAACTGAAAAAAGTAGTTTTTCCTGCTCCGTTATTTCCCACAAGTCCAAAGCTTTGTCCTTTTGGAATTTCCAGGTTATTAATATTCAGGACTGTTGTTTCGTTATATTTTTTTGAAAGTTGATTTACTTGTATCATGGCAATTTTAGATTTTTGAATTAAGATTTTAGATTGGTCAATTAAGGCTAATTATCTAATTGACACATTTTCAAATTGACTAATTAGTTCTTCTGTTTGTAAGCACTGATCGTACTGTATTTTTCTATTTTATATCTTTTTTCAATAATAGAAAAAACAGTATTCCTAAATACAAAGCCTAAAACTCCTGCCCCGCCAACCAAAGTAAGTCCTAATGTTTTATTTCCGAAATGAAGTCCGATCCAATACAATAACAATGGAAGCAATAATTTTGGAAGCGTCAAAAGCATGGAGCTTATATTAAATGCTTTTTTATCTCCAAAAGCACCACTGGCATTACTTAAATCGATTGGTGTTTTCGTGAATGCGCCACCAAGAAGTACCAAATGTGAGTTGACTCCAATATTGTAAATGGCACCGGCAACAATTGTCAGATAAATTTCTATTCCGTAAAAAAGATAGAATGATGCTAAGATTGTAGAGATAAAAGTTGCAATAACAATCAGCCACCATTTTGAAGTGATGTATCCTCGATACGGAATATTTTGTGTCATCATCAATTGATAATAGGAACTGTCCCAACTTGGTACAAACTGGCCGAAAACAAATAAAAATCCGCCCGAAACAAATATTCCGGCAAAAATGTGCATAATTTCAGGCTGGTCCTTATTACCAAAAAAGATCAATCCGTAAAACAAAAAGAGAATACTCATGAAAATAGTTGTTTTCGATCTTTTGTTTCTTTTAATAAGCTTAATATCATTTTTAAGAAATGTTCCTAAAGTTCCAAATTGATTTAACCAGGTAAGATTTTCAGTTGTAGCAATATCTTCTTTTTTAGAAAGTCCCGCATCCAGAAATAAATTATTCTTAAAATATTTAAATGTAAAAGCATACAAACCGATTAAAACCAAAATCGGAATTAAAAACAACCCTTTTGTTTCATAAAACCCTTGAAAAACAGGCCCTGTGAAAGTCGTAATATCAAATAATTTATAATATTGTGCAGCTCCTAAAGCCAACGCAATTCCCAGGAAAATGACGAATAATTTATCAATATTGTTCAAAATAATATTCAAAAAATTATTGATATATACTATCGAAAAAGCAGCTATCAGCCAAAAAAGAATTCCCACAACATCATAACCTTCAATAATCAATACTATCGAAAAAGGAACAAAAAAAAGAGCGTGTGTCCAGTTAAAAAATGATATCGCGGTTTTGCCAAGAGAAAAATGGACAATAGTAGGTTTTTTGAAAGGCAGAACCAGTAACGGTTTTATATTCAATACCGGAATGGCCTGCATCAGCAAACGAACCACTAAATCTGATAAAAAATAATAAATCAAAAACTTATTGACGGTTATTAGCGGTTCAAGATTCATTTTCTTTAGGACATAAAACGCTCCTACTCCCATTGCAATAAAAATGAGGGAAAAATAGACCATCAAAAAACCTATCAAAATTTTCATTGCCAGATTGGCACCAAACGATGCCGATCTGGTAAAGGCTTTCCATTCAAGATAAATAAACTTTTTAATCATGGTTGTTTGGTTTTCAGTTTTGTAGTAAGAGATCAAATTTAACGAAACGTTACAAAAAAAGTTAAAAAAAATACTATAGTGCTTTTCAATTAGTTGCCGTTTGCTACTTTTGCATAAAATATCATACCATGCCTTCATTCTTAAAACTCATAATCAAAGAGGTAAAACGTGAAACTACAGATGCTGTTTCCATCCTTTTTAATGTTCCCGAAGAACTAAAACCTGACTATAAATTTATTGCAGGACAATATATAAATTTAAAATTAACCCTTGACAATCAGGAAATTCGTCGGGCATATTCCATTTGCTCAGGACCTGAAAGCGGTGAATTACGAATTGCAGTAAAAGCAGTTAAAAATGGTTTGTTTTCGCAATTTGCCAATACCAGATTAAAAGCCGGAGATGTTCTTGAAGTAGGTCATCCGGAAGGAAAATTTACTTTTGAACCGGATGCCGAAAGACAAAAAAACTACGCGGCTTTTGTTGCCGGAAGCGGAATTACGCCTGTACTTTCGATTATAAAATCGGTTTTAAAAAGCGAACCAAAAAGCACTTTTGTACTGGTTTACGGAAACAAGACTCCCGAAGAAACTATCTTTCATCAGGAGCTTCACGATTTGCAATTGAAATATGTAGGACGTTTTTTTATCCATTATGTATTTAGTCAGGCTAAAGCCGAAAATGCTTTATTTGGAAGAATCGACAAATCGGCCGTAAATTTTGTACTGAACAACAAACACAAAGAGATTTCTTTTGATAAGTTTTATTTGTGTGGTCCGGAAGAAATGATTAATACGGTTTCCGGAATTTTAAAAGAAAAAAATGTAAAAGAATCAGCTATTAAATTTGAACTTTTTACTTCTTCATCTCAGGAGCATGAAATAAAAACTTCATTAGAAGGACACACAAAAATCACTGTTTTGGTTGATGACGACGAAGTTACTTTTGAAATGTCTCAAAAACAAACCATTCTGGATGCAGCCCTAAAACAAGGAATTGATGCTCCCTACTCTTGCCAAGGCGGAATTTGCAGCAGCTGTCTTTGCCGTATAACTCAAGGTAGTGCCGAAATGACAAAAAATTCAATCTTAACTGATAAAGAAATTGCTGAAGGTTTGGTACTTAGTTGTCAGGCGCATCCAACTTCAGATACTATTTATGTTGATTTTGATGATGTATAATCGTTGAATCTCAAACTATAAAATTCCAAATTCCAACTTTAAAATTGAGATTTGGAATTTTTTTTGTTCTCTTTTTTAGACTTATTTTTTCTTAATTCAATCTCAAAATAAGCTTTTTCAGTAAATAAAAAAATTATATTTTACTATAAGAAGGCATTCCAAAAAAACATATCCTTTTGTTTTTTATTTTCTTCTTTATCCTCACCAAAGCTGAACCAATCCTTTGTTTTTTCTTCTATCAATGATTTTAGTTCAATTAATCCATAGCTTTTTTTGGCTGAAGTAGGCTTTATGTCAGATACGTTATTAATTTCTAAATCTATTTTCACGGCCATAAATGAGGTATACAATCTTGGTATTGTGAGTCCCAAAATCATACCTGGCAAACCATTTATCGAACATGGACCGCCGGAAATGGTTATATCATCAGTGTAAAAAGCAAATACATATACGCCATCAGTTCTTTTTCCTATAGCTTTCCGACAATTATAACCCGCTATTTCTCTATGTTCATTTGTGATTTGCCATTCTATTTTTTGTATACTGTCTGTTATTATAAAATTAGTTCCTACTATTTGTTTTTGCATGTTCATTTTTCCTGATACAAAATCATGATACCAGATGTTTTCTTCATCTGCCTCTTTTTGATGTTTTGGTATTCTTGTTTTCGGACTCCATCTGTTAAATTTATAAATGCTTTTGTTGTCTGCAAAAGTAAAAGTGAAATAGGATATTTTTAAGTCCGACAGGTTCTCTTTCATCATCTCGTCCCAACTGTCATTACTCATTGTTTTTTTGAGATTGGTATTTACCTCATATTCAATTACAGCTTTATCTACAAATTGTTGTGCTTTTGACGTAATTGTAAAGATTAGCGCTGCAATAAAAAAAAGTAGTGATTTCATAATCTGTGATTTATTGTTTTATCAGTCATTTGTAGTTAAATATCGATAAAATGATTTTTTAATATTTTATGCTGTTCATAAATTTCGAACAGTTTCATCATTATTTTTTTGCTCCGTCGTTGTTTTTAAAATTCCAGGTAAAGCCTACCATCGCATATCTTTTCAGCCTGTCATTTTGTTCCTCGCCTATCACATTTTCGTAAACATATCTTCTGATTCCTATATTTTGATTTAAAATATCACGCACCATAATATAAGCCGTAAATTCATCATTCTTGAAGGTACGCTGCAACCTGGCATTCCATAATTGATTGGTCAGATTGGTTTGAAAATCAACTGTCTTTTGGCGGGTATATAAACTGTAGTCTGTAGAAAGTTTCCATTTTTCCCAGAAATAAACTCCAATATCCAAATTTAGTTCGTTGGTATTAAATGATTTTACTTCATCATTTTGCGAGGTAGTATTTCTATTATTTGAAAAATTATTACTTAAACTAAACTCGTATTTCTTTTCTTTAAATTTGCTCAAATAAACTCTAAATCCAGAATTTAAATTTTTTGTATCGTTGATTTTGTTGTTAATACTAAGTACAGATTTGTTATAGTTTAGACTTGGATTTAGATTTACGTATAAATCTAATTTTTTAACCTTAAATCCATATCCAAAGTAAAAATTACCTGAAAAATTTCCGTTCGTATTAATAGGTGTGGTAATTGTTTTTGCACTTTCCGGATCAATGTCTTTGTTGTAAGAAATTAAATTGGAAGTCGTAGTAAAAGTAATATTTTGATAAAATTGCGATTCTGTCAAAATACTATAGGTGTTGTGAAATATGGATATTCTGTTTGTAAAGGATTGCTTTAAATCCGGATTACCTAAAAATTGATTAAAGAAATCCTGATTGTTTCTTAGAGGCTGAAGTTGATCTATAGTAGGCTGTCTTGTGGCACCTTCATAATTAAAACGTAAATTACTATTGCTTTTGTACTTATAAGAAAAGTTTGCCGTTGGAAAAAAGTTAGTGTAATGGCGTTCGTATTGCTTATTCAACGTTTGATCCTGCAAATCAAATGACGTGAAACCAAAACCGCTTCCAAAACTATAATTTATTTTTTTAGCATTATAGCTCAATTTTAGGTTAGGTCTGTGTGTTGTTATTGTTTGCCTGAACTGATTTGATAACGAGTTATCAATCAAATCATACTCACCTGTAACATCAGAATAATTATAGGTCAAATAATTGCTTTTACCTGTATTATGCGTAATCTGATAACCAAATTGCAATGCGAAATTTTTATTAAGTGGCTCTGTATAAGTAATATTTAATCCTAAGTTTTGATTTGTTTTTTCTCCTATCTTGTTTTGTTTGATCTCATCTTTTGAAGAAAATTCTCCTTCAATATAGCTGTCATTAAAAGATTTTAAAAAATTATCTGAATTTGTATCCAACATATTCCAACTGCCATTTATAGAAAATGTACGGCGTGGCTTTTTAAATTTATGTCTAAATAAAATATTGGCTAACAAAGATTGCTTGTCTGAATTTGTAATAAACGTTTTTTGCTGCTTGTTTTTTAATACTCCATTTCCTGTAGTGGTTCCATTACTGAATTCATCACTTTTTGTATCGTAAAAATTAGTTTTGGCAGTAAATTTTATAGAATTTAAAGAATCTAATTTTACATCATAAGTAGCATTTAACTTAAAGTTTCCTCTGTTTACATTGCTTACTGTCGATGTATTTTCGTTTAACTGAGTTTCACCTACTTGCGTTTGGGTATTCCTAATATTATTGTTAGTGTAAATTTGCTTATTATATTTTGGTGATAGATTCAGTGTTTGCTTGTCATTCCACTTGTTACTGTACTGCAATCCTGCATTCGTGTTTTTGATAAATCCGTTTTGAGTGTCAACATAAGGTTCTTCATCATTATTACCACCAGTCCATTCATAACTTACATTTCCATCGTCGTCCATATTCATACTTATATCATCGCGACCTCCAAACTTATCATTATCCTGCCAGCTAAGCCCATCCTGACCCGTGTTTCCGTTTAATAAAAAAGCGGATAATTTTCTTTTGCCCTTAAAACTGCTAACCATGGAATTGATGTTGTACCGCGAATCGGCATCAGAAAAAGGCTGATTTGCAGCATCAATTTTGCCAAAATAACCTTTCTTTTTATCTTCCTTTAATTTCAGGTTAATTGTCTTTTTTGTTTCGCCATCATCTATTCCTGTAAACTCAGCCTGATCACTTTTTTTATTAAAAACCTGTACTTCTTTTACAGCATCTGCCCTTAAGTTTTTAACCGCCATACCCGGATCATCTCCAAAAAATTCTTCGCCATCTACTAATACCTTTTCTACTGTTTCGCCCATGGCCTTTATGGTACCGTTTTTATCAACTTGTATACCGGGCAGCTTCTTTAGCAATTCTTCAACGTTTGCATTGGCATCCACTTTAAAATCACTTGCCCTGTAACTCGTGGTATCTCCTTTAACCCTAATGGAACCTGTTTTTATTATTATCTCTTTCAGCAGTTTCATTTTGCTTATTAAAGGAATTGTTCCAAGGTTTTTTTCACCCTCTTCAAGAATTATTGAGTCCAGATAATCGGCATATTGGCTGTGAGTTGTCATCAGGATGTAGTTTCCTGCTTTTATATTCTTCATACTAAATTTCCCCTCTTTGTCAGATCTGGTAAACTTGTATAAAATAGAGTCTTTGGGAGTTAATAAGGCAACAACTGAATTATAAATGGGAGTCTTTTCGCTTTCATTGGTTAAAACACCTGAAAGATTTGTTTTTTGAGAGAATGATGAAAAAGAGAATAAGAACAAAATTGCAATTGTTACTAGAATTTTTGGCATAAATAGTTTCGATTGTAATATTAAATATATTTTCAGCTTTTGTAAGACCTAACTCACAGCGGCCAAAGTAAATATATTTTAACATCATCTCGTTAAAGCTATTTGTTAAATAATTGATAAAATTATTCCTCCAAAAATGATACGTTACAACAAAGACAATTTTTAAGTTAATTATCTTGTTTCGTTTTAATTTTTTAACATTTTTAAGATAGATTCTACAGCTATAGTTCTCATCGCATCCTGATAACCTTCTACAATTTTATTTCCATAAACTGAAGTCGGCAGTTTCGGATATTGATTTCGGTCAGAAGTTAAAGCATTTTCCATGCTCTGATTGAAAGGTAAAAATCCGGCATATGGATGTGTGGCTCCCCAAAGCGTTACCACTTTTATACCCAGCATTGCAGCAATATGTGCATTTCCGGAATCCATAGAAAGCATAACATCCAGATTACTGATTAATTGTAATTCTTGCTGAAATTTAATTTTTCCGGCCGTGTTTATTACATTTTCAAACGGTTGAGAAAGTGAATCCAAAACTTCGACTTCTTTTTTGCCCCCGCCAAAAAGTAAAATAGTATACTCTTTATTTTCGGCTAATTTCACAATTATTTCCTGCATTAAATCCAAAGGATAAACCTTAGAATCGTATTGTGCAAAAGGTGCAATTCCGATTAATTTTTGATAATTTTCTCCAATTAAATCTGTAATTTCTGTATTTAAAACAGCTTTTTCAGGGAACTCAGGATTTGATAAATCTAAGGGAAAACCTAATGTTTCAAACACTTTAATATGTCTTTCAAACATGGTTGGCAGTTGTTTGAAAATTTTGTTTTCGGGACGGGTTAATTCTTTTTTCCCATCTCTACCTTTATCAACGGTTGCTCTTTTTTTTCCGCTTAAAGCGAAAAGCAAACTCACAATTTTAGATCGCAACACATTATGAAGATCTGCGAAAGCATCAATGTTAAGCTTTTTTAAATCTCTGAATAATCTCAATAGTCCCGGAAATCCTTTATGTCTTTCTTTTTCATCAAATGCAAAAAATTCCAGATTCGGAATTCCATCAAAAAAAGGTTTAAAAAATAGACGCGAAATGACCGTCAGTTTTACTGTTGGATATTGTTTTACGAAAGCGCGTAAAACAGGAACCGTCATGGCGACATCTCCCATTGCGGATAGTCTCATGACGGCTATATGTTTAATTTTGGTGGACAAGTCTGCCAAATTATTTTTTATTTTGATATAAAACCGGGTTCAGTTCATCATCATTGTACATTTTCATTTGTTTGTACACTTTCATGAATTTTTCTCCAGTTTCGATATCTGACAATAATTCTTCAATTGCTGTAGATAAATCTGTTCTTTGTTCTAAAAGGATATTTAGTTTTTCCTGACATTTATCTCTATGCTCCTGTGAAGCCTCTTCCCGTGTAGCTTCTTCATGCATGTGGTAAATTTTTAAAGCCAGAATAGATAATCTGTCAAATGCCCATGCCGGACTTTCAGAATTGATTTTTGCTCCGTCTTTTGCTTTTACATGACTGTATTTTTGTAAAAAATAACTATCAATATATTCCACCATATCAGTACGTTCCTGATTAGAGGCATCGATTTTTCTTTTTAAGGTTAAAGCAGCTACAGGATCAATTTGCGGATCACGGATTATGTCTTCATAATGCCATTGAACCGTATCAATCCAATTTTTTAAATACAATAAATGTTCGAATTTATCTTTCGGAAACGGATTGCTTATTGGTTGATCAACGCTATCAAACTGGTGATAATCTTTGATGCTTTGTTCGAAAACAGAATATGCTAATTTTGAAAACATGTTTTTATTTTTTAGAGTTACAAAGATACTTTTTATACTTTTATAGTGTCTAAAAAACGTTTAATTTTTCATTTCCCCTATAATAAGCATTTGATAATTCTAAAAATTCAATATGAAAATTCATTATATCTCTGAAAATAACAGCGTTCTAAATCATTTTTTAGGACAAATCAGAAGCGTAAATATTCAGAACGACAGTATGCGGTTTCGAAGAAATATTGAACGAATTGGCGAAATTATGGCTTATGAATTAAGCAAAAATCTTTCGTATAAAAACGTAGAAATCCAAACACCCCTTGGTATTAAAAAAACAACCGAAATTGAAAGTGATCTGGTTTTGTGTTCTATTTTACGAGCCGGATTACCGCTTCATAATGGTTTTTTAAATTATTTTGATTCTGCCGAAAATAGTTTTGTTTCAGCCTGTAGACACCATCCTAATAATGATGATGCTTTCGAAATTTTAGTAGAGTATCAGGCGCTTTCTAACCTAAACAATAAAACGGTTTTACTCCTTGATCCGATGCTGGCAACCGGTCAGTCTATTGTTGCAGTTCATGAAAAATTAGTTCAGAATGCTGTTCCAAAGGAAATTCATATTGCAGTTGTTATTGCTGCACCTGAAGGAGTTGCCTATCTTGAAAAAAATCTGCCAGAGAACTGTCATTTGTGGGTTGCTGCCCTGGACGAAAAATTAAACGGTAAAAATTATATTGTTCCAGGACTTGGCGATGCCGGCGATCTTGCTTACGGAAACAAATTATAACTGGGAAAAAAAAGTAAATAAACTACAACAGATAAGTACGTAAAATACAATTTCTTTATTTAGTTTTTGCTGCATATACTCAATATGACTCGAAGCCATAATAGTCAAAGGCGTAATACTGAACAATAATAAATCATTACTTTTATTTGGTGAAAGAATAAAAACAAAAACGGCTATAAAAAAACAAGCTATTACTTTTTTGTATGAAGTATGTACAATTTGTGGTCTGTTTGATAAGGTTGTTAACATTGAAACCAGAAAAAATAAAACTACTGCAACATAAATAGAAAACGCTCCGTTTTCGTAATTATTTTTAAAATAATCAATCCTTAAATCAATTACTGCCCTATCCTGAATAAATTTTATAGCGTCAAAATTGAACATTAAGGATGTCGTTACAAATAATAAGGCAACTCCCAAAAGGGCAATAAAAGGCAAAACCCAATTTCTATAATCTCTTGAAACGTGAAAAATAATGGATATGAAAACCAAAATTAAGAAAAGAATACACCAAAATTGAAATAACGAAGCCACTAAAATCCAAAATGAAGCATCAAATATTTTTTCTTTAGAAGCTTTTAATGACTGTAATGAAATCAGCCTGCGAAGTGCCAATAACAGAAAAAAGTTAGCGTATATGACGTTTGGATTAGTGAATATGGTCGGGAAAAACAATAGAAGCAATAAATAGAAAAATATCGCGTATCCATTGTCCTTGTTAAGCCCATTCTTTTTAACGATGAAATTTATCAGGAAAAAAGAAGCAAGTACAAAGCATAATAAACTTATTTTTTCAAACGCTGAAAAATAAGAACTCATCCATGATGGTTCCTGAATTTGAAACAGAAAAAAGAAAACCAGTATTAAAATTACAACCAAAGAATAATTTAATGGTGTAGATTTTTTAAAAACACTTGTTATCATAAGGATATTTTATACTTTTGTGACTGTAAATATAATACTTGTTTAAAAAAGGAAAACCAACAAGTTGAAAAAGATTCTTTCGAATTTGATTCAATGCGTTAAAAACAATAATAACATATAATTTTATAAATTATGACAGCTTTTTTCGAAGGAATTCAATACTTATTTGTTAACATTTTGTTTGCTCCACTTGACTTTTTACGTCGTTTGGAATTGATTACATGGTTTGGTGCAAACACTATCAACTGGATTTTCATGATTATCTGTTCTGCAGCAATCGTATATTGGATTAAACAATTACGCATTTTTGATGATGCCGGAACAGAAAACCAGGATACAACAGCTCATTCATTTTTAAAATAAAAACCAAACCCTTTAATTAAAAAGGGCTGGTGAAATTTATTTTTAAATTAAATCGAAGCCGATATCTTTTCTAAAATACATCTTATCAAAGCTTAGTTTATCTATGTTTTGGTAAGATTTTTTTATGGCCTCCTGGAAATTATCTCCGTATGATGTTACTGCAATTACACGCCCTCCATTAGTAACGACATTTTCGCCATCTAATTTTGTTCCTGCGTGAAAAACTATCGAATCTGTAATATTTTCTAAACCTGTAATCACTTTTCCTTTTTCGAAATCTTCAGGATATCCACCAGAAACTAACATTACGGTTGTAGCACTTCTAGGGTCAACCTCTAAATTAAAATCGCCTAATTTCTGATCTGCAACAGACAAAAATAATTCCACTAAATCTGATTTTAATCTTGGAACCACAACTTCAGTTTCCGGGTCTCCCATTCTCACATTGTACTCAATAACGATTGGCTCATTTTTCACATTGATCAAACCAATAAATACAAAACCTTTGTATTCAATTCCGTCTTTTTGGAAACCTTCGATTGTTGGTTTTACAATACGGGTTTCAATTTTTTCCATCAAAACAGCATCTACGTAAGGAACCGGAGAAACGGCTCCCATTCCTCCTGTATTTAAACCTGTATCTCCTTCTCCAATTCTTTTGTAATCTTTTGCTGTTGGAAGAATTTTATAATTTTTCCCATCAGTTAAAACGAAACAGCTCAATTCGATTCCGTCCAAAAATTCTTCAATAACAACTTTTGAACTTGCTGCTCCAAATTTAGCATGAACAAGCATATTGCGTAATTCTGTTTTTGCTTCTTCAAGATCGTGAATAATCAAAACTCCTTTTCCTGCTGCTAATCCGTCTGCTTTTAAAACGTATGGTGGCTCTAAAGTTTCCAAAAACTCGCATCCTTTCTCCACTGTTTCGGCAGTAAAACTGTCATAAGCAGCAGTTGGAATGTTATGTTTCATCAGGAATTCTTTTGCAAATTCTTTACTTCCTTCTAATTGTGCACCCAATTTTGATGGTCCAATAACCGGGATGTATTTTAAACTTTCGTCATTTTTAAAATAATCGTAAATACCTTTTACCAATGGATCTTCAGGTCCTACGACTACTAAACTTATATTTTCTTTAAGTACTAATGCTTTTATGGCTTCAAAATCTGTTGGAGAAATTGCAACATTTTCGGCAATTGCAGCAGTTCCTGCATTTCCAGGTACTACAAAAAGTTTTTCGCAAAGCGGACTCTGAGTCATTTTCCATGCAAATGCATGCTCCCTTCCGCCTGATCCCAATAGTAAAATTGTCATGGTGTAGTTGTATTTAGTTGTGGTGCAAAAATACTTGCTTTTGTACGTAAAAAATAATTAAATCTTTAAAAAGTTGCTGGTACTGCCCTATTAGTAATTCCTAAACATTATTTTTGACGAAAATTATGCTGAAAATGATTCGCCTTTTTGATATTTCGCTTCAATTAAATGGTTTTCCGATAAAGAAAGCCAAAGCTGAATTGGATAAAATTGTTCATTTTTCTAAAGAAGAATTTGCTTCATTTCTTGAAAACAAAAAAGCAGAGATTGTTGATTTTCATCTCAAAAACAATTCATTTTACAGCGAATTAGCAGGAAATACAACAGCTCAAAGTTGGGAAAATCTTCCGGTTTTAAACAAACAAAATTTACAAAAACCACTTGAAGAAAGACTTTCAAAAGGGTATTCCAAAAAAAATATTTACCTCAACAAAACGTCCGGATCAAGCGGAACGCCTTTTGTTTTTGCTAAAGATAAATATTCGCACGCCTTAACATGGGCATCAAATATTATGCGTTTTGGATGGTTCGGAATTGATTTTAATCATTCGTATCAGGCACGATTTTATGGAATTCCAATGGATTTTATTGGATATCAAAAAGAACGTTTCAAGGATTTTTTAACGCATCGTTATCGTTTTCCGGTTTTTGATTTATCTGATGAAATTCTGGAAAATTTTCTGCAGAAATTCAAAACCAAAAAATTTGATTACCTCAACGGATACACCAGTTCTATTGTTTTATTTGCTAAATATTTAGAACAGAAAAATATTTTTTTAAATCAAATTTGTCCCACTCTAAAAGCTTGTTTTGTTACTTCGGAAATGCTTTTTGAAACAGATAAAAAACTGCTTGAAAAACAATTCGGAATTCCAATCATTAGTGAATACGGTGCATCTGAATTGGATTTGATTGCTTTTGAAAATCCACAAGGCGAATGGCAGATTAATGCAGAAACGCTTTTTGTGGAGATTTTAGATGAAAACAATAATCCTGTTCCACATGGAACAGAAGGAAAAATTGTGATTACATCCTTATTCAACAAAGCAAACCCTTTTATTCGATATGAAATTGGAGATATTGGAATTTTGGATGAAAAAAGCACACCGCAAAAACCAATTCTGAAAAAATTAATTGGAAGAACTAATGATGTTGCAATTCTTCCAAGCGGGAAAAAATCCCCAGGTTTGACGTTCTATTATGTAACCAAAAGTATTATTGAAGACGATGGAAACGTGAAAGAATTTATCATCAAACAAACCAAATTAGATACTTTTGAAATTGAATATGTTGCTGAAAAAGGTTTAACTTCAAAACAAATTCAAAGTATAAGAGAAGCCATCTATTTGTATCTCGAACCCAATTTGAATTTTACATTTACCCGAAAATTAGTTTTAGAAAGAACCAATCGTGGGAAACTAAAACAGTTTAAATCTTATATTTAAAATAAATAAAATCTTACATTTGTTTTTCAATTAAAAACTTATGGACGATCAACCTTTACTTTCTGAAGAAACAATTTCTGATAAAATATATTTTATTCGTGGTCAAAAAGTGATGCTTGATCGTGATCTTGCCTTACTTTATGGAATAGAGACTAAAGTTTTAAAACAATCTGTTAAAAGAAATATTTCCAGATTTCCTGAAGATTTTATGTTTGAACTTACTAAATCAGAGTTTGAAAATTGGAGGTCACAAATTGTGACCTCCAATTCTGACAAGATGGGTTTACGTTATGCTCCGATGGCTTTTACCGAACATGGTATATTAATGCTTTCAAGCATTTTAAAAAGCGACAAAGCAATTCAAACCAATATTTAAATTATGCGTATTTTCACCAAAGTGAGACAAATGCTTTTGGATACAACTGAAATTAAAGTTGATATTCTACAGATTCAAAAGAAATTGGAGAATCATGATAAAAATATAGAATTGGTTTTCTCCTATTTGGATGAATTGACTGAGAAAAAAGAAAACGAAAGAGTAAAAATTGGATATAAAAAATAATTGGAGGTCACAAATTGCGACTTCCAAGATTCCTAAATATTCTTTATATATCGAGGCTTTATAATTAACTGTGTGAATAAAAATCGAGCCATCAACAAAACAGAAAACACAAAATTAAATTCATGAAATTCTCGATAAACACCAAAATTGTGTTTGATCAGTTTGAATTTTGAGGATGAAACGGAGTTTTCCCTTATTCTGTAAAATGCCAAAGATTCCGGGAATGGTTTTGCAATTTTAATTTGTTTTAAAATTGTAAGCCATATTCTCCAGTCTTGTCTTTTTTGTGACGTTTCCAGAATAATTTTTCCAAAATAATCTGCATCATAAATTGCTGTCAAATTGCCTACATAGTTACAAAAAAACAATTGTTTATAGGTTAACGGATTTGGTGATTCAACTCTTCTGTTTAAATTATTTCCTTCTTCATCAATTGAATCGTAAAAACTAAAAGTAAAATGCTGATGATTCGTTTTTAAAAATTGTATTTGTTTTTCTAACTTCTCGGGAAACCATAAATCATCGGCATCTAAGTAGGCAATATATTTTCCACTTGCTTTTTCTAATGCGGCGTTTCTGGCAAAACCGTTTCCTCGATTTTCTGGTAATTTAAACAATTTTATTCGACTGTCTTTTTGAGCAAATTTTTCAATTATTGCAACTGTATTATCTGTTGAAGCATCATCAGCCAAAATCATTTCCCAGTTTTGATAACTTTGATTCACTACAGATTGCAGCGTTTCCCGAATGTATTTTTCGGCATTATATGTAGGTGTTATGATAGAAACTAACTCACTCATCAATATGCTTTTTCATCACCTTTAATAATATGGTAAATCGTAATTATAATAATTTTCAAGTCTAATAAAATTGACCAGTTTTCGATATAAAAAATATCATATTTTACACGGTTTATAATATCATAATCCGTTTCGATTTCTCCTCTGAAACCTTTTGTCTGCGCTAAACCGGTAATGCCTGGTTTTATAAAATGACGTACCATAAATTTATCTACTTTAAGTACATATTCCTGATTATAAATTACCATATGCGGCCGGGGGCCAACTACTGACATATCTCCAATCAAAACATTTAAAAACTGAGGCAGTTCATCAATACTGGTTTTTCTGATAAACTTTCCAATTTTAGTAACTCTCGGGTCATTTTTAGAGACCTGATTTGTATAGATTTCATCATTCATTTCCATTGATCGAAATTTATAACAATTGAATTCCTTGTTATTAAGTCCATTACGTTTCTGCTTTAATAAAGCAGGTCCTTTTGATTCCAGTTTTATTAAAATTCCCAGAATTGGAAGTACCCATGAAAGTACTCCTAAAATGATTACTATTGAAAAAATAATGTCAAAAGTTCGTTTCATTATTTTATACAAATTTTCATCTAATCGAATACTTCTAAGTGCAATTACAGGAATGTAATCATAATATTCTAAGATAAAATTTCTAAAAAATATTTGATTTCCTTCCGGTATGAATTTCAATGTCTTTAAATTACTATCCGCAAAATCAATAATTTCATTCATCTGATCCTGAGACAAACCAATCGTTGAACAATACATTTCATCCATTCCTCTATTCAGAACGAATTCAAGCATTTGTACTATATGTTCTGGTTTTACTTCTTCGAATTCAAAAACATGGATCAATTCATATCCATAATCAGGATTTTCTGTAAAAAAATGTTTTAACGGAGCAGTACTTGTTTTGTTACCAAACAAAACAACTCTTCGATGGTTTCCTCCATAAACAACTCTATATGTCTGAAGAAAATAATAGATTGAAAATTTTATGAATAAAATCAGAATAAAAATAAACCATAAATAAAACAATAAAGTTCTAAAACTGGTTTCATCAGCATAAAAGAATGCCAGTGCAAAAACAACAAATCCAAATAAACAGGCTTGTTTTAAGGCACAATTTAAAATCGTTATAACTTTAGTATAACGATATACTTCGTAAAAACCTAAATCTGAAGCAATCCCAATCCAGCCTAAATTTAATACAAATAAAAATAAAATATTATCGACAGGAAAACGTGCAATATAAACCGCAAAAAAATTGATAATAAGCAAATCAATCAAATAGGAGAACGGACGGATATAGCCTGAATATTTTCCTGTTTTTGTCCGCATTATTTTATATAATTTGAAAAATCTTTATGCTCCTCTTTTGAAAGCTCTTCTTTTGACAGCGATTTAAAATAATCATAGGTAATTTTCATTCCCTCAGCTCTGTTTACCTTAGCTTCCCAGCCCAATAATTCTTTTGCTTTGGATGTATCCGGCTGACGCTGTAAAGGATCATTTATTGGTAATGGATGGTACACTACTTTTTGATTAGTCCCCGTAAGTTTTATAATTTCCTCAGCAAAATCTTTGATTGTAATCTCGTCCGGATTTCCAATATTTACCGGATATACATAATCTGAATGCAATAATCTGAAGATTCCCTCGACCTGATCATCTACATAACAAAATGAGCGGGTTTGCATTCCGTCTCCAAAAATGGTTAAATCTTCTCCACGAAGTGCCTGCCCTATAAAAGCCGGAATTACACGGCCGTCATTAAGACGCATTCTTGGACCGTAGGTATTAAAAATACGAACTATTCTGGTTTCGACCCCATGAAAAGTATGATACGCCATTGTGATTGATTCCTGAAAACGTTTGGCCTCATCGTAAACTCCTCGTGGCCCAATTGTGTTTACATTTCCGTAGTATTCTTCTGTTTGTGGGTGAACTAAAGGATCTCCATATACTTCAGAAGTTGAAGCAATCAAAATCCTTGCTTTTTTGACACGAGCCAATCCTAATAAATTGTGGGTTCCTAAAGATCCAACTTTTAAGGTTTGGATTGGAATTTTTAAATAATCTATTGGGCTTGCAGGCGAAGCAAAGTGCAAAATATAATCTAATTCTCCCGGAATATGAACAAATTTTGTAATGTCATGATGGTAAAACTCAAAATGCTCTAATTTGAACAAATGTTCAATATTTTTAAGATCTCCGGTAATCAGATTATCCATTCCGATAACATAATAACCCTCCTTGATAAATCTATCGCACAAATGTGATCCTAAAAATCCTGCGGCACCTGTAATAAGTATTCTTTTCATATTAATTTGTTTCCGGAAGCAAATTTACTTTTTTCAATTCTATAAAATGACTATTTGTTATGAATTGATTATTTAAGATTTAAAATTTGCTCCAATATCTTAATCGTAATTAAATAAGTTGGCTTTACACCTGTTGTTCCTAAACCTCCTGAAGCTAGTGTGCTTCCGGTTTCTAAAGGATTATCTGAAGCATAATATGCGTATCGCACTTTAATATCATGAGGAACACTTTTTCTGATTTTTGAGGCAGATTGTATTGCTTTCTGGTAGTAAGAGCCTTCCATTTCAAGGCCAATTACACCCCAGGTTGATTCATGGAAAAATTTCAGTAATTCCCTGTTTTGCAAAGAGGTTCCTAAAACCGTCACCATAGCACCTTCAAAAACAGCAATGTCGTTTCCTTCAAACATGGCGCCTGTCAGTTCGTTTTCGAAGAAATAATTATCGGCAGTTCCTTCGTTTATATGCGCTGACGGAATCATGATATCTCCTTTTCCACCTTCCAGAATCCCCGCCTTGCCCATTATTGAAACTGATTTTACATTCAATAAAGTATCTTTTTTATACGGTTTCAAAAGTTCATCTATGGTTTCATAGGCCTGTTCCCCAAAAGCATAATCCATTACAATTATAACTGGTTTTTCTTCCCCTACATTTGCATACGAAAATGCTGTTTTTGACCAGTCAATTTTAGCCGTATCAAAAATCTGAACATCGATATTCGTTCCGGATGTGTCAGGCAAAGAAATCATTCCGTTTTTTATAGCCAATTCTTCCACAATGTTTCTGGTTTCCTTAGCTGCTGATTTGCTTAACTCTTCGTAAATAAAGAAATCCGATTTGTCTTTGAATTTAGTTTTCAACAACGGCGTTGCAAAAATAGAATTCATTACGCTGTGCATGTTGGCACTAATGATATGAATTGGTCTCTTTAAAAGATTATTTGCTTTTAAAACTTCTTTGATATTTGTTGCCCAGATTTCTCCGTGAATATGATGTCCTAATCGTTCTCTTAAAACAGGACTGAAAGTTATAGTTCTTTTATTGTTATCGATCATTTCTTCAATGGCTAATTTTCCAAGCCAGTAAATAACATGGAGAAAACGATCAGGAGCATTTTCAGAACCAAAAGCATCGTAGATATCCAGAACTTCTTCAAACGTTCGCGCTAAGATATTGGCAACATGTGAAATTGCTTTTTCTTTTTCTACTTGTGATAATTTTTTGGTTTGCAAAATCGCTTGTTCTAACTTCAGCCAGTCACGTGAAACTTCTCCACCATCATCAATTAAAATTCTGTTTTTGATTTTATGTGATTCGATAAAGATAAATGTCAAATGCGTCAGGATATCATAAATGTCTGATCGACCACGTGTGATTTCGACATTCATTTGTTCTTCGTCAATTCGGTAGCAGTTTCTTCTTCTTTTTGGAGGAACAATCGGTTGGAAATGCGATTTAGAATACCCCTCATCTGAAGTTAAATTGATGAACCGGCATTGTTCAATCCCTATCGGAAGTCGCTCAATAACGTATAAAAGTCCATTTAATTCTACTTTTTCCTCAGCAATATTTCCGTAAATTTCAGGACGCAATGCCAATAAAGATTCGCGTAAGCTATCACCAGAAACTCCCATTGGTTTGTAAAAACCACGGTTGAATAAATGGCGCATCGTTATGTACATTTTCTCAATTGCAGCTGATGATTCCTGTGCTCTTGATCTTGATATATGTTTAGTTTCTTTCATGTGGTTTTATTTTAAAAATCTTCAAACATTGAAGATGAAAAGAGTTTCCAATAGACTAAAGTATGAATTTTAAATAAGACTTTAGTAAAGCAGCATTTAACAAATTGTTAGAAAACTTAAGTTACTCGTTTTCTTTATATTCATTAAAAAATTTTACAATATTTGGATTTCTATTCGAATAAATAATTTTAATAGTATCATTCAATCTTAAATAGTCCGATTGAATATTTACTGAATGCTTTCCTTTTCCATATTCAATAAAAGCATAACTATTTTTTTTGATGTCTTTGTTTAATTTTTTTATAACAATATTTTCAATAACTCCATTTGTTGCCAGTTCATGAGTTTCGTAAATTCCTATTAAAAACCTAAACAAAAAAATTGTCAAAAATAACATTGGAAATCCAATAAAAGCAATTGCATTCCCGAATATTTTAGCTTTTTTTAAACCTATTTCTGAAGCGTAATATTTGTTGTTTGTTAAATCTAATGGAGAAATGAACTTATGGTTGTCAATCTTCACAATTAAAAGTCGAATTATCATTATACTGAGAAATAATATACCCAACCAGCATATTCCGACAGAAAACAATAAAACAATAGTGAATTTATTTAAACCTGAGAGAATTAATGGATCTGTCCACCAATATCTAAAGGCCAACAAAACACCTATTGCAGTAAGTACTAAATAAAGAAATAAATATTTTGCTTTTGTTTTTAAATTCATTCGATTTTAATTCAAACTATACGTCTAAAATGTCATTCCTTACTTCAAATTATCCGCAATCTTTCTGTCGTTCGACAACCTGGGGATTTTATTTTGTCCACCTAATTTTCCCTGTGATTTCATGTATTCCTGAAAACCATTTTTTGAAACTTTGGTTACAACCACTTTCTGCAAAACATTTCCGGTGATTAAATCATCGTAGTAAATGTTTTGTTTTCGCATTGAATCGTCAATTGCTTCGGCGAAAGCCTGCATATTTTCTGGTTCATTTTCAAATTCTATCAGCCATTCGTGATACGGTAGTCCGCTGGCAGGCGTGATTTGTGGAGCAACGGTAAATTCGTTTATTACAATATTGGTTCCAACTGTAGCTTCTTTCATGGCGTTTTCAACTTCATTGGCAATAACGTGTTCTCCAAAAGCCGAAATATAATGTTTGATACGTCCTGAAACTATGACACGATATGGTTTCAGAGATGTAAACTGAACCGTATCGCCAATATTATAACCCCAAAGTCCGGCATTTGTAGAAACTATTAAAGCATAATTTATACCTACCTCAACTTCCCCAATTGTGTATCGTTTTGGATTCTCGGTAAAAAATTCATCGGCTTTTATGAATTCATAAAAAATTCCCGAATTCAGTAATAAAAGCATTCCTTTTTCTTTTTGTGAATCCTGATAAGCAAAAAAACCTTCTGAAGCCGGAAACAATTCGATGCTGTCTACTTTTTTACCAATCATCTGCTCAAATTTTGCACGGTAAGGTTCATAATTAACGCCGCCGTAAATAAACAGATTGAAGTTTTTGAATATCTCACTGATTTTTTTCCCTCCACTTTTTTCCTGCAATTTTTCAAAATACATCTGAACCCAGGATGGAATTCCTGAAATTACAGCCATATCTTCTTTAATGGTTTCGTCTACAATGGCATTTACTTTAGTTTCCCAGTCTTCAATGCAATTCGTTTCCCAGGACGGCATTCTGTTTCTCTGCAAATATTTCGGAACAAAGTGTGCCACAATCCCGGAAAGTCGGCCAAAATTTATTCCGTGTTTTTCAGTCAAAATTGGGCTTCCCTGTAAAAAAATCATCTTTCCGTCGACAAAATCAGCGTTTCCGGTTTCGTTGATATAATGCAGAATCGCATTACGCGCAGCATTGATATGCGAAGGCATTGATTCTTTTGTAAGCGGAATATATTTGGCTCCGGATGTTGTTCCGGAAGTCTTGGCAAAATAAATGGGTTTACCTTTCCAGAGAATATTTTCCTGACCTGTTTTTACTTTTTCGATATAGGTTTTTAGATCTTCATAATCCCGGATTGGAACATTCTTTTGAAAGTCTTCAATTTTTGTTATCACATCAAAATGATGGTCTTTTCCAAATTCAGTTGCTTTGGCACTTTCGATCAGATTCTTAAAAACCCTTAACTGAGTTTCAACCGGCTTCTCAGACCAGGAAAGTGTTTGTTTGTATATTTTTCGGGCAAATATTTTTGCTGCTATCGATTTAATTGACATTTTCTGTGGTATTATTTCTTTTTATTTGCTTTGTTTTCGCCCGACTCTTTTTCTATTTTAGCCACTTCATCCCTAAGCTTAATCTCTTCTTCAGAGGCATTCATATTGGTTTCCTGAATTTCTTCAGACTCGGCCAAAATTGAGTCTTTATTAAATTTGGCATATTCTAATTCACCGTTCAGTACCTTTTGAATCGATTTAATGTAGGCCTCATTTTTTCTGAGTGAAGTGGTTAATGAATCCGATTTTATAGCTAATTCCAAAGCATTCTTTTTTAATTGTGAAGACGAGTATCCTGGAATAAATTCGCGCAAAGGCGTAAAAGCAATTATAAATGTGGTAATCAGAATTAAGAAAATTCCGCCTAAGGAAAGAACAACAAACACATTCATTAAATTAAGTTTAAACGAAAATATTTCTTCAAATGTATCTTCATTCAAAATAACCAATCGGTTTTTGGTAAATAATTTTTTTCTGAAATTATGTTTTTTCCCTGTCATTTCGGTTACTTATAGTCGCAAATATAACAATTAATACATTTGTTAGTGTGGGTCAGATTTCATATAATATACTTAATTTTTTTATTTTATAAAATATTTAACGCTGTCATAAACAAACATTTTAATCCAAAAACTCTTGTTGTTCGTATATTCTATATACATTTGCAACAAAAATTTATATAAATTGCTTCGGCATTAATTTTATTATTATGGGAAGATTTGGCGTTACAGAAATCCTAATTATATTGGCAGTTGTTTTATTACTTTTTGGAGGTAAAAAAATTCCGGAATTAATGAAAGGACTAGGAAGCGGAATTAAAGAATTTAAAAACGCAGCCAAAGACGATCAGCCTGCTGCTAAAAAAGAAGAAGAAGAAGTTAAATAAGAATCTTCTAAAGAAATATTTATACCCAACTAAACAGTAGATGTTTTAGTTGGGTTTTTTTGTGTCAATTTATTAAAATACCCGCAAAATCAATATGTTTTTTCTTTGAATGAACTTTCAAGCAACGGAATAAATCATCGATTATTGTACTATTTAATTAATATTTAACATTATTTTAGTTTTTAATAAATGTTTTTAATAATTTTATCTTAAATTTATACTTATAAAAACATTTATTATGATTGATTTAACACGTAGAAATTTTATCAAAAATGTTGGATTTGTAGGTGCTACTACTCTTATTTGTGGAAGCTCGCTTCTAGCTCAAAATACTTTTAATACGTTTTCGGATTCTAATAAAGAAGAGGAAAATGTTTTATCTCATTTTTCAAAATCAAATTCTTCTGATGTCTTTTTAGCAGATGCTGCACTTTTAGACTGTTATAAAAAAGCAAGTCTAAGTTGGGAAAAAACAGGATACAGACCTTCCGGAAATTTTTGTTACAGCTCTGCAGATAATCAGTTAAAAATGTTTCCAATGCATCTTCATGTTAACGGAACAGGAAAACTAGATGATGTTTTGTTGTGTTTTGGAAAAAATTCAAATGGAGAGTGGAATTCGCTCAAGCCATTGTCGGGATTTGATCTGGAAGCCATAACAGTAGCTATGAAAGAATTAAAGGCAAAAAACACTAGTGTTGATTTAACGAACTATTTATTTCCAGCTCCTGTAAATCAGTTAAATCCGTATGGTTTTGAAACTAAAAGAGGGAGTGTGTTTCTAAAAACGCAGCTCTGTTATGATCAGACTTCAACAGAAATTATTGTTAAGGAAGGATCTCATATTGTGTTTCAAAAAGAAATAATATCGCTGCATAGCTTTACTGAAAGTTCAGTTTTGGTATAACAAAATATTCAATAAAAACATCTAAAATATCTCAACATGGCAGAACCATTTTTAGCTGAAACCAGAATTATGTCATTCAATTTTGCTCCAAAAGGATGGGCACAATGCAATGGACAATTTTTACCTATAAATCAAAATCAGGCTCTGTTTTCTTTATTAGGAACCACTTTTGGCGGCAACGGACAAACCACTTTTGCATTACCTAATTTACGAGGAAAAACCCCAATTCATTTTGGAAATAATTTTACACTTGGCCAAACAGGCGGAGAAGAAGCCCATACCCTCACAATAAATGAATTGCCAACACATAAACATACTTTGTTTAACACCAATGAAGCAGTGAGTACTAATATTCCTGTTTTAGACACCAGTAAATTAGGAAATACAGCTCCAAATCAGGTTTACAATGCTTCTGGACAAAATCTGACTGCTATGAACCCTGCTTTAATTTCTAATATCGGTGGTAATCAGCCGCATTTGAATATGCAGCCTTTTCTTGCGCTTACTTTTTGTATCGCTCTGCAAGGAATATTTCCTTCTCCTAATTAATAACATTTAAAAAGTAACTATTATGGCACAACCTTACGTTGGTGAAATCAGAATGTTTGCTGGTAATTTTGCTCCTGCAGGATGGATGTTTTGTGAAGGACAATTATTGCCAATTTCAGAAAACGAAACCTTATTTCAATTAATTGGAACCACTTACGGTGGTGACGGACAAGAAACTTTTAAATTACCAGATTTACGGGGCCGTCTTCCTATTCATACTGGTACCGGAAGTTCTGGTACTACATATAATTTAGGCGAATCAGGAGGTGCTGAAGAAATAACGCTTACTGCACAGCAAATACCTTCTCATAATCATGCTGTACTGGCTACGACAGATTTAGCAAATAGTACCAGTCCTGCAGATGCTTATTTGAGTACCACTGCTACGGGAAACAAAATATATTCGACCGCAAGTCCTACAGTAGCATTAGATCCTTCAGAGATTAGTTCAATTGGCGGTAGTCAGCCTCATACTAATTTTCAACCTTATTTATGTATTGATTTTATCATTTCATTGTTTGGAATTTTTCCAAGTCAAACCTAATTTAATTAAAATAACATATAAAATAATCTCGATATGGCAGATCCATTTGTAAGTGAAATACGCATTTTCGGATTTAATTTTGCACCAAGAGGCTGGGCTTTTTGTAACGGACAAATTTTACCACTTTCTCAAAATACAGCTCTTTTTTCATTATTAGGTACCACGTATGGAGGGAACGGACAATCTAATTTTGCATTGCCGGATCTGCAGGGCAGATCACCTATGCATCCTGGTCAGGGTCCGGGATTATCACTGCATGATTTAGGAGAAACTGGAGGCAGTGAAACCGTAACTTTACTAGAATCAGAAATACCTGCACATAGTCATAAACTATCTGTTACAAGTTTAAATTCTCAGTCTACAACTCCTGCAAACAATAGCTTAGGACGTGGTAATCCTGTTAAAGTTTATGCGTCCGTAGGTGCAGCAGTGACAATGGGGGCGAATTCAATTTCACCTACAGGAGGCAGTTTGCCACACAACAATATGATGCCTTATTTAACAATGAATTTTTGTATAGCACTTCAGGGGGTTTTTCCTCCAAGAGGTTAATAAATCATCTGTATTGGATTTAAATATAAAAAATGTAAACCTTCGTGAAATACAAAATAATGATTTACCTGTTTTGTGCAAAATTTACGGAAGTACAAGAACAGAAGAATTAGATCAAGGAACCAATTGGAACCAGGAACAAAAACAATTTTTTATTGAACAGCAGTTTTTTGCCCAGCATGAATATTATCAAAATAATTATACCGGTGCAAAATTTTATATAATTGAAAAAGAAAATATTGTAATTGGAAGATTATATATTGATTTCTTTTTTGAAAAAAAAGGGTTCAGAATTATAGACATCACTTTATTACCGGAGTGGCGAAAAAAAAATATCGGAAGTTTAATTTTAAATGAAATTATTAAAAAAGCCTCTGAAGAAAACATGAAAGTAAGTATTCATGTAGAAAGTTTTAATCCTGCCATGAATTTATATAAAAGATTAGGATTTATAAAAATAAGTGAAACAAACGGTGTCTACCATTTAATGGAATGGAGTCCTGAATAAAGATAAATAATAAATAGAATGAATGGATATAGCTTTACTTACTTTAAACGATTTTGATACATTGCTTAATACTGCATTTACAATTAGTATTTCAGATGAAGTTCAGCTTGATGCGGAATTAATAGAAGTAACAAAACTGAATAATTATTCGCCGTTAGAAAGAAATCCCTTTTCTATTGTTTTTCGTACAGATCAAAAAAATGAATATTACGAACAGGGTATTTTTACCATTGTACATCCTGAAAAAGGTGATTTACAATTATTCCTCAGTCCGCTTGGTTTTGATGATATGGGGATGAAATATGAAGCTGTCTTTTCTTAATAATGCTAACTCATTAAATTGAAAAAAAATGAAAAAAAACAAACTCTTAGTTATTATAATACTGCTTGGATTCTTAACTTTTGGAATGAAATATAGCGGTTTTATTAATGAAAACTTTGTTGCTCCATTAGCAAAACAGTTAACAGAACCTAAAAAAGAATCTGTAAATAAGACAGCTGAAATTATAGATAAACCGTTTCTAACAAAGCAAAAAACAAATGCTGATGCAGCGGTTGCAGCAAGTATTAGTGTAACTAATGCTGTAGTCGTAAACGGTGGCGGAAATGCCGTACCCGGTTCACAGCTTGATTTCACTTTAACACTTACAAATAGTGGTACTGATGATGCATTAGGAACAACGTTCCAGAATATTCTGGATGCTAATCTAACCTACGTTCCAGGCTCATTAAAAGTAACTCCTATTGCAGTAAATGATAACTATAACTCTATTGGAAATGTTGGAATTACTGTTAATGCAGCAGCAGGAGTTCTGGCAAATGATATTAGCCCTGACGTAACAGCATTAACGGTAGCAATTTTGGCCAATCCGACTAATGGTACAGCAGTTTTAAATCCGAATGGTTCTTTTACTTACAATTCTACTTCAGGCTATTCAGGTACAGACAGCTTTACCTATACTTTAACTAACAGTAACGGAAAAACAAGTATCGCAACCGTAAACATTACAGTGTCTGCACCTATCTTTTTTGTAAACAGCTCTGTTGCTACAAGTGGCAATGGTACTTTATCAAGCCCTTTTAAAACGGTACAGGAAGTCCCTGTTTCAGCAACAGCCTCTATTTTTGTTTATACAGGTACTGGAAGCAGCGGTACAGCATTAACTTTATCAAACAATCAAAAATTAATTGGTCAGGGAGCAACGGCAAGTTTAACTTCAATATTGGGAATTTCAGTACCGGCTTACAGTAATCCTTTACCATCAACTGGCGGTACAAGTCCAAATTTTTCGGTTTTAAATCTTAAATTAAACAATGATGTAGAAGGAATCACCCTTACCGGAACTAACGCAACTATGGCTGGTACAAGTGTTGGAACTTTAAAAGTAAGAGATGTAACCATTACAGGAGGAACAGCTATACCTGTAAATATTGCTGCCGGAGGAGTTTTAGATTGTATTTTTAAAAGTATCTCTGCAAACGGAGCTTCAAAAGGAATATCTGTAGCAAATTCAACAGGAAGTTTTCAGGTTACGGGTATAGGGACAACTGCAGGATCTGGAGGTACTATTCAAAATATAATCAACAGAGGAGCTGAATTTATTTCTTGTACAAACGTTACACTTAAAAACATTAACTTTTTAAACGCAAATACTGGCGGTGCCTGTAGCACTCCAGCCGTTGATAATTCCAATTGCAATGGAGCAATTCATTTAAAAACAGTTACAGGAGTTACATTAGATAATATCTCCATTACTGGTACTAACAATGCAACAGGTATTAATATTAATAATGTAACTACTTTTTCACTTGCCAACAGTACGCTGACGGGTTGCGGAAGCAATACTGCAGGTTCAGAAGTTGGTGGTATTTACGCTTTAAATCTTGGTGGAACCAGTTCCATAACAAATACCAATGTTAATGATTCATGGGGTCGCGGTTTTTATGGCTACAATGGTATATTATCTACAAACCCAACACTAAATTTAACAGTTACCGGATGTCAGTTCAAAAATTCATTTAATAAGGCAAATGGTGCAAGTAATTTCATTTTTCAGGGTTATGGAACATCAAATAATACGATAACCTTAAAAGGAAACGATTTTTCAAACGCCAAAACATATGGCTTATCATTAAATTTCGGTGGTAGTTCTGTAAATAATATTCAGGTAGGGGGAAATCTTTTAGCTGATGGAAATACAATAAATGCAGCCGTTTCAAGCCCTGGCAGTAATGGTTTGGAGTTACAATCAACCGGAACATCAACTGTAAGCTATAATGTAATCAACAATACCATAAAATCAAGTTTTAATGGCAGCTTTACCTGCAACATTGGCAATCAGGGTACAGGAACAATGAAAGGCCGAATCAATAACAATACGATTGAAGGCGGTGGAACAGCATCTGTATCTAATGGTATTTCTGTTGCTGCTTATGGAAATGCTAAACATATTACAGAAATATTAAATAATACCATTACCAACATCAGCAACTATGGTATTATTTCTGAATCGAATGATAATGGCTTATTAGGAAATGCCCGTATAGACGCTACTATAAAAAACAATAATATTAGTCTGGTAACCAATGCTTACGCTCACGTTGGGGTAATTGCTATTGGAAACATTGCTTCAAGTACTTTGATAAGTGCGGCTAACATAGGCGGCAATACAACCAACAGCCCTGTAACTGGTTTAGCTGCCGGAGCCTTTGATGTTCTTTCGTTAGGCGCAAACAGTCAGATAATTTTACAAGGCACAACAGCTTTGTCAAATGGGCCGGGCGACAGAACTACAGCGCTTACCAATTTTTGGAATTCTAATAATTCCGAATCAAGAACAGCTATAGACGAACAAGGCGGAGGAACAATAGTATCAGGAACAGCTTTAATACCAGACAATCCATCAGCCGCAAAATTTGCACCAACTCCTGTAATAGAAGAATCAGCTTCAATAACGGAAATTCAAAATAAAGCTGAAGACACTTCAACTGCAAAAAATAATAATACGGCAAAAATAACATCCGGAGAAACTATTACTGTAGGTCCATTTACTTTACCTGCAGGAAAAAGTACTATAATCACTTTTAGTGCAACCGTAAATGCTGCCAATTCGCTACCGGTAAATACATGTGCTGTAACCAATCAGGCATCTGTAAGCGGAACGAATTTTACAACCGTAAATTCTAATGTTACAACTACATCAATTAAACCGGCGAATGCCACTTTTACAAACACCACAGAAAATATTCCTTGTTTGGGAACAGCAACTGTAAGTCTAAATGCTACCTGTCCATTAGGAACTACTCCTACCTGGTATACTTCCATAACAGGTGGAACCAGTTTTGCAACAGGTGCATCTGTAACTGCTACTCCTACAGCAAATAATACCACTTATTGTGTAGCTTGTGAAGCCGCTTATTGTGCAAGTGACATATTGTTGGTAAAAACAGTTACCGGAACTCCTTCAACATCATCTTCTCAAACAGTATCTGCCTGCGATAATTATTTCTGGTCAGAAAATAGTACAACTTATACAACATCAGGAACTTATACGAATACTGTTGGTTGCGATACCAAAACTTTGAATTTAACTATAAATTACTCCTCAGCAATTAATACTGCAGTTACCAAAAATTCAGATATATTGACTGCTACTCAGTCAGGAGCAACTTATCAATGGTACCAATGTCCAAATACTTTACTTTCAGGTGAAACAAATCAGTCTTATACTGCATTGGCAATTGGAGATTATAAAGTTGATATTACTTTAGCAGATTGTACAGTAACTTCCAATTGTGTTACTATAAGTAGTCTGGCTGTTGATGATTTTGAACGCAATGAATTTAAGATTTATCCTAATCCAAGCAAAGGAGTCGTAAATATTATTACACCGTACGAAGGGAATTATATTATAGTAGATGGCTTAGGAAAAACTATTAAATCATTTGATTTACATGAAAATATACTCAATACTTTAAATTTAGAAAACGTATCAGACGGCACTTATTTTATTAAAAATATTAGTGACAGTAACATAAAAACTCAAAAATTAATCATACAGAAATAGAATAAATTTAGTTTTTCAGGAACCCGAAATTATAATTATGATTTCGGGTTTTTTTTATTTATATAAAAAATCTTACTTTTATCGTCCCTAAATTTATATAAACATGAAAAACCTATTTTTATTGGTGAGTTTTTTTCTTTGTATCGAAAATTATTCACAAGCAACAAAACCTTTTCCTGCCAATATCACTTTTAATAATGGCTTAATGGCAACGACAAAAGATAGTCAGGATGCCTCAAACAATTATGATACCTGGAAATCCAACTTTACAGAATCCTGTACAAATGGAAGATACAGGGTAAAATTTAATTCCACGGAAACCGTTTCTGAAGGAATTGCCTATGGAATGCTGCTTAGTGTTTACAAAGGCGATAAAGATCTTTTTGATGGTCTATGGCTGTACTATAAAGATAATGTTAATGCCAATGGTGTAATGAACTGGAGGATCAATGGGTGTTCAGTAATCAATGGTGCCAACGGAGCTACAGATGCCGAATTAGACGCTGCATTTGCATTAATCGTTGCCGATTATCAATGGGGAAGTACCGGAAGCATCAATTATAAAAGTGATGGTAAAACTTTAATCACTGCCATCAAAACGCATGAAATTGAAGCCAACACTTTTGTACTAAAACCGGGAGATGCTTTTGGAGGAAGCTCAATTACCAATCCTTCCTATTTTTCTCCTGCTTATTACAGAGCTTTTGGTGCTTTTACGAATGATACCGCTTTTTGGAATGCTGTTGCTTCCAAAGCTTATACGATAATCAATAATAATTTAACTCTAAATAACGCTGCCGGCGGACTAGTATCTGACTGGTGTGATGGTTCCGGAAATTATTCAGCAGAAGCGCAGCCCAGAGGATATGTAAATGCCGGTAAAACCTATAACTATGACGCATGCAGAACGCCTTGGAGAATTGCAGTTGATTATCTATGGTATGGAACTCCGGAAGCAAAAACGTATTCAAAAAAATCCTCAGATTTTGTTAGAATGACTCTTGGAGGAACGACAAATATCAAAGATGGTTACAATCAAAATGGAACGTTAATTGGACAATGGCACAACGCTCCTTTTGTGGGTGCTTTTGCGTGTGCTGCAATGGCTGGAGAAAATCAGAATCACTTAGATGCTTCTTATAATGATTTAAAAAGTACAGACGAGCCAGGTAATTACTTTAATCACACATTAAAAACATTATATTCGTTTTTATTAACAGGTAATTTTTATTTGCCACCGAGCGCAACTTTATCCAATGATGATTTTGATATTGAAGAATCTACAGTCTCACTTTACCCAAATCCGAGTGCAGATAAATTTACTGTTCTGGCTCCTGAAAATTCATTAATTACGGTTTTCTCTCCGCAAGGAAACCTTATTTCAGAGCAAAAAGCATCTGCTGAAAATACCGAAATTAATCTGGCTAATCAATCCTCTGGTTTGTATCTGATAAAAATTTCAAACGGCACTAAAACTGTCGCCAAAAAAGTGATTTTAAAATAACTCTTAAACTAAAACCCCCAAACTACAAATTGTAATTTGGGAGTTTTTGTATTGTAGATATTCTTACTTGCACTTGTTTCTTTCAAAAATACCAATCAGCTGCTCTAATGCTGTTTTTGTTTTAAAATCTTCTTTTTCAATTGCAGCAATCAGTTTCGGACATCCTGCAAAAGCTTCTTTGGACATTTTTTTAATGTTGGATCCTGTCTGAGTATGAACAGCAATCCCGGCATTGGATTTTAAAAAACCAAAATATAATTCATCTCCTTTTTTCTTTCCAAAATAATAGCTTGTATCTCCAAACTCTCCTGAAGTTTTACCTTTTGAAGGATTGTATTTCATTGTTCCGGCAAAATCGACACAGCCAATTTTAATATCTCTGTCATACAGAATGTAAAACCATTTTTTCTCCTTTGATTTAGAAAATTTTCCTGAAAAAGCATTAGCAGAAGTCAAATACAATCTTTCGGCAATGAACTCATTTTTTTCATCATCTGTAAATTCTATTTTTTTAATCAAATCGCTGGCAATTTTTTCTTTTTTTGCTTTTTCATCTGTTTTGAAAACTACTTTAGAGTCACCATTTTCTACCATTTCGGCTAAACCGTTTTTTTTGGTTCCGTCTTCCATGTATAAAATCGCTTTATTAAATTTAGCATGGCCAAGCATTGAAAATAGAAATGCAACTGTAATTAAAATTGTTTTTTTCATGATTTGGGGTTTAATGATTTCTTACAAATATATAGTATTGGGAAGAATATATTTGAAAGAAACACATTCAAATTGTAATTTGATATTTTATAATAATTTACTTTAGAATATTGTGAAGGAAATCTTTATATATTTGACGAAATTATTTTTATGAAAAAAACTCTACTCTTTTTAATTTTCTTCTTACAATTCTTTGCATTATTCAGCCAAAATCCAACCGATATTTCCCAAGTTTTTGGTAGTCTCACAGGTTTTGGCGGAAGCGTTAAAACCATTGTTATACAGCCCGATGGAAAAATACTTGTTGGAGGCAATTTCTTTAAATTTAAAAATGGGTCTCAAAATTGTCTGATTCGTTTAAATTCTGACGGAAGTAAAGATGATTCCTTTGACATTGGGACAGGATTTGATAATTCAGTATCATCTATTTTACTTCAAAATGATGGGAAAATATTAGTCGCTGGTGATTTTAATGTTTTTCAAGGCAAACTTCAGCGTGGTCTAATTCGTTTAAATCCTGATGGAAGTAAAGATACTTCATTAAATATAGGAACTGGTTTTCTTAAAAATTATTTTGAAGACAATTGTATTAAATCAATGATTGTACAACCTGATGGGAAAATAGTTTTAGGCGGTGGATTTAACTATTATCAGGACAAAAGTCAGGATTTTTTAATCCGCTTAAACAGTGATGGAAGTAAAGATACTTCTTTTATTGTCCAAAACCCGAATATAGTTGTTAATACAATTGGTTTACAATCTGACGGAAAATTAATTATTGGTGGACAATATCTTAAGAACAAAACCCAGCAGCAAGACCGTTTAATTCGACTTAATATAGATGGAAGTAAAGATGAAACTTTTAGTGTTGGAAATACATTCAATAATACTGTTAATATTATCAATGTTCTAAAGGATGATCAAATACTTGTTGGAGGAACTTTTGGCGGTTATTTAGCACGTTTAAGAAGTAATGGAACAAAAGATAATCTTTTTTCATCGCAAGTGAGTTTCTCCTACGATATGTATCCTTACACTTGCAACATAACAACTATTAAACTTCAAAGTGACGAAAAAATTCTTGTTGGAGGAGAATTTAATTCATATCAAGGATCTTCTCAAAGTCATTTGGTACGTATAAATTCTAATGGTTCCAATGATAAAACTTTCAAAATTGAGGATAAATTTGATTTTTCTGATGTTAAAACAATTGCTGTACAAAATGATGGACAAATTATTGCAGGTGGAGGATTTATTAAATTTGAAGGTAATCCTCAAAAAGGATTAATTCGTTTAAACGTGGATGGAACTAAAGACCTTTCGCTTAAATTAGGTTATGGTCTTGATGAAGAAGTAGAATGTATTTTGCGTCAATCTGATGGAAAAATTGTTGTTGGAGGAGATTTTACCAGTTACGAGGAAAGTTCTCAAAAAAAATTAATTCGATTTAATACTGATGGAACTAAGGACAAAAATTTTGATATTGGAAAAGGATTCACAACCTCAGCAACTTCTGGCAGTAATTGCAGGGTTTTAACTGTAACCGAGCAATCTGACGGGAAATTGCTTATTGGAGGTACTTTTGGAACTTATCAAGGTAAAGAATATCCTGCTTTAATTAGATTGAATGCCAACGGAACTCCAGATACGACTTTTAACACTGGTTCTGGACTGTATGCAGGAGATAGATTTCCTAACTACTTAACTGTTTATAACATAAAAGTTCAACCTGATGGTAAGGTAATTGTAGGAGGTTATTTTTCTAGATATCAAAGTACGCTCTGTAGCAATTTAATACGTTTAAATTCTAACGGATCTATAGATAAAACTTTTAAAGTTGGAACAGGGTTTGATGCTAGAGTTTCTGACATAGTTTTATTACCAGATGGAAAAATATTAGTAGCGGGAGATTTTACTAAATATCAAGGCAAAGATGCAAAATATTTAGTACGCTTAAATACTGATGGAAGTGTTGATGACTCTTTTCAATTAACAACTGAATTTGTTATGTCTGCTGTACAAACTTTAACTGTACAAGAAGACGGAAAAATAGTGGTTGCTTTTAGTTCTCCAGGCGGTTCTTCTGGTAGTTTATTTCGAATAAATGAAGATGGAAGCAGAGACAGTTCTTTTGGTAATGTAATTAAATTAGGGAATAGAATAAATTCTATAGTTATACAAAAAGATAAAAAAATAATTGTTGGAGGTTATTTTTTATATAATTTAGCTCGTTATAATTCTGATGGAACTAAAGATCAAAGTTTTTATGTTGGACCATCATTTCAAACAACTGCTCCTAATGTCCGTTCTGTAGTTTTAGAACCTGATGGAAAAATCTATGTAGGAGGATTATTTTTGAGTTATCAAGGCGATAATAGATCCGCTTACCTGATTAAACTTAAAGGAAATGAAGTAGTTTTATCAAACGAAGATTTCAACAAAGAAAACAAATCTTTTTCTTTATGGCCAAATCCAGTAAAAAATACGCTAAATATCAATTCTTTAAACGAAACCAATTATTCTGTAAAAATTTATGATTTATTGGGAAGGTTAATTTATACCAAAGAAAATGCAAATTCATCAATAGATGTAAGCTCCTTTAATTCTGGTCTATATTTAATAAAAGTAAAAGCCGAAAGCGGAGAAACTTCTCAAAAGTTCATAAAAATATAACTGTTTGATTTATAAAAACAAAACTCCCAAATTACAATGTAGTTTGGGAGTTTTTTTATGTAAAGATTCCAAGCATTTGGAATCTGGAATTTTTTACAATATCATCGTCAACTGAATTCTCTTTCTATCCTCATCAACTTCAGTAACCTTCACATCAACATGCTGATGCAGTTTCACCACTTCATTCACATCGCTCACAAAACCGGCTTTTAACTGCGAAATATGAACCAGTCCGCTTTCTTTGATTCCAATATCAACAAAACAGCCAAAATTGGTAATGTTGTTCACAATTCCGGGAAGAATCATTCCAGTTTTCAAATCTTTGATTGATTTTACATTTGCATCAAACTCAAATACCTTAGCTGACTTTCTTGGGTCCAATCCGGGCTTTTCTAGCTCTTTTATGATATCTTTTAGCGTTAATAAACCAATTTCAGGTGTAATATAGTTTTCGGCCTTAATAAGTGCTGTTTTCTCTTTGTTTGCAATTAAGTCGTTTACCGAAAGTTTCAAGTCTTTTGCCATTTTCTCAACAACCGGATACGCTTCCGGATGCACAGCCGAATTATCCAGCGGATTTTTAGCATTCGAAATCCTGATAAACGCCGCTCCCTGCTGATACGCTTTATCGCCCAATCGAGGCACTTTTTTCAGCTGTTTTCTGTCTTCAAAAGGTCCGTTTTCAGAACGGTATTGTACAATATTTTCTGCCAGCTTCTCTCCTATCCCACTCACATAACTTAGCAAATGTTTACTGGCCGTGTTGATGTTAATCCCAACCGAGTTCACGCAGCGAATTACGGTATTATCCAGTTCTTCTTTTAGTTTTGTCTGGTCCACATCATGCTGGTACTGCCCTACTCCAATCGCTTTCGGATCAATTTTTACCAATTCGGCCAAAGGATCTGAAAGTCGTCTTCCGATTGAAACCGAACCACGAACGGTTACATCATAATTAGGAAATTCTTCTCTCGCAATTTTTGATGCTGAGTAAACCGAAGCCCCAGCTTCTGAAACTATAAAAACCTGCAGCGGTTTGTCAAATGCGATTTTTTTGATAAAAAATTCCGTTTCTCTTGAAGCAGTTCCGTTTCCGATAGAAATTGCATCAATCTGATACGCATTGACCATCGAACGAATTTTTTTGATCGCCATTGTTTCCTCGTTTTGAGGTGCATGCGGATAAATCGTTTCATTGTATAATAAATCGCCCTTTTCATCCAGACAAACGACTTTACATCCGCTTCTAAAACCCGGATCAATTGCCAAAATTCTTTTTTCTCCCAAAGGAGGAGCCAATAAAAGCTGTCCTAAATTGTTGGCAAAAACCTGAATCGAATTGGCATCGGCTTTGGCTTTGGCTTCCTGCAAGGTTTCATTTCCAATTGCCGGATTCAATAAACGTTTATAACTGTCTTCAATTGCCAGCTGTAAATGTGCTGTCGAATTGTTTTGTTTTTTAATGATAATTTCATCAATAACATCGTAAGCTTCGTCAATGTCTACATCTATTTTCAATTTTATAAAACCTTCATTTTCTGCACGAAGCATTGCTAATAAACGGTGAGCCGGAGCTTTTGTTAAAGGCTCTTCCCAATCAAAATACTGACTGAATTTCTGCGCTCCCTCTTCTTCCGCTTTCTTTTTTACAACCTTCGTTCCGATGGTTGCTTTTCGCTGAAACAATCTACGAAGCTGTTTACGAACATAAATATTTTCGTTGATCCATTCGGCCACAATATCTCTTGCGCCCTGAATAGCTGCTTCTTCATTAATCACATTTTCATTTAAATATTGTGTCGAAATAAAATCGAAATCAGAATCACTTTCAGACATCATTAATTTTGCCAAAGGCTCCAATCCGAATTCGCGGGCTACGTCGGCTTTGGTTTTCTTTTTCTTTTTGTATGGAAGATAGAAGTCTTCAATTTCCTGTAAATCAAAACTTTCTTCAATTTTTTTCTTCAAATCCGGTGTAAGTGCTTTTTGCTCTTCGATAGATTTTAAAATCGCTTCTTTGCGTTTTATAAGGGTATCGTATTCTTTCTGAAGTTTTGCAATCTGCTCAATTACAACTTCGTCAAGATTTCCGGTCGAATCTTTTCGATAACGCGAGATAAACGGAATGGTACAATCTTCTTCTAAAAGTTTTACCGTGTTTTGAATGTTTACTGGAGCCGTGTTAACGGATTTAGCGATAAATTGTATGTTAGTCATTTTTATTATTCTAATAATGAATATTTAATTTTAAAACCTTTTTATTTTTTTGGCCTCAATACTACTGATGCTTTTGTAAAATCGGAAGATGCGTTGATTACATTTCTGTATTCCTGATAGATTTCTTTTGGGTAATTTATAGATTTGTAAATCTCAAAAACCTCAACAACTAATTGATTTCCTTCCACTTTTACGGTTGATTTGAAAGAACAATTTTTGGTTTCATCTCCACCTGTTTTCTTATCAATTTCCAAATCCTTAAAACTTTCGACCTGATATCCATTCGGAATATTGAAAATTATTTTGTGTTTGAACGTTTTAGCATACTTTAAGTCCACATCCCATTTCCTTTCTGTTTCCTGATATAAATTAGCTTGCTTACCAATCATTTTACCAAGGTTTACCAAAACCAGATTGCCGGCATTTTCAGTTAATGATTCCGAAGCCTCAGCCTTGACTTTTACATTGTAAGGTGTATTGGTGTAATTGTATTTGAACTCTTGGTTTTCAAAACTATAATTGGTCATTTTTATATCGAAATCATCACCAAATATTCTTTCCTTGATATACTCCTCAAGTTTTTTTTCATCTTCATTTTCTTTAATGTATTTCACCCAATTCCTATTCAACTGTCCATCATACCCAGTATAAGAAAGTGTTTTTTCTATAGTTGCCATTGTCAGGTCGTCTGAAAATGAAACAGTACTTTGTGATTCGTTTACGGTAAATTCAGCAGGAGCAATTGGAAAACTTACTACATAATTCTCTTTAAGAGCAGGATAATATGTTCTGCCTTCTGAACCTTGAAGTTCATAAGATGGATAACCATAAGACAAATATTTCTCATACGGAGACAGGAATTTTTTAGTTTCAGGAATATAATACATGAATTCATGAGATAGAGGTACAACAAATTTTTCGGTATCAACCTCTCCATTAAATCGAGACATGCCAACTGCCACTTTATATGGAATTTTTAATTCTTTGAGTGTAAATCCATATAGGTCAAAAATATCACCGCCGGTTAATTTTTGTTTTCCATTGTTTAAATTCGTGATTTTTTGAGCTGTTTCTCCTCTACTTATAAAATCAAAATTGGTTTTTATATACTCATCAATTTTAATTAATTTTTCTTCGGTTGATTCACTACCAATATTTAATTTTTCAATAAATTCTCTGGCCTGGGCTTTCTTAAAATATTGAAAAGACGGCTTAGAAACATATTGTGGTAAAAAATAATTCCAATTATAAATGTCCATTGATGGAGTCGAAACCATATAGATTAACTTTACCAGATTCTTTATGTTTCGTGCATTCGATTCTTCTTTAATAACCGGAATATTAGTAGCTGTTAATATAGTTTTGCTACTGCTGCCCGTTTTTTTAAACTCTGAAGAAGCATAGGTTTCAAATTTTACGCCATCCTGAGTATGTGTGAATTCGGCAAACAAAACCGGAATATCTTTCTGGAAAACTTCAACTCCATAAGCGGATGGGTTTTCTTTTATAATGAAATAATATTCCAAAATATCTCCTGCTTCTACACCTTCAAAAACGATTGATTTTACTTTGTCTATCTCTGTTTCGATAATTTTATCCTGAGGTATTATTTTTATTTCTCCGTTAGGTTTTATGATACGCGCATGAAAATCACGAACATCACGAATGTATCCGTTATCTTGGGCTTTAATCTTATTGTATTTGTTAATTTCCCCGGCTTTATTGATTTTTATTGCAAAATGATTCATTCCAAAAGTTGCATAAGCGTAAGCTCCAACTCGTGTATGTATCCAGCGTTTGTCAAACAAGACTACTGCAGGCTGGTCTTTGTGTTCAGCCGGAATTTCATTAAAGATTGGTTTTTCGTCCCAAGTATAGCTTTTTATTTCCTGAGAAAAACTTTGAAAGAAGAATAACAAGACAAAAATTAGAGTTATTTTTTTCATTATTTAGAAAGAATTATGGATTGATTGTAGTGTTTGATTAGTGTTTTTATAAATGAATTCCAAAGTATAAAATCCTTGTTATCCAATAGTAATTTTTTTGATGCTATCTTTTGAGTTACTATAATATTATTTTTCAGAAGCTTGTATTGCATATCAAAGCTTCCCAAATCGTTTTCAGTTTTTGCATTTTCAGGCATAAATTCTACTTTATAATCCAATGGTAATTGATACTCATACTGGATTTCATAAACATAAGCAAAGTCATTTTCTATAGAAAGTTTTCTTTTTTCAATATCAATAAGACTTTCTTTTAATGGAAAAAGCAATACCGGTTTTAATAATAATTTACCATTGACATCTTTAATACCATTTTCTAATTTTAATTTAAAATTTGCTTTTGATGGCAACTCCTGATAGTCGTTTTTTTGCAATTCCTGAATATCCAAAAGTATTTTCTGGTTATTTTCAGTAATGATGTCTTTCCAAATTTCACTTTCTTTTTGATTATAAGCAGAAAGATGGTTTAATAAATAACTCTTTTTAAAACCTGATACAGTGACGCTTGCGTCTCCCACAATACTGGAATTTTCCAGATTTAATTTCATTAGAATTGTGGTTTTATTCCTGCCGGATTCAACTTCCGGAATTTTTTCTGTTTTAAAATCCTTTTCTGTTTTTCCTATCAAAGCTTCTTTGCCCTGAATAAAAGTGGAAGGAAACGGAAAAGGGCAAAATTTATCAGTGGCATCCATAAAATAACTTTTACCGTCAATAACTACATTTGTAATCATATGATTGTCAACCTGTGGCGTTGGAACATCCTCATATGTGTATGGCTTGTGGCGTGTTCCAATCCAGGTAAGATTAGAATTCAATTGCGCATATCTAAACATTTCATTCAAAAGATTCGCCATATCTTTACAGTCTCCATATAACTTTTGAAAAATATCTGAAGCTTCCCTGGGAATAAAACCGCCCATTCCGTCTTCAAAGGCAACATAATGTACATTTTGCTGAACCCATTGATAGATTGCTTTTGCCTTTTCTAAATCAGAGTTTTTATCTTTTACCAGCTCTAATGTTTTGTTCTTCAAAGCCGTTTGATCCGTTTTATTAATATCTTTTGTGATTGAATAATACCATTGATATAATTTTTCAGGTGTACCTAATAACTCTTCTTTTTTACCTTGTATTTCATAACTTTTGATATAAAAAATAATATGTGGCATGAAATATAAAGGACTTGGCATATCCTCTTCTCCTTCAAATTCAGGAATATCATTGGCTTCCCAGGTATAAATATCAAAATTTCCTTCTTTAGTTTTACTGAAAGCTATTTTTTCCTGATAATTTCCAAAAAGTTTATATCCAATTTCAGTAGAAGAATTACATCGAATCTGAAGTTTTGCAGTTTGTGTTTTTATCGGATTTTGAAATCGGAAACTGGATAAAAACCGAGGTTGTTTGAGCTTTGTTTTATAAGAGAATTCAATTAAGGAATTATCTTCCACTTTAGGCATCACAAAATATTTGTATTTATTGTCGCTTTTATAAATGTTTTCATTCTCTGCATCGATTGTAGCAATAGAATAAGAACTTAAATCTATCCTTTTATTTGTTTTTGTAATATAAGTCGACCCCTTTATATTTGAAATTTCACTGAAACTATCAAAAGGAATTCTAATAGTATATTCATGAGTATTTTTGCTTTTTGAAATTGCTCTGCTTTCGTTTACAAAAGTTTCAACTTCTAAGGCATTACCAGAATTTATTACTACGGTTTCGTTGCTATAAACTATTTTTGACTTTTCCTGAGAATACGATTGAAAAGAAAATAAAAACAATACAATATACTTTTTCATTAATTTGATTTGGTCTAAAAGGTATTCTTACTTATTGTATTTATCACCGTTACTAGAAATTTTGTAAACAATTAAATCTATTTTGGAGATAATTTCGGACAGCTAAAATAATATCTTTGTTTCTATTTTTTAACCCATGGAAGTTTTATTACTGTATTTTTTATTTGTAAATGTTCTTGAGTTTATAATTACTGGCTACGACAAATTTTTGGCTCGTAAACAAAAACGCAGAATTCCGGAAAACACTTTGTTTTTTCTCGCTTTTATTGGTGGTTCGATTGGGTTATTAACAGCAATGTTAATCTTTAGCCATAAAACGGCTAAAACTTCTTTTATTGTAAAATTTATTGGAATTATTTTGATTCAGATTGTGATTATTTATTTGACAATCAATCATAAAATATAGATATCACCATTGTTAATAACTACATATTACGCAATATAATAATTTGATTTACAATGCTTTAAAATAAAAAACCGGAAAGATTTAAAAAAATCCGCCCGGTTTGCTTTTGTTATATGGTGCGAAGCACCGAATTTTTTTGACTTGTTTACGAACAAGCTATTTTATTCACTCTGTTTTGATGTCTTCCTCCTTCAAATTCAGTACTAAGAAAAGTTTCCACCATTTCTACTGCCTGTGGAATTGAAGTAAAACGTGCCGGAATACTGATAATGTTAGCATCATTATGTAAACGTATTAAAACCGCAATTTCTTTTGTCCAGCATAAACCAGCTCTTACTTTTGGATGTTTGTTAACTGTCATGGCGATTCCGTTTCCGCTTCCGCAGATTACGATTCCAAAATCAGCTTTTCCTTCAGATACATCATTTGCAACCGGATGACCAAAATCAGGGTAATCAACAGAATCTTCAGAATCTGTTCCGTAATTAGTTACTTCATATCCTTTTGATTTAAGCATTGCTACAATTGCTTTTTTATACTCCGGTCCTGCGTGATCGTTACCTATCGAAATTTTCATTTTAAATACTATTAAGTTGTGTTTGTGCAAATTTACTCAATAATTAAATGTTCTCCATAAATTACAGTAATTTTCACTTATTTTTTGTTTATTAACAGAAAATTGTTGTTCAAATATGCTCGTTAAAATGTAATACAAAATGATAATTGCAATCATCTAAATTTCAAAACTTTATCAGTTATCAACATTTTTAATAAATATATAAAATATTGATATTCAATAAATAAAGATTATTTTTTTTGTTAAATTTTTATAATGTTAATAGGAGTTCTTAATTCGTTGATATTCAGTTAACTTTAAATTAACAGAAAATGTTAATAAGTTCAGATAGAAAATTAGAAGTTTTTTTTGGTTGTGTCGAAAAAAAGCCTAATCCAAAATTAGAATTAAAAATGCAAGAAAAGTTTCAGGAATTTTTGGAAAAGTTATCAATATCAAAAATGCCATTTTCAACAACTATCAACATATGAACTTATCTACAAAATGAATTCAATTTTGGTTGTCAACCGTTGTTAATTAAAATACAAAAAGTCTTATAAATTAATCATTTAACAAAATATAAGTATGTTGATAACTCTATATAACTAAGAGAAACTTCATTTCAATACTTTTAAAAATAAATTTATTCGACATATTAACACACTATAATAACCATCAAATTTTATTAAATTTTTAAAAATCTTTTTTGTTGTATTTAATATATGTTGAAAACTAAAAAAGTTGAAAAGGAAAAAATTTTTTTTTGAATTGAATTTTATCTGATTTTAGTTTTGTTTTATACGATTTTGAGAGGATTATTAAGATTGTCAAGAATAGCCTGAACTTGTTCGAAGTCGTTGGGATGAACTTTCAGTTTGATTCCGCCCAGTGCCGTTGTGTATAAAGGAACGACAGAGAGTGTTATTTCGTTTTCAAAAAAATAAGGAATCTCTTCCTGATCTAATAAGTGTTTGAGTATAACCGTTTCGTGGTCATAATTGAATATGGCGATTGTTTTAAAGCTTTCCATAAAGGTCTTTTTATAAAGATACGAAATGGGGAGTATTTAAGTTGGTAAATGCAATGATTAAAAAAAAGCTAAATACAAATGACCTTTAAAAGATTAATAAAATATTAGTTTGAAAGTTATAATTTTAATAATTCTATTTGTTAAAATCTATAATCTGGTATCTTATTTGTAATTTTAAACTTTATAAGAAAAGATATATGAGTAAGAAAATTAGAAAACCGATAAAAAATGAGAAAGATTTCTCAGGAAAAATACTGAAGATTTTATCGAAAAGCCCTAATAAAGCATTTAATTACAAACAAATAGCTGCAAAGCTTGAACTTGATGATACAAAAAGCAGAAACCAGATCATAAAAGATTTAAAAATAATGGCTGGTTCAAAAAAAATTATTGAATCGGAACCTGGAAAATATTTAGTAAAAGCTGAAAGTCAGGATTACTACGAAGGAACTATTGATATGACGAGCCGTAAAACAGCTTATTTTATTTGTGAAGATTTTGCAGAAGATGTTTTTATTCCGACCAATAACTTGAACCGGGCTTTAGACAAAGACAAAGTAAAAGTTTATGTTTATAACCGAAGAAAAGGAAAAAGACCCGAAGGTGAAGTAATTGAAGTTGTAGAAAGAAATAAAACAGAGTTTGTTGGAGTTATTGACATGCAGCCAAATTTTGCTTTTGTTTCTACTGCAAACCCAAAAATGTACACGGATATTTTTATTCCAAAAGACAAAATTGGAGAAGCAGAAAACGGAGATGTTGTTTTAGTAACGATTGAAGACTGGCCAAAGAGAGCTGATAGTCCGTTTGGTTCTGTAATTAAAGTTTTAGGAAAACCTGGGGAACACAATACAGAGATTCATGCAATTTTAGCAGAATACGGTTTACCATCAGATTTTCCGGTAGAAGTAGAGGTGTATGCACAAAAAATAGACACTTCGATTCAGGAAGCTGAGATTGCAAAACGTCGTGATATGCGTGATACACTTACGTATACGATAGATCCAAAAGATGCAAAAGATTTTGATGATGCCTTGTCTTTCAAAAAGTTAGAAAACGGAAATTACGAAATTGGTGTTCATATTGCCGATGTTTCCTATTACCTTGAAGAAGGAACTATACTGGATGATGAAGCCTATCAAAGAGCAACTTCGGTTTATTTGGTCGATAGAGTGGTGCCAATGCTTCCGGAAGTTTTATCGAATTTTGCATGTTCACTTCGTCCGCATGAAGAAAAATATACATTTTCTGCAGTATTCGAAGTTTCTCCAACAGCTCAGGTTATTAACCAATGGTTTGGCAGAACTGTAATTTACTCCGATCAGCGTTTTGCTTACGAAGAAGCACAATATATCATTGAAAACAAAGACAAGACGATTCCAATTGATATTTCGATTACAGGAGAATCGTATGTTGTTCCGGATGAAATTGTTGAAGCAACTTTAAAATTAGATGAATTAGCTAAGATTTTAAGAAAGAAAAGAATGCAGAATGGCGCAATTTCTTTTGACAAAGTAGAAGTAAAATTCAATTTGGATGCCGAAGGAGAACCTGAAGGTGTTTATTTTAAAGTTTCTAAAGATGCCAATCATTTGATTGAAGAATTCATGCTTTTAGCAAATAGAAAGGTTGCTGAATACATTGGAAAACAAAAGAAAACGTTCATTTACAGGATTCACGACGAACCAAACGAAGATAAATTGATTGCAATGCAACAAGTAATTGCAAAGTTTGGTTACAAAATTGATTTCCGTAACAAAGGTGATATTTCGAAGTCTTTGAATGCATTGATGGAAGAAGTAAACGGTAAAAAAGAACAAAACTTAATTGATACTCTTGCCATTAGAAGTATGAGTAAAGCCAAATATTCGACAGATAACATTGGTCATTACGGTTTAGCTTTTGATTATTACAGCCATTTTACATCGCCAATTCGTCGTTATCCGGACGTAATGGTACACCGTTTACTGCAGTATTATCTTGATGGAGGAGCTTCTGTAGACGAAGAAACATACGAAACAAAAAGTCTTCATTGTTCAAACATGGAAAGTTTAGCAACAAATGCAGAACGTGACAGTATCAAATATATGCAGGTTAAATACATGCAGGATCACCAGGATGAAGAATTTCTTGGTGTTATTTCCGGTGTTACTGAATGGGGAATTTATGTGGAAATCGTTTCTAATAAATGCGAAGGAATGGTGAGAATCAGAGAAATCAAAGATGATTATTATACTTTCGATGAAAAACAATATGCACTGGTTGGAGCTACTTCAGACAGTATATTACAATTGGGAGATGAAATTTACGTTAAAGTAAAAAATGCAGATTTAGTTAAAAAACAACTGGATTTTCATTTTTTACGAAGAGCAGAATAAGTTGTTAAATTTAAAATTAAAGAAATGAAAAAGTTAATCATAGGTGTTGTCATTTTGTTTGTGCAAATGTCTTTTGGGCAGGTTACCAAAGCATTAGGCGATTTTGATACCGTAAAAGTTTACGATAAATTAAATGTAAAATTAGTTCAGTCATCTGAAAATAAATTGGTTATAAAAGGAACAAGGGAAGCAGAATTAGAAGCCGTTAATAAAAATGGTATTTTAAAAATAAGAATGCCATTTCCAAAACTTTTGTCTGGTAACGATTTAGAAGTTACCCTGTATTATAAACATATTGAACTTATTGATGTTAATGAAGGTGCAAATGTTACAAGTTCTGAAGTTATAAAAGCAACGAGTTTTAAGGTAAGTGCTCAGGAGGGTGGAAAAATTAATGTAGATTTGGATGTTGATAAACTTAAAGTAAGTTCAGTTTCTGGAGGAGAAATTACTTTAACCGGAAAAGCTTCTAATCAGGTTGCAAGTTTAGGAGCAGGTGGTTATTTATTAGCAAGTAAATTAATAACCTCTCAAACCACTGTTAGCGTTTCTGCGGGAGGAAAAGCAGATGTGAATGCTTCTACACTTGTGGATGCAAAAGTAAGCGCAGGAGGCTCTATTTACATTTATGGAAAACCTAAACAAATTAATCAGAAAACGGTTTTTGGAGGTAAAATCGAAGAAGTAAAATAAGAAATTCTATTTGAATGATAAATGATATTTTAGCTGGGCTGCCATGGGGTCTTTTCCTAAGCTTTATGGTAGGTCCGGTATTTTTTATACTATTAGAAACCAGTATTACAAAAGGATTCAGAGCTGCAATAGTGTTTGATTTTGGTGTAGTATTAGGTGATATTTTTTTTATAGCAATTGCGTATTTAGGTAGTTACAGGCTCATTTCGAGTTTGAAAGATAAGCCCGCTCTTTTTATTTTTGGAGGTATTATTATGCTGGCGTATGGTATAATTTCCTTTGTAAAATTAAAGAAGGAAGAAAAAATTAATGATGAAGAAATAGATCGTGATATTATCAAAAGAAATTATGGAAGTTTATTTATTAAAGGCTTTTTACTAAATGTGATTAACATTGGCGTATTAGGTTTTTGGTTAGCTGTAATTATTTCTGTCGGACCAAAATTAGAAATGCAAAACTCAAGAATGATTACTTTTTTTACCTCAGTAATCATTACTTATTTATTGGTTGATTGCCTTAAAATTTTATTAGCCAAACAATTAAAATCTAAAATGACACCAATTAATATTTTAAAAATAAAAAAAGGAATCAGTATTGTTTTGATGATTTTTGGATTTGTTTTAATGATTCAGGGTTGGTTTCCTAAAGAAAAAGAAATGATGAAAAATGCTTTTGAGAAGATTGAGAAGTAGTTTTTGATAACTGATAAATATAAATTTAAACCTCTGAATTTCAGAGGTTTTTTTATAGTTTAGATTTAATAAAAGGCATATAAAATCTTAAAGGTTTTTCTAAAAATTAGACAAAAAAAAGAGACACATTTCTGTATCTCTTCTTGAGGCATCGTCCGGATTCGAACCTATATCTTTAATTAATTTTTCATAAAAATTAGACATAAAAAAACCTCTAAATTGCTTTAGAGGTTTTAGAGGCATCGTCCGGATTCGAACCGGAGTAGGAGCTTTTGCAGAGCCCAGCCTAGCCGCTCGGCCACGACGCCATTGCTTGAACGGATGGCAAAAGTAACCAAAATCTTTAAAATTCAAAAGTTTAAATACAACTATTTTAAAAATTTAGCTTTTAGCTTTATAAAATTATGCTCTGATTTCCGTCATTTTTATAGTAACTGATTCAACATCACCACCAATAGGAGGATTAATCTTAGAAACTGAAACTGTCGTTTTTTCTACAGTTTCTATCTCATTAAGTATACGATTATTGATTCTTTTAGCTACATGCTCTAATAAATGTGAACGAATTGCCATTTCTTCGGTAACAATTTTGTTCAAAAGTACATAATCCACAGTATCGGCTAAATGATCAGTTTTTGCTGAATGCTGTAAATTGGTTTTAATTTTTAAATCAACAGTGTAGTCTGAACCAATTTTTCCCTCTTCAATCATACATCCGTGGTAGGAAAAAGTTCGGATGTTTTTTAATTTTATAATTCCCATTTTCTTTTTGTTTCAGGTTTAAAGTTTCAGGTTTTGCGCCACTTAAATAACTTTAAACCTGAAACCTGAAACCTTTTTTTTATCTTTGCTAAAATTACTATAAATAATGGCATCAGAAGATAAATCACTCAATTTTATTGAACAAATCATAGAAGAAGATCTGAAATCAGGTCTTTCAAACACCAAACTTCGTTTTCGTTTTCCACCGGAACCAAATGGTTATTTGCATATTGGGCACGCCAGTTCTATTGCATTAAATTTTGGTTTAGGAATTGATTATCAGTCACCTGTAAATTTACGTTTTGACGATACGAATCCGGAAAAAGAAGAACAGGAATTTGTTGATGCTATAAAAAGAGATGTAGAATGGCTGGGTTATAACTGGACAGAAGAACGTTATGCTTCAGATTATTTTCAGCAGCTATATGACTGGGCAGTTTTACTAATCAAAAAAGATAAAGCGTATGTTGACAGTCAATCTTCTGAAGATATGGCAATTCAAAAAGGAACTCCATCGACTGAAGGTGTTGACAGCCCGTTTAGAAATCGTTCTGTAGAAGAAAATCTAGACTTGTTTGAAAGAATGAAAAGCGGCGAATTTGAGGCTGGAACTCATATTCTTCGTGCTAAAATTGACATGAAATCTACTAACATGTTAATGCGTGATCCCATCATGTACAGGATTTTGCACAAACATCATCATAGAACAGGGGATACCTGGAAAATTTACCCAATGTATGATTGGGCACACGGTCAAAGCGATTATTTAGAAGCCATTTCGCATTCATTTTGCACACTGGAATTTTTGCCTCATCGTGAATTATACGATTGGTTTTTAGACCAGATTATTGATGAAAATCTGATTCGTCCAAAGCAAAGAGAATTTGCAAGACGCAACTTATCTCATACGGTTGTTAGTAAAAGAAAATTACAGCAATTAGTTAAGGAAAAGCATGTTAAAGGTTGGGATGATCCTAGAATGTCAACTATTTCCGGATTAAGAAGACGTGGTTATACTGCAGCTTCATTGCGTAATTTTGCTAACACAATTGGTATTGCAAAACGTGATAATTTGATTAATGTATCGGTTTTAGAATTCTGTATTCGTGAAGATTTGAACAAAATTGCACCTCGTGTAATGGCTGTTTTAGATCCTGTTAAGCTAGTAATTACAAATTATCCGGAAGGAAAACAAGAGTGGCTTGAAGCTGAAAACAACCAGGAAGATGAAAATGCAGGTTTCAGAAAAGTACCTTTTTCCCGTGAATTATACATTGAAAGAGAAGATTTTTTAGAAGATGCTCCGGCTAAATATTTCCGTTTGACTTTAGGAAAAGAAGTACGTCTTAAAAATGCGTATATTATTAAAGGAGAAAATGTTGTAAAAGATGCAGCAGGAAATATTACAGAAATTCACGTTACGTATGATACCGATTCTTTAAGCGGAAGCGGAACTGAAGCAAGCCAGAGAAAAGTATCCGGAACATTGCATTGGGTCTCAATTCAGCATGCTGTAGAAGCAGAAGTTCGTTTGTACGATCGTTTGTTTACTGATGAAGCTCCGGATAGTTATAAGGATAAAAATTTCCTTGATTTTGTAAATCCAAATTCGTTAGAAATTGTTACGGGATTTGTAGAACCAAGTTTAGCAACAGCTCAAAATGAAGATAAATTTCAGTTTCAGCGTTTGGGTTATTTTACTGTTGATAAAGACTCAACTCCTTCAAAATTAGTATTTAATAAAACTGTTGGATTGAAAGATGCCTGGGAAGAAAAAGGTAAAAAAGAAGAAAATAGCATTAATAATTCTTTGAAAGATATTAACAAATATTTCAAAGTTGAGACGAAACAGGAAAGAATTGCAATTGAAAATGCAATAGGGGAGAGCATAAAAAATGTTTCTAGTTTTTCATTATTGCAAAATTCTTTAAAGAAGAATATCAATAATAATAAAGCTTCATTGTTGTTTTCTCAATTTTTATTGAAATATTCAAACTGGAAATCTTCGGATTTTGAAGATGAGGATATTAAAAAATTATATACCATGTCTCTCAGAAGTGAATCGACTTATGTGAGATCGAAAGCACTTTTGAATTTAAGAGATATTGAAAATTCAGATTTAAGAAATCAATTTGAAGAAGATATTTTGAAATCATATTCAAATCCACCAAAAAATGCTTCGGAAAGAGAAATTGAAATTCTCGCTGAAATGACGAAGAAGTAATATCAATATTATTTATTAAAAGCGCTTTTATTAGCGCTTTTTTTTATTATTTATTTTTTCTATTATAAAGTTAAAAATTATAATTTTAATAGATTAAAAATAACCTTCATAAACTGATTTTAAGACATTTTTTAATTACTTCCGATTCATTTATCATCTTTCTAAAAATAGTTAAATAGAAAGCTTTATTTTAATTTTCACTTCCATTTTATGCTCTTTTAACGCTTATCAACATTGAATTGTTGATAAAGTTTAAAACGAGATTTTATTTTCATTTAATTCAGAATATAAAACTTCAAAAATCTATTTTTATATATATCAATTTTATTTATCAATTAATTTAAATTTTAATATTTTAATTATTATTTATAAAAACTATCAAATTTTAAAAATATATAGTTTATTTTAATTGAAATTAACCTCCATAAATTAATTTTAAGACCACTTTTAATTTCTTTTATCATATTAATCATCTTTTGAATTATTATTGATTTAATGACCTAATTTTAATTTTTAACCTCAAATTTGCCAGTTTAACGGGTTGTTAACATTCAATTGTTTATAAAGTCAGTATTTTTATCTAAAGGTCAAATATGAAATTTTATAATTCAGAAAAGAGTATCTTTATTAATCACTTTAAATTTTAATATTATGTCAAACAATTCAAATACGATTGCAGCGATTTTAGCCGGTGCAGCTGTAGGTGCAGCGATAGGAATTTTGTTAGCTCCTGATAAAGGCTCAAACACAAGAGCAAAAATTAAAGAAAATCTGGGAGATACTGCCAACAATTTAAAAGACTCCTTAGAAGCAAGTTCAGAAGTTTTGCGTGAAAAATTTGCAAGTGCTACAGAGAATCTTGATGGAACTTTTGATGAATTACTTTCAAATGTAAGCCATAAAACAGAAGAAGTTATTTCTTTTTTAGAATCTAAACTAGCTGATTTGAAGACGCAAAACGCTAAATATCAAAAGTAATAATCCAGGCAACACAAAGCATACCTGATTTATAGTTGATACAATTTTTTTATAATATTTGATATTCAATTTGTAATCAGTTTGTTTTGTGTTTCTTTTTTAATGAAATTTAAAATTATGGCTTTTGAAGAATTAAAAGAAAATACAGAGAATATTCAGGAAACTACCAAAGCTTATATTGACAGTAATTTAGCGTATTATAAACTCTGGGGATTTAAGGTCGCGATGAAATCAACAACTTTAATTTTTAAATTTACTTTGATTTTATTGTGTTTTAGTATGGTTCTTATTTTTGGATCTTTTGCCGCAGCGTATGCTTTTGGTTCTTTATTTAAAAGTAATGCACTCGGATTTTTAGCAGTAGGAGGGATCTATTTTGTGTTTACAATTTTACTTTTTTTTATAAAAGACAAGTTTGTTGAAGGTCCGATTTTAGAGAAATTTTCAGAAATCTTTTTTAACGATTAATTTATGGAAGTAAAAAAATACTCATCGTATGCTGAAATAGAGAAGGATCTTGAAATTTTGAAACTCCAAAAAGAGATCAATTATCAGAAATTAGTTTTGAGTTTTCAGAAAACGAAGGAAAGCATTACTCCAGAAAATGTACTTGGTGGAATTTTTTCTTCATTCAAAGATTACATTTCAAATTCTTACGGAAGCATTTTGCCATCAATTTTACCTTTTATAATCAATTGGTTTTTAAATAAAAAAAGAGGCAATTAAGCCTCTTTTTCATTTTTTGTATTATTTAATTTCTGGTTGAATATCATCTTCGTAACCAGATTGTGGCAGAATTGGTTTTGGTTTTTCGACTTTTTTATTGTGTTTTTTCATCATTTCACCAACCTGGTTAGATGCTGAGAATGAAGCAACCATGTTATTCAACATGTCACTTCCGGCTTGTGGAGAATTAGGTAACAAAATTAAATTAGAATTAGCATCAGCTCCAATTGCTTGTAAAGTATCATAATGTTGCGTAACAACAATTAAGGCAGAAGCTTCCTGAGAATTGATTCCGACATTGTTTAAAACTTCAACACTTTCTACTAATCCTCTGGCAATTTCACGACGCTGATCTGCAATACCCTGACCTTGTAAACGTTTACTTTCTGCTTCGGCTTTTGCTTTTGCAACGATTCTGATTCTTGAGCTTTCAGCTTCAAATTCAGCAGCCGTTTTTTCTCTGTCGGCAGCGTTGATTCTGTTCATGGCATTTTTTACCTGGATATCAGGATCAATATCAGTAACCAAAGTATTGATAATATCATATCCATAAGTAGACATTGCTTCGTTTAATTCACGTTTTACAGCAACTGCGATATCATCTTTTCTTTCAAAAACATCATCTAATTTTAGTTTCGGAACTTCGGCACGAACCACATCAAATACATAAGAAGTTATTTGATCATGCGGATATTCAAGTTTATAAAAAGCTTCATAAACGCTTTCCTGAATCACTTTAAATTGAACAGAAACTTTCATTTTGATAAAAACGTTGTCTTTGGTTTTGGTTTCAATGATAACATCTAATTGTTGAATCTTAAGATTTACACGTCCTGCAATTCTGTCAACAACCGGAATTTTAAGTTGCAAACCTGAATTTCTAACACTCTGAAATTTTCCAAATCTTTCGATAATTACAGAGGATTGTTGTTTTACTGTAAAGAATGACGATAGGAAAATAAAGAATGCAATTACAAAAATGATAATGAATGGGATACTCATAGTGATATTGATTTAAGTTTTTAGGTTTGGTAAATTACGAAATTTCTTCGGGTTTGAATATAAAAAAACGCTAAGAACATTTTATTAATGTTACTTAGCGTTTGCATTTTGAAAGTATATTTTTTTACAAAGAACTTATTGCCTTCTGAATCCTAGATATAGTTTCTTCTTTCCCGATGATTTCTACAATGTCAAATAGGTGAGGACCTTTTAAAGCTCCAACCAAACTCAAACGGAAAGGCTGCATCACTTTGCCCATTCCGATTTCGTTTTTAGTTAACCAGTCTTTTACAATTGCTTCAATATTTGCTGAATCAAAACCATCAATATATTCTAGCGTTGAAATCAATTCCTGCATTAAAGCCGGTGTTTCTTCTTTCCAGTTTTTGCTTGCTTTTTCATCGTATGATGTTGGTGCATGGAAAAAGAAATCTGTTAAATCCCAAAAATCAGAAACGAAATTAGCTCTTTCTTTAATCAACGAAACAATTCTTGTAGCGTCATATTTAGAAACGTCAACACCTTTTTCTACTAAAATAGGAGTGAAGCTTTTCGCTAAATCGGCATCATTTTGTTTAATTAAATATTGGTGATTGAACCATTTGTTTTTCTCAGGATCAAATTTTGCTCCCGCTTTATGCACTCGGTTTAAGTCAAAAGCTTCTACTAATTCTTCTAAAGAATATAATTCTTTGTCTGTTCCATCGTTCCAGCCTAATAATGCAAGGAAGTTTATAACTGCTTCTGGGAAAAAACCATTCTCTCTGTAACCAGATGAAATGCCTTCTTCCGTTTTCCATTCTAATGGAAACACTGGAAATCCTAATTTATCACCATCTCTTTTAGATAATTTGCCATTTCCTACCGGTTTTAAAATCAAAGGCAAATGTGCAAATTCCGGAGCATCCCAGCCAAAAGCTCTGTACAATAAAATGTGAAGTGGCATAGAGGGTAACCATTCTTCACCACGAATTACATGTGAAGTTTCCATCAAATGATCATCAACAATATTGGCCAAATGGTACGTTGGCATTCCGTCACTTTTAAACAAAACTTTATCATCAAGTAGATTCGTTTCGAACTTAACATCACCACGGATGATATCTTTTAAATGTAAAGTTTCATCCACCGGAGTTTTAAAACGGATCACATAATGTTCTCCATTTGCAATTCTCTTTGAAACTTCATCAGCAGAAATTACCAAAGAGGTTTGCAATTTTTCACGGTTTGTATGATTGTAAATAAATGTTTTTCCTTCTGCTTCTTGTTCTTTTCTTAAAGCATCAAGCTCTTCCGGAGTATCAAAAGCATAATACGCCCAACCAGAATTGATCAGCTGATCTGCATATTGTTGGTATAATGCTGCACGATCACTTTGTCTATACGGACCAAATTTTTCATTTTTCCCAACGGTTTCTTCAGGAGCAATTCCTAACCATTCCAAAGCTTCCATAATATAAGCTTCAGCTCCCGGAACAAAACGCGTTTGATCTGTATCTTCAATTCTTAGATAAAAAACACCATTGTTTTTTTTGGCAAATAAATAATTAAATAAGGCAGTACGAACGCCGCCAATATGTAAAGGTCCTGTTGGACTTGGTGCAAAACGCACACGAACTTGCTTTGACATTTGTTTAAATTTTGATGCAAAGATACAACTCTGAATTAGAAAATTAGAAAATGTGTATAATGAGATAATGTCTTGTTTGTAGCTTAATTGACTAATTTTCTAATTGGTCATTTTCTAATTAAAATTACTACTTTTATAGGTTATAAATCAAACAGATTCATTTTGAAAACAACGTCTGCCATATATCAAAAGCTGGAAGCTTTTATTAAAAAATATTATACGAATGAATTGATAAAAGGAATACTTCTTTTTACCGGTTTTGGACTTTTGTATTTTTTATTTACGCTTTTTATTGAGTATTTCCTTTGGTTAAAACCTTTCGGAAGAACACTTTTATTTTGGGTTTTTATAGGAGTAGAAGTTTTTCTTTTGTTTCGATTTATTCTGTTTCCAATATTTAAGTTGTTCAAACTTCAAAAAGGAATTGATTATAATCAGGCTTCGGCTATTATTGGAAATCATTTTACAGAAGTAAGTGATAAACTAACGAACTTTTTACAGCTTTCGGCTTCTGAGAATTCAGCAGAAAGTTCAGAGTTGATGTTGGCTTCTATAGAGCAAAAAGCAAATTCATTGCAGCCAATTCCGTTCAGCAATGCCATCAATTTTAATTCAAACAGAAAGTATTTGCCATTAGCAATTATTCCAATTTTACTTTTTGTAGTGTTTTATATTTCAGGAAATAGCAATATTATTTCTCAAAGTTTAAATAGAGTAGTGCATTTTAATGCTACATTTTTACCTCCGGCGCCTTTCAAATTTGTAGTTCTAAATCAAAATTTACAAACAGAACAGAACAAAGATTTTGTTGTAAAAATGGAATCTGTTGGAAACATCGTTCCCGAAAATGTCATGATTCACATTGGTGATGAAAGTTATTTTATGGAATCTTCTCAACCAGGAAAGTTCGAATTCAAAATTGAAAAACCAGTTGATAATGTTTCATTTTCTTTTGAAGGAAATTCAGTTTCCTCTCAGGAATATGAATTAAAAGTTATCACGGTTCCATCAATTGCCAACTTCGAAATGGTTTTGAATTTTCCTTCTTACTTAAAAAAGAAATCAGAAACTATTCAGGGAACCGGAAATGCAATCGTTCCTGAAGGTACTTTGGTAACCTGGAAAATGAATACACAGTCGACTCAGGAGATTGTTTGGAAGGATGAAAACGCAACTTTGAAGTTTAATAAAGCTGAAAATGAGTTTAAATTGAGTAAAAATATCGCTCAAAATACAGAATATCAAATTCTTACTTCTAATAAGAAGGTTAAAAACTATGAAAAACTGGATTATCAGCTGTCTGTTATCAAAGATCAGCATCCAACAATTACAGTTGCACCAGCTCCGGACAGTTTGAAATTAGATAAAAATTATGTCTTAGGAAGATTAGGAGATGACTACGGATTATCAAAATTGCAAGTAGTTTTCTACGAGCGCAACAAACCACAAACGGCAAAGCGTGGAACTATTCCGGTAAAGCAAGCTGTGTTCGATCAGTTCGTTTTTTCTTTCCCAAGTAATTTACCTGTAGAAGAAGGAGTATCTTATGAATACTATTTTGAAGTTTTTGATAACGATGCACCACATGGTTTTAAGCGTACTAAGTCTTCTGTTTTTTCAGACAGAGTTTCTACCACTGATGAAGTTCATGATTTGGAATTGGAACAGCAAAATCAAAACATAAATGGTTTATCTAAATCATTAAAAAATCAAACCAAGCAAATTTCTGAAATGGATAAAATCCAGAATACAGGAAAAGAAAAAGATAATCTGGAATTTAAAGACCAGCAAAAGATTAATGATTTTATTAAACGTCAGAAACAACAAGACGAAATGATGAAACAGTTTGCTGAGAAAATGAATAAGAATCTGGATAAATTCAAAGATGATAAAAAGGATAAAACAGCAGAAGATTTACAAAAGCGTTTAGAGAATGCTGATAAGGATTTAGAGAAAAATCAAAAATTATTAGACGAACTAAAGAACTTAAATGATAAATTAAACAGCGAAGAGTTGTTTGATAAAATGGAAAAATTCAAACAAATCAGTAAAAATCAATCCAGAAATTTAGAACAATTAGTTGAATTGACCAAACGTTTTTATGTAGAAAAGAAAGCAGGGCAGGTTGCTGAGAAATTAAATAAACTGGCAGAAAAACAGGAACAGCTTTCTAATAAAGAAAAAGAAAACACTCAGGACAAGCAGGAAGAAATTAATAAAGCTTTTGATAAAATTCAGGAAGATTTAAAAGACTTAAAAGAGGAAAACAAAACGTTAAAATCTCCTTTGGATATTCCTTCTGATGCTTCTAAAGAAAAAGATTTGAAAGATGATTTACAAAAAGCATCTGATGAATTGAATAAAAAAAACACTTCTTCGGCTAAGCAAAAACAGAAAAGCGCTTCTAAGAAAATGAAGAGTATAGCTCAACAAATGGACTCCAGTATGGAAAGTGGAGAACAAGAAAAATTGGAAGAAGATGTAGCAATGCTTCGTCAGATTCTGGATAATCTTCTGGCTTATTCATTATCTCAGGAAAATGTAATGAAACAATTTAAATCCATGAAACTTGGTTCTTCTATATATACGAAGAACATTAAACTACAACAGAATTTAAAACAACAGTTCAAACATGTAGATGATAGTTTGTTTGCTTTGTCTTTACGTAACCCAAAAGTAGCAGAAGATGTAACTAAGGAAATTGGAAATGTACAATATAATGTAGACAAGGCAATTGAATCTTTGACAGACGTTCAGGTTCCAAAAGGAGTTTCGCACCAACAATATGCTGTTTCATCTGCTAATAAATTAGCTGATTTTTTGAGTGATTTATTAAATAACATGCAGATGTCTATGTCTAAACCGGGCGCAGGAAAACCAAAACCAGGAGACGGACAAGGAATGCAGTTGCCGGATATTATTCAAAAGCAAAAAGGTTTAGCTGATAAAATGAAAGAAGGAATGAAGCAAGGAGAAAAACCGGGAGAAAAACCAGGTGATAAACCGGGAGAAAAACCAGGACAAGGACAAGGTGGAAAATCGGGCCAATCTCAAAATGGACAAGGCAAAGATGGACAATCTGGGAAAGATGGGGAAAATGGGAAAGGAGAAAAGAATAATAATGAAGGAGAAGATGGAGAAGGGGACGCTGAAAAGATAATGGAGATTTACAAAGAGCAAGTTAAACTTCGTGAAGAGTTGCAAAAAGAGTTAGCTAAAAAAGGATTAGATTCTCAGGGAAGATCTGTTATTGAACAAATGAAACAATCTGAAAAGCAACTTTTGAATAAAGGATTTAAGAATGAGAACCTGCAAAGAATCTTAAATATCCAACAAGAATTATTAAAATTAAATAATGCAGTTCAGCAACAAGGTCAGGATACGAAGCGTCAATCTGAAACAAACAAGGCTGAATTCACTAATAGAAGTAATGCGTTGCCAAGCTCATTATTGGATTATTTAAATAGTGTAGAGATTTTAAATAGACAATCGCTACCTTTGCGCTCAAATTTTAACCAAAAGGTTCAAGAATATTTTAATACCAAATGATCAATTTTAATTACGAAACAGATTTTAATTTAGAAAACGAAGAAGCCTTTACTGATTGGTTGAGCGCTGTAATTGTTTCTGAAAAGAAAAACGAAGGAGAAATAAATTACATTTTTTGTGATGATGAATATCTTCATAAGATCAATGTTGAATATCTGAATCACGATACATTAACGGATATCATTAGTTTTGATTATACAGTTGGAAACGAATTAAACGGTGATATTTTTGTTTCTATTGAAAGAGTAGAAGACAATGCAAAGGATTTCAATGTTTCTTTTGATGAAGAATTGAAACGTGTTCTTGCTCACGGTATATTACATTACTGCGGATATAAAGATAAAACAGACAAGGATGCAGAGTTAATGCGTTCCAAAGAAGATGAAAAAATAATAATGTTCCACGTGAAACGTTAACTTAAACAGCTCTTTTTAAAGTTTAGAATTTATGTTCCACGTGAAACATTGTTCTAAATTTTACATAAACAATTAAACGTTCCACGTGGAACGTTTTTTAAGTTTTAGGTTTTTATTGAATTCGTTCCACGTGGAACATGTAAATCTTTGTTTCAAATTTAATGCTTAATTAGTTCGTTGTTCCACGTGAAACAGTTTTAATTCGTAGTTAGTAAATCAGAAAGTGATAAAAATGTTTCACGTGGAACATGTCTCAGGTTTACCGAAAAGATGAAATATAAATAATGGAGATAAAATATATGTTTCACGTGGAACATAGTTCAGGGATAAATTTGAAACCTGAAACAAGATAAAGAATGTTAATTCTGTGAACTGACTTAACCGGTTTCCAGAGAATAATAAAATAAAATGTTTTTAGAAGAATACGATGTTATTGTGGTCGGTGCCGGCCATGCAGGATCTGAAGCTGCAGCTGCGGCTGCAAATTTGGGATCAAAAACTTTATTGGTTACAATGAGTTTGCAGAACATTGCACAGATGTCTTGTAACCCAGCGATGGGAGGAATTGCAAAAGGACAGATCGTTCGTGAGATTGATGCGCTTGGAGGTTACTCCGGAATTGTTTCAGACAGAACGGCAATTCAGTTTAAGATGTTGAATAAATCGAAAGGTCCAGCAATGTGGTCGCCGAGAGTTCAAAGTGATCGAATGCGTTTTGCTGAAGAATGGAGAATGATGTTGGAGGGAACTCCAAATTTAGATTTTTACCAAGAGATGGTAAAAGGTCTGATTATCGAGAATGGAAAGATAAAAGGAATCAGAACTTCGCTAGGAGTTGAGATTCGTTCGAAATCTGTTGTCCTGACAAACGGAACTTTTTTGAACGGATTGATTCATATTGGAGACAAACAATTCGGTGGAGGAAGAGCGGGCGAAAGTGCCGCTTTCGGAATTACCGAAGATTTGGTTGCTGTAGGTTTTGAATCTGGAAGAATGAAAACAGGAACGCCGCCGAGAGTCGATGGACGTTCTTTGGATTATTCTAAAATGAACGAAGAAAAAGGAGATACGAAACCGGATAAGTTTTCGTATTCTGATTTGACCGTTCCATTGACCGAACAAAGATCTTGTCACATGACATACACGTCATTGGATGTTCATGATATTTTGAGATCAGGATTTGATCGTTCTCCAATGTTCAACGGAAGAATAAAAAGTATCGGTCCGAGATATTGTCCTTCGATTGAGGATAAGATAAATCGTTTTGCAGATAAAGAAAGACATCAATTATTTGTTGAACCGGAAGGATGGAAAACTTGTGAGGTTTACGTTAATGGATTTTCAACTTCGCTTCCCGAAGATATTCAATTTAAAGCATTGCGTTCGGTTGCCGGTTTTGAGAATGTAAAATTTCTTCGTCCGGGTTATGCAATCGAATATGATTATTTTCCGCCAACACAATTGAAACATACTTTGGAAACGAAGTTAGTTGAAGGATTATATTTTGCCGGACAAATAAATGGAACAACAGGATATGAAGAAGCAGCTTCGCAAGGTTTGATGGCCGGAATAAATGCGCATTTAAAAGTGCATGAAAAAGCGCCGTTAATTTTAAAACGTGATGAAGCCTATATCGGAGTTTTGATTGATGACTTAATTACGAAAGGAACAGAAGAACCTTATCGTATGTTTACATCAAGAGCAGAATATAGAACATTGTTGCGACAAGATAATGCCGATTTCAGATTGACACCAATGTCGCATGAAATTGGTTTAGCTTCTGAAGCTCGTTTGCGCAGAATGGAACGTAAATTAAATGAGTCTGAAAAGATGGTTCAGTTCTTTAAAGAAACAAGTGTTTCGGTAGCAGAAACGAATCCGATTTTAGAAGCGAAAGATAGTGCACCAATTTCTCAGGGTGATAAAATGTTTAAAGTTTTTTCACGTCCGCAATTAGATTTGGAGGATATGATGAAATTTGAAAAAGTGAAAGCTTATGCTGAAGAAAATGAACTTGATCAGGAAATTTTAGAGCAGGCCGAAATCCAGGTTAAATATTCTGGTTATATCGAAAAGGAAAGAAATAATGCAGACAAACTTACTCGTTTAGAAGAAGTGAAAATACCTGAAAATTTCGACTATAATAAAATTAAATCTATGTCAATCGAAGCGAAACAAAAATTAAGTAAAATTCGTCCGATTACAATTTCTCAGGCATCAAGAATCAGCGGAGTTTCTCCGAGTGATATTTCAGTGCTTTTGATTTATATGGGAAGATAAAATAAATGTTTCAAGTTTCAGGTTTCAAGTTTTGTTGGAATCTGAAACTTGTTTTTATTTGTTTCTCGTTCCATGTGAAACTTGAAACCTGAAACAAAGAAAACCTGAAACAACTTTAAATTTGTTCCACGTGAAACACTGAATTTAATTTTAATGAAAATCATTAGTAAAGAGATTTTATCTGAAGAAGAAAAAAAAGTTTTGAGAGAACTCTGGAACGAGGAATATCCGGCACGATTAAATTGCAAAACGATGCAGGATTTTGAATTGTACTTAAACGGTCTTTTAAATACAAAACATTATTTGCTGCTTGATGATGAAAATAAAATTAATGGTTGGGCTTATACTTTTTTAAGAGAAAATGAAGATTGGTTTGGATTAATTTTGAATCATAAATTTCAGGGGAAAGGAAACGGTTCTCTTTTGATTAATTTAATTAAAAGCAAAAACAATAGCTTGAATGGATGGGTAAGCGATGGAGAAAATGACGTAAAACAAAATGGATTATTTTATAAATCTCCGATGCAGTTTTATTTCAAAAATGGTTTTACAATTATTCCGGAAATACGAATTGAAAATGAAAAATTATCAGCTGTAAAAATTAATTGGAAAGCTGAAAAGAAAATATAAATATTAAGAAAGAGAAACCCTAAAAGTGAAATTTTACTTTTAGGGTTTACTATGAAATTAAACCAAAATACCTATAATTTAAAAATGGACGTTTTAAACAAAAAACATTTTCTGACTGTAAAAGACCATTCAGTTTCAAAAGAAATTTTCGATTTGTATTATGATGAAAATCTGGATATGCTGATTACATCTCCGCAGCCGGATTTGGAAAATCTTGGAAGATATTACGAAAGCGAAGATTATATTTCGCACACAGATAACAAACGTTCTGTTTTTGAAAAAGCGTATCATTTTGTAAAAAACATAGCGCTAAAAAATAAACTGAATCTGATTAATTCAGAACAATCTCAAAAAGGAAAAATTTTAGATATTGGCGCCGGAACCGGAGATTTTTTATTAACTGCAAAAAATGATGGCTGGGAAACGGTTGGAGTAGAACCAAGCGTAAGAGCAAAAGAAATTGCAAGAGGAAAAGGAATTTCATTTGTAGAAGAAATCAGCGAACTTGAAAATAATTCTTTTGACGTAATTACGATGTGGCATGTTTTGGAACACGTTCCAAATTTAGAATTGCAAATCCAGGAATTGAAGCGTTTATTAAAGCCAACTGGAACATTAATTGTTGCGGTTCCAAATTTCAAATCCTACGATGCAAAACATTATGGAGAATTTTGGGCAGCTTTTGATGTACCGATTCATTTTTGGCATTTCTCGAAAAAAGCAATAAAATCGCTGTTCGAAAAAGTAGACATGAAATTGGAAAAAGTACTTCCGATGAAATTTGATTCTTTTTATGTGAGTCTTTTGTCAGAAAAGTATAAAACAGGAAAAATGAATTTCATTAGCGCATTTTTTATCGGTTTACGATCAAATTTAAAAGCGTCTTCAACAAAAGAGTATTCATCTCACATTTATGTCTTAAAAAACAGCTAAAACGTAAAATAAGCTTATTTAAAGCGTTTTCTTAAACAATGTGAGGGTTTGTGTTGTCTTTTTTGAGAAAACTGCTCTAAGAAAAGATATGAAAGCCGCTTTCAATAGTGATATCTTATTGTTGATTTTTAGTCCATAAATAAAACTAATATCATAAAATTATAGCATTTTTTGAACTTTATGTCTATGCTATTTATTTTTTTATATTTTTGTCTTTCATACATAAAAAATAGAAAATTCAGAAAATGAAAAAAGCATTAGTAATTATCGCGCTTTCGGTTTTAGTTGTTTCATGTAATAAAACAGCTGAAGTAAAGGAAGTAAAAACAGCTTACGTAGATACTTCGGTTTTGATGAAAGAGTACACTGAAGCAAAAGACCTTGAAGCAAAATACAAAGCACAATCAGAAGAAAAAGGAAGACAACTGCAAGCTGAGATAAATCGTTTCAAACAAGATGCTGCTAATTTTCAAAGTCAGGCACAGGCTAACGGTCAGGCCTGGGCACAACAAAGAGGTGCTGAATTACAAAAGAGAGAACAACAATTGGGTTATGCTCAACAGCAATTAGCTCAGCAACTGCAACAAGAAAGCGGAGTTGAAATGGATTCTCTTGTAAGCGGAGTGAAAAAATTCATAAAAGATTATGGCAAGAAAAACGGATATTCTTATATCTACGGTACAGGTGATGCTGCAACTGTTTTGTATGCTGAAGATAAATATGACATTACAAAAGAAATTATCAAAGCTTTGAACGATAAATACAAGGCTGAGCCAAAAGCAGATGACAAAGCTGCAACTAAAGAAGAGGCTAAGAAATAACAACCAAAATAACTAACTATTTTAAAACCTAAATCTATTAACAGATTTAGGTTTTTTTATTTATAAAAATGCGATACTTTTAGTTTTCAATATACGCCAGATGCAAAACGTTTCAGAAGCAGCAGCTTACACTTTACAATTCATCAATCAAACGCAGAAATCGATATTCCTGACGGGTAAAGCCGGAACAGGAAAGACTACGCTTTTGCGCGAAATAATAGCCACGACACACAAAAATACTGTAGTTGTGGCACCAACCGGAATTGCGGCCTTAAATGCCGGTGGTGTTACCATTCATTCTATGTTTCAGCTGCCATTTTCGGCCTTTATTCCGTCTTATGAAGCAAATCCGCAGTTTACTGATACTGTGAAATTTGAGAATAAAGAGTCTTTACGCAGGCATTTCAAAATGAACAATGTGAAGCGAAATGTAATCAAAAACATGGAGTTGCTAATTATTGATGAAGTCAGTATGTTACGCGCTGATTTACTGGATGCAATAGATTTTATGATGCAGACTGTTCGCAGAAATTCACACGCTTTTGGTGGAGTTCAGGTGCTTTTTATTGGCGATTTATTACAATTACCTCCCGTAATTAGGGATGAAGAATGGCGAACTTTGCGCAATTATTACAAAGGAAAATTCTTTTTTCATTCGCATGTAATTCAGCAAAACCCGCCGCTTTATATTGAATTATCTAAGATTTACCGCCAAACGGATGACTCTTTTATCTCGGTTTTGAATAATTTGCGGAATAATCAGATTTCTCCACAGGATGTTCAGTTTTTAAACCAATATGTGAAGCCCGATTTTGATTTAAAAAATAATCCTGGTTATATTACTTTAACAACGCATAATGCAAAAGCAGATTCTATCAATGAACAGTCAATAAATGATTTAGCAGGAAATGAATACTCTTATCTACCATTTATTGTTAGTGATTTTCCTGAAAAAATATTTCCTGTTGAAGAAAATCTGAAACTGAAAGTAGGTGCACAGGTAATGTTTGTAAAAAACGATTTATCGTTTGAAAAGCGCTATTTCAATGGAAAAATGGGTGTCATCAAATCACTTTCTCCGGAAGAAATCTTTGTCCATTTTCCTGAAGAGAATAAAACCATCGAAGTTGAAAAATATGAATGGAAAAATATCCGTTATAAAGTAAACGAACTTACAAAAGAGATTGAAGAGGAGGTTTTAGGCACTTTTGCACATTATCCTCTAAAATTAGCCTGGGCAATTACGGTTCATAAAAGTCAGGGCTTAACTTTTGATAAAGCTGCGCTCGACGTATCACAAGTTTTTCTTCCCGGACAAGCCTATGTTGCATTATCTCGTTTGCGTTCCTTAAACGGGCTTATTTTGCTTTCTCCGATGCAGATGAATGGTATTTCTAACGATCAGGATGTAATGGATTATGCTTTGAATAAAGCAACTGAAGACATTTTAGAAAAATCATTGCATTTCGAAACCAAAAATTTTATTCATAATTATTTGATAAACAGTTTTAATTGGACAGATTTAGCCCAGGAATGGCGTAATCATCGTTTTAGTTATAATGAAAATGCTGTGGCTTCAGAAAAATCGAAACATGCAATTTGGGCTCACAAACGATTAGAAACGATTGATCAACTTATAGATCCTTCGCAGAAATTCATTAATCAGCTTAACAAAATTTTCAATAAAGAAACGGTAGATTTATTTTTTGTTAAAGAAAGGGTAGAGGCGGCTTACGATTATTTCTTTAAGCCTATGGACAAATTGGTGACTGATATTTTACAAAAAATGGCTGAAATTCAAAAGTTTAAAAAAGTAAAAGAATATTACGAAGAACTAGCTTTTTTGGACGATTTGCAGACTAAAGCTGTTTTACGCTTGATGAAAGCTAAATTATTGATTGAAATTGTTGTTACCGGCGAAACCATCTGTAAAGAAAAGCTAACATCATCGGCTATAAAAAACTTTAAATCAAATAAGCTTGAGAAGATCCGGGAAGAGTATAAAATGAGCAATACTGACATTTTTAAGGCAGATGAGCCAGTAATTCGTTACTCATCAAAAAAGCTGGATAAAAACGAGTCTAAAACAGCCAAAAAAACTACGGTGGAGGAAACTTACGACTTATGGATTCAAAAGCGTTCTGTTCAGGATATAGCCCGTTTACGCACTCTTACAGTTCAAACTGTCGAAACGCATTTGATAAAGCTTATTCAGGCAAAAAAAATAGAGATTTCTGATGTTCTGCCTTATGACAAGATTTTAGCTTTGCGTGAGGCTTTTGAATTTTATCAGGAGGAATCCTTAAACGGACTTAAGGAAAAACACGGAGATGAATTTACATGGGATGAGTTAAAAATGTTTAAAGCAAGTATTAATTAAGTATCTTTAAGACAAATGTTCCACGTAAAACATGGATAATACTGAATTTGATTATGAAGAAATTAAAAATTATATGCCTGTTTCTAACAATGCATTCAATTAATTTAGTTGCAGGACAGGATTTAAAGCCAGAATATCAAAAGTTTATAAAGGCATTTATAGCTAATGTAAAAAATGACAAAAAAGAAGCAATTGGTGCTATGATTTCTTATCCGTTTAAAAGGGAATATCCTATTCCGACAATTAAAAATAAAGCGGAGTTTATAAAACGATATAATGAGATTTTTGATGCCATATTGAAAAGTGAAATCATTAAATCAGATCCGGCAAAAGATTGGTCTGAAGTAGGTTGGAGAGGAATTATGCTGAATCAGGGTACAATTTGGATGGATACTGATGGAAAATTGACAGCTATAAACTACCAATCCAAATTCGAAAAGGATTTTAAAAACAAAATAATTGCGAGTGAAAAAACAAAGCTGCATCCCTCAATTGCAAAGTTTAAAACTCCTGAATGTGTTTTAGAAACCAGTAAATTCAGAATCAGAATTGACGATTTAGGAAATGGAAATTACCGATATGCTTCCTGGTCAATTAAAAAGAGCATAAGTGAAAAACCTGATTTAGTAATTACTAATGGAAAATGGTTACCAGATGGAACTGGTGGCAATCATAGTTTCGAATTTAAAAAGGGGCAATATGTTTATGAATGTTATATCGCTCCATTACGTGAAAAAGGAGCAGCTCCAGCTCGTTTGATCATTTATCAAAATAAAAAGGAAATACTTTCACAAGATGCAAAAATAGTTTCCAAATAAAAAACCTAATCGTTTTTAGATTAGGTTTTTGAAAAGTTAAAATGATGCTCTAAGCTTGTCTAATTCTTTTTTCTGTTCAATTAATTTGAGTTCCAGTTTATGAATTTTAAGCTCTTGCTCACTTAATTTTATTTTTAGTTTCTGAGTTTCTTCTTCAGAATTTGATTTAGATGTAAATTTGCTGGCTATTTTTTCATTTACAGCTTTTTGTTTTTCTATTTTCTTTTCTGTTTTTTCAATAGATTTTTCAGCACTTTTTACCTCTCGCTGATGCTTTTCAATTCTTTTTTGCTCTTTGTCTATTTTCTTTTGATGTTCAGACGCTTTTTTAGCTTCCTGAATTGATTTTTCTGATGGAGAAGATACTTCTTGTGCAAAAAAAGACTGCGATGATAAAAGAAGGCTAAGAATAATAAATACTCGAATAGTAAATTTCATAATCTTTTTTATATAAAAATCAATAAACTAAATGTTGTTGTTTTAAAGTAACGAAATTTGATTATAAAGCTTCAACTAAAATCCAGGCATCCGGATTTTCTCCTTTTTGAATTTCTTTTTGTGCTTTTTCAGCTTCAGCCATTGTAGCATAGCTTCCGTACAAAACAGGAAATAACCCATGTTTATTTTCACCCAACATTCTTGCTTCATAACCATCTTTAATTAATTGGTTATAGGCTTTTTTTGCATTCTGTTGACTTCTGAAAGCTCCTGCAATAATATGATAAGGCATTGTTTTTTCTATAGCCTCAGTTTTTGAGGTATCAACAGAAAGTGTTACAGCAGGCATAGGATTTTGTATCAAAAAGGTAGCTTCCTGAATTTTGTTTTGTACTTTTTTCTGAACTGTACCTTCAACAATAAGTGTTTCTGCAGCAATTTGTTTTTGATATAAAGGATAACCAATACTTCCTGTTATTCCTAATCCCAAAACAAAAATGGCAGCATATTTTAAATAAGAACCTGAAGATTTTCTTTCCTGGTCAGTGTATAATGGAACTGGTTCATTCTTTTCGATTCTTTCTATTTCCTTTTCAAAATTTTCTCTTTTTACCAAAGGAGAAACAAAAGGACTAAGTCCAAACGAGGTGGTTAAATAATTATTTTGCTGTATAGGACTGAAAACTAATTTATTATCACTGTTTAAACGAATTTCACCAATATTTTTTAAATGTAAAATTCTATCTTCTTCTAATGCTTTTTGCCAATTTAAAATTTCAAAAGCAATGGCACTAACTGCAAAACCGTAAGATGTTTTTTCTGTATTAGCAATATGATTTGCCAGTAGCCCATCATTATTTTTGATTTGACTGTTGAAAGAGATCATTTTCTTAGGCGGAGAAAACGAATTTGTGCTTTCATTAAGCTGTGCAGACTGAGTTTCGGTCAAGAATGCACCAAATCCAGGAACCGTTACGCACTGATAACGATATAATAACTGCGAGATGTAAGTTTCGATTTTCATAGTAACAAAGTTATGCATCCAATATAGTTATCAAAATTTTATTCACAATTTTTATTAACAATCCATATATTTTTGCAGCTATTTATTTTTCAGTAAGTTAAAAGATTTATGAATTTAATATATGTTCTTTTTGTCTTTCAAAAATTTATTTTTTGAAAGAATTTACTTCTAATTATTATATTTGCCATAATGAAAGCAGATCTTGTTTTTAAGAATTTCATCCTTTAAAAAAGTATATAAGCCATGTCAGAACAAGATTTATTTTATTTATTAGCCTTGCTCAGAGTTGAGGGTGTGGGAGATATTATGGCTAAAAAATTATTAGCAAATTTTGGTAGTGCCGAAAAAATTTTCAGTGCAAAAACGAATCAAATTGCTGCTACAGATGGAGTTGGTTCAGTGCTATTGAAGAATCTAAAAGATAAAACTGTTTTTGAAAAAGCAAATAGGGAACTTGAATTCATCAATAAAAACAATATAAAAGTATCTTTTTTTAGAGATCATGATTACCCCGAACGTCTAAAACATTGTATTGATTGCCCGGTTTTAATTTTTTCTGCCGGAAATATTAATTTAGAAAATAAAAGAATCATTAGTATAGTCGGTACAAGGCAAATTACTTCATACGGAATTGAATTTTGCAGAACATTGATTGAAGATCTGGCTCCTTTAAACCCCATAATTGTTAGTGGTTTTGCATATGGTGTCGATATAGTGGCGCACCAACTTGCGATAGAAAACAAATTGCAGACTATTGGTGTTTTAGCACATGGATTAAATCAAATCTATCCCAAAGTACATAAAAAATATATGTCAAAAATGGAGGAGAATGGTGGTTTTATAACTGAGTTCTGGAGCTCAACCAATCCTGATAAAGAGAATTTTGTTCGACGAAACAGAATTGTTGCCGGCATGAGTGAAGCAACCATTGTTATAGAATCTGCAGACAGGGGAGGTTCTCTTATTACAGCCAATCTGGCCAATGATTATAATCGGGATGTTTTTGCCGTTCCCGGCCGTGTAACAGATAAATACAGTCAGGGTTGTAATCAATTGATTAAAACACAAAAAGCAAACGTGCTCACAAATGCTGCCGATTTGGTTTATATGCTCAATTGGGATATCGAAAACAAGTCAAAACCGGTGCAAAAACAATTGTTTGTAGATTTAGAATCAGACGAGCAAAAAATTTACGATTTCCTGCTTAAAAACGGAAAAGAACTGCTGGATATAATTGCACTTGAATGCGAATTTCCAATTTATAAAATATCAGGAATTCTTTTAAATATGGAGCTAAAAGGAGTGATTAGGCCTTTACCAGGGAAGTTATTTGAGGCGATTTAGAATTAAAACCCGACAAAATTTTCAAGCTGTCGGGTTTATAATATTTACTTTCCAAATCCAAGTACTTCACGAACTCTTTTCAAAACGCCATCAGCGACAACACCAGCTTTTGAGGCACCTTTTTTCAATAAGGCATCGACTTCTTCAAGGTTGTTTATGTAGTAATTGTATTTTTCTCTTTCTGTTTTAAATTTTTCTGTAATTAATTCAAAAAGAGCTTGTTTGGCGTGACCGTAACCGTAATTTCCGCCTAAATAATTGGCTCTCATTTCAGCTATTTGAGTTTCATTTGCCAGTAAAGAATAAATAGCAAAAGCGTTACAGGTATCCGGGTTTTTAGGATCTTCAAGCGGTGTACTATCAGTTTCAATACTCATAACCTGTTTACGCAAAACTTTATCATCCAGAAAAATATTGATAATATTATTGGCTGATTTACTCATTTTTCCGCCATTAGTTCCTGGAATCAGCATGCTGTCTTCATGAATTTTAGCTTCAGGAAGAACAAAAGTTTCTCCCATTTGATGATTGAAACGAGAAGCCACATCACGTGTGATTTCCAAATGCTGCAATTGGTCTTTTCCAACCGGTACAAATTCGGCATCATACAGTAAAATATCAGCCGCCATTAACATAGGATAAGTGAAAAGCCCGGCATTGACATCATCTAGACGATCGGATTTATCCTTGAAAGAGTGTGCCAAAGTCAAACGCTGAAACGGGAAAAAACAACTTAAATACCAAGATAATTCAGCCGTTTGTGCTACATCAGATTGTCTGTAAAATGTAACTTTATCAGGATTCAAACCACAAGCAAGCCATGCAGCTGCTGTACTATACGTATTTTCGCGTAATGTTTTGCCATCTTTTATTTGTGTAATCGAATGTAAGTCAGCAATAAACAAAAAAGGTTCGTTTGCCGGATTGTTTGATAATTCGATTGCCGGAATGATTGCTCCCAATAAATTGCCTAAATGTGGCGTTCCTGTACTCTGAACGCCGGTAAGTATTTTTGCCATTCTAGTTTTTTCTTATTTCTTAACCGCAAAGTTCGCAAAGTTTTTCGCAAAGCTTGCAAGGTTTATTTTTTTCTTCTGCAAAAATTAGAAAGTTTTTCTAAAAGTTCTCTTAGATTTCAAGTTTTATTTTCTAAAAGTTTAAATATTCTAAAAATCTAATGGTGTAAAAATCTAAATTCACTTCTGTTTTCTTACATTTGAAGCTATGAAAGGAATTAAAATTATTTTTTGGATCTTTTGGCGTATTTGGTTTTACATCCTAATGGCCATTCCAATATTGATTATGCTGCCATTTTTAGTAGCTTCAATTATAACTGAAAGCGGATACCCTTATTTTTTTAAAATGGCCCGCATTTGGGCTAAATTTATCCTTTTCGGGATGGGTTTTTATTATAAAATTGAACGTCTGCAAAAATTGGAAAAAGGAAAAAGTTATATGATTGTAGCGAATCATACTTCAATGACGGATATTATGCTCATGCTAGCAGTAGTCAGAAATCCATTTGTTTTTGTTGGAAAGAAAGAATTGGTAAAGATTCCGTTGTTTGGTTTTTTTTATAAAAGGACCTGTATTTTAGTGGATAGAAATTCTTCTAAAAGCAAAAATGAAGTTTTTAAAAGGGCTCAGGATAGACTAAATCAAGGACTGAGTATTTGCATTTTTCCGGAAGGTGGAGTTCCTGATGATGAAACAATTTTACTGGATGAATTTAAAGATGGCGCTTTTAGACTAGCAATAGACCATCAAATTCCAATTGTTCCAATTGTTTTCGCTGATAACAAAGAAAGGTTTTCATACACTTTTTTAAGTGGAAGTCCCGGAAAAATGAGAGGGAAGATTTTCCCTTTTATTGAAACTAAAGGATTAACAAGTGAGAATAGAAAAGATCTTCGGGATCAGACAAGACAATTGATTTACAAAGGTTTGCTTGAATTTAAGAAAAAGAATCAGACAAATAATATTTAAAATTAAACCCGGCAAAAATGAAAATTTGCCGGGTTTTAGTTTTGAATTAAAACCCCTTTTATATTCAAAAACTTATCTGTGAATAATTTTATCTGAAATAAATTGTAATATTTTTTTAATTTTTGATTTGTTTTTTTTACGGTTTTTATTCAACTGAACTTCTTTTTTTTCTTTCATGATTTGAAATATTAACGGTTGATAAAGAAGAGTTTAATTAGAACTCCATTAACTGTAATATTATAGATAATTTAAAATCGAAAAGGTTGCGTAAAAAACAAGAATAATCTGAAATTAATAAAAACCCGTTAGTAACCAAAACTAAAAACTAACGGATTTTATTGAAAATAACCAACCAAATTTATTCTAAAAAGTATCGAGGTGTTATGGCAAACACCATTCGAGATTTTATGTTATTTAGAAGATGTTATTATTTAGAAAAGGTTGCGTGATTGTCTTATTTTTAAATGAAAAAACCCCGACAATTTTTTAATTGTCGGGGTTAGAAAGTCTGTAAGTTACAGGTTTTTAAAGTTTTAAGCGTTAGCTAGTTCTTTTATATATTCTTTAATTTTTACTTCTAATTCATCAGCTAATTCAGGATTATCTTTAATTAAAGATTTTACTGCATCACGGCCTTGTCCTAATTTTGTGTCTCCGTAGCTAAACCATGATCCTGCTTTTTTAACGATATCAAATTCAACAGCTAAATCTAAAATCTCTCCGGTTTTAGAAACTCCTTCACCGTACATAATGTCAAATTCGGCAGTTTTAAATGGTGGAGCTACTTTATTTTTAACAATCTTAACCTTAGTTCTGTTACCGATTACGTTTTCACCATCTTTAATTTGTGAAGAACGGCGAATATCTAAACGCACAGAGGCATAAAATTTCAAAGCGTTACCACCGGTTGTAGTTTCAGGATTTCCAAACATAACTCCAATTTTCTCTCTCAACTGATTGATAAAGAAAACAGTACAATTTGTCTTGCTGATAGTCCCGGTAAGTTTTCTTAAAGCTTGTGACATCAAACGTGCATGCAGACCCATTTTAGAATCTCCCATTTCACCTTCAATTTCACTTTTCGGCGTTAAAGCTGCAACAGAGTCAATTACCACAATATCAATTGCTCCTGAACGAATAAGATTTTCAGCGATTTCTAAAGCTTGTTCACCATTATCTGGCTGAGAGATGATCAGATTTTCAATATCAACACCTAATTTTTCAGCATAATTTCTATCAAATGCATGTTCAGCATCAATAAAAGCAGCAATTCCTCCCGCTTTTTGAGCTTCTGCAATTGCGTGTAAAGTTAAAGTCGTTTTACCAGATGATTCCGGACCGTATATTTCGATAATTCTTCCTTTAGGATATCCGTTTACTCCTAATGCCAAATCAACGCCCAGAGAACCTGAAGAAATCGTTTCAACTTCTACAATGGCTTTGTCGCCCATTTTCATTACGGTTCCTTTTCCGTAGGTTTTATCTAGTTTATCAAGTGTAAGCTGTAACGCTTTTAATTTGGCATCTTTATCTGAACTCATCTTTTCTTTTTCTTTTTCTTTCATGTAAATTATTAAAATTTTTTCATTCTCAAAACAAATCAGGAAATTACAATTTCATGATTTAGATTTGTATCAGGCTTATAATTTTGTAAAAATACTTCTTTTTTTTGAAGTTCATTGTTTCCAATTGTTACAAATTGAGACAATTTATACTATAAAAATAAAGCTTTTAATTCTGTAGCATCAGATGGTTTTATCTTGCCTGCAAGCAATAAACTCAATTGTTTACGGCGTAAAGCAGCATCAAATCTTTGTGTTTCCAGTTCAGTTTCCGGAATTATTGGAGGAACTTCTACAGGTCTGCCAGTATCATCAACAGCCACAAAAGTATAAATTGCTTCGTTGGCTTTGGTTCTGTTTCCGGATTCTCGGTCTTCAACCCAAACATCAATAAAAACTTCCATCGAACTTTTGAATGATCTGGACACTTTTGCTTCAACAGTAACAACACTTCCAAGAGAAATGGCCCTGTTAAAAGCTACGTGATTTACTGAAGCTGTAACTACAATCCGGCGAGAATGTCTTCGGGCTGCTATACTTGCGGCTCGATCCATTCTGGCTAATAATTCGCCACCAAAAAGATTGTTTAAAGGATTTGTTTCACTCGGTAAAACTAAATCAGTTAATATAGTCAGAGATTCTGAAGGATGTTTAGGATTCATTTTTTAAAATTTAAATAATTGTGCAGATTTAATTCAGCCAATAAACAGCCATTACAGCTGGTATAAAATAGATAACAATAGTTCTTGCACCATCATAATCTTTAGCTAATCGTTGTCCGAAAAGCATCATTAATAAACAAATACAAGAAAAAACAGCACCATAAAAACCAAATTCACGACCACTTTTTGTTACTAATTGTATAGCACCAACTACACATAAAATTCCGGAGATTAGTTCTAAAATCAAAAGATGCAGAAGTGCAAGCCCAACCTGATTTTTTAGAATGGTTTTTGAAAAATGTTCTTTTAGCCAGTTGACATTCTCTTTCCAGTAAAAAATTTTTTCATAACCAGATTGTAAAAAGGTCAAGGCTAAAAAAACTAACAGTAAAATTGAGGCAACATTATTCATTTGAAAACTATTTTTTATGAATTAAACGCGTAAGTTTTATAGACAAATCGGTTAGGATTATTTTTGCATTTCCATTTCTTTCAATATGATACATGGCATCTGAAAGTTCTTTAAAAATCTCATGAATATTATTCCCGTTTACAAAAGGCGCAAAATTTTCAAGTTTAAATTTGTCTACTTTTGGTTGAATGTAAACCAAAGCGGGTGCCTGATAATTTAACAAAAGCGCCTGCCTGAACATTTCGATGCAAAACTGGATAAATTTTTTCTGACTTTCACGTCCAAGAGCTGCAATTTCTTCACTCCAGGAAATTAAATCCTGAATAGCAGCAGCATTTCCTTTGGCTCTGAATGCGGCACGAACCCAATTGACAAACCATTGTTCGAAAGGATATTCTGAATCGTCTTCTTTTAACAAATGAAGGGCTTTACTAAAGTTTCCCTGTGCCTGATGAGCGATTTTCTTGGCCAGATTATGGTCTATATTTTCTTGTGAAATAAGAGCTTCAACAATAATTTTTTCAGGAAGTCCGTTAAAATGAATTACCTGACAGCGGGATCGGATGGTTTGAATGATATCTTCTTCATTTTCAGAAATCAGAATGAAAATGGTTTTATCAGATGGCTCTTCTAAAAGCTTCAATAATTTATTTGAGGCAGCAATATTCATTTTATCGGCCATCCAGATAATCATAATTTTATAACCGCCTTCGTATGATTTTAACGAAAGAGATTTTAAAACTTCCTGAGCATCTTCGACCCGAATTTCACCCTGCTTGTTCTGCACACCCAAAATTTTATACCAGTCAAACAAACCTCCATAAGGCATTTCCTGAATAAATGTTCGCCAGTCCTGAATAAAATCTAAACTTTTAGGTTTTGTTTTTACATCTTCTGTAGTTACAGTAGGATAAATAAAATGCAAATCCGGATGCGAAATATTCTGAAATTTTAGATTACAGGAATCATTTCCGTTTGAATTTTCATGGCCTGAATTATTGCATAAAATGTATTGTGCATAGGCAATAGCAGTTGATAATGTACCGCTTCCTTCGGGCCCAATAAATAATTGTGCATGTGGAATTCTTCCGGAAGAAGCACTTTTAATTAAGTGACTTTTAATATAGTCCTGACCTAAAATTTGTGAAAATTGCATAGAGCAAAGATATAAGAAAATGAGAGAGTCAAAAATATTATAAATTAAACTTTAAATTGTCATTTTATTTTTTATTTCATATTCAGTTTTTAACTTAAATGTTAATTTTTATTCTGCTAAGTTTTATTAACATTGATATTATTTAGAAGAGATATTAAGAGTTTTTTGTTAATAGTTTTTTGAAATCTTAGACAAAAGTGAGTTTTTTTTGGTTATTATTTTGCATCACAAAAATCTGTTTTTTATTTTAATTTAGATAAAAATCTTACAGAAATATACTTTGATCAAATTAATCTTAACAGTGGTTAACGCCATATTTTACTGACATATAAAAATGATTTTAAGTTTTTTTTAAGTCTTTTTTCTAAAAAAAAAAATATTAAAGTTGCAAATTAAGTTAATTTATATATTTTTGTTTTCATCAACAACAAACTTTTAATAAGAATCTATGAAAGGGAAAATTATTTTTTTAAGTGTATTTTTTTTATTGACTACAGGGGCTGTATCAGCCCAAGCTAAAAATGCTCCTCGCAGTATCATTAGTACTACAGCTCTTATTCGTAAATATCACGATCAAAAAGAATTGAGTGGAATGCAAAAAGGAGAATTATTAGAGTTATACATTGAACGCATTAAGGTGCTGGTAAAAACTCTCCCATACATTGCTTTAGTTACTAAACCTGGAGTTACCATGGCAGATTTAGGTATTCCGGATGACAATGAACATAAAAAATCTTTAGAAAATCAAGCTTTAGGAACTAGTGCATTTTTAGATACTACTGTAGATTTTCAAAGAAAAATGATGCCATATTCAGACAAGGCAAATTTAATAGCAGCAATTTTATTTTACGAAGGAACATTGAAATCTTTACATGAATTCAACGAATTGAACGAAATGTAATTTTTGAATATTTTAATACCTTTTTTAAAATGCTTACCTAAATATGAATTAAATTTCATTCCGGCATTTTAAAAAGGGTTTTAAAACAACTCGTTTTCGATGTATTCTGATTTTTTTTGGAAAACGCGGGATGAGTTTTTATTATTTACGCATCCCCAAATTTATTATTAACCCTAATACCCCCTTATCATGAAAAAATTTACTCAAATTATCTGCGTTCTTTTGACAGTTGCCAGTATGAGTGCTCAGCAAGAAAAAGGAATTATGGGCTACAACAATTGGTTGAATAACTGGACCGAATTTAAGCCTAACAAAGTTGAATATGGTGAAGCCAACCAAATTTTAGCTGGTAACATTTCAACAAACACAAAATTGCTTAAGAGAAATGTTTATGTTTTACAGGGAAATGTTTACGTAACTAATAACGCTGTTTTAACAATTGAACCGGGAACATTAATTATTGGTGATTTCGAAACAAAAGGAACGTTGGTAGTCACAAAAGGTGCATCAATTGTAGCAGACGGTTTAGAGACAGATCCTATCGTATTTACTTCTAACAGAAGTCAGAAAAAAGCTGGTGACTGGGGAGGAATTGTGATTCTTGGTGATGCTCCGATTAATAAATTTGGAAATGTAGCTTCTTACAATTTAGATCTTGATCCTACACGTACTACTTATGGTGGGGATAATGTTGCAGGAAGTTCAGGAGTTTTAAGATTTGTGAGAATCGAATTTGCTGGTAAAAAAGTAAAAGGTGCCGGTTCTTTTAATGGTCTAACCCTTGCAGGTGTTGGAAACAAGACAATCCTAGAAAACATTATGGTTAGTTATTCTGCAGGAGATTCATTTGGATTTTTTGGAGGTGACCTTAATGCAACCAAATTAGTTTCGTATAAATCTATCAATGATGATTATAAATTTACTCAGGGAGTACAATGTCGTTTGCACAATTCTCTTGCTGTAAGATCTTCTTATTTATCAAGTAATAAAGACGGATCTCGTTGTTTAGAGGTTGCTTCATATGAGAAAAAAAGCGAAACAGATTTTACTAAAAAACAAACTTTAGTTGTAGCATCAAATATAACGATGCTTAATGACAGTGAAAACATTAATGCTGATATCCAGTCCGGATTAGTGAAAGAAGCTGTTTATATTGCTGAAAATGCTTCTCTTGAAATAAAACGTAGCGTAATTTCAGGTTTTAATCCTGCAGTTTTATTAGATAGTAAAACAGAAATTAACGATGCGAATCTTAAAAAAATTAAGTTTGAAGAAATGTATTTCAACTTATGTAAAGGAAATATCTTTACAGAATTCAATTCTAATAACGAAGATTTAGAGAGCTGGTATGGTAATAGTGTATTCTTTAACGTATACTCTCAAAGCGACAATAAAGAAACTTTTATAGATATTTTTAATCCAAAAAAACCAGACTTCAGACTTCAATTAGGAAAAATTACTGCTTCAAGCGGTAACAGATAATAGATTTAGATTTTTATTTCAAAGCGTAAATTTTATTAATAAAGTCCCCAGACAATTTATGTATACGTCTTATACAGGACCCAAATAAAGATCAAAAAAGAATATGGCCCCAAGTATTAAAAAGTATTTTATATATACAATATTTTTGGTTTCCCCTTTGACATTAAGCTTATATTCCCAATGTAAAATTGAAAAAACAAATTCAAATTTTGCTATTGGTAAGGTTAACGTGTTAAAAAAATCAAACCAAACAACCGCAATAATTACACCTGTAATTAATTTAGAGTATTCTAAACAGTTTATAGTAGAGCTATCCATCCCCAAGGATAGCTTTGCTGTAGAAGCTGTAGGAACTGATGAAGGAAATACAGTTGTCAACTCTGAAAATCAGTCAAGAAGTATCGCTGCATATTCTGCACTCGCAAAAGATATTATTGAAAATTATAAATATGATTTTTCTGAAACCTTTATAGATATTTTGTTTTTTGAAGATATAGACTTAGCAAGAATTCGTACTATATGATGAAAAAAACTACTCTTTCTCTGATAAAATCATTACTTTTTTTAGGAGTATTTTTCTTTACCTTTTACCAGTCTAATGCCCAGACAACAATCTCAGCCAGTAAGTTTGATTTTGTTAATATTTGTGCAGGAGCCTTAGTAAATGGCCAACCTTTTAATGAGTATAATGTAACATTTACATATAGCAATTTTACTGCTGATGTAACTTTTGACGTAGAAATATCAGATGAAAACGGAGTTTTTTTAGCGACACCACTTCTAGCAACAAAGTTAGAAGTTACAAATATCTCTTCCACGCAACAAAAAATAAAGTTTGCTGTCCCTGTTGATTTGAAAGGTTCAAATACTTGTAGTATAAGAATTAGGAGTAATAAAAATGTTAATAGTCAAAGAATTAAAAATTTCCTTAATAATGACACTTTTTCAGTTTATTATGAAAATTATGTAGATTCATTTTCTATCAATAATCAAGGGGCTAATGCTGCTTTTTGTAGCGGAGGTGGCCTAACACTTTCTATCGACAACCCTACTCCTGCTATAAAAGAATCTTCTCCGATAAATTACCCGAATTTAAAATACATTTGGTATAAAGATGATGTTGTTATTCCCGGGCAAACTGCAGCCAGTTTAGCTGTAAATACTCCTGGGTTTTACTATGCAAAAATTGATTATGGTCCATGTTCAGATAATAACTTCAGCTCTAACCGTGTCACCGTTACAAGCATATCAGGATCAGGATCTACAACTACAATATCTTCAAGTTTAGGAAATCCTTTTTGCGCAAGCGGAGGTAATACAGTTTTAACCGCAACTTCTGGAAACAGCTATGTTTGGAAAAAAGATGGTGTAGTAATAAGTGGTGTAACAACCCGTACTTATGCAACTAGCGAAGGCGGTGTTTATACTGTTGATGTTAATTTTGGAGGATGTACTGCTTCAGGAAATATAAATCTGGTAAGTAATAGTTTTGATGCGAGTATTGATGTTGCTGAAGAAACAACTATTGAAGAAGGTCAAACTCTAAGTGTTACAGTAACTGATGATGCTTCAAGTCCAACTTATGAGTGGTTTTTGAATGGTAATGTAATTGCAGGAGCTACTAGTGATACTTATTTAGTTTCTTTTAGAGGAAATTATAAGGTAAAAATTTCTCAGGCAGGTGGATGTATTTCTACAAAAGAATTTAATTTTAAAGTTAATGGACCTCCAGGTCTCGCTACAGTAATTCCAAATATCATTAAACTAAGTACCTCGCCATATTGGAATATTCCTGATGAGTATAGAAATGAAAATACGAGTGTTATAATTATAAGCTCAAATGGAGAAAAGGTTCTGGATGTTGTCAATTATCAGGGTGATTGGCCACAGACAGGATTAGATATTAAAAATGTAAATCCGGTATATTACTATGTCATTAAAGGCAATGCAGGTGAAAAAAAAGGATCAATAACGGTGCTAAAATAATATGAAGAAATTTTTACTATTCTTAACTTTATTTTACGGTACATCACAATTACTCTATTCTCAGGATACAAATGAGAATGGAGTTGTTTCGTTTTCATTACCTATCCGAAATTCATTAAAGTTTAATAGATATTTAATTAACCCAACATTTAGTTTTGTACGTGAGCAAAACCCAATGATAAGTTTTTATAATAAAAGACAATACATACAATTTGACGACGCTCCAAATACTTATCTCTTTAATTATTCAGGTCGTTTAAAAGAAAATGATGCATATGCTGTAGGTTTGTTTCAGCAAAATTATGGTTTAATGACTGTTTTTGGCGGAGTTTTCAATTTCGCACACAATATTGTTTTACAAGAGGACAGTAATTTAACTTTTGGATTAAATGTCGGGGCATATCAAAGTGGTTTAGACAAAGGAAAAATAATTTCTGATGATCCCATTGAGGGAGATTACCCATCAAATACTTTATTAACAGTAAATCCGGGAATCAATTACGGAACTGCTTTCCTTGACTTTGGAATATCCATGAACAATTTATTTCTGTATAATTTTGGTTCCGGAATAGTAAAAGACGATCCTAAAAAAGCAATTGAGCTACATGCTATGTATACGGGATATCTTGATAGCTACGGTTTCTTTGATCAAAGTAAATTTTCAGGAATTGTTAAGACAGAAATTGAAAAAGATAATACAATAATTTCAGGACTTGCTATGCTTACTATACCACAAGGTATTTGGGCACAAGCAGGTTATAATACTTTATATGGAATTTCAGCAGGTTTAGGAGTTAATATAACACAGAACATTGCGATAGAATATAGTTATGAAAGAGGTCTTGGAAATTTCACCAATTTGGGAGCTTCGCATGAGTTTACTTTAGCTTATAAATTTAAAAACACAAATTATTATTATGGTGATGATGATGAAGGTTCTTTAGTAGATACTTCTAAGCCAAAACCAGTTATTGCAAAAAAATCAACCACTCCAATTACCAGAGTTGATGGTGCAACAAAAGCAAAATTAGCTGCTGACGCCAAAGCAAAAGCTGATGCTGAAGCATTACAGGCAAGATTAGCTGCAGCTGAAAAAGTTAAGGCTGATGCAGAAGCCGCAAAAGAAAAATTAGCTGCTGATGCTAAAGCAAAAGCTGATGCCGAAGCATTAAAAATTAAATTAGCGGCAGACGCAAAAGTAAATGCGGATGCTGAGGCAACAAAAACAAAACTATTAGCTGATGCTAAAGCAAAAGCTGATGCAGAAGAAGCCAAACGTAAAGCTGAAGCTAAAGCAAAAACTGAGGCTGCCGATTTACAGTCTATTATAGCTGCCGATGCAAAAGCAAAAGCCGATTCAGATGCCTTACAAGCGAGATTAGCTGCCGAAGCTAAAGCAAAAGCTGCCGCAGAAGCTAAAACGAAAGCGGCAAGAGATGCTGCTATTAAAGCAAAAGCTGCAGCAGATGCTAAAGCCAGAACAGCTGCATTAGCTGCAGAAAAAGAAAGATTGGCTGCTGAGGCGAAAGTAAAAGCCGATGCAGAAGCAAGACAAGCCAGAATTGCGGCAGAGGCTAAAGCAAAAGCCGATGCAGAAGCTCTTCAGGCAAAATTAGTTGCAGATGCTAAAGCGAAAGCCGATGCAGAAGCTCTTAAAATAAAATTAGCTGCTGATGCCAAAGCAAAAGCTGATGCAGAAGCAGTTCAGGTAAAACTTGCAGCTGAGGCGAAAGCAAAAGCCGATGCAGAAGCATTGCAGGCAAAATTAGTCGCAGATGCTAAAGCGAAAGCCGATGCAGAAGCTCTTAAAATAAAATTAGCTGCCGATGCTAAAGCAAAAGCTGATGCAGAAGCCCTTCAGGTAAAACTTGCAGCTGAGGCGAAAGCAAAAGCCGATGCAGAAGCATTGCAGGCAAAATTAGTCGCAGATGCTAAAGCGAAAGCCGATGCAGAAGCTCTTAAAATAAAATTAGCTGCCGATGTTAAAGCAAAAGCTGATGCAGAAGCCCTTCAGGTAAAACTTGCAGCAGAAGCCAAAGCAAAAGCCGATGCAGAAGCCCTTCAGGTAAAACTTGCAGCAGAAGCCAAAGCAAAAGCCGATGCAGAAGCCCTTCAGACAAAATTAGCAGCAGAAGCAAAAGCGAAAGCCGATGCAGAAGCTCTTCAGGCAAAACTAGCAGCAGAAGCAAAAGCAAAAGCTGATGCAGAAGCCCTTCAGGCAAAACTTGCAGCAGAAGCCAAAGCAAAAGCTGATGCAGAAGCCCTTCAGGCAAAACTTGCAGCAGAAGCCAAAGCAAAAGCCGATGCTGAAGCCCTTCAGGCAAAACTTGCAGCAGATGCAAAAGCGAAAGCCGATGCTGAAGCCCTTCAGGCAAAACTTGCAGCAGATGCAAAAGCGAAAGCCGATGCAGAAGCCCTTCAGGCAAAACTGGCAGCAGATGCTAAAGCGAAAGCCGATGCGGAAGCTCTTCAGGCAAAACTGGCAGCAGAAGCAAAAGCGAAAGCCGATGCAGAAGCCCTTCAGGCAAAACTTGCAGCAGATGCAAAAGCGAAAGCCGATGCAGAAGCTCTTCAGGCAAAATTAGCAGCAGAAGCAAAAGCGAAAGCCGATGCAGAAGCTCTTCAGGCAAAATTAGCAGCAGAAGCAAAAGCGAAAGCCGATGCGGAAGCTCTTCAGGCAAAATTAGCAGCAGAAGCAAAAGCGAAAGCCGATGCGGAAGCTCTTCAGGCAAAACTTGCAGCAGAAGCAAAAGCAAAAGCCGATGCAGAAGCTCTTCAGGCAAAACTAGCAGCGGAAGCAAAAGCGAAAGCCGATGCAGAAGCTCTTCAGGCAAAACTTGCAGCAGAAGCAAAAGCAAAAGCTGATGCGGAAGCGCTTCAGGCAAAACTTGCAGCAGAAGCAAAAGCAAAAGCCGATGCTGAAGCAGCTGCAGCTCAAAAAGATGAAACCGCTAAAGAACTTGATAACCTAACCCAATTAGTTGAAAATTCAGGTAAGGCACAATCAGACTTAATTGCTCAGTTTAATACTACTGTTGCTAATAAGCAAAAAGACCTGAATGATATGAAGGAAGAAAATGATTTGAGTGAAAAAGGAATTTATAAAGAGCCAAAACCATTTAAGAGTGTTAGTGCAGAGAATGCTCAGATAGAATCACTAAAAAGTCAAATAGCAGATGCGAATAGAGCCCAAAAGGATGCAATAGCTAATTTGACAAATTTATATAACGAAAGACTTAAAAAAGTTCCTAATAAAAACGACGCTTTAAACAGGGCTTATTTAGAAAAAATCAATGAATTAAAAGCAGCTCAAATTAAGGCAGAACAAGACAATATAGCCTTAATTGCAAATTTAGAGCGTATTAAGACTGAAACAGAAATCGAGAAAAAACGTAGAATTAAACGTGCAGCTTATGAAAATGATGAAGGAAGATATGCACAGGATGTTGCGGCTCTTAAACGTATAAAAGAAACAACAAAATTAAGCAGTACACCATTGACAGAAAGCGACTTTGATTTTGGTGAAGATCAGTCGAACATGCAAATTATTAAGAACATTAAAAATTCTGAAAGTGGTTATTATCTAATTATTGCAGTTCATAACAGTGTTGAAAAACGAGATGAATTTTTAACCAAAGCTGTTGCTGCAGGACGCTCAGATGTTAATTTCTTTTATAATGTGACGACAAGTAAATATTACATTTATTATGAAAAACATGAAGATTTATCCGGAGCAACTAAAGCATTAGAAGCAAAAGGAAGCAAACCTTACAATAGCAGAATGGTTATTGTGAAAGTTGAAAATTAATAATAGAATAAGAAATACAGTCCTTTTTAAAAATTAAGAAGGACTGAAAAATAAATATTTTTAAAGCGCCCAGACTTTATTTTCTAATGCCCCTTAGATGATAAAAAGTAAGCCCCAAAAAAAGTAAATACCATGAAAAACCCTACTACTTTTAAACCTGCAGATTTGGTTGTAGCAATGATTACAAATCTTGTTTTCTTTGCAAAAAATCAATTTAATGATTTTAGCAATCTTTTTTTCCATAAAAAAGGAGTAAATTATTTAAAAGCAATAAAAATCAAGAGTACAGCAATTCTTGTGTTTTTGTTGTTTTTTGCTTTTAATGTCGTACAAGCGCAGGTTGGAACAAAATTCTCTGGTAGACTCGTTGATAAGGATAATAATAAATATCTTAAAGTTCAGGGAGATATTAAATTAATAGGGAACACAATTCTGACTCCAAAAGATAAAGCGTTACCTTTTAATGATGCGGGTAACAACAATGATCTGGATGCTGTTTATGTAGATATAGATGGTGATAACAGCACAGTAAGTTCAAGTAGTGCCAATTTATTAATTAACAATGGTTGTAAGAGAATTGTATTTGCAGGTTTGTATTGGTCCGCCATGTATCCTAATGAAACCAGCACAGATGGTAATTGTTTTAATTGTGGGACAAATGCCAGAAGTGATTGGAATGAGGTAAAGTTTAAAATGCCGGGTAAAGCTTACGAAACATTAACAGCAGATAAAGCAAATCCTAAAGAAGTAATTTTTAAAGGTTCGAATGCTAATGATTTTAATAATAGCGTTTATGTTTGTTTTAAAGATGTGACGGCTAAATTGCAATCGTTAACCGATGCAGACGGAACATACACTGTTGGAAATATAAGAGCAACCAGAGGAATTAGACGAGGAGGAAGTGCCGGAGGGTGGACATTAGTTGTTATTTATGAAAGCCCAACAGTTTCAAGTAAATATATCTCGGTTTTTGACGGAGCACAAATGACCAATGTTGATCAAGGCACAGATCAATTATTGTCTGTAGATATTCCAATAAGTGGATTTAAGACTTTACCAGCCCCATTTTCTGTAAAAGCAAAAATTGGAGTAGCTGCCTTAGATGGTGATTACAGCAAAAATGGAGATGGTTTATTATTTAAAAATGGCTTAGTTCCTACTTCTACAGCCAATAGCGCTTTTACACCCATTACCAATACGCTTAATCCCACTACGCTTACGCCTGAAACAGATTCAAATTTTTTCAACGCAACGATTACAGTCGATAATGCTCAGGTAACCAATCGTAATCCTACTAACCGAAATAATCTGGGTTTTGATATTGATTATTTAGAAATTCCTAATCCAACAAACTCGGTTATCCCCAATGGTGCTACAGATGGAACTTTCCGAATGTTTACCAATACTACAGGAGGAGATGGTTATGCGGCTTTCTTAGCGACTTTTGCCGTAGACATTATTGAACCAAAAATAACATTAACCAAACAAGTTTTTGATTATTCTACCAGTCCTCCAACTAATATGGAAGGTAAGGATGTTACTTTAGGGAAAGAACTTAATTATGTTATTGGGTTTCAGAATCAGGGTAATGATCATGCTGTCAATTTTACGATAGTTGATAAGTTACCTATTAACACTAAATTCAATTATCCGGCTGATATAATTTCTTTGCCACCCGATATTGTTATTGCTGGTGTTACATACAAAGTTACTCATACATACGATGCAGCAAACCGTATTATTACATTTACTATTCCAAATCAGTTTGTTGAAAAAAATGATCCTAGATATACTATCCGATTTAAAGTTAAAGTTGTAGAATCTTGTAATGAGATTAGTGATGTTTGTTCTAATATTATTGCGAATAAAGCAACATCAAGTTATTCAGGTGAGGAAAATAAGTCAGTATTTGGAGATGACAGTTTGTCGTCCTATACAAGCTGTAATATTGGTATTCCGCAATCTACTAACTTTTTAGTAGATGTTGATGATTGTAAGTTTGAAAAAACTGAAATTTTATGTGGAACCAGTATTCAGATAAAAGCAGCTAACGGATACAGCAGCTATTCCTGGTCAACAAGCCCAACAGGGACACCTGTAATAGGAACGAGTCAAACACTTACAGTTGTAAAAGAGGGAGTCTATTATGTAAAAAACACGGCTCCTGCACCTTGTTTGTCTATAGCCGAAAAATTTACAGTTACATTGCCAAATAATTTATTGGAAAATCCTGTATTGCCATATGCGAGAGCTCCATATGCAGGGAATATTACCCAATGTCCGGATAGTGGTAAATTTTTGCCTAATTTGTTTTTATGTGGTGCCAGTGATTTTAGGGACATTAAAACAGGTATATCTGCAACGGGGACTACAATAGTTTGGGAAAAGCTGGTTGAAGGCGAGCCTCAATGCCCTGCTGTAGCAAATGATAAATGTGCCAATGAAGGCGAATTTTGTACATGGAAGCAAGTAGCAACAGGACCTGATTATAAAGCAGATACAAAAGGACAATATCGCTTAACTATTAGGTATCAAAATGATTGTTTCAATCAGTTCTATTTCAATGTTTATAAAAACGAACTAAATCCGACCGTAACTTATAACGATATTTATTGTAATACAAAAGGAAGAATTACCGTAAATGGAGTTCCTGCCGGATATGAATATAGTTTAACGAAAAACGGAACTTATAAGGACAGTAATGTTTTTTCTCCAATAAATACGGCTGGAAACTATACAGTTTACATCAAGCAAAAAAACGTTACAACAAACCCTTGTATTTTTGAAGTTTCTGTTAGTATAGTAGACAGAAAGTTAGTGGTTGAAACAATTCCAACTCATCCAATATGTTTTGGAGAAAAAGGAAGTATAAAAGTTAATACTTCAGGAGTAAGAGGTCAGTATTACTACGAACTTTTCAGAGGAAGTACTTCAGTTCAAAAAGTAGGTCCGGTTGCCAATGCAGATCAACTTTTTAATAATTTAGATGCAGGCAATTATTCTTTTACAGTAAGAACAGACGATGGATGTACTTATACTAGTAATACTGTTAGAATAAATAGTCCTGCGGGGGAGATTAAAGCGACACCGTCAATTAAGACACCTTTAACTTCATGTAGTGCAGGTAAGATTTTGATAACAACATCTCAGTCGGGAAATAATAGTAATGCTTTTTATTATTTTGTTAATGGATCTGCTACTTTTCAAACTTCTAATGAAATAGATGTTACAACTCCGGGTACTTATTCTATAAGAGTTGTAGGAACAAATAACTGTGAAAAAACAGTTTCGATTGTAGTTCCGGATAATGCTAAACCTACTTATAATGTTACGAAAACTGATATTAATTGTTATGAGGATAAGGCAGAAATAAGAATAATCGATATCGTTGCAAATGGACATACAATGTCTTATAGTATTGGTGGAGCATTCCAATCAAGTCCTGTTTTCTCAAACCTTGCAGCAGGAACTTATAATTTGGTTGTAAAATATACTTTAGGTGGTGTAGAGTGTCAAAACCCGGCTGAACAATATATTATAACAGGACCAACTTCAGCATTAACTGCTTCGGCTGGTGTTGGTGAACTTGCGGGTTGTGGACCTTTACAAGGAGGACAGCCAACAGGTTTGTTACGAATTACCAATGTTCAGGGAGGTACAGCTCCATATCAATATAGTTTTGATGGAGGGGCTAATTGGCAGGCTTCATTTGAAAAATATGTGGTAGCATCAACTGCTTCTTATGATTTGCGCGTAAGAGATTCTAAAGGATGTATTTATAAAATTCCTTACGATGTAATTCTGGATCCTAAACCGGCAGACCCGGTAATTGATAGTAATATTAATCCGGTATACAATTGTGATGGTACGGCTACAGCTACTGTGGTTGTAAATACACCAACTTCATCCGGTGCAACTTATAGTTATGAATATTATCTGCAAACCGGAACGGGTACTCCAGTTGCAAACACGCCGATAACAAGTGGTACTTTTTACAATGTTCCTTCTGGAAATCATACAGTAATTGTAAAGTATAAGGTAGAAACAGTTTCTAGTTATAGTAATTTATTGCAAGAAAATTTTGGTTCAGGAGCACCTACTACTTCTCCTGGTATTGCAGCTGCTTATTGTTTTAATGACCAAAGAGTAAATCCACCTTATACATGTTCTTTAAATGGTACACCAACTCGTTCTGTTGAAGATAATCAATATTCTGTTGCAAGTTTCTTCTGGAGAAATGATACAGCATGGTATCCATTTAAAGATCATACTACTAATGGAGTAGATCCAAACGGAAGATATTTATTAGTAAATATTGGTGAGGCAGCTGGTGTTAATGGAATTTTATACAGTAAACCAATTGTAGATGTTATTCCTAATCAGCCAATTATAGTTGATTTATATGTTGCCAATTTGTTAAATATAAATTATGGTGGAGCAGCTCCAATTGTTCGATTTGAATTGGTTGATGGTTCCGGAAATGTTGTTGCTACACAAGATACCGGAAAAATTGCTGAAGCAACAAATGACCCAAATAGAACAAAATGGGTACCAATAAGTATTTCGTTAGACCCTAAGAACAATACAAATCTAACATTTAGAATTCGTTCCGGAAGTACTGAACGAGGAGGAAATGACTTAATAATTGATGATATCTGGGTTCGTCAATTACCAAAATCATGTGGAAATGAAAAAAGTGTTCCAGTAGTTATTAATAGTAACAGTGCTTTTAATGCACCAACACCGATCTTTCAGGACACAAAATGTAGCACTTCAAATGACGGAAGTATTACCATTACTGCAACCAATTTTAATACGACTACAGGATTTTATTATTCGATTAATAATGGTCCATGGAATACTTCAACAACTTCACCAAGAATAATTTCAGGGTTAGGAGCAGGAATGTATAATGTAATAGTAAAATATAATTCTGCAGATTCCGCAGGAAAATGTGAGTTCAAATTTGATTCAGAAATTAAGTCTCCTCAGGGAATTCTTTTTCAGGTAGATAAAACAGATCCAACTTGTACAACAGGAGGAACCATAACGGCTACGACAGTTACAGGAGGAACTGGAAGCTATCAGTATCAATTGAGCAATTCTTCAGGAATTGTCGTTCCATTTCAAACAAATAAAACTTTCTCTAATGTAGCTCAGGGAACTTATAGGGTTCAGGTAAAAGATGCAAATGATTGTTTGTCTCAGCCATCTGCACCAATAACAATTACAAATCCAACTGCACCAACTGCAACTTTGGCTGCTTCAACAGACTGGTGTTACACACCTTCTAATCCTGCCAGTTTGGTTGTTACTGCATCTGGAGGTGTTGGTCCTTATACCTATAAATTAGATAATAATACTCCAATTACAACTAATACGTTTAATAATGTTGCCCCTGGGACGCATACTATTTTAGTTACAGACAGCAATAATTGTACAGCAACAATTTCAAACATTATTATTGAACCTCAATTGCAATTAAATGCAAGTTTAGCTCAGGACCTGACATGTCTGGCAGATGCTTCAATTAATGCAGTTGTAACAGGTGGTTACGGACCATATACTTATACAGTTTCCCGTAATGGAGCAACAGCTGTTACTGTTACATCTTTCCCTTATACAGCAACTCAGTCTGGAAGTTATGTATTTACAGTTACAGACAGTAAAAGTTGCCCGGCAACAAGCACAGTTGTGGTTTCTGCAAAAACAACACCAACTTTAACATCTAATAAAACTGATATTACCTGTTATAATGCTAACGATGGTACTATTACGGTTACGGCTTCAAATGGAGCTACAACTGTTTATACTTATGCAATTAAATTAAGTTCTGCGGCTACTTATACAACTCAGTCAACAAACCAGTTTACCGGTTTAGCAGCGGGTACTTATAATATTAAAGTAATTGACAGTAAGGGCTGTGAATCTGCAGTGAGTGATGTTACTATCATAAATCCAATGGCTGTTGGGGGAAATATTGGGGCTACAGAGTTAAAATGTAGTGCTACCGGTACTGTTCCTGCAGTAGTAACTATTACAGCTACAGGAGGTTCAGGTTCTTATCAATATAGTTTTAACGGTACTTCTAATTTTACAAATGCTAATACTTATTCTACTTCAGTTTCTGGAACAGTTACTGCATATATTAAGGATGCAAATGGTTGTCAATTTGGACCATTATCTGTAACTATTGGGGTATTAGAACCAATTACAGATATAACAATTGTTGATAATGGTTATGATTGTTCAACTAATCCAGTAGGAGGTCAAGTAACAGTTACGGCTGTAAAAACAGGTGTTGCAAACCCTTTCAGTTATCAAATTATATCAGGTCCTTCAGGATATAATGCAACGGCAAATTCTACAGGAATTTTCCAAGGTTTAGCTGCTGGAAGTTATGTTTTCCAGGCTACGGATACCCAAACGAATTGTACGTTTGCAAAACCACATACTATTAGCGGAATTCCTGCTATTACAGCCGGAGGTTCTGTTACTGCCCCAATTTCATGTTATGGTGGGACTGGAAATATTCAGTTTACAGTTTCAGGAGTTAGTACTAGTGGTTACGACTATGTAGTTAGAAACTCAGCAAATGTAACAGTTGATTCTAATACTAATCAAACGGCAAATACTGTTAATTTGAATAATTTATCTGCGGGTAGTTATACCATTACAGTTACCGATATAAAAACAAAATGTCCGGCTACTTATAGCGTAACCCTTGCACAGCCTTCAGCGGCAGTATCTATTACAAGTGCGGTTGGTACAAATGTAAATTGCAACAATGATAATTCACAAATAACAGTAACAGCTACAGGAGGTACACCGGCATATACTTATGCTTATGCAATAAACCCATCGGCAGTTCCTACATCAGCTTATGCCTCAGGTTCAGTTTTCACGATTGATACAAACTCAGGAGCGAATCTGGCTTGGGATATTTATGTAAAAGATGCTAATGGATGTATTGCAAAAAGAAGAGTTGACATTATAAGCGACAACACCCCATCATTAACTGTATCAGTAGACAACCAGTGTACAGGTTCAGGCAGTGGCTTTACTATTACCGCTACGCCATCATCGACAAGTCTTGCTCCATTGAGCTATAGTATTGGCGGTGCTACTGGCACATTCCAGTCCAGCCCTGTCTTTACGGTTTCTGCAGGCACTTATACGGTTCATATTAAGGATGCCAACGGCTGTACTGTTCCATCAGCAGCAGTTACGGTTTACCCACAGTTGACTGCTACATCAGCCGTTACCAGAGAGCTTAGCTGTTCGCCAACGACACCAGAGGCGCAGATTACCCTTACGGTTTCAGGAGGCAGAACGGCTTATAGTTATGAAGTTTCTGCCAATGGAGGTTCTACCTACACAGCAATGGCAAGTAATGTCTATACGACAGCTACAGCAGGTACTTATACTTTTAGAGTTACAGATTCTAATACTCCAGGGTGTAGAGTTACCACTACAGCTACAGTAAATACGATTTCAGATCCTACAGTAACAGCTACACAGGTAAATGTGAGCTGTAACGGAGGAGCATCCAATGGTTCAGTTACCTTAACAGGGGCTGGGGGTTCAGGTGGTTATACTTACAGTAATAATGCTACAAGCGGCTTTACTGCAACGGCTACCTTTACAGGATTGGCTGCAGGTCCTTATACTTTTTATGTTAAGGACAGCAAGGGTTGTACAGGTTTGGTAAATGTAACCATTACCCAGCCAACAGCCTTGACTACTACGGCATCAGCGACTGCTTTTAGCTGTAATACTACCAATGTTAAACAGTCTGCAGTTGTTACTGTTGCAGTGCCAACTACAGGAACTGCTCCCTATACGTATAGTTTTGAGGGAAGTGCTTTTACAGGTACGAGAACTTTCACGGTTTCCGATAATGGAACAGACCAAACGATACATTATATCGTAAAAGACAATAATGGCTGTACTTATTCAGATTCAGTTGTTATCAACAGATTAAATCCACCAGTAATTTCAGGTATTACCCATACGGATATTTACTGTGCGCCAGCTTCTCGTACTACCAGTACCGTTACTGTTGCCAAAGCAGCAGGTACAGGAGTTGGTACGACGTTTACTTATGAAATTACAGCACCTGCAGCTTCTGTTACATCAAATACTACAGGTATTTTCAGTGGATTGGCCGGAGGAGTTACTTATAGTTTCAAAGTAACCGATGCAAGTGGCTGTTATTCCATAGGATCTCATACAGTTCCGGTGGTTAATCCAATTGCAGCGACAGCTACTAAATTGAACGATGTATATTGTAATGGAGGTTCTACAGGTTCTATCAGATACGATGTGAGCCAGTTTACTTCTACTTACAGCTATAAAGTAAACACAGACCCTGCCGTTACGGCTCAGAGCGCGGCTTCGTTTACCCTGCCAAACCTTGGTGTAGGTACTTATGCTGTTGTTTTCACAGATGAGACTACAGGATGTACAGCATCTACTTCTATCACCATTACACAGCCAACAGTTTTATCGGCTGGTTATACAGCAGTGAATGCGAATTGTAATGTTGCTACCTCTAAGGTTACCATAACTGCTTCAGGAGGTACGCCAACCTATACCTATGCTTATAAACAAGACGGAGTTGCTCCTGTGGCAGCAGATTACGTTGCCAGCAATAGTGCTGATTTAAATCCGTTAACAAATGCCAACTGGGATGTTTGGGTAAAAGATGCCAATGGCTGTACAGTTAAAGTAGATGTTGCTGTTTCAACAGATAATGCGCCAACAGCAGTTGTTGCTACTGGATCTGGTTGTTTAGGTACTCCTGGAGGATACACCATTAGCACATCGGTAACAGGAGGAACGGGAACTTTATCTTACAGTATTAATGGTGGTTCTTATCAGTCATCTAATATTTTTACAATAACATCGGTAGGTACATACACTATCCGTGTAAAAGACGCTAACGGCTGTACTGCAGATAGCAACTCAGTTACAGTAGCTCCACAATTAACTCTAAGTGCAGTTTTAAATAAAGATATTACTTGTAATCCGGCACCAACGGCTGCACAAATTACATTAACACCAACTGGTGGTGCAGGACCATTTATTTATACAAGTTCCCCAAATACTGGAACTTTCGCAGGAAATGTATTTTCAACAAGTACTCCAGGAAACTATACTTTTACAGTTACTGATACAAATACTTGTTCAGCATCTACAACAACTGCAATCGTTGTTACACCAACGGTTAATCCTGTAATTGATGATACAACTTTACCAGGAAACATTGGGGTTACTCAAATACAATCTATTAATTGTAATGGAGACGATACTGCGGCAATTGCAATTGCAATTGATAATACAAAAGGCTTAGCTCCATTTGTATTCAATATAAAAAATAACACAACAGGATTTGATTACGGTACTCAAACGTCAGGATTGGCTGCAGGAGTTTATACCGTAACATTAACTGACGCAAGAGGATGTACGGATACTGAGGATATTACTATAACACAGCCTTTTGATATTGTTGTTACAAGTCATGCCGTACCAATTACTTGTAATGGTTCAGGTATTTCAAAAGGATCTGTAATCGTTGATAGTGTAACAGGAGGTGTAGGGCCTTATGATTATATTGTTACAGGTGTCAACGGTTATAATAATTCTGAATTAAATAATGCAGGTACGACTTCGGTTAGTTTTAATGTAGTTGATTTTGGTTTATATCAAATTAATGTAGTTGATGCAAATGGTTGTTCAAAACTAGTTCAAAATGTATTAGTAGCCTCACCACCGAATGATCTTGATATTACGGTTTCTGCTGCTCCGGGAGTTTGTTCTGGACTAGGATCAGCCCTTGTTGCAGTAAGTTCTTCTCCGACAAGTACTATTGGTACTGGGCCATTTTATTTTAGCTTATATACAGGCAGTGCTCCTTCTTATCCAACTGGTACTTGGCTGGCTGAAACTCCGGCAGGAAGCAAACAAACGACATTTAATAATTTAATACCTGGAGTTACTTATACATTTGTGGTATATGATGCTGCTCCTATCCATGGGGGTACAGGTACAGGATGTTACTATTATGAAACAGCTGAGTTTCCAATTGGAACAAGTTCTACTATTACGGTTAATCCTTTAGTGGAAAGTAACATTACTTGTAAAGGTGCTGCAAATGGTAATGTAACATTTACAATGAATCAGACTTATGGTGTAGATACCCCAGTTAAGTATCAAATCTATAATTCTCAAAATGTTACGCCTATTGGAGGTGTAGTAAGTGCTACTATTCCTGCTGCTGGATCATTAACTGTAAATAATTTTGGTACATTGCCATTTGGTAATTATTTCGTTTTAATTACAGAAGATACAGGTGCAACAAATGCAGGGTGTAGTGTATCTTCAGCTCCATTTAGTATTACACAATCTGCTATTGATTTATCAGTTACAGCTTCAAAAATTAAAAATGTAAATTGTAACGCAGATGGTGTGATTGCTGCTTTAGCGAAAGATGGTACAGCACCTTACACCTATCAATATTTGTTAGCATCAGCTACAGCACCAACAGCAAGTACAGCAGGTTGGACTGGAAATACAACTTTTGCAACAAGTATAACAGGAAATTATATTGTTTACGCAAAAGATGCTTACGGTTGTATTAAAACTGCAGCTGTAACGTTAGACGCAGATGATGCACCTATAGTTACTCCGCCAGCAACTTCAGTTTGTTATGATGGAACACCTTTTACCATTACTTTTTCAGGAACAGTAGATCCGGATATAGTAGGCGGTGCTACTTATAGTGTAAATGGAAGTGCTTTCCAGGCTTCACCAAGTTTTACATTTAATGCAGCGGGGACTTATAATTTAGTTATTAAAGATGGAAACGGTTGTACTGCTAACGTTGATTATGAAGTATATCCTAAATTAAATTTATCTGCATCATTAACAAAAGAATTAGATTGTACAACTTCACCTGCTGCGACAATTACTTTAAATACAACTGGTGGAAATACAATACCAGCGTCTAATTATACTTATGAAGTAAATTTCAATAACGGAGGTTTTGTTTCTGCTACAAATCCATATTCTGCTACTACAGCCGGAAATTATGTGTTTAGAGTTACAGATGCTAATAATGCTACGGTGTGTCGAACAACAACTAGTTTCGATTTAGATCCAATTCCAACCACAGTATTTGGAACAACAGTTACTAATGTTAGTTGTAATGGAGGTGTCGATGGTACAATCACAGTAAATGTTACTGCTGGAGAAGGTCCATATAAATATAGTTTAGATGGTGGTGTAACTGAACAAACAACGAATACGTTTACTGGTTTATCTGCTGGTACAGCTTATATTGTAACTGTGCGTAACGCAAGAAATTGTACATTAAATTCATTACCGGTAACGATCACCGAGCCTGTATTATTGGCAGCTACAGCTTCAGTTACGCCATTTGGCTGTAACTCAGGCAATGTTGCCCAGCCTGCAGTTGTTACGGTAACAGCTACATCCGGTACAGGTACCTTCCCTTATACTTATAGTTTTAACGGCTCGACTACTTATAGCGGCGTTAACACTTTAGTTGTAAGCGATAACGGCACAGACCAGATTATTGCTTATTCTGTTAAGGATGCCAATGGCTGTATTGTTAACGGAAGCACTACAGTAAACAGATATTTACC
>NZ_QJHL01000022.1 GCF_003202405.1 Flavobacterium hydrophilum | reverse complement strand
CTGTTCCTGCAAAGCCTAAGCTTACCACTGTATCGGTAGTCGTAGCCGTGCTCAGTGTAGCGGTGATTGTAGCGGTGCCTGCCGCGTTCTCTGCGATTGTTGTCGTTCCGCTCAGGGTTACCGTTGGGGTGGTCTCGTCATCAGTGATCGTAACGATAGCCTGAGTCGTACTGCCTGCCGTAGCTCCTGTAACATTCGTGATATCGACAATTACCGTTTCGTTTCCTTCGTAAAGCGCATCATCGGTTGGATCAATCGTGATCGTTCCGGTCAGCTGCCCTGCCGGTATCGTAATGGTAGTATTGCTTGCCGCATAATCTCCTGCTGAAGCTGTTCCTGCAAAACCTAAGCTTACCACTGTATCGGTAGTCGTAGCCGTACTCAGTGTAGCGGTGATCGTAGCCGTTCCAGCTGCATTCTCGACGATTGTTGTCGTTCCGCTAAGGGTTACCGTTGGGGTGGTCTCGTCATCAGTGATCGTAACGATAGCCTGAGTCGTACTGCCTGCCGTAGCTCCTGTAACATTCGTGATATCGACAATTACTGTTTCGTTTCCTTCGTAAAGCGCATCATCGGTTGGATCAATAGT
>NZ_QJHL01000021.1 GCF_003202405.1 Flavobacterium hydrophilum | reverse complement strand
CGTTCTCGACGATTGTTGTCGTTCCGCTCAGGGTTACCGTTGGGGTGGTCTCGTCATCAGTGATCGTTACCGTCGCCTGCTGAACGCCGTTTTCGGTAGCGCCATTGCCTCCGGTTACTCCTGTGATATCGACAATTACTGTTTCGTTTCCTTCATATAAAGCATCATCGGTTGGATCAATCGTGATCGTGCCGGTCAGCTGCCCTGCCGGTATCGTAATGGTAGTATTGCTTGCTGCATAGTCTCCTGCTGATGCTGTTCCTGCAAAGCCTAAGCTTACCACTGTATCGGTAGTCGTAGCCGTGCTCAGCGTAGCGGTGATTGTAGCGGTGCCTGCCGCGTTCTCGACGATTGTTGTCGTTCCGCTCAGTGTTACCGTTGGGGTGGTCTCGTCATCAGTGATCGTTACTGTTGCCTGAGTTGTACTGCCTGCCGTAGCTCCTGTAACATTCGTGATATCGACAATTGCCGTTTCGTTTCCTTCGTACAGCGCATCATCGGTCGGATCAATAGTGATCGTGCCGGTCAGCTGCCCTGCCGGGATGGTGATCGTAGTATTGCTTGCCGCATAATCTCCTGCTGAAGCTGTTCCTGCAAAGCCTAAGCTTACCACTGTATCGGTAGTCGTAGCCGTGCTCAGTGTAGCGG
>NZ_QJHL01000020.1 GCF_003202405.1 Flavobacterium hydrophilum | reverse complement strand
TATCAGTGGTATAAAAACGGGGTCGCTATATCAGGTGCAACTTCCAGACAATATACCTTGTCGAATTTAACGCTTGCCAATGCCGGTGATTATCATTGTGTATCCACCAATCCGCAAATGACTATCACAACGGTTACAAATCAAAATCTTGTTTTAACCCGAAATACAATCCATCTAAACGTAAACAATTGTAATGCTTTTTTAAGTTCTGCTGTGGGAACAAATGCACAAGCCATATGCCCTTCAACTGCTATTATCCCTATTACGTATACTACCGCAGGATTGATTACAGGGGCAACTTTTTCAGGACTGCCTGCTGGTGTTACGGGAAATTTTACATCCAACACAGTAACAATAAGCGGAACTCCTGCCTCTACGGGAACTTTTCCTTATACAGTAACCTATACAGGAGGTTGCGGTGCTGTTGTAACTTCAACAGGAACTATTACTGTTCAGACCAAAACAGTAAATGCGGCTTCGGCTGCTCCGGTTCTGTGTATAAATACTGCTATAATACCAATTACACATGCCACTCAGGGAGGAACTTTGACACTCGGTATCCCAACCGGATTACCTTCCGGCGTAACGGCTGCATGGGCAACAAACATCTTAACCATCAGCGGAACTCCTACAGCTTCAGGAGTATTTAACTACAGTATTCCTCTTTTGGGAGGATGCGGTAATACTATAAATGCCA
>NZ_QJHL01000019.1 GCF_003202405.1 Flavobacterium hydrophilum | reverse complement strand
CTGTTCCTGCAAAGCCTAAGCTTACCACTGTATCGGTAGTCGTAGCCGTGCTCAGTGTAGCGGTGATTGTAGCGGTGCCTGCCGCGTTCTCTGCGATTGTTGTCGTTCCGCTCAGGGTTACCGTTGGAGTGGTCTCGTCATCAGTGATTGTAACGATTGCCTGAGTTGTACTGCCTGCCGTAGCGCCTGTAACATTCGTGATATCGACAATTACTGTTTCGTTTCCTTCGTACAGCGCATCATCGGTCGGATCAATAGTGATCGTTCCGGTCAGCTGCCCTGCCGGGATGGTGATCGTAGTATTGCTTGCTGCATAATCTCCTGCTGATGCTGTTCCTGCAAAGCCTAAGCTTACTACCGTAGCGGTAGTCGTAGCCGTGCTCAGCGTAGCGGTGATCGTAGCCGTGCCTGCTGCGTTCTCGACGATTGTTGTCGTTCCGCTCAGGGTTACCGTTGGGGTGGTCTCGTCATCAGTGATCGTAACGATAGCCTGAGTCGTACTGCCTGCCGTAGCTCCTGTAACATTCGTGATATCGACAATTACTGTTTCGTTTCCTTCGTACAGCGCATCATCGGCCGGATCAATAGTGATCGTTCCGGTCAATTGGCCTGCCGGTATCGTAATGGTAGTATTGCTTGCCGCATAATCTCCTGCTGATGCTGTTCCTGCAAAGCCTAAGCTTACCACCGTATCGGTAGTCGTAGCCGTGCTCAGTGTAGCGGTGATCGTAGCCGTTCCAGCTGCGTTCTCTGCGATTGTTGTCGTTCCGCTCAGGGTTACCGTTGGGGTGGTCTCGTCATCAGTGATCGTTACCGTGGCCTGCTGAACGCCGTTTTCTGTAGCGCCATTGCCTCCGGTTACTCCTGTGATGTCGATGAT
>NZ_QJHL01000018.1 GCF_003202405.1 Flavobacterium hydrophilum | reverse complement strand
GCAGCAGTTGTCCACATTGGCGCAGTAGTATCCTGAATAGTGATTGTTTGTGTAAATATGGTTGAAGTATTCAAACAAACATCTTTTGCTTCCCAGGTATTGGTATAAGTTCCGGAGTTGATACAGGAACCAGCCATAAAGCTTCCGCTTGTTTTGTTATAAGTTACTGTTCCATCACAATTATCGGTTGCGATTGGAGCGGTAGCCTGAGCGTTTGCCAAAGCAGTAAGATCACTACATCCCAGAGTTACATTCAAAGCATTAGCAGCAGTTGTCCACATTGGTGCAGTTGTATCCTGAATTGTAATTACCTGAGTGAAAGTGGTTGATGAATTGTTACAAACATCTTTTGCTTCCCAAGTATTGGTGTAAGTTCCGGATTTGATACAGGAACCTGCCATAAAACTGCCGCTTGTTTTGGTATAGGTTACAGTTCCTCCACAATTATCGGTAGCTATTGGTGCAGCTGCCTGAGCGGTAGCCAAACCTGAAAGATCACTACATTGTAAAGTTGCATTTAAAGAAGCTGCTGCTGTTGTCCACATTGGCGCAGTAGTATCCTGAATAGTGATGGTTTGTGTAAATATGGTTGAAGTATTCAAACAAACATCTTTTGCTTCCCAGGTATTGGTATAAGTTCCGGAGTTGATACAGGTACCTGCCACAAAGCTTCCGCTAATTTTGTTATAAGTTACTGTTCCATCACAATTATCGGTTGCGATTGGAGCGGTAGCCTGAGCGTTTGCCAAAGCAGTAAGATCACTACATTCCAGAGTTACATTCAAAGCATTAGCAGCAGTTGTCCACATTGGTGCAGTTGTATCCTGAATTGTAATTACCTGAGTGAAAGTGGTTGATGAATTGTTACAAACATCTTTTGCTTCCCAAGTATTGGT
>NZ_QJHL01000001.1 GCF_003202405.1 Flavobacterium hydrophilum | reverse complement strand
TCACCTCTTCCCATCCCGAACAGAGAAGTTAAGCCCGCCTGCGCAGATGGTACTGCAATTATGTGGGAGAGTATGTCGTCGCCTTTCTTTGAAAACCCTATTCTTATGGATAGGGTTTTTTGTTTTACAAAATGTTGTGATTTTAGATTGTAATATGTAATTAAAACAGAATTGAATGTTTACTTTTGTTATAAATTCGTTTTAATTTATAAATTTCAAACTTTATATTGATGAAAAGTTATATAATCATTTTTTTATCCTTTTTTATAGTTTTTACCGCAAGCTCACAAGGACTTCTTAGTAAGTCACAGAAAGTGTTTACGCATCAGGATACGTTGAGAGGAAGCATAACAAGGGAAAGAGCATGGTGGGATTTAAAGTATTATCATTTGGATGTAAAGGTAAATCCGGAGGATAAGACTATTTCAGGTTCAAATACAATTCGGTATACAGTTTTAAACGAATATAGGAAAATGCAGATTGATTTGCAGGAACCAATGCAAATATATAGAGTGACCCAGGATGGAAAAGAATTAAAATTTGAAAGAGATGGAAATGCTTTTTTCGTTCAGTTGGTTGCAGATCAGAAAGTAGGAGAAGTTAAAGAGATTATTGTTTCGTTTGGAGGAAAACCCAAAGAAGCTGTTAATCCACCATGGGACGGAGGTATTACCTGGGAAAAAGATATAAATGGGAAAGATTTCATAGCCTCATCATGTCAGGGATTAGGTGCCAGTGTTTGGTGGCCATGTAAAGATCATATGTATGATGAAGTAGAAAACATGTTAATTACTGTAAATGTACCGGGAAATTTGACAGACGTTTCAAACGGAAGATTGAAAAGTGTTAAAAAACAAAAGAATGGTACAAAGACATTTAATTGGTATGTTTCTAATCCTATTAATAATTACGGTGTGAACATTAATATTGGTGATTACGTTAACTTTTCTGAAAAATATAAAGGTGAAAAAGGTAATTTGGATTGTAATTATTATGTGCTAAGGGATAATTTAGATTTAGCTAAAGAACAATTTAAAGATGTTCCTAAAATGCTAAAAGCTTTTGAAAACTGGTTTGGACCTTATCCTTTTTATGAGGATAGTTACAAATTGGTTGAAGCACCTTATTTAGGTATGGAGCATCAAAGTAGTGTAACTTACGGGAATCAGTACAAAAAAGGATATTTAGGAAAAGATTTAAGTGGTACTGGCTGGGGATTAAAATTTGATTTTATCATTATTCATGAATCAGGACACGAGTGGTTCGCAAATAATATTACGTACAAAGATATTGCAGATATGTGGATTCATGAAAGTTTTACCAATTATTCTGAAAGTCTTTTCCTCGAATATTATTACGGTAAAGATGCTGGTGCAGAATATGTTATAGGGTGCAGAAAAGGTATTGAAAATGACATACCAATTATTGGGAACTATGATGTAAATAATGAAGGATCCGGTGACATGTATCCCAAAGGTGCCAATATGTTGCACATGATTCGTCAAATAATTAATGACGACGAAAAGTGGAAATCTATTTTAAGAGGGCTGAACAGTACTTTTTATCATCAGACAGTTACTTCTAAACAGATTGAAGATTATATTAATACGCAGTCTGGAATTAATTTTAACAGAGTTTTTGCCCAATATCTAACGACTACTAAAATTCCGGTTTTAGAATATATTTTTAAAGACGGATCTTTTGGTTATCATTGGTCTAATTGTGTAGCTAAATTTGATATGCCGGTAAAGGTAAAACTGAACGGAGTTGACCATTGGTTAAAACCAACAACAGAATGGAAATCTGAAAAAGTAACGAATGATAATAGAACTATTGAAGTAAATAAAGATTTTTATGTAACTAGTTCTAATATTACAGAATAGTAAAAAGAAACCCGATATTAGTGTGTTATCGGGTTTTTTTGTTTTATAGGTAATTAGATAGCTGTTACAATAGCAAGAAAGTCATCTGCTTTTAGGGCTGCTCCTCCAATTAAACCACCATCAACATCAGGTTTTGAGAAGATCTCCTTTGCATTTTCAGGTTTTACTGAACCACCGTATAATATAGAAACTTCATCAGCGATATCATTTCCAAAAGCTTTACGAATGGTTTCTCTGATAAATTCGTGCATTTCCTGTGCCTGCTCAGGAGAAGCTGTTTCCCCTGTACCAATAGCCCAAACCGGCTCATATGCCAAAACCACATTTGACCATGATTCTTTTGAAATATGAAATAATCCATCACGTAATTGATTTTCAACAATGTTGAAATGATTGTCTGATTGACGGTCTTTTAATTCTTCTCCAAAACAAAAAATAACAGTCATTTCGTGTTTTAAAGCTGTGTCAACTTTATTAGCAATTAAGGCATCAGTTTCATTAAAAATAGCTCTGCGTTCTGAGTGACCTAAAATTACGGTATCAACTCCAACACTTTTTAACATATCAGCAGAAATTTCTCCGGTAAAAGCCCCGCCTTCAGCCTGGTGAACATTTTGAGCGGAAACTCCAATAGGAGTATTTTTTAATTTTGCAGCAGCTGCAGCCAAGTTGATAAATGTTGGTGCAACGATAACCTGTGCGTTTGTTTTTGCAGGAATTTTTGAAATTAACTCGCTTAGTAATTCTTCTGTTTGACTAGCATTTTTATGCATTTTCCAGTTTCCTGCAACAATTTGTTTTCTCATTTTGGATAGGTATTAATTTTTTGTTTTTTATGAATTTTAAAGGTTGTTTAAATTGAAATTATTTAAGACTTTTTAGTGTCTCATTGATTTTATCAAAGTCGGTTTCTATGGCACGATATAGTACAATTTTTCCGGTTTTGTCAAGAATTATATATCTAGGAATCCAGTCTAAATCAATTGATTTCCCAAAAACACCTTTCATTCCGTCATTCATCATATAATGATCGCCTTTTAACTGATGTTTTTCAATTCCGATTTTCCATTTATCAGCGGTTTTATCAGCTGAAATGAATAAATAAGAGACATCAGGATTATTTGCTTGAAGTTCTTTTATTTTTGGCATTGCTTTTACACAGTCACCACACCATGAAGCCCATACTTCAATTACCAAAGTTTTTCCTTTGTATTTATTTAATATGTCTTTAAATGCAACCTGACTTTCATTCGTTGATAATAATTTTTCAGATAATGCTACTTCCGAAAAATTGTTCTTTTGAGCATTTGTACAAGAAAATGTAGCAAAAGCAATAAGTAATATAACTAATTGTTTCATTTTTATATGTTTTGAACAAAGTTAAACAAACAAATTGAAACAGAAATACAGAATATAAAAATTCAGGAAACAGTCAATTTTAGATTCAAAAAGAGAAAAATCGTTTATAATAGAAAAATTGAAATCGTAATAGTTATGTCCTTAAATTTAATTTTTTGATGATTCCTTAAAATAGAGATTGATGAAAAGTATTTATTTGTTTTTTTATTTGAATAATTTGCTTAATAAAACGACATAAATGCCTTAAAAAAGCTTTTGATTTTTTTAAAATGTTAATTTTTAGAATATTGATACACATTCAAAACTATAAAAATGGCAACTTATGCTAATATCTCAAATGTCTTCAAAATTGACTATATTTGCATGTAATTTAAACTTAGAGTATGACAAGGATAATTACACTTTTCTGTTTTTTGATAACACAATTTAATTTCTCTCAATCGGTTGGAAATTATTTAGAAAAAATCAGAAATAATGAGGCTCTCTTAACAGCTTTCTTTCAGCAAATGCCAAAAGGAGGCGATTTACACCACCATTTTTCAGGATCTGTTTATGCAGAACCTCTTTTAGAAAGAGTTATTGCAGAAGATTTTTATCTAAATTTAGAAACGATGGAAGTTTCGAAAATAAAACCTGCAAAAGGAGATTGGGAGACTTTTTCGTCGTTAAAAAACACAGGAAAACTGGCTTTTTATAAACAGCAGATAATGCAAACCTGGTCAGCTAAAGACTTTAATGGTGTGACTGTTCCTTCTGATGATTTGTTTTTTGATTCTTTTCAAAAGTTTTCTCCTGCAATCGAAGGTCATTTTGCAGAAGGCTTGACAGAACTTAAGAACCGTGCACTTTCTGAAAATGTAAGTTATATTGAAACGCAATTGTCTACAATTCCATGTGATATGAAAGTAGATGATCTGAATGATTTCAATTTAAAACTTCGTGAGGCTTCTGTTCAAAAAAATGAAAAAGCTGTTTTAAAACTTCTGGATGATCTGTATAAAAACATTCAACAAAGAAATGCTAAAAAATATGCGGAAGATTTTAATAACAATTTTATAACAAAACTTCACAGAGATTTAAAAATTGACGATGATAGATTTACGATGCGTTATCAAAATTTCGTATTACGCTTTATGGAACCTGTTGATTTGTTTAAAAATCTTACTATTGCTTTTATTTCCGGAAATGAAAGTAAACTGGTTGCTGGCGTAAACATTGTTTCTCCTGAAGATGGCGAAACTTCCATGAAAGATTATTGGTTGCATATGGTGATGTTTAAATATTGCCATTCTCAATTTCCTAACGTAAAATATACGCTTCATGCAGGTGAATTGACATTAGGATTGGTTCAGCCAGAAGATTTAACCTGGCATATTAATTCGGCGATTTATATAGCCGGAGCCAATAGAATTGGACACGGAGTTGATATTGCTTATGAAGCAAATTCGTATGACTTATTGCGCTATATGTCAAAAAATAATATTCCTATTGAAATTAATTTGGCCAGTAACGAATTTATTTTAAAAGTAAAAGAGGGAAGACATCCTTTTGCACTTTATAAAGAGTTTAATGTACCAATTGTAATTAGTACAGATGATGCAGGAATTTTGCGAACCAATATGACAGAACAATACGTTTTATTGGCAAAAAGATACCCAGATGTTTCGTATGCAACAATAAAACAATATGTTTACAACAGTATCAATTACAGTTTTATTCAGGATGCATCAGTAAAAAAGCAATTATTAAAAGATTTGGATGCCAGATTTATAACCTTTGAAAACCAATTTTCTAAAAAGTAACAAATGAAATGGATTACTCGGGAACGACCTAAAATAGACCGTTTAGCTTGTCCATGGCTAATTCAGAAATTTGTTGATGCTGAAGCTGAATTTATTTATGTTCCTTTTGATAATGTTATTGAAGAAGCAAAAAAGCTAAATGCAATTCCGTTTGATATTCCCGGAGTCGAATACACGCATTATGAAGATCAGTGTACATTTGACTATATAGTTAAAAAACACAAAATTAATGATCCTGCTATTGCTGTAATTTCAAAAATAGTTCGGGGAGCTGATACAGACAGACATGATATTGCTAATGAATCGGCTGGGCTTTGGGCAATTTCTGCAGGATTGGCGCATAATATTACTGATGATTCTAAACTTTTAGAAATGGGAATGGTGATTTATGATGCTTTATATAGCTGGGCTTCTCATTTATATCATCAAAAACACCTTCAAAATAGTCCTTTTGAAAATTTACTACATGAAGTTTACATTAAGTTTTTAAAAACGAATAAAACAGAGAAAAAGAAAGTTCCGGGTTGGGTAAATGAATTAAAAGAAATGATTCAGGACCAGATTGATGCTCAGTTTACATTTGACCTCAAAAAAATATCAACCGATTTAGAATTGAATCCTTCTTATTTATCAAGGGAGTTTTCTAAATATTTTGAAGACCTTAATTTTGGTGATTACATTAGGAAAATCCGAATAGAAAAAGCCATCAATCTTATTCAGAATTCAAATTATACATTAACCGAAATCTCCTATTTAACAGGGTTTTCAGATCAAAGTCATTTTACGAGAATTTTCAAGCTTCACACAGGTGAAAATCCTTCTTCATTTAGAAAAAAAATAACAAAAAGTAATTCAGATACAAAAGGTAAATAGTATCCTATTTGTTGGTTTTTAAGCTCCGTAGCTTTGTTTAAATTAATTAAACAAACTAAAATGATACGGGTTACAAATTTTCTTTTTCTTTTTTTACTATTTATTACTACTGCTTATTCACAAACTTCTTATCCAAAAATAAACGGATACGTTGGTATTATGCATCCAATTGTTACTTTCAGCAATGAGGAAACAACAACTAATTTTGACGGACATTATGTTGTTTCTTTTCCAATAGGGATTAATTTATGGAAAACATCCAAAGTAGGTTTTTCTTTCGAAATTGTTCCAACTATCAAAGACGAAGATGGAGTAAGTAAATCAAGTAATTTAACCTTTCATCCGGGAGTGCTGTTACCTCTGGGAAGTGGATTTTCTTTTGCAGGAAGAGTCGCTTTTGAAACTTCCGGCAGGTATGGTTTTACTCCGGTTTTCAATAAGACACTTATTAAAAGTGAAAATTGCAGTTACTATGCTGCTTTGCCTTTGCCTGCCCGATTTGGCAATGATAAACCGGCAACGTTTACTATTGGATTTCAATTCGGAGTTTTATTTTAAAGAAAATTGTCATGATAGAAAAACCAACTTATACTTTACGACAGCTTGTTTACTATTTTTTGAAACTGGGAACAACCGGATTTGGAGGTCCTGTTGCTTTAGTAGGTTACATGCATGAAGATCTGGTAGAAAAGCGTAAATGGATTTCAGAGGAGAACTATAGAGAAGGTCTGGCATTAGCACAACTGGCTCCGGGACCTTTAGCGGCACAACTTGGTATTTATTTAGGTTTTTTGCATTATAGAATTTTAGGTGCGACACTGGCTGGATTAGCTTTTATAATTCCTTCCTTTATTATTGTTGTCTTATTAAGTATTACTTATACGATCTACGGAGGACTGTCATGGCTGCAGGCTATTTTTTATGGTGTTGGCGCGGCAGTAATTGGAATTATCGTAATGAGCTCATATAAACTTACACAAAAAGCTATTGGAAAGTTTACATTAGAATCACTAAAAAATAATTGGCTTTTATGGTTAATATTTGGAGTGTCTTTGGCTATAACATTGGTAACAAAACGAGAGCATATTTTATTATTTATTTGTGCAGGTCTTATGTATATGTTTTATAAATCTCCTCAAAAATTTTGGAGAACGAAAAAAACATACTCCTTGTTTATGCTGCAAATTTTATTTTTTAATGATGAGCTGACAATTTTACAAAAAATAGCAATTTTCTTTATCAAAGCTGGAGCCTTTGTTTTTGGAAGCGGTTTAGCGATAATCCCTTTTTTATATGCAGGTGTAGTGACAGAAAATCACTGGTTAAGTGAACAGCAATTCCTTGATGCTGTTGCTATAGCAATGATTACTCCAGGCCCGGTAGTAATTACAGTTGCTTTTATAGGATATATTGTTGCCGGATTTTCAGGCGCATGTGTATCTTCATTAGCGACATTTTTGCCGTGTTATTTATTCACGGTTATTCCGGCTCCTTACTTTCATAAAATTGCAAAAAATGAATCTATAAAAAACTTTGTTACAGGTATCACAGCAGCAGTTATTGGGGCATTAGTAGGGGCTGTAGTTATAATTGCATCAAGAAGTATTGTTGATGTATCGACCGCATTAATTGCAATTCTTACTATTTTTGCTTTAATATTTATAAAAAAAATATCTGAGCCAATTATTATTTTAATAGCGGCATTTTCAGGTATACTAATAAAATTAATGCTATAGACTTCAAATCATTTTTATCTTTGCTGTTCATAAATCAATTTAAAAATGAATATCAAACTTATCGCCATTGGCAAAACGGATAACAAATCATTACAAACATTAATCGATGATTATACTAAACGGTTGTCGTTTTATATCAAATTTGATTTAGAAATCATTCCCGATATTAAGAATGTAAAGAATTTATCTGAAAGCCAGCAAAAAGAGAAGGAAGGAGAGTTGATTTTATCTAAATTGACACCTACAGATCAGTTGATTTTATTGGATGAAAACGGAAAAAACTTCTCAAGTGTTGGTTTTTCTGAAGAGTTGCAAAAAAAGATGAATTCCGGAATCAAAACGCTGGTTTTTGTAATTGGGGGGCCTTATGGCTTTTCAGAAACAGTTTATAGTAAGGCACAAGGCAAAATTTCACTTTCACTGATGACTTTTTCACATCAGATGGTGCGTTTGTTTTTTATAGAACAATTGTACAGAGGTTTTACAATTTTAAGAAATGAACCTTATCATCATCAATAAAACTAATTATTGATTATTTATTAATGAAGATTCAGTGATGTTTATAAGAAAAAATAAATAAATTAGCTCCTTCAAAACCATAACCATGACGAACTTACCAAAAGGGAGTAAAAAATTATTGAATGCCTGGGCCTTTTATGATTGGGCAAATTCAGTTTACACTCTTACAATCGCATCAGCTGTATTTCCTATTTTTTACGAAGCCTTATTTTCTGAACGAGGACATTATATAGAAGTTTTTGGATTGGAATTGAAAAATTCAGCCCTGATTAGTTTTGTAACCGCATTTGCCTTTGTATTTGTAGCCGTCTTTTCACCATTATTATCCGGTATTGCAGATTATGTTGGGAATAAAAAATCATTCATGAAATTTTTCTGCTATGTTGGGGCTTTATCCTGCATGGGACTGTATTGGTTTAACCTTGAAAACATTTACATCGGATTATTGTTTTATTTTCTGGGGCTTATTGGTTATTGGGGAAGTTTGGTTTTCTATAATTCCTATTTGCCGGATATTGCGTTTCCTGAACAGCAGGATAAAATTAGTGCCAAAGGGTATTCTTTAGGGTATATTGGAAGTGTAATTTTACTGATTATCAATCTGGCAATGATTATGAAACCAAAAATATTTGGAATCACTGGAACAGATGGTGAAGCAGCTATGAAAGCCATGAGATATTCTTTTATTATGGTAGGAGTGTGGTGGATTTTGTTTAGCCAGTACAGCTATTATTTTTTACCTAAGGGAAGCAAAGAAACCAATCAAAAGTTATCGAAAGATGTTGTGTTTAATGGCTTTAAAGAATTAAAGAAAGTTTGGGCAATATTACAGAATAATATTCCTTTAAAAAGATACTTAGGCGGATTTTTCGTGTCAAGTATGGCGGTTCAGACTGTAATGTTGGTAGCGACTTATTTTGGAGCACAGGAAATTCAGTGGGCATCTAAAGAAGAAAGTACCATCGGTTTGATTATTTGTATTTTAATTATACAATTGGTTGCTGTAATCGGAGCTATTTTAACTTCTAGAGCTTCAGAGAAATTTGGTAACATCCCAACTTTAATTGTTATCAATACTATTTGGGCAGTTTTTTGTGCACTTGCTTTTTTTATTACCTTGCCAATACATTTTTATGTTATGGCTACAGTAGCAGGATTTGTAATGGGAGGAATTCAGGCTTTGTCACGCTCAACATATTCAAAATTATTGCCTGAAACAGAAGATACAGCATCATTTTTCAGCTTTTATGATGTTGCTGAAAAAATAGGAATCGTAATAGGGATGTGTCTTTACGGAATTATCGATCAAATTACAGGAAGTCCTCGTTTGGCAATTGTATTCTTAGGATTGTTTTTTGTGACTGCAATTTTTCTTTTAAAAAGAGTGCATAAAAAATAATTAGTAAAATAATATTTCAGTCTAAACGCAATTATCATACATTTGATTTTTGCGTTTTTATTTTAAATTAAACAATAAATCTTTAATGACGAGCAAGTATTTCCTTGATAAAGAATATAATAATGTCATTTATGATAAGGATGGTGCTAATTTTAAGGAATTTGAATCTTGTGTTTTTAATAATTGTAATTTTTCTGCCTGCACTTTTTTAGTCGTTACATTTATTGATTGTGTTTTTAATGACTGCACTTTTTCTGAAGCAAAAATCAATTATGTGGCTTTTAGAACAGCAACTTTTAATCGCTGTGAAATCAAAGATGTAAATTTTGCCATGTGCGACAAACTCATTTTCGAAATTCATTTTAACGATTGTATTTTAGATTTTTCAAAGTTTTATACCTTAAAAATAAAAGGAACAACTTTTACAAATTGCAGTTTAGTTGCCGTCGATTTTATGGCTGCCGATCTTACTAGTGTTCTTTTTGATAATTGTGATTTGTATCGTTCTGAGTTTAATAAAGCGATTGCCAACAAAGCTGATTTCAAAACGAGTTATAATTACACCATTGATCCATCCAAAACGAAACTTAAAAAAGCTGTTTTTGCTTTGAATGAAGTAAAAGGTTTATTGTTTAAGCATGATGTAATTGTGAGCTGATTACAACTTTTTTTCCATCACATAATCCTCCATTAGGTAGCCATTTCCAATGTCAATATTGACTTCATCAATGATTTCAAATCCTATTTTTTTATAAAAACTTAATGCAGAGTTAAAACGGTTTACATTTAAAGATAAGCTTGTTGAATTATTTTCTAAAGCCAGTTTTTGAATCTCTTCAATTACTTTTTTGCCAATACCTTTCCCCTGTGTTTCAGGCAAAAGATAGATTTTATGAATTCGGGTTACTGGTTCATTTTTATAATCATGCTCAATTCCGATAAAACCTAAAATTGATTCGTTTTCTGAAATCAAGTAAAATAATTGCTCTTTTTTCTCGATTTGACTGATTAAAGCTTCATCAGAATAAATTAAATCGAGCATGTAATCTAATTGTTCATCCGTCAAAATTTGACCATATGTAATTGGCCAGGTTAGATGCGCAATTTGTTGAATTTTAATAATATCCTCAATTGAAGCTTCGTTAATTTTGATCATACTTATTTTGTAAAAACTTGATTTTCCTGCTCACTTACTCGGATAAAAGTGGTACGTTTTGTCAATTCTTTTAGTCGGGAAGCACCCACATATGTACATGTACTGCGTAAACCGCCTAAAATATCGAAAACCGTTTTGATTACGTTGCCCTTAAACGGAATCTGAACTGTTTTTCCTTCACTGGCTCTGTATTCAGCAACTCCACCGGCATGTTTGTCCATTGCAGTTGCAGAGCTCATCCCGTAAAATTGTTTGAATTTTTCGCCATTAATTTCAATCAATTCGCCACCGCTTTCAGTGTGTCCGGCTAACATTCCGCCAAGCATTACGAAATCTGAACCTGCCCCAAAAGCTTTTGCTACATCGCCCGGAGTTGCGCAGCCTCCGTCACTAATAATATGTCCGCCCAAACCATGAGCAGCATCAGCGCATTCAATGATAGCCGAAAGCTGCGGATAACCTACACCGGTTTTTACACGGGTTGTACAAACTGATCCGGGGCCAATTCCGACTTTGACAATATCAGCTCCTGCTAATAATAATTCTTCGGTCATTTCGCCGGTTACTACATTTCCTGCAATTATAACTTTGTCAGGATATTGTTTACGGATTTGTTTTAAAAACTCAACAAAATATTCTGAGTATCCATTGGCGACATCAATACAAATAAACTTCAGTAACGGATTTTCTTGAATAATTTCTGCAATTTTTGCAGCGTCTTCTTTTCCTATTCCGGTGCTAATGGCAATATAATTATAGAAATCAGGAGATACGTTTTTTAGAAAATCATTCCATTCCTGAGGCGAATAATGTTTATGAATAGCAGTAAAAAGCTTTTCTTTGGCTAAAACAACAGCTATATCAAAAGTACCTACAGTATCCATATTGGCTGCCATAATTGGAATTCCTGTCCATGTGCTTGTACTATGCAAAAACTTAAAATTCCTTTCTAAAGATACTTCAGCTCTGCTTTTTAAAGTGGATCTTTTTGGTCTGATCATTACATCTTTAAAGCCTAATTTAAGATCGGTTTCTATTCTCATGATTTTTGAAATTTTTGTTACTTTCAAATATATTAATTTTGAAAGCGACAGGGTTTACAACAACACAAAAACTAATCTTTAGTTATCAACATCTTACAAAAAAGAAAATTTCAGCAATTTGAAGTTATGATTGTGTTTTGTTGTAAATTGTTTATAGTAAGTATTTTTTTGTTTTTTTGACAACTGAATTTCTTTTTGTTTTTTAAGATAAAAACAGAAAACGGTTTATAGTTAATTACTTATCTTTGTTGACCTAAAAAATTACCAGAATAGTGAATCATATTAATAAGTTAAAAATATTCAATGACCCCATTTATGGCTTTATTTCTATTCCGAATGAGCTTATTTATGATTTAATTCAGCATCCTTATTTTCAGCGTTTGCGCCGAATTTCACAGATGGGATTGTCATATTTGGTTTATCCTGGAGCTAACCACACACGTTTTCATCACGCTTTGGGATGTATGCATTTGATGCAAAAAGCAATTGAAACACTTCGTTTTAAAGGTGTTGCCATTTCATCCGAAGAAGAAAATGCATTGTATATTGCCATTTTACTGCATGATATCGGACATGGACCTTTTTCACATGCAATGGAAAAAAGTATTGTAGAAGATGTTAATCATGAATCCATTTCGTTATTGTTTATGAATCAGTTAAATAATGAATTTGATGGAAAATTGAGTTTAGCAATTCAGGTTTTTAAAGGAGAATACCACAGAAAGTTTATGCTTCAATTGATTTCGAGTCAGTTGGATATGGATCGAATGGATTATCTAAAGCGCGATAGTTTTTACACAGGAGTTGCAGAAGGAAATGTGAATTCTGAACGATTGATTCAGATGATGAATGTTGAAAGCGACATTTTAGTTATAGAAGAAAAAGGGATTTATTCAGTAGAAAAGTTTCTGTTGTCAAGAAGATTAATGTACTGGCAGGCTTATTTGCATAAAACAAGTCTGGTAGCTGAATTAATTTTGATGAAAGTACTCAAACGGGCAAAAGAATTAACGTTGAAAGGAGCTAAATTACCTTGTAGTGAACCGCTTTTATATTTCATGCAAAATAAAATTTCACTTGAAAATTTTGATGCTGAAAAATTAGATTTGTTTTCTCAATTAGATGATTTCGATATCATTAGTGCTCTTAAAGCATGGCAAAAATATAATGATTTTATATTGTCTACTTTGAGTAAAATGATCATTAACAGGGATTTATTGAAGATTAAAATGAGTGCTGATAAAATTCCGATGGAAGATTCTCAGTCTATGAAAGAAGAATTTGCAGAACAGTATCATATATCAGCTCTGGATGCAGGTTATTTTATTTTTAGGGGGAAAATAAAAAATCAGGCATATAGTAAAGAGGCTGAACCTATACGAATTTTGAAAAAAGATAAAACAATTGAAGATGTTGTCGAAGCTTCTGACCAGTTGAATTTGAAATCGTTATCTAAATTGGTGACAAAATATTACATCTGTTTCCCAAAACAACTAATTTAAAATTAACATTTAAAACCTATTTTTTATATTTTTGTCGGAATGAAACGAACTAATACATTTTTTTTGAATAAAAACAGAACGTTATGTATAAAGTTCCATCTTATTCGTATAAAAAATAGAATCTAATAAGATGAAATTTACAGCAGAACAAATAGCAGGAATTTTAGAAGGAGAAGTTGTTGGGAATCCCAATGCAGAGGTTTTTCGACTGTCTAAAATTGAAGAAGGAGAGGAGGGATCCCTTACTTTTCTGGCAAATCCTAAATATATCAATCACATTTATACCACAAAAGCTTCTGTAACAATTGTTAATGATTCTTTTGTGCCTGAATCTGATATTGCAACTACTTTGATAAAAGTTGAAGATGCATATGTATCTTTCTCTAAACTTTTAGAATTTTATAATCAGGTAAAATTAAATAAAAACGGAATCGAACCACAGACTTTTATATCTGAAGGAGTTAAATATGGTGAAAATTTATATTTGGGAAGCTTTAGTTACATTGGTCAAAATGTGGTTTTAGGAGACAACGTAAAAATATATCCAAACAGTTTTGTTGGTGATAATGTCGTAATTGGCGATAATGTACATATTTTTGCAGGCGCTAAAATTTATTCTGAAACTATAATTGGTAATAATTGTACCATTCATTCCGGAACTATTATTGGTGCAGATGGTTTTGGTTTTGCTCCAAATGAAGACGGAGAATATAGTAAAGTACCGCAAATAGGGAATGTTATTATAGAAGATAATGTAGATATTGGTGCTAATACTACCATTGACAGGGCAACTCTGGGTTCTACCATTATTAGAAAAGGAGTAAAACTAGACAATCAAATTCAGATTGCCCATAATGTGGAAATTGGTAAAAATACTGTAATTGCTGCTCAGACTGGAGTTGCAGGATCTACTAAAATTGGAGAAAACTGTATGATTGGCGGTCAGGTTGGGATCGCAGGTCATTTAACTATCGGAAACAATGTGAGACTTCAGGCACAATCGGGTGTAGCAAGAAACATTAAAGACGATGAGATTTTACAGGGAAGTCCAACATTTGGTTACAGCGATTTTAGTAAATCGTACGTTCATTTTAAGAACTTACCTAAGATTGTTACCGAGTTAGAAGAATTAAAGAAACAAATAATAAACCCAAAAAATGGAAATAATGGTTAAACAGAAAACCATCAAGAATGAAATTTCACTAACAGGAGTTGGATTACATACTGGAAAAGAAGTTACAATGACTTTTAAACCTGCTCCTATTAATAATGGTTTCACTTTTGTTAGAGTTGATTTGCAAGGTCAGCCAGTAATTGAGGCTGATGCTAATTATGTAGTTAACACACAAAGAGGTACCAATTTAGAAAAATTAGGTGTAAAAATTCAAACCCCGGAACACGTTTTAGCGGCATTAGTTGGTTGTGATCTGGATAACATTATTATAGAATTAAATGCTTCAGAACTTCCAATTATGGATGGTTCTTCAAAATATTTTGTTGAGGCAATAGAAAATGCAGGAATCGAAGAACAAGACGCAAAACGTAACGTATATGTTGTAAAAGAAGTTATTTCATTTACAGATGAAACTACCGGAAGCGAAATTTTAGTTATGCCAAGTGATGATTATCAGGTAACAACTATGGTTGATTTTGGTACTAAAGTTTTGGGTACCCAAAATGCTACTTTGAAAAGCATTGCTGATTTTAAAGAAGAAATCTCAAATTCGAGAACTTTTAGTTTTTTGCATGAATTAGAGTCTTTATTAGAAAATGGTTTAATAAAAGGCGGTGATTTAAATAATGCTATTGTTTATGTAGATAAAGAGATTTCTGACTCTACAATGGAAAGCCTTAAGAAAGCTTTTGGAAAGGAAGAAATTTCGGTTAAGCCAAATGGTGTTCTTGATAATTTAACCTTACATTATCCAAATGAGGCGGCCAGACATAAACTTTTGGATGTCATAGGGGATTTATCTCTAATTGGAGTTAGAATCCAGGGAAAAATTATTGCTAATAAACCAGGTCATTATGTGAATACACAGTTTGCCAAAAAATTAGCAAAAATTATAAAGATAGAACAAAGAAACCATATTCCGGTTTACGATTTGAATCAGGAGCCTTTGATGGACATCCATAAAATCATGGCTGTTTTGCCTCACAGACCTCCGTTTTTGTTGATAGACAGAATTATCGAAATGTCATCAAGCCATGTGGTTGGATTGAAAAATGTTACCATGAACGAAAATTTCTTCGTTGGGCATTTTCCTGATGCTCCGGTAATGCCAGGTGTATTAATCGTGGAGGCAATGGCACAAACGGGTGGAATTCTGGTTCTGAGTACAGTTCCGGATCCTGAAAATTATTTGACTTATTTTATGAAAATAGATAATGTTAAATTTAAACATAAAGTATTGCCGGGTGACACTTTAATATTTAAATGTGATTTAATTTCTCCTATCAGAAGAGGAATTTGTCACATGCAGGCAAATGCTTACGCTAACGGAAAATTAGTAGCCGAAGCAGAATTGATGGCTCAAATTGCAAGAAAACAATAATTAATCAAAATTATTGTTTACGTTTGTTGCCCAAATTAGACTATTTTAAAATTAAAATATAAAAATACAGATGAATCAACCATTAGCATATGTTCATCCTGGCGCTAAAATCGCTAAAAATGTTGTAATTGAACCTTTTACAACAATTCACAATAATGTTGTTATTGGTGATGGTACCTGGATAGGTTCAAATGTAACTATCATGGAAGGTGCCCGCATTGGTAAAAATTGTAATATTTTTCCGGGTGCAGTAATTTCAGCAGTTCCTCAGGATTTAAAATTTGGAGGAGAAGATTCTCTAGCTATCATTGGTGATAATTGTACGATAAGAGAATGTGTAACTATTAATAGAGGGACAATTGCTTCAGGTCAGACAGTTATAGGTAATAATTGTCTAATAATGGCTACCGCACATATTGCTCATGATTGTCATGTTGGCAATAATGCTATTATTGTTAACGGAGTTCTTTTAGGAGGTCACGTTACGATTGGGAATTATGCTATTATTGGAGGATTATCAGCAGTTCACCAATTTATAAGTGTTGGAGATCATGCTATGATTTCAGGAGGATCATTATTAAGAAAAGATGTACCACCATATACCAAAGCTGCAAAAGAACCATTATCTTATGTAGGTATAAATTCGGTAGGATTAAGAAGAAGAGGTTTTAGTACTGAAAAAATAAGAGAAATACAGGATATTTACAGAATTCTTTATCAAAAAAACTATAATACTACACAGGCTTTGAGTATTATCGAAGGAGAAATGGAAGCTACACCGGAAAGAGATGAAATTTTAGATTTTATTAGAAATTCATCAAGAGGTGTAATGAAAGGTTATTCAGGGAATTATTAAAATAAAGTTTAATTGTTTTATTGTTTAATCGTTCAAATCGAAAAAACAGTTAAACGATTTAACGATTTAACAAAAAATAAATAAAACAAAAACAAATGGCATCTACATCAGATATTAGAAACGGATTGTGTATTAAATTTAATCACGATATTTATAAAATCGTTGAATTTCTTCACGTAAAACCTGGAAAAGGTCCTGCTTTCGTAAGAACAAAATTGAGAAGTTTAACTACAGGAAGAATATTAGATAATACATTTTCTGCCGGACACAAAATTGAAGATGTGCGTGTAGAAACGCATAATTATCAGTTTTTATATGCCGAAGGAGATGAATTTCATTTTATGAATACAGAATCTTATGAGCAAATTTCTTTGAATAAAAATATTCTGGATGCTCCGGATTTATTAAAAGAAGGAACAAGTGTAATGGTTCAGGTAAATACTGAAACAGATTTGCCTTTATCAGTAGATATGCCATCTTCTGTAATTCTTGAAGTAACATATGCTGAGCCGGGTGTAAAAGGAAATACAGCTACAAATGCAACTAAATCTGCTACGGTAGAGACTGGTGCAACTGTAAACGTTCCTTTGTTCATAAACGAAGGTGATAAAATTAAAATTGATACCGCTTCAGGTTCTTATATGGAGCGTGTAAAAGAGTAATTTTTAATTAAGATAATTTGTCAATGAGTCAATTGGATAATTTGAATTAAAGCAATTTTAGCATTTATTTTCCAACTGACTCATTTTCTTAATTGACACATTTTCTAATTGATAAATTTTCTAATTTAAAAATATGAAATTTCCAAAAGTTCACTCTTTAGAAGAAATTGCAAGTTTGCTTAACTGCGAATTTATCGGTAACAAAGACTTTGAAGTTTTAGGTATGAACGAAATACATGTCGTTGAATCTGGAGATATTGTTTTTGTTGACCATCCAAAATATTATGACAAAGCTTTGCAATCAGCTGCTACTATTGTTTTAATTAACAAAAAAGTAGATTGTCCTGAAGGTAAAGCTCTTTTAATTTCTGATGATCCTTTCCGGGATTTCAATATGTTAACCAAACACTTTAAGCCTTTTCAGTTTGCAAACGTAGCTATTTCATCTTCTGCACAAATAGGTGAAGGAACTGTTATTCAGCCAAATTCGTTTATTGGAAATCATGTTACAATTGGTAAAAACTGCCTGATTCATTCTAATGTTTCAATATATGACCATACTATAATTGGTGATAATGTGATTATTCATGCAGGAACTATTTTAGGAGCAGATGCTTTTTATTACAAAAAACGTCCGGATGGATTTGATCAGTTAATTTCTGGAGGAAGAGTGGTCATTGAAGATAATGTAGGTATTGGAGCACTTTGTACAATTGACAAAGGAGTAACTGGTGATACTACAATTGGAGAAGGTACAAAATTAGATAATCAGGTGCATGTTGGACACGATACTATAATTGGTAAAAAATGTTTAATAGCTTCTCAGACTGGAATTGCGGGTTGTGTTATTATCGAAGACGAAGTAACCCTTTGGGGGCAAGTGGGAACTACAAGTGGTATTACAATTGGTTCAAAAGCAGTTGTTATGGGGCAAACGGGTGTGACCAAATCAGTTGAAGGCGGAAAATCTTATTTCGGAACTCCAATCGAAGAATCAAGAGAAAAGTTGAAACAGTTAGCTAATATCAAAAAGATTCCTGAAATTCTAAATAAATTGAAGTAATATGTCTATTAAAGAATTTGTTCAAAAATTTTATAAATCGGATGCCCTGATTGATAGTGAAATTTTTAAAACCTATCTGCATCCCGATGTCACAATAGAGTGGAATAGCAGTAAAGGTTTAATCCATATGGATTACGATTCGATAATAAACATGGCAAATGAATTAAACCGTGCCTATGTTCGTTCAAAAGTAAGAATTAGCCATATAATAGCCGAAGAAGATTTAGTTTCAGTACGTTATTCTCATTATGTAAAAACGATTGAAAATCCTCGTGAAGAAATGTTGCTGGCTCATTTTTTTACCATTTGGCAGATAAAAGATGGAAAATTGTATCGTGGTTATCAAATGAGTCAATTTTCGTGATATTTTTTGCCCATAAAAAAGGTGAAAATAAGTTACAAAACCTTACTTTTGCATCACAATTTTAAAAACTACATAAAATATATATCATGAGTGTTTTAGTTAATAAAGATTCCAAAATAATTGTTCAAGGATTTACAGGAAGCGAAGGAACTTTCCATGCTTCTCAAATGATTGAGTACGGTACTAATGTTGTTGGTGGTGTTACTCCTGGAAAAGGAGGGACTAGCCATTTAGATCGTCCGGTTTTTAATACAGTAAAAGATGCTGTTGATCAAGCTGGTGCTGATACTTCTATCATTTTTGTTCCGCCAGCTTTTGCTGCTGATGCAATTATGGAAGCTGCTGATGCCGGAATAAAAGTAATTATTGCAATTACAGAAGGTATTCCTGTAGCAGATATGATTAAGGCTAATAATTATGTTAAAGAAAGAAATTCAAGATTAATCGGACCAAACTGTCCTGGTATTATTACTCCTGGAGAAGCTAAAGTTGGTATCATGCCTGGTTTCGTTTTCAAAAAAGGAACTGTTGGTATCGTTTCTAAATCTGGAACTTTAACTTACGAAGCTGCTGACCAGGTTGTAAAACAAGGTTTAGGAATTACTACAGCAATTGGTATTGGTGGAGATCCAATTATTGGAACTACAACAAAAGAAGCTGTAGAATTATTAATGAACGATCCGGAAACTGAAATCATCATCATGATTGGTGAAATTGGAGGTCAATTAGAGGCTGATGCTGCTAAATGGGTTAAAGCTGACGGTAACCGTAAACCAGTTGTTGGTTTTATCGCTGGAGAAACTGCTCCTGCTGGTAGAACAATGGGGCACGCAGGTGCTATTGTTGGTGGTTCTGATGATACAGCTGCTGCTAAAAAACAAATCATGAGAGACAACGGAATCCACGTTGTTGATTCACCAGCAGAAATTGGTAAAAAAGTAAAAGAAGTATTAGGATAATCTCCAAATATTTAAAATAATAAATTCCAAAAAAGTCTCAATATTTTGTTGAGACTTTTTTACATTTAAAAGTACTGAGGTATAAAATAGAAAAAACTTAGCATCTTAGTGCCTCAGTATCTTAGAAGCTAAAAGAAGAAATATGAGTAAAGAATTAAAAAAGTTTAAAGTAAGCAGCAGTTTTACTTTTACAATTGATGATAGTTTAGAACAAGTTTGCAACGCTCCGGAAGGAAGTGCAGGAATTTTTGTTGTGTATGCAGTTGAAGGTGAGGAAAAAGAATTAATCATGGTTGGTTCTACAGGAACTGTTCAGAATGATGGTACTTTAAAAAGTAAAAATGGCGGATTGTATGATAAAATCGTAAATGGACACCAATTTGCCAAAACAGGAAGAAAATACTCATGGCCTGCACAAATGAAGTTAGAAAATATTGAAGCTCTTGAAGTGGTTTGGTATGAAACTTTTAATGCAGATGTAAAAGCTATCCCAACTGCAGTTGAAGGGCAGGTTTTGCAGAACTTCTTAGATGAAAACGCAAAATTACCTAGATGGAATGTAGCTTTCTAAAAAGTTATTTCTAAATAAATTTTCATGAAGAAGCCTTGCTATAATTAGTAAGGCTTTTTTTTTAATGAAAAATTAGGTTTTAAATCTTTGGCTTTATAACATTGCCAACTCTAAACGTTGGAGACGCTTTTACAAATAAAGCGAATATTTATTTTGATTATAACTTCCCAATTTTAACTAATAAAGCAGCTTCAACTTTTACGGCTACTTTAGAAACTCCTGATTTTGAATTTTCAAAATATTTTAATGTATATCCCAACCCGATGAAAGACATTTTAAATATTTCTACCAAAAGCTATTGAAATTAAATTAATATCAATTTATAATCTCTTAGGACAATTAGTTATTGCAGTACCGAATACAAAAGATACTTCATCGATTGATATTTCAAGATTAAATTCAGGAACCTATGTGCTTAGTGTTAAATCTGATGGAGGGGAATTCCAGTATGAAGCTGATTAAAAAATAATATATAATTTAAGATTTATAATATAGCGTAAAGGCATATTTTAATTAAAAATGCAATTTTCTACGATAGAAAATTGCCTTTTTTTGTAAAAAAATTGGTTTTGAATTTTTAGCTCCATATATTTATAAAACAAAAATTAAATATATTGTTAAATAACGGTTATATTTTTGTGAAAATTTACTTTCATTCCTGTGTGTTGTTAGATTTTGTTTACATTAAATAATGATTTTATAATTATTGAACAAAAAAATGATAAATCTTTAAAAAACGCATAGGATGAATATTTGTAATATTTAAGACTCAAATATTTATGAAAACCCAAATCTTGTCATTTAAAACCTACGATGATCATAAACTTTGGAATAAACTGAAGGCTGGTGATGAAAAGTCATTTTCCTTACTTTTTGAAAAGTATTATGGCGATTTAATAAATTATGGAAATTCATTCTCACCCTTTGCAGAGAAAGTTCAGGATTGTGTTCAGGATGTATTTGCTGATATTTGGTTATACAGGGAATCATTGCAAGAACCTAATGTTGTTAAAGCTTATTTATTGTCAAGTGTGCGAAAGAGAATAGCACGTCTATATGAAAGGGATCATGTTTTTAGAAAAATTACCACTACAGATTCAATTGAATTTCTTTTTGATTTTTCGGTAGAATATGAACTAATTGATGATGAAGCAACCGCAGAAAGTGTTTTGTATCTCAATAAATTATTGAATGATTTGCCTGCGCGGCAAAAGGAAGCTTTGTTTTTGAGATACAATCAAGGACTCAGCGTTGATCAAATAGCAGAGATGTTAGAGGTTAATTATCAATCGGCAAGTAATCTTTTGCATCGCGGATTGCTTACTCTTCGCAGGGAATGGAAGGGGAGTTTTTCTGTTATAGTATTACTATCTTCAGGTGTTTTTTAATTTTATTTCAAAAAAATAAAAAAAAATCAAAAATTGGTGAGTATATAATAAGAAAACTGTCCTCTATGTTTTTGTAACCTTATTTATAGATGCAAAAACGTAATTATTATATCGAAATTGAAGACTTCCTGTCTGATGAATCATTCCGTACATGGGTGCTTACCAAAGTTGATGAACATGGCTGGGAGGAATGGACTTTAGAAAACCAACAAAGAGCGAAAATGGTTGAAAATGCCAGATTTTTGTTGTTGGCAATGAAAGTCCCAAATACCACAATTTCTTCTACAGATTTAAATGCAGCATTACAGTCTACATGGATTAAAATTGAAGAAAAGTCAAATCTGAATAAGTCTTCTGCTAATAATCTTAGTGCTAAATATTTAAATAAATTTTGGCTTTCAGCAGCTGCAGCCATTTTATTTTTTGCTTCTGTGTCTGTTTGGTTTTATCATAACCAATTTATGACAAAGAATGCTGTAGTGACTTACGAAGAACTTATCGAAGATACAAATGAAGGTCTTGTTGAACAAACAAATAATTCCAATAAACCGCAAATCATTACATTATCTGATGGTAGTTCGGTTCTATTGCAACCCAATAGTAAATTAAGTTATCCTAAAATCTTTAACGGAAACGAGAGAAAGGTTTATTTGTCAGGTGAAGGCTTTTTTGAAATTAGTAAAAATCCTGAAAAGCCTTTTATAGTTTATGCAAACGAAATCATTACAAAAGTTGTTGGTACCAGTTTTCGGGTAAAAGCTTACTCAGATCAACCTAATGTAGAAGTGCTTGTCCGAACCGGTAAAGTAAGGGTAAGCTCAAATGAATTGATTGTAGATTCAAAAAAAGTTAAAGAAGTTATCCTGCTACCTAATGAAGCCTTGCGTTTTTTTAGAAGTAATTCAAGTTTTAACAAAATAACCAACATTACAGAAGACAAGACTTTAGTAAGTACTGTAGGAAATATTGAACAATTAAGTTTTGAATTTACAGATATCCCGGTAGAACAGATTTTTAAAACAATTGAACAGGCTTATTTAGTTGATATTGATTTTCCTAAAGCTAAATTAAAGGATTGTCATTTAACAACTTCATTAAGTGATCAGCCACTATCAGAAAAGCTTAAAATTATTTGCAAAAGTATTGGGGATGATACCAGTTTTGAAATGAATGGCAATCAGATTATAATTACTTCTGAAGGCTGTAATTAGATTAAAGTTTACAATCAAATTTTATAATAATGAATCTTAAAATCAATTAGTTGCCTATGTGAAAAAATACAAAAAAGTGCCGGAATGCTGTAACATATCCGACACTTAATACAATTAAATAACTCTCTGTAAAGAGTCATTTATTACGTTTCTAAATACACTCGAATAGTATAATTAAAACCAAACCAAAATTATGAAAAAACCAGTTGTTAAACAACGATTACTCCATCGAATCATGAAAATAACGCTATTTCAGTTTGTCTTAGCGCTTGTGTTTTCAAGCGTTACAATGGCAAACAGTGTGAATGGACAGAGAAAATTAGATACAAAAGTCAGTATTGCAGTTGAAAACCTAAGTTTGGATAATACATTATCTAAGCTTGAAAAATCTGCGCATGTAAAATTTTCATACAATTCAAGACTGCCACAGCTAAATCAAAAAGTAAGTATTGAGGCAAATCAGGAAACTTTGGAGAGTATACTGAACCGAATTTTAAAACCATTCAATATTACTTATGCAGAAATAAGTAATCAGATCATTTTGCAAAAAAAAACAAAATTAGACGGTTTTAGTAGCGATGAATCTCATAATCCATTATTCGAAATTTTATCGGTAGGCCCTATAATCAGAGGTAAGGTTACAGATTTAAGCGGTAGTCCGCTTCCTGGTGCCACAGTACTTGCAAAGGGAACTAAAGTAGCTGTACTGACTGATTTTGATGGAAATTTTTCTATCGAAATGCCAGCTAACAGCAGTCAGTTAGTGATTTCTTATGTAGGTTTTGAAACTAAAGAAATCGGTATTGAAAATACTTCTCCAACGGTTGTGTTAAGTGAAGTTGGTCAGAATTTAAAAGAAGTTGTCATTACTACCGGATATGAAAAAACTTCAAAAAGAACTTTTACAGGTGCCATTAGTAAAATTTCTGGTTCCGAATTAAAAGTTGATGGTGTAGTGGATATCAGTAGAATGATAGAAGGGAAAGCAGCCGGAGTTACCGTTCAGAATATTACGGGGACTTTTGGAACAGCGCCAAAAATTACGGTGCGTGGATCATCATCAATTTTTGGAGACACAAAGCCATTATGGGTTATTGATGGTGTTGTACAGGAAGATATAATTAACATATCTTTTGCAGATCTGGCTTCAGGAAATTCAGAAACATTGTTGAGTTCTTCTGTTGCGGGATTAAATTCAAATGATATTCAGAGTATTGAAATTCTTAAAGATGCATCAGCAACATCTATTTACGGATCAAGATCTTTAAATGGCGTTGTGGTTGTTACAACAAAACAAGGCCGTAGAGATGCTCCTTTAAAAGTAACATATTCAGTAGAAAATACTGTAAGAACAGTTCCAAGCTACACACAATATGATATTCTAAACTCTCAGGAATCTATGAGTATTTTTCAGGAAATGAGAGAAAAAGGTTTTCTTGATATGCCTTCATCCTTTCAGGGCAGATCTGGCGGAGTATACAATATTCTTGCAAAACAGATTAATCTTTACGACACTTCGGGGGGACAATATGGAGTTAAGAATAGCCAGCCTAATATAAATAATTTTTTAAGAAAATATGAGTTAGCAAATACAGATTGGTTTAGTGTTTTATTCAGACCATCTATTACGCAAAATCATTCTTTGAGTTTTTCGGGAGGCGGAAAAAACAATACATTTTATGCTTCTTTGGGATACTACACAGATCCAGGATGGACAATTGCAGATGATGTAAAACAATTATCATCAAATTTAAAAGGAACTTTTTTTATAAATGACAGATTAAATATTACTTTATCAACATTGGCCTCTATTCGTAATCAAGGAGCGCCGGGTAGTTATGATAGTAAGAAAGATGAAGTTTTTGGTAAAGTTACAAGAGATTTTGACATTAACCCTTTTAATTATGTTTTAAGTACAAGCAGGACTCTGAGACCCTATGATGATGAAGGTAATTTAGAATATAGCAGAAACAATTGGGCTCCTTTTAACATTATAAATGAATTGGAAAATAATGTTTTGGAAATTGATGTAAAAGACATTCGTTTTCAAATGGATTTAGAATATAAAATAAATAAAAATCTGACTTATAATTTGACAGGTTCTGCACGTTATGCTAATACTACACGGGAACATAAAATCTTTGAGAATTCTAACGTTGCAGAAGCATATAAAGCAGGAACAGAATACGGCATAGATGGTGAAAATGATATTGTTAGAGAGGCAAATGTATTTTTGTACAAGGATCCTGAAGATTTAACAGCATTGCCAATTTCGGTATTGCCTAATGGTGGTTTCTTAAGAAAATTTACAAACGAACTTACATCTTACAATGTCAGAAACAGTGTAAATTATAGAAACACATTTAGAGATAAACATGAAGTTGAAGGCTTCTTCGGAACTGAATTACGTTCGTTAGACAGAAATAGTGACAATTTTACTGCTGCAGGACTTCAATACGATAGAGGTCTTACAGCCTTTACAGATCCGAGAATAATTGAAAAAATTATAAATGAAGGAAACTCTTATTATGGTTTTAATCAAGAGAGAGAAAGAACTGTTGGTTTTTTCGGAAAAGTAGGATACACATACGATCGTCGTTATACTGCATCTGTAACGGGGCGTTATGATGGTTCTAACAGACAAGGAAACAGTGGCTCTTCCAGATGGTTGCCAACCTACACATTTAGTGGGAAGTGGAATGCAACCGAAGAAAAATTCATGCAAAATGTAAAATCAATAAATAATTTAGCTTTAAGAGCTTCTTATGGGCTTACCGCAACAGCTGGTCCGGCAACAAATTCATTGGCTATTTATAAAAGTTATATTACCGATCGTTTAGGAATTTCTGATAGAGAAACAGGTATCAGTATTGATGAATTACAAAACGCTGATTTGACTTGGGAAAAACAGTTTGAAACTAATATTGGATTAGATCTGGGAATGTTTAACAATCGCATACAATTTGTAACAGATGTTTACAGTCGTAAAGCATTTGATTTAGTGGATTATGTAGTAACATCAGGTATTGGCGGCCAAAGAATAAAACAAGGCAACAATGCTAATATGGAAACAAAAGGTATTGAGGTTGGATTTACTACTCAAAATATAGTGAATGATAATTTCAAATGGTCAACAACATTGAATTTTTCTGTATTTGATCAGAAAATTACGAAGTTAGAAAATCAGCCTACCGCCTTTGATCTTATAGATGGAAACGGTGGAAATACTATAGGACATCCTAGAAATTCATTGTATTCCTATCAGTTTACCGGATTAAATAATCAGGGACTTCCAACTTTTATCTTGCAGGATGGAGAAGAAGATAATGTTGCAGGTGCTAACTTTCAGGATAATGAAAATGTTACTGATTATTTAAAATATGAAGGTTCTATTGAGCCAAATAAATCAATAGGATTAGCTAATACATTTACCTATAAAAACTGGTCTTTATATGTATTTGTTGTAGGTTCAGGAGGAAATAAAGTTCGTTTGAACCCTGCTTTTGATAGTCAGTATGATGATTTAACAGTATTTACAAAAGATTTTACAAATCGATGGATTAATCCAGGAGATGAACAATTTACAAACGTACCTGTTATTGCTGATAAGAGATTGGTACAAAACTACGGAACTCAGGATCAGTTATCAATAGCTTACAATACCTATAATTATTCAGATGTAAGAGTTGCTGATGGTGATTTTGTTAGACTTAAAAATGTATCATTAAGTTGGGAGTTTCCTAAAGATTTTAAAAGAAAATTAGGTCTCAGCACATTTACGCTTAAAGGCTCTACGGTAAATCCTTGGTTAATCTATTCAGATAAGGCATTAAACGGCCAGGATCCGGAATTCCGAAACACAGGTGGAGTAGCTTTTCCGGTTACAACACAATACAGTTTTACAATAAATCTTTCATTTTAATATAATTGATTATGAAAAATATAAAAATAGCCATATTACTATTAGTTCTTATAAGTATTAGTAGTTGTGATGATTTTCTTTCTGAAGTGCCGGATAATCGAACACAAATAGATACGCCTGAAAAAATTTCAGAATTATTAGTCTATTCTATTCCGGAAGCATCTTATATGGATATAGCAGAAACTATGTCTGATAATGTAGGAGATGGTGAGTTAAGTAATATAGCACGCAAAAACGAGCAAAGTTATAATTGGGAAATGCATGATCAAACGGATATTGATACAGAGGCAAGCTATTGGGATGCCTGTTATAAAGCGATAGCTCACGCCAATCAGGCATTAAAATCAATTGAAGAATTAGGAAGTCCTGCAAATTTAAATCCTCAAAAAGGAGAAGCATTATTGGCAAGAGCTTATTCTCATTTTATGTTGGTTTCTCTTTGGTCTAATCGTTATAATCCTGCAACTGCTGCAACTGATTTAGGTGTTCCTTATGTAACTGAACCAGAGACAAAATTGTTGAAATCCTATAAAAGAAATAGTGTAAAAGAGGTTTTTGATTTTATTGAAAAGGATATTGAAGATGGGCTTCCCTTAGTAACAAATAATTATGCAGAACCTAAGTTTCATTTTAATAAGGAGGCAGCTAAAGCATTTGCAAGCCGGTTTTATTTAATAAAAGGTGACTGGGATAAAGTACTCGAAGTTACTGCAGGGATAGGTTCTAAACCAGACAAGAAGTTAAAAGACTATGCTACACTCTCTAGTCTGGCTCCGGATATACAGTTTGTAGAGTATGGTAAGTCGGCTTACACTTCGAATTTGTTAATTGCTTCTCCCAATAGTCTTATTGGAAGATCTGCTAATTCAAATAATTTTTATCTTAATAATGATAAACAAAATGAAATTTTTGACTCAAGTAATCCCTTTGGAAAAGCATGGTACTTTGATTTTTATTCATACAACAGCAGTAGAACACTTTTTACTCCTAAGTTCGAAGAATATTTTAAATACACTAACATAAGTGCCGGAATTGGTGAGCCTTATTGCGGAATTGTGCTGCTTTCTAACGATGAGTTTTATTTAAATCGTATTGAAGCACTTGTAATGAAAGGCAGGATTGCAGAGGCCAATACAGAATTAGTTTTCTTTTTAGGGACAAGAACAGCAGGATATAATGAAGCCACAGATATATTAACTACAGAAGACTTTATGTTTCTTTATCCTGAAATTGAAGGAGAACTAACACCATTCTATGATATGACTTCAGAACAAACTTCTTATATTATAGCTATTCTGGAAGCAAGAAGAAGGGATTTTGTGCACGAGGGCTTACGATGGTTTGATGTAAAACGTTTTAATATTGTTGTGGAACATGAAACTTTCGGAAAACCAACCAATATCTTGGTAAAAGATGATAAACGCAGGGCTTTACAAATACCTATCAGCGCATCAAATTACGGTATTGAGAAAAATCCAAGATAAGTTTAATCAAAATTAAAGTATTATGAAAATAGTAGAAAAATACAGAATAATAGTTTTGCTTGCAGGTGTTTTGTTTTTTGGGGCATGTGCACAGGAAGAATCATTGACAGACAGTCAGTTAGATTACACAGTTCCGGAAAAAACTGCATTAGATAATTGGATAGAAGCAAATTATTTAGATCCTTATAATATTAATGCACAATATAAATGGAATCAAAATACTGTAGACAATACCAGATTTTTGTTTCCGCCAATGGTTGATAAAGTTCAGCCAGCTTTAGATGTCGTTAAGCAAATATGGTTAGATAGCTATAGTGCAGTTGGTGGTAGTGATTTTGTAAAAATAATTGCTCCGAGAGAAATAGTTCTGGTAGGGGGAGTGAATTCAAATTCGAACGGAACCAGAACGTTAGGAATTGCAGATTCCGGACAAAGGATAACGCTGTTTGAAGTCGATTATTTAAACACAAAAAACCGCGCTAATGTAACAGAATTTATTCATACCATTCAACATGAATATGTTCATATTTTAAACCAAAATAAATCATTTGATAAGCAGACATGGCAAAAGATATCTCCAGGAGATTACACAGGAACCTGGCATTTAGAAAACCTTACCGTTTCAAGAAATCTGGGCTTTGTAACAAATTATGCCCGAAATAATATTACTGAAGATTTTGCAGAAACAGCTTCTATAATATTAACAAGTTCAAAAGCTGAATATGCAGCTCTTCTTGCAAGTATTACTGATCCTATCGGAAAAGCAAAACTTAAACAAAAAGAAGCTATAGTGGTGCAGTACTACAAAGACGCCTTCAATATAGATTTTTATGCTTTAAGGGATGCTGCCGAGATAAACACGAATAAGGTTATAAATAATTAATTGTCATCAACATATAATTTAATATAGATATTATGAAACTAAAAAATATATTCAGGTATTTAATGATGGCCTTGCTTGTGGTGCATTTAAGTGCTTGTAACAGCGATACAGATGCCGAGCAAAAATTTGATGTAACCCCAACCGAGCGATTAAATGCTCAGAAAAAAGAACTGAATGACTTGCTGCTGTCATCAGAGCAGGGATGGAAAGCAGTGTATTTTACAGATGATACCCAATTAGGCGGTTTTACACACTTATTTAAATTTTTACCGGGTAAAAAAGTGGAAATGGCATCAGATTTTGATGATGATACAGAAAAATATACCAGTGATTATGATGTAGTTTTAGGCAGTACTGTAAGTGTGTTATTTAATACGTTTAACAGAATACATCTTTTATCAGACTCAGACAATTACCCTACTGCCGCTTTAAGAGGAAAAGGGTATTTAGGTGATTTTCAGTTCCTGTATTATGGTCAGGAAAACGGTGATATCATTTTTAAAAGCAACAGGTTGGTACGAGAAGTTCGTTTTGTTAAAGCCACAGCCCAGGATTGGGTGGATTTGGAAAAGAATTTAGAGATGGAAGAAAAGGTTATTGGCGAAGACACACGACCACTTTTTAGATTTTTAGAAACCAATGATGGAACCACAGCTAAAAAATATGATTTTTCTTTTTCATCAGTTACAAGGTTCTCAAATTCAGAAGCTATAGATAATTCGGGAGAAGTGATCAGTATGGGAATTGGATATACACCAACCGGAATTGTGGTTAGTCCTGCTATAGAAGTTAAAGGTCAGAAACTGACTAACTTCTTGTATAATGATGCTGATGGGAGTTTCACAGCAACAGGAACTGCAGGAGTTTCAGCATCGATTAAATATAGTAATGCGCCATTAGTATTAACAGATGATTATAAACTGTTATTGCCAGGAAGCGGAAATAATGTATACGGGTACATTTATAATTTAACAAAATTTGAAGGAGCAAATTCTGCATTATTTTTGTCTTTATTAGGGAATTCAGAACAGGCTGCAGGTGCCATGCTGACAAGAGTGCAGCTGTGGTTTAATAATGCTGATGGAACTAATTATATCGAATACAGATTTGGAGATGCAACAGGAGCAACGATAGCGAGAAGATATCATTACTTTACCTTGACTGCAAATGCTACTAATAAAACAGTTACATTTACTCCAGGTGTTTGGAAATCAAGTACTGCTGTAGGGGCTCCAGCAATAGCAACACCATCTTTCTTAAAAAATCTTGATGATCAGTTTATGAACCCTCAAGGTTTGTATTTTGCAGAAATATCTGGTTTAGGTTATAAGGCTTATACTTTTACAAGTACAACAACTCCTTTTAGAATGGTTGCGTACTCATTCCAATAATAAACGTTTAGTTTTAATTTTTTATTTTGAAGAAAGAGCAGCTCAGACTGAGCTGCTTTTTTAATAAGTATGAATAATTTTAAATTTTAAAATAATGATAAAAAATATATCACACCAATGAATATCGCTCTCTTTTTGTGGGGCTTGATTCTCGTAACGATATCGTTATTATATCCTGAATACACAAGATATTATTTGTATCTCTCCATAATTGTAATTATTCCGACAGCAATTATTAGCCTTATAAAACAAAGAAAGGAAGATAAGCTTAATGGTACAAAAGAGTTTCAATCATCAATTTATAGAATGCTGTTTTTGGTAGTAATACTTGGAGTTTTCTTTTTCATTACTAAGATGAATTATATATAAGTTTTTATTTTATTTAGAAGAAAAGCAGTTCACTTTGAACTGCTTTTTGTTTTTCCCCGGGTTTAGGATGATTTTTTTTATAATATTAAAAGGTTATTACAATTGTTATTTTTTTAAAAAAGGAATTGTTCTATATTTGACAAGTCGTTTTTAGCCCTGATAGAAGTGGAAATCCTTTTGTGTTTTTCTTTAAAACAGAAAAGATTGCAACGGATAGCAGGATTAGCTACAAATAATTATTAAAATTAATTTTGAATATGAAATTACTAGAAGGAAAAGTAGCCATCATTACAGGCGCGAGCCGTGGAATTGGTAAAGGAATTGCCGAAGTTTTTGCTAAACATGGTGCCAATGTGGCCTTTACATACAGTTCATCTGTAGCATCAGCTCAGGCTTTGGAAGCAGAATTGAACGGTTTGGGAGTAAAAGCAAAAGGTTACCAGTCGAATGCAGCAGATTTTAATGAAGCGCAGACTTTTGTGGATGCTGTTTTAGCAGATTTTGGAACAGTTGATATTTTGATTAACAATGCCGGTATTACAAAAGATAACCTGTTGATGCGTATGTCTGAAGCTGATTTTGATCAGGTTATTGATGTCAATCTGAAATCGGTTTTTAATATGACAAAAGCAATTCAGAAGACTTTCTTAAAACAACGTGCAGGTTCTATTGTGAATATTAGTTCTGTGGTTGGAGTTTCAGGAAATGCGGGACAAACGAATTACGCTGCTTCAAAAGCAGGTGCAATTGGTTTTACAAAATCAGTAGCTTTAGAGTTAGGTTCACGTAATATACGTTGCAACGCAATCGCTCCGGGATTCATTGAAACAGAGATGACGGCAAAATTACCGGAAGATGTAGTAAAAGGATGGAGAGACGGAATTCCGTTGAAACGTGGTGGAACTACTGAAGATGTTGCCAATGCATGTCTTTACCTGGCTTCAGATTTGAGCGCTTATGTTACCGGACAGGTACTTAATGTTTGCGGAGGAATGCTTACTTAATAAGTTGATTGTTGATGGTTTGTTGTTATTGTTCAGAACCAAAAACTATAAACTAACAACTATAAACTAAATAAATATATGACTACAAACACGATTCTATTATTACTACTTTCTTTAGTAATAGCTGGTGGATTGTCGTATTTTCAATATTTTTATAAAGCCAAAAACCATTCGAATGTGAATGTGTTTTTGGCTTTTTTGCGTTTTTTGGTCATCTTCGGATTATTGGTTTTACTGATTAATCCTGTAATGACTAAGAATTCGTTGGAAATTACTAAAACGCCTTTGGCAATTGCGGTTGATAATTCGAGTTCTATTACGGCTTTAAAATCCGATAAAAAGACAGTTGAATTATATCAGAAGTTAATTTCAAACCCCGCCCTTCAGGATAAGTTTGAAATCCAGTCGTATCAATTTGATGCCGATTTCAAACCTTCGGACAAGTTTGATTTCAAAGGAAAACAAACCAATCTGGATGAGGTTGCAAAGAATTTAAAAAGCATCAACAAAAACCTGATTTTTCCAACTGTTATCATTACCGACGGAAATCAGACTACAGGAAACGATTATGTATATCGTTTTGATCCTGTCAATAAAGTGTATCCTTTGGTTGTGGGAGATATAACCACTTTTTTTGATTTAAAAATCAATCAGTTAAACGTAAACAAATACGCTTTTCATAAAAATAAATTCCCGGTTGAAGTTTTTCTGCAATATGCAGGTACTAAAGCGGTTAACGCAGATTTTACAATCTCGCAGGGAAATTCAGTCTTAGCCAGAGAAAAAGTTTCTTTTTCCACTTCTAAAAAAACAGCTTCTCTAAACATATTGTTGCCAGCTGATAAAGTTGGGCTGCAGATTTTCAGGGCTACTATTTCTTCTAATGTAAAAGAGAAAAACAGTTACAACAACATCAAGAACTTTGCAGTTGAAGTAATCGATCAAAAATCAACGATTGCGATAGTTTCCTCTATAAATCATCCTGATATTGGAGCGCTGAAACGTTCTATTGAAACAAACGCACAGCGAAAAGTGATTTTAGCAAAGCCAAATGAACTCGATAAGTTAAATGATGTATCAGTTTTGGTTTTGTATCAGCCCAATAGTGCTTTTAAACCTATTTTTGACAACAACAAATTAGCCGGAACCAATACTTTTATTATTACGGGAACCAATACCGATTTCAATTACTTAAACCAAAAACAGAATAATCTGGTTTTTAAAATGAGTAATCAGAGAGAAGATTATTTAACCGAATTTCAGTCGCAGTTTAATTTGTTTGCGTTAGAAAATATTGGTTTTGAAAATTTTCCTCCGCTTCAAAATCTCTTCGGAAATATCACAGTTAACGGAAATGTATCGGTTTTACTTTCATCAAAAATCAGAAACGTTTCTACAAACGCACCTTTATTAGCTTTCGCTGAAAATCAAAACAAACGTACCGCTTTTCTGTTAGGAGAAAATAGCTGGAAATGGCGTCTGCAAAGTCATATCGACAATCAGTCATTCGAAAAATATGATGTTTTTGTAGATAAGATCATTCAGTTTTTAGCAACATCGGCTTCAAAAAAATCATTGGTCGTAACTAATGAAAGTTTTTATAATTCAGGAGAAGCCATTGTAATCAATGCGCAATATTTCAATAAAAACTATGAGTTTGACGAAAAAGCCAGATTAACGATCACGGTTACAAATGCCGAAACGAAGCAAAGCAAAAACTACGATTTGCTAAAAGGAAACAATTCTTTCTCTGCCAATTTAGATGGTCTTGGTGCCGGAAAATATAGTTTTACAGTAAAAGAATTAAATAGCAATACGTCGTATTCAAGTCATTTTGAGATTTTGGATTTTGATATCGAAAAACAATTTGTAAATCCGGATGTTCAAAAACTAAAACAATTGGCTTTACAAACTAATGGAAAAGCATTTTTCGAAAATCAGGCAGATGATTTGATTCAGACACTTTTAGAAAACAAAGAATACAAATCAATAGAGAAAAACATTTCAATTAAAACACCTTTAATTGACTGGATTTGGTTATTGGTTTTTATCGCTGCTTTATTGACTACGGAATGGTTTGTTAGGAAGTATAATGGGATGTTGTAGTTTATATTTATTTTATCTCAGGGAAAACTTTGCGAAAGCTCAGTGAATCTCTGTAAAATAATTATACCACAAAGTTTCTCAAAGATTTCACAGAGATTCGCAAAGAATTTAAAAATAATTAATCATGGACTTCAGGCTAAAAGTATTTTACACCGTTGCACTCCGCCTTAATTTTACTAAAGCGGCAACAGAATTGTACATTACCCAGCCAGCTGTTTCCAAGCATATTCAGGAACTCGAAGAAACGTATAAAACCAAGCTTTTTGAACGTAACGGTTCTAAAATTGCTTTAACTCCGGCAGGAAAAATTCTTTTAGAGCATACCAAAAATATCTTCGAAATTTATCGCGAAATCGACTTTGATATGAGTTCGTTTCGTAACGAACGTCAGGGATTACTGCGATTAGGTTCAAGTACGACCATTTCACAATATATTATTTCGCCTGTTTTAGCAAGGTTTCATCAAAAACAGCAGGATATCAAAGTCAATTTGCTGAATGGAAATACTGAACAGATTGAAAATGCCTTAATTAACAAAGAAATCGAAATCGGAATTGTAGAAGGACAATCTAAAAATCAGTCCATTAAATATGTTCCGTTTATAAAAGACGAACTGGTTTTGGTCTGCAATACTCAAAATCCTTTAGTAAAGCAAAACGAAATTTCACTGGAAGATTTAAAAACCATGAAATTCATCACACGAGAACGTGGTTCCGGAACACTAGAAGTTATTGAATATGCTTTGAAACAGGTAGGTGTAAAATTATCCGATCTGCAAATCGAAATGCAGTTGGGTAGCACGGAAAGCATCAAATCGTATCTGCTTAATTCAGATTGTTTTGCTTTCATGTCAATACATGCAGTAGGCAAGGAGCTTAAAAATAATGAATTGATAGTTTTGGATGTTGAAAATTTAACGATCGAAAGATACTTTTACATTATTACATTACTAGGAAAATCCGATGCTTTATCTGAATTATTTATTCAAAATATTGCTTCTTATTATAACCTGAAGTTATAGACCATTGTATTTTACGATTGGCTAATTCCATATAAAGGGCAGAACTTTGCAGGGTAAATATTAAGTACCCTATTTTGAAAACACAACAACATACAGCGTCCCATTTATTTGAAGTTAATCTTTTTCTTCAGCAGCTTATTTTTGGAGCAGTAATCATTTTGTGTCTGTTTTCAATAATTTCGCCGCCAATTGCTTTGTTATTGGGAGTTTTGATTGTAAATGTTTTTGGGAATCCATTTATAGCATTCAATCATAAAGCGATTACCTTTTTATTGCAGTTTTCTGTAGTTGGTCTAGGTTTTGGAATGAATGCTTCATCAGCAATTTCAGCAGGAAAAGAAGGCTTTTTACTAACTGTCCTGTCTATTTTCAGTACATTAATTTTCGGTACACTTTTAGGGAAATGGCTTAAAACCGATAAAAAAACATCACACTTAATTTCATGTGGAACTGCAATCTGTGGCGGAAGTGCCATTGCTGCTATTTCGCCAACAATTAAATCAAGCGAAAATCAGACTTCGATAGCTTTGGGTGTGATTTTTATTCTAAACTCAGTTGCCTTATTTGTATTTCCGTTCATTGGTCATCAGCTTGATTTATCTCAAAAGGATTTTGGATTATGGTGTGCCATTGCGATTCATGACACAAGTTCGGTAGTAGGAGCAGCCAATAAATATGGTGCCGAAGCCTTGCAGATTGCTACAACTGTAAAACTCGCAAGAGCGTTATGGATTATTCCGATTTCGATTGTAACCGCAATTATTTTTAAAAATAAAAACTCAAAAATCAAGATTCCGTACTTTATTGGATTGTTTGTTTTAGCAATGCTATTGAATTCTTACGTGCCTCAAATAGCCATTTTTACCCCAAATATTGTGGGAATTGCCAAAATCGGTTTAACAATAACGTTGTTTTTGATCGGAGCAACTCTAAATAGTAATGCTTTAAAATCAGTAGGAGTAAGGCCTTTATTGCAGGGCGTTTTCCTTTGGGTATTTATTGCGGGTTTAGCTTTGGTGTCAATTCTTTATTTGAAATAATTTTTATTTAATATTAGAAAATTTCACAACAGGTTTACCAACGACAGTATACCATTTGCCATCAAATGAAAGACGTTTTTCAATTGTAAAATTAAATTGCTTTTTTGTTTTCACCATTTCGCTTAACTCCTTTGGCATATCCACTTCAAAGTCATCCTCAGTTCCTTTGGCTTTTTTATAGAAACCTCTGGTTGTAATAGCAAAGTCCCTGAAAAACTTTTTCTTGCCATCATTCACAACTTTGTATGTACTTGACCATTCGGTACTTCCTTCAGCATTATTAGAAAGTCTGTAATCTCCCAGTTCCATCAAAGTCTGGTATTTTCCGTTAAAACCTACAATGAGATAAAGGTATGCGTTATACGGACCACCTGCACCACCATTGGCATGTATCAGCGAAAAAGCGTATTGATCTTCGCCAATTTCTACCAATTTCAAAGCAGGTATATGAGAGAAAGCACCAAACGCAGCAATTGCAGGTTGATACGACTTCATTTCCCAGATATTTCCATTTTTAGAAAATTTGGCTAATCCTAAAAGCCCTCCGCTAAAACGCCCTGTCTGCGATCCGTCGGCATCATAAACAGAATGATTAAAAACCAACATTTTGAATTGATTTCCTTTTGAATCCGAATAACTGATTGTGGTATCAAGTCGTGTTGCAACACCTTCCGAATAAGGAAATAATGGATCTTCTTCAACGCCATTAACATCTGTGTAGACTGAGGGTTTACAAGTGTTGCATTTCCAGCTTATAAAAGTGTTGTAGGATGATTTCTTGTATAGTCTTCCGGGAAATAATTGCTGCATTGTTTTTACTCCATTCAGAGGATCTGGTACGGTCAATACTCGTTTGGAATTTAAAATGGTGTCGCTAACATTTTTTAATTGTACAATGTCATCTTGTGCTGAACAGATAGAAATGAAAAGAAAGACAATACTCGAATAAATCAGGCGCATATATTTAATTTTTAAAGTAAAAATAGTACAAACTTTTGAAAAAAAATCTCAAAGCAGGTTTAATGCAAACTTGTTGGTAAATTAGAGATAAAGCTGAGTAAAATTAAATTAACATAATATTAATTGGTATTCTTTTGAATTATCTTTAAATGAAATAAATTTGTAGTTCAAATAAAATTCAAATGAAAAACTTTAAAATGAAACCAAAACTAATAGCTTTTTTCGCAGTTATTATTGGTTTTTTGACCTTATCATGGGGAATCGTAGGACACGAACGTATCAATAAAGCAGCAGTAATGGCTTTACCACAACAGTTACAAGTCTTTTTTTACAATCATATCGATTTTATTACACAGGAAGCTTCTGTTCCGGATATTCGTAAATATGCTTTAAAATATAAAGACGAAAACCCAAGACATTATATTGATTTGGAAAATTTCAAAACTTCTGTTGATAGTCTGCCTAAAACATTAGAAGAAGCAACTAAAAAATACGATGCTAAATTCCTGAATGATAACGGAATTTTACCTTGGTTCATCGAAGACATAATGGCTAAGTTAACTAAAGCCTTCAAAGAAAAAAACAGAGCTGAAATTTTATTCCTTGCCGCAGATTTAGGACATTATATCGGCGATGCACACATGCCTTTGCATACTTCTGCCAATCACGACGGACAATTGACGGATCAAAAAGGGATTCATTCACTTTGGGAAAGCAGATTGCCTGAGTTATTCGTTAAAAATTATAAATTAAATGTACCCGAAGCGCACTATTATGAAGATATTCATAAAGCAACCTGGGACATGATCAAAGATACACACAGTCTGGTTCAGCCTCTATTAGCGGTTGATAAAAAATTAAGATCAACAACTCCGGAAAATCAGGTTTTTGTTGTAGATGCTGAGGGAAAAATCGTGAAGAGCAAATACAATTCGGCTAAATTCTCAGATGAGTATGCTGTAAAGTTGCATGCCGAATTAAACGGAATGGTCGAAAATCAAATGAAAAAAGCCATCACAGCAACTGCCAGCTTTTGGTACACAGCCTGGGTAAATGCCGGAAAACCCGATTTAAGTGATTTAGATTCGAAAGAACTTACCAAGCGCAACAGTAAAGCTTTAAAAGAAGATTTGAAATTATTTCAGAAAGGAAATCTCTTCGGAATGCAGAATCAAAACGATTAATTTTTTCAACTACAATATTCAAAAGCCTGTGAAGTACTATTTCACAGGCTTTCGTTTTTTAATTAAGACTCGGCGATCCCGGAATTTTGATGTTTCTTCTTGGCTTTTTTATAAGCAATAAATAAAAAGTAATGCCGCCCAAAACAAATAACAAAGCTATCTCAAGCTGTCCGAGTGTGTTATTACCACTGTGCATCGCATTGGCGCTGGCCAGTTTTGCTTTGCCTTCTTTTACCTGAATTTCAGAAAGCTGATTCAGTGTATTTAAGGCTTTATCACACAATGGTACAATATGATTCCAGTTTTTATTCTGAACATCTTTATTGATTGCTGAACAGGAAGCCAGAAAACTGTCAAAATGAATTTTCTCTTTTGGCGTCAGCACAGTTTTAAAATACAAGGCATCAATAGTGTGAATTATTTTCAGAGAACTTTTTATTTCTTCATTTTTTGTAAAATCATTTAAATTCTCTTTTTGTGCTTCTGTCTTTATGTAATGAAGTTCATTCGCATATTGAAAAATATAATACCCCACAACCAGTCTGTCGTTATAAATTGTATTGATATTTTCATTGACATTTTCAGAATTCCGCAGCGTATTAAAATTGCTCAGTACGATGATCAGCATCACAATCAGTAAAACAAAAGCGGCTTTGGCCTTGTTGCTGTATTTTTTTAAAGTGTTCCTCATTATAAAAAGCTCTTTCTCTCAAAGATAAGAATTTGCCTTAGAAATATAAAGAATTGTAGAATAGTAAATTATAGTCGTTGAATAGATTTTTTTAGGAGCTGTTTCCTGCTGTCCGCTGTATTCCCGACAAATAAAAACTACGGCTAAAAAGCCTTGTTTTTCTAAATCGGGAGATGCCGCTTCCATCAGGGCTAGGGCTGTAGGTTTCATAAGATGATTAATGAAAAAAAATTATCTTTGAAAAAAATAATAACTATAAAAGCCTAAAAATTAATCTTAATTACAAACAGTAGCAATGCATATTTTAATAGTAGAAGATGAGTTAGGAATTGTTCAGTTTTTGCAGCAGGGACTTCAGGAAGAAGGATATCAGATAACCACTGCAAATGACGGTTTAAAAGGTTTTGAATTAACCCAAAGCCAGCAATTTGATTTGATTTTACTGGATTGGATGCTGCCTAAAATCAGCGGTATAGATCTTTGTAAAGCCATCAGAATTAAAAATCATACAACTCCCATTATTTTTTTGACTGCAAAAGATACCGTAAAAGAAACCATAGAAGGTTTAAAAGCCGGGGCTAACGATTATATCAAAAAGCCATTTAGTTTTGAAGAATTAGTAGAACGGATCAAAGTTCATTTTAGGTATCAAAAAGGTTCAGAAACATTGTCGTTAGGAACTATTACAATTGATTTGTCGAAATATATCGTTTTAAAAAATGATGAAGAAATTGCACTCACACAAAGAGAATTTGAATTGTTGGTTTATTTAATTAGAAATAAAGGAAAAGTGTGTACCCGTAATGAGATTTTAAAAGACGTCTGGAATATCAGTTTTGAATATGATACCGGTGTTATTGATGTTTTTATTAATGCCATCAGAAAAAAACTGAATTTAAAAATTGAAGAAGATTATATAAAAACGATACGCGGAGTAGGTTACATTGCTAACGATTAAAAATGAAACAGCTTTCCTTTAAAAACAGAATAGCCTTAAACTATATCATCACAACAGGTTTGCTGATTCTGGTGGTATTTTCAGCAATTTATTCCACAGTAAAATTTACTGTTTACAAGCATCTTGATGAAAATTTAATGATTGAAATTGAGGATCATTTAAAGGAAATTAAAGTCGAGAACAATGTCGTTATTTTAATGGATGCTGAAGAGTGGGAAGAACGGGAACACAATTCTGTAGATGTAAATCCGGTTTTTGTCCAGTTTTTGGATTTAAATAAAAAAGTGATTGAAAAATCCCCTAATTTAAAGAATGAAGTTCTTGTGTTTCATGATAGTGCAGAGCATTTTAAAATGTTCGATGCAGATTTATTAGGCAGTACTGTCAGGCAGATTCAGGTACCGCTGCATATTAAATCAAAAAAAATCGGCTATCTGATAATTGCAATGCCATTGACAGATTCGGCAAAAGTTTTAAATAACCTTTTTGAAACTCTGTTAATAGCATTTCCTATAATTTTAGTAGTACTGTTTTTAATTGCAAGATTTTTTGCCGGACGAAGCATAAAACCCATAAATGCAATTACTGATATATCGGGAATGATTACAAAGGACAATCTGAAAATGAGAATTCCTTTGCCTAAACAACGTGATGAATTGCACACCCTTTCTGAAACCATTAACAGCTTATTAAACCGTATAGAAGATGCGGTAGAACGTGAAAAACAATTCACATCCGATGCTTCTCATGAACTAAGAACACCTCTAACGGTGATTAAGGGAACGCTTGAAGTACTGATTAGAAAGCCACGGGATAATAAAGAATACGAAGAAAAAATAAATTACTGCATCAACGAAGTAGATCATTTAAATATGTTGGTTGATCAGCTTTTAATGCTGGCCCGGTTTGAGAATCAGAGACAAAATATCCTGCCGGAATCGGTTTATCTAAATGCTGTAGTTTTAGATGTCATCAATTTAAATTCAGGAAGAATAAACAGTAAAAATCTCAATATGAAATTTGAGGCTGAAGAAGATTATTACATCAACTCGGATAATTATCTTGTGGTAACGATTTTTAGGAATATTATTTCGAATGCTGTCAAATATTCCAATCATGGTGGCGAAGTTTCTGTTTTTCTTTCTAAAGAAAACAATAAAATAAACTGTAAAATTTCGGACAATGGAATCGGAATTAAAAAAAGCGATTTAGAAGCTGTTTTTAATCCTTTTTTCAGATCAAACTCATCAGGACATCCTGAGATTAAAGGAACGGGATTAGGATTGTCTATCGTAAAACGTTTTACGAAACTGCTGAATATTCAATTTCATATAGAAAGCAAAATAAATATAGGAACCACAGTAATTTTAGAATTTAACGAAGAAACAAACACATTGCAATTGTAAAAATGTACTGAAATAAGGTTTGTGATCTTTTTTTTAACAATAAACTATAGTTAAGTTAAATTAAAAATTGCTTTTTTATGAAATTAACCTGTATATTTGCAACCGAATCAAAGAATAACAACCAACAATGTTTATAAACCAATTACATCATCATCATTTTCATAATTGCTCTCAGGCGATGTGTTAATGGTATGAATGTAAATCATCATATTTTAAAACCCGTTTGAGTACTTCAAACGGGTTTTTTATTACCTATTCTTTGTACTCAAACTATTAATTAAACAAAAAAAAGAAAAATGAGTACTTTAAAAATTGCAATTCAAAAATCAGGTCGTTTAAATGAAGACAGCATTCAGATCCTTAAAGACTGCGGCATTTCAATCAACAACGGAATCGATCAGTTAAAAGCCGAAGCTTCAAATTTTCCTCTTGAAGTTTTATATTTAAGAAATTCTGATATTCCGCAATATTTAATTGATGGAGTGGTAGATTTAGCAATTGTTGGCGATAATCTTTTGGTAGAAAAAGGAAAAGGTATTGAAGTAGTTCAGAAATTAGGATTTTCAAAATGTAAAGTTTCTGTAGCGGTTCCTAAAACTTTTGAATATAATTCGATTCAGGATTTAGCTGGTTTGCGAGTTGCGACTTCTTATCCAAATACAGTTAATGAATATTTCGGTTCATTCGGATTAACAGTAGATATTCACCAGATTTCAGGTTCAGTAGAAATTGCACCTAATATTGGCCTTGCCGATGCAATTGTTGATATTGTTTCAAGCGGAAGTACTTTATTTAAAAATAATTTGAAAGAAGTTGAGGTAATTTTGAAAAGTGAAGCAGTTTTAGCTGTTTCCCCAAAAGTTTCTCCGGAAATTCAAAAACACATCGATACCTTAAAATTCAGAATCCAGTCGGTTTTAAGAGCACGTAATTCAAAATACATTTTAATGAATGTGCCAAACGAAAAAATTGATGAAATTGGCAGAATTTTGCCTGTTTTACGTAGTCTTACCGTTTTGCCATTGGCTCAGGAAGGATGGAGCAGTGTTCACTCTGTAATCGATAAAGATACTTTTTGGGACGTAATCGATCAGTTGAAAGAAGCTGGAGCAGAAGGAATTTTGGTTTGCCCAATTGAGAAAATGGTTCTTTAGGACTTAGTCCGCTATAGGCTTTAGGCAATACGCTTTAAGCCAAAAAAACATAAAGTTAATAAAGCTTATTGCGTACAGCCTGAAGCTTAAAGCATAAAAAAATGAATAAAATAAATAACCCAAAACCGGATACCTGGTCAGAAATTTTAAAAAGACCTACGAAAACAATCGATGATATCGAAGTTACGGTTAAAGAAATATTTAAAGAAGTACAGAAAAAAGGGGATGAGGCCGTTGCAAAATACACTTCTATCTTCGACGGAATTGCTTTAGACAATTATGAAGTTTCTCCGGCAGAAATTGAAGAAGCAATTACTTTAGTTTCGGCCGAATTGAAAGAAGCGATTCAGCTGGCTAAAAACAATATTTATAAATTCCACTCAGCACAAAAAACAGAAAGAATCTCAATTGAAACGATTGAAGGTGTAAACTGCTGGCAGGAAAAAAGACCAATTCAAAAAATTGGTTTGTATATCCCGGGTGGAACCGCTCCTTTATTTTCAACGGTTTTAATGCTGGCTGTTCCTGCAGAAATTGCCGGTTCGAAAGAAATTGTGTTATGCTCACCTCCGGATAAAACCGGAAAAATTAATCCTGCAATTTTGTATGCTGCCAATTTATGCGGAGTAACCAAAATATTAAAAGTAGGAGGAATCCAGGCTATTGCCGGAATGACTTTCGGAACGCAGTCAATCCCGAAAGTATATAAAATTTTCGGTCCCGGAAACCAGTTTGTAACGGTGGCGAAACAATTGGCAACCCAGTTTGGAGTTGCAATTGATATGCCTGCAGGACCTTCAGAATTATTGGTTGTGGCTGATGATACAGCTGTTCCGGCTTTTGTTGCCTCAGATTTGTTATCTCAGGCTGAACATGGGGCTGATAGCCAGGTAATTTTAGTTTCAACTTCGAAAAAGCTTATTGCAGCAGTTGAAAAAGAAATTGAGATTCAGCTGGAAGAGCTGCCAAGAAAAGAAATTGCAAAAAAAGCAATTGCGAATTCTAAATTAATTTTTGTTGAAAACGATAAAATTGCTTTGGAACTAATCAATGAATACGGTCCGGAACACTTTATCATCTGCTCAGAATATGATGATTTTTATTGTAACGGAATTGTTAATGCAGGTTCTGTTTTTGTTGGAAATTATACTCCTGAAAGTGCCGGGGATTATGCTTCAGGAACCAATCATACTTTGCCGACAAACGGTTATGCCAAAAATTACAGTGGAGTAAATCTGGATAGTTTTATGAAATCAATGACGTTTCAGAAAATTTCAGAAAAAGGAATTCAGAATATTGGTAAAGCGATTGAAGTTATGGCAGAAGCCGAAGGATTGCAGGCGCATAAGAATGCTGTTACCTTGAGATTAAAGAGTTTACAACAAAGAAAATAGAAACAAGAAGCAAGATGAATGAGTATAAGGATAGATTTGAATCTTTATTCTTTCTTCTTAATTCTTTCTTCTCCCTAAAAATAAAACAATGAGTACCTTCGATATAAACACCATAATACGTGAAAACGTAAAAATATTAAAACCCTATTCTTCAGCTCGTGATGAGTTTGAAGATTTTGATACTGCCGAAATGATTTTTCTGGACGCGAATGAAAATCCGTTTCAGAATGGTGTGAACCGTTATCCGGATCCACAGCAGAATTCGGTTAAAGCAATTTTAGCCAAAAATAATAATGTAAAACAAAGCCAGGTTTTATTAGGAAATGGAAGCGATGAGGTTTTGGATTTGCTTTTCAGGGCTTTTTGTGAACCAAAGGCAGATAATATTATTTCACTGCCTCCAACTTACGGAATGTACAGTGTTTTGGCTAACATTAATGCAATTGAAAACAGGGAAGTTTTGTTGTCAACAGATTTTCAGCCACAGGTTGAGAAAATCCTTGATGCTGTTGATGATAATACCAAAATTATCTTTCTATGTTCGCCAAACAATCCAACAGGAAATTCTTTTTCAGATGAAAGTGTGGTGAAACTGCTGCAGAACTTTAAAGGTTTGGTCGTAATCGATGAAGCATATATTGACTTTTCGGAAAAAGAAAGCTGGTTGCAAGAAATGGATCAATACCCAAATCTGGTAATCACTCAGACACTTTCAAAAGCCTATGGATTAGCCGGAATTCGTTTAGGAATTTGTTATGCCTCCGAAGCTGTAATTTCAGTTTTAAATAAAATTAAACCTCCTTATAATGTAAACGAACTAACGCAGCAAAGAGCGATTGAACGTTTGAAAGATGGAGAAAAAATAAAACAGGAAATTGCTGCTATCATCGAACAGAGAGAAGAACTGCTTAAAGTTTTGGGAGACGTTGCTTTTGTTGAAAAAGTATATCCTACAGAAGCTAATTTTGTGTTGGCAAAAGTTGATGATGCCAATAAAAGATACGATCAGTTAATTGAAAAAGGAATTGTAATCCGCAACAGAACTACTCAGCCGTTATGTGAAAACTGCCTTCGTTTTACGATTGGCATTCCTGAGGAAAATGCTGTTTTAATTAAGGAATTGAAGTTGTTGAGTTAAGGTTTATTTAACCGCAAAGGACGCAAACATCACAAAATTAATAACACATAAAAACATTACCACGACTTAAAAATCGTTTAATTAATTTAATTTGTCCTTAAAACATATAGCAGAATAAAATAAACATCTAAATCTGTGGCAAAAAATAACACGAAGAAATTACTTTTTATAGTTAGCATCTTATTTTGCATAAATAGCTATTCGCAAAATGAAATTAATTGGGATGGAAAATATCAATTGAAAATATCCGATTTTCAATCACCTTCAACAAAAGTTGGGGATGTAAAGGTTAATAATTTTATGATGGTTATTGGTGCAGACCTTAATTTTGCAATGTCAAATATTGAGTTCATGTTCACCAAAAATTTTAATTCGAAGATAAATAATACATTCAAAAGAGAATCCTCATCAATAATTGCAGTTGATGATAAAAATGCACAAGCAATGGTATATTTGGGACAATATGGTTTTGATTTGTCTGAATTGTATGCAAGAAAATTACGTAAAAAAATATTTGAAGAGAAACGCACACTTTCAGATATATCTTTTTTAAAACCACTTTATTATGAGAATCAAAAAGAACTTAACGAATTGATTTCTAAAACTTCTAATGAGACTAATTTAGGTAGTGAAAAAGATAAATTAGAAAAATTACACGAACAAGTTTTAAAAGAAATAGAGGAGTTGTCAGATTTCTGTAAAGAATGTAAAACTCCTAAAAAAAATAAATAAAATGAAAAAAGTACTTTTTATCGATCGTGACGGAACGATTGTTTTAGAACCGGAAGGATATCAATTAGACAGTTTAGAAAAACTGGAATTTTACCCAAAAGCGTTTCAGTATCTGGCTAAAATTGCCAATGAACTGGATTACGAACTGGCAATGGTAACCAATCAGGACGGATTGGGAACGGATAGTTTTCCGGAAGATACGTTTTGGCCAACACAAAATTTTATTTTAAGAGCTTTTGAAAACGAAGGTGTTTTGTTTGATGATATTTTTGTTGACCGATCATTTCCTGAGGATAATGCGCCAACACGCAAACCAAGAACCGGAATGCTGACGAAATATATCGATAATCCAAACTATGATCTGGCAAATTCTTTTGTATTAGGAGATCGTCTAACAGATGTTGAACTGGCTAAAAACCTTGGTGCAAAAGCCATTTTCATGAACTTGACTGATGGCGCAGGAAGTACTGAAATTTCATCAAAACGTGAAGAATTAGATGAAACGATTATTTTGCAGACAACCGACTGGAAAACAATTTATGAGTTTTTGAAATTAGAAGCACGTTCGGCTTCGATTACCCGTAAAACACATGAAACAGATATTTTTATCAATCTAAATCTTGACGGAACAGGAAAAAGTAAAATCGATACGGGAATTGCTTTCTTTGATCACATGTTAGATCAAATCTCCCGTCATGGTCAAATGGATTTAGAAATTCTGGTAAAAGGTGATTTAGAAGTTGATGAACACCATACAATTGAAGATACAGCAATTGCGCTTGGAGAAGTTTTTGCAAAAGCATTAGGAAATAAATTAGGTATTGAGCGTTATGGTTTCTGTTTGCCAATGGATGATTGTTTAGCCCAGGTTGCCATTGACTTTGGAGGAAGAAACTGGCTGATTTGGGAAACCGAATTTAAACGCGAAATGGTAGGTAAAATGCCAACTGAGATGTTTTTTCATTTCTTTAAATCGTTCTCAGACGGTGCAAAAGCAAATATCAACATCAAAGCAGAAGGGGATAACGAACACCATAAAATTGAAGCGATTTTTAAAGCTTTCGCTAAAGCTATAAAAGTTGCCGTAAAAAGAGATACTGAGAAAATGATTTTGCCTTCGACGAAGGGAATGTTGTAAAAAAATGTTTCAAGTTTAGGTTTCACGTTCTGTTGAGTAACTTGAAACGTGGGGTCTGAAACAAATCAAACAAAAATGAAATGGACGCTAAAAAATTTGCCAAAGAATGGATTGATTCCTGGAATTCTCATGATTTAGACGATATCATGAAGCATTATTCGGAAGAAATTGAAATTACAACGCCAATGTTAAAACTGGCTGCAGGAATAGAAAGTGGCTCAATTCAGGGAAAAGAAGAGGTAAGGGCATACTGGGAAAAAGCGTTAACCAAAATTCCTGATTTGCATTTTGAATTGATAGAAGTTACATCAGGTATTGATTCGGTTGCACTTTATTATAAATCGGTTATGAATAAAATGGCAGTTGAAGTTATGTTTTTTAATGAAAACGGATTGGTAAATAAAATGATTGCTCATTATACAGATCTTTAGAAAAATTGTTTCAGGTTTAAAGTTTCAGGTTTCACGTTTTGTTGAGCAACTTGAAACTTTAAACTTGAAACCTGAAACAAAAATTAAATGAAAATAGTTATCATAAATTACGGCGCAGGTAATATTCAAAGCATCATGTTTGCTATTGAAAGACTTGGTTTTAAGGCTGTTTTGAGTAATAATCCTGAAGAAATTCAGTCGGCAGATAAAGTGATTTTCCCAGGTGTGGGCGAAGCGAGTTACGCTATGAAAAAACTGCAGGAAAGCGGTTTGGATAGTTTGATTCCAAAATTGAAACAGCCTGTATTCGGAATCTGTCTTGGAATGCAATTAATGTGCAATTCAACGGAAGAAGGTAACACAAAAGGTTTGGGAATTTTTGATGTGGATGTGATTAAATTTACTTCAAAAGTAAAAGTGCCACAGATGGGATGGAACCAAATCTATAATCTAAAATCAGATTTGTTTAAAGATATTGCTGAAAATGAATTCATGTATCTGGTACATAGCTTTTACGCTCCCAATTGTGCTGAATCTATTGCTACAACAAATTATGAATTGGAATACGCTTCGGCTTTGCATAAAAATAATTTTTACGGAACACAATTTCACCCTGAAAAAAGTGGTGATGTTGGAGAGAAGATATTGGAAAACTTCCTGAAAATATAAAGGTTTAAATTTCAATAGCAGTTTCAAATATCAATTAAAATATCAATTTTAAAAATCTGAAATCAAAAATCGTTAATCTGAAATCAAAACTTTACGACTTTTGACTTTCAAACTTTAAGACTAATAAAATGAGAATAATACCAGCCATAGATATCATTGAAGGAAAATGCGTTCGCTTGTCCAAAGGTGATTATGATACCAAAATAATTTACAATGAAAACCCGCTTGAAGTAGCGAAATCATTTGAAGCACACGGAATAGAATACCTGCATTTAGTAGATCTTGATGGTGCAAAATCAAGCAAAATTGTCAATTATAAAATTTTAGAGCAAATTGCAACACAAACCGGTTTGAAAATTGATTTTGGAGGAGGTTTAAAATCGGATGATGATTTGAGAATTGCGTTTGAAAGCGGTGCCAACCAAATTACTGGTGGAAGTATTGCCGTAAAAAACAGAACAATTTTCGAAAAATGGATTGCAGAATACGGTTCGGATAAAATCATTTTAGGAGCTGATGCAAAAGATGAAAAAGTAGCGGTTTCAGGATGGCTGGAAGATTCTGATGAAGATTTGGTTCCGTTTATTCAGGATTATCAAACAAAAGGAATTGAGTATGTAATTTGTACGGATATTGCAAAAGACGGAATGTTGGAAGGTCCAAGTTTTGATTTATATGCTAAAATTTTGGCTGAAGCTCAAGGAATAAAATTAATCGCTTCCGGTGGGATTTCAACTTTCGATGAACTCCCAAAATTAGCAGAATTAGGTTGTGAAGGAACTATAATCGGGAAAGCGATTTACGAGGGGAGAATTTCCTTAAAGCAATTGGAGGATTTTATAATTAGAAAATAAAACAATTGAGATAATGTGTCAATTAGAAAATTAGTCAATTATTTAGCGTATAGTTAAAATTATCTAATTATCTCATTTTCAAATTATCTAATTGTATAAATTGACACATTAAAGAATGTTAGCAAAAAGAATTATACCCTGTTTAGATATAAAAAACGGAAGAACCGTAAAAGGCGTAAATTTTGTAGATTTGCGTGATGCGGGTGATCCGGTTGAACTGGCTGAAATTTACTCGGCTGAAGGTGCGGATGAATTGGTTTTTCTGGATATTTCGGCAACGGAAGAGCGTAGAAAAACGTTAGTCAATATGGTACGAAGTGTGGCGGAGAAAATCAATATTCCGTTTACGGTTGGTGGCGGAATTTCGTCTGTTGAAGATGTTGAAATCCTTTTGAATAATGGTGCTGATAAAGTTTCGATTAATTCATCCGCAGTTAAAAATCCGCAATTGATTAATGACCTGGCTCAGAAATTTGGAAGCCAGTGCGTTGTAGTAGCGATTGATGCTAAACAAATTGACGGACAGTGGATCGTACATTTGGTGGGTGGAAAAGTTCCAACAGAATTAAATTTATTCGATTGGGCTGTAGAAGTGGCTGAACGAGGTGCAGGAGAAATATTATTCACTTCAATGGATAATGACGGGACTAAAAATGGTTTTGCAAACGAGGCTTTGGCAAAATTGTCAGGATTAATTAATATTCCGATTATTGCTTCGGGAGGTGCCGGAAATATTCAGCACTTTGTTGATTCTTTTAAGGTAGGAAAAGCAGATGCAGCTTTGGCTGCGAGTGTTTTTCACTTTAAAGAAATCGAAATAAAAGCGTTGAAACAGGAACTTAGGAAAAATGATATTGAAGTTAGACTTTAGAATAGAGTCAAGAAGAAAGATTTAAACAATAAAAACAACAATATAGAAGTTCGAATGTAGTTTTAACTTTAAGACTTTGGGCTTTACAACTTTAGACTAATATGGAAATAGATATTAAAAGCTCTCACGGATTGATTCCGGCGATTATTCAGGATTCAGAAACGAAAAATGTCCTAATGATGGGTTACATGAATGAAGAATCAATTCAAAAAACAATCGAAACCCAAAAAGTGACTTTTTTCAGCCGATCCAAACAAAGGCTTTGGACAAAAGGGGAAGAAAGCGGCAACTTTTTAAATCTGGTAAGTATAAAAAACGACTGCGACGGTGATACGCTTTTAATTCAGGCGAAACCTGTCGGACCAACATGTCACACAGGAGCAGATACATGCTGGCAGGAACCAAATGATGCTAATTATGGTTTTATTTCCGAATTAGAAAATACAATCAAAACCCGCAGAGAGAATGCTGATTCTGAGAAAAGTTATGTAGCTTCACTATTCGAAAAAGGAATCAATAAAATTGCTCAAAAAGTAGGAGAAGAAGCGGTAGAAGTAGTTATTGAAGCCAAAGACGATAACGATGATTTATTCCTGAGTGAAAGTGCTGATTTGCTTTTTCATTACCTGATTTTATTACAGGCAAAAGGATACCAGTTAAATGATGTAATTGAAGTTTTGAAGAAACGTCAGAAGTAGTTTCAGTAAATCGATTAAAAAAAGCCTGTCAGAAACTTAATCCCTGACAGGCTTTTTATTTTTTAATTAAGCGTTAAAGCCCCTAAAATTTCTTCGTACATAAAAGGACCTCCGGGGTATTTGGCAGTGTAATCCAGATTCATCCAGACCTGACCGCGTTCGTCGATATGATAATGAATTATCTTTCCCTTACTTTCTTTTACAAAAAGCACATTTTTAATCAGGTAATTGACTTTTTCAAGATCGATTAAAGAGCCAATCAAAATTTCAGGATAAATATGGCCTTTCGTATGAATTAACCTTGGTGTTCCGCCAATGGATCTTACAGCTGCAGCCATCAAAATAGAATGATCGTCACAATCTCCCGAAAAATATTCTAATGATTCACTCGCTGTAGCAATATAATCGCCTTCTTTTGGGTCATTAACGTAATTCCATCGATCATTGATTTCCTTAAAAACAGCAAAACACTGAATGATGGTTCTGTAATCAGAATATCCTTTTATACCTTTAAAATGCTTCGTAGTAGACATGATAGCAAAATTTCGAACTTTTGGATCCTGATACTCTATTGCATTGATAATTTTTGTTTTATTAGGAAATGGAAGCAGTTTTGCCACAATTATATCTTGTGGAAACGGATTATCAGACATGGTGTAAATCATCGAATTATAGTCTTCGGAGATTTCAGTAAAGCCATAGTTTCCAATCACGCTTCCGTAAAATAAAACCAATAAGTAAAGGACAATACAAATGATGATGATGGTACGCAACAACATCAACAGAAAAAAAAGAACAGTAAAAACGATTATAAAAATAAAAACACGATCTAAATTAAAAGGCCATTTCAGGTCAATCAGGTTTTGATGCAGTATGATAAAAACCGGAATCGTAATCAAAAGACTAAGTACCATAATAATAATCCTATCCCAGGGAGATTTTACCTGTAGTTTGGATTTTAATTGCGGAAAGTCAATTTTTGGAATTTTTATCATAGCTATTAAAAGCGGTGTTTTACATCACTTTTACGGTTTCAACAAAAGTACTTTTTTTATCAATAATACCCAGATCAAATAACTGATTTTGAATCTTAATAAATGCTTTTTCGGTTAAATTTTTTTGTGACCATTGTGTCAGTTTTAGCCATTCCTGTATATCTTCCAGTTTTTGATTGAAAATATCAGCTAATGTCTTGTCAATATCCGGAATTTGTGTAAAATCACGTGTTGTACTGTTGATAATATCAAGGATTTTCTCGACGATTTTTGGATTTTTTTTCAAAAATTCATCACGGACCGTAATTACAAACGAAGGCCATGGAGTTGGACAATCATCTACACGTCTGAAAATTCCCTGATCCACAAGAGGCTTGGTCATAAAACGCTCCCACATAAAATAATCAGCGGTTCCGTTTGTCAGCGCTTCAACAGCTCCATCTATAGTATTGATAATTTCGAAATCTAAATTATCAGTTTCCCAACCCTGTTCATGTGCATTTACATAAGCCATTAATTGAGATCCGGATCCTAACCTTGAAATTGCAACTTTTTTATTTTTGAGATCCTTTATTGTATGAAAATCAGATTTTGCAGCTACATGAATTCCCCAGATTAAGGGAGACTGCACATAAATCTGTACAATTTTACTCGGATTTCCGGCAACGATATCTTTTATAATTCCTTCGGTTAAAATTACAGCAATATCAGCCTCGCCATCACGCAGCATCTGGCACATTTTGCCTGTGCCTTCCGGAATATTTTTCCATTGTAAATCAATATTTTCAGCTTCAAATTCACCATTTTCAATGCAGAGTTGCCATGGCAAATTGAAGTGTTCAGGAACACCTACAATTTTTACAGTTTTCATTTGGTTTTAAGTTTAAGTTAAGTTGTTTGGGTATGTTTTTTTTACTTTTTAGATTTTTTAATTATTAAATTTTAAAAATTATCTCATTATCAAATTGACACATTCTCTAATTCTTCAATAAATCTGTTCTGTGTTTTTCTGAAAGGCACGGCTCGGCAAATTCTATAATTTCCTGCAACTCGTATTGATTTAAAAGGTTTTTTACAATCGAATAATCTGTAACCTTTAAAACTTCTACTGCAAATAAGGTTTCGTTTAATCCTTCTGAAGCACAATTAATAGATTTTAATTCTTCTCTTATTATTTCCTTATCAAAACCTTTTTCCAGAATTACAACCTGAAGTATTGAATTTCCAAAGCTTTCTATAGTTTTTCTGTAGACCAGAGTTTCTTCATCTGCGTCAAATTCGGCATAGAAAATGTCATCTGTGGCAATTAAAGGACCAAAAAATGGTATATTATCCAATTTGAAGATTCCTTTTTCTAAATCAATAATTTCTGCCCACATAGTTTCTACAACTGTATCTTCTAATAAATCACTATAATATCTAAATAGGATTTTTGTATGTGTTTCTGCCATTTTTTAAATTTAATTTGTTGCTTTTAGATCTGATATTACAATGTGATAACCATCCGGATCCAGGAACATTTGTCCATTTTCATTCCAATATGGATTTTTTGCAGTTATCTCTGGAATATTATTCTCTAAAAGACTTTCAAGCACTGTATTATATTTTTTAATTGTATCCGGGTAAAGTACAATTATATCATCTTCGTCAAATTTATGATTCGCTTCTGTTTCAGATTGGGTGAATTCAAAATGCCAGTCTGAATCAGGTTTTCCGATAAAAACACCATCATAATTATTATGATTTTGAAAACCTCCCAAACGCTCGAAAGCCAATATATTTATATAAAAATCTTCAATTTTCTTTAGATCGTTAGTATGCCGGGCAACTCTTAAAATCATAGTTTTAATTTTAAACCAATTATCTAATTTTCAAATTGATTAATTATCCAATTATTTTCCAGTTAATTTATTCAACGTATAAACAATAAGTTCATCAACTGCTTTATACGGATCTTCACTAAAAGTTCCCGAGGCACGATTCGCAATAATTGCATTTAATGACAATGCATTGTGACCTAATAAAGCCGAAAGGCCATAAATGGCAGCTGTTTCCATTTCTAAATTGGTAATTCGGTTACCGTTGAAATTGAAATTATCCATTTTGTTGTTTAATTCTTCATCCTGAATGTTCAAACGCAAAACACGTCCCTGAGGCCCGTAAAACCCCCCGGCTGTAGCGGTAATTCCTTTGAATATTTTATTAGATTCGATAATTTTTTCTAATGTTTCAGAACAAGCAATTGCATAAGGCCTTCCTTTTCGGATATCCCAATTAGTATGCATGATAAAAGCATCTTCAATAGCATTGTGGGAAACTTCATCAATCAGATAGGAGCGCAGCATATTGTCTAGTCCTAATCCGAATTTAGACATTACAAAGCTGCCTACGGGAATATCTGCCTGCAAAGAACCCGAAGTTCCAATTCGGATAATATTTAATGAAGTCAGATTTTTTTTTGGTTCACGGGTTTTTAAATCGATGTTGACCAAAGCGTCCAATTCATTTAATACAATGTCAATATTGTCAGGACCAATTCCGGTTGACATCACTGTAATTCTTTTGCCTTTGTAAATTCCGGTTTGGGTCTTAAATTCTCTTTTTTGTGTTGAAAATTCAATAGAATCAAAAAACTGAGTAATTTTCTCGACTCTGTTTTGATCGCCCACAAAAATTATATCGTGTGCTATATGTTCCGGACGAAGGTTTAAGTGATAAACGCTTCCATCGGGATTGAGTATTAATTCTGATGCCTGGATCATTTTTTTGAGTTGCTAAGGTTTTGAGTTTTTGTTTCAGGTTTAATGTTTCAAGTTGTAGAACTGAAACTTTAAACCTGAAACAAATTTTAAATTATTTATCCGCCAACACGTTTTGTTTTAAAGCCTTTTTCTTTTAAAATTGCCATGATTTTATCACGATAATCTCCCTGAATAATGATTGAGTCATCTTTAAAAGTTCCGCCTACGCTTAGTTTGGTTTTAATTTCTTTAGCCAGAATTTTAAAATCTTCATCAGATCCTTCATAACCTTCTATGATCGTGGTTGCTTTTCCTTTTCGTTTTTCAAATTTACAAATCATAGGTTCTTTCTGAATATAAAGTACGTGATCTTCCTGCGGAACTTCTTCAGGTTCATTTGATTCAATATGATCGGGAAATAAATTTTTAAGTTGGTCTTTAAAGTCCATTGTGTAATTTTTTTTTGAAATTAAAAAGACATCAAGCATACGCTCAATGTCTTTTATTATTCTTGTAAATTTAAAGATTATTTTTTTATTAAACCTAAATCTACTAAGCGTTCGTATAGATAATCCCCAGCCGTAGTATCTTCGAATTTTTTAGGATTTTCAGCATCAATACAGTTTTCTAAGCAATCCAGTCGCATATCACTAACAGGATGCATGAAAAAAGGAATGGAATAACGTGAAGTTCCCCATAATTCTCTAGGTGGATTAACTACCTGATGAATAGTTGATTTTAGTTTATTGTTGGTATGTCTTGACAACATATCGCCCACATTAATTACTAATTCATCATCCTCAGCAATAGCGTCAATCCATTCTCCATCATGATTTTGAACCTGAAGCCCTTTACCCTGTGCACCCATTAATAAAGTAATTAAATTAATGTCCCCGTGTGCAGCTGCACGAATTGCATTTTCAGGTTCAGAAGTAATTGGGGGATAATGAATAGGTCTTAAAATAGAGTTTCCTTCTTTTGCATATTCATCAAAATAAAATTCATCAAGACCAAGATGCAATGCCAAAGCTCTTAAAACATAAACGCCTGTTTTTTCAAGCATTTGATAGGCTTCTTTACCCACTTCGTTAAAACGCGGTAATTCTTTAACTTCAACATTGTCCGGATATTCTGAGGCCCATTTCGAATCCTTGTCAACGTACTGGCCGAAATGCCAGAATTCTTTCAAATCTCCCTCTTTACGTCCTTTAGCATGCTCTTTTCCAAAAGAAACATACCCTCTTTGGCCGCCTATCCCGGGAATTTCATAACTATGCTTGGTTTCTACTGGCAAGGCGAAAAATTTTCGGATTTCGCCATAAAGTTCGTTTACCAATTTGTCATCTAAGAAATGACCTTTTAGGGCTACGAAGCCAATGTTTTCAAATGCACTGCCGATTTCATTTACAAATTTTTGTTTACGTTTCGGGTCGTCCGAAAGGAAATCACGTAAGTCTACACTAGGAATGTTTTGCATACTTTACATTTTTATTTAAGAAAAAGGTTTCAAACCTTCTATAACAAAGGTAGAGAATATTTTAGTTTTGAATTTTAAAATTTATTATAAAATTGAGTTTTTCATGTAATAATTTAACATTAAAAAGCAAAATCACAATTTGAGTAAACTTTAATTTCAAGGTCATTTTGCTTTAAAAACATGTTAATAATTCTGAAAAACACAGATTTTTAAATAGAAAATTCTATTTTTATAAAAAAGAGCATTATGGAAATAGGACTAATCGGATTTGGAAAAACAGGAAAAGCTGTGGCTTCAGTTTTATTGCAGAACAAAAAAATTACTCTTAAATGGGTGATGAAAAGAAGTTCTACTTTGGAGAATCGCACTACTGCAGAATATCTGGGAATTGATTCTAATGAAACAGGAAAAATATATTCCAGTGAAACAACTCCCATTGCAGAACTTTTAGACAAACAGCCTGTCGATGTAATAATTGACTTTTCTTCAGCCTCCGGAATTTATAGTTATGGGGAAGAAGCCAGTATTCGAAAGATAAAAATCATCTCAGCAATTTCTCATTATTCAAATAAAGAAAAAGAGTTTTTAAAATCGCTTTCAAAACTTACAACTGTATTTTGGAGTCCAAACATTACACTTGGTGTCAATTATTTATTATTTGCCTCTAAATTTTTGAAGAAAATTGCTCCATGGGTTGATATCGAAATTATTGAAGAACATTTTAAGGGAAAAGACGGTGTTTCTGGAACTGCACTTAAAATTGCAGAAACACTGGATTTGGAAGAAAATGATATAAATTCGGTTAGAGCCGGTGGAATTGTAGGTAAACATGAAGTTGTTTTCGGGTTTCCTTTTCAAACAGTCCGATTAATTCATGAAAGTATTTCACGTGAAGCTTTTGGCAGTGGGGTTGTATTTGTAGCCGAAAATTTAAAAGATAAAGAAGAAGGATTGTATAATTTTGAAGACATATTGTCTCCTTATTTTGTGGCTTAAAATAAATTTTATACTAAAAATTACCTGTCATAGTCTGCATTTCTATTTTTAGCAGAACTAACCAAAATTGTTTGAAAATGATTTATTTAACTTTTGGTTTTGAATTGTTAAATTTTAATATATTTGGAATACTAAAAACAGAACCAAATGATCTTTTACAGACAAGACTTAACCGATGCTCAACTATTAGATTTATATAAAAAACTACTAAAACCCCGTTTAATCGAAGAAAAGATGCTCATCCTGATTCGGCAGGGAAAAGTATCAAAATGGTTCTCCGGAATTGGGCAGGAAGCAATTGCGGTTGGTGTTACAGCTGTTTTAGATGAATCTGAATATGTATTGCCAATGCATCGAAATCTCGGTGTTTTTACTTCAAGAAATATTCCGCTGCATCGATTGTTTTCGCAATGGCAGGGAAAAGCAAATGGTTTTACAAAAGGAAGAGATCGTAGTTTTCATTTTGGAACTCAGGAATATAAAATTATAGGAATGATTTCGCATTTGGGACCTCAACTCGGAATTGCAGACGGAATAGCCTTAGCGAATAAACTTCAAAATAATAAAAAAATCACTGCTGTTTTTACCGGAGAAGGTGCAACCAGCGAAGGGGATTTTCATGAAGCTTTGAATATAGCTGCAGTATGGAAGCTGCCTGTAATGTTTATCATTGAAAATAACGGTTACGGACTTTCGACACCAACAAACGAACAATACTGCTGTGAAAATTTAGCAGACAAAGGTATTGGTTATGGTATGGAAAGTCATATCATTGATGGAAATAATATTCTCGAAGTTTATAATAAACTCTCGAAGCTGAAAAAACAAATGCAGGAAAATCCGCATCCTGTTTTACTGGAATTTAAAACTTTTAGAATGCGAGGCCATGAAGAGGCGAGCGGGATAAAATATGTTCCACAGGAACTAAGAGATGAATGGAGTGAAAAAGATCCGGTTACAAATTATCGGAAATTTTTGACAGAAACAGGGGTTTTGACTGCAGAATTTGACGAGCAGCTTCACAATGAAATTAAGCAGGAAATAGATGAAAATTTAGCTATAGCAAATGCAGAGCCTGAAATTGTGCCAACTTATGAAAATGAATTAGAGGATGTTTATAAGCCTTATCAACATGAAGAAGTTAGCCATTCATCAGAATCTCAAAACATTCGTTTTATAGATGCCATTAGAAAAAGTTTGGAACAATCTATGAAACAGCATGATAACCTTGTTATTATGGGGCAGGATATAGCAGAGTATGGAGGAGCCTTTAAAATAACAGATGGTTTTGTTGAGTTTTTCGGAAAAGCTCGGGTTAGGAATACCCCAATTTGTGAAAGCGCAGTTGTTTCCACCGGAATGGGATTGTCAATTAACGGCTATAAAGCAATTGTTGAAATGCAGTTTGCAGATTTTGTTTCAACCGGCTTTAATCCAATTGTAAATTTATTAGCTAAATCACATTACCGCTGGGGAGAAAAAGCCGATGTTGTAGTACGTATGCCTTGCGGTGGCGGAACGCAGGCAGGACCTTTTCATTCGCAGACAAATGAAGCCTGGTTTACCAAAACACCGGGATTAAAAATAGTTTACCCGGCCTTTCCTTATGATGCCAAAGGTTTATTAAATACCTCAATAAACGATCCGAATCCGGTTTTGTTTTTTGAGCATAAACTTTTGTATAGAAGTATTTATCAGGATGTTCCAAATGATTATTATACTATTCCGTTAGGAAAAGCAGCATTGATAAAAGAAGGTAAAAGTATTACTATTATTGCTTTTGGAGCCACCGTTCACTGGGCATTGGAAACGTTGGAGAAGAATCCGGAAATAGAAGCAGATTTAATTGATTTAAGAACTTTGCAGCCTTTGGATACCGAAACTATTTTTGCATCGGTTAAAAAAACGGGTAAAGTAATCATTTATCAGGAAGATACTTTATTTGGCGGAATTGCCAGCGATATTTCAGCTTTAATAATGGAACAATGTTTTGAATATCTGGATGGTCCTGTAAAAAGAGTAGCGAGTTTAGATTCTCCGATTCCGTTTACAAAAGCTTTGGAAGATCAGTTTTTGCCTAAAAATCGATTTGAAGGGGTTTTAAAAGAATTGTTAGCATATTAATTCAGCTTAAAATTAAAGGTTTGACAAGATTGAGATGCAAAAATCCCAGTTTGTCAAACCTTTCTTTATTTAGATTACGACTAAAAGCCGCTTACCGTCTGAAATTTCTTTATTCCACATTTTTTCAATATCGATTAAACTCACCTCCTCAATATTTACGATCAATTTATTTTGAGCTGCCAATAGAAACATTTCCGGAAGTATTTCTGAAAAAAGCAGTTTTATTTCTTCCTTAGTCCAGCTTCCTAAACCCGAACCTGATAATTGAAGGTCGACACTTCTTAAAATCCCTGATGATAATTGAATATTGTCGCCTGACATGGAACCAATTGAAACAAATCGAACTTTATTTGTAAATGCCCCGTTTCCTTTTAACGCTGAAAAAATTAATTCTGCAGAGTGACCCCATAAATAATCCAGAATAATATCTATTGGAGTACTTTGATGAATTTCTTTAAGTTGACTGAGGATAGTTTCATCATCCTGTTTAAGAGAAATGGTTTTGCTAGCCCCTAACTCTAAAAGGTTTTCAAGTGTTTTTTTGTTTCTTCCCGTCACGATTATTTTTTTTGCACCGCAATATTTAGCAATCTGCACTGCCATTTGTCCGGTAAATCCGGTAGCTCCATTTATTAAAACCGTTTCTCCGGGTTTTATTCCGGCCCTAAATCGCAATGCCATCGCTGAGCCGGCAACCGCATTTGGCATTGCCGCTGCTGTGGCATTACTAATTCCTTCAGGTAAGGGAACCATTCTGTTTTTTTCAATAATTGCCTTCTCAGCAATTGTTCCCGTAATTCCTCTTGCGTAAACCCTTGTGCCATCTTCTAATAAACCAACACCGTCACTTCCTATTACGGTTTCGTTTTGATTTTGATTTTCAGATGAATAATGTTTTCCACTCGCTTTTGCTTTGTCCAGATTGGTAATGGCAACCGCTTTTACTGAAAGTAAAATTTCGTTTTCATTTTGTGGAATGGGTTCTGCACATTCTGCATATTTTGGCATTTCGCCTTTTTTATAAATTACCGCTGCTTTCATAAGTTTAAATTTTATGATACAAAGCTAAATAGCAGTTTAAAGACAGACGATAACATTTGTTATCAAATGATCCGATTATTTTTTCTGAAGTAATTTGCTTTTTATCCGGCTTAAATGAACTGTACTTACACCAAGATAAGAAGCAATATAATGCTGTGGAACACGCTGAATAATTTGAGGATTTTCCTCACTTAAATTTAGATATCGCTGAGCAGGAGAATCTTTTATAAAAGAAACAAAATGGTGTATATAATCAAATGTACGCTGAAAAAGCCTGTTAATAAGATGATCTCTTAATTCCGGAATTTCCTTAATTTCTTCGAGGATGATATCTACATCACTTTTATGGATCCACCATAAAACAGAAGGTTCAATGGTTTCAACAAATACGGGGCTTGGAAGTTTTTTAATAAAACTTTCGATAGAAGCAACGCTTTGGTTTTCGAAAAAAAACTGAGTAGTAAGATCCTTACCGTTATTGTTGAACCAGACCCGTATACAACCTTTCTCAATTATAAAAAGTCTTTTTGAAATTTCTCCTTCTTCTAAAAGTATTGTTTTTGCAGAAACTTCAAGGCGTTTGAAATAGCTTGTATATTCGTTCCATTTTGAATCGTCAAGAGGGAATTTATTTCGAAATTGGTTGAACATTATTGATTATTTTGAGGTATTTAATCAACGGAAACCCCGGTTTCAATTGAAAGTATATGCATTATTATTTGATCTGAAAATTCTAAATTTTCATCGTTTAGCTCAAGTGTCATTTTAGAAGAAATACTAAAAATTTTCTTTTTTAGTTCAGCTATTTTAGTGTCCCGGAAATAATAATTATAATTGAATGAAATAAAGTATTTTGAATCAACTGTTAAATACTTATCAGTATTAAAAGTTATGGACCTGCTATTTATTTCATTTATGAATGGGTTCAGAGATTGATTTTGAAATAAAATTTTATAATTGGATTTCATAAAAAACGACCTGCATTTTAATTCTAAAAGCAAATCATCATTTTGATTGTAAATATTTATAATTCTATTGATCCAATTAAATTTTACAACTGAATAAAATAATAAGTTTCCATCCTGATAAACAAAAAGACTTTGCCGCCCTTTTTGTATTATTTCTAAAATCATCTAAAATTATTTAAAATCTGATTCCAATTCAAACAACTGTACCTGGCTTTTCAATCGGTCAATAAGTAAATTCATCATTCGTTTATTTAAGTCGGAAGAATTCTTAATATAAGTTTCATATTCTTCAACACTAAAAAGGGCCATTATAATTCCTTTTAAAGAATTTCTGAATTTAATATCTTTTTGAATGGAATTTTCTATGGTCTGCAGTTTTTTTTCGACAGTGTAAGAATAAAAATCTGCCTTGTTTTTATTGACATAATTAATGAAAACAGCAATGAACAAATCGTTCTGAAGTTTTAAAATGGGTCTAATGGTTTGATTTTGAAATAACTCATCAGCAGATGACTGAGTGCTGATAGTTCCTAAAGTTTCGCCTCTGAATTCTTTTAAAAAAGTGTCTCTGTCTGTCATGGTTTTTCTTTAAAATTATAAAAATATCTCTTATAAAAATACCTTTCCCGGATTTAGTTACTGACAAAATCTACAAAAAATAAGTTCATAAATTAAAATATTTCATTGACTGTAATTTTAATATTTTGGACTTTTAAAAATGATTTTTAAAATAATTCAGCAGCAAATTTTCGAATTATTGAAATCTTATGGATTAATAAAAAAACATAATTCGATTATGGGAGTAAAAAACTATTTTTACCCGTATAAAATAAAAATATGAGATTCCATACCAGAAAATGGGTTAAGCCCCAGGATTTAAATCCGAACGGAACTTTATTTGGCGGACAGCTTTTAGCCTGGATTGATGAAGAGCTTGCTTTGTATTCGATTGTACAATTAGAAAATCCGAGAGTCGTAACTAAACACATGTCCGAAATCAATTTTAAAAGTTCTGCCAGACAAGGAGATATTGTAGAAATTGGGATTGATGTAGTGAAATTTGGAACCACTTCTTTAGTACTTAGATGTGCCGTAAGAAACATGATGACCCGCGAAATTATCATTACAATTGATCATACAACAATGGTTAATTTGGGTGAAGACGGAAAACCAAAACCACACGGTAAAACTCAAATTGAATTTGTAAAGGACCGTTTGTAAAATTCAAATTTGATACATGTTGCTTACGATTAAAAATCTCAATATAAATAAATTAATTGTTTTATTTTTCTTTTTTACTTCCATTGCTTTTGGACAAAGAATGGCAATAGGGAATCAGGAAAATCAAATTAAAACATATCAATATGTTTTGGAAAATTTCGATTTTATAAAAAAGAATAATAAAGAAGAAATGATTTATGTTGATTTAATTTTTAATAAATATCATTTCATTCAATCGGCAACCTATTATTCCTGTAAAAAAGAAGATTTTAATGTGGAAAATAAAGTAATAACCAAAGTGCCTTTTGAACTAGATGAATTTATTAAAAATTCATTCTCATTTTTTTTAAATGATATTTTTTTTAATAAAAGTAACGGTGAAGGCGGTTATACTTTCTTTATACCTTTAGATAAAAAGAACCTTAAACTTGCCATAAATAACATCAATGAAGAAAAACAAAGATTAGCAAAGGAAACCGATATAGTGGGGGTAATTCCAAATTCTAAGTTCAATTTGCAAATCAGTAATTTGTATTTTTACAGAAAAAAAACGGCAGAAAGGAAAATTGAAAGTCAATTAAAAGAATTCAATTCTGAATTAATAGAAATTGCTCCAGATTTGTATTTCGTTTTTAGAATAATTAAAACAAATCAGTTTAATACAAACATGTCAAAAGATTATTTTGAATACAAAATTATGTATTTGAAAGGCACATCATCAAAATTGTATATCAGTAATCGAAGTGAAATGTTCAGAAATGAAATTGAAATTGATGAAGTGCCAACATCTGGAGGGAATGACAATCTCTCCGATTCCGTTTGCTCTGATGAAGATGAAGACAATAGTTATGATTCCATATTTCAAAATTTTAAATTTAATCTGAAAATTCAGTTTACAAATTCACCGAAATAAATGCGAAAAGAAACTTTATTATTTATTGTTGTTGTATTTGGTTTTTTAATGTCCTGCAATTCTAAGGAAGAAAAAGACAAATACAAATACAATTATATTGTCTATCAGGCTGTAAATAATAAAGACACCGCAATTTTGGCTATTCAAATAAACGAAAAACGTTTTTACGGGCGTTATGAACGATCATATTACAGAAATGGTAAAGATTCCGGAGATGTAAGGGGAGAAGTTAAAGGAGATACTTTAAGAGGGGATTTTCATTATATATCAAATGGAGGTGGTTGGAAAAGGGAGCCTTTGGCTTTATTAAAAAAAGAAAGTAAACTATTTTTAGGAAACGGTGTAATGGGAACTTATATGAGTCTTCCGTGCTTTTTGCCGGGAACTCTTAATTATAAAAACCCGGAGTATGTTTTTAAAGAAGCAAAAAAATAGTTTCAGGTTTCAGATTTTATAAAGATGTTCAGCCTGAAACCTGAAACTTGTTTACCTGTCCAAATGGCCAATTGCAGAAGGTAATTCGAACATTTCCAAATCAAAATAAATTACCGAGGCCATAATGTGGTCAAAAATATCTGCCATTATGTATTCGTAATTAGCCCAGCGTTTATCACCTGAAAAAGCATAAATCTCCAAAGGAACTCCATACTCTGTTGGTTGCAGCTGACGGCAAACCATATGCATGTCTTTGTTTAATCCCGGATGATTAACCAGATATTGAATAATGTATTTTCTAAATAATCCAAGATTAGTCATATTTCGGCCATTTAGCGAAAGCGTTTTATCAATTCCATGCACTTGATTGTATTTCTCAATTTCAGCCTGTCTGGATTCGATGTAAGTGCTGATTAATTGCACTTTTTTCATTTGGTTCAGATCGTCATTATTTAAAAAACGAATACTGCTGCTTTTGATCAAAATGTGTCTTTTAATGCGTCTTCCTTCAGATTTTTGCATTCCGCGCCAGTTTTGAAATGAATCAGAACTCAACGAATATGTTGGAATAGTGGTAATGGTATTGTCAAAGTTCCGGACTTTTACAGTCGTCAGATTGATTTCAATTACATCGCCATCGGCCCCAAATTTATCCATGGTAATCCAGTCTCCAATACGAACCATATCATTGATTGCTACCTGGACACTAGAAACAAATCCTAAAATAGTATCTCTGAAAATTAAGATAATAATGGCCGAAAGTGTCCCTAAAATAGTCAATAATTCGCCTTTTTTGATTCCGAATAAAGTCGAAATAATCATGGCAATTCCAAAAATCCAAAGAACAATCATAATAACCTGAACAAAGCTGTCTATAGGTTTGTCGCTGTATTCAGGTTTGCTTTTTAAATAATCGCGTAAAGCATTAAAAATAGTTCTTATAATCCATAAACTGATCAGAACGATATAAACGCCCACTATTTTTCCGAACATCAGCTCCCAATATTCATATCTGTCCAAGATAACCGGAACAGCTTTGTAAATAAAGAAAAACGGAATTAAATAAGCGGTGTATTTAGTAGTTTTATTGTGAATCAAATAATCATCAAACTTGGTTTTGGTTCGCTGTGCAAAAATTGCTGTCAACGTTACCAGAACAAACTTGGCAACGTAATAAATAGCATAAGCCAGAGCCAGCATGATGGCAATATTAAAGATCAGGCTGATGTATGACGCAAAGTTGCGGCTCATTCCCCAATCCCTGAAAAGCGGATATAAAAAATTGAATATTTTATCCAAAAGCTTATGCATTATTTTCTAAATATTTTCTCTCAATATAAAAAGTTCCAAACGGAATAAGAGAAGCAATAAGGATGATTCCAAATGTTTTTAAGTCCCAGTTTTGGGATTTTTTCAATAAAGCAGCTAATATAATGTAGCCTATAAACAAGACTCCGTGTCCCATTCCAAACGGACGGACTATTGTATGATAAAGTTCCGGATTACTGGATTTTAAAAACAACATATTGGCGATTAATACTAAATAAGAAATTCCTTCTAAAATAGCGGTAACTTTAAAAATCTTAAGCATGTATTTATTTTTTAAATTTATATTGGCAAAATTAAGTATTAAACCCGATTATTAAAGTATGTGTAATAAAAGTAATTTACTTTTGTAATCTTAAACTTTGAGTATGAGCAAACGTGATTTGAAAAAATATGTAGGAGAACTAAACAAAGAGCAGCTCGAAGAACAAATTATCGAGTTGTACGAAAAATTTAGTCCCGTAAAGGTCTTTTATGACTTTGTTTTTAATCCGAAAGAAGATAAACTTTTACAGGAAAGCAAAGCAAAAATCTCACATGAATATTTTCCTGTAAAAAAGCCTGGTGCAAAATGGCGACCGAAGGCAAAGATGCGTCGTTCTGTGGCTCAAAAAATCATTAAGCATTTTATTTTATTGGGCGTTGACGCGTTTGTAATTGCAGATATTATGCTCTATAATATTGAAATTGCCCAAACATATTCGTCCGGAAACTTCATAAAACAGGAATTGTTCTATAAAAGCATGCTTAATTCTTTTGAGCAGGCGGTGAATTTTGTGATTTCTAATGGGATTTTAAATGAATTTAAATTAAGAATTGTTGCAATACAACAAGAAACTCTTCAACAAAAATGGAAAAATAAATATGAATTTGAAGCGATTTTAGACAAAATAGATATATAAATGTATTTCTCATAAAAAATCTTATTTAAAAAAAACATTTATTTTAGGTTAAAATAAGATGAAAAACTGTTTTTTAGGTGTACTTTTGCAAAAATTCAAAAAATTACAATGCTCCCAAACACTTTAGAAATAGAAAGAGAAGACAGAAAAGAACTTTATGCATACCAAAAAGGTGATATTGATGCCATTTTTGAACGCTTAGATAATGCTCCTGCTCAACATCATTTATTATATCAGCTGCCTACGGGTGGTGGGAAAACAGTAATTTTTTCCGAAATAGTGCGTCGTTATTTAGCTAATAACGATAAAAAAGTAGTAGTGTTGACGCACCGTATTGAACTTTGTAAGCAGACTTCAAAAATGCTGAAAGGTTTTGGCGTTTCTAATAAAATCATCAACAGTAAAGTAAAAGAACTTCCTGATCAAAATGATTATTCATGTTTTGTGGCGATGGTTGAAACTTTAAAGAACCGTATTAATGACGAGAAATTGCATCTTGATAACATTGGTTTGGTAATTATTGATGAGGCACATTACAATTCATTCAGAAAATTATTAAACTCATTCAAAAATGCCTTTATTCTTGGAGTAACAGCAACACCTTTGAGTTCGAATATAAAGTTACCAATGCACCAAAGTTATAATGAACTTATTGTAGGGGATACTATTAGTTCATTAATCGACAAAGGATTCCTTGCGAGGGCTACAACTTACAGTTATGATGTTGGTTTGACTTCTCTAAAAGTAGGTATCAACGGAGATTATACAGTAAAATCCTCTGATGATTTGTATACCAATACGCTTATGCAGGAAAAATTGCTTCATGCGTACACAGAGCGTTCATTAGGTAAAAAAACACTGATTTTCAATAACGGTATCCATACTTCGCTATACGTTTATGAAACCTTTAGAGAAGCGGGTTACGACGTTAGGCACCTTGATAATACAAGCAGTGCAGAAGAGCGTAAAGATATTTTGGCTTGGTTCAAAAAAACGCCTGATGCTATTTTAACCTCTGTCGGAATCTTAACTACCGGTTTTGATGAGCCAACAGTTGAAACTATTATTCTAAACAGAGCTACAAAATCATTGACATTATATTACCAGATGATTGGGCGTGGATCGCGAAAGTTGCCTGGTAAAGATGAATTTACAGTTATCGATTTAGGTAATAATGCAGCCCGTTTTGGTTTATGGAGCGAGCCTGTAAACTGGCAGCATATTTTTAAATCTCCCGAATTTTACTTAGAAAATCTGCGTGATGATACTGAAATCGAAATGTTTTTCAAATACAGTATGCCGCCTGAATTGCGTGCAAAATTCAGTAAAACAGCCGATGTTACGTTTGATGTAGATGAAGAGCACAAATTAGCAATTAAGCAAAATTTACGTTCCAAAATTGTATTAGACAAATCATTGGAACAACATTCGGCTATGTGTGTTGATAATACAGAAACACTTCAGGAAGCAAAAGCACTAGCTAAGGAACTGGATGATGATATCGAATGCCGTATCAAACGTTATGCAAAATGCTTAAGTCAGTGCAGTAAAAACTACCGCGAATGGCTGGTTGATGATTACAAGAAAAACATGACGCTTTTAATAGGTAAAAAATACCGAGAAAAAATCATGAACGAACCGGACTGATGAAAAAAGTTTCAGGTTTAAAGTTTCAGGTTAAAAAAATATCAAGACGAGCTAAGTTGAACGTATTGAAGTTTGGCATTGAAATTGTTTTTTGTTATTGAATTTTGATATTGAATTTTGATATTGAATAATATGAATTTGAAGAGAATTTTTGTTTTGTTTCTAATTGGTTCTTTTTATAATGTTACCGCCCAAAAAGATGGTTATTGGGATAAAGAACGCGCCACTACAAAGGAAATAATCGTTTCTGCAGGAGACCGAATAACAGTCAAAACAGAAGATTTACCAGTAGGTACAACTGAAATCGTTTATCGGGTTACACTTTTAGATGAAAATCAGCAAATGGCCAATAGTTTGGTTTCATTGCTAAAATCTATTCCCGATCCATATGGAATTGGTCAGGGTTCTGCAGGAGCTGTGTTTTTGATGTCAAAAATTTCAGGTGACGACAAATGCACGTATGCACTTTTTAGCTCTGATGCAAATGCAAAAAAATATATTGATAACGGAAAAGTTAATGACGCCTGTTATGCTCAGACAGAGTCTGTTAGTAAAGATGCTAAGCGTTTGTCAATCGAAAAATCTTCTTGCCTGAATGCAAATACTACTACTATTTGGTTTGGCTTCGAGAGCAAAAACTGGCTGTTGAAACAAAAAATAGTTTTGGAAGTCGTGCCTTGGGTTGACACTAAGCTAAACCGTGGATGGAATCAGGATAATAAGAATGAAATTGTCAGTTTGTGCAAAACCTCTACAATGGCACAAAAAATGGCAAATTCAGATGATTTTTGTGTTTGTATTTTAGACAAAATCATGAAACAGTACCGTTATGGTGAATACCAAAAATTGCTTGCTATAGAAAAAACAAAGGTTTACAAGGATTTTGGAAATGCTTGTTATAATGATGCGTCTATTTCTAAAAACGTTTATAATGATTTACGGACCCAGGCAAATGCTTTGATAAAATTGCAGAAATACAATGACGCAATCCCTAAATTAAATACGATAATTAATGCCGGTAAAGCAACAGCTCTTGATTATAGCTCAATTGGCTATAGTTATATTCTAACCAAGCAATACGCAAAAGCAATCAAGTTTTTAAAAGAAGGCGAAAAGTTAGATGACACGGAATTATTAGTAAAATTAAATTTGGCCCATGCCTATCTGGTTAATGACAATTACAGCGATGCAAGGCAGATTTATAAAAAATACCAGTCTCAAAACGTAACAGACAGTTTAAGTTGGATAGATAAAACCAAACAAGATTTTGCTCTTTTTCAAAAAGCAGGATTGCCTTCATCCGACTTTGAGAGGGTACTGAAATTGTATAATTAAAAATATTTTCACCATATAAGTGATTATAGGTTTATTTAAATTTGCCGAAAAAGCGAAATTAAATTTTCTTATAATCACTTATATGGTTTAAATACACCACCACATATGAAAGCTACTTATCAAAAATACATGCTCGAATTTAAGCGTCCTTCAGGAACGTCAAGAGGTGTTATGATCGAAAAAGAAACCTGGTTTATTGTACTCGAAGAAAACGGTAAAAAAGGAATAGGAGAGTGTGGTATTTTAAGAGGACTGAGCGCAGATGACAGAGAAGATTATGAAGAAAAATTAAAATGGGTTTGTCAAAATATTCATTTAGGAGAAACTGTTCTTTGGAATAAATTACTTAAATTTCCTTCTATTCAATTCGGAATAGAAATGGCTTTTTTATCCCTGAAAAGTGAAAATCCTTATCTGTTATTTCCTTCAGATTTTACTAATAATTCCAAATCAATTGTCATAAATGGCTTGGTTTGGATGGGTGAAGAAGCTTTCATGAAAGAGCAGATCGAAGAAAAACTCAAACAAGGATTTACCTGTATTAAACTCAAGATTGGAGCTATAGATTTTCAAAAAGAACTCGAGTTATTACGATTTATCAGAACTCATTTCACTCCAGATCAAATAGAAATCAGGGTAGATGCAAACGGAGCCTTTTCTTCAAATGAAGCTTTAGATAAATTAAATCAATTATCTGGTTTTGAATTGCATAGTATAGAGCAGCCTATTCAAAAGAGCAATACTGACAGTATGGCAGAACTATGTAAAAATACCCCTTTCCCTATTGCCTTGGATGAAGAACTTATTGGTGTGTTTTCATTCGAAGAAAAAGAAGCACTTTTGCAAAAGATAAAACCGCAATATATCATTTTGAAGCCAAGTTTTGTTGGTGGCTTCAGAGGAACCCGGGAGTGGATTACGTTAGCTGAAAAATATAATATCGGCTGGTGGATTACCTCAGCACTGGAAAGCAACATTGGTTTAAATGCAATTGCACAATGGACATTTCTGCTAAATTCTAATATGCCCCAGGGATTAGGTACCGGAGCACTTTATACCAATAATATTGATTGCCCGTTGGAAGTTTTGAATGGACAATTGTGGTACAGTAAAACTAAAAACTGGGATTCTGCTTTTTTTGAAAAAGTCTGATAAAATCACTTTTTTGTCTTCTTAAAATTCGAATAAACGAATTTAGTTTAGCACCAAATTAAGTAACTTGCATAAAATTTAATCAGCAGAACTAATGATAGAGATTGAAAGAAAATTTCTTGTGAAATCTGACGAATTCAAAGTACAGGCTTTTGCCGAAAATAAAATTGCGCAAGGTTATTTAAGTTCGCTTCCTGAAAGAACAGTCCGTATCAGGATCAAAGGCAAAAAAGGATTTATCACGATAAAAGGTATTGGGCATCATGGCGGAATGACCCGTTTTGAGTGGGAGAATGAAATTCCGCTGGACGAAGCTCAGGAATTGCTTAAATTATGTGAAAAGGGTAAGATTGAAAAAACGCGTTATGAAATACAATCAGGCAAACATGTTTTTGAAGTGGATGAATTTTACGGAGAAAATGAAGGTTTGGTTATGGCGGAAATTGAACTGGAATCTGAAACTGAATCTTTTGAAAAACCAGACTGGCTGGGTGATGAGGTAACAAATGATGAGCGCTACTACAATGCTTATTTAAGCAAAAATCCTTTTAAAGACTGGGAAAAATAACAATTTTATGACACATCCATACGATCTGATTATTGTGGGAGGAGGTCCAATCGGGCTTGCATGCGCAATTGAAGCTCAAAAGAAAAGCCTGAATTATCTGATTATCGAGAAAGGGGCAATTGTAAACAGTATTTTCAATTATCCTTTGTATATGACTTTTTTTTCTACGGCGGAAAGACTTGAAATAGGCAACATTCCGTTTAATTGTCTGGCTCCAAAACCCGGACGTCAGGAAGCATTGGAATATTATAGAAACATTCACCGTTATTTTAATTTCAATATTAATTTATTCGAAAAAGTCACAGAAGTTCAGAAATTAGAAAATCAGCTTTTTAAAATCACAACAGATAAAAGTCTTTACGAAGCTAAAAATGTAGTTGTCGCAACCGGTTTTTATGATATTCCGATTGAAATGAGCGTAAAAGGTGAGGAGCTGTCTAAAGTTCGTCATTACTACAAAGAAGCTCACGAATACGCTTTTAGGGATGTTCTGGTTGTTGGTGCGAATAACTCCTCAGTTGATGCGGCTTTGGAATGTTGGCGTAAAGGGGCAAATGTAACTATGGTAATTCGTAAAACCGAAATCAATAATCGGGTAAAATACTGGGTAAAACCGGATATTGAAAACCGAATAGCTGAAGGCAGTATAAAAGCGTATTTTGAATCAAATATTACTGAAATTCGGAATAATCAAGTGGAAATAGAAACTCCGAATGGCAAAGTAACTATCAAAAATGATTTTGTCCTGGCACTGACGGGCTACAAACCTGATTTATTGTTTCTTGAAAAGATGGGTATTCAGTTATCCGACGATGAATTGAAAATACCAACTTACAACGCTGAAACTATGGAAACGAATGTTGATGGATTGTTTTTAGCAGGTGTAGTCTGCGGAGGCATGCAGACTCACAAATGGTTTATTGAAAATTCGCGTATTCATGCCAGTATGATTGTGGATTATATTACTTCGAAATAGATTTTAATATTACGATAAGCGATTTTAGCCGTCACTTCGAGTGATTTTAAAGATTAATGCAATAGCTTTAATGTTTAAAATTGTATCGAGAAGCCTTAAGGAAATAAGGTTCTTGATACTTCGTTATAATTTTCTATCGCAAATTATAACTCAACTCGAACTGACGAATTTATAACTTAATGATATTGAGCTCGATGTTGTGTTTAAAATTTTTAAGAACTGCACGAAAGCATAGAGCATCCTACCTTTGACCTCGCCCAGTCTGGTCGTTTTGCAAACCATTTTTCGTATTCAGGCTGCTCATCATAAGGTTTTTTGAGTAATTCATATAATTCCGTAATTAGCGAATAATCTTCTTTATCAGCAGCATCAATCGCTAATTGTGCCATATAATTTCGCAATACATATTTAGGATTAACGGAATTTTGAAGTGCAATTCGTTCGTTATCTGAAGTGTTTTCGTGATTAAGACGCTGCATATAATCGGCAAACCATAATGACCAATTGTTTTTAATCGTGTCTTTGATTTCTTCCGGTTTGTAAAAAGCATCTTCAATAGCCTGCAGTGCTTTTTCTGCCGAATCGCCTTTTCTGATTTTGTTCAGATTACGATAAAAAATAGTCATATCGGTTTCTGATAATTGCAGATTTGATTCTAAATAGGCTATAAATTCAGCATCATTTTCTGATGGAGTTAATAATCCCAGTTTGGATAAAATCATTTTTGTGTAATCTGAATTGAAATCAGTAATGAACGATTCTAGTATTTTCTCTAAAGGCTCAGCTTCATTGATTAACGGATAAAGCGAATTAGCTAATTGAAACAAATTCCATTGTGCAACCTGAGGCTGGTTTCCAAAACGGTATCTTCTGTTTTGACTGTCGGTTGTATTCGGTGTCCAGTTTGGATCGTAATTTTCCAGCCAGCCATAAGGTCCGTAATCAATCGTTATTCCGTGAATAGACATATTATCGGTATTCATTACGCCATGAACAAAACCTACGCGCTGCCAGTGCAGGATCATTTCTCTGGTTGTATCAGCAACAGTTTTAAAAAACTGTAAATATTGTTCTTTTGGTTCGCCTGTAATTTCAGGGAAATAATGTTTGATATTGTATTCAATAAACTGCTTTAGATTCTTTAATTCATTTCGGGCAGTAAGCATTTCAAAACTTCCAAAACGTATGAATGATGGAGCTACACGGCATACAATAGCACCATTTTCGTAAGCAGGATTTCCGTTGTACAAAATATCCCGAAGTACCTGATCGCCTGAAAGTATTAAAGAAAGTGATCGGGTAGTGGGAACGCCTAAATAATGCATCGCTTCGGCACATAAATATTCCCGAATAGATGAGCGTAAAACCGCTAATCCGTCTGCAGTTCGTGAATACGGTGTTTTTCCTGCTCCTTTTAGTTGTAAAGTAAAATATTGATTGTTGTGTTCAACTTCAGTTAAATTTATAGCTCGTCCATCGCCTAATTGTCCTGCCCAGTTTCCAAATTGATGTCCCGCATAACACGTAGCATAAGGTTTCGTTTCCGGCAGAATTTCTTTACCGGAAAAAATAGTTACAAATTGTTCTGACTGAATTTCATCTTTTGAGATTCCAACCAATTCCGCAACTTCTTCTGAAGCATGAATCAGTTTAGGATTCGAGGGTTTTGTTGGGCTTACATAAGAAAAAACGGCTTGTGAAACCTGGCGGATTTCGTTGTTTTCATTAGGGTCAGCCGGTAATTCAGTTGTAAAACGATTATGTATTTTTAATTTTTTCATTTTAATTTTCAATCTTTTAATTTGTCAGCATACATTTTTTTTAATTTATATACTTTAGGATCAATCACCATTCGGCAATAACCTGCTTCGGGGTTGTCATTGTAATAATTCTGATGATCTTCTTCGGCTTCATAAAACACCTGAAAAGGTTTTAGCTGTGTTACAATTGGATCCGGAAAAACAGATTTTAGTTCACTGAAAACCTGTTCGGCAATTGATTTTTGTGTTTCATCGTGATATAAAATAATCGAACGGTATTGTGTTCCGCTGTCAGCTCCCTGGCGATTTAGGGTTGTAGGATCATGGCTTGTCATGAAAATGGTAATTAAGTCATGGTATGAAATTATGTCAGGGTTAAAAACAACCTGAATCACTTCTGCATGTCCGGTTCTTCCGGTGCAGACCTCTCTGTAAGCCGGATTTTTAATTTGTCCGTCAGAATATCCGGATTTCACGGTTTCGATTCCGTTTAAACGCTGAATTACAGCTTCTATGCACCAAAAACAGCCGCCACCAAAGGTTGCTACGGATAAATTTTTCATTTAATATTATTTTAGTTTACCGATTTCTCCTATTAGTTATGTAGGATATTATGATAAATTGTTTGTAAAAAGACTAATTAATTAAAGATAGTAAAAAGTAATTTTAAATTTTAAGTTTCTAATTGATAATTCTGCAATTTTATTTAAAAACAATATATTTGCCGTCAAACAAAAGTACATCCATGAATAGCAAAAATAATACCACGGGTTTAGAAGCTTATTTTAATGATTTTAGGCAGAATATTGTTGGAATTGATCAGTGTTTTGATTCTCCTTATGGTAAAAAGAAAATCATTTATACCGATTGGACTGCCAGCGGAAGACTCTATCGCCCAATCGAAGAAAAGCTTTTAAATGAATTTGGTCCTTTTGTTGCGAATACTCATACCGAAACCACTGTTTCAGGGACTGCTATGACAAAGGCATATCATCATGCGCGTCACATTATCAAGCGTCATACAAACGCCAATACTGATGATGTTTTAATTACAGATGGTACCGGAATGACAGGTGTAATTAATAAGTTTCAGCGAATTTTAGGTTTGAAAGTTCCTGAAAACCTAAAGGCTTTTACGAATATTCCGGCTGAGAAAAAACCGATTGTTTTTATTTCTCATATGGAGCATCATTCGAATCAGACTTCCTGGCTGGAAACGATTGCAGATGTTGAAATTATTCCGTGTTCTGAAACTGAAAAAGGGCTTTTTAGTCTGGATAATTTAAGAGAATTATTAGAAAAATACAAAGACAGAACGATAAAAATTGCTTCGATTACGGCATGTTCAAACGTAACCGGATTAAGAACTCCTTTTCATGATGTAGCAAAATTGATGCATCAGTATAATGGTGTTTGTTTTGTAGATTTTGCCTGTTCAGGGCCTTATGTTCAAATTGATATGCATCCTGAAGACCCACAGGCATATTTGGATGCGATTTTCTTTTCACCGCATAAATTTTTAGGAGGTCCCGGAACTTCAGGAGTTTTGATTTTTAATAAAAAATTATACAATAATATGATTCCGGATTGTCCGGGCGGAGGAACTGTTAGCTGGACAAATCCTTGGGGAGAACATAAATATATTGATAATATTGAAGACCGTGAAGACGGCGGAACTCCAGGGTTTCTGCAAGTGATTAAAACCGCTCTTGCTATTGAACTGAAGGAAGAAATGGGTATTGAAAACATCCTGCAGCGCGAGCATGAAATTGTAGATTTTGTTTTTAGTGAGCTGAATCCGATTTCGAATATCAAAATTCTGGCGGGACATCATCAGGAAAGGTTAGGAGTAATTTCGTTTTTTATAGAGGACTTGCATTTTAATTTAGGAGTAAAATTACTGAATGACAGATTCGGAATTCAAACCAGAGGAGGCTGTAGTTGTGCGGGAACTTACGGGCATTTTTTACTGCATGTAGATCAGGAAACTTCGAATAAGCTGGTTGATGAAATTACGATTGGCGATTTAATCAAAAAACCGGGATGGATCAGAATGTCAATTCACCCAACGACAACGAATGAAGAAATTGCTTTTGTTTGTGAAAGTATTAAAGAGCTCGCTGAGAATCACGAAAGCTGGAAACTGGATTATACTTATGATAAAAATACGAATGAGTTTGTGCATAAAAATGCTAATTCTTTTGAAGATGAATTGGTTGCTGGTTGGTTTAATTCTTAAGACTGAAAAAAAAATATATAAACCCGACAGGTTTTCAATACCTGTCGGGTTTGTTTTAATTAGTCTTTTTTAAATTCTGTTTCTAACCTTTAGAAATAATACCAAAAAGAAAATGTAAACAACAAAATAAATTTTTATTCTATTATTGTTTTCAATTTCTTCTGAAATATTAATATTTTTTTGATCTTCATAAGCAAATTTTGAAGTTTTATGATCTAAGTTCCAAATATATAATGAATCTTGGTGGTCGGTCATGTATTCGTATATTTCTTGCTCATACGATTGATGATTCAAAATGATCCCTTTTCTATCTTGATTGGTTAAGATACTTCCTTTGTTGAAATAAAAAGTTGTAGATGTTGAAGTTGCAGAACTTTTTCCACTTCTGGAACTTGATGTTTTTGTAGAATCAATTTTTACTTTTATCTTTTTAAACTGTTTTTCATGTTTAATGATTTTGTAATTGTCTGTAAATTCGAAAATAAAAAGGAATGTCATAAAAGTTGAAAAAAGTAGTAACCCTATTAATAATAAGGATAATATACATGACTTTGTATTTTCTTTTTTCATATTTGATACGATTTTTTAGCTGTAAATATAGGAGGTTATATTAGAAATTTAGATTCAATACTTGATGGAGAATAAAACTTCTAATTTAGCCCCGATAGAGCGGTTATCCTTTTATGGCAGGGTTTGCCATAAAAGATAAGAGCGAAAGCGGGACTTTTGGTCTTGAAAAACCACAAAATCATGTGCTTCTGACCAATTAACTGATAATCATACCTGTTTTTGTTGGCTGTTACAAATAAATGTATTAATTTTGCAGTCCTTTTGGCAGAGAAGAGTTTCCATTAGGAATCAACTATTTATGTAAAACAACTTCTGTTTTTTTACTGCTTTATGAAACTCAGGGAAAACAGAATACAAATTTTTTTATCAGCATGTCTGAACAATTAAAATCACAAGAAGAGTTTTTAGCAAATTTTAACTGGCATAACTTCCAAGAAGGAATCGACGCAGTAGATGAGAAAAACTTATTAGAGTTTGAAGAACTAGTATCAAAAACTTTCATCGCTACAGATCAGGAAGAAGTAGTTGAAGGTGTTGTTGTTAGAATTACAGATAGAGACGTTATCGTTGATATCAATGCTAAATCTGAAGGTGTTATTTCTTTAAACGAATTCCGTTACAACCCAAACTTAAAAGTAGGTGACAAAGTTGAAGTATTAATCGACATCCGTGAGGATAAAACAGGTCAGTTAGTATTATCTCACAGAAAAGCACGTACTATCAAATCTTGGGATAGAGTTATTGCAGCTAATGAAACTGGAGAAATCGTTAACGGTTTTGTTAAATGCAGAACTAAAGGAGGTATGATCGTTGACGTATTCGGTATCGAGGCGTTCTTACCAGGTTCTCAAATTGACGTTAAGCCAATTAGAGACTACGATGTATATGTAAACAAAATGATGGAATTCAAAGTGGTAAAAATCAACCACGAATTCAAAAACGTTGTTGTATCTCACAAAGCGCTTATCGAGGCTGATATTGAAGTACAGAAAAAAGAAATCATCGGTCAATTACAAAAAGGACAAGTATTAGAAGGTGTTGTTAAAAACATTACTTCTTATGGTGTGTTCATTGACTTAGGTGGTGTTGACGGATTAATTCACATTACTGACCTTTCTTGGAGCAGAATCAACCACCCAAGTGAAGTTCTTGAATTAGACCAAAAATTAAACGTTGTAATCCTTGATTTCGATGATGAGAAAACAAGAATTCAATTAGGATTGAAACAATTAAACGCTCACCCATGGGATGCTTTAGATGCTAATTTAACTATTGGTGATAAAGTAAAAGGTAAAGTAGTTGTAATCGCTGATTACGGTGCATTTATCGAAGTTGCTGAAGGTGTTGAAGGTTTAATCCACGTTTCTGAAATGTCATGGTCTACTCACTTACGTTCTGCTCAGGACTTCGTGAAAGTTGGAGATGTTGTTGAGGCAGTTATTTTAACTCTTGACAGAGATGATCGTAAGATGTCATTAGGTATCAAACAATTAACTCAGGATCCATGGACTGACATTACTTCTAAATACCCAGTAGGTTCTAAACATACAGGTATCGTTAGAAACTTTACAAACTTTGGTATTTTCGTAGAATTAGAAGAAGGAATTGATGGATTAATCTACATCTCTGACTTGTCTTGGACTAAGAAAATCAAACACCCATCTGAATTTGTAAATGTTGGTGAGAAACTTGATGTAGTTGTATTAGAATTAGATGTTGAAGGACGTAAATTATCTTTAGGTCACAAACAAACTACAGCTAATCCTTGGGATCAATACGAAGATTCTTTCGCTGTAGGAACTATCCACAACGGTGAGATTTCTGAAATCGTTGACAAAGGAGCTACTGTAGAATTCGGAGATGATATCGTTGCTTTCATTCCTACTCGTCACCTTGAAAAAGAAGACGGAAAGAAATTGAAAAAAGGTGATACTGCTGATTTCAAAGTAATCGAATTCAACAAAGAATTCAAAAGAGTAGTTGCTTCTCACACTGCTATCTTCCGTGAAGAAGAAGAGAAAAACGTGAAAGCTGCAACTGAAAATACTTCATCTAACTCTACTACTAATGCACCAGCTGCAACTTTAGGAGATAACAATGATGTATTAGCTGCATTGAAAGCTAAAATGGAAAAAACTGAGAAAAAATAATTCTTAGCTTTTTTATAAATAGAAAGTCCCACATCACTGTGGGACTTTTTTTGTTTTTATAATCTCTTTTTTAACAAATAAAGTTGTGTTATTGTTTTGAAAAGTTATTTTTGTGTGAAAATTTATATATATGAAGAAAATTTACTTTTTGTTTTTTGTTTTTTACTTTTTTAATGGTTTGAGTGCACAAATTATTAATTTTCCTGATGCTAATTTTAAAACTTTTTTGTTAAAGAATTTTGATTGTGCAAAAGACGCACAGGGATATTATACCAAAATTGATAAGAATGAAGATGGTGAAATCCAGGAGAAAGAGGCATTAGAAGTTGTTGAATTAAATGTGTATCAGCAAGGAGTTCCTGATAGTGAGAAGATTTCCTCATTAGAGGGGATTTTAAAATTCACTAATTTAAAAGTTTTAAATTGTAGTTATAATAAGCTAGAAATATTAGATATAAGTGGTTTAACTAAACTTGAAAAGTTAAACTGTATCTCTAATAAATTAAGTTCATTAGATTTGAGAGGCTTAACTAAACTTCAAAGTTTAGAATGTAGTTATAATCAATTTACTTCGTTAGATATAAATTTTTTAATAAATCTTCAAGTTTTGGACATTGGAAGTAATCATTTTACTTCAATAAATTTAAACTTAATTAATCTTCTGGATTTGAGGTGTGCCGGTAATAAATTTACTGCCTTAGATCTAAACGGATTAACAAATCTTCAATATTTGAATTGTTCTGGTAATCAATTACAATTATTAAAATTTAATGGGTTAAGTAAACTAAAGTATTTAGACTGTGAAAATAATAAATTTACAACACTAGATTTAAGCAGTTTGACTAATCTTAAGAAGTTATATTGTGGTTATAATTTTGAGCTGACTAATTTGTTTATTAAAAATGGATCTGTTGAAGATTTAACGTGGAGGTCATTGATGCCAAATCCTAAACTGAAATATATTTGTGGTGATGAATTTGAGATGGAAAACTTGAAAAATATTTTAATTTTAAATGATTCCCAAGCTTTAGCTATAAGTAGAATGTATGGTTCCACTTATTATCAAGTAAGCAGTTATTGCTCATTTACTCCTGGTGGAATTTTTTATGCAGTTAACGGAAATACAAAATTTGATACAAATTCAGACGGATGTGATTTCAGTGATAAAACTTTTCCAAACTTGAAATTTTCTATTACAAATGGAGTAATTTCGAGTAATTTAATTTCTAACACTTCGGGAGCTTACTCTATATATGTTCAAACGGGAACACATACTCTTACGCCAGTAATTGAAAATCCAGATTACTTTTCGGTTTTTCCTAGTGCTGTTGCAGTTAGTTTTCCAAGTGTAGGAACTCCATTTGTACAAAATTTTTGTGTTACGCCTAATGGTGTACATCCAGATTTAGAAATATCTTTATTACCAATTGATGTTTCAAGACCCGGTTTTGACGCAAAATATAAGATAGTCTATAAAAATAAAGGGAATAAAACACAAACAGGTTCAATTAACATCAAATTTGATGATACTATATTGGATTATGTTTCTTCAAGTACAGCATTCTCTAATCAGACATCAGGTAATTTAGAATGGAATTTTATAAATTTACAGCCGTTTGAAAGTAAAGAGATAATTTTTACAATGAATGTAAATTCACCAATGGAAACTCCTGCAGTAAACAACGGTGATATATTAAAATTAACAGCGACTATAGTATCACAAGCCACAGACGAAACTCTAATTGATAATACATTCACATTAAATCAAACCGTAGTAGGTTCTTACGATCCAAATGATAAAACGTGTTTGGAAGGTTCTATTATCACTCCAAGTTTAATAGGGGAGTATGTACATTACATGATTCGTTTTGAAAATACAGGAACTTATCAAGCACAAAGTATCGTCGTAAAAGACATGATTGATTTATCAAAATTTGATATTTCGACTTTAATTCCAACTAGTTCAAGTCATTCATTTGTAACTAAAATTTCAGAAGGAAATAAAGTGGAATTTATTTTCGAAAATATCAATCTTCCTTTTGATGATGCGAATAATGACGGTTATGTTGCTTTTAAAATCAAGACACTTCCAACATTAAAAGTTGGGGATTCGTTTACAAACGAGGCGAATATTTATTTTGATTATAATTTCCCGATACTTACTAATAAAGCGACATCAAAATTTCAAACGACTTTAAGTAATCCAGATTTTGAGTTTTCTAATTATTTTGCCTTATATCCAAATCCGGTAAGTGATGTTTTAAATATTAACGCTAAACAGGCTATTGAAATACAATCATTAGCGATTTATGACATTTTAGGGCAATTGGTGATTGCGGTTCCAAATGCAAAATCAGTTTCAAGTATTGATGTTTCAAAGCTTAGAGCGGGAACTTACTTTCTAAAGGTTAAATCAGATAAAGGAAGTTCAGGTATGAAGTTTATTAAAAACTAAACTATTAAGCAAAAAGTCCCGCATTACTGTGGGACTTTTGTTTTATGATTGGTTATTAGGAGTTCTTCTTGAAGTTTTATTATTTAGAAGCTAATAATTTTGTTTCTTCAGGAGTATAATAATCTACAATTGCATAAGAATTGATTCCTGTAATATTCATTTCATCAAGAATATTAACCAGATTTCCGTAATTAGATTTTTTACTCGGCTTGATGATTACTGTAACACCTATTTCAGGTTTCCCCATTCCGGCAGAGTATTGATGAACTTTTTTATCAATAATTAATAATTCTTTGCGTATTCCATCTTTTCCATATTCTACTTCTTTAGGTTTTTGAACAGGTGAGTATAGCAATCCCATGTAAGTAATCATTTTGTCATTATCATCGAGTAACACAGTTAAAATGCGATTTTCATCTGGTTTGCTGCAACCAGGTTCAGGACCGCAACCTCTGTCCCCATGTCCAAAGTCCATAATTTTCGGTTTGGCCAATTCAGTTGTAACCATAAAGAACACAATCAGTAAAAATGAAACGCTAACCATTGCAGTTAAATCGACTCTTGTATTTAGTTTTCTGCTTCTGACTTTTTTAGGCAGGTTTTCCATAATGAATGATTTTTTAATAAATCTAATGATAAAATTGAAACAAAATTGAGTCAGACTTAAAAATAATTTATTAATTGCCATTATTGATAAACTCCGAAGGCGACATACCAAAACTTTTTTGAAAATTCCTGCTGAAACTCGATTGGGAATTATAACCCACAATTTCTGCAATTTCATAAACTTTGTATTTGCCGGAAAGCAATAATTCTGCTGCTTTTTTTAGTCGGGCATTGTTGATCAGTTCGTTTGGACTCAGGTTGGAGATGTCTTTTATTTTGCGATATAAAGTAGAGCGGCTCATGTGGAGAATATCGGCCAATGACTCAACACTTAAATTAGTATCTGCCATATTCTGATCTATAATTTCGTCCAGTTTTTTAATAAAATCTTCGTCGATTTTATTATGGGCTATTGTTTTTAAATGGGATAGAGGAGAACTTGCATAATATTCCATTACGTGGCGCCTGTTGGACAATAAATTATCAATTTGCGCCAATATAAAATCCATCGAAAATGGTTTCGAAATATAAGCATCGGCACCTGATTCCAGCCCTTTAATTCTGGATTGTACAGCGCTTAAAGCTGTTAATAAAATAACCGGGATGTGACTCGTTTCAATGTTAGATTTAATACGGTCGCACAACTCGATTCCGTCCATTATTGGCATTGTAATATCACTAATCACAATATGTATCGTTTCGTTGTGAATTACTTTTAAAGCTTCTTCTCCGTTCGCAGCTTTGAAAATTTTATATTCTTTACCCAATTCTTTACTCATAAAATTAAGCAGCTCCACATTATCCTCGACAACAAGTATTTGAGTTTTAATATTTTTAGCTATAATCTCATTTTCAAATTCTTCATTGCTTTCTTTTACAGCAGTTTCGGAGGTATCCTTATAAAGATGAAACTCACTTTCCTGACGCAGTGGCAACTTTAAAACAAAAGTATTCATGGAGTCGTCAGAAAATTGCAATTTTAATGTTCCGTTATGCAATTCAGTCAACGAATGGGCAAGTGACAATCCGATTCCGGTTCCTGTCTGCATTTCAGAGCCTAATATCCTGAAGAAAGGTTCAAATATTTTGTTTTTAAGGTTTTTTGGAATTAAATTCCCATCATTTTTGATGATAAATTCCAAAGAATCTTCATCCCTGAATAATGTAATAAATACTTCGCTTTTTGCATATTTTATAGCATTGCTGATTAAATTGCTCAGAATTTTTCGAATTGCTTCTTCATCAACAAAAGCGTAAATGTTTTTTTCACCCAGTTCTAATTCAAAATGAATGCTTTTTTCTTCAATTAGAGGGGTAAATTGCGATTGTAATTGTTTTACTAATGCTGATATATTTGTTTCCACAAAAGTAAGCCCCATTCCTTCCATTTCTGTCTTCCTGAAATCAAGCAATTCGTTAACCAAATTGAGTAGGCGGGAGGTGTTTTTCTCCATTATTGATAAATTGGGCAGAATTTCCGGAGACTCGTAGGATTTTTTTAACAAGCTTTCTAAGGGACTTTTAATTAAAGTTAAAGGAGTTCGTATTTCATGGGCAACATTGGTAAAAAATTCAATTTTTGCATGATAGATTTCCTTTTCTTTTTCGTTATTAAGATTTGCAATTTTTTGATTGTTTTCCTTAACATTCATGTTGTGATACCTGCGTAAAAGCCAGTAAAGGCATCCTGCTATTATTAAAAAATAAAGAATAAAGGCATAGGTACTTGCCCAAAATGGCGGTAAAATGGTAATTCCAACTACAGCTTCTTTGCTCCAGATACCACCGGCACTTAGAGATTTAACCCTGAATTTGTAATCGCCCGAAGGGAGTTCTGTAAAAAACACTTTATTATTTTTATTCAAATACACCCAATCATCACTAATGCCGTCCAGTTTATACCAATATTCTGTAAGCTCAGGAGCTGTATAGCTTAACGAAGCAAAATCAATGTTAAAATTTGACTGATGATTTTTTAAAGTAATATTTTTAATAAAAGAAACAGATTCGTCCAGCGGAGAATCGTCATCATTTACCACAACATCCTGATTATTTATCTGAAGTCCGGTAATAAATATGGGAGGATTGTATTTATAAGTACTGAAATTTTTAGGATTAAAACTAATCATACCATTTAGGTTACCAAAATACATATCTCCATTGGAATCCTTAAAAGCCGAGCTGTAATTAAACTGATCGCTCAACAATCCGTTTGCAGTAGTAAAGATTTTTACTGCTTTTGTTTTATAGTTAAATTTGACCAATCCTTTTGAAGTGGTAATACATAAATTCTGTTTTTCATCCTGTAGAATAGAGTAAATTACATTGCTTGGAAATCCTTCTTTAGTGGTAAATTTTTTGAATTGTTTTTTTCGGGTATCAAATAAATTCAGGCCATTTTCGGTTGCTATCCAAAGGTTATGCTGTTGATCCTGAAAGATTGATGTGATAAAATCATTACTAATGCTTTTATCATCTTTTAAATCATGTCTGTAAACTGCTTTCTCTTTAGTTTTTGAATTGTAGAAGAACAGCCCGTCTCTATAGGATCCTGCCCATAAATTTCCTTCTCTGTCCTTAAACATACAGGTGTAATGAGTGGATTGGGAGAACTCGTCACAAATTTTGAAATCATCATTTTGCTCATCATATAAATAGATACCCAATGAGGTTACAACGTATAATTTCTTTTCAGGAGTTTCATAAAACGTAATTATAAAGTTACTTCTTAAATTACTTGAATTAAGGTCATAATGTTTTATAACGTTTCCGGTATTGGCATCCATTATATCTAATCCATGTTCAAAAGTTCCTATCCAGACTTTATTTCCTCGTGGTAAAACAGCATGTATATTATAGAAAGAAAGCCCTGATTTTGTTCCGTTAGGCTGGAAATTAACAAATTTCTTCGTCTTAAGGTTGAATTTATTAATTCCGGCATCTTCGGTACCAATCCAAAGATTTCCCTGGTTGTCTTTGTGAATTTCGCGAACGGCACTTCCAACTATTGCATTTTCACTTTTGCGCGGAAAATATTTTTTAAACTGATCGTATTGTTTTTGGTGGTAATTTACGCCGCCAAAATAAGTTCCAATCCAGACACCATTCTCTTTGTCAATCGTAATGCAATACGCTGCATTGTCTGAAATGGCATAAGGATCACTCGCACTTTTACGTAAATTCCGGATCGTTTTATTTTTTAAATTATAAATATAAACACCTGATTCGCTTGCAATCCATATTTCATTTTGATTGCTTTTTTTAAATTGTCTGACAAAAATTGGTCTTTCGGAACCGTTAATAAAAGGAGATGTTTTTCCACTTGACACATCGTATTTGTAAATACCGTGATCTCTTGTGCCAATCAAAATTGAATTGGCATCTAATGCATAAATGACTGAAATCGAAAAAGTACTGTTAGGCAACTGTACATTAATTTTATCGAAACTTTGAGTCGCTTCAGAATAGCGATATAAATCATCATAAGATGATGCCCAGATTACCCCATTTTTATCACAGGTAATAGAAGTGGCATAAAAGGAATTTCTGTCAAAAAGAGTAGTCTCTTTTGTGTCAACATTATATTTGACCAGCGTTCCAATAGAAATAAACCATAAGTTATTTTTCAGATCATTGTCAATATCGTTAATACGATTATTTATTGCCTCATTCAAAAAAGTAAATTTCTCTAACTTTTTATCATAAGAATACAATCCTTTGTCAGTTCCAACCCAAATATAATTTTTGAATTCATGCAGCGACTGAATGTAGTTTATTCCTAAGGATGTTTTAGGATTTGCTCCACTTCGAAATGTTTTAAAATGATATCCGTCAAAACGATTCAGACCATCTTTGGTGCCAAACCATAAAAATCCATCTTTATCCTGAATCGAGGCTAAAACAGAATTGTTAGACATACCATTTTCGACCTTATAATGTTTAAAATAATATTCCTGACTGAAAACTGTAATTGACAAAAACATAAGACAAGCGAGTGTCCCTATTTTGAAAAATCTTTGCATGTAAATGTTTTATTAATTTTTTATAAAAATAACTTCTCCAATTGTGTCATAAGCATTCATTTTGTTTTGTAATGCAGGTTTACAAGGTTTACTATTGATGAATTGCACCATTTGAACACAATTGTGAAACAAAATGGGATTAAAATTATCTAGTTCGTATCCTAATTTGGTCGAAAATAAAAATCATATTTTTTTAGCATATAAATTAAAGTATTAATAAAAAATAGCTGAAATATTTTAAAAGGTGTCAAAATAAACATCTTTAGAGCTCTTGCAATATTAATTATATTTTAACGAATACAAAATGAAATCCTTAAAAGTTGTCTTTTAAATTATAATAAACGAATGGGGATCATTTTTGATTTTAGTTGCACTGTTAAAGCTAAAGAAATTCAAATAATAATGTGCCGAATTATAATTACTAATTATTAAAAGTTATAAATGTAATGATGAAAAAAATACTTCTGTTTTTAACAGCTCTTATTTGTGTGAGTAATGCGATTGCTCAAAAAAAAACATATTTATTAGTTCAATTTATGAAAGTGGCTCCGGCACAAGAATCAGCCTATCTTGAAACGGAGAGTTTTTGGGAAAAAATACACGATCAACGCATTAAAAGCGGTGCGATATTAGGATGGCAGCTTTGGCGTTTGCAGCCTGGAGGTGAGAATCAAAACAATCAATATGTAACGATTCAGGTTTTTGATGACCCAATCAAAATGTTTCAGGACGGTCCAGGCGAGAGTTTCTTAACCATTGCCAAAAGAGCATTCCCCACTATGTCTGAAGCAGATTTAGTATCAAAAAGAACCGAATCTCTTCAAAGCAGGGATTTGACTGAAACATTTTTTATGGAGCAAATTGACCAGACAAAAGGACAATTCAATATGTCTTTAGGAAATGTAATGGCAATAAATTTTATGAAAGTAAGTCCAAATAATTATACAAAATATGAAAATGCAGAATCAAAAATCTTTAAACCCGAATGGCAAAATAGAATAGATGCAGGGAGAACTGGCAGCTGGAGTTTACTGAAAGTGATAACTCCCAAAGGAAATGCTTTAAATAGTGGAATCTCGCATGTTTCTCTGGATAAGTTTAAAGACTTTAATCAGCTGTACGGAAGTCCTAATACTTATAATACCCTGCGTTCCGAAGCAGACCAAAAAGCATGGCAGGAAGCTTTAACTACACGAGAAATAAATTCGTATATGGCGGTTTTAATCAAAAAGGCAGCTAAAGATTTATAAATTTTTAAAATATACCTTTTTCATATTAAACATTATAGCTTTTGGAATTTAATCATGGATTTCCAAAGCTTAAAATCAAAATACCTTTTTACAATGAAAAATAAATTAATAGCTATTGCTTTATTTTCGGTACTCACAATTAGCTGTAATAAAAGCAAAAATGAAGTTAAAACCGATCAAAGCCCTACCGGAACTTCTGTTACTGAAAGAACAATCTGGACAAAAGAGAAAGCTAATACATGGTATGCAAAACAGCCGTGGCTTGTAGGGGCTAATTTCACACCCGGTAATGCCATTAACCAGTTAGAAATGTGGCAGAAAGATACATTTGATCCTAAAAAAATAGATCAGGAATTAGGCTGGGCAGAAAGCATAGGAATGAATGTGATGCGCGTTTATCTTCATGATTTGCTTCATAAAGATGATGCCGAAGGATTTTATAAAAGAATGGATGAATATTTGACTATCGCTGATAAACATCATATCAAAACATTATTCGTTTTGTTTGATTCTTGTTGGGACCCGTTTCCGGTATCAGGAAAACAAAGAGCTCCTAAGCCATTTTTGCACAATTCGGGTTGGGTGCAGTCACCGGGACAAAAAGCACTTTTAGATGAAAAACAAACTCCCCGTTTAGAAAAGTACATTAAAGAAACAATAGCGCACTTTAAGGATGATAATCGAATTTTAGGCTGGGATGTCTGGAATGAGCCGGACAATATGAACAGGCCTGCTTATGTAAAAGTAGAAACTGCTAATAAAGAAGAACTAACTTATAATCTTTTGAAAAAGGCTTTTCAATGGGCACGTTCAAGCAATCCTTCACAACCTTTAACATCAGGAGTCTGGGCAGGTGACTGGTCTGAAAAAGAGATGAAACCTATTTTTAAATTACAACTGGAACAATCAGATGTTATTTCTTTTCACTGTTATGACAAACCAGCAGACTTTACAAAAAGAATCAATGAGCTGAAGCGTTACGGAAAACCATTGTTATGTACCGAATACATGGCAAGACCAAACGGCAGCACCTTTGAAGGATTTTTGCCAATCGCCAAAGAAAATAAAATTGCCATGATGAACTGGGGCTTAGTAGATGGGAAAACACAAACTAAATTTCCCTGGGACAGCTGGACAAAAAAATATACTTCAGCACCGCCTGTATGGTTCCATGAGGTATTTAATGCGGATGGAACTCCATATAAAAAAACAGAAACAGATTTTATAAAAAAGATTACAGCCGAAGTAAATTCTAAATAAAAAGCATAAAAAAATTAAAGATAAACTGTGGTTAGTTGTTTATGTGATGCAAGTTATCGGGATTATTTTATCCCGGTAATTTGATTTTTAATACAATCTATCTGAAAGAATCAATAAAACAACACAATAATTACAAGCCTCAAAACTGCTCATAAAAATAATTATAATGAAAATAAATAATTCAATATTCAAACAAACACTAATACTGATTCTGTTTTGTTTAGTAAGCAAAACAGTTTCTGCACAGCAAACATTTACCAATCCTCTTTTAGATTACGGAGCAGATCCGTATAGTACCTATCATAATGGCTATTATTACTACACTCATACGATGCAAAATCATCTGGTTCTTTTAAAAACCAAAAATTTGGCCGATCTGCAAAATGCTGAAAAGAAAGTCATTTGGACTGCACCGGCAAACACAGATTATTCTGCTGAAATTTGGGCACCTGAGTTTCATTTTATCAATAGCAAATGGTATGTATATTTTGCTGCAGATAATGGTTCGAATAATACACACAGAATGTATGTTTTAGAAAACGACTCAAAAGATCCAATGAAAGGGGAATGGGTTTTTAAAGGGAAAATTGCTGCACAAACAGATAAATGGGCTATTGATGGGAATATTTTTACATACAAAAAACAATTATACATGATTTGGTCCGGCTGGGAAGGAGATACTAATGGACAACAAAATATTTATATCGCCAAAATGAAAAATCCTACTCAAATTGACGGCGACAGAGTTCTAATTTCAAGTCCAACAAATCCCTGGGAATTACATGGTGCGCTGCATGATGATGTAAATCCTCCGCAGGTAAATGTAAATGAGGGACCTCAGTTCCTGACACATAAGAATAAAGCATTCATTGTTTTTTCGGCAAGTGGTTGCTGGACGGATAATTACAGTTTAGGACTACTAACTTTTACAGGAAAAAATAATTTGCTGGATCCTTTGGCATGGGTAAAATCAGATAAGCCTATTTTGGAACAATCAAATAAAACAAAAGTATATGCTCCGGGACATAACTCATTTTTTAAGTCACCAAATGGCAAAGAAGACTGGATTTTATACCATGCAAATTCTAACCCGGGTGAAGGATGTGGTGTACAAAGATCTCCAAGGATGCAGCAGATCAAATGGGATGAAAATGGAAACCCTGTTATTGGTGAGCCAATGTCAGAAGGAGTTTCTATAGCTATTCCTGCAATGAAATAAGTAATAAAACATACAACGATGAAAAAAAATCAATTAGTCAGTGTTCTTCTTTTAGGGGTGTTTTTTCAATTTTCTTGTCAGAAGAAACAAAGTGACAATTCCAACAACTCCAACAAATCGCTAACTGAAAATGTGAATTTGAAACCGGCAACTCTTGATTCTATTGATTTCAAAAAAGAAATCGACGGAAAGGAAGTAAATCTTTACTGGATAAAAAATAAAAATATCCAGGCTGCTTTTACCAATTACGGAGGCCGTTTGGTTAGTTTACTGGTCAAAAACAAGAACAACGAATTTATAGATGTTGTAGTTGGTTTTAAAAGCATTAAAGACTATCAAAATTCAACTGAGAAATATTTTGGTGCTACTATTGGACGCGTTGGTAATCGAATTGCAAAGGGAAAATTCAGTTTAAACGGGAAAAATTATAGTATTCCGGTTAACAATGGTGAAAATGCCTTGCACGGCGGGACGAAAGGATACGAAGATGTAGTTTGGAATGCAGAAAAAATTAATGACCAGACTTTGGTTTTTACTTATGTTTCTCCGGATATGGAAATGGGTTTTCCCGGAAACTTAAAAGTAAAAGTTACTTATAGTGTGACCACTGATAACGAAGTGAAAATGGAATACGAAGCAACAACCGACAAAACAACGATTGTGAATTTAACCAATCATGCTTTTTTTAATTTGAACGGAGAAGGAAGCGGTACGATCTTAAATCATCTGGTGCAATTTAATGCAAAAGAATATACTCCGGTTGATAAAGGCTTAATTCCAACAGGTAAAATTGAAGCTGTAGCAGGCACGCCATTCGACTTTGTTACTCCTCATACAATTGGAGAGCGTATAAAAACGAAAAATGTTCAATTGGAAAACGGAGGCGGATACGATCATAATTTTGTATTAAATAACAAAAAGCGAAACGGAATGGCACATGTAGGCTCAATAACAGGAGATTTATCAGGCGTTGTTATGAATGTTTATACTGAGGAACCAGGTTTTCAGTTTTACAGTGGTAATTTCATGCAAGGCAAAAATACATTTAAATCCGGCGCAAAAGATGATTACAGAACAGCTTTTGCTTTAGAGACACAACATTTTCCTGATGCACCAAATCAACCAAATTTTCCATCCATAACATTAGAGCCCAAAACAGTTTATCATACAGTATCTGTTTATAAATTTTCAGAAAAACCTTAATTTATTTATTTTCAGAAGTCTTTAAATACCAGATAGTTCGGTAAAAAAATAAATTCCACACTTATTTTTTATAAAAATATTTTGTAGAATCAATTTCTTTGTATTTATTTGCTAAAACGTTTTAGTAAAATTGTTTTTAAACTTATAATAATATAATAACATTAAAATTTATAATATGAATTTTAAAACCACAATATTTTCAATATTCTTTATTTCGACAGGTATGGCAATTTATGCACAACAGGTTCCTTTGCAAAAAAAATCAGCAGTAGGGAATCGCATAGTAGAATTTGTACCTAAAGGATTTGATAAAAACAAAACACCATCCTTGATTCTTGCATCTGAACCAATTTCTAAGGGGAAAGTGCCAACTGACTGGTCTTTAATCCCTGAATTTTCATTTGCAAATAATAAGGCTAGTGCGGTTTTAAATTTGAAAGGAGATATAAGTTTATATGGTGGAGGAGAAGTTACCGGTCCATTATTGCGTAATGGTCAGTCTATAAAATTATGGAATACAGATACAGGTGCTTACAGTGTAGAAGGTGGTAAAAGATTATACCAGACTCATCCATGGGTTATGGGCGTACGTCCTGACGGGTCTGCTTTCGGAATTATTTTTGACAGTACATGGAAAGCAGAGCTAATTACAAATTCTAATCAGATTATTTATAATTCTGAGGGCGCTTTGTTCAGAGTATATATTATCGACAGAAAATCGCCTCAGGAGGTTATGAAAGGGCTTTCTGAATTAACAGGAACAATAAAATTGCCTCCGCGTTGGGCACTAGGATATCACCAATGCCGATTCTCTTATGACAGTGAAAAACGTGTTATGGAAATAGCTGATAACTTCAGAGAAAAGAAAATTCCATGTGACGTGATCTGGATGGATATTGATTATATGCAGGGATACAGGGTTTTTACATTTGACAGTATCAGGTTCGAAAATCCTAAACGATTAAATGATAATCTGCATTCAAAAGGCTTTAAGGCAATTTACATGATAGATCCGGGAGTTAAAGTTGATAAAGAGTATACAGTTTATCAGTCCGGCTCAAAAAATGATGTTTGGGTGCAGCAAAATAACGGAGAAGAATATCACGGTAAAGTTTGGCCGGGAGATTGTGCATTTCCCGATTTTACAAGTCCTAAAACAAGAAAATGGTGGGCAGGATTGTACAAAGACTTTTTAAATACAGGTATTGACGGAGTCTGGAATGATATGAATGAGCCTGCCGTAAATGATAATGATTTTCCTGAAGATAAACGCTTGGGTACAATGCCTTATGACACTCCGCACAAAGGAGGCGGAAATTTACCACAGGGTTCTCACTTGCTTTATCACAATGCTTACGGCCGATTGATGGTGGAAGCTTCTTATGATGGGATTCTAAAAACAAATCCTGAAAAGCGCCCATTTCTTTTAACGAGGTCAAATTTATTAGGAGGACAGCGTTTTGCCGCAACCTGGACAGGAGACAATTATGCCGGTTGGGATCACCTGAAACTATCTGTACCGATGTCTCTTACACTCGGATTATCAGGGCAGCCATTCAGTGGTCCGGATATAGGTGGTTTTCTAGGAAATACAGACGGAGATCTATGGGCAAACTGGCTTGGGTTTGGGGCATTTATGCCTTTTGCACGAGGTCACGCCTGTGCAGGAACAAATGATAAAGAGCCTTGGGCTTACGGTCCCGAAATAGAAAAAACATCGCGAATTGCTTTAGAAAGACGCTATCGCTTGTTGCCCTATCTATACACCCTTTTTTATGAATCTTCTAAAACAGGAATGCCCGTTATGTCGCCAGTATTTTTTGCAGACGTTAAAGATTCACGTTTAAGAGCCGAGGAACAGGCATTTTTATTAGGAGAAAATCTTTTGGTGGTTCCGGCATTTGCAAAAAATCCAGTACTTCCATCAGGAATATGGGAAGAACTAAATCTTATTGAAGGAGAAAAGACAGATAAATATCAGGCAAAATTAAGTATCAGAGGCGGAAGTATTATTCCTGCCGGTAAAGTGATTCAGAATGCAGGAGAGAATTCATTCGATCCGTTAAGCCTTTTTGTTTGTCTTGATAAAGAAGGCAAAGCAAGTGGGGAATTGTATTTAGATTCCGGAGATGGATTTGGATTTCAAAAAGGGGATTATGCTCTAATAACTTTTTCGGCTGAGAAAAAAAATGATATTGTTATTGTGAGAGTTTCTAATGTTGAGGGCAAGAGAAATAGCAATGAAGATGTAAAAGCAGTAAATGTAAGTTTAATATTGAGCGGTAAAATATATACAGGTTCGGGTACGCTTAAAGATGGTATCACGATTACTTTAAAATAATTTATTGTCTGATTTTTTGTTTGTAAATCAGGTTTTTATGTGTTTTTTGTTTAACTATTAAGTCTGTAATATGAATTTTAAAATTAATACAAAGAGTTTTCTTTTTTCAATTCTTTTGGTGCCATTATTCTCTATTTCTAAAGAAGAAAAGAATGGTAATCATAATAGGATAAAAGCAAACTTAGCTACAAATAACTTCATTGAAAAAGACAGTGTTATAATTAAAAACGGTTATCAGCTGACAGTAAGAAATAGTGATCCAAAACTTAGTAATGAATTTAAAAATAATATAGCGGAACGTTTCTTTGATGCCTATCCTAAAATGCTTGAGCATTTTAATCCAAAGGCAACAAAAAGTGTTATTATAATCTTCAGTGATGCAGATACAGATCATCCGGCACATGCTATTAATAATGAAATTACCGTATTCACAAAATTTTTCACAAAACCAGTCAGGGATAAAGATATAGATGTTATTGTCCATGAAGGTTTCCATTTAATTCAGGCTTATCCGGAAAGTAAAAATACTCCCGGATGGCTTGTAGAAGGGATTGCGGACTATGTAAGAGAAATATATGGATTGAGTAATGCAGAAAGTGGCTGGGTTTTGCCGGGCACATTAGATGATAAAGGAAATAAATACCAGGCATCGTACAGAACGACTGCACGTTTTTTACTTTGGGTGGATAAAAACTTCAAAAGAGGCATAGTTGAGATACTAGATGACAAATGCAGGACCGGTACTTATACATCCGAAATTTGGAAAAAAGAGACAAATAAAACTATCGATGAACTTTGGGATGATTATGTTAAAAATTATAATAAGTTCCCAAATAATTAATTTCTGAGGATTTTGTTTTGTCCATTTTAGATTCTGTAAAAATCAAATTTACCTTTTTGATAACACGTTCTTGAAGTAATACTAACTAAAAAACCAAAAAAATGAAAAAAAAATTACTCTTATTATTTTACCTTTTATTTGGATTTATCCATCTGAATGGACAAACTCTTAATCAGAGTTTTTATGTCGATTTTGGCCCAACAGGCGGAACTCAGGGAGGAATAACACCAAACCCTGATGCAAACGGTCACTATTGGAATAATATAACCAGTGAAGGTGTAGGAAGCAATATCACTTTGACCAATGCCAGTAATGTGGCTACAAGTTTTAAACTTGAAGTTACAGATAATTTTACATTAAATTCTACTATAAATTATGGACCGGCATCACCAACGGCGGCTAATTTAGATGACCTTGCAATCGGAACAGCTACTCAGGATTATTTTTTTGTAGAGGCTTCTAATCCAACAGGACAGCTTAAAATACGCAATTTATCCCCTTCAAAAGGCTATAAGTTTAGTGTTTTTGGCTCGAGGGTTGCATCTGGTCAGGCGGTAAGAGAATCTAAATTTGTTTTTACAGGCGGAAATTCTTTTACAGGTCAGCTTGTAACAACGGATGGTACTGCAACCGGAAATAATAATAAAACGCTTAAAACAACACTTTTATTCCCGGATGCTTCAGGGGTAATAACTATTGACTTGTCGATTATCACAGGAAATTTTGGCTATATCAATGCTATGAAGATGGAAGAATACAATATTCCGGTTAATCAAAGTATGTATGTAGATTTTGGACCTACAGGTGGTAATAATGGAGCAATAACACCAAGCCCTGATGTAAACAATCACTATTGGAATAACCCCACAAACGGAGCAGTAGGAGCTACGACCACTTTGGTTAACTCTAGCAACACGGCAACAGGTTATACCCTTACAGTTACGGATAATTTTTCAATAAATTCATCTGATAGCTATGGACTATTAACGCCAACAACAGCTAATTTAGATGATCTGGCAATCAAAACTGCCACCTCAGATTATTTTTACACAGAAGGCAGTAATCCCACAGGACAACTTAAAATAACTAATTTATCTCCTTCAAAAGGCTACAAATTTGATGTTTTTGGATCAAGGGTTGCATCTGGTCAGGCTGTAAGAGAATCTAAATTTGTTTTTACGGGAGCAAATTCTTTTACAGGGCAGCTTGTAACAACTGACGGTGCAGACGGAAATAAAAATAAGGTGCTTAAAACAAGTGTATTATTTCCAAATGCTTCAGGAGAAATCATCATCGACTTATCAATTGTTACCGGAGGTTTTGCTTATATAAACGCCATGAAAGTAGAGGAATACGATATTCCTGTAATTCATGTAACTGCACTTCAGATAACAGGAAATGACATCATAACAAGTGGACAAACATCACAAATGTCAGCTGCAGTTACGCCATCAAACGCAAGTTCATCTGCTGTAAGCTGGAAAGTTGATAATGCTAATATTGCCACTATCAGCAGCTCAGGCTTACTTACTCCTACAGGTAATGGGTCGGTAGTAGTGACAGCAACCAGTTTGCTGACACCTTCAGTTTCGGCTACCAAAACGATTAACGTGTCTAATCAGATATCAGAATTGTTTTTCTCAGGAACGGCTACAGAAAAAGGAGATAATATTGTTGATGCTCTGCCTATGAGAATGGTTAGGGGACTTACTAAAAACATAACAAACATTTTTGAAATATATACTTCGTTAAAAGCAAACGGGACAATTAACTTTTATACGTCTAAATCGGGTGGTGCTTTTTATGGTGCAGGTTCAGGAGCGGGAGCACTTTCTTTAAGCGGAGCAGGAATTGATCCGACGGAAACAGGAACAGTACTTATTACTGTAAATTTAAATACGAATACCTACACAATTGTTCCAATAAGATGGGCTGTAGCATCCAATATGATTGCAGGCGGCTGGAATATTGCTGAGGGAGCACCCCTGGATTATCAAGGCAACGGAGTCTGGTCAAAAACAATTGATATGACTGTTTCCAATGGTGAAACCGATACCCGTTTCAGCTTCAAAGGGAATGGTGACTGGCCTTATTCTTTTCATAAAGTTAAAAACACCACTAATACGGTGATGCTAAAATCGGAGTATCAGGCTTATAATGTTCCAACAGAAGATATTGGACTTAAATACGGTAAATTTAAAATTACACTTGATTTAAGTAACTATAGCTATTCAATTGAATGTGATGACATAGATGATTTGGAGATATCTGTAATGGGATCTTCTGTAGCAAACGGATTTGGCGCTACTAACAATCAAGGGTATGCTTATCAATATGGTCAGTTACTTGGAGAACGTTTTGCAAGCGGCACAAGTTCTAAATTTACTACTTCAAATATTGCCATAAATGGAAATAATACGGTTAGTCTCCTAAACCGATACGAAAAAGATCTTATAGGGGATTGCAGCAAGTATGTGATTTACGGTCTTTCTCTTGGTAATGAAGGCATTCATGAAAATGGGCAGCCAGCGTTTGACCAGTTTAAAACTAATATGCAATTGCTGATTGCAAAGGCAAAACAAAACGGAAAGATTCCGGTGATTATGAATAATTATACTCGTGAAGACTATAATGCAGCTGATTATAATTTCATAAAGCAAATGAATTTACTAATTCATGAATGGGACTTGCCAAGTATCAATCTTCTGGGAGCAATTGATAATGGGGCAGGCAGATGGGCAACAGGATATAAATCTGACGACTTGCATCCAAATGATATTGGACATGCAGAATTCTTTTATGCAATGGTTCCTTCCTTATTTGACGCTTTAGAACAAGGAAAGTCATTACCACAAATTGTTGCCGGAACTCCTTTAAATATAAATAATACAGCTGCTAACGGAGCAATAAAATTTACACCTGAAAAAACGATACATTCTTTTACAACATCGTTTGATGTTAAAACAAATACAACAGGTAATCTGGCCTCTTTTACTACAACTACAACGGCTGGTACTATTGCTATCGATGCGAATGGACATTTGGTTTATACTTCTCCTTCAGGAACTAAAATCACAGGAACTACTGTTGTAAATGACAACCAGTGGCACAAAATCACGCTAACTCATTTTTATGCCAGAGGAACAACATTCCTTTATTCAGATGCTGCAGTTTTAGGAAGCCTTAATGAAAAATTAGAATCAAAAATATTTTCTCTAAATCCTGCAAATGCACCAACATCACTTCAGTATAAAAACTGGTTTTTCTACAGATCAGGAATGAATATTGAAGAGATAACAGCGATGAATAATGGTAAAATGCTTAAATCAAGTCTTGAGTTGTATGCACCACTTGATGGAGGAGCGGCTTCAGGTGAAGCAACTTTTGCAAATCTTGCCCAAAGCACAAATAAAATTGACTTCTCAGCAATAACATTAAAAACTATTGATTTTAACAGCGGTAATAAAACAATACAATTGTATCCAAATCCGGTGCATGAAATCCTTACAATCGATTCTGGAGATAATGATATTAAGAATATAGAGGTTTATAATGCGCTTGGAGGATTGGTTAAAACGGTTGCTAACTCTAATACTGTAAATGTAAATTCACTTACCTCAGGAATTTATGTAGTTAAGATTTTTTATTCAGATTCAACTAATGGTTCTTATAAAATAATCAAAAAGTAATGTCGTAAAATTAAATAATTCGATATTACATTCTGGAAAAAGGAGCAGGAATGTGAAAACTGCCTTTTCTCTATGATTTTATATAATCTGCCTTATTTTTTTAAATGAGGCAGATTTTTTTATTATTGCTCTGATTAGGTTTTAAATCTTTGCAATTATTGCGTATTTAGTAATATGAAATATCTCGGTCATTTATTTGTATTAATGATTATTCAGTAATTTTTTAATAGTATGGTTGTATAATTTTAATTTTTGTAGTTTATAATTATTTATTATTTAAAAAAAACTTGTTTTAGCTAAATCGATTTAGTATATTTGTTTAGATATAAAGCTATACCAGAAAACAATGAAACAAGTTTTATTTTTGCTATCCCTGATTTCTTTCTCTAAGGCAATTGCGCAAACCATAATTTCGGATAATACAAAAAACAACAACCCCATATTCAAAGGCTGGTACGCTGATCCGGAAGGAATTATTTTTGATAAAACCTATTGGGTTTACCCCACATTTTCTGCACGTTACGAAGATCAGATTTTTATGGACGCTTTTTCTTCAAAAGATCTGGTAAACTGGACAAAGCATTCCAGGATTTTGGATACTACAGCAGTCAAATGGGCTAAAAAAGCAATGTGGGCACCTTCTATCATTAAAAATAAAAATAAATATTTCTTGTTTTTTGGAGCTAATGATATTCAAAGTGATAACGAGACAGGAGGAATTGGTATTGCCGTAGCTTCAAAACCTGAAGGACCTTACAGAGATTACCTTGGAAAACCATTAGTTGATAAATTTTATAATGGTGCACAGCCAATCGATCAGTTTGTGTTTAGGGATAAAGACGGACAATGTTATTTAATTTACGGAGGATGGAGGCATTGTAATATTGCGAAATTAAAATCTGATTTTACTGGTTTTGTACCTTTTGAAGATAAAACTGTTTTTAAAGAAATCACTCCTGAAAACTATGTTGAAGGTCCTTTTATGTTTATCAGAAATAACAAATATTACTTCATGTGGTCTGAAGGAGGCTGGACCGGACCTGATTATTGTGTGGCCTATGCCATCGCAGATTCCCCAATGGGGCCATTCAAAAGAATTGGGAAAATCTTAGAACAGGATTCTAAAATTGCTAACGGAGCAGGTCATAACTCGATTATGAAAGACCCTAATTCGGATAAATATTTTATTGTTTATCATAGAAGGCCACTCACCGAAACACTTGGAAATTCCAGAGAAACGTGTATAGAAGAAATGTATTTTGATGAAAATGGCTTTATAAAGCCTGTTATTATAACTAATGAAGGAGTAAAATCTCATAAGATTAAATAATTAAAAAGAGATAGCTGCAGACCGTAAAAAAATAACGTATTCATGCGTTATTTTTTTTTTGCTGTTTTGAGATATTTATATTATCAGCGATTGTGTTTCAGGTAGAAGTGGCTTTTGGTAATTCGTCATCTTCAATATCCCTTCGAATATGTCTGTTGAAAAGCCCCAATTATCATTTGATGAGTATTTATGTGTATCATTAATAGTCCTGTGATATAAAAATGTACGGGAATTCATCTCTAATTTAATAGAATATCATAGTTGGATGTTTTATAATCTCCGTATATCCCTAATGTGTTTAAAATCATATATCTTACTCAGGAATAGAGGAAGAAATAAAGAAAAATAATTAATAATCTCATTTTAAAAATCCATCTTTTTTATGCTTTTATTGGGAATGATTTTTTCATTTGTGAGATATTAAGTATTTATTTTGATTCACATGCATTTTTATAGTGTTTTCGGGGGCTCTATGCATCATTTCAACATAATTATGAAACAAAATGGGGTTAAAATTATGTTATCAATATCCTAATTTGGTCAAAAATTAAAATGATATTTTTTAGGATATAAAATTATAGTATCAATAAAAAAATGGTGTAATATTTTAACATGCCATAAAAAAGAATAAAATTAAATGCCTTATTAGTATTTGGGTATTGTTTGAAAAATTCTGAAAATGATATTAAATCCAATTCTTCAAAAAGCTCTTTTAATTGAAATGAAACTAACTAATAAAAACCAAAAAATTAACTCAAATGAAAATTAAAACGACTTGGAAAATGTCATCCACGCCACTAAGCTTATTTGCCTTGAGTAAAAAGTTTAGCATGGATGGATTGATTTACTTATTGTTTCTAATGCTCTGTGCAGGGAGTGGTTATGCACAAACGGGCAATTCACAGGATCCCATAAAAATAACGGGAAAGGTAACTGATTCTAAAGGTCTTTCGTTACCGAGTGCGACAGTACTTGAAAAAGGTACAAAAAATGCAGTATCGACAGATTTTGATGGAACTTTTAATATTACCGTATCTTCTCCTCAGGCTATCCTTGTATTTAAATATATTGGGATGAAAGAGATCGAAAAACCTTTAAATAATTCCAGAAAAATAACGGTAGCACTGGCAGAAGAGACTAGTGATCTTCAGACGGTTGTAGTTGTTGGTTATGGTACACAGAAAAAAGCTTCAGTTGTAGGAGCCATTAGTACTATAAAACCTTCGCTATTGCAGGTAGGTACTGCCCGTACCTTAAGTAACAACCTGGCAGGTCAAATTACCGGAGTAATGGCGGTTCAAAGATCTGGTGAACCAGGTTATGACCAATCAGATATCAGGATTCGCGGAATCTCTACTTTTGCAGGAGCCACAAATCCGCTGGTATTGGTAGATGGAATTGAAAGAAACCTAAATGATCTTGATCCTTCAGAAATTGAGTCTTTCTCCGTTTTGAAAGATGCTGCCGCCAGTGCTGTTTACGGTGTTAGAGGAGCAAACGGTGTTATTTTGATTAATACAAAAAGAGGTTTCGTTGGAGCTCCAAGAATACAATTAAGAACAGAATATTCAGTTCAGGAACCTACTAAATTGCCAACTTTCATTGGTGCAGCTCCTTATATGAGTTTACTAAATGAATTGTCTGGCACAGAGCTATACTCTCAGGACCGTATTGCAAAAACAGCTAATAATTATGATCCAGATTTATATCCTGATGTAAATTGGATAGATGACATAACAAAAGATTATGCTTTTACATCAAGAACTAATTTTAATGTTGCCGGGGGATCAGAAATTTTGAGATACGCATTAACTGTTTCTCATTATAATGAAAAAGGTATTCTTGCAAGAGATCCTAAACAATCGTATGATTCAGAAACGAAACTTAACAGAACGAATGTTCGTTCCAATGTTGATGTTAACTTATCAAAAACAACTTTATTAAGAGTAAATATTGGAGGGTTTTTACAAAATCTTAATAAAGGAAACAGCAGTACTGATGAATTATTTGGTTTTGCTTTTGAAACGACTCCTTTTGCACATCCTGCGGTATATTCAGACGGAACTCTTCCTAAGATTCCACAGCGTCCAAATCCATGGGCTGTGAGTACTCAGCAAGGATATTACAAACAAGGAGGAAGCAAAATTGAAAGTTTGGTATCATTAGAGCAGGATTTTAAAGCTGTTACTCCTGGTTTAAAAGCGAAGTTTACGTATTCGTTTGACTCTTTTTCTCAAAACAGGGTAACACGTGGTAAATCGCCTTTTTACTATGATGTAGCCACTGAAAGAGATCTTGATGGGAGTTTGATTAAAAATAGGCTTGATACCAGCGGGCAGGAATATCTTGGGTATACTACTTCACAAGAATTTGGAAATAAACGTATTTATCTGGAAGCAAACACAACTTATAACCGCACTTTTAATGGTAAACATGATGTAGCTGGTTTATTGTTATATAATCAGGATCAATATCAGGATGATAGAGGACCTCAGGCTTTCAGACATCAGGGATTGGCAGGAAGAGCTTCTTATACTTTTGATCGCAAATATATTGCTGAATTTAATTTTGGATATAATGGTTCAGAAAATTTCGAAAAGAAAGACCGTTATGGATTTTTCCCATCTGTAGCTGTAGGATGGATTGCAAGTGAAGAAAAATTTATGGAGCCATACAGAGATATTTTTAATAAAATTAAATTCCGTGGTGCTTATGGACTTGTAGGAAATGATCAGATTGGAGGTAACAGAAGGTTTGCTTATTTAACTACAATTAGTGATAATAATAACTCTGACTATACTTTTGGTACAGGAACAGGAGTAAAATTTGAAGGAATTGAGGAAGGCGAAATTGGAGTACCGGGTCTGACCTGGGAAAATGTAGCAAAAACAGATCTTGGTTTGGAATTAGGAATACTGAATATGATTGATTTGACTGTAGATGTATTCAAGGAAAAAAGACAGGACATCTTTATTTCACGAAATACAGTTCCAAGTCAGGCAGGATTTATTAATGCACCTTGGGCCAATTTTGGAAAAATGGAAAATAAAGGGCTTGAGGTTTCATTAAATATAAGCAAACAAATAACCCCTGATTTTTTTATGAGCTGGCGTGGTAATTTCACTTATGTTGAAAATAAAGTGACTGAAAGAGATGAAGCTGCGGCTTTAAAAGGGACTTATCGCTCGGCAACAGGTATTCAAAATAATACATTATGGGGACTAACTGCAACAGGCTTATATACAAATGAAGATTTTGCTACTATCAGTGATAATCCTCAGAACAATGTTTTAGCTTCAGGGATTCCTATTCCACAATTTGGTGTTGTACGTCCGGGGGATATTAAATATAAGGATAGAAATGCTGATGGAATTATCAGCGGTTTAGATGAAGGTTATATAGGCGGAACAACAGATCCTCAAATTGTGTATGGATTTGGAAATACTACAAAATACAAACAATTTGATTTTAGTTTCTTCTTTCAGGGTGTAGCAAAATCAGAAAGAATTATTGGCGGAGCTAATTTTATACCAGGAAGCGGCCAGGGTACTTTAGGAAATATTTATAGTAACTACAACGACCGTTGGACTGAAGAAAACCCAAGTCAGGATGTGTTTTGGCCTAGATTAAGTTATGGTACTAATGCTAACAATTCTGTAGCATCTACATGGTGGAAAAAAGATATGAGTTTTGGCCGATTGAAAACTTTGGAATTAGGTTATTCATTGAAAAAAAGTGTAGCTGAAAAAATCTGGTTACAAGGAGTAAGAGTTTATTGCAGTGCGAATAATTTGTTCTACATCTCAGATTTTAAACTTTGGGATCCGGAGTTAGGTACATCAAATGGTTTAAAATACCCAACAACAAAATCTATTCTTTTTGGACTAGATGTAAGTTTATAATTTAAAAACAATGAAAATGAAACATATATATATTAGATCAATATTCCTTTTTTTAGGATTATTTTTATCGTCATCATGTTCAGATTATTTAGATAAAGAGAGCGACACCGAACTTACTCTTGATGCAGTTTTTCAGAGTAAAACAAAAGTAGAGAACTGGTTAGCATCCTGCTATTCCAGGATTCCTGATCCTATTTGGGGAGGAACTGTCCGTCAGACCGGATGGGAAATTTTAGCAGATGATATTACTCCATCTGAGAGATGGCGTCAATATGGCTGGGATGTAATACCTTTTATTCTGGGTGACTGGTCAGTAGGTTCACAATGGGCACCGGGATATTGGAACGGACTTCCTCAAAGAATTAGAGAATGCAACATATTTATCCAGAATGTTAAGCCATTACCGGAAGATGGTTTGACACAAGAGGAAGTTAAGTTAATGATTGCTGAGTGTCATTTCTTAAAAGCCTATTATTACACACTATTGTTAGATACTTATGGTCCGATTCCTTTTAATCCGGACGCAATTACACCAGTAGATTATAATCTTCCGGATTTACAGGTAGGTCAGACTCCTTATGATGAAATAGTGACCTGGGTTGATAAAGAATTGAGAGAGGCTGCCCTGGTCTTACCAACATCTTATACAGAGGGTAGAAAATTTGGTCGTGCAACATCTATTATGTGTGAAGCTGTTAGAGCCAGAATGTTACTTTTTGCAGCAAGTCCGCTTGTTAATGGAAATCCTGAATATATTGGTCATAATACTAAAGATGGAAAACCATTATTCAATCCTACGTATGATGCTAATAAATGGAGAATTGCTGCAGATGCGAGTAAAAAATTAATTATGGATGCAGAAGCTGCAGGTCATAAATTATATACAGAATTGAATACTGCAGGAGGAATTGACCCCTTCATGTCTTGTCAAAATTTACATCTTGTAGAAGCTAATAATGGAAATAAAGAAGTATTGTTCGCCCGTCCAAGTGGTGATTACAGAGAATACGACAGACATTCAGCACCAAGTGGAAACGGAGGCGCAGGCGGATTAGGAGTAACACAATCTCTGGTAGATGCTTTTTTTATGGATAATGGCTTGCCAATTACTGATCCGTCTTCAGGATATGTTGAAACAGGTTTCTCTTCAGAAGATGGATTCTGGACCGGAGGAACAACAAAATATAATGCAATTAAAAATGCCGGTCTGGTTACATTGGCAGGTACTTACAGAATGTATTGCAATCGTGAACCAAGATTTTATTTAGCAGTTAATTTTGATAAAGCATGGTATACTGAAGGGGATAATGCCGGAAAAGATAACGGTAGAAGACTCGAATTTTTTAACGGTGGGAAGGATAATAATCATACACATGATGCTCCACAAAATGGTTATTTATTAAGAAAAAGAACTGATCCGACAAGAAATCCGCGTTCAGGTTATTTTGCAGCACGTCAGGGAATTCTATTTAGATTAGGAGAGGTGTATTTGAACTATGCAGAAGCACTTAATGAATCAGATCCGGGGAATGCTGATATTCTTATCTATCTTAATAAAATTAGAGAAAGAGCAGGTGTAAGAACCTATACAATTGGAGCATCCGACGCTTTAAATATACATGTTGACAATGATCAGGAAAGTATAAGAAAGATAATAAGAATGGAACGAAGAGTTGAACTTTGTACAGAAGGAATACGTTATAGCGATTTAAGAAGATGGAAATTAGCAGAAACAGTACTGAATGGTCCTTTTTACGGAATGAACTATAACGGTACTAATGCAAATGATTTTTATAAAAGAACCGTATATCAAAACAGAGTGTATAAAAAATCTTTTTATTGGTTCCCTGTATACTTAGCAGAAATCGAAAAGAATCCAAATCTGGTACAGGCACCTTTCTGGGACAAATAACTAAAAACGAAACTAAAATGAAAAATATAAAAAATATTATCTCATTTATAATAATGAGTATCGTTCTTGTCTCTTGTGAAGATAAAGGACTTGAGAATGCTGACTGGCTTAAGGAGCCTGATTTTGCTAATCCTTTGACTTTAAGTCTTTCCGGGAAAGAAGTTGTATTGGTTAAAGAAAATGAGGAACAAAACGCAATAACTTTTACCTGGACACAAGGAAATGACAGAGGAGCCGGAACTACTTTAACCTACTTTTTCCGTATAGATATCGAAGGAAATAAATTTAGCGAAGGCCTGGATGAAGATGATCCGAAAAATACTGTAATTACAGAAGAAATTCCGGCAGGAGTTTTTACCAAATCTTACACGGTAAGGCAGTTAAACGATTTATTACTGAAAAATTTTAAACGCCCGGGAGGTGTTGCTACAAATCTTGAAGTGCAAATAATAGCCAGAGTAGATAATAGTAAGCAGTTTCAGCTGCCGGAAGTATCTACATCCAGTTTTATTGCTACAAGTTATAGCCCGGGACCATTGCCGTTGTTTATGGTTGGTGATGCTATAAGCGGCAGCTGGGATTATAATACGGGTAAAAGTTTACCTGAAATAACAGAAAGAACAATATACACTTATCTTGGAGACTTTTCAGTTGGTTCATTCAAAGTTATTGAAAAACCGGGCAGCGAGTTGCCATCTTACGATCCGGCAGCAGGAAATACTCTTGTGTATAACCAAACAGATCAAAGAACAGCAGATAATGTTTTTAAAGTAACTCAATCAGGCCGTCATTCTTTATATATGGATATTGATAAGGGAATCTATGCTCTTGGATATGTACCTTACCCAGGTGTTTATATGGTAGGGCATTCGATATCAGGCATCCGCTGGGATATTGGAAAGGCAAAACAAATGAACTGGGATCCTAAAAATCCAGAAGTATATACATTCAAAGGAAGGTTTGAAGCTGTTAAACCAAATGGTGGTGGTGATGAAAAGGAAGGGTTTAAACTTTATACACAGCAAGGCGACTGGGGAGGTAGAGGTTTTCAGCCTGCAACAAATCATACTGTACTTGTACCTGATGCTCCACCTACACCAATGTTTTTGAAACCTGCAGGCTCTGGTAAGGATGACAAATGGGATATTCTGGAGACTGGTGATTACGAACTTATCGTAAACCCTGTGAATCTGACTATTCAGTTAAAGAAACTATAGTTAGTAATAAATAATTTTCAGGTTAATAAATTGCCCCAACAAAATGAAGACAAAACTTTTCAATCTGTGTATTGGAAAGTTTTGGATTCATTTTTTAGTCATTTGCTGAATTTTTTAGCATTGAAAAAATCATTTATTAAATATGAAAACGTGTAAAGTTATTACATGTGAAATTGTGAATAATTCACTAAAACGTTTTAATGTTTTCAAATGAATATGAAATGACAAAAAAACAACGATAAATTTTTAGACTATGATAGGAACTTTACTCTGCAAATAATGTCTGTTTATTGCGCATCACTCCTGTGATATTTCTAATAACGTAGCAGTGTTTAATTAATTTTTTATGCCCGCTGCGGAACCTACATTCTTCACCAAAATATAGAAGTAAAAAGCAGTCATGTTTTTTACAGGAAATGAATACTTAAACATATAATTTAATAATATATGATTAGAAACGTAATAAAGATGATGTTCTTTTTGATATTGAGCGCAAAGTTATCTGCACAAACAGCTGATCAGCGCGCAGATAAGATTCAGGATGCAACCAATACTATTTTCATGTCTGCTGATAAAAGTTATTATAAACTGAACAGTGCTTCAGATAATGACCCTTATGGCTATGGCTATTGGATACAGGCACATACGCTGGAAACTTTAGCAGATGCTTATCAAAGAACCCGCAATGTTGTCTACAAAGACAGAATGAAAAGTATCATTGCCGGAATCAGAAAATATAACAGATATGCTGCAGGAACGTATCGTAATGATTACTATGATGACCTGGAATGGCTGTGTTTAGCTGCTTTTAATTGCTACAACGCCACTAAAGATTCTGAGTTTCTTGATGCCGTACATCAAATATGGGATGAAATAAAAACAGGATATTCAAACGGTGCTGTTTCATGGAAAAAAGGATGCAGCACTCCATGTAAAAACTCAATTGCCAACGGTCCCGCAATAGTTATTGCTGTGAAGTTATACCAATTAGAAGGTGATAATTCAAACTTGCAAATGGCAAAAGATATCCATGCCTGGATGAAAGCCAATGTGCTTAACGATCAGGGCGGAATTTGGGATTCTCCAACAAATCAGGATCCTGACTGGCAATTTTCATATAACACAGGAATGTTTATTGCAGCCTGTCTGGAACTTAACCTTGTTACCGGTCAGCAATCCTATATCGAGGATGGTATGAAAGCTGCTGATTTTATGATGAATTACAGAAAATATAGCGGTGGTGCTTTTTACTTAAATGAAACAGGGCAGGGAGACGGTGGTTTATTCAAAGGAATTTTCGCAAAATGGTTTATAGAATTTGTTCGTATTGGAAATATTCCTCAGGCCAGAAAAGAACATTATCTGCAAATCATTAATTATACGGCTGATTATGCCTGGAACAATGCAGTAAGCAAATCTAATTATTTAACGAACTACAATTGGCGGAAATTACCAACAGAATCGATTGATTTATCGACTCAGACAAGCGGTCTTCATTTATTTGAATCTGTTGCCAGTTTAAACAAAGTACACGTTTATCAGGATATTAATTATGCCGGATTTTATTCGCAGCTTGCACCGGGCAATTATACATCGGCACAGCTGCTTTCCAGAGGTGCTCCTGATAACTTCATTACTTCTTTAACCGTTCCCGCTGGTTATGTGGTTACCGTTTATGAAAATGATAATTTCACAGGTGCTTCTAAAACGTTCACGGCAAATACCGCCTGGCTTGCCGATTGGAATGACAGGATTTCGTCAATAAAAATTGAAGATACAAATCCTCCGGTTACAAATCCTTTAATTATTGATAGTTCTGTAATGAATGTTTTTCAAAATGTAAATTTTACAGGTTATAATGTGGCTCTTGATATTGGAGATTATACTTTGGCACAACTTCAGTCAAAAGGGATTACGGACAATGACATTAGTTCGTTCAAAATATCGAAAGGTTTTAAAGTTACACTGTATGAAGGAGATAATTTTACCGGGCAGTCAAAAGACTTTACTTCTGATACTGGTTTATCATCAGACTGGAACGATAAAACAACATCATTACGTGTTCAAGCCAACGGAGATACAAGTTTAGGAGATATAATTTATCAATTACAAAATCGTAATAGCGCACTGAACATGGAAGTATCCGGTTCCAGTATGTCAACCGGTGGTAATATAGCCCAAGGTACCGCAACTGCTGGAGATAACCAGAAATTTACATTTACACATTTAGGAGATGGTTTGTACAAAATCATTGCAAAACACAGTGGACAATCATTGAATATCGATGACTACAACACAGATAATGGTACGAATGTGAACCAATCACCATATAACGCAACTGCAAACCAGCAGTTTGTATTGGTGGCAACAGGAGACGGATATTACAAAATTATACCCAGAATCAGCGGTAAACTGGTTGAGGTATCCAACTTTAGTAGTGCAAATGGCGCAAATGTTCAGCAATGGGAAGATGTCAATTCACAGGCTAGCGGCCAATGGAAATTAATAAAAGTGGAATCATTGGGTGTGGAAACACATAACGGAATAACATCTTTAAATCTATATCCAAATCCGGCACAAAACACACTGTTTTTCAATTCTGATATAACAGGCTCTCAGATAAACATTTTTTCTGTTTTAGGAAGTTTGGTGTTGAAACAAAGCGTAGATAGCGACAACAGTGTGGATGTTTCGAAACTCGAAATAGGAATATATTTCATCACGATACATAAAGACGGAAAAGAAATCACCAAAAAATTCCTGAAAAAATAGTAAAAAATTCTCTTGGAGATTTTATAAAATTCGAAAAAATGAAAACTAAAAAATTATGAAAAAAGGATTTAAACTGTTCATGCTGTTTTCAATAACGGTACTGAACGTATTCATGACCCGGGGCCAGACTTCAAATATGGCCGGGGACAATATTGCTGTTTTTTATCCAAACAATTTCAATCCATCGCATACTTTACCTTCACTAATTTTTCTAAATGATTTGACCGATAAAGGAACTGTTCCTGCATCCTGGTCAATTAAACCTGTTTTTAGTACAGTAAATGGTAAAAGCACAGTGAAAATTTCCTATACAGGAAGTGTGGATTTTTATGGAAATGGTGAAGTATCAGGACCATTAAAACGTAATGATACTCAGGTAACATTATGGAATAGCGAGGCACCTAATTACTGGATTGACAATGGTACTCGTCTTTATCAGTCACATCCATGGATTATGGGAGTTCGTCCTGATGGTACAGCTTTCGGAATTATTGCCGATCATACCTGGAAACAATCTTTTGTGATTACAAATCCGGTAACGATAACATCAGAAGGTCCCGGATTCAGAGTGATTGTGATTGAAAGAAACAGTCCTCAGGAATTGGTGAAAACCCTTGGGGAATTAACAGGGAAAATAGAACTTCCTGCTTTATGGACACTAGGTTTTCAGCAAAGCAGGTTTACGTATACTCCGGATTCAAAGGTGAAAAGTATTGCTGATGAATTCAGGAATCGAAAAATTCCATGCGATGTAATTTGGATGGACATTGATTATATGGATCAATACAAGGTATTTACCTTTAATCAAAGCACATTCAGTAATCCTAAAGGCCTGAATGATTATTTACATACTAAAAATTTCAAAGCTGTCTATATGATTGATCCCGGTGTAAAAAAACAAACGGGTTATTTTGTATACGATCAGGGAAAAGCGGGTAATCATTGGGTACAAAAGGCAGATGGTACAGAATTTAACGGCCAGGTCTGGCCCGGTGATGTTGCCTTTCCAGATTATACAAGACCGGAAACCCGTACCTGGTGGGCCGGATTGTATAAAGATTTCATGAAAACTGGAATTGACGGAATCTGGAATGACATGAATGAACCTTCTGTGTTTGAGACTCCAAACAAAACAATGCCAGAAGATAATCTGCATCGTGGAGGAGGGACTATGCCTGCAGGAAGTCATTTAAGATATCACAATGTATATGGCTATTTGATGGTGAAAGCAAGCCGAGAAGGAATAGTTGCAGCCAATCCGGATAAGCGTCCGTTTGTTTTGTCTCGTTCCAACTTTTTGGGAGGCCAAAGATATGCAGCTACCTGGACGGGAGATAATTCTTCTTCTTGGGCGCATTTAAAACTGTCGGTCCCAATGTCAATCACATTAGGTCTTTCAGGTCAGCCAATTTCAGGTGCTGATATTGGTGGCTTTAACAACGATTGTACGCCAGATTTATTAGGACATTGGATGGCTTTAGGCGCTTATTATCCATTTTCAAGAAATCATGCTGCAAACAACTCTGTTAATCAGGAGCCATGGGTTTTTGGATCGCAGATTGAAAATGTTTCGCGTACAGCTGTTAATCGCAGATACCGTCTTCTTCCGTATATGTATACCTTGTTAAGAGAAGCTTCAGAAACCGGAATGCCTTTGATGAGACCTGTTTTCTTTGCTGATAATACGGATCTGAGTTTACGAACTGAACAGCAGGCTTTCCTGTTAGGAAAAGATTTACTGGTAGTTCCAAGATGGGCTGTAAATCCGAGTTTACCTAAAGGAAACTGGAATAAAGTTAAACTTGAAACTACGGAAGATGATAAATACCAGGCTCATTTGTACGTAAGGCCAGGCTCAGTAATTCCAATTACCGATGTTGTTCAAAGTACATCAGATTACAAAAGCGACAATATTACGTACCTGATCAATCCATTACAGGACGGAACTGCTGCCGGCGAAATCTATCATGATGATGGAGATGGATTTGGATATAAATCAAATGATTACGCAGTTCACGGAATTAATGTAACAAAACACAACGCCGACTCATTAAAGGTTGTTATCAATCAGATAGGAGGAAGTAAAAACATAAATCGTGTCAGCAGAATAGGATATGTAACGGATAATGGAATTGTATATTCAGCCTGGTCTTCAAATACGGTTCGTTATATACCAATCATCCCGGATACTAATCAGAACCTTGATTTAAGCATGGTAAATACGATGTTTCTTAAAGGTAGCTTTAATACAAATCTAACTCCAATGATAAATGTTGGAGAAAAGAAATGGAAGTTGGATGCATTAAACTTAAAATCGGGTCAGACCTATACCTTAAAATTTATTCAGAGTAAAAATCCAAACGGATTAGAATGGGGAGGAGCAACAGGAATATCCGGAAAAGCGATACAAACCAATGACAGCAGTAATACTATTTCATTTACTATAAATGCTGATGGTATTTATAGCGTAACATTTGACGAAGCGACATTAAACTATGTGGTTCAAAAAACACCGGCAATTAATTCACTAGCAATTGTAGGAGATGCTACAGATCTTATGAATTTTGATTTGATGGGATTACCAATGAACCAATCGGTTGAAGATTTGAATGTTTTCACTTGGACAGGTCATTTATCATCAAGTATTACCAGAGCGGATAATAGTAAAACGGAAGGGAAATTTAAATTCCACTACGGAACCGGCGGACAATGCGATGATGTATGGATTTACGCAAACGCAGCAGATCAGTCTTTGTCTACTACATCAATGGTTATTGCGAATGGCTGTTCATACCCGGATAACAAATGGAAAGTAAAAGCGGGCGAAAATGGCACCTATAAAATAACGGTTAATGTTAGTACAAGAGTAGTCAAAGTCGAAAAATTGAATGATTTTGCCTCTTTAGCTATTGTTGGAGATGCCACTTCAATAGGATGGAATCCAAAAGGACTTCCAATGGAGCATAATCTGGAACAGCCAAATATTTTCAAATGGACAGGAAAATTAACGGCAAGCAATGGTACAACAGAGGGAGCATTCAAGTTTCATTCCGGTCCTAATAATTTTTGCGATGATGTTTGGCTGATGGCCACAGACGCAGATCAGGCTTTATCCGGAACTACATATAAAGTAGAAAACGGCTGTAATAATGATAAAAAATGGAAAGTCCGTGATGGACAGACGGGTACTTATACTATAATTATTGATGTTGTTGCTAAGACAATTAATATAAAGAAAACAATTACTACCATGGCGATTGTTGGAGATGCTACATCAATAGGCTGGGATCCAAAAGGACTTGCAATGCAGCAATCCAATGATAATTTGAATGTTTTTACATGGACAGGAAAATTATCAGCTGGAAATTTTAAGTTTCATTCCGGTTTAAATAATTTCTGTGATGATCTCTGGTTGAATTCAGTTATAGATAATCAGTCAATATCTGATAATAATCTAATAATAGTAGACGGCTGTGCTGCAGATAATAAATGGCAGGTAAAAACTGGAGAAACTGGGACTTATAAAATAACTGTTGATGTTGAAACTAAAAAAATAAGTATCCAAAAAATAGCACTGGAGTCCTTATCAATTGTGGGTGATGCAACTTCTGCAGGTAATGATACGAAAGGCTTATTGATGGAGCAATCTGCAAATGACTTAGATGTTTTTACATGGACAGGAACATTAGCTGCTGCAAATGGCAGTACTGACGGAAAGTTTAAATTTCATTCTGGCACTGGCAGCTGTGATGATACATGGTTGTACGCAACTGTGGCAGACCAAACGCTGTCCGGAACTGCATTTACTAAAGCAGCCGGATGTACAGCACCTGATAATATGTGGAAAGTACCTGCAGGAGGAACAGGAACATATAAGGTAACGGTTAATTTGACAACTAATAAAGTAAGTATTAAAAACATTTCGGCAAACCTTGGCCAGCCTGATTTTACTAAGGAAGAAAGTTTTATTTATCCGAATCCGGTTGGGAATACACTTTTCTTTAGTACAGATATGGCTGGGGTAAATGTGAGTATTCTTTCTCCAACAGGCAGTCTGGTTTTAAAACAAAAAGTAGAGAGTAACAACAGCATCGATGTTTCTAAACTAAATGCCGGGCTGTATTTTATTACTACGAATAAAAATGGGACTAAAATTTCCAGAAAATTCATAAAGAAATAAGCATAAAAGCCTGACTGAATCTACTGAAATTGATTTGGTTAAGGCTTTTTATTTTACATCATTTATTGTTTAGTTATTAATCTTAAAGAAGTAAATTATGAAGAATCTATTTAAAGCCGGAGGCGTTTGCATGCTGTTCTTTTTGTTATGCGTTTCAAATTTATTTTCACAAACAGCTGATCAACGGGCAGAAAATCTACAGAACGGAACTAACACTATTTTTATGTCTGCTGATAAAAGTTATTATAAACATAACAGCGCTTCAGACAATGATCCTTATGGTTACGGATACTGGATACAGGCACATACGCTGGAAACATTAGCAGATGCTTATCAAAGAACTCGTAATTCTGTTTATAAAGACCGAATGAAAAGCATCATTGCAGGAATCAGAAAATACAATTCGTATGGTGCGGGAACCTATCACAATGATTTCTATGATGATTTGGAATGGCTTTGTCTGGCGAGTTTCAACTGCTACAATGCAACCAAAGATCCGGAGTTTTTAGATGCCGTACATCAAATGTGGACAGAGATTAAAACCGGATATACAAATGGTGCTATGTCATGGAAAAAAGGGTGTAATACTCCTTGTAAAAACTCAATTGCCAATGGTCCTGCTATTGTTATTGCTGTGAAATTGTATCAATTGGAAGGCGATAACAGCAACCTGCAAATGGCAAAAGACATTCATACCTGGATGAAAGCAAATGTTTTTAATGCGCAGGGAGGAATATGGGACAGTCCAACCAATTTGGATCCTGACTGGCAGTTCTCATATAACTCAGGTATGTTCATCGCTGCTTGTTTAGAACTTAATCTTGTTACAGGTACACAATCCTATATAGATGATGGCATCAAGGCATGTGAGTTTATGATGAATTACAGAAATTATAACGGAGGTGTATTTTTCCTGAATGAAAATGGACAGGGAGACGGAGGTTTATTCAAAGGAATTTTTGCCAAGTGGTTTATAGAATTTGTCCGTATGGGAAATTTAACACAGGCTCAAAAAGACAGGTATTTGGGTGTTATCAATTACACCAGCAATTATGTGTGGGCTAAAGCTGTGAATAAAACCAATTATTTAATCAATTCCTATTGGGATTCAGTACCAACCGGAACGATTGATTTGTCTACTCAGTCTGCAGGTCTTCATTTGTTTGAATCTGTTGCGAGTTTGAATAAGGTTCACGCTTATCAGAATATTAATTACGGAGGTTTTTATTCACAGCTTTCGACAGGAAATTATACTTTGGCACAACTTCAGGCAAGAGGTATTTCTGATAATGATATCACATCTTTAACAGTTCCTGCCGGTTATGTGGTAACGGTTTATGAAAACGATAATTTTGGTGGTGCTTCCAAAGTATTTACTGCAAATTCAGCATGGCTTGCAGACTGGAATGACAGAATTTCGTCCTTAAAAATAGTAGATACAAACACTTCTTTAGTGAATGTGTATCAGGATATAACCTATTCAGGATACACTGCAGGTCTTAATGTAGGAGATTATACGCTCGCACAACTTCGTGCAAAAGGAATCCTGGATAATGACATTACCTCTTTAAAAATCACAGAAGGATACAAAGTAACAGTTTATGATGGTGATAATTTTACCGGAGCTTCAAAAGATTTTACAGCCACTACTGATTGGGCCGGTGATTGGAATGACAGAACAACCTCTTTGCGTATTCGTCCAAACGGAACTCCTAATTTAGGAAATATAACCTACTATTTACAAAATCGCCATAGTGGTTTATATATGGATGTCTGGGGACTAAGTACTGCAGACGGGGGAAATATTGCACAAGGAAATTATACAGGAGCCAATAATCAAAAATTCAAATTAATTGATGCTGGCGACGGAGCTTATCAAATCCAGGGGATTAACAGTGGCAAAGCAGTAGATGTTGCAGGAGTAAGTGTAGAGAATGGAGCGAATGTGCATCAATGGACTTATGTTGGTGCAGCGAACCAGCAATTTATAGCCGTATCAACAGGTGATGGCTATTACAAACTGGTAGCTAAACATAGCGGAAAGTTAGTCGAAGTAGCTGGTTTTAGTACGGTAAGCGGTGGAAATGTACAACAATGGGAAAATGCAAATCAGGCGAGCGGACACTGGAAATTGATTCCTGCAGGTACAGCAAAATTTGCAAAAACAGAATTGACAACAGAAACCGAAACCGCAGCAACAGCTATAAATGTATATCCGAATCCGGTTGAAAGTACATTGTTTTTTACCGGCGAAGTCTCAGGAACTCAGGTACGTATTTTTTCTTTAACAGGAAACTCAGTTTCTGAACAAAAAATCCAGTCCGATAATGTAAATGTCTCAGGTTTGGCTGCAGGAACTTATTTTATAGTTTTTGAAAAAGATGGAGCAAAAATTACAAAACGATTTATTAAAAAATAAAATCAAACAGTAGAAATTATGATACAAATATATAATCAGATTGCTAAATTCAGATTGCGTTTCGCAGCATTTTTAATGTTTATATGTTTTGCAGTTCCTGTACAGGCACAGCTCAGCGGAAACCCATTATTTACCGGGGCTGACCCGGAAATTCATTACTTTAACAACAAATACTATATCTATACTACTGCTATTTACGGTACTCAGTTTCATGCGTATTCCTCAAATGATTTGACCAATTGGGTTGATGAAGGTCTTATTTTCGATCTTTATCCGGATAGCCCCTGGTCACAAAATAACGGCTGGGCTCCGGCAGTGGTTTTTCGCAATAATAAATACTATTTCTATTATACTGCCGAGACCAAAATTGGTTGCGCCGTAGGTAATACCCCAATTGGTCCCTTTACAGATATAGGTGCGCCGCTTATCGGAACAGATCCTTACACAGACGATATTATTGATGCCAATGTTTTCATTGATGATGACGGACAAGCTTACATTTATTATGGAGGATCAGGTAAAAGCAAAATGGTGGTTCGTAAGTTAAATGCTGATATGATTAGTTTGGCGACCGGACCTACAAATATAACGCCTCAAAATTATACCGAAGCTCCTTATATGATAAAAAGAAAAGGAATTTATTATATGACGTACTCCAATGGATCCTGGTTTAATGATACTTATAATGTACAATATTCAACTTCTAATTCGCCTATGGGACCGTGGACATACAGAGGTAAAATATTAAGTTCTAACATAGAAGACAAAGGTCCGGGACATCATGGCGTATTGAAAATGGGTAATTGTGATGAATATTATATCATTTACCACAGGTATGAAAACGGTACATCAGGTGACAGGAAAATTGCTATTGACAGAATGTATTTCAACTCAGCCGATTTGATTGAAACGGTAAATATGACCAATTATGGAGTTGCCCCCAGAGTACCGGATTTGTCATGTCCTACGCAAAGTATCGTTTCGGGAGGTATTTACAAATTAACCCACAAAGGAACGAATCAATGCCTGGATGTTTTAAATAATGGAAGTCAGTCTGGAGCAAATGTTCAGCAAAGTACAGACAATGGAAACGATGCACAGCGCTGGATTGTTACACTTGAGGCAGATGGTTATTATAAATTAACGCATAAAGGAACTACTCAGGTTTTGGATGTTGATAATAATAGCAGTGTGGCCGGAGCCAATGTGCAGCAATGGACAGATCTTGGTACCGATGCACAACGCTGGAAAATTGAAATGATGTCTGATGGTTATGGAAAACTCACTCACAAAGGAACAACTCAGGTTTTAGATGTGGATAATAACAGCAGTCAGTCGGGTGCCAATGTACAGCAATGGAATGATAATCCTAATACAAATAATGATGCTCAGCGATGGAGATTTGATCTTATTGAAGTTCCAATTGTTTCTGGAGGGGTGTACCGACTAACTCATAAAGGAACTAATCAAAGACTTGATGTGAGTGGAGGCAGTACACAGCAAGGGGCAAATGTACAGCAGCATAATCCTAATGAAACGGATGCACAGCGCTGGGTAATTACAAAGGAAGCTGATGGCTTTTACAAATTAACGCACAGAGGAACAAATCAGGTGTTAGATGTGGATAACAATAGCAGTGTGGCTGGAGCAAATGTGCAGCAATGGACAGATCTTGGTACCAATGCACAGCGCTGGAAAATAGAATTGATGTCCGATGGCTATTTTAAACTTACCCACAAAAACACCAATCAATGTTTGGATGTCGTAAACAATCTGGCTGAACCGGGAACAAATGTACATCAATATACAGATAATAATAACGATGCCCAGCGCTGGAAACTGGATTTAATAAAACCGACAAATACTTCAAAAATAGCGAAATCACAACTAGAATCCCAGGATGAAGCCGGAGCGGAAGCTATAAACATATATCCAAATCCGGTAAAAAACACACTTTTCTTTAATATAGATATGAAAGGGATCCAGATTCGTGTTTTTTCTCAAACAGGAAGTCTTGTTATGGAGCAAAAAGCAAAGGATAACAGTTTAGATGTTTCGGGTTTAGCAAAGGGAATTTATTTTGCTGTTTTTGAAAAAGAGGGCACAAAAATTACGAAACAATTTATTAAGAAATAATGTGAAAACATGTTTTAAAAATAACAATTAAGTTAATGTAAACATCTCTAAAAATGCCCTTTAAAAGTTCAAATTATAAAGAAATTGCTTTTTAGGGATGTTTTAAAATTAAAATTTATGATACGAATTCTACAAAAAAGTTATAATCTGGTTAGCCTGTCAGGATTACGAATGGCCGTCTTTTTCATGTTTATGGGTGTCGCTGCTCCGGTACACGCACAATTGAGCGGTAATCCATTGTTTTCTGGTGCAGATCCTGAAATTCATTATTTCAACAACAAATATTACATCTATCCGACAGCATCGGCAGGGAAACAATTTCATGCTTTTTCATCGGTAGATTTGACAAACTGGGTAGATGAAGGGGTTATTTTTGATATTGGTCCCCAATGCAGCTGGGCTGAAAATAATGGCTGGGCTCCCGGTGTTGCTTTCAGAAATAATAAATATTATTTCTATTATACTGCCGAGGTTAAAATTGGAGTTGCAGTGGGGGATTCTCCATTAGGTCCTTTTACTGATTTGGGCGCACCACTTATCGGTACTGATCCATTTACAGATGATATCATTGATGCAATGGTATTTACAGACGACGACGGTCAGGCATACATTTATTACGGAGGATCGGGCAAAAGCAAACTGGCGGTACGTAAATTAAATCCGGATATGATCAGTCTGTCTTCTGCGTCTGTTAATATAACACCTCAAAATTATACGGAAGCACCTTATCTGGTTAAGCGTAAAGGTATTTATTATATGATGTACTCTAATGGATATTGGGGTAATGACTCTTATAATGTACAATATTCAACGTCCAATTCTCCTATGGGCCCATGGACATACAGAGGGACTGTACTTAGTTCTAATGTACAGGATAAGGGACCAGGACATCATTCTGTTATAAAAATGGGTGATTGCGACGAATATTATATTGTGTACCATCGTTATGAAAATGCATCTAGCGGAGACAGAAAAGTGGCTATTGACCATATGTATTTTAATGCTAATGATTTAATTGAACCGGTAAACATGACCAATTATGGAGTAAAACCAAGAGTGCCGGATAATACATGTTCATCATTGCCTGTAGCACCAATTGTTTCGGGAGCTATTTATAAATTAATCCACAAAGGAACGACCCAGGTTTTGGAAGTAGCGAATAATAGTAGCCAGCCGGGTGCGAATGTGCAGCAGAATACGGATAGTGGTAACGATTCACAGCGCTGGGTGATTACGCTGGAATCGAATGGCTTTTATAAACTGACCCACAAAGGAACTAATCAATGTTTAGAAGTAGACAGTAACAGTAATCTTCCTGAGGCAAATGTGCAGCAGGGGACTACGGCAACCGGAAATGATTCTCAGTATTGGAACTTTGAAAAGATGACAGACGGTTATTTTAAACTAACACATAAAGGAACCAATCAATCTCTGGAAGTAGATCAAAATAGCAGTGCACCGCTTGCTAACGTAAGACAAAACACAGACAACGGAAGTGATGGACAGCGCTGGAAACTGGAATTAATCGATGTGCCAATAATTTCCGGAGGATTATACAAATTAACCCACAAAGGAACGAATCAGGTTATAAGTGTAGACAGGGATCTTACAACTCCCGGAGCCAATGTGCATCAATGGACAGACAGTGGTAATGTTAATGCTCAACGCTGGTATATTACACTCGAAAGTGACGGGTTTTATCAGTTGAAACATAAGGGAACAAACCAGGTTTTGGATGTGGATAATAATAGTAGTAATGACGGTGCCAATGTACACCAATGGGATGATACTGATAATGATGCCCAGCGCTGGAAAATTGATTTAATGCCTGACGGTTATTTTAAATTAACTCACAAAGGCACTAATAAATGTCTTGATGTTGCCGATGACCTTGCTGAGCCGGGAACCAATATTCAGCAGTGGTCAGATTTTAATAACAATGCCCAACGCTGGAAACTGGATTTAATGCCGGATGTAAATCCGGTGATTGGTACGGGAACTGGTTTGTCAGGAAACTATTTCAACGGAATGAATTTTGAAACATCTGTATTGAACAGAGTAGATGCGACAATTAATTTTGACTGGGGATTCACTTCTCCTGCTTCAGGTGTAGTAAATGCAGATCGTTTCACAGTGCGCTGGACAGGTCAGGTACAGCCAAAATACAGCGGTGAATATACTTTTTATGTAACCAGCAATAACGGAAGAAGACTTTGGATCAACAACCAATTAATTATTGATAAATGGCTGGATGACACAGGAGAAAACAGAGGTAAAATTTTCCTTGAAGCCGGTAAAAAATACAACATCAAACTGGAATATTTTGAAAGCACCAGTGCTGCTACCTGCAAACTCGAATGGTCCAGTTTTCTTCAGGGAAGGGAAGTGATAACTAAATCGCAGTTTTATGAAACAACTTTAGGTATTAATGACCTGCAGTTAAGCCATCAGATAAGTATAATAAATCCTGTTGATCAGCTATTACATATTACGTCAGAAGTTGATTTATCAGCAGCTGATATAAAAATATATGATATTCAGGGCAGACTTGTGAGTAACCCTTTAAAGTTTTACAACGATTTGTATGTAGGGAATTTGACATCAGGTATTTATATACTGCATATTCAAACCAACGCAGGAAGATATGTGAAGAAATTTATTAAAAAATAAACCTGGAATAAAAAGCATATACTTCAAATAATGTTATTACTTATAAATGGCTGTTATTTTTAATGAAATTATTTGAAGTGTTATCAAAGATTAATTTTAAATGAGAATATGAAAACAAAACAATTTTTAGTTACAATTTTTTGTCTTGCGTCGGCTGCTCTATCGGCTCAGGAATACAAACCGGAAGCCAGTCCACAAGCTGTGGTAGTTTCAGGAAATGCCCGATTTACAGTGCTTTCACCCCGTGTAATCCGTATGGAATGGAGCGCCGACGGTAAGTTTACAGACAATGCTTCACTGACTTTTGTAAATCGAAACCTTCCGGTACCAACTTTTACTAAAAAAGAGACTAAAGGTGAATTGCTAATTGCGACTGATGTAGTAAAACTTAAATATAAAAAGGGGGCAGGTAAATTTGACGACAAAAATCTGAGTGTTGACTTTATTGTAAATGGCAAACCAACTACATGGAAGCCGGGTTTAGCCAATGGTAAAAACTTATTAGGAACAACCCGTACTCTGGATGGAGTTGATGGTCCGGCTAAAGAACTGGAAAAAGGTATAATTTCGCGTGACGGATGGTATTTAATAGACGACAGTGAGCGCCCTCTTTTTGATAATTCGGAGTGGCCATGGGTAATGGCACGTCCCGGAGATAAACCACAGGATTTATATCTTTTTGCCTATGATTCAAATTATAAAGCGGCTTTAAAAGACTATACTGATATTGCAGGTAAAATAGCCATGCCTCCACGATTTGCCTTTGGTGCCTGGTGGTCAAGATACAGGGAGTATTCGGATACTGAATTCCGTGACCTTGTGGGGGAATTCAAAATGCATGACGTGCCGCTTGATGTTTTTGTAATTGATATGGACTGGCATATCAAATCATTACCTGAATTTTTCAAAAACGGGCAAAGACAAAGAGACCAGGCCGGAGAAGATTCGGGCTGGACAGGATTTACATGGAACAAAAATTTATTCCCTTCTCCGGAAAAGTTTTTAAAATGGACCAATGAACAGCATCTAAAAACGTGTTTGAATCTTCACCCGGCTTCAGGTATACAGCCTTACGAAGAAGCATATCCTGAAATGGCGAAAGCAATGGGAATCGATCCGGCTACAAAAAAATACGTGCCTTTTGATATTACCGATAAAAAGTTTGCAACCAATTATATGGATATTGTTTTACGTCCTATAGAAAAAGCGGGAGTAGATTTTTGGTGGTTAGACTGGCAGCAATGGGGAAGCACTAATATTCCCGGAGTTAATCCGACGATTTACTTAAATTATGTGCATTACAGCGATATGGAGCGCCAAAATAAAGTGCGTCCGCTTATCTTTCATCGCTGGGGCGGATTAGGAAATCACAGATACCAAATCGGATTTTCAGGAGATACGCATGTAACCTGGGAGTCGTTGAACTATCAGCCTTATTTTACGGCTACTGCTGCAAATGTAGGATTTGGTTATTGGAGTCATGATATTGGAGGACATCAGGGTGATGCAGGAACTGCTGAACTTTACACCAGATGGATTCAGTGGGGTGTTTTTAGTCCGATATTCAGAACTCATGCTACGGCTGCACCACAGCACGAAAGACGTATTTGGGCTTATCCGATCGATAATTTCCTTATTATGAGAGAGGCTTATCAAATCAGATACTCGCTGGTTCCCTATTTATACAATGAAGCTCGTAATACTTATGAAACGGGAGTTTCTACCGTTCACCCGATGTATTATGATTATCCAAAAGAAGAGAGTTCATACGCTATTCCAAACCAATATATGTTTGGCCGTGATATGATTGTGCATCCAATTACAAAACCTATCGAAAAAGGAAGTGTGTTTTTATCACACGAAACATGGCTTCCTGAAGGTAAATGGTATGAAACAAGTACCGGAAGCATCATAAAAGGCGGTAAAAAAATTACGATGCCATTTACTTTAGGAGATATTCCTGTTTTTGTAAAAGAAGGAGCTATTATTCCGATGCAGTCAAAAGTAGAAAGAACAGATGAAAAACCATTAAATCCACTGATTCTTTCATTTTATCCGGGTAAAAAAGGGTCTTTGAGACTTTATGAAGATGAAGGAAACAACAACAATTTCAAGAAAAATGCTTTCACTTTTACGCCTGTAACTTCAGAGCAAACAGGAAACAAAATGAATATCGTGATTTCGCCTGTGGAAGGTTCATTCCCGGGAATGCTGACTTCAAGAGGTTACGAACTGCGTTTTCCATGTTCATTTCCTCCAACCACTGTATCAGTAAACGGACAAAATATTCCATATAGTGAAGAAGCAAAAGTGGGCAGCTGGTCGTATGCAGGAAATGATTTTGAAACACATGTTTATGTACCGGAATCTCCTACAAATAAAACAGTTTCGGTTCAGGTGCAATTCCCTGATTACGATCAACAGCTTCTTTCTGGCAAAAAAGGACAAATTAAATACATGAAAAATTTCGAGACTTTCCGTTTGTTAAACAGTTGGAATGACGGATTACACAGCCCATTCGAAATAATGTCGTTGTCACAGTTTGGCCAGAATCTGGAATATAACCTTGCAGATATTAAAAAGGAAATTGACGGATTTGGAGATCGTTGGAATAGTACGCTTTTGACTATTCAATCTGCTAGTGAAACCAATAAAGTTTACAAACCGTATTACGAATTCCTTAAAAATTATGGAAGTATTGCCGAAAGACCGGAATTTTCAAACTCAGCAGAGTTGGACTCTGATACAAAAGCAAAAGTAGAGTTTGTTCAAAACGGAACTGATAAAATATATTACACGACAGACGGTTCTGTTCCAACACGCAGTTCACAGCTCTATACAAAAGCATTTGAAGTTACAGTTCCGGCGCGTGTAAATGCGATTGCTGTTCCTGCTGGTCAAGGTTCTAATAGCTCTGTTATTTCAAAAATATTCTATAATAAAAAGACAGGTTTAAACTATAGTTTATACAAAGGAAGATGGAGTAAAATTCCGGATTTCAGTAAACTTACGCCGGTTGATAAAGGATTTGCCCCTGATTTTGACCTGAATAAAATTAAGCATGACTCCAATGATTATGGTTTAGTGTACAATGGATTCATCAACATCCCGGAAGATGGAAAATATACTTTCTATATGGCTTCTGATGATGGAAGTAAATTATACATCAACAACCAGTTGATTATTGATAATGATGGTTTACATGGTTTTGACGAAAAGAAATCCGAAATAATGCTAAAGAAAGGTCTTCTGCCAATTCGTTTAGAATATTTTCAGGAAAGTTACGGAGACGGGCTTTCAGTTGAATTCTCATCAGACAAAATTACCAGAACCAGCCTTTTTCCGTCTATTTAATAGTGTTATATAACTTGTAGATTTATAATTTAACGTATTAAATATTCAAAGTAAAGCCACATTGTAAAATGTGGCTTTTTCAATTTAATGCTGAATTATAGTGTGTTATATGATGATTTAGTATCAATGCTATTTTTTTTTTTGGATATAACGAAACCAAATCATGTATTACAGCGTAAATGAATCTATAACTTAAAACATTCATTATGAAAACTAGAAAATTTTTAGCTGTAGCCATTTTAGCTTTGGGATTTGCATTTACATCAAACGCACAAAAAACAGTAATGGTTGGTGGAGCTGCGATGTATCCAAGTAAAAATATTGTCGAAAATGCTGTAAACTCAAAAGATCATACCACATTGGTTGCAGCAGTAAAAGCGGCGGGATTAGTAGAAACATTACAAGGCAAAGGACCATTCACCGTTTTTGCTCCAACAAACAAAGCTTTTGACAAACTGCCTGAAGGAACTGTTCAAACATTATTGAAACCGGAAAATATCAAAACATTACAAACTATCCTGACTTACCATGTGGTTGCCGGAAAAATGAATGCTTCTGACATTGCAAAAGCAATAAAAGCGGGAAAAGGAAAAGCAACTTTTAAAACCGTGAGCGGTGGAACTTTAACTGCCTGGATGGATGGAAAAGATTTATATATTTCTGACGAAAGCGGAAATAAATCAAAAGTTACAATTGCTGATGTCAATCAGTCAAATGGTGTAATACATGTAGTTGATACTGTATTGTTGCCAAAAATGTAAAATCAAAATAAGGTTAATTGATTTTTTTATAAGTGTTTTTAAGTCCCGGTTTTATTGTATTAATAAAACCGGGACTTTTTAAATTATATCTTCTTAACGTATTGTGTAATAATTACAATTTGCTGACCATCTACTTTTCCTTCAATATATTCAGCATTTTCGTGGTCTAAACGAATGTTACGAACAGCAGTTCCCTGTTTAGCAACCATACTCGAGCCTTTTACTTTCAAGTCTTTGATTAAAACCACAGAATCTCCGTGTTCTAAGATAACACCATTACTGTCACGGTGAACCAGTTTGTTTTCGTCATCTTCGCCTTCACCGGTAGCTTGTGCCCATGTAAGCGTGTCTTCGTCTAAATACATCATATCCAGTAATTCCTGAGGCCAGCCGGCAGCACGCATACGGCTTAACATTCTCCAGGCTACAACTTGTACGGCAACGTTTTCATTCCACATACTGTCGTTAAGGCATCTCCAGTGATTTAAATCAACTTTGTCTGGATTTTCAATTTGATTAATGCAGGTAGTGCAGGCTAAAACAGCTTCATCAATACCGCCTTTTTGAGTTGGTAAAACAGTATATACTTTCAGGTTTTCTTCAGTGCCGCAAAGTTCACATTTAGATTCGCTGCGTTTGCTTAATTCTCTTTCAATGCTCATTGTTTGATTTTTATTTGAGAGAGCGAAATTAGTTTTAATTTGATTCGCTTACAAATTTATATTTGAGGTCTTAAAATCTTGAAACTGCGGGTGATTGTGTTTTTTTGAAGCACAAGTTTTGTTTTTTCAGGACCATTTGTCCCGCTATCCGCTTGTATCTTTTTCTGTCTGGCAGCAGCCAGAAAAAGGATACCGCTTTTATCGGGGCTAGATTAGAAAATTTTGTTTTCAAAAGGTCTTATAAGATTACTTTGTCACTCTCACCGCATCCGGAACCAGCATTTCATATTCACCTCCGTGGCGTAATACATCACGTACGATGCTGGAACTGATAAATGAAGTACCTGCTGCCGTTAATAAAAAGACGGTTTCAATTTTAGAAAGCTTTCTGTTGGTGTGTGCAATCGCTTTTTCGAATTCGAAATCGGCCGGGTTGCGTAAACCTCTTAAAATAAAATTTGCTTTTAGTTTTTTTGCCAGATCAATAGTTAAACCTTCGTAAGTGATAACCGAGACTTTTGGCTCATTTTTGAATGTTTCTTCAATAAAACGTTTTCTTTCTTCAAGTGAAAACATGTATTTTTTTTCGGCATTAACACCAATAGCTATTATAATTTCATCAAACAAAGGGATTCCTCTTTTGATAATATCTTCATGTCCAAGAGTAATAGGATCAAATGATCCGGGAAATATAGCTTTTTTCATTTTTTTATTTTTGAGATTTCAGTTTCAGCACAAGTTTTAATTTTTTTTGAAGTTTGAAATTGAAATTGAAATTGAATTTTGAAATTGAATCTAAGTTATTCGCAAAGTATTTATTGAAGCCACCCATTCATCCTTTTGACAGATTTTGCATGTTGCAGTTCCTGTTTTTTGCTTTTCGGTATGTCCACAGAAAGTACAGGAATAAGTTCCGTCTGTCGGGATATTTTTGTTTTTTTTAGTAAACAAAGCAGGTAAAATTGGCAATCCGTATCCAACTTCTTTGTCTTCATAGTAAAAAACGCTTACTTCGCCACTTGGCTCAATAAAAGCATGTTTAATCTGACCTAAGTGTTCGATAGATTTTACCCTCAACTCAGAAAAAAATTCATCCTGAGCCAAAGTTTCTTTTTTAAATGACGATAGAGAAAATTTTCCGTCCTGAATAAGGCATTCGGTTTTTCCTTCGATAAATTCTTCAAACTTTTTGCTTTTTCCGGTCAGCCAGGTTACAGTCCGGTACAAAATCATAATAACGGCAAAAACAATAATAGCCGGTACAATCCCGACATCTTCATAAAACATCGGATCGCCCGCTGCAGAGCCTAAAGCAATTACAATTACGGTTTCGAAAATCGATAATTGTTTGACGCCTCGTTTTCCGGCTAGTTTTAAAGTCAGTAATAAAACCGTAAACATTACAGCTGAACGAAAGATTACTTCCAGAAGGAAAACTCCCGGCAGTTCGTTAAATAAGACTCTGTTCCATTCGAAGATTTCTTTCATTTGTTGAGGTGCTAAGGTTATGAGGAACTAAGTTACTGAGTTTTTATTGGAAAATTAAACTATTATTTTCTCCTTATTTTTATTATTTCATCTTCCTGATAAAGTTTTAAAATATCTTTTCTGGAATAATACACTTTTTGATCTGAAAAATTTTCTGGTTTATCCAAATCATCGATTTCGTATGGCATATAGGCCTCAAAATCATTATGGGTCATATAAACGCTGTCTTTGGTTACTTTGTCAATTCTCATGTTCGAATAATAACCGTTAGAGAACTTTAAATTATAAACGTCTCCCTCAATTGGATTTTTTATTAGAATACTGGTCTCGTCCTTTTCATCAAAATAATTACGGATTGAAAAAATAATGAATGCAACTAAAATAATGGAACCCAAAAACATCCAGGGTGTAGCATCTAATTTTTCATTTCTCAGTTTTAGCTGGATACTTTCAGGTAAATCTTCGTAATCAAAATTTTCATCACAATGATTACAATTAATAAAAACCGTTTTACCAACCGGAAACAAAGGAATTAAAGTAAGAGAAATATATTTTCTGTAAATACTAAAATGCAATGTGTTTTCTTCGTTACATTTTGGACATTTTTCGTTTAAAATTATTCCGTTTTTTATGTTTGAATCCCGCGTTCCAACTAAAATCATCATAAATTAATGTGTGACATTTTATTAAAAAAATGAGGTGCTGAAATTTTAGAATCTCAGCACCTCTAATATCTTAACAAGCTTACGCTAAAGCCAGCTCAATAGCATTCGTAAATAAATCCTCAAGAGATATTCCGGCTGCTTTGGCCTGCTGCGGAATCAGGCTTTCGGTTGTTAATCCCGGAATGGTGTTCATTTCCAGCATGTGCGGTTCGTTGTTTACGATAATGAATTCGCTTCTTGAGAACCCTTTCATTTTCAATACTTCGTAAGCACGTTTGGCGGTTTCGCCTATTTTTTGTGTCAGTTCATCTGAAATTCTGGCTGGCGTAATTTCCTGTGATTTTCCTTCGTATTTAGCTTCGTAATCAAAGAAATCATTGTCTGATACGATTTCGGTGATGGGTAAGACGATGATTTCGCCTTTGTAATTGATAACCCCAACAGAAACTTCAGTTCCGTCAAGGAAGCTTTCGATGATGATTTCGTTGTCTTCTTTGTACGCCACTTCAATAGCGATTGGCAATTCGGCTTCGGTTTTTACTTTTGAGATTCCGAAACTAGACCCCGCTTTGTTTGGCTTTACGAAACATGGTAAACCTACTTTTTTTACAATTTCGGCTGTATTAATTACATCACCTTTATTAAGGTAATAGGAAATAGCTGTTTTGATGCCGTATGGTTTTAAAACCGATAATAAATCACGTTTATTGAAGGTCACAGCTGCCTGGTAATAATCGCAGGAAGTTTGCGGGATTCCCAGCAGTTCAAAATACGCCTGCATAAGTCCATCTTCGCCCGGAGAACCGTGAATAGCGTTGAAAACACAGTCAAATTTGATTTTCTCTCCGTTTACGGTTACAGAGAAATCGTTTCTGTCAATTGGAAATTCAGCATCCTTTTCATCTACATAAACCCATTTTTCCTTAAAAATATGAATTCGGAATCCGTTGTATTTTTTTTTGTCAAGGTATTGTTTTACCACGTTTCCGCTGATTAGAGAGATTTTATATTCGCTTGAATATCCGCCCATGATGATGGCTATGTTTTTCATTTTTTGGTGTTTATGTGTTTAATCGTTAATTTTCTTTGTTTGCTACGCCAATTCCGCTCAGGCTGACACGATTGTCAATAATAGTGACGAAAATGCTCTTATGAAACCACGAGCCCTAGCCCTGATGGGAGCGGCATCCTTTTGTGCCGGGGTTCGGCGCAAAAGATACAGCGGACAGCAGGAAACAGCTCCTTCTAATAACGTGTATTAAAAGCTTTGTTGTTTAAAACAAAATTATCATTTTTTTTGAAACGAAATAGCTTTATCTTTGCGTTCATCTAAAAATAAATTTATGAGTTTACGTAAGTATTTAACGAGCCGTGTGTTTTTTTTGCAAGTGTTGGGTGCAGCTGCTATTATTGCAGTTTTAGGTTATTTGTTTATGCACTGGCTGACGTTTACAACGGATCACGGACACGAAATTGCGGTTCCGGATTTAGCAAAACTGACTGAAGAACAGGTGGAAGAAAAACTGGATGAACTGGATTTGGATTATGTGCTTTTGGATAGTGTTGATTACAGAAGTGAATATCCTAAATTTAGTGTAGTAGAGCAGGATCCGCTGCCGGGAACAAAGGTAAAAGTTGGAAGAAAAATATATATTAAAATCAATGCTTCAGGATTTTCATCTGTTAAAATTCCTGATTTAATTGAAAAAACGTATCGCGAAGCAGTTCCAACGTTGAAAGCTTTAGGGCTTCAGGAAGGAACGATTACCTATATTCCGAACTTAGGAAAAGATATGGTTTTGGAGCTTCGTTACAAAGGAAGAAACCTGAAAGCAGGTGACCGCGTACTAAAAGCGTCTAAAATTGATTTGGTTTTAGGTGACGGAAAAGCGAGTTATGTAGATGAAAGTGAGGCTACAGACAGTACTGCTGTGCCAATTGAAGAAACCCCAACAGATGAACAATAATAGTGAAGAAAATTTAGATCTGGAAGACGAATTATTCGAACATTTCAGATTTGATGTGCCTAAAGGTCAGGCGCTTTTGCGAATTGACAAATATTTGATGAATATGATTCCGAATGCAACACGGAATAAGATTCAGAATGCGGCAAGCGAAGGAAGTGTTTTTGTAAATGAGATTCCCGTAAAATCAAATTATAAAGTAAAACCTTTTGATATCATTACGGTGATGTTATCGCATCCTCCGTTTGAAAACAGAGTAGATCCGGAGGACATTCCGTTGAATATCGTTTATGAAGATGAGGCGCTTTTGCTTATCAATAAACCACCCGGATTGGTAGTGCATCCTGGACATGGCAATTATACAGGAACTTTGGTGAATGCTTTGGCGTTTCATTTTGAAAATTTACCAATGAACAGCAGTGAACGCCCTGGTCTGGTTCACAGAATTGACAAGGATACATCAGGACTTTTGATTATAGCCAAAACGGAAGCAGCCATGACACATTTGGCCAAACAGTTTGAAGCTAAAACGACGGAACGTGAGTATGTCGCTCTTGTTTGGGGAAATGTTGCTGAAGAAAGCGGAACGATTGAAGGAAACCTTGCCAGACATTTAAAAGACCGAATGCAAATGGCTGTTTTTGCAGATCCTGAAATTGGAAAACCTGCCATAACACATTATAAAGTTCTGGAGCGTTTTGGTTATGTGACTTTGATTTCATGCAAACTGGAAACCGGAAGAACACATCAGATTCGTGCGCACATGAAGCACATTGGGCATCCGTTGTTTAATGATGAACGTTACGGAGGTCATTTGATTTTAAAAGGGACTACTTTTACGAAATACAAGCAGTTTATCGAAAACTGTTTTAAAGCTTTGCCTCGCCAGGCTTTGCATGCTAAAACGCTTGGTTTTGTGCATCCGAATACAAAAGAACTGATGCGTTTTGATACCGAATTGCCTCAGGACTTTCAAGATTGTATTGAAAAATGGCGCAATTATTCGAAATCACATCATGTTGAGGATGAGGAGGAATGATTAGATAATGTGCCAATTTGTCAATTTGATAATTTACTCTAATATTTTAAAAGCTCCTGATGGAGCTTTTGTTTTTTAATGCTTTTCATTCGTTTTGTGGGAATTTTGCAATCGAAAATTTGATTAAGTATAAAAAATCTAATGATCTAAAAGACTAAGTTTGTAGAATAGGAAATACTGCTTATGAAATATATTGTACTTATATGAAAAACAATTTCGATCTCAGAACGGTAAATGTCACGCGTTACATTACGCCTTTGCGTGAAGGAGGTTCTTTGCCTGCTTTGGCAGAAGCCGATGACGATTTTAAATATGTACTTAAATTTAAAGGCGCCGGACACGGTGTAAAAGCTTTGATAGCCGAACTGGTTGGAGGACAAATTGCAAAAGCCTTAAAACTACAGTTACCGGAATTAGTTTTCGCCAATCTTGATGAAGCTTTTGGACGTACCGAAGCTGACGAAGAGATTCAGGATTTACTGCAGGGAAGCCAGGGATTAAATCTGGCACTTCATTTTTTGTCAGGCGCCATTACGTTTGATCCGGTGGTAACAACTGTTGACGATAAACAAGCCTCACAAATTGTCTGGCTGGACGCTTATATTACCAATGTCGACCGAACTTTTAAAAATACCAATATGCTGATCTGGCATAAAGAGCTATGGCTGATCGATCATGGTGCGTGTCTGTATTTTCATCATTCATGGAACAACTGGGAACAGCATGCTAAAAGTCCGTTTGCTTTGATCAAAGATCATGTATTACTCCCGCAGGCTTCACTTTTGAAAGAAGTCGATGCCGAATTCAAAGCGATTTTGACTTCTGAAATATTAGAAGAAATTGTGAATACGATTCCGCTTGAATGGCTGCAGTGGGAAGATACAGATGAAACTCCTGAAGCCTTGCGAAATGTATATTTACAGTTTTTGCAGACCCGATTAAATCATTCCGAAATTTTTGTAAATCAGGCTCAAAATGCAAGATAGTCACTTATATGAGTATGCCGTAATTCGTGTGGTGCCAAGGGTAGAGCGCGAAGAATTCCTGAATATCGGAATTATTTTGTTTTGCAAAAAAGCCAAATTTATAAAAGTATTGTCACACATCGATGATGTCAAAATAGAAGCCCTTTCAAATGATTTTGATATCGAGCAATTGCACTGCAATATAACCGCACTGAAGAAAATAGCAGCCGGAGACAAAGAGGGCGGCCCAATTGGTGAAATGGATATACCATCCCGTTTTCGATGGCTGACAGCTATTAGAAGTTCTGCCATTCAGACTTCGAGACCGCATCCGGGTTTGTGTGAAGATTTGGAGAAGACGATTCAGCGTTTGTTTGAAGATTTAGTTCTTTAATACTAAGGTTTTCAGGAGCTATTCCTGCTGTACGCTATATTCCCGATAAACAAAAACTACGGCTAAAGCCTTGTTTTTCTAAATCGGGAGATGCCGCTTCCATCAGGGCTAAGGCACTTGTTTTTCATAAGAGGTTTTTATGGAATTTAAAAGATTGAAATAAACTTAGCGCCTTCGCGACTTTGCGAGATTAAAGAAAGAAAAACTTAGCGAATCTCTGCGCACTCCTTTGCGAATTTCTACGGTAAAATGCCTAAAGTTTTTTATTAATTTATTTATTGAGTCAACTCTTATTTTATTGAGTTAATATTTGTTATTGAAATAGTATAACTTGTGTCAAAGCAAATAATAATTCAAATTTAAATTACAGAATGCACTCAAAATACCTGTTGATTTTTATCATTTTATTTTCAATCCATGTAAATTCACAAATTTTAGAACCTATTTTAGAGACTAAAAAAGATTTTCGGGCAGCAGATTCGTTGTTGAAAGAACCCAGTTTTTCGGTTCATAAAGACAATTATTTTTTGACAGGAGTGCCCATTAATACAGCCATCACCCGTGATAATGCGGATGTTAAATATCAGGTAAGTTTTAAGCTTAGATTGAAATCAAAGCCTTTATGGGGTGGATTTTATCCCTATTTGATGTACACCCAAAAAGCGTTTTGGGACATTTATGCAAGCTCAAAACCATTTTCAGAAATTAACTTTAATCCGGGTGTTGCCATTGTTCGACCATTTTATTTAAAAGGCGGAAGACTGACGTATGGAACGATATCATTAGAGCATGAATCAAACGGCAGGGATTCCATATATTCACGCACATGGAACATGCTTGCCTTCTCTTTAAAATCACAGGTTTCACCACGCTGGACAGTAGGTTTGAGAGGATGGGTTCCGCTTGTTGACAAAGATGATAACCCGGGACTTACAAAATATGTGGGTTATGGTGAAGCGAGTGCCACTTATCAGATACAACCGGGACGTTGGAGTGCCGACATTCTTTTCAGAAAAGGAAGTGGTCTTATCAATTATGGCTCTTTGCAGACACAGGTAAACTGGAGGCCGTACAAAAACGAAAATTATTATCTCACCCTTCAATGGTTTGTAGGCTATACAGAAAGTTTAATCGATTATCAGGAGCATAAAAGCATGATACGTTTAGGATTTACGATTAAACCGGAAAATATGGGAATTTTCTAAATTACCGATTTTATAAATGAATTTTGCGCCTTTGTCCTTTGCGAGATTAAAAAAACTTAGCGCATCTCTGTGTAGCCAGTAACGAAATAAAAATAGCCAACTAAAGGATCGAAATAAATTTTATTTTCACGCAGATTGCTTCGCCTGTTCGCTGTCGCTTGGGTCTGCAGATTTGAGCAGATTTAAAAAAGATAATCTGCTTACATCTTTTTTAAATCTGCGTGAAAAAACTTTTCGCCTTTGCGAGATTAAAAAAAACTTTGCGAACCTCTGTATAACCCTTTGCGAATCTCTGCGGTAAAACTCTAAAGTTTCTTCTCTAAAAATACAAACTCCAATGGTTCATCAGAAATCGTAACATGAATTTCGCTCTCAGGAAAAACCTCTCGTTCGCCCGTATCCAGATAACCATGTCTTTTGTACCAAGCAATAAGCTCCTCACGAACCGATATGACCGTCATAATTATACTAGACAATCCCAAGGCTTTCGCCTGATTTTCGGCTTCAGCCAAAAGCTTTTTGCCGATGCCACTGTTTTGCAGTTCCGGTGAAACCGTCAGCATTCCCAAATACAATTGATGACCTTTATCTACCAATAAAACCGAACCGATAATGGTATTATTTTCTGTAAATTTCAGAATCGTATTTTTTGGTTCCAGAAAGATTTCGGTCATTTCGGGTTCGTCAGTTCTTTTTCCTTCGAGTAAATGGGCTTCGGTTGTCCAGCCTTTTTTGGAGGTTTCACCTCTGTAAGCCGAGTTGATTAATTTTACTAATGCAGGAATATCTTCTAAAGTTGCTTTTGTAATCATTTTTTTTGTGAAATGTGAAATGTAAACTGTTAGATGTCGGGTTGATTTTTTTGCAAAAGTAAAATTACAATTTGATGTGGAATGAAAAACAGCTATTTTAAATTTATGTAAGTGGATTTGTAAATAAAATTCTTCAAATTTGCATGAAACACAATATCAATAAAGTATGAGCAGAATTCACTTATTCGAATTTGAAGATCAGCAATGGCTTCCGGAGTTTATTAGAAATTATATGACCGACTTTCTACAGTTTCTTTCTAATAAAACTGCCATGTACAAAGGCATAGTTCCCATAATCGAAAAAGGATTAAAAGAAAGCCGGACCAACCAGATTATTGATCTCGCTTCAGGTGGAGGCGGCGGACTCATCTGGCTCAACACCGAATTGCGACAACACAACCACGATTTAAAAATTCTCCTAACAGATTATTTTCCAAATATTCCGGCATTTGAACACACGCAAAAACAAGCCGACAATTTCGATTTTGTAAAAACGTCAGTCGATGCCAGAAACGTTCCTGAAAACCTAAAAGGACTTCGAACGCAATTTTTATCCTTCCATCATTTCAAACCGAAAGATGCGCAGCAGATTTTGCAAAATGCAATTGATACGAATAGTTCCATTGCGATTTTTGAAGGGCAGGAGAGAAGTTTTCAGAGTATTATGGCTATGATTTTTTCACCGTTTAGCGTGTTGGTTACAGCTCCATTTATAAGGCCATTTCATATTGGCAGAATTATTTTTACGTATCTTATTCCGATTGTACCGGTTTTAATTTTGTGGGATGGGGTTGTCTCTTCTTTAAGAACCTATTCTGTTGAAGAAATGAACGCACTGGTTTCTAATTTAAATAATAAAGAAAATTTTAATTGGGAAATTGGAAGGGTGAAATCCGGACCTACTAAAATTTTGTATTTGTTGGGGACGAGGAAGTGATTAATTTAAATTGCTAACGCGAGCTCGTGGATGTTGACTGAATGTAAATTTAATTTCTAGATTTCATAGCAATATCTTTCATAATAACTTGATAACACCCAATTACAATTCCTTTAATTGGTTTTGAAGTAGTCAATCCGCTATTATCTCTCAAAGCCCCCCGTACTCTTTGAGAATATATAATCTGACCGAGATTTAGATCATAAACTTCTAATTGAACAATATAATGATTCCAATTTTTATTCTCATTATGATATTTAATATTTATAAAATAATCATAATTTGTTCCTTTTTTTAAATCTAAAATTACAGATTTACTTGGATTTAAGGGAATTTTATTTGCAATTAAAAGAGAACTATCATTTAAAGAATTAACTAATCTATTATTCAAATATTTTGAAAAGTCTTTAATAACTATTTGTGTCAGTTTGTCTTTAATACTATAATCAGCATCTATATTTCCTAAAAGCCATTTTCCGTTTGAAAAATCAATTCCAGTTGTTTGAGTTGTAATTTCTTTTTGATATATACCACGACTGCACGATGATAAGAAAAATATAAAGAACAATATAAGAAAGGGAATATTTTTTTTCATTTAAAATATTTATTATAAAACAACAACTTTCTTAGCTCACGTGATCAATTTATTCATGCTAATAACTATAACTAAATCAATAACTAATAATAAGTACGAGCATGAGGCTCGTACTATCACGGGAAATTTGTAGTCTGAAATTTTATTAAAAAGAGATCGTTAACCTAAAAAACTCTTCAACTCCTCATAGGTCCCAATCTTCACACTAACTTTTTCCTCATTAATAACGCTCTCAATCTGAGCAGGAATAGTAAGCGTAATTCCTAAAGCAGGTTCAACAACATCTAAGAATTTAATTGGGTGAGCCGTTTCTAAGAAAATACCAATAGTGTTGGGATGTTTTTCAAGCTCTTTTTTCAAACCTAAATAACCAACAGCACCGTGCGGTTCTGCAATGTAACCGTCTGTGTTATAAATATTCTTTAGAGCAACTAATGTTTCTTCGTCAGTATAACTATAAGAAGAGAAGTCTTTTTCGAAAGCTTTCAGGTCATTATTGTACAATTCCTGAATCCTGATAAAGTTGCTTGGGTTTCCAACATCCATGGCGTTAGAGATGGTTGCTTTAGAAGGTTTTGGATCGTATTTTCCGTTTTCTAAGAATCTTGGTACCGTGTCGTTTACGTTTGTAGACGCTACAAAATGCTCAATTGGCAAACCTAATTTCTTAGCCATAATTCCGGCACAGATATTTCCGAAGTTTCCGCTTGGGCAAGAGAAAACCAAAGGTTTGTTTTGGCTTTTCAACGCTTTGTAAGCAAAGAAGAAATAAAACATTTGTGGTAACCAGCGCGCAATATTGATAGAGTTTGCTGAGGTCAGGTTTTTGTGCGCTAAAGTTTCATCTAAAAACGCTTTTTTTACCATATCCTGACAGTCATCAAAAACACCGTCAACTTCAAGCGCTTTAATGTTTTGCCCTAAAGTAGTCAATTGCTTTTCCTGAATATCGCTCACTTTTCCTGACGGATATAAAATGACAACATCAACGCCGTCAACGCCTAAAAATCCGCTGGCAACAGCACCTCCGGTATCTCCGGAAGTTGCCACTAAAACGGTGTTTTTAGCATCTTTTTTATCTTTGTTGAAATAGCCCAGACAACGTGACATAAATCGCGCTCCTACGTCTTTAAACGCCATTGTCGGACCGTGGAATAATTCTAACGAATAGATTCCGTTTTCGACTTTCACTACCGGAAAATCAAAAACTAAAGTGTCTGCAATGATTTCTTTTAGTTTTTCTGCAGGTATTTCGTCGCCCACAAATTGTTTAATCGCTTCAAAAGCAATTTCTTCGTGGCTTAAACTTTCGATTTTATCAAAAAAAGACGGATCTAAAGCGGTAATATTTTCCGGGAAATATAATCCTTTGTCACTCGCTAATCCTTGTATCACCGCTTCCTGAAAAGAAACTTTTGGGGCATTATGGTTTAAACTGTAGTATTTCATTTTTATTTTAGATTTTTAGACTTTAGATTTTTAGATTTTTAGAAAGTAAATTCCAATACTAAAATTCTAAATACCAATAATTATGTTCATTTTTGTCATTTCGAGGGACGAGAAATCACACTCGGAGCTCCGTATAGAAATTCGCCAATCTTTGTCGATATAATGGTGTGATTTGCTTCGCCTGTTCGCTATCGCTCGGGTCTCCTTTTAGTCGAAATGACAAATTAAATGTGTCTCACTTTGCGTGGGCTTCGACTCCGCTCAGCCTGACAAACGTTTCGTATAAATCTTAATACTTTAATTCTTCGTACTTAATACTTTTTACAATTCACATCTCACATTTTACAAAACGCGTACACCATCCGGATTAATCTTCGAAACGTGAATTTCATATGGTAAATTCATCTTCTCGTAAACCTCACTCATGGCTTTTGCGATTTGGTCTGCGGTTTCTTTTCCTCGGCTTAAAGCGAAAATAGATGGGCCTGAACCTGAAATTCCGGAACCTAAAGCGCCGTTTTCGTAAGCCGTTTGTTTGATTTGGTCAAATCCCGGGATTAAAACACTTCTTAAAGGTTCTACGATTTCGTCATGAAGCGATCTTCCAATCAATTCGTAATCTTTGGTGTAAAGACCTGCTACAAGTCCGCCCACATTTCCCCATTGCATGATGGCACTTTTTAAGGAAACGTTTTGTTTTAAAACCGAACGAGCGTCAGACGTTTTCAATTCGATTTGCGGATGAACCACTGTTGCGTATAATTCTTCCGGACTATCAATTCTTATGATGTCAAGAGGTGCATAACTTCTTACCAACGTAAATCCGCCTAAAAGGGCAGGAGCAACGTTATCTGCATGTGCGTTTCCGCTGGCTAATTTTTCACCCTGCATCGCAAACTGAACCAAATCTTTTCTGGAATATGGTCTTCCTAATAATTCATTGATTCCGAAAACCGCTCCTGCAGAACTGGCAGCACTGCTTCCGATTCCGCTTCCGGCTTTGATATTTTTATAAATTTCAATTTCAAATCCGAAATCCAGTTCATCCAAAGTCGCTAACATCGCCAAAGCCGCCACACCCGAAACGTTTTTCTCGGTTTCAAGAGGCAAATCGGCGCCCACAATTTTAGTAATCCGAACACCTTTCTGATCTGATTTTCGAACGATCATTTCGTCACCCGCATTGTCTAAGCAAAGTCCAAGCACATCGAATCCGCATGAGAGGTTTGCAATTGTAGCCGGGCAAAATAGTTTTATTTCTTTCATTTCTGGTTGTTTCAGGTTTCAGGTTTCAGGTTTCAAGTTTAACCGCAAGGTTCGCAAGGTTCGCAACTTGAAACATGAAACATGAAACAAAAAATTATATATTTCCTATTCGAATAACATCCGCAAAAATTCCTGAAGCGGTTACGGCTGCACCGGCACCTGCTCCTTTGATCAATAAAGGCTGGTCTACGTAACGATCGGTGTAGAACAACACAATATTGTCTTTTCCTTCCAAATTATAGAAAGGATGATCTTTTGGAATGAACTGAAGACCTACGCTTGCTTTTCCGTTTTCGAACTGCGCTACGTATTTTAGTCTTGAATCTTTAGCTAAAGCTTCTTTGTAAATGTTTTCGAAATGCTGTGAATGTTTGATTAACGATGCAAAGAAATCTTCGTTGTTTGTTGTAGCTAAGCATTCAGCTGGTAAAAACGATTCATTTGCAATAGCGTCAATATCCATTTCGTAACCGCTTTCTCGAATTAGAATCAGGATTTTACGCGCTACGTCGATTCCGCTTAAGTCGATTTTTGGATCCGGTTCTGTGAATCCCTGAACTCCGGCTTCTTTTACCACATCGTGGAAAGAATTATTCTCATCAAAATTGTTGAAAATAAAGTTCAGACTTCCGGACAAAACCGCCTGGATTTTATGCACTTTATCTCCGGATGCGATAAGATTTTTAACTGTATCGATAATCGGCAATCCCGCACCCACATTCGTTTCAAACAAAAACGGAGCGTTATATTGACGAGATAAACTTTTCAGTTTTTTATAATTGTCGTAAGCAGAGGAACATGCAATTTTGTTACAGGTTACAACCGCAATACTTTCTTTTAAGAATTTCTCGTACATTTCAGAAACACTTGCATTTGCTGTAATATCTACGAAAATACTGTTTCTTAAATTCAGTTCTTTGGCACGTGCGATGAATTCAGTTGGAATTGCAGCTTCTCCTTTATCCAAAGTCGACTGCCAGTCTTTTAGAGAAATTCCGTCTTCATCAAAAATCATTTTTCTGGAGTTCGATAAAGCAATTACGCGAACATTGATTTTTAGAACCTCTTTTAAGAATTTCTTCTGGCTGTGAATTTGCTCGATGAATTTCTCACCCACATTTCCAACACCCATTACGAATAAATTCAGCTGTTTAGTGTTTTCTTCAAAGAAGTTTTCGTGTAAAGTATTTAAAGCCTTCTTAACATCTCTTTCGTTGATTACGGCTGAAATATTTCTTTCAGAAGCACCCTGAGCAATCGCACGGATGTTTACGTTATTTTTTCCTAAAGTACTGAACATTCTTCCGCTCAGACCCTGGTGGTTTTTCATGTTTTCACCCACCAAAGCAATGATGCAAAGGTCTTTTTCTACAATGCAAGGATCGATTTTGTTTTGTAAAATCTCAACTTCAAAAGCTTTGTTGATCGCTTCCTCGGCATTTTCAGCATCCGAATTCAGGATTCCGATACAAATTGAATGCTCAGAAGAGGCCTGAGTGATAAAAATAACATTGATCTTTTCGTGTGACAAAACTTCAAACAAGCGTTTGGATGAACCTGAAACCCCAATCATTCCCGGGCCTTCCAATGTCAATAACGAAATATGTTCGATATGGCTGATTCCTTTTACAGGAGTAGTTTGCTCTGAAATTTTGTTCGAAATCAAAGTACCTTCTGCTTCCGGTTCAAAAGTATTTTTGATCAGGATTGGAATATTTTTTCTTAAAACCGGCTGAATTGTTGGTGGATAAAGCACTTTCGCACCAAAATGCGATAATTCCATCGCTTCCTGATACGATATAGTTGCAATTGGCTGAGCCTGTTTTACGATTTTTGGATTGGCAGTAAACATTCCGTTTACGTCAGTCCAGATTTCCAGTTGTTCTGCGTCTATTGCTCCTGCAATAATGGCAGCAGTATAATCAGAACCGCCACGGCCTAAAGTAGAAGTGATTCCATCAAGGGTCTGGGCAATGAATCCAGGTAAAATATTGATTTTTGAATCATTTTCTGCAAAATATTCCTGAATCAAAACATTTGAAATTTCAAAATTCACAACCGCTTTACCAAAATCAGCATTTGTTTTAATTAGCTCACGGCTGTCTTTATAAACGGCATTTTTATCAATTTGCTGGTAGGCCTGAGCAATGATAAAAGAAGAAAGCAATTCGCCAAAACTCAAAACAGTATCAGCGGTCCTTGGCGATAATTCCCCCAATAAAAAGCATCCATCCAATAATGTTTCCAAATGGTTGATAATTCTTTTGATATGGCTTAACAAACTACTTTGTTCGCTAACCGGAATTAATTCTTTTAGAGTGTCAAGATGTTTTTTCTCGATTTCAGCAACGATTTCGCGGAAACTTTCGTCGTTTTCAGCTGCTTTTGCTGCGGCTGATTGCAGCATATCGGTTACTTTGCTTAAAGCGGATACCACAACTACCAATTTATTTTCTTTGGAATTCTGGTTGATAATATCGAGAACGAGTTTTATATTTTGTGCATTGGCAACCGAAGTTCCGCCAAATTTTAATACTTTCATTTTGATGTTTTTTTCTTTTATGCAAATATTTTTATGTATCCAAAGTCTTTCTTCTTTCGGGAAAAAAGGAATAGATAATCAGGATTATATGTGAAAATGATACCCCTACGGGGTAGTAGTTGTTGTAGTAGAAATTGTAGTAGCAGCAATTGCAACTCCCGTTTGAGTTGTCATTGAAGATGGATATTTGTTGCTGTTACGTTTCATTTTTGATTTCCCAAAAGTACAGTTTTTTATAAAAGTTAAAAAGTTAAAATGCCTTTTTGCGAATATTTTAATAAAACAAATGATAAAAAATCAATATTGAATATTTGTTAAAATTAAACACTTTAAGTTGATGTATTGATATATTTCAGATTAAAATTGACTTAATCAAAAGATTTTTTCTTTAGCGAATTTAGTTTAAAAGCATTGATTATAGTACCCGATTCAGGATTATGAAATAAATAATTTTAAAAAATAAGGATATTGTAAATTTTAATTATTGTGATAAAATGTTGCTTTTTAATGTTGATTTGTTGAATTTTGACGTTTAATTTGAAATCATCATGAGAGAAATCCATTATATAAGTACTGAAACTTTAACTTTAGAAACATTACAGGAGATTTTAAGCAACGATAAAGCATTAGAATTATCTGAAGAGGCTAAAGTAAATGTGCAGAAATGCCGTGATTATCTGGATAAAAAAATGGCCTCACATTCCGAACCTATTTATGGAATCAATACAGGATTTGGCTCGCTTTACAGTGTGAAAATCTCAAATGAAAATTTATCTAAACTTCAGGAAAACCTTGTAAAATCGCATGCCTGCGGAACAGGGGAAGAAGTTCCTGCTGAAATTGTAAAATTGATGCTGTTTCTAAAAATCCAATCGTTAAGCTACGGACATTCCGGGATACAGATGCAGACCGTTAATCGCTTAATAGATTTCTACAATAATGATATTTTACCTGTGATCTTTACGCAGGGTTCGCTTGGAGCTTCGGGTGATTTGGCTCCTTTGGCACATTTATCTTTACCATTATTAGGAGAGGGGGAAGTTTATTTTGAAGGTAAAAAAAAGGCTTCAGCCGAAGTTTTAAAACATTTTAACTGGGAACCCATCATTCTGCAATCTAAAGAAGGTTTGGCTTTATTGAACGGAACCCAATTTATGGGGGCTTATGGTGTTCATATATTGATAAAAGCATATAAGTATTCCTATCTGGCAGATTTGATTGGAACCATTTCGCTTGAAGCTTTTGATGGAAGAATTGAGCCTTTTAACGAATTGATACATTTTATACGTCCTCACAAAGGTCAGATTATAACGGCACAAAGAATTAATGAGTTTCTGGAAGGAAGCGAAATTATCACACAGCAAAAAAAGCATGTTCAGGATCCGTATTCTTTCCGTTGTATGCCTCAGGTTCACGGAGCTTCAAAAGATGCGATTGATTATGTTCGAAAAGTATTCAAAACAGAAATTAACTCGGTTACGGATAATCCGAATATATTTATAGAATCCGATCAGATTATTTCAGGAGGGAATTTCCATGGACAACCGTTGGCTTTGGCTTTGGATTTTATGGCAATTGCACTCGCTGAGTTAGGAAGTATTTCTGAAAGGAGAACCTATCAGTTAATTTCAGGATTGCGAAATCTTCCTGCATTTTTGGTAGATAATCCCGGACTGAATTCAGGATTTATGATTCCGCAATATACTGCCGCAAGCATTGCCAGTCAGAACAAACAACTGGCAACACCATCAAGTGTGGATAGTATTGTTTCGAGCAACGGACAGGAAGATCACGTAAGTATGGGGGCAAACGGAGCAACAAAGGCTTTAAAGGTTATGGATAACTTAGAGCGTATTCTGGCCATCGAATTATTAAATGCCTCACAGGCGATTGCATACAGGGAGCCTTTAAAATCAAGTGATTTTATCGAAATGTTTTTGAGCAGTTACAGAGAAATAGTGCCTTTGGTAAAGGAAGACAGGATTTTGCACTATGATATTGAGAAGACAATTGTGTTCCTGAGTAGTTTTCAAATTGAAAACGATTTGTTAACAATGGCTTAACATTGTAAAATAATATTGAAGTAATTTTGCACTATCAAAAATATAAAAATGTCAATAAACAGTATTTTCCAATTTTTAGTGCCGAAAGACAAGAAATTCTTTCCACTTTTTGAAGAAGCTTCAAGCAATTTAATTGAATTAGCTTCTAACTTACACGAAGCTGTAAACCTTCCATTGAAAGAAAGAGAAGTTCTTTTTCAAAAAATTGATGAATTAGAGCAAAGAGGAGAAGACATTACACGTCAAACCAATTTAGAGCTGAGCAGAAACTTCATCACTCCATTTGACAGAGAAGATATTCATACCTTAATTACTTCTATCGATAACGTTGCAGATTACCTGCACGGAGCATCAAGCAGAATGAAATTGTATCAGGTTGATAAGATTACAAAATCGATCCGAAAAATGACAGAAATCAACCTTGAAGCTTGTCAAAATATTGACAGTGCCGTAAAAGAGTTGAGAAATTTAAAGAATTTCAAAGTCATTAAAGATGCTTGTGCCAGAATTAATAAACTGGAAAACAAGTCTGATAATGTTTATAACAAAGCAGTTTTTGAAATTTTTGAAAACGAAACAGACGCTAAAAATATTATTAAATATAAAGAAGTGTTATCTGTTTTAGAATCAGCAACAGACAAGTGTAAGAGTGTTGCGAACATACTGGAATCTATTTCTGTAAAACATTCTTAATTCAATTTTTCATTCTGAAGTTATAATTTTATGACGCTACTTATAATTATTATAGTATTAGCTTTAATTTTTGATTACATCAATGGTTTTCATGATGCGGCAAATGCTATAGCTACTGTTGTTGCTACAAAGGTACTAACGCCTTTTCAGGCCGTACTTTGGGCAGCATTTTTTAACTTTCTGGCTTATTGGGTTTTTGGATTTGGTGTTGCAGATACTGTTGCTAAAACAGCGCATACCATGGAGATTAACCTCGTAGTGATTTTAGCCGGTGTTATTGCGGCAATCTGCTGGAATTTACTGACCTGGTGGTTAGGAATTCCTTCAAGTTCATCACACACTTTGATTGGAGGTTTTGCTGGTGCGGCTATTGCACATGCTATTGCAGTTCATGGTTTTTCGGGTTATGCAGGAGAAGACGGGACTACTCATTACTGGTATGAAATTGTAAGCTGGTACAAAGCAGGAAAAGATGGCGGAATGCCTTCAGGGGTTATCATTATTATTGCATTTATTGTATTAGCGCCATTAGTAGGAGCTTTAGCTTCTTATTTAATTTCGATCTGGCTATTAAATGCTTCCCGTAAAAATATTGGTCCTAAAATATTTACTGTAGCAGTAATGATTGCAACAATTTGGTTTGTTTATACTCAAATGGTACCTTTTTCAGAAATTGAAAAACCAAGATTCGAATCGCATTTTTGGAGTGTTGCTTTTGAATCGCATAATATTAAATGGTTTTTAGTTGCTTTTATTATCTTAACTGTAAGTGCTTTTTGCTTAATATTCAGTAGTTTAAATCTTCATCAGGCTGATGCGGCTTTGAAAAAAATGCAATTACTTTCTTCAGCGGCATTCAGTTTAGGTCACGGAGGAAACGATTCGCAAAAAGTAATGGGGATTATAGCAGCTGCTGTTGCGGTTTATATCAATACAAATCCGGGAGTTCACATGGATTCATGGTTAGATGTTGTTTTGCCAAATGATGACAAGGGAATAAAAGGGGTAATGCCAGGATGGATTCCGTTAGCGTGTTATTCTGCAATTGCTGCGGGAACTTTGAGTGGAGGCTGGAAAATTGTAAAAACAATGGGTTCTAAAATTACAAAAGTAAGTTCGTTTGAAGGGGTTGCTGCTGAAACTGCAGGTGCTTTGACGCTTTACTTTACAGAACACTTGAAAATTCCGGTAAGTACTACGCATACGATTACAGGATCGATCATCGGGGTTGGATTAACGAAACGTGTATCTGCTGTAAGATGGGGGGTAACCGTAAGTCTGATTTGGGCATGGGTATTAACGATTCCTATTTCTGCTCTTTTAGCAGGATTGGTTTATTTTGTTCTGAGTGTTTTTATCTAAAATGTAAAATGATTTTTGTGAAATGTGAGATGTAAAATCGCATTTTGATACATATAAAAAAGCTGGTTTCTTAGAAACCAGCTTTTTTTGATTTTATGAATTTAGTTGCTTTATTTCTTCCAGTTTAGCTGTAAGGCATAACAGGTTTTTTCTCCTTTTGTAATACTAAAAGTAGTAGCCGAATTATCTTCGGTATCGCTTTCGTGAATTATTACGGTGTCTTTTAACGAAAGTTCTTTCATGAAATTCATTTCGAAACTTTGTACTTGTTGTTTTAGAATTCGTTTTGGTTCAACATGATCCATACACCATTCCAGATATTTTACGTTATTAACGTGGTTTACAATATCAAGATCCGATAAATAAACTATTTTTTCAAATACAGCTTCTTTTTCGTGATTGATATTGATTTTTGAAAAGCCTTCTATTGTGGCTCTTTTATCGGGAAATAATTCAAAATGTTCATAGGGTAATGCCAAAGCTTCCGGACGACGTAGTTGTGTGTTAAAAACCGCCCAATACGTTTCACAGCCTACAATCTTTTTTCCATTTACATGCATTTCCAGTGCACGTACAGAACGTGAGTTTTCCAGGCTATTAATCCAAGTGATTACCGTCACAGTATCTCCTGATTTAGGCAAATCTGCAATCTCAACGCGCATCCGGCTTAAAACCCAGGCCTGATGAAACTTCTGCATGTCAGAAAAGCTGATACCGCCAACTTCAGAATGTGCCGCAGCGGTGAGTTGTAAAATATTGCAGAGATCTGTATATTTTAAAGAGCCGTTTGGGGTACATTGTGTGAAATTGATTTCCCAGTCTTTGCTTAGAATGGACGTGAAGTTTGGTGATATTGGCATTAATTTAGACTTCTTAGATTGTTGGACTTCTTAGATTTTAGATTTTTCGAAAATAGAATAAAGAGTAAAGAAAAAAGATTTTATTTTACAATTTCGTTAATATAATCTATAATTTTTTCTCTCTCTGTAGCGTAATCAAACCATTTGGTGTTTTCGTTTCGTTTGAACCACGTTAATTGTCTTTTAGAAAATCGTCTGGTATTTTTTTTGATTTCCTCAACTGCAAATGGCAGTGTGAATTCTCCGTCAAAATAACTGAATAATTCTCTATAACCGACCGTTTGGAGTGCATTTAACGCTTTATTGGGATATAATGCTCTGGCTTCTTCAAGTAAACCTTCGTTCATCATAATATCGACACGCTGGTTGATTCGGTTATAAATAACCCCTCTGTCGGCTTCTAAACCAATTAAGACAGGAGTGAAATTTCGGTTGTTTTTCTTTTGATTCAAAAACGAAGAATACGGTTTTCCTGTTCCGATGCAGACTTCTGTAAAGCGCATCATTCTTTGTGGGTTTTGAAGTGTCTGTGGATTTTCTAAAGTAATTTTTTGAAAATAATCAGGATCCAGATTTTTCAATTGTTCCTGAAGATATTCGATTCCGAGTTTTTCGTAGTTTGAATTGACTTCTGAGCGTACTTCGGGATTGATTTCAGGGAATTCGTCGAAACCTTTCAATATGGCATCAACATACAATCCGGAACCGCCAATCAGAATTACAAAATCATTATTTTGAAACAATTCTTCGATTTTTACCAAAGCTTCTTTTTCGTAATCCCCAACGGTATAATTTTCGAAAATAGATTTATTCTGAATGAAATGATGTGTTGCAGCTGCAAGTTCTTCCTGATTTGGAACGGCTGTACCGATGGTCATTTCTTTAAAAAACTGACGGCTGTCGCATGATATTATTTCGCAATTAAAATGTTTTGCCAATGCAATGCTTAAGGCTGTTTTGCCTATGGCTGTTGGTCCGACAATGGTAATTAGGTATTTCATATGTTTTTTAGCCCGGATGGAAATGAAAACCCCGGACTTATATTTGTTAGTTTTTGTGGCGTAAAAGAAGCGACTTTAGAAGCTGCTTTTATGACTTAAAAAACAACAAAGATAAGCAGGAGTTGCAATGTACAGCCGGAATAGCTTCTAAAAATTAATGATGTAATTCGCTTCCGCATTCGTGACAGAATTTAGCGTTATCAAAATGAAGTTGTGAACCGCATATCTGACAGGAGTTTTTTGTGCTGACAGTAATATCTCTAAGACTTTTCTTTGCAAATTCAGCTGTAACTATTCCGGTTGGAACTGCTATGATTCCGTAACCTAAAATCATTACCAATGCCGCAATAAACTGGCCTAAAGGAGTTTGTGGGGAAATGTCTCCGTAGCCTACTGTTGTAAGCGTTACAATTGTCCAGTAAATTCCCATTGGGATACTCGTAAAACCTGATTCTTTGCCCTCGACCAGATACATTATGGAACCAATTATTACGGTGCTGATGAGAACGAAATAAATAAAAACCAGAATTTTTTCCTTACTGGCCTCAATTGCTTCCTTAAGCTGGAAAGATTGATGCGAAATTTGCGGGATGTGAAGTATTTTGAATAACCTGAAGAAACGCAATGCCCTTACGATAGACAAGATACTGGCTCCCGGAAAAAATATCGATAGGTACATGGGTAAAACGGCGAGTAAATCGATGATTCCGTAGAAACTGAAAATATACTTAACCGGTTTTTGAATGGAAATAATCCTCAAAACATATTCAATCGTAAAAAAAGCAGTTATAACCCATTCGCAGATCCATAATTGGTAATGATATTTGGAACTGATATCTTGTACAGTATCGAGCATTATTAGTAAAACACTCAATAATATTAAACCTAAAAGAACTAAATCGAACATTCTTCCTAAAATGGTATTGGTGCCATACAGAATGATTTTGACTTTTTCCCTAAAGATTTCGTATTGTGATTTTTTGTTTTTCATATCCTTAAAGATAATGAAAGTTTTTTTAGGTTAAAAATAATGTATTTTCAACGATTTGCTTTTTCGAATATACTGCTGAATGATATTCTTTACATCACGATTGTGCTGCATTGGAATTAGAATTTTTTTCAGGATCTCGATATTTGTAATCTGGTAATTCAGATCATAATAGGCGTAACCTTTGTAGATTCCGTTTTCGATTAAAATAGCACTTCGTTCGTTTACGTTTCGGCCTCTGTCGAGCAAAATCATGCTTTTGTTTTCGAAACTGTTTTCAGAGATAAACTGCTGCACTCTTAGATTGTAGATTTCCGGAGTGATTTCGCCAATGCAGGCGCCATCACATTCTTTGATTTTGTATTGAAAACATTCTTTTTTAGACTGATATAAACCGGTTAATTTCTGGCATAGATGATACTTTGCAGTGAATTTGAAAAGTGCATTTTTGCCTTCCTGCAATGAAACGAATGACGTAATTTCCTTTTTGCGGCCGTCAGCTTTTCCGAGTTTTACGTTTAAATAGCCGTTTGAATCTTTTTCGACATAAATTGCGAACGGAAAAAAGGACTTTTTTTGTGAGCGGTTGTGTCTCGGACGATTTATTTTTACTTCTTCACTTTCTTTCAGCAAAGCAATTAATTCGCTTCCTGTTTCCTCATACGTTATGGTGATAACTTCAGCCTGTATTCTTTTGCTTTTGGTTGTGATTCCGGTAAAATGCTGGTTGACTCTTTTTTTAATATTCAGGCTTTTGCCGATGTAAATTAAATTTCCACCTTCATTATGAATATAATAAACTCCGGTTTTAGCAGGCATCTGGTTTACAAGGTCCTGAAGTTTTGGAGAAATTCCTTTTTCGATTTCGAATTTCACAAAATCTTTGACGATGGTTTTTTCCAGGTCTTTTTCTAATAATATTTTGAATAGCTTAGTTGTGGCGATAGCATCTCCGCTGGCACGATGTCTGTCGGCTATAGGAATTCCGAGTGAACGGACTAATTTTCCTAAGCTGTAAGATGGTTGTTCGGGAATTAATTTTTGCGCTAATTCAACAGTACAAAGTGTTTTTGATTCGAAATTATAGCCTAAACGTCTGAATTCGGTACGTAGGATTCTATAGTCAAATGAAGCGTTATGGGCTACAATAATACAATCAGAAGTGATTTCGATAATTCGTTTGGCAACTTCAAAAAACTTAGGAGCAGAACTCAGCATAGCATTGTTGATTCCGGTTAATTTAGCCACAAAAGGCTGAATCGGAATTTCGGGATTTACAAGGCTGATGAACTGGTCAACTACTTCATGACCGTCAAATTTATAGATAGCGATTTCGGTAATTCCTTCTTCGTTAAACTGGCCTCCGGTGGTTTCTATGTCTAGTATTGCGTACATTTTCAAATGTCAAAATTCAATGGCAATGTCAATTTCAAAAATCAATATCAATTTTTAAAATTGTTATTGCTATTGTCATTGTCATTGAACTATTTTTTATTTAGTATCATTTTTGATGAAATTGCGATTAACTCTTCAACTTCATTCAAGGGTAATTTTCTTTTTTCTTCGTTTCCTTCTTTAATGTAATCTAAAATTTTTAATGAGTTTCTCGATTCTTTCAACTCCTTTACAACGAGAGAAAGTTTAAAATAAAATCTTTGTCACTTATTGTTCCCTGGGCTTCTCCAAAATTTAAAGAAGCACTTCCGGATGATCTGATTAACTGGTTTTTATAATATTCATTTTCAAATATCTTTTCCAGCTGTCTGGTAAAGAAAATACATTCTCCGGCAAAACGAACCAACCGATCTTCAAAATTGAATATTTTTTCCATTTAACATTTAAAATTAACATTGCAATTGAAATTAGTTTTTGTCGTTGCAATTGGCCATTGATTTTGCCATTGACTTTTGATATTGCAATTGATATTGAAAATTCTATCTTCCTCCAAATATACTGCTTCCAATCCTAACCATTGTGCTTCCGCATTCAATGGCAAGCTGGTAATCGCCCGACATTCCCATTGAAATCGTAGAAAAATGTGCTGTTGAAATACATTGCTGTGTGTCCCGGCATTGGGCGTCTTTGTTTTGCAACGAATCAAAAATGGATTTTAAATGCAGGAATTCTTTTTTAATCTGGTTTTGGTTTTCTGTAAAAGTCGCCATTCCCATTAATCCTAAGATACGAATATTTTTCATCTCTTTAAATTCTGAAGAAGACAATAATTCTAAAAGTTCTTTTTCGTCGAGGCCAAATTTAGTTTCTTCTTCGGCAATGTATATCTGAAGCAGGCAATCAATTATCCGGCTATTTTTTAAAGCTTGTTTGTTGATTTCCTGTAATAATTTTAAGCTGTCAACCCCATGAATCAAATTTACAAACGGCGCCATAAATTTGACTTTATTCGACTGAACATGACCAATCATATGCCATTGAATGTCTTTTGGCATTTGTTCATATTTATCGACCATTTCCTGAATTTTATTTTCTCCAAAAATACGCTGGCCGGCTTCGTAAGCCTGAATCAAATCTGAAACAGGTTTTGTTTTTGAAACAGCAACAAGGGTTACGTGTTCAGGCATTGAAGTTTTTATCTGGAGCAGGTTTTGCTTTATCGAATTCATTTGTTATTATAAATCTTAATTATTTCTTCGTTTTTTTTGATTATCCAATGTTTGTAATCAAATAACATGTCATTTCTAATTGCTTTTGTTTCATTTAATTCTGAAATACTAATATTAAATTCTCCTGATGTATCTTTTTTATTTTCAGTTCTTATTAATTTTAATTTTATATAATTAAGAGAATCGTTTGAATAGTAAAATTGTGCATCTATTACTTCACAGAGAGAACTTTTGTAGCTAATCTTTTCCTTATAACAAACTTTTATCAATTCTGAATTTTTATTTGATAATGAATTATATTTTTCTTTGTTTAAATGATTAATGTAAAAACTATATGAAAAACTTCCATTTCCATTTTTAACTATTTTGTTTTTTTTGGATTTACTTCCCATTTTAGGGATTATTTTTCCTTCTGATATATATTCTTTACCATTTATTTTACAAATACTATCAATTTCATTAGTTGTAAATTGTTTAACTGAATCGACTTTTACGTTTTGTGAAATACAAATTGTTGTTATAAAAAAAACAATAATTAAAAATAGATCCTTCATTAATTTTTAAATAAACTGCTTCGAAATCTTCTCTGCTTTTTTACTTTCGCTGTAATCATAGAAGCCTTCTCCGGATTTTACGCCTAATTTTCCTGCTCTTACCATATTTACCAATAAGGGACAAGGAGCATATTTTGGGTTTTTATAGCCTTCATACATTACGTTCAGAATTGCAAGACAAACGTCAAGTCCAATAAAATCAGCTAACTGAAGCGGACCCATTGGATGCCCCATTCCTAATTTCATAACGGTGTCAATTTCATAAACTCCGGCTACTTTGTTATATAACGTTTCGATTGCCTCGTTTAGCATAGGCATCAAAATTCGGTTGGCTACAAAACCCGGATAATCGTTTACTTCAACTGGTGTTTTACCTAATTTCTCAGATAAATTCATGATGATTTTGGTGACTTCATCGCTGGTATTGTATCCGCGAATGATTTCTACCAATTTCATAATCGGTACCGGATTCATAAAATGCATTCCGATAACACGCTCAGGATGTGCTACGACTGCTCCAATTTGCGTAATTGAAATCGAAGAAGTGTTCGTGGCTAAGATCGTATTGTGTGAGCAGGATTCGTTTAATTGTTTGAAGATATTCAGTTTTAGTTCAACGTTTTCAGTTGCAGCTTCTACTACTAAATCAACTCCGACAACTCCATCTTTAATATCTGTATACGTAATGATATTGGTAATAGTTCTGGCAACATCTTCCTGAGTAATTGTTCCTTTAGACAGCATTCGTTCCAGATTGGCAGCAATAGTTGCCATTCCTTTGTCTAATGATTTCTCAGAAACATCAATCAGTTTTACAATAAAACCGCTTTGTGCAAAAGTATGCGCAATTCCGTTACCCATTGTTCCTGCACCAATTACAGCTATAGTTTTCATTATTTGTATTTATATTTTAAAAGTTAAGGTTTAAAGTTACTTTTCAGCAAGCTTTAAACCTTAAAGTTACGATTTTATATTTTGTCTTATTTTTTAAAACAATCAATTATTTGGTAAGCCACACGCAATGCATCAGTTGCCTGTTCCAGTGTTACAACCGGAGTTGTGTCATTATTTATAGCATCTGCAAATGAATTTAATTCGTCAAGAATAGCGTTGTTTTGTTCAACATCCGGATTGGTGAAATAAATTTGTTTTTTCACACCTTCAGCATTCTGCAGGATCATATCAAAATCTCCCGGAACTTCAGGGGCATCTTTCATGCGGACAACTTCACATTTTTTCTCAAGGAAATCAACTGATATGTAGGCGTCTTTTTGAAAAAAACGTGTTTTACGCATATTCTTCATCGAAATTCGACTTGCTGTTAAATTGGCAACACAGCCATTTTCGAATTCAATTCGGGCATTGGCAATATCAGGAGTTTCGCTAATTACCGATACTCCACTTGCATTGATATTTTTTACTTTAGAATTAACCACGCTTAAAATGGCATCAATATCATGAATCATCAAATCCAAAACTACAGGAACATCTGTACCCCTTGGGTTGAACTCAGCCAGACGATGCGTTTCTATAAACATTGGATTTTCAATCATGTTTTTAGTAGCGATAAAGGCAGGATTAAAACGTTCCACATGCCCAACCTGACCTTTTACATTGTATTCGTTTGCCAAAGCAATAATTTCTTCGGCTTCTTCAACAGTGTTGGCAATTGGTTTTTCTATAAAAATATGTTTTCCTGATTTGATGGCTACTTTGGCGCATTTGTAGTGCGAAAGTGTTGGGGTTACAATATCGATTACATCCACAGCGTGGATTAATTTGGCAATTGTGTTGAAGTTTTTATAGCCGAATTCTTTTGAAATTCTTTCGGCATTTTCCTGATTTTCGTCGTAAAATCCAACTAATTCGTATTTGTCAGATTGTTGCAATAAGCGTAAATGTATTTTACCTAAGTGACCCGCACCTAAAACTCCTACTTTTAACATGAGAATGTATTTTAAACAAAAATAGAATTTATTTGTTGAAAGTGAAAATGAATTTAGCTAATTATGAATTGTAAATAATCAGTAGTGGTTTTTGACTTTCGGCTTTTGACTTTCAACTGTATTAATTTAATAATTAAAAATCAATATTTGATTTACTGTTTTGTTTCTTATTTTTGCGAAAATAAAACCTACCTATTTTGAAAGATACTGCCAAACATCAAGGACTTCGCAATCAATTAGTAAGCACTTTAGAACAAAAAGGAATTACTGACAGGGCGGTTCTAGATGCGATAAAAAAAATCCCGAGACACCTTTTTTTAAATTCAAGTTTTGAAGATTATGCTTATCAGGATAAGGCTTTTCCTATAGGAGCCGGGCAAACTATTTCGCAGCCTTACACAGTTGCTTTTCAATCGCAGTTGTTAGAAGTAAATAAGGAACACAAAATTTTAGAAATTGGTACAGGTTCTGGTTATCAGACTGCTGTTTTATGTATGTTGGGCGCTAAAGTATATAGTGTTGAGAGACAGAAAGAGCTGTTTAAAACTACTTCTAATTTATTTCCAAAATTAAATATACGTCCTAAACATCTGTCTTTTGGTGATGGTTATAAAGGGTTACCAAGTTATGCCCCGTTTGACAGTATTATTGTTACGGCGGGCGCTCCGTTTATTCCACAACCGTTGATGGCACAGTTAAAAATAGGCGGGAGGCTGGTTATTCCGCTTGGTGAAGATGTTCAGATTATGACTTTGTTAATTCGCAAAAACGAAACGCAATTTGAAAAACATGAGTTTGGAGAGTTTCGATTTGTTCCTTTATTAGAAGATAAAAATTAGAAAAAATGCCCCATAAGTATTGAATTTATTTTGGGACATTTTTTATGATTTAACTTAGTTAGATATAGCTGAAATCAGGTGTCAGGCTGAGCGGAGGCGAAGCCCTGTTTTTGACTCCGCTCAGAATGACATTTCGTTTCTAAGCAGGATAAATCTATTTATTTAATTCTCCCAACCGATCCCGTTTCTGAAGGAATAAGTTCAAAAACGGATGTAGGTGCAAGACCGTTTTCGATTCTGTGCGAAACATACAAAATAGAAACATTGGTTTCCTGTTTGATTGTATTGATCAATTGAATTACCAAATCGACATTTTCATCATCCAAACCTTCAACGGGCTCGTCTAAAATCAATAATGGCGGATGTTTTAAAACGGCACGAACAATAAGTGCAACTCTTTGCTGTCCGATTGAAAGATCTATAAAACGTTTCTTTTTTAAATGACTCATTTCAATTACCTCCAGCCATTGTGCAACAATTTGTTTTTGTAAGGTTGTTGGTTCAATATATAAGCCGATAGAATCGAAAAAACCAGACAGAATCATTTGTTCCAGCGTATGGCTTTTCTGAAATAAATCCATCATTGCAGTCGTGTAAATCCCGATTTGCTTTTTAATTTCCCAGACACTTTCGCCGCTTCCTTTTTTTCTTCCAAATAAAAATAAATCCTGACCATATCCTTTTGGATTATCGCCTGTAATTAAGGATAGAATGGTGCTTTTTCCGGAACCGTTAGGACCAATTAACTGCCAGAATTCGCCTTGTTTGATTGTCCAAGAAATGTTGTCCAGAATTTTTCGATCCTCATAACTTACCGAAACATTCTCCATTTTTATTAATACACTTTCGTGAAAAGTACCCGGTTCATGAGCCTTTGGAATTGCAGCTGTATTTAAGGTTTTAAAATGGCTTTCGTTTTTTGAAATAGGGTATAAAGTAAATGAATTGTCTTTGATTTGGACTTTATTCAATACAAAATCCATTAGATCAACCGTACGATTTACAAGCTGAATAATAGAAATTGTATCCGTAAGTTTTTCCAATGAAAGAGCTAAGGCCAAACGTGAAGCCTGATCTAAATGATCGAAAGGATTATCGAAAATGATAAAATCAGGATTTTGACTGATACAGTATTTTAAGAACTCTTTTTTGCGTTCACCGGAGGAAAAAGTCCGCAATTGCCTGTGTGATTCCGGAGAGGCTTCAACAGATTGGTATTGATATTCTCTTTCGATGAATTTTTCGATTGAAATATCAGAGAATAGAATTCCTTTTTGATTATTAAAAACTGCTAATTCTTCTTTGGCTTCACCTGAAAGTAAGGTGTCTATGAACTTTTTTTTATTGACCTGATTGGTTAAAAGAATGTCCCAATGTTGTTTTTGATGCATTATGTATTTCTTGAAAGGATATTATTTTTTAGTGTTCATTGGTAAATTATTTCGGGACCATTCGCTCCAGGAACCAACATAAAGCTGTGGAATCGGAATTCCTGCATAATCCATTGCTAATAAGGTATGACAGGCTGTAACACCAGAGCCGCAATGAACGATTACATTTTCTGGTTTTATGTTGCCTAAAATTTCAGCATATTTTTCTGCCAATTTTTCAGAAGAAAGATACAAACCATTTTCGTCTAAATTTTCGCTAAACGGCACATTAATAGCTCCCGGAATATGACCAGCAATTAGATCAAGTGGTTCCGTATGGCCGTCAAACCGGTTTTTATCTCTTACGTCAATAACGATATTTTCAGGATTTTTTCGGGCTTGATCTACTTCTTTACTATTTGCTAAAGGGAGCTGCCAGTCTGTAACAGGATATTTTTCAGCTGTGTCAAAACTTTCTGTTCCTGAACTTACAGGGAAACCAGTTTTTATTGCCGCCTGAAAACCGCCATTTAAAACCTGTACTTTTTCATGACCAACTGCTTTTAGCATCCACCAAAATCTTGATGCAGCGTTCGAACCGTTTTTGTCATCATAAATAATAACATGATTTTTTGTCGTAATACCTAGTTTTGACAGCACTTCAGAAAATTTTTCTAATGAAGGCAATGGGTGTCTGCCACCGTTTGCAGGGTTGCAGTCCGGAGTAGCTAAATCGTGGTTTAAATCGATATAGCGGGCATCTTTTAAATGTCCATTTTTATAATTTTCTTTGGTATTGAGTCCAGCTCTGGCATCAACGAATATGATTTCAGTTGAATTTTTTAGCTGAAGTAATTCTTCGGGATTTATTATGGGAGACCAATTTTGCGACATCTGATTTCGTTCTAAAAATTAACCCGGAATTTTTTCAATCAATATTTCATTACCTGATTTGTCAAAATAGGTACAGGTCATTTCCATGATATCCACGCGCCATTTTGCGATTCCGCACTGTCCGGAGTGATTGCAAAATGTAATATAATCGGTCTGGCCATCCTGATGTGCTACCAGAAATTCTATAAAACGTTCTTTGTTGGCTGTATCTTCAACTTTTATTTCAGGGTATTTTTCTTCTGAAATCACAGAATAATTATTTACACCATAATATTCCACATGACCGTCATTTACGAAGGTATCGTAACCTTTCACGCCTAAAATAATTAAATCCTGTATATAATTTGGAAAATCAGCACCGCTCTTTACTTTGGCATGCGCTTCTTTTATTTGTTCGATTGTAAACATAAAATTTGATTTAAGGTTAACTTTATTGTTTCAAAAATACAATTAATGGCTTTATAAATTGATCAAAAGATTCGATATGTGGTAAATGTCCGGTATTTGGAATTTCCACTAATTTTGAATTCGGAATCGTTTTTTGGGTTTTCTTTCCCAACTCAGCATAATTGCCTAATGTTTTTTTAATTTCTTCAGGAACTAATTGCTTTCCTAAAGCTGTTTTATCTCTGGTTCCGATGATTAAAAGAGTCGGACTTTTGATGTTTTTAAATTCGTATAAAACCGGTTGGGTAAAAATCATATCGTACATCAAAGCCGAATTCCATGCCACAATATTATAGTTTGGTGCAGTTGTCCATCCGGCTCCAAGTTCAGCCCATTTTTGGAAATCTGCATTCCATTTTCCGTCATAATAATTCGCCATTTGGTATTTTTTAATGGCTTCGTAGTTTTGTTTTAATTCACTTTCGTACCATGAATCTACTGGTTGATACGGAACAACTAGTTTCCAGTCTTCTAAGCCAATTGGATTTTCCAGAACCAATTTTTCAGCAGTTTCTGGATACATTAGGGTAAATCTTGTGGCTAACATTCCACCCATAGAATGTCCTAAAATGGCTGTTTTTTGAATTCCTAAATGATCCAGTAATTTTTTCGTATTCTCGGCAAATTGCTGAAAAGTATATTGAAAATTATCCGGTTTTGATGATTTTCCAAAACCAATCTGATCTGGTACAATAACCCGGAATCCTTCTTTTATAAGGGATTTTATTGTAGTCTCCCAATACGCTCCGTTGAAATTTTTGCCGTGTAAGAGTACAATGTTTCTGTTGTTGTAATTAGCAGGAATTATATCCATATAGGCCATTTTAAAAAGCTGGCGCTGATTATTCACTTCGAAAAACTTTACCGGAAACGGATATTCATAATTGGTAAGATTAATATCCAGTGATTTTATTTTTTCCTGCTGGGAGAAACAAAAAAAAGGAAGCAAGAGTAGTATAAGTTTTATTTTTTTCATTTGTGAATGGCATTGATTTGGAATACTCATAAAATTAAAGCTTACGGTTTTAAAAGCAAAACATAAAATCTTAAAGTTATCAGAAAATTAATTCTGTAGGAAAGATTCTTCTTTTTTGAGAAAAAACTAAATAATTGATCGGCCGATAGGAGGATACAGGATGGAACAGGACAGACTCTCAATAGCTTCTAACTAAATTAGGTATAACTATTTAACCAATTTAACCAATTTATGAAAAAAATTACCTTAACATTTAAGCGTGTGCTTAAAGTTTTTATGGTCTGTGGATTAATCACCACTGTCAGTGATTTAAAAGCCCAGACACTGGCATTTCCGGAAGCTACGGGTTTTGGAAGATTTACCACTGGTGCAAGAGGTGCAGCAAATCCTCAAATCTATTTAGTTACCAATTTAAATGACAGCGGCCCGGGTTCATTTCGTGATGCTGTTAGTCAGCAAGGAAGATTTGTAATATTTAAAGTAGGAGGTATCATAAATCTATCCTCGGCCATTGCAGTAGCAGCCAACACTACAATTGCTGGACATACAGCTCCCGGTGAAGGGGTGGTGATTCTTGGTAAAGTATCCTTTTCCGGATCCAGTAACACGATAGGACGCTATCTTCGTGTTCGTTATGGGGATAACACTCAAGGTCAAGATGCATCAGGTATATCAAATGGTGCAAACATTATTTTGGATCACATGACTTTTACCTGGGGAACAGATGAAGTATTTTCTATCAACTGGGATAATAAAGGGATTAGTCCTGATAATATAACTCTTCAGAATTGTATTATAGGTCATGGTCTGCACCGTCACAATCACTCAGCAGGAGGATTAATGCAGCCGTCAAATGGAGGTAAGATAAGTTTAATTGGAAATTTATACATCGGTAATAAAACACGAAACAATAAAATAAAAGGGATTAATGAGTTTGTAAACAATGTGGTTTACAATTGGGGTAATTATGGAAATACTTACGGACATACTGAATCTGGAGATGCCTACATTATGGGTGGAGATTCTGCAGGAGGCTCAGATGTTAACATTATTAATAATTATTTTATAGGAGGACCAAATACAAGTGCTACAGTTTCGTCACCTTTTAATCGCGGGAACGATAATTTCTCTTTATATGGTGCGGGCAATTATTTTGATAATAATAAAGATGGTGTGTTAAATGGGACACTGGTTCCTTACGACTTAACAGGGTATCCTACCGGAGATGTCGCAACTCTTTTGCCAACACCTTATGATTATCCAATGAAAACCCCAACGTTGACAGCTCAGGATGCTTATGATAAAATCGTGGCAAGCGTGGGAGCTTCATATCCAAGACGTGATCAGGTTGATAATTTGATGATTTCTGACCTGATGTCAAAAGGAACAGTAGCTACTTATATGTATGACAGAGCCAGTTTTGCAAAACAATTTGGTTTTATCAATAATGGTGCAGGACATGTTTATGGTGCTCCTGCTTCTTTGGATGCTGATAGCGATGGTATGCCTGATGCATGGGAAGACGCCAACGGATTAGATAAAAATACGGCAGATGCTTTGGCAGTAAGCACAACAAATGCCCCTTACCTGAATATTGAAGTTTATATTAACGGATTAACCAATACAACTCCAACCGATTTTGTTATTCCGCCATCAAACGTGAATTTTACTAATGTGGTTTCTACTGAAGTTCCGCCATCGAGTTCTTTGACTGTTAACTGGATTGACGGTGCAACTAATGAGGATAATTTTATCGTAGAACGTTCAGATAACGGTACTGTTTTTAATGTAATCGCTACCCTTGGGGCAAATATTACAAGTTATAATGACTCAGGTTTGCTTCCAAATACGCAATATTATTATCGAGTTAAAGCAAAAAACAGCACAGAATCATCAGTATATGAAACAGGATCGATAACTACACCGCCAATTCCGTCAGCTCCAGTTAAAGCATCTGCACCTAATCCGGCTACAGGACTTACAAACATTCAGTTGACAAGTGGGAATTTAACACTGAAATGGAGTGGAAGCACAAATACAACAACTTATGCTGTTTATTTTGGTACTGATCCTTTAAATTTAGCTAAGCTGGCTGATGTTGCTTATGTAGCTGCCCCATCCTATCAACTTACAGGATTAAACCCGGCAGTAACTTATTATTGGAGGATTGATGCTTCTAATGCTAAAGGAACGATAATAGGCGATGTATGGAATTTCCGTGCACTGACACCGGAACTTGTTGGTCATTGGCCGTTTAAGGAAACAGCTGGAGAAGGTCAGCAAATTGAAGATATTTCAGGCTATGCAAACAATGGACAATTAGATGCAGCTTTCGATAATAGTAATGTCAGAGTAGCCGGAAAAGAGAACAAGGCCATAGATTTTGCAACATTAACGCCTAATAAACTCATGGTAAGCGTTCCTAATCAGGATAATATTTTATTTGATAAAAATTCTTTTACTGTTTCATTTTGGATGAAAGCTGATGCCAGTTTAATACCCGCAGGTTCGACATTGAGCTCATATATATTATGCAAAGGGTCGATGACAAAGAATACGACGACAGGCGCAACAGGAAGAAGATTCAATGTAGAAATAAAGAGTAATCAATTGCGTTTTGCGATAGATGATGATAAAACAAAAACCGAACTTGCATCATCATTAGCAGCAACCAGTTATTATACCGGAAATTGGGTAAATGTGATTATTATGAGAGATGTTACGGCATCCAAATTAAGAATATATACGAATGGGGTTTTTACCAATGAAAAGGCTGATGCAACAGGAACAGCTGTGGGTATTGGAGAGCCAACAGATTTAGTGATTGGAAATATCGGGGCTCTTGAGCTGTTTGCCAATACTACTCCGGCACCTTACAAAGGTTTATTTGACGAACTCAAAATATTTAATTATGCATTAAATGCAACAGAGATAACACAGTTGTACAATCAGGCATTATTAAATAATGATAAATTTACCCAAAATAAAGTTAGTGGTACTGTATATCCTAATCCGGTAAAAGAACAGATTTTTATCAGTATTCCAAATTATAAAGAATCATACGTTACAGCAACATTAAGCGATGTAACTGGAAAAATTATTGTTAAGGAAAAAATTTCATCTGACGGAAATGGCGTTTTTAAATTAAACATTGCAAATAAAAAAGTATCAGGACTTTATATATTAAATGTATCGGGAGAAAATTTAAACAGCAATTACAAAATTGTAGCAGAATAATACAAACCAGCTTTACCGAAAAAAAACCGTTACATTGATTTGTAACGGTTTTTATAATTTACAGCGAATTCAATTTATTTTAAAGTCCTATGAAATCATCGCTTTTTGGGAAAATGCTCAACGCTTCAACAGCAATCTCAGGAGTTGGAGAAGCTAATTTTCTAAGTTTTGTATCCATCCAGGCACCATCAACAGTTATTGTGGCACAAAGTGTATCGTCTTCTCTGCGGAATTCGTGAATGATAGACCAGCGCGAAGCATCAGCTTTCATTTTGGATGTTTTGGTATGAATAAATATTTTATCCGAAAGTTTTAATTCTTTTCTGAATACACATTCTTCCCTAAATAAAACAGGTCCAAAACTTTGTTCCTGCATTACTCTTAAAGTTAAACCTAATTCATTTAGGATTTCAATACGATGCTGAGCACCAAAATCGTAATAAGCACTGTGACGAACATGAAAATTTGGATCAAGATCTGACCAGCGAAAAGATATTTCTTTTATAAATGAAGACATTTTTATTGTGTTTTAATTTTTTTGACAGGATTATTTTTTAGAGATTTTGCCTTTAAAATAATTAGTCTATTTTAAAAATCGAAATTACGAATAAAAATGTGAAAGACGGTTATAAAAACAATGCGTGCATATTAAATTTTATTGATTGTGTTTGGAATAAATCTAAAAGCTTGTTGATTTTCGGAACACTTATATATTTACTTATCTTTTTTATCGTTAGACTTTTATCATTACAGTTCCACTTAAAATATCGTGAATAGCTCTTTTTTTTGTGCTGGAAAAAATACTTATAAAAGAAAGCCAGCCAAATAATAATTTAAAGGTGTAACGAACTAAAGCCTGAAAAATATTAATCGATTCGTTCTCGTTAGAGTTTTTACGGACTCTGATTTTTTTTATATTATTACCGATTGTTCCGCCAAAAGTGGTCATAATAGGTTCGTATAAAAACAATGCTATCAATAAAATCGCTCTTAACCAATCCGGGACATTTTTGAAATTAGATAAAATATCCGAAAAAATAATCATGCAGGCTATTATTAAAACAGAGTCAATTAAAATTGATTGAATTCTTTCGAGTACAAAAGGGTATTTTTCGTTCATGTTTTTTTACCGAATATACTTAAATTTTATTCTCTATTGAATCAAATTAATGTTTTTGATTATAATAGCCTTATCTGCAGGAGAATTGGTAATCTGCAGTGCTTTTTCAAAATTTTGAATCGCTTTTTTGTTGTCAATATCAGTATAAAGATTGCCTAACAACGAGTAATAAAAAGGATTTCCGGTAAGATTTAGTTTTTCAGCTTCAATAATTGCTTCCCATTTTCCATTTGTTTTAGCTAAAGCAAATGTGCGGTTTAAAGCTGCAATTGGTGAATATTCTAAAAAAAGGAGATGATTATACAGCTGGAGGATATTTTGCCATTTTTTGGCAGTATCTTCCTTTTGTGTATGCCAATAGGCAATACTGGCTTCCAGATGGTATTTTGAAAGTTTATTTCCAGATGAAGCCTGAACGAGATAATATTGGCCTTTTTCGATTAATTCCTGATTCCATAATGATTCATCCTGATCCTGATATAAAATAGTTTCACCATTTTCGTTTGTTCTGGCGTCAAATCTTGAACTATGAAAACACATTAACGAAAGTAAAGCATTTGCGGCAGGCAAATTAGTTGTTGGATTTTCGATTAATAAAAAAGTTAAACGCATGGCTTCGGCACAAAGATCTTTTCGGAGAATGGCATTTTGGGAAGTTGAATAATATCCTTCAGAAAACAATAAATACAAGGTTGTCAAAACGGTTTCTAACCGATTATTGATTTCAGTAATTGTGGGCTGCTCAATTTTGATATTGGCTTCTTTGAGTTTTTCTTTAGCGCGATTGATTCTTTTGTAAATGACTTCTTTATTGGTTAAAAAAGCATCTGATATTTCCTGAATTCCGAATCCGCATAATAAATTTAGCGCCAGAGCAATTTGTGCTTCAGCAGAATTTATAGGATTACAGACTGTAAATATCATGGCCAATTGGCTGTCATTGATGTTCTTGTTTGATAAATCAATTTCAATTTCTTCTGATTTATTTGCTGTGTGTTTTATTTCGACAGAAAGTTTTTGTTCGAAAACAGCATCTCGTTTTAAAAGATTTTTGGTTTTGTTTTTAGCCACAGTGTAAAGCCAGGCTGTTGGATTCTCAGGAATTCCTTTTATGCTCCAGGTTTCGGTTGCGGCCAGAAAGGTGTCGCTGGTAATATCCTCGGCGATTTCGATATTTTCGATTCCAAACAAATAACAGAGTACCGAAACTATTTTTCGATACTCTGTTCTGAATAAATTGGGTAAAAGGTGACTTTCTTCCATAATTTTAAAATGCAATCAGGAAATAAAATTAAAAATTAATAGGTTCCTGTCACGGCCATGCGTATTTCGACATTGCCTCCTAAATCTAATATTGGGCACCCGTTTGCAATTCTAACAGCTTCATCGTAATCTGCTGCTTTTATCATAATCAATCCGCCAATAGACTCTTTTATTTCTACGTAAGGACCATTGAGGACACTTTTATTTGCAGTTACAATTTTTCCTTCGCCATCCCAGCGTTGCAAAGGTTTTGCGAGTTTATCCTGCGCTGCAATTCCGCCCAGCCAGTCCTGCCATAATTTTAATGAATCTTGTAATTCCTGTGGTGATGGCTGAGTTTCTTTTGTGCTGAAATCTCTGCGAAATATTAATACAAATTCGTTCATGATGTTTTTTTTAGTTATAAATCAGTTTATATTAACCAAATTGACCCACTTTGTAAGTTCCCGGCTCGTTAGGAAAAGCAAGGTTAATACGATTCCAGGTATTAATGTTTGTGATAGCTAAAGTTAAATCAATTAATTCTTGTTCTGAAAATTCTTTTGCAGCTTCGTTATAAACTGAATCTGGGACATCACATTTGGTTAAAGCTTCTGCCCAGGCAAATGCTGCTCTTTCCCGATTAGTGTAATATGAAGTTTCTCTCCAGGCACTTAATCCGTATAATCTTTGTTCTGTTTCGCCTTTGGCACGTGCATCTTTGTAATGCATATCCAAACAATACGCACATTGATTGATTTGAGAAACCCTGAAAACAACCAGTTCTAAAAGTGCTAATTCAAGAGGAGAATTTTTTAGATATCCGCCAATTGGGTAAAGGGTTTTTAATGCGTTTTGTCCTTTTTCGTGAATGTTAATTCGATTTTCCATTTTGTTTAAATTTTATATTTATAAATGTTTGTTATAATGGAATAACAATCGAAGTTTTGAAATTGGACAAATTATTTTATTTTTTTTTAATTATTTTTTTTCTTCTTTCCAGAATGTAGTTAGAAAACCAATGGTATTGCAAGTGTACTTATTGTGCTTAGATTGGTTTTGAAATGTTTCGGAGAAATATTAAACGAAGCATCATATAATAAAGGAGGCAAAAATATAAGAAAGATAATCTCCGGATTGATTTCAATTTCAGCCATTGTTGGAATAAAACCAATTCCGATTCCGACAACAACCAAAAGAATAGGATAGGGGATTTTTGATTTGTCAGCAAATGTGGAGAGTCCTATTACAATTGCCAGAATAAAAATGATACTAGTATAATTTTCCATTATGGATTAACTTCATTTAGTTGTTTTTCTAAATTTTCGATTTCAGAAGGGCCACTCAGGCTTTTTTTAATAATAGTTCCGTTTTCGTCAGTCAGGAAATGCCACGGAATACCCATTGACTGATTTCCATATAAAGTTCTTAAATCGGTATCCAGTTTTTCGTTAGCTCTGATATGATAGCCCTCTAAATTGTAAAACTGCGCCATTTCCTTCCATTGTTTGTCCCTGTTGTCTTTGTCGATAGAAATATAGACCATTGTAATGCCTTTTGATTTTAACAGTTCATATAACTTGGCATTGTGTTTAAATTCTTCTTTGCAGGGGCCACACCAGGTTGCCCAGATATCAATATAAAATCGTTTTCCGTTTAATTCTTTAATAACATCTTTTACCAAATTGGCAGAGTCAGTTTTGTCTATAAATTTAATTTTTTCGTTTAAAGGCTCTTCCTTCTTTTTATGGAAAGCAATTACCGGGATAATAACTGGCTCCAGAAAATGAGTGTACGGACTATTTGGATATTCTTTTTTGAATTGTTCGAAAAGGGTAATCAATTCTTTTTCATAATTTTTATTGATGGATTCATAGTAAATATAGGCTGCAAAGTAATATTCTAATTGCTGACCAGTTAAATATTTTTTTGCATTATTGATGTTATGAGTATGAATGAGTCCCTGTTTATGGTACTCTGAAATTGCCGCCGAAGGCGTCCCCTCCACAATTAATTCCTGATAGCGTAAATAGTTTTCTGTGTAATAATAAAACCATGGAGAAGTTAATAACTCAGGACTATTAACAGGATTGGACAGGAAAATTTCTTTCCATAGTTTCTTATATTGTTCAGGCGAAAGTGCGTTTTTATTTTGTGCTGATAGTAAATAGTTTATAAATGCAAGACTTCCCTGTGCGCCTTTGTAAAAAAAATTACGGTCTGACTGAACCAGATTATAAAAGTTTTTAGAAATGGTTTTGTCTTTTAGTAATTTTTGAAATTCAGCAATTTCCGTTTCTCTTTTCTGTTCTAATTTTTGTTTTATTCTAGAAATGATGCTGTCTTTCATTAAGGATTTAGTTTCTAATTCAAAATGACCGCCTACAATCATATTTCTATTCGGAATTTGATTGTATAATGCCTGAGCTTTTTCGTTTTTTGATTCTACTTTGAATTTGCCATCTTTTACTTCTGTATGGATAGATACTTTATAAGTCATTCCCGGTTCAGCAATTATGACTCCGTATGATTGATAGTGGGTTGATAACTCAATGAAACAGGTTTTGTCTGAAGGAATTTTTATTTGAAAGTTTCCTGCAGCATCTGTTTGTGCAGAATTTGTAAAACCAAAATAATCAATTCCATTTATAGGCAAAGTATATTCGATTGTTTCCGGAATTTTCCCGGTTATTTTTCCGGAGATAGTTATTTCGGTTTTTTTTCCTTGGCAGACTGCAAAAAAGGGAAGGAGTATGACGAAAATGAATTGAGATAGTCTCATGATTTTTGGTTTGATAATGAAGAGTATAATAAGGTTTGATTATTTCAAATATATTGTATTTATATGGTTTTCAGAAAGTGTGACGAAAAAAAAATGTTTTTAATTTGCAGATTTTGTTTTGAAAATGAGTGTTTTAGCCCTGATAGAAGCGTCATCCTTTTATGGCGGGGTTCGCCATAAAAGATATAGCGGATAGCAGGAATCGGCTTCTAAAATGACAGATGAAATACTGATGTGCCATAGTTGTCAGGTATTAAAAATGTCATGTTGGCAGACTTTTTTTGACGTGTCAATACTAAACTGACAAATTATATTGGTTTTTTATCTTGGCATAAAGATTGACTTATGCCACATGAGTTTGAAATAAAATCAAAAATTAAATATATAAAAAATGGGTAAAATAATCGGAATTGACTTAGGTACGACGAACTCTTGTGTTTCTGTAATGGAAGGTAACGAAGCAGTTGTTATCCCTAACGCAGAAGGAAAAAGAACTACACCATCTATCATCGCTTTTGTTGAAGGTGGAGAAATTAAAGTAGGTGATCCTGCAAAAAGACAAGCAGTAACGAATCCTACAAAAACGATTGCTTCTATTAAACGTTTTATGGGACACACTTTTGCTGAAACTCAGGAAGAGGCAAAAAGAGTTCCTTACAGTGTTGTAAAAGGTGACAACAATACGCCACGTGTGGATATTGACGGTCGTTTATACACTTCTCAGGAGTTGTCTGCAATGACACTTCAAAAAATGAAAAAAACTGCTGAAGACTATTTAGGTCAAACTGTAACTGAAGCGGTTATTACTGTTCCTGCTTACTTTAACGATGCACAACGTCAGGCTACTAAAGAAGCTGGTGAAATTGCTGGTCTTAAAGTTATGCGTATCATCAATGAGCCAACTGCTGCTGCACTTGCTTACGGATTAGATAAAAAAGGAACTGATCAAAAAATTGCTGTTTACGATTTAGGTGGAGGTACTTTTGATATCTCTGTTCTTGAATTAGGAGACGGTGTATTTGAAGTATTATCTACAAATGGTGATACTCACTTAGGTGGTGATGATTTTGACCAGGTTATTATTGACTGGTTAGCTGACGAATTCAAATCTGAAGAAGGTATTGATTTACGTTTAGACCCAATGTCATTACAACGTTTGAAAGAAGCTGCTGAGAAAGCTAAGATTGAATTATCATCTTCTGCTGAAACAGAAATCAACTTACCATACGTAACTGCTACTGCTTCTGGACCAAAACACTTAGTGAAAAAATTATCCAGAGCTAAATTTGAGCAATTATCTGATACTTTAGTAAAACGTTCTATGGAGCCAGTTGCTAAAGCATTAAAAGATGCAGGTTTATCTACATCTGATATCGACGAAGTTATCCTTGTAGGAGGTTCTACTCGTATGCCAAGAATCGCTGACGAAGTGGAGAAATTCTTCGGTAAAAAAGCATCTAAAGGTGTTAACCCTGATGAGGTTGTTGCTATTGGAGCAGCTATTCAAGGTGGAGTTTTATCTGGAGATGTAAAAGATGTATTGTTACTTGACGTAACACCTCTTTCTTTAGGTATCGAAACTATGGGTGGTGTATTGACTAAATTAATTGAGTCTAACACAACTATTCCAACTAAAAAATCTCAGGTATTCTCTACTGCTGCTGATTCTCAACCATCTGTTGAAATCCACGTATTACAAGGAGAAAGAGCTATGGCTGCTGATAACAAAACTATCGGTCGTTTCCACTTAGATGGTATTCCACCAGCACCAAGAGGAGTTCCTCAAATCGAAGTAACTTTCGATATCGATGCTAATGGTATCATCAAAGTTTCTGCAACTGATAAAGGAACTGGAAAATCTCACGATATTCGTATCGAAGCTTCTTCTGGATTAACAGCTGAAGAAATCGAAAAAATGAAAAAAGATGCTGAAGCTAATGCTGATGCTGACAAAATTGCAAAAGAAAGAGCTGAGAAATTAAACGAAGCTGACAGTACTATTTTCCAAACTGAATCTCAATTGAAAGAGTTAGGAGATAAATTGACAGACGAGCAAAAAACAGCTATCGAATATGCTTTAACTGAATTGAGAATGGCTCACCAGTCTCAGGATCTTGACGCAATCCAAAAAGGATTAGACAATGTAAATGCAGCCTGGAAAACAGCTACAGAAGCAATGTACGCTCAAGGTGGTGAAGGTCAACAAGCTGCTCCACAACAAGAGCAGTCTGGAGACAATGTTGAAGACGTTGAATTCGAAGAAGTAAAATAATTTACACTTTGTGGAGACACACTGCTGTGCGTCTCTACGATTGAATAATAAAAACCGGGTCAGAAATGCCCCGGTTTTTTATTTGTAAAAATATTCGTGTAATCTACTGCTTCTCAGGACACTTATTTTTTTGTAAGATAATTTCAGGTAAAAATGAGCTTTCCTTTGATTTATATGATACGATTTGATCTATATTTGATAAAAATTAACTAAATAAAACATTTATGAAAAAACTTTTTGGCCTTGGATTGATCTTCTTAACAATTTTAACTACCGGTTGCAGCAGTGATGACAGTAATGATGTGAATAGTACTGTTTCGGCTACGATTAATGGTGCTGCATGGAAACCAACAAAAAAAGTTGGTGCAACTTTAATTAAAATGCCCGGGCAAGGTCAGCGTTTTGATATTAGCATACATAGCAATTCGGAAATACTTTCATTAGCATTTGAAAGCGAATTGACAACCAACAATGCAATGCCTTTGGGAACATATAACTTTTATGAAGACCCGGAAGAAGGTCAAATTAGTAATGCATTATTTTTTAATAGTTATTTAATAGACGGAGATACTTATACAGAACATTTTCCTGTATCAGGAAAAATAACAGTTACTGCTATAGATCCAGTGAAAAAAACGATTTCCGGAACATTTAGTTTTAGAGCGCAAAAAGAAGGCGTCTTACAAACTAAAATAGTTACTCCGGAAGTTTTTGAAGTAACAAATGGTGTATTTGAAAATTTATCATATTTAGTTTTCACTGCTACACCATAAAATATTTCATATTTTTATAAGTTAAAAAACCGGGCTGTTTCTAACCCGGTTTTTTTTATGACTAAATCCATATATTGTATAGACGCACTCCAGTGCGTCTATACTGTAGGTCTATTTACAGGTTTTCTACAAACTGATAATTGTCATTTCCCATTCCGATTCTTTTTCGTAATATTACTATTGTAAAATTTTTTGAATGAGAAAGATCAAATACAAAGAAGGGCGTAAACTACAGCCTGCTAGCTTAGAGTATACTGGCTCTCATAAAGATCATGAAACAGAAATGCAGCTTTTTGTATATGATGATAGTGATGTTGTTGAATATGAAAAGTTTACGGTTTTAGCCTTAAATTCCTGTTTTGATTATACTAAAAATAACTGGCTCAATATTCACGGATTAAATGACATTGGATTAATTAAAACCATCGGAGGATATTTTAAACTGGACGATTTTTTGCTTGCCGATATTTTAAACACTACTAAAAGAACAAAACTTGAAGAGCAAAAAGATGTTTTGTTTTTTAACATAAAATCGTTATTGCCTTCAGAATACTCAGATGGACTAAAAGTAGAACAGCTCAGTTTTATTTTAAAAGACGGAATTTTGATTTCGTTTCAGGAAAAACGAAGCGATTTCTTCACCCATATACGCGAGCGCCTGCGTACGCATGCCGGAATCGTAAGAACTAAAAAAGTAGATTATCTGCTTTATTTATTGTTGGATGCTGTAATCGAAAATTTTTACATTACCATAGAAGATGAAGAAAATAATATTGAGGAATTAATTGATTTAACCAAAAAAGGGGCTGATCCGATTATTCTGGAAAAGATTGAAAACCATCGCGATAATTTTAATTTTTTAAAGCGCGCCATCGTACCGCTTCGGGATTCATTGTATTATTTGAAAACCATTAAAGATGATGATACAAACGAACTGATTCAAAAAGAAACTTTTAATTTTTTTATCAGGCTGCATCAAAAAAGCTTAGAACTTTTAGAGCAGATTGAGTCGGATATGAGTTCATTGGAAAGCGCTTCAAATTTCTATTTTTCGGAACAAAGCCGAAAAATGAATGAAATTATGAAAACGTTGACGATTATTTCAGCCATCTTTATTCCACTAACTTTTATTGTTGGAGTCTACGGAATGAATTTCGAAAACATGCCGGAACTCAAAACAGAGAATGGCTATTTTATTGTCATGGGCACTATGCTTTTACTCGTAATTGCCCTGATCATTTATTTTAAGAAAAGACGCTGGTTTTAAGGAGTCAGTATTAAAAATAATTCGAATACATTAGTTTCAAAATATAAATTATGAGTAAAGCGATATACATAGCCACAAGTGACCAGAATAGCGGGAAATCAATTATTACGCTCGGTTTAATGAGTATTTTAATTGGTAAGACGGCTAAAGTGGGTTATTTCAGGCCTATTATTGAAGATTTTGTCGATGGTGAACAGGACAATCATATCGAAACTGTTCTTTCACATTTTAATCTTGATATCCAATTTGAAGATGCTTATGCCATCACCAAAAGCAAATTGATCAAGAAAAAAAACAAAGGCAAAATAGGGGAGGTTTTAGATCTGATTATTGAAAAATATAAAAAACTGGAAGAACGTTATGATTTTGTTTTGGTAGAAGGAACGAGTTTCACGGGCGAAGGAACTTCAATTGAATTGGATCTAAATGTGTTGATAGCCAAAAACCTCGGAATTCCAACCATCATTATCGGTTCGGGCGTTGGTAAAACTTTAGAGGAACTACTAGACAGTTTATATCTGGTTTACGATTCTTTTAAAGTAAAAGAAGTTGAAGTTTTATCGGTTTTTGCCAATAAAGTTCAGCCTGAAAATATTGAGTTGGTTACAAAAAGTCTTCAGAAAACGTTGCCTTCGAACGTTTTGGTTAATACGATTCCGTTGATTTCTACTTTAAACAATCCAACGATGCAGGAAATTGTCAATGAGTTGGATGCTAAAGTTTTGTTTGGAGAAAATTATCTCAATAATGAAATTGGTCATTTTAGTGTTGGTGCCATGCAATTGCATAATTACCTGGTACATCTGCATGATAATGCTTTGGTAATTACGCCGGGAGATCGCTCAGATATAATTCTGGGAGCTTTGCAGGCCAATGAATCAGCAAATTATCCAACCATTTCAGGAATTATCCTTACCGGAAATATCCTCCCGGAAAACAGTATTTTAAAACTTATTGAAGGACTTTCTGCTATTGTTCCGATTATTGCTGTTGATGGCGGAACGTATCATATTACAAATAAAATTGGTGCTATCAATTCTGAAATTTATGCTAATAACACACATAAAATTGAAACTTCAATCAATACATTTGAGAAATATGTACAGATTGATGATTTATCAGAACGCCTGATCACTTTTGTGCCGGAAGGAATGACTCCAAAAATGTTTCAGTACAATATGGTTAAAAGAGCCAAGCAGCATCGAAAACACATCGTGCTTCCGGAAGGTAATGATGACAGGATTATTATTGCTGCGTCAAGATTATTGGATATGGATGTAGTCGATATTTCAATTATAGGAGATAAAAAACAAATTGAAAACAAAGTAACCGAACTAAGTTTAACGTTTGATTTTTCGAAAGTAAAGATCATCAATCCAATAGAATCTGAGTTTTATGAAGAGTATGCCAATACTTATTATGAGCTTCGAAAAGAGAAAAATGTAAGTATTACAATGGCACGGGATTTAATGGAAGATGTTTCGTATTTCGGAACGATGATGGTGTATAAAGGTCACGCAGACGGAATGGTTTCCGGAGCTGCACATACAACACAGCATACCATTTTACCGGCATTGCAGTTCATTAAAACCAAACCGAATTCTTCTGTAGTTTCATCCGTATTTTTTATGTGTCTTGAAGACAGGGTTTCTGTTTTTGGCGATTGTGCCATAAATCCAAATCCAACGGCTGAACAATTGGCAGAAATTGCGATTTCATCTGCAGAATCAAGCTCAGCTTTCGGGATTGAACCTAAAATTGCCATGCTTTCGTACTCTTCGGGTTCGTCAGGAAAAGGCGATGAAGTAGAGAAAGTTCGTACTGCGACCGAAATCGTAAAACAAAAACGCCCGGATTTAAAGATAGAAGGACCAATTCAGTACGATGCTGCAGTAGATCGTACCGTAGGAAAAAGCAAAATGCCGGATTCCGAAGTAGCAGGGCAGGCAAGCGTCCTGATTTTCCCGGATTTAAATACCGGAAATAATACGTATAAAGCGGTTCAGAGAGAAACCGGGGCTTTGGCTATTGGTCCAATGCTTCAGGGATTAAACAAACCTGTAAACGATTTAAGCCGTGGCTGTACGGTTGATGATATTATAAATACAGTGGTAATTACAGCGATTCAGGCGCAGGGATTGTAAAATTAATTATGAATAATAATTATGAGTTTTTGTTTCTTTAAACCTTTAAAAACTCAACTATTTAGTTACTATCAACTTTAAAAAAAATGAAAATATTAATAATAAACTCAGGTAGTTCATCAATAAAATATCAATTAATGATTATGCCGGAAAACGAAGTAATTTGTTCAGGTATGATTGACAGAATTGGACTTGAAACTTCAAACATCACCTTTAAAACAACTGAAAATTCAATAGAAGAAATAGTATCAATTCCAACACACAAAGTCGGTCTTCAGAAAGTAGCTGAAATGCTATTGGATACAGAAAAAGGAGTTATAAAATCGACTTCGGAAATTACAGCAGTCGGACATCGTGTTGTGCATGGCGGTAGTTATTTTTCGGAAACGACCATAATTAGTGATGAGGTTAAAGCTAAAATAAAAGAATTATCAGAACTGGCTCCTTTGCATAATCCAGCACATTTGGTTGGAATAAATGTTGCCGAGCAAATTTTCTCTGATGCCAGTCAGGTAGCTGTTTTTGATACCGCTTTCCACCAGACTATTCCGGTTGAAGCCTATAAATATGCAATTCCGAATTATCTTTTGACAGAAAATAAAGTACGCGTTTACGGTTTTCACGGTACAAGTCATAAGTATGTTTCTGAAAAAGCAATTGACTACTTAGAAAGCAATTCCAAAATTATAACCATTCACTTAGGAAATGGGTGTAGCATGAGTGCTGTAAAAGATGGAAAAAGTATTGATACTACAATGGGTTTTTCACCAGCCAATGGTTTGATAATGGGAACGAGAGCAGGAGATATCGATCAGTCGGTAATCTTTTATCTGATAAAAAATCTGGGATACACAGCCGATGAAGTGAATGCTATTTTACTAAAACAAAGCGGAATGCTTGGTCTGACAGGTTATAGTGATTTGCGTGATATTGAATCAGAAGCTGAAAAAGGAAACACAGACTGCCAATTGGCTTTATTAATGAATGCTTACCGAATTAAAAAAACAATTGGAGCTTACACAGCAGCATTAAATGGTTTAGACGCCATTGTTTTTACAGCCGGAATTGGCGAAAACTCTTCGTATATGCGAAAATTGGTTTGTACTGATATGAATTATTTCGGAATTGAACTGGATCAGGAGAAAAATCAAATTCGTTCTAAAGAAATCCGCGAAATAAATTCAGCAAACTCTATAGCAAAAGTTTTAGTCGTGCCAACCGATGAAGAATTTGAAATTGCAAATCAGGTGTATCATTTGCTGCATAACTAGTTAGAGAAAATTATAATTACTTAGTACTTAAAATGATACAATTAATATCAATTATTTTGTTTCTAGTATTCCTTTTTCTTTCATCCATTCATTGGTATTGGGCTTTTGGAGGCAAATGGGGAACTCAGGGTGTGTATCCTGCAAATCCGGATGGAAGTCCGATGAGACCACCAGGCATTGCAGCCACTTTGATAGTAGCAATTGGATTGTTATCCTTTGGCATTTTCTATTTGATAAAAGGAGAATTCGTTTCAATTGAACTTCCTTTCTGGCTCAATAAAAATGGTCTTTGGATATTGACTGGAATATTTATAGTAAGAGCTATTGGAGATTTTAAATATTTGGGATTTTTCAAAAAAATAAAAAACTCCAAATTTGCGATTAATGATTCAAAATACTATTCGCCGTTGTGTTTTGCAATTGGAGTACTGACTCTGATTTTAGGACTCGATCTTTAAAATAATCAGATTAGAATGATAGTAAACTCCTGTAACGGGAGTTTTTTTTTATGCCCAAATAAATATTTGTGAGTATATTTGAGTTTAAATCCGAATATTTTGAAATCGATACTTCTAAAATCATTTTTATTCTTTTTCATTACCTCTCAAATTCAATCTCAAGAATTACTTCCCTTCGTAGAAAATTACAGCAAATCTAATTATCAGGGTGACAATCAGATCTGGAATGTTGTTCAGGGAAAAGATAATGCGATGTATTTTGCTAATAACCATTATTTGCTGAGATACGATGGTGTGATATGGGAAAAATATACGTTGCCGAACAAAACAATCATTCGTTCTATTATGATTGAAGGTGATAAAATCTACTCAGGTTCTTATAAGGAATTTGGGTATTGGTACAGAAAAGAGGGTAAAATGCATTATGTTTCCATTACCAAAAATCTTCGCTTATTTGACGAAAAAGACAATGAAGAAATCTGGAAAATTTTCAAGTTCAACGGATCCATATATTTTCAGTCATTTAATGATGTTTTTATTTATAATGGACAACACATTCAAAAAATCAGATTTCCATTTTTGATATCTTATTGTTTTGTAGTTAATAAGAATTTGTATGTTGCTTCGGTAGAAAAAGGTGTTTTTAAAATGAACGGATCACGAATTGCCAATCCGAAAGGTTGGGATGTCCTTAAAAATTGTGTTGTTCATGCGATGGAAACATATAATAATAAGACATATATTTTTGCACAAAAAAAAGGCATTTTTATTGTTGAAAACGGAAAACTAAAACCGTGGAATAATTCATTAAATGAAACTTTAAAAGCCGCTACAATTAACGTAGCAAAGTTTATAAAAAACGATAAACTTATATTAGGTACCGGAAACAGAGGTGTTTTTATTTATGATTTTAAAACCGATACCCACAAAAATATTGATCGTGACAATGTGTTAATGAATAATTCAATTTTAAGTATTGGTCTGGATAAAGAAAATGATTTATGGCTTGGATTGGACAATGGTATTGCTCACGTAGAAGTGAATTCTCCAATATCTATATTTTATGATAATTCAGGTATTTTAGGCTCCGTATATTCCGTGGCCACAACAAGCAAAGGATATTTAATTGCTTCTAATCACGGTGTTTTTGAATTTGATTCTGGGAAATTCAAAATGATGCCCAATACTCAGGGACAGGCGTGGAATATTACCAAAACGGATACTAAATATATCATTGGGCATAACGATGGAACCTTTTGCTACGAAAATGGTTCTTTAGTTAAAACAAATAATGTAAGCGGAGGCTGGAATTTATCGAAAAGCAGTATTAATAACACCTGTTTTCAGTCAACTTACAGTGGAATTTTATTATATGATGATATTTCAAAATTAACCGAATATAAAAAAATCAAAGACATTTCTAAACCGATTAAATATGTAGCCCAAAATAAAAAAAATGAAATTTTTGCTGCAGATAATTATCGCGGTTTGTACCGTGTCATATATAATGATGATTTTCAGACTAAAAAGGTTGAAAACATTACCCAGCAGAGTAATATAGAAAATGATTTTGGGGTTAAAATTTTTGAGTTTAGAAACGAAATTCTGTTTCTAATTGATAATTCATGGTATACCTACAATTCAATCACCAATAAATTGGAAGAAAATGAATTGTTCAATACAAATTTTAAAAATATCACGGATGTTATAGCAATTGATGAAAATCATTTTATGGTACTTCAGGATGGAATTTTATATCATATATATGCTTCAGGAAATAAATTTGTATGGAATATCATTCAGGAGAAATATTATAAAGGAAAGCTGATCAATGATAATTTAAGAATTTTTAAAACGAACAATCATTATTTACTGAATCTTGATGACGGTTTTATTTCTCTTCAGCTTAAATACGAAAACAAGCAAAATAAAGATGTTAAAATAGAAGCATTTAATGAAGGGATTCTACTTTCAAAGGATTCTAAGATTGAATATAATACCGAATTAAAAATTAATGTGATATCTGGAATTTATGGAGCCAGTAAACCTAATTTGTTTTATAAAATCAATAACAGCAAGGATTTTATACCTATTTCTGATGGATTGATTTTACTTAACAATCTAAGTAGTGGTAATCATTCTGTTATCGTTTATAAACACGATGGCGCTAATTATGATAAAGTTTGCAATTTCGAATTTAAAGTAGCTCAACCCTGGTATTTTTCAGTTTGGATGATTTTACTGTATCTCTTATTAGTGGGAGCAGTTTTATTTTTTTATTATAAGTGGAATAAATTTCGCTACATGCAAAAACTGGAATTGCAGGCAGAAGAACAAAGACATCAAAGGAAAATTCTGGAAATGGAATTAAAAGCCGAAAACGAATTGAATATTCAGGAATACGAAAAACACATTCTGGAACTCGAACTGCAAACTAAATCATCAGAAGTTGCCGGTAAATCATTGTCAATAGCTAAACAAAGCGAAATGATTGAAAATATTCAGGGTATTCTGGATTCAGAAAAAGATTTTAATAAACTTAAAAGTGAAATTAAGAAAGCAATTAAGATAAATGAAGTCAATAAACACGAATGGGAAATCTTTGAAACCAATCTGAATCAGATTCATAATGAGTTTATCATTAATTTATCAAAGAAGTTCCCAATACTAACCCCAAAAGATATTAAACTGTGTGTTTATCTTAAAATGAATCTTTCATCAAAGGAAATTGCACCGTTAATGAATATTTCATTCAGGGGTGTTGAACTGCACAGATATCGCCTAAGAAAAAAATTAAATCTTTTACAAGAGGAGAATCTTTCCAGATTTTTGCTTAATATATAATTTGTCTTACTAAATTTTATTGATATTTTATTTTTTTACCATGTTTTTTGTGTAATTGTAATACATCTTTACTACATCATAAGGTAGTGTTAACTAAAAATATTTAAAACATAAATTATTGATATTTAATAGTTTAAATGTAATTTTTCATATAATGATGTAGCTGTGTAGTAGTGCTCATTGATGTACTACAACGTTGTAATTGTTTAATTTGGCTCTACTAACTTAAACGATTAAAACTGTATGAAAAATTTTATTTTTAGCTTTCTGGCCCTATTGCTTTTACCGGCTTATATGTCGGGTCAGGCAATAAAAGGAAAAGTAATAGATAGTAATGGAATGGGAGTTCCCGGAGCAATTATTAGTGCTTCCGAATCCAAAACTTCTGCCGATGCTGATTTCGATGGAAATTTTACTATAAATGCTAAGGCGGGTGAAATATTAAAGGTATCAATGCTGGGGTTTGATGCTGTAAACATAACAGCAACTTCTGGTTTGATGACCATTACTCTAAAAGAATCAAGTGATACTGCTTTGAAAGAAGTAGTAGTTATTGGATACGGAACAAGAAAAAGAGTAGACAATACCACCGCCATTTCATCTATTTCGTCAGAAGAAATTACGAGAACCAAAGTATTGAATGCTTCTCAGGCTATACAAGGAAAAGCTGCAGGGGTGCAAGTGATTTCCTCTGACTTGCCGGGAAGTACGCCCTCAGTTATTATTAGAGGTTTAGGTACTGCATTGGGAGGAAGAACACCTTTGTATGTAGTCGATGGTATGCCAACAGAGAATATCAATAATATCAATGCAAATGATATAACTTCATATGATGTTTTAAAAGATGCTTCAGCATTAGCAATTTATGGTACAAGAGCTGCAAATGGGGTTATTATTATTACCACTAAAAAAGGAAAAGGTGAAAAAGTTTCAGTAGAAATTGAAAGTTTCACTGGTATAAGAGAGCCTTTGAAAAAAGTGAAAGTGGCAGGCAGCAATAAGTATGCACATTACACAAACTCAGCTTTGCAGGCTACTACTTTTTCACAAGATCAGCCTGTAAATACAGATTGGTTTGACGAAATTACAAGAACTGGGACTTATTCTCAAAATAATGTTTCTGTTTCGGGTGCTTCTGAAAATATCAAATACTTTTTCAGTTTAGGAAATTATGAAGAAAAAGCAATCTTAAACGGATTGGACTATAGCCGTACAACGTTTAGAAATAATAATGAATATAAAATTTCCAGAAAACTGACTTTAAATCAAAACTTCAGTTTTACCGCAACCAAATCAACACCTAAGCCATTATCTGCTTTTACAAATGCTTACAAACAATCACCAATTGTTCCGGTTCGTTTTGCAGATGGTAAATATGGAGTATCAAGAGTAGGAGCTGATGGATTTGCCAGTCAAACAGGATCATCCTTCAATAATGTTGGAAATCCTGTAGCTCAACTTGATTTTTTTAATGAGCAGCAAAGGAGCCAGACTTTTCAGGGAGGTTTAAAATTAGATTACGAAATAATAGAATCCTTAAAATTTACATCACAATTTAATGGAGAATTCTATACATGGAAACAATATAATTTTGATGACACTAAAGAGATCTGGTTAGCAGCAAATCCTAATAAAGTGTCCAGTGATTATGAAAAAGAATTTCCAAATGCCAATATAAATTTATTGACAAAGGGAAGAGAAGAATATTACAACTGGAACTTTTCAAACTATCTGACTTATAATAAAGAATTTGCCGAAATTCACAATATTGAAGTAACAGCTGGTATAGAAACCAATGTTAAGGGAGCAAGAGAAAAACTGACTATTGCCAGAAAAAATGTGAATGCAGATGAAAACTACTGGTCTTTAAAAGATGGAGAATATGCTACAAATGTAACAAGTTATAAAGATGAAGTTTTTAATGAAGTAAAGCTGGCATCTTATTTAGGACGTTTCCAATACAAATTGATGGACAGATATTTGATAACCGGAACAGTGAGACGTGATGGATCATCCAATTTTGGAAAGGATTACAGATGGGGAACATTTCCTGCTTTTGGTTTAGGCTGGGTGGTTTCAAAAGAAGCCTTTTTAGCAGATTCAAAAACAATTAATTTATTAAAATTAAGAGGAGGCTGGGGTAAATTAGGAAATCAAAACGTACCACTTAATAGAGCTAGTTATACGTCAGGTCAGACTGCCTATCTGGGTGGTTCTATTTTGAATGAAGGAACAACGATCAACTCTCAAATTGATCCAAAGTTGTCCTGGGAAATTACAGAAGAAACTTCTGCAGGTCTGGATTTTGAGATTTTAGAAAACAGATTAAAGGGAACTTTTGATGTGTATGATAAAAATACATCTAACGTAATTTTAAATACAAAACCGTATTCAACATCGGGAATTACCAATGTATCTCCGGCACACGTAGGGGAAGTTTCAAACAAAGGATATGAAATTTCTTTACGTTGGGACGATAAAATTGGTGAAAACTTCAGCTATTGGGTAGGAGGAAACTTTTCGAATAATAAAAATGAACTGACAGGAGTGAAAGATGTTATTTTATCTCCTGTTATTGGAGGAAATTTAGGTAATGGTCAGGATACTAAGTTGTTGGACAATACCTCAATTGGTCAGCCATTAGGAAGCTTTTACATCTATGAATATGCAGGTTTTGATGCCACAAACGGAAAAATGCTGTATTACAATGTGTTGGGTGAAAAAGTGACTCAGGATGCCTTGAGCGCGCTTGTCGATAAAAAATATGTTGGCTCTATTTTACCAAAATCTAATTACGGGGTAACCTTAGGATTTGCCTACAAAAACTTTGATTTCTCTGTAGATGGTTACGGAACAAATGGAGCAAAAGTGTATAATGGTAAAAAGGGACAACGTATTGCAGGTGAAAATATCGAAGAATCTTTGGCAACAGATTTCTGGACACCAAATAATTTAACAGCTTCAAATCCGGCACCATTCAATCAGGTTCCTGTTGCTTCTACTTATTATTTGGAATCGGGAGATTTCTTCAGAATCAATAACATTACGCTGGGATACAAATTACCCTTACAAAGTACCGGTTTTATTAGTGCCTGCAGAATTTATGTAAATGCAATTAATCCATTTATTACACAAAAATTCTCCGGATTCTCTCCAGAATTAAACGGTGATGGTGATCCTTATAAAACACAAGGAGTAGAGTTAGATGCTTATCCAACTTTAAGATCATTTGTAATTGGTGCCAACTTAAAATTTTAATATTATGAAAAAAATATATATAGCAGCGTTTGTAGTATCAGCATTCATTTTTACGGGATGTGCAGACGATTTTTTAGATGTAGAGCAAACAGAATCTATTTCTACGGACGATATTGAGTTGTTCAATAATGATGCGGGAGCAAGTCAGTTTGTGACCTCAATTTATAACAAATTTTTAAATTGGGATATGACTTCATTTGGATGGATTGGTTTATCAAGTATTACTTCTGATGATGCTGACAAAGGATCTTCTCCGGGTGACACAGGAACTGATAAAGATGTATTGGACGCGTTGACTTATAATGCATCAAATCCTTCTGCAGAGAGCACTTTTAATGCCAATTATGACGGAATCAACAGGTGCAATCAGGCCTTAAATATTATTCCAAAATTAGACAAGGCCGATCCTAACTTAACAGCAAGATTAATAGGCGAAGCTAAGTTTTTAAGAGCTTTTATGTATTTCACCCTGGTAAAATGTTATGGAGGCGTGCCAATTGTAGATCACCTGCCTGTCCCTGGGAATGATGCTGACAGAATCATGCAATTAACCCGTAAAACGGCTGCCGAGGTTTATACTTTTATTGAAAGTGACTTAAACGACGCCATTGCAGCATTACCGGAAAAATCAGCTTATGGTGCAAATGAAAGATCCAGAGCTTCAAAAGGTGCTGCCTATGCTTTATTGGCAAAAGTAAGTTTGTACCAAAAAAACTGGCAAAAAGTAGTGGACAACTGTAATAAAGTTACAGGTTACACCATTGTAGATGATTATGCATCTATGTTTAGACCAGCCGGAAAATTTGATTCGGAATCTATTTTCGAGATTTATGCGCAAGGTCCGAGTACTGGGAAAGTAGCTAAAGGAATAGAAGGTTATTCTAATACACAGAACCCACGTGGTACTGGAGGCTGGGGCTGGGGATTTAATACTCCATCTCAAAGTTTAGTAAATGCTTATGAGCCTGGTGATGTTAGAAAAGCGGCAACTATCATTTTTAGAGGTCAGACTTTATATGATGGAAGAGAGATACCCAACACTGTTGACAATGAAAGATATAACTATAAAGCATATTCATCAGCATATACAAGAGACTGGGAGACCGATGTGGATATTAAATACCTAAGATATGCTGAAGTTTTATTAATGAAAGCGGAAGCTTTGAATGAATTAGGACAAACAGATTTAGCTATTCCATTATTAAATCAAATTAGAAAAAGAGCCAATTTAGGACCTACGCCAGCAGTATCCCAATCGGATGTCAAAATTGCTATCTGGAAAGAAAGAAGGGTAGAAATGGCTTTTGAACACGATAGATTTTTTGATTTGGTACGTACTGGTCAGGCGAAAGCGGCTTTTGCTGCTGATGGAAAAGTATTTGTTGAAGGGAAGCACGAATTGTTTCCTATACCAGCAGCATTTTTAAAACAAGCAGGAACGTTGTCATCTCAAAATCCTGGTGGTTATTAATCCTTAAAAAATAATTAAAATGAAAAAAAATAAATCTATTTTCTTCCTCTCTTTTGTTTTGGCTTCTACAGTTTTTGTAAGCTGCGAGGATAGTATTGATAAGGAAAATAATCCAATTCCTTATGAGGCAATTGGAGGTTACGATAGTTCTGATGATGTTGCTGCAGCTCACTTAGTTTCAAAATTAAGTTTTGATGGAGATTTGACAGACAGCAAAAGCAATATAACCGGACTTGAAGGAATGAACGTTGCTTATGCAGAAGGTGTTAAAGGAAACGCTTATCAGGGATCTAGTTCTGTAGCAAGATATGCGGTAGGAAATGCGACTGCAAAAATTACTTCCCTAAATGATTATTCTATTTCATTTTGGATGAACACAGCAAATACAGTTCCTGACGGAGGAAGTCCCGCACAAGGAAAAGGTGCTCAGGGTATTTTTTCTATCGTCAGACCAACTGAATTTTGGGGCGGAATTAATTTATTCTTAGAAAATCCGGACACTGCTAATCCAAACAGACTGAAACTAAAACTTGGAGTAGAAAATGGTAGAGCCGGAGTTGCATGGAAAGGCCAAAGTGTTATAGTAAATATCGATAATAGTTTAAATACCTGGGTACATGTTGTTTTGGCGTATGATTCTAAAACGAGTACTATGAATTGTTATACTAACGGAGCACCAAGCGCAAACGTTGGAGGTTTTCCTTATGCTCCTGCAGCTGGTGTTGTTGGGACAGCGATTTTATATGCTGATGATCCCGGAACATATGAAAATGCTAAAAATGCCCCAAAATATGGTGTATTTCAAATGACAGGAACAAATGGAAAAGTTGTTTTTGGAAATCATCAATTTGAAACAACTCCTCCTTTAAATAATGGATCTGATCAGGGATGGGCAACAAGTTATGCAGGCCTAATGGATGAATTCAGAATTTATGATGCAGCTCTTGCCAGTAACGAAGTTACAGCGCTTTACAAATTAGAAAAAGATAAAAGATAGCAGTCTTCAAATACACTACACTTGGGATGAAAATTCCAAGTGTGTTTTTCAAGTAATACCACAATATTGTAAAAATGAAAAATAGTTTATATATCGTCCTTTTTTTGAGTGTTTTTATGGCGTGTTCTTCTTCTTCACCCGAAGGAGAAAATAACGGAGGTACACCACTGCCAACAAATCCGGTAATACCCACTAAGCCATTAACAGATGCTGAAGCAATGGATCAGGTTCAGAAAGATGCCATCAAATATTTTTGGGACTATGCTGATCCTAATTCGAAATTAGCCCGTGAAAGATATATTACTGAAGATCCAAATTTCGAATCGAATATTATTACAACAGGCGGTTCAGGTTTTGGATTAATGACCATTGTTGTAGGTGTGGAAAGAGGTTTTTTGCCAAGAGCCGAAGCTGTTTCCAGACTTTCAACTGCTTTAACTTTTCTTGAAAAAGCAGAACGTTTTCACGGAGCATGGCCGCACTGGATGGATAATACATCAGGCAAAGTTATTCCGTTCGGGACAAAAGACAACGGAGGGGATTTAGTAGAAACTTCTTTTGTTTGTCAGGCTCTAATTACTATAAGAGAGTATTTTAAAAACGGAAGTACTGCTGAAAAAGAATTAGCAGCCAAAGCCGATGAACTTTGGAAAGGGGTTGAATGGGACTGGTACACCAAAGGCGAAGAAGCATTATACTGGCACTGGTCACCCAACTATGGCTGGGACATGAACTTCAAATTAGAAGGGTATAATGAGTGTCTGATTACCTACATAATGGCCGCTGCATCACCAACACATCCTATTTCTGCGGAAGCGTATCACAAAGTCTGGGCAAGAAGTGGAGCCATTGTAAACGGAGGTTCCCAATACGGAATCCCGGTTGTTCTAAACTATAATGGAGCAACAGGAAATGTCGGCCCCATGTTTTGGTCACATTATTCGTATTTAGGTTTAGATCCAAATAATCTAAAAGATAAATATGCAGATTATGGTGTTTTAACGCAAAATCATGCTAAAATTATGGTACAGCACAGTGTTGTAAATCCAAAAGGATGGAAAGGCTACTCAGATAAATGCTGGGGTTTAACGGCAAGTTACACACGAAATCCTGATGGTACAACAGGTTATACAGCGCATCAGCCAAACAATGATACCGGAGTGATTTCGCCAACAGCAGCTTTATCTTCTTTTCCTTTTGCACCTGTTGAGGCAATGAAGTTTTTACATTATTTATATGATGAAAATAAAGCCCAATATGTTGGAATTGCAGGTCCTTATGATGCTTTTTCACCACAGTACAATTGGGTGACCAAACGTTATTTAGCCATCGATCAGGGAACAATTGCACCTATGATCGAGAATTATCGTTCAGGTTTGTTGTGGAAATTATTCATGAACGCATCTGATACCAAACAGGGGTTAACAAAACTTGGATTCAAATCAACGAAATACGGAATTTAGGCATTCAGCCAGAAACAATAGGAACGTTTAAATACCACTGAATGAAAAATCGCCATTGATCCGAATCAAAATTGGGATAAAACAATGGCGATTTACATAAAAACAAAAAATATTTAAAATGAAAAAGAACTTAATCATGCTTTTTTTAGCATGTGCTGTCTTGGGTCATGCCCAAAAGAAGGATGCTAAAAATGCTGTAAAAATCAAACCAAAATCAGAATTTGTTACTGAATTACTGTCAAAAATGACTTTAGATGAGAAATTAGGTCAGCTTAATTTGCCAACTTCCGGAGATATCACAACAGGTCAGGCTAACAGCTCGAATGTTGCAAAAAATATCGCTGAAGGTAAAGTAGGTGGTTTATTCAACATAAAGTCAGTACAAAAAATTAAAGAAGTGCAGAAAATTGCGGTCGAAAAAAGCCGTTTAAAAATTCCGCTGCTTTTTGGTATGGATGTGATTCACGGTTACGAAACAACATTCCCGATTCCGCTTGGATTATCCTGTACCTGGGATATGAAGCTAATCGAGAGAAGCGCGCAGATTGCTGCGCAGGAAGCAAGTGCTGATGGTATCAACTGGACATTTTCTCCTATGGTAGATATTTCGCGGGATCCTCGTTGGGGAAGGATTTCCGAAGGTTCAGGAGAAGATCCGTATTTAGGTAGCCAGATTGCAAAAGCAATGGTGAATGGATACCAGCAGCACGATCTTTCCAAAAATAATTCCATTTTGGCTTGTGTTAAGCATTTCGCATTATACGGTGCTCCGGAAGCAGGTCGTGATTACAATACCGTAGACATGAGTCATATTCGAATGTTTAATGATTATTTTCCGCCTTATAAAGCCGCAGTTGATGCCGGAGTAGGTTCGGTTATGGCTTCTTTTAACGAAGTAGACGGAATTCCGGCAACTGGAAGTAAGTGGTTAATGACTGATGTTTTAAGAAAACAATGGGGCTTTAAAGGATTTGTAGTAACAGATTATACCGGAATTCCTGAAATGATTGATCACGGAATGGGCGATTTGCAGCAGGTTTCGGCTTTGGCTTTAAATGCTGGAGTTGAAATGGATATGGTTGGAGAAGGATTTCTGGGAACTTTGAAGAAATCTTTAGACGAAAAAAAAGTTACTATCGAAACTATTGACAATGCCGTTAAATTGATTTTAGAAGCCAAATACGATTTAGGATTATTCCACGATCCATACAAATATTGCGATCCAAAAAGAGCCAAAACAGAAATCTTTACAACAGCCAGCAGAAAAGAAGCCCGTGATATTTCAGCCCAATCATTGGTTTTATTAAAAAATCAAAATCAGTTGCTGCCTCTTAAAAAAACGGGAACTATTGCCCTTATCGGACCATTGGCAGATGCCAGAAACAATATGTCGGGAACCTGGAGTGTTGCTACTGTTGGTGAAAAATGTATTTCTTTATTGCAGGGAATTCAGGATGTAGGCGGAAAATCTGTAAAAGTGCTTTATGCAAAAGGAAGCAATTTAGATTACAATGAAACGTTTGAAACCAATGCCACGATGTTTGGCAAAACCTTAAATCGTGATTCTCGCCCAAAAGAAGAATTAATTGCCGAGGCTTTAAAAGTAGCAGAACAATCTGATGTAATTGTGGCAGCTTTAGGAGAATCTGCAGAGATGAGCGGAGAATCGAGCAGCCGTACCAATTTAGAAATTCCACAGGCTCAAAAAGATCTGCTGAATGCTTTGCTAAAAACAGGAAAACCAGTCGTTCTGGTTTTATTTGACGGACGTCCTTTAGTTTTAAATGATGAAAATGCAACTGTTCCCGCTATTTTAAATGTGTGGTTTGCCGGTAGTGAAGCTGGTCACGCTATTGCAGATGTTTTATTTGGAGATGTAAACCCTTCCGGAAAATTAACAACGACTTTCCCAAGAAGCGTGGGTCAGGTACCAATTTATTATGCTCACAAAAATACAGGAAGACCACTTTCTAATTCAGAAGGAAAGTTCGAAAAGTTCAGATCAAATTATATTGACGAAAGAAACGAGCCATTATTTCCTTTCGGATTTGGATTAAGTTACACGACTTTCGATTATTCGAACCTGAAAATTTCTGCTGATAAAATGAATTTTGATGGAAAATTAAAAGTTACGGTAGATGTAATTAACACAGGAAATTTTGATGGAAAGGAAACAGTTCAGTTGTACATCAGGGATTTGGTTGGCTCAGTAACAAGACCTGTTAAAGAACTAAAAGGTTTCCAAAAAATAGCACTTAAAAAAGGAGAGAAACAAACCGTAAATTTTGATATTACGGTTGAAGATTTAAAATTTTATAACTCTGATTTACAATTCGTAGCAGAGCCCGGACAGTTTGATGTTTTCGTTGGAGGAAATTCAGCTGCCGACAAGAAAGTTAGTTTTGAGTTAACTAAGTAATTGGTTTGTTATTAGTAATTGCCCTTCGTACTGGTTATACGAAGGGCTTTTTTATAAGCAATTATAAATTCTAAACGGGTATTATTAAAAACGTCAGTTCGAGTGTTTTTTGAGTAATAAAACGGAACAAAAAATGTATCGAGAACCGTTTTTAATTCTCTAAACTAGTAATTCTAATTTTTATAAAAATGAAAGCTATCAAAATATTTAAAGGATTTCTTTTCCTGCTTATAATAGTAGTTTTATCTTCTTGCAATGCGAAAAAAAATGCCATTGTAGCGCATCGTGGAGCCTGGAAGAAAAACAATCTTCCTGAAAATTCCATTGCAGCCTTAAGGCACGCAATCGATCTGAAACTGCCCGGTTCAGAATTCGATGTCTGGAGAACTGCTGATGATTCGCTCATAATCAATCACGATGCGCATTATAACAAACTGCTGATCGAAGAAAGCAATTATGCAGATTTGATAAAGTTTAAACTTTCAAATGGAGAAAAGCTGCCAACTTTACGGGAATATATTTTAGAAGGAAAGAAAAAGAATGAAAAGACTCTTCTGGTCTGCGAAATAAAACCTTCGGAAATAAGCAAAGAAAGAGGAAAAAAGACAGCCATATTAGCGGTTGAAACTATTAAGAAACTAAAAGCGGATAAAAAAACCTGCTACATTAGTTTTGATTACGACATTCTAAAGCAAATCAGAGCAGTAGATACAAAAACTGTTCTGCAATATCTGGAAGGAAATAAACCTCCCAAAGAAGTAAAAGCAGATAACATCAACGGTATCGATTATCATTATTCGGTCTTTAAAAAACATCCGGAATGGATTCAGGAAGCAAAAGACGGCAAAATCATTCTGAACACCTGGACAGTAAATGAAGCCGCAGATATGGATTGGATTATTGCACATAAATTCAATTACATCACGACAAATGAACCCGAACTTTTAAAAGAAAGATTAGAAGCGGAAAAATAATCCTGCAGACTTTACAAATGCAAATTAAATCATGAAAAATAGATACAAAGAACTGAGACGGCTAATTTTATTGTTTTTGATTATGTTCAATAATATTATTTTGGCGCAAGATGCAGGTGGTAAAACAGAATGGTTTGATCCTGCCACACCTGCAACAACGTATTGTAATCCAATTAGTATAGGTTATAACTATACGACATACAATCACAACGGAATTCCCGAATCCCGTCGTTCCAGTGCTGATCCGGTAATTATTACATACAAAGGCGAATATTATTTATTTGCGACAAATCAGGCGGGTTTATTTTGGAGTAAAGATATGTCCGACTGGAATTTTGTTTACGGAAGTTTCCAAAGACAGCCGGGCGATGATGATCAGTGTGCTCCGGCAGCCTGGGTCGTAAATGACACTTTATTTTACGTAGGTTCAACATGGAAAAGAGATCATCCCATCTGGAAAACAGCAGACCCAAAATCAGGCAGATGGACACGCCATGTTGATAAAGCAATGCTTCCTACCTGGGATCCTGCGATTTTTCAGGACGATGACAAAAAAGTCTATATGTATTACGGTTCAAGCGGAAAACTGCCCCTTGTGGGTGTTGAGGTCGATTACAACACCTGGCTTCCAAAAGGCAATCAGGCAGATTATGCAACATTATACAAAGCGACCGAAGTTGAAGATATTCAAAAACCGTATGGTCAGATTAAAGAAGTAGCGATTCTAAATCCTTCTGCTCATGGCTGGGAGCGTTTTGGACCAAACAATGATATGGAGCCTGCGCCTTGGGGAAATTTTATCGAGGGAGCATGGATGACCAAACACAACGGAAAATATTATATGCAATACGGAGCTCCTGCAACCGAATTCAAAGGCTATGCAAATGGCGTTCACGTAGGTAATAATCCGTTGGGCCCATTTACCTATCAAAAACACAATCCAATGTCGTATAAACCGGGCGGATTTGTAATTGGTGCCGGACACGGAAATACTTTTGCAGACAATTATGGAAATTACTGGAACACCGGAACGTGCAAAATCTCCATAAAAGACCGTTTTGAGCGTCGCATTGATATGTTTCCTGCCGGATTTGATAAAGACGATGTAATGTATTCAAACACTTCTTATGGTGATTTTCCAATTATGTTGCCAACAAAACTTCGCAATCATGAAAAAGGAGCTTCATCAGGCTGGATGTTGTTATCTTATAAAAAACCGGTTACAGTATCATCCTCGGAAGAATGTATGGAAATTGAAACACACCGAATGGATAACGGAGGTAAAAAAGTGTATGAGAAATTTTGTTATGGCGCTGATAATTTAACCGATGAAAATATCCAGACGTATTGGGCTGCTAAAAGCAATAATCCGGGCGAATGGATCCAAATGGATTTGGGAAGATCAATGGAAATAAAGGCTTTGCAGATTAATTATGCAGATCATAAAGCAACGCAGTTCAATAAAGCAATGGATATTTATTACCAATATAAAATTTTCATGTCGGATGATGCTGTAAACTGGACTTTAGTTGTCGATAAATCTAAAAATGATAAAGATGCTCCTCACGATTATCTTGAACTCACAAAATCAATTAAGGCGCGTTATATAAAAATGGAAAACATTCACAATGCTTCAGGTTTGTTCGCAATTTCAGATTTCAGGGTTTTTGGTAATGGATTATTAGAAAAACCAAAAGCAGTTTCTTCTTTTAAAGTAAACAGAAATAAAGCCGATTCACGGAATGCTATAATTTCATGGAAAAAACAAAATGATGCAATCGGCTATCATATTTATTACGGAATTACTCCGGATAAGCTGTACAACAGCATTATGGTTTATGGTGATAGTTCGTATGATTTTAGAGGTTTGGATAAAAGCACGAAATATTATTTTACAATTGAAGCATTCAACGAAAACGGAATTAGCGTAAAAAATAAGATTATCGAAGTAAAATAATTATTTATAGTCTGAACTCGATTAGAAATTTTTGAAGCAGAATGATTAGTTTTTTTCAGTAAGCATCGTCCCGCTTTCCGTTGCAATCTTTTGCTTTTTAAAGAAAAAAGCAAAAGGATTTCCACTTTAATCGGGGCTAAAGGATAATATTTTGCTTTTTTATGAACATTAAAAAAATAAAAATAATAAAGACAATACACGGTTTAACTATAATCAACAGTTTCAACTGGTGTAAATAACAATTATTTTTTCTTATTTGTAGAAAAAGGTATACGAAAACAGTAAGAGTTATAAAGAATTTTGTTCTTTTGTAAAACCAAAAAAGGAACCCCAAATACTTTATAACCAATGAAAAAAACATTTTTTTTAGCAGTGTTAGTTTTAAACGGACTGACTTCATTCGCACAGTCAAATGATGAAAAAAACATTAAATTATTCTATAAAAAAGCGCTGACCGATTCTAAATGTTATACATGGTTAGAGTATTTGTCCAACGATATCGGAGCTCGTTTATCAGGTTCTCAAAATGCCCAGCTGGCCATTAATTATACAAAAGCCCAATTAGAAAGTTTAGGACTTGATAAAGTGTATCTCCAAGAAGTTATGGTGCCGCATTGGGTACGTGGCGAAAAAGAAACTGCTTCTATCTTAGACGGAAAAGTAAAAACCACAGTACCAATTTGTGCTTTGGGCGGTTCTGTTGCAACCCCAAAAGGAGGACTAACCGCAGAAGTGATAGAAGTGCAGGGCATTGAAGAGTTAAAAACATTAGGAGATAAAGTAAAAGGAAAAATTGTGTTTTTTAACAGGCCAATGAATCCTGAAAATATTGAAACCTTCAAATCATACGGAGCCTGTGTTGATCAGCGATTTGCCGGAGCAAAAGAAGCTGCTAAACTGGGAGCTGTAGGGACCATTGTTCGTTCAATGAACTTGCGTTTAGATGATTTTCCGCATACAGGAGCTCAAAGTTATGGTGATTTGCCAAAAGAGCAATATATCCCAACAGCAGCCATCAGCACAAATGGAGCTGAACTTTTGAGTGCTACTTTAAAAAGCAATCCTGCATTACGATTTTATTTCAAACAATCATGTGAAACATTGCCGGATGTATTGTCGTACAACGTTATTGGAGAATTGACAGGAACAGTAACTCCTGAAAATATTATGGTTGTGGGTGGTCATTTGGATTCCTGGGATTTGGCAGACGGATCTCACGATGATGGAGCAGGTGTGGTACAAAGCATGGAAGTGGTTCGTATTCTTAAAAGTTTCAATTACAAACCAAAAAATACAATTCGTGTTGTTTTATTTATGAACGAAGAAAATGGCGGAAAAGGCGGAGCCAAATACGAAGAAGTTTCAAAGCAAAAGAATGAAAACCATATTTTTGCTTTAGAAAGCGACTCAGGCGGATTTACACCAAGAGGTTTCTCAATAGAAGCAGACGATGCTAATTTGAAGAAAATTCAGGGATTCAAAGACTTTTTCGAGCCTTATCTGGTACATAGTTTTACAATTGGACATGCGGGTTCAGATATTGGTCATTTAACCTCTAAAGCGATTGTAAAAGCAGGATTAAAACCGGATTCGCAGCGCTATTTTGATTACCATCACGCTGCAAATGATAAGTTTGACGCCATCAACAAAAGAGAACTGGAACTTGGTGCGGCTACTATGACAACTTTGCTTTATTTGATAGATCAGGGTGGGATTGTTTTGCCGGGGGGTAATTGATTTTCTTTAAAATATCTAAAAGCTTGCAGTTTAAAGCAATGAGTGACATTTTCTAAAATTCTGATTTCGCTTATTTCTATTAAGTATATTTTAAAGAAGTTTTTGGCTCTATAAACATATAATTAAAACAGCTTATGGTTTAAGTTCATTACTTTTATTTTAAGCTGTTTTTTTTGGCGTGCCCCAAGGGTCGGGCTATCCACTGCAAGTCCTCGCACTTCCTTCGTTGGGCTGTGGGCTTTCCGGTTGCTATCCCTCACGCAAAACGCTGCACCAGAAGAATTTGTTTCGATAATTGACATACACTTTTCAACTAGCTTATAATAACATTAAAATAAAGTTTTTCTTTAATTAAAATTTTAATATGTAATGTTTTGTGCTATTTTTGTTGTTAATAAATTCTTAAACATGAAAAAATTATATTGCCTGTTATTTTTTGTTTTTATTTTGAACTCCTGTGGAGTAAATGAAGAAATCGCTGGTGAATCAAAAAGTAAAAGTACAACTTATACTCAAAAAGTTGAAATTGATGAAGTACTCACACAACTGAAAAACAGAAATCCTGAACTGGCTTTATTCATTGAAAGTAATCCTGTTTCTAATTTAAAAGCGAAAAGCGGAAAAACTGATTATTATTTTGATCTTAAAAACGTCTATGCCGTAAAAAATGATAAAAATGAAGCTGCTTACACTATTCCTTTGTACATAATTTCAGAGGATCAGTTTAATTATTTACATAGATTATCATTAGAAATAACACCAACCCATGTTGATGTCAAATTAGTAATCATAGAAGGAAAGGATGACGGTACTTTAAAGTATACTGCACACCCCTTCAACATGTATCAAAAAAAGAATATAACATCAAAAACAACAGAAATTGAATGTTATTGTGTAACCTCAGTTAGCGATTGTACCTGCCATACAACACATGCCAGCAGCGGATGTGACCATCCGGATGTAGTGACGTCATGCAATTGTTCAGGAGGCCCTACTGGTGGCGGTTCATATGGCACAGGTACAAAAACGACATGGAGTGGAGGATCAGGATCTGCAACTTCTTATACACCATCTGGGTCAGGTGTAATATTTGGTTTACAAAAACATTTTAAAACTGACTTTACTATCGGTCCTTTGCTAAAGTATACTATAGAACAGAATGTAACCTACGGCAAAATGTTACTGGATTTTTTGAATGAAGAAACTTCAACCCCTGTCAATAAAGCCTTTGTGGTAGAAATGCTTATAAGTATGGAAAATGGACAGTTTACAACCACAAAACAGGTCCGAAATTCGATTGAAAATTTTAAATATTCTCAAAAATCACCTTTCAATGTTGATTTAAGCACTATTTTAGATAAACCTACACTAACAGAATCCAAGAAATTTATAGAGGTATATAAAGCTTTATCGAATTCCCCTGAATTTAAAAATCTTTTCTTAGCTATTTTTGAGAACAATGAAAAACATAATGTTAAATTTGAGATTGCAGAGCATGTATACAAGGATGATGATCCTACCAAAGAAGAAGTAAATGGAATAACTATTGGTGTACCTGGTTCAAATGATATTAAGATCAAGCTCAGTAAACAGATATTTATTGCCGGAACCCTAAAAAGCCAAATTACAATAGAAAATGCCAAAACCATTTTACACGAATGTATTCATGCATTTCTCTTTATCAAAAAAAATAATCCCTCTGTTGGTATGGATTTTATAAAAACATTAAATGAAGCATACCCTTCTGCAGATCAACAACATGATTTTATGGTAAATAAAATGATTCCTACAATGCAAAAAGTGCTTTCTGAAATTAGGGATTCAGTGACTACTGAAAGTGGAAGAAGTGAAGTAGAGAATTTAACAATGCATCCTACTATCACTCCTTTAACATCTACTTCATGGGATTGGGATGAATACTATAAAAGTATTAGCTTAAAAGGATTGGAAGATACTAATGGTTTTATAAAAGAATATCCATATCCGTCGGACAAATTTGACTTTTGGGATAGATATGTAAAAGCAGGTAAAACATGGCTTGATAAAAAATAAAGTTATGAAAACTATTTTATATACACTTACAATTCTTTTTGTATCTATAACTGCCCGCAGCCAAGAATTTGAATATCTAAAAAAATTAGATACTATTTATATTGAATTTAAGGGAAAAAAGAATGAAAAAAAACATTCGATACAAACTCGTAATGCACCTCAAAATTTTGATGAAAGGTTATATTCTTTTAGCTTAAAAAAAACTCTGATTAGACTTAATTTTGAACATTGGAAATTCATAAACTGGGAAAAAAAAGAGGCTAATGTTGTTTCTGAAGTAAGAAAAGTAGATAAGCTATTCTTGAGAAAACATAAAAGAGAAATTATTAAAATTTGCTATTTAGAGAAATATAATTATGATGAAATTGTATGTGAATTATTTTCACCTTTGAAAGTCTTTTATATAATAGATTTTACTGAAAAAATAAAAGGAAATGTTGTATTATATGAAGTGATTTGTATTAATAGCTGTCCCGTGTATGAATAATATATTTAAGTATATACTATCCTAAGCAGGCCCGAGCGTCCCGCTCATGAACAAAAAATAAACCTAAACCATTGTAATAAATACTTTTTGACGCAAATGCCTAGGCAGATATTTGACATGGTTAAAAAACTAAAATATTATGAAAAAACTACTCTTTGTTTTTTTACTATTATATGCTGAATTGCTTTTTTCTCAAATTAATGAAATCAATAAACTAGAAATAATACCAAAAGAAATTGATTTTAAAGGTTCTGTAAAAAAGATTACAATAAAAAACTTTTATTTACATAAGAAAAATGAAACTATAGATACAGTTAAAGCTATATCTGAAATTGATTTTTCTAAAGAAGGAAAAATAAAATTGCTAAAAGACAATAATAATTTACTTTACGATAACTGGCGAATCGTTGAATTTGATAATTTAGAAAGAATAAAAAGTATTTCCAAAAAAGAAGGTCATGAAATGACTAATGTTACTAATCAATATTTTAATAAAAAAAGTGAATTTCCTGATTCTACAATAATAAATCAAAATAAAAAATATAAAGTTAAGTTTATTAATTTTTTTAGTAAGAATTTAGTCGTTAGACATGAACACTATATAAATGACACTTTGCAAGAATATAGACTTTATAAATACAATAATCGCAATCAAATTATTGAAGATTTATACTTTAATCCGGAAGATAATACTGATGAAACAATGGTATCCGACAAATCAAATGGCTCATATCAATTATCTTTCTATCCAGAAAGAAAAACTTTTTATGAGTATAAAAACAACAAAGATACAACCATTGTAATAAAAATTCAACAAAAATACTCTCGTAAAGAGGTTATGAAAAAAATAAAAAACAAAATTTCGAATGTAGAAATTATTGAAAAATATGAGAATAACAAGCTAAAACAAAAAAGGATCATAAATATTTTAAAAGATTCCATTTCAAACTTACATTATAGATATAATAATAAAAATGAAATTGATAGTTACTACAATAAATTTATAAATTCTAAAAGGATTGTTACAAAATGGACAACTTATCAAAATGACAAGGAAAGTATTTATACAATAAATATTGATATTGTAAATGATGATTTTAACAACTGGATAAAAAAAATATATTCTATAAAGAATGTTACAGATCACATAATAGAGCGAAAAATTGAATATTATAATGATTAAAACAGCATTAAATTAATTGTTGCAAAAACTATTTTAGATGAATGTATTCTTACTTTTCTTTATTATTAAAAAAAGTTTGGAATAATAATTTCCATAAGTTTAAATATTAAAAATGTGTTGAATCTTTTTAACGGGTACTGAAAGCATGTTCGAAAAATTCAGGTAATAAAAGGGATGTGCTTTTTTGCCTCTTCTGTATTGCTCAATAAAATACTTGATTTGTTTAGGATAGAAGGGAGTACCTGAAAGGATTACTAAAAACAGATACAAACTTCTCTTTCCGTTTCCCAAAAGGTAATATTGCATCCCAATTTCGTCAGTAACTGAAATTCCGGTATTGGTCAGAACATGAATGATATCATGATCTTCTAATTTAGGCTGCATATCAAAATGATTTTTTGAAAGAAAGTTTCCTAAACCATTTCCTAAAGTGCCTTCGGGATAATTCAAAAGTGTTGCCTTGTCAACTTCCCAGGGTTTATTTCGTTTAAAATATTTTTGATACGGTATTTTTGTGTATTCGTACATTTTTTCAATAATCTGATCTTTCATGTTTTTATTTTTAAAAAGTTCTTTGAAATTCAAAGTAATTATTGAAATATAAAACATAACGGTATGTGTTAATCATATTTGTTATGTTTAAATGTTTTTTAAAGTACTTTGAGTTGCAAAGTAATTAATAAAATGTATGACTTCCAAATAAAGTGACGGTTATTTTTACAATAGAATAATGCTCATTTTTATTTAAAAAGTTAAGCGTTGTTATTTATATTTGTCTGAGAAAATAAATCAGAATTCTATAAATTGAGTATTAAATATGAAGAAATTATTTGTTGCCGTATTGTTGTTTTTTTCTGTGATTGCCGTTAAAGCACAGGTTGTAGGTCTTGAAGTGGGAGATATCGCTCCCGAAATTGATCTTCCGGATACAAAAGGGGAAAAGGTAGCACTTTCTTCGTTAAGAGGAGGACTGGTATTAGTTGACTTTTGGGCTTCATGGTGTGGTCCATGCATTAAGGAACAGCCTGAATTATTAAAATTATATAATACATATCCGGGGAAATTAGATATTTACGGAGTTTCACTAGATACCAAAAAACCTTCCTGGACAGGAGTGATAACAAAACAAAAACTTCCGTGGACACAGGTAAGCGACTTAAAATACTGGAGCTCTGCAGCAGCCGTAGATTATATGGTACAAGCATTGCCATTCAATGTTTTAGTAGATAAAAACGGAATTATCCTGGCTAAAAATATCCATGGCAATAAGCTAAATGAACTGGTAAAAGAATTATTGACGAAATAATTACTTATAATTTTGCTTAATATATTTAGCCACATCCACCATTGGTGCCACCCAAATATCTTTTTTTCTTTTCTTTAGATATTCCAGTAATTTTCGGTGTTCTTGTAAATCGACATTCAGAGGATGTTCACCGCCTACACCGTGAAACAGAAAAACAATAAAAGAGCCTTTTTTTTCCGCTTCTTCCACCTGAGCGATCATTTGTTCTGCTGAACTTCCGTTTTCAAAAAAGGAATTTACATTAGAAAAATCAACTTCTTTTTTGTTTAAATAACCGGGTGTAACTCCTCTTGCAGCAACAAAATCACTCTTTAAAGAATTGTAATACAAAGTATCTTTAATGGTGAAATCTCCGCAAGGGTAAGCAAAAGTACGTTCATTTTTTCCGTCAATAGCTTTTAGCAAAGTATTCGTAATCCTAATTTCATTGACTGCTCTGGCAACCGTATAGTGGGACAAATCAGTTTCTGATGTTACAAATTCTCTTCCGGGTAAATTTCCGTCACATGGATGGATCAAAGTATGGTTACCAAGTTCATGTCCTTTTTTTGCAGCGGCTCTCCATTCTGGAATTCTATTAGAAACAACAGGCGAAGAGCCTATCAGATAAAAAGTACCTTTAAACTGATACGAATCAAGCATCGGAATAACCTTGTCAAGATGAATATTTAAGGCATCATCATAAGTCAATACGACGGCACATTTTTTACCATTCCACGCTCTGTCTTCTGTCTGCGCAAATACGGCAGCAGAAAATAGAGAAACAAATACGGCAGTTATTATGTTTTTGAAGTTTCTGTTTGATAGTTTATAAAGAAATCTGGTCATGTTAGTATGTTTTTATTTAGTGGTTTTCAATAGTTTTAATCGGAAATATATAAAAAAACTTCAGGCTAAAGGACAATATTATTGTTTTATTTCTTTGGTTTTCTGAAAGATTACTTTAGATAGAAAATAGCTATATTTACAGCTATTATTAGTTATTTCATGGAAGAAAAAAAATATGTAACGATATACGATATTGCTGAAAAATTAAATTTAGCAACTTCAACAATTTCCAGGGCTTTACAGGATCATCACACCATTAGCGATAAAACCATAAAAAAAGTAAAGAAAGCAGCTGAAGAAATGGGGTTTGTGCCAAACACTTTAGCAGCAGGTTTACGTGGAAACAAAACAAAAACCATAGGTGTTTTAATTCCGACAGTTACCCAGCCTTTCTTATCATCTTTAATTAGCGGTATCGAAATTGCCGCTCAAAAGTCGGGTTATACAGTAATCATTATGCAGTCTCATGACTCTTCGGAAGAAGAAATAAATATGGCTAAGTCCTTGTATAGTAATAGGGTAAGCGGTGTTATTTGTTCATTGGCTATGGAAACCAGGGATACTTCGCATTTTCTTCAGTTTTCAAACAATAATATTCCGCTTGTTTTTGTCGACAGGGTTCCTAAGGATTTCAATACTTTCAGGGTCATTATCGATAATTATTCTGCAGGTTATAAAGCTACCAAACATCTTATAGAGCAGGGGTGTCTCCGAATCGCGCATTTGACTGCAGGATCTGAATTTGGTAATTTATATAATGAAAGAAGAAGAGGTTATGTTGAAGCTTTAAAAGATCATAATTTGCCTGTGGATGAAGAACTGATCGTCAATTTAAAATCAGTTACGTATGAAGACGGAGTAAAGGCGAGCAATAAATTGTTTGATTTGAAGCCAATTCCGGATGGTATATTTGCAGCTGGAGATATTATTGCCGTAAGTGCCGTTCAGACCGCTAAAAAGAGAGGCATTAAAGTTCCGGATGATGTGGCAGTTATTGGTTTTAATAATGATCCAATTTCTCAAATTATTGACCCAACTTTATCAACTATAACACATCCTGCAGAAAAAATGGGTAAGGCTGCTGCCGAAATTATTATTAAAAACCTGAAATCTTCTAAAAGTGATGAGGTTAAAGAAATTACTTTTTTGAATACGGAGGTTCTGGCACGTGAGTCTTCGAATAGAAGATATTAACGATAAAACTATTATAGAAAAAAAATGGGTTAGAAAATGAAGTTAGAAGATAAAATCAAAGCTATAAAAAAGATTATAAATGAAAATGAGCATATCGACGGAGACTTTTGGTATCATTGTGGAGATGAGTTAATTCATAAAGTTTTAGATACTTTTAACGAAAGTGAATGGAAAATTTTTATCAAGGAACTTAATGATTTTAAGGATTATGAACGCTATCAATTTTGTTGTACTCTTCTAAATTATGACAATGAAAGGATTATAAAAATTGTTGATATTTATGACATCTTTTTTAGTCAATATTTATTATTAGAATTGGAAGATGCTGATTGGATTATTCAAGATATAATGTATGTAGAAAACATACGTCAACCAAGTCTTGATCTACTTAGAAAATTAAATCAAAAGATTCATCAATTAAGGAATTATGATAAAACGGTTTGGAAGGAAGATCAATTTTTGCTTGCTGAAAATATGATCAATAAGGTTATTGGAAAATACTATAGTTAGCAGTAATCAAAGCAAATTTAGACCATTGATTTAAATTTTAAGGTGGTCTATATTAAACCAAAGTAACATTACAATTTAGCTTTGAGTTTAGAAATCTTAAAATTTTTAGATTTTATTACTTTTCCATTATCCGTAATCATTAAACAGCTGTATTCAGGGAATTTTTGAAGTAAAAACAAACCATCATCCTTTCCTAAAACCATTATCGAAGTACTTAATCCGTTGGCAGTTTCGGCATTGGGACCAAAAACAGTAACACTGCATAAACCAGTTGCAGGATAGCCCGTTGCAGGATTTATAATGTGAGAATATCGTTTGCCGTTAAAAACAACATATTTTTCATAATTGCCTGATGTGGTTACAGCACCCTCATTCAAAGGAACAACTGCTAACAATTTTTCAGGTTTAAAGGGATTCGTAATTCCGATTTTCCAGTCTTGTCCGTTGGGCTGTTTTCCCCAGGTACTCATATCGCCCGATCCGTTTATGATTCCGGCTTTTATGCCTTTTGCGAGCATCATGCTTCGGCATTTATCCGTTGCGTATCCTTCTCCCAGAGCGCCAAAGCCAATTTTCATTCCTTTTAATTTCAGAAAAATGGTTGAGTTTACACTATCTAAAATGATATTTTTATAACCAACTTTGGCTACCGATTTTTTTATGGCTTCCGCCGAAGGCATTTCGGTCATCGATCCGTCAAATTTCCAAACACGGTCTAAGGCAGCAAAACTAATATCAAAACCACCATTGGTAATTTCAGAAAATCGAATAGCTCTTTGCGTCAGTTCAAAAACTTCCCGATCCACTTTTATGGGTTTGATTCCAGCATTTTGATTTACTTCAGAAACCTGTGAATCAGGTTTCCAATCTGAAATCAGGCTTTCGATACGACTGATTTCTGCAATTACCTCGTTTATATTTTGCTCAGCAGTCAAGGAATCATTTGCAACAATGCTAATATCAAATCGTCCACCCATTAGCAAAGTCGTTCTTTTACGCAACACTTGCGAATGCCCCGAAAGACTTGAAATAAATATAAAAAGAAATAATATTTTATAATGCGATGATTTCATTTGGTATAAAAATATTAATAACAATCAGTTAGTAACTGTCCGTTTTTCTTATAATCATAAAGATTTTTGATATTTCTTTCCAGACATAATTCGTGCAGAATTGCTTCCACATCTTTTTGCATGGCAAGCGAACCACAAATCATGATAACGCCGCCTTGCTGTAATAAACCAACAAAAAAAGAGGCATCACGTTTTATCAAATCCATCACATAGATATGTTCCGCTTCACGCGAAAGTGCGAGATGAAAACTCGTAAGTTTATGTTTCTGAATCATTTCAGATGAAAACTTTTTATAACCTGAAACGGTTTCGGTTTCCATTTTAAAACCGCAGTATAAATGGGTTTCTGTTTTTTTCTTGTTTTGCTCGATCATTCCAAGAAAAGGAGCAATCCCGGTTCCGTTGGAAATCAGAGCCACTTTTGGAGCTTTTGTCGGAAAGTGAAAAGCTTTATTGTTTATGATTCGGGCTTTAATGGTATTTCCGGCTTCAAGATTATTCAAAAATCCCGAACCTAATCCGTGAGGATGCAGTTTAACAACCAATTGTATGTTTCCTGAATGATTTCCAATAGAATAGAGGCGTTCACGGGAATCGTTCGCGGGATAAATAGCGAGTAAATCTCCTGAACTGAATTTCGCACGCATATTGGCACGTAAGGTGATAATAAAAGTATGCTCAGTTTCAGAAATTGCTGTTTTGTCTAACACCATTAGCTTTTGTAGTCCTTTTGGAACATGGTTGTATAAAGATGGAGTTGTTGCCAGCTGGATTCCTGTTTTTTTACTCCACAATTTAACCCAGTTTACAAACTCAACAGCCGATTTATCATTGACAGTCTGTAATTCAAGAAAACGTTCTGTCCAGTTTTGATTTTCTAAAAGGTGATCGATTTCAATTCCAAATTGGCAAAAATCAGGATAGGATTCTGAACCAAAGCCCACTACGGAAAAATTGATTTTCTGTTGTTGGTGCTGCTTGTGCAAAAGCGATTTAAACTGAGTTCCGTTTGAAGGGGCATCTCCTAAACCATGCGTCGAAGAAAAGATAATAATATGCTCAGCTTTCGGATAAGCAGAAAAGCGGTTTAATTCGGATATAAAAGCTTTGTGTCCCTGATCTGTTAATTGCTTCAGAATTGCATTGGCAAACCTGAAAGTGCTTCCATTTTCAGAACCAACTAAAAGAATGATACTGCTTTCGTGGACTTTGTATTTGTTTTTTATACGGCTGGATCTTCGTTTTAAAGTAATTGCAAATCCGGAATAAATAAAGAAAAGGATATTGATACAGGCTAAAGCCAAAATGATAGCCCAGACCGCATTTATTCTTCCCGTATGAAGATCAAGACTCAACGCTGATAACTGAACGGTAACAGGAGAATATTTTTGTGAAATAACGGCTCCGGTAACCTGATTGACTTCAATCTCGCGGTCTTTTAATTCGATAATGTAATATTCTTCGGGATCATCCGTAAAAGGGAATTCGATTTTTTTTACGTCAGAAAGGAGTGTGTTTTCAAAGATGGAAGTTTTTTTTGCTTCAGCCGAAAGTGCTGTTTTTACAGGTTTGGCTTTTTCATCACCCATAAAAAAGTTAAATCTTTCCAGTGACAAATAAGTTCCTGTTACTGCAATAATCAAAATCGGAATTAAAGCCAGTCGCCCTAAAACGACATGATAGTACTGGGCAAAATATTCCTTGATAACTTTAGAAAAGAAATTTCGGATTCCGCGCTGTCTTTTTAAGACAAGCACAAAACCCGAAATTGATATTAATACTAAGCAAAAAGAGATTACGCCCACAAAAAATCGTCCTGCTTCATGAAGAAACAAAGAGCGGTGAAAACCTGTAATCCATTGAATAAATTCGTTTTTTTTAACCGGTGTTCCTAAAGTTTTACCGGTTTTAGGATCAATATAGGCATTGATATCATTTCCGTCCTCATCGATTGCCTGCAAAGTAACAAACTGATTATAATCGATACTAAGCTCCGTAATTTCCGGGTACACTTTTCTTATTACTGGCAGTGTTTCTCCTAAAGTTATCTGATCGAAATTGGCTGTTTTGTACGGCAAAGTTTTTTCCTGTGCCGCATCGACTGCCAGAATGATTCCGGTTACCGAAGCCAAAATTAAAAAAACAGAAGAAAATAAGGCCAGAGCCAGATGTGCGTAGCGCCAGAAAGAAAGAGTCATTGCTTGTATTCTAAAAATGTAATCGTATTATATTTTGTTCAGTCTTACGTATCTAATGTATCCTTTGCCTTCTGTTTTTTCAGCAATTCCTGCTGCTGTAAGTGGAATTTCAAGATCGTTTACATAGTATTTCTGATCTTCAACAGCCGATTCAAAACGTAATTTGTAACCTTTATTAATTTTAGAATCTTCAATTTCTATGGTAGTGATGCTGCGGTCACCACCAGTAACTGATGCTCCCGTCTTGGCACTAATATCATCTCCTTTTTTGGCATGAAATTTATTCCATTCTTTGAGGCTGCTGTACCATTTTTTATCATCTCCCATCACATAAAGCGTTTTTTCATACTCTCCTTTAGCATTGATTAGTGATACTACTATGTATGCTCCTTCGCCCATATAGTTTGACATTTGAAGCATGCATTTGTATTTTGAGGACTGTGCGTTTATATTAAAAGAAACAAGGCATATAAGGGCGCCCGTAAGAGCAGTTTTAATTATAGATTTCATTTGAAATTGATTTATTTTATTGGAATTGGAATTTAAAAATTGGAATTGAATGAGTGTTTACTTTAAAAATTCAACTGAAATATTACTTTTTGTAAGTGACTCATTTTCTTTTGCTAAAGCATAAGCACTCTCGTCAAATTCGGTGATAATTTCTTTTTTAGCACCGATTGATAAAAGGTATTTCAGGATTGCATCATCTTTAGAGATCATTGCAGCTTTATGCAGAGCCGTTAATCCGTCTTTGTTTTTGGCATTGATATCGATGTTTAAATCAGCAATTTTTTTGAGTAAGCTTAAATCATTTTTGATAATGGCTACATGGTATAACGTGTTTCCGTCTTTTTGAGGAGTGGCTAAGTTTAGTCCTTTATCCTGTAACAATTTCACTTTAGCAGCAAAAGGATCTTGTTTTGCATTTGCTCCTTCCTGACCGCGTCCCATGATTTGCGGACGATACGACTGAACAAGATAAACACCTAAATTGTTACCGTCTTTGTCTTTTACATTGACATCGGCTTTAGCTAAAAGTAAGCTTACAACTTCAGGACTACCGTATTTTATTGCATTTGTCAATGCAGATTCGCCTTTCAAATTTTGAAGATTTACGTTTTTTGTAGTAGAAAGGAAAAGTTCCAAAGCAGAGGTTTCCCTTGCAGAAGCTGCAGCCATTAAAGGAGTAGTTCCTTCCTTGTCTGCTTTGTTAGGATCAGCTCCTTTGCTTATGAAATATTTGATAATTTCTGTCTGATTTGGTTTTCCTGCCAAAAGATGTAAAACATTTTGCCCGGAATTATTTAATGCAGTTGGTTTAATTTTTACTTCTTCAACCAGATATTTGTAGGTTTCGATTGTGTTGCTTTCTCTGCGGCTTCCTTGTGCGGCAGTAAAAAGCGAATTATCATTTGGTTTAACTCCTTTTTCAAGAAGTTTTTTCAGTAATGGTATATTTCCTGATCTTGCAGCATATGTAAAAGCAGTATTTCCCTCGCTGTCCACATCTTTTAAAGACATTCCTTTCGTAATAAAATATTCAGCTGCTTTTAACTCTTTGTCAGATGAGATGGATAATAATAATAAGTTAGCACCATTTTGGTATTTTTTCTTAGGATCTATTCCGGCTTTAAAAAAAGCATTATAAATTTCAGGATTGCTTTGGCCACTGCTGGCTGCTGCTGTTACAGGAAACGAGCCGTGGCTGTCTTCTAAATTTACATCAGATCCTTTGGCTATAAGGTATTTTACGATTTCTACATTTCCTTTTCCAGAAGCCCAGTGAAGATAAATTCGGTTATCATGAGTAGGTTTGTTTACTTCATTGCCCGGTTGCTCTAATAAGAATTTGATTGTTTCTGTGGGAGCATCATTATTAATTGCCATAACCACTACATCAAAAGCATTGGCTGTTGAGGCGGAAGGGCTGTTGCCTTTTGCTATTTCTGCCTTCACAGTTTCGACATTGGGAGCTGTTTTCCAGAAAGACTGGTCTAATAAAGTATTTTTTTGCTGGGCGTTTACAAATAAAGAGACTGCTAAAGCAAAAGAAACAAGTAGATTATTTTTCATAAAATGGTAAATAAGTTTTGGCAAAAGTATCGGATGGTCATTAGATACTTCAGGATCCAAAAGGTTTAAAATTTGCTGAATTTTTTAATTATTTAGAATAAATAAAAATAACGCAAATATAAAAATAAATAATACAATAACAATTTATTTATATTTAAAAGCTTCGAATTTGAGGCTTATATAATAAACTGTTCTCAATTTTTGAGATTAAAAATAATTTTTGAGAAATTATATAAAATAAAGAATTAATTATATAATTTTTTTTGACTAAAATTTTGAATTTTTGAAGTTAAGTATGAAGACAAATTATTTTAGAAAAAATATTATTAATTTTTAATTCCAAAATTCCATGAAAAGCATTAATTATATTCTAAGTCTTTCAATAGCAGTATTGACATTATTTAGCTGTTCGAACGATGATAAAAACACGAATAATCCGGGTACGCCAACTGATCCGGTTGAAGATAACGATGCAAATACAAATTATGCTCCTGCATTCGAAGGACAAACCCGTATCACAGGTGTCCAAACGAACACAAGTTATGAAGCAAAGGTGATAACTTCCGCGCTTGTAAGTCCATGGGGAGTTAAAACTCTTCCCGATGGCCGACTTTTAGTTACAGAAAAAGCTGGAAATATGCGTATCGTGAAAGTTACAGGTGAAGTAAGTGCGAAAATCACAGGTTTACCAACTGTTAATTCAGCAGAGCAGGGAGGTTTACTAGGATTATGTCTGGATCCTGATTTTGCATCTAACCGAATGATTTACTGGGTTTTTTCTGAAGCAATAACAGGCGGAAATGTTACTGCAGTTGCCAAAGGCAAATTATCAACAGATGAAACAAAAATTGAAGGAGCAACGGTAATTTATCGTGCAAACCCTGCGAATTCAAGTGCGAAGCATTATGGTGGACGTATTCTGTTTGATAAGCAAGGAAACCTTGTAGTTAGTACAGGAGAACGTTCTGTTTTACAAACCAGACCATTGGCACAATCACTTGTGGGAAGTCTGGGGAAAGTTATTAAAATAAACAAGGACGGCGTGGCGGCAACTGGAAATCCTGTTTTTAGTCAGGCAAATGCTTTACCTGAATTATTTACTTACGGACACAGAAATCCGCAAGGATTGGCAATTCATCCTTCTACAGGCGAAATCTGGTTAAGTGAACATGGACCACGCGGAGGAGATGAAATCAATCGTCTGGTAGCTGGTAAAAATTATGGCTGGCCAGTAATTACTTACGGTATAGAATACGAGGGGCAGGCTATTGGTGAAGGAATTCAGAAAAAAGAAGGTATGGAACAGCCTGTTTATTACTGGGATCCCGTTGTATCACCTAGTGGAATGACATTTTATAAAGGTAATCGTGTACCGGAATGGGAGAATAACTTATTTATAGGGGCGTTGAGTGGTCAGCACATTATACGTCTTGCGATTCAAAATAATCGAGTTATTGGTGAAGAAAGGCTTTTAGTTAGCGAAGGTCAGCGATTTAGAGATATTACTCAGGGAAATGACGGAGCTCTGTATGCTGTAACCGATGGGGGAAGACTCTATAAAATTGATAAAAAATAGATAATTTCGAATAACGCTTATCTAACATATTGATAGCCGGAAGATTTTCTTCCGGCTTTTTTTTGAATCTTATTAAGAAAAAAATAACAGAACAGAACCCAATTCTAATGTTATTTTAATGTTGGCCATAAAATTTCGTCCTAACTTGCGCCCCTTTAAGGACAGGAAAATGTTGAGCAGAATTAAAAATAGTATCTTATGTAAATGCCTTCAGGCGTTGCTAATCGGGTACTTTCTAATCAGCAGTATTAATATATCAAATAGTTTTGGGCGCATTATAGCTGATAATGCCCAAACAAATACGATTACCGGAATTACCTGCAACATTCTAAAGAAAATTTTCAATTGTGACGGGATTCCGGAAGAATTGGATGATTACGAAACAAAGGAAACTAAAACGACCAAACTCGCAAAAGGAGTCCCTTCATTAGATTATCTCATACCTTTAGATGCTTCCTTACCTGTTTTGTACTTTCAAATTAGTGCAAAAAGAAAAAACTATATTGATAATCAAATATTCTCATTTGGTTTTCATGGTAAAATTCATTTACCGCCTCCTGAATTTATCGTATAAATACTTATCTTTTTTTGTGGAGTAAGAAAAATTCTTACATCCTTAAATACGCTTTTTGTCGTATATTAGTATCTATCTGTTAATCTTGTATTTATATATAAATTCATGACACCATTAAAACGTTTTTACAATTTACTTCATCTTGACAAACGCGATGTATATCAAATCATTTTTTATGCTGCTTTTGCCGGATTGGTGAACCTTTCACTGCCTTTAGGGATTCAGGCAATTATTAATTTTATCCAGAGCGGACAGCTAAGTGTTTCCTGGATTGTACTGGTAATTCTGGTTACAATTGGAGTTGGCTTTGGAGGAATCCTGACCATTTTACAATTGCGGATAGTAGAAAATTTGCAGCAGCGAATCTTTGTGCGCTCTTCTTTTGAATTTGCTTATAAATTGCCTTTAATCAAATTTAAGGAGATGTATTCTGAATATGCTCCCGAAAAAGCCAACCGATTTTTTGACACCCTTACGGTACAAAAAGGTACAGCAAAATTGCTATTGGACTTTTGTACCGCCTTTTTACAGGTGGGTCTGGGGATTATATTATTGGTCTTGTACCATTCTTTCTTCACGGTAATCGGTCTTTTATTTATTGTTATTTTATACATCATTTTTAAATTTTCGTACAAAGACGGACTTGAAACGAGTCTTAATGAATCAAAATTTAAATATAAAGTGGCAGCCTGGCTTCAGGAAATTGCGCGTAATCGTGACAGCTTCCGCAAAAAAGGAGGTTTTGAATACGCTCTGGAAAGAAATGACGGCTATGTAAGCAAATATGTCAATTACCGCGAAAAACACTTTCAGGTAATGAAAAAGCAATACATTCAGCTTACTATTTTTAAAGTAATTGTTACAGCTGCCTTATTGTCTATTGGTGGTTTCCTGGTAATTCACCATCAAATGAACATTGGGCAGTTTGTGGCAGCTGAAATTGTAATTGTTTTACTGATTAATTCGGTTGAAAAAATCATCTTCGGACTGGAATCTTTTTATGATGTACTAACTTCTTTGGAGAAAATCGGACAAGTTACGGATATGGAAATTTCCTGTATTCCCGAAACGTCAGCAGTATCTGAAACCGGAATCAATATTGAAACGGAAAGTGTGGGATACAATTATCCCGATCATAACAAAAAATCCCTAAAAAATATCAACCTGAAAATAAATCAGGGCGAAAAGATCATTTTGAGAGGAACAAACGGTGCAGGAAAAAGTACTTTATTGCGTTTATTGTCCGGTTTACTGGAGCCCGAAAGCGGTGCTATGTATGTGACGGATAATTATATGAACCGTTTAAATGAGGATACTTACAGAGCTCAGGCCGGAACTTTTTTACAGGGAGATACTCTTTTTGCCGGTACGATTAGAGAAAATATTCTTTTCGGGAATGATACACTTAATAATGATGATCTTAAATGGGCTTTAGATAATGTTGGACTTACGCCTGATATTAAAACATTTCCTGACGGACTGGAGCATCAGGTACATCCGGGGGGGCATGAACTTTCAGCTTCAGATATTCAGAAAATTCTTCTGGCACGAAGCATTGTTCACAAACCTAATATATTATTTCTGGAAGACCCCGTTGATAAAATGGACGAACTGACTTCTGGTAAAATTATAGATTTTTTACTTTCCGAAGAAAATGACTGGACAGTAATTGTAACTTCTAAAAACGATATCTGGAAGAACAAATGTGACCGTATGATAACAATCGATGACGGAAAAATTATTAACGACATAAAGCTTTAATCATGCTCAATATATCTAAAGATAATAATGTACTTATAACTCCGGGCAAATACAAATCTATTACCAGCGTTGCCCGCAGACCGCATTACAAAATTTTAAACAGGGTTATAATCGGTTTCTTGATTTTTTGTGTAGCCTGTCTTTTTCTGCCATGGACACAAAATATCTCAGGAAGCGGTTCAGTAACGACCTTAAAACCGGATCAGAGACCACAAACAGTACATAACGCTATTGCCGGAAGAATTGAAAAATGGTATGTGCAGGAAGGTGATTATGTAAAAAAAGGGGATACGATTGTTTTTATTTCAGAGGTAAAAGAAGATTATCTGGATCCAAACCTTGTTGGGAATACGAAACAACAGGTCGATGCCAAGAAAATGGCGGTTGAATCTTACGGAGATAAAGTAAATTCTCTTGAAGTTCAGGCACAATCGCTTAATACCGAAAGAGAATTAAAATTACAACAGGCTCAAAATAAAATCAAACAGGCCCAGCTGAAAATCAAGAGCGACAGTATGGATCTTGAAGCGATAAAAACGCAGTTAAGAATCGCCAGAACTCAATTTGACCGTTCGACAGCATTGAATAAAGAAGGATTGAAACCACTTACCGATGTGGAGCAGAAAAGACTGAAACTTCAGGAATCTGAAGCGTACATAGTAACACAGCAAAACAAGCTTTTGAGCAGTAAAAACGAACTGATAAATGCAAGAGTAGAAATTAACAGAATTACAGCTGAGTATTCTGAGAAAATTTCAAAATCAAAAAGTGATAAATTTACCGCTTTGAGTACGCAATACGATACCGAAGCGCAGGTAAACAAATTGCAGAATCAGTATGTAAATTACAGTCTTAGAAACGGCTTATACTATATTACAGCGCCACAGAGCGGGTATGTAAACCGTGCTTTACTGGCAGGTTTAGGGGAGACAATTAAGGAAGGAACTCCAATTGTAAGCATTATGCCATCGAGTTATGATATTGCAGTAGAAACCTATGTTGACCCTATCGATCTTCCGTTGGTTCATCGTGGTGCAAAAGTGCGTGTGTGGTTTGACGGATGGCCTAGAATTGTATTTTCAGGATGGCCTGGATTATCCTACGGAACGTATGGCGGAAGAATCGTGGCTATTGAGAATTTTATCAGTGACAACGGAAAATACAGAGTACTTATTTCTCCTGACAGCCCTGATTATAAATGGCCAAAAGAACTGAGTATCGGAGCAGGGGCACAGAGTATTGCTTTGCTCGAAACCGTTTCGGTATGGTATGAGATATGGCGAAACCTGAATGGTTTCCCTCCAAATTATTATAAGGCAGATGAAAAAGAGACGAAGGATGGTAAGGACAAAAAATAAATTGAAATATGCTGTAACGCTGTTTTCTCTCTTGTTTTTATTCGGCTTTTCTAATTTATACAGTCAGGATTTTAATAAAGAAGAATTGAGTTACAGTGAGTTTTTAGGATACGTAAAAAAGTACCATCCACTGGTAAAGCAGGCTAATCTTGAGATTAGTACTGCTCAGGCGGCTCTGATGCTTGCCCGTGGAGGTTTTGATCCTAAAATTGAAGTGGATTACAATAAAAAAGAGTTTAAAGGAACTGAATATTATTCGCTGTTAAACAGCAGTTTTAAAATTCCGACCTGGTACGGAATCGAAATTAAAGCCGGTTTTGACCAGACAGACGGGCAATACTACAATCCGCAGAATCGTACTCCTGAAGCGGGTTTGACTTCTTTGGGAATTAATGTTGCTTTAGGTCAGGGAATGTTTATCAACCAAAGAATGGCTGATGTAAGGGAAGGAAAACTGCAGGTAAAACTAAGCGATGCACAGAGAAAATTGAAAGCAATTGAGGTTTTGTATAAAGCGAGTGAAGCGTATTTTGAATGGAGAAAAAGCTATAATGAAGCTGAACTCTACAAACGATATCTGGGCTTTGCCAGCACACGTTTTCAGGGTGTGAAAAAATTGATCGAATTGGGTGACTCACCTGCTATTGATAGTGTCGAAGCCGGAATCACCGTTCGAAATCGTGAATTAAACGTAGAAAACGGAAACCTGAAATTAGCTAAAGCTAAATTGTATCTGTCCAATTATTTATGGATCGAAAATGTTCCTGTAGAACTTGATGATACTGTTAAACCGGAAGAAAATTTAATTAAAACGCTGGAAGAAACGCTGAGAACGGATGCTATGATGGTAAATGTTGAAACACTGGATTCTCATCCTAAAATTCAGGCTTTGGAAACCAAAATGTCAATATTGGAGGTTGGAAGACAATTAAAAGCGAATTCATTGCTTCCGAAATTAAACGTGGGCTACAATTATATTTCCGAGCCTTCCTATTTTGATTCTTTCAATACTGACGATTATAAGTTTAATGTCGATTTCAGTATTCCGATTTTTTTGAGAAAGGAACGCGGAAGCTTAAAATTAGCAAAGCTTAAAATTCAGGATTTAAAGTATGACATAGATCAGCAGCGACTGGAACTTAAAAATAAAATCAAAGCACAGCAAACCGAAATTGCTTCTTTAAAAAGGCAAAAAGGTGTTATTGATAATTTGGTAAAAGATTATCTGACAATGCTGAATTCTGAAGAAAAACTATTTTCATTTGGTGAAAGTTCCATATTTCTCCTTAATTCACGGGAAAATAATCTGGTAAGTGCTAAACTTTCTCAAATTAGCATAGAAAACCAATTTTACATTTCAAACGCCGAATTGTACAAAATACTTGCAAATCCTGATTGATATTTTTTTTCTTTTTCAAGCCACTTATTTATTCAGGTAAAATAAGTGGTTTTTTATTTAAAGGATATTAGTTCAACCGTTCAGAAGTTTCTGTTCGAAGACAATGTTCGGTTCCCAGATAAAGCGGGTTTCCGTGTTTTTCAGACCAAAATCCTTCCAGTAGATCTTTGGTGATGCATCGGTAAACAGCGACACCTTTGTATGTTTTTTTGTCTTCTCCTTTATAACTAAAATTGATTACCAGAATATTATCTTTAAAAAATCCGGTACCTTTTTGTTCCTGAACATTATTGATAATCCATTTGGCTTTAATTCGGTTGTTTTCGTCAAGAGAGAGTGTCAGTGTACCTTTATACGTCATTTCATCTGAACCGTCCTGATTGCTTCCTGAAATGGAATAAGTGCCAATTAAATCCTGTATTGTCATTATTATATATGGGTAAAAAATGTGGTAAATATATTAAAATTAGTCTTTAGACGTAATTTATATGATGTTAGTTGAAAAATTTCAAAAGGTATCATTTATGAAAAATACGGCATTTATCGTATTTTCTGGCGTTGTGTATTTCATCAATTTTACACCAGATAAAACGATGAAATATGAAAAAACTTTATTCCTTAATTCTTTTGGTTTCCATCTCTTCATGGGCACAATTCAAACCAGCAGATTTTGATAATGCCATGGAATTGATGTACGGGTCAAGCCAGCAAAAAGCACTATCCAATTTAGAAGCATTAGAAAAACAATATCCAAAAGAAGCTCAGGTAATTTTTCTCCGTGGTTTTTACCAATATCGTGACGGCGATCAAAATGGTGCTATGATGAATATCTCCAATGCCATAAAAAGCAATCCGAAATTTGCATTTGCCTATGGCGCCAGAGCAACATTATTCTCTACAAAAGGAATGCTGGACAAAGCCATTTCAGATATGACAGCTGCTCTTACACTTGAACCTAAAAACATTGAATTCTATTACAAGAGAGCAGAATATTACAGCAAAAACCAGCAAAATCAGGAAGCTGTAAATGATTATAAAAAAATAATCCAATTGACTCCAGTTGATTTTAACGCCTATTATGAAGCGGCAACTCTTGCCAATTTGATGAATGCAAATGGGGATGTCTTTTTTAAAGAAGCCTATTTGGTCAAAGGAATACAAAAATATTCAGTTGATTTTTTGTATGCTAAATATCTGATGAATGCCAGACGATTCGACGAGGCAAAACCCGTAATGGAATTGGCTTTGGTAGACGAAAAAAACTTTGATGGCGATGATTTACAAACTGCTGCTATCATTTTTTATAAAACTAAAGATTATCAGAAATCAGCTGAATATTTCAAAAAAGCCGTTGCCAAAAAACCGGGTGACATCAATTTCAGATGTAATCTCGCTTCGGTTTATATCGATTTGAAAGACTGGCAAAAAGTAAAAGAAACGGCTGAAGGTGCCCTCAATTTAGATCCCAATTATCCATTGTCAAATATGTACATGGCGATTGGCCTGAAATGGACCGGAAACGAAACTTTGGGTCTTGAATATGAAGCCAAAGCAAAACGACTCGATGCCGAACAAAACCAAAACTAATTTAACCAAAAACACTATGAAAAAGTTACTAACTACAATCGTATTCTTTATTGCTGTCATTTCATTTGCACAATCTCCCATTATCAAACAATTCAGAGAAGTGGTAAAAGACGCTCCGAATCAGTTTACTAATTTTCAAAAGGATTTATTGAGTGATAATCCGGAAAAGCACAACAAACTTTACAACTCCACCATTGAGGATACTGCTATTTCAAATAATTTTATTTCTCAGACAGAAGGTCAAAATGGGGTGTACATAATCAGATTTGATGTCGCTAATTTAGACGGAATGATGCTGAAAATGTTCCTTACGATTTCAGAACAATACATTAAAGAACTCAACGAAATGGAAAAATCCGGTGCCTACACAGGCAGGGATTATCAGGCAAATGGAGAAAACATAACAGAACTCAAGGATAACAAAGGCAATTTAGCGGTGGAATACATCAGTAATGCTACTGAACATTTGATAATGGTTTACGGTAAGTTAATATAGTAAGGTGATGAAAAAAAATACATTCTTAGTTGTGTTAATGATGCTTTTAATAAGTTTTCATTGTATTTCACAAAAAAAATACGGGTTTATTAATTTAAAAAATGAGGTGGCCATTCCCGCCCAATTTGATGGAGCTAAAAATTTCAAAAACGGACTGGCAGCTGTGAAAATCAATGATTTATGGGGGTTTATCAATACAAAAGGAGAAATGGTTATCCAGCCCAAATATGGTACCGTACTTGATTTTGATGGACCTATTGCGAGAGTAAGCGTTGCCGAAATAGGACTTATGCAAACAGGAACATACACTTACATCAATCAAAAAGGTGAAGATGTACCGGAGGCTGGAATTGTTGGTGAACCTGCTTTTTTTAATGGTTTGAAACCCGTTCAAGCCGAAAATGGAAAGTACGGTTATAAAAATAATAAAGGCAATATGGTTATTCCGGCCATTTATGATGATGCTAACGATTTTAATGGATCGGGTTGGGCGACTTGTTACAAAAATGGTTTTATGGGATGTGTAAATGCCAGTGGAAAAGTTGTAGTGCCATTTACTTTTAAGTTTATACAAACGGGTTTTGGAAAATATATTGCTGCACAAACACAAAATGGAGAATGCCGGATTTACAATTCGGATGACGGCACTTTTATCAAAATTGCAGGAGTGAATGATATTTATGCTTTTGAAAAAAGTGGTATTACAACTTTCAAATCAGGAAATAAATTTGGTTTTATAGATACAAAAGGGAAAATCCTTTGTCCAGCTATTTATGATCATACAAGTAGCAATAACGAAGGTTTGGCAAAAGTATTTTCAAACGGCAAACTTCAGGTTTACGATATTCTGAACAATAAAATTTTAGCTACTATTCCGAATGCAAAAGGATATGGAGTTTTCTCTAACGGAATAGCACAAATAGAAATAGATGATAAATGCGGATTTATAGATAAGTATGGAAAAACAATAATTCCTACAGCGTATTATAATTTAGGACATACATTTGAAAATGGATTGACCTATTTTCAAACAGACGGTTATGCTCCAGTATCAAATGCTATAGCTTCAAATACTATGGTTTCGCAACGCAATACAGCACAAAGTACATCTAATGCTACTACAACTCTTTTATCAATAAATCCCGATGGTACAAATCAGGGCGATATTCAGCATAAAAGTAGAGAAGTGGTTTATATTGTTGAAAATTCAGGACAGTGGACAACTGTAAAATTAAACAAGGAAAAGGAATCCGTTGTTGCCATGCTGAAATCGGGATTGTACAATGAAACCGATTTTAATAAAATCTCTGATATGGCTTCGGAAGAAACGTATCCGATAGCCATCAAAAACTATAAGTTGAGAGAACAAAACATGCATTTAGCCCGAAATTATAAATGCATCAGGGTTGCACAATTTACTACGAGCTATGCAGCCTACAGTGTTCTTTGGGTACCAAAAGTAGACAATCAGAATTTGCCAATAGAAATGCAGCCCACCTCTGATAATGGTTTTTATATCGTAATGAAAACAAGTTCGGTTTCAACAACGCCAAGTCCATCATCTGACAATCAGGTTCGCGGTGATCTGACTGTTCCTGAATCTTATAAAATTGGAAATGTAACGGTATCCACTTACGCTTTAGATCGTTTTAGTGAATTAGGAAGCATGGCAATCATAAGAGGAAGCGTTATGTATGTGGTAAAAATCAAAGGAAAGACGATGCAGGACGAAGGAATTGTTGCTGCCAGGGCCAATAAAGTTTTGGGATTTGATTCTGATTATAAATACCAATGGTCTCCTGGAATCAATTGTATGACAATGGAATCAAAATATCGTGCCGTGTTTTCGGTGATTTGTAGAGGTGAAGTAGATTTAGATAAATAAAGCCCTAATGAGAAAAAAGATATTTATCCTAATGTTTTTAATTCAAATACAAGTTTTTGCCCAGTGCATTGCGGGCAATTGTAAAGATGGATTTGGGAAATATGATTTCGGATTTGCCGTTTACGAAGGCAATTTTAAAGCCGGTAAACCCAACGGTCAGGGTACTATGGATTACGGAGGCGGGGATAAATTCGTAGGCAGCTTTAAAAACGGACAGGAAGATGGTGATGGACAATTGTTTAAGAAGCATATACCGCAAGCCGTTACGTATGTGAATGGAAAAGTAAAAGTAAGAGTGGTGCAAACAAACATTGGATCAAATGCACCAGCCATTGAAGGTTGTTTACAAGGTGATTGTTACAATGGTTTTGGTAAAATAAAATTCCCAAGCGGTAATTTGTATGAAGGTAATTTTGTTTATGGAGTTAGAAATGGTCAGGGCAAATTTGTATTCGCCAGTGGCAATGTTTTAACAGCAACATTTAAAGACAATGAACCACTTCAGGGATCGTTTTTCTATTTCAATGAAGACACTACTTTTTACGGTACGTTTAATGATGATGGAACTCCCAACAGCGGTGATTATAAATATCCTGCCAACAGGGCAACTGTAACCGTCGTAAATGGTGTAATAACGAATATTGATAATCCTGTAGCACGTGAAGCCGAGGAAAAAGCCGAAAAAGAAAAAGAAGGCAAAATTTGTTCGAAATGTGGCGGAAAAGGAATGTGCCAGGGCGCAGCATACGCGCAAACTACCGAGAGTTATTATACGGTGAACACCTATAAAAGCAATGGCAGTCTTTACAGCTCGAGTGATGGAAATGTGGGCAGAAAGACAACGATGGTCAAGCCGCCGCCAACCCGATGTACACAATGTGACGGAACCGGAAAAGTATTTGGAGGCGACCAGATCATAATGTCAAAGCGATATTGACTGGATATTTCTTAGCTTATAAAACTTAAAAATACGGCATTTGTCGTATTTTTTTGTGATTTGAAAAAGCACAACTTTGGATTATAATTTAAAAACTATTATTATGAAAAAAACTCTACTATTTATATTATTATGTCTGGGAAGTATATTAACCGCGCAAAACAATGCCTCCGATTTTGACTGGGCGTTTAATACCGGCGGAGGTTATAATACCACCAAAAGAATACAATACAATTCGCAGGGTGATTTACTCTGCATGGTGAATATCGGAAATAAAACAACTTTTGGATCAACTTCAATGCAGGGGCAGGGATTCAGTGTTTTTCCGGGTAATGTTACTTTTATTGGCAAGCGAACACAGGCCGGAGTAAAAACGGTTTTGGTAAAAGCACTTTCAAGCAATTCTTATGTGGCCAATTTTGATGATTTTGCCCTTGATAGCAATGATAATATTATTGTTTCCGGAACAGTATTCAATGCTGCAACTCCTTACAATTTTGGCAATGGCGTTACTCTTTTAGGAAAAGGGTATTTTGTTGCCAAGTACAATTCAAACGGAGAATGCCAGTGGGCCAAATTATTTACGTTAAATGTGGCAACAATCTCATCTACAAACGTACCAATTGCTTTAGGGGTTTTGCCGAATAACGACATCTATTTTGCTGCACGTTCCTCTAACGGAAACCAGCCTTTCTGGCTGCTTCGACTTGATAGCAACGGAACTGAAATCTGGCATAAAGAATGGATTCTGCCATCTTCTAATTATATCAAAATCACAACTTCAAAAAATAATTGTTTTTTTGATAACACCGGTAAAGCTTATTTTTATATTTCCAATTTAAATTCAGAGGTGATTACTGTCGATGGTGTACCATTGACGATTCCGGCCGGAACACATCCTGCAGCAGCACACATTTTAGCTATTGACGGAAACGGTGCCAACGGAACATTTAGTTCTCACAGAGGAGGAATAGGGGACTTGGCAGTAGAAAAAGCGACAGGAAATGTATTGGTAAAATGGTCCCAATACAATGCTAATCCTGCGCCGTTCAATACGGTAAATCACACGAATAATGTTTATCAGGGAATAGTAGCTTTGGATGCTAACAGGAATTATTTAAACAGTACGACAAATCCGGTGCTGGATCAGGCAGATATTGATGCCATTTTTCCTTTAGGAAATTTGAAATTTGTGGGAATGAAGTTGATGATGCCTGGAAATTCTATAACTGCAGGAACACAAACCTTTACCGCAACAAAATATACACCAGCCTGGAAATTTTTTGACAGTTTCGTTATGTCAAAGTTTGTCGCACATCCTGAATTGAACGAATACAGTACAGCTGTCTATCCCTTTATAGCTGCCTACAATAATAAATTAGCCGTATCAGGTTCATACAGTCTGACGAATAATGCAACTGTAAATGTTAACGGAACTACATTAACATCCTGCGAAAACGATTTGACTTTCGCAACCACATATCCGGCTTTTGCTTCATTGGCGGGTGATTTATTCATTTCACAACTAACAAATGGTACTTCTCTGGGTATTGATAAAAACGACATAACCGAGTCAATTTCAGTTTTTCCAAATCCTGCCAATAGTAATTTTAATATTCAGATTGATGAAAATCTAATTGGTGCAAAAGCAATTGTTTATAATCTTCGTGGTCAAAAAATAAAGGCATTTATTTTAAATTCCACATTAACCAACCAGACTTTAACCAAAGGGCTTTACCTCATCCAAATAGAAAAAAAAGGAACAATAACAACCAAAAAGCTGATTGTGAATTAAAAAATATTGAAGTATGATTATTCTTTTAATTGCTATTGTTATTACGTTTTTTGTTACAATTACCATTTTGTATATTGGTTATAATAAACAAAAGAGAACCTTCAGAAAAAGGACCGCTTCTTTAGAGAATAGTATTGCTGTCCTTGGTAAGCAGCAAGAAAAACAAGTTAATCAATTGAAGTTATCTGATGTTTTATCAGAGCAATTAAAAGAATCAAATCATCACTTAAATAAAATTATTTATGATGTTAATTTTCAATTATTTTTGGCTATGTTTAACAAAAAAAAGAATTAATAAAGTATTCTTTTAACGAAATAATCTATTTACTTTTTGAATTTATATGAAACAAGCAATATTCTGTTTTTTTTTACTTCTCTCGGTTAATCTCTATTCTCAAGATGTACAAAATGTAATAAAGGATTTAAAAAGTGACTTAAAAGCAAAACCAGATCTTCAAAAAAAAGCAGCAATTTATTCTGATTTGACGTGGTATTATACTGACATATCAATAGATTCGTCCATTTTTTATGGTAAAAAAGCATTAGAATCTGCCAGAATTCTCAAAGATGAAAAATTATTATCGCAAGTTTATTCTGATTTAGGAGCAGCATATTTTAGAAATGGAGATTTTAAAAAGTCTAAATCTAATTATTTAAAAGGATACAGCATCAGAAAGAAAAATAAGGATTTTGAAGGTGTAGCAAAAATAAATATAAATTTAGCAAGTGTACTTACTAGTAATCAAAATTATAAAGAAGCAGTAAAATCATATCTTGAGGCAATTAATTATTTTGAAGGGAGGAATGATACAATTGCAAATATTACGAAATCTAATCTGGCTATTGTTTTTCATGAAATGAAAAACAATAACAAAGCTTTATTATACCAAAAGGAAGCTTTGTATTTTTTAGAAAAAAATAATTTACAATATAATTTAGCTGATGCTTATTTAACATTAGGTAGTATTTACTCTGATCTTAATGATAATAAAAAAGCAGAATTTTATTTTAATAAATCTTTGAAAGCAGGATTTTTAATAAAGGATAATTTAGCAATTGTAAATGCATATGAAAATCTAGCATCAATTAAGCTGGATGAAAATAAACCAAAGGAAGCAATTATTATTTATGAAAAATCAGAAAAATATTTGAATTCATTAAATACAGATATTGATATTGCTGTATATGAAATTAATATTTCCCGTGCCTATCTTCAAATGAAAGACTATAAAAAGGCAAAAAATATTCTTAATAAAAATATTTCTTTTTTTAAAAATCAAAACAATAAGACTTATTTACTAGATATATATAAAAGACTAACAGAGTCTTATTTGTATTTGAATTCTCCTGACAGTGCAGCTTCTTATTTAAAATCTTATAATGAATTAAAAGATGTACTAAGTAAAGAACAAATTAATAAACAAACAACAGAAACAGAAACCAAATATCAAACTGCCAAAAAAGAAAAACTGCTTCTGCAAAAAGAAGCTGAAGCTAAAAAGAAAAATATAATATTAATTATAGTTTCACTGCTCACCTTATTTATTGCAATGATAGGATTTCTCATATATCGTCAGCAGAAACTAAAGCAGAAACAGCAAGAACAGGAATTTGAATTAAAAACGGCTATTTCCCAAATAGAAAATCAAAATAAACTGCAGGAACAGCGATTGAATATTTCCCGGGATCTGCATGATAATATTGGTTCACAGCTGACTTTTATTATTTCCTCGGTAGATAATGTTAAATATGCTTTTGATATTGATAACAAAAAGCTGGATGATAAATTGACCAACATCAGTTCTTTCGCAAAAGAAACTATTGTGGAACTCCGCGATACAATCTGGGCAATGAACAGCAACGAAATTAGCTTTGAAGATTTGGAATCCCGAATTCATAATTTTATCGAAAAAGCGAAAGAAGCTAAAGATGAAATTCAGTTTTTTTTCCAAATCGATTCGGAATTAAAAGACACAAAACTCACATCCGTTGAAGGGATGAATCTCTACAGAACCATTCAGGAAGCCGTAAACAATGCTATAAAATACGCCAATGCTTCCAGCATTTCTATAGCTGTAAAAAGAATAGAAAACCAAATTCAAATAGCAATTGAGGATAACGGAATTGGTTTTGATGAAACTACCATCCAAAAAGGAAATGGGTTGAAAAACATGCAAAAGCGTATTGAAGATATTGGTGGAAAGTTTCATTTGTTTTCCTCTCACGAAGGAACTAAAATCGTTGTTTCAATATAGATATTTATGAAAAAAGGAATGTTATTGGTTTTATTGTTAGTAGTAAACATCTGTTCATCTCAAAATAATAGAATTATAGATAGTTTATTACAATCGTTGAAAAAGGGAAGCGATAAACAAAAAAACCTGACATTGATTAACATTTCCGATGAGTATAGTAATTTCGATTTAGACAAAGCTATTTTATATGCGGATAAAAGTTTAGTTAAGGCAAAAAAGTTAAAAAATGATTCGTTAATTGGATTATCGTACAATGCGATTGCAAACAATTTTCAGTATAAAACCGAATTAGATTCAGCCTTAAAATACCATAAAAAGGCTTTAGAGATTAGAATTAAAATAAAGGATTCCATTGGTTTAGCAGATACTTACAATAACTTGGGAATTTTTTATGATACCAAAGGAGAGTTTTCAAATGCTGTAAAGAACTATTTCAAAGCATTGTATTTTTATGAAAAAAAGCAAAATATTGCAAAGCAGGCAATGGTTTGTTCTAATATTGGGATTGTGTTTAAAGCCCAAAAAGAGTACGATAAAGCAATTATTTACTATCGAAAATCTTACGAGTTATATTCTAAGACAACAGATGATTTTGGAAAGACAACATCTGCAGGAAATCTTGGTTCCATATTGATTAACTTAAAACAATATGAGGAGTCATTAAAATATTCTGTAATCGCAAAAAAGGGTTATGAAAAATTAGGTTATGAACGCTTTGTGGGTTATCCATTATCCAATATCGCGTATGTTTTTGATAGTTTACATAATTTTAAAATGGCAAATAACAAATATCTGGAATGTCTTAGGCTGCATAAAAAACATCAAAATAATTTTGAAATTGCTGAAGTTTCCGGGGCTTTTGCCAATTGTTTGATCAAGCAAAAACTTTTTAACAAAAGCATAATTTATTCTCAGGAATCACTAAAGTATTCCAAAATTGCAAAAGCCAATTTATTAGAAATCAATAGTTTTAAGGTTCTTGCACTTGCTAATTCCAAATTAGGAAATTATCAGAAAGCGTTTCAATATTCTGAATTATACAATTTAGGAAAAGACAGTGTTTTTAAAACTCAAAATACAAAATCAATATTTGAATTAGAAACCAAATACCAAACTGCTAAAAAAGAAAAACTCCTCTTAGAAAAGGAAGCCGAAGCTAAACAGCAAAATATAATCTTAATAACTGTTTCTTTGATTGCTTTGTTTATTGCAATAATTGGATTACTAATCTACCGCCAACAAAAGCTAAAACACACGCAGCAAGAGCAGGAATTCGAATTAAAAACTGCCATTTTCCAAATAGAAAATCAAAACAAACTGCAGGAACAACGATTGAATATTTCCCGAGATTTGCACGATAATATTGGTTCACAGCTTACTTTTATTATTTCTTCGGTTGATAATGTTAAATATGCTTTTGATATAGACAACAAAAAACTCGATGATAAATTAACCAACATCAGTTCTTTCGCAAAAGAAACTATTGTGGAACTCCGCGATACGATCTGGGCAATGAACAGCAATGAAATTAGCTTTGAAGATCTGGAATCTCGTATTAATAATTTTATCGAAAAAGCAAAAGAAGCTAAAGATGAAATTCAGTTTTCATTTGAAACTGATGGTGATTTAAAAGCCACAAAACTAACTTCAATAGAAGGGATGAATGTGTACCGAACCATTCAGGAAGCGGTTAATAATGCTGTAAAATATGCCAATGCTTCAAGCATTTCTATAGATGTAAAAAGGATAGAAAACCAAAATCAAATTACGATTCAGGATAATGGAATTGGTTTTGATGAAGCTGCAATTCAAAAAGGAAATGGTTTAAAAAATATGCAAAAAAGAATGGAAGATATTGGTGGAAGTTTTAATTTGGAAAGTTCCAATCTGGGAACATTGATAACGATTTGGCTGAATAATTAAACAAACATCACTTCATAATCTTAAAATACGGCATTTGTCGTATTTTTTTGTGTTTATAGATACCGCAAATTTGCTTTACATTCTATAAACCAGAAAATATGAAAAAAACAATTACTCTAATTTTGCTTTTATTTATCATGAACAGCAATGCCCAGATAGGCGGCGGCTGGGATTGGGCATTCAATACAGGATCACTTGGCGGCGAAGCGATCAAACATCTAAAATACACCAGCGATGGTTCAGAAATTTTATTTGGAGGAACAGCATTGGCGGCAGCTTATTTCAGTTCTACAACACTGACAGCTCCGGCACAACCGAATTATCCCGGAGATATTAAATATTTCGGAAAAATAAATTCAGCAACCGGTGTACCGACAATCATTAAATCCTTTAGTAATTTGTTTATCAATTTTGATTGCATTACAACAGATGATGCCGGGAATTTTTATATCGGCGGAGGCCTTAGCGGTATCAATCCTGTTGATTTAGGAAATGGTATTTCGGTTAGTGGACAGAATAAAGTGGTAATAGCCAAATTTGACGCTTCTGGAAATACCGTTTGGGCAAAAACCTTCGATTTAGGTGTGGTTGGGACTTACCAAAAAACAATTCCGAGATTGGCAGTTTCTAATTCAGGAAATGTTTTTTTCGTAGGATACAATCCAAATTTAGATGCTAACGGAAAAGTAAATTATCCGCTTTATAAACTGGACAGCAACGGAGAAACACTTTGGTACAAAGATGCACTAAACCCTCATGGAATTGTAGGTGTTTTTACAAACGAAAATTCTCTAAGTGATAAATTTATAGACAATAATGAGAATGTACATTTGTCAGTAGGCTCAACAGCAGGTTTTACTTTTGATGGAATAAATTATCCCAATACCACTACCAGTCCTTCAACTACAATTTACACTACCATACTTTCTTTGAATTCGTCGGGAAATATTCTAAAAGCACAAACTTTTGATGCTGAGGTTAAAAGTTTTCAAGTAAACAGAATAACAGGAAATCTGGCTTTTTTCTGGTCACAGGACAATCCAAATCCGTCGCCATTTGATAAATTACCAGCACAAAATTATGGCCCGACCGGATCCTTCATCGGTATGATTGAAACTGATGCTAATTTTAATTTTATCAGATGCAAAGATTTTTTTACTACTTACGACAACCCATTTAACATTGATAATGATAAAGACATTTTCCTTTCATTGCCAAATGGTAAATTAGTGATTGCCAAACAATTTTCTAAAAACAAATTGTATGCAGCAGGAGTAGATTATATTCATCCTTCAGACCCTAACAATGCCAGTGTGATTATAGAAACAGATGCCAATTGGAATATTACTAAATTTATTTCAGGAGGAAAAGCACCGCTTACAGATCAGAATGTTTTGGCGGCTTATAATGATACTTATGCCATGGCAGCCGGTTTTTTTTCGCAGGATTTAGCTCAAACTCCGGGTAATCCAAATAATCTGGTGCCAACAACCTCATATGGGACTGTCAATTTAACCGGATTTAATGCAGCATCTGATTTTAACACAGCTTATGGAATACATTCTACATTTTACCTGCGAAAAGATGTTGCGATTGTGCAGACTAAATCGGCTAATTTTCCAACAATTGCCTCTACAACATGGTTAGGAAACTCAACAAACTGGAATGATGCTTCTAACTGGTCAAATGGTGTTCCAACAAATGTTATGAAAGCTCTTTTTAATCAGCCAACATCTAATTATCCAATAGTTTCTTCTTCTCCAAAAGCGGCTTCTTTGGAAGTGAAAACCGGAGTTAATTTGACCTTGCCATCTACTTTAGTTTTGACTTCTGGTTTGAAAAATGATGGAACGATAACCATTAAAGATGGTGGTTTTTTTCAGGGTTTGGGAGCAAAAGAATGGAGAGGTTCCGGTACTGTTAATTTTACAGGAACTGCTGTCTCTTTTTTCTATTCGGGTTTCTTCAGCAATAGTTTAGTTTTAAATACAGATCTTGGAACTTATTTTGATTTGAAAGTGCCAACGGTAACGCTAAATACAGGAAAAATCAGCTTAAACGGTAAAACATTAAGTATTATTGATAGTAGCCCAACGGCGCTTTCAGGTGTGAGCGCAACCAATTATATTTATGGAGGTACATTAGAAAGAAAAATAAATACTACGGGAATCTATGAATTTCCGGTGGGAGAATCGGCAAGATTGCAATCCGCAACTATTAATGCGAATAATTTAGTCGGTGTAGATAAAATTGCAGTTAAATTCACTAAAGCTTTTACAGGTACAACGCCAAATATTTCATACAACGGAGTTGCCATAACGAAAGCACTGAATGGCGGATGGTTTACCATTTCACCGGATAAACAACCTACCTCAGGGAATTATGATGCGATTTTAAACATTCAAAATTCTACTAATACCAGTGCTTCAGCGGGGAGTTATGTTGTAATAAAAAGAGACAACAGCACTTCGGCCTGGAACGTCAGCGGTAATTACACGCTGGCTACTGTAAATAACGGAATGGTTACTGCCAGAAATAATGGTTTGACTTCTTTTTCTGATTTTGCAATTGGAATAGGAAATGCCAATATCACTTTATCAAATTCGGAATTTCAAAAACAGCAGCATACTATTTTTCCCAATCCTGCATCAGAGCAAATCAACCTTTCGTTTCCATCTATTTTGAATAATGTAAATGTGAAAATAATCGCTGTAACAGGGCAGACAGTTTACCAGAAATCGAATCTTTCAGGAGATAACTTAAGTTTGAATGTATCCAATTTGGCAAACGGAATCTATATTATTCAGGTTTCAGATGGTATTTCGGTAAGCAGTTCGAAGTTCATCAAGCAATAATTAAAATTTCATTTCAAAAAAAATACGACAAATGCCGTATTTTTTTTTTGAAGTAAAAATCCTAATCTTTGGGTTTTAATTTTCCAGTATGAATATAATATTTCTCAGGTAATTACGTATTTCTGCCAATTTATTTGAATTGAAAAATCAGCAGAATCAATTTTATTGTAATTTGTAGCCGGAAAAAGATAAAAGTTAATGCTCCCAAAACCCAAATAATGGATATAAAAATAGCAATCGTAGATGATAATTCTTTTTTGATGAAAGCAGTTCAGGAAAAACTGTCTTTTTTTGAAGATTTTTTAGTAAAATTTACTGCCTGTGACGGATTAGATTTAATTGAAAAATTAGGAAAAAATCACAATGTTGATTTGATTTTAATGGATATTGAAATGCCAAAAATGAATGGGATTGATACAACAAGCTTTGTTAAGCAAAAATATCCGCAGATAAAAATCATTATGCTTACTGTTTTTGATAATGATGAAAATATTTTTAATGCCATAAAAGCCGGTGCAGATGGTTATTTACTGAAAGAAGTCAATCCAAAAGATTTGCATCAGGGAATCGTCGATACTATGAACGGAGGTGCTACGATGACCCCTTCTATCGCCATGAAAACCCTTAAATTATTTCGAAATCCAATCGATTTTGATTCGGTTGTTCTTCATGAAGATATCAAATTAACTCCTCGTGAAATTGAGGTGCTGGAACAGTTGAGCAAGGGATTGAAGTATAATGCCATAGCGGAAAATTTATTTCTTTCAGTTGGAACAATCCGCAAACACGTTGAAAATATTTACAGCAAACTGCAAGTGCACAACAAGCTTGAAGCGATTCAAAAAGCCCGAAATAATAATCTGATCTAGCTTTATATTTCGATTGAAATATGCTAAGGAACCTCCTCACGTATTCATGAATTGTTGTATTGGAATTTATGTAATTTTTGTTTACCTGAAAATGAGCTCCAGAATTAGAATATTCCTGTTATTTTGTACAATAATTCTTTTCTTATAAAGATAATCATATCTTTGCGCCAGATTTTGGTCTGTTTTTTCATCAGAAAAAAACAGTTAAAAGGGAATCAGGTGCAAATCCTGAACAGACCCGCTACTGTAAGTTCTATTACAAGTCTTTAAACATTACTAATGCCATTGTTCTGCTTTGCGGAATGAGAAGGCCGTTTAAAGATGGAACAAGTCAGGAGACCTGCCACGATCACATAGTTTAAAACTTTCGTGGTATGAAGTTGACGACACAAGATGGTAACCTGCTACAGGATAGCAGGCCTATATCTATGTTTTTGTAATTACTGCATCACCGAAAGTTTTTTTAAATAAATCGTGATGTATCATTTTAGAAAAACACTTTTAGCTTTTGTTTTACTTTTCCCTTTTTTGCTTCATTCACAGGTAGTAACTGATAGTTCCCGTGTTTTAAAAGAAGTTGTATTAAATACAAAACCGTATCAGGAAGTGATTCCGGTACAAAGTCTTTCCGGGGTTTTACTGGAAAATCTGGCTAGTCACAATGTGGCCGATGCGCTTCGTTATTTTGCCGGAACCCAAATCAAAGATTATGGCGGATTTGGCGGACTCAAAACAGTTGATGTTCGTAATATGGGAACGCATCATGTTGGTGTTTTTTACGATGGAATTCAACTCGGAAATGCTCAAAACGGGGTAACAGATCTCGGAAAATATTCGCTTGACGATATGGAATCGCTAACAATGTACAATGGTCAAAAAAGCGAAATTTTTCAGTCGGCAAAAGATTTTGCTTCTGCTTCTGCCATTTACATGAAAACAAAGCGTCCTGTATTTGTTGGAAATAAAAAATCAAATCTACTCGTTCGTTATAAAACCATGTCAATCAATTATCATGATCCTTCTTTTCGATGGGAACAAAAGCTGAGCGATAAGGTCAGTATAAGTGTCAGTTCTGAATACATAAAATCAAACGGGCAGTATAAATTCAGGTACAAAAGAAAAAATCAGGATGGTTCAGTTGCTTATGATACTACTGCGACAAGATGGAACAGTGATATTGAGGCTTTACGATTTGAATCCGGTCTTTACGGAAAACTAAATAATGCCTCCTGGGATGCCAAAGTGTATTATTATGACTCTAAAAGAGGTGCGCCCGGAGCGATTGTAGAAAACAAATTTTCCGACGGATTCCGGCAGTACGACAAAAACTTTTTTACACAGGCTTATTTATCAAAAGATGTTTCTGAAAAGTATAAATTTCAGCTAAAGGCCAAATATGCTTATGATTACACCCATTATATTGCCAGGGACACAACAAAAGTATTAGGAGAAACCGTAACCGAAGGCGCACAGTCTGATGATAGTTATTTTCAGCATGAAGCTTATTTTTCGGCAGTTAACATGTACAGTATTTCATCAATATGGGATGTTTCGCTCTCAACCGATTTTCAATACAATAGATTAAACGCCACCAGAAGAGGAATCAAAACCCAATTTTCTTTTCCACAGCGTTATACAGCCCTTGTTTCTCTTGCCACTTCATATCGTTATGAAGGTTTTAAAGTGTTGGGAAATGTACTCGTAACCCGTGTTATCGAAGAAGTAGAATACAATGCCAAAGCTCCCAATAAAACCGAAATGACTCCGGCATTATTCCTCGGTTATACTCCTTTCAAGAAATACGATTTTAATCTTAGGGCTTTCGCAAAACGAATTTTCAGGATGCCTACTTTCAATGATTTGTATTATACGATGGTAGGTTCAAGCACTTTACAGCCTGAATATATGAATCAGTACGATATTGGTTTTACGTATAACATTCCAACAGGAAAATACTTTTTTGACAAGCTTTCGATTCAGGCAGATGTCTATTACACCAATACCAAAGATAAAATTGTGGCTGCACCGACAGGAAATTTATTTCGCTGGATGATGACCAATATGGGACAGGTGAAAGGAAAAGGAATTGAAACAGTTTTGAATTTCGGAAAGAATATCAACCAATTGAATTTAACCGCAAATCTGACTTACACTTATTCTCAAAGTCAGGATTATACGAAATTTGCCGGTTTGGAATTGTCCTCTTACGGTGATCAGATTCCGTACACACCCTGGCACAGCGGATCCGGAATTCTAAATGCAGGTTACGAATCATGGAACTTCAATTACAGTTTTATTTACGTTGGAAAACGCTACAACGGCAATGTCAATAATATCAAAGTCAATGAGGTACAGCCCTGGTACACGCATGATTTGGCATTACAAAAGTCTTTCACATTCAAAAATTACAAACTCAACGGTACCGTAGAAGTCAATAATGCATTCAATCAGCAATACGAAGTGATTTACAATTACCCAATGCCGGGCAGAACATTCAAATTTATAATCAGTATAGCATTATGAGAAAGACATTTATAAAAATAGTATTTGTTTTAGCTGCAGCAGTTTCTCTGGTTTCATGCCGTGAAGACGAAACGATATTTCTTTCATCGGATAAAAATGTGGCAGCACCGAGAAGCGATGGCAATATTGAAGGTTTTTATCTGCTGAACGAAGGTAATATGGGAATGAACCGCGCCAGTATTGACGTATTCAATTACAGAACCGGAACTTACACGACAGATGTTTATTCGGAAAGAAATCCGACTGTTGTAAAAGAACTGGGAGATGTTGGAAACGATATTCAAATCTACGGTAACAAAGTGTATGCTGTAATCAATGTTTCGAACAAGGTCGAAGTTATTGATAAATGGACAGCAAAACGCATCAAAAAAATCGACATTCCAAATTGCCGGTATGTGACTTTTTATAAAGACAAAGCCTATGTCAGCTCGTATGCAGGTCCCGTGGCTATTGATCCCAATGCTGAAATTGGTTTTGTTGCAGAAATTGATACGACTTCTTTAGAAATTACACGAAAAGTAACTGTGGGTTATCAGCCGGAACAAATGGTAGTACATAACGGAAAATTATATGTCGCCAATTCAGGTGGCTATAGGGTTCCGGATTACGACAGGACTGTTTCTGTAATTGATCTGGAAACTTTTACAGAAATCAAGAAAATAGACGTTGGTATCAATCTTTACGGCATGCGGATTGACAGTCGCGGCGATATTTATGTAAGTTCTCGCGGTGATTATTACAACACTCCGTCCAATCTTTTTGTAATTGATACCAAAACCGACGAGAAAAAAATGCAGCTCGATATTCCGGCTTTAGGAATGTGTATGGATGATGATAAGCTTTATTTCTATAGTGTTTCCTGGAGTTATCTGACCAATTCGAATAAAGTTACCTACGGAATACTCGATACTAAAACCAAAAAGATAATCAGCGATAAAATTATTACAGATGGAACCGACAAACAGATCATGATTCCGTATGGGCTTCAGGTAAATCCGGAAACCAAAGAAATCTACATAACCGATGCCCAGAATTATGTGGTAACGGGTTACATCTACTGTTTTACACCCGATGGAAAATTAAAATGGAAAACAACAGCGGGTAATATTCCCGCACACATTGCTTTTATAACTAAAAACTAAATATATGAATAAAAGATTTTTAAAAGATTTTCAAATGTTATTGCTAGCCATCTTAGCAATTGCATTAACAAATTGTTCGGGAGGAGGTGATGATTCGGAGTCCGGAGGCGGTGAAACAGAAACAAATGAATTTAAAATTCAAAGATTTACAATTCTTGCTGTAAGTCCAAAAACGAATGCAGGCTCTGAGGCAACTTACAACTGGACGGCTGAAAATGTTTCTTCTGAAAATTATTCTTTAGTCAATACAACTTCGAAAGAAGCTTTGTTTGCCGCTACGATAGAAGGAATTTACGAATTTAAAGTAGTCATTACCGATAAAGGAACGACTCAAACCAAAAAAGTAACTATTACTGTAGCTACGGAGACTAAAGAGTTAAAAAGTTATATCGCCAAAGTATTCGAATTTAAACCGGCTCCGGGCCAATTTATAAATGACCTTCCGGTAGCTAATGATGGTGACTCCGCCGAGAGAATACTGACAAGGGCGAATTCATATCTGGCTAAGAAAGAAGGAGATCTTATTTCACTTGGTGCATTTGGCGGTTATGTGGTTTTTGGTTTTGACCACAGTATTGTAAACATCAAAGGCAAACGTGATTTTAGAGTTTTGGGAAATGCTTTTTGGGCACAGGCCAATCCAAATCCGGATGCTACTATGCGTGGCGGAAGCAGTGAAGCCGGAGTGATTATGGTTTCGTATGACAAAAACAAAAACGGACTTCCGGATGACGAATGGTATGAAATTGAAGGCGGTGGGCACAAAATGGAGAAAACCATTCATAATTATGAAATCACCTATTACAGACCGGATCCAAACAAAATACCTGTTCCGAGTGGAGGTACAGGGACAGTCCTCTTTACAGATATTGAATATATCTATTGGAAAGACAATCAGGGAAAAGACGGGTATTTGACTCAAAACAATGCTTATAATCATTCTTTGGATTATTGGCCCAAATGGCTTAAAAATCAGGCATCAATTACTTTTAAAGGAACTTGTTTACCAGACAATGCAGTTGACGAAAGCGGAACAGGAAGCTATTTTGTCCAGTATGCTTTTTTATATGGATACGCCGATAATGCTCCAAATAATGATGATGATTCGGGAATTGATATTGAATGGGCAATTGATAAAAATGGGAATAAGATTCATCTTCCCGGAATCGATTTTGTGAAAGTCTATAACGGTCTTAATCAGGAGGCAGGCTGGCTTGGTGAAACTTCTACAGAAATAATGGGTGCTACAGATTTGCATCTTCTAGGAGAAAATATTCCTACGAGATAATTTTAAAAAGTATTAAATCAAATTATTATATCCAAATTATGAAAAAAAATGTTACCCGATTTTTATTGCTGGCATTCGCATTCGCTTTTACAGGATGCAGCAATAACGATGATGATCAGTCGATAAAAGTTGAGCTGCAGGAAAAGTATGAAACAGCAACCTTTACGGTTTTAGATATTACAGCCTCTGATGCTGGTTCGACTGCAAAATACGAATGGGTTATGACTAAAAATCCTGTGGATCAGGTTACAGATTCTATTGTTGGAAACAGTAAAGATTTACGATTTACCGCTATTTATGCAGGTTCTTATGAATTTACACTGAATGTAACTGTAAATAATAAAAAAGGATCTAAGAACACAATTGTAAATGTAACGAATGAAGGAGCCAATTACAATCCGTATATCACGCGCATTTTTGACTTTGATCCGGCACCAGGAATGCTTGCAAATGATATTTTCAAAGATGGGAATTCTAAAGCAGACGTAATGAAAACGGCTTTAGGAAGAATCAATGAAACGAGTGTTGGATATCCGTTAGATTTAGGTGGTTTTGGAGGTTCTATTGTAGTAGGATTTGACCATACAGTTGTAAATGTTGAAGGAGAAAAAGATTTTAGAGTATATGGAGGAGATGTAACAAATCCGACAGGATCGAAACCAAATCCACCGGCACCGGGATTGATTTATGTGGCTTACGATAAAAATAAAAATGGAAAGCCGGATAACGATGAATGGTTTGAAATTGTTGGAAGTCAACACGCTAAAGAAACTACAATTAAAGATTTTAAAATTACTTATAATAAAAAAGCGGCAGGAGAACCTTTGGTAACTGCAAGTGCTCTTTGGACAGATTATGAACATGTTTATTGCGAAAATAGCAAGGGAGAAAAATATTATCTGCAAAGGCCAAGGGCTAAAAAAGAGTTTTATCCTTTATGGGCATCGCAGACTACAGTGAGTTACGAAGGTTTAAAACTTGATGTAGATTTTAAAACGGCACGCACCGGACAAACAACACTATGGTATTCTACACCTCCTGAATGGGGATATGTAAGTGCATTAAATCCGGATATTGATATTGACTGGGCAGTCGATAATAACGGAAATAAAGCCAATCTTCCCGGAATCGATTTTATTAAGGTAGTAAATTGTGTAAGCGAACCAATGGGACGCTGTACCCAGCAATCTTCAATGGCTACTGTATTTGCTGGAGCAGGAGATCTTCATATATTAAAAAAGTACAATTTAAAAAAAGTAAAATAAGTAAGAAATGAAAAATCATTTAAAATATTGTTTAGGTCTAATGGCGTTTGTTTCATTTTTTGCCTGCAGCAATGATGATTCAAAATCAGAAGAACCTGTTTTAGATCCAGCTGTAGCGATAAAATTAGCGTCAGATTTTGCAGTAGACCAATATAATGTAATAGAAATAAATCCTGACGTAACGATTGAAAATGCTGCAGATAAAGTTGCCACATATGTATGGTCAGTTAAAGTGACCGGAAGTGATGGTATAATAAAAGATTCTATCGTTGGCGACAGTAAAAACTTAATGTTCATATCTCCTGAAGCTACAAATTATGTTTTAGATTTTACAGTAACAGTAGGCGGAATTGTAAAGAAAGCTTCTGTTAAAGTTACGGTTTCAGAGACCGGCAAAACCTATAATTCAAAAGCACTTTCATTAATTGATTTCGTACCTGGACCGGCTTATAATATTGATAATTATGATTTTCCAACAAAAGCACAAGTGATGGAAAAAGTTCAGGCGGATCTGGAAAACGGAGAAGACATTAGTTTAGGCACTTTTGGTGGTTATATCACTATTGCATTTGATCATACTGTTGTAAATGCATATGGAAAACGCGATTTTACTGTTCAAATGAACAATTCAGCAAAATATTCTCCGGCAAGTGTTTTCGTTGCCTACGATGCTAATAAAAATGGAAAGGCCGATGAAAACGAATGGTATGAAATTGCAGGAAGTGAATATTATAAATCTACTACTGTCAAAAATTACGAGATGACTTATTTTAAGCCGGATGCAAATAAGCCAGCAGTAAAAGGGATTATGAATTGGGAGTTTGATAAAGAATATATCAAATGGACCACTAATAAAAATACATCAGGAAACATTACAAAAGTAGACAAACGAAAATTCTCTGATTACTATCCGAATTGGATGGGAAATTCTTATACCGTAAAAGGTACAAAAATAAACATTCCTGTAAAAGATGTAAGCGACGGGCTAGGGACGGCTTTCAATATAGGAACTTTTGAATGGGGGTATGGCGGTATCAAAGATCCTTCAATAGATATCAGCTGGGCAGTCGATAATGACGGAAAAAAAGTTCATTTGCCGGGTGTTGATTTTGTAAAAGTATATGTACCAACGTTTGTAGAAATGGGTGCTAACTGTTTGCTGTTTGGCTCTTTTCAAGAAGTTTCGGATTTGAATTTTGAACAATAAATAGTTCTTGAAGATTTATCTTCTATAAACAGCAAGTCAAAAATAATAGAGTGAGTATTTAACCTTTAAATTTTATAAATTATGAAAAAAGTATTTTGTTTTTTGACATTAGGATTAATGTTAGGTTTTTCGTCCTGTAGCAGTGACGATGATGTTTTAAGTAATGAAAATGATACAGCTCGAAAAAGTTCCGGTTTAACATCTAAAAGTGCTGTAACAGATCCTTCAATAGGAACCACTACAACGCTTAATCTGACAAGTTCCCTGTTAAGCAGTGGAACATCAACAACAGGAGGAAAATATTGGGAGAATACTTATGTAGCAAATACCAACTTAACTGTTGATATATTTAAATTTTCGCATAGTGCGACTTCCGAAGGTTACAATTACTGGGACGGATTTATTGTTTCTAACGTTAATGATATTACCAATTACGGATCAGCCGGTTCAGGCGGATCAAATAACTGGGTTGCTAATCAATGGGGAGCAATGGCAGGAAGCGGTTTTGGTACTTCTTCAACTGTTACTCCGGGAACTCCGGGTACAACTGGAGATCCTTATATTGTAGCGTATTGGTCCAGTTATTTAGATCCTGAGTCACCACAAGGCAGTACTTTTAGTGAAGCTAATTTTTCAAACTGGATCAAAATAGGAAATACAGGATCGTATAAAGTAGAAGGTTTAAAAATTAACATACACCCGTGGCCTTATTACGGCTGTTTGTACGGGGATGGATTTGCAAGCGCTTTTACATCAGGAGATCATTTTGAATTACTAATCTATGGAGTTAATGCTTCTGGTGTTATTACAAGTCCTATAGTGCATTCATTGGCAAATTACACCGGATCATCTTTGGTTATGCCAACAGGCTGGATCAATGTAAATACATCAAATTTGGCAGGTTTAGGAAATGTAAAATATTTAATTTTCCAAATGGCTTCAACCGACTCTCATCCGGATTACGGAATGAATACAGCTGCTTATTTTTGTTTAGATAAACTTTCGGTAAAACGAATAAATTAATCAGATTAAAGATAATTACACTTGAAAATGGAGAAAGACAATTTAGTTCTTTCTCCATTTTTTTGTTTACAAAAGAATTAAAAAGAATCAAACTTCCGGAGTTATTAACTATTGTGAATTATTATTTTTATTCTTTTTTGTTGTGATTTTTTAAATTATTGATAATTTTAGTGCTCAATTCTGCTGTTCAATTTAAAATAAATAAATCTTGAAGAATTTTTTTATAACTCTAATTGTATTCATGGGATTTTACTCACTTGTTGCTGCGCAGGAGAATCCGGTAAAATTTCTTGATATATCTGATGGATTATCTAATAATTCTATTACAACCATATTTCAGGATAGTGATGGTTATATTTGGTTTGGAACTTATGATGGACTGAATCGATATGACGGCTATAATTTTAAAGTATTCCGAAACCGGATCAACGATAAAAAATCACTGCCATTTAATACTATTTATAATATCGAAGGAGATTCTAAAAAGAACATCTGGGTAGGAGGTTCGAGTGGTGTTTGTGTTTACAATAAAAATACAGCGACATTTCATCCTGTGCGATATACTCCTTCCAATAAAAAAACAGAAGTTTTAAAGGATATCATCCATCAGATGCGTGCAGTTTCTGATAACCTGGTGCTGGTTGCCTCCCAGAGTTTAGGGCTTATCAGTTTTGAAAACGGTTCTTTCATCGGAAAACAAATTCCGCTTAATTTTTCGGGCAATAGAACCAGTATTGATGATTATGATGCAGTAGCCATTCAGGAAGATAAAAAAAAGAAACATTCCTGGATATATGTCCGTAATATTGGGATTTGCAGTTATCAGTATCAGTCAGAAAGTTTAAAAGTAGTTTTTCCGCTTTCGAAAGAGGTAAAAGCAATGAAGCCGGCTACTGATGGAAATCTCTGGTTAGGAACAGATGAAGGACTTTTTCTTTTTAATACAAAATCAGCGATACTTTCTGAGAATTATTTTTCAAATAAATGCAGTGTTACCGATATTCTTGTGGACAGAAAAAAAGAAATCTGGATCACGACAGACGGTTGTGGTATTTATAAAATCATGGGAAAACAGGCAATCTCGCAAAACGAAGTTCACGGTAACCTGCTAGCCAAAAGTAATTCAGTTTGGAGTTTGTATGAAGATAAAACCGGAAACAAGTGGTTTGGTTCACTGCGTGGTGGTGTTAGTATGCTCAGCAATATTCCGAAGTATTTTAAAAGCATTCGCTATAATGCGAAAGATCCTGCAGAAAACTTTATTTTGTCATTTTGCGAAGATGAGAAAAATAATATTTGGGTAGGAACAGACGGTGCCGGCTTAAAATACTGGGACCGAAAAAACAATACATATATAAATTACGGCAATACCCTTTCGAGCAAATTTATTACAGGAATCACCAGGGATAGCAATAATGATATCTGGATTTCTACCTGGGCAGGAGGTATAAACCGAATTAACAAAAAAGACAACAGCGTAACCCGGTTTTCGTGTTACAACCCATATACAAAACAAATAGAAAAAAACATCTGGTTTGTTTATAAAGATTCAAAAGACAATATCTGGGCAAGTGCTACAAACGAAGGTTCTTTATACCTTTTTGATCGTGATAAAAACAGTTTCGAACTTTTTGACCGAAGTATTAATAACCTGCAATGCCTTATAGAAACCAAAGATGGTAAGCTTTGGGGGGCCAATTACAGCACTTTATTTTCTATAGAAAAATCACCAAAAAAAGTTAAAAAAACGGTAATAGGTAACCCGATTCGATGTATTCATGAAGACAAAGACAAAAATCTCTGGCTGGGAACCCAGGAAGGAGGGTTGGTTATATTTGACAGAAAAACCAATAAAATTAAAAGATTTACCACAGATGACGGACTTCCGTCTAATACAGTTTTGAGATTGCTGGAAGATAAAGAAGGAAATCTCTGGATGAGTACTTATAGCGGCGTTTGCAGATTTGACAAGAAACGAAAAACATTCCGTAATTTTTCTGTAAACGACGGACTTCAAAGCAATCAGTTTAGTTTTAATGCCGGGCTTCAACTATCTACCGGCGAATTTCTTTTTGGAGGCATAAATGGTTTTAACATCTTTTTTCCGGAAGCGATTAAAGGCTTCAGCCAAAAAAATAACTTGCTGCTGACCGATTTTTATGTAAACAATCAGCCCATTGAAGAAAGCGGTGTTGAAGTGACAACTTTTGATTCCGGCAAAATGAAAGAAGTAAGTCTGGATTACGATCAGACCGCCTTATCGGTAGAATTTGTTGCATTGGATTACAACAATGCCGACAAAATAAATTATGCTTACTTACTCGAAGGCTGGGATGACCAATGGAATTATGTGGGTCAGGCCCGAAAAGCAAATTACTCAAAACTGCCGGAAGGGAAATATACTTTTAAAGTAAAAACGACCAATTTTGAAGGAGGCTGGAATAAGGAAATCAGTCTTGTGTCAATTGAAGTTTTGCCGCCGTGGTACAGAACCTGGTGGGCTTACAGCTTGTATGTTCTGGCTATAGCAGGAATTCTATTTGTGTATCTGGATTATCAGAAGAACAAGGAAAAACTAAAATATAAGGTGAAAATTGCTGAACTGGAAAGCAAAAAAGAAAAAGAAATTGCGGAGAAACAGTCATCGATGTTTACGTATATTTCACATGAATTCAGAACCCCGCTTTCGCTGATTATAAATCCGCTTAAAAAAGCAGTTCAGAAAGAAAGTGTTCAAAACGGGTCTTCCGGAAGTGATCTGGCAATTGCACACCGAAATGCAAGGCGATTATTGAGTCTTGTTGATCAGCTTTTGCTTTTTAGAAAGGCCGAAAATGATGCGGATTCCCTTCGACTATCTCCGATAAATGTAAACAATCTTTGTAATGAAGTGTATCAGTGTTTTGTCAATCAGGCAAAAGACAAAAATATTCAGTATAACTTCAATATTCCGGATCATGAGATTGTAATTATAGGGGATTATGAAAAAATTGAAATTTCATTGTTTAATCTAATGTCGAATGCTTTTAAATACACAGCAATTAACGGGCAGATTGATCTTAAACTTACTGAGACAGATAATGAAGTTCAACTTGAAATTAAGGATAACGGCGACGGAATTGAGAAAAAAGATATTGAGGTAATTTTCGAAAAATTCAAACAAATCAATTCTAAAGTTTCAATCGGAACCGGCTTTGGAATCGGGCTTTACATTGTAAAATATTTTACAGACAAACATAAAGGAATGGTAAGCTGTAGCAGTGAACCGGGTAAGGGGAGTACATTTAAGCTGACTTTTCTGAAAGGGGACAGTCATTTTGAAAATGCTGAAATTACTAACGACGTTCAAAAAAGAAGCCAGCTCTTTGACGAATTAATTATTGATGACTCCGAAGAAAATGATACTGAAAATACACTTTCTGAAACTGACTTGCAAAAAGTGATGCTTACAGAAAAACGAACCGTTTTAATTGTTGATGACAATGCTGAAATCAGGGGGTATTTAATCAAATTGTTTGCTGAAAATTATATCGTTTACAATGCCGAAAATGGTGAAGAGGGTTTAAAACTGACCAAAAAACACATGCCGGATCTGGTAATCAGTGATATTACGATGGAAGAAATGGATGGTCTTGAACTGTGCCGAAAAATAAAGGAAAGCAACGAGTTGTCTCATATTCCGGTAATTTTATTAACAGCGACTAAAAACCCCGAAACTCACCTGCAGGGAATCAATGAAGGTGCCGATGATTATATTACAAAACCATTTGATGATGATATTTTGGTGGCACGGGTTGAATCGTTATTGCGTAATCGAAGCAATTTACGAACCTATTTCTTAGACAGCATCACTTTAAAAGAGAATACACAAAAAGTTCCGGTGGAGTATCAGGAAATTTTGAAAAAATGTATTGACATTGTAGAAGCCAATATTCATAAAAGAGATTTCACGATCAAAACCTTTGCGCTTGAAATGGGTATGAGCCACAGAACGCTTTATACCAAAATAAAAATCATTTCAGGACAGACTTTAAATGCTTTTATCCGTTCCCTGCGAATCCGAAGAGCTGCGATGTTAATGCTTACTGAAGATATTAATATTGCACAGGCGAGTGCTGAGGTTGGTTTTGAAGATCCTAAATACTTCAGACAGCAGTTCGTGAAATTATTTGGAATGACACCTTCAGAATACATTAAAAAGTATAAAAGTTCTTTTAATTCGGATTTGAATGTTATTAAATAGAACTTGCTGGATGTAATTCAAAACATTTGTCAGGCTGAGCGGAGTCGAAGCCCTTTTTGATGATTCAAATAGAAATTAAACAGGGGCTTTGTATCTAAGCCGATACTCCCTCGGTGATATTTCCATGACAAGTCTGAACGACTTTGAAAAATGAAACGGATCATAATAGCCCAGTTCATAAGCGATTTCTTTTATTTTCAGGTTGCTGAACTGCAAAAGCGAACACGATTTCTGAATTTTTAACTGATTGTAATACTCAATTGGTGTAAATGAAGTTTTTTCTAAAAACAAAGCGCCAAAATAAGAACTCGAATATCCAGTATACTGTGCAATATCGTGAAGGGTGATTTTGTTTGTCAGATTGTTTTTCATGAAAATAATACTCATCGGAATCACATCTAATACTTCTGTATCGGCTGTTTTTATTTTTAAAAATTGCCCCGTGTATTTAATGCTGGCTAAAAAATGCTGTAAACAAATACTCGAATACTCAAGATTATCAGGATTAAAACCCATTTCCAGATTCTGGTAAATTTCTTCAAACAAATTCAGTCTGTCAGATGACCTGCTGTCGTTGAGATTTAAAATTTTTCCGGAAACCGCAGCATGCAGAGAGTTTGCTGTTCCTTTAAAGTGCAGCCAGTAAATGCTCCAGGGTTTAGAAATTTCGGCCTCATAACTATGTGCTTTGTGAGCCGGAATGATAAAAGCCTGATCTTTAGTAAGTGAGAACTGTTCATTTTCAAGAGTTATAAAACCTTTTCCGCTTTCACAATAAATAAGAATGTTTTCAAGTGCGCCTTTGGATCTTTTCCGGAAGTGATATTTTGCGTTGGGATAGTAGCCCATATGTGTAATGAAAGCATTTTTTGTTAGTTCATTTTCAGACTGAAAGATGCGTACGCTGTAAGGAACAACGATTGCTCTTTCTCCTTTAAAACCATCTGCTATCTGATCCATAATTAATGTTATGAGTATATTTAAATAAAAATATTCAATGACAAATATAAGTTTATAAAATAATGGTAATTTACATATTCTGGAATATTAGTATTAAAAAATGGAGAAAAGGTTACTGCGAAATATTTTTAGTAAGATATTATATCGGTTATTAAGTATGAAATCATCAGAATTTTATTCGAATAAATACAGTTATTGTAAAAAATGTGTTTTATTGTTTTGAGTATGGTAATTTTGATGTAAAAATCGATGTTTTATACATGTTTTATATAAATATTACATTTTTGGAAGTGTGGCATGTAACGATATTTGTAATGATAAATAAATTAAAAAATTAAATACATATGAGTAAGTATAATTCTTCCTACCTGCTTTTTATTGCACTGGTTTCAGCCATGGGTGGTTTATTATTTGGTTACGACTGGGTTGTAATTGGAGGTGCAAAGCCTTTTTATGAAGTTTTTTTTAATATTACCAATTCGCCTTCTATGCAGGGCTGGGTTATGGGAAGTGCTATTCTGGGCTGTTTGCTGGGGGTAATGATTTCCGGAAGTTTATCTGATAAATACGGTAGAAAACCGTTGATGATTGTAGCTTCAATATTTTTTACGCTGGCAGCAGTTGGTACCGGAATAGTGGATACAATTGAATGGTTTATCATCTGGAGAGTTGTTGGAGGAATAGGGATTGGAATCGCATCTAATCTTTCGCCGATGTACATAGCCGAAATTGCGCCAAGTGAATCCAGAGGAAAGTTTGTTTCGATAAACCAGTTAACGGTTGTAATAGGAATTCTGGCAGCCCAAATTGTAAACTGGTTAATTGCAGATCCTATTATAGAAGGAGAGGATATTTTGAACTCCTGGAATGGTCAATGGGGCTGGAGATACATGTTTTGGGCAGGAGCCGTACCGTCAGTTGCCTTTTTTATTTTTATACTCATTATACCAGAAAGTCCGAGATGGCTTGCAAGTCAACGTAAATATGATAAAGCAGAATCAGTTTTTACTAAAATTGGAGGTCTTGCTTTTGCAAAAGAACAAATTGAAGAACTGAAATCAAGAACCGGAGACATTAAAGAAAAAGTCAATTATAGAATGCTTTTTGAAGGTAAAATGCCAAAAATTCTGGTATTGGGAATAGTGATTGCAGCTTTTCAGCAATGGTGCGGTATCAACGTGATTTTTAATTATGCTCAGGAAATATTTTCAGCAGCCGGTTATGGTGTTTCGGATATCTTGTTCAATATCGTAATTACAGGTGTAACGAATGTAATCTTCACATTTGTAGGTATGTATTTTGTTGATCGTTGGGGACGCAGAACCTTGATGTTGATTGGTTCAATTGGGTTGTTCTTCATCTATGCCATATTAGGCGCCTGCTATTATTTTGAAATCACCGGAATTGCTGTTTTAGCACTGGTTATCGCTGCCATTTCCTGCTATGCGATGACATTGGCACCAATCACCTGGGTTGTTTTGTCTGAAATATTCCCGACAAAAATACGTGCCATGGCAATGGCGGTTTCTACTTTCGCCCTTTGGACAGCCTGTTTCGTGCTAACGTACACTTTTCCAATACTAAACAGCAGTCTTGGCTCTTACGGAACATTCTGGCTTTATGGGGTTATTTGTTTAGCAGGATACTTTTTCCTTCGTGTTTCCCTGCCGGAAACCAAAGGAAAGTCTTTAGAGGAAATAGAAAATGAATTGACAAAATAATAGCATATCATAAAATGGAAAATACAATTGCAGATAACTTGCATACCAAACAATCAGGTCAGGACGAAAAAATAACAGCTTATTTAATTCAGTCAACCGTTAATGAAGATGGAGTAGTTCGCGTTTGGGAAGAAGATATTTTACTACCTACCTACCAAATTGGAGAAGAGGAAAAGAACCCGATTTTTCTTGAAAAACGAGTATATCAGGGAAGTTCAGGAGCTGTTTATCCTTATCCTGTTGTCGAAAAATTATCTGATGAAAAATTCGATAAATCATATCATGCTGTATTTTTAGAAAATAAATACATCAAAATCATGATTCTTCCTGAATTGGGAGGACGCGTTCACATGGCATATGACAAAGTTAAACAGCGTCATTTCGTATATTATAATCAGGTTATAAAACCAGCCCTTGTAGGACTTACAGGACCGTGGATTTCCGGTGGAATTGAGTTCAACTGGCCGCAGCACCACCGTCCGAGTACTTTTTTGCCTACGGATTTCGATATTGAAGAAAATGAAGACGGAAGCAAAACAATCTGGTGCAATGAAGTAGAAAGAATGTTCAGAACCAAAGGAATGCAGGGATTCACGCTGCATCCTGATAAAGCTTACATCGAAATTAAAGTAAAAATCTACAACCGTACCGCTTTTCCGCAAACGTTCCTTTGGTGGGCAAATCCTGCTGTGGTGGTGAATGACGGTTATAAATCGGTTTTTCCTCCGGATGTGAATGCCGTATTTGACCACGGAAAAAGAGATGTTTCTAAATTTCCGATTGCAACAGGCGAATATTACAAACAGGACTATTCTGCCGGAGTTGATATTTCAAAATATAAAAATATTCCCGTTCCCACTTCTTATATGGCGGTGCAATCGAAATATAATTTTGTGGGTGGCTATGAAGATGATGTACAGGCTGGATTACTGCATGTTGCGAACCATCATGTATCTCCGGGGAAAAAACAATGGACATGGGGGAACGGAGATTTCGGTTTGGCCTGGGACAGAAATCTAACTGACAAAGACGGTCCGTATATCGAATTGATGACGGGTGTTTTTACAGACAATCAACCCGATTTTTCATGGCTTCAGGCTTATGAAGAAAAGTCTTGGGTACAGTATTTTATGTCGTATGCCGAAGTGGGTTATGTAAAAAATGCAACAAAAGATGCCATCATAAACATCGAAGTTGAAGGAAAAGAAGCAGATTTGATTTTATATACCACAGGTTTGTATGAGAATTTAAAAATTGAATTAAAAAACAAGCAAAACGGGGTATTATTTCAGGATGAAATTACGATTTCGCCTGTAAATCCGTATAAAAAACGAGTTTCAATTGGTGAAACAGCTTCAGAGGATTTAATTTTTACAGTTTATACTTCGAATGGTAAAATTCTAGTTCAGTATCAGGAAGAAAAAGCAGAAATAAAACCTGTTCCGGATCCTGCAAAAGCGGCTCTTGATCCAAAAGATATCGCTTCAATGGAACAATTGTATTTGACAGGACTGCATTTGGAACAATACAGACATGCTACTTACAATCCGCTTGATTATTATTTTGAAGCTTTAAGCAGAGATTCAAGAGATGTGAGATGTAATAATGCTGTCGGCCTTTTGATGCTGCGAAGAGGTCAGTTTGAAAAAGCCGAAACCTATTTCAGAACTGCGGTTGAAGTTTTAACAGAGCGCAATCCAAATCCGATTGACGGGGAACCGCTTTATAATTTAGGTTTTTGCTTAAAACTGCAGGGAAAAAATGATGAAGCTTATAATTCCCTTTTCAAATCGACCTGGAATGCAGCGTGGCAGGACGCCGGTTTTTACGCTTTAGCACAAATTGACAGTATAAAAGGAGAATGGTCAGAAGCGTTGGAAAGAGTCGAATCATCATTGATCCGCAACTGGCACAATCACAAGGCACGTCAATTGAAAGCGTCTATTTTAATAAAGTTAAACAGAAATCAGGAAGCTTTGGCATGGATCGAAGAATCACTCAAAATTGACCGTTTCAATATGGGCTGTCGTTTTGAGAAATATCTGCTGACAAAAGACCAGACTGTATTGGACGAAATGAATACTATCATGCGTCAATGGTCACATGGTTATATCGAATATGCATTGGATTTTGCAGGAGCAGGATTATATACGGAAGCTTCTCAATTATTAAAGGAATCGATTAAGGATACTGAAGAAGTTTATCCAATGGTGTATTATGCTTTGGGTTATTTTGCTTCTATGGCTGAAGATAAAGACGAAGCTTTAGAATGGTACAAAAAAGCTGCTTTAGAGTCACCAGAAAAGTGTTTTCCTAACCGTATTGAAGAAGTTAATATTCTGCAGGATGCTATTCGTTTAAATCCGAAGGATGCAAAAGCGTCGTATTATTTAGGGAATTTCTGGTATGCTTTCCGTCAATATGATGAAGCTGTAAAATGTTGGGAGTTGTCATACAGTATAGACGATACCTTTCCGACTTTATTGCGAAACCTGGCACTGGCTTATTTCAACAAGACCAATGAGAAAACTAAAGCCAAGGAAATGCTGGAAAAAGCATTTGCATTGGATCCAACCGATTCAAGGATTTTTATGGAATTGGATCAGCTGTACAAGAAAATTGGAAAATCACCTGAATACAGATTAGAAGTTTTAAATCAGTATCCAAATCTTGTTGAAGAAAGAGATGATTTGTGTATAGAAAGAATCACACTTTACAATCAGACAGGAAAATATGCTGTTGCAAAAGAATTGATTACACAGCGAAAATTCCATCCCTGGGAAGGTGGTGAAGGAAAAGTAACAGGTCAGTATACTTTATGCAGAGTGGAATTGGCAAAAATTGCAATAGCAGAAAAAAGATTTGAAGAAGCAGTAAAATTGCTGAAAGAAACCGAAGTTTATCCGCACGATTTAGGTGAAGGCAAACTGAAAAATGCAGAGGAAAATGAAGTTTTTTATTATAAAGGATTAGCGTATAAAGGTCTTGGAGATTTAGAAAATGCAACAGCAAATTTTGTTGAGGCAACACTTGGATCCTCAGAGCCTGTTCAGGCATTTTTCTATAACGATCAGCAGCCGGACAAGATTTTTTATCAGGGATTAGCATGGCGAGAATTAGGTGATGAAGATAAAGCCCGAAGCCGTTTCAACAAACTGCTGGCTCATGGAGAGAAATATTTATTCGAAAAATCAAGAATCGATTATTTCGCAGTTTCGCTTCCGGATTTAGCAATTTGGGATGATGATCTGAATGTTAGAAATCAGGTGCATTGTTATTATGTGATGGCATTAGGTCACAGCGGATTAGGTAATGAAACCGAATCTGAAAAATATTATCAGAAAGTAAAACAATTAGATATCAACAAACAGACCTTTCGTAAATAAGATGAGTTTTAACATTGTTTAATAATTAACACATAGAAACATAGATTTCTATCTTTCGAAAAAAATATAAAGAGAAACTCATTTCTCAACACATAGCTATATGTTTTTGAATGAGTGAAACGCCTTTTTTAAGTTTCCAAATCTATGATTCCAGCCTGCACTGAGAGGAGTCGAAGTGTGTTAAAATCGACAAATTATTTAATTAGTAAAATTTAAGAGATGAAAATCAAACATATCATAACGTCTGTTCTGCTTCTGCTTTTTCTGTCTTCATGGGATTCGAGAGAAAAAACAGTTATGGATATTGCCGGAGAATGGACAGTACAGCTCGACAGCACCGATGTTGGACAAAAAAATGGCTGGCAGAATATGAGTTTTAAACAGCTGATAAAATTGCCCGGAACTACAGATGATGCCGGCCTTGGAATTCCGAACAAGCTAAAACCGGGTTTAGAAAAACTCCAGATGAGTCATTTAACCCGTAAAAGCAGTTATTTGGGAGCAGCCTGGTACACGCGTGGAATCTCAGTGCCAAAAAACTGGAAGAAGAAAGAATTTATACTAAAACTGGAACGCGTAATCTGGAAAACCAATGTATGGATTGACGGTAAAGAAGTTCTTGGCGAACAAAGCAGCCTGATTGCTCCGCATTATTTTGACCTTACAAAATATCTTACTGCCGGCAAAACACATCGTATAACGATTCGTGTAGACAACCGCAAACTGTTTGATATCAGTGTTGATAATATGGCGCATGCTTATACCAATCAAACTCAGATTATGTGGAACGGTATTATTGGCAAAATGGAAATCGAAGCGTTTGATGCTGTCCGAATTGTGAATCTTCAGGTAAAACCGGAGATAAATACTGGAATTGCAAAAGTAAAAGTGGTTCTTAAAAACAGTACAAAAAACTCAAAAGGAATTTTAAGTATAACGGCAGTAAATAAAAAGACTAAGATTTCGGCAGAAACGCTTCAAAAGGAAATTCAGATAAAATTTGGAGAATCAATTGTTGAGGCAGATTATAATCTGGGCAAAGATATAAAGCTGTGGAGTGAATTTTCTCCTGAGTTATATGAATTGAAAGCCGAATTAAAAACCGGGAAAAACAATTCGAATGCTTCCGTTGATTTTGGAATGCGGAGTTTTTCCAAAAAAGGTTCTGTACTCACGATTAATGACCAGCCCGTATTTTTAAGAGGAACTTTAGAGTGCAATATCTTTCCGCTTACCGGGCATCCGCCAATGGATAAAGAAGGGTGGAGAAAAGTTTTCGGAACAGCAAGAGAATGGGGATTAAATCACCTTCGTTTTCACTCCTGGTGTCCGCCTCAGGCAGCGTTTGAAGTCGCTGACGAAATGGGCTTTTACGTTCAGGTTGAATTGCCGGTTTGGGTTTTAAAAATTGGTCAGGATCAAAAAACAACTGATTTTTTATATGCCGAAGCACAACGCATGATTGATGAATATGGAAATCATCCGTCTTTCTGTATGTGGTCGATGGGGAATGAACTGCAGGGTGATATGACTATTTTGACAAAATTGATGAACAGCTTAAGAGCCAAAGATGACAGACATCTCTATACGACAACTTCGTTCACTTTCGAAAAAGGGCATGGTGACTGGCCGGAACCTGAAGATGATTTCTTTATCACACAATGGACAAAGAAAGGCTGGGTTCGCGGACAAGGGGTATTTAACAGTGAATCTCCAACTTTCAACAAAGATTATGTTGCTTCGGTTGAAGGAATGACGGTTCCTTTGGTGACGCACGAAATTGGCCAGTATGCCGTTTATCCAAAAATTGATGAAATTTCGAAATATACAGGAGTTTTAGAACCTATCAATTTTAAATCGGTTAAAGAAGATCTGGAACACAAAGGATTAATAAACAAAGCAGCTGATTATACAAAAGCTTCAGGTAAACTGGCTGTAATCCTTTATAAAGAAGAAATTGAAAGAGCGTTAAAAACAGCTGGAATTAGTGGTTTTCAATTATTGGATTTACATGATTTTCCGGGACAGGGAACGGCTTTAGTTGGACTTTTGGATGCTTTCTGGGATAGTAAAGGGTTGATTACGGCTGAAGAATTTAGGCAGTTTTCAGCTCCGGTTGTACCGCTTCTGCGTTTTCCTAAAGCGACTTATACAAACGATGAATCTTTCACGGCTTCTTTGGATATCAGTAATTTTTCGGATGCAGCTTTAAAAGATCAGGAAATTGTATGGAGTATTAACGACGGAAAAACGGTAATAACTTCGGGAAGTACGAAGACAGCAGTATCAATTGGATACAATCATAAAATTTTCGATATAAATGAAAGCCTTCAGAAAATCACAAAGGCAACTCAATTGACAGTAAAAGTAAATCTGAAAGGAACGAATTATAAAAACCAATGGCATATCTGGGTGTATCCGCAAAAACAAACCATTGATTATGGGCAGGTTGTTTATACAAGAAACCTGGATGAAGCATATAGATTGCTTAATGTTGGCAAAAAAGTATTATTAAATCCAGAATGGAAAAAGATCAGGGGTATCGAAGGTAAATTTGTACCTGTATTCTGGAGCCCGGTTCATTTTCCTAAACAGGCTGGAACGATGGGAGTGCTTTGTAATCCATCGCATAAAGCTTTAGCTGATTTCCCGACAGATATGCATACGAACTGGCAATGGTGGGATTTAAATGTAAACTCCACAACGCTTATCATGGATGGAATAGAAGGCGGAAATCCGATTGTAGAAATGGTTGACAATTTTGCAAACAACCGCCGATTAGCCTCCCTTTTTGAAGGAAGTATAAAATCCGGAAAACTAATCATTGCATCTTTTGATTTAGCAACAGATTTAGAAAAACGTCCAGTCGCAAAACAAATGCTGGTTTCTATATTAAAGTATATGAACAACGACTCCTTTAATCCTGAAGCAATAAAGAATCCTGAAATTTTGAAAGCTATTCTTGCAAGCCAAAAAGAAAAGAGTAAAGAAGGAGCGACAAGCATCTATTAATAAAAAAGTAAAAGACAAATCAGACTATTTCAAACACTTGTTTTTGAGTTTGATTTGTTTTCAGATTGATCAAATTGCTAAAAAGCATTAATTCATCATTATTAAATTGAATTGCGTGAGTAACTCAGTAAAAAGTACTTGTAATTGTGTTATGTGTAAAAAAAAGATTCTATTTTTTTGTACTTTATAATTTTTACGTCTAAATAAGCTGTTATTGCGAATTTGACCTCCTTTTTTTTCCATTTTACCCCTTATCAAAAGTCTGAATTACCTATTCCTTTGCAGGTATAGTAGCATTTTAAGTTGTGTTACTGTGTATGTTATAAGTGTTAGTTTTTAAGATAAGTTTTGTCTGTTTAAAGAATTGAGCCTTCTTTAAATACGATGGTAAGAGTGGTTTTTATCCTAATGTACTTATCTACCCGCAGAAAAAAAAACTGCGGGTTTTAAAACAAAAGTTGATACCTGTACAGGGTCTTATAAAATAAAAAGAATAGCTAACTATTAACCAATAACCAAACCAAATAATATGAGAATAATCCATTAGTAAGTTACATTTCTGTTGCCCCAAAACAGAGACGAAAATAACCTGCATCAATAAACAAATACCTTTAAGAATAAAAAAAACAACTAACCTAACCTTAAAATTAAAGAAATGAAAAAAAATGTATTTTTATTTTTTCTCGCTTTTTTTGCCCTTCTGTTTACAGGATGTCAAAATAATGAAGCTGATTTTCCTAGCTCAGACGACCCAACTATTGTGGTTGCGACAGCGGAAATCTATGGTGCACCAACACGTAAATTTGAAATCAAAGCCGCTTTGGCAGATGATTTAGGATTAAAAAGTGTAGAGATCCAAATTCCTGAATTATCACTTGATAAAGTAATAACGTTTGCAACAGATCCTTTGCTTGAAACGTATGACTTAAGTTATTTTTTCGAAGTGCCTGCGGATAGAGGAACCTCAGAATCTTTTAAAATAAAACTAACTATAACAGACGTTTCCGGTAATTCCATTGATAAAGAAATCAACCTGCGTCTCGATGGAGAATTTGCTGCTCCTGCAATAAGTATGATTACCCCAAAAGAAGGAGCTGTTATTTTATTGTCTACCAGTAATTTGATGCCTGTTAACTTTGTGGTTAATGATGACTCGGGAATTGATTATGTTCAGGTTCAGTGTGCTGCTCTTGGTATCGATGATAAAGTTGAGTTAACAGGTGCCCCGCAAACATATACTTTCAACAAAACCTATACTTTGCCGGTAACTGCTGCTGATTATGTTTTAACTATTACAGCGAAAGATAAATTTGCTATTCCAAATACCGGATCGTTAAAAATAAATGTTGTGGCTACAAATGAGTATCCGGCCCTTTATTTATGTGATCAGCCAAAAGGAACTAATCTTACCACCGACGCTGTTGGTGTACCGATGTATTTTCACGAAAAAAGCGGACAGGATTTTGAATTCAAATATTATGCAGATAAAGACAATAAAGAAATTTATTTCTTAGGACAGGAATCTGACTTTGCCCCACACTGTTTTGGATTAAATGCTTCTGGAGAATTAGCAGATGACGTTGCTTCAACACCAATTATTTTACCTACAAAAGGGTATTATGTTATAAAAGTAAATCCAAATACATTAAAATACACCGCTGCAAAATATACACCATCAAGCAAAGTCTGGGCAGATGTTGCCAACGGATTATGGCATGATGACGCAGCATTAAGAAAACCTTTTGTGAGCGTATGCGGAGGAGGAATTCAGGGAGCTGATTGGGATACCTGGACTGCATGGGTTCAAACAGGATTACATTTGGCAAATAATCCAAACAATCCTTATCAATTAGTGGGAGAATATACCTTGACAGGAACCATGGAAGCGACTTTTACAGGTCAATGGTGGAGTCCATCATGGAGACTGATCAAAAACGGTATTGCAACAATGTCACCTGGTGAAAATGGGAATGCTAAATATCCGGCTGCACCGGGAGTTTATAAAGTAATAGTTGATACCGAGTTAGAAAGAGCTTTTATAACAAAAAAATAGTTTGTTATAGTCTTTGTATAACATTAATAAATAAAATAGCTAAATATGAAATTTAAATATATATGGTTTTTTATTGCCTTATTATGCAGTACAGCATCGTTTGCGCAAATAACAATCAAAGGGACTGTAAAGGATAAAGCCAATGTGCCGATTCCGGGAGTTAACATAATTGTTAAAGGAACTTCTAACTCAACAGCATCTGATTTTGACGGAAAGTTTTCGATTTCTGTACCGAATGCAAATGCTCAGATTGAATTTTCTTTCATTGGTTTCACAACTAAATTAGTTGCGGTTGGAGATAAAACAACAATCGATGTAATCATGGAGGAATCCAGTCAGGTTTTGGATGAGATTGTAGTGGTTGGTTATGCTTCTGTTAAAAAGAGTGATGTAACCAGTTCTATTTCTTCAGTAAAAGGAAAAGAACTTCAAACCATGACCGTTGGTAACGTTACTGAGTCTTTGCAGGGAAAAGTTTCCGGGGTTCAGGTTACGGGTCAGGGTGGTCCGGGTGCACAGCCAAGGGTTTTGATCCGTGGTATTTCTACGATAAACCTGAATACAGATCCGCTTTATGTTGTTGACGGTATCCCGATGGGAACCAGTATTAACTTTTTGAGCAACAACGAAATTGAATCGATGGAAGTTTTAAAAGATGCTTCTGCGAGTGCTATTTACGGTTCACGTGCGTCAAATGGAGTTATCCTTATTACTACTAAAAAAGGTAAAGTTGGAAAAACGAGATTCAATTTTGATTTAAGTACAGGGTACCAAATGATGGATAATCCTTACAATATGGCTAATGCCGAAAGTTATGCCACGATTATGAATACGGCTTATAATAATTCGGGTTACTCGGATTATTTGCCAAATCCATCTCAATACAGAGGAAAAACTACCGATTGGTGGGGTGCCGGAATTAAAAAAGCATCTCCTGTAACCAATGCTTCTTTAGGAGTTAGCGGAGGTTCTGATAAACATACTTATGCTATTAGTCTGAATTATTATGATGCAGAATCTATTTACGAAGTTGGAGGCTGGGAAAGAATCACAATGAGAATTGCGAATGATTTTAAATTCTCAGATAAATTCTCAGCAGGAGTTACTTTAAATCCACGTTACGAAAGTTGGGGCGGGCCAGGAAACTGGGCAGATTTTGACAAAATTGATCCTATTACGCCAATTTACAAACCGGCGGATCAATTAACAGGATTAGAAAATGAATATAGCATTTATGCACGTTCTCCTTCGTATGTTTGGAATCCGATTGCTACTGTAAAAAGATATGATGATTATACAGATCAGTATAACTTAAATACAAATGGTTATTTGCAATACGCACCAATCAAAGGTTTGGTAATCCGCACACAGGGATCTGTAGAAGTTGGTGATAAGGTGAGAAGCAGATTTAGACCGGATTTCATAATCGATGCAGCACACGAAAAAGAGGAGATTAATAAGGTTGAAAGATGGAATACTACCAATGTAGATTGGACATGGCAGACTACTGCAACCTACTCCCGAACATTTGCAGAAAAACACAATGCTTCCCTGATGATTGGTAGTACTATGGAAGAATACAATGGTAAAGATCTTTGGGGATATGGAGAAGGTGTGCCTAATAACTCAGATTCTATGAGAGAGTTAAAAGCAGCTACCAAAAATTTTGACAGTGATGGTAATAGTTGGTCCAATTCTTTGATGTCCTATATTTCTCGTTTTTCTTATAATTATGATGGGAAATATTATTTTACAGGTACTTTCAGACGTGATGGTTCCTCTAAGTTTATGGCGAACAACAAATGGGCAAATTTCCCATCAGCCTCTGTTTCATGGAGAATTTTAAACGAAGGATTTATGGAATCTACAAAAGAGCTGTTAAGCGATCTTAGATTTAGAGCCGGTTGGGGTAAAGTAGGTAATCAGGGATTACCGGCTTCAGTTTATCAGTCTAATATTGGACAAGGTTTTTATCCAATCGGAAATGATGTTGTCGACACAACTTTTCCTTCAACAATGGCAAATAAAGATATTAAATGGGAAACTGTTGAAGATATCAGTTTTGGACTTGATTTTGGCTTATGGAAAAACAAACTTTCAGGTTCGTTAGAATATTATCAAAAGAAAACAGAAGATATGCTGTTCAAAAAACAGTTCCCAACATACAGTGGTTTTCCGGGATATTCAACAATCTGGACCAATGTAGGTTCAATGAAATCCAGCGGTATCGATTTATTAATTTCATATAAAGATAAAAAAGGAGATTTCTCTTATGGTGCAGATCTAACTTTTACTACAGTAAATGTTGAAATGCTTTCGTTATCATCAGAAGGAGAAAGACTTTACGGAGCAGGAAACAGAACGTTAACCGTTAAAGGGGATGTACCGGGATACTTTTACGGATATGTAGCGGATGGTTTGTTTCAAAACCAAACAGAACTGAATGCTCATACAGACGAACACGGAACTAAATTACAGCCGTATGCAAAAGAAGGTGATATTCGTTTCAAAGACATAAACGGAGACGGGAAATTAGACGATAAAGACAGAACAAAAATTGGTTCTCCTTGGGCTGATTACAATGTGGGTTTGAATTTAAATTTCGCCTACAAACAATTTGATTTGGTAGCTAATTTTTATTCAAGCATTGGAAATGATATCGTAAACGAAAACATTAAAGATTTATACAATGGTACAAGCTTAACAAACAAAGTAAGCGGATTAGATCAAATGGCATGGCACGGAGAAGGAACTTCTAATTATGTTCCTCGTTTGTCTAAAGACGATAATAATGAAAACTTTACCAAATTTTCTTCTTTTTTAGTAGAAGACGGTTCGTTTGTACGTATGAAGAACATTCAGCTCGGATTTACATTCCAGAATAAATTTGGATTAGATAAGTTAAGAATATCATTATCAGGTCAAAATCTATGGACATGGACAAATTATACAGGTGTTGATCCTGAAGTTGCAGGAGGAGACCCTGAGAAAGATGACAGAGTTAAAGGATCAGGTTTTGGAGGATGGAACTATCCGGTTCAGCCAACAATTTTGATGGGGCTTAATGTAGCATTTTAATAATAGAAAGACATGAAAAAAATAATTTTATCGATACTAGCTTTTTCAATGTTTGCAGTTTCCTGTGAGGATTTTATTGAAAAAGAAGAAAGAGGAACTCAAACCTTAGAGAACTACTTTCAAACAGCTCAGGAATGTGAGAACTATGTAAACGAATTGACAAGAAGATTGCTGATTCCTAACGACTGGTACACTTTATTGGCTCCAAGATTAGTAAATGAAGCCTCAACAGACGATGCCTGGATGGGAAATACCGGTCAGGACAATGGTGCTTTCAGACCTGCTGCACAATATATAATTACTCCGGATAATATGGGGGCTATGAATAGCATTTACACAGCTCATTATTTTACCATTCAATCAGCAAACATTGGTTTAGAAAGAATGGTGCTGTCGCCTATCAGCGATTCCCAAAAAAATCAATACATGGGAGAATCATTGTTTGTTCGTGCGTATTGTTATTACGAATTGGTTAATCTTTTTGGAGATGTTCCGTTATATACCAAATCGCTTGGAACCGGTGATTTAAAACTACAGCGCAGTCCTGTGGCAGAGGTATATGCACAAATTGAAACCGATCTTAAAGATGCTGCTGCAAAATTGGAAACCATTCCGGTAAACAGAAGCGGAAGAGTCAACAAATGGGCTGCTTATGCTCTATTGGCACGAGTATCTTTATTTCAGGAAAAATGGGCAGATGCAAAATTGTATTCTAACAAGGTAATTACAGAAGGACCTTATTCACTGGAAGAGGATTTTCTGAATATTTGGAATGTAAACAATCATAACGGTAAAGAGTCTATTTTAGAAGCACAAACTTCATCAGTTCAGAATAGGGATTTGGGATCTATGCTGGCAACTTTTTCAGGAGCGAGAGGTGAAGACAAGAAAAACTTCCCAAGTAATGATGCCCAGGATGTTATTGACGGATGGGGATGGTGTATGCCAACCAGCGATTTGGAAAATGCTTATCTTTCTGAAAATGATGTTATCCGTCGCAGAAGTACCATTACGAAATGGGGAGAAGCTGCTTATGGTGATGAGGTTTTAAATCCAACGCATAAATTCAGTTTAAATGATAATAAATCAGGACGCATCTGTCGTAAATATTATATTCCGATAGCTACACGTCGTGCTTTGGATAAAAAAGACGGACACTTGCCATTGAATGTTCCGTTGATTCGTCTGGCCGAAATGTACCTGACAAGAGCAGAAGCAAGCTATCACACAAGCGGAGATGCTTTGGCAGATATCAATATCATCAGGGATCGTGTTGATTTAGATCCTAAAACAGGAATTTCCGGCCCAACACTTTTAAAACAAATTTATAAAGAGCGTCGTTTAGAACTGGCTTTTGAAGGATTACGTTTATTCGATATCCGTCGTGAAAAAGATCCGACTACAGGTAAACGTGTCATTGAAACGTTGATGGGACCAAACGGAACTTTTGTTAAGTACAACTTAAGTTCAACTGATCCTTACGAAACAACAAACACAAGAGAAGCTCAGGATAAAGGAATCAATTTTGATCCTGCTAAACACTTGCTTTGGCCAATACCACAAATAGAAAGAGATTTAAGTGGAGGTGTAATTACTCAAAACCCTAATTATTAAGATGACATTATATAAAAATAATAAAGTAAGTCTGCTGTGTGCAGGCTTACTTTTCGCCAGCTCTTTTTTAGTAAGCTGTGATTCTGATAAAAACGAAAATTCTGATTCTGATTCTGCTGTTGCAGAATTAAAAGTGAATCTGGATGCCAATCTTCAGACTATGGAAAGCTTTGGTGCTTCAGATGCATGGCAGTGTAATTTTATTGGAAAAAACTGGCCTTCGGATAAAAAAAATAAAATGGCCGATTTGCTTTTCAGTAAAGAATTTGATGCTGAAGGAAATCCAAAAGGTATCGGTTTGTCATTATGGCGTTTTAATCTGGGTGCAGGAAGTGCGGAACAGGGCGATGCCAGCGATATTGGTGACGAGTGGAGACGTTCGGAATGTTTTACTACAGACGGAATTAATTATGATATGACCAAACAAGCGGGTCAGGTTTGGTTCATGAAAGCAGCAAGAGAACGTGGAGTAGATAAATTGTTAGCGTTTTCAAACAGTGCCCCGGTTTATTTAACGCAAAACGGAAAAGCGCACGCAAGTATCAAGGAATATTACAACCTGAAAGAAGGAAAAATGCCGGAACTGGCTGATTTCTGGGTAACCTCTTTAGATAAATTAAAATCAGTACATGGATTGACAATCGATTATGTGAGTCCGTTTAACGAACCGCAATACGAATGGGACGGTTCCGGTCAGGAAGGTTCTCCGGCTACAAACGCCAATATTTACAGTTTTGTGAATGTTTTATCGCCAAAATTGCAATCAAAAGGATTGAATTCTCAGATTGTAGTAGGAGAAGGAGGATCGTATGAACCTTTGTATAAAACTATTTCTGGAAAAGAAAACAGATCGAACCAGATCGATTATTTCTTTGCTTCCAATTCATCTAAAAATATTGCAGGTTTAAGCAACGTTAAGAAAACTATTTCGGCACACAGTTACTGGCAGGCTTGGCCTTTAAGAGAACTTGTAAATTCAAGAGAATTGGCTGCTGCAAGAGCACAATCTATTGGAGGGTTGAGTCTTTGGTCTACAGAATATTGCGTTTTGGAAAGCCCTGGAACAGCAGAACTTCCGGGTGGTGCAGGTCCTGGAAGAGATTTAGGAATTTCTTTGGCTCTTTGGACAGCCCGTATCATCAGTACCGATATCGCAGTTGGAGGTGTGACTTCATGGCAATGGTGGACAGCGATTAGCCGTGGTGATTACAAAGACGGACTAATTCACGTAGACAACGGTTCAAGTAATGGTGCAGGAGATGCAAACTATTGCAAGAATGACGGATTTATCAGGGATTCCAAAACACTTTGGGCTTTAGGAAACTTTTCTTTCTTCGTAAAACCAGGAATGGTAAGAGTTCAGGTTCCGAGTGTTGATAGTGCAAAAGCCGTAAACGATGTTATGGTAACCGCTTACAAAGATGTTGCATCTAAAAAACTGGTAATTGTTGCAGTTAACATTAGCAAAGCGGCAAAAACATACAAATTTAACCTTACAGGAGGTGCTTTGGTTGATAATAAATTGACACCTTACACAACTTCTGAAACATTAAGTTTGAAAAAAGGAACAGCTGTTGATGCTACGAATTTAGAAATTTCTGCAAGATCCGTTGTGACTTATGTAGGGACTTATAAGTAAAGAGATTCTAAGGTTCTGAGATGCTAAGTTGTTAAGGTTTTCAACAGAATCTTGTCATCCCGACGGAGGAGGGATCTTCGCAAGTAGCTCCACAAAGATTGGACTTGTAATACGGAGTTACTTGCGAAGATTCCTCGTTCCTCGGAATGACAAACCAGACGATAACAAAAATTACGTCAATTAGAAAACAAAGAATAAATGAGAAAAGTTTATATCTCGCTTTTATTGGTAATGAGTTCGCTGTCGCATGGGCAGCGAACCATAACCATTAGCACAGATAATGTAGTCCAGACGATGGACGGTTTTGGAGGATCGGATGCATGGAGAACACAATTTGTGGGTAAAAACTGGTCTGACCAGAAAAAAAATGCCATTGCAGATCTTTTATTTAGCAAAGAAATTGATGGACAGGGAAATCCAAAAGGAATCGGACTTTCAATCTGGCGCTTTAATCTCGGAGCAGGAAGTACAGAACAAGGCGAAAACAGTAAGGTTTCTGACGAATGGAGAAGAAGCGAATGTTTTTTGAATGCTGATGGAACCTATGATTTTTCGAAACAGGAAGGGCAGAGATGGTTTTTGCAGGCAGCCAAAAAAAGAGGTGTCGAGAAATTTCTGATTTTCACCAACAGTCCGCCGGTTCACATGACGAATAACGGATTATCTTTTTCTTCACAAAAGAATAAACTGAATCTAAAAGATGGTGCAATTCCAAAATTTGCCGATTTTTTAGTTCAAAGTATTCAGGGACTGGAGAAAAAAGAAGGAATTAAATTCGATTATGTGAGTCCATTAAACGAACCGCAATGGGAATGGATGGCTAATAATGGCGACAAAAACAGTCAGGAAGGAACTCCGGCAACGAATCAGGAAATTTATGAGGTCACCAAAACACTTTCTGAGAAGCTCAAAGCTAAAAAAATGAGTACAGAAATTGTAGTTGCCGAAGCCGCACAAATCAATTATTTGTATGAAAACGTCAATGGCGAAAACCGGGACAACCAAATCGATTATTTCTTCGGAAAAACAAAAACAAACATTTCTAAACTTTCAAATGTTAAAAATGTTATTTTAGGCCACAGTTATTTTACAACCTGGCCTGTTGAGAAACAGGTTTTAAGCAGAAAATTAATTGCTGCAGAAGTAAAACAGAAACCGGGATTAAAATATTGGCAGTCTGAGTACTGTATTTTGGAAAATCCGGGAGAAGCTGAAATTCCGGGCGGTTCAGGTGGAGGAAGAGATTTGGGAATGCAGACGGCTTTGTTCGTAGCGAGATTAATTCATAATGATATTGCGGTTGCAAATGCAGCTTCATGGCAATGGTGGACGTCTATCACACGTGCTGATTACAAAGACGGTCTGATTTATCTGGATGATGGAAAAAGTAATGGATCAACTGAACCGGATTATGTTCGAAACGATGGAGAGTTCCGTGATTCAAAACTGCTTTGGGCTTTAGGGAATTATTCACTTTTTGTACGACCGGGAATGTATAGAATTGATGTTCCAAACCAAAATGAACTGGATGCGGCAAATGATGTTATGCTGACAGCTTACAAAGACGTTCAGAACAAAAAGCTGATTGTAGTAGCTGTAAATTGCGGAAAATCAGCTCAGCAATACAAGTTCGATTTGTCAAAAGGAACTGTGAAAAATAATGAATTTACGCCTTACACAACTTCTGAAACTTCTGATTTAAAAAGAGGAACGGTTCAGAAAGCTGATAATCTGGAAATTCCGGCAAAATCAGTAGTAACGTTTGTTGGAGAATTACAATATTAAAAAAAAATAAGTTTAAAGTTTCAGGTTTCACGTTTGAGCCAAAACTTGAAACTTGAAACCTGAAATAAAAATCAATTAAGAACATGTTTACAAAAAAGATCTTATTACCTGTTTTACTCTTCTCGTGTCTGTCAGCGACCAGCCAGATTTCGTTTGGAGATTCTAAAAAAATTAATGACAACTGGAAGTTCAATTTACAGGAAACTCCGGATGCAAAAAACACCATTTTTGACGACAGTAAATGGCAAAAGATAAATGTACCTCACGACTGGAGTGTAAAAGGGCAGCTGAGTCCAACACTGGCAAGCTGTACCGGTTATTTGCCGGGCGGAATTGCCTGGTACAGAAAGTCAATCAATATTCCGCAAAGCAAATCGGGTGAAAAAGTGTATTTGTATTTTGAAGGGGTTTACAACCGAAGTGAAGTTTTTATCAACGGTCATTCTTTAGGGAAACGTCCAAACGGTTATATTTCTTTTGCTTATGATGCTACTCAGTTTGTAAAATACGGAGGAGAAAACACCATTTCGGTTCGTGTAGACCACAGTCAGAGTGCCGATTCAAGATGGTACACCGGTTCGGGGATTTACAGAAATGTCTGGGTAGTATATGCAAATCCGGTTCACATCGCACAGTGGGGGGTGTACGCTTATCCGGAAATGAATAAAGGAAACGGAACTTTGAATGTTGAGGTTGAGGTTGAAAACGGTTCTAAGGCAAAATCGAGTCTTACTGTAATTAATGAATTGATTTCGAAAGACGGAAAATCTGTTGCTAAATCTTCTTCTAAAGTTGATGTGGCAGCAAATCAGAACGGAAAAATTTCGACTAAATTAAATATCAAAAATCCACAATTATGGGATTTGGAGAATCCCAATTTATATCAGCTTAAAACAACCGTCTTAAAAGACGGAAAACAAATCGATGAAACGGTTACCAAAACAGGTTTTAGAAAATTTACTTTCGATCCAAATAATGGTTTTGCATTAAATGATAAATGGATGAAAATGAAAGGGGTTTGTCTGCATCATGATGCGGGAGTGCTGGGTTCAGCTGTTCCTCGAGAAGTTTGGAAAACCAGATTGCAAACGCTGAAGGAAATTGGTGTAAATGCAATTCGTACGAGCCATAATCCACAAGCTCCTGATTTTTATGAGCTTTGCGACGAATTAGGATTATTGGTATTGAATGAAGCGTATGACGAATGGGAATTTCCAAAACGTAAATGGCTGGAAGGCTGGAATTATGGAACTCCGGGATTCGAAGGTACATTTGATATTTTCGCGGACTGGGCAGAAAAAGACTTAGAAGATTTCGTACGCCGTGACAGAAATCACCTTTCTGTATTCGGCTGGAGTATTGGTAACGAAGTTGATTATCCAAACGATCCGTATTCGCATCCGGTTTTGGATAAAGGAAAAGATGGTTTTGGACAAGCAAATTACGGAGGTTACAAAAAAGATGCTCCGGATGCCATGCGCTTGGGAGCGATTGCAAAACGTCTGGTAGCTGCCGTTAAAAAATACGATAAATCTCGTCCTACAACTGCTGGATTAGCAGGAGTTGCAATGTCTAATGAAACAGAATATCCGGGAGCTTTAGATATTACCGGATACAATTATACCGAAAGTAAATACCAATCGGATCACGAAAAATATCCAAACAGAGTGATTTTCGGAAGTGAGAATGTGCACGATATGGAACCTTGGTTAGCCGTAAAAAACAACAAACACATTTTCGGGCAGTTTTTATGGACAGGAATCGATTATTTAGGTGAATCAGGAAGATGGCCTTCAAGAGGATTTTACTCCGGATTGGTTGATTTTGCAGGTGTTATCAAACCAAGAGGGTATTTCCGTCAGTCATTATGGTCAGATAAACCAATGGCGTATTTAGGAACATATCCGTTGAAAAATGAAAAAGATATTTCGAAAGATGCCTGGGCAATCTGGAATTACGAAGCAGGTCAAAAAATCCGTGTGGTTTGTTATACCAATGCTGCAAAAGCACGTTTGGAGTTAAATGGAAAAGTAGTAGGAGAAACCAAATTATACGACGAAAAAACCGGAATTATGTATTGGGATATTCCTTTTGCTTCAGGAAAATTAGAAGCGATTGGTTTAGATAAAAATGATAAGGAAGTGAGTCGTTATGCTGTTACATCAACACAACAGCCAGTAGAGTTGACAATTGCTGAAAAAGATATCACGATTAGCAAAGACAAAGGCGTTGCCAAAATTATGGTTCAGGTAAAAGATCAAAACGGATTGCCTGTGATGCTTTCTGATAATGAAGTGACTTGTACCATAACCGGTCCGGGAGTTTTATTAGGCCTTGAAGCCGGAAACAACAGCGACATGACAGATTATACAGATAATGTTCAGCGAGTTTATCACGGACACATTGCTGCATACATCGAAGCAAAAGGAGAAACACAGCCTATTAAAGTTACTTTTACAAGCCAGTGGTTAAAACCGGTTGAAGTAACGGTGAATGTAAAATAATTAGTAAGTTATTTTTTAAATTTCCCCATAAACCTGCTTGCTTTTTGTTAAGTAAGCAGGTTATTTTTTGTAATGATAAAAAGTTTATTATATTTGAAGTGTACTATTAACACTTATTTTTTTTACTGATATGAAAATTAAAAGCATAATTATATTCGGTTTAGGGATTTTTTTAACATCATTTTTTTCAAATGCTCAAAAAGCAGTTTTTAAAGAAGGTGAATTCAAGCAATGGGCGAAAACGCCTCCAATGGGTTGGAACAGCTGGGATTGTTACGGGCCAACCGTAGAAGAACATGAAGTAAAAGCCAATGCTGATTACATGGCAAAAAACCTGAAGAAATTTGGATGGGAATATGTTGTAGTTGATATCAGATGGTTTGTAGAAAATGATAAGGCAGGAGGGTACAACCAAAAAGATCCACGTTACGTAATTGACCAATACGGACGTTATCTTCCGGCTGTAAACCGTTTTCCTTCTGCAAAAGACGGACAGGGCTTTAAACTTTTAGCAGATTATATTCACAAAAAAGGATTGAAATTTGGAATCCATATCATGCGTGGAATTCCTAAAAAAGCGGTTGAAGAAAAAATGCCAATTAAAGGCGCAAACGGTGTTACTGCTAATCAGATTTATACTACAGCCTTACAGTGCGAATGGTTAAAAGATAACTATACAATTCTGGCAGACAAATCGGGAGCACAGGAATATTATGATTCTATTTTTGAATTGTATGCACAATGGGGTGTAGACTTCATTAAAATTGACGATTTGTCAAGACCGTATCATGAAGGAGAAATCAACTTAATCAGAAATGCAATCGATAAATGCGGACGTAAAATTGTGTTGAGTACTTCACCTGGAGAAACACCAATTTCGGCTGCTGCGCACGTAAAAGAACATGCCAATATGTGGAGAATGGTCGATGACGTTTGGGATACATGGCCTCATATTACGCATTTAATGGATGTGGCTCAAAAATGGTACCCGCATATTGCTCCGGGAACATGGCCGGACTGCGATATGATTCCGTTAGGACGTATTTCGGTTCGAGGAGAACGTGGAGAAGACAGAATGACGCGTTTGACAAAAGACGAACAATATACACTGATTACATTCTTTAATATTTTTAAATCGCCTTTATTCTTTGGCGGGGATTTACCAAGTAATGATGCCTTTACTTTATCATTATTAACGAATAAAGAAGTAGTAAAAATGCACAACGAAAGCACGAATGTAAAACAGCTTTTTCATAAAGACGGAAAAATTGCCGTGACTTCAGAAAATCCTAAAGACGGAAGCGTGTATCTGGCTTTATTCAATATTTCAGATTCGGCAGAAGAAAAGGTATCGGTAAATCTTTCTGATCTTAATATTCCGGGATTTAATGGAGGTATAAATATGTGGACAGGTGAAAATCTGAAAATTTCTTCTAAAGAAATTTCTGCAACATTAAAACCTCACAGTTCTGTGCTTTATAAATTAAAAACCAAATAATAATGAAGAAGTCTTTACAGCATCATATTTTAAGTTTTTCTGTACTTTTTCTCATAGTCTTTTTATTTTCAGGTTTTAAATCCAAAGCTGAAAAACCTGAAAAAGTATATCTTTTTGGGTATTCGACAGTAAAAAACAATGGTAAAAACGGACTTCATTTTGCGTGGAGCACTGATCATAAAAACTGGTTTGGCATTGGTCCTGAGCATAGTTTCTTAAAATCAGATTACGGAAGCTGGGGACCAACTGGTAAAAGTATGTCTGAAACTTTTTTGATAAAAGATGACAACGGAATTTTTCATTGTTTATGGAGCGTAAAAGATGATGTTATTGCCCATGCTTCAAGCAAAGACCTGATCAACTGGAAAAGCCAGCGTTATATTCCGGTTATGAAAAATATAACTAAAAGCGGCGATGAAAAACCGGTTATTCAAAATATAACTGTAGCTAAAAAAGACGGTCAATACAGTATTCATTGGATTGTAAATAATAAAACATATTATAGTACGACCAAAGATTTTAAAAATTATACAGAAACAAAAGCATATACTGGCACATCCGCTAAATTGGCTGAAGTTAATTTACAAGGCGATATTCAAAAAGGAACAATTACTGAAGTAGACTGGAGTACGGTCGAAATGCTGACCAAAACGATGGAAGCTGTAAAATTTAAGGATAAACAGAACAGCACTTCCCCCAAAAGTGATAGTTTGTTATTTACGGGTTTAAAATCTGTAAAAGCCCAAATTACCATCAATGGACAACAGTCAAAAAAAATCAGCAACATGCTTACCGGTGTTTTCTTCGAAGACATCAATTACGCTGCAGATGGCGGTTTGTATGCAGAATTGATCCAAAACCGTGACTTCGAATATGCCGTTAGCGATAAAAAAGGCAGGGACGACAAATGGAATGCAACGATGGCATGGAGCGGTGATTTCAAAATTTCGAAAGAAAATCCAATTCATCAAAATAATCCGAATTATGCTGTAGTTACAAAAGGTACAATCAACAACACCGGATTTGACGGAATTGCTTTGAAAGCCAATGAAAAATACGATTTTAGCGTTTTCGCAAAAGGAAACAAATTTACTATAAAACTAAAAAGTTCCGGGGGAGAAACTTTGGCAGAAGCCACTATAAGTCCGAATGCATCCTGGAAAAAAATGAATGCTGTTCTAAAATCATCAAAAACGGTAACCGATGCTCATTTAGAGATCAGTACAAATGGTGAAACTGCGGTTGATATGGTTTCCCTTTTTCCTCAGAAAACTTTCAAAAACCGTAGAAATGGCCTTCGTTCAGATTTGGCGGAAACCATTGCGGATATGCACCCGAAATTTGTACGTTTTCCGGGTGGATGTGTAGCGCACGGAGACGGGATTCATAATATTTACAAATGGAAGAATACAATTGGCCCTTTAGAAAGCCGTATTCCGTCAAGAAATATCTGGAATTACCACCAGTCAATGGGATTAGGTTATTTCGAATATTTTCAGTTTTGTGAAGATCTGGGAGCAGAGCCTGTTCCGGTTTTAGCTGCCGGAGTTCCGTGCCAGAATTCATCTGACGGAGGTGCCGGACAGCAATTTGGTATTCCGATGGAAGATATGGACGAATATGTTCAGGATGTTCTGGACCTCATTGAATATGCAAATGGAAATACAACAACTGTTTGGGGTAAAAAACGTGCCGAAGCTGGTCATCCAAAACCATTCAACTTAAAGTATGTCGGAATTGGGAATGAAGACTTAATTAGTGATGTTTTCGAAGAGCGTTACCGAATGATTGTAAAAGCCGTTCAGCAAAAATACCCTGAAATCATTGTAATTGGTACTGTTGGCCCGTTCAATGAAGGAACCGATTATAACGAAGGCTGGAGAATAGCCAATGATCTGAAACTGCCAATTGTTGACGAACATTATTACCAAAGTCCGGGTTGGTTTATCAATAATCAGAATTTCTATGATGGTTATGACCGTTCAAAATCAAAAGTATATTTAGGAGAATATGCTTCGTGGGGAAACAAATTTTACAACGCCCTGGCAGAAGCACTATATCTTACGGGTATTGAAAGAAATGGAGATGTGGTGGCTATGGCATCTTACGCACCATTATTGGCCCGTGAAAAGCATGTACAATGGAATACAGACTTGATTTATTTCAATGGACATGAAGTAAAACCAACAGTCAACTATTTCGTACAGCAGTTGTACGGACAGAATCCGGGTGACTTCTACCTTCAAAACACGGTAAAATTATCTGATTCAAATAATGAAGTCAACAAACGAATTGGTGTTTCTGCAGTTCAGGATAAGGCTACAGGCGATTTGATTATAAAACTGGTAAATGTGCTTCCGGTTGCCTTAACGCCTTCAATAGCAGTTACGAATTTAGGAACAGCAGAAAATGCCAGTTATACAGTATTGTCAGGAACTCCCGAAAATACAACTGCCAGACCGGTGGTTCAAAAGATGAATGTTAAAGAAGCATTTTCAAAAGAGCTGCCTCCGTATTCATTTGCCGTAATCCGCGTCAAAGCAACCGAAAAAGTACTTTTAAATGAAACATTTTAAATTTTGATTTAAAACAGTGTAATTAAACTCAACAGAATAATGAAAAAAACACAATTTAGCCTTGTATTATTTTTAGCGATTTTTAATCTTTTACAGGCTCAGAATACACCAGCAGGAACACCGCCAGTTATTGCCGGTAAAGATTTGACCGCTTATTTATTTGTGTATTTCACAGGAAACAGGGTAGAAGATGAGGCGGTTCATTACGCCATTAGTGCGGATGGTTATCATTATCATGCCCTCAATAACGATAAAGCTGTTATCGACAGCAAAGTAATCAGTTCTACCGGAGGAGTTCGTGACCCGCATATTTTGAGAGGCGATGACGGCAAAACATTCTATATGGTTTTGACCGATATGACTTCTTCAAAAGGATGGGACAGCAACCGTGCGATGGTGTTGCTAAAAAGTACCGATCTTGTAAACTGGAAAAGCAGTATTGTAAATATTCAAACCGCATTTTCCGGAAATGAAAACCTGAAACGTGTTTGGGCACCACAGACTATTTACGATGCAAAAGCCGGAAAATATCTGATTTACTTTAGTATGAAACATGGAGACGGTACGGATAAAATTTATTATGCCTACGCCAATAAGGATTTTACAGGCTTAGAAAGTACGCCAAAATTACTGTTTGTTCCAAAATCTGAAAAATCCTGTATTGACGGCGATATTATTGAAAAAGACGGCGTTTACCATCTTTTCTATAAAACCGAAACAGAAAATGCAGGAATTAAAGTAGCCACAACAACTGATTTGACTTCCGGAAAATGGACAGAAAGCGACAATTACCTGCAGCAGACCAAAGAATCTGTTGAAGGTTCAAGCGTTTTTAAACTCAACAATTCCGATGATTATATTTTGATGTATGATGTGTACAAAAAAGGAAGATATCAGTTTACAAGAAGTACCGATTTAGAAAATTTCAAAGCCATTGACGATGAAATTGCGATGGATTTCAAACCGCGTCACGGAACTATTTTGCCTATCACGCGTTCCGAATTGAAAAGACTGGTTGCCAAATGGGGAATGCCGGCCAAGTTTCCAAAAATAAACAACAATCCGGTTTTAGAAGGCTATTATGCCGATCCTGACATTTTATATTCAAACAAAACCAAAAAATATTATATCTACCCAACCAGCGATGGTTTTAACGACTGGTCAGGAAATTATTTTAAGACTTTCTCTTCAGATAATCTGATCGACTGGAAAGACGAAGGCGTAATTTTAGATCTTCCAAAAGACGTAAGCTGGGCCAACAGAAATGCCTGGGCGCCTTGTATCGTGGAGAAAAAGGTAAAAGGCAAATACAAGTATTTCTATTATTTCACCGCAGCGCAAAAAATTGGCGTTGCCGTTTCCGATAATCCGGCAGGACCGTTCAAAGACAGCGGAAAAGCATTGGTAGCTACTAAACCAGAAGGTGCAAAAGGCGGTCAGGAAATCGATCCTGATGTTTTTACAGATCCTAAAACCGGCAAAAGTTATTTGTACTGGGGTAACGGCTATATGGCTGTAGTCGAATTGAATGACGATATGATTTCATTCAAAGGCGATACAAAACTGATTAAAGTAGACAAAACATTCCGCGAGGGGACTTACATCATTTACAGAAAAGGAACCTACTATTTCATGTGGAGCGAAGACGATACCAGAAGTCCGAATTACAAAGTGCGTTACGGAACTTCAAAATCGCCTTTGGGGCCAATTGAAATTCCCGAAAACAACATCGTAATTCAGGGAATCCCGGATCAGGGAATTTATGCAACAGGTCATAATTCGGTTTTACAAATTCCAAACAAAGACGAATGGTACATCACCTACCACCGATTCTCCTACCCAACCGGAATAAAAATGGGAAGAGCCGGAGGTTTTCACCGCGAAGTCTGCATCGATAAATTAGAATTCAATTCAGACGGTACCATCAAACAGGCAACTCCAACACATACAGGAATACAACCAATTAAGTAATGCAAATTATTTAGTTGTAAAAAGCTGCTCTACCTTGCCCCGGAGCAGCTTTTTTTGTTTTATGAATTTTGAGTTTTTGAATTAGAAGCTGTTTCCTGCTATCCGCTGTATCTTTTGTGGCGTCCCGATAGCTATCGGGACGCCACAAAAGGATGTCGCTTCTATCCTTTAGATTTGTTAGGAAGATTTAAAGTAATTTTAATCAACAACCAAACTGACAAAGTGAACCTTCTCTTCTATCAAAGTTTGCTACTTATGCCCTGATTAGGACTTTGTCAGTTTTATTGAATAAGATTCAGAATAGTAATTAAGGATTTAATGCCTATTATCAAGGATATGAATGTATTCAATAAGTTGGTTGCTAATTTTTAAAACATTTTCTTATGAACAAATTTAAACATTTTCTAGGCATCGATGTATCCAAGGAATATTTTGATGCAGTTTTAATTCTGAATGGAGCAAAAGAAAAACCAATTCACAATCAATTTGCAAATGATTCCAAAGGAGTAAAAACATTAAATCAATGGCTTAAAAAACAAGGTGCTACAAATCAGCAAACTCTTGATTGCTTAGAACATACGGGTATGTATGGAAAATTAATCATTAAATATTTAATGGGTTTTAATTATTCTCTTTGGGTAGAAATGTCTTTGAAAATCATAAGGAGTATGGGACTTCAAAGAGGTAAAAATGATAAAATTGATGCAGAAAGAATTGCTATTTATGCAATGAAAAATCAGCAGGAAGCTATCATTTATCAAGCTCCCAGCCGAACCGTTGAAAAGATCAGAAATCTAATGTCATTAAGGGAAAAACTAATTCTTACCAAAGCTTCTTTGATACGCAATTCAAAAGAAATGAAATCGTTAGACCCGGAAGTATCTGAACTTTCTGATAAATTTCAAAAGCAAACTATAAAAGGAATTACTTCTGATTTAAAGCAAATAGAAAAACAATTAGATTTATTTATAAAAGAAGATGAAAACTTAAGCAAGATTTATTCACAAGCCATTTCAGTTCCTGGAGTTGGTAAAGTAACTACTCTATATCTAATCTGTTTTACAAATGAATTCACAACCTATTCAATGCCAAGACAATTGGCTTGTTACGCAGGAGTCGTGCCTTTTGAACATACTTCAGGCAAAAGCATAAGGTTAAGGCCGAAAGTTCATCATATGGCTAACAAAAAGCTTAAAAAGCAATTACATATGTGCGCCTTGTCGGCAGTTAATCACGACCCAGAAATGAAAGAATACTTTAAAAGAAAAGTACAAGAAGGAAAAAATAAAATGCTCGTAATTAACAATGTCAGAAATAAAATAGTACATCGTATATGTGCATGTATTAGAGATAACAAAACATTTGAGGTTAGAAAATCAGCATAAATCCTATCAGGGATAAATAGTATCAACGAGTAAGATATAAAACCTTTTGTGAAACTCTTATTTGCAGACTTGCTGTGTCTTAAAATAAAACTAATTTGAATTTTAAAAAAAAAGATTTATTAACTTGTTTATGTCATAGTAATCAGGGCTAGGGCCTTAGGTTTTATATGAACTTTTAATGTTAATAATCTGTTTGTTGAAATTGAAAACAATTGTTAGGCTGAACGGTATCCAAGTTCCCTGGGATAATAAAATTTGTTAAGATTTATCAAAGTTTTTCCTATATTCGCTAAAACAAAAAAAGCCAATTTATGGCACAAAGCGAACACAAAATAAGTTTATTGAAGCCATTTTATGACTGGTATAAGTAAGTTATGGTGTATAGCTCCGCCGACGAGGATCAGCTGATTTTAATCTGGCGTTTAAGTTCGGAAAATATAATGAAGCTGAAACTGAGCTGACCGAAATCGAAACTGAAAATTGCTGCTTAATTGTTGCGGACAAACAAACTTGAACCGGTTTTCGGACAACCGAAAGCGGAATTTTTTATCGCTTTTTTGAGCATTAACTGAAGTTCAAAGCGGAAACTATTTGGAACGGAAAATCGGAAGGCGGAAAAGCTTGCCGAAATTGGAATCGATAATTGGAATGGTAAAATCTTTCGTGCTTAACAATCGTGTCGCTACACACCATAACATACGTCTCTAGCTATTTGCAACTTTAGTGGAATTATCGTTTTTAATTCCTATTTTCGTTTAGCCGAAAATACTCTGTTTCATAAGTTGCAAACAGCTAGAGGCGCAGGAACGTTAGCGAACATTGCTCCGTTAACGAGGAACAGCCGATTTTAATCAGGGATTTTAGCACGATAAGAATTTATTGAAACAGAAACCGAGCTGAGCGAAATCAAAGCCGAAATTCGATGCTTAATTGTTGCGGAAAAGCAAAACGTGAATCGCTTTACGGAAAACCGAAAGCGGAATTTTTTTGGCGATTTTTTTTGAGGTTTAATTATCGGTTTCTAAACTTTGAATTTTAAAAAAAGTAGAAACTAATTGAAGCGGAAATCAAAAGGCGGAAAAACTTTCGCAATTGGAATCGATAATTGGAATGTCAATTCGTTCGTGCTCAACAAGCGTGTCGCAACATTCGCTAACACACGCTACAACGGATTTGGGCAATTGGCTTAATGGAAAGCTGGTTTTGTATTTGGTAGATTTGGCAAATCCGAAGATAGAGCTTTATTTAGTCCCAAACCCGCTGTAGCGCGAGAACGTTAGCGGTCAGCTTAAAAAAACGACACGGACAAAATGAACAAAGAAATTATATCGAAAATTATCGGACGACTTAAACAAGAAGAAAGTTTTCCTGATTGGTGGAAAAGTGAAAAGGTAGCAATTCCATTTTTCGACAACGACAAGTTGACGATAACCTTTATGGATTTTGAACCCGAACACGACAAGACATATATTGACGAGGCAGACCAAGCTTTGACAAATTTTTTGAAACTAAACTCGCACGACCGAAATTTAATTTCTGAATTAGCATATAAAAACTGTATGGAATTTTTGGACGCTGTTGAATATGATGAAGCAGACGAACCGTTAAGACAGATTAAAAACAAAAACGAAATTTGGAATTTCATACAGCCGACAGAAATTTATGTTACAAGACGACCTTACAAAGACCAAGACATTTATGTTTTCATAGCTTGTGAATGTGACTGGGAACAAGAACACGGACTTCAATTAGTATTTAGACAAGGTAAGAAACTAACAAGGATAAGCGACCAAGACGGACATTTAACAGAAGCTGATGCTTATGACAAACCAGACGAAGAAGATGAATTACTATCAAGGTTTTAACATCGAAAGACAAGAAAGCCGAACCGCTAACAGGCGTTTGGCAAAAAAGCGGGTTCAGTGCTTAAAAGAAGCTTTTTTCTTCGTAGTAAGTTCAGTGATGGCAGACAGTTTAGTGCTTCGAAATCCGCTTCTTCGCCAAGCGCCAAAACGTTAGCGGTCAGGCTGAGAAAAAAACGACAATGAACAAACAGAAAATCATAATAAACGGAAACAATTTTGCTGACTTGGAAAGTTTCTATGACGAAATTGACCGAGTATTGACCAAAGACCTTAATTGGCAAACAGGACATAATTTAGATGCATTTAATGATTTGCTTCGTGGTGGGTTTGGAGTTTATGAATACAGAGAACCAATTAAATTGATTTGGAAAAATACTTTAAAAAGCAAAACAGACTTAGGACTTGATGCAACGAAAAAATGGTATGAAGAAAGAATCATTTTTTGGAAAGATGACGAAGTGAATCTTCAACATTTCGAAAACGGACTTAAAGAATTAATTGAAAATAACGGACAAACTCTTTTTGACATTATTCTTGAAATTATATCAGAACACAAGCATATTGAATTTGAACTACAATACTAATCACTAAGCAGTGGATAAAAATATCATTACTTAAAATTGAATGGACAGCCAAATGACAAAAGCCCGAACCGCTAACACACGCTACAAGCAATTTGGGTATTAGGCTTAATTTGAAATTGGTTTTGTATTTGGAAGATTTGGCAAATCCGAAAATTGGGCTTAATTTAGTCCCAAACTGCTTGTAGCGCGGGGACGTTGTGTGTAATTTAAAACCAAAATAATGAAACAAATCATTTTAGTTATTTTCCTAATTTTTACTTTTATTAAACTTAATGCTCAAAACATTGACTTTAAAGATTCTAATTTTAAAAATGCTCTTTTTGAGAATAAAATAAAAATTGATTTGAACAATGATGGAATAATTCAGGTTGACGAGGCGGAAAAAGTAACTGATTTGAATTTGATGAAAAAAAACATCAGTGATATTACCGAGATTAAATATTTTAAAAATTTAAAAACTTTGTCTCTAACTAATAATAATCTTAAGATTCTAAAAGTTGAAAATCTACTTTTTTTTAGAAGATTTATTTTGTGCAAGAAATGAATTAGAGTCTTTACAATTAAAAAATTTGCCATCATTAAACAAATTATGGTGTGGTTTTAATAAATTAAAAAATCTCAAACTTGAGAAATTCACCAATTTGGAATCGCTTAGTTTAAATGGCAATAACATCGAAGAAATAAATATTACCAAATTCACGAAACTTAAATATCTGACAATTGATAATAATAAATTAAGCTCTTTAGATATTTCAAAAAATCCTGAGTTAATTCAAGTAATTGCAAATAACAATAATCTAAAAAAAATAGATATCACTAACAATCTAAAACTTCAGATGCATATTTTATATATTGATGATAACGTTGAGATTATTGGAAATGAAAACCAATTAAAGTCATATAAAAAAGCACCAACAATAATAGTTAAATAAACTACACACAACAGCCACTACAACGGATTTGGGCATTTGGCTTAATGGGAAGTTAGTCTTGTATTTGGAACATTTGGCAAATCCGAAAATAGGGCTTGATTTAATCCCAAACCCGCTGTAGTGCCAGAACGTTAGCGGTCAGCTTACAACGAAACTAGACTAAAAAAGAACTAAAATAATAGTACTAAAATGAATAAAATTGAAATTCCATTAAGCAAGACTAAAATAATTTTGTTAGTACTTGGAGCATTAGTTTTTGTGGTATTAGGGACGCTTTTTGTAATTAATCCTGAAAAATTTATTTCACCGATAATGCGAAGCCCAGAATTTATAAGAATTTCAGGTATCGCAAGTATTTTATTCTTTGGTCTAGCAGGTATTTATGGAATTATAAAATTGTTTGACAATACAATTGGCTTAACAGTCGACGAAAATGGAATTACTGATAATACAAACGCATCAAGTGTTGGTTTAATAAATTGGACAGACATTACAGAAATTAAAACTGAACAAATAATGTCGACAAAATTTTTACTGATTTTTACAAATAATACAGACAAATACCTTGATAGAGTTGGATCAATTCGACGTAAACTAATGCTTGCAAATGAAAAAATGTACGGAACTCCTTTGTCTATAACTTCCAATACTTTAAAATATGATTTTGACGATTTGGAAAGATTATTAAAGAATTGTCTAAATGAACAACTTGAAAAAAAGCCGAACCGCTAACACACGCTACAAGCAATTTGGGGAATTGGCTTAATGGAAAAATTGGTTTGTATTTGGCAGATTTGGCAAATCCGAAAGATAACGCTGATTTAGTCCCAAACTGCTTGTAGCGCGAGAACGTTAGCGGTCAGGCTGAGAAAAAAACGACAATGAACAAACAGAAAATCATAATAAACGGAAACAATTTTGCTGACTTGGAAAGTTTCTATGACGAAATTGACCGAGTATTGACCAAAGACCTTAATTGGCAAACAGGACATAATTTAGATGCATTTAATGATTTGCTTCGTGGTGGGTTTGGAGTTTATGAATACAGAGAACCAATTAAATTGATTTGGAAAAATACTTTAAAAAGCAAAACAGACTTAGGACTTGATGCAACGAAAAAATGGTATGAAGAAAGAATCATTTTTTGGAAAGATGACGAAGTGAATCTTCAACATTTCGAAAACGGACTTAAAGAATTAATTGAAAATAACGGACAAACTCTTTTTGACATTATTCTTAAAATTATATCAGAACACAAGCATATTGAATTTGAACTACAATACTAATCACTAAGCAGTGGATAAAAATATCATTACTTAAAATTGAATGGACAGCCAAATGACAAAAGCCCGAACCGCTAACACACGCTACAAGCAATTTGGGTATTAGGCTTAATTTGAAATTGGTTTTGTATTTGGAAGATTTGGCAAATCCGAAGAATGGGCTTAATTTAGTCCCAAACCCGCTGTAGTACCAAGACGTTGGCAGATATAGTTGAAGAACCGAAACCTAAGAAAATGAAACAAAAATTACTTATTACAATTTTTATTATTTCAACAGGTCTTATTTTACTAAATAGATTTTCTAATTTAAGTATTAGTAGTCCATTAATTTATTGGATATTAATTTTCTCAACATATTCAACATTTCTTCTTTTACTAAATAAAATACTGAAAGAAAAATACAGAAAAACCACTAAAGTTTTAATAATCATTGTTGGAATTCTTTGTGTAGGTTTATATAGTGTGACATATTTGAGTTTTTGGAGAACACAATCGATTGAATATATAAATATTGCAGATGAAAATAAAACCATTGAATTTCAAATGAGAGATTTAGGAGGATTAGGTTTTAAACGCAGAATAATAGAAAAGAGAAAAATTCTACCTAAAATAAATTGGGTAAAAGAAATAGACACAACCAAAATGAACAAAACGGCTTGGAAGAAAGTTGAAATTGAGTTAAATGAAATGAATATGAAATTCCCATAAGAATAAATAAAACTACATCTGCCAACAGCCGTTACACGAGATTTGGGTATTTGGCTGAATTTAAAGATAGTTTTGCAATTGGGAAATTTGTGTTTAACCGAAAAACCTCGCATCTTTAATCCCAAACCTCGTGTAGCGCCAGAACGTTAGCCGTAATTCCACATATTTTCAGCTAAAATTGACGTATTCAGCTAACGGAAGAAATTTAGAATTTTAGTTGAATTGTGAAAAATCAAATAATTACAAATAATTGCTTTTCAAAACATAAAAAAAAGTTAATTAGAATTATAAAATAACAATATGCATAAATATTTTTCAATAATTTTTCTCTTATTAACTAGTGTTGTAAATTCCCAAATAAATAGCCATTATTTAACAGGTGAATGGGTAAACGTAAAAAATAGAATGATTGATGGAAGCAAGAATATTTCAGAATCCTTTTCATCATCAAAATTTTACCAGTGGAAAATTTCAAACAAAAAACTTTGTATGGATTCTGATCCAGTAAATTCATACGAAGAAAGTTGCATAGATTATAAATTAGAAAATAATTTTATTCGAACTTCATTGGAATCTGGCTACGAGATTACAAAATTGACTGCAGACACTTTAATTGTGGTTGAAAGAATTAAAGGTATTACTGAAAATGATAAACTAAAAAAGCTATGGTTTGTTAATTCTGCAATTATCAAGAACAATTATATTAGCAAATACAAAAATGATTCTATATTAATTGCAAATGAACATTTTACACCAACCTTAAATAAAAATCTTATAACAGAAATACATAAAAATTTCTTGAAGAAAAAGAATTATCCTAATTTTAATTTAATAGGCAACATTATTTTTTTTCCTAAAAATAGAAAGTTAGAAATCGAAATAAGTAATACTGATGATAAAAATGTTATCGAAAATGCTAAAAGCATAGAATACATCAAAACAACAATTGAAAAAACATACAATAATTGGAGTTTAACTGATTTTAAAGCCTTTAACAAAGTATACATTCCTTTCGTCATTAAAAGCGAATCATATAATTATAAAGGAGGTGGCTATAAAGGTTCTCCAATATTTTACTATATCGATAACATAGACGATGTTGAGAAAATTTATGGAATAAAAATGGAGGATTTAAGATCTTCAGGAGAAAATTTTCAGAATGGTATAATTGCATATCAAAATAAAAAATACGAAAAAGCAATTGAATTTTTTATGAAATCATACGAAATTGATAATCGAAAAATCGATGCTTTATATAATGTTGCATCAATTTATTCGCTCATGAATGATAAAACAAACATGTGCCAATGCTTGAAGAAGTTAAATGATTTGGAACAAACTGAAGGAACTAAACAATATAATGAAAACTGTTTAAATTAATAACTACGGCTAACAGCCACTACAACGGATTTGGGCATTTGGCTTAATGGAAAAATGGTTTTGTATTTGGATGATTTGGCAAATCCGAAAATAGGGCTTGATTTAATCCCAAACCCGCTGTAGTGCCAGAACGTCAGCGGTAATTATATAGCCACAAAACAACAAATTAAAAGAATGAATGATATTTGGCATTTCTTGAAAGAGTTTGAAAGCAAAGACATCGTAAAGAGATTTATTGCTAAAAAATACAATTACAGCTTAAATTCAAGCAAAGCACTTGAAATAAATTCTGCATTTATTCAAGGAAGAGAGTATTTTTCTTCAAGCCAAAATGCAGATATCTCAGTTAGACCATTACTTCAATATTATGGTATGGTTGCCTTAAGTCGTGGACTAATATTGATTTTAGACAAAGACGCAAGAGAAAACAACATCACACCTTCTCACGGGCTGAAAATTAAAAACTGGTCAGATATCAGTAAGTCAGGTAAGATAGAGGACATATTATTGAAATCGTCAAATGGAACATTCCACGAACTAATAAAAGTCACAAATAATAAATCTTATTTCAGGGCAGGTAGTAGTGGAATAAATTGGCAAGTTAGTTTTGACATTCCTCCAACAGAAGTTGAGTTTAGTTTTAAAGAAATTGCTTATTGTTTTCCTGATCTTAGACAATCTGTAAAAGCTTGGATGGATATTGAAGTACCATCCCGAATTATGAACGAATTTAAAGTAGAAGGCGACAAGTATAAATTAAAAATACAAGGCAAATACGACAAAGGTTTATTTGACCAAATTTTTCCTGAAACTTACTTCAAAGGCATTGAGATAAATGAAGAAGGTAATGCTTCTTGCATTGTGAAATTCAATTCTGAACAAACTCCAAACTTATGTCAACAATGGGTTACTGCATTTCAAGTTATTGGCGACCCTTGTGTAGTTCCACCATTTAAAAATGGCTTTTACTTGAATGATATTTCTACAATGTACTCATCTTCTTTTATTCTAGGGACAATATCACGATATTATCCTTCAACTTGGAATAACATCAATAAAGGGATAAATAACGACAGTGTTTTACCTTTTGCAATGAATTATATGGATTTTATTCAAGAGAAATTTCCTCAGACAATTATGGACTTTATTAAATCCCCATATGACTTTGAAAAATGAAGATAAAATAACTACCGCTAACACACGCTACAAGCAATTTGGGCATTTGGCTTAATTTGAAATTGGTTTTGTATTTGGGATGATTTGGCAAATCCGAAGAATGAGCTTAATTTAATCCCAAACCCGCTGTAGTACCAGAACGTTATGCGACACTTTGACTGAACGAAACTGAATAAAAATGAGATTTTCAAATAAGGCTTCAAAATATCTAGCAAAATTAAAACGAAACAACGAATTTATTGTTAGTCGGGAAAAATTAGTTGATTATTTTAAAAGACATAATATCCCAGAGTTTGAAAAAATAATTGAATTTCAAATAGATTTTTCAGGGCTAGAGCTGACAATTAAAAATAAAAACTCTTCAAAATTTAATGCGTTTCTAATTTCTAAGGAAAATATTTCAAAAAATGAAGAAATTGAGTATTTAATAGTCAACAATAAATATTATTTTTTTTGTGGTGACCATGAAACTGCTCAATTTTGGTTTGTAATAAGTGAAAGCGGAGAAATATGCACCTATGATAATAATGATGAAACTGTAAATATTATTTATTCTTCTTTTGAAAAATTCATTGAGAGTTATGCTTTCATTGACTTAATAAATCAAAATAAAAAATATGAATATCCCGGTTATTTCAGCTTAATAGAAAATAATCATTTTGATGAATTAACTAAAAATTATTTTATTCATAATTCATCAAATGATGAATTTAATAAATGGATTTCCACTGAAAATTTGATAATAAACATAGGAATTTGGTTGCATGAACATTCTTTTTATATTCATATTTATGGTGAAACAAAAAGTGAGTGTGAAAAGTTTATTGAAGTATTAAAAGAAGAGAAAATAATAAAATAAAAAGCGATCGCATAACAGCCACTACAACGGATTTGGGTATTTGGCTTAATGGAAAGATGGTTTTGTATTTGGGATGATTTGGCAAATCCGAAGAATGGGCTTAATTTAGTCCCAAACCCACTGTAGTACCAGAACGTCAGGCTGTGAAAAAACCTCGTTTTTTTCATTATTCCCTTAAAAATTAACGACACTACAATTCAAATAAGCCTTATATTGAATCACTTTTTTTAGGCTGCAAATTTCATTGGATAAAAAATATACGTTGTATTAAGCTTTAAATACCTCCTTTTTATTAAAAACAAGACTTTTGCCTTGTAGGGTGAATTCCATTTTTGGAGTTTTGCGATCAGATCCGGTACGCCCAGTATATTGATACTGCGTTTGATGTTATACACCAGCATAATTAAGCTGTGTTCTCCATTTACTTTTTCCAATCCCGTTAAATTGGTGTGATTATAGCCCCATTGCCGTTTGATCGTACCAAAGATATGCTCGTTAATTTCCTGCCGCTTGCGGTAGAGCTGTGGATTTTCTGCATAGCGTTTGTTGTTCTCTTCAACTGCATCGGCATATTGGCTGCGGTCTATTTCCCGGCCTGCTGACCTGCTTGTGCATAAATGTTTTACAGGGCATTCTTTGCATTTTGGGGTTCGGTACTTTTTAAAATTATAGCTGTCTTTATCCGTAGTTTTTTTATGCCAACTACCAGTAGTTTTTAGTATTTCAACTTGTGGGCAAGTATAAGTATCGGTCATTTTATCGTATCGAAACCGGGCGACCAGGTAATCCTTAGTTGTGCCTTTTTCGTTATTTTTTCCTTGTTCGGGCTGTGCTACAATGGTAGTAATATTGGCTTGTGTGCAGACTTCTATTTGTTTGCCATTATGGTAGCCTTTGTCCACTAATGCTGTATAAGTCTCAATTCCTAAATTTTCTTTGGCTTCTATTGCAATGGCAGACAAGGCACTGCGGTCGTTCTTGTTGATGGTATGAGTGGCTACCACAAGATTGTGTTTGGCATCGACTGCAGCCTGCATATTAAATGAGATTTCAACCACTTGCCCTTGCACTAATAAGGCTCTGGCATCGCTGTCGGTAGTGCTTATTTGAGGTTCGCCGCTAGCTTTTAGCTTTTCTTCCAGTAATTCATAACGGATTTTGTTTTGTTTTAAACGTTCAATTTTTTGCTGGATGTTTTTTGATTTTTTCAGGGTTCTGCTTTGCATCATTTTCTTCCAAAGCATCAAGGTATTGCTGGGTTTTGGTTTCAATATATTCTAAATGTTTATCTATTTTCTTTTGATTAAAATTAGCTTTTTTACTGTTGTGAGCACGACTTTTAGTTCCATCAATGGCCAATGGTTTGACAACCTATTAAATCGGTATCTTTAAGGAAGCTAACAAACAACTTGAACAGGTTCTTTAATGCAAGGGGATTATTCTTTCTAAAGTCAGAGATACTGTGGTAGTTCGGTCGAATATCTTCTAACAACCACTGCATTTCAATGTTTCTCAAACATTCTTTTTCCAGCTTGCGACTTCTTCTTAATCCGTTAAGATAACCGTATAAATAGATTTTTAAAAACATTTTGATATTATAGCCCGGTCGACCTTCTGATTTAATAGAAGTAACTGCAAAACCAAGTTTTTCCAAATCTAAAAATGTTACAAAAGCATCTATAAAACGTACTTGATTATCGGCAGATATTGCATCTTCTAAACTTGAAAAACGCATTTGTTGGCGGGAAATTCCTAGAATATGTTGCATTACTAAAAATACGAAAAATCCTGTTTTAAAAATAATACTTCCCTATATTTGTTTACAACAAAACTGAAGTTTTTTCACAGACTGACGTTGGTGGTCAGTTTAGCAGAACAGAAAATGGCAATAAAATAAATAGATGAGTAAAAAACTTCAATTCATATTTGGTGGAATAATTATGTTGTCAATCTTGCTTGGATTATCAATTAAGAAGGTTTTTAATGAAGACAATAAAAGTTATCATTTTGAGAAAAAAGAAAGTAAAAAAAATATTTCTAAAGCAGTTAAAACCAAAGAATGTGTCAATGCAAAAATTGAAACTGAAAATAAAAAATTCTTTATTGGAGACGTAAATAATGACAAAATAAACGATACGGCTTTTGTATCTCTAAAACGAAACTTGGAAACGGGCGAAATTGAATGCGGAGGAAAAAATTGTGTAATAAATATTACTTTTTCGAAAAATATTCCTGAAATCAGTTTTGACCAGAGTTTAGGTCTTGTTATAATGAAAACTGAAAATTTGAATAATGACAAAGGAAATGAAATGATTATTTTTTCTAGGACAAGCGAAGGTTGGTGGAATAACATTTATGTCTGGACGTTTAAAAATGGAAAGTGGGAAGAAATTGCAAGAACTAAAGGATTTATTTCTGAAAATAAGGATTTTGAAAACAGAATTATAAAAGAAAAAAAGCATTTTTATTTAATTGGCGAAAATCAATGGAAAGAAAATAAAAATGGTGAATTTGAAAAAGTGAAAATCAGAATATAAAAAACCGAACCGCCAACTGCTACTACAACGCATTTGGGTAATAGGCTTAATGGAAAGTTGGTTTTGTATTTGGGATGATTTGCTTCGCCTGTTCGCTATCGCTGGGGTGGCAAACCCGAAGGATGGGCTTAATTTAGTCCCAAGCCCGCTGTAGTGCAAGAACATCAGGCTGTGAAAAAACTTTTTCAAATTTAGAAAGTATTCGGAGAGCCACCGGAGTAAAATCTCAAATATGGGATTCTCAAGAGGCAGATTTTAGTTTTTTCACAGACTGAGGTTGATGGCAATTTTGCGGGACATCTCACCTACATTAATTAACAAGAAATAAAAAATGAAATTATCAATTACAATCGGACTTCTTTTAATTGGACATCTTACATTTGGTCAAGACAGAATTCAAAAAATTGACAGTTTACTCAATTCTCTTTATTCAAAAGAGAAAATCAATGGAAATTTTCTAATTGCAGAAAAGGGGAAAGTTATTTATAGCCATAGTTTTGGACTTGCAAACGAAACAAAAAAAGATAAATTGAACGAAAATTCGATTTTTGAATTGGCATCTTGTTCAAAGCAGTTCACAGCTATGGGGATAATGATACTTAAAGAAAAAGGGAAGTTGAATTTGGATGATGACATCAAAAAATACTTACCCGAACTTTCTTTTTATAAAGGTGTAACTATAAGAAACTTATTAAATCATACTGGAGGTCTACCAGACTATATGAAGCTTATGGATAGTTTATTTGACAAATCTAAAATTGCTACTAACAAAGACATAATTAATATATTTAGTAACCATCAACCAAAAATAGTATTTGAGCCAAATACTAAATGGGAATATAGCAACACGGGCTATGCATTATTGGCATCAATAATTGAGAAAGCATCGGGTTTGACATACGCTGACTATCTAAACAAGGCTATTTTCCAACCGTTGAAAATGAAAAATACCTTTGTGTACACTCGTAGATTATCGCCAAAGAAAATTGACAATTATGCTTTTGGTTATGTTTACTCAGATAGTTTGAAAAAATATGTTTTACCAGACGAATTGAAAGAAACTAAAATGGTTATTTGGCTTGATGGTATTGTTGGAGACGGAACAGTTAATTCAACTGTAAAAGATTTATTGATTTGGGATAGAGCATTATATGCCAATAAATTACTCACAAAAGAAGGAATGGAAGCAATTTTTGAAGTAGCAATTTTGAAAGACGGGGCTAAAAGGAATTATGGTTTTGGCTGGGGAATTGAATACAATGCTGATTTTGGAAAAATTGCAAACCATAGTGGGGGGTGGCCAGGTTATGTAACTTTTATCGAAAGACATATTACAAATGATAAAACAATAATAATACTTCAAAATCACAACAACGTTTCAATTCCTTCAAAATCAATTAGAAGTATTCTATATAATAAACCATTACCTGTGCAAAAAATCAGAAAAGAAATTAGTATTACAACTGAAGAACTTCAAAAGTTTGTTGGGACTTATGAAGTTAAAAAAGATTTTGAAATCAAAATTTCATTAGATAAAGACCAACTTTTTTCACAATTGACAGGACAAAATGCGTTCCCAATATTTGTAGAAAGTGAAATGTTATTTTTCTACAAAGTAGTAGATGCACAAATTCAGTTTGAAAAGAATGAAAAAGGAGAAATTTCAAATTTGTTTTTATTACAGAATGGAAATAAGATAGAAGCAAAACGGACGAAATAAAAACTGCCACCAACACACGCTACAACAAATTTTGGCAATAGGCTTAATGGAAAAATGGTTTTGTATTTGAATGATTTAGCAAATCCGAAGAATGGGCTTAATTTAATTCAAAACCTTCTTGATTACCAGGATGTTATCGGTTATTTTGCCCCTGGAAATCAACATAATTAAATATTACATAATAGATTTGGCACAACTTTCCCCGCTTCCGTGTGAATTCTTTCGCGTGGCTTTTGATGTCCAAAACAAATAGAATATATAAAAATAGCTTTTTATGAAAATGTATATTTTAGCACTTTCAATTTCTCTTATGCTATTCTTTACCGAAAATAAAGAAAAAAGCGATGAAAATATTATCTTAGGAAAATGGAAAGTTTGCGGTATGTTTTGTAGTGAAAGAGAAGAAGTTCCGAAAGGTTTTTCTTTTACATTTTTTAAAGACAAAAAAGGATATTTAGAACATGAAGATGTAAAAGAAAAGGAAATTTTCACGTGGGTAACTAATTCTGATACCTTAATACTAAATTTTGAACGTGAAAGTGAAGTTAAAAATGTTCTTTTCACAAAAGATAAATTTCTTTTCAGAAAATTGCCCTACCTCAAAAAGCATATTCAATTAAGATATTTGGATTTTAAAAGTTGTGGAGTAGTACTTGAGTTTATGGAATAGTTTTGTTGGGTTTGCTTACATACTTGTTGTCCTTAATAAAGAATCTCCAGGGTAAAAACGCATCCTCCTGCGCATATGCTACACCAACACGAGGAGTTGAAACAATTTCGTCTGAATTATATCGAATATTATAATCCTCAATCCAGATTTCTTCTCCTGTTAAATCTTTTTGATTAAAAGATTTGTCAATCCCCATCGCTTTCGCTACAGATCCCGGACCTGATGAAATGGCAGCTTTAACGGCAGACATATTACGTCTGATTTCCATAATATCTTTTCCAATTAATGGTTCAATACCTCGTATCAATACGGCATGAGGTTCACCTTTTACTGAACTGACAATATTAAAGAGATGATGAATGCCGTAGCATAAATAAACATATGAAACACCTCCTTCACTATACATCGTTTCGGTTCGGTTAGTGCGTCTTCCACCATAGGCATGTGAGGCTTTATCCGTTACTCCAAAATAAGCTTCAGTTTCTATAATAACACCTGCTGTTACTTCTCCATTTATTTGTGTAAAAAGAACTTTCCCTAAAAGGTCTTTGGCCAAAAAGAGAACATCTGGATTTAGGTAATAGGAAAGTTGTAATTTTGTATGATTGTTATGGTTATAAATAGGCATATTTGAGAAGATATTTTAATGATTCTTTTTAATAGGATTTTACTATTTTATAAACTTACAATTATTTCAAAGTCTATGCAAAAGTGTTGAATAGCTTTGTAGATGCTAATCAAAGATTTTTTATAAAAAAGATGTATAAAAAAAAGACATAATTATGTAACAAGAATTATTGTACATAATTTTAAATTTGATTTAATTGAATAAAAAAATCTAATAGTATGAAGACTCTATTTAAATCAAAAATAATATTTGTTTTTGCCTTAACGGTAACAGGAATTTTATTTTCTTGTAAAAACAATGAACAAGATGGATACAGCGATAAAATTGAAACGCTTCAGGCGACTGAAGACGATACTCTAAAAACTGAATCTGATACTACAAAAATAGACGGTTTCAGTACAACTAATAAAAGCCCAAAAGGCTCGTCCGGAACAGACAAAGGAGGTACAGGAACAGGAAGTGGCCCTGGCGAAAGTCCTAAAGACGGCGCTACAGACTCAGGCCCTTCAGAAAAAACAAAATAAATTATTTAGACTTATAGAATGCTCAATGGAAAAGAAGAATCATAATTTTTTATGATTCTTCTTTTATGTCTAATAAGCTCAAGTCAGTTTAGAATATTGTATAACCAAATATTACTGAAGTTGTTTTGTATTCGGAATTCCATTTAGTGTAATTTGCCAAAACATTTCTGGTAGTGTTATATCTCATTTCAATACTATATTTGTCAAAAAGTTTGTAACCAATTCCAAATCCCAAATTATTACTACTATTAAAATCTTTAATAAAGATACCTGAACGATCAGCCATTGAAAATTCGACTCTTGACTTTAACGTTAACTCATATATAAAAGAGGCATTAATAAAAATTTTAGAATTTTTATTAAGAAAAAAATAATGCCTGATTCCTAAAGGAATTTCTATGGATGTATATTTAGCTTCTGCAATTAACTCTCCGCTTATTGTACTATCATACCCTTTTGCTTTTATTGCTTTAAAATTTTGATAGGTTGGCTCTACAATTACAGCCCATTTGTTTTTATTGAAGGGTAAAATAAATTCCGTTTCAATTCCGAAACCAAAACTCATTTTATTTCCAAAATCCGTGTTTTCATAATTTAGTCTCTCACTTTCTATGATTAAAGAAGCGGAGTTTATTCGAGGTCTTAGATTTAAATTAAATACGTTTCTCTTTGATTCTTGCTTTGCTTCATAATTAAGAAAGTCAGAATTGCTGCATTTATTATATTCACTGAATAAATTAATTAAACTGTTTTTTCGATAATCTAATTTTGAAAAAACATCCATACTTATGTGTGGACACTTTAAATTCCCCCATAATTGTATGCGAAACTCATTGTTAACATCAATTTGATCATCAGTATTTTTATAGCTCTTGTGTATTAACTGTTCAATAGTAGAATTGTCAACATTATAGAAAAATTTTTTATCGCTTCCGCCCTCATACAAATTTGCTTTCCCTTCTACCAATACTTTTAAAAAAAATTGCACTTTATTAAATTCGGGATTTTTATTACGACTCAATTCATTAATATTATCACTTGAAATATCTATCTGGACTATTGCTCTGGTGTATTTTGCTATATTGTAGATTCCAAATTCTTTGACTGATTCTATTCCAATTGTTTTTATTTCGTCATTTTCAGATAATTTGTATTTAAAATTAGTTGGATTACTACTCCAATCATTATTTCTGATGTAGCATTCAGTTTTTTGTTGTGAGTTATCTATGTAATAGCCTTTTTCAAATGAAATTTGAGAATAGGAATTAATAGTTAGAATTACTGAAAAAAAAAGTAATAGTTTTTTCATTTGGTTTTAATGTGTTGGTTAATAGTTTCTTGTATAAGAATAAAGGAATTCAAATAATGAATGGGAGAAACCTTATTTATCGGCGCCAAATGTAGTAAAGTATTGTATATGTCAATAAAATATTAAAGAAACAATTGACAGAAGTTTATCATTACTGTAATCGGTTGATTTTTTTTTAAAATTTAGAGTTTTAATAATGTCTTTAGCGTAATTTGCTAAATCCCAATTCCACAGGTATCCTTTTGTATGGCTTTTGAAACTGAGTTGTTTATCTGAAGCTGAAAAAATTAGAAAATAGGTTCACTGAAATAAATTGCTATCTGAAAAAATATTTGAAGAACAGAAAGAGAGATGTAAAAGATTCTGCAAGTTTTGCGATTGAAGAAATATTAAAACGAAACAGAGTAGAAACCACAAATCAGAAATAGCTTGTTGTTTGCAAACAGATTTCAGAATAAGTATGTTTTAAAAACAGAATTCTGATAAAGTTTTAGATTCTAACTTAAGAATAATAAAAAACCAGTAACAAATTGATTTTATTACTGGTTTTTTATTATTACAGATTTTATACCAATTCCTTTTTCAAAAACTTAGCTGTATAGCTTTTTTTATTTTGAGCTACTTCTTCAGGTGTTCCTTTAGCAACTAATTGTCCGCCACCTTTTCCACCTTCAGGGCCAATATCGATGATGTAATCGGCAAGCTTGATAACATCCATGTTGTGTTCGATGACCAAAATTGTATTTCCCTTATCAACCAGTTTATTAATGACGTCCATTAAAACTCTGATGTCTTCAAAATGTAAACCTGTTGTAGGTTCATCTAAGATATAAAATGTATTTCCGGTATCTTTTTTAGACAATTCCCCAGCCAGCTTGATACGCTGCGCTTCGCCACCCGAAAGTGTGGTACTTTGCTGACCAAGGGTAATATAACCTAAACCCACATCCTGAATTGTTTTTACTTTTCTGTAAATCTTCGGAATGTTTTCAAAAAACGGAACTGCTTCATCAACAGTCATATTCAGTACATCTGAAATAGATTTTCCTTTGTATCTGATTTCTAAAGTTTCTCTGTTAAAACGTTTTCCCTGACAGGTTTCACATTCTACATAAACATCAGGTAAAAAGTTCATTTCGATTGTTCTTACTCCTGAACCTTCACAGGTTTCGCAGCGTCCGCCTTTTACGTTAAAACTGAAACGACCTGCTTTGTAGCCACGAATCATACTCTCAGAGGTCATCGTAAAAAGATTTCTAATTTCAGTAAAAACTTCGGTATAAGTCGCCGGATTCGAACGTGGTGTTCGCCCAATTGGACTCTGATCAATATCAATTACTTTGTCAATATGTTCCAGGCCTTCTATCTTCTTATAAGGCTGTGGTTTTTTTACACCGTTAAAATAATACGCATTCAGAATCGGGTAGAGGGTTTCATTGATCAAAGTTGATTTTCCACTTCCTGAAACTCCGGTTACACATATTAATTGGCCCAACGGAATTTCAATTGAAACATTTTTAAGATTGTTTCCGGTTGCTCCGGTCAGTTTTAGAAATTTGCCATTTCCTTTTCTTCTCTCTTTCGGAATCTCCAGTTTCATTTTACCGTTCAGATATTGAGCGGTAATAGTATTCGATTTTAAAGTTTCGGCAGGAGTTCCAATACTGATAATTTCGCCACCGTATTTTCCGGCTTTTGGTCCAATATCAATAACATAATCAGCCGTTTCAATCATATCTTTATCGTGTTCAACTACAATAACGGAGTTTCCAATGTCCCGTAATTGTTCCAGAGATTTAATCAGTTTTTCATTATCTCTTTGGTGTAAACCAATACTTGGCTCATCCAGAATATACAAAACGCCAACCAACTGCGAACCAATTTGTGTAGCCAGACGAATACGCTGTGCTTCTCCGCCAGAAAGTGATTTTGAACTTCGGCTTAAAGCCAGATAATTCAGTCCCACATTCATTAAAAAGTTAAGACGATCTTTGATTTCTTTTACAACTTCAGATGCAATTAAAAGCTGTTTATCTGATAAATGATTATTCAAATCCAGAAACCATGTTGTCAGATCAGAAATATCCATTTCACACAACTCGGTGATGTTTTTTCCATTTACCCTAAAAAACTGAGCTTCTTTTTTTAGACGAGAACCATCGCAAACCGGACAATTAACTTCATCCATGAAATCTTTAGCCCAACGCTTTAAAGTTGTAGAAGAACTTTCGTCATATTGATTTTTGATAAAATTAGAAATTCCTTCAAAATCAATTTTGTAATCTCTAGTTACGCCAAGATCTTTAGAGCTAATCGTAAATTTATCTTTCCCGCCATGGAGAATCATTTGCATGGCTTCTTCCGGAATTTTCTCAATTGGATCCGTGATTTTAAACCCGAATTTTTCTCCGATGGTTTCTAATTGTTTAAAGATCCAGGAAGATTTATATTCACCAAGTGGAGCAAAACCACCAGCTTTAATCGATAATTTTGGATTTGGAATAATTTTCTTTACATTGATCTCGTGTACAGTTCCCAATCCGTTACAATGGGGACAGGCACCTTTTGGAGAGTTAAACGAAAATAAATTCGGTTCCGGATTTTGATAGGATATTCCGGTTGAAGGACACATTAAATTCCGACTGAAATAACGTACTTCATTCGAATCCTGATCTAAAATCATCAAAACATCTTCACCATGATGCATCGCAGTATTAATGCTTTCTGCAAGTCTTTTTTGAGTGTCAGCAGTATCATCAATCAGCATCCTGTCAACAACAATTTCGATATCATGAGTTTTATAACGGTCTAATTTCATTCCGGAAACCAAATCCTGCACTTCACCATTTACGCGAACTTTCAGGAAACCCTGTTTGGTAATTTGTTGAAATAATTCGGCATAATGTCCTTTTCGGGCTCTAATAATCGGAGCTAAAATATTAATTCGCTTTCCGTTAAAATCCTGTATGATTAAGTCTTTGATTTGTTCATCAGAATAAGAAACCATTTTTTCACCAGTGTTATAACTGTAAGCATCAGCTCCACGGGCGTAAAGAAGCCTTAAGAAATCATATATTTCAGTAATAGTTCCAACGGTTGATCGCGGACTTTTACTGGTTGTTTTTTGTTCGATTGCAATTACGGGTGAAAGTCCGTCGATTTTATCAACATCAGGTCGCTCGAGACCTCCGAGAAACTGTCTGGCATACGCCGAAAAAGTTTCCACATAACGACGCTGTCCTTCAGCATAAATAGTATCAAATGCCAAAGAGGATTTTCCCGAGCCTGATAAACCGGTAATGACAACCAGTTTCTCACGTGGGATGGATATATCGATATTTTTTAGATTATGAACTCTTGCGCCAAGAACTTCAATAGTATTGTCTTTATCAAGCATAAATTTGAGCAAAACGCAAAGTTACCACTTTGATTTGTTCTTTTTGTGCTACGGTGCAGAAGTTTATGTTAAAAATTGTAACAAAAAACGTCGGTCTGAATTAAGTTCATTCGATTAGATATTTATACTTATTCAATAGTCATGGAACGCAATTTCATTCTATAAGCTTCAAGCGCTATGGATTTGGATATAAATCCGTAGTATTTATCATTTCGTATAACAGGAAGAAATGCAGATTTCGATCTTTCGAACTTGCTCATTACAGTTTCCATGCTGTCAAAAGAATAAATGGTTGCCGGAGGGGCTTTCATTACGTCTTTGATCTGTGTGTATTTTACCCGGTAAATATTAAAAATAATTTCACGGATATCATTAAAATGAACAATACCAAGAAGCTCTTTTTCATTGTTTATAACAGCAAAAACAACCTGATTTGAATGCGAAATAAGATCGACTAATTTGCTCAGATTTTCATCAGGATTAACAGTTAGATAATCACATTGAATAATGGTTTCAATATCTAAAGTTGATAGTATGTTTGAATCTTTATTACTAGTAAAAGCGTGCCCTTTCTTAGCCAGATTTTTAACATCAAGTGAGTATTTTTCAAAACGTTTTGAAATTGCAAAACTAATTGATGAAACAATCATTAGAGGGATCATTAGACTATATCCTCCTGTTATTTCAGCAATTAAAAACATTGCTGTCAAAGGAGCATGAAATAATCCGCTCAAAATACCTGCCATTCCTACCATTGTGAAATTAGTGATTGGAAGTTTTGACAAACCAATCAGACTGATAGATTTTGAAAAAAAGTAACCTAAATAAGATCCTAAGAACAATGATGGGGCAAAATTCCCTCCATTTCCGCCACTTCCAATTGTTAATCCGGAAGCAAACACTTTTAGCATCATAGTGCATCCTACAAAAAGAAGTAAAATCCATTGATTGTTTCTAAAATCTTCAAACAGGGTGTTGTCTAATAGTTTACCAGGATCAGTTTCAGATAAAGTCCTGATACTTTCATAGCCTTCTCCAAAAAGCGTAGGAAAAACAAAAATCAATAATGCCAGAAGCGTTGAACCAAATAAAGCCTTTTTGTAAGGATTCAGTTTTAATTTTGAAAAATAATGCTCGACTCTCTGAAAATTTCGGGCATAATAGACCGCCATAAATCCTGTTAATATACCTAAAAGTACATAAAAAGGAATGTTATGGTAATCAAAAGCTTCCTGCTTTTTAAAAGATAAGAGAATGCTTTCGTCTAATACGATAGCAGAAACCAAGGCACCAGTTGCAGCAGAAATCATAATAGGAGTAAAGGCAGAAATACTCACATCAACCAATAAAACTTCAATAGCAAAAAGAACTCCGGCAATAGGGGCGTTAAAGGCGGCTCCAATTCCGGCCGCTACACCACAGCCAATTAGTAAAGTCCTGTCTTTGTAAGCTAATTTATAGTTTTGTGCGAAGTTTGATCCAAATGCAGCTCCCGTAATCACAATTGGACTCTCAAGACCTGCAGAACCTCCCAAACCTACAGTTAAAGAACTGGTTATAATTTGCGCATACATTTGCTTTTTCGGAATAATACCGGCTTTTTTTGCAACGGCATACAATATTTGAGAGGTTCCTTTTTCAATGCTTCCGTTCAATATTCTGTTTACCACAAACACGGTTAGTACAATACCAATAACAGGCAGAATACTGGAAATAAAACTCCATTTTAAAATTCCGCTGATGTATGTAGCAAAAGAAAAAACACTATGGGCAAACGTTTTTAATACGATTACCGCCAAAGAGCATGAGATGCCAATCAGAACGCTTGATAAAAAAATAAACTGCTTTGGTGTCATTAAAGATTTAGCCAAAGCAATAATACTTTCGAGTTTTCTAAAATATTTTTTAAGCATTCTGTTTGTAAAAAGTTAGGGATATTGCAAATTTAGCTCTTAGCATTCAAATTTGTATAAATTAAAGTACAAATCTTTATAAAAATTAAAAGCCAACTGCTGTGTCATCTCCACGAAAATCGGCACCTCCTTCAAGGTTTTTGTTTGGCAGGACTAAAATGGCATCAACTTTTCCTATTACAGGAGTTGTCTTCTCACTGATTAAATATCCTTTTGCTTTAAGCTTGTCAATAGTAGTATTGTCAAAGGTATTCGGCTCGAAAGTAACAAGATCCGGTAACCATTGATGATGAAAACGAGGTGCATTTACAGCATCCTGCATACTGAATTTATATTCGTAGACATTTAAAATAGTCTGTAAAACTGAGGTTATAATGGTTGAACCGCCAGGAGTTCCCACAACCATAAAAAGCTTTCCGTCTTTCTCTACAATCGTTGGTGTCATTGAACTCAACATACGTTTTTGCGGTGCAATACTATTAGCTTCATTTCCAACCAATCCAAACATGTTTGGTGATCCCGGTTTTGCACTAAAATCGTCCATTTCATTATTTAAAAAGAAACCTAACTCATCACAGTAATATTTTGATCCGTAGCCATCATTTAAAGTTGTTGTAGCTGCAATTGCATTTCCAAATTTGTCAACAATTGAATAATGTGTAGTTTCGGTACTTTCGTTATAAGTTATATTTCCTTCTTTTATTTCGGAAGATAAACTGGCTTTGTCAACATTAAAAGTTGCCATTCTGTCTTTTAAATAATCATCAGAAAGTAATGCTTTTACAGGAATTTTTACAAAATCAGGGTCACCTAAAAACTGACTTCTGTCGGCATAAGCTCTTCTTTCAGCTTCAACGATTACCTGAATAGCCTCTGCTGAATTATGTCCCATTTTTGCTAAATCGTAAGGAGCAATCATTTTCATAATTTGTGCAAGGCAAATCCCTCCGCTGCTTGGAGGAGACATGGATGTGATTTTTAAATCTTTATAGGTAAACTGAAGCGGTTTTCTCCATTTCGCCTCATATTTTGCCAAATCCTCAAGGGTTATAATTCCGCCCTTTTTCTGAAGATAATCAACTAAAATTTTGGCTGTTTCACCTTTATAAAATTCATTTCTTCCATGCTTTGCAATTCGTTTTAAAGTATTGGCAAGTGCAGGATATTTAATCGTATCATTTGCTTTAAAATGAGTTGCGAATAGTGTTGTTGAATCATTTACTTTTATGATGGCATCCCGGTAGTCATTTAGACTTTTTTCTTGTTTCTGGGTTACTACAACTCCTCGTTCAGCTAAAGCAATAACAGGTTTTAAAATTTCAGAAATTCGCAGCGAACCAAACTTTTTATGTACTGCAAAAACTCCGGCTACAGTCCCCGGAACACCAATTGCAAGGGCTGTTTCAGTACTTTTTCCTTTTATGACATTTCCATCTTTATCCAAAAACATATCTTTTGAAGCTGCAAGTGGGGCTTTTTCACGATAATCTAAAGATCCAACTTCTCCATTTCCTCTTCTATAAATCATAAAACCGCCGCCACCAATATTTCCCGCAAACGGAAAAGCAACTGCCAGAGCCAATTCTGTTCCAACCATCGCATCAAAAGCATTTCCACCTTTTCTCATAATTTCAACACCTATTTTAGAGGCTTCTTCTCTTGCTGAAACTACCATTGCTTTCGAAGCAACCAATCCAGTTGGATTTATGTTTTCTTGTGCAAAACCAAATGAGAAAATAAAATAGGATAAAAAAGTAATTTTTTTCATAATGTGAAATTTTTGACTTTATAAGGAAAGTAATTTTTGTTTGGATTGCTTTTGAATATCTTCAAAAAAAGTTGTGAATTCATTCTCAAATTCAGTATAAAATTCTTTTAGTTCTTCGCTGGCAAATTGCATTTTGGATATGTTTTTTGACCTTCGGTCCATTTGAGTTAGAATTTGATGGATTCCTTCCACTGTCTGGTAACTCAAAAGCCAGTTTCTTTCAATCATATAAGGCATTAAGCCTTGTGTCTTTTCAGTAAGAATAGCATAATTTTCATGTAATGAATTATAAAAACGATTGATAAAATCCTCTAATTTTTCATCTGAATATTTTGTCCAGTTTTTGGCTAAAAAATGATCGTAAACAATATCTACAATCACTCCGGCATAATGATGATATTTTTCGTGTAACCGCCTGGTACTTTGTCTGAAGATATCATGTGAATCTGTATAAGTATCTATAAAGCGATGTAAAATAATTCCTTTTTGCACATCATTCGGAAAATGTTCAAATTGCTTTCCACGAATCCCATCAGCCATAAAATTGCCAATTTTAATTAAATCATTTTCGCCTGAAAGATATATGTGGGCAAGGAAATTCATTGCTTTTGATGTATTAAGATTCTGAGTGATTAAGTAACCGTGATGGTTATGGTAAATGTATAAAAAACTTTTTAAATCATTTTTGTTAAAAAAATCATCAGTCATTTATCATAATATTTAACGATTATTTTAAAATCTTAGTGTCTTAACGTCTCAGTAAGCCAGCAACTTTTTTATATTTGTAACAAATAACCATAACTCACAAAAATGACTTTAATAAAATCGATTTCAGGAATAAGAGGAACAATCGGTGGAAAAGTAGGAGATAACCTGACTCCTGTTGATGCTGTAAAATTTGCATCGGCATACGGAACCTTTCTAAAAAATAATATTTCAAAAGAAAAATTAACCGTGGTAATTGGTCGCGATGCAAGGATTTCAGGGCCAATGATCCATAATCTCGTTGTAAATACGCTGATAGGTTTAGGAATTAATGTAATTGATCTCGGACTTTCGACAACGCCAACTGTAGAAATTGCTGTGCCATTGGAAAAAGCAGATGGCGGAATAATCCTGACCGCTTCGCATAATCCAAAACAATGGAATGCACTAAAATTATTGAATGATAAAGGAGAGTTTTTAAGCGGGGCTGAAGGTGCAAAAATTCTTGAAATTGCAGATGCTGAAGCTTTCGATTTTTCTGATGTAGATAATTTAGGAGAAGTTACAGTAAATGACGCCTATATGGATATTCATATTGATGAAGTTTTGAATTTAGCATTGGTAGATACTGAAGCTGTGAAATCTGCAAAATTTAAGGTTGTTGTTGATGGTGTAAATTCTTCGGGTGGAATCATTATTCCGAAACTATTAGAACAGATGGGCGTTGAAGTTGTAAAGTTATACTGTGAACCAAACGGACATTTTCCTCATAATCCGGAGCCATTAAAAGAACATCTAACTGATATCTCAGAATTAGTTGTTAAAGAGAAAGCAGATTTAGGAATTGTAGTGGATCCCGATGTTGACCGTTTAGCATTTATTTCTGAAGACGGAGAAATGTTTGGAGAAGAATATACTTTAGTAGCTTGTGCAGATTATGTTTTGAGTAAAACTCCCGGAAATACAGTTTCTAATATGTCATCATCACGTGCATTACGAGATGTGACCAATGTACATAACGGAAGCTACGAAGCAAGTGCTGTAGGAGAAGTAAATGTTGTGGAGCTAATGAAGAAAAACAATGCTATTATTGGAGGAGAAGGGAACGGTGGAATAATTTATCCTGAATCCCATTACGGAAGAGATAGTTTGGTTGGAGTAGCATTATTTTTAACGCATTTGGCAAACAAAAAGATTTCAGTTTCTGCGTTGCGTGCTTCATATCCGGAATACTATATGAGCAAAAATAAAATTGAATTGACTCCACAGATTGATGTTGATGCTATTTTGGTTGCCATGACTGATAAATATAAAAACGAAGACATTACAACAATCGATGGTGTGAAAATTGATTTTGCTGCAGAATGGGTTCATTTAAGAAAATCAAATACAGAGCCTATTATTCGCATTTATACTGAAGCTTCTTCTCAGGAAAAAGCAGATGTTTTAGCACTTCGAATAATTGATGAAATAAAAGTTATTGCAGGTATTTAATTTCGCAATATAAATTCAATAAAAAAGTTTGATGATATTCTTCATCAAACTTTTTTATTTACAATTGGAATTTTTTTAATATTTTTTGACCTTGGTTAGGGCAGTTTTGTAATTTTCGTTGACCTTTTCCCAATTAATTAATTTGTAAAAAGCATCTATATAGCTTCCTTTTCTGTTTTGATAATCCAGATAATAAGCGTGTTCCCATAAATCAATTCCTAAAATTGGGGTTCCGGGAATCAAAGCATTTCTCATTAAAGGATTATCCTGATTTTCGGTAGTTGTAATTTGTAATTTTCCTGCTCTGTCTACTACTAACCAAACCCATCCTGAACCGAATTGTTTGGTTGCCTCATTCTTAAATTGAGTCGTGAGATTGTTAAAAGATCCAAATTCTTTATTGATAGAACCCGCTAAAGTATCTTTTGGAGTTTGCTCTTTTGGGGTTAAAATATCAAAATAAAGAGTATGATTGTAATAACCACCTGCATTTTGACGAAGCTTGGTATTGTTCATGTCCAATTTTTTCAGGATATCTTCAATGGAAGCATTTTCTAATTCAGTTGAAGCAATTTCTTTATTTAAATTATTTGTATAGGTTAAATAATGTTTCGAATAATGAGTTTCTAAAGTCAATGATCTTATACCCGGAGCTAAGGCATCATAGCCAAAAGGCAGTTTTGTCAAAGCAAAAGAACCTTCATCTGCTTTTACATCAGCCGGAGTTCCAATAGTAATCTTTTCTTCCTTTGTTGGTAAAGGAACTTCAACAACTTCGGTTAATTTATTATTATCATTACAGGAAAATAACATCAGTAATGAAGCTGTGAAAGTAAAACCAATGATGTTTCTTTTCATAATTTAATTATTTTGATGTTAGTAAATTGATTATTTCAATGTAATTTTCTTTTGCTTCTTCAATAGATATATGGCTGATTTGCATCCATGCATTTGTTTTGAACGCATCACGTAAACCAAAATTTTCGGATTGATTATATACCGCTGTTCCAAACGTAGCTTGTTTGTAATAGGCATAAAGCCTTAGCTGCACATCTTGTGGCAGTGAAGCCTGTGTCATCTTCATAGCTTTTTCTACAGCTTCAGAAAAACGAATATCTAAATCTTTTTTAGTCATTAAGCTTTTGTCGCGATAATAGTTTTGCCTCCAATTGCTTTTTGGCCTAAAACCACATCGATTGGAGTACCTAAAGGTAAAAATAAATCTACTCTTGAACCAAATTTAATAAAACCGGCATCAGTTCCCTGAACAACCTGTGTTCCTTCTTTAGCATAATTTACAATCCTGCGTGCTAGTGCGCCGGCAATTTGTCTGTAAAGTATTTGTCCAAACGTATCGTTTTCAATTACAACAGTTGTTCTTTCATTTTCTTCACTTGCTTTTGGATGCCATGCAACTAAAAATTTACCAGGGTGATATTTACTGAATTTTATAATACCATCCATTGCATAACGTGTTACGTGTACATTGATAGGCGACATAAAAATAGAAACCTGTAAACGTTTATCTTTAAAAAACTCACCTTCATACACTTCTTCAATAACTACCACTTTTCCGTCTACCGGAGCAAGAATATGATCAATGTTTCTGATCGCAATTCTTTTAGGATTTCTGAAAAACTGTAAGATAATAATCAAAACGATTACACCAGCAATCTGCACAAGCATTCTTAGCCATGTAATATCAATGAATTTATCAGCAATTAAAAGTACGGCAACTGCAAAAACAGTACCTAATAAAATCGATGGGCCTCCTTCTTTATGAAACATAATATAAAATTTGATAAAATAAAAATATAACTGGTGCTACAAATATAACACTATCTAACCGATCTAAAATACCTCCATGTCCTGGCATAATGGCACCGCTATCTTTTACGCCTGCAATTCTTTTAAACTTGGATTCAATTAAATCACCTATCGTTCCAAAAATACTGGCAATTAAAGCAATAATCGTCCAAATCAAAATAGATCTGCTGCTGAAATCTGGATTGGGCTGAATGTATAATTTTGAAATTAAAAAGCCTGCAAAGGCAGCAAAAACAACTCCGCCAAGAAAGCCCTCTATTGTTTTTTTAGGTGAAATGCGTTCAAATAACTTATGTTTTCCAATGGATTTTCCTATCAAATAAGCAAATGTATCATTGGTCCAGATCAAAACAAATAATCCAATAATAATCTTTGGATTATAATCATTGGTCCCAAAAGAGATTTTAATGATAAAAATAAAAGGAAGGGTAATGTATCCTAGTAAATAGAGGTATTTTGATGAAATACTTACTTTCTGCACATTATCGTAAAATAAAAATAAAATACATTTTATTGAGATAACAATAGTAACGGCTAGCAGTATTAGATCTAACTGTTGAATATTGGCGTTCAAATTTAATTTTGAATTAAATAAATCCTCCAAAAATAAAGTAGTTTGTTGATTATAATGACTTACTGATATAATACCGGAGTATAATAAAATTCCAAAAAGAATAGAAAATACTTTATTAAGGTTAACTAAATTGCAAAATTCATAAATAGTAATAATTAGAAAAATACCAAAAAGAAAAATAAAGCTTTCAGTAGAAAACAGAATAGAAGTCAATAGTAAAGCGATATAAACAGCACCAGAAATGGTTCTCTTGAGTGTTTCATTCATCTTAAAGGTCCTCTAACAGCAATAAGTATAAATTTTTTGCAACACTTCCGTATTGAGTAAAATCTTCTTCTTTTGCTTTTTCGAAATATTTTATTGTTGTAATATTCGTAGGGTAATCCCTTTCGTATTTTCTTTTAATAGCGCTTAAACCATCGCTTTTCATAGGGAGTATTTGGCTTGTAGTTGCTATTATGACAATATTTGCCGGCAGCTCATTTGGTTTGTCTTGCCTGATTTGTTTTGATGAAAATAAAATGGATCCTTCATCAGCAATAAGATTTTCACATGAAGCTAATAAAAATTTTGGGCTTTTAGGTGAAATATATAATAGTTTGTTTTCTTCTAATAAAGGGAAAAGCCTTGGTTCATAACATAAAGCTTCACTTTCAAACCAATCATTTTCTTCTAAAATATTTTCTAGTTGTTCTTCAACTTCCTGTTTGTTTTCGCAATACAAAAATTTTCCTCCATTTTTTTTAAAATTAAAAATGAATTGCTCATCTATGGATAAATGACTGTTTGGGGTAGGATTGTTTCCATACTCACTTTCATTTTCTTCATCTGATGAAGTATTGGCAGTACCAAATATTTTTTTGAAAAAACTCATTTTATATGAAATACTTTACATGTTAATTGAAAACGTTCAAAGATAAAAAAATCTTAATTCAAAAGCCTCTTTTGAATTAAGATTTTAAAAAATATTGAATATTTTGCTAAAAAATTACGAAACTACTTCTCCTAAATTTTTGTCAAAAGTACGTTTTCCAAATATTGTTTCTAAGTCATCTTTAAAAATAACTTCTTTTTCAATCAATATATCGGCAAGTTGATTTAGCTTGTCTTTGTTTTCTTCTAAAATTTGAATAGCTCTTTGATATTGACCTTCAATTAATTCTGAGATTTCAGCATCAATAATTTTAGCAGTTTCATCAGAATATGGTTTAGAAAAATTATATTCACTCTGTCCTGTTGAATCGTAATAAGTAACATTACCAATTTTATCATTCAAACCATAAATCGTTACCATAGCTCGAGCCTGACGTGTAACTTTTTCCAAATCGCTTAATGCACCAGTTGAAATTCTGTCAAAAGTTACTTTTTCAGCAGCTCTTCCCCCCATAGTAGCACACATTTCGTCTAACATTTGATCTGTTCTTACGATTTGTCTTTCTTCAGGTAAATACCATGCAGCTCCTAAACTTTGTCCACGAGGAACAATAGTTACTTTGATCAATGGAGCAGCATGCTCTAACATCCAGCTTACAGTGGCGTGGCCTGCTTCGTGAATTGCAATTGCTCTCTTTTCGTCTGGAGTAATAATTTTGTTTTTCTTTTCAAGACCACCGATGATTCTGTCAACAGCATCTAAGAAATCTTGTCTGTCTACTGCAGCTTTGTTGTTACGTGCAGCAATTAGAGCCGCTTCATTACAAACATTTGCAATATCAGCACCGGAGAAGCCCGGAGTTTGTTTTGCTAAGAAATCTAAATCAAGACCTTCAACTTTTTTGATCGGTTTTAAGTGTACCTGAAAAATTTCAGCTCTTTCACGAATGTCCGGTAAGTCAACAAAAATTTGTCTGTCAAAACGGCCAGCACGCATCAAGGCTTTGTCAAGTACATCGGCTCTGTTGGTTGCTGCTAAAACAATTACGTTGGAGTTTGTTCCAAAACCATCCATTTCGGTTAGTAATTGGTTCAAAGTATTCTCTCTTTCGTCATTTCCGCCAGACATATTACTTTTTCCTCTCGCTCTACCAACAGCATCAATTTCATCAATGAAAATAATGGCAGGAGATTTTTCCTTAGCCTGTTTGAACAAGTCACGAACACGCGACGCTCCGACACCTACAAACATTTCAACAAAATCAGAACCAGATAAAGAGAAGAAAGGTACCTGAGCTTCTCCTGCAACAGCTTTTGCAAGCAAAGTTTTACCTGTTCCCGGAGGTCCTACAAGTAAAGCACCTTTTGGAATTTTACCTCCCAGGTTAGTGTATTTTTCAGGATTTTTAAGGAATTCAACAATTTCCTGAATTTCTTCTTTGGCTCCTTCTAAACCGGCAACATCCTTAAATGTTGTTTTAATATCAGTTTTTTCGTCAAAAAGTTTAGCTTTAGATTTTCCGATGTTAAAAATTTGTCCACCACCGCCACCGGCTCCACCAGACATTTTACGCATTATGAAAATCCATACACCAATGATGATGATGATAGGGAGTAAGCTAACTAAGATATCGCTCCAGTTACTTGCTTCTTTAAAATCATAATCAACTAATTTTTTTTCAGCCTTAGCCTTATCAAGTTTTTCCTGAAAAGATTTTAAATCACCAAACTTAGTCGTGTAATGAGGACCTTTGTTAGGTCTGTCAAACATATCTTTAGCGACCTTTTTATTCGCTGGATCTTTTAGTGCTGCATCAGAAAGATAAATTTCAGCATCTTTATTATTGAAAATAATAACATTTTTAATTTGCCCTTTGGCTAACATATTATCAATGTCAGACGATTTCAATTGGGCTGGTTCGCTTAAATTAGAGCCTCCTGTTGCAAAACTTATAAATAAAAATACAAGGAGTATAGCGGTGTATATTAACCAGGGACTTATCTTAAATTTACCTGGATTTGGATTATTATCTTTAGCCATTAGTAGAGAAAATTTCTTTTAGTATTTGTTTTCGATTGTAGTTATTTTGGCGTCACCCCAAAGGCTTTCGATATTGTAGTATTCACGAATGTGCTTTTGAAAAACATGTACCACGATATGCACATAATCCATAAGAACCCATTCTGCATTATCGGTCCCTTCTACGTGCCAGGGTTTATCTTTTAGGTCTTTAGATACTGTTTTTTGAATTGAGTTTACAATGGCGTTAACCTGAGTATTTGAACTTCCGTTACAAATTACAAAATAGTCACAAACAGCCGTGTCTATTTCTCTTAAGTCAAGAATATCGATATCATTTCCTTTTACTTCTTCAATTCCTTTGATTATGTTCGCCAATAGAACATCATTATTAATAGTCTTTTTCGCCATGAATTATTTTATATGAATTTGTAAAGTTACCAAAATTTGTGATTATTTTTGAACCTTAACAAAATATTAAATTAAGTTATTTAAATTACTTGAATGAAACTAATCAAACTCGATGCCATAGATTCAACAAACGACTTTCTTAAGGCATTATCAAGTCAGGATGAACTGGATAATTTTACAGTGGTAACAGCTGAAAATCAGACAAAAGGAAAAGGCCAGATGGGAGCTAAATGGGAGTCTGAATCAGGTAAAAACTTAATTATGAGTGTTTTGGTTAAGGATTTTTTGTATGATAACGAGCAGGTTTTTAATATAAGTATCATAGTTTCATTAGCAGTTATTGAAACATTAAAATCTTTAGATATTCCTAATTTAAGTATAAAATGGCCAAACGACATTATGTCATACAATAAAAAAATTGGTGGCATACTTATCGAAAATACCATCAAGAGTGATGGCAGAATTGTGTCAGTAGTAGGGTTAGGCTTAAATGTTAACCAAATAAATTTTGAACATTTACCAAATGCTTCTTCACTAAAAGTAATTTGCAACGTAGATTTTGATAAAGATTCTTTACCTTTTTTTATCATTAAAAAAATAAGAGAGAAAATAGAATTGTGGGAAACTAATTCTGCACTTTTTTGGAAAGAATATTTCAATTCTTTATTTCGAAAAGGCATCCCAACTGTATTTAAAAACCTCGAAAACCAAAATTTCATGGGGATAATTCAAGGAGTTTCTTCTACTGGAAAAATACAAATTTTATTAGAAGATGATTCGGTTTCAGAATTTGATATTAAAGAAATCCAAATGCATTATTAAATTGAGGATGGAAATAAAAAAGCCTGATTGAATCAGGCTTTTTAAATTGTAAAATAGGAAATTAATAAACCAATTTATTATAATTTAGTCATATTAATAGCTAACGTTTCAATAAATTTGCTAATAGGCCCCTTAATCATCATAGCCATCATTGGATTAAATTCTCCTTCAAATAATAATTGAACTTCACTTGATGAATCAGAAACGCTTTCGATATTTGAAACTAAAGTAAAAGGAAGTTTATCGCTTGCAGCTCCTAAAATAATTTTGTTGGGCGCCACTTTATCCTTCATTTTAAGTTTTATTTCCGGCATCCCTTTTAGTCCAAAAATAAAAGCATCTTCGCCAATTACTTCAAATTTGGCAATATTTTCCGGCATTAATTTTTCAAAATTCTTTACATCAGTCAATAAATCAAATAAATCCTGAGCTGATTTCTGAACAGTAACTTTTGGACTTTCTAAGTTCATATTATTTTTTGTTTGTTATTTTTTTTAACCGCAAAAAGCGCAAGGTTTTTTATTTCTTTGAGTTGAAATTGTAAGTTTACAAAGCTTAAGCTTTAATGAAATTCCAGTTTTTTAAATACCAAATTCCAAAAAGAGCTAAACAAATTTTGAAAATCTATTCCTGCCCCCAAGTTGATGGGCTCAAACTCCATTCTTGTAAAGCTGTCTGTTGATCTTCGCTTATATATTGTTTCTGAACTGCTAAATCTAATAAATTTTCATAATTACTTAGCGTGTACAAGTCAATATTTGCATTTTTGAAATTCTCCTGAGCAACATTAAAACCGTAAGTAAAAATTGCTGCCATCCCTTTAATATTAGCTCCTTCATTGCGTAAGGCTTCTACAGCCATTAAGCTACTGTTTCCTGTACTAATTAAATCTTCAACAACAACAACATTTTGTCCTTTTTGTAAAAAACCCTCAACCTGGTTTTGTCTTCCATGTTTTTTGGCTTCCGGACGGACATATACAAAAGGCAATCCCAGACTTTCAGCAACAAGAATCCCAATTCCAATGGCTCCTGTGGCAACTCCGGCAATAACATCTGGTTTACCAAATTGTTTTTCTATATTTTTCGCAAACTCATCACGAACATAATTTCGGATGGCAGGAAATGAAAGAATTAACCTATTATCACAATAAATAGGTGATTTCCATCCAGAAGCCCATGTAAAAGGATTTTCTGGATTCAATTTAATTGCATTTATTTGCAAAAGCAATTCTGCTGTTTTTTCGGCGGTATCTTTATTAAAAATCATAGTACAAATGTATAAAGTTTTTGTGAACGACAAACCACTTTTTTTGACAAATGAAATCTCAAAGGAGACTAATTTTCAATTATTCTTGTTGGAAAGTATTGATATAGAGCAGGTCATCGTGAAAATGTTTCAAAATAAAATTCAGAAAGCTTATCTGTATCATCCTGACGAAAAGGAAATAATGAAAACCTTAAAGGCTAAAATACCTGTTAATAAAGCCGGTGGTGGATTAGTTTATAATAAAAAAGGAGAAGTTTTGTTTATTTTCAGAAACGGAAAATGGGATCTGCCAAAAGGTGGAACCGAAAAAGGCGAAGAAATCGAGAACACGGCCATGAGGGAAGTAGAAGAGGAGACTGGTGTTGGAAAATTGAGAATTACAAACAAACTCGAAAAAACATATCATGTTTTTAAACGCAATGGAAAATACAAACTCAAAATTACACATTGGTTCGAAATGCATTCAGATTTTGAAGGAACTCCACATGGACAAATCGAAGAAGGTATTGAGAAAGTAGCCTGGTTAAACCCTGAACAAATCAAGGAGGCTCTTACTAACTCTTATGAAAACATCAAATTATTGTTTGAAGAGGATAGAATAGATATCAAAAGTCAGTAATTATTTCATCTTGATGAAGCTGAACTCCCTATAAAACTAATAAGCTCTCTAATTACAATTTCAGGCTGATCTTCCTGAACGTATGTTTTTGAATTTGGAATTACAATCAATTTAGAATTCCTGAAAATACTTTTTAATTGTTGTCCTAATTTTATCGGAAATAGCTTTTTATCATCTTCTCCCCATAGAATAAGAACAGGATTTTCGAAAGCTTTTAATTTGTCCGCAGCTTCAATGGTATATTTTGGCGACCAGGTTTTTACATTTGAAACGAAATTTTCACGAACAATTTTGTCAGTAATAAAAGATTTTAAATAAAGTTCAGAAAGTTCCTCATTGGTTAAACTATGCGATAATAATCCCATCATCATATCAGAAGTAAGGAGACTTTTTATCCTAAAAGCATTTCCTAAAAGAAAAGTAAAGCCGGGAATTTTTACAGCTTTAATTAAATATTTGAATTTTAATGGAGGAAAAACCTCCATGACTTCACAATTTGAAAAAATTAATTTGTCAATACTTTCAGGATAGAGTGAAGTAAAAATCTGTGTATAAGCTCCTCCGGTATCATTAGATACAATTATGATTTTATCTATGGTTAAATAGTCTAAAAAATCTTTGATAATATTTGCTATCCCGTTAGGAGATAATTTTACTTTATTTTCTAAAGGTACGGAATGCCCTCCAAGTGGCAAATCAATAGCAATACATCTGTATATTGAACTTAACTCAGGAATGATTTTTCTCCATGTATTGGAGTTAGACAGTGTTCCGTGGATAAACAAAATGGGAATTCCTTTTCCTTCATCAACATATTCAATTTCTCCGTTTTTTGTTTTTGCCAGACAGCGATTTAGAATTATCGGAATTTTGTTTTTAACTTTAGTCGGATTTGTATTTACAATTCTTTGCATGAATATATGTTTACATTTATACAAAGAAATTAATTATCGATTTCAAAAAAATAGACAATTGTCCTAAAATTAATTCGTTTTTCGCAATCGGCTTAAATGTCTGGATGTTATTCCTAAATAAGAGGAAAGATATTTTAAAGGGATATACTTCAGGTATTTTGAATGATTGTTTATAAGTGTGTCATATCTTTCCTGAGCAGTTTGTTTTTGAAATGAAACGGTTCTGTTTTCTAGTTGTATGTATTCTAATTCAGTTAACAAGCGTCCAAGTTTTTGCCATTCCTGACTGTTTTCATATAAGTTATATAAATCCTTTCTGTTCAATACAATTACTTCGGTATTACATATTGCCTGAATATTTTCAAAAGTTGGCTGTTGCGTTATGAAACTGGAGTAGGCACATGCAAGTTCATTTTCAAAAGCAATACATTTAGTTATTTCGTTGCCTTCACTATTTCTGTAAAATGAGCGAAGTATACCCGTTTTTATTAGTACAATTTCATTACAAATATTTCCTTCCTGAATTAAATAGTCGTTTTTTTGGAGGATTTTATTTTTTGTTATGTCTTTTAATTTCTCAAGTTCTGACTCAGAAATGATTTGTAATGATCTTAAAAACTGTATCATTTATGAATTAGTTTTGTATATTTTAGGTTAACTTAAATTATAAATTTACTTACGTAAAATCTTTTCCATAGACTTTCCTTTAGCCAGTTCATCAACCAGTTTGTCTAAATAGCGAATTTTCTGCATGAGTTTGTCTTCTATTTCTTCTATCCGATATCCACAAATTACGCCGGTTATTTTTGAAACATTTGGATTTAGTTGCGGTGCCTCAGCGAAAAAAGCCTCAAAATCTTTTTTGTTTTCTATTATTTTTTTCAATTCCTGGCGTGTATAACCAGTTAACCAAAGAATTATTTCGTCTACCTCTGCTTTTGTACGGCCTTTTCTTTCAGCCTTATTGATATAATGTGGATATACACTTGAAAATGATGTGGTAAAGATTCTGTGTTTTTCCATAGTTTATAATTTAGAGTAAGATCAGCATTTATTGCCGTGACTCAAAAATAATTAAAACATAATAAGTATGAAACACGATTTCTAAAAGAGATTATAAAAATCAGATAATTAAGTTGAAATTAAAAAAAATAGCATCCCAAATTAATTTCGCTACTTTTGCAAAATGAACAAGAATCACCATTCCAACAATATACTTTCGAATTTAGGGATTAAAAGCCTAAACGAAATGCAGGAGACAGCTCAGGATGCTATTTTAAATGACAACAATGTTTTATTGCTTTCACCTACAGGTTCCGGAAAAACATTAGCCTTTTTATTACCGATTTTAGAATTATTACAACCCGAAATTCTTTCGGTTCAATGTCTGATTCTGGTTCCTTCACGTGAATTAGGCTTGCAAATTGAACAGGTTTGGAAAAAGATGGGGACTTCATATAAAGTAAATATTTGCTATGGAGGTCACTCAATTGATACTGAAATTAAAAACTTAAGCAATCCGCCTGCTGTTTTAATTGGAACTCCGGGAAGAATAGCCGATCATATTGACAGAGAAACTTTTAGAACAGATAAAATTCAGACTTTAATTCTGGATGAATTTGATAAGTCATTGCAATTGGGTTTTCATGAGCAAATGTCTTATATCATTGGGAAATTATCGAAATTAAACAAAAGAGTACTTGTTTCCGCTACTTCGGATATTGAGATTCCAAAATACACAAGAGTAATTAATCCAACGGTTTTAGATTTTATTCCGGAAGAAGAAGAAAAAGCCAATCTTTCTATGAAAATGGTGATTTCACCTGCTAAGGATAAATTAGAAAGTTTGTTTAATTTAATTTGTTCTTTGAAATCACAATCGGCTATTATTTTTTGTAATCATCGTGATGCGGCTGAACGGATTAGTGATACTTTAAATGAAAAAGGAATTTATTCCGTTTATTATCATGGAGGAATGGATCAGGAGGAACGTGAGCGTGCCTTAATTCAGTTTAGAAATGGAAGTATGAGTTATTTAATCACTACAGATTTGGCTGCCCGTGGTTTGGATATTCCTGAAATGAAGCATGTGATTCATTATCATTTACCTTTAAAAGAAGATGAATTTACACATAGGAACGGTCGAACTGCACGTATGCAGGCATCAGGAACGGCTTATATTATCATTCACGAAAGTGAAAAGCAATTTGATTATATCGATTATGGCATGGAAGTTTTAAAAGTAGAAAATATGACTACTCTGCCGAAACCACCGGAATTTCAAACAATTTATATCAGTGGTGGAAAAAAAACAAAATTGAATAAAATTGATATTGTAGGATTCTTTTCTCAAAAAGGAAAACTCGAAAAAGGGGATTTAGGTTTGATTGAAGTAAAAGATTTTATTTCGTTTGCAGCGGTAAAATATAATAAAGTAAAAGACCTGCTTAAAAATGTGAAAGAAGAGAAGATGAAAGGCAGGAAATTTAAGATTGAAGTTGCAAGAAAAGTTGTAAAAAAAGAAGAAGAAAGATGATCTTTTTAATTCTTTTTAGAAAATTTAGTAAAAAAAAAGGTTAATTCGCTGATTTTATTTTTTTATAATTTATTGATTATTAAAACGTTGTAATTTTAAGACTTCAGAATAAATCAATTTTAAATAAAATTCACAATTTAATGTTAACTGAAGCGTAATTTTAGAAGTAATTTTTCATAATTTCGGCGTTCATTAAAGTAGTAAAAATTAACCCCAAATTCATTATGAAAAAGATTATTACCCTTGCCATTTTGTTCTTTAGTTTTGTTTCAGTTGCACAGATCAAAGTTCTTGAAACTGTACCGGTTGAAAAATTAGGAAAAGTAAATAACAACTACATTCAAAAAATTGGAGATGAATATACTGTTTATTATACTAGTATTGTGAGTGATGATGATGATTCTTCAAGCTTAAAAAAATTCTCTTTTAAAAACGTTAATAACGATTATACTGGTCTTTACAATATTATTATGAATGGTTTTAATGCCACTCCATTATATGATATTAAATTAGAATTGCCTAATAACTACATTTGGTTGCATTACACAGGAAGTACTCTTCCTGAGAAATCTACAGTTCAATTTATGGTTTCAAGCAAAGATGCTTCTTCAGGTTCAAGTAATGTTTCTGAGCCATTAGTAAAAGATCAGATTAATAAATTATTTCAAAAATAATTTCCTATAAAATAAAAGAAAAAGGGCTATTCGATATAATGAATAGCCCTTTTCTTTTAGCAAAATTTTAAAAGTGAATTTACTTTCTAAAATTTTTATGATTGTGTTTTCGTTTATAATGTGATTGCTTAAGATTTTTTTTATCTTCAGTAATTATACTGATTGTACCGTCAATTTCCAGCATGCATAATTTTACTTCTGTAAAGTGTTCTACCCCATGTTCGCGCATTGCTTCTTTTAATTCTTCATTAGAAATATCTAATTTGCTTAAGGCTTTAAAATCTAATTTTCCATTGTGAATTAAAACTTCGGGTTTGTCTAAGAACAATTCACCAAATATTTTATATTTCTTCGTTAATTTTTTTATAGTAAAATTAATTACAAATAGAACCAGAGCTGCGACTAAACCTCCCCAAAGGCTGGTATCAGGACCTACCATTGCATTTTGAACTGAATTACTGATTAATAGAATCAGGATAATATCGGCAGTGTTTAACTGGGAAAGTTCTTTTTTTCCAAAAATCCTTAATGCAATTGTCATAAAAAAGTAAACTGCAATGCTTCGAAAAATAATATCTGAATAAGGGAATAATGTCATTTTTTATTTTAAAGTTATAAAAAAAAGCTTTGCCAAAGTTTTAAACCATGACAAAGCCAGTAAATATTTAAAAGTTGTTGTTTTTGATTATAATTTAAAATTTTTCTCAATTGCTTTTATCATTTCTCCTGCAACATCTTTGTTTGTTGCACCTTCAATGCCTTCCAGGCCTGGTGAAGAATTTACCTCCAGCAATAATGGACCTTTAGAAGATCGGATTATGTCTACACCTGCCACTTTTAGATCCATTGCTTTAGCGGCTTTAATAGCAATCTTTTTTTCTTCGGCTGTTACTTTTATTACAGAGGCTGTACCACCAAGATGAATATTGGCTCTAAATTCTCCCGGCATAGCTTCACGCTGAATGGCAGCAACCACCTTACCATCAATAACAAAACAACGAATATCTTTTCCGTTTGCCTCTTTTATGAATTCCTGAACCAGAATGTTTGCATTTAAGCTTTTAAAAGCATTGATAACACTTTCAGCTGCTTTTTTGGTTTCAGCCAAAACAACGCCTTTTCCTTGTGTTCCTTCAAGTAATTTTACGATTAATGGAGAGCCACCTACCATTTTAATCAAATTGTCTGTATCTAAAGGTGAATTTGCAAAACCGGTTGTTGGTATATCAATACCGCTATTTAATAATAATTGTAATGAATATAATTTATCACGTGATTGCGTTATGGCTGTAGCCGAATTTAAAACAAAAACTTTCAAAGCTTCAAACTGACGTGTTAAAGCACAACCATAAAAAGTAATACTTGGTCTGATTCTTGGAATTATAGCGTCAAATTGATTCAGTATTTTTCCACCACGATAATGAATTTCAGGAGTTTTGGCGTCAAGTTTCATGTAGCATTCTTTGATATTCAAAAAATGCATTTCATGGCCACGCATTTCGCCGGCTTCCATGATTCTTTTATTGCTGTATAATTCAGGATTGCTGGCTAAAAGTCCAATTCGTAATCCGGAAGTTGCTTTTTCTGAGTTTTGGTATAATTCTTTTAATGTTTCGGTAGAAGGCTGTCCCAACATATATTTTTCCTCAGGATCTACCAAGACACGTCCACTCATAGCTTCGCGTCCCAAAAGCATACGGAAGCCCATTGAATCCCGATTGGTTAAAGTCATTTCGATTGGCCATTTTATTTCGCCAAGTTTAATGCTGGTCTGAATTACATAACGATGTTCCCTGAAACCACTTGAACTTTTTACAATTCTTTTGTCAACTAAAGGAGCTTCGCAATGAATGACAGTTTTAATATTATTTTGAATTGGGTTTATATCAAATTTCACCCAATTAGCATCATTTTTTATGAAAGGAGCTATATTTATAGCGTGCATTGCCGAAGTTTTGGCACCAGAATCTACACGTGCCTTTATTGTAGGGATTCCAAGATCAGGAAATGCGCACCATTCTTCACTGCCTAAAATGACTTTGTTTTGAAGCATATATTGTTTTTTATTGTAAAAATTTAATATTCAAAAATAGCTATTTGCATTTACTAAAGATAGTGATTTGCCTAAAAAAAACACCCGTTATGTTATGAAAACGTAACGGGTGTGTTATTTCTGTTATAAATTTAAACTAATTTATTGATTAGTCGGCTCTTCTGCTTTGTGTATTTCTACTGAAAGTTCCTGAGAATCATCTTTTAAATCCATTAAGATTTCATCACCTGAATGTATTTTTGAAGTTATGATTTCTTCAGCCAATAAATCTTCAACATATTTCTGAATTGCTCTTTTTAATGGTCTTGCTCCAAATTGTCTGTCAAAACCTTTTTCGGCAATAAATGCTTTTGCTTTGTCAGTTAAACTTAAATTATAGCCAAGTTCTGAAATACGGGCGTATAATTTTTTAAGTTCAATTTCAATGATAAGATCAATATCAGCTTTTTCTAATGCGTTAAATACAATTACGTCATCAATTCTGTTTAAGAATTCAGGAGCGAAAGTTTTCTTCAATGCATTTTCGATAATGCTTTTAGAATTTTCATCAGCCTGAGCTACTTTCGCAGCAGTTCCAAATCCGACACCTTGTCCGAAATCTTTTAACTGACGTGCACCAACGTTAGATGTCATGATAATAATAGTATTTTTAAAGTCGATTTTACGACCTAAACTGTCTGTCAAATATCCGTCATCCAATACCTGAAGCATCATATTAAATACATCCGGGTGTGCTTTTTCGATCTCATCTAAAAGGACAACACAGTAAGGTTTTCTTCGAACTTTTTCAGTCAATTGACCTCCTTCTTCGTAACCAACATATCCCGGAGGCGCTCCAACTAAACGTGAGATCGCAAATTTTTCCATGTACTCACTCATATCGATACGAACTAATGCATCCTCAGAATCGAATAGTTCCTTAGCTAAAACTTTTGCCAATTGTGTTTTACCAACTCCTGTCTGACCTAAGAAAATAAACGAACCAATTGGTTTATTAGGATCTTTAAGTCCGGCTCTGTTACGTTGTATAGAACGTGCAATTTTTAAAACAGCATCATTTTGACCAATTACTTTGTTTTGAATTAATTCTGGTAGTTTGGCTAGTTTGTTGCTTTCTGTCTGTGCAATTCGGTTTACTGGAATTCCGGTCATCATAGAAACAACGTCGGCTACATTATCTTCTGTAACTTCAATTCGGTTGCTTTTAGAATCTTCTTCCCATTGTTCCTGTGCAACGGCTAAATCTTTTTCGATACGTTTTTCATCATCACGAAGTTTGGCAGCTTCTTCATATTTTTGTTTTTTAACTACCATATTTTTGTTTTCACGCACTTCTTCCAGCTGACGTTCTAAATCAAGAATTTGTTTTGGAACATCAATATTTGTAATATGTACACGAGAACCTGCTTCGTCAAGGGCATCAATAGCTTTGTCCGGTAAAAAACGCTCAGACATATATCTGTTTGTTAATTTAACACAAGCTTCAATTGCTTCCGGTGTATACGTTACATTGTGATGGTCTTCGTATTTGTCTTTTACATTATTTAAGATAGCAATGGTTTCTTCAACAGAAGTTGGTTCTACAATTACTTTTTGAAAACGTCTTTCTAAAGCGCCATCTTTCTCAATATATTGTCTGTACTCATCAAGAGTAGTTGCGCCAATACATTGGATTTCACCTCTTGCTAATGCAGGCTTGAACATATTTGAAGCATCAAGTGAGCCTGTTGCTCCTCCGGCACCTACAATAGTGTGGATTTCATCAATAAAAAGAATAATATCGTCATTCTTCTCAAGCTCGTTCATTACGGCTTTCATTCTTTCCTCAAACTGACCACGGTATTTTGTACCTGCAACTAAACTTGCAAGATCTAATGTTACTACACGTTTGTGGAAAAGAATACGAGATACTTTCTTTTGGATAATACGTAAAGCCAGTCCTTCAGCAATAGCAGATTTACCAACTCCAGGTTCTCCAATAAGAAGCGGATTGTTCTTTTTTCTTCGGCTTAAAATTTGAGAAACACGTTCAATTTCTTTTTCGCGTCCTACTACCGGATCAAGTTTTCCTTCTTCAGCCATTTCTGTTAAATCTCTCCCAAAATTATCTAAAACCGGGGTTTTAGATTTTTTGTTTGACTTATTGGCTGGATTGTTGAAACTACTTTCTTTAAGACTGTCATCTTGTCCTGAATCATCATTGTATGATTCGTTTTTTGGCAAGTTTTCTAAGAATTCTTCTTCGTTTGGAGTCATATTTAAATACTGTTCTTTAGCTATATCATAATCTATTTTTAGTTTATTCAATAGCTTGGTTGTTGGATCGTTTTCGTTTCGTAAGATGCATAAAAGCAGGTGTGCCGTGCTAATCGACGAGCTTTGAAATACTTTAGCCTCAAGAAAAGTTGTCTTCAGGGCTCTTTCGGCCTGTCGGGTAAGGTGAAGATTTTTCTTTTCGGTATTTACTTCAACGCTGTGGTTTGCCGGACTGAGTATTTCTACCTTCCTGCGTAAATGGTCTAAATCGACTGCCAGGTTATTAAGGATGTGAATGGCTTTTCCGTTTCCATCTCTTAAAATGCCCAGCATGAGATGTTCAGTACCAATAAAGTCGTGTCCTAAACGAAGGGCTTCTTCTTTACTGTATGTAATAACATCTTTTACTCTTGGTGAAAAATTATCATCCATAATATATAATTGGTATTGTAAATTTAATGAATTAGTGATTGAAAAACAAAAACCATACCTTTCAGAAACACCTGTCAGCTAATAGACAAAAAAAATAATAATAAAACAGTTAAAAAAGGCTTAATTTATTAACTAAAAGGTAAAAAAAAGTTGTTAATAAATCATTGAAATATCTGTAAGGAAATAGCTGAAAAAATTTCAAAAAAACGTATCTTGGCACGCTTTGAAAATTAATATAATTATTTAATATAACAATTTATGTCTGAAGGAGAAAAGTTAATTCCTATTAACATTGAAGATGAAATGAAATCAGCTTACATCGATTATTCGATGTCAGTAATCGTATCAAGAGCACTTCCAGATGTTAGAGATGGCTTGAAACCAGTGCATCGAAGAGTTCTTTACGGAATGTATGACTTAGGAGTAACATCAAGATCAGCCCACAAAAAATCTGCGAGAATTGTAGGAGAGGTTTTGGGTAAGTATCACCCGCACGGTGATACATCTGTTTATGATGCCATGGTTCGTATGGCTCAGGAATGGAGTATGCGTTATCTTTTAGTTGATGGTCAGGGTAACTTTGGTTCTGTAGACGGGGATAGCCCGGCAGCAATGCGTTATACCGAGGCCAGAATGAAAAAGATTTCGGAAGAAATTATGGCAGATATCGAAAAAGAAACAGTTGACTTTCAATTGAACTTTGACGATACATTATATGAACCAAAAGTAATGCCTACAAGAGTTCCAACTTTATTAGTGAACGGAGCAACGGGTATTGCGGTTGGTATGGCAACCAATATGCCTCCACACAATTTAACTGAAGTTATCAATGGTACATTAGCATACCTTGATAATAACGATATTGAAGTAGACGAATTAATGACGCATATTAAAGCTCCGGATTTTCCAACAGGAGGTATTATATATGGTTATGAAGGCGTTCGCGAAGCTTTTAAAACCGGTAGAGGACGTATTGTAATGCGTGCTAAAGTTGGTTTTGAAGAAGTTGATGGAAGAGAATCAATTATTGTTACTGAGATTCCGTATCAGGTTAATAAAGCTGATATGATCAAACGTACAGCAGACCTGGTTAACGAAAAAAAAATAGAAGGTATTGCTAATATTCGTGACGAATCAGACAGAAATGGTATGCGTATCGTTTATATCTTAAAGCGCGATGCAACTCCAAACGTAGTTTTAAATACCTTATATAAGTTTACACAACTCCAGTCTTCTTTCAGTGTAAATAATATCGCATTAGTAAAAGGACGCCCACAAATGCTGAATCTGAAAGATATGATTCATTATTTTATTGAGCACCGCCATGATGTTGTAGTTAGAAGAACGCAGTTTGAATTGCGTAAAGCAGAAGAGAGAGCCCATATCTTAGAAGGATTAATTATTGCATCTGACAATATTGATGAAGTAATTGCTATTATCAGAGGTTCTAAAAACACAGAAGAAGCTCGTGAGAAATTAATTGAGAGATTCAGTTTATCAGATATTCAGGCCCGTGCTATTGTAGAGATGCGTTTACGTCAGTTAACAGGTCTGGAACAAGATAAGTTAAGAGCTGAATTCGAAGAATTAATGAAGTTAATTGAGCATTTAAAAGCTTTATTAGCAGATGTAAATTTGAGAACAAATTTAATTAAAGAAGAACTTGAAGAAATCCGTGATAAATATGGTGACGAGCGTCGTTCTCAAATTGAATATTCCGGTGGAGATGTAAGTATTGAGGACTTAATTGCTGATGAAAATGTGGTTATTACAATTTCCCATGCAGGTTACATCAAACGTACAAACTTAACAGAGTACAAAACTCAGAATAGAGGTGGAGTAGGACAAAAAAGCGCCGGAACAAGAGATCAGGATTTCCTTGAACACATGTTCGTTGCAACCAACCATCAATATATGATGTTCTTTACGCAAAAAGGAAAATGTTTCTGGATGCGAGTTTACGAAATTCCTGAAGGAAGTAAAACAGCTAAAGGAAGAGCAATCCAGAATCTTGTAAATATTGAAAGTGATGATAAAGTAAAAGCTTTCATTTGTACACAAGATTTAAAAGATAAAGATTACATCAACAGCCATAATCTTGTAATGGTTACCAAACAAGGTCAGGTTAAGAAAACATCTTTAGAAAAATATTCTAAACCGAGGGTAAATGGTGTTGCAGCTATTACTATTAAGGAAGGTGATGAGTTAATGGGCGCGCAATTAACTAATGGTGAAAGTCAGATTATCTTAGCAGTAAAATCCGGTAAGCTGGTTCGTTTTGAAGAAACAAAAACACGCCCGATGGGAAGAACAGCTTCAGGAGTTCGAGGTATTACTTTGAAAGATGATACTGATGAAGTAATTGGTATGGTTACTGTCGATAAAAATGATATTAATGATTCGCAAATTTTAGTTGTTACTGAAAACGGATACGGTAAACGTACCAAATTAGTTGATGATGACGGAGAAGATGTGTACAGAATTACAAACCGTGGAGGAAAAGGTGTTAAAACGCTAAATATTACGGAGAAAACAGGAAAATTAATCTCTATTAATGCTGTTACAGATTCTGATGATTTGATGATTATTAATAAATCGGGCTTAACAATCAGAATGGCAATTGAAGATCTTCGTGTAATGGGACGTGCAACTCAGGGTGTAAGATTGATTAACCTTAAAGGAAAAGACTCTATTGCAGCAGTTACTAAAGTAATGAAAGATGATGTAGAAGAAGTGGTTGTAGATGAAGATGGAAATGTTATTGAGTCTGTTATTGAAAGAGTGAAACCGGATTTAGAAGTTCTTGAAGATGATGGCACGGTAGAAGAGGATGAAGACGATGATTCTGAAGAAGAAGTAGAAGATGAAGATGATTCCGAAGAAGAATCTGAAGAATAGAAGTTATCACATAAATTAAAATTAAATACACAAATTGAATAATTATGAAAAGTAAATATGTAATACTAGCGTCAGCTTTTTTGATTTCAGTAGCTACTTTTGCTCAAAAAGATCAAATAAAAAATGCTGAAAAAGCATTAAAAGGTGGCGATGCACAAGGTGCCATTGCACAATTAAAAGATGCAGAAAATCTTATTGTAAATGCAAAAGATACTGAGCAGGCACAATACTATTTTATTCAGGGGAATGCCTATTTGGATCTTGCAACCAAAAAAGTTGAAGAGGGTAAAAATCTTTTGTTAGCAGCCGATAGCTATAAAAAATTAATTGAGGTTGAAAAGGCTTCCGGAAAGCAAAAATATTCAACTCAGGCTGCAACATCAATTACAAATATCAGAGGTCAACTGATTAACTCTGCGATTGCTGATACTCAGTCCAACAAAAGTGCTGAAGGTGCAAAAAAACTCTATGAAGCTTATCAGTTAGATAAAAAAGATACAATCAACTTATATTATGCTGCTTCCACTTACGTAAATGCTCAGGATTATGATGCAGCTTTACCAATGTATGAAGAATTAAAAAAATTAAATTATTCAGGAAAAGGAACCAGTTATACAGCTGTAAATAAAGCTTCGGGTAGTGAAGATGGATTTAATAATTTGAAAGATAGGGATTTAGCGATTAAGTTAGGAACTCATGATAATCCTAAAACTGAAAATATTCCTTCTAAAAGAGGTGAGATTTATAAAAATTATGCTTTAATCTTAGTTCAGAAAGGAAGAACTGAAGATGCTAAAAAAGCTTTAGCTGATGCAAGAAAAGCCAATCCGGAAGATTCTTCTTTAATTCTTTCTGAAGCTAACTTATATTTAGAAACTAAAGATTATGATACCTATAAAAAATTAGTTGGAGAAGCTTTGCAAAAAGATCCAAATAATAAAGAATTAATATTTAATCTTGGTGTATTAAGTGCAAATGCTAAAAATGCTGCAGATGCTGAGAAATATTATTTAAAAGTTATTGAAATAGATCCTTATTATGCAAATGCTTATCTTAACCTTGCAGCATTAAAATTAGAGGCTGAAAAACCGATTATTGATGAAATGAATAAATTAGGTACCTCTGATAAAGATATGAAGCGTTATGATGTTTTAAAAAAACAAAGAGAAAATGTTTTCAAAAGTGTAATTCCATATCTTAAAAAAGCAAATGAATTAGATCCTAAGAACGAAGATGTTTCTAAAACGTTGTTAGGGGTTTACAAAGCACTTGAAATGACTGCTGAAGCTAAAGCATTAAAAGCTACAATGTAGTCTTTTAAAATAAATTACAAATAAGACCGTCAATTATTTTGACGGTTTTTTTATGCCAAAAATCGAATAATTATTAGATCAAATTTTTTCAATCATCTGAAGGTCAGATTATGTTAGATTAATTGTGTATAATCTTATTTGTTTATTATTTTGATCTTAATTAAGATAAACAGATTAGTTTAATTGATGTCAAAAAAAAGAGAGATCATCAATACTATGATGATCTCTCTTAATAATGATGCATTATCCTCTCTTTTTTGAGAAACAAATAATTTATTTCAATTTATTTTCTGTATCAGTATAACTACCTGTAATAGTTACTCCGCTATTTTTGGTTACTTTCCCATAAATTGTTATAGAAGAATTTTCAATAAAATTAATTTTTGCACCGCTGTTAAGTCTTAAATCTCCCCAAATTACAACAGATCCTTCAATTTGTAATATGGCATTACTGTTAATGATAAGTTCTGTTGGGTTTGACTGCTGATATTTACCTTGAGCTAAACTCCCTCTCATGTTAAAAGTACCACCACTATTTAATATCAAACCATTTTGAATTGATATTGAACCACAATGTGTAAGTACGCCACCAGAATTTACTATAGCAGAATTAATAGCAGTAGATCCGGCATATGATTTAATCTCATTTGAATTTAAAATCAAATCTTTGCCTTGGTTATATGTTCCATATTGAGAACAGCTTGCAAATGTATTATTTGGTTTTTCCATCTTAATGATTTTTAAACCGCCTTTTCCGCTGGCAACATAAATATAATTACCACTTGATTTTACATAGTTTGATGATCCTGAAATATCTAATGTACCTAATAAATTAAGTTGAGAACCTGTTTGGTAAACGTTTAAACCTAATGCACCATTCGCAACGAAAGCATATCCTTCATTTACAGAAACTGCATTTGTAACATTGTCTTCTCCTGTAGTAGGTATATTTATACTTTGTAATTTTGAACCGGTATTGATATCGTAAACACCCAAACCATTATATCCTTCGGAAACTAAAAGTTTTGTTCCGTCAATTTCCATTGTTCTTTTAGCACCGCTCACATCTGTAGATATACTAAAGTTTTTTTGCAGAGACAGCGTTGACTGATTGTAAACATTTACTCCTTTAGTACCACTCAATGTTATAACTTTATCACTGGTTAAAGCTACTGATCGTAAATCTTCTACAGCTGTTTTTCCAGCAACTGCCTTAGTCGAACTATTAAATTTGTATAAATTTCCGTTATTACCTGTTACAGCAAAATAAGAAGTAGCATTTGCAGCAACATCTGTTGTTACTCTGCTTTCAAGATAGTTGATTTTATACTTATCTGTAAGTAAACCAGAACTCAGTTCCATATTTATTACTATCGAAGGACTTATCAATAAAGGATCAGTATCTACGTCTTTTGCAGCTCCAATAATTAAGTTTCCGTTAGAATAAGTAAGTGATGTGATATCTGTGTTAGCAATTAATGCTGAATTGACCAATTTAGGTTTATATGGATCCGAAACATCAATAACATCTATTGCTCCAGAATAGTCATCACCTCTCATAGTATAAGATACATAGGCATAGTTTCCATTTACAGCAACGTGACTTGCCTGTAGGGTTCTTCCATTTTTATCAACCGGAGGATTTACTTCTGCAATTTGTACCAAAGGAAGAGTTGTAGAGGAACTTGTGCTAGCCAGTTTTCCTGTAGCATTATTATTCTCAATTGAAATTACTCCAGCATTGGTATAATCAAGTCTTTTATTCAAAGAATTTTGATCTGTAGTAATTGTGATTTTATTTTTTGACTGATTATCATTTGTGTTGTCATCATTATTGTCACAACCTATTAAAAGTGACATAGTTAAAAATGTAAATAAATAAACATTCTTTCTCATAAAATTTCTTATTGGTTTCTAAAATTCGGTGCAAATTTAAGTTGTTTTTTATAACAAAGCATGGGCGATATTGTTAATTTTTTTAATAAAACCTGTTGTTATACAGTAGTTTAGGTTTAAGTGTATTTGGACGGATTTTTCTAACATTTTATCGTTCAAAAAAAAAACAGAGTACCAAATTTTGGTACTCTGTTTTTTAAATTAAGATAAATTTTATCTCCTTCCATGATCATGATTGTCGTGTCTGTCATGTCTATCGTGTCTGTCATTTCTATCGTGCTTATTATGTCTATCGTGATGCTTATCATAATGCTTATAACTTTTATGATTATCATGACGACGATCATTATAACTGTAAGTTGGTCTCGGCTTGTAACATCTTTGAGGAGCTCCATGATATCCTTTATAGTATTTTACCTTGTGACGGTCAAAATATTTATAAGGAGTTCTTCCGTGGTAATCATTTAAAACTACTTTATAGCCACTGTACAAATCATAATTTCTATAATGTCTTGGAAGGTAAGTTGTTCTAACCCATCTTCCACCTCCAAAATAAATAAATTGCGAGGCGCGTACGTCATAATAAGCTTCTATGTCTGGAAGGTAATAATATTCCATTTCTGAATACCCTACTGGTCCCCAAGCTGGAGGAGTTCCTATATTTACATTTATTGATACCTGAGCTTGCGTGGCATTTGCAAAGATTAGAAATAATCCAACGATTGCTATTTTAATTGTTTTCATCTTTAATATTTTTTAATGTTAATCGATATATGGGGATATTCATATACTGTGCCAAAATAATATTTTAGAATGTACTTGCCCTATGAAAAATGATTTATGACTTCAAAATGATAATAATAATTTTATATGTTGTTGATTATTAATTTGTTTTGAGAAGTATTTGAATAAAATAAATTTTACCTTTAAATTTTAAAAGAAGATTATTTATATTCAACAATTTTAGGTTTTCCTAACTCAAAAGACTCAAGGCCGATATCCTGGGTTTCAACAGTATTTGTTTTAAAAATACTTTCTCCTTGGAATGGAATGGACGGATAATACGAAATAGATAGCTGAAATGCACTAAAAACAAGGTAATCATTACTGATTAAAAGTCCCAAACTGAATTTTGAATAATATTTATTTTGAAGTAAACCTGAATTACTGTTTCCTAATACAGCAATTGAATAATTAAAATAAGGGTTTAACCTAAATCCTAAAACTTCTTCAGGGGCATAGGTCTGAGTTTGTAATGTAAGTACCATTTTACTTTTGCCATAGTGTGCTGCATTGAATCCCTGAAGTCCGTAATTTTCGTTTATAGTGAGCTGGTCTCCTATAGAATTTTCTCGGTTAATTCCTATAATCATTTCAGGTTTAATGAATTGTCTTAATTTCCAATTTCCAATTGTCAGGAGATTGGTAAAATAATTGGCACCTAATGCAATAGAAGTCTGATATGTTTTTGCCTGATGGAAAAAAGTTCCGATTTCGAAATTGGTACTTAAAAATCCCCATTTGTAATAGTCTCCAAAAGAAGCCTGAGCCCCGAGATAGGGACGCCATATTTTATTTTTATATTGATAACCTGCTGTGATTCCGTATATTCTTCCAATCGGAACATCCTCGGTATATCCGTTTCTGAAAATATAATTATCCTTTACGAATTCCCGTGTATTGACTCCAAAACCAATTAGAAATTGTTTTTCATCTGAAAAAAAGTTAATTGTGTCAAATGCAAAGCTGGGTTTTTCCGTATAATCAATATTTAAGAAGCGACCGGAAATAATCAGGTTAGTAGTTCTTTCCTTTTTTTTAGGATTTACACCACTTATATTAAATGCCTTAGCACCCCAAAAGTCATGAGAATTATATTTAAAAGGCTGGTGTTCATATTTTAGAGTTGCATCCTGTAAGGTGTCACTTCTAAATTGCTGACCTAAAATAACACCACCCGCCCATTTGGCAAGAGGAGAGTAGAAAGGACGTTCTATTGAAATGCTTTTAATATAATTGTCATCTAAATCATTATAGTATTTAAATTTAGTGGTAATAAAAGTATTTTTAATGTTTGGCACAGTGTATAAAGCATCATGAGCATTATGTCCATCATCAAATCTGTTAGTAAATTTATATTCGAGTTGCTGGCCAGTACCTACAATATTACGATCATTAAACCCCACACCTAAACGGGAGCTTGAAATTGAAAACTTAGGGAGTAAGCTCCAGGAATCAAGTACACGAATTGTAACATCCAGAGAATCATTACCTACACCAGCCAATTCTTCTGATATAGTTACTTTATTCACAAATTTTTGAGCTCGGATAATACGTTCCGTTTCTTTTATTTTATAACTATCATATGATGAATTCTTTCTAAAAAGAAGTAAGTTCTGAATAGCAAATCTTTTAGTTTTGAGGTGTAATCTATTTCCTGTTCGTTCTCCCCAATTATTTGGAACCATAGTAGAATCAGTATCAGAATTCCCAAAAGGGTCTAATGTTATGATTCTAATGTTTCTAATAATTTTTCCATCGATATTCGGCAGGTGTTTTTTTTCAACTAATGTTTTGTTCTTCTTTTTAATTTTCGAGGGTTTGAAAATTATTTTTCTTAAAAAGGTAGTAAATTTTCTTTTTTCTGATAGTTTTTTAATTTTTTCATATGTCTCAACACTATCTTTTTTAGTCTGTTTTTCTTGTGAAAAAGCACTTTGGGAAAAATTCCAAAGAAAAAACACTAAAACTATTTTTATAAAGTTTTGAAACATGCTACTAAAGTTAGCTTAAATTATTGGTGAATTGTATAATTTGATATAATATCCTGAAAGTAAAACAATTTAATTTTCAGTTTTTACTTTTCTAATCCTCCAGGTAAATTTTTTAGGCATGTGATTGCCCATAACATATCCCCAGGGTTCTAAAGATTCAATTCGGTCAAAAATAATTTTTAAAATTGCCAATAAAGGGATTGCCAAAAACATTCCTGAGATTCCAGCAACTGCTCCTCCAATAATAATTCCAATTATTGAAAATAGGGCATTAATTTCAACTTTTGAATTGATTATTAAAGGTACAAGTATGTTATTGTCAATAAGCTGCACGATGATATTTACAATTAGAATGCTTATAATTATGGATACGTCCGGAGTTCCTGTAAGTGAAGATAAAATGGTTAGAATTCCTGCAATCATAATTCCGATGTATGGAATTAAATTTAAAATTCCGGTTAAAAGCCCTAATAAAATAAAATATTTTGCACCAATAATCCATAAACCTAAAGCTGTTAGAATAGAAACTACAAACATTTCAAAAATAAGACCAAGTATATAATTGTTTATGGAAATTTTTATTTGGGTAATTATTTCCTTCAATTTCGGATGATCTTCTTTGTTAAATAATTTAGCTAAAAAAAGGATAAAATGAGTCTTGTATAAAAGGAACAAAAATGTAAAAACAACTACAAACATACAATTCGCTAACACATCAGTTAAGGATCCAATAGCAGTTCCTAATGTTCCGGAACCATTTTGCACTGAATCAGTCGTCACTTTATTTATATATTTTTTTTGTTCCCATATACTAATTTGAAATTTTTCATGAATGTAGGATTGTGCATTATTGAAAAAGGAGATGGCATTCTTTTTAATCATATCAAAATCATTGGCAATATCGGTTACCTGATAAGAAATGAATGCTAAAATAGCAATGATACACAGTACAAAAATCAGTACAGTTATAAAAGAAGAAAGATATACAGGAAGCCGTAATTTGTTGGTTAGAAATGTATGAAGTGGCAATAACAAAACTGTAAATAAAAATGCAAGCATCACAGGTGTGATTATATTACTGCCGATGTATGTGATAAAACCAATGCAAATTAAACTTAAAAGGATTAATGCAAATTTTGCATAAAAGGGCAATGTTACAGGCTGGTTCATTTTTTGGATTTTTAAACTATAATTAGGCTAAACAAATATTAACTTTATTTAATTAATTATTGTTTTAGCTTTCAATATATAGTTTATAAAATTCCCATTATGAATTAGTCAAAAAACTCCTTGTCATCATACACTGGAGGCATAATTGAAATTCCTTTTTGCAATAAAAGGTTATTTGGATAAATGATTTTTTCTCCTTCCTTAGTTTTTAAATTCACATGAAAGGCGCTGATATCTTCAATTTCTGCTTCAATCGGGAAATCCTTATCGTGGATTTTAATGGTGTCACCAATTCGGAAAGGAAAAGAAAAAAACAAAATCATTCCGGAAGTTATGTTGCTTAAGATTGACCATTGGGCAAACATAGCAACACCGATTACAGTAGCAATTGACGAAACAGTTATAAAAATATCTTTAGTGTCAACGCCCCAAATAACAATCAGACTTATGGTTACCAAAATATTCATTAAAATATGAATGTATTTAATAACCAGATTAGTGCGATGTTCTAATAAGTGACTTGTACTGGCGTATCTTCGTACTAATTGGGCAATGATAACCCTTAGGGCTGCTAGTGCTATAAGGAGAATTATAGTGGTTAAAATTTCCTGGCTATATTCTTTAAATGAAAACATAAATTAAATTTTACTCTAATATACTCAAATATTCGTAAACTTTTGCAGTTGGAAGCCCCATAACATTTGTGTATGAACCCTCAACTTTTGCAACAGCCATAAAGCCAAACCATTCTTGTATACCATAGGCTCCGGCTTTATCATACGGTTTATAGTTTTCTATATAATACAAAATAGCTTCATCTGATAAATTGTTGAAGGTTACTTTTGTAATATCATTTAAAAGAGTAGAAGCAGAGCTGGTTTTAAAGCAGACTGATGTAATCACTTCATGAGTGGTACCTGACATTGATTTTATCATTTCAAAAGCATCTTCTGCATTTTTTGGTTTTCCTAATGCTTTATTTTGATGCCATACAATAGTGTCACTGGTTACTAAAATTTCATTTTCTTTTAATTCTCCTTCAAAGGCATTTGCTTTTAAAAGTGCTAAAAAGTCTGTAATTTCAACAGCCTTTAATTCCGGAGGATATATTTCTTCAATATCTTTTAACCTGATTTCGAAGTCTAAATCCAGATCTTTAAAAAATTGCTGTCTTCTCGGTGATCCTGAAGCTAGTATTAAAGTATATTTTTTTAGTTTTTCTTTAAGCATTGTAATGAATATTTAAGGTAATAACCACAATTGATAAAATTCCGAAAAGCAAAATTAGTTTCAAAACAGTGCTTAAATGATGGAACTCCTTCTGTGAATTAGCAGTAAAAGTTTTAATTATGAAGTAAAGAAGCGGTGCCAAAACTAATGCAAACGCATATAAAGTTGCTATAAAAAGGCCATTCTCAACAAAGTAATTTTTAATATAAAGCAATAATAAAATAAAAGGTATAATTGAAAGTATGGACGCAATTTTAGCGGTTCTGCTAATTCCAATGGCAATAGGAAGGGTATTCATTCCCTGATTGTAATCTCCGTTTACATCTTCAATGTCTTTGACTATTTCTCTTATAAAATTAATCATAAAGGCAAATAAAGCATAATCGGTTAAGATAGAAAACAAACTAGTCATTTGTGCTTTGTTTTCAGAAATTGTTGCTGGGAAAATATCAAAAACACCAATGATAATAACACTGATTGCTAATAATAATGCGACAACAATGTTTCCTAAGATCATAATTTGTTTTAAGGTTGTAGAATAAAAATAAAGCATTGAAGCAATCAATATAAAAAGAGTTGCAAATCCGGGTCTCTGTATTACATTTGATAAATAAAAACCAATTGCAACACCGGCAATATTTAATGCAATATAGATATTATAACCCGCAGTTTCAGAAATGCCTTTGCCGATGATTACATCTTTTGGCTTATTTATTGAATCTGTTTCTACATCGAAAATGTTATTAATTACATATCCCGCGGCTGCAATTAAAACGGTGCTTAAAACCAATAAACCATACTGAAAGTCTGATAAGGCCAAAGGAATATTTTGTTGTTTTAAAAAAGAATAACGGAATAAAACCTGCATAAAAGCAAGCATTAACAGATTTTGGTAACGAATAAGTTTTAGGAATTTCATTTTAAGTTCAAAGATTTGGATAAACAATTGATAATTAACAATTGATAATTATTTAGTCGTGTTTTCCGTTAAAATATTCCATCCATTTTCCCTGAACTTTCATAACCTGTTCGATTACATCGCGTACAGCCCCTCTTCCGCCTTTAACGTGCGAAATATAACGGCAGATATTTTTAATTTCAGGACTTGCATCTTGTGGACAGGTTGGTAAACCTACTAATTTCATAACATGAAAATCGGGAATATCATCACCCATGTATAACACGTTTTCTGGCTTTATGTTGTGTATTTCAGTATATTGTTTAAAAGTTTCTACTTTATCCGGAGTTCCTAAATGTATGTCTGAAATGCCTAAATTACGCAATCTTATACGAACACCTTCGTTGCTTCCGCCAGAAATAATACATACATTAAAACCACTCTCTACAGCTGCTTTCATTGCGTAACCATCGCGAATATTCATGGTACGAAGCATTTCTCCTTCATTGGTTACAAAAACGGAACTGTCTGTAAGTACGCCATCAACATCAAAAACAAACGTTGTGATGTCATTCATTATTTCTTTAAAGTGTTTTGCCATTATTTTGTATAGATTGTGTTAGGATTTTATAGATGTTTTTTTGATTTTCATTGGTTAAATAATTGAGATGAGCATCAATTGTTGTAGAATCGTTACGTTTTGCCGGGCCAGTTTGCGCATCAACAGGGGTAAGGGTTTGTATTTTTTCTGCAGTTTCCTGAATAAGAGGTTTTAAGATTTCGAAAGGAACCTGATGTTCTTCGCAAATTTCCTGTCCTATCTGATATAAATGATTCGTGAAATTGTTTACAAAAACAGCGGAAACATGCAATGCTTTTCTTTGCTGTGAACTGATAGAAAAAACAGCATTCGAAATACTTTTAGCAACCGTTTCCAAAATAGTGTAATCCGTTTGATTTTCAGCTTCCAGACAAATTGGAATAATCGAAAAATCAACGGGCTTTGCTTTTGAAAAAGTTTGTAAAGGATAAAAAACGCCTTTTCTGTTTTTTGAATTTAATATGGCAATTGGTGAAGTTCCGGATGTATGAACTACTAATTGATTTTCAAAAGGTAATTGTGCTGAAACTTCAGAAATGGCATCATCAGTAATAGAGATAACATACAAATCAGCTTCTTTTAAATCTGAAAAATCAGTTACAATTTTATCCGAATCGACCAGATGCAGTAATGATTCTTTTTTTCTTGAAAAGACCTGCACAATTTCCGTTCTATCACTTTTTGTGAAAGCCTTTATTAAATGTTGCGCAACATTTCCGGAACCAATTATCGTTATTTTAACCATAACGCAAAATTAGTGTTTTTTTAAAAAATATCGAAGCTGTTCAAAGTTTGAATTAATATTTATCAAATTGAAATCAACTATTAAAAAGTTTCATTCAAATAAAAAATAAAAGTTTTAAAAATGGATTGTAATAGAATACCTGTTTAATTGTCAAATCGGATTGATTTATTGGTCTGTTTTTGGTTTTAATTAACAAAAGACAAATATTACAACTCAACATTTTTAAGTACTTTTGTGCCACTTTTATACACAGTAATTCCTTCAAAAATGGATAAAAAAATATTCTCTTTTTTGTTTTCTACACGATTAATGGCCGTTCTTTTTTTAACATTTGCAATAGCAATGGGCATTGGAACTTTTATCGAAAGTAAATACAATACTGATACCGCACGAATTTTAATTTATAATACCTGGTGGTTCGAGGCCATAATGGTGTTTTTCCTGATTAACTTCTTTGGAAACATCAAACGCTATCAATTATTGAAAAAAGAAAAATGGGCAACATTGTTACTTCACCTTGCATTTATTTTTATTCTTTTAGGAGCATTTATTACGCGTTATATCAGTTATGAAGGAGTTATGCCAATCCGCGAAGGAGCAGCTGAAAACCAAATCTATTCCGATAAAACATTTTTAACCGTTTTTGCAGATGGAGAATATAAAGGAGAAATGAAACGCAGAACTTTTGAAAAAAGCCTTTTGTTCTCTCCGGTTACCAATAACGACTTTACCCTTTCAGGTAAATTTGACGAAACTCCATTTGAAATAACTTACGTTAATTACATAATGGGGGCTAAAGAAACCATAAAACCCGATCCAAAAGGGACTTTATACATTAAATTAGTTGAAGCCGGAGCCGGTGGGCGTGAAGAACATTTTCTAAAAGAAGGAGAAGTTCAAAACATCCACAATGTTTTATTTGCTTTGAATAAACCAACAGATGGTGCTATAAATATTAATACAACCGGTGAAAAATATACGATCCAAACTCCTTTTGAAGGTGAGTTTATGCGAATGGCTGATCAGTTTAAAGGAAAAGTAACCAAAGATAATGTACAACCTTTAATGATGCGTTCTTTGTACAGTATTGGTGACATCCGAATTGTTTTCCCGGATCCGGCCGTAAGAGGAATTGTGGATTATGTATCGAATAATGACTATAAAGCTAAATCTCATACTGATGCTTTAATCGTAAAAGTTAAAGCGGAAGGTCAGGAAAAAGAAGTACGCCTTATGGGGTCTAAAGGAAGTGTGGGAGAGCCACAAACCGTTAAAATCGGAAAAATTGAATACAGTTTATTTTACGGAAGTAAAGCCTATATTTTACCTTTTAAAGTGAAACTAAATGATTTTATTGCAACAAAATATCCAGGAACAGAGAAAAGTTATTCCGCATTTGAAAGTAAGGTTACTGTTCAGGATTCTTCTGAAACTTTTGATGCTGATATTTATATGAATCACGTTTTAGATCATAAAGGATACAGGTTTTTCCAGTCTTCGTTTGACCCCGACGAAAAAGGAACTGTATTATCGGTTAACCATGATTGGTGGGGAACATCGATTACTTATTTGGGATATTTTATGTTGTTTTTTGGGCTTATGGCTATCATGTTTACCAAAGGTTCCCGTTTTACAGATTTAAAACGAAAACTTGAAAAAGTAAAAGAGAAAAAAGCAAAATTAATTACGATTTTAGTTTTAATGTTGAGCTTTAACAGTTTTGCACAAGAGCCACATGTTCATACACCTGGAGACAATCATAACCACAATCATACACACACTCATAACGATGATCCTAATGATCATGCCAATCACGTAACACGCCCGCCAAGCCAGAAACAAATAGATTCATTATTGACTATTTACAAAGCACCGGAAGCTCATGCTGCTAAATTTGGTCGTTTGATTATTCAGGATGCAGGAGGAAGAATGAAGCCTATTAATACCTTTTCGTCAGAGTTGTTGAGAAAAGTAAGCCACAGCGATACTTACAACGGTATGAATTCTGATCAGGTATTTTTGTCGATGACACAATATGCCCAGGTTTGGATTCAGGTTCCGATTATTCATTTAAGAGCCGGAAATGATAGTATCAGAAAAATTATTGGAGTAGATAAGGAGACAAAAAAAGCACCTTTTGTAAAGTTTTTTGATGAAAACGGAAATTATAAATTGTCTCCATATTTAGATGCAGCTTACAAAGCAGCTAATCCAAATCAGTTTGAAAAAGATTTTATTGAAACCGATAAAAAAGTCAACCTGATGGAATCTGCATTAAGCGGAAGTATTTTGAAAATATTCCCTGTTCCAAATCATCCGGGCGATAAATGGATTTCATATCTCGAATTGGAACATGCAGGTTTAAAAGGAATGGAAGCAACTTATACCAAACAAATCCTGCCACTTTATTTCAATGCCTTAAATAATGGATCTATTTCTAAAGATTTTAAAACTGCCGATGATTTAGTCGAAAGCATCAACGGCTTCCAAAAGAAATTTGGAGCTAAAGTACGTCCGAGCGAAGAAAAAATTGATGCCGAAATCGCTTATAATAAATACGATGTTTTTCAAAAATTAACATATTGGTACATTACAGCAGCAATCATCATGTTTATTTTTACAATTGTAAATATCTTTTTTGAAAAAAAATGGATTCGTTTTTGTGTAAATACATGTCATATTATTATTGGTTTTTTCTTTGCGTTGCACACTTTAGGCTTAATAGCACGTTGGTATATTTCTGGGCACGCTCCATGGAGTAATGCTTACGAATCTATTATATATGTAGCCTGGTCCACAATGTTCTTTGGATTGGCTTTCGATAGAAAATCAAAATTAACTGTTGCTTCATCAGCTTTCGTGACAGCGATGATCTTAATGGCAGCGTATCTAAACTGGATTGATCCGGAAATTGCAAATTTACAGCCTGTTCTTAACTCATATTGGTTAATGATTCACGTTGCAGTAATTGTAGCAAGTTACGGTCCAACTGCATTAGGAATGATTTTAGGTTTTGTTTCCTTAATTTTAATTTTCTTTACAACAGAAAAAAACAAAGCCAAAATGGATCTGAATATTAAGGAGATCACATACATCAACGAAATGGCATTGACAATCGGATTGATTATGTTAACGATAGGAAACTTCCTTGGAGGACAATGGGCCAATGAAAGCTGGGGACGTTATTGGGGTTGGGATCCAAAAGAAACATGGGCTTTGATTTCCATCATGATTTATGCATTTGTAATTCACGCTCGTTTTGTACCTGCTTTAAGAGGAAAATGGACATTTAACTTAATGAGTATGTTTGCATTTATATCCATTTTGTTTACTTATTATGGAGTGAATTTCCACTTGGTAGGTTTACATTCTTATGCAAGCGGAGAAGCAAAATCTCTTGACTGGATATATTATTCACTGGCCGCAATTTCAGTAATAGGAGCCATAACATATCCGAAATACCGAAAATATTATAAAAAGCAAATAAAAAAATAATTTGTAGAAAGGTTCATCTGAAAAGCTGGACCTTTTTTGTTTTAACTAATTTTCAAATAAAATAAAGTGTTTGAAAAGAAGGAGCTATTTCCTGCTGTCCGCTATATCTTTTCCTCGCTAAAGAAGCGAGAAAAAGGATGCCGCTTCCATCAGGGCTAGGGTTTTAGGTTTCATAATAATAATATTTAGCATAAAAAAAAGGATAGTAAAAACCATCCTTATATTCTATTCTATATTTAATTTTTGATTATTTTTTAATAATTTCCTCTAAAACAGCTTTGTTTTCGTAGTTGGTCACTTTAAGAATAATCTCTTGGTTTTTAATTGTTTTCCCTTCAATGATGTATAATTTTCCTTTGTTGTGAGGAGTATTACTCTGATCAAAATCTACATCACCAAACTGCAGTGTGTTTTTAATATCAGCAGTATCTACCCATTTTTCGTTCAGCGTTTGAATTGCTTTTTCAGAATATTGAAATGGTTTTGTTCTGAGACTATTCAAAACTCTGGCATTCGGAAAGTAGTTGCAGCGAGTATCTTTTCCACTAAAAACGAGTGCTACAAAAAAGCACCCCATAACTAAACCAATCAAATAATAAGCAAAACGGTGTACGAACTTCATGAATTAAATTTTTTGCAAAGGTAAGCTAAAGTTATTTTAGAAAACAAGTAAATTGATATCGTTATCAGGTAAATCAAACCATTCTCCAATAGCTTTGTTAGTCAGGATTCCGTGGTAAAGATAAATCCCGTTTTTTAAACCTTTGTTGCATCTGATTGCACTTTCCAAACCACCATCTTCGGCTATCTGTAATAAATAAGGGGTGATTATATTGCTTATAGAAAGAGAAGCAGTTTTAGAATATCTTGAAGGAATATTTGGTACACAATAATGCAGGACATTGCTTTTTATAAATGTAGGTTTTTCATGAGTAGTAACCTCAGAGGTTTCAAAACAGCCTCCCATATCAATACTGACGTCGACAATTACAGCTCCTTTTTTCATGTGTTCTACCATAGTTTCAGTAACGATAATCGGACAGCGTTCTTTTCCGCGCATGGCACCTATGGCGACATCACAACGTCTTAAAGCTTTTAGTAATGCTTTTTGCTGAATTGTAGAAGTAAAAATACGCTGATTTAAATTGTTTTGTAAACGACGTAATTTAGTAATTGAATTATCAAAAACTTTTACATTGGCACCTAACCCAATAGCTGTTTTTGCGGCAAATTCGCCAACAGTTCCGGCTCCTAAAATAACAACATCAGTAGGAGGTACACCGGTAATGTTTCCGAATAAAAGTCCTTTTCCAAATTCGTCGGTAATCATCAGTTCAGCTGCGATAAGTATGGAGGCTGTTCCGGCAATTTCGCTTAATGATTTTACGGCAGGATAGGACCCGTCTTCATCTTTAATATATTCAAAAGCAAGTGCGGTAATTTTTTTCTGGGACAAAGCTTCAAAATAAGCTTTCTTTTTTGTTTTTAGCTGAATAGCAGATATGATTGTCGTTTCAGGATTAATCATTTTAATTTCTGCCAAAGTAGGCGGTTCCACTTTGAGTAATAACGGACAGCCAAAAACTTTTTTAGTATCTTTTGTAACTTCTGCTCCTGCATCACTATACTCCTTATCAGAATAACTGGAACTTTCTCCGGCTCCTGATTCAATCATGACACGATGTCCGGCGTATGTTAATGAATTTACGGCATCCGGGGTTAGACAAATACGACGTTCCTGATAGCTTGTTTCTTTAGGGATCCCTATGAAAAGTTCTCTTTTATGGCGGCCAACTTCAAGCTTTTCTTCTTGTGGCAGCAATTGCTGTTTCGTAAATGGAGTAAGAGTTATTGACATGGGGTGTAAAAATAATTAAGAGTACAAATTACGTAAAAAGTTTTAAAATCAATATGAAATTCTACGAATACTATTTTAGTCTAAGATATTATTTTTTGCATTTTTATATCAGCTCTTTCATAGAGGCCTTTTTCAAGGGGGATTTCAGTAAATCCAAATTTTTCATATAAATGAATTGCCGGAAGTAAAATTCGGTTGGAATATAAAATTAGATTCTCGATACCTTTTTCTTTAGCAACAGCAATTGAATGTTTTAAAAGTATATTTCCTATTCCGAGACCTTGTGCCTGATCAGAAACAGCCATTTTGCTCAATTCAAAAGTTGCGTTATCAACTTTTATTAAAGAAACTGTTCCCAGAATCTCATTTTTGTATTTTGCATAAAAAATCATTCCGCCTTTATCAATAATTTCTTCTTGTGGATTTGAAAGCGTTAATTCATCTTTTTCCTCAATTCTGAAATATTTTGTAAGCCAGGCAATGTTTAAAATTTTAATATGATCTTTTAGATCAGGAGAAAAAGGAATTATTTCTACGGTATCTGAAGTTTTCATTTTAAATATATTAAACCAATTTTAAACTTCTTTTTCCATCGTTAACTAACTCAATAGTAATAACAGAATGTTCTTCCGGAATTAAACCTGCAATTTTTTCAGACCATTCAATAAAACACCAGTTTCCTGAATATAAATAGTCGTCAACGCCCATATCAAGAGCTTCAGTTTCTTTGTTTAACCTGTAAAAATCAAAATGATAAACGATTTGATTGTCAGAAGTGTAATATTCGTTGACTAAGGAGAAAGTCGGACTGCTGGTTGCGTCTTCAACTCCCAGAGTTTTGCATAATTGTTTAATCAGAGTAGTTTTTCCAACGCCCATTTCCCCATTAAAAAGAATGATTTTTTTTGGATTTTGAGCAATAATTTTTTTAGCTACTTCCTGAATCTGATCTAATGAAAAAACGATATTCATTGTATATTTATTTAATGCAATTGTCTTCTGCGAAAGCAAGATTATTTTGCCACGAATTTACACTAATTTATTTTTTTTAAATTAATAGAAATACAAATATTAATTCGTAAAAATTGTGAAATTCGTGGCAACTTTTTTATTTCGGATTAAACACCAAAAACGGAATAATCATTTCTTCTAACGAAATTCCGCCGTGTTGATACGTGTTTTTGTAATAACTCACATAATGATTATAGTTGTTTACATAAGCTAAAAACAAATCGTTTTTGGCAAAAATAAACGAACTGCTCATGTTTATGGCAGGCAAACCAATGGTTTTAGGTTCTTTTACCACATAAACGTCTTTTTGTTCGTAGGTTAAACTACGGCCTGTTTTGTAACGCAAATTCAAGCTTGTGTTTTTGTCTCCAACTACTTTTGATGGGTTTTTTACGTTTATAGTTCCGTGATCGGTAGTCAGGATTAATTTGAAACCTAAAAGCTGTGCCTGTTGGATAATTTCCAACAAAGGAGAATTTTTAAACCAGCTCAAAGTCAGGGAACGATAAGCTTTGTCATCAGAAGCTAATTCTTTTACAACTTCCATTTCAGTTTTAGCATGTGATAACATGTCCACGAAATTATAAACTACTGTAACGAGATCGTTGCCTTTTAAAGCTTTGAAATTTTCTGCCAGTTTTTTACCGCCTGAATAATTAGTAATTTTAAAATAATCCTCTTTTATGTTTAGTCCGAGACGCTTTAGTTGAGCACTAAGAAATTCAGCTTCGTAAAGGTTTTTTCCGCCGTCTTCCACATCATTTTTCCAATACTCAGGAAATTGTTTTTCCATTTCTACCGGCAATAAACCTGAGAAAATTGCATTTCTGGCATATTGTGTAGCGGTTGGAAGTATTGAAAAATAAGGAACTTCTTTTTCTAATTTATAATAATTTGAGACTACGGTTTCAAAAGATTTCCACTGATCGTATCGTAGATTATCAACGACAACAAATAAAATAGGTTTGTCTTTCTTTTTAAGTTCAGGAACCACTAATTCCTTAAATAAATTGTGGGACTGAATTGGTTTATCCGCTTTTGGAGCAAACCAGTCTTCATAATTTCGTTCAATATATTTACCAAATTGCGAATTGGCTTCAACTTTTTGTGATTCCAGGATTTCGATCATCGCCTGATCTTTTATGTTTTCAAGTTCTAGTTCCCAGAAAATCAATTTTTTATAAAGCTCTACCCAGTCTTCGAAAGAATTAACCATAGCTAATTCCATTGAAATCTTTCTAAATTCTTTCTGGTAATCTAAAGTTGTTTTTTCAGAAATCAATCTGGAATGATCCAGGTTTTTCTTTAAACTTAACAAAATCTGATTCGGATTCACAGGTTTTATCAGGTAATCGGCAATTTTAGAACCAATTGCTTCTTCCATGATATATTCCTCTTCGCTTTTGGTAATCATAATCATTGGAATGGCTGATTTTTTTTCTTTCATTTCTGAAAGTGTTTCCAGGCCGCTCATTCCAGGCATATTTTCATCTAAAAAGACAATGTCAAAATTTTCTTCTTCAAAAAGGCCAATTGCATCAAGCCCGTTATTGCAGGTAGTGACTGCGTAATTTTTTTTCTCCAGAAATAATATATGAGGCTTTAAAAGATCGATTTCATCATCGACCCAAAGTATTTTTATTTTATCCATAATCATAATTGACTTTAATTTTACTGCAATTTAAAAGTCTATAACTTAAAAAGTATTAAAAATAGTATAAAATTAAATGATCAGTTGTAATTATTTGCATCAGGAAAATTTGTAAACAAAGAAAAAACTATCCGTGAATAGTTTCCCCTTTTCCGTAATTAGTGATAATAGATTCCTCGAAAGCAAGCCATTCTCTCCAACGTTTTTCAACATCAATTCCAACACCGTATTTTCTGGCGTATGTAATAAAGGTAGTGTAGTGTCCTGCTTCACTTTCCATCAATTCTCTGTAAAAAACAGCCAATTCTTCATCCTGAATGTTTTCAGATAAAACTTTAAAACGCTCACAGCTTCTGGCTTCAATCATTGCTGAAAACAGCAATCTTTCGACCAGGCCTGAAACACGGCTTCCGTCCCCGCTTTTTTTCATGTATTGGTATAATTCATTTACATAATCATCTTTGCGTTCGCGGCCAAGTTTTAATCCCCTTTTAATGATTATATTATGGACCTGTTCGAAATGATCGATTTCTTCTTTGGCTAGAGCCAATAAATCTTTTACTAAATCCTGATGTTCAGAATTGTTAGTGATAATCGTTATGGCGTTTGTAGCTGCTTTTTGTTCGCACCAGGCGTGATCAGTCAGAATTTCTTCAATGTTTTTCTCAACTATATTTACCCATCTTGGGTCGGTTGGTAATTGTAATCGTAATACACCCATAGTTTTTTGTTTTTTTGTTTCAAGTTTCATGTTTCAAGCTACCTGTATTACGTTCTTTTTAGGAACGAAAAAAGTTTAAAGTTTTGCATACGTTTTATAACGCCACAAAACTTTAAACTTGAAACTTTAAACTTGAAACTATTCTTAATATACGAAAATTGGTCTTTCGCTCATCATTTCATCTACTGCATTTGCTACTTCTTCGATAACAGCTTCATTTGTATGATCAGTTAATACCTTATCGATTAAGTCAACGATAGTTTCCATATCTTTTTCAACTAAACCACGGGTAGTGATAGCAGCTGTTCCAACACGAATTCCTGAAGTTACAAATGGTGATTTGTCATCAAATGGAACCATGTTTTTATTAACTGTAATTTCAGCTTTTACCAATGCATTTTCAGCTTCTTTTCCTGAAATATTTTTATTTCTTAAGTCAATTAACATCATGTGATTGTCAGTTCCTCCGGAAATAATGTTGTATCCTCTTTTTACAAAAGCATCTGCCATAGCGTTAGCATTTTTTTGCAATTGCATGGCGTAAGTAAAGAATTCATCTTTTAATGCTTCACCAAAAGCAACGGCTTTAGCAGCAATAATATGCATCAAAGGACCACCTTGATTTCCTGGGAAAACAGCAAGATCTAATAATGATGACATCATTCTGATTTCGCCTTTTGGAGTTTTCAATCCCCAAGGGTTTTCAAAATCTTTCCCCATTAAAATCAAACCACCTCTTGGTCCGCGCAATGTTTTGTGTGTTGTTGTAGAAACGATATGACAATGTGGAATCGGGTCATTCAATAAACCTTTTGCAATAAGACCTGCTGGGTGTGAAATATCAGCAAATAAAATTGCTCCAACACTATCAGCAATTTGTCTGAAACGGGCAAAATCCATATCACGGGAATAAGCTGAAGCTCCTGCGATGATTAATTTTGGCTGCTCTTTAGTTGCAATTTCCTGAATTTTATCGTAATCCAATCTTCCGGTTTCTTTGTCTACACCATAAAACACTGGATTGTAAACACGTCCTGAAAAGTTTACAGGTGAACCATGAGTCAGATGACCACCGTGAGATAAGTCAAAACCTAAAATTGTATCTCCCGGCTGTAAACAAGCGTGGAAAACAGAAGCATTAGCCTGAGAACCAGAATGAGGCTGCACGTTTGCATATTCAGCACCAAATAATTCTTTGGCTCTGTCAATAGCAATCTGCTCAATAACGTCAACTACTTCGCAACCGCCGTAGTATCTTTTGCCAGGATATCCCTCAGCGTATTTGTTAGTTAAAACAGAACCAGCTGCTTCAATTACCTGATCACTCACGAAGTTTTCTGAAGCAATAAGTTCTAATCCATGAATTTGTCTGTCTTGTTCCTCTAGTATAAGGTCAAAAATTTGTTCGTCGCGTTGCATTTTTTCGTTTTTCGTTAATTTCCTGCAAAAATACAAAAAAACGTTTGTGAAACTGTTAGATTATGATATATTTGACATAGAATTTTTCAACAAATAATTAACATTCACATGCCAATAACCGCCAACGATACTAAGAGAAAATCATGGTTAGAAGTTCCAAAGAACAGTGATTTTCCTATCCAGAATATTCCTTTCGGTGTATTTCTTACCAAAGAAAATGTCGTTACAGTAGGAACAAGAATTGGCGATTACGCTATAGATTTAGGGGCTTTACAGCAACTAAATTATTTTGAAGGAATAGATCTAACTGATGATATGTTCATGCAGGATACGCTAAATGATTTTATTTCTGATGGAAAAAAAACATGGCGATTAGTCCGAAATCGTATTGCAGATATTTTTGATGCAGAAAATCCGCAACTTAGAGACTCGGAAAAAGATCGTGATATTGTAATTTTTAAAATAGACGATGTTGAGATGCAATTGCCGGTTTTAATTGGCGATTATACCGATTTCTATTCAAGCAGGGAACATGCTACAAACGTAGGTAAAATGTTTCGTGATCCTGAAAATGCATTATTGCCAAACTGGCTGCACATTCCGGTTGGGTATCATGGAAGAAGTTCTACGATTGTTCCGTCGGGAATCCCGGTGCACAGACCGATGGGGCAAATTTTGCCGGCTGGAGAAAAATATCCGGTTTTTGGGCCTTCACGTTTAGTGGATTTTGAATTGGAAACAGCCTTTATTACTACTGATGTCAATGTAATGGGCGAAAATATTTCAACTTACGAAGCAGAAGATTATATTTTCGGGATGGTTTTGCTTAATGACTGGAGTGCACGCGATATTCAAAAATGGGAATATGTGCCATTGGGACCTTTCCTGGCAAAAAGCTTTGCAACATCAATTTCTCCATGGATTGTAACTATGGATGCTTTGGAACCTTTTAGGGCAAAAGGGCCAAAACAGGATCCAACCCCACTGCCGTATTTACAAACAAAAGGGAAAAAAGCTTTTGATATTCATTTGGAAGTAGCACTTAAACCTGAAGATCAGCAGGAAACAATTGTTTCAAAATCTAATTTTAAATATTTATACTGGTCTATGAGCCAGCAGCTGGCGCATCATACTTCAAACGGTTGTCGTGTAAATTCAGGAGATATGATGGGATCAGGAACTATTTCAGGACCAACTCCTGATAGTTTTGGTTCAATGTTGGAATTAACCTGGGGAGGAAAAAATCCTCTTAAATTAAATGACGGAAGCGAGCGTAAATTTATTGAAGATAATGATACGGTAATTATTCGTGGTTTCTGCGAAAATGCTGAAGTACGAATTGGTTTTGGAGAAGTTGCAAGCCAATTGTTACCGCCTTTTATAAGACAATGAAGGGAGCATAGTATTTTTTAATCAGTACTATGATTTGTATAAAAAAGCTTGTTAGTTTATTCTAACAAGCTTTTTTTTCGCACCGATAAAAGTATTAAAATGGTTTTTATAATATGTAGTAATAGTTTATTGCTAAGCAGGGATCTGCTGGCTCAAACAATGTAGCGTTCCAAATCCCCAAATAAAATCAATACAACTTATTCCGATTACTTCTCTGTCAGGGAAACATTCTGCTAAGATATTTAAAGCTACACGATCTTTACTGTCATTGAATGTTGGAACTAAAACGCAATTATTTAAAATTAGGAAATTAGCATAACTTGCAGGTAATCTTAAATCTTCAAAATCAACACGTTTTGGCATTGGTAACGCAACGATTGTTGGCGATCTGCCATCTTCTAATTTTGCGTTTTGCAGACGTTTTAAGTTGTCCTGCAAAGGTTTGTAATTTGAATCGTTTTTATCAGTTTCAACAATTGTAACAATGGTATCTTCATTTACAAATCGGCATAAATCATCGATATGACCGTGAGTATCGTCGCCTTCAATTCCGTCTCCCAACCAGATAACATTAGTGACTCCAAGATATTCTTTAAAAACAGCTTCGTAATCTTCTTTGGTAAAACCGGGATTTCGAACCTGAATTGTTGGGTGCATTAAGCATTCTTCAGAAGTTAATAAAGTTCCTTTTCCGTTTACATCAATAGCTCCGCCTTCAACGATTACGGGTTTTCCTTTGTACATAACCTGTGTGAGCGAAACATCAATAAAATCAGCAATTTTACCGGGTACAAATTTGTCTAACTGATAATTTTTATATTTTGCCCAGCCATTAAAATTGAAATTTAAGGCTTCTCTTTTAGAACCGTTTTTTACAATAATTGGTCCCGAATCCCGCATCCAGCTTCTATTTGTTTTATGAATAATAAAAGAAACATTTTTGATGTTTACACATGCTCTTTCTAATATTTCGGCTACTTTGTCTTTTAATTTTTCATCGGCTACCACCAAAAAAACCGTTTCAAAAGTGGCTACTTTTTTGATAAATTCTACAAAAGCCCATTGAACTGCTTCGTATTTTCCAGGCCAATCGTTTCCATTATGAGGAAAACATAATACGATTCCTTGCTGTTTCTCCCATTCTGCCGGAAATCTTCTGTTAGTTGCTGTCATGAAATTTTTCTAAATTTAAATAACCACAAAGATAATCATTCATCAGGATTATGAAATAGTTCGAAACTTGAAGTTGATTTTAATTGTTTTAATTGTGTAATTCGGTAAATAATTTAAAAAAATATGGCTTAAAACAGAAAACTTTGTTGATAATTACTCAATATGTCTTTTTTGTTAAGATTTTATTAAGTTAATGCTGAAATTTTTTACAAAAAAAATATTTTTAATTTAAAAAAAAACATTAATTTTATCTTTTTATAAGATAATTAATTTTGATGAAAATTCTATAATTTTTTATGTTAAAGTTTACTTTTAATTGAGATTGATATTCATTAAAAGAAGAAATGATTTTCTTTTTTATGAATGTAGGTCTAAGTTTCAATAAAAAGATCGTTTTCATCAAATTTTAATAATTATTAATTTAAAATATATCGCCCCAAGTTGTTTTAAGAAAAAGCTAAAAATTCATTGATTCTCATTAAAAACCTACTGTTATGGGAATTATGTAAAAATTCAAAAAATGAATAGAACGCTTTTTGTATGCTATTAACATAAGTTTGTTGTGAGTTTTAATTAACTAACAATGTTAGATTCATGTTAAAGCTTGAAATGTAAATTTTTTAAAACACTTAGATATCATGAAAAGAAAATTAGCTTCCTTAACATTTTTAGTGCTTTCATTTGTAGCAAATGCACAAAATGAAACCACAACAACTTCAATTGAATCCTTTAGGGATAAACCTGAATACAATCAATGGTCCATCGAATTAAATGGTGGTTTTAATACACCTATGCGAACAATAACTGCAGGTTATTCAACAGAATCTTTTAATCCTTTTCACGCTGATTTAGGGGCAAGATATATGTTTAATCCTAAGTTCGGATTAAAACTTGATTTAGGATATGATCAGTTTACTGAACGTGACAATACTCCCGAGTTTGAAAGCAGGATGATTAGAGCCAGTTTTCAGGGTGTAATTAATTTAAGCAGGGTTTTGAATTTTGAAACTTGGACAAATACTTTTGGAATATTGGTTCATGGTGGACTTGGAGCATCACAAATCAGTTCAAAGAACGGTTTGGATGGCGAGGATTACTTAGCTCATGGAATTCTTGGTATGACTGGTCAGATCAAGTTAGGAAATAGAGTTGCTTTAACAGCAGATGTAAGTGGATTAGTTAACACTTTACAAGACTTTAATTTTGATGGTATGGGGAATGCCTCAAAAGGGCGACCATTAGATGGGGTACTGTTAAATGCGTCTTTAGGTCTAACATTTTATTTAGGTAAAAATAAAGTTCATGCTGACTGGTTTGCTGAAGAAGACAGATTTGATGAGTTAGAAAAAAGAGTTGCGCTACTTGAAACAGGGGCTTTAGATACAGATAAAGATGGTGTAGCTGATTTATACGATTTAGAGCCAAATTCTGTTACTGGTGTTGCTGTAAATACAAAAGGACAATCAATTGATAACAACCAAAATGGAGTTCCGGATGAATTAGAGAGTTACTTAGAAAAAACTTATGGTCAGAAAAGTGATAAAATCGCGACAAACACAACTGTAGAAGAATTAATTAATGACGGCTATGTAAATGTATATTTTGATTTTAACTCTACTAAGCCAACTAATGCTTCATTGTCAGGTATTGACTTCTTAGTGAAATATTTGAAAAATAATCCAAATAAATCGGCTGATGTAGTAGGTTATGCTGATGAAATTGGAAGTTCAAGTTATAATGTCGAATTGTCAAGAAAAAGAGCTGAAGCAGTAAAACAAGTGGCAATAAATGCAGGAATTGATGCTTCAAGACTTAATGTAATTGCTAATGGAGAAGACACTTCTGTAAATAAAAATTCAAAGGAAGCGCGTCAAATCGTAAGAAGAGTTAGTTTCCAGGTGAAATAAAGAAAAACTCAAAATAATACTAAAAAAGCTGTTTCAATTTTTGAAACAGCTTTTTTTTATAAAATTAAATTGAATCTAATCAATCGCTCTTTTGGTAATATCGCCAAAAGCATCAATTCTTCGGTCTCTAAAAAATGGCCAGTTTTGACGCACATTTTCCTGAAGGTCTAAATCTACTTCGGCAATTAAAATTTCTTCCTGATCATGAGAAGCCTGAGCTAAAATTTCTCCCTGAGGACCTGCAATAAAAGATGCTCCCCAGAACTGAATCCCGTCAGTTCCATCAATATATTGTTCTAAGCCAATTCGGTTTGCTGCCGCAACGAAAACACCATTTGCAACGGCATGTCCTTTCATAACATTCATCCATGCGCCATATTGATTTTCGCCATATTGCTCTTTTTCTTTTGGATGCCATCCAATTGCTGTAGGATAAAATAATACTTCGGCACCTTTTAAAGCTGTGATACGGGCTGCTTCAGGATACCATTGATCCCAGCAGATAAGCGTTCCAATAGTTCCTTTTTTAGTTTCAATTGCCTGAAAACCTAAGTCTCCCGGAGTAAAATAAAATTTTTCGTAAAAATGCGGATCATCCGGAATGTGCATTTTGCGGTATAAACCTGCTTCAGTTCCATCAGTATCAATAATGTAAGCGCTGTTGTGGTATATTCCGGCCATTCTTTTCTCAAAGAAAGGAACAATAATAACGACTCCTAATTCTTTTGCTAATTCGCTAAAAGCAATGAATGAAGTGCTGTAAAGTGGTTCTGCTAATGCAAAATTGTCTACATCTTCGCTTTGGCAAAAATAATGACTGCTATACAATTCAGGTAATAAAATAACTTCGGCCCCTTTATTGGCAGCGTCTTTTACCCAACTGATACATTTTTTAAGGTTGTTCTCTGCAATGTCGTTAAGATTTAACTGAACAACGGCTATTTTATATTTTCTTTTCGGCATGACATAAAATTTTAGAGTGCAAAAATAGTAATTTTTGAAGGAATGACAAAAGAGGTGTATGGCTCCTCATTAAAAACTAAATCTTATCGGCCTTGAATTAATAAAAAAAACACCGGTAATAATACAGGTGTTTTGATGATTGAAATACTGTTTAAATATGTTATTGTTTTTTGATTAAGCTTACATTTCCATAATTTGAATTAACATTGACTTTATTTTGACCTTTTTTCTTGTAATAACCATTTATTCTTTTTGTGTTGCTTTTAATTTCATTTACAGAAATTTCTAAGCCACTATCGGTTTTAATATTTCCATATTTTGTAACTATTTCAAAATCAAAAGCATAATTTATGTCATGTCCCAAAGATATATTCGTGTATCCGGTATTAATGTTTATATTGCCGGCTCTCTCTCTTATGTTGTCAATATTTATTTTAGAATAGTTGCCCTGAAAATTTAAGTTGTTAGAAACTTCACCAAATGAAATGGTTATATAGTTTCCGGAACCGCCAAATGAATTGATTTTATTAAATTTAAATGTACCGTAATTGCAATCAAATAATATATTTTGACCTTCCTGAACGGTTACGTCAGTATAATTTGCGTCCAGGTTAATTGAACCGGCTTCATTAATCTTTAAAGCCGAATAACGTGCTTCAATCGTTCCGTTTTTGATATAATCAATAGCAGAGTTTTGACAATACTCAATCTGAACACGATTGTTTGCCCCGTTTAGTTTTCCAAGAGTGACTTTGCCGTATTTACAATTAATATCTGTTATTGATTCTAAGTTGAGAGCAGAAATGTTTCCGTATTTATTATTAAGTTTTACGGTTCCGTTTTTTGGGATTTTAATCACATAATTAATTTCAAAACTGTTGCTGCTTCCTTTGCTTTTTAAAGATGAATTTCCAATTTTAGTTATTGCCGTAACCATAGACTTAAGGGCTGTAATGTCTACATCAATGCTATTTAATTTTTCGTTTACCCAGTTTTCATTCGGACCGTTTACTTTTATGGTAATGTCAAGGTCAATTTTGTCTTCATCCCAGGTAGAGACTGAAATGTTTCCATATTTATTATCAATATCAATTCCTGCGTTTGAATTAACAATATAGGTTTTTTTGATACTTTTTTGTTTTGAAACAAAAATATCATCGTTTGAAAATCCTAATAGAGGAATTAAAACAAATAGGATCAGTATGTTATAATGTTTTTTCATGAGTGGTATTTTTTAGTTTTTCATTTTCTTCAATTCGTTGTAAAACCGTTTGTAAAAAAGATATTCGGGTTTGTAGGTTGCTGATCATGGCATATATAATTTGTTTGTTCTCACCGTTTCTTTGAACTTCTTTTATTATTTTTTCATAATCAGCATCAAAAACTTTCATCTGTTTTAAGGCATCGTTTATTATTTGGTTATTTTCAGGTGAACTTTTTTCTTTTAGTTTAACCAGTTCATTTTCAATTAAAATACTGAAAATTGAATCGGTTTGTTTGGTTTCTTTTGATGCAAATTTGAATTCTTTGGCATTTTCATTAGTATTATAAAAAACAGATATTCCTAACAATAATGCTATTGAAGCTGCAATTGCTGCTACAAACCAGTAATTTTTTTTCGGTTTTTTTTTATGTAATTTATTTAAGAAATCATTCTGATGGTTTGTATTCATTTCTTGTACATCCCATTGATTTTCAAATATTTTAAATAATTGATCTAAATTGTTGTTTTCCTTTTTCATATATCCTCTAATTTTTTTCGCAAATTTTCTTTAGCTCTGCTTAATGTAGTCCTGCAATTGGAATAACTAATATTTAAGATCTCGCTAATCTCTTCCTGATCGTAACCTTCAATATAAAAGAGTGTCAAAACCATACGGTAATTATCTTTTAAACCTGAAATAATATCCAAAACCTGCTTTACTTTAAGTGAATTCAAATCAATGTTTTCAGATAAAATAGTATCATTTTCTTCAATTTTAAAAAGTGTTTTGTTAAGGTCTTCCATTTGAAAAGCATTGTTCTTTTTGTAAAAATCAATACTATAATTAATAATGATTTTTTTTAGCCAGGCACCAAATGCAACTTCCTGTTTATAATCGTTAATCTTTGTAAAAGCTCTCAAAAAACCTTCCTGCATGACGTCTTGTGCAAAATGTTCATCTTTTACAATCCTGTATGCGACATTGAACATTGCCTTACAGTAACGATTGTAAATTTCGAATTGTGCTTTTTGGTTATTATCTTTACAAAGCGTGATTAATTCTTCGATATTTTGATTGGTTATATTCAAGTAATGATTGCTGGTTTCTTATAATGACCGTGTTTTTTTGGGTTTGTTACACTTTTGTTAAAATTAATTGTAAATTTTTATAATTGCCCGTCAATCTTGCATAAAATAGTTTTTGAAGTAATATTTCGAATCAAATGTCTTTGTTTTTGGCATAATGATTGTCTATTTTTATGACCTGATTTTCAAAGGCAATTTTCAGCATGTTTTTACTTAAAACACTGCTTTCTTAACTTGTGTTTGAGATTAGAACAAACCTTTTAATGACAAAACGACTTATACATTATTATGTCAAACCATAAAATACTTACTATTGACAATCTGTCACTTCAGGAATTTGATTCAGAAGCAGAATTAATTCCATTATTAACTCCGGAAGATGAGGAGGAAATGAATAATGAGGAACTTCCTGTTTCGCTTCCAATTTTGCCTTTACGCAATACTGTTTTATTTCCCGGTGTAGTTATTCCGATTTCAGCAGGAAGGGATAAATCGATAAAATTGATTAATGATGCTAACGCCGGCGGAAAAATTATTGGGGTAGTTTCTCAAATTAATGAAGAAGACGAAGATCCGTCAAAAGATGATATCCATAAAATTGGTACTGTTGCCAGAATTCTGCGCGTTTTAAAAATGCCTGATGGAAATGTTACCGTTATTTTACAAGGAAAAAAGCGTTTTGAAATTGATGAAGTTGTTTCAGAAGAGCCTTATTTAACCGCTACGATTAAAGAAGTTTCAGAAGAACGCCCATCAGATGATGATACTGAGTTTACAGCTATTTTAGATTCAGTAAAAGAATTAGCGATTCAAATTATTAAAGAAAGTCCAAACATTCCGTCTGAAGCTACTTTTGCAATTAAAAATATTGAAAGTCAATCATTTCTGATCAATTTTGTTTCTTCGAATATGAATTTATCCGTAAAAGAAAAACAAGGTCTTTTATCGATAAATGGATTGAAAGAGCGCGCTTTAGAGACATTGCGTTATATGAATATTGAACTTCAGAAGTTAGAACTGAAAAATGATATTCAGTCAAAAGTTCGTTTTGATTTAGATCAGCAACAGCGTGAGTATTTCCTTCACCAGCAAATGAAAACCATTCAGGAAGAACTGGGAGGCGTTTCGCAGGAAGAGGAAATGGATGAAATGGGGCAGAAGGCAAAAACCAAAAAATGGGATGAAAAAACGCAGAAACATTTCGAAAAAGAATTGTCTAAAATGCGCCGTATGAATCCGCAATCTCCTGATTTCGGAATTCAGCGTAATTATTTAGAGTTGTTTCTGGAATTGCCATGGGCTGAATATTCTAAAGATAAATTTGATTTAAAATTTGCTCAGAAAGTATTAGATAAGGATCATTTTGGACTTGAAGAAGTTAAGAAAAGAATGATTGAACATTTGGCTGTTTTAAAATTGCGAAATGATATGAAGTCGCCAATCATATGTTTAACAGGTCCTCCTGGAGTTGGAAAAACGTCTATTGGTCGTTCAGTTGCAGAAGCTCTTGGTCGTGAATACGTTCGTATTTCTTTAGGTGGTTTACGTGACGAAGCAGAAATTCGAGGGCATAGAAAAACTTATATTGGTGCAATGCCAGGCCGAATTATTCAAAGTTTGAAAAAAGCCGGAACTTCAAATCCTGTATTTATTTTAGATGAAATTGATAAGCTTTCAAATGGCAATAGCGGTGACCCATCTTCAGCATTATTAGAAGTTTTAGATCCGGAACAAAACAATGCTTTTTATGATAATTTCCTTGAAATGGGGTATGATTTATCTAAAGTAATGTTTATTGCGACTTCAAATAATATGGCAGCCATTCAGCCGGCATTGCGTGACAGAATGGAAGTGATTAAAATGTCAGGTTATACAATTGAGGAAAAAGTAGAAATTGCAAAAAGACACCTTTTTCCAAAACAATTAGAGGCACACGGATTAACTGCTAAAGATTTGACAATTGGAAAAAAACAATTAGAGAAAATTGTAGAGGGTTATACACGTGAATCTGGTGTTCGTAATCTGGAAACAAAAATTGCTCAGGTCATTCGTAATGCGGCAAAAGCCGTTGCAATGGAAGAAGAATACAACAAAAAAGTTACCGATGAAGATATTATAAAGGTTTTAGGCGTACCAAGACTGGAACGTGACAAATATGAAAACAATGATATTGCCGGAGTGGTTACTGGTCTTGCCTGGACAAGTGTAGGAGGAGATATTTTGTTTATAGAATCTTTGATTTCTGAAGGAAAAGGTTCTTTAAGTATTACAGGGAATTTAGGGACTGTAATGAAAGAATCGGCTACAATTGCTTTGGAATATATTAAAGCAAATGCTAAAAAGTTAGGACTTGATATTGCTTTGTTTCAAAAATACAATATTCACTTGCACGTGCCTGAAGGTGCTACGCCAAAAGACGGACCAAGTGCAGGTATAGCAATGTTAACTTCATTGGTTTCTTTATTAACTCAAAAGAAAGTAAAGAAAAGTTTAGCAATGACGGGCGAAATTACCCTTCGGGGAAAAGTTTTACCGGTTGGCGGAATTAAAGAGAAAATCTTAGCAGCGAAAAGAGCTGGTATTAAAGAAATTATCTTGTGTCACGAAAATAAATCTGATATTGATGAAATTAAAGCTGAATATCTTGAAGGTTTGACTTTTCATTATGTAAAAGAAATGAGTGAAGTATTATCTTTAGCTTTAACAGACCAGAATGTAAAGAATGCAAAAACATTGAAATAAAATTCAAAATTCAAATTTTTATAAAATCCAAAATTCCAATCTGAAGTTCAGTTTTGGATTTTGGATTTTTTTATTGCGTATTTTATTAATTTTATTTATTGTTTCTGTTTCTCAAGTACCGCAAGACCAAACCGAATTTTGTCATATCCCATTTTTTCTTCAAAATGGTCGTAATAAGGTTTTAAAGCATTTGGATTTTCGAGTTCCGCCTGAGCTTTTTCTAATTGTGCAACTTCATCATCAGAAATAAATTGGCTGACATCAATATCAACTCCATCTAAATATAATTTTGCCAAATGTGAAATAACTGTTGAAAGCCCTAATTTTCTTTTTTCAGCAATTTCTTCAACAGAAACTCCTTTTTCAAACATTTCTAAAGTAGTTTTATAAGTAGCACTTTCTTTTTTTGTTTTGGTATTTGAAATTTTACTCTTTTGAAATTCAATAATGGCATTTATAAATTCAGAACCATATTTTTCGAGTTTTGTTTTTCCAACACCATCTATTGCCAGAAATTCTTCATCACTCGTTGGTCGTAAAGTTTCCATTTGCCTCAAAGCGGCATCACTGAAAATGACATAAGCAGGAACTTCGTCTTCCTTTGCAATTTCATAGCGTAATTTTCGAAGGATTTCAAAAAGTGAATCAGCAGCAGGCTTTGGTTTAGCTTTAGATTCTTTTATTTGTTTTTTATCAATTACTTTCTTAACAACGGTTGTTAATTTTACTTTTTCACCTTCAAACAAAACTTTTTTTGCAAAAGGAGTCAGTAAAATTTTATTGTGTTGGTGAAAGGCAATTTCGCAATAGCCTAAATTAATTAATTGAATCAGATATTGATTCCAGTCGTACCAGGAAATATCTGAGCCAATTCCGTATGTTTTTAATTCCTGATAGTTTTTTTCGTAGATGTAGGCATTTTTCGAACCTCTTAAAAAATCGACAATTACTGCTAAAGGCTCAGATTCCTGCAAACGTGTAATTGCCGATAATGCTTTTTGTGCTAAAATGGTACCGTCAAAAAATACTGGAGGATTTTTGCAGACATCACAATTACCGCAGTTTTCTGTAACTAGTTCCCCAAAGTAAGAAAGCAGAATTTTTCTTCTACAGCTCAATGCATCAGCATATTGTTTCATTCGGTCTAATTTGGCCAGTTGAACATCAGAATTCAAACCTTCAGAAGCAAATTTCTGAAGCTGAATCACATCCGCATAGCTTTCAAACAAAACTGTTTCGGCTGGCAAGCCATCCCGGCCGGCACGACCAATTTCCTGATAATAGCCTTCAATATTTTTTGGTAAATTATAATGAATAACCCATCGGACATTCGATTTGTCAATTCCCATACCGAATGCAATTGTTGCACAAACAACCTGACAATCATCATTTATAAATTCATCCTGTGTTTTAGCACGGACTTTATTATCTAAACCTGCGTGATATGCTTTTGCAGTGATGCCGTTTTTTTGCAATTTATCAGCTAACTCCTCTGTCGTTTTTCTGCTCAGGCAATAGATAATACCGGATTCATTTGGTTTGTTCTCTACAAAATCTATAATTTGTTTTACTCGGTCAAGTGCCGGACGAACTTCCAGACTCAGATTTTTTCTGTCAAATGACGCAATATAAGTTTTGGAATTCTTTAAATTTAATTGTTTTGTAATATCGGTTCGCGTTGCTTTATCAGCCGTAGCGGTCAAAGCCAGAATTGGAGTAGAAGGGAAGCGATTTTTTAAATACCCTAAATTGGTATAAGCTGGACGAAAATCGTGTCCCCATGATGAAATACAATGCGCTTCATCAATGGCAATCAGGCTGATTGTTAATTCGTAAAACACAATATCCAGATAAGACAAGCTTTCCGGAGCAATGTAAACAAGCTTAAAGGTGTTTGATTTTAAATTGTCAATATAGAATTGTTGTTCTTCTGTCGATTGGCTGCTATTAATGTAACAAGCTGAAATCCCGTTAGTTTTTAAACTGTCCACCTGGTCCTTCATTAAAGCAATCAATGGAGAAATAACAATTGTAATTCCCGGTAGGATTAATGCAGGCAACTGAAAACATATTGATTTTCCGCCTCCTGTTGGCATAATAGCGAGCGTATCCTGACCTGAAAGAATGGTGTTTATTATATTTTCCTGATTAGGTCTGAACTTTTCAAAACCAAAATTTTCTTTTAGTTTGGCATGTAGTATTTCTGAATTCATTTGGCTTGTATTTTTTTCAAATATATATAATAAAAATATAATATTTTTCTTATAATTAGACATTATTTCAAATTAGATTATAAAAAAAGGAACCCTGATTTGGAGTTCCTTTAATTTATTTTAATATGAATTAATCTTCATCGTCTTCATCATCATCTTCGTCACCAATATCGTCTTTGTCATCATCGTCATCGTCATCATCCCCGTCTCCGCCATCTGTATCAGGTTTGTCCTGGTTGTCATCATCGTCATCATCATCACTATCCTCATCAAGATCAAGACCTTTTACTGGTTCGATTGTGTCAACATCAAGATCGATATCGTCATCTTCGTCGTAATTTTCAATTCTATCTGCAAGTTTAGTACTAATTTTTACTAAATAAATAGTGTCTTCAGTACGAACTTCAACAGCTTCGATTAATTCGTTTTTAGCATTTCTAAAACGGATAACATCCGAATCATCATAACCATCAGGAAATTTTTCTACCAAAAGGTTTAAAATTTCGTTGGTAAGTTTGGCGTAGTCTACTATAACTCTTTTCATAAATATCCTATAAATCTAATAAGTAAGCAAAAATTAACGGTGCAACAATTGTAGCATCCGACTCAATAATAAATTTAGGGGTTTTAATATCTAATTTACCCCATGTGATTTTCTCGTTTGGAACTGCTCCGGAATATGATCCGTAACTAGTCGTTGAATCTGAAATCTGGCAGAAATAACTCCAAAACGGTACATCATGAATTTCCATATCCTGATACAGCATTGGTACCACACAAATTGGGAAATCTCCTGCAATACCACCACCAATTTGGAAAAATCCAATTCCGTTAGCACTGTTTTTTGGATACCAGTCAGCAAGAAATGTCATGTATTCAATTCCTGATTTCATGGTAGAGGCTTTCAACTCACCTTTAATTACGTATGATGCAAAAATATTACCCATAGTACTATCTTCCCATCCAGGAACAATAATAGGTAAATTTTTCTCAGCAGCTGCATACATCCAGCTGTCTCTTAAATCAATTTCGTAATACTCTTCTAATACACCGGATAACAACATTTTATACATAAATTCATGTGGAAAATAACGTTCTCCTTTGTCATCCGCATCTTTCCAGATTTTATAAATGTGTTTTTGTAAACGACGGAATGCTTCATGTTCAGGAATACAGGTGTCAGTAACACGATTTAACCCTCTTTCAAGCAACGCCCATTCATCTTCAGGTGTTAAATCACGATAGTTAGGCACTCTTTCATAATGAGAGTGTGCTACTAAATTCATGATGTCTTCTTCCAGATTGGCTCCGGTACATGAAATAATCTGTACTTTATCCTGTCTGATTATTTCAGCAAAAATTTTACCAATTTCTGCTGTACTCATTGCGCCGGCCATACTAACCATCATTTTAGCACCATTTGCTAATTGCTGTTCGTATGCCTTTGCGGCATCAACCAATGAAGCAGAATTAAAGTGCAAATAATGTTTTTCAATAAACTGACTGATTGGTCCTTTCATTTTTGTTTTTTTGTTTTTTTGTTTTTTTTTGAATTATAATTTAACCTTTTGGGTTATACTGCAAATTAATAATTTTATATGTATTAACTTTTAATTTGCATGTTTTTTTTATGCTTTTTTAGTGTAACCTAAAATCTTTAAAACATCATCAGAAGTTTGTTGTTCTGAAAAAACCTCAGTTGCCAAAATTCCGTTTTCGTCACGATCAATCAAAATATGTTTAGGCTGTGGAATCAAACAGTGATGCAGACCTCCGTAACCCCCAATAGTTTCCTGATATGCTCCTGTATTAAAGAAACCAATATATAAAGGTTTTTCTTTGTTGTATTTAGGCAAATAAATGGCGTTCATGTTTTGTTCAGAATTGTAATAGTCGTCACTATCGCAAGTCAGTCCACCTAATAAAACCCGCTCGTAGGTATCATTCCAACGGTTTACCGCCAGCATAATAAAACGTTTGTTGATTGCCCAGGTATCAGGTAAAGTGGTAATGAAAGACGAGTCAATCATGTTCCATTTTTCCCTGTCATTTTGTTGTTTTTGATATAAGATCTGATAAATAGCACCACCGCTTTCACCAACTGTAAAAGAACCAAATTCTGTAAATATATTTGGAACATCTACTTCGGCTTCGTCACAGGCAATTTTTATCTGATTGATGATTTCATCAATCATGTACTGGTAATCATATTCAAATGCAAGTGAGTTTTTAATCGGGAAACCACCGCCAATATTCAATCCATCAAGAGAAGGACATTCTTTTTTAAGTGCAATGTATACTTTGATACATTTTACCAATTCATTCCAATAATAGGCTGTATCATTTATTCCGGTGTTAATGAAAAAGTGAAGCATTTTAAGCTCTAATTTATCATTTTCCTGAATTTGTTTTTTGTAAAAAGAAACGATGTTTTTGTATCCAATGCCTAATCTGGAAGTATAAAATTCAAATTTTGGTTCTTCCTCAGCAGCAATACGGATTCCGATTTTAAATTTTCCTTTTATTTCACCCTGAAGTAAATCAAGCTCTTCATAATTATCAATAATCGGAATAGTATTTTTATGCCCGTTATTGATTAATCGTGCGATATTAGTAATGTATTCATCTCTTTTAAATCCATTGCAAATAACATAAGTGCTTTTGTTGATTTTACCGTTTTCGAGTAAATTTTCAACAATATTAATATCAAAAGCTGATGAAGTTTCAACATGAATATTGTTTTTAAAAGCTTCATTCATAATGTATTCAAAATGAGAGCTTTTTGTGCAATAACAATAATAGTATTTTGCTTCGTATTTGTTTTTTTCCATTGATTTTCTGAACCAGGCTTTTGCCTTATTGATATTTTCAGAAATCTGTGGTAAGTATGTGAATTTTAATGGGGTACCATATTGTTCAACCAATTTCATCAAATCGATATTGTGAAATTGTAAGTTGTCTTTGTTCAGTTTAAACTCTTCCTGAGGGAAATAATAGGTTTGATTGATTAAGTCAGAATATTTTGTATTCATTTAGTTTTGAATATTTAGAATGTATTTTAAATCCAGTTAACGTTTCTAAAATCTTAATTCAAACCCTGATATTGGCAAATACAATTTCCAGTTTTTCGTGTTCTGCCTTTAAACATAAAAAAATGTCTAAACAAAACGGACTTTTGCTATTGTAAAAACGATTCAATATCCTTAATAAAGAACTATTGAGACGGTTTCTGTAAGAGCTAAAATGCCTTTGTTTACTGTTTGTTTTCATTGAGGGCAAATGTAAAAAATAATATATACCTAATGCAACGCTTTTCCTTAAAAAAAGTTTAAGACTTATAATCCTGAAACGCATCCAGAATTAATTTATTTTCAACGGATTGGTTAATTTTTATTTTTCCGATGCCTTCAATCAATGCAAATTGAATCAAGCCATACTCGTTTTTTTTGTCGTGAATAAGCAATTCTAATATTGGATCTATGTCATTTTCTTCAAAATGGATTTGATCATAGATTCCCTGAATGGCTGTTTTAATTTCGGAGTATTCTGCCGCAGTAATAAGATTTTTGTGTAGGGAAATATAACTTTCGAGAATCATTCCGACAGCAATGGCCTCACCGTGTAATAAGGTTGTTTTTGTTTCGCTTTCTAAAAAGTAACCTTCGATAGCATGCCCTAAAGTATGGCCGAAATTTAAAGCTTTTCGAATGTTTTTCTCTGTTGGATCCTGAATTACAATTTCATTTTTAATTTCAACTGAACGGTAAATCAACTCATCAAAATAGGCATAATCAATTGATTTTAAGTTTAAAAATTGTCTCCAGTAGGCAGCATCATAAATTAAACCGTGTTTCAGCATTTCGGCAAGACCGGAACGCATTTCACTTTGCGGTAAAGTCTCAAGATACTGAGTGTCAATCAGAACCATCTGTGGCACATTAATCACACCGATCTGGTTTTTAAGATTACCTAAATCAACACCGGTTTTTCCTCCAACAGAAGCATCTACCATAGATAATAAAGTGGTTGGAATATTGATAAAATCTACTCCACGTTTGAATGTTGAAGCTACAAAACCTCCTAAATCAGTTACAACACCACCGCCAAGATTTATGACTAACGATTTTCTGTCAGCGCCTAATTCAGTAAGCACGTTCCAGATTTGAATACAGGTTTCTATATTTTTATTGGCTTCTCCAGATTCGAATTCTATAATTTCGATAGTTAAATCGGTCTCCAGTAAAGGCAAAAATTTAGGCAAACAATGCTCGTTTGTTTTATCATCAACAATGATAAATACATTAGAATATTTGTTTTCTTTTAAATGATTATTTAAAGCTTCGTAAGCATTTTGGTTAAAATGTACTAAATAATTATTGGCTTGAATAGACTGCATAATTCTTCGGTTAATTGAATCCGCAAAATAAGGCATTTTTAACTAAATAATATTCAAAAACTGATTCTAATTTGTTTTAAAAATGAGTTTTTATAATCATTAAAAATAAATTTAGTTGATTAAGTTTTAAGTGATTTAGTTCTAAATTTCTTTTATTTAGAATTTACAGATTAATCTTAAACGGATGTAAAAATGTTATGATTTTTTAAAAATATACTGATTTTGTTAAATAATATTGCAAACACTCTTTATCTTTGCCCAAAAACTAATTTAATGGAAAAAATATTCGACAATACTCAGGTTGCATTTTCGTTAAAAAGCGATACGGAACTTGACAGAGCTTATTTTCTTTTTAAAATGATCGACAGTGAACCACTGGTGAGGATTGGAACTGCTGTTACCAATTTTGCCATAAAGGCACATCTGCCTGTTGAAGGATTAATTCGCGCTACAGTTTTCGATCACTTTTGTGGTGGAGTAAACGAAGACGATTGTCTTACTGTTGTAGACAAAATGTTTACAAAAGGCGTTTCGTCTGTTTTGGATTATTCTGTTGAAGGAAAAGAAGAAGAAGAACAGTTTGATGCCGCTTTAGAAATGACTCTAAGAACAATTGAGTTTGCAAAAGAACGTTTGGCAATTCCGTTTGCAGTTTTTAAACCAACTGGTTTAGGACGTTTTGAATTATATGAAAAGTTAGGAGAAAATCAGACTTTTACACCAGCAGAACAAGCGGAGTGGGATAGGGTTGTAGCTCGTTTTGACAAGGTTTGCAGTGAAGCACATAAAAAAGATGTAGCCTTATTGATTGATGGTGAGGAAAGCTGGATGCAGGATGCAGCTGATGATTTGGTAACCGAAATGATGCGTAAATACAATAAAGAAAAAGCAATTGTATTTAATACATTACAAATGTACCGTTGGGATCGTTTGGATTATTTGAAAAAACTACATGAGGTTGCCAAGAAAGATGGTTTTTATATTGGAATGAAGCTGGTTCGAGGCGCTTATATGGAAAAAGAAAATAAAAGGGCAGAAGAAAAAGGATATGTTTCTCCAATTTGTATTTCTAAAGAAGCTACTGATGAAAATTATGATGCAGCTGTACTTTACATGCTAGAGCATCTTGATATAATGTCAATTTTTGCCGGAACCCACAATGAATTGAGTTCTTATAAGCTCATGGAATTGATGCAGGAAAGAGGAATTGCGAAAAATGAAAACAGAATCTGGTTTGGACAATTGTACGGAATGAGCGATAACATCAGTTATAATCTTGCCGAGAATGGTTATAATGTTGCAAAATATTTGCCTTTCGGACCTGTAAAAGATGTTATGCCGTATTTGATTCGTCGTGCTGAAGAGAATACTTCGGTAGCAGGGCAAACCAGTCGTGAATTGTCGATGATTAAAGCAGAACGCAAAAGAAGAAAAGAAAAATAAAAACAATATATACTCTTAAATATAAAACCGTCTCACAATCTGAGACGGTTTTTTTTGAGCTTATTTTTTTCGTAGCTATTTCGTAACATTTACTTAAATAATAATACACAAAGAGTTAATCATAACGTAACTATTACATCAAATGCAAATTTTAACTGTTAGATACATTTGTACCGAATTTAAAATTTACTCTGAATATGATAAAATCTTTACTATTAAAACCAAACAACGCTGCAACCAATTTTAAGCCAGAATTGCTTCCTAATTTAAGAACAGGATTATTTGCGATTATAGCAATATTAGGTTTTAACCAAAATAGTGTGGCTCAAACTGTAGATCTTTCGACCTATGTCAGAGTGGGACGTTATGACTTACCGGAACCAACAAGAACAGCCCATCCAATTAATAATTTATTGGCGCAGGAAGCTTCAGGCGTTACGTACAATTGGGATACCAATACCCTTTTTATTGTGGGAGACGGAACTACCTCTGTTACTCAGGTATCATTAACAGGACAATTCATAGATACAATGACACTCGCTCAGGGAAGCAGTCCGCAGGGAACTGATTTTTATGACTCTGAAGGAATTACTTATATTGGTAACGGTCAGTTTGTAATGACTGAAGAGCGTGACAGACAAGTCGTGTTGTTTACTTATGCTGCAGGAACAACGCTTACAAGAAACAATGCTAAGACCGTAAAATTAGGAACATTTGTGAATAATACCGGAACAGAAGGACTTTCTTATGATCCGTTGACTAATGGTTATATTGTTTTAAAAGAGATTTCTCCAATGGGAATTTTCCAGACAGGAATCGATTTTGATGCAGGAACAGCTACAAATGGTTCCGCTACAACAGATAACTCTGTGAATCTTTTCGATCCTGCATTGTTAGGTTTTTCAGATGTTGCTGATGTTTTTGCTTTATCGAATTTAGCGGCACTAACTGGTCAGCCTTTGTATAACAATTTACTGGTATTGAGCCAGGAAAATGCTAAAGTGGTGAATATAGACCGAAATGGCGTAATTTTAAGTACTTTAACTATTGTGTCAGATCCGGGTAATCCTTTAGATGCTGCTAATCAGCAGCACGAAGGAATGACTATGGATCGTAATGGTAATTTATATATTGTTAACGAAAATGGAGGTGGCGACATTGATCATCCGCAGCTTTGGGTTTATGCTCCTTCTGCTTTGCCAAATCAGGCGCCAACAGCTGTTGCTTTAGCAAATACAACAAATTCAGTTTTAGAGAATACAACCACTACACCGGCGGTTAAAATTTCAGATATTTTAGTTACAGATGACGGATTAGGAACAAACACCTTGTCATTATCCGGTACAGATGCAGGTTCTTTTCAAATAATTGGTTCATCTTTATACATTAAAGCAGGAACGGTATTAGATTATGAAACAAAAACGAGTTATTCAGTTACTGTAAATGTAGATGATACTACTGTTGGTTCTGCTCCTGACGCTTCTGTTAACTTTATCTTGTCAATTACTGATGTAGTCAATGAAGTAGCACCAATTGCAACGGTAAGTATTACAGAAGTAGCGCCCTGGTCCAGCAGCGTTGATCCAATTAAAGCCGATTGGTTTGAAGTAACAAACAACGGAACAACTGATCTTGATATTACAGGATGGAAAGTAGATGACGATTCTAAGACATTTTCATCAGCTTTAGCTTTAAACGGAATTACGACTATTAAGCCGGGAGAATCTGTAATTTTCTTAGAAACTACCGCTGCAAATAACGCAACCGTTATTGCTAACTTTAAATCAACCTGGTTTGGAAGCAACGTACCGGCAAGTTTACAGGTAGGAAGTTACACTGGCGGTTCGATAGGTCTAAGTTCAGGAGGTGATCAGGTAAATTTATTTGATGCGAGTGGGAATCTTAAAGCGAATATTATTTTTGGAACATCAACTACCAATATAACACTTAATAATGCAGCCAGTCTTAACAATGCTACCATTTCAACATTAAGCCAGGTTGGTGTTAATGATGCTTTTGCAGCCAAAAATGATGCAAATCAAATTGGTTCTCCGGGAACTACAGGTAAATTGTTTATTTCTGAAGTAGCGCCTTGGTCAAGCGGTGACAGCCCTGTTGGAGCTGACTGGTTCGAAATAACAAATACTAAAGCGGTAGCTGTTGATATTACTGGATGGAAAGTAGATGATAATTCACAATCGCCTGCAGCTGCAGTAGCATTAAGTGGAATTACAAGTATTGCACCTGGGGAATCTGTAATTTTTATTGAGACTGCTGATTTAGCCGGAAAAACGACTTTGTTTTTGAGTAACTGGTTTGGTGCTAATCCTCCGACAGGTTTAAGAATTGGAAACTATACAGGATCTGGAATTGGTTTTGGTACAAGTGGAGATCAGGTAAATTTATATAACGGAGTAAGCAGTACGCCTGTAGCTTCTGTATTATTTGGAACTTCATCAACGGGTACTTTTAAAACTTTTGACAATACAGATGGAATTACTACGATAACTACTCCAGTTACACAACTGAGTGCAGTAGGTACTAATGGAGCGTTTCTTGCTGCTAACAGCAGTACTGAAATTGGTTCACCGGGTATTTTTGTTAAAACAAACCCTAATTTAGGTATTGAAAATCCTTCAGAAATAAATGTTTTATTTAAAGTAGTAGCTTATCCGGTTCCTGTAAGTTCAACTTTTCAATTAGATGTAACTTCAATCAGTACTGATAAAATTGAAATAAACGTATATGATATGAATGGAAGGTTATTTGATAGCTTTGAATTCAGTGATATTTCTGAAGCTAATAACCAGACAATAGGAGCAAATTATGCAACCGGTGTGTACAATGTTATTGTAATTCAGGGAGGAAACAGAAAAACAATCCGTGTGATTAAGAGGTAATATCAAAATATTTTCCAAAAAAGAAGCCGTTTCAAATAACTTGAAACGGCTTCTTTAATTTTATAAATCGCTGAGTTTTTAAGAAAAAACAACTGTTTTATTGCTGTAAACCATGGTTTTGCGTTCGGCGTGAAGCTTTATGGCTCTTGCCAAAACAATTCGTTCCAAATCACGTCCCTTCATAATAAAGTCCTCAACAGAATGGATATGTGAAACACGCGCAATATCTTGTTCAATAATTGGGCCTTCGTCTAACTCTTCGGTTACGTAATGACTCGTGGCACCGATAATTTTCACACCTCTTTTAAATGCGGAGTGATACGGTTTTGCACCCGGGAAAGCAGGTAAAAACGAATGGTGTATGTTGATAATTTTATTTTCGTAAAGCGAAATCAAACCAGGGGTAATAATTTGCATATAACGCGCCAGTACAATAAAGTTTATCTGATATCTTTTTAATAGTTCAACTTGTTTCGCTTCACCTTCTTCTTTATTGTCTTTGGTAAAAGGAACACAGTGAAACGGAATATCAAAACGTTCTGCAATAGAACGCAAATCATTATGATTACTGATAATTACCGGAATTTCAACATTTAACTCACCGGCACTGTAACGTCCTAAAATATCAAACAAACAATGATCATACTTAGAAACAAACAAGGCCATTTTAGGCTTCTGTTCCTGATTGTATAAGTCCCACGACATATCAAAATCAGCTGCAATGGTTTGGTTGAAATCGTCTTTTATGGCCTCGATACTTATAGTATGATTCGTTAAATCACATTCTAATCGCATAAAAAAGACATTTTGCTCTGTATCAACATGCTGATCGATGTAGGTAATATTCCCTTCTACTTTTGCAATAAAAGCTGTTACTGCAGCAATAATTCCTTTTTGATCCTTACAGTGAATCAGAATTGTTATTTTTTGCATTATAATTTTTATGGTTAATCGGTTAATGGCTTATTTGTTATCCTGCATAGCAAAAACACTTTTTAATAGCGGAGTCGTTCTTGCACTAATGTTGTTGCGGATTTCTTTTTCCTCTACGGCAATCATTTTAAAAACACCGGCTAAAGCCTGATTTGTGGTATAATCAGTTAGATCCGGATTTACTTTTTTTACCAACGGAATTGTATTGTATTTATTGATGATTTTTGTCCATATAACATCGGCACCTACTTTTTCAAAGGAACTTTTAATAACCGGATTAAATTTCCCATACAAAGCAGTTGTAGTACTGCCTTGCAAATAACTCGTTGCAGCGCTGTCATTACCTAATAAAATATTTTTCGCATCAGTAAAAGACATGTTTTTAACAGCTGAAACAAATATAGGCGTTGCTTCTTTTACGGCATCCTCAGCCGCACGGTTCAGTACTTTTATTCCTTCATCAGCCAGTGAGCCAAGACCTATTTTTCGTAAAGTGGCGTCTACTTTTTGCAATTCTGCCGGCATTAAAATTTTTACAGCCTCATTTTTATAGAAACCATCAACCGCAGTCAGTTTACTTACCTGCTGAGTAATTCCTTTGTTCAAAGCTTCTTTTAAGCCCGAAGCGATATCGACACCGCCAACTCCTGGTATCTGAGAGGATAATTGCGGTAACTGATTTAATGTTTGCTGTACCTGAGCACAAGATGTAAGTGAAAATGTAATCGCTAATAATAAAATCTTTTTCATTGATGGGGTTTTATAAGTTTCAAAAATACTACTTATTCAAAAACAAAGCCACAATTTTATTTCAGGAGCACAAACATTTTGTTTCATAATTAACTTTTGTCCCGCTGTCCGCTAAATTCCGCACAGAAAAAGTGCGGGATACCGCTTCCATCGGGGCTATTTTAGAAATTTAGGTTTTCATAATACCGAAAGCAAAAAAGCTACCCTAAAACAGGATAGCTTTTCTGTAAAAACAATTTTTTAAATTTAGAAAGATCCGCAAGTATTACCTGAAAATGTAGCACCGGCTCCGGCAGAAACATCGGATTTCACTGCAGATGCAGCTAAAGTTACAATGCTGTAAGGAGGAGTAAATGCGGTATTTTTTCCTGCTTTGTTACCACTTGTATTAGTGAAAACATTTCCTGAAGTAACCGTTACGGCAGTAAGACCAGTCATTAATTCGATTGGAGTTTTTACATTTTCAAAAACATTATTTTCAACTTTGATATTAGCTTCAAAACCTGCAGCAATACATTTGTTACTAACAGAACTATTGAAATAACTGTTGATGATATGTACTTTTCCAAATCTAACTCTTGGCATTCTTTCTTTACAGCCGCTTGCCCACCAGCAACGTGCAAATGTGATTCTGAATGTTCCGCGGTCTGCAGTAGCACTGTCGCTTGAACCAATTAGATTAGAATATCTGTGATCATCAGAACCTCCGGATCCACCAGCTTTAGGGGCTTTCAGGTAAGTGAATTTTGTGTAAGAAACAGTTATGAAATCAGATTTGTTTTTGATGTCAAAGTTGCCGTCAACACCATCTCTGAATTCGCAGTGATCTACCCATACATTCTGACAGTTGTCTAAAGTAGCATTGTCCCAGCCATCTGTGTCATATGCTCCGGGACCTTCAAAAATTAGATTTCTGATAATAATGTTTTTACATCCTTTAAAATAAATAATACCGGAGCCGTCTTTCGTCTGGTTTGTTGAAACAATTCTGGCACCGCTGGTACCGTAAATCGTTTTTCCGGTTTGGTTTTGAAATGAGATTCTGGCAGAAACAGTAATTGTTCCCGACACTTTGATCACTTTTACAGCAGTATTTTCAATAGCCGACTTTAATTGAGCATAAGTCGTTACTGCTGTTTCTGCTGAAGTACCTCCTCCGGTTGTTCCTCCATTTTGAGATGCCCATCCAGGAACTTCTGAACAAACTCCAACTTTAGATGTTGAAGCATTTACTTCCTTATTGGTACTTAAAGCTGCCTCATCAGCATTTTGCTCTGCAACGTCTTCTGTGTTACAGCTTGAAAAGGCTAAAACAAATGCAAATAGCGTAATTGTAAATTTGGTTTTAAAAGTCATGATAGTTTTTGTTTTTTGTTTGGTTATTACTAAATTTTATAGCAATGCAAAGATGTTTATTAATTCTTACAAGAATATTGAACTTGTTCAATATTTTAGTAATTAAATTGAGTATTTAATTTTTTTAACTTATTTAATTTGAATATAATATAATTTTTATATTTTTGCGTAATCGATTACATTATTTAAATTCCCCTCCCAAATTTTAGAATTTTAGAAATTTTAATTAAGAAATAATTAAAAGTATGTACGAAGAACTAAGGCAGAATATTGAAAGAAAAATCACTCTTACAGATGAGGAGTGGAAATTAATAGTAGACAAAACAGAGTTCATTAAATTAAAAAAGAATGAATTTTTGCAGATTCAGGATTCTAATAATTCCTATGAAGGTTTTATTCTGAAAGGCACTTTCAAAACTTATATTTTAAATGAAAACGGAACTGAAAGTGTCATTTTCTTTTCATTTGAAAACGAATGGATGTGTGATCTGGAAAGCTTTTATTACCAGAAATTAACAAAATACAACATAAAGGCAATAGAAGATAGTGAGATACTGGTAATTAATAAATTGAATAAAACGTTATTATTTAAGCAGGTTCCTAAACTGATTCAGTTTCATATCTTAATGGTAGAAAGGGCCAATATCGCAATACAGGAAAGACTTTTAGATGTTTTAAATAAAACGTCCAAACAAAGGTATGTTGAATTTGTAAACAAGTATCCCCAAAAGACCCAAAAAATAAATAATAAAAATTTGTCTTCTTATTTAGGAGTAACCCATGAATTTTTATCCAAAATCAAAAAGAGTTTTTAATCAAAAAGGGTAAAATTGAATCTATTTTAATTCTTTAAATTATTGATTTCCAAATGTTATATAAAATATTTCCAGATGACAGAAATTTCTACATCTGTGAAGTAATTGTTTTTTGTTAACATATAGCTATGGTGTTTATGATTTGATAAAATATTTTGTAAATTGCACTACAAAATTATCATATTCACAAAATGGATCTTCAAAAAACATATATTCCTAAAAATAAAGTAAGAATTGTTACCGCCGCTTCACTCTTTGACGGGCATGATGCCGCCATCAATATTATGCGACGTATTATTCAGTCAACAGGCGTTGAAGTAATCCATCTTGGCCACGATCGAAGTGTTGAAGAAGTGGTAAATACAGCTATTCAGGAAGACGCAAACGCAATTGCGATGACCTCGTATCAGGGTGGTCACAATGAATATTTTAAATATATGTATGATTTGCTTCAGGAAAAAGGAGCGGGTCACATTAAGATTTTTGGAGGCGGAGGAGGTGTGATTCTTCCAAGTGAGATTTCAGAATTGCATGAATATGGTATTACACGGATTTATTCTCCGGATGATGGCCGATCATTAGGGCTTCAGGGAATGATAAATGATCTGGTAGAACGTGCCGATTTTCCTATTGGAGATCAATTAAATGGAGAAAGCGATCATATCGAAAATAAAGTTCCAACTACAATTGCGCGTTTGATTTCTGCTGCTGAAAATTTTCCTGAAATTGCAAAATCGGCTTTTGATACAATTCACGAAATAAATACTAATTCTAAAATTCCGGTTTTAGGAATCACAGGAACGGGAGGAGCCGGAAAGTCATCTTTGGTAGACGAATTAGTCCGTAGATTTTTAATTGATTTCCCTGAAAAAACTATTGGATTGATTTCTGTTGATCCTTCGAAAAGAAAAACCGGAGGAGCGCTTTTAGGCGACAGAATCCGTATGAATGCCATAAATAATCCTCGTGTATATATGCGTTCGCTGGCTACGCGTCAGTCGAATCTGGCTTTGTCTAAATATGTTTCTGAAGCTATTCAGGTTTTAAAAGCTGCAAAATACGATTTGATTATTCTGGAAACTTCAGGAATCGGACAGTCTGATACCGAGATTATGGATCATTCTGATGTTTCGCTTTACGTAATGACTCCGGAATTTGGAGCAGCAACACAATTGGAGAAAATCGACATGCTTGATTTTGCCGATTTAGTGGCTTTAAACAAATTTGACAAACGCGGTGCACTTGATGCGTTGCGCGATGTAAAAAAACAATATCAAAGAAATCATAATCTGTGGGACAAAAATCCTGACGAAATGCCGGTTTTCGGAACCATTGCTTCGCAGTTTAACGATCCCGGAATGAACACGCTGTATAAAGCGATTATGGATAAAGTGGCAGAAAAAACCGATTCTGATTTGAAATCGACTTTTGAAATCACAAAAGAAATGAGCGAAAAAATCTTCGTGATTCCGCCACACAGAACGCGTTATTTATCTGAAATTGCCGAGAATAACAGATCTTATGATGAAACGGCAATTTCGCAGCAAAAAGTAGCGCAGAAATTATACGGAATTTTCAAAACCATAGAATCTGTTTCCGGAAAAGTTCCACAGATTACTAAAGCAGGAATCGAAGATTCAACTGTTTTAACTGGAGGATTTCAGGAACATGATGAAAACAGAATTTTTTTTAACCTTTTACTGAATCAATTCGATAAACTAAAAATGGATTTAGATCCGTACAATTGGGAAATTATCCTGAATTGGTCCGAAAAAGTGGCGAAGTATAAAAATCCGGTTTACTCGTTTAAAGTTCGTGATAAAGAAATTAAAATTGCAACACATTCTGAAAGTTTATCGCATTTGCAGATCCCAAAAATTGCTTTGCCGAAATACGAAGCCTGGGGCGATATTTTGCGCTGGAATTTACAGGAAAATGTTCCCGGAGAATTTCCTTTTGCTTCGGGATTATATCCTTTTAAACGTGAAGGCGAAGATCCGTCAAGAATGTTTGCGGGCGAGGGCGGACCGGAAAGAACCAATAAACGTTTTCATTATGTAAGTGCCGGAATGCCAGCAAAACGTCTTTCAACTGCTTTTGACAGTGTTACTTTATATGGAAATGATCCAGATTTGCGTCCTGATATTTACGGTAAAATTGGAAATGCGGGCGTTTCAATCTGTTGTTTAGACGATGCTAAAAAACTCTATTCAGGTTTTGATTTGGTTCACGCTTTGACTTCGGTGAGTATGACGATTAACGGGCCTGCGCCAATGTTATTAGGCTTTTTTATGAATGCGGCAATTGATCAGCAATGCGAATTGTACATTAAGGACAATTATTTAGAAAAAGAAGTTGAAGCCAAAATCAATAAAATATATAAGGAAAAAGGGGTAGAGCGTCCTCATTATCAGGGCGATTTACCAGAGGGAAATAATGGTTTGGGATTACTACTTTTAGGAGCTACCGGAGATCAGGTTTTGCCTTTGGATATTTATAATGAAATTAAAGCCAGAACCTTGTCTCAGGTTCGCGGAACCGTTCAGGCCGATATTTTAAAAGAAGATCAGGCGCAAAACACCTGTATTTTCTCAACTGAATTTGCCTTAAGATTGATGGGTGACGTCCAGGAATATTTTATTACCAAAAACGTTCGGAATTTCTATTCGGTTTCGATTTCAGGATATCATATTGCTGAGGCAGGAGCGAACCCAATTACACAGTTGGCATTTACGCTTTCGAATGGTTTTACTTACGTGGAATATTACCTGAGCCGAGGCATGAGCATCAACGATTTTGGACCAAATTTATCATTCTTTTTCTCGAACGGAGTTGATCCTGAATATTCGGTTATTGGTCGTGTGGCACGTAAAATTTGGGCGAAAGCCATGAAAAATAAATACGGAGCCAACGAAAGAGCCCAAATGCTGAAATACCATATTCAGACATCCGGACGTTCGCTGCATGCGCAGGAAATAGATTTTAACGATATCAGAACGACGTTGCAGGCTTTGTATGCGATTTATGATAACTGTAATTCATTGCATACCAACGCTTACGATGAAGCAATTACAACACCAACAGAAGAATCGGTACGTCGTGCCATGGCGATTCAGCTGATTATCAATAAAGAATTAGGTCTGGCGAAAAACGAAAACCCAATTCAGGGATCCTTCATCATAGAAGAATTGACTGATTTAGTTGAAGCCGCAGTTTTACAGGAATTTGACCGAATCACAGAAAGAGGAGGAGTTCTTGGCGCAATGGAAACAATGTACCAGCGTTCTAAGATTCAGGAAGAAAGTTTGTATTACGAAACCTTAAAACACAACGGAGATTTCCCAATTGTGGGTGTCAATACGTTCCTGAGTTCAAAAGGTTCGCCAACGGTAATTCCGGCAGAAGTAATTCGAGCCACCGAAGAAGAAAAACAATATCAGATTACAATGCTGGACAACTTGCATCAATTCCACGAAGAAAAAGTAAACGAGTATTTAAACACCTTACAGCAAGCCGCTATTAAAAATGAAAACTTATTCGATCATTTAATGGAAGCTACAAAGGTTTGTTCGTTGGGTCAGATTACTTCGGCGTTGTTTGAGGTTGGCGGGCAGTATAGAAGGAATATGTAGATTTTAAATCTTATAATTTTTAAACGCATTTGATCAAATGATCGAATGCGTTTTTTTATTTTAAAAGATATTTGTACTATATTTATTCGATAAGAAAATTTTAAAATTTGAGAAAAAATTGAAATGAGTCTAATTAATTATTCTAATGAAAAACTATTTGACAGGCTTTTAAATAATAAGTCGAATAAAAATTATTGGAAATATATTACTGAATTAAGAAAAAGAACTGAAAAGTCTGTTTTTGAAAAAAGTGTAGAATTAACTAAATCAAATGTAGCTAAAGAGAAAATTCTCGGAATAAACATTTTATCTCAGTTTGGATATCCCAGATTACATGTAAAGGAGATTTTAAAAATATATTTCGATTTATTAAAAAAGGAAACTGATAAAGATGTAATTAGTGCTATTTTTTATGGAATCGGCCATAACAATGAAAATCTAACTGACAAACAAATCGGTATAATTTGCCCATATAAAAATCACAAAAGTGTGAATGTAAGATACAGTTTGGTTTATGCAATTCTTGCTATTGATAAAACCAAATCTATTGAGACATTAATTCAATTAAGTAAAGATAAAGATTCAGATATTAGAGATTGGGCAACATTTGGAATTGGAAGCCAAATAGAAACTGACAATGAATTAATTCGAAAAGCTTTATGGGAAAGAGTAAATGACAAATATAAAAATATCAGACATGAAGCTATTGCAGGTTTGGCTAAAAGAAAAGATGAGAATATTAAAGGAGTTTTGAAAAATGAACTTTTAGAAATAGATGATTCCGGTTCTTTGATTTTAGAAATAATAGAAGAGTTTGGTGATAAAACTTTTATACCATTAATAGAAGAACAGATTAAGAGTAATAAAGTTCTTAAAAAAGTAAATGAAGATTGGTTACTGCAAACTTTAGAAAAATTAAGTTTGCCAAAATAAAAAAGATCTATTTTTGAACAGACACCCCCAATTATGAATCATACTACTAAAAAAATGAAAAAACTTTATTTTGCGTTTTTTATAATAATGCTTACGTTCCAAATTAATGCTCAGTTTATAATTAAGCGCGAGATAAAAGAAAAAATTGAAGGAATCTGCAATGACCAGGAGGTATATTCACTTTTTCCAATTGATGGTCAGGTTGAAGCAGTATGTCCAGTTTCTAATGAAGTTATCTTAATGCGACTAAATACTGAAGTTGAATTTTTGAAGCAAAATCCAAAATATAAGGATAAAGGTATGATTGGATTGATTATTAATTGTAAAGGAAAAATTGTCGAATGCAAAATGGATAACAATACCAAAAGTAGTGAATTGGATCAACAAATTGAAAAAGTTTTCAACTCGCTTGGTGTTTGGAAAGTAGGGACAATGAACGGAAAAGAAATTGATAGCTCCCGACTTTTTAGTTTTAAGATTAAAGAAGGAAAATTTTCTTTTGATTAAAGAATTAAAATGCTTGCCCTGCGTCTTATATATTTTAGAAATCCGTAAAAGAAAAAATCAAACCTTCTTCTTAACCAGTTTCAGCTTTTCAAGAATAGCATCCGCTTTTTCGTTTTCGCAAATGAATCGTAACGATTCTGCATAACGGTAATAATATTCAGGTGCTAAATCTAAGGTCAGCGAAAAAAGTTTACTGTACCATTCGGCAGCTTTTTCCAGTTTAAAATGTGAAAAAGAAGAATCTCCTAATTTTTGAAATAAATCTACAGACTTGTAGCCTTTTGCAGCAATTCTTTCATACGTTTTCATTACATCAACATAAGCATAAGTGTTGCTTACTTTGTCTGTAATAAAGACTTTTTCACTTTGGGCAGCAGCACTGAATGAAAAAAATGTCCCTAATACTAAAATAACAAGTCTTTTTTGCATAAGCATCGGTTTAAGAGATTGTTTCGTGGTGTTTTTTATTTTTTTGTTTTCGCAAATATATCTAAATCAGTAATGTAAGGTGTTTTTGAGTTCTTTTTTCGTGAATTTTAACTATTTATGGTGTGTTATTTAAAAGTTTTCAGACATTTTTAATGTAGAAAAATGTTCAATAAAAATTATATGGTATAACTTTATAGTGTAAAGCAGTATAATTATGACTATCAAGGAGTATTCAAATAAAATCAACAATTTGAGAGTAGATGAGATTTCTCAGTTTTCGGATGATACTGATTTAGAAAATGCTGTTTTAAAAGTTTTGCAGGATATGAACGGAAATTATTTTACTATTGAAACTCTTTTTGATCAATCAGCCGAATCGGTTATTCTAAATAGTGAAATAGTACAATTATTTACAGATTGTCTGAGTTTGTTATTTTCAAGCGAAAAAGAAACCGGAAATATTTGCTTTGCCAATAGCAGTGAATTACGTCCGGAATTCAGGCAAACTTTCACAGCCATAGAACTATTGGATTATGTTTATGCTTTTGCATATTCTTCTTTTTATAAAGAATTTCAAAAAATAGCCATCACATCAGAAGCGGATGTTTTTTGGAAACTGGTAAAAATCGGAGCCGGTTTGCGAAAAGAGAATAAATAAAAAAAAACAGTCCTTGGGGATGGACTGTTTTTTATATTAGGGGCAAAATAGTATTAGCGACGGAAAGCAGGACTTTCGTTTACTGACTGGTCTAACGCAATTGTTTTTGATTTTTTTGTAGAAACGGTAATTTTATGGTTTACTACTTTGTTGTTTTCCAAAACTTTTAGATAATAAGTTCCGGCAGGATATGTTTCAAGACTTAAGGTTTTTGAAACTTCTAATTCATTTGCAGAAAATTCTCCTGTGTAAAGTAAATTTTGTTTTTCGTCAAGAATTGAAAAGTTTGATTTTTTATCAGCGTTTAATGTAAAGGTTACTACTTTTCCATTTCCGGTTTTGATATACAAGATATAATCTCCTTTTTCATTACTTGCATAAGTACTTAGTGTTGTTAATAATACAGCTACAACAAAGCTCAGTCTTAAAATTTGTTTCATCTTTTTTTTTTAATTTTTAATTTTAATTTTCTTTTCGTGGTATTGACAAAACTACAAATAGTTCCTTAATTTCAAAATTTTTATTTCTTTTTTTATTAACACTAAGTTGTTGAATTGAAAGTATTTGTCTTGTTTTATTAATGCATATACGGTTTTATTAAGAGTTTAGATTTATTTTTTTAAACTATTTTTAATATTTTAACATTCAAGGCGTTAAGTTTTTTAAGTAATATTTTGTTAATTTTTTTTAACTTTTTATATTTATTTTTAAATGTGAGAAATATATAACAAAAAAAACAGCTCAAGAACCACCAAGAGCTGTTTTAAAAACCGTTAAGTTTTAAACTTTACTAACTATCTAACCTCATTTTTATACTATGAAAAGCATAAACTTTTTTAGCGTACTGCTACGCTTGTATTTTTAGCAGAAAATCCTGCTTTATAAACAGATGAAATTGCTTTTGCTGATATAACTGTGATATCACCTTTAATAGTAATTTCATGTTTTGTTGTTTTTACGCTGTCTTCTACTTCTAAGATATAAGTTCCTGAAGGGAATTCTTCAAAGCTGAAGGTTTTTAAAATTCCATTTTTACCTGAAGCATTTTCAGAATAAATTAAATCACCGTCTTTATCGTAAATTGATAATTTGGCTTGAGTAACATTGTTCAATCCAAAAGTTACTTTATTACCTTCTCCTTTAATTACATGAAGAGTAGAATCTCCATTACCATCGATTGCATATGTACTGATTCCTGCAAAAAGTACTGCTACTACTAAACTTAATTTTAACATCTTTTTCATGGCTTTATTTTTTATATTATTGTTTCTAATTCTATACTGCTAAATTACTTCAATAGTATAGTAAATTACACAACTGGATTTTCTGATATATGTGCTATATTCTCATTTACGAAACCGTTATAGGTTAAAATTTGAATTATTTACATCGTTAATGTTAATTTGGTTATTATTTAACAAAGTATTCAAAAGAATTACAGGTGAGGTTGTGCAGTAGATTTTATTTTATTGTCACTCGAAAATTGTATTAAAAAAAACAGCTCATAAAAAAACAGCTCAAGAACCACCAAGAGCTGTTTCAAAAACCGTTAAGTTTTAAACTTTACTAACTATCTAACCTCATTTTTATACTTATGAAAGCATAAACTTTTTTAGCGTACTGCTACGCTTGTATTTTTTGCGACATCTACAGTTTTATAAACTGTTGAAATTGCTTTAGATGATAAAACTATTTTATTATAAGCAATAGTAATTTCATGTCTTGTTGTTTTTACTTTATCTTCTACTTTTAAGATATAAGATCCTTCAGGAAAATTTTCAAATCTGATTTTTTTTAGGATTCCGTCTTTACCTGTAGCAGTTTCAGAATAAATTACAGTACCATCCTGGTCGTATATTTCTAATTTTGCTTCTGTTACTTTGTTTAATCCAAAAGTAACTTCGTTACCATCTTCTTTAATTACATGAAGGATATAATCTCCATTACCATCAATTGCATAGCTACTAATTCCTGAAAAAAGTACTGCTACTACTAAACTTAATTTTAAGATATTTTTCATGGTTATATTTTTTTAAATTATTGTTCTAATTCTATACTGCTAAATTACTCTAACTGTAAGGTAAAGTGCACAACTGGATTTGCAGATATATGTGCTATATTCTCATTTACGAAACCGTTATATGTTAAATTTTAAATTATTGTTGGTGTTTTGATTGATTTGGTTATAATTTTTTAAAATTATTGTGCCGATTGAGAATGTGTTAATTACCTGTTGATTTTTATTTGTATGTCGTAATTTTATACCGATAAAAATTAAGTTATAATAATTTTGACCTATTCTGAAATTACAAAAAGTATAATTTAAAGGTGTGATAAATGGGTTTTATTACTAAAAAGAAGGTGAAAAGGTAAAATCAGAACAAATTATCTGAGAAAATGAATTTTGCTAAAACTAACAGGGTATGTGAAATATTACCAACATCCTTGAATTTTAAAAATAATTTTTCGTTTCTAAAAAGCACCACTATAGAGATCAGTTTTTTTTAAAATAAATGACAAAAAAAACAGCTCCATAACCACAAAGAGCTGTTTCCGAAAACAATTAAGTTTTAAATCTTTTACTATCTAACCATTTTTATACAATTTTTGAAATTGTAAGCTGTTAACGAACAGCAACGTCTGCATTTTTAGCAAGATCTGTTTTGTAAACTGATGAAATTGCTTTAGATGATAAAACTGTTTTGTTATTTGCAACAGTAATTTCATGTCTTACTTTTTTGATACTGTCTTCAGCTTCTAAAAAGTAAGTTCCTTCCGGAAATTCTTCTAAACTGAATGTTCTCAAAATTCCATCTTTACCTGAAGCAGTTTCAGAATAAATTAGATTTCCGTCCTGGTCATAGATTGCTAATTTTGCTTTTGTTACTTTGTTTAAAGCAAAAGTGATTAGGTTTCCATTCGTTTTTAATACATGAAGATTAAAGCCTTCATTACCATCGATTGCATAAGTACTTGTTCCGAAAAGTACTGCTACTACTAAACTTAATTTTGAAATCTTTTTCATGACAATAGTTTTAAATTAATAGTTCTAATTCTCTGATGCTAAATTACTTATGAAATATATAATTTTGCACAACTGAATTTTCTTATTTATATGCTATATTCTCATTTACGAAACCGATATAGGTTAAAATATAAAGTTATTTTTATCGGTTTCGTTAATTAGATGACAATTATTTAAAATTGACTAATTGAGTAACGTAACTTTTTCCAGCTTTTTTCAATCCTATTAAAAGCAGGGGCACAATTAAACTTTCAAAAAATGATAACAAAAAAAACAGCTCAAGAACCACCAAGAGCTGTTTTAAAAACCGTTAAGTTTTAAACTTTACTAACTATCTAACCTCATTTTTATACTATGAAAGTATAAACTCTTTTAACGTACTGCTACGTTTGTATTTTGAGCAGAAAAACCTGCTTTATAAATTGATGAAACTGCTTTTTTAGATAAAAGAGCAACATTGTTTTTTATAGTAATTTCATGTTTTGTAGTTTTTACACTGTCTTCTACTTCTAAGAAATAAGTTCCTTCAGGGAATTCTTCAAAACTGAATGTTCTTAAAATTCCATCTTTTCCGGAAGCAATTTCAGAATATATAAGTGTACCATCTTTGTCATAGATTGATAAGTGTGCTTTTTTTACATTGTTTAATGCAAAAGTTACTTCGTTACCGTTTCCTTTAATTACATGAAGAGCAAAATCTCCATTACCGTCAATTGCATAAGTACTTGTTCCAAAAAGTACTGCACATACTAAACTTAATTTTAACGTCTTTTTCATGATATATTTTTTTAGATTATTTCTTCTAATTTGATACTGCTAAATTACTCTGATTGTATAGTAAAGTACACAACGCTATTTGCAGATATATATGCTATATTCTCATTTACGAAACCGTTATATGTTAAAATTTGAATTATTCTTGGTGTTTTTGTGTATTTGCTTATTATTTTTCAAATATTTCTGTCTAATTGAGAATATGGAAACGCATTAAATGATTTAATGTCGTAATCGTTATTTTTGTGGGAAAAAAATTAATATTTAACAATTTTAGTTGAAATAAGTTTTCTGAAAATTTTCTTTTGATGATTTCCATTTGATGTTTTTACTCATTTGTAAGCTTATTTTTCGCTTTTCTAATGCTTAATTAACATAAGAGAGTGAAAACTTAATTTTAAAATATTTTTCATAATCCTCGTTTTTAAAATTAATATGTTAATTTTATTCTTGTTAAAATGTTTAGGCTTCAAATGGTGTTATTTGTAGGTTCTTGTGCGTTATTGTTAATTGCGAAAGCGTTATAGGTTAAAATTTAAATTATTTTAGGTATTTTTGTTAAATTTGCTCTTATTATTTAATCATTACAAAATGAAACCGATTGCCCCAGCTCTTGAAATAATATCAAATTCCTATGGAAGCTCGTTTACCTATACTAAACATGCAGAAAAAACGAACAGTAAATCACATTTGTTGCATTACCATCCTGAAATCGAAATTGTTTTTGTAAATGGGGGAGCAGGTAAGAGACAAATAGGGAGTCATATTTCCTATTATACAAATGGTTCACTGATTCTCATAGGATCCAATTTGCCACATTGCGGATTTACTAATGAAAAAACAGGAAATACCGATGAAACTGTAATCCATTTTAAACCTGATTTTTTAGGAAATGAGTTTTTTGGTATCCCGGAGATGAAAAAGATTCAAAAATTGCTGGAACAGGCCAAAGCCGGTATTGCGTTTGGAGGAGAAACAAAAAAAATAATCGGAACAAGGATGGAATTGATGGAGAACAAGTCCCCGTTTGAGCGTTTCCTGACTCTTTTGAGTATTTTAAAAGATCTGGCATCTTCTGAAGAATATACCATTTTAAACGCAGACGGATTTCTAATGGAAATGCAGGTAACAGACAATGACAGAATGAATGTCGTATTTAGTTATGTAAAAGATCATTTTCAGGAGCCTATTTCTGTAGACGAAATCTCTAAACTGGTCAGTATGACTACACCGTCTTTTTGCCGTTATTTTAAAAAAATATCCAATAAAACATTTACCGAATTTGTAAATGAATACCGTTTGGTTCATGCCTCAAAGCTTTTGGCGGAGAAACCTATTAGTATAAATGAAGTTTGTTATGAAAGCGGATTTAATAACTTCAGTCATTTCAGTAAGTCGTTTAAACAATATACAGGCAAAAGTGCTTCAGAATACAGACAGGAACACAGAGCTACGATTATGTAAAAGTCTTTTTTATGGCATGTTAAAATCTTAACCATCAATTTTGTGATGGTTTTTTTGTGTCTTTTTTGAACATAAATCTGGTATATTTATGTTTCTTAAAACTTAAAACTATGAAACATTTTAAAATGCTGCTTTTTGTCTGTATGGTATCTACCGGAATTTCTTACGCAGCAAAAGTTGATACTTTAGAAGTCGCCAGCACGGTAATGAATAAAACATACAAAGCAGCCATTGTACTGCCTGATTCATACGCTAAAAGTAAAACAACATTCCCTGTAATGTATTTATTGCACGGCGCTTACGGACATTTTGGCGACTGGCTGAAAAATACGCCAAATAAAGAGCTTGTAAAAAACTTAGCAGACCAGTATAATCTGATTATTGTAATGCCCGAAGGCGAAACGTTTAGTTTTTATATCGATAGTCCGGTAAATTCAGGAAGCCAGTTTGAAACCTTTATTACTAAGGAAGTGATTCAGAAAGTGGATAAAACATACAGAACCATCGCTAATAAAAATGGCCGTGTCATTACCGGACTTTCCATGGGAGGCCATGGGGCGTTGTACTTGTCGGCTAAACATCCTGATTTATTTTGTGCCGCCGGAAGTATGAGCGGAGCAGTCGATATGAGCATAATGTTGAATCGTGATTCTTCTGCTCAGGTTCTTAAATTGATTGAACCTGTTTTTGGAGATAAAAGTAATGATATAAAAATGTATGAGCAGCATGCTGTTTTAAATATGATAGATAAAATAAAAGCCAATAAACTGCCACTGATTATTGACTGTGGCATAGATGATTTTTTAATTGAGCCGAACAAAGAACTCCACAGAAGGCTGGTATACAATAAAGTAGAGCACGATTATACGGAAAGACCAGGCGCACATACCTGGGAATATTGGGAAAATGCATTGCCGTATCATGTATTATTTTTTAATAAAATATTGCTTAAAAATCAGGAGATTACAAAAAAATAAGTAAAAATATTCCCAAAGAATGCGTTAAAAGTTTTTTTTGGTTTGATTTTTGGAATACCTTTAAGTATAAACTTTAAAAATAAAAATTATGAAAAAAATATTGACACTTTTCGCAGTTGTTGGATTAATGGCGTTTTCTAGTTGTTCGGATGATGATAATGATACTAATACAATTAGTGAGGTTTTTCAGCTCACTAACGTAAGTTTCGACTATAATACTCAAGATGGATTTAATATTAATAGAGAATTAAATCCAATACTTTATGATGATGATGTTATTTTGATTTATAGAAAAATTGGCTTTATGACTGGTACAAATGCTCCAATATGGGAACAAATCCCTACAACAATATATACACCGCAAGGAAGGCTAAGTTATAATTTTGAATTTAGTGTTGAACATTTTATAATTTACGCTGAAGGTAATTATGATTTAGAATTAACCCCTGCATTTTTAGATAATCAGACTTTTAGGATTGTAATCGTTCCTGGATCTCCGACAGGTACAGCAAAATCTGTTAATAAAGAAGATTATTCGGATTATAATGCAGTTATTAAAAAGTATAATATTGATGATAGTAAAGTTAAAGAATTGAATTAATAATTAGTACAAAAGCTAAAAAAGGAAATCGAAAGATTTCCTTTTTTTTATGGAATTAAATTTGATATATAATTTGATTGAAATCAGTTGAATTAAATATTTTATTTATAATATTTGTGTTTTAGGTTAAATTAATAAGATTTTTATATATTTTTAACTCTTTTAATGTTCTAATAAAAAAATCTATCTCGCTAAATGTTTAAAACTTTCACTCAGATTAAAAAATACAATTTCTTTTATTTTTTATGTATAATTTCGGCATGTGGCTGCTTACACGCACAAGAAAACAAAACGATTCCTGATATCGAAAAAATATATCTTCATACAGACAATTCACGATATTTTATTGGCGATGATTTGTATTATAAAGCTTATAACGTACGTGTCAAGAATAATTTGCTTTTTGATAACAGCAATATCTTATATGTAGAATTAATTTCTCCCGATTCTAAGATAGTTGCACGTAACAAGACAAATCTGGAAATGGGGTTAGGAAACGGTGATTTTCAATTAACAGATTCCCTTGGCGTAAAGCCTGGAGTGTACCAGTTACGTGCTTACACCAATTGGAATAGAAACTTTGGTGAAGATTTTGTCTTTAAAAAGAATATTGAAATCATAGATGTTTTTGAATCGCATTCCAAACCTAATAAAACTCAGAATAGTATTTCAGACATTAAGATTACTGAAATCAGCAAACAAAATAATTTCAAAGTTGATTTTTTTCCGGAAGGCGGTTCACTCTTACAAAATGTGGCAAGCGTTGTGGGTTTCAAGGCTGTTGATGCTAAAGGAAATCCGATAGATGTCACAGGGGAAATTTTTGATTCTAATAATGAATTGGTTACTTCTTTTTCAAGTGCTCATGATGGTATGGGAAAATTTCAAATAATACCCATTGAAGGAAAAAAATATTATGCAAAAACTAAGTTTCCGGATAGACCTGAATTGAGAACAGAGCTTCCTGGAGTCGAAAAATCAGGTTATTTACTGAGTTATCGGGTAGTAAGAGGCAAAAATATTATATCTATAATGACCAATGAGGAAACTTTATTGCAAAATCCAAATGCAGTGCTTTCGGTTGTCTGCAAGGCAAAAGGTGTTTCCTACTTTGAAAGTGCACAAACTATAACACAAACAGTTGTATCTTTTGAACTTCCTAAAGAGAGGACTCCCGAAGGAATCAGTCAAATAACACTATACGACAGCAGTTTAAAACCACTCAGCGAGCGTTTGATCTATATTGAAAAAGAACAGGATTTAGACATTCAGCTATTGACGGACAAAGTGAGTTATCAGCCTAATGAAAAAGCTACGGTAAACGTTATTTCAAAATCTAAAACAGGTATTGCTAAATCTGCCAGTTTTTCATTAAGCGTAACCGATATGAATGGTGTGACAGAAGAGAAAGATTTTGGTACAAATATCAGTTCTTACTTTTTGATGGAATCAGATATTAGGGGAAAGGTGCACAATCCCGGATATTATTTTGATCCCGCCAATTTAAAACGACTTGAACATTTAGAGAACTTGGTTTTAACACAAGGCTGGCGTGATTTTGTATGGAAAACAATACCAAAGTCTAATGACAATATTAAGTATATAGCCGAAAAAGGTTTTACAATAACCGGTAGGGTTAAGCAGCTTTTTGGTAATAAAGCAAAAGTGAATCAAAGAATAGGAATGGTTTTGATGAATAAAAAGCATATGAATGTTTTTAAGACGTATACCGATTCAATAGGAAGTTTTAAATTTGAAAATATCATGTTTTCAGGAAAAACAAAAATGTCATTAAATTCCAGAAATGAAAAAGGAAAATATACTGGCGAAATAATGGTAAATCCTATTGAACAGCCTGCAATGATTGCTGCTTTTAGAAATGAACCGGTTAAATGGGATGAATCAACAAAACTAATCGTTGAAAACGTTTTTAAGAAATATACAGTTTTTGGAGTAAAACCTGAAAATATTCTGGATGAAGTCAGTATTGCAGGAAAAAAGAAATCCAGATCAATTTCTTATTTTGGAATTCCGGATGCAAGTTATACTGTAGATAAGGATATAAGTTTGTTTACCAATATTTATGAACTTATTCAGCAAAAAATAGCAGGGGTTGTATCTTTTGATGATACTGTTCGTTTTACACGTTATGAAGCGCCACCGCTTTTTATAATAAATGGCATGACCGCTTTTAAAGAAGAAGTAGATGCTATTTATCTGGCAGATATAGAGAAAATAGACGCTATAAAAGGAAGTCAGGCAAAGTTATATTTTGGAGACGAGAGCAGTAACGGTATTATTGCAATTTATACGAAACCAAGTACAGGCAACAGGCTTAAAAATGAATATTCTCATTCTATACAACAAGAGGTAGACGGCTTTTACATGGCGCGTGTTTTTTATTCACCGGATCCTGAAAAAATTTCTTCAGAGGACAATAAATCGGCTGTAAGAAATACACTTTATTGGAATCCTTATGTACATCCAGATAAGGCAGGAAGTGCTAATGTAAATTATTATAACACCAAAGTTGAAACTAAAATAAAAGTAGCTTTAGAAGGAATTACAGGATCAGGTGTTCCTGTTGTAAGGAATGTTTATTATACTATTAAAAAGTAAAGGATAAAATATTATAAATGTTTATTTGCAGTATAAAAAAGGAAATCTTTCGATTTCCTTTTTTAGATCTATATGTTTCGATAAAAAAACTATTCTTCTTCTGAGTCGGTTAGTACTTTTTCTTCTCCAAATTTTAAAGAAACCAAAATTCCAACTAAAAGAGAAAGTGCTATAAACCCTAATGAAGCCCATTCAGGAAGGTGGATATAATCGTGCAGCAGCATTTTTAATCCAACAAAGGCCAATATTGCAACTAAACTATATTCTAAGTAACTGAATTTTGCCAGCATATTTGCTAAAAAGAAATACATAGAACGCAATCCCAAAATGGCAAAAATATTAGAACTAAATACCAAAAACGGATCTGATGTAATAGCTAAAATTGCCGGAACACTGTCAACTGCAAAAAGAACATCCATAACTTCAATTACAATCAAAGCTACGAATAGCGGTGTAGCGGCTTTCTTTGCTGTTTTGGTAGCAATGAAAAATTTCTCTCCATCTGTTTCAGAGGTTAACGGAATAATTTTTCCTAATGTTTTATAAATGAATGAATCTTTAGGCTGAAAATCTTCATCTTCACCTGAAAAAAGCATTTTTATAGCGGTAAAAATCAGAAAAATTCCAAACACATAAGTAGTCCAGCTGAATTTATTGATGAGCATTACACCAAAGAAAATCATTAGCCCCCGGAAAATAATTGCGCCCAGAATTCCCCAGAATAGAACACGATGCTGGTATTTTTGTGGAATTTTAAACGAGGCAAAAATAATCGCAATTACAAAAATATTATCTACACTTAAGGAAAGTTCAATTAAATACCCTGTAATGAATTTCATAGAAGCTACAGCGGGCAGCAGCTTATCAGGGTTTGCAATATAATCAGTGGTATAAAGCCAATAAATTACTCCCGAAAAGAGAAAGGATAATGTAACCCAAACGAGTGTCCATTTGCTGGCTTCTTTACTGCTGATGATATGTGGGGTTTTGTTAAAAACGCCCAGGTCTAAAGCAAGAATAAAAAATACAGCTATCAAAAATAAAATCCAGACTATCATGATATTAGCTTTAAAAAATTATATAAAGATAAGTTATGAATTTTAATTTCAGAATTAGTTATTGAAAAGTTAACTTTTGCTATAATATAAAAGATGTACTTTTTATTTGAGAAAGAGGTATAAAAAAAGTGCCATCAATTGCGATGGCACTTTCTAAATATAATCTAAGCTTAAAATTATAGCGCTGATTTAACAGTTTTGATAATTCTGGCAGCAATTTTGTATGGGTCTCCGTTTGAAGCTGGTCTTCTGTCTTCCAACCAACCTTTCCATCCTTTTTGAACGGTAATTAAAGGAATTCTGATTGAAGCTCCTCTATCTGAAATTCCATAAGAGAAATCGTGGATAGATGCAGTTTCATGTTTACCAGTTAAACGTTGGTCGTTGTAAGCTCCGTAAACAGCGATATGCTCAGCAGTAACAGGACGGAAAGCTTCACAGATTCTTTCGTAAGTTGCCTGATCTCCACATGTTCTTAATACATTGTTAGAGAAGTTAGCATGCATACCTGAACCGTTCCAGTCTGTATCTCCTAGTGGTTTTGGGTGGTATTCAATATAGTAACCATATTTCTCAGTCAAACGATCTAATAGGTAACGAGCAACCCAGATTTCATCTCCGGCTTTTTTAGCGCCTTTAGCGAATAATTGGAATTCCCATTGTCCACAAGCAACCTCCTGGTTAATACCTTCAAAGTTGATTCCTGCAGCGATACATAAATCAGCATGTTCTTCTACTAATTTTCTTCCGTGAGTGTTTTTTCCACCAACAGAACAGTAGTACATACCTTGTGGAGCAGGATAACCTCCAACAGGGAATCCTAATGGCAATAAAGTTTTAGTATCCATGATGAAATACTCTTGTTCGAAACCAAACCAGAAATCATCATTATCATCATCAATTGTAGCTCTACCGTTAGAAGGGTGTGGAGTTCCGTCAGCGTACATAACTTCAGACATTACTAAATATCCATTAATACGAGTTGGATCAGGGTAGATTGCAACTGGAACTAATAAACAGTCAGAAGAACCTCCTTCAGCTTGTTTTGTTGACGAACCATCAAATGACCAGTTTCCAAGTTCTTCGATCGTTCCTTTGAAATTTTCGTGCTCTTCAACTTTAGTTTTACTTCTAAGATTTTGAGTTGGTTCATATCCATCTAACCAAATGTACTCTAACTTAATTTTAGCCATAATAATATAAATTAATTTTTTTGTTTTTTCGCTGGGTCAAATATAGATTTATTTTTTAAGTCATAAAAATTAGGGGGTGTATTTTGTTTCGATAGATATAATTTTTTACATAAGCGCAATTTTGATAGGGGTATATTTAAAAAATAGCAATTTTTTAATGTTTTAAAAATAAATTCGTAATAAACATATCTGTTTTTTAATTTTATTTCTGTTCCAATTATGAAAAATTGTTTATTTCCTTAGTATTATTCGTATGTTTTGTTATATTTTTTTAAAAGCATTTCAGAATTCTTTATAAATTGTGCCTTTTATTGAAAAAATCCTTTTCAAAAATCTAAAACTTATGATAAAAAAAGGCTTTTTTATTCTATATATTTGTTTTCACTTTATTTCAATCAATATTATTACGAATTTTTAAAATTATATAAATGTCAACATTACGTTTTCAGGCCTTACAGGAAGCTTCATCAAGAAAGCCTGTACATTTTGAGGAAATTGACAGAAAGTCAACTATTTTCGGGGCAAATGTTTTTAATGAGAAAGCGATGAAGCAGTATTTGACTTCAGATGCTTTTAAAGGAGTGAGGGATGCTATTCAACACGGAACTAAAATAGACAGAAAGCTGGCAGATTATATCGCCATGGGAATGAAGGAGTGGGCTTTGGCCAAAGGTGTTACCCATTACACACACTGGTTTCAGCCGCTTACCGGGACTACAGCAGAAAAACACGATGCTTTTTTTGAAACTTCTTATGACGGAAGCGATCCTGTAGAAAAATTTGGTGGTGCACAATTGGTACAGCAGGAGCCGGATGCATCCAGTTTTCCGAATGGTGGAATCAGAAATACATTCGAAGCCAGAGGATATACAGCCTGGGACCCAACTTCTCCGGCTTTTATTTATGGTACAACTTTATGTATTCCTACCGTATTTATTGCTTACACAGGTGAAGCATTAGATAATAAAATTCCATTGTTAAGAGCTTTATCGGCCATGGATGAAGCAGCTACAGAGGTTTGTAAATATTTTGATAAAAATGTAAAAAAGGTAACGGCAACTTTGGGCTGGGAACAGGAATACTTTTTAATTGACAAAGCATTGGCAAATTCACGTCCTGATTTAATGATGACCGGAAGAACCTTATTGGGACATACTTCAGCAAAAGGACAACAATTAGATGATCATTATTTCGGATCTATTCCAACACGTGCTCTTACTTATATGAGAGATTTGGAGCAGGAATGCATGTTGTTGGGAATTCCGGTAAAAACGCGTCATAATGAGGTAGCTCCAAATCAGTTTGAGCTGGCACCCATTTTTGAAGAAACCAATCTTGCAGTAGATCATAACTCTTTATTAATGGATGTCATGCAAAAAGTTGCAGAGCGTCATGATTTTAAAGTTTTATTCCATGAAAAACCTTTTAAAGGTGTAAATGGTTCAGGAAAACATAACAACTGGTCTTTAGCAACTGATACTGGTGTTAACTTGTTGAGTCCGAGCAAAACACCAATGAGTAATCTGCAGTTTTTAACGTTCTTTATAAATACGATAAAAGCAGTTAACGATTATGAAACCTTGTTGAGAGCTTCTATAGCAACAGCAAGTAATGATCACAGATTAGGGGCAAATGAAGCGCCACCAGCCATTATTTCGGTTTTTATTGGTGAACAATTGACCAAAGTGTTAACTGAATTAGAAAGCGTTACTACGGGTAAATTATCTCCTGAAGAAAAAACAGATTTAAAACTGAACGTGGTTGGTAAAATTCCGGATGTTCTTTTGGACAATACCGACAGAAACAGAACGTCGCCTTTTGCTTTTACAGGAAATAAATTTGAATTCAGGGCAGTTGGTTCAAATTCAAACTGTTCGAATGCAATGACAACTTTAAATGCGATTGTGGCAAAACAACTGAAAGATTTTAAAATTGAAGTAGATGCTTTAATCGATACTAAAGGTCTGAAAAAAGACGAGGCTATTTTCAATGTTTTAAGAGAATACATCAAACTGTCTAAAAAAATACTTTTTGAAGGAGACGGCTATAGCGATGCATGGGAAAAAGAAGCAGCTAAAAGAGGTTTAAGTAACTTTAAAACAACTCCGGAAGCTATTAAAGCCAAAGTTTCTAAACAAGCCTTAGACTTATTTGCAGAACTCGGAATTCTAAATCATATTGAAGCAGAAGCGCGTTACGAAATAGAATTAGAAGAATATACTAAAAAAATTCAGATCGAGGGAAGGGTTTTAGGCGATATTTCTAAGAATCATGTAATTCCAACCGCTATTCGTTATCAGAATACCTTAATTGAAAACGTAAAAGGCCTTAAAGAAATTTTTGGAAAAGAATTTGAAACGATTGCCAAAGAACAAATTATTCTGATCAAGGAAATTTCAAGTCATATTGAAGGAATCAGTTCGAAAGTGGAAGCTATGACTAACGAAAGAAGAACTGCAAACCATTTAACTGATGCACAAAAAACGGCTGAAGCTTATTGTAACAAAGTGAAACCTTATTTTGAAGAAATCCGTAATCATTGTGATAAATTAGAATTATTGGTTGATGATGAAACTTGGACATTGACCAAATACAGAGAATTGCTGCTTACAAAATAGAACAAGTTTTTATACTATTCTAAATGCCTTTCCAGGTTTCTGGAGAGGCATTTTTTTTATTTTGAAGTTTTGAGAGGTAACAATTGTAAATGGAATCTGATATAAGTGTGTATATACAATTTATTAACCTCAAAATTATCTTATTATGAAAACAATTGTACATCTAATTACGGGATTGTTCATTTTAATGTGTGGGTCTGTTTCTGCACAAAAATATCAGGACACATTAATTACAGTCAAGAATACAAGATTGCATTATGAATTTGATGTAAGCTGGTCTAAAGAAGTTAAATCGAGAAATATTGAACAGTTTATCAAAAACCAATCAGAACCTTCTATTAAATCTTCTACACAAATTCAGTCTATTCTGCAAAATATAAAAGTATCTAAAAATCCTTGTGCAAATTCTGGATTTGAAAGTGGTTACAGCGGATGGACCGGTCTGAGCCTGAAACACGGAAGCACGTCGCTTCCTATTGAAAATGGCTTGATACTGAATCCTGGTATTTCGCCTTTACCTTTCACCGGTACAGCATACGGACAGAATTTTACTTCAATTGAAACAACAGGTACAGATGCTCTTTTATTGGCTTCGACTCCGGCTTTTTCAATGTCTAAAACAGCACCGGGATCTTCAGGTACACAATCAATTCGTTTAGGGAATGACCAGCCGGGTTTTGGGGCAGAAGGCATTGCTAAACGATTTGTTGTAACAGCAGCCAATGCAAAATACTATTTTCAATATGCTATGGTAATGGATAAAAGTCATTCAAACGCAAACGGGAGCGCAAATGGATCTGAAGTCTTTTTTATTGCCGAAGCGGTAGATATGACAGGAGTAACGGTTGATAAAATGGTAGATATTGCAGCTCCGTCGAATCCTTTTATTAATGCAACCAATTCACCGGAAGGAGTTAAGTATTACAGAGACTGGCGTTGTGCTTATCTTGACTTGTCAAGCCATATTGGCAGAGAAGTGGTGATCATGTTTATAAACTCTGATTGCTCTGCAGGTGGCCATAGAGGATACACTTACATTGATGATACGTGTACGACTTGTAAAAATACTTCAGAAGGAGTTATTGATTTAGATTTAAAAGGACACGATTGTATAAATCCGAAACAAACTTTCAATGGGACATTTACTGTTCCAGCAGCAGCAACCAATCTTCAGATTAGTTTTGAAATTTATCAAAACGGAACATTACTGAATACTATTGCGGCAAGTACAGTTTCAGGGTCCAATTATACCGTTGATGTAGCGGCAACTGATTTTCCAAATCAAACGCCCGGAACTTGTTATGATGTAGTAGCAAAACTCACATTTAATTTAATTGACTTAAACGGAAACGTACAAACAGTTGTTCAGTATTCTGCAAATCCTGTTTTAGGAGTGCAATATGGGCAAACGGCAGGTTTTGACAATGACATCTGTTTTTGCATCAATAATTTAGGAGCCTATTGTTGTGATTCCGAAAATTTGGTTGTGAATGGTAATTTTGAGGCTGGAAATTCAGGTTTCACCAGTACTTATACTTTAGATGCATCTACATATCCGGGACAATATAATGTAACTAATACTGCAGCGGCTTTTGGAGCAACAGTAACAGATCATTCATTTTGTGCTGATCCTGTAGCGTATGCCTCAAATAGCAAATATTTGACAGTGAACGGAAAAACACAACAAACAGGTTCTTCTGTGGTTTGGGAACAAACAATAACAGGATTAAGAAGAGGGGAAACTTATCGTTTTTGTGCGAATTTCAAAAATATGAAACAATGTACTTTTGATATTCTTCCAAAAGTTAAAATAGAAGCGGGATCTGCCAGTTCAGCCTTATTTACTGTAAATGTGGCTACTGCAAATGCTTGTGACTGGCAAAATGCAGATTTGGTTTTTACTGCATCAGGAGCCAGCGAAACGGTACGAATTTATCTTGATGAAACAGGTAACGGTGATGGAAATGATCTGGCGATTGATGATATTTATGTAGGTGCTTTAGGTGATCCGGGGCTTGCTATTACCGTACAGCACAATGGAACGAATAATGCAATTATTGCATCGGTTAATAGTATAGCGACAACAGATGACAGTATTAAAGGAAATTGCAGAAAATACCATTGGTATGTAGCTGAGGTAACTTCATATCCTTCTATAGTGATTAACTGGAGTACTTTTGCCCATGGAAATAATACAGGAAGTAATCTGCCTCCTTTTGCAGGAACTTCATCGCCAACAACATGGGATTTAACTACTACTTTCCCTGGTTATACTTTTGCAAATAATAAATTGTATATAATCGGAATGTACACACCCGAGTGTGATTGTTATGATAGTGGCTTTACCTATCAGTTAACGTTTAATACCACTTCTAAATCAGCAAATACTGCCGGTATTACAGAAGAGCAGAAAGCAGAAATTATAGATGCTATTTTAAATGGTTTAAAACCGGGAAAAACAGATGATTCGTCAACTACTAATGATCCGGATGCAAAAATCAAAGAAAATGTTCAGCTTTATCCAAATCCTGTAGCGAATGAATTGACTGTTTCTGCTTTGAATGAAGCAATTTCAGAAGTCATTATTTCAGATTCAACAGGCAAAGTAGTTAAAAAACAATCTTTTGCATCTCAGAACAGTATTGAAAAAATCAATGTATCAGGCTTGCCTCAAGGACTTTATTTTGTCAAAGTAATAAGTGATAAAAATACCTATGTGTCGAAATTGATTAAAGATTAAAAACACTTAAGGTTTTATATAAAAAGGGCTATCTATAATTTTAGATAGCCCTTTTTTTGATAAGACATAAAATCATTATTTATAGTGATTCCTTTCGTTTGAGTAAAAATTAAATTTGCCTGGATACATAAAATAATGCCAGATCTTTTAAACTGGTTTCAGTCATTATAAAAACTAATATAAGCCATTTCATAATTTTTACTTCATGAAAAATATTTTACTCGCTTTTTGTTTTTGTTTTAGTGTTTCAAATTATGCACAGTATACCAGTATTCCTGATCTTAATTTTGAAAAAAAACTTATTTCTTTAGGAATCGACAGCGGAAACCCTGATCAGCGGGTTTTAACTTCATCAATAGCCGGAATAACATCTCTGGCAGTTGATAACAGTAACATTAGTGATTTAACCGGAATCCAGGATTTTATTGCCCTTAAGGAACTCTATTGTTATTATAATTCATTGGAAAGTCTTGATCTTTCCAAAAATACAAATCTTACTACCTTACAATGTTACAATAATAATTTAACCAGTCTGAATCTTTCTACAAATATAAGTTTAAGCTATTTAGATTGTTCCAGAAATAATTTAACTACTCTAAATACAGCGACAAATAATGAGCTGAAAAAACTGCAGTGCGTTTCTAATAAACTTACAAGCATTGTATTGCCTCTCAATGGAGAATTGGAAGAATTGCTATGTCATGGAAATTCATTAGCTGCTTTGGATGTATCAAAATCGGTCAAACTTAAAAATTTATCCTGCTACACCAATAATTTATCCAGTTTAGATATTTCGGCTAATATTTTATTGAACAGGTTAGATTGTTCCAAAAATCAGTTAACAGTTTTAAATATTTCAAATAATAAACAGTTAGATTATTTAGTAACTGCGACTAATAAACTGAAAAATCTTGATGTTACCGGTTGCGAAGCATTAACCTATCTGGCCTGTGCATCGAATGAATTATCGGGTTTAGATGTTTCACATAATTTACTGCTGAAAAGTTTGTCCTGTTCGTCTAATCAGATTGTTTCACTTGATATTTCTAAAAATGATAAGCTGGAAACCTTGCTTTGTAATTTTAATAAATTAACAACTTTAGATTTTCAAAACAACAATTCTTTGATAAATGTAATGCTGACTAATAATCAGGTTACAGTTTTAGATGTTTCTAAAATGCTAAAATTAAATCGGTTAGAATGCAGTGATAATTTATTGATCAGTCTGGATCTTTCTCAAAATAAGGTTTTGGAGTTTTTAAAGTGTGAAAATAATAAACTGACCAGCCTTAATTTAAAAAATACCAACAATGCTAAAATTGCATATTCCTATCCTAATTATCCCAATTTTAAAAATAATCCGGATCTGACCTGTATTTTAGTAGACAGCCAAAGCTATTCGGGTACAAACTGGGATTCCAAAAAAGATGTATCTATGAGTTATTCAGAAAGCTGTACGCTTGGAACAGCCGACTTGCTTTTTGAAAAAACAATTGTTTACCCAAATCCTTCCCGTGGATTATTGAATATCAGGAATGCCCTTCTCGATAAAATTACAGTCTACAATATGTTGGGACAATTACAAAAATCAGTTGTGATTTTAAACAATGAAGAGAACCATGTAATCGATTTATCTCAACTGTCAAAAGGAGCTTATTTTATTGTTTTGGAAAAAGATAATAAACCATTAAGACGAAAAATCATCATCAATTAGAATTGGTTAAGAATTTAGACATATCAATCAAGTCAATAAATTTAAAAGAAAAATTTAAAGATAGCCATCATGCGGAAATTGCAGGAGTGAGTGCTTCAGCTGTTGATTGTATGGTACTTTTAAATATTTGGGAAACAGAAGAATATAAATCTTTATCCCAGCAAATAATTGTCCTTAATAAACTGGAAATTATTGACAGCTATAAGTTTTCAAAAAATTTAAAATGGAATTGTATCTATAATCTTAATAATGGCTTTTATCTGCTTGGCAGTAAATTTTCAAGCTTATACTCGGGTGCTGTACTGGCTTTATTTAAAGAGAATACCATCATAACTTCCAGGCTATTTGATAAAGGATATGCAACAGAAATACATGCCATACAAAAAGACAAGGATGATTCGTTTTTAATCAGTGGAAGCTGGTACCAATGTGTGCCTTGCGGAAGTCATGATGATTATGTTCCGGTACAGTGGCAAAACAAAATAACGATAGAAACTACAGGTTTTAGAGACGAGGATATAGATCAGTCCAATCCAAAAACAATCGGGTTACATGTTTCGGATTCAGATTCAGAAAATTATTTCGTTCTCGAAGATTATGGCATTTCTAAATATAGTAATGATGATGTCTTAATCTGGAATCAGGGTCTGGGACATTTCGGAATTGAAAATTTAAAGCCAATTCATAAAATGGTACCGTTTTTTAAAACCCAAAACGGTAAAACCATTCAGGATGGTGTTTGGTTTTCCGGTTTAGATTATGGAGATTCTGTCACAAGTTTGTCAGAACCATTATTTGGAAGGGTTACGGCCGGTGGTACGATTTTATCTTTTAAAAACATACTAATTGATTTTCCGGAGATTTATAAAATTCATTGTCTGATTCCGGGTCAGGATAACAATTGTTTATTGATTGGAGAAACTTTGATCGTAGGGCAGGGTACAGGCTTATTTATACTTTACAATCAATTTTCTGAAGGAATCTGGCAGCAGAATATACAATATATCAACTTTAGTAAAAACGGTTTAGAATTAAAAGTACAGGACTCTCCCGAATTTCATAACCGATACTTACAAATCAAAGCAATCTGTCCGCAAAGTGAAAGACTGGAAGATTTAGAGGAAGTCGTCATTTTTGGAAATGCAGATCATCTTCGCGACCGAAATAATGGTGATGGATGGTCTGTCAAAATAAACAATATTTTTTAACACCGGTTTCAAATGAAGAATATCATTTTACTCTTTTTGCTTTTTGGAAATATCATTATGAACGCACAGAATAAAAATATGGAATACAAATACGATCAGGAAAAACTGAACAATGCAGGACAACGTGAGGGTGAATTAATTCATACTTCTTATGATGAAAAGACAGAATACAAACATTTATACAAAGATGGAAAACTAATAGAGGAAACAAATTACCGTTATTTTTTAGAAGGGAAAAGAGAATTGGTTGGGAAATATCAGGAAGGAAAACCTTTTGAAGGACACTTTGTTTATAGAAACGAATTTGAAATTCCGTTGATAGATTATTATCAAAACGGAAGATTCATAGCTCAATATACTTGTTCATTACTAGATTTAATAAGTAATGAAGGTCAGGAATTCAATTTAAAATTCATTAAAACAACGTATCAAAACAACAAACTAGAGAACGGATTGGTTCATAAGGAAGAGTTCCGTTTAGAAGATGCGCATCTTTTAGCTTCAGAATATTACAAGGACGGTAAAATCACAAATGTAGATTTTTGGGTCATGGCGGTACATTACGCAGAATTAATTAAACTTAAATTTTTACCTAATGGTTATATTATTTATAAAGAAAGCCTGCCTAATGTTGAAGATGAAGCAATAGATAACAAGTTTAGAAGTATTAAAGTCGAATTTCAGGACTCTAAAAATGGAAATGTGGTTTATGAAGTCGAAAATAAACTCATTACAAAATATAGCTTCAGTTATGCTGATATTTCTCAGCAAATAAAACCAATAGCAGGTTTTATATCCTATTTCTTCTTCAACGATAATACTGTTTTAATGGCTCAGAATTACAATCTGGAAACCGATAAAAAATTGTATAACGAGGCTTACGGACCAAATTCTAATTTAATTTCCAGAGTTTTTTTGGTGATGAACAATCAGCCCATTCCATATTTTTCAAATCAGGACAACAATGATTATTCGTTTGTATTAGATCTGGACAAACGCATCAATACGAATGCAGTTTTATATCTGGATGAAAAAGGAAATCCGTTGAGAGGATTTTTGATCGAAAAAGAAAAACAAGACAAATATAAATACACGCAATACGAAGATTCCAAAGTGGTTTCCCAAAAAGAAACATTGAGTTTAGAAACTTTGAAAGAATCAATTTTAAAAGCACAACAGCAATAATATGAAAAATTTTGAAAAAATAATTACGCAGGAAATAGCTGAGTTTGCAAAGAAACATCCACATGAGCATAAGTTGATAGTAGATAAAATAAGATCATATTCCTATAGTGATTACACTGATGATTATTATTCCTTCTTACCATTTAAGAATCAGTTAATAGGGTATTATATAAATCAGGCTATTGAGGAATACAAGATTTCAAAAAGTAAAAATCTGGCGAATGAAATTGTTGAAATTGCAGATTATGATGTAGACAGACGCTATGATGTAATGATCGCTCTGGACATTGAAGAAGTATTTCAAAAGGTTTTAGAATACGCCACCGATTTTCTAAAAGGAGAAGACTTTTTGTTTCATCAGGGTTTGTATGTAAACGGGCAATCTCTTTTTGCACTGGCACAGGCTTATTATAATCCAAAGTTTAAACAGGATGTGGTTTTATTTTTTAATTCCGCTTTTAAGTATGCTAAAACCTATGCAAAAGAAAAAATTGAATATGGAGAAAAAGCAAATAAAGATCCCAATGGCTCAACATTATTAGAATTAGTACAAGCTATTTCCAGTTTAAAAGAAGAAGACAGGGAACAATTTGCCGATTTGGTTTTTGATATTTACAAGTTTAGCAGTAATGAGAAAAAAAGAAGTTATGAATTGAGTCAGGCTTCCGGTTTTATTGCAATTCAGCTAACATATTTTCAAACTGCTTTTGATATCAAGGTTATAAATAATGCCATTACAAAAACAGGCAAGCATTATCAGGAAAATGCCTTTGTAAAACAAACTTTATATGCGAAATGGTTTTTAGAAAAAAATGCTCAGGAGGCTTTGTTGTATTTGCAAAATAGTAAAGATAGCAGCAATCCGATGTTCGCTGTTTTTGCTTTAACCGATTTAGGACATAAAGAAGCATTGCCATTGTTTATCGCAAAACAGAAAGAAAGCCAGCATCCTGTACTTTGGGAAATTTACGAAGAGGCGATACAAAGGTTGCAAAATAATTTTCTTCCTAAAAACCAAACAGAGAGAATGATCTGGCTGAACGGAAACTTAACCCCGACACAAAGAGCTCTTGGAGCTGAGAATGACAATGTTTTTGTAAAGCGTGCACAGCAAAAAATAGCCGTAGATGATACAGTATATGAAACGGATGAAGATTAATTAGAAAAAAAATGAACGAAAAAGAGTTAACCATAGATTTATCAAAAGAAAAATTTAATTTTTCTGAGCTTTTGAATTTGAATGAGATTACATCAATCAGATTTGATAATTATACAGATAAAATAGAGATTCCGTCTGCGATAAACGAGTATCCAAATATTACAGAATTAAGTTTTTATGGTGATTCGAAAGAATATTTATTTGAAACTCCGGATAATCTTGAAAAATTAATTCATATAAAGAAATTAATACTTTGGAGTTATTGTGATTTTTCTAAAATAAAGCCGATGGTTCATTTGGAAAAACTGGATGTTGTTGTAAAAAATACAGAAGCAGATACCAGAAATATTGTGGCACTTTTTCCTAATTTAAAATATCTTGAAATTTGGGGCGATCATTTAAAAAATCAAAACCTGCCGGATGAAATTGAAAACCTGAAATCTCTGGAATCCCTTCATTTAGTGTCTTGTGGTTTAGGAAATCTGCCAAAGTCTTTTGTGAATTTAAAACAGCTTACGGAATTAAATTTAAGAGGACTTCCTATGAATACTTTTCCCGAAGAAATAACCCAATTAGAAAATCTGGAGATTTTAGAAATTTCACAGTCATTGGCTAAATTACCGGACAGTTTAAGCAATTTGAAAAATTTAAGAAAACTAAATTTAAATAGTGCTCTTAATGGGGCGAATATGGATGTTGCAGGTAGTTTTTTTAATGAAAAAATATATTTAAAACCGATCCCGGAGGTTATTGGTAAGCTCGAAAATCTGGAAGATTTAAATCTGGCGATTTGCGGTGTTTTTGACATCACACCTATTTTACCATTAAGAAAATTGAAGAAACTCAATTTACAATATTCTGCTTTAAAGAATTGTAATGGTTTTTCTAATTTCAAAATGCTGGAAGAACTCAATCTTTCAACCAGTTATGATTTAATTAATATAGATGGTTTAAATTCTTTGCCTTTAAAAAAACTTAATCTATACAGTTGTCACAGCGAATCAATTGCTGTGATTTCATCATTAGCAGCACTGGAAGAATTGCATATTCGAAGCTGTAATTATATCAGAGATTTTTCACCATTGTATAGTCATTCGGGTATAAAAAAGTTAAAAGCTAACGAGGAAATACTAAAAAAATGGAAAAAAAGAGAGCAATATAACAAACTTCCTGAACTGGATTTGATTATTGCTCAACTGCAAACAAATGACCTTGATCAATTTGAAGAAGCTATTTTGCATTTATCCAAACATGTAAAGGCCAATTCCAACGAAGAACAAAATCCTTTAGCAGGTTTTTTCGGAATCAAAACACGGGATGAGGAAATTACCGAAATTGAAATTTTAGATGCAGCCATTCAAAAACACCTTAAAAATCTTTCTGATAAAACACTTGTTACCATTTTTGCAATGACATTTAAAACAGTTGGATTTGATAATTATAATGCAGCTCTGATTGTTTTGAATGAAATAATAGCCAGAAAAAATATAGAAACCCAAAAAAAAATCATTAAGAAATTCTATAAAGCCTGTAAATATTATGATGCCGGACATCGTTTTTGGAGTTACACCGTTCATGACCAGCTTATCGATAATTTGTTTGCTCAGTTTACTTCAGAAGCACTTTATGAACTTCTTAAAAAAGCATCGACAGATATGCTGAATAGTGAAGGTGGTGACCAAATGGAGGAATTATTTATTCCCGCTTTTCAAAATGCAAAAGATGAGCAATTACAAGAGAAATTGCTGAATGTTTTCTTTGAATATGAAAAGGAGGCAAGAACTTATTATGGCAAAAGTTATTTCGATCAGTTATTACAGCAAATAAGTGATGTAGGTTCAGCTGAATTGCAGAATTTGATTTTGAAAAATAAAGAAGGAAATAAAGAACCGGAAAACTGGCTCACTTTATTGGAAAATCTAAACGAAGAAAATTTTCCCGCTGCTATTGACCAGTTTGTAAGCAAAACAACGGAAAATATTAATGAGTCTGATTTTAAGAAGATTACAAGCGCTGCCAAAGAAATAATTTTGCCCGAATCAAATTTGATAGTTTTGCTGAATTTGATGATAAAAGAAAGAAATAAAAACGATTTACCGGGTATTCTTATTTTTCAGTATCATAAAAAAACGCCTGAAAAAATTATTGATTTTCTGAAAGCCAAGTTAGAGAAAAATATTTTTGATACTTATGATGTAACTGAGATAGCAAAACGTATTATTAAAAAATTATGCGAATCAAATACCCCTTTGTCAGAACTTGAAATATATGAAAATTTCATGATAACCCATTGTGATATGAGTTTTGACCAGATTTATAATATAGAAATAGACCGTTTTTTATATTCTTTTTTTCACTATCTCGATTGGCATTGGGTAGATAGCAGATGGACGCTTGAAAAAGCAAAAGCAGTGGCTTTAAAAATCAAAGGAGAAATTCGTTATAGCGATTTGAGGTCTCAAACGTATGGTTTAGTAGATTCCGGAAAATATGAAACCGCAAAAGAGGTTTTTGAAATTTTGCATTCTAAAATCAAATACTCAGAAAATGAAGGTACTCTGTTTTATAACATCATAGCAGCCACAAAACTAAATGATGAACCTTATTTTGACCTGCTTTATAAAGAAGTTCAAAAAATAGAAAAGATATCAGAAGTACTACTAGCTTATAATCTTGCCTGCGGATTTGCTCATTTTGGCAGAAAAGAAAAAATGCTGATTTATATTAAAGAATCCATTCGATTAGGTAAAATAAAACAGCAGTTTTTAGACGATACCGATTTTGAAAAATACTGGGCAGATGCTGATTTTTTAAAAGTAATTGAAGAAAAATAATCAAAATTTATATGAAGAAAATCAGAAGAACCAAGATTATCCTTATGAAGCTTATTTTGATTCTGAACACGATTAGTTCTCTGGCCCAACATACAAAAGCATATAATATGGAACATTTAAAGTCGAAAAGTAAACAGGAACTTATAGAGATCGCTTTAGAAATCCTGAAAGAAAAACAGCAATCTCTAATAATTGACTCTGATGATTTTGAAAGCACGGCATGGCAAAACAGTAAAAAAATCCTAGTGAAATTTAGAAGATACATTCGTTTTATTCCGCTAAATACTGATCCATATCAATATTATGATATTACCGTAAACCTGATTACAAAACAAGTTCTTCCGTTTGATTCCGTATTTAATTTTACTTTTTTTATTCCCACAGAAGAGGATAAAAAAAAACTCGATTTTATTAAAAGTAAAACTGATTTTGCAAAACAATCCAACTCTGAAATTACAATCACTGAGAATGAAGACCATTATTGGATAAGCAACAGTAGTAAAACTTCCTTCAGCAAGTTTTTTATAAATAAAAAAACAGGTTTCAAGTCTGGCTTGCTGGAAGGTACGTATTCTGTACCACATATAAAACCTGTTCTTGAATCTACTTATGATCGGGAGGAAAAGGTTAAACTTTTTAAAGGAGATGAAATTTCAAAAAAAACAATTATTGATATGGCAGTTGCTTTATTAAATAAAAGACAGCCATCATTACAATTAAATTTTGAGGATTATGAGACTAAGGTTTTAGGTGACAGTAAAAATATGCTGGTCGAATTTAAAAGGATTGTACGGTATGTTCCGTTTGGTACTGATCCGGAAAAACGTTTTTCCTATGATATAACAGTTAATTTAAATACTACTGAAATTTTACCATTTGATGACTTTTTTAAATCTGAGTTTTATATTGAAACCGAAAAAGACAAAAAGGCAATTGAATTTGTAAAGAAAAATTTTGGAGGGTTTTCTTCCGGTTTTGAAAATACAATTTATGAGAGAGAAGAAGATTATTTTATAGATCTTAAAAATCAATATTCTTTTGGTAAATATGTCGTAAATAAAAAAACAGGTGAACAAAAAACGGAGATTCAGGCTTCTTATGATCCAATGCCAAAACCTGAAGCAATTGAAAATCCAGATGTTTTTATCGAAATTAAATAACCAGACGAATTATAGATAAATACTTAAAATTTAAATAAATAAACATTCATGAGTCAATTAATTATTGCTAAACAAATAGAAAAAACATTAAAAAACATTGTGTCCCATGAAGACAATCCAACAATCATTTTTATTTACGTTGATAGTTCTGTGGATGAAAATATGGAAACAGTTCCTTTTCTCAATATATATGGGAATTTGATTTTTGATGAAGAAAACTTTGATGAGGCTTTAATACAGGCTGTTGAAAACAATGATAGTGGTTATATACAAGATGTATTAGAAGAGATTGATTCAAGCAGTTTTGAAATTAATATTTCAGGATTCTATCCTAACTGGCCGAATGAAGTTGGAACTGGTGACCAAAAAGTAATAGACACTATTAATTCGGTTATTAATAAAAATAAAAAGCATTTTAATTTGGTTGAAAAATTATATTTTGACCATGTAGATAATTTTGATTTTGCAAAAATCATTGATAAACCAATATTAAAGAACAATTCGGAAATTGAAATTGATAAAGAAAATAACCTAATTATAAAAGATAATTTACAGCACATAAACGATGACCAGCAAAAATTTTCCTTAGAGAAAGAAGCCTGGGATTTGGTACATAGCAAGCAATACGATCTGGCACAGGAAAAATGCAACGCCATTAAAGCGATTGATCCGGATTATGGTTTTGGTTATTTTCTCGAAGCAAGAATATTGTGGTATAAGGAAGGATTTGAAGCCTGCGTTGCAAAAAAAGATTATTTTATTGCCAAAACCCAACACGAACCGGCTGCACTGGCGCGCATTTATAACAATTACGGTTGTTTATATGATCTGCAATTACGCTATAAAGAATCCCTCCCTTATTTTGAAAAGGCTATTCTGAGTAATCCTGAAGATGGAATGTATGTTTCCAACATTGCCGAATTATATTGCAAGCTCAATAATCCTAAAAAAGCATTTAAAGCAGCTGAAAAAGCAAAAAAACTAGGACATGAATCTTCAACTTTAAACGCTATTATAGAGAGTAAAGGCGTGCGTTATAACTAATAAACATCACAGAAAACCGATCACTTTTATATTTTTTTCGAAATACATAAATCATGAAAAATTACAGTTTTTATAAAAAAACAGAAGAAGTTTATATTAGTTCAGAATTCGCATTTCCGATAGCAGTAATCGTTATGGCTTCTCTTATTAGCTATGGATTGTTATACTTTTTTGGTATTGTCGTTGCGGTTCTTTTTAATATAATTATTTCATTTATTGGAAATTTTTATTTCTATTATTATGGCAAGTCATCTACAAATATAACTTTAGATTTTTTAATTCGTGTTGCCCTTACATCCGGTTTCTTTTTATTTGTTGATTACGGTGTTTATGCTTTGGTCAATTATCAAAAAACAGGCGTTTTTAATAAACTTTATTTTTATATATGGTTAGCAGTTACTTTAGGAGTTCCTGTTTTATATTACATTTTTCAATATAGCCGATTCTATTTTAAAGAAACAACGAATGCAGTAACCTATCTAAAAGTGTCTCTAACAGTACATCATGACAGGGAATTGCTAACAGTTATTGATAGTATTCAGTTTGTGAATTCGTCAAATCGTACCATGTCGGATATAAAATTAGAAAAACCGCTATGTTTTTATTCGGACAAAGAATTGGAAAAAATGGAGAGTGATAATTCCAGGAATCATTATTTAGAAGAAGATATTTTCTACAGCCGGATAAATATGCCTTTTGAAGCAGATATGCTTTTTATGTCCTGGTATTCAATTATAGAAGATAAGTATTATGATATCGAAGTACCTTTTCCTTTTGAAAAACTGGTTATTGAACAGGAAAAATATCCTACCGATGTTTCGGCAGTTTTAAGAGGTAAAAAATCCAAGCCGCTAAATTTGCATATTCATACCAATGGAGGAATTCGACTTTTTAATGATGATATGGTTTTAATCGATCTTCCGGAAAGTATTCCGACCGCTATTTCTGAAGAAGAACGAAATAAAAAAATAGAATTTCATCGGTACTCACATGAATATTATAGTGACCCGAAAGCATTTTCGAATTTAATTGACAAGATTAAATCGTCTGGTGGAATAGAGGAGCGTTTTCTAATAAAGAACAAATTGATTCCTTGGGGTATGAGTATTTCCGGACTTAAGGGTAATAATTATCTGGAAGTGTTTGATGTTTCGTTTAGTGAATACAAAAGCGAATTTAGCGCTCTGGAAATACCGATAATGAGTGCCTTGCCTAAAAAACTTGAAATTATTTACAGAGGTGATTATTTGTATCGATGGCTGATTTTACGTATTGATACACAAAAACTTTATCGGAACATTCAAAAACTGACTGATGAGAATCAGGAAACTCAAGTGTTGTTTGACCTTGCTTTTGAGAATTCATCGAGCGTAGATTTAAAGTTCACTATTACTGGAAATGGTAAGTTAGTAGATTTTACAGATTGGAAAATTGAAATAGATAAAGAACGTAAACAAAGTATGGAAGATCATCTTCTGGATATAAATGAAGATGAACAAAAACGTAGCCTGTATAAGGAAGCATGGGATTTAGTTGCCACCAAACAATACGATCTGGCTCAGGAAAAATGCGATACAATTAAAGCAATAGATTCGAGGTTTGGTTTTGCTTATTTTTTGGAGGTGAGGCTTTTGTGGTATAAAGAAGGGTTTGAAGCATGTTATGCCAAAAAAGATTATTTTATTACTAAAACACAGCATGAACCGGCTGCTTTGGCACATATGTATAATAATTACGGATGTCTTTACGATTTGCAATCATGTTATGATGAATCTCTTTCCTGCTTTGAAAAGGCTATTCTGAGTAATCCAAAAGACGGAATGTATGTCTGCAATCTTGCCGAAATATACTGCAAACTAAATCAGCCTAAAAAAGCACTTGAAGCTGCGGAAAAGTCGAAAAAATTAGGTCACGTATCACAAACACTAAACGCTATTTTAGAAAGTAAAGGACTACGTTATTTATAGAAAATCACTACAAATAGTGATGTTTGAGAAATTCAATAGCAATAAATTTGGCTTACTATGAATATCTCCTATGAAAAGATACAAATTATACAAAAAAGTAAAACCTGTCTATTGTAATTTTGAGGAATTGCTGGCTAATATTGTTTTGCCATTGGTAATAGCATCTTATATTTCTTATCCAATATTATATTTTTTCGGGACTCAAAGTGCAATAATTTTTAATGTTTTTCTTTCTTTAAGCGCAAATTATTTTCACAAAGGCTTAAAAAGCTATCTGCCAATTTTTAATAATAATGATTTAGGATTTAGACCCAGTCTTTCCTGGTTTTGTTCTTTTATAATCATATTCATTGTTTTATTAATAGCCGATTTTGGGTTTTACTTATTGGTTTTGTACCAAAAAAAAAATGAATTCAACATTTTTCACTTTTATTCCTGGCTAGGGATTTTGTTTGGCTTGCCATTGTTGTATTATACTTTAAAACTAGGGCAATATTATTTTGTAAAAAAGTACCAGGATCTTGAATTCATAAATATAGTTCTGGCTGTCAATTATGATCTGAATCTGTTTTTAGCGATTAATAATATTCAGTTTGTAAATACAGCAAACAGAAAGTCTTCTGATATAAAAATAACGAATAACATAAGATCATATTCTCAAAAAGAATTTATGGCAGTAAAAACAAAATCAAGGCATTATTATATCAATAAAGAAGGATTTAGGGAGATGGTTCAGATTCCTTTTAATGCAGATACGGTTTTATTATCATGGTTTTCTTATGTCGAAAATAAATATTATGAAATAGAAATTCCTTTTCCTTTTAAGAAATTTATTGAAGAGCAGCAAAAATGTTCGATAGATAAATTTAAAGTATTTAGGGGCAGGGAGACAAAACCGTTGTATCTGCATCTTTATTTAAACGGAGGCTTCAAATTTTTTTACAAAGATATAATACTAATAGACAGCCCTGAAAATAAAGAAGGAGAGATTAATGAGGAAGAGAAAAAAATGAAATTTGGAATGATATATTAAAATATAAACAAAAAGATATGAGTGAATTAGAATCAATATTTACAGCAGAACTAAAAAATTATACCGGTAAAGATAAAGCCCTCTTAGCAATTGATGAGGTTGCTTTTAAAATAAAAGAAGAATTGCCAGATAATTTTAATCATTGGATGGAGCATATTCCGGTTTTAGTTCCAATTGCAAAAGTGGGAGTAGAAATTGATGAATTAGGTTATGTATACACTATGCTGATAAACGAAAAAGGACAATGTATGGAAAGTGAAGCGGCAAGCCCTTGTCTCGACGATTTAGGACTTATGAAACTGTATAAGAAAAATAGTGAACTCGTGACACAGTTTTTAGCTGTTTGTTATCAAAAAGTATTGTCTGAAGCTTGTAAAAGCCCTGAGTTTTTAAAACTACCCCGTGCAGCAGAAATTGTTTTCAGTGTAGGTGAACACGCAGGATGGGAATGTGAACAGGTATACACATATAAAGGGGAGCGATACGAAATTGATCATGGTAATATTAGGCTTAAAAGATTACGTTTCGCAACAACCTGTTATACGGAGCCAAATACACCTGAGCGAAAATTTATGGATCATCTGCAAGATATAGATATTCAGAAATGTTCAGATGAACTATTACCTGTATTTACTGAGTTTTTAATCTGGTTATCCCATGAAAAAACCAAACCTCTTAAAAAAGTCATTTTAGCATGGTCATCTAATTTTTTTAAAGATGTAGCAATGGGCGGAAAGGATGACATTGTATACCGATGGCCTGGGACATTTGATTTGTATAAATGGTTTTCTTCAGAACGTCCGCAAGACTTAGACGATGATGGTTTAGTTAGCGTACGTTATTGTGTATCTAATAAAATTGCAGAGATTGCATGCCTGACTGCTGAAAAATGTATAGAACTGGATGCTTTTAAAGCACTTCCTAAAGATGATAGTTTTATAATGGAAGTAATGAACCGCACGGCAGGAGCACCGCCAAGATTCTATCCTTTCACTTAAGGAAGCCTTAATTATAAAACATGCTCCAGACTGATAATAATTTAGTGACAACATAATAAATATTTATAGGCTTAAAAAAATGGAATCTACACAAAAACAATTTGACCTTGCAAATGGAAATTATATCTTAGATATTCAGGGACCTGAAAAAAGATTAAAAGAGTTATGGAAAAGAAATTTCGAAGCTCAATCAGACCCTGTTGTTTACGAAGGTGTTTTATATTGCAGTGAAGATCATACTTTTTATGCAATCGACCCCGATACAGGCAATACGATTTGGGAATTTAAAACTCCGGGACGTACCACATCTCCGGTTTTTTATAATGATCTGCTGATTTTTGGAGGGAATTATATCGATAATCATGTCTATGCTTTAAATAAAAATTCCGGTCAGGAAATCTGGAAATACAAAACAGGACCATCAACAGCACCTGTCAAAAGAACACCCATCGTTCAGGATGATTTGCTTTATTTAACAGCAGGTAAAACTATACATTGTATTTCGGTTCTTACCGGAAAAAAACAATGGACATTTGGTTTGAAAAAAAAATCCGGAAATACAAATATGGTTATCGCTTCCGGAAAAATCTATGCTGTAACACAAGAGGCTTCCGGTAAAGAAGAATTGCAATGTATAGATAGTCAGAAAAAAGAATTGGTGTGGAAAATTAAAACACCCGATCTCTGGTCAAATCTTATTTGTGCCGAGGGATATTTATTTTATCTGAATACCAATGCCGAATTATGTGAAGTAAATTTAGTTACCGGAGCGGTAGTGAAATCAAAAATAGCAGATCTTACCATTCGCATTACTAATGGAAGTCTAAATTACAATAATGGTATTTTGATTATAACAGTTGCCAATTACATACTTGGACTTAATTTAACTACAAATCCGTGGTCATGGCAATGGAATTTTAAAACGAAAGCAGACATTGGCAGACCGGTTATTGCACAGGACAAAATCTATTTTGCTACGATGGGTGACGGAATTTACGCATTAGATGCAAATTCGGGTCAGGAATTATTTCATAAAGTGTCTGATGTAAGATCAGGCCTGGCTTGCGGAATTGATAATTCCAAAATTTTTGTTGCCGGATCAATGAGTGAGAAAGAGTTAACCGCTTATGGTGAATCATAGTTTAAAAACAATCAAACATATTTTGAATGCCAAACACCTATATTTTAACTGCCGTTTTATTATCAGGAATTTTTCTTTTTGTTAGAAGCCGAAATTTACCAAAGTACAAATACTTATTTCGGAATACGATTTTAAGTACCTCTAAAAAATATGAATTAGCACCTGTTCTTCGCGGGCGTATCTATTATCCGCGTTATTTCTACATTCCGGCTTTAAAACAATATTTGGTTTATTCGGATCTCGATAAATCAGGACCTTTTCGGGTGCATGAAACATCAGATAAGTCAGCTGGAAAAACACATGTTTTGTTGGATGAAAAAGGAAAAAGTATAATTACATTCGAAATACCTTTAAGTTTTTCTCATCGCAGCGGCTGTTTTTATGGACCTTCTGGATACATTCCTTTGCTGGAAAGTGGAAAAAATGAGGAAATCCCGTACCATCAAATACATAATTCAGATCTGAGTTTAGGCAGGAGGGATTTTGAAAAACTTTTTATACAATTGTACACTTCATCAGAATACATAGAATATATTAATCTTCGGGTTTTGGGAGATCAGATTCATGAAGCAGGCATAATTTTTAAAAAAGGAGGAAAGGTCGAAATTCTGCTTTCAGGTGTCAGGGATAGTCGGATGATTCGCCGCTTTCACGAAGACAGGACGGTTAATGATTTTGGGGATTATTATCTGCCGGATATTTCAAATAAAGAGACTTTCCCACAATCTGAGCCGGAAATCGAAATTATCAGACTGGAAACCACTAACATCAATCCGTTTGTACATTGGAGAACTCGCTTCAATCGTGAGTTTGCTATTGTGAACTATAAAAAAGAATACTCTGAGGGATTGCAGGGCGTTGCAAGATATGGCTGTATACCAATTTATGTACTGGGTGAATCTGTTGGGACAACTTATGTACGTTTCAGGGCAAAAGGAGAAACTTTCAGAATTAAAATTTTAGAAGTAGCAAAAATAAGTTTTGTTCCGGCTTACAATTTAGGTCTTCGCACTTTTCAAGTGCCCAAACAATATGAGACTAAAAATTCACTGGTATTTATGGAATCGGCTCAAAATGGGGGTAGTAATCGTATTGGAGGCGGTGTATTCGTGGTTCGTCCAACAATAAATACCAATCCATCAGCTGATATTCCTTCAGATATGACGGAAAAACAATTTAATAAGCTGCCTCTCAAATTACAATGGGAAATATTAAATCCGATTAAGGACAAGCATAAAAATAAAAAGAAAAAATAGTTGTTTTTATAAATGAATGATGTTCCGAATTTCATTAAATATTAAAATATAATATGTACGCTATACAAATCACAAAAGAGACTGAATCGTGGATTGCTGCAATTTGTCCACTCAAAGAGCAGGCTTTAGAGTATTTGCAAACTTTGCCGGAAGTTACACAAGAGTATGCAACCTGTTATGAAATACATATTAAAACTTTTCCATTCGTTATAATTGAGCACACAGTAATGCAACATGATTCGGCATTATATTTCGAGTTTGCTACTCTTGAAGAGTTGCAGGAAAGAATAGCTTTTTTTCGTGTTCAGATGATGGATGATCCGGATCATCTCTATTTTAAATATTATTTCATTGATGAAGCCTATTTTCAGGTGGCTTCTGAGCAAAATTATATGCAGTACCTGAAATATACGTTTGTGAATAATTCTATTTTGGAAGAGCCTTATATGATTTCAGTTTTCCATGAAGAAATAAAAAAATATGTTGCCGATTATGATATCAGTGGTTTGGATAAATTATTTGAACAAACGAAAAATGACAGTACATCAAAATTAGAAAAAAAAGATCTCGCCATAAACGGATATGACAATTTATTCTGGACAATGTACTACGATCACGCCAGCGGAAAGCTTACTGAAGCCGGTATTGCCTGCTTGCTTCCAATAGTTGAAAAGATAGAAATCTTAAGGGAACAGAAGAAGTGGGAACATCGCAGTTATGCATTTCATATGATGCTGGAAATGGCCTGTAAAAATAAACCGGAAACTGCTTTTGAATTATTAAAAAAGACAGTCGAAGCCTTTAAAAACTATTTGATTTCTCAACCTGCTGAAAAACTGAACATTCATCGATTGGTTTCTTTAGCCTATCAGTGGATGATTGAAACAGAACCGGCAAATGCTTTATTGTACTGGCAAAATGCTGTTCTGGAAATCAAAAAAGCAATAGATTATGATCCTGAAAATGCTTCTTGGTCTTCGCTTTTAGAGCTGATTTATTTCCCTTTTAACGAGGATAAAAAAATAAGCGGAGAACAGGAAAAGGAACAGAAAATAGTAAATACTAAAATTCAAAAATTCGAAAAAGACAGAGGGGCGGTAATAGCGTATCAGATTGCGCTGGCCTATCAAAATTTAGAAGAATTTCTGAACTGGAAAAAGGTTGAAAACGTTTTTCCGGAAACTTTGGCTTTTCAATGGGCAGAAAAAGCATTGGCTTATATTCCGGAAGAACTTTCCCGAACAAGTTTATACGAATGTGCAGAATTTTTCAGTAAAACAGGCGCTAAAGCGAATCGGGTTGATTTTTTAGAAAAGACAATTTCTTTGTACGAGCATATATTAAACACTTACGAAGACAGCTTTCTGGAAATATTTTACATTGTCAGTATTCTTAGGGAAATAGCAAGAATACATCTTCAAAATAATCAGCAGGAATTAGCAGATTCTGCTATTACTGAAGCAAGATTAATGTTTGAAAATAATTTAGAAAAGGTAAAATCCAATGCGTCCTTAAATCTTCGGTATGCAGAATTTTTAGAATATTGTTACACCTACAATGGTAATATAAAAAAGCCTGCTTTGAGCGAACTTAAAGGTGTTGCCGAAGAAATTGAAATCGAATCAAAAGGTTTTTACAGTTATCCTTATGGATTGTTAACATGCATAGCATTATTGGAGTCTAATGAGACTGAAGCTATCCTGCAGGCAACCAAAAGTTTGATTTTGCACGAACTGTGCGCTAAAGCTACTTTTTACGATCTTTTCGAACAATTTAAAAATTCAGAATACAATCAGATAAAAGACTTTTTGCAGGACACTATTCTGTTTATGGAAGAGGTAGAAAAAAATTATTACTATAATCCTGAATTAAGCTGGGAAAAACTAAATAAAATGTCGAATGAAGCGTTAACTGTTTATTGGGAAGGACGCAAGGATGAAATTAGGAACAGACTATCATTTGATACAGAATAAGTATGTACAATACATTATACGCCAAAATACAGGAAGAATTTGATCGCATTGCTGATACATTTATAGAAAAAGAGATTGATGTATTGGCAGATGAAAGTCTAATTACGATTCAGTCAAAATATAATCTTTACGATATTCAGCCTTATTTTGCACAGCTTGCTAATGAAGTATTAGGACCGGATGCAAAACTGACAATTGAATCTGAAGATGATTTTGATCCGGAAACGGATGATCTGTACGAATACAAAATCAATTTTGAAAGCAGAAAGACTTATCTTAAAAGAGAGCACTACGGCGGCGGTGTTTTTTATAGCACTCTTTATGAATACACAGATGAGTACCATAAAAGCTTTTCAGTATACCAAAATAAGGAAACTGTAAAAGCGACCAATCTGAGTTATCTCTATTTAAAAAACGGAATGCCCGACCAGTTTATAGAATGTACAGAATATGGTATTTCACTTAAATCCTATACTTGCGAAAACGGAATCATTAAAAATTATAAACTGGAATGGCCTGAACACAATCATCATTGTATAGGAGAATTGACTTTTGATACTAAAAGAAATTTGGAAATGATTACAGAAACAGCTTCAGATGGAAGGGTTCGTATTTTGTTTGATGCCACAGTTTCGACTAAAAATATTGAAGAAGTTTTGGCACAATTAGAAACGTTTTTGGTAGAAAACATAGCAGATCAGATTCTTGAAAAAGTAAAAATAGAAGAGCCTGTTTATTGTATATTGTTTGAATACACCATGCAGGGACCTTTTCCGCCAACAATTGCTTTTGGAATAACTTCAGAAATAGAAGGCAATTTTGAGGATAAGGAATTATATGAACTCTACAATGCACCCGACATGCAGTATTTCTCTGAGAATGACTACCCCAATTCAATTAATATTGATTTTTATCCAATTGATATTCAGCCCAATTATTTGATTACAACTTCGTATGGAGAAAATATTCCATGGCAGGATGAAGAAGCATGCGGGATATGGGAAAAACAGGTATTTGATACTTATTTAAGAGTTTGCAAGCGATTGATGCATTTCGATTTTTCAAAATCATTTACCAAAACGGAAAATTTTTTGGTAATGGCACGTGATTTTGAACGCTGCAACGAAAATGATTTTTATCAAAATATGCTTCAATATAAAATTAATAATAAGTATTGACATCGCGGGTTTTATTTTAAATCAATCATCAGTTGAATTATCCGAAATAACAAGAACCCTGTATTGTCATACATTTATAAATTAACATATTAAAAAATGAGTTTTACATTTAAAAAGGCCATTTGGGACAATGATATAGTCACAGTAAAAAAAATGATTGATGAAGGCTTTGACGTCAATAATCACGGTATCACTGCAATCAATTCAGTTATGGATTCCTATCTTTGTGACTGCTGTGAAACGAATAGATTGCATAAACAAAAAGATCCTTTGGCTGGATTGGAAATAGCAAAACTGTTGCTAAAACATGGTGCACATCCTAATGGACGAGGCAGCTCATTTATTAATACAATAGATACTGTCGTTTCACATGGTTTTATTGAGCTTTTTCAGTTGTTGGTCCAGCATGGGATTAAACTATCCGAGCATCCGTATTTACTTTTTAACGCCCATACAATTCCGATGGCAGAATTATTGATCAAAAATGGAATTGATATCAATCAACGATGGACCGATGGGTCTACAGTCTTAATTCGGACTATTGTTCAGACAGACGATTTGGAATACATAACTTTTTTGCTCAATTCCAGTGATCTATATGCAGTAAATAATAATAACGAAACGGCTTTTCATATTGCATCCATTTGGTCCGATCTGGAGTTTGTTACCTATCTTGTAAACAACTATTACGATGTTCATAGATGTAATACAATAAAAAAACTTGTAGATGATGATAATGAAAATCAGGCTGCAGATATAAAAGCTTATCTAAAGAAAGAATTGTCAAATATATAATTTTAAATTATATTGCTTTTTCAACGAATTGTACATTAGGCTAAAACTATTTTTAATTATAAATCATTAATTTTCTTCAGGTAATGCTGAAAATTTTCATATCCGTTATTGGCCGGATACTCCAGATCAATCATTGCATTAAGTGAAGTGTCAAAAATCTGCCAGCCATGCTTTTTAGCCACAATTACTAATTCGTACAAAGCATTTTCACCATACAGGCTAACCATTTTGTTGCTAACCCGTTCATCGTCTTTGTAATACTCTATTGAGTATTCTTTGTTTACCGTGCTGAAATCCCTATCTCCAGCTGCGAAACAGGTATCTAAAACTTCGCAAAAATCAGTTTCTATAAACATGCTCTCATCGGCTTCTTCTATTGAGCTTATTTTTTGTGCCGAATTAAATAGTACTACATCCCAACTCATCTGTTTTTATTTCTAATTTATTGTAATTCAAAATTTGTCTGACCAAAGAAATTAAAAAATAAAATATTTCAAATGCTAATTAGCGATTTTGTTTCTGATAGAAGCCGAATATCATTATAAATAGTGACTGCAAAAAAGCAACCATAATTTATATTTGTCGGGATTGTTTAAATCATTGTGTTTTGCGGTGATTTCATTTTATAAAAATCAAAATACAACAGATTCCTTTTTGCATTCAGCTATTGAAAATTTTTCAAAAGGGTAAAATAAAATTAACAATGACAGACCAGCAATTATTAGGAGTGAATACACTTTCGGACAAAACAGAAATAAAGAATGCCTTAATTAAAAAAATCTCTGATTTAGATTTTGAAATTGACATTGAAAAAATTTTCAATTACATACATTGTTCAAAAAGACTTATCAAAAATGCAGGTAGTGAAGTTACTTTAGATGACACTGTAATTACTGACGAATACCGGGAAGTAATCAAAGATTTCAATACAGAAGAAGGGTATGATACTCCCGAAGAATTAATCAGGTATTTTGAGATATTGTACGATAATCCGACCACACGTTTTAATAAATTATTGTGGAAATCGGTACTAGAATCGTTAAATAAATTTGACGGTAAAAAACTTGAAAATTATTTACAACCCGTTGCTGATTTTTTAAACGCAAAACCCTTCCTGAAATCTGATGTATTGCTTTTAATTGCTGATGCTTTACCTTTTGGAAAATTCTTTCCTAAAGTAAAAAACGAACAAAATGCAGCGTTCTGGCAGCAATATGGTTTTGTACATCATTTATTGGCAGCAGGGAATTTAGAACTTGACTTACATGCCGATATCATCAATACCGGACAGTTTTCTTCTTCACAACTGGATGATATTTATAACCGATTAATGAATTCTTCCAATTATTATCGTAATAATTTATTACCTCAGGCTTTCAATGCACTGTCAGACGGAATACCTGCTGATATAAAACCGCTTTTAATTTGGCAGAGGGAACTTAATATTTTATATAAAGCTGTTTTTATAGAAAAAGTAGATAATATCATTGACCTTCTTCAAAATACGCTTCATAATGCATTAACGGCATTTCCGGATGATGAACATTTGCTTTATATAAGGGCAAAATTTCTTTTCCATTTTTATGAACCGGAACAGTTTAAGGACAAAATAATTGAGACTTTAAAAATAATCCCGGATCATGCTAAGTGCCTGTTTCTGTTAGGAAAGTGCTATCTTCAATTAGAAATTCCCAGAGCAGCGCTTATTATCTTTGAAAACCTGAAAAAGATCAATCCGTTAAATATGCAATATGTTACGTCTGCAGCGATTGCAAGCCGAAAATATATTGATTTCTGTATCAGCAAACATGATCCAAAAGATAATGACAAACAGTATTACGTTAGCATTATTAGTACACTGATCGAAAAAGGAATGTTTGATGAGGTTACTGTTTTTGCAGATGAAGCACCAAAAGAAGATGGCGACATAAGAGCATTATTGCTTTATTCAAAGGATGTGGAAACGTTTTTAGTAACAGGCGAAAAAAACAAAGAAAAACTGATTGAAGCATTATCACTAACTAAAGACAAAGAAATAATTCGGAAAATAAAAGAACATTATCTGCATGATCTGCTCTATTTCTCAGACATTCAGTCCGAAAAAGATTTTATTTTTGACTATTACAGGGAAAACCCTAATGATTCGATGGCCAATTACCACATGGGAATGTTTTATTTTGCCGAAAGTAATCATGAAAAAGCGTATGATTATTTGCTAAAGGCTAAAGAAATAAACCCTGAAAAAATCAGTAATTATTATAATCTGGCAAGGGTGACATCAATGCTCGGGATACATTCCGAAGCTCTGGAATACGTTAATATCTATTTGTTCTATAATAAATACAATGTAATTGCCAATGAAATATACTGTGATTGTACGTACGCATTACAGCAGTACAGAAACGCCCATAACGGTGCAAAATGGCTGTTGAGCATTTGCCGTAACAACGAATTTGATCCTAAATATTTCTTTTATTTTACAACGAGTTTGTCTTATCATATGGATAAAATTGAAGGTAAATATCATAATCTCGCTTATGTCAACGATATGCTCGAATTATACGATGAATATCCAAAGCCCGATACTTTCTGGATAAATGATAATGGATCAAGATCGATGTACTGGGCGGCTAATTTGTGTTATAAAATTGGAAATTACGAAAAAGGAGTAACGTATCTGCAATGCATTTTAGAAAATGTAAAAGAGTACAACTGGCCACTTTTGGAAAAATGTAAGTTTCAATTATTACCGGAATGTTTGCATGCATTACAACAATACGAAAGGCTTATTCAGTTACTTGAAACGCCTACGCTTGAAGTACTTCAAAAGCATCAGGACGATCCTTCTGTACGTTTGTCCTGTTTTTATATTTCTTATGCATACAGTGTACAGGGTAATGATGAGAAAAAAATGCAATGGGCATTAAGCTGTATTAAATGTTATCAGCAAATGAGTGATCCGCCAATAGATTGGCTGGCAAATAATCTGCTTGTAAATTTTCAGGCCTGTCTCGAAAACAATATGAAACCCTATTTGATGGCTTTTGGAAATATTTATCTGGATTTTATTAAAATCCCGCAGGGCGGTCATGTCTGGCTTACACATCATTTTGCTAATTTTTATTCTGAAGAAGGAAATCAGGATGAAGCCTTGAAGTATCACCAAATGTGTATTGAATTTGGATGGATATTTCCTGAAGAATGGAAAGAATTAGTAGCTAACTCGCAGGATTTTATAAACACTGCGAAACTCTCCGGAAATTTAAAATAATGTATGATGAGCACAATTACAACCTATCAGAAATTCGAAAACCCAACAAATTTAAGCAAATCGCAATTATGGCTCATAGCTAATTCGGCTATGCTTACGCAATTGAATAAGGAATTTCATGACACCTTGCTGCCACACCATATTTATGGGACTGATGTGTTACTAAAAGAAAGTAAACAATGCCTGTTACGCGATTGGGAAACAAAAGATCTTGCCGATTTGAGTGATACAATAAAATATTTGCACACCAAACAAACTTTTGCTCCGGTACAAAGCAGCTGGGAATTTTTAAGCGAATCAGAATTCGATAAAACACGGTATTTTGGAAATGATATGCTGGAATTAAGAAACCTGACTGACATGGCCCGGAATTACCAATACGATTTAAATAACAGCGACTCTGCCTGGCATTACGGGCGTTGTTCGTGGGTTATCAGGCATGCTTTTTACAACGGATTTATTACAGAAGAGGAAAGTTGGAATCTATTGAAAGAAAACGGAAATCTCATTAAAAAATCTTTTGATTCATGGGAAAGTTTTGGATTGTCTTATTTAGTTGGGGCACAATACTGGAAGAGGGCAAATTACAATGAAGTCACCATGAGAGAAACTAAAAACAATATAACTTTTTTGCTTACTAATAAAAATTCACCATGGCTAAACATTGACTGGAACGACTATGAATAATTGGAAAGAAATGTTATTTGCAGATAATGTTTACTGTCAATTACTGTTTGTATGTATTTTGTTGACAGTAATAGTATTGATTTCCAGACTTTCAGAAACTGTTATAATCAAATCCGGAATCTATTTGTTTGCTGTATGTCTGATAATAAATTTTATGCTTTCATTTTTTTCAGAGCACTATTGGTATTTCGTTTTACATTGGTTTTTATCATCTGTATGTTTCTTTATCTACTGGCATTTGACAATTTATATCTGTGAAAATTTTGGTCTGCCTTATTCCGGAGATGGGGCTATGGTGATGGTTTTACCGGTCTATTTTTTGCCTGTTGCAATATTAGGTTCTGTAATAATTAAAGGTGTAACTGTATTGATACAAAGATTTTAGAGGGAATTAAATTTAGAATATATGTCCACATCAAATATTGATTTTGAACAACAATCAGAGAACGTTTTGCTGCAGCAAAAGAAAATTTATGACAAAATGGATTTTAGTAAAGTGTTTGCTGATAAAAAAGAAACTATCAGACATTTTATAGAAAGTGAGGATCTGGCGAAAGAATATGTTTTTCAGGGAAGGTTTTATTGTATGGCACATTATGAAATAGCTAAAATACTTAAAACCAAAATGAAAGGTTTTGAGGAGAATGAAATTGTAAAAACACTCTATCATACACTCCGTCATGGCAATTTTTACAAAATAGATGGAATCAATTATCCCTATCTTCAAAAAGCACTGACATTATTATTGGATGAATTTGAAGAATCAAAATATCTTGTTTGCCAGATGGATAAGCTGATGGTTTATTTATTATTTGAAGTTTTAAATAGTAATGATCAGGATTATATCTATAAAACCAGTTATAAAGACTATTCTGAAATTAGAGATTTTATATGGAAATCGCATTCTTACAGGGATCTTTTCAATATGCGAAAGAACGCTGGAAAATTCATTGTTTTTCTTGAAAATAAATTGCTTGTAGAAAGAGCTAAAAAAGCAGTTTTATTGTTCTCAGCAAATAAGTTTCATCAAAATATTGGACCCAATTTTTATTTTGCAGCTTGTATATTGCTTTTGTTGTTAAGTGATGAAAAAGAGTCAAAAGAAACATTTTTACAGCTGCATAAGCAAGAATTAGCGGGTCACTTGGTTTGGGTTTTAGGTACTTTTTATAAAGATTTTCAAAATATTGAAGCTAATAACGATTTGCTGTTAAACCTGTATGAAACCTATTCTCATGATTTGATAGACGAATATCAGGAAAAAAAGTATGACTGGGAGAATAATAATTAAACACAAAAAATTAAAATATGAATAATGATGCTAAGGAATTGATAGGTATGCTAATCGTTTTAACCGTTATTATTGCTGGTGTACAGTGGTTTTTGGTACGATTTACACATTGGTCGGTTGCATTGGGAGTTACTGGTTTAATAGCTTTTTTTATTGGATTTCTGTATGTATCACTGAAGCATGCAACGCCCAACGGAGGCAGTAACGGTCCCGATAGTTCTGAATATATCACGCCAATGTTTGTAATTTTTGCATCGTTGCTTTGTGGTTTAGCTTTGGTTTGCCATCTAACACAAAACCGTGTACCCAAAAAGGCTTATCTCATTCCACTGGCTTTGATTCTTATGTTTGCTATTCTCAGGTATGTTTACGTTTATATTGCTGATGCCACTTTTTATCATGCGCAATTTAGTAGTTGTAAAATAGAGCTGGTAGATGAAACAGGAGGTACTTCAGTTGTAGAACAAATTTCTTTTCAAAATCCTTCAAATGGTTATACTACTGATATACGGCCTGATTTTAAAGAAGAACCATATCCGCATATCGTAAGATTTGCAGACAAAATCATTTTCAGAAATTATTCTGCAAAAGCCGGTCAATCGTTTACAAAGGAATTTCCGTTTGACTATAATTTATTAAAAGAAAAAAAAGGCGTAAGAATAGGGTTTGTTTTTTGGCTTCACCAGAAAATTGTTTTGCCAATGAAAATAGTACTTAAGCCATATAATGTAGTCGAATTGTATATAGACAATCATTTTGTTAAGCAATATCAATTGAATAGCGAGGATTTTCGAAATAAAAACATTTAAATTAGAATGAAAAAAATAAATAAAAATGCTACTCTTGAGCTTTTTGAATTGGCTGACCAAGGCAAGTATGATACTAATGATTTAGAAAAAATAAAAATACTTTTATCAGAAGGCGCAGATCCTAATTTCTGCCAGAAGGATTATCCAAATGAAACTGTTTTGTACAGAGTGGTTTCATCCTGGGAGGATAAAAACCGATTGGAAGTTGTAAAAATGCTTTTGACATTTGGGGTTGACTTTAATCAGAAATCAGATATTTTTTATCCTATAGAGAAAGCAGTTTTTAATAATGATTTTGCTTTAGTTCAGTTTATGCTGGAAAATGGAGCTGATCAGGGACTTGATTATTCGTTAAAGTCAGCAATTGAGAAAAATAATATTGATTTGGTAACTTTATTATTGAAGTATAATATCAATTTGAACGAATTTGAGCCTTATGCAAAATCGTATTTAATATTTTCTTGCGAAGCTTATAGAATTCGTGACAAAAGTACATTGTATGAAACACAACCCGAGATAGCAATAGCAAAACTGCTAATTCATCATGGAATTGATGTAAACGGTCTTAATCATGAAGAAAGTCCAATATTGGAAGCCATTAGACATAATTTTTATGATTTAGTAGAATTATTGCTGGAAAATGGGGCTGTCCTTTCGACAGAAGTACGTGCAAGTATCTGGGTAAACACACCAGAAATGTTTCAGTTTTTAGTCGAAAAAGGAATTATAAAAGATTTGAATGAAATCATTTTTCCAAGAGAACAGACACCATTAATGCATCATATTATCCAGTCTAATTTTGATATAGCAAAATATTTGATTGAAAATAACGCTAATCTCTATCATACAGACAAACACAAAAAAACGGCTTTTCATTATGCTGTGTATACTGAGAATTCAGCATTTATTGACTATTTGTTAGATTATTTCGATGTTAAAAAATGCCATGAAATAAGTTCTGTTTTAGATGGAACTGATAATAAAAATATAATCAACAAATTAAAAGCGATTTTAGATACGACTATTTTAAATTAAACCATTGTAAATCTCAAAAATGAACAAATTAAAACAAATTACCGCTGCTTTTTTAATAATAACAAGCTTAGTTTCCTGCTCGAAAGAAGATGGCGGAATAAAAGATACAGAAGAAAAAAGTATTGAAAATAAATGGATTGCTGAGAATTCTGATGAATTTAAGTCAATTGAATTTGATAGTAATGGAAATTATATCATCACAAAAAATAAAGCTTCGGCAACATCAAAAATAAATGAACCGGAAGAAATTTTTGTCACCGGAACTTATGAAATTTTAGATACAGATATTTTTTTACTCTCTGATTTTGGAACTGTAAAATTCGATGATAGTGATCCAAATCATATTAAATTTTCAATAATGTATAAAGGATCAAACACCTATACATATGAGTTAAATGTTACTAAGGCTGAAGATTTTGTGAGCACTCCTAAAACAGATTTATTATGCAGTCATACCTGGAAATTTACAAGACAAATGCCCATTAACGATACTATTAGTTTAATAAATTTTTCTAAGGCAGGAACCTGTTTTACGAACTTTAAAATTTTGTCGCAAAATTCAGGAAGTTTTGCAGAATTTGGTAAATGGAAATGGAAGGATAATGATGAAACCAAAATAATAATTACCCAGATAAAAAGCCCTCAATGGATTATAGATAAAGATGAAGAAGTTGAACTTGAAGTAACAAAATTAAACAGTGTAAGACTTGAAATAAAAGAGATTTATAATCAAAAGGCTTATAGTGTTGCTTTTGATACCACTACAGTTAAAATTAATAATGTTTCTTCTAAAATGATAAAAACCAAAAGAAATTAATCATTCGATTAGAATAATTTGAAGAGCTTTTTCAAAATGTAAAATCATTATTTATAGTGACTGTTGGTAAAAAACTCAGGATTAGATTTGCAGTATAAAATTTATAATTAACTAAAATAATAACTCATGGGATTAGCAGAAAAACGTTTAGCAGAATCAATTAAAGTTGAAAAAATTCCAGCTTTTGAAGCAAAATTAAAAGATAAGGCAGGATATGATATCAAAGTCGATGTTGACTGGAATACTTTTACAGCTTTTAATCAGTATCCGCTTGAAAGATTAGATATTGTTTTTGATGATTTGGAATCATTTGTAAAAAAAATATGTGCTGATGATATGGGGAAAGAAGCTTTAAAAGAAAAACTTTCAACTATTCATTTGACCAACACAGAAAATAATGATGAGGTGGCAATGGAACTAAAAGACAATACTTTGTATTTGACGCATCAGTTGGTTCAGGCTTCTTTTAGCTCACAAACCGATTCGCAAATTGCAGATTACGTAGAAAAGTTACTGTAAATGATTGAGTCTTATAAAAAGAATCTTTTCATTGAATTTTCTGGCTGGTTTATCAAACTTACTGATTTTGCTGATAAGGCTGAAGACGTTTACAGTTTGCCTAAACTTGAACTGGTATTGCATACCGGAAATGTTATTCGCGGTTGTATCATAGGCTATGACAGAACCAGACAGGAAAAACTATTGATGGTAATAGGAATTCCTGATTCAAATCCAAAATCTGAAATTACATTGGTTCCGGGTTCTCAGGTGGCAGCAATAACTTTTATGGATGCTAATGAGACACTGAGGGTGCTTGAACCTAGTGCTACAGTTAGTGTTTTGGAATTAAAGCGTAGTGCCAAAAAAGTTGAAGAAGATCTGGAAAAAAGTATTTCGTCTAAAATGAGTCTGGTTTTAGATACAGACAATTATCCGGAAGAAAACAGAAGGCTTGTTTTGGAAACAATTAAATTCTTGCCATCAATTTTTGAATCGCTGACTGAAGATGAATTAGGGAAAAAAGCAGTAGTTGAAAATATAGAAACCATTAAAATTTCAATTGCAGAAGCTGATTCGATGGTTTTACAAAATAAAGAGCTCAATATCGCAATAAGTTCGGGTTATAAATTTCCACATAAGGAAAAAGAAAGAATCAAAAAAGAAATTGAGAGCGTTTTATAATTATTTTTTAATTTAAATGGGTTATTCTGGATATTTTCGGAATAACCTTTTTTCAATTCTAATGGTATCATAATTACAACCATTAATTATGGTGATATATGAAGTTTTGTGCATCCATTTTTTGCATAACGCTCAATGTCCCAATAGATCAGAGAACTCAATATTGGAAATTAATAAATAATGTAACCATAGATTATAATTCGTAAAAAATGGAATATTACATACTTGATGAAGTAGCTGGAAATCCGGATATACCCTATATTGGAGAATTACCAGAGCAAATAGATATGATTGAAGTGGTTATGGGAAAAGAGTATTCATTCGATCTTCCTATTCGTTTGCCTGTAACCATTCAGGATGAATCAGAAGTAGTCTATCCGGACATGATGACTGCCGACATTCCTCTGTTTTCGAAAAGATTAAAAAATAAACTTGATGATTTAGGAATCGATAATATCAATTACTTCCCAGTAGAGCTTTTCGATGAAGAATCAGGAGAAGTTGTGGCTCATTATTATCTGGGTATAATATCTGGATTGATAAAATGTCTTAAAAGTGGCATTGAAATCAACCCTTCAGGAAGGCGCATGATAAAAAATCCTGTTATTGATTCAGATCTCGCAGATGGACAATTATTTCGTTTATATGAAAGTCCCCGATTAATAATAATTGACACCTATATAAAAGAAGGCATTGAAGAGGCCGGACTGCAGGGAATATCTATCACAAGGCTAAAAGACTACATTAGTTTATAACACATTATGTTTTACTTCCTAAGACAAAATTTTTTTGAGCATCAAAATAGGGTACAGCTTGTTGGACATACTGCAGATACGGGAGCACTAAGCTGGATTGACGGTCACAAGTTTTCGGTGTCACTGAAACCTCAAACCTTAATGATTGACTCTAAAAATGGCAACAATTTACCCGACTTTTTTGATTCAACTGTACCTGTCATGTCAAATTGCTTAATCGCTTTTTTAGTCAATCTTGGTATTGACAATATGGATACTTATCTGGTTTTATTGCATAACAATGTGACAGGTGAAGACGTGTTGGGTTATTCTGCAATAAATGTTATTGGTTGTATTGATGCTATAAAACTAGAAGGTTCGCAGTATCGCTTTCGTTTTGGAAAACCCTATTTTACGGGAACTATTGTGATAGATGAGCAAAAAACAGGGAATTTATCTTTTTTTCGTACACTATATGGTGCGGGATTTATAGTTATTTCTAAAAATATTGCCGATGTACTCCAAAAAGAATCCTGGTCAGGACTTTTATTACAGCCAACCGGGAATTATGAAGGAGTATAAGTTGGCCTAATAAAGTTTTTAATGAATAGAAAAATTAATCAACCAGTCCATTTTCAACAGCATATTTTACCAGCCCGGCTGTATTTTTAGCATTTAGTTTTGATAATAAATTACGGCGATGCGTATTAACTGTATTAAAACTGATAAAAGTTTTTTCTGCTATTTCGGCTGTGTTGTATTCTTGAGCTATCAAAATCAGAATTTCTTTTTCGCGTGAGCTTAATTCAGTTATGTTGGATATTTGCTTTTCAATCTTCAGGCTGTTGTTTTGATATTGTTCTTCTACTTCTTCAGAAAAATAATTTTTACCAATTGCAACACTATAGATTGCTTCCAGCAATTCTGCTTTTTCTGCATTTTTAAGCAAATAACCGTTTACTCCAATCCTGATTAATCTTGAAATTATTTTTGCATTACTGTGTGTGCTAACAATTATAATTTTTATAAAGGGATATTCTTTTTTTAATATTTTGCTTAATTCAATTCCATCCATTTCAGGCATACTAATATCCAGAATTACCATGTCTGCACTTTGAATTTTTAAAATATTCAAAACTTCAATACCGTTTACTGCCTTGCCAATTATTTTTATCCCGGATTCATGTTCAATAAGAGAAACAATTCCTTGTAGAAACATGGTATGGTCATCTGCAATAATAAGTTTTAATTTTTCCATTTATTAATTTGAGGTTATAGTTTGGTTAGATTATCAAGTTGTCTTTTAACGTTAATTCCCTTTGTTATTTCATTTTCAACATTGGATAAAACTGGAATTTCAATATTGGCAATCGTGCCTCTTTTTAGCTTAGAATCCATTACAAAAGTGCCATTTAGTTTCGCTATTCGGTTTTCTAAATTAATAAAACCAATTCCGGGTTTGTAATTTTCAGGATTAAAACCAATGCCATTATCTTCAAATAAAACATTAAGGACATTTTCAACAAGGTTAAGTTGCAAATCCATTTTTGAGGCTTTTGCATGTTTTATTGTATTGGTTAGAAGTTCCTGGATTATTTTAAAAATTTCAATTTGGAGTTCTTCATTTAAAGCATCAATTTCTTTTTTTGGATATACATTAAAATCGGTTTTAATAGTACTCGCTTCGCCAATATTATTAAAATAGGACTCTAAAACTTCACAAAATTTGTGATGTGTAAATTTCTTCGGAATCAAGGTATGGGATAAATTTCTAACCTGCTGATAAGTTTCATCTAACAGAGCAGTAAGATTTTTAATCTTTGGAGAATTGGAAATTACCAAATGATTCAATTGAAGTTTTATTGCTGCCAGATTTCCACCAATACTGTCATGTAACTCCTGAGAAATACGCTGCCTTTCCTTATCCTGTCCGCTGATTGATGCTTTGATTAATTTTAACTCCTGATCTTTTAAAAGATTATTTATATTCTGGGTACTTATTTCAGCCTGTTGGATATTTAACAATCGCTGTGTTTTAAGTCGTTTGTAATATTGAAGCAATAGTCCGATTATAGGAATTAAAACAATCAGAAAACCAAAAATGGTCAGCAGTTTGGTTTCTTTTTCCTGCTCTATTTGCAATAATTTTAGTTGTTGATCCTTTTTCAGCAAAGATATTTCGCTTAGTTTTTTTTGTGATGAATTCTGAAAAAATAAGATAGTATTTTCAGTTATCTTTTGAGAAATTTCTTCCTGAAGATTCATATTCTCAATAGCTTCTTGTTGTTTTTCAAGTTCTAATTTCTTGGTTGTGTTATCAAATTGCAGAAATCTAATTTCTTTTTCTTTCTGTGCTGTTTTATATTTGATCTCCAATTCATTAATTTCTTTTATTTTCTGTATTTTATTTACAGAATCTTTTACTTTGGCAGATTTTGTCAGATGTTCAAAAGCACTTTTATAATCTTCCTGTAAAACTGCAATTTTCTTTAATTCATCATAAAAATAAACCTGATTGTCTAAATAACCAAAATCAATAGCTTTTTGCAGGGCATCAGAAAAAATCAATTTAGCATCCTTGTAGTTCTTTAAGTCGATATAAGCATCCCCAATATTACCGCGTGCAATTAGAGCAATCTGGTTTAATTCGTTTTTATCCGCAATGGTAACAACTTCCTCATACATTTTTAAGGCATCAGTTATTTTTTGTTGTAATTGATAATTTGTTCCAATACTAAGTGCAATTACAGCTCTGGCCTGTTGATTATTTGTTTTTTCACTCAGTTGTTTGCCCAGATTATAATAGTAATTGCCTTTTTCATAATCCTTTGAATCTGAATAAATATCACCCAGATTGATATAACTTCCTAAGCGTATTTCATCATCTTTTTTATATTCTAAACACTCTTTATATGATTTCAAAGCATTGGTATTATCTCCTAAAGACTTATAAATACCAGCTAATCCATGTAAATGTGTATAATATAAATTGGTTTCTTTATGTTTTTGAGAAGTTACCAGGCCTTTTAAATGCCACTTTTTGCTTGCCTCAAATAATCCTTTCTTTTTGTAGTTCAGCCCCATTAGATTATGCCCTAAAGAAAGAAGTCTGTTTTTTAAAGAGTCATTAGCTATTTTCGTATTGTATTTTAAGGCTTGATCTGTATAGTAGATAGATGAATCTAAAAGTGCTCTTTTATTATAATAGTAAGCTTGTAATAAGTTAAGACTGGCTTTATTAGAAGGGTATCTCGCTTTTTTTAAAAATGCTTTTGCATTTTTTAGTGCTTTTTTTTCCTCACCCTTATTAAATAAATTATAATAAGATGTAACCACTTTTTTCTCTTCAGCTTCGGGTGATTTTTTTACAGCTGAGAATGTTTTTTTATTATTTCCATCAATCTGTGCGAACAAAGAAATTGTTAGCATAAAAAAAAGAAAGATAAAAAGACATTTAAAATTAGCTGTCATGCGGATAAATTACGATAATAAAACTTATTGTATTGTAAATCTGTTTGTTGCTGTTTTGTTTTTGTTTTTTTTGAGCATTTAAATTTAGCATTAAATAGATTTAAAATGTTCTTTTTATGTAAAAAAAAATGACAAATTAGTTAAATAAAATTATTAATAATTAAGTTTTAATATTTTGAACAAAAAATTAAAATTATGCTATTTTCGAAATAAATTATATAAGACTACAAAATAGAATTTTGATAAATTTACAGTACTCAAAAAAAACATAAGATCATGAAAAAATATTTATTTATAACTGCCTTTGTAACACTTATAGTTTACTCTTGTGCCACAAATCCTGTAACAGGAAAAAAAGACCTTAATTTTGTTTCTAACAGTGAATTATTTCCCTCTTCCTTTCAACAATATGACACATTTCTTAAGGAAAATAAAGTAATAACGGGAACAGCTGATGCTAAATTAGTAAGCAATGTAGGAGCCAGAATAAAAGCAGCTGCAGAAAAATACTTAACTTACCTGGGGCAAACACAGTATCTCAAAGATTATCGTTGGGAATATAAGTTAGTAGAAAATAAAGAAGTCAATGCATGGTGCTTGCCCGGAGGGAAAATTGTAGTCTATTCAGGTATTCTGCCTATTACACAAAACGAATCAGGATTAGCTACAGTGATGGGACATGAAGTTTCACATGCTTTGGCAAATCATGGTGCTCAAAGAATGAGTGCATCTCAATTGCAGCAATTAGGTGCTGTAGGTGTTGCAGTTGCGACCGGAAGCCAAAGTGCAGAAAAACAGGCTATGTGGCAACAATATTATGGTTTGGGATCAGAGGTAGGAGTGATGCTTCCTTTTAGCAGAAGTCATGAAAGTGAAGCTGATAAAATTGGTTTGACGCTTATGGCAATTGCAGGCTATAATCCTGATGATTCAATTGCTTTCTGGACCAGAATGTCAGCTAAATCAGGAGGCTCGGGGACGCCTGAGTTCTTAAGTACACACCCTTCAGATGCTACCAGAATTGCCAACCTGAAATCTTTAATTCCCCAGGCAAGGGAAACAGCTGCGAAAGTTGGGGTTATTAGAATTTAATTTAAAAAATAAACTCCTCATTTTTTAAACTATAATCAGGGAATTTTAAGCTAGCGATTAGTATTTTGTTTTGAATATAATTTTCGAAACTCATGTTTGGATTAAATGAAAATATGAATTTGTTAGGTTTATCACTGTCCAGATTAGTTAAATAATTTTGTAAATTGGATTTTTCAACGAAAATGCCATTAACCAATATTGAATTCATTTTTGTGAAATAAATCAATATGCCAAATTTAGGCTTATTCATTTTATAATACACTTTAGTGAAAGGTAAAAAAGCTAAATTCTTTCCAATAGAATCGGCGTAAGAATAATAATTCTGCGCCTTTTCGTTTTTATGAGCACTGTCTCCACGTTTTTTCTCTTGTAGTTTTATAACTTCAGGAATTACTAATTTTAGAGGCAGGCGTTTATCAATATTGAAAATCCAATTGGTCGAAATAATACTGTTTTTTCGGTTTACTTCCGCTATTGTATCTTTTCCTTCAGTTTTAAAAAATATATAAATTGGAGAATGATCCTGAACGTCTTTTACAATTGAGATGTTTGCTTTTGATAGCTGGACATCTTTTTTTGTCTCACATGAAAACATAAAGCATACAAGCAATAATACAATGTATTTCATATTTACTGGCTTATTTTATTAAACAAAGTAATACATTCCACCGCTTCCTTAACATCGTGGACACGAAGAATTTTAGCACCTTTTGTCAAAGCAATTGTATTCAGGAAAGTAGTTCCGTTTAAAGCTTCCGCTGCAGTGATGCTAAGTGTTTTGTAAATCATTGATTTTCTTGAAATTCCTGCTAAAACTGGCAATTCTAAAAGATTAAAAAGTTCCATTTTCTGCATTACCTCAAAATTCTGATCTATAGTTTTAGCAAATCCAAAACCCGGATCTATAATTAAATCATTAATTCCCAGACTTCTGGCTTTTGTTACTTTTTCAGAGAAGTAAAAAAGCATTTCTTTTATAATATCATCGTATTGTGTCAGGCTCTGCATTGTTTGCGGGTTGCCGCGCATGTGCATCATTATATAAGGAACATTATATTTTGCAATAACTTCAAACATTTTATCGTCTAGTTCTGCTGCTGCAATATCATTTATAATTGCTGCACCATTTTCTATACTAGCTTTTGCGACTTCAGACCTAAAAGTATCAATAGATAATAACGTTTCCGGAAAATGCTTCATAATTAATTCGATTACCGGAACAATTCGTTCAATTTCTTCTTGTTCCGAAACAAACTCAGCACTGGGTTTACTTGAATAGGCACCAATATCAATAAAATCAGCACCCTCAGTAAGCATTTTTTCAACTTGGGAAACAATCTCAGTTTCGTTTTTATATTTTCCGCCGTCAAAAAAAGAATTTGGCGTTACATTTAGAATTCCCATTACTTTAGGAATTGTTAAATCGATCAAACTACCTTTACAGTTAATAAACATTTTGTTTGAGTTTTATTTTTTCGGTTTTAAGACTCAGGTTGCGGGATTAACAATTTGTTTGGAAAAAACTTGAAACAAAGAAAACCTGAAACTTGAAACTATTTAATTTAATCCTTATTTTTGAACAAATTTTAGCAAATATACAGCAATAAATGAAGAATACTTCCCTTGAATTTGATAATGTAATTACAGTTTGTCGCACTTTGTTTATCAATAAAATGAAAGATTATGGTAGTGCCTGGCGAATTTTAAGACTGCCTTCGTTAACAGATCAGATTTTTATAAAAGCCCAAAGGATCAGAAGCTTACAGGAAAATGAAATCCGAAAAGTTGATGAAGATGAAAAAGGCGAATTTATCGGAATCATCAATTACTCCATTATGGCATTGATTCAATTGGAATTAGGGATTGCGGATCAGCCCGATTTGGATGTTACAAAAGCAACCGAATTATATGATGCTAAAATTAAATTAACCAAAGAATTAATGGAGGCCAAAAACCACGATTACGGAGAAGCCTGGCGCGATATGCGTGTAAGTTCGTTAACAGATTTGATTTTGCAGAAATTACTTCGAGTAAAGCAAATTGAAGATAATAAAGGTAAAACTCTGGTTTCTGAAGGGATCGATGCTAATTATCAGGACATGATTAATTATGCTGTTTTTGCATTAATTTTAGATCCCCTTACACCAAAACAATAGATTTCAAATAAATCCCAAATTCTAAAAATGAAAAATAGTATTACCCAGTTTTCTCGCCTTTTTGTTGGCGTATTGTTTATTATTTCCGGATTAATAAAACTAAACGACCCTGTCGGCTTTTCTTATAAATTAGCAGAGTATTTTAGCGAACCGGTATTTAATATTCCTTTTTTAGAGCCATTAGCTTTAGGATTAGCAATTTTTTTAGTGATTTTAGAAGTGGTTTTAGGTGTTGCGCTACTGGTCGGATATAAAGCAAAAGCAACAATATGGAGTTTATTGCTTTTAATCGTTTTCTTTACTTTTCTTACTTTTTATTCGGCTTACTTTAATGTAGTTAAAGATTGTGGCTGTTTTGGAGACGCTTTGCATTTAACCCCTTGGGAGTCATTTACAAAAGATGTTGTTTTGCTATTCTTTATTTTGATTTTATTTTTCAACCAAAAATTAATAAAACCTTTATTTTCAACTCCACAAACTAATTTTGCGATTTATTTAAGTGTTGTTTTATGTGCATTTATGGCTGTTTGGGTATTGAATCATAATCCGTTAAAAGATTTTCGTCCATATAAAGTAGGAACTAACATTGAGAAAGGAATGGAAATTCCGGAAGGTGCACCAAAATCTGTTGTAAAAATGATTTTTATTTACAAAGTGAATGGTGTAGAAAAAGAATTTACGGAAAAAGATTTATTGAATATTCCTGAAGGAGCAACGTTCGTTGATCGAAAAGACAAAGTGATTACAGAAGGATATGTACCGCCAATCCATGATTTTACAATGACTAAAGAGGGTTCTGATTATAAAGACGAACTATTGAAAGAGCCAAAATTATTAGTTTTTGTAACGTATGATTTAGCTTTGTCAAATCCTGATGGTCTTAAAAAGTTAGAGAAATTAAATGTTGATGCCAAATCTAAAGGATATAAAGTAATTGCAATGACTGCATCAGCAGATGAATTGATTGCAAAAACTAAAAAGCAGTATGGTTTAAATGTCGATTTTTACTTTTGTGATGCCATAGCTTTAAAAACAATTGAAAGAGCAAATCCAAGCGTTGTGGTTATTCAAAATGGAACTATTATTCAAAAAGAGCATTATAACGATATTGATAAACTTGAATTGTAAAAACTATTAGTTCATAAATGTTTCTAGTTCATAAATGTTTCATAATTAAGTTGTTATTGCGATTTGTTTTTTTGTACTTTTGCTGCAGTTTACAATATATATATGGATTTTAAGTTATATTTTAAAATATAAATGTTTCAGAATTATAATTTAATCTTCATATTTACGTTCTAATTGCAGATTAAGCCCTTAACATAAATGTTGAAAAAAATTACTCTGTTTTTTTTGTTTTTAAATGTTTCCTTCTCTTTTGGACAAATAGGCGGGAGGTATGCTTATCAGTTTTTGAATTTAACAAGTTCACCAAGACAGGCAGCGTTGGGCGGAAAAGCAATTACAATCTATGATGAAGATGTTAATCAGGTTATGTTTAATCCGGCAACATTAAATGCAGATATGGATAATCATTTGGCTATGAATTATGGTAATTATTATGGTGAAGCAACTTACGGAACAGCTTCGTATGCTTATACTTACGACAGGCATTTACAAACATTTTATGCTGGTATGAGTTACATAAATTATGGTACTTTTGAAGGGTATGATGAAAATGGACAGGCTACATCAGATTTTACAGGAAGTGAAGGAGCTCTTTCGGTAGGTTATGCATACAATATCCCGTATACAGACATACATGTTGGAGCAAATGCTAAGTTAATAACTTCTACTTTAGAAAGTTATAATTCTATAGGCGGAGCAATAGATTTAGGTTTTTTGTTCATTGATGAAAGGAATGATGTAAACTGGGCATTGTCAATACGAAATATTGGAACTCAATTTACTACTTATTCAGGGATTAAGGAAAAATTACCTCTGGAGATTATAGCAGGTGTTTCACAAGAATTAGATCATGTGCCAATCAGATGGCATCTGTCTTTAGAAAATTTGCAACAGTGGAATATTTCTTTTTCGAATCCTGTACGTGGAGAAGGTAATATTGACGGATCAACAGAAGAAGATAAAGTTTCATTTGTAAATAACGCTTTGCGACATGTGGTTTTTGGAGTAGAGCTTTTTCCTAAAAAAGCATTCAATATCAGATTAGGATATAATTTTCGAAGAGCAGAAGAATTAAGAATTGAGGAGCAACGTAATTTTTCAGGAGTTTCTTTAGGTTTTGGATTAAAAATGAATCGATTAAAATTCAATTATTCGTATTCTAAATATACATTAGCAGCAAATACAAGTCTTTTTGGTTTAAATATTAATCTTCAATAATGATTTTTATATGAAAATATTTAATTTAATTTTAGTTGTAATAATATCAGGTTTTTTTATCAGCTCAAAGCCTTATTTCAAAGATGAAACTAACAGTCTGGAAATAGAAAGAATTAATTTTAGGATTGATGAAATGAAATCAATGCTGAATGGCAATTCTAAATACAACTCTAAAATTGCTTTTTTTGTTGACATGCGAATTCCATCCGGAAAAAATCGTTTTTTCGTTTATGATTTACAAAATAATAAAATTATAGATCAGGGCCTTGTTGCTCATGGATGTGGTTCGGATACTGGGATTAAAGGTGAATTAAAATTTAGTAATATACCCAATTCAAATTCTACTTCATTAGGAAGATATTCTATTGGAAATAATTATAATGGAATTTTCGGAAAAGCATATCGATTATATGGCCTGGATGAAACTAATAGTAATGCATTTAAAAGAGCTATCGTTTTGCACCATTATTCAGCAGTTCCATACGAAGAACAAGATCATTACATCAGTCGTAGTCATGGATGCCCAATGGTTAATGAGCAATTTTTTAAAAGAATTGAAAAAATTATTGATTCTTCAAAATCAAACATCCTTTTAGATATTTATTATTAAAATAATAATAAACTATTTTAATTAAAAATTACCACTTTGAGAAATATTACCATTGCTATTGACGGCTTTTCTTCAACCGGAAAAAGCACTTTAGCAAAACAATTAGCCAAGGAACTTGCTTATGTTTACGTAGATACAGGGGCAATGTACAGGGCAGTTGCTTTTTTTGCTATGAACAACAACTTTATTAAAACCGATTTTTTTGATAAAAAAGCTTTAATTGATTCACTTCCTAAAATTCAATTAGAGTTTAAATACAATGCTGATTTAGGTTTTGCCGAAATGTACCTGAATGGAGAAAATGTTGAAAAACAAATCCGTACTATCGAAGTTTCAAATTTTGTGAGTAAAGTTGCTGAAGTTTCTGAAGTTCGTTCGAAATTAGTAGAACAGCAACAGGAAATGGGGACCAATAAAGCTATTGTAATGGATGGGAGAGATATTGGAACTGTGGTTTTCCCTACAGCTGAACTCAAAATTTTTATGACTGCCAGTGCAGAAACCCGTGCACAGAGACGTTTTGATGAACTGCAGCAAAAAGGCGACAATGTATCTTATGAAGACGTCTTGAAAAATGTGGTCGAAAGAGATTATATAGATACACACCGTGAGGATTCTCCCCTAGTAATTGCTGATGACGCAATAGAAATTGACAATTCTTACCTAAATAGAGAAGAGCAATTTAATGCAGTTTTAGAATTAGTGAATGAGGTTGTTAAAACTGTTTAATTTTTTGTAGATTTCATTTTTAATGGTAGTTTTACCGCTTCATTAATTTAAAGACAAATACTATTATGAGTATAAAGCTACGACTAACAATCATGAATTTTTTTCAGTTTTTTGTTTGGGGAATATGGCTGATTTCATTAGGAGGATATATGGGGCAGGTTTTTGGTCCTGTAGAAGGTAGTAGTATTGGTTTATCTATTGGCAGAACATACGGTTCTATGGGCTGGGCAAGTTTGTTTATGCCGGCTTTGCTTGGTATCATTGCAGATAAATATTTCAGCGCTCAAAAAGTGTTGGGGATTTCACATATCATTGCCGGAATTGCTATATTTTTTGCAACAAAAGCTTCTAATTCTACAGAAATGTATTGGGTTATTTTTGCTACAAGTTGCTTTTATATGCCAACCATTGCATTAAACAATTCAGTAAGTTATGCCGTTTTAAATAAATTTAGTTTTGATGTTCAAAAAACATTTACTCCAATTCGTGTATGGGGAACGGTAGGCTTTATCATAGCAATGTGGGTGACAGATTTGACAGACTGGAAATCGAATACGCTTCAGTTTGTTTTTGCTTCTGTATCAATGATTGTAACAGGATTGTTTTGTTTTACTCTGCCTGATGTTCCTGCAGAAAATAAAAACAGCAATCAATCGCTTACCAGTAAATTTGGTTTAGATAGTTTTGTGCTTTTTAAGCAGAAGAAAATGGCAATATTTTTTGTTTTTGCCATGTTATTAGGTGCTGCATTGCAAATAACCAATATGTTTGGTGATACATTTATTAGGGATTTTGGTTCTAACCCTGAATATAAGGGTACTTTTGGAGTAGAACATTCTGTTTTTATTATTTCGTTATCTCAAATTTCAGAAACGCTGTTCATTTTAACAATTCCATTTTTCTTAAAACGATTCGGAATCAAACAGGTTATGATTTTTAGTATGATTGCCTGGGTGTTGCGTTTTGCCTTATTTGGAATTGGAAATCCCGGTTCAGGAGTAATCTTTCTAATATTATCAATGATAGTATACGGAATGGCCTTTGACTTTTTTAATATTTCAGGCTCATTATTTGTAGAAAAACAAACAGACAGTAAAATCAGATCAAGTGCTCAGGGGCTTTTTATGTTAATGACTAATGGAATTGGAGCTATAATTGGTGGTGAACTGGCTGGGCGGACTGTAAGTTATTTTACAATTGGGAATAAAATACAGTGGTCAAATGTCTGGTTTTCGTTTGCAGCTTATGCATTTGTTATTGCAATAGCTTTTGCAATTTTATTCAAATATAAACATGATCCAAAGGAGTTAGAAAATATAGAACATTAAAAAAAATAAAGTACAATTTTATTTGGTTTGCTGGAACTTTTTCAGTGATAACAACGCCTGCTCTTTTATTTTGTTTTGAAAAAACCCTGTCCATCCTAATAAATATCCGGTAATTCCAAAAGCTTGTTTGGACCATTTCCAAACATCAAAATTATCGGTGTGTTTGATAATTAATCCATCCTGAAAAATAAATTCAGAAGAGATTCTATTAATTACTTTACGATTCGTTTTACTGAAATTATAAGTTGCAACCCAACGTGCAGATCCTGAAATTTCATCGGCTTTTATATTTGAAAATTCGATTTTAATATCTCCTTTACTTTTTAAAATCAGCATTTCCCACATTTTTAAAACCTGTTCACCTTTTAAAAGCCCAAAAGCAGGATCTATAAAATGAACTTTCGGATGATAGCATTCGCTCATTGTTTTGGCATCAGCATTGGAAAATGCATTATAAAATTTAGCAATTAAATTCTCGTTAGGATTCATTTTTAACAAAATTAGGCTATAAAAGTAAGATTATTTTTGGATAAACAATCTTTATAGGAGACTAATTGAAGCAGCTGTATCAAAAGTTTTTTTCGATTTGTCAAAAGCAGTCGAAAAATAGTTTTTTTTGCTTTCGGCTGTAAAATAACCGGTTTGATTTCCAAATGCATTTGAATTGCCGGTAATTATAAATCTAATTCCTTTTATATCTGTTTTCTTTAATTTTAAAAATTCTGCAAGTGTAAAATAATAATAGGATGTTGTTTTTCCTTCTTCAGTTTCTTTAACATTTTTATCTAAACAGGCAATTACATCAGCATTAACTAAGTCAACATATACGCCTCCTGAGATTCTGGTCTTATCGTTTGTGGTTGCTATTGTTAGTTTTAAAATTCCGCCTTTTTCTGTTTTGGCAATCTGTACATCCACTTCTCCGGTAAGAGCATATTTTTCGCAAATAAAAGTATAATTTTCAGTTGCCGGATAAGGTTTTGATCCTTTAATAGTTATCGTTTGCTGCGCAGTTGCAAAACATGAAATTAAAAGAAATAAGAAGAAGGATAATTTTAAATTCATAAGTTTATGTTATTATTCAATTATTTTAGCATCAAACTTTTCATCCCAATCCATTGATTTTATTGCAGAAACCAAATTTTCCTCGTTAACAAAAATACGAAGTTCTTTATTGGCTACCTTTTTTGTATACAATGCATGGTAACGGTAAATGGTTTCGTGTTTGGTTTTGTATACGCCGTCTAATTTCAAATCAATAAAGCTTCCATAATATTGTCGAAATCTTAAACAAGTTTTTGTTAAACGTTCTTCAGTTGTATTCTCCATAACTGATTTCGTTACTTCAGTTTCATTAAAAGGTTTGAACTTTGATGTATTACAGGTTTCAAGAACTCTTTTACCTAATGAATAAGCTTTATTTTGCTGATTCGAATTTATTTCGGCTGCCAAAACTTTTTTAATTTTTATGTCTTCAGTGCTCCTGCTGACTGTTTTGGATTTACAACCTATTAATAACAGCAAACATATAATCAATCCTGCTTTCTTCATAACTATTTATGTTATTTTTAATAATAAATTGGGATCTGGACAGTTTTCAATATAAAAATTTAAATCTTTTGTGTTGCAAACTCCAGGATAATCACCCCAATAATCTTCAATATTGTTGATAATCTGAAAATGTAAATGAGGTGCATAATCTCCGTTTACTTCTGAATTTCCGATGTTTGCCAGGTATTCTCCTTTTTTAAAAAAATCACCAACACTAATCCCTTCTATACTTTCTAACGATAAATGGCCATATAAAGTATAAAATTTTTGATTTTCAATTTCGTGTTCCAAAATTATAGTAGGACCGTAATCACCTAATCCAATATTGTTTTTGAAACTATGTATTTTTCCATCAAGAGCTGCTAATACAGGAGTTCCGGCTTTTATCCATAAATCCAGACCAATATGGATGTTGCGTTCGGGAATTAAATCGCTCTTAAAAATGGTGCTTCTTTGGTACAAAGTCCGTCCTTCAATATAGCCGCCAAAAGCTACTTCGGCATTATTTTTTTTTAAGTAATTGGTAATATATTTTTCAAAATCAGCTGAATTTCCTGATTTACTTCCGGTTAAATTCTGGTTATTTATAGATAAATCTAAAGTAATGTATTTTGAATAATCAATGGTTGAATCGATAATCTTAGTGGGTGGTATATTTTTTAATATAGAGGCAAGAGGTTTCATAATAGGATTAGGCAACTTTTTCAATAATAATTAACTCGTTGTGATGTTCTACACGAGGCAGCATTTTAGTGGAATATAATTTAGGATTAATTTCTGAAATATATTTACGATTTCTAACATTATGCTTCTCATCAAGAATCATAGTGTTAAAAAGTACAAAGCCCTGCTTTTTTAATATAGAACATATTCTTTCGCTAAAAAAACGTTCAAATAAAAAATTAGGCATATTGGTGTCTTCAAAAATATCAATTATAATTAAGTCGTATTGGCTTTTAGTTTTTAAAACAAATTCAAAAGCATCATCAATAATGATTTCTAATTGCTTAATTTGAGAAAGGTTAAAATATTGATTTGCAATCTGAATCATATCTGCATCAATTTCAACTCCTGTTATTTTGCCTTTAAATTCAACTTCATCAACCAGGGTTTTTATAACACTGCCTCCTGCAACACCTAGCACTAAGATATGATTCATTTTCTGAATGGTTTTAAAACCAATATTTCTTAAACCATATCTTAATATTCTCTGTAAGCTTCCATAAGAATAATTTGTGTTTTCGGAATCTAAAACTAATTCTCCGTTAGCCCATGTTACTTCTATCACTTTACTGCGAGCTGATTTTTTTTTGAATATTTTAATTGGTATTAAATAACTAAATATTTTTTGAATCATTTTTTGCGCTTTTACCCAAATTTAGCATTAATTTTTTTTATTTTGTGCGAAATATGGAATTTTAATGAAGAAACAATTGTACGAATTTCTTTTTCTAAAGCTAATGGGATGGAAAATAGTTGGAATTGAGAATGCCGAAGTAAAAAAATGTGTGATGATGGTAATGCCGCATACCAGTAATCATGATTTTTATTTAGGAATTTTTACAAGAGGAATATCAGGTTTAGAGATGAACTGGGTAGGAAAGAAGGAGTTGTTTAAATTTCCGTTTGGTTATTATTTTAGAAGTGTAGGAGGTGAGCCACTTGATCGTTCCGGAGGTTTAAATAAGGTTGATGCTATTGCAGCTATTTTTGATAGAAAGGAAGTTTTTCGTCTGGCAATTGCTCCTGAAGGAACCCGTAAAAAAGTAAAAGAAATTAAAACCGGATTTTATTTTATAGCCCTTAAAGCAAATGTACCTATTGTTCCTGTAGCTTTTGATTGGAAAAAAAAAGAAGTTAATCTTGGCAAGCCATTTTTTCCAACTGATAATTATAATGCCGATTTTGAAATTTTAAAGAAACATTATATAGGGGTTAGTGGTAAAATTCCTCAAAACGGCTTTCAATTATAATTCATATGATTTTCTTCAAAATGAAAAAAAAATAATTTTTGCGAATGTCCATTTAAGTACCAATATTTAACTTATCTGGAATAAGATTTGAATGTCCCATTTTTATAAAAAAGTACAATTTTTTCTATTTCGTTGTCTTCTAAATTGAAATTAGAATTTTTAAATTCTGATGAACTTTCGACTACAGTTTGACCATCATCTTTACTTTTATTAGAATTTTCATTTGATGAAATAGGCGGTGAAGATTTTGAAATTCCTAAAAGTTTTTCATTATCATTTTTTGGAAAATTTCCTTTTCCGGTCAAAATCCAATATAAATCTACGTCGGGAAAAACCTCTAATATTTTCATTATAAAATCTAAACTTGGCTTGTTTCTTCCTGACAGTAGATGAGACATGCTGGAACGTTGCACACCAATTTTATCTGCAAAGGCTGATGCGTTTAAGTCATAATAATTAAGTACAATTTCAAGTCTTTTTACAAATTCATTTATGTTTACCATTGTAAATTATTAGTTTGAGATCCTGTATTTACAAATGTAAATAAAAAGAGCCTTTATAGCAATTTTACAATTGTAAATCCAGTTAAATAACACTTTTTAACTTAAACAAAAGAAATATGTGTTAGTGTTTAATTTGTTGGTTAGTAATATTTTGTATGTGTATTTTTTTTGTTAAAAAAAAATATAAGTATTCTATGCTAATATAATGCTTAATATCTAAAAAACTTGTTTACAATATTGAATTATTAAATTTTTAATTGAGTTGCAATTGTTAAAATAAAGATATTTACTTTTGTAAACTAATTAAAAGCACAATGAATTTAGAAGAATTATTTAATCAAAACAAAGAAGAGTCAATAGAAGGTCGTTATTTGACCTTAGAACATATTCAGCCAATATTAGAAAGGATCAATACAAACAATCAGGTTAAGATTATTGGAGAATCTGTCTTGGGTAAACCTATATATAGTTATGAAATTGGTTCAGGAAAAACCCGAATTTATTTGTGGTCGCAAATGCATGGAAACGAAAGTACGACCACTAAAGCCTTGTTTGATTTTATTAATGTTTTGAATAATAGTTCTGCGTTTGCAGAAAAAATGCTTTCAGCCTTTACTTTTTACTGCATACCAATACTAAATCCCGACGGAGCTGCTTTATATACACGTGCCAATGCAAATGAAATTGATTTAAATAGAGATTCGCAAAATTTGACACAACCGGAAAGCAGGGTTTTAAGAGAGGTTTTTGAAGCGTTTAAGCCTCATTTTTGTTTCAACCTTCATGATCAGCGTACTATTTTTGGAGCTGGTGAAACGGGAAAACCGGCAACTGTTTCATTTTTGGCTCCTTCTTATAATGAAGAAAGGGAAATAAATGACAACAGATTAAAGGCAATTAACTTAATCGCGGCAATTAATGATGAACTGCAGCGGCATATACCTGGGCAAGTAGGGCGTTTTGATGATTCGTTTAATATTAATTGTATCGGAGATACTTTTCAGTATTTAGGTGTGCCGACAATTTTATTTGAAGCTGGGCATTTTCAAAACGATTATAAGAGAGAAGTGACCAGAAAATATATATTCTTTTCACTTATTACCAGTTTTAAAGCGCTTTCCGAAAACGATATAGCTGATAATAGGATTAATGATTATTTGAATATTTCACAAAATAAAGTGGTTTTTTATGATTTTATGTATAAAAATATCAAAATAAATTATGATGGTATTGAAATTATTACGAATTTTGTCGCTCAATACAAAGAAGAATTGATTGACAGCAAGATTCAATTTAATGCTTATATAGTTGAAGTAGGAGAGTTAGAAAATTATTTCGGACATTATGTCTACGATGCAAAAGGCGCTGCATACTCAGATGATTTTGCTAATTTTCCGAAAACGAATCAAAAAGCAAATTTTTATTTAAATAAAAACGTTAAATTTGTTAACGGATTGATAGAAAGTTAAATTTTATGTGAATTTGTTGTTTTTTATATATATTTTTATACTTTGTAATACAAATTAGTAATATTAATTAAAGAATTATGAGTAAATTTCGTTTAGATGAAGTAGATCACCAGATTTTAGATATGTTAATAGATAATACGAGAGTTCCGTTTACTGACATTGCAAAAAAATTGTTGATTTCTGCCGGAACTGTACATGTTAGAGTAAAAAAAATGGAAGATGCCGGAATAATCATGGGATCTTCATTAGCCTTAGATTACGATAAATTAGGGTATTCATTTATTGCTTATGTAGGGGTGTTTCTTAATAACACATCACAAACAAAATTTGTATTAGAGCGAATTAACCAAATTCCATTCGTAACTGTGGCTTCTGTAACTACAGGGAAATTCAATATTTTCTGTAAAATTAGAGCTAAAGATACTAAGCATGCTAAAGAAGTTATCTTTATGATTGATGATATCGAAGGAGTTTACAGAACTGAAACAATGATTTCATTAGAAGAAAGTATTAACGACAAGAAGCGTTTGATGCATACTATTTTCAAAAATATGTAATATTTTCTTGAATGCTATATTAAAAATATAACCTCAAGTTTTCTTGGGGTTTTTTTATGACTAATTAACCAATTACAACTTACAAAAAGGATTATGTATACGTTGCCAAAAATAGAGCGTTTTAATCAGGATGTTCTCTCTAAATATCATATTTATAATAGTGTTTTTATAACATTACCCTTTGATTCTATTGATAATACTGGGGTTTTGCTTCCTCTGTTTACTGAAACTTGTGAAACAGGGTTTAAAAAACAGGAAACTCCTAAGGAAATTTTTGATTTTTTTTCAAATAAATTTCTAAATAATGCTTCAGAAACAGAAAAAATTGACTTAATGTTTCGTTTTATTCAGTATATCGAACGTCAAATTGTATTATTTGATGCGATTGAAGATGCTGCTTTTCCAGTTGTAAATAATATGGAAGGACGCGGTTCGCTTCGTGATATTAAAGAAAAGTCAGATGCAAAGGAAAAAGACGATGAATTAATCGATTTTCTTGAAAATTTCAACGTTAGAACTGTATTGACTGCGCATCCGACACAGTTCTATCCTGGACCGGTTCTTGGGATTATAAATGATTTGACAGAGGCGATCAGGCAGAATGATTTATTAAAAATCAAACAGTTGTTAGCCCAGTTAGGAAAAACACCTTTTATACAAAATGAAAAGCCGAATCCGTATGATGAAGCGGTAAGTTTGATTTGGTATTTGGAAAATGTATTCTATGAAACTGCAGGTGAAATAGTTCATTATTTGCAGAAAAATATTCTCGAAGGAGCAGCAATCCAAAATCAGTTAATTAAACTGGGTTTCTGGCCAGGGGGAGATCGTGATGGAAATCCATTTGTAACTACTGATATTACATTAAAGGTTGCTGAGCGTTTACGTACTTCGATTTTGAAATGCTATTATGTTGAAATGAGAAATTTAAAACGAAAGTTAACTTTCTCAGGTGTAGATACTTTGGTTGCTGAACTTGAATATAAACTTTACAGGTCTGTTTTTTATTCTAAGGGTGAAATTTATATTACTTTAGATGAATTATTAACTCAGTTAAATAAAATCAGAAACATAATTATAGAGAAACATCAGTCTTTATATTTAGATGAATTAGAAGCTTTGTTAGTTAAAATTAATTTGTTTGGGTTTCATTTTGCTACCTTAGATATCCGTCAAAACAGTAAAATTCACAATGCTGTTTTTCATGATGTGGTAAATTATTATTTGAATTCAGATTCGAAAATATTTCCTGATAATTATTTTGACTTATCTGAAGATGAAAAATTAGTTGTTTTGTCAAAAGTGAAAGGTGACTTAAATCCGGCTGATTTTGATAATGAAATTACTAAATTGACTTTAGAATCTGTTCAGGCAATCAAAACGATTCAGGAAAATAATGGTGAATTTGGTGCAAATCGTTATATTATCAGTAATAACGAAAGTGCATTAAATGTAATGGAAACTTTTGCAATGATTCGTTTAAATAATTGGGAAAACCCTACGGTTGATATTATTCCACTTTTCGAATCAGTTGATGATTTACAAAATGCACATTCAATAATGGAACAATTATATACAAATCCTGAATATGCAGCACATTTAAAATCCCGTGACAATAAACAAACGATTATGCTTGGTTTCTCAGATGGAACAAAAGATGGTGGTTATTTAATGGCAAACTGGAGTATCTATCAGGCCAAAATTGAGCTTACCCAAATTTCAAGAAAATATGGTATAAAAGCTATTTTCTTTGATGGACGTGGTGGGCCTCCTGCACGTGGTGGTGGAAAAACACATAAGTTCTATGCGTCATTAGGACCTAAAATTGAGAATAACGAAATTCAGATTACTGTACAGGGGCAAACTATTAGTTCTAATTTTGGAACTTTAGATTCTTGCCGCTACAATATCGAAAATTTATTAAGTGCCGGAGTAACTAATCAGGTTTTTAGTAAAGAGAAAAATGAATTAAGCGCTGAAGAAACAGCTATTTTGACTCAATTGGCTGGTTTAGGGTATGATAAGTATTTAAGCTTTAAAAACCATCCCAAATTTATTCCGTATTTAGAAAAGATGAGTACATTAAAATACTATTCTAAAACCAATATTGGAAGCCGTCCATCAAAAAGAAGCAAATCTGAACAATTGGATTTTGCAGACTTGAGAGCAATTCCATTTGTAGGTTCATGGAGTCAGTTGAAGCAAAATGTACCAGGATTTTTCGGAGTTGGATCTGCTCTAAAGCATTTTGAAGATACTAACCAATGGGGTAAAATTAGCGACTTGTATCATAGTTCTTTATTCTTTAAAACACTTTTAGAAAATAGTATGATGTCATTAGCAAAATCATTTTTGCCATTAACAGCTTACATGAGAAAAGATCCTGAGTTTGGGGAATTCTGGCAAATTATTTACGATGAGTTTTTAGAAACAGAACGTCTTTTACTTAAAATTGCGGGTCATAAAACGCTAATGGAAAATTATCCTGATGGTAAAGCTTCAATTCAGATAAGAGAGCGTATTGTATTGCCATTGTTGACAATACAGCAATATGCTTTATTGAGAATTAATGAATTGAATAAGGAAAAAGAAATCGATCAGGATCTGATTAAAGTTTACGAGAAAATTGTTACCCGTTCATTGTTCGGAAATACTAATGCAAGTAGAAACTCTGCCTAAACCTAATTTATTATGTTAGTTTCAGATTTATCAACAAACGAATATTCTCTTTATCAGACAACTTACATAAATGCCTTTGATTCTAATAAAACATTATTAGACGGTTTAAAAGAAGGTTTGTCTCAGCTGGTTAATTTTGTAAAAAATATACCGGCTGAAAAATTAGAATATCGTTATGAGGAAGGAAAATGGACCATTAAAGATATTTTGCTTCATATCATCGATACAGAAAGAATTTTTACATATCGTGGATTGAGAATCAGTAGAGGAGATAAAACGCCTTTACCGGGATTTGAACAAGATGATTATGTTCCTTTAGCATTTGGTAATATACGTTCAATAGAGAGTTTATTGGAAGAATATGAAAATGTCAGAAAAGCAACAATTAGTTTTTTTGAAAGTCTTAATGAAGATCAGCTTTTGTTTTTGGGGACAAGTTCAGACAATAGTATTTCGGTGAGAGCAATTGGTTACATTATTACAGGACACCAAAATCATCATTTAAAGGTGATTTCTGAAAGATATTTGTAAATTAATCTAAAGCTCGTTTTGTTACATAAGCCCGATAGCCAATAATTGCCATTTGCCATTTTTTTGCTTTTGCGATATCTAAACCTTGTTTCGTAAAACTTGGTAAAAGGATTTTATTTATTTTGGCTAAGATTTTATACATAAAATTTAAATTTTATCAAAGATATAAAAAAAGACTTTGCTTAACGGCAAAGTCTTTTCTGCTTTTAGGATAAGATAGTTTACGATTTTTGACTTTCTTTCTCCATTTTTTTCATTTCTTTTTCATGAAGTTTCATGTTTTTCTCGAATACTTTCATGTCTTTTTCAAATTGCTTCATATTTATTTCGTACTGTTTGGAATCTTTACCGTATTTTATTTCAATCTCTTCAGTAAATTTCTCCATGTCAGCGTTGAATTTTTCCATTGCGATTTCATATTTTTCCATTTCTTTTTCAAAAATAGCTTCGCGTTTAGACATGATTTCCTCAACTTGTTTTTCATAAGCCGACATATCGGGTTCAAATGATTCCATTTTTTTCTCAAATTCAGACATTTCTTTTTCGAATTTGGTCATAGCGACTTTATCTTTTGGATTTGCGGGAGGAACTGGTGGTTTTGGCATTTTTGACATATCTGGTGTAGGAGCCTGTGGCATTGGTCCCGTTGGAAATGAAGGCGGAGTAGGAGGAACAGGAGGTGTTATAGTCGAAATTGTACTTATCTTGACAGGATTTTTTTCATTTAAGATAAGGTTGTCTCCAACAACTAGTGGTTTGTCCATTCCACCATCGGTAACTAAATTAATTTTTTTAGTCCCGTTTTCTGTTGTAATAATAATTCCACAGCTTTTAATAGCCTCGTCTCCTTCAATTTGAATAGTCTGATCTCTTCCTGTGCCTTTTTCAATATCAACTTTAATCGCAGTTAATTGATTATCTGAGTTTCTTTTTATTTCGGAAATTTCAATATCAACATTGTGATTTTGTTTTAACTTTTCAGTCATCATCTTTAATTCCTGATCTGTAGTTGTGTTTTTAATTTTGTAAACATCTACAGATTGATTTTTTTCTGAAACCTTATGATTTTCCTTTTTTTCCTGCGCAATAGTTTTTATTTGAAATAAAAGCGCAAAAGCTACAAGTGCTGGAAGTATAGCGTAATACTTCCAATAATTTCTCTTTTTTGATTGATTTTTGTTTAACATGACAATTCGTTTTTTGATTAATGATTGATAAAAATGATTGGTGATTGCAACACAGCTTTCATGTGTTGTTATTTTTAAAAGCGTGTATTGATAGGCTTTTTTGTCTGATATTTTTTTAGTAGCTTCATTATCGGCAATGAATTCAAGATTCTGCAGAATGGCTTTTTTATACAGCCAAATAATTGGGTTGAACCAAAATAATACGCAAAATACTCTTGAAATAAGTACGTCGATAGTGTGATTTTGATCGCTGTGCACTTTTTCATGCTCAATAATATTTTCTAATTCTGCTTCTGTATACATTGATGAGTTGTATACGATATAATCAAAATAGGAGAACGGAGCAATATTTTCAGATACGTCAATAAATTTAAAATCAGCTTGCTGTTGTATTTTTTTTCCTTTTAGAACTGAATTTAAGCTATAAAAATCAGTAGCAAATTTTATTATAAGTGCAATAAATCCAATACAGTAAATGGAAAGCACTATATAATTCCAATTGATTTCAAATGATTCTTGCTCAACAGCTTGAGATATAAAATTTTGTGGATAACTAACAGTTGAAACCGGAACAGGATCAATCCAGACAATTTTTGTATAAACCAGAAAAGGAAGAATTAGTGACGTAACTAAACCAGTCAGTAAAAACCATCTGTTACTGTTAAAAAAAGTTTCTTTACGCAATAAAAAATAATAGGCACAATAAAACAATAGGATTAGCCCGGATGATTTTGCGATATAAATGAAAAGTGCTTCCATAAGATATTATTTTTTTTCTTCTTCTGTTTGATTCTCAATCATAGCTAAGATTTCACGTAATTCGGCCGCAGAAATTTTTTCTTCTTTAGCAAAAAACGAAACCATATTTTTATAAGAACTATTGAAATAATTATCAATTGCAGTTTTCATGTATTTTTTACTATACGCTTCTAAACTTATAATTGGATAATATTGATGCGTATTTCCAAAAGCATTGTGTCCCACAAATCCTTTTTCTTCCAGATTTCGAATAATTGTAGAAAGTGTATTGTAATGAGGCTGGTCTTCAGTAATTTCTGCCTGAACTTCTTTTACAAAAGCTTTTTTAAGCTTCCATAAAATGTGCATTATTTCTTCTTCTTTGTTTGTTAGCTTCTGCATGTCTTGCTTGTTAATTTTATAATTTATTCGAAATTATTTTTTGGTGGTGATTAGAATTACACCATTTTTTCCTTTTTCACCATATTTAGTTATAGCTGTCGGGTCTTTCAATACGTTTATTTGTTCAATATTTTGTGGATCCAAATCATCTGTACTTTTATTTGTAATTTTTCCATCTATTATAATTAATGGTTTTTCAGAACTTCTGATATTTATTTTATCAGATAAAATGACTGTAGGATTTTCTGTTGAGTGTTTTGTGGTAATTTCTATGATACCATTTTTTCCGATTGTTCCGTATTTGTCTTCAGCAGGTTTACCTTTTATTACATTAATGCTTGCAATTTCATTATTTGGGACGTCATTAATATTCATTTCTGAATTTGTTTGAACACCATTAACAATAATTATTGGTTTTGCATCAGTAGCAGATACAATTCTTATTGTATTTTTCTCTGTATTTACAGTAGTATTAGTATTAACATTAGTACTAATGTTTTTATCAGTATCAGAATTAGTTTTAGCATCATTGTTGGTATTAGAAATTTGAGTATCCTTAACTTTTATTAAAACGTCTTTGGCTTCTGTTTTATAGCCAATTACAGTAGGTTGTGTATCCGTAAAATTAAAAGAAATGGTTCCGTTTTTATCTTTAATAACAATGATTCCAATTTTTTCAATTCCTGTTGATGTTACCGATTTTTTAATTTTTTTAGCTCCTTTTTCATTTTTTAGATCAATGTTAACAGAAGTAATCTCATTGTTGGCGTTTCTTTTTAATTTAGATATGGCGGTAGAGATATTAAATTTTTCTTTCAATGTTTTTACTCTTTGTTCTATTTCTTCATCTGTGGTATTTTTATCTATTGTAAATACATCTACTGACTCAACTTCATCCGAATTTATTTTCTCGATAATGCCTGAGGCTTTTTCTTGCGCGACGATTTCAACTTGAAATAAAAGTACAAATACTGCAAGTGCCGGAATTACAACATAGTATTTCCATGAATTCCTTTTTTTTGATTGATTTTTGTTTAACATGACAATTCGTTTTTTGATTAATGATTGATAAAAATGATTGGTGATTGCAACACAATTTTCATGTGTTGTTATTTTTAAAAGAGTATATTGATAAGCTCTTTTGTCTGAAATTTTTTTCGCAGCTTCTTTGTCGGCAATAAATTCAAGATTTTGAACAATTGCTTTTTTATAAAGCCATAGTATTGGGTTGAACCAAAATATCAGACAAAAGAATCTGGAGATCAGAACATCAATAGTGTGATTTTGGTCACTATGCACTTTTTCATGCTCAAGAATATTTTCTAATTCTGATTCCGTATACATTGATGAGTTGTATACTATATTTTGAAAATAAGAAAAAGGAGGAATGTTTTCAGATACATCGATAAATTTATAGTCTGCCTGATGCTTTATTTTTTTTCCTTTTAAAATAACATGTAAGCTGTAAAAATCCATTGCAAATTTCATAAGCAAGGCGATAAAACCAATACTGTAAATGATTAAAAAAACATAATTCCAGTTTATTTCAAAAGATGTTTTTTCAATTGTTTGAGGGATATTGAGCTGAGACAGATTTAAATTTGTCATTGGAGCAGGGTCTACCCAGATAATTTTTGTGTAAACAAAAAAAGGCAATGCTATCGAAGTAATTAATCCTGCTAATAAAAACCATCTGTTGCTATTGAAAAATGTTTCTTTGCGCAACAAAAAATAGTAAGCACAATAAAACAATACAACTAACCCGGATGATTTTGCAATATAAATAAAAAGTGCCTCCATAAATAATTTATTTTTCTTCTTGTTGCGATTCGATCATGGCTAAGATTTCACGTAACTCGGCCGCAGATATTTTTTCTTCTTTAGCAAAAAATGAAACCATATTTTTATAAGAACTGTTGAAATAATTATCAATTGCAGTTTTCATATATTTTTTGCTGTAAGCTTCTAAACTTATTATTGGATAATATTGATGGGTATTTCCAAAAGCATTATGTCCGACAAATCCTTTTTCTTCCAGATTTCGAATAATAGTTGAAAGAGTGTTATAATGAGGCTGGTCTTCAATAATTTCTGCCTGTACTTCTTTTACGAATGCTTTTTTGAGCTTCCATAAAATATGCATAATTTCTTCTTCCTTATTAGTTAACTTTTGCATGTATTTTAAATTTAAATCAAACCTACAACTATTTTTTTAGTTATGCAACTATAAAAATAGTTATTTAACGTGTTTTGTAGTTTTTGTATGCTAAAGTGTTGATTATAAATAAAAAAGGCTGTCAATTTAATGACAGCCTTGTAATATTTGTTAATTAACATTAATAAAGACGTGTAAATAATCCTTTTTTATTTCCGGAACCTCCGCTGCCAGTAATCGTAATGTGTCCGGTATTACCATTGCCATCATAACCCCAGGCAAGATTATTTGTTGCGGTATTATTGGTTACTGTGTGAGCGACGTTTTGCCCTGCACTGCCTAATTTGAATCCGTTCCCGTCTCCATTAGTCCCAAAACCGTTATTGCTTGCTGTACATCCTTTTATGGTTACTGTATAAGGCTGTCCGTACAAGTCCCATCCGTCATCAGAATTATGATTCGCTGTACAATTTTCAAATACATTATTTTTTCCTGCAGATAACTTACAGGCAAAACCGTCAGCGTTTTCTCCTGCATTTGCAGCATCGTAATTGTCATTCGATTTGCAGGAAAGAATATAGTTATCGTGACCTCCGTTATAAATTTGCAGGCCCGAATCACCATTAGCTAAAGTACTCACATTATATACATAATTGTAACCGCCGCTTTGAAAAACCAAACCGCAGTCTTTTGCATTTTTAATTGTCATGTTTGTGATGTTCCAATAGCTTCCGTTTACTTTTACACCCCAGCTGCCTGATGGCTGGCCTGAACAGTTTAAAACACCTCCTGTAAAACTTATTTTTGAACTCGAGGTTCCGCTTTTTGCAAGTTCTAATGTTTGCGTCAGGTTTATTGTACCGCTAATTTTTATAATATCACCTGCAACTGCAGATGAAATGGCTGACCTTAATGCTGCTTCGGTTGTGACTGTAGTGGTTTTAGCAGTAAGAGAAGTACTTGTTGGTATAGTTTCTTGATTATCAATAGCAGTTTCGTTTTCTGCAACTGGTGTATCGCTGTTTTCGCATGCAGTAAAAGAAAGAATAGAACATAAAATGAGCAATTTAAAATTTGTTTTCATAATAATTTAAAGTTTGATAGTGGTTAATAAATGAGGTTAATAAAATATTGTTTATTCTAATTGTTAAAAATAAATATTTGATAATCAGTTTGTAATGAATGGTGTAAACTTACCAAGGAATTAATTTATAAAGATTGAATAAGTTCAATCAAATAGTGTTAAAATAAATTATGCTTTCTTACATACGTCTATCGGATAATAAAATATTGCAGAATAATTTGAATAAATAAAAAAGAGGACTCATAATTTATTGCTTTTAGTTAATTTTGCAAAAATTTTAATCATGAAGATTTTTTTTGTTTTTATTGTGCTTTTGGCTTCTACTGCAGGTTTTTCTCAAAAAAAGTTTAATTACTCAGAGGCTGAAAAATTCCAGAAGAAAATTAACTCTGAATATGCTGATGCTAAGACAAGTCCATTAGAGGAAAAAGATTTAAAAACTTTTAAATCATTAGGATTTTATCCGGTAAGCAACAAGTATTTTGTAAATGCAAAGTTTGTTAAGGCTGTAAATGAAAAAGCTTTTGAAATGAAAACATCGACTTCAAGAAAACCAAAATACATTAAATATGGAACCGTTTTCTTTAGTATTGATGGAGTAGCATTGCAGTTAAATGTTTATCAGGATGTCGAACTTTCTAAAATGGATAAATATAAAAACCATTTATTTTTACCATTTTCAGATAAAACCTGTGGGAAGGAAAGTTATATAGGAGGAAGATATATTGATCTTGAAATACCAAAAGGCAATACGATTGCAATTGATTTTAATCAGGCTTATAATCCCTATTGCGCTTACAATCATAAGTATTCATGTCCAATTGTGCCATTAGAAAATGATTTAAATGTTGAAATTAATGCCGGAGTAAAAACTTTTCATTAATGAAATTCTTCAATTTTCATACACATCAGTTTACAAATAATCCTGATATTTTAGAATTGGTTAATCAATATCCACAGGATTTTGATGTTTCCATTCCATATTATTCGGTTGGAGTTCATCCATGGTATATTGTTGAAGACAGAATAGATGCCGATTTACAAATCATTGAAGAAAAATTAAAAGAACATAATTGTTTAGCAATTGGTGAATGTGGTCTGGATAAACGAATTGAAATTCCGTTTGAGCAACAAATTTTAGCTTTTGAAAAACAACTCGCTCTGGCCGAAAAATATAAAAAACCGGTTGTAATACATTGTGTAGCAGCTTTTCAGGAAGTAATTGCAATTAAGAAAAAAATGAAAATCTCTGTTCCAATGATTATACACGGATTTTCAAAAAATAATAATCAAATTGCGAATCAGCTTATTAAGGAAGGGTTTTATATTTCGTTTGGAAAATATTTGCTTAAAAATCCTGATTTAAAAACTGTTTTTCAAAATATACCAAATGATCGTTTTTTTTTAGAAACTGATACAATTGAAGAAAATATTCAACAGGTTTATGAAATAGCTTCGAAATATAAAGAGTTTAAAAATAATGAATTGCAAAATATAATTTCAGTTAATTACAAAAATGTGTTTCAGAGTCACTAATTCTGGAACAATAACTAAACAAATTTAAAATAAGAAAAGAAATATATGGCAGAGTGGACAGAAAGAGCTGAGCTTTTATTTACAAAAGAAGGATTAGATAACCTGCAAAATGCAAATGTTTTGGTTGTAGGTTTAGGAGGGGTAGGATCATTTGCTGCTGAATTTTTGGCAAGAGCAGGAGTAGGAAATATGACTATTGTTGATGGGGATGTTGTTGATATTACTAATATAAACAGACAGTTACCTGCTTTGCATTCGACTGTGGGTGAACCAAAAATTAAAATTGTAGGAGATCGCCTGATGGATATTAATCCAGAACTGAAATTAATCCGTGTACAGGAATTTTTATCTCCTGAGCGTGCTTTTGAAATCGTTTCACCTGAATTTGATTATGTTTTGGATTGTATTGACAGTATTACACCAAAACTGAATTTAATCATCGCAGCAAAACGAAAAAGAGTAAAAATAATTAGCAGTATGGGAGCTGGCGGAAAAATGTTAGCCTCTAAAGTTAAGGTTTCAGATATTTCTAAAACAATTAATTGCTATTTTTCTAAAGCAATCAGAAAGCGATTAAAGGCTGCAAAAATCAATAAATTGAAAGTTGTTTTTTCTTCAGAAATACAAAATGAAAAAAGCCTGAAATTAACGGATGGTAAAAATTTTAAAAAATCTTTTTACGGAACAAACAGTTATATGCCGGGATTATTTGGTCTTCATGCTGCTGAGACCGTAATTCGTCACTTGCTTAAAAAAGAATAGATTGTATAATGCTAAGATTTTAAGTCGTTAAAATTAAGAGCAAAATATAGAATCTCAGAACCTTAGTAACTTAAAAAAAAATGATAAAAACAGTAATTTTTGACATGGATGGTGTAATTGTAGACACTGAACCTGTTCACCGTTATGCCTATTACAAACAATTTTCAGAGTTAAATATTAATGTAACCGAAGAAATGTATACTTCGTTTACGGGATTTTCAACCCGAAATACATTTCAGACATTAAAAGGATTTTTTCCAACTATAGAGCATGGTGTAGAGGATTTAATCCAAAGGAAAAGAAGTATTTTTAATGATGCTTTTGATACTAAAGAAGATTTGTATTTATTGGAAGGGGTTGAAGATTTAATAAAAGATTTGCATGCCAACGGAATTCAGTTAATTTTGGCATCATCTGCTTCAAAAGTAACTATTGAACGTGTTTTTACGCGATTTAATCTGCATCGGTATTTTTCTGCAATAGTGAGTGGTGAAGATTTTCCACAATCCAAGCCTAATCCTGCAATTTTCGTGCATGCAGCTTCATTGTCAGTTGCTCCAAAAGAAAATTGTATCATTATAGAAGATAGTACCAATGGTGTAAAAGCGGCTAAAGGTGCCGGGATTTTTTGTGTAGGTTACAGAAGTGAAAATTCAGAAGGACAGGACTTGTCAGAGGCAAATTTAATTGTCAATCATTTTAATGAATTAAATGCTTTTAAAATCTCACAATTAAGTATTTGAATTAAGTAAAATTTAACTTTTGTCCTTTTTTGAATTCGTAAATTTGAAAAAAAACAAACAGATTTATAAAAATGAAAAAACTACTTATTGCATTAGCCATTATTTTGGCGCCTTTAGTTGCAGAAGCACAAATAAAAACACCACAGGCTAGTCCAAAAGGGTATGTTAAACAAACCGTTGGATTGACCGATGTTGAAGTTACCTATTCAAGACCAGGTGCAAGGGGCAGGGCGGTTTTTGGAAATCTGGTTCCATTTGGAAAATTATGGAGAACCGGAGCCAATGAAAACACAATAATCAATTTTGGAGATGATGTTGTTATTGATGGTAAGACATTAAAAAAAGGAAAATATTCCATTTATACGATTCCAAGAATAGAAAGCTGGGAGGTAATTTTTTATCTTTCTACAGACAATTGGGGATTGCCTGAGAATTGGAACGAGGCATATGTAGTTTTAAAAACTACTGTTAAAGAAGATGCCTTGCCGACTCCTGTTGAAACCTTTACAATAGGCATCAATACTTTGGATCAAAATTCCGGTTATTTAGAAATGGCCTGGGAAAACTCTCATATAGCTTTGAAATTCGAAGTTCCTACTGCAAAAATAGCAACTGCAAGTATTAAAAAGGCGTTGGCAGGACCAACATGGAATGATTATTACGCTGCATCTCAATATTTATTTCAATCAAATGGTGATATGATTAGCGCAAGAGAGTATGTTGATAAAGCTTTAGAATTGAGTCCAGATAAACCTTATTACCTTACAAGATTGAAATCATTAATCCAGGCAAAACAAGGTGATAAAGCCGGTGCTATTGAAACAGCTAAAATTTCGCTGGCATCTGCAGAAGCTGCTAACAATCAGGATTATGTAAAAATGAACAAAGACAGTATTTCAGAATGGAGCAGATAATCTGTAATGCTGTTTTTATAAAATAAAATAAAACCCATTTTGATTTTGATACAAAATGGGTTTTTTATTGTTTTTAATTAAAGTATTTCTATACCAAATGAAGTATTGAAACTTTGATTTGCGTCGAGAATCATTATTCCTTCTTTTTTGAATAAATCTCCTGATTTTTCAAGTGTATCAGAATAACCAAACCAAGGTTCAATACAAATAAAGGGAGCATTTTCTTTGGTCCAGATTCCCAGGCTCGGAAAATTCTCAAAATCTACTTTAATATATGGTTTCGAATTTTCGAAGATAGTTAGTGAATCTGACTCAAGAGTTTTAAAAACCAAAGCATCATTTTCAAATAATTTATAATTCAAAGACACTTCATTATTTGAAGTCTTTAAAGTTTCAGTAGTATTAGAAATTAAGCCATCTTCAAGAAGTGAATATTTTAATTTTTCTTCTTTTTCAAACTGTATACTGTAATTTGAAAAGTTTTCAGGTAAAGCAAAAGCAGGATGTGCACCTATGGAGAAAGGGAGTTGAGTTTCTGATTTATTGATTACTTTATACTCTATACTTAGTTTGTTTTCTTGAAGTTTGTAAATAATCTGCAATTCAAATTCAAAAGGATATTTTTGAAGCGTTTCTTCATTATAAGATAAAGAAAAAGTAGCTGAAGATTCCGTTTTTTCAATCAATTGAAATTCCATATCACGTGCAAAACCATGTCTTGATAAGTGATAGTTTTTGTCATTAAAAGTATACGTTTCGTTTTTTAAACTTCCAACAATCGGAAAAAGTACAGGAGAGTGTTTTGGCCAGTAATTAGGATCTCCATTCCACATATATTCCTTGCTTTGATTATCAGACAAAGAGAATAGTTCAGCTCCGCGATGTTTGATCGATGCTTTAAGTTTCGAATTTGATATTGTTGTATTCAAAATGGTATTTTAAAAGATTAGTTTTGTATTTATTGTAAATATAATTTTATAAAATTTATTTTCTTACGAAAATCGCTTAAATTATTTTTTTGATAATATTTTGCTAAAAATAAATATAAGCTTTGATTTTTCTCTCTAAATAGCTTTTTTTTTCATTAATTTGCTACATAAATAGGTATAAAATATGAAAAGACAGTCTGCTAAAGCCTTAATTACAATGGCTTTGTTTGTAGGAATTTCTCCTGTTTGGGCACAACAAACTCCGACAGGTACAGAAAATCCGGTTAATAAATACAATTATCATGATGCATTCGCACCACATTTCTACACAAAAAACGGCACACCAACCCGTTCAGCAAGTGGGCAGCCGGGTGTTGAGTACTGGCAAAACAGAGCAGATTATCAGATAACTGCAAAATTAAATGCGACGACAAATCAAATTACTGGAACGGATGAAATTACCTATACTAATAATAGTCCGGATAAATTGTCTTTTGTCTGGCTTAATTTAGATCAGAACTTATTTAAAAATGACTCAAGGGGAAATGCAGTTGTGCCATTAACAGGAAGTCGCAATGGGGCACAAGGGCAGCTTTTTGATGGTGGAAATAAAATAAAATCAGTAAAAGTAATTTCAGGAGATAAGAAAAAAACAGAAACTGAAGCAAAATATATAGTTACAGATACCAGAATGCAAATTTTTCTTCCACAGGAATTAGCATCAAAAGGCGGTTCAGTAAAAATCAAAATTGATTTTTCATTTACAGCTCCTTTTGAAGGATCTGACAGAATGGGAGTTTTAGAAACTAAAAATGGTAAGGTTTTCACGATTGCTCAGTGGTATCCGCGTATGTGTGTTTATGATGATGTAAGAGGATGGAATACAGCACCCTATTTAGGCGCTTCTGAATTTTATCTGGAGTATGGTAATTTTGACGTAAAACTTACTGTGCCGGCAAATCATTATGTGGTAAGTTCAGGAGAATTACTGAATGGAGCAGAAGTATTACCGGCTGAACAATTTAAGCGTTACAAAGAAGCCGGACAAAGTGATAAAACGGTTACGATTCGTTCTGCGGAAGAAGTAAATGCTACAGCAAATACAAATGCGGGAACTGAAAAAACATGGCATTATCAAATTAAAAATGCACGTGATTTTTCATGGGCTTCATCATCTGCTTTTGTCTTAGATGGTGCAAAAATTAATTTGCCAAGTGGTAAAAAAGCTTTGGCTTTGTCTGCATATCCAGTTGAAAGTTCCGGCAAAGATGGATACGGACGTTCTACTGAATATGTGAAAGCTTCGATTGAACATTATTCAAAACAATGGTTTGAATATCCTTATCCGGCTGCAACAAATGTTGCCGGAAATGAAGGAGGAATGGAGTATCCGGGTATTGTATTCTGCAGTTGGGAATCAAAAGGAAAAGATTTATGGGGAGTTACAGATCACGAATTTGGTCATATCTGGTTTCCAATGATTGTGGGTTCAAACGAAAGATTATTTGCATGGATGGATGAAGGTTTTAATACTTTTATTAATTCTTTGAGCACCATAGCATTTAACAACGGAGAGTATAAAGAGGCAGCAACGGATTTACACGAAATGGCAGAACCTTTTACAAGACCAGACTTAGAAACAATTATGAGCTCTCCTGATAATATGAAAGAAGCTAATATTGGCATGTTATGCTATTTTAAACCAAGTGCAGGTTTGATAATTTTAAGAGAACAGGTTTTAGGAAAAGAACGTTTTGATACAGCTTTTAAGACTTATATTGAGCGTTGGGCATACAAACATCCACAACCTGATGACTTTTTCAGAACTATGGAAAATGTTGCAGGAGAAGATTTAAGTTGGTTCTGGAGAAGCTGGTATGTAAATAACTGGCGATTTGATCAGGGAATTAATTCAATTAAATACGTAAAAAATGACCCTTCGAAAGGAGTTATAATTAATGTTGAAAATTTCGATAAAATGCCAATGCCGGTTGTTGTGGATGTAAAAACGAAAAGTGGAAAAGTCACGAGAGTTAATTTACCTGTAGAAGTTTGGCAACGCAACAATGACTGGTTTTTCAAACATAATTCGACCGAAGAAATAGAAAGCATAACATTAGATCCTGATCATGTTTTTCCGGATAATAATGAAAGCAATAATGCATGGACAGCAGGAAAAGGAAAGCTAGAGAAAGATATCATTCTGGATGGATATTTAGGGATTTATTCTACAAAAAATGCTCCTCTGAAAATTGAATTAACGGAGAAAAACAGTGTTTTGAATGTAGAGATTACAAATTTTCCAAAGTTCACAGTTGAGCCGGTTGCAGGTGAAAAAGATACTTTTGTGTCAAACGGAGCAGGTTTGAAATTTAAATTTAATGAGGCTAAGACAGCTTTTGATATGACTGTTTTAGGAAATGGGCAGGTAATTCCGTTTACTAAAAACTAAAATAAAACTTATAAGTAATTAATTCCGATAGGTTTATGAAATCTATCGGAATTTTTTATTTTTAAAAAAAAATAACATTGCATTAAAAAAATGTTAGATTTTTTAAAATTAGTTTTCTAAATAAAAAAATAGTGTACTTTTGCACCAATGAATAAAATAAGTTTACATATAACTTCTTTGTCACGGACAATCTCACCTGGTACTTCTCCCGAAGTACGGATGCTATCTATATAGTATTCAAAAGAGTTTTTCGTCGCGTATTTATTTTATATTCATTTTTATTTTGAAATCACTTAAGTTGTCCATCGGGCAAACACATACCAAAAGTATTTATTTTTTTAAAAATTTTCTGAATCAATTTTTTGATTTTGAGGATATTACTTCTATTGTGTCTGATTTTATTAGCTCTGTTTTTGGATTTCAAACCAAACAATACGTTTTAATATTTAACGCTAAACTTCAACTATTGAAATGAAGATCTCTATTGTTGTAACTCAGGAAGAACACTTCAAATTCGCACAGGAAATTTGCGATACGATAGAATCATCTGCCTTGTTAAGAGGTACAGGGATTGCTAAAAGGACTCCTGAATATATTCAGAAAAAAATGTCAAATGGTGACGCAATGATTGCTCTGGCAGACGGAAAATTTGCAGGGTTTTGCTATATCGAAAGTTGGCAGCACGGAAAATTCGTGGCACATTCCGGCTTGATTGTACATCCGGATTACAGAAATCTGGGTTTGGCTAAAAAGATTAAATCAAAAGTTTTTGAATATTCTTTGAAAAAATACCCTGAAGCAAAAATATTTGGTATAACAACCGGACTTGCAGTAATGAAAATCAATTCTGATTTGGGGTATAAACCGGTTCCTTTCTCTGAATTGACTACTGATCCCAGCTTCTGGGCTGGCTGTAAAACATGCACTAATTTTCAAATTTTACAGAGTAAAGAAAATAAAATGTGTCTTTGTACAGGTATGCTATATGATCCTAAAGACAAACCAAAAGATCCGCCTAGACATCCTTTTAATGAAGCTGTTTTAAGCAGACTTAAAAAAATTAAACAGGCTTTATTTTTAAATAAATTATTGTCTGTTTTATTTACTTAAACAATTAATTAAAAAAGAAATCTCAAACTGCTACATACGAAAGTATTAGCCTAAATTATAAAAAATGAAAAAAGTAGTATTAGCTTATAGCGGAGGATTAGATACCTCGTATTGTTTGAAATATTTAAAAAATGAAAAAGGATACGAAGTTCATACTGTTCTTGTAGACACAGGAGGATTCGATGCAGAAGAATTATCAGCTATTGAAAAAAGAGCTTACGAATTAGGAAGTGCGCAACATGCCAACCTGACAATCGTAGACAAATATTATGATAAAGCTATAAAATATTTGATTTTCGGAAACGTATTAAAAAACAATACCTATCCATTATCTGTAAGTGCAGAGCGTGTTTTTCAGGCAATTGAAGCTATAAAATATGCTAAAAAAGTAGGAGCAAGTGCTATCGCACATGGAAGTACAGGTGCAGGAAACGATCAGATTCGTTTTGATTTAATTTTCCAAACCATTGCTCCGGAAATCGAAATCATTACTCCAATTAGAGATTTGAAACTTTCAAGACAAGAAGAAGTAGATTATTTAGCTCAAAACGGAGTGCATTACTCTTGGGAAAAAGCACAATATTCGATTAATAAGGGACTTTGGGGAACGAGTGTTGGAGGAAAAGAAACTTTAACTTCAAGCCAGCCATTGCCAAGTGAAGCATATCCTTCGCAATTGCAAAAAGAAGGTGAAGAAAAAGTGACTTTGCATTTTGAACAAGGAGAATTAGTGGCATTAAACGGTAAAAAAGATGCTCCTGAGAAAAATATTGTAAAACTTGAAAAACTGGCAAATGCTTACGCAATTGGTAGAGACATTCACGTAGGTGATACCATTATCGGAATTAAAGGAAGAGTTGGTTTTGAAGCTGCTGCACCTTTAATTATCATCAAAGCACATCATTTGTTAGAGAAACATACGCTTGGAAAATGGCAGCAATACTGGAAAGAGCAGTTAGGGAACTGGTACGGAATGTTATTTCACGAAGGTCAGTTTTTAGATCCGGTGATGAGAAACATCGAGACTTTTCTTCAGGACACTCAAAAGACAGTAAATGGAACTGTAACCGTTTCTTTAAAACCATATCATTTTTCACTTGACGGAATCGAATCTAAAAATGATTTAATGAACACAGGTTTTGGTCAATACGGTGAAATGAATAATGCCTGGACATCTGACGATGCAAAAGGATTTATTAAAATTCTTGGAAATGCACAAAACATATTTTCATCTGTAAATCATTTAGATCATGATTAATATCGGAATTATTGGTGGTTCAGGCTACACAGCCGGAGAACTCATCAGAATTTTAATGTATCACCCAAATGTAAACATCGATTTTGTTTATAGTACAACGAATGCCGGAAAGCCGCTTTCAGTAGCGCACCACGATTTGATGGGCGATATTGAAATGAATTTTACGGATAAAATCAATCCAGAGGTAAATGTTGTTTTTTTATGTTTGGGTCACGGTAAATCAATTTCTTTTTTAAAGGAAAATCAGTTTGGAGGTCATACTAAAATCATTGATTTAGGAAATGATTTCAGATTGAATAAAGACGCACATTTCGAAGGAAAAGATTTCGTTTATGGATTACCTGAAATAAATAAATCTGAAATTAAAAAAGCAGATTTTATAGCTAATCCGGGATGTTTTGCAACGGCAATTCAATTGGCATTATTGCCTTTAGCGAAACATAACTTACTAAATAATGATGTTCACATCAATGCTACAACAGGAAGTACAGGAGCAGGAGTAAGTCTTTCAGAAACTTCTCATTTTAGCTGGAGAAACAATAATTTTTCGCATTACAAAGCTTTTGAACACCAGCATTTAGGAGAAATTTCAGAAAGCCTGGTTCAGCTGCAGGATGATTTTGACAGCGAATTGCTTTTTATTCCAAACAGAGGAGATTTTCCAAGAGGAATTTTTGCAACGCTGTACACATTATGCGATGATAGTTTGGAACAATTGGTTGCTAAATATGAAGAGTTCTATAAAAACGAACCTTTTGTAACTGTTACAACAACCAATATAAACATGAAACAAGTGGTTCAGACGAATAAATGCATCATTAGTTTATTGAAAAAAGGAAACCGGGTTCTCATAACATCAATTATCGATAACTTAACCAAAGGTGCTTCAGGACAAGCGATTCAAAACATGAATTTAATGTTCGGATTAGAAGAAACCACTGGTTTACATTTGAAACCAAGCGGATTTTAATTTTTAGTTTCAAGTTTCAGGTTTCACGTTTTTATGTAACCTGAAAAAATATAAAGAAACATAAACTAATTTCAGGTTTCACGTTACAAGTTAACTTGAAATGTGAAACCTGAAACAAAATAAACAAAACAAAAATGAACTTATTCAACGTTTACCCATTATACGATATCACTCCGGTAAAAGCAATTGATTGTACAATTATTGATGACAAAGGAGTAGAATATTTAGACCTATATAGCGGACATGGTGTAATTTCCATCGGACATACACAGCCGGATTATGTAGCAAAACTTAAAAATCAATTAGATCATTTAGGCTTTTATTCGAATGCAATTCAGAATCCTTTACAGGTAGAATTAGCTCAGAAATTAGGAAAACTTTCTGGCTTAGAAGATTACGAATTGTTTTTGTGCAGTTCTGGTGCTGAAGCAAACGAAAATGCATTGAAATTAGCTTCTTTCCATAATGGAAAATCAAGAGTTGTGGCATTTCATAATTCTTTTCACGGAAGAACTTCTGCTGCAGTTGCGGTTACTGATAACAAAAAAATTGTTGCGCCAATAAATGCACAGCAGGAAGTGACTTTCTTACCTTTAAATAAAATAGAATTGGTTGAAGCTGAATTAACAAAAGGCGATGTTACAGCTGTAATTATTGAAGGAATTCAGGGAGTTGGAGGTTTGGATCAGGGAACAACTGAGTTTTTTCAGGCTTTAGAAAAAGCGTGTAAAAAACACGATGTTGTTTTGATTTTAGACGAAGTACAGTCAGGATACGGAAGAAGCGGTAAATTTTTCGCTTTCCAACACCACGGAATCAATGCTGATATTATTTCAGTTGCAAAAGGAATGGGGAACGGCTTCCCGGTTGGAGCGATCTTGATTTCTCCAAAATTTGAAGCAAGTTTCGGTTTGTTAGGTACTACTTTCGGCGGAAGCCACTTGTCTTGTGCAGCGTCAATTGCAGTTTTAGATGTAATTGAAAAGCTTGATTTACAAAAAAATGTAAACGACGTTTACGAATATTTCTTAGAAAAAATTAAAGAAGTTGAAGGGATCAAACAAATAAAAGGAAAAGGCTTGATACTGGGAGTAGAGTTTGATTTTGATGTGGCTGCTTTAAGAAAGAAATTAATTATCGAAAAACACATTTTTACAGGAAGTGCAAACAACAAAAATCTATTAAGAATTTTACCGCCTTTAACAGTGAAAAAAGCGGATATCGATACGTTTGTAAAAGCTTTAAAAGAAAGTTTACAAGAGCTTAAAAATTAATTGTCATTGGCTAAATATTTATAACAATGAATACAATACTTCCAATCGAAAAAAGGAATGCTGTTTTAACTACAATGGCGAGTTTATTAGAGCAGGAAAGAGAATCACTTAAAAGCATCAACCAACATGATTTATCCAATTATTCGGGTGAAGATCTGGCAATGGAAAAGCGTCTGCTGGTAGATGATGCTAAAGTAAATGGTATGATTCTTTCCCTGCAGCAATTAGCGAGCCAGGAAGATCCGGTAGGGCAGGTTCGTTTTACTTTCACTCATGAAAACGGAATGAAAATCAGCAATAAAACAGCTGCTTTTGGAACTATTTTAATTATATATGAATCTCGTCCGGACGTAACTGTAGAAGCGGGAGGAATTGCATTTAAATCGGGAAATAAAATTCTTTTGAAAGGCGGTAAAGAATCCTTGCTTTCCAATCAGAAAATTGTAAGCCTTTGGCATCAGGCATTGGAAAACAATGGAGTTTCAACCGATTGGGTTGAATACTTGAATTATGACAGAGTTCAGACACAGGAATTTCTTGAAAAACCAACACAAAAAGTAGATTTGATTGTACCTCGAGGTGGTGAAAAACTGATTGAATTTACCAAAAAACATGCTACTTGTCCTGTAATTGTAAGTGGTCGCGGAAATAATTTCGTTTATGTTAATGAAGATGCCGATTTAGAAAAGGCAATGGTAATTATTATTAACGGAAAAACATCAAACATATCAGTTTGTAATGCTTTGGATAAAGTATTAATTGATACGAATTTGCCAAATTGGGAAGTGTTTGCTAAACAGTTGGTTACAGAATTAGAGAAATTTAAAGTTACTGTTTTAGGAGATGAGGCTTTTGCAAAAGCAACAGGAGTTCCTGCTATTGAAAATGATTTAATTTGGTATGAAGAGTTTTTAGATTATAAAATTGTAATCGGAACGATAAATTCAAATTACGAAGCAATTGCCAAAATCAATAAATATTGTGGAGGTCATTCGGCTTCTATCATTACTGAAAATGAAGCTTTGGCACAGGAATTTATGGATAATGTTGACGCTTCTTCTGTGTACCATAATGCTTCAACCCGTTTTACGGATGGTGGACAATTTGGATTAGGTGGAGAGTTAGCGATCAGTACTGATAAATTGCACCAAAGAGGACCAATTGGTTTACAGCATCTGGTGACCAATAAATGGTATGTGTACGGAGAAGGGCAGATTAGATAGTTAGACTTTCTTAGATTGTTAGACTTCTTAGAATTTTAGATTGATGATTAACGATTTTTGATTTCAGATTATTGGAATTTATTTAAAGATTTAGCTTGCGAACTTAGCGTTTTGTAAACACAAACAACATTAAAAACCTTGCGCCCTTTGCGGTTAAAAAACAAGACATGGCAAAAAAAAGGATTTTATTAAAAATAGGAAGTAATACTTTAACCAAAGAAACCAATCATATTTCGCGGGGAAAAATTGAGGATATTGGTATGCAGATTGCAGCTTTACAAGACAAATATGAATTTATTATTGTCAGTTCAGGAGCGATTGCTGCAGCTAAACAATTTGTGAAGCTGGATAATAATGATAAAGATGTGTTTGTAAAACAGGCTCTCGCATCTATTGGTCAGCCTCATTTGATGCGTATTTATCATGAAAATTTCAGTGATTTAGGACTGCATATTTCACAATGCCTGCTCTCTTATTCTGATTTTGAGAAACAACAATCCAAAGACAATATTGTAAATACGATTAATGTATTAGTAAAAAACAATTATATACCAATAATTAATGAAAATGATACTGTAGCAACTGATGAGATTAAATTTGGAGATAATGACAAACTAGCCGCTTTGACTGCAGAGCTGCTAAATGTTGATATACTGATAATTGCAACCAATACAAACGGAATTTATACCAAAGAATCAATTCATAATGAAGTTCCTGAAACTATTAAACTGGTAAGCGATTTGAAACTTTTAGAAAAAGAAATCGGAGATTCAAAATCATCACACGGAACAGGAGGAATGCAGTCGAAAATTGAAGCTGCCGGAATTGCAAAAGCAGCCAATATTGAAACCTGGATAGTCAATGGACTAAATGATAATTTTATTTTGAAAGCACTAAAGAACGAAATTCCTTTTACAAAAATAATATAATGTGTCAATCAGATAATTAGATAATGTCACAATTATCTAAATTATTGAATTATCACATTAACTAATTAATTAAAAAATGAACTACATCTCAATAAAAGATATCGACTCATTATCAAAATGGGTAAAAAGCGCGATCAAAATCAAAAAAAATCCGCTCAAGAACAAGAAACTGGGAAAGAATAAAACCTTAATAATGTTGTTCTTCAATTCTAGTCTGAGAACTCGTTTAAGTACACAAAAGGCGGCCATGAATTTAGGAATGAATGTTATGGTGATGAACTTTGGCAGCGAAGGCTGGACTTTGGAATTTGAAGACGGTGCCGTAATGAATTCAGGTGCTTCAGAACACATTAAAGAAGCAGCAGAAGTTGTTTCTCAATATGGGGATATTATTGCTATCCGAGCTTTTGCAGGTTTATTGGATAAAGAAAAAGATTATGCGGAAACTGTTATTTCAGGATTTTTAAAACATGCCACAGTTCCAATCGTAAATATGGAAAGTGCTGTGCGTCATCCATTACAGTCATTAGCAGATGCGATTACGATGGAAGAATTCAAAACAAAGCACAAACCAAAAGTAGTACTTTCGTGGGCTCCGCATCCAAGAGCTTTGCCACAGGCTGTTGCCAATTCATTTGTAGAAATGATGCAGATGCAAAAAGATATGGATTTTGTAATTACACATCCTGAAGGTTATGAGCTAAGCTCGGAAATTACAAAGGACTGCAAAATAGAATACGACCAAAATAAAGCTTTTGAAAACGCGGACTTTGTCTACGTAAAAAACTGGAGTAATTTTAATGATTACGGAAAAGTAACGAACAGTGATCCAAACTGGACAGTTACTGCCGAAAAAATGGCGTTAACCAACAACGGAAAATTCATGCATTGTCTTCCGGTTCGTCGTAACGTAATTGTAAGCGATGAAGTAATTGACAGTGAAAATTCAATCGTAATTGAACAAGCAAATAACAGAACGTATTCTGCGCAATTAGTGCTGCAGAAGATTCTAAAGAAATTGTAAATTTTAGATGCAAAAGCACAAAGTTACAAAGGTTCAGAGGTTAAATTCTGTGCTTAAACTTTGCCCCTTTGTCTCTTTGAATCTTTGAACCTCATGAATAAAGTTACAGTAATAAAAATAGGTGGAAACATCATCGACAATCCAACTGAATTAGAACAATTTTTAACTGATTTTTCTAACATTGAAGGATATAAAGTTTTAGTTCACGGCGGTGGAAAATCGGCTACGAAAATGGCTCAGAGCATTGGATTGGTTCCTCAGATGATTGACGGACGCCGAATCACAGATGCTCCAATGCTGGATGTTGTGGTCATGATTTACGCTGGTCAGATCAACAAACATGTTGTGGCACAATTGCAGGCAAAAAACAATAATGCAATTGGTTTTTCTGGGGCTGATGGGAATTTAATTCAGTCAACAAAAAGAAACCACCCAACTATCGATTACGGATTTGTGGGAGATGTAAAGCAAGTCAATACAAAATTGCTGGCGACTTTATTAGAAGCCGGAGTTGTACCGGTTTTCTGCGCAATTACACACGACAAAAACGGTCAGTTATTAAATACAAATGCAGATACCATTGCAAGTGAATTGTCAATTGCATTATCTGAAGTTTATGATGTAACCCTGACATACTGTTTTGAAAAACAAGGTGTTTTGCAGGATTCAGAAGATGATTCGTCTGTGATTACGGAAATTAACGAAGCATTGTACAATAAACTGAAAGAAGAAAAAGTAATCCATTCCGGAATGATTCCTAAATTGGATAACTGTTTCAATAGTTTGTCACGAGGTGTGCAGAAAATTAAGATTGGGCATCACAGAATGCTTCAAAATTCAGATGTTCTGCATACAACGATTACTTTATAAAAGAAAAAGTTGCTAAGTTTCAAAGAAACCAAGACTTTTGCAGTCTTAGAATTTCAGTCCCGATAGCTATCGGGATAGTATCAGTACCTAATTAAAATGAAAAATATAGAAACGCTTACCTGGGAAGCAATTGATTTATTGAGAAACCTGATTGAAACCCCTTCATTTTCAAGTGAAGAAGATCAAACAGCTCTTTTAATAGAAAATTGGTTCACTCAAAATGAGATTCCTTTCAAAAGAGAAAACAATAATGTGTGGGCTTTCAATAAATATTTCGATCAAAACAAACCAACACTTTTACTAAATTCTCATCACGATACGGTACGACCTAATCAGGCTTATACAAATGATCCTTTCAAGGCAATTGAAAAAGACGGTAAGCTTTTCGGATTAGGAAGTAATGATGCCGGTGGATGTCTGGTTTCGTTATTGGCGACGTTTGCACATTTTTACGAAAATCAAAATTTATCACATAATATCGTTATTGTTGCTTCCGCAGAAGAGGAAAGCAGCGGGAAAAATGGATTAAACAGCGTTTTAAAACATTTACCGGAACTGGATTGTGCGATTGTGGGCGAACCAACATTAATGCAGTTAGCAATTGCAGAGAAAGGTCTTTTAGTTTTAGATGTAAAAGTAAAGGGAACAGCGAGCCACGCCGCACATCAAAACGATGATAATGCTTTATACAAATCAATTCCGGTAATGGAATGGTTTAAAAACTATAAATTCGATAAAATCTCAGACGTTTTAGGTCCTGTAAAAATGACTGTAACCCAGATCAACGCTGGGAAACAGCATAATGTGGTGCCGTCAGAATGTGACTTGGTGGTTGATATTCGTGTAAACGACTGCTACACTAATTCTGAAATTTTAGAAGTAGTTACAGCCAATGTAAATGCCGAAGTGAAACCAAGATCTATGCATTTAAATGCATCGTCTATTCCAATAGCTCATGGTCTGGTTCAGGCCGGAATCGCTTTAGGAAGAACAACTTATGGGTCTCCAACGCTTTCTGATCAGTCAGTTTTAAGCTGTCAGTCCTTGAAATTAGGACCAGGAGAAACCCTACGATCGCATTCAGCAGACGAATTTATATTTGTAAATGAAATAGAGGAAGGAGTCGATTTGTATATCAAAATACTAACCGATTTCTTTAAATTATAAAATTATTCAGGAGCTATTCCCGCTATCCGTTACAATCTTTTTCTGTCTAAAGAAGCCAGCAAAAGGATTTCCACTACTATCGGGGCTAGGAATACTATCAATATAAACAATGACATTAGAAATAAGTTAGAAAATAACTTCAAAGATTCGACAAAGAGAATAATCTAAAAGTCTAAAATCTAAGAAATCTAATAATCTAATTATCTAAAAAGTCTAAAAATCTAAGTTATGAAACTTTGGGAAAAAGGAATACCAACCGATAAACAAATCGAACAATTTACAGTAGGAAACGACCGTGAACTGGATTTAGTTTTGGCAAAATACGATGCATTAGGATCAATCGCCCATGCCAAAATGCTGGGACAAATAGGATTATTAACCCCAGAAGAAACCACTTCTTTGGTTGATGCTCTAAATGACATCATTGCCGACATTGTGGTTGGGAATTTTGAAATCGAAGACAGTTTTGAAGATGTTCATTCTAAAATTGAGTATTTATTAACGGTAAAACTAGGTGATGCTGGAAAAAAAATCCACACAGCGCGTTCCCGTAACGATCAGGTTTTAGTAGATGTTCATTTGTATTTGAAAGATGAATTAAAAGCGATAAAAGAGCAGGTAAAAACACTTTTTGATTTGTTGATGGAATCTGCAGAAAAGCATCAAAATGTATTATTACCAGGATACACGCATTTGCAAATCGCAATGCCATCGTCATTCGGAATGTGGTTTTCGGCTTATGCGGAAAGTCTGATCGATGATATTACAATGCTAAATGCTGCTTTAAAAATTGTTGATCAGAATCCGTTAGGCTCTGCGGCAGGTTACGGAAGTTCATTCCCAATCAACAGAACATTTACAACTCAGGAATTAGGTTTCGAAACTTTAAAATACAATGCCGTTGCAGCACAAATGAGCCGTGGAAAAGCAGAAAAAACAGTAGCTTTTGCCATGACAAGTGTGGCAGGAACTTTATCAAAATTCGCCATGGATGTTTGTTTGTATATGAGCCAGAACTTTGATTTTATTGGTCTTCCGGCGCATCTTACAACAGGCTCGAGCATCATGCCTCACAAAAAAAATCCAGATGTTTTTGAATTGATCAGAGGAAAATGCAATAAGATTCAGGCACTTCCGTATGAAATAACTTTAATAACAAACAATCTTCCAAGCGGTTATCACAGAGATTTACAGCTTTTAAAAGAAGGTTTGTTTCCTGCTATTCAAAACCTGAAAGCATGTCTGGATATTGCTATCTTTTCAATAAAAGACATTACCGTAAAAGATCATATTTTAGAAGATAAAAAATACGATTATTTGTTTACAGTTGATACTTTAAATGAAATGGTGGTTGATGGAATGCCATTTAGAGATGCTTACAAAGCCGTTGCCGAACAATTGGAAGCCGGAACGTATAAATCTCCAAAAGAAACCAAACACACGCACGAAGGAAGTATCAATAATTTGTGTTTAGAAAATATAAAAGATAAGATGAAAGTTGCTTTTTAATTTCATTTTTAAAACTATGAAAACCGATTTGTATCAATTTACAAATCGGTTTTTTATTTGATTATATCTGTTTGAATTTAAGAAAATTCAACCTAAATAGTATAAATTTGAGAATCAGTTTAAACTATTTTGAAATATGAGAGAATTTGAAGAAGAGCATACTCAAAAATTATTTGAGAGAGATTTTATTACAGAAGAACAATTAACTCAGATAAAAAATTATCGCAGTTTGGGTATTTTTTCGCTTAATGCTGAATTAAAAATGTTTTTGTATTTATCAGTTTTGCTTTTTACATCCGGAATTGGAATTTTGATTTACGAAAACATTGATACTATTGGACATGTCGCCATTCTGTCTTTGTTATTAATTGTTACCATCGTTTGCTTTTACTTTTGTTTTAAAAATTCAAAAGGATTCCAAAAATCAGAAACTACTTTTGAAAGTCCTGTTTTAGAATATCTGGTGCTGCTTGCGAATATTCTAACCTGTATTTTTATTGGCTATTTGCAATTTCAATATAAGCCTTTTGGGACACATTATGGCTTAGCGACATTAGTGCCAACAATTGTCAGTTTTATTTGTGCATATTATTTTGACAACAAAAGCGTCTTAACTATTGCCATTACGGGTTTGGCTGCTTATGTAGGTTTTTCTGTAACGCCTCAGGATTTATTCCATAATGATTTCTATTCTCATCTGGAGTTAAGTTATTCTGCTATAATTCTGGGTAGTTTATTGATTTTATGGACAATCTACAGCTTAAAAATTTCTCTTAAAACACATTTTAATCTAATTTATCTAACATTTGCATTGCACATGATTAGTATTGCTTCCATTAGTAATATGGTAAACGAATATGATGGCTTATGGCTACTTTTTTCTGCAGTTCTTGCAGCTTCATGTTTTTATTTTTATAAAGCAAGTTATGAGCAGAAGGCCATTTCTCTATATGTTTTTATGATTCTTTATGCCTATATCGGAATTAATGTTTTCTTATTTAGGATTTTTGAGAATATAGATTTTCAGGATATTTGGATGCTATTCGTTTTAGCTATTCCTGGATATTTTATAGGTTCAATCGTTTTGTTTATAAAATTAATTAAAAACTTCAATAAAGAAATTGCAAAATGATAGTATTCGATAAAATTAAGTTAGAAAATTCTGTTTTGATTGAAGAAGCAGATTCGTTAAAAAATGCTGGTTTTATTAGTAAAGAACAACTGGACTTTATTAAAAAAGAACTTCCGGGACTAAATAGCCATAAAAATATTCTGGTTCGTATAGGTTTCTTTCTTTTAGGATCATTTTTATATTCCTCAATATGTAGTGCTGTATCGCTTTTAGGAATTTCAGGACTTGACCATTACTGGGAAATTTTTCCTTTTATTTTTGGCATTATTGGCGTTTTTGGATCTGAATTTTTGGCCCAAAAAGATTATCACAATCACGGATTAGATGATGCATTTGTTTTGGGAACTATATTAAGTTTTGGTTGTGCAATTGCAATTGTTGCAGATTTCAATGAAGTGCTTCCGGTTAGCATTATTGTAGCCATAATTTCATTCATAATGTTTTTGCGTTACATTCATTTAGTATCGGCATTGATTTTTTATTTAGCATTTACAGGAACACTTGGATATTCAATATTTGAATATTTGGAAGCAGGGCAGGCAATTTTGCCCTTTTTTATGATGTTTTATGCTGCAAGTACTTATTTTTCATGCAGAAAATTGATTGCAGGTCTAACAGAATCTTATTACTACAATGGAATCCTTTTAATAAAAAGTATCAGTTTAATTTTGTTTTATTTATCAGGTAATTATTTAATAGTTAGAGAATTATCAGCAAGTTTGACAGCAGGTTATTATGAGATAAGTCCGGAAATTCCGTTTGCATTTTTCTTTTGGGCTTTTACTTTTATTGTTCCGGTTTTATATCTTGTTTATTCATTACAAAACAAAGACAGAATTATGCTCTGGATTAGTTTTCTTGCCATAGCTTTTTCATTTTACAGCTTCCGGTTTTATCATTCGGTTTTACCAATTGAAGTTGCATTAACATTAGGCGGACTAATCATGTTTGCAGTTACATTCTTTTTTATAAGGAAACTTAAAACAAAAGAAAGCGGATTAACATTTAAACCAGACAGAATCTCAAATTCAAATACATTTTTGAATACCGAAGCTTTAATAATCGCTTCAACATTCGGAATCAAGCCAGAAGTTAAACCTTCTGAATCTCCAATGGAATTTGGTGGAGGAGGTTTTAGTGGTGGAGGATCAGAAGGAAGTTTTTAATAGTTTCTGTATATATTATTATAAAAAAAACAGCGGTAAACTCTACCGCTGTTTTTAATTGTATTATTAGTTTGTAAAACTATCCTTTTAGAATTTTAAATGTTTTAATTCTGTTTTCAATTTGAACTTTACAAATATAAATTCCTCTTGTAATATTGGCGATGTTTACTTCTAATTTTTCATTACCAGTAACATTTTTAGAAGTTGTATAAACTTTCGAACCATTTGGAGAGAATATCTCTATAACTGCTTTACCATTTTCGATACTTGAAAATTCAATATTTAAAATATTATTAATCACTGTTGGAAAATATTGAATGTCTAAGTTGGCTACATTATCATTTACTCCTAAATTAGTACAAGCTGATATTACACCGGATGAAGTTACCTGAAGCGTAGCTCCTGCACCACAACTTGCATTTGGAACATAAGTAGCTACATCTGCTACAGGAAGTACTGTATAAGTATAAGACGGTTTTGAAACTATTCCGGTAACTGAATTAGCTCTATTAATACAACCATCAAACGCAACACCTACAGTTCCACCATCACCTGAATAATTTTGATAAACACTACCAATAGTTTCAAAGTTACTATTCTCAACATAACAAGTAGTATTATTGTTTCCGCCTCCTAAACCAATGGCTAAAGATCCAGAAATTGAAGTTTTGTAATAACAGTTTAAGATATGTAATTCGGCATTTCTCGCTCTTGGCATTCTTTCTTTACAGCCTTCCGCCCAATAACAATTTTTGAAAGTAATGCTGTAGCGTCCATCAGCGGAATTAAAATCATCTTTAGCGGAACCAACTAAATTTGAAAAGCGATGATCATTACTAAAACCGGTAGTATTTCTTGGTATTGGAGCTTTCAAATAAGTAAACTTACACCATGAAATAGTTACATTATCTGCTTCTCCTTTATTATCGAAATTACCATCCATTCCGTCTTGAAATTCACAATGATCAACCCATACATCAGTTCCTTCGTTGGTTAAATTGTCTCGGCCATCAACGTCGTAGGCTCCAGGGCCTTCAAAAATAAGGTTTCGGATAATGACATTTTTAGAACTTGGTTTTATATAAAGAATTCCGGAATTATTTTTTGATAAAGTAACATCACCAACAGTTATCTGCGTATTTCTAAGTTTTGCCCCAGGTAATCCAATAATTGTTTTGTTGTTAAGTTGTACACTAGTATAAACACAATCAATAACACCAGATACCAAAATTACTGAATTAGCAGTCGTAGTTGAGTTTAGTGCATTCTTTAAAGCTGTATAAGTAGAAACTGTTATAGTATTAGAAACAGTAGGAGTTCCACCTCCAGTTGCAGCGACACCAAAGCCTTCAGGAGCTGACATATAATAATTTTGAGCAAAAAGACTTGATAAACTCAGTAGCAAAAAGAATAGGGGGAATGTTTTTTTCATTTTAAAAAATTAATTTTAGTTTGTTAAAATTTTTTACAAAGTGGTTAATGTAATCGATTGCACAAATTTAATTTATTAAAATTTAAAACAAATATTTTTATAAAATAATTATAAATTTTGAGTAGATTTTTAAGTGAATATAGGCTTAATGTCACTATTTATAAGAATAGGCTATTTTTAAATGACTTTTTTTCTTAAAACTATAATAGTGTAGTGTATTTCTTTGGAAGAATTACTGTAAAGAACTGTTGTTTATTTTCTTTAGCTGATAGATAAAAAAATCCCTAAATCAATAAAATTTAGGGATGGAAAGATTAGATTTAAAGTTTATTTTGTTGAATTACACTTTTCCTAAAGTGTATAATTGTTCCATTGTCGGAGATAAACTTCCTCCTTCAGGTTCTAATGTAATTCCAAACGCTTCTGCATAGACCGTCTGTTCTACTGCAAATATTTTTTGATTATTTCCTTCAAAATTACTTAATAAACCAATACTCGTAGGAGTTAGCGTAGGACTTAATTTAAGTGCCCAAACCTGATAGACTTTCCCTTTTGGAGGTTTTGGTAAACCGGCAGCATCAATATAAGTTGTTTTGGTTTCTTTGTTCCAATACACTTTTGCAAATGATGTTGGAGAAACAGCCTGGCCACCAAGTGTTACCCCGGTATTTTTAATATCCCTAACGATTGTCAGGCTTTTTTCCGTTTCTTTATTTTGTTTGTCTAAATAAGCAAATTCTCTTTCGATTTTGTCTTTTTCGTTGCCGACAGTCGTGATAGCGCCTTTTGTTTTTGTTAATTCTAAAGTCTGATACCCCAAACCTAACAGTAATAATATCGCTGCAGCCCAACCAATGTATTGTGTACGGTTTGATGCAGGTTTCATCTCGAGAACTTTGCCGTGCTTCAATTCTAAGCGTGATTTTATCTTCTCGAAATTAGCTACCGAATGAAATGGAGAAAAACTTGATGATAAAGCGACTATTGCTTTTTCAATCGAAATAATTTCATTATCAACTTCGGGATTCTTTTTTGCTACTTCGGCTATTTCCAGATTTTCAGTTTCAGTCAATAAACCATAAACATAAAGTTCCAGAATTCCTGATTCTATATATTCTTTTGCTTCCATTAGATTTTTAGATAATTACGTAAATCATTAATACAGTTTCTGTTTTGTGTTTTGATAGTTCCCAGTGGCATTGCCAATTCTTCTGAAGCTTCTTGCTGGGTATATCCTTTAAAGAATAACAAATCAATAATCTCGATACATTTTGGTTTTAGTTTTTTTACAAATTCCTGAATTCCAATGATGTCAATTTTATTATTGATTTTGTTATTGTCGTCTAATAGATGTACGAAATTATCGGAGGAAAGGTTTTTTTGAGAGTTATTAAAATTTTTAGACCGGAGTTTGTCTATAGCAGTATTTCGGGCTATATTAAGGATCCAGGTGTAAAACCTGCCTTTATTTTCGTTATAGGAATCGGTATTTTTCCAGATTTTTACGAAAACTTCCTGTAAAACATCTTCGGCTTCTTCCCGGTTTTTTATTAAAACATTGATGACCGAAAATAAACTTTTGGAATACATATCATACAAGTGGGTAAAAGCTCTTTCATCTTTCTTGTAGATTAAAACTAATAATTCTTCCTGACTCATAAATTTAGATTTTTAGGTTTTAACAAAATTTAATTTACTTTTTTAGTACCTCGATATAAAGATAATTTATTTTTTTATTACTTTTTTTATTTTTTTTAGGTCTGTGAGACCTTATAAAATAAGGAACTGTAAAAAAAATCACTTTTTTTTTACTTTTTTAAAACCATAAACATTCTTTTTACGTAAATGCTATTATATCATAAAAGTTAATTTGTTTTTAATAGCAAAATGCAAAGAAATATTGAAAATTAATTTTTGGGATGAGTAAAAAAGTTTTAAAAAAAAAAGATAATTAAATTCAAAAATATTGATAGTTGATGACTTCGGACTTCCAAAAGAAATAGTTGATAATTTAAAAGTTGCGCACGTGCAGATGAATTAGATAAGGTTACCAATTTTAAATACCACATTATTTGGGAATCACTTATGTACGTGTTTTTAATTATATACAGTCCATTGCCGGAGCATCAACTATTTTAGAAAAAATATCGAAGTTAAATTGATAACATTAATTAAAGAAATAAAGATATTGGGGACGGAAGAAGAGCAGTTCAGTTTATTTAGTACGGCTGGACTGTTTGACCTTCCGGTTATTAAGGATTTTTAGAATAATACACTTTTAAATAAAGATATATAAGTTTTTACATGGTTTGATTTGTTTGTAAGTAGAAGCCTAACGCCTGATTAACGTTAGGCTTCACTTTTTATTTAACTTTTCATTAGTAAAATATGAGTATGGATGTTCTTGATTTACATTAGAATTTCAGTAATTTTATAAAAAATTAAAACGATGAATAGAATAGCATTTTTAGTTTGTAGTGCCGTTTTTTTAATAACAGCACAAATTCAGGCTCAAACAAGTATCAATAAACCTAAAACAGCACAAGTTATGGGAAAACAAACCATTTATCAATTTAAAGTACAGGATTTGTCAGGTGATACTTTTGATTTTTCTTCTCTTAAAGGAAAAAAAATTATGATTGTAAACACGGCTTCAAAATGTGGATTGACACCTCAATATAAAGATCTTGAAGCTATTTATAAGGAGTATAAAGACAAAGGTTTCGTAATAGTAGGATTTCCGGCAAACAATTTTGCATCTCAGGAACCAGGTACAAATAAAGAAATCGAGACTTTTTGCCAGCAGAATTACGGTGTAACTTTCCCGATGATGGATAAAATTTCTGTAAAAGGAGATGATATGGCTGAAATTTATAAATTCCTGACACAAAAATCTAAAAATGGTGTGCAGGATTCTGAAGTAGAATGGAATTTTCAGAAATATTTAATTAATGAAAAAGGTGAATTGGTAAAAGTGATTAAACCAAGAACATTACCTACAGATCCTGAAATTATAAGTTGGATCAAAGGATAATGATATTTAAAAAATAATTTGAAATGAGATTTTTAGGCAACTGAAAATCTCATTTTTCATTTTTGAAAATAGAGGAAACTGCAGCTTCATAATTTCGAATACTTTTTGCCTTTTTTATCTGTTTTAATATTTTATGGGGATTTGAAAATGTTTCCGCAAAATATTCCCATAAATGATACATCTTCAGTAAAATATGAGTTTGTCCGGATAAAGACTCGCTGTAAATGGCATATAGTGTATCATGAAATGTACTGAATAGTTCCATTTTGTTTTTAGGATATTCAAAAGTGTTGTTTTTTATCATTGTTGGTAAAAAAGGATCAGAAATTAAGCCTCTTCCAATCATCCAGTGGTCTATGGTTGGAAAACGTTCCTGCATTTCATGAAATTTTGCTACAGACGTAATATCTCCATTATAATACAATTTATGTTTCGTATTGTCAATACATTGCTGAAATGCATCCAGATGTACGCCGCCTTTATATAACTGTTTGCCAATACGGGCATGAATGGCGATATTTTTAAGTGGGTAAGTATCTAAAATTGGCAAAACATCAAGGATTTCTTCAGTGGTATCATATCCTAAACGCATTTTCATGGATACAATAATATCAGTTTCAGAATGTGCTCTGTCCAGAATATGATTGATTTGGTCGGTATTTTTTATTAAACCAGAACCCATTCCGGATTTGGTAACCATTGGGTAAGGGCAGCCTAAATTCCAGTTTAATTCTTTATAGCCCAATTCGCGGACATATTTAGCCACAAATAAAAATTCATCTGCATCATTCGTTATCACCTGCGGAATTACGTCTAAACCAATATTGTTTTCGGGAAGTAAATCCCTTTCATAAGATGCTTTTATAACCAATTTTCCATTTAAGCGAATATAGGGAGAATAAAAAGTGTCTATTCCTCCAAAAAGTTTGTTTTGGGCATTTCTAAAGCGAAAATCTGTAAATCCTTGTAAAGGCGAAGAGAGTAACGTAAAATCCATAATATTTGTAAAGTCGCAAAGATACAGTTTGTAAACGGTTATGATTTTTATATTATCCTTTTTCTTCTGATTATTACGAAGTTCTAAAATAATTATTTCAAAATCAATTGCATAAAGACAAGATCAAGCCAATGACCAAATTTATAACCTACTTCCCGAATTGTTCCTGTGTTGACAAAACCAAATTTTTCATGAAAGGCGATACTTCCTGCATTATCAGCGTCGATTGCGCCAATCATAACGTGATAACCCTGCTGTTTTGCCAAACCAATCAATTCTGTCAATAATTGTTTGCCAATGCCTTTTCCAATCACATTATCAACAACATAAACAGAATGTTCAATGGTATATTGATAACCAATTTTCTCCCGAAATTGCCCATAGGTTCCAAAACCAACTACTTCGCCGTCCAAATCAGCTACTATTACAGGTAGGTTTTTAGCCTTTTTCTCTTCAAACCACTTTTTCTGAGTTTCTAAATTTTGGATTTCGTAGCTATAATTTGCTGTTGTATGTAAGATAGAATGATTTACAATTTCAAGGATTTTTTCTAAATCGTCTGAAGCGGCTCGTCTAAGAATTACGTTCATAATGTGAAACTTATAAAGAAGTTTGAAAATACGTTTTGCAAAGATATTGTCTTTTTCCAAAAGCAGTCTTAATATCTTTTTATTTATGAATTAAATGACCAGCGAAGTTTGTAACTTTGTGTTTGAAAAAAGAAAATTCAGTAATAAATTTTCTTTAAAATAATACGCCATTTAGCATGATTTACCCCAAAATACCACTTGCTCAAAACATTATCGAAATTTGTTCAGCAAAAGGAATTCACAATATTATAATCTCTCCGGGATCCAGAAACGCACCATTAACTATTGGTTTTGCCCAAAATTCTAATTTTAACTGTTACAGTATAGTAGATGAGCGCTGCGCTGCGTTTTTTGCGTTGGGAATTGCTCAGCAAACCAAAATACCAACGGCAATTATCTGTACTTCAGGTTCTGCATTATTAAATTATTATCCGGCTGTGGCCGAAGCATTTTACAGCCAGATTCCCTTAATTGTGATTTCCGCAGATCGTCCGCAAAATAAGATTGATATTGGCGATGGACAGACGATTCGCCAGCAAAATGTTTTTCAAAATCATTCGTTTTTCAATGCCAATTTAACTGAAGAAGCTTCCGAAGAAAATGACCTGAAAATAAATAAAGCCATAGAAACTGCAATTCTTCAAAAAGGACCTGTACACATCAATGCACCTTTTGAAGAGCCTTTATATGAAACAACAGACACACTTTCTGTTCAGCCAAAAATCACAGATTCTGATGAAGTTATCGGAACAAAGTCAATTGAGAATGTACAAGATTTTGTTTCAATTTGGAACTCAGCCAAGCGAAAACTTGTTTTAGTTGGAGTAAATGAAGGGGATTCAATTGATCAAAAAACAATAGAAAATCTGGCCAATGATCCGTCAATTGTGGTTTTGACCGAAACGACGTCTAATTTGCATCATCCCAATTTTATTAATAGTATTGATACTTTAATTACGCCTTTTGATGATAATGATTTTAAAGAGTTTGAACCGGAAATATTAGTGACTTTCGGCGGCATGGTCGTTTCAAAAAGAATTAAAGGATTTCTGCGAAAATATAAACCACAGCATCATTGGCATATTGATACTTTACGTGCATACGATACATTCAATGCATTGACAAAACATTTTGTAATGGAGCCAAATGATTTTTTCAACGATTTATTGCCAAAAACAGTTTTTGTAGAAAGTGATTATTTCAAACAAATCAATGAAGTTTATCAGTTGCGAAAAATTAGAAAGGAAAAGTATCTGAATAAAATTCCTTTTTCAGACTTTAAAGTATTTGAAAAAGTAATAGCCTCTTTGCCTAAATACAGTCAGTTGCAAATAAGTAATAGTTCGGCTATTCGATATGCACAATTAATTGACATAGATTCTTCAATCGAAGTTTTTTGCAACAGAGGAACAAGTGGAATTGATGGAAGTACCTCTACCGCAATTGGTGCTTCAGTTGGAAGCCAAAAACAAACGGTTTTTATTACCGGGGATATTAGTTTTTTATACGACAGTAATGCTTTGTGGAATTCTTATATTCCTAAAAATTTCAAAATTATTTTGATTAATAATGGAGGAGGGGGGATTTTCAGAATTTTGCCCGGGCATGAAGAAAAACCGGTCTTTACTACTTATTTTGAAACTTCACATCATTTAACGGCTGAGCATCTGGCAAAAATGTATCAGATGAATTATTTTACAGCAACTGATATAGATTCATTAGAGAAAAGCATCACTTCATTTTATGAAATAAATGATGCTCCCACTATTTTAGAAATATTTACGCCAACGGCTGAAAACGATATTATTCTTAAACAATATTTTAAAGAGTTGATTTAAAAATTAAGAGCGTCATTGAGGCGCTTTTTTATATAAATATTTTTAGCTGTACCATTTCAAACTTCGTACCTTTGTCGTTTAGAAACTTAGTTGCCTGGCAGCTTAGCACATCAAAATATGATTGAAATAGGAAAATACAATGCACTTACTATATTACGTGATACCAAAGTTGGTTTATTTTTAGGAAATCCTGAAAAAGATCCGGAAGGAATTCACGATATATTATTACCCAATAAATACGTTCCAAATGAATTTGAAATAGGCGAAGAACTGATCGTTTTTGTTTATTTAGATCATGAACAGCGTCCAGTTGCGACTACACTTGAACCTTATATATTATTGAATGAATTTTCACTTTTAAGAGTAAATTATATCAATCAGGTTGGTGCTTTCATGGATTGGGGTATGGAAAAAGATATTCTTGTTCCGTTTAAGGAACAGGCACGTCCTATGGAAAAAGGAAAACGTTATTTGGTTTATCTTTATATGGATGAAAAAACCAAGCGTTTGGTTGCTTCAAGTAAGTTAAATCAGTTTTTAAAGAACGATCAGCTTACAGTAGAAAAAGGAGAAGAAGTTGATCTGATAGTTTCGCACATCACCGAATTAGGAATTAATGTTATCATTAATGAACAGCACAAAGGATTGCTTTATAAAGATGAAGTTTATGATGATTCGATAAGAACCGGTGACAGAATGAGAGGTTATATCAAAAATATTCGTCCTGATAATAAAATAGATGTTGCGTTGCAAATACAAGGTTATGAGAGTATTGAACCTAACGCAGAGAAAGTTTTAGATGAATTAAGAGCCAACCGGGGTTTTTTAAGATTAAACGATAATTCACATCCTGAAGATATTAAGACAGTATTGAAAATGAGTAAAAAGACCTTTAAAAAAGCAATTGGAGCTTTGTATAAAGAAAAACTCATTGAAATTAAAGAAGACGGTATTTATCTGGTAAAAGAATAAAATAAATCGGATTTACAAAAAAGCTCAAAAAGAATTTTCCTTTTGAGCTTTTTTTATTGTTTGTGCTTCCATCTTTTATGTGTCCATAAATAATATTCCGGTGCTTCATAAATTTGTTTTTCGACTTCATTTAAATACATTTCTGTAATTTTAAAATCTTCGAAATCTTTTGGATTATCTGCCAGAGAAACAAAAGTGGCTTCATAATAACCTCTTTTTACTTTTTTTACTTTTACAAGCACCACGCTTAAATCGTATTTTTTTGCAAGCATTTCGGCTCCTGTATGAACAGGAACTTCAACTCCCATAAATTTACTCGAATGAAAAATACGGTCTAATTTAGGAGATTGATCACTCGCTAATCCATACAAACTTAATTTTCCTTCACGTTGATTTTGTGCCATTAACGGGATTGCCTGTTTTGTTGGAATTAATTCGGTATTATATTTTGAACGAATTTTTCGAATCAGTCTATCAAAATAAGGATTGGCAAGTTTTTTATAAACAGCCACACCCTGAAAGCCAATTTTTGGATTAATTGTCAAAAGCCATTCATAACTTGCATAATGCGAGGCTACAAGAATTACACTTTTTCCTTTTTTTGCATAATCTAATATCAAATCAATATTTGTTACATGAAATCTTTTTTCCATTTCTTCAGCAGAAATACTCATTGTTTTGATCATTTCTAAAAACATATCACACATATGCTGGTAAAATTTCTTTTCTGTTTTTTTACGTTCAGCATCGCTTAAATGAGGTAAGGCAAGCGCAAGATTCGCACGGACAACTTTTCTACGGTATCCAATAACATAATAAACAAGTAGATAAACACAATCTGAAAACCAGTAAAATATTCTAAATGGAAGTACTGAAATAAGCCAAAGTAATGGGTAGGCTAAAATATAAACAAGGAACTGCATCTAACTTTTTTTCACAAAGATAAAATAAAAAAAATGCCAGCTTTAAATTTTAGTAATTCTCTAACCTTTATAAGAGAATGATTATATTTACAATTCACAATAATTATTATTTATGAATACCATTTTGATAGGAATTATCATTGCCAATGTTTTGATTAGTTATAAAGGTTTTAATGATCTTGCTTTTTTTAGAAAATATGAATTCCATGTGGGAAGCATTCGTTCCGGAGAGCAAATCAGAATGCTTTCTTCCGGTTTTTTGCATGGAGATATGATGCACTTAGCATTTAATATGCTGACACTTTGGTTTTTTGCCCCGGTGGTCTTAAACTGGTTAGGTACTTTTTCTTTTGTTTTAATTTATTTTGGAAGTCTGATTTTCGGAAGTCTTCTTACCATGATTTTTCATAAAAATGATTACAGTTACAGAGCTGTGGGAGCTTCAGGAGCTGTAACCGGAGTTCTATATTCAGCTATTTTATTACAGCCTGACATGATGCTGGGAATCTTTTTTGTAATTCCGATTCCGGCCTATCTATTTGGAATTTTATATTTATTGTATTCTATTTACGGAATGAGGGCCAAAAACGATAATATTGGTCATACAGCGCATTTTGGTGGTGCTGTAGGTGGCTATTTGATTACACTCATAAAATATCCTTCTTTGGTTTATGATCATAGCTTAATGGTTGTTTTATTGGCAATTCCAATAATTATACTTTTTCTTATGGCCAAATTAGGAAAATTGTAATGCTGGCATAACTTTTGAAATGCCCATATCAAATAACTTAAAATATAACAAAAATGAAAAAAGTAGTATTATTTTTAACAATCATGTTTATGACTATGTCTTACGGTCAGGAAACCAAACAAATTCCACTTATCAGTGTTAATGGGGAAGGAAAAGTAAAAGTAGCTCCTGATCAGGTTTCTATATCAGCTACAATAGAAACTAAAGGAAATAATGCTAAAGACGTCAAAAAACAAAATGACGAAAAAATGGATGCTGTTTTGAAATTCATAAAAAAGATGAATATTACAACAGCCGATTTTAAAACCAAGCAAGTTGCGCTGAACCCGCAATATGATTACGAAAAAAAGAAAACAAGTTATAATGCAGTACAAACTGTTGAAATTTTGGTGAAAGATTTATCTAAATATGATGAATTAATGGAAGGTCTGGTACAGCAGGGAATTAATCGTATTGATAAAGTAACTTTTGAATCTTCGAAAGAATTGCAATTGCAATCTGAAGCCAGAAAATTAGCTATGAAAGACGCAAAAGCAAAAGCAGAAGATTATGTTTCAGTATTGGGACAAAAAGTTGGAAAAGCTTTTGTTATTTCTGATAATTCACAAATTTACCACCCGCAGCCAATGTATGCTTCTATGAGAATGAAAGAAACTGCAGATGCATTGGGAGCTTCAAACGAAACCCTTGCAATTGGTGAAATTGAAATTACTGCAAATGTGAGTGTTAGCTTTGTTTTAGAATAGGTATAAACATCAACTTCTAACCTAAATAATTAGGTTTTGGAGTTTTAGATACCAAAAAAGTCCTGAAATTTTTCAGGACTTTTTTATTGGAAGAGCAGGGTATAAAGCTCTAAGTCTGTGGCTATGTGCTTTTAGATTGGTCTTTTATAAACAGTTACATCATCTACCCACATCATTACAGTTGAAAATAAGTTTATTTTATTTGGATCTATAAAACTGGAGTCTTTTGATCCCACATTCACATTAAAAATAATCGAATGTGCTCCGAAATTATTTAAATTAAGATTAGGCGCGCTGCTATTGGTGTATGTTGCAACAGTTACATTGTCTATCTTTATGGTTATGGTTACAACATTGTCTTTCATTTTCCAAAAGGATTCATATAAATGCCATCCGTTATTTCCGTTTACATCAAAATTACCGGGATAATTTCTTTCGGCTGTATTTCCAAGTAAGTTTGTTCCAACAGCCGTTCCATAAAAAAGATTTGAAGCAAAACGACTTGCATTTGGAGCAAAAGAATACCCTTCCATAATATCGATTTCTCCTTTAGTCGGCCAGCCATTCCCCTGTACTGACCAAAAGGCTGGCCAGGCACCGTAAGTTTCTGTAAATGACTTGTAATTTCCGCCGTCCATCGCTATTAATTTAATATTAGCAGAAAGCATATACTCTGTATTATTTTCCGGTTTGTATTGATAATTAGAACTGATGAAACCAGATTGATATTTGTACGTGCTCAATTTTGTAGTCTTGATTTCTAAACATTGCTTTCCATCTCTCCATTGAGTGGTGGGCACTGAGCTATTATAGTCACAATACCATGAATTATAATCTGATCGTTGTTCTTTTGTCCATTGCGATAGATTAGAGCCCACATTAAATGTATCTTCAAATTGTTTTACCCAGGGTGCAGCCGCTATTTTACCCGTACTTACACTTGTGGATTGAGTTTCTGATTCAGGAGCCGCATTATCTGAGCAGGATCCAAACCCAAATCCAAATCCACATACACAAGCTAGTGTTAATGAGAACAAACTTAGTTTTTTCATAATTTCGTTTTTTGGTTAAAGTAAAATTGAGTAAAGTATTTTGTCTAAAATTTAATCTAAACCTTCGAGGAATCCGGTATGTGAGCTTTTAATAGTAAAGTTTGCATCGTACAATAAAGGCCAGTCATTTCCAACATGATTCAGTTCTGTACTATATGGAATCCAGGATTCATTATCCTTCATTCCCCAAACTGTCAAAGCGTATTTATTTGCTGCAGGAATGGCATTGTATAATTTCACTATTTCTTTGTATTTTTCTTTTTGCGCTAACCTTCTTTCATTTGTAAAAGTTGAGATGTCATTAAATTGATTCACTTGTATATCTAATTCCGAAATATGAATTTTCAGACCTTTTGCTACAGCTCTGTTGATATCAGTTTCAATTTGAGCTTTGGTTGGGCTTAAATAAGTGTTATGCATTTGAAAACCAAGACCATTAATTAAATTACTGGCTTTTAAATCATCTACAATGCTAAAAACCCTATCTTGTTTTGGGATATTTGTTGAAGTTGCATAATCATTATAAAACAATAATAGCGATGTATCACCTGCAGCATTTGCTGCATTTCTGGCCCACTGAAAACAGTCTTTGATATAATTAGGTCCCATTCGCTGAAGAAAAATAGTATTTCTCATAGCTCCGCCATTATCATCGGCAGCTTCATTTACAACATCCCAGGATTTTACTTTTCCTGCATAATGAGTAACAACATCTGTAATGTATTTTTTTACTTCTAAAGCAAATTCGGCATCAGTACCTGAAAAATCTTTTAACCACTGTGGTACTGCATTGTGCCAAACCAAAGCATGACCGTGAACATTGATACCGTTTGCATTTCCGTACGCCACAATTTTATCAGCAGCAGCCCAGTTGTAGACACCACTTGCCGTAGAAATTGGATTCATTTTCATTTCATATTCGGCAGAAATACTGCTAAATTCATTTTTCAAAATGATATCATAGCCACTTCCAGTTGTTAATTGCGAAGCCTTTACTGCCATACCTACAAAAAACGGATTGGCTAATTTGTTTGCTTTTACCTTTAAAAAAGTTGGGTCTTCAGGGATATTGCTGGAACCTGTAGTTACAACACTAATAACGTTTGAATAGTCTGAAATTTGTGTCTCATTTTTGGCTCTTACCCGGTAATAATACTGAGTACCACCTGTTAAACCAACAACAACGTCATTTAAATCAGTAACTTCTTTTGAATTGTAATTAGGCAGAAAAGTGGTGAAATTTTCGTTTGTTGAAACATCTAAAAGATAGCTTTTTGAGTGGGAAACGTAATACCATTTTGCTTTAAAACCGCTATCATTTACATCTTTTGGTCCAATAGCAATTGGCGTTTCTAAAGTATCAGCAGTTTCGTTCTCGTCTCCAGAACAGGCACTTAAAAAAAAGAGACTGATTAGTATTAGTAAAAATTTATTTTTCATACTGTATTTTATTAATAGAACATTCTCATGCTAAGTGAATATTCTGTTTTATAGTTTACTTTATATTATTTTAAAATTTACTTCAATAAAAAGGTTGTCTTGGGGATAACAACCTTTTTTGAAGTTTAAAAATTAAAATACAAACCTTTAATTACTGGTAGCGTATTTTAATATTATCGTATTTTATTATACTTGGATTAGGAGTATCATTTTGGATAACGCCAATTTTGATTTCATTAACTTTAGAAGCATTCAACGAAGCAGCAGAGTTTGAACCATAACCGTAATTATCTTTAAAATCAGCTAAATTTATAGTCTTGGTTGTCCAATTGACATCTGTTACTTTAAAATTATAAGCGTAGTCTGCACCATCAATAGTATTCAGCTGAATCGCAAATTGTGCTCCAGCAACATTTGCACTTATATCAATATCTATATACGTTTTTGTTGCATCAGTATTAGTTGCACTTAAAAAACTTGTTCCTCCTCCGGCGCTGCTTCCATTGTAACCATTAACAGTCGAACCAGACCAGGTAAATGTTGCATAATTACCTGTTGGTCCACCAGCGGTATTTGCATTAAAAGCAGCAACATCACCATAAGAGAACCAATCTTTTCTTACGCCGTTACCGTCAAAGTCAGATACGAGAACGATGGTTACAAAATCTATTATTTTTTTTGCTGTACCTCCAGGAGTTGTAATTGCAAGTTCAGATCCTGAAACTGCATTAGCAGGTAAGGCTATAATAATTGAAGAAGATGATTTTAGAGTATAACTCAGTGCTTTTCCTCCTAAAGTTACCGAGGAAATATTATAAAACCAGGTGCCTTCAATTTCCAGCGGAAATCCTGGAGTTGCTACAGCCGGAATTGTTTTTGTAACTGTAGGAACAGGTTGTAAAATCTCGATATTTTTAGTTACTGAACCTGATGCCGTTGTAAATGTAATGGGCTGAACACCAAATCTGCTTCCTAGTTTTTCATCAAATGGAATGGTGAAAATAAACGACTTATCTGAATTGTAGTTTTGATTGAAACTGATATCAATTTTCTCGTCCAGCGTAATCTTTTTTAATCCTGCTAAACCTTCGCCTTCGACCCTTACTTTATTCGATGGAAAAGCCTGATTAAGTAAATCTCCCGGTTCAGCAACCATTGCATCTATATTTGCAGTAGTTGCGTCATCATTTTGGCAAGCTGTAAAAGATGCCAACGCAAAAAGAATTAGAATTCTATATTTTATTTTATTAATCATAATATAAGTTAGTTAAAGTTAAACGGAACCGGAGGCTCTAATAATGATGGATTAGTATCAATAGCAGACTGTGGCAATGGCAACTCAAAATAATGACTTCCAGGAGTTATTTTATTAGAAATTAATTCTGTTCTGGCATCATCAGAATAAAAACCAACTTCCTGATTCGAAATAATTGCTGTTGCTTCAGTAATACCGCGGCGTTTTAAATCGAAGAAATATTGTCCTTCAAGAGCAAACTCAATTCTTCTTTCATTAAATAATTCATCTCTTGTAAGTACTGTTTTAGTTGGTAGTCCGGCTCTTGTTCTTACTTCGTTAAAGGCAGTCAGGGCAGAAGCAGAAGTGGTAGAACTTGCTCCTGCTAAAATAGCTTCGGCATGCATTAACAATATATCTGAATATCTGAGAATTATAGTGTTTTGTGAAGTTCTCATAAAAAACACATCATTTCTTTCTGCAGCGGAACCTACAATGTATTTCCTGAAATTTGCTCCTGTAGAAGAAAGGATTTTTTTATACGTGAAACCACCAGAATTTTTTAACAATTCAGGATAAAAATCCCCATCAGTCATGATGGTGTATTTTTTTCTGGCATCTTTTGGTTCAAATCCGGCTTGTAATGAGATAGAAGGCAAGTAAACTCCCCAGCCGTCACCTCCGCCTGTTATTCCTGTACTTCCTGGAACAATATACGCCTGATTTGTATTTTGAGTTCCCCATTCGGTAGCAATAGCTTTCCATTGCAGGGCAAACATACTTTCTCTGCTATTGTTGTTTTCAGGGCTGCTGAACATGTTTCCGTATTCCTGAATCAGGGAATATTGTTTCCCCATGATTTCCTCAGTTAAACTGGCACATTCTGCATATTCGTTTAATGTTAAGTGTACTTTTGCAAGGATACCCATAGCTACAGTTTTATTCACATATCCTTTTTTGGCTGAAGTTTCTGGTAAATTTTCGATAGCATATTCTAAATCCTGTTTGATAAATTTATAGACATCTGCAACAAGATTTCTTTTTGGCTGTGGTGCAGAACCTGCTTTCGCAATGATCGGAACGGCTCCAAAAGTTCTCACTAAATAGAAATAAGCATTAGCTCTCATGAATCTTGATATTGCCATTGCATTTTTATAGGATGCTTCAGGCAATTCGCTCTTTCTGTCTTCCACTAAACTCATCAGGTTATTAGATTGATCAATAACCGAAAATAACGAAACATAGCCTTCTGTTAAGATTGGGTTTTGTGAAGTTACCTGAGTATTTAAGAATTGTGAGTAAGCCCCATCAAATGTAAAAGCGTTACCGGCGTACATATCTCCAACAGCTATCAGGAATTTATCATTAAAAGTAAACCACGGTTTGAAGTACAAACTCTCGGCAATTCCGTCAAAGGCTGTAACACCTTCAGGTAAATCGCTTGGTGTTAATTGGTTTTCAGATGGTGCATCCAAGAATTCATCTGAACAGGAAAATAAAGACAGCAATGGTATCAGCATTCCCATCATAAAAAGTTTAAAAAGTTTTTTCATAACTATTATTTTAGGCTAATGACTATAAATCATTAAGTTAAAAGTGTTTTATTGTAAATGTTAGAATTCTAAATTCATCCCTGCAGAAATTGTTCTTGGTACAGGATATCTTCCTAAATCAATACCACTTAGCGTAATATTCTGATCTAAATTTCCCAGTGCAGGATCAAATCCGGAATATTTTGTAAACGTGTATAAATTTTGAACATTGGCGTACAATCTGATTTTAGAAATAATAGACTCCTTGAAAATTTTACTTGGTAAATCATAGCTTAAGGAAACATTTTGAATTCTTAGGTAAGAACCATCTTCAACAAATCGGTTAGAAATCCTGCCGTTTCCATTTGGATCATTAAGGGTAATTCTTGGTACATTTGTATTTTCATTTACTCCAGCTTCAAATGCATTTGAAACCTGAGCACCTACATTTCCAAATCTATCGCCAAATCCCGGATAAATACCATCTGTATAATGACGTGTGAAGTTGTAGATTTCATTACCCTGACTTCCTGTTATAGCAACTGATAAACTAAAGTTTTTATATTTGAAATTATTCGTAAAGGCATAGGTAAAATCAGGAATTGCGCTTCCAATTGCTGTTTGGTCTTTAGCGTCAATTTTTCCATCATCATTAAGATCTTTAAAACGTATATCTCCAATTCCGGTTCCGGTTTCCTGAGTTGGTCCTGCTGCTAAATCGGCAGCATTTTTAAATAAACCATCAGTAACATATCCGTAAAATTGTCCTACAGGCTGTCCTTCAGTCGTTCTGGTAACGTTATAAAGGTCAAATTGTACTTTTCCTAACAAAGCTTTTCCTGCGCCTTGAAATTTGGTCAGCTCATTGTTATATTTTGATAAAATAATGGTACTGTCCCAGGAAAAATTATCTGTAATAATGTTTTTGGTATTCAATGTAAATTCGACACCTTTTGTTACAATTTCACCCGTATTTAAGTAATAGTTGAGTGCACTCTGATTAGATTCGTCATTGATTTGTTTGGTAAGAAAATCTGAAGAATTTTTGATGTAATAATCAAAATCTACTTTTACACGATTATTAACCAATCCTAATTCGAAACCGGCATTAAATGACTTAAGAGATTCCCATTTGATATCCGGATTTCCTAAATTATCAATTGTTGGTGAGACACCTCCAAATGGTGAAGAAAGTAAAGATAAAATGGTTTCGTATCTGTTTGCCGGAATGTTTTGATTCCCTACGGCACCATAACCTGCTCTGAATTTTAAGTAATTTACCGTATTTGATAAAGGCTCAAAAAACTTTTCGTTACTAACAGTCCAACCTCCTGAAAATGAAGGGAAATAACCCCATTTGTTATTAGGTCCAAAGTTTGACGATGCATCTGCTCTCAAAGAAGCTGAAAAAGAGTATCTGTCTGAAAAACTATAGTTTAATCTCGAAATATAAGACGCCATAGACCATCTTCCGGAACCATTTCCGTTCACAGCTGTATCAATATCACCAATGTTCAAGTTGGTAAAATCTTTATTCAAAAATTCACCTGTTCTGTAACCGCTCAAATATTCATAACGGCTTTCCTGTGCTTCCTGACCTAATAAAAGAGTAAAGTTGTGATTTTGGTTGATCGTTTTATTATAAGTCAGATAATTTTTGATATTCCAATAATAACTTTGATCCTGTTGTTTGAATGATTTGTTTAGAAGCTCATTTACAGTTCCTAAAGTATATTTTGGGACAAAAACACTGCTTTTTGCAAAATTAAGGTCGTAGCCTAATTCAGATCTGAAAACTAATCCTTTGAGTAAAGTAAAATCGGCAAATAAATTACCATTAATTTTAAATCTTTCTGTTGTAGCATTATTGTATTCAGCCAGGGCAATTGGATTTGTCGCTTCATTTGCCGAAGAACCTAAACCAGTAGTTGGCCCTGAGTAAGAACCATCTGCAGCTCTAACCGGCAATTCCGGAGATTGTCTTAAGGTGTTCATAACCAAACCACCTCTGTCATCGTTTCTTACTACTTGTTGTGAAGAGTGGCTTACAGACATATTGTTTCCAATTTTCAACCACGATTTAACGTTAGAATCTACATTTAAACGCAGTGATAATCTGTTGAAATCAGAATTGATAACCACTCCTTCCTGATTAAAGTAATTTAAAGAAGTGTAATATCTTGTTCCTTCTTTTTCACCCGAAAATGATAACTGATGATTATAAACCTGAGCTGTTCTAAAAAGTTCTTTTTGCCAATTTGTTCCTTTACCTAATAAGTCAGGCTTTTGATATTGATAGGGGATTGGCTCACCATTTAAGGAATAAATCTTTGTCTGATATTTGGCATACTCCGGTAAATTTAAAACGTCAACAGAATTTTTTACTTCCTGAACACCTATATAGGTCTCGTATGCAAATGTTGATTTTCCTTTTTTCCCTTTTTTAGTGGTAATCAAAACAACACCGTTTGCACCATTTGCACCATAGATTGCCGTTGCCGAAGCATCTTTTAAAATATCAATACTTTCGATGTCAGAAATATTCAAATTAGACAAAGCTGAGTTTTTCGTTTGTCCATTTCCTCCTCCTAATGCGCTAAACGAAAAAGAATCATTGTTTTTATCTGCAAAAACCGGAGTTCCGTCAATAACATAAAGAGGCTCATTTCCGTTTATAGAAGTAATTCCACGAATCTGAACAGAAATTCCTCCTCCAGGCGTACCTGAATTTTGAGTAACGTTAACCCCTGCAGCTTTACCAACAAGCGCCTGATCGATCGAAGTAAAAGGTTTGTCCTGAATTTCAGAAGCTTTAATAGAGGAGACTGCTCCATTAATATCCTTTCTTTTTGAAGTTCCGTAACCTATAACGACTACTTCATTTAATTTTTCCAGGTCATTTACCATCACTACCTGCATCACCGATTGGGTATTTGCCGGCATTGAGATATTTTTATAACCTACATAACTAAAAAGCAATATTGCTTTTGTTTCTACATTGTTTAACGTAAAACTGCCGTCAAAATCAGTGACAGTTCCGTTTTTTGTTCCTTGTACTATTACACTAACGCCGGGCAGGCTGAATCCCCCGGAAGTTACTTTACCTTTAACAGTTGTTTGGGCAAAGAAAAAATTCCCCCACATAAATACTATTAAATACAATAGTTTTTTTAATGTTCTCTTCTGCATACAATTTGGTTGTTTTGAGTTTGGATTAAATAATTAGTTAAATTCTGGTTTAGAAATATTTGAAATATTGTCTTTTACAGACTCATTATTTGAGTTTGAAAAAAGAAAACGATTTCATAAATATTTCTTAACGAAAGTAAAATCTGGAGGGATTCTAATGTGAAACAGATGAAGCAAATCATGCAGCATTTGATGCAAAATGAACTTTTGATATGCGATTCTCACTAAAAAGTGAATTAAACAATCAAAAAAATTACTGAAGTATTGCTAAAAAAGCAAGCTTAAAAATATTTTAAAAAGAAATAATTGTATTAATTCTATTAAAAATGTAAAATTTATCAAAACTTTAAAAATGATTTTCAAGCAAATATTCTGACAAAAAAAGCTTCGATTTACATCGAAGCTTTTTTAAAATTATTTTACACTGTAATAAGCTGTTTTTTATTCTTTGGTTCCTTTTTCCTGAGTAGGAAGGTAGCCGTATTTAATTTTATAACATTTGGCAAAATAGGAAGGTGAGGGGAAACCAACTTTATAACTAATTTCATTAATATTAACCTCATTATTTCCTTGTTCGAGCAATTGTTTTGCTTTTTCTAATCGTACATTTCTAATAAATTCATTTACCGATACACCTGTTAACGTTTTTATTTTTCGGTACAATTGACTTCTGCTCAGGAAAACCTTCGAAGATAATAATTCCACGCTCAATTCAGATTCACTGATATTTTCATGAATTAAATGAAGAATTTTTTGGATGAAATCGTTATCCAACGTAGTCGTTTTTTCTTTTCCGTCTTTTGTGATTCCGGTATAAAATTTCTTAAACATGATCTGTCTGCTCGTGATAAGCTGCGCCAGACTGGATTTTAAAATATCCAATTCGAATGGTTTACTCAAATAAATATCAGCACCGGAATCGATCCCTTCAAGTCTGTCGTTCACCATTGCTTTTGCAGAGAGCATTAATAAAGGAATGTGACTCGTTTTTATATCTCCTTTTATATTTTTACACATTTGCAGACCATCCATTACAGGCATAATAACATCTGTAATGATGATATCCGGTAATTTTTGAACGGCAAGTTCGTAGCCTTTTTTACCATTTTCGGCTGTAATGACCTTATATAATTTGCTTAATTCGTGTTTTAAATAATTCCGTAATTCAAGATTATCCTCGACAATCAAAACAGTATAGGGTTTAGCAGGCTCTTTGGTTGTTTCGGTGGTAATCTCATCTTCATCGTCATCATCATTTTGATTTTTATTAGATTCGAATAAGAATTTATTTTTGATTTTATCTATTTCAAAAACTTCATCGACTATTTCATTTTCCTTATAAAAAGATTTGCCTAAAGGAAACGTTACAGTGAATTTTGTACCTTTTCCCAGCTCACTTTCCACATCAATTTTTCCTTTGTGGAGTTCAACAAATTCTTTTACAACTTCTAATCCGATTCCTGTGGTGCCATAGTAATCTTTATTCAGGTTATTGACCTGATAAAATCTGTCAAAAATTCTGTTTAAATCATCTTTGTGAATTCCTGAGCCGGTATCTGCAATTGTTATTGAAAATGATGGTGTTTTTTCTCCATTAATCAGCAATATATTATCTGACTGATCAACAGAAATAGTAATAAAACCATTATCCGGAGTAAATTTGAAAGCATTTGAAATAATATTGAATATTATTTTTTCCAGCATTTTCGGATCTAACCAATCTTCCAGCTCATCAATTGACGGTTCAAAATCAATAATTATGTTTCGTGCAGTAGCTTCCTCATTAAAATAGCCAATAATCTCATTTATAAATGCTATCACTTCAATTTTTTTAGCCTGAAGAGAAATTTTATTAAACTCTAATTTATTAAAATCCATGAGTTCATTGATTAGCCGTGAAAGCCTGTCCGAACTTTTATGTACGATTTTTAATTTATGATGTATTTCACGAGATATATTCCTGCTTCTCAAAATATCCTCCAGAGGATTGATAATCAGTGTTAATGGTGTTCTGAATTCGTGCGAAATATTAGTGAAAAATTGTAATTTCTGATTGTTTAATTTCTCTAACTGAATTGTTTTTTCTCTTTCTAAAATGATGGCCTGTTTAGCTTTAAAACGATTTTGATAAATTTTATTGAGATATAGAATTAAGAAAACTAAAATAGATGCATATATTAAATAAGCCCAAATGGTTTTCCACCAGGGTGGCAAAATTTTTATTTTTAGTTCTAATTGATCCGTACTCCAGGAGCCATCTGCATTTGCCGATTTTACTTTAAAAACATAATTGCCCGGCGCCAGGTTTGTGTAGGTTGCTGTTCTGTTGTTTCCAACATAATTCCAGTCTTTTTCGAAACCTTCCAGATAATAAGCGTATTGGTTTTTTTTAGAATAATTATAGTTAATCCCCACATATTCAATCGTAAAAACAGATTGTGTATAATTAAGAGTTATTTCTTTGGTTTGGGAAATTACTTTGTGTAATGGCGAGAAATCTTCATTTGGTTTTGCCGATTGATTGAATAACTTAAAATCACTGAAATACAAACTCGGTGCTTTTTCTGTTTTTTTGATCTCATTAGGATTAAAATAATTTACTCCTTCGTAACTGCCAAAATACAAGTCCCCATTTCCGTCCTTAAAAACAGCGTTATTATTGAAATCGTTATCAATAAGACCGTCATCTTTATTGAAATTGGTACTCTTTTTATTTTTAAAATCAAGTTTTGTTAATCCGGATCCGCCGCTTACCCATAAAGAGCCGCTATTGTCAGAAATTATAGCACGAACAGATTTCTCTGTAAAACCCGGAAAGTCATTATAATTTGAAAATTTCCTGTTTTTTTTATTGTAACTAAATAACCCCTCACTATCTGTTCCTATCCATATTGTCTTGTCATTAGATTCATAAATTGATAAGATAGTCTGAATACTTTTATGCTTAGGTATGTGACTGAACATGGCGTCCCGCATGTTTGTTACTTTAAATCCTGAGTCCGATTTTATATTTACCTGGTATATACCTAAGATCGTTCCTACCCACAAAATATCATCGGAGTCCACAAAAACTTTTCGGATAAATGCATTATCCAGAGCGTTTTCAGTAAATGGTGTGAAGTCACAATGAACAAAGGAGTTACTGTTATTGTCAAAATAATGCAATCCTTTTATAAAACTTCCAATCCAGATTCGCCCTTTTGAATCTTCTGAGAAACTAAAAATCCTATTTGATTTCAGCCCGGCTGTATTAGCAGTATTGTAGTTTATAAATCGCGTCGTTCCATTTTTTAAAAAGTAGATTCCACGATCCCAGCTTCCTATCCAGATGTTTTGTTTACTGTCTATAAATATGGTCTGAATATCAACAGCATCCAAGCCTGAATAGTAACTTTGATTGTTTTTATTAACGTGTATATAACTTTTATTACTAAGATTATAAATATCTAATCCACCGCCTTCATTGCTTATGAGCAGATTACCTTTTTTATCTTTTATAACAGAGGTGACATAGCTGGTTTGTAGTGAATTATCATTATTTACGAGAGATTCAAGCGAATTAAATTTATTATCAGGTTTATCAAATACTCCAAGTCCCTTGTTAAAATAGCCTAACCAGAGTCTCTTTTCTTTATCTTCGTATAATGACCAGACAGAATTAGATTTTAAACTGAAATTATTGTATTTGCTGTGCAGATATTTTTGCAGTACTTGTCCTTTATAATTTACAACAAATAATCCGTCGTTTTCTGTTCCGCAAACTATATAACCCAGACTGCTTTCTACAATGGAAAGAATTTTGTTTTTGGTAATAAAATAATGTTCGAATTGATAATTATCTGTTTCAGGTTTGATTTTTATCAGCCCGTTTTCTGTTGTTCCCAGCCATAAATATCCAAATTTATCTATAACAAGATTTTCTACGTCATCTAATACAGGTTCTCTTTTGAATTTGTCTTTATAAACCTGTTTGACTTTTCCGTTTAAATCTATTTCCAAAAGGCCATAGCTGGTTCCCAGATAAATAATTCCCTGTTTATTTTTTACAGAACATTTTATTAGCAAAGTTGGTTTTAAAGCTTTTGACTGAACTAATGAAGCTTTTAAAGTCTTTATATTTAGTTTAAACAATCCAAAGCCATAAGTCCCCAGAATTAAATTGCCGTTGTTATCCTGAATAATAGTTTTTATAGTAATGGGCTCATCATAACCTTTTGTAATTACATCCTCAATATTGATTTTAGTAAAATTATCTAAATCTCTATTGTACAGGCACAAACCGTCATCAGTACCCACCCATAAGTTATTATCTGAGTCAATAAAAGTGGTATAGATAAAGTTACTGTTTACTGAACCCGATTTTTTATTGGATTTATAGCCAAAATAATTTACACCATCATATCTATACACGCCTGCACCACTTGTACCTATCCAAATGAATCCATTTTTATCCTGAATAATAGAAGAAATTGCTCTTTTTGAAGTTGTTTCCTGAATGCTTCTAAACTGGTAACTGTCAAATTTACCCTGAGAAAACAAATAGTTTGCAAACACAAAGTAGCATAAAAGAATATATTTAATAGTTTTCATTTAGATTCAATATTGCAGGTTTACTTATTCTATACAAATTTATCATATTACTAAAAACCTGAGTACGAATTTCACTAGAATGAATCGTACTCAGGCTATAAGATAGTTAAAATAGAAACAAATTATTCTAAATTATTTATTTTTTATTTATAGGAATTCCGGAATTATTTTAATTCAAACTTTCCAGAAAGTCCTTCATTAGAATTCCAGCCAATCATGACATTAAACAAGCCCGGTTCTACCAAATAGGCACCGTTGTTGTCATAAAATCCAAGTTCTGCATCAGTTAATGTAAATGCAACTGTTTTAGTTTCTCCCTTTTTTAATGAAATAAGTTCAAAACCTTTCAGTTCTTTGACTGGTCTTGTGATACTTGCCGCAACATCATTTATATACAATTGAACGATTTCTTTACCATCAAAATTACCAGTATTGGTCACATCAACTGAAAGTTCTATTTTTTCTCCTTTTCTATACGTTGATTTTGCCATTTTTAGATTTTTATACGCAAAAGAAGTATAGCTTAATCCGAAACCAAAAGGATATAAAGGTGTTTTTTCAACATCAGAATAATGTGACCAAAAAACATTTTGATCTTTATCGGTTGGTCTTCCTGTATTGTACAAATTATAATAAATAGGGCATTGGCCTACATTTCTTGGAAAAGACATTGGCAATTTTCCACTTGGATTATAATCTCCGTACAAAACCTGAGCAATTGCATTTCCGGACTGAGTTCCTAACTGCCAGGCTTCCACAATAGCCGGAATATTTTCTGCAGCCCACGGTAATGCTAACGGTCGGCCATTATTTAAAACCAAAACAACATTAGGATTTACTTTATAAACTTCCTCCAGTAATTGCTGTTGATTCCCTGGTAAACCTAAATCGGTTCTACTGCGTCCTTCGCCGCTTTGAAAACCAATTTCACCCAAAACCATCACTACTACATCAGCATCCTTAGCGGTTTTTTTTGCTGCTTCAAATCCGGAAAAATCAGTGGTGTTAATTTTTACTTCTTCTATAAATGTCTGTTTATTGGTAGCGACATCTGTTCCTTTTTCATAAACCAATGAGTTGTTTTTGTATTGCTGCATCCCTTCAAGAACTGAAATTGCTGTATTGTCATCAGCTGCAATTCTCCAGCTTCCCATCGGACTGTTTTTATCATTTGCCAAAGCACCAATTAAAGCAATTTTAGCTCCTGTTTTTTTTAGAGGCAGAAGGTTTTTATCATTTTTCAGCAAAACGATTGATTTTTTTGCCATGTCCAGAACGTTATCATGATTTGCCTTACTGCCAATATCTGATTTTTCACGGTTTTCATCACAATATTTATAGGGGTTATCAAACAGCCCTAATTCAAATTTTACCCTAAGAATCCTGCGTACAGCATCATCAATCACACTTTCTTTAACCGTTCCTTTTTTTACTAACTGAACTAATTCTTTCACATAAATACTTGATTCCATATCCATGTCTGAACCTGCAATAGCTGCTTTTTTAGCTGCATCAGCACCATCTGCCGCGTAACCATGTGTAATCATTTCTGCTATAGATGCCCAGTCAGAAACTACAAATCCTTTAAATCCCCAGGCTCCTTTTAAAATATCTCTCTGCAAAAAACTGTTTCCGGTTGCGGGAATACCGTTTAACGTATTAAATGAATTCATAAAAGTCCAGATTCCTGCATCAACTGTGGCTTTAAAAGGAGGCAAAACGCTATTGTATAATTTAGAATTACTCATATCGACACTATTGTAATCACGGCCTGCTTCTACAAAACCATAGGCAGCAAAATGTTTGGCACAAGCTGCGATTGAAGTATTTGAGCCTAATTTTTCTCCCTGAAAACCAATGACTCTTGCAGCTCCAATTTTGCTTCCCAAATATGGATCTTCACCGGCACCTTCCATTACTCGTCCCCATCTTGCATCATTTGAGATATCAACATTTGGAGCAAAAGTCCAGTTTAACCCGGATGCCGAAGCTTCAAGAGCAGCAACCCGAGCCGAATTTTTAATGGCTTCTAAATCCCAGCTTGCAGCTTCTGCCAATGGGATAGGGCTCAGAGTTTTATAACCATGAATGACATCAAAACCAAAGATTAACGGAATACCGAGACGGGTTTCTTCAACGGCTATTTTTTGTACGGCTCTTACTTCTTTGACGCCTCTTATACTTAACATAGAGCCTACCCATCCTTTCTTTATATTATTGTATTTTTCTTCATTAGAACCTGATTCCGGTTTTGGTCCCGTAACATCCCATGAACCGTTGTATTGATTCATTTGACCCACTTTTTCTTCTAAAGTCATTTGTTTCATCAAAAGTGAAATTCGGTCTTCTGTAGATTTGTTGGTATCCATATGTTTTTTTGTTTGAGCATATCCGTTTCCTAAAACAAGTAGTAGCAAAAAGGTATAGTTTTTAATTTTTTTCATCATTATGGTTTTAGTTATCTAAAGTTTTTTAAATCCTGTATATATGAAACATTCTCTTTTTTAGTTATGATCTATTTTGAATACTATAATTTTATAGGTAAATGTGAATCAAATCAACAGAATTTTAAGATTGTAAATGTAGGTTTACAGTAGTGAGGACAATAAAAGATTTGAAGCATTATGTAAGACAAATGATGTATTTGCATTCTTTCAATAGCTTTGAACAAAGAGATTTATGTATTTGTGAGTAAGCAATGACAATCTTTTCATTTTGCTGTTAAGAAAAATTAGAAAGGATAAAGTGGCTTAAATAAAAAGAAAGTATTAAACAAGATATTAATTGATTTCTTAGATTTGTAGTAAGGACCTTAAAAACTTTTTATTATGCCTATAATTGAACAATCAAAGTATGATTTACCTTCTATTATGCATCGCAACAGGCATATTTCTACTATTTATGCTGCTATGTTTAAAAAGTTTGAAATTCCAAAATATACAAGAGAAAAACTTGAGTTAAGTGACGGAGATTTTATCAATGTCGATTTTATTATCAATAATTCTAAAAAAGCAGTTATTTTATGCCATGGCCTGGAAGGTGATTCACGCAGGACATACAATAATAGCTGTTCAGCTTATTTTCAGCAAAAAGATTTTTCAGTTTTCGCATGGAACAATCGTACCTGCGGAGGAGAAATGAACCGTCTTCCCAGACTTTATCATCACGGTGCAGTTGATGATCTTGATGAAGTGGTGAAATTTGTTATGCAAAAAGGATTCGAAGATGTTTACTTAATCGGATATTCGATGGGAGGTGTTCAGCTTCTGAATTATTTAGGATGGTCAGAAATTGATGAACGTATAAAGGCGGCAGTCTCTATTTCAGTGCCAACTCATATTGCAACAAGTGCAGCTGTTCTTAAACAAGGTTTTAACAGGGTTTATTTAAAGAATTTTACAATTGATATTAAAAGAAAACTCAAATACAAAGCGGCACAATTTCCTGATTTTATAAACCGTGATCAGATTGATAAAATTTCTTCTTTTGATGAAGTTGACCAGTATTTTACTGCACCTCTTCATGGGTTTGCCAGCCGGGATGATTATTACGAACGTGTTTCTCCGGAATTTTCCCTTAAAAACATTACCACTCCGGTTTTAATTATTAATTCACTTGATGATCCTTTTTTAGGTGAGAGATGCTATCCCAGAGCCATAGCGCAAGAAAGTGCATACGTATATCTGGAAACCCCAAAATATGGAGGACATTGTGCTTTTCCGGTGCGTAATTCGACCTATTCATACGTAGAGAAAAGAGCCTATGAGTTTTTTGAATCTTGTAAAGGAACTGCTTAGTATTCGTCTTCGTTTAGGATAAACTTCGCCGAAGACTTTTTAACTGAAAAAGGCTTCGACTCCGCTCAGCTTGACATTTCTTTTTAATTTTACCAAATGCATTATATTATTTATTCATTGTAATATAATCTGACGGTGACATTGAAAAATGCCTTTGAAAATTCCTTCCAAAATTGGTTTGTGATTTATAACCTACCATTTCAGCAATTTCATATATCTTATAATTTTCATTCAAAAGCAATTCTGCTGCTCTTTTTAAGCGTACAATATTGATTAGCTCATTCGGACTTAAATTTGAAATATCTTTTATTTTTCGATACAAAGTAGAACGGCTCATATTCATAATTTCTGCTAAAGATTCTACACTTAAATCAGGATCAGTTATATTTTTAAGTATTTCTTCATCAAGCTTTTTAAGGAACTTTTCATCTGTTTTATTGTGTGCAATACTTTTAATGTGAGAAAGCGGTGAACTGGCATAATAATTCATAATCTGCTTTCTGTTTTCAATTAAATTATTGGTCTGAACCTTCAGATAATCCATCGAAAAAGGTTTGGCAATATAGGCATCGGCACCAACTTCCAGACCATCAATCTGAGATTTAAGAGAGTTTTTTGCCGTTAATAAAATAACCGGAATATGACTGGTTTCTAAATTGGCTTTTATGTTTTTGCACAACGAAATCCCATCCATAACAGGCATTTGCACATCGCTGATGACTAACTGAATATTTTCATTATGGATTATTTTTAAGGCTTCTTCACCATTTTGTGCTTTTAAAATGGTGTAAGATGAGCTTAGTTCTGATCCAATAAAGCTTAAAAGATCTTCATTATCTTCAACAATTAATATTTGGGATTTTTCCTGTTTAGGGTCAGTTGAAATAACTGCTGTTTCCTTTTCCGTTTTTTCTTTTTCATTATCTGTATAAAACATAAATTCCTGTTCCTGATGGAGCGGTACAGTAAGTTCAAAAATATTCAGTTTTGCATCAGAAACTAATTGTAAACTTCCGTTATGCAGTTGCGCCAGTGAATTTGCCAGAGAAAGTCCAATTCCGGTTCCGGAAGTAGAATCCATATTGTCAACTCTGAAAAAAGGCTCGAAAATCTTATCTTTTAATTGAAACGGAATCAAATTACCATCATTTTTAATCATCAGGTTCAATTTTTTATCATCTCTGAATAGCTTTATTACGACTGTGTTATTAGAATATTTTATAGCATTACTGATTAAATTGCTTAGGATTTTTTTGAATGCTTCTTTGTCTACAAAAGCAAAAATGTCTTTTTCTCCCAGCTCCAGTTCAAAATTAATTCCTCTTTCGTCGATTAACTGGCTGAAACGCAAATGTAAATTCCGAACCATGGCTGAAATATTGGTTTCTACAAAAGTAAGTTTCAGTCCGCCAATTTCAGATTTTCTAAAATCCAGTAATTCATTCACCAACTTCAAAAGCCTTGAAGTGTTTTTCTTCATTATAGATAGATTTTGCGGTACTTCGGGAGAATGGTGTTCTATAGTTAATAATTTTTCCAATGGGCCTTTTATCAGCGTTAGAGGCGTTCTGATTTCATGTGCAACATTTGTAAAAAAGTCAATTTTAGCCTGATAAAGCTCTTTTTCCTTTTCGTCGTTCAGATGTTTTATTTTTCGGTTGTTTTTTACCTGTGTCAGATTTTGTGAGTACCGAATGATATAATAAAAAGAACCGCAAACGACCAGAAAATAAAAAAAGTAGGCATAAGAGCTGGCATAAAATGGTGGCAATATTGTAATTTTCAGTTTTGCTTCCTTACTCCATACGCCAAAACTGTTAAGTGATTTTACTTTAAAAACATAATCACCCGGAGCCAGTTCGGTAAAAAAAACTTTATTGTTGCGTTCCAGATAAACCCAATCCTGATTTACATTTTCAAGCTTGAACCAATATTCGGTAAGTTCTGAAGCTGTGTAATTTAACGAAGCAAATTCAAGATTAAACGATGACTGATTATTTGTGAGTTCTAATTCCTCTATATGTGAAATGGATTGTTCAAGTGGAGAATCAGCCGTATTGACATCAATGTCTTTATTATTAATTTGAAGATTGGTAATAAAAATAGATGGTGTGTATTTATTTTTGGTAAAATTCTTGGGATTAAAGCTAATCATTCCATTCAGATTCCCAAAGTACATATCGCCGTTAGTGTCCTTAAAAGCAGAACTGTAATTGAACTGGTCACTCAGTAAACCATTGGCAGTGGTAAAAATTTTAACGCTTTTATCATTCGGATTAAATTTCACCAGACCTTTTGAAGTAGTCAGCCATAAATTTTTGGTATCATCTTCTAAAATCGAATAAATGACATTACTCGGAAGTCCGTTTTTAGTTGTGAATTTTTTAAAAGTTCTTGTCTTTTTATCAAATAAATTCAGTCCGTTTTCAGTGGCAAACCATAAATTTTGATGACTGTCTTCAAAAATCGAATTAATGGAATTATTGCTGATTCCTTTCGGATTCTTGTAATCATATATAAAAACCTCTTTTTTTCCGGTTTTTAGATTGTAGAAAAACAGACCATCACGGTAACTTCCGGCCCAATAATTTCCGTAACGATCTTCTTTAAAAGTCGTATAATGCGAGGTTTCCGGAAACATTTTCTGAATATCAAACGTATCTTTTTGTTCATTATAAATGTAAATTCCCGAAGCTGTAATTACAAAAAGCTGTTTCTTTCTCGTTTCATAAAATGAAAAAATAAAATTGCTGCGTAATCCGGTCAAAGGATCATTTGCACTGTAATGTTTGATGACAGCGCCTGATTTTCGATCTAAAACATCAAGACCGTGTTCAAAAGTTCCTGCCCAGATTTTATCCTTTCGGGGCAATAATGCATGAATGTTATAAAAAGAAACTCCGCTTTTACTTCCGTTTGGCAGGTAAGAAGTAAATTTCTGTGTTTTTGGATTGAGTCTGTTTAGACCAGCATCTTCGGTACCAATCCATATATCGCCAAAATCATCTTTGTGAATTTCTCTGACAGCGCTTCCGCTAATAGAATTTTGATTTTTTTGAGGAAAATATTTTTTGAATTGTGTGTATTGCTTTTGATGATAGTTAATTCCTCCGAAATAAGTTCCAACCCAGATTCCGTTTTCCTTGTCAATCGTAATCGAATATGCAGCATTGTCTGAAATAGCATACGGATCGTTATAATTTTTTCGAAGATTCAAACATGTGTGGTTTCTGAGATTGTAAACGTAGACACCGGATTCACTGGCAATCCAAAGTTCTTCATTTCCCCGTTTTTTGAACTGACGAACAAAAACAGGTTCTTTGATGCTGAATTTTAATTCATTTAAAGTTTTATGCTGCCTGTCATAAATCAATACGCCATGATCCTGTGTTCCTATTGCAATATTGGTTTGATCCAAAGCGTAGATAATGGTAATTCTGAAGTTTGCTTTGTTGGAAGGCGGATTTAAAACGATATTTTCAAATGAAAGGCTTTCTTCAGAATAATGATACAATTTGTTTAATGATGAAGCCCATATTTCCCCTTTTGTATCTTTTGTAATGGATGTTGCAGCAAAATATTTATTTGGATTAAAAGTAATTGTCTGTTTTTTATCCTGTGCATATTTGTATAAGATATTACCAGATATAAACCAAATGTTTCCTTTTTTATCATGATTTATATCGTTAATACGATCGTTTATTGCTTCATTTAAAATGGCAAACTGATCATTTTTCTTGTCATATTGATACAGACCTTTATCTGTTCCTACCCAGATTGTTTTATTGTATTCGTGCAGGGACTGAATATAATTGCTTCCTAAACTATGAAACGGATCACCATTGCTTCGATATGTTTTAAAACGATAACCATCAAATCTGTTTAAGCCGTCTTTTGTTCCAAACCACATAAAACCGTCTTCATCCTGCATCGAGGTAATAACAGTATTATTAGATAAACCTTCTTCCACCTGAAAATGCTTAAAATAATATTCCTGCGATTGAATAAAATTTACAGACAAAAGAAATAAAAATAAAAAAAGAAAGAATTTACGCATTGTTGGTTTTTTTTATGGCAAAGGTTGGTTTTACAAATCAGGTCAATCTTCTACAAAATGTTGCAAACGAATCAAATTGGTTGATTTTCAGTACGATTTGAATCATTTGATTTAAATATTGACACAAATGAAGCATTTTATTTTGAATAAAAATCATCTACTTTGAATTTTCAAATAAATCATATTGATAATTTTTAAGCTTAAAAAATAATGTATCAATAAATAATTGTTTGAAAAAATACATATATTATAATTTTAAAACAAATGAACAAATTATTATTTAAGAGCAACACTGATTATTTTTTTGCTCGAATCAGGGATGATTAACTTTTAAGTACCCAAATTTAAAAACCGACCAAAAGAAAACTATCTAAAATGAAAAATCAATGAAAACAAAGTTCACTCAAATTTTAAACCAGAGATATTACCTCTTGTTTTTCTTTAGTTTATTACTACAACAAACCTATGCGCAGCAGATTGCTATTAAAGGGAGAGTATCTTCTGCAGGAGGAGAAGCCATACCATTTGCTAATGTATTAATTAAAAATACGTCTACTGGAGCCGTTACCGATTTTGACGGAAGTTATTCCATTACAGCAAAAGGAACAGACATCCTGGTGTTCAGTTCGCAGGGCTATAAATCAAAAGAAGTTCCGGTAAACAATCAGACTTCAATAAATGTTTCCCTGACCCCCGATGTACTTTCATTAAACGAAGTTGTAGTTGTGGGATATGGCTCGCAGTCGAAAAAGGACTTAACGGGAGCGATTTCAGTAGTGAAAGCAGATGAAATCCAAAAGAGACAAGTGACCACAGTTGCCGAAGGGCTGCAGGGACTGGTTACCGGTGTTAAAGTTCGTGGGGGAGGAAGACCAGGACAGGAAGCCAATATCGAGATTCGTGGTCTGAAGAATCTTCAGGGTACCAATCCGCTGTACGTAATCGATGGTTTGATAACAACGGCCAACAGAGATTTTAACCCTAACGATATCGAAAGTATTCAGGTTTTAAAGGATGCTTCGGCAGCTGCTATTTATGGATCAAGAGCTGCAAACGGAGTTATTATTATTACAACCAAAAAAGGAAAAAAAGGACCGCTTCAGGTTGAAGTTTCGGCAAAAACAAGTTTTACTGTAATGCCAAAATACGATTTGATGGGAACTGAAGAGTTCGCAAAATATAATAATATGGCATACGACAATGCTGGTCTTCCTAGACAAAATCTTAATATGTCAGTAAATACAGATTGGCAAAATGAGGTTTTCAGTACAGGAATGATCAAGGATTATAATGCCAGTTTTTCAGGTGGCGGAGATAATTCTACCTTTTTCATCTCAGGAAATTATTTTGGAAATGAAGGAACCGTTGTTGGAACTGATTTTGACAGAATTTCATTCAGGGTAAATTCAAGTGGTTCAAAAGGAATTTTCAGTATTGGAGAAAACATTGCATTAAGTAATGCCAAAACAGATGAAATGTCAGGAAACCCAATTATTGATGTTTACAGATTGACACCAACAATTCCGGTTTACGATGCTGCCAATCCGGGAGGATATGGATACGGTAAACAAGGTGTTGCAGATACTTTTGGAACAAATCCATTAGCAATTGCTGAATTTGCAAATACGACAAATGAGAATTTCAGAATAAGAGGAAATGTGTGGTCAGAGCTAAAATTTACTTCATGGCTGAAATACCGTTTCAATTTTGGATATGAAACCAGCTTTGATAGCTATAATTTTATCAGAAAAATTGGGAACTGGTCTTTAAATCAGCCTGTTGAAAAATCTTTCATCAACCAAAATAAAGGAAGATCTGAAACAATGCTTTATGAAAATACGCTGACTTTCAAAAAACAATTCGGCAAACACAATATTACTGCATTGGTAGGACAGACTTTTCAAAAAGACAATTATAACCAGATCAGCGGAACGAAGAGAAACCTTTTGGTTAATCCAAGTACAGGTCAGTATTTTGATGTTTTGGATTTAGGTGATTCACCGGAAGTAGCGGGCTTTAGAGAAGAAGCTGCTTTAACATCTTATTTAGGAAGGCTGGAATATAATTATGCAGATCGTTATCTTTTTAATGCTGTTTTTAGACGCGATGGATCTTCAAAATTTAGTGATGGAAATAAATGGGGGAATTTCCCATCAGTATCATTAGGATGGAGAGTAAGTAATGAGCCTTTTTTTAAAGCTGATTTTATAAAAGATTTAAAATTAAGAGCCAGTTATGGTGAATTAGGCAGTGGTGCTATTCGAAACTATGAATATCAGGGTTTCATTAATACAAATGGTGCTATTATATTAGGAAATGGCCAAATTATGTATCCATCAGCAACACAGGTAAGATTGGCTAATTCTCAATTGCGTTGGGAAAAACTAAAACAAACGAATATCGGTATGGATTTAGGAATTCTTAATAATGATCTTCGTTTTACAGCTGATTATTTCATAGCTCGTACAGAGGATGTATTATATGGATTTCCAATTTTAATGACTACAGGCAGCGACGGTGGAAATCCAATTTCTAATGCGGCTACAGTAGAAAACAAAGGTTTTGAATTAGAGTTGGCATACAGTAAAAAAATTAATGATTTTTCATTTAATGCTTCTTTAAATTTTACAAAATTAAACAACAAACTGGTTGCATTAGGTAACGGACAAAATACACATTTTCAGGGAAATACTATCACACGAGACGGAGGTGCAGTAGGAATGTGGTACGTTTTAAAGACTGATGGGTTATTTCAGACTCAGGAGGAAATCCAGAATTATAAAAACTCTCAGGGACAGGTTATTATGCCAAATGCCCAACCGGGTGATATTAGATTTAAAGACGTTAATGATGATGGTCAAATTACAAACGAAGATAAGGATATCGTAGCAAGTCCGTGGCCTGAATTTGAAATGGGGTTGAATGCCGGTGCTTCCTATAAAAGTTTTGACTTCTCAATGAACTGGATTGGTTCTCACGGAGCTACAGTTTATAACGGATTTAGAAGCGTGGTAGACCGTTTTGATGATAATAGTAATTACAGAACCGGAATTCAGCCATGGACTCCTGAAAATCCAAATACTGATTTTCCAAGAATCACAAAAGGTTCTACTTTAAACTCCAGAGGAGATACTGACAGATTTCTGGAAAGCGGTGATTTTATCAGACTTAAGTACATAGGATTTGGATTTAATGTTCCGGAGAATGTTTTGAAAAAAGCAGGAATTTCAAGAGCAAGATTAAGTTTATCAGCACAAAATATACTTACAATAACCAAATACAAAGGACTGGATCCTGAGTTTAGCAATGGTAATATTTTTGAAAGAGGTGTTGATGTGGGAGCTTTTCCAAATCTGAAAACATATTCATTTGGTGTCGAGTTTGGTTTTTAATTTTAAAAAATAGCATAATGAAAAAGATAATTATAATAACAATCGGTTTGATAAGTATCCTATTTGCATCTTCATGTGATGATGAGCTTGCACAAACTAACCCAAACGCACTGACAACAGAGCAATTTTGGAAAACAGAAAGTGATGCTCAGGCAGGAGTAAACGCAATTTATGCCATGTTTTATAAAGATGGATTATGGGCAAGATGGATTTATTTTCGTCTGGATTTAACTTCTGATGAAGGATATAGCGTAAGTCCGTGGACAGAATTAGCGGATTGGACAAGATTCAATTATGTCAATTATAATTTTTGGGAAGGACAGGTTGTAACATGGAGAGATACCTACAAAGCCATTTTTAGATGTAATCAGGTATTGGCTAATGTTCCAAATATTGCTTTTCAGAACGAAGATGATAAAAAGAAAATTCTGGCTCAGGCTAAGTTTTTAAGAGCCTTACACTATTATTATGCTGCCGTTTTGTGGGAAGATATTCCAATCGTTTTAACACCTTCTACGCCATCAGATTTACCGGCACAGAAAAATGTAACTGAAGTCTGGGCTCAGGTAGAAAAAGATTTAAACGAGGCTTTCGCCGATTTACCACCTTCATGGGGGGCAGACCAAACAGGAAGACCTGACAAAGGTGCTGCAAAAGCCTTTTTAGCAAAAGTTTACATGCAGCAGCGTAAATGGGCTGAAGCAAAAACAGCTCTGGAATATTTAATTACAGGACCAGGTGCCAGATATAGTTTAGTTTCCAATTACAGAGACAATTTTACTGATGTCAGCGAAAATAACAGTGAATCTGTATTTGAAATTCAGTTTGGAGATAACAGGCTGGGAGGTACTGACGAAAGCCAAAGTGCTGCTGTTTCCAGCAACCGTGCACAGTTTTTTGCTCCAAGAAGTATTGGGTGGTCAGACGGACAGGCTCGTTTATGGTTAGTAAATGCTTTTAAACAGGAACCAAATAAAGCCGGTACTCTTGATATTCGTTTAAGATGGACATTATATTATCCTGAATTATTAGCTGATTTCGGAGATAAAACATATGGTAAAAACTGGGAGTGGGGCAATGAAGCCTGGTTCAGAAAAGGAAGCAGGGATTATTACCGAAATAATGAAGATTATTACAGCCAGGTAAACTACCGATTAATTCGATATGCTGATATCCTGTTACGTTACGCAGAAGTTTTAAACGAAACCGGAAATACTGCCGATGCTTATCAGTATGTTGACATGGTGAGAGCACGTGTAAATCTAAACACATTGGCTGTTGCGCATCCTGAGATTGGAAATGATCATGATAAATTTTTAGAGCGCTTAAAAATGGAAAGAGCTCTGGAATTAGCAGGCGAAAGTGTTCGCTGGGAAGATTTAAAACGTTGGGGAGATTTAAATTCACAGGCTTCTGTTGATAAAATCGCATTGCGTGACCCTGACTTTAATAATTTCGTAGTAGGTAAACACCACAGATTACCTATCCCACAAGTTGAAGATGAGAACAATCCAAATTTAAATCAGCACCCGGAATATTAAACTAATTTTTAGGGGAATCAGATCACTCAAATCGGATTCCCTTATCATAAAGAACGATTGTTCAAAAAATAACAAAATTTATAATGAGAAAAGTAAAATTGTACCTAACAATCCTGTTAGCAGGATCTGTATTGCTTAGTTGTAAAGACAATAAAAGCACAAGTGAACAGAATAAAGAAACAGCTGTAACTGAAAAAAGAGAAATCTGGAGCAAGGAGCAGGCTACTAAATGGTACGCAGAACAGCCATGGCTGGTGGGTGCCAATTATTATCCAAGCACTGCCATAAATCAGTTGGAAATGTGGCAGGAAGACACTTTTGATCCTAAAAGAATCGATCAGGAACTAGGCTGGGCAGAAGGAATCGGAATGAATGTAATGCGTGTATACCTGCATGATTTATTGCATAAGCAGGATGCAGAAGGGCTTTATAAACGGATGAATACTTTTTTGGAAATTGCAGACAAACATCATATCAAAACATTATTCGTTTTGTTTGATTCCTGCTGGGATCCGTTTCCTGCATTAGGAAAACAGCGTGCCCCGCAGCCTCATAAACACAATTCTGGCTGGGTGCAAAGTCCGGGACAAAAGGTTTTGCAGGATTCTACACAATATCCACGCTTAGAAAAATATGTAAAAGGAACAATTTCAAAATTCAGGGATGACAAAAGAATTTTAGGATGGGACCTTTGGAATGAACCAGATAATATGACAGGACCATCTTACGAGAAAGTTGAAATTAAAAACAAACCCGAATTGGTTTTAGCGCTCTTAAAAGATGTATTTGTGTGGGCAAGAGAAAGCAATCCTTCACAGCCTTTGACTTCGGGAGTCTGGTTAGGCGACTGGAGCGACGAAGCTAAAATGCTCCCAATGCATAAAATGCAGTTGGAGCAGTCAGATTTTGTTTCTTTCCATAATTACAATAAACCGGAGGATTTCGAAAAAGTAATCAAACAATTGCAGCGTTACGGTAAACCAATGATTTGTACAGAATATATGGCAAGACCAAACGGAAGCACTTTTGAAGGTTTTCTCCCAATTGCTAAAAAGTACAATGTTGGAATGATTAACTGGGGATTTGTCGATGGAAAATCACAAACAAAATATGCCTGGGACAGCTGGACCAAAACATATGATGCAGCTCCAAAATTATGGTTTCACGAAGTGTTTCAAAACGACGGAACACCATACATAAAAGCAGAAACGGATTTGATTACAAAAATGACTTCAGAAGTGAATAAGAAGAATTAGAGAATTAGATAATGTGTCAATTTGATAATTAGAAAATTAGTCAATTAACATACCTTAAAAATTATCTCATTATCAAATTGACTAATTGTCACATTAAAAAAGCTTATGAAAAAAGTAAAACAATTATTTTTTCTGATGACAATTCTGGCTGGATTTTCAGTAAATGCACAGCAGCCGGATCCGCCCGGGCAAGTTAAGGGCAGCGAAAAACCTAAAAACGAGGCGTATCTTTTTGCTCATATGACTCATAATGATTACGGAAGATTGTATTATTCTGTAAGCCTTGACGGGCTTCATTGGGATAATTTAAACAACGGAAAAAGAGTATTTGAAGAATATAAAGGACACCCTGATATCTGCAAAGGCCCCGACGGAAAATATTACATAGCCGGTAATACAGGAGATGATGCAAAAAGTATCAATATTTGGGTTTCGGAGGATTTAATAAAATGGAAAAGACATTCGGACTATACGCCTGACTTAAAAAGTACACCGGATTATTCAAATGCGTTACAGCGAATTGGTGCTCCAAAATTGTATTATGATAACGATTCCGGCAAATTTATTATGACCTGGCATACGCCACATCTTGACGGAACAAAGGAAGATCCGGAACGTTATTGGGCAAGCCAGAGAACATTGTATGTTTTATCCAAAGATTTAAAAACTTTCGAAGGAACACCCAAACGTTTATTTGATTGGGATATGGGAACTATTGATGTTTTTATCCGTAAAATCGGCGATTCCTACTACGCCGTAATCAAGGATGAAACCTATCCAACTTTGTACTGGACAACCGGAAAAACCATCCGAATTGCAAAATCTAAATCACTTTTAGGTCCTTATTCTTTGCCCCAACAATCGATAAGTCCCAATTTTCGAGAAGCTCCTATGCTGATTCCTTCTCCGGATGACAAAATTTGGTACATGTATTACGAACAATATCCCGGAGTTTCTTACGGTTTATCAATCGCAGATAATCTAAACGGACCCTGGTATCAGGCTTCAGGATATACTTTTTTTGCTGACTGGGACAAATACAGTTTTCCGGAAAAAGTACGTCATGGCTGCATGATTTCAATCTCGGGAAAAGAATATGATAGTCTGGTGAAAAAATTTGGCCTGACCAAAACAGAATCAAATCAAAAAAACAAATGAAAAATATAAATAACGTATTACTGTTGCTTTTGTGCATTCCGTTATTTTCCTGTAGCAGCGATGGAAATGACACGAATAATCAGGAACCTGTTGAGGAGCAGATTGCATCAAAACCAGCAACTGAAGGAATCAGGATAGCCTGGGATTACGCATCCATGACTCAAATTTCAGATAAAAACAATTCTGATTATAACGGTTACGGAAGACTGATTCAGTTAAACGACAAAAAATTAATCTGTACTTATGAATCCGGAGGAGCTATTTTAGTAAAAATCAGTAATGATTTGGGAAAAACATGGAGTGATGCGGTAAAGGCAGTTTCAGGAACCGCTGCCGTAAATATGACTACTCCGGATATTGTGCTGTTACAGGATAATTCTATTTTGATTTGTTACAATCCAAGACCAATCGCAGGCAGTGGTGAAAAGTTTTCTATTAATACAGTTAAAAGTGTTGACGGGGGATTAACCTGGAGTGATAATAAAAAAGTATACGAAGCGGATTCTGATTTTGGAAATGGCTGTTGGGAACCCTCAGCATTGCAGCTTCCAGGTGGAGAAATTCAATTGTTTTTTTCAAATGAAAATGTTTACAGAAATTCTGACGAGCAAAATATCTCGCTGCTCCGTTCTTCAGATAACGGTGCTACATGGTCTGCGGCTCCTGAAATTGTGAGTTTCAGATCTGGGAAGAGAGACGGTATGCCATCACCTTTATTGCTTAAAAACCAGAATGAAATTGTGTTTTCAATAGAAGACAATGGCGTTAATAATCAGTTTAAGCCTTATATCATTCGAAATACAATTGCCGAAAACTGGAAACAAATTGTTGATGGAAGCAGCAGCAACAGAAACTATGCATTGACAGAAGAATTAAACAATGCAGTTTATGCCGGCGCTCCTTATTTGGTACAATTGAGTACAGGTGAAGTTTTAATGTCGTATCAGGGAACAGAAAACAGAGCGACAAATGATATTAATAATGCTGAAATGAAAATCGTTATTGGTAATAATCAGGCAAGAAATTTCAACAGAAAATCAGTTCCGTTTTTAATTTCAAGTGGAAAATCAGCATTATGGAACAGCATTACTGTTTTAGATGATGATACGGTTGTGGCCTTAACTACCACAAATCAGTTTGGAAATGCCTCTCAGGTATGGATGATAAAGGGACATGTTGTGCCCGAAATTAATGCCGAAAATGAAACCGTAACTATTGACGGGCAAACCAATGAAGTAATATGGCAAAAAAAACTTCCGGTTTTTATTGGTCAGACAGGAGCGACTCAGTTACAAGCCAATTTTAGCTATGATGCCTCGTTTTTGTATGTTCTTGCAAAAGTAAAAGACAGCCAGATTACAAATGTAAATGCGATATCAGAAAGTGACGGTTTTAATTTGTATTTAGATCCAAAAAACAAAAACCTGATTGCTCCCGGAAAATCTATTTTTAAACTGGAATTAGGACAAACGGCACTTTTTTCGATGTCTGAAGGTGAAAACAGTAAATGGAAAAAATTGCAAAATCCGCAGGGAGTTGTAATCAATGTTGCTAAAACAGCTAATGGTTATCAGGTAGAGACTAAAATTCCCTGGACGTTATTGGGTGGAATGCCAGCCAAACAAGCCAGAATAGGTTATAATATAGAATTGCGTGAAAGGGGATTCGCAAATTATACAGAAAACATCTCTAACAATATAAACGGTCAGCCTTACACATGGTCGACTTTAAAATTGAATAATTAAGAGAATAAAAAAATGTGAAATAAAATTCACATGATTAATTGGTTAGTTAAGTTTAGTTTTAATTGCCAGGCTATGTGGAAATGGCCTGGTAATTATTTGTTTAAAATCATAAATGCGCACTAATGAAAGATAAAATAATAGTATTCATTTTCCTTTTTCTAGGATTGATAGCCAATGCTCAGTCAAAATCTGCCGAAACCTTCTCTAATCCGATTCTGCCTTCCGGTGCTGATCCATATAGTACATATTATAACGGGTATTATTACTATACAAATACATTACAGAACAGACTTGTTTTATGGAAAACTAAAAATTTAGCTAATCTTAAAAATGCAGAAAGCAAAGTGATATGGCAGGCACCAAAAGGAACTGATTATTCAGCTGATATCTGGGCTCCGGAATTTCATATAATCGACGGCAAGTGGTATGCCTATTTTGCTGCAGACAACGGTGATAATAATACACACAGAATGTATGTTTTAGAAAATAAATCTTCAGATCCGTTTAAAGGAAAATGGGAATTTAAAGGTAAAATAGCAGCAAAAACAGATAAATGGGCAATTGACGGAAATGTTTTTAAGCATAAAAATCAGCTGTATATGATTTGGGCTGGCTGGGAAGGCGATACCAACGGGCAGCAGAATATTTACATTGCAAAAATGAAAAATCCGCTTGAAATAGAAGGGGACAGGGTTTTGATATCTTCACCAAATTACGACTGGGAAACACACGGAAAGCTAAATGACCCTAATAACCCGCCTCAGGTAAACGTAAATGAAGGCCCGCAATTTTTGGCTAACGGAAATAAAATTTTTATCGTGTTTTCTGCCAGCGGCTGTTGGACAGATTATTACGCTTTAGGATTGCTGACTTTTAGGGGAACGGATAATTTACTGGATGCTTCGGCGTGGAAAAAATCAGATGAGCCGATATTTAAGCAATCAGATAAAAATAAAGTGTATGCTCCAGGACATAATTCTTTTTTTAAATCCCCTGACGGAAAAGAAGACTGGATTTTATATCATGCCAATTCGAATCCGGGTGAAGGCTGCGGTAATAAAAGATCTCCGCGAATGCAGAAAATCAACTGGGATGCTAACGGTTTTCCTATTTTTGGCGAGCCTGTTAGTGAAGAAAGTATTTTGGCTGTTCCATCCAAATAAAAATCATCTTAAAAATATATAAATGAGAAACATTCGAATCGCTGCAGTAGCAATGCTGGCACTTTTTCAATTTAATTGTAAAGAAAACAAGAAAGAAAATGCCTCTGTAAAAGATACTTCTGAAATTCTAACAGATTCTATCCAAACGGTTTTAGAAGCTAAAAATTTTGATACAATAATTGATGGTAAAAAAGTCCAATTATACTGGATGGAGAATAAAGGTATAAAAGCCGCATTTACCAATTATGGAGGAAGATTAATCGGACTTTGGGTTTCCGATAAAAACGGAAAACAAACTGATGTTGTAGTCGGAATGAACAGTGCTAAAGGTTTTAAAACCGCTACTGAACCTTATTTCGGAGCCACAATCGGAAGAGTGGGTAACCGAATTGCAAAAGGAAAATTTACTTTGGAAGGAAAAGAATACCAAATTCCGATAAACAATGGCAAAAATGCTTTGCACGGCGGTGTAAAAGGTTTTCAGGATGTAGTTTGGGATGTAAAAAAAACGAATGAAAACACATTGGTTTTTAGTTATATTTCTCGAGACGGAGAACAAGGTTTTCCAGGAAATTTAGCTATAAAAGTGACCTATACCATTACAGATGACTCAGCTATTAAGATGGAATATGAAGCAACGACTGATAAAACCACAATTGTCAATTTGACGAATCATGCATTTTTTAACCTGAACGGAGAAGGAAGCGGTTCAATCCTGAATCATGAATTACAAATTTATGCCGATCAGTTTACGCCTGTTGACGAAGGGTTAATTCCATCCGGAGAATTAAAACCGGTAAAAAATACTCCTTTTGATTTTACGTCTAAACATACTATTGGTGAGCGAATTGAAACAAAAGAGGAGCAGTTAAAATTTGGAAAAGGATACGATCATAATTATGTATTGAATGGTACTAAGAAAAAGGGACTAAACCATGCTGCCACCATTTCAGCTGACAAATCCGGAATAATTCTGGATATTTACACACAGGAACCCGGGTTACAGTTTTACAGCGGGAACTTTATGCAGAGTAAAAATACTTTTAAATCCGGTGCAAAAGACGATTTTAGAACAGCTTTCGCCTTAGAAACACAGCATTTTCCGGATGCTCCAAATCAGCCAAAATTTGCCTCAATAGTAGTAAAACCGGGAGAAAAATACCATACTGTTTCGTACTACCAGTTCTCTGTCAAGTAATATAGTATTAGTACTAATTTAAAAATGGTATTTCTAATAACAATTAAAAACCTATTATAAAATGAAAAATGTATTTGTATCATTGAGTTTGTTTTGCATCTTCGTTTGCTGTTCTCAGGATAAGGATGAGACAAAAGCCCCTGTTATAACAGTACCAAAAAATATTTTTGTAGCCGATCCGACTATTTTTTATAACGATGGGACTTATTATTTATATGGAACCACAACGGGAAATATAGCCAACGGTGATGGATTCTTAGTATATACTTCCTCAGATCTGCAAAAGTGGAGCGAGCCGAAAGGAGCACAGAACGGACTGGCTTTAAAAAAAGGCGATTCTTATGGAGACAAAGGATTCTGGGCACCTCAGATTTTGAAGTATAACAACAAGTTTTACATGATTTATACGGCTAATGAAAATATTGCCATTGCAAGCAGTGACAGTCCTCTTGGGCCTTTTAAAAACGAATCTAAAAAGCCGGTATTTGAAACCGGAAATCAAATCGATCCTTTTATTTTTATTGATGAAGATGGAAAAAAATACTTGTATTTTGTAAGGCTGACTAATGGAAACCGCATTTTTGCTGCTGAACTGAATGATGACCTTCAAAGTATAAAACCAGAAACTTTAAAGGAATGTATTTCAGGAACATTACCATGGGAAAATACTCAAAATACAAATTGGCCGGTAACGGAAGGTCCGACTGTAGTGAAACATGGTGGTTTATATTATATGATTTACTCGACCAATGATTTCAGAAATCCGGATTATGCTGTTGGATATGCAACAAGTCAAAGTCCTTTTGGTCCGTGGGAAAAATCAAGTAATAGTCCGATAATCAGTAAGAAAAACGCAGGTTTCAATGGTGTTGGACATGGAGATGTTTTTTGGGATAAAGCCAATGTAATGCATTATGTATTGCATACGCATTTTAGTGAGACTGAAGTTTCACCCAGAAAAGCTGCGATAATTGACATGGAATTTACAGGCAAAGAGTTAAAAGCAACTTCTAATAGTTTCAGATTTTTGAAAAATTAAAAAAAAAGGTGTTCAGTTATTGAACACTTTTTTTGCTTTAAAATTAAAGAAAAAGGAACTAATAAATTATATATTACTCATCCAGCTCTGCCCTGGAAGCAATAAGTCTGAAAAGCGGTTCAAATTTTTCAATCTGTAATTCCAGATCTTCATGTGCTTCTTCCGGTCCAATGCTTCCCTGCAGACAGTACAATTTCTGATTCTGAACAAGCATAAATTGCAGCATTCGTACCTTCATGGAGTCTTTGTGATATTGTAATGATTCTTCGACTTCTATCATAAGTGCAGGAAGTCCATCAATTGTTACGGCTTCAGAGCGGAAAAGTTTGGTATTGGGAGGCAGTATGGATGCAATTGATTTTTCAGTCAGCTTGATACCTTGCAGCTCTTCAGGTAAATCATATACCACAATCAGTATTTTTTCATTGCCATTCCCATAGTAACTGGTAAATTGCTGAATTGTTTGAGGCATTTCAGCTTCTTCAGCAAGCCAGCTTTTTGGTATCGGGATTGTCAAAGAAGTTTCTTCTGCTTTAGGATGATTTTCGGTAGTAAAAAAATCAACATGGCCATCGGTAATTTCCTGATGTGGTGCGTCATGATATTTAAACGACAAAATCCCTTTTGACAGCATTTCATTATTAATATTATTAGATCGCTCCTGAACTTTTAAAAGGAAGTCGTGAGCATATTTCTCTTTCTCAATTTGATTTGGAAATTGGTGATGTAAAAGAGAATCAAGGTAATTCTGTAATGAGTTATATTGTTTGTGGTTAAGTTCTTCTTTCAAAAATTGTTTAAGATTCTTCTCAGCTCTGCCGAAAACGGTTTTTAAATTTTTTTCTGCAACAGTAACATTAGGTTTAAGCTGTGGAAACTGGACTGCAATTTTTTGAAGAGCTGTGTTCTGTCCCTTAAGAAAAGCGTATGTCTCAATAGCAAATGAAACTTTGGAATTATAATTGAAAGCTTGTGAAAAAGAAAGCACAGGAGAAATTACACAATATAAAAATAAAATTCGTTTCATTTTTTATACAAATTAGGAGCTTTACCAAAATTTGTTAAATAGTAACAATTGATTTTTACATAGTTTGACAGAAGTGTTGTATAATTTCCATCACCGGTCGAAAACATTTGACAACACTATTGCGTGTCTAGACCATGTTTAATTAAATGCCAATTCTTATCAGTTGTATAAAACATTAGTTTTTACAATGAATTACGTTCAATATATAGAAAAGGATTTTTAAAATTATCTTTTGTTTTGGTAAGTATGGCTTCTGCAGCTTTTTGTCCCATTGTTATAAAATCGCTGCTTAATACCGTAATATCCAACAAAACTTTTAGCGGAGTATCATTGTAAGATATAATTCCGATATCATCTCCTATTTTAAGTTTTTTTTCTTTGGTTTGCTGTACCAGATTTACGAGGTCATTATCTTCGATAATAATATAGGCATCTTTTGATGTAAATTCCAGACTGGCAGGTATTTGTTCCATAATCCTAAATTCAAATTGATGATCGGAACAAAATTCTAAAAATCCTTCTAAAAGTCCCGCAGGGTAAGGAAAAACCGCTTTTGTAGGATATACTAAAATTATTTTTTCATATTTTTTTAATTTTCCAGCTCCTTCATTAAGGGCGTTAATGACATCTAATTTAAAATCCTGATAAATCACAGGGAAACTTCCTGAAATTTCAGCATGGGAATTATCTAACAGAACCAATTTATCTTTCGGGATAGAATTAATAGCCTTAATTGTTATTGGTGTATGATTGATATGGCTTTGGTTAACGTCTCTGAAGTGAGGCATGATGACAAAATAATTGTAATTATTTATATTTTTCTTTATAGCATTAATAAAAAGCTGTTCATCACAATAATACAGGTACATATCAACCTGGCCTTTTTCTCCCAACGCACTCACAAATGAATTATAAATTTCCATTTTATAAGTACATGGCTTATTTATAAGAAAAAACACATTAATATTAGAATCAAGATCTTTAGATTCTACAAAATTGCCAAGTCCCGTAACCGAATAAATTAAACTGCGATCCCGTAATTCCTTAAATGCCTTTTCGGCTGTATCACGTGACACAGCGTTTTTGTTGCTTATAGTCCTTATCGAGGGAAGACGTTCACCAATAACAAATTTCCCTTCAAAAATATCATCTGCAATACTGTTTGCGATCTGGATATATTTAGGGATACTTGAATTTATTTCTAAATTAATTGTGGCATTCTCTCTTTCTGCTTTCATTTGTTATTAATCTATTTGCCGAATATAATCATTTTTTAAACATTAGTGTAAAAAATACAATTATAATTTTACATATTATTTAAAGTAATAAAAAATATAGTCAGATATAATAATCGCAACAATTCATTCAAGATAAAGTTTGCTAAAAAATCCTGCTAATAATGAATTGTCGATTCTAATTTGTATGGACGGAATAAAAGCTTAATTTTACCTTTTATTTATATATCTTAATGCTTGTCACAGAAAAATAATCCTTCCTAATTATTTTGACAGGTTTTTGTTCTAAAAGATAGTTTCTAAATTCGTTTCATTACATAAACTCATAATTTCATGTATCAATTTGTAAAATATACTTTGATGTTTTTTTTAGCATCATTAAGTTTAGTTTCCTGCACACAAAAACAGGGAAATAAAATAAAAGTCGGATTTTCTCAGGCCATGACTACAGACGACTGGCGAAAACAAATGAACAGTTCGATAAAAATTGAAGCTTCATTACGCCCTGAAGTCGATTTGTATATTAGTGATGCCAATAACAACATTCAAAAGCAGATAGAAGATATTGAAAAATTTATATCCAATAGAGTAGATGTTATTATCGTTTCACCTATTCAGTCAAAACCCCTGACTGCTGTTGTAGAAAAATCAATAAAAGCAGGAATTCCGGTTCTTGTGGTAGACCGAAAAATTGAAGGAGAAAATTATACGGCTTATCTTGGGGCTGATAATATTGAAATCGGAAGAATTGCCGCCAGGTATATCATTTCACATAGTAAAGGATCTGGTAAAATTGTTGAAATTACAGGAGCAAGCGGTTCATCACCGGCTTACGAACGCAGTTTGGGATTTGTTCAGGTAGTCAACGAAAATAAACGTTTCAAAATCGAAAACACTATTCATGGCAACTGGGAAGGTGAATCTGTTAAGGCTTCTCTAAAATCAATTTTGGGACAAAATAAGGATATCGAATATATTTTTTCCCACAACGATCGCATGGCTTTAAGCGCATGGGAAACTGCTAAAACATTAGGTTTAGAAAAAAAGATTAAATTTTTGGGAGTTGACGGGCTTAATACGGTTAGCGGTGGTATTGAGTTGGTAAAAAATGACATTTTAGATGGTACAATCTTGTATCCCACCGGAGGAAATGAAGCATTGAAACTGGCTTTGAAAATTTACAATAAAGAACCTTTTGCCAAAAATAATATTCTCAATACAATTGTAATCGACAGGAATAATGCCGAGATCATCGAAAATCAGATGGATAAAGTAGATCAGCAGCAAGCTGTTATTGAATCCCAGCAAGGTGCTATAAATGTTCAGGAAAAAGAATATGCTTCGCAAAATAATCTGGTAAGACTGTTGAGTTTTTTCTTAGTAATTATTCTGAGTCTGACTATTTACAGTATTTATTCGACGATTTCAATTTCAAGAAAGAAAAAGCAGCTCGAAAAAATTAACCAGACCGTAATTCATCAGAATAATGAAATTCAGGAAATGGCTAAAATTGCCGATAGGAGCAACGAAGCAAAATTGAATTTCTTTACTGGCCTTTCACATGAATTTAAAACCCCCATAACATTGATTATGAGTTATGTGGAGTCGTTGATAGAAAATGATAAGATTAAAGGAACTGTACTTATTGATGAAGTAAAACTGATTCATAAAAATTCGAACAGGCTGTTGCGATTAATAAATCAGCTCTTGGATTTTAGAAAAATTGAAGAGCAAAAATTTACCTTAAGAGCTATAAACACTAAAGTTTACGATTTTACAAATGAAGTCATGACCAACTTTAAAGGTGAAGCGTCGCGCCGGAATATAGATTTTCAGCTTATTTGCAAAAATAAAAACCTGGAACTGTTTATGGATAGAAGCCTGATGGACAAAGTGTATTTCAATTTGCTGTCTAATGCTTTTAAATTTACTCCGGATAACGGAAAAATAGTCATTTCCATTACAGAGAATCAGGACAATTCGGTTAAAATTAGCTTTAAGGATTCTGGAATAGGAATACCGGAAAATGAGTTGTCCAATGTGTTTAGCCCCTTTTTTAAAGCGTCGAACAATAACAAAAACAGCTCCGGAATCGGGCTTCATCTGTCAAAAGAGTTTGTGCTTTTACATCATGGAAATATTGAACTTAAATCGAAACAGGGAAGCGAATTTGTAATTACTTTATTGAAAGGAAGCAGTCATCTGGAGCCATCAGAAATTATAAATGCAGCGGAAAATCTAAACAGGATTCCAAATCTGATAACGGATTATCTTGAAGAAGATACTGAATTCAAAGAGGCTGTCTTAACTTCTGAATCGGAGAAACATACTCTTTTAGTGATTGAAGACAACACAGATCTGGTTGCTTTTTTAAAATCTAAATTATCAGGTGAGTATGTAGTGCATACTTCTGATGGAAGCGATGCTTTTGAAAAAGCTATGGAAATTGTACCGGACATTATAATCTGCGACATTAATTTAGTAGATAAAGATGGCTACGAAATTAGTAAAGATCTTAAGAAGGATTTACGGACTTCTCATATTCCGATTATTATATTAACGGCTCAAAGTAATAAGGAATCTGTTTTAAAAGGATTGCAGAGCGGAGTTGATCAGTATCTTACCAAGCCTTTTAGCCTTGCGATTTTAAAACAATCTATTTTAAGCCTGCTTTTTAACAGAGAAAAATTACGTTATTATTATACCAACAATATTTACCGTGTAGAACCTGAATCGAAATTTGGTAACCCCGAACAGTCGTTTATTACTAAAATGAATGACCTGATCAATAAAAATGTTGAAAACCCTAAATTTTCAGTAGAAGATTTGGCAGACAAGCTTGGTGTTTCAAGGGTTCAGCTGTACCGAAAAGTAAAAGCAATCATTGGAATCAATATCAGCGATCATATTAATAATGTCAAACTGGAGAAAGCTGCAGAGCTTTTAAAGTCAAATGAAATGAATATTTCTGAAATTGCATACGCTCTTGGATTTACTTCTCCAAACTATTTTTCTACAGCTTTTAAGAATAAATTTGGAATATCACCTAAGGAATACAAATCCTCAAATTAAAGTTGGTTTAAAATTGATGCAAATCAGGTATCAATTTTAAACCTAATGTAACAAAATCGAAACTACACGGTTTTCGTAAATAAAATAAAAATTAGTCAAAGTACTGTAAATAAAAGCTTTACGGGTTAATTGTCAAACTATCAATATTTATATAATTAAATTGTAACATCATTAAAAATAAGTTGATTTTATTGCAGATATCTTAGCGATAAGTTTTTAATACATGTACAATGAATAAGATATTGATTTGGTCTGTTACTGCTGCACTGGCAGGTTTTCTATTCGGTTTTGATACCGTAGTTATTTCTGGAGCTGATAAACAATTGCAGCTTCTCTGGCATTCATCTGATGCTTTTCATGGATCTGTTGTGATGGCAATGGCACTTTGGGGAACTGTAGTTGGTGCTATTTTTGGAGGAATCCCAACCAATAAATTAGGTCGTAAAAAGACGTTATTCTGGATTGGAATTTTATACTTCATTTCTGCAGTTGGTGCTGCGTACGCAAACAATCCTTTTGTTTTTGCAGCTTTCAGATTTTTAGGTGGTTTAGGGGTTGGCGCTTCTACTATTGCTGCCCCGGCTTATGTATCTGAAATTGCCCCTGCTGATAAAAGAGGTCGTTTAGTAGCTTTGTACCAGTTTAATATTGTATTGGGAATTTTAATTGCCTTTATTTCAAATTACTTTTTAAAAGATATTGGAGAAAATGCCTGGCGTTGGATGGTAGGGGTTCAGGCTTTTCCATCACTTATCTATATTCTCTTTATACTGACAATTCCGGAAAGTCCAAGATGGTTACTATCAAAAAATCGTGATGAAGAAGCCCGTAAAGTGCTGTTTCAAATTGATCCGACTGCCAACCTCACCGATATTATGGACGATTCCAGGGAAAACGGCGTTACCCGACATGAAAATATTTTCATGAAAAAATACCGTTTCCCATTAATGCTGGCTTTTTTAATTGCATTTTTCAATCAGTTTTCGGGAATAAATGCTTTTTTATATTATGCACCAAGAATTTTTGAAGAAGCAGGTTTAGGACAAAATACAGCTTTATTAAGCAGTATCGGAATCGGAATTACTAATCTTATATTTACTTTAATCGGTGTAGCATTAATCGACAAATTAGGAAGAAAGTTGTTAATGTACATTGGTTCTGTTGGATATATTATTTCCTTAGGATTGGTCTCTGCTTCGTTTTATTTCAATTGGGGAGGATTATCAGTACCTATTTTCCTTTTCTTATTTATTGCGTCGCACGCCATTGGTCAGGGAGCGGTTATCTGGGTTTTCATCTCAGAGATTTTTCCAAATCACATTCGTGCCTCGGGTCAGGCTTTTGGAAGTTCAGTGCATTGGGTTTTGGCAGCGATAATTCCGTCTTTAATTCCGATGTTATTTTCAGAAATCGGACCTGAAGTTGTATTCTTAATTTTTACACTTATGATGGTGCTGCAATTACTGTTTGTCATTTTTATGATGCCGGAAACCAAAGGAATTTCTTTAGAAGCATTAAGTGAAAATCTAACTAAAAAAAATATCAAAAACCATGAAATCAATGAAACATCTACCGCTGGCATTCTGTAGTGCTGTTCTATTTTCAATATCGGGCTGTAAACCATTTTCAGCTGCTGCACAAAATACTCAGACTTCGGTTGTAAATACAGCTGAAGAAAAAATGTACCGTCCTAATTTTCATTTTACACCAAAAAAAGGTTGGATGAATGACCCGAATGGAATGTTCTATGCTAACGGAAATTATCATTTATTCTATCAGTATTATCCTGATGGAAATAAATGGGGGCCAATGCATTGGGGACATGCGATAAGCAAAGATTTAATTAAATGGGAAGAACAGCCTATTGCTATTTATCCAGACCGTGACAAATATATTTTTTCAGGAAGTGCTGCTGTCGACGTGAACAATACTTCGGGATTGGGTACAGGAAAAACAGCTCCAATTGTGGCGATTTATACGTTGCATGATATGACAAAGGAAAAAGAAAACAAGATTGATGTAGAACAGCAGGATATTGCGTATTCGAATGACAACGGTTTTACATGGCAGAAATTTGAGGAAGGAAATCCTGTCATCAAAAACCCTGGAATTCGTGATTTCCGTGATCCAAAAATGACCTGGGATGAAACGCATAAACAATGGATAATGGTTTTGGCAGCTCAGGATCGATCCCAATTTTACAAATCGAAAGATCTTAAAAACTGGGAATATTTATCGGATTTTGGAAAAAATATCGGTGCTCACGGAGGTGTTTGGGAATGTCCGGATTTCTTTGAAATAAAAGTAAAAGGAACTAACGAAACCAAATGGGTTTTAATTCAGAGTTTAAATCCGGGTGGAGCAAACGGTGGTTCCGGAACGCAATATTTTATTGGGGATTTTGATGGAAAAACCTTTACACAGGACAATAATTTTGCTCAAAAAGTAGAAAAAGAAAAAGCCGTTTGGATTGATTACGGAAAAGATAACTATGCAGGCGTAACCTGGAATAATGTTCCGAGCGCAGACGGGCGAAGATTATTTATTGGATGGATGTCCAATTGGGATTATGCGCAAGATGTACCAACTAATACATGGAGAAGCGCGACGACAATTGCACGTGAAATAGAGCTAGTTAAAAAAGGAAATGATTATAATCTCATCAGTAATCCAGTAAAGGAAATAAATAAATATGTTTCTAAAACTATTAAAGGAAAAAACCTTAAAGGAAAAGGAAAACTTTCGATTCCGGAAGCAGAAAAAGTAGATTTAACTAAGGCAATTATCAGTTTTAATGTGAAGAACTTAAAAGAGGACACGTACACTTTTATACTTTCAAATCCATCAGGAGAATCTTTGACTTTTGGTATTAACAATACAGAAAATCATTTGTTTTTGGATCGTTCTAAATCCGGAAAAACTGATTTTTCAGAAAAATTTGCTTCAAAGATTAGCAAAGCAGCCTTGGAAGGAAGCCAAAAAGAAGGTGCTTTTAAAATCATCCTAGACAAAACATCTATTGAAATATTTTATAACAATGGCGAAAGAGTATTGACAGAAATCTTTTTTTCTAATCAGCCATTTACTTCTCTTTCAGTTTCTTCAAATGAAGGAATTGAGATGAGCAATATCGTATTAAACCAATTAAATATTAACTAAACTAACTTAAACCAAACCACAAACTATGAAAAGTAAAATGATTTATTTTCTATTTTTCTTCTTCCCGGTGCTGCTGATGACAGCACAGGAAGGCGGAATTAAAGGAACGGTTTTTTCGTCCAGTGACGGAATGCCGCTTCCGGGAGCAGGTGTACTTATTTCAGGTACAAACACGAGCACAACAACAGATTTTGACGGAAATTTTACTTTCCAAAACATAGCGCCTGATGCGACAATTATTGTTTCTTTTATCGGTTATGCACCTGAGTCGGTTTCCGTAAAAGGACAAAAAACGCTCAATATCACTTTAAGAGTGGATAACAATCAGCTGAACGAGGTGGTTGTAACAGGATATTCCAAACAAAAGAAAACCGACATTACCGGTGCCGTTGCAGTTGTAAACATGAAAGAAGTCATGAAACAGCCGGAACCTAACCCAATTAAAGCATTGCAGGGAAGAATCGCAGGGGTAAAGGTTTCATCTGACGGTTCTCCGAGCGGAGGAAATACGAAAGTCGTAATTCGTGGTGTCGGAACTTTAAACAATACAGACCCTCTTTATGTTATTGACGGAATGCCTACGAAATCAGGAATGCATGAATTGAATCCGAATGACATCGAAACGATTCAGGTTTTAAAAGATGCATCCTCTGCCAGTATTTATGGATCAAGAGCCTCAAACGGAGTGATCATTATTACAACCAAAAAAGGAAAAGCAGGCAAAATGCGAATTAACTTCAGCACCTATGCTTCTATTTCTGACTACTCAAGAAAATTAGATGTGATGAATGCCAATCAGTTTGGTCAGGCTTTATGGCAGGCCAATATTAACGACGGATTAAATCCAAACAATAATAACCTGCGTTACCAATTTGACTGGTCAGTAAATAATAATAAACCTCAATTAAACAGGGTTTTAGTTCCCGAATATCTAGACGCTGATCAGACTCTGAAAGCTTCAAATACAGACTGGTACGATGCCATTTCGCAAACCGGAGTAGCCAATTCGTATGACCTGTCGGTGTCGAATGCGTCAGACAAAGGAAATTACGTTTTTTCATTGGGTTATTATGGAAATGAAGGTGTTGTAAAAACAACTGATTTCGAAAGAATTTCAGCCAGAATGAATAGTTCGTATAAATATTTTGATGGCAAATTGGTCATTGGTGAAAATTTCAGTCTCAATCGTACCAAAGAGGTTACAGATCCTGGTGTTCTGGATCCCGCACTTCGTGCATTGCCAATAATTCCGGTTCGTACAGTAGACGGAATTGGATGGGGAGGACCTGTAGGAGGAATGAATGACAGACAAAATCCGGCACGTCTTTTAGAATACAATAAAGATAATAATTACGATTATCTGCGTCTTTTCGGAAATGTATATGCTGATTTAGAAATCATCAAAAATCTGCACATCAAAACAAGTTTTGGTATGGACTACGGATTTTACAAAAAACGCACTTTACAGAGAAGTTATAAATCAGGTTATCTTGAAAATGACCAGAATTCGGTAACCATCGATCAGTCACAAAGTGATAAATGGACCTGGACTAATACTGCTATTTACAACCTGAATTTAGGAAAAAGCAATTTAACCCTAATGGGAGGAACAGAGATGTATAAAGATGTTTTTGATACCAATACCCTGCGTAAAAATGACTTTTTGATCGAAACACCGGATTATATGTATCCGGATGCAGGAACGGGTGAATCTTTTACGAGTGGGACTTCAACAGTTTATTCGCTTCTCTCTTATTTCGGAAAAGCAGATTATGAGTTTGGTAACAGATATTTACTTTCGGCTACAATTCGTCGTGACGGATCTTCACGTTTCGGAAAAAACAACCAATTCGGAACCTTTCCAGCTGTTTCTGCAGGATGGAGAATCAGCAACGAAAATTTCATTAAAAACAATGCTCCGGTATTTTCAGATTTAAAACTAAGGGCAGGATGGGGACAAACAGGAAACCAGGAAATCAGTAATACGGCAGTTTACAGTCTTTATCTGGCCAGTTATGCAGGCGGAAGCCCTACGTGGGCAACGTCTTTTGGGACAGCCTATGATATTGCAGGAAACGGAAACGGATTGCTTCCTTCCGGATTTATTGCTACACAGTCAGGCAATGACGATTTAAAATGGGAAACAACCACGCAGACCAACATTGGTTTAGACTTTGGTTTATTCAAACAAAAACTAAGCGGTTCAATTGATTATTATATCAAAAAAACAGAAGACATTTTGGTATTGCCACCTTACCTGGGAGTGATTGGAGAAGGAGGAAACCGTTGGGTAAACGGAGCATCGATGGAAAATGAGGGTTGGGAATTTACGCTGGGTTACAGTGATGAAACTTCATTTGGATTGAAATATGAAATTTCAGGAAATATTTCAGCCAATAAAAATAAGATTACCGAATTGCCTGATGAAGTGAAAAATAATTACGGAGGAGACGGATTAGAGGATAATATTTTAGGTCGCCCGATCAATTCAATGTATGGATATGTGGCTGATGGATTGTTCAGAAGTCAGGATGAAGTAGATAACTCGGCCATTCAGGAAGGAAAAGGCCTTGGAAGAATTCGCTATCAGGATTTAAACGGCGACGGAACTATTACAGATAAAGATCGTACGTGGATTGGAAATCCAAATCCGGGATTATTGTACGGAATCAACCTGAATCTGGCTTACAAAAACTTTGATTTTACCACTTTTTGGGAAGGAGCTTCAGATGTCGATGTGATTAACAATACCAAATATCAGACAGATTTCTGGAGTGTGGATGATGTTGGGTCAAACAAAGGAACACGCTTGCTGAATGCCTGGTCTTTAGACAATCCAAATTCTACTATTCCGGCTTTAACTACTGTCGATAGAAATGCAGAGTCAAGATTTTCAACCTATTATGTAGAAAACGGAAGTTACTTGAAACTTAGGGTTTTGCAGTTGGGCTACAGTCTGCCAAAAGAGTTCCTGAAAAAAATAAATTTTGACAGTTTCCGCCTGTATATCAGCGGACAGAATTTATTGATTATTGATGCCAAAAATTTCACAGGTATCGATCCTGAAAATGCTGGATTTGGATACCCTCAGCCAACGACATTTACGGCAGGTCTAAATTTTACTTTATAAAAGATTTAATCGAAAAACATGAAATCGCCATGAATCAAAATCATAAAAAGTAATGAAGAATGGCGATTCCATATTCCAATGAAAGACAAATATTATTTACATATGAAAAAGATACTATATATAGCAGGATTTTTAGTGATGGGGATTTTTGCTTCCTGTTCGGATTTTCTTGAAAATGATCCTCGTGGCGTATTGTCAGAAGATGATATTGTGACACCGCAATCAATAGAAGGATTTATGAATGCAGCTTATGCCCAATTAGGCAACGATCATTACGACTCTCCGTACAGCTTGTGGCCATTTGGGAACGTACGTTCTGATGATGCTTATAAAGGCGGAAGCGGAACAAATGATATTCAGGATTTTCACTTTTTTGAAGTGTCTAATAATATCCGACCTGATTTTGGAGAATTAGATAGTTTTTGGTACATCAGCTACGTAGGCGTTTCCAGAGCCAATAAAGCTTTGAAAGCTTTAGAACAAATTTCGGAAGCCGATTATCCGCTGAAAAAAACACGAATAGCCGAAATGCGTTTTTTAAGAGGCCATTTCTACTTTATGCTAAAAATTATGTTTAGGGATGTTCCTTATATCACAGAGGATGTTCCTGTAGAACAATATAAAACAATTTCGAATAAGGTTTTTTCCAACGAAGAACTTTGGAACAAAATTGCAGAAGATTTTCAGGCTGCAGCCGATGTTTTACCGGAAACACAGCCACAGGTAGGACGTGCCACCCAAAAAGCCGCCTATGCTTATTTAGCCAAAACACGTTTGTATCAGGCATACACGCAGGATGATAAATTCAACGTTACCGGAATCAACCAACAGCACTTGCAGGAAGTAATTACTGCGACAGATAAAGTGATCGGAAAAGCAAATTTAGAACCTGATTTTGCGAATAACTTTTTACCGGGATCTTTTGAAAACGGAACAGAATCCATCTTCTCGATTCAGTTTTCAGATAATGACGGAACTTTATACGGCAGACTGAATTTTTCAGATGTGCTGTCTACACCACAAGGTTTAGGATGCTGTGATTTTCATAAACCAAGTCAAAACTTAGTGAATGCTTTTAAAACAGGGACTAATGGTTTACCTGAATTTGACACCTATAATGATCAGGATTTTGATTATAAAAACATCAATGCTACAACCGTAGATCCCCGCTTGTACCATACCGTTGCCATGCCGGGACTGCCATACAAATATGATCCTGAGTTTTTATATGTTGAAGCATGGGTGAGATCTCCGGGAACATACGGTTATTTTGCCTCATTAAAAGAAAATGTTGCCCCAAACTGCAGTTGTGTAGTGAATATTGATCCGTTTTATGGAAATTCAAAAAACAGAATACAAATTCGTTATGCGGATGTAATCCTGATGCGCGCAGAAGCTTTAATTGAACTGGGAAGACATACAGAAGCTTTGCCGCTTATTAATCAAATCAGGGAAAGAGCTGCTCAAAGTACCGGAAGACTTCCGTATGTAAACAACTTCAAAATCGAAAAATATGTTGACGGGAGCAATTGCAACTGGACTCAGGATTTTGCCCGTAAAGCCTTGCGCTGGGAACGCCGTTTAGAATTGGCTATGGAAGGAAGCCGTTTCTTTGATTTGGTAAGATGGGGAGTGACAGATGAAGTAATGAATGCATTTTATACGAAAGAAAAAACAAAACGTAATTACTATCAGGATGCCTTTTTTGATGCCAATAAAGAAGAGTATTGCCCAATTCCGCTGAAGCAAATTAATTTCAGTCAGGGATTATACAAACAAAATCCGGGTTATTAATTTATTTAAGATAGCAATATGAAAAAACATATAAATAAATATTGGGGAAAAGTATCTCTGCTGTTAGCAATACTTTTTATAATTACAGCTTGTGAAAATGGTTTTGAAAGCGGAGGTTTTGATGTCGATTCCCCTTCAAATGTAACTTCTTTTAAAATAAACGGTGTTGCAGGAGAAATTGATCAGAAAACAGGAAATATTAAGGTTACGATGCCTTACGGATCAGATATCACTGCAGTTAAACCAGAAGTTGTTTTTGAAGAAGGAGCAAGTTCTAAAGCGGATTTAACAACAGCAATTAATTTTACAAATCCTGTAAAATTCAGGGTCACAAACGGAAATCTATATAAAGATTATACCGTGACAACTGTGGTATTGAGTCCTGTTAAAAGTTTTAAAATTAATGGCGTTGCTGCAACCATCAATGATGTGAGTAAAACCATTACAATGACACTACCTGAAAATACTGATTTAACGGCTTTGAAACCGGTTATTGAATTGACCGAAGGAGTTAGTATTTCGCCAACTTCCGGAGCGACTATAGATTTTACAAATGCTGTAACTTTTACAATAACTTCAAACGGAAAAAGTGTAAATTATACTGCGAATGTAGGTGTTCCTGTAACAGGTTTAGTTGTAGCTTTTTTAGGGACAGCAGCAACAAGAGGGGAGTTAACGAATATGGATGAAATAACTGCAGCCAATTGGTTCTTTTCAACTTTTAACGGAGCAAAATATATTTCCTTTGGCAGTATTGAAAACGGTGCTGATTTAAGCGATGTTGATGTGATTTGGTGGCATTTTGATTCGGCCGCTAATTTACCGGCAATTGCCTACAAGCCTGCAGTTACTACAGCTTTAAAGAATTTTAGATCTAACGGAGGCAATTTACTTTTGACGTCTTTTGCTTCACAATATGTTGATGCATTAGGAATTGTACCATCAGGAAAAGGCCCGAATAACGTTTTTGGAGATTTTGCTCCAAACGGATTTGTAGACAACAATTCATGGGGAATGTCATTTGTTGGACACGAGAACCATCCAGTTTTTGAAGGATTGGTCACTTTTGAAGCCGGAAAAGCCAATTTACTGCAAAGCGGAACTTTTAGACAGAATCATACCGCATGGTGGTTCTTACCGGAATGGGGCGGTTATGGAAATGGTGAAGGCTGGAGAAACCAAAGCGGTGGAACCAATTTAGCCAGTGAAGCCTGGGACAATAACCTTGACGGAAGAGTGACAATTGCAGAGTTTCCTAACTCATCTGCTAATAAAAATGTAATTGTAATTTCAATGGGAGCTTACGATTGGTATAATGAAACCAACAGCAGTGGTGTTCCGAGTCAGGCAAATGAATTTATCAATAATATCAAGTTTTTGACTCAAAACAGTATCAATTATCTGGCTAAAAAATAACCTAAGAACGCAACAAAAATGAAATATAAAAATATAATAACGATAGCCGCCATTTTCTTGTCACTTGTTTCATGCAGTTCTGACGAGACATATATTGGTGGTTCTATTTCAGGAGGTAATTCTGAGATAACCAGTGTGTTTCCTATGCCGCCTGCACAATGGATGGGAGCAAACGATCCGTATTACAGTGCTGGTTATACTGGTGATATAATGCCGTTTTTTGATAATGGCAAGTTCCATATTTATTTTCTGCATGATGCACAAAATAAACCGGCCGGAAAAGGATTTCACGATATTCATGAATTTTTAAGTACCGATTTAGCACATTTTACATACGAAGGCCAAACGATTCCGTATGGACAAACTACTGATTCCGATTTTGCTGTTGGTACAGGATCAGTTGTAAAAGTGGGGAATCTTTACTACTTTTATTATACCGGACACAATGGTTTACCGGCATTTTTGCAGTCTAACGCAAGAGAAAGTGTATTGTGCGCTACAAGCCCGGATTTGAAAAACTGGACCAAAATTTCTTCGTTTAAAATTACAGCGCCTGCAGGTTATTATAATTATGATTTCAGAGATCCGCATGTATTTTATAATGAAGATCTGAAAAAGTATTCAATGCTCGTTAGTACACAGACTGATCCCGGAAGAAAAGCGGTTTTACTGCATTTTACAAGTGCTGATCCGGCTTCGGGAAAATGGGATGTTCAAACGCCGCTTTATACCACAACTCCTCAGGAGAATTATTTAATGATGGAGTGTGCCGACATATTTAAAATGGGAAATTACTGGTATTTGATGTTTTCTGAAAACTGGAGTGGCAATACAGGAACACATTATAAAATGGCAACATCTCTTAATGGTCCCTGGACAACGCCACAAAACGATATGATTGATGGAGAATATTTTTATGCAGGAAAAACAGCTTCTGATGGAAACAAAAGATATGTTTTTGGATGGAATGCCAGAAAAACTCCTGAAAACGATCTTGGTAATAAAGATTGGGCAGGAAATATGGTTATTCATGAACTGATTCAGAATACAGATGGAACTTTAGGGACACAGTCGCCAAAAGCTGTCATAGATTTGTTTTCTAAGAAAAGCATTACTGCTGAGGTTGAGGTAACTTTAGGAAATACGACAGTGAACAATGAAAGTTATGCTTTACAGGGCACTGCAGAAAAAGCAATGGTGACTTTTAAACCGATAGGAAAAAAAGCCAGAATAAAAGCAGAAGTTACTTTGGCAAATAATTCCGGTACGGCAGGATTTGCTTTTCATACCAATGATACCGGAGTTTATTACAAAATAGTTTTTGACATTGCTCAGGGAAAAATTAAAGGATTTAATTCGGCTTCTCAGGAAGTGACAAGAATATCGTATCCATTTCAAACCGGTGTTAAATATGATGTTGAAATAATCGCAGAAGGAAGTGTTGTTGTACTTTATATCAACGGAAAAGCAGCGCTGACCAATCGTATTTACGGACGTGACAAAAATAAATGGGGATTAGTATCTGAAGGACAGAATGCAATAATTACAAATCTTCAGGTAACACAACCCGAATAACATTAATTAAAATAATTTTAGAATGAATAACAGAAAAAACCTTAAGGCGGTGGCGTACGGAGAAGTCCTGTGGGATGTTTTTGCAAATGAGAAAAAGATTGGCGGTGCACCATTAAATGTAGCCTTACGAATGAAAACGTTTGGCTGTGAAGTGGCCATGATCAGCTGCGTAGGCCATGATGAAGACGGAAAAGCAATTTTAGATCAGGTGAAAAGTTTAGGTCTGGATACCAATGCCATTATGGAAACAGAAGATTTTGCTACCGGAGTGGTAAATGTAACACTAAACGAACGTGGATCTGCCAGTTACGAAATAAGCTACCCAGCCGCATGGGACAAAATTCTACTGAATGATTTAGCTAAAAAAATAGTAGCTGATTCAGATGTCTTAATTTATGGAAGTCTGGTTTGCAGAGACAAAATATCCCGACAATCTCTCGAAGAATTGTTACAGGCTAAAGTCTATAAGGTTTTTGATGTGAATTTAAGAAAACCCCATTATTCCTATGAAATTCTGGAAAAATTAATGCATTCGGCTGATTTTATTAAGTTTAATGATGAAGAATTGTTAGAAATTACTGCAAGTATGGATTCACCGTTTACAACTCTTGAAGACAATATGAACTTCATAGCAGAAAAAAATAAAGTCACAGCTATGTGCGTAACAAGAGGAAAACATGGTGCATTATTAATGTGGGAAGGCCAGCTATATGAAAACAAAGGTTACCCTGTTGAGGTAGCTGATACAGTAGGCGCAGGAGATTCGTTTTTGGCAGCCTTAATTACCTCGTTGCTTTCCGGTAAAGATCCGCAAAATGCTATAGATTTTTCCTGTGCGGTAGGAGCATTAGTAGCTGAAGCTCCGGGTGCAAATCCTGAAATTTCATATTCCAGAATTGAAAGTTTGATGATGTAAGTAAAAAAACATCTTTTAAGACAAGGCCTAATATTCTTTTAATATTAGGCCTTGTTTGTTTGAAATCAGATTGGCAGGGTTATATTTAGTACTTCTATTATGAAAAGGTTTCTTTTGTCTGCTATATTTATTAAATTTAGTAGTTCAATAAATTGAAACCTGTAAAACTATGATTTTAGATATTAAGCGTTTACTGTCATTACTCTTGTTACTGATATTACTAATAAAGCCGAACACAGCTGCAGCCCAGCTATTGGGTTCGAATAAAACTGTAACGGAAGAGCCGGCAAAAACTCCGGAGGATTCCCTTGGAAGAAGAACACCACAGGGAACAGTGAATGGTTTTATAAGAGCTATAGGAGAGCAGAATTATCTTCGTGCCAGCCAATATTTTGTACTTAGCAAACGCTCATACCGCAGAACCGCTGAAAGAATACGTATTGCGAAAACTTTCCAACAGTTGCTGGATCAGGGCGGTAATTTATCACCTTCTTCGATTATTAGTAATAAGGAAACAGGACGTACTGATGATGATCTGGCAGCAGGAGAGGACCTTGTCGGAAATATAGCGGCCGGAAAAACAGTATTGCCTCTGTATGTAGAAAACCAGTCCGACGATAGCCAGCCTGCTGTATGGCTTTTCTCTGCAGCTACAGTAGAATCGATAGTTTCTGCTGATATCAGGGTAGAGAAAACTTTTCTGGACAGGATACTGCCTCCTGCATTAATAGAACGAAAATTTGGAAATGTGCCCATAGGACATTGGGTCGTAGTGGTTATTATGACTGTGGCTTCTTACCTGCTTTCCAGAATGCTGATTTATCTGTTTGTTTTTATGATACAAAAAGTATGGAAAAAATCGGCTACTGATAAAGGGACAGCAATTATAGAAGCTTTTTCATTACCTGTGCAAATGTATCTTACCGTAATTTTATTTATAGCCTTCACCCAGCGTATGGGAATTTCTATAGTAGTTCGACAACGATTTAGTATTATCCTGATTACCATCGGAATTACAGCTTTTCTTATACTGCTTTGGAGGATAACGGACTTTATCAGTATGTTTACACGCAGCAGGATGACGAGAAGAGGACGTATATCCGCTGTATCTGCCGTATTATTTTTAAGTCGTACCACAAAAGCGGCAATCGTTTGTATCGGTATAATTGCGCTCCTTGGTATTATTGGTGTAGATGTTACAGCTGGTCTTGCAGCGTTGGGAATTGGGGGGATCGCACTGGCTTTGGGAGCACAAAAAACAATAGAGAATTTTGTAGGCAGTGTAAGTCTTATCGCCGACCAGCCATTAAGAGTAGGGGATTATTGCAGAGTTGACGACATCAAAGGTACCGTAGAATCTATCGGGATGCGTTCTACTACGCTGCGCACGTCTGCCCGAAGCATTGTGACCATTCCCAACGGACAACTCTCTGCAAGTAAAATAGAAAATTTTGCCCATCGCGACCGTTTTATCTTTAATCCTGTATTCAATTTCAGAATGGAAACCACGCCTGATCAAATGCGTTACCTGCTGGTAGAGCTTCGGTCTTTATTGTATGCTCATCCTGCCGTACTCAATTCACCTCCTGTGGTACGTTTTACGGGTATTACAACCGATGCATTAAAAGTGGAAATTACAGCTTATATAGAAGCTTTTACTTTTGACATATCGCAGGAAGTGCAGGAAGATATTTTACTGCGAATGATGGATGTTATAGAAAATAGCGGAACATCTTTAGCATATCCTTCCCAAACACTTTATATGGCACGAGATAACAGAATGTCAGAAGAGAAAACTGAGGAGGTAGCGAAAACTGTTAAAAAATGGAAGGAAAATAACGAACTTCAGCTTCCTAAATTTGACCCTAAACGTGTAGAAGAATTAAAAGACAGTATTCAGTATCCGGGAGAAGGCAGTTACAAAGTTCCGGAAGAGTAAATGAACTTGTCGGTTCGAACTTTGAATATTATCTGACTTTAAATAAATTATTAAAAATGACCAAATTGTTTGTTTAAATAAGTAAAAAAAACTATCAGGTAAGTATGAATTACCTGATAGCAAACCAATTAAACCAAACAAACTTTATTTTTGAATATTTTTATTTTAAAACTGAAATTATTTGTCAAGAGGCTCATAAAATTCTGCTTCCACGATTGTCAATTCGCCGTTCTTTTTATCTCCTGACTTTAATCCCGCCTGATCCACTTTTCCTGTAATTTCGACAAGGTTTATCTCGTTACTGTCTTTAGTGGCGCCAGCTAATTCAATTCTGACTTTTTTACCTTTTGTTGGCTTGCATTCCAGAGTTACATATCCTAAACTGGTTGGTGTTGTACCATTGAATACTTCCTTATTGTCTACATAAATTAGGATGGGATATTTTTTGCTTCTCCATCCTGCAAATTTTATTACTGACTGACTGATTAGGGCTTCACGTTCTAATTCAAATTCAATTACCGGATTTCCGTCTTTACTGTTTGACCATTCTGTTAATTCATTATCATCATAACTTTTAGCAGCATCAGTCTGATTCGAAGCAGTTTTAGCGTCAATTATGGCAATCGGGGTTCTTGTCTTTTTAAAAGAAGGTGTACCTGGTGACGGGCCTTTTTTAGTATAAGACGGTAATTGATGATCCGGCATAACTGTCGTGAGTTTTGCATTATCTACAGCAATGGTTTTAATTACCAGGGTTCCCGTTTTAAGATTCTCAGAAGAAGCATTTATTTTAATCTCTCCTTGTTTCTCTCCGGCTCTTACCATAATTCGGTTAACGCCGCATTCAACCGGAATGTTTTTCGAACCGATGTAATTATCCGGTCCCTGTGCGATTCCGCCAATAAATGTTCCCTGTCCCTGAACATCAAAATTGATCATATTTAAAGCTGTCGGACAGCGGTTTCCTTTTTCATCTACCACTTCAACTTCAACAATTGCGACATCACTGCCATCTGCTAATGTTCCTCCCGGTCTTTGAATTGCAGTTAGTTTGACTGCAGCAGGTTTTCCGGCAGTTTTAATTTCTGTTTCACAGATTTTTTTGCCCGTTTTGTCATATCCAACAGCACGAATAGTTCCCGGTTCAAACTTTACATTTTCAAAGGTGAATAAAAACTGATAAGACTGAATGCCTTTTCCTAAGCTTTTGTTGTTGACAAACAATTCAACTGCATCAGCAGAGGATACAACAGAAATTTTTTTAGTAACAGAACTGTCGTAATTCCAGTGACCGATAATATGAGCACTAGGATTTTCGATATCTACCCATCCATCCCACATTACTTTATGCGCATAAAAACCATCTTTTGGAAGTCTCATTGGATCAACTTCACCACTTCTTCTGTAATTTTCAGCCCCTCTGAAATGAGTATTACTGTCTGAAAAAATAATATTAACACCGCCTGAGCTTACTCTTGTACCAGTCCCGGGGCGCTCACGATAATAATCATACCATCGTGTTACGTTTTCTATGGCATGAGCATCCTGATTGTGATTATAGGAACTAGCATCTGCTACTTTCGATCCATTGACATTGGTATGACTGGTACCACCTGTTCCTTCTTTATGAAAAGGGGGGGTAAACTCATCCCAATATTTGCGAAGACCTTCGTCACGACTGTATTCTGTAGCCCAAAAAGGAAGTCTTGCACTTTTGTTGATGTACAGCATTTCTCCGCCATATTCAGCAGTTTTGCTGTCAAGCATTTCCCTGCTTCCTATTGCACGTCCTCCATTAGGGTCGTATTTATCTCTAATGGCCTTCATTTCTGCCATGTGTTCTTCAGAAATGCTTTCATTTCCGCATTCGTAGAACAAAATACTCGGATTATTTCTGTTGTAAATAATGGCATCACGCATTAACTCCGTACGTTGTTCCCATCTTCTGCCTGTAACATCTTTTTCAGAGTCTCCTGCTGGCATCGCCTGAATCAGACCAACTCTGTCGCAGGATTCTACATCCTGTTTCCATGGCGTAATATGCATCCAGCGTACCAGATTACCATTGCTTTCTATCATCTGGCTGTTGCTGTAATCGCTCATCCAGGCTGGCACTGACATTCCCAATGATGGCCATTCGTTACTGGTTCGCTGTGCGTAACCGTGCATCATAATAACACGATCGTTTAACCAGATCATTCCTTTTTCGAATTTGGTTTTGCGGAATCCGGTGCGAATCGTGGTTTGATCTACAACTTTATTGTTTACAACCAATTCACTTTTAACATTGTATAAATAACCGTATCCCCAGCTCCAGAAATTCAGATCGTTCAAAGCTTTGGAAGCTTTTAGATCTTTTATTTCATTTGGTTCTATAGTAGCAGTTTCACCTAAAAAAGTAGCAACCACTTTTCCGTCCATATCAGCAACACTGATTTTTAGTTGTGCATTAACAGCTGATGTCTGTTCATTTTTAACTTGTGAAGAAACATTGATTAATGCTCTCTTTTTTGCAATATCAAAATCAGATGCATAAACGTAAGTTCCGGAGGTGCCTAAACCAGAAAATAGGGGCAAGGTTTGATACACATTTGATTTTATATGCAGATAAACATTCTTAGGGATTCCACCATAATTGGCATTGAAATTTTTATCGTTCCACTGAAATCCCGAGTCTGTCGCTTTCTCCTTGTATTTCCAGTCATTATCGGTTTTAACAGCAATTACATTTTCCTGAGGGAAAGGCTTTATTAATGAAGTAATATCAAAACCAAAAGCCATAGCGCCATTTTCATGTCTGCCAACAAACGTTCCGTTTACATAAATTTCCCCCATTTGTCTTACACCTTCAAATTCGATAAAGACTTTTTGATTTTTAGATTTTGCCGGAAGCTGGAATGTTTTTCGATACCAAGCTATGCCTGTAGGTAATCGTGTAATATCTACTTTAAATGCTTCTGATTGATTCCAGGCGTAAGGAAGATTTACTTTCGTCCAGTTTTTATCATTATAACTTGTATTTTTCGCCTGATCATCATCGCCTGTAAAAAGCCTCCAGTCATAGTTGAAATTGTATTTAATTCCGTCGGGGTTTTGTTTTTGGGCAAATGCAAAGTTTGCAAGCAGAAGCAATACAGTTAAAACAGGGTAAAAGAACGTTCTATTCATTTTAGACTCTTAATAAGTTAGTAATCTTTCAAAGCTTCTGCTAAAAACCTGTAAGAAGCTTTAGCAAATTTAGTTTTATACGCTGTTTTTCTGCTATCAAAGATTGCCAATACATATCATATTCTGCCATGTCAGGTTATGATAAGAAAGTGTTTTTTGGATGTATTAATCTGAAATTTAAGTGTTTAATGTGAAATGTAAAATGTAAAATGTAAAATGTAAAATGTAAAATGTAAAATGTAAAATGGCTATTGTTATTTGCCATATTGCGAAGGGCTGCAGCCAAAATGTTTCGAAAATGTTCTTGAAAAATTAGAAGCTTCTGAAAAACCAACTTTATAGGCAATCTGCGAAATACTGAGATCCGAATTTTTCAGAAGATTTTCAGCATGATCCATTCTGACTTTTGTAATAAATTCGTGAACAGTAGAACCGCTAACGGCCTTTATTTTTCTGTATAATTGTCTCTGGCTGATTTTTAATTCATTTGCCAGTATTTCAGCACTAAAATCGGTTTCTTCGATATGTGAGCTGATTATTTCAACAGTTTTCGCAAGGAAAACCTTGTCTAGGTTCGGTGATTCCACCTGAAGCTGACTGATACTATTGATGTGAGCTAATTTATTTTGGAGAATGAGTCTGTTGTCCAGAACGCTTTTAATCTGAGCTTTTAAGACTTCGACGCTGAAAGGCTTCATCACATAAGCTTCGGCACCTAATTCATACCCCTCAATCTGATTTTCATCAGATCCTTTTGCCGTTAATAAGATGATTGGGATGTGACAGGTGTTTTCGTTCATTTTGAGTTCTTTACATAGTTCAGTTCCCTCCATTTCCGGCATCATTACGTCTGAAATAATGATATCAGGAATGGTCTGTATAGCTGTTTCAAGGCCTTTTTTTCCATTGTATTCCTGAATTATGATATACTCATTTGATAGTTCATTATTCAAATAAGCCTGAACATCAGGATTGTCCTCAACTAGAAGCACTGTTAGTTTATTGGTTTCATCTTGTATAATCGTTAAATTATCAGGCGATTTGTCTTCTAAAGGTTCAATTAGTATTTCTTTACTTCGGTTAATAGACGTATCTGATGAAGCGTTAAAAGGCAATGAAATAATAACAGTTGTTCCTTGTCCTACAGTGCTTTTAATGGAAATTGTTCCATCTAAAAATTCAACAAGACTCTTTGTTAATGATAGACCAATTCCTGAAGAATATCCGTGAAAAGGATTGGGGCCTGAATTATTAAAAGGTTCAAATATTTTTTCTAATTCTTTTGCGTCTATACCAATACCATTATCCTGAACAGTGATTTCCAATGCACTTCTTGTACCGTTCAAATACGCTGAAAGCAAAACAGTACCTCCATCGGGTGTATATTTTAAGGCATTGGATATTATATTGATCAGAATCTGATCTGTTTTTTCGAAATCTAAATAACAATTCAGAGGTTCTTTTTCTATTTCAAGCGTAAAATCGATATTGCGTTTGTCTGCTATATATTTAAAAGTGTCGTAACATTCTTCGATGAATATATTAAAATTCTGTGTGCTGGAATTTAATTTTAATCTTCCAATTTCTGATTTTCTGAAATCTAAAATCTGCTGGATTAACCTTGTCAGATAGTTTAAATTTCTGTTGATTATTGAAAAATAAAGTGTCTTCTCATTTACTGATAAATTTTTATTTTCCAGCTGTTTTATTGGATCGGCAATCAGTGTTAGCGGCGTTTTTAAATCATGGGAAATATTGGTAAAGAACTCTAATTTCTCCCTATTCAATTCTTCCTGCTTTTCTGTATTCAGCCTTGCCAGTTTGATTTCGTTTTTTAGGCGGTCTCTGTACAAAATCTCTTTAAAAAACCAATAAACAAAACCAATTATGAGTACTACAAGCAGCATCTTAGCAAGAAGTGTATCATACCATGGCGCACTAATGTTTACTTCTAAAGTGTGGATTGGGGATTTTGTATCATTCGGGGAAATTATTCGGACTTTAAAAATATAGTTTCCCGGTGGTATTTTGTTGTAAATTACTTTACCGGAACTGGTTTTTATCCATTTATCGTCATAGCCTTCGAGCTTATATTCGAAGATTTCTTTATTGGTTCTGTTGTAATTCAGGGAAGCAAATTCTATTGTAAAACTTCGGTTTTCATAATCGAGTTGAATTTCTTTGGTTTGCGAAAGGTCCTTTGAAAGCACTTTTTTTCCATTAATGAGCTTCATCGGAATCACCTTTTCATTGACTAAATACAAAGATTTAAAAACAAGTTTATTATTCGCTTCTGCCGTTTTAATTTCATTGGGATTAAAAGCTACATATCCGTTTTTATCGCCAAAATATATTTTCTTTTCTAAAGGATCTTTATAGACAGCTCTTTCTGAAAAGGTCCATAAGCCAAACCGGTCTTCTTTCTGGTAATTTGAAACTTTATTCGAAGCAACATCAATCATTGAAATTCCCTGTTTGTGTGCAATCCAAAGATTTCCCTGACTGTCATCCGTTATAGAAGATATGTATGAATTTGGAATTTCAGAAAGAAGCTGGATTTTTTCAATCCGCATAGTACTGACAGAGGTGGAAATTTTGTTTAATCCTTCGCTGGTTCCTGCCCAGATATTTCCGCGTTTGTCTTTATGTAATGCAAATATGATATTATCTGAAGTTTTATAATTGAGATTTTTCCGGAATGAATTTAGCGGAACTGCATTAGATACCATGCTTTTAGAATCTAATTTTACACGTACAATACCATTACCTTCTGTTGCCAGCCAGAGTTCATTATTACTGACAGACAAAATATCCATTACGCTGTGTTCATTGATCTCTTTTGACAAATTAAAAAACCGGATGCTGTCATCGACTAAGTTAATACGTGCTATTCCGTTATAAAGACCAACCCACAAGTAATCAGAACCAATAGATTCCAAAGAAAATATAGACCATGTTTCTAATTTGGGAGCCAATTCTTTATTGATTACGGCTTTGCACCGGTTCGTTTTAGGGTCATAGCATTCAAGTCCGGTGATTCCTCCAATCCAGATTCGGCCTTTATTGTCTCTCAGTAAACTGCGTACATTCTTAATACTGCTGTTGGATTTATAAAAAGGATCGTTAGAATCCTGTTCATTATTTTTGTAAATCAGAATCCCTTCATCAGTACCAAGCCAAACTTTTTCTTCGGATTTTGTTACCGCTCTGACAGTTGCCAATTTGGTATTGCCGCTTCCTTTTCTAAAACTGTAATGCAGTTCAAAAGGATTGCGGTTCGGATTGGCTTTATAAATATCTCCGCCTCTGGTTCCGAGCCAAATAATATTCTGATTATCAATAAAAAAATCAGTTATATAATCATCCAGTAAACTTCCAGGGTGGTTGATATTGGCTGTATACTGAATCTCTTTTGCTAAGCTCAGATCATGTGAGGTGAAGAGGTGAGAGGATAAAAAATATCTTTTTCCGTCTACAATTTTATTTCTGTTTAGAGCATTAGAATTGCTGCCAAGATCTTTGACGACAGATTTAGGAACATTAGCAAAATTGACAATTTTAAAAGAATTTAGTTTGTAATTGAATTTTACATATTTATTGTCAAAGGTTAAAAACCAAAGCCCTGTTTTTTTATCAGAAATAATATTTCGTATCCGATTGTTAGGGAGCGATGTATTATCGTTTGGATTGTGATAATAAAAGTCAAATGTTTTGCCGTCGTATCTGTAAGCTCCATTCCAGCTTCCGATCCAGATATAACCTACAGAATCTTTTGCAATACCGTGTATTTGAGTTACGGGATTTACTTCTCTTCCGGTAATTTTTTCAAAAAAAAGATTTTGTGCATTTAAACCCGTTAAACACACAAAGTAGATAATTAAAAAAAAACTATAATTATTTTTACGACTTTCTGTTTGCATATTATTTAATCCGGCCTTTTACTGTTGGTTAACTTGTTGGATAAATTTATTATTTGAATTTTATAACGGACCTTATAAACTATCATGTAATTCAAATTCTGGCATAAACATTATTCCACAGGTGAATCAATTTTCCAAATATACCAATTACAGCGTCTTTAATTCATGAATATCTTTAATTTAATTTTGTGTTCTCAAATATTCAAAGGAAGGTTTATTTTAACGACAAAATTGATCGTGTCAAAGTTAGAAAAGTCTTTACACCAGAATTACAAAAACTCATTTTTACATTAATCCAAATTTCTAAATTTTAGCATTCAGAAATAATTATGTTCCTGTTTGAAAAAAAACAGAACGCTTCTTTTATTCATAAGTCACTCCATTTTAAATTTATAAGCTACTGGAAATTGTATAAATTCTGGCTGAAATTTAATACTTCTTAGTTCACTCTCGTTTGTACCTTTAATATACTTTAAAATGTTAATTATAAAAAAAAGTTATGGCAGAAATTAAAATTGAGAAAAAGAAGCCTTTATGGCCGTGGGTTATAGTAGTTCTGTTACTTGCAGCAATTATTTACTTTGTCTTTTTAAAAGATAATGAAACACGAGTAGAAAACACGTCAACAATCGAAAACACTACAAGTGCAGACACCATTAAATAATTTATAATATTAAAAATAGGATGTATGGAAAATAAAGATAGAAATTTATACAGATTAGACGAACTTTCTGGTTATAAAATTGCTTCGAATTACTCTGATGTGAGAGGATGGAAAATAGTAGATGCAGACAACCGGACTATAGGAAAAATAGACAATCTCTGGGTTAATAAAGATATGAAGCGTGTTGTTTATCTTGATGTTAACGTGGATAAAGCGTTAATAGAGGACAGCAAAAATGAGGTGCATGATGCTATAGCAGGAGACAATGGAAGGGAATTTATTTATAAGGATGGAGACAGTCATATCATCATACCTATTGGATCTGTCAGCATAAATAAAGATACGAAAATTGTCATGGCTAATAGTATAGGATATAATACGTTTAGAAAAACAAACAGATATAATCAGCATGATAATTTTGACAGAAATTATGAACGAAGAGTAATGAAATCTTACTATCCTGAGGATCAGTCCCGTTTTGAATCTGAAAGCGATGATGATTCTTTTTACAATCGCAGAGAATTTGATAGCCATTAATGCTGCTTATGGAGGCGATTTATACAACAAAAGCAATTATAAGCATATATAAAAAGATCAAACGTTTCTAAGAATGTTTGATCTTTTTTGATATAAAATGAAACTATTCATACATAAATAGAGATCAAGTCTGTATTAATTTATGCAAAAAAAAGATATCTGAAATCAATTAACGATTACGATCTCTTTCTCATTAGCAGCAAGGCGGTACCAAAACCCAATCCGGCAAATAACGCTAAACGTAGATTATTTGCTTTTTTTGATGGGGGATTTCCATAAACACGTAAAGGAGCTTTAGAGTTTTCCAGAACATTACCAGAATCATCTTTCTTATCATGATTAAGTTTCATTTTCATTCGAAGGGCTGCAGATGCTGTATTTATTACAAGTTTTGGGAATAATCGGTAAGTATTCGTGAGTGCTGCAGCTCTTAAATCGGGAAACAAGTCTTTTTGCGGATGTTTTGCCAATTCCACCATTTTACTTGCAGTATCATGCGGATCAGAAGCAATAAATGGAATTTTCATATCAAAACCAGAATACTTGGCAGAGTGCAAATTACCTGTAGAATTTTGTAATTGCGGATATAAATTGCAAATATGAATATGCTTTCGATTCGATATTTCGCCTTGCAGGCACTCCATCATACCTCTAATTCCGTATTTGGTAGCAGAGTATACAGCACTATATGGTGCAGGCATGAACCCTCCGATAGATACATTATTAATTAAAATGCCTTCATTTTGGTTTTTAAAAATTTTCAAGGCATTGTAAGCCCCGTGCAGGTATCCAAATAAATTGGTTTTAATTACCTGATGGTGAATTTCCAATGGAATTTCTTCAAATTTTCCACTGGCCATCACTCCGGCATTATTTACCCAGATATCGATTTTTCCATTAATAGCCAAGGCTTCTGCTGTCACTTTCTCAACATCTTCAGCGATTGAAACATCTGCAGATATACCAACAGCCAAAACATTTAATACGCGACAATATTCAAGTATTTCATTAATACCTTTTTGACCTCTTGCCACGGCAATTATATTACATCCTTCAAGCGCAAAAGCTTCTGCTGCAGCCCGGCCAACACCGCTGCTTGCTCCTGTTATAACAACAGTCTTTCCTTTAAGGCCACTGCTGTGTTTTTTAATATCTTCCATTTTATTGGTTATTATAATATTTTTATATAATCCGTAAAAATCTCTTATAATATCTTAATCCTCAGTATTTCATAACTTTTAAAAGTTTGAATTTGCAATTTAAGCTTAATATAAAACTATATGTTATATGATCACTCTTCATTCTTACAGGATTATGAATAGATAAGCAAGAACTTATGAATTACTGTAAAAACTGGACCATAAACTAGTTAGTAATTCCAGCTATCTTTGGCCTATAATTAGTATTACAAGCTTATATGTCAAATTTATCAATCAATTTTACTTATGTCAAAATTTCATCTCAATATTCAGGAGTTAGTTCAAGGAGAATTTATATTAAATAAAGTTAATATTGCATTTGTATTTCAGGTTAATTGTCCCGGTTGTTTTATATATGGTATTCCCTTAATTAATAACCTTTATCAATCGTTTCATAATGATGTTGGTTTTATAGGCGTAGCAACTGCTTTTGAAGATTTTGAATATAATAATGAAGTAAACTTAAAATTGTTATTGGGCGACGGTAAATTAGTCGGAGCAACAAAAAATTATTATATTATAAATTATGAGCTTTCTAACTATTCTGAAAAAATAAAATTTCCGGTAGCTTTCGACAGAATTACAACTTCTGAGCACTTAATAAATTCAGATAAGATTGAATTAATTTGTAATGCTCTTCCAAATTTTCCAAATTTTTCAAAAACAGAAAAAGAAATCTTAGTAGCAAAAATAAAATCACATTATGTGGAGATGCCATTAATTGCAGAAACCTTTACGTTAAATCAGTTACGCGGTACACCATCATTTATTATTTTTGATGATGAGTATACTATTTTAGGACAGCATTTTGGTCATATTAATGAGGATATTTTAAAAAGAAGATTAGAACATTTCCTAGGTTAATTTTAATCTGTGTAAATATTGTTGTATATATTTTTATTATTGATAAAAGATATGTTAACATAAAAAATGCCCCAAATAGATCTAACTTTTTGGGGCATGTTCATAAATATTGAAGAGTTTTATATTTACATTTTATTTGGAAAAATAAAAAAGGTAAAAAAAATTGAAATTAAGCTTGCAACTGCCCAGGAACGCATCCAAAATAATAAAAATCCGGATTGGTCACTACAATTAATACAGGCTAATGTGAGTGTTATGAACAGTGTGGTGATCAGATTTTTTAACACTTTTGACAGAAAGTCCCGAAGGTATATTTTCACTACTAATGTTTTAGTTTAAATTAATTAGTTGGGGACCAAATTCTTCATAGAAAATATTTTCCCGACTTACGTTTAGATTCAGCAGACTTTCATATTGGTTTTTTATAAAGATTTCAGGACCACAGATGTAAAATTTAGCACCTTCGATAAGAATCGAATCACTGCACTTTTGTAGATCAACGCGTCCTAAAGATATGTTTTCCGGAAGATTTTTTTCATCCTCAGATGTATCATAAAAAGTATGAGTCTCCAGCCATTCTGTATTTTGTTTTAACTCCTCAATCTGATTTTTAAATGCATGTACGGACTCATTTCTACAACCATGGATCCAGACTGTTTTTTTGTTTTGCAAAGCATTCATGTTGGTTTCCAGCATACTCAGCATAGGGGTAAAGCCAACACCTCCGCTTATCAATACTAACGGATTTTTAGAATCTTTTTCTAAATGAAAAAGACCTGCCGGAGCAGAAATTGAAATTATATCTCCTTCTGATTTTAAATGCATTGCATTAGATACCATTCCTGATGGATTAGAATTCATACCGTTTTCTTTTTTTACAGATATTCTGTAATATTCAGAATTATAAGAAGTGGATAAGCTATACTGTCTCGGTTGCAACAGGTTTAATTCTTCTATAAAAACCTGAACACTTATAAATTGTCCGGGATGAAAATTAGCAATTTCTTTCCCGTCCTGCGGATACAGATAAAAAGATTTAATTTCTGCAGATTCCTGTTCTATTCTTTTTATAATAAAGTTTCTCCATCCGTTCCAGCCACCTTCTTTTGATAAATTTTCAGCATATAAACCTTTTTCTACATTGATCATGATGTCAGCAAGCTGAAAAAAAGCAACAGTCCATGCTTCAAGAATTTCATCTGTTGCCGGTTCGCCTATGACTTCTTTTATCGATGCTATAAGGTGTGTGCCTACTATTTTATATTGTTCGGGCTGGATGTTCAGGCTGGTGTGTTTAGAACCTATTCCTTTAAGAACGCCAATTAATACACTGGGATTTTCAATATTTTCGGCATAAGCCAATACTGCGTTGGCCAGTGCTGACTTTTGTCTTCCGTTTGCCTGGTTCCCCATATTGAACATATTTCTAAGTTCAGGATGATGTTTGAACATTCGTGCATAAAAATAATCGGTAAGGTCTTCACCGCTTTCTCGTAAAATTGGAACTGTGGCTGATATAAGTTGTTTTTGATAATTATTCATTATTTACTTTTTTTAGCATGTATTAAATATTTGGAATGCAGTATTGTAAAGCGCTTTGTTTTCTGCATTTACAAATTTAAAGCACTTATGAAGCCTGAATTTATGATTGAAATCATAAAATATAGAAATAACGATATTTATTAATTTCAAAATAATGCAGAATGAAGTACTGATTACAATTATTTTCAAAATCCTTGTGGGAGGTTTTTGATACAAAAAATATTTACCAACTTAGTGAAATCGACATTGCATCACATAATTAAAATATTTCTTCTAAACTAAAAATGGATATTCCTTTAGCGGCTGTTTTTGGCGCTTTTGCTAATTTTTCTGCCAGAAGTGAAGTTGGCAACGGTTTAAATTTTCTCATGATACCAATGGAGTTTAATGCATTTAAAACTTTTACCATAATCTTTTCGCCCAGACGATCTGTACCTTCGCGCAAAAGAAGTCCGGGTCTGAAAATAATATATTGTTCAAAATGAAGCGCTTCAATCTTATCTTCTAATCTTCCTTTTAATTGTGAATAAAAAACGTTGCTTTGTGCCGAAGCATTATAAGAAGATAAAAGTACAAACGAAGATATTCCGTTCTCTTTGGCTAATCTGGCAAATGCTGCAGGAATATCAAAATCTATTTTAAGCTGATTTTCTTTTGAGCCGGCTGCTTTTAGCGTTGTTCCTAAACAGGAAAAGAGAACATCTCCAACTATCAGATCTTTGTAATTATCAATAGCAGAAAAGTCTATAATGTGTTCTGTTAACTTAGGATTCTGCTTTCCAGTTGCCCTTCTCACAAAAATGATAACATTGGTGTAAGCTGCATCTTTTAAAAGCTCTTCAACCAGAAATTCTCCGGTTGAACCTGTCGCTCCAATAACTAGTGCTTTCATAATGTTTTTTTAAATGTTGTTCAAAAATTAAAATCAACGGTATATAATTTCATTGCATTTGCTTTTCCTCTTAAAAGTATTTCTCCCTGATGTATATAAATCACAGGCAGATCCCGGGATAATGCATTTTTCATTTCTTCTGAAATAACAAAATCATGGTTAAAATCATTGCATTTGCATTGAATTCTCGAAGTTGTATTGAGAAGATCGCCATGAAAAACAATTTCTTTTTTTACTTTTCCAACCAAGGTTGTTACAGCTTTTCCAATGTGCATTCCGGCTTTAAATTTGGGGACTATATTGTAATTTTCTAAATAATATTCTTCCCGACGTTTTATACATTCTTTCAGCAAATAGAAGCAATACAGACATCGCTCGCCTTTTAATCCTGTTGACGTTTTCCAGGTAAGAATGATTTCATCTCCGGCGTACTGGTAAACTTCTGCTTTTGAAGCCAAAATGGCATCAGTAAAATCATTAAATAAATCCTGTAATAATCTGCTGTACCGAATATCGCCAAGTTGTTCTGCCATAGCTGTGGAGGATTTGACATCGACAAACATAAAAATTCTTTCTTCCTGAACAGGCTGGTGATATTTGCCCGTAAAATAATTATAAAAAAATCTGCTGCTCAACAAGCTGCTTACTTCTAAAAACAAAATCAAAAAAATGGATGCTAAAAGCGAAAATATAAAATCTTCAAACAAGCGGTTTTTAAAATATTTGAAAATAGCTTCCTGATATGAAATATGTCCGAGTAATTCTGTAAAAATAACTACAAACAAAATCAAAAAGAGTATTATACAAAAACTGTAAATAAATGCTTTTAAAAGTGTAGATTTTATAAAAGAATAGTTATTTAATCTTATAAATGACTTCTCAAAAGCAATCACCACAAAACCAATCGAAATTCCGATTAATGTTCCCGGCAGTAACTTCAAATGATTGTAATAAGAACCAGCATTGCTAACTGCGCTATAAAGTAAACCCAGTAATCCACCGGCAACAATGGCTTTAAAGATCAAATCATATTTTTTATAAAAATGTACTTTCGGCAATTCCATATTTCAAAATTGATTACTCTATAGCTGTTTAATAACTTCAAAGCTAATCAAAAGATATACAGAATATTATTTTTTTGATGATTTTGATAGTGGAAAAAGTTATTTCTTCCACTATCAAATCTTTAACAATTAACCAATTACTTTTTAATTAACCAGTTTTCTACCGCTTTAGAAAAATCTGCAACATCAATGGGGTGTCTGCTGGTGATGATGTTTCTGTCTGTTACAACAGATTGTTCTAGTACTGTTCCGCCGGCGTTTTTTAAGTCCACCTGAATGTTCCAGTATCCGGTTAATTTTCTTCCTTTCAAAATATCGGCAGAAGCCAAAACAACGGGAGCATGGCAAATGGCGGCAATCAATTTTCCTGCTTTGTTAAAATCCTGAATAAATTTGATGACATCTTTATCATAACGAAGATTATCCGGATTCCAGGCGCCACCGGGAATAAATACTGCATCATAATCGCTTACTTTGATCTGATCTGCAGTATGATCAAATTTTAACCAGCCCACTGGCTGTAAATACTGAATTGCCATAACATGTGTATTAGCCATTTCAGGAAAAACGAGTCCGTATCTTTCCGGTGCAGGATTGAATTTTGGAGCAACGATTTCTACCTCTGCACCTAATTCTCTAAAATACCAAACAGGACCTGTTAATTCGATTTCTTCAAAACCATCTGCAACCAAAACGGCTATTTTTTTTCCTTTTAGAAGTGATTTGTTTTTTACCGGAGTAAAGAAAAAAGCTTTTAATGCTTCGTTTCCGGGAGCTTTCAATAATTTTGTTACCGGCATATTAACAACTGCAGACTGAGTTGATAATTGATTTACAATGTCCAGTTCATTGGCATAATTTACATTCATTTCTTTTGTTTTTACTATTGTTTGACTTTCTACGTTTGCTGTGGTAAATAATGTAATAATACCTGCAGCAATAATTTTAATTGTTTTCATTTTTAAAATTTTTAATTGATACTAATTATTTTTACTAATTTTTTCATTCACGAAAAAGCGGCGAAAATTCGATTAAGTTGTGGATTGCATCTTGAAACGGTGGCTTTTTTATACTTGTATTTAAGTAATCAAGCACGGGCTGAATGGGCGGAAAATGGAGATGATATTGAAAAGCATCGTTACTTCTGAATTTTTCAAAAGTCACAAACTGTGTTTTATCATCAACAAACTGTGATAATTGATAGGTAACTACTCCGGATTCACTTCTAAATTCCGGCATCGCTTTATGATAAATCGTTTTGAAACTTTCTTCGGTTCCGGCCTTTGCATCTATAAAAAGCATAATCGTTAACTGATGCTCTTTTTTCTTACTGGTTTTACGCCATTGTTCTTTAGAAAGAGGTTCTAAATCGTTGATATCAATTACTTTTTCAGGCCTTATCAATGACGTTTTTGCTAAAGCTTTTATCATTTTTGATAATGGATTCTTTCTGAGTTTTTCGAACGCGGTTTGATTTTTCCAACGTTCGAATAACCAGATTACATTTTGATTTTCCTGTTCAAAATAAGCTTCAGACATAATGTTATTTTCATCTGAAAGAGATTTTAAAACATAATTACTTATGGCTTTTTTGAAATTCTCCTGATCCTCTTTTTTGACTTCGTAACATGTAATCCTGGAAACAGGTGTTTTATTTTGAGATGTCGCCAATGAGCTCGTGAATAGAATCAAAGCTGCAAAACCTATTAAATTTCTTGTTGTCATAACTTTTAATTTTTATTTGTTTTTTTGAATACAAAAATTCCCAAATAATGAAAAAGTAAACCTATTGCCCACACCGTAGTCTGCCATGCTGGCCAGGGATAAGTTCTGTCTGTAAAGAACCATATTATCCAAATTGCCGGAATAGTGAATACAAATACTAATAAGTGAATTCTAAAACCTTTTGCCGGATTGTGATTAACTGTGTAATCATTTGCTAAATTTTTCATAATGTTGATTTTATTAATTGATAATTATTTAAGTTGTTTTCCTAATTCTTCTGTTTTTTTCAACCATTTATTTCTTAGTTTTTCAGTTGATTTTCTCATGCAGCCAAATGTTGAAAAGCGGATTGGGTCAAATCCTACGTAACCGAATATAATGTCTTTAAGGATTTGATATTGAGAGGCACGATAGATCAGATAAAACCACCATTTTGGAGTATCCATAGTGATGAGCAGTCTTAAACTTTTTCCTTTTAAAAGTTTTTCAGGGAAAATTTTTCCAGAATGATGTCTGAATGCAAAACCAGGCATAAAGATTCTGTCTATAAATCCTTTAGTGATAGCGGGCATGAATCCCCACCAATTAGGATAAGCCAAAACGATATGGTCTGCCCATGAGATCAATTCCTGAGAATGAATTAAATCTTCTTCGAGAGGTAAAGTTTGTTCTGTTTTATATCCGTCGGCAAGATTTACATTAAAATCCAGTTTAGAGATGTATAATGTTTTGCAGTTTGCTCCTGTAGTTTCAACTCCTTTTCTGTAAGCGTCTAACAATGCATTACAAAAAGAATTTTCAGAAGGATGTCCTAGTAGTAATAAGATATTCGTTTTCATTGCAATATGTTTTAATTTTACACTGCAAAGATTTTAAATAAAGGAAGGCTGTTCCTGACACAAATGTGTCAAAATTTTATTTATGAGCTAGTTTCTGGCGAATTCTGGTTAATGATTGTCTTTCGATGCCTAAAAAACTACAGAGTTGTGAAACGGATATTCGGTTAAATAGATCTGAATGACTTTTAATAAAATCAAGATAACGCTCTTCGGCAGTTTGAAATATAAAACTTTCAATACGAGCCTGTTGACGTTTTAGAATTTCTTCGGCAACTAATCGTCCATATTTTTCAAAGCCCGGCAAGTTTTTATATATCCATTGCAAATCAGCATAAGAAAGACAAACCATCGTAGTAGGTTCAAGACACTGAATAGAATATTTACTGGGCTGTTGTACCAAAAAAGAAGCATAATGTGTAGCATAATCACCTTCAGCATAAAAACCAACTGTGATTTCATTTCCGTTTTTGTCTGTAAAAGAAGAACGAACCAGACCTTCTGCGATAAAACCTATTGATTTTTGGACTTTTTCACACTGAAGAAAAAAGTCTTTTTTATTGAGCTCTTCAAAACTTAATTTTGAAGCAAACTGAGAAAGTTCATCATCACTTACCTGAGGACAAAGTTTCTTAACCGACTCTAAAAAAATCTTATTGTTTGATTCCATATTAGCTGCCTTCTGATAACTAAAATTAAAAAATATATTTTTTTAATTCGTACGTATTTAAGAATTGTATGTTGAAAATATATTTTTTTATGACTATGCTGATTGCTTTGCGTTAATTGGTATAGTTATATTTTAGGTTTGATATTGTATTTGACTGATGCCATTAGGCCGTAATATATATCAAATTGGTTACCGTTTGCAGGCAACAAATACTGTGCGAATATGCCTGATTTTGGACTTTTTATTTGATAGTGTGGCTTGGTTTAGTTCATTAAAACATTATGATTTGTGTTTGAAAATAAATATTTTTCTCTTTAATTATCATCTTTAATATTAATTTTTATTATGTATGGAAAAACAGGTATAAACCCTTATTGATGTGAAAACTACCTTAGTTATTTTTGAGAAGGTATAAAATGTAGCAAACATTCTAAAATTGAATAGATTGTTGAATGTTTATTTTGTGTATGAGCAAATTATGGGCAAGGCCTGGGTGATACTGTTAACCCTGAACTTTGTAAAATGAAATTGTTTTTTAACAACTAATAAACTAATAAAATGACAAAAGATGAACTTGATATTAAGCGATTTGAGTTAGAACACCAAGTTCAAATTGAAGAACTTGAACTCAAAAAAAAGGAACTTGATTTGAAAATTCAGGAACAAAGAAGTAAAACAATTTTCACTCCTGTGGTCATTTCAATTGTAGGAGGACTTATAACTTTGATCACTGGAATTGTTTTAAAGTATTATGACAATAAAGCTATTACAGAATTGGAAGATAAAAAATTTCAGTCAACTCTTTTATTAAAGGCAACAGAAGCAAAAAATTATGAAGAGTTCTCTGATATGCTGCTTGTGTTTCAGGATAATGGCTTACTCTCACTGGATTCTGCTAAAATTCTAAGTTTTAGAAGGAAAAGATTTATTGCCGACAAACTAAAAGTTGAAAATACTTTTGAGCAACTAAAACAACTAAAAAAGCAACAAATAAAAACCGATACAATAATAAAAACCGATGACACTTTTTACTGGACAATTGTGGCAGGTGGAGATGCAAATTTAAAAGGTGCAAAATTTGAACAGGCAAAATCTCTAAATAAAGGATTTAAAAATGTTGACATTTGGTATCGTCAAAATTCCTACAGAACATGTATTGGAAAATACTTAACCTATGAAAATGCTGTAAGTGCTTTGTTTGATGTTAAAGAACAAATAAACAACACTTCATATATTATCCGATTTGACAAATGGTGCAATAATTCAAAGTATGATAAGATAAACAATATCTATATATGTCAATGATAGCGGTTTATTGATTCGTTTTTCAATATTAAATTTCACAATATTTCAGAATTCTTTTTAAAAGCAAAATACGGCATCTTTTTGATATGAATTAACTATTTTATTTTAACAAATGTTTAATTAATTAGAATATTTAATAATTTAGGTATTTGTTAATGAAAAGTTATTTGTATATGTAAAAATTAATTTTTAATAATTATTGTTGTTTTATTTTGGTTATAATTTAAAATATATCTTATTTGTTTAGATAAGTTGTTCGTGGGAAAAATAAATAGTAATTTAATTTTGAAAAAAAAGTTCCACAATTACAATAATAATTGTTTATTATTGTAAAAAAAAACTTAGGATATTTATAATTGTTTTTTAGTTCCTCAATTTGATATCATTACTCAATTTAACAAATTCACATGCCTATGATTTAATCTTACTGTATTAAAATTGCTAAACCATCAGATTATGGATTTATTTTTTACAATAGTTTTTGTTATTGTATTTTTTATATCTGCGTTTATAATAAATAATCAACCTACAATGAAATATGGCAAAACGACTACCCAAACTACCTCGTTTACTGCAAAGTAAAATTTACAAAACCGGACAAACCAGAAGCGCGAATGATGATGTGATTTTTCAAAACAGAGCAAACAGAAATGGTACTGTTTTAATACCATTTGAATCAATTAATCTGTTTGATATTTCCGTTTTCGCTTCGAATAGGTTTGAAAGTGGTTTTATCGTTATAATTAGTCCTGAAGATTATTACACAAATCCTGAAACGCCAATTGTGATGAAAACCAATAAGTTAAAACTTGGCGTCAATGCCATCTTGTTTTATGAGACATGGGCACAATGGAATGAATTCAATCCTTACAAAAATAAGCTTACTGTAGCCGAAAAAAGAGCATCTCCTATAGACGGTCATTTTGTTGCAAGAATATTATCGTCACCTTTCAAAAACGAAGAAAAGATTATTCTTGGGTTTAATACAAGCAAATGTAAAGGTGCCGGAATCAGAGTTGCTGAATATGCCTCTCTTTTAACGATAAAATCCTGTCATTTACAATTAGAATATTTATTTTGGCTTTGTTATAATTCCAAAGAAGTAGCACTTAGTGCCGGAATGACTGAAAATGAGATTGAAAATCGAATGACAGTTATAAGCAACACTTGTAATAATCAAAAATTATCTAATACTGATCGACTTTACAAGACTCGAATTATTGATAATGCTAAAAATACAATTTGTCCCCTTTGTTTAAAAAAAATAAGCGCAGAAGCTTTTCTTCTTAACTTCTTTGAATCTGACGAGAAATCAGATGCCTATAAAGATATTGATCCGATAAACCTTTTTTATATTAATCAGCTTAAAATCGGAGAATTCAATCATTCTCCTTATAATTTGGCTTGGGGGCATCAAAACTGCAATATGATTTGTAAAGAAACGGGAGTAATCGAAACCATTAAATGGATGAAAGAAGTAGTGGTAAATACTATTATTTTCAACAAGGATTCATCCAATTAATTTTATAAAATATAAACCCGAATAGCGATTTAAAAAGTAGTCTTTTTGATTTATTTAAAAGTGTATTAAAAATATAAAACATCAAAAAATGGAAATAATTAGCGTCTTAAGAAAAAATTACTTAGAAAATTATAGTGGTTTTCCAAAAGAAATTTGGATTTTAACATTAATAACCTTCATAAACAGAACAGGAACAATGGTTATTCCATTTCTCTCAAAATACATGAGAGAGAATTTGCATTTTGAATATAATCAGATTGGTTGGGTTATGGTTTGTTTTGGTGTTGGTTCTTTTATTGGTACCTGGTTAAGTGGAGTGTTATCTGATAAAATTGGATTTTATAAAGTAATGATAGTCAGTCTTTTTGGGAGCGGACTAATCTTCTTTATGCTACAATATACAACATCATTTGAAGGATTTTGTATTTCAATTCTGCTATTAACAACTATTGCAGATATGTTCAGACCGGCAATGTTGGTGTCTTTAAATACATATACCCGAAAAGAAAACAAAACAAGGGCGTTGGCTTTGGTGAGGGCAGCAACAAGCCTGGGCTTTTTATTTGGCCCTCCTTTAGGTGGTGTTATAATTATATTAATAGGTTATAAATATCTCTTTTATGTAGATGCAGCAACATGTATTCTGGCAGTTTTAGTTTTTGTTCTTTTAGTGAAAGAAAGAAAGCTTCCTTTTAAACTCAAAACAAATAACATTGGAGTAGATAAATATGCAATATTAAAAGATAAAACTTTTCTAACCCATATGTTCGTTTCGCTTATAACAGGCATTATGTATTTTCAGGTATTTACTACACTAACCCTGTATCACAAAGAACAGTTTAATTTATCAGAAGTAAGCAGTGGTTTACTTTTAAGTTTTAGCGGTATACTAACATTGCTGTTTGAATTACCTATAGTTAATTATGTAGAAAAAAAGAAAATGAATAAGCTGAATGTTATCATGGTTGGTTTATCATTTATGGTACTTAGTTATGTTCTATTGTTATTGAATGACAATTGGTATGGAATATTGTACTTAATGATGTTTTTTATGACACTTGGGGTAATGTTAACTTTTCCTTTTTCAAATTCATTTGCAATGACCAGATCACATAATAAGCAGGAGGGAAGATACATGTCAGTTTTTACAATGAGCTTCAGTCTTGCACATGTTCTAAGCGCTAAGACAGGTTTAGAAATTGTTGCCTATGCAAGTTACAGGGCAGACTTCATATTTATGAGTTTAATAGGCTTATTGGCAATTTCGCTTTGTTATTGGTTGGTAAAAATAGTTGAAAAAGAAAAAATTGAAACTAAAATAAAAATCGTCCAATCTATTTTTGTTGATAAAAGCAAAAAATGATATTTTCTTTGGTACAAAAGAATTTGATTTATTTAATGCCAGAATAAAAATGAAATACTCATAGCGATCAAAAAAAATATATAAGATGAAAAAATATATAGCACTAAAAGCCATAATTATTTTTATTTTTTTAATTTCTCCGAGTTTAATTTCACAAGAGCTTTATGCCGGAATTGAGATAGGAAGCAAGGGAGTAAAAATGTCGGTAATAAACGTCCAAAACATTAAAAAAGGAAAATACGAAGTAGTAAATTTTTGGACAGAAAATGTTGCTATTGCAAAGGGGATAGCCCTTGATGGTAAATTAGCTGCAAATGATATTGACACCACTTTTAATGTGGTGGTGAAAAATTACACCAAATTACTTAAGGAATACAAAATTGAAGAAAAAAATATTTTTATTGTAGTATCCTCTGGGGTTGGAATGGCAAAAAATATAGATATATTACTTCAAAGATTATATGTATTTACCAACGTTAATGTAACAATAATTTCCTCTGAAACAGAAGCGAAGCTATTGTTAAAAGGATGTATTCCGCCAAAAGAATATTCAGATTCTTTAATTCTTGATATAGGCGGAGGAAATACTAAGGGAGGATATGTGATGGAATTAGATGATGAAGATATTTTGAAATTTTATCCCATAACATTAGATTTAGGAACTGTAACTTTTACAGAGGGAATAAACAAAAAAGGCAAAGCCGATTCGATTACTGAATTTAATGAATTATTGTCTAAAGAGATGCCTGAATTAAGAGAAAAAATAGATTTATTATATCTGCAAAGCCCGCAAATTTTTAGCAAAGAAAAAATATACATGTCCGGAGGATCAGTTTGGGCATTTTACACACTTTATAAAGGAAACGGTGCAGTAGCTAATTTTAGTCCATTTGAGATTAAGGATGTTCAGGCTTACGATACAATGATAAAGACTGATTATGCAAAATTTGAAGCGTTAGCATCACAAAATAAGGATGTTGAGAAAGTATTGAAAACCTATTCCCAAAAGCACCTAATTGCAACAAATTCACTATTACTGACTTTATTAGAAAAAATACCCGATGCAAAATCTAAAAAAATCTATTTCACAAAGCAGGGACAAATGGCATGGTTGCTTTCCTATATTGCTGATTCTGCAAAAAGAGCAAAAAACATCCATTAAAATCAACTTATTTTTAAATAATAGATAGATAAAAGAATCATCCAAATTAGTAAAAAGTATTGTAGATAATAATTTAGGATTATCTTAAAAATAAAAAACAGTAATCGTTCAGATTACTGTTTTTTTTGATATGATTAGAGGATAATCTAAACGATTCTTTTGATAACATAAAATCAAAATTCTTTCAAATCCAAATAATTGGACAGTTTAGTTTTTAATCCTAAAATCCGGTTTTCTTTTCATCGATGTGCTGGCAAATAGCAAATCATTTTTAACTTTTATAAAATCTATACCAAATTGATTACTTTGATACCAATTACTGATAAGGAAATTGAAATCTTTATTTTTAGTTATTCCAATAATTTTGGTGTCATTTATGAGTAAATCTTTTAAAACTATCTGATCTAAATATTCATTAGAAATTGGAACTCCATCTGCAAATATAATAAGGTGACTAAATCCTGATATTACTGAATTAGTTAATGTTAAAAAGGCGTTTTCCTGAATTAATATTGCTTCGTGTTTAAGACTTTCAATTTCAGGGCCAATGTCTTCAGTATGCATCATTGTGATATTGGTAGCATTTATACGGGTCATTTCTTTTTTACTGCTTAAAACCTCTCCTTTTCTTGTGTCGACAGTCTCCACTTCAAAACATCGGGACCCGTAGCTATCCGATAAAAACGGGCTTCTAATTGCAATAGCGTTAGAGATATTACATTGAACACCCTGAGTAAAATCAAAGTCATCATCTGCTGACCTAAAGGATACCAGATGACTGGTATTTACGTATCCTCCGTAGAACTGAAAGGAATCTTCATCAGATGAAGTAACCTGTATATATTCTAATTTCGTTTTACTCCCAACGCCAGCTAATGATAATCCATTAATAGGTTTATTTGCACTTGTTCTTTTACCTGAAAATTCAATTCGGACATATTTTAAAATGCCAGAATCGCTGTCATTGTTTTCTCCGCCATAAAGTGATTTTTGTGTATCAAGATCAAATTCTAAAAAACCAATTCCTCCGGTTTTGTTTATCGGTGCATCTCCTAAAATAATAATGCCTCCCCAGTCCCCAGGGTTTCTGTCTCCAGAGCTTTTATTTGATGTGAAAACAATCGGGTCAGTTTCTGTACCCTCTGCTATGATTTTGGCGCCTTTTGTAATTACCAGTTGGGTCAAAACATGAGTATCACATCTTATCAGTGTGCCTGCCTGAATTGTCAGAGTTACATTTGGAGCGACATAAACTGTACCAACTAACACATAAACAGTTTCTTTTTTTAATTCCGTGTCCGAAGTAATCATACCATTTATTATTATGGAGCCATCGTTATAACTGGTAGTTTTGGGATTGAAATTTGTCCATCTGTTCAACCAATTGGTATCACCACTAATACCTTTGGTATTCTGTGCTTTAACCAGTATCGTGAAAGTAAAAAATACGAGTAACAGTAATTCCTTTTTCATAACTTCTTTTTTTAAAATTTATTTAAAAAAAAAGGCTAACCATTAAAAGTCAGCCATTTTACAATTTCAAAGCAATCATAGTTTTGAAGCAATTTCTTTTTTATACTTATTAAGAATTGATTTGGTCATTCCTAAGTTAGCTTTAGTTGAATCAACTGCAAGGTAAATCATATACAAGTTATTATCAGAAACATCAATAATATGAATCTGAGATGTTAAAGTAATCATGATATCCGATACAACCTGGTTTTTTAATCCTAAAGCACTGACAGCATTCATTTTTGCTTTGACAACCTCAAGGTTGAATGCAGATGCTAATTCAGGATCAAAATCGGAAACTGCAGAAAGCGAATAGTATGACATTCCACTTTGAATTTCTGCAATTGAAACTGCGATAAAACCAGGTACATTTTTTTCAAGATCTTCTCCAAATTGTTTTAAAAAGTCTGACATAGCTCTTAGGTATTAAATTGTTTTTAATTGTTTAACTACATTGTTTACTTTACAAATATATTTTTAAATATATTTTGTATTATTTCTTTTATAAATTTATTTTTTTTGTTTTTGTTCTTTTTTTTTAAAGAATATTTTTTTTTTACAGTTTATTGTTTTAAGTTGTTGATATTTAGTGTCTTGTGTTTTGCTATTTTGCAACCATTAAGTGGTGATTTTTACAGATACTTAAAGCGCTTGCTTGTGAGTTGTAAAATTCTGTAAGTGAGATTTTTATGTTTTTTTTATTTTGCCATATAATGGTATTATAGTTTGTGTTTTTATTAGCTTTATTTATTTAATCTTCTTATAATGTGATATTTATGTGTTTTGGGTCTATTTCTTACCCAATTGATGGTTATTTTTATAATCCATTTAAAGTGCAGGTGGAATTATAAACATAATAAAATATGGAAAAACAAAAATATATTTGTCAACTTTGCAGGAAAACAAGAGTTTAAAATTACCTGTATCGAGCTTATAATTATCATATTAAGGAAAGTATCACTCAATTAACAAAGGTTTATAGATAAGAAATGTTGTCGGTACTATGATCTTTAATATATCCGACCCTGAATTTGGTGTCCTTACCATTGTTGGGTTGCCACTTATGCAAAAAGCAGTGTGCCACGATTTTGCCATAAAACTAAAATTATTGAGTTTTTTGGGATTACTTCTACTATATAAATTATTTCAATAATATAAAAATGGCGCCAATTGTCTTCAATTGACGCCATTTGACGGTAGTGACAGGAACAGGACAAATTTCAACATCTTTTATGGATGATTTGAAGAAATTGGCTTATTTTCAAGTTGATTTGTAAGGTAATTATTTTAAATTTTTAATCTGAAGTGGTTTGTACGTATCGTAGAGGTTAAATTTTTAAAATCAGTTATTTACTAAATATATAATTTTGTCATGAATGTTTTTTGATATAAAATTTTATTTGTACTTAATATTGATACTAATAATATCAGAAGTCATGTTGGTGGTTCTTGTATAATGTCCGTAACGAATCTCTAAGGTATTCCAGTGCTTAAGACCAAAGATTCCATTAAGCGGAGTGAATTTCATTCCCATTCCAAAGAAACTACTGTCAAATTTTGATAAATCATAATTACTGGTGTAATATTCATCAGCGGCAGTATGTTCTCCGTGTGGTTTAAAATATTTCGTTCCTGTCTGGGTATAATACCTGTAAAATGGACTCACTGAAAATGCCTGTGTTAATTTAACCGGAATTTCAAGGTCGGCAGTATGTGCTTTAAGACTCCAGTCATCGTTATAATATCTGTAATAGGTGCGAATAATTATATTGTCTCCAAAAAAATAACTTGCTCTGATTCCCAGTGGAATTTTAAGTCTGGTATCAGGCATTTTTTCCTGATGAACAGAACCATCTTCAAAATAAACTCTGTGAAAAGGAAGGCTTAAATAGCCCTTTTGACTAATAACATCTCCTACAAGCATGATCTGTAGATTTTTATTTATAACCTGAGAATAACTCAAAGTTCCTGCAAAAGTATTACGGTTTGCGCTATCGTTGCCTTCCTGGCCTGGTGGTCTGAGCTCGACTGGCATAATTAGTTTCAATTGATCTATGAATGTCTGGAATTTGGCTGTAAATTCACCATTTCTGTCTTTTGTTTTTTGTGAAAAGCTGATATTTCCCCCAAAAGACTGGTAATCAAATTCGGTCGATGATGAAACTCCAATTCCAAGGGTTCTTCCTTTTTCTTCATTTTCTCTCAAATAAGTTAATGAAGGGTAGAATCGATTGTCTGAAGATGAAGCTGATGAGTTTGCACTCAAATCAATCATATCTGATGATGCCGAAGTATAATGATCAATACCAGCTTCAATATCAAAAGTATGTCTGATTCCAGTTTCACCGTATTTTACCAGTTTAACATCTATGGTATTTGCAATATCTGTTAAATGTTCAGAACCAATTCCTCCGGTAACCGCAGAATTATTTCCATCCTGTTTATAATAACTGGACACCAGATTTACCTCTTCCAAATTTAATTTTTTACTTTTATAACTGGTAGAATCAGTAGGGACATTTTGCGCTCTTGTCTGAAACATTGCCAGTAAAGCAAGCCCTGTAATGAATATTCTTTTCATTTTTTGATTGTGTAAAAATTAGTTACAACCGCAGCCACCGCCGCTTTTTCCTGAATTAGCCCCGGAAGCTCCTTCGCGGTAGGATTGAAAACTGAGCTCGGTTTTTTCGATTTTTCTATTAGAAAGAACCATTTCAGAATCATTGATTTTTCCTTTTTGGTATTCCTTAACAGAAGTGCATGAGGTAAGTAGAATGCCTGTAAAAGCAATACTGCATAGGAACACGAGATTTTTTTGCTTTGGCTTTTTCATTTCAGGTTAATGTTTTTAGAAGTGTAAATTTTATTGTCGTCGTCGATGATAATACAATATAAATCCGGTATTTGATTTATTAAAAACAAGCCGGCTTTAATGCCCATAACAGCAATTGGTGTTGCCATTGCATCTGCAAATTCTGCATTTGAAGCAATGATGGTCACGCTTTTTATTCCGGTTATTGGCAATCCTGTTTTTGGGTCAATAGTATGCGAATATTTTTTGCCGTTAATGGTTACGAACTTTTCATAATTACCCGATGTTGCCACAGCCTTATTTGAGATTTCCATATAAGAGAATGCTGCATTTGGCGAATCAGGATCTGCCACGCCAATGGTCCATTTTTTACCGTTGGGCTGTAATCCCCAAGCCGAAAGATCTCCACTGGCATTAATAATACCGCTCTGAACATTATTTTTAAGTAGTACTTGTTTTGCCATTTCGGCTGCATATCCTTTTCCGATACCACCAAAACCAATTCGCATTCCTTTTTTTTTCAACAATACAGTTGCATTTTCTTTGTCCAGGATTATATTTCTATAATCAATAAGGTGGACCATCTTTTTTGCTGTGAGTGTGTCAGGAAGACTTGTCATTTTTTTATCAAAATTCCAAAGGCTCTTATCGATACTTCCGTAAGAAATATCAAATGCTCCTTGCGTAATTCTCGAAATCCCGATAGATCTTTCGATAAGATTAAAAACTTCCAGATCTACTTTGACAGGCTTAATTCCAGCATTTTCATTAATCAGATTGGTCTGGCTGTTATTTTTATAAGTAGTCAACAATTTTTCAATTCGTCTGATTTCTTCAATAGCGAGGTTGATATTCTCATTTCCTGTGTTCTCGTTCTGGGTTACAACTGTAATGGTAAAGTTGTTTCCCATGAGTTTTAGGGATTGTGAATATTTTTGGTTTTCAGATATGTTATTTTCGGCTCTCACAGATCGCTTTTATTTCGGCTGTCCATTCGTCGGGAGTAGTTTCTGGTTTCCCATGCCAGGTTTTGATAACTTTGCCATCCGAATCCAGAAGAAGGGTAAGAGGAAAACTTCCTTCTTTATTATAAATTTCGGCTAAATCCTCGTTTCGTTTTACTTGCTCAGGAGTTCCAATATTTTTCTTTTTTCTCGGAAAATCAGCATTGACCAGTACTAAATTTTCATTTGCCATAGCAGTGAATGTTTGACTCTCGAGATAGTCTCTTCGCGTCAAGATACAAGGCCCACACCAGTCAGAACCGGAGAAGTTCAAGAGGATTAATTCGTGTTTTTCTTTTGCAATTTTTTTTGCATTATTGAAGTCAGGTTCCCAATTTATAGGAAGCACTGCTAATAATAGAAACAATGAAATTAGTTTCATCTTCCGGATTTGTTTTAGATGTATACGAAATAACGAATATTTGCTGATCTTATTTTTTTTACTTGCTTAAGATTAGATTAATTATTATTAGACAAAATCCTTAATGGGACTTCGAACATAAATCTCAAATAAAACAACTTTAAGGCTGTTTGCCTCAAACAGACTAAGAATTCCTTGTAAAAATCGAACCATAAAATGTTAGTTCGTAAAGGCTTGAAAAATCTGCATAATTGTGTATAAAAAAAGAGACAACTGTTAATTAATTGTCTCCTTAAGTGACCTAGACTGGACAAATTTCTATACATTTTATGGAGGATTTGAAGATTGGCTTACCATATGTAGTGCCTGTCTTCCCTTGGCTTTATCAATTTGTTTTGGATGTCTTGTTGAGGATTAATATAAAAATTGCCTTCTAAACATTAATACACTTGTTAAAATAATAACCTCCTAAAATCATTTTCTTTTATAGTTTTTTTATTCAATACTTTATTGTCATTATTTTTTGATTTCTATATCTGGTTCCGGAGATCCTGTAAACAAATATTTGTCACGAAGAAATGCTGTTATCCAAATAAGAGACAATGGTACGGCCGGATTGAGCATTGAACCATCATGTGATAATTCTGTTGCCATTGCTCCGGCAAAATAGCACGAAAGCAGGATAAAACCCATGCGCATGGTATTGGGGAATACAAATAATACAGCAAAAGTCATTTCCATCAAACCAAGTATTGTCGCTGCATTAGGCAGATTGAATTTCACAAGCCCGTTAACAGACCAAGGGAGCTGAATGGCTTTCATAAGACCGCTTAAAACTAACACAGCAGTAGTCAATATCAGAAGAGAGATTGTAAGATATTTTTTTGTTTTCATTGATTACGTAATGAGATTAATTATTAAGTTGTCTAACTTCTATAATAATAAAATGACCTATACGATTCTTTATCAGCCATTTTCCATTATGATTTATATATTGATCCTCATATTTAACGCTGTAGTCTGAAAGAATATCTTTTCCTTCGATTTCTCTAATCATTTTTAATTGAGAGAAAGAAATGCCTGTAGCAATATCTCCATCGATTTCTACTTTATGCTGTCCATTCAATGTAAAGTAAGTTTTTACATGACCGGCATGCTGATTAAATTCTTTTTCCATGTTTTCTCTTTGCGAAACCGAGGAAACTAAATTACCATTCATATTAAACTTTATAGGTAACATCTGGAGTAAATAAATCCATTACCTGTGAGATTTTTTTCTCGTCACCTAAAATAGCGTAGTCATCTATTAGGCTTCTTAATTCTTCTTTTACTCTTAAATTTTCTAATGTCATGATTTTTTTTAAAAAATTATTAAGCAAAATTACAGTACATTTGATTACAATTTGTTAGTAGTTACTAAAAGGTTAGTAAGTTGTAAAATGATAGTTATGTCGAAAACAGAAGAAAAGAAGATAGAAAACAAGGAATTTACTGAAGAGTGCAATACTGTACTTATGGCAGTTTCTGATGCATTGTATGCAATTGGAGGAAAATGGAAATTGATGATTATAATTGCAATGGAGAGAGGAAATAAAAGATTTACAGAAATTCAAAGACAGGTTACTGGTATTTCTGCAAGGGTTCTTTCGAGTGAGCTTAAAGAATTAGAGCAAAACGGTTTTATAATTAAAAAAGTAGCAGTTGGATATCCCGTAAGTATCGAATAGAACTTCTTCCTTACAGCCAAACTTTAGAAGAAGTTGTAGGAGCCATGACAAAATGGGGTATACAACATAGAGAAAAAATACGAAATGTAAGTTAAACCTAATAAATGCAACGAAAAAGAAAGAGAATTTAATTGAACTCCCAGCTGTTATTTAAGCGTCCACATTAGATGCTAACAAATTTCCACATTAAAATTAAATGGGAAGTTTGTATGTTTAAATCATTTTGTAAATTGGCTGCATAATTTTCGGGTTGCTGATTTTTTTCGGCTTTACATGGCAGATGCGACAGAACCATTTCAAATATATTTTGAGCTTTTATATTTCAAAACAGTCCACAAATGATTTCAAATTCTCCAGTAAAAAAAATGAATTTTGTCCTGCAAAAGATACAAAGCCAAACAGATATATTTTATATAGCTGGGCTTTTTTGATTTATATTAAAAAATGTAGTCTAATATTTCTCCATTTATTATTTGCATAGTTATAAAGTCAATTGAACTGATTTTTATTAAAATAGCTTCAGGATGATATACTTCTGTTTTGGTCTACTTAAAAAAATTCAGTCTCTAAATAAACTCAGCAAAAGAAGCAGGTTCAATAACGTTTTAGAATCTGCAATGATAACTTCATCAGATAACATATCTTTTACTTTAGAACGGACAGCTGTAAGAGCAACATAAGTTCGATTATAAACCGTTTTTTCATCAACATCAAAGTAGGAAGCTGTTTCCTTAATAGAATGCTGTTCCTCCCAACGATATACAAATATTTCACGGGTCAACTTAGGCAGGCTTTCCAAAATTTCATCAATTAGTGTGTGGATTTCTTTTTCTTCTATTTCCTCCAGGATATGGGTGTAGGCTAGTGTATATTCAATATTGTTAATTTGTCTCTCTGAATCCACTGCCTTTTCTTTTTGGTTAGGGTTTCGCAGATAATCTAAAATACGATAAGTATAAAAGGAAAGAAGGAAATTCTTGGCTGAACCCGCATCATTTGTTCTTATGTTTTGAGGCTTCAGCCAGACATTAGACCAAAAATCTTGTCCTACATCATTAGAGGCATCGGTACTTCCAATCCGATTTAAAGCAAATTTGTGTAACAAGAAAGAATATCTTTTATAAAATTCATTAAAAGCTTTTTCATCCCTATCAGCAATGGCTTCCAAAAGCTCTTTGTCAGACTTTTCCATAATAAATGAAGTTTATTACAAATGTATTTTTTAAATTATAAGCTAGGGTTATCGAATTATTATTTTTTTTTAATACTCAAAATTTGAATAAAAATAGTTAATACAAACTAGCTGACAATGCGTAATGATCTAGTAATGAAAGGAGTAATGTTTTGATAACAAACTCATAATAAATACTTAATGCTTTTTTTTAAGAAAAAAGACCTTTTCAATACGGTCATACATAGAAGCGATTACTGTTTACCGGGAATTAGTAAAATTTATGAAAAAAGATAAAAAATATTTCGAAGACAATCAATCTGCAAAGCTATGGGTTGTAGAATTATTTGCCCGCTATTTTAATGGCAAGGCTACCGAAAAGGAAAAAAAGGCAATAGAAAACTGGAACTCCGAAGCAGGGAGTACAACTTATAAAGTGACAGTCGAAGAGATTCAAAAAGGGTGTGAAACAGTATGGCAAAGGTTGTCAGCTGAATTTGGTTTTGAGTTGACTCAGGAAAAGCCAATGATTGTCAGAAAATCAAAAGTGATACAATTACAAAATTATGCCAAATATGCTGCTGCTGTAGTCTTAATAGCTTTAGGAACTGGATTTTATTTTTATAATAACCAAACAAGCCAGAGTTCTAAGCGGCCTGTTCAAATTGCAATGGACTATTTTGAATCTGGTGCCGGCGAAAAAAAACAGATGACATTACCGGACGGTTCAGTAGTGTATCTGAATAATGATACCCGTATTGGAATTGCAACGGCTTCTTTTAATAAAGAGAAAAGGGAAATATGGCTTGAAGAAGGGGAAGCCTTTTTTGAAGTGGCAAAAAATCCTGAAAAACCTTTTATCATTCATAGTATAGGTTTACAAACTACCGTATTAGGAACTTCGTTCAATATCAAAGCCTATAAAGAATTAGAAGAAAGTTCTGTATCAGTACGAGATGGAAAAGTACAAGTGATGCATCAAAGCAATTTGTTAGGCGTATTCACTAAAAACCAGCAAATTACATTTAACAAGACAACTGGAAGTACTGTAAAAAGTGAAGTCAACTGGGAAGATGCCGCATCCTGGATGGAAAACCGACTGGTAATGAACGGTGCCAATGCTAAAGAGTTCAAACTGCGATTAAAACAACATTTCAATGTATCAGTTGAAATTAAAAACAATAAACTCGACGGAAAATTACTCAGTTGCTCTTACCCCAGTGATGTTAGTCTGAAAGAAGTTATGGAAGGTATTAGCTTATTGTATAACGTTAAGTATGATCTCAGCCAATCAGGCAAAGTAATTATCTATTAAAATTTCGAAAACATAAAAACGTAAAATTACCAAAAATCAACAAACACACAATGCACAAACGTTACCTTATAGTGGTTATACTACTACAAATTTTTACAATTAGCACTTTACAGGCACAAACCTTAAATAAAGAATTTCCTGCTGAAACATTAGACAAGCGACTTACAAAAATGACACAAGAAAGCAAAATAAATATCCTTTTTGATTTGAATGTGGTAAAAGGAGTGAATATCCCTGCCTACAAAGCAAAAAATCAAACATGGGAACAAATTTTACAGTCTACTCTATCCTCAACAAACTTCACCTTTAAAAAGAGTGGGAGTTCCTATATTATTGTCAAAAAGGGAGCCCCTGTAAAAAAGCAGCAGCCGGGAAGCATTAAAGGAACTGTTACAGACAGTCAGGGCGTACCGCTTCCCGGCGCAAGTATACAAATAACAGGAGTAACAAACCTAACAACTATATCTGGTAATGATGGTACTTATTCATTTTCATTACAATCTGGCACATATACCCTGGAAGCAAGGTATATTTCGTTTCAAACACAACGAATTACCAATCTGGTCGTAACCGAAAATAACACGACCTCTTTAAACATTGCTTTAAAAGACAACGCTGACCAATCTTTAAGTGAAGTAGTAGTAACCAGCACTTACAAAAAGACAGCTGCTTCTACAGATGGATTATTTAGACAGCAACAAAAAGCGGCTCAAATGAGCGATGGTATTTCTGCTGAGCAAATAGCAAAAACACCTGATAGTGATGTGGCAGCTTCACTTAAACGTATTACGGGAGTAACAACAATAGCGGACAAATTTGTGGTGGTACGCTCCCTGGGAGAGCGATGGAATACGGCGGTGATGGACGGAATAATATTGCCGAGTACGGATTACAACAACCAATTCTCTTTCGATATAATTCCAACGGCAATGGTAGAAAGCGTAGTGGTAAGCAAAACAGCTACACCCGATATGAATGCCAGTTTTGCTGGTGGTTATATAGAAGTAAAAACAAAAGATATTCCGAACAAAGATTTTTTCTCTTTCAATTGGGGGTCTTCTTATAATAACATAGCTACTTTTAAGCCATTCCTTTCCCGACAACAAGGCAAAAACGATTATTTTGGATATGATGATGGTACAAGGGATTTTCCGCAAGGACTTGAATATTCAGATTTTAATACTGGGAATTTCTTTGAGCAATCCAAACGGTTTACTAATGATAATTTTACCACATACAAAACTACAGGTGACCCTGGTTCGAGTTTTCAACTGGCTTTTGGTAAAAAATTCGAGTTAAAAAATGGTAACAAATGGGGCTTTGCCGGAGCAGTAAGTTCTAAATACGAACAAACCATTTTAGATATAGACCATACTGCGCGTTCGAACTGGATGTATAATGCCATTCGAACAGATGATATTACTCCAACACGTTTTTTTGATTACAAAAACAAAGGAGCTAGTTATACAACTAGTTCAACAGTAGCAGGAATGCTGAATTTTGGGCTACAGTTGGGAACAAACAGGTTTTCTTTCCGTAATTCCTATACCCATACAGCAGATATTAGCCTTACAGAGATAACGGGTTGGAATGAACAAAGCGATTTCGCTTCAGATGATTCATACTATTATTTTTATACTGGAGTATTACCGGAAGGAACGAGTCTCGAATCGATTGCTTTACCCAGAACCACGCAATACAACTACCCTGTGTATCAGCAATTGTTACAGAATAAACTGGAAGGAAATCATAAACTGGGAAATACGACAGATTTAAATTGGTTTGCAGCACGTACAGCAGTTGAATATGATATGAAAGATTTCACATCCAATATAAAATATTACGGAATTTCTGGAAACGAAATGTATGCATATTACAGGATCTATAATCCAAGTACACCGATTGTCAGACAAAATATCGACAACGATTCAGAGGATTATAATTTCGGGGCAAATATCGCCTTTCAACTCAATAAAGAGCATTTTAAAAATACCATTAAGGCAGGATATTTTGGTGCTTTGAGAGAGAATACGAATCAACAGACTGCTGCAAGCCTGATAGTAGATGAAAACCGTCCCAATATTCCTGTTAGTGAAAGAAATATTTTACAGTTTTATTCGTTAGCCGATCTGCTCGATGGTACCCATTATGAGCCAGGACAAGTAGGCTGGTCTGTAAAGAGTTTTTATGGCGGAAAATACCACGGTAAAATTAGCCAGCACGCTCCTTTCATGATGTTTGATCAGCGTATAAACACCCAATGGAGGCTGTTATGGGGAGCAAGGGCAGAATACTACAAATACGAACTGCTGCAAACGCAACGGGAGAATCCTGTAGAGGATGGCTTTGATGAGAAGCAGTTAGACGACAAACTGTGGGAGTTTTTGCCTTCGGTAAATTTTACTTATAGTCCCAATACCAAAATGAATATGAGATTGGCATATAGCCGAGCCGTGATTAGACCATCGTTTCAGGAACGCACCGCTATTCCCTTTTATGATCCCATTGCTTCGGCAAGAATAATTAATGCCAGCGGCGTACTATCTAGTATTGTGAATAATTATGATTTTAAGTGGGAATGGTTTCCGGGACTCGGTGAGATACTCTCTTTTGGAGTTTACCATAAGAAATTTATAAACCCTATTGAACGTCTGGGTTATAGATCTCCTGAAGGAGGCCTGGAGTTATATGTTGTAAATTCCAAACAGGCCATTTTAACTGGTTTTGAAGCCGAAATACGAAAAAGCTTTGGTTTTATAGGACAAAACCCTTTTTTGGATAAGTTTTTTGTGAGTGCCAACTTTACCTTTAACGATACCAAAGTTACAGGATACATAGACCGATTTGGGAATTATGGGCAGGCAGATGCCCCAACCTATAAGGCCAATAGACCCTTGTATGGGCAAACGCCTTGGGCATACAATATAGGATTTGCTTATGATGGGGAACGCCTTGGGCTTAATATTGTTCAGAATGCCAAAGGTGACCAATATATTACAGTGGGTCATGATTATATGGATGAAGAAATTCAGCGGCCATACAGTACTACCGATGCACAATTGAGTTATCGTTTCCTGAAAGATAAAAACTTTCAGGTAAAATTTAATATAAAAAACCTGTTTAATATACCAATAGAAACTTATAATAATTACCTGAGCTATATGACCGTCAATCCTAGATGGGAGGGTACTGAAGGTAATAATCTGGCGCCGAGAGATCGATATGTACTATCACCGGGAACATCAAAAAAATACGATAAAGATACAGATGAACTAATGTTCAGGGCTTATAGAGGAACAACTTTTAGTTTAAATATAAATTATAGTTTTTAGAAGGATCATATTTAACCTTGTTACGCTGAAACTGTTTCAGATGCATACAAAGACAGTACTTATTTTGGGTAAATATCAGTAGAAAAGTGAATAACAATGAAAATTCAGAATTAATATAATGCGCCATTGTACAGGTTTTTCCGCATCCTGACGGGCTGTAATCCAAAAAATTATCGGTGAGTGCACCATCGGTAATCCCAAGGGTACAGTAGAAAAAACGGAACCTTTCCAGAATCGCTCAGGCTGGCAAGGGAAGAAGGAAGAGACGCTTTGCAGAGTCCTGCCTCTGGCAATGCAAAGTGAAAAAGCATAACCAGGTAACGGGGATACAGAGGCGAGTATCCTTTAAACAGTAAAACGATCCGGATTAAAAACAAAACAACCGGATTAATAATTCTAAACAATTAATATTATGAGAAATTTATTTTTTGTGGCTCTTGTAGCACTATCGCTTACAGCCTGTAGTGAGAATGAAGCTGGATCAGCTGCGGATTCGTTTGGTATTCAATCAGCTTCTGCTGAGTATTCAGCCGCTTGTTCTAAACCCGTGCAAACAGTTTCCGGAAACATTACTGCTTCTACAACCTGGACCGCAGATAAAATCTGGGAAATTGATGGAATTGTAAATGTACTAAACGGTGTAACTCTTACTATTGAGGCAGGAACCTACATCAAAGGAGGCGTACCTAACGGCACTGCACCTACTGGTATATTGGTGATACAAAAAGGAGGTAAACTAAATGCCAACGGAACTGCTACGGCTCCTGTAGTATTTACCAGCTACAATCTTTTGGATTGTGATGATGATACTACAGCTAGTCCTGGAGATTTCGGAGGGGTTATCCTTTTAGGGAAAGCACAGGTGAATACAGGGACAGATTCCAATGTTATCGAAGGGCTTACAGATCAATCTAATCCTTCTCAATATTACTATGGTTCTACTACTACAACCAATAATACTGATAACTCAGGATCATTAACTTATGTACGCATCGAGTTTGCAGGAAGAGTATTGCCTACAGATCCTATTACTGGTAATGGCAATGAAATCAACGGATTAACACTGGGAGGAGTTGGTTCTGGTACTACCATAGATCACGTTCAGGTATCTTTCGGTAAAGATGATTCATTCGAATGGTTTGGTGGTACAGTAAATGCTACCAATTTAGTTTCGTATGCATCAGATGATGACAATTTCGATTTTGACAACGGTTATGTTGGTACTATTACCTGTGCCTTAGCATTAGCGAATTACAGCTCAACTCACAGTTTAAGTGGTACAAGCCCAGATTCAAACGGGATTGAGTTGGACAACAATGCATCTGGATCAGGAGCTACACCTTTTACACATCCGGTAATTAGTAATTTAACTATTGTAGGAGCTAAAAGCAGTACAAATGGTGCTTTGTATGAAAATGCCATTCACGTAAGAAGAAATGGTAGATTAACTTTAAACGATGCGGCAGTTACGGGTTATCCAGTAGGGATTTTGAATGAAACAGTGGGTGGTGCTGCTGTGAATTCAGCACACCTTAACTTCACAAGTGTAAGTGCTCACGGCTTTACGTATGCTACAGCTTCAAGAATAGGCAGCACTACAGCAGCACTTAGCATCTCTGGTGTAACAGCCACTTCTACATCAAACCCTGCAGCTGTTTGGGGAATGACTCAGCCATTCTTTAATGAAGGATCATGGAATGTTTCTCCAAGAAACTGTGGGGATTTTAATGGAACCTGGACTAATTATTCGTTTTAATTTACCGTTTAAATTTTAACCTGAAAACGGGCGGCTGCAAAATACCGCCTGTTTTCTTTTATATTTTACAAGTATGAAAAATTTATTACTCTTTACAGCTTTATTAATATTTGGTGTTAGTAACGCCCAATTTATAGTATGGGAAACCACCTTTGACACTCCAGAAGAAAGAGCCGGGTGGACATTTTATGACGGAAACAATAACAATAATACCTGGACTATAGGAAAACACGTCGTTCGTAAAGCCGCAACTCCAAATATGTATGAGGAAGTATCGCCCGATAACGTTTTAAGATACAGTCGCTATATACCGAATGTTGTTGGCGGTCCTGCAAATTTAAAGGCCGATTATAACAACGATATAGAAGACTGGGTCATTTCTCCTGAAATTGATTTAACAGCAGCGTCTGGAGACATTATTTTGGCAGCTATGATAGGCAGAGTAAGTACTTATAATACTACTTCTACAGCTAATAATACTGACAAAAGTGTTTTTGTTTATGTAAGTACACCCTTAAAACCTGTTCCTGATGTAACCGATTTTAAAGCGCTACGTACCGATATTACAGCAGCTTATGCTAATGGTAATATAAGTGTTATTCCTAAAATACTTAAAATTACCAATGCTGATTATATTGCGGCAGGCAACACATTATTCGCTCAGGCAACGGCAGACCTTTCCCAGTATGCAGGACAGAAAATCTATATCGGATTCTGGCAGAACAATACTGTTGTAAACAACCCAGCGGCAATCTCTAGTAATCCATTTAAGGATACCAATTCATCTGCTACCTTCCAAATAGATGAGATACAGGTTTTTGCATCAGCGCTTTTAGGTCTTGAGGATGTAAACGCACCTAAAATTGTTACCCAGCTAGTTCAAAATCCTGTAGTTTCTACTTTGCAGTTACAATTAAACCCTGTTTTTGAACCAACCACAACTTTTGTTAAAGTATATAATATGGCAGGGCAAGAAGTATTGGCTACAGCCTATAAAGACCAGATAGAGGTATCGGTTTTGGCATCCGGAACTTATATTGTGCATATAACAAACGGTACGGTGGTAGAAAAGTTGAAGTTCATCAAAAAATAAATAATAAATATTCGTTTGGTACCGGCGAAATAGAAAACTTCAAAAAATTCCCGCTGCTGTTCGTTTAGCTTCGGGAAACTAAAACATTTCGAAAGAAATTAAGAATAAAAACAAAATACTTATGAAATGAGCATGACCTAAAATTGGTCGCAATTGAAAATCATCGAATACCAAAATAAAATATTAACCGATGAGATAAACACCAATGAAGATATGCGAATTACATATGACCTATAAAAAACAATAAATATCTACATATGAAAAAAGCAAGAGCTTTACTACTCGCCTTGTTAGTAGTCACAACATCCTGCGAAAGTGAACTTACCAATGAATTTGACGTAGCGCAAAAACCTGTAAAGGTTAATATAAAAGGTTTTTCTACTCCCGATGCAGTAGAAATCAGGTTAAATGGTAAGCCAGTAATCATTAATGACAATAGTTTCTATACCCAAAATATCGAAACAACCCTCAACTTTGTGCTGGATAAAGGCGAAAAAAATCCCTTAGCTATTTACAACCACGAAACGGGCTCTCAAATCGCGACCTATGAAATTAATTATGACAATATTGTAGACTATGAGAATTTCTATTTTTTCAATTTACCTGATATTTTTCTCGAAGTCTATGCCGTAAAACCTACTATAAATTTAGGTAAAGTGGGCTTTAAGTTTCTTTTTGCCAATTTAGGAGAATTTTCAGGTACTCAACTTGAAAGTGTAAAAGGAGTGCTAAAAAGAGAAAACGGAGTGGTACTTGCCACATTTGAAAACATTGGGAAAAATGATTTTTCTGAATTCAAGATTTACAATTTTTTCAGCAATACAGCACCCGTATTTTTAGAGCTTTACAAACCGGGTACTACAGAACCTTATACCGGCACAAGCCCCATAAAAGTACAAATCATTCAAACCTATGGCGTCAATATGATTGTGCTGCAGGAAAAACAAGAGAACGGAACAGTAGTGGTAAAAGGAGATATCGATATTGCAGATTACCTGTAATAATTGATTTTCAGATAAATCTATGAATTTTTTAAAAACCTCATACGTTTAACCCGTCTCCTAAAAGATGCTCCAACTGCTGTAAAATCCGACATTAATTTGAAAAGTTATTTTTAAACCCAAAATAAAGGATGAAGAAGTCAATTTTAATTCTCCTGTTTGCAAGTATTTTGTTTGCCTGCCAAGCCAATGACGATATTCCTGTAACCTATGAAGAAGGTACAAATGAGTATGTAAACGATTGGATTTACACACAAATGAAACGCTATTATTATTGGAACGAAAGGATGCCTGGCAAGGGCAATTTATCGTTCCCCCCGAAGGAGTATTTTGAATCTTTAGTAAATAAGAATGATCGTTTTTCCTATGCGATCCACACTTCTTCAGCGGAAACATTTCCTCAAAGCCTCCAGAATTCATTTGGCTTTGATCTTTCTTTTATTGAACACGAAGGACAGGTATATGGTGTAGTGATGTATGTACTTTCGAATTCACCAGCAGAGAGAAATGGGCTTGAGCGTGGACAGTTAATAACCGCTATTGGCGGAACGGCTTTAAGCCAGAGAAATTATAATAACCTTTATCAAAATTTGTTAGCTACTAAGGATGTTACGTTACAGGTAGTTTCCTATTCTGAAAAATCAGAGTTTACAGCTCCTAAACAGATTACTATTAGTCAGGGGTTTACTTTTTTGCAGCCTGTCCTCAGCCAGGTGATTCACTACCAGAATCATAAAGTGGGCTATATTGAAATACCGCATTTTAATGTTGGTCTCTCGCAGTCGCTACTAAATGCGTTTCAGGAATTTAAGAATCAGTCTATTAACGAAGTTGTCGTTGATTTAAGGTATAATGGCGGTGGCGATGTTTCATCGGCTACAGCACTTAGCATACTTTTAGCTCCCAACATACAATCTGCTAATCAGTTCATCCGGTTTAAGGGAAATTCCAACGGCGGAGAAGTGAACCAGACCTTTAAAGAATCACTGGAAATGAATGAATCCAAAGTCAGCTTTGAGGCACTTAGGGCTGCCCATCCACAAATTCAGAGAGTTTATATTTTGTGCGGCAAACATACTGCATCGGCTTCTGAAATAATAATCAACAACCTAAAACCGTTTATGGAAGTGATAACCATTGGAGAAAAAACCTTGGGTAAAGATGTTGCCAATTTCCCGATTGAGGACGACAGAATTGTTGGTGCACAGGCGAGATGGGTTTTATACCCTGCAATCTATAAACTATTTAATGCTAATGGGGAAGGCAACTATGCTACCGGGATACAGCCAACAATTATGCTAGAGGAGTTTCAGGTATTAGAAATATTCCCTTTAGGAAATACAAATGAAATATTGTTGAAACGAGCCTTAGGTTCTATTTCCGGAAATGGGCGCAGTATGAACAGCAAGACCATACAAACTCTTCAAAAACAACAGTCTAACGTAGTGTCTGAACCACTGATAATTAAGAAAATAGGGTATTAGACGATTTTTTTAATTATTAAAAAACGCAAAATAGAGTGCAGGGAATTGATGCAAAAGAGCATAAGAATATGCTGGAGGCCTTTCGCAGGTTTGAGGAATTATCCTCTGTAATTAAAGATAAAATCACCATTGATGAAGAAATCAAAACCCGTGAAGGGATGGAGGAGCTGAGAGACAATTACCAACACTTCAAGTATCTGCTTTCCGAGCTTGAAACGTGTATAAAAGGGTATGAAAAGAAGAGAAAATCAGTGCAGAGCGTTCTGTATAAAAGTATTCGCAAGATGAATTCGGAAATAAAAAAAAATCCTGCTAAAGAAGCAAAATAAATAAGACATTAGCAAAGCGAATAAAAAATATAAAGCCTTTAGAATACTAAAGGCTTTATATTTTTTATTTTAAATTGAGTTCAAGTGGTATGCTTTTCTCTTGTATAATACTTAATTACAAAATGGATTATTATTTCACTTGATATAACAAATTATAAATGAATCTGCAAAAAGGGATCTGCATCAATACAATTCTTATTCAACAGTAACTTTTTAACCGTTGAATGCTTTTTTTGCCTGAAGTTTTTTTCTCCACTCAAAGCCTGATTCAGTAAAGTTTCACGTACATCACCCAAAGGAAAAATCTCGATTTCCTGTAATTCATTTAATTCAACAGTAGGACTTATGCCTAATGCATAATTACCTTCATTGTTGGCATTAAATAATTTGTAAATTACAGGACACAAAACCCAGCCTTTTTTATCTGCCAGCCTGTTATCTTCAATGGCAAATCCTGCAGCGTCCTTTCCTGTTGTTTTTTCACCAATCGAAATTACATTCATAAAGGGCTTTAAATTATTCAGGATTATTTCGGAGGCTGATGCTGTATGATTACCGCACAAAACATACAATTCCTGAATCGAAGGATGAGCATTTCTTAATGATTCAAAACTTACCTGCGATTCATTCATTTCTAAAGCTTCCTTAAACGTTTGATTTACCAAACCGCCGTTTTTATTTCCTCTTAATTTAATAAATACATCATCTGATTTGATATTTGGTGCCAAAATTACACTTAAGGCTGTAGCCGATGAGACATCACCACCGCCGTTATGCCTTAAATCAACTATAACTTTGGAGACAGACTGCTCCTGAAATTCTTTGAAAATCTGAAGAAAAGTGGCTGCAAGTCCAGCATCAAAATGAGAGATTTCTATGTATCCCACCTTTTGGTTGTTATAAACGATAACCTCATGTTTTACAGGGTGAGAAAAAGTAAAACTACGTATTAGTCCAATATTTTTTACTTCTGAAAAACCCGTTGCTGAAGAATATTCTGTTAATTCTAATTGTACGCTGCCTGAAGAAGCTAAATCGAGATATAAATTTTCGAAATTCTGATAATGTATTGTAGTGCCGTTAATACTTTTTATAAACTGCCCTCTTTTCAGTCCGCTTTTTTCGGCTGGTGAATCGGTTAGTACAAATAAAACAACGCCAAAAGCCTGTCCGTTGTACTCCAAAAACGAAATATCAAATCCGTATGCACTTCTGATACTTTTGGGAGATCTTTCAGAGTCAGCAGGATTTATGCTGTAAGAAAAATGATCATCTGTGTTTAATAATTTTCCTAAATAATCTTTCGGATCTGTCGATAAATTTGTAAAAACAGGCAAGTCTTCATTCCAATAATAGTATTTTCTCATTTGTTCATTAATCCACATATTTGTGTACTGATTATTTTCTTTATCATATGATACAGGGCTATCATCATTTTGACAGGAGTTAAAGAGAAGAACCATACTACATAAAAGTATTCTGGATAGAAATAAACATTTTTTCATTCACATCAAACTAAAAAATTATACAACCGACAGCACTATTTATTTTAATTCAAGTTTATACTTTAATAGGGAAAAAAAGTCAGGAAAATTGATTGTTCTTCAACATCTGAAGAAAACGTTTGTATTCTGCTTTTTAAGATTAGGTGTTATTTAATGTATTGAATTTCAGAATATTGAATTTGTGAAAAAACAATGCATCTCAAATATAGTGAAAAAATATCTAAGATTTTTATAGATTACAAGTTCTTTTAATTGCAAATCACAATTTAAATTTGGAGTTGGAGAAAACAAAAAATATCTGATTTAAAAAATAGTTGCACTTAGTTTAATTTCTTTGCTTATATATTAAAATAAGTTATTTAATTACTACAATTCTTCTACTTGAATTTAAATATATGTATTAGTAAATACTATTAAATTATTTTTTTTAATAAATAAATGCTATTTAATTTAACCTTCATAATTTAAGTTTAAGCCATTTTTATTTTTTTTGTATGTTACGAATCATTTTTTTTATTATTTTCGATCTTAAGTCCTTATTTCGTTTTTTGTGTATTTCAAAATAAAATAGTATCATTTTTCATCTGGTCTGGCCTTAATGTATTTAAAACAAATTTTAGAATAAAAGACAAGGCACTTAAAAAGCGCTATCGTCTGCGAAAGAATAGTAGAATTCAGGGGTTATGATCAATGGATCCAGAAGTTTGATATCAGAAGTTCTCTGGTCATCTTAACTTTATGTGTTGGTTTTTAGTGCTGCCGAGTAGGTATGCTGACAGAGATTCATCGGATAAAAGAAGTCTAATTGGTTTAATTTATCCCTAAAATTTCATTATCCAAGAAAATAAAATACAAACTGCTAAATGAACAAAATTATTGAGTCTATTTGCTTGTTTAACAATTAATTAAGTGTAAAAAAAAACGGAACAAAAGATGATTTTTATCTTTTGTCACGTAAAGTGACCTCGACTGGACAAATTACAACATCTTTTTTGGATGATTTGAAGAGATTGGCTTACTATATGTAGTGTATGTCTTTCATTGGTTTTATAAATTTGGTTTGGATGTTCTATTGGGGATTGAAGGAAATGTATCTTCAAAAAACAAATCGCTAACCTCTTTTATTAAAACCGCCTTAGCTTGTGTGACAAAATTGGAGGCAGTTCTACACCTGCAGGGGCGTGTTTTGTCATGCACATTCCAGCCCAAATTTATCGTGGCAAAAAAAGTAGTAGCTATGTAATCTATACTATAGATTTGATTCAAGTTCTTTAAAAGCATTTTTAATAAATCCTTCTTTATCAGCATTCATTTGTGCCAGCAATTCTTTTCTTTTTTCAGGAATGTCGGTATACTTTTCTGCCCAAAGATTAATTTCAACAATTATTGGAATTAAATCCATTCCTTTCTGTGTCAATTGATATAATACTTTGGCTTTACTGTCGGGATGCTCCAGTTTCTTAATAATTCCGTTCTCTTCTAATGAAAGCAGCCGGGCAGCCAAAATGTTAGTTGCGATCTTCTCATCGGATTTTGCCAATTCGCCATAGGTGCATTTTTTTTTAAGCATTAAATCTCTTACAATCAACAGCGACCACTTGTCACCAAAGGCTTCAAGTGAAAAACTTACCGGGCAGTCTGATCTCTTTTTTTGAGTTTTCATAAAATAAATTTAAAATAACTTGCTTTTTGCAAGTAAATATATTTATATTTGCACTTGCATTTCGCAAGCAAATATAGAGATAATAAACTAAAAAGAAAAATTATGGAATTAAAAGGTAAGACAATTTTGATTACAGGTGGATCTGCCGGAATCGGATTAGAGGCTGCAAAACAATTCATTACAGAAGGCGCTAAAGTAATTATTACAGGAAGAGATCAGAAAAAATTAGATCTTGCAAAAAAAATGCATCCATCCATTACCACCATTAAAAGTGATGCGTCCAGCCGGGAAGCTGCGGTTGCTTTGTACAATCAAATTAATGAAATGGGTGGTATCGATATACTTTATAACAATGCCGGAATTATGAATGGCCAGGATAATTTAGGTTTCAGTAATTCAAAACATTTTGAAAAAGCTGCCATGGAAATTAATACTAACTACTTAGGAGTTATTCTCTTAAATGATCTTTTTCTGGATATGCTTAAAAACAGACAAGAAGCAGCTATTATCAATACATCATCGATATTGAGTTACACGCCGTCTAATCTTGTACCGACTTATTCAGCATCAAAAGCTGCGGTACGTTTTTATACAGAAGCATTACGAGATCATTTACAGATAATTGGAAGCAGAATAAAAATATTTGAATTATTGCCTCCGTTGGTAAAAACAAATATGTCTGAGGGAATGGAAGGTAAATCGATAACACCAGATGTGCTAATTGATGCTTTGATAAAAGGATTAAAAAACAATACTTACACTATTCGTGTTGGCGATACAAAAGCGATTTATCTGTTAAATAGATTTTTACCAAAGTTAGCTTACAAGTTATTGAATCATAAAGGCATTACGGCCAGATTGCAATCTTAATTGGTATAAAAATATTTAATTGAATAAAAAATGAACGACGTTCATTTTATTTTATATCTTTGTCTGCAGCGAGCCTTGAATAAAAATAAGTATGAGTACAATTGATAGAAAAGCAAAAGAAAAAGAAGCTTTAAAAGCCCTGATATTAAAAGGTGCTAAAAAGCTTTTTGTTGAAAAAGGAATTGAACAGACTACCATAAGAAACATTGCTGAAGAAATTAACTACAGTGTAGGCACTGTTTATGTTTATTTTAAAGATAAAAATGATATTCTCCATGATCTCCATACAATAGGTTTTCAGGAATTAGATAGCTATTTTATGGAGTTATATACTATAGAAGATCCGAAGGAAAGATTAAAGAAAATGGGATTTACCTATATCAAGTTTGCCATCGAAAATTCTGAAATGTACGATTTGATGTTTAATCTAAAAGCTCCAATAGAATTCCTGAAAGACTCCGAGAATGAAGATTGGGACGAAGGATGTACAGCATTTGGATTAGTTAAAAAAACTATTGAAGAATGTATTAACAAAGGTTATTTTAAAGGCCATAGTGTAGAGCCGTTGGCATTTATGGTTTGGAGTTTGGTACATGGTATGTGCTGTCTGGAAATTCACCAGAGAATTAAAAATGTAAATTTTACGAATCCCGATACCATTTTGTATGACGGATACAATGAATATTTAAAAATGATAGAAAAGCTTTAAAAATTTTTTTGCCCAAAAAAATGAACAACGTTCAAATAATAAACAACGTACAATAAATGAAAATTAAACTAACTTTTGCAATACTCTGTCTAGGATATTTAGGGTATGCACAGAACAAGCTGGAAAGTTATATACAGACTGGCTTAAAAAATAACGAAGTAATCAGGCAGCATAATTTTGACATCAATAAAAGTATGTATGCCTTAAAAGAAGCACGAGCTTTATTTTATCCAACAGTTTCCTTAAACGGAAGTTACACCAAAGCAGATGGCGGAAGGACAATCGATATTCCGATTGGAGATATGCTGAATCCGGTGTACAGAACTTTAAATCAGATTACCAATTCTAACGCTTTTCCAATGTTAGAAAATCAGTCGGTCTTGATAAATCCGGATAATTTTTATGATGCTAAAATTCATACCACGATGCCATTGCTGAATTTTGAAATTATTTATAATAAAAGAATAAAAAACCAGCAGACGACGCTTCAAAAAATAGAACTCGAAATCTACCAAAGAGAGTTAGTAAAGGAAATTAAAATTGCCTATTACAAATACCTGCAGTCGGTTGAAGGTATTAAGATTTATGAAGATGCCCTGGCTTTGGTAAAAGAAAACCAAAGGGTAAATCAGGCTTTATTTAAAAATGAAAAAATAAACCGCACTGCCGTTTTACGAAGTGATAATGAGGTAATTCGCATTCAGGCCAATTTAGAAACCGCCCGGCAAACCAGTAATAATGCCAGATCATATTTTAATTTTTTATTGAATCAAAAACTTGATACTACTATAGAAATAGAGGAAAATGAAGTTCCGCCTATCGGAGCTATGGCAGAAAATACTCAAAATAGGGAAGAGTTGCAAAAGCTCACTCAGGCAAAAGAAATAAACGAAAATGTAAGCAAACTAACCAACTCGTATTGGCTGCCAAAAGTAAGTGGTTTTGCCGATTTCGGAGCTCAGGATTTTGATTTTGAAGCAGATAAAAACTCACGCTACTATTTTGCCGGAGTGGGGCTGGAGTGGAATATCTTTTCGGGCAACAAAAACAAATGGAAGCTGAAACAAGTTGAAGAAGACAGTAAAAAAATCATTTCACAAACTGATAATGTAAAACACCAGTTACTGCTTCAGTTTCAGGTTTCACAGAACAATCTAAAATCGGCTTTAGAGCAATTCAATGCTGATAAAAATCAAAAACAGTCGGCCAAAAAATACAATGACGACATTACCAAATTATACAAGGAAGGTCAGGCAATATATATAGAACTGCTGGATGCACAGAACCAATGGGTAAATGCGCAGCTTAACACTAATATTTCGCTTTATAACTCCTGGATTGCTTTTGCAGAATTAGAAAGAGCCAACGCCACTTTTACTTTTAACTAAAAACAAAAAACATGAAATTAACGATTCACAAATATCTAAAAAAACATATCGCAGCCTCCAAAAAAGGGTTGATTATATTGCTTGCTTTAACACTTTTTTACGCTTGTAAAGAAGAAAAAAAGGAAAATTCGCCCTTTGAAAGCGCAGATGTCATCCCGATTAAAACAGCTCCGGTCGAATCTTTTGCTCTTAACAATACCATAAGCGCATCAGGTTTAGTAACAACAGAAAATCAGGCAAATTACGGATTTAAAATAGGAGGGATCATCAATCGTATTTATGTGGAAGAAGGTCGGTTTTTTAAGAAAGGGCAGCTTTTGGCATCATTAGACGAAACAGAGATAAATGCCGGATTGAACCAAACAGATTTAAATCTAAAAAAATACGAGCGTGATTATAAACGAGCAAGCAATTTGTACAAAGACAGTGTGTATACATTAGAACAGCTTCAGAATACCAAAACGGGTCTTGACATTGCTAAAAAGCAGAAAGATGCAGTGGCTTTTAATGCACGTTATTCTAAAATTTATGCTGCTGCAGATGGTTTTGTTTCGAAAAAAATAGCAAACGAAGGAGAAGTAGTTGGCGCAGGATCGCCAATTCTGGCTATAAATGAAACCAGCCAAAACAATAATTATCTGCTAAAAGTAGGATTGACAGACAAAGAATGGGCCGCGGTAAAAGTAGGGCAGAAAGCCACTGTGACGCTTGACGGTTATCCTGATGAAAAATTCGATGCCTTTATTTTTAGAAAATCTCAGGCGGCAGATGCGGCATTGGGCTCCTTTCAAGTCGAATTAAAACTGAGCCTTAAAAAAAGCAAACCAGCGGTGGGAATGTTTGGAAAAGCCGAAATAAAGGCAGAACAATCAGAAGATTTCATCATCATTCCGTACAATTCACTCATTGAAGCTGACGGAAACAAAGCGTTTGTTTTTATCGTGGAAAACAACAAAGTAAAACGCCAGCCCGTGACCATTAATAAATTTGAGAACAATAAAGTATTCATAAAAGAAGGTCTTCAGAAAACAGATCAGATTGTGATCTCCAACAGTGCTTATCTCAACGAACAATCAACTATCAAGATCATTAAATAATCAGTATTATGAAAATAACAAACTTTGCTGTTAAAAATTATCAGTTTACGCTGATTATATTTCTGCTGGTTGCTGTGGTAGGGTATCTTACGCTGTTTACCATGCCGAGAGCAGAAGATCCTTCAACGCATCCGCCGCAATATTTAATTACAGTCATTTATCCCGGGACAAGTCCGAAGGATATGGAGGAGCAGGTTGTAAAACCAATCGAGAATAAAATTTACGGACTCGAAAACATCGAAAAAATACTAACCACGGTAGAAGACGGTGTTGCTGCTTTTCAGGTAAAATTTAAATACGGAGTAGATGTTGACAATAAATATCAGGAGATTTCCACGGAAATGAATGCGCTTAAAAACAGCGAACTTCCAAAAGATATTTATCAGATAAAAACCGAAAAAATTGCATCTTCTGATGTGAAAATCCTTCAGGTAGCATTGGTTTCAGAAAATGCATCAGACAAAAAACTGCGTGATGAAGCGGATAAGCTTAAATCTAAGATTGAGAAAATTACCAATCTGAAAGATGTAAAATATGCTGGAATTCCCGAGCAGGAAATTCGTATTGATTTACAGCTTGAAAAGTTGGCCCAATTAAAAATTCCGTTAAATGTAGTCATGGCAAGCCTGCAGAGTGAAGCGGCCGATATTCCGGGAGGAAGCATTGATTTAGGCAGTAAAGTATTTAATGTAAAAACCAGCGGTAAATTTAAAAATGCGGATGATGTATCCAATACAGTAATTTACAATGCTAACGGTAAAATAATCTATATGAAAGATGTAGCCGAAGTAGGCTACAAGTCGCAGGTTGTCGATCATATTACCCGTATCAACGGACACCGATGTGTACTGGTTACAGCTGGTATGAAAGACAATGTAAACATTACAGATGTGCAGAAAGAATTCCTGCCAATTGTAGATGAATTTTCTAAAGAATTACCCTCAAACATCAAATTAGTAAAAAACTTCGATCAGGCGAATATGGTATCGCAGCGTCTGGGACATTTAGGTTTTGATTTTACGCTGGCAATTGTTTTGGTAATTGTGACATTACTTCCATTAGGTTTAAGAGCTTCGGGAATTGTGATGATTTCCATTCCGTTATCCCTCGCATTGGGATTAATTGCAATGAATGCTTTTGGCTTTTCTTTAAATCAGTTAAGTATTGTTGGTCTTGTGGTAGCTTTAGGATTGTTGGTGGATGACAGTATTGTGGTAGTCGAAAACATAGAGCGATGGCTGCGGGAAGGACATTCTAAAATGGATGCAGTCCTTAAAGGCACCAAACAAATCGGAATTGCCGTTGTAGGCTGTACTGCAACACTTATAATTGCATTTTTACCGCTGGCTTTCCTGCCGGATGTTTCGGGAGAATTTATCAGAAGTCTTCCAATGGCAGTTATTACCAGTGTACTGGCATCGATGATTGTCGCTTTGACTTTGGTGCCGTTTTTGGGAAGCCGATTTTTAAAAACGCACGATCATGCGGGAGGAAATATTTTTCTTCAGTATCTGCAAAAATTCCTGACCAGAGCGTATCGTGATATTATGCCCAAAGCATTAAAATATCCTAGAACAACTATTGCTATTTCTATAGTTTTAAGTATCACTGCTTTTGGATTGTTTAAAGTAACGGGTTTTAAATTATTTCCAACTTCAGAAAAACCGATGTTTCTGATCAATATAAAAATGCCCCTTCAGGCCAATATTTCAGAAAGTGACCGTGTGACCAAAATTGTAGAAGCAGAGCTTAAAAATCATAAGGAAATTGTGTATTACACTTCGAACGTTGGTAAGGGAAATCCGCAGATTTATTACAATGTGCATCCCCAGGACAGAAAACCCGATTTTGCGCAGATTTTTGTCCAGCTCGAAGATGAAGCTAAACCATCAGAGAAAACAGCTTTGATTGAAGAACTTCGAAATAAATTTAAAATGATGCCTTACGCAAAAGTGGAGGTAAAAGATTTTGAACAGGGAACACCATTAGAAGCTAATATTGTCGTAAGATTATTTGGTGAAGATCAGGAAGTGTTACGTAAGCTTTCTTCGCAGGTAGAGACTATTCTTAGAAATCAGGAAGGAACCGTGTATATCAACAATGAGCTGAATACTTATAAAACAGATCTTAAAGTTAAAATCAATAAAGAAAAAGCCAGAACACTGGGAGTACTGACAAGCGATGTGGATAAGGTAATCCGTCTTTCGGTAGCTGGATTAACGGTCGGCGATTATATAGATGACAGAGGAGATGCCAGAAATGTTACACTGACATTGCCCCGAGATAAATTTTCGAACCTAGATGCTTTGAAAAACCTGTACGTAAATAACCTTCAGGGAACCCCGATTGCACTAAACCAGATTGCTGAAATTTCGTTTGAAACTTCTCCAACTGCAATTAATCATTTTAATAAATCACGCTTTTCAAAAGTAACCGCTTTATCGGCAAAAGGGTATTATGCCAATGATTTATTGACACACATAGTTCCAAAACTGGATCAATTGAAAATGCCAAAAGGATATTACTATAAATTATCAGGTGAAAAAGAATCCGAAGGTGATGCGCTGGGCGGTAACTTTCTGGCCGTAATCATTTTAAGCACTTTTTTGTTTGTGGCGGTTTTACTGCTGCAGTTTAAGACTTTCAAAGGAATTATTATTGTATTATCTATTATTCCGCTGGGGATTTTAGGCGGCGTGCTATTATTGCTTCTCAATGGAAGTCCGATGTCTTTGGTTGCTATAATTGGTTTTATTGGTCTCTCGGGAATTCAGGTAAAGAACTCTTTGCTGCTGGTAGATTTTACCAATCAGCTGAGACAGGAAGGACATTCGATCGATGAAGCTATTACAATTGCAGGGGAAACGCGTTTTCTGCCTGTAGTGCTGACTTCAATTACTGCAATTTGTGGTTTAATTCCGATTGCATTAAACTCAAATCCTTTGATCGCACCATTGGCCATTGTCTTAATTGGCGGTTTAATCAGCTCTACAATATTATCACGAATTGTAACGCCGGTGATGTATAAATTGATTCCTCCTAGTATCGAAAAGATGTAAGAAGAGAGAAAAGATTATTTTTAAAGCCGGCAGTTTGTTTTTGACTGCTGGCTTTTTTACAAATTAAATAGGTGTAACCAGACATTTTTTCAGAGTGGGATTACCAAAAAATAAAAGAAAAACGAGTCAAATTTATTGGTTATAGTGAAGAATATAAAAAAAATGGTGCCAATTGTCTTCAATTGGCGCCGGATGGGACAAATTTCAACATTTTTTATGGATGATTTGAGGAAATTGGCTTACCATATTTGAATGTCGTTCTTGCCACTAAAGTTGTCGGTAATTCCATTTTACCAGTTTTGGCTACTTAAATTATGGTTTTGGCTAAATTTTCTTTCCTGTATCTGCGCAAATTTGCAACATAATAACACTAAAATAATCATTATGTCATCGCAAAGTAAAATTGCATTAGTAACAGGAGGAAGCCGCGGTCTTGGAAAAGATATGGCGATCAATCTTGCTAAAAACGGATTGGATATAGTTTTAACCTATAACACTCAAAAGGAAACAGCAGAAAATGTTGTAAAACAAATTCATGATCTCGGACAAAAGGCTGTCGCTATAAAATTAGACGTCTCAGATTTTTCCAGTTTTAATTTGTTTGAAAAAAATCTTAAAGACCAATTAACTAATTATTTCAACTTAGATGGTATTGATTATCTGATCAATAATGCAGGTTTTATTCACTATGCAAATTTTGATGCTATCACTGAAACTCAATTTACAGAAATGGAAAATGTACATCTTAAAGGTCCATTTTTCCTTACTCAAAAATTATTGCCATTATTAAGATCTTACGGAGGAATTGTAAATGTTTCTTCAGGATTAACCCGTTTTGCCACGCCGGGATTTGCAGCTTATGCAGCACTAAAAGGAGCAATGGAGACATTGACAAAATATCAGGCAAAAGAACTTGGTGCAAGAAACATAAGAGTAAATGTTATTGCTCCCGGTGCTATCGAAACAGATATTATGGGCGGTGCGGTACGTGACAATTTAGAAATGAACCAATACCTGGCCTCGCAAACGGCTCTTGGAAGAGTTGGACTACCCGAGGATATTGGGGGAGTGGTAGCCTTTTTATGCAGCGATGCCGGCGGGTGGATCAATGCGCAGCGTATAGAAATTTCAGGAGGTTCAAATTTATAATCAAGCTTAAAAATAGTTAACGTATAGTTGATAAGCTGAATTTTACATACAATTAGAAGAATATAAAATGGAAAAAGAAGATAATGGAGTTGTAAAAGCTCTGACGAAACAGGAAATAGATACCATTGAAAGGTTTTATGCAGCATGGAAACTTAAAAAGCCAGAAGTACTGGATGAAATTTGCATTCCCGACTGGAAAGATATTCCACTCGCACCACAACAAGAAGATAACCCAAGAGGACTGCAGGCAATTATGAAATTTTTGTTCGAATTATGTCCTGATATAGAAATTGTAATTCATGAGATATTTGGAAGCCACGAGCGTGCAGCTGTAAGAGCCTCAATGCAATTTACGCATGTAAAGGAAATCATGGGAATTCCTCCAACGAATAAGAAAGTAACAATAGCACTGCATGAATTTCATTATTTGAAAAATGGCAAACTTACCCATACCTGGCATTTAGAAGACTGGTTTGGTCTTTTGATGCAGAGCAAAGAAGAATAAAAAATCAAATAGCATATTCGTATAATAATTTTTGAATATACTTTTAAAAAAATTCATCTGAATTGAGAGTGTCAAAAAAATGTAAATTTGTATCTATGGAAGTAATTAGAATAAAAAGCATCACAGATTATCATAGGTTTAGAGGTCTTCCAAAGCCCGAACATCCCTTAATAAGCCTGGTCGATTATGCACAGGTAAAATTTCCAGATGATCAAAATACGGTCAACATTGTGATGGATTTTTATTCTATTGCTTTAAAACGGGATATTGGAGCCAAGCTTTATTATGGCCAGCAGGTTTACGATTTTGACGAAGGTATAATGTCATTTATAGCACCTGGGCAGGTTTTGCGGCTGGAGCAGGATCCTGATTCATTACATAAAGGCGCAGGGTATTTATTGCAAATTCACCCGGACTTTTTATGGAATTCAGCATTAGCGAAAAACATAAAAAGCTACACGTTTTTTGATTATTCAATTAATGAAGCACTATTTCTTTCTGAAAAAGAGGAAAATATCATTTTAAATATTTTTGAAAATATAAGAGAAGAATACCACATCAATATTGATAGATTTACGCAGGATTTAATAATTGCGCAGATAGAATTGCTGCTCAAATATTGCGACAGATATTACAATCGCCAATTTCTTACCAGAAAAATCAGCAGTCATCAAATACTATCAAAAGTTGAAGAATTTTTGAATAATTATTTTCATGATAAAAACCGTGACGAAATAAATCTTCTTTCTGTCCAGACTGTTGCTGATAATATGAATGTTTCTTCAGATTATTTAAGCAATTTACTGAAGCTTCATACTGGTCAGAATACGCAGCAGCATATTCACAATAAACTCATAGAAAAAGCGAAAGAAAAACTTTCTACTACTAGTTTGTCAATTAGTGAAATTGCCTATGAGCTGGGATTCGAACACCTTCAGAGCTTTAGTAAATTGTTCAAAAACAAAACAAATGAAACACCTTTACAGTTCAGAGCTAAGTTTAATTAATCCTTTTATATTTTAAGTGTTTTTAAAATTCTCTATTTAAATTAAAAAAAACAAAGCAGTATTAAAGAAGAATCGGAAGCTAAAAATGAAAATAAAAGAAAAATGATTCAAAGTTAGCGTATTTATAGAGTAAAACAATAAATGGCGCCAATTGTCTTCAATTGGGCCTTTTGGCTGTGGTGATCTCAAATGGACAAATACCGATCCATTTTATGGGAGATTTAAAGAGATTGGTATCTATATCTAGTATCTGTCTTCATTGGTTTTGTGAATTTGAATTTGATTTCCCTTTGGCGATCGAATGAAAATGACGCATCAAAAAAACAAAATCGTAACTCTTTTTTATTAAAACCGTCTTAGTTTTTTGTGGCAGAAAAGAAATCCGCTCCATGTTTAATTTTCTATATATTCACTACAATTTTTCCAAATTGCTGGTTGGATTCCAAATAGTTATGAGAAGCAACGATGTCATTAATATTAAAAACTTTATCGATAACAGGTTTCAATTTTTCTTCGGCTAACCCTTTGTCAATAAAAGTTATGGCTTGTATTAAAATTTCCATATTACCCATTACTTCAATAGCTGAATAACCTCTAATAGTTGGGGTTTTCATCAAAACATCAAATGCTGGAAAACTGGCAGATTCGTGACTCAATGCGCCATAAACAAATACTTTTCCATTTTCTGCAACAGAACTTAAAAGGTTACTGAATTTAGCACCGACAACAGGATCTAAAATTAAATGCGCACCTACATTTTCTGTGATTTTTAAAACTTCAGCTGCTATATCTTGTTCAGCTGTTACGATTACGTGAGCTGCACCCGCTTTTAATAAAGCTTCCTTTTTCTTTGACGAAGTAGTTAAAGCAATTGCAATTCCTCCAGCATAATTAGTCATTTGAATGGCTGCCAATCCTGCACTGCTCGAAGCAGCATTAATTACGACAAATTGTCCCGCTTTTAATTGTCCCGAATGTACCACCATACCATACACTGTTAAATAACTTGTCCAAACAGATGCTGCTTCATCAAAAGATAAATTCGACTGATATTTATGTACTGCATAGGCTGGCATATTAATATATTCGCCATAAGAAGCATAGTTGTGTAAAGAAAAACCCGGAACAACATTCACTAAATCACCAACTGCCAAATGCGAAACTTCGGCACCAACTGCTTCAATAATTCCTGCGGCTTCATAGCCCAATTGAGCTGGAAATATAGGATTTTCGATATACATTCCCTGACGGTACATCGCATCTGCTCTGTTAATTCCAATTGATTTAACCTGAATTCTTACTTCGTGAGCTTCAGGATAAGACACTTCTACCTGTTCAACTTTCAATACTTCTGGAGTTCCAGCTTGGTGAAAAACTACTGTTTTAGACATTTTTGATAAATCACTCATTGTTTTATTTTTTATAATTTTTTAATTGATTTTGATAAGGCAAAGTTGCATCAAAGACAAGCCTTACAACAATGAGATATGATAAAAAAAACCGTTGACATTTGTCAACGGTTTCTATAATTTAAAACTTAAAATAGAGTTTATTTCGTTCCTTGGTTTCTAATTCGGCTCAATGTTTCTTTAGTAATCCCCAAATAAGAAGCGATAAGATGTTGTGGAAACCGCTGAATAAACTGTTGATGATGAGCTGCAAATTCTTCATAGCGTTTTTCAGCCGTGTTGCTGATGGTAGAACTTAATCTGCGTTGGCTGGCAATAGCATTTCTTTCATCCATTAAACGTATCATCTGTGCCATTGCAGGTATTTTGTTCATCAAATCCAGCATTTCAGCTCTTGTAATAATAAGAAGTTCGGTGTCTTCCCAAGCATCAATATTATAAAAAGAAGGTGTAAGCATTGTTGAACTCTCGCGATCGTTTGCCCAATAATTTTCAATAAAAAGATGTACGATATGTTCTGCACCTTTATCATCAACACTGTATTGGCGCATAGCCCCTTTTACAATAAAACCAGCATATTTACATACATCCCCTTCCTGCAAAAAATATTGCTTTTTTCTTAGCTTTTTGGGTTGAAAAGTCGCAACAATTAAGGCTTGCTCTTCACTTGTAAGCGGTAAGTTTGCATATTGGCTGATATAGGCTATTAATTTTGCGTGCATTGGTCTTATGATTCATTAAAACAATGCAAGGTATAAAAAAACACTTTATTTCAAAGCATCATTTACAGTCTGACTATCTACAAATTGTTCAAAACTGATAATTTTACTATCCTTCAATTTCCAAACATGTGCTACTCTCGCGGTGAATGGTCTGCCTGTAATTTTATAAGTTCCTGTGTAAGTTCCGTAAGCGACGACTTTATCATTGCTGGCAAGGTAATCTTCAGGAGTAAATTTATAATCTATCCATTCGCTTGCTAATCGGCTGAAAACGTTTTTGGTTATATTTTCTAATCCAATGTAGGTTCCTGCATACGGAAAGCCTTTAGCTTCTGTCCACGAAATATCTTCGGCAGCATATTTAGCGAGATTTTTACCATTTTCCTCCGAAGTTTTTCCTTCGTAGGTGCTTTTAATTATTTCAAGATTTGTCATTGTCTTTTCATTTAAAGAACAGCCTGACAATATAAAAAGTGCTGTCAGACTGTAAAGAGTATATTTTACCATTTCATTTCTCCAGTATTTACTTTTGCACCGATCTGCAAGGCAGTTTCAAAAGTAAGTGTTGGATATTTTGTTTTCAAAGCTTTAATTAAGGCTTCTGATGTTTTATTGGTTTTCAAAGCTTCTTCGTAGAATTGAATGTAACTTTTGGTATGATTTACAGCAGCAATATCAAATGGAGAATTGGAATTAGCATGAGCCGGAATTACAATTTCAGGTTTCAATGCCGAGATTTTATCTAAAACGTCAATCCAGTTTTTACGGGCTTCCGGAGTTTGTGCATCCGCCATCCAAAGATGGAAACTAGTTCCAAAAACATTGATTCCGCCCACAACTGCTTTGATAGAAGGAATCCATACAAAAGTCTTGTTCGGAAATTCTTCCAAACCAATGATTTCTAATTTCTGATCTTCCAGTTCAATACTGTTTCCTTTTAAAACCTGCGGCAAAACAACATTTGAAGTAATGGCTTTACCCAATCGTTCACCCCAGACGTCTAATTTTTTTTGAGCCGTAGCCTTAATTGCTTCTACAGAAGCAGGTGAGGCATACGCCACTACATCCGGGAAATATTTTTTAAAAATCTCCAATCCAAAATAGTAATCAGGATCTGCGTGGGAAATATAAATTGTGGTTAATTTTTTTCCGCCTGCTTTAATTTCCTGCGCAACTTTTTCGGCATCCCCCAAAGTAAATTGGGCGTCAATCAAAACCGCATCTGTTTTTCCCAATACGATTACAGATGCTACGCCAAAGCTGTTTTCTGATGCGTTGTAAATTTGAAATTTAAAATCTTTAGTTTCAATTGTTTTGAAACTCTGTGCTTGTGATTCCATATTAAATAAAATTAAAATTGTTATAAATACTGTCGAGATAGTGTGTTTCATTTCTTGTGCTGTTTTAGATTAACACTGCAAAGATGAAACGATATGCGATATCAAAACATTAAACTAGTTTAATAAATAAAGGGAAATCTTATTTTTTTACAGCAATTTTCTTTCGAATATTACTTAGAAAAACATTGGTAATTCCCAAATAGGCACCTATTTGGATGTTAGAAAGGCGCTGGAGAAGCTGTGGGTATTTTTCTGTAAATTCTATATAACGGGATTCAGCCGTTTTACTCAAATTATCAATCATTCTTCGTTGAAGGGCAACGTGCGTTTTTTGGGTCATAACCCGAAATAGTTTTTCAATTTGAGGTAAATTAGCATAAGCAAACTCTTTATCCTTTTTAGAAATTAGAAGCACTTCGCTGTCTTCAAGCGCTTCTATGAAAAGTTGTGAAGGGGTCTCGGCCGTAAAACTGTCAATATCGGTAATCCACCAATTTTCAATTGCAAAATAGAGTATCTGCTCAAAACCATTTTTGTCAATATGATAGACACGAAACAGCCCTTTGGTGACAAAGCCTTCAAATTTACAAATCTCGCCTTCTCTGAGTAAAAAGCTCTTTTTTGGAATTAACTTTTGTTCAAACAAAGCGCAAAACTGTTGGGTTTCATTTGCTGAAAGAGAAATATGTTTAGCGATATTTTGTTTTAAAAGTACTGTCATTTGCAATATGCAGGTCATTAATTAAAGAATTAAAATTAATTAAATATTTTCAAAAAACAGCATCATGCTTTTATGCAGATTTACCTGCCTGCAAATATTGGGTTTTTGGCAGAATTAGAATAAAATTTAGAACATTGTAATGGTTTAAAATCGAGCTGCTTATCTCAATTTAATTTATAACTTTTAAAATCAAGCAGCTGTGGAGGTTTTTTTAATTGATCAGATTAAGAAAGTATCAGGAATTGCCGGAATCCAATTGGAGTGCCCGTTATTGTCAATTGTATATCATATTGTTTTTTAGGAGCTTTTCCCGCTATGCGCTGCAATCTTTTGCGCCGAACCACGGCAAAAAAGGATTTCCGCTTCTATCGGGGCTGAAAGGGCAGTGTTATTTGTACTGTTTTGCTGTAATTTTAAAATTAAAAGCTTAATAGAACAGCCACTTGACTTGAGTGTTCAGGAAAACCTTATAAAGCTAGGCGAAGCCTTTGATAGTGCGACTTTAGCTGATTGTATAGAATTAATTGGTTTAATTTTTCCCGAAAATTTCACATTTAAAGAAAAGAAAATCCGCACCGCCCGAATCAATGAAATGGTTAACTGCATCTATTTGGTAAACAATATATTACTGAAAAAAAACGGGACAAAAGATGATATTTTTCTTTTGTCCCGAGTAGTGACCTCCACGGGACAAATTTCTATAAATTTTATGGAAGATTTGAAGATATTGGCTTACTATGTGTAGACGCTGTCTTTCATTTGCTTTATGAATTTGGTTTGGATGTCCTGTTGGGGATAGATTGAAAAATCTTTATGATTTCACAAATCAAGCTTAAGGAAAAAATTATTAGATCTTTTATAGACAGCCTTAAGGTTTTGTGGAAATAGAGGCATTCCATTGTGCAATCAGATATTTTAATACAAAAAATAACTTTAAGATTATTTTTTTTGAGAAAATAATTATGGTAAAAAAGATAACTAGAAATAGAAAGAAACCATTTTTCATTTACCAAGTGTTTTGCAAAACGATTTCTCCAACTGATTCGTTTTTATTTCCAACTGTTTTTATGATGCTGTACCTGGTATAATTTTCAACTGTAATTTCAATAAGATAAGTTTCTGAATTAAGGTTTTTTATTAAAAACTCTCCATTATCATCTCTGAATTTAAAATCATGAATTAATTTTTTTTGCTTTGTAAAAACATTAAGTTCGAAAACCTTAATCGAAAACGATTCAATAGGGCTAAAGCCATTATCTACAATCCTTCCCCAGATGGTAAAATTTTCCTTCAGTGATGGAGTAGCAAAAAGGTGACTAGAAAGCAAAATAATTAAAAGTATTCTTTTCATCATAATAGTATAGGGACTAAAGCTGTTAATAAAGAGTTTTATAAGAGAGTGAAACTCTGTCCGCCACATATTGCAAGTACAAAATTAGCTTGAGGAAAAAAACTAAATCTCACTTGCTTTCTGCCATTGTGCTATTCTGCTTTCTCAATTTCTGAATGCTGAGATTTTAAAATTAGAAACCAAGACCTTAGCGTCATTTTTATATTCCCATGGAGCGGTTATAAAGAAGTTTTTAGCTGCGCCAAGACTAAATAAAACGGTATCGGCAAGCTTTGTATTATTCAGATATACAGCCATCGTGTCTCCATCAATAGTTAAGGCAACATGCAAAGGCTGGTTAAGGTCCTGAGCAAGATCATACGTAGTATTGACAAATTTTTGTGGATTGCTGCTACCGATATTGACCTGATTGGCGTCATAATAGTGCAGTTCTACATATGACCCCACATTGCTGGTATACTCACGGGCACTATTATCTGTTGCAAAACCAAAGGACATGGGCGAAATATCGGTAATCTTATCTCCCGATGCCAGTATGTCAAATTCTACAGTAAATCGCTTTGGATACTTGAGCCCCTTTGAAAGCTTGAAGGTTGCTTTATCCTGCAAAACCATCCATTTTCCTTTCTGTCCGGCTACAATGGCCACAATCGCAGCACCGTTTGTCTTAAAACTCCCGGCGGAGGCACCTGCTTTATATTTCGAAAAATCTTCATCAAAAATCAGCGTATCTCCTTTATGAAAATCCCCAGAAGCAATGACAGTCCGTCCAGAATTTTTATGGCTTTTTGTGGACCTTTTATTATCTGTCTCTTTTTCAATTACTTCCCCAGCTTTATCCTTTACTTTTTGAAGCAGGCCATCTAGCTGGGCGCTGGCAGAACTTCCGGCCAATAAGATAATTACAATAAGAAGTTTTATAAGCGATTTATATTTTAGCATGATTATAGGTTTGATCTTAGTAAATAAATTGTGAGGCAGAAATTATTAGTGTGACTCTACTTTAACAATCTCGCGATATCCTACTTCAACAATTCTTCAATTCGATCCCGATTTTTTAGCATTGTTTCTATGAATTGTTTGACTGCACTCTATGGCACTTTTATGGATTTACCAGCTGATCATAAGGAAGATTGAATGAACCATTAGTGATTATCCTGGTTTCTCCTTGCTGGTTTTGAAGGGTTCCCGCCATTGTTCCTTTAATGCCTTCTTTGCTGATCGCTTCTATAGTTACCTTAAATGGCGAGTCATGCCAGGATGTATTATATACATTCGTTCCCTCGGAAGTCTGGATAGCATAGCGTACTATCAAGCGCCCATCTGTGGGACTAATATAATCGCCGGGTTCGATATTCCCACCGTTATACCATATTTCAAAATCAAGAGAAGGAGGCAATGGTCCATTAAAAGTATATGAAGTTTCATCAGCTCCAACTACGACATGTTCCCATATGTTATCAGTACCGCCATCGCCTTGAAATTTTGCGGAATGGTAATTTATTTCACGGCCATCAACGGTAGCCTTAAAATAATAGTCAGATGTATTGCCGCCCCCTTCGTAATTGGAACAGGCAGAAAAAATCAAAGCAATCAGTGCCAGCAATAGTATAGTATAAACGATTTTTAAACTTTCTCGAGCAGTTTCTGATTCCTGCAATAAAACATTGTTCATGATTGATTTTCTCATAAGTATAAATTTATTTATAGATTAGAACACAAAATTAGCAGATGGATTTACCAAGAGATACAGGTTTAGTAATGGTTTTATTTTTTATAATTTATCTTAATGATCTTAAAGTCTCCTCCGCTGCTATCTGCTGTAAATAGCCCTATTTTTCCCGATGTTCGATTGTTTAGTTTTTCAACCATCAGCGAAGGGTCGGTTGCATTGTTTATATATGCTTTAACAGTTGTTCTGTCAATTACTAATTTCATGATAAACCAATCATTAGCGTTTGGTGGATTGATGATTTCTTTCTCAAAAACCGCATTCCTTTCCTTTCTTAATTTTTCCCAGGTAAAATCGGGATGCGAGATGTATTGCACAGCATGAATTCTCCGAACAGAATCTTTAGCAAAAAAATTGAAAGGACGACAATAAACAGCATCATAATTAATATCATCGACACCATGAAAGGCAATCCCAATAAAACTTCGTTGAAAAACGTCTTTTCCACGCATTTCAATTTCAATTGTACCATTTTTAAAGTCCCGATCAGGCAGCCATACAATACCTTCCTTTTTACTTTCCAATATTTTTAGATAAGCTCCACTATCACTCGAAACGATTTTGATTTCTCTATTTACTGATTTTAGCTTTCCTTTTTTGTACAGGCTCGCGAGTTCGAGGGTTTGTTGTCGTTGGCCGAATAAAAAGCAGGGGAGTAATATCAAAGTGAAAATAGAGCTAAATTTGATTTGCTTTTTCATTGAGATGCTATTTTAATTGTCTGCTAGTTTAAGTGTTCTACTGAGAATAGACCATATTTACTAGTGATTTCGATAAGGATGCTTGCTGTCTTTTTTATAATATTTTCATGTACAAATATATCATACATGTAAAATAGAATAGTTACCAGTTAGATAACAGAACTACCATTTTGATAAGCATTTCTGAATTCTTTTGGTGAGATTCCTGTTTGCGCCTTGAAGAAACGCGTTAAATGATTTGCCTGGGAGAATTGCAATAGATATGAAATTTCATTTATATTCAGCTTCGTATAAGACAGCAGAGACTTTATCTCAAAGAGAATAAATTCATTTACCATTTCAGAAACGGTAACCCCGAACTGCTTTTTGATGCATTTATTTAGTGTTACTCTGCTGATACCTAACTGTTGCGCATAATAGTCGATATTTCTTATTTTACGGACTTCATTTTGCAGAATCTCTTTAAACATAAATGCAATGCTATTATTTTCTGTTTCTGAAGACAAAAGGTAATGCTCTGCATAGGCTCGATTGAGTTTGATCAATATAAAGTATAACAATGCTCTTATAATATGTTCGCTATCTGATCTAAATGTTTTGATCTCACTAAGCAGCTCCTGAATTATATCCGTTAACTGTTTAAAGAAGTCATCATTAACCTTTAGATAGAGCGGTTTGGTTTTGTTGTAGAAAAACTGCAGCCTGAAAGAGAAGAGTTTATCTGAGAAGAAATTAGACAGAAAGCTGTCCTGGAAAAAGAGGAAATAACATTCGATCTTAGTCTTGTCCAAAAACCATCTTCTTTTTTGAAATGGAGAAATAAAAACGACTGTATTATCTGAAATTTCTATTCTTTGCTGATCAAGTTCTAAATAACCGTTTCCTTTAGAAAAAAATATAAGTTCATAAAAATCCGTATGATGAAGTTCACTTTCAAAAAAATAAAATGGAATGTCTTTATAAGTGCCTATATCTATTAGGAGCTCAACATTATACTTATTTTTTAAGAATTTAAATGTCTTCATTGTTAACGTATTTTTGCATTATTTAGATGCGGATATATAAATTGGGAGAAAGTTAATCATCTCATTTTACTAACTACCATCGATACAAATCCAATGCAAGCCGGTAAAAATAGTTATTTAAACCCAAATTATGCGATAAGTTTGCATTCCCAGTTTGCACCTATCCAGGTTTTGAGAGCAACTATCCATAAATCCACGTTTTTTATCCCAGAAGCAAAACCGAGAAATTCATCGTAACTTATTTGGTGAACTTCCACCAGTCGTAATCAAAAAGGCCTTTGCTCGCTCTCTTAAAAACAAAGTATAGATCATGTATGCCTACGTGTTTTTTTACGGTACAAGACTGGCTTACCCATTTGCCTCCGGTAGTTTTGATTTTTAAGACACCTAATAAGGCGCCCGTGGGGCTGTCAAGATGGATTTCAATTGCAGCATCCGGTGACACACTGGCAATACTGGCCTCAAATTTTCTTGCGCCTTTGCCAAAATCCACTGCCTGAATTTTTATGTAATCACCGTTATCAATATCTGTAACATACATCCCATTTACACCTTTGATGGTTTTGAGTCCCTGGCTCCAGGCAATCGTTTCAGCCTCTGTACGTATAAAAGGATTTAATACGCCCGCTGGTTTCACGCCGGTTTCAGACCACCAGAGCAATTTAGGTATAGTTCCGTCAGTATTGTACTGAAATTCTTCTACACAGACAGAGCGCCTTTCGTGGTGCTTATCGGTAATCATGAAATTTAAACGGAAATTGAAGCCAAAAAGATAGGATTTTCCTTTATAATCTATAATTCCCGGATGATTCCCGCTTGATCTGCTGTCCCCGTCCATTATACTTCCCTTATATTCCCAAGGACCTGTTGGCGATTTACTCATGGAATATCCTATTCCCTCAGGACAGCAGGTAGAGGCAAAAGCCATATAATACAGATTATTCCTTTTATAAAACCAGGGACCCTCTTCATATTGTGTTGCCCTTTTTTGATGTCCGTCCCGTTTACCAAATTCCGCTATGGTCATTTGTTCAGCCACTATGTCTCCTTTAAAGGAAATCATATATTCGCTTAGCTTAACATGATATACTTTAGGATTTCCCCAGTATAAATAAGCCTGTTTGTCATCATCGATATAAACTGAAGGATCTATATCATCCATACTGTTTTTAATCAGGGGTTTTCCAAGCGGGTCCTTAAATGGCCCGTACGGGCTGTCCGCTACCAGAACCCCTATACCAATCATATGGATAGGGCAGTAGAGATAAAACTTCCCGTTGCGTTCAATACACTGCGGAGCCCAGGCGCCGTTGTCCTGCTTTCCCCAGTTAAAATCTTTTAATGAAGCTACCACTCCGTGATCGGTCCAGTTGACCATGTCTACAGAGGTGTAAAGCAGCCAGTCTTTCATCAGGAATTTACCCATGCCCGGGCCGGCATCTTCCTCATCATGACTAACATATAAGAAAACCGTATCCTTATAGACAAATGGAGCCGGATCGGCAGTATATTTAGTTTGAATAATGGGATTTTGAGCTTTGCACAAAAAGGACACCGATATAAAAAATAGCGTACTAAAAAATAAAGTATATTTTTTCATCGTTTTACAAATACATTTCATCATAAATGATTATTAAAGTTGTTTTAATAAGTGGACCCCACTTGACTTCTATTTTAAAGCCAATTTCCTTGACGTATTAAAACGATTTCATATACCAATTCAGGTCAAAATAAATTAATGGTATAAGTGAATTCTGTTGGCACTGCAAAAACCTGATATTTTTCAAGAGGCCTTGGACCACAACTGGCAGATCCAACACCTAATGTTTTGGTTGAAATGCAGAAAACTGTTGCAGTACTTGGGGGTAAATCAATTTTATATTCTACTGGATGCATTTGCTCGTCAGTATGAGGAAGTGCTGCTACCTGCATCAGTTTTTCATCTGCTTTTATCATAAGAGATGGCATTTCTTTACCACTTAATTTTGCCCAACTAACCTCTTCATGATTGCCTCGCTCCATTGGTTTTTCATATTCGTATTGCTCATTTACTCCCAATTCATAAATGCCAACTTCGGCTGAACTTTTTCGATCAGAATAGTTTTCGAATGGCCCCCTACCAAAAAATGACATGCGATCCAGTTTTTTATCCAGTAACATTCGTACCCCAATTCGGGCCAAATTAATACGGAAACCAATAAACTGAACATCGTTATCCACTTTTATCGATCCATCACCTTTAATTAAATACGTTGCCGTATGATAAACGCCAAAACCTTCTTTACCATCTGCTTTTGTTGTAGAAGTAACCCTAACGGAGTATTTATCAATAGTTTCAACTTTAAAATCGACCACTTTGTATTGAAGCGTAGTTACTCCGTATTTTTCCCATTGCTGGTAAGCCCAATCATCATCATTACGGTGTGAGGCACGCCACAAATGTAATTTAGGTGAACCATTAGGGGTTAGAAGATTGATTCCATTTTTATTTAACTGATTCATGAAGCCAGTTTTCTTATCAAAACTTACAGAAAAATCCTTTCCTGAAATAATAGTCGATTCAGGATTTTGAACGAGTTTAACTGTCTGAGTAGTTTTTATTTCTTTTTGAGGCAGCGTATTGACCGGAACTTTAAACTGTTCTGTTGCTACTTCAAAATCCTTATCTGCCCAAAGCGTTTTTTCTTTTTGCTTATATGAAATTCTTAAATAATATTCCGAACCTGCTTTAGGATGCTCTATTTTATAAGGAATATTGGCCGTAAAAATTCCTTTCCCCCAGGTAGGGCGTATTTTAATTTTTCCGCTGCCAATTTCCTGTCCGTTTTCTGTCAGGCTCCAGATGGCATCAAAACCATCCAGAGAAATAAACTGGTATTTATTCTTAATTCTGATACTTCCGTTAACGGGATCAGTAAGTTCGGTATCAATCCATTGAAAGGCTTTTTTCATTTCAGGATAATGTGGCTTTACATTATTTCCTTCTGTGGCGCGGTCATATGAAATTACTCCTTTATGGATAAAATAGTGGTCATTTGGCTTTTCACCAAAACCGCCTCCGTAAGCTAAAATTGGATGATTAGGATCACGCCTGTTCCACAATGCCTGATCCTGGAATTCCCAAATTGCGCCTCCCAAAATTTCAGGGTTATCGTCAAATGCTTTAGAATATTCATCAAGAGATCCCATTGAGTTGAACATAGCATGAATAAACTCACAAACATAAAATGGTTTGGTAAGCCCCCAGTTCTTAACCATATCAACGTATTCAGCTGCAGTGCCATACATACGGCCGTCTAAGTCTGCAGGATTGTTTTTACCCGCTCCAAAACGTTCATAATGAACAAAACGTGTAGAATCAATTGCCTTAACTTCAGCCATGGCAGCTTTAAGATTTGTGCTGACACCACCACCTTCATTTCCAAGTGACCATATAATGACGGATGGATGATTTTTAAAATTTTCAACATTCGCCACATTACGGTCAATAATAGCAGCTTTTATGGTTGGTTCTTCATCAAATCGTGTATCATAACCATGGTATTCCATATTCGCTTCAGCAACTAACCAGATTCCCCATTTGTCACATAACTCATACCAACGCGGATCATTTGAGTAATGACTAGTACGGATATGATTACAATTTCCTTGTTTAATGACTTCAAGATCACGAATCATTTGTTCTTCCGTAACGGCATGCCCAACATCAGACCAGTGTTCATGACGGTTTACACCTTTCAGTTTTATAGGTACACCATTTGCCATAAAAACACGTCCTTTAATTTCTACTTTACGAAACCCTATTTTTGATGAAACTATTTCGCCTTCAGAATTTGTCAATACAACAGTATACAGGTGAGGCGTTTCTGCTGTCCATTTTAATGGATTTACCACTTTGATTTTTACGTTAAGTGATTCTTCTTTATTAGCTTTAAGTGCAGTGCCCACTACATTTCCTTTGGCTATTTCCTTTCCTTCTTTATCATAAAGTGTAGCTGTGAATGTTTGTGGTTTGGCAGTTTTATCACTATAATTTTTAATTTTTGCTGATACATCCAATGTTGCATCCTTGTATTCCTTGTCCAAATCTGTTTTCACAAAAAAGTCACGGATATGTACTTGTGGAGCACTCCAGAGCGTTACATTCCTAAAAATTCCGTGCAGACGCCACATATCCTGATCTTCCAGCCATGTGCCAGAGCTGTATTGGTAAACCTCTACAGCAATTGTATTCTTGCCGGGTTTCAGATATTTGGTGAGATCAAATTCGGCAGCATTTCGACTATTTACACTAAAACCCACTTTTTGACCGTTTACCCACAAAAAGAAGGCACTATCAACGCCGTCAAAAGTTATAAAAGTACGTCGGCCTATCCATTCAGCAGGAACAGAAAATTCTCTACGATAGCTTCCTACTGGATTTCTTTCAGTGTAAGATGTATACCATTTCTCTGGTTCACTCATTACATGCGGATAATCTTTTTTGATGGTATATCCTAAGTTTCTGTAAAATGGGGTTCCATAACCATGAATTTCCCAGTTGGAAGGTACAGTGATTTCTTTCCAGCCAGAGACATCGTAATCAGGCTTATAGAAATCAGCAGGGCGTTTTTCCGGAGTTGGCACCCAGTTAAATTTCCATTGTCCATTAAGGCTTGTGCAAAATGATGAGGCATGGCGATTGCCTTTCAACGCTTCTGTAATGTTGGCATAAGGCATTAATGTGGCATGATAGGGTTCTTTGTTTATGCCTAGTAATTCGGGGTTATCAATTTCTGGAGGAATTGGAGACAATGAAGTATCTTGAGCCTGAGTTAAATTTAGAAAAGATAGTGATACTAAAATCAGAATTAAATGGTTGTATTTTTTCATTAGTGTATTGTTTTACTTGACCTTGTATTTTTTTTGTAAAAATTTGAAAATCATTATTTAAACTACCAGCACCTTGGTTATAGGATTTAAAGTGTAGATTCAACACTTTTGATAAGCAAATATAATTATTATTACGTAACAATCGGTTGTGTATCGGTTTTTATATGTTCTTATTGTTTCAATTTTAGTGATTTAAAGTAATCAAAATTATCATGCAACCGATTGTGTTAGCTTTTATTTTTTTATATTTGTAAAAAATACACTTATTATTTGCATACTATCATTTTTGCTTGTGCTGATTTTTGATACTATTCCCGTAGTTTTCCAGAGCCCAAAATATAGTATAAGCGAAAAAGAAAAAAGAAGACTAATTTAAAAAGAAAAAAAATTACATTATGATGCAATTCCAATTGAAGTATTATAAAGTATCACTACTGTTTTTAGTATTGACGATAAATACCAATGGTCAGTCCATTCAAAAAAAGAAATGGGAGACACCACAAGCTTATGTTATAAATGAATTCCAGCCTAAGGCTTTTACAATAGCCTCAAATGGCAGTTCAGCTGCAATTTACATAGACCCAAATGATTGGAAAGGAGTCAATCATGCAGCTAAAAATTTAGCCGATGATATTCGAAAGGTCACCGGAACAGCTTCCAGGGTTTTTGAAAATACTAAGCCGGCAAAGAACAGCATCGTTATAGGAACCATAGGAAAAAGTCGCATAATTGATCAATTAATTGCCTCTAAAAAATTAGATGTCTCTTCTGTCAGGGGAAAGTGGGAATCCTTTTTAATCCAGACAATAGACGGACAGCTTATAGTTGCAGGCAGTGATAAACGGGGCACTATTTATGGTATATATGATATTTCGGAAAAAATCGGGGTATCGCCTTGGTATTTCTGGGCTGATGTTCCCATAAAAAAGGCAACAGCGCTTTATGTTAAACAAGGTAGATACATTCAGGACCCTCCAAAAGTAAAATATCGTGGTATATTTATTAATGATGAGGAACCTTCCTTCGGTCAGTGGGCAAGAAATGCTTATGGCGGAATCAATTCAAAAATGTATGCTACTATTTTTGAATTATTGCTGCGCCTAAAGGCCAATTATTTATGGCCTGCCATGTGGGGAAAATCCTTTAACGAGGACGATCCTCTTAACCCTGTAGTGGCAGATGAATATGGAATAGTGATGGGAACATCACACCATGAGCCCATGATGCGTTCACAAAAAGAATATACCAACAGGAAAGAACAGATAGGGGAATGGAATTACGCTACCAATAAAAAAAATATCGATCAGTTTTTCCTGGAAGGACTGCAGCGTAATAAAAATTTTGACAACCTCATCACCATAGGGATGCGAGGTGAGGGTGATGTGGCAATGGGAGAAGGCAATGATCTGGAAAATATCAAAACACTGCAGGATGTTGTTAAGGGACAGCGGGAAATTATGGAGAAAGTATATAAGGACAATCCGGCAAATCATCCCCAGCTATGGGCCATATTCACTGAAGTGCAGCGCTATTACGATGCGGGATTAACAGTGCCTAATGATGTGACGCTTTTGTTTTGTGATAACAACTGGGGATATATCCGCCGCACGATGCCCGAGAAGGAAAAAAATAGAAAAGGCGGGGCAGGGCTCTATTATCACATTGATATGAACGGCGGTCCCTGGAACGATCGCTGGATCAACACCACCACGATCCCGAAATTGCAGCAGCAGTTTCATTTAGCATACGAGTCTGGTTTGGATAGAATATGGATTGTAAATGTAGGGGATCTTAAGCCCAAAGAGCTTCCCATTGATTTTATTATGCGGTTTGCATGGAACCCCGATGTAATTCCGGCTGACAAAACAATGGATTATACGGTTGATTGGGCAGGAAGGATATTTGGGAAAGAGCATGCAGAGGAGGTTGCAGATATTGTGTCAAAATATACGAAATACAACCTTTGGCGCAAGCCAGAAGCACAGGTACCAAATATTTTCAGTATTGTGAATCACTACGAGTCGGACCGTGTATTGAAACTATGGAAAGATTTGGTGGAAAAAGCAGAATCGCTTCAGTCAAAAATACCTGTTCAGGCTCGCGATGCCTACTATCAACTGGTTTTATATCCTGTAAAGGCTTCTGCCGGAGTGGCTGAAATTTATTTGGCAGCCGATAAAAACATGCTTTATGTAAAACAAGGCAGGCTAAGTGCAAATGATTATTATAAAAGGGCTCATGAGCTCTTTGAAGAGGATCAGAAACTGAGCGCTTTTTATAACGACTCCATAGCAGGAGGGAAGTGGAAAAACATGATGAGTGATATTCATATAGGCTATAAAATGTGGTCAATGCCCAAAGCCAATACGCTACCTGAGATGAAACAAATCAAGCCATTACAGGAGCCTTCAATGGGAGTAGCCCTGGAAGGAAGTGAATTGTCATGGCCGGATCCAGTCCAAAAAGCAGCGCTGCCCTTATTTGACGGGCTAGCTAAATCAAGTTATTATATTGATGTGTTCAACCGCGGTATGGGAACTTTTGAATTTGAAGCTAAAGCAGATAAGCCATGGGTCAAATTAAGCCAGAATAAAGGACTTGTTGAAAAAGAAAGCCGTATTGAAGTAAATATAGATTGGGATATTTTACCTGATGGAACATCAGAAGCTCTAATTGAAATCAGGCAGGGGAAAAAAATACTGCCAGTGCATATTACGGCTGTAAAAGCTGCGATGCCAAAAATTAATGAGCCCTATTTTGGAAGCCTAACAGGTGAGTTTTCCATACCTTCGAATAAATACAATGCCAATATACCAGGTGATAACGCTAAATGGGTAATTCTTTCAGATTTAGGCAGATCTGATGCCTCTATTGGAATTGATCCTGTAACAGCACCAAGCGCTGCTATTGAATCTGCTCCAAGACTAGAGTATAAAATATTCCTTCCCAAAATGGGTAAAGCTAAATTCTGTCTGGGCATTCTCCCTGTTCAGGATATCAATCCTGAAAGGGGACTTAGAATGGCAGTGGCATTAGACAATCAAACCCCTCAAATCCTGGACGCTCGCAAAGGTCTGGTGGATACTTTTGGTGAATATACACCTTCTAATTTAGCGCATTCAAAAGTTTTAAAACCACTTCCTGCCCTAAGCATGGATATTGATTTTATCGGCAATGGAAAACTGCGTCGCAATGAGGTTTTTGATAACCTGAGATGGCTGGATATAGAGCTTGATGCAGAGCAGTCGGGCATTCATACCTTAAAGGTTTTTATGATTGATCCCGAAATTGTGCTGGAGAAAATTGTAGTGAATCCTGATAACAGCCATACCAGTTATTTTGGCGCAGTCCCAATCCAGCATAATTTAAAATAGTACAGTTATTTGTGAAAATTGTGCTATCAATTAAAAAGTATTTAAGAGTAATAAAAACATTATGAGAAATCCCCTTTTTTTATTTATTTTCATTTTTTCTACTGCCAGTTTTGCCCAAAAAGTTACTGCCGGTAAGGAAACTAAAACAGATACAGCATCAAAAGTATTTAAGTATACCAATCCTATGACCCGTGATTCTGTTCTTTCCATGCGTGATTATATGATTGTAAAATCAGATAGCAAGTGGTATGCAACAGGTACTTCGAATCCTGTATGGACAGGACCTAATCCTGGTGTAAAGCTTTTGGTTTCGGATGATTTGGTAAATTGGAAATTTCATTCCTATCTTATTGATGCCGCTAAATTGCCCAAGGACTGTCCTTATAATGGCCGTTTCTGGGCACCTGAAATCCATTTGATCCAGAATAAATACTATCTCACTATAAACAGCGGCAAGGTGACCAAGGAAGATCCCAAAGGGATGAGCACACACAGTATCTGGCTTTTCTCATCGGATAAGATTACAGGTCCCTATAAGTTGGTCAACGGACCGCTGACCAGCCAATATAACAATGATTCTACGTTATTTGAAGATGATAATGGAGATACTTATCTGTACTGTAGCGGCAACGGACTTTTTCAGGCAAAAATTGATTTAAAATCAGGCAAGTTGACCACACCCATTGAGAAGTTTCTGGATAAAAAACAGCCGGGTTATCCTGAGTGGATGATTGGCGGAATTGAAGGACCTTATGTGATTAAAAAAGAAGGAACCTATTTTATGTTTTTTTCTAGCTGGACACGAGGATATGAAGTAGGATTATTAAAATCAAAATCACCAATGGGACCTTGGGAATTAGTTTCCAAGGAACCTATATTTGGCACCCGAAAAAAAGGGTACCGCCCTGAGCTCGCTGTAAGCGGAGGTTACGATCACCTGCAATTTACAGATACCCAGGATCCATATCAGGAAACTGGACACAATGCCCTGTTTGAAGGACCCGATGGCAGTTTATGGACTTCATGCCATTATTTTATGGATGAAAAAAGGCCTTATCCCTACAGCCAGAGCTTTGAGAAGTGGGAGAAGTTTCCTCAGATGGGAATTGAGCCTGTACAATATGCCAATGGCCGGTTCTACATTAATCCTCCCACATGGACACAGCAGATTATAAACCTTAAAAATTAAAATGCGGAAATAAATCTTTACATGGGATTTATACCTGTAAATTTCTCTCCTATGACTGATTTTTTCACTAATGGATTACTGAAACTGGTATCGGTATCGTCCGGCAAAAGTTTGCTAATAGAGTATTGGGGTAAGTGATTTGAAAAGACATATTAATTTTTTTCAGGAGCTCTTTCCGCTATACTTTCCAATCTTTTGTGCCGAACACCGGCACAAAAGGATTTCACTGCTATCGGGGCTATGGCCGCAGCGGACGTAATCTTGTCTTTGGAGAAATGTAAAACGTATTAAAATACTATCATATCCTTTATCAGTTGATAATTTCGTTATCAACCTGTATCGTTTAAACTACTTCGGATAGTAAATAGATTTCGTGTACAAATAAAAAAGAATGACTTTCAAGTAAAAATGATAAGTAATTTACAATGTATAATCGTTATGATTATCCTAATTATAATTAAAAAAGAGCATTTATTCCAGACATTTTGGAGCGTGAAGTAAAGGAAATATACCAGGAAGAAAGGAAATGAATGCCTGAAACAGATATAAAACCACGAAATCCATAGCAAATAACTTCTTTAGCGAAATTATTTTAGAAGCCTATATCAAACTTTATTTGTTATAACTCTTATGCAGAAAATTAATTGTAAATTTGAAATTGTAATTAATTAGTAATCAAATAATTAATTTACGAAATGTTAATTAATGACAAAGTAGTTGTTATTAAAAAAGCATTCAACACAAAAATGATTAGTTATTACTCACTAACCTACTTAAAGAATGCAGTTGCTGAGAATCATCTCATGATAGCAATTTTCCATCGCTTATTCCTATATATGCTCGCTTATTACTTTATGTTTCAAAAAAATGTAAATATACATGCTGCGCTCTATTATTGCTTTAATTTAAATCCGTTACTTATTCATTGTTTTTTATAATTAAAACTATAAAAATCAGAAGACTAATTTATTTTGAACATTAAATTAATAAAGATAAAATCCATTCAACATACCAAATCCATGACATCTATTAAGGCTATAATCATAACGGAACAAACAGACACTTTACTTATTTTAAAAAAATTTGAAGAAGAGAACTTTATGATTATAAAAATAATCGGTGAAGCTTTTTCCGTAATTGAAGGCATATCTATGATAAAAAACAACAAACCTGATGTCGTGTTTTTAGATATTCAACTGCAGGACAATACCTTTTTTGAAATGCTTGAACAATTAGAATTTAGTATTCCTAAATTGGTTTTTATCTCTACTAATGAAAATATTGCCGTGAAGGCATTTAAACACAATGCGATTGATTTTATCTTAAAGCCAATTGATTTTAACGCTATGATTTTAGCGGTTTATAAAGTAATCAAAAGAATTGAAATGGAGCGTTCCTACCAAAATCAAAACATTGATAATATTAATATTTTAAACTCAATTAAGCAGTCAAATGAATATGTTGCTATTGCTTCTTTGGATAAAATAGAATTAATTGCCATGGCAGAAATTATCTTGTGCCAGGCTGATGGGAAATACACTAATTTTTTTCTCGTAAATGGCAGTAAAATCATGTCAAGCAGGAATTTAGGAGAATACACCGCTATTCTGGACAATAACTATTTTTTTAGAATACATCATTCCTATATAATTAATATTCGTCATGTCGTTAAAATATCAAAGAAGGATGGCTATTTCTGTGAACTTTCAAACGGAACAATTCTACCGGTTGCAAAAAGGAGACAGGAGGATTTTAATAAGTTCATAAACTTAAAGATTAATATCAAAAACATTTCGGCTATATAATGTTGTCTATGGAAACTAAAATATTAATAATTGAGCAGGACTCTTCCGTTATTAAGTTGATTCAACGCGAGTTGGAATTAAATAATATCATTTGCATAACAAATGTTGTGCAATCTATGAAGGAATTTGTACTGGCTCTCAATCAGTTTAAACCAGATCTGATAATTTCCAATTATTCCCTTTCATTTTTTGATGGGATTACTGCATTTGAAATAAAGGAAAAGCTGGCGCCACAAATTCCATTTATTTTTGTTTCTAAAATTATTGGTCAAGAGGATGTTGTTGAATGGATTAACAAGGATTTTATTTTTTTTAACAGCAGCAACAATAATACTTTTTTCGAGAAATCAATTTCAAAATCATATAAAGAAAAACAGAGTTTTGAGGTTATTGATAATCTATCCGAGCAAAAAAAGGCTGATGATGCTTTTAAAATGAGCGAATCTTTCAGTACAGGAATCCTTGATTCATTAGCTTCTCATATTGCTGTTATAAATGCAAAAGGAACCATTCTTAAAGTAAATAAATCATGGAATACATTTGCCCAAAATAATGGCGGGTATCCTCAGGAAAAATATGGCGAAGGAGCAAACTATTTTGAGGCATGTAATATTCAAAATATAGGTACAGAAGAATTTGCTTTTAAAGCATTGAAAGGAATTAAAAACGTTCTTAACGGTATCGTAAATGAATTTTATTTAGAATATCCCTGTCATTCTCCTCAAAAAGACATGTGGTTTAATATGAGGGTGAGTAGATTTGAAAGCTCTGAAAACATGGCGTTGATTGAACATCATGATATATCTGAACGTAAAATAGCAGAAATAGAACTTTCCGGGACGACTAAAGCACTCCAGAAGTCCTTAAATGATAATAATAAAATTTTAAATTTCTCAGTGGATTTGATTTGTTCCTATGATGAAAAGGGGCTGTTTGTAAATGTGAATAAAGCCTCAGAAATTATTTTAGGATATAAGCCTGAAGAATTGATAGGCAAAAAGTATATGGACTTAATATTTCATGATGATATTGAAATTACCATAGATGCGGTTAATAATGTTCAAAATGGCGTACAGTTAACTATGTTTGAAAATCGATATATCCATAAAAACGGAAATATTGTTTACTTACTTTGGTCTGCAGCCTGGGATGATGTTTATAAAATTAGTTATGGAATAGCCAAAGATATCACCGATAAAAAAAAATTAGAAAAAGCCTTTGAAATTGAAAGACAGCGGTTCGATGATTTGTATTTGCAGGCTCCCTCCTGTATGGGGATTTTAAAAGGACCTAATCATGTTTATGAACTGGCAAACAATTTATACCTGAAATTAATTGATAAAAAAGATATCATTGGCAAAACAGTAAAAGAAGTTTTGCCTGAGCTTGAAGCACAAGGGATTTTTGAATTTTTAGATACGGTTTATAAAACCGGAGAAACCTTTTCAGCCAATGAAATGCTGATTAAATTTGATTATCATGGAGATGGAAAACTGCATGATACTTATTTAAATTTTATTTATCAGGCACATAGAGGTATTGACGGAACTATTGACGGTATTCTATTCTTTGCCAATGATGTAACAGAACAAGTTTTATCCCGCAAAAAGATAGAAGACAGCTTACTTCGTTATAATTCTCTTATCGAACAGGCAAGCGATGCCATTTGTTTTATGGATGAGTCAATGAAAATCATTGAGGCAAATCACTATGCCTGTGATAAATTAGGCTATTCGAAAAAAGAGATTTTACAGCTTTCTATAGAAGACTTCTTTTTGGAGGAAGATCTTAAGGTAAGTCCTTTAAGAACAGACGCATTAAAACGGGGAAAAACAATAAGGGATGAACGAAGGGTTAAAAGAAAGGACGGAATTTTGCTTGATGTAGAATTGTCTGCAAAAAAACTTAAAGATGGAAACACGCTTCTCTTTGTCCGTGATATTAGTGAACATAAAAAAGCGCAGAACACCCTTAAAGAAAATGAAAAAAAATACCGTTACCTCTTTGACCATAATCCAATGGCAATGTGGGTTATTGATTTAGTTACTTTAAAATTTTTAGATGTCAATAAAATGGCAGTGCTGCAATATGGATATAGCCGTGAGGAATTCCTTTCGATGAATGTTCTGGACATAAGACCAGACCACGATAAAGATAATTTCATAAAATCACTTAATTCTTCAGAAATTAATGCAACAAGTTTTAATAGGGGAGTGTGGAATCATCAGAAGAAAGACGGCACCATTATTCCGGTAGAAATCATTGCGCATGAAATAATTTATGAAGGAATTCCTGCACGTTTCATCCTTTCTAACGACATTACAGATCGAAAAAAAGCAGAACTAAATTTAGAAAGACGAAATAAGGAACTTATCAAAACTAATTCAGAACTGGATCGTTTTGTTTATAGCGTATCCCATGATTTACGTTCTCCTCTTACCTCAATTCTTGGGCTGCTTTCTTTTATAGAAGATGAAAGTGAGGAGGAAGATACTCTTGAACATGCTAAAATGATACGCAATAGTATCAACCGTTTGGATGAGTTCATTAAAAATATTTTAAATTACTCCCGAAACAACCGCACAGGACTTGAAGTCGAAAAGATTTCGATTCAGGAAACAGTATATGGTATATTGGATTCGCTTCAAAGTGTGAGCGAAGCGAAAGGAATTAATTATGAAATTGATATAAAAGAACTGTATCCCTTTTACACAGACAGGCTGCGATTGAATACCATCTTAGAAAACCTTATTTCAAATGCTATAAAATATCACAAAAGAGAGGAATGTGATAAATATATAAGAATAACAGGATGTTCAGATAAAGAAAATCTTAATATTATTATTGCTGATAACGGGATTGGAATTGCGCCAGAATATCATCAAAAAATATTTGAGATGTTTTTTCGAATATCCGGCAATAAGGACGGCTCGGGTATCGGCTTATATATCGTAAAAGATACTATAGAAATTTTGCAGGGTTCCATAGAATTAAAGTCAGAGAAGGGGCAAGGAACCACATTTATTATCAAACTAAAAAATTTGAAACCATGATAACAGGATCACAAGCAAAATTTGAAAACGTAATGATTATTGATGACAATATTATAGATCTTTATATTCCGTCACGTATGATCATTAAAAATAATTTTGGGAAAAATGTTTTAGAATATTCAGATGCAGCAGAGGCTCTTAAATACCTCCAGGAAAATCAGGAAAATATTGATGTTTTGCCACAGGTAATATTTGTCGATATATATATGCCCGTTATGTCAGGGTTTGATTTTATGGAAGCCTATGACAAACTGTCTCTCACTTTAAAAAATTATTGCAGGACCTATATTCTATCTTCAACAATTGATAATGAAGATATTGCCCGATCACTTAGCGATAAGAATGTGGTTGCTTTTCACGTTAAGCCAATTACCAAAGAGTTTCTTGACCGAATTACTGTTGACTGAATTTTTCTACTTTCTCTTCGTGCCTGAGGTAAACAGCGTTGACTTTCTGCGGACAAATAATATGGATTTTAAATAAAAATGCTATTTTAAAAAAATAAAAAAGAGGCAATTCACAACCTCTTTCAATTAATATATCATTTTACGTAGTTTGGAGATACGCATTTTAACCATATTCTCCATCTGAAAAAAAGATAATTTCATTGGGATACTTGAGTGATAAAAATACATCGTTTAGAAGTTCCTGATCATCCAGGTCATCTTCTATGATGATTATATGCAGTATTGATTTGTTAATCAATGCTTCATGTTTGATTTAAAATCAATACTGCCCTTGAAATTCATCTGATAGTTATTCAATAATCAGTTATTCGTACTGATAAATACTGGATAAATTCCTAGCGTGATTTCATAAAAGTGTAAAAAGTATAGCTTTTATATAGTATCCATTTTTTGTCTTAAGGGAAGTGTAACTGTAAATTCCGCCCCGTTGTCTTTTTCACCTGTTGCAGTGATTTTTCCATTGTGTCTTTTAACGATTTTTCTGCAGAGTGCCAGACCAAGGCCATTACCTTCGTACTCATCTTTAGAATGCAGTCTTTCAAATGCCGTAAAAATTTTCTCTGCAAATGCTGCATCGAGGCCTATGCCATTATCCTTGATTGTAATTTGTACCAAATCCTGAGCATCTCTATTTATAATAGTATTGGTTATTATAACCCTGGGCGGCTGATTTGTTTTTGAAAATTTTAAAGCATTTTGTATCAGGTTATAGAAAAGCTGGTTAATTAGAATTGGCGCACCCTGTATTTTTGGAAGGTCACTGGTAACTAAAATGGCATCTTTTTCTCTTATGACCAGTTCTAGGTCTATTTTTATATTTTCAATAACTTCATTGAGATCTACGGTTTCAATAACTTGTAATGTTTTATCCAATGTAGAGTAGGTTAGGATTCCCTCGATAATATTTTCCATTCTCTGGGCAGACTGGCTTACTTTGTGAAGGTATTTTTTAGATTTTTCGTTAACATACCCTTCTATATCATTTCTTAAAAGATTATTGAAAATTTTAATTTTTCGCAGTGGCTCTCTAAGATCATGGCTGACTGCACCGGCAAATTGCATGAGATCATTATTTGACCGTGTTACTTCATCTGTACGGCTGGCAACCTGTTTTTTTAATTCTTCTTCAAACTCTCTCTGCTCATGGATATCCTGGATAATTCCAATTATAATTTTTGGATTGCCATCTTTATCTTTTAAAATCTTGCCTTCAATTTTAGTCCAGCGGGCAGAATTATCATTATTGATAATTCGGGCCTCATAGCTTATTCTTCCGCTTGTTTTAGCTTCCTGATGTGCTTTTTCACGTGCAGGCAGGTCATCAGGATGAAGTTTTGCAATTAAATCTTCATTGGTTACTTCGTTCTCAATTGAGCACATAGCATCAAAGTTTCCGGATGTTTTAATTTTTTTTGTAATAAGGTCTATTTCATAACTTCCTATTCCAGAACTGTCAATAGCCATTTTAAGTCTTTCATTCGAGTTTTGTACTTCTTCTTTTGCCAGTTGAAAATCGGTTACATCAGTGCCGGTATTAACTACACCATAGACATTTCCGTAATTATCAAAAAGGGGTATAAAACTATAATTAAAATAATGTTCCTTCATCATTCCCTCTATTACCAGATCTACTTTTTTACCTATAGCATGAAAAGCTATTCCGGTTTTAAGTACACCTAATGCCTGATCCAAAATTTGTTGTTTTTCAATTTCGGGAACAATGTCAAGATAGGTTTTTCCAATTACATCATTTCCTTTTCCGTAAGTTTTGATCATTGCGGCATTGGCTAATTCAATTTTTAGATTATCTCCCACATACACCCCAATGGGTAGGGGAATAGAGTCAATTATATTTTGTAAAAGGGATGAGTTTTGATACATGAGATGTTTAGGTTTAATTGGTGGAGGTTATTATAGCCACGCTAGTGCTTTAAAATATTTCTGTTACAGGTATTTAATATAGTGTATCATAATTTCAATAGTTAACCTTTGATTATTTCTGCTTGTTATTTTGTTATTTAAAAATTGCCTGCTGCAGTTTACTCTTATATCGGTTATTTCTTTAATTGCTTCTGCATATTCAAATAAAACTCAAAGTGAATAGCTAAGTTAAATAAAATAAACATTGTTTTGTTTAATGTTTTATTAAAATAATTAAACAATTGCGATCTGTAATATTTCAGTATTCTCTTTGAAATGAACTTCAATTGTTGTAAAGTTTCGTAAAGACTATGTGAGTGTCGAGAAAAAATATCTATTTAAAAAAAAAAATAAGCAGGTCATAACTTAATTTAAAAATCAATAGTATGGCGACTTTTTTGAGGTAGTAAGCAATCAGTATTACTTTTTTAAAACAAGAGTCGAAAATTACCAGGTTTAAAGTATCAGCTGAACAGCTCATAATCGTATTTATCAACATTGAAATCATTTTTAGGGCAACTATAAACCAGAGGTATTACCTGAAATTGAAAGTGTTGATGCTTTGATTTTTTGAACGGAGTCTAAAAACATGAAACTCATTTTAGCTTAAGACTTTTAATACTAATATTGGGTCTGCCGTTTCATGGTTTTATTTCTGATAGAATGCTTAAAACTAATTTAGCAAATCAATGAGAAGAGCATTTCCTAAATTTGCTAAAATAAAAAGCACCTGTTTAAGACAGATGCTTTTATAAACTAGTTCTATAACTATGTTACGCTATGATTACGTTTACTGCGTTTGGACCTCTTCGGCCTTCTTCGATGTCATATCGAACTGAGTCGCTTTCACGAATGTTTTCTGATAGACCTGAAACATGAACAAAAACTTCGTTACCACCATTATTGGGTGTTATAAATCCGAATCCTTTTTCTTCATTGAAAAATTTTACTGTACCTTCTTGCATCTTAAATATTTAATTTATCCAAATGTAGGCTATTAAAAAACAGCAAATCAAAACATAGCTTTTAATTATGTTTTTATTAACATTAATAGAAAGAAGTTATTTTACTATGAAGTAAATCAGCCTTGAAACTTTTTATTATAAATGGAAAACCCGTCAGATACTTGCGTATTAGACGGGCGTCCATAATAAACATAATCTTCCATTTTATGTCTACTTACAAATTCTTCTCAGAGATCTGACTGAATTAAAGATAAATAAACACAGAATAGTAGTCCTTGGAATGAACACTGCAGAACTATTTATATGATATGATTTTGCGCTTGAAAATTTACTAAGGTAAAACCAGGTTGATTTATACTTCAAAGGTGCAACTTAATGGTTGTGGTTTTACATGAATAAGTTTTATTTTTTTATAATTCCCATGACAATTATAAAAGTGGATACGGCAAGGCTCACAAATGATATTTTTTAAAAACTCAAAATCATAACTACCCTAGTGCAATGGGACCTACAATTGGTCCCGCCAAAGGGGATAATGCACAGGTCAAATAATTACGGCACTAGAGTTCAAATTCAGGTCACAGATGCCGCTAAGACTTCACAGGATGGATTTCAGGCAGAATCCTTAAACCTGAGGTCTTAAATTTTGCAGGTTATCATTTCATTTAAGCATTTTTAGTACTTTTGGGAATTATAAAAACGCTTCAAGATGATAAGCTCTGAAAACCCGTCTGCCGAAAACTTAAATGAAAAAGAGCCGGTAAAAATTATACTGGCCGAGGATGATAAGGACGACCAGGAATTATTCATCGATGCCCTGGATGAGGCTGATATTCCCTCTGATGTAACTACGGTTGAAAACGGGCAGCAGCTCGTGGATGCCTTAAAAGATAAATCCCAGCCCGATCCCGATATTATTTTTATAGATATCAATATGCCCGTTAAAGGAGGGAAGCAGGCGTTAGAAGAAATAAAGGGTGATAAAGACCTTCGGGACATTCCTGCCGTTATGCTCTCCACCTGGGACCATCCTGCAGATATTGAAGATACCTTTGATAAGGGAGCGAACCTTTATGTCCAGAAACCAAATTCTTTTGCCGGCTTTGTGCTTTTGCTAAAGAAAGTCTTTCTTCTGCACTGGGCCAAAGCTTTATTGAGACCAGTTATAAGTTTATTTTTTGTTTCGGAAAAGAATATATCGCAGCGGGACTAATAAGGAATTCATACCCGAAGTTGGCTGCTTTTCTTCAGGTATGCTCTTTATTCTTTATTTAATGTCTTTTTAGGAGCTTTTCCCACTATACGTTCCACCCGAGCGCAAGCGAATTGGCGAAGCAATCTTTGCGGCAAACCCCGCCGCAAAGGATTTCACTTCTATCCTTTAGATTTGTTAGGAAGATTTAATTGTATTAGAAGCTACTTCGATAATGATTTTTAAAAACTTAAAATTTCTTAATGTAAATATTTTTTAAAAAATGACTCTAACTTATCGAATGGAATTAATTCAATTTTGTCGTACAAATCTACGTGTCCTGCATCTTTAACATAATATAATTCTTTAGGCTCTGCAGCACGTTTATAAGCATCTTCACTAAATTCTTTTGAATGAGCTTTGTCGCCAGTTATAAAAAGCAGCGGACGTGGTGAAATAGTTTCTATATCATTAAACGGATAGAAATTATTGAATTTTGTATTACTGCTGAGTGTTGGATGGGTTGTAGTTTCCGAAGATCCGCCTTTAGGAGTATATTCGCCACGTGGAGTGCGATAGAATTCATAAAATTCACGCTGTATAGGATCTGTTTTGTCATCCAATTGATGAACAGTTCCGCTGGTATATTTGGTTTCGCCACCTGTGAATTCGACATAGCGCTGTTCTGCAGCTTCAAGTTGATTTTTCTTTCTTTGATCGACTGTCTGAGAATGGTTTAATGCATTACGACTTGCAGAACCCATATCATACATGCTAACCGTTGCAATAGCCTTCATTCTTGGGTCAATCTTTGCCGCACTAATAACAAAGCTTCCGCTTCCGCAAACTCCAATCGCTCCAATATCATTTCTATCCACAAATGGGCGTGTTCCCAAAAAGTCTACAGCAGCACTAAAATCTTCAGCGTAAATTTCAGGAGCTACCACATTTCGGGGTTCACCTGCGCTTTCTCCCCAAAAAGATAAATCAATCGCTAAAGTTATAAAGCCACAGTCTGCCATTTTTGAAGCATAGACATCAGCACTTTGTTCCTTTACAGCTCCCATGGGATGCCCAACAACAATAGCTGGATGTTTTGCGTCCTGATCTAAATTATTTGGAATAAATAAATGTCCTACTACATCCATATTATATTGGTTTTTAAAAGCAACGCGATACATTGTAACATTATCACTGACTTTAAAAGTTGTATATTCTTTTGATGATATTTGTTTCATTTCTTTCGTTTTTTCGGATTGATTCTTTTCTTTTTTTTGGGTACAGGCCTGACCCAATATCATTAGACTGGCGATTGCTAAAATTTTAATTTTCATCATGTTATTTTGTTAGTTGTCACTTATTGTTTTAATAAATTTTGCAGGAACACCTCCCACAATAGTATTGTCAGGAACATTTTTAGATACTACAGCTCCTGCTGCTACAATTGCATTTTCCCCAATAGTAACTCCGGGAAGAATAGTCGCATTTGCACCTATCCAGGCATTTTTTTTAATATGAATATGACCGGGAATTAGTGAGTGTCTTTGATTAATAGCGATGGGATGCCCTTCGGATAGTAGGCTGACTTTAGGCGCGATAAGCACATTATCTTCTATTGTTATGCCTCCTAATGCCAAAAATGTACAATCGAAGTTGATAAATACATTTTTACCAATACTTAGATGCTTTCCATAATTGATATACAGTGGTGTAAATACAGTTGTATTTTCATCAATTTGAGTATTTGTAATTTGGCTCAATATCATTCGGATTTCATAAGGATTAGAAGAACTATTCATTTGAAACAGTAATTCTTGAGTAGCATATGAGGCTTCCCTAAGCTCATGAGCCTGAGGGGCGTTTGGGGTAATGGTCTCGCCATTTCGCAATCTTTCAAATATATCTGCAGCTCTTACTTTCATTTTTACCTTTTTTTAATATCTCTTTACAATACAAAATTAAAAACAAAGCCTCGCAGTAACTTTACTGCGAGGCTCAAATGTCTTTTCTGAGAAGCTCAGTTTATAATAAATCTAAACTTCTGTTGGTGGCATTCCATACTGCTTTTTAAATGCTGTCGAGAAGTGCGAAGGATTTTTAAACCCAACAGCTACATACACATCATGCACTTTTTTGCCCTCTTCCTTAAGTTTAATATAGGCTACTTCAAGTCTCTTTTTAATCAGCCATTTTTGTGGTGTAAGATTGCTTATTTTTTTAAAATCTCTTTTAAAGGTTGCCAGACTGCGGCCTGTAAAGGATGCTATTTGTTCCATAGACAATTCATCCATATAGTTTTCATTTAGGAACTCCAAAATATCGACTTTCCAAGGTTCTGCAAAATCAAATAGTACAGGATAAAGAAGTTCGCTACTGTTTAATAAAGCATAAATGCCTTCCTGTAATTTTAAATGAGTTATTTCTTCTGTTGGTTTTATATTGCTGTCAAAATAGGGTGTAAGTGATTGAAACAAACTTCCTATAGCTGGTGTAGCTTTTAGCTTAAAAACATTATCATCTGAAACAGGTATGTATTTTGGTAATTGTGATTTATCTATTTTACTGTAAAACTCACGTAGTAGGTTTCTTTTAAAGGTAAGGGAAATGCCTTTGTATAAATCTTCGTCTTTACTGTTCTTATACATTTTCAAACGATGATCTCTTCTTATAAAAGCGCAATCACCTTCTTGCAATGTAATTTTTTTGTCACGATCTTCAATTACCTGCTCTCCGGAATATATATAAACCAAAACATGTTCTGGTGTAGCATGGATGCACTTCTCGCTATAATCAGCAAAACAGGACAGGAAAATTCCTGAATAGCTGAGGGTTTTTAATTTTTCTTCCTGTTTTTGGTTCATGTTGTAGAATTATATGCAAATTTAGAGTTTTGGACGTTAGTTTACTTTACTCTAAGGCTCATTTATAATCTTTTTCTAAAAACAAATACTTTTACCCTCACTTTATTTTAGAAACTATCATAAACATTTAAAAATAAGCTAAATGATAACTAAATAATAATCACTAACCTTTTGTATAGCACTAATATAAAGTAACACTTTAGTAAATACTTTTGTATTTTAATTTAAAAACTAAAAAGATGAATTACAAACTTTTAGGAAAGAGAACAGGCTTACCGGTTAGTGAATTTGCATTAGGTGCCGGAAATTTTGGGCAGGCATGGGGGTATGGCACGGACTCAAAAGAAGCGGATAGAATAGTTTCTTTGTATGCTGAACATGGAGGAAACCTTATAGATACATCGGATACCTATCAATGCGGCGAATCAGAAGAAATTCTTGGAAAAGCAATAGCTTCAAAACGAAATGATCTGGTAATCACTACCAAATATACCAGGGGAATAGTCCCGCAGCAAGCTTTAGGAACGCTTGGTAACCATCGTAAAAATATGGTTCAGTCTGTAGAGGCCAGTCTTAAAAGACTTAATACTGACAGGATTGACATCTATTTTGTTCATCAGGATGATTTTTTTACTCCTATTGAAGAAATTGTACGAGGCCTTGATGATCTTGTACGTGCAGGAAAGATTTTTTACGGTGGCATTTCTAATTTTCCGGCATGGCGGGTTTCTGCAGCTGCAATACTTGCTGATCTTAGAGGATGGTCGGCTGTGAGCGCTATAGAGGTAGAATACAGTCTTCTACAGCGCACTACAGAACGTGATATTTTACCAATGGCGGAGGCTTTTGGCCTTGGAGTTATGGCTTGGTCACCTTTGGCAGGCGGTCTTCTAACTGGTAAATACCGAAAAGGAGAAAGTGGCAGGGCTACTGCGTTTAAAGGCAGTATTCCTTATGAAGGTGATCCTACTGCAGAAACTGTGCTGGATGAATTGTTTTCAATTGCTGGTGAAATTGAGAGTGAGCCGGAATTGGTAGCTCTTGCCTGGCTGAAGTCAAAAGGTGTTATTCCAATTCTTGGCGCCAGAACATATGAGCAGATTCAAAACAATCTAAAAGCCGCTGATCTGAATTTAAATACAATTCAGATTAAAAAACTGGACGAAGCCAGTAAAGTATCTAAAGGTTATCCTCATGATTTTAATAACGCTCTGGAAAACAGAATGGTATTGACAGGAGGAAAAATAGATAAAATAGAAAAACCTCAAATAGTGGTATTGTAATTTGTGTGACTAATACTGTCTTGGTGATGAAGGCAGCAATACTGTTATTTAGTTTTGATTTTAAGCGCTTTGAAGAGTGATATTTATAAAGCCGTCCTATAAATTAGGACGGTCTAAATTATATGTCTAAGACTAACATCATTTTTTATACTAAGATCTGTCTTTTTTGATCTTTTCACGATGCTGCATTCCCCACTTAGTCATGGCAGCAACAACTTCTTCAAGAGTATGGCTGTAGGGTAAAAGCTGATATTCGATTGTTACGGGATATCCCACAGCAACTTTTTTGATGATGAAACCGTTCAGTTCAAGTTCTTTCAATTCACTTGAGAGTACTCTGGCAGAAATTCCGGTAACCTGTCTTTGGAGTTCTGTAAACCTGTTATTGCCTCTGGCCATAGCGATGATGATCATTAATTTCCACTTTCCACCAATGGCGTAGAGGGCGTCACTTACCGCTGCCATCACTCTGTGGCATTCGTCTGTAAATTCTTTATTTACAACAACTTCTTCTGATTCTTTTTGCTCTTTCATATCGAGATTCTTTTTAATTACCTACTAACCTTTAGGTAATAGATAATAAATTGTAAGCAAATATAAATTAATTTTGTCCAGAATAAAAAATAAAACAGAATAAAAAAATAAACACGGATTAAAAGCTTTTCTAAGTTGAGTGGCCCGTCCTGAAAAATTGAAAGATCAATATGGAAATAGAACGAAAAATAGACTCTTCAATCCTGAATTTATATCAGTTAATGCCTTCAACCGGTGAATGGCCTTTTACAATAATGCGTATAGACCGCATGCAGATTAGCGGCCTGCCTATTGAAACCTCATCAGTATCAGAGTGCCTGGTGCTTGTTCTTAAAAGAACGGACTTTGACATAGAAGATATATCCGATTATGCCAAAGACTCAAAGGAGTACGGGGTTGTCCCAACTGCCTACAAACAGGCTTTTGTGGAGAGCTTTGTAAACAAATTTGATAATACACAGGAAATTAATCAGTGGACTGACAATATTACCAGTATGGGCATTGGATTGATTTTTCAATTAACCCGACAGCACAGACTTGAACTAAAGACTCTCAGAACGTTGCTTTATGACCTGGATTTCCATATAGAGTTTGACGCAAAAATGCTGCAGCCATACAAGCTATTTGAAGTTATTGACCTCGAATAGACGTGATAATAAAAATTAATGATTGTATAAAGTTAACAGCCTGATACTAAAAAAGGATAATAAATGGAATTACAAGAAAACACAAAAGGTTCTGATGAAATCTCCCAAGATCCTATCAAAGTCACTTCAGGAACTACAGATCAATGACATCGTTTTTCGAAGTGAATTAAAACAAAATTGTATTGCCATAGAATATGACTTAACTGCCCACGGAAAAATACTTAGAAGCTTGCTGCGTGCTATAGAATGCTGGGGGGATAAAGCATTTTGATCATCTAAAACGAAAAAATTAAAAACAATTACGACATCTATTTTTTAAAGCATGAATTATTTACACTATTAATTATAAAATTATGACACTAGAAATTTTAAACACAAAAGAACAATTAAGAAATTTAATTGATGACTATGCCTACTTAAGTGATGAAAAAAAGATCTCCGAGGTAGTTAATTTATTTACACCGGATGTTGTTTATAAAGCTTATATGGGTGATTTTTTAGCAGGAAATGTTTCAGGAAGAGAAAACATGGAAAAAGAGTTCAATGTACACGCTTCTCATGTTAAAACTTATTTTACATTAAATGGTCAGCATTCGGTAAAGATCAATGGTAATATGGCTACTGGTATTTCATTCACACAAATTAAAATGATTAGGGAAACAGGAGGAAAGGATGTTCTTTCGGATTACAGCGTTAAATATGACGACAAATATGTTTTCCAGGAGGGGAAATGGCTGATAAAAGAACGCATTGGGTATTTTGTAATTGTTGAGGCGAGAGAATTAAAAAATTAATTTTAAAAAAAACATGAAATTAAAAAAAATCACTGCGATTTTACTGACATCATTGACAACTGCAATAATATTTATAAGCGGTCTGATGAAATTTATTCATCTCCCTTGGTCGGTAGCAGGTTTAGAAAAATACAATCCAAGTGTTTTAGGATTAATGGAGATGATATTTGTAGTATTTTTCGCTATACCTAAAACAATGAAAATCGGATTCATTCTGCTTTGCTGCTATTTTGCAGGAGCAATGGCTACCGAGCTTGCAAAAGATGCCTCAATGCTGAATCCTGGAATTCCTATGGTCTTAATCTGGATTACGGCTTTTCTTCGCGATAGCTCAATATTTCTGGGCTCAGCAAAATCGGAAGTCAACTAATTAAACAAGCAAATATGTACTCTAGATTGTTCCAATATTGGTGCTTTCATCCTGTTAGTTTATAACATGCTAAATTTTAAATTTGCTTATTTTTCATGTGAATATTTATTTTTGTAATTTATCTTCTTTTTTTAATGTGATTCTAAAAAAGGAGATAAAAAACAAAAAAGGATTTAACTCATTTGTTAATATATAAAAAAATGGCGTCAATTGTGTTCAATTGACGCCATTCGGCTGTGGTGACCTCGACTGGATTCAAACCAGTAACCTTCTGAGCCGTAATCAGATGCGCTATTCAGTTGCGCCACGAGGCCTTATGTTCTCAGTAAGCTTATTTTTAGTAGCTTTGATGAGTGTTGTTTGCGGGTGCAAAGATAGGAAGAAATGTGAGATAAACAAGCAAAAAAATACATAAAAATAAAAAAAAATGAACTTAAAAAATTATATACGTGATATTCAGGGGTTTCCTAAAGAAGGAATTTTATTTAAAGATATTACTCCACTACTAAATGATCCAATTGCAAGAGAATATTGTCTTGAAATTTTACTTAGTTCTCTAAACGGTCTAAAAATTGATAAAGTAGTAGGAGCTGAAAGTAGAGGTTTTTTCTTCGGAATGTTATTAGCTGACCGGCTCAATGCAGGTTTTGTTCCTGTTCGGAAACCAAACAAATTACCTTTCAAAACTATTTCGAGATCTTACAATCTGGAATATGGGACCGATTCCTTAGAGATGCATGTAGATGCCATTAAAAAAGGAGAAAAAGTTTTAATCCACGACGATGTATTAGCGACTGGTGGAACGGCCAGAGCACTTGCTGATTTAGTTCATGAACTTGGAGGAGAAATTGTTCAGTTTAATTTTTTAATGGAACTTTCTTTTCTAAATGGAAGAGAGAAGATAAAAGAACATTCTATATTTACTGTAATTACTTACTAATTTAAAATAAATTAGAACACTTTTTAAAACCTAACTTATTTAATTCCTAATCGGGATTTTAGTTTTAAAAATAACAGAGCAATTTTATAGGCTTCTTCTGCAGATGAATTTCTGTCGCTTTTTGGAATCTTATATATTTCGCATAAATCATCCAAAGAAAATTGCTTGTCATTAATATCATTTAATTTCCTATACATAACATCAATATCCAACGCTTCATTCTTTAATCGGCCACAGTCTTGTCTTTCTAATGCAGCATTTATCATTTCGATATCAAAATTAATATGATGGCCAACTAGAACTGCATTTCCTAAATAATCTATAAAAGTTTGAAGAGCATCATTTTCCTTAAGCTTTTTCATTTTGCTTTCAATTATAAATTCGTTAGATAAGCCGTTATCATGTAGATATTTATATTGTAATAAAACTGCCTCGAAATTATCCTGAATTATAATGCTGTCATCAACAATTGCAAAAGAGCCCAAAGATAAAATAACATCTTTTATCGGGTTTAGCCCTGAAGTCTCTGTTGATATTACTACATATCTATTTGGTTTAGTTTCAAATTTACTAAGGTAGTTTTTCCAAAAATCAGGATATTCTTTATTGATATTTTTAAGCCAGTCGAGCATATTACGAAAATTGTGTAAGTTGAAATTTACTCTTGATTAACTCTTCCAAATCGCGCATTGGAGTTAATGCATTTTTTAATTTCTCTTTATCTGTTTTAGATAATTCTTTTATATTTATGTATTGGCCGGAATCGTCATTTTTCAATCCTTCAACTGTCCTGAATTTTAATAAGGTCAAAAAAGCTTCCGCGCAACTTAGGTATATCTCAGCATTTTTAGAATCTGAAATAGCTAACTGTTTAAATCTTAAATAAGTGTTTTTTATTCCTTTAATATTTGAACTTAGTATTAATAATCTCGCAGCGTCAATAAGAGGCATTAATGCTCTTGTTTTAATATCAAATTTCATTTTATGAGGACCTTCTTCCTCTAAAATGAATTTTTTGAAAAAACTTAAAGGAGAATTCTTTTTTAAAGCATCATTTCCTAAAAAGTCAAAAAATAATGGGTTATTAATTGCATTTTGAAAGATGACATTTTCAATAGCTTCTTCAATTTTTGGTTCACCAAAAACAATTTCATAATCAAAGAAAATACTGCTTAAATCATTACTATTTTCACCTGGAGTATTCATCCAGCTGTTGTATTGTTTTATCCAGTCAGTCAGCGATTTACACCACAACATGTTACTTCCCATATGTCCATTTGGACAATATTCATAACCTACCTTTTCTAGTAGAGATGTAGTTCTTTTGGCTAATCTTAAAAAATAATCTTTTACTTCTCTGTATTTTTCGGGTGTTACATCTTCAAAAATCAATATACTATCCTGATCGGTAAGTAAAAGTTGTTCTTTTCTTCCCTGACTTCCGATACTTAGCCATGCAAAACGGGCAGGAGGGGAGCCCAGATCTAAAATAGTTAATTCAACAGCCCTTTTTATCAGTGCGAGATTAATTTCGTTGGCAATATTGCATACGTGTGAAATCGTAATGTTTTTTTGAATTGAGTTCTGAATTAAATCAGATAATCGATCCCGAATCTGTTTTAAATCTTTTGGTAATTGCGACCTCTTAATTTCTTTGATTAAAACACCAGGGTTACTGGCTTGAGCTACAATTAAATCATGTTCAGAAATAATTCCCTTAACAACGGATTTATTTGTACCGTCTTTAGTAACACATAAATGCGTCACGTTGTGTTTTAACATTAATAATTGTGCTTCTGCCAAAGAAACATTTTCAATAACAGTAACGACAGGAGACGACATAATTTTATCTATTGTTTCTGTAATTGGGTAACGGCCTGTAGCAATTTTTGAAGATAAATCAGCATCCGTTAAAATACCTATTGGATTGTTATTTTCACAAACAACAATATTATCAACCATAGAATCCGTCATTAAAATGGCAATATCTTTTACAATTTTATCTGCTGTAGTTGTTAGTGGTGAATTATTATAGCTGAGGGACTGGATATATTGCATTTCTGATTGTGTATCCGAATAAAATCCGTTATCAGGAATCAATTTATTAGAAGAGTTTACATTGTCTTTCGTATGACGTGAATTAATCGCAAAACTCTCCAGTAAAAAATTTAAAACGTCTGAATTATTTGCCACAAATGGTCTAAAAACAGCAATAGGAATTGCATAAACAATACTTTCTTCACGTGCTTTTGCTGTCATCATATAATTGTTTTTTGCAAAAAATGGACGTAAACCAAAAATATCGCCTTCATGACATTTGTTTATAATTGTTTCTTCAGCATCTGCAATCGTTGTAAGATTAATGATTCCTGAGGATACCACATAGAAACTATCATGAAGTACATCGTTATTTTGAAACAACACGGCATGTTTTTCTAAATTTATTACACGGATATTAGTTGCAATATTAAAGAGTTCCTGAAATGTCAAATTATCAAATGGCGGATATTCTTTTAAAAAATCCGCAATATGTTCAGCAATTGTATTCATAGTAAATTTAATATAGTCAAATGTAAAAATAATAAAATAATAAATCACTATCTCATATTCTAATGGTAAAACAATTGTTTTATGCAATTCTTAATTTTCTCTTAAAATTTTGATCAATGTAAGGATTAATTTTTTCTATTTTGTTCATTATCTTGTCTTTAATGTTTTTTATTTGATAAAATTTCTATTAGTGTATATTTATTTGTCCGGTGAAGATTAATAATGAGGACTATTGAAATAATTAAATTTTCTATTTTACATAATATAAATTATAGTTCAAATGGAGTCAATAAAAAAAAGCATCATATTTTGATGCTTTTTAATGAACTGAGTTTTTTAAAGCTTTTTAGAATACACAGCCTTACCATTTAGGGAAACTTCAATTTCGCCTTTTTCTTCGTAAAAGGTTGTTCGTAATGCATTTCCTTTAAAAATTGTAATATCTCCATAAACTTTTCCTGCTTCAGCAGATATGTATTCAAATAATAATTTTTTATTATCTGGTTCAATACCTAATTTATAACTGGAAAATTTCGTTCCTTTTAAGTTAAACTGCTGTTGTGAATCAATTATTTTGCCATCAGCATAAAAATTCGTGATTGTTTTGTTTAAAGTAATGTCTGGATAATACTCATTTACTTTTGTAAGCAAAGCGTATTGCGCTACATTTGCATCTTCTTGTTTTGAAGTGATTGTTTGAGCAAATGAAATTGTTGTAAAAATAAGAGCTAATAGTAAAGTGAATTTTTTCATAATTTAAATTTTAAAAATTAAAGTTTCAAAACATTTTTGAAAACTTATATAATAACCATTTTTTGCATAAAAAAAATTATTACTCCAAACAAGGTAGTGAATTATTATCTTTAAACGAAATTTTAAGCAATATTTTAATAAAATGACAACAAAAAAATACATTAAACTTATTCTGATTTTAGGTTCTTTAACAGCACTTGGTCCTTTTTCAATTGATATGTATTTGCCAGGGTTTTCGGGAATTGCGGCAGATTTAAACACGACTGTTGCAAAAGTTTCCATGAGTTTATCAAGTTATTTTATTGGAATTTCTGCTGGACAATTGCTTTATGGGCCTTTATTAGATCGGTTTGGGCGAAAAAAACCTTTGTTTGCTGGTTTGCTGGTTTATATTTTAGCGTCTTTAGGATGTGTGTATGTTACAAGTATTGATGCTTTTATATTCTTGCGTTTTATTCAGGCTGTTGGAAGTTGTGCTGCAACCGTGGCTTCAGTTGCAATGGTAAGAGATTTATTTCCTGTAAAAGATATTCCTAAAGTTTTTTCTTTATTAATGCTTGTACTTGGTCTTTCTCCAATGCTGGCACCAACAATTGGTGGTTATGTAACTGAAGATTATGGATGGCATGTCGTATTTTTGATATTAATGTGCATGGGAATTGCGATTCTGGCGGCGTCACAAATAGGTTTGCCAAACACTTATAAGCCTGATACTTCAATTTCGCTGAAACCTAAACCAATCATTTCTAACTTTTTAAAAGTGTTGAAAGAACCTCAATTTTTTACTTATGCATTTACCGGTGCTGTAGCTTTTTCTGGATTATTTTCATATGTAGCGGCCTCTCCTATCATTTTTATGGATATTTATCATGTAGACGCCAAAACATATGGATGGATTTTTGCTTTTATGTCTGTAAGTTTTATTGGATCAAGTCAATTAAATTCAGTTTTATTAAAGAAGTTTACCAGTGAACAAATGATATTCAGTGCTTTGATAGCTCAATCAGTAATAAGTATTGTTTTTTTAATTCTTTCTTTGAATAATCTTTTGGGATTGAATGAAACAATTGGAATGCTGTTTTTATTTTTAGGATGTTTAGGTATCTCAAATCCAAATACTGCAGGACTTACATTGGCTCCTTTTGCTAAAAATGCAGGAAGTGCTTCTGCATTAATGGGTGCTATTCAGCTTGGTTTAGGGGCTTTGGCATCTTTTGCTGTCGGAATTTTTGTTAAAAATTCAGTAGCTCCAATGGTGGCTATCATGACTGCAACAACCATTTTGGCATTTATTATTTTGAATATAGGAAAAAGTTTTATCAAAGAAAAAATCGAAGTGTCTTCTGGTTCTGGAAATGATGGTTTAGCTGGTCATTAATTATTTTAATAAAATACAAATCAAATTAAACTCTGGATAACATGTTTCAATATAATTTATCTAAAATAATTTCTTTAGGAATTAAATCATTGCCACTTCTTTTTGAAAATTGCAAAGCTCCTTCATTTACATATAAAACGCCACTTGCAGAATGCCCGTCTTTGGTTTTGAATTTTATTTGAGCTTTATCGCCAAGTCTGTAGACGTATCCTGAAATATCCATAGTTCCGGAATTTAATTCTTTATTATCGCTAATAACTTCTGCAATTCCAAAAATCTGATAATATGACTGTGCAATTTTAATGGTAAAAATGTACTCTTTTTTACAATCTTTACAATTTTCATTACTCCAGGTTCCTGTAAATTGATTATGCTGTGAATATGATTTTAATGAAATTAATACGAGTAGCAAAAAAAGATTTTTCATAAATAGTTTTGTTCAAATATAAATAAAAAGCCTGTGGTTTCTGAGTAACAAAAACAATTTTAGATATAAAAAAACCGGATTTTGAAATCCGGTTTCGAGTTATGCTTGCTTTTTGTCTGGTCTGATTATCATTCTAAGTGATTGATCTCTTGCGAAATAGGCTATCATCCAATTGTAAAAGGTTTTTAATCTATTTCTGTAGGTGATAAGCGAAATTAAATGAATAAATAACCAGATGATCCAGGCGAAGAATCCTTTGAAGTGCCATTTAGGACTCGGTAAATCTACTACGGCTTTATTTTTACCGATAATAGCCATTGATCCTTTGTCATTGTATATAAAAGGTTTAAGTGGTTTATTTTGAATTGAAGCTTTAAAGTTTTTTGCCAGATTTACACCTTGCTGAATTGCAACCTGTGCTACCTGCGGATGGCCGTCAGGAAAATTTTTATCAGCGGTTAATATAGCAGTATCACCAATAGCGTATATGTTTTCTGTAGCATTCACTTTATTGAAAGCATCAGTAGCCATTCTTCTTCCACGGCCATAACTTTCAGTTGGCATTCCTTCAAAAATTTTAGCAGTAACGCCGGCAGCCCATATTAAGTTTTTGGTTTTAATTGTTTCTCCATTTTCAAAATATACGGTGTCATCTACATAATCAGTTACTTTGCTGTTCAATTTAACAACAACACCTAATTTTGTAAGCGCTTCCAAAGTATCTTTTTGAGAAGCTTCGCTCATTGGTGCTAACAACGCATCTCCTCCATCAACTAAATAAACATTACTTGCGGTAGTATCTAATTCTGGATATTCTTTTAATAGAATGTTTTTTCGCATTTCTGCAAACATACCTGAAACCTCTACTCCTGTCGGTCCTCCACCTGCTACCACAATCGTTAATAATTTACGGCGTTTACGGATTTCTTTGCAAATTGCTGCTTTTTCCAGATTTTTAAGCAATGTATTTCGCATTACGATGGCATCATTTAAGGTTTTCATCGGAATGGCATTTTTCATTACATTTTCCATACCAAAATAACTTGTTTCTGCGCCTGTTGCAAAAACCAAATGGTCATATGATAATTCACCATTACTTAAAATCACTTTATTTTCTGCGGGAACAACAGATAATAGTTCGCCTAAACGAAACTGAAGGTTTTTTTTACCTGCAAAAAACTTCCTAAAAGGATAGCTGATACTTGAAGGCTCTAAAAAAGCCGTAGCAACCTGATATATAAGTGGTGGAAAAAAATTGTAATTGTTTTTATCTACAAGGGTTACTTGTATTTCAGGATGATTGAGAAGTTCTTTTGCGAGATTTAACCCTGCGAAACCACCTCCAATGATGACTATATTCATAATATATTGTATTTAAGACTTTTGTGCAAAAAATATTCTGTTTACATTACTTTATAAATTTAACACTAATAATTTCAAGTACAAACTCATCTTTGAGATTTATTTTTAAAATTATAAAACTAATATGAATTGAATTTCTTTCTATGAATTTAGCATTATTTGGTCAATTGTAGCTTCATCATAATATCTGTTTGCTCGTCATTTCCTAATTTGAAAATGTGTTTGTCAAATTCGACGAAACCATTTTTCTCATAAAATTTTATTGCCCTTTGATTTTCTTCCCAAACACCTAACCATACATATTCTGATTTTTTATGGTTTGCTATTTCTATCGCTTTATTATAAAGTAATTGTCCCACACTTTTTCCGTGAAACTCTTTTGATACATAAATACGTTCTATTTCAAGAGCCTTATTATCTTTTAATTCGGTTTGTGATACTCCAAAATTTATTTTTAAATAACCAATTACCTTGTTTTCCAAAATTGCAAAGTAGAATTCAGAATTTTCATCTGTAAGCTCGGCTGTTAGTTTTTCGTTGGAAAATCCTGTTTCAAGATAGCTTTTCATATTGTCCTCAGAATTTGATTCTGAAAATGTTTCCTGAAAAGTCTGCCTTCCAATTTTCTGCAATTGATCAATTTCTTTAATCGAAATCTTCTTTATGTCTATATTATTAATCATTTTCAATGTTTTTGTATCTCTAAATACTAAGATGTTTTGATTAAATTAGAATTACACTACCATTAGCATAAATCTACTTTTTAAACTTTTTAGCAGGTTTTTCAGTTATTTCAACTTTATTTTGTAAAACGTAATTTGCCATTAATTTTTCAATTAATTCGTCTTTTGTCAGGTGATGAAAAACAGTTTTGACTTTTGTCTTTAATTCATTTGAGATATCGTGATTTGGTTTGGTTTTGAAGATTTGTTTCGCCCATAAAAGTGTATTATTTTCTTCTAAACTTACAACAGAAGGTTTTTTGAATTCAGTAAATTTCAAACCTAATTCTCTTTCAAATTCAGGAATTTCAATCACTTCTTCTTGCTGTAAAACAGTTAAAGAAAGTCCCTTTGCTCCTGCCCTTGCCGTTCTTCCGCTTCGGTGAACATAGTTTTCGTAAGTATCAGGCAAATGATAATTTACTACATAGGAGATTTCTTTTACATCTATTCCTCTGGCGGCCAAATCGGTTGCTACTAAAATATTGATATGTCCTTCACGAAATTGTTCCATAATTCTGTCACGAATGCCCTGTGATAAACTACCATGAAGTGCTCCTGATGAAAAACGATTTATAGCGAGGTTTTTAGCTAATTTATTAACTGCAGCTTTGGTTTTGCAGAAAATAATTCCGCGTTCTCCCTCTTTTGAGTTTAAAAAGTGCATTAAAATATCTAATTTTTCAATTGGATCCACTACAATATATTCATGATCTATTCCCTGGTTTCCAACCGTTTCCATGTTTGCACTTATCTGAACTACATTTTTGCTTAAGTAGTTTTGAATTAGCTGTTTAATGGTTCCTGGCAATGTAGCGGAAAACAAAATAGTACGATGTTTTTTAGGAAGTTCAGCAATGATTTCATCTAAACTTTCTTTTAGAATTGAAACCATTTCGTCCGCTTCATCTAAAACCAAATATTGGGTTTCTTTTAAATCAATTGCTTTTCGCTGAATCAGATCAATTAAGCGTCCGGGTGTTGCGACAACAATATGTGTTGGACTTGTGAGTCTTTCAATTTGAGGTTTTATCGGGATGCCGCCACATGTTGCTGCAATTGAAATGTTTGAAATATGTTTTGAGAAATTTTGCAGATTCTTAAAAATCTGCTGTCCAAGTTCTCTTGTAGGTGCTAATATAACAGCCTGAACAATGGGAGATCTTGTGTCAATCAATTGTAGTAATGGCAATCCGAAAGCAGCTGTTTTTCCTGTTCCTGTTTTTGCTAAACCTACCAGATCGTGGGCTTCAGATAAAAGCAGCGGAATTGTTTTTTGCTGAATTTCTGTTGGCTCAGCAATGTTTAATTCGTTTAATGCTTTTAAAATTGGTGCTGAAATTCCTAATGATTCGAATTGTTTAGACATTGTTTTTGTTTTATTTTGGATTTTGTCACTGATTATAGAGATCAAAAAAAATATGGAATTTCTTATGAAAACTAAAGCCTTAGCCCTGATGGGAACGGCATCCTTTTATGCCGGTCCCGATAGCTATCGGGAGGCATAAAAGATATAGTGTACAGCAGGAAATAGCTCCTTATTTTTATTATGCTTTTATAGTTCGATTGATTCCCCGATTTCGAGAAGCATCAAATCTTTTCCTTTGTCGAAAAATTTACGGATAGATTCTTCATGATTGATTTCGATATACCCGAAAGTATCAAAATGATACCCTAATATTTTATCACATTCTATGAAATCAGAAGCGATAATGGCATCTTCAACATCCATTGTAAAATTGCTTCCGATTGGTAAAATTGCCAAATCTAATTTCGTACGCATCGGAATTAGTTTCATATCCATTGTTAAGGCTGTGTCGCCTGCAATATAGATGTTTTTATGTTCGCCTTCGATAACAAAACCTCCCGGGTTTCCTCCATTGCTGCCATCAGGAAATGAACTGGAATGAACTGCGTTAACATATTTTACTTTTCCGAAGTCAAAATTCCAGCTTCCGCCATGGTTCATCGGATGTGCTTTTAAACCTAATTTGGCATAATAGCTGGCAATTTCGGCATTTGAAACTATAGTGGCTTCTGTGCGATTTGCAATTGCCTCAACATCCAGGACGTGGTCGCCATGTGCATGGGTGAGCAAAATATAATCGGCTTTTAATGTGTTTATATCAATAGCCGAAGCTAACGGATTTCCTGTAATAAAAGGATCGACAATAATATGCTTTCCTCCTACTTCAATTCCTAAAGATGCATGACCGTAAAATGTAATTTTCATTTTATAAAATTTTAAAGTGAAACAATTATCTTCCTCCTAAAAATAGATTTACAATAATATCAGAAATCAAGGATATCATACAAATGGTTAATAATACAGAAAGTAAAAAAGTACTAAGTGCCAGTTTTTTTAATTCAGGGTCTAAAAGCTTAGGGTTTTGATTTTTAGAAACCGTAATTAAATGTTTGGTTAAAGGTATGTAAGCCAGCAAAAACAAATATTGATCGAAATTATAATTGCTTAAAATTGCAAAAACAATCACCAAAAGCATGGCTGTAATAATTATAGAAAAATGGTAAATTTTTGCTTTTGGCCCGCCAATCTGAACTACAATGGTGTTTTTTCCTGATTTTCTGTCTGATTCCTCATCACGCATATTGTTAAGGTTTAAAACGCCAACACTTAATAACCCAATTGAAATGGCCGGTAAAATCAAAAGCGGATCAACTTCTTTTGAATATAAAAAATTAACCCCCAAAGTACTTACCAATCCGAAGAATACAAAAACAAAAGCATCTCCAAAACCTCTGTATCCATAAGCTGAATTACCAACTGTATAACGAATAGCTGAAGCAATTGCTGCAATTCCGAGTAATAAAAAGAAGATTGAATATCCAAAATTATTTTCTCCAAAAGCAAAATAGATTAGTATAATGGCAGATAAAAGTGTTAATAATGCAGTGATTATAATGGCCTTTTTCATAGCCTGCGGCGTAATTACACCACTCTGAATAGCTCTTAGAGGCCCTACCCTATCAGCATTATCAGTACCTTTGACTCCGTCTCCGTAATCATTCGCAAAATTGGATAAAACCTGTAAACCAAGCGTTGTTAAAAGTGCAAATCCAAAAATCTTCCAGCTAAATACTTCTGTTGGGGTATTGATGGTTTCTGTCGGGTTTGATAAAGCGTAAATACTTCCTACGATGATTCCGGAAACTGATAAGGGTAATGTGCGCAATCTGGCGGCTTCAATCCAATGTTTCATTCTGTTTTTTGTTTATTTTTGGTTTCAGGTTTAAAGTTTCAGGTTTTTACATAACGGCGTATGACCTTAAACTTAAAACCTTAAACAATTTTATTAATTTATGGCAACCATTTATTCTCGCCAAAATTAGGCTTTCTTTTTTCTAAAAAGGCATTTCTTCCTTCTTTTGCTTCTTCTGTCATATAGGCAAGACGGGTTGCTTCACCGGCAAAAACCTGTTGGCCAACCATTCCGTCATCAGTTAAGTTCATGGCAAATTTTAGCATTTTTATAGAAGTCGGGGATTTTTGAAGGATTTCCTGAGCCCATTCGTATGCAGTGGTTTCTAACTCGTCATGCGGAATTACGGCATTGACCATTCCCATTTCGAAAGCCTCCTGAGCAGAATAATTTCTTCCTAAAAAGAAAATTTCACGTGCTTTTTTCTGTCCTACCATTTTAGCCAGGTAAGCAGATCCGTAACCACCGTCAAAACTGGTTACATCAGCATCAGTTTGTTTAAAAATAGCATGTTCCTTACTGGCAAGTGTCATATCACAAACCACATGTAAACTATGTCCACCGCCAACTGCCCAGCCCGGGACAACAGCAATTACTACTTTTGGCATAAAGCGGATCAATCGTTGTACTTCAAGTATATTTAATCGATGCTGGCCGTCATCTCCAACATAACCCTGATTCCCACGTGCATTTTGATCGCCTCCACTGCAAAAAGAATATATTCCGTCTTTTGTCGAAGGACCTTCTGCTGAAAGCAAAACTACTCCTATTGAAGTGTCTTCCTGAGCATCGTAAAAAGCCTGATATAATTCGGAGGTTGTTTTTGGGCGAAAAGCATTTCTAACATTAGGTCTGTTAAAAGCAATTCTTGCTACTCCGTTACATTTTTTGTAGGTTATATCTTCAAATTCTCGGGCCGTTATCCAATCCATATTTCTATTTATTTTGTTTTAAATAATTATAGTGTAAAAATAAACCATTTTTACATTTTTACCTACTCAATTCTTTGTAAGTCTTTTTTCTGAACCGGATTCAGGAAACATTTGGATGGTAAAAATAAAAAATAACACTTTTTAACACTTGGGTTTGAAAAAAAATAAGTAATTTTACATACTGCAAATCAATAAGATACATTTTATTTATTGGTTTGAAGATTGATTTTCTTTCACTGATTTATTAACCTAAAAAATGACTTTTTTTGAGAAAAATTAAAAAACTTGTCGCTCATTTTTTTATGGTTTTTAATTATAAAACAAAAAACAATGGGCAAATGATTTATTCATATGTTTCAATTACAAGAAAAAGATAGTAACACCGAGGGTTAAATAGTAGAATTGTTTATTCAGTTTATTAAAGAAGATTACGAAAATGAGAATTAAAATTGAAAACTTTCTATAAATATAGTACTAAACCAAAGGGTCAGCCGTGAAATTGATTGATTGTTTTTGAAATAATTGAGTTGATTATTTAAAAGACATACGTTGAAAAAGTAAATCTTAAAATTCGTAAAATTTTTACTTTTTAAAATACATTAAATTAAAGATTATTTTATTTCTGTTTTTTTTTAATTACAATTTTTTAAAACTAGAATAAAAAAGAGGAAGGCTATTCGTAAAGAATAGCCTTTCTTGTTCTCTCAACATACATACCGAAAAAAAAGTTTACTGGTAAAAACTTTATTTTGATGTAATTTTTTTAGTTGGTAAATTGGTGATTTTTAATAAATATGTACCTTCTGGAAGCTGATTTATATTTATTTCCTGCGTATTATTACTTAATACTTTTTGACCCTGAGAGAATATTTCTACTTTTTTTGGATTTAAGGCGGTGGACTTTGTAATTGAAGCTACTGTCTCTGAATTTGTTTTTTCAGTTTCCTTTTTAGTAACAGTGTTTTCTTTTGAATCTGCAACATTAACAGGTTGTTTTGAAGCATTATATAATTCAGATATTTCCTGATCAGACAGGGCGACATTATAAATTTTCAAATCATCAAAATCAGCATTGATTCCTATTGTTGTATTAATTTCCCCTAAACGGAATATTGTTCCTTGCGTATCACGCGACATACCCTTTATATATTTTAATAATTCACCATTTCTGTATGTTTTTGAAATACTGCCATCAAAAACAACGCTATATTGATACCATTTGTCTTTGCTTAAAGGAATATTAACTATAAGGTCATTTGAAGCGCCCCATCCCGCTAAACTTAAATCAGAATTTGGAGTTGTTGTGGCTTGCTGTAGAAGTCCAAAATATTGAGCGTTATAAGCTGAACCATATCCCCAAATATAATTTGGAGATGATATGTCATTCATTTTTACCCAAATAGTCACAGTTCTTGGAGCGTCATTTTGCGGAAGATTATCAATTACAGCTTCTAAGGCCTTATTTGTTAATCTTTGTGCACTTTTTTCATTTCCCATTCTATCTGCTACATAATTTTCTGTTCCTGTAAAAGATATTGTATTTTCTGTATTATGTAATGTTCCGTTAAAATTGAATTCCTGAATTGGTATCTGGGCGTATATATCTGCTGATATAACTATTATTAATGTAAGTAATATTTTTTTCATGATGTTCTATATTAAAATATTAATCATTTTAATATTACTAAAATATGTTTAAACCAATTCTAAAGGAAATTTACTCGATAAATGACATAAAAAAACCGATCAAATACAGGAAAAGAACGGGTTAGATAATCTTGTTTTCGTTTTTTTCTTATTATATTTATTGAAAATTTGATTTTTTTAAAATAAAAAGCACTATTCTTACGTATAAATACGGTTAATTCAATAAATTAACTTTTGTTTAAATTCAAAAGTTTTTTTTATAAAAAAGCTTTCTGTGAATAGCTAAAAACTCCTCCTATTTAAGATCTATATACCTTACTTTAATTATTAACAGATATTTTCTGCAAAAAAAACTTAATATCTAATCAGGAAAAATACAAGATCAAACGCTTAATTTTATTTTTGACCTCAACTATTGCGGCAAAAATGACAAAGAATTACCTAAAGAGCATCTTAAAAATATAAAATTTTCAAAAATCTCATTTATTATTTTATTCACTACCAATGAATTAAAAAATAACTTAAAATTAAGTTCATTTTTTGTTTGCAAACACCAAAAACGTTGCTATATTTGCAACCGCTTAGAACAACAAAGCGCAACAATGCTGAGATCGGGGAGATACTCAAGCGGCCAACGAGGGCAGACTGTAAATCTGCTGTGTGAACTTCGCAGGTTCGAATCCTGCTCTCCCCACGGAAAGTCCAAAAGAATGAAAAACTAATCTTTTTCATTTATTTAAAAAGACTAAAAAAAATTAATTTAAACCAGTAAATCCAACGATTTACTGGTTTTTTTCTTTTAAGACCTTTTTGCATTCTTTTTAAAAGTACCCAAAGTAAAAGGTGCAGAATCGGTGCAGTTTTGGTTACTGCCAGTGGCTGAGCGTTTTATCAAAAACGCTGAAAACTGAACTGGTATGTTATAATCAAATATAAAAACAGAAAACAAGCCGAAAAATCAATTCAAGACTATATTGAAAATTTTTATAATATAGTAAGATGACTTGGTAATCTGACAATAGAGGAATTTCTAAACTTATGGAAAAGCCTGATGGATCATAAAATTTGACAAAAACTAAATTACTTTCATGACATAAAAACTCTTGTTAATGACATTTAAATTAAAAGTAATACACTTGAAAACTAAATTTACAATGAGCATTAGATTTTTATGTGTTTGATCATAAAAATCAAACTAAAAAACGGATATAAGTCATTTAATACAAATACTATCTAAAGAAATGCATGAAAAGAAATCAATATTGATTGGATGTGATGATACAATGATTTTAACTCAAGTATTATGCACAGTATCTACCATCACTGATTCTACTGTTTCTACTGTTTCTGCTTTAAAAGCTTTTGATTTATTTAACACTATAAAATCATTAAATCCTGACTTAATTATTTTGTGCTTTAGAAGAAATCAACTTATCATAAAAGATAGTCTATTTAATTTAAATAAAATAGAAATTCCTATTTTATGTCTTACTCAAAATTATGAATGTGAATCTAACTGCTGGTCCGAAAACTGCACTATTTTCTCGTATCCATTTAAACTTATAAATAATCCTAATTTTTTGAAATACAGGATAAACTCTCTTTTTAAAATAAAAAAAAATCAGGTACAAACAAACACAGCGAATACCTTTACAGAGACAGCATTGCAAAACAACATTGTAAATCATACTAGAACATTAAGCCATTATGTTATGGAGCTTGATCAAAAAGTAGAAGTATTACAAAAAGTAAAAAGCCGTATCTCCTACCTTTATCCTAATGTGAATGATTCTACCCGGAAAGAATTAATCTCAATTGTAAATTCTATAAAAACAGTTGCAAATGACACTAAAATATGGGATGATTTTAAAATTTACTTTGAACAGGCAAATCCGAATTTTTTAGTAAAACTAGCGCAAAAACACCCTTCTTTGAGTTCAAAAGATTTAAAGTATTGTTGTTATATCAAAATGAATATGAGTAATAATGATATAACTAATCTTCTTGGAATCAACCAAAATAGTGTGAGAACTCATAAATATCGTCTAAAGAAAAAATTGACACTTAAAAAAGAAGAAGACATTATCACCTATTTAAGAACAGTATCCTAAACTATTCAAAAAGCAGCTATTAGATTCTGAATTAAGCTTAGAAAAAATTCAGAGTATGGCTGAAAATTAAAATTTACTTCATTTTTTTCTCCTTGACTGAGAGATGACTCCCTGAGTAATCAAATTTCAAAAAAATCTAAAAAATCATTCAACTACTTTGCTAATCATTAAAGTTGGATGAAACTTTTATCTCCTGATTTTATCTAATCTCCAAAAGAAATAGCAACTAGCTTATATTTCATTTTTTAAACAAAGAAAAAAAATGGAATAAATGCTATGTTTCATTTGCATTAACAAAAACTGTCTACATTTTGTCTACAAAAAAACACTCTTTTTTTATAGCATGTACACAAAAAGTATATGCTTGATTTTTCACAAATCGAAAGAACAAGTTTAATTTTACTTTATTAATAATTAAGCCAATACCTGTATTTTTTTGATTTAATAAAGATAAAACAGAACTCTATGTTAATGCAATCTCTTCAATTTACTATTAATGTTCTTGATCAATATTTCAGGAATAAATTTCAATTGGATGAAAGCAAAGTTATTCTTAACAATATTATAGATTCTAATGGTTCAATACCTCCAAAGAATGAAAACAAAATAGTGGTAAGCTTAATCAATATAGAACAGGAAACATTACAGCCATTTTATGTTCGCAATCAAAAATTGGTCAATGGCAGTTATGGTGATTTAAATCCTTCCCAACGATTTAATTTAGATCTGTTAATAACATCCAATTTTGATGATTATAATGAGTCATTAAAATTTTTGAATGCAGTCATTCAATTTTTTCAATCTCATGTAGTGTTAGATGCGACATCTTTTTCGAATATACCAAAGAATTTAAACAAACTCGAATTTGAAATTGAAAAGTTAAATTATAATCAGATGCACAGTTTGTGGACAGCTATGGGGGCTAAATACCAACCCTCTATAGTATATAAAGCACGTTTGATAACTATTCAATCTTTTGACAACGAAAGCTTTACTCCTGCCATTAATAAAACTGAAAATAATTAATACTAAAGCATCATGAATAGCCAATACAATATCGTTTTTTCAATACAGGTTTTTCATGAATATTTTGAAAAAGGAACATGTAAATGTATTGAAATCCAACCCAATAAGGCTACAGCAAATACTATTAATCGATATGGGTTTAAAATAAATCGAAATGAAAATGCCTTTGAGTTTTATAGCAATGTTCCTAAAAACATATCAGACTATTTGAATTATATACAAGCCAATAGCGAACAGGATTGTTTTGAATTTGATCTCACCTCATCGGATTCCAACTTTACATTATATACAGAACTGCCAACAAATTGGACAAATAGTTTTATTTATACAAGTTCCAATACGGTCTATGAAAATCAAAAAATAGTTTTAACCGCTGCGAGCATCCCTAATAGTGGTTCGGTCAGCATTGGTTCTGTAAAAATTTATTTTAAAGATATAATAGCGCTGATAAGTACAAATAATGAATGCAATTATGCCATTAAATACGAATCAAGAGCTACACAATGGCGGTATTACATTATCAATAAAAGTGAAATTCTGCTTAATAATCCTGAAATAGTAAGTAAAATTCCTGTTGGTTTTGAGCAAGCAATAACTGTGACACTTCAAAATGGCAATAGAGCACTACTTTTTTCATCTGGAGAAAACTTTATGAAAATGAGTGAAATACCAAAATACAAATTTGATTTAGTAGATAAATCAACTATCAGTAATCAAAAAGGAAAAACAATTTTTAAAGGTTTACCAAATCCCAGACCAAACAACATAGGTCTTGAGGAAGAAAACAAAGAAAAAATAGTTACGTCATCCATGTATGTGTATATATAATTAATTAATAAAAACAAATATGAAAAACCATGATTGAGTCTAACATTAAATCACCAGGTGTCTACATTAATGAATTAAATGCCTTTCCTAATTCAGTAGTCCCTGTTGCAACCGCAGTACCGGCCTTTATTGGCTATACTCCCACAGCATCGTATGAAGGAAAATCATACACAAATGTGGCGCAAAAGATCACTTCTTTTGCCGAATTTCAGGCTATTTATTGTTTCCCAGACCCTGCTCCTCCTGCAAGTCCTGCCAAACAATATACTCCGGAATATTATATGGTAAAACAAAAAAGTCAGCCAACCAAAGGAGATTATATGCTAATTGATAATGCATATTACTCTATTGTTCCTGACCCTAATACTATATATTATTTGTACAATAGTATCAAATTGTTTTATGAAAATGGCGGTGGTGATGCCTACATTGTATCTGTAGGTTCTTATGGTGCGCCTTCAAAAAACCCAATGACTCCAGGAGATCAAATTGTAAATCCAAATGTACAATTAGCTGATTTGCAAAATGGTTTATCCTTACTCTTAAATGAGCAAGAACCTACCATGTACATATGCCCGGAAGCAACACTACTTTCTATAGACAACAACGGTACGCTGATGCAACAAATGTTATTGCAATGTACTCAAATGCAAACAGCTGTTGCTATTTTTGACATTATAGGAGGACGCAATCCTGACCCTATCATGTATCCAAATGATATTGAAACTTTTAGAAACAATACAGGTTCACAAGGTTTAAATTTTGGAACAGCGTATTATCCTTTTATAGGAACGACAATAATGCAAAATCAGGATATAGACTATACTAATTTATTTGGTGGTGATACAAAACAGCTTGAAGCATTATTGAATCCTGCAGATAATCCAAATCCAAGTGTGGCAAGTATTATGACTAACATCAATAATCCTTCTTCAGGGCTAAGTGTTACGCAAAATAACAATGCTTTAATAAATGCCAGCAAAACGTACAGTCTTATGATTAAGCATATCTTGTTTGATGCTAATATTTTACCTCCAAGCGGTGGAATGGCTGGAGTTATTGCTACAACAGATAACCAAGAGGGAGTTTGGCAGGCTCCGGCAAACACTTCTATAGTGGGAGTATCTTCTTTACCTATTCGTTTATCGGAAACGCAACAAGGTAGTCTAAATGTAGATGCTGTTTCTGGAAAATCGATTAATGCTATTCGCTTTTTCAATGGCCTTGGAATTTTAATTTGGGGAGCAAGAACTTTAGATGGAAATAGTCAGGACTGGAGATATCTTCCGGTTAGAAGAACGATGACATTTTTAGAGCAGTCATGTAAACTAGCGGCTAATGCTTATGTTTTTGAACCAAATGATAAAAATACATGGGAAGCTGTAAAAGCAATGATTGGAAGTTTTTTGACCACTATTTGGAAAGAAGGCGGACTCCAGGGGGCATCGGCTTCAGATGCTTTTTCTGTTGCTTGTGGATTAGGAACTACCATGACATCAGAAGATATTTTAAATGGATTTATGAAAGTTACTATCAAAGTAGCTATAGTTCGTCCAGCTGAATTTATAGTACTGACTTTTCAACAACAAATGGCTACTTCTAGCTAGACAGAAAAAACACATAAACAAAATTATAATCAATTTAAAAAATAAAATATTATGGCAGCAGATGACGGAAGCGTAGAAGGCGCAACATGGCCCATGCCAAAGTTCCGATTTGAAGTAGATTTAGGAACTGAATTAACAAAAGTAGCATTCCAGGAAGTATCCGGAATGGATGTTGAAAACCAAATCATTGAATATCGAAAAAGTAATAGCCCTCTTTTTTCAACAGAAAAAATGCCAGGCATTACAAAATATGGAAACGTTACTATGAAACGAGGCGTTTTTGTAAACGATAATAGTTTTTGGAATTGGCATGCACAAGTAACTATGAATACTATCAAAAGACGAACTGTTATTATTCGTCTATTAGATGAAAAAGGAGGAACAACTATGCAATGGCAATTGAACAATGCATGGCCTACCAAAATTACAAGTACCGATTTAAAATCAGATGGTAATGAAGTGGCAGTAGATACAATAGAAATTGCGCACGAACAATTAATAATTACTAATGGCAAATAATTATCCAGTAGGATTTTACTTCGAACTGTCTTTTAAGGGTCAAGATGCTGCATTCAAAGAAGTATCAGGCATCTCAAAAGAATTGAGTATGGAAGAGGTAGCATGCGGTGGGGAGAATCGATTTAAATATCGTCTCCCTACTATTACCACCAGTCAAAACCTTGTACTCAAAAGAGCACTAATACCAGACGGTTCTAAATTAATTGACTGGTGTGCAAGTACATTGGACGAAGGTCTGGCTAATGCCATAACAACACACGATGTTTCGGTAAGTTTATTTAATCCTGATGGAACCGTTTCGGTAATGTGGACGTTTTACAATGCGTATCCCGTAAAATATTCTGTCTCTGATTTAAAGTCCCAAGAAAATGAACTTGTATTAGAATCCATCGAATTAGCCTATACTTATTTTGTCATAACACCCGACACCTCAATTGCCGACTTATTTGCTTAGCATATGCCAATAGAAATTAGAGAATTAATTATAAAAACTGAAATAATATCAAAAGATAGTTTCAAAGACAGCAATGCTAATGAAGCAGAAATTCAACTGCTAAAAAAACAATTACTTGAAGAATGTAAAAGAATGATTGCAGAACGAACGAAAAAAAATAGCTATAAAAGATAAATACAAACACTATGGGGGCGAGTTTAGAATTAATGAAAATAACAGGATATACCGACGAAAATTTTCAACAAGCTTTCGCAGGACAACCCTATACTGTTATGATTAATCCAGAAACTATTAAATGGCAGAGAGGCATTGAATATAATGAACAACAAGCACCCAATACCAGCGCTCCTTCTCAAAAATACAAAAGCACTCCGGTAGAAAAATTAAACTTTGATATCGTAATAGACTGTACAGGAATAGTAGATTCTAAACGAGTCGATATGAATCAGGAAATCAGTTCTTTAGAGAGTATTATCTATACTTATAATGGTAAGATTCACCGACCTAATTTTGTCAAAGTGCAGTGGGGCAAAAGTCTTGTTTTTAAAGGTGTTTTAAAGTCTATGGATACCTCATATACCTTGTTTAAACCCGACGGAAGTCCCTTAAGAGCGAAGTTATCATTAGGCTTTTCAGAGTATATTTCACCACAAAGTGTAGAGGAATTAGATGCTAAAAAATCGCCAGACATTACCCACCTGATAAGTGTAGTAGAAGGAAACACACTCCCGCAGCTATGTGAAGAAACCTGGAATGATGATTCCTATTACATACAAGTAGCACAATATAATGAGCTAAATAAATTTAGAAACTTAAAAGGAGGACAAAAATTAATATTTCCTCCAATAATTCAACCTGTATAAAATGGCAACTCAAACAGAAATTGCGTCTGGAAACACAGCAACATTTACTATAAAAATTAATGGTACCTCAATTCCTAGTGAATTGAATGTGCTGTCTGTACATATAAATAAAGCTGTAAATAGAATTGCAATTGCAAACATAACTATCCTTGATGGAGAAGCAAATACAGGAAAGTTCGATGCTAGTTCGTCGTCAACTTTTATCCCAGGCGCAAAAATAAGCATTGAGTGCGGCTATGATTCTAAAAATGAAATTGTTTTTCAAGGAATCATTACAAGCCAGTCCATTCGTATTGATGAGATTGTAGGCTCTGCCCTGGAGGTAGAATGTAGGGATGAAGCAATAAAAATGATTGTAGGCAGAAAAAGTTTATCCTTTAGTAAACAGAAAGATAGCGATATAATGTCTTCAATCATAGGTACTTATTCAGGGTTAACGGCAAAAGTCACTGCGACTACTACCAGCTGGCCTGAACAAGTGCAATATTATGTGAGCGATTGGGACTATATCATGGCTCGTGCTGAAAGCAACGGAATGTTAATTACTACCCTTAACGGAACTGTTACAGTAGCACCGCCAGACGCAAATACAACTTCTGTTTTGAATGTATCCTATGGAAACGGTTTGATGCAATTTAATGCCACAATGAATGCAATTACACAACTAAATACTGTAAAAGCGAACACCTGGGATTATAAAAATCAGGCTATAGCTTCTATGCAATCTACTAATAATGTAGCCGGACCAGGAAATATCTCATCTAAAAAACTTTCTGAAGTAGTGGGCTTGGCAGACTATCAAATACAAACCACTGCCCCACTTGAAAATGCCGATTTGACAAATTGGGCAAAAGCACAACTCATAAAAAGTGAGTATTCTAAAATTCAGGGGGAAGCAAAATTTCAAGGTACCAATTTAGTGAATCCAGGCAATTATATCACTTTAGCCGGAATTGGTGATCGCTTTAACGGAGATCATTTTATTTCTAGTGTTACTCATGATTTATCCGAGGGAAACTGGATAACTGAAATAAGTATCGGTCTTTCTCCACTTTGGTTTACAGAAGAACCTGATGTCATGGCTCCTTCTGCGGCTGGATTATTGCCTGGTGCAAGAGGCATTTTTAACGGAACAGTAAAAAAAATAGACAGCGATCCTGATTCACAATACCGAATATTAGTAACTGTTCCTTTATTTGATACTAATGGAGAAGGAATTTGGGCACGCCTGACTAATTTTTATTCTACAAATGGTGCCGGTGTTTTCTTTTTACCCGAAGTAGGTGATGAAGTTATCATTGGTTTTTTAAACGAAGACCCCCGATACCCTGTTATCTTAGGTAGTCTCTATAGCAGTTCCAAATTAAAACCTTACGAAGGCTTAACTCCAAATGAAAAGAACAGTATTAAGGCCATTGTTTCAAAATCTAAAATTGCCATTGAATTTGACGATGAAAATGTAGTCTGGACGCTGAGCACTCCTAATAAAAATACCATAATTGTAAGTGATAAAGACAAACAAATTACCATTAAAGATCAAAATGATAATAGTGTCATTATGTCTAGCAGCGGGATTACCATTAAAAGCGCAAAAGACATAAATATTGAAGCCAATCAAAATGTTAACATCAAGGGAAATCAAGGTGTTAAAATAGCATCATCAGGGGGTGATGTTGCTATTAGCGGCATAAATGTAAAAGAAACAGCACAAAGCCAGTATAGTGCAAAAGGAAATTTAAATGCCGAAGTACAAGGTGGTGCACAATTAGTTCTAAAAGGAGCTATGGTAATGATAAATTAGAAGTTGACTTAACAGTTTTATAATCCAAATAAAAATAATATGCCACCAGCAGCACGAATAACCGATTTTCACCAATGCCCTATGCAGACACCTGCATTTCCAGCTCCTATTCCGCATGTTGGAGGCCCCATAACAGGCCCAGGGGAACCTACTGTTTTAATTTGCAAATTACCCGCAGCAAGAGTTGGAGATTTGCTAATGTGTGTTGGTCCTCCGGATTCTATTGTAAAAGGTTCATCAACTGTAATGATTGGTGGTATGCCTGCTGCAAGAATGGGAGACTCGACTGCACATGGAGGAAGTATTGTATTAGGAGCTTTAAATGTAATAATAGGTGGATAACAGTAATTTGATAACTAAAGAAGAAAATCATTTTTTAGGTTCCGGATGGTCTTTTCCTGTTACTTTTTCAGTAGGAAATCATCAGCTAAACCTCTCTGGTTATGAACAAAATGTGAATGAATCTTTACGAATTATTCTGCTTACACATACAGGTGAACGCAATTTAAACTCAAGATTTGGTTCAGGACTCCAACAGTTTTTCTTTAGAAAAATGGATGAAACACTGAAGGGAGAAATTGCAGATGTAGTTAGATTTTCTTTATTACACAATGAACCCAGAATAAGTTTACAAGAAATCACAGTTGCTTATACTGATATTTTAGCCGGGCTTATAGAAATACGAATTGTATATGTTTTCAATCAAACCAATACAAGACACAATTATGTTTTTCCTTTTTACATAAAAGAAGGAACCAATTTAGGAAGCAGATAAATGAATACATTGAATCAAAATACTATTTTAACTTCGGTAGAGGCCGCATTGGTTCCGCCATCAAATTTAATTGATGGGAGAACAGAGAGCGACTGGCTAAGTTTTATAGCAGATTTTGCTTCACTTATTAATTTTTATGATGCCAACAATCAAATAAACGGAAACTGGACTCCTTTTTTATTAAAAGACCCTATCATTATGGTGGCTTCTATTTCAAAGACGAATGTAACAAAACAGCATTCTATTTTCCTTAATAGCTGTTTGCATATAGAAACATTGTCTAAAGAAGATAAAAATAACACTAAGATAAGTCAACTAATCAATTCCCTTTTTGATCAAATATTTGAATTATTTCTAAAACTAGAATATTGGATACGGTTTTTATTAAAATCCAATCAGGAATTTAGTCTCAAAATGTATATACTTTATCAGGTAGAACACATTTATAGTGCTCAATTGTGGGCTTTATTATCACTTCGCAGCCAATTAATTTTAAATAAAATTATAGCAAAAGTTGAAAGTGTTGACTTTTCTGTTTTTCAAAATGCCAATGCTGCAATTTGGTTGCTAAACAAAGACAAAAAACCTTATTGGGAAATACTCGGTTTAGAAGCCACTTTTTTTAAAAATAAAATTACCGATTTTATCAATGCTTTAAAAAAAACCGGCAATCAGTTATTTACATTCGTAACTTCAATTACACAGTATGCCAAAGCTGCTTTTGAAAAATTAAAAGAAACAAGAAGTCCTTTTCCTGATACTATTTTGATACGGACTTTTATTCAGTTGCTGATGCATCATCGCCAACAGTTAAATGAAATATCTCAAAAGCATTTAGATTTTTATTATACCAAAATACTAAAACAAAATATAAAAAATGCGCTCCCTGACAGCGTTTTTATAGCCATTAATTTAAGTACAAAAAGCAGTGCTTTCCTATTGCCCAAAAACAGCCTGTTTGATGCGGGTATTGATGCTCAAAAAAATGCTGTTATTTTCTCTTCTAATGAGAATGTTTCTTTAAATCCTGCCACAATAGTAAGTGCAAAAACATTAGCTCTAGCAGCTGTAGAAACAAACGGCACAAAGCTTTATTTGCAAAATATTGCTACTCCCTCTGTATTACAAAAAGACGAAACCGGAAAAACAGAAGGCTGGTCGATTTTTGGCAACAGCCAGTCTCCTGATGCTACGAATGTTTTTCCGGGTATTGCTTTTGCTTCGCCAATGCTCTATTTAAAAGAAGGTAACAGAACAATTCAGGTAACGCTCACTTTTAATGCAGCAACTGATTTTCAATTTTTGAATACCGCCAGCTTTTATCTAAGCTCTAAAGAAATCTGGATTGCGGTCCCAGCTTCTGTTCAGGAGTCCAATACATCAAATTCATCAATAATTTTAAATATCACATTAGACAACACACAACCCTCTATTGAAGCATTTACAAAAAATCCTGATGGTTATGACTCAAAATGGCCTTTGTTAAAAATTGTATTCGATAATTATATCAATAATACTCCAATCCCTATTATCAATTCGGTTGAATTTCAGGTAACGGTTCAAAATAGTAGTTCTTTCCAATTCTATAATGATTTTGGTGCTTTAGATCCTAAAAAACCTTTTGAATTGTTTGGACCAACGCCAACGATTAACAGCAGTTTTATAATTGGCAATAACGAAATATTTAGTAAGCCTTTGCAATCGCTTGAAATTGATATGACCTGGGATACTTTGCCTAAAAGTTTTCAAACCTATTACCAGGAATACAATATTTATCTTTCTGATACTATTGTTACTCAAAATCAATTGGTTACAGACACTGGTAAATCGAAAGGCTTCATTAATAAAATCAAAAATTTAGTAAAAAAAGCAGCGAAAGTTCCCATAGGGATGATAAAAAAGCTTTTGAATATCATCATTAAACTATTGAAAGAGATAATACAGTTGTTAAAAGATATTTTGGGTATTGTAGATCCAAATCCTACAACTCCTTTTAACAATACATGTTTTACTGTTGATTTTGAAATACTGAACAATTCGATATGGAAAAATTTTAACATGATCAAGCAAGGAATAGCTGTTGATAAAGAAGGTAATATAACACCTGTTCCTTATTGCGTAAACGAATATTGTGTGCCACAAGCAGATATTACTTCTAATTTATTGTTTAGTACGGACAGTGCTGCAAAAAAGTGCGAGCTGACTACTAAAAGTTTTTTTAGTTATACATCTAATGCTTCTAAAACTCAAGATTCATCAACCCCAAATAGCTCTCAGTCAATTGAATTCATCCCTCTTTCTAAAACAGCAGCTTCTACTACCGTTATTGATCCAAATATTCAAAATTCAGAATTATTTTTTACAGAAAAAAGCGATTCAGGATTCTTAAAAATGGCATTATCAGGTCCAGATCCTTATGGTTTCGGATTTGAAATATATCCTGAAATTGTAGCAAATACGGCCTTAGAAAATGCGCTTGAAATTTCAAAAACATTTAGTAATTCAAAAAAATTAGCCGCACAACCCAAGCTCCCTTTTGCGCCAAAACTAAAAACAATAACTGCTAATTATTGTGCTTTACAAAAGTATGATTTAACTCAGACAAATGCTTTTCCGTTACAATGCTATACGTATTCTTCATTTATTAATTACTTAACTTATGACGCGGCAGCCGCAGCTCCTGTTTTCAATTACAACGTTGGCGATAACAACATAAGCAATTCCCAAGCAGTAAAAGGGATTCCTGTAATCCCTGCTTTGTATAATTACAAAGGCTTTTTATATATTGAATTAGAAGACGTTATTGCACCTAATGTAATCAATTTCTATGTAGAACTGGGCAGAAAAGAAGGCAATATACCCACGGATACAAAGCCTGATTATTATTATTTGAGTGCTTATGGCTGGCAGCTCTTGCCTATTCTTTCTGATGGAACAAACAACCTGAGTTGTTCGGGGATTATTACTTTTAATTTACCACAGGATATAAGCAATCAAACCTCATTAATGAATAGCAAGAACTATTGGATTTGCTTAGCTACAAAAAGTGACATCTCAAATTATCCGGAAATTACTTTTTTAAAAACAAATGGTGTATTATTAACTCGTTCCGGAAATGAATACTTATTTGACACAACCGAACCCAAAATAAATAGTGATACCATTGCCAAATCTCACATTGCTATTCCCGAAATCGCCAATATTATGCAACCTTTCCCTTCTTTTGATGGAAAAGCAATGGAAAATGATAGTATCAAAAACAAAAGGGTCAGTAATAGATTAAAAACAAAGGACAGGATTGTTAGTCTGACTGATTATTATAGTGTTGTACAACAAGAATTTAATGATATTTATTATTCCAAAGCAACTTACAACAACAAAGAAATTACAGTTTATGTTGTAAAAAGAAGCAATAATGTAAACGATTATAATGCTTTTGCGCCTATGATTACCATTTGCGCTGAAGAAAAAATACAGCAATATCTGGAAACACGTACTGCTGCATTTACAACAATTACTGTTGCTAATTTTTCATTCTTAACTGTTACTGTAAACACCACTATAACAGTTGCTAATGGTTATGAATTTCAGGGTATTCAAAAAACTGTAGAAACTGCTTTAAAGCTGTTTTTATCCCCTTGGATTTCAACAAATAGTCCACAAATTACAATAGATGAAAATGTAAGTGCTGATGATGTGATTCATTTTATCAGAACTATAGAAGGTGTCAGCAATGTTGAAAAACTAACGTTTAACACCACCAGATTATCGCCAAATGGAGATTTCATAACACAAACTGACCTGACCTTACTATCATTAGATAAAAATCCAGAATTAATAATAGCTTCTAATGCTAATCATATTATTAATGAAAGAGATTAATTATATAATAGACCAACCACTTCCTATTACACAGGATTTTAAATCTTTGAAAGAGGAAGGTCTTGCTCATATTCAAAAAGTAAACGGCAAAGAATGGACCAACTTAAATCCAAGTGATCCCGGCGTTACTATACTCGATCAACTATGTTATGCATTAACTGAATTAGGGTATTGCAATGATTTTCCGATACAAGATATTCTAACCAATTCTGACGATAAACTAATAGTAAAAGATCAGTTTTATTTACCGGAAGAAATATTAACCACTTCTCCAATTACGACAAAGGATTATATCAGATATATTGTAGACGAAGTGAATGATGTCGTAAATGCGTTGATAGTGCCTGTACAAAGTAATCTGTCATATGTAAAAGGTGTTTACAGGGTGTATTTATCAATCGACACAAGAGCAGATAATCCAGTTTCTATCGCAGCTATATGCAATACGGTATTCTACAGATTAAATAAACGAAGAAATATCGGCGAATTGTTTCTAATACCATTGCCATTAAAAAAAACAGTTTACACTTTAAGCGGAAAGCTTGAAATTAGTAATGAAGTTTCTCTTTCTAAAATACTTTCATTAATGGAAGGGCAAATAAACAATTACATTTTCCCAAAAGTAATTCAGGAAGATGACAACCAATTAGTTCTTGATGGAGAAGATATTAATATAATCTATAATGGTCCGGAAATGAAACACGGATACATTAGTGACTCTAATTTAGGTGAAAAGAAAGATACCATTACTACTCGAAATCTCCTTACTATTATGCTCTCTGTTAATGGTGTAATTAATATTCAGAATCTTCAGATTAATGGCATAAATAGTGATTTTGTAACCTCCACAACGAGTGAATTAATCACTTTCGATTTGAGTACGTTAGAAATTATTTATACTAATATTAAAAACAATAATTCCATTACTTCAAACGAATCCCTTTCAGGAACTGATATTCCGTATGCTAATATGACGACCGGAGTATCTAAATTTCCAAAAGGAAAATTCAGGGATATTAATTCTTATTATTCGATACAAAATACCTTTCCGGAAATATATGCTGTGGGCGAAAATGCGATAAATTCCAATGCAAGTGATTTTCAAATTGCACAATCCCGACAATTAAAAGGGTATCTCACTTTATTTGATCAGGTATTAGCAAATCAGTTTTCACAATTAGCCAATGTACCTCAACTATTCTCGTTCAAAAATGGTATAACCGGTACACCTTCTGAATTAAAGAACTTTTATGTTTCTAAAACACCAGATGAAAAAGAGCATCTTAAATATCCTGTACCTTATTTGAGTTTCTCCCCTACTTATTTTTATCAGTCTTTATATACTATTCCCAATATAAAACCATTGCTTAAAAATAATGAAGCTTTCAATTTCAGTTTAGAACCAAGAACTAAAATTGTAGCGGAAGAAATAAGCTGGAAAAAATTCAAAGATGACCCTTACAATTCTTACATAAGAGGCTTACAAAATCTTATTGTAGACGAAACCATCAATCTGGACAGGAGAAATGAAATGTTGGATCATTTGTTAGCAAGACATGGAGAATCTCCATTATTTATAAATACTGTTATTGAAGGTTCTGTGTATACAGGAAATAGTGCCAAAGATAAAATCATTATTAAAAGCTTGTACCTTCAAAATTTAGGATTGCTTTCTTATTATAGATTTAAAGGATATAATTATCTGGGTGCGAAAAAAATTGAAGAAATAAAACTGGAATTACCTTTAGATATAGAGCAATTATTAATAGATGTTGCTTCTGTTCGTTTTTATTTAGAATCTGAAAAAGATATCACTATTTCAAAAAATGAAAAGTTTGAGAATGATTTCATTTTTAACACCAATAAAGTCGATCAAATTGAAAAAATAAGAAAACAGGATTTTATTAATTATGCTGCGCTGGAATTACAACTCAATATTTTATTGAGCCTGAAAACACCTTATATTAATTACCTGGAAAACGCATTAAATAATTTAGAAGAAAAAAAATGTGCTCCTTGTGAAAACACGCAGCAGCAAACTGAAAAATGCCCGGATTGCAAGAAACAGTTAGAACAAATTCAACAATGTTTATGGTTTTTAAAAGAACGCAAAGGATTAGTCTGTATTGAAAATTGCTTATTATATCCATTTGATCACACCATAGCAATCACTCAATCTATTGAAAATGGTCCTTACTATAAAATGAAGGATGCCCTGAGTTATACTGAAACCATAGCTTTGTATACTTTTCTGGAAAATGCTAATACAATTGCCATAGACACTGATTCAAACACTGGGAAAATTGTTCTTACTATAAATACTGTTACTTATGAACTTCTTGAAATAACGCAAACAACAAGTATAAACTGGAAACAGGCTGTTACTATTGCATCTGATTGTTTTTTTGGAATTAATTTGGAAAACAGCTCTGAAAACTCAGAATCGATAGCAACTATAACGTTACTTTTTCCTGATTATATTCCTTATTTCAACACCGATTATTTTAAGAATCGATTGGATACATTTTTGGAAAACACCTTGCCTATTGAAGTTTCCTACAACTATCACTTTATAAATCAGGAAACCTTAAACAGTTTCATTCCAGCCTATATGGATTGGTACAACAATTTAATATATAACAATTTAGCCTATAAAAAGACTACCGACACCGCTACTACATTGTTTAACATTATAAATAATATACCAAAAATGTAATTTTATGACAAGTAGCGGAAATCATATCATATCAAAACTTAAATGGGAAAATTCTTTTGACAAGAAAGAAAAAGCTCATGAATTGCAGCAACGCATCAGTGTTTGGAGCAAGACAAAAATGCAAAATGAGATAACAGCTCTTTTTGATAAGATGTGTCCTGAAAGTCAAACCTGGAGCATTCCGTCATTAACATTGGATTTTGGACTTATAGATTATGATACTTTAGAAGAAGATTTGTCTTTAAAACTATGTAATCAATTAAGCGAGCAACTATTTGCGATGGTTCTGAATGCCGAAAAACGAACTGATCGTATTGAAATTTCAAACACCAACACTTCTCAAATAAGCATGCTTGGTCATTATTTTCTAACCGGAAATATGCCCTGGAACTATAAAAACAACAGTTCTTTGAATAAAATGATGGCTTTTCAGATCAAAAACAATAAAGAAGCTGTTCTAAAAATGCTGACTGAAGTTGGAAAAACAGATGAGAATGTTAGAAAAAGAATGGCATGGCAATTACAGGAATCTATTATTTTAAAAATCATTGAAGGTTTAGAAACCAGTAATCACAATCAGATTATTAAATTTTCTGAAGAATTAACCAAAATTCAACAGCAGGAAACACTTGTGCCTGCTAATGAAAATGAATTCAAAAGAAATCTTTGGTTTTGGATACTTAATTATTTATTTACAGACAGAGGAACTATTTTCAATAAAGTTGCTTTTATGAAAAGTAGCATTCAGCAAATGTCAAATCATTATAATATATCTTATTCTGAATTGCTAAATATGATTGAATTGGCCATACAGCATATTTATGTTTCTACAAGTACAAAAGCCAATTTTATATTAATCCTAGATCTTCTAACCAAAGAAAATGAACTTATTAAAAACAAAAAAGAATTAGCAACAATTGCAAAACCTGATTATTGGACACTGCTCACAGAACTTTTTAGTTCAGCTTCACTTCGAAAAAACAGTACTAAGAAAAATGAACTTAATGAGTTAATTATTGTTCTTTCGAAAGAAAACAAAACGAAATTCAGCGCGCTTTTTTCATCTTTAGGAAATGCTACTCTTTTTTGGACTGCTGTTGTTCCGGATTTAAAAAATGAAGCTTTAGAGCATATTTTTCATGCCGTTATTCCTGTCAAATCTCAAATGCTGATAGAAAGCATCTATTTTATTGAGAGGCTTTACAAAGAAATGAATGAAAAGCTGGAGTTTTCCTTATTGTGGGAGATTGGCCTACAATTCCTTATACAGTACAAAACCACACCTTTTGACAATAAAATATTTTTAAATTTTACATTAAATGAGTTAAGTAAAAAAAATAATGAACTCAAAGAAACCATAGTAAACAGGCTAACCAATGTAAGTGTTCCTTCATCATCAAAAACTATTGCTACTTTAGAAATATATACGAATCTGACTTCCATTCTAATTGATGAAGTTTCAGAAAAAAACGCCTCTTCGCGTTTAGTTGGTTTTAATGATTTAGTAGCCGAATTAGTGCAACAAATAAAATCGTATACTACTGGTACAATACGCTCTATGGCTGTTCAAAAATTAATTAATGAACACATTCGTTTATATCCTGTTCAATCCTTTGATACTTTATCAGGTTACAAGGATAAAGGAATTATAAAACAGTTATTGCCCTATATTTTAAACAAAAAAAATGCCCATCTATTTATAAAAAAATGCAACAATACAAAGGTTTATTTAGTGCAGACACTTGAAAAGATAATAAAAGAAGTGAACCAGAATATTTTTTCTGGAAACTTTAGTTCACTCCTTTTAGAAAATCTGTTTCTGATAAGCGTAAAACTAATTCTGTTACATGCTGATTACACTTCAATCCGGTTTTTAGAAGCAGTATTAGAAAAACTTTTAAAATTGATAACACCTTCTCAAAAAAACAATTTTGATGTCTTTGTAGCTTTTCTTCTTAAACATGAAAAAATACAGAATATCAGTGATTCTGAAAATAACCTGGAGAAAATAAAACTGAAATTATTTCAGAACAAAACAAAAACAACGATAGAAAAAAAACTTGTAAAGTACCCAATAGCAACTTCAGAACAGTCAAATCTGTTTCGTACAGAAAGCGTCCTCATTAACGGACAAATGATAACTACTGAGAATTTATTTGAGTGGCTGAAAAAAAGCATTCAAAACGAAACTTTAAAATTTGTGGCAAACAATCAGGAATTCCTATTGAAAGATTTGTTACAAATGTCCCTTGAAATCAATCCGTCGGAAGTGCGAAAAATACTTTCAAACTGTAGCATAACCGAGAAACGTATTAAAATACTAAGAACCAGTTTAGATTGGTCGACCCTTAGTTTATGGATTACAAATGATAGCTCCGCTTTGCTCAAAGAAGCTATGGAAACCCTTAAATCGTTTTATGATTTTGTACTATTATTTATGGGTTCAAATAAAAAGACAAATATTGATAGCTCTTTTTGGAAAATAACATGGGAAATTATTCAACATAATAAAACGACCGAAAATCTGGTAAAATCATTTATCGAATATTGGATCAATCAAATGATAAAACAGGAATCAATAAGCTCTAATGAGATTATAAATGCTGTAATCACCAATGGAATAAATATTAGTCAAATGTTAAAAAATATTTTAATGCAATACAACACTTCTTTTACAAATCTGATTAGCGAAACCGCAGCCGTTTTAAATGAGGATATAGAGTTTTGCGAGAAACAAGGCTTACTTGAAGTACTATATGTTTCTCTAATTGTAGAAAAGAAAATACCTGTTTGGTACAACAATACTAAAAACACTTCTGTGTTGGATTTATTTCATGAAGTTTTAGCCTACAATCCAACATCCTTTATTGTGGTTTATAAACAAAATAAAATTCCTCAGTTACAGAAACAACAACTATATGACTGGATGGATTTTAGCAAAACAATGGCCGTTATTAAAAATACTGACAAAAATAAACAACAATTAGATTCTATTGAACGCCTGTATGCTGTTTTGGGTCAATTGTCGATTAAAGGCCTTACTTCAAAAGAAATACAAACTATTTTATTTAAAAAAGTAATCGTTGCATGGACAGAAAACAATTGGTCTATTCTTTCAGTTGCCAATATCTGGCAGGAATTACTATGGGAACTTCGTCAGAAGAAAAATATTTCAACCAAAGAGATACTGCCCGCCTTAGACAAAATAAAATATAGCTTCCCCCCTGCTTTGCAAATTAGTCTGAGCCAGTTAATAAAATCAGATGCTGAAACTACAATGCAAAATACACAAACAAAATTTCAGCAGAAAACAGACTCAAATATACTTTCATCGCAAAAAGAGATGAATACCATTACGGTTAAAAATGCAGGTATTGTGCTATTGAATAATTACATAGAAATGTTAATAGACAGACTGGAATTATTAGAAGAAAAACAATTTAAAGATAGTAGTTCACAATTAAATGCTGTTCATTATTTACAATATGTTGTTACCGGATTAACCAAGACAGAAGAAACCTTATTACCTCTAAATAAAGTATTGTGTGGATTACCAATAACAGCGCCTGTGATGGAAAGTATTGCTATTACAGAAGATCAAAAAAAATTAATCAATGGACTTATTAATGCTGCCATTTCCCATTGGCCAAATGTAGGAGACACCTCTATATTAGGTTTTAGAGGAAACTGGCTGGTAAGAGATGGATTACTTATTGAAAAAGAAGAACGCTGGGAATTAACTGTTGAAAAAAGAGTCTATGACTTATTGATTCACAAATCACCATTTTCATTTTCTATAATTAAATATCCCTGGATGAAAAAACCTTTACATGTAATATGGCCTTATTAATTAAAAATGAAAATAAAACCAAAACCAAAAATAATCGATAGTAGTTAAAAGCACTACCCTCTCAATTAATGAAAGAATAAAACCAATAATATAACCCTTAAAATTAAATAATTATGAGTTCCTACAATGAAAATCTAAATGCAAGTGTAGTGTCATCCTTGCAAGCACAAGAACTAAAATTAAGCAATACTCAAGCACAATTAAATGCCGGTATGTTTACACTCTATTATGCAGAAGACGCAAAAATAACAGCTCAGGAAAAGTTAAAAAGAACAGAACAGAAATATTCTGATCAGGAAATAATAAAAGAAGAAGCTGTGGGAGATAATAACCTTATCAACAATGTAGTTGCTACTGCTAATCAGGAAAAACAGTTTAACTTACAATCCGTTTCTAATACTGCGGTTTCTGCTGCAAATGTTCAAATTGCTACAAATGCTATAGTCAATTTAGCAAGCGATATGGGAAGCATAGTAAGTATTTTAAATGCCGCTGATTATGGTAGCCAAATTTACGAACAAGCACTTGCTGTAAACAAATTAATGAATGACACGGCATATAATGCTGAAGTAACCTCTCAATTGGCAATGGAAGCCTCATCCTTAACTGCGGAAGTAACTGCAAGTACCGTTTCAGATATGGCAACTTCTACTGCCGGATCAATTACCAACTTATTAAGTATTCTAAACAGTCAATTAGAAGCTACTTCAGCATTACAAACAACTGAAAATGCTAATTATGCTTCTGCTGCAACTGCTCAGAAAAAAGCAGAAGGTGAATTAATAGACGCTAAAGTAGATTTTGACGCTACAAAATCTACCTACTTATCTAGTATCAACGAATTAAATTTAAACTTACAAATTAAAAGCAAAAGTAATATAGACTTTACTGTTCAATTTGATGCTTATCTAAATCCTTTCTATAACGATATAGAAAATTTAGTAAATGGCATAATTACTTATCCGTACAATGTTAGTCCTGTAGAAAATTATTACATTTTCGTAGTAAAAGAAAGTGAAAGAACCATTTTTTCAATGACTATTGCAGAAGGATTAATTAACTCTCCTAATATAGCTATACCAGTAAACAATAAAAAGAATCAAGCTACTATAGAAAAAAAGATTTCAATAACTGGCATAAAAGACATAAATAATGAAGCTATAACATTAGGAGAAAATTATGTTGTATTTGTTTTGGCACAATTTACAGTAGATTATAAAAAATCATTAAATAATTTTGAAGATTATTTAACCGCTTCATCCTCTCCATTCATATTAACTACTCAACTAAAAAGTCCAAATCCTGAAGCAATAAAAGTTGTTTTTTTAGATGAAAAAGAAAATTCTAATAATATAACATCACAGGTATTACAATTTGATTTAAACGAAAAGAATAACACAGTTGAGTACAGATGCATGTTTATACCTGATAATTCAGCATTTGTAAATGGAATGTTTAAAACTCAAGACTTACAAAGTATAGAAGAGCAATTTGTAAAAGAAGTAAGTGAAGAAATAGAAAAATACAAAGCTGTTGACGATGAGTCGGAGATTAATAACTTATTAGAAATTCTAAAAGAAGAATTAGAGAAACTTACTACTGAAAACACACCAAAAGCAGCAGCTGATTCAACTAAAAATGACGCTGACGCTGATACAGAAAATGATGCTGTACAAAATACATCACTAATAGAGGAGATTAAAACAAATATTAGCACTTTAGAGTCAAAACTTAAAAGTTCGACACCTTCTGATAGCAGTGTAGAAACAAATAGTTCTAATAAAACTCCAAAACCTGGTTTCTTTTTTAATAAATTAATTGCTGAAAATGTTACAGATGGAAATTATACGGTTCCCACTGGTGATCAAATCAAAATTGACTCAAAAACAAATATAAAATCAGTAACTCTTCCAATACTTGAAAACACCACCGATAATTTTGGGAACCCACTTATTGAAGGGAATGAATACATTCCTGTTGTATTGTCGGTAGCTTCTGGACCTAAAAAAGTAGCTGTTCAATTTTCAAGCTCAATCTCTGATTTTGTAAATACAGACACATTCCGCTATCATACAATAAAACCCATAACAGAAAAAAATAATTAACAATTTAAAAAAATAGAAAATATGGAAGCAATAAAAAATATGGCAATAATGGATATGGCAATAATAAAACCATCAAAATATGGGGTTACCGAAAATAAAAAAAGAACTTTAGACTCTTTAACTATTCAAGTTTTAAATGCAACAGATGAAGTATCTCAATTACAAGCAATAGTAAGTTCTCTAACAGACAAATCAACTACTTATCAAGGTTTTTTAACACAAGCAGATGCTAATAAAACTCAAGCTTTTAATAATATTGGTTTAATGAATACTGTGGTTAAAAATGCTCAGAATTTAAAAGATAATTCAGAGATTGCCTTAGGTGAAATAATTTTAGCAAACTCCAAGACAGAAAATGTAGCACAGAAAACCACAAGTGTTACAAATAAACTGATTTATACCGCTGAGATGATAAATAAGTTGGCTAATCTAATCATTAGAAAAAAAGCACAGAATCCTCTTATTTCAGATCAATTAATAAAAATGATTACAGCAGCAGGCAATAATGCAAACAATGCAGTTGCTCTATCTCTGGTAGCTTTAAATTCAACATTCACAGCTCAATCAACAAATAAGCAAGTTCAAAACACGGCTGCTTTAGAAAGTTTACAATCAATCAAACTATACGATAAGCTAACTAATGATAAAAAGACTAATACTACTAGTTTATCATTAAATACTTTATTGAACAATGCTTACAATGTTGCCGTAATAGAATTCAATAAGATGCAAAGTGCTTATAATGAAACTTTAAATCAGTTAAATATAAAAACAGCTGAGTTAAATAAAGCACAGATTAATTTAAAATCTTTACAAGCTGGTTTAGCAGCTGCAAATGCCGCAGCGCTTGCCGGTTAAGATAAATAATACAAATCATTTGGTTTTTAATCACAGTTTTTATTGCTATTTTAAAAACTGTGACTAAAAACAGGAACTTTTACTAAAAAAGCAAGCCATGAATCGTATTTACAAAAAATTTTATAGTGCTTTCTACACTAAAACTAATTATATCCCTTCAAAACCTTTAAACAAAACGCTATATCCTGGTGACTTTTTCCATATTATTAATGGAGAAATGATTGTTTTGGGAAACATTTTTAGTTCCAATATCGTGGATATGAAAAATGTAGTTTTTGAGCATAATATCAAATTAAATGCTGATTCCTGGCAATTTAGCGACGGTGTTTCAAAACCTTATTCAGGGAGAGGAACAGGCAATAGCGCCTTAGATGGAGTTTTTGAATTTAGCAAACAAATCTTAGCTTTTGAAACTAGCGGCAGTTTTATTTTTAAAAGTAATAAGCCTGAAGCAGTTAAAATTAAAAATTGGACTGAACTACAGAATGAATTAATTATAAAACTAACTCAAACTTATTTTTCTTTCAGAGAGCTCTATTTAATTACCGAAACAGCAAGTGCTTCCGATTGGACATTAGCTATTGCCGGAGCAAAAAATGGAGAATTAGAAATTGCTATGGAAACTGAAAATTTCGGTCTGGTAGATATTTTTGGGCATTCATCTTCAAAAACAATTCAGTCAAAAGATATTGAATATTATAACAGGCAATCCGAAAGAAGGCCTGGTTTTTTTAAAGCTAAGAAATTAGCGGAACAAAATGAAAGCTTGCCAACATTTATAGACAATCTTATATACCAGCGCACCTTATTAAATTTATGGGGAAAAGATTTTTATAAATACAATCTGGATACGAATCAAGAACAAGATAATACCAACTTGAACAATGCTCAAATAAGCATTTTGGATCTTTTATCTGGTAATCAACTCAATCCCAACACTGCACTACTCTATTTTAAATGGACCGATGCTTCATTAGATGATATTGAAAAACTTTTTGTAAACCATGGGATCTAAAACCAACATAACAATTCTGCATGAGGAACTGGATTGGCTTGAAAAAGTCATACAACAAGTCATTTGTAGTTATTTGTTGCAAGAAGGTCATGAAAACGATTGGCACGATATTCCTATGTCTGATTTATCTGCAGAAAATGGTCCTTTTGCTTCCTTTGTAAACGATTGGCAAATAAATATCTACGAACGTTTAGGGATTGCATTATGCCTGGCTCCACATCTAAGACCTGAAATTTTAGACACCTTCTTTGGTAAAAATGCTATGTATGATCGGGGTTTTACCGAATTTGGAGGGGTAATAGACAAAGGGCATAGCGGGTTTATACCTACTGGACAAACATTAGCTTTCCTAATTACAGCTACACATAAAGAATTACTGGATGAAGTCCATAAAATAGTAAGCAAAGAAAACAAACTCATCAAAGAAGATGTACTGCAATTAGCAGAAACAGATGCTTTCATTCCAAAATTAAATGGCATCCTTAGTCTGCATCACAATTGGTTTCATTATTTTATAACCAATGAAAAAATTAGTGTAGCACAAAGTGCTTCTTTCCCGGCACAAAAAATAACCAGCTCTTTGAACTGGGAAGAGGTTGTACTCGATGTTATAGTTATGGAACAGGTAAACGAAATCCTTAACTGGCTGGAACATAGTGAAACTTTACTCAACGAATGGGGTTTGTCCCGCAAAATAAAGCCTGGTTATCGCGCTTTGTTTTATGGTCCCCCGGGAACAGGAAAATCATTAACCGCTACCCTTTTAGGAAAAGCAACGAACAAAGAAGTTTATCGAATTGATTTATCGATGATTGTTTCCAAATACATTGGAGAAACCGAGAAAAATTTATCCAAAGTATTTGATATTGCCCGGGATAAAGAGTGGATTTTGTTTTTTGATGAGGCCGATGCCTTATTTGGTAAACGAACTGCTGCTAATTCCTCTAATGACCGACATGCTAACCAACAAACCGCTCATCTTTTACAACTCATTGAAGATTTTCCCGGGGTAGTTATTCTGGCCTCTAATTTAAGAGCCAATATGGACGAAGCATTTACCAGACGTTTTCAGGCTATTATACATTTTAATATGCCATCTACAGAAGAACGTTATCAATTGTGGCAGAATGCATTCTCAGGTATTTGTACCTTATCAGAAGAAATAGATTTATATCAAATTGCCGAAGATTATGAGTTGGCTGGTGGAGCTATTATTAATGTATTGCGATACTGCGCTTTGGCTGCTATAGGCCGAAATGATTCCGTTGTAACTAAAAACGAGTTATTAAAAGGAATAAAACGTGAGTTTGGCAAAGAAAACAAAACCCTAATTCTAAAACAGTAAACCATGTTAAAAAATATAACATTAGCTTTAGCAATATGGTTTTTAGTAGATTGGGCTTATAATGAAAAAATAAAACCTTTCTTAAAGACAGAATTAGAAACGGAATCAAAAACAGAATCAAAAGCAGAAATAAAAATAGAAATTTCCCAACCTGCAAAAGATACATTAAAAATGAAGCCATTGAGTTTAGTTAAAAATTTATCGCTAAAAGATTCTGTTACTTATGGATTAGATATTTCACACTATCAGGGTGACCTCATAACTGCATTAGATAATAAAAAAGACTCCCTTTATTTTGTCATTTGCAAAGCCACTGAAGGTGAAAGTTACATAGACCCTACATTTGAAAGCAATTGTAACATACTCAAAGATGAAAAGGTAATAAGAGGTGCTTATCATTTTTATCTCTGTGAGTTTGACCCCATAGACCAGGCCCAACATTTTGCAAAAGTTGTTATGGATGACCAATTTCTAAATATTAGTCATTTACCACCTGTTATGGATATTGAAAATAGTAGTATGGATACCAATTGTGGTGATTTAAAAACCGCTCAGCACAACATACTGCTCTTTCTAAAGGAAGTAGAAAAAATAACAGGTCGCATTCCTATGATTTATACTGATAAATCTACAGGAGACAAATATTTAAACACTCCAGAGTTTACAAAATACGCATTATGGATAGCTGCGTATACAAAGGATCTTACAACCAGTAATATTCCTTCAGCATGGGATAATAAATGGATGATATGGCAGCGTTCCGATAGTTACTCTTACCAGGACACCAATTTTGATTATGATGTTTTTAATGGTAACCTACTGGAATTGAGAAAATTTATAAGGAACTCTATCGCTAAAAATAAACCTGTAAACTAACTTTTTACTCTTTCAATTATGAATGAATCAATAAAAGATACTACTCAGCAAAAAAAAGATGACAGTGGACAAGCAGCAGCCAATGTTGTAGGAAATAAAGGAAAAGTATTTAGTGATAATCGTCCTTTAATACAAAAAAAAGCCAATAACACTGGTTTACCTGATAACTTAAAATCGGGAATAGAAAATCTTTCTGGTCATGCTATGGATGATGTGAAAGTACATTACAATTCTGATAAACCCTCACAATTCAATGCCCATGCTTACGCACAAGGTTCAGAAATACATCTGGCTTCAGGTCAGGAAAAACATTTACCACATGAAGCCTGGCATGTAGTGCAACAAAAACAGGGGCGCGTGAAACCTACTATGCAAATGAAAGGAAAAGTCAATGTGAATGATGATGCAGGATTGGAGAAAGAAGCTGATGTTATGGGGGCGAAAGCTTATCAATTTACAAGTAAGCCATTGGAAGATCTGACACAAAATAAACAACAAACACCAACAAACTACTCTCCTCAGGAGATGCAGTTGAAAGCGCATCAAGAAATCCTGACTAATAATTCAGAAGTTGAACAAGTTGTCCAGGCAAAAAGCAGCAATGTATCTGTTCCCGTAATACAGCGTCTTGGTACAAATGTAAATATGGTAGCTGAAGACGAAAGGCACTTTGAAACGCCCTCTGGCAAAACCCGTCTAAGAGTTAATCCGGATGCTGATGCTTATCTAGAAGGGCAATTTGAAAAAGGTTCTGCAGCCAAACATGCAAATGTCAGTCTGGGAGAAAAATTTACACATGCTATGGAACATGTGCATAAGGGAATTCCTTATAATCGTCAAGGAAAAATAGATGCGCTTAATGAACACAGACAACCTGTTGCTGATGGTACGGTACGTCGAGAAAGAGGATTGGGTGTTATGTTACATGGTAATGCAGCAACTTGTTGGGAAAAAGCGGCATTTTTTCATCTGGTATTAGCGGAATTGGGAATCTCGACCACAATGGAAGGAGGATATGATAAAGACGATGGTGAAGGACATGCTTGGCTGGTAGTTGAACCACATGAAGATTTTTTTGGTGGTAAATCTGTCGTTATTGATCCAACTACAGGAAAAGTAGGCAGCCGCACAGTATTTGAAAATAACTATAATATAACAGTACCTGCTAAAGCTGTAGCTACACCTAAAGTGGCTCAAGCCCCAAAAGAAATTGAAAAAGCATTACGTGAATTTCATAGTATTTCCAGTTTGGGAGAAACAGTCAAAAAAGCCGTTGTAGGAATTGTCGAACTAAAAATTGAACGGGCAATAAATGAGCATAAAAGACAAGCTGAACAAGTTGAGTTTGAAAAGCTATTAGCGAAATTTAATGACTCTCTAAAAGTAACCTTAAAATAGGTTCTAAAGAAAACCGATTGCTAAGACATGAATAAAAGCTAGAGCAAAATTAATTCGATTAATTACAAAAAAAGGAAAATAACGACTAAAAAGATTCCAAATATGTATGAACAAATAGACAAATCAAAAGAAAATAAAAGTACTACAGTTACTAACTCTGTTATTCAAAACAAAAATAATGGTACGGATTCAAAGGTAATTGTGGATAATCGTCCAAAATCTGTTTTGTAAAGAAAAATAGGAGATGCAACATCTAATAGTGAAAAAAATGTAGCACAATTACATCCTAAAAAAGCTTCAGGCACAGGAATGGCTAGAAAAGACCCAGGTCATGGAAATGTAAAAAGTAAACAGCATGCAGCCGCTCGGGCAAAAAAAGATGGAAAAAGAGGTGCAAAACAAGCTGCAGAACGTGAGCGATTACAAGAAAAAAGAGCTGCAGAAGAGGCAGTAAAAGCTGCTAAATAAAAAATTTGATAAAAAATCATTAAGTGTTAACACTAGCTTTTTTTGACACCTAAGTAGTAAGAGGCTTCTTTTTCAAAAGAAAATGAGAATAAATCTAAAAAAAAATGAAAGCTTATACAGACAAAACACAAGAAAAAAAAAGCCAGCCAGCATCTGTGGTCGCTCAGAAAAAGAGTAACGGCAAATCTACATTTCAGTTTGTGGACAATAGAGCTAAAACAGCAGTTCAAAAAAAACTAATCGATAATACTAACATTACTCTTCAAAGAAAAGTCGACAATTATCAAGAGAAATCGATACAACGTATTGGAGCCAGATCAAATACATTTCGTCTTGTAGTAAATGGTGTAAGCAGAGAAGAGATAGATGATGCAATTGACAATATTCCCGGAGGAAATGGAGGCTCTGCCCAGAGAAATGGTAACGCTGGATTTGACGTGGTTATTTATGCTATGCATACGCTACCAGTCAGTACTGTCAGAAATTCTTTAAGGAATCAGCTTCCCCACGCAATTATTGGTGGGATAACACGATCAGTCGAAAACTAAACAAAGTGCGGCTCTGAAAACGCGGGACTTAAATGCAGTAGGCAATAAACCAAAACCTAAAAAAAGTATGAATACACACGCTGATATTAGGCAAGATAATAAAAGCCAATCCGCTGCAAATGCTATTTCAAAAAAGCAAGGCAATGGCGTATCTACTTTTCAGTTAGTGGACAACAGACCTAAACAGATTGCACAATTACCAAAAAAAGACTTGATTACTCCTACTCCATCTGTGTTTCAGCTCCAAAAACTAGAGGCAGGAAAACTCAATGTTGTTGGAGAGCATCATACAGAAAGTAATAATAGACGTTCTCAAGAAAAGGATATAGCAGCAAGAGAAGTTGGCGGAGGCTATTGGACAGAAGATAAATTTCGAATTAGAGAAACAAAATCATCCAAAGAAAATGCTGTAAAAGACACTGCTCAAGATCAAAGAATCCTAGGGGATGCTTTGTATTTAAGAATAGCAGAAAGCATTCAATATGTTGATGATGCTAAAAATGAGTTTGAACAAGGCTGGACCCAATGGACTTCACAAAAACTGTCTGGAGAACAGTTGATAGATTTAAAAGCTGAATTACAAACTTTGTTGGTAACCTGCAAAACCCACACACTGGAAGCAAACAGATTAGCTGAAGCCTATATGCATAATGAAGAGTTTAAAACCCTCCCAAAATTCGTTACAGCCCAAATCATACAAATTCATAAGTTGCTACCAGAAACTGAAAAGTTGTTTCTTATATTGGTTGAAACCTGGAAAAAACATTCACTACAACAATTAATTTTCGATAGATTTTTAAATTCTTTCCATGTGTTTGGTTCTAATATTGACGTTCTAAATATGTATGCCGCAAAAATTGGCGGTGCAAGTAGAACGGACACCAGTAAATTAAGGTCTTATGAAATGGACAATGCAGCCAGTTTTGCTCATGATAGAATAGGCGTTTGGAAAATAGGATTTGACCATGTAGAACATATTGAAGAAGAAATGCAACAAAGCGACACTAAAAATTATGTACTTATTAATCGGGACGAATTTAACCATGAATACAAAGAGTTACCCATTTTAGTTGAAGATCACATGGTGAAACAAGAAGAATAAGAAACACAATGGAGCACCACAATAAAATAAATAAAAACAAACAACCTAGTCTGACGCCAAAAACCGTTCAAACCAAAGGAGTATATCTACAAGACAATCGGCCATCTTCCATTTTACAAAAAAACAATACCCTAAATACAAAATTAGCCACCATTCAGAGAAAAATTTCATACAATGCAGGGCGATATGAAAACCGTGAAGCGCTCATAGAAGCTCTTGAAGCAATTTTTGAAGAAGCCGCTCATGAACGCATAACATATTGGGTCAATCAATACGAAAAAAGCAAAGGTCGGGCACAATATGCCAGTACAGTATATAACTACATTATAGGTTACCTTAAAGGGGAAGGATTTCAACCCACATTTGGCAAAACTTCAAGTACCTCAGATTCCAATCACGGTCCCCTCATTCCTAGCAAAGTAAATCGTGATGCCGATTCCGATTCTGAAGAGGCATTAAAAACATTCAATTTTTCAAGTGTTACACTAGGTAAACTAACTTTAATAGGAAATTCAGAAAAAATACATTTTCAAGACCGTCAAATTGATGCCAACTTCCATGCAGAAGACGGTTTGTTGGAACAACTAGAAGCCTATATTGAAAAAAATGAAATCAAAACAAACCAAGTTAGAATCAATTTGACTATCAATAATTTTTTCTGCGCTAGACACAGCACCAAAAAGAAAAACAAAAGCCAAAATTGTCTACATGAAATCATTGAATTACAGAAAAAATATAAATTCGCTCGTTTCCATGTTTATTTTCAAAACACCTATGGTTCACCAGAGCTAATGGATGAATCCATCAAAAAATTACAAAAAGCAGGTATATTAGTCACTTCCTTTAGCTCTACAGACGATCCTCCCTATTTTAACAAACTACTCGATCCTGCCAGCGAAAGTGAAGACGATGAAAAAGAGGAAAGCAGTTCTAGTTCCTATAAAAAAAGGGGGAAAGAAAGTAAAAAAGAAATCATAGAAGAAAAAGAAGAGTCATTGGGTAGAAAAGAACAACTTTATTTATCTAATTTGTTGAGGGTCAATAATTGTCTGATTAATGCCATTGCACGGCCAGGATTAGGACGCAATGCCAATATTGGAGAGCTTGTGGCTATTCGTCTCCAAATGAAACAACGTGGATTTGCAATAGGTGAAATGCTCGTTGCCTCACCCGCCATTATACGAATAATACTTAATGCACTAGGAATCAATCGTGGGGTGAGGGTTGTTTATCAAAATTCCAGACACCCAGACGACAGAGTGGCTGGTCCCAACACGATTATTGTTAACCATCAAAATCGTCATTTTCAAGAAAGAGAAGAGGGCGAAATAGAACCTGGAAAAGAAAAGAAATCATATTTGGAAAAAAGAGAAAGAAAAGAATTTAAAGTATCAGAGTCAGAATCAGGATCAGAAAATGTAACCAAAAAATCGCCTAAAAAGAAACCTAAAAAGAAAAGAAAAAAAATTACAGAATCAGAATCAGATTCCGGATCAGAGCCAGGATTAGCATCAGTATCAGAAAACGTAAGCAAAAAACCTCCCAAAAAGAAAAGAAAAAAGAAAAGAAATAAAAGTAAAGAATCAGAGTCAGAACAATCAGAATCAGACAGCTAATCGAAGGAATTACTAAAAAAAATAAGAAAAAACAAAACAAAAACATTATGGAACACTCACGCAATATAAAAAGCGAACAAAAATTCCAACCCGTTTCTCATAATTTAGAAAAAAAAACAATTCAAAATAAAGTCATTGCACTCCAAGACAACCGACCAACCTCTATTTTACAAAAAAAAGAACAAGAGGTCACCACAAATTTTAGCACCGTAAAACCCGTGCAACTTTTTTCGGCAGATGATATAAAATTCATGTATGCCAACAAGATGGGATTGCGACACCATGATTCAAAAGCAGACGCAATAAACGAAAAAACACACGGAACAGTAGGTGGAGATGCGGTTCCGCTTAACCCAATTGGAAGTACAGGGCCTCGTTTAGCATACCCTTTAATGGGCATTGGTACAATATCAGATGAGATCATCGAACAATTTATTCAAAATGTCGATTTATTCATCGCTAAATCATTAAATCGTACTGTCAGCATAAAGCTAGGAGAAACAACACCAAGACAAGTAATAGCCGCCGCAATAAATAAAAGTACTTTTCTTTTAGTAACTGGTATGAAAGGTACCGATTTGCCTAAAGACGTCGAGAAAAAAGACTATGCAGGATTAGGCAAAGTAGGAAAACAAAAAATAAATGCATCCCAAATAGTGAATCTAATGGCATTAAACGACTCCGGAGTTGACATCGAATTCATGGAATTAGTTCATGGAAAAAGCATCGATGCTCCCATAGAAACCCATGAACAAGGAGAAGAAGTATTCAATAATTTGGTACTCATATTTTCAGAAAAATTAAAAGATGCCGTTTTCAAACTACGCACAGGCAACGATCGATTTCTTATTGAAGATTAGACGACAATTTTGTAATTGTATCCTCCAAAATAACTATAAAGATTAAAAAAGTATTATGGAACACACACACGATAGGATAAATAAAAACAATGGTTTGACGCCAAAAACATTTCAAACCAAAGCAGTATACCTTCAAGATAACCGTCCTTCATCCATTTTACAAAAAAAAGCAAATAACACAGGCTTACCTGATAACTTAAAATCAGGAATAGAAAACCTGTCTGGTCATGCTATGGATGATGTGAAAGTACATTACAATTCAGACAAACCCGCCAAACTTAATGCTCATGCTTACGCACAAGGTTCAGAAATACATCTGGCTTCAGGTCAGGAAAAACATTTACCACATGAAGCCTGGCATGTAGTCCAACAAAAGCAAGGAAGAGTAAAACCTACTTTGCAAATGAAAGGCAAAGTGAATATCAACGATGATAAGGGACTGGAAAAAGAAGCTGATGTTATGGGGGGAAAAGCCGGTACAGGAATCCATCAGGTTAAAAATAAAGAATCTAAAAATCAATCATCTCTGGAAAATACTACTGTACAAAGAATTGGAGAAGCACTTCCAGGTGCACAAACAGATCCCTCACTTTACTTACTGATAGACCATGAAGAAGAAGGAAGGGCAAAAAATGTAGCAGAATGGAATCAAAAAGTTCAGGAAATACAACAGCTTCATGTACAAAACCAACAAACTCTATATGCCATAATTAATAGTCCCGGAGATTTGCTTAATCTTGCTCAAATCCCACATATTGGACTACCCGTTGAAGCAATTCTGACCAATACAAAAGAATTCTTAAGTCAGCGATTAGTAGTTTTTGCTATGACTCCAACAGTTAGTACCATATTAAAACCTCCTGCCGAAATGAAAAAATTCTGGCCACAGGTTCCGCAGGAGGCTTTAAAAGGAGAACTGTTCTTTGATGATAATGTTGCTTATCCTAACATAGGATCTTCAAGAAAAGCAGCAGAAGGCCTGCGAGCTACAGATCCAGGAGTAATAATTCGTAGTTCTCACGAAACAGCACATGCAGAAGGAATGAATATTAGAGTCTTTATGAACAACCCTTTAAATCATGAAATACTTAGTATCATACTTATGCATGAAATACAGCATGTTGCTGACCGTCACGATGGAGATTTTCAGGAAGCAATTATTAATGATATTAACGGTAAGGAAGGTGATGTCGGAAATGCCTATCGCTCAGAGTTTAGAGCATACTGGCTGGGTAATAAGCCCGGAGCTGGTTTTGGAAATCCGACATTACCCGCTTCAAACAGCCGAAATGTAATAGAAAAATGGTGGATATTCAATTGGAAAGCACAACCTACAAATTTTGCCAATCAAAGACAGGAAAATATATTCTGGCATATGGTTAATTCAACTACTTATCCATGGGTAAAAGTAAACTATCTTCAATCTGCAGCTTTTAGAAATCTGGTGAATGGTCTTGCCACTCCAAGTGGTGGTAATTTACTCAATTCGATCCGCATTGATTCATTGCGGTCTGATCTTGGGCTTTCTGCCATGGGGAAATTTGCAAATTATGTTGATGATATTATAAACGATGCTCAGGCACTTGACATGATTGACAGGTACTTCCTGCAAAGTCCTATGTCTGGTCAATTTTGGACCTTTTTTGATCAAAAATTTGCTGGTCCTTTTGATAATCAGGAACAGACTGACCGGGCAGCATTAATCAAAGCACATCTGGAAGAAATAATCGGTCGCCGATAATCTTGAAATAACATTAAATCTATAATTATTAATAACTTAAAAACACTTAAACTATGAACACAAATTTCAACGGAATCTGTTATGCGCCTTTTTCTCAAGGGTATAATCCTTCAATCGCTAACACAACTTATATTTTTTTGCAACCGATATCGCCACAGCAAGCAAACTACAGCAATTAGGACCCGATCCTGGAGACAACCGAATATTTAATGATGAGGTTGTTTTTAAACGAATAAATGAGGGATTGAAAGCACACATTCCCCAGCCTGCTGCAGTTAGCCCCGGACTTGCTGCTTTTTACCCATTACTGATAGCTAGACTTTCAGGACTATTTTCTGTATATTCACAAGACCATGTAAGAAATGCACAGGCAGTGCTTCATGCAGACTTAGTTGCCAAAGCTATCCCTATGACTGCAGATAGAAATCTGGGACTGCCAACCACTGCTTCACGAAGAGAATTTAATATGCATGCAGGAATGATGAGTTTTGTGAAAGTTATGACTCCAGCATGGATCAAGGATCATATACTCAGTCTGGCAAAGGGGATGTTAGTTCCTCTTTATTGTCCTAAACTTCTTGTTGCTTTAAAAGCGTCTAATGTTTCAGGTTTTACACTTCCTGCGAATATTGACGCCTACCTTCAGGACAATAATCATACTACTACAGCTGTACATTGGGCTCATTTCATAGCTGAAGTAAGATTGGCAATAGCGATACTCAAAATTATTTTGGAGCATTTGATTATTCCTAAAGGGAGTTATCATCAGATGGACACTAAGCCAAAAGTAGGTTTATATGAACATAACAAAGTTTATATTGGTGCCAGACAAGACACATATCAAGATCCTCAAAAAGTGCAAATGCCACAAATACATCCGAATAAAAGACTACATGTAACTGAAATAAGAAGAGGTGATCCTTCCGCTAAACTAAGAGATTTGGAGAAAGATCTTTAGGACATAAAAAAGCCTAGACATATTAAAATGTTTAGGCTTTTACTTTTTTATACTTTTCTAAAATGTTGCCAGATGAATTTAAACAGGATAGCGGAAATGCTTTCCGTGCTCACAAAGACAAGAGAAGAAACACAAAGAGAAGAAACAAAAACTACAATTGTAAAAAGTTGTGATTTTTATTTTTTAAAATTAAAAGTCATGTCAACAAAATACAAGGAAAAACAATTGAAGAAGCTTATTTTGTAACCCGACGGAGTAGATATTTGGTAATACTTTAAATCCCAAAGTAGACACCAGTGCAGGTTTAGACATAACAATCTATGCCTACCAGTTGCCTAAAGTTATTGCTTTATTGAAAATTAAAAAGTAGTTATTGTTGAGATTGGTCCAAACCTTCACCATTAGCTCAAGTTCTCAGCCTCTCAATCTCATAGTCCTAGTTTGATTCAGATAGGCTTTACCTTTATGCAAATAATAAAATACGCTAATGTAGAGCCCCGAGGAATCCTAATTGATTAAAAAGTTACTTATACACCATCACTGTAAAATCCCCTTCAACATAATTTTCCTTTACAACAACAGTATTGGATAGTGTTATACAAAAATCGGTAATCGTTTTAGGCGAATAAGCCATTAAAATTCCATCTGGGTTTACCGTTTTGCTTAACAAATTAAACCCTAAAGCAATATTGCAATGGGCATATAAATGAGCTATAACTTTAAAAATAAAATCAGGGTCACTGTTTTTATAGTTGAGTGAACCAGAAACGAATACATAATCAACTACAGTTAATTGACCTTGCATGAAATCACCTAGATAAAATGTGGTATCTGGAAAATCTTTGGTTTTTTCAATGGCATTGTCTAAAAAAGCAGGAATCATATCGATACCATGATACGAAACATTTGTAAAATGTTGTGATAAATAATAGCATAAATCTCCGTTCCCACAACCAATATCCAATACAGAACAATCATTTAAATCGCCTATTTGTGCTAAAATTTCAAAACGTTTCAGTTGGTCTTCTTCAGAGAACCAAGCCAGACTTTGGGCACTTTCCGAACCGTATTTTTCAATCTTATCTTCGTGAAATTTTTGTATGTACAATTTGTCGAGCATATAAATGGCGCTATTAAAAGTTTGTTGGTAAAAATAAGCTATTTATTTTTTGAAGTTTGAAGTTTAAATTTTAATGCTTACTCATTTGTGATACCACATTTCCTTTTAAAAACGCTTCAAAATGAATAATAGCTGAAGTCCATTTCATAAGCTACTACCAGAAACTATATTGGCTGAAACCTGAAAAACACATTCACTACAACAATTAATTTCCGATAGATTTTTTAAATTCTTTTCATGAGTTTGGTTCTAATACCGATATTATCAGTATTTATGCTGCCAAAAATCGTTCAAACAGGAAGTTGCCCCTGACCTTAAGTTAGAGTCTTGCTCTCCCCACAAAAAAAAATTAACAAATCAACAACAACCGATATTCTCCTTCCCTTTCGATTGGTGCTCTGTGAATACAAGGCAGCACCTGTTGTTTTGGATGGTCTACTGCCAGCCGCCAAAGATGCCCTACTCCTAAATTAACAGGCTCTACATCTGCATGTAACTGATAATGCAAATCAAAATAATTTTCCTTCAAAAAAAAATCGAATTCTTCCTCTCCTCCATTATACAGCTCTTTAAGTTTTGCACGGATTTCTGGAATTAAAATTTTTTGTTCTGCCTGCGAATTAGAAATAATATCACTTGCAGCTCCGTGATAGGTACATAAAAAAGTATCTGTTGCAATGGGCGAACGATCAACATGAAACGAATATACATCAGTGGATATGAAATCAAATTCATCATCACGCTCATAACACTTCAGTAAATTAAGGGAAGGCGAAGCTCCAAAATCAGCTAATAATTGTAAATCATTTAAAATTATTCCCCGTGCTATATTCCCCTTTTCTGATAGTTGGAGTGCAACTAGATCTTCAGGATAAACTTCCGTTATATTTTCTTTAATAGATAGTTTGGTTACAATCTCGTTAAAATCTCCATCTAAATTTCTGTACAAACATAGCGCATTCATTTCTCCCTTGAAATCGGTATGTAAAAGCTCAGAAAAAGTAGATACTATTCCAATTTGGCCGCTGTCAGAAAATGTATTGCTCATTGTATAACATTAAGAGATTAGTTACTTCGGTACAAAAATATGCAATAGTAGTTAGTTCCGGCATTTTTACAGCTTTAAACTTTTGGAATCAGACTGTTTTAAAACCGTACTCCGGGAGATTCCGTATATAGTTATAAAATACCAATATCATGACTGCCAATTCATTACGTCTGCCTGCAAAAATATACAGCTGCCTTTCTGAAAATCAAGGCAGGCCTCTCGCATTTGAAGAACTATGTGTCCTTCTTTATCCATCCAATAATGTAGTTCATTTCTTTTCCACTGAAATTGAGTATAAAACTCAGGTAATGATGTCTTTGATCTTCCTTTCTGATCTCAATTTGATTACTTTAAACGAGCTTACAGACGAAAGTTTTCTTAACTTGTCCAATAGAAATTAACTGTTTTTTCTTTTAATTTACTTACGAACAAGAAATTTATAAATTGTTTGAGAAGAAAAGTTCTGACCCGGGCGCAGGACAGTGTTAGGAAATTGAGGTGTGTTGATAGCGTTTGGGTAATGTTGGGTTTCTAAACAGAATGCCCCATTTTTCGTATAGGACTGACCACCGCGTCCTTTTAGTTTTTCACTCAGCCAGTTTCCGGAATAAAATACAACACCTGGCTCGGTGGTGTAAACTTCCATTTCCCTGCCGCTTATTGGTTCGTAAGCTTTTGCTGCCAAAGCTAATTTTCCGGTCTGGTTTCTAAGAACAAAAGTTACATCATAGCCGTTTGTATGTTGCTGGACTTTTTCGATGTCTTTTCCGATAGTTTTGGATGTGGTAAAATCAAATGGGGTTTCTTTTACATTCAGGATATTTCCGGTCGGCATGCTGCCATCTCCGAATTCTAAAAACTGGTCTGCGAGTACGGTTAATTGTGTACTTAATGCTTTAGGATCTTTCCCTCCAGAAAGATTAAAATAAGTATGATTGGTAAGCACCAGAGGAGTTGCTTTATCTGTAGACGCTTTGTAATCAATAACTAATTCATTATTATTTTTAAGTGTAAAGGTAACTGTAATCTGTAAATTTCCGGGAAAACCTTCCTCCCCGTCCGGGCTAAAATAAGTCATTTCAACGGCAGGCTCATTCTTTTTTAATATTTCCTTTGCTTTCCATATGCGTTTATCAAAACCATTTACACCGCCATGAATATCAGATGAAAGTGTGTATTCCTTTCCGTCAAGTGTGAATTTCTTGTCTGAAATCCTATTAGCAACTCTGCCGACGGTTGATCCTAACAACTGATTTTCACTTCCTGCATATTGGGAAAGAGAATCAAAACCCAGCACTACACTACTCATTTTGCTATATTTATCTGGTGTTACAATATTGGTAATTGCGGCACCGTAAGTAAGGAGTTGAACCTGCATTCCGGTTTTATTCTGCAGGGTATATTGAAAAACATCTTGTTCCTGAACCTTACCCATTAACTTCTTAGTAATAAAAGATTTTTTAGCCCCGACAAGATGCTGAGAAAATGCATTTTGAGTCAGTAATGAAAAAAAAGACAAAAATGATATGCAAATTGTGATTCGAAGTTTATTCATGATTTTTTATTAGTAAATGTAAATGGACAGCGTTTTCTAAATTCTTACAGCTTTACTGTTCCAGGAACCGATTAATACTTAAATATTTTTATTTTGCCAGTTTATAGTGGTCTTCAAGATAAGCGAATCTTGCCAGTATTTCAAGCATTCCGCCATGTTCCACCAAATTATAAACACCGTCATGTGCAGCAAATAATCCCTTTTCGTTTTTGTTTTCTTTCAAGGCATGATCCAGACATTTTTTAAATCCGGAAATGTATTTTAAATCTTTATTATGTTTTAAAAGATGTTGATACCCGCGTAGTAAAACAGCATTAAACCAATAACCGTCTCTGAACTTATCTCCTCCATAAAAATAAGAAAGGGAACTGTCTGCTATTTTAACTGCTCTTTCCAGATATTTTTTATCGCCTGTTATTTCATACAGATAAACATTAGACTGAAGCATTGTACCTGTATTATATGAAAATATTGCTTCTCCGATAGTTCCATCTTTAACTTTGATGTTATCATAGAACAGTCCTGCAGGTGTCTGCAGTTTTTCATTTGTCCAGTTGTATATCCTCAGTGCGTTGTCCAGATACTTTTTATCCTTTAAAGCTTTGTACATTTTAAGGGCGACAAGAATCCCAGGTCCGTTTGAACAGGTGTTTTTCGTTTCAAAATCATTTTCTCTCCAGTAAAGTCCGCCTCCCAGAGCATTATCTGATGCTGTCATCATAAAATCATACATCGATTTTCCTAAATCTAAATACGATTTTTTCCCATTCCTTTCATAAATATCTAAAGCAGTTATCCCGATCCATTGATTGTCATCATAATATCGCTGCCCTTTGCTTAATTTTACTATATATTCGCCATAACCGGGTTTTGGTGGAGCCGGATCGTAATAAGGCTGCATGCTTTTAAAAATATTATCCACTAAATGAGATTTCTTATCTACTTTTTCAATTTCATTTGTAGCTTCAAACATGGCACAAAGCGCCCATAACCAGCTATACTCTCTTTTATGTCCAAATTTCGTTTCTCTTTTTGCAGGATCTAAATCCACAAAATAATAACCGGAAGCATTATCGTGAAAATTACTTTCAATAGCCGAATGAAGATTATTCATTTCAGTCTTATAGAAATCATTTTCTGAAGCAGCAATTTTTTTAGCCTGTGAAAAACCTGAGAACAATCCTGCTCCCAATGCGATAAGTACCAAAAATCTTTTTCGTTTATTCATATCCGTATTATTTTGTAATCATTTTTAAAGAATGACAAACTTACTAAAACGTTTTATTAATTAAAATCAAAACTATAATTCTAATGGTATTTTTATGAAACTGTTAGCAGATTAATTCTTTATTGTTTATTTTTTAATAAATAATTACTAAATCCAGAAACTGACCAAATTATACCTAATGATATACATGAAACACTATATGTACTAACTCTTCCTCCATCTCATTTAAACCAAATTAAAATATCTTCGTTGATAATGTTATTTTAATTTGAAACCTAAATTCAGAACAAACAATAAATAATTCAGAACATTTCTGGTTTAAGGATTAGACGAAAATCCTATATTTGATTTGTAAATAAATAGTTATTTAATGGATTAAATATGAATTTTATCCAATCCTTGTTTAATGGTGAAAATTTATTTTAGCTTTTTTCTGGTTTGTATACATTTTTTTTGTTTTGGTCAAAATTCTTTTCAATCATTGAAGCAGGATCTTGAACAGAAAATAGTGTACTCTGATTTCAAAACTGCCTTAGCCATTATTAACAAAAACAGGGAACTTTATAATGATACACAAAAAAACGACCTGGATGTTATAAAGATTAAAATTCTAACTGAATTTGGGCTTTATGACGAAGCTTTTAAACTCTCTCAAAATCTGATAGACAATCCTCTAATTACAGAAGAGCAAAAACTGAAAATTCATGTTGAAAGGGCTCTTATTTATGAAATTAACGATGCTGATAAATCGTGTTTATCAGAATTAAAGAAAGCCGAAGCAATACTTGTTAGGCATCCGGAATTTAAATTTAAAAATTACACTAATTTCCTTATCCGAAAATCTTCCTATTACAGAGTGAATGGCTTTTCAAAAAAGGCATACGAGCTTGCCCTTCAGGCAAAAAAGTATGCAGGATCTGTTAAGGATAAAGTGAACATGCCTGTTGTAGAACTGATTTTAGGACTTGGCAACCGAAAAGTAAATCCTGAATTAGAATTACGGCATTACAATCGCGCACTTTATTTATACAAACAACTGAATCATTATGAAGCGATTATTTCAATGTATAGCAATTTGAGTTATTATTATTTTTCAAGAAATAATTATAAAATGGCTAACACATATGTTGATTCGGCTATAGCTATTTCGTCAAAATCAAATGTTTTGAATTATAAGGCCGATGTTTTTCAGACCAAGAGCGAAATTTTAGAAAAAGAAAACAATGCTGATTCTGCTTTGTATTATTATAAAATTGCTTCAGAATTATACAGACAATACAATGGCGAACAACGGGATCTTAAAGTTAAGGAACTGGAGATTGAATATAATTTTGACAAAGAAAGATCTGAAAAGCAATTGCTTAAAAAAGATATAAAAACCACAAGAATACTAAATACAACGCTTTTTGTTTTGGTTCTAATCTTAGCTTTTTTTACATGGCAAATCAGGAAAAACAAAAGAAAAATCGAAATCCAAAAGCAAAAAATATCTGAAAACAATATTACCCTAAAAACAAATGTAGAAGAGAAACAGTTCCTTGTTCAGGAGTTGAATCACCGGGTTAAAAACAATCTGGCTGTAATTTTAAGTCTGATCGATTTTCAAAAAGACCAGGCAAAGAATAAAAATTACAAAAGTATATTTGACGATCTGCATCAGCGTATTAAAACAATAACCATAGCTCACGAATTTTATTCGTATAGTGTGAATTATAATGACAATGATTTAATTGAAGCTTCGAATTACATCAACAAAATCATTGAATCCCATCAAAATAGTGCATTAAGAACGTTCAGATATATAAATGATAGTGAATCGGTTTATTTTAATGTTGATAAAATTCTTTCTCTTGGACTACTTGTAAATGAATTGGTTACAAATTCTATAAAGCATGCTAAAACAGAAAATGATCAGCTTGTTATAAATCTTGAGCTTAGTAAAACAAATAACGAAGTAGAATTAAATTATTCAGATAACGGAACGGTTTCTAATTTTGAGAGTAATAATAATTCTTTGGGTCTTGTAATTATTGAAGGAATGATCAGACAGTTAAAAGGAAATTATACAAGAGAAAAAGCAAACTATAAAATAATATTTCCTAATGAGAGAACATAACAGCAGAATTTTAATTGTAGAAGACGAAGTTTTAATCGCATTGTCATTAAAGAAAATGCTGGATAAAGTTTTCGTGTCTGAAATTGCTCATGACTATGAAGAAGCCAAAATTCTCCTGTCGCATAAACTGTTTGATCTTGTTCTGATTGATATTTCTCTTTCCGGACACAAAACAGGTCTTGATTTGGCTAATTTTATCAATACAAATATTTCTCTTCCTTTCATTTTTACCACTGCTTTTACTGATCCGGCTACTCTGGAAAAAATAACAAATTTGAAACCTTCAGCCTATCTTTCTAAACCAGTAGAAAGTGTTAATCTGATTACTGCGATAAAACTCGCTTTGGCAAATGAAGACACAATTTTTAAAATTGAGACTGGAAAGCAAATCTATTATTTCCAATCGAAAGATTTCCTTTTTGCCGAGGCTGATCATGTTTATGTTGAAATACATTTAAAATCGGGTAAAAATCAGATTCTCAGGACAACGATGACGCACCTTGAAGAGGTTTTCCCTTCCAAACATTTTAAAAGAATTAACCGCAGTGTTGGCATAAACCCTTATCATATCTCAAAAATTGTAAACGATAAGTTATTTATAGAAGATCGGGTTTTTAAAATTTCTAAAAAATTTTGATGGTGTTTTAGAACAAAAAAAAGGTGTTTCAGAACATCTTTTATGGATTAAAGAAGGAAGTTATTAGTTTTAAACCTACAAATAAAACTAAGACCAATACTTGTATGAAAAAACAGTACACTTCTATTTTAATAATTTTATTTTTTGTCTTTTTAGGAGGCAAATCATTTGCTCAGCCTTACTATGACTTTACTCATACCTCTTCGCCGGGAACTTATTCAGTTGGTGGTATAAATGTTGGATTCAATTACAATCTTAATGGAGGTCAGGTATATATTGATCATAGCTGTCCGAGTGTTTTGGGGTACAATTTCACTAATGGTGGTTATTTTACTTTTGGCTTTAATGTTCCTGTTGCGGGAATAAGAATAAGAGGAATCCGCCAGACATTTAGCACCAATACCAATATCGCCATAAAAATAAACGGAACATCATATGCTTTGAATTCTTCAAACATTTCATCCTTTAGCGCTTGTGGTTATAATACACAAGGTGCGTTATCAAACGGAGCTTTAGTTGGTGGCAATGGTATGATTACCATTACACAACCTGGAATTACATCTCTCGAGTTACAAAATAATGGTGGTGATTATTGGATATTTGTCGTCGAAATTCTACCTCTTGTTACTGCAACAAACACTCCTTGTACAGGCAGCACCCTAAACCTGGCCTCAGATTTTGGAGGATTAACCAGCGGTGTTACCTATAACTGGACAGGCCCTAACGGTTTCACTTCATCACTTAACAATCCCAGTATAAATAATGCCTCAGCAGCTAATTCAGGTCTTTATACCGTAACAGCAAGTAATGGAACTGTAACAGCTTCACAGACTCAAAATGTTTATGTAAATCCCATACCTACTGTTAATGGTATAAATAACCAAACGCTTTGCAATGGTGCTTCAGTAAATGCAGTTAATTTTAGCAGTACTGCTTTCACAGGAACAATATGTGGGGATGTTAACGAAGGTAGTACCTTAAACCTTACTGCACCTCCAGGTGCTGTATTTACTAGTGTACCTTTTGCCAGTTATGGAAATGCTACAGGCAGTTGTGGCAATTTTGTTTTAGGTTCCTGCAATTCTTCTAATAGTGTTGGTGTAGTATCAGCTGCTGCTTTAGGGAAAAATTCATTTAGTCTTGCTGCTACCAATGATAATTTTGGAGATCCTTGTAACGGCACTCCAAAAAAACTAAAAGTACAGTTAAATTATAACACTCCGATCACTTATACCTGGACTAATAGCAATACATCAATTGGGCTACCTTCTTCCGGTACAGGTAATATACCATCTTTTGTAGCCACTAATTCCACGAATTTGCCTGTTATCTCTACTATAACAGTTACACCTAAATATACTAATGGTGGCACTTGCTCAGGTACTTCAAAAACATTTACCATTACTGTAAATCCAACACCAAAAATTACGGCTCAGCCAGTATCCAAAACAATATGTAATGGAGCAAGTACCACTTTTACTGCTGCCGCAAGCAATGCATCAGGTTATCAATGGCAGGTAAACCCGGGTTCAGGTTTTATCGATGTATCAGATATTGAACCGTACTCAGGTGCAACGACAACAACCTTAAATATCAATGGAGCGACAACATTGTTAAACAATTATAAATATCGGTTAGTGGCCTCAGGGACGTGTGTTCCTACAGCCATTTCCAACATTGCAACATTAACAATCCAAAATGAAGTAGATTCTCCAACAGGGGGTCTTGTTCAGAGCTTTAATGCTGGAGACAATCTGAGTGTATTAGTTGTGAATGGTCAAAGTATTAAATGGTATGCCACTGCAGAAAATGCAGCCAGTCATGTTGATGAGTTGCCATTAACTACTCCAATTGTAAACAATACAATATACTATGTTACGCAAACGCTTGGAAGTTGTGAATCTCCAATTCCTTTGGCTATCAAGGCTTATAATCCTCTTTTGTCTCTTGATGATAATATAAAATCTGATATAGCATTAATGCTGTATCCAAATCCGGTAAAAGATATTTTGTATTTAAGTACTGAAGCTGAAATCGATAAGATTTTTGTTTTTGACATAAATGGAAGGAAATTGCTTGAAAAAGCATTGAATGGCGATCATGAAATAAATGTTCAGTCTTTGGCTGAAGGAGTCTATCTGATTCAGGTTTTTACTCAAAATAAAGAAATAAAAATACTTAAGTTTATTAAAGATTAAAATAAACCTATGCAAATTAGATAACAAAAGGCCCTGTCGCAAACTGACAGGGCTTTCTTTTTGATACAATGATTCTGATAAATAACTTTCAGTCTTGAAAACACGTATAAATACTCTTTTTTCATTTCTTTCGCATTTGTAAATTTAAAATATTGAAAATCAATGTTTTGTTGTTTATTTTTCAATAGAGTTTGATTCATTCCCCCTACTGTATCAGCCAAAATAGTATACCTACTACTACTTTTATTTCTTCAATCATGTTTGATTTTCGCTTCTGCTTGTTTCAAACGATAAAAAAAAGATATTAATTTAAATCAACTGCCATGGCAACAGTACCTTCGGACAAAAAGACTAACTACGAAAAATTATTTGCTTCCTGTATCATAAAAGAAGCTAAATATCCTGAAATTGACAAAATAACAGCAAAAATGGTTTCGAATAAAGCCAGATACGAATCTGTGGGTGACCGATTAAACATCCCCTGGTATGTTATTGCAATTATACACAATATGGAGGCCAGTTTGAGATTTGATACTCATTTACACAATGGCGACTCTCTCAAAGAGCGTACAGTACAAGTTCCTGCAGGACGTCCAAAGCTAGGAAACCCGCCATTTACATGGGAAGAAAGTGCCAAAGATGCTGTAGTATATGACAAACTCAACACCTGGACAGACTGGAGCATTGCCGGAATCCTGTATAAACTGGAATTATATAACGGATTAGGCTATTACAGACAAGGTATTAATTCTCCGTATTTATGGAGTTATTCCAATCATTACATCAAAGGCAAATATGTTCAGGATGGACGTTATGACCCCAATGCCATTTCTAAACAATGCGGTGCCGCGGTACTGTTACGGCGTATGAGTGAGCAAAAGCTGATAGCACTTTCAAATGGCAATTTAGTTGAGCAAATACTTGCATTAGGAAATAAAACAAAGTACTACTCCGGTACTGTTACCAATGAAGCCAAAGAATTACAAACACTCCTAAACAGAGCCGGCAGTATATTGAGAGTTGATGGTAAAGCAGGTGAAAGAACTTCTACTGAATATTTTAAATATAGCGGTACTTATTTGAAAGGAGATCCCAGAGGCGTTTAATGCTTTTTGCAATTATAAAAATAAATTTAAAAAAAATTGCTATCCTGTAGATACCGATCGGTATTTATAGTTATATTTGTTATGAACTTTTAATTTAACCAATGAATACGTCTGAATTTATATTAGAAAAAGTAGCACCCATTTTTAATAAACAGGGTTATGTTGGAACTAGTCTATCAGATATAACGAATGCTACCGGACTCACAAAAGGAGCAATTTATTGTAATTTTTCAAATAAGGAAGATTTAGCATTAAAATCATTTCAATTAAATATAAATCTGGCAATAAAACCATTATTTAGGCTAATAACCAATACGGAAGGCAGTATTAATAAATTACAGGCTATAACCCATTATCAACGTAGCTATTATGATTTAGTTAAAGACAGAGGCGGATGTCCTTTGCTGCGGGTAGGTGTTGACACAAAGTTTATCAATCCCCTATTATTTGAAGAAGCTCAAAAATTATCTCAAAGATTTACTAATGGCCTGATAAATATCATTCAGGAGGGCATTGCGAATAATGAAATAAAGGAAGATACAGAACCTGCTGAATTTGCCAAAGTTGTTTTATCCTTAATTGAAGGCAGTTCGCTTCTCGCATTTATTCATGATGATCAGACCTATATAATAAATGCTATGGATTATATCGATAACACATTCATACAAAGCATCAAGAAACAATAAAAATTTTTTAACCCTGCAAATACCGATTGGTATCTGTGTAATTTATTTTAAAAATGACCAAAATATTAAAAACAAAAAGAAAAGTCAGGTTTCAGGATTGTGATCCTTTTAATCATTTAAACAATTCAAAATATCTGGAATACTTTATTAATGTCAGAGAAGATCAAATAGCAGAACATTATGATCTTGATATATTTGAGTATATGAGAACAACAGGACTTAGCTGGGTGGTAGCATCCAATCAGATCAGTTATGTTAGACCGGCATTTACGATGGAAACAGTCTCAATAGAATCTCAGCTGATTCAATATTCAGAAAATCTTCTTCTGGTTGAAATGAAAATGTGGAATGAAAATGAAACAGAATTAAAAGCCATTTTATGGATAAAATTTATTCCATATAATGTTCAGACAAAAAAAGCAGCAAGTCATTCGGATGATTTAATGAAATTATTTGAATCTGTTGTAGTGCCAATTGATCAGTCCATTTTTGAAAATAGATATATAGAAATTATTCAGCAATTAAAAAGTCGAACCTATGCCTAATACATTATTCCAATAAGATTTTGACGAGGTATTTTGTAACTTTTTAAAATGATTATATAAGTGTAAATATCTGATTTCAGGTAATTTTAATTAAATTTAAAATTCACGAGATATGAACACAAATAATCAAAATCCGAAAAGTACTAAAAATGATGGTTCTGGTAATCGGGATCGGGTTGATACCAGAAAACATCAGTACAAAGATCATGATGAAGTTTTAACAAACGATGAAAATTATGATGTTGATACTCATAAATTCAAAGGCAAAGAGCCTGAGTTTGATGATAAACTGAATAATGAAGAAAAAAAATAAAGCATTAAAACGTCTCAAAAACAATGTTTTGAGACGTTTTTTTATTAATCGCGATTTTTATGATTCAAAAGTTCTTAGTTTATATGGGCTTTTTTTGGTAAATTAGAATATGGAAACAAAAAAAGATGTAATAATTATTGGCGGCGGTCTTGCAGGTTTGACAGCAGCAATACATCTTTCCAAAAAAGGATTAAAAGTAATCCTGATTGAAAAATCAGAATATCCGCGCCATAAAGTTTGTGGAGAATATATTTCTAATGAAGTCCTGCCCTATCTTGTTTGGCTTGATTTAGATATTTTAAAATCAAATTCCGTACAGATATCCACTTTTAAATTTACAACTCAAAACGGCAAAATTGCCAGAACAAAACTTCCTCTGGGTGGCTTTGGCATTAGCAGATATAGGCTGGATAATATCTTATATGAAAAGGCATTGTCAAATGGCTGCATTGTTCTAAAAGAAACGGTTACTGATATTTCTTTTAAAAATGATGAATTTTCAGTTTCAACACCAAATCAAATAATACATTCAAAATTGGTATTAGGGGCCTTTGGAAAACGATCTAATATCGATCAGTTTTTAGCACGTGATTTTATAACCAAAAAATCACCCTGGCTGGCTGTTAAAGCACACTATTCGGGTAATGTTCCTAATGACCAGGTAGCACTTCATAATTTTAAGGGAGGTTATTGTGGTATTTCGAAAGTAGAAAATGACATTATAAATATCTGCTATCTGGCGGATTATGCTACTTTCAAAAAATACAAAAATATAGAAGAGTATCAAAAAAATGTACTTTATAAAAATAAACAGCTTAAATCTGTTTTTGAAAACAGTACACTCTTATTTGATAAGCCGCTTACGATCAGTCAAATCTCTTTCGAAAAAAAATTGCCTGTAGAAAATCATATATTAATGATTGGCGACACTGCCGGTCTGATCCATCCAATGTGTGGTAATGGTATGGCGATGGCAATTCACAGCGCAAAAATAGCATCAGAATTAGTACTCGAATATTATTCGGGAACTATAATCACAAGAAGCTTGTTAGAAAAACAATATACAATTCAATGGAAGAAACATTTTGGCAAAAGAATAATAATGGGCAGACTTTTGGCACGTGCCTTAACCAATAAAACAATAACAAATATATTTGTGTCAGTTGTTGCTTCTATGCCAGCATTGTTGTCCCAAATAATCAAACAGACACACGGAAAACCAATAACAGTTAAATGGCAATAAATACAAAATACAGAACAGAAGAAGCAGAGATAATGGATGATTTTTCTCTTCAGGGAAGAGAACTTCGTGCTGCTCTTGATCAGATTGCCCGTATTAATCAGTTACTGGGAGGTAACAAGGTAACACTTCAGGGAATAAAAGAAGTGTTAGGAAAAGTAAATACTTCTAAAATAATAGTGATTGCTGATGTAGGCTGCGGCAATGGAGATATATTGCGTATGCTTGCTGATTATGGATTAAAAAACAACCTGAATTTTAAACTAATAGGCATAGATGCCAATGCTTTTACTGTAAATTATGCCAAAACATTATCAAACGATTACTCCAATATTGAGTATTTGTGCATGGATATTTTCAGTGAAGAATTTTCAAGGATTAACTATGATATTATGCTTTGTACCCTTACTCTGCACCATTTTACGAATGAACAAATATTAAATATAATTACTATCTTTAATAGAAACGCAAGCATTGGTATTGTTATTAATGATCTGCATCGCAGTAAATTGGCTTACAGACTTTTCAAATTGATTTGTATCCTTTTTAATCTGAGCAAAATGTCCCGTGAAGATGGTTTGGTGTCGATTTTAAGAGGATTTAGAAAAAATGAGCTGGAGGAATTCTCCAAAAAGCTGAATTTAAAAAACTATACGATAAATTGGAAATGGGCTTTCCGTTACCAATGGATAATTAAAAAAATATGAGTGTTAAAATAATAACCGTTGCCAAGCAACTCCCGCAATATTCAAGAACTACAGAAGAGATACTTCCACTTTTGGATGGCTGGCTGAATGGTCAGGATGAACGTTTTATAAAAAAAGTAAAAAAAATATTTGAAGGCGCAGCCGTAAACAAACGCTATTCAATTATGGAACCACTTGAAGTTTTTACTGCAACCTCATTTGAGGATAAAAATGATATTTACAGTCGTGAAATGATCGTATTGGGCGAAAAAGTTTTAGAAAAAGCGCTCGCAAAGGCAAACTGGGATCCGCAAAGTATTGACTATATAATTACGGTAAGCTGTACCGGTATTATGATTCCGTCTTTAGATGCTTATCTGATCAATAAAATGAATCTCAGACAGGATATTGTACGTTTACCTGTTACAGAAATGGGCTGTGCTGCAGGAATTTCAGGTATTATATATGCTAAAAACTTTCTGAAGGCAAATCCGGGAAAACGTGCTGTGGTCATAGCGGTAGAATCGCCTACAGCAACTTTTCAGCTTGATGATTTTTCGATGCCTAATATTGTGAGTGCTGCTATTTTTGGGGATGGAGCTGCGTGCTGTCTTTTATCATCGTGCAAAGAAGATAATGGCCCAGAAATACTCGATGAGCAAATGTATCATTTTTATGATGCGGAACACATGATGGGTTTTAAGCTCACCAACGGTGGTTTGCAAATGGTATTGGATATTGAAGTTCCGGATACGATTGCTTCTAATTTTGGCGATATTATTCATCCGTTTCTGAAAAAAAATAATTTAGAAATAAAAGATATTGATCATATGATATTTCATCCGGGAGGCAAAAAGATTGTTACGACAGTCGAATCTCTTTTTGCAGATTTGGATAAAAATATTAATGATACAAAAGAAGTTTTGAAACAATACGGAAATATGTCCAGCGCTACCGTACTTTATGTTTTAGAAAGAATTATGGACAGCAATCCAAAGTCGGGAGAAAAAGGACTCATGCTTAGCTTTGGACCGGGATTTTCAGCACAAAGGGTATTGCTTCAATGGTAAATTAGATAAAAACAAAAATATGAACCTGAACGAAATTATAGAAAAATTACCTTATACCGAACCTTTTTTGTTTGTAGATGAACTGCTTCATGTAGATGAAAACAGTATTTCAGGAACTTATACTTTTAAAGAAGACCTTAATTTTTATAAAGGTCACTTTAAAGGAAACCCTGTAACGCCAGGTGTAATTTTAACCGAAACCATGGCTCAGATAGGTATGGTTTGTCTTGGAATCTATCTATTAGGTGATGCCTTTAAAAAAGAAACAGTTATAGCTTTTACCTCTGCGGATATGCAGTTTTTAAAAGCGGTTTATCCTAATGAAAAAATTACGGTAACGGCCCAAAAAACATTTTTCAGGTTTGGAAAATTAAAATGTGAAGCGGTAATGAAAAATGAAGCCGGACTGGAAGTTTGTAAAGGGATTTTAGCAGGAATGATAACCACAAAATTATGAGTAAACGGGTTGTAATAACAGGTCTTGGTGTAGCCGCTCCTAACGGGGTTGGAATTCCTGCGTTTACAAATGCCATAAAAAATGGTATTTCAGGAATAAGGCACGATGCGCAATTGCAGGAACTTCAATTTTCCTGTCAGATTGCAGGTAAACCTGAAATTACTGATGAACTCAAATCACAATATTTTACCGATCTTGAACTGCGCGGGTTTAATAGTACCGGTATTTTATATGGCGTTATTGCAGGTATGGAAGCATGGAAAAATGCGGGATTACCAGTAGAAATTAATGACGAACCGGATTGGGACAGCGGAACTGTTTTTGGATCCGGAACTTCCGGAATTGATAAATTTCGCGAAAGCATTTATAAAATAGACGAATTGCAAACCCGTAAATTAGGAAGTACTGTTGTTGCTCAGACTATGAACAGCGGTATAAGTGCTTATCTTGGAGGTAAACTCGGTTTAGGGAATCAGGTGACGACAAATTCATCAGCCTGTTCAACTGGAACTGAAGCTATTATTATGGCTTATGACCGAATAAAATCAGGACAGGCAAAACGTATATTAGCAGGAAGCACAGGAGATAGCGGTCCGTATATTTGGGCAGGGTTTGATGCGCTTCGGGTATGTAGTTCAAAATACAATGATAATCCTGAACTTGGTTCCCGCCCTATGAGTGCAACTGCTGCCGGATTCGTTCCAGGAAGCGGTGCCGGAGCTTTACTTATTGAAGATCTGGATACTGCTTTAGAACGTGGCGCGAATATTTATGCCGAAATTTTAGGCGGAAATGTAAACTCCGGAGGTCAACGCGGAACCGGAAGTATGACTGCCCCTAACAGCACTGCAGTACAGCGATGTATTACGGATGCAATAAAGAATTCCGGGATTTCATCAGAAGAAATTGATGCTGTAAACGGTCACCTAACCGCTACAACAAAAGACAGTCTTGAGATAGAAAACTGGACAAAAGCATTAAACAGAAACGGAAATAATTTTCCATATATAAATTCGTTAAAAAGCATGACTGGTCATTGCCTTAGTGCTGCCGGAAGTATTGAAAGTGTGGCAGCAGTATTACAGCTTTATGAAGGCTTTTTATTTGGAAATACAAACTGCGAAGATCTTCATCCGGAAATTACGACACTTATTGATTCTTCAAAAGTGCTTTTTAAAACATTCAATACCGATTTGAATATTATTGCTAAAGCCAGCTTTGGTTTTGGTGATGTAAATGCCTGTGTATTATTTAAAAAATATAAAAATTAATATGAATAAAGAAGAACTTATTGCAAAATTAAAAGTCATTATCAAGCCTTATACGTCAAATACTGAAGCACATGATAATCTTACCGAGAATACCGATTTTATAAAGGATCTTGAAATCAATTCTGCTAATCTTGTGGATATAGTACTGGATATCGAAGAGAATTTTGATATAGTCATTGATAATACGGATATGGAAAGAATGCTGGATGTGAAAACAGCAGTCGAAATAATAGAAACCAAACTTGCTGAAAAATGATCGGAAATGACGTGGTAGATATATTACAATCACGTCAGGAAAGTAATTGGCGGCGTAAAGGTTTTCTGGAAAAACTGTTCACTGTTGAAGAACAGCTTTTTATAAAACAGAGTTCGAATCCTGAAGTTTTGGTATGGTTGTTCTGGAGCATGAAAGAATCAGCCTATAAAATCTACAACCGACAGACAAAACAAAGAGAATACATTCCCAAAAAACTCATTTGTAAAATTGTTTCAAGTAACAGCTATATTACAGGTGAGGTAATTTGTGGCGAAAATATTTATTATACCAAAACCACTATTTTAGATGATAGCATACATACTATAGCGGTTAATAATTTAAGTGATTTAAACAGTGTAGTTGAAATTGAAAAGACCGGAATTTTTAAAGATGAGTATGGAATTCCTTATTTAAGTGATTATGCTAAAATAACTAAAGATGTGTCAGTTAGTAATCATGGAAGATTTGAAAAAATAGTAACTTTCATTTAAAAACCTTCAGCCATTTATTTTTATTTTGATGAAATGAATTTAAAAAAAATGCTAAAACATATCTATATATCTCGATATGTAATTGTATATTTGTAAAATGGATATTGTAGAAATAAACAAGGTTTTATCAAATCAGATACGAATAGATATACTCAACTGGCTCAAAAAACCGGAAGATAACTTTCCGAAACAAATCTACGTTCCGGATTTTAGTGACGGAGTCTGTGTATGTCATATTCAGGATAAATCGGGTTTGTCGCAATCGACTGTTTCGCATTATTTAAATATGATGCAAAAAGTAGATCTTTTAATTGCTACCCGACACGGAAAATGGACTTATTACAGAAGAAACGAAAGCGAAATCTTAAAATACATCCAAACATTGTCAAATGAACTCTGATTTGCATTTTGCTAAAACCTCTTACTATTTTAACTGTTTTCATTTTAAATAATAAATAAAACATGGAAAAAGATTTACTACTTATTGGTGCTAACGCTTTAAGAAAAGCGGCTATGAATGAACTGGCAAAACAATACATTCTTTCAAATGAAATTCTTTTTAAAACAATCAAAAAAGCCGCAGACAGATATATTGGGGGTGAAACGCTTGAAGAAACAATTACTAAAGTTAAAGACCAAAACAAGCAAGGACTAAAAACTTCAATTGAATTCATGGGTGAAAATGTGCTGACTGAAAGCGAAGCTGTTGAAGCTGCAAATGAATTTATCAGAATAGCACAGGAAATCACTTCTCAAAAACTAAATTCCACTTTTTCTCTTGATCTATCACATATTGGTTTATCTATATCGAGGGATTTATGTTTGAATAATTTAGCTTCAATATGTCAGGAAGCTGAGAAAAATAATATTGAGGTAACAATTAGTGCTGAAAATGTTGAAATTACAGATGCCATTATTGACATATACAAAACGGCTTCTAAAACATATAAAAATGTATCTATTACGCTTCAGGCTTACTTACACAGATCAAAAGATGATTTTGAGGATTTAATTCAGGAAAATGGAAGAATCAGAATTGTAAAAGGGGCATTTGAAACTCCAAAACATCTTTCAATTCCAAGAGGCAAAGAGCTTGACGAAAGATATTTATATTATATAGACCAACTACTGTCCAGAAATCACAGATGCTCTATTGCTACGCACCATGACTTAATTCAGAAAGAGGTTGTTTCGATGCTTCAGAATTATAAAACCAATAAGGATTTATATGAATTTGAAAGTTTGTACGGAATTCAGACTGAACAGTTGATAAAACTAAAAGAACAAGGTTATCCAACAAAATTGTACTTTGTATACGGAAAAGAATGGTATTTATACTTGTGCAACAGAATTGCCGAATATCCTTTGAATTTATTTCAGGCATTAAATGATATCGTTAGTTAATATCACTAAACAATCTGATTAATTGTTTTTAAATTAAGAAGAAATAAAATATAGTAATTATGATTTCTTCATAATCATAATAGTGCGAATAAGTAAGTGTTAAACCAATTAATAACACTATATTCGTTCGGAATCCTAATATTGTTAAATCAATTTAGGCAATCGTTCTAATAATTACTAAAATATAGGTGCTTTTCCAGCAAATTACTGCCATTATTTTTCTAAATATACCTTCGTTTTATATGAAAATTAAAGAAAAAAATGTATGTAAGGAAACTAACCTTTCCTCAGTAGAAACTCAGCTCACTGAAAAAGAAAATTTCAATTCCGAAATTCTTCTGGTAAATAACCCGTCTGCAATTAAGAATAATGAAATTCAAACAGCAGAAATCCAAAGCCTCAAACAGCAGCTAAAAGCTAAAGAACAACAAATAAGCAATCATGCTAATGCCATTAATACTTCAAATGCATCAATTGAGTTCGATCTTGAAGGCAATATCTTAAATGCTAATAAAAATTTTCTTGATATTATGGGGTACAATGAGATGGATTTGATTGGAAAACATCATCACATTTTAGTTGACACTTCATATTCAGAATCTACTGCCTATCAATTGTTTTGGGATAATTTAAGAAAAGGTATCTATCAAAAAGATGAATTTATACGTGTATCCAAAAGTGGTAAATTCATATGGCTTTTTGGGACCTATAATCCAATTTTGGATGTCTCAGGCAAACCCTTCAAAATTTTAAAAATAGCTACAGATATTACGCTTGCAAAAACACAATTTTTGCAGTTGGCAGTACAGGCACAGGAAAAAGAAAAACGGGCATCTGAGTTAATTGTCGCTAATAAAGAACTGGCCTTTCAGAATAAAGAAAAAGAAAAACGTGCTGCGGAATTAGTTATAGCCAATAAAGAATTAAAATTTCAGAATGAGCAAAAAGAAAAACGTGCAGCTGAATTAATTATAGCCAACAAAGAACTTAAATTTCAAAATGAACAAAAAGAACAAAGGGCAAAGGAACTAATTATAGCCAATAAAGAATTAGCCTTTCAGAGTAAAGAAAAAGAAAAACGTGCTGCCGAATTAATTATCGCAAATAAAAAATTGGCTGCTGAAAACATTCTAAAAGAAAAAAGAAAAATTGAGAAGCAACAACGAGCCGCCGAGTTAATAGTTAAGAATCGGGAATTGGCTTATCAGGAAAAACGAAGTACGGAACTGACTTTAGCTAATGATGAATTAAAAAAGGCCCAGGAAGAACTTGAATCATTCTCCTACTCTGTATCTCATGATCTGCGTGCCCCAATTCGGGCAATCAATGGATATGCTCAAATTCTGACAGAAGATTATACATACTCAATTGATGATGATGGAAAAACAATACTTCAGGCAATCATACGAAATTCAAACAAAATGGGAGTCCTTATAGATGATTTACTTGCTTTCAGTAAATTAGGACGTAAACAAGTATCTTCTGCGAATATTAATATGGAAGCATTAATACAGGGAGTCATCAACGAAGTAATTATCGAAAAGGACGAAAATATTCCAATATTTGAAATTGAGGAGCTTGCTCAGGCAAATGGTGATGCATCATTAATCAAACAAGTTTGGGTTAATTTAATTTCGAATGCGATAAAATACTCAAAATATAAATCTGAAACCCGAATTAAAATCACTTCCACATCCCAAAACGATAAAATAATCTATAGTATAAAAGACTGGGGTTCAGGATTTGATATGGCTTATTACGATAAGTTGTTTGGCGTTTTCCAGCGTCTGCATTCTCAGGAAGAATTTGCGGGAACGGGTATTGGTTTGGCTATTGTACAAAAAATAGTAAACCGTCATTACGGAACAGTGTGGGCAGAATCAACATTAGATGCAGGTGCAAAATTTTATTTCAGCCTGCCGAATATTAACAATTAAATATAAAAAATGAATTACGACGATATTGAAATTTTATTTGCAGAAGACAGTATGGAAGATGCTATGCTTACCATTAGGGCATTAAACAAAAGCGGCTTTACAAATAAACTTTTACATGTAAAAGATGGAGCTGAAGCTCTTGATTTTATATACTGCCGGGGAATTTATTCAGACAGAAATCCAAAATCACATCCAAAACTTATTCTTTTAGATTTAAAAATGCCAAAGATGTCCGGAATACAAGTACTTGAAAAAGTTAAAAGTGATGATGAACTCAAGTCGATTCCAGTGGTTATACTTACCTCTTCACAGGAAGATCCGGATATAGAAAAATGTTACAGTCTTGGCGCTAATAGCTATATAGTGAAACCAGTTGACAGTAATAATTTTTTCAATTCTATAAAAGAAATAGGAATGTATTGGATGATCCTTAGTCAACCAGCTCTGTAGGATTTTAAATAAATAATTATTTTAATATTAAAGTTATGGTACCATATCAAATAAAAAAAGATATTAAAATATTGATATTAGAAGACAATACTGCTGATGCGGATTTATTAGTTCGTCATTTAATAAAATCAGGGTTATCTTTTGTTTCAAAAATAGTTGAATCAAAAAAAATATTTGAAGAATCTCTTGATAATTTTTTACCGGATATTATTTTGTCAGACTACTCCCTACCCTCATTTGATGCCGTTTCCGCATTTAAAATAATAAAAGACAGAAATCTTAACATACCTTTTATAATAATTTCCGGCACAATTGGCGAAGAAAATGCAGTAATGCTTATCAAAGAAGGAGTAACAGATTATGTTTCTAAAAACAATTTTTCATCCTTACTGCAAAAAATAAGTCGTGCAATGAAAGAAGCCGAAGAACTGCATGAAAAAGAAGATTTGCTCGAAAAATTAAAAATACAAACTAAAGCACTGCTAACAGCAAATCAGGAGCTGGAATTTCAAAATGCTGAAAAAGAAAAAAGAGCCATTGAACTGTTAAATGCAAATAAAGAATTGCTTGCGTTTAATTTTATATCAAGTCATGATCTTCAGGAACCACTCCGGAAAATTCAGGTTTTCATTTCAATTATTATGGAAAAAGAAATGAAAACCATGACTGAAGCCGGAAAGAATAATTTGAAACGTATACATGTTGCAGCGACAAGAATGAGACAGCTTATTGAAGACTTAATGAATTTTTCAAGAGTCAGTGCTATTGATCACCAATATGAAGTGAGCGATTTACAGGATATTATTGAAGATGTAAAATCAGAACTTATAGATACAATTATTCAAAAAAAAGCCATTTTTAAAATAAATGAATTAGTAGCTGTAAACATAATACCTTTTCAATTTCGCCAACTTATTTACAACCTAATAAGCAATTCATTAAAATTCTCCACTCCTGATGTTCCACCAAATATTACCATACAATCCGTTATACTTAAAAATGATGAATTTAGACTGCTAAATCTACCAAACAGTCCGCAAATATGTGATTATTGGAATCTTAGCTTTACAGATAATGGAATTGGTTTTGATGCCCAATACAATCAAAATATCTTCGTGATATTTCAAAGACTCCATCACACTGAAGAATATTCCGGAACAGGAATTGGTCTGGCAATAGTAAAGAAGATTGTAGAGAACCACAATGGAATTATAGTTGCTGAAGGTATTCTAAACAAAGGAGTTGCGTTTAATATCTATATTCCTATCCCTGAAAATTCTAAGAAAAGTATTGCTGATTTAAAACACAAAAAAGAAAAACCAATTGTAACCAAGAATAAGCATCAAAACGCATTTAGAATAATTTGATGTAATGAAATTTTCAATCTGCTTATTTGATTGACGACAAATGTGGTAGAAGTTTTCTTATGGTCAATTAATAACTACTTTGTTTGTATTTCTTCAAATGATTTTAATCAAAAGAGTAGCAGACGAACTTCTAATAGCACTTTCTGTCAAAATTGATTAATTTTGCTAAAGAATGTTTTTTTTTTTTTGATGATAAATCAATAATTCATTAAATTTCCTCTCATAAACTAAAAAAGAAAATGCTTGAAAATTTCCCTTTTTATTTAGGCATATTAATCATTATTTTATTGCTGATTATGTTGGCAAATAAAATTAAAGTGGCCTACCCTGTCTTATTGGTATTAGCCGGATTGGTAATTAGTTTTATTCCCGGTGTGCCTGTTATAAACATCGAACCTGAACTGATATTCTTTATTTTTTTACCACCGTTATTATATGAAGCCGCCTGGACTGTTTCCTGGAAAGAAATGTGGAGATGGAGGAGAATTATTACAAGTTTTGCTTTTGTAGTTGTATTTCTGTCTGCACTTTCAGTTGCTTTAGTTGCCAATTATATTATTCCGGGATTTTCATTGGCATTAGGTTTTGTTTTGGGCGGAATTGTATCTCCTCCAGATGCTGTTAGTGCTGGAGCAATCTTGAAATTCGTTAAAGTGCCAAAAGCTATTTCATCTATTTTAGAAGGAGAAAGTTTATTGAATGATGCCTCATCCCTGATAATTTTTAGATTCGCTATGATTGCTGTGGCAACGGAACAATTTATATTTTCTAAAGCTGCTGCCAATTTTAGCTGGATGATTATTGGCGGCGTATCAATTGGTCTGTTGATTGGATGGCTTTTTATGAAGGCTCATAAATATTTGCCTACTGATGCTAATGTTGATATCGTTTTATCTTTACTTACACCTTACATCATATATCTGGCAGCTGAAGAAGTACATTCTTCGGGTGTTTTAGCGGTTGTAAGCGGAGGTTTGCTTTTGTCTAATAACAGGCACCATTTTCTTAGCAGTAAATCCCGTCTGCAAGGCTTAAATGTTTGGGAAAGTTTCTGCTTTATACTAAACGGATTCGTTTTTATGCTCATCGGATTAGATTTGCCTCAAATTACCAAAGGTCTTGAAGAAGTCAGCCTTCCATCAGCAATTGGTTATGGTGTTGTGATAACACTGGTTTTGATTGTGAGTCGGATGCTTTCCTCATATGGGGCTGTCGTTGTAACATTAATAGCACGCAACTTTATTACTGTTGCTGATAGAAGGAATCCAGGTATAAAAACCCCATTTATACTGGGATGGACCGGAATGAGAGGTGTTGTTTCCCTGGCAGCTGCGTTATCAATACCCGTTTACCTGAACAACGGAAATGGTTTTCCGCAACGAAACCTTATTTTGTTTATCACTTTTATTGTCATTCTTTTGACTTTGTTGATTCAGGGTTTAACATTACCTTATTTTATTAAAAAAATTAAGCTTACTGATATCTACGATCCAATACCGCGTGATGAAGCTTATAATCAGTTAAGACAAGAATTAGCGCAATATGCTATACATTATTTAAAAACTAATTATAACGATCAGGTAGAAAATCATGCTCAGTTGCAGCATCTTATTCTGAAATGGGAACAACACAGCAATGGAATTGATGATGAATCCATTGGCACCGATCTTAAAGTTATTTATCTTGATTTATTGCACAAGCAAAGACAATGGCTGGTAAATAGAAACAAAGAGGACCAAACTTTAGACGAATCAATTATTAGAAGACAGATGCATTATTTAGATATTGAAGAAGAGAAATTGCGATATATTTAGAAGTCTAATACTTTTTACGTTTGTTTAAAATTAACGCTTTAAGTCTTTCAATTGTGTCACTTAGTTTTATGGGATAATGCAATATACGACTCCAACGTGTCTATATCGGTTATGTCATCATGAGTTACAACTTCCCTGATCTGATTTTTATTGCTGTTGATGATTTGTTTAGCTCCTTCATCATTGGATAATAATATAAGTTCTGAAAAGAATTTTCTTGGAAACAGAACAGGAACTCCCCTGTAATCATCTTTTCGGGTTATAATAATGGCTTCTTTCTCTTTATTATAAAGTTCTATTATTGCATTTAAATGAGAATGACTAATAAAAGGCTGATCTGCCAATACAAACAAAACAGCATCGATATCCTGATATTTTTCATCTATTACTGCAGTTGCCAACGCTATAGAACTACCCAGTCCCTTTTGCCAGTTTTTATTAACAAGTATAATGGTTTGTGACAAGTCTATTTTTTCCTGAATTTCATTTCTGTACGCACCCAAAACTACGAAAATTTCATCTGCAGCAGCAGAAAAAGCATTTTCAATTACACTGCCTAATAACGTCGAATCTCTCCAGGGAAGTAACTGCTTGGATTCTCCCATTCTTTTGGCATTGCCTGCCGCTAATATTACTATGGCAATTTGATTCACTACTTTCCTGTTGTAATTTACGAATGAATAGCATTAACTTTATACTTTAGGGATATTGGCTCCTCTTTTCGCACTACTGAAAGTATTTCGGCAATAATACTAATTGCGATTTCCTGAGGGGTTTCTGCTCCAATGCTAATACCTGATGGTCCATGAATAACATCAATCAGTTCTTCATTATAAGTATCAGCGTATTCAAAAAATTCGTTTAATAATTGATTTCTTCTCTTAACCGGGCCAAGAAGTCCAAGATATGCAGGATTTTTATTTTTTAATCCGATAAGAAACTTTAAATCGGTTGAATAACTATGTGTCATTAAAATAACTGCCGTTTCGCTGTCAATGGAAAGTGAGCCAATTTCTTCAGGCAGCAAATGTAAAACCTGGTTTGCTCCCGGAAAATTAGCTATTGTCTTGGGATCTTTTACGGATGCTACAATTGTAACTTCCCAGCCTGTTAAAAAGGCGAAATGACCTAACTGAACAGCATCATGTTCTGACCCTATAATAATTAAATGAAAACGGGGTTTCAATATTTGTGTGTAAACAGGCAAGGTTTTATCTAATTGGATATTGGAAAAAGCAAAGTTTCTTCCTTCGAAATGAAATTCGGAACCCATACCTGGCTGAATTCCCTCAGTTTTGGTATAAAAAGATTCAATTTTCAGAGTTTGTCTCTTCTTTACAACAGTCTCAAAAGCATTCAGAGCAGCTATGTCTGGAGAAAAAGGTTCCAAAAGAATATAAAGGACACCTTCGCATCCGAGCCGGTACCTTCCATCATAAACCATCATCTTTGTTTTATTATTTAAAAACACAGACTGGGATTGTTTGAGGATTTCATTTTCAACACAGCCTCCGCTTACAGCCCCAACCATTGTATTGTTTTCAAAAATCAGCATACGAACGCCCGGTCTTCTGTAAGAGGAACCTTCAATGGCGACAACTGTTGCCATGACAGCTTTAAGACCGACTTTCTGAGCTAAAATGTACGATTCTTTTAATTTTAATAATTCGTGCATCATCGTTTAATCATCTTTTGAAATAATTTTTCGCTAAGCATGTGGATGTTTACTGGTTTGATTAAACAGTTCCAAGACTAAAAGGTAAAGTTCTGATTCGTTTTCCTGTCAAGTCAAATATAGCATTGGTTAGTGCCGGCGCAAAAGGCGGCAGTGCGGGTTCACCCACTCCTCCTGCATCTTCTTCATTCTCTATGATGTGTACTTCTATCGAAGGAATTTCATTAATACGGGGCATCGGATAATCATAAAAATTATGCTGTTCAACAATGTTGTTCTTAAATGTAATTTGATGTGTTGTTGCAGCGCCTAACCCCATAATAATAGAACCTTCAATCTGTGCCTCAATTATATCCGGATTTACATACCAGCCACAATCCATGACAGCCCAGACTTTATCAATTTTAACTCCGCCATCCGGATTTTTAGAAACTTTTACAACCTGCCCTACCGTTGAGTTGAAACATTCTGTAATAGCCACGCCATATCCTTCATTTTTCCCACGTTTTTTCCAGCCGGAAACTTCTTCCATTTTATCAATTACTTTTTGGCAGCGCTCTTCCTTTAAATGTTCACGACGGAATTCTAAAGGATCTTTTCCTGCTTCGTGCGCCATTTCATCAATAAAGCTTTCATATGCAAATCCGTTTGTAGAAGCGTAAACTGATCTCCAGAAACTCGTAGGAATAGTAGTTTCAAAAAGAACATCTGAAAAGCTTACGTTTTTGACACTTTCATAGTATGGTTTTAAAAATCCTTCACTGGTGCTTCCATTGGGTTTATCCTTTGGGGCTCCGCTCCAGTGACCATTATTTTGACCCGCCATTCTGAATTTTAATGCATCCATTTTTCCATTAGAAATAGTTCCTTCACATCGATAGGAAATTCCCGGGCGAAATGGCCCTAAAGTAGCGTCATCCTCACGTGTCCAGACAACCTGAACGGGTCCGCCTAATTCTTTTGAAACTGCTACAGCCTCATACGGATAATCATTCATGGCTTTGCGTCCAAAACCACCACCAAGAAAAGTCATATTAACAATAACTTTTTCTTTGTCTATTTTAAATTGTTTACTAACATAATCCTGAACCCATCCCGGAGCTTGTATAGGGCCCCAGATTTCAATCGAATCTCCCTTGTGATGTGCAATACAATTTACAGGCTCCATCGCAACGTGTGACTGATAGGGAGTTTGATAAACAACGTCTAATTTCTTATCTGTTTTGGATAATACTTCGGTTGGATTTCCCTGCGTTTTGAGTATCATGCCTTCTTCTGTTTTGAGAAGATTATTCTGGGTTTCGAATATCTCCGGCGTGCTCCAGTGTTTGAAACCACTGCTATCCCACTCTACTTTTAATTGTTTTCTGCCCTCAAGGGCCGCCCAGGTTGAATCTGCAACTACAGCAACACCTTCGCGCATATATTCATAATATCCCATTTTAACTTTAAAAACCTTCTTTACTCCTGGAATTTTTAAAGCACCGGCTGCATCAAAACTTTTGACTTTTCCAAGATAACGAGGATCGCGCTCTACCGAGGCAACTAACATTCCGGGGATTCTCTTGTCAAGTCCAAAAATTAATTCACCATTGGTTTTAAGCGGTGTATCAATTCTTTTGAGCGGTTTTCTAATTAGTTTGTATTCAGAGATTTTCTTTAATTTTGGTTCTTTTGGGGCTTCCAGTTTTGAAGCTGCTTCAGCAAGTTTACCATAATGTAATTTTTTTCCTGATGGTTTGTGAATTACCTGTCCCGATTCTGCATAGCAGTCAGTAATGGGAGCATTCCATTTTGTCGCTGCAGCTGAAATAAGCATTTCACGGGCGCTCGCACTTAATTTTAGCAGTTTTTTATAAGCGGAACGAATCGTTGAGCTTCCCCCCGTAATTTGTCCGCCATATTTTTTTTCGTTACCAATGGCAAAAATTACGTTGATATCTTTCATGTCAACTTCAAGTTCTTCAGCTACAATTTGCGGTACCGACTGAAAAGAGCCCTGCCCCATTTCTGCCCTGTGGTTTACAATGGTTACTTTTCCAGAAGGATTGATAATAATCCAGGGACATAATTCGATTTCTGAGTCGCTTAGTTCAGAAGGACGAACCAGTACTGGTGAGCCATTTGCAGGAAAGTAAATACCAAGACACAAAGCAGCACCTCCTAATCCGGTAAGTTTCAGGAAATTTCGTCTTGTATTATCTATGTTGTTATTTTGAGTCATTGGATAATCATTAAATTAAGATAATGTTATTTTGCAGGAGCATAAGCACCCGTTTTCAGCCATGTAATCCATGCTTTTTTAAATTGAGCATGAGTTAAAGGCGGGGCGGTTCTTCCTTTTCCCATGTTCCAGCCTGCTTTAACCAGGCCGTCATCTGCATGCGCTATAAGTTGTTGCAGGTCTTTATGGCCGTTAAGTTTTGGGTTTACCAATTGTTTGGCTAATTCGTGAGCAGTTTTTCCCTCAAATACCATTTTCATATCAGCAGGCGGTAAATGCCATTCGGGGTTTCCTGGCGGTGTATGCAGTCCGGGGCTGTTTGATGGCTGATGGCAATTAGCACATTTCATAGCATAAACACCTTTCCCGTCTTTGCCTCGTTTAGGCTGCATGCTGTGTACAACACTGTTATCGCCCTGAAGCGGAATATCTCCTTTTGGATGACAATTAACACAACGCGGACTCATCAATACTTTATAAACCTGTTTAAATGCCGCAACAGATGCTACACTATCTTTTTTTATCGGAGTAATAGTAACATATTCTTTTTCCGTTGTCTGATGAAACGAAACGGCAAATGCGAGTCCAATACCTGAGAAAAGTACCAGAGCTATGAATGTAAATTTAATTTTTGTTGACATAGTTTTTTATTTGCTGCTTTATCTGTCAGATTTTGTTTTTCTTTTGTATTTCTGAAGCCAGATGTATGGCTTTACGAATTCGCGGATAAGTACCACATCTGCAGATATTTCCGGCCATGGCATTGTCTATATCCTGATCTGTCGGATTTGTGTTTTCCCGAAGAAGTACTGCTGCAGACATGATTTGTCCTGAATGACAATATCCGCATTGGGGAACGTCGATTTCCTGCCATGCTTTTTGGGCCGGATGATCGTTGTTTTCAGATAATCCTTCTATAGTGACTACATTTTTACCTTTTGCACGGCTCATTTTTGTAACACAGGATCGAACTGCTTCCCCATCCAGATGAACTACACAGGCTCCACATTGTGCGACGCCGCAGCCGAATTTTGTTCCGGTAAGCCCCAAAGTATCACGGATTGCCCAAAGAAGTGGCATTTCCGGACTTACATCAAGATTTTCGGTTTTGCCGTTTACAGTTAGTTGTATCATATTAAAGTCTGATTTTTTAGATTAAATAGCCATCCGGTTTTTAAGCCGAAATTTCGGCTTCCTAATTTACAAAAAAATTACAGGCCACTAAAATGCGGATTGTTATTTGATATCGTTCTAAAAAGCATCTTAGAAACTGTTTCGTAACAATAATGAAACGCACATTATTTAATATGTAATAATAATGTAACTAAAATTAATAAAGGTATAACTAATTGTTTTTCATTGGCTTTAGATTTGTAAAGTGAAATTTAAATAAGCAACTATGAATATTTCAAATCATAAAGCTAACGTCGAAGTAAGTGCCAGAACATCTTCGAAAAAAAGTGATACCAGATCAACTTCTTCAAGGACTAATGAAAAATCTAGCATAGAAACGAGAAAATCAGTATTGATGAAAAAATAATTTTCTCAGGCTTCATTTTTTGATTTTGGCATAATATGAAAACATTCCTATATTTGTACTTTCAAAAAAAATACTCCGTAAATGTGAATAAATAATTTCTTTCAGATATAAAGACAGCAAGCCAGACTTTGGTTTTTGCTATTTTATTAATGCTTAAGAAAGGGATTATGCTTATTCTGCAAAACATTTCATATACACATTCTAATAAAGAATTGTTGTTTAGCGACATCAATTTAACTATAAATACCGGAAACAAAATAGCCTTAGTTGGTCATAACGGTTCCGGAAAATCTACATTGCTAAAAATTATTGCAAAAGAATTATTTCCGTCAGGCGGAATGCTCGAAATCGATACTCAGCCCTATTATATTCCACAGATTTTTGGGCAATACAATAATTTGACAATCTCAGAAGCTTTACAGATTGATGTAAAACTTACTGCACTGCATGAAATTCTGGAAGGTAACGTCAATGAAACAAACCTGAATCTGCTCAATGACGACTGGACTATTGAGGAACGCTGCAATGAAGCCTTGAAATATTGGGGTTTAAATGATTTAAAATTAACTCAAAAGCTGGAATCTTTAAGTGGCGGTGAAAAAACAAAAGTTTTTCTGGCTGGCATCCTGATTCATCAGCCAAAGCTTATATTGCTCGATGAACCAAGCAATCATTTGGATGTTCAGGGAAGAAAATTATTATATGACTTTATAAAAGCTTCGTCAGGTACACTACTCATTGTAAGTCACGACCGAAAACTATTAAATTTACTTCCTGTTACCTGTGAATTAAATTCAGGCGGAATCAAAACGTACGGAGGTAATTATGATTTTTACCGGGAACAAAAGAATATTGAAAGAGAGGCATTAGCACAAGATATTCATTCGAAGGAAAAATTGCTTCAAAAAGCCAAAGAAAAACAACGGGAAACCTTAGAAAGACAGCAAAAGTCTGATGCAAAAGGAAAAAAGAAGCAGGAAAAAGCCGGAGTCGCCCGTATCATGATGAATACTTTGAAGAATAAGGCCGAAAACAGTACTTCAAAAACAAAAAGCGTACACGCTGAAAAAATTGGCGGTATCTCACAGGAATTGCGTGAATTGCGTAACGAAGTTTCAAGTCTGGAGAAAATGAAATTTGGCCTGAGCGATTCCAAATTGTACAAAGGAAAAATTCTTGTGACAGCCGAATCAATTAACTATAATCATAATGAAGTATCGCTTTGGAAGACTGATGTTAACTTTCAGATTATAAGTGGAGAAAGAATTGCTGTAAAAGGAAATAACGGCTCCGGAAAAACGACTTTTATAAAACTAATTTTAGAAGAGTTAAAACCAAAAAAAGGAAGACTTAAAATAACGGATTGCGAAATGATTTATATTGATCAGGATTATTCATTGCTCAATAATGACATAACGGTTTACCAACAAGCGCAGCAAAGCAACAACTCAGGTTTAGAAGAGCACGATATAAAGATGAGGCTGAATCGGTTTTTGTTTACCCAGTCTCATTGGGATAAGCCTTGCCGTTATTTAAGCGGTGGGGAAAGAATGCGTTTAATGCTTTGCGGTTTAACAATAACCAATGAAGCTCCTGATATTATTATTTTAGATGAACCAACTAATAATCTTGATTTACAAAATATACAAATACTTACTAACGCTTTAAATGAGTATCAGGGTACATTAATTGTGGTTTCTCATGATGAAACTTTTCTTGAACAAATTGCTGTAAATCGCAGTATTCATATGGGTTAAGTTCATATTTGGGTATTGAAATTCCATTCATATTAAAAAATATATTCTTAAAAAAATCTTAACAAATGCAAATATATGACCAATCGGTCATATATTTGCATTATAATTCTTTTAGAATATTAAACTAAAGAATAGTTACCATGGCAAAGGGGGAAGAAACCAGACAATTCATCATAGAAAAAGCAGCACCTATTTTTAATACAAAAGGGATAGCAGCAACGGCCATGAGTGATATTATGGAAGCTACCAAATTGTCAAAAGGCAGCATGTATGTTCATTTCGAAAATAAAGAAGTTCTCGCTTTTGCTGCGGTTGATTATAATATGAAAATGTTGGGAGACAAACTGGTTTCTGAAATCAGTAAAGGCAAAACAGCAAAAGAAGAATTGTTTGCTTATATTGATTTCTTTAGTAATGCCGTGAATCCGCCTTTAACTGGCGGGTGTCCGTTATTGAATTTCGGAACCGAAGCTGACGACACCAACCCTATTGTAAAAGAGAAAATTAATAAAGGCTGTAACGATAATCAACAATTGTTGACCAGCATCGTCAACAAAGGAATTGCCAACGGAGAATTTAAGCCAAACTGGAATGCTGAAGAATTTGCGCTAATCATGTTTGCCATGATGGAAGGTGGTCATCTCATTTCAAGAATGTCAGGCAAAAACGATAAAATGAAAATCATTGCTAAAACCCTCAAAAATATAATAGCCGAAAACAGCCTCTAATTTTTTTTGTCAAAAAAATGACCGATTGGTCATTTTTAAATTGAAATAACAATAGCAAAAATCAATATCAATACTTAGAAAAAACAATAAAATCATAAAAAGAATCGTAAAACTAACTCATAATTCATAACCCATTTACAATTTACAACTCATCATTAACAATTAACAATTAGAAAACATGTCAAAAACAATTTTAATTTCAGGGGCATCAAAAGGATTTGGAAAAGCCTGGACAGAAGCATTTTTAGAAAAAGGTTATCAGGTTGCTGCAACAGCCCGAAATATCGATTCCCTAACCGACTTAAAAGCAAAATACGGCGATGCCATTTTGCCTTTGAAACTCGATGTAAACAATCGTGAGGAATCGTTTGCCGTAGTAGAAAAAGTAAGACAGCATTTCGGGAAAATTGATATACTGATCAACAATGCGGGTTATGCCCTCCATGGTGCTGTAGAAGAAGCCAGCGAACAGGAAGCCAGAGCACAATTCGAAACCAATTTCTTTGGAACGCTTTGGTTAACACAAGCCGTCCTGCCAATTATGAGAAATCAACAAAGTGGTCACATTATTCAGGTTTCCTCTATTTTGGGTATTGCTACTTTACCAATCGTGGGACTTTACAATGCATCTAAATTTGCCGTTGAAGGTCTTACTGAAACACTGGCTTCAGAAGTAAAACAATTCGGAATCAATGTTACATTGGTGGAGCCAAACGGATATGTTACTGATATTTGGGGTAACGGATTCAATAGCGAAAGCATCGACGCTTATGACGGACTCAAAAAAGCCATTGCAGAAGGGCATGATCCTGATACCTTTGGAAAAACAAGTGCTACGGTTCCGGCTATCATTAAACTAGTCGAAGCTGAGAATCCTCCTCTACGTCTATTCTTAGGAAAAGTTGCTTTGCCATTTGCCAAACAAAACTATGAACAAAAATTAGCCACCTGGGAAGAATGGGCTGACGTTTCTGTAGCCGCTCACGGATAATTTCCCTTACTTGAGTTGATGAACGAGATTGCTTCTTTAATGAAGTGGTCTCGTTTTTTGTTTAGAAGCTATTCCTTTTGTACACTAGATCTTTTGCACCTCCCGATAGCTATCGGGACGGACACAAAAGGATGTCGTTTCCAGAGCTAAAGATTTTAGATTCCATAAAAGAGCTTTGTATATATGTAACACCTTCAGAGAAGATAATTGCTGCTTCTTAAAACAAAAAGACAATCCATATAGATTGTCTTTTTGTTATTGCTGCTTTGGTAGGTAAATCCAAAAAGTAGTTCCTTTTCCGGGTTGACTGGTAAAATCAATACTGCCGTTATGATTTTCTATGATTCGGCGGCATAAAGCCAGTCCGATTCCATTTCCTCCATATTGATCTCTTTCATGCAGGCGCTGGAACATATCAAAGATCCGTCCTGAATATTGACTGTCCATCCCGATTCCATTATCAGAGACGGAGATCAGATGATAGTTGCCTGACAACGCAAGCTCATTCTTTTCATCGGGCAAATTCGTTGCAGAAATGGTTACAATTGGATCTGCAGAGGTGAATTTCAATGCATTATTAACCAGGTTATAAAGCAACTGGCGAAGCTGTGTATGCAATCCTGAAACTATCGGAAGTTCATTGACATGAATCACTGCGCTTTTTTCTTCGATTACCATGCTAAGATCACCCAGAATTTCAGACATTACTTCATTAAGATCAACCTCTTCAAATTGCTGTTTCTTAATGTCAACTCTCGAATAATTAAGCACATCTGTAATGAGATGCGATAATCGTCCGGCTGCTAAAGTAATTCGGTCAAAATAATATTCCTTTTTCTGATCTTCTGATAAATGCTGACCTGCCCGTGAAAGCATAATCATAATTTTTCGCAGTGGTTCCTGCAAATCGTGGCTGGCAATATAGGCAAACTGCTCCAGTTCTTTATTTTTAAACAATAGTTTTGAATTGGCACTTTCGAGTTCACGCTGAATTATTTTTAATTCGGAGTTGTCCTTAAGTGTCTCCACCACCATTTTCTGTGCATTGATATCTACAAAATGAATAAGCCAGCTGTTAAAAGAACCGTCTTCTGATTTATTCGGAATAATGGAAACCAAATGCCATATGTAACTGCTATTGTCATATTTAATTCTGATTTCACCTAAGAAGTCAGACCGGTTTGACCTCGCTCTGCTCCAGCCTTCTAAAATTCTGTCAATATCTTCAGGATGAACAAAATTGCTCAGAGTTTTTCTGTCGAAATTCAATAAAGGAAACTGAAGATAGTTCTCTAATGACTCATTGGCAAGGATAACATTATTGCGTTCACCAATAACACAGATTAAAATCGGAATTGTATTGGCGAGCTGTCTGTACTTATTTTCACTTTCGACCAGTTTTTCTGAAAGCGCTATCAGTTCAATATTTTTCTTCCTGATTTCATCATATGGAGACAAAGGAGGCTCATATTTAAAATAATCAATCAGACCTTTAATCTTGGTTTCAGACATCAATCCAGGAGATAAAACCGGTTGGCTGATTCGGGTTGTTGACTGATTGTTATAAAAACTGTATTCAATATTTGCAGCAATTTTTGAGGCGTAATTAAAAGCTTCGGGACTGCAGTTTTTTAAATCTACAGCATCCGTTATGATTGCCACAATTTCTTTTTGCGTCGCTTTTATAATGTTGACACCCAAAACGAGCAATGAATTACTGCCTTTTGCGATGGAACATCTTGCCACTTCAGAAACAGCAGTAGAAAATCTTGTTTGAAAAGAAGATGGCATACCACACATTTCGGCAATTTTTATACACCGTTTATGGGCCATTATTAAGTCCATTTCATTGTCAAGATTTATTTTTATGATCTCTTTCATGGCTTATGTTATTTTAGCTGCCAGAATGGTTGCATCATCATTGCCTCTTATATTTTCTTTCAGTAAAGAAGCGGCAATTATACCGGGACTCTGCTTGAAAATAGAACTCATATCGTTCAGGTTCCATCTAGTACGCAGTCCATCGCTGTGCATGATGATGATTTGATGCTTTTTATACGGGAGAATGGTATTGTTTAAAGTACGCGGAATATTATGTCCTATGATGCCATTGTAAGGCGTGTAAGTCTTATTTTCGAGTCCGTTGTAAATACGGGTATTGATGTTTCCGATACCACACATATTCCATACTTCTAATTTATAGTCTACAACGATTATCGTGGCTACTAATCCTCTTGTTTTTTTTGTTTTGGTGTGTATATCTCTCAGTATCTCCGAAGGATCAGACTCTATCGATTGTTTAAAAGCCTTAATTCCTGTCTGCACTGCTTCATAAGCGTGTTCACCATGCCCAAGGCCATCACCAACAAATATCTGGAATCCGTTTTTTAGATACTTGATGTGATAACCATCACCACAAACTTTTTCTCCCGGATAATTAAGTGCAATAGCACTATATTTCAATTGATTTTTAATCTCAGGGAAGCACATATCAATTTTTTCGCAAATCCTGACATATTGAACACATCCCCAGTTTTTTATTGAATAAATCTGAAATTCATTGCTCAGTCTTTTAATTGAACCTAAACCATGACCAAGCGTATTGGAAGTAGAATAGCCATCATTCATAATTTTGGCTGCATTATCAAAACCTGCCCCATTGTCCAGGCAATAAATTTCGATTGCGTTTTGTTCTCCTAAAAGATGAGCTCTGTACAGCAGCTCACCATGTTTGGCAAATTTTATAAGGTTTGAAGTTAATTCGGAAACAATAATATCAGTCTCCGCTGCCCTGTGGGTACTAAAACCTAATTGAATTGCCATATTATGTATTTCTCTTTTTATAAACGGAATAAGGCTGCGGTCATCAATTTTATAACTAGAAAAAGTATTATCCATTTTTCCATTTTGTTATAGTAACTGTTGTACCGTTTCCTAATTCACTTTTAATGTCAAATTCATTGACCAGTCTTTTGGTTCCTGGTAATCCCAATCCTAAACTTTTTCCTGTGCTGTATCCGTCTTTCATTGCTAAAGTTATATCTGCTATTCCCGGGCCATTATCTATAAAGGTAACACGCACACCATTGTCACGTCCATTACTGACTGATTCAATGATTACCTTGCCTCCTCCACCGTATTTCAGGAGATTTCGAACAAGCTCGCTGGTTGCTGTAATCAATTTGGTCTGATTTAAAATACTCATACCAATTTTCACACCGTACTCTTTTACACGATTACGAAGCGGTACAACATCTTGTTCTTTTATAATAAGGGCTTCTTCTCTATTGTTCGTTATCGTCGTCATAATCCTGCTCTTCATTATCACTAGTGTGCATTTTTGAGCGTAGCAATTCCATACCCTTCTCTACATTCAGGGCACTTATGACTCCATTCAGGGACAGTCCTAATTCTACAAGTGTAATCGCAACTGCAGGCTGCATCCCTACAACAACAGTTTGCGCGTCCATTATTTTTGACATGACAGCAATGTTTCCTAAAATTCGTCCCATAAAGGAATCAATTATAGAAACGGCTGAAATATCAATCAGTACACCTTTTGAACTATATTTACTAATCGTATTAATTAAATCTGATTCCAAATTTTCTGCTAACTGATCATACAAATCTACTTGTATCGTAACCAGTAGAAAATCTCCCATCTTTAATATAGGAATTCTTTCCATATTTCTAAACTCTTATCCTATTACTTTTCTTTTAACTACCTGAAGCTGCAGCATATCGAATGCCGTTCGAAGTGCACTTGCTAATGATGCTTTTGTTAGGATTCCGGTAAGATCGATTCCTAAATGCACAACGGTTTGTGCGATTTCAGGACGAATACCGCTGATAATACATTCTGCTCCCATTAAACGGGTTGCACTTACTGTTTTTATTAAATGCTGTGCCACAAGTGAGTCAACAGCCGGAACGCCTGAAATATCCAGAATAGCAATTGAACTTCCTGTATCAACAATCTGTTGCAAAAGGTTTTCCATCACAATTTGTGTTCTTGAACTATCCAGAGTTCCAATAATCGGCAAGGCTACAATTCCATCCCAAACTGTAATTACCGGAGTTGAAATTTCGCTGATTTCATCTACCTGTCTTGAGATTATATCTTCTCTGCCTTTCATGTAGGCTTCAAACGTCATGATCGTCATATTGTCTAAAATTTCATTCAATTTCAGACTGGCATCATAAAATTCAGACGGATTTTTAATTATTTCCGAAAGAATCTGTGAAGCTGCTTGTTTAAAAGAGATAAGGTATTGTGCATTTTCCCTTGGAGAAAATCCGCGTTTTCCTCTCGAAGATGCGATTCCGACAATAAGATCTTCTACTTTTTCAAACTCTTCAGAGTTTTCATAACTAACATCAGATTTAGCTAATGCACTTGTAAACAGAGAAGCAAATTCCTTTGATTCTTCTTCTTCCATTGCTCCGTCACCCCCTCCTGTTTCCTGCAGAATTTGAGACCATATTGTTAATAATTTGTTTTCATGCTCCTTTAAGCCACTTAGTAAATTGTTCTGCATTTGGATTTTAAATTTGAGATTCCTAACAAATATAGAACATTAATTCGTAATTAAGGAAAAGAAGTATTAAATCAGAAATAAGGCTTAATAATACTGACGATATACATTATTCTAAATTTAAAATAATCATTAACTGTCTTACTTATTTACAGTTCTTACTTACATAAACCTGCTCACCGCTTTTACAAGATAAGCGAATCGTTACAGCGGATTTTTGGATATGCGAAATCTTTTTTGAGCGATTTCGGAAGGCAGTTTAAAATGGCTTCATTTATTTTTTTGAGCACTAATTTCTTCGAAAACGAATCTGAAACCACCAAACTGATTTCCCTTACCGGAAGAGGCTCTTTGAAAGGTTTAAATAGACCGGAAGCAGCTAAGTCGGGGCTGTTTAAGTATGCAGACTTTGGCAGCCCATGTAAAAGTGTTCTTCGTCTAAAGCTGCAATATATTTAATTGCTGAATCGTCATAATTATAGTCTTAATTTATCAAGATAAATAAATATCATTTTATTTAAGTTAATTGTAATTTCTGTCTGAGTTCAGTTTTTATACTATAATAAAATCATATTCTGTACTTTAATTGTAGCTTCCGGGAAAGCAAAAAGAATATTGAATGTATTACAAAGCAGTGATTTACATTTTCATAAAAACAAGGTTATATTACCAAATAATGTATATTAGGCCCGCTTAGGTATGTAAAAGCTAAAATTTGTTCATAATTTCTTTAAACGGGTGTTAAATCTTTAATAATTATTGATTGTCAATTCTGTAAGAAAACGTATATTTGAGTAAATACGATATTAGCATGGCATACAAAAAATCAAAAGTACAGCAATTTATATTCCCTAAAACTCCAACCGGAGTTGACGGACTGGACGAGATTACGAACGGAGGCTTTCCTAAAGGACGGCCTACCCTGATCTGTGGCGGTGCCGGCTGTGGAAAAACATTATTATCAATGCAATTCCTAATTAAGGGAATTACCGAACATAACGAAACCGGCGTTTTCATGTCTTTTGAAGAGCCATCGGATGATCTTACTTTAAATGTTAAGTCATTGGGCTTCGACATTGAAAAACTTAAAGCAGACAAAAAACTCGTAGTCGATCATGTTCGTGTCGAAAGGTCGGAAATTGAAGAAGCAGGAGAATATGACCTTGATGGCTTGTTCATCAGATTAGGTTATGCAATTGACTCCGTAAAAGCAACCAGAGTGGTTTTAGACACAATAGAATCTTTATTTGCAGGTTTAGATAATCAGGCAATTCTTCGCGCAGAACTGCGTCGTTTATTTCATTGGCTTAAAGCCAAAGGAGTAACTGCTATTATTACAGGAGAACGTGGTGAAGCCACACTTACCCGTCAGGGACTCGAAGAATATGTTTCAGACTGTGTTATTGTTCTGGATCATCGTGTTATAGAACAGGTTTCGACCAGAAGGCTCCGAATAGTAAAATACAGAGGTTCTACGCACGGTACCAATGAATATCCGTTTCTGATTGATGAAGATGGAATTTCAGTGCTTCCTATTACTTCTCTAAAACTCGATAATGAAGTGAGTTCTGAGGTGGTTTCTACAGGAGTTCCAGGGTTAAACGAAATGTTTGAGGGCGGCGGTTTTTATCGTGGCAGCAATATCTTAATATCCGGAACGGCAGGAACGGCAAAAACAACTGTAGCCTGTTATTTTGCCAATGAACAATGCGAAAAGAACGAAAAAACAATCTATTTTGCGTTTGAAGAATCGCCACAACAGCTGGTTCGAAATATGAGATCTATTGGCATTGACCTTCAAAAACATATTAAGAAAGGAACATTGCAAATTCATTCTTCCCGTCCTTCGTTAAACGGTCTGGAACTGCATCTGCTTACACTTAGAAAATTAATCAGGGAATTTGAGCCCACTACCATTATTATTGACCCAATAAGCAATCTGATAACGGTAGGAAGCGAACATGAAGTACGTTCGATGCTTGTAAGGCTTATCGATATGCTCAAGGCACACAATATTACGGCACTTTTTACGTCTTTAAATAAACAAACCGATAATTTCAGGCCGGATCTTGCGGAAGAATCTGTATCTTCATTAGTTGATACGTGGATTACGGTTCGTGATATGGAAGGCATTGGTGAAAGAAACCGCGGTATATTTATTATCAAAGCCAGAGGAATGGGACATTCCAATCAGGTTAGGGAATTTGTTATTACCAATAACGGGATAGAATTGCTGGATGTTGAATTAGGTCCGAATGGAATCCTTACAGGTGCTGCAAGACAGTCACACAAATTCAAGAAAACAATGTCTGATATTAAGCTTCAGAATGAAATTAACAGAAAAGACAGAGAAATTGAGCGTAAACGCAAAGTTTTGGAAGCTAATATTGAAGCTCTTAGAAATGAATTTGAATCGGCGCAAGAAGAATTAAGTATTCTGAAAGCTACAGAAGAATTACAGGAAAAACTGATTTCTAAGAAAAAATAGGAATACTATGAAAAAAGAAGTTGTAGCCGAATGGCAGTTATTACTATATATAGCGGGTCAGACACCAAAATCAATTAAGGCGCTTGAAAATATAAAAAAGTATGCCGAAGAATATCTGGCCGGGAAATACAGCATCGAAATTATCGATTTGCTTAAGAATCCACAATTGGCTGAGGGTGATCAAATTTTGGCGGTGCCTACATTGGTAAGAAAATTTCCAGAACCCATTCGCAAGATCATTGGCGATCTTTCTAATGAGGAAAGAGTACTTGTAGGGCTTAATATCAAACCCTTAAAAGCTTAAAAAATGGATAATTCAGCTGATGAAAATAGTACAGCCAAACATAAGTTCATACTTTTTGTTTCGGGTATGTCTGTTAAATCAGGACATGCAATTGAAAATTTACGCAGAATATGCGACAAACATCTTCAGGGTAACTATGAACTGGACATCATAGATATTAGCCGGGATACAGAACAGGCTGTTGCACACCAGATTGTAGCGATACCCACTTTAATAAAAACATATCCTGCCCCAAGACGAATCATTATCGGTGATTTATCAGATCAGGAAAAGGTATTGAAAATACTTAATTTAAGTGAATAGAATTTGATAGTAGACGATAAAAATATAGACTCCTTATTAGCAGAAATTGAATCATTAAAGGAAAAACTTGATGAATCAAACAGTATTATTGAAGCTATAAGAGAAGGAGACGTTGATGCCCTTGTGGTCAACAAAGATGGAATTTCACAGCTTTATTCTCTTGAAACAGCAGATTACACTTATAGGCTGCTTATTGAAAAATTCAGGCAGGGTGCCCTGAGTATTTCTAAAAATGGACTTATCCTTTATTGTAATGAGTATTTTTCGAAATTGGTCAACATCCCATCAGAAAAAATAATTGGCAACTACATACAAGGGTATTTTGACAATTCATCCCAATTTACGACACTCATTGATGCCTTAAAATATGGTCTTAGCACACATGAAATTCTTTTTAAAACCAATGACACCCCTGCTACATTTCCGGCCTATATCTCTCTCACAGATCTTGAACCCTCTGTTGATGCTATTGGTATTGTGGTTGTCGACCTGACCGAAAAGAAAAAATACGAAGAAGCTTTAATAAAACATCAGGAGGAACTGGAAGTAAAAATTAAAGAACTTAACAGAATCAACAGCAACCTCGAGGAATTCATACACGTTATATCGCACGATTTAAAAGAACCGCTGCGAAAAATCCTCATGCACAACAGTAAAATAGACGGAAGTAACTTAACAGAAATTGATGCTAAATCAATGGGTGTGATTAAATTATCGGTTTTACGCCTTAATTCCCTTGTAGATGATTTGGTTAAATATTCTTCGCATACCGTGAAAGAAGAACATACAGAAATTGATTTAACAACGGTCATTTCTGAAGTTAAAGAAGACCTTGAAGTAATTATCAACGACAAAAAAGCCGATATAAGAGTTGGAGACCTGCCTGTTATAAAAGCTTCCAGGGTTCAGATGCGCCAGCTTTTCTCTAATCTGATATCAAACGCCATTAAATATTGTAAGCCAAATTGCCCTCCGGTTATTGAAATTGATCAGACTGATAATTTAGATGTTGAAATACCGAATCAAAATAGTAAATTTGTAAAGATTCAGATCAAAGACAACGGTATTGGAATGGAGACGAGCCATCTTCTCAAAATTTTTACAATCTTTCAGCGCCTGCATGCCCGGAACGAATATTCAGGAAACGGCATAGGCCTGGCGATCTGCAAAAAGATTATGGAAAACCATTCCGGAAATATCACAGTCGAAAGTAAACTGAATGAAGGGACAACATTTACTATTTATTTTCCAATTTAAGAATGCCTCAAAAAAAGCTACATATCATAATTGCCGAAGACGATAATGATGATGCAGACGTAATCTTCGAAACTTTCAACAACAATCCGGAGTTTGGAAAAGTAAGCCTCGTAGCCAATGGCGAAGAACTGCTGAATTTCCTAAAAGATACTGCAAACGAAACCCCCGATGTAATCCTGACAGATATCAACATGCCCATACTCAACGGCATTGAGGCGCTACAGGAAATTTTAAAGCACAACAAACTTAAAAGTATCCCCTGCTTTGTCTATTCCACGAGCATAAACCCGTCATACAAACAAAAATGCGATGTACTGGGCGTAAAAGGGTATCTCATAAAGCCCTACTCTTTCGAAGCTTTCGCCGAAATCCCAAACACGATTCTGAGTATTATTTCAGATTAAAAAATAATAATAGGTGAACGAGATTTTTTCTTTTAGAGAGAGTCTCGTTTTTTTATTAGGAGCTGTTTACTTCGTCAGTCGCTATCGCTCGTGTCCTGCTGTCCGTTATATTCCCGATCAAGAAAAAACTACGGCAAAAGCCTTGTTTTTCTAAATCGGGAGATGCCGCTTTGATCAGGGCTGTGAAGTCTGGGTTCAAAAACATTTTGAATTAGGGAGAATTAATCAAAAATGTGGTTATTCGGGATTTCCGAACAGCTTACTCAACGGCAGATTGAGTATTAAAATAGCCATCTTTTTTAATAACATGAGAATGTTTATACATCTAATAAGACTTCAAAGCTGATCTTTTTTTCTTATTTAAGGCAAAAAATAGAAAATAGATAGTTTTAATTATGCTTATTTTTGCTATTTTTACAGAAATAAGAGTATTTATGAAAATTTCAAGTATTATTCCGACTGAGAAAATTATCGAAAGGCTACATTACGAAAATCCGTGGTGGGTGTCTAAAGAAGTCCATTCAGCTTATCAGGATATGCAGAAAAGGCTTTATTTTGACTTGTTTTATCCTTTTGTCAAAGAAAAAGATATACGTAGAGCTGTTGTCTTAATGGGACCCCGACGTGTTGGTAAAACTGTAATGATGTTTCATTCTATAGATCAATTAATTAAAGACGAAGTTAATCCGCAAAAAATATTTTTTGTTGGTATAGACAATCCTCTTTATCTTAATTTAAGTTTAGAAGATATATTACTGTTATGTAAAGATGCTGTTAAATTACAAAACTTAGAAGGTTGTTATGTTTTTTTTGATGAAGTACAGTACTTAAAAGATTGGGAAAGGCATTTAAAAGTATTAGTAGATTCATATCCTGATACAAAATTTATAGTCTCCGGCTCTGCCGCAGCTGCCTTAAGGTGGCACAGTACAGAAAGTGGAGCAGGAAGATTTACTGACTTTATGTTACCACCACTTACTTTTCAGGAATATATTCATTTAAAAAACATGAATCATTTGATACTGAAAGGTGAAATAGATTATGCAAATCTCAAAATACCATATGCAGTAACACATGACATAAAAGCATTAAATAGAGAATTCATTAATTACCTTAATTTTGGAGGTTACCCTGAGGTTGTTTTGTCTGAAAAAATACAAAGCGATATGGGAAGATATGTCAAAAATGATATAGTTGACAAGGTGCTTTTAAGAGATTTACCAAGTCTTTACGGCATTAAAGATGTTCAGGAACTGAATCGCTTCTTCACTTACATAGCCTATAATACAGGTAATGAATTTTCATATGAAACAATGTCTAAGGAAAGTGGAATTATTAAGGATACCTTAAAGAAATACCTGGAATATTTAGAGTCAGCCTTTTTAATTAAAGTATTGAACAAAGTAGATATTAATGCAAAACGATTAAAGAGAGTAACAAGTTTTAAAGTATATTTAACCAATCCTTCACTAATAACAGCTTTGTTCTCGCCAATTTCTGAAACAGACAGCGAAATGGGAAATATGGTAGAAACGGCTATTTTATCTCAATGGATGCATAGAGAGAATCTAGATCTAACCTATGCAAGATGGAAAGATAAAAAAGAAGGAGAAGTGGATTTAGTGTTGTTGGACGATAGAAAATTTAAGCCGCTATGGGCAATCGAAATTAAATGGAGTAATCGATATTTTGACAAACCGCAAGAGTTAAACAGCCTTATCCAATTTTGTAAGGCTAATGATTTTAAAAGCACACTGGTTACCTCTATAGATAAAGAGGGAGTCAAAGAAATTGGTGATTTACGTTTCTCTTTTGTACCATCAGCATTATATGCTTACAATATCGGTGAGAATACTTTAAAAATGAAAAATACATCATACTAAAACATAGCATGTAAGCATCGACATTTACAAAGAAATTCTAAAAACATTGCAAAAGACATGACTGTTTTTTATTAGAAGCTGTTCCTGCTGTCCGCTATATTCCCGATCAAGAAAAAACTACGGCAAAAAGCCTTGTTTTTCTAAATCGGGAGATACCGCCTTTATCGGGGCTATGGGCAATTTTTTTATAAGATGTATTTAATATTTTTTAAAATCATTCCCTTACTTCTTACGATATCTTTTAAAATTTTTGGTGTTTTATTTCATGCACTATTCATACACTATCCATGCTTTATCTATGCCTTTGCCTAACATGTGTGCCGTCCTAAAATAACTATACTGTGTCGTCCTAAAATAACTATACAGATTATTAAATAAATCCTGTTATAGCTATACAAATATAATTCTTAATCCTAAACTTACTATACAGCTGTTTTTTCATGGCTAAATTTTTTATTATAATTCTTCCATCGCTTCTTCAAGTTCTCTGATTGCAAATGAGCTTGATTTGGGGTTAGGTAATCACAACTTGAATGTGGTCTGATTTCATTATAAACTTTAATACTTTTCTTTATTTGATTATAGGTTTGTTCAAAACCCAACTGGCTACCATGAAGATTGAACTCAGTCTTGATGATTCCGTTTACGCGTTCCGCCAAAGCATTTTCATAAGGATCCCCATTTTCAGTCATGCTGATTCCAATAGCATTTTTATGCAACAGATTCACATACTGGTGAGAGCAATATTGAGAACCTCTATCTGAATGGTGAATAATTGGTTCATGATACATCCTATTCTTTAAAGCCATTTCTAATGCTTCAATACATCCTTCTGCCATCAGGTCATTACGAAAACAATATCCTATAATCTTTCGGGAATAAGCATCGGTAATTAAACTTAAATAACCCCATTGGTTTATTAGTCTTATATAAGTGATATCACTTACCCAAACCTGTTCAGGCCTTATTACAGACATGTCCCTTATTAAATTGCTGTACTTACGCATCCAATGTCTTGAGTTGGTTGTGACTGCCTTCCTTTTACGTTGTCTCACCAATAATTTATGCTCTGAAAGCAGATCAAAAAGATAATCCCTGCCTATTTTTATCTTGTGTGATTCCAATGAGGATTGTAGAAGATAGTGCAGTTTGCGGGTGCCAATCCTTGGCAGATCATTACGCACTGCAATGACTTGCTGAAGAATTATATCTTCCCTGACCAGGCTGTTTTCTTTTCGCCATAAAGCGTCATAGTACGCATGTCTTGTTTTGCCAAACAGTCTGCATAACACACCTATCCCTAATCTGGAATAGTCATGTTTCATTTTCAGGACTGCCTGGCACCAGACTTTTTTCTGATGTCAATTTTAAGCTGCTCCTCGGCTACATCAATTAGCGTGTTGAGTGCCTTGATTTTCAGTTCTGCTTCTTCTAATGCTTTTTGTAGAGCTTCAGCTTGTGCAGTGATGAATGGTTTGGTTTTTTTAGCCATTACTGGTTCGGTTATAATACAAAGTTCGACTTTTTCCGCTTTGTATTGAGCCAGCCAGTTCCGGATTATTTTTTCATTTTTTACACCATAGGCAGTTTGCGCCTCTTTTATACTCATCCGGCCTTGCTCTATGGCTGTTACAATAGTACGCTTTTGCAGGTTAGTATAGCTTTTTCGTTTAACGTTTTGCTGATAGTCCATAGAACCATATTTACGCATCCAATTATAAAGGCAACTTTTGCCTAATTCGTAAATACGGTTGGCTTCATTGCGCGGAAGACCTGCTTCCACTTCCTTTACAACTCTTAAAATCAATCTTTTGTCATAATGACTTTGCTTACGATCCCGGGGAGCATAAACTTCCTGTTTCTTGTGTTCCATACACTCGTGAATTGTGTATAGCTATTTCAGGACAAGACACTTGAAATTAAACGAAATTTCCACAACACCAATTTATTCCGCACAAAGAGATTTTTTTTCTGGTCTTTTCCAAATGGATAAGTATGCATCAAAATTAATTAGTAAAGGTTATAAAGATATTGTAACTACTAATCTTAACTTGCTAAAAAGCATACATCAAACAACTAAGAGGTACAGAATATTACATGATAGGACAGAAGATGTTTTTTATTTGCGTGCTATAATTTCATTAAGTAATTATCATAATTATGATAATAATATTGCTATCCTCGTTGGCTTGGTTACTCTTCACAATGAAATGAAGAAGGGAGAAGTTACATATGATTTAAAACTATGTGAGTATAATGAATCTTTTATTAGAATGTTTTTTGAAAGCTCAGAAGTGACTATCTTAAAAAAAGTTGGGTCAGTAAAAAATATTATCGAAATATCCAATGATGAAATAAAAAGGGAAGCATTAAAGTTTTCAGGAGTGTGCTCAATAATTTTTACCTATAAAAACCTCGAAAAAGAATTATTTATAAAACCTCATGAAATAAAATCAAAAATTTTATCTATTAAACACAATCAAGTTCCAAAAACGGCTATTGAAGAATTAGATAATATCAAAAATTCTGAAAAAGTTCATAAAGAATTGTTCGATGATATTTCAAAAATATCAGAGATAAAAAATCCTGAACAAATAAAATTTTTAATAAAAAGAAAAGTTGAAAAAGCAAAAAGTGAAGAAATAAAAAGATATAAAACGGAAATCTTAAGGGAATTAACGAATAATACTGTTTCAAATATAATCGAACTTTTGAATGTCTTTAAAAAGATTGAATTATTAGCTAATGAAGACATTGAAACAACTGAATATTTACGTTTTATAATGTATCAGGCTTTGATTGAAAAAAGATAAAAAAGCATCCTAAATTATGAAAATAAGCAAAATTTACAACCTAAATAAATCTCAAGCTGAACTTGATTTTGTTGATATAGATACTAATGAAGATCTACCTCTCTTTTTAGATCCATTCTTTTTAGGTAAAAAACAAGATAATTGGTCAATTGACGCTACCCTAACATTAAGAAGTTTTTTTCAAAGAGTAATTGACCTAATTAGAGGCGGAAATGAAGATGAAGCTAAAGAACTATTCGACCATCTCCATGAGCCAAACTCGACTTGTTTAGGAATGTCTATTGGCAATCCAAGAGGGCGCGGGGTCGGGAATCAAGATACTGATAAAATTTATGATAGCTTGTTAAAAAGTAGAGCTATTCAAACAGGATTAATTCAAGATATTGAAGATAATATTTTATTCGTCGATAATTTTGGAAAAGATAAATTATCAGATATGACCACTAATATAATTACTAATCATTTAATTATCTATACCCAAAACCAATGCAAACTTCATAATATTCCATTATTGCCAAGCGTTTCATCTGGATATTTCTGGAATAGAAGATCAAATGAATGGGAAATTGAACATACAGAAATGCTTGTAATAGAGGAGCATAAAATTTTGCTAGTACCAAAAGGAATAGTGTCATTTTGCAAAGGCTATACTCCTGATAAATATTACAATCATTTTGTTTTAGAATATCTTCAAAATGAGAACTTAAGATTAAATACTGCCTTGGTTCAAAGAAAAAATAGCGGAGCTCATTTTGTTACAAAAAAAAGCATTAAAGAATTCAATCCTCAATCAAAAAATTTTCTACGACGTTTTACCCTTGAGCATCCAGAGGTTTTAGAGCAATTCAAAGATAAAACTAACATTAATTCTCTAACAAATATTGAAATCACCGATATTGATATTACCAAAATTAGACAAGATTTAATAATTAAACTTCAATCAATTCCTTCTGGAAATAAGTGTGCTTCAGATTTTCATAATATCATTATTGGGATTTTGGAATTAATCTTTTATCCTCATTTAATAAATCCAATAAAAGAAAAAGAAATTCACAACGGAAGAAAACGAATAGATATTACTTTTGACAATGCAGCAGAAAGTGGAATTTTTTATCGATTATCGGAAAACTTTAAAATATCATGTCCATTTATATTTATTGAATGTAAAAATTACAGTCGAGATATAGTAAATCCTGAATTAGATCAAATTAGCGGTCGTTTTTCGGTAAATAGAGGAAAAGTTGGATTTATTATTTGTCGACATATTGATGATTTCCAGTTATTTATGGATAGATGTAAAGATACTTATCGAGATGATAGAGGCTTAATTATCCCTCTTGTAGACAATGATATTATTCAACTGTTACAAAATTATGATAATTGGAATACAGGATTCACAGAGAAATTCTTAACTGACAGAATTAGAGAAATAACTATAAGCTAAAACGAATGATTTTTTGTTTTAAAAATAATCTCTGAATAATTTAATAGTTTTAAACGCAGATCCTTAGAAGTTTTAGAAAAAATAACAATTGGTAATCCTTTGATTAATGAATGTTTTTTAATTAATTTGATACAAAACAAATGTTATGGATAAGTACAATAAAATCATTCAAGAATTAATTCAATTTAGAAATGATAGGGATTGGGAACAATTTCATGACTCAAAAAATTTAGCTTTGGCTATTTCACTTGAAGCATCTGAATTAAATGAGCTTTTTTTATGGAAAAAAGATGATGAAGTTGAAAACATCAATAAAGACCGTTTAAAAGAAGAAATTGCTGACATCCTTTCCTTTACTTTTTTGCTCGCTGAAAAACATAACTTAGATGTTTTTGATATTCTCTCAGAGAAGATTAAAAAGAATGCTTTAAAATATCCTATTGATAAGGCAAAAGGAACAGCTAAGAAATATAACGAACTATGAGTTTATCATTTGGACTGTCTATTGAAGTTTCTGAGCAATATGATTTTAATAAAAATTCCTTATCTAAAATAGAACAAAATCCTTGGGTAAAAAACCAATGGCCATTAGTTTATTTTATTCAAAATGAGACACAACGTATTGCTTATGTGGGTGAATCTACAAACGCATACAGTAGAATTAAAAATCATCTTAGTAATCCAAATAAGTCTAGTGTTCTAAATAAAATTTCGATTATTGGAAGTGACAAATTCAATAAATCTGCTACTTTAGATATTGAATCTAATTTGATACAATACATAACTTCTGAAGGTACTTATCAACTTCAAAATGGAAATTATGGATTAATCAACCACAACTACTACCAACAAGATTTATACAAAGATCTTTTCAAAGAAATATGGAATAAACTTATTGAAAAGAAAATTGTAAGCAAATCTCTTGCAGAAATTGAAAATTCTGAACTTTTTAAATATTCACCATACAAAGCTTTAAATGAAGACCAGTACAATTCAGTACTTGAAATTCTAAATGGTTTATGCGTAAAGGAATCTAATCGAATTTTTATCAAAGGAAGTGCTGGAACGGGTAAAACTATACTTGCTACTTACTTAATAAAATTGTTGCATTCTGATGTTTCAGAATCAGGTCTGGAAGAATACAATGATGATGAATTAAGGGAAATAAACTACATAAGGGCTTTTCAATCAAAATATCCAAATGCTAAAATCGGATTAGTCATTGCAATGACTTCGTTGAGAGTATCTTTGAGAAATGTTTTCAAAAAAATCCCTGGTTTGAATCAAAAAATGATTATTAGTCCATCTCAAACATTTAATCTAAAAGAAAAGTATGATTTATTGATTGTAGACGAAGCTCATAGATTGAGACAATACAAAAATATTGGCTGGCTAGGGACTTTTAGAAAGAACAATCAAAAATTAGGATTAGATGATAGCGGGAATGAATTAGATTGGATATTCGCTAATAGTAAAAACCAAATTTTCTTCTATGATTCGGCGCAATCCGTAAAACCGTCCGACATTGATCAAAGTCACTTTGACAGTCTTTTGAATGATGAAAGAACTCTAAAACTTGAATTGACTTCGCAAATGAGAGTTAAAGGAGGAAATAATTACATTTCTTTCGTAGATGAATTGCTTCATACAAAAAGAAAAACCAATGAATTTTTTAAAATCGGAGATTACGAATTAATGAATTTTGATTCATTAAATGATTTATATGACGAACTCGGTAAAAGGGAGACTCTGTATGGTCTAAGCAGATTGATAGCTGGATATTCATGGCCATGGGTTTCGAAAAAAAATAAAAAAGCTATTGATATTGAAATTAATGGTTTAAAATTTCAATGGAACAAGACTGAAAAAGATTGGGTTAATTCGCCTAATGCTTTTAAGGAAGTAGGTTCTATTCATACTATTCAGGGATATGATTTGAATTATACAGGAGTTATATTTGGTAGAGAAATTGATTACGATAAAAATACTGGAAAAATAGTTATTGATCGAGGTATGTATTTCGATCAATACGGAAAAAATGGAATAGATGATATAGAAGATTTAAGACTTTATATTATCAATATCTATAAAACAATAATGTATAGAGGAATCAAAGGAACGTTTATTTATGCTTGCAATGAAGGTCTAAGAAATTATTTAAAGGGAAATATTGAAACTTTTCAACCTGAAATTCCTTTTAGAATGATACCATTTGAAGAAGTAAAACCTTATGTAAATTCTGTTCCGTTAGTTGACATTACTGCTGCCGCAGGTAATTTCAGTGATTTACAAATACACTCTGATTTTGAATGGATTGAATTACCTTTTAATATTGCGGTAAAAGAAGGATATTTTGTATGCAAAATTGAAGGTGAATCCATGAATAAAATAATCCCAAACGGTTCATATTGTTTGTTTAAAAAAGATTCTGGTGGCTCAAGAAATGGAAAGATCGTATTAGTAGAAAGTATGAATATTCAAGATGCTGATTTTGGTGCTGGCTATACTGTAAAAGAATATCACAGTACAAAAAATACTGAGAACGACCAATGGAATCATCAAACAATTACTTTAAAACCTTTATCTTTTAATTCCGAATATTATGAAATTGAATTAAAAGATGATGAATTAGAGTATTTGAAAGTTATTGGGGTTTTTGAATGTGTTTTGTAAAAGGTTATAATAACTCGATATCATTATTAAAATAATAGTAAAAAAAATACAAAGATTTTGATCGAATTTTAAATGATTGAAGTCAAAAATGTCATTTATACAATTTCTAAATCAAACTATGAAAAGTAAAATAATCAAACTGCGTGGTTTCCTAAAACGAAACAAAATATTTTTTGAAGTTTTAGCGGCTACTGTATTAACTATAACAAGTATTTTTGTTTCCTTTCAAGCAAATAACATTTCCAAAAGACAAATGGAAATAATGGAATCTGAAAATACTCCAAGAATAGAGATTCAAAGGACACAATTATTTATTGATTCAACAAAATCCAATCAAGTAACCAAATGGCTTGTTTTTAATAACAATAGTAAAATATCAGATTTTGAAATTGAAAAACAGATTTCATTTCTTAGCATAACTAAAAAAAATCGTGAAGAACTAAGTATTCCAGTGATAGAGTATCTTAATCCAAACGGTAAATTGAGTGGTGAAAACGAAGGTCTAATATATGAATTCGACAACGTCAATAGCTTTCAAGATGAATTTATAACTCGTCAAAATCTTATAGATTATGGAGGTGTTAACGTAAGAAGTTTTATCCAAATATCATATCATGATGTCTTGGGGGGGGAAAAAGGAAATAAAATATTTTCAAATTTCACCATTAATCCAAGAGATTTTTCAAAATGATTGGGATTTAATAAATGAAGATTGGAGTAGTAAAAGTGACGACGCAATCTATTTGAAATATATTGAAAAAAATATTCAGCAAATAAAAAAATAGCAATCTCAAAGCTTGTATTTTAAGACCTCGGCTTAGCCAAATTCCTGTCATACATCACAATCGTTCCTGCCACCGCTACGTTTAAGCTTTTTATAGATTTGAATTTCACTAAATGATGGCATTTTTTCATTGTTTTCAAAGGCAAACCATGATCTTCTGCACCTAATAAGTACACACAGCGTCTTGGATGTTCAAAGGTTTCTAAATCGGAGGCCTTTTCATTTAATTCAACACCCACCAATCGGGCTCCTTTGGGTAAGTTTTCGAAAAAAGCTTCAAAAGTATCATAGTGAAAATACGGAATTGCTTTTACCGCATTATGGGTATCACAGGCTTGTTTGGCATATCGATTGCCTATGGTAAATATAAAAGTAGCGCCTAAATTTTGAGCCGATCGCCACAAAACACCCAAATTTTCAGGCGTTTTACCATTGTGGATGCCGATACCAAAGTATTCATTTACAAAATTGTCATTCATAACGGCAAAAGTACAAAGTGTAAACAGATAAATCAATTTTTTGTTTAGGTGAAAAGAAGTTGGTATTGGCATGGCTTGTAAAATTTTTTATGAAAGTTTATCGTTGATACTCCCCTGCTCCATCAAGTTACTTTCTTACCGCTGGCAAACGTCTCCGACTTTAAACTAAGTTTTAATTAAAATATGATAAGACAAACAGTTTTTTTCACGACAACAAAAAAAGGGATATCCAAAACTTCTGTTTTAAGATATCCCCCAATACTATTGCTGCTAAATTAAATCACTTTACAACGGTAGCTTCAAATTCGATTTTTAGCGTTTCAAAAAGACTTTTAACTTCCATTAAAGTGGTGGCTTGTTTAATGCCGTGTTTGGCAATCCAATCCTGAAAAAGCGAAAAATGAGGCCAAAACTCCGCTGAAGAAGTTGTATAAATAGTGAGTCTGACAATTCCATTGGGTTCGTAACCTGCCTGGGTAACGACCGTTTCCAGATTTTGGAGCGCTAAAATGATTTGAGATTTCATGTCTTCGGTGCTTGATGTTCCGTCAGCGTTGACAGCAGCCTGACCCGAAACATATAAGGTTCCTGCCGGCTGTTTTACTTCGACAGCCTGAACATAACTGCGTTCGTCCTGCCATTTCCACGGATTTGTGATGTGTTTTTCCATTTGCTTTGCGTTTTTATTTTGTGCCGTTCCAGACACTATTGTGAATACTATGACAGCTAAAATCGTCGTGATTTTTTTCATAACTGCTATTTTAAATTTGCAAAGCAAAGTTCCTGATTATCCCTAAATCCGGACTTGACATACATCACGAATATAAAGTGAGCTATATCACACTAAGCGGATAAACGGCTTAACGTTTCGCGCGACACACCCAGATAAGAAGCAATTAAACTTTTGGGAACGCGCTGCATTAGGGATGGATATTGTTTGATCAGCTGTTCGTAACGCTCTTTGGAGTTGGAAGTAAGCCATGAAATGATTCGGCGTTGTGAACCCAGGAAACCAAAATTGGCTTTTTCGAGAAAGAAGCGCTGCATTTTTTGGAGGCCGTTGCAAAGTTTATTATAATCTTCGAGGGTACAGCACAACACTTCCGTGTCTTCTAAACATTCTAAGGACAATGTGGCTTCGGTCTGCGTAAAAAAGGCGTAATAATCACTTTCCCACCAATCTTCCATGGCAAAAGAAACAATGTGTGGTTTTCCTCCCTTATCGGTATGAACGAGTTTTAAAAGCCCGGAAATTACAAAATAACAATACCTGACTGTATCGCCTTCCTGTATCATAAATTGGTGTTTCTTAAATTTTTTAGTGGTAAAATGTGCACTTATAAACGCAAACTCATCATCTGTAAGTGGTACTATTTTTTCTATATGTTGCCTTAATTTTTCGTGCATAGTAAGAGGTGTTACTGCGAATAAGCGGTGATTATTTAATCTGTTTACTGCAAAAATAAAGCATTTATCACTAAGTCGATTGCCTCTATTTTTTGAGTTATTAGAAAAGAATTAAATATTTGTAACGGTTAATATCCTTATTAAGCTCTTGAAAATCAATTATTATAAAATAATTTAATAACACTGAAAAATTATTAATTTGATTTATAAGCACCTTCCCTATACCTTTGCTTCATCAAAATCAAACAACTGATTTGAAAATTAAATAACAACTTTAAAAATAGCAATCATGAAATTTACAAGAAGAGCAAACGCAAACTGGAAAGGTACTGGAATGGACGGAAAAGGAACTATCAGTACACAAAGCACCACCCTAAACGAAGCACAATTATCTTTTAAAACCCGTTTTGACCAGGGTGTAGGAACGAATCCTGAAGAATTAATCGCAGCGGCACATTCCGGCTGTTTTACGATGCAATTGAGCTTTCTACTTTCTGAAGCCGGTTTTGTTCCTGAAGATTTGGATACGGTAGCCAAAGTTACTTTCGAAGACGGAACCATCACTTTGATTCAATTGGAACTAACCGGAAAAGTACCCGGGATTTCTGCAGAAGATTTTCAGCAGGCAGCACAGAAAGCAAAGGAAATTTGTCCTATTTCTAAATTGCTTAATACTGAAATTAGCTTAACTGTTACGTTGAATTAAATTTCAATATCAAAAGTCAATATCAAAAGTCAATATCAATTTCAAAAATCAATATCAATATTAATTTAAAAAATCTAAAATTATGAAAACACTATCTATAAAAGAACAATTGAAATCTTATTTCGTGTTCGCCGCTTTGATCTTAAGTTTACTGTTTACAAGTGTAAATGCCAGTGCACAGGCTAAAGCTGCTGCTGCTGTACAAATTAAAAATGTGGTATTGGTTCACGGCGCTTTCGCAGACGGTTCGGGGTGGAAAGGGCTTTATGAAGTTTTGAGTAAAAAAGGGTATCATGTAACTATCGTTCAAAATCCGTTAAGTTCTTTGGAAGATGATGTTGCAGCGACCAACTTAGCACTTGACAGACAAGACGGACCAACTATTTTGGTGGGACATTCCTGGGGCGGCACTGTCATTACAGAAGCCGGAAATCATCCTAAAGTAGCGGCTTTGGTTTATGTAGCGGCTTTACAACCTGATAATGGCGAAAATTCTGTTCAATGGCTGCAAACCGCTCCTCCTGCTCCTGAAAATGGTGTATTGGCTCCGGATGACAAAGGAATTGCTTATTATGATAAGGCTAAATTTCACGCTGGTTTTGCAGGGGATTTGAGTAAAGAACAAGCTGATTTTATGTATGCTTCACAAGGTGCTTTTCACGCTAAAGGATTTTTAACACCTGTTACAAAAGCTGCGTGGAGAGACAAACCTTCGTACGGAATTGTAGCCACTGAAGATAAAAGTATTACACCGGATATTCAGCGTAACATGTACAAACGTTCTAATACAAAAATTACAGAAATAAAAGGAAGCCACGTGGTTTTTATCTCACAACCGGTAAAAGTGGCTAATGTGATTATTGAAGCTTCTAAGAAATTATAAATTATGAATTATGAGTTATGAATTATGAGTTATGAATTATGAGTTATGAATTATGAGTTATGAATTATGAGTTATGAATTATGAATTATAAACTAAATACATAACTTTTCCTTGTCGTTCAAAGGGTTATAGCTATGATTCTATGTGTTTAAAAAAAAATCAAAATGCCTGACAGTAATGTCAGGCATTTGTATTACATATATTTACTCACTTCTTTTACAAAATAAGGCGAATCGTTCCAGCGGATTTTTCGGTAGCTGAAGTTTTTTTTGAGAGACTCCGGAAGGCAATTCCATATGGCTTCGTTCATTTTTTCGAGTAACAATTTTTTTGAGAACGAATCTGAAACCACCAGGCTGATTTCGCGTACCGGAATGGGTTCTTTAAAGGGTTTAAAAAGTCCTGATTCGGTTTCGTTTAAAACGGAAAGCTGCGGAATTATAGCAAATCCCAATTGGGCACGCACCAGGTTTTTTAAGGTTTCGATAGAGCTGATGTCGTAGGTAAACTGTTCTTTTATTTTGTCTGAGGTTTTTAATCCGCAGATATCCAAAAGCTGTGCATTGTAGCAAAACTCGTGGTGCAGCAAGAGCAATTCTGTTTTATCAGTCGGCTGTAATTCATAAAAGTCTTCTTTTGCCATGGGATGCCCTTCATTCAGGTAAGCTACAAAAGGTTCCTTAAAAACAGGATGTTCGATTAAATTGGCATTTCCGGTAGGTGTTGCCATAATGGCGACATCAATGGTTCCTGTTTCCAGATCTTTCATCAGCTGTCCCGTATTGGATTCGCGAATGATGAAACGGACATTTGGCGTCGCTTCTTTCATTGCCTTGATAAACAACGGAATTAAATAAGGTGATAAAGTCGAAATAATACCCAGCTTCAACTCCCCTTCCAGCAGGTTTTTTTCGTTTACCACAAAATCCCTGATTTCATCGGCTTGGCGCAGGATTTTTTTTGCTTTATTGATAATCTCGGTTCCTAAAATTGTAGGTGTTAGTGGCACTTTATTTCGGTCAAAAATCTTGATTCCAATTTCTTCTTCGAGATTTTTCAACTGAATCGTAAGCCCGGGCTGTGTAACCATACACACTTCTGCTGCCCGTGCAAAGTGGCGTTCTTCGTCTAAAGCTACAATATATTTTAACTGCTGAATGGTCATTGCTTATACTTTTATTTTATAAAGATAAATAAATATCAATTTGAATTATGAAACTTTATGGGTTACCGTAACTGCGCTGATGTTATAAAATATGAAATTTCGAATCTCAAACTTTAAATGATATATGATAATTTAATAAGAAATGCAGCAGTTGTTATAAGAAAGAGTCGTGCTATAAACTTAATTTTAAGAATATTAATAACTTAAAAATTTATATCATGGAAAATTCAAATAACTACACCAGCGAAGAATTAGCAAAATGCCCGTATCACGCACAGCTTGCTCAGGAACAAAACAATGATGAGCGTGAAGAAGCCAACACCGGAGACTGGGACGACCAGCGTGATGAGGATGGGACCGATCCGAACCGTTATGAAGAAGAAGATGGCAATAATAATTCAGGAGGCGCAGGAAGTTCCGGAAGTGCTGCTACCAACAGCTAATTTATTTCAAATTATTAACATCAAAATGAATGATGCCCCTGGGTCTTGTGCTTAACTTTAAGAAAGCTAATAAACTGAAAAGCAAGCATCGTAAACAATTAACTCTTAAAAATACTATTATGATAACAGATAACGAAAGAAATTACAATCAGGACGATGATAATTTCAACCCCGAGAATCCCGAAAATCAAAGCTATGTTGATCAGTACCAAAAGGAAAACACTGAAGAAGAAAATCTTTTGAGCGAAGAGGAAACTTCTGAACCTACAGAAAACGAAAATCTGGATACAGAATTCTCAAACGCACTTGATCTTGACGAATTTGAAGATGATTCTGAAGAAAATAATCCGGAAGAAGAAGATCCAACAGAGAATGAAGAAGACGAAAATTACGATCAGGAAGAAATCACTGAACCCGAAACTTTCGCTGATGACGGCTACAAAATAGATTAGTTGCTATGATTGAATCCGTTAATTTTTTAAAACTCGGACTAATTAAAAACGATAAAAAAGCCTTCCCAATTTTATATGGCGAAGGCTTTTTTTTATAATAATCATAGAGATTTTCCATAGAGAGACAATTAATTCAGATGCCATTTGGGGTATTATTTGAAAAGCAACAGGCATTGAGCTGTTAAATAAAGAGATAAAAAAACCTGTATCATAATAACAATACAGGTTTACTAATATAATCTTGAGTTCGTATTTACTTACTCCTCCTCTTCTTCGGCAGCCTCAAAATTGATGCTGTTGTAAGCAGCGTCAGTCAGTAGCGTATCAGCTTCTTTTTCTTCTGCCAGTGTTTTTTCCAGTAAAAGAACTGCGTCATCTTCACCTAAAGTAACAGCGAAAGCAGCCAATGTTCCATAAGAAGCAATTTCATAATGCTCGATTTTTTGAGATGCAGCTATGATTCCGGCGTCACGCACAGGGCCTTTTTCTGTTTCTTCCATAATACTTTCTCCTTCTTTGATAAGACCTTCCATGGCATCGCATTTTTTGGCAACAGCCTTTTCACCTATTAATGAAAACACTTTTTCAAGTCTTTCTTTTTGCTCTTCTGTTACGGCTAAATGATCCTTAATTGCCTTAACCAGGTTTTCAGAAGTAGCATTTTTTGCCATTTTAGGCAATGCTTTGATCAATGCTTTCTCTGCCCAGTAAATATCCTTAAGCGAATCTATAAACAATTCTCTAAGTCCTTCGGCAGCAGATGTTTTTGCTTTTACAACTCCTGCTGCGTTTGTTTTAGGTGTTGCTGTTTTGCTTTTTGGTGCAGTAGTTTTTTTATCTGCTGCTGTAGTCTTAGCTTTTGTAGCTGTAGTATTTTTTTCTGCAGTTTTCATAATAATTAATTTTTAAGTATTTTCAAATTTAGCCCTACACTCTGATTTAATTTTACAGAAATTGTCGTAATACTTACACTATTCAAATATCAAAGATTAAAATGTATAAAAAATAATTTTTGTTACAATTTAGAACTATAGCAAGAACAAAAATATCCTGATCTCTTTTAATTTTGCATTTATCGGAAAGAAGTAATAATAAGATTCTAATGAAGATAGAAGATGAAAGAGACCGAATATGCCATAGTAGATATTGAAACCACAGGCGGAAATGCCAGCGGCAGCCGTATTACGGAAATTGCGATTATTATCCATGATGGCAAAAGCGTGATTGATCGGTTTGAGACACTGGTTAATCCTCAAAAAGAAATCCCTGCTCCTATTTTTGCGCTTACAGGTATTAACAATGAAATGGTACGTGATGCCCCAATCTTTGATGATATTTCGGAAAAAGTTTTGGAAATGCTTACAGATCGTATTTTCGTTGCCCATAATGTCAATTTTGATTATTCTTTTGTTCGGCATGAACTTGAAAAATCAGGATTTAAGTGGACAGCGAGAAAACTGTGTACGGTTCGTGCCGCCAGAAAAATTAGACCCGGATTTGCATCGTACAGCCTTGGGAAACTTTGCCAGTCATTGGATATTCCGTTAGAAAACCAGCATCGTGCCGGTGGCGATGCAGATGCCACAGCCATACTATTTTCCCGATTGTTAGAATGGGATTCCGGAGGTCATCTGCAAAAAATGGTCAAAAATACAGCGCAGGACCAGCGCTTGCCTCCTAACCTGCCTCCTGAAGATTTTGATGCTTTGCCGGAAAAACCTGGAGTATATTATTTTTATAATCAGTTGAACAAGGTAATTTATGTCGGAAAAGCAATCAACTTAAAAAAGCGTGTCGCTTCGCATTTCAGTGGTCATAAAATAACATCGCAGCGGCAAAATTTTCTACGGGATATTTACTCCATATCTTTTGAAATATGTGCTACAGAACTTATGGCCCTGCTATTGGAATGTACTGAAATAAAAAAACTCTGGCCAATGTATAACAGGGCTTTAAAACGTTTTGAACCTAAATATGGACTGTATCAGTATGAAGCCCGCAGCGGTTATAAATATTTAGTAACCGGAAAGCTAAATAAGTTTCAGACCTGCATCGAATATTTTAATACGGTTCATGAAGGAATAAGTACGCTCATTAGTCTTAAGCAACAGTTTGAAATTGATAACCGGTTTTGCAGATATGGCATTACCACAGCCGGAGAAAATTTTCCAACCCATGATTTTACAGCTTTGCCCGAAGTCGTGATTCACAATGAAAGAGTTGAAAATGCCATTGATTTTCTTTTAGGCAACAGATCCAGTTTTGCCATTATCGACAAAGGCAGATCTGCAGATGAACGAAGCTATATCTGGATTGAAAACGGACATTTTTATGGTATGGGTTATATTGCATCAGACATTGTATTTACAGAACCTTCTGAAATAAAAGAATATGTAACGCCTTATAAGAGCAATCATTATATTATGCAGCTTATAAAGACATACGCAACTAAATATCCGGGAAAAGTTTTTAATAAACGACACCAACAGACTACTGTTAAGAATATATCCATGTCTTTTGATGAAGCTGACTTTATACAGGGTTTATAGATAATCAATGCTTATTTAATTGCAAACATGTAAATTACATAACACTTTCGGATTTTTATATAATTCGAAAAAGAGCCAAAGGCTGTATTTTTGTGCTTTATCTAAAAAACTCAAATCATGGAAAAATCAAACACTTACAACAGTACAGCCTACAGCACAGATTCTCTACACAGCCAGATTTGTTTAGCCGATAATATCGATTTTATATATCGTAAAGCCTACAGAGGAGATTGGGGACATTGGGATGATCTGCCTGATACTGCTACTTCAAGCTTAAATTGTTCTGAGATAAAAACCGAAACAAATTCAATTGGAAGAAGAAAAGTTCCAAATGAAAATAGCTACCTATAATGTAAACGGAATTAACGGCCGATTAAATGTCCTGCTTAAGTGGCTTGAAGAAGCTGCGCCGGATATTGTGTGCCTCCAGGAACTGAAAGCGCCACAGGATAAATTTCCACAAAAAGCAATCGAGGATGCTGGTTATAATGCTATATGGCACGGGCAAAAACAATGGAATGGAGTTGCAATCCTCGCCCGCAACATGGAAATTGAGGAAATTACCCGTACACTTCCCGGAGACGAGGATGATCTTCAAAGCCGTTATATAGAAGCCTTAATTGACGGAATTGTAATCGCCTGCCTTTACCTACCCAATGGTAATCCGTTACCGGGACCTAAATTCGAATACAAACTAAAATGGTTTGCAAGACTTTCTGCCCGGGCTGAAACTTTACTTAGCTTGAAAACACCTGCACTATTGATAGGTGATTTTAACGTCATGCCTACAGAACTGGATGTATATAAACCTGAAAAATGGGTAAATGATGCCCTATTCAGAATCGAAGTCCGCAAAGCTTTTAAAGATTTAGTTTCGCAGGGATGGACAGATGCTATTCGTTTATTGTATCCAAATGAAAAAATCTACACTTTTTGGGATTATTTCAGAAAGGCTTACGAAAGAAATGCAGGTCTTCGGATTGATCATTTTCTTTTGAGTTCCCAAGTGGCTAAAAAACTAAAAGCAGGTGGTGTAGACCGCCATGTTCGTGGCTGGGAAAAAACCAGTGATCATGCTCCTGTATGGATTGAGATTGATAAAATAAAATAACACTTAGATTCTTCCACTATTTTAATTTAAAAAACCTGCAATAATAAATTACTGCAGGCTTGTGAATCAATAACTAATGTGTAAAGTAATGAATGAATCAATAAATAGATCTAAATCTATTCTCTTTAATGTGTTTACTGTTTTGGAACAGTTGTCGTGTCCGTTATTACCGTAGTGGTGTCTTGTGGGATATTTGTCGTATCTATTGCTGTAGAATCAACGGTTACTGCGGTTGAGTCGTAAGCTGCATCAGCCGGGACAGTATCTGTTTTTTTACATGAGAATGACAATCCGGCTACAAGAACTAACAAGGCAATTTTGGTTTTGATAAGTGTTTTCATAAAATCCTATTTTTATTAATACTAAACTATATCAAATTTAAGTCTTAACAGAGTAAAATACTTACATAATTATTTTTAGTTATTACAGAATAATGTATCAAAACACTTATAATCAATGTTTAACATAATGTAATTCAGGTAAAGTTTGGGATTTGGAAGGCTATTATTAGGAAAAGGTTTTAAGAAGACAGTCGTGGGAATTATATAATTTATTATTCTAATTAAATGAAATATCGCTAAAATCAAAATCTCATATTGCGAAATGATATGTTTAAAAATTCTGTTAATTAATTAAGCTGTCGTAGGGTAAAAGGAATCTAATTTGTTATAATTCAAACTACCCTTGTTTAATAATTTTAAAACAATTAAGATTGGAAAAAGCAAATGTTCAAAGATTAAAAAAGACTTTAGATTATCTGCAAAGCAAGCAGCGTGAGCTAAAAAGGCAGCGCGAAAATGATACCAGAAGTATTGATTCTATGATAAAATATCTAAAAAAAGATATGATAGAACGTTTTAAATTAGCTGATTACAGCATGTCAATTAAACAAGAAATAAAAGACACAGAAGCTTTTATCATCAGTGTGCAAAGAATTATAGATGTCAACTCTCAAAGCTAAATCCTGTAGTATAACCTCCCAATTAATCGGTGCTGTTTTCTTAATTTGACTTCCTGTGAAACTTCTTAAGAAGTTTAAATCCTTATATTTGCCATCTGGTTGACAAAGTCGTTATGTGAATGCGAAATTCATGCATTATCAAGTCAATTCATTTTATAAGTAGTCAAGATGGAAAATCACACCGTACCACCAGCATCATTAACTTTGGTTGATAATCCTATACCGAATAGTAAAATTAGGAAAGCTGATTTATTACCCGATTCGGAATCTCGTTTAGATTCTGCGGAAATGAAGGAAAAACCAATTGACGATTCCACTATCCCATATAGAGATTTGAAGAATGCTGGCAGTAAAAAAGAAAGTATTGGTCAAATTATTGATAAACTGAATGTTGAAGCTAATATCAGGTATCAAAGAACAGTAGAAGATACTTATTGTAATGTGTACTCTTATGATTATTGCTATTTCTCACAAGTATATCTTCCGACAGTTTGGTGGACAGCTGAATCTCTTGAAAAAGTTTTAAAGGGACAGGAAATAGAAGCTGTTTTTGAGCAAACTGTCGACCGCATTTACTCAAGTGCCATACACGATTGGTTTTTAGAATGGGGAGCGAGTTTTGGCTGGGAAAGAATGCATTCGGCTGATGAAATTCAGAATAAAGTGAATATTAATGGCGGAATTGGAATAATTTGTGCCAAAAGAAAAATAAAAGGCCTCTCAGGTCATATTGTTCCTGTTGTTCCTGAAACGGATGTTCATAAAGCCTATCGCGAGAATGGCATAGTAGTATATCCACTACAATCTCAGGCAGGAAAACTGAATTATAATTATTTTTCAGAAGTTAGAAAAGACTGGTGGAACGATGAATTGTACTCCTCCTATGTGTTTTATTACCATGACTAAACAAAGTAATTCACCGGATTCTTTAAATGGTTAAAAAAATAATTGATTTTCAGCGTGTTAACCCTTAGGAAATAACATAATAATAATCTACTTTTGCAGTCTGGAAAATACAGGAATAGCAAAATGTTGTAATCAGGCTATTCATCATCATAAATTATTGATATAAAAGCAATTAATTGCAAAATACTAATTTTATAACCCCATTATAAAATTTTATTTTTTATCAATCTTTCGGTCGATATAAGTGCAAATTTTCTAAGATTAAAATACATTCCTAAAATTTTAAAAGTAAATGAAACTTTTTTAATGGATGCAAAATGATGCTTTATCCGTTAAAAGATTTTTTGCCTCTAATTTTGAACAGATTAGGTTTGTATTTCTTAATAAAAAATAATGACTTTATAAATTATAATTAACCATAAAAAAGAAAATAGTATAAATGAAAGACAATCAGACAAAAAAATATTATTGGGGAATAGGATTAGAAAACGAAACCTACATGCAATTTGAAGAATCCCTAATAGTTTCTGGTGAATTTATACAAGAAAAAATTGGTTTTGAGAAATATAGTATCGATTATAGAAAATGCTATAAACCGGAAAGCCTCGCTCCTATTTTGAAAAAAGCTTTTGTTTTGAATGAAAACTATAAAGTAAGCAGAATGATGAATAGTCATTCGCTGGAAAAACTGGATATTAATTACCAGCACAAAACACTATCGACTGTAAAACCGTTATTGGATACAGAAAATGGTGAGGTGATCGCACAACCGCTTGAAAATCCTGAATATCTTGGAAAATCTATTATGGAACTTTTTCTTGAAGATCAGCCGTACAATATTCAGAGCATGATTACGCAAAGGAATAAAACAATGGGCTCTGTACATTTTGACGGAGATTCTATCGAATTTGTAACGAAATATTTTGAAAACAGAACAATAGCTGATTCTTGTAAAGAACTAAAAGCTACAAAAAAATTATTTCTGGATAAAATTAATGAATCGTCTGTTCTAAACGGTAAATTAAACTTTCCTGATTATAACAATGGTCTTAATATGTTTATGACTAATCAGGAGAATCTCGTTTTGTTTAATAACGGAACGTATCATTTTCACATTACCTTACCGTCATTGACTGAAGACAGCAGAATTGTAGATTATAATGAATTTGAAAAAACACACGCCAATGCCATTTATTTGCTGCAATGGTTTGAATCTTTTTTTATAGCAACCCTTGGAAGCCCTGATATTATGGGCGTGATAAGCGACAAATATAGTTTAGATAAAAACTTTACCCTGGGTTCTATGCGAAATGCCATGTCACGATACATAGGGGTAGGAACCTATAACAAGGCAATGCCAAAAGGTAAAATCCTAACTTATAATGTAGATGAATTTAGAAAGCTGTTGAAATTTGATAAAGAAGAAAACATTTGGTGGCGTGATCAGATCGAAGCTGACATGGAATATGAAATGCTTTCAGAAGTAGGACTGGATTTTAATCAGGAAAAAATGTACCAAAGCGGTTTTGAATTCAGAAGTTTTGATGAATTTCCGGCTGAGTACTTAAATGATGTTCTTTTTTCAATTATTCTAATCTGTGAGCATTCTTTAAATTTGCCTGATGTTCAATGGGGACATGACAGCAAAGTTTGGAATAATTTGGTTTTTAAAACTTTAAAAATGGGCTATGCTACTGAAATTAATGAAGAGGAAAAGAATGAAGTTTTAGATTTACTGCAATTATTGAATCCATCCGATTCTAATTATGATATGCTAAAATCCGAATTTGAAGCAATTGTCATGCTGGATGTATTTTTCTTTAAAATTCTGGCTGTTTTACATGAGAAATACAAAGAGAAAAATGTTTGCCTGGATTCGATGTATGGTCAAAAAACGAGTTTTCCTCCAAAATGGGATAACTTTAATAAATACCAAACAGAAAGACATTTACAGCAAATAGGCATTTTCTCAGATAACTAAATTTGCTACTATAGAATTACTGCAGATTATGTGGATTGTTTCTTCTTGAACTAGTTCTGATAATAAGGTCGGATTCAATTATTTTAGTGATAATTTCACTACTTTCCTTGTTTAAAATATGGTCAAAGTATAGCATTGCTGCCTCGTATCCTACTTTCTCACTGTTTTGATCTACGGTTGAAACTGAAGGTGTAACAATCTCTGTAAAAGGCTCATTAGCATATCCAAAAACACCAACATCTTCCGGGATTTTTAATCCTGACTGGTTGATAGCTAATATAATTCCTAAAGCCTGTAAATCTGAAATAGCAAGAAAAGCATCCGGTGGTTCAGGTAATTCCAGAAGTTTCATAGCTGTCTGAAATGCATTTTCTTTACTAATATTATCGTCTACAATAAAATGATCCGGAACATGCATTTCAGCTTCTTTAATTGCTTTGATAAAACCTTCCTTTCGATTCATGTATAAATCCATGTGCAAAGGGCCGCCAATAAACGCAAGACGCTGATAGCCTTCGTCAATCATGCTTTTTGCTGCTTTATAAGTTGCCTCCTTATTGTCATTTATAACTCTGTGACCAGGGAAACTTTCATCACAACGGTCAAATTGAATTAGATTGATTTTATGCTCTGAAACCTGTTCTAAAACTTTTGCAGACTGTGTTTCTTTTGAAAGGGAAATTAAAATGCAGTCAACGTTTTGGTGAATCAGTGTATTGATTGCTTTTTCTTCCACATCAGATTTTTCATGTGACTGGCAAATAATCAGGTTATGTTTGTTTTCGGCACATGCTTTTTCTATCCCGGAAATGGCTTCTGAAAAGAAATTTTGATTAATCTGAGGCACAATTACTCCAAGGGTTCGGGATGAACCACGTCTTAAGTTTGCTGCTTGTGTATTGTGTTTGAAATTAAGTTCGGCAGCTTTTTTTAAAACAGTTTGCCTTACCTCTTCTTTTACCCCCGGTTTGTTGTTCAGGGCTTTGGAAACGTAGGATACAGAAAGTTTAAGTTCTTTTGCTAAATCGTATATGGTAATCCTTTTTGAGCTCATGTTGCAAATATATCTTAAAAGAATCTTATACCATAAAAATAGATGAATATGAGAATTGATTTCTTAAAAGAGTTGTTTTTTATATTAAAATATTGTTTTTGTATTATATACAATTCAATTGTTCCTAACTTATAAATGTGCTTTTTAAATCGTGTAAAAATCTTCACAGGATTTGAATATTATCATTTTATGCTAACTAGCAGCGGATTTTTTATTTCCAGAGAAAAATTTTCCAGGTATTGAAACCATTTTTTTGCATCAGTGATTTTTCCGGCTTTATCCCAGGCTGCTCCGGTATAATAAACAACAGGTTCGGTGCTTTTGATTGTTGTTTTTGCTAATAGCTGGGTCTTATCGATCCACATATTCGTTGTTGGTGTTGTCAATATAGAACCTATAGCGGTTGTACCGTTTTTTTCAAAAGTGGGCTCCCAATACCCCATAATTCCCTGTTGTTCATTCAGTAAAATATTTCCCGCTGCTGGCCTTTTGCTGATTCCTACCACAACAGGCAGCGACATTGATTTGTCGTCATCATAACTATAAATGTTTTCTATCCTGCTGAGCTGAGAACCTGCATCCAATGATATTGTTTTTACAGCATTGACTTTTATTCCTCCTGCATTCCATTCATCATAAATCAATTGAAAGGTGGAGCGTAACGGGCCGTTATCGAGTACTTTCCACTGGTGATAATTGGCTGAATAACGAATGGTATCTTTTACATAGGGTGCCATATTTCCTGCACCTAATGTATGTCCTACCTGATAATAATCCAAACCATCCCCGTGATCCGTATGGTAATCTGCTAACTTATATCGTTCGTTAATAATCATTTTATTAGTACGTTTTACCCATACGTCAAAACCGTAGGCATCTTCGTTTGAGCCCTCAATCGCTTTGCCGTAAGTACGAAAAGCAATCTGATCGTTTTCCCATGCAAAATCATCCTTGCGTTCCGGAACATATCTGGCGTAGGTTTTTACAGTAAATATTTCAGGTTTTCCCTCTTGTATATAGAGAGTCAGTTTAGATTTTGCTTTAACATCAACCTGAACCAATACATTTTGAATAGAAGAAGAATTTTGATGCTCTAATTGATAAGCAACCTGCTTTTTAGTTTTTGAATTGATTACCACAAAATTTGAAGTATCAATTTTAGGATAACGCTCTAAAATGTTTTTCCAGTTTACTGTTACAACGGTTTTTTTTCGGTCTATATTCGAGTTATTTTCGATAATTATAGTTGCTTTTGTTTGTGCCAAAAAAGTTACAGGCATAATTAAAGCCAGATAAAAAAAGAGTTTAATACGTTTCATGAATATTCTTTTAGATTATTATAGTACAAATAATATTAATCATTTTTATTCTGCATAAAATCAGGAAAACCACTTTTTGTAAATTCTACAACTCTTGCTCTTGTTGCGCGATTTTTATCGGATAATTCATGCCCCTGAATTTCTTTATAATCTCTTGCATGATAAATCATTATTGTTGATTTTCCGTCTTCGCTGGTGGTAAATGAATTGTGACCGGGGCCGTATCTTTTCAGTTCTTCATTCGTATAAAAAACAGGACCGGGAGATTTTTGCCAATTTGCAATGTCAAGCAAATCCGTATTTTCATTGATCCATAACAAACCCATGCAATAATTGTGGTTTGTTGCACTGGCAGAATACGTTACAAATATTTTTCCGTTCTTTTTTATTACGGCAGGACCTTCGTTTACGTTATATTTTTCTCTTTCCCAGCTAAATTCAGGTTCTGTTAAAATCACTTCAGGACCTGTTAGGGTTGTCGGATTTTTCATTTCGGATAAAACCAAAGCTGTACCGTGGTTTCCTCCTCTTACATTTTGTGCCCAAATAAGATATCTTTTGCCTTTATGTTCAAAAGTTGTAGCGTCTAATGAAAATGATTCTTTTTGCGTTTTCAACTGCCCTTCTTCTGTCCATTTGCCTTCCATAGGATTCACTGAAGGATTAGACAGCACCCAAATCCTGATATTCCAGATATTTTCAGACTCACCTGCAGCGAAATAGATATACCATTTTCCGTCTATCCTGTGCAATTCAGGAGCCCAGATATGGCTGCCCATCACCCCTTTTTCATGTTTATGCCAGACTTCTTTGTCTTTTGCTTCTTTTAAACCGTTTATGCTGGTGGCTTTTCGTATTACTATTCGGTCATATTCGGGAACTGTGGCAATTAAATAATATTCACCTGTATCTGTTTTATGTACCCACGGATCAGCTCTCTGTTCTGCAATTGGATTATTAAATGTAATGGATTGTGAATTGCCTTGAAATGGATTGATTACAGCCATTATTGCCAAAACGAAAATTCTAATTAATTTCATGCTTATTTCTTTGTAAGTTGTAAAATGTAATTTGTAATCTGTAAAATGTTTTAATTCTATTGTTTAAAGTAAATTACCTTACTTTTTTCTTTAAGATAATTCTATAAAACAACAGGTGTTTTATATTACAAATCAAGCTTTATTAAAGCTACAGCCTGACGTTCCATTTGTACTTGTACGGCTGTTTTACCGTCTGTAATTTTTATTTTCCTGGTGGATATAGATTTTAGTTTACCGGATTTTTCAAGAGTATCGATCTGTTGTTGTGTTGGATTTTTGGGTGAGCCCATTTTTTTCCAGACTTCATATGAATTGCTGTTTTCCTTGTCAATTAAATAAATAGTAAGCGTAACTTTTTTAGAGGGAATATTTTCAATAGCAACATTTACGATTTCCATTGGACCCGTTTTATCAGCATCATGATAATTCCATATCATTACTGCGGCAGACTTTGCATCTTTGCTTGCCAGTGCTCCAATGTCTGACTGATCACCACGGATACTTGATTTTAGGACTTCTTCTATTGGGTACATACGATTACTTGTCACGTTTAAACGTTTCCCGGACATCATTCCAAACATTCTGAAAACGTTCAATACAGGCTTGTCAACTCCATTCGTTGCAAGATCACGGAAACCATAAAACCATGGCTGATCTTCAAATTCGAAAGACCAGGATACTGCTCCCAGAAAATTGGCTTTTGTCTGATCTGCTAAAATATATTTTCGTGCAAAAGATGCCGCTGTATAACTGGAGTACATGGTACCATTTCGGTAAGCATTTTCAGGATTAGTAGCCATTCCACAAGCTGCACAGCCTTCCGGATCCGACTCACCTATGATAATCGGAAGATCTTTTGTTTCCGGATATGACATCGTAAGCTTAAATCCGGTCTGGATATCATTTAATTGGGGCGCCATATCCATCCGAACTGCTCCGTCAACTAGTTTAGGAGAACCTTTTGCATGAAAAAGAATGGCATCCATGGGTGAACCTGTTTTGCCTGTAGCATAATTGAAACCACTGATACAATGTTTAATAAAATCATTTGTCCACTCCTGAGCTCCCTTACCTCTTGTGCCTGCAATATTTATACCTCCAATTTTTGCAGTTGGGAGTGCTTTTTTTAATCCGTCTGCTGCATAATCATACATCTTAAAAAATTCTTCACGTGTACCTTTCCAGTAATGTCCGTTTGGTTCATTCCAAACTTCCCAATACCAGCTTTCTACTTCTTTTTGTCCATAACGTTCAACCGAATGTTTAACCCATTCATAAACCAGATTTCTCCATTTATCATAATCTTTCGGCGGATAAGCCCATCCGGTAATAATATCAGTGTAAGGATCACCGGGTTTCCAGTAATGTCTGTATGGAACAGGATGTGTAGACAATGCTTCGGGCATGAACCCTATTTGTGCCAAAGGTTTCATTCCCCGGGAAACATAAGTATCAAAAATACTGTCCACAATTCTCCAGTTGTATATAGGATTTCCATTACTGTCTTCTGTATAAGCATTAGTAGAACCCCATTTTAATGCCGCAACTCCATCACCAGTTACGAGCAGACTATGCGTACGTACATAAACCGGAACCTTACTTAGTGCAGCAATTTCGCTAAGGAGTTTTTTGCCGTCTTTCATGTAAGTATAATTAGGCTCATCATAACCAAACCAGGCCCATACAGGTTTCATATCTGCAATTTCCTGCTTAAGGTCTACTTTAATTTCAGGACTTTGCGCATAAATTGATGTTGTAAATGATTGGAGCAAAAGAACAGTAATACAATACTTTAATACTTTTCGCATGGTTGGGTTGGTTTTATGGTTAGTCGTAAAGATATATTGTGAAATAGTTTTATTTTGACCTTAAGTCTATTGATGAAAATAATTTAAGATGTCAAGATATAGCGCTATTCCCCCGCTCTTATGTGTTTTTTAGTAAAATTATTTATAATTGTATAAAACACACTTACAAAAAACGACATTTTTTTTCTAACTACACTTTATATTTACAAATAATTTAAAATTAATGCTTTTATGTAGTTACTAATCTGAAGTTTAATCATTTGAAGCGCTTTTGAATACTAGTTGTCCTCATTGCGATTCAGAATGAAACAGCTTATAAACCAACAGCCCCAATTATTTTCATAATTGAGGCTGTTTTAATGTTCTTAAATTATTTATAATGCTGAAAATATCGACTTTACAATATCATCATAAACTTGTTTGTCTCTTTCTCCTGATCGCGCCAAAACACGAATTCCGGAATAGTTATTGAAAATGAATCTGGCCAATGCCCTGGCATCGGTTTTATCTGAAATTTGCTTCAAATTCTGCCCTTTTTGGATTGCTTTCGTAAAAACTTCTTCCATAATCTGCCCATTATTTTTTACAATCTTTGCAATTTCTTCATCATGCATAGCTAATTCAACAGACGAGTTTACCATAAAGCAACCTTTTGTAATGCGATCTTCTAAACTTTCCAATACTGCCTGTTTAAAAATATCCTTTAAAGTTTGCCTGATATTTTCGGATTCCTCAAAAAGCTTTATAATTTGGTCTTGTGCCTTTTTCTGATAACGTAACAGCGATTTTACAAATAGCTTTTGCTTGTCTCCAAATGTATCATACAGGCTCGAACGGCTTAGACTTAAATGGCTTACTAAATCCTGAGCAGACGTTCCGTTATACCCCTTGTGCCAAAAAATCTCTATGGCTTTATCCAAAGCCTGATCTTCATTAAATTCTTTCGTTCTGGCCATTATAATAAAATTTAAAAATTCTTATACAAAGATATAAAATACGGAACAATCATTCCTGAATTAGTCAAAAAAATTATACTACCTGATTTACTGTAAGTCCGCCATCAATGACAATTTCTGTTCCTGTAATAAAAGAAGCATCATCAGAAGCTAAAAATCCAACAGTTTTTGCAATTTCTGAAGCCTGTCCGAAACGTTTCAGTAAAATCTTTTCTCCTAGCACAGTTCCAAAACCTTCTACTTCTTCTTTTTCTAAACCTAATTTACCATACAGCGGAGTTGCAACAGGACCTGGTGAAACTGCATTTACCCTAATCTTTCTAGATGCCAGTTCAGAAGCAAAAACACGGTTTAAAGACAAAACAGCAGCTTTACTTGCGGCATAAACACTAGAGTTTTGCATACCAACGTGAGCATTTATCGACGTATTGAAAATAATAGAACCTCCATCATTTAAAATTGGCAGTAATTTTTGAACAGTAAAGTAAACCCCTTTTACATTCACATTCATGATGCTGTCATAATGCTCTTCTGAAGCTGATTCTAATGGGGCAAAAGAAGCAATTCCTGCATTTAAAAATACTATATCAATTTTGCCAAATTGTGTTTTTACCTCTTCAATCAGGTTGTCAATTGATTTTAAATCTGATTGATCTGCAACAATTCCGACAACATTTAATTCTGTTTCCGCTTTAAGTAAAGCTTCTTTATTTCTGCCTGTTATAATTACTTTCGCACCTTTTGCTGCTAATTCGGCTGCTGTTGCATACCCTATTCCGCTGTTTCCACCTGTTACGATAGCTACTTTGTTTTCTAAGTTTTTCATTTTTATTCTGTTTTAAATTATTGATTATTTAATTATTATGGTACAAAGGTATAATAACGGAACGATCGTTCCATTATTATAATGGTTAATTTTTTGTTAAAAAATAAACTAAATCTAAAAAATGCCATCTTCTAAAAAAGACTTTGAATGAGTATCTATTTTTATAAAGGAACTTTTAGAAAACGAATAGAAGTTATCGGTAATTTATTATTAGTAATAAACATTAATCTTAATACTGAAAATTCCAAAAATACAACTTACTTTAGCTCCCAAATCGCAATAATTACAGAGCTTATTACAATTTCTCTTATTGAATACTACAATTAAATAAATAGATTAACACAATGAATATACAGCATTCTATAGCTTTAATTACCTGTTGGCACGGAGATTACCCTTGGTATTTTCCCTATTTCATCAAATCGTGTATTGCTAATCCAACGATAGATTTTATAATTGTAACCGGTAACACACAAGAAATTCCAAATAAACCATCAAATGTTATTATAGTGCACCAGCCATTAGATGAATTCAAAACTTTGGCAGCTAAAAAATTCGGTTTTGAATTGAATTTCGATAAACCTTATAAATTATGTGATTTCAAGCCTGCTTATGGATTTTTGTATGAGGATATTTTTGAAAAATATGATTTTTGGGGACATGGAGACATTGACATGGTTTATGGGAATATAAGAGGGTTTATTACTCCTGATATTTTAAATAATTACGATCTTATAAATTCACATAAAAACTTCATAACTGGAACATTTTGCTTGTACCGCAATAATTATTTCATGAGGACTTTATTTATGGAAAGTCCGGATTATCAAAAAGTATTTTCTTCCCCGGAATGGACAGGTTTTGATGAGTGTAATTCTTTATATGATGAATTGCAAACACCCGGCGTGTCAGTTTTTGACTTTCCAAACCACAGAAGCATGACTCATGTAGTCTGTAAAGCTCAGAAAGAAGGGAGAATTAAGGTTCTTTTTGAATCTTATTTCCATAGAACCATGAATGATAAAATGAGATGGGATAATGGTCGTGTAATATTTTCTAACAAAAAGGAGTGTCTGTTTTATGATATGATAAAATACAAAGCCGAATGTGAGGACCAGACAGTAACTCAACCCATACCCGATATTTTTTATTTTAATAAAAAGGGGATTAATAAAAAAAGTTTTTGGAGGTTATTAGGTTTAAAAATTATCCCTAAAAAGAAATCTTTTAAAAAAGTACAAATTTTCCATAATTAAGAGCCTTATTTGAATACTCGTTTTCATAGAGGACTTAAAAGCTTTCATAATCAGTGATTTCTACAAATTATTATTAGCTTAATTTGTATATTTGCCCTTTCTATTTTTAATAAGCCCCAATCAAATAATGCCCGTACTTGTACCTGTAGATCCAAAAACAATTTTTTTACTTTATTTTTGGGGCAATTTTTTTACCTGCATTCTTATTTTCAGTTATTCATTTTCCTATGCTACGATTGATAACAGAAAAATATTGAAATGGTTTGGTTTAGGGAAACTACTATTGACCATTGCATGGATACTGATCATTTTAAGAAATATCATTGACGATTTTATTTCAATCAACATCGCTAATTCGCTTGTTTTTTGTGCCTGCTGTTACGAAACAATAGCCATGTTATCGGTTCTTAAAATAAATCCAAAGAAAAGCTACAGACTGCAAATAGGAATAACTATCGTTGCTATATTAGTTTTCAACATAGGAACTTTACTTGGAAGTACAATCAATACCCGGGTTTTAATAGCTTCTATAGCGCTATTTGCTATTTTTTTACCCCCTATAATTCATTATTTTAATGAAAAAGGACAAAATTTTTTCAGGACTTTCTATGTGGTTTGCTATATTGGATTTGAAATTCTGATTGTAATACGTGCCATTTACAGGTACATGGATCCACAGAATCTCTTTTTTTCTTATAATACTCTCGATAGTTTTTATAGTATTGGTTTATTTCTATTGTCCCTTGTTGGGATTGTTGGTTTTTTGCTATTGGTAAAAGAAAAACAAGACCAGAAAATTCAGAAACTTCTGGACGACAAAAATCAATTTTTTTCTATTATATCACATGATTTGAGAGGACCATTAGGATCAGCTGTTTCCCTTTCAGAATTATTGGCTGAAGATATAGAAAAACACAGTCGGGAAGAAATCAGGGACATTTCAGAAATGCTGTATCAATCCAATAAAAACAGCTACAAATTACTCGAAAACCTGTTGGAATGGTCGCGAGTGCAAACCGGAATGATTACATTCAGTCCAAAAAAAATATTGCTGAATGTATTGATTGAAGAAAATATTGATCTGAATAAAAATACAGCATTAAGCAAAAATATAGATCTTTTGTTTGAACCGGCCGATCTTATAGAAGTTGAAGCCGATAAAAATATGATTGATACTGTTTTACGAAATTTATTAAGCAATGCTATTAAGTTTACTGGTAAAAATGGTAAAATTGAAGTAAAGCTATTGAAAAAGGATCAAAATGCAGAAATATCTGTAATTGATAACGGAATTGGGATTCCGGATGGTATAAAAGAAAAATTATTTAAAATTAATAGAAAAGTTATCCAAAGAGGAACAGAAAATGAAACAGGCAGCGGTCTCGGATTATTACTCTGTACTGAATTTATAAGCATACACCAGGGCGAAATTTGTGTTGAGAGCAAATATGGAATAGGCAGTACTTTTAAAATTATTCTGCCATTAAAACAAATTCCTTAGTTTTTATTTTTAAATTATAATTTCATTTTTTAGCCCTGATCGTAGTGTCATCCTTTTCTTTTTTCCTTTAAAAAAGAAAAGATAAAATGAAGAGCAGGAACCATGCTGCTAAAAAAGCTTTATGATTCCTGCTCCTAAAAAATAATATTCCGTTTATTTCAACAAATTAAGTAAAAGCTGCTGCCCTAAGATGTTAGCTTTATTTTTGGACGACACGTTAAATGTTTTCATAGCCGCATTTTCACCGTCTCCTTCTGCTTTTCTGACTACTTCATTTTCTTTGATACAGCTGAAAATATCCAGTGCACAGAAAATGATTTTTCCGCGTCCGTGAGGCATAACGGTTAAAGCAGAATATACTTCCTGTTTATGATCAGAGACGCATCCTACTATGGTTTCGCCATTGAACATTCTCAATCCGATTCTGTTTTTGTTATAGGTAGCAAAACATTGGTATTCCCAGTTAAATACACAGGATTGTGGCAGACCTTCAAACCATTTGGTTTCTTTTACAAAAAAATTTCCGCCGTACCAGGATGTTCCTAATGTCTTAAAACCTCTGTAATCAGCGGCTTCTTTTTTGGCAAAATAAGTTGCCCAGATGTCTATGTCATTGACGATAACCACAGTGTTTCCGTTATTTACCCATTCCAATAAATCGGTTACCAATGGATTTCCTGTCTGCTGTGGTTTGAAAGCTCCAATAACAAGACAATTTCCTGATGGCTCTCCTTTTTTATAGTCTTTGTAGGCTATCTTTTCAGAATCGAAATATTTTGCAAGGATTCCGGTAGTGTCAGCCACTACAAGATTAGACGTTATTTTAGCTTTGTTCAGTTTTACGGCAAATAATTCATCACTACCTGTGGCAATCACAACATTTTCTTTGGATACCAAATCGGCCGTAATTTTAGTGTAACCTTCTGTTTGTGGTACAAAAGTATTTTTAGAAGACAGTAATTCTCCGTATTGAATTCCTCCGCTTACTTTTACAGGAATTGTTTTTGTCCAGACCGTTTCTTTTTTGTCGTTTACTGCTTTAACTTTTAGGTCAAATGCTCCTTTAATGTCTTTTTCGTTCACGATAAAAAAATCAACAGTAGTTGAATCTTTAACAGACAAAACTTTATTGGTTAGTTTTACAGCTATGTACAAAGGCTTGTTATAACGGGCAATCAGATCGGGATCTCCTTTGAGGTTTCTGTAATTGTCTACAATTCCGGAATGGTTTTCAAGCTTCATACTTTCCCAGCCGTTTACAGCATAACCATCTATCGTATTATTGATTCGCACATTTTCAATCGTTCTTCCCTGATAATAAAAAGATACATTACCCATTTTTCGGGTAAGACTGTCTACATTAGGAAACGATTTTTGGAAATCATTTTTCTTCAGGAAGTCATCATAAGCATCGTACCATTTCAAATAATCGTCACTTTCCCAGCCTATTTCCTTACCTTTTTTAAGAATTTCATCTCTGATTAACTGTAATCTTGGAGGCGTTCCTATTGCTCCTTCTTCACCATAATAAACGATTTCTGCTTTATTGTCTGTGTATTTTGCATACTTTTTTGGATTGCTGTATAAGTTATCATGATACACACCAGGTCCTCCGGCATGATGTTGGTCGAACCATCCATAATTATAAAATTGATTGTCATAAGGCAACAAATGCAGTTTAAAACGCGGATCTGGTCCCATTTTTATTGCTCCATTACTCGAATTGTACGTCATTATTCTGGTTGGATCCAGTTTGTGTCCGGCCAGCATCTGTAAGCTGTCTTTTTTCTGTGGCTCTGCTCCTCTTTCATTGTGCATATTATAGATAACCAATGAAGGATGACTTCTGTCACGCTTGATCATTCTGAAGAACTTTTCATCTCGTGCTGCAAAATAGAAATCAGCTTGTTCCTTTTCTGATGCTGTTTTAGGATTGAATTGATTGGCCGGAAATTGATTTCCCCCTGGTTCCTGAAAATATAATAATCCCATTTCATCAGCATAATCCAGAACATTTGTCTGACCAATAGTACGATGAAAATTAAGCATATTCAAACCTATGGCTTTAGCATCTGTAATTTGTTTTTTTGCCAGTTCATCGCTTGGTGCAATTCCGTTTACTGGCCAAAAACCCCAGGATATTGCTGTTCTTATTACAATACGTTTGTTGTTCAGGTAAAATTGTTTGTCGCCGTCAATTTCTTTCACTTCAAACCAGCGGAAACCAAACTTTTTCTCTACAATATCTTTTACTTCTTTGTCTTTTTTAAGCGAAGCTTTCAGCACATACAAATTCGGATTATCAACATCCCAAAATTTTGCGTTATCTACTTTAATTGTAAATGACTGAGATGCATTATCTCCTTTAACAGCCTCAATCGAAAAACTTTTTTCCCAAACAGATTTACCTGATTTTCTTTCGTTTACTTGTAATAAAACGTTTCCTCTAAAATCTTCTGAAGCAGTATTGGTTAATGAAATCTCAGCATCAATTTCATTGATTGCCGGCTTATTTTTGATGAAAATATCATTTACAAAAACATTGTCAGTAGCAACAATACTTACTTTTCCGGTAATTCCACCAAAACCGTGTGTTGGATTGGTACGATAATCGCCCCACATATAATTTGAACTGTCTCTCCAATCGAAATTCCCGTTTGGATCCGTAATTCTAACATCTATTTTATTTGATTTTCCGGTTGTTACATAATCGGTTATATCAACGTCAAAAGGAGTTCCGTTAATTAAATCGTAACCTGCTAATTTTTGATTTACAAATACCTCTGCCCTGAAACGGACACTTTCGAAATGCAGTATAATTCGTTTTCCTTTCATGGATGATGGCACATTAACTGCAGTTGAAAACCATGAAATTCCTAAATAATTCCCCGAAACCCCAAAAGGATTTTTATTCCACCCCCAGTGAAACTCTTCTACTGTGGCCGGAAGATGCACGGTTTTGCGTTCTCCTTTTTCAATTGCCTGCCATCCTCCTGTTGGCGAATTTACAGGCAACGCTCTAATATTAGCGGGTGGTGCATATAAAACATCATTTTGCCATTGTGCCATTGGATCCAGCCATAGCTGCCAGTCATTATTGGATATATCCTGTACCATTCTTTTTTGTGCCAATAATGTCGTGACAGAGAAAAAAATAAGCAAAACTGCTGGTAGAAATCTCAACTTTTTTTGGGTGTTACTCATAAACTTAATTGTATAATTGGGTAAGGTATTGGGGCGATTATTGCTAAAAGGTTTTACTTTAATAACTATTGAAAGTCTATAAAGGTCTTGAAATATTCTTAAAAAAGGGGACTGAAGTTTGAAACTTTGTCCCCTTTTCAAAATTTATTTGACAATTATTTTTGTTGTCATTCCTGTCTTTTGGCTTTTAACAATGTAAATTCCATCAGTCAGATCACTAACTGAAAAAGTGGTTTCGGTACTGGTTGTTTCAACTTTCTTTACAACGAGTCCGGCAAGATTTATAATTGCTACAGTATCGTAATCTACAATAGATTTCAAGGTTATTTTATTTTTACCAACGGTTGGATAAACATAAAATAAATCATTTTTTTTCGAATACTCATTTACACCCAAAGTTCCATTTTGACTGTCTGTTATTTGTTTTACAATACTATTGATGTAAACTTCAATATTGGTATATCCTGCATCAAGTGTTTTTAGATTACCATCTGTGGCAACAGAAGGATTTAGGCCTTTTTCTGTTTCCCATGTATCCGGCATACCGTCTCCGTCAGTATCAACGGGCGCTGTTTCAGTTGGCAGTACTGGCCATCCACCCGCAGCGATTTGGGTATCAATGTATCCGTTTGTGCTTCCGTTACCACCATTCATGATAGATGCCGTACCGGATCTTGTATCATTAACAGCTCTTAAATCAACTGCATCCCTGAACAAATTTGCTCCCGCATGGTCTAACACCAGTTCATACGCTTTTACTGCTGTATGCGTTGTGATTTCTCCAGATGCATGTGGCGTTTCAATTTTTAATTCGTCTTTGTTAGCTTCACTTACCGGTAACTGGCTGCCGTGAAACTGATTAAATACACCGAACGTCCAGTTGTCCTGAGTAGCTCTCGTCGAGTTGTTTACATAATTTCCGTCTACATAATATTTCCCCCAGATCCCATACAATGGCGATGTTGTATCAAGGCTTCTTCCTGTTGACAAAATACGTTCTTTTGTAGAATTAGAACTTCCAGGACCCGGTTTCCAGTAATTATTTATCAGATTAACATTCATGGCATCTCCACCGTAACAGCTATTACCTCCCCAGTTGTATATCACATTATTACGTATATCTACTAAATCGGTTAAAGCAAAAGGATCGTTTGCATATTCTCCTAACCTTGGATTACGGCTATCATGATGAGCTAATAAATTATGGTGGAATGAAGCGTTTCTTCCTCCCCATACTCCACCGTAACCGTGAGCTCCCTTACCGTGAACAGAATTTCGAAGACTTTCGGAAATAATACACCACTGAAGCGTAAAATTTTCATTCTGATAAAAAGAAACACATTCGTCTGTTGACCAGCTCATGGAGCAGTGATCTACTATAATATCTTTTTGGAAACGTCCTCCCAATGCATCATTCTCTACATTTTTTTCATCTCCCATTCTAAAACGTAAATAGCGAACAATAATATTGTTTCCTCTTACCTTAACATTATAATCTCTCAGGGTGATTCCTCCGCCCGGAGCTGTTTGTCCTGCAATTGTAATATTATCCGTGATATTTAATTCACTTTCGAGCTTAATCGTACCTGATACTTTAAAAACAACAATTCTTGGACCTGACTGATTAATGGCATCTCTTAGTGAACCTGCTCCTGAGTCGTTTAAATTCGTTACATAAATCAATTTTCCGCCACGGCCACCAGTCACATATTTACCATACCCTTCTGCTCCGGGAAACGCGGGAGTATCTTTACTGTTTGTTCCTGCCGCACCCCAAAAAGCATAAAATATCTGATTACCAGTAGCCGTTGATTCAATTTTTTTAATTGTGTTGGGTACTGTTGGCGATGTTGACCATCCGTAGAAAGTGTAACCAATGACTGATGGAACTGGCAAGGTTATGGAAGTTCCTTCTGTATAAGCAATTGGAGTTAAGCCTGTCAAACTCGTAGCTCCAATTGAGTTTACATAAGATATTGTGGGCGTATTAGCTACTTTAAATTCTGCCACATAAGTGGTATTTGAAGTGATATTAAATGTAACCGGGTTAGCCGTTGCAATTGGATTTCCATTACCATCTACCCAACGCGCAAAATTATATCCAAAGTTAGGAGTTGCTGTAAGTGTAATTGACGTTCCATCAACAAACTGAGTTCCTGGCTGAGCAGAAGAAATACTTCCGGCAGAGGCTGGGTTTGTACCGGTTGTCAAAGTATGGATGGCAACATTGGAGTTATCAGTCACTTTTTCAAAATAATCAAAATTACCTACATACGTATTTCCGGTGACAGGTTTAAATACAAAATACAAATCGTGTGTACCAGTTGTCTGCGCTATTGCAACAGAAACAATTTGATAGGTTGTCCAATTCCCAGTTGAAGTCGTGTTAATATTGGCTGTACCAATTAAAGTCCCATTAACTGCATCTGTTCTTATTTCAACAGTACCGGCCAAAGTTCCAACAGTTGGTGATCCGGTTTGCGTTCTGCTGGCTGCAGCGATATCAAAACGGGTATCATATTGATTAAAGACATGTCCGGCAAATCTAATCCAGTTTCCATTTTTACAATTTCCGATATTTTTACCTCCGGAGAGAGCAGCATTCGTTTCAATAGATACTCCACTGGAGGTACTATAATTTTCAGCTTCAAGCCGTTGGGTGGTTTGCGAAAATCCTATTACCGAAAATAACATCAGCAATAGCGTACTATATAATTGTTTGTTCATCTTTAGCGTTTTAGTTTTTAATCACTTTTATTTTATAAACTGCTCCTGCTGCATTTTTCATACTGATAATGTAAAGCCCAGGATTTAACATGCTTATATCTATGGAACGGGATGTATTGCTTTCCAACACGCCTTTTTTGACTTTTTGTCCCTGAACAGAATAAACTTCATAATTTAAACTTCCAATTCCTTCCGGTAATGTGAGGTTTACAATATCTTTTGTTGGTATTGGATAAGCAGTTATCGCATTAGATTCGTTTACATTTCCTAATCCCAACGTTGCGCTAATAGCACTCACAACACTCAATCCGCCATATTCATTCACTGCTTGTACCGTGTATTCATGAGTCCCCGCAGCTGCAGCATTATCCACATAAGCTGCATTTGTTGTAATGTCGATTATCTTGCCGTCTTTGCTCACAACATAACAAATCGCATACTGGTTATTGTCCCATTTCAGGGTATTGTTTCCTGTAAAAGTAAGATTCGAAGGTGCTGCAATTTGTTCTACTACCAAACGAGGATCCCATTTGTCTGTTCCGCTCAAAACATTCTCTATGGTATATTGATCTGCTTGTGCTTTGGTTAAAATTGGATTATAATTTCCTGTCTGATTAACACCACTTACTGAAAACACATTGGTTCTGTTGGCTGTATTAACCGCTACTCCACTTCCATTTACACTATTGTATTCTGCAAAAAGTGCCGGTAATGTTCCCATGCTTGCCCAGCCTAATGTATTCGGTTCGTTTACCATTGTGGTATTCAGATAAACTGCCCTTGGAGCATTTTGCCACGGACGTCCTAAATAATAACTTGTAGCAGCTGTAATCGTATTATTATTGAAAATATAGCCATACTGAACATCAGCAGTGTGATTTGGAGCAACTAAATAACCACTTGCAACAGAAACAAGTTTGCACTCTTCAAACCAGTGTGTTCCTCCTCCACAAATAAAATCTACATCACCTTCGATTGTCGATTTGTAGTAAAAACTTCTGTTTCCGCCTGTAACCTGAGTATCCTGTTTGCTTCGAAGCTTGATTCCGTTATAAACATTTCTGTCTCCGGCAGGGTTAAGTGCAGGTTTCTGACCAGAATTAACCACTCCGTCTTTATGCTCAATTATTATGTTTTCCATATATAAGTCATTGGCTTCAATTGAAAGAACAGGATTTTTAATTCCCTGACCCGGATTTCCCTGAAGAATCACTTTGTCTTTTGACTGGGCAATCAAGGATACATTATTTTTTCCTGAAGGAAGCTGCAGTACGATTCCCTGTGGATTTGTACCATCGCCACCAAGATTATAAGTACCGTTAGTAATTAGCACCAAAAATCTTGTTGATGAATTAGAAGGTGCTTTCGTAAATGCTTCGGCAATTGTTTTTACATATTTACCTGAAGTAACCTGATCTGACGTTGCATTCGCATCAACAATTAAATCGAAAGCACGTTTAGCAGGAATTGGTTTTTCCATTGTTTTGAAAGAAAGGTTAACCGCTGGTGCATTATTGCCTGAAAGATCAGTCACGAATCCTGCAGGCAATGTGAAAGTATATTGTGTATTATAGTCTAATCCGAAATAGCTGAATTTTACTGTTTTATTTACAAATTCCGCAGTTAAATTTTTACCGTTAAGTGTTGCCAATCCTGTACCTAACTTCACTTTTTCATCATAATTAAGAATAATATTTCCGCTGGCGCCAACCGTAGTTGAAGCATTTGCAGGAAGCGAAGACAAAAGTACCGGAGCAATTGCATCCGAAACTAAAACTTCTTCTGCTTTGACCATCACATTAGACAAAACTGTTGCTGTTACATCAGTTGCACTTCCGTGTTTTGGTCCGTTCACATTTGGAAACCATCTCAGATATATTTTTTCTTTTCCTTCTGCTTCAAGCGGCAATATTCCTCCGATTGGCGTAACCGAACCTGTATTTATTGTAGTTAAAGCGGAGATATTCTGAAAGTTTACACCATCAAGTGAATATTGAAAAGTCCATTCGTCACAGCCATAATAGTAACCAATAAGCCCTGATGAAACATTAATATTTTTATATCCTACTGTTGAAAAAGAGGTCATAAAATAGAAAAAATCGCCTCTAACGGTATTCCAAACACAGAAACCATTTTTTCCACCTCTGTTTTGCAATCTCACATTTGGGGCAAAAACATTATCTGTTACATTATAAGCAGATAACTCAGGTTTGTTTTCAACTTTCGAATATAATTCGGCAATTCTTGGATTCGCATACTGATCGTTTTTAAATGTCCAGCCCGCGATAAATGTTGCATTATCATAAGTACCAGTAACAGATTTGTTTTCAGTCATTGTTACCGAAGTACTTAAAGCTGTTGATCCGTCTGACCAGTTATTGAATTTAATAATATCATTTTCAACCGCTGTAATGGTAACATTTGTTCCTGTTTCGTAAACAGAGAATGCACCATCTTTACCGGCAGGAGAAACCGTATATTCGCCTAAGCCAAATGCTCCTGCAACATTTACGTTTAAGGTATACGTATTCACTGCTGCATATTCTGCAACAAGAGTTGCATTTGAAGTGATCGTAAAAGTATATGGATTTGCTGTTGAAACAGGATTTCCGTTGCCATCTGTCCATCTAACAAAATTATAACCAAAGTTTTTATTTGCGGTTACTGTAATTGCCGTTCCATCAACAAAATTAACTCCCCCGGGATTCAAAGAAACTGTACCCGATGCCGCAGGACTCACGTTAGTTGCCAGAGTATAAGTAATAGCACCCGGAATAGTCGTTACTTTTTCTAAATAATCTAAATTAAACAGATAACCAGTATTTGTTGGATGCTTAAAAACCAGATATAAATCATGTGTACCGGTTGTTGGTGTAATTCCAGTCGAAAACTTTTTGTAATCGCTAAATCCAGTTGATCCGCTTATTGTGACAGTTCCTATTAAAGTTCCGGCAGCAGAGTCCAATCGTAACTCAATCGTTCCTCCGGTCGCTCCTGCTGCTAAAATATTAAAACTAGTATCGTATTGATTAAATACATGTCCGGCGAATTTTATCCAGGTATTATTTTTAATATATCCAACATTTTTGCCTCCGGAAAGTGCCGCATTATTTTCTGCTTTTGCTCCCGAAGCTTCATTAAAAGCTTCTGCTTCAATTTTTTGAATTGTTTGCGAAAATCCCATTACTGAAAATAGCAGCAGTAACAAGAACATAAAGTATTGTTTTTTCATTTGTGGTTTGGTTTTTAGTTAGTAACTTATTTTCCTGCTCCAATTTTAATCTCGGAGAAAGATGTATTCGTAATTTAATTCATTAGATTTTGATTAATTTGATGATACATTTTCATCAGTTCGAGTAATCCCGCCCAAAGACGGGATTGTATCGAAAGCAGTAAACTATCAAAACAGTTTTCGATACATTTTTTGTCTCTACACAAAAGCACTCGAAATGATATCTTTAATATTTTATAATACTCCTAAACTTTAGAGCTAATCACTAAGGATTAATCAATTATTTTAACCTGATTTTTAATTGATTCCATGACTTTTAGGTCTTTTGCACTTAATTTTCTGTTGTACATATTGACATTTATATCTTTAGTTGAATTTCCGCCCACTAAAAACACCTGATTTTCTCCGGTGGTGCCAAATTTTTTGAAATTGATATTCTGGCTGCTGAAAAGTCTCGTTGCGGTACCGGATTTTGTGAGTTTTAAATCCACATTATCAAATTGAATATTCGAAGCATAATTTAGCTGAATTCCCGCATCTGATCTGAGAATCATATTTTTGAATTGTATGTTTTCTACAGGCATTTCAGGGATTCCCATAATCTTTACTGCCTGTTTAGCTCCGTCTACATAAATATTGTTGAAATACATATTTTTGAAAACAGGTGTTGTCTCTGCTACAGGAATCTTTTGCACCACCATTTCACCTGTTATAGGGTCTTCAGTCGCCGATTTATCGAAATAAAACATCTCGAAACGAATAGCTTCTGTTGGAATATTAGTCATTCTGATATCTTCTACCCAAATATTTTCGACCACACCTCCACGACCGCGGGTTGATTTGAAACGCAATCCACAATCAGTGCCAATAAATGTTAGATTTTTGACAAATAAATTTCGTACCCCGCCAGACATTTCACTGCCAATTACAAATCCGCCATGAGCGTGATAAACGACACAGTTGGTAATGACAAATAATTCTGTTGGTTTGCCGCGTTTGCGTCCTTCTTCATCTTTTCCTGATTTTATGCAGATTGCATCATCCCCAACATCAAAACGACAATTGGTTACCGTACCGATTCGGCAGGATTCGAGATCAAGTCCGTCACCGTTTTGGGAATACCATGGATTTCGAATGTTCAGATTGCTTAAAGTCACGTTTTCACACATCAGCGGATTCACATTCCACGCAGGTGAATTCTGAAAAGTGACACCGTCCAGCAGCAGTTTTTTGCAATTCACAAAGCTTACCATTACCGGACGAAGCGCCTGTTTGTAAGGTTTCATGTTTTCAACCGTTGGTGTTTTCGGAAGCTTTTCTTTTTGTTCATTTCCGACAAGAGCCTCTTCTGAAGGGTACCATGTTTTACGGTCTTTAGAAAGTACTCCGCCTGAATTCACGAGTTCTTTCCATTGCCCTTCACTCATCTTACTGATTTTCACAGGTCTCCATTTTGAGCCATTTCCATCAAATATTCCTTCTCCGGTAATAGCGACATTTTCTAAGTCAACTCCCATAATAGGAGATTCACATCGCATAACCTTATTACCTTCAAAATAGGATTGAATCAATTGGTATTGGTCTAAATCGCTTGTAAACAAAATATAAGCACCATTTTTTGCATGCAGATTCACATTGCTTTTCATATAAATAGGACCGGTTGTCCACATACCGGAAGGAATAACGACTACTCCCCCGCCCGACCCGGAACATTTTTTGATGGCTTCATTAATTGCTTTTGTAGCTAATTTTTCAGAATTTGGTACAGCTCCAAAATCTGCAATATTCAAAGTATCTGCCTTAAATACCGGGATCTGTACTTTTGGCATATTGAAAGGAAGATTATTCTCTGATAAATTGCTTTGTGTTTTAGCATTTTGAGCCATGGTAGTGTTACTGCTAAAAATAGCAGAGAACAGAACTCCTAAAATCAGGATTTTATTTTTTATCATAATTAATTGTTTTAAAACTATTTATTATCCAAAATCATTTGCAATTCGACACCCGCCATAATAAACGGACCAACAGCTTTCGCATCATCATCTCTGATAGGTTCTGAAATATAATATTCGAATGATCCATCACGGTCCTGGGGATTTTTCCCTCCTAATCCTGCAACGGCACAGCATTTTGCAATAGAAATTGTTCCATCCGGATTATCTTTTATGAATTGCTTCAGAATTCCGTTAAAACCGATTCTGGCAGACTTTAGAAACTTAGTTCCTACATATCCTTTTCTATAGGCTTTCGCAAAAGAATAAACAAACATAGTCGAGCAGGTAGATTCAAGATAATTGCCTTTTCTTTCAGGCTGATCCATTACCTGCCACCAGACTCCTGAATCTTTTTCCTGAGCTTTGAGAACTGCTGTGAATACTTTTTGGACAATCTTTATCAACTCTTTTCGCTTAGGATGATTAGCCGGGACAAAATCTAAAATATCTACCAAAGCCATACAATACCAGCCTTGCGCACGTCCCCATATATGTGAGGAACGTCCTGTTTCTTTATTGGCCCAGAACTGTTCCTTCTTTTCGTCATAACCATGAAAATTCAGTCCGGTTTTTGAATCGAAAGTGTGTTTTTGAATTAGTTCTGCCTGCAAAATAGCATCATCAATAGCTTTCGGAACATTAAAAACCGCTCCATATTGAGCAGAAAAGGGGTCTGCCATATAAACGCCATCCAGCCACATCTGCCATGGATAACTTTTTTTGTGCCAATAGCCACCATCAGAGTTTCTTGGATGACCCTCCAACTGTTTGTGGAGTACATCCATGGCTGTTTTGTATCGTTCTTCCTTTGTTTTTTTATAAATTTCAAAAAGTATTTTTCCGGAGTTTATTAAATCCAGACTGTACTTTTCGAGTTCGTAACCACCCAGAATTTTACCGTCTTTATCAATCAGCTGATCGGCATAACTCAGGCCGTACTCCCAGTATTTTTGTTCTTTGGTATAATAATACAATTCCTGATTAGCAAGTGCTACCAGACCGTTGGTGTAATTCCATTTGGGATATTTTACCCCATCCAGGAATACCGGATTTGGAACCCGTTTCTGGTCAGAATCTGCCATTTTCTTCGCCCACTCAATTGGAGAAATTTGATTGTCCTTTGGTTTTGATTGTGCAAATGAAACCAAATGGAAAACTACCAAAGAGAGAACACAATATTTGATTTTACGTATCATATTTTATTTGAGTAAAGTATATTTATACTTTTAGAAATCAATGTCATCCTGAGCCCATTCGGCTTCGCTCAGGATAAACTAAGTCGAAGAGTTTTAAACGGAAAGGGCTTCTACTCCGCTCAGCCTGACAACTTTTTATTTTTATATTACTTATTTTCTTCTACTCTAAACCAATCATAATCTGCATAACTGCTGTCATTAACGGATTTTGTTCCTGTTGCAAACAATCCAATTTTTGCTCCTACCCAGCGTCCGGCAGCAGGTTTGAAAGGTTTTCCAAAAGCTTTGAAAGTTTTTCCATCTGTACTGTAATAAAAAGTAACTTTTGAATCAAAAGGTTCTTTGTTTTGTACCATTTCAACCTTAGCTCTTAAATAAACCGCTTTTTGATCGATAGCAACTGAGGCTGCTTCGGTTTCAACATCTTTTGATGTGCGGGCATTTTTTATTAAACGCTGAACCAGTTTCAGTTTACCTGCAGCATCCTGCTCGATAGCGATGTATGCATAATCTTCACCAAAAATGACAAGACCAGTTCCGCATTCTTTTGCCTCTGGATTTACTTCAAAAGTAAGTTTTGCCGTAGCGGTGAAATCCGGAGCAGGAAATTTTTGCAATAGGAGATTAGGCATCATCCACAGCGTTTTGACGTTTTCATCACGAGGAATACAGTTCAAACGCATAAACCCAAGATTAGCCGATGACCAGCCCCAGTGTTTTGCCGGATTTTGATTTGCCTGCCATTGCCACTGCAATCCAAATTGGTGACCATTAAATTCATCAGAACAAACTTGAGGTGTTGCAGGATAATTTTTCCCTACATTAGGTTTTGTCCATTCCATAACCGGTTCTCCAATACCATCATTATTGGTGTCTTTTCCCATAATTGGCCAGCCGTTTTTCCACGTAACAGGTTGCAGGTTTACGATACGTCCATAAGCCCAACGATCCTGAAAATGGATGAACCATCCGTCTCCGTTTGGCGTTTCAATATATCCTCCCTGATGCGGTCCGTTCATAGCGGTATTACCCTGATGCAAAACAATTTTAGATTCATAAGGTCCCCAAACGTTTTTAGAACGCATAGCTAGTTGCCAGCCCGGTTTTACACCCCCGGCAGGAGCCATAACCCAATAGTAACCGTCACGCTTGTACATTTTGGATCCTTCGACGGTAGTGTGACCATTATGTCCGTCAAAAACCATTGACGGATTTCCGATTAGTTTAGTACCATCCGGGTTCATTTCGGATATCATTAAAACAGTCTTTACATTGGCGCGACTGCCTGCAAAAGCATAAGACAGATAGGCTTTTCCGTCTTCATCCCAAAACGGGCAGGTATCAATAATTCCTTTTGCTTCTTTTACTAATACTGGCTCGTCCCAAGTACCAGCAGGGTCTTTGGTTTTAACCATATAGATTCCAAAGTCAGGATCGCCCCAATAAATATAATATTCACCATTATAATAACGGATTGAAGGAGCCCAAACCCCATCGCCATGCCTAACGGTTCGATAATGTTCTAAAGGAAACTGATTTTGTAATGCATATCCAATTATTTCCCAGTTGACGAGGTCATTTGAATGCAGAATTGGAAGTCCCGGAGAACTGTTAAAGCTTGAAGCGGTCATATAATACCCATCTTTACCTGCACATACATCCGGATCGGAGTAGTCAACATGTAAAATTGGGTTCTTGTACTTTCCGTTTCCTAAATCGGCATTCCAAACCTGAGCATTCGCTCCCATTGTACAAACTGTCAAACTTAGGGACAGCAATAATTGTTTTAATTTCATTTTAAAAAGTATTTAATCAACATGTTTTTACTAAAAACATTCATATAATAATTGGTACTGATTATCTCCAGACTAAATTGTCTGAGGCGTCAGTGGTAGAAAAAACATGGTAGGAAAAGGAGTATCCGGGGTTAGGATACTCCTTTTTTAACTAAACAATTAACCAACAATATTTATTTAGGAAGCCATCTGGTATCTCCTACCTTGTTGGTAACGATAGGGGAATTGGCATCTTTAATTGTTAAATCACCTGCTTTTGGATTCACGAATAAGTCTAATGCACTTATTCCTAATGCGGTACCCTGAATACTCGCAGGTCCCAGCAAATAATTTGTAGTAGTGTAATTATTGCTATATGTAGCTGTACTACCTGCGGCAATTGCCTGAATTATTTTACCACAAGCAGATGCTAATAATACATTTTTGAAAACTAACGTAGATCCTACGGCTGCCGGCATATTAATTAAGGAACGATTATAAGCATAATCATAAATCGTTATGTTGCTGTATTCTAAATAAATTGGATAAGTAGACGTACCATAATCGAACAGATTTTTAAAGTTGTATGCATTATTGGTTGTGCCATAATAGTCTCTCATGAAAGTACAATTGTTGAAAACTGCTCTTTTAAAATTGTCTGCTCCGGCAGAACCGAGAACAAAGGTACCATAGGTTCCGGAATGACCTCCTACTTCATCCAAAGTACAATATGTCATTTCAAAATTTCCTACTTCTTTGTATTTTCCGCTTCCCTGATGTCTCCAGAAACCGCGTTTAAAATTATTGAAATCACAGTTGTAGATTGAAACTTCTCCAATTGTCCATGAAGTTCCACTGTTGAAGAAGTAACTGGCATCAATTGTCTGATAAAAACGAATGTTTTCAAACGCTAATGAGGTTAAAAATGATCCTTCGGTAATATTCCAGTTTCCGTTCATCTCAATTTGAGGCTTAGCTCCCTGTGTACCACCAGTAAGTTTAAAACCTTTTGAAATCGTAAATGGCGTAATCTTAAATAACGAACCTGCTTCCAGGAAGTATTCTGTTCCTTCCGGAATTGTTGCGTCAGTATTGTTTTTTTTCAACAATGCATCTAAATCATCCCCTTTCATAACCAAAATCTGTCCTGGTGATGGTCCTGCCGAACGAAAACTAACCTGATTGTATGGTCTGTCATAAACACGTGGCTTATTATTGTCGTAAACATTTACATTGTAGGCTGTACTTTTTTCAAGACCTTCAATTTTAGCCTGCCCAAGACTTATTTCTGACGGTGTCAATTTACGTCCTACAGCCGGAATTTCCTTAGACTGTGCCGGTGCAACAGAAATACTGTCTACTGGGTTTGCCGCATCTACTGTCCAGCTTACAGTAACTTCAGTTTCAGTAATATTTACCTTCTCAACAGGCTGTAATATATGGGCATACGTCGGACGCTCTTCTGTTAAAGCATTTGTATAGGCCCATTGCGAATTAAACTGAGGGTTATCGCTATTCGCACGAACCCTAATATAGAACTGCGTTTTATACGGAATATCATCCATTAAAATTTGTGTATCTGTAATCGTATACGACTTGAACAGACTGGAGTAGTAATTATCCAAATGCAATTCTACCGTATAGGAAACAGCATCGTTTACTTTGTACCATACTACTGCAATAGAATTACTTTTAACTACAGGTGCAGTCAGTACAAACTTAGGCTGAAACAAATCTCCGACCTTTGCGTAAGCAAATTCGTCCTGCTGGCAGGAGTTTAACATTCCTCCAAGCAAAATCATGCTGAGGAATGATAAAATATAAATAGCTCTTTTTGAATTTTTCATATGTAATTCAATTTAATAGTTAAAACCATAATAATTCTGAATAGCCCCGCGATGATCCGAAATCACTTTAGCCGGATAAGGGCATAAATAACGTAATGGAGCAGTAGGAGACACACTTGAAGCGTTATTGAAATTTATGAAACCTCTAAAACTCCACTTCACATCGTTGTTTGGCTCATAAGCCTGAGTATCGTTATTTAAGGCATACCATTTTGTTGCAAAAACCGTTTCTGTATAACCTGCAGGTTTTGCTTGTAAAACCGGATCAATTCCTTTGATATCTAAAATTGTTTTACTTGGGTTATTAGCGTCCGGATTCGGAATCTCTTTCCAATACACACTTCCCGGGACATTGTCTACACCCGGAACATAAGCGCCATTGGCTACTTTACCCCAGTTCACAAATTTGTTGTATTGATTATAAATTACCTCGCTGTATTTATTCCAGCGGGCTAAGTCAAATTTACGCTTGCTTTCTCCACCAAGTTCCCAGGCACGTTCATCCATAATTGCCTGAAAAAACAGATCCGGATTTGATTTTGAAGAAACATAGCTATCTACTTTTGTGGCCCAGTCCGCCGGACTGAATGCTCTGCGGCGTACTCTTTTTAAAGCTTCCTGAGCATCCTGACGAGGACCAAATCGTTCGTTTACAGCTTCTGCATACATCAATAGTACATCTGCAAATCGCATCCATGAATAGTTGACACCGGTTCCTTTCTGACTTGTACTTCCTTGTGGGTCTCCATAAAGTTTTGACCATTTTCCAACAGCCAGTTTAGCTAAATCCAGACGAATTACCTGTTTCAAAGTTGCATCATACGAATAAGGTGCACAGGTAATATCACGTCTCAAATCTTTACTGTCAAACGAGAACAAATAGGTTCCTGCTAAATTAAGACTTCCGGAAGCGCTTCCATAATTGTGACTTCCTTCTACAATTGGAATACCAATAGCATAACCATATTCACCTGAAACAGATTTTAATAATGGTAATGAAAACATTACATCATCATTATCCGGAGTTACCAGCTTGTTCTGGGTAATCCAAAAATCACGGTAGCTTAATTTCAGGTCATGCTGCCCTTCATTAATTACTTTTCCTAAATACTGGATGGCAATATCGTAATACAATTCATGATTTTCTCCACGGACCATGTGTCCAATACTAGACGGATCGCTATCCGGGCGTAAAGTCCATCCCCCACGGGTTAGGGCAAGTAAACCAATCAAACCCTGGTTAAAACTTCTTGTGGCACGCTCTGTACCATACTCTACTACACTTGCATATTGCATTAATGGCTCTACCGATTTTAAATCGTCTATTAAAAATTCGAGAATTTTATTTCTGTCAGTAACTCCTACTCTAAAATCCTCATCACCGGTTGATGATTTTGTACGAAAAATAACATCCCCCCAAATTCGGATCATATCTAAATATATCATGGCACGGATTGTTTTAGCCTCTCCGTACATCTGCGTAATTTTTGAAGGTTCAGTTTTGCTGGCTGTTTTATAAAGATCAGAACCTTCAATTCCTGCAATAACATCATTAGCGTTATTGATAATCTTGTACATGGTATTCCATGTAGAATTCAGCGTTGTCCAATACGGTTTAGGCTCATAACATGCAATGTCAGAACCGTTAACATTAACCGCAGTAGTATTCACCGCTGCCATCTCTACATCTGTATTTGGATTAAAAACAAAGGCAAGACGATTAGAATATGCATCGTCTGTCAGCATAAGTGTATATACCCCTGCAAGTGCCGATTGTACTTCACTTTCAGAACTAAAAACTTCAGCTTCTGTAAATCCGGTTGCCGGATGTACGTCCAGATAATCATCGCAGGCTGTAAAACACAGAGCGAAACTAAATAGTGCACTCAATAATATCTTTTTATTCATGATTTTAAATTTTTATTTAATTAAAAGGATAACTGAGCTCCAAAAGTGTAATTCCTTGTTCGTGGATACGCATTGTTATCAATGTTAGGTGTTAATCCAGTTGACAGATTAACTTCCGGATCATAGCCTGAATAATTGGTCCACACGTACAAATTAGTACCAGTTACATACAAGCGGACTTTGTTAAATATTAATTTCTTTGTGATATCTATCGGAATTGTATATCCTATAGAAAGTGTACTTAATCGTAAAAAAGAACCATCTTCAACAGCATAAGACGAAGCAATAGGACGACCAATTGATGTTGGGTTCCACATCGTTGCATTTTTATTGAAATCGGCTAAAAGTGCCGGTGAATAACGGAGATCGTTCCCCATATCATCAAAGTTTCTCCAACGGTTTTCCAGTCCTACTTCCATTCCTAAGTTGTTTTGGTTGTTTTGATACATTGAACTCAACATGACCTTGTTTGCGTTGAAAACATCAAACCCGGATACAAAATTGAAGAAAGTATTGAAATCAAAATTTTTCCAAACTGCATTTAGTCCAAAACCTCCTGAATATTTTGGGTTTGTATCACCAATAACTTTTCTGTCGTTTGCACCAATTACATACGTATTTGAATCTGAAGGGTCAACAGGTGTCAGCTTTTTAAATTTAGCATTTCCCGGACGCGGATCACCTGACAAGTTTTTTGAATTCGCAACACCTTCTTTTAATTTCCATGTTTTAGTACCTGCATCAAATGACTCGAAATCATCCATGGTATAAAAGCCATCATTAACAAAACCGTAAATCAAACCTTTTGTACCGCCTACATAAGCACGGTAATCATCATCATTTAACAATTGCGTACCTGCCCATGCTGAACTAAGAATCCATTCATTCTCTCCGGTTGAAAGCGCGTCAATTCTGTTCTTGTTATATCCAATATTGAAATTTAAATTCAGTTGAAAATCTTTTTGCTGAATGACATTAGCATTAATTGCAAATTCGACTCCTTTGTTAGATGTCTGCCCCACATTGGTCATGATTTTACTAAAACCTGAAGACCCCGGAATATCAGAAGGCACTAACAAATCTTTTACCGTATTTTGGTAAAATTCGATATTACCGGTAAGACGTTCTTTAAAAAATCCGAAATCAACACCTATATTGGCTGTGTAAGTTGTTTCCCATTTTACATTAGGATTGTTTAAATATGTGATATTCTTTCCAGTAGGATTATAAAAGTTATAGTAGTAATGACTTTGCTCATCCCAACCTACAGATCTGTCTTGTGAAACACCATAATATTTTGCGTACAAATCGCCATCAATTCGGTCATTACCCGAAACTCCGTAACTCAAACGTAATTTCAAATTTGAAACGGTTGTACTCTCTTTTAAGAATTTTTCATTTGATATTCTCCAGGCAAATGCTCCTGCCGGAAAGAATCCCCAGCGATTTTCAGGACCAAACTTGGTCGAACCATCCGCACGGATCGTAAATGTTGCAAGATACCTGTCATCATAACCATAATTTACACGACCAAAGAAGGATGAAATTTTATTAGGAGAACCTTCTTTTGACGAGTTATTAAAACCTTTTCCCAAGGCAAGATTATCTAATGCTTTCTCTGCTGTTATATTTTCAGGAAAATAGCCTGTGTAATACGTCTTACTAGCACTTCTCTGATCCTTCATTTCCTGACCTGCCATAACCTGAAAATCATGAACTGTATTGATTTTGAAGTTATAATTAAGCACATTATTCAATTGTGTCCGAGGGCTCTGAGTCATTTGCCACCCCACTACAGGCAACCCTCCATTCTCGTTTGCTCTGCTTGTTTTAAGCCCCCAAAAACGACCGTCTTCTTCATACTGGTATTCAAAACCGAAGGAACTGCGAAAACTTAAACCTTTCATTATATTCCAGGTTAATGCCCCAACTGTATTAAATGTACGTTTAGTACGATCACGATAATTTCTTTCAGCTTCCTGTATTGGATTGAAACGTGTAACAGGTAAATAATCTTCCGGATCAAAATAAGTATCATCTTCCGGTAATGTCATATAATCCTGCAAACCAAGTGTTGGTGCCTGACGTAACGCATCAAGCAAATTAACTCCTTCAGTACCATTTCCATCAATTTCCTGATTTATAAAACGAGACTGGAATTCAAAAGTAAATTTATCAGACAGTTTTGTATTAAGTGTCAGGTTCATATTAGTTTGCTTTAAACCGCTTCCTACTAATATCCCTGGCTGATCCTGATTGGTTACTGCAAACTTAAACTTGGTTTTTTCATTCCCTCCATTTATACTAAAGTCAAGGTATTTGGTAATTGGGTTTGTACCAAAAATTTCGTCCTGCCAGTCTACTCCTTTATCTCCTTTGTAAATATACATTTCATTGGCCTGCCCGTAACGATTGTAAAAAGCCGTCGGATTTGAGGTTTTCTCTCTTTCTTTCTCATACTGCATCATAACAAATTCATACGGATCCATTACATCCAGACGGTTTGCTAAGGTTTTCATTTGTATATAACTGTTTATATTTACAGAAACCCTGCCCACTTTGGGATTTTTGGTAGTTACTAAAATAACCCCGTTAGCACCACGCGCACCATATATAGCTGTTGATGCTGCATCTTTTAATACTTCTACCGATTCTACATCTGTTGGCGGAATATCATTTAATGTAGCAACTTCAAACCCATCAACCAGGATTAAAGGTGCATTGTCCTGAGTAATAGAACCTCCTCCACGAACCCGTATCATGATTTCAGAACCCGGAGAACCATCAGCTGAAGTAATCTGAACACCCGGTAATCTACCCACCAAGGCTTCCGCTACAGAACTGGTTGGAACTTTTTCTAATACTGTCCCTTTTATACTGGAAACAGCACCTGTCAGGTTTGCACGTTTTTGTGTACCGTAACCAATTACGACTACCTCATTCAATTCACTGGTCGATTCTTTCATCTCGATGTTAACTCCGGAAGTACGTCCATTTAAAGGGACACTAATATCTTCCATACCAATAAACTTAACAACCAAAACAGCTGTTTTCGGATTGTTTACTTTGATGGAAAATTTTCCGTCAAAATCACTGGTGGTATTTGATTTTTCATTCTTTACAATAATTGTTGCGCCGGGAATAGAGCCCATTTTATCTCTCACCACTCCCGTCACAGTTTCCTGAGCATAACTGCCAATCGCAAAGAACAAGACGATTAACGTGCTCATGATATGTTTTTTTATCATCATAACTACTATATTTATTTTGATTTAGATTTGCTTTTAAATCTGTTCATCATTGGATTTTCTTTATTTTGTCTGTACAACTCCATTAATAGTTACTACATAATCTTTAATGATTGGTGTATCCGCATCATTTAGATTAAAATCGATGTTAGTAACCCCGTTTCCTAAAATTGGAAAAGAGCCTTCAATTTCTTTTGTTTTTACCACAACCAGATCGGCAGTCATAAACTCTATACGAATAGTAACATTATTTGCTGCTTCATCTGTCTGAAATACAATAAAATCGTCTAAGTAGTTAATTCCTCCTGTGGTCGTTTTCTTAGATCTGGAAACCGTCATATCTCCTTTTATAAATGTTTCATCAGAAACTTTATATCCGTTGCGTTTTACAGAAACTGTAGTTTTTATAACAGCATAGCTTGGATCCGCTACAATGTCTTTTGACTTTAAACGCAATGTGCCCGTTCTGGTAAGAATGTTTAGAGTAAGTTGTTCTTCAAACGGAGTCTGATATGGAACAGGAGCTGATAGATTTACCTTTTGATCTGCATTAATTGATTGCGGAACAACAAAATCATTCAGATTAACCGGTAACGGAACCATTTCTGCCGGAATATCAGTTGCGATAAATTTGTAGCTTCCTTTCTCAAGAGCAAAACGATAAAGCGAACTGTAGTTGCCAAAATAATCACCGTTTTCTTTATAAATAAAAATAGGTCTTGTTGAAATACCTACATTGATATTCCATGGATTTCCATTCAATTGAAGCGCATAATCTTTCACAACTGAAGGTTCATATTTCATTTCATCACTGGAGCAGGAAGTTATCAGAAAAAGAAGTAATCCTGTTCCTAGTATAAGGTTCTTCAGGTTTTTCATATTCATATAATTTAAAAATGAAAACTGTTTACCTTATGGTGTGTACAAGAGACTTTTTGTACAGCCATACATAATAGATTAAAAATGTGAGTTTGTTTCATAAGCTTGGTTTTAATAGTTAGTTAAGAAATAGTTAAAAACTTTTGGTTTATGGAGCAAAACTAGATATAGTGAATCTTAAACAGGTGTAAATATTGCTTTTCAAGGAGGGTGAAATCGCTAATTCAGGTGGTTTTAACTGGTAATTTGATAATTAATTAAGATATTTTTTACAGAGTGTAAAAAAATAGAAAGAAATAAAAACATATTTATTTAATGAAAGCTTACATACTATTTTCAGGCTTAGCGGATTCGAAGCCATTTTGCGTTGTTAAGCCTTCGACTCGGCTAAGGAATTATACTCGATTTAAATAAAAAAGTTTGTCTCGCTGTCAGGCTGAGCGGAGTCGAAGCCCATTAAAATTGGCACACATAGGTTTTGATCAATAAAAGAAATACAATTAGCTATTTTTCTTACTTTAACTAAGTCAATAATTTTAAAAAAACTCTTTTAAATGAAGCAGTATTATGTATACATCTTAATATGTTCTGACAATAACTATTATACCGGAATGACAAATAATATAGTGCGAAGGTTAAACGAACATAATTTAGGATTAAATAAAACTTTTGATAAGCATCCATTAGAATTAGTGTTTTTGTACTGAATTCAATGAAGTAAATCAAGCTATCTCGTTTGAAAAACAAGTAAAAGGATGGAGTAGAAAAAAGAAAGAAGCTATAATAAATGATAAATGGGAAGAATTGAAAAAACTTTCAAAATGTTTAAATGAAACAACTCATGAAAACTATATTCCGAAAAAATAGTACTAAACTAGCCTTCGACTCCGCTCAGGGTGACAGTTGTATTAGTTACAAAATCTGTGTTCATGTCAGGCTGAGCGGAGTCGAAGCTCCGCTCCTATAAGTTAGCACAAACAAAAATAGAATTAAACGAGCCTTCGACTTCGCTCAGGATGACAGTTGTCTTCGATTTTGAAATTTTTATTAGCGATACTGGCGTCTATATTCAGCTGGTGTATGATTAAATTTTGCTCTGAAACACTTTCCAAAATATTTCAGGTCGTTAAAACCTACTTCAAAACAAATCTCCTTTATTAACAAGTCTTCGTTTTTAATGAGTTCCGCAGCTTCGTTTAATCTCATATCACGAATGAATACAACAGGTGAAACGCCGGTTATATTTTTAAGTTTATTAAAGAAACTGGCACGAGACATGTTCATTAATTTTCCTAATTCGTCCACTGAAAAGTCTGAATTAGACATATTTTCTTTTACGAGATTAATAACCTGAACCATGAATTTATTATCCTTATTGGAAATTTGTAATGGCTCCTCCTCTGAAATTTCTGCAATATTACCTGTCGAATACAAACGTTGAAGACGCATACGCTGTTCCAAAACATTTTTTACCCTTGCTTTTAAAAAACTCACATTAAAAGGTTTGGTAATATAATCATCTGCCCCATATTCCATTCCTTCCAGTTTACTTTCTATGGATGATTTTGCACTAAGTAAAATTACCGGAACATGACTGATTGCAAAACTCTCCCGAATTGATTTAAGCATTTCAATACCATCCATTTCCGGCATCATAATATCGCTGATAATAAAGTCAGGAGATAATTCTTTCGCTTTTAAATAGCCTTCAGATCCGTTTTCAGCCGTATAAATAGTATATTCTTTTTCTAAAACAGAAACAATAAATGTTCTCAATTCAGGATCATCTTCTACAACTAATCCTACCGGCATTTCTCTAACTTCTTCTTCAAATTGTATTGAATCGGGATCAATTTCAATCATCACATTGTCATTCAATATAGTATCCTCGGTTTCCTCAAGTAAAATATCAACATCATTTGTGAAGTGTTTATATCCTTTTAAAAAGTTAATCTGAAAACAGCTTCCTTTCCCTGGTGTACTTTCAACTGATATATCTGCACCATGTTTGTCTGTAAGATCTTTCACAATAGAAAGACCAATTCCAGTGCTTGGATTATGCGGATTTTCATTATAGTTTGAAAAACGAATAAATAATCTTTTTTGAAGCAGTGGATTAATACCCGGACCGTTATCTGCCACCTTTAGACAAACATGTTTTTCAGATTCTTCAACAAGTACCTCAATCGTATCTCCTTTATTACAATATTTAAAAGCATTTGAAAGCAGGTTCACCAAAATTTTATCAAGACTATCGGGATCAGCCCACACAAATGGAGTTAAAGCATTCACATTTAATTTTAGATCAATATTACGCTGCAGGCTCATTTCACTGAAATTCCCACACATTTTAGTCGCAAACTCACCTAAATTTATTTCACTCACCACCAGTTTTCTGTCCTGAATTCTTCTTAAATCCAAAATTTGATTTACCAGATTCAACAGCTTATTACTGTTTTTTTCAATAACCCGAAGTTGTCCTTTCACCGAGTCTTTTATTTCATCATCTGAAAGCATCATCTCTAAAGGCGCTGTAATCATGGTAAGAGGAGTCCTGATTTCATGCGAAATATCAGTAAAAAATTTCAGTTTCAATTCGCCCATTTGCTTTTGCAGCTTTACATCATTACGCAATTTTAAGATGGTTAAAATCGCTCGGTTGATCAGGATAAACAACCCAATTGCTAATAGCAGATAAATTATGTAAGCCAAATTAGTTCCCCAAATAGAAGGTCGAATTGTAATTTTAATTTTCCTCTGATTATCTGCCCATAAATTGTGGCCATTTGTAGAAGATACCAAAAGCGTATAAGTACCTCTTCCCAAATTGGTATAATTAATTGACTGTCCTCCTTTATGATAGTTCCATTCCTTATCAATTCCTTCCAGTTTGTAGCGATAGACAATACCTTCATTTTTAAGATAGTCTAAGGCTGAAAACTGAATCCTGAAAAAATTCTGGTCATGTTGAAGTGTAACTTCTGTGAGCAAATCCGGATTTATAGGAGTGTCCGGATTTATTTCATGTAGTTCTTTATTATTTACTAAAAACTCGGATATTGATAAATAGGGGTTGAATTTGAAAGGTGTAATGCCTTCAGGTTTAAAATAAATGACACCATTGGAGTAACCCAACAGGATTTCACCGTTCGGAAGCTGACATTTTGTAGCTTCTGAAAAGATTTCGGATCCAATAAGAGATTTCAACTCCGGAAATGTTTCAGCAGTATTCTTTTTTGGATCAAACCGAACCACCTGATTATCACCCATTAGCCAAATTTTCCCTGATTTATCCTCCTGTATCCCTCCCGCTCCTTCCAAAGGAAATGCAATAGTCTCGTTTCCTACTGATTTTACATTTAATTTTTCATCTTTATCTGTTTCAATCAAAATTAAGCCATTTCCGTTGGTTGCAAGTGCTACCTTATTATCATGTGTTATCAGGACATCTAAAATATCATTGCCGGAAACCTGCGGATATTCTTTAAACTGTAATTTCTCTGCCGGTTTATTTTCTCCTGAAAAAGAAAATAATTTATGGGATGAAATAAAAAACAATTCATGCTTTTTATTTTCAACTATAGAACGAACCTTATCAGCAGTTGTTATGGGGAAATTTTTTAGTTCGTTTCTATGGCTAATAAAACGCAATTCATTATTTGATTGGCGGATGAGACTGATTCCTCCACCCCAGGTAGCTATATAAATCTGACCGGATGATGCCTGAAAAATTTTATAAATATCATTTGAACTTATGCTGTATTTATTATTTTCATCATATTTATAATGTGTTACTTTATAGTTAAAAGAAGTTCCCGTCTGAGTTAGGCAAAATAATCCGTTTCCACGTGTGCCAATCCACACTCTGCCTTTGGTATCCTGCATCATGCTGTAAATGTCTGCTCCCCATCCCGGACCTGATTCAGACAATCTCCCATCTGAACCCATAATCCCTATTTTCTTTTTTTTGGAGTCAAAAACTGTAATTTTTTCAGTACGGCTGGCAGCCCAGATATTACCCCTTTTATCCGTCATTAAACTACGAATGTTATGTTTATGTCCGTTGTTTGATGCACCCAGATTTAGTGCTGAAAAATTACTGTTGCTAAAAGTAATCAGGTCCAACCCCTGTTTAAAGGAACAAAACCAAAGATTTCCTAATTTGTCAAACATTGCCGTATGCATTACGTCGGACACTGTTTCTTTGGATTCCTTAATAGATCGAATGACAGAAGATAATCTATTATTTTTCTCATCCCAATAGGCAAATGGTTCGCTATGCGACTGAATCCATACACTTCCATCAGGCGAATTAAGCAGAAAACTTTTTCGTTCGATACCGGCTGTAGCAGGATCAACTGACTCAGCTTTCATGTGTTTTAATTTTCGGGTAACCAAATCAAATTGATACACACCTGCTCCGGATCCTTCAAACCATAACTGTCGTGAACGCGTAGAACCTAGATAGTTAACGTTTTTATCAGGAAATCCAGCCAGTGTTTTGCTGTTATAAGTATCCAGTTTGCCTGTTTTTGTATCATAAAAATAAAAGCCATTCCCGTTGGTTACTAATAATACTTTGCTTTCATCTACCAGTTCTTCCCCAACAATATCATCGTTAATCCCTAACTCGAAATCAAAAAAAGTACTTGATTTTTTAGTAAAACGAGTAAGTTTCCCGCGTGCTCCTCCAAACCAGATATCCTCTTTGGTTTCCATGAAAGAAATAAATGAATATGATTTTCCGGAATGCCCTTTCATATTTATAAAAAAATATTCTGGTACTACGCTCCTTTTTTTTAACCTGCAAATACCTTTGTCTGTCAAAATCCAGGTTGTTCCTAAAGTATCTTCAAAAACATCATGAACTTTGCCACAGTGTTTAGAAGGGTCTAAAGCGATTTTTTGGGTCTTCTTGTTTGTTTCAAAAATAATCAGTTGATCTTTCTTTTCAGGAAACAGCCATACTCTGCCAGAAGGCATTACTTTAAATTTTTCAAAGGCATTATCATTAGCCGAAACATTTTTTCCGTTAGCTGGATAATGAAAAGTTAGTTTACGTGTATCAAAATAATAAATATCTTTTTTTTCAGACTGAATCCAGATGCGTCCGTTTTTATCGAATTTAAATTTAGAAACCCTGTTAGAAAATAAATTTATCGAATCGTTTTGTCCTGCTTTAAATTTCTTAAAAGTAATTCCATCATAGCGAATCAGTCCATTAAAGGTACCCAGCCAGATAAATCCCTTTTTGTCCTGCTGTATATCAAGAATACGTGACTGACTTAACTTCAGATCATGAGAAAAATGAGTTAAAGTACCCGATGGCTGAGACAAACACAGAGTGCTTATCAAACAAAATAAAACTACAATTACGTTTCGTTTCAACATTATTATTCTATTACTTAAAGCACAAAAATATCAAAATTCTTTTCCGAACCTAAAATACCCCCTGTCAGTAGTCAAATACCACCCCTTAAATAGTGATTTGTACCTGTTTCATGTATCAGATAAGATTAAAAAAATGGAATGACAAGCTTTATAACATACTTAAAATAGTAATTTATCCCAATCCGAAAAATATAAAAATCTAATTTTGTGAAAAGATAAATAATACTTATCCAAAACTTTGAATTTTAAAAACTTAATTATCTATACTAACTATAAACCAAAATATTTTCAGGAAAATTCTATGAGAAAAATATATCGTCTCGTGTTTATGCTAAACTTTCTGGCATTAAACACTTTTGCACAGGAAAATTTCGCGTTCAAAAATCCAAATTTAACCACAGAACAACGTGTTAATGATCTTGTATCCAGAATGACTATTGATGAAAAAATCAGCCAATTGATGGATTCCTCACCTGCTGTCGAACGTCTGGGCATACCGGAATACAATTGGTGGAACGAATCCCTTCACGGTGTTGCCCGTGCTGGATATGCAACCGTTTTTCCACAATCTATTTCAATTGCATCCTCCTGGGATCGTCAGTTAGTTTTTGATGTTGCGAGTGCTATTTCTGATGAAGCTCGTGCTAAACATCATGAATATTTAAGACGAGGGCAGCACGGAATGTACCAGGGGCTCACTTTTTGGTCTCCAAACATTAATATTTTCAGGGATCCGCGTTGGGGACGTGGACATGAAACTTATGGAGAAGATCCTTTTCTAACAGGACAATTAGGACTTCAATATGTGAACGGCCTTCAGGGCACTAATGAAAAATACCTGAAAGTAATTGCTACTGCTAAACATTTCGCAGTTCATTCAGGGCCTGAGCCTTCCCGTCATCAATTCAATGCTGAAGCGAGTGATATAGATCTTTATGAAACGTATCTTCCTGCTTTTCGTACTTTGGTGAAAGAAAGCCATGTCTATTCGGTAATGGGAGCTTATAACCGTTTTAGAGGAGAATCTGCAAGTGCCAGTCCGTTTCTTTTTAATATTCTTCGAAATGATTGGGGATTTAAAGGTTATATTGTGTCAGACTGTGGTGCTGTAACAGATATTTGGAAATACCATAAAATTACAAATGATGCCGCTTCTGCTTCAGCACTAGCAGTAAAACAAGGTTTGGATTTGGAGTGTGGAAGTTGTTATAAATCATTAAAAGAAGCTCTTGAGCGTAAATTGCTTACTGAAGCTGATATTGATCTAACATTAAAACGTTTGTTTACAGGCCGTTTTAAATTAGGGATGTTCGATCCTGAAGAGATTGTACCTTATGCTCAAATTCCTTATTCAGTAAACAATAATCCTGCCCATGACTGGCTTTCTCGTGTCGCTTCTCAAAAAAGTATTGTTCTTTTAAAAAACCAAAATCAGACACTTCCTCTTTCAAAAAACATTAAAACGGTTGCTGTTATAGGTCCAAATGCCAATGATATACAGTCGCTATGGGGAAATTACAGCGGTATTCCAAGCAATCCAATTACAGTATTAAAAGGTATTCAAAATAAACTGGAACCTAATGCTAAAGTATCATATGCAAAAGGTACTGATCTGGCTAAAGGCGTTCCTGAGATGAAAATTATTCCCTCTGTTTATCTACAAAATGAAAGTGGAATGCAAGGTTTAACCGCAGAATATTTTGATAATAGTAAATGGGAAGGAAAACCACTTTTTACCCATATTGATGACAATATCGATTTTCATTGGGATATGAATACTCCTGATCCCCGTATGAAAATGGGGAATTACAGCGTAAGATGGACTGGTTATATTGTGGCACCAAAAACCGGAACTTATAACATTTCTGAATGGTCTAAACCTTTTATGACCATTGAAATCGAAACAGGAAAAACATCTGGTGGAAAAAACAATCATCATCCGCGAATTCGTGCTCAGAAAATTGAATTGGAAGCCGGAAAAAAATATAAAATAGAGGTTAAATACCAAAATTTCTATGGGGATGCAATCGCACAGCTTTTATGGTCTGAACCACAGGAAGATGCATTAAAAGAAGCTATTCAGGTTGCTAATGAGGCCGATGCAGTGGTGTTGGTTTTGGGATTAAATGAACGCCTGGAAGGTGAAGAAATGAAAGTAGAAGCCGATGGTTTTGAAGGTGGAGATCGTACCAGTCTTAACTTACCGTCTAATCAAGAGGAATTAATGAAAGCAATGAAGGCAACCGGAAAACCAGTTGTTTTAGTTTTAATAAATGGTAGTGCGCTTTCGATAAACTGGGCTAATGATAATATCACTGCCATTTTAACTGCCGGTTATCCCGGCCAGCAAGGCGGTAATGCAATTGCCGATGTACTTTTCGGGGATTATAATCCTGCCGGTCGACTTCCTGTAACTTACTATAAATCTGTAGATCAGCTTCCGGCTTTTGAGAGCTATGATATGAAAGGCCGCACCTATCGTTATTTTGATAAAAAACCACTGTATCCGTTTGGATTTGGCTTAAGTTATACCAAATTTAAATACAACAATATTCAAATTCCGAATAGTATCAACGCTGAAAAAGATTTTAAAATATCTGTTGATGTAACCAATACTGGTGATCGTGATGGCGACGAAGTAGTCGAGTTATACTTAAAAGATGAAAAAGCCTCTACTCCACGTCCGATAGTACAATTAGAAGGATTTGAGCGCATTAATCTGAAAAAAGGAGAAACAAAAACGGTAAGTTTTACAATTACTCCAAGGCAGCTTTCCTTAATAAATAAAAAAGGTCAGCGTGTAATAGAACCGGGATGGTTCACTATCTCAGTTGGAGGTAAACAACCAGACGAATCCGAAGACAATCAAAAAGGACGATTCAATCTAACCGGTAAGACGATATTACTGGAAAAATAACTTACTTTATTATTTAAAAAATATTAATTCTATGAAATGTATTGATGGAGAATTTTCATCAATACATTTTTTTTATCCCTGTATAAAGATAGGGCTAAATAAAGTTAGCTATACTATAATACTATACTATACTATACTATACTATACTATACTTTAATTTATAATATATCCTATTTGTTTAACTGTAAATACTAAATTACTAATAACAAGGAAGCAAAATTTCAAAAGATGTTTCGTTCTACAGATTTCAAAAGCTTATTTTTCAAGTATTTAAACTGTATTTTTCTTTTTTTTTAACGTAATAATTAGATAAAACTCTTTTTAAAAAAAATATTTAAAAACAATTTTTAACAAAAAATAAGGGGTTTTTATTAACATATTCGCTAACTTCAATAAAGTAAAAAAATAATTTTCTCTATTCAAAAAATTAAACTATGCGTGTATCTGTTATCCGAAAGAGTATAAAATTTACCCCTGATTCAAAAAGAGTTGTTGCACGATATTTTATAAATGGTGATGAGCGAACCAAACAAATGGTTACTCGTATAATGACGCTGAATGATAAACAAGTATTGGAAACTTTAGAACAAACACTTCGTGAATTTGCCAGACGTCATCGAAATATTTCTGCCATATTTTTGCGACACTGCGAAAAAGTAAGAGATAATATTGAAGCCCTGCAGATTGATTATGAAACTTTATCACTTGATCGGAAGATGTTAATAGGTTCTTATTGCACAATGGAATATGCTATTGAATCTGCAGCTATTTTTAATCCGTCTATTATAGAAGATTTTGATCAGACTGGCTTAGAAGCTGGTGAAAAACGTGTTATTATTTCTTTTCGTGCAACAGGTGAAGGGCATATTTCATCAATAGTTTTCAGAAGAGGAATTCTGGACAGGGATAATAATCTTCAGGTTATGAAAATTGGACACAATATTGATAAGGCTGAAATTATACACAAAAGTTTTTTTAATAAAGAACGGTTTTTATTGAAGTTATCCGAAATGCATACTCAGGACAAATACATAACACAAATTATGCAGGATTTACCGGATGAATTTGAATATGCGGTTCTAAAAAATACGGTAAACACTGCCTTAAGCGATCCATCAATTCGTGAAGAAAGAAGAACAGCACTGAACGAAATAATCTGGCTGGCAAAATCATTTTATGATGTGGAATTTAAACATGATTCTGATCTCACTGAGCGTGTTATATTTCCAATATCTGATTCTGAAAGCCGCGGAATTGAAGATGCCCGTTTTGTCCGCTTTACAGATGACGACGGTTCTTCTCGTGTTATGGCTACTTATACCGCATATAATGGGCATACTATATTACCTAAACTTATCTCTACCGAAGATTTTTATACCTTCAGAGTAATGCCTTTACATGGTGCAGGTGCTCAAAATAAAAATCTGGCTTTATTTCCAAGAAAAATCAAAGGCAAATACGCTATGCTTGCGAGAATAGATGGTGTTAACAATTACATCATGTATTCTGACAGAGTTACACAATGGAATACCCCTGTTCTTCTTCAGGAACCCCGTTATACTTGGGAATTTACACAAATAGGAAACTGTGGATCACCACTTTGGACAGAGGAAGGATGGCTTGTCATTACCCATGGTGTAGGTACAATGCGACGTTACTGTATTGGTGCTTCTTTATTTGATCTTGATGACCCGTCTAAAGAAATTGGAAGACTTACAGAGCCTTTGCTTTCGCCATTAGAAGACGAACGAGAAGGTTATGTTCCTAATGTTGTGTATTCCTGTGGTGCTATTATTCATAACAACAGTCTTATATTGCCTTATGCAGTTTCTGATTATTCTTCTACTTATGCGGTAGTTGATATGGTTGAATTGATTGATGCTTTAAAGAAAAGTAAATAGAGAATTTAAATTGATTCTTTAAAATTAAAACACCATTCGATGAATGGTGTTTTTTTTTTTTTTTTGGGGCAAAAAAATAGCTAAAATGCAAATAAGCTGATTTAAGAAATTATTTTTTGAAATTGGAATCAGAATATGCTTATTTTTAAAAACAAGCTCTAATTGAGTTTATGGAAGTCATTTTTAATAAGAATTATTTATTGTTTTTTATTATAAAATAACAAAAAACAATCGCATTTAAATTACAAGATTTTTCGTGTTATTCATTTTAATTGTTCGCATTCGGAATTTTTTCTATCAAATGTTTCCAATAGCGTTTAGGCATGTGTTGTATGTGAAGCTTCATATTTTTTCGCGATTCAATATTGACACTTTTAAAATAGTGTCTCCAAAGATTCTGAAAAAACTCTTCGTTCTCATCACATATTTCGGTTAAATGTTTGGTTGAAAGAGACTCAGGATTAAACTGTAGCTCTACTACTGAAACTTTTTCGAGGTCATAATAAATCCCATATTTGCGTTTTACATCATAGATCAACCAGTACTGATCTGCATAACGTTTTTTAAAATGGTTTTCTATGAGAGGCAAAACATCACAGTCCGGTTCAATGATGGCATAATACAATTTGTCTTTCGTCAATTTAAAGCGAACAAATGCTTCCATACGATGTGACTCTTTTCCGGTTAGACGTGCTGCCTTCCTAAGATTCCGAATAGCATCATTACTAAAATCTTCTTCTACATTTTTTGAATTAGCCAACACATACCTGGCGAATTGAAGCATTGTTTCTTCTATCTGTGGCTCTTCAGATAAAAATGCATTATACAAATTTGAAATTCCTTCTGCCGAAAGGCGTTTCTTTAATCCATCTAAAACGCGTTTTGCTTTTGCAACATCTGTTACAGCCAAATGAGTATTTGCAAAAAGTAAAGTACCCGAAGTTTCCTTTTTTGCAAAAACAATATCAGCATATTTATATTCATAAATTTCAAATACTGCCGTAAGCCAGCCTTCATAAGTAGCATCATAAATCACTTCTGTCATTTCAATTAAAATAAAGCAAGCTGATTAGAAAAATCGTTTTTGTATTTACTTTTTTGAGAATTTAAAATATGATCTTTGATTTGTACCGAAGTTAAATCCTTTTGAAGTTGAAATGGTGTTGCAAAAGCCAGAAAATATTTGGCACGCGAATAAGCAATTCCCATTTTTTGCAAATCATCAGGCATTAATTTTTTAAACTTTCTTGAGGCAACAATTTTTGTGGCACTTAAATATCCAATTCCGGGAATACGTTTTATAAGTTCTAAATCGGCAGTATTGATGTCAACCGGAAATTGGTTCAGGTTACGCAAAGCCCATCCAAGTTTGGGATCAATATCAAGATCGAGGTTGGGCTGATTAAAACCTACGATTTCATTTACATTAAATCCGTAGTAGCGAACAAGCCAATCCGCCTGATATAAGCGGTTTTCGCGTATCATAGGAACTGGCGTACCAATAGCAGGAAGACGATTATCATAACTAATTGGAACATAACCTGAATAGTACACTCGTTTCATATTCATCTGCTGATAAAAATAATCAGCCATTCCTAAAATTTCAAGATCACTTTCTTGTGTTGCACCAATTACCATTTGCGTGCTCTGTCCTGCCGGAGCAAAAAGTGGTGCCTTATAATTTAATTTCTTTTCTTCTTTATAGCCAATAATTTCGTTTTTAAGATATTTCATTGGGTTGATCACATCGACATGATTTTTATCAGGTGCCAGTAATTTAAGACTTTGTTCTGTTGGCATTTCGACATTTACGCTTAAACGATCTGCATATAGTCCGGCTTCTTTCAGCAATTCATCACTGGCTCCGGGAATCGCCTTCAAATGTATGTATCCATTAAAATTATGCTCCAATCGTAATTTTTTGGCAATTCTGACCAAGCGTTCCATGGTATAATCAGCATTATCAAAAATACCTGAACTTAAAAATAAACCTTCAATATAGTTTCTACGGTAAAAACCTATTGTAAGGTCAACCACTTCCTGCACAGTAAAAGCGGCTCGTTTAATATCATTGCTTTTTCTGCTCACACAATAGGCACAGTCAAAAATACAATGATTGGTAAGCAAAATTTTCAACAGTGATACACAACGGCCGTCTTCAGTGTAGGCGTGACAAATACCATAACCTTTAGCATTGCCGAGTCCTTTGTTTTTGTTCTCACGTTTACTTAATGCAGACGAACAAGATACATCATATTTTGCAGCATCAGCCAAAATTCCCAACTTCTCCATCACTCTCTCGTTTACCATTTTGATTTTTGTATTGTTTTTTGAAACTGAAATTTAACTACAATCAAAATTAGTTATTTTCTATAACAAAATATTTTAGCTGATTGTTCTAAATTGTATCAAATTAACTAAAGCTGTATTATGATTATTCCATTCATTAAACTAAAAAACCTCCAAAATCAAATGACTTTGAAGGTTAATAATCTTAGTATTATATTAAACTACAGTTTAAAGATTTGTTTCATAGGCAACCACTTCTCCCCTTTTTTTGCAATTGGAAGTGCTTGTTGAAATTCCCACATCAATTTTTCCCATTCCTGAACTTTCGGATTTTCTGCATCCATCTTTTGTTTACGTTCGGAAGAAAACGTTTCGTCAACTTCTATAATCATAAACAGCCTGTTCGAAATTATATAAATTTCCATATCCAAAATGCCCGAATCCTTAATGCTTTTGGTAATTTCAGGCCATACATTTTCTTTTGAATGATATCTTTTGTACTGCTCTATTAGTTTTGGGTTATCAACTAAATCGCAGGCATAGTATAGTTTTTTTGAAACCATATTTTATATTTTAAATGATTTCTAAAGCATTTGCATAAGAAGCCTGTGGTTTTTGATTAGGAAAATACACTTCCAAGCCATGTTCCGTTTGTTTAAAGTTCAGTTTTTCTCCTGTACTCACTAATCTTATCTGTTTTATTTTCTCTGTACGATGCGGACTGGATTTTCCTAAACTTTTTATTAAAGCAACACCATTTTCTGGCCAGCCCATTACAGTAGCATAAAGTGTTTTGTCTTTTTGTGCAAAACGAATATCTTCTGAAGTATATGGTTTTCCTTTTCCTTCATTGAAACCCTGGGCAGTCAATGCTCCGGCACTTTCTTGCTGTGGGCCTTCTCCAAATATTTTCCATGGTCGGGTTCCGTAAATACTTTTACTGTTTAGTTTCATCCAAACGCCAATTTCCTTTACAATTTCTCGTTCTAGTTCATCAATACTTCCGTCTCCGCGAACCGGAATATTGAGCATTAAATTTCCGTTTTTACTCACAACATCTATAAGAGTATGGATAACCGTTTTTGCAGATTTGTAACGCTTGTCGTTGTAAACCCGGCGGTCATAATGCCAATTGCCAATACAGGTATCTGTCTGCCATGGCAAAGGTTCTATACTATTGCTCTGTCCTTTTTCTATATCCCAAACTATTGCTTTTCGTTGGGATTCTGTTAATATTTTACCAGTAATTACGGCCTGAACTTTTTTGTTTTTCTTTAAACTTTTATTGTATAAATGTGCTGCAATACGTAGTCCTGCATTGCTAATTGGCCAAAGTGGTAATGCCGTATCATCAAAATAAATCATATCCGGATTGTACTTATCAATTAGATCAATAGTTCTGTCATGAAATTTTTCTGAATAATCCGTGGATGGTACAGACGCTCCATCTGCCCAGTCCCATTGGCTGTGCACAGATGAATTATTCGAGGGTTTTGCACTTAATGGATGATTTTGCGCATATAATTCCTGAGGATCTAAACCATCCCACCAGGTTCCTTTACCATCTGCTTTAGTCAGTTTTCCATCATAAGGGACTCCTGCCAAAGGTCCATTTTTATCAGCTCCCTGCGAAGTGTCAAACCAATTCCAGGCATGGGCAGCATGAACACTAACAGCAAAAGGCAATCCCGCTTTACGGGCAGCTTTTTCCCAACCGGCAATAATATCTTTTTTGGGACCAACTTTAGTTGAATTCCAATTTGGCTGATACTTGCTGTCATACAAATCTAAATTATCATGATGATTTGCCATTGCCATGAAATATTTAGCTCCGGCAGTTTTATATAAATTGACTAACTCTTCCGGATTCCAGTTGTCAGCTTTCCAGACATTGATTACATCCTTAAATCCAAATTTTGAAGGATGCCCGTATTTCTCAATATGAAACTTATACTGTCGTGAACCTTCTTCATACATTCCCCTTCCGTACCAGTCTCCGGCTTCAGGCTCACACTGCGGTCCCCAGTGCGCCCACATTCCAAATTTAGCATCCCGGAACCAATCCGGAACTACATATTTTGCAAGAGAATCCCAATTTGGCTCAAAAGGACCTTTTGATATGGATGAATCAAGTATATATGATTTTCCTAATAAAGGTGATAAATAAAGTCCGGCGAGTGCTGTGGCACCAAGTTTTAAAGCATTTCTTCTATTCATACTTAAATGTTTTGGATAAATATTTATATATTTCCGTTTTAAGGTATTTATAAAATTAAAAAATAATAATTCTTACCCTATACTCTTATAGATAATTTAAAATTAATTGAACAAAAATTTACTATAAAAATTATATTATTCTTAATTTTAGTACTTTATTTAAAACAATTACATTTACAAAAGTAACAGATTAGTGATTCTAATTTTTTACACAAAAACGCTTTTCTATTATTCAAAAACGGTTATTATTGAAATTTACTTTTTATGTCTGTCAATATTCTAAAATATAATTTCTCGATATTACATATTGACTATGTAAAACTTAATAATAAATGGAATTACAACAATATTATCAGTCCTTATTATCGTTTGTATTATATAGATGCAGGAGTTGGCTCTGTATCCGACAATAGGGGAAAATTAATTTTGGAGTCCGGTTATCTATATCTGATTCCGAGTTTTACGATATGCAACCTGAATTGCGAAGAATACCTGAGTCAGTTTTTTATTCAGTTTTTTGAAGAATCTCCTGATGGTATTTCTTTATTTAGCAACAATAGAAATATCATGAAACTTGAAGCGGATGAAATAGATGTCGCTCTTATAAAAAAAATGCTGCAGAATAATCCCGGAAGAGGAATCAACCGATCTGACAATCCTAAAGTGTATGAAAAAGAAGCTTATTATAAAGAATATCGTGCTCTTAATGACAAAATGAAAATACATCAGAAGTTTGAAAATCAGGGAATCCTTTTTCAGTTAATTTCAAAATTCCTGAATTCAGCCAGTTTCATATCTAATTATCCACAGATTACATCTTCTAAGATATTAGATACGATGAGTTATGTACAGCTGCATTTAGATGAGAATCTTACAGTGGTCGAGTTAGCTAAAAGAGTAAATCAGAATAAGGATTATTTTTCTAAACAATTCCTGCTTCATACCGGAGAAAGACCTTTAAATTACATCCACAAAAAAAAGATTGAAAGAGCACAATATCTTATTGCAACTACAAATAAAACATTTTTAGAAATTGCTATGGATACAGGTTTTGCTAATCTGCCACACTTTTCTAAAACGTTTAAACAAATTGTAAGTCTAACTCCTGGGGAATATCGAAACCAGAATACTGATTTGAAATGAGTCTTTATTTGAATAAAATTTAATATGATTATAAAAGTGTATCGAGAGGGTCACATGGAAAATAAATTTTTATATCTGTCCCCTCTCCTGGTTTACCTGTAGCATAAATTGTACCCCCAACAGTCTGCATAATCTTTTTACATAATGCAAGACCAACTCCGGAACCTTTATATTCTTCCTGATTGTGTAATCTGCCAAAAACTTTAAAAATTGTTTGTGCATATTGTTGTTCAAAGCCAATTCCATTATCTGAAAAACAAATCCAGTGGCAATATATTTTATGTGAATGTGTTACTAATTCCGGTTCTTTTGATGCCGTTATTTTAATATGAGGTGTTCTTTTCGGGGAAGCAAATTTTAAAGAATTCTGCATAATGTTAGAAAATAATTGCTGCATCAAAAAGTTGACTGCATGAACTTCCGGAAGCCTTTCGTATTCAATTATAGCGTTGTATTCAGAAATAGTTTCCTCCATTTCTGTTAATACTGTATTTATAGTTTGATTTAAATCTATTTTTTCTAAATTTTCCCTTGTATATTTTATTCGCGAAAACTTAAGAATGTCATCTAGCAAAGTTCTCATTCTGTCGGCTGATTTTGATACTCTTAGTAAAGAATTAAAAATCGAATCCATCTCAACAACATGTGGTTCGGTCAGCATTTTGGAAATAAATAATTGGATTTTACGGAGAGGTTCCTGCAAATCATGCGTACTAATCCAGTTCAGGTTTTCAAGTTCAGAATTTGTCTCCTTTAATATTTCACTTTGACTGCGGTATTTTTCTTCTTCTTCACTTAGTGTGATCATCATTAACTGATTATGAAGCGTATGGGCATATTGTACAGCTCCATTGATTTCATATTGTTTCCAAAGGCTGCTTTGATTTTTTATAATCTGTTTCCATATTTCAAAAGAGTTTCGTGGATGAAGCCCTGTACTATCTTTTATTATCGCTTTTTCTGGATTACCGGCCCAATTGATTTCGGATATTGTTTCGGGCCTATACCAGATTATATAATCAGAATTACCTAAAGGATGGTAAATTATACCGGCAAAGCTGGAACATTTTCCTATACCATTAAAGTGATCACTTAATTTATTGGTAGTAAATAATTTATCAGATATCTTGTCATCAAATTGTATTATCAAATTTTCAATTTGCTCATCAGTAGGGACTAAACCATTTTTATAAATTTTCCCTTTTGCAACAACAGAAACCCCCGTTGCATTACAAATACTTAATAATTGTGGGGCATCAACTATAGTTTGAATTGATTCCTGCAAAAGAGGAAACTGCATACCAGATAATTGTTCAAGTGCCAAAACCGTTTGCTGAGCATTTACATTTTCATCATTTGACTGTCTTATATCTATCTGCGAAGTTATAAATTGCCCCTGAAGCTTTGCAGCGAGTCTCATTTCAGGCGAAATATTTTTGCTTGAATAATGATGACATGCGATTAGCCCCCATAAGCGTTCATTATGAATGAGTGAAATAGTGAGTGTTGCTCCAACACCTATATTTTTCAAATATTCTACATGAATTGGAGAAGAACTCCTCAATATGGACAGACTAAGATCAAGGGTTTTATTTTCCTGATCATCAATTGTATAAATTGGAACCGGCATATAATCTACATCAACAATGAGCCTTAGCTGATTCCTCATATATAACTCCCTCGCCTGTGCCGGAATATCCGTATGTGGATAGTGGAGCCCTAAAAAAGTTTCGAGATCTTCTCTGCAATTTTCTGCATAAACTTCACCATTATATTGCTCATCAAAACGATAAATCATTACACGGTCATAACCTGTTATTTTACGAGTTCCTTCTGCAACCAAAGCACATAAATCTTTTAGGGAGGTCGTGTTGTTCATTTGTGTCACAAACTGAATAGTCTGTGTGTAGACATCTGCCAGTTTTTCTTTACCTGCAAATTGAAATTCTGCTTCTAAAACATAAATATCAAAGCTTTTGTGGATGCTGATTTGAAAAAATTTACCAAGCAAATCAATTTCAAGAGGAAAAACATCCTGATTTTCATCTTTATTAATATACTCAAATATTTGCTTTTCTGCATTTGCTCCAAAAACATCAGTAATTTTTTTTCCCAATGCTTCTGTGTGATTTACACTGACATACCAGGAAATATTTGCGGTACAAAAATCTATTTTTCCTTCAGAAGTGATACCAATCAAAAAACCATGAGGCTGAATTTTACCTGGTATATGTATAGGTTCGTGCTCACAGTTGGTTAATGTGACAAGATCACGATTAACAATATCTTTAATCTTCATTACTCTGATATACTCCTAAAATGATTGTAAATACTATTAAAAGCATAAATTGCTCCTTCTATGATTGCATTTCCACAATTATGATTCTCTTCATATTCTGACAAGAAGCCAAGGAAGTTTTTCCAAAAAGTTCCTGTTGTATCTCCATAACCCTGAAAATAGAGAGTTCCATGACCATTGTCAAGGCCCGGGATTTTTGAAACATTTTTCAATATAAATCTTCCTCCAAGGCTGGAACCTTCTATAACATATAATATTCCTAGTGCAAAAGGTATTGTAATTTCCTTAGTACTAAAAACATTATTTGAATCTGTTTTATTGTATTGAAGAAAATCTAAATCTTCTTCGATGAGATGACTTTTTCTTCTTTTATCTAAATCAGTTATAATTTCTGATAATAATGGAAAAATAACACTTTCAGTGTTTTTATGGACATCGTACATCAGGCTCAAATAATGAATGTAATCTAATATTTTCATGTCGGGAGACAAGATTGATGCTGATATTGTCAGGCTTTCTAATTTTCTGTGGGAATCTGAAGTTTGATTTTTTAAATCACTAAGAAAAGCTGAAGATACTAAAGAAGTTGAATTTCCACTCATTAATTGAAACTATTATTTTTATTTTAAAGAGTTAAATCATTATTACCTCTCCAGACAAATGTAAAAAAAATGTTTTACTTCTGACAGGATATCTGGTTTGCAAACACTTCTAAATATGTTAATTAATATATTGCTAAATATATTTTTTTGTTTAACTTAAAGAATATTTTATTAAACAAAATAAATATGAATATTTTTACATAAATAAACCTAATTAATTATATTACAATATATAAATAAATTAAAGGCTTTAAGAATTGTTTAATTATTATAAATAAATTATAAACTTATAGTTGTAATAATTATGAAACACTTTATCAGCTTAATATAACAGAATCATTTTTTTAAAGAATAACTTCGTAAAAATTAACATATCGTCATGTATTCAAACATCACAATCTTAAAGGATATAATAGATAATACACCTTTGCCAATAGCAGTATATACAGGTAGCAAATTAAAAATTGTATTAGCGAATAATGCTATGATAAAAACATGGGGAAAGGGCGAAGATGTATTGGGTAAGGACTATCTTGATGTTCTTCCTGAAATTAAAAACGATAATTTTTTTGATCAGGCAGCTACTGTCCTTTCTACAGGAGTGCCCTTTCATGGGGAAAACAAAAAAGTAGATTTGCTCATTAACGGCGCTATGCAGTCTTATTATTTTAATTACAGCTTCATCCCTTTGTTTGATACGGAAGGAAAAGTTTATGGTGTGATGAATACTGGCGCTGATGTGACTGATTTGTACCTTGCCAAACAACAAATTCAATCTGTGGAAGAAAGACTGCGAATCGCTGTTCAATCATCCGGAATAGGAACTTATGAGATCGATTTGATTACGAACGAAATCAAAACATGTGATAATTTTAATACTATCATGTGCAGTGAAGATACACCAGCGATAGATGAATTACTACTAAAACTTCATCCGGATGATTTACTGGTTCGGGAAAAGGCAATTAATGAATCAAAAAATACAGGACTTATCTCGTATGAGACCCGAATAGTAAATGAAAATTGCTCAAAATGGATTAAGGTAAGCGGAAAAATAATTCGTGATGAAAAGGAAGTTCCGATAAAGATAATAGGAAGTATACTTGATATTCATGAACATAAGCAATTTCAGGAAGAATTAAAGAAGCAGGTTGAACAAAATACTGTAGAATTACGTCGTTCAAATGATGATTTATTGCATTTTGCAAATGTAGTCAGCCATGACTTAAAAGAACCTGTTAGGAAAATTAAATTTTTCAATAGTCTTATTAAAAATGAGAAAGAAGCAAATTTTAGTGAAACTACGATCAAACACCAGAATAAAATTAATCAGTCTGCTGAAAGAATGCAAAATATAATTGAAGGGATTTTAACCTATTCAACTATGGATAAAAACAAACAGCCATTTGAAAAGATTAATCTTAATGATGTTATAGAAAATATAAAAACAGACCTGGAACTGATTATAAATGAAAAAGATGCAATTCTGATTACTTATGAGCTACCTGTAATAGACGGAGCTCCAATTCTAATCAATCAGCTTTTTTACAACCTGATTCATAATGCATTCAAATTCTCGAAACCCAATCAGCCACCAAGGGTAGAAATCTCCAGTACTTTATTACAAGTTGATGGTTTAGATTCGGTTCAAATTATAATAAAAGATAATGGAATAGGATTTGACGAAGCCTTTGCAGAAAGAATATTCAATACTTTTGAAAGACTACACTCTAAAGATCAGTATGAAGGAAATGGACTTGGCTTAGCTCTTTGCAGAAAAATAGTAAAAAGACATAACGGTACAATAACTGCCAAAAGTAAAATAGATAATGGAACAGAATTTATAGTAACTCTTCCATTAAAACAACAAGAGTATTCTATTAAATAAAATACCAGATATTTAAATACATATAAATATCTGGTAAATAGTATTTTAAAATGAATTATTTTAATTTTAACTTTAGAACAATTACCGAATAAGCTGGCAAATTGACTGATGCTTTATCTCCTTTAAAATTATATTTTTTTTCTGTTGGACTTATCTTTTTTGGGTCACCAAAAGTGTTTTCATCCTGTAAATTTGGACTTGAAAGTGTAGTGATAGTTCCTTTAGATAATAGTTTGCTTCCTTTTAAATCCACTGTAACTTCTTGTGGAGTTGCTGCTGTATTCACCAGTTTTATAATTACCTCTTTTGTATTTACATCTTTTACAACAGATGCATACAAGTTGTTCTGCCCAGTTAATGGTTTTCCTTCTTTGGTAATTGCCAGAAGATCTGTTCCTTTATTGGTAGAAAATAGTTTTTGAACATAATAATTGGCAGAACCATAGGCTTCTAAATTATTAAACCAAATCATATCCGGCGTCCACTGCCATGCCTCTTCATGAGCCATTAGCGGAGCATAAGAAGTCATGTTGACTACTTCAGCGTTTCTTTCCAAACCTGTCATAAATGCTGCTTCAGAAAAGGCACATTCCCAGTTATTTCTGTTATTCGGATTGGCTCCCGAAACACTTTGTGCAGCATATTCCCCAGCAAATATTTTTGGCCCTTTTCGATCGTAATTGTCATAGCGGGCTGCATTTTCCCTGAACCATTGTGGACTTTTATAATAATGCTCGTCTATTAGTTCGGCATTCAGGCTTTTAAGTTCCTGCATAGCAAAATCAAAATGCTCTCCATCCGGAGAAGGTCCGCTTCCTGAAACAATAATGATATCCGGATATTTGGCTTTTATCGCTTTTTCAAAAACTTTATATCTTTCGATGTAATCCGGCCCCCACTGCTCGTTACCAACCCCAATGTATTTTAGGTTAAACGGTTTTGGATGCCCCATATCTGAGCGAAGTATTCCCCAGGTAGTCTCTTCTGAACCATTGGCAAACTCAATTAGATCTAAAGCGTCCTTAATATAAGGATCCAGTTCTTCCATCGGAGCCAACTCGCCTGTGTTGTACTGACAAGCCATTCCACAACTTAAGATAGGTAATGGAGTTGCACCAATATCCTCTGAAAGTTGGAAATACTCATAAAATCCAAGTCCAAAACTTTGAAAATAATCCGGAGTCTGTTTGTGGCTGAATTCCACATTCCAGCGGTTCATCATTGTTCTTCTGTCTTCAACATCTCCAACCGATTTTTTCCATTGATAGCGATCTGCCAAAGTTCTTCCTTCTACGATACAGCCACCCGGAAAACGCAAAAATCCAGGCTTCATATCATATAAAAGCTGTACAAGATCTTTTCGTAAGCCGTTCTTTCTGTTTTTCCAGGTATCATCCGGAAACAATGAAATCATATCCAGATCAATTGTACCGGTTCCTTCAAAAGTTATTTTTAGTTTGGCTTTAGCCTCAGTCTGAGTAGCGGTAAATTGTGCAGAATAGTATTCCCATTCATTTGTTGTTGGAACAATACTGGTTTCACCAATTACTTTTTTGTCTTTATCAATAAGCTGAATAATTATTTTTTTGATAGCACCGTTATGATTGGCGGCCTTTAAAGAAAGATTGTATTTTGCCCCTTTTTTGACTCCCATTCCTCTAAAACCTTCATTTATGATAGCATATCCTTTGTCATCATTTACAAGAACGCGGCAAAAAATTGGATTTGTTTCATTTTCTGATACTTTTATAGGAGTTGCTGTACCCGAATTCATATTTAAAGAAGACCTTTTGGTATTCGGCTGCTCCCATCCCATCAGAGGTTTTTCAAATTCAAATGATCTGTTTTTAATCATTTCGGCATACAATCCACCGTCTGCAGCAAAATTGATATCTTCAAAAAACAACCCGAACATCGTTGGCTGAATTTTCGTAATAGTTTTGGCAACATCAACTTCTAAAATTGTTTTTTGAGCTTGTGCACAGATACCATTGAACAGCAAGCTGCCGATAATTATCTTTGTAATTATATTGTTTTTCATTTCTATGATGGTTGATAATTTAGTTTTGCTAATTTATTTAAAGTTTTATAATATTTTAGACTTAATCGATTTAAAAAAACAATTGTTCAGAAAAATTAAAGATTTGATTTTTAGATAATGTATTGCCTTCAGAGTTATGTCATTCCGACGAAGGAGGAATCTCCGCAAGTAACTCTGCAATCTTAAGCTCTAATCTTTGTTGAGCTTCTAATGGAGATTCCTCCTTCGTCGGAATGACAAACTAAGCGTAAAACTTATGTTATTTGATTAATCCAAACTATTCCGAACACTTATTTTTAATTTTGTATCCTTATTTCTTAACAGCTTCATATTTATCCGGAAAAGCAGCTTCTCCATCTAAATTGGTCACTTTCAAAACATCAACATTTTTGCTTTCAACTGCATATTTAAAATAATCCGGTTTGTTTTTACCCCAGTTTACAGAACAATTTTGAACTTTTATATTTTCGGCTGTATCAAAATAAAATCCGGACGTACTGCCTTTTACAAAACCATCCATTTTAGAAGGGCGACGATCATAAATTCCTCCCGGAAAATTCGATGTTTTATCAATGGATACATTTACACCTTCAAAAACGATATTTTGAATTTTGTCCTTTGTTTCTCCGCTAACATACACTCCATTCTCTCCAAAACACTGAATATTGGTAAAATAAATATTACTGATTGCCCCTACTTTGCCTTCGACTGCTCCTTTTGGAAAACGCCAGTTGGCATCTTTATGATTTCCGCTTGCACGACTGTAAGCTGTTACATAAATGGGTTCTGCTTTCCCCCACCACGTATCAGTTGTTAGCTGGCCTTCGATAATCATATTCGAAAAAATAACATCACTCACCGTTCCTTCATCCCTGTTTTGAATCCCTACGCCACGATTGCTTTTTTTAATAATACAATTATTAAAAACGACCTGTCTGATGGCATCCATATTTTCTGAACCAATTTTGATAGCACAACTGCTGCTGGTCATCGTGCAATTGGTAACCGTTATGTTTTCGCAGGCTCCGAATTCTTCAAACTCTCTTCTGTTTTTCAGGCAAATACAATCATCACCGCTTTCTATGTAGCAATCGCTGATTCGGACATTTTTTGAATGATCTAAATCAATACCGTCGCTGTTGCGGACTTTCAAGCTGTTTAATAACGTAATGCCACTAATAACTACGTCATTACAACCCACTAAATGAACTGTCCAATAAGCCGAATTTCCGATATGAACATCTTTTATTCTGATATTCTTTCCTCCAATAATGGTCAAAACATGAGGACGCGGATCTAACACATTAAAAGGCTTCAATATATAAGCATCTTCTTCTTCGGCACCCATAAAAGAGATTCCGTTTCCGTCAATTTTACCGCTTCCGCTAATGGTAAAGTTTTCGATGTTTTTACCACCAATCCAAATCGTTCCTTCTCCTTTGTTTTCGCGAAAAGCACTTTCTGTATATAATTTTTCATCAGGGCTTGCCAAAATTTTAGCACCTCCTTCAATATGCAAATCTACATTCGATTTTACATTAAAAGGTCCGGCCAAAAATGTAAACGGAGCCGGTATTACTACCTGACCTCCTGTTTTACTACAGGCATCAATGGCTTTTTGAATGGCAACAGCATCGTTGGTTTTTCCATCACCTTTTGCCCCATATTTTTTCACATCATATATTTTTTGTGCTATTGAAGTCAGTGAAATACAAAAAACGATTACGGTAATTATAGATTTCTTTATCATTTTATTTTTTATTAAAAACATTTAAAGCTTAAATTCAGTTTTACCAGAAAACAGTATATAATGCCACTAATATCCCGCTAATGATAAAGGAGCCAATAATAAACTCTGATGATACTTTAAACATTGATTTGTCTACTTCAATGCTGTGCGATTGCTGTTGTTCTTCTGTCGAAGGGTTTAAAAGACTGATGGCTACCATTAAAATTACTATTGCAAAGAAAGAAATGGTCATTCTGTCCAAAAAAGGATAATCCGGAAAAGCACCGTTGGTCCACATTGGCAAGAACTTTAATACTGCGGCAATGGGCACTGTTAATAATGCTCCGGCAAGTCCTGCTGCAGGTGTTGTTTTCTTCCAGAACATTCCCAATAAAAAAATTGCGAGAACTCCCGGTGAAAAGAAACCAACATATTCCTGTATAAACTGATACGCCTGATCTAATGATTTTAATTGTGGTGCCACAACAGCCGCAATTATCATACAAACAATTACACAACCTCTTCCGGTAAGTACCAGTTTTTTTTCTGTTGCGTCTCTGTTAAAATATTTTTTATAAATATCTAAAGAAAAAATAGTCGAAATACTATTGGCTTTACCTGCCAGTGAAGCTACAATTGCTGCTGTTAGTGCTGCAAGAGCTACTCCTTTTAACCCTGCTGGCAATAAATTCATCAAAGTAGGATAAGCATGATCCGGTTTTAAAACCCCGGCAGCATCTACCATTTCCTGCTGAAACATTCCGTTTTGATGCATTACATACATGGCAATACCTGGTAAAACGGCAATAATTGGCACTAATAATTTTAAGAAAGCGGCAAATAAAATTCCTTTGCGGGCTGTTTTTAAATCGGCTCCCAGAGCTCTTTGCACTATATATTGGTTACAACCCCAATACGCCAGATTATTGATAAGCATTCCGCCTACTAATACCGACATTCCGGGTAATTCAGCATAGTGTGGATTTGATTTGTCCAATATCATATGCAAATGTCCCGGTGCTTCATCAGCTATAACGGAAAGTCCTTTTAGGATGTCTTTTCCAAATCCAAACTGTTCTGATAATAAAGTTAAAGATAAATAAGTAGTGACCAAACCTCCCAAAATAAGGACTATAACCTGAAACATATCCGTATAGCCTATGACTTTCATTCCTCCTAAAGTTACAATAACTGAGAAAACACTCAAGCCAATCACACAAAACTGAAAACTAACCGGGGCGATTGATGAAATGGCCAAAGCACCTAAATAAATAATAGACGTCAGATTTACAAACACATAAATTAGCAGCCAGATTATGGCCATTATGGTACTTACTGTTCCGTTGTAACGTTTTGCCAAAAACTGCGGCATTGTAAATATCTTGTTTTTAAGATAAACCGGCAAAATAAACATAGCGACTACAATCAATGTCGCAGCCGACATCCATTCGTAAGAAGCAATCGCCAGTCCGATGGCAAATCCGGAACCGCTCATACCTATAAAATGTTCTGCCGAAATATTAGAGGCAATTAATGAAGCTCCAATGGCCCACCAGGTAAGGGAGCCTTCTGCCAAAAAATAATCATTGGAACTGGTCGTTGCGTTTTTCTTGCTTCTGTAAATGTACATCCCGTAAGAAGTGACAATTACAAAATAAATAAGAAAAACAATGTAATCTGCGCTTTGTAATGTATTCATAATGTTTTTTTGGTTGATAGTTGGTGGTTGTTAGTTTTTGGTAATGACTTGGTTTAGACTTTTAAAAACCATTTTTTCTTATATAAAAAATATAATAAAATAAGCTGCACAAATGTTACTGATATAGTTGTAAATACTGGCTGCCAGACAAGTGGTGTAAATTTGATAAGTCCACCAAACACATATTCTGCAGTATGCTTAAAATTGACAAGGCCTTCGGATGCCATATAAATTAAGATTGAATTTGAACCAATCAGCAGTAATGGAAATGCCCATTTTTGATAGCCAAATAAATCGATTAGCACGTAAAAAAAGATAAAAAACAAAATACTGAAACCGCCAACGAAACAGACGAAAGAACTTGTCCATAAATGTTTATTAATTGGAAAATCAAAATCCCATAAAAGCCCGACAATAATTAATATAATGGCTGAACCAGTCATTATAATCAATTTGTTCTTAATAGAATAATAAGGATGTTCTGACTTTAAAAAGGTTCCTAAAAAAACTCCTAATAAGGCTGTAGCAATTGCTGGTATTGTAGAGAGTAAACCTTCGGGGTCATATACTTTACTATGAAGTCTTCCTGGAAGAAATAATCTATCGAGATAGCCTTCAAATGAACCTTCTTTAGTTAAAATTCCTGCGCCAAAACCCGGAACCGGAATAAACCGCATGACCAAATAATAACCAATCAAAATACCAACGAACCAGTATACTTGTTTCTTTAAATCAAAATTCAGATAAATCAGACCGGCAAAAAACCAGGCAAGCCCAATGCGTCCTAATACACTTGCAAAACGAGTCTGATCGAAGCCGTCAAATTTCAATAATCCGTTTACTATAAATCCCAGCACTACTAATATGCAGGTTCTTTTGAGCATGGAACGGTATATTTTTCTTTTTTCTTCGGATGGCAATTCCCTTGGTGTATTTACGCCTGCGTTATACATTTTCTTTTCAAAAGAATACGGCATTGAAACTCCTGCTACAAACAGGAATATTGGAAAAATCATATCATAAAAAGTAATACCGTCCCATTCCGGATGATGCAATTGTGATGACATCCAGACGAAAATCGGAATTGGAGCTGCCTTGGCGAGAGCGTGAATAATATGTTCACCGCTCATAATCCAAAACATGACAAACCCTCTTAGAGCATCTAAGGAAATTAATCTTCCATTTATAGCTGTTTTACTCATTTTGATATTGATTTTAAGGCGTATTTAATCTGTTGACGTTTTAAAAATCAACATTTTAATTTAGTAATGTGTTCTCAATTATAAATCGGCAACAGGGTTTTGCCGTTTTAGTTTTAATTTCTTTCTATTGGTTTTATCACAAATCCGTAGCTATATTCGGTTTGCGTCAGTCGATATTGTTCATGTGGCGGTAATCCCCAACTATTATCTCCTCCTAATCCCCGTTGGGTTAAGTCAACACAAACTACAACCTCTTTTCTCGATGTAATATCAGTTGTATGCATGTTCTTCTTAGTCAATCCCGGATCAAAATCGGCGGGATAATTGTGTAATGTACTCATTCCTAAAGGCTGCAATCCTTTTATTTCAAAACCATTACCTTCATTATTTAAAAGTTCAAACCAGCGAACATCTGTTTTATATCCGTTTTCCTGTGGGCGTGAGTAGGGTACATATTGATCTGCTACTTTGCTTTGATAAATTCCTTTTAATGACGCCGTATTTCGATCAGAATAATTTTCCAAAGGTCCTCTCCCATAATAAGTAAGGTTATCAAAATTATTTTTAAGTGTAAAAATCATTCCGAAACGTGGCATTTCGGGCACCGGATTATTTCCTTTTTTATAAGAAGACTGAATCTCCAAAGCGCCGTCATTGCTCAAAGCGTATTTAATTGTGTAATCTGAAAAAACGTCATTTAATTTCAGTTTTGCCACTACATATTTTTTTCCGTTTCCTTCCTCAATCTGAATATTCCCAACCGAAGTATTTTTTCCAGCTGATTGCCAAACATTGGCTTTTATATTCATTTTGTTTCCAAAATCATTATCCGTTGGAGCTCTCCAGAAGTTTGGCTCGGGATATTGCTTAAAATATTCTTCTCCGTTTAAAGTATAATTTGAAATCAATCCGGTTGTTTTACTTATTTTAACTACAACATTTGCAGCTGTTAAGACAAATTCATTTTTATCATCCTGAATTTTTGATGAAGAATTTACACCTGCTTTCGGGAAATAATTATCACTTTCTATAACAAATTGTTCTTTTGCAATTTCAAAATTTTGAGGCAGCAATTCAGAACCGGTTTTCGTGTATGCAAAAACATTCAGCAAATATTCAACACCTTCTTTTGATGGTAACTTAGGCAAATCAATTTTAAACTGTTTTTTTGATTTCGGATTCAGGTTAACATCAATCGTACCTTCTTTGGTGCTTTTTCCGTTTTCTAAAATTTGATATTCAAAGTGGTATTTATTCAAATTTGTGAATCCGAAATCATTTATAATTTCAATTATTCCGTTTTTAATGTCAACGGCTTCAAACAAAATATCCTGATAGACTTTTTTGACCTCAAATGCACCGGGATGCGGTGTACGATCCGGCCAGAGTAATCCGTCATTGCAGCCATTTTCATCATTTGTATAATTTTGACCGCCCATATCACCGCCATAAGCCCAATATTCACGTCCGATTTCATCCTTCATTTTAAATCCCTGATCTACCCAATCCCAGATAAAACCACCCTGCATATTTTTGCTTCCGCGAATGATATCCCAATATTCCTGAAAATTACCGGTACTGTTTCCCATTGCATGCGCATACTCACACATAATGTACGGGCGGGCAACTTCTTTACGCGCTGCATATTCCTTCATGTATTCAATTGTTGGGTACATCGGACAAACGATATCGGTGTTTTCGTTTTCTTTTGCCTGCTCAAACTGAACCAAACGAGTTTTATCTCTGTTTTTTATCCATTTGTAAGCATCATGAAATACAGGCCCGTTGGCACTTTCATTACCTAATGACCAAATGATTACCGAAGGTGCATTTTTGTCTCTTTCGACCAAATTGTAAATTCTGTCCATGTGAGCGGCATGCCATTCAGGAAGATGACCCGGATTCGTTTTTGGATTCATCCAAATTAGAGGCTGTCCCTCTACACCCATTCCGTGACTTTCTATATTCGCTTCATCCACTAGATATAAGCCATACTTATTACAGAGTTTAACCCATAAAATGTTATTCGGATAATGACTGCAGCGAACCGAATTGATGTTCAGCTGTTTCATCATCTTAATATCTTTCATCATGGTAGCTTCATCCTGATAATGCCCTGTAACCGGATTATGCTCATGGATATTGACACCGCGAACCATTAATCTTACTCCGTTTACCAATAATTGTCCTCCTTTTAATTCTACTTTTCTAAAACCAATTTGTGTAGATGTTGTTTCGACAATACTTCCTTTTTCATTTTTCAGCGTCAGTACTAAGGTGTACAAATTAGGTGCCTCACTGCTCCATAATTTTGGACTGGAAACATTTTGAGCCAAATTGACTTTTTGAGTTTTATTTCCTTCAATATTTACATTTAATTCTTTTGAAAAAACAGTTTTGCCAGAGGCATCTACCAGTTTAGCAATTAATTTTTGATTGTTTACTGTTAAAGAGGATAGGTTTTTTAAACTCACATCAACACTTAAACTTCCGTTTTTATAATTGGTATCTAAATCAGGTTTTGCAAAAAAATCAGAAATTCGAATGTTATCAGTACTGTACAAATAAACATTTCTGTCAATGCCCGAAAGCCTCCAAAAATCCTGGTCTTCCAGATATGATCCGTCGCTCCAGCGGTATACTTCTACGGCTAAATCATTTTTTCCGGGTTTTAGATATTTCGAAATATCAAATTCTGCAGGACTTTTTGTATCTTCTGTATAGCCTACTTTTTCTCCGTTTACCCAAATATACATGGCAGAAGTTCCTGCTTCAAAATGAAGATAAACATGTCTGTTTTTCCAGTTTTCAGGCAAGATAAAATCTTTTTTGTACGATCCCACCGGATTATCAGCATGATTGATAAAAGGCGGATTTCTTTCAAATGGATACGTAATATTGGTATAGATTGGAATTCCGTAGCCGTTCAGTTCCCAGTTGGAAGGCACCTGAAGTTCGTTCCAGTTCAAAGTGCTAAAATCTGTTTTATAAAAGTCTTTTGGTCTTTGATCGGGTGTTGGGGACCAGGAAAATTTCCATTTACCATTCAGAGAAAAGTACCATGGCGAGTTTTCATATTGATCGCTTATTGCAGATGCTTCGTCTGCATAAGGGAGAAAAGACGCTCGTGCCGTTTCTCTGTTAATCTGAAATACCTGCGGATTCTCCCAGTCATTCCTGTCTTTATTTTCCTGTCCTACAGCACCTGAAACAAAAATTACTAACAGACCAAATAAAAATATTTTCGTTTTGATTTTTTGCATTTATTCTATTTTAAATCTTCCTGAAAAAGGAAAGAATTACAAATTTTAAGAAATAATAAATCTCAATTAGAAATTCAATTTTTCAGGCAGATATTTAGCTACCAATTCTTTATAATATGGCAATAATGCTTTCACATCTGGTTTAACAGGCGCTTTTGTATATAAATCATACGGATTAAATTTTCTTACCCAGTCAAACATTTCAATATCTTTTTCATTCATTAAATGATCATAAGCATTCTCTTTGTGCTGAGAATAAAATGAGTGATAACGAATCATATACAAAGCCGGATCCGGTAAATAATCCTTCATGATCTGATATAAATATTCATCATGTCCCCAGCTCATTTTTACTTTTTCAAGTCCGCAATTTTCAGTGTAAACACCTAATTTAGTATTGAATCTCTCATCTGTATAATCAGGATTATCTTTGAAAAATTCAGGATAAACAATTTTATCTGAATATGCACAACCAACCGGGAAAGTATCTCCCACTACAGCCCACTGCGGTTCTCCAAACAAACATAAAATTTTGCCTAAATCGTGAATAAAACCTGTTAGTACAAACCAATCCGGATGGCCATCTGCCCTGATCGCCTCTGAAGTTTGTAATAAATGCTGTGTCTGATCTAAGTCAATATCCGGGTCACTGTCGTCTACAAGGGTATTCAGGAAATCAACTGCTTCCCAAATGGACATTTGTTTTTTATTGAACTGCAAAAACTCCTGCTCTTTACTGCATACAAAATCGTAGGTTTGATAGGTATGGTTTATTCTGTAAAATTCTTTAACTGTTTCTACTCTTTCAGAATCTACATAATTTCTAAATTCTTCTTTTTCTTTTACCGGTTCGGACGGATCCGGATAACGTAGTTTCAAATCATCTTCCCATTCGTCTAAATTATGCAACGGATTATCAGTATCTATATGCTTTTTCATAAGATTTAAATTAAAAAGTTATAAGACAAAAATAGAATTACATATAGAGATCAAAATGGATTAATACATCAAAAACATGGATAGAATTTAATTTTGTATGAAATTTACATCAATAAAATGTAAAATAAATTCAATACTGAAATTCAAAATTCTAATGCTGGGGATGCTTAAAAACAAATCCCAAACTCCAATCGCTCACAGATTTGGAATTTGGGATTTGTAATATTGAGATTTGTGAAATTTATTCTAGTTGATAAGCTTACTCGGTGGAAAACCAAATTGCTTTTTGAAACATCTGCTGAAATACAACGGATCATTAAATCCGACTAAGTTAGTAACTTCAGAAACATTGTATTTTTTGGTTTTTAAAAGTTCAGCCGATTTTTTTAAACGAATGGTTCTGATAAATTCATTTGGAGCCAGATCGGTCAGTTCTTTTATTTTTCTGTACAATTTAGAAGAACTTACTCCCAGTTTATCACATAGAAATTCTGTTGACAAATCTTCTTCGCTCAGGTTATCGTTAATCAGAGTTGTAATTCTTTCCATGAATTCTTCATCAATAGGAGAATGCGTCAAAAGACTTACTTTACTTTCTACTTCACCGGAAAATTTTACTTTCAGATCTAATCGTGATTTGATAACATTTTCAATAACGGATTTTAATAATGTCGGTTCGAAAGGTTTCACCAAATAACCATCTGCGCCAATTTCATATCCTTTAACTTTGTCTACATTTTCTCCCAATGCCGTTAAGAGTACAACCGGGATGTGGCTGATAAACTCATCATTTTTTAGTTCTTTACAAAATTCGAGTCCATCCATTACAGGCATCATCACGTCTGCAACACATAAAATTGGTTTAATTTGTCGGCAAATTTTAAGACCTTCTTCTCCGTTTTCGGCATCATAAACTTTATAATAATCAGAGAGAAAATCTACAAGGTACTTTCTAAGTTCTGTGTTGTCTTCAATAACCAGAATTTTTTGCTTTAACTCAGTATTCTGAATCGTTTTTTTAGCTGTTTTTTCAGGAATCAGCATACTTAGATTATCATTTTTCAAAGCATATTCAAACACTTCCTTAGTTTCATAAGAAACACGATCAATTGGAATTTCGACCCTGAAAGTACTTCCTTTTCCGAGCGCACTTTCTACTGTTATCAACCCTTTGTGAAGGGCTACTAATGATTTTACCAAAGACAAACCGATACCTGATCCTGTATTATGTGCTTTACTGTTAGTAGCCTGATAAAATCGTTTGAAGATTTTTTCCTGGCTTTTCGGCGGAATTCCGATACCATCATCTATCACTTCAATAATTAGGATTTCCTCTGTATTGTTTTTTAACCTGATAAATAAGTCTACATTTCCGTATTTATTGGTAAATTTTAAAGCATTGGATAACAAATTATAAAGGATTTTATCATATTTATCATTGTCTATCCAACCCTCGATTGATTCTGCCTCTGTAATAAAATTCAGCTTGATTTTTTTATTAAAAGCCATTTCTTTGAATGAATCAAAAATGTTTTTCGAATAGCTTAGAATATCTGTTTTTGAAACCTTAAGTTTTAATTCCCCCGATTGTGCTTTTCTAAAATCAAGAACCTGATTTACCAGATTTAACAGTCTGCTGGCATTTTGATAAATAAGGTTGTATCTGCTTTTTTCATAATCGGTGGCGTTGCTGTTTTCGTCCAGTAATTGTTTTGCAGGACCTAAAATAAGGGTTAGCGGTGTTCTTAACTCATGTGAAATATTGGTGAAAAATCGGAGTTTTTCGTTGTTCAGTTTGATATCGTGTTCCCTGTTTACTTTTTCAGTAAGCAATTCCTGTTTTAAACGGATGCGGTTTTTAATTTCCTTTCTTATAAAATAGAAAATAAACACCAGTACAATAAAAAAAAGTAAAAATGAAATTGGGGTCAGCCAGAAAGGCGGAAGAATTTTAATCTGGTAGGAAACCACTTTGCTCCAATGCCCGTCGCTGTTGCTTGATTTTATTTTAAAAACATAGTTGCCCGGAAAAAGATTGGTGTACTGGACAGTTCTGGAGTTACTATTGGCGGTAATCCAGTGTTTGTCAAATCCTTCCAGCATATATTGAAATTTATTGAGCTTTTCATTTGCAAACGAAGGTGTTGAGAACTGAAGTGAAAAATTTCGGTTTTTATAATTGAGTTCTACTTTTTTACCATAATTAAGCTCTTTTGAAAGTGGAACATCTCCGTTAATCTCCATTTCAGGAAACACTTCTTCATTCTGAATTTTAAATTCGCTGATAACAGGTTCCGGCGACCAATTGTTTCTCTTCATTGTTTGTGGAGAAAAAGAAATAATACCGTTTTTACCTCCCAGAAAAATAGTAGAATTATTGAAGTTAAAAAAACCGCTTGAACTAAAAACATCCAGCCTGTTGCCACTGTTTACATGATAAATATTGATATCTTTTAAATCAGATTTTACCCAGGCAATACTGTTATTATTGATATTTAGCCATAAATTTCCGTTTACGTCTGACAACATATCTGTGATCCATGTACCTGAGATTTCTTTGAAGTTTTTGATGGTTGCAAAAGTGTTCTTTTTAGGGTTGTACAAGCATAAACCAAAACGTGTAGAGGCCCATATCTTACCCTTTTTGTCAATCATAATGTCGCTCACATTGTCTTCATTAGGAATGCCGTTTTCTTTTTTTGAAAGTGATTTGTACGTTTCTATTTTACCTGTAGCTGAATTATATTTCACAACACCTGTTTCAGTAGCAAACCAGACATTATTTTGGATATCTTTTTCTATGGCATTAATTTGAAAGCCCGGAAGTAGTTTACCTGTGGAAGTCTGTACTTGTAAAGTTTGAGTGTTTAAGATAACAGCGCCTTCTCCAAACGAACCTATCATAAGGGATTGATTTCCTATTTTATTGAAAGCAAAAATTGGGGATGTGTCAAACCCCAGATTGATTTCTTTTGATGAATTGGTGCCGTAGTTATACACCAGCATTCTGCCATCCCAAAGACCGCAATAAAAAGTTTTACCGTCTTCAGAATAAATACTGGATATATCGATTGATTTATTGTACAGAGGTATAAACCCTTTTGCATTTGAAATGAAAAGCCCGTTATGACTGGTAGCAACAATTACTTTTCCGTCGTATGTTTTAGAAAATCCCCTGATACGTGGTGCCTGATTGCCAATGTAACGTGAAATGTCTTTATTGAGCACAAATTGATTTTCGTAAGGATCGAATTTATCCAGACCGTCTTCAGTTCCAATCCATAAAACTCCTGCGCGGTCGAAGTACAAAGCCGAAACTAAATTATCAACGATAGAAGTGTCATCTGAGAGTACGGAATAATACCACTTATAATCGCCCTTTTGAATATCTTCCAATTGCTTGCAGACCAGCAAACCTCCTAAAGTTCCTACCCAGTATTTACCATCAGGTGCCTTGGCGACAGATAAGAAGTAAGGTCCCAGATTACCTCTGATGTCTTTGTTTTCAATATACAAATTTACAAACTGATCGTTTTTTTTATCTAATTTGTAGAGCCCTCTTCGTGTTCCCACAAAAATATCGGCTTTAGCATCTTCATAAATAAAATTGATGTACGGATTTTTTTCATTAGAATAAGGAACAGAGAGTGTATAATTATTCATTTTTACAATTGTTCCTTTGTTATCCAGTGTTATTTTGGCAACAGACCCTTTATCATAACTCCCTACCCATATATTTCCTTTTTTGTCTTCAAAAATTTCTTTTACATAGTCAAAACCTTTAATTGGAATCTTTTCGAATCTGTTTTCTTTTAAAAAAAACATAAAGACTCCCTGATTTTTAGTACCTACCCATACTCTTTTGAATTTATCTACATATACTGATCTGATCTCTCCCTCAGGCAAACTATTTGAATCATTTTTTTTAGGCAAAAAAGTCACAAAAGTATGCGTATCCATTTTAAATAGTGTCAGGCCTTTTCTGGTTCCTATCCATAAATGGTTCGAAGCTTCATCTAATTCTAATGCTGTAATATCATCGTTATATAATTTATTATTGCCTGGTGACGAACTCATGTAGTTTTTGAACTGATAGCCGTCAAAACGATTCAATCCAAAAAAAGTCCCAAACCACAGAAAGCCTTTTTTATCCTGAACTATATGCCTCACAGAGTTGTGTGATAAACCATTATTATCATTATAATGCGTAAATTTTATATTCTGCGAATGAGAATAGTAAAAAGTAATTAAGCAAAGGAATAGTATAATAGGATTTTGTTTCATAAAATGTAATTGTGGTTTTTTGGCTAAATTAAAGTTAGGAAAATTTAAGGATTTATTCGCGCGATCTGATTCGTTTTTAAGCTAATCTTAAAATGATTTGAAGGTCTGCTATTCATTGTTTTTAGAAATATTTTAGCCCATAAAGCCAGTTTTTCATTATCTGATTTTTCTAATTGCTCACAAACTATTTTATATTGTTTCAATCGGTTGACACCAATTTCAGGAATCGCTAATTCATCAGCATTTTTTAACCGGTAAAAATCAAATATCATATTAAAACCTGTCCAGGATTCAAAATCCTTTTTGGTTAAAGAATTCACAGCAATTATTTTATCAACTTCGTCATTATTTTTATTTATATACGATAAATCTGTTCCTGAGAGTTTTAAAAGTGATGTTGAAAATTCAGCAGGAAAATCTTCAGGCAAAAATCTTAATCTCACTAATTCCTTTAAATGCCATTCTGTAAAATACTTGTAATCTGTAGATTTTAAAATATCCTTGTTCCATATTTCAGGACTTTTACTGTTTTTTAAATATTCGTATTCCTGATTGTAAAAAGAAAATAAACTATTGAATTTTGCAACCTTTCCAACTACAATAGTTTCCACTTCAAGTTCCTCGTTTGAATGGATAGTCAATATTTTATAAGCCGGCATATAGGCAGCTAATGAAGGTGTCTGAATATTAAATAACGTATTTCCTTTCGAAGTTGTTCGTACTCCTGTATCGTTGATGTGCATGTGTCCGCCAAAATGAATCTGAATACCTGCATCTGCAAATTGTTGTGCGACTTCTTCATTGGGAACTCTTTGCAATTGCATTTTATTCGCTCCAAAAAGTGATTTTAATTCCGGTGAGGCATCGTCGTTAAAATCAATCATGGGATAATGGCTAAAAGCAATCAAAATTTTGCCTCTTTGCCTGGCTTCCGCCGAAATTTTCCTAACCCACTCTATCAGATGTTTTTTGTAAATCAGTACATTATTATAGCCAATACTTGCTCCCGAAAAATCATGCGGATCATTTGGTAAACCTGATAATTTTTCATTCGGAACATAGGCATTCGCATCTATTGCTAAAAGCCAGACTCCTTTAATCGGTTCAACGAGATAACTCGCATCAGGAAGAAATAAAGTGGTGTTTTTAACTTTATAGGTTCTTTTTTCTAAAACAGATTCTGCTAAGGCTTGTTCAAAATTGTAATTTTCATAATTGTAATCTGAAAAAGGTGTTTCCCAATATAAATAGTTTTTTTGTGGAAAGAATCCAAAGCCTGACATCTCCTGCAAAGTTTCTTTGTAGCCCCAATTTTTAATATCAGCTGTGATAATAGGTTCTAATTGGTTTTCTTTCAGTTTAAAATTGGTTTTAGAACTGCTGATAATCTGTTCTTTTCCGTCTTTTCCTAAAAAATCAGTTTTAAGTGCTTCTTGTGCAAAAGGTTTAACAGCGTCATGATTCCCGGTGGTTACGAAAAATGACATACCTTTTTCTTTGGAATATTTATCCAATATTTTTCTTAATCCGCGAACATGAACAGGCTGTCCATCATCGCTAAAATCTCCCGGAAGAACGACTTGTTTGATCCCTCTTTTCGCAATGTCATTTAAAGCTTCTAAAAAGGCAAAATAATTCTCATTGAATATTCGGGTTGAATGCAATTGCGAATTCATAGTCCTGATGTTCGCATATTCACCGGTTACCGGATTTGGAATTCCCTGGTAATTATTGTCTTCAAATTTCGCAAAAATATCCTGTAAATGAGCATCGGCAATAAAAGCGATTTGTACTGCATTACTTTTGTCAGTTTGTATTGACTTACAGGCAGATAAAAAAAGTAATAGTAATATGAGCCCAGATATTCGTAACATATAATTTTACTTAATTTCTGTTTTATCTATTAATAATGGGCTATCTATTGTTGATGAATTTACATCCTTAAAGATAAGCTGTTTTTCCTTTTCTTTAGGAAAATCTATCGTTTCCATCTTTAAATTCTGAACATCATCAAATACAAATGCAGGTCTAAAGTCTGAATCAGTAAGTGTCAATTTGATGTTTTTAAAATTTATTCCGTTGACGTGCCTCACATAAAAACCATAAGCAGGAAGTTCGCCAAACATAGAAAATTCGGGATAATCCTGAGCAGCTTCCGGAACCTGATTTAGTCTGTTTAACGGAATATAGGCCATTCCTTTTGAAGCCCTTCCGGGATAATTGATTTCGATATTTTCTAAAGTTACATTTTCAACAGCATACCCTTTTAATCCCACAATTGAAGAAGGAAAAGGGTTGTGGAAAAAATCAACTTCAGGGCCTCTCAGGTCATAATTACTGTCAGGCCGGCCAAAAGGCACTTGTACTTTTATATTTTTCAGGCTAACATTTTTTATATTTCCGGGTTTATCACCGCTTCGGTTTCCTAAACGGATAAAAATGGCATTGCCTGTATTTACGGCATTTATATTTGAAACTTCGATGTTTTCTATAAAAGCGCCATCAACAGATTCTATAGCAATGGCTGAACGAAAAGTATCGTACACCTTTATATCTTTAATAACCACATTTTTAAACCCACCGAAAGAAGCAGTTCCAAATTTTATGGCTGAGGCACTGGATCTGATGGTACAATTGGCAATATAAACCGAATCATTATAAAATCCGGGGTAGTATGATTTTAAACAGATTCCATCATCGGCAGTGTTGATATCGCAGTTGGTTACTTTTACATTTTTACAGTCTGTAATATCTATTCCATCATTGTTCCAGTACGAGCGGTTTACTATTTTGAGATTATCTAAAACAAGTTTGTTGCATAATTCGAAAGATAATCCCCAACAAGAAGCTTCTCCTGCTGTTAATCCTTCAATTGCAATATTTTCACATTGTGAAAAACGAAATAATTTTGGTCTCATGGTTTCGTTTGGTCTGTTTCGGCGAAGGCTGTATTTGGGATCTACAGCAATACCTGCATGATGCAGACTGTCAATATTTAAAGCCAGTTTTAGTCCCTGACCATCAATAATTCCTTTTCCTTTAAGTGAAATGTTATTGGCTTTATGAGCGATTATCAAAGCCATTTGGGAGTTATCGTCTTTTTTGGGAGAATCGGGTCTTCCTTCAAAAGTCATATTGGGATAATCTTTTGGATTTGTGCTTCCCAGCAATAGAGCTCCTTCTTCGAAGTATAGGGAAACATTGCTTTTAAGAATAATGCTTCCTGATAAAAAGGTACCTTTGGAAAAAACTACACGGCCTCCTTTATTTTTAAAAGTGGCATCAATTGCTTTTTGGATCGCAATGGTATTTATTGTTTTTCCATCTGCTATTGCACCATAGCTGGTGATTGGAAAATCTTTTTGTAATCGATTTGACTTTTGCGCATTGCAGTCAAAAATCAATGCAAAAAGACTTATTAATACAGCCGTTATGTATAGTTTAGTTTTTAACATGTTATTCTTATTTACAGTTCAGGCAAAATACAGTCAACTAAAACTATCGGCTATCGAAGCAAATTTCAAATAATAACCCGTTGAATAAAACTACCCAACGGGTTATATTTATATTATTTGATATAAGCTTCCAACTTATCCAAAGTATTTAATTCTGTTTCTCTTGCACAAGAGGATATAATTTTTGTTTCTAAGTATTTTGTCGGTTTAGAAATTAACAAATATTGCGTTCCATCGTCATCAGTTTTTACATAATCTTTAGGATTGTACATAATGGCAGCACCAACTTCAACAATCTCTGCTGCTACATCTTCGGGATGTTTTCCCCATACGGCGATATAGTTAGCTCCTTTTTTAGTTTGGAAATCTTTAAAATAATTCACTCCGGTAACAAACTGCACCTTTGCTCCGTTTAAACTTACTGCTTCTACTTTAGCTTCTCTTTTCCCTGAAAATACCGTAACGCGAACTAAAATATCTACTTTTTTTCCTTTGTATGGTACTCCTCTTGAAATCATTTCCATCCATGAAGTTGTATCTGTTTTTCCAACACGGGCCAAACGATTTGTAACAGGATTCAATGGCACCACTTTTTCACCATCCCAAAGCTTTACACCACCTAAACCGCTTGTTGCTGCAACTTTATAATAATCAGCTCCCCATCCTTCTTTTTGCTGTTCCGGAGTTGGATACCAATTTGCTTTTCTTAGCTCTAAACCTGCTTTTGCTTTATTATAAACATCAATAGCCACTTTATCACTAAAATAGATTCTTAATGCCATCCACTCGTTTTCGATTGCAGGACCGTGATGCCCGATTGTTTTATACAAATCACCTGATTCTGAACCTATATCTGTCAAATACGTTATTTTATCGGACTTCATATACAAACTGGTGTCTGTATTATTTTGTGCCAAACAAGTAAAACCAAACAGCAAAGTGGCAATAAATGATAATTTCATAATTTCAATTATTTATAAGATTAATTTAATTTCCGTAAAAATAAAACAACCTTTTAATAATACCGCTACATTTTTTATAATATTAAGAAATTATCATTTGATGACGAAAGGGCGTATATCCCGTGATATAAACATGCTCTCCCGCAGTACGCAGACTTCCCTGATGATACGTATACTCTTCACTGTCCAGATTTTCTATATTTAAATGTTCACATTTTCCGGGACCAAATTGTATCGTATCTGCTCCGGCTGTTAATTCTCCCTGTCCGGATTTTAGAAAATAGTTTTTTTTATCATCCATAACCGCACCGCTGATACTACTACCTTCTTTAAAACACATTTCAATTGTTACTTCAACATTTGGCGGACCATCAACTTTGAAATCTAAACTGAGTGAGCCATTGTTTTCTGTGATTTCAATTACTGTCGTTTGTGTTTTTACGTTGCTTTTTGTTCGCGAATCAAAATCCATTTTATTCCAAAAACGTCCGTCCGGTGATTCGGATAATTTATAATCACCATCGGATTTCTGAAATTCTTTGGCAAGAGGCTGGTAATAATCGGCTTCTTTGGTTTCTTTTAAAATGTATTTATTTCCTTCTTTTAGAATCCCTTCACTGCTGAAATAACCCATTCTGAAAAATGATGTTGATAACCGCATGTATTTTAATATGGCATCTCCTTTTCTGTACATTAAAAAATTAGGATTCGAAGACCTTCCTGAAACAATCATCACGGGATGGTCGTTTCCTCCAAATAAGGTTATCGAAGTTTTGCCCCGTCTGATTCTTGCCAGATTTGAAACTGCAAAAAACTTCTCAAAATCATTGGCTACTGTTCCATCAGCCGGAACCTGTTTTTGAAGTTCTGTGTTTTCCATAAAATGACCTAATGAACCTGACAAAATATCTGTCTCAAAATTTGGAAGATTTTCAATCAGGTTTGTCATATGTACAAATATTGGATTTTTTGAACGGATTGCCATGTAACGATACTGGAGATAGAAGTTCGTCACTTTTAAATCCATAAACTGATCCTGTCTTTTTGAATCAACTGTAACCAGATCACCGTTGGGTTCAGTATAATAAAAATAAGTCGTTAAGTTTTTATGAACAATGTCAAGTAACTTTGGTCTGTTTAGCAATCTGGACATCGTAATCAGGGCTTTGTCAATCACTGCAGAATAAATGCCGCTTCGTTCCGCATAATGTCCGTCTTCATTCATATAGATGCCTTCAGCCAGCCATTCATCAATTCTTTTTACATATTTTGTATCCGGATACAATGAATTTATATTCGCCAAAGCAGCACAAATCACCCATCTGTGGTTTGGGGTGTGAACACCTCCTGTAACCATCGCCTCACCTGCATTTAGGATAAACTTTTTCAGTTTGTCTTTTAGTCCTTCTAAATCTTTTTGTTTGTTTTCTTTTAAAATTGCTGCTGCCGGGCAGATATATTCTAAAATAAAAGCAGTATCAGGAGGCGATTGTCTGTTTCCGCCTGCATCCAATGTTCCGTCAGCATATTGCTCATTCAGTAAAACATCTATAGCACCATTCAGTTTTTCTGCTACAATTTTAGATTTATAAAATTCAGATTCGGAATTGCACACTGAAGCTGTCATTGAAGTTATAGAACCTGCTATACCGCGAAAACTACTTAATTTGGCATTCAAATCAACCGCAGTTTTGTTTAATATGCTCTTAACTTTAGCATCATTGCTTAAAATGAGCTTTTTAATTAATTCAGTATCTATTTTGGCAGCCAGATTATTTGTAAACAGATCATTTGCAAAAACCATATCAGTGACCAAAGCTCCTGCTAACGTTAAACCTGATAATCTAAGAAATTCTCCACGGGTAATCTGCTTTTTCATAGTACTTATTTTGCTGATTCAACTTAGACATTAATCATAATGCATAGATACTACTGGCTGCTCCTAACAATGCGGCATTTTCATTATCAGCAGAAATCTGAATACTGATTTTACAATTTGCTTGCTTAATTTTTTCATTAAAAGCCGGCAGGAACAGGGCACTTGCATTTGCAATTTTTCCTCCAATTATAAAATGTTCCACCGAAAAATTTTTAAACAATGGAATCACTATTTCTGCTAAATCCTCTCCCAGTTCTTTAAAAGCTTTCAGTGCTTTTTCTTCTCCGGCTATTGCAAGATTATAGAGTTCCAAACCATTATCTAATTGAACTTTACTTAAATTAAAATACTTGGACAAAAGCCCTCTTAGAGACACATAATCTTCTGCTATACCATTTTTAAAGGGCAAATTCCATATTTCACCATCTGCAGGCACCAGATTTCCAGAACTGACTGATATTCCTTTATCAACAAAACACGATCCTAACCCTGTTCCTAATGTCACGGCCATTACCCTTTTAGAAAGATTCTGCTTCTCTTTATAAACTTCACCTTTACCAAAACAAGTTGCATCATTTTCGAAAAAAACATTGAAATCATCAGGCAGACTAAGTCTTTCCCTGATTAGATTACTAACATTTAATCCATAAAAATTTTCATATTTTGCCTGACCTTTAATCATTGAAATTCCTTTTTCATAATCAAAAGGTCCGGGCATGCAGACAGCAATTCCGTTTATCTTTTTTATTGCTGAATTTTGCAAAGAACGTCGAATGGATTTTTCCCAAAAATCCATAACCTGATTTACAGGTAAATTCGAATTAAAACTTTCCTTATGGACAGAAGCATCCAATACTTTCATATCTGTGACATCAATAACGGCAGAAGTAATATGTGTTCCTCCTATATCCATTCCGATAGCATATTTTTTTTCCATTTTTATAGTATAAATTAGATTCGTGCTCCCTTTTTGTGGTACTCAAAAATTATTCTGCTGGATTATTTCTGCACAATTTTCACCAATGTCCAGTTTATTCCCAACGGATTTTTGCTTATTTTACAGATTAAAGGAAACTCAGGATTTTTTACAATCCACATTTCAGTTTCATCAATACGCGCGATTACGTGCAGCACATCTACTGCTTTTCCATCGATTATAATACTGTTTTGATCTGCATTCTGATCTAAAACATAAGTCGTATTGTTATAAATGAATCTGTTGTTTTTTATTAAATCCTGATAAGCCGATTGCGAAATCATGAAAAAAGTCTCGTTCGGTTTTAAATTTAAAACCGGAGCGTATTCTCCCTGATTATAACTTAAAGCATTACCATTTTTCAAGGCTTCCGACTTAGTTATAATATTGCTGTTTACATCTCTTGTATCCAAATTGAAGATAAGCGCATCGGGCGTTATTTTAGAAGTCAGTGTTAATGTTCTGGTCTGACCGTGCAATTTGCAGATATAATGTAATTCAGTCTTGTTTTTAATTGTTGGAACAAAATTTTGTGCTGACATCATCTGAAATATTCCACAAAAAAGAATGGTAAGAATCGTATTTTTCATCATGCTTATTTTTTAGGTGGTAAAATAGTTGTTCCCCAGACTGACGGTTTTGAATCCATTTCAAAAATCAACTCTCCTCCTTTAACAATATCTTCGTGCGAAATCCAGGCTTTGTTGTAGGGTTGGCCATTTAAAAAAGCGGATTTAATGTATTTATTTTTTTCGGTCATCTTTTTGGCCGAGATTTTAAAGGTTTTCCCTTCTTCCAACTGTAAAGTGATTTCCTTAACTAACGGTGTATTCAGTAAATAATAAGGCTGGCCGGCATTTGGATACAATCCCATCATGTGAAAAGCCAGCCAGGAAGACATAGCTCCTGAGTCGTCATTACCAGGCAGACCTTCATGTGACGTATTGAAATTCTCTTTTATAATCGTTCTGATTCTGTCACTGCTCAAATACGGTTTTCCAATCCAGTGATACATTGTAGGCGCTAAAAAAGAAGGTTCGTTCGAAACATCGTATAATTTAGTATCAAAAAAAGTATCCAGCCTGTTTTTAAAAGCCATTTCACCACCCGATCTTCGAATAACTTCAGGAAGATCATGCGGAACACTTAACGAATATTCCCAGGAAGTTCCTTCATAAAAAAATACGCACCAATGGCAGACATACCATGGAGATTCTGTAATTACAGGAGTATATTTATAGGTTGGTTTCTGAATTTTTGATTCCCCAAATACAACTTCGTCCAGCCAGTTTCCGGAAGCATCTTTTGGCATAATAAATCCTTTTGCCCCATTATTTTCATAATCGGAACGCCATAAATTTTGCCAGTTATCAGCCTGTTTAATATACTTATTGTAGATTTCGGTATGATTTAAACCTTTCGCAACTGTCGCAATATTATAATCATTGTAGGCATAATCCATCGTACGGTTTCCGGCACGATCTGTACCAAATGGTACATAACCTAAGTGTAGATAATCCAATAAACCGCCCCTTCCTTCTCGCTCTTCATTTCCTCCGGGCGGTATCGTAGCATCTTTAAGCATTGCTTTTAATGCCAATTCATAATCTATTCCTTTTAAGTTTTTTACAAAAGCATCTGCAATGACTGTTTCAGCATTAGAACCACCCTGCGTACGGCCATTATCATTACCGCTTCTGCCTTCCGGTAAATAGCCTTCTCTTTTGTAAATGTTCAGCATCGCATTGACAATTTCTATCTGGCGTTTCGGATCGATAAGCGTAATTAATGGACTCGAACTTCTGAAAGTATCCCAAATACAATAAAAATCATCATAATAGGGTTCGTTATTGGTCCACAAAGGGTTTTCTCCGGTTCGGTCAACAGGCATGATCATCGTGTGGTACAAACCGGTATAAAACATTTTTTTATAATCCGCAGAAGTGTCAGGAGAAAGCTGAATACGGTTTAATAGCTGTTCCCATTTATTTTCTAAGGATGTTAAAACTGTATTGAAATTCCAATGTGGAATTTCGACTTCGATATTGTTTTTTGCTTTTAATTCGCTTAAAAATGAGATCCCAATTTTTACATTGAGTTCCTGTTTTCCGGCTGCTCCAAAAGAAACTAAAGCAGCTGTCTTTTTGCCTGAATCAAACTGAGCTTTTTGATCGCTGTAAAATTTACCGTCTTTCCAGGTAACATATTTTGCAATAGGCTGATCAAAAGTCGCCCAAAAGTAAACCGTGTAAGCACGACCGTTATTCCATCCGCCTCTAATTCTGCTGTATCCCCTAACTTCTGTGTCTGAAACAATTTCGATTTGAGAACCTACAAATTGCTGGGCTTCTCTTCCGTCAGGTTCGGGCTGTTCACCCAGAAAAAATCCCGGATCAATCTTTAAATCTTTCGTTACATTTTTTGGATACGTAATTCTGTAAAATGAAACTTTTTCGGCTGTTGTGATTTCAGTTTTAATCTGATTTTCTTTAAAAACCGTTTCATAATAACCCAATTTTACATTTTCATGAACCCTGTAGGAAGTCTGATCCAATTTATCTAAAGTTCCGGAAAAAGGCATAATCTGAATGTTCCCGTATTTAGGACCGCCACCTGTTCCGCTCACATGAACCTGACTAAAACCTGTAACTTCTTTAGGCAAAGGAAGCCAGCCACTGTTCGGACTTATCGTACAATCCGGACTTGGTTTAACCATTCCGTATGGACACGAAGGGCCAATAAAAACCCGGCCAACACCTTCAGAACCAATCATCGGATCGACGTAATTGTAAACCGTCTGGGCATAATTTACTGAAGTGAATAATGATATTCCTAAAAAAATGATAGTTTTAGATATTTTCATTGCCATTATTTCTTTGCTTTATTAGACATTTCTAAAATCAATTTTCCTCCATTTGTAACAGCACTATGAGGAATACTAAAATTTTCTACTGGTGTATTATTGTATTTAATTTCCTTTATATAAATGTTTTCGGCACTGTTATTATGGGCTTCAATTATAAAATTTTTACCCTGATAATATTTAGGATTTAGTTGAATGGATACTTTAGTAAAAATTGGACTTCCTATCTGATATTCGGCCTCTTTATCTGTACCTCCATTCATTTGGAATAAACCAATTTTAAGTAAGACATTCAGGCTTCCCATTAATCCCTGATCTTCATCTCCATTGTAACCGGTAGCGGGAGATAATCCGCTAAAAGTTTCTTTTACTACATCTCTGGTCCAGTATTGTGTCAGATCCGGTCTTCCCAATAAGCTGAAAATATTAGAAGTCTGCATCGATGGCTGGTTTCCAAAATTGATTGGAATACGGCTGAATTCCGGGTGCAGTTCGGCATCATGAGAATTTCCTGAAGTGTATTTCAAATCCTTTGCAGTTTCAAATTGCTTATTTAGTTTTTCAACCGCTTTTTCCTTACCTCCCATCAATTCAGCTAAGCCATCAATATCATGCGGTACAAACCAGGTTGATTGCGCTCCGTTTGATTCTATAAAACCGTTTTCATACTGATACGGATCATAATTTTCCCGCCATTTTCCTTTAGCATCTTTAGGGCGCATCCAGCCTGTCGTTTTATCAAACACATTTTGATAGTTTTTAGACCGGTTAATAAAATAGTTATAATCTTCGTCGTGATACAACTTTTTTGCCAATTGTGCCAGAGTCCAGTCCTGGTAAGCATATTCTAAAGTCTGGCTGGCTCCGTCCTGATGACTTCCAAAATCTCCATCGGGAAGTGGATACGGAACATATCCTTTTTCTAAATAATATTTTAAACCGCCACCTATATCTGTATTGTGTTCATATCCGGCCTTTCCCATGATGCCATTAATCATATGGTTTTTCTTGAGTGCTGTATAAATTTCTTCGAGATTTTCTTTTACTAATCCTTTCTGAATGGCACTTACAATAAAAGGTGTAGCCGATGCGCCAGTCATTACATAAGTATCATTACCTCCTGAAGGACCACGCGGAATCATTCCGCTATCATTATAGTATTGCATTAAAGAATGTACAAATTCATCCATAATTTCAGGATATACAAGTCCCCAAAGTGTATTTATAGTCCATTGTGCACCCCAAAAAGCATCTGAATTATAATGATTGAATTTTGGTTTTCCGTTAGAATCTAAAGGTAATTGCCCGATTCTGAATTTTTCTCCAGAGTTATCAGGATAAGCCCCATTAGCATCATTAATCATTTTTCTTCCTTGCAAAGCATGCCAGAGATCTGTATAGAATCTTCTCTGATCTTTTTCTGTTCCGCCTTCAACTTCAATTCTGCCTAATAGATTATCCCATTCCGCTTTGGAATCGGAAACCACTTTATCAAAATCCCAGTGTGGTAATTCCTGCTTCAGATTGTTTTCTGCATTTTCAACCGAAGTATAGGAAATACCGGCTTTCATCAATATTTTTTCTTCGGCTTTGCCAAAACTAACCAGATAATTTCCTGTTGCTTCATTACGTTTTATTGAAGTAAGAGGCTGATTAAATTTTATTTTAAAATATACTTTTAAGGGTTTTGGACGTCTAAAATTGGTGCTTAAAACTAACGATCCTGAAAGTTCGTAATCGTTATTTTTTTCAAGTGTCCCGTTAGTATTTTCACACGGTCCTAAAATCGTGTTCAGATTGAAAAGGATTGCTTTTTGAGCAGAATCTGAAAACGTATATTTATGAAAACCAACTCTTTTTGTACTGGTCAGTTCTGCTTTTATTTGATACCTGTCCAGTAACAAGGAATGATAACCCGGAAATATTTTTTCAGATTCATGACTAAATTTAGAATAAAAATCTGAAAAGATATTTTCGCTATTTCCCTTTGTAATCGTTACAGGCATTACTGAAAGCCCTGACATTTGCCATTCGTGTACATGACTAAAACCTTTTACAGTATCTGTAGTGTATTTGTAGCCGCCACCCCAGTCACCTTTAATTTCGGTATCCGGATTTAAATTCACCATCCCAAATGGACGGCTTGCAGATGAAAAGAAAAACCATCTTGAATTTTCGGTATCAAGCAAAGGATAAACCAGATCTGTTACTTCTTTATTTCTTAAAGAAGCGTCTTTTTCTACTTTGCACGACACTAAAAAAATAAGTATCAAACTTGTTACAATGCGTCCGGTTATATTGATTCTGTTAAGTACCATTGATTAAAATGTATTGGAGTCTGTTTATTATGAACAAATCTGATATTGTAGTTCATCAAACAGTTTAAAAAAAAAATGTTTTAACAAGTAATACATTACTATTAAATAGGTGAAGCCTAAATTTAGAACGCATGATAAATCATATCCTTTTCTTCAGGATATTTTTAATTTCATGATCATGTAAAGTCTTCTTGATAAAAAGGAGAAGAATTTTTTAATCTTCTTCTCCTTTTGGGAATTAAAAAAAATTGTTTTTGGTATTATTTTTTAATTAGGATATCCGTCATTCTGAGTTAGAGCCGGATTTAAAACTCTTGCATAAGTTGGAATCGGGAAAAGACGACGGTAAGTTTCCGCATTGGTTTTGAAACCCCATGATCCTTCATATTTACCATATCGGATCATGTCATTTCTATGCCATGCCTCCCAGGCCAATTCACGACATCTTTCCTGATAAAGCTGTTCTAATGTTACACTAGTCCATGCTGCAGAAGTAGTACGATTGGAACGAACCATATTAACTAATGAAAGGGCTGTATGTCCCATGGTTTCATTTCCTCCGCGAAGGATTGCTTCAGCTTTCATCAAAAGCACATCTGAATAACGTAAAAATGGAACGTCATTGTTTTGATTACGGCTCGTTGAAGTAGCATCGGGATAAAATTTGATATTTCTGTACCCCATGTTCCATGCAATTTCATCATTACCACAGTCAAACAAAGCAGGATTCTGACGCAGCACAATATTTGGTGTCAAGTCTACCTGATAGGTGTAAGCAGCCCCACCATCTGCACCAGTATAAAATTGATCATATCCTTTTTTTGTTGTAGTAACTCTTACCGGAGTAACGCCATCATTTAAAAATTGTAAACCTGTTAACCATTGCTTGTTACGAATGTCATTTGCATCATTAAAATTTGCATAAAATTCAGGTAATGTACTTCTCGGAGCACTAGGTGTAAAAGGAAGTCCAAACTTGGCTCTTTCAGATCTTGGCACATCATAACGGGCATGATACATCTGACCATTATAACCGACTGTTGTAGCTACAGGATCGAAAGGTACAGCAAAAATGAATTCTTTCATTTGTGGACCATTATTTGGATAAAACATCTGAAGATATGTCGCTCTTGGTTCAACAGCATATAATCCTGAACTTATTACCTGATCACTGGCCGCAATACAATCATTGTAACGTTGCGTTCCTGTATAAACCTCTGCATTCAGATATAATTTAGCAAGCATTGCATTTGCCGTTTGCTTGTTTGGTCTGCCATAAACTGTTATTCCCGAAGCAGCATTCAAATTAGGAATAGCCTTTTTTAATTCGCTTTCGATGAAATTGAAAACTTCAGTTCTGGTAGATCTGGCTTTCGAACTAAAATCTCCATATACAGTATCTAATGGTACACCTCCATAACTATCCATTAACATAAAATAACTAATAGCACGCATCGTTTTTAATTCAGAAATCATTGTTGATTTTTCGGCACCTGCTGGCATTGCTGTATTTAAAATTGAAATGGCCTGATTGCTGGTTCCGATAACACCTTCTGCCCAGCCCCAAGGCCCAACTCCGTTATCGGGTGTCCAGTCATGATAATGCTGACAGGCATATCCTCTATTATCAAACCAGTTTCCCCCACGTGCAGGCAAAATAGCTTCATCAGTAGTCAAAGACTGTGACCACCACCAGGAAAATGCAAAATCACCTCTAAAAGCTGCATAAACAGGACCTGCTGTTTGAATATATTGTGTTGAATTTTGAGGAAACACATCTGGCGTAAGCTGTGTGGTAATAGGCACATCCAGATCTTCACAAGACCAGAATAAACCAACCATAAGTACTGGAAGACCTAAATATTTGAATATATTTTTCATAATTTTTACAATTTAATTTTTAGAATATCACGTTTAAGCCAAACATAAATGTTCTGGTTTTTGGATAGAAGTTATTCGAATCTACACCAGGAGCTGTTCCTCCCTGTTCTACTTCCGGATCAATTCCTGAATATTTGGTGATTACAAACAGATTATTTATGGTTTGATACACACGCACACTTTGGATAAATTTGCTCACTTTGCCAAAATTATAGCCTAAAGTCATATTGTCTAATCTAATATAGCTTCCGTCTTCTATAAAACGTGTCGAATATTTGTATGAGTTAAGATCGGTAGGCGATTCATTTGCTGCATCAACTAAAATGTTATTTGTCATTGCGGTACTTGGCCTGAATAAGTCGGCACGGGTAGCATTGAAAATTTTATTACCAAATACACCTCTGAAGAAAATACTCAAATCAAATTTTTTGTATTGAAAATTATTTCCCCAGCCTAATAATACTTTTGGCTGTGCACTTCCTGCATAGTGATAATCTGTACCAATTGCAGGAGTTGTTGTTAAACTACCGTCTTTAGCAACATATTGAGAAACACCTGCAGCATTTTTCCCTGCATATTTAAGAGTGAAGAACTGACCAAGAGGCTTTCCTTCTTTAAAAATCTGTAATGTACTTCCGGTTTGTCCGCCTCCATCAGGCTGTACTCTACGGATAGAATCACCTCCAATAAAGAATGGATTTGTCAGTTTAACAATCTCATTTTTATTACTTGCTAAATTCAAATTAGTTGACCATGTAAAATTGGCTGTCTTAACAGGAGTTGCTCCTAAACTCACCTCAATACCTTTATTAGACATTGTTCCTCCGTTTGCTACAATTGTACCTACTGGTACAAGAACCGGATTTACAGCATAATTAAAAATCATGTCAGTTGTTTTCTTGTCGTATAAATCAACAGAACCCGTAATTTTTCCGTTAAACAAACCAAAATCAACACCAATATTTGCAGTAGCAGTTTTTTCCCATTTCAAATCCGGGTTTGCTGCCTGATTAGGTCCGTATGCTCCAATTTGTTGTCCGTTGTAATAGAAAGTACCTAAACTTCCTGAAATAAATTGTGCTGTGTAAGCATTAAATCCTGAAGAATTTCCTGTAACTCCGTAACTTCCACGGAATTTTAAGTCACTGAAAATTTGCTGGTTTTTCATAAAATTTTCTTTATCAACTCTCCATGCTGCTCCTACAGAAGGGAAATATCCCCAGCGGTTATTTGCACCAAATACAGAACCTCCGTCTCTTCTGATAGTTCCCTGTAAAAGGTATTTATCCTGATAGTTATAATTTAAACGGGCAAATTCACCTATTAAACGCGTTTTTTGATACGCTCTGCTGTCTCCAAAATTCACAACATAACCATTTACAGAAGTGTAATTACTCAAAGCAAGGTTATTATATCCTACATTATCTACAGGGAAATTGGTTGCTGTAGCCTGAAATCCGTCTCCCAATGTATTTTCCTGCCAGGAATATCCTAAAACAGCTTTGATTTTGTGAACACCCAAAGTTTTATCCCAGGTTAAGAAACTCTCAATAATATTATTCGTATTTTCATAAGAATTTCTTAATGCTGAACCGTTAACACCAAAATTAATTAATGATTTTGTTAAAGGCGGATCTGGATTATTGTAGAAATTGGCACTATTGTATTTCGAATAATAGCTATCATAAAACTCCCCATGCGAAGTAGTTAGTTTTTGATGCGCAATGTTTAAGTTATAGGTAAATCCAAAAGGAAGTTTTACTTCTGCTGTAAGGTTACCAACAAGATTATTCGTTTCAGTTTCATCAGTTCCATGCTCAATTAAGGCAACCGGATTAAAATATCCCGTGCTGACAAAATTTTCGAAAAAAGTTCCATCCTCATTTCTTACCGGAGAAACAGGAAGATGACTTATGGATTGTAAAAGGACAGTGTTTCGCTGTGGAACATTTACATATTTACTGTTAGAATTCGTTACGTTTAAACCAAATTTAACTTTATCATCAAAAGCAAATTGCTCAACAGATAAACGGGCGATTACACGAGAAAAATCACTTTTTAAAAGAACACCTTCTTTATTAAGAGAGGTTAAGCTCGCAGTATAACTACCATTCTTTCCGCCACCACTCATAGATAAGTTATGACTGCTTGACTTTGCTTTTCCAGCTCTCAAAATTTCTTTCTGCCAGTTTGTATTAGCACCTTTGTCATTTTCAGGAGTAAAGTTCAAATTATTTTTTGTTGTAAATGCTCTCAATTGAGTTGCATTCATCATATCCAGCTGATTAGAAACTTCTTCCCAGCCAACGTACCCGTTGTAAGCAATTTGAGTTCTGTCTTTACTTCCTTTTTTAGTCGTAACCATAATAACCCCATTAGCAGCACGGTTACCATAAATTGCAGTTGCAGCAGCATCTTTTAATACATCAATAGTTGCGATATCATCTGGTGAAATAACCGAAATATCAACTCCGGGAACACCGTCAATAACATAAAATGGCCCTTGTGAACTATTTAAAGTAGACGCTCCACGCAAAACCACAGAAGCAGTTCTTGTAGGATCGCCACTGGAAGAGATGTTAAGACCTGAAACTTTACCCTGCAGTAATTGTCCCACATCACTAATAGCTCCTTTGTTTAGTTCTTCTGCTTTAATGGAAGTTACAGAAGTGGTTAAATTTTTACGGGATCCTTTTCCGTAACCTACCACTACAACCTGCTCCAGAGCGTTCATAGCCGAAGCTAATTTAATTGTTAAGTTTGTTTTGGTTCCGTCTAATTTAACAGTCTGATCTGTAAATCCAAGAAAGGATACAACCAGTACAGCATTAGGATTTGAAACAGACATTTTGAATTTACCATCAAAATCTGTTACTACACTACGAGTAGTACCTTTTTCAAGAATATTAGCTGCGGGCAGAGGTAAATTCTTATCATCTAATATTACACCGGACACTTCAGTTTTTTGTGCCCATGAATTAATTGAAAGACCTAAAAAGAAGGCTAACAATAAAAGTTTTAATTTTTCCATACTCAGTATTTAGTTAATTGGTTAAATAGTTTAGACGAAATTAGTTTTAAAGAATTGTTAACAAATGGACAGGTTATTCATAAATATGGATTTTTTTGTTAACACTAGTAAAACAAGGGATTCCGAAGGTTTTTTCTTTAACAATATATAATAAAAGTCTTATTAATAAATCCATCTAACGAAAGCTTCCATTGCTGCATAATGGGCTAATCCAAGTTCATGATACAAATCTGCAGTTTCTTTGTTTCTATCTTCTGCTCTTTGCCAAAATTCCCTGCTGTCTGAACCCTGAAAAACGACTCCGTCTTTTTGAGACTGGTGTTTAAAAATCCCTTTTCTCTTTTCCATAACCTGATCCGGTCCCATTGGTACAGCCATTTCAATTTCATCGATTCCCCATTCCTGCCATGCGCCTCTGTACAGCCAAACCCAGCAATCTTTCATAAAATCTTTTGTTTTCAAACGAGTTACAGCTTCAAAAACGGCATCCAGACACACTTTGTGAGTCCCGTGGGGATCTGCCAAATCTCCTGCAGCATATATTTGATGGGGTTTTATTTTCTCAATCAAATCTATAGTGATTTGAATATCCTCTTCTCCTAATGGTTTTTTCTCTATTGTACCGGTTTCATAAAACGGAAGTTCCATAAAATGAATCTGACTATCCGGAATTCCAACAAAATAACAAGTAGACTGTGCTTCTCCTTTTCGGATAAGTCCCTTTATATTTCTAACTTCGGGAATATCAATTTCGCTGTTCTTTTTATTTTGCAGAAATAGCAATGATTCTTTGTAAATGCTATCTGCTTCAGTACTTTTAATTCCAAATTTATCATTATAATCGCAAACAAAAGAGGCAAATCGCAATGCTTCATCATCGGCAACAGCAATATTTCCTGAGGTTTGATAGCCGATATGTACTTCGTGCCCCTGCTCGTGTAAACGTTTAAAAGTGCCTCCCATACTTATAATATCATCATCAGGATGCGGACTAAAAATAAGGATCCGTTTTTTTGCAGGTTCTGCTCTCTCCGGTCTTTTGTTGTCATCAGCATTTGGTTTCCCTCCCGGCCATCCTGTAATGGTATTTTGAAGTTTGTTGAAAATTTTAATGTTGATATCATATGCCGGACCTAAATCTGCCAGTAAATCGCTCATTCCGTTTTCTATATAATCAGCGTCTGTCAACATCAGGATTGGTTTTTTTAAATGTAAAGCCAAACCTAAAACTGCTTTTCGAATAAGATTGTCTGTCCAGATTACATTTTCAACAAGCCAGGGTGTATTAATACGTGTTAATTTTGAAGCAGCTGCTTTATCCAGCACGAAAGTGGTATTATTGTGTTCCTGTAAAAAAGAAGCCGGAACCAAATTAGTTACTGATCCTTCTACAGAAGCTTTAATGATATTTGATTTTCCTTCTCCCCACGCCAATAATATAACTCTTTTGGCTTCCATGATTTTTTTTATACCTAAAGTAATCGCAGTTCTCGGTGTATTATTCAGGCCCGAAAAATCATTGCTTGCAGCCACACGGGTAATATGGTCTAAAGCTACTAAACGGGTTTTCGAATTTTGTAGCGATCCCGATTCATTAAATCCGATATGACCGTTTCCTCCAATTCCGAGTATCTGAAGATCAAGACCTCCCAGTGCTTCAATCTTTGTTTCGTAATCAGCACAATAATCTGCAATTGCTTCTTTGGATAAAGTACCATCCGGAATATGGATGTTTTCAGGCAAAATATCTACATGATTGAATAATAATTCCTTCATAAAACGCACATAACTATTGATAGAATCCGGTTCCATTGGGTAATATTCATCTAAATTGAATGACACTACATTTTTAAAACTCAATCCTTCTTCTTTATGAAGCCTCACCAGTTCTGCATATAAGCTCTTTGGACTTGATCCGGTAGCCAGGCCTAAGATACATAACTGATTTTGTGATTGCTTTTCTCTGATTAAACCCGCTATTTCATTGGCTACTGATTTCGATGCTATTACTGAATTTTCATAAACCACAGTACCAATATTCTCAAATCGCTTTTCAAAACTTGTTGCTTTGTCTATACTGCTTTTTAACATTGTTTTATTTTTTATAGTTAATAGTTAGTTCTAATCTTTTTAGTTGTTTTCGCACCATTTTGTTTCCCATGCTTTTATGGATGCTCTTACTTTCTCTTCATCGAAAACCGTATTCTTAACAGTCGATTCCCGTTGTGCCTGCAAAAACATTTTCCATCTTGGCCAGTAAAAATCTTTGTACATCCCTTTCCATGCCCTTGAGGCATAATCATTTAAATGGCCTTCTCCTCCCCAAAGTGTTATTAATGTTTTGGCATTTTTTACATATAATTTGGATTCAGCAGTGGTTTTACCGTATTCAGATGCTGATTTTACCCAATTATTCAAACTGTTCAAAGGCTGACCTGACATCATTTTGTCAATATCCACAGCCTGTTTTTCTATTTTTTTGAATAATGCATCACCTTTTTGTATGTTTTTTGATTCATACGCTTTTACACATTCCATCAGCATTTCATCAATACAAAGTGAATAATAATGTCTTGAAGCGTCTATAAGATCATAATTGTAGAGGTTCTTTTTCTCATAATTTTTAGCTTCTTTATTCAAAATATCCAAAGCCTGTTTTAGTTTTTCTTTATCTCCGGGATTGCCTTTGAATTCTGTTATCTTTAATGTAGGTCTTTTAAAAAACAAATAAGCTCCGGCCCAGTCATTCCACCAGCGGGTTTCCCAATATTTAGTACTGTAAACAGACTCTATTAATAATTGCCAGCCTTGAAAAACTGCATCTGAAGTTTTTCCGTATCGGGCATTCAAATGTTTCTTTAGCCAGTCATTTACCTGTTCTTTTCCCAGTGTCCATGGAAGATCATAAATATATTCATAAACTATCGAGTTGTTATTCAAACCTTCAGGCATAACACCATAACCTACGATATTGCCTTTATTAGGGTTTTCCAGCAAGCTTGTAAGTTCATTTTTATAGAAATTCAAATCGCCATACACAGGATTCGATCCACCATAATTATGTACGTAACCATAACTCCATTGTTTTCCGTAAAAAGCTTCCTGATTTTCCCAAACTTTATATCTGTCATTTGCATAATCCTGAACTATCATTCGGTCATTCGGTACTTTACTTAAGAAAGCTTTCGTTGCTTCTTTTGTCCAGAATTCTTTATTATCTCCAAAAAGCCAGCCCTGCATCACCCAGGTTGCTTTTGGAGAAGCTTCATTGATGGTTTCGAAAATAGTTTTTCCGTAATCTGCTAATTCTTCATTTTTATGTTCTTCAGAAACCGGAGGAGTTATTTCGTTAAAGGAATCCGCCAAATAAAAATCAGATGGCCCGTATGTTTTGGTATAGATTTCTATAAAACGTTTCCCTATTTCTTTAAACAAAGGATCATTAGGATCTAACAGGTAAGTGCTCTCAAAACCTCCTCCTGACCATGATTTTAATTCACTGATTTTTGAATTAGGATGTGACTCTGCAAAAGCTTTTGGCACATAACCACTAAATGCCGGTACAACCGGATGCATACCCAAATCTCTCATCCTTTGCAATAATTTTTTCTGGATGTTTTGCTTTTTATTAATCCATTCCTGAGGTAAAGGTCCATCGAGACTATTTATGTTTCCCATTCGCTGCCAGGGCAAAAATGCGGGTCCTGCAAAATGTGCCTGTAATTGTGTATCTGTTACCCCATACTCTTTCCATAGTTCTTGCCAAACCGCCTCTTGTCCTTCCAGAGCTGTAGGCAGATTAATGCCGTGAAGGGCCATCCAGTCAATTTCCTGTTCCCAGCGTTTCCAGTCCCACCATGGAGTTGTGTAGCCAAAAGTACAGGCGTTCAAATATTTCCTATATTTAAAAGGAGTAACAAGCTTTTTTGAATATGCAGGCCATTTTTTAGGCAGATTGATTCTGTTTCCTTCCCAGCTTACTGAAACGGCTCCAATATCTTTTAGAAAAGTATAAGCTGCATAACAAATAACAGTATTTGAGGTTCCTTTAATTATTACTTTACTTTCAGTCGTTTCCACTTCAAACGAATCCGGATTCTGACTTTTATTTTCCATAATATGCAAATCAAATTCTTTCGCACGATTACCAAGAAGTCTTTCCAGTACAGCATCTGCATTTTTTTTATCTGCATTTTGGCAATACGAATCTGATCCCAGAAAAAACAGGATTATAAAAAACAGTATAACACTGTTATTAATTAAAGAATGATAATTTTTAATTTCCGGATACTCACTTTTCATATAAATACATATTTAGATTAACAACAAATCATTTTCTTAAAAACTTAAGCATAAAAAAGAGGGAGATTATGAATTAATCTCCCTTTTTCAAATCAACTTAAAAACTAACTCAAAATTTAAGTTCAACATCTTACCAAAATATTGACTTCAAAACACTTCTAACATTTTCTCATCTCTCTTCCAAACCAGATGATTAACTTATGATAAAATTACTGGTAAAGAATCTTTAAGAAATGGACACATTGTTCAAAACTATGGACATATTTTGCAATGGTTTTTTTATGGATAAATTGAGGGCATTAAACAAAAAACTACAACTTTTTTAGGGTTGTAGTTTTTGTTGTAAACAATATAAAAATGATTTTCTAACTATAAATTGTATTTAAGTATGATTTTTTTAATAATAAGAAATCTCAGGTCGATATCATAATGGGGTATTAAACTTTTCGTAGTAATTATCAAGAAGTATGGAAGCATCGTTTTGAGAGGCCAATACTGTGAGCCCTGTTTCACAAAGTGCTTCAATCCTGCATCTTTCATCTTTTACGGATGTTAATTTTCCTAATTTTTTATCAAAGATGGCAATGGTGTCGATAGCATTTTTAATAATTTTTATTAATTGCTTAAAATCTTGCTGAGTCAGTCTGTTTTCCTGAACATAATTTTCTAATCTGCCTCCCCTTCTATATTTAGGATATTCATCGAGTCCCATGAAATTTAGCATCCAGTTTTTGTCATAATATCCTATGGCTTTTATGATTCCTATATAATCGGCAATTAATTCATCGTGAAGATTGTTAGAAGCCAATCCGTATCTTTTTAAAGTATACAAATGTGTAAATTCATGTTCTTTTCTAATTGAAATGGAGTGTTTAATCCATATATCTTCGGTTAAGCCTAATTGTTTTGCTGGTACATTGCTATACGGTTTTGTGCTGAGGATAATCAATTTGTCTTTATACAAAGATTTGTTAGGTATAATAGTAGAAAATTCCTGATTCCAGTTTCCTAAAGGATTTTTTGAAAGCCAATCCTTTTTTAGAATATTGATTCTTTCCCAATTATTGATACCGTTTATCAACGCAGCTCCCATTGAAACAGGAATTTCTACAGGATTATTTTTGTATAATAGCGATTGAATTATTTTTATAAAATCATCTTGATTTGAAACAATTAAAACAGGAACTTTTCCTGCTATGCATTGATTAACTTCAAATTTTATACTTGAAGGATCGGTTAATTCTAAACAGGCAGATAAATTTGTAAAATCTTTTTTACCTCGTAATGTAGCGTCTTTGTACAACTCCGTTTTTTCTATTCCTGTTTCTATGGGGAAATTGAGTTGAGGGTAACATCTTTTTAACAAATCAAATGCATTGTTATTTTTATTGTTTTCAGAATAGTCATCCCAAAATTCGATATTTGATTCTTCTAAAAAAGATTGTTTCTTACCAAACTTATTAAAAAGATATTCTTTAAGTGTGTGAGACAAATTAAAAGGAAACTCCTGATTCACTTTTAAGGAAACTGAATTATCCATATTATGCCATTTGACGTTTTGCCAGCTGGGTAAACAAACCATCTAACTGCATTAATTCTTCGTAAGTACCGGATTCTCTAATTTCTCCTTTATCTAATACAAAAATACGATCAGCGTTTTTTATAGTACTCAATCTGTGTGCAATAACAATTCGGGTAGCCTGAAGTTTATCTAAACTTTCTGCTACGATATTTTGTGTCCTGTTATCAAGCGCACTGGTGGCTTCATCCATATAAAGTAATCTTGGTTTATGTACAATGGCTCTTGCAATCATCAGTCTTTGTCTTTGCCCTCCCGAAAATGTTCCTGCGCCTTCACTTATAAAAGTGTGCAGTTCCATGGGCATGGTTTTGATATCTTCTTCCATACCGGCCATGCGTGCTGCTTCCCAGGCGTCATCTAATGTCAGCTCAGAATTTCCAACTATATTCTGGTAAATACTTCCGGACATTAATGCTCCGTTTTGTAGTACCACCCCAATTTGTCTTCTTACCAGCTCTTTATTCATGGTATCAAAAGTATTTCCGTCATAAAATATAGATCCCATTTCCGGGTGCTCAAATCCTAAGAGTAGCCTCATAATTGTTGATTTTCCGGATCCGGAAGCACCAACGAAAGCTACCATTTCGCCGGGCTTAATTTTGAAGGTAATATTTTTTAATATCAAAGGCTGATTCTCGTTATATCGGAATGAAACTGAATTCATTTCAATTTCACCGCTTAATTCACCGGGATCAACACTTTGTTCTACAGATTCTGTTTCTTCTTCTAAAATGGGTTTAACTCTTTCGTAGAGCGGAATAACATTGAGTGAAGTTATAAAAGCCATACTTAATCTTAAGCTATCACTTAAAAATTTATTAAACGCTGTTATGAAAGCCATAAAAGCTCCTACTGTCAGCATAGTGGTCATTTTATCGGCATTGTGAACTGTATAATATATAAACGAAAAAAAGAAAATACTGGTAAAAAGTGGGTATGAACTATTAAAAACTTCTACAAAATTCTGATAACTACCCGAACTAAATCCTAAGCTTTTGAGTTTTGAAAATTTATCAGCCCAAAGAGCAAAGACTCTTTTTTCGCCGCCTGTAATCCTTATTTTACTGATTCCTGATAAAAATTCAAAAAGAAATCCCTGAATTTCTCCTTGATATTTAGAGACTTCCCTGTCGTATTTTAATTTTAAACACCCCATTACAATCATAAATATAACGGCAACCAAAGCTAAACCTACTCCTACCCATGCTAAACCAGAATCGTAATAAAAAAGCAGTATTAGGTTAACAAATGAAAATGCACCACTCAAAACTGCTGTCATCAGTGTGTTGGATAATATTTGTCTGATAGAATTAATGCTTAAAACTCTGTTGGTAAGATCTCCTGCTGTATATTTTTTATAAAAAGTTACCGGCAATCTCAGTATATAGTCCATAACACCCGCCTGCAGATTGATACTTGATTTTGATTCTACACGCATTTGTAATACGCCCTGGACAAGCTGAAGACCGGCAGTGACTAAAGCTATTATGATCATAATACTAAATACTTCAAAATGGATTGACCTGTCAGCTGTTGGTATAACATCGTCAAAAATTATCCCTGATAGAATTGGAATCAGCAAGCCTATCAAACTGCCTGCAAAAGAAGCCAGAATTAATAATTTAGCATCTTTTTTAACGCCATTCATTGCAAAATTTAATACTTTTTTCATCGAATTCATTTTGACATTGAATCCTGAAAAAAACATATAGCCAATTGGTTCTAATTTCTCGGCAATTTCCTGATTTACAACAGACTCTGTACCGGAAGATAAATTTTTAATCAAGTAACTATTTGAAGTTTTTTGTATTAAAGCCACCGGTTCATTATTGGGTTTTAAAAAAGCCAGTAAATGACCGTTTTCTTCTTTCCACCAAACATCTCTTAAGATGATTTTGCGCACTCGTATTTTAGAACTTTTTGCAATGGCGTACAGCAGATTACTTGCACTATTTTGATGCGTTTCAACATGTTTGGGTTCCTCGAACTTAAATCCTGTCTGGTCTCCTATTAACTGGCAGGTAGCATGCAGTATACTTTGTTTATTTGTATTTTTAGATGAAATATGAGGAACACTATTTTTATGGCCCGAAACTATCGATTTTATTTTTTCGAGAGTATTTTTTAACTCATCTTCCTCGTTTATGAGTTTATCATTAAAATGCGTATTCTCGATTAAACTGTTGCTTTCTATGCTTTTATTAATCTGATTATAAAAATAGGATTGCATCTTTTCTAAAGAGATTAAAAAATTAATTTCTTCTTCAATAACTTCCCGGGTGTTTAATATTTTTATATCTGAATTATCCGATAAGGATTTAATCCATAATTTGTTAGATACGGGTATTGGAAAACTAGTTTCATCTGTTGAACTAATTTTCATTTCATCTGAGAAAACTGAAAGATTTCCTTTAAGTAATTTTACCCAATTTATTCCGTTTGAAGGATATGCTATTACGTTTTCATTCAGAGTTATTTGATCAAAATCATTGAGTGCAGTGTAAACTCTTGGTGCATTCTTAAAACTTAATTCGGCTGATGTTTTTAAAATCCATTTATTGATCATGTTTTTTAAAAAGAAACGATCAACATTCAGAAGATCACTTTTTTGAATTGATAATAATTTAGCTTCATTTGAAAAAACAATCAGTCTCGTATTATCAGAGCACTCCTGAGGTAATAAACTAAATAATAATTCTCCTTGTCTGGCAGAATAAAGATATTTTAAAGCACATAAATATTCTCCCTCATCATCAATTTTAGTGTAAAACACATTTACTTCTCCCGAAATAATCATCCAAAAACGGTTTGTATGATTTAGAATCAGTGGTTGCTCAACGCCGATATGTATTTTCTCTTTCGCTGACATATTAACTAAATTTATTTTGTTTCAATCAGATGTGAATACACACCGTTTAACTTTAATAATTCCTGATGAGAACCCCGCTCCACTATTTTTCCATACTCCATGACAATTATTTCGTCACAATCAATTATGGTGCTTAATCTGTGAGCTACAATCAAACAGGTACATCCTCTTTTTTTGATATTATCCATTACTGTTTTTTCGGTTGTAGGATCTAAGGCGCTGGTTGCTTCATCCATTACCAAAATAGTCGGATTTCCGGCTAAGGCTCTTGCAATTTCAATACGCTGGCGCTGTCCTCCGCTAAAATTAGTTCCGCCTTCCATTACAAAACTGTCATATCCGTCGCTTCGGGCCGCAATAACATCATGAATAACGGCATCACGGGCAGAATTTATAATGTGTTTCTCAGGAATCATTGAATCCCAAAAAGAGATATTCTCCTTAATAGTGCCATTAAAAACAATTACATCCTGGTCTACAACTGCCAATGAACTTGTAATAACATTTCTTGGAATTTCTTTTCTGTTTTTACCATCAAGTAAAATGTCTCCATTCCATGGATCATAAAGACCGGAAGCTATTTTCGCTATAGTCGATTTGCCGCTTCCAGAGCCTCCTACTAGAGCTACTCTGCTTCCGGGTCTTAGTTTTAAATTGAAATTTTCAATCAATGCCGGCATTGTGGTGTTGTATCCAAATGTGACATTTTTCATTTCAAAGTATCCAATTAATTTATTTTTTATCTGTTGATTATTGTCTTGTTTACTATTTTCATTTTGCTCTTTTTCTCTAAACTGATTGTCGATTTCATAGTTTAAAACATCGTCAATTCGTCCCATATCACTTTCTGTCTCATGAAGCATGGTTCCTACACTCACAAGCTGATTTACAGGATTGATAAAATTTGACATTAAATAAGTAAAAGCAACCAAAGCTCCCAGAGTCATTTCTCCATTCATAATCTGCAAAGCTCCTATTCCTAAAATTAATGCGTTAGTTAACGATGTAATCAGACTTGGCATAACATTCAATCTAATTGTTAACCATCCTAATTCTTGCTGGGCATTCATTACTTTTGCCAGATATCCTATCCAGTTCGTAAAAAAATCATTTTCTCTTCCTGAGGCTTTTAGTGTTTCAATCATACTAATTCCGGAAGTTGTGGTTCCTAAGAGTTTTCCAGTTTCATTACTCAATCTGCGGCTTCCGTCTTTTCTGGCCGTTGAAACATATCTTAAAATTAAAATGTTTAATCCTGCCATGAAAATTCCAATTAATGTAAGGGTAACATCATAGGAGAACATTAGGGCTGCATAAAATAATACCGCAATAACATTCAGAGCAGCATTTGCCAGATCACCACTTAATAATTTCGCTACCTTATCGTTCAGCGAAACCCTGTTACCAACTTCTCCGCTATAACGCTGTGTAAAAAAAGCTATTGGCAAATGAAAAACATGCCAAAGGAATTTACTGGATGTAACTAATGCCAGTTTTGTTTCTAATTTGAGTAAAAAATATTGCTGGAGATAAACCAAAACAGCATTAATAATCAATATTGCTCCCATAATCAAAAGCAATGGCATTACAAATCCCGAAAAATTATTAATGAGATATTTATCTATAAAAACCTTAAGAAAAGACGGAATTACTAAGCCAGGAATTATTAAAAACAAACTTGCCAGAATAATATAGGTAATACTCCACCTGGAATTGGCTACCCTTGATAATAACGAAGAAATTAAGTCTCGTTTTTCATTCCCTTTCTCAAAAGCGGTATTGGTTTCAAAAGTTAAAACTACCCCTGTATAGCAATCGTCAAATTCCTGATGAGTTACAGAATATCTTCCTTGCGCAGGGTCACTTAAAAATACTTTGTTTTTAGTAAAGCCCTCTAAAACTAAAAAATGGTTAAAATTCCAAAAAATAATCGCAGGCATTTTAATCATCATCAATTTTTCTATAGACTTTGCATAACCTTTGCCGTCCAGTCCAAACTCTTTGGCTGCTTTTAAAATATTGGTTGCTTTTAAACCGTCTCTGGAAACCCCACAGGATATTCTTAATTTTTCTAAAGGAACAAATTTTCCAAAATGACCTAAAATAATACTAAGCGCCGCTGCACCGCATTCTACACTTTCCATCTGTAAAACAGTTGGAACCTTAACGGGCCGGGCTTGTTTTTCGATAACAAAAGTTGAACTGGTTGCCATTTGTATGTATTAATATAAGTCAAAAAATTTCTTGAATGCAGGAACTACAATAGTTACCGGAGGCTCTTCTTTTATGGTCACTTTCCCCATACATGAAGTCCCTTCTTTTATAAAAACATCAGGACCTTTTGCTGAAGTCCATTTAAAACCACTGTACGATTCCGTATCAATTTCAAAATCTACATGAACTTCAAACAATGCTCCGGCAGCTAAAAGACTTTTTGCTAACTGATCGTTTTTAACTAAGGTCAGCATTCCTTGTTGTGTTACCGGAAAATCAGAAACATAGGTCACTTTTCCTTTTATAAAGCCATACTCCTGGGGCTGTACGGTAGAAGGAACTACCAAAGCTTCCATTCCTTTTTTAATTTTTTTTCCGTCCTGTGAAGGAATATAAAGCACTCCTTTTAATTTGGATTCTGAAGTTTGATGGAGATTTTTGAGTTTGAATAATGGAGTTCCGGCACCTACAACAACTCCGGCATCGGTCAAAACTTCGACAACTTCTCCGTCATAAGGGCTTTTTATATTTCTTTGAGTATCATAACGTTCCGTAAGGAACTGCAAATTTCTTTCGGCTTCCGCAATTCTTTGATGCTGAAGTGTAACTTTCTGTTGCATATCAAAACCCAGATTATGCTGTTGGTTTGATGTTTCAACTTTTTGGCCTTTCAGTCTTTCGATATTATTTTTTGAGGTTTCAATTTGCTGTTTTGTACCGGCTACTTCAGATTTTGTTATCAAACCTTTGTTTAGAAGGACAGTCTCAGATTCCAGCTGATTGTTTAAAAATGATAATTTCTTTTTTTCAGATTCGATTTCACCCTGAATACTGACACGTGTCTGTTTGATCATTTCGCTTTGCAGCTGCGTACCCTGATTTCCATAAGATGATAATTTCCCCATTTCGAACTTTCGGTCTGAAACCACTGCTTTAGCATCTTCTATTTGTTGGGACAACTCAGGTTGTTTAATAGTTGCTATAATATCTCCTTTTTTTACTTTGTTTCCAACAGCCACTTTTAATTCTACTAACTGTCCTTGTGAAGTTGCTACAACCTCATGCACTTCACCTCCTAATACCACTCCAACGGCATCCAACTTTGTTTTTACAGTACCTGCAAACGACCAAACTACTCCGGTAAATAACGCCAATGCAACTGTAACCAATGCTATCCAGGCTTTTGGTCCTGTAACTTTAATTAACTGATCTAATTTTTCTGGTGTAGAAAGCTTTTCTAACGCCGATTTTCTGAAAAAACTTGCCGACATGATTTCTTTATTTTGGTTAATTTTCTATGTTGGGAACTGTATAAAAAGCATTTTGAAGCACGCTCAAATCCTGTTTTTCTTTTGAAAGAAGTGTACCTGTTTCATGTCTTAGACTTATAATTGCATTTGAAAACTGCTGCTCTGCATTCAGATATTCTAATTCTGAATACGTAAATCTTTCCTGAAACTGCATCAAATTAAATAGTGTTGTAAGGCCAATTTGAAACTTCTCCTGTTCATTATTAAAGGCCTGCTGATAAAACATCATCGATTCTTTTGCTTTTTCAAGAATCAGGACACTATTACTTAAATTATTAAGTGCAATATTGATATTTAACTCAATGTTTCTCTGAGTGTTATTTGCAATCACTTCCTGATCTTTGACTGCGATTTTACTTATCGAATAATTACCTTTTGCTATGTTATTATTTAATGGAAATGAAAAAGTCAGTTTAGCTCCTCCTCCAACATCCTGTCCCTGATTATTGACAAAAGAAGACAATGTTTTATCTATTCCGTTTCCGTTACTGGTGCTTCCGTAATAAACAAATCCGGTCAAATCCAGCTGAGGCTTCAAATTGTTTTCTGCCAATTGATACTGAAGTTCTATAGCTTCAGTTACCTTTTTAACTGCTTTTAAATCCCCGCGGTTCTCTATTGCCGCTTTTAGAAAAGGTTCTTTATTGCTATTTTGTTTATAACCGCTTTGTGCAACTGCCGGAAAATCATTCACAGGATCATCTAATTGCTGGCTTTCCTGCTCAGATAAACCAATGGCTCTTCCTAAATTTAGTCTTGCATTATATAAATTTTGCCTGGCAACAACGGTTAATCTTTCCTGATTGGTTAAATCGGCATTAATTTGAGCCAGATCGCCCTGCGGTTTTTTATCAGCTTTAACCAGTTCATTTGTCATTTCTAACAAATTTCGCACCCGGGCTTCATTCTGTATATAAACATCTAAACTTTTAAAGGCAGTATAATAACTCCAATAGGCAAGCCCTATTTGCAAGATTTCATATGAATTTGTAAACTCATATTCGTTTTTATTTTTATCAATATAAAGATTTGAAATTCTTTCTCCTGTTGTTGCAATTCGTTTTCCGCGCCCCCTTAAAAGCGGTTGCGTCAATGAAAAATTTACAACTCCGGTATGGTTACCGTAAAAAGGTCCTACAAATTCATTAAAGTTATTAAACGGAAAATTGCTGTCTTTATAAAGATAGCGTAAGCTTACTTCTGCAATTTGTGATGTCCGGAATCTTTTTAACAGGTTCGCCGAAAAATCAACTGAATTGGATTTTAAGGGACTGTCAATAAATTCGTTTCTGGGATCAGCGTCATAAAGATTATAACGGCTTCGTTGGTAAGAAAGCCCTGAATTCAAATTATAATCAAATGTGCCAGCCTGTACCTGAACGCCTGCTTCTGCATTTTGTACAGCATAATAAGTGCTTATAATATTTGGATTTTTATTAAATGCAATGCTTGAAATTTCAATTAAATCACATTTAATTTTAGATTGACTGTATATACTGGTAAAAGCACCAATCAATATAGTAAAAAAGAAATAGTAAGCCCTCATATAAATTCTGATCTTTATTATTATGCCTGAGAAAACCTATTCAAAATTTGTCCAAAACGAGAACCGGCCTGTGCAACTCCGTCTAATATTTTTGTGTCAATTAAATCCTCTTCTTCTGGCGTACCGTATCCTAACTGATCCGTAGTTTTTCTTAACCTGTTAGAAAGAAATAATGCCAGTGCATAATAAAAATTAGCCTTGAAATCAGGGTTTGTTGAAAGCCTCAGCTCTACAACCTGTCTTGAAATTTTGTATACTGTCGATGCCTTTTTTGCAATTACTGAAACTGAAGGAGGCCTTGTTTCCAGAAATGACATTTCGCCTACCACTTCTCCGGATCCTAATGTTGCAATATCCTCCTTATCACCGTTTTCTGCACACACAGCTAACTGACCTGATAATATGATATAAAGGCTGTCTATAAAATTGCCTTTTTGAATCAGTTTTTCTCCAATTCCTAATTCAATTTTTTGGCCGTTCCGGATCATCCATTCTACATCTCTGCTATCTAACTGGCCTAAGAAAAAAAGTGCTCTTTTCATAATGTATTTGTTAAGGTTGTACTAATTTATTTGAATTCATACTGTTGATTAAGACAAAAACTCTGATAGCTCTGACATTAATATATTACTTATAAATGCTTCGTAAAGAATCATACAAACTTTCATAATCAGTCATACCTGTTCCATTTGATGAACCGCCACTAACAGTATCTAATTTTTTTTCATCCAGTTCTACATCCTTCATCTGTGGTTTTACAGGAATATTTATGTATATGTACTCTGGATTTGACTGGTCAGCTACTTTAATTTTTTTTCCGGTTGGTAAACTTCTTCCAAAAAACTTTTCCAGTGTCTCTTCAGGATTTGTAAGTAATGATTTTTTGAAATTATCATTTTCCCAGGCTTCTGTTATGATCCTGAAAAATACATCCTGACCTCTTTTTTGTTCTTCTGTTAATATCATGTTTTTGTTTTTAAATTTATTTTTGCTGGTAATAATTGTTTTTATAATTTCATCTCAAAGAATTTATTAATTCCTTAGGAGAAATATCATATTGGCCTGAAAACAATTTTGAAAAATAATGGACATCATTGTAGCCCACAGAATATGCAACTTGCGAAATTGAATTTTGAATATAATTATCAATCAGATGTTTTGCTTTATGCAATCGCAGGATACGTATGTACTTATTGGGTGTTAAATGAACTAAGCTTGCTATTTTTCTATGCAATTGTCTTTCACTAACTGCCATTTTGTATGATAGTTCATACAAATTCATATCATTTTGGTTAATTGAATTGTAAATCTCTTTTTCTAAATTTATTAACCAGTCCTGATCTAATTTTGTAACCTTTTGCGGATTTATTTTATTCAGACATAAGCCCTGAACATTTTTATTGGATTCATAAATTTCAAAAATATCAGGACGTCCCTGAATTGTCAGGCTAACAGATTTTGATTTGATTTCTTTTAAAATTTCTTCAATGAGATCATTTATTTGTTTACTGCTGGAAAATATAATCTCATTTTGAGATTTTTTATTGTCAACAGTATCTGGTTTACTGGCTGTAATGATGGTATCTAATGGATTTTTAATATTTTGAACAATCTGATTTAGAACATCAGGAGATGACCAATCTATTGTAGTACTTTTTGAAATTTGATTTATCATTTTACCGGGAAATTAATTGGTTATTCAATTATTTTAGCAATCTGTTACGGAATAAAAATTAAGCTTGATATGGATATTGAGCATTATCAAATATCTGACTGGATATTTTGTCTATATGCTGTGATGTGACTAAATACTTGTTGCTATGATAAAATTCTTTTAGTCCGTCGTAGCACATCGATATTGGAATGGTTTCTGAACCTAAATAATTAACTGAGTTTCCAATAATCTCTGTTTTTATTCCAAGCAGGTTCATAATCCTTAATAGTTTACTGTCGCATTCAGCAAAAGCAACACCATCTTTTTGTTCACATATTGGGGCAATGGCACATACCATTAACCTTCTGAATAATGTTCTGTCTTTAATATCTTTTTTTGTAGCAAATCTTCCAATATGCCACACTGAAGATAATTTCTCAGAATAATTCAATACAGTCAGCGGATCGATATTAAAAATTTTCTGAAGAGGGAGTTTTGCTTTATAATCCCATTTGATTACCCGTATGGAACCCTGAATGTTTCCGGAAAAATCTTTGGCAACGAAAATTTCAGAATTCTTAAAATAATTTAATTCTTCGTCATACACTTCCTGAGTATCGGTTATAAGTTCCTTTGTAGTTACATTTTCGCAATGATGACTGAAATTCTCTTCAACTACAAACTTTGCTAATTCAGTTAGCTGATCTAACTCTAATCTTTCTAAATAACTTTGTATCATAGTCATGGCTGTTGGTTTATATCAAAGCTAATTTTGATTAGACTTTATATGACTACACCAAATAGTAGTATTTTGTTCTATATCAATAAACTACACTTTTGTGTAGAGTTCTCACAACATTAAATTCTTGAAGATATTGTATTGATAAGTAGCTTGTAAAAATACTTCAGGGTTATAATTTGATGAATATTGGAGTAATTTTAACTTTTGAAATTTATAGTCTCTGTTTTATGAATTTTCGATTTTTTTATTTAAGATTTAATTATCTGTAATTCAGTTAAAAACATAAATTTTATTCAAACAACCCTCTTATCTATTTTTCATTTGATAAAAACCCTTGATAAATATGTAATTATTTTCATACATAATAAAAAACAGTTAAATTTGGGTAAAACCTACTTGAGATGAATGCAGCAGATTTAAATTCGTTTTTTGATTCCAGAAATACAATTCACGGATTAACTAATGAAGAGAAAACAAAACATTTAGAATATTTAGAACCAATAAAAGCATTTTCAAGGGCCACATACACTAGTATTTATGTCATAGATTACTTAAAACAAGGCTTTGAATTTGTTTCAGACAATCCTTTATTTCTATGTGGTAATACAGCTGAAGAAGTATTGGACATGGGATATTCTTTTTATTTCAAACATGTTCCTGAAGCCGATTTAGAATTATTGCTTAAAATTAATTCTGCCGGTTTTGATTTTTATGAAAAATTACCCATTACTGAAAGAATACTATATACCATAACGTATGATTTTCATTTAAAAAATAAAGAGGGGAAACTGATTTTAATAAACCAAAAACTTACCCCGGTATTTTTAACTGATACGGGAAAAATATGGAAGGCAATATGTATTATTTCTTTATCGTCTGAACGTAAAGCAGGGAATATTAAAATCTATAAAAACGGTGTAAATAAAGTCTTTAATTACAATCTTAATCAGGACTTTTGGGAAGATGCGGAAAAAACATCCTTATCCAAAAGAGAAAAAGAAATTTTACAGCTTTCTACCAGAGGATTTACTATAAACGAAATAGCAAATGAAATATTTGTCTCTCCTGATACCGTAAAATTCCACAGAAGAAAATTATTTGAAAAATTAGAAGTAACAAATATCTCTGAAGCAATTGTATATGCTACAAATAATAAACTAATTTAGTTAATAACGTTCTATGACTATCTTACATTCTTTTTATGTTTAGATATAAATTTAACTATCAATAAAAGTTCATTAATATTTTTTATGCTAATGCATACTGAATAACTTTGTCCATTTCAAAATTTGACATTGTTTCATTTATTTCATCACGAAGTTTATGTATCATATTAAAATCTGACAGTGTATTTTTTTCAAACCTGTCTACCAATTCAAGAAAAACGTTCCAGTAGTCAGAATTATCGTCAGGATGAGGAATGTGCCCTGAAACTCCAAGTTCCTGAAGCCTTAATGCTATATCTTCCCGATCATAACACTGAGTACCAATTGTTAAGGAAGCTACTCTGTTCATTATTGGATAATGGTAAATTGAGGCGCTGCATTGATGAATTACTAAATTTGAAATTCCACATATATAATTTAATGGAAACAATCTATTATAAAAAACTTCTTCTTTGTACTTATCATTTATTTCACAATTACAAGTAGTTATAACAGCGTAGTTGCGCTTCACAAAGAACTCTATAAAATTTTCTATAGGAGTTCGATCTATCGTGCCAGTAGTAATAAAAACTATAGGTTTTTGTTTATTGTTATTTAAAAACTCCTCTAATTTTTCAGATAGATTTTTAGAAGGCTTATCCATAACAAGAAGTGGTCCACAGTAAAAATAGGAATCCCTTTCTTCTATATTTTCGGGTAAACGCTCAATTGTTGAGATTCCTGGAATAATCTTAACTTTCGGTTTTACATATTGTTCTAAAAATCCCAAATCAGTCTTGTTAAAAAATGATGCTTCTGCATTATAAGAATTTGAGAAACTTTCAGATTTATCAACATTACTGCCTTTCTGAAAAGAATGTACGTGGTTCGGATTTCTGTAGCGCTTATCAATAGCTCTAAAAATTCCGGTACGCTGAATGGAAATTCTCGGTATATGGTTTTTCTCAGCAATCAAAGGAGTAATACAAGCCGTATCCTCAATAATAAGTGTTGGTTTAACTATATCGTAAGCTTCCTGCTCCATTTCAATTAAACGTTCATTAATTTTTCCAAAATCTTTAGATGCAATTATGTTTTCTTCAAAAGTATAATCTACCGGTACACAGTTGACACCTTGCATCTTCAAAAAGATTTGCGAATTATTATTAACTAAAAACTGATTTTTAATCTCAACATTACTTCTTAAGTATTTTTGTTGCAGAACATATAAAGGAATTAAATGTGAAATTCCTCCTGCGATATATGGGATGGTTAGAATATTCATAAAATTATTGTTTTATTAATTTAAAAAAGATAAATGGCTTATTTCACTTGCTGATATTTATATTTTAATCCACTTTTTGATGTATTCAATTTGTTCATTTTTGTGATGGGTAGATAATGAATCTATCCTGCATTTAATATTCTCAATACAGCTATACTTAAAAATATTAAATGATTTATCGTCTTCTAAATGATGATCCTGACTATTAAGGCTAAAAAAGGGTATATCACCATTTAACATTTGATCCATTTCAGAATCGAGAATAAATTTAAAATTTTTGAAACTTTCTTTTTGATAAGCTTTTGATAATAATTCGTGTAGTTTTGAACTATATACCTCAAAACCTGACATAAAAGCTGCACTTCTCATGTGTTTTAAAATTCTGAAATATATGAACGTTGGCCTCCATACATAACGTATTTTTTGATTATGAAATAGCATTATTGGAGACTGAGCAGACATCAAAAATTCTCTCGAATTCATAAATAAATTGTATGTAACTGAAAAGCCTTCTATGAAATAATTTTCATAACTATTAGCAAATACAAGGGTATCGTTATAAAATGGTACATTTTCTTTTACAAGTTTTCTGAAAACAATACGTACATCTCTATTAGAATCAATTGTATTTGGCTTCAATAGTTTCCTCTCTATATCCATAGCTTCAATAGATCCTCTAATACCAAATCCAACACATTCTGATGGAACTCCTGTATCCTGATTAGCTATTAACATACTTTCTAACACAGATAAAAGCGGTACCTTGTTTTTCTCATCCCAACTAAGAATTGACTGATTTGCAAAAAGCGGTTGAATAATAGTTTCGTGGTCTATTAAAATAGGATTTTTACCTGATGCTATTATATTTTCATAATGACAATCTTTACTCCCCAAAAGAAAGGAAATCGCTAAAAGAATTCCTGCCTTGTAATAATATTCCTGAAACTCTTCAGGAGAATTAACAGGCTCATAAGTAACAAACTCCAACCAGCCATAATTTTCACAGCTTACACATTTGAAAGTTCTCAAATCTGTATTTAAATTTTGGTTAACCCAATCAATAAATTTATTGTATGAATTAGTTATATGAAGATTTCCCGGTTTGTATATCAGTTTTGTTCCATCCAATAATGTTATTAAGGATGTGCCTTCGCCATTGTGCCCATCACCAAGACTGGTATCTATGTCTTTGATTTGTTTGTTTTTTGCTGCTGTTATGGAGAAAGTCCTGGAAATAACTGGAAAATCTTTATCAAAATTTAAAAAAATCTTTTGTACTTGTATTAAATAATAATCACATTTTGTTTTTAATATTTTATCTAATACAGGATATTTGACTTCTAATAATGAAATCGTTATTTCTACAAATTCCTGATAATTTTCACCCTTATTATTTTTATAGGAATCTAATTCTTCTTGTAGCGTTACTTCTGCTATTACGCCTAATTGCTGTAACAGAGTTAAGTGTAACTTGTTAATTAGCTCACCTGAGATATTTATTACTTCAAGTTTTTCTAAAAAGTTATAGGTATATGGCAATATTATGTCAACAAATGGTATTGTTTCAAACTCATCCCTGAGCAAATATGTAGTTTGATTATTCATTTTAATTGCTTAAATATTTGGCAGTTTTCGTGTATCGTTAAATGAGTATTTATTTTTTTTAATAATACATTCTATATTCTTTTATTCCTGAATATAAAAAACAACAGTACTACAAATGTTATAATGTAAATAATATCTAACCAAAGTGTTTTGAATGTCAGTGTACTGAAATTAAAATGTTTAAAGATTACAACACCCAATATTACCGCTATGATTATTGCAGGAAACCTGAAATTATTATTTCTCATGATTTATTATTTTTAAAACATAAATATACTTTTTATAAGAAAATCAAACAACCATTCTGGTAGAATGGCTGTTCAATCATCTTAAAAATTTTGTTCAAATTAGATATGAGATGCAACCCAGCATAATCCTAAACCGATACCTACTCCTAATGCATATGCACCAAGTACAGGGGTAATTCCACCAGCAATCATTTCTAATTGCTCTTCAGTCAATTCTAATTCATCAAAGTTTACTTTTGCCGGAATATTAAAGTAAATCACAGACTCGTCTGTTTGATCATCTACTATAATTTTTTTATCCGTAGGAAGCGTTTTGCCTGTAACTTGTTCAATTGTTGCCACAGGATTATTTACTAATTGCTCTTTAAAAGCTGTGCTTTCCCATGCTTTTTGCGCAAGAGTTTTCATTAACTCTGCTCCTTTTTCTTGTACTTCTGCTGTAAATTTCATGTTTCTTAAATTTAAATTCTATATTCGTTTTTATTGATGAGATGCTGCATAAATCGCAATACCAACACAGATACCGTATCCAATTGCAGGAAGTAATGGAGTAATTCCACCAGCAACCAATTCTAATTGCTCTTCTGTTAACTCTAAATTATTGACATCAACTTTTCTTGGAATAGTAAAGAAAACCGTAGACTCATCTGATTGATCTGCTACTACTAGTTTTTGACCTTCTGGTAAACTAATTTTATGACCTGTTAATTTTTCAATTGTTTCAACAGGGTTTGCTATCAACTCATTCTTAAATTGTGCATCATCCCATGCTCTTTGTACTACTTGTGCATTTAATTTTTGTTCTTGTGTAATTTCCATGATCTTATAATTTTAATTTGTTAATAATAAATATGAATTTAGAATAGTTCTGGTTCTGGTCCTGGAGGAAAGCAAATGATAGGTGGCCATTTTGGAACTACCGAAATTGGAGGCCAGATTGCAATAGTCTGTAACCCTCCGGCTACTGACTCTAATTGCTCTGCGTTTAATTCAGCATCTTCCAGTTGTTTTGCAGCAGGAATATTAATATAAACCACAGATTCATCAGTCTGATCTCTTACCACTAATGTTTTCCCTTCTGGTAAATTCAATTTTTTACCAATAAATTTTTCAATAGTAGCTACAGGGTTTGCTACTAATTCTTTTTTAAATTCAGCATCTTCCCATGCTTTTTGTACAATTTCTGCATACAATTTTTGTTCTTGCGTAAATTCCATGATTTAAAAGGTTTTGGGTTAATATTTTAGTAAAGAACTATATCTTTAGGAAAAGTAGGAGTTGGATTCCAAGGTCCAGGAGGTAAAAGTATACAGCCTCCAGGTCCTATAATACCTCCGGCTACAGCTTCTAATTGTGCATCATTTAATTCTGCATCAACCGATTTTTTAGGAGCAGCAGGAATGTTGATATAAACAGCAGACTCATCTGTCTGATCTCTTACAACAAACGTTTTACCAGCTGGCAAATTCAGTTTTTTTCCTGTAAATTTTTCAATGGCAGCTACAGGATTTGCTACTAATTCTTTTTTAAATTCAGCATCTTCCCATGCTTTTTGTACAATTTCTGCGTACAGCTTTTGTTCTTTTGTAAATTCCATGATAATAATTTTTTAAAGTGATTATTCGTAAAATATGGGTAAATGAAGGGTTGATTTAAGAAACTAAATCTTTAAAATTTGACTTAAAGCCCTTCAGAGATTATACTATGATGTAATTTTTTAAGGCGGGAAATAAAGAGTTAATCAAGTCTGGCCATACTGTTTGGCCTCCTCCGGCAATTATCTCTAATTCACTTTCTGAAAGTTCAATATCTTCAATATTGGGTTCACTTGGAATATTCACGTAAACTTTAGTTTTATCAGTCTGGTCGTTAATTACGAGTGTCTTTCCTTCAGGTAAAACAATTTTTGCGCCTGTCAAATCTTCAATTGCTTTTATTGGATCTGAAACCAGGCTTTTTCTAAAATTAATATCCTCCCAAGCTTTGGATATTATTAATCTTAAAACCTCTTCTTCTTTTTTCTGTTCCATGATTTATTTCCTTTTCTACAATGTAAAATTAGAATTCCATTACATTATAAAAATGCCAAATAAACTGACAAAAAACACTTAATCATGTATTTAATCGATAAATAAAGTCTTTTTATCGGCAAAAAAGATATTTTTCTCTACGAAATACATTTTGATTTCACCTTTTCCTTTGGCATAAATATTACCTCTGTATTCAAACAGGAAACACTTTTCATCTTTAATAAGATTATAAAGAGATTCACTTATGTTTACTTTACCTGCCATTCCATTGCTTTCTACCCTGCTTGCAGTATTTACAGTATCACCCCAGACATCATATTGAAACTTTTTCACCCCAACAATTCCGGCTACAATTGGTCCGGCATGTATTCCCAGGCGCATTTCAAAAGCTGGCTTATTTATATTTGAGTTTTGATTTTTCCTCTCTGTCATAAACTCCTGCATTTCTAATCCTGCCAGTACAATGTTTTTTAGTGAATCTTTATTTGGATTAGGTATTCCGCCAGCAGCCATGTAAGAGTCGCCTATAGTTTTAATTTTTTCGATATTGAATTTGTCTGAAATTAAATCAAATGCCTTGAAACAAACATTAATTTCTTCAACAAGATCTTGTGGTGACATTTTTTCGGCAGTTTGTGTAAAGGATTTAAAATCAGTAAAAAGAATAGAAACCAAATTAAAATCCCGGGCATTCACAAAGCCTTTTTCTTTTAATTCTTCGGCTATTTCTTCCGGAAGAATATTTAGTAATAACTTTTCTGAGCGATCTTTTTCTATTTTTAAAGCTTCCCTGGATTTTCGGACATAGTTTAGTCTATTCCACAAAGCAATAGCTATCAATACTATAAAGCCTAAAGAAATAATAATTAAATTTCTTTGTTCCTCTTTCTTCTCAACTTCTTCTTTATGTCTGAGTTCAATAGTATGCTCTTTGGTAACATATGCAATACTGTCCATTAACAGTTCCTTTTGAAACTCCATATTTAATATCTTATTGGATGTTTCTTCTGACTGCAAACTATCGTCATAAGCATTAGACTTTTCATAAAAATTAAGAGCCGATTTAGCATTTCCAGAAGATTTATAAGCTTCATAAAGACATTTGCAGGCTTCTTTTTTTACAGATATGGCTCCTAAGTTTTCTGCAATTTCAAGTCCTGTTTTACATTTCACAATGGCTTTATGATTTTCTCCTAATTCATTTAATATAGTTCCGATAGCTACTTGTGAAGTACCAATATATTGTAAACTATTAATTTTTTGTGATGATTTTAAACAGTCATTATAGTAAGATAAAGACTTGGTAAGATTACCCTGAATATGAAATAGTTCCCCTAAATTATAAAGGACTTCTATCTTTTTTTGTTCATCATTAATTTTTTCAGCAATTGCTAAAGCCTGATTAAAATAATCGGAAGCCTTAGAATACTGCTTTTGCATCATATAAATTTTTCCAGCACCATTTAAGTTATGAGAGATTCCTGTTGAATCTTTTAACTCTTTGTAAATTGCGTTGGCTTTTTGGGAGTAAATCATTGCATTGGCATAATCTTTAATATCAATATAGATTCCGCCAATGTTTTGGGTAGTTGCAGCGATTATTTTTTTATCTCCTATTTTTTTTTGAATTTTAATGGCATGATTATAATATTCCAGCGCTTTTGGATAATTTCCTAAATAATAATAAACGGCACCCATATTATTTAATGCAGAAGAAATTCCTTTTTTGAAATTAATTTTTTCATAGGTTTCTTTGCATTTTGTGTAGTAAGAAAGCGCTTTTAAATAATCTCCCTGATAATAATGTGTGGTTGCAATTTTATTAAAGCTGTCGCCAGTTCCCTTTTGATCACCTAATTTTTGGTATATTTTCAGGCTTTTTTCGAACAAGATCATTGCTTCTGAAAATTTTCCGGCATCCTGATGCTTTTCTCCAATACGCAACAAACTGTCAGCTATTTTTTTGTTTTCAGGGGTATGATGTATAATTTGTTTATGTGGCACATTTGTTTGCGCACATAATTTCATACTTGTTCCAAACATCAGAAAAAGAAAAAACAGATAGGTGTGTAAAATTTTCATTGATGATCTTAATTTAAATTCAAAACGTATATACTCAAAATGAGCATATACGTCTTTATCCCATAATTAAAATTCTAAATAGAATTCCTTTTAATTTCTTCTGTATAAATAACTATTTAACAATAATTGGAGGCGTTTGTCCGTCTCCGCCTCCACCAGAAATTATATCTAATTGCTCTTCGGATAATTCCACGTCTTCAAAATATACATTTGGGTCAGCGGGAATATTAATAAAGATTACAGCTGCGTTTGACTGATCTACGACAGTAATGGTTTTTCCATCAGGCAGATGGATTGGTTTTCCTAAAAAACTTTCTAATGTTGCAACCGGACTCGCTAATAAATTGCTTTTAAAAACGGAATCTTCCCATGCTTTTTTGACAATGGATTCCAAAATTTTCTGATCATTAATTAATTCCATTTTTTCTATATTTTAGATTAAACTTGTTTTTTACTCTTGTAAAATTATTAGCATTAAATAATATAGAATTGCCAAATAGACTGACAAAAGTCCAAATAACTTATTTATTACCTTTTTTGGTAGTCTTTTGTAATTATTTTTTTTATATACTATTGCCGGATTTATTTCTAAATAAAAAAACTGTGCAGAACAAAATCCGGCACAGTCTTTAATTAGGAAGAAAAATATATTCTAAAGTATTGAAAATAGAGGTTTTTTTAATTTTAATGTCACTATCTGATGGTCGTAAAATAAAATTCCGGAAAAATTTTTATTGATTTATTAGTAGCAATGTCAAAAGCAATTGTAGCACAAACTGCTGCTGCCTGCCACGATGCAATTGATAACTGGGGCGGAGAGAGTTTTTTGTTTTCTTTTTTATATTTATCTATTATCTCTTCAAGCCATTCCTGCGGATTTTCTGAGTATCTCATGTAATTTGAAACGTAGTCGACTACATTGACTTCGTTAAATGGTTCATTTGGTTTTTCTAAAATATGCAGTCCCTGATCTTTTGAAATTACCAATACCAGTGCTCCCCATCCTAAATTATAGGGATGCAGAACTGGTATGTTCTTCTTTTGGCATAGGGAATCAAAAAGCAACGGAACTTTAGAAGTGAAATCCAGTGCATTAATAGCAATTTTATGGCCATCAATATACTGATCAACATTATCGGGTGTTAAAAAGCAATTATGAATCGTAATTTTTGCTTCACTATTGATTAAAAGTAGTCTTTCTTTAAGAGCCTCTACTTTAGATATCGATATATCTTTTTCAATATAATTTTGTCTGTTTAAATTGGAGAGTTCTACAATATCACCATCAATTATAGTTAAGGTTTCAAAGCCTAACCTCAATAAACATTCTGCAATGACACTGCCAATACCGGCTCCTGCTAATAATATAGAAGTGTTTTTTATTAATTTCTGTTCCTCTTCGATTATATAAAGTCTGTTTCGATCATATCTGTTTTTCATATATTTTCTTACGAAAATAATTAAAAAAGCACCTTTACATAATTGAACAAAAGTTAAATAATTAAAGATTAATCAATTACAAAAAATCTGTTTTTGGATTTCAGCATAAAGTTGTTAAAGTCTTATGTTGATTCAGGACTATATTATTCATAAGTATATAACTTAAGTTTCTGAATTTCATAATCTCCTACGGCAATTCGAACATGTCTCCCCTGATGTGTTTGGTCTCCGTTAAAATGCCGAACAGTTTTCCAAACATCATTTTCGAATCTGCCCTGATCTGTTTTTAATATTCCGGCATTAAGAGATTTGTTTTTTAAAGGTTTAAAAGTCACTACAATTCCTGATCCGGCAATATAAAACTCATCAGCACCTATTTCAATAATTATAGCGCTTGTCATTGGCCAAATTTCATCCTTGGCGCCATCTGACCAATTTAAAGTATAGTCATGTTTAAAAGTAAATTCGTAATTACCTAATTGAATTATTTGCGATTTATTTTCCTTGTCTAATAAAACCCCTTCAATTTTCCCGCTTCCTTTGTTAGCTTCAATTGTAGGAGTTAGTTGTCTGATCAAATCATATATTTTTCCTAAAGGTTCTTTTTTAGCATCGGCAACAGATTCAATTGAGAAAGGTGAAAAACCTATTGCCTCATAATGTCCAATTGCATATAAACCTTTGAATGGTGCGGTAGCATCAAACTTATGTTCCGGAATAAACAACGGATCACCCTGACGCGTAAATAAATCATTCCAGTGTTTAAACAAAGGATTATAGAAATCCGGAGAAAGTAGATCGATTGAAGTTCCTGCGGCTTTCCAAACATCCATTAAATGTGGTAACGGACCGGCACTAGGATATTCTCCCGGTTTTTTTTCAGGGGCGTTTAAGGCTGCATTTACAAATAATGGAATTTCGTAAGTATCTTTTCCGGCTTTAGCTATTCGATTAGTGAATTTTGCAAAAAACCACGCCATGAAAATCTCATCTGTTTGCAATCCTTTTCCAAAAATCTGTTCCCAGTTTCCAGAGGTTTTAAAACCATTTTTTTTCCAAACCTCAAAAAACTCTGGCACCAGTTTTTCTTTGTTTGCTTGCAGATATCTTAATAGTTCATCAGGAACCTGCTTATTAAAAGCTTCATTTGCCGTTAAAGAATAATCTCTTGCTGTTGGTAACATTCCAATTTCATTTTCAACCTGAACCATAATGACCGTTTGTTCCTTCTGGTCAAAATCTTTAATATGGCCCATTAATTTTTGGAAAGCTTTTAAATCGGCTTCTAAATTATTCTCGCTGAAAGGAGTCAAAATCTCATGGCTTTTATTTTTGTCATCTTTAACCCTAGGATATTTTTTCTGATTCAATTTCACCCAGTCCGGAGCATGGCTTGACATACTGTTTTTCCAGGATCCAAACCAAAGAAATACCAATTTTAAATTTTCTTTTCTGGCTTTAAGAACCAGGTCGTCTACCAAAGAAAAATCAAATTTGCCTTCGTGAGGTTCTATGAGTTCCCAATAAACAGGAGTCAAAACAGTATTCAGGTTCATTTCAGTCAGTTTTGACCAGATTGGCTCCATACTTTCTATACTTGTTGCAGAAGAATTCCCTAATTCTCCTCCCCGAATAATAAACGGTTTACCGTTGACAATTAACTGGGTTTTATTCCCTTTTTTATGAAGATGGGGAATCTTTTCCTGAGCAAATCCAAACTGAATTATTAATGAAGCCAATAAAACAAATCTATTTTTTTTAAAATTAAACATAATGTATTTTTTAATATTAAAAATCAATTTTCAAATTCGTGTGAAAGGGAATTTAAAAAAAACGAATCCATATCAAAACCTCATATGGAATTGAGATGTTAATACGGATTCATTATAATAAATTCTAAAGACTATAGTTTGTCTGGAGTCTTATTTTAGGTTTTTACCTTCAAAACTAATATTCAGTCAACATTTGAAGCTGGCTCGTAAAATAATACCATATAAACTACTTCAAAATGATTTAAGGACCTATATTTAATAAATTTTACTTTAAAGATTCATTTTTTTTGCATCTTCAACAAATTGTTTCAATCCAATATCAGTTAATGGATGTTTTAATAAACCTTTAATTGCAGATAAAGGTCCGGTCATAACATCTGATCCAATTTTGGCACAATTTACGATGTGCATCGTATGTCTGATAGAAGCTGAAAGTATTTGCGTTTCATAATTATAATTATCATAAATGGCTCTGATTTCTTCAATCAAATGCATCCCGTCTGTAGAAACATCATCCAGTCTTCCTAGAAAAGGTGAAACATACGTAGCTCCGGCCTTGGCTGCTAATAATGCCTGACCTGCCGAGAACACCAAAGTTACATTCGTTCTGATCCCTTTTGATGAAAAATATTTACAGGCTTTTACACCATCCCCAATCATAGGCAGTTTGACTACAATTTGTTTGTGCAAAGCTGCCAGCTCTTCTCCTTCTCTCACCATACCTTCATAATCTGTTGAAATAACTTCGGCAGAAACATCACCATCTACAATATTGCAAATATCAAGATAGTGCTTCAAAATATTTTCTTTGCCTGCAATACCTTCTTTTGCCATCAATGACGGATTTGTAGTAACTCCATCTAAAACACCCATCGCCTGGGCTTCTCTAATATCTTCTAAATTTGCTGTATCTATAAAAAATTTCATTCGTTTGTGGTTTATTTTTTTTGATTAATAATAATGTAATTCCTATTCAAAAAATGAATTAGAAACGAGTAATAAATATGTGTAATTAAAAATGAAAATTGGTGAAGAGAATTCACCATGCAAACAGCCGAGAGACTGTTTTTTTTGAAGAAAATAATGATATAGCCGTTGAATCTTCAACATTCAACGGCTAAAATTACTAAAATAATTCACCGAATTTTCTCTGGCAAATACACTAACCTAAATATTTGCCAGAGATAAAAAACTACAAAACAATCATGATTTCGGTTTTATAAAACCGAAAATTATTTTTCTTTCAGTCGATTAAATATACTGATTGATGATATTTTCAAATAATTCCTGTTTACCGCTTTGAAGATTTAATTCTCCATTTTCACTTGCGATAGTATACAGGTCTTTAAGGCTTAATTTTCCATCAGCGAAATCTTTACCTTTTCCTGAATCGAATGAACTGTATCTTTCTTTTCTTAATTTTTCATAAGGAGAAGAAGTAATGATTTTATCTGCAGTAAGTAATGCTCTTGCAAAAGTATCAGCACCGCCAATGTGAGCTAAGAAAACATCTTCTAAATCTGTAGAGTTTCTTCTGATTTTTGCATCAAAATTAACTCCACCACCTTGTAATCCACCTGCTTTTAAGAATACTAACATTGCTTCTGTTGTCTCCTGAATATTATTTGGAAACTGATCCGTATCCCAACCGTTTTGATAATCACCTCTGTTAGCATCAATACTTCCTAACATTCCCGCTTTTGCTGCCACTTCAATTTCGTGTTGAAAAGTGTGTTGCGCCAATGTTGCGTGATTAACCTCAATATTGATTTTGAAATCTTTATCTAAACCGTATTCTTTTAAGAAACCGATTGCGGTTGCAGAGTCAAAATCGTATTGGTGTTTAGATGGCTCCATTGGTTTTGGCTCGATAAAGAAAGTTCCTTTGAATCCTTGTGCTCTTGCATAATCTCTTGACATTGTTAAGAATTGTGCCATGTGGTCTAGTTCTCTACCCATATCTGTGTTTAGTAAAGACATATAACCTTCTCTACCTCCCCAGAATACATAGTTTTCTCCGTCTAATGCGATAGTGGCATCCAAAGCTAATTTTACTTGTCCTCCGGCTCTTGCTACAACATTAAAATCAGGATTTGTAGCTGCTCCGTTCATGAATCTTGGATTTGAGAAACAGTTTGAAGTTCCCCAAAGTAATTTAATACCTGATGCTGCTTTTTTCTCTTTCAAATATTCAGTAATGAATGCTAAACGTTTTTCTGATTCAGCAAAAGTTGCTCCTTCAGCAATCAAATCGTAATCGTGGAAACAGAAATAATCAAATCCCATTTTGCTGATAAATTCAAAAGCAGCATCTGCTTTATCTTTTGCAGCCTGATATGGGTCTGAAGACTGATCCCATGCAAAATTTTGTGTTCCTGGTCCAAACGGATCACTTCCTTGTCCGCAGAAAGTATGCCAGTATGCAATCGCAAATCTAAAGTGTTCACGCATTGTTTTTCCTGCAACAACCTGATCCGGATTATAATATTTAAATGCTAACGGATTATCAGATTCTTTTCCTTCAAATTTAATTTGCCCAATACCTTTGTAGTATTCTTTATTTCCTAAAGTTATCATTCTATTTTTTTATTTGTTTGTTAATATTAATTCTAATTCTTTTTTCCAGTTTTGATATGCTTTCTCATATTCCTCTTTGTTTTTTAATGGTAAAAAGGTCATCACATGATCGTGGGTTGTAATATCTGAGCCAAATTTTTCAAAGTCTCCATCAGTTAAACCTACTGCTCTGGCTGCTCCTACTGCGCCGGTTGTGTTGTAGATTTCAATTTCATGCCCAATTAAAGTTGCAATGGTATTCGAGAAAATTTCTGAACGAAATAAATTATCATTCCCGGCTCTGATCACATTAATTTTGGCATTGTCATCTTTTAAACATTCCATTCCGTATACGAATGAAAATGCAATTGCTTCCAAAGATGCTCTGTATAAATGAGCATTGGTATGAATATTAAAATTCAGATTTAAAATATGAGAACCGATATTTTTATTGTTAAACATTCTTTCAGCACCATTTCCAAACGGAATTACAACCAATCCTTGTGAACCCACATTTACCTGAGATGCCTTTTCGTTCATTTCTTCATAAGACTCATTTCCGGTATTGTTGCGCATCCATCTGTATTGGATTCCGGCTCCGTTAATGTTCAGCAATTTTCCAACTCTCGGATTTGATTCGGAATAATTTACATGAACGAAGTTGTTTACACGAGTACTTTTGCCCGAATTTGTTTCAGTAACGGCATAAAAAACGCCTGAAGTCCCTCCGGTTGCCGCTACTTCTCCGGGACGCAACACATTCAATGACAATGCATTGTTTGGCTGATCTCCGGCTCTGTAAACAATTGGAATTCCAGCTGGAAGTCCTGATTCCTGAGAACCTTTTTGAGTAACTACACCCTGATTTGTAAAGTTCTCTACAATATTTGGTGTCAGTGACTGATTTATTCCGTAATAATCCAATAGCCAGTCAGCTACCTTATTTTCTTTATAATCCCAAAGCATTCCTTCTGACAAACCATTTTTAGTAGTCGTTACTTCGCCTGTCAATTTCAAAGCGATGTAATCTCCAGGAAGCATATATTTATCAATTTTGCTGTAAATTTCAGGTTCGTTTTCTTTAACCCATTTTAGTTTTGAAGCTGTGAAATTTCCAGGTGAATTCAACAAATGTTCAGCACATTTTTCAGCTCCGATTTCAGCGTAAGCTTTGTTACCAATTTCAACCGCACGGCTGTCACACCAGATAATTGAATTGCGCAACGATTTTCCGTTTTTGTCCACAACAACTAATCCGTGCATTTGATACGAAATACCAATACCCTTAATTTTCGAAGCGTCAACATTAGCTTCTTTAATAGCTCTTTTTGTAGCTGTACAAATGTACTGCCACCACATTTCAGGATCCTGTTCTGCCCAATCCGGCTGCAATGACAAGATTTCCATTTCGTTTTGCGGCTCATTCAGTACAATTACTTTTTTGCCTGTTGCTGCTTCAACCAAGGCAACCTTGACTGAAGAGCTTCCAATATCATATCCGATATAATACATAATTTATAAAGATTCTCTTAATATTAAATTTGTTGGTACATAACATTGCATAACCTCGTCATGCGTAATAAATGCTGCTGCTTTTGTTCCTATTTCCTTAAAATCAGTTGAGACAACCGAAATTCCTTTGTATATAAATTTTTTCATTGGAGTTTCATTGTAAGATAAAAAACCAACATCCTGACCTGGTTCAAGTTCTTTCTCTTTGCATTGTTCTAAAAAGTGTCCCAAAATCCTGTCACTGATACTGATATATGCGATTCCTTTTTCAATATCAAACTTTTTCGGATCTGTGATAATTTCATTTTTAAAATTAAAATCAGTACAAAATTTCTTGAAATTATCTAATGTTTCTTTTGGATGATTCGTATAATCCGGATAAACAAAACAGATACTTTTATACCTTTTAAATAAATCAGTAGCTTCTTTCAATGAACTATAAAATGCTTTTCCAAAATCCTGAAAGACATAATTATTTTCTTTTTTTGAATGTATATTCCAGTCAATTAAAAGCAATTTATCATTTGAAATGGCCGATAAGGTTGATGATACTTCTTTATCATCAAAATTCATTACCACATATTTATAATACTTTCCAACGCTATTATTAATGATGGTTTTAAAAACATCAATGTTATAATGGTGAAATTGTACATCCGTAATAACATTGTCAGGCAAATTATTCACAAATGAGTGATACAAAACCTCTTTATAGGCTTTGAAAGTATCTAATACCAAAAGCACTTTTCTGGTTTCTCCTGAAACATAATATCCCTTATTCGGAACAGAATCAATTGTTTTCTGATCCTTTAAAATTGAATACGCTTTAAAAACAGTATCCCTCGATAACTGATTTTCTTTACAAATAGCATTCACAGACGGAAGCAAATCTCCTTTTTGTAAAATGTTTTCTGAAATCGCATTATTTATTCCGTTTACCAATTGCTGATATTTCGGAATATCACTATCGTGATTAATTACAAATACAAACTTTTGTTGCTCTTCGTTTATCATACTGTTCCGTTCTGTTCTGGTCTGCTAAAGTAGGTATTTGTTTTTTATAAAAAAATATTTTTTCCATGAAATTTGTTATCTTCTAAAAAGATCTCTGCCTTGCATATTTGTTAAAACAGATAAACAAACTGAAATACTATTTAGATTTAATCATTTGAATTGTTTAGCTAAAACTTGAAATTAAGCCCACGTTGTTCTAATTGTTCATAATTCTCTAAATTGAATTTGTAGAACTTAGCAGCTCTGTGTGAAACATCTTCCTCCTTCTCGTCTATATCCAGAACTAAACCCATTTTAAATATTTTTCGTCTAAAATTCGATTTATTCATTTCTATTCCCAAAATTTTTTCATACAGTTGCATAGCCTGTAATAATGTAAATTTTTCAGGCAATAAATTAAATCCAATGGTACTTTGCCAAATACGGCTTCTTAATTCCTTTAAACTATAATCAAGTATCATGCGATGCTTGTCGTTTAAATTTAAAGCTTCATCAATTTTGCACCACTGAACTTCGGATAATTTTAAATCATTTTTCAAATAATGATTGTCACTTTTTACCAACGCAAAACATCCGATTGTAATCTCATCTGATGAGGAGTATTGCGAAATAGGATTAAAAACTTTAAGCTGTTCTGCATAAAATTTTTCAGCACCGACATATTTCCTTAACATCTGATTTGAAGTGCTTTCAATCGTCTCACCCTCAGAAATCAAATGACCTGGCAATCTCCAATTTTCTTTTTCATTCTGATCATTAACCAATAAAACCTTTAATCCACCTTGATCAAAATTAAATATCACACAATCAATACTAATAAAATAATGTCTGGCAGTATTTGTTTTTCTATCCTCATTCGTTTTCATAGAAAATTAAATTAAAGTACCTGCTTTTTTCGATAACAAAAATTTATCTACTTTTCTTTGCCATATGGATCAATCGTATTTATCGAACCATCTTCATTATAAGTGATTTCAGTTACTTTTATAGATCTCAAATGAGTAACACCTTTTGAAAGACTGGAATCATGATAAAAAAGATACCATTTCCCTTCTACTTCACAGATAGAATGGTGCGTGGTCCAGCCAATTACGGGATTCAAAATTCGTCCCTGGTATGTAAATGGCCCATAAGGATTATCACCAATTGCATAACAAATAAAATGCGTATCACCTGTTGAATAGGATAAATAATATTTGCCATTGTATTTATGCATCCATGGACCTTCAAAAAAGCGCTGCTCATTATTACCTGCCAATAAAACTTCACCATTTCTGTCCAGAATCTTAATTTCTCTCGGAGATTCGGCAAATTGCTTCATATCATCATTTAATAAAGCTACTATTGGTCCTAATGCCGGTTCATTTTTGTTAGGCTCTTCGTTTTCTTCAGAGAATTTATTATTTCTGTATTTTTGAAGCTGACCTCCCCAAATACCTCCAAAATAAAGATAAAATTTTCCGTCTTCGTCTTCAAAAACTGCCGGATCAATTGTATAGCTGCCTTTAATTGCTTCCGGTTCCGGAATAAACGGACCTGTTGGTGAATCACTAATAGCAACTCCAATCTGAAAAATTCCGTCAGCACGTTTGGCCGGGAAATACAAATAGTATTTGCCATTTTTGCAGGCAGCATCAGGAGCCCACATTTGTTTTTCTGCCCAGGGAACATCGTTCACATGGAGGGCTACACCATTATCTATTACTGCGGATTCTATATTTTCCATAGAAAACACATGGTAATCTTCCATTCCAAAATGGTCCCCGTTATCGTTGAACGGAATCCCGGCATCGATGTCATGAGATGGATAAATATAAATTTTTCCGTTAAATACGTGTGCTGAAGGATCAGCAGTATACATGTGTTTAACTAAAGGTTGCGATATGGCTATTTTGTTAATTGTTTCAAAATTAATCTGTTCAATGCTATCTTCAGGCATAGTCGTATTTTTGTTTTAATGATAATAATTTATGCTCTTCTTTCTTTTAAATCTGCCTCAATCTGTACTTCCATTTTCTTATCAATTTTATAGAAAAACAATAGCCCTACTCCTATTAAGAAAGGTATTGCAGGAAAAATACTTACCAATAATTTGATACCGTTGATGGCAATATCTGTTTGTTCAGTCGAATTTGGGACATAATCAAAATGCCCTAAAAGTGATGTTGTTAATGCACCGCCAATACTTAATCCTGCTTTTAACCCCACCATCATTGCAGAAAATATAATGGCAGTTGCACGACGATTATTTTTCCACTCTGAATAATCAGCAACATCTGCTATCATTGCCCAAAGGAGCGGAATCGTAATTCCGTAGAAAAACCCGTGAAAAATTTGAGAGAAAAACATCAGACTAACTGAGGTTGGAGAAAAGAAATAAAAAGCAATAATAAATAAGGTGGAAATAAATAAAAACAATCCAAAAACGTTTCTTTTACCATATTTATCAGCGAATCTTTTTGACAATGTAATTCCGACTATCATAAAAATAATACCACCGGCATTAAATAATCCAAATCCTGCAGAAATAGGATCATTACCAAAAGTATTTAATCCTATTGTTGAAAGAAAATCTAAAATAGGTTGTATAAATAAAGCCAGTTCTTGTTTGTTTACATAATTCTCAAAATAATATACATAAGAGCCGCCTTTCATTGCAAGTGTAATAAAAACCAATAAAGTAAGAGTCAGCATAATAATCCATGGCTTATTTTTTACCAAATCGCCTAGATCCTCCTTTACACTTGATTTTTGTTCCGGTTTTGGTACGATCCGCTCTTTGGTAGTAACAAAAGTAATCAGCAGCATAATCGTTCCAATTATTGCTAATACAGTCATTACCTTTTCGATACCAATTGCTTTATCTCCGTTGCCGGCACTTTTAATAATGCCAAGCATAAAGACCTGAACAAAAAACTGAGCAAACATTACAGCAACAAACCGATATGACGACATGCTGTTTCTCTCCGACATATCTCCTGTAATAACACCGCTTAAAGCAGAGTATGGCAAATTATTCGCCGCATACAATAATAACAATAATGAATAGGTTACAACAGCATATATTACTTTTCCCTGATACGAAAAATCAGGTGTTGTAAAAGCTAAAAGTGCAACGACTCCTAAAGGAATTGATGTCCATAAAATCCAGGGACGAAATTTACCCCATTTTGTATTTGTTCTGTCTGCAAGTGCTCCAATAACAGGATTAAAAATAAAAGCAGCAATTAAGCCTACAACAAGCATTATTATGGAGGAGTGTGTTGGAGATAATCCGTATATATCTGTGTAAAAATAAGCCAGATAGGTCATTAATGTTTGAAAAACTAAATTGGCAGCCAAATCACCAAGACTATACCCTATTTTTTCTTTTATGGATAATTTTTGAGAGGATAAATTCATTATTTTACTGTGTGGTTAAATATTGTGGTTAGTTAAGTTTTTAGTTTACTGTATTCTTTAATTTAAATAAATGCTTTTTAATTTTGCGCTAAAATAATAATAAAAACAATCGGTTGTGTAAAATTCTAAAAAAATATAATTCAGGCATCATTGTTTAGCTGATTATATTTTTGTTTGAAATACAATACTATTTTAAAATATTGCAATCGGTTGTGTAAACATATAAAATTGTCATTTATGAAAAAAATTAAAATGACTTTATTTTAAAAATAATATTAAAAATAAGTACAATTATAAATAATGTAAAGTATTAATCAGTTTATTCATAACATTTTAATAACTAATCATCTATTTTATATAAGAATTTAATAAACTAAAAACTGCACTACTATACAACCTTCCAATAGGTAATTGCTTGTTCCCTATCTGAAGGCTATTTGCTTTAAAATTATTTACTTTTTTAATAGCAACTAAAAAAGAGCGGTGTATTCTGCAAAATAACCCTTCAGGAAGCCTCTCTTCCATTTCTGAAATAGACTGATAGGTTTTATAACTATTTGTTTCTGTATAAATCATCAAATAATTTCCCTGTGATTCGAAATAATCGATTTCATCCAAAAAAAATTTTACCATTTTTCGTTCGCATTTCACAAAAATAAAAGGATTTTCGGCTTCTGTCTTTTTTGCAAGCAATACTATTTCATTCAGTTCCCGCGTTTTGCTGAATTTATTTATTGCTTTTACAAAGCGCTCATATGAAATGGGTTTCAAAATATAATCGACCGCTTCCAATTCAAAACCTTCAACAGCATATTCAGTGTAAGCAGTAGTGAATATTACAGCTGTTTCAGGATTAATACTTCGGGCAAACTCTATTCCTGATTTTCCGGGAAGGTTTATATCCAAAAAAATCAGATCAATTTTTTGTGTTTTTAAAATATTTTGTACCCCCGAAACACTGCTGAATTTACCCTTGAGATCTAAAAAATCAAATTTAGCAATATGAAGCTCCAACAATATAGAGGCCGGCAATTCATCTTCGATTATAATACAATTAATGACTGCCATTTTTCATCTTTAGTTTTAAAGAAACAAAAAAACTGGTTGTTTCATTTTTAATGGTCAGAATATGTTCATCAGGATAAAGTAATTCCAGCCTTCTTTTCACATTTGCAATCCCAATTCCGCTGCTTATATTTTCAATTGGAGCAATAAAGTTTTCCGGGAGGCTGTTTTCAATTTTAACCGCTAACCAATCATCTGTTATACTGATTGCAATCGTTATCCAGCCCTGATTATTTTCATCCAGACAATATTTATAACTGTTTTCGATAAACGGAAGAACTAAAAAAGGCTCTATGGAATGATTTTCAATCTCTCCAAAAACACTAAAACTCAATTGAAGGCGATCGTCAAAACGCAGCTGCTGAAGCGTAATATAATTTTTCAGATAATCAATTTCATTCTCCAGAGAGATACTTTTATTATTTACATCATAAATCGAAAACCGAAGCAGATCTGATATTTTAAGAACAATCTCAGCCGAATCATCCGATTTACTTAGAATTTTAGAATACAAACTGTTCAGAACATTAAATAAAAAATGTGGATGAAACTGGTTTCGCAGAGAAGCTAATTCGGCTTGCAATTTCTCTGACAATATAGTCTGAACCTTATTTTTTTCTTCTGCCAAATGATAAAACAATCGAAAAGCAACCGGAATGGTCACTACAAACTGCAATTTACTCACATTATATAAGAACACCGGAGCTGACAAAAGCGGTACAGTCTTCCAGAAAGTCAGGTAATAACGAAGAATAATATAATTATCAATAAGACGCTGTAGAAATGCAAAAAGTAAAATCAGAGTGATATAAGCAATAAAAAAAGCAGCTGTTCTTTTTCTGAATAATAATTGTGGCATCAATAACTCCACTACAATAGTCACAAAACCTATTTTTGGCAGTACACTATACCATTCATTTCGCCAGGCTACAATAAAATCTCCTTCGGGCAATCCTTGAATCAAACTGAATAACAAAATATAACCCAGCCAGTACAAAGCATAGAGCTTAATTATCTGAAATCTGTTTTCAGGATTGTATGTCAATATATCCATTTCTTCTGTTTTGCTTGAATGTAAAAATAGTGCTTTTACTTCAAATCAAAATTGCTGTTTACAATGCAAATCATGCTGTTTAAATAAGTTGCTTTTTTGAACTGTTAAAGAAAAATATCTTTCGCTCATAAAACTAACTTAAAACAACCAAAGATGAAAAAAACACTCTTTTTTTTCCTGATTTTAATGGCTTTAGCGTTCACTGCAAATGCTAAAAATGATGTCTATCCAACAAATTGGTGGACCGGAATGAAAACCAATTCTGTTCAGTTATTAATCCGCAGCACCGAAAATGCTTTTACATCTGATAATGTCCGTATTAATTATCCGGGTATTTCTATTTTAAAAACACATCAGTTTTCAAACAAAAAGTATCTGGCTGTTGATATTCTAATTGCTCCTGAAACCCTTCCGGGCGAAATAATAATAGAAGTCATTCAGCAAGGCAAAAAGCAAAAAATAAACTGGCCCATTTATAAACGAAGAACCGGAAACGGAACTGAGTATGCACAGGGCGTAAATTCAGCTGATTTTATTGACCTGATTATGGTGGATCGTTTCAGTAATGGAGATACAACAAACGACCGTATAAAAGGAATGAGAGACCAGTCTTTGGACAGAAACCAAATGTACGACCGTCATGGTGGCGATTTACAGGGCGTAATTAATAATCTGGACTATTTACAGGGATTGGGTGTTACCGCTCTATGGTTTACTCCTATAATGGAAAATGACATGGTAAACAGAACCGAGCATGGTTACGCCATTACAGATCATTATAAAATTGATGCGCGATATGGCGGTGATGAGGCTTATAAAAAATTAAGCAACAACCTCCACCAGCGTGGTATGAAACTGATTTTTGATGCCGTTTATAACCATTTTGGGCTTTATCATTTTCTGGAACAGGATGCACCGGATAACGACTGGGTACATCGCTGGCCGGAATACACCCAGACCAATTACAGAGAGCAGCCTTTGTTTGATCCTTATGGTGCAAAATCAGATCAGAAGAAAATGAGCAATGGCTGGTTTGACAAAATAATGCCAGATATCAATCAGGACAATCCTTATATGGCTAATTTTCTGATTCAGAATTGTATCTGGCATGTTGAAACCTTTGGTATCGACGGAATTCGTCTTGACACTTACACGTATAATGATTTAAATTTTGCAAATCGTTGTAACGCGGCGATTATGAATGAATTCCCTAAAATCACCATTTTTGGAGAAATCATGGTACACGGAGCCGCAAATCAGGCTTATTTTGAACAGAATACTATCGATACCAGCTTTAAAAGCAACCTTCCATCGGTAGTAGATTTTCAGAGTTTATATTACGGAATCATTCCTGCCCTCACCCAGCCTTTCGGATGGACAGACGGCGTGAATAAATTATACTACACACTCAGTAGTGATTTTTTGAGCAAGAATCCGATGCAAAAAGTATTGCTCCTGGACAATCATGATGAACCAAGATTTTTTTCGATTGTAGGTGAAAATGTTGAAAAACAAAAAATGGGTTTTCAATGGCTGTTGACCTGCCGTGGTATTCCGCAATTGTATTATGGTTCTGAAGTATTAGTCAAAGGATTCAAAGCTCCTGATGGATTGGTACGCTCTGACTTTCCTGGTGGATGGAGTACCGATACCAAAAATGCTTTTACTGGAAAAGGACTGACAGAAGACGAAAAATCAACTCAGGATTTGGTTCGAAAGCTGGCTAATTTCAGAAAAACAGCTTCGGCAATTACAACTGGAAAAATGATGCATTACATTCCGGTAGAAGGTTTATATGTGTATTTCAGGTATGATGAAAAGCAGACGATCATGTGTATCATGAATACAAGTGAAACGGATAAAGAAATTGATTTTCAGAAATATAACGAAATAACAAATGGTTTTAATTCGGCAAAAAATGTAGTTACTGATGAAGTTTTTTCTTCACTAAATAAAACTACGATTCCGGCTATGAAAATGTGGATTTTAGAACTAAATAAATAATCCGGATTTCTTGTAATAAAATTCAATTTCATAAAAAGCCAAAAAATGAAATACCTAAAAAAAGCTTCATTGCTATTATTCATATTTCAGTTAAGTTTTGGTCAGGAGACAGCACCTAAAGTAAATAAGAAGGTTTACATCACAAAATCTTTAGGTGCTTTACCGGCTCCCGCGATAGACGGTATTTTAACCGATGAAAGCTGGAATATTGTAGACTGGACAGGTGATTATATTGAAAACCTTCCTGATGAAAATGCAGCACCTATTGAACCCACAAAGTTCAAAGTTGTGTATGATAAAGAATTCATCTATTTTGGTTTTAGATGTTATGATAAAGATCCGAAAGGCATTATCAAAAGATTATCAAGACGTGATGGCTTTGAAGGCGACTGGATTGAAATTAACATCAGCAGTCATTATGATCAGCTCACGGCTTTTTCATTTGCTGCATCCGTTGCGGGTGTAAAAAGCGATGGTTTCATTTCTGATAACGGAAGAACCTGGGAGGGCAACTGGAATCCAATCTGGTATTTAAAAACAAATATTGATGATGAAGGCTGGACTGCAGAAATTAAAATTCCGCTGAGTCAGTTAAAATTTAGTGATGCCCCTGAGCAAATTTGGGGACTTCAGTCTACACGCCGATATTTCAGGACCGAAGAGCGTTCTGTCTGGCAGCGGATTCCACTTGATGCTCCGGGCTGGGTAAGTGAGTTTGGGGAATTGCATGGACTGAAAGGTTTATCTCCAAAAAGACAAATAGAAATCCAGCCTTTTGTACTTTCTCAATTAGAAACATATCCAAAAGAAGAAGGAAATCCTTTTAAAACCGGAAATGATTTTAAACTCAACGGAGGATTGGATGCGAAGATCGGAATCACCAATGACCTCACATTAAACCTGACCATTAACCCTGATTTTGGTCAGGTCGAAGCTGATCCGGCTGCTATTGTATTAGACGGTTTTCAGGTTTTTTATGATGAAAGAAGGCCATTTTTTGTTGAGAACAGAAATATTTTCAACTACACTTTTGCTGATGATCAAGACAATTTGTTTTATTCCCGCAGGATCGGAAGAAACCCCAACGGCCAGCCTAATCTTCCGGAAGGTGCTTTTATGACTATTCCTGTCAATACAACAATTTTGGGCGCTGCAAAATTTAGCGGAAAAACCAAAAACGGCTGGTCAATAGGAATCCTTGAAAGCGTAACAGGCAAAGAATATGCAAAAATTCAGGAAAATGATCAGACGAGAAAAGTTTTAGTTGACCCCTTAACGAATTATCTGGTGGGCCGTATACAGAAAGATTTTAATAGCCGTAACAGTTACATAGGAGGTATTTTTACAGCGACCAATCGAAATTTAGAAACTGATTTTCTGAATTTTATGCACAAATCGGCTTATACAGCTGGTATCGATTTCAGGCACAACTGGAACAACAGAAAGTATTATTTCAAAGGTAATTTTGTTGCCAGCAAAATTGAAGGGAGTAAAGAAGCCATTACGACAACGCAAAGAAACATGACGCATTTATTTCAGAGAGCAGATGCGGGACACTTAAAGGTTGATACCGAAAGAACATCACTAACAGGAACGGGCGGACAATTTGAAATGGGAAAATCAAGTGTTGGAAACTGGCGTTACAGAGGATATGTTGTTTGGCGGTCACCCGAATTAGAATTAAATGACATTGGCTTTCTAAGACAGGCTGATGAAATCAAACAGTACGCTTTTTTGTCTTACGAAACCTTGAAACCTTTTGGCAGTTTTCGAAAAATAACGACTTATCTGGATCAGACTTCGAACTTTGATTTTGAAGGAAACTATAACAGAATGCAATATATGGTCGGTTCTGACGCCATGTTCAAAAATAACTGGAATCTTATTGTTTCTGCTATCTATAAACCTGTTAACTATTCGAATACGATCCTTCAGGGCGGACCGAGATTTCGTTATTCAGAAGATTTTTTCAAATCGGTTACTATTGTTTCAGACAGCAGAAAAAAATTCAGATATACTATGAACATTTATGACAATAAGGCGAAAAATAATTCGTTTTCCTATTCCGAAATCAATGTTGGACTGACGTATCAGCCTATCAATGCTTTTGCTATTTCTGTAACTCCTGCTCTTTCTTCGAATAAAAACAAGTTACAGTATGTTACCCAATCCAGTTTCGATGTAGATCCGAGATACATTACTGCCAATTTAGATCAGAATACTTTTAGCGCATCCATCCGTCTTGATTACAATATAAATCCGAATTTCACTATCCAGTATTACGGACAGCCTTTTATTTCAAAAGGAAAGTACAATCAATTTAACAAAGTGATTAATCCGCTTACAGAATATTATGGCGACAGGGTAAGTTTATTTAATCAAAATCAAATTGGTTTTAACGAATCTGAAAATCTTTATGAAATAGATGAAGACACAAATGGCGAAATAGATTACAGAATACACAACCCCGATTTTTCATTTGTGCAATTCCGTTCTAATTTGGTGGCACGCTGGGAGTACATTCCGGGTTCAGAAATCTTTTTTGTCTGGTCACAAGGAATCACTTCAAACGGAAATCCAAATGAAAATCTGATGTCTGAACTGAACTCTCAAATTTTAGGCAGAAAACCAGGCAACACATTTTTGATAAAAATGACTTATCGACTTATGTTTTAGAAATTACATTCATATAGCTATTTTACTTGTAATTATATAATCTGAACTTTTAATTGTATAAAAAAAAACGAACTAATGACTTTAAATTTGATAATGTAAAAATTATTAAGTTTAAAGTTTTAGTCATTTAATTACCTCCTGTGATTGGATGCAATCAGAAATTAATGTTATTTATATGTATAAATAAAAGCTTTAAATATTATGTCTTAATTTTTTTATTACTAATACAATAAGCAATTAATAATAAAAATTAACTTATGGATATCTATACACTTTTACAAATTCTATTAGCCACCATTGCAGCAACATCAGCTATGACCTTGTTCAGCTATGCAATTTCTGCAAGTTTTAGAGAATTATATAAAGAACCTGTACTATTAACTTTTCTATTGACGCAACTAAAAATTGATGTTTCAATCAAAACAAAAGCGACTTTAGCCTGGGTTCTGCATTATTTTATCGGATTTATATTTGTACTGATTTACCATTTTTTATGGGCTAATAACATTTTGAAATTATCTATATTGAATGCTATTTTATTAGGAAGCATAAGTGGAATTATCGGAATTACAGGCTGGATGATAATGTTCAAATTAGCTGATTATAAGCCCAACATCGATTTTAAAGGCTATTATATTCAGCTCTTTTTTGCCCATATCATTTTCGGTCTTGTAGCTGCATTATTTTATTACCTCACTTTAACCATCATCTTAATCGCAAAGTCCAATGTCACTATCTAAATACAATCAGAAAAGAGATTTCAGGCAAACTAAAGAGCCCAAGGGTAAAGTTGAAAAGTCGGCAAATGAACTCATTTTTGTCGTACAGAAACATGCTGCCTCTCACCTGCACTATGATTTTCGACTTGAAATGAATGGTGTTCTGAAAAGCTGGGCAGTTCCAAAAGGACCTTCAATGAATCCTGATGATAAGCGTCTTGCGATGATGGTTGAAGATCATCCGTACAGCTATAAAGATTTTGAAGGCACCATCCCTGAAGGAAATTACGGAGCCGGAAATGTGATTGTCTGGGATAACGGAACTTATACTTCTGATGAAGAAACTGCAACTCCTGAAAAAACGCTTTTAGCTGATTTTAAAAAAGGGCGTTTGAGTTTTATTTTAAAAGGAAAGAAACTGAAAGGAGAATTTTCATTGGTCAAACTAAAAGGTAAACAGGAAAATGCCTGGCTGTTGATTAAAAAAACAGATAAATACTCCTCTGATGCTGATATATTAGAAAAAAATAAGTCCGTATTATCAAAAAGAGCACTGGAAGAACTGGAAGAAAAATCGGAGAAAGCTGTTGCCGCGGTTAAAGAAAAAACGACTTCAAAAAAAAAGACTAATCCCGTTGAAAATGCTGTTTTTATTAAACCCATGCTGGCAAACATAAAGGAAAAACCTTTTGATGATCCGAAATGGGTTTTTGAAAAAAAATACGATGGATACCGTACCGTTGCTGTAATAAATCCACCCGATATTGAACTATTCAGTCGCAATGAACTTTCTTTTGACTTGAATTTCAAACCTATTGCTGAAGATTTAAAAAAAATAGACCATACCGCTATTTTAGACGGTGAAGTTGTAGTAGAGGATGAATCCGGAAAAGCAAATTTCCAGCTGCTTCAAAATTACCTTAAAACAGGTTCAGGAACTTTAAAATATTATGTTTTTGATCTTTTGAATTTAGATGGAAATTCAATTACAGAATTATCATTGCTTGAAAGAAAAGAGCTCCTGAAGATTCTCTTTAATAAATATGGTTTTACAAATGTTTTCTATTCTGATCATATAGTCGAAAAAGGACTTGAATTATTTGATCTTGCCATTAAAAATAAAGAAGAAGGTATTGTTGCTAAAAGAGCTGACAGTACTTATGCAGTAGGCAGACGCAGTAACGACTGGCTGAAGATAAAAGCTGCGAATCAGGAAGAAGCAATTATCATTGGAATTACAGAACCTAAAAATTCACGAAAGTATTTCGGAGCCCTATTGTTAGGGCAATACTACGGCAAAAAGTTACAGTTTATTGGAAAATGCGGAACCGGTTTTACCGAAGAAACCCTGAAAGAACTGTACACCAAATTAAAGCCCTATTTTATTGATGATTCTCCCCTTACAGAAAAAACAGGATTACGGGATAAAATACAATGGGTTAAACCAAAATTGGTCTGTCAGGTTAAATATTCTGAATGGACACAGGACAAGCATCTCAGACATCCAGTTTACCTCGGTTTGAGAATAGACAAAAAAGCAAACGAGGTTTTCACACCTTCTATCATAAAGAAATCAGAGTTCTTAAAAACAGAAAAAATGAGCGAAACTAAAGAAGCAAAAGCAAAGGAAGCAAAGGGAACTAAGAAAGCAGAAAATGATTATGATTTGAAAATTGGTAAAACAGTACTCCATTTAACAAATCAAAATAAAATATATTTTCCCAATGATGGAATCACCAAAGGTGAAATCGTCCAATATTACAATGAAGTCTCAGAGCTTATTCTGCCCTATCTTAAAAATCGTCCTGAATCGATGAACCGATATCCAAACGGAATAGATGCACCGAGTTTTTACCAGAAAGATGTTGATGTTGAGAAAACTCCTTCATGGCTAAAAACCAAAAAGATATTCTCTGAATCTAACAATGAATATATTAACTATCTTGTTTGCAACAACAAAGAAACGCTTATTTACATGGCTAATTTAGGTTGTATCGAAATCAATCCGTGGAATTCTACCATACAAAATATTGAAAATCCAGACTGGCTGGTAATTGATATTGATCCTGACAAACAGGATTTTTCTGTTGTTGTTGAAACGGCTTTAGTAGTAAAAGATATTATGGATGAACTGGAGACGGAATGTTATTGCAAAACTTCAGGAGCTTCGGGACTTCATGTTTACATTCCGCTTGGCGGGCAGTATGATTATGATTCAGTTAAAATTTTAGCTGAATTGATAGCAAAAGAAGTACAATCAAGACTTCCGGAAACGACTTCTTTAGAACGCAGTATCAAAAAAAGGGATCATAAAATTTATATCGATTATTTGCAAAACAGAATAGGTCAGACTTTAGCCGCGCCTTATTCTGTAAGACCCAAACCAGGTGCTACGGTTTCTACACCATTAGAATGGAGTGAGGTAAACAGCAAACTACATCCTTCACAATTTACGATTAAAAACGTATTGAAACGATTCGAGAAAAAAGGTGATTTATGGACTCCTGTTTTATCAAAAGGAGCCAACATTAAAAAGATCCTGAAAAAATTTGAAGACCAAAAAGATTAAGAAGATTTTTTCTTTTTGGTCTCTAAACTTGCTTTGAGCATATCGATCAAGCTATCACTTTGCTTGTGAACCACTTTGAGTTTTGCAGGTTTTTTGGGTGCTTTTCCTTTGGCTTTCTTCTTAATGATATCCAAAAGTTTAGCTGTGTATTCATCTTTAAAATCACTGATATCAAATTTTTCAGTCAGCTGTTCAATCAATTTATTGGCCATATCAATTTCTTTGGTCTTAGCCTTAGAAACGGGAGGAAGTTTTAATTCATCCGCAGTACGAATTTCCTGTTCAAAACGGATTCTGTTTAAGACAATAACATTTTTATAAGGTTTTAAAATGGCAAGTCCTTCCTTATTTCGCATCACAAAACTTGTAATGCCAACTTTCCCTGAAGCTGCAAGTGCATCACGAAGCAAAGCATAAGCATTCATTGCGCCTTTGTCGGGTTCCAGATAATAGGGCTGTTCATAATAAATGCTCGCAATTTCTTTTTCCTCAACAAAACTCTGAATATCGATGGTTTTTGTTTTTATAGCATCTGCAGCTTCAAAATCTGAATCCTCAAGAATTACATATTTATCCTCAATTTTGTAGCCTTTAACAATATTTGAAAAATCAATTTCTTTACCTGTATTTTCATTTACACGTTTGAATTTGATATTGGCATGATCTTTTTTATCCAGCATATCCATATCAAGGCTGCTTTCCTGTACCGCAGAAAATAGTTTAACCGGAATATTTATCAAACCAAAACTGATTGAACCTGTCCATATTGATCTCATAATACATGATTTAAAAAATGTTTGTCAGGAAATCAAATATTTCCTTCTACCCAATTCAGTGCTTTGTTGAATTCAGCTTTTTTGAAACCACGAAATTCTCCGGGAACAATATAACTGAAACCATTTGTAAATGAAATTATTTCTTCTGTATCTGTAATAATTGCGGCCCTGTTCCATTTTCCCAGATGTTTCAGTCCGATCAGTGCATCCTGAAGCCATGCACCTGCCGTAAAGTTTCCGATATCAGTATCCAATACCAGTAAAAAATTAATTTCGTTGATTCTTTTTACCAAATTATCTATGGCAGGAACAACAGCTGCCTGAAAATCATCTTTTGTTACTTCTGCAAGTGCTCTGAAAGCAACTACATTGTCTGCTGTGTCAATTATATGTATCATTGTTTGTTAGTTTTAATTCACTCAAAATTAAAACACTCTTAATGAATTGGTTTATATGATATTTGCAAAGTCTTACAGAATATCTATATTAAGAAAATACTGTGTTTTAGAATGAAATAACTACATAATTATAGAAATATTTTTTTGTTAAGTTTTAAATTATTCATTTGTAAATTGTACTAAAGTGTTTTAAAAAAATTACTTTTGAAATCCCAAATTCATATTTAAATTATGTTCCAAAAAAGAAGTTTTATCCATCTTTTCGCTGCGTTAATTGTTTTGATTTATGCTCCGAATGTTAGTTCACAAACCACGTCTCCTAAAAAGGAAAGTCGTTCGAAATTATTTGAAGAAACTACCACAGACAGTGATTATTTAATGGCTATTGAAAAAGCCGGTGAAGTAATGGAATCCGCCTATAACGATTCCGATTTTGACAGTGCTTCGCACCATTTGTTTGGTGAAATCAAGAGAACACAAAGCAAACTCAATCTTATTCTGACCAGTCTGAAAGGTGCAAATCCAAATGTACGCAATCAGCAAATGTATCATACGGTCCTGAAAGAAATCGAGCAGGATTTAGAAGAACAAAATACGGCTATCAATTTACGGAATCAAAATCTGGAAAAAATTAAAAACCGTTTTATAGAGCTCCGAAAAGACAAAACTTTAATGGCGCTTATAAAAGATACAATTCGAAGAAAACAATTTAAAAGAGAATTTGCCAATCTGAGAAAAAAATACCTCAGTACAGATAGTCTGATGACTAAAAATCAGGGGATTTTAAACAATAAAAAAAGAATTACGGTACAGCGAAAAATTGCGGTTTCCAATGCTTTGATTGCTGTTGAAAATAATCTGGAAAAATCAGGAATCAGTATGTTTCATAAAGAACAGCCTTTTTTATGGAATATTACAGAAACAGTTCCCAGAAAAGCAGTACAAAATATCGGATCAAAAATAGTTATTGAAGAAAGTGTAGCAGAATATTATTTAAGCTATCGTACTGCAGGACTGCTGACTTTAGTGTTCTTTATGGGAATTTTAGCCTGGTATATTTCACGAAATTTAAAGTACCTCAAAACAAATGGATACGCTGAAAATCTTTCGTTATTTAATTTTAAATATTTAAACAGAGGCATTTTGGTTCCGGTTGCCGTAGTCGGACTTAGTATTGCCGTTGTCAGCAATTTATATGCCCCTGCATTATTTTTAGAGCTGTTGCAATTGCTTTTACTAGGAATTCTGACGTTGCTTTTCAAAAATCAATGGTCCGGAAAATCAATGCGAAACTGGCTCTTGTTATTAGGTTTATTCATGATACTTTGCTTTCTGGATTTATTTATAGAAGTTGGATTATTACAGCGTTGTGCCTTTATCATCATCAATATTTTGGGAATCCGTTACGGTCTCGTACAAATCAAAAGTTTAAAGGATCAGCTATATATAAAAGCTTTCTTTAAATGGGCCAGTATACTTTTTATCGGATTAAATGGATTGTCGATACTGTATAATCTTTTCGGACGGGTTTCTCTTTCAAATATGCTCAGCCTGACTGCTTTTATTTCGCTTACACAGATTGTCGCTCTGAGTGTACTTTTGAAAATCATTTTAGAAATCATTCTTTTACAAATCTATACAACCAGAGTGAAACGTGGAATCGAAAAGATTTTCGACCATGAAAGTTTATCCGATACTTTAAAAAAACCATTCATAATTCTGATGAGTTATATGTGGATTATAGTTATTGCTTCTAATTTAAATATTTGGGAATCGCTTCGTTCGTCGTTAGCATCGCTTCTCACCCATCCTAATACTATCGGAAGCATTACTTTTACTTTAGGAAATATTGTGCTGTTTTTTATTATCATCTGGGTTGCCCATTTGCTTCAAAAATATGTAGCTTACTTTTTTGGTGAAATTGAAGATGAAAACGAAGAAAATGTCAATAAAAGACAACATTCAAAATTACTGATCACCAGACTTCTTGTATTAATTGCCGGTTATTTACTGGCAGTTGCAGCATCCGGAATGCCTTTGGATAAATTGAGTATTCTGTTAGGGGCTTTAGGAGTGGGAGTTGGACTTGGACTCCAGAATGTGGTAAATAATTTTGTGTCGGGTATTATTCTAATTTTTGATAAACCGATTCAGGTAGGAGATGTTATTGAAATAAGTTCTGAGTCTGGACGGGTAAAAGCGATGGGATTACGAACTACAAAAATCAATGCTCCAAACGGCGCTGAAATTATTATTCCGAACGGAAATTTATTATCGCAAAACATTACCAACTGGACGTATACCGACAACTTTAAACTTGTAGAAATTTCAATAGAAATCAGCGGCGACACTACTCCTGATGCTATTAATGGAATCATAATTCACGCCTTGGAAAGTGTAACTTTAATCAATATGGATAAAACGCCTCAAATTTATTACAGCGCCATTTCTGACGGAAAATATGTAGTGCTTGTAAAATTCTGGTGCAGTATTTATCGTACAGAAGAAAGCATCAGCAGCGCACGTCAGGTTTTATTCAGTACTTTTAAAGCTAAAGGATTGACTTTTTCAACTTAGCCCATAACTAAGACTATAAACTAAAAACGCCTCCAATTGGAGGCGTTTCTGTTCAATAAATTTAATTAATGTTTACCATTCCCATGAGAATGGTTGTGATCCTTTTTAGAATTTCCTTTCCCTTTACCATTTCCATTGTCATGTCCATTCGACTTTTGTTTTCCTTGAGATTTATAATTTTTATCCGGTTTTGGTCCTCTGTTTTTTTGAGGTTGTCCAACATACCCCTTTGGATAGGCTGCTCTGTGTTTTGAATGGTAACTATAAGGTTTATTGCCTCTGTAATCCTTTAAAACAACTTTGTAACCTGAATAGAAATCATAATTTCTGTATCTTGCCGGCACTCTTCTTTCACGTATCCATACGCCATTATTAAGATAGATATACTGGCTGTCTGTTACATCATAGTAGATGTCAATATCCGGTAAATAATAATATCTGCTGTCATCATATCCTACAGGTCCCCAGTTTGGAGGTGTACCTATATTCACATTTACCGAAACCTGCGAATGTGCTAATGCGCTCATAAAAAACACAATAGCTAATACTAACTTTTTCATCTTTTTTGTTTTTAAATATTAATTTCATAAGAGATTAATCTAAATTAGTGCCAATATTCGAATTTATCCGCTTCATTATACGAAACAATCAAAAAAATCGACGAACACCACTTTTCAGCCGATATACATAACCAACACTTTTTTAAGAAGCTAATCCCGCTATTCGCTTCAATCTTTTGTGCCGAACACCGTCACAAAAGGATTTTCGCTTCTATCGGGGCTAGGGCAGTTATTTTCATTAGAATATTTATCTGGAGAGTAACAGATTCAACAAAGATACACAGATTACTAAATAAAAAAGCGCCCCAAATGCTGAGGCGCTATTCATTTTAACAATTTCAATTAAACATAATGATCTGAAATTTTATTTCCAGCCACCACCCAAAGCACGATACAAATCAACAACTGCTTGTAATTTTTGTAAATTATCATTGATACCACTCAATTGAGCAGCTAATAAATTCTGTTCTGACGTCAATACGTCTGTATAATTGGTAGCCGAACTGTACTCTAAAAGCTGCTGAGTAAAATCAACTGCCTTCACCAAAGATTCGATTTGTTTTTCTCTTGATTCTTGTTTTTCAACTGCCATCTGATAGGCATATAAAGCATTCGACACCTCCTGACCTGCTGTTAAAAGGCTTTGCTGAAAATTATTATAAGCCTGTAATTGCTGGGACTGAGCTGTTGTCAGTCTCATTTTATTAAGTCCCTGATTAAAAATTGGCTGAGTCAAACCGCCAATTATGGAATAAAAAACTGAATTGGTAAAAAAGTCCTTCAATTCCAAATTCGAAAATCCGCCACTTGCTGTTAATGTCAAACTCGGATAAAAATAAGTTTTAGCCATATTGGTCGTTTCAAAAGCGTTTCTGAAATTAAATTCTGCCTGACGGACATCAGGACGATTTTGAAGCAATTGTGATGGCAAACCCAGTGCTAAATTTTCAGGAATGGACTGATTTTCTAAAGTTCCTCTTTCAATTGGTCCCGGCGCCTGGCCAAGTAAAATATTAAGTGTATTTTCGGTTTCACGAATACTTTGTTTTAAATCCGGAATCAAAACTTCTGCTGCATGCTGATTGGCTTCACTTTGTACAACAGCTGCACCTGTAACGATAGCACCTTCTTTTAAAGCTTTGATTGTTTCAACATTTTTGATACGGCTTTCTAAAGTTTCCTGCGTAATAACCAATTGCTTATCATAAGCCAGTAATAAAAAATAGTTATTGGCAATATCAGCGATCAGTTGTGTCTGAACTGCTTGTTTGGCTGCATCTGTAGCTAAATAAGTCGCTAAAGCCGCTCTTTTAGAACTGCTTAATTTTCCCCAGATATCAGCTTCCCAGGAAGTACTTAGACCTAATTTATAAGTCGTCGTTAGCGTATTGATATTGATCCCGGCCGGAAAATTCAGTCCTGCTTCTGATTGTTTATTGTGAGTTGCATTTGCATCCAGATTTAATGTTGGATAATATGCTAATTTACTTTGACGTAATGAAGCACGAGCCTGAACAATATTTTCAATAGCATTTTTCAGGTTCAGGTTCTGATCCAATCCTTTTTGAATTAAGGCGTTTAGTTTTTCGTCCTTAAAAACACTTTGCCAGGGCATATTGGCAATTGTAGTAGAATCGGCGGAAGCCTGATCACGATACAATTGATCCGTTTTTAAAGTTGTGGGGCGTTCGTACTTTTTGGTAATGGAGCACGCACTCAAAAGCGCCGCTGCCAATACCAGTAAAATATATTTATTTGAACTATGATTCATTTCTTCTAAATTAAATTATTACTCTTTATGAGCTTCTATTAATTGTATTTCGTCCTCATCATCTTCGTCATCGTAATTTTCTTTGGCTGGCCCACTTACTTTTTCCTGTAAAGTCTGGAAAATGATAAACAATACCGGAATAACGAATACTCCCAAAATGGTTCCAATCAACATTCCTCCTACAGCTCCTGTACCAATCGATTTATTTCCTACAGCTCCTGCACCAGTAGCAAACATTAACGGAACTAACCCCAAAATAAAAGCGAAAGAAGTCATTAAAATTGGTCTCAAACGCGCTACCGCACCTTCAATTGCAGCTTGTACAATTGGCAGACCTTTTCGTCTTCTGTCTAAGGCAAATTCGACAATCAAAATACCATTCTTCGCTAAAAGTCCGATCAGCATGATTAAGGAAATCTGGAGATAAATGTTACTATTCAATTTGAAAATAATCGAGAACAAATACGCTCCTGCCAATCCAAACGGAATTGAGAATAATACCGCAAATGGAAGAATATAACTTTCATACTGTGCACTCAACAAGAAATACACGAAAACCAAACACAGAATGAAAATAAAAATCGTTTCACCTCCAGAAGCTAATTCCTCACGCGTTAACCCTGAGAATTCATATCCATAACCTGCCGGAAGATTCTCTGCAGCCACTTCCTGAATTGCTTTAATGGCATCTCCGGAACTAAATCCCGGATTGGGAGCTCCTGTAATAGAAATCGACGTAAATAAGTTAAATCTCGAAATCGATTCTGGTCCAAAAACCCTTGTCATTTTTACAAACTCTGTAATTGGCGCCATTGTTCCTGCGCTGTTACGAACAAAGATTTTATTTAAACCTTCTGTATTCGCTCTAAATTCAGGAGCTGCCTGAACCATTACGCGATATTGTTTTCCGAATTTGTTAAAGTTAGAAGCATACAATCCTCCATAATATCCTTGCATTGTAGATAAAATAGTATTTACAGAAACTCCGGCATCTTTGGCTTTTGCCAGATTCACATCCATCATATATTGCGGGAAACCTGGATTAAAAGGTGTTGTTGCATATTGAATTTCCGGACGCTCGGCTAATTTGGCTAAAAATTCCTGATTTACTTTAAAGAATTCAGCCGTTGTATGACCTCCTTTATCCTGTAATTGAAATTCGAATCCGCCACTTTGCCCGAAACCCTGAATAGTCGGCGGTGAAATAAAGAAAATACTGGCTTCGCGAATACCGCTTGTTTTAGCAAAAAGCTGTCCGATAACATCGTCAACACTCAAATCACGTTCCCCCCAGGGTTTCAATTTTACAATTACCATACTGTAAGCACTACCCGCTCCTGCTGTAAAATTCTGTCCCACAATACGAAGCGTATTTTTTACACCCGGAATCGTTTTGGCAATGCTATCTACTCTTTTAGCAATTACGTCAGAACGTTCCATAGAAGCTGACGGTGGCAAACTAATATTGGCGAAAACAGTTCCCTGATCTTCCGCAGGTACGAAAGCTGATGGAGTTGTTTTCATCATATAAAATAAAGCAAGACCAGCAATCAAAATTGAGGCTAAAACAATCCATTTTTTAAAGGAAAGAAATTCAACCGAACGTTTGTATCTTCCTGTTACATTGTCAAAAGCAACGTTAAAAGAAGTGTAAAATCTTTGCAGAAAACTTTTGTGTTTGTGATCATCTGCATGAGGTTTTAATAATAAAGCACACAAAGCAGGACTTAAAGTCAATGCATTTACTGCCGAAAGAATAATCGCAACTGCCAACGTAATACCAAACTGTTTGTAGAAAACCCCTGTAGATCCTGTAATAAACGTTACCGGAATAAATACTGCAGCCATTACAAGCGTAATCGAAATAATCGCACCCGAAATTTCGTCCATCGCATGAATCGTCGCTTTTTTAGCTGATTTATAACCGTGATCGAGTTTGGCGTGTACTGCCTCCACAACCACAATCGCGTCATCGACGACAATACCAATAGCCAGAACCATCGCAAAAAGCGTTAATAAGTTGATCGTAAATCCGAATAAATTCAGGAAGAAAAACGTACCCACAATCGCAACCGGAACCGCAATGGCCGGAATTAATGTCGACCTAAAATCCTGAAGGAATATAAATACTACTATGAAAACCAGAATAAAAGCTTCAATCAATGTATGAATTACTTTTTCGATAGAAGCATCCAGGTTTTCGTTAACATCCACCATAATGGTATATTTCATCCCTTTTGGAAAATTCTTTGCTGCTTCTTCAATCAGTTTTTTAGAATTGATGATTACATCACGTGCATTCGAACCCGGCGTCTGGCTGATGGCCATTGCCGCAGATTCTACACCGTTTGTTTTAATGGTAGAAGCGTAACTTAGAGATCCTAATTCTACTTTTGCTACATCTTTTAATCGTAACATTTGTCCGTTTCCAACCGATTTAATGATAATATCACCAAACTCTTTTTCGCTGGCCAAACGTCCTTTGTATTTAATTACATATTGAAAAGCCTGATTTCCGTTTTCACCAAATTTACCTGGTGCTGCTTCAATATTTTGCTCAGCCAAAGCTGCCGAAATATCACTTGGAATCAGTTTGTATTGCTGCATTACGTCTGGTTTCAACCAGATTCTCATCGAATAATCTTTGGCACCAAAAACAGTTACATCCCCCACACCAACGACACGCTGAATCTGAGGCACAAGATTGATTTTAGCATAATTTTGAAGGAAAGTCTGATCATAAGCCTTATCATCGCTGTATAAAGAGAAAATCAACAAGTTACTACTCTGACTCTTGGTTACCGTAACACCTGCCTGAGTTACCTCTACAGGTAATAAACTGGTCGCTCTCGAAACCCTGTTCTGAACGTTTACCGCTGCTAAATCAGGATTTGTTCCTACTTTAAAATAAATTTTGATAGAAGCGTTTCCATCATTGGTTGCTGTAGATGTCATGTAAGTCATGTTTTCTACACCATTAATTTGCTCTTCCAGCGGAATCACAATACTTTTCAAAACCACATCTGCATTGGCACCCGTATAACTTGCTGAAACATTTACCGTAGGGGGAGCAATATCCGGATATTGGGAAATAGGCAGCTCAACAAGGCCTAAAACGCCCAGAATGACAATAATAACAGATATTACTGTCGAAAGAACAGGTCTTTGTATAAATATTTTAAACATTTTTTCTTATTTTAAATCGGCATAAACTGTTTCTGCACTCACATTATTCGCTTTAATTTCAGATCCGTCCTTAAGTGAAGCAACTCCTTCAAGCACAATTTGATCTCCGGTTTTTAATCCGCTTGTTACCACATAATAATTGCCCGCTGTATTTTCAAGTTTGGTAATATTGACGTTTTTCGTTTTTCCGTCTTTACCCACTGTAACTGCAAAAATTTTATCCTGTAATTCGAATGTGGCACTCTGCGGAACAATGATTCCTTCTTTAATTACATTTGGAATCCTCACAGTGGTACTGCTTCCGCTTCTGATAATTCCTTTTGGATTAGGAAAACGCGCTCTGATATTTACTGTACCGGTTTCTGTATTAATTAATCCGTTTACGGTTTCAATCCTTCCCTTTTCGTCATAAGTAGTTCCATCAGAAAGTACTAAAGTTACTTCAGGCATTTTTTTTATTTTTTGTGCTATTGATGCTCCGGAGTTTTCCTGAGTAAAGTTTAGGAGCATTTTTTCATTCAAAGCAAAATAGGCATATACATTTCCGATGCTCGAAACGGTTGTCATTGGTTCAGTAGTATTTGAACTTACCAAACTTCCTAAACGGAAAGGTATTGAACCGACAACCCCACTCACAGGACTTGTAACCGTTGTATATCCTAAATTAACTCTGGCATTGACTAAAGCTGCATTGGCCTGAGCTAAACTTGCCATTGCAGACTCATAAGTATATTGCGCAGATTCCAGCTCATATTTACTGATGATTCCTTTGTCTACTAAAGGCTTAACTTTATTCACAGCCAATTTTGCTGTACTTACTTCTGCCTGAGCGCTTTTTATGCTTGCAGAAGCGGTACGAACTGCCTGCTCATATTCCGGTGCACTGATTTTAAATAAAGGCTGTCCTGCTTTTACAACAGCACCTTCATCTACAAATATCTTATCTATGTAACCTTCTACTCTTGGACGAATTTCTATATTTTGCTGTCCCTGAATAGTGGCAGGGAAATCAGTGTATAAGGTTGCTGATTTAGACTCTAAAGTCAACGTTTTATATTCCTTAACTTGTGGAGCGCCACCAGCCTGAGCAGATTTATCATTTTTATTTCCGCATGAAGCGATGATAACAGATGCAGCAAGAATGCTTAAAAAAGATTGCTTATTCATTTTGATGAAATATGAGATTATCTATTTATTAAGGAACAAAGTAACTAAAACAGTTCAGGCAAAATTTTTCAAATAGACGAACAGCAAAAGATAATCGATAGAGACAACCTGAGACCCGATGAGTATTTTTAATAAATTAAACAAGTGTTTAATTCTAGTCTTATCGGCTCTGAAATGGTTTTTAAGGACTCCAAACCGATTTTGAGCGATTGGTCCGGAATTGTATTTAAATAAAATGTAATATTGTCCCTAAATAACAAATTTATCATGGCATCAAACCTATACAGACCTTATTATTTTACCGGACTTCATATCTTGAGCTGGCTGCTATTAGGTTTTATTATGCTGTTTTATATCCCTTTAGCGTGGAATGTAATTCTTCCGGGAGTATTTTGGCTTTGGCAGATTATTGTATTGATTTTACTCATCATCATTTTTTATTCTAATGCCAAAATCATAGTTCCAAAAACCATTATAAAAGACAATACTTCTCCGTTTTTAGTCTGGGCTTTTCTTACGGTTTTTGTGATGCAGGTTATTGCTTATTGTTATACTTCACAAACAGATCTTCATGCCAAAGTCAGTTTGGTTTTAGGTTTTAAAAAATACCGAAATCCTTATTTTGACAATTATGTTTTAATGCTCACTTTATTGGTTTTAGGAATCAGCACGAGCTGGGCGATGTTACAATACTGGCAAAAAGCCGCACAGCATAAACAAAAACTGGAACAAGATAAAACAGTAGCAGAACTGGCTATGCTTAAAGCACAGATTAATCCGCACTTTTTCTTCAATTCCCTAAACAGTATTTATTCGCTTACTTATACTGATATCGAAGATTCCAGAAATGCGCTTCATACTTTAAGCCGAATGATGCGATATCTCCTTTACAGTACAGAAGAAACAACCACATTGCTTAAAGAAGCTGATTTTATGAAGGACTTTATCGCCCTTATGAAACTTCGTGCCAATAGCAAACTAACAATTACAACAGACATTCCCGAAAAAATACACGATTACCCAATTGTTCCGATGTTATTATTACCTTTAGTAGAAAATGCTTTTAAACACGGAATTCATGCAACTGACAAAAGTGAAATTTATATCAAACTCAGACAAAATGGAAGCAATCTTGAATTTGAGGTAGAGAATACGTATTTCGAAAAATCTGCTGTATCAGATGTAGGCGGAATTGGTTTAACCAATACTAAAAGAAGACTTCACTTAATTTATCCGCACAAACATACTTTAGAAGCCGGTATTGCCCAAAATGGTAAATACAATGTAAAACTGAAAATAAATTTAGCATAATCATGGTATTAAAATGTATAGCCGTCGATGATGAACCACTCGCTTTAAAACTGGTCGAAACCTTTATTGGACAGACGCCATTTCTGGAATTGACAGCAAGCTGTGATAATGCTGTTGAAGCAATGAGTTTGATTAAAGAAAAACAGCCGGACCTTGTCTTCCTGGACATTAATATGCCCAATCTTACCGGAATGGAACTGGCCAGACTTTTACAGGAACATCAAGGGTCAACACCAAAAATAGTTTTTACAACCGCATACAATCATTATGCAATAGAAGGTTATAAGGTTAATGCAGTCGATTATCTTTTAAAACCTTTTAGTTACGAAGAATTTTTACGTGCTGCCAACAAAGTGCTTCAAATAAGTGAAGAAGCTTCAAATCACTACCAGCCCATTGCTGCAGATGATGAGTTTTTTTTCTTAAAAGTTGAATATCAATGGGTACGAATTTCACTGAAAGATGTTTTATATATCGAAAGCTTAAAAGACTATGTAAGAGTGCATCTTATTGATTCTCAAAAACCTGTTCTCTCCCTGATTTCATTAAAAGCATTAGAAGAAAAATTACCCTCGGCGAAATTTATGAGAATTCACCGGTCATTTATCGTTTCACTTGATAAAATAAATGCGATCAGTAAAAACTCCATCTTTATTGGAAAAACTGAAATTACGGTTGGTGAACAATACAAAGAAGCATTTAGAACCATTGTTGAAAAATGGCTTAAATAATTATAATTAAATAAAATGGAAAAAAGATCAAATAAATATTATCTCACATTAAGTCTAAAAGAATATGCAAACGGCGAAACAAAGCCCGCAAAAGAACTTGGAATTGAATTTGAAAACCACGATGAAATTTTTAGCATTATAGAAAGAATAAAAGCTAAAAAATTATTTGACAATGAATCTGAAGCAACACAATTTGCTCTGGGCTTAAAATTATTTGGGGAGATAAAACTAAAACATCGAAAGAATCCTCTTTTTGATGAAATAAATCAAGTGTTTCCTGTCTTCATGAAAAAGTTGAAAAGCTTATAAAGTTAAACGTCTCAAGTGATTGAGACTTTTTTTTTATATCAAATATAATAAAGCTCACTTTATATCTCTTTAGTAATTGTTGTTTTTTATTCCTCTAATAGTGCGATAATATCCGTAGTAAACTTTATTTGGTATTTTATTTATAGCTGCCATTATACTAATATTATCTTATTTTTCTTAAATTTGATATAGTAAAATACTCCCCAAATCATTTTAACGATATAAGTTTTTATTGTAATTCTTAAAAGAGAAAAAAATGAAAAATTTTACGCTCCGCTCAGTTTTTTTTATTGTTTGCTTTTTAATTTCTTCATTAACATTTTCAAACAATTATACTTTTTTTAAAAATAGTATTGAAGAAATTTCTAATTCCAACAAGTATAGCGCTCCGCTTATCGACAATGCCATTTTAATTGCTTTTTTCAAAAAATATCCTGAACTGAAAAAATATCAGACTGAAGTTACCGCACTTTATAAGAGTAAATCATATAAATCAATTTGGTATGGAGGTAATGAAATCAATGAATTTGGACATTTATTATATCATAAACTGAATCTGATCAGCGATGAGGGTGTCCAAATAAATTTACCTTATAAAAATAAAATTGACGAAATTTTTGATGAAGAAAACCCTGATGAAAAATTCTCAGAATCTGATACTGAAATATTCATTAGCTCAATGTATATCATTTATGCGAAGCATGTTTATGAGGGAATTGATGCAAAAACAGTAACGGATATCGGATGGTTTTTACCTAAGAAAAAGATATCTTATGAATCTTTATTAGATTCAATAGTGATGAATCCCAGGTTAATGGATAAAAATAATGAAGTGCTTTTTAGCCAGTATTATAAACTACATGAATTTTTAAAAAAGTACAGAATAATAGAAAAAAATAATACATGGACACCTATCAGCATAAATTCTCCTTATAAAGATTTACGACCAGATGATACTTCAAATACTATAGCTCAAATCAGACAGCGTCTTTTCGTAATTGGTGATTTGCAAAAAGATTCTAAAAGCAATGTTTATGATGAGGAATTAATGGCCGGAATTTTAAAATACAAACAACGATACGGTCTGACATTAAATTATAAAATAATGGAAGATCATATAAAACAAATGAATGAACCCATAAGTAATCGCATAAAAACAATTATGCTAAACATGGAACGCTGCCGATGGATTCCTCCAACTCTTGAAAAGGGTGATGAATATATTATGGTTAACATTCCCTCATTTATGTTGTATTATGTAAGAAATGGAAATTATGATTTGGTATCAAACGTTTTTATCGGAACACCATTAACCAAAACCGTTATTTTTAGCGGTAAGATTGACCGAATCGTCTTTAGTCCCTATTGGAATGTACCGACGAGTATCATCAATAATGAATTAAAGTTGAAAATGGCTGAAGATAAAAACTATTTGGCAGATCATAATATGGAATGGAATAATGGAAGGGTCAGACAAAAACCCGGTCCAAAAAACTCATTGGGATTAGTTAAATTTATGTTCCCTAATCCAAATGATATTTATCTGCACGACTCCCCTGCCAAAAGTTTATTTACATTCGAAAAACGTATATTTAGTCATGGCTGTATCAATGTAATGAAAGCAAAAGAATTGGCAATTGCTATGTTAAAAAATTATCCTGACTGGACAGTTGATAAAATAAATAATGCTATGAACGGTGAAAAAGAAACTACTTGTATGCTGACAAAAAAAATACCTATTTATATTGGATATTTTACGGCCTGGGTTAACAGAGAAGGAGAAATTAATTTCTTTCCGGATGTGTATGACCGTGATGCTGATTTAGGTAAAATTATGTTTCCGAAAGACATCTCTTTCAAATAGCAATGTTTAAAAAATAGTTAACTATTTGATAACATTTAGATTACTGTAAATTTATATTTGTTTTCTTATTTTGAATAAAACAAATATTATGAAATTCTTCAGCTTAAAATTTCTGGTTTCATTCAAAGAATGGCTTTTTCTAAGAGCAATGCACTCTTCATTCATTCATTAATTTTCAAAATAAAGGAAAGTACATCTGAATGAATAAATTAGAGAAGTCATTTTTAAACAAGGACCAATTTGGTTCAGATTTTTTATGGGGTGTTTCGACTGCGGCTTTTCAAATAGAAGGTGCTCATGATGCTGACGGAAAAGGCCCATCGATATGGGATGTTTTTACCAGTCAAAAAGGTAAGATAAAAAATGGCCATCATGCTATAAATGCATGCGATTTTTATAATTGCTATAAAGATGATATCCATTTAATAAGAGAACTTAATATTCCGAACTTCAGGTTTTCTATTAGCTGGTCACGCATTATGCCGGCCGGTATTCATCCTGTCAATCAGGCGGGAATAGATTATTACAATAAAATAATAGATTTTTTACTGGAATGTAAAATTGAACCTTGGGTTACACTTTATCATTGGGATTTGCCACATGCTCTCGAAATAAAAGGTGGATGGACAAACAGAGAATGTGCCTCCTGGTTTTCAGAATATGCAGAAGTATGTGCACAACATTTTGGCGACCGGGTAAAAAACTGGATGGTTATAAATGAGCCTTCTGTTTTTACAGGAGCTGGTTATTTTCTTGGCATTCATGCTCCCGGAAAAAAAGGTATAACCAATTATCTAAAAGCTATACATCATGTAACGTTAGCTACGACAGCTGGTGCAAAAAAACTGAGACATAACATACCTGATGCTAATATTGGTACTACTTTTTCCTGTACCCATATTGAACCATTCACGGATAAACCTTCAGATATCCAGGCAGCTAAACGCGTTGATACGTTATTAAACAGAACTTTTATAGAACCTATTTTAGGACTTGGATATCCACAGGAGGATCTTCCGGTTCTTAAAAAACTTAATAATTATATTCAGGGCGATGATCTCGCCAATTTAGCTTTTGATTTTGATTTTATAGGACTTCAGTGTTATACACGCGAAATTGTCAAATCATCCTTACTCACTCCGTATATTGGCGCCGAGTTAGTAAGTGTCGAAAAAAGAAATGTTATATCGACAGAAATGGGTTGGGAAATTTATCCTCCTGCACTTTATCATATACTTCAAAAATTTAATTCTTATGAAGGAATTAAAAAAATTATAATTACCGAAAACGGTGCTGCATTTCCTGACATTGTTACAAACGGAAAAATATATGACATTAAGCGAACTCATTATATACAAGATCATTTAGAGCAATTACTTAAAGCAAAACAAGATGGATGTAAAGCTGATGGCTATTTTGTATGGAGCCTTACAGATAATTTTGAATGGGCTGAAGGATATAACGCAAGGTTTGGATTAGTTCATATTGACTTTGAAACACAAAAAAGGACTATCAAACAATCCGGAATCTGGTTTAGGGATTTTTTAGAACATAGTAAAGAAATTATATAATTTAGCACTTAAATTATATAAGACAATCAATATCATTCATCCTTAAATTAGTATCAAATGTTTAAATTAAGGATGAATGGATACTACAACACAAATCTTCTGGTTATTTATCCTCGCTGTTCCCATTGCATGCATCAGTTGGACTGTTACTCATGAAGAAGTATTTCGTGAGCCCAGAGAATGGTGTGTGAATCGTTCTCAAAACAACAAGAAATTTTTAAATAGAAAATTTTTCTATCTCTTTACCTGTGAGTATTGCTTTAGCCATTACATCACACTGTTTTTTATATTTTTTTGCGACTTTAAGCTATTAATAACAGACTGGAGAGGCTATTTTATCGCTGGCTTTTCACTTGTTTTTTTGGCTAATATTTATATGAGTCTTTTTGCTCTATTGAGACAAACCATTAAAAAAGAAAAGGTTGAAATAGAAAAAATGGAAACAGACTCAAATGAATCGAAAGAACGACCATAAGTTCCGTGCCATTCATATCTGACAGAATGTAAATCAGAATGGCAATTCAACAATATAAAATTTCAATTTCAATATCATGAGACTGAACGCTTCTCCTTTTAATATCAAGCATATTTAAGAGTCCTTCAGCTGCTTCTGCACCTAAAGCTTTTATGTTTTTGTTTCCATATTATTTCAGACTCATTTACAGCCTACTTTCCGAAACTATAATATTCATCATCGCTTACACTATCTAGCCATTTACCATGACCTTTGTCAATTTCTGTGATGATAGCGATGTATGAAAATTTTCTAAACGGAGTAGCTCCATACCAATGTTCAACTCCCGGCAAAATTGTAACCACTTCATCCTTATGAAGCAATCGTATTGCGTTGCCTTTTTCCTGATAATAACCTGTACCGCTTGTTACAATAAGTAATTGCAGGCTCACATTACTATGCCAGTTACTTCTTGCGCAAGGCTCAAACGCAACTTCTTTAATCATAGTATTTTCAGGATGAATATCGCTGGACTGTTTCTTATAAGATACTTCGCCGGTCATAAAGCTATTTGATACTTTTCCTTCTTCAATAATAGGTGAATAATTTAATGACATAATTAGTTGTTTTTAAGTTAATTATAATCTAAAGACTAAATTAGAAAAGCGAAGAATATGCTTAAGAAGTTTATTTAGTCTGTTAAAACTGATAAATGATCAATACTGTAATTTAAAAGCAAAATTAAATCAACTATGCTTTCCGGAAATAACAATATTCAAACAAAAAATTATGAATTTGAAACAATTTACATTCTTAAAGATTTAGGAATTGTTCCGGTAAGTCTTTTAAAGTAATTATTGAAATAGCTTGGATATTCAAATCCGAGAGAATACCCAATATCGGCAATACTCCAGTTTGTATGCTGCAACAATGCTTTTGCTTCTCCTATAATTCTTTCGGTAATATGTGCTGTGGTCGATTTTCCGGTAATTTCTTTAACCGAACGATTAAGATGGTTTACATGTACAGAAAGGCTTTGAGCGTAATCCTGCGGTGTTTTCAAGGCAAGAGGCTGATCTTTTGTTTCAACTGGAAATTGTCTTTCCAAAAGTTCTAAAAATAAAGAGGTAATTCTTGATGAAGCATTTTTATGTTTGAAAAAATTTTCTGAAGGCTGCATCTTCATTGATTCATGAATAATCAGATTAATATAACTACGCATCAAATCATCTTTAAAAACATAATCTGTTTGATATTCTTTTATCATTTTCTGAAATAAAGAATCTATAAAGTTCTTTTGTTCAGTACATAAAGAAAAAATTGGAGTCCCCTCTATTTTAAATAAAGGTGATTCATGAAGTGCATCTGAACGATCTTTTGCTCTCAAAAATTCTTCCGTGAAAACACAAGCATATCCTTCATGTTCACCAGAAACTATTTCCCAGGAATAAGGTATAATCGGATTACCAAAAAACAGAATTGTACCATCAGTTTCTATTCCGCGGTCAGCATATTGTATAATACTTTTACTGGTGTTAATACAAATTTTATAAAAGTCTCTACGACTATAAACCGGAATCTTACTCAAATCTCCATTTATTTGATACACTTTAAAGCCTTTCAGCTTTAAATCTGAAGTAAAATCGCAATTCTGACTTTCTGTTTCATTATTCATTTTGCAAAGTTATGAAAATCAAACAAAAAATAATAAATTTCAAAATTCAATTTCAATTTTCACTGTTGTTCAATTTGGAATTTGTTTTTTATCGAAATTAAAATTTACACTTTATCTTTGCTATATGAAAGATTTACAGCCTGTAATAGATTATATTTCCAGATACGTTGATTTAACTGATGACGAAAAAAAGCATCTGGTTACCTTTTTAAAAATAACTAAAGTAAAAAAAAGGCAATTTATTGTACAGCCCGGTTTTGTATGCAGACATAAAAGTTATGTTGTTAAAGGTGCTTTCAGAGGTTATCTGGTCGATAATGTTGGAAAAGAACACACACTTTCTTTTGCAATCGAAGACTGGTGGATTTCAGATTATAGCAGTCTGATTTATCAGGAACCTGCCACATTGTTTGTAGAAGCGCTCGAAGATTCAGTTCTCATTCAGATTGAATACGAAGACGAGCAAAAATTTTTGAAAGAGATTCCGAAACTTGAAAAATTTGAACGCATCATTACGCAGCGGTCATTAGCTTTTCATCAAAAAAGACTTTTATCGAATTTAACCAAAACCGCTGAAGAACGCTATGATGAGTTTATGAGCAAATATTCAGCAATTGCTAAACGCGTCCCTCAATATGCATTAGCCTCTTATTTAGGTTTCAGTACCGAGTATTTAAGTAAAATACGCAATCGTAAAATTTCAAAAAGTTAAACTGGTTCAACTCTATTTCCTAAACCAGTTCATTTTTATTTCCCCTATTCTGTCCCAGTTTTGCATAGTCAATACCGACAAATAATTTAAATTAATAAAAATGAAAACTACAATTTTGATTTCAGCATTTTCGCTTCTTTTTATAGCTTGTGACAGCGAGAAAAAATCCGGAGAAACTTCCGTTTCCCTTAAAAGTAAATATATCATTACAGATTCAGGTCTTTATCCTGAAGGAATTGATTACGATTTCAAAAACCAAAAATTCTTATTGAGTTCCCTACAGAAAGGAGCTATTTATGCAATGAATCCAAAAGGCGAATTTTCTGTTTTTGCTACAAGCAGTAAACTGGTTTTACCAACAGGAGTGTACACTGACGAAATTCGTAATCGACTCATAGTAGCCAATGCCGATTTGGGAATTTCGCAAAAAAGTACCACAGGAAGCGCAGGAACTATAGCGACTGTCAGTATTTTTAATCTTGCCTCAGGTGAATTAATAAAAGAAGTTGATCTAAAGAATTTTACCCCAAATGCAGGTTCCTGCCCGAATGATATTGCGGTTGATAAAAACGGAAACATTTATATTACCGATTCTTTTTCTCCGATTATTTATAAACTTGATACTAATTACAATGCTTCCGTATTTAGAGAAAACACTTTATTTCAGCCAAAACCAAATGAATTTGGTTTAAACGGAATTGTTTTTCACCCCGACGACTATTTACTCGCAGTTAAAACAGATACTTCTAAATTGTTGAAAATATCCCTTACTGATCCTGAAAACATTACAGAAGTGACGGGGACAACATTTAACGCTCCCGACGGAATAGAATTAGACAAAAACAATAATTTGGTTATTGTAGAAAATGGTTTAGGATTAGGCAAAACGTATACTTTTAGCAGCACAAACAATTGGTCGAGTGCAACTAAAATAAATGAAACCAACATTGGAAAAGATGAATTCCCAACCACTGCTGCTTTGGCAACAGACGGCAATGTGTATGTTATTAGCTCTAAATTAGGTAAATTATTATCAGGAGATAAGAGCCAGTCATCTTATGCAATTCAAAGGGTAAATTAAGTTTTTTGTTTAAGGTTTCAAGTTTCACGTTTAGTAAACTAAAAACTTGAAACCTTAAATTATTTTTTCATAACTAAAGTTCCTGTATTTAATCCATTGGCCGCAGCCGATAAAACTACTTCAGCAGCATTTTCGTCTTTTTGGATGATAATCTGAGCATATCCGTTAAAAAGCTTTCTTTTCCATGCCTCAGCCGTTGTAATCACCTGAATAATTCCAGGGTCTGTATTCATAACATCCCAGTCTTTTACTTTTTGCAAAGGCGGTGCAATAATCTGAATGGTATTTGTTCCCTGCTTTAAAACATTGCTGGTCAAAACATACTTTTGATTATCTTCTACACTGGCAGCAATTTTATTTCCGTTTACAAAAACAACTGCATCAGTACCTATTTTTTTATAAAAGAAATTAACGGTATTTGTACTTAAATTGTTACTTAATTCAAATTTACCACGATACACATACGACGGAGCCTGATTTTTATAATCACGGTCTTTAAAGGCTTCTTTCCAGTTGTTATCATCAGACGATATTAAGTTTGAAGCATTTGCTGAGGCTAATTTCTTTTCTTCAAAATTCGTAATCGGAACAAGTTCAACTGCATCAATGAATTGATCCTTTTCTAAAGAAGTCGGATTCCCGTTTCCAACACCCAAAATCTTTCCTCCTTTTACTGAAAATGTAATTTCATGATTCGCTGTTGGTACATGCAATCCCTTTTTGTCTGTGGTTTCAACGCTCACAACTACAACATTTGCATTAACCTGGTTTTCCTGATCAGCAGAAAGCTTTATATTTTGAGCAACATCAGTAGTTTTTTGAGTTTCTAAAAGTGCTTTTTTGCCGTTTTTATAACCAATTGCTTCAAGAGTTCCTGGTGCATATTTTACTTTCCATTCTAAATGGCTGTTCAATTCCATTTTCTTTTTACCAAGACTTTTTTTGTTCAGAAAAAGTTCTACTTCATCGCAATTTGAATGTATCCAGACATCTATTTCTTTGCCTTCTTTTCCACTCCAGTTCCAGTGTGGCATAATGTGTAAAACCGGTTTGTCTCCCCACCATGATTTTAAATAATAAACATTGTCTTTCGGGAAACCGCAAACATCCATCATTCCAAAATAAGAGGTAACAGATGGCCAGCCATAAGGCGTAGGTTCGCCACGATAATCAAATCCTGTCCAAATAAACATTCCGGCTAAATAAGGTCTTTCAGCATAAAATTTCCAGCCTTCTTCGATGCTGTAAAATGTTGGGCGTGGTTTTTTGTCATAAGCACTTTTATAATGTTTGGCTTCATCATCAAAATAAATACCGCGTGTTGCAAACGTAGAACCTTCTTCTGTGCCCATTCCCGGCTGTTGTTTGAATTGATTTCGATGCGCATCAATATCACCGTTACCAAGGTAATTATAACCCATAATTTCGACCACAGACGATATTCCGCTTTTAAAACCACTGCTTATTCCAACCGTAACAGGTCTTGTAGGGTCAATATTTTTTGTAAATCCCTGCATCACATTTGTAATGCGTTCACCAACAATACCGCCTTCGATATTCCATTCTTCATTTCCTACAGACCAGCAAAAAATACTCGGATGATTACGATCACGCTCCATCATCCGTTTCAAATCATTTAGGTGATAATCATTAATTCCCATCAAACGGGTCTCATCAATAACCAGCATTCCGAGTTTATCACAGGCGTCAAGCAATTCCGGTGTTGGCGGATGATGCGAGCAACGATAGGCATTCGATCCCATTTCTTTCAGCTTTTTGATTCGGTAATACTGCAGTTCATTTGGTAAAGCTGTACCAATTCCGGCATGATCCTGATGATTGTTGGTTCCTTTTAGTTTTAATGATTTTCCGTTAAGGAAAAAACCTTTTTCAGCATCAAACTTAATTGTACGGATTCCGAAAGAAGTTTCATAGCGGTCAATTAATTTTCCTTCCTGCTTAATTTCAGTTATTAAACGATATAAATTCGGATTTTCAATATCCCACAATAATGGATTATTGACTTGTAATTTCGAACTGTAACTGGACGTTTTATAAAAATCCGGAGCAATAACATTTTGGGAAATGTTTGCAATTTGTTTTCCATCAGCATCTATAACACTTTGAAGAATTTCAATTTGACCTTTATAATTCCCTTTATTTTCAACAGAGACTTCAGCGGTAACTTCAGCATTGTTTTCTTTTATTTCGGAGGTTACATAGCTTCCGTTTGCAATTACATGAATTGGATTTGTTTTTTTCAGATACACATGTCTGTAAATTCCGGCTCCTTCATAAAACCAGCCTTCTTCCATCGAAGCATCAGCACGCACTACAACCGTGTTTTCGCCTCCATAATTTACATAAGCCGTAACATCGTATTCAAATCCGTTATAGCCGCTTTCTTCTGTTCCTAGAAAATAGCCGTTGAAAAATACTTTTGAATTTCTAAAAACCCCATCAAATTTTAAAGAGATGATCCGACCTTTATCGCTATCAGGAATATTGATTTTTTTTCGGTACCAGCCTATACTTTTTTCTGGAAAACCTTTTCCGGCAGTTTTAAATCCGTGGCTGAAGCTTCCTTTTTCACTGAAAGGCTGTTCAACTGCCCAATCATGCGGAAGATCTAATTTTCTCCAGGCACGGTCATCAAAATTTTGCGCAGCAGGACCATCACCAAATCCGGTTTTGGTTAAATACGAAAAATAACCTGTTGCATGGTTAAAATCTTTCTGGGTATCGTATAAATGACCGAAAGAAAAGCGCCAGTCCTTATCAATTAAAATTAAATCTCGTTCAGCCTGCTTTTGCGCTGAAGTATACAGAGATATTAAAAAAATAATACTGAGAAAAAATCGATTAAGAGCAATAGATTTCATAAATAATTCCGGTTAATTTGATAGTCGTGTAAAGTTTATAAATATACCCTTTTTGGACAACCGGAATTAATAGTATTTTATCAAAGTTTAATGAATTTAGATATATAGAGGCTTCTAATTGTAAAGGGCATCGACTCCGCTCAGCCTGACACCTGTTTCCAATTATAACCAACTAGTTTTCTTATTTTCTAACCAGCGTAACATCATCAACCTCACAGGAAGCATTTGGTGTTCCTTCAGTCATAAAACCAATTTCAATTTTCCCGGCCTTAACAGGAATGTTTTTTATCAAAATTGTTTTCCATGATGCATTCTCTTCTTTGAAATCGTATTGAAGTTTTTTACCATTGCTAAAAGCATACATTTCTAAGCTTTTAAAACCTTTGGTATTCTTAACTTTAGCTGTAAGCGTATATAAGCCATCTTCGAGTTTTACATAAGAAGATGAAATAATCGTTTGAGATGTTTTTCGTTTAAAATAAATCTTATCGCTAATATTTAAACTTTTTTCGCCAATAACAATCTTTCTGTCAATTTCAGTATTGAAATAATTAATAACAGGTGAAGTAACAGTGTCTAAACTTATTTTATTTCCTTCAATAACTTCGTTTGTCCATCCCGTCAATTCAATTTGTATCGGTTTTACAGGACTTGGGATATGTCTGCGATCTGCTTCAAAGCTACCGTTTTTAACATAATCATTATCTTTGGCGACTTTCCACTCTCCTGTTTTGGCATTAATATTCCACGAATTAAGTGAATTAAAATAAGGTGTTTTTCCATCAAACGAAAGAGGACACCATTGATTATATCCTAATCCATTGCCTGCAAAATCAGCCCAACGATCTCCACAATATAGTATGGTTTCCTGCTTGCTTCCTTTTACAGAAAAGAAAAAACCGGTTTGTGAAATATGGGCAAAATCTTCTGAAGCTCCATTCGTAACCAACATATCATTAGCAGGTAAATAAGGTCCTCTGATGTCATCAGCAATCAGATAATAAGCAAAAGATGCGTCCCAGCCATAAATATTTGAAGCGAACATGTAGTATTTGTTTTGATACTTAAACATACAGTTCCCTTCACGGCTTTCTCCCTTAAAAATCTGAGTACAGTCTAAAAGATTTACTTTGCCCTCCTTAATACCAATTTCTGAAACATATATTTTATTCCTTCCTTTTCCGTAAGAATAAATTAAATACGATTTTCCGGTATCTTCGTCAGTAAATACAGTCTGATCTCCGGTATTACTCGTTCCAATCATTTTTTCCATATTGATTTTCTGATGCCAGCTAAATTGTCCTGTTGGGGAATCCGAAAGCATAATCAATACTTCATTACCATGCTGAACAAACATGGCATACTTATTCATTTCCTTAATATAAGTAACACCTAAACGCCCTACCCATGTTTTACCTGACTTATTCACATCGTCTTTGGTTACAACATCTCCTTCAAATGTCCAATTAACTAAATCTGTAGAACTATAACAGGTAACCGATTTAAATGTAGCATTCGGCAAAGTGATATGTGGAGCATTTCTGTAGATATCCGCTTCTTCATACTGAACACCGTACCAGTAATATTTTTGTACTCCTGCAACGGGTTTTGAAAATTTAAAAATACCACCTCCCTGACTATTTAATGGTTTTCCGTCTTTAGTATTCCAAAAAATATCATTCTTGATGTTGTCTTTTTGTGCATTAACATTCATAATGATACTTAAAGCCAAAATAGTCATCATTAAAACAGAGTATGTTTTTTTAATTTTCATGTTCTTATTTTTTAGATTAAATGCCTTAATTATGAATAAGTCATATAGCATATTTTAAACAATAGATTTTTAAACTGTTTAAATGTAATTAAAACATGTTATTAAACTATCCTGTCTAAAAAATCAAAACTTAAAATATTCCTGCCCTTTATCATGCACAATACGGATGTATTCTATTTCGCCTTCTGTCTGCCGATACATGATATTATAAAAATCAGCTTTTGATCGTTCTTTGTCATTATCGAAACCATTAAAAGTCGTAAAATAACCATTGGATAACGTAGTGAGAGAACCATCTTCATTTTTCGAATTCATATCAGCATCATAATATTTAATGACTGGTAAATCTGCCGTTTCTCTTTTTTTATTAATGTCTGATACTTTCATACCTGCTTTTACTTCTGCTCCTTCAATATTTAGAGATTTTGAGAAAATTTTAAAGGGATAAATGAAATTTTTTGGTGCGTCTGAGCCTGTGGTATTTCTTTCTTCTATCCTTTCATATTTTTCTTTTTTATATTCTTCTTCAAGCCAGTCTACATTTTTATCTTTTTCTTTTATAAATGCAACGGATACTCTTCCTTTAGCTTCTTCAAGTTTTCCCTTCTGTCCCAAAGGACTGTCTAAGTTCATAAAGAAAATATGGAGTTCATCAATACTATTATCTTTATCGGATTCGGAAACATAAATTCCTATATCGTCCCATATATAGACACTAGTTTGAAATATTCTATCATATTTTCCAAAAATTTTTACCCATTCGGCTACCGATTTGCCAAAAGGTAATTCTTTGCTTTTATAGGTGATAGTATGTTCGCTGATATAAAAATCGGTTTTTGGCATTGTTTCTTTTTTTGAAGTTTGGCATTGCATAAGTATGCTGCTCAATATTAAGATTGCGAATTGTTTCATTTAAAATAATTTAAAATTTCCTGCACTTTTTTATTACTTATGGCTCTTTGAGTAACCTGTTCAGCATGTTCATATACAGTAGCACTTTGGAGTCTTGGAATAATAGTATCATTTTCATCAATCCATTTGTTAACCGTTTCATTAGCCCAATCCGTAATTTGGTATACAGGATGTAAGGTGTATTTGTTTATTACATATTTGGCAAGTTCTTCCCCAGTTGGATCACTGCCTGTCTTCCAAATATCCAAAATTCTTGTGGCTACATCTTTTACTGCTATTTTGGCAAGTTCAGATGCCAAAGGATTAAGCGGATGATTAAGGGCATCTTTGGCTACCTGGGTATGGGTTGGGTCGGTACCGTAATTTTTATTACTGTTTTCTGTTTGTTCTACTTTTATATCGTCATCTGCAGAACCTAAAAGCAAGTTGTATGCTATATTATTAAACGTCGCTAACGAATCTCCCATATAACTTAGTCCTCTGTCTATTGTTCTGCCTAACCAGCCGGTATATTCTACTGCTGCTGATTTGGCATCAATAAGTCTTAAATAATTTTTATACATATTAAGTATATCTGAAGTCTTCACACCTTTATAAGTAGAATTTTCCTCCAAACCATCTGATTGTTGACCGGTAGACAAATCTTCCAAGGTGGTGAGTATAAAAGCATCCTGAAAAGTTCTGTCTCCAGGTTTTCTTTGTTCATAATCCTGTATACCGACAGGAAACATTTTATCTCCTACTTTGGGCAATACACTTGCCATAGTATCATCCAGTAAAAATTTACCCGTTATTAGAGGTATTGTGCTATAATCTGCGCCCTGTTTGCCTTCTACCCAAGGATAAACCAGCAACAGTTCTTTTCCTAAAGCATTATTTTTATTTTTATCGAGCAACAAACTTCCTGCTTTTATTAACGATAATTCTACAAAATTAGTGTGCGAAAAAAAATCTTCGAGCACATGAAAAGCTGCCCCTAAATGCCTGAAGCCATCTTTGTTCCTGCCATATTGAACTGCCATTTTTAGCTGTTGAAACATATAAGTATCAGATGTAGGTCTTTGAGGATCTGTTTCCCCTTTTGTAGCTATGTAGTTTTTAACATTAAGTTCGTTTACCAATAAAGATTTGGGACTTTCTCCTGCATAAAGTTTCTTGGTGGTAAAATTTCCTTTTGAATATTCATATTGAAAAGAAATACTAAGACTGCTAAAATCTTCTAATCCTTTCGGGTTGTCGATGTGTTCTTCAGGACGGTATATCCCCAAAATATCTTTGGTAAGACTTCCGTAGTTTTTTCTAAAAACCTTTACATGATCCTGATAATTATGAGTAAATTTATTTGAACCGAAAACAAATTCTTTAGCAGCTAATATTTCCAAAAGCTTTACCAGGCCATCTTGAGATAGTTTATACGGATTCATTTTCAGCAAACTGTTTAGATGTTTTATTCCGCTCTGTTTGATTTTGTCAACATCTGCTTTTTCCAGTCTGATAGTACTTTCTAATATAATCTGGGAATAATCACGAAGCCAGTTTCCATAGTAGATTTGTTTTACTTCTAATTCAGTTAGTTTTCTATATCTAACCATTTCTTGTAAAGCCTCTCTTTCAATACCTCCGTGCATACCAGCCTCAAAGCCGGCACCAAACCCCTCTTTGTCTTCTTTAGGGTTGGCATCATATTGTTTGTCTTCGTTTACATATTCTTTTAATTGCGTATGTAATTCAGAGAAGTCTATAATAAGATCTCCTGCAAAGTTAGGAGTCTTTGCTTTTGCAAAACAAAGCTGCGTTTCTTTAAAAATATCAAAACTAAACAAGGCATACGCAAACTTAGCTCCTTCGTCTATATAATCGGTATCTTCAATCCCTTTAGTTGCGAGTTCTGTTCTTAATAAGTTATCAATATGATGTCCATACTCTTCTACCAAAGCTGCCATTAATTCTGCTCTTGTATCATTGTCTTTTACTGCCATATCAATAAAATGTTCCCATACTAGTATCTTTTTTTCATAATTACTATAATTAGCTTTTCTTCCTTTGTGTGGAACTTTTGTAACTACAATTTCCGGAGCTTTAATAGAACCGTCACTAAGTCCTCTATATAACTTACTCAATGCACTTGCTTCAATTTCCTCGCCAAAAACAATAATCATAAAAATCATAAAAGGAAATTCGCCTAATTGTTTGGCTAAGAAAACTAATTGTTCATGACCATATTGGCTTTCGAGTTTGTATTGACTTTCTACAATTTTAATTGGAGGAGGAACATATTTTTCAGGTTCTCCATACTTTGTTTCAGGTGCTGAGATTTCTATTCTTTTCTCCGAAAAAAATTTAATTCCGTTCTTAGCATATATAGTGTTATTACCACCTGTTATCTCGGTGATATTCCCTTTTACGTATCTTGTTCTTGACATACTTTTATTGCGGGATTATTGTATTGGTTAGAAAATCTATAATTTTTGATTGCTCATCATTAAAAAATGTTTTGTTGGCCAGATACTGAATGTCTTCTTTAGGTAAAAGTATTATGGTTTTTCCATCTTGTAAGCGAACCTCTTCTCTATAAGAATTTAATTCAAAAGATTTACCATTAATTCTTATTTGTCTGAAGGTATTTGACATAGAGTTACCAAAAGGGTCCTTATAAGTTACATTATTGTCCTTTATAATATAGACTGCATTATTTTTAAGATTGCAAAACATATATGGGTTATCTTCTATCTCCATTATTGTTATTCCGTGAATTGCTTTCATAGTACTCCTATTAATTCTGATTGGTATTTTCAGTACTGTTTTTCTCAATTCCTTTTTCCGAATGTATTTTATATTTTTCTGTGCTATGAGAAGCAATTTCACCTTCACTTACAGTTTTTCGTTCTTTTTTAGTTTCCGAATGTAAGTCTCCTTCGATAAATTCAGAATGACTTCCAGTAACATTTAGCAGGCTATCTCCTCCTACTGTAGTAGTATGTAACATTCCCACGGAAGTAAATTTATCAGTTCCCGCACTTTCTGTAATACTCATTCCTGCAGTGGTACTAATATTTTCAGAAGCATTCATAACAATATTGGAAGCATTCATGGTTATATTTTTTGGAGCAGTGATATTAATATTGCCATCAATCGTATCGAACTGAATTTCATTACCAATTTTATCTGTGATAATGATACTTTCGTCTTCAGTAAATTTTAGAATATGTCCACTTCTAGTATGAATTGCCTTTACATTATTCTTACTATCTGCATAACCGCTGGTAGCACTTCCATTGTATTGTGTTCCTAAAACATACGGATTCTGGGCATTGTTTCCCTCAAAGCCTACCAAAACCTCTTCACCGATTTCGGGAATAAAGTAAAATCCTTTTCCTGATCCTGAATGTGGCTGTATCATTCGAATCCACTCACTTGAATTGTTTCCGCCTGCCCAGTTGAACTGTACTTTTACACGCCCTAATCCTTCCGGATCGTTGTTGTCTTTCACTTTGGCTGGCTGTGTTTCAGCTTTCGCAAATACATTTACGTCTGTAAAATGTGGTGCTGCAACGTCTGCCGGAATGGCTTTGAAATTACAGGCATAGTTTCCATGAACTTGCGAAAGATGTGTCACTTCTGTTACAATCAGTTCGTGTTCTACAGTTTGGTTTACGATGCTGAAAACCTGTCCAAGTCCTAACGGAAAATAAGAGGTTCCACTGTAATACACACTATTGGCGTCGCTGCCTGCTGTTTGCAGTTTGACCATTTCTTCTATTTCTTCACTGCTTTGGGCATTGGTGGTATAAGCTCCATTATTAAGGTCGTTTTGAGTAACGGTTCCCTGATTGTGTCCCACAACGGCAGAGAAACTGTCTTTACTTCCTGAAGAGGTTCTTGCTGAGGAATTACGAATATTTGTAGCTCCGTTGTAATCATACCCTCCCAAAGAAATTTTATGAGAAGCCATATTGGTCTGTATTTTAAAACCATGCAGCGAAGATCCGTTGATAAGTTTTATTTTACTGGTTTTGGTTTGTCCGAACTGCATTCGCATTCCGTCAAAATAGAACCATTGGCCATAACGTCTGGCCAATCGTTTTAAGAAATCAAAATTGGTTTCATTGTACTGAGCCATGTATTTGAACTCCTGAAGATAAGTGGATTTTATAGCATCTCTTTCATAGAATTCTCCAGGTCCTTCTGCTAAAATATCCAATACGATATCATTCATTCCTCTTTGCTGATAGGTTCTTGATTTTTTCATATCATCCAGAACGATACTGTGGCTAATTCCTTTTACATGCAATCCTTCTGCACTGCCGTGGAGATCTATAGAAGAGAGTTCTGTTATGATTCCTTTGCTCATCAACCGGATTCCGGTAAGACTTTTAAAGGTAAAAATAACTTCATCCCCAAGATAGGTTCGCAATGCTTTTGCCTGATCAGCCGGATTGATGATTGCTTTGCCTGTATATTGCCATACAAAAGAAAAATGATGGTGATCTGCCATCTTTTGTGACAGCTCTAAATTATGATAAATAACGTTTTGGTTAAAACTCCCAATGCTGATATGTACCTGTTCTGAAAAATGTCCCATAAGTTATTTGCTAAAATATTAAGTAAGAATTTTTTTTCAAAAATAGACTTTAAAAAGAAATACACAAATAAATTCTGACAATAATTTTATATTTCCACAAGATATAAGTGCAAAAAAAAAGTTGCCAGAACAAAACCCTGACAACCTTTAATTTACTTATATTATAATATTACAATGACCGAATAATACCTTCTTCAAGCCCTCTTAATTCGGCTAAACCTCTTAATCTTCCAATTGCAGAATAACCCGGATTGTTCACTTTTCCTAAATCATCCAGCATTTGGTGACCATGATCAGGACGGAACGGAATCGAAAGATTATTATCTTTTTGTATTAGCAATAATTCTTTTACCACTGCATACATATCCACATTTCCGTCTAAGTGATCGGCTTCGAAAAAATTTCCTTCTTCGTCCCTGCGAACATTTCTCAAGTGAATAAAATGTATTTTATCGCCAAGAGCTTTTACTATTTGCGGTAAATCATTCTTTTCTGAAGCTCCAAGAGAACCGGTACAGAAACAAATTCCGTTTGATTTATAAGGCGCTTTTGAAAGAATAAAATCATAATCTTCCATTGAATTTACAATACGCGGCAATCCTAAAATATCAAAAGGAGGATCATCCGGATGAATCGCCAGTTTTACTCCAACTTCATCTGCTACAGGGCAAATTTCATTCAGGAAGTAGCTCAGATTTTCTCTTAAAGCTGCTCTGTCAATGTTTTTATAAGGTTTTAACTTTGCCTGCATATCGGCAACAGTCATCTTTTTTTCTCCTGGGATTCCAAACATTACAACATCTGAAAGTGCTTGTAATTGCTCTTCATTTAAGGTATTAAAGCGCTCTTTTGCTTTAGCTGCAATATTTGCAGGAAAACTACTTTCTGCATTTTCTCTTTTTAAAATATAAATGTCAAAAATCGCGAGATCCACCCAGTTAAAATACAAAGCCTCAGAACCGTCCGGCATTACGTAATCCAGCTGCGTTCTTGTCCAGTCATTTACCGGCATGAAATTATACGTAATAATTTTGATTCCACAAGCAGCTACATTACGAATACTTTCTTTGTATTTGTCAATGTAAAGCTGATAATCGCCGGTTTTTGTTTTAATGTCTTCATGAACCGTAATACTTTCAACAACATCCCATGTCAGACCGTATGCTTCAACTTCCGCTTTTCTTTTATTAATTTCTTCCACAGTCCATACATCTCCGTGAGGAACGTGGTGCAGGGCTGTTACAATTCCGGTAGCACCGGTTTGTTTTATGTGCTGTAAACTTACTGGATCATTTGGTCCGAACCATCTCCAGGTTTGTATCATTCTATTCATACTTTCTTATCTTAAAAATTATACACCACTAAAGATTGTAAATCCACCATCGATAGTCACTTTTGAACCTGTCGCAAATTTTGAAGCATCACTTAGCAACCAAACTAAAGCTCCTATTAACTCATCAGGATTTCCAAAACGTTTATAAGGTGTGTTTGCTATGATTAAATTGCCTCTTTCTGTTAAACTTCCATCAGGGTTCGTTAATAAAGTACGGTTTTGTTCTGTTAGAAAAAAACCAGGAACGATTGAATTCATTCTGATTTTATCTCCATATCTTTTTGCCAATTCCACAGAAAACCATTTTGTATAAGAGTCAATAGCTGATTTCGCCAGACTGTATCCTAGAACTTTTGTGATAGCCTGTTCTGTTGCTACAGATGAAATATTTACGATACTTCCTATACTTTCATTATTTTTGATAACCTCACCAAAAATTTGTGTAGGCAAAAGTGTTCCGAATAAATTCAGATTCATCACTTTTTGTAAAGCATCCATGTTTAATTTAAAAATATCCTGATCTGACTGAATTACAGCATCCGGCATGTTTCCTCCGGCAGCGTTTACTAAACCATCAATTTTTCCGTATTTTGAAAGAACCAAATCACGTGCTTTAATCAAATCACTTTCAATCGTTACATCAGCAATTAAAGCAATTGCCTCTCCTCCATTTTTTATAATTAAATCAGCTCTTTCGTTAGCTACTTTTTCGTTTCTTCCCAAAACACCTACAATTCCACCTGCAGCTGCAATTCCGTTGATAAAAGCTTCACCTAATATTCCGGTTGCACCGGTAACAATTATTACTTTTCCGTTTAACTCAAAATCTGTTTTCAATTTTTTATCTTTTAATTTTTTTTAATCCAGTAAAAATACAATTAATCCTCTTGCTCCGTGTGCGCCCAACACTAAAGATTGTTCGATATCGGCTGTTTTTGAAGGTCCTGCAATAAAAGTTGCAAAACCATACTCCAAATTTCCAATTCTCTTGTAAGCCTGATGCATCGTTGCCAATATGTCACTTTTATTCACAATAATTGCTAAATATTGAGCAATAAAAGGGGCTACACGCTGACCTAATATATCATCCGTAACCCAAAGTGCGCTGTTTTCAGCAACACCAAAATGGGCGCTTACAATAGCCAATTCAACATTCTGAAGTGTATGCGGATCATCGTTTTTCCAATCTAATGCTGCAACTTCAGAAAGTTCAGGAATAGTAGTAATAATTCTTCTGTCAAGCGCGTAATTATTTCTGATAAAATCTAAAATTTCATTGTAATTAGCTACTTCAACACTTTCTCCTCCAATGTTTTTCAAAACGGTTTTATACGTTTCCAAAACATTCGGATTTTCAGAACTTATAACATCAAGGTCCGGTAAATTTGTAATGTTAGACGGCTGATTCTGTTTTATTTTCTGTAATATTTCGGCTTTACTACTCATTATCCTTAGCTTTAGATTCACGTGAATTTTTCTTGTACCATTCTCTGAATGATTCTTCGGGAACAGCCGGCATTTCACGCTGATCGTACCATTTATTCATCTTATTATTCACCATCGCGGGAATATTTTTCATCACAAACCTGCCTGATTTTCCTGCAATATTAAAAATTGTCGGATTTGCCAAAACCGTCGCCATCGTTTTCATTGCGACTGTTTTTGCAGCAGGTGTATGCCCTTCCTTAACCAATACCTGACGCCACTTGTATAATTGATCGTGAATATCAATTTTTACGGGACAAACGTTGGTACAGGAGCCACAAAGTGTACTCGCAAAAGGCAAATCTGCATTTTTGCTCATATCTAAATTAGGAGCTAAAATTGAGCCAATTGGTCCTGCCACCGCATTGTGATAACTGTGTCCCCCGCTTCTTCTGTAAACGGGGCAAGTGTTCATACAAGCACCACAGCGAATACATTTTAGAGAATTTCTAAAATCTTCTCTTCCTAATTGAGTACTTCTTCCGTTGTCCACAATAACGATATGCATCTCCTGACCTTCTCTTGGTTTTTTAAAATGACTTGAAAAAGTAGTAATCGGCTGTCCCGTAGCACTTCTTGCCAATAATCTAAGAAAAACACCTAAATGTTTGCGTTGCGGAATCAGTTTTTCAAATCCCATGCACGCAATGTGAACATCTGCAAGATGAGCGCCCATATCTGCATTTCCTTCGTTGGTACAAACTACAAATTCACCGGTTTCTGCAACGGCAAAATTAACTCCTGTTAAAGCTACTTTACGTGTTAGGAAAGTATCTCTTAAAGTCTGACGTGCAGACTCGGTTAAATATTGAGGATTAAAATTTCCTTTTTCCGTACCTAAATGTTCATGAAAAGTTTCACTTACATCTTCCTTTTTAAGGTGAATAGCGGGTAAAACGATATGACTTGGCGGTTCTTTACGAAGCTGAACAATAAATTCTCCCAAGTCAGAATCGATTACTTCAATTCCTTTTTCGGCCAGATAATCATTCAGATGGCATTCTTCAGTAAGCATGGATTTGGATTTCACCATTTGCTTAACATTATTTTTTGCCATTATAGAATGTACAATTTCATTATGCTCTTTTGAGTCGGCTGCCCAATGAACTATTATTCCGTTTTTTTGAGCGTTTGTCTCAAATTCAACTAAATAATCATGAATATTAGAAAGTACATTATTTTTAATTTGTGAAGCTGTTTCCCTGAGCAATTCCCAATCCGGAATTTGATGCGCAGACCTATCTCGTTTTTCACGAACAAACCAAAGTGTTTCATCATGCCAGTTAACTCGTTCTACATCTTTATTAAAACGTGTTGAGGCTTCGCTATGTGGTATTGTTTTTTTTGAAGACATTTTTTAATAGTTTAAAATAAACCTGTTGGTAAATTTAGAATCAATTTTTATTTACAAAATTCAAAACATTTTCATGAATATTTTGATTTTCCGGAACAGCATCAGCACTCACATTCTTTAGAAATATATTCTCAACAGGAAGTTCTTTCTGACCTGAAATTTTCGAAATAAATTTCACATTCGTTGCTTTTATATTCTCCAGATATACGTTTTTTATTGGCGTAAGCCTGCGTTCGATTGTGGGAACTAAAGTACGCCATTGATATAAAACATCGGTATCGATACCAAGAATTCCTGCATCAATTTTACCTGAAATAATATTACTCATGTAAATATTATTAACATATCCGCCTCTGCGTTCGTTTGTTTTTATGAAAAGAAGATGATTTAGTTTTGCACCATCCACAACCGTACAATTATCAATAAATACATTTTCTATTCCGCCTGAAAGTTCACTTCCAATAGCGACTAACTGATGACCATTTTTTACGGTACAATTACGAATAACAATGTTTTTTGAAGGTGTATCCAATACCCATGCATTTTTCCCACAACCTGATTTTATTGCAATGGCATCATCTCCCTGATCAAAAACACAGTTTTCAATAAGTACATTCTGACTCATTTCAGGATCAACTCCGTCATTGTTATGTCCGTGTGCATATACTTTTAAATTTCTAAGGACTACATCTTTAGACAAAAAAGGATGAATCGTCCAAAAAGGACTGTTTGTAATAGAAACACCATCCATCAAAATATTTTCACAACGGTTGAACTGAATGAAATGTGGACGAAAACGTGCACTGTCATTTGCCATTTGTCTTTCTTTCATCGGTTTGTTGTACGAAGCCAGATTGTACAATTTCTTGAGGCTTTCCATATGTGATTTTGGACGGGTAAACCATTGTTTCCAGATGTCCATTTTAGCTTTCAGTTCGCCTTCACCTGTAATGGCAATATTTTTACATTTATAAGCATAAACTAATGGCGAATAATTGAAACATTCGTATCCTTCCCATGTTGAGCTAACTGCAGGTAAATAATCATTTGGATCTTCAGAGAAAAGTAAAACAGCTCCTTTATTTAAATGAAGGTTTACATTGCTTTTAAAGTGGAATTTCTTTGTTAGCCATTCTCCTTGCGGTATTACGACAATTCCTCCTCCAGCTTTATTAGCTTTGGAAATTGCTTTATTTATCGCTTCTGAAGTTTTATTTTTATCACCCTGGGCTGCTCCAAAATCAACTATCGAATATTTTTTGCATTTGCTGAAATCCGGGATTTTTATAGCCGGCATTTCAAAAGGTGCTTTTACCAATATTTCTGTTAAAGTTACCAAAGACGGATCTTTTTTAAACGATAAAAAAATAAGTGAAAGGATTAATACAAAACCGGTCGTTAGTTTTTTCATTAGTACATTTTTAATTTAACACATAGAGACATAGATTTTTAAAGCTCTAAAAAAAGGCGTTTCACTTTGCTAAAAAACACATAGCTATGTGTAAATGATATGTCATTTATTTTAATCTTAATTAAAAAAAGAAAACTATGTGTCTATGTGTTTAAATTTTAGCGCATTTTATTAAACTATTTTATTCCAGAATTCAATATCTCAGCAATATGAATTGTCTTTATATTACTTTTTTGTCTTTTCAGAATTCCTTCCAAATGCATTAAGCAAGACATGTCACCACCAGTTATATAATCAACATCGTGTTTTTCATGATCTCTGATTCGGTCCTGACCCATTTTAACAGAAACTGCTTCTTCGGTAACGCAGAAAGTACCTCCAAAACCACAACATTCGTCTTTTCTGGTTAATGCAACCAAATCCAAACCTTTTATATTGCTTAGTAATTGTTCCGGTTTTGAAAAGAAAGGAGCATTTAATTCGGTCATCTGCGAAAGCTTAAGTCCCCGTTGTCCGTGGCAGCTTACATGCATTCCTACCTTGTGCGGAAAATTTCCTTCGATGTGATCTACTTTCAAAACATCGGTAATAAATTCTGTCAGTTCAAAAACTTTTTTGCGCATTGCTGCAGCCAAATCTTCTTGTTTTTCATCATGCAAATGGTCTTTTACATGTAAAACACAACTTCCTGACGGGCAAACGATATAATCAAATTCTGAAAAATTAGCTATAAAATTGGCGTCACAGCCTTTCGTTAAATGCTGATAACCGCTATTAGCCATAGGCTGCCCGCAACAAGTTTGTTTCATAGGAAAACGAACATCGCATCCTAGTTTTATTAGTAACTCATAGGTTGCAATTCCTACTTTTGGGTAAAATTGGTCAACATAGCAAGGTATAAAAAGTCCAACTTTCATATTCTGGATAATTATTTTAAACACATAAAAACATAGTTTATAATTTAAATCGATGTGCTATGTGTTCCGTATTTTATTTACAAATTTGATTTAAAATCAGTGTTTATAAAATTTCAAATCAATTAAATCATTCTGAATCGGTTTAGGATTCCAGTTTTGATGAATCGCTAATGCAGCGCCTAAAGCACTTGCCTGAGCCATTGAAGCAGCATAAACTTCTACATCCGGGAAAGCTTCTGCCAGTAAGTTCATGAAAATTGAATTTTTACTAAATCCTCCATCCACAAAAATCTTCTTTACAGGGCTGTTATGAATCACTAAATTAGTTGAAAAAACCTGCTGTTCAACGAGATCCAGCATCAACTGATGATAGGCAATTTCGTAAGTTTTGAATACCGAAAGATCTCTTTTTTGAAACGGACATTCATTCAGAATATCAAAATCGTATTTTTTCGGGTAAACAATTTGAAAATTTACTGCTCTTAAATTCGATACTATTTTTTTATCAAAATAAACCTCTTTAAAAGAATCAAACGGCACTTTAAAATGTTCTGCCAGTCTTTTTGCTTGTACTTCGTGTTCGTTTCCTGAAAATAAACGTGCTGCTTTTACCGGTTTTTCAGTATACTGCATGTAACACAAACAGTCATTTTTAAGTTCTTCAAACGTTAAGGCCTTATTATTAAAAGGATTCAAAGAAATACTCCAGGTTCCGGTTGACAATAAAACAAACGGTTCTGTAAAATTGATGGTATACGGAATAATGGCAGATGAACTGTCATGTAAACCAATCCCTACCGCTAAATCATTTTCTTTTTTTATGACATCTCTTCCGGGATGAATCGGTGGAAGTTTTTCTTTTATACCTTCATTTTTTAACCATTTGTGGTACTTTATCTTTTTAAAATTCCAAAGATTTGTATGGCATCCAATGCTTGTAATATCAGTGTAAGCTTCACCAGTTAAAAGAAAACTTAGATATTGAGGCAGATGCAGACAATATTTTACTTTCTCAAATAATTCCGGTTTTTCTTCTTTTAGCCTGTAAATCTGCATTCCGGAATTCAGACTTCCTAAAACAGGAGAAGCTGTTTTTACTGCAAAAACTTCTTCTCCTTTATATTTTTTGTAAAAACCATTTTTCAGTTCTTCCGGATAATCTTTTAGATAGTTGTATAAAGGTGTCAATGAATTGCCCTCTTCATCAATATAAACAAAACTAGCCCCGTAAGTACTGAAATTTATAGCTTTCAGAACATAGTTGTTCAGTTCTTTTATTTCTGATAATCGCTCAAGAATCCACTCTTTTAGTACATCAATATTTTCGCATGGAAAACCGTCTTCATCAACGGTTTCGTCCAGATTTACTGATTTTTCCCAAACGATTTTATAATTTTCATCAAATAAAAATACCTTTTTGTTGGTTTTACCAATATCAAAAATTGCAACTACGTTCATTTCTTTTTAATTGTAAATTGTGAATTATAAATTATAAATATTTGAATTACAGAATTATGAGTTTAGCTGAGTCATTTAGCTTATAACTCATAATTCATAACTTATAATTACAATCCTGTGGCCATCGTTTTTAATCCTCTTTCTCCAATTAAGTTATTTCTAACCGCAAGAGAACGATATAATTCTACCGGGTTTAAAGCTGCTCCTGAACGTAAGCGAGCCTCAGCAACTAATGCGCGAACATCTGTACGGAAAGCATTTTGAAGAATTTCCTGTGCTTTTACAACATCATTTTCTTCCTGAGCGATTTCTAATGCTTTTCTGTCAACAGAAAGAGCCTGTGCATAAGCAATCATAATCGCCTCAACAGACTGTAGTAAGTCTTCTAAAGGATCTTTGATATTGTGAGAAGCATCAATCATCCAGCCTAAATCTTTAGCATGATTCATTCCGCGAGCGTCCATTCCTTCAACCAATTCGTTGAAAATTAAGAACAACTGGTAAGGTTTTAAAGCTCCTGCAGTTAAATCATCATCCCCGTATTTTGAATCATTAAAATGGAAACCTCCTAATTTATTTTCCATCAATAATAAAGAAACGATTTGCTCGATATTAGCATTTGGTAAATGGTGACCTAAATCAACCAAAGTTTGTGCTTTGTCACCTAATTTTTTCACATAAGAATAAGATTGTCCCCAATCTGCTACTGTTGTTGAATAGAAATTTGGTTCTGCACATTTATATTCTAAGAACAATTTCCAGTTTGAAGGCAATGCATCGTAGATTTCTTCTAAACTTTCTAATGTATTCTGGTATGCTTTTCTGAAATTTAATTGTCCCGGGAAAGAAGAACCATCAGCCAGCCAAACCGTTAAAGACTCAGAACCTAAAGCGATTCCCTGTTGAATTACTTCAATATTATGAGCCACAGCTTGTTTACGAACAGCTTTGTTTACATTTTGCAAAGAACCAAATTTATAAGTCTGCTCTGCACTTGCCTGATCCTGAAAAGTGTTTGAGTTAACAGCATCAAATTTTAAATTATGCTGTGCTGCCAGGTTTTTGATAGCAGCATGATCTGTTGGAATATCCCATGGAATGTGTAAAGAAATAGCTCCTGAAGCATTGTTTAAAGCGTGAAGCAAACCTACATCTTCAATTTTTTCTTCGATAGAACGAGGTTCTCCACCACCCGGAAAACGCCCAAATCTTGTTCCTCCAGTTCCTAAAGCCCATGATGGAATTGCAATTTGAAAATCGATCAACTTTTGGATGATAGCTTCACTTTCTGCAATTTCTGAAGCTGTATAAACTAATTTATTCTGATGTTTTTTTAATAAACCATCATTATGAGATGCGATAGTGTTTGATTGGATTATCATACTTATTTCTTTTTATTAGGGTCTACAATATAAGGCTATTTCTGCAAAGTGAACCCTTGTTTTATGTTACTTTTTTCTTGTTTTTTCTTTATTTTCTGTGTGTTTAGGAAAATTATTTATAAAATAGAATTGTCATAAAAAATCTAACGTCCGACCGAAATCGAACGTTAGAAAACAAAAACCACTTTGTTAAATAAACTTAAAAAAAACTAAACAACTTATCGGTAAAAGCCCATTGTTACTCCACCGTCTACATTCAGGGCATTTCCTGTTGATTTGTTTAACAGGCCTCCCACGAATGCAAAACATGCGTTTGCAATATCATCAGGCAATATAATTTCATTTAATAAGGTACGTTTCGCGTAGTAAGCAGGCAATTCAGCAACGGTAATTCCGTAAGCTTTTGCACGGCCTTCAGCCCATCCTCCAGACCAGATATTAGAATCTGATATAACAGCATCAGGGTTCACTGTGTTTACACGAATTTTATCAGCACCCAACTCCGCAGCCATCAAACGTGTTAAATGTGCCTGAGCTGCTTTTGCAGAACCGTAACCAGGATTATTTGGACCTGCTACCACTGCATTTTTAGAAACAATGTTTACGATGTCTCCACCAAAACCTTGTTTACGCATTACTTCGATTCCGGCTTTAGAAACAATAAATTGTCCTTTTACCAAGATATCATATAATCTGTCCCACTCTTCAAGAGTGTGTTCTGCAATTGATTTTGAAATACTGATACCCGCATTGTTGATGATAATATCAGCTCCACCAAATGCTAAACAAGCAGCATCCAATGCTTTTTCTGTACTTACTTCGTCAGTAACATTTAATAAAGTACTTGAAACAGCATCTTTACCGAATGATTTGATGAATTCTGCTTTTGCACCTTCTAAACGCTCTTCGTTGATATCGTTGATTACAACACAAGCCCCTTCTTCAGCAAATCTCTTAGCGATAGCTTTACCAATTCCACCAGCAGAACCGGTAACTAATGCTACTCTTCCTGAAAGTGCTTTTGGTTTTGGCATACGCTGTAATTTTGCCTCTTCCAACAACCAGTATTCAATATCAAAAGCTTCCTGGTGAGGCAATGAAGTATATTCTGAAACAGCTTCTGCACCTTTCATTACGTTTACTGCATTCACATAATATTCTGATGCTAAACGAGCCATCGTTTTATCTTTGGCAAACGTAAACATACCTACTCCAGGATATAAAATTACAACTGGATTCGGGTCACGCATTGCAGGTGAATTAGACTTTTTACAAGCATTGTAATAGTCTTTGTACATTGCTCTGTAAGCTTCAAAAGCAGGAGTTAATTTTGCTTTGATTGCAGCTACATCTGATAAATCTTCGTTTGGATCTAATTCTAAAACCAAAGGGCTGATTTTCGTACGTAAAAAGTGATCCGGGCAAGACGTTCCTAACGGAGCTAATTTTGACAAATCATTAGAATTAATGAATTCCAAAACTCTTGCATCATCTGTATAATGACCAATCATCTGACGCTCTGAAGAACAGAAACCTCTTAAAATCGGAGCCACTTTTGCCGCTTTTAATTTACGGTCAGCTTCCGGAAGGCTGTCAATTTTTTTACCTCCAAAAACCGGACGTTTTTTTCCGTAATTACTTTCTAAATAGTCAGCACACTTTTCGATTACTTCAAGTGTGTTGATATAACTTTCATAAGCAGTATCTCCCCATGTAAACAAACCATGAGAACCTAACATAATACCGCGTAATTTTTTTCCTTTTTTCTCCGCTTCTTCCAGACAGCTTCTTAACTGAAGCCCTAAGTCGAAACCTGGACGCTGCCATCCTACCCAACCGATTTCTCCATCAAATAATTCTTCTGTGATTTTTGCTCCGTCTTTTGCTGCTGCAATAGCAATAGCAGCATCAGGATGCAAGTGATCGATATGTTTAAACGGTAAGAAACCGTGTAAAGGTGTATCAATAGAAGGTGCTTTTGAAGCTAAATCAAAAATACAGTGATTGAACAACTCCACCATCTCATCTTCAAACTCAATACCTCTGTATACGTTTTCAAGATTGCGTAATCTGTCTAAATATAAAGCAGCACAACCTGATTTTGTCAATGTTCCGATATCTCCACCAGAACCTTTAATCCACATTACCTCTGAGCTTGCGCCTGTCAATGGGTCTTTATCTGTAATTTTTACTGAAGTGTTTCCTCCTCCATAATTAGTAAGTCTTAAATCTGCTCCTAATAAATTAGAACGATAGATAAAAAGAGCTACTTCATCTCCTGCTAATGCTGCAGCTTTAGCATCATCCCAAAGATAGCTTACATGCTGAAAAGTCATACTGTTTGTGTTTATATTTGACATTTTGTATTGATAGTTTATTATTATTTATAATGAATTTCCGATTCCGACCAAAACAATGGATAGAAACATAAGTACAATCCCTAACAGAAAAGTATTGAAGGTTTTTTTAGTAACACCTTTCCACTCTTTCAGATAAAAGCCCCAAAAGTTTGCGGTAAGAATGATGGTTGACATATGTAAAATCCATGAACTTGCTCCGTTTCCTAATTTGCTTTCTCCCATTCCGTAAAAGAAAAACTGAAGAAACCACATTGTACCTGCAATAGCAGAAAAAAGTACATTTTTTGAAATTGGTGTTTTTGTATCTGTGTAATTACCAAAAGTTTTGTTTTTGAAATTCAGATAAATACACCATATAAAATTGGTTGTTAATCCGCCCCAAAGAATAATAATGTAGCTTACATTATTTTGAAACAGAAATTCGCCCTGATTTGGATGCAATGCTTTCCAGGATTCATTCGCGACATCAGCCATTGGTTTTGCAGCTTCTATTCCGAAATTAAAAAACGAACTTAAAATACCTGAAACTATCGCAATGATCAAGCCTTTTACCAGACTAAAATCTTTGTCTTTGTCTTCATGGCCGGTTTGAAAATCTTTTTCTTTTAATATTCCGGCTTTACCTAAAATAGCAATACCTATAATACATACAAGAACACCAAACAAAACCATTTGTCCGCCTGAGTTAGCAAACATATCACTAATTGATTCTTTTCCTTCAACTGCATTGAAATTATAATAGATCGGCGGAATCAAGGCTCCAAAAGCAGAACAAAATCCTAAAGTAATTGAATTACCTAATGACATTCCCAAATAACGAACACCTAATCCGTAAGTCAATCCACCAATACCCCAAATTAACCCCATTGTGTACGCTAACGCTTTAACTGACGGAGCTGCTGTAGTAATGATTTCAGTAAAGTTCGGAATCGTTAAATAAGCAGCAATTGGCGGAACAATTAGCCATGAGAAAAAACCTCCAACAAGCCAGTAGCTTTCCCATGCCCAATCTTTAACTTTTTTAAAAGGCATATAAAAACTGCCTGAAGAAAATCCTCCAATGGAGTGAAAAATGATTCCTAATAATGATTCCATTTATTTATTTTTTGTGGTTTAGTGATAGTTAATTTTGGTTTTGTAAAATAATAGAATGTAAAAAAGAAAACTATCCTGTACTGTCCTTTCCCTAATTTATATTTACTTTAAATCATAAATTATTGCGATAAGATTGGATATATCGTGGTTTTTTAAATTTAAAATTCATATTTTAGCGAACGCATGCGTAATTAATATTTTTCAGGTCTTTTTGAAGAAAAATATTACATATTATGCAATTTATAATCCCGTCTCTTAACATTTAAGAGAAACTTTACTATACCAACCATGATTAAGTTAATTAAAATAGATGAAGATTCAAGAGTACCTAAGTACAAGCAAATTGTAGATTCTATTCTACAGAATATTGCTAATGGTAACCTGAAAATAAACCAAAAGATCCCATCGATAAACAATTTCAGTGAGGAGTTTTATATGTCAAGGGATACTGTTGAGAAAGCTTATAATATTTTAAAAGAACGTAAAATTATTTCTTCAATACGAGGAAAAGGATACTATATTACCAGAACAAAATTAGAATCTAAAGTCAATATTTTGTTTTTATTTAATAAACTGAGTGCTTATAAAATGAAAACCTACAGCTCCTTTATTAATACTTTAGGAGCAAATGCACATGTAGATTTACATATTTACCATTGCGATGAAACTTTGTTTCTAAACCTGCTGGATAAATTTGAAGGCGCTTATGATTATTATGTAATCACAACACACTTTAAAACTGATGAATTAAAACATTTGAGTTTTACAGATGAAGTTGCAAAAGCAATCCAACAAATACCACAGGATAAACTGGTAATTATGGATAACATAAAAATCGGCTTAGGAAGCGAGGTAATCAAAATATATCAGGATTTTGAAAATGATATTTATAATGCCTTAAAAGAGGGACTTAACAAAATAAACAAATACAAAAGACTTATTTTAGTATATCCGGAAAAAGCAGTTTATCCTTATCCGAGAAGAATTTTGCATGGTTTCAGAAAATTTTGTGTAGAACATGAAATTAACTTTGAAATTCTGAGTGAAGTTTATGATGACATGATTTTGAAAAAAGGCGATTTATTTATCACCATTGAAGAATCTGATCTCGTGAATTTGGTCAAACAAATAAGAGACGAAGAATATATTTTAGGTCAGGACATTGGGGTAATCTCTTATAATGATACACCTCTAAAAGATTTATTGGGAATAACAGTTATGTCAACCGACTTTAATGTAATGGGAGAAATTGCTGCCCGAATGATTTTAAACAAAGAAAAAGGAGAAGTAAAAGTCCCTTTTAATTTTATTGACAGAAATTCTATATGATTATAATGAGTCAAATGTTAATTTTTTAAATCTTAATTTTTTATTTAGAATTAATATAAATAATATTTTATCTTTGTCCCGACTACTGAACTAATACCACTTTAGGATAACAAATTATTGTGATTCCTTTACCAGAGTCAATATATTATAGATGAATATTAATGCAAGCTTTGAATCCGAAACTTTTGAATCTTTTAAAAAAGGAGAAGAAGCTGCGTTTACCTATTTCTATGATAAATATTTCCGTAGAATTACCTCTTTTAGCATTCAGTTTGTTTATGATCAGGAAGAAGCTGAAAACCTGGCTCAGGAAGCTTTTATCAATTTATGGCAAAACAGGGAAAATATTGACTCCTTAAACGGAATACAATCTTTTTTATACACCTACGCCAAATCGAAATGTCTAAACCTTATTCGACATAATAAAGTTAAGGACAAATTCAAAAACGATTTATTGAATCATAAAGAAAGAGAACTTGATATCGAAATCTTAAATTCGATTCAGTTTGACACATTAGAATTGACCGAATTAGAACGGATAATTAATGAATCAATCAACGATTTACCTCCAAAAACCCGTGAAGTTTTTATAAAAAAGCGTTTTGAAAATAAAAAAAATGCAGAAATTGCAGAAGAAATGCAGGTTACCCTAAAAGCCGTTGAAGCCCACATGACAAAGGCTCTGAAATTTTTAAAAATCAGGTTATCTGATTATATGTTTGCATTATTTATTCTTATTTTCAATAATTAAGAAATAAAAATAGGGTTTTTAACTTTTGAAGTGTACTTACTTTAAGAAGTCATAAAAAACTCAAATATGCCATCAGAAATAATTTATAAATATTTAGCTAACGAAGCCTCAGAACAGGAAATTCAAACTCTTTTTGAATGGATTGAAGCTTCTGAAGAAAATAAAAAGCATTTTATAACCTTAAAAAAAGCCTGGGCAATAACTTCTCTTTCTGAAGGTATTTCAAAAGACAATGCTCCGGTAATTAAAATTAAACCAAAAAATAAAGCTGTAAAGTATTTAAAATATGCTGCTGTGCTTTTATTTCTTTTTGGATTAGGAAAAATTGCTTTAAATTTTAATCATAAAAGAAAACATTCTAAAGAAATTGTTCTTGAGTTAGGAGATGGACGAACAGAAATTATCACAAAAAACAATCAGAGAAATTTAGTAAACGAGAAAGGCCAATTAGTAGCTAAAAAGTTTGCTAATCAAATTGTATATTTTGGAAAAGCTGAAAATGATGTAATTGTATACAATTCTCTTAAAGTTCCTTATGGTAAAACATTTAAACTTATACTTTCAGACGGAACTGTTGTGAATTTAAATTCAGGAACTACCATTCGCTATCCGGAACAATTTGGAATTAGCGGAAAAAGGACTGTTTATTTAACCGGAGAAGCCTTTTTTGAAGTTGCCAAAGACAAAGAACATCCTTTTATAGTAAACGCCAATCAGGTTGATATTGAAGTTTTGGGAACGAAGTTTAACGTAAATGCTTATCCTGAAACCTCCACTGTAAATAGTGTTTTGGTTGAAGGAAGCATTCAGATGTATGACAAAGAAAATCCATCGAATGCTGTTTTGCTAAAACCAAATCAGATGGCAGTCTGGCAAAACAATTCGAAAAAAATTACAACAAAATCTGTTGATCCTGCTTTCTATTCAGCCTGGACAAAAGGCGAACTCACATTTAAGGATACTCCATTTTCAACTATTGTAAAAATAATTCAGCGTAGCTACGACGTTGAAATTATTAATGAAAATTCGGATTTAGCCAGACAGACTTTCACCGGAACAATTAAAATTAGTGAATCAAGCGTCGAAAACATTTTAGAACTTCTAAAACGTGACACCCCTTTTGATTACACTATTAAGCAAAACACGATTATCATTACCAATATTCCGTAACCACTTAGCAATATGAAACTTACTGTACAATTTTCAAGAAAAATTTTATTTTTCTTAGCCATTATATTATCCGGTTTAAAAGGTTTTTCACAAAACAAATCGATTACATTACATATAAACAATGAGCCCATCAGTTTGATTATCAAGTCTATTGAAGATCAAAGTGATTTTAGGATTATTTATAATGCAAAAAAAATTGATACGGATCAAAAGGCCAGTATCAATGTGAAAAATGTTTCGTTGGAAACTGCTTTAAAGCAATTATTTAAAGGCAAAAACATTTCATTTTATATTCAGAAAAAGCAGGTTTTATTAACAAGCTCTGCTCCTCCTTCAACAGATAGTTCAGAAGAAACAGAAAGAACAATCAAAGGAATTGTATTGAGTGCAAAAGATAAATCGCCTCTTCCGGGAGCTTCAATATTAGTAAAAGGTACAGGAAGAGGTGCTATAACTGACTTTGACGGAAGATTCATTTATCAGTTAAGCGAAAAAAACATAAGCGAAGTTATACTTCAGGTTGAGCATTTAGGAATGGTAACTCAAATTCAAAAAGTAGACAGCAAAACTAATTTCACTTTTTATATGGAAGAAGCTGTAGATGAATTAAACCCTGTAATTATTACATCATCATACGGAACCCAAAAGCTAAAAGAGGAAATTGTAGGAAGTATTTCTACTATAACCGCTAAAGATATTCCAGTTCAGCAGGCATCTGAAAGTATAGACAAAATGCTGGAAGGTCAGGTTGCAGGAGTGTTAATTGAAAACACTTCAGGTGTTGGAGGTCCGGTAAAAATAAATATTCGCGGGCAAGGAACTTTAAAACCTTTAAATGGAAATCTTATAAGTACATCATCACAGCCTCTGATTATTATTGATGGTATAATTATGACTGAAGAAACTGGTATTGACAATGGTTTCTTTACTGGAGTTGGAGCTGACGGTGAAACGTTATCAAACCCTCTGGCAAGAATCTCTCCGGATAATATTGAAAGTTTTACCGTATTGAAAGACGCTGCCGCAGTAGGTTTATATGGTGCAGATGGGTCAAATGGAGTAATCTTAATTACAACTAAAAAAGGAAAAAAAGGAAAAACTAAATTTAGTTTTTCTAATCAACTTGGAACGTCTACTGCTATTAATCAAATAAAATATTTAAGCGGTGCTCAATATGCTGAACTTAGAAATGATTATTTAAAAAACACAACTGCAAATCATGTCATGGTCCCTTATAACGGTATTAACACAAATTGGTTTGATTTATTAAATAATTCCGGAATTTACAACAAATATAATTTTAGCGTTTCAGGATCTACTTCAAAATTTTCTTACAATACAAATTTAACGTACTTAAATATCGATGAACCTCAATTGGGCAATACAACAAAACAATTAAATGGTGGAATAAATTTAGGATTCAGAGCTTCAAAATGGGATATAAATCTATCCCTTAATCCTAGTTACATCAAAAAAGATGCTCCAAACATTTATTATGATTTTGCTTATTTACCCAATCTTTCACCATATAATGAAGACGGTACTTACTCTAAAGTGGGATTAAATGGTATAACTGGCGGAAATCCTCTGGCTGCAATTGAGCAAAATAAAAATGTAACCGATTCATATGGGATATTAGGAAGTTTGAGTTTGGGATATGAACTAAATAAAAACATCAAATTTTCGACTTTATTTGGTATTGATTATAAAGATAAAACTCAGGATCGTTATTTTTCTGCTGAAAATGAAAGTGGCCAGGCTAATGGCTCTTTTACTTACGAAGGAAATATTTATCCGGCTTGGGGAAGACGTGTGATCAATGAACGAAATTCAAGCAAATGGAACTGGCAGGGACAAGCATTATTTAATAAACAAATCAATCAAAACAATGCTATAGATGGTGTCATTGGATCTGAACTTTCTGAAGAAAGAACCAATTTTAACTATTCATCGGCCAGAGGTTTTACGAATCCAAATGTAATTAACGATATCGGGGATGCAATTCAGGATGACGACCCTTTAACTCCTTTAGTCGATGAATCCAAAGCAAGACAAGCTTTTGAAAGTGATATTAATTATAATTCGAGAGTTTCCTTCTTTACTCAAATCAATTATAATTATAAGAAAAAATATTATTTCTTAGGAAATATTAGACGTGATGAAAGTTCCGTTTTTGGAAACGATACAAATGTTGCCTTAAACAGTGGTGCAGGTCTGGCCTGGATAGCAAGCAATGAAGGCTTTTTAAAATCAAGTTCCTGGATTGATTTTCTAAAACTAAAAGTAAGTTATGGTTCTACAGGTAATTCAAGAATTGGATCATATAGGTCTAAGGGACTTTACAATATTTTGGAAAATGGCTACAATGGTGGCGAATATGCAATTCCGACCGATGCTCCTAATGGTAATTTAAAATGGGAAAAAAATAAAAAATTTAATGCCGGTGTAGATTTTAATGTTTTTAATGTTATTGAATTAACATTAGAATATTATTATGATGATCTAAGTGATTTAATTACAGGTAGAGATATTCCGATAGAAACCGGTTATGGATCTGTACAGCTAAATGCAGCAAGTATGTATAATAAAGGTTTTGAATTGAGTACTCGAATCAAATGGTTACGAAAAGGCAAATTTAAATGGACAACTGCGTTTAACGTATCAACTGTAAACAGTAAAGTAACTGATTTGGTAGGATTAGGAAGCGATTATTCTATATCGTCAATTGCTCTTGCTCAAAAAATTGGTTACAGCACCACCACAATATGGGGTGCTAGGTGGGCTGGAGTTGATCCTGCAACTGGAAGAGATTTAATAAACAAGGGAGGCCAAATTTATGATGCGGCAGCCTACAACAGAACTTTTACGGCTGTAGATTGGGAACCGATTGGCGACTCACAGCCTAAAGCTTTTGGAGGTTTTAATAATAGTTTTTCACTAAACAACAGTATTACATTAGGTATAACAGGGGCTTTTCAATGGGGTGGAGATAAATTAGTTTCTGACCAGATTATTTCGAAATATCAAACTACTTCTAACCGAAATATGTCTGTAAATGCTTTTGACTATTGGAGAAAACAGGGAGATGTTGTTTCTCAGCCTGCACCTGGTAATACTACATTACTGCCTAATTTAGACAGGAATATTTATGATGCTACCTATATCAAAATCAGTAACATTAACTTAAGTTATAATGTTCCTGTAAAAAATACTTTTCTGGATAACTTGACTGTCTTTGCAAATATTTCAAATGCATTGTATTGGTATAGAGAAAAAAGCCCGTCAGGAATCAATGGCATTAGAGAATTCAGCTACACTTATCCGCAAGCCAGAACTATTTCGTGCGGTATTAACACTAAATTTTAAAAGATGAAATATTTAAAAACTTCCATAAGATTAAAATTTATAATGCTTTTTGCAATAAGTTTTTTGCTGCAAAACTGTAGCAATTTTTTAGAACAAGAACCTGGAGACAAAACTTCTATTACAGAACAGCTAAAAGATAAAAAAGGGGTATTAATGGCATTAAACGGTCTATACCTGACTCTTAAAAATAATGTGAGTGGTGAAATATTTTCTGTTTATCCAGATTTACAAGGAGGCAATATAAAATTTAGCCCTTCTCTGGGATCAAGTACGAAAGGAGAAATTACTATTCCTGAAAACATTAAAGAAGTATATTCTTTTGAAGATCAATCTACTGACTCTAATTTTAAATTATTCTATACAAGTGGCTATAGCATTATCAATCAGGCAAATCTTATTTTAGAATATACAGATGCTCTGGCAGATGCTACTACAGCAGAAAAAAGTCAAATAAAAGCTGAGGCTTTGACTATTAGGGCTTATATGCATTTTTTGCTAAGTGAAGTCTATAGTCAAAATTACGGATATACTCAGGATGCTTCTCATATGGGAATTGTTTACAGTACCCACTCGATTAGTAACGGTATTACTTATCCTGCAAGGGAAACTGCTGCCAATACTTATTCTTTGATTATAAATGATCTTCAAACATCTCTGGATTTATATAGTAACGCGATCCTTTTTAATGGTCCTGCCTATTCTTATTTTAATACTAACAGTACAAAAGCTTTGTTGGCCAGAGTTTATCTCTCTAAAAAGGATTGGAAAAATGCTTATGATACGGCAAATGATGTAATCGAAAATTCTGGTGTAAGCCTGATAAGTTCAGCTGATTATATTTCGCAATGGGAAAAGATAGACCTACCTACGTCCGAAACCTTATTAGAATTTTCCGTAACAAAAAGTACAGATGGATCTGTCAGTGGATCATTATCTTCTTATTTTGGATATACTTTTGATACTAATTATGAAAGGTATACAGCATCGCAGGATTTGATTGATCTGTATGAAACCAATGATATTAGGAAACAGCTGTTTTTAGTAAAAACACTTTCTACGTTAGTGAATCTACAACCGGTAATGCTTAACTATTATTTTACTAAAAAATTCCAGGGAAATCCCGGATATGTAGCATTTAGATTAAGTGAACAATATTTAATAAGGGCCGAAGCAGCAATAGGACTTAATAACCCGGAACAGGCAAAGAAAGATATTAATATTATAAGAGAAAGAGCAAACGCTGCTTTATTAACTACTACAGATAATATTTCCGAAACTTTGTTTCTGGAAAGAAGAAAAGAACTGTGTTTTGAAGGGCATCTGCTTTTTGATATCGCAAGAAATAAAAAAGATATTTCACGTATCAATGGCTGTATATCATTAAGCTGCGGACTTACCTACCCGTCACCAAAATATGTATTACCAATACCTCTAAATACTCTTTACATTAACTCAAACTTAGAACAAAATGAATCGTATTAAAATTATATCTGTATTAAGTATTGTTATAACATTAGTTTCTTCTTGTTCTAAGGACGATTACAGATTAGACTCAAAAAACTTTGGCCCTTTTATAAGGTTTAATTTATTAGTAAACTCTACTAGCAACGTTCCATTAGAATATCCATCTGTTAATACCGTTTTGGCACCGGTAGTTAGCTATGAAAACAAATCGGTTAAAACATTAAAAGTACCGGTAACATTAAGTTCAACACCTTTAAAATCTGCTGTTACAGCAAAATTTAGTGCCGTTACTTCCGGAGATGTAAATAGTTTTAGTATAGAACCTACAAACGAATTACTTTTTGAAGGAAGTAAATTAACCGATACTATCTTTCTTTCTTTTGAAAAAAGATGGAAAGAAAAACAAATTATAACCTTAAAATTAGAAAGTACATCTGATCCTGAAATTCATATTGGTAATTTAAATACATCTGTTTCAAATGACGTCCTAACAATCATATTAGGTGAAGTGAGTACACCGTATTCATTGTCAGCAAACAGAATAGTTGTCAAAGGAGCTGCAGGGGAAACAATTGACTTTAAAGTAAATTTTCCTAACGGATTTATTCCTTCAGAAATTGAAAATCTTACTATTTTCAAATTTCTGAATGGCTTTGATTATTCTTTAACTCATGATGACTTTGGGGATAACAGAAAATCAATTACCTATCACTTAACTCTTTTAGAAGATATTCAGGAAGACGATGTATATTATGAAACCAGTATTACACTTATAAATGCAGGTGATTATATTGCTACGGGAACGACTGTTTTACAAATCGTTAAACCTATAAAATCAAATCGTGATATTCTTACAAATCCTGCTTCTAAATTTTATGATTTATCAAATCAATTTTACCTGACATATGGTGAAAACTGGTTTGACAGAAGTGGTAGTTGTGCATGGCAGGCTTTTAATGCTTTTACTTTTCCTGTGGTAGTAACGAAGGATAATGAAAATGCCATTTTTTACAGTGACAAAGGAAACACAAACCCTAATGATGATGTTTACCATGATGCTTTTAAAATTGGGTTTAATGTTTCTACCGGTACCAATACAACCAATTCATTTAATCTAAAAAGATGGTTTTCTAACGAAAGTACTACCGCAGCAAACTCACCAGGATTTAATATTACATCAGCATTAGAATTTTTCCCTGAAAACGGTAACAGCAAAACGAATGGAAAAGTTCTCGTAATTCCGCAATATATCACAATTACCGGAACGAATAAAAACAGCTATAGTATTGCAATTTCAGGTGAAGGAACTTACAAAGAAATTAGTACGGGTTTATTTGAAATTTCTTTTGAATTGAAATTAACCAACGATAAACTTTTTGGAGGAACAATCTCTTCTCAATATAGGATTTACAATAATAAAGTTTATCCAACATTAGCACCTTTAAATGAATCTTGTCCTAAAGAAGTTACATTATAACTATGAAAGTAAAAAAATTAATAATACCCGTTTTACTGCTTTTGAGTTTAACAGCATATCAAAGCATCGAAGATCCTGATTATATTGATATTCCTGAATTACGAAAACTCTATTCCAGTGGAGATACCTCAAAATGGCCTGCTGCAGAATTACATGAAAGCATAGACAAATCTAAATTTCAGGATATCGGGGTGCTTCCTGCTGTTCCTTATCCTGCCTACAATACATATTCTAAAGAAAAAGAAAGTCTGGGCAAAGTATTGTTTTTTGACCCAAGATTATCTGTCAGCGGACAAATTGCCTGTGCTTCCTGTCACAATCCTGAATTAGGCTGGACAGACAATTTAACGCGTTCATTTGGTCATGACCGTCAAACCGGAAAACGAAATTCGATGACCATTTTGAATTCGGCTTATGCCACTTCTTTATTTTGGGACGGACGTGCTAAGAGCTTAGAAGATCAAGCGCAATTTCCTGTAGGTGATCCTTTAGAAATGAACGAAAAACTTACGATTGCAGTCAATAAAATTGGAAAGATAAAGGGATACAACCCACTTTTTACAGCTGCTTTTGGAGACAAAAAAGTTACGCTTGAAAGAATTCAGTATGCGATTGCCACATTCGAAAGATCCATCAACAGTCCAAAAAGCAAGTTTGACAATTTCATTAGCGGAAAATCCGAAGCTTATACAGATTCGCAGGTAAAAGGACTGCATTTGTTCAGAACCAAAGCGCAATGCATCAACTGTCATAATACACCTTATTTCAGCGACAATCAGTTTCATAATGACGGACAGGTTTTATTCGGAACAAAAAATGAAGATTTTGGTCGTTACAATGTTACGAAAGATGTTAAGGATATTGGCAAATTCAGAACGCCAACACTTCGTGAAGTAGTCAATACCAGACCATGGATGCACCACGGACATTTCCCAACATTACTAGATGTTGTAGAACTTTATAATTTAGGAAATCCTTCTCCTGTTCAGAAAAAATATTTGGGAACAGCACGTGATACCTTAATTCCGAAAGTAGATCCAATGCTTAAGAAATTAAACTTAAGTAAAGAAGAAATCAGCGATTTACTGGCTTTTATAGAAACGTTAAGTACGCCAACGAGAAGGATTATGACCCCGGATCTTCCAAAATAATTTTAGTAAAATTTAAACATAAACTATTATGAATGAATTAATTGCCCCATTTGAAACAGATTTATTTCTATATCAGCTTTGCGTTTTATTATATCTGATCCTAACGCCTATTGCACTATTATATATTATAAAAGACCGACATAAATTTAAACAGCCTTATCTTTTGATTTTCCTTGTTATTGTCTTTCCACTTATTGTCTCAATACCTGCAATAATTGCGCTTAACATCAAAAAAGCAAAAGCATAATCCGTTTATAATTTTATTAAAATTTTCAACTCTTTGTAAATACATTAATTTAATACCAGTACAATATGAAAAACAAATACCTCTTTTTATTATTAATTTCTTCCCTGTCATTTGGGCAAATAGCTCAGATCAAGGACATAAATCCCGGAAATGCTAACTCTTCAAGTCCAACAAATTTTTTCGACTTTAATGGAACATTATTTTTTAGGGCTACCGATGGTACAAATGGCGTAGAATTATGGAAATCTGACGGAACTGAAGCTGGCACAGTAATGGTTAAAGATATCAACACTACAACAACTGCTGCTTCTAATTCAAATCCAGCAAATTTTACAGCTTTTAACAATCAGGTTTATTTTACCGCATCAAACGGAACAAGTGTAAACGGAACAGAGCTTTGGAAAACTGATGGTACTAATGCAGGGACACAAATGATATTTGATTTATATCCCGGCACTACAGCTTCAAACCCTTCATTTCTTACTGTGATTAATCCAACAACTATGGTTTTTGCAGCTAACAATGGAACCACTGGTACTGAAATATGGAAGACTGATGGTACTACTATAACAAATCTTATTGATCAGCCTGGTACAGCAAATAGCTTCAGCTGGATTGAAAACCTAAATGGTAACGCTATTTATACTCAGTTAGTTGTTACTACAACAGGAAGAGAATTATACAAATGGGACGGTATTTCTACAGATTCGAATAACAATATTAAGGATATCAATTCAGGAACAGGACATGGTGTTGGAACAACGTATTTCAAAAATGGAAATACTATTTATTTTCAGGGAAATATTGGTACAACCGGATTTGAATTGTGGAAAACTGACGGAACAGAAGCAGGAACATTATTAGTTAAAGATATTAATCCCGGAACTACAGGATCTGCTCCTATTCGTTTTGCTAATGTGGGTAATGTTACTTTTTTTAGAGCAAACGGTCCTAACGGAGTAGAATTATTGCAAACTGATGGAACAGAAGCAGGAACTACTGAAGTTGCTGACATTAACCCAGGAACAGGCAGTTCGACACCTGATCAGATTCAATCTGTAAATGGCGTGCTTTATTTCTTCGCTTCTGATGACGGCACTAATTATGATTTTTACAAATACACTAATTCTACATTAACCAAACTGGTTGATTTTAATGCACCAACATCAGCTGCAACTGTTGATTATATTGAACTAAACGGAATAGTATATTTTACTGCCGATAGTAACGCTGATACTTCAAGAGAGTTGTGGCAAACTGATGGTACTGCAGCCGGTACTGTTTTGGTAAGCTCACTGATTTCAGGAAGCATTAATCCAACAGGAGTTAGCAGTTTAACAAAAGTAGGAAACAAATTGTTTTTTGCAGCTACAGGAACTGACGGGCAAGAACTTTTCTCTTACACACCTACTACCCTTTCTGTAAAAGATCAAAACAAGTTAGAAGCTGTAGCGGTATACCCAAATCCTTCAGATGGGAATTTCTTTATCAACAATACAGATAATGAAACTATAGAATACGAAGTGTTTGATATATTAGGTGAAAAACAAGTCACCGGCAAAACAAATGACAATTCACTTCATTTAAATTTAAAAACTGGTTTGTATATCTTAAAACTAACTAAAAACAGTCAAACTTCTACAACTAAAATAATAATCAAATAGTTTTATTATTGGAAATCTGATTTTCAAAATTAAAACAAGGTTTGTTTTTTGCCCCAATAAATCACAAATCTAAAAAGTCCGTTTCAAATACATGAAACGGACTTTTTTTATGTGTCTTTTAAGAATGATATCATACGGAATTTAGTCGAAGGACTTTTTTACCGAAAGGGCTTCGACTCCGCTCAGCCTGACATCTATGGCTAATCTAAATAAAATCTACTCCTTCAAAGGAACCAAAACAATATTAGGTTTTGGAGCCGGCTGCATCCCGCTTCCAAAATAAAAACCGGTATGGGGTGGCTGATTATACCCTACATTTTGCCAGGCAATACTCAAACGGTACTGAGGATCGTGCATTAAAGTATATTGTTTTACATCTGTTGGAATTGTAGTTGAATAAATTCGTAACTCTTTATTGTCTTCGCTTCTTAAAATCAGTTCTTCCCGCCAGTCTCCCAAAATATCCGCAGAAAGTGCCGGGGTTGATTTTGTTCCGTTATTCGAAACTGCTCCTGTTGCCGTAAACAATCTGCCCTTGCCATATTTGTCAATATAATTCGAGTTTAAAAGCTCTCTTGAAGTATCTCCATCCCAATAAATAAGGAAATTGATTGATTTTGGAGCATCCCCTATTTTATTCCCTTTCATATCATACAAAAACGGCGAGCCTGACCACCAGCACTGTGCTCCTTTTCTTGTCGGATCGATATTATCTGCCACTCCCCTGCCAACATCTTCATTTAAAGAATCGGTAAACAAAACTTTTCCGTCTGCTGCTGAAAAAACGGCTACACCCGGACCGGTTGTTTTATTTTCAATTTCATGTATACCAAATGCTTCTAAGCCCGGAACATCCAAATCCAGATCAGAAACATGCAGTGCATCTCCGTGCCTGAAACCGGTCGTATACAATCCTTTGCCATTATCATCTACACACATCGAGCCGTAAACAATTTCATCTTTCCTGTCGTTATCAACGTCAGCCACCGTTAATCCGTGATTTCCCATTCCGGAATAAGGGTTTTCAGCGTCTTTACTGTCAAAAACCCATCTTGAAGTCAGTTTTTTATTTTTAAAATCGAAGGCCGCCAAAACCGTTCTGCCGTAATATCCACGGCACATTACCACGCTTGGATGAATCCCGTCCAGGTAAGCAACACAGGCTGTAAAACGGTCGATTCTGTTTCCTTTGGTATCATTACCTCCGCTACCTCCATGTCCGCCCCAGCCTGCCAAATCACCACGCTCCGGAATATAATCTGTAGTTGTAACCAGCTTTCCGGTTCGTCCGTCGAAAACGGAAAGATATTCAGGGCCTTTTAAAATCTTTCCATAAGTTCCCGATTTTGGATCTCTGTCAACCCAGTCTTTTGAAGCATCTCCAACCACATTTCCCTCACTGTCCGTAGTTCCGTCAGCTGTTTTGCAAACCAGTTCTGCAATTCCGTCACCATCCAGATCATAGACCATAAACTGTGTATAATGCGCTCCTTCACGAATGTTTTTGCCTAAAGTAATCTGCCATAAAAATTTCCCTTCCAAAGTATAGGCTTGAAAAATAGGCGGATCTGTAATACCGGTATGCGAATTATCATGTCCCTTTCCGGTCATGTGAACAATTAGATCATATCTTCCGTCGCCATCTAAATCACCGGTCGAAAGATCATTCGGAATGTAACCTTCAACGGGTTTTATCACAATTGACAAATAATCCTTGTCCGGACTTGAAGCAGTAATCGTAAAGCTTCCTTTGGCTTCTGCCTCTTTTCCTTTTAAAACCGTTTTTACAAACCAGGTATTTTCTTCCTGCGGATTTGCTTTGGTATCAACAAAATTTGTAGCCCCGGTTATAGGCTTTTCATTTAGTTTGATCGCTTTTTTTGAACCGCTCTTTCGGTATAAATTAAAAGCCAGATCATCTGTATCTGTTCCTAAAACACGCCAGCTGATAAAAAACTGGCCTTTATCTTTTATGGCAATTACGCCACGGTCTAAACTTTCCATTTGTCTTTGGGCAAATGAAATTGAACCTGACAAAAGGAATAACGTTACTAAAATTCTATTTTTCATAATTGGTTTGGTTGGTAAAGTTTAACGCAAGTTTAGACTGTCTTTTACGGTTAAGGTTTACTTGAAAAAAAATAATCTCGCAAAGTCGCAGAATCGCAAAGTTTTGATTTTATATTTTTCTTTGCGTCTTAGCGACTTTGCGAGATTAAAAAAAACTTCGATTGAAGAATCTTAGCAGCTTAACATCTTCAATAAATTAAAACATCTTCTTAAATCCTTCACTTTTAACTTTCCATGTTCCATCTTTAGGAAACCCTGGATTTTCAACTGTATTTCCCTCCCAGCCTGCACACATCATCGCAACAGCTGTTAGTAATCCTCCGTTACCCGGAAGATACAGCGTTAGTCTTGGCGATTGGTAATTATGTCCGTTTTTTAAATACGTATTGGTTACTACATTCATAAAAAGGGCGTCAACTGCTTTTTCAGGCATTTGCAAACGGGCTGCAGACATCGCTGTCATTGGGAAATCCCAACCCCAGGTTTTATCCCATGTCCAGGTATTCCAAACTAAATCAAATGTGTTTTTCATGATTTTTTTATCCAGAAGAGACGTTTCCGGAAGCATTCCGAAAGTTCCTAAAACCGATGGATGATCCGTTTTAAATTCAGGATTGGTATAGGAATCTGTAGCGCTTTCTGTTGCCAGATACACATCTTTTGCAATTGGCAAAGGAGATAGTTTTTTCAAAACGTCTTCCCATTTTTCAGGTACTTTTTGATTTAATTTTTTCTTCCACGCAATAGCAGTTTTCAATGCCCAGTTCCAGTATGCAAGTTCATAGGTTGGGTTAAAAGTTTCGATCGCTTTGAATCTTTCCTGCGCCGGAATCACGCCCGGCCCTAAAACGTAACGATCATTTTTACTGTCGTAATTAGCGAATGAAGCCATAAAATCTGCCGTTGCAAAAACACGTTCACTGTATAAATTTAAAGTCTTCGTTGTTGGATTGGCACTGTATATTAAATCTGCGTACGTGATAAAATGCGGTTGCTGCCAAATTAAGAATGCCCCTACAGAAGACGGACTTTCATTACCATCATAATCTGTCATTTTTTGCCATCTTGCCCCTTCAAAACCTTGTCTCTTAGCGATATTTTTAGCCTTTTCAAAAACTTTCTGATACCACGGAAGACTTTTTTCCAGTAATTCCGGTCTGTCCCAAAGTGCAAAATGCACACCATGCCACCAGTGCATTTCTAAGTGTGGTTTTCCGTACCAGCTGTTATAAGTCAAACCCGTTTCCTGTGGCGGAACTTTCCCGGTACACTGCAATTTGGTCAGGTATTGCGAAAGAATAACACGTCGCTCCAGTTCATGTGCACGTTTGTCTGTACTTCCTGAAAAATCAACTGCCGCTCCGCTTTCCCAAAAGGATTCCCAACCACCGATACTGCTTTTTTCAATCGCTTCAAAAGAAGGAATTACAGATTTGTTTTTATATGTTTGGATGAACGAACAACTCAATTCAATTGTATTACTTTTTGAAGGTTCTACAACAAAATAATGCTTTGCTTTTTCTTTAATTGATGCAGTGCCTTTCCATTTCAAATTAATATCATACGAAATACTGTCCATTACGTGTGTAATTGTAGCTTCTGATTTATTTTTGATTTTTAGATTGCTTTTATAATCTTGTTTTCCGCCCCATTTTTTCCCCATATCAGTCCCCGCAATAGCTACGGCTGAAATACTTACATCCTGTTTTTCTTCCCATTTCGTGCCCATATCACCCCATAGTCCTGTTGGAAAAGGGATTCGGACACGAATTTTCAAACGCCCTTGCTGAATTAAATCTGATTCTATTTTAAAGCCTAAAGCATCTTTTGTCTGATCACAAGCCGTTATCACTTTCACGGAAGTGCCTTCCACCTCAAAATAACTCTCAATTTTTCCTGACCATAAATTCAGCTTTTGATTAATAGCTTTAATATCATCCGGTTTTACTAAACTGCCATCTTTCTTAGTGATTTCAAAACCTATATTTCCCAATTGTAATAAATGCGGGTTTTGACGAAACCATTCGACTGCTTCTTTTTTTCGTGCAGGTTCTTTAATTTGTGTTGAATACGAAATCTTACGACCATACTGATCTACGTCTTTTAGAGTCTCAGAAAACTTATAATTCTCAGTATTTTTATAACTGTCCCACCCCCATTCAGATTGCGTTCCAAGCGGAATTCCGTTTTGATATTTTTCCGGAAAACTCTGTAGTCCGGTCGCATCAACCGTAAAAGCAAATGTCCCGTTACCAACGGTTAAAGAAGCTAAAGTATCTATTGCAGTAATCTGAACATTGTGTCTTGTTACCAATGCTTTCCTGTCTATTTTTTGTTGTGAAAACAAAGAAATCGACAACATCAAAAAAGACAGGGAGAATATTTTTTTCATATGTAGCTATTTATTATTTTTTATTGGTCATGTGTAATTTGCATATCTTCGATGGTATTTATAACAACCTTTTAGTCATGCTCATTTCATATAGCAGTTAATTTATTTCGAGTTGATTGATATTGATTTTTGAAATTGATGTTGACATTGAATTCTTTTTATCTAATTAGTGTAGCACTCATCAGCCCAATAACCACATCATTTGCAATTGCTTTGATTGTAAGATTTTTTAAGGTTTTATTTTTGTTTAAAGGTAAATCCAGAATCGTTGCGGCTCCACCATCAATACCAAAATTGGAATATCCTTTTATACTCTTGAAATCATTAAAAGTTCTTGAAATTTCACCTGATTTCAAATAAACTCTCGGCGGTTTTGGGGCATCTGTTGTAAACGCCAGTCCGTCAACAAAATAATCCTGTTCGATTGGCCACCAATTTTCAGGGTTTTTCAACTGTAAAATTTCTGAAGTCCCATCGGTATAATTTACTTCAATTTCACCATTTACAATTCGGCTTTGCATTGGATTAGTCGTTCCGGCCACCATAAAATAAATATGCGAAGCTTTTCCGCTTAACGGGATGTTGACACTTTTTGGAAAATTATCCCACTGTGATGTAAAAACAATATTTTTTTGATTTTCATCAGAAGGAGTTTTGAAAACAATTCCTTCAGGAGTTGTAATTTCTCCATTTGATTTTGCTTTTTGACGTAGTCCTGAATCGTCCAGTTTTACAGAAACATTTGGATAACACCAATTTCCGATTCCGTTTATTGGAAGCTGCAAGGTTACTGTTTGCGGTCTTGGAGACAAGTATTTCTCGATGAAAACATCTGTTACTTTCGAATTAAAAAAAGAAGAAAGCAAAACAGTTTCTTGTTTTTTCGAATTGCTGAACGGAATATCCCAGTTTGTAAAAGTTACTTCTTTTATGGTATTTGAACCCGAGTTAACTGAGAATTTATTGGTTCCCGGAACTAATTTTTCAAACGGGATAACAAGACTTTCTTTCTGATTTGTACCTAGAGAAATCTTTTGCTGATTGTCTTTTGCGGAAGCATCAAAAACTATATTTCCTTCAATTTTGCTTTCCGAATTATTTTTCAATGTAATTTCTACATTGTTATTTTTTAACTGAATAATTTCTGATTCAATTTTCGGTTTCAAATCAACATCAACAGGCTGCCACCAGGTTACATCTCCTTGCTTTAACTGAATAAAAAATGTTTTAACCTTGTTGCCATATGCAATTGCCTCATACGATTTATTTGTTTTTGAAATTTCGCTCAAAATAGACTGCGGGTCATAAACGGAAACAATGTCTGCCTTAGCAGTTGTTATGACAAAAGATTCGCCTGCTGTCAAAGACTTTACAGATTGTATTTCTTCTAAAGCCTCGCCTTTCCAGTTAATTTTCACATCATAAGCAGCCTCATAAGGTACTTCAACAGCAATTTTTGGAGCTCCGATACTTTCCGGAATATTTTTCCAGCTAACCGTTTTTCCATTAACAGTTATATCCTGAATTCCCTCAAAAGGTGCATTTACAACCAGTTTCAGATTCATTTTTGCTGTAAACTGATTTTTTATGAGATATGAATCTGTTTTGTTTTCTCTTTTAAAATCAATTGAAATATCCGGGATATCTAAAGCTGCGTGATTCCATTTTGAAGGAAATCCGGGCTGAATCGTTAAAACTTCGGCCAAAGCATCAGGCTGGATTCCGAAAAGTCCTTCCACCAAAGTTCTCGACGCCATTCCAATCGGGTCAGCAAAATCGCGGTACAATTCGCCTCTTATGGCATCCTGATATAAAAGCTGCTCAAAACCACCCGGAGAAGCGCCCAGATACATACTTTCGATCAACACACTTTCCCACATCTTAAATGCTTTTTCCGATTGTCCACCTTGCCAGAAAGCCAACGAAGTATGCAATTGTTCTGCAAGGGCAACATTATTGATAGACCAGGTATAAGGCTGCCAATTGGTGGTGCTTATCGTGTAAAGATCGGTTTTATCAAGTCCTTCTGCCGAAATCGGGATATGCGGAATCTGCTTGTCCACATAGCTCAGCATTTGATAACTCTCAAATGGATTCGATAATTCGGAATCGATAGTGTGATAAATGCTCCAGACACCGGGAAAATCATGCAATAATCTGTTTCCAAGAGCGTCTTTATATTCTGCAAAAATGCCTTTTTTAGGAATCCAAAGCTGGTCTTTCGAAGCTTTTAGGATTTTATCCGCTTCTTTAAGGAAAGGATTTCCGTCAACCTTAATTCTTTTGGCAACTTCAGCCACCGTTTTATTTGCGTAAAAATTATATGCCGAAGAATGAATCACACCACCACCGCTGTATTGCAACGCATCACTCGCCCATATTGTGGCATAGGCATCATAAAGTCCGTCATTATCCGGATCGAAATTTCTTTTTTCCCAATTTAAATGTCTTTGGATCGTTGGCCACATTTCTTTCATGAACGAAGTATCTCCAGTCCATTTAAAATGTCTCAGCATCTGATCGAAAAAAACCAGGTTCATGTCATAATGATGTGCCACCGTATTTTTATTCGGGTTTCGACTGATGTAGCCACTACTGAACATTGAGGTTCCCAAAACTTCTTTCTGACGGGCAAAATTTCGGACCGTATCCAAAACAATAGGACCGCTTTCAGGAGCCGTAACCTGTGATTTGCTGTAACTTGTAAAATGAGTTTTCGCACGATCATGCCAACCTAATGGATCAGCCGTATAAGCGCCACGCCAGGCATTCAGGTACATTCGCCATGCAATAGCACCATGAAGGTAAGCCGGGCTTTCCCAAATTCCGTCGGCTGCTATTGAAAGTGCTGAACCTAATGTATTAATGTAAGGATTCGGAGTTACAACCTTTACTCTATTCGCTAAAAGATATGTTTCCTGAACCGATTTGTCATACAATTGCGATAATCCTTTTTGAGAAACATCCGATTTTAAATCTTCGCTTGAAAACAGCCAAAACATGTCGCTTTTTGAAATGGCATTTTTTCCTGTAACAAGCGTCAGATTTTCAGGATTGGAACTGTATAATTCCAAAGGTGTTTTCTGCTGTTTTGGATTGGCTAGCTTTATATCAGAACCCGGAAAATAAACTGTTAGTTTTTTGTTATTACCTGTTTTCTCTTTATTGCTTTCAGAACCGTATTCCAGTAAAAAAGACTGTTTTTTTAGCGTATATTTATTATTGGTACAATATTCAGGCTGTAAATAAAACACCGACTCAGGGTCGGCACCAATATCGCCGTCACGACTGAATTTTTTCCCCGTTGCACCGCCGTATGTCCAGACTAAATTTATCTTTTTGGATACATTTTCGCCTGATACTTTTACAATAAAGCCTTCTTTTTCTTTTAAGGCAACTACTTTTACAATCAGTTTTCCGTTATCTAAAATGGGGTCCTGAATTTCGTATTGCATCGTACCCAATACATATTTTGTATCAATTTTTGAAGCCTCAGTAATCCATTTGCTGTCTTTGCCATTTATTAAACCTAGTTTAAAATTCCCGCCCATTCCCGGCATGTACATCGCAAATTCAGGCAAATCCCCTGTCTCAACCCTAAAACCTGTATTCGAGCCATAAAGTGCCCTGTTGAATTTTCTGGTACCGTTTTTTAAAACAAAACTATTTCCTTCAGGAGCATAATGAATTTTACGCACAGCTTCTTTTTCCTGTCCTATAGTTAGCAAAGGGCACAGCAATAATAAGCCAATAAAAGTCGGGATGGTATTGTTTTTGGTTTTCATAAAATTTAATAATTCAGAGGCACATAATCATTATCAAACACCTAATGATTTTGATAATTTAAACGCAATTTCTTCGTTTTTTTATGGTATTGCATCCTGTACCTACCTGATTTTTTCAATATCATAATTTATATTCTTTCATTTTTTTAACATCATAGTACAGGATACTATATAAATAAGTAACCGTTAGTTTTGATTTTACAATAATTTTAAAAAAGAAAAACTTGATAAAATTTAAAACTTCCTTCTGTCTATTTTTTTGCTTAGCAATACAGGTAAATTTATATGCTTTAAATAGCGATTCTTTAACTGAAATTAATCCAAATGATAATACTGAAAATCAACTATTTAATTTTGGAACTGCATTAAAAAGTAAAAAAGGAATATCTGTAAACACACCTTTACTATATGATGCTGCGAAAGGATATGGTTTTGACATAAATTCAGCCCCGAATGCAACAATCAACCCGAATACATTTTCTGCGATTAAACCAACTTATTTTTCTGTAAAACTTCCAGAAGGAAATTACCAGATTGAAGTGGTTATGGGAAGTACTGAAAGAGCATCAAATATTACTATTAAAGCGGAGTCACGAAGATTAATGCTGGATCAGTTTTCGATAAAAAAAGGAAAACCGGTAACCAAAATTTTTAATGTAAATGTGAGAACTCCAAAAATTAATGAGACCCAGAATGTTTCCCTTAAAGACAGAGAAAAAGATATTCTGAATTGGGATGACAAACTTACACTGGAGTTTTTAGGAGATGTTACTATTCAAAGTATAAAAATCACCAAAAAAGACAATCTTACAGTCGTTTATTTAGCCGGAGATTCAACTGTTACCGATCAGGATGTGGAACCATGGGCTTCGTGGGGACAATTTATAACCAACTATTTTGACGATACGGTTGTGGTAGCCAATTATGCGGTTTCAGGTTCAGCGCTGAGTTCTTTTAAAGGTGGTAATCGTTTAAAAAAGATTCTTTCGCTTATTAAAAAAGGAGATTATTTATTTGTGGAATTCGGACATAACGACGAAAAGATAAAAGGTGAAGGAAATGGTGCCTGGGGTTCTTACTCTACTCTTTTAGCCGAATTTGTCCAGTCTGCCAGAGATAAAGGAGCAATTCCGGTTTTGGTGACGCCTACGCAACGTCGTGCTTTTAATGAAAACGGAACTTTAAAAGAAACACATGGTGATTTTCCTGCCGCCATGCGAATTGTTGCAGAAAAAAACAATGTAGCACTTATCGATATTACCAAAATAACAACCGAATTATACGAAACCTGGGGTGATGAACCGTCAAGAAAGGCTTTTGTGCAATATCCTGCGAATACTTTTCCTGGACAGGTAAAAGTTTTGGAAGACAACACTCATTTTAATAGTTTTGGAGCAAACGAAATTGCGCTATGTGTACTTAAAGGAATTCGCGAACTCGATATTCCGTTAAAAAAGCAAATCCGAAAAGAAGTTCCAAATTACAATCCCAAAAAACCAAATTATATTTCGAACTGGACACTTCCTTTGAGTGACCGATTTGAAATTACTAAACCAGATGGAAACTAAACCATTATAGAAACACCTATTTATGTTACTAAAAAACACAATCCAAAACCTTACAATTGCTGCCGTAGCTTTATTTTCTTATCAAAACAGCGCAGCACAGCAAACGGATAAAGTTTATCTTTCCGGAAAAGATTTTGAACATCCTGTACAATGGGATTTTTATTGTACCGGAGGCAACAACAGCAAAACCTGGTCTAAGATAAATGTTCCTTCTCAATGGGAATTAGAAGGTTTTGGAGAATATACGTATGGAAGATGGTATAAAGAACTGAACCAGAAAGAACCAAGCAAGGAAGAAGGTTTGTATAAATTTGAATTTGATGTCCCAGCTGATTATAAAGACAAAGAGGTTCAGATTGTTTTTGGCGGAGCTATGACAGATACCGAGGTAAAAGTCAACGGAAAACTGGCCGGAGCAATTCATCAGGGTGGTTTTTATGAATTTAAATATGAGATTACCTCCTTATTAAAATTCGGTTCTAAAAACACTTTAGAAGTTCATGTCTGGAAACATTCTGCCAATAAATCAGTAAATGCAGCTGAAAGAAGAGCAGACTGGTGGCTTTTTGGAGGAATTTATCGTCCGGTTTGGCTGGAGGTTTCTCCTAAAACACATATTCAACATATTGCAGTAAATCCAAAAATGGACGGCTCGATTACTGTAGATTTAAATCTTAAAAACATTTCTAAAAATGCTTTTTTAGAAGCTACATTGAAAGGTTTAAACGGAGAAAAATTCGAAACTTTTACTTTTCCTGTAAAAGCAAAAAGTACTGCGGCATCAATCGCTGCTCAATGGAAAAACATCAAACCATGGAATCCTGAAAGTCCTAATTTATACGATCTGGAACTGGTTTTAAAACAAAACGGAGCCATAATTCATAAATACGACAAACGAATTGGTTTCAGAACTTTAGAATTCAAAAAACAAGATGGAATTTATGTCAATGGTACCAAAATCGTGATGAAAGGTATCAACCGTCATTCGTTCTGGCCTGAAGGAGGAAGAAGCACCAGCAAGAGAATCAGTGATTTGGATGTGAAATTATTAAAAGACATGAACATTAATGCTGTTCGCGGACATTATCCTCCTGATGAGCACTTTCTTGACGTTTGTGATTCATTAGGCCTTTTTGTCCTGAATGAATTAGCTGGCTGGCAAAACTCTTATGATACCGAAACCGGAACTAAATTAGTAACCGAAATGGTCGTTCGCGATGTGAATCACCCCTCTGTAATTATCTGGGATAATGGTAACGAAGGTGGCTGGAATTACAACGTTGATAAAGTTTTTGAAGATAATGACCCTCAAAAAAGAATCGTCATTCACCCTTGGGCTGATTTTAATGGCTGGGACACGCATCATTATCCAACTTATTTAACGGGAATGCATCGTTTTAACAATGGAGAAAATGTATTTTTCCCAACCGAATTCATGCACGGAACCTACGACAACGGACACGGAGCCGCTTTGGAAGATTTCTGGACACGTTACAAACAAAGTCCACTTTTTGCAGGAGGATTTATGTGGGCGATGTTAGACGAAGCCGTATTTCGTTCTGATTGGACCGGAGATGCAAAATTTGACTCAAAAGGTTCATTGGCAGCCGATGGAATTTTAGGCCCGCACCGTGAAAAAGAAGGAAGTTATTATACCGTAAAAGAAGTCTGGGCACCTATTCAGTTTCAGCCAAAACAGGTTAATGCGGACTTTGATGGCTCTTTTCTGATTACAAACGATTATCTTTTCAGTAATCTGAATTCCTGCAGAATGGAATTTAAAGTACTAAAATCTGATCATGATGTTTTGTACACGAATGGAACTTCGGCAGCAATCAGCTCAGGTAAAATTGAGATTCCAAGTATAGATCCGGGTGAAACACGTAAAATTAAATTTGATGTTCCTAATAATTTTGCTGAAGGGGACATTTTATCAATCTCCGCCTACGATCAGTTCAATAAAGAAATCTATACCTGGACATGGCCTATCCATAAAGCAAAATATTATGCGGAGAAATTCTTAGCAATTCAAAATACAAAAGCAAAAGCTTCAGTAACAAAAAATGGTAATGAAATTTCTCTAAAAGGAAACGATGTAACGGTAACTCTTGATGCTTTGACAGGAGAAATTTCTTCTGTTAAAAACGGTACATCCACTATTCCGTTAACAAATGGTCCTCGACCGATTGGAATGAAAGCTAAACTAAAAGAAGTTCAGGTTTCGCAGGAAGGCGACAAAGCCATCTGCAAAGTATTATATGTGGGCGGTTTATCTTCTATCAAATGGATTATGGAACCGGATGGCCGATTTAAAATGGAATTGGTTGCGTTGAAAAATTCAGAAAATAATGGAGGCTTTGATGGCGCTGCTTTTGAAGATAAAATAAATTCATGGGGAATTACTTTTAGTTTTCCCGAAAAAGGAGTAACAGGTATCAAATGGTTTGGAAAAGGCCCTTACCATGTATGGAAAAACAGATTAAAAGGAACTACTTTCGGTATCTGGGAGAAAGATTATAACACTACCATAACCGGAGAAAGTTTTGAGAATCTGATCTATCCTGAATTCAAAGGATATCACGCGAACTTATTAGGAGCAAATTTAAAGGCGGGACCATCATCGTTTAAAGTTTTCAGCGAATCTGATAATTTATTTTTGAGATTATTTACACCTGATTTGCCTAAAAATGGTTTCGCAGGAAGTTATCCTCAACCGACATTTCCTGAAGGGGATATTTCATTTATGTATGAAATTCCGGCTATGAGAGATTTCAAACCTTTGGAACATCAGGGACCAGAAAGTCAGGCGACCAATATCAGAATTAAAAGTGGTGATGACGGAATCAAAATGAATTTATGGTTTGATTTTAGGAAGTAAAAAATTTGTTTCAGGTTTTGTTTTGTTTCAGGTTTCAGGTTTTGCTCTTAGCCTATAATTTATGCTCATAGTTTTGTTATTCTGAGGAACGAAGAATCCCCGCGACAATTAGCCATAACGATTTTCAATCTTTGTAGAGTTACTTACGAAGATTCTTCGTTCCTCAGAATGACAAACTGGACAGAATTACACAATTCACAATTTACAATTCACAATTAATTATGAAATCAATTAAAATACTTTCTGTCTTATGTCTGACAGTATTATTTTTCAATTTTACGCCAAAACAAAACAATAAACCTACCGTTTACACCGTGGGAGACTCCACCGTAAAAAATGGAAGAGGTGACGGATCCGGCGGACTTTGGGGCTGGGGAGATTATATTGGACAGTTTTTGGATACTACGAAAGTTAAAATCGAAAATCATGCTTTAGGAGGTACCAGCAGCAGGACTTTTCAGGATAAAGGTTTGTGGACAGCGGTTCTGAACAAACTAAAAAAAGGCGATTATGTCCTGATTCAGTTTGGACATAACGATGATGGTCCATTAAATGACACGCTTCGTGCCAGAGGAACAATTAAAGGGATCGGAAACGAAACACAGAAAATCGACAACATGCTGACCAAAAAGCATGAAACGGTGCACACTTACGGCTGGTACATTCAGAAAGTAGTTCAGGAAGCCAAATCAAAAGGCGCTATTCCGATTATTTGTTCGCCAATTCCAAGAAATGACTGGAAAGAGGGAAAAGTTCCACGTAACAATAAATCTTATGGATTATGGGCAAAACAAATTGCTGAAAAAGAAAAAGTCACTTTTATCGAACTGAACGATAAAATGGCGCTTGAAATGGAAAAGCTGGGTGAAGCAAAAGTAACCGGAACTTATTTCTACAAAAAAGATCATACACATCCATCTGCAAAAGGTGCTGTGTTGGCAGCTTCATTAATTATCAATGAACTAAAATCAAGTAAAAACTCTTTAAAAAATTACATTTTAAAAAATCCTAAAATTGTACTTCCGGCTAAGAAAAGAGTGTTTTTAATTGGTGATTCTACTATGGCAAACAATGGCAATAATCCCAATGCTGTAGGATGGGGAGTTACATTTCCAAAATATTGCGATACTACCAGAATTGAAGTAATCAATAAAGCCCGTGGAGGAAGAAGTACACGTACTTATACCAAAGAAGGTTTGTGGGATGAAGTTAAGAATCAATTGAAACCAGGTGATTTTGTGATGATTCAGTTTGGTCATAATGATACAGGGGCTGTTGATAAAGAAAAATTCAGAGGTTCATTAAAAGGAAACGGTGACGAAACACAACAAGTTGTTCGTGACAGTTTAACTGAAACCGTACATACTTTTGGCTGGTACATGCAGAAATTCATCAGAGAAGCCAAAGAAAAAGGCGCTGTTCCGATTGTTTTAAGCCAGACGCCAAGAAACGAATGGCCGAATGATAAAGTAGAACGCAGAACCGATACATATGGAAACTGGTCGAAAATAGCTGCCGAAAGAGAAAAAGCGTTTTATATCGACCTCAATGAAATCGTAGCTCAAAAATACGAAGCTTTAGGCAAAGAAAAAGTAAAATCGTTTTTCCCGAAAGATCATACACACACAGGAGCTGATGGTGCTGCTTTTAATGCACTGACAGCAGCTGAAAGCCTAAAAAAAATAAAAGACTGCGCATTGAGGGAGTATATTGAAATTCTAAAGTAAGTTATATGGTATGTGAAATGTTAGATGTAAAATGTAGATGTGAAATTTTTGATAAAATTTAAGAATATAAATTACGTGAAGGTGGAATTTGCAGTTTTTCACTTTTCACTTTTAATACATAAAAAAACCTCGTCTGTTGACGAGGTTTCTTTCTTTCAGTAGAATATTATTTTTTTGATTCTTCGATAGAAACTTTTCTGAACTCTTTTAAAAGTTTTTCAATTTCCAAAGATGATTTACGTGCTCTTGCTCCTGCTGCTTTAACACCTTTTTCAGATAATGATTCAGATTCTGTTTTGAATACTTCTAATTCAGCGTTGATTTTTACTAATAGATCTTTCATGCTTATATATGTTAAATTAAGTGGCAAAAATAAAAGTTTGCTCTATAGATAACGTAAGTTTAGTGTTAAAATTATCACAGTTTTTTGAGATTGAGTTACTATTCTTTTTTTTATGCTTTTCACTCCTAAAAACCAGCTAATTACAAAAGACGAAAACTTTATATTTCTAAATAATATTTCAAGTAGAACCCGCAAAACCTACTTAATTTTATCATAATTCACCTTTTTAGCATCTTTTTTAAATTGATTTTCCAGAGCAATCTCCATTTTTTCGGCTACAGATTTCTCTTCCAGTATCAAATTTTTCTTCTCCCCAGGATCTTTTTCAATATTATAAAGTTCTAAATCTGCAGGAGTATTGGCATGTCTGGTCCTGATTATTTTCCATGGCTTTCTGATTAAAGATTCCTGCAAATGGCCTCTGACATAAATTTCCTGATCGGAGATTGCTTTATTTTCTGAAATGGATGGCCAGACATTTTTACCTTCTATACTTTTTGGCAGATCGTTATCTCCTGCCAAAGACAAAATACCAGGCAATAAATCTATTACCGAAATATAATTTTCATTCTTATATTTTTTCAAATGATCTTTCCAGTAAAATATACAGGGAACTCGTATTGCCCCTTCATAATTTGATGTTTTCCAGTCCCTGAGCGGTGTATTATCTCCGAGAACAGTATTTGATGGATGAATTCCATTATATTCGTTTTTAGAGTCCCAATCCTGCATAGCACCGTTATCGCTCATAAAAATAACCAGCGTATTTTTATCCAGTTTTTGCTGTTTTAACTTCTCAAGCAATATTCCAACACTATTGTCGAGGTGACTCATAGCCGCCGCATAATCCCTGCGCGAACTATCTTTTATGGAATTTATATAAGGATCTTTCCATTTCTGTTCTTCCTGTAAAGGAAAATGCGGTGCACTATAAGCTACTTCCAAAAAGAAGCTTTTCTTTGGATCTCTTATTTCCGAAATCCATTTGACAGCTTCATTGGTAAGCAAGTCTGTAACATGCCCTTCCTCTTCAATAAATTCACCATTTCGATACCAGCTTTTATCGCCATTTTTATACAAATGAGTGTACTGATCTAATTGTCCGTGCAGGAAACCATATGAATAATCAAATCCGTATGCTTTTGGTCCGCTGCTTGGCTGCAAACCCAGATGCCATTTGCCAATAAGTGCGGTTTGATAATTGTTTTTGTGCAATAATTTTGGCAATGTCGGAATAGAATCCGGAAGCTTAAACTGACTTTTATCACTAATTGGCGCTACAATCCCCATACGACTGGCAGGTCGTCCTGTAAACAAACTTGCCCTGGATGGAGAACAGGTTGGATTAACATAAAACCGGTCCAGTTCTACCCCGTTTTTAGCTAAAAAATCAATATTTGGCGTTTTGATTACCGAACCGTGGTACCCCACATCATTCCATCCTGCATCATCAGCTATTATCAAAATGATATTCGGTTTTTCTGATGAACTCATTTGATTTTCCTGACTATATGAAATTGAAAAACAAAACGATAACAGTACTAACAATTGATTTTTTGTATTCATATTTTTTATCATTTTAAAATTTGATTCATCTTAGATTTTAGTATTTACTGTGATATAATCCAATACAATTCCTGTTTGATTCACGTTAATTGCAATCGTATGTTTTCCTTTATTTGCATTTGAAACAGGCAGTTTTACAATGGCACTATTGCGCAATACATTTTCTTTCCAGGTTTTATCCCTGTCTTTTGTATTGATCGAAAAGGACTGCGTTTTATTTCCGTCTATCTGTACTTCGATTTGATGATCAAAGTTATTGGCATGCGTAGGCAACAAGTGAATTTCTATTTCATAATTACCCACATTTTCAATTTCAAAATCATAAGAAACTGACGGTTTTTCAGTTTTAAAATACTTTTGTTTTAACGGAAATAAAGTAATAGCATTATTACTATACCCTAAACCGTTAATGGTTTTCCATTGGTATTCTTTAGATTCTTTTATAGAAATAAACTGATTTGCACTTATGAATTTTATCGCTTTTGAAGTTTCTTTAACTGATGCTTCTTTTGAAAATTCGGCTTTTTTAATAGAATCGAAAACCGGCAGATTTCTCGGGCGCATCGACATCATGTGATTCCATTTGCCACTGCTCAGTTTCTCATTATAAAAATCAGTCAGTTCTTTTATTTTGTTATATGATCCATTAGATAGTGTTTCGTATTTTTTTTTCTCATTTACATCTGATGCCCTGCAAGCCAAATTCCAGTATAAAAATTTATGGTTCATATAAGCAGCTGATTTAATCGGATAAGTTACCAATTGAAAATAAGCATTTAGTCTTTCATCAGGAACAAGTTGGCCAGTATCTACTGAAACGGCAGAGTTCCAAACATCTACTTCTTTAACCAAATTATTGTAAGCTTTTATTCTTTTCTGACATTCTTCTTCAGTAAAATCGGATAGTTTTATTTGCGTAGTAGGTTCAGTCTGACTCCATCCCATGTATTCAGGCTTTCTGAGAAATGCTAATCGGTAATATTCTTCAAATACAGGACTTAAGTATTCTGCAATTTGGGAAGAGAGTTCTCTGGTAATCCAGTCTTTCAGATACTTATTAATTCCATCCGATTTTATGCTGTTAATATCCCATGCCAAATCCAGAAAAAGTTCTGTATCATATTCGGCAGGTTTTATATCTCCAACATTTACGATCCACATTTTTTTAGCTCCATTTTCATACGCTTTGGTCATTTCATACCAAATCAAACCCGGTTGAGTTGTACTTAGCCAAAGATAATCATGAGGTCTTCCCCAATAACTGATGTGATAATAAACACCGCTTCCTCCTGCCCTTTTTTGCTCTTCTTCATTACTGAGACGACGAATATACCCGTAATTATCATCTGGCCAGACCAAAGTTATATCATCGGGAACTTTAAGTCCGTTATCGTATAATTCCAACACTTCTTTGTACGGTACAAAAGCCTGAGGAATGTCTTTTAACGGTTTTTTAAAAGTGTTCGAAAGCATCTCACGCTGATTTAAAATGATTTTTTCCACCATATCGCTGGATTCTTTCAAATCTTTGGCACCTTCCATTTTACTGTCGTGAACGCCACGCATACCCAATGTCATAATGGTTTCGTTCTGAGCCGATTTTAATTCATCTAAACGATACTGCCAATATTTATCTACCTGTGTTTTATTGGTAAAATAATTATAATCTCCATGAATTTTAGGTTTCCATTCATCCACATTATTTCGGAGCATTGGTTCAGCATGTGATGAACCGATAACCATATGGTATTTTTGAGCCATTTCCTTATTCCCCGGAAGGGTAAAAAAACCTTTTGTAGAAGGATGCATAGCCGGCCAGATGGTGTTGGCTTTTAAACGCAGTAATAACTGAAATATCTTTTCGTAAGTTTTGGGTCCGATGTTTCCAACTTCCGGTTCGAATGTTTTTTCTGCCCACGGCTCTAATCCCCAGTCTTCATCATTTAAAAAGATTCCTCTGTATTGTACCGATGGTGATGAAATGATGCCTTTTTGAGGAAGAAGCAATGTTAGTTTTTCTTTTTTTATCGGATGAACATCTGCCCACCATTTCCATGGAGAAATTCCCAGACGCTCTGTAATTTCGAAAATGGCATAAACTGTTCCTCTTATATCGCTTCCAACTACCACAAGATTTTCCTTCTCTTTTTTAATGGAAAATTTCTCCCACTGACCAGACAAATCTTTTGATTTTGATTTAAAAAGATCTGATGAAGCCTGTCCAATATAAATTCCTTTTTTCGAAATAGTTTGTGTTGGAACAATTTCGGGTCTTTTTCCGGTTATCTCTTTTACATCATCAGCCAATTCGTTTACAGCCCAAATAACTAATTCGTCTGTATTTTTATCGATATAAATTGTAGTTAACTGATTGGAATCTGCAATTGAAAAATTAACTGCGTTTTTATCCTGACTGTAAATGTTGTTACTCAAAAAAATAAGCAACAACAGCAACCTTGCAAGTATATTTTTGTTCATATTTAAGTTTGTTTATCTAAAAACAAAAGTTCAAAGTTTACAACTGATTATGTTACAACTTTGAACTTCTGTATCTTTAGATTATTAGAAAAAATTACTCCACCAACTGCTTGTTTAAAAGCACATTTTTTAAGGTAATTCCGTCTACAATACTTTTATCAACAGCTGTTTTAGTTGCTTCAATATTCAGGTTTTCGAAAGTAAAATTAGATAAACGAACATTCGGGTCTTTTTCTACATTAAAAAACGTATCCGATTTCATTTCGATATTTTTTAAAGTCACATGATCGCCATAAGATAACGGAACATCAGGACGGCCTTTTAAATCAAAAAATTGTTTCCATGCCAATACAACAAGGCAATTTTTCGCCTGTCCTTTAATGTCTTCTACTCTAATGTACTCGTATCTTTGAGGTGTATCCGGTCTCATTTTTAACCAAAGCATTCTCGTGGCACCATCGATTTGGCAATTACGCATAATCACATTTCTGTTGTGAATAGATTCGCTTCCGTTTGTTAACGCCGAATGACAGAAACCAAATCGACAATCTTCGATGATGATATTAGCATTTGGTCCATTATTTTTATCCTGATCTGCATAAGGACCTTTACCGCCTTTTAATGCAATTGCATCATCATTTACAGACAAATAACATCCTTTCACTAACACATTCGTACAGATATCAACATCGATTGCATCCGTACTTGGAGCTTTAACTTCTAAATGCGGAGAGAAGATGTATAAATCTAATAGTTTTACATTATTACATTTATAAAAGTGATTCGTCCAGAAACCTGAATTGATCAGTTTAACATCCTGAAATTGCACATTATTGGAATTCCATACAAAAACCAGTCTTGGTCTTGAAACTTCTAAATTGGTACATTTTGGGTTGATCTTGCGTCTCGCCCAGAAAGCTTCATAATATTTATAACCATTTCCGTTGATAGTTCCTTTTCCTGAAATCGAAAAATTATCCACACCATACGCATTGACCAAAGCCGGAAAATAATCCAGGTTCTGACCTTCCATTCTGGATGGCATAATCGGATAGTTGGCAATATCATCTGAACCTTTTAGAGTTCCACCTTCAGCAACATATAAACTTGTTTTAGGCTTAAAGAACAAAGCACCGCTCAGAAAAACCCCTTTTGGAATCACAATTACCCCTCCTCCGCTTTTGGCTGCTTTATCAATTACCTTTTGAATCGCAACGGTCTGGATTTTGGTACTGTCTTTAGTAACTCCAAAATCTGTAATGGTGTATTGTTTTCCTAAATCTTTCAATTGAAGTTTAGTGTAATCCTTAAACCATGGTGTAATGGCGCTTCCATCAGGAAATGTATCGTTTTTATAATTTTGAGAAAATGCAGACTGGAAAATTCCAAAAATGCAGATTGCAAGTGTCAATAATCTTTTCATTGTATCTTTTTTGGTTTTTAAATTTTATGAGGTTTTATTTTAATTTGACTGATAGAAATATAATATCCTGTGCTTCCGTAATTTGATTTTCTTTTATCTGACCAGTTTGGCCTTTCCCCTGTAACAGAAACGGTTAAATGATAATTGCCTTTTTTAAGCAACGGAGACCTGAAAACTTGTGTTTCGATTGAAAATTTGCTATACATGTCAACGAGGGCTGACACAATTACCTTGCCTTTTTTATCGGTTAAAACAACTTTAGCATACCCGTTTTCAGAACCAACTAAACTATACAATGCAATTTGCTCACCGGTAAAACTAACTGTAAACGAAGCATCTTTTTCCTCAGATCTGCTTTCAGATGTTGTTTCTTTCCAATTGCCTTTATATTGGATTTGTGTATCAGTATTTTTAATGATTTCGTCATTACTGTCTGCAACAGATGAAATTCCGGTTACAGTATATAGTTGCCAGGCATCCTGATAATCAGGAATCGAAAGTGATGTTCCCGAAATTACAAGCGGCTGCCAGACATACGTTGCTGAAGAAGCCTGTTTAGGAAAAGACCATCTGTCACCCATAAACATATACGTTGTGCCTTTTGTGCACTGAATTGGTAATACAAAAGTCGATTGTGAATTCCACGTCAGTGTTCCTTCCGGAGCGATTAAACCCTGAGATTGCCAGGGACCTTTCAGTGAATTTGAAGTGTAATAATAGTTATCGTTTTTCTCCCAGCTTGTTAAATGCGACCCTATAAAATAATATAGACCTTCTTTTTTAAGCATTGTCGGAGATTCAAATCCTGATGTAATATTTTCGTTTACTTTCTCCGTAACCGAGTTAAAATCATCGCTCAGTTTGTAAATTTCTCCTCCGTGAACCAAAATATAACCGGAACCATCAGTATCCTGAAAAGTTCCCATATCCCATTTTTTTATCGGTTTGCCCTGATACAAAAGCGGACCTTTAAACTGATACGGACCTTTAATGTTTTTTGAAACGGCATAACCAACAAACTGATCTTTGTACGTTAAAGTATCTGCATGCATGAACATAACAAATTCACCTGTTTTAATGCACTTCATTATTTTTGGTCTTTCACCAACACGATTAGGACCCAGTTTACCCGATTTTTGCAGCGGAAGTGCAATGCTTTCAAATTTCCAGTTATACAAATCTTTTGATGAGTAACAGTTAAAACCTGCAAATGCATTACTGGTGTCTGTATGAGCTTCACCAAATAAATAAAAAGTATCTTTCTCTTTAATAATATTGGCACCATGAGCACTAACAACATTCCCGTTTTGGTCAAACCAGGGAGTTCCGGAATAAATCGCATCCATTTTTCCTGACTGTTGTCCATACGAAGCAGAAACGCACATCATAAGCATAATACACCATGTAACTTTTCTTAAATATTTAAAAATAAAATAATTATTTCTGCTCATTTTTACGATTCCAATTCTTAATTAATCAAATTTATTCTATTATTATTTTTTTTGTATCCTGTACTATCGGTTATAACTGTTAAATAAAAGACAGGATGCTACAGGATGACAATTCTTGCCTGACCGGTTATTTTTACTTATACTAAACTAAGATCATGACAAAGAAATACGGCTACATCTGTCTGTTACTGACCATTTTATTTACTTTAAGCAGTTTTAAAAATGATGAAATTAATCTCAAAGGCAACTGGTATTTTGAAATTGACCGGAACGATGAAGGAATAACTCAGAAATGGTATAACAAAAATCTCGCAGATGTTATAAAACTTCCTGGCTCAATGGCTGAATTTCTGAAAGGAGATGACATCACACTAAAAACAAAATGGACAGGTTCGATCTATGACAGTTCTTTCTATTTTATTCCGCGATTGGAGAAATACCGCCAGCCCGGAAATATACATATTCCGTTTTGGCTTACACCTGCAAAACATTATGTTGGCACTGCCTGGTACCAGAAAGAAGTTAATGTTCCTGCAAACTGGAAAGGCAGACGAATTTTGCTTCATTTAGAAAGAGCTCATATAGAAACCAGAGTCTGGATAAACGACAAAGAAGTGGGTTTGCAAAACTCCTTAGTAGCTCCACATATTTACGATTTAAGCGCATTTCTTTTACCGGGAAAACAGCGCATATCTATTCGGATTGATAACCGGATCACTAAAATAAATGTGGGGCCCGATTCCCATAGCGTTACGGATCACACACAGGGAAACTGGAATGGTATCATTGGTAAAATAGCTTTAGAATCATTTTCACCTGTTTATATTGATGATGTTCAAATTTATCCGGATATAAAAAACAGAAAAGCACGTGTAAAAATCATTTTAAATAATAGCACAGCAAATGAATTTAATGGAAAGTTGTCCTTGTCTGCAAAAAGTTTCAACAGCCCAAAATCAGACCAGACCAAAGAAATTACCAATCAGGTGGCTATTTCTGGCGCTGACAGCAAAATTATTGAAATAGAACTTCCTTTCGGAAAAGGAATGCTGACCTGGGACGAATTTGATCCGGCTTTGTATCATCTGTCCGTAAAACTTAATGCTAAAGGAATACAATCTGAGAAAAAGATTCAGTTTGGGATGCGTGAATTTAAAATTAAGGATAATCAGTTTTTGATTAATGATATTCCGGTATTCCTCCGGGGAACGGTGCATAATTGCGAATTTCCATTAACAGGTTATCCTGCGACTACTGTAGAAGCATGGGACAAAATTTTTAAGACTATCAAATCCTATGGTTTAAATCATGTGCGTTTTCATTCCTGGTGCCCTCCCGAAGCAGCCTTTATTGCGGCAGATAAGGGCGGAATCTATTTACAGCCGGAAGGCCCAAGCTGGCCCAATCACGGTCCAAAAATAGGATTAGGGCAGCCGATTGACCAATTCTTGTATGACGAAACTATACGAATGGCAAAAGATTATGGCAATTATGCTTCGTTTACAATGTTATCTGCAGGCAATGAGCCTGCAGGAAAGCAGGTAGAGTATCTCAACAAATTTGTGGATTTTTGGAAAGCCAAAGACAGTAGAAGGGTTTATACCGGAATGTCTGTTGGCGGAAGCTGGCCTGTGGTTCCAAATGCAGAATATCAGTCACGTGGCGGTGTACGAGGTTTGAACTGGAATAAATTGCCCGAAACAGAAACAGATTTCAGTGCCGGAATTGCTCCTTTTAAAGTGCCATTTGTTGCGCATGAAATCGGTCAGTATTGTGTTTTTCCGAATTTTGAAGAAATATCTAAATACAAAGGGGTTTACAGGGCTAAAAATTTCGAAATGTTCCGTCAGGATCTTGCCGATCACAACATGGCAGATCAGGCAAAAGACTTTTTGAATGCCTCCGGAAAACTACAGGTTTTGTGTTATAAAAACGAAATTGAAAAAATGCTGAGAACTCCCGGATATGCAGGATTCCAAGCGTTAGGGTTGCAGGATTTTCCTGGTCAGGGAACCGCTTTAGTAGGTGTTTTGGATGCTTTTTTTCAGGAAAAAGGATATGTAACTTCTCAGGAATATAAACGATTTTGTAACGAAACGGTTCCGTTGCTGAAAGTTCCAAAATTTATTTATACCAACACCGAAATCTTTAAGGCTGAAATAGCGCTTTTTCACTCAGGAAAAAGTCCTTTACAAAATGCGGTAATTAGCTGGACTATCAAAAATAAAAAAGGAATTGCTCTTTCTGAAGGAAATTTTGACCCTAAAACTTATGAAAATGGAAACGGTATTTTAGTTGGAAATCTGACTTTTCCATTAGCAGAAATCAAAGAAGCATCCAAACTAAATCTTGAAGTAAAAGTCAATAATACGTCTTTTGTAAACGATTGGGATTTTTGGGTTTATCCTGACAAAAATACGAAAATTACTTCCTCTGTATATTACACAACTGTTCTGGATGACAAAGCCAAAGATGTTTTGCAGAATGGAGGAAAAGTCTTTTTGAATGCATCAGGCAAAGTTGTAAAAGGGAAAGAGGTAGAAATGCATTTTCTTCCGGTTTTCTGGAATACTTCGTGGTTCAAAATGCGCCCTCCACACGTCACGGGAATGCTTATTCAGGATAAAAGCCCTGCTTTTGCTAATTTCCCAACCAGTTTTCATAGTGATTTGCAATGGTGGGAAATTCAAAATCGCTCACAGGTGATGAATCTTGAAGATTTTCCGGCAAATTTCCGTCCTTTGGTTCAGCCTATCGATACCTGGTTTATGAACCGCAGACTGGCATTAATAATAGAAGCTAAAGTCGGTAAAGGAAAAATTATCGTGAGCAGCGCCGATTTAGGTCCGGATTTAGAAAATAAACCTGCTGCAAAGCAATTGTTCATTTCCTTGCAGCAATACATGAATTCTGATACTTTTAATCCAAAAGAGGATTTGAGCTTTGATGTCTTAATCGATATTTTCGTAAGCCCTTCAAAAGAACAATTTAAAACGTTTACCAAAGACAGTCCGGATGAATTGAAACCTAATTCTAATCAGAATAAAATCAAATAGTTTAATATAAAAAATCACAAAAAATCCCCGAAAAGAGTCTTCGGGGATTTTTTGTAATTACTACTTTCACCAATATTACTTTCCTTTTTCCGGAACAATATCAATGCTGATTGCTGCTGCTTCCAGACCTTCTGCTGAAGCTTTTATTTCGATTTTCCCACTATTTTTAGTGGCTTTAATGATTGCAATTGCTTTTCCGTTATAAGCACTTCTTTCAGGAGTCTGATAAGATTCATGACTAATGATATTACCATTGTCAACTCCAATAATTTTACCTGAATCTGTAACTGTAAATTTAATTAGGTTATCTGCATTTGCACATCGAATGCCTTTATCATCAACAATTGTCGCTGTGATAAAAGATACATCATCCCAATTGTTGACAAGTGTTGGATTACTTTTGGTAAGAATAATTTTTGATGGTTTTCCGGCAGATGTAAAGGATTCTTCAGCCACTACTTTGCCTTTATCCTTTCCAATAGCTTTTATTGTTCCTTCTTCAAAAGTGACATTCCATTCTCTTGGTGAATCATCTGCAGGCTTTTTTACAGATCCTAATGATTTATCGTTAAGAAAAAGCTCTACTTCCTCACAATTACTGTATACCTGAACTTTCGCATTATCGTAGGTATCAAAATCATTCGGCGTCCAGTCGGCAACCCATTTTCCTTCTCCGGCGTTTTCAGATTTTCTCATGATATGAACCACTGGTTCTTCTGACCACCAGCTGTCTCTTTGCAGGGATTGCTGTTTCCAGTTTCCGGCTCTGTCAAATAAACCCTGATTGTTTGTGGTTTCCGGCCAATCTGCTTCTCCAAGATAATCATAACCTGTCCATAAAAACTGGCCTGCCATATACGGTTTGTCGCGTAAAGCCAGCCATTGAACCAAAACGTGTGTATTTTCAGTTCCCAAGACTTTCCAGGTTGGATGTGCTTCGTGAGCAGCTATTAATTCATTTTCACGGTAATTTTGTCCTACAACATCCATCTGCTCGGCAAAACCGCTTAAATATACTTTAGAATTCGCAGGCCTGAAAAGTGCCATTGTTACAGGTCTGGTATCATCATATTTTTTTACCACATCTTCCTGCATTTTATATTTTTTGTACCCTTCCGGATAACTTAAATCATCATGAATTTCATTTCCTATACTATAAATTACAATTGACGGATGGTTTCTGTCTCTCAAAATAAGATCTCTCGTATCTTGCTCCCACCATTCTTTAAAATACAAGTTGTATCCTTTTTCTCCATTGTGCTTCGCAGCCGTCCAGGTATCAAAAGTTTCATCCATAACCAGAAATCCCATTTGGTCACACAAATCAAGAAATTCCGGAGCGACAGGATTATGCGAAGTGCGAATGGCATTAACACCTACTTCTTTTAATTTTTTAAAACGTTCTTTCCATACCCCTAAAGGAACTGCTGCTCCCACTGCACCTCCATCATGATGCAGACAAACGCCTTTTAGCTTCAAATTTTTACCGTTTAACCAAAAACCGGATTCGGCAATGAATTCTGATTTTTTAATTCCAAATGGAATGGTTTGATTGTCGATAAGTGTTTTTCCCGAATATAATCTGGTGGTTGCCGTGTATAAATTAGGCGTCTCCAAATTCCATAATTTTGGATTTGAGATTTCAATATCATGCGAAAACAAAACTGTACCATTAGCAGCAATATTCTTTACGCTTTCAGCTGTTTTAACCACTTTTCCAGTAGCATCGGCAATTTCGATTTGCAATTTGTAATCACCTGCAGCTGCTTTGTTGTCAATTTCCACCTTTAAATTCACAACACCTTTAGAAGCTGTAGCGATTGGGGTAGTAATAAAGGTCCCCCAATGTTTCAAATGCGTCGCATTAACCGAAACCAAACGAACATGACGATAAATACCCGCACCGGTATAATAACGGGAAGCCGGCTGAATTGTATTATCAGCTCTTACTGCAATGACATTCGGTTTGTCAAAATTTAGATAAGGAGTCAAATCATACGCAAAACTGATATATCCATAAGGTCGTTTTCCTAAATGTTGGCCGTTTATCCAGACATCGCTGTTGGCCATTACACCATCAAATTCGATAGTGATTAGTTTTTTGACATCTTCTTTATCGATTTTGAATGTTTTGCGGTACCATCCAATTCCGGCTGGCAAATAACCTCCACCACGAGCCGTTGGATTTGTTTTGTCATAAGGTCCTTCAATACTCCAGTCATGAGGCACATTAAGGGTTCTCCATTTTGTATCATCAAATGACGGATTCTCCGCGCTAACAACTTCGCCTTTTGTGAACTGCCAGCCATTATCAAAATTAATAACTTTACGTGCCTGCGAAAAACCACTTGTTACTAAAACTAAAAACAGTAAAGCAAATGATAACTGTTTAATCTTTATTCTTTTAAAATATTTCATTTTTTCATTTTTAAAATCAGATTATTATTTTCGTTTCAGCCATTCTTTCGGCACATTCACAATACAGATATTCATCGTACGATTGTCTTCAGAAAGCATCGCCGACTGAATTTGGATTTTGGTTCCGTCTCTGTTAAATGTTGGATGAATGTGATCGGCTGCAGTTTGTTTATGTCCCGTAGTAAGCATCATCATTTCGTTTGTGTTTCTGTCTATTAAATACAAACTTCTCGAAAAATCATCCCCTACTGCCCATCGTCCGTCTGCAGAACCATGTACATGCCACAATCCGCTGCCGCTTTTGGTTTGTCCGGCAATAATCATTTCTCTGGTTCTAAGATTTACAATTCCTAAGCCAGTAGGTTTTTCACGGGTTCCGGTATTTCCCCAATTGCTTTCCTGTCCGGGATTAACCGGATTTCTGATTTCGCCATTTTCAGCAATTTCTACAGGAGCTTCTTTCTGAATATCTATTTTACGATGTCCCATGATGGCTATCGCTACTTCATCTTTAGAAATCACTGCCTCGTGCGTTACCCATTCAAAATCAGATTCGGGATACAAAGGACGTAAACCCGTTCCGTCTGCCATAACGGTCCACGTTCTTTGAGGTGACTTCCCTCCTGTTTCCCAGCAAAAAACCAATTCTCCAGGATTCCATATGTTCGACTGAATATGTCCAACCTGAAATGGTACTGAAACGACATGTTTAAATTCACCTGTTTTTAAATTCATGCTGCTGATTCCGCCCGGACCTGCTCCCATATTCCTCGGACCGATACTTTTCTCTATTTTTACATTCGAATCTAAGTGTCTTCCCGCTTCTTCCTTTCCGATTCTGAAATAAATTCGTTCTTCATCAGCATCCAGCGCCATATCGCCTGAAGCACCCATTTCAGGAGTTGTCACACCGCGAACGTGTTCGTAAGCTGAAACCGGTTTCATTTTTCCTGCCTGACTGTCTTTAAAAACAGCATCCAGATTTACCTCTACAATCTGCATTTTATCTCCTTCTCCTTTTCGCATAAAAAACAGTTTCATGCTTTTTTGAGCCATGCATAAAGTTCCGGTATACCCTCCTTCGGTAACCTGAACCATTATGCCTGATTTTTCGTTGACAGCTACTGCTTCTCCATTGGCTCTTTTGGTTCTGAAAATCAGCCATTCTCCATCTGATGTCCATTGCGGATGTGTTGGATAGGTTTTAGAATCTCCTGCCTGTTTGGTTGTCAAAAAAATCAATTCCTGACCTGTGACCGGATCTTTTATTATCTTTTTTTCTGATGGAAAACGGGTACCAATCTGACTGAAAGAAGTCATAGTTGCTAATAAAAAAATGACACTTAAATGGCTCTTCATCTTATTTGTGTAAATTGTTTTTACCTTCAACTTTTAATTGTATTGCACTGTCATTTATCTGAAACTGATTGTCTTTTAACAACAAAATTACTTCGGCTCCAGCCAATAAAACAGGACCATAACCATGAGCGGCAAAAACGTTTATCGGACGGTAATAATAAAACGCAGGATCAAAGCCCATACCTGTACCTACGCAGGTTCCTTCTACCTGACCTTTTTCATTTACTTTTGAAGCAACTGCATTCCAACCCAATAAAACGGCTGGACCATAAGTCATTTTATCTACATATCCACGATTAATTGCTCGGGCAATAGAATACGTGTAAATAGCTGTCGCAGAAGTTTCCAGATAGGAATCATTTTTATCTAATAACTGATGCCAAAAACCAGTTCCGTGCTGATATTGCACCAAACCGGCGATGTGTTTTTGTAATTGTGCCAAAACCTGTGGATATCCCGGATGATTTTTAGGTAAAACTTCCAGTAATTCAACCATTGTCATTATAGCCCAACCATTAGCTCTTGCCCAATGAAACTGCGGATGTACTTCCATCGATTCAACCCAGCCGTGCATGTAGATTCCTTTTTGCTCGTTGAACATTCTTTTAGAAAACTGATTCACTTGTTTTACAGCATCATCAAAATATTTTGTGTCACCTGTGTAAGCCCCCATTTGTGCTAAAGCCGGTACGCTCATAAACATATCGTCTAACCAAAGCGTATTATCCTGAGGCCTGTTTCGGGCTAAAGTTCCGTCTTTTAACCTAAACTGTTCACTGCTGATAAAGTGGATATAATTATTAACCAAAGGATCAATATTGGCTTTTAAACCTTCTTTTTTTGCCTTAATAAAAGCAGCACAAAGCGCTCCTGCAAAATCCAAAGCTTCGGGATGAAGCGTTTTGAGCATGTCTTTATCCTTGATATTTTTTTCCTGAATATTTTCTGCAACATCAGCGATTAATTGTATTCTTTTATTCGAATAATCGGCAAAGTATTTTTCTCCTGTAGCTTTAGATGCTAACAACATTCCGGCATAGGTAACGCCCCATTCGTAACTCGTTAATCTAAAAGCTCCTGGTTCGAAAATAACATCTTCTTTGTTTTTTTTATAGTCGGTAATTTCAGCCTTTGTTGCTGCATTTATAATTTTTGAAGCCGAATTTTTATCTAAAAAATTATAGACTCTGTCCAATACCGATTTTATATTTTCTTTTTGCGGAATTACATACGGTGTTGGATAATCAGGCTGCATTAGATGCAAAGGTGTTGTGGCATCATTGGTTTGGGCGTTTGCAAAATTGCTGACACCCAAAACAAATAAGGCGATAATTTTGGTTGATTTATAGTTCATGGTTAATGTTAGTTTAAAATTTATAATTATTACTGTTTATTATTTTATCTGAATTCGATTCATAGATTATTTTATATAAATTATTTTTTTACTTAATGTTTTTTAAATCCAAAATGTCTTCAATATTTATTCGCACAGGCCCAATTAATCCCGATTCTAACAGTGGGGTGTTTTTTTCAAAGAAATCTACGGTACAAAAAGTGATACGGTTTTTACTGGGACGTTCAATTTTATTAACAACCCACTGAGGTATTTCCTGAAGATTACGTCCAATGACGGGAGCGGGCTTCACATATGGAAAGTCGCGAATTGGTCCCCAAACACAATCTTCGGGCTCGTTTTTATCACCAATAATTCTATTCGGCCAAAGGTTAGTAACAGTTACCTCTAATTGGTTTTCTCCTGAATTACAATAATCAGTTATATCTACAGAAAATGGCGGTTTCCAGATCACAGCAACTTTTTTCTGATTTACTGTGACAGTGGCAATATTTTTAACCTTTCCTAAATCCAACAAAAGACGTTTATTGGTTTTAAGTTGTTTCGAATTCAGTTGAAATGTTTTTTTGTAAGAGGCTGTTCCTGAAAAAAAACGAATACCAGGATCAGTATGTAATGGCCATGAAATTAGTTTTGCAAAGTGAGCTGTAGGAGCTGCTCCACGATTCTCTTCGAAATTAACATTCCAATTATCATTCAAAAGTATCGTTTCAGGATCTTTATTTTGTTTTATCGTGGTTGTTTTATTGTTTTTAAAGCTAACTTCATAAACTCCTTTTTTACTCAAAATCAGTTTATTATCATTTGTTATCTGAAGTTTAGTTTTTAAATCTTCTCCGTTTAGGGAAATTGTTTTAACAGAGTTTGAATTTCCTTCATTTTTTTTACGGAATACAATAAAACAAGAACCATTCGCTTCCAGATTAAGAGAAATAGAAGTTTGATTTTTATTATTTTCCCAAATTAACACATCTGTCATTTTTCCGGAAACAGGATCCCAAAGTTCCGGCTTCATGTCTTTAATTCTGAAGTTGATTCGGTATGATTTATTATCTGATGTAGGATTGGAAATGAAATAATAATCCACATTTTTATCATTTCGATGAATCCAATTAAGATCTTTTTCATTGTCTAACACTTCCACATCTTTTGAGATTTCTTCTAATGCCAAAACCTCTTTTGCGGAATAGCCGCTATATACTTTGCCTTTACCAATATTAAGTATTCTTTTTTCTGATTTTTTTTCTCCAAATGAGCCAAACAAACGTTCACTAATACTTTTTATTTCAAGAGTATTTTCAATTGATTTGTTTAAACCTGGACTTCCTGCAAATCCATTTCCAACAACAACAGCACCATCGTCAACCAATTTCTCTATTTTGTGGGCCAGTTCCGGTTCCAGCTTGCAATCGTTTGGCAGTATCAGTATTTTATAAGTCATACCATCAGGAAGTACTAATTTATTATCGTTAACGGAGAAACGCGTCAATAGTTCTTTTTCGTTGCAGATGTCTCCTTTATAGCCTCCCGGAATAAAGGTTTTCTTTTGTCTTGATAACTGTAAATAACATATATCGCTGACAAACAATCCTTTTTGAAGGAGAAGCTGACAGCGGGATACATATTGTATCCATTCCGCCGCTCCATGATCCCACCAGGTTTGTGATGGCCCGAATTGTGTTCCCCACCATCCCATTGTCATACCCGGTTTTAAATGAGGCCAAGGCTGATGCGCACTTGCATGAAGCACAAAAAGATTTACGCCTTCACAAAATGCGAGATCGCCTGTGGCTTTCAAATCGGCTAAATCATTTTGAAAAGCGTATTGCGGTTGTCCCGTAAAAGCTTCTGCTGCTACAATTTTTTTTCCGTTAACGTGTGCATTACTGGAAACAGGCAAAATGGAATCCCATCCCCAGGTTGCAGGTTTTGTCCAAAATTCGCACATCACCATATCACCAATACCACGAATAGCCGTTTCATCAAAATTTTTCTTTCCCGTTCCATAAGGTTCACATAAAAATTCCAATCCCGGCGTTTTATGTATTAATTCTTCCAGATATCCATAATAGTTATCGGCATAAAGTTCATTGATAGTCCGTTGCATATCATATTGGAAACGTTCTGTACTATCTTTTGAATCAATGACATAACAAGCCTTAACCAAAAGCCACGGGAGTAATTCATAACCTCTTCGGGTTTTAAATTCTGCTGACATTTTAGGAGTCCAGTCTTGAAAACCAGCTTCATAACTATCAATTTCGATCCGTTTGAAAGTTTTTCCACTATGTTTACCAGCCAAGTCTAATAGTTTTTTCGGATATAAAGCCCAAAATTTATCAAGGGCATTTCGGTTCATTTTGTCCACTTCCAAACCTTGTCCTGAAACCGGGGCAGTCATATTCATTTCTCCTGTAGTGGTATGTCCAAACCGAAATATTTCCCATTGCCCTTCCGGTAATTTTTTATTTAATCGGTCCTCTTTATCAAGTCCATCAGTAATAACAATTATATTCTCTTTAGTAAGATTCTCTTTTCCTTTTGGTATAGCAATCAGGCATATATCTTTATAATAATTCCATTTAGCTTCTATTTGTGCTTTTGCAACAATACTTCCCATAGCCGTTTTTCCGGAAACCGATGTTTTTGCCCAAATCAGTTTTTGCATAGAATCTTCTACCTTTAAACCCGGAGCACCACTGGATGACCATCCAGGGCTGTTATGGGTTCCAAAATCCATTCCTAATCTCTGGCATTCGTCTAATGAAAATTGCATTAAATCATTCCATTGCCCCCCTAAAACAGTTATATTTGGATCGGTAATATCGGCTTCAGATCCGCCTACTAAAAATTGCTGGACATTTTTTATCCCTACTTTTTTAAATGCTTCCAAATCAGATGTAATTCCTTCTTTGGTTACACAACCATTCATCCATTGCCATAAAATATAGGGAGTTGGTCCATTTGCATCGGCAAAATCTTTCGCTATTTGATCATCATCTGAATTATTATCCTTTATAATAAAGGATGCATTTACTATCAAAATCGACAATAATAACATGAAAACCAGTGCTTTTATAAAAAATTTAATTTTCATCTATTTTACCATTTAAAGGTTAAAAACGGTTAGATTACTTATTGACAGTAACAGTAATTTTCGCAGAAAGCTGTTTCGCCAAACTGGTCACATAATTGCTAAAATAAGCTGAGTCTTTAAAGTTTTTATTAGCGCTCAATTCCCATCCAGCTATTGGATAATAACTAATCGGCTGATTATTTTTTGTACTTACTTTTATCAAATAGGAATTGGTCAGTTTACCTGTTTTTGGAGCTTCGATATAGCCTTTGTAAGCATCTTTTGGAATAATTACAGCAGTTCCCAAAATCCATTGACGTTCATAGGTTAATTTATCATGAAGGATAAAACAAACATAATCTCCGGCATCAATTACCTGCAACGGATTTTGATTATTGATATTTGAAAACGCAATAACCAATGTTTCATTACCTTTCAGTCCATTTAAGGAAACTGTATTTTTATATCCGTACATTCCAGGCCAGATTGAAGCCGTTTCCTGTACCTGATATTTGTTTCCTGAAGCCTGCCAGTTTTGATATTTATAACTTAAAACCGAATTTACCGGGCCTTCACTTACAATTTTAAAAGTCGTTTTTTCAACATTATTGATCGTATCATTAATCAGAATTCCGAGTCTGTTGATTTCATCTCCAACGATTAAGCCATATCCGCCTAATCCGGCAGAAGTTCCCACAGGAAAAATATCCCTTCCCCATTCGTGCATCTGATGATAATTGTCTTCTACGGCGCCTTTGCTACTGATACCTACATTTTCAGGTGTGATACCGGGAGTTCTTTTACCAAAAACATCTTTACAATTTCTTCCGTCCAGATAATGTCTGAAACCTACTTTATCATTTTCCCAGGTTGGGCCATCAGTTTGGTATTTTTGAAACCCAAGTTTCTTGTAAACCTGATTCGCTAACAAAACTTCTTCAGTTGCAGGCTGTACAGGTAAATTTTCTGCTTCTCTTTTTCCGAAACGTGCACTGGTTTTTACTGTATACTTAGGATCCGTATTGGACCATTTAAGTTCAACTGTTTTCTTTTCTTTAGCAGAAAAATCAGCCACAAAGAATAATTCATCCCATTTTCCGTCACCATCCAGATCATTTAGCTGTGCCGGAATCGTATCTGAATTTTGCAAAACTATTGGAAAAGATTTTTCGATACCTTTTGTATTGAGAGTATTTCTTTTTATTGAAATGGCTTTTTGAGGCAATTCCAAATCCGAATTATTAGTTAAAACAATTTTAGCCGATTGTGATTTTTGAGCTTTACAACTTATAAAAATCATAGCCGATAAAGCTATTGAAAGACAGAGTTTCGATTTCATTATTCTTATTTTTATTTTACTACTTATTTTACGGCAACATCCCAGATTTTGGACAATCTCGATTTTCCTTTTGGACCTGAAATATCTAAAACTACGATATATTTTCCGGCCTCTTTATATTCATGAATCGGATTTTTTTCTGATGAAGTATTCCCATCACCGAAATCCCATTTGTACGACTCAATTTCACCTTCAGACTGATCGACAAAAGCAACCGTTCTCTTATTTTTATCAATTACATTAAAAGTCCATTTTGCACTGATTTCTTTTTTGAATTTTTCTTCTAAAGGCATCAATTTAAAAGGCAGGCTGTAAGAAGCATTTCCGTACATTTTATGCTCTTTAGAAAGATTCCAAAAGCCATTGTTTGCTTCCTTATTGACATTATCATAATCAATAATCGCCCAGCAAAGCCCAATGTTTTTGTTTTCTTCCAAAATAGATTCTACAGCTCTGGAAGGATCATTTCCTGCATAATCAAAAGGAGTAATCCAGAATTCTAATGTCAGTTTTCCTGACTCTCCGGGTTTAAAATTATAATTAGAAGCGGCATTTGCATAAGGTAATTCTTTGATCCAAGGCTGGCTTCCCCATACTAATGTCCAGTCTTTGCCTTCTGCGGGAGTGAAAATATGATAGTTTTGGGCATGCACTCCATGATATGAAAAATAGGCATCCATTGTATTAGTCAAGGCCGCATTGGGATGAAACCTGTCTATAAATGGCCCGCCTGATTGATCGGCATCTACAATAACTTCAAAAGTATCGTTATGCAGACCCGGTAAAGAAAAATCCCAATAATCATCATAAGCTTCATATAAAAAATACAGCCGATTCAGACCTTTCACCCAGGCCACCTTTACGCTTACGTCTAAGTTTTTTGGATTTGCTTTTGAGTGCTTTCCGCTATCTTCCCATAAATGATCCATTCCAACAGTATAACTTTCCGGAACCATTTTCCAGTCGTCAGCTTTTCCATCAATGGTTGGAATTTTATTCGCCGGAAACTGAAAAACTTTAAAAGTTCTGGTGTCCTGTGACCAGCATTGAAATAATGTGGAAAACAGTATTGCCCAAAACAATGTTTTTTTTATATGAAGTCTCATAAGTTTATTTTTAAAATTTTTCAACCCTTATTGCAATATTGAAAATATGGGGAATCACAAAAATAATTAATCTAAATGAAAAACTTCTTTCAGGCCAATAGCAACAGGAGAATTGTCAGGATTAGTTTCCATAATATCGCCCATGTAAGCCCACCATTTTTTTACAATTGGATGGTTTGGCAGCAAATCAAAATCGAAATCATCACTTATTTTTTGAACGGCAAAAAGTATCAATGTTTCTTCATCCAGAAAAATACTGTAATCCTGTATACCGGTTTCTGAAAGGAGACTTGCTAATTCAGGCCAGATCTCATCATGTCGCTTTTTATACTCCGCTTCAAAGCCCGGTTTTAATTTCATTTTAAAAGCATTTCTTACCATAAATTTTTAATTTTTAAAGAATATTTTTTCTAAAGATATTTACATTATTTTGAAAATAAACGAGGAAGCAGTTTCAAATTTTCCGCCTTGTGAAGCAGTAAACAAATAAGTCGCTTTTCCGTTTTGAAATAATAACTGAGGGCGTTCTGAACGCCCATACCGATTAAGATGTTTTGGCGCTTCCGGCTGATTTATGTATTTATTCAGCGGTTGATAGGATATTGAAGGGTCAGACCAGTGAATTCCGTCATCCGAATCCATATACAATCCGTTGTCCTGTCCAAAAACGCCCAAATCCCTTGCCAGCATTTTGAACTTTTTATCTTCATACCAGACAAAAGCATCTTCGCATTGTTTATTATCTCCTAATTTAGAGAAATCAACAACAGGATTTCCTTTATATTTTTTATAAGGTCCATAAAGAGATTTAGCAACTGCCAAACCATATTTTCTGTTTCCTTTAACTGGAAATTTTGGATGCACATAATTTTCTGTATCCAATGATTTATAGTAAAGCCAGTATTCACCATTTGGATGTTTTAAAAAAGACGGATTTGTAGTCAAAAGATCATCCCATGATCCTTCATCTCCGGGAAGCAACAAAGGTTCATCCGGTCTTTTCCATGGTCCATAAAGGGAATCCGAAGTGGCTAATCCAATGCGTTTGGTATTCATTTTGCCATTAGAATTTCCCATGAAAAAAAGCGCATATTTTCCATCCACAAAATGAATACTTGGATTATGACAGGTGGTTGCATCCCAAAAGCCTTCACCACGGGGAGCTAATACAGTACTTACATAAGTATAAGGACCTTCTGGAGAATCTGCTGTGGCATGAGCAATTTCAGATCCGTTAATCCAACCACTCATTGATTTAGATTTTTTCCAACGCGAAAAAAAGACATGAATTTTACCATCAGGCCCTTCAATTGGACTATTGCACCATACATAATAATCTTCAAATTCAAGGGCACGTCCAACCGGTTTCAGTTTTTTTTCAAAATCGGAAATTTTTGGATCACTTTTAAAGCTATTGCTTCTTAGTGAGAAAGGAAGACATAACCCTATAAGAGCAAGCGAATTCCCAATTATGAACTTTCTTCTATTCATTTTTTTTAGATAAAAATCAAATTTTAAGCATTTTGAAAATAATCAATTAATGTTTTAGATTAATATGAACCCGCTTATCCCTATCGCAGAATATTTCTCCATTATTATATTCTAATTCGGCTACCTGTATGGAACTTCTTCTGGTTTCAAAATTATCGATTCCTTTATTTTCAGGAGTCCTTCCGGGATGTGTAAAGTAGAAAACATACGCTTTATCATCATTTACAATTACGTCTGCATGTCCTCCGATTACTTTGTCGTCTTCTCCTGTTCCCGGAATTTGAAGAATGTTTTTTTCCTGTCTTTTCCAGTTTATAAAATCATCCGAAGAGAAAACAGCCAAACCTTTCCATGGATCTGTAATCATCCAGTTTTTCCCTTTCCAGCTAAAAATTTTCGGGCCTTCTCCCCTGTCTTTTACTACTTTTTTTCCACTGTCTGTCCAATGGTACAAATCTTTGCTGTCGGCATAATAAATAGATTTTCCGTCATTTTCATTATTGTAGTACATACGCCAGTTTCCATCAGGCAATTGAAAAACAGAAGCATCAATGCAACGCTCTGAAGCCAGTTTTAATTGTGATTCAAATTTCCAGTCGACTAAATTTTTACTGGTCAAATGCACAATATATCGAGGATGTTTCCAATCTTCAAAAATACCCGGAACAATTGTTAAGTACATATGGTATTTGTTTTTATGTTTAATAACTTCCGGAGCCCAATACGTAACATCCTTAATCGAATAACCAATATTGCAATTGGTTTTATATTTCCAGTGTGCCCCATCTTCTGATTCGGCAATGCCAATGGGAGTTCCATGTACCCAGCTTACACCATTTCCGCCAATATTTGCCCTTCGGTTGGTATAAAACATAAGCCATTTTTTGTCTTTACTGCTCCAAATTATAGTAGGATCAGCTGCCCCGTCAAAAATGGGGTCGCGATATAATGGTTTATCTGCTATTTCATCATTCCCTTTTTGTGATACGTTCTGGCCCAAAACCGGAAGACAAAACAGAAGCAACAAGAGGATTATTTTTGTGAACTTGATGAGATTAAATTTCATGAAAAGAAAATAAGGGTATCTTCAAATATATTTACTTATTCGCCGAATACTATCCTGTGCTATACTGTTAAGTTTAAATCATAAAAAAAGAAGATTTACAAAAACTGTAAATCTTCTTTTTAAGAGATCATTACAATATTACTTCTCAATTATAATTTTAAGTGTTTTAGTATCTTCATCGCTAATTACTTTTAGAAGATATACGCCCTGATTTTGATTCGGAATACTAATGGCTACATTTTGATCATTACCTGTAAGTTCTATTTCTTTTTTTAATACAATCTGTCCCGTGATATTAGAAATTACAACCGTAGCTTTAGAAGATTTAAAACCATTAAATCGAACATTCAATTGTCCAGAAGAAGGATTTGGATAAACCAAAACTTCTGCTGTTGAAACTTTTGATTTTTTAACTTCTAAATTAGAAATATCTTTTATGGTAATATTAGGTGTCGGAACCGGAGCCATATCATAACCCAGAAAATAACTTGGATGTGGAGGCTGATTGTAAGCCGAGTTTTGCCAGGCAATTGCTGTACGGTATTGAGGATCGTGCATCAAAGTAGGAATTCGGTGACCTGTTGCAATATTCGTTGTAAAAAGAATCAAAGCTGTGTTATCTGTTCGACGAAGAATAATTTCCTCTCTCCAGTCACCTAAAATATCACCGGTAAGAGCCGGATTTTTTTTAGAATCATTATTAGAAGAAACCGGAGCTGCCTGATAAATAGTAAACAAGCGGTTTAGTGATTGTGTTGCCGGGTTCCATTTGTCCATGATGGTACCGTCGAGTAATTCACGTCCTAAATCACCATCCCACCATACAGCACCGTTTACAGCCTGACTTCCGTAAGTTGGTTTACTGGTTCCGATCTGACCATCCTGAACATTGTACAAGTTTCCGGAAGAACTCCACATTTCGTAACCTCTGTGGTTTGGATCGATATCTGCTGCCAGAGCACGACCGACATCTCCTGTAGTTACCGCTCCAAAAATCATTTTACCGGTTTTGGCATCGTTAAGTCTGATGCCATAAGGGCTATATTGGCCTTCTGATTCCAGGCACTGCCAGATTTCCTGACCTGGTCGATCGGGATCCATATCCGACATGTGAAGCGCATCTCCATGACCCTGACCGTAAGTCCAAAGACGTTTTCCATCATCATTAATAGCACTGGAACCGTTGATGATTTCATCTTTTCCGTCACCATCCACATCACCAATAGTCATCTGATGATTTCCCTGACTTGAAAATGCATTATTGGCAGGATCACTCGCGTCTTTACTATCGAAAATCCAACGAAGCGTTAATTGTCCATCGCGCCAGTCATAAGCAGCTCGCATCAGTTTATCATAATAACCACGCCCCACAATAAGACTTGGACGTGCGCCATCTAAATACGCCACGGCAGAAACAAAACGATCCTGACGATTTCCGTACGTATCTCCCCAATCTGCTGTATTTGCCCTTGCCGGCTGATAAGCAACTGTTGCCATAGCTGCTCCTGTCAGACCATTGAAAACAGTCAAAAATTCAGGACCTGCCTGTACCCATCCTCCTGAATTTCGGTGATCAACAGTAGCATTACCAATCACTGTTCCAGTTCCATCAATAGTTCCGTCGGCTGTTTTTAAAATTATTTCAGCTTTTCCGTCTCCATCAAAATCATACACCATAAATTGATTGAAATGCGGACCTGCATTTACGTTTTTACCTAAATTGATACGCCAAAGTAAAGTACCGTTCATTTTATAACAATCGAAAATTTGTTCTCCCGAAAAACCTCCTCCGTTATGATTCAATAATGTAGGATCCCATTTTAAGAAAATTTCATATTCTCCGTCACCATCAACATCACCAACACTGGCATCATTTGCGGTATACGTATACGCTGTACCAGCATCAGGAACAGTTCCTCCAGAAGGAATTTGAATATTTCCTCCAGGAGGAATTTGCAATGGAATTGATAATTGGTTATTCGCCCATACCGAAACAGGAGCCGATACAGCACCTTCAGTACCACCAACAACTGTTTTTATTGTGTAGCTTCCATTTGTTGTAATATTATCGATATAGTTTGTCGAAGTTGTAATAGGAGCCGAATTGATTTTTACATTATCCCTGTAAACATTAAAAGCAACATTTGCAGGATCATTACCTAACAATCTCCAACTGATAAAAACTTCATTGGTCGATTTACGCAAGGCAACTACACCACGGTTCAAAAATTCTACCTGTTTTGGCGTATTCACTACCGCATCAGGCAGAGCCAGCGTATTAAACCTAACATTTTGTCCATAAGTAGTGCCACCATTTATTGCATAGGCTCTAACATAATACAAAGTTGCCGGTGTAAGGCCAGGAATGGTTACTGAAAAATTGCCTGTTCCACCGGTAGCTGCTATAATTTTAGTATTAGCTACGGTTGGATTACTGCTTGTACTATAAACGATACCTCTTTCTGTAATTACAGTTCCTCCATCTGAGGTAATATCTCCTCCTGCTTCTGCTGTAATTGCTGTCAAATTTGTAACCGTATTTGTAGTAAGTGTTGCCGGCGGAGGAGCCGGGACATAGGTTCTAACAATAGGTGTTACAATACCACCTGTATTTGCTTTTGTATAAACTACAAACGGGTATTGGCTTCCTGCAGCAATAGTTAAATTACCAGCAGGTTCATCAATACCTCTAATTACTGTCGGATCTTTCATTTCTGTCCATGCAGTTTCACCAGTAGCCTGTTTAAACACACGGGCAGAATATGTTGGAGTGTTTTTGTCTATATTATCAATAAAAGAGCAATAAAGATTGTTTGAAACATCCTTGATTAAACTTAAATTTGGAGAATCTCTTGAACCTAATCTTGTAATAGCGCTCCAGACAGGAGTTGCAGCATTTTTACTATACTCAATTGCTGTAGCTCGATTGTTACCTGCAGGGCCCGGTGGACTTGGAGTAGCATCAAAATATACAATTACCAAATTATTTGTAGAACTAAGAGCCATACTCGTATGACGAACACCACCAGTAACAGGAGAAGCAGGAATAATATTAGGACTATTAGTCCAAGCACCGGCATTTAATTTATAAAGAGACATTGTTCCGGTTCCTGCGCTAGCCAAAGCCGAACTGCAAAACACCAGCCAAGGTATATCTGCCTCGTCAATAACCAGACTTACACCAAAAGCAGCTACTGAAGAGTTCACTGCACCACCACCAACTGTAACCCAGGAATTACCATCAAATTTTTTCACATAGGGATTTAGGTTTGCGCCATCACCAAAAGCAATATAAGGCGTATTATCTGAATCGAATGCCAAAGAACTGCGTGGTGTAGAATTTAATCCCGAAACACTAGTATTTGTAACTGATCCAGTCGAAACGTAAAGATTACCAGTGTCGTTATTCAATGGTTCCCAAGCATCTGTGAGCGGATTATATATTTTCAACGCCAGTTTATTACCATTTGCGGCATCCACGTAAGTAACATAAAAGCGGTTTGTTTTGTCCAGTATTATTCTGGAAAAATTAAGATTCGCTCCAATATCGTTACCTACTTGTTCCCAATTTCCTGTGACAGTATTTCTTTTTTTTACTTTAACTACAGGTCCGGTTCCTTCTCTAAGAACTACATAAGGAACATCATTTAAAACTGCAATAGAAGTATAGCTTGAGGCAACAGCAGATACCTGAGATTCGTTGCCCAAGATATTCCAATTTTGAGAAAAAGAATTGTGACTTATTAAAAGATTAAAAATTGTAAAAAGAATAATTTTATAAAAATTATTCCGAAGATGAATCCGAGCAGATTCAAAAAGTATTTGTTTTTTCATAATTGGTGGTTAAAAGGTTAGTACTACTAAAATTATCTGGATAATTCTTTAACACCATCCTGCTGTAACCTGCTAATTTTCTGTAAATTAGATTTTTACGCCTTATCAACTCCAATAAAAAACAATTAATTAACTGAAAATCAATTAAATAAATTTTAAGCATTTATTTTGTTATAAAAATAAATTATCACTTATTTAATTCTTAATCTATTACCAATTGAAACAGTTTTTATAAAAATAAATTCCCGGTTTATTCTCAACTAGAGATAAACCGGGAATGAAATAATTTCAAATATAATATGACATCGAATTTTAATTATTCAGGTCAGTACGAAAGGGAGATGCCGGTAAATTTTCAGCATTAAATAAATTAGGTTCCGGCACAGCTTTCCATGCAAAACGGACTGATTTTGGATTTTTTACCTTATCAGAAGAAACCACTATTGTCTTTCCATCTATTTTAGCAACAGCCGGATAATAGGTTTTATCATCTCCTGCAATTTCAAATTCTTTTAAATTTTCATTTGTTTTTTTGAAACCTGAATCAGCATGATCAAAAAATAACTGAATTTTGTCTTTTTTGATTTTCATATGATTATATATAGGTCCTGAATATACCAATTTATCTTCTTTGTACGTTTTTGCCAAAGCTATTAATGCCAGCCTGTGACCAACGGTTTGTTTGTTAATTGGATGGATGTTGTTTGTATCCCCTACATCTGTTGTAACAGCCATTCCACTGTTTGGTATTGTTTTTAGTGATAATAATTGAGCTTCCCTGATTTCAGGTGTCTGCCCTTTATGAGGTGTAATTTGTACATAATAAAAAGGAAAATCACCTTGTTTCCAGTCATCACGCCAATTTTTTACCATAGCCGGAAATAAGGTTTGATATAATTGTGCTTTACCGGAATTACTTTCTCCCTGATACCAGATTACGCCTTTCATAGTGTAATTAATCAAAGGATGCAACATTGCATTATAAAGTACATACGAAGTTTTATTGGCTTCTTTTTTAGGCTTTTTAAGTTCTGTTTTTAAAGCGTTGTTATTAGCCAATTTTTCATTTTTTAAATTTAGATAATAGCTTTCCAGCTTCTCCTGATATGTTTTTTCGTTTTTAGCATCTTCTTCTAAAATGGTTAAAAAATCCGGATTTTCTTCCAGAACATTTTGAGAAGTCCAGGCCTCGGCTTTTGTCCCGCCCCATGAAGTGGAAATTAAACCAATTGGAACATTTAATTTCTTATATAAATCTCTTCCGTAAAAATAAGCTACTGCCGAAAACGTTTTTATTGTTTCAGGCGAACATGCAGCCCATCTTCCGGTAACATCGTCAAGCGGTTTCGGAGAAGCATTAGTTAGAACTGTAAACAATCTGATATTTGGAAAATTGGCATTTACGATTTCTTCTTCATAATTTTTAACCCCGGTTTTCCATGTACCTTCTTCCTTTCCGACAGGAAAATACATATTCGACTGACCGGAACAAATCCATACTTCTCCAATCAGAATATTATTGAGTACAATTTTGTTAGAAGCGTTAATGTTTATTGAATATGCTTTTTCGCTTCCTTGCGGAGTATCTACGCCTACTTTCCAGTCTCCTGTTGAGTTCGCAACAACTTCGATTGATGAATTTTGCCATCCTAACTGAATGTTTATTTTTTCGTTTGGAGATGCCCATCCCCATAAATTAACTTTTGTATTTTGCTGCAAAACCATATTATCACTTACCAAAGCAGGTAGTTTAACCTGAGCTTTGATGGAAAATGAAACGCTAAAAAAAATAAAAAATAAAAACAGATTTTTTATGGAATTCATGGACTTAAAATTTAATATTAGAAACTTAAAAGTAAAAGACTAAAAGTATATAGCTATCCTGTGCTTCCCTGTTATCAAATCTATAAACAAAAAAAGGGCAAAACTATGTTATGCCCTTTAAAATTAAAACCACTTAATTTTTTTTATCAATTACCATTAAATTCCCAAACTATCTTTTTGAAAGATTTAATGTTCAAATTTATTTATTCAATCAATGATAACAATCCTGTTGTAACCTGCTTGTGAATAAAAAAACCGTCTCAAAAAGAGACGGTTTAGAAAAACAAAATTTATAAATGTATTAATAACCAGGATTTTGCATTGCTTGTTTTTCAGCAGCAGTCAAACGAACTCCGTTAGCAGTAATTCCATCTAAGAAAGTTTGAGGAATAGGACGCAAAACATGGGTTTCTTTAATATTTGGAGAAGCTTCCGGATTATAAGCCTTAGCTCTGGCTACTAAAGTTTTGGTTCTACTCAAATCCCCCCATCTATGAAACTCACCACAAAGCTCTCTTGTGCGTTCATTTAATACTAAGCACAACATTTTGTCATAATCACTACTATAGCCCAATTTTGTAATTACCGCCTGATCTTCTGCAGGTAATACCGTAATACTACTAATCGTTAAAATTGTAGGAGCAGTTGTAGGAGTAGCAATATTATTAGACTCATAATAAGAGTTTTCACCTATGTAAGAAGAAGGCACGTTATTTTGTCCTGATACTGTCCATCCCGCTAGACCATCCACATAGGCTGCACGATTTTCACCAGTCTTGAAAGTTGCTCTGTCACGAACAGCATTAATATAGGGTAATGCATCACTAAATGAAGCCGCGCCTGCTTTTGCTAAACGAACTTTCGCTTCTGCTGCCATTAAATATGTTTCTGCAGAACGAGCCAAAATTATATCTCTCGATCCTCTAGTATTTGTTAAATCAATTCTAGAACCATCTAAATATTTACTTAAAGATGCAAAATACCTATGTAAATCAGCCGAGAATCCAATCTTATCTGCGGCATAAGCTGCTATTACAGTAGGAATTGTTTTTCCAGTTTTTGGATTAATTATAACATCATTATTTCTACTTTTTGCAAAACGAGTATCAGTTTCTGCATTTAATAAATACATAACCCCCAAATCTCCATTTACATATTTACCCGATGCTTTATTAACATTAAGTTTTGTTTGAAAACTTTTCCAAAGACGCGAATCATTAACCTTATCAAATACATCGTAAGCAAAATATGTTGGAGCCAAACGGCTAAATGGTCTTCCTCCAGCAACATTACGCTGCATATATGGCAATTGATCGTAAACAGAAAGGAAATACAAATGCTGCTGATTAGAACCTGTATTTAATAAACTTGAATTAAACTGACCTGCTAATATTACTTCTGACAATTTTTCATTAGCTCCATCAGCAACAGTAAAACTCCATAAATTAGCAAAGTTAGGCGCTAAAGGATGACGGGCAATAACCTCGTCTGACAAAGTAACCACTTTTTGCAAATCAGCCGTTTTTGTTGCTGAATTCCAAGTATCGTTTATTTCACTTGCACGAGCTAAATAAGTTTTTGCTAAATAATGAGCAGCTGCATCTTTTGTAATTTTTGCAGATCCTCCAGCATTATCAAGCAAGTCGTACGCTTGTGTAAAATCGCTTATTATTTGTGTAAAAACCTGCTCTGCAGTTGCTCTTTTAAATTCTGTCTCTGCAGTAGAGCTAACTTCTAATTTTAATGGAACTCCTCCATACTGGCTTACTAATTTTAAATAATTGAATGCTCTCATAAAATAGCCTTCGCCTAAAGCAGTCTTTTTTATAGCATTATTTGTTGAAACGATTGCTGTAGCAGATGCTATTAATTGGTTGGCATTTCCAATTCCAACATATAAATTATCCCAATTAGTGTTGGCAACAACAGTGTTTGCGTTAGTTATCGTTATAAAAGAACCAAATCCAGATGCATAAGAATTCCAAATGTAATTTGATGAATCACTACCAGCCTGAAACTCATCAGTACCTGATTCTCTTGCAGTTAAAGGTACTTCACCTGCAAATTCTAAAGCAAAAACCTGATAATAGGTTCCAATTGCTAAAGCCTGAATTCCGGCTTCCGTTTTGAAATACTCACTGTTGTATTCTGTTGTTAACTTTTCGTCCAGAAAATCATCACTGCAAGAACTGCTGAGTCCTAATGCAACAACCAACATCAAATTAACATATAGTGTTTTATATTTTTTCATAATTATCATTATTAAATTTTAATGTTAAAGTTCTACGTTTAAACCTAAAGTAAATCCTCTATTAGAAGCCGTTGATTGCGTATCCATGTCCATCCATTTTGTTTTAGTTAAAATCATACCTGGATTCATGATTTGAAAATAAAGTCTTAATTTGTTAACTCCTGCTTTGGCTGCCATATCTTCAGTAAAGTTATACCCGAAAGAAATATTTCTCATTTTTAAGAACATACCATCTTCGTAACCCAAAGTTGTAAAAAACGGATCTCCTGTACCTGTAGAGTAAATTGGTTTTTGATATTCGGCATTAGTATTATTATCATTGTAATAATTGATTGATCTTTGACTTGTTTTACCACCTTGATTCTCGCCCCCAGCATTGAAGATATATCCACTTTTTCCATAAATGAAGAATGATAGTTCAAAATTTTTATATCTAAAAGTATTTGTTAATCCCCCAATATATTTTGGATTAGTGCTGCCAATTACTACACGATCATTATTAGCATCAATTTTATAATCTCCATTTTGATCAACCGGTCTTGCATTACCAAATGTAAAAACCGGAGTTGCAGAAAAAGCATTAAATTTAGCCATTTCTGCAGCATCTTCTGGTTTCCAAATTCCATTTGATTGATAACCATACACTACATTTTGTGATTCTCCAATAAATAAAGTACTTAAGATATCATCACCATTTTGTAATTTTACAACTTCACTTTCCTGATATGATGCACTTAAATTTGAGCTCCACTCAAAATCTTTTGCTTTTACATTTATAGTATTTAATGTAAGTTCTACTCCGTTTCCTTTAGTTTCTCCTACATTTTTAAAAGTATCCTTAAAACCTGTAGGTGTAGGTATGATTGCTTTTAATATCAAATCAGTTGTATTACTAGTGTAATACTCTAAAGATCCAGCTATTCTGCTGTTTATAAAAGAGAAATCAATACCGTAGTTAAACTGTTTTGTTTTTTCCCATCCTAAATCTGGATTTCCTAAAGTTGGATGATTTACCAATCCAGAACCTGACGGGTAAACAACACCAGTGAATCGTGTTTGTGTATCATAAGGATTAACAGAAGCATTACCAGTTATACCAAAACCAGCCCTAAGTTTTAATTGATCTATCCAGGAAACATTATTTAAAAAACTCTCTTTATTGATATTCCAGGCTAATGAGAGACTTGGAAAAAAATCCCATTTGTTTCCTTCTGCTAATTGTGATGCACCATCAAAACGTCCAGACGCTGTAAGCAAATATTTATCATCATAACCATAAGTAACCCTGCCCATGTATGATAATAAACCTGATTCGATTAAACTAGAAGAATAGTTGCTAAGTGTTACATTCGCCGGAGTCAAAGCATTCCATTTGTTTTCAGGATTTTTAATATCATTTGCAGCCATCTGACTATCTTCATAATTATAAACAGTTTTACTCTGTAAAAATGTCAAGCCTAAATCGTGTTTGCCAAAAGATTTATTATACAAAAGTAAATTATCTAAGGTATAAGAAATTGTTTGCGCTTTAATTAATGAAGCACTGCTTTTTCCTCCAGTTGCCGAAGATTTACCATCTAAATAAGCACCATCACGATAAGAAGTGATATCTGGCCCAAAATTTAATCTGTATTTCAGACCATCTAAAACAGGAATAAGTTTACCTAAGTCAATTTGACCATAAAAACTACCAAATGCTCTTAATGTTATACGTTGATCCTGAGAATATTTATCTTCATCAACAACCGTTCTGATTGTATTATCTCCTCCCGGAAAATCAATTCTATTACCATTACTGTCATAAGGAACTGCATAAGGTAAATTCTGGCGTGCCGAATTATATATACCAGTTGTACCATTAACTGACGTCCTTCCAATATTAGATTGTCCGTATTCATTTAGACTATAACTTGTATTAAGATTAGCCCCCATTGAAAACCAATTTGTCGGAGTAATATCCACATTCGCAATACCCGAATAACGTTTAAAACTTTGTCCTTTTAATGTTCCTGTACTTCCTGTATAACCAAAAGAACCATACCCCTTCATTTTTTCAGTTCCTCCACTAACAGCAATAGTATGCTGTTGTGTAATTCCTGTACGGGTAACAAACTTTGTCCAGTCTGTAGTTGCTACTTTAGAACCATCCCATACATCATTACCACCAGCATCCTTACTCCATCCTTTTGAAATATTTGCCCATGCTGAAGGATCAGATGATGCTAAGAAAATATTAGCATCATTAGCAATAGTTGGCGCATCGCCTTTTGGAGTTGTGGTTGGAGCGGCATAATATCTCGACCATCTACGAAACTCAATGTATTCTCCAGCTGACATCATTGGAGCATTTTCATGAATCTCTTCAGTAGTAACTGCAGTGTTATAATTTAAAGTAAACTTACCATTTTTACCTTTTTTTGTAGTTACAATAATAACTCCATTAGCACCACGGGAACCATAAATAGCAGTCGCGGATGCATCTTTTAAAACATCTATCGACTCAATATCAGTAGGATTCAAGAAGTCGATCCCTCCGGCATTTGAATCACTGGAATTTGCTATACTTTGACCTAATGCTCCAGACAAAGGCTTACCATTTATCGGCACACCATCAACTACATAAAGAGGTGCATTTGAAGCCGAAATAGAACGAGGCGCACGAATAGTAACTTTCCCTACAGTTCCAGGACGCTCATTTGAAGAAATATCTACCCCTGCAGCTTTTCCCTGCATAGCCTGAACCGCATTTTGAACAGGTCTGGAATTTATTACTTCAGAACTTACACTTACAATTGATCCTGTCAAATCTTTTTTCTTCTTTACGCCATAACCTACAACAACTACTTCTTCAAGTGAGTTATCTTCTTCCTTAAGTACTACATCATAAACATTTGCATTACCAACAGTAATTTCCTGTTTCTTAAAACCTATAAAACTGTAAACAAGAACATTTCCCGAAGCGGCATTAATCGAGTAACTTCCATCCAGATCAGTACTTACCCCTTTCTGACCTCCTTTAATAAGTACATTAACTCCCGGTACAGGTAATCCGGAAGCGTCTTTAACTACCCCTTTGATTGTTTTGCTCTGTGCATAAACGGATACATTGAGCAATGTAAATACCGCTATAGCCAACAGAAGGCTAAATTTGTTTTTCATAAAAGTTAAAATTTGGTTAATTAATTAGTTATTTAAATTTATCTATAAACTATAATTACAGTATCCTGCAGTATCCTGTAAAATTTTAAAGTTTATATATTATCGCTAAGAGTTGGTTTCTATGTGTTGATTATGCAATTATTTCTCCTGACATTGTATCTAAAAGCAATTGCAATTTCACTGATCAAAAATCATTAGTAAATAAATAAGTATTAATTAAAACTTAAAATAAAACACCAATAAAATGCAATCGATTACACAAATGTATTATTTTTTTTATTATAAAAAATAATACATCATTTTTTTTTATAATAATATATAAATTATCATAAAAAAATAGTTAAATACAAAAATAGAAGTATCAATCTTGTTAAAAAATTATTTTAATTTTAACATAAATGTAATCGATGACAAAGATTAGAAATGTACGTATTGTACAAACTAACGGAAACAAAAAAACCGTTTCATGAGAAACGGTTTTTAAAGCAAAATAAAATTGGGGGCAAATTTATTTTAATTAATCATAACCCAGGTTTTGATCATAAAGTCCGGGAACTGCTAACATTTCGGATAAAGGAATTGGATATAACAATGAATTTTTATCAATTGTTCTAATTTTATTACCAGTATCTTCAGCTGCTTTCCAGGCATTCATAATCGTTAACGCATTACCAGACCTGATCAAATCAAACCATCTTGTACCTTCAGAAAAGAATTCTTTTCTTCTTTCATCAAATAATTGATCTAAAGTAATATTAGAAGCATTTGCCGGTACACCAGCTCTTGTTCTTACCTGATTTACAATTCCGTCAACATCTGCCTGGGTTCCACCACCTCCATGAAGCGTACATTCAGCCATCAGCATCAATACATCTGTATAGCGAATCACCATGAAATCTACTCCCCAGTCTTCACGTCCTCCTGTTCCATATCTGGCAGCATCTATATATTTTTTAAAAACCGGAAGCGTATAACTTCCTTTATAAGTTCCGGAAGCAACTGTATAACTTGTCGCAATACCAACAGTTTTTCTATTATCATTAGCCGCAAACATATTTAAAAATCCTGTTGAAATTGGTCTGGGCTCTAAAGATCCTTGATTTGATCCTATCCCTACTGAAGCAAAATATGGTTCATAACCAACTTCAACCATGAAGTTTCCTCCAATAGAACTTGCTAAACTTTGTGTATACGGAATAGTCAAAACATTCTCTTTGTTAGCAACGCCTTCTAGTTTAAATATAGAAGCATAATCTGTTCCAAATACAAATGAGCCACTTGTTTTAATATCATTTAATTGTTGATACGCCTTATCCCATTCATTCAAACCGAGCATGGCACCATCAATACCGTAAGTAGGACTTGAACGAGTCATATATACTAAACCTAATACTGCTTTCGCTCCATATTTAGTAACACGACCAACATAGGCAGCATCAGTAGTTGAAGCTGTAAGATCAGGAATTGCTAATTGCAAATCTGAAATAATCAAATTATAAATATCCGCAACCGGACTTCTTCCAATTTTAGATGCTTCCTGAGCTGTCATTGTTCTGTCGATCAACGGAACTCTCCCAAACCATCTGATTAAATCAAAATAACAAAATGCTCTTAAAAAACGTGCCTCAGCTGCCATTGTAGCTTTATCAGCAGGATTTGTAAAAATAACATCCCCCTTTTCTGCAATTTTTTCTAATAATTGGTTCGCTTTATAGATGGCATTAAAATTACTCACATACGCTTCTTTTACATACGTATTAGAACTAATAGAGGTATAAAAACTATTAATCCCCTCCCAGTCTCTTGAAGCTGTTGTCAATGCTAACAAATTATCTGACCTGGTTTCACTTAAATTCAAAACTCGATTTGCATACCCATAAGTACCTGTTCCATGAAATGCAACCGAATAAACTGCGTTCCTTGCCTGAACAAAATCTCCTGGTGTAGCATAAAAATTTTCCTCAGTCCCTTGTGACAAAGGAACCTGCGTAAGCTCTTCCGTACAGGAAACTGTTCCTAACAAAAGTAAATTTGCCGCTAATAAATAAATATATTTTTTCATTTTAATTAAAATTAATGTTAAGACCTAAAACTATTGATTTTGCCAGAGGCGCTCCTCCATAATCTACAGGAACAGCAAAATCATTATTTGAGCTTCCTGAGGTATTTACCGCTTCAGGATTAAAACCTACTTTGTATTTATTCCAGTAAAACCAGTTTTCACCAGTTACATAAAGCCTCATATTATCAATTCTTTTTAAGCTTTTTACAGCTTCTCTTAAGTTATAACCAATAGAAATACTTCTCACACTTACATAATCTGAGGAATACAGCCAATCAGAATTTGCCTGATAACCAAATGAAGTTTTCCAATTCCCTCTAACAGCAGGATCTACATTTAATGCATTTTCAACAGATCCCATTCCCGTACGATCAATTGCTCTTCCTGTTAACCCGTAAACTGTACCTCCATTTTGTCCTTGCACCAATATACTTAAATCTAAATCTTTGTATTTAAAATTATTGGTAATTCCCCAAGTGTATTTTGGTGTTGGATTTCCTAAATCAACACGATCTTCTGAATTGATTTTTTTATCATCATTTTGATCAATATATCTCGGGTCTCCCAAAACTAATTTATTACCACCTATAGTAGTTCCGCCAGCATCAATGTCAGCCTGAGTTACTACACCATTTTGCTTCAAACCGAAGATAGTATACATTGGTTTTCCTACTTCTAATTTTATAAATGGAACTCCTCCGTCAAAAGAATTACTAATTTCAATTTTAGTCTGATCTGGTCCCAATGCAATCACTTTATTTTCGTTATGACTTATATTGGCCGATGTTCTCCACTCAAAATTATCAGTCTTAAAGTTCACTGTATTTAATTCAAACTCCCAACCTTGATTTTGTACAGCCCCCACATTAGTAAGATAACTTGTAAATCCTGATGCAGCAGGAACCGGAAGTCTTAGTAATAAATCACTATTTGTTTTTCTGTAAACATCAAATGTTGCAGAAATTCTGTTTTTTAGAATTGACAAATCCAATCCAAAATCAACACTTTTAGACTCTTCCCAGTGCAAAGAAGGATTTCCAATAGAATTTACGCCCTGTCCAATTCCAACAGCTCCTCCCACAGAATAATTAAATTGCCCTAATGTTGAGAATGAAGAATAGCTTCCTATATTATTACTACCATTAGTTCCTGTACTTGCTCTTAATTTTAATTCAGTTAGCCAGTCCACATTTTGCAAAAATGATTCCTGTTTAACTCTCCATCCCAATGATAGAGAATAAAACGTCCCCCATCTTTTGTCACTTCCAAACTTAGAAGAACCATCACTTCTAACACTGGCAGAAAGCATATATTTTTCTTTATAATCATATTGAAACCTACTAAAATAAGACAATAAAGTATTTTTTTCTGCATTAGTAGAACCAAGCGATCCTGTTGGAAGTGTTTCAATAGTAGAACTAGTATAAAGTCCTCCCGAAGCAAGGCTCGATCTGGTAATTTTATAAGAACTAAATGATTCTCCTAAAAGAACATTAAAATTATGATTCCCAACAGATTTGTTATAATTTAATGTATTTTCATTAACAATATTCAATCTTCTGTAAGTATTATAAGCTCCCCTTATACTTGCTAAAACATCATTTGGTGTGTAGCTTTCAAATACGTTATCAGAATTATCAAAATTGACAGTACTCTTTAATGTAAATGCATTTGCAAATTTATAATCAGCATAAGTAGAAACGATATTTCTGTACATTGAATTTTTACCTGTTCTGGCCAAAGCATTAAGCATATTTGTTGTACTACTACCCCATGCGTATCGGGTTGTATATTTTTCACCAGCGGCATTAGCAGCACTTTCAAAAACAGGAGTAGCTGTAAGAGCTTTAAATAGTGTATTATCTTTTCCTTCAACCCCCGGATCATTTTTTTCAGAATAAGAAGGAGCTAAATTAATTCCCATTTTAAAACTGTCGGACAGTTTAACATCAATATTAGCCCTTGCAGAAAACAAAGTATAATCTGTCCCCACAATGTATCCTGTATTTTTTTGATAATTAGCCGATACATAATAATTAACTACATCGGTTGCTCCAGAAGCAGAAAGCTGGTAATTACTAAATTCTCCTGTACGGAAAACTTTGTCCTGCCAGTCAATATAATCTAACCCAGGGTGACCAGGCATATCCCATCTTTCATCATACAAATACGTATAATAACTGTTATTACTTGGAATCAAAGGAGTTGCTGGATTCTTCGCATTATATGTAGCAATACGTTCAGCGTTAGTCTGACCTTTTGAAGCTCCAGGTATACCTGATCCCGCCCACTGAGTGTCAATCATTGTTTTAGCTCTTTTAATCCAGCCTTCAGCCGATAACATATCAACCCTGTTAGCTTCCTTATTTATACCTCCATAGGTATTAAAAGTAAATCTAGCTTTTCCTTTTTTTCCTTTTTTTGTCGTAATCAAAACAACTCCATTGGCCGCTCTCGAACCGTAAATAGAGGATGCAGCAGCATCTTTCAATACTTCAATAGAAGCAATATCATTTGGATTCATATTATCTAAAGGGCTTCCATTAGAAAAACCTCCATTAACATTTGTTCCTTCAGTTGAAATAGGAAAACCATCCACTACATATAAAGGCTCGTTTCCTGCAGTAATAGAGCCTGCACCACGAATTTCAATGCTAAAAGGCTGACCAGGCAAACCGGTAGTTTGTTTTACCCTAACCCCGGCAATCTGACCAATCATACCCTGATCAACTCTTGAAATAGGGCGGTCTGTAAAATTTTCTGTTTTAATACCAGATATAGCACCTGAAGTTAATTTTTTCTTTTGAGTACCATAACCAATAACTACAACTTCATTTAAGCTCGAACTTTCATTATCTAAAGAAACATTATAATTATTAGATGCTCCAACTTTTAGTTCTTTTGAAACAAACCCAACGAAAGAAAAAACTAAAGTTTCTCCCGGAGCGACTGATATTTTATATTGACCATCAAAATCTGTACTCGTACCTCGATTTGTCCCTTTTACTAATACATTCACTCCTGGTATAGAGAGTTTGGCCGGATCAGTAACTGCCCCCGTCACCTCTTTGTTCTGCGAATAACCCGATGCATGCAATAAAGCAAACAGGACTACAATCAGCAGCTGATTAATTTGGTTTTTCATAAAAAGTTAAATTTCGTTAATAAATTAGTTTAGTCAAATTTATTTAGAAGAGATACCCACAGCATCCTGTAGTATCCTGTTAACTTTCAGTATATTATAATTATTTTTTAATTTTTAATTAACGAGAAAACGGACAACTTACTGATTGACAACATCAAAAACACTATTTTCCCACCAATAGAACATTAGAAATTTAACTAAATTATTTTTCACATATTCCTAATTTTTAATACAAAAAACCAATAAATCTAAAAAAACACACCTGATTAAGTATTTACTAAAATATTATTAATAATTTACTACAGGATGCAACAGGATAGCAATTTCACAAAAGCTATATATTTTTACTTGATTAGCTATTACATAAAATAACCCCTGATTTATAAATATTGGGGAATAATTTCAATCATTGAATACATCTCTATAATGAAACATACCAAAACCTGCCTTTCTTTCTTATTTATTGTTTGTTTTATAATTAATTCATTTTCTCAGGACACAAATTCACCTTGGCCAATATCAACCAATATTAATCAGCCCTGGGCCAGATGGTGGTGGATGGGAAGCGCTGTGGATAAACCTAACTTAAAAAAGAATCTTGTAGATTTTCATAAAGCAGGAATTGGCGGTGTCGAAATCACTCCTATATACGGTGTAAAAGGTGAAGAAAATAATTTCATCGATTATCTCTCCCCAAAATGGATGGAAATGCTCGATTATACTATTCATGTTTCTGACAGTTTGCATATGCAGGTTGATATGGTTTTAGGAACCGGATGGCCTTACGGAGGTTCTCATGTAACCTTACCTCACGCAGCTACGAAACTGATTGTAGAAAAATATCAACTCAAAAAGAACGAAACAATTGACCGCTCTATTAAACTGGAAAGCACTAAAGAAAAAACACCTGCTGAACTTTTATATGTAGTCGCTTACGGTAGCGACGGCAGCTATATAAACCTGACAGATCAATTAAAAAACAGGAATTCGAAGGTAAACGACAAAGGGATTGAAGGAACTTCAGTAACATTACCAAACACACTGGAAACAAACAAATTAAAATGGAAAGCAAAAAAAACAGATTATACTATATATGCTGTTTTTAGCGGTAAAACCGGACAGCAGGTAAAGCGATCTGCCCCGGGAGGGAAAGGTTATACTTTAGATCACTATTCCGAAGAAGCTCTAAATGCTTATGTTGTTCCTTTTAACAATGCTTTAAAAGGAAGAGAAGGAAAAATAAGAGCTGTTTTTAATGACAGTTATGAAGTATACGGAACTGATTTTACGCCTAATTTTTTCGAAGAATTTCAAAATAGAAGAGGCTACGATCTTAAAAAACAACTGCCTCTAATACTGAGTGAAACTGATAACGAAATAGCAAACCGAATAAGAAGTGATTACAGACAAACCATAGCCGACTTATTATTAAATAAATTTGATAAGCCATGGACGCAATGGGCACATTCAAAAAATTTTAAAACTAAACTTCAGGCACATGGATCACCCGGAAATTTAATTGATTTATATGCCTCGGCTGATATTCCTGAATGTGAAACTTTTGGTTCAATGCCATTTGATATTCCAGGCTTTAGAAGGGATAAAGAAGATATTCGCGAAGGCGATGCCGACCCTGTAATGCTTAAATTCTCATCATCAGCCGCACATATTTCCGGCAAAAACCTGGTATCATCAGAAACTTTTACATGGCTGAGAGAACATTTTAAAACCGCTTTATCACAATGCAAACCAGAAGCAGAAGATCTAATGCTAAATGGTGTCAATCACATTTTTCTTCATGGATCTACTTATTCTCCGGAAAGAGCTGTGTGGCCGGGATGGAAATTTTATGCCTCTGTAAACTTTAATGCAACCAATAGTATTTGGGAAGATGCTCCTGCCCTGTTCTCTTACATAGCAAACTGTCAGTCAATGCTGCAACAGGGAAAAGCCGACAACGAAATATTACTTTACTGGCCCATTTTTGACAATTGGGATAAGTTCAAAAAAGGCAGTTTATTTGTTGAATACAAAATACATTCTTTAGACGAATGGCTGCATGGAACTCCGTTTTACAACACTACAAAAGAACTGATGAAAAAAGGCTATGGAGTTGATTTTATTTCTGATAATTTTATTGCTGAGGCGAAAATCGTAAACGGGAATATCAGTCTTCCGGGTGGTATTTTCAAATCATTAATTATTCCGTCCTGTAAAAAAATGCCTCTTGCCACTTTGCAAAAATTAATTGAACTGCAAAAAGCCGGCGGTAAAGTAATTTTTCAGGGATTACCGGAATCTGTTCCGGGTTTTCATGATTATAAAAATCAGGAAGCAAAACTTCAGTCTGTTTTGGCTGAAAATCAAGAAGCTGTAAAACCTGTTTCGAATATCTTTGAAACATTAGAAAATTCTCAGATATATCCTGAAACACTGGTAAATACCGGTTTAAAATTCATTCGAAGAAATATTGACGGAGAAAAAATCTATTATTTGGTCAATCATACCCCAAAAACAATTGATGGCTTTATTCCGTTAGAAATTGGTAATAAAGAAGTTGTCATTTTTGATCCTTTAAATAGAAACTTTGGAAATGCAATTGTTCAAAAAACGGCCAAAAACACTTTGGTAAAAATAAAAATTGAACCAGGACAATCTTACTTTTTGAAAACAGAAAATACTGCTTCACAGAAAAAATGGAATTACTTCGAACCAACTGCTGATGCAATTGCATTAAAAGGAAACTGGAAAATAAATTTTGATAAGGGTGGACCAAAATTACCTCCAACTGCCACAGTCACAAATTTAGAATCCTGGACAAAACTTGGTTCTGAAGCAGAAGCATTTTCAGGATCTGCAACATACACTTTAGAATTTGACAACCCGAATCCAAAAACAGAATCGTGGAGTTTAAATTTAGGTGATGTCCGTGAAAGTGCAAAAGTCTGGCTAAACGACGAGTTCGCTGGTACAGCATGGTCTGTTCCCTATAAACTGAATATCGGAAAATTAAAACCGGGAAAAAACACTATAAAAATTCAGGTAACAAACCTTTCTGCAAACCGAATTCGTGATAAAGAACTAAAAGGCGAAGAATGGAAGATTTTTTACGAAATCAATATGGTGGACAAAGATTATAAAAAATTCGACGCCACAAAATGGAGTCCGATGCCATCAGGATTATTAGGACCAATTACAATTACCCCTTTAAAACAAAAAAATTAATTTATCAATAATACTAAAATGAAAAAGTTACTTTTAATCTTCGCTATATGCTTTTTGTGTACGAATACCACAAACGCACAACAGCCATTTGATAAAAAATTAGTGCTCAAACAAATGATTTTAGCCAATGATTATTTTATGCAAAAATGGCCTGAAACTGGTAAAACTATTATTACAAATAAAGAACGTCCAAGTAATATCTGGACTCGTGGGGTTTATTATGAAGGATTAATGGCTTTGCATGAAATTTTCCCAAAAGAAGCCTACTATAAATATGCCTATGACTGGTCAGAATTTCATAAATGGGGTTTTAATAGCGGAAACACAACCCGTAATGCAGATAATTATTGTGCAGCCCAAACCTATATTGATTTGTACAATTTAGAACCGGATGCTAAAAAATTAAAAAATACAAAAGCAAATATCAATATGCTTTTGAATACGCCTCAGCTTGATGATTGGTCTTGGATCGATGCTATTCAGATGGGAATGCCGGTATTTGCAAAACTGGGCGTTTTAGAAAAAGACAATCGCTATTTCGAAAAAATGTACCAAATGTATATGTATTCAAGAAACAATCATGGAGATCACGGACTTTACAATCCAAAAGATGGTTTATGGTGGCGTGATGCCGATTTTGATCCTCCATACAAAGAACCAAATGGCGAAGATTGCTACTGGAGCCGTGGTAATGGATGGGTAATTGGTGCTTTGGCAAAAGTACTGACTATCATTCCTCAAAATGCGCCGCACAGAGAGCAATATGTAAAAGACTTAAAAGCAATGGCTGCAGCCTTAGTTCCAATTCAAAGAGCTGACGGATTCTGGAATGTAAGTTTACATGATCCAACTAATTTTGGTGAAAAAGAAACATCCGGTACTGCTTTATTCATTTACGGAATGGCTTACGGAATCAATAGCGGAATTTTGAAAAAAGAAACGTATCTTCCAGTCGTTCAAAAAGCATGGAATGCAATAACCAAAGAAAGTTTACATGAAAATGGATTCTTAGGATTTTTACAATCAACAGGAAAAGAGCCAAAAGACGGTCAGCCACTATCTTATGACAAAATTCCGGATTTTGAAGATTACGGATTAGGCTGTTTTTTATTAGCCGGATCAGAAATTTATAAAATGAAATAATGAAAAAAGCATTCTTCTATTTTATTTCTCTGGGGATAAGTTTTTCAGCTTTATCCCAAAAAAAGGAAATTCCGCTGTGGGATAAAATCCCGGATGCTATTGAGTCTACAGAATATGCAGAAAAAATAGTAACCAATAAAGATGGTATTGCTGTAGATGTCCGTAAAGTAACTACTCCAACTCTCACAGCTTATTTTGCAGATCAGGAAAAATCAAACGGAACAGCTGTTATAATATGTCCTGGAGGTGCTTACGGAATGCTGGCCATTGACAAAGAAGGTTATAAAGTTGCCGAATGGTTTAACGGTTTAGGAATAAATGCTTTTGTCTTAAAATACAGATTGCCGAGCGATTTGATTATGAAAAACAAAACTGTTGCACCTCTGCAGGATGCACAGGAAGCCATTCGTCTGCTACGAAGAAATGCTGCTAAGTGGAAACTAAATCCTAATAAAATTGGTATTATGGGATTTTCAGCCGGTGGACATTTAGCTTCTACTTTATCTACACATTATAATGACAAAGTGTATACGCCTACGGATACAATAAGTGCCAAACCAAACTTTTCTGTTTTAATTTATCCTGTAATATCCATGCAGGAGGGAGTTACACATCAGGGATCAAAAGATAATTTGTTAGGCAAAAATGCTCAGGAAGAAATAGTTGAAAAATATTCGAATGAAAAACAAATAACAGCTTCAACGCCAAAAACATTTTTAGTTCACGCTACTGATGACAAAGCGGTTCCTGTAGAAAATAGTATCAATTATTATTTAGCCTTAAAAAAAGAAAAAGTGTCTGCAGAAATGCATTTATATGAAGACGGAGGTCACGGATTTGGTTTAGGAGTTAAAGGCACTAATGCATCCTGGCCTAAAACCTTTGAAAAATGGCTTACTGTTAACGATTATACATTAAAAAACGACGGTTATGTATTTACCTATTTCAAAGGTAATGGCGAAGATGGGCTCCATTTAGCTTATAGCGATGATGGATACAAATGGAATACTTTAAAAAATGATAAATCATTTTTAACTCCCGAAGTTGGAAAAGACAAACTGATGAGAGATCCTTGTGTAATTAAAGGCGGAGATGGTTTATATCACATGGTTTGGACAGTTAGCTGGACGGATAAAGGAATTGGCTACGCATCTTCAAAGGATTTGATTCATTGGTCAAAACAAGAATTTATTCCGGTGATGGCGCATGAAGAAAAAACCAGAAACACCTGGGCGCCTGAAATTACCTATGATGAAAAGTCTAAAACATACATGATTTACTGGGCTTCTACCATTGACGGTAAATTTCCGGAAACAAAATCAGAGGAAGAAAAAGGATATAATCACAGGATTTATTACATCACAACTAAAGACTTTAAAACGTTCTCTAAAACCAAATTACTTTACGAACCAGGTTTTAATGTTATTGATGCTACGATTGTAAAAATAAATAATGGTTTTACAATGTACTTAAAAGATGAAACAAAAGTGCCGGTTCAGAAAAATTTAAAAGTAGCTACGAGCAAAAAACTGGAAGGTCCATACACAAAAGCAAGTGAACCTATTACAGGAAATTACTGGGCAGAAGGGCCTACAGCTATTCAAATCAATAATGAATGGATTGTTTATTTTGATAAATATACCCAGAAAAAATATGGAGCAGTAAAACAAACTTCAAAAGGCTGGGAAGATATATCAGAGCAAGTTAGTTTTCCCTCAGGAACACGACATGGAACTGTTATTAAAGTTTCTTCCTCAGAAATTAATGCCTTAAAAAAGCAATAAAAAACAAACCCAGCAAAACTCAATAATTTAGTTTCGCTGGGTTTTTAAATTGTAACAATTGCAAATTATTCTCCGCTGATATGAAGTTCACTAAACTCCTTATCAACTATTAGAAAACCATTCATTTCAAAATCAGCTGAATTGAATTCAAATTTTTCATTGTCAATTTCAATTTCAGTCACTTTAAAAGGCAATCCAAAAAAGTTAATCTTGTATTTACTGTAAGGTGTTTCATATTTTCCTTCTTTGTGCAATTGTATAATTACTTCTTTTTCTTTTCCAATCGTTCTAAAGGATAAAAAGCTGAAACGTCCTTTCTTATAATCATAACCATCCTGCGCATCTTCATAAACTTCTGATTTTTCTTTTCCGATTTTGAAATAATAATCAAGAACTAACTCATCAAATTCTAACTCTCCAACATATTGCTGTACAGGATATTTCGGAATAATTGATCCTGCTTTTACGAAAACCGGAATTTCATCAAATTTAGAATCAACCCATACTTCTCGTCCTCCTGTTGCAAATTCATTTGTCCAATAATTGTACCACTCCCCTCTTGGAATATACATACGTCTTCCTACAGCATTAGGCTCCAGAATTGGGCAAACTAATATGTGATTTCCGAATATAAATTCATCATTGCGATAATGTGTCTGAGTATCATCCTGATCGTAGTATACCAAGGGTTTCAACATCGGAATTCCTTCTTCGATATACTGCCAGAACATTGTATATAAGTACGGTAATAATTGATAACGAAGACTAACAAATTTTCGGGTAATATCAACCACTTCTTCATCAAAAGCCCATGGTTCCTGATTTCCATGATCTCCTGATGAGTGTGTTCTGCAGAACGGATGGAAAACCCCTAACTGAATCCAACGCGCATATAATTCGCCTGTTGGCTGTTCAGCAAATCCGCCAATATCAGAACCGGTAAATCCCATTCCGGAAATACTCATACGCTGTACCTGAATATTGGCAATCCATAAATGTTCCCAGGTTGCCACGTTATCTCCTGTCCACGAAGATGTGTAGCGCTGAGCACCTGAATAAGCAGATCTTGTAATTACGAATGGACGCTTTGGATACACAAATCGTTTTACTCCATGATAAGTCGCTCTTGCCATTTGAGTACCATAGATATTATGTGCTTTCCTGTGACTGCAGGGATTTCCGTCATAAGAATGGCGAACATCCATCGGGAAAGTCTTATTCGGAACTTCCATCACAGCTGGTTCGTTCATATCATTCCACACTCCTTTTACCCCAATATCCGAAATTAATTCTTTAAACAATCCTGCCCACCACTCGCGAACCACAGGATTTGTATAATCGGGAAAATTACATTCGCCCGGCCAGACTTTTCCTTTCATATAAGGTCCGTCTGCTCTTTTACAGAAATAATCTTTTTCCAGACCTTCTTTATAAACCCAGTAATCCTTGTCAATCTTAATTCCGGGATCAATGATTACAACTGTTTTGAACCCATCTTCGGCTAATTCGGCAACCATTTTCTTTGGATCCGGAAAATAATCCTTATTCCATGTAAAACATCGAAAACCATCCATATAATCAATATCCAGATATATGGCATCACAAGGAATCTTTAACTCTCTGAATTTCGAAGTGATTTCTTTTACTTTGCTCTCCGGATAATAACTCCATTTACATTGATGGTATCCTAAAACCCAAAGCGGTGGCAATTCCGGCTTACCTGTCAAATCGGTATAAGTTGTAACCACATCCTGCATTTGTGGACCGTAAACAAAATAATAATTCATTTCTCCACCTTCACTCCAGAAACTGGTTACGTTTCTTCTTTCCTGACAAAAGTCAAAAAAAGTACGGAATGTATTGTCAAAGAAAATACCGTAAGATTGTTTATTGTGAAGGCCTATATAAAAAGGAACTACCTTATATAAAGGTTCCTGATCTTTTTGATAGGCGTATTGATCGGTAGCAAAATTTTCTACTCTTTTGCCTTTTAAATTCATTTGAGTGGCTTTATCGCCAAGGCCGTAAAAACATTCACCATCTTTCGATGATTTACTCATTTTTACAATATTTCCGCCATATTCATAGCTTTCTTCCCAATGAAAACCAAGCTCATCTTCCAGTATTAAAAAATCATTCAGATCATAAATAGACAAACGAAGATCTGCCTTTTTGATTTTACATTTTACTTTACTGGTTCTGATTTCAAAATGATTTTCTTCTTCGGTAACTGTCAAAAAATTATAGCCATGCAACTGGCTTTTATCAATTGCATACGAAAAATCGTTACTGAAATAACCTTTTGTGGTAAAACGAAAACGAATTAAACTGTCCCTAAGAATGGTAACTTTTAAAATTACATTATTGTCAGTATTAAAAGAAATGGAATCGCCTTCATGTTCATACGAAACTACTTTTGAGGGAAATAAATTGCCTTTGTATTCTAATGCGGTATTTGTAATCATATGGCTAATGAATTAATTTAAGGATTCTTGTCTTTATTTCAAACTTACAAAAAAACTTATTAATCCCCTATGAATAAAAGGTTTATTAACGAAAACGTTTTATATAGATGAGTGATAATTTACATATCGTAAAAAAATTAATTCAGCAATTTATAATCGAAAAAATAATAAAACAGCATCGTAAAAAAAGTCATTTTAATTATGTAAAAGAATAAACCGTAACACTCAAGGGTGGCAAAGTTAGTTCAACAGAAAAATCTCTCCCATCATAAGGAAAAGATTCTATTTTCAAAGTTCCGGGATTACTTACTCCACTTCCGCTATAAACAGGAGAATCAGTATTGAAAATTTCTTTTAATTTTCCTTTCTGAGGAATTCCAATTCTATAGTTTTCGCGAATAATCTGAGTAAGATTGCAAACAATAATTAAATCTTCCTGAGGATTATTCCCTTTACGGATGTACGATATAACCGCATTTTGATGATCTGAATAGTTGATCCACTCAAAACCTTCCCCGCTAAATTGTTTTTCATATAAAGCAGGCTGTGATTTATATAACTGATTTAAGTCGGTAATTATCTTTTTTATTCCTGAATGATAATCATATTGTAACAAATGCCAGTCCAGACTGTTTTCAAAATTCCATTCGGCAGTTTGTCCAAATTCAGATCCCATAAATAACAATTTGGTTCCGGGATGCGTGAACATATAACCGTAGAGCAGTCTTAAATTGGCAAATTTCTGCCATTCGTCACCAGGCATTTTATTAGCTATAGACTGTTTTCCGTAAACCACTTCATCATGTGAAAAAGGCAGCATAAAATTTTCTGTAAAGGCATATGTCATCGAAAAAGTCAAATCATTTTGATGGTATTTTCTATAAACTGTTTCTTTTTGAAAGTATTTTAAAGTATCGTGCATCCAGCCCATCATCCATTTCATTCCAAAACCCAATCCACCTGTAAATGTTGGTCTTGAAACCATTGAAAAAGAAGTACTTTCTTCCGCAATGGTCTGAACTCCATCAAAATTAGCGTAGATTACTTCATTAAATTCCTTCAGAAAACTAATGGTTTCTAAATTTTCATTTCCTCCGTAAATATTAGGTTCCCATTCACCATCGTTTCTTGAATAATCCAAATAAAGCATTGAGGCTACAGCATCAACACGCAAACCATCAACATGATAATTTTGAAGCCAAAAAACAGCATTACTAATTAAAAAAGCACGAACTTCATTACGCCCATAATTAAAGACAAGGCTTTTCCAGTCAGGGTGATAGCCTTTTCTGCGATCCGGATGTTCGTATAGATGCGAACCGTCAAAAAATCCCAAACCATGCGCATCATCAGGAAAATGTGACGGAACCCAATCGAGAATTACACCAATACCTGCCTGATGCAATTTATCTACCAGCACCATAAAATCCTGCGGCTTACCAAAACGGGATGTTGGCGCAAAATATCCTACTAATTGATAGCCCCACGAAGGATCATAAGGATATTCCATAACCGGCATAAACTCAACATGCGTAAAACCGGTTTCTTTAACATAAGCAACCAAATCATCAGCCAATTCCAAATAAGTCAAAAACCTATTGTCATTACCACGTTTCCAGGACCCCAAATGTACTTCGTAAACCGAATAAGGCTTGTCTAAAGCATTATGTTCCTGACGCGACTGCATCCACTTTTCATCTTTCCAGTTATAATCCAGATCCCAGACTACGGAAGCAGTATGAGGGGGCTTTTCACAATATAAAGAAAAGGGATCTGCTTTTTCTGTTACAATTCCGTCAATATGAGACTGGATTTTATACTTATAAATAGCCCCTTTATCTAAATTCGGAATAAAACCTTCCCAAATACCTGAGGAATCCCAGCGTACCTGAAGCAAATGTTCTCCCTGAGTCCAGTAATTAAAATCACCTACAACCGAAACAGACTTTGCAGTTGGAGCCCAGACTGCAAAGTAAACCCCTTTAACCCCATTAACTTCAACTAAGTGTGCCCCTAGTTTTTCGTATAATTTAAAGTGTTTTCCTGCCTTGAATAAATCGATATCAAAATCGGTAAAAAGAGAATGCGTAATGACGTTGGACATATTTTTTAGTAATTAGTACTTAGTTGTTAGTCCTTAGTACTTGGTGATTAGTTTAAGCAATTGGTAATTAACCATTTTGTTATTGATACTTATATAATTCGTTTATGTAGTAATATTTCAGTCGTGATAAATTAGTATTAAAAAAGTATACTTTGTCAAAAACACTTTAATAAATTGTATAGAATTAATTCCTCAATCTAATCATTAAGCATTAAAAACTAAGGACTAACAACTAATTAAAGAACTAAAAAATTAATCTATCCTGAAATTATCCGGAAGAATTGCATCTTTTTTGATGACAACAATTCCGTCCTTAATACTGTATAAATCATTTGTGAAGTTTTCTAAATGCTTGCCTCCGTTGATATGAACATTGTTTCCTATTCGCACATTTTTATCAATCAGGGCATTTTTTATAAAACAGTCATTTCCAATTCCAATGTGAATTTTATTGTTCGCAGAATCCTTATTCATTTCATCAATATCCTGATAAAAATCATTACCCATTACATAGGAGTGCTGAATTACAGTTCCGTCTCCAATTCGGGAACGAATACCAATTACAGAACTTTTAATTTCATTGGCGTTGATGATACAGCCTTCAGAAATTAGAGATTGATTGATATTTGAGTTTCTGAATTTTGAAGGCGGCAATAATCTCGGGCGTGTGAAAATCTTGTTATCGTTGTCAAACAAATTAAATTCCGGTATATCTGCAGTCAAGCCAATGTTTGCCTCAAAAAAGGATTCGATGTTTCCAATATCTGTCCAATACCCTTCATACTGATAACTCAGAATTTTATGTTTACCAACAGCTTGCGGAATAATTTCTTTTCCAAAATCCTTGGTATCAGGATCAGCCATCAAATCTTCTAATAATTGACGGTTGAAAATATAAATTCCCATTGAAGCCAGGTATTTTTTACCCTGAGCCTGCATTTGTTCGCTCACTTCAGATTCCCATTCCGGTAAAAGAGAAGCATTAGGTTTTTCTATAAAAGCTTCAATACAGCTTTCATGATTGGTTTTCAGAATTCCAAATTCAGGGGCATCTTTAGCATTTACCGGCAATGTAGCAATAGAAATCGCAGCATCAGCAGCAATATGAGCTTCCAGCATTTCGTTAAAATCCATTTGATACAACTGATCTCCTGAAAGAATTAAGGCATATTCAAAATCATGTTTTAAGAAATGCGACATACACTGGCGAACAGCATCTGCAGTACCCTGAAACCACGTTGGATTATCAGGAGTTTGTTCAGCGGCTAAAATATCAACAAATGACTGGCTGAAAATACTAAAATTGAAAGTGTTTTTAATATGCGCATTTAATGAAGCTGAGTTAAACTGTGTCAAAACAAATATTTTAAAAATATCCGAATTAATACAATTGGATATCGGAATATCCACCAGTCTGTATTTTCCACCAATCGGAACAGCCGGTTTCGATCTGGTTTCTGTTAATGGATATAAACGTGATCCCTGACCACCTCCTAAAATAATAGCAACGACTCCCTTTTTGTTAACTTTCATTTTTTTCAATTATTTGGTTATATGTTTCAATATATTCTTGGCAAACTCTTTCCCAGGAATGATCTGTAGCCATTCCTCTTTTTATTATTTCTTTAAAATGATCCTTATCATCGTATAATTTCACAGCACGGTTAACAGAATAGCAAACATCTCCAACCGATGCCTGATCGTGACAGATTCCGTTTCCATTATCTCCAAAATCAATTACAGTATCCCGGAGGCCGCCCGTTCTTCTTACTATAGGAACTGTTCCGTAGCGCAGCGCATACATCTGATTTAATCCGCAGGGCTCTACTCTTGAAGGCATTAAAATAAAATCCGAACCGGCATAAATTAAATGCGCCAATTCTTCATTATAGCCTATAAAAACATTATAATTTCCTCGATATTCTTCTTTTAACTGTCCTAATTGGCTTTCAATATCAGGATTTCCCGATCCTAAAATCAGGATATTTATATTTTCAAAATTCTCAGACAGAGACAACGCGGAAGCCTGAGGCAACAAATCACCTCCTTTTTCATCAAACAAGCGTCCGATAAAACTAAATAAAGGCTTTGACGGATCTAAATCGAATCGTTCACACAACTTTTGTTTGTTTTTGTGCTTTCCAAAGTCAAAGTTTTCGATTGCATAATGTTCTTCCAGCATTTGATCTGTTAATGGATTCCACAACTCGATATCTATTCCGTTTAAAATTCCCTTTGATTTACTTCGGACTTTATTGAATAATGATTCCAGTCCGTTTGCCGAAACATTAATTTCATCCAGGTAACTCGGCGAAACCGTGGTGACCGCATGCGCACATTTAACCGCAACTGCTAATGAATTCAAAGAATTATCCCATTCCAAAAACCCGGCATGACGCACATCAAATTCAGGGATATAATTCATTTTATCATGACTAAACCACCCCTGATACAATCCGTTATGTATCGTAATAACAGTTCTGACATTGCTTAGCACTTCATATTTATAACTGTATTGAAGCATAAACGGAATTAATCCTGTGTGATGATCATGGCAATTAATAACATCAGGAATGATATTGGATGCCAGAATCCAGTCTAAAGTCGCAATTTGAAAGGATAAAAACCGTTCAATATCATCTTCATATCCGTATACATTTGATCTGTCAAACAGCTCTTTTATTTCAATCAGGTACAATTCATATCCTAATTTATCTGTAGCTTCCTTCAGCACATTATATGGAAAAGTAAAATTTCCTAATACTACATTTCCGGAATATACTGTTTCAAAAGTATTTTCGTTTTTAAATTTGGTATCATAACAGGGAACCACTACCCTGACTTCATGACCTGCATTTTTTTGGTATTTAGGTAATGCTCCAACAACATCTGCGAGACCGCCTACTTTTGCCATTGGATAACATTCTGCACTGATATGAAATATTTTCATGTAAAACCTCTATTTTAGAAAATTGATAGTTGAGTTGATTAATATTAAAACTCTGATAATTTGTGGTACTTTTATGTTTTTTAAATTTAGGAAAAAATAAGTAAAATATAGCCTTGGAATAAAAATTATCATTATGCCAAAAAAAACACCAAATCCTACAAAATCCCTAAAAATCCCATTCTTTATTATTGTTTCTGTCAAATTATGTGCACTTATTTCCCGTAAACTCGTCACGGCATACGCGGCAAAACTTTTTACGACGCCTATAAAACATAAAATTCCGAAAAGAGAATTGAAAATGGATTCTGAAAGTCTCCAGAATACACTTCATATTCCAGCAATTGATAAAAGCATTACGATTTATGAATATGGTAAAAGTGAAAAGAAAGCACTGCTCGTTCATGGCTGGTCAGGACGCGGAACACAATTATTTAAAATTGCTGATTCATTATTGGAAGATGGATATTCTGTTGTAAGTTTTGACGCTCCGGCACATGGAAAATCAGCAGGAAAATCAAGTATCATGTCTGAATTTATTGAATCCATTTTAGAAATTGAAAAACAGTATGGGCCTTTTGAAATTGCTATTGGGCATTCACTTGGTGGAATGTCTGTTTTGAATGCCCTTAAAAATGGTTTGCAGGTTAAAAGAGCTGTAGTGATTGGAAGTGGCGATGTTGTACAGGATATTTTGGATGATTTTATTTCTAAATTGAGATTAAAACCCGAAATTAGTGTTCGTCTGCGTGATTACTTTGAAAAAAAATATCAGGTAAAGATGGATGATTTTTCGGCATATAAAGCGGCAAAGAAAATAGAAACTCCTGTTTTGGTAATTCACGATAAAAATGATCCTGAAGTCCCTGCAAAAGCCGGAATTCACATTCATGACAACCTTCAAAAAGGGAGTTTATTTTTGACAGAAGGTCTTGGCCACCGCAAAATTTTGGGAAATCACGACGTAATCAACAAAATTATTGAATTCATACTTAATTAAAACTGCCATGGATTTATTTGGAGAAACAAAAGATTGGGAACATGATTTAAAACCAATTTTAAAGAAATACAAAGGAAAGAAACATCCTTTAGATTATAAAAACACATATCAGTTATTGGTGATGGTTGTATTGTCAGCACAGGATTCTGATGCGAATATAAACAACATTGCTCCTGCTCTGTTTGAAAAATTCCCAACTTTGAAAAGTATATCAAAAACTGATTCTGAAACTTTTATACCTTATGTAAGCAAGGTTCGAAATCATACTACTAAAACCAACTGGCTTTTAGAAATTGCCAAAACGATTCAAAACGATAAAGATATCCCTTTAAGCATGAATGGATTGACAGCTTTAAAAGGTTTGGGAAGAAAATCTGCGAATGTTATTTTAAGAGAAACCCATCAGCCAGCTGAAGGCATTATCACTGATTTACATGTAATTCGTGTTGCGCCCAGACTCGGAATCGCTCAGGAAAGCAAGGATGGCAACAAAGTAGAAAAGCAATTAATGGAAGCTTTACCAAAGAAAATCTGGTCAGAAGTTGGTATGGCTATCTCATTTCACGGAAGGGAAACGTGCAGACCCAAACCTAAATGTGAAGAATGCGTTTTGAATGATATTTGTTATTATTTTCTACATCTTAAAAATGGAATTTAATTAACCTATATCTTTAAGTATAAAAAAATATCATCATTAGTTTTTTTTTCAAAAACATTTATCGTAATATTGCAATATAAAAATAATATAATGGGCGCTACTAAAACAGATCATTTTACCGAGAGACAAAATCAGATTGCCAAAATTGCAAAAGCATTAGGACATCCTGCCAGAATTGCCATTATTGAATATCTCCTCAAAGTAAATACTTGTATTTGTGGTGATATTGTAAACGAGCTTCCTCTCGCCCAGCCTACCGTATCGCAACATTTAAAAGAGTTAAAAAATGCCGGAATTATTAAAGGGAATATTGAAGGTACAGCAATTTGTTACTGTATTGATGAAAAGGTTATTGAAATTTTAAATGATTATTTTTCTAAAATTATCCTGACTGTTACCAATCAAAAATGTTGTTAAACATTTTTTTGTCACGATCAATCGTAATATTGCAATAAACAACTAAATAATAAAACTATGAAACTATCCGAAATTAAAACAATACTCGAAACTGTAGAAACAGTAAATTTTCAATTACCAAACGGAAACTTCGTACCGGACCATTTCCATGTTACAGAAGTAGGTTTAATAACTAAAAACTTCATTGATTGCGGAGGAACTGTTCGTAAGGAAACCGTAGTAAATTTTCAGCTTTGGAATGCCAACGATTTTGAACATCGTTTAAAACCACAAAAACTGATTCATATTATTGAACTTTCTGAAAAAGTTTTAGAAATTGAAGATTTTGAAATTGAAGTCGAATATCAGGACACTACTACAATTGGAAAATATGATTTGGATTTCAATGGTAAAGATTTTCAACTTCTAAACACGAAAACAGCTTGTTTAGCTATGGAAAATTGTGGAATTCCTAAAGAAAAATCTAAATTGAATCTTACTCAACTTAATGCAGAAAATGCTAATTCATGTACTCCAGGCGGAGGTTGTTGCTAATCTAAAAAATATATGTCAAATAAAGAAATCTTATTTCCTGAAATAGAAAAAGTTGTATCATCGTTTAAATTAAACGACATAACTCCGGAACGCAAAAAAACGCTGCAATCTCTTATTGATTTTATTCGATTTAAAGTTGAAAATCAAGAAGAAATACGATTGAATTTAATTTGTACTCACAATTCCAGAAGAAGTCATTTGTCACAAGTCTGGGCACAAACAGCGGCACATTATTTCGAAATAAAAAATGTTTTTTGCTATTCAGGTGGAACTGAAGCTACAGCCATGTTCCCGAAAATTGCCGAAACCTTAGAAAATACAGGATTCAAAATTCACAAACTTTCTGAAGGAAATAATCCTGTTTATGCCATAAAGTTTGCTAAAAACGAATCTCCTGTTATCTGTTTTTCTAAAACGTATGATGATGAATTTAATCCTGAAAGTGGTTTCGCAGCCATTATGACCTGTTCAGGTGCAGATGAAGGCTGTCCTTTTATAGCAGGAGCCGAAAAAAGAATTCCAATTACGTTTGAAGACCCGAAAGCCTTTGATAATACCCCACAACAAACTGAAAAATATCAGGAACGCAGTCTTCAAATTGCAACTGAACTATTTTATGTTTTCTCGCAAATAAAAAAATAAGATGAGTGTAAATAATTGTACTCCTGCAGAAAGAAAACAACTGGGGTTTTTAGACGGATTCCTAACCTTATGGATTTTTCTTGCTATGGCAATAGGTGTCTCTATCGGATATTTTATTCCGTCAAGCGGAAATTTCATCAATTCCTTTTCCAGCGGAACCACCAATATTCCGCTGGCTATTGGACTCATACTGATGATGTATCCACCATTGGCAAAAGTAAAATACGAGAAGATGGGTGACGTATTTAAAAACACAAAAATTTTAGGTGCCTCATTATTTTTGAATTGGATTATCGGACCAATTCTAATGTTTACACTGGCTCTTTTATTTTTGAAAGAGTATCCTGAATATATGGTTGGGTTAATACTAATTGGCTTGGCCCGCTGTATTGCAATGGTCGTTGTGTGGAACGATCTTGCCAATGGAAACCGTGAATATGCAGCTGGATTAATTGCCCTGAACAGCATTTTTCAGATTTTACTGTATAGTGTTTATGCGTATATTTTTATCACAATTCTGCCTCCTTATTTTGGTTATACAGGATTTAATATGAATATAAGTATTAGACAAATTGCAGAAAGCGTGGGCATTTATTTAGGAATTCCGTTTGCGCTTGGCATTATAAGCCGATATAGTTTAATAAAATTTAAAGGTGAAAAATGGTTTCAGAATAAATATATTCCGTTAATTTCTCCAATTACCCTGATTGCTTTGCTATTTACGATTGTAATTATGTTTAGTTTAAAAGGTGAATTGATTGTTCATATTCCGATGGATGTTGTTCGAATTGCAATTCCTTTGATAATTTATTTTGTGGTCATGTTCATCATCAGCTTTTTTATCGGAAAGTATTTTGGTGCCGATTATTCAAAAAGTACTGCGATTGCATTTACAGCTACCGGAAATAATTTTGAATTGGCAATCGCTGTATCCATTGGTGTTTTCGGAATAAACAGCGGACAGGCTTTTGCAGGTGTTATTGGACCTTTGGTTGAAGTTCCTGCGTTGATTGCCCTTGTGAATGTTGCTTTTTGGTTTCGGAAGAAATATTATTCTTAGGATTACTGTGTGGGTTTTTATTGTTGCATTAATCTAATTCTGCTCTTGAAAATAAATCTTGTATTAAAATTTTATTTTCGCAGGCTTCTTTAAATGCAATAATAAAAATTTTTAAAGCATCCGTATTTGATGAATAAGCACAAAACATATCTGCTTCGGGGTCAAACTTAACGTCCTCCATTAGTTCAGGCTTTCGTTCCTCTAAAAATACTTTTGCTAAAGAAGCCCAATCGTAGCCATTTCCCTCAAATCCTTCTTCTTCCCTCTCTTGGAAAATTTCAGTCTTATATTCCCCAACATTCAAACATACCGAAACACTTTTTTCATGTTCAACCCAAAAGAATGGCCAAATTACTTTCTTAAAATTATTAATGTTCATATTGTTCTAATTCTTTAAAAAGTTCGTCTGCGTTTTGTTTTATACCTTCTCTAAATTTTGCAGGTATTTTACCTTTTACTCGTTCATACCAATCATAGAAATTTTGTTTTATTTGAATGATATTTAGTTTAGTAATTCTTCTATTCGCCATTTCAGGATAGTGCTTTCCGAAATGAATAAACGCATCTATATGTACAAGTAAAGGCTGACATATCTCGTTAGATGTTCTTAGCCATTCGTCTGCTTGTTTAATTTGTTCTATTGCTAAATTAAAATAACGGGCCGGTTCTAAATCAGCCATTTGATTTCCATCTGGTGCTGTACTAAATATTTTCATCCTTAATTTTGTGTTATTGTCTTTAGTATTTTGTAGATTTTTGTCAAAATTACCACTGACGTCAGTCTGTGAAAAAACTAAAATCTGCCTCTTGGGAATCACAGATTTGAGATTTTTCTCCGGTAGCTCTCCAAATACTTTCTAATTTGAAGAGTTTTTTTCACAGCCTAGGGTACTGCAGCGGGTTTGGGACTAAATTAAGCCCTGTTTTCGAATTTGCAAATATTCCAAATACAAAACCAATTCCAAATTAAGCCTAAACCCAAACTGCTTGTAGCGTGTGTTGCCAATTCGGTTTTCTTTTTTAATATGCTTTAAAAGAATTATAAAGCAAAATGCCACTCTAATTTAGAATGGCATTTTTTATTTATTGATAATTAATTTAAACTCCTGTTTTACCTAATGTAAGTGATTTAGTTGTTTTCATAATTTTTTATTTTAATAGTTATTTGACAAATATATATATAATTAATTAAATACGCTCATCTTTTTTGAAGATAAATATATTATATATATCTCCTGGCAAAGAAGGACTGTCTTTAATATAATGGTTTTTATTATTTTTAAAATTATCTTTTTTAAATTGATTTTTTTCGGCTCCACTAAAAAAAATATCTGTTTTTTTACAAGTTTTTATTTCAATATTCAAATGATCAATTATTTTACTACTTGAAAATGAAGATAAACGGTCTATACTTAAATCTTGCCTCATTTCAATTACTCTTTCAATGTAATAAATATCTTTGCCTTCCAGATTAAGTGTGTAATTTTGGTTGTTATTACCTACAGTATTGTCAATAATTTCTTTTAGACAGTCATTATCTTTAGCTTTTAACTCTTTTAAACTAACGTTATCAATCTTTGTGTTTTCTTCATCTAGTTTTGTATATGTTTTTTCATTTAAATCGTCCGGTATAGAGCTTATTGAAAATGTTAGAGGCACTTTTTCGTTTGAAGTTGGCTTAACATAAAAAAAGTTTTTTTCGATAATTTTTACAATGTTGTTTTCTAATAATTCAATTTCGATTAATATTCTAAAATTGTTATAATAACAAACAAGATTATTATCTTTAAATAATTCGTTTTCTAGAAGTGGTTCAATTTTAGGCATCAATTCAGGAAATTTTTTCTGATACTTACATAAGGTTAATGCTTTCCATTTTTTATCAATATTACTTAAATTTGAAAGATATTCTGGAGAAAAGTTTGCTTCAGATATTTTTTCAAATAGTATATTTTGAAATTTGTCAGAACTTAATACATTATCTATTTGATTTTTGAAATAATGTAAGTTTCCCAGATATTTAGCAGCACCAATACCACTACCAGTTATTACAAAAGCATATGATAAATTTTTAAGAAATTCATTATTAAGTATAAACTTCACAAAGTCATTATTCTCATATTCAATAGGTGATATAAAACTTTTATTAAGTATTATAAGTAATGGAAAAAACAACAATAAAATATATGTATGATTTACAAAGAATCTTTTTATAACACTTAAAATTGACAGATAAGGTTTTAGTTTATATTTTAATAGTAAAATTATAAAAACTAGTACAAAAATTAGGAGTAAATAATATTTAGGGATATACATATTAAAAAATTTGTGTAAACTTAATTATTTTTTATTTGGATTATTTTATGACTTGTATTTCTTTTAAGTATAGTATTTTCCAATTCAGTGATAAATTGACCACCAACTTGTATATACGGAACAAACATTCGCATATCTACCCAAATTTGGATGTATATACGAAAGTTTGTTTCATATTATTCTTTCCAAATATATTTATTTTTTCTTACAACTCTATGAGATATACAATTTTATAAATCCTAAAAATCCTCTTATGAAAAACCACTACTCCTAGCCCAGATGGAAGCGACATCCTTTTGTGCCGGAGTTCGGCACAAAAGATACAGCGGACAGCAGGAAATAGCTCCTTATTAAAAATAATAAAGAAATTCAACATTAACATTTCATTTAAATACTGTTAAAAGATATAATTACTATTTTTGGAGCTCTTTCAAAAATACGAACCACGCTATGCGAAAAACTCAGTTATTTTTACTTTTTTTTATTAGTATTCAAATTTCTTTTGCCCAACAGCCACAAAAACCTAATGCTGTTGCTATTTATAATCAAATTCAAAAATTAAACTTTTTAGGATCTGTACTGTATGTTGCAGCGCATCCGGATGATGAGAACACGCGCCTCATTTCGTATTTATCGAATGAAGTCAATGCGCGAACAGGTTATTTATCCTTGACCCGGGGTGATGGAGGACAAAATTTAATTGGGTCGCAATTACGTGAATTATTAGGTGTTATCAGGACTCAGGAACTGATTGAAGCCCGTAAAATAGACGGTGGGGAACAGTTTTTTTCTCGTGCGAATGATTTTGGATTTTCAAAAAACCCTGATGAAACTCTAAAAATCTGGGACAAGGATAAAGTACTAGCCGATGTAGTTTGGACTATCCGAAAATTTCAGCCTGATGTTATTATCAACCGTTTTGACCACCGCTCGCCGGGAACAACTCACGGCCATCACACGTCTTCGGCAATGTTGAGTGTGGAAAGTTTTAATTTGACCAATAATGCTAAAATATATTCGGAACAGCTTCAATATGTAAAACCATGGCAGGTAAAACGCTTATTTTTTAATCCGTCATGGTGGTTTTTTGGAAGCCAGGAAAAATTTGATGCCGCAGATAAATCCAAATATACGACTTTGGAAACTGGTGTTTATTATGCCGGAATTGGGAAATCGAATCAGGAAATTGCCGCTTTAAGCCGTAGCAGCCATCAATCACAAGGTTTTGGAAGTACAGGAGCCAGAGGGAATGAAACCGAATATCTGGAGCTCATTAATGGAGAAAAACCAAAAAACCGAGATGATTTATTTGACGGAATCGATACGTCATGGAACCGTGTTGAAAACGGAAAACCAATTGGCGAACTAATTTCTACAATTATTGCGAATTACAATTTTAGTAATCCCTCGGCAAGTATCCCGGATTTAGTGAAAGTATATTCGATGATTCAGGATTTGGATGACACCCATTGGAAAGATTTAAAATCGGATGCTCTAAAAAACATCATCGCATCCTGTGCGGGCTTATATCTGGAAGCTGTTGCCGAAGAACAGGAAGCAACACCCGGAAGTACTATCAAATTGAATATTGAAGCAATCAACAGATGCTCGGTTGATATGCAGCTAACAGGTTTAACTTCGTTACCGGATAATAAAACCACAGTTAAATATAAGCTTTTCTTAAAAAACAATAACGACCAGAAATTCAAACTTGAAATTCAGCTGCCTGAGACTATGGAATATACGCAGCCGTATTGGCTTAAAGAAAAAGCCAGCGTTGGGATGTACACGGTTTCGAATCAGGAAATAATAGGTGTTCCGGATATTATCAGAGACGTCAAAGTTATTTTTAATATCAAAATTGGTGGAGTTGAGATTCCGTTTGAAAGAACCGTTGTCTATAAATACAATGATGGCGTAAAAGGCGAAATGTATAATTTTCTTGATATTGTACCGGAAGTTACAACTTCAATCCTTGAAAAAGTCCTGATTTTTAAGGACTCAAAAAGTAAATTAGTTCCGGTTAAAGTTCGTGCAGGAAAAGACGGAATTAAAGGAAATTTACAGCTTGAACTCCCTAAAAACTGGATGGTGTCGCCAAAAGAAATTTCGTTTGCTTTGGACAAAAGAGGAACAGAACAAACTTTCTATTTTGAAGTTACGCCTCCGTCAAACTTTGAAGAAGTTTTTGCAAAAAGCATGGTTACGATTGACAATCAAAAATTTGATAAAGATCAGACTATTATTGATTTTAATCACATTACAAAACAACTGGTTTTAAAATCCGCCGAATCAAAATGTATCCGAATCGATTTAAAAACTACCGGAGATCCTATTGGTTACATTATGGGTGCGGGTGATGAAGTTCCGGAAAGTTTAGTACAGATGGGCTATAAAGTCACCCTTTTGAAGCCTGAAGAAATTACACCTGAAAAACTGGATCAGTTTAATGTTATCATTACCGGAGTTCGTGCTTATAATACCGTAAACGCATTGGCCAACAAACAGCCTCTTCTTTTTGATTTTGTAAAAAGTGGCAAAACCATGATTGTTCAATACAATACCAATGGCAGATTAGTAACTGAGAAGATTGCGCCTTACCCACTTAAGCCTTCTAATGATCGTGTAACTGAGGAAAATGCTAAAGTCACATTTTTAGCTCCAAATCACCCTGTTTTAAATACTCCAAATAAAATCACTGTAAAAGATTTTGAAGGCTGGACTCAGGAACAAGGTTTGTATTATCCTAATCAATATGACCCTGCTTTTACGCCAATTATTTCGTCGCACGATAAAGGAGAATCGGATAAAAAAGGCGCTTTATTGGTCGCTCCGTATGGAAAAGGCTATTATATTTACACAGGCTTAAGCTTTTTCAGAGAACTGCCGGAAGGTGTTTCCGGTGCTTACCGATTACTTTCGAATATTATTTCGTTAAAACAGCCTATAGAAGCTCCAAAACAAGAATTAAAAAATTAGATAAATCGAAAATGGAAGCTAAAAAAGAAAAAAAATGGAAAAAAAGCTACACTTATGTATTAGTCGCTAATGCGGTTTACATTATTATTTTTTTTCTAATCATGCAATTATACTCATAAATTATGCAGCTATTTGACTGGATCGTACTGATTGTTACTCTTTTGTTTATTGTAGGATATGGCTCATGGAAAACCAAAGGAAGTAAAAATGTTGAAGACTTTATTTTAGGAAATAATGAAACACCATGGTACACTGTAGGTCTTTCTGTTATGGCTACTCAGGCCAGCGCCATTACCTTTTTATCTACACCGGGACAGGCTTATCATGACGGAATGGGTTTTGTGCAATTTTATTTTGGATTGCCTATTGCCATGATTATCATTTGTCTGACATTTATTCCGTTATACCATAAAAACAAAGTATTTACAGCTTATGAGTTTCTGGAGAAGCGATTTGATGTAAAAACACGTTCGTTGGCCGCAATTTTATTTTTGGTTCAAAGAGGATTAGGGACCGGTCTGACCATTTATGCTCCAGCCATTATATTATCGACTCTGTTAGGCTGGAATTTAACTTTAATGAACATTATTATTGGTGTCCTGGTTATCATTTATACCTTCTCAGGAGGAACAAAAGCCGTAAACGTTACTCAAAAACAACAAATGTTCGTCATTATGTCCGGGATGTTTATCACTTTTTTCCTGATTCTGCATTATTTACCACAGGATATGACTTTTTCAAGTGCCATGCATATAGCCGGTGCCAATGACAAGATGAATATTGTAGATTTTTCTTTTGATCCTGAAGAAAGATATACTTTTTGGAGCGGAATTACAGGTGGTTTTTTCCTAATGCTTGCCTATTTTGGAACAGATCAGTCGCAAGTTGGCCGTTACCTATCCGGGAAATCCGTTAAAGAAAGTCAAATGGGACTAATCATGAACGGATTATTAAAAGTTCCGATGCAGTTTTTCATATTACTGACAGGGGTTATGGTTTTTGTATTTTTTCAATTCAATCCTGTTCCTTTAAATTTTAATCCGAATAACAAAATTGTCATTGAAAAATCAGCTTTTAAAGATGAATATCATGCTTTGGAAATCAAACTGAATAAACTTTCAGAAGATAAAAAGGTAATCAATCTTTTGTATATCGAACAATTAAATCAGGATTATGACAATCCAATTCTTCGAAAAGAATTAGTTACCTTATCCAACAAGGAAAAGGATTTGCGTGACCGCGCGAAAGAAATTATTTCTAAGGCTGACAGCAATAGCGAAACCAATGATAAAGATTATGTGTTTTTTCATTTCATATTGCATTATTTACCAAAAGGACTTATTGGATTATTACTGGCCGTAATTATTTCTGCTGCAATGTCATCAACAGCTTCAGGTTTAAATGCACTGGCATCAACAACTGCAATTGATATTTATAAACGAAATCTCAAAGAAGAAAAATCAGAAAAGCATTATCTCAACGCAACCAAGTTTTTTACGCTTTTTTGGGGAATTGTTGCCATACTTTTTGCCTGTGTAGGAACATTATTTGAGAATTTAATTCAATTGGTAAATATTATTGGCTCTATTTTTTACGGGACTGTTTTGGGTATTTTTCTGGTTGGTTTTTATTTGCGTCGGGTTCAGGCAAAGCCAATGTTCTACAGTGCAATTATTAGCCAGTTGACCATTTTTATCATTTATTATTTCATGATTTATATTTATCCTAGCGGCGAAGAAAAACTGGGCTACTTATGGTTAAATTTTATTGGTGCAATTCTGACTATCTTATTATCACTTTTTATGCAGATTACTTTTTTTAAAAGAAATAATCCGGAGTTTAATGAATTATAGTTCGATTTATACTTCATCCTAATATCAATTAAATATGCTGAATTTTAATTTTGCTCCATTTCCGATTGTAGAAACAGATCGATTGATTTTAAGACGAATCACAAATGACGATGTAAATGAAGTTTTTGAGTTGCGATCTAATCCGGAAACCATGAAATATATTCCGAGGCCTTTAGCTAAAACTACTGAAGATGCACTTGAACATATTGCAATGATTGAAGAAAAAATAGCGACAAATAATGGAATCAATTGGGGAATTACTTTAAAAGATAATCTTAAAGTATTAGGTATTATTGGATATTACAGACTTCAGCCTGAAAATTATCGAGCCGAAATAGGCTACATGCTGTTACCAGAATTTCATGGAAAAGGAATTATTACTGAAGCTGTAAAACGATTAATTACTTATGGTTTTAATGATTTAAAACTACACTCAATTGAAGCCGTAATTGATCCTGAAAATTTTGCTTCTGAAAAAGTTTTACAAAAATGTAATTTTATCAAAGAAGCTCATTTGAAAGAATCTGAGTTTTATGATGGAAAGTTTTTGGATAAAGTAATTTACTCCTTACTGAATCAATAATTTTTATTCAAAATAAATTCTCAACCACCTTATTTTATTTGTGACTAAACTATTATGCTATATTTGCAGGCAAAACAAGAAAATTTGTTGTTTTTAAACTTTGAAGAATGAAAAAAATACTTTTTATAATCGTTTTCATATTTTCTATTAACGCACAAAGCCAAACTTATGTAAAGCTTAATACAATTACAGCAGTGGTACTTGTTCCAAATATCGGAATAGAAACTGGTATTGGAGATAAAACTACTTTTAGTTTTGACATAATGGCTTCTTTTTGGAATTCATTTGATGGAAAAAAACCGATGAAGTTTGCAACTTATACACCGGAAATCCGATATCATTTCAAAGAAAAATACAATGGCTTTTACACAGGGATAAATGCCGGATTTGATACTTATGAACTCCAGAAATGGAATTACTGGAAAGATAATCCAAACTGGTACGAGAAAGGAAAGGGATATCGTATTGGAGCCACTATTGGTTACAATAAAAAACTAAGTGATAAATTTTTATTAGACATCTTTTTAAGAGGAGGCTGGCATCAGGGGTTCTACAAGGGATATTATAATGACGGTACGCCCGGCAGGTACGAGAACGTAAAAAACTGGAATAAAAGCGGTGAATGGCTGCCTTATGGAGGTGGAGTTATGATTTCCTATAAAATAAATTAATTTTCAGGAAATTTAGAAAGCGTTTTTATATACAATTCTTCGACTTTTTTTCTGGCCCAATCTGTTTTTCTTAAAAAGGTCAAACTAGATTTTACACTGGGATTATCTGTAAAACATTTTATCGGGATTAACTCACCCAAAGTATCAAAACCATAGTAGTCAACTAATTTTTCTACTATTTTCTGAAGTGTAATTCCGTGTAAAGGATCTTTTGATTTTTGGTTTTCCATACTGCAAATTTATATCATTTATACAAAAACAATTGCTCTTTCATATATTTGTTGCTAAATTTGTCTTCCTATGTTAAAAACAGTCAATATACTTAATAAAAGAGCGAGGTTTGATTATGAAATAATCGATACCTACACTGCCGGAATTGTTTTGGCAGGAACAGAAATAAAATCCATCCGATTAGGGAAAGCCAATATTACCGAAAGTTTTTGTGAGTTCAGTAATAATGAGCTCTTTGCTATCAATACTTATATCGAAGAATATTCTTTTGGTAACCAGTTCAATCATAAATCAAGAAGTGAAAGAAAATTGCTTTTGAACAGAAAAGAATTAAAAAATCTTCAGAAAAGTGTCCAGGCAAAAGGATTGACAATTGTTCCCCTTAAATTGTTTACAAATGAAAAAGGGCTTGCTAAACTTCAAATTGGTCTTTGTAAAGGAAAGAAAAATTATGATAAACGCGAATCCCTGAAAGAGCAGGACACGAAACGAGACTTAGACCGCATAAAGAAAGCGTTTAATTAAAATTAAAAAACTTTTTTGCATTTTATTTACAGTTCAAAATACCAAAAGCAATATTCAAAGTATTGCTTTTTTTATTTTATTTTTAATGACAATATGTCAAGACGATTAATACTTAAAAAAAATGAAATCACTTCTTAAAAACGGAAGAGAGCAAAAAGGATTAAAAACCCGGGAGGTTGCACAAATACTGAATATTGATCAGGCTTTAATCAGTAAATTCGAAAGTGGTCTTAGAAAACCTACCAAAGAGCAGGTTTTGAAGCTGTCTGAACTTTTAGAAATTGATTACGAAACTTTAATGGTTGACTGGCTAAAAGAAAAAATTTTACATGAAATTGAACATGAAGAATTTGCGCTGAAAGCACTCGCTGTAGCGGAGCAGGAACTTAAATATAGAAAATCGGTTTCTACAATAAAACTGTCCAATAGTTTAGAGAGGATATTAAAAGAGATTGATTTACTTAAAGTCAAGGTGGAAGCTTTACCGAAAAATGAATTTTATGAAATTTCAAAGAATTTGGATCTGGAGTATACTTATGAAAGCAACCGAATGAAAGGAAATACCATGACACTTCGTGAAACAGAAATGGTTATAAATGAAGGTTTAACTATTCCTGGTAAAAGTATGCGTGAACATCTGGAAGCAATTAATCATCACGAAGCAATTCGTTTTATAAAAGATTTACAGCAAAAAAGTAATTCTTTTAATGAACAAGATCTTTTGTCCATACATAATTTGATCCTGAGAGGAATAAATCCAGAAGCTGCAGGAAGTTACAGAAAAACAAAAATCTTAAACAATGAGAGTTTCAATATTGATTCTGAACCAATCATCATTACTAAAGAAATAGAAGAATATTTTTTTTGGTATGAAACCAATAAAAGCAAACTCCATCCTGTAATTTTAGCAGCAGAAATGCATTTTCGTCTTTTAAAAATTAATCCTTTCAGTGATGGAAACGGAAGAACTTCCCGACTGATAATGAATTTGATTTTATTACAAAAAGGGTATTTAAAAACCAATATAAAAGGTGACAATGATAATAAAAAAAAGTACTCACAATTAACTGAGAACAATGATTCGGAAGATTTTATTTTTTTTATTGCTCAGGCCGAAAAAGAAAGCTTAGAGAAATATATTAGAAGTTAAAATCAATTTTCAAGACTCAAAAAAGCTTTTCCAAGATTTTTAATAATATCAGATGCTATAAAAGACTGATAACCGGTTTTTGGCAATGCAATATCTGCTGTTAAGCCATGAATAAAAACACCTAATTGGGCTGCATGAAGGGGTTCATAACTCTGGGACAGCAGACTGGTAATAATTCCGGTAAGTACATCGCCGCTTCCGGCCGTTGCCAAAGCAGCATTTCCTGTCGTATTTTGACAAACTGCTGTTTGATTAATAATAAAAGTGGGCGCGCCTTTCATAACGATAATAATTTTATATTGTTCTGAAAATGCAATTGCCTTTTGAAACTTCTGGGCTTCAGAATCCCATTTGCCTATTAAACGTTCCAGTTCTTTTGGATGTGGCGTCAGGATTGTTTTTTCAGGAACTAATTCCAGCCAGGATTGGTTTTCGGCCAAAATATTTAAGACATCTGCATCAAGAACTAAAGGTGCTTTATTGATTCTTAAAAATTCAAATACAGCTTTTTGTGTCCCCAACTCCTTCCCTATTCCCGGACCGATTCCGATTGCTTTTGGAATTAACGGCAAATTTATTTGAGTAATAAAATTTGCATTTTCATCAGTGACAACCATAACTTCCGGAATTGAGATCTGTAAAATTTGATAGCCACATTTTGGAATTAAAGCAGTTACAAGTCCGCAACCGGATTTAATACAGGATTTTGAAGCCAAAACTGCTGCCCCTATTTTTCCATAACTCCCTGCAATAATCACAGCGTGCCCCTGAAGTCCTTTGTGTGTCAAAGGGTTTACAGGTTTATAAAATTTTAAAATTTCTTCTTTGGTGATTAGATATGGAGGCTTCATCTGAATGCTTTTATATTCTAAAGTTACATAAAAAATTGAAAACCATTTCTTCTTTTGAAACCTGCTGCCCTAGCCCTGGTAGCAGCGGCATCCTTTTTGTTTTTCCTTTAAAAACAAAAAGATATAGCGAATAACAGGAAACAGCTCCTAATCATTGCGAAATTTATAATTTAGACTCCTTATTTTCGATATTTTTTAAATAAATTTGCGACTCAATTTTACACTACAATACAATGAAAAATACTGCGCTTACGCACATACATGAAGGTTTAGGAGCAAAAATGCTTCCTTTTGCAGGTTATAATATGCCAATTACTTACGAAGGAGTGAATGCCGAACACGAAACGGTTCGCAACAGTGTTGGAGTTTTTGACGTTTCGCATATGGGAGAGTTTTTATTAACCGGGCCTAATGCTTTGGCTTTGATTCAGAAAGTGACTTCAAATGATGCTTCGGCTTTGACCATCGGAAGAGCGCAATATTCTTGTCTTCCAAACAATGACGGGGGAATCGTAGATGATTTGATTGTTTATAAGATGAAAGAAGAGCAGTATTTACTGGTTGTAAACGCTTCGAATATTGAAAAAGACTGGAACTGGATATCGGCACACAATGATTTAGGGGTTGAAATGAAGAATCTTTCGGATGATTATTCCTTATTGGCAATTCAGGGGCCAAAAGCTGTTGAAGCCATGCAATCATTGTCATCAATTGATTTATCAGCAATAGCTTATTATCACTTTGAAGTAGCTGATTTTGCTGGAATCGAGCATGTAATTATTTCTGCAACCGGATATACGGGTTCTGGCGGATTTGAAATTTATTGCAAAAACAGTGAAGTTGAGCAAATCTGGAACAAAGTTTTTGAAGCCGGAGCAGCTTTCGGAATAAAACCAATTGGTCTGGCAGCCCGTGATACTTTACGCTTAGAAATGGGATTTTGTCTCTATGGAAATGACATTAATGATACAACGTCTCCGCTTGAAGCAGGTTTAGGATGGATTACCAAATTCAATAAGGAGTTTACAAATTCTGAAAACCTGAAAAACCAAAAAGAAAAAGGAGTTTCTAAAAAGCTGGTAGCTTTTGAAATGCAGGAACGCGCTGTCCCGAGACACGATTACGAAATTGTTGATGCATCAGGATCTGTAATTGGTATTGTTACATCCGGAACTATGTCTCCGTCAATAAATAAAGGAATTGGTTTAGGGTATGTTACTGTAGATAATAGCGCTATTGACAATGATATTTTTATCAGGATCAGAAAAAATGATGTTCCGGCTAAAGTGGTTAAGTTACCTTTTTACAAGAAATAAAAACAAATAAACAAAACAAATACTTATGAATGCATTACTTAATTGTAATGCATTTTTTATTATCATCAAAATAAACCATTTTGATGTAAGAATATCTAAAAATAATGTAACAACTAATGAAAAATTAAGCGTAAATTTAATCTAAGATTCAACTGGAATATGAAAAGAGTATTATTGCTATTTATGTTAAGTACCAACATCCTATTTTCACAAAATAGCGATCAGACATGCATAATACTCAACAAAATAAATCGTCTGATCCAAAAGGAACACATTAAACCTAAACAAGTAGATGACAGTTTATCTGTTTATGTTTTTGACAATCTAATGGATGAATTAGATCCATCCCGAAATATTTTTTTCAAATCGGAATATGATGAAATGTCTAAACTTTATCGCTTAAATTTAGATGACCTAATCTTAAAAGGTGATTGTAGTTTTTTAGCTGATATTACGACTAAATACACAAATGGGCTTCTGCGTACAAAAGCTGTTTTAGAAAAAATTCAGGTAGGACCAATTGATTACAGTAAAAAAGACACTATTCGGTTCTATAAAAAAGCATTTACATTTTATCTCAAAAAAGAAGATATAGAAAAAGTCTGGCTCAAAAAACTTCGCTATCAAATTTTAGATGATATTGCTGAAACCGGTAATAATCTGGATTCTCTTAAATTAAATTTTAAATCGATAGAATTACAGTCAAGAACAATTATTTTATCGAATGAAATTTGCAGAATCAATACACTATTAGAACGAAAAGATTCACAACAGGAAAACCTTTACAATTTTTTTTGTACCTATTTTGATCCGCATACGGCATACTTTAGTGATGATTCAAAATCGAGTTTTATGGCATCACTCTCAAAAGAGCATTTTTCTTTAGGAGTAAGTTTAAAATTAAATGAAAAAAATGAAATCATTATTGAAGAACTGGACCCAAATGGCCCTGCTTTTCAAACAGGACAGATTAAGAAAGGAGATCAGATCGTTTCAATTTCAAACCAAAAAGACACTTTACATGTTTCATGCGCTTCCTTAGAATCAGTTTCGACAATGATTTTATCAGAGTCTAATAAAAAAATCACCCTTACTTTAAAACGAAATTCCGGTAAAAATTTTGAGGTTTATATCGAAAAACAAATAATGAAAGACGAAGAAAACTCAGTCTATAGTTTCATTATTGGTAAAGACAGCAAAATTGGATATATTAAAATTCCAAGTTTTTATGCTGACCTGGACGAAAATGACCGTAAAGGCTGTGCAGATGATGTTGCACGGGAAGTTATAAAACTTGAAAGAGATAATATAAAAGGCCTTGTAATTGATTTAATTAATAATGGCGGAGGTTCTATGGAAGAAGCCATAAGGCTGTCCGGAATGTTTATTGATTACGGGCCACTATCTGTGGTTATAGATAATCAACAAAACAAATCCGTAATAAACGATCCGTACAGAGGTTTGATCTACAAAGGTCCAATCGTACTATTAATAAACAGTAACACGGCATCTGCCAGTGAATTCTTTGCATCAATTTTACAAGACTACAACCGTGCTTTATTAATAGGCAGTAATACATTAGGAAAAGCTACAATGCAGACAATCGTTCCCCTTGATGAAAATACAACTACCGATTTTTTAAAAATCAGTATCAATAAATTTTACAGGGTAACAGGAAAAAGTCACCAAAATACGGGGGTTACACCAGATGTTGTTCTTCCTGAATTTTATGAAAATGTTTATCAAAAAGAAAGCAATTTCCCAACTGCCATCAAAAATGACAGTATTATTTCTTTGTTAAAATATAAACCATATGTAAAAAGAACTCTAATTGATAAAATTGCGAAAAACAGTTCTGCAAGACTGGCTGATAATTTCTATTTTAAACAAATTAAAGTAATCAATTCAAAAATTGACAAAATGATCAATGTTCCAAAATCTGAAGTTCCAATGACACTAACTTCTATTTTTGAACAAAAAACGACCAGAGAGAAATTATGGAAAGAAATCAATACTTTCAGTGATGAAAATAATCCATTAGATGTATACAATTCTACTATAAATCAATTTTTACTTGGTGTATATCCCGCTGAAAAGACAATAAATCAATATCAAATTGATAATCTCAAAACCAATCCTTACTTAAACGAAGCCGTAATTATTATTAATGAATTTAATGCCTCAAAATAAATTTCAGATTACACAAAATCAATACCTGAAATGCAAAAACTGAATTCTGCAAATCTGTCTTGAAGCAGAAACATTTGGCATTTTAGCAACATTAGTCCCGCTTTCCGTTCCAAACGAAGTTCACTGAACACCAATCAAAAATAAAAATAAAGTGAGGTAATCTTGCAGGCCGAACACCGGCTTATAAGGATTTCCACTACAAACAAAGTTCACTGAACTCCAATGACAATAAAAGTATAGTGAAGTAATCGGGGCTAAAAGAAACATTTTACTTTTTTGCTATCATCCAAAAAAACAGAACCTATTTAGTTATAGCTAATTTGGTCTTTCTTGTGCTAAAAACATAATTTTAAAAAGAATAGAATTTGATTTTGGAAAAATAAGGAATAACTGTATTTTTGCATCACAAAACTAAAAATTAGAAATGGGAAGAGCGTTCGAATTTAGAAAAGGAAGAAAAATGAAACGTTGGTCAGCTATGGCCAAAACATTTACCAGAATTGGTAAAGATATCGTTATGGCTGTTAAAGAAGGTGGACCAAACCCAGACGCCAATTCCAGATTAAGAGCGGTTATACAAAATGCAAAAGCGGCTAACATGCCTAAAGACAATGTGGAACGCGCTATAAAAAATGCAAGCAATAAAGATACTGCCAACTATAAAGAAATTTTGTTTGAAGGATATGCACCTCACGGAATTGCAATTTTAATTGAAACAGCCTCTGATAACAACAACAGAACGGTTGCAAATATTCGCAGCTATTTTAATAAATGCAACGGAACAATGGGAACTCAGGGCTCTGTTGAGTTTATGTTTGATCACACTTGTAACTTCAGAATTGCCAATAATGGTCTTGATGCTGAAGAATTAGAATTAGAATTAATTGATTTTGGTGCCGAAGAAGTTTTTGAAGATGAAGACGGGATCTTAATCTACGCTCCTTTTGGAAGTTTTGGAGCTTTACAAAAAGAACTGGAAAACAGAGGATTGGAAATCTTATCTTCAGGTTTTGAACGTATCCCTCAAATTACTAAAGAACTAACAGAAGCACAAATCGCTGATGTTGAAAAATTAATTGAAAAAATAGAAGAAGATGATGACGTAATGAACGTTTATCATACGATGAAAGAAGAGTAATTTTCTTTTTTATAAATAATCAAAAGCTCTGAAAATTCAGAGCTTTTTTGTTTATAATGATTTTAAACAAATTCAGGAATGCATAAATATTTCTCGAACCATTATATTTGCAGTTCCAAATTTAAAAATAACCTTATGAAAAATTCCAAGTACACTAAAATTGCCGTGATTATTATGGTAATACTGTTTGTAATTGTAAGCATGTTAAGCTGTACGGTACATCACAACCACTCACATTCTCATTCAAATCATAAATCAAAAAAGATGCCCCCGGGACAGGCAAAAAAAATATCGGGAAATAAAAGTGCAAAATCACACGCACCGGGTCAGCAAAGAAGATAATTATACTCAAAGCCTTTTAAAATTTTAAAAGGCTTTTTTGTTTTCAAAATTTTAAATTAATACTTAACATAAAATAATCTTAAATCGTAATCTGTAAATCGTAAATCATAGCTACCTTTGCACTGTCAAAAAATCATAGATATGAACTTACAGCATATTCCACAAATTAAGCATACAGACAGTGGCAATTTCTTTTTACTAGCGGGACCATGTGCTATCGAAGGAGAAGAAATGGCTCTCAGAATTGCTGAAAAACTAGTTGGTATTACCGACAAACTTCAGATTCCTTATGTTTTTAAAGGATCATTTAAAAAAGCCAACCGTTCCAGAATTGATAGTTTCTCTGGAATTGGTGACGAAAAAGCATTAAAAATTTTACGCAAAGTTTCTGAAACTTTTCATGTTCCAACTGTAACAGATATCCACACCAATGAGGATGCTGATATGGCAGCGCAATATGTAGATGTTTTACAAATTCCTGCTTTTTTAGTACGACAAACAGATTTAGTTGTAGCAGCTGCTAACACAGGAAAAACCGTTAACCTGAAAAAAGGTCAATTCATGAGCCCGGAAAGCATGAAACATGCTGTACAAAAAGTTTTAGATTGTCACAACGAGAATGTTATGGTTACAGATCGTGGGACTATGTTTGGCTATCAGGATATGATTGTTGATTATAGAGGAATCCCAACTATGCAGCAATATGCTACAACGGTTTTGGATGTAACGCACTCTTTGCAACAGCCAAACCAAACTGCAGGAGTTACGGGCGGAAGACCTGACATGATTGAAACTGTTGCCAAAGCAGGTATAGCTGTGGGTGTTGACGGTATTTTTATCGAAACGCATTTTGATCCTGCAAACGCTAAAAGCGATGGCGCCAACATGCTTAATTTAGATTATTTCGAAGGTTTAATGACCAAATTAGTTGCTATCAGAAAAACAGTTAATTCATTTTAATTTCTATATTCAATAATTGAAAAATAAGTTTTTATTCTTGCCTTTCTTCTTAATGTGTTTTGCTGTAAATACATTTGCTCAGGAAGAAATTGCAATACAAGACAAATACACAGCACACAATAAAGGAAAGTTCTTTGTTTCATGGGGAGGTAATAGAGAAAGTTATTCTAAATCTGATGTAACCTTCAGAGGAAAAGATTATGAATTTACCGTTCATAATATGAGTGCACACGACAAACCAAAAGGATGGCATGTTGACTACCTTAACCCTGCAAGAATGACTATTCCACAGACAAATTTGAGATTGGGTTATTTTTTTAGTGATCATTATAGTGTAACAATTGGAGTTGATCACATGAAATATGTAATGACACAGAATCAAATAGCGAATGTTACAGGAAAAATTAATTTACCTTTAACTGATGCTGGCTCTATACACAATGGCACTTACAATAATACGCCTATAGATTTCACAGATGAAACGTTCTTAACTTACGAACATACTGATGGCTTAAATTACGTCAATACAGAAGTGTCAAGATTTGATGACGTTTCAAAATGGTTCAGACTACCAAATACTGATAAAGTTCAGATTAATTTAACAGAAGGTCTTGGTGCCGGGCTTTTGTATCCTAAAACCAACACTATGCTTTTAGGAAAAGAACGTCACGATGATTTTCATGTTTCAGGCTATGGAGTATCTGCAAAAGCAGGAATTAATGTTACTTTTTTCAAACATTTTTATGTACAGGGAGAGTTAAAAGGCGGTTACATCAACATGCAGGATATTAAAACTACTTCAAGTAATGATGATAGTGCTTTTCAGGACTTTTTCTTCTTTCAGCGAATTATTGCTTTCGGAGGAATTTTCAGAATCTAAAAGACATTATACTCTATAATAAAAAACAGGTTTCAAATTAATATTGAAACCTGTTTTTTTGTTTTACTCTGTATACATATTAAGCAGATTGGTAACAGTATTCCAGTTTCTAATTGTTGCCGTGACATTGAGTTTTTTTTCAATATATTTTTGATCAAATCTGGTCTTTCCTGCTCCAACAGCATATTTAATAAAAATCCTGTTTCTATCAATACTCGCTTCGTCCGGTTTGAACTGACTTATCTTTAAATCATTTATATTTTCTTTTTTCAAAGCAATTGAAACAAAAGCAACATAAAGCTTTTTAGTATCAAAATCTTTTTCTTTTAAATAAGGATTGTTTTTAAAACACAATTCCAAATCTTCTTTTGTAATAACAATAACAGGAACTTCATGCCCGAAAACTTTAAAAATTTCCTGTTTGATCATAAATCCAACTTTTGAAGCACTTTCTTCTTCAGTATCAACAAAAACATTTCCGGATTGCAGATATGTTCTTACATTCGTAAAACCAATATTTTCCAACATTGTTTTTAATGCCTCCATTTTCATCATGTTATGACCTGAAACGTTGATGCCTCGTAAAAGCGCTAAGTGGGTTGTCATTTTTTCTAATTTAGATTCAAAGATAAAAAACTATTACTCTTCATCATCTTCATCTCCTACTTTAATATCAAATTTCCAGTTTTCCCATGAACTTTATTTTGGCTTAATCTAAAATCTCATCTGTATCTTCATTAGACTTTATCGAATTCAAATTAAATTCCTTTTATCCGTTAATGAAACTCTTTTTCAAAGATTATTCGCTATAAAAAAACTCCGTTAGAAATCCAACGGAGTTTTAGAACTTAAAATATATTCTTTTTAGTATATCTTTTTAAATACATAGGAACGATCGCATGCACGAGCATCATCAACCAAATGTCCTGACTCCAAAGTAAAACTTTCTATCAAACCACTTGAACAATTTGAAATTAACGGATTATATTCTTTGTAAGTTAATATAAACTGAGTTACATTATCTTTTTTTATAATCTCAAAAGTTCCTGTTAGAGTCGTATTGATGTTTTCATATAATCTGGTTTTCGAAAATGTATTATCTTTTTTAAATATATAAGAAAACTGATTTGAAGATGGATCATTTGCAAACCTGGGTTCCGTATACTGTATCCATATCCCATAATAGTTTGTAACAACTGGCTGTTTCTTATTATCTGAATCATCGTTAGAACAAGACACTAAAGACACAAGTAATACAAGTAAAAGTCCAATTTTTTTCATTTGATTTATATTTTTAAGGTTACTTATTATTAAGATTTTACTTTATTAAAATGGTTGCGTGGTAATATTCTACTTAATGACAAACTTAACATTGAAGTAGTTAATCCCTAAAATTCATTTTAAAATTTAGTAATTAAAATTTATCTTCGCTTTTCAATAAATCCCAATTCTCCAAATCTAAAATAAGCAATCTAAAAACGAATAATTAAATGTCTAATAATCTCCTCGAAACACCTATCGAATACTTAAAAGGCGTTGGTCCAAGTCGTGGCCAGTTGCTTAGGAAAGAGCTGGGAATTCATAAATACGGAGATTTGGTTAATTTCTTTCCAAACAGATATATTGACAGGACCCGTTATTACAAAATAAACGAACTTCAAAATACGGGGTCAGAAGTTCAGATTATTGGCAAAATAATTAATATTAAAACAGTTGAATTTGCTAAAAATAAGAAACGTCTGGTGGCTACATTTGTCGATGATACAGGGCAAATTGAATTAAACTGGTTTCAGGGACATAAATGGATTCGCGAGAGTTTAAAATTGAACGAAGTTTGCGTTATTTTTGGAAAATGCTCTTTATACGGAAGCCAATTTAGTATGGCGCACCCGGAAATTGAGCTTTTAACTGAGCATGAGAAAAGTCTTCGTTCTGCCATGCAGCCGGTTTATCCCTCGACAGAAACCCTGACAAACAGAGGAATTTCAAACCGTACGATCAATAAAATGATGGAACAGCTTTTTATTGAGACTCAGGTTTTATTCACTGAGACATTTCCTTCTTATCTAATTGAAGAATTGAAGCTGATTTCTAAAAAAGCTGCCTTATTCAATATTCATTTTCCCAAAAGTGCCGATGCTTTGGCGAAAGCCCAATTTCGATTAAAATTTGAGGAATTGTTCTTCATTCAGCTGCAATTAATTACCAAAAACTTAATTAGAAAGCACAAAATTAAAGGACATCCTTTTACAAAAGTTGGTCAGTTCTTCAACGAGTTTTATCAAAATCATTTACCATTTGAACTAACCAATGCTCAAAAAAGGGTAGTAAAAGAAATCCGTTCAGATATGGGCAGCAACGCCCAGATGAACCGATTACTACAAGGAGATGTAGGTTCTGGAAAAACAATCGTAGCCTTTATGAGTATGCTTCTGGCAATTGACAATGATTTTCAGGCTTGTTTAATGGCTCCTACCGAGATTCTTGCCAACCAGCATTTTATTGGGTTATCTGAATTGGCGAAAACATTAAATATCAACATAAAAATATTAACCGGTTCAACCAAAACTGCAGCCAGAAAAATTATTCACGAAGAGCTTGAAAATGGTTCTTTGCATATTTTAATCGGAACACATGCATTGTTGGAAGATAAGGTGAAATTTCAAAATTTGGGATTAGCCGTTATTGACGAACAGCATCGTTTTGGAGTTGAGCAAAGATCAAAATTGTGGAAGAAAAACGATATCCCTCCTCATGTTTTGGTGATGACTGCTACGCCAATTCCAAGAACTTTAGCAATGAGTTTATATGGCGATTTGGATATTTCGGTAATTGACGAATTGCCTCCCGGAAGAAAACCCATTCAGACCGTCCATCGATTTGACAGTAACCGATTAAAAGTCTGGAAATTTTTACGTGATGAAATTGCAAAAGGAAGACAGATATATATAGTTTATCCGTTGATTCAGGAATCTGAAAAAATGGATTTTAAGGATTTAATGGATGGCTACGAAAGTATTTCACGTGATTTTCCATTACCTCAGTATTCAATTTCTATTTTACACGGAAAAATGAAACCTACAGATAAAGATGCTGAAATGAAACGTTTCTCAGAAGGCAAAACAAACATTATGGTGGCTACAACTGTAATTGAAGTTGGTGTAAACGTTCCAAATGCGAGTGTGATGATTATCGAAAGTGCCGAACGTTTTGGTCTATCACAGCTACATCAATTACGTGGCCGTGTAGGTCGTGGTGCAGAACAGAGCTATTGTATTTTAATGACAAGCCATAAATTAAGTTCCGATAGTAAAACCCGAATGGAAACAATGGTACAAACGAATGATGGATTTGAAATTGCAGAAGTTGACCTGAAACTTAGGGGTCCCGGTGATTTGATGGGGACACAGCAAAGCGGTGTTTTAAACCTTCAAATAGCCGATATTGTCCGTGACCGTGATATTTTGAGTTTAGCCAGAAATTATGCAATGAAAATCTTAAAAGAAGATGCTCCTCTTCAAAAACCGGAACATGCTACATTAAAGGCTGTTTTCATCGAATTAACGAAGAAAAAAAATATATGGAACTACATTAGTTAACAGCAATCCATTTTAACTTAATACGCCAGTTCTTAAAAAATACATTTCAGTCGGAATCAAATTAAAATAATAACAAATTATTTATAAAAAAGTTCTGCTTTCGATTCTTACCTTTGCAAAAAAATTATCTATGTCAAATATATATTTAGGGTATCATTTTTCAATTGAGCCCAAAGAACTTGGATCAGAAATATTAATTGCAGAATTAGGCGAAAAAGCTTTCGAGAGTTTTACAGAAACTGAAAATGGAATTTCGGCATTTGTAAAGAAAGATTTATGGGATGAAAATATCTTAGAGGACATTTATATTTTACAATCGGAAGAATTTAAAATTGAATATACGATTGAAGAAATCGATCAGGTAAACTGGAATGAAGAATGGGAAAAGAATTTTGAAGCTATTGATGTGGATGGAAAATGCCATGTTCGCGCTCCTTTTCACCCAAAAACCGATGCTGAATTTGATATTGTAATCGAACCTAAAATGAGTTTTGGGACAGGTCATCACGAAACAACACACATGATGATTCAGCATTTGTTAGAAATTGATGTTGAAAATTTAAAAACTTTAGATATGGGCTGCGGAACTGCAATTCTTGCTATTTTAGCAGAGATGAAAGGTGCACAGCCTATAGATGCCATAGATATTGACAACTGGTGTTATTTGAATTCTATTGAAAACGCAGAACGCAATAATTGTAAACATATTACCGTTTATGAAGGCGATGCAGCTTTATTAGCCGGTAAAAATTACGATTTGATTATTGCAAACATCAATCGCAATATTTTGCTTAATGATATGCAATTTTATGCTGATTGCTTGAACCCAAAAGGAATTTTACTTTTAAGTGGTTTTTACGAAGAAGATATTCCTTATATAGATGCCTCATGTACAGAAAAAGGTCTCACTTATGTTAAAAAGTTTCAAAGAAACAATTGGGTTTCATTAAAATACGTAAATTAGATAACTGCAAACTACTAAAGTACAAAATCTAAAATTATGAGTACTAAAGAAATAGTAAGAGAAAAAGTTCGTGAAAAAGAAGCTGTAGGTTTCAATAACGAAATTATTGTTTATAACGATGATGTAAATACTTTTGATCACGTAATAGACACTTTAATGCGTGTATGCAGCCATACAGCCGAACAAGCAGAACAATGCTCCTTAATTGTACATTATAATGGAAAATGCACCGTGAAAACTGGTCCAATAGATAAATTAAAACCACAATGTACTCAACTTTTGGAAGCAGGTCTTAGCGCCGAAATTGTTTAGCCGAAAAATATTCAGAAAACATTCTGTTTTGTTCTATAATATGAATAAGATAGAATGTTTTTTTATTTGCAAAAGCTGAGGCATAATATTTGTTTTCACTACTACAAAGCAAAAAAATCTTTTACATTTGTATTAAAAACATCATCAAACTCATGAAAAAAATAACCATTTTTATAGTTCTATTAATTTCTGTTACTTCATGTGTAAGCACTAAGTCAACATTAAAGAATGTAGATGACAACGCCCCTGATTTAGTTTTAAGCAAAAATAATACGTTTATCATTAAAGAATTTAGCAAAGACAAAAAATATGGTTATAACCCAGATTATCCAATAAATATTTTCTACAGAAACACAAAAGATGAAGCTCTTAATGAAACCCGTTTTTTAAACGCTTTAGCAGGTCCGAATGGAGAAAAAATTACTTATACGAGATTAGAGACCTGTTGTCCGTTTCCAACTAAACGAAGCGATATGGGTGCCGGATTTTTAAACGTATATGAATTAAAGTGGGAAGGACAGAAAAAACCAATTACTCTTTATCTTAATATTTATGAAAAAGGCATTTTGATGGTTCCGATGGGATTGAATTTGAAGAAAGAGTAAAATCTTTTAAAAACAACAAATACTTTAAAAAAATAAGCCGTCTTAAAATGAATTAAGACGGCTTATTTTTTACTCTAAATATATTACGAAATTCTTTCTTTCATAATATCTTCAACAACTTCAGGATTTAATAATGTGGAAGTATCTCCAAAATTAGAAAAATCTCCTTCTGCAATTTTACGCAAAATTCTACGCATAATTTTACCAGAACGTGTTTTTGGTAATCCAGACACAAACTGAATTTTATCTAATTTAGCAATTGGCCCAATGTGGTCAGCAATATACTGATTGATTTCTTTCGCTAAATTTTCTTTATTTCTAACTTCTCCGGTTTCTTTTAGGATTACATAACCATATAATGCATTTCCTTTTATTTCATGGGCAAAACCAACAATTGCAGATTCAGCAACTGCCGGATGCTCATTAATAGCATCCTCGATAGGAGCTGTCCCTAAATTATGTCCTGAAACGATAACAACATCATCTACTCTACCTGTAATTCTGTAATATCCAACTTCATCTCTTAGAGCACCATCTCCGGTAAAATACTTACCTGGAAAAGCAGAAAAATAAGTTTCTTTATAACGTTCGTGATTACCCCAGATCGTTCTTGCGATTCCTGGCCATGGAAATTTAATACATAAGCTACCTACTACCTGATTACCTTCAATTTCATTACGCTTTTCATCCATTAAAACGGGTTGAATTCCTGGTAAAGGTAAAGTCGCATAGGTCGGTTTTGTAGGTGTTACAAAAGCAATTGGCGAGATCATAATTCCACCTGTTTCTGTTTGCCACCATGTATCTACAACAGGACATCTTTTATCTCCAACATGGTCATTAAACCAGTGCCACGCCTCTTCGTTGATTGGCTCTCCAACAGAACCGATAACTTTGAGGGATTTTAAAGGATATTTTTGAATATAATCTAAACTTTCTTTTGCTAAAGAACGAATGGCTGTTGGTGCAGTATAAAATTGTGTGATTTTATGTTTTTCGATGATCTCCCAAAAACGGCTAAAATCAGGATAAGACGGAACTCCTTCAAAAATTACCGTTGTACCTCCATTCAATAATGGTCCGTATAAAATATATGAGTGTCCTGTAATCCATCCAATATCTGCAGTACACCAAAAAATATCATTTTCTTCATGACTGAAAACATTTTTAAAAGTATAAGCTGTATACACCATATATCCGGCTGTTGTATGTACCATACCTTTTGGTTTTCCTGTAGACCCTGAAGTATATAAAATAAATAAAGGATCTTCAGCATCCATAATTTCTGCTACATTATAATCAAGAGCTGCATCTAATAGTGGCTGCAACCAAAGATCTCTGCCTTCTTGCATTTTTATTTCAGTTTGAGTTCTTTTTACAACTAAAACCTTCGAAACGGAAGGACAGCTTTCTAAAGCTTCGTCAACAATTCCTTTAAGGTCAATTGTTTTATTTCCTCTGTAACCTCCATCAGAAGTAATAACCATTTTGCATTCACAATCATTGATTCTTGCAGAAACTGCAGATGCTGAAAAACCTGCAAAAATAACAGAATGGATAGCACCAATTCTGGCACAAGCCAATACTGCCACAGCAAGTTCCGGAATCATTGGCAAATAAATACAAACCCTGTCCCCTTTTACTACGCCTTGCTCACGCAAAACGTTAGCCATTTTGGAAACTCTTTCATATAATTCATTATATGTAATATGTATTGCATCTTCAGAAGGATTATTTGGTTCAAAGATGATAGCCGTTTTTTCTCCTCTTTTACTTAAATGCCTGTCGATACAATTTTTTGTAATATTAACTTTGGCTTCAGTAAACCATTTTACTTCTGCATCAGCCATGTTAAAATCAACAACTTTTTCCCATTGCTGGTACCATGTAAAATTTTCTTCAGCTATTTTGCCCCAAAATTTTCTTGGTTCTCTTATTGACTTATTGTAATGTTTAAAATATTGTTCTAAATTTTCAATTTTATAATAACTCATAGTTGTTGTAATTTTTTTATAAATGTATTAAATAACAATGTATTCTTAAAATTATTTAATTTATAAATTTTATCAAAAAAATATCAATGATTAAAAAAAACAATTACTTTAATGTGTTTTTCTTAAAATATGAACTTTTAATCAAATATTAGTAATACAAAAAGGCATGATATTTAAAATACCATGCCTTTTTAAATTTAACAATTTCAATAACAATTAATTTTTTTAATCTTGCCCAGTATCCTCTTTATTTTGAAAATAGCAGCAACATTATTAATTATAACAGAAATTTCTACAAGTATATTAATCTAAAACATACTCAAAATTAAATTAGGGATTACTTCACTTAACCCAATCATAAATTGAAGTTAAGTGAATGTAAATGCGCTCTATCTGTTATTCTTTTAATAAGTGCTTACTAATTCAAAATATTATATAAAACAAAGATACAGTGCAAAATCCCAACACACAAACGTGGTGCGTATTATATATATTATCCTATTTTTTTCATTGCTGTCATAGACTCTCTCAACCAAGCTCCTACTTCTTCAATAGGATGTTGACGAATTTCTTTGTTTACAGCAATCAAAACTGCATTATCCACTCCGTTTGAAGTTGAAAATGGCTTACCAATAATATTAGTTTCTACTTTTTTCATGAATTCAGTCAATAAAGGCTTACATGCATGATCAAACAAATAACAACCATATTCTGCAGTATCAGAAATTACACGGTTCATTTCGAATAATTTCTTTCTGGCGATTGTGTTTGCAATTAATGGCAACTCATGTAATGACTCATAATATGCTGATTCTTCAATGATTCCAGCTTCTGTCATTGTTTCGAAAGCTAATTCAACACCAGCTTTTACCATTGCAATCATTAATACTCCATTATCAAAATATTCCTGCTCTGAAATTGGTGCTTCTTGCGGAGCTGTTTTTTCAAAGTTAGTTTCTCCTGTAGCAGCTCTCCATGTCAATAGATTTTTATCATCATTTGCCCAGTCAGCCATCATAGTACTAGAAAATTCTCCAGAAATGATATCATCCTGATGTTTTTGAAATAACGGACGCATAATGTCTTTTAATTCTTCTGCTAATTCGTAAGCTTCAATTTTTGCAGGATTAGAAAGACGGTCCATCATATTTGTGATACCTCCGTGTTTCAAAGCCTCAGTAATAGTTTCCCATCCAAACTGAATTAATTTTGAAGCATAAGCAGCATCGATACCCTTTTCAACCATTTTATCAAAACATAAAATAGAACCTGTTTGCAATAATCCGCAAAGAATAGTCTGCTCACCCATTAAATCTGATTTTACTTCAGCTACAAATGATGATTTTAAAACTCCTGCTCTGTGTCCTCCTGTTGCAACAGCATAAGCTTTTGCCTGATCTAAACCTAAACCATTTGGATCATTTTCCGGGTGAACAGCAATAAGTGTTGGTACACCAAAACCTCTTTTATATTCTTCACGTACTTCAGAACCCGGACATTTAGGGGCGCACATGATTACTGTAATATCTTTACGAATCTGCATTCCTTCTTCTACGATATTAAAACCATGAGAATAAGCCAATGTAGAATCTTGCTTCATTAATGGCATAATTGCAGTTACCACAGCAGTATGTTGTTTGTCCGGAGTTAAATTACAAACTAAATCAGCAGTTGGGATTAATTCTTCATAAGTACCTACTTTAAAACCATTTTCAGTAGCATTTTTATAAGAAGCTCTTTTTTCTGCAATTGCATCTGCACGCAAAGCATAAGAAATATCAAGACCTGAATCTCTCATGTTTAAACCTTGATTCAAACCCTGAGCTCCGCAACCTACGATTACGACTTTTTTTCCTGCTAATGCATCTATCCCATTTGCAAATTCTGATTGATCCATAAACTCGCAAACCCCTAATTGTTCTAATTGTAATCTAAGTGGTAATGTGTTGAAATAATTGGCCATTTTTTTAATATTTAATAAGTATGATGTTTAATTGTGAATGCTTGTAACTATTTTAATTCATTTATTAATAATGATGAAATTTCCATTTTCTCTTTAGAAACTGAAATTCTTCCTGAGCGTACAAATTGCATAATTCCGTACGGCTTAAATTTCGCATATAATTCTTCTATTTCTGAGCGCCTTCCAGATTTTGAAATTACAAAGAAATCACGTGAAACAGTCACAATCGTTGACTGACTATCTTTAATTATATTCTGAATTTGTTTTTCGTCAAACAATAAGCTTGATGCTATTTTAAATAACGCATTTTCCAGATAAATTGTCTCTTCATCTGTATGATAAAATGCTTTTATAACCTCAATTTGTTTTTCGATTTGTCCAACAATATTTTTAACCCATTTCTCTGTTGTTTCAACTACAATAATAAATCTTGAAACATTCTCTATTTCTGATTCTGAAACGTTTAAACTTAATATATTGATGTGGCGTTTTAAGAATATTCCTGATATCCTGTTAAGTAAACCCACATTGTTCTCTGAATATACCGATATGGTAAATGTTTTTTCTTCCATGTTTTTTTAACTTAATCTGATCTCTGAAACACAAGCACCAGTTGGGATCATTGGGAATACATTGTTTTCTTTCTCAACCATAACTTCTAAGAAATAAGAGTCTTTTGAAGCCATCATTTCTGCAACAGCTGCATCCAGATCTTCTCTTTTAGTTACTTTTCTTGATTTGATATAATATCCTTCTGCTATAGCACAAAAATTTGGGTTTATCATAACTGTAGAAGCATATCTATAGTCAAAAAATAATTCCTGCCACTGACGCACCATTCCTAAGAATTCGTTGTTTAATACAACAATTTTTACCGGAACTTTTGTCTGGTGAATTGTTCCTAATTCCTGGATATTCATTTGAAAACCACCATCGCCAATAACGGCAACAACTTCTCGATCCGGTCTTCCCATTTTGGCACCAATAGCTGCAGGTAAAGCAAATCCCATTGTACCTAAACCTCCCGAAGTAACATTGCTTTTAGTTGAGTTGAATTTGGTATAACGACAGGCAAACATTTGATGCTGACCCACGTCCGAAACCATTATCGCATCTCCCTTAGAATGTTTATTAATCATTTCGATAGTTTCACCCATTGAGATTCCTTTGCCATTAGTTGGAGCCAACTCTTCATTAATAACCGAATCTAATTCAATTTTATATTTTTCTTTGAATTCATTATGCCATGAATCATGTGCTTTTTTATCAATCAATGGAATCAAAGCAGTTAATGCTTCTTTGACATCACCTAAAACTGCAACTTCAGTTTTTACGTTTTTATCAACTTCTGCCGGATCAATCTCGAAATGAATTACTTTAGCCTGTTTAGCATAAGTAGCTAATTTTCCTGTAACACGATCATCGAAACGCATTCCCAATGCAATTAAGACATCACATTCATTAGTTAAAAGATTCGGACCATAGTTACCATGCATCCCTACCATCCCTACATTCAAACGATGATCTGTTGGCAAAGCTGACAATCCTAAAATAGTCCATGCAGCCGGAATACCAGATTTTTCAATTAACCTTTTTAACTGTTCTTCGGCTTCACTTAATATAATTCCCTGACCGAAAACAATAAATGGCTTCTTTGCATTATTAATCAAATCAGCAGCCTCTTGTACTTTTTGAAGATTTAATACCGGTTTTGGATGATAACTTCTGATTCCTGTACATTTTTCATAACTAAAATCAAACTCATCGAACTGAGCATTTTTAGTTATATCAATTAAAACCGGTCCAGGGCGACCTGATCTCGCAATATAAAAAGCTTTGGCAATAATTTCAGGAATTTCTGAAGCCTCTGTAATCTGATAATTCCATTTGGTTACCGGAGTTGAAATTCCAATAATATCTGTTTCCTGAAAAGCATCAGATCCTAGTAAATGTTTTCCAACCTGGCCTGTAATACAAACCATTGGTGTTGAGTCAATTTGAGCATCTGCAATACCAGTTACTAAATTAGTTGCTCCAGGTCCTGAAGTTGCAATTGCAACCCCTACTTTTCCCGTAGCTCTTGCAAAACCCTGCGCTGCATGCGCCGCACCTTGTTCGTGACGAACTAAAACATGGTGCAATTGATCCTGAAATTTATATAATTCGTCGTAAACCGGCATAATAGCTCCACCCGGGTAACCATAAACCAAATCTACTCCTTCTGCTAATAAACATCTAATAACGGCTTCTGCCCCTGATATTCTCATCTTATCTTATTTTTTCAGCTCTAAATCTTTCTAATTGCAGATTTAGAGGTAGTTTTTATTAAATTATTTGTCAGTAACACATCCCTCTGAGGCACTGGAGACCGAACGCATATATTTAAGTAAAACTCCTTGTTTAATTGGTGATTCCGGTCTTTTCCAATTGGCTTTACGTATTGCCAATTCATCATCAGAAATCTTCATATCAATAGTATTGTTTACAGCATCAATTGTAATAACATCACCATTTTCTATTAATGCAATTCCCCCTCCTTCATAAGCTTCCGGAGTTACGTGACCTACTACGAAACCATGTGAACCTCCAGAGAAACGTCCATCAGTAATTAAAGCTACAGTACTTCCTAAACCAGCTCCCATAATGGCAGATGTTGGTTTTAACATCTCTGACATACCCGGACCTCCTTTTGGACCACAGTAACGAATAATCACCACGTTTCCTGGTTTAACTTCACCAGCTTGTATTCCTCTGATTACATCTTTTTCACCTTCAAAAACGACAGCCGTACCTTCAAAAAATTCCCCTTCTTTACCACTAATTTTAGCTACACAACCTTCAGTTGCAATATTTCCATAAAGAATTTGAATATTTCCAGTTGATTTTAATGCTTTTGCGATTTCAAAAACCACTTGCTGACCATCGTGCAAATCAGGAACTAAAGCTAAATTTTCAGCAATTGTTTTCCCTGTTACAGTTAAACAATCACCATGCAGGAAACCTTCTCTCAATAAATATTTCATTACTCCAGGAACACCTCCAACATTATGCAAATCTTCCATTAAGTATTTACCACTTGGTTTCAAGTCGGCTAATAATGGTGTTTTATCACTAATATCCTGAAAATCTTTTAATGTCAATTCAATACCTACTGAGTGCGCCATTGCAATTAAGTGCATAACTGCATTTGTAGAACCACCTAAAACAGCTACCATCGTAATTGCATTTTCGAATGCTTTACGAGTCATAATGTCTCTAGGCTTAATATCTTTTTCCAATAATATCCTGATTGCTTTACCGGCATCAACACATTCTTGTTTCTTTTCCGGACTCAAAGCAGGATTAGAAGAGCTGTAAGGCAAACTCATTCCTAATGCTTCAATTGCTGATGACATTGTATTTGCAGTGTACATTCCACCGCAAGCACCTGCTCCAGGACATGCATTTTGAATTACACCTTTGAAATCTTCAGGTGTAATCGTATTCTTAATTTTTTTACCTAAAGCTTCAAAAGCCGAAACAATATTCAAATCCTCCCCTTTCCATTTTCCCGGGTGAATAGATCCTCCATAAACCATGATAGAAGGACGGTTTACTCTTCCCATAGCCATTAAAGCTCCCGGCATATTTTTATCGCAGCCCGGAACGGCAATCATACCATCGTACCATTGTGCTCCCATAACAGTTTCAATTGAATCTGCGATTACATCACGGGAAACCAAAGAAAAACGCATTCCATCATTACCATTAGAAATACCATCACTTACACCAATAGTATTAAAAATCAAACCGACCAAATCAGCATCCCAGACCCCTTTCTTAATATCTTTAGCCAGGTCATTTAAGTGCATGTTACACGGATTTCCGTCGTAACCCATACTCACAATTCCTACCTGCGCTTTTTTAAGATCCTCTTCTGTCAAACCAATTCCGTAGAACATTGCCTGAGAAGCTGGTTGAGTTTCATCTTGCGTGATTGTTTTGCTGTATTTGTTTAATTCCATTATGTATTATTTGAATTTCTAATTTTATTCCTAAAAAAAACCTCCCAACTATGTGGGAGGTTATATAATATATCTTTTCAATTATATCTATACCATTCCCGATGCAAATGTGCTATACACATTGACAACAATGACAGAAGTAATAATAATTGAGATTTGCATTTCTTATTTTTTTAGTGTCACAAAAGTACAAAAACTAATAGGACTAAAAAAATAAAATCTCAACATTTTAAACACTTCTTGTTAATTATTGTGTTTTTTAACAAAAAAACTTAAACAATCGTTGATTGTCCGATATGAACGTTGTCATTATTAAAATACAGCAAATCATCTTTGCTGAAAATAAAATTTGAAACAAATTCACCTACTTCATTAGTTCCAAATTTTGAATCTGATTTTAAATCAACTGTAACCACTTTAAATTCAATTGCTTTTTCAATTGCTTTATAAATCACATTTGCTTCTTTTAACAATCCAAAATGCTCTAATAACATTGCTGCTGATAAAATAGAAGCTATTGGGTTTGCAATATTTTTTCCTTTTGCCTGTGGATAAGAACCGTGAATTGGCTCAAAAAGCGCATTTTTTTCACCTAGCGAAGCCGAAGCCAATAAACCGATAGAACCTGTAATTACGCTTGCTTCATCTGATAAAATATCTCCAAATAAATTTTCTGTCAAAATCACATCAAATTGCTTTGGATTTAAAATCAATTGCATTGCGGCATTATCAACAAACAAAAAGTCCAGTGCTACATCTTTATATTCTTCCCCTACTTTCTGAACAACTTTTCTCCACAACCTTGAGGTTTCCAAGACGTTTGCTTTATCCACCATTGTTAACTTTTTACGACGATTTTGCGCCGATTTAAAAGCAAGATGTGCAATTCTGGCAATTTCTTCTTCTGAATATTCACATAAATCCGAAGCATGTGTACCTTCTTCATTTAATGTTTTTGCTCCAAAATAAGCTCCACCTGTTAATTCTCTGAAAATAGTAAAATCAGCTCCTTCTATAATTTCTCTTTTTAAAGGAGATGCATCAATTAATGACTTATAAGGTTTAATTGGTCGGATGTTTGCAAACAACCCTAATTCTTTACGTAGTTTCAACAACCCTTGCTCAGGACGAACTTTTGCATTTGGATTATTATCATATTTTGGATCACCAATTGCTCCAAACAAAACTGCATCAGTATTTAAACAAAGATTCAGTGTTTGTTCAGGAAGTGGCTTCCCGGTTTTATCAATAGCAATTGCTCCCATGAGAGCTTCTTCAAAAACAAATTCATGATTGTACACTTCGCCAATTGCATACAAAGCTTTTTTGGCTTGTGCAATTACCTCCGGTCCTATTCCGTCTCCTGGTAAAACTGCTATTTTCAAATTCATAATGTCTCGTTCTTTATGTATTTAAAACCTAATTTTGTAAACTTAATTTCTTATTAAATCTCCCTGAATTTTAGAAGCTTCAATAATTTGATGAATATCTTCGTCTAAAACTTCTTTTTTAATATCTGCAAATTTCAAAAATTCAACATAAACAATATCCAATTGTGTTTTAGTAAGCTCGTAACCCACTTTTTTAGCTCTGTACGCCAAAGCAGCTCTTCCGCTTCTTGCGGTCAAAATAATTGAAGATTCATTAACACCAACATCTAATGGATCCATGATTTCGTAAGTTGCTCTGTTTTTAATCACACCATCCTGATGAATTCCTGAACTGTGTGCAAAAGCATTCGCTCCTACGATTGCCTTATTGGGCTGAACAATCATTCCCATACTTTCAGAAACCAAACGACTCATTTCGTTTAATTCTCTTGTATTAATGTTTGTGTCTAAATTTAAGTAAGGGTGTTGTTTAAAAATCATCACTACTTCCTCAAGTGCCGTATTTCCTGCTCTCTCTCCTATACCATTTATAGTACACTCAATTTGTCTTGCTCCATTTATAGCACCTGCGATTGAGTTTGCAGTTGCCATTCCTAAATCATTATGACAATGGCATGAAAGAATTACATTTTCAATACCTTTTACGTTTTCTTTTAAATATTTGATTTTTGCTCCATATTCTTCAGGCAAGCAATATCCTGTTGTATCAGGAATATTTAAAACAGTTGCACCTGATTTGATTACTTCCTCGCAAACTTTTGCAAGAAATGCATTATCAGTTCTACCAGCATCTTCCGCATAAAACTCCACGTCTTCTACATATGATTTTGCGTGTGCTACAGCATATTTTGCTCTGGCAATAATATCTTCGGGAGTAGTATTTAATTTATGGAGAATATGAGATTGTGAAGTTCCGATTCCCGTATGGATTCTAGGTTTCTTAGCATGCTTTAAGGCAGCAGCAGCAACATCGATGTCGTTTTTCACGGCTCTTGTTAATCCGCAGACAGTTGCATTTTCTACAATTTTACAAATCTCAGAGACCGATAAAAAATCGCCCGGACTTGACACAGGAAAACCTGCTTCGATGATATCAACTCCCATTTTGTCTAGTCTTTCTGCAATAACCAATTTTTGGTTGGTATCTAACTTACATCCTGGAACCTGTTCACCATCACGCAAAGTGGTGTCAAAAATTTGAACTTTCTCTCTATTCATATTCATTTATTTAATGTAATTTCACATCTTGAAACAAATATATATTGTACTTCTTCAGTACGAAATTCATTTTAATGAAATTATACTGTTCATAAAACAATTTATAAGTAGTTAATTATCTAAAAAACAATAAGTTACATTATTATATTTTACAATGGCTAACCATCAAAAAGATTTCTTATTTGTACTGATTAAATCACTTTCTAAATCTGAGAAAAGACAGTTTAAAATTTTTGCAAGCCGTTTAGAAACGAGTTCGAATACTAAATTCATTGAATTGTTTAATATTTTGGATAAATCTGAAACTTACGATGAAAAGCTTATTTTAAAAAGTGGAATCATCAAGAAAGTTCAGTTATCTAACTTAAAATCATATCTATACAAACAAATTTTAGTTAGTATTCGTTTAAATATTCCAAGCCAGAACATTCGTTATCAATTAAGGGAACAAATAGATTTTGCTGTTATTTTATACAACAAAGGCTTGTATAAACAGAGTTTGAAAATTTTGGACAAAACTAAAATCCTTGCACTTGAAAATGACGAAAAATTAATGGCTTATGAAATTGTTGAATTCGAAAAATTAATTGAATCACAATACATTACAAGAAGTATTCAGGGACGCGCTGATGAATTGGTTATTCAGGCAAAGGAATTAAATTATCGAAATACAATCTCCAGCAAATTATCTAATCTGTCATTACAGCTTTACGGAATCATGTTGAAAACCGGTTATGTAAAAAGCGATGAGGAATACAAATATATTGATGACTATTTCAATAAGCACATTTCAAAATTAGACGAAAGTAAATTTGGCTTCCGTGAAAAATATTGGTTCTATAATGCCAATCTTTGGCGCAGCTTTCTTGTTCAGGACTTTTTAGCAAGTTATAAATATGCTTATAAATGGGTTAGACTTTTTTATGATAATCCTAATATGATTTATCTAAATCCTGTATTTTTTCTAAAGGGGAATCATTATTTTTTAGAATCCCTCTATATGTTGAAATACAAGTCGAATTTCAAAAAATATTTAACCCTTTTAGAAGAAACCATTCAGGATGAGAAATTCCCTGTCAACGATAACATTGCATCGCTATCATTTCTATACGTGTATAATAATAAATTAAATTATCACATTTTGGAAGGTACTTTTGCTGAAAGCGAATATTTGATTCCGGAAATTTTAGAGAAAATAAAAATTCACAGTGAACATCTTGACGAACATCACGAAATGTTATTTTATTACAAGATTGCCTCAATTTATTTTGGAAATGAAAAATACAATGAGTCAATCTATTACTTAGATAAAATCATAAATAACAAAAACTTAACGATGCGGGAAGATTTAATGTGTTTTGCGAGACTCTTGTCTTTAATTGCACATTACGAACTAGGAAAAGACTATTATTTGGAGAATCATCTTAAAAGCACCTACAAGTTTTTATTAAAAATGAATGACTTACATGAAGTTCAGAAGGAAATTATTAAATTCATGAGAAACCTTAATAATTTTTATCCAGCCGACATAAAAAAGGAGTTTATTAAAATGCGTGAACGTTTTATTGAATTAGAAAAAAACACGTACGAAAAAAGAGCCTTCCTCTATTTAGATATTATTTCATGGCTGGAAAGCAAAATCGAAAACCGAAAAATTGCTGATATCATCAAAGAGAAAGCAAAATTAAACAGTCGATAATTGAACACAAGCCTTCAAAAAAGACATATTAAAATCTTAACTTATGTCCAACAAAGTAATAACAAAACCTTAACAGCGAAAGAAAGATATATGTCGGACATTTGTAATGTAATAAACTGGTTATTTATTATTTTGGTTTTGGTTAGTTAAATGATGCCGGCGTCTTCGAGATGCCGGCATTCTTTTTTTATATTATATGGTTTGTTTTTTGTTTCAAGTTTCATGTTGTTTTACTTTGCACTATTTATCCGCAAAGTTCACAAGGTTTTATGCGACAACTGTGTAAATATAAACTTTGCGAACTGTGCGTAAAGCTTTGTATACTTTGAGATTAAATTCATGCTCCAACAGCCTGAAACATGAAACAAAGAAAACTTTAAACTAATTTTTTAATCTTTCGTGAAGTAATTTAAAATACTGAAAAGCTTTTAAAAGCCGGCTTCCGTGCCAGGAAAACATTTCGCCGTCAACAAAAACGGTTTTGGCGTGATGCGTGAAACGTCCTATTTCAAAAGCATCTTCTTCTTTAAAAGGATAAGGTTCTGAAGAAAGAAAAACTAAATCAGGATCTCCTTCCAATCTCATTTTTTTAAGTTCTATTTCAGGATAACGACCTTTATCTTCGTAGATATTTTTAAAATGATTTAACTTTAATAATTCATTAATATAAGTCTCATTCCCTACAACCATGTATGGATTTTTCCAAATAAAATAGGCTGCTTTTTTAATCTCAATATTCTGAATGTATTTTTTAAAATCGCTTAAAGCGAAAGTCAATTTGTCATTCCATTTTTGAGCCTCAGTTCTGCAATTAAAAAGCTGACCAAAATCCGATATCATTTGAAAATTGTCTTCAACAGAAACAATATGAGTTACCCAAACCGGGCAGATTTCGCTTAATTTGTTTACAATTTCTTCTGTGTTTTCTTCCTTATTACAAATGACAATATCTGGCTGTAATAATTTTATTTTCTCAATATGAATCTTTTTAGTTCCACCAACAACTTTCTTCGTTAATTTTAAATGATATGGATGAACACAGAACTTTGTAATTCCGATAATTTTCTCCTCTAGGCCTAAATCATATAACAATTCTGTCTGAGAAGGAACTAAGGAAATAATGCGTTTTGGAGCTGTTTCAAAAGAATGTAACGTGCCAATTTGATCTATGAGTTGTTTCATGTCTTTGAAGTTTCATTTTTTATTTCAGGTTACAAGTTTATTGGATTGCATTTTATTTCGCAGAGATTCGCAAAAGTTGCGCAAAGTTTCGCAAAGGAATAATTAAACTTTTGTGAATCTCTGTGAAAAAACTTTGTAAATCTCTGTGGTAGAAAAATTTATGGTCAAGCAACCTGAAATTTTAAACCTGAAATCTGGAATTAATTATACTTTCCATTTTTTGTTGAACTGACAAAGCCTCTTCTCTGGCCTTTTCAGCAAAATCAGTTCCGTTTGAAGCATAAATTATTGCCCTGGCAGAATTTACTAATAAACCAACTTTATCATTCATGCCGTATTTACAAACTTCAGACAAGCTTCCACCCTGAGCACCAATTCCCGGAACCAGTAAGAAACTGTCCGGAACAATTTTACGGATTTCGGTAAAATATTCGGCTTTCGTAGCTCCAACCACATACATTAGGTTTTCGCTGTTTTTCCACGTTTTAGAAGTTTCTAAAACTTGTTTATACAGTTCCTTACCGTTCGTAGTCAGAGTCTGAAAATCGAATGCGCCTTCGTTTGAAGTTAGAGCTAACATTATAGTATGCTTGTTTTCGAAAGCCAGAAAAGGTTCAACAGAATCTTTTCCCATATAAGGCGCAACGGTTACGCTGTCAAAATTCAAATCTTCAAAAAAAGCTTTTGCATACATGCTTGAAGTATTTCCGATATCACCACGTTTTGCATCTGCAATGGTAAAAATATCAGAATAATTTTCGTTGATATAATTGATTGTTTTTTGAAGTGACATCCACCCTTTTATACCATATGCTTCAAAGAAAGCAGTGTTAGGTTTATATCCGACCGTCAAATCGTGTGTCGCATCAATTATAGCTTTATTGAATTCGAAAATAGGATCTTCTGTTTCTAATAAATGAGCTGGAATTTTATCCAGATCAGGATCTAATCCAACACATAAAAATGATTTTTTTTGAAGTATTTGTTCGTGTAATTGTTGTGTAGTCATTGTTGATTTTTTAGTTCTTTCAATTTTAAGAAATGATTCTTTTAGAAAGCATACAAAAATAAAAAAAGCCACTCAATTAAGAATGGCTTTTAGTATTTATATTCAATTGCAATTAGAAATTACCTAAATAAACAATTTCTGTTCTTCTGTTTTCTGCTCTTCCGGCAGCTGTTTTATTAGACTTAACTGGTTTTGTAGCTCCAAATCCCTGTGATGTCAAGTTAGCAGGATTTACTCCTTTTTCAATTAAAGCGTCCATAATAACTTTTGCTCTTTCTTCAGATAATTTTTGATTTACTTTATCATTCCCAACATTATCAGTATGACCGTAAACAGCAAACTTTGCATTTGGATAATTTTTCAAAATTTCTTTGATTGCATCAAGTCTCCCTGATGTTTCTACTTTTTTAGCATCACTTAAAGTAGCTTTACCTGATGTAAAGAAAATAGATTTTGCTTCTACCTGTAATTGTGCCAAAGCTGCTTTATTAACTTCAGGACAACCTTTATTAGCTGCTGGTCCCGCAATTAATGGACAATCATCTACATTATCTGCAACTCCGTCTTTATCAGTATCCAAAACCGGACATCCCTTGTTTTCTACTAAACCTGCAACATCCGGACAGGCATCATCTTTATCTAAAACGGTGTCACCATCTGTATCCGGCCATGGACAACCCTTATTTTCTACCGGACCAGAAACTGTTGGACATGCATCTACATTATCTAATAAAGTATCTCCATCTGTATCTTTCCAGGGACAGCCTTTGTTTTCAACAGGACCAGCGACATCAGGACAAGCATCATCTTTATCCAAAACTTTATCACCATCGGTATCAGGCCAAGGACAACCTTTATTTTCAATTGGTCCCGCAACTTTTTTACAAGAATCTTGTTTATCAATAACACCGTCCTGATCTCTGTCTTTAAATTTCTTTTGGTAAACCGGAATCTTAAGTCCAACGTAAAAGTCGGCTGCTTTTGATTCTTTAGAAACTAAATTAGAAACAATTGATCCAGAACCAACAAAGAAAGTTCCTACACGCAAGCCTGTACCTATCTGAGTTCCGCTATATTCCATCCAGGTAACAGGAACATAAAAACTAAACCATCTGCTTTCATAACGAGGAGTCAAACTTACTCTATCAGCAATATTAACTGCGTTTAATTTTGAATTTGAAACCATACTGATATCTCCATTTAGATTCAGATAGAATTTATTATGGATATTCCAGTCAACGTCTGCATGAAGTGCTGTCGGCAAATTTGTTTTAACTCCTTTTGAAGTTGATGTTTTTGTATAGCGATCATTTAATAAATCGTATAAATTATCTGTATCGTCAATCATTTCCTGAGTAAGTTCACCTGATATATCATAGATATCCTGTTTTGATTTTTTATAATTTATAGAACCAATATCGGTAACCGATAATCCGAAACGCAACTTATACTTATTCAGATCCCTGAAATTATTATCAGCAGGTTTTGCATTATTTAAATCATATTTAGCATAATCCGGTCTCCACTCGTAAACAAATCCAAAATCAAAACCTATTCCACTTGAATTTATATCAAACTCATAGTCTTCATTGGCTTCCCAGTCCTGGCTTCCGCCAATTATCATTTCCCCAGTTGTAAATAATTTACTGTTTTCCGGATTATTGGTATCTTCTTGTAATGATGCACTGGCATTTTTCCCCTGAATATATGCATTTCCAACACCTTGTAGATATTTTGCAGTTAAACCTCCTTTTAAGAAATGTTGGTTCTTATTTAACAAAACTGCTGCATAAGAAAGTCCTAATTCTCCCCATGCATGCGCAGCTCCGTTTGGACTGCCTGCATTAATAGGACCAAAACCGCTTGCCTGATCCAGACCATCCTTTACCTGATCAATAAGACTACCATTAACATCTCTAAGATTTGTAATTGATCTTGCTCTGGTAAAAAGTGCCAATGTATGTTTTGGAGCAATATTAAACATAAATGATGGTCCCATGATATCCAAATTTATGAGAGCATTGTTTGCATTAGACGGGGTCATTTTAGACTGACTGTCAAAATCATAACCATCTTTATAAACATCAAAAAGTTTAACACCGTACAAATCATTACTAACAGCACTGCTGACAGAAAACAAATTAATATCGGTTTTAAAACGGGAATCAGCTATTGATGCTGGGTTAAAAAGTACACTTTGTACACCGGCATAATTGTCATGAAAATAACCTGAATAAGATTGCGCTTGTGCAACAAAAGAACTCAAAGTTAATAGAATGAGTAATTGTTTTTTCATTAAAATAGGGGTTTTAGGTTTAATTGGCGGCAAAACTACAATAATAGATTTGAAAGTGTATTACCAAAACATTGATTTGATGTAACATCTTAGACTTATTATGTCTAATAAGTATTCATCGTTTAAAAAAGTCTTAGGAATGGGCTTTACAAACAGTAAAATGTGAATTATACAACAGTTTGAAAAATTTATATAACATAAAACATCAATGAAATTTTGAATTTTACATTATATTAATTTAAAAAACATATAAGCCATGAATACTACTGAAATAAAAGGAAACTGGAACGAGTTTAAAGGAAAATTAAAACAAAAATATGCTGATTTGACCGATGATGATTTGCTATATGAAGAAGGAAAAGAAGATGAAATTTATGGAAAAATACAGCAAAAACTAGGTAAAACAAAAGAAGAATGGGATGAAATTGTATCAGATTTATAACATCATCTCAAAATATTCAATACCGCTTAACTTTTCTTAGGCGGTATTTTTTTGATTTTCAAGCCTTAAAGATTACCTTACCTAAAAGCCAATATTAACGCATAAATCAAATTAAATTAGTTATCTTTAACCATATTTTTTTACAAAAATGAAATTATTTATAAAATTTGATATCAATACAATTTGCACACTTTTTCTAAAACAAAAACTGGAGGAGCAAAATCTAAACTTTTCAACCTTAGGATTTGGTGAAATTGAACTAGATGAAAATCTTAGCAGTGAATCATTAGATGAACTTAAAAATAGTTTAACCCCTTTTGGTTTTGAAGTTGTAGAAAATCAAAAAAGTGTTTTGGTTCAAAAGATAAAGGACGCCATAATAGAATTAGTATATACAGATGATAATAACAACTTTAAAAGTTCAGCATATCTAGCTGATAAATTAAATCACAGTTATGGTTATTTATCAAATGTATTTTCTGAAGTAACCTATTCATCTATTGAAAATTTTATAATTATTCAAAAAATTGAAAGAGCAAAACAGCTAATGATTGTAAACGAAATGAGTTTAACCGAAATTGCTTTTTTACTTAATTATTCCAGTGTTGCCCATTTAAGTACTCAGTTCAAAAATACAACCGGAATAACACCTTCAGCATTTCTGAGAATTATTAAAAAAAGAAGAGAAAATTTAAAATAAAACCCAAATACTTTAATCAATGCAAAAAAACGCATTACACATTTTACTGGCCGATGACGACGAAGACGACAGACTTTTTTTCAAAGATGCTTTTGAAGAAGTAAAGGTACAAACCAAAGTCGAATTTGTTTTTGACGGCTTACAGCTAATGGAACACCTAATGAATCCGGATACCAAATTGCCCGATATTCTATTTCTGGATTTGAATATGCCTAAAAAAACCGGTAAAGAATGTTTGATAGAAATTAAAAAAACCGAACATCTTAAAAACCTGATAATTGCAATTTATTCTACATCTTCTTCTGATGAGGATATTGAAGACACATTTATTGAAGGAGCGAATATTTACATCAAAAAGCCTAGTGATTTTAATGCACTTAAAAAAATTATTAATGAAGTTATAACTCTGAACTGGCATTATCATACATCAGGATTAAATCGTGATAATTTCTTGCTGAGCCTTAAATAATTGCAATAATAATGAAATGGATACCTAAGTTTAATTCCTCAAATTATTTGAGAGTTATTTTTATAATAGCTATTTTCATTTTACTCTTTCTTTCATCAATAGCTTACAAACATAACAAGGATTTAAACGAATCCAGTAAACTGCTCATGCACACCTATGAAATAAACATAGAACTTGAGCGGCTAATGTCGGCAATAAAAGATGCAGAAACGGGCCAGCGTGGGTATATGATTACCCGCAATCATCGTTTTCTTGCTCCGTACATTTTTTCACGCGATAAAGTAAACACTTCCTTTATTGCCTTAAAAAAACTTACTGCCAACAATCCGGTACAAAAACAAAATCTCGAAAAAATATACAAGCTGATTATACAGCGTTATGTTTCTTTCGAAAATTGTTTAAAATACAGCGCACCTGAAACTTATGACAAAAGAAAATTAGACAACCATATGTTTGGAGGTCGTATTCTAATGGAAAACATTCGTTTTAAGGTAGACGAAATGAATAGCATTGAAAAAGATTTTTTAAACAAAAGTCTGAAAAAATATGATCAGGAAATTTCTCTTGGTCCCGTTTTTTCAATTTCATTGTTTTTAGTTGCTTTAGCCTTCATTTTATTGGCCTATAGAAAAATAAGTAACGACTTAGAACGCCTGACAATATACAATAAGAAGCTTTTAATATCATCCGGATTAATGGCCGAGTCAGAAACTATTGGTAAATTCAGTACCTGGCAATGGGACTTACAAACAGATAAGATTGAATATTCAGATAATTTGTATCGCCTTTTAGGATTTCTGCCAAATGCTTTTGTACCTAATAAGGATACTTTTCTAAATTACGTACATCCAGATGACAAAGAAGCTATTGCCACCTCTATGGAAGGCATAATAAACAATAAAGAACTTCCTTTTATCTATTATAAAATTGTTAAGCCTAACAATCAAATCAGGCATTTTAAATCTACCGGAAAACTGCTTATAGATCAAAATGGCAGTAATATTTTACTGGGAATAAATTTTGATATTACTGATGAACATCTCCTTAATATCAAACTTCAGGAACATAATAATGAACTTGTAAAAATCAATAAAGAACTTGCATCATTCAATCATGTTGCGAGTCATGATTTACAGGAACCATTACGCAAAATTCTAACCTTTATTTCCAGAATTTCTGAAACAGATAAAGCAGCACTTTCTGAAAGCGGTAAAGAATACATTCTAAAAGTTGAAACTTCTGCAAAAAGAATGCGCGTTTTAATTGATGACTTATTATTGTTTTCAAAAACAAATACCACTAAAAAAGAGTTTGTAAAATCTGATCTGAATGAGTTGTTTGAAAATGTGAAATCAGAGTTAGCAGTAATCATTGATGATAAGAAAGCAAATCTAAATGCTGACAAGCTGCCAAGCCTGGATGTAATTCCGTATCAGATTGAACAACTTTTTATTAATTTAATTGGCAACTCTTTAAAATATAGTCAGCCCGGAATTGCTCCACACATTATTATAAAGTGTGAAGAAATTTTATCCAATGAATATCCCGAAATAATTGATCAGCCTTTTAAGAAATTTTTTAAAATTACTTTTACGGATAACGGAATGGGATTTGACCCACAATTTAAAGACAATATTTTTGTACTGTTTCAGCGTCTGCATTCCAAAACCGATTATCCCGGAACCGGAATCGGATTAGCTATTTGTAAAAAAATTGTTGAGAACCATAAAGGTTATATAACAGCAGACAGCAAACCGGGTCAAGGCTCTGTATTTACTGTGTTTCTTCCTCAATAACTCTTCTCATAAAACCTTATTAAAAACGTTATATTTTTCCAGAATGGGAATTATATAACGTTTCTTTTTTATGCTGTAAAGTAAAACTTACTATTCGTTAGCATCTTTGTAATGTAATAATGAAGTAAATATTTTAACAGATGTCCTCATCAAAACCATCATTTTTAAAGACAGCTTTTATAGTGATTTTAACAGTAACTATTTCGTCTTGTAATGAAAATGAAAAACCTGAAAAGGGAAACAACAAATACGTTCTTACAAACAATACAGAAGAAATTGAAGCTAATTTTTTTGTTGCAACTGCAAGCATTACAAAATCAATTATTTCTAAAACACAGCTGGCACAACTTAAAAGTTTACAAAATTCAATAAAGCTTGTCAGTACCGAAATAGAAAACAATCAAAGTTTGTTATTGCAGGAGATTAATAAAATAGCTACTCAAAAGCTCATTATCATAACTGAAATAAACACAGCAGCTACAAATAAAGAACTATACGAGCTTGCTGGTAAAAAAGAAGTTGATTTTGACAAGGAATATCTAAATGTTATTACCAATTCTTTATCCGAAATGATAAAATTATTTGAATCAATAGCAAAAGAAACAAATGATCCGGTGATATTAAAATTAGTTACTCATTATTTACCAAAACAATACGAATTTTTAAGAGAAACTGAAAAAATTAAAAAACAAATCAATTAAAATCAAATTAGAATTATTAACTAAATTTTTAAATTATGAAAATGCAATCAAATTTTTTATACGCCTTATCTCTTTTTATGATGACTTCATTTGGAATAGTATCTGCTCAAAGCAGCACAGTAGTAGGGCCTGAATTCGGTATTAAAGGAGGTGTTAACATGTCGAATCTATATTCTGATTCTGACGATATCAACGATGAAAATGTTCTTTGGGGATTTAATGCCGGTGTTTTTGCCGCATTCCCAATTGCAGATAACATTTTTATTCAGCCAGAGATTTTATACACTACTAAAGGTGCTGAATTAGAATACGACACTGCTGGTGTGGAAGGCACATCTAAATTCAAACTTGGTTATGTTGAAGTTCCATTATTAGTAAGATTTAATTTAACTGACAATTTCAATATTCATGTTGGTGGTTATGCATCCTATTTAGTAAACGCTAAAGTAACAGGTGAAGGAGATGTTGAATTTGACGAAGATTTAGATGCAGATGATTTCGAAAGATTTGATGCCGGTTTATCTGCAGGTGTTGGTTTAGATTTCAACCCAATCAGTATTGGATTACGCTATAACTATGGACTAACAACTATTGGTAAAGAGAGAGACGTGGCAGGAACAAGCTACACTTTTCCAGATGTAAAAAACAGCAACTTAAGTTTATACTTAGCATATAAATTAAATTAGAAAAACAATTATTATTAACCATAAACATCAAAAACCATGTCAAATTTATTATATACAATCGCGGTTATTCTTGTCATTCTTTGGGCCCTTGGGTTCTTTGTATACAGTGCAGGAAGTATTATCCACATATTATTGGTAATTGCCATTATAGCAATACTGTTCAGACTTATTAAAGGTCGCGAAATTTAAAAATCAAAATTATTAAAACAATTTATATTAATCTTTAAATCAAACATTATGAAAACTAGTAGCACAATTTTAGGAATTTTAGGAGCCGCAGCGGCGGGAGCATTCATTGGAGTATTATTTGCACCGGACAAAGGTTCAGAAACAAGAAGAAAAATCAAAGATAAATCAAAAGATTACGGAGATAATCTTAAAGGTAAAGTAGATGGTATCTTAAGCACAATAAGTTCAAATGGCAAAGACATTATTGAAGAAGGAAAAGCAAAATTCAATCAGGTAAAAGAAGACTTCAATTCTGTTAAAGATGAAGCAAAGGCTATAAAAACGAACTACTAAAAAGTGTCCTTTCAAACCATAAACACCAAATATCATGGAAACTAATGCAACAACATCTGAAAACCTTAATCTTTATGAAAAAGCTGAAAATTATACTAAAACGAGTTTAGAGTTAATCAAACTCAAAACAGTATCTGCCGCTGCAGACGCATTGTCTACAGTAACATCAAGAATTGCGGTTGGAGCTGTTGTTGCATTTTTTACCCTTTTCCTTAATATTGGACTTAGTTTATGGATTGGAAAAGCACTTGGTGAGTACTATTATGGTTTTTTTGTAATAGCCGGATTTTATTTAATCGTTGCTATTGTATTACACAAAACACAGCATAAACTTATTAAAACGCCTATTGGAAACATGATTATTTCCAGCATTTTAAAAGACTCTAAAAACTGATTTAATAACTAAAAAAATGAATGTTATGGATATTTACACTATAGATACATTAAATCAGAGAATAAAATTTTTAGAAGAACAACAAGATAAAGATTGGCTCGATATTAAGGAAGAAATAGGTGATATCAAAGAAAATTTAAAGCCTACAAGCCTAATTCGAAACGCAGTTGGCGAACTCAATGAAGCAATTGGCTTAAAGAGCGAACTGGCAAAGTCTGCAATAAGCATTGGAATTGGTTATCTGGCTAAAAAAATTGTTATCGGAAAAACCGATTCGACTTTTAAAAACATTTTGGGATCTGTTTTACAGCTGGCTGTAACAACTTTAGTATCAAAACCACATCAAAACCCTTCAAAAGAAACAGAAGAAGATTCATTAAAACACGAACCATCCGAAGAGTATTTGTAAAACTTAAATACATGTATTATGGAAAAGATAAACGAAATAATAATAAAAAATGGTGTGTACATTTACTCAAATTTCTATAAATGTTTTGAATACACAAGAGTATTTCTAGGTATCTAACTCGTTTATACGTTTCAGCTATAACAAACGGTTAAACAGTTAATACTTCACTATAAATCTCTGTTTTGTTAAATAGAGCCTTACAAAAAAAAGCAAAGTTTGCATTAGCGGACTTTGCTTTTTTGCATTAAAAAAGCCGAACTTAATAAAGTTCGGCTTTCATATATTATTCATCCTAATTAAAAATCTAAGAAGTCTAAAAATCTAACAATCTAAGAAGTCTAAAATTCTAAGAAATCAAAATTTAGTACACTTCCGAAGCTTCTTTCAGTTTCTCCATATTGTTTACTAACTGAAGCTCAGCCACAATTTTCTGAATATCACCATTCATGATGTTTCCTAAATCGTAAAGCGTAAGACCAATTCGGTGATCTGTTACACGACCTTGTGCGTAGTTGTACGTACGAATCTTAGCAGAACGGTCACCAGAACTTACCTGAGAAGTACGTTTTGTAGCATCTTCAGCCTCTTTCTTAGCCAATTCCATTTCGTACAAACGGGAACGTAAAACCGTTAACGCTTTATCTTTATTTTTATGCTGCGATTTCTGATCCTGACATTGCGCCACCAATCCGGTTGGAATGTGCGTTAAACGTACAGCAGATTTCGTAGTATTTACCGATTGTCCTCCTGGACCTGATGAACAGAAGAAATCCACACGAACATCATTCATATCAATCTGTACATCAAATTCTTCCGCTTCCGGCAAAACCATTACTGTAGCAGCCGATGTATGGACACGACCCTGAGTTTCTGTCTGCGGAACACGCTGTACACGGTGTACTCCGGCTTCAAACTTCAAAGTTCCGTAAACATCTTCTCCCGAAACTTCAAAAATCACCTCTTTGAAACCTCCTGATGTTCCTTCGTTCATATCCACAACAGACGTTCTCCACCCCTGCCCTTCGCAATATTTAGTATACATTCTGAACAAATCTCCTGCAAAAATACTCGCTTCATCTCCACCCGTTCCCGCGCGAATCTCCACCATAACGTTTTTAGCATCTTCAGGATCTTTAGGAATCAGCATGAATTTAATTTCTTCTTCCAATTGCGGTAAACGCTCCTTAGCTTCATCCAACTGCATTTTGGCCATTTCGGTCATATCTGCATCACTTCCGTCGGCAATAATTTCGTTTGCCTCGTCAATGTTTGCCAGAACAAGAATGTATTCTTCTCTTTTGTCAACCAGAGCTTTAATACTTTTATATTCCTGGTTAAGCTGTACATAACGCTTTTGATCTGCAATAACATCGGGCTGAATAATCAAATCCGAAATCTCGTCAAAACGCTGCTTTACATATTGAAGTTTATCTAACATTGTATAATCCCTTTTATTTGGAGTGCAAAATTACGAAAAATAGTTGATAGTTAAAAGTTTGTTGGTTAATGGTTTTTTCAGGAGCTTGTTCCTGCTATCCGCTATATCTTTTTAGGCAGAATATTTACGGTTTACTTAAATGTTTTCGCTTGCCTAAAAAGGGTGCCGCTGCTATCAGGGCTAGGGCTTTTGGGTTTTATAAAAATGGTATTGTAAAAGAATATTTTAGAATTTTATATGATGAATTTTCGTTATAAATAAATTATATTTGAAAAATAATACGAACCGAAACATGCGCATAACATAACCATTTGGAATAAAATGAGTTGAATTTATGCGTATATAAACGAGTTACCTGCAAGCTTTCAAGACTTTATACCTAACTTTAAAAATCAACACCATGGATTTAAAAGATTTAGAGAAAGAAAAATTAAAACTGGAAATTTCAATTATAAAAAAAGCTTGGTATAAAAAACCAGAAATATGGCAAGCTTTTCTACCTACATTTATAGCAATAGGTTCAATCATCTATGCATTACAATCCGATATTATTGGAGTAAAATTACAAGAAGCAGAAAATAAAAAACAAGAAGTTGAAATTGAAAAAAAAGAATTAGCTTTTGACACTAAAGTCTTAAAACTTGAAAAAGAAAGAATAAAATCAGAAAATAAAAAGTTAAAAGACAGTACATTAATGCTTAAAACTAGTCTTGAGATTACAAATGAAAAAATTGAAATCGCTCAAAAGCTCATCGAAAAGCTTGGAAAAGATTCTAATGAATACAATTCAATTATTTCAAAAACAAAAAAAGATATTCATCAATTAATTCTAATTCAAGCTCGGTTTAATGAAGATTTTAAAAAGCAAAAAAGTATAAAAAAAAGAGAATTAGTATCTTACCAGAATGGCAAAGTTGACATCAATTTTGACTCCTTTAAAGACAATATAGTTGAAAAAGATCTAAAAGACTTTGAAGATTCATTGAAAAAAATTCATTATTTACTACCTATAGAAGAAAGAAAGAAATGTGAAAAATGGTTATCCGATAAAACATTAGAATATTTGCATTACAAATTAGACGCGTTTAAAAGTTCAACATAAGTCTTCCAGCAAAAGATAGCGCGAAAACAAATAAAGCCAGCAGGTAACAGCGGTTTGGCGCAATAGCTGGTTTTTCTTTCTTAGACGGAAAGTACTCAACAGGAAATTTTATTATCTTTAGAAATAAATTTTAAATACCCGCTACTACCCCAAGCCGCGGAACGTTAGGCACAAGCTTAAAAAACGCATCGTCCTAAATAAGTTGACAAAAAAATAAACAAAATAAATGGAAAATTATATAACCGAAATCGAAATTGTATCTTCTAGGAATGTTTCGAATCTCAATATTCCCATATCATCTGAAAAGAGACAACATTTAATTCTTACCGGAAAAAACGGAAGTGGAAAAACAAGTCTTTTGCTAGAATTAAATAAATATCTAACAAAAATAGATTCCGGTGAAAGCAAAAATTACTCAAAAAACTTTAAACAACTCGAAACTTACCGAGAAGAATTAACGAAAAATTCTTTAAGTGAAAAACAGATATTAGATCTCAAAAATAAAATAAAACAGTACGAAAATTGGATATTAAGTTTTGGTGGTACTAAAATTAAATTTTCAAATACTGATGAAAATATATCAACAAAATGTAAAAGTGGTGAGTTTCTACTTGCTTTTTTTGATTCTAAAAGATATACTAATTTAATCGTTCCAAAAGGAATAAATAAAGTAGAGCTTAAAAAGAAATACAATCTTCAAGATAAAGCTAACCCAAGTTTTATACAGTACATTGTGAACTTAAAAGCTGATAGGTCATTTGCTAGAGATGACAATGAAATGGAAACAGTTTCAAAAATTGATGATTGGTTTATTCAATTTGAAAATAGATTAAAAACTTTATTTGATGATAATGAATTAGAGCTAAAATTTGATAGAAAAGCATATAATTTCAACATAAAAAGTGGAATAGGAGAACCTTTCAGTTTTAATAATTTATCGGATGGTTATTCAGCAATAATAAGTATCGTTTCAGAATTGCTTTTAAGAATGGAGGCACATAATAACAAATCTTACGATTTGGAAGGTATAGTAATCATTGATGAAATTGAAACTCATTTACACGTAGAATTACAAAAAATAGTATTGCCTTTTTTGATAGATTTTTTCCCAAAACTACAATTTATAGTTACCACTCACTCTCCATTCATATTATCTTCAATATCAAATGCAACTATTTGCGACCTAGAATCGAAAATTGTAACGAATGATTTAACAAGCTATTCATATGATGCGCTTATAGAAAGCTATTTTAGAACTGACAAATATTCAGAAGAAGTCAAGTCAAAAGTCTCTCAATTTGAAAATTTAATAGACAAATCAGAATTAAATAGCGGTGAAAAAGAATCATTAAAAAGTCTTAGAAATTACTTTGCTCACTCGCCCAAGTTTATGTCTGATGAGCTAATCGTAAAGCTACAAGAAATTGATTTGAAAGAAATTACTAAGATAAAACATTAAGAGGAATGGTATATTTAGAAAAGACTCAGCCATCACCTTCTTGTTTAAATACTGAAAAAACAAAAGTTAGTGGCGATTATAAATGCGGAGAAGTATTTGAAAGAATAAAAACAGACTTTAAGAATAAATGTTATATCTGTGAGTTTAAAGAGCCCGTAACAATTAACATAGAGCACTTTAGACCCCACAAAGGGGACACAGACCTAAAATTTGATTGGAATAATTTGTTTTGGTCTTGTGGTCATTGCAATAATATAAAATCTGACGATTATATAGATTTAATTAATTGTACCGACTTAAATGAAGATATTGAAAATCGTGTAAAAGTTTCTATTAATCCGTTTCCAAAAGAAAAAGTAATTATAGAGGCTTTAGATGATAACCCTTCAACAATAACTACTGTTACATTATTAAATGCAGTTTATAATGGAACTACTAAACTTAAAACTATTGAGGCCTCTAATCTGAGAAACAGCATATTAATAGAAATTAAAGATTTTCAAAAGTACCTATTCAATTATTTTGAAGACGGTTTTGTTGCCGAAGACAAAGCATTTTTTTTAGCAAATATTAGACGACATTTAAGTAGGTCTTCTAATTTCACAGCATTTAAAAGAAGTATAATTAGAGGGAACGAAGTTATGAAAGAAGAATTTGAAAAATACTTCGACTAAAAAGCCAGTGCCTAACAGGCACTACAACGCATTTGGGCATTTAGGCTTAATGGAAAAATGGTCTTGTATCTGAATGATTTGGCAAATCCGAAGAATGGGCTTAATTTAGTCCCAAACCCCAGCTCTCCGAAATGTTCAAACTGAATCGCTACGCATTCTATGATAAAAAACAAATAAAATCATTAAACTTTCAAATTTAATTTATACAATTCATCCAATAACTCCATTTCTTCTTCCGGCAATAACTGCAAGGCAATTTCAAGTAAAGTCATTACATTAATATCAGTGTTTACGGTATGGCTTGGCAAACTTGGCGCATCATGATGAAGCAAAAAAATACTTGCTTTTAGCAAATCTGAAACCATTAAGTTTAATTGGTTGTAACCGGATACTTTTAGTGATACGTTAAACGAATTATCACTATTACTATGCGGTTTTAGCTTTTTAAACTTTTTTGCGGCATACATTGATTGAAGAAATTCTACTAATTGCTCTTTATGTTTTGTTTCCATAAATTCTATTTCAGTTTGTTAGTCTTTTTATTCTGATTTTTCACAAACGAAATTACATCTAATCGATCACTTTTAGAGGATTGCATACAATCAGTTGTATACAACCGATTTATAAAATCAAAATAATATACCTTTAAAAAAAAATTAAGAAATATATTATATTTGATAATAAATAATCTATTAATGAATAAGCTGATCAAACTAAATCTTTTAGGAGCCATTTAATTTAAGGATTTATAAAATCAATATTTATTTCTGAAAAAATATAATATGGATAATTCTATTTTGGGTTTATTTATAGTTTTGGCTGTGATAGCATTTGTATGGCTATTACCAATATTAAGTATTCTCTTCTCTCGTAAAACTACTGGTGGAGAAAAATTAGCATGGATATTGGCGGTGCTTTTTATATCATGGTTTGCCTGGATTTTTTATTTACTCCTTGCTCCTATTAAAAAGAAATAATAAAATCTCCTCGCTAAAGCAAGCCTCACGCTCTTAGAATACAAGCCATATCAATAACAATAGTAAAGAAAACTTCATAAATGAGATGAAAATAAAGAAAACAAGCCGAACAGCTCAATATATGGCTTTATTTAGAGCATTGGAAACAGAACGCGATTCAAAAGATAAATTATTTTCTGACCATTATGCTATACATTTTCTTGAAACTAAATTGAGATTTGCAGCAAGGATGTTTAAATATCCAATTATTAAGAAATATATTAGTACCACGATTCAGAAGAAAATCCCAGGCGCATTTTCGTCGGCAATTGCCAGGACAAAATATATTGACGATCAATTAGAATCAACAATTTCCAATGGCGTTAAACAGGTAATAATTTTAGGAGCCGGATTTGACACAAGAGCGTTGAGACTTGGCTTTTTAAAGTCAATTCCTGTTATAGAGATTGATCATCCAAATACTTCTAATTTTAAAGCTGCAATATACAAAAAACGTATTGGCCGACTTCCGGAAAATGTTGCGTTTTATCAAATTGATTTCAATCAACAAAGCCTGGAGGAATTGGCAGAACAACATAATTTTGATTTTTCAATACCTACTACGGTTATTTGGGAAGGTGTTACAAATTACCTTTCAGAAGATGCAATAAAGAGTACATTTGGCTTTATTCAGAAATTCACAAAAAACAGTTATGTGATTTTTACTTATGTACACCAAAATATCCTGGAGAATCCAGCTTCGTTTTTAGGAGGTAAAAAGCTTTTGAACGACCTAAATAAACTTGAAGAAAAATGGACTTTTGGATTTCAACCAGAGGAATTATCAAACTATTTAAAATCATTTGACATGAAAATTATTGAAGATATGGGCGCAAATGAATATCGTTTAAAATATCTGCCAAATAGAGCCGAAAAAGGATATGAATTTTATAGAGTAGCTATAGCTATAAAGCAATAAATACTACCTTAGCTGGCCAGCATAAGAAGATTTCCAAACCAGATGGGACAGAATTGCATTTGCGACTTTCATTAAAAAAAGTAATACCTCTGGATATAAAAAGAAGGCCATCACTGACCTTCTCCTTTATAAATTTTTAATTAATTCTCACCCCAGCCATATCTTACCCGGAAAACACCGGTAGTGCTGACTGTGTTAATGGTAATATTGTTTCCGCTGCCACCTCTGGTAAACAAACTGTAAGAGTCACCATCTCTTAGCCCGGGCCAATACACACTGGCAATCTTATCTGTTCTGCATACATCGCTGGTTGCTACTATATAAGCAATTTCATTGTCTGACTGATTTCCATTTTGGTAATCTTTACCTGAGTTCATGCCGGCACCAAATTCAGTAATAACGGTGCGGCTGCCATAACTTCCTATTCTGCTGCGCCAGTCTGCTCTCCATTGCGTGACTGATCTGGTGGCCCAAAAAGCATAATTATGCAATCCAAGTAAACAGCTAGTAAAACGGCTGTCTGCTCCCACTCCTGTAACATTCTCAGAATATCCTATTCCGTCGAGAATTATTCTACCTCTTGGAACATTGGGATAATTAGAAAGAAATTGGGCATAAATACCCGTTAGCTGCGACAAAGTATAGCCATGAGGCTCGTTGAAGGGCTCAAAATACACATTCGCATTTCCTTGATATTTAGTTACAACTGTATTCCACATACTCCAAAAAGCTGTTGTGTTGTCAATGAGACCATCTTTTGAGGATGAAGACTCCCAACAGGCAATAATTACTTTCCAGCCTTTACTGGTCGCTTTATCAATTACACCCTGATAACTAGCCCACCAGCTCTCTGCAACCGAAGGCGGATTAATTGGAATGCGTATCGTATTGACTCCGCTTATTTTACTCGTAAAGCCATTTAGAACGGCATCTGTTTTGGATACAACCGTAGCATAAGAATCTCCTGCAGTCAATCCTGAGAGAATAACCCAGCCGTCTACAAAATTATCTCGTCCATCAGCCCAGTTTAACCCCGCAATCGATGCTGCTCCAACCTTAGCAGTTAAAGAATTACTTACTGTTGTATTTTCAACTTCAAGGGTATTTTTTGCTGCATTAGCCTGGTTAACTTCTGCAACATCATCTTTTGAGCAGGCACACAAAATGATGCCCAACATAACTACATACTTTTTTTTCATTGTCATAAAATAGTTTAAATGGTTAAATTAATATTCTGTATCCCGTACAAACACACATGTTAATCTCACTTTAATAGTGCTTTTGGTATATGTATTTAATAATGCTTTGCTGTAATTAATCGTAAGGTCTTTTCATAGGAAATATTGGTTTGGTTAGAAATTATTGAATTGTAACTGCAACCATAACTAAGTATATGTTAGTTCTCAAACATCAGAAAAAAAAACTTACTTTTTGTTTTTCAGCACATTAATAAATTAATATGGCATCAATTTGAGACAAAAAGCAATTTAACGTCACTTTGGTAAACAAATACACATTTAGTCAATAATTACAACTACAAAGTAATATCTTACTAAAATGATGTTAAGGGGGTAAATTGGAAAAAAAACAAGGTGATATTGGTAATTATGTATTTTTTTACAACTAAAAAAATACAATCCGTAAAAAAATATTCACTTTAACATTAATAATCAATTAAGTAACATAAATAAATTAAGGTGAATTGTAACAAACTACCAGACTCTCTGTAACTGGCAAAATTTCAAAATCATGCTTCTAATTCTATTTTAGAAAACAATCGAAAAACATTTTCATACAAATTTCCCATACACCTTTTTCCTGCCTTCATACCTAAATATAAAAGGCTCAATGCATTTTTTCACAAGTCAGCTTCTTAATTATTTAGTTTCAGGTCTTCAAAAGAGATAAATCCAAAAATTAACTAAAGAAACCCAAGATGAAAACGACAAAAAAGGTATTACTTTTAATTACGCTAATCTCATTCTGCTCCTGTAAAAAGGATGCAAAAGGAGAAAACGATAATTATACAACTGTAAAAAATAGTGCCGCTGCTTCTGAGTGTCTGGCTCCTGCTAATTGGTTTACAATGGTAAACAACACCCGACAAACTCCTCCGCCAAATGAAGGACCAACAAGCGTATTTGCCAACAATGCAACAGTAACCAATTGTGACTTTCACCAATGGTCCTGGCAAAAATTTCTTTGGCTGACCAATGAGGTTAATGGAATGCCATCCTTTATGACTACACTAATACAAGTGAATGCAGATGGTCAGAGATTAAATCCAGGTAACGGAATTGTTTTAACGGATACTGCTCAGGCAAGTTCTGCTTCAGATATTTTAAAAACACCTAATTATCCATCAGGTGTTCCGCGATCTGCTACAGTATATTATTCTATATTCATGGACAAATTGATGTATACAACAATGCTAAAATACGGTCCTATAGCAAAAAACGATCCTTCTAAAGTAAAAGACATAACTTTTCCTGTAGGTTCATTAGAACTTAAAACTTCGTGGGTTGATGCAAGCGTTCTTAAAGATCCTTCTTCTTATTTTACAACTCAGGGAGTAATTAATGGAGTTAAAACCAGAGTGGCTCTTTTAGGAATGCATGTCGTAGGAGTTGTAGAAAATCATCCTGAATTCGTTTGGGCTACTTTCGAGCATGAAAATCTTGCACCTGCATATGACTGGTCAAAAGCAACACCAACAACTGATGCACCTGTAACAAGTACAGTAGATTATCCTTTTTTTAATAAGAGCAGCACAGCTACGGTCACTAATATAACTTCAGGAAATGGGCTTTACACAGATGTATTTTCAGTTTATAAATATGGTGTTCCGGTTGAAAAAGCGATGAAAGGTTCTTTTAATGTTCAGCTTTTCATGAAAACTAGTCAAAATGGTTCACAGAACTTAAATAATATTCGTACTATCAATCAAAGCGTTAAATCACAGCTAAAAGGTATTTGGAACAATTATTTTTACAATGGATCCATATGGATTAATACAGCAGGATACAACACTACTCAGCAACAAGCTGCTTTATTAGATTCGTTAAGTTATGATCTTTCAAATTCTAATCCGGGCAAATTGACAAGAGGTTCTGTTGCCGCCTACAATATTACTATGGAAACCTATGTACAGGTAGGATTTGCCCCAAAATCAATACATCAGGTTACAGTCGATAGTCTAGTTAATTGCTTCTCATGTCATAATGCCTCTCACAGATCGAAACTTTCTCCCCTTTATATTAGCCATGTTTTTAATGGGTATGTAGGAAGCCTGAAAGGCTTAACCAGAAAGCAAATCAAACAGGAAAGTGTTAAGGAAATCATGGACGATTATAATTTGCGACAAAAATTAAGATAACTAAATGGCTATCACTTTAGTTATTAAAGCAAATCTAAAATTTAAATATAAAAAAACCACAAGCGAAAGTTTGTGGTTTTTATGTTGAAATAGATTATTTAAAACTAAATAACCACACACTCAGGTTTTTTTTCTTCAATTATTTTCAAATTCATTATTTTTTGAGCAACATCTCCCCTTTCGAATAAACGAATGAACTTGAAAACAGCACTTACAAAATATCCGGGATTTGAAACCAATCTGGCGATTTCGGCAATTCTTTTATCTCTTTTCTGTGTACAGTCTTCTCTTTGTTCTTCCGGAGTAGTCACAAATTCATTCGCAAATTTCCAGGCACCATCCCTTGCTGTTTTCATGCTGAAGTCAATAAAAAAATTGTCTATTTTACCCGTTAATTTTAGTATAATCGTGAGTGTAGGCCAGATTTTGATTAAGCATTTTTCGACATGCTCAACCAGATTACTAAGAATGATATTGATTTGATTAAAATCAGATTCTAAATCCTTTATGTTTTCTACGGTACTGACCTCTGCTGAAGCTATTCCTAAATCCAGATTCACATGTGCATTGATTCCGAGCAGTAAATGCTGAACCACTATTGGCCAAAAAGTTTCTGCCTGCTGAAAAGAAAACTCCCAACATTCCGATGCTTTTTCTTTGGCTTTGTATTGGTAATACGCCTTTAAATACCGATTGGCAAAAATAACATCCAGTTTTTCCATTCGCTCCCCATTCTGAAAAGAACCAATTTGAATCCCTTCTTTGATTTTTACAGTCACTTCACGATATAGCATAGTAAATAAACCTACAGCGCTTTGTTCTGATATTGATTCTTCAATTATTTCATCCAATAACTGAATCACTTCATTTATTGTAGTGGCTTGTTTTATATTCATTTCTAGCTGGTTATGGTTAGAATCGCGAATATACACATAATACAAAACAATAGAAGAAAAATAGTACAACAGATTTGGTTTTGCCTTAACAAACAATCAAAAAGAAAACTTCAAAGTCCTCTAAACTGTTTTCTAACAAACATCTTTAAAAAAGTTTTAATATGTCAGCGTTTAAATCAAAGTTGGCTTGGCTGAAAATATAATATAATACTATATTTGTTCTATAAAATTAATAGATATAATAAAACCTAACAAACGATGAATTCCAAAATACATTTAATAACATTCAGGCGTTCCTTAATCCTAATAACATCAATATTCTTTTTAAACATTTCTAATGCACAAAATGCTTCAGTTAAAGGAATTGTAACAGAAAATGATACCAGTCTGCCTGTTGAATTTGCGAGTGTATCGGTATTGAAAAAAGAAAATTCAGCAATAGTAAAAGGAGATTTAACAAAAAACAATGGTGAGTTTATTATAACAGATTTAAATATTGGCAATTATGTCCTCAAAATAATTTCAATTGGCTACGAAACTACAGAGGTTAATTTTGTAATTTCAAACAAAACAGAGAAAATTATTCTGGATACAAAAATGAATTTATCAAATAAACTTTTGAACGAAGTTGTCATCCAAGGAGAAAAAAACAACATACGAAACAAAATAGATAAACAGACCTACAAAGCAAATCAATTTGAATCTGCAAAGGGTGGAAATGCGGTAGATGTTCTTAAAAATTTACCATCTGTAGCAGTGGATAGTAATGGAGATATAAGTGTTAGAGGTTCATCCGGGTTTTTAGTTTTAATAAATGGTAAGCCTGTTTTGACCGATGCACAAACCATATTAAGCCAGATACCTGCTAATACTATAGAAAATATTGAATTAATAACGGCACCTTCTGCAAAATATGAAGCTGATGGTAAGGCGGGAATTGTCAATATTACTACAAAAAAAGGAGTTACAGATGGTGTTTCTTTACAAACCAATTTTCTATTGGGTTTACCAGGTACGACAGATTACAATAACTTAGAAAATCCATTGCGTTTTGGAGGTGATTTTACACTTAATTACAAAAAGGAGAAATGGGATTTATCTGTAAGCAGTAATTATACAAGAAATGATGCAAACGGAAAAAGAGAAGGAGATGTTTATACCAAAGACTTTAGCAACAATACCATAACAAAATTTCCTTCTAATGGTGAGAGAAGTTTTGACAGGTATAATTATGGTGCGAGGACCTCAATATCCTATACTGCTGATAAAAATAATATATTCAGCTTTGGTTTTTCAGCCAGTAAAAAATACCAGCAAAGAAGAGCCGATATCGTCTATAACAATTCCACCGAAGATTTAACTACAGGCGAAATACTTAATCAGCTTACTTATTTTAATTCAAACGTACAGGAAAAAGAAGGTACTTTTATATTAGGCAGTTTTGATTACACTCATATCTTTAAAAATAATTCAAAAATTTATAGTTCGGCCATTTATGAATATGCCAATTTATTTGGAAATACCCACAACCAAAATTTGGATTTTCCCCAAAAGAATAATCTTTTCCAGGAAGTAAATAATCCATATACCAATCCAATAAAGGGTTTTCGATTCAAATTAGATTACAGCACAAAAATTGGTGAAGGGGTAATAGAAACAGGCTATCAAATCAGAAATGACAATCAAGACGGAAAATTTGATTATATCGTGAATCCTATTACAACACCTGACGAAGATGAAAAATTCAGGGGGACAGCAAAATCATCAAACCTGATAAATGCACTATACAGCCAGTATTCAGGAGAATATTCTAAATTAAAATATACAGCAGGGTTAAGATATGAATATTCGGAAAGAGAAGTTATTTTATCAATCGATAGCGAAAAACATGTTCAGTATCTGAGCAAATTATTTCCATCAGTGAATTTACTATATACTTTTAATGCCAATTGGAATGCGAAGGCCGGATATAGCAAAAGGATTCAGAGAAATAACAATTACGAATTAAATCCAATTCCGGAAAGAGAGCATTCCGAAACTTTAGAACAGGGCGATCCTGATTTATTACCTCAATTTATAGACTTGATTGAATTGGGAATCAATCATAGTTTCAAAAAAGCAAGCTTCTTCTCTACCCTTTACTACCAAAACATTAAGAATCCCGTACAAAGAGTTAATAGTGTATATTCTGAAACTATTTTGAACAGACTTTTTACAAATGCTGACCGTGCAAGATTAATAGGTTTAGAAATTGGAACAACATACAAACCTGTAAATTGGTTTTCTACTTATATTGGTACTAATCTTTATAATTACAAAATTACCAGCGGCTCAAAAATAGCCGAATTGGGTACTACAGGCAGTAATTCTGACTTTGTATATTCACTAAACATGAACTCCACATTTGATTTAGGAAAAGACTGGATACTGCAGGCCAATGTAAATTATTTGTCTGCTAAGCCAACGGCACAAGGTGAAGATTCCAGTTTTTTATCTCCTAATACTTCGGTCAAAAAATCATTTATGAATGGAAAAATGACGATTGGTTTACAATGGCAAAATATGAATCTTGGCTTTATGAGCTCAAACCAGCAGCGCATTACCACTTCAGGTCCGGATTTTTATACTACAACAAACTATATTTATGAAACGGATGTTTTTTTATTGAACTTTAGTTACAATCTCAATAAATTAAACAGCAAGACTAAATTGCCAGCAAGTGAATTAGGAGAAAAAGAATTTTAGACTTTCGTTACTAACATATTGTTTCAAACCGTGATTAGAACATCTTACAAAATGGATTTTCCTATTCTATTCCAATAAGAAAAATACACCTAAAGGAGTATTTTTCCCTACTAATAAATGACCTAATTTTGAGGATTGATACAATTATAAACTTAATAAAAGCCTTATTTATGAAGACAAAATTACTTTTTACCCTTTTATTTATTGCAATTTTCTCCACTTCTTACTCGCAGCAGGAAGCATCTGACTATCTGTCAAATTTAGAAGAACCATCAGCAATGATCAATAAGGGAAACACATTGTATGTACAGGGACCGAAAAAATTATATGAGATAAATACCGCTTCTGGCTCTCCTGCTGCAAATGTAATTTATACTGCTGGAACAAATTACTATATGAGCAACCTTACCATTAGTGGCAATATTATTTATATCTCAGAAGAAAATTATATTGAATCGACAAATACCTATATTGGCAGCAGAATTATTGCTCTTGACACAAATAACCTGGGAGCGCCACTAAACGTAATTTATAATACTACGCAATACGTTTCTGCATTAGCCATTACCGGATCTACTATCTATTTTTCAGCTGAAACTTCTCCTGATGCAGAAGATAAATTTACAGTTCAGGTTAAAAAAATTGATATCACTAACCCTTTAGTGGCAGAAGTTGTAGTAAATAACTTAACTCAAGATAAAGAAGCTACTGATATGGCTTTTTATAATAATAATTTGATGATATCGGTGGGTGGCCATAGCAAAGTTTTTGGATTTGATATTACAGATCCGGTAATCACAGTAACAGAATATTTGAACAATCTGGGTTTCAACAAAGGATTATTTGTAAATGGCAACAACGTATTTATTGCAGATGGAAATCGTATTGGAACAAAACCACTAAACATATCTGCATCATTAACCTTTGTTGCTCAAAATACAGTTTATAAAGATCAAATTGGCAGCAATCCTCCCTTTAATGCTAACTTTAGAGACGTTGTTTTAATTGGAGACAAACTGTATATGACCTTATTAAATCAGGGAAAAGTTGTTACCATTCAAAACGCTAATTTAGCTAACGATAAATTCAATCAGGATTTAAAAGCTGTTTCTGTTTCCAATTCAAAAACGACACTTACTGTTACCGGATTAGAAAACAATTCTCAGGCAGGTATTTATAATTTATCCGGGCAATTGATAGCTTCAAAAGAACTTTCTGCAAACGAAAACTCAATTGACATAAGTTCATATAGCCATGGAGTTTATATATTAAAATTAGACCACAAAAAATCATTTAAATTTATTAAATAGTTTTTTTGCCCCATTACAGTGGTTTATAAAAAGCTGCAGGAAATAATTTCTGCAGCTTTTTTATTTTACGAAGGAGCTAACGAGCAAACCTCAATATTTTGTGATAAATTTGACTTTGTTACAACAATTGATATACAGCAATATGAACAATGACTTCTACTACAAGGCTATAGAGCCAGACGAGTCACTTCTTGACTTTGTAGAAAATATTGGAATGTTTCATAACAAATCAGACAAACCAATGGAAGTGGTTTTAATGCCAGACGGAAGAATTGATTTGTTTTTTATGCAATCTGAATCTAAGGCATTTCAAGTAACACTTATTGGTCTTGAAAATGTGCCTGAACAACAAGTTATTCCGGAAAATACACTGGCTTTTAAAATTAGCTTTAAACCCTTGGGAGCCGAATATCTTTTACAAACTTCTATTGCCGATATTTTAAACAGTGCCAAAATTTTACCAGAAGACTTTTGGAATATGACCACCGACGATTTGAAAAATTTTGATGCCTTTCATACCAAAATAGCCAAAAAACTAAAGGAGATTTTACCTAAAGAAATTGACGAAAGAAAACGCAAACTTTTTAAACTGGTTTACGCAACAAACGGTGAAATAAAAGTACTGGAACTTTCAGAAAAAATATTCTGGAGCAGCCGTGAAATCAATCGTTACTTCAATAAACAATTTGGTCTTTCCTTAAATGCTTTCTGCAAAATTTTACGTTTCAAAGCATCCTTAGAGCATATTGCAAAAGGCAGGCTTTTCCCTGAATTAAACTTCACAGATCAAACTCATTTTATAAAAGAGATCAAAAAATTCTCCGGTGTAGTTCCAAGCGAATTACTAAAAAACAAAGATGACCGATTTATACTATTATCCGTCCTGAAACAGCAATAATTTTGTCCCAACCAAAGGCTGATTGCCGAATGGGATAAAATTAATTTAAAATAAAACGGATGTTACTAAAAAACAAACAAGTAGCTATTATTGGCGGAGGCCCGGGCGGACTTACCTTAGCCAGACTTTTACAATTGCAAAACGTTAATGTAAAAGTGTACGAAAGAGATTTAAACAAAAATGCACGGGTCCAGGGTTCACCTCTGGATTTACATGACAAATCAGGTTTAGCCGCAATTCATAAAGCCGGTTTATTTAATGAGTTCAAAAATAATTTTCTGCCCGGAGCAGATAAAACCCTGATTGTAAACGAACAGGCAAAAATATTTTACAGCGATCACGAAACAAATCTTGATGAAGATTTTGGTAATGAACATTTTCGCCCTGAAATAGACCGTAGTGCATTAAGAAAAATATTGCTGGAATCCTTATTGCCTGAAACGATAATTTGGAACAGCCATTTTGTTTCAATGGAAGCTCAAAACGAAGGCTGGTTGCTGCATTTTAAAAACGGGTCATCAGCATATGCAGATGTTGTAATTGCCTCTGATGGTGCCAATTCTAAAATCCGGCCTTATATTACAGATATTAAACCTTTTTACACCGGTATAATAATGCTGGAAGGGAATATTTATGAATCTAAAAAAAATGCTCCACATATTTCTTCCTTAATAGATGGTGGAAAAATAATGGCATTTGGAAATACTCAAAATTTATTACTCGGACAAAAAGGCGGTGGCGACCTTGGCTTTTACGCAAGTTTTAAAGCTGATGAAAACTGGTCTGCAACAAACGGTTTAGACTATGCTGATAAAACACAAATGTTAGACTGGTTTAAAAAAGAATATCCGGAATGGAGCAGTGTTTGGTATGAATTATTCGAAAATGTTTCTGTTCCCTTTATCCCACGTCCGATTTATTGTATGCCCTTAAATCAAACCTGGGAAACTTTATCAAACTTAACCATGATTGGCGATGCTGCACACGTAATGCCTCCTTTTGCCGGCGAAGGTGCCAATATGGCGATGCTGGATGCTTTGGAATTAAGTGAATGTCTCACATCTGATAAATTCAAAACAGTACAGGAAGCTATTTCCGGTTATGAAATTATCATGCGCAAAAGAGCTTCAGAAGCAGCCCAGGAATCACTTGAAAATGGTGAAAAAATGCATTCTAATGACGCTCTTAAAAAAATGATGGCTTTTTTTGGTGAAGACTAAAAATATAAAATCTTACAAATGCGAATGGCTAATTTGTCGAAAACAAATAAAATTGCAACTTCACAATGAAGTTATGTCCTTCTTATCATTATAGGAAAAAGGTGATTATTTAGGAAGATAATTTATTTTATATTCATAGTGAAAAAATTCCTACTTTGCGATAACTTTTAAAATATAAAATATGCACAACCTACCATAGGATGTTAATATGTAATGTTTTAAAAATTAAACTTCAGTATTTTAAACTATAAAAAACCTATGAAACTATTAATTTCTACTTTGTTTTTGCTTTGCAATATTTCGCTGTTTGCTCAATCAAATCAATTTGCCGGCATCTATACACGTACTCTTGGTGAAGAAGGGAAGCATTTAATTGAATATAAACTCACTTTAAATCCGGATGGAACATTTGTATTTCATTCCTACTCAAAAGTGAAAGGCGGAATCCCGCCAGAAGCAAACAAATACGGAAAAGGAAAATGGACCGCAAAAGATAATCTTATTTCTTTTTTGACAAAAAAACAAGAAGATTTCGATGATAAATATACTTTGGACTTTAATAATTCAACAGCACGATTCATAACCAAAAATCCCAGAGATAAAAGCGACAAAGTAGTTAAGACTAAACTTCAGTTTTTAGAATCAGATATTTCCTGGATGCAAAGAATTGATCTTTTTAAAATATAATTCCCCTTGCTAATTTTAATGGAGGTCTATACAAATAGTATCTTAGAAGCTTAGCCGGTTTTCTGTAAAAAATCCTTAATTTCGCTTTCAAATATAAAGAGAAAATGAAGGTCTGTATTGCCGAAAAACCTAGTGTAGCAAGAGAAATTGCCTCTGTTTTGGGAGCCAACAACAAACACGATGGCTATTACGAAGGCAATGGTTACGCTGTAACCTATACTTTTGGGCATTTATGTACCTTAAAAGAGCCCAACGATTACAAGCCTCACTGGAAAAGCTGGGATCTGAACAATCTGCCTATGCTCCCTGAAAAGTTTGAGACCAAAGTGGTTCAGAATTCAGGTATCGAAAAGCAGTTTAAAATCATAAAAAGTTTATTCGACAAAGCCGAAGTGGTCATCAACTGCGGGGATGCCGGTCAGGAAGGAGAATTGATTCAGCGCTGGGTGATGAACGAAGCGCATTACAAGGGCGAGGTGCAACGTTTGTGGATATCGTCCCTAACCACCGAAGCCATAAAAGAAGGTTTTGACAACTTAAAACCTTCTGAAAATTACGACAATTTATTCTACGCCGGTTTTTCAAGAGCAATTGGCGACTGGCTGCTCGGCATGAATGCAACGCGTTTGTATACTGTAAAACATGGCGGTTACAAACAAGTTTTATCAATAGGACGTGTGCAAACACCAACGCTTGCAATGGTTGTAGACCGATATAAGGAAATCGAAAACTTTAAGCCTCAGCCCTATTGGGAATTGCAAACTTTATACAGAGAAACACTTTTTAGTTATGAAGACGGCCGATTCCTGAAAAAAGAAGATGGAGAAATTCTGGCTGAAAAAGTTAAAGAAAGTGAGTTCGAAATTGTTTCAGTTGATAAAAAAAACGGAAATGAATACGCTCCAAAACTCTTTGACTTAACAGGATTACAAGTATATTGCAACCAGAAATTCGGATTTTCGGCAGAAGAAACACTTAAAATTGCACAGACACTATACGAACAAAAAGTAATTACGTATCCCAGAGTTGATACGACTTTCTTACCCAATGATATTTATCCGAAAGTATCTGGGATTCTGCAAAAATTAACCAATTATGCAGAACTTACCCAGCCTGTTTTAGCAAAAAAAATCAAGAAATCACCAAAGGTTTTTAATGATAAAAAAGTTACTGATCACCACGCTATTATTCCGACCGGAGTTCAGAATAATCTGCAATACAATCAACAGCAGGTTTACGATATTATTACAAGACGTTTTATTGCCGTTTTTTATGATGACTGTCTGGTTGCCAATACTACTGTAATTGGAAAAGCAGCCGATGTGACTTTTAAGGCAACAGGAAAACAGATTATCAAAAAGGGTTTTCGTGTGGTTTTTGAAGATCCTAATGCCAAAGAAAAAGAGCCTGATTTATTACCGGGTTTTGTGGTTGGCGAAAAAGGACCGCATGAACCATCATTTCTTCAAAAAGAAACCAAACCACCCAATCAGTTTACCGAAGCAACTTTACTGCGTGCCATGGAAACTGCAGGAAAACAGGTCGATGACGAAGATTTGCGTGAATTAATGAAAGAAAACGGAATCGGACGTCCGTCTACTCGTGCTAATATTATTGAAACGCTTTTTAAGCGTCAGTATATTGTTCGAAATAAAAAACAGGTTCTGCCAACTCCAACAGGAATTCAGTTGATTGATACGATTCAGAATGAATTAATCAAATCGGCTGAGCTTACGGGTTCCTGGGAAAAACAGTTGAAAGACATTGAAAAAGGAACTTATACCGCCGGAGCCTTTATTAAAAACATGAAAAGAATGGTGGAAGCTTTGGTTACAGAAGTAAGAAGTGAAACCAGACATGCTAATATTTCGCATGCAGCAACGATTGAAAAACCAGTTGTAAAACCAGAAAAAAAGAATTCAGCAGGAATTTTAGCAGAAACATGTCCGAAGTGCCAAAAAGGAAATCTGATTAAGGGAAAATCAGCTTTTGGATGCAGTGAATATAAATTGGGCTGTGATTTCGTTTTGCCCTTTGTTTTTCAGGATAAAAAAATTACGGAAAGCCAATATTTACGATTGGTTCAAAAAGGTTCAACTGTAAATATAAAAGGCTTTAAAACCGATTCCGGAACTGTTGAAGGTTTGATTCGTTTTGAGGAAAATTACAAACTGAAATTAGAACTCAAAAAAACTGAAGCAAAAAAATCAAAACAAGAAGCTCCTGATGCTTTAGTTTGTCCGAAATGTAAAAAAGGAACAATCTTAAAAGGCAAAACCGCTTATGGCTGTACAGAATATAAATCGGGTTGTGATTTTAAAGTCACTTTCGATGAAGTTCGGGAAAAATTAAAAGATCAAAAACCGACAAAGGAACTTGTCTATTCAATTCTTTGTGGTTAATTGGAAAAGTTATGAGTTAAGACTCACATTATCTAATTATCCGGTTTTCTAATTATCTAATTTTATTTTTTCATACTTTAGTACTTCTATTCAACACTAAATAACTAAACATATGTTTCAAAAAATTACTCTTTTAGCACTTGTATTAACATTTCTTTCCTGCCAGAAAAAAGAAACCGTTGAAAAAGACAAAATCAAAAAAGCAGACTGGTTAATCGGAAAATGGGAAAATACTTCACCAGATGGCGTTTTAACCGAAAACTGGGAAAAAGTAAACGACAGTACTTTTAGTGCTGCTTCTTATTTTATTAAAGAAGCAGACACTATACATTTTGAAAGCATTGTTTTAGCACAAAAAGGTGAAGCATTAACATATATTGCTACTGTAAAAGGTCAAAATGAAGGCAAACCTGTATCTTTTCCTTCAACATCAGAAACAGAAAATAAATTGGTTTTTGAAAACCTAAAACACGACTATCCTCAAAAAATTACTTATATAAAGGGTGCTAATAATACATTGACTGCTGAAATTTCTGGTAATTTGAATGGGAAGCAAACTACGGAGAAGTTTATTATGACTAAGAAGTAATCAAGGTTTTAGTGATGAATTTTAGAAAAAATTACGAAACTGAAGCATTAAAACTCTCTAAGGCGTGCGACATTGCAATTGAAGCTTTAAAAAAATTTCCTCCAGCCATTTGGGATAAAAAAACAGTGCTTCGTTTTCAAAATTGCTATATTGAATGGAAAGAAAATGCTCTTGACCCAAAACCGCAATATAAAAGTCTGGCTTCATTAAAGTATAGTATTGAAGGTGTACTCACAATATTCAATGAAGGCTCTGGAGATTTTGTAGAATATTTCTGGAAGGAAATAAAAAATCAAAATCTTGATTATAGCCGTAAAGATAAACTAAGTAAAATTTTAAAACGAGGTACAATTAAAAGCATTATCGAATTTGATTATATAACTGATGTAATTGTTTCTGCTGAACAAGAAAACAGGATTACAAATCAAGAGTTTAAATTGCTAAGCGAAATGTTGGGTGTTTTCGAAAATAAAAAAAGAAAATGATTCGTTCTTCCGAAGCTTTATCTGAAACGATACAATTGTCAACGGATTAAAATCCGTTTCTACGATATTATTGATATTTCTACGGAATTCTTATACTAAGTGACTCTGATTATAAATAAAGATTGGAAATCAAGAAAGAAATCCAGCGTGCTTAGAGCTAACCTTTGCGAACTTTGCGGTTAAAAAACTCAGAACCTTAGACCTCCTTTACAAAAATCTACTCATTCTCCCCTATCTTATTCACCATAAAAATCATCAGAATTCCCAAAAGCGCCATAATCAAAAACGCCCATTTCATACTTAAATATTCGGATATAAATCCCACCATTGGTGGAACCAGCAAAAATCCGAGGTAACCAATTGTAGATATAGAAGTTATCGCTGAACCGCTATTCAATTTTGATGATCTTCCGGCAATACTAAAGACTAACGGCACTACACACGAAACCCCGGCCCCGATTAAAACATAACCGAAAATAGTCGGATAAGCATATGGCAGGACAAAACAAATTCCAAAACCTACAGTAATTAATATTCCGCTGTAAAGCAGAATCTTTTTGGTTCCGAATTTCGTTACACCATAATCTCCAAATATTCGACCTAAAGTTACGGCTGTTGCAAAAAATACAAATGCAGCACTGGTTAATTTAGGAGAAGCCTTTAATATATTTTCAAAATAAATTCCGCTCCAGTCGTACATGGTATTTTCACAGGCCATGGAAACGAAACAAATCACTGCAAATTTTACCAGGTTTTTTTCCGGCATGGCAAAGAATTTCTTTTTAACCGGAACAGGCTCATTATGTATACTCAATGGATAAAAACAAGCCGTAAGAGCCAGCATAAAAACACTCACTCCCAATAAATGATGAGATGGCGCAATGTGCTGTGTCACCATTATATATCCTAAACCTGCTCCGGAGAAAACAGCGATACTCCAAACCGCATGAAAACGGGTTATAATTGATTTTGGATATAATTTCTGGACCTCAAGCGATTGGGCATTAATCGATAAATTGAAAATATTCCGGGAGGCGCCAAAAATTAAGAGTACCAAAACAAGCTGCCACACAAAAGCAACTAAACCAGGTAAAGACAATACAATATTAAACATAATCGCCCCTAAAAGCATGATATAACGGCTGCTATGTTTGTTCAATAACTTTCCCGTAAAAGGCATTGTCAGCATTAAACCGATTGGGAATGCAAATAAAACAGCTCCAAACTGAGCTTCTGACAAATGCAACTGAGCCTGAATATGCGGAATTCGGGATACCCATGAAGAATATCCAAATCCCGAAACGAAAAAAAATACTGTATTGGCTACTCTAAATCCTTTGGGAGTGTTCTGTATTTTTTTTAGAAAGGGAATAATCATGGAGTTCTTGTCAATTTAATGTTGTGCAAAATTAAGGATTTTAAAACCAACTTCCGTTTTTAAACTTTTCTAAAATTCCCCAAAACAGCAAAACAATGAAATGCATAATATTTTATACTAAAAAATATACATCCTTTATTTTTTCTTCCTTTTTTGCAAAGACTTACAAATTATATATAATCAATCTAAATAATATTTGTTAAAGAAAGATTAATTTTTACATTTGCACTGTTTTTATTAATTCTAAATAAAAATAATTCCTTAACCAAATTTAAACATAATGAAGTATCCAAAACTGAAAACGCTGCGTTTTCTATTTTCAATGACCATGCTATTTTCTGTTCTTATCCTGTTTTCACAACAAAACAACGGGAAAATTAAAGGCACAATTATAACCTCTGACGGAGATGCAGCTGCAGGCGTAAATGTCATTCTTAAAAACTCCAAATATGGAACAATCTCCAATGAAGATGGTGTTTTTGAATTCAACAGAGTAAAAGCAAATACTTATACTTTACAGGTTTCTTTGACCGGTTACGAAACTTTAGAACAGGAAGTAAATGTTTCTGAAAATGAAACAACATCACTGAACCTGCAACTAAAAGTTTCGAATAAGGAACTGCAGGAAGTTGTGATAAGTGGCAAAAAGAGCATATTATCTAAAAAGACAGATTATGTAGCAAGAATGCCAATATCTAATCTTGAAAACCCACAGGTTTATAGTGTAATTCATAAAGAGATTTTACAAGAGCAGATTATTATTGACATCAACAATGCGGTACGAAATTCTCCGGGAGTTATACCAGCCAGTTATCCTTCAGGCGGATTTGGAGTTAGTTTCCGAGGATTCACCACAGGTATTAATGCTCGTAATGGTATGGAAACAGTAACAGGCCGCTCATCTGTTGATCTTTCAAACGTAGAAAGAATTGAGATTATGAAAGGTCCATCCGGAACTTTGTTTGGTTCTTCAATTTCTTCTTTTGGAGGAGTAGTGAATCTGGTTACTAAAAAACCTTTTGAAACTACAGCAAGCGAAATATCCTACACAGCAGGAAGTTTTGGTTTAAATCGTCTTACTGCAGATGTGAACACTCCTTTAAACAAAGACAAAACAGCATTATTCAGGATTAACATAGCCGTAAATAGAGAAAAAAGTTTTTTAGACTATGGATTCAACAACACTCTTGCTATTTCTCCAAGTTTTATCTATAAAGCAAATGATAAACTCCACTTTACAATAGATGCAGAATTATTTAATGTAAATAACACCAGACGTACCTATAATGGCACGTATGCGGCAGGAATAACAAGTATAGAACAAGTAAAATTAGACTATAAAAAAACGTTATTCCACGATGATTTAGATGCCAAAACTTCAGCAACAAAAGTTTTCGCACAGGCAGAATATGAAATCGCAGAGAACTGGAAATCTACTACTCTTTTTTCTTACGTTGATGAAAATGTAGAACGCAGTTATCAGACCAATATCGCTTGGAATTCACCAACCGAAGCTGTGACAAGAGTATCCCTTTATGGCCCAATATACAACAACTATATAAACATTCAGGAAAACATCAATGGCCAGTTTGCAACAGGTATTATAAAACACAAATTTTTAGCTGGTGCAAATTATCGATTATTCAAAAGCAACTTCACATATGGTACCACACCGTTTTTTGCTCCAATTGATGTAACAACAAATTTCACTCCTATTAGAAAAAAAGCCGTTGATGCTGTTGTTCCTCAAATAATATGGCCAGTTGCTGATCAGGAAACTTTTAGTGTTTATGCTTCTGATGTAATCAACTTTACTGACAGACTATCTGCTATGTTAAGCTTACGTTTAGACAACTTTGAACGTGCAAAAATTGGTACTACAGAAGGATTTCACCAAACAGCATTAGCCCCTAAATTAGGATTGGTGTATGAATTAGTTAAAGATCAGGTTTCAATATTTGGAAATTACATGAACGGATTCCAAAATAACCAACCAGTACAACAACCCAATAATGGAGGATTATTAGTCTTAGATCCTACTTACGCTGTACAATACGAAGGAGGTATAAAAGCAGAAGCCTTTAACAATAAATTGAGCGCATCTCTTAGCTATTACGATATTACAATTGACAATGTGACACGAACAGATGCAGATGGAAATTATGTTCAGGATGGAGTTCAGGTAAGCAAAGGATTGGATTTTGAATTGATCGCATACCCAATCCCGGGTTTAAATATTGTTTCCGGATATGCTTATAATGACAATAGAATAGTTAAAACGAGTGAAAATAGTAAAGCAATTGAAGGGAATAAAGCCGCTTCCTCTCCTGAAAACGTCGTAAATTTTTGGACTTCTTATACATTCCAAAATAAACTCAAAGGATTGGGTGTCGGTTTTGGGGCTAATTATGTAGATGACAATTATATTACAACTGATAATATTGTTTATATTCCGTCTTATACGGTTTACAATGCTACTTTATTTTATGACCAACCAACCTGGAGAGTTGGCGTTAAATTAAATAACCTTACCAACAAAAAATATTGGGATACCTATGCAAACTCTCAATCGCCAACAAACTTGCTGGTTAGTGTAACTTTCAAATTTTAAATTAATTACAACAAAAACACTTCTCCTAAATATAAGGAGAAGTGTTTTTATAATAGTAAAGTTTCATTTAAGCTGTTATAGAATTAATGAATATGACTTTTAAACAAATTATACTAAAAATACATTTATGGTTAGGCATGAGTTCTGGCATCATAGTCGTTATACTCGGAATTACAGGCTGTTTGTACTCTTTTGAAGAAGAATTACGTCCTGTAGTTCATGAATATTATTATGTAGATCAGGTAAAAGACAAAAAACTGCCTGTCAGTCAATTAATCCAAATTGCAAAAGAGGCTAATAAAGATAAGCCTCAACAAATACTTTCGGGATTTGAAACCTATAATGATGAACAGCGTACTGCATCCGTATCATTTTTTGAAGAACTCGATAAAGATGCAATTTGGTATTGGAATAATTATCAGGCTACCGAAGTATATTTAGATCCCTATACCGGAAGTGTCAAAAAACTGGAAGAATCTAATTTTGAATTCTTTGTTTTCGTACGAAGACTTCACCAGACACTTTGTCTAAGAAGTGACATTGGAGATCCAATTGTGGGTACGGCTACCATTATATTTATTATTTCCCTAATTACTGGTTTGATTCTTTGGTGGCCAAAAAATAAAAGCGCAGCTAAACAACGCTACTGGTTTCGATGGAAAGATACGACCAAATGGAAACGTAAAAATTATGATTTGCATAATATATTAGGTTTTTACACTATGCTTTTTGGATTAATCATTGCGCTTACCGGATTAATCTGGGCATTTGATTGCTACGATAAAGGAATACAATGGGCTCTTAACGGCGGAAAAACGATTGAAAGAGAAGTCGTTGAGTCTGATACAACTCATTATACTCTTGTAAAACCTGTCGATAAAGTATATAATACAATTAAGCAACTGCATCCAAAGGCAAAACGTTATTATATCTCTGTTCCCAAAGCCAACGATTCTTTGGCTGCCCTTTTTACATTCGCCGGATACGAAAGTAGTTTTGATAATGTAACCATTCAGTTTGATCAGCATACGGCCAAAACTCTTCAAACTATAACTTATAATGATAAGAGTACCGGACAAAAATTCAGAGGCATGAATTATGGCATTCATGTAGGAAGCATTCTCGGATTTCCAGGTAAAGTATTTGCTTTTTTAATTAGCCTGGTTTGTGCCAGTCTACCTATAACCGGATTCTACATCTGGTGGGGACGAAATAATAAGAAAAAGAAAACACCTGCTTAATTAAATATTTAGAGCAGAATAAAATTTTATACTGAATTATTAACCAATTAAAATAATATGAAAAATTCTAATAAACGAATTCTATGTTTTTTAGTCACAATTTATTCATTCTTACTTTTTTCTTTTAGTGCTGTTGCCCAGCAAAATCATGGAAAAATAAAGGGAACTGTTACAACATCTGACGGAGATGCTGCAGCAGGTGTAAATATTATTCTTAAAAATTCCAAATACGGCACTATTACCAATGAAGATGGTGTGTTTGAATTTAACAGGATCAAGCCAAATACTTATACGTTACAAGTTTCATTGACAGGTTATGAAACTTTAGAACAGGAAGTAAGTGTTTCTGAAAACGAAACAACATCATTAAATCTTCAATTAAAAGTTTCTAATAAAGAATTGAAAGAGGTTGTAATCAATAATGGGAAGGCAAATAAATTTGCAGATCGGGAAACCACTTATGTATCGCGACTGCCTTTAAAAAATTTAGAAAACTCACAAGTTTACAACACGGTTAGTAAAGATTTGATAAAAGAACAGTTAGTCACAGATATGTCACAAGCCCATAGAAATATACCTGGAGCTATACCCGGAGCAGCCGGAGGTGGCAGCGTAGGTATTGTATCCAGAGGATTTACCAGTTATCAATCACTTAGAAACGGTATGAATTCAGCTGCAATTGGACCAGAAGATCCTATTAATATTGAACGTATTGAAGCTATAAAAGGACCTGTTGGTACTTTGTTTAGCAATATTTCTACCAGTTTAGGAGGGGTTCTTAACTATGTTACAAAAAAGCCATACGAAACTATTGGAGGTGAAATATCTTATACAACGGGAACTTATCAACTAAACCGCCTGACAGCAGATGTAAATGCGCCTCTCGATAAAGAAAAAACACTATTGTTTAGGGCAACGGCTTCTTATCAAACAAGAAATGGTTATGCAAATGGTGATGGTGCACTTTGGGCAAACAGCTATTCTTTTTCTCCAAAATTGACTTTCAAAGTTAGCCCGGATCTTACTTTAAATATTGATGCCGAAATTGTAAGTCAAAAATACAACGCAACTTATGTTTATAACATTGGTGCCGGAGTTACCGCAAAAAGCTTAAAAGATTTGCTTCCTTACGACAAAAGTTTAAGCAGCAACGGACTTGCCAATCGTAATTTTATGAATAATGTAAATGCTACAGCAGATTATAAAATCTCGGATGAATGGACTTCACAAACCAGTTATATGTTTTCTGAAGGACATTATCCAAAACAATATCTGTATTCTGTTGCTACTTTTACAAGCAACACTAGTGTTAACAGACAGGTTGCATTATGGATACCGGACAATAAATTTGGTCAAATGCAACTGCAACAAAACTTTGTTGGCGATTTTAAAATAGGTAACCTTAGAAATCGCATTATAGCAGGTATTGATTGGTCTCAATATTACTATGGATTGAATCGCCCTACAGTATTATCAGACGGATATAAAGATACCGTAGATTTAACCAAACCTATTCCTGAAATTAGTCAGGCCAAGATAGAGGCTGCAAATTCATTATTAACATATAATTATAGAAGTTCTAAATTAGATCAATATAGTGCTTATGTTTCAGACGTACTAAACATTACAAATAACTTGAATGTAATGGCAAGTCTGAGAATTACACGAGCAATAAATAGTGGTGTCTATTCACAAAATACAGGTTTGACAACCGGTAATTACAACCAAACCCAATTCTCACCAAAATTAGGTATCGTTTATGAAGTATTGAAAGACAAAATATCACTTTTTACAAATTACAATAATGGCTTTATAAATGTTGCTCCTGCTCCTACCGGACCAAGTGGAAATATAACTGTACTAAAACCACAACAGGCTAATCAATTAGAAGGAGGTTTAAAATTAAATTTATTTAACGGAAAATTGAGTAGTACATTAAGCTACTATGATATTCAGGTAACAAATGCTACCTATGCTGATCCTGCAAACGCCGCCTATACAATACAAAATGGAACACAACGCAGTAAAGGATTTGAAGCAGACATAATTGCCAATCCTATCGCCGGACTAAACATTGTTGCCGGTTATGGGTTTAACGAAAACATATACACTAAAAATTCAACAGCTCTTCAGGGTAAATTTTCAACATTTGCACCTAAAAATATTGCCAACCTTTGGATTAGCTACAAAATAATGAATGGCAAATTAAGTGGCCTGGGCCTTGGTGCAGGAGGAAATTACGTAAGTGACTCCTGGTACAACACAACCAATACTTTTATATTCAACGGTTATACAGTAGCAAACGCATCTATATTTTACAGTGCTCAAAAATATATTCTAAACCTTAAGCTCAATAATATTACCAATGAGCAATACTATATTGTAGGAACAGGTACACCACAAATGTTGAAAAATATTACAGTAGGTTTTACATACAAATTCTAAACATTCTTTTTAACTCATTTATTTAACAAAATACCTCTTCTTAAGAGGTATTTTTTGTTAATTAAACATATTTTCATAAAATCATCTACACAGTGACGATAATTACATTTTGCTATCAATAAATTTTTAGATTTGCAAAAATTCAAATACCACCCAATACAAATGAATTATCTTAACCTAAGACCACAGCATTTTATTTTTATAATTTGCTTATTTCTAATTTTAACCACCACAAATACACTGGCTCAAACCAATGGTAAACTAAAAGGATCCATAACTACATCAGATGGTGAACCTGCAGCCGGTGTAAACGTCATTCTCAAAAACACTAAATATAATACAGTCACTAATCAAGATGGAAATTTTGAACTAAACCGCCTAAAAAGCAACGACTACGTTTTACAAATATCTCTAACCGGTTACGAAGCCCTTGAACAAGAGGTAAAAGTAAATGGCAATGAAACAACAAAACTTAACCTGCAATTAAAAGTTTCCAACAAGCAATTACAGGAAGTAACCATATACAATAACAACAGAGCAAAACTTTTCCCGAAACAAAGTAATTATGTTTCTAAAATGCCTCTGAAAAACATCGAAAATCCACAAGTTTATAATGTAGTTACAGCTGATTTACTAAAAGAACAAGCTATAACTAATTTTGATGATGCTATAAAAAATATTCCCGGAATTCAAAAATTATGGGAGTCTACAGGTCGTAGTGGCGGCGGAAGCTCCTTTTATGCAATACGCGGTTTTCAAACCCAGGCCAATATCGTAAATGGACTTCCCGGATTAACAAACGGGAGTTTAGATCCTTCTAACATTGAACGAATAGAAGTTATAAAAGGGCCATCAGGAACTTTATTCGGGAGCAGTTTGATTAGTTACGGAGGACTTATCAATACAGTGACTAAAAAACCTTATTCAGGTTTTGGTGCAGAAGTTTCTTATCTTACCGGAAGTTTTGGTCTTAACAGAGTTACTGCTGATGTAAATACCAATGTAGATGAATCTGATAATGTAGCTATAAGAGTCAATGCAGCCTATCAGACAGAAAACAGTTTTCAGGATGCCGGTTTCCGTACATCTTATTTTTTAGCCCCTGTACTGTCCTATAAGGTCAGCGAAAAATTATCTTTCCTGATCAATACCGAATTTATGCAGGAAGAAAGAGCAGTACCTCCAATGTTATTTTTAGGCAGAAGCTCCCCTTTGCAATTTGCCAATTTAGAAGAATTAAACTACAATACTAAACTCTCTTTTTATGGTAATGATTTATCTATAAAAAACCCTAAGTTTAATTTGCAGGCTCAAATGAATTATAAAATTTCTGATCAGTGGACTTCTCAAACAGCCTTATCAAGAAGTTCTGCAAAATCAGACGGATACTATTCGTACATGCCTGATAATGAAAATGGATTAGGTGAATTTGCCGTAAATATTACCAAAGAGCAATCACAAACAGTAACCACAGATATTCAACAAAACTTTATTGGTGATTTTAAAATAGGCAACATCCGTAACCGAATTGTTGCCGGACTTGACTATTTTGCACAGGAAGTAACATATGGCGGTTCAGGTTATGCCTGGCTTTATAATACTACTCCCCAGGGAGATGTAAATTATCTCAATCCTTATACCGGAACTGTGGACCCGCCAACTTACCCAACCCGCAGTTCTGTAGATGCGGTGCTGGCAAAATCGGGATCCATAATCTACAATAACAAGGAGGCAACATACAGTGTATATGCATCTGATGTTGTAAATATTCTTCCAGGTTTAATGGCGATGGCGAGTTTACGAGTTGATTATTTTGATACAGAAGGAGATACAAAAACGGATAGTGATAATTATAACCAAACTTCTTTATCTCCTAAATTCGGTTTGGTCTATCAACCTGTCATAGACAAGCTTGCTCTATTTGCCAATTATATGAATGGCTTTAAAAACATTTCTCCCAAAAAAACATATAACACCAACGGAGATGTAACTGGAACTGCAACCTTTAAACCGGAACACGCCAATCAGCTTGAATTTGGTGTTAAGGCGAATCTTCTTGACGAGAAATTAAATGCAACTGTAAGCTATTATAATATAGAAGTCGATAATTTGGTTACAACCGACCCAAATATTCCTTTAAACAGTAGACAGGAAGGTACTGCACGAAGCAAAGGTTTTGAGTTTGATCTTAATGCTTCTCCTGTAAAAGGCTTAAACATTATTGCGGGATACAGCTATAACGACAGTAAAATAACAAAAGGCGGTCTGAATAATGTCTGGCTGGAAGAAGGAAAAAGACCAATGTGGTCAGGACCGGAAAGTTTAGTTAACTTTTGGGCAAACTATAAATTTACTGATGGAGCCCTGAAAGATTTTGGTTTAGGTTTTGGCGGAAATTATGCCAGCGAAAATGCTGTCGTAAACAGTGATAAACTTGGCAAATTTGTACTACCCTTCTACACCGTTATTAATGGATCTGTTTTTTACGGTACAAACAAATTCAGAGTAGCACTAAACATTAATAATATTACCAACAAGGAATATTTTAATGGCGGATGGGGAACTGTAAATCCTCAGAAACCACGAAATGTTGTAGCCAGTTTTAGCTATAAATTTTAAGAGAATATAAAGGGAACTGATTTAAATTGGTTCCCTTTAATTTTTAAGTTTACTTGGTAGAAATGAACTTAGGCCGCATATCGATAAAAATTACAGAACCTCAGGATATAATATATTAAACGGACATTCTTTTGGAGGATTAACTGCAACCAATATTTTACTACATCACACAAAATTGCTCAACTCTTATGTTATTATTGACCCGAGTCTTTGGTGGGATAATGAAATTATGATCAAAAAAGCAGATTCTGTTTTCAACAAAAAAGATGTTGAAAACAGAAATATTTATGTTGCAATAGCAAATAAAATTAGTATCCCGCAAGATACTACAACGGATATGGCCAGAGGAATCAGGAGATTTGAAAAACTATTAAAAGAAAAAAAAACTAAAAACCTGCGATGGGCATTTAAATTTTATGATAATGAAGATCATGGAACGATTCCTATTCCGGCAGAATATGATGGCTTACGATTCATTTTTAAAGAACATTTGGTTCAGGTAAAGCAGGCTATACAAAATCCCGATCTTGTTAAAGAACAGTATCAAAAACTTTCAAAAGATACTGGTTTTAGCTTTCTTCCAACAGAAAGTTATCTGGACTGGATGGGGAATTATTGTTTACAAAACGACAAAACTGAACAGGCCATTTCGTTTTTTACATTAGCGAACAAATTTTATCCCCAGAGTAAAAATATATATTCCTCTTTAGAAAGCATACATAAAATCCGGTAATAAAGTATTGGCTGACCAAATGCAAAAAAAGTTAACCGAATTAAAATAGTTAATTGTTTTTAATTATTCTAAATAAGGCTTAAGTTTGTAGAAATATAAATTCTACAACATAAAACAAATTGTACTATGAAATCAAATTCACTAAAAAAATTAGCTTTCTTATTGCTAATGCTGGTAACGACACCTTCACTATTTGCCCACGCCTTATGGATCGAAACAAAAGCTACTGGGACAAAAGGTAAGGCTCAGGAAATATCTGTTTACTTTGGGGAATTCTCAGACAATGATATTACAAAATCAGAGAAATGGTTTTCAGACTTAAAAGACTTTACTCTTGTATTAGTTTCTCCGTCAAAAAAAGAAACGAAGTTAACGACCAAAGCATTAGAAAATAAATATCAGGCATTTTTTACACCTGATGAGGATGGTGTTTATACAATTGTAATGCACCATAAAGTAAAAGATGTTTACGGGACAATGGTTTTAGATTATAACTCAAGTGCTACAGTTACCGTTGGAGCTGCTACTAAAGGAAACGAATCAACTGCAAATTCAAATGTAATCAGTCTTTTTTCTAAAGATGTAACGACCGCAAAACAAAAAAATAAAGTAAATGTAATTGCTTCTTACGACGGCAAAATTGCAAAAGAGCAAAAAATGAAAGTTATTGCACCAAACGGATGGGAGAAAGAATTATGGAGCAATGAAAATGGTGAAATTTCTTTTACACCCATCTGGCCAGGCAATTATATGGTTGAGTTTGCCTATACTGAAAAGGCTTCAGGTGAACATAATGGAAAAAAATATGATGAAATCTGGAAAATGGCAACTTATCTGATTGCTGTAAAATAATTCATATCCATTTTTTGAATTTGACTAAACCTTGCTAAATAAGCAAGGTTTTTTTTAGGCGCTATTTATAACTGATTTAAATAAAGAAAACAAAATCTTAATTAAATCTTAAGACAATTTTAATAAAGTTTTAAGCAAGATTATGCATCTAAATATTTTGTTAAAAGATGGTTGTGTATTTATATTTGCACAAAAAATTATCTTTATTAAATCTAAATAAATAGCATGAAGAATACATTACTACTTGCCTTATCTCTTATAAGTTTTGCAACTTATAGTCAAAGTCAAAATCGCTCAGAGTCTGATGATGATACAACTTCTGCAATTAATGATACTGTAAAAAACAAAAAGGGAGAAATTCTGAATGAAGTAATTGTTACCAAAGCTAAAGAGCCAAAACCTGTCACAGCTGTTCGTTCTGGATTGAAACCAATGGATAATCCTCAAACGGTACAAGTTATTGGTTCAGAAGTTATCGAACAACAACAGGCTATAAGATTAAGTGAAGTTCTTAAGAATGCAAATGGCGTTTATGTAAGCTCAGCCCGTGGGGGTGCTCAGGAATCTTTCTACTCCAGAGGATATGATATGTCTGCCAATAATATGTTTAAAAATGGTTTTCGTTATAATGCAGGTTCTATTCCTGATGTTTCTGGCTTAGACAAGGTAGAGTTTCTAAAAGGAGGTTCAGCTTTATTATTTGGTAATGTTGCCCCTGGCGGAATTTTAAACCTTGTAACCAAAACACCATCGTTTACAAGAGGCGGTGAAATTTCAATGCAAATGGGAAGTTATGCCTACTACAAACCATCTATTGATTTTTACGGACCTCTTAGCAAGTCAATCGCTTTTAGAATTAATAGTTCTTATGAAAATTCAGAAAGCTTCAGGGATGTAGTAAAAAATGAACGCTTGTATGTTAATCCGTCTTTGCTTTTTTTCATTAATCCAAAAACACAGATTACAGTACAGGGAGATTACCTGACTGCAGACTGGACTCCGGATTTTGGAACCGGGATTATTGGAAAAACTATTTTAGATATTCCTCGTAATACTTATTTTGGTGCGCTTTGGTCAACCGGAAATACTAAATCTGCCAGTGCATCTGTATTATTGAATCATGACTTTAACAAAAACTGGAAATTAAATTTCAATGGGTCTTTTCAAAATTATGACAGAACCCAAAAATCAACAGCACAAATGTCTGACTTAGATAATATCAAAACATATCCTGTTGCAGGTTATTGGAATAGAGCACTAACTCAGGCTAAAAACTTAGAACAAATTGTTGGAGATCAATTAAGCTTACAAGGAAATTTCACAACCGGATCTGTAAAGCATCAAATCTTTACTGGTGCTGATTGGGAAAACTCTTTTACTACTGCTTATACTTTTGTATTCTCTCCAGCAAATTATGACACTATTTATCTTTTTGATTTTGATCCTTCAACACAAAAAAAAGATATTCCTAATGCAAGAAATACTCAAATCACAAAAACAGATGCCAATCGTTTTGGAGCCTACTTTCAGGATTTAATATCAATAACAGAAAAAATTAAAATTCTTGCAGGTATTCGCTGGTCTTGGCAGGAATCTGAAGTTACTACATACAAAGAAACAGCTACTGGGGCCGGAAATCCACAAGATGCTATACCAACTGTTGCTGCAAAACGTTTAGACAATGCCTTTTCTCCTAAAGCAGGATTGGTATTTCAACCAACAAAGGATATGTCATTATTTGCCAGCTATTCTAATTCATTTACTCCCAATACAGGAAACACATTCAATAACCAACCACTTGACCCTTCCATTATTGATCAATATGAAGCGGGTATTAAAAAAGAGTTTTTTGAAGGACTTTTAAGTACAAACGTAACTGTATACCAAATTACAAATGACAATTTAGTTCAAACTGCGGCATTTATGCAAGATGGTGTTACTCCAAATTCCGATACTAATATTAAAGTTATGAGTGGAGAAACAAAAAGTAAAGGTGTTGAAGTAGATATTACTGCCAGACCATTAGACGGTCTAAGTGTGATCGCAGGATACAGCTATAATGATATGCGTTACACAAAAACATCAGGAAAAAATGGAAGTTTCATTGAAGGGGACAGAGTAGCAAGAACACCGCAAAATACGGCTAATTTAAGCTTCTTCTATACTTTGCCGTCGGGAATCTTAAAAGGTGTTTCTGTTGGAGCAATAGGAAATTATATTGGAAAAAGAATTGGCGGATGGAACAACCAATACAATACTGATCTTACAAAATATCCTGATGGAATCTGGTATAGAGAAATTCCATTAGAAGGTTATACAACAATTGACGTATCAGCAGGATATAACTGGAAAAAAATCTCAGTTTTATGTAAAGTATCAAACATTACAAATGAGCTGAACTATACCGTACACGAAAACTACAGTGTAAACCCAATTGCTCCTCGTCAGGTAATGGTTAGTCTGAAATACAAATTATAACCTAGATCTGGATTCTACTTTACTAAAAACTTTTTCTGTCACTTTCATTTTTGAAAAGCAGGAAAAGTTTTTTCTTTTAAAATAAAAAGTATTTTTGCATCATAAAATTTATTATAAAACCTTATAAAATACATAATATGCCTAGTCCTGTTTCAGAATGCCTTTATTGCCAAAACAACGATACCTTACATCAATTAATGATAAAAGTTGCAGATTTAAAAGTATCCCAGCTTTTTCTGTTTAAAGAACAATCCTACACAGGCCGCTTAAATGTAGTTTATAAAGATCATGCCGTTGAATTTTATGAATTAAGTGATGAACAGCGCAATTTATTCATGGAAGATGTTGCAACAGTTGCAAAAGCTATTGCGAAAGTATTCAACCCGGACAAAATTAATTACGGAGCATTCAGTGATACTTTATCTCACTTACATGTGCACATTGTTCCAAAATACAAAGATGGTTACGGATTTGGAAGCGTTTTTGAAATGAACCCTCAAAAAACATATTTATCTGATGCTGAATATGATGTTGTTATAAAGAAAATTAAATCGAACTTATAGTATTTTTCATTAGAAAAAATCAATTTAAAATATTAAAATGGGAATTATTTAGAAACTAAATAACTCCCATTTTTTGCATTAAAAAAGTAGCACTTTTATTTTTGCAGATTCCATTACGGAGTTTATAATCAAAGTGCAAATCATTGTTTTTAATTTCAACTTCAAAACATTGGTTGGTTAAAATTTCAGGATATTCGTTAGTAGTCAGGCAAACTTCAATATCATGTGTTGCGATAGCACCAATTGCATTTTTAGCAATTACCTTTTTGACTACTTCAATTGTTCCGTTTCGTTTGTCATCAGAGTTGGTTCCTCTTAAAATTTCATCCAGTAAAACGAAAGCTGGTTTTTCTTCCAGTGCATCCATAATTTGTTTTAAACGTTTGATTTCAGCAAAAAAGTAGGATTCGCTATCCGCTAAAGAATCAGACAATCGCATTGAAACTAAAACCGGAAGTGGATGTATCTTAGCTTCTGAAGCACAAACAACTGAACCTATACCACCTAAAACCATATTAACACCCAAACTTCTTAAAAAAGTGCTTTTTCCTGACATATTTGAGCCTGTCAAAATCATAAAGGATTCCGGATAAAAATGAGTATCATTCCCTACCCTGCTCACCGGATTTAATAATGGATGACTCAGATTTTTAAATCCAATTTCATATTCTGTATTGATTTCGGGAAAAACAAAATCAGGGTTATTGTATGCCAGATTTGCCAGACTGCTTAAAGCTTCAAATTCACCAATCACATCAATCCATTGTTTAAGTTCATCTCTATAATCTTCTTTCCATTTTAAAAGCGCTTTTAAAACGTGCAGATTAAACAAAAAGGTTCCGTTGAAGAGAATAGCTGTTACTAAATTGCTAATGGTATCCATTCGTGAAAACAACTCAGACAACTGTTTTAAATGCGAACTTGCTGATGCGTTTTTAAAAATCAGTTTTTGCTTTAATTGAATTAATTTTTTAGATTCAAACTTTTCAAGTTCAATCTTCTCAACTAACAGACTGTATTGTTTGATGATTTTATCAATATTATCAGCTTTAGCAATTTCAGACTGAATTCGCTTTATTGCCCTGCCTAAAACAATCAGATTTCCAATAAAAATATAAGTCATATATGATAACAAAATTGTTTTTGAAGTAACAAAATAAGCCGCCAGAACTCCAAAAAACAAAATTGGAAAAGCAAATGAAAGTATATTTAAAACTTTAGGTAATTTATCATTTTTAACTGAATTCCAATTAATTAATGATTCGTAATAATCTTTACTGTCATGACTGACAACTGCCAGCGCATTAAACTCCTGACGCCAGTTTATTTTTGATATAAGCTCGCTAATCGCTTCCTGATTTTCAAGAATTCCTTCATTAGAATTTAGTTTCAATAATTGATTCGCCAGTGTCTTTTTACCAATAAAAGTTGCTGTCCTGTTTAAATTCTGAAACAAAGAATGCTCACCGAAAATATCTAAATCGTACGCATAAGGATGATGAAAATCGTTAAACTCTATACCATTTTCAAAAGGAAGTGCTTCTCTTTTCAGAAAAGAAATTTCGTTTTTATTTATTTTTAAAAGCGCAATTAAAAGCTGTTTTTGAAAAGATAATTTCCAATGCATACGCATTAAAAAAACAAAACCAATAAAAGACACAAATGCACCAGCTAAGTATGAAATTTCATTGGTTTTGATATAATAAAATATCATAAACAAACAAATAAAGACACTTAAGAGCCTTAAAAGACTGATACTATTGAATTTTTTATTGGTTTTACGTAATAATTCACTGTAGTGCGAAACCCTGTCTTGATAATAATCCATCTTTTTAATTTAATGAATCACAAATATAGTTTTTACCATTACAAAACAGGCTTTAATTATTTCAGAAATTAGTTGTCATGCATCACTAAAACCGGAATAGAAACTTCCTTTGTTATCTTTTTACTAAAACTGGAATTAAAGAGACTTTCAAAAAAAGATCTTTTGTGTTTAATTGTAGTCAGAACATCAATGTCTTTATAAAGTATAAAATCAAGTATCGTTTCTTTTACATCATCGCTTGGCAGGACTAAAAATTCTACATTTTCATCAGCAAATTCTACCTCCCATTCTCTAACGGTTTCAGGAGCTACATCAGAATCAGAAGTTTTAACATATAAGCTTCTAACTTTAGCATCCATTTTCTTAGCTATTTTCAATACTTTCTTTAATTCTTTTTTATCCTTTTCGCGATAACGGGTAGTAAATCCAATAACCTTTATCTTTTTGAATTTAGCATCTATTGGTACACATAAAACCGGAACATCAACTCCTGAAATTACCGAACTGGTATTAGAACCTGTAAAAAAAGTTGTCCAGTCAGAAATTCCGTTTGTCCCCATAATAACAAAATCTGCTTTATCTTCTTCTACAGCATTTTTTAAATTATAAAGCAGATCTCCATCCATCAAACGATGCTTAACAACAATTTCTTCTAAGTTTCTTTCAATTGCAATAGTTTTTAGTTTAGGAATTTCATCCTTAAACATCTCAAAATTAGCTAATTCTATCGAACTGTAAATCGCTGCATAATTTTCCGGAAAGAATTGGCTGTCATATACAGGAATTTCAAAAGTATGCAGCAAAATAAGTTCTGCATTGACAACTTTAGCAAACTCTAAAGCATGAACAAAAGCATTTGTAGCTGCTTCAGAAAAATCGGTTGGGAATAATATCTTTTTCATTTTTAAATCTGATTAATTAGTTTATACTAATTTAACCATTCTAAAAACAAATCAAACTGATAATTATCAGTTATTTAACAGTTAAAATTTTCTTATAAAATCTATAAATGAATATGTTTCTTTCGCAAGTTTTTTTGTTCTTTAAAATTGCTGTATGAGTTTTGTATCTATTTTATAACAGTAAAAAAAAAATCCATTTTTTTTCTTAGAGCGCAATCTGCTTCAGTTTGCTGTTGACAATCTGAATATACCCTTCCTTATATTCATCACTTAAAAAACTCCGATAAATCCAGTCTGGTATTTTTTCAGACTGTTTAGAAAAATCTTTATAAATGTTATCCCGAACTATCTCTGCAATGCCTAAACCAGAAGCAAATTGATCAAAATCAGTTCGTTTTATTTTGTTTTTACGACCACTCAGGGTTAAAGCTAACTCTTCGTGATCCTGAGGATAAATTAGGCTGACATTTAAAAGATCATATGCTTGTGAAAATAAAATACCTTTATCTGTATGAATCAGCGAGAAATTTTTCAGATGCATATCATTATTTCCTGTCAAAAAACTAAATAATACTAATCTAAAATATTTAATAACATCCAATCCTGAATTGGTAGTGTACTGCTTTATTATTTTTCCAACACGTTCATAGGAACTTTTATATTTTTGTTCTGTCAAAAGTTCCGACAACTGACATAAGTCTTCAATGTGAATTTTCTTGTCTTTTTTTCGATCAAAACGCTTTGTTATGTAGGCTAATTCTCCAGTAGATGTTCGTATTAGCGTATGCTCAGCTGTTTCTATTTTAAACAGCCTGGCCAAATGCATTGTTAGGTCTTCTACTTCAGGCATAAAACGAAAATCAGCAGATTGTGGTTTCAGAATGTAATCACCCCATAGACCAACCAAAGTCAGTCTTTTATTTCCTTTTTCTCCGTTTAAGCTAAGGGATATTTTTGGTTGTACACCTGTCAAAGCTAATCGTTCATTTACTGTGATTTGAGCTAATTTATTTAATTTTTGCTTGTCTAATTCCAAAATAGGGACTTGTGTTGTACCAAAGAATTTCTTTGAACATGCAGCATGATATTCACCCGTTTCAACGGGCCGATAACAAAACAAACAATTAGTCATAATTTTCCGCCTCCATCGGATGTACAGAAACAGCACCTATCGTATCCCTGCATAAATTGATTAACAATTCAAAACGATCACGAGGATTAAGTTTCCAATGTTTTTCTCCAATTTCTAATAACCATCCTTCGGGTATTAAACCATCAAAAAATGGAAAAAGTACCTTACTGTGGTAGGTATTTTCAGAAATTGGCAAAGTTAAACTAACAGGTTTTGGATTAGACTTTTCAAGGTATTTTGTGTCGTAGCTATAAGAGTACCCATCATCACCTTCAACCAAATATCCGGCTAATTGATCTTGAAAATATATTTTTGCCTGCCTTGCCATTAATCTCGTATTTTATCGATTACACCAACTTCTTTACCAAACAATGCTAATACATCATTGACTTTATCTAAACGAAGCGTCTTCTTACCCTGCTCCAAATCACGAACAAAACGCAAACCAACACCGGCATTTAAAGCTAAGTCCTCTTGTGTTAATTTTAACTCTTTGCGCTTTTGCTTTACAAATAATCGTAACGAATCCATATCTATACCTTTTGAGGTATAAATATATAAAAAAAAGAAAAACAATACCATTTCGGGTATAAAATATATTTTAAATCAAAAAACATACCCGATTGGGTATACGGTTAAAATGACATAATAGTGAAGTTAAAAAAGATAATTTACTTCCCGATACAAAAATTAGCAAAGATATTACCCAGTAATTCGTCATTTGAAACCTGGCCGGTAATAAGACCAAATTGATATAAGGCTTCACGTATATCAAGCGCAATTAAATCACTTGACAGATTGGTTTCAAGACCAAATTTTACTTTTTGTATCTCATCCAAAGCTTTAAGTAGTGAATCATAATGTCTTGTATTAGTAACTATAGTGTCATTATTTCTCAGAGCTCCGGTATTTACAAACGAAAGGAGTTGATTTTTTAATTCTTCAACACCAATCTTTTGTTTTGCAGAAATGTATATAGTTGTTGGTTGTTGATTATTGGTTGTTAGTTTTGCATCAATACGATCAATAACTTCTTTAGAAAGCAAGTCTTTTTTGTTGATGATAACCAAAATAGGCTTTTGCGGATATTGATTTTGTGTTTTGTTGATTTCTACAAGTAAATTATCTAGTTTTCCATCAACTGACAACAGGCAGCCATCAACCAGGTACAAAACAACTTGTGCCTGTTCAATTTTCTCGAATGTTTTTTTAATTCCGATACTCTCTACGACATCTTTTGTTTCCCTAATTCCTGCTGTATCAATAAATCTAAAACCAATCCCTCCAATGACAAGTTCATCTTCAATAGTATCACGGGTAGTTCCTGCAATATCAGAAACAATTGCACGTTCCTCATTTAATAAGGCATTCAATAAAGTAGATTTTCCAACGTTAGGCTCTCCTACAATAGCAACCGGGATTCCATTTTTTATAACATTTCCAACTGCAAAAGAATCGATTAAGCGTTTCAGAACAAATTCAATTCGGTTTAATAATTCATAGAATTGTGTTCTGTCTGCAAATTCAACGTCTTCTTCTGCAAAATCCAGTTCTAATTCAATTAAGGAGGCAAAATTTAAAAGTTCTTCTCTTAATTTCGCAATTTCATTACTAAATCCGCCACGCATTTGCTGCATCGCAATTTGATGGGACGCTTCATTATCTGATGAAATTAAATCAGCAACAGCTTCTGCCTGCGATAAATCCAGTTTTCCATTTAAGAAAGCTCTCAAAGTAAACTCTCCCGCATCAGCCATTCGACAGCCTTTTCGCAACAATAACTGAATAATTTGCTGCTGAATATAAGCTGAACCGTGGCAGGAGATTTCGATAGTATTTTCGCCAGTATATGAATTAGGCTCTTTAAATACTGAAACTAATACTTCATCAAGAGTTTTAGCATCATCAACAATATGACCTAAATGCAAAGTATGTGTTTTTTGTCTGGTTAAATCCTTGTTTTTTATGGATTTAAAAACTGAGTTTCCGATAGCAATAGCATCTGAACCTGAAATTCGAATTATGGCAATAGCTCCTGCTCCGGACGGTGTAGCCAAAGCAACTATAGAATCTTGATTTATCATAAGACAAAGGTATAAAAAAGGTACAAATTTAGCACAGAATGGTTATCCGGAAAAAATTAGTGTTTTTAAACTCAAAAGCCAAAACATTAATTCTTATGGTAATAAAAAAGGAGCCGTCTAAAATTGGGCTCCTTTTAATTATTTTATAATTCTTGAAATCAATCAAATTAAATCAAATCGATCCAGATTCATTACTTTATTCCAGACAGCAACGAAATCATTTATAAATTTTTCATTAGCATCACTACTTGCATAAACTTCTGCAATAGCCCTTAATTCTGAATTGGATCCGAATAGAAGATCGGCACGGGTTCCAATCCATTTTGGCTGACCGGTATTGCGGTCGTTTCCTGCATAAAGCTCTTTGTCCTCTGATAAAGCCTGCCATTGTGTATTCATGTCTAATAAATTTATAAAGAAATCATTAGTAAGCTGACCAGGACTATTTGTAAAAACACCATTTTTACTTCCGTCTGTATTAATATCAAGCACACGTAATCCTCCCAAAAGTACAGTCAGTTCAGGTGCCGTAAGTGTCAATAAATTTGCTTTATCGATAAGAAGTTCCTCTGTAGAAACTGTTGATCTTGTTTTTCTGTAATTACGGAATCCATCTGCTTTAGGCTCCAGATATTGAAAAGACTCCACATCTGTCTGCTCTGCAGAGGCATCCGCACGTCCTGCATAGAAGGATAAAGTAACTGAGTAACCTGCTTCTTTAATTGCTTTTTCAACCCCTGCATTTCCTGCCAAAACGATTAAATCTGCTAAAGAAACTTTTTTTGCACTACCCTGTTTTGCATTAAATTCGGTTTGAATATTTTCAAGTTTATCTAAAACCTGTTTAAGCTGTACCGGATTATTTACCTGCCAGTCTTTTTGCGGAGCTAATCGTATCCGTGCGCCGTTCGCCCCTCCACGTTTATCTGATCCTCTAAAGGTAGATGCAGATGCCCAGGCTGTGGCAACTAATTGAGATGTATTTAATCCTGCATTAAGTATTTTTTCTTTTAACTCAATAATATCATTTTCATCAATTATAGGGTGATTTACCTCCGGAATAGGATCCTGCCATAATAATTCTTCCTGAGGAACATCAGAGCCAAGATAACGCGAACGCGGCCCCATGTCTCTATGCGTAAGTTTAAACCACGCACGCGCAAAAGCATCTGCAAAATCATCAGGATTTTCGAGAAATCGGCGTGATATTTTTTCATATGCGGGATCTAATCGTAATGATAAGTCAGTAGTAAGCATTGTTGGTAAATGCTTTTTAGTACTATCAAAAGCGTCCGGAATAATAGGCTCTGCATTTTTAGCTACCCATTGGTGTGCACCCGCAGGGCTTTTAGAAAGTTCCCATTCAAAACCAAATAAGTTTTCGAAAAAATTATTACTCCATTGTGTTGGCGTTTTTGTCCAGGTAACCTCCAGCCCACTTGTAATGGTGTCAGGACCTTTTCCTGAACCAAAACTATTTTGCCAGCCAAAGCCCTGTAGTTCTATACCAGATGCTTCAGGCTCTTTGTCAACATGATCTGATGAAGCTGCTCCGTGTGTTTTTCCAAAAGTATGTCCTCCGGCAATTAGCGCTACTGTTTCTTCATCATCCATAGCCATACGACCGAAAGTATCGCGTATATCTTTCGCTGCCAGAATAGGATCAGGATTACCATCCGGTCCTTCAGGATTTACATATATAAGTCCCATTTGTACTGCTGCAAGAGGTTTTTCAAGATTTCTGGAGTGGACCTGACCATCTGCATCATCATCCGAAGACACTACGCCATGATCTTTTGGCACTCCTTCTGATCCGTCATTATAACGTTCGTCTCCACCCAGCCAGGTTGTTTCAGAACCCCAATAAACTGATTCGTCCGGTTCCCAAACATCTGCACGCCCTCCCGCAAAACCAAATGTTTTAAAACCCATAGATTCCAAAGCAACATTCCCAGTTAATATCATCAAATCAGCCCAGGAGATTTTTTGACCGTATTTTTGTTTGATTGGCCATAAAAGTCTTCTCGCTTTATCAAGGCTAACGTTATCCGGCCAGCTGTTTAAAGGAGCAAAACGCTGTTGTCCTGCACCTGCGCCACCACGTCCGTCATGTACACGATAAGTTCCTGCACTATGCCACGCCATTCGAATAAACAAACCTCCATAATGACCAAAGTCTGCAGGCCACCAATCTTGTGAGTCAGTCATCAGATCATGTAAATCTTTTTTTACTGCTTCCAGATCAAGACTTTTAAAAGCTTCCGCATAATTAAAATTATTTCCCAGTGGATCTGATAAAGGAGAATTCTGTCGCAGGATATTTACTTTTAACTGATTTGGCCACCAGTCGCGATTTTTTGTCCCTGAAGCTGCTGCCTTGTCCATACTGCCATTATGAAAAGGGCATTTACTAATGTCATTTGATTGATTTTCCATGTTTTATTTTTTTGATTTTATTATTTAACCGAATTACTAAATTACAAAGTCAATAGATAAACTTTATATACGATCCTATATTATATCAATCTACTTTCATAGATAAAATCTATATTGAGAGATTTATATTTAAAAATGTTTTAGGAATTATTCTTGAATTTAACATTTGATACAACATCTTAAAGATACAAAAAAACACATTTCTTACACAATTGATTTTAAACAGGTTAAAACTAGTAGTTCTCAATTATAAAAAATATTACCTTTAAGTAGTAATAATCAATTCATTAATTAGTCACTTTTTTTATAAAATAAAATAACCAAATGACATCAACATAAAATAATGATAATTTGGATTTGGACATTATTGTAAATCGACTTCACAGGACTCCATTCTTATTACCGCAACACATTTCTTTAATGAAAATTTTATAATAAACCGATGGTATTTTATAAACTATTTTGTGATGAAATAGTTTTCTTTAAGTTAATTATTACTTATGTATTGAGTAAACTTCAAAATTATTTTTCAGGTAACTAAACATGAAATAAATTATGATTGACATTGCCCACAGATTCCCTGAAAATCCACTTTTAATGCCAAAAGATTTGCTTCCAAGTAGTCCTGATTTACATATTATTAGTCTTTTAAATCCCGGTGTTTTTGTATTTGAGGGCAAAACATGGCTTTTGGTACGGGTAGCTGAATGCATTTCACAAAAAGAAGGCGTGATTTTCTTTCCCATAATCAATACTTTTGGAAAAGTCGAAATTATAGAAATACCTTTAAACGATCCCGACTTAGTAGCAACAGATGCCAGAATAGTCCAATATAAAGGGCTTGACTATCTCACTACTCTTTCGCATTTACGAATTTTATGTACTGACGATGGAATTCATTTTTATACTCCTGAAGATATTCATCCCCTTATGGGGTCTGGAGTTTTAGAGCAGTTTGGAATAGAAGATGCCAGAATTAGCTATTTAGAAAATACTTACTATATTACTTATACAGCAGTGTCGAACAATGGCGTGGGGGTTGGATTGCGTACCACCAAAGACTGGAAAAATTTTGAAACAAAAGGCATGATATTTCCTCCGCATAATAAAGATTGTACCATTTTTGAAGAAAAAATAAACGGTAAATTTTATGCGTTGCATCGCCCTTCCAGCCCACAGATTGGAGGCAATTTTATTTGGCTGGCAGAATCCCCGGATGGTATGCATTGGGGAAATCATCAATTTCTTTTAGGAACCAGGAAAGGCTTCTGGGATAGTGCCAGAGTTGGTGCAGGAGCTTCGCCAATTAAAACAGATAAAGGATGGCTCGAAATTTATCATGGTGCAAATGCGGAACATCAATATTGCCTGGGTGCTTTTTTAATGGATTTGGAAGATCCCTCTAAAGTAATCTCCCGAACCCTGGACCCAATTATGATACCCAAGGAAAGTTATGAACTGAGCGGTTTTTTTGGACATGTTGTTTTTACAAATGGTCATGTAGTAGAAGGAGATAAATTGACAATATATTACGGAGCTGCAGATGAATTTGTCTGCGGAGCTTATTTTTCAATTGCAGAAATTGTATCAGCACTTGAAGTTACGCTTTGATAAATAATTTATAAAGTAAAACAATTTACTCCATTTCAATAATAAAAAAACCCAGAACATCTATACCGATCAACTGAGTTTTTTTATTCCAATATATCCTATTTCAAAGTAACTTAATCAAGATTAAACATTTTCCCTAAGTGCTCTTCCATAATAAAATAAGGATCATTTTTTTGGGTAAAAGACCTGATGTGTATCAAACTTGTTTTGCTCATCATTCTTAACATCTGACGACGCTCACATTTTACAATCTCACCGTTTTCTATTCTCTGACCGGCTACAAAAGCACTTCTTCCGTGAGCACATAAATGATTATTAACAAAAATAAGATCTCCTGAATTCGGAATATAATCACTATTTATTAGTGTTTTGGCTTCATCCCAAAAGTCCATTAAATTATTAAGTGCCTCAGATGTTTGTCCTGCATTTTCATTAAATATTTGTTCTGCAGCATCAAAACGTATAAAAGGAAGTTCACGGTTACCATATAAAACAGACTCCAGCGGTGCGGTATCTGAAACATCCTCGTCCTCATAATTAGCATCTTTGGGACATTGATAAATTGGATCAAATAATTTTTCCATTACTGAATTAACTTCCCCGTGAGAACGAATGGAATACAATGTTGAAGGAACTCTCTCTTCATTCCTTAAATAAAGAAAACTCAAAAAATCTGCCTGATTTTTCAAAAAAGCATCTTCTGTATGCACAAACAAATCTGTTTTTGATCCCGAACCAGTCTGTGTGTTTGACATTTTTTCATCTGGAATAACAGCATGCAAAAGTCCACCACCCTTTCTTTGGGCATAATACTGTACTGGTTTGGAAGGGACAGCACCGTGTAGAAGCGAACAGATAAAACCATATTTATTTAGCTTTTCATAATCTGCTTTCTGCCAGTTTGGAGGTGTTGGTCCTAATTCGTCCTGATTTACTTCTAATAGTCCCTTAAAAACAATTGCACCATATTGCTCAGCTGAAAAATCAGTACCAAACTGACTTAAGATTCGGGTAATTCGTTCAGGTAATAATTGAAAGGCATGAAGATGGAGAGACGATATATATTCAGGGTTTTCATAATTCCCAAATGCTTTCACCAGAAGGTTGCCCACATTTGATAAAATATTTCTCTCCTGATGTGTTATTTCGATTATTAAGGGTTTTGTAGGAATATTAAAAGACAGTAGGTTATCAGTAGGTCTTTCAATTGAAATAATTGATTGTGATTTCATTTTTTAATCCGTTTTTAGGTTATTAAAATACAATTGAAACATTAAACACAATGCACTAAAAATAAGCATCATATAAAATTAAATCTGGAACAGTAAATTTATTTATGTACGGGCATTCGTATAAAACTTTTCATATTTATTTTTTTTATTCATTTTAATTTATACATTTGTTTTTACTTAGTCTAAATAAGATTTACTTACAAATATATTTTTAATTAATCTAAATAGCAATGATTTTCTTAGAAAAATTTAAAAAAAAATGAAAATTAAAGACAATCCCAGTAATACCGGAGTTTCAGATTACTCTGACAAACCAAAAAAAATTTCAGAAAATATCCGGAACAGGAGAAGCATTTTTGGAGACCAATACATTAAGGGGAAATTGCCCGATGAACTGCTCGATGAAATTCTAATAAACGCTACCTGGGCTCCAAATCACAAAATGACAGAACCCTGGAGATTTATTGTTTTAAGAGGAAAATATCTTGAAGAATATGGCCAATACATGGCCGATTATTACAAAGACTCTTATGCAAAAGAACTGACAACCGAAGCATTTGAAAAAAAACTGGATTATCTGCGGAACTATCCTTTGAATGCTGTTTGCATGATTGGAATAATTCTCGTTCGAAACACTAAAATCAATCTTCCTGAATGGGAAGAAATTGCCGCTGTATCATCTGCTGTACAAAATATGGCGTTAACGTGTACTGCTAATAATATTGGAAGTTATTGGAGTACCAAAAATGTGGCTATTGATTACGTGAGCGAATTCGGTCTTGCTGAAAACGAAAGGTCATTAGGTCTTCTCTATCTGGGATATTATGCAGATGATTTAAAAATATCAAAAAAGAAGAGAACTCCTTTATCCAAAAAAGTGATTTATCTGCAATAAATTATTAACAAACCCTAAATAAAACCCATTATGAACAACACATTAATGAATGATGAAGCACAAAAAAAATCAGTGCTTACTCCAGATCAGGATTATTATAAAGATATTTTTCATCAACATGCGAATGATGAATATGCTAAAGCCATACAATTAGCACAAAACCGCGTTACAGACTTTCTAAAAAACAATCAAAAACCTTTCAGCGGAATCAGACCTGACGAAATGAAATCTAAGGTAGAAAATGTAGATTTAGATATTCCTCTTCCTGATTACGAGAGTCTTCTGAATGAAGCAGACGAACTGTATGTAAAACACGCTACAGCTTATCATTTACCGGAATATATTGCGCATTTAAATTGCCCTGTCGTTATTCCGGCACTGGCTGCAGAAGTGCTAATTAGCGCCATAAATTCTTCTCAGGATACGTACGATCAAAGCGCCGGGGGAACTTTCATAGAACGCAAACTAATCGACTGGACCAGTAAACAAATTGGCTATTCTGAAAATGCTGATGGAATTTTTACTGCCGGAGGTTCTCAAAGTAACTTAATGGGATTATTACTGGCAAGGGATTACTTCTCTCTTGAATATCAAAAATGGAACATCAAACTTGATGGTCTACCTCCTGATGCCAGTAAATTCAGAATATTTGTTTCTGATAAAGCGCATTTCAGTAACCATAAAAACGCCTGGATTTTAGGTCTCGGCGAACAAGCTATCATCCATGTTGGTGTAGATGCCAGATATCGAATGGATCCTAAGCAGCTTGAAAAAGCAATTGCAAAAGAAATAGAAAAAGGCAATATCCCTATCGCGATTACAGCCACTGCGGGAACAACAGATTTTGGTAATGTTGATCCATTAACTGAAATAGCTACTGTCGCCAGCCGTCATAATTTATGGCTACATGTTGATGCTGCTTATGGTTGTGGATTATTGTTAACAGAAAAATACAGATATCTTTTGAATGGTATTGAACTTGCAGACTCTGTAACCATTGACTACCATAAATCTTTCTTTCAGCCCATCAGCAGCAGTGCTTTTATTGTAAAAAACAAATTACATCTTAACATCATCAAACATCACGCGGATTATCTGAATCCGAAAGAGCAAAATTATGATGCTCTTCCGGCACAAATCAATAAATCGATTATCCAGAGTACACGCCGTTTTGATGCACTTAAACTTTGGTTCACCCTCCGCTATATGGGTAAAGAAAAACTGGGACAATATACCGACACTATTATCGAAACAGCTCAGCAGACAGCTGCTTATATTGAACAGGATGAAAATTTCGAACTTCTATGCCATTCTGATATAGGGGTATTAGTCTTCCGTTTTGTTAATGGACTTGATCAGTCGAATTATTGCAACATCAATCAGTATATCAAAGAAAAATTATTTTTCAGCGGAGAAGTTTTGGTTGCCAGTACTAAAGTAAATGGAAAATTCTATCTCAAATTCACCATTTTCAATCCATTAACGACGCTTAATGACATCAAAAATATTCTTAAACTCATTAAACAAAACGGAAATGACTACCAACAACTTAACTAACTATCGTCAGCAGGCAGAGCAGGTGAATTTTAAATCCCTGTTGAATTGCTTTTGCAGGGAATTCAAAAACTGGAGCCGCTACGAAGGCATTCCGAAATATGATCCTGCACTGGCAGATTATATGCAGGCTATCCATCATAAATCATTTCTTAGATTTGATTTTACGAGTATAGGTCAGGAAGTTTTTGCTCCCCTAACCTACTTTTCAGAAAGCGGTGTGCACTCTTTTGGTTTTCCAATCGTTGTCCGTAATAGTTCTTCTGACGAAATCAAAGAGATAAGTCCATTTGATTTTGTAGAAATTGTATCAGCATTTTCTAAAACAGATTATCCAGAAATCGATTCGCTGCCAACTCAAAAACGCATGCAGAACAGTATAGATAATCTGGCTTTTTATCTTTCTGAATATAAAAAAAGTGATCAGGCGGTCAATAGTCCTGAACAGACTTTTATTGAAGCTGAACAATCGCTGATTTTGGGACACAGCGTACACCCTCTGCCAAAAAGCAGAGAAGGTTTTACGAATGAGGAACTAAAAAAATATTCTCCTGAAACAGCTGGGCAATTCCCGTTGCATTTCTTTCTGATTCATTCGGATAATGTCCTGGAGAAAAGCACCGAAGAGTATCTGATGACGGATTATCTGAGAACTGAAATTTCGAAGTATGCGAATAACAATGCTAAAGAATTACTGGCTGCTCATCCTACATGGAAAGTAGTTCCTACCCATCCGTGGGAAGCTGAGTACTTACTAAATCAGACTGAAATTAAGGAAATGCAATCCAAAGAACTATTATTCAGTCTGGGACAATTCGGACCATCGTATACGGCTACCTCATCGGTTCGAACGGTATACAATGCTGAAAGTAAATGGATGTACAAATTTTCACTTCATGTAAAAATTACCAACTCTTATCGTGTAAATTATCTTCATGAACTGAATCGTGGTTATGATGCCAGCAAACTCATGAAAACAGAATGGGGAAAAGGAATTCAAAAAGAGTATCCTGAGGTCCATCTTATTTGCGATCCGGCATACATAGCAGTTATTTATCAGGATAAAATCATCGATGGCTTTAGTACCAGTGTGCGCCAAAATCCTTTTCACGGAGCAAATTCCAGAAAAAATGTGAGTATGGCAGCGTCTTTAACTCAGGATGGGGTTTTAGGAGAAACAGCCAGAATATCAAATCTTATTCAGGAATCCGCAAAAAGGCTGAACAAAGAAATCTCCGAAGTTGCTGTTGACTGGTTTAAGCAATACCTTAAAATTACGATACATCCTCTAATAGGTATTTTTAATAAATATGGATTTGGAGCAGAATTTCATCAACAAAATATCCTTATTGAATTTGATGACAATCTTTTTCCTTCTAAAATGTACTTCAGGGACAATCAGGGCTATTTTTTCCGTCAGGGAAAAGTAGATGAATTACAGAAAATACTTCCGGGATTTGGTGACGAAAGCAGAAATTTTATAGCCGAAAGCCGAATTATTAACCTTTGGGGTTATTATCTTTTAGTAAATCATCTGTTTGGAATTGTAAATGCATTGAGCAAAAACAAACTGGCTGATGAACCTCAGCTTATTAATTTAATATATGAAGTTTTTAAAGCAGAAGAACCTTCTGATACAACAGGCCTGGCTTCACATTTCCTCAACAGTACTCAGCTCCTTGCAAAAGGAAACCTGCTCACGAGCCTTAATAATATGGATGAAGCGAGTGCGCCAAGAACCAATCCTGCGGTTTATTTAAGCTATCCAAATCCCTTAAATAAATACTTTTTTTCTAAAAAGTTAATAAATCCAAAAGGAACTGACATAGTTTTTAGCCGATACTTCGAAAAGGAAAACGTAACAATAACCCTGCGTCCCGTAAATGTTGACAACGATCTTGAAATACTTCATGAATGGTTTCATCGCGAACATGCGCTGAAAATCTGGCAAATGAACTGGCCGATTAAGGATCTGGAAATGTTTTACCGCACCTTACTTCCCGGCGATATCTCTCACAGTTATATTGGTGAAGCAAATGGTGTTCCGACTTTTAACATGGAAGTATATTGGGCAAATCGCGACATTGTTGGCAATCATTACGATTCGCTCCCATCTGATTACGGTACACATTTAATTATTGCACCTACAGATTCCAAACTTAAATTCACTTCTGCCGTAACACAATCTATGATGGATTTTGTTTTTGCCGAAGCTAAAGTTGGCAAAATGATTGGTGAAGGTTCCGTAGATTCACTGGCTTCCATGATGAATAAGGCACAAGTTGGATTCAAAATTCAAAAAGTAATCGAAATGCCGCATAAAAAAGCCAATCTGAATTTTTGTTATAGAGAATGGTATTGGGAGAAATTTCCGGCTGCCAAAAACTTTCAGAACATTCCGGTTGCAGCGACCCAGGTTTAATCAATAAAAAAATAGCAATGAGTACAGAAAAAACATACTCGGTTATAGGTATTGGAATTGGTCCTTTTAACCTTGGCCTTGCCGCTCTTATGGAGCCCGTAGAAGAATTATCATCCCTGTTTTTTGATCAGTCAGCCGGTTTTGACTGGCACCCGGGTTTAATGCTAAACAATGCAAGCCTCCAGGTTCCTTTTTTGGGAGATCTGGTTACGATGGCTGATCCTACAAGTAAATACACATTCCTGAATTTCATCAAGGAAAGCGGGCGTTTGTATAAGTTTTACATTCGTGAAAACTTCTTTATTTTCAGAAGAGAATATAACGAGTACTGCAAATGGGTCGTTTCTAAACTTAATAATTTAAAATTCTCACACAAAGTAGTTTCTTTAGATTATGTTGATGGTTTATACAAAGTAATTGTCATGAATACAGAAACCTGTATCACCTCAACTTATTATGCCAAAAAGATTGTTTTAGGCACAGGAACTTCTCCTTATGTTCCGGACTTTATTGAGAAACAGGAATTACCAAATGTAATACACGCATCCAAATATTTATATTTCAAGTCGAGAATTAAAAACAATAATTCAGTTACTATTATTGGTTCAGGACAAAGTGCCGCAGAAGTTTTTAAGGATCTTCTGCCTGAAACTGAAAATGGTTTAAAACTAAAATGGTTTACCCGTTCTTCTCACTTCTTCCCTTTGGATAATAAATCGAAACTGACTCTGGAACTGACTTCTCCTGAATATGTAGATCATTTCCATAGTCTGACTTACGAAAAACGCAAACAGCTTCTGGCCAGACAACACGGACTTTACAAAGGCATCGATCAGGAACTTATTAATGAAATTTTTGACAGCCTGTATGAAATGAGTTTAGAAAATAAGCCTTTGAATGTAGAATTACGTTCTAATCTTCGCCTTACCGACGTAACAGAAAATTCTGATGGTTCTTATCAAATGGATTTCATGCATACTGAACTTGAAAAACCATATCAGGACGAAAGTGACTGCATTATTCTCGCTACTGGTTACACCTACAAAGAACCGGAAATCATTAAAGGAATTGAAAGCAAAATTAACCGTCTGGAAAATGGCTTGTTCAATGTAAACCGCAATTATACGATTGATAAAGAAGGTAACGAAATCTTTGTTCAGAATGCGGAACTGCATACACACGGACTTTCGACTCCAGACTTAGGCATGGGACCTTACAGAAATTCATACATCATCAATCAGATAGCCAATCGTGAAGTTTATAAGGTGGAAAAACGAATCGCTTTTCAGGAATTTGGTGTATTGAAATCAGAAGATTCTTTAGAAAACAAGACTATGGAACTGGTGAATGAATCACTGGATATTGAAGCATTAATAAAAACAAACTAAGATGAGTACTTCTGATAACACATTTAAAGATGTACAACATCTTAACGGAGATATTTGGAATAAAGTAAACCGAAACCTACTGGCTAAAAGTATTTCAGAATTAATGCGCGAAGATTTGGCAAAACCAGAAATCATAAGCAAGGACGAAGACGGCCTTACGCATTTTAAACTGTCAAGCGATAAAGAGAACCTGTATTACACTTTTTCAGGTTATCCAAGATTTATAAATTATTGGCATATTGTCAGAGAAAGTATTCGAAGAAGCGAAAACGGACAGCAATCAGATGTAATTGATGTTCCTAATTTCTTTATAGAACTTCAGGAAACTTTTGGTATCAATTCTTTTACACTGGCACATTATGCAGAAGAATTGCTGCATACTTTATATGCTGATGCTTTTATCCAATCCAACAAACGTTTGTCGGCTTCCGAACTTGCAGATTCTGATTTTCAAACCATAGAACACAGTCTGGACGGACATCCGTGGGTGATTGTAAACAAAGGCCGCATCGGATTTGATTCGCAGGATTATCAAAACTTTACACCGGAATCGGGTCAGAATACCCGTTTGGTATGGATTGCTGCCCATAAAAGCCGTGCTACATTTCGTTTATTAGATAGTATGAATCAGCAGCTCTTTTTTGAAAATGAATTGGGAAAAGAAAAAATAGCTTCGTTTAGAACTCTATTGAATCAGGCAGAAGTAAATCCGGACGATTATATTTTTATTCCGGTACATTCGTGGCAATGGCAAAACAAACTGGTGATGCAGTTTGCCCATGATATTGCGGCTAAATTCCTGATTCCACTTGGACTTTCAGATGATTTATACAGTCCGCAGCAAAGCATTCGTACCTTTTTCAATCAAAGTCAGCCACACAGACATTATGTAAAAACATCGATGTCTATCCTGAACACCAGTCATATTAGAGGATTATGTGCCAGGCAATTGTCAATCGCACCAAAATTAACAGGCTGGATTAAAGATATACTTGAAAAAGATCTTCATCTACAAAATATGGGCGTTGTGCTCTTAGGAGAAGTTGTTTCGGTAAGTTACACACATCCGAGTTATAGTAAAATTGTAAATCCTCCTTATCAATACAATGAGTTTTTGGGAGCGATGTGGCGAGAGAGTCCTGTTAATTTTTTAAAATTAGGAGAAAATCTGATGACTATGGCTGCATTGCTGTATGTAGATAATCAAGGAAAAAGCCTTATTCAGGAACTTATCGAAAAATCAGGACTTTCTACGGAAGCTTGGTTAAGAGCTTATTTCACTGCTTACCTTAAACCAGTATTGCAGATTTATTACCAGCATTCATTATGCATTGATCCACACGGACAGAATGTAATCCTTATTCTAAAAGATTATGTTCCTACGCGTATCGCTTTGCAGGATTTTGTGGGCGATATCTTAATCAACGAAGAAGGCAAGAAAAAACTGCCTCAGGAATTCATTGATAACATGTTTAATGCTTCTCCAAATCCTGAGAATGCTCCGTTGGTTATTCTAATAGCTGTTTTTGATGCTTTTTTCAGATATTTAAGTGATATATTAATTACGACTGCTAATTATCCCGAAGTTTCTTTTTGGAGTGGTGTCTATGATGTTATTACGGAATATCAGGACGAACATCCGGAACTACAGGATATGTTTGAAAAATATGATTTGCTGATTCCGGAATTTAAACGCCTTATTTTCAATACCCGACGTTTGTTTAATGGTTATGAAGAAACTTCCGGATTTCCTCATATGAAAAAAAGCGGTTTTATTCCCAACCCGTTGTATCAGTTGGTAAACTCGGAAATGTTAATAGTAAAAGAAAATTTATGAAAACAGCCTTATTGAAAACACGTTCGTTTTTTAGTCTTTTAAGGCGTTCTATTTCAGGAAAGGAAAGCAATTTTACTTCCGGCAGTATAAACAGAACTATTATTTTATTGTCTGTCCCAATGGTTGCCGAATTACTAATGGAATCCTTATTTGTCTGTTCTAATTTATTTTTTGTCAGCAGATTAGGAACCAACGCTATTTCTATTGCAGGTGCCACAACTACTTTTATTACTTTTTGTTACTCAGTTTCTATAGGATTGGGAATTGCAGCTTCGTCTATGATTTCAAGAAGAATCGGAGAAAAGAAGTTTAAAGCAGCCGGACAAACTGCCATGCAGGTCATATACATTACAACCCCAATTGCTGTTATTATCAGTATCGTTTGTGCTGTATGGACAGCCGAAATAATGAGTCTTATGGGACTCTCGCCTGCCATGATTCAGGAAGGATATACTTATGGTGTAGTCATGTTTGCCTCCAGCGGATTTTTGATCCTCCGAATAGTAATCAACGGAATATTTCGTGGAGCCGGTGATGCTTCTACAGCGATGCGGGTATTATGGGTCTCGAATGCACTGAATATCATTTTATGTCCGATATTTATTTTTGGATGGGGCGTTATACCCGCTTTTGGTTTACTGGGAGTTGGAATCGCAACCTTAATCGCCCGATTGATCGGAGTACTTTATCAGGCGTGGTACCTCATCAGAGGCAAAACCGTAATGAAAATCGGATTAGCGCAATTGGTATTCCATTTGGAAATTTTCAAAAGAATACTCAAACTGGCTTTTAGCGGAACAATACAGTTTATCATTCCTGCTTCCAGCTGGGTATTTATGATTAAAATTATGTCCCATTTTGGCGAACATGCTCTGGCTGGATATATTTTGGCACAAAGAGTAACTTCAATTGCCACAATGCCTGCCTGGGGACTAGGCAATGCGGCCGGAATATTAACCGGGCAGAATCTCGGTGCCAGACAACCCGACCGTGCCGAAAAATCGGTTTGGAGAGCCGGAATGCTAAATATGGGATTTCTTGTTTTTATTGCCGTCTGCTGGATATTCCTCGCAGTCCCGGTGGTGAAAATCTTTACTGATATTCCGGAGGTAATTTCCCAAAGTACGATGTATATCCATCTTATTTCTATGGCATACGTTTTATTAGGCTACACTATGGTTATTTCAAGAGCACTTAATGCTGCCGGAGAAGTAAAAATTGTAACCTGGCTGTATATTTTGATGTTTTATATTGTACAAATTCCGCTTGCTTATTTATTGGGAATAGCCTTTAATTTAGGTACCAATGGTGTTTTTACAGCCATACTCCTTTCAGAAATTGTATTAGCCGTAGCCTGTATTATCATCTTCCGAAAGGGAAAATGGAAAACAACTAAAGTTTAATAAAAATTTAATTCAGATAAAAATATGAATACAACAGCACAATTACACAGCGTATTTTCAAGAGCTTTTGAAATACCAGTTCAGGAAATAAATGATGAATTAGAATATCAGGGAATTGCCGAATGGGATTCTATGAGCCATCTCGTACTGGTTGAAGAAATCGAAAGTACGTATAACATCTCAATCGAAATGGAGGATATTTTAGAAATGGGAAGCGTTATTAAAATTAAAGAAATACTCAAAAAATACGGTTTTGAAATTAACTAGAAACCAACACAAAGAATTATGGAATTATATGATTTAATCTCAAAAAACGAAAATTTAATCTTTACGGATTCTGCTACTGGTATTTCTAAATCTTTCAGGGAAATGCACCAATCGCTTGAAATTGATGATTTGCGATCTGTTGCCTTTATTTATAATGACAACCTGCTGCCGGCAGTTGAAACTTTATTAAATTTTTATCAGAGCAGATACACTATTGCATTACTTGGACAAGGAACCAATACTGATTTTAAGGAAAACTTAGAAGCAAAATATACTCCTTATTATATTTATGATCCATCCCGGAATGCTATTGAAGGCTACACTACCGTGAACGCTTCAGACAGCATCACACTTTTCAGACGCAATGAAAATTCGATTTATCCAATTCACCCTAAAGTTAAACTGCTGTTGAGTACTTCCGGAACAACAGGATCCCCGAAATTTGTGAGGCTCTCGGACGAAAATCTGGCAGAGAATGCGAAATCCATTTTGGACTATCAGCCTATTAAACCAGATGACGTCGTACCGCTGAATGTTCCGGTACATTCGGTTTACGGATTGTCTATTTTTCATACCAATTGTATAAAAGCACATCAGATTGTTTGTACTGATAAAGATGTTTTTCAAAAAGAATTCTGGTCTGATTTGAAAAATTATGGCTATTCTACTTTAGGAGGTGTACCTTATTTTTACGAAATGCTGCACAGTATAGGTTTCTTTAAAAAAGATCATCCTTCGCTTCGTTATTTTACTCATGGCGGAGGATTGCTGAGTCATAAATTAATTGAAATCATTTCAGAATATAATGAACAATTTGGCAAACAGTTCTTCGCACAATATGGACAAACTGAAGCAAGTGGACGTATGTCTTATTTACCTCCAAAAGACTTGCTGAGAAAAGCAAGCTCTATTGGGCGCGCTATCAAAAACGGACGTTTCGAAATAGACAATGAAACTTCTGAACTTATTTATTACGGACCGAATATTTTTGGCGGTTATGCCGAACGAAGAGCCGACCTTCAATTTTATGATCAGGAAGAAAAACTGCATACCGGAGATCAGGCAAGAGTAGATAATGAAGGATATTATTATATTACTGGCCGACTGAAAAGAATCGTAAAACTATTCGGTACCCGGATCAATCTGGATGAAATAGAATTGCTTCTTAAAAACACTCTTGGAGGACAAACATTTATTTGCCTGAATATATATGACAAACATTTAGCAATTTTGTATACAGACGCAAGTTTAAACAAAGAAGTGATTGTAAAAGTTTTAAAAGCGAAACTAAGCCTCCATTCCAGTTCCTTAAAAGTAATTCAATTAGATAATGTACCGCTTACTGCAAACGGAAAAGTGAATTATCCTGTTATTCAAGAATCTCTTGAATCTGAAATAGCAGTATAAAAATTGTAAATTGTAAAACAAAAAGACCTCTATTCTTGCAAATAGAGGTCTTTTTTATTAAGATAAAAGGATTAGAACTTAAATGATAAACTTCCCAAAATAGTTGTTGGTGCCTGAGGTGCTGCCCAAGTACTCCAATACTTTTCATTAGTTAAATTATCTATCTTAAGTCCTACTCTCCACGTTGGCTGCTCATAAAATACTGTAGCGCTATAAATAGTATAAGACGGAATATAAAATGTATTAGCTGTAGTCAGATAACTTTCATCTACATAATTTGCGCCAAAACCTGCACCTAAACCTTTTAACTTATTTTGAAGTTTATAAGAAACCCAAAAATTCACAACATGTTCAGGAGCATCAGCTGCTTTATTGCCTTCAATGGCTTTATTAACGTCGCTTGTTTTTTCGATACGGTTATCATTATAGGCATACCCTGCAGTAATATCTAAACCAGAGATAGGATTGGCCAGAAATTCAAATTCAACTCCTTTGCTTACTTGTTTTCCATCCTGTTGATAAACTAAATCTGCTTGTCTTATTAATGCATTATCATTAGTAATTTCATAATAACTCACTGTTGTGCTTAATTTTTTATTGAACAATTCAGCTTTTATCCCAGATTCCCATTGATTAGCATAAAGTGGATCCGGTACAAATTGTGCACCGTCAGGCTGATTTACAGGAGCTATATTCTGGAAACCATTCATATAATTTCCAAACAACGACAACTGATCATCAAGAACTTCAAATACCAATCCAAATTTCGGTGATACAGATGTTTGTTTGTAACCCAATACCGTACCGCTTTGCTTACGTTCGAAATCATCTAAACGTAAACTTGTCATAATGTGTAATCTCTCTGCAATCCCCATAACGTAAGAAGCATAGGCACTATACGTATGTTCGTCTCTGCCTGCTCGTATAACCGGAGCTAATAAGACCGCATCAATGTCTTTTTTTCTAACTGGTACGAAGTTGGTTGTCACATCAATTGTTCTAAATGGAGCTGTCGGAGTTGGTGTAGATGAAAAAGTATCTGAATAATTTCTATAATTCACTCCGGCTACTATTTTATGGCTTAAGATACCCGTTTTAAATTCTCCATTAATATTTTCCTGAATATTGGTATAATTACTGGATATTGGCCCAAACATCGTAGCACGAATAGTAGCTGTAGTTGGAGAAGTCCAGGTTGGCAAAACCTGATAACTGTATTCAACATTTTCACTTACATAAGAAAATAAGGTAGTTGATTTCCAGTTGTCGGATATCTGATACTCCGACTGAACAAAAGCTTTTGAAGCAGTAGATTTAGCATCAGCATCATCATGCACCAGTGATTTTTTATAATCCAATTTGATATCGGCCGGGTTTGTTACTCCTGATGTTGCAGATGCACCCGGATATAAGGGTTTTGTACTTTTAGCGTTATATAGCTCTGCATCGATATTAAATTTAAGCTTATCTGTTGCTTTGAAAGTAAGACTTGGTGTAAAAGACAAGGTATTAGAATAACCATAATCAAGAAAGCTTTTTGCTTTATTTACACCTACATTAAGTCTGAAAAGTACTTTTTTATCTTTAGTAAGAGGTGTATTGATATCAGCGGTAAGCATATTTGTGCCGTAGCTTCCGGCAGTATATCCAACTTCTGTAGCTGTAGTTTCAAAAGGCTTTTTAGTGACTAAATTTACAACACCACCAAAAGAAGATGCTGAAGAACCAAATAAAGTTCCTGAAGGTCCTTTTAAAATTTCAATTCGCTCAATATTTGCAATACCTACTGAAGAACGACCAGATAATGTTTCCATACCATTTCTGGCGTTAATTCCAACAGTAAATCCTCTAAAGATAAGTGCAAATCCTCCTGAAGGATAATTAAGCGGCACTACCCCTGGTGCATTTCTCATAGCAGTTGTAATATCAATTGCTACCTGTTCCTGAAAAAGTTCTTTATGTATTACATTATACACCTGAGGATTTTCGAGGTTTTTTAGTGGCATTCTGGCTACTGTTTCAGTTTTTTTAGACAATAAACTCTTTCTGTTATTAATTACAACTTCCTGCAATTCTTTGTTTGAAACTTTCAACTGCAGATTAACTGTTGCTGTTTTATTATCTTCTACTGTAACGACCTGTTCAGAAGTTTCATAACCTGCCAGGGATATTTGCAACGTATATGTATTTGGTTTTATTCTGTTTATTTCAAACACACCATCGTCATTAGTAATGGTACCGTATTTTGAATTTTTAAGAATAATATTTACATCTGCCGCAGGTTCACCGTCAGATGTTGTGATTTGCCCTTTCATTTTTCCGTGATTTTGTTGTGCAATAGAAGAAATGGCTGTAAATAAAAAGCTAATGATAAATAAAAATTGTGATGTTCTTAAACTAAGATGTTTCATTGATTTTTAAATTTGGTTAGTATTTGTTTTTATTCATTCTAAATAAAAACTGCGCAAAAGTAAAAATTAATAGTTGTTTAACAAGTAATTATCTTGATTTATTTAGATTCATAACAAATTATTCAAAATTTAGTCTAAATAAGTATAGATTTGCAGTAATAATTCAAATAGTACATGAAGAAAAAATTGAAGAAACAAATTGGACAATTACACCTTTGGCTAGGACTTGCTTCAGGTCTGATTTTGTTTACGGTAGCTTTGACAGGCAGTCTTTTGGTTTTTGAAAAAGAAATTGACCAGTTTATTAATCCAGAGTTTTATAATGTATCCAATGTTGGGAGCAGCAAAAAAACAATTGATGATTGTACAGCTGCCATTCAGAAACAGTACGCTATTGAAAAAATAAACAGAATCGTAGTCTATAACGACCCTAAACGTACTATGACAATCATAGGAAAGAACAGCGAAGGAGATAGCCAAATTTTCTCTGTAGATCCTTACACAGGAAAAGTACTTGGGACTATTGCACAGGAGAGTCGATTTTTCTCTATTGTTTTAAACATACACAGGCATTTATTACTGCACGACGTGGGAGAAATTATCACAGGCAGTTCGTGTTTAATCTTTGTTTTTATGTTGATTTCCGGTTTAGTTTTATGGTGGCCAAAAAAGATAAAAAATTTAAAACAGCGACTGACTGTTAAATGGAAAGCATCTTTCAAAAGAGTCAATTGGGATTTCCATTCGACTTTTGGTTTTTATACTTTTATCTTTCTACTCATTATTGCCCTGACGGGATTGACATGGTCTTTTAAATGGTTTGAAAACGGAATGTATTTTATAGCAAACGGTACTACGGAAAGACCATCTCCAAAAGTAGAAAACCCTACTAAAGTTGATCCATTAACAGATAAAACTGCTTTTTATCAAACTTTATATCAAAAAACTGACAGTATATTTCCATACCAAGGTAATATTCAAATCAGGATGCCGGCTGATACCATTAACAGTATTCTTATATTAAAAGAAAACTTAGAATTCAGCATTCCAAATCAGTCAAGTGCTATTTATTTTGACAAGTACACCGGTAAAGAGATAGAGATCAGGCCTTATGAATCCTTTTCGAAAGGAGACAAATTAAAGCGACTGATTTATCCAATCCATACCGGAAGTATTTATGGTTATCCTACTAAAATACTTGCTTTTGTGGTTTGTCTTTTTGCCATAACATTACCCGTTACCGGATTATTGATCTGGCTAGGGAAAAGAAAAAAGAAAGCATCAAATTAAGCCCTAATCACTTTTATAAATTATCAATATATAAACAAAGCTTCTGAGAAATCCGGAGCTTTTATTTTTTATATTCCTCATAATATATTGTTTTACAGTATAAACCCTAAATAAATTATATATTAGCTATAGACTAAAGTGTTTGAATTAAAACAGAAACCACATGAGCAAAAAAACTATAATTTTAATAGGTTTCATCATTTTAAAATTTGTTCTACAGTATGCCCTGCTTAATCCGGAATATGATTTGCAGCGTGATGAATATTTACATTTGGATCAGGCCAATCATTTAGCCTGGGGATATTTATCAGTCCCTCCTGTAACATCCTGGTTTTCTTATATTATTCTATTGCTTGGAAATTCTGTTTTCTGGGTTAAGTTCTTCCCCGCACTTTTTGGCGCATTGACATTGGTAATCGTCTGGAAAACCATTGAAATTCTCAAAGGAAATTTATATGCCTTAATTTTAGGTGCTGTTTGTATTGTATTTTCATGCTTACTGCGAATCAATATGCTTTACCAGCCCAACTCGTTAGACATTTTATGCTGGACAGCTTTTTACTATGCAATAGTTCATTATATCAAAAGCGAAAAAACAAGATGGTTCTATATAGCTGCCATCATTTTTGCCTTTGGCTTTTTAAACAAATACAACATCTTATTTTTACTTATTGGTCTGCTGCCTGCAATTTTACTTTCGGGACAAAGAAGAATGCTGGCTAAAAAAGAACTCTACTTTGCATTCATTTTAGGATTAATATTTATTCTGCCAAATCTTTTATGGCAATACCATAACCAATTTCCTGTTGTGCACCATATGAAAGTATTATCCGAAACACAATTAGTGAATGTAGATCGTGTTGGCTTTCTAAAAGAACAATTACTGCTTTTTATCGGTTCTTTTTTTGTGATAATAGCATCTCTGTATGCCTTGTTATTTTACAAACCATTTGCGAAATATAAATTTTTCTTCCTTTCTATTTTTTTGACACTTCTTGTCTTTTTATACTTTAAGGCAAAAGGATATTATGCTATTGGCCTATACCCTATTTATATTGCTTTTGGTTCGGTTTTCCTGTCCGAAACTTTAAAAAAGGGCTGGAAACGTTATCTGCTATCAATATTCATAATCATTCCGATATTGTTTTTTATTCCGATATACGATCTTGCTTTCCCAAATAAAAACCCTGAGTATATTGCCAGCCATTCTGAAAAATACAAAAAGCTAGGGCTTCTGCGTTGGGAAGACGGACAGGATCATCAATTGCCTCAGGACTTTGCCGATATGCTGGGCTGGAAAGAACTTGCCCGTAAAACAGATTCTGTTTATGCCTTGCTACCCAATTCTCAAAAAACGCTCATTCTTTGTGATAATTATGGACAGGCCGGAGCTATTAATTATTACACCAAAAAAGGAATCAAGGCAGTTTCGTTCAATGCAGATTATGTGAATTGGTTTAATCTAAATGTAGATTACAAAAACCTTATCAGAGTAAAAGAACATAAAGAAAACAGTACAGAATTGAATGAAACCGGACCATACTTTGAATCTTCAGCAATTGGCGGTCAAATAACAAATAAGTTTGCAAGAGAATATAAAACCGTAATTTTTGCTTTTACAGGAGCAAAAATCAACATCAGCAAAAGAATCGAAAACGAAATTAAAGAAGCCAAAGACTTCAGCAAAAATTGATTTTTTCAAGTTTTCGAATATTATCAGCGCAGTAGAATTAGTCTAAAGACGACAAAAACCGAATGTGATGCTTCTTAATATTGGTTAAAAAAATATCAGGATTTCCGTCCAGTAAATCATAAAGATCAATTTCAGCTTACTTAAATACCTATATGTTAACAGGTTATTAAACTTTATCAATTATATTAAAATATTTCAGAAATTTCTTTGGATAACAGTATTTAGTGCTTATCTTTGCACCCGAAACATCGCGGGATAGAGCAGTAGGCAGCTCGTCGGGCTCATAACCCGAAGGTCACAGGTTCGAGTCCTGTTCCCGCTACTACTTGGGACAAAGAAGAAATATTCTTCTTTGTCCCTTTTTTATTTAAGGCTATTTGCTTGTTAATATAGTAGATCAGCCATACCACCTCATTAACTCTTGCGGTTCGAAATTCATTTTCTGAGATTGTGAAATTCTCAGGATAAATCGAACCTATCAAATCTCTTGACTCAGCCCAATCGCCGGTTTCGTAGTATTCATTGAGCTTTAAAAGATTTTCAATGCCTGTTTTTAAAAGTCCTTCAATATCTTTGCTGTCAGTTTCAATAGCTGATAATTTCAGCTCCAGCCTGTTCACCATATCACCGTAATCTGATTTCATATCCCTGTAATCGCCTGCCTCAATCTGTTGTGTAGCCAGCAAATCTCTAGCATGTGAAATTCTATTTTCATAATCTTTGATCTGAGTAATTATTTTATTTTTCTCTTCAAAAATTTCTTTAGTTTGTTCCTTATAACATTCAGATAATACAGAGGTGTAAACATTTTTAATTTCAGGAATTGGTATATACTGCTTCAAATTATTTATAAATATATCATTAGCAGTTTCAGAATTTATCCTGAATTTGCAACCTGCACTGCAGTGGTAGTATGGATAATATTTATGACGCCCTTTGGATATACTTGCTGTGAGTATTTTTCCACAATCAGGGCAAAGAAAAAAGCCTCTTAGTGGAAAAGGTTTAGACGCAACGGACTTTGGTAGATAGGTTCTAGATCTGCCATCGAGTACATCCTGTACTTTATAAAATAATGATTCAGAGATTAAAGCCTCGTGCTGTCCCCTCACATAACGAAGATCTTCATCTTTGTATTTAGGAACAACTATCTTTCCACAATATAGCGGATTACGAATAGCGCGCCAAAAATGATTTTTACCCGCCTTAAGTCCTTTTTCTTTTGCCATATGAAGAACCTGTTCAGTATTAAAGATCCCTTTGGAAAGCTCTTCAAAAGCCCATTTCAAAATTGATGCCTCAGGCTGATCGAATGTTATGTATTTTGTCCCGTCTTCCTTTACTCTATTGATATAACCAACAGGAGCATATCCCATGTATCTCCCCTCTTTTCTTGCTCTTCTCATACCATGAAAGGTATTCAATGCTCGCCTGTCATTTTCAACTTCTGGAGCTGCTAAATAAAAGGCAAGCATCATTTTGTTCTCAGGAATAGAAAGATCCAAAGGCTGTTCTATCGCCTGTGGCTCAACTCCTAGTTTTCGCAGTATGTTTATCATTTGATAAGCATCACCTGCATTTCTGCTGAACCTGTCCCATTTGGTAAACAGCACCAGTTCTGATTTATTTTTCAGCTTCTTTAAGTTCAGAAGAAGTCTTTTCCATTGCGGTCTATTGAACGTTTTTGCCGAATGATCTTCATAAATTACATTTCGTATTTCAATAGAATTTATGTCGCAGTATTTGCGAAGCATTTCTTCCTGATTTCTTTGTGAGTAGCCACGATCTGCCTGTTCATCTGTACTCACTCTCACGTATAGGTCTGCTATTCTTTTCATCTTTCTTGTTTAAATAATTATAAACTGACATGTTTGCCAGCTTTCTTAAAAATTCTAAAATCATTCCCGCTTGTTCAAGCGTTACTTCTACCCCTTCATCTTTCAACATTTGCAATGTTTTCTCAGCCGTCATTTTCCCTCTTTCATTTTTTTCATCGCTTTCCATTTGACATTTCCCTTCATTAAAAAAAGACCACAAATGGTCTTTTTTGTTCAACAATCATCTATCGCTATAAAGATAAGTCATTGATCAATAACTATCATAGGTAAAATATAGCTATGATGGCTGTGGATTGGCACTGAGGATATTTTCATCTTCATTTTCAGAACCTACAGGGAATAATACGCTTATCTCATTTAAAAGTTCAAATTCATCAATTGGAAACAACTGCAATGCAATCCCAAGTACAAGCCCGACATCAATCGACCGATTTTCGATTGTAATGGGAAGTTCAGCTCCATCATGATCCAAAGCCACGATACATAACCTCATCAGGTTTCTTATAACTGAGGCAAGTTCGTAATAATCATATACTTTTATTTCAGCAGTGTGCATCCTGTTTTTATTGTCAAATGGTCTCAAAGTATTGAGACAATTAGAAGTTAATCTTTTAATAATTTCCAGCTTTTCAATTTCATCCGTTTTCATAATTTCAAGTGTTAAAGTAATTTAATCAATAGCGTATTAACGTACCTCAGCACTTAAGTTTTTGATACGCTCCAGTTCTGCTTCTACAATTTCGCAGGCTTTCTCGTAGAAAAGATTACATCTTCTCTCTAGGTGCTCTGTATCCAATAAAGAAGACTTCTTAACATTTATCCAGCGAAGTGAACTTGGATTTGTTTTTAATAAGTCAAACAGCCTTTTATCTTCACTTGTAATTCGTGGAAAAAATTCAGAAGTTATTGGCGAGAATATTTCACAGAGATCAAATAAGTATGCCAATGAAAAATGATCTGGGTGATATCCTAAAAATACATTGATAAGACCTAAACAAATCTGCTCTACAGCAATGTGCATCATCGAGTCCTGAACAAATCCAGTATCCATATAGTCCACTTGGTTCTGGCTTATTAAAAAGGTTTCAGCAACTTTTTTTCTATTTTTCCAGTACGAACGTATATAATCAATATTACGTTTTGTAATTTCATCAAATGTTATATTTAGAGGCATATTTTCACGTTCATAAAATTTATACCCTTTGGTTAAAACCTGATGATAAAAATATCTCTGATTTGAACAGAGATAATGACCATATTTCACTTTAAAAAACAATAGGGTTACTGTATACTGCCCTTCAGTTTTAGTTTTTATAATATCACTGATATCAGCAACCGCATTCATTACATATTCATCTGTCAGCACCATTAAATAAAAATGTGTCTGTTCTTTATGTGTTGAAACAGACTCCTGAAATGGATTCTGAACTGCTTGAATCTGTTTCCGTTCTCCAAAGCAGTAAATACTGCTTGTACTGATACTTTTGCTAATAATGTTACTAATTGTCTGTAATCCTAAATCATCAATTGCTTTCATAATTTTACTCTTTTTAGTTAATACTTGTCTGAAAAATTGTATTTTTGTCTAACACACAGGCAAGTAAGCAATTACTTGTATGGTACGGTATCAATTTGTTCCGTACCGTACAAGACTAAATTATGTATCATACATAAACCTTACTTTTTTATTCGTAATTATTATCTTTGAGCTATGAGTACATTAACAAAACCAAATCACATAGGGCGCAAAATCAGCCGTATTCGTGAACTAAAAGACATGAAACAGGAAGCATTAGCACAGGCTATGGGAACAAACCAGCAGGCTGTTTCAATAATAGAAAATAGTGAGACTATAGATGATGAAAAGTTAGCCGAAGTAGCAAAAGCTCTAGGAGTAAGTGTAGAAGCTATTAAAAACTTTTCTGATGAGGGTGTGATTAATTATTTTAACAATATATACGACAACGATTTTAGTCACAGTAATGGAGCAATTCATTCAAATAATTGCTCATTTAATCCATTAGATAAAATGATGGAAATTGTTGACGAAAACAGAAAACTTTATGAACGTTTGGTTCAAGCTGAAAAAGATAAAGTTGAATATTTGGAAAAATTACTAAAAGCTAAATAAGCTTTTATAAAAGACTTATTAATTCCAAAAGAGACTTTCGAGTCTCTTTTTTTGTTTTGGAACATTATTTGATCTACCGTATCACCAAAGACTATAACATGGATAAAACTATAAAGCTTCGAGTTAAAAGGGAAATTGACAGAAGTAATGAGCTTAAGATATTAAAATTAAAAGGTTCCTTAATTACTAAAGGCTTCACTGAGATTATTCACATTGAAGATGAAAGCGAAGATTTTTATCTCAACTCTTTTTCAACTTCTATAGAGCACAGAAAGGAAGCCGAAGATTTTGTATTGGATTATATCTCTGTAAATAATCTGAGCGATACTGTCACTCTTATGGGCAGTCCAGACAAATAATTTTAAACGGATTATTTACTTTCCTATATACTCCATTTCTAAACAATAAAAAGCAAGCCAAGGTATTGGACATCGTCAAAAAAGTGCGCATAATGCCAAGCCTCGTTCCTCGCCTTGCCACCCTTCGGGACTTATAGCACTTCTTTTGCCTGCCTGTCCAATGTAATACTGCTTTCTTTTTTTCGTTTTTCTTTTGAAAAGGATTATTACTATTTAGATTCTAAGGCTAAAATCCTGCCTTGAATTAAAATAGGATAACTAGATTTTTTATCTAAACCTGATACCTCTTGTCTGAGGGAAGCGGATGCCAAGATGCGAATAAAGACTTCTTACTTTAGAACGCCAGGCAATTTTTGATACAGCCCATGTTTTACCTCCCTCAACTATATGAATGTTATCATGCGTGTGTGAAGGCAGATTACCGGAACTTGAAACATTATCAAACTTAAGCAGAAGCTGAGGATTATCTACAGGAGATAGCTGTTTGTCTAAATCAAAAATTGTCTTGTCTTTTCTTCTGAGAATTTAGACATCTTGCTTTTTAATTCTTTATATAAATCCACAATTGGAATCTCATTAGTTATAAAGTCAAGATCATAAATATCCTTTTTTGTTGCTCGGTTAGACGCGCTTACTAATTTGAATAATCCAATATCTGTTTTTGACAAAAGACGAATATTATCTTTGATTTCAATAGGATAAATATTCTTCATGTTCTGCAATAATTCGACCTTTAAAACCGATCCTGAATCGGTATTTATAAAAAATCTCAAAAATATAAACTGATCATTAATATCGCATGGATTATCAAATCTCCCTGCCTTATTGCCATAATAATCTGAAACTTCTTTTTGTATTTTTTGAAAGCCTTCTCTGCCAATAATATCAGGACAGAATAAATCAATATCATCGGAAATTCTGTGATTAAACTGTAAGGCAAGATTTGTACCTCCGCCTAATGCAAAGGCAGAAAGTGATGGCAGAGTTTGCAACTCAGAGATAGTTTTTAAAATATCTTGAGATACGGCATCCATTTTTTAAAGTGATAATACAAAACGTTGAAAAGGCTCAACATTGTAACGTTTAGAGACACTTAAACACACCTTGTTACTGATGTTCTCTTTAGTGCTTTTTAGATACTTTACAATATCTTCAGGAGAATATAATTTTTCTAAGATTTTAATATCAGCCTCAAAAGTATCTGAAGTAGTGGCATACAGCGCCCTTGGAATTATAATAGCCTTGTCTCTTTTAAAATCAAGTTTACTACAATCCATATCCCAAAATAAATATTTGGGAAAAAGATTCGCTATATTATTTTCTTGTTTCATTACTCTTTTAATAGTCGGCTGACGTGCTTAATCTTCAAATAAGAAAAAGCAATATCATATATGCAAATATACGAAATACTTTCAACACACTTCTTATACAACTCTTTTTAAAACAATTACCCATTTAAGAACACAACTAGAAGAATAAAGACACTTAAAATTAGAAAGCAATAAACTCCCTAAAAATACTCTTAAAACTTTTTCCAATTTCCAATCTTTAATAATTTTTATAAGTAAAAAGACCTTTAATAATTGAATAAAAATATTATATATAAATTACATTCGCCTTAAAAAAAATCACGAAGATTGCCACGTTCCTGCAATCGGCAAGATGTCCGGTTGTATCACAACCGATATCTTGCCACCTTATTACCTCGGAACTCGGCGGTGGAGACATTGCTAAGAATATAGCACTAAAGAATCTTTATGATGAAAAATTCTGTAGAAATTAAACCTTATTTAATTGAATAAAAAACAAATATTTGAATGCAATAAAAAGAGAGAGTTAATTTTGAAAAAATATCTTATATTGTAACATAAAGATTTTAAAAAAGAATATTATTATAAAAAAATCCAAGAAAAATAATAACAAAATTTAAATAATGGATATTTCTATTTCAGGGGTTAAAGGTTATGAATTTCAATATAAAGCAACCCTCCTAATAACATTACAATTGCTAAAAAAAAAACATGACGTTAGTGTTTTTGTTGAGCCAACTAATGGAGAAGATTTTTTGATAATAATCAATGAAAATAAAATAGAAACCAGAATTGAAGTCCAAGTAAAAAGAGAAAGTACAAAACTAAATGATGATAAATTAAATGAGTGGCTTTGCCATTTTGAATCCCATAGTTCTGACAACTGTTTACTCTCTAGATTAATTAATTCAGATAATTATGTACTTTTTATCACACGCTCAAGATGCTTAGATAGTACATCATTTTTAATACAAAAAAATGACGATATAGCCATCCATGAAAATTTCAATCCTGACAAAATTCATCATCAAAACTTTCACTTGGGATTAAAAAACTCATCCTTCTTTAGTTCAACTAAACTAGGAGATAAAAGAAACAAATTTTGTAATAAACTCTCAGAAAAAATAGAAAAGAAAATTGATTTTGACAAGATCTTTAAAAAGGTTTTTATTTTAGAGAACTTAGGCGATGAAAGTTTAGACTCGCAAATAATATTACTATTAAGCTCAAAATTTCAAATATCCCATTCAAGATTAAATGAAGTTTACTTGCTTCTATTGGATTCTATTAAAAAAGTAAGAGATAGAAGAAATAATTTGACAGCAGAGGTTCGAGAAATACTAATTAAAAATAAAGTAAATTCTCCTAAGCTTAATACAGATTATATTTTTAGAGGTATCGAAGACGATTTAATTAAAAACATTGACAAAGAAAAGATTCTATTACTAACAGGTATATCTTTATGTGGAAAAACTGAAATTGCAAAAAAAATTGCTTTTCATTATGTAGAAAAAGGATACAATTATAATATTGCTTCAGATTTTTTAGTTGCAGAAGCTTTTTTCTTTTCAACTAATCCTAATGAAGATAAAATTTTAATATTAGAGGATCCATTTGGACATATCGAATTAAAAAATGAAGTAGCAAATCATAAATTAAAACTCGAACATTTAATTGATAATTTACATGATAATCATAAATTAATTGTAACATCAAGAAAAGAAATAGTTGAAGATTTATATAAGGACTTTAGTATAATAGTTTTTAAAAAATTCAACTGGCAAGATTTAACTCTTAAAAATCAAATCGAAGCAATTGAATTTTGGGGTAAAATTTCTGACTTGAAAAACTATTCTCTGGAAGTAATTAATAAAATTAATTCCGTTATTAAGTTAAATGATAACTTAAAAACTTTACAGATTGGTCAAGTTCAATATTTATCAAAATTTGACAAAAAAGAGATCTTAACAAAAGGCAAAGCTGAATTAGAAACAATTGCGAGACAAAACTCAAATGATATAGCTATTGAAATATTTCGGAAGGATAATGATTTAGCAATGTTCTTAAGCATATTATCTTTCTGTGGAAGTACGATAAGCAGTATTCCTATAATTGATTTAGAATACATATTTGGCAAGGACAAAACTAAGTATACTATTGTAAAAAGCAGATTACATTCATTGAAAGATGAAAAATTATTTACGTTTAAATACATAAAAAGAAATCGATTAGGTAAATCTCAAAAAAAACTATTAATTGCTTTACAAGAGCGAGGCTTTATCGTTGAAAAGAGTAAAAGTATTTTATTTTCACATCCTAATTACTACGAATCGGGAAGGTACATTTTTAAGAATTTTAAAAAGAGCAACCAAAATGTTTTTTTAGAATATCTATTAAAGGCAATATCTTGTAATAATGAAGAAATTTCTTTTTTTTCTACTCAAAAATTACCCTTTATCTATGCAAATTCGATTGATAAAGAAATCAAAGAGAAAATAGTGAAAATTGCATTTAAATCTCTACTATCGATTTTTCCATCGGTCATTGATAACTGTTTAATATTTCTCCTGTCTATTATTGAAGATTTAAAGGAGAAACAAAAAAACAGTATTATTCATGCCACTGCACATAATAATGTTAGTATTTATAATTTAGAGTGGTATGGTGATACTCCCTTCGAAACACATAACCCTAGAGTCATGCTAGAAAGAAATACATATTTTTTAACGACGCATGAAGTATTGGAAATTGAACAAAAATTTCTAGAAAATCAAAGTGTTACAATAAAAAAGGCTTGGTATTTATTATTATATTATGAAAGGAATAACAGAATTATTATAAAAGAAATTTACGAAAAATTGATGCTTTATAATGTTTCATTTATAAGAGCAAAAGCATGTTACATATTTTTTAAATCTTCTATAGAAAAAAAAACAGTAAACGAACTTATATTAAGTTCGTTTAAAGATGAACATCCATCTGTAGTTTTTAATTGTTTAAGAGGATCCTTTCAGGCATGGAAAAATTATTCACTTGAAAACAAATCCTTAATAAAACCATTACTTGAATACTCATTAAAAAGAAAAGATATCTCTATTCGAGCTTCTAGTTTAATGACTACATTTGGAATTGAATATGCAACAGAGGGTATTAAACTAGATGAATTAAATAACGAAGAATCAATTGAAATATGGAAACTATGGTCATATTTGTTTAAAATTTTTCAGAAAACAGTACCTCCAATTATTAATATTCACACACCTAGATTTATTGCTACTTTAGAAGATGCTATGAATTATTTAAGTAGTCAAAATTACATTGAAATTTTAGATTGCTGGTATGATAGTATGTTATTAAAGATGGAAAAAAGGGGAGCATTAGATGGATTTGAATTCTCAATTGCTAAGCACTTATTAGACTCAACGAAAGAAGATCATTTACTAAGAAAAAAACTCTTTGATAAATTAATTTCATTTAACGGTACTTCTTTTCTATTATCATCCCTAAGATACTTTATTGCCGACTGGAGTGTTTTAAGTGGTTACGAAAAAGAACAAGTAATTCAATTGTTAAAAGGAGAACGAAAAGATAAAAGATGGATTAAAGCTGTAATACTAACTTCATATAATATTCCGGCAGAACTTATTGAAAATATACTTGGGAATAAAGAATACTTTCAAGGAAATGTTGAAGATATCGTCAAAAATTTTGATTCGCAATTATTAGAAGATTGTCTTAGTGTTTATTGTGGTCATCCTTATCAATTATCAGATTTATCGACCAAACATGAAAATTTCACTCTTTGGCAAAATATCACTAATTACATACTACTAAACAATCATATTATTGGTTACAAAACTTGTTTAACCGAATTTTTATTTGATGGTGTCAATGGATTCAGAGAACCTGCCAAAAGCCTCAAACTATGGCAAAAAATATGTACTAACTCTAAAGAAAAGTCTATAGAAACTAAGCAATTAATTTATGCCACGGCTTCTTGTTGCTGTAACATAGATTCTGCAAAAGAATTGTGGTCAATTTTGATAAAAAGCTATAAGATTGAGAATAGAAAAGATGAAATTGTTAACACTATAAAAGAAAATATTATTATTCTTCAACATTCTGAAAGAGAGGGGATTTTTGAACTTATTGATAATAAAATATTATTAAAAATATTAAATGAAACATATCCAGACAATAAATTCATTATTACGATATCAAATCTAAAAGAAATTCCAGATGTCGCTGATCAAAATTTACTTTTAGAATTTATTCAAAACGCAAGTTCAGTTCCATTTAAATTCTATAATACATTAGATTTTGCAAAAAGAATTTCAGAAAAATTAAACATAAGTGATGAATTAAAGGAAAAACTTAAATCAATTCCTAATTCAATTTATGAAATGGGCAAACCAATAATGGAAGAGCTTAATGACAAATATAATTATGTGTTGAAAGATTGGATCTATTATAAAAACAATTAATTTAAACATATGTCAAATAATTTAACACCACATAATTTTAATGAAAAAGATGAAGATGGCTTCCCAATTAACGATACAGGTTCTCAGGTAAACTTGGTAGATGAGCACGGAAATATTTTTATACCACTGCAAAGTAATTTTTTTATTAAAATACAAGAAAATTCGGGTATTAAATTTAATCCTACAGATAAATTGGAAGTAAATTTAGCTATTGACACTTTAGTTAGTATTCTCACTCAAGGCTTTTGTGAAAAACTTGAAAGTTATTATACTATAGATCTTACAGATAAATATAAAAGAGAAAATAGAATAAGAACCGTTGCTCCAGCAAAAATTTTAACGATACAAATGTATTTTGACTGGATAAACAAATGGTTAAATTATTTTGGTAATGTTTTTAATTTTGAATTTAAATTATTTTTTTATTCAAAATATAAAGAAAAAATCAAAAACGACGTTTTGTTATTAGAGACAGGTTTAAAAGAAATTAATGCTCCAAAAAGCCATATTATATTTGCTAGAAGGTGGATTGAAGAAACAGATAAAAATATAGAATTAGAAACAAAAGCAAAAACCAAAAGGGCTGAAGATGAAAAAAAAGTAATTCTTCAAAAAAGTACAGATAATTCTGTTTCTGGAAGTAAAAAAAATCAAGATATCCAACAAATAAGTTCTATTTTGAAACCTTTAAGTGGGAAGTGGAGTAAGAAATTAATTTTAAAAGAAAATGATTTTTCAAGATTAAAACAATATACTTTGTATATAATAGACAATAACAATTTGCCACCTGACGCTACAGGATTTCCTAACACAGGTGCGACCATTGAGTTTATTCGTAAAACTATACATTGTGTTTACCTACATACAAATAAAAAGAACAAATCTGTTTTTATTGAATTATTACATCTTTTTCAACAGTTAGATAATACTACAGAAAGTACCACCAGTAGAAAATTTTCAGCTTATGCAGGAGATTACAATAATGATATAAAGGATCTCATTACTTTTTAAAAAAAAGTTATTTTGGTGATAAGTGATCACCATTAAATAACCTCTTTCTTTTGCTTCATGTAATTTTAAAAAATTTATCATGAAAGCAATAGTAGTTAAGAAATTTTTAATTTCAATTTTCGAAAATCAAATTTTAAGAATAGGAAAAAAATTAAAATGTCAATCTCAGAATCAGATCTTAAAATTGATTCTAAAATTTCATCAACTTGAAAGAAAATATAATTTAATTGAAAGAGTAAAAATGATATTAAATATTTCTAGTTACATTATAAAAATAATAGCTATTTATGATTTTTTTAAACACTAACCGTTATTGCTTAGTGCTTAGTTATCATAATACACTCCAAATGCTTCATTCTCAAATTCATTCGGGATTTTATCACCAACAAATTTATTTTTCCACAAAACAATTGTGTTTGTCCACTCATCATCTCTGCCATCAAGAATAGTATTAACCCTCCCAATAGCATGAATTAACACATCATTATTTTGATATTCCAATAATAATTCAGAAATATATTTGTCAAACATCTCGTATTCGTAATCATCAGTAGCACTTCCTAATTCATTAAGAAGCATTTCTAATTGCGTATTTGAAACACAATCAACAATTAAATTATACTCAATGCATTCGTTACAAACACTCATAATATCTCCGTATGTTTCAAAATATTTGGAAGCTCTTTCACTAAAAACTAAAATATTAAATAATTGACCGTTGCAACCTTTCTCTTTGCATTTATTCTTTTTATGTAAGTCTTTTATTGTTTGAGTCTCAATACTTAAAAGCTGATTAAATTCATCATTTATCTTTTTCGCAGAGATTTTATCATTCTTAATTACCATAAGATTTTCAAAACTTTTTTCTGCATTTGGAGACCAATTAAAAGACCCATTTATTATGTGAATATTGTCAATAACTACAAATTTATTATGCATGTGGTTTCTTAACGAAGGCATTTTAAGCAACCTAATATTCGCTCCTTTTGTTTTTAGTTTGTCTATTTCGTCTAAATGAGATTTGTTCTGCTTATTATCACTACAGATGATTGACAACTTGATGTTTTTATTTAATAATTCATCAAATAATGTATAATATTCTTTAAAGTTAATCCAAGCTACTGCTATAATTACACTCGAATTAGCCTTTAAAAGTTCTTCATAAATGACACCTTTAAGTTCTTCAAAAAAAATCTTTACTTCAATCATAATACTTGCTTATTTTTTTGCATTAAAAACTATGGTACTGGTGCTTGACGATCATTGAGAGCTTCGCAAAGATTTGTTTGTTTAAAAGATAAAATTTATTGAAACCTAATTTTATCATAAAACTTGCAATCTTGACAGACGCCAGTTATAGATCTATCTTTGCAAGGGAGCTAATTAAAAAACTAGCAAGTTTTTTTATAACTACATTGGTTCACAACACTATAATGTTGTCTACTTAAAAAAAAATTAGGTTTAATATGCCTTTGGTCTCACCTAGTGAATTTTATTTTAATGTAACTTTCCTAAAAGTCATAGAAATTCGCAATTTCCTATCGCTTTTTACTCCGTTAAAATTATCTGCTTTACGTTGAGCAATACCATGAGTCCATTTATATCTGGCATCTCCACTTAACACTACAAGACTTCCTGATTCAAGCATTACTTCTATCTTTTCTTTTGTTTGAAGATTTATAAAATCCATTATGCAAGCAGAACCTAAACTAAGAGAAATAATTGTATCTCCAAAACAGGGCTCACAATCCACATGTCCAGCAATGCCTTGTCCTGGTTCATATTCATTTATAATTAATTGGTCAGGAACAATTCCTATATATTTCTCATCAAATAATCTCTGTGCAATATTCATAGCCCAATTCGGTAATTGGCCAATAAACATAGAATAATCAATTAGACGTGCTTTATAATCATATTTATAACCGTAGTGCTGAACTCTTCTTTTGAGATCAGATAACCACTGTTCTGAATTAATTGAATTGATAAGATTTGTAACTGCAACTTGATTTATGAAATTAGGAATATAAGTTAATCCCTGAATTCGTTCAATATCATTTATTACTTTTATATTATTTTGCTCATTTTGAGTTATAATATTTTCGTCTTGATTAAATAAGTCATACATAATTAAGTGATTTCTAATATTTCAAAAAATATTGTTTCAGACTCTGGTGGGAACGTGGAATTTCTCTTATTATTATATCTAATAGTATTATTTTCAGTTAGTAACTCTTTACTATTAGCAAACTGATTTTTAAATTTAAAATATTTCGTGTTTTTCAAAGGGTTAGTAGTATTCTGAAATAAAAAATAAAAAGGAACATCTGGCTTCGCTTTCTTTATATTTTGCACTGATTTAGCTAATTCAATTTCATCTAATGAATCGCTTGCAAATAAATAACAAGCGTTAACAAAAATGCTATTTGCATTTGCTAGCCAGTCAAAATCAAAGTCATTAAGGCTAGTGATATACTCTTCATGCGATACTGAAGTATACAGAGAATTATCCATAAAAATCTTTGCCTCATCTCTCATTGATTTATAATAATCAACACCAAAATAATCGAAAGAAACTGGAGTATTTCCAATTGAACTTAAATAATCAATAAGTGCTATTCCACTAGTTGCTGGACCACAACCAATATCAATAAATTTAATTATACCGTTTGATTTATATAATTTATTAAACTGGTCAAATCTTTCAAATAAACTTAAACTAGAATAGTAATGTTTTCTCATATTAAAGTAAGAATAAAGCTTTACTACGTCTGAAGCTTTTAATTCTTTGTATCCATTATCAAAATTTGTTTGTCCAAAATGTATTATCTGAGAACGTATAGTATTATTATCATATCCTAATAATATTCTATGCCAATTAGTAGAGCTATGGTGGCGTATATAATTCAAAAATTTATCATTAAATAAACTTTCCGTAAATAAAGAAGGTTCAAATATTTTATATGCTATTTCTTTTATTTGAATTTCTCCTGAAAATTGAAATTTATTTTCATCATAATACTTTAGGATTGGGAAAACATTTTGAAGTTCTTCACTTGTAAATAGCTCATTGAATTTTTCAAGCAGTTCTTGCCTATTTTTTTCATTAAACAACTCAATAGTAGCTACATAGTAGTTATTCAAATCACGTAGCACTTCATTTTCATAATTCTCCACCCCATCAGTAATGGCTGTTGACAATTTTTTCAAATATTCTTCAAACATTAAAACATTGGATTCTATATCACTGTACTGTTTAATTTGTATCCAAGCATTTAGCCTATTTTTTAATACACTATCACAAATAACTTCTAAGGCATATACAACAAATCCTTGATTATTATTACGCTTAAAGTAGAAGGCTAGTTCCGTAAACAAAAATTGAATTTCTTCTGAGTTTCTAGCATTATCCGTAAGCTCCTGTGCTGACAAATGAACAAGTATTTGTCCTAATAATTCTGTATTACTAGGTTCAATTTCCAAATTTATAAAAAGTAATTTTAACTCTCTTTTATTCTTTGAAATAAGATCAATCAATTGAATCTCATTTATCTGAAGTACTTCACTATGGAATTGCACTATAGTCATTATATTTCTTTGTTTTTTTGAGATAATCTAATTCGAACTTTTAACTCTTCTGTATCTATTATTTTTTTATTATTTTCAATGAAAAGGATAAAATCTTCTTTTAAGTAGCCTATGCTTTTCAACAGTGAACTAATAGAAAAATCAATATCATTTAAACTAAACGGCTTCATCTTAACACCTAACTTATAACAATACCACCCGAATTCTGATAGTAATGGAATATTATTAGGCAATGTAGTTAACATTGTTATTAAATCACTTAAAGGATCATTTGGTGTCACTTTTTGATATAACTTCCCATATAATATTTCTTCTATAATTAAATACTCCGAAGAATTTAAATTTACTCCTGTTTTTTTCTCTCTTATAATATTTTTAATATTCAAATTATTTAAATTTGAGTAATTATCGCTATCAGAAAATGAATGAGCATAAACTAATTCCAAAATTTTATAATCAAATTCTGTTGTAAGTTGAAACTTAATTGGTGGTTTTACAGGTAAATTATTCAATAATTTAAAAATAAAATTTGAATTACTAAATCTTTCATCAGTATTTCTTAAGTTTTTATAACCAAAGAAATAACCTAATATAGCAAAAGCATATTCTCCAAATTGCGACGAAAACACGGTGGTAATATCACGTCTTGCTATTTCAATACTATTTAAATTTGCGTAATTACGTAAGTATGAAAATAAATATAAGGGTAATGCTGATTTAGATTTCATAGTCTCAATGATTGCTAAAACACCCTTTCTTTCGATATTTTTTCTCAATCCAAAAAATACTTGACGTATTATTTTTTCATATTCAGTTTCATTTGAATTATTATCAAATATTACTTCAAATTCTTTAGTATCATTATCATTAAAATTATTTAAAACATCAAGGCGTTCAAAAAGCCATTTTAAAAGTTTTTTATCGGAGGGGCAATTGTCATCAAATAGCCATGAATAAAACTCTGAAATACTTGCATTTTGAATTATTTCACATCCAAAAGAGCTATCAATAGATTGAATAGCATAGAAAAAATGATTTGAAATAGTAGTATACGAATTAGTTTTCTCAGATATTAGTATATTGTAATTTTTAACAAAAGCAAGTAAACCAAGTATTCTGTCAAACTTATTTATTTTGGATGTATGGTCTTCCTTAGCACTAACATTTTGGTTAACTATATCATATTTATTCTTCCGTAGTTTAGAGGGATAATTAACTTTTATTAGAAGTTGAGGAATATAACCTCCATCAAACACTAAAGAATCACTCACAATTGAGTTCTTTATAATTTCTTTTTTTACATAAATATTTCTAATACGACTTATGGGTAAAGGCATAAATGAAAATGCAAAATCGTCAACAATATTAAAAAATTTTTCCTCAGTTTTTAAAATTTGTATTTCTAAAAGAACTATATCGTCACTATTCGAATTTGAGCAACCATTTGAAAATAATAGAGCATCTTTTTGTATAGATTGTAAATCTGGAAATGCTCTATTAGATATGTACTGAGATGGCGATATTAGTCCTGATGCAAAATAATGAAATATATTTCCTCTGTGTATCTCAAGATATAATGGTTTCTTAAAGTCAAAGCCACTATTGTTTAAATTTTCTGCTTTTAAATTAAAGTTCTTTTCTATTTCAGTTGTTTTTTCAATACCAATATTATTAGTAATTTCTAATTGAACTTCTTTCATTTTATTTTCCGATTCGTCTTGTTTCGCATTTTCGCTAACTAACAAGTCCTCACTAAATAATGAATTATTTTCTTCAACAATCGTTTTTTTTGCTACTTTCTTTGAAGTTGCTCTAGCTGTCTTTTTATCTTTTTCTGCCATATTAGTAATTATTTAAAATGGTAAATCCTCGCGAGTAATATTTGTTCTGGCATTATAAAAACTAAGAACATTTGGCTTATTATCACACAAAATAAAAATGTCGTTTCTTGCTCTTGTTACCGCAACATAATAGTGATTTCTCGTTGCGAAAAATCTACCATCATTATTCCGATTACTCATTGCATAGTCAGATTGCTCAAAAAATGGCATAATCACAATATCAAACTCCAGACCTTTACATGATTCGAAAGTGGTTATAAATGGGGTTTTTAACTTTTTCATCATAATGCTTTCATCATTTTGATCCATTTTACTTATATAATAAGAGAATGATTTATCCACTGGCGCATCTTCTTCACATGAATACCCATGCTTCTCTAAATATTCTTTAATATCTAAGACCTTTCTCTTAAAGTGTACAAGTATTCCAATATTAGAATTTTGATTTTTTTCTATAATTTCTTTAATATACTCTAATTGTCTAGCCGTTCTAAAACCTACTTCAATTTCCGGATTATTTCCACTTCGTAAATTTGTAGCAGTCAATGCCTGCACTCGCAAGTCGTTAGGAACAAACTTTTGTGCTAGTTGAAATATCTCTTTTGAATTTCTAAAATTCCCTCCCAAGTATCGCCAAAAGGCTGTTGTTTGAGTATTTAACTTATTATTAATCACATTTTCCACAGTATCTGCGACATAATGCCCTCGATAATTTTGTGCCTTATCAGCCCCTACTGACACAGTATGAGTTAGTTTTAGAACATTTGCATATACTGATGGGGGTAAATCCTGTCCTTCATCAAAAAATAACTCATCAAACTTAATATTTTGTCTATCGTTAGCTATGAAATTCTGAAAACCTGTCCCTAAAACTAAATCTGTTGCTTCCGAATCAAAAAAATTAATATTATCCTTGTGCCATTTATAGAATGTATTTAATTTTTCTTCAACGATTTTTTCAATTTGCTCCTCATCTAATCTACCAAATAGTTCCTCAGCTCTGTCTCGCAGAGTTCCTCTAATAGAATAAATTAAAGTACGGTTGAAGGTAAAAAGTAATACATCCTTGCTTTCACCAACTGGCCTTAGAAAGCGAAAAATAGTTACAACTGTTTTACCACTTCCAGGACCACCAGTTACCAAAGTTGAATTGCGAGAATTATAAGCAAGTTGTTGATCTGGATACAATGAAGCGATTGATGGTAGAGAGAATTTAAAATCAGGCATAATTTACAATTACTTTTGTTATTTTATTCTGCTATAAAGATATACAGAACAACATTATTATTTTGTTATAATTGTTACGCTAAATTCTAAATAGTTTTTAAACCATTTTGTTTAGAATTTTCAATGTATACATTATATAAACTTGTTATTTATTTTTTTTTATTTTAGTTTTTAGAGAACATTATGACACTTCAACCTTAATAAATTATTATAATTAGTGAGTTTTTTTTAAATAGTAATCTTGCTTTATATTAATTGCTCAAATTTAAGGATAAATAATTACTCTACTAAAAAAATCAATATATATATCGAATCCAGTAGATTATAATAATTTCTAAGATCACTATAAAATAGATACTATTTTTTTAAATAATGATTCAAAAAATAATTTAAGACAAGCAATTAAAGTTAAGTCAAAAACAAAAAAAATACAATAAAAACTAAAAATTATATACAATTTAATTTAAAAATTATATATTTGTACTCTATTAATTTAACTAGCCACATACTATGTTACAAATTGCGCAAGAAGATTACCAGATAATTAAACGCCGAACAGCTACCGAGAATGAATGTAAACTAGATTTAAATTTAGAATTACCAAAAATGTTTGACGCTTATCATGAAGCTGTTTCTCTTTATAGTAAAGAGATAATGCAAACCCCTGTTCAATCAAGAGTAATTTCCTTAGAAGCATCGTTGTTAAATTCTAAGATGATTCAATGTATTCAATCTCATTTTCCAAAAAATTGGAAATTTGGAAAATATAAACGTTTCATGTTAAGAGCAAATGGATATACTGTGCTTTTTAAAAAGTTGAATGATAAAAACAAGCCAATGAATATAAAAACGTTTCATTCAACCGCAATTTCTAATCAAATGCAAATATCATTATTTGATAATGGTCATCAATCAATTGATCCAATTCTAATTTTTGGTTATAAAAAGAATAGAATTGGTGGAATTTACGATCCAAAATTAGTTTACATAGATGAAAACGAAGTAAGATGGATGATTACAGAATCTGCCGTTGAAAATAGTTTAGGACTTAACATTAATAGAAAACCAGCAATTGAAAAAGTTTTGCCTGCGGTTAAAGTATCTCCTACCGTTAAGATATTATCTACAAAAAGAGCATCAAACGATAATACCCCATAATATAATTTAAATAACCCCAAATTATGAAAATTAATTATAGACAGTTAACTTTTGCACGTGAATACAGAGGTTATTCACAATCAGAATTAGCCTCTAATATTACTGGACTTTCACAACCTAATCTTTCTAAATATGAGAAAGGGTTTAATACACTCTCTGACGATATGGTCGAAAAGATCATAGAGTATTTAAATTTTCCAAAAGATTGGCTATATCTTAATATATCAAATCTACCAGAAAATGCGAACTATAGAAAAAAAGCAACTATTACTAAAAAGGAAAAATCTAAAATAGAATATGGCAATAGGCTAATTGGTTATATTGTAGATCAAATGTCTGATTCGATAACATGGCCTGAATTTAATCATGCTCCATTAGACATTGAAGAAGGCCATACTCCTGAAAGTATAGCAAAATATGCTCGAAAAACCTTAGGCATACTTCCACCTGACCCTGTAGCAGACATTAATACCTTACTAGAAAACAAAGGAATTGTTATTGTTGAAATTGAAGCTCATGAAAAATTTGATGGTGTTTCATTTTTAACTGATAAGGGAAATCCGCTAATTATCATTAACAAGAATTTTAGTAATGATAGAAAACGTCGAACACTGGCTCATGAATATGGACATATTTTAATGCATTGTTATTTTCCAATTCCAAAACATCGAGGTGAAAAAGAACGTGAAGATGAAGCTGACGAATTTGCCAACGAATTTTTAATGCCGTCAGATTACATAAGGAACTCATTAATTGGACTTCGATTAGGCAATTTAGTAGAGTTAAAAACTTATTGGCTAACTTCTATTCAATCAATAATTCGTAGAGCAAAAGACCTAAACTGTATTACTAAAGATAGATATACTTATTTTAATATTGAATTGAGTCGATTGGGAATTAGAAAAGATGAAGGCATTAATGTATACATTGATGAACCAAGTTTATTCAAAACAGCATATAACCTTCACATAGATGAAATAGGTTTTAGTGATAAAGATTTAAGTCAAGCTTTTACATTACCAGATGATATCATTTTGGGTACTTTTAAACCAAATAATTTAAGAGTTATTCATAAAATCAAAATGAATGCTTAATTGAGGTGGCTTTGCTTAATCTCAAATATTTTTATATTTCACTTATAGTTTTTAAATCCTTTATAAAATGGTTCGAAAATTGTCCCGTTAGGGCTACAACGATAAAAGCTTCAGAGAAATCTGGAGCTTTTTATTTTTACCTTCTAATTATCTTTGTGACCACAGATTGCAAGTCTGCGTTATCGTTGTCGACAAATCTGAGTGATCAGGTTGGGCATCAGGCTTACTTTTCGCCTACAACTTTAAGTAATCTTATTGTGTATCTTTCCTTCTTATTGTCTGGTGCAAAATACAACAACACTATTAAAGTACGGTCAATATGCTCTATTTCATCTATGCCTATATCCCATCTTCCTCAAATCTAAAATTAATACTTGCACAACCAAGATCATAATGACAAGCTGTATTGCCAATTATCTTTATAAGGTATCTATACCAAATTGAGTAATTATTCTGGTGCACGCACTTATAAAACCAGAAAGTAAGTCAATTCCAATAGTTTCATTTTTTAATAGTAATTCATTATTCTTTCTATAAATTACATGTAGTCTAAGATTCAACATAAAACAAAACTAACTAAAAATCACACATTTAAATCAAGTATAAATACGTATTGTTTGATGTTTTATTCTTTGCTAAATTTCAGTAAAACAACATATTATGAAAAATCTATTTCTTATCATATTAATATCTTTTAAGATAACAACTATACAAGCACAAATTCCTTCAGAAGAATTTGACAAAGCAAAAATGGAATATAAAGGTACCAAATCAGTACAAGCCAAGATGTTGATGAGGCACGTAGAAATTTGGGGTAAAATAACTGAAAAGGAAGCTAAACTAGACACTGCCTTTTTAAAACTATTGAGTATTAAAGTTGGTATAACTAAGGAGCATCTTCAAAAATATCTATCCTCTAACAATATCACCAATAATGAAATTGGTGGAGACATTAATTCTCCTGTTTCTCATATCACTGTTAATGGTAAAAAAGTTTTTGCAAAATATTTTGTTATCCACGATGTTAGCTCTCCGGTTTTTAAAACTGATTTTCCATCGAATATTAACGATGAGTCCTGGAGTTTTAATAATGTCAGCAAATGGACTAAAAAAGTAACTCATGTCTATCTTACCAGAACCGGAAAATCTAAAGCCGTTGCAGATTTCTCAGAAGGATTAAGGGCTACAAAATTTGAACTGAAAACATTAGGGACCCAATCGCGTGGTTTATATATTCATATTGAATTAGTGCAACCAAGGGTCTATCCTCCTGGTAATGAAAAAAATGCTCCTGTAGCACCAAAACCAGGATTTACCGATGCTCAATATGACAGGCTTGCACTGCTATATATCTGTTCAAGTTTTCGAAAAAGCGAATGGCTTGTGCCGGCTTTCCATGCCAACATTGATCAAAAATTAAACGACAGTCATGATGATCCTCAAAATTTTGAAACTAAAAAATTTACTGATAAAATTTTAGAAGTACTTTCAGAAATTAAAAAGAAATAGGCTTATATAATTTATAAATTCTAAAAACCTATTTCATAAAAACACTTCAAAGAGCCAAGAGTAAAATCCAAATTCCAATGTAAATACCGGGATTTGGATTTAAGTTTAAATTTTTCTTTATCAGCGCAGTGCCGGATGCATCATTTCATTTAGAATTGATAAAGTAAGAGGATCAAATTGCCCTGAAAAAAAAGCATCTAATACGTCCTGAAACACAGGATTGGTATTATCTGTTAAACTAAAAAGTGTCATTGAGGATTGCAATTTACGTGCATCGAGATCTCCAAAAATAGACTCTACTGATTTCATTTTAAAACTTAGCAATGCTTCTGCGCTTTCAATAATATGCTTTCTTAGTATTGGATGTGCCAAGAATTCTTCACTTTGTTGTAAATTTTCTATAGCATATAACTCCGACATTTCACTTCTTCCGAGTCCTTTTATCTGAGGAAATATAAACCACATCCAATGAGTTTCTTTTTTGCCTTTTTTAAGCTCAGAAAGAGCTGTGAGATATAGTTTGTTTTGTGCTTCTAAAAAGCGTGTTAGGTCATTTTTTATTGCTGCCATTGGGGGTAGGTAGTTTGAAAAATTAGTTTGAAAAGTAATAAAAAATATAATACCACCTAAAAAATATAGAAGAATAAACGGTTAAATTGACCTCAAATTTTCTGATTGCTTGAAATGGATTACAAACATTTTTTCATGAATCTGACTTTAAGCAATTTAATAATAGAGATACATGGAAAAATGACGTCAAACTTATTTACACTTACTATAATTACATTAAGATGCTAATGCAAAAATCGCATAATAATCTGCAAAAAAGTGGTTAGATATTTGAAGCTTCCCCTGATTAATACAGAAAAGCAGCATTCCTTAGAATACTGCTTTTTTACATCCCATCTAAATTCAGGATCCTTTTATAATATTTCGTTAAACTCTAAAAAAATGAGCATCCAGCCAGCGTTCTTTCCAACTGCTCCATACCTGTTCGAATTGAACTGTATTCTCTTTACAATGAATCTTAAACAATTCTTTTGCTGAAGCAATATCTTTATGCTCTTTCAAAAAACATAAAAAATCGTATTGTTCTTTGTGCAGATCGTAAATTGACAATTTAAATTTGTGTCGTAAAACCACGCAATAGCTTTCATTTTGAAGAGGCAAATCAGGATTCTTGTCATTTTTGAAATCATAATAGTACTTTCGAACAGGAAACTGGAACTTAAATAAGGAAAACACAGGCACCAATTTTAGTTCATTTTCGGGTGTATAGATTGTGGCTAATTGGTAGTTTTCTTCTGCTTTTTCATCAAAAAGAACACCAATGGCATATTCAAATCGGGCGAGTTCAATCATAAAATCAATCCAATCTTCTTTAACATCTTCATTGGCATCGGGTCTGTTGTTTTCCAGATATTCTGCAAAATGGGCTCCCAAAAAAGATAAATTGTAATTATAAGAAGGTTTTGAAGCCAGATAATCATCGGCGAAAGCGCAAAAAATTGCTTCGCCTAAAGCATATTCTAAAGCACTAAATTGCTGTGACATGCAATTTCGCAATCGTGCAATATAACTTCGCTGGTAAATGGCTAGATGTTGCTTTGCGGTAAGCTTTTCCGAATGACAAATCACGTCTTCAATTGAAGCTGCATTTTCTGCATTCGAAAGCAAATCATCAGGGTTCACTCCTGTTTGCTGATAAGGATCAAGCAAAAGCTGCTGCATCCATTGCTGAAAGTCTTTTAATGGTATTTTTACCGTTTTCTGCATCTTTGGAGTCTATTAAAATTTGTTCACCGCAAATAGATTCAATGGATTTGAAACCTGCTCTTTATCAATAGAAAAAACTTCTTTTTCACCCCCAACAAAGGCTGCATTCATATATTGTTTTGATTTAAGCAATTCAGAATGGTAGATATCAAAAGCCGGAATGTTTCCATCCCATTCTAATAAAATTGATGCCTGATCTGACAATTGATAAGCCTGTTGAAACAATTTCCAAACCTGACTGTTTACTTCTCTATCGTGTGTATCAATAATATAATTGCCGCAATTTTGATGACCGGCCAAATGCATCTGAACAACTTTATCATGCGGAATTCCATTGATGTATGCTACAGGATCAAAATCATTATTAAAAGAAGAAACATATACGTTGTTTACATCTAAGAGCAATCCGCAGCCAGTTTCTTCGGTCATGATTCGTAAAAACTCCCATTCGGGAAGAGTTGAATTATTGAAAGCTGCGTAGGTACTTGGGTTTTCTACAATCAGCGGTCGTTCTAAATAATCCTGAACTTGTTTGATTCGGTTACAAACATGTTTTAATGAATCTTCATTTAGCGGAAGCGGCAGTAAATCGTGCGAATTGGTGGTTAAAACTCCCGTCCAGCACAAATGATCGCTAATCCAGGCTGGCTTGACTTCACTTGCAAGTTGTTTTAAACTTTTCAGATAATCAAAATTTAAGGGATCAGTGCTTCCTATAGAAAGCGATACCCCGTGCATTACCACGGGATATTTTTCTGCTATTTGTTGTAAAATATATCTTGGACGTCCATGTGAATCCATGAAATTCTCAGAAATTACCTCAAACCAATCTACGGCAGGGTTCTTCTCCAGAATATGTTCAAAATGCTGGCTTCTGAGTCCTAATCCCAATCCTAAATTGGGTAATCCAAGTCTAGTGTCCATTATTTTTGGGTTGACAATTTGAAAGACTTTCCGGTAGTTTTTTAGCGCTTTCTTCTTCCATTTTCAAAACTCTTTCCGCTGCCGCAGCTTTTCTTTCAGCAGGGTTATTGATGTAGGAACAAGATCTTGAACCGCTTTGTCCGCAAGAAGAATAATCCACTCCAGAAGTACCGCGAATGGAGTTTACATATTCATCGCTTGGCCCATATTGCTGCGGAGCTTCGCCAAAAGATTCTCCTTTTTTTATTCTTTTTTCTTCAAAACGTATTCTTGCTAATTGCCAAACACTAAGTCCTTTGTTAGGCCCTTGTGCCATAAAACGGGAAGATAAAATAGGAACACCACAGCTCCCTTGATAGCGACAATCATTTTCGCCCGGATGACAAAGTTCTTCGGTAGTTCCAAAAATTCCGCATCCTCCCTGCCCTTTACAAGCGTTTAAGGTGTGGCAAGGATGACCAACTGCTGTTGAACAATCGCCTTGACCTGCACAATCATTATTTCCTGAATATCCCGCATTTTTGCATGAATTAAGTCCCATGCATACATGAAGTTCTTTAGTTACTAATTCTGACATGTTGTATATTTTTTATATTAATGATGGTGTTTGTAAGGCGTACTTGGTACTTTTGGTATATCAGCTTCAATGCTGTAATCCAATCCTACATCTGGTAAAGACGGGAAATAGTTTTCGCTTTTTATAGCCCAGCCCCAATTTACAGGGTCAGCCTTCGCCAATTGATCCACCAAACTCATGATTTGTGCTTTTGGTCTTAAGAAACTTTGCTCAAACGAAAAAGGTTCAAATGTTAAAGCGCCTTTATAAGCCTGATTGCCTTTCGTATAGGTGTATTGATTTATTTGGTTACCCACACCGCTCAAAAGCCAGATCATTGATTTATGAATACCAAAAATGAATAAATCGTATTGTGTACTTTCGTCTTTATAGTAGCAGGCTTCAATCATTAAAAGAATATAAGCAAAAACTGCATTACCTAATTGTGAACACAGCGCCAGCGCCTGATTGCCCGAAGCTATGTAATCGGCTGTTTTAGGATTAGCATCAGTATCATATACAAAATAGCTGAAGAAATCATCTAATCCCTGAATGTTACGGAACTTTTGCTGATAATGCCCGCCAAGTGTGTAGGCTTCAAGAAATTTGGCAAAATGAGCAGGTTCTTTCCCAGAATCATCATAATCACCTTCCCAAAAAACTACTTTGCCATCAACAATATCCATTGGTACCGGCATTTTATTTTCGCCCCAAATTAAGGTATGCTGCTTGTATTTACTTTTTCCTTCTCCCTGTTCAATGATGCGATGTATAGCTTCAATTGCCGAGTGAGCGTCGTGTACGCCAACAAGTCCTTCACTATCATCTGTATTGGCAAATTGAGGATTGTGATCTCTGTCATAATGTACCGTATTCATTGAATTTTGAGAATAATACGGTCTCGGACGATCCGGATTATCCGGAGGAAGCAATTGTGGTCTTTGCTCATAAGGTCCCGGGAAATCCTCTTTTATGCATTTGATAATCATTTCATATAAAAGTCCAATCGTTTGATATTCAACAGTATCCAATAATTGTGCATTTGCATAAGGATCTTTAAACGGTTCAGGGCTTTCAATTTGCAAAAATGTAGTCAATTGCTTCAATGACAATTTTGCTGCATCAATTTGAAATTCAGGAATATGTCCATCTAATTGTGTTGGAAATGTTAATACTTTTCCAATTCCCATTAAATCAGGTGCCGTTTGACAAACTGCTTGTTTCACATTGCATGAAAGTGCCAGATGCAGCATTTCTTCAATAACAACGCTCATAATTAAGGCAGCCGATTTATTCGAATAAACTAATATATCGAGTTTCAGTTCTTGCGCCAGTTCGTCGATTTCGGCAGCAGTACGCACACCCGATTGTGAAAGCTGCGCATGAAGTTTAGCGTATAGTTTATCCTGATCCTGCGCTCTGTTTATCGAATAATAGGTCGATAAATACGTGGGAATTGTAGCAAGCTCCAGTGCAATTGCCTGCTGCATTACATCTTTAATATTCTCTTTTGTTACCGAAGTAGAATAGGTAAATAGTTTTTTTGTTTTCATTTGTTTTTGGTTAAAATAGATTACTCCGGACTGATAAATGGATAGTATTTTTCGTCAATAATAGGTTCGATTCCAAAGAAATCATTCAAAACAGATTCAGCAGTACAAAATGCACCTTCTACCCAAGCCTGATCGTTTGAATAGGTTTCTCCTACAATAAAAATTTCGCTGTCAGTATTTGGAACGAGCTGTGATGGTTTTCTAATTTTTCTTTGCACATCACCTAAATTATAGTGCGATTTATAGGCATGATACCCTGCATTAAAAGGAGGAAGCGACCAGTCCATGTATTTCGTTTCTAAAGGCTCTGGCACATACGAATAATCAGCTTGTGGTCCAAAATGCAATGATGCTAATTGTGAACGAAGCATTTTTACCATTACTGGAGTGGCTTCTCTTGGCCCTTCAAGCGGCTGTACATCTCTTGACTCAGGAATTTCACGAGTTGCATCTGGTCCAAGTTCTAAAGCTTTCCAGAATGTTGCGTATAGAATATCATCGTAACTAGCTAGAATACCGTATACTTTTTTTCCTTTTCCGTCTCTGGCATTATCACCAAAATAAACTACTTGTCGAATAGGCATATCTGTAATACTTGGGCCAATAGTATCTAATTCGGCTACAGTCGAAATTTGTTTTTCTTGTTTAAAAGTCAAACGTTCTTCGATTGCATTTTCTACAGCAGTTATAAAGCTTACCTTATCGTTAAAGGAATTAACAAGGATAGCTGGATTTTTAGCCGATTCTATTTTTTTAAGATAGTTAGAAGGAAAACCCTCTTTTTTTAATTTCTCAATTCCTTCTTGTGTCAGGAAATAACTGGTTAGTTTAGCGGGATACGTTGGGCTTCCGGCTTCGGTAGTTCTCCACCAGGGAGTATCGAAAAACATTCCTATTTTGTATGAAGGTTCCATTAATACAGACTCTAAATACAACTGTACTTTTTCATGATTTAATACATCGGTTCCTTCATCATCACTGTATCTGCTTGCCTGTGCCACTAAGTCGATTGCTGCTCTAGGCATAGCAAGAAATGCGGCATCACATTTTTTTCTTTCTGCAAGTGCATCCGGATCTTTGCGTGTTGCAGTTGTAAAATTCACTCCAGATTTTGTGTGTATAATAGAACGCAGCCTAACATTTGGATAATAATTTAGCGTGATTCCTTTTTGTTTTGCCAGTTTTTCAACTTCTTCAAATAAAGAATCAAATAAGCTGGAATATCCTTTTATTAAAGTTTTGTATTCTGTTCCCGGAAGAAACTCATCATTCACATTAAATGACTGGGCACTATTGCTGTTAACTACGTTTGAACTATAGCCATTACCATCAGATAAATAGCCAAATCCTTCTTGTCCAAGCATATCATAACCTAAGTTCCAATATCCAATTTCTTTTAGTAAATCTCCTTTTTGATAGACTGAACTATCAGGCATATCGATATTAATTCTTCCTTCTTCATAAAATTTGCACCATTCTCTTCGGGTAGTCGGCCCAGATGTTTGAGTGATTGCTACAGATTGTATCGTTGTAAAACCATCATCTGGCGGAGCATCCTGAGCATAATTGTTAGCAAAATATGGAGCTGGCTGGTTAGAATTGATATCTGAGATATACATGTTTTTAGAACGCAAAGACATTAAAGGATCTGCAGATTCATTAAACGGAACTGAATCTTTCTTTAAATCCAATTCTTCAATGGTTTTAGTTACTAAACGATGTCCGGGTCCTTCAGGAGTTCCATCCCAATACAAATATCTCATACCTCCTAATTCAAGGTACGAATTGTCTTTATCATCTTTATAATGCCATGTACAAACACGTGCGCCTGGTTCTCTGGTTCCCGGATTTTTTTTAGAAAAATCATATTTTCCCCAGTCGTAAAGTTCTAATACATCGCCCTTAACGAGCATTTTTTCGTTTTTGGCGAGTTTAGATTTCCCATCAAGTAATCTCCACGCCGTATAGAGTCCGGCTGCACCTGCTCCAAAAATAGAGTATGTTTTTTTGCTCATGATAGTATATTTTAAAGTTTTTAGTAGTTTTTGTTTTTATTCATTTCCCAGTCTTGCCATTTGCTGTGCGAGATCTTTTTGAGGAATCACAATTTCTACCAAAGTTGGAAGATTTGTTTTTTTCTTAAGTTTTAGAAGTACTTCGTCTAACTCTGAAACAGTTTGAGCACGGTAGCTGTTTGCTCCAAATGCTTTGGCAAGTGCCTGATAATCCCATTTTGGAAGAATATCAAATTCGTCAAATTTATGATCCGGACCTGCTTTAAACGAGTCCATGTCAACATATACCTGCTCAATTGCATATACTCCATTGCTCATCACAAAAATTACGGAGTTGATGTTGTATTTTACAAGGGTAGAAAGTGATTGTGCAATCATCATAAAACCACCGTCACCAGCGACAGTCCAGGCTTGTTTACCGCTTCCAAGTTGTGCTCCTGAAGCTGCACCGGTTTCAAAACCAATACACTGCCACGCAGCCGAAGAAATATAAGCGTTTTGAGATAATCCGTAAATATTGGTAGCCACATACATTGAGGAACTTACACCAAAAGTCATTACAATATCATCCAGCATTTTTTCTTTTTTCAGAAAAGATGTAGCATGCTCAAAAAAGCGGTTAAATGTTATTACTTCCGGAGTTAAATCATATTTAGGATCTGAGTTAGATCGCCATGGTTCAGGGAATTTTGGCTGAGCCGGAGCGATTGCTTTTAAAGGATATCCTGAAGCTCTTTTAAAGCGTTCTGTTAAGGCTTCGATAAAGTCTTTTAAAGTTACATTTGAATAGGTAAAAAAACCAGCTCTTGTTTCCTGAGTCGTTACCTGAATCATATCCGAAAATTTATTTTCTACCAGCCATAAATAATCATCGGTAATAATAGTTCCTAAGGATAAAATACAGTCAGAAGCTTCTACTATCTTGATAACTTCGGGTATTGAAGCCTGATCAGAATAAGTGCCGATAAATTTATCGCCTTTTTCATCCAGAACCGTTTTACCAAGCGAAGTTGTTGTGTACAACATTCCGCTGGCTTTAATAAGTTCTTCTAATTGCTTGGTTAGTTTATGTCGCAAAAGCTCTATACCTGCAAAAATTATTGGTGTTTTGGCCTGACTAATTTGTGACCAAGCTTGAGAAACAGCATTTTCAAGTGCAGCTGGTTCGCTTTTTATTACTAGAGGTTCTAGTTTTTTACTGGAAGGTTTAGGACAAGGTTCGCCCCACACCTCTTTATAACATGCTATGTACACTGGTCTTTGGTGCGTAATTGCTGCGATAAGTAATTTATCGATTTTTTCAGGAGCACCTGCAGAAGTACTCAATGTCTCGGCAGCAACAGTTACTCTTTCATACACTTCCTGATCTGCGTTAAGATTACCTGTAGAATGATGGTAAAGTACATTGTACATACTTCCTATTTGTCGTGCATCGGCTCCGGGTGTGGCGCTAATTACCACAACCGGACTGCCTTCTACATAAGCTCCTGCAATAGCATTTAATGCACTAAAAGTACTTACTCCGTATTGTAAAGATACAGCGGCTAAACCTCTGGTACGTGCATAAGCATCTGCTGCATAAGAAGCGTCTAGTTCGTTTGAAGTTCCAATGGTTTCGATTCCATCAAAGTATTCCAGAGCCTGTGTAAAATGTTTTACATAGTCCCCCGGAATCTGAAAAACCTCGGTAACATTTAATTGTTTGAGTCGGGTGAGCAGATAATCTGCTACCGTAAATTCTTTTGTAGGTTTCATTTTTTGGTATTATAATTAGGTTTTTGTTTTAGTGAAAAATCCCTTCAGTAAATAAACTGAAGAGATTTATGTTAGTCTTTTAAATTTTGATACGCACTTGCAGACTGCCAATATTATCGGCTAATCCGGCTCCGTATTCAGCATTTAAATCATCGTTGATGCATAATTTTAATGGACCGCTTTGACCTGCGGGAGTTGTAACGGGTCCATTTCCAATATAAAATGGAGCATTATTTCCAACTTGCCCTATAAGTGAGCCCATGTTTACATTTTGAACAGGATATCCTGATTGCGTTATAATAATTCCCGGACATCCATTTGCATCATACAGGTTACCATTATTAGTTTGCGGATCTGCTGTCCATAAACCAGATTCGTAACTTACTGTTATCGTATTACCTGGCTGCACGGCAATTCCGGTATTCTGCCATGCTTGATTTGCATTAACCGGAACAAAAGTTTCTACCAGCTGTAAAGTATTGGCATCAATATGCAAAAACTGAGTTGGCATACCATTAATCAAAAATTGTAAAACAATATTTTGAATGTATTGTAACTGAGTCGTTCCGTTACTTAAATTTTCAACATACCAAGTAGTGGTGATTGAAAGCACTTTTCCAAAAGAAGTCTCAAAGTTTATATTGCTTACTGCACCGCCTTCATTACTAGTACTTACTGTAATACTTGAGTAGCTGTCAACAGTAATCCCTTGACTGTTCAATGTATTTAATTGCTGTGTCAAATACGTTGACGGATCAATTATAGAAGGATCTGTAAAAGGTAATTTAGTTCTGTCGGCGGTTGGAAAAACCGGATTTCCTGTTCCTGAAGCAACTGGTCCACCCGTCATTAAAACGGAAACTCCATGAGGAACCGAAATTTGTTTATTATACTGAGTTGCCGGATTTTGTACAGGAATTGGATTTGAATCCGGAACAAAACCAGGACCATAAGGACCTTCGACTTGATTTTGTATTACATGATAAAGCCAAGTACCATTTTCAGCATGAATTAAGGTATTTTGAATCGGCTGTGCTCCATTTGGATCGGCGTTATTTGCTATGTAAACTCTTTGTTCATAAAACAAAACACTGCTTGCCTGTGTATATTGTCCTTCTCTATTTGGTGCTCCTCCAGCAATAGCCGAAAAGGAGATTTCTTCAAAATAAGGAAAGTTTTTAGTGATGTAACCATTTGGAGCATCTGTTTGAGGCAAAGGCATAACATTGTAACCTGTAGCATTTGCTCCCGTTGGACTATTCCATGTACCAATAAAATTATTTATAAGTCCGAGATTATTAGTACCAACAACCGGCGGCTGGTTCGTTGTTGATACAAGCGGAGTAGTAATGTCTGGAATTACCGCTGGTGGTGCTGTTACCGTTCCAGCTGCTTGTTGAGCCTGATAAGGGCATGTTTGCTGTTGTAAACCGTTTGAATTTTCCATTTTATTAAGTATTTTAATCCTTTTCAGGTTAGTTACGTCTTGTTTAGCAAAGTGATTCTGAGGCACATTTGCTTGTGTATCTTATCTCATTTCTGTAATAAAATTAGTGTCACGCCATAGTTCAAATTAAAAAAAAGGCATGAGTGCGGGATTTTTATCCATGAGAGGTCGAAATAAAAGTATAAGACCATTTCGCTATATATTTACTAACTGCTTCCAGTATTTAATCTGCAAAGAATAGATGTGCAAAAAAGCGGAGAGACAATTAAAATGTACATGTTAAAACATTGTAATAATCATCAACAAACTGGTTAGATTTTTCAATGCTTCCCCCTACTAAGAAAAAAGCTTCAGATTTCTCTGAAGCTTTTTGTTCTAACAATCTTTAAGAAAACTCTCTTTGCTAACCTTTCATTGAGTTCATGATTGTCCCCAAAAAAAGGATGAGTTGGCAGATTAAGGAAACCTAATTTTTAAGTTGATCATTAATTTTTCAAACATAAAATAAGCTTAAATAAAGCATGAATCTGCCATATTGTATTACGGTGAATGTGCATTTTATTTATTCATCTCTTTTTCAATTTCTTTGATAAGTTCATTTGCAAGTAGTCTTACATTTTCTTTATAAACCCTTATGTTATTTTTACCAATTTTGATGAGAAATTTTATTGACTTTTTAAATTTTGGTATGAATATAGTTTTGCTTTGGATTTATTTGTATTTTCTATCATTTTGTCAAAACACTTAAATAGAAAATCATTATGTAAATAAAAGGAAGCGAAAAAAGGCTTCTTTCTATTCTTCAAAAAAGTTATCACAATATTTTAAAATTAAATCTTTAAAATATACTTTCAATAATACTATAATAAACCTCACAAATCTGGTTGAATATTTTAATACTTTCCCCTAATAAAAAAATGGCAAAGCAATTAGAAACATATATTTCTAAGACTTTTTATACCCTAAATTTTGTATTATCTAATTATTGATAGTACATAGTTCTACTTGAAATATTCATTAATAATAGTTCTAAAATAATTGGAAAAAAGGAATACAAACCCAGTATCTCTTTTTTTAACAATTTTGTTAATTTTTGTTTTTATTTAATAAGTCTTTTTTTATTAATTAGTCTTCATGATTTATAATTAATAAAAAAAAGTTTCTTTTTTTCACAATATACTAAAATACAATCGATTGCAAGTTAAAAAAACATAATACATGATGGGAAAAATTTATTTTATTTAACACGACAATACTTTCACCTGACCTAACAAAACTCAAAAAATATTTACATGAAGCTAAAACTACTAACACTAACCAGTCTTTTTTTTATTAATAGCAATATAATAAATGCTCAAAATACAAATACCGGAACAGACGCAGGAAATGCCGGAACCAACAACAGTGCTTTTGGTTATTATGCCGGAAATGTTGTTACAGGCAATAACAACTCTTTTTTTGGAACTAATTCTGGTTTAAATACTACCAGTGGTAGCAATAATGTTTTTGCTGGTTATAAATCAGGAAATACAAATACTACTGGTCAAAAAAATATATTTATTGGATCTGAAGCAGGAAAATTTAATGTTGAAGGGAGTTTTAATGTGTTTTTTGGTAACCAATCGGGATATTTTAATACTTCCGGAGTAGCCAATGTCTTTTTAGGCTATAAATCAGGTTATGGAAATTTAACAGGGTCTCATAATGTATTTAGTGGTTATGGAGCAGGAACCTATAATACAACTGGTCGTCATAATATTTTTACGGGTTATGAAGCCGGATATTTGAATTCAACAGGAGAATATAATGTAATTATTGGTGATGAATCAGGGTATTCAAGCAATGGCACAGGTAACACATTTACTGGTCGTCAAGCAGGATATCAAAATGTAACTGGAAATTATAATGTCGCTATGGGGTATAAGGCAGGATACTCAAACAGTGCCGGATCCTATAACATTTTTTTAGGATACAAGGCGGGAGAAAATGAAACCACCAGCAATCGCTTATATATAGACAATAGCCCTACAATTACACCTTTAATTTACGGAAAATTCGATACCGATCAATTAGGCATCAATACCAATATAATTCCAACAGGTTATACAATGGCTGTAAAAGGAAAATTTATTACTGAAGAAGTAAAAGTTCAAACTTACACCAACTGGCCGGATTTTGTATTCAAAAAAGAGTACAACTTACCTACTTTAAGTGAAGTAGAGCAGCATATTAAAGAAAATGGTCATTTACAAAATATTCCTTCGGCCAGTGAAGTTTCTGAAAATGGAATTCTATTGGGAGAAATGAATGCCAAACTATTACAAAAAATTGAAGAACTGACTCTCTATATTATTCAACAGGAAAAACGCTTCAATGATCAGGAAGCACGTTTGAAAAAGTTAGAAGCAAAATCTAAATAACTATATATATCACATATTCAATTTACGGTCACGTCAAAAACAAATTAATTCAAGTGATAAAATACAATTTATATACCGACTACCTTTTTAGAAAGACTTCTTAAAATTTAAATCTCATTACACTCCATTAGCCTTATGATTATGCAAAAAAAAGTAAGCAAATTTAAAAAATTACTGGCTATTTACTTAGCTATGATGATTCTGCTGGAAACCTTACAACCTATGCAGATGTATGCCTTAACAAGTGGTCCAACACAACCCGAGTTCAATTCCTTCACCCCTATCGGCACATCTGATATGGTAGATTTAACTAATGGAGATTTTAATTACAATATCCCGATCATGGACGTAGGCGGATATCCACTTAATCTATCTTATAATTCTGGAATCACTATGGATCAGGAAGCTTCCTGGGTAGGTCTGGGATGGAATTTAAATGTCGGTCAGATTGAGCGTCAGGTTCGGGGATTACCTGATGATTTTAATGGTGATGAAGTGCTTTATGAAAATAATCTGAAAAAGAATATCACGGTAGGTACTAATTTAGGTGTAAATCTGGCATTTGCTGGAACTGACAGCAAATTGTTTACAGCCGGTGCAGGTATTGGAGTTGAATACAACAATTATGAAGGTGTTTCTTTTCGTCCTTCATTTGGAGTCGGATTTAATTTAAGCGACGAAGTAGGCGTTGGACTAAATTTTACAAGTTCAGTAACTGAGGGAGCAAGTGTGACCCCTTCACTAAGTATTTCCCAAAAAATGACAACACAATCAAGTGGTGTAGTTAATTACATCGATGGTACAGGTACAATAGGATTGGGATTCAATAGTCGAAAAGGACTTGAGAATCTTAATTTATCTGCATCAGTAAAAAACAAAGCGTATGTTGCAAATTGTGAATCTAATCATGATACCCGTATAGAAAATAAAGAGAGTATTGGAGGAAGTATTTCTTTTAACAATCAAAGTTTTACACCAAGTAAACGAATAGGTTTTAAGAATTACAGTTTTAGTTTTAATGGTGCCGTGGGTGTTGAAGCATGGTTTTTAGAGCCACAGTTTCAAATGACCGGATATGGATCGTATCAGGAAATTGATCCGGAATATAAATATCGACCAGAAAAAGCTTTTGGTTATGAATACACAGAACATAAAAAGAAGCAATCAGGAATACTGGACTTTAACAGAGAATACAATAGGAGCGTTTCTGAAAATACAACGGCGCTTCCGGTAACAAATTACACTTATGACACTTATAATATTGAGGGACAAGGTGTTTCTGGCATGTTTAGACCCTATCGCTCAAAAGTAAGTTATGTTTATAATGATGCTGTTGTTGACCGGGGAATTGGAATTAGTACTGGAGCAGAATTTGGTATTGGTGAATTACTGCACTGGGGTTTTGACTTTAAGGCAACAACTACGGTTAGCTCAACTGATGGCTGGTTTAAAAATAATAATGCGATAAAACATTTAGAAGAAAAAAATACAGATAAAAAAGCTGCAGGTTACGAACCTGTAAGTTTTAGGTTGGTCGGAAGTATGTCTGTAGATCCGGAAATTAATATTTACGACGGGATTCAAACTACAAATCCATTACGATTTGGACTTGGCGGAGTATCCAAAAGCAGAACTGTGATACCTAAATATTTTAATGAAACTTCCCTTACGAGTAATATTCCAAATCAAAGAACTAAACGCGTTCTGAGAAATCAACTGGTCCACAAAATCACGGATGAAGAAGCAATAAGGGATTCTAATTTTATTATAAGGAACCCAAATGCCAAATCACATCATACTGCCGGAATAAAAGTAGTACAAAATGATGGTACCACTTATGTATACGGAAATACGGTTTATAATACCAAAAAGGTAGAAGCTACTTTTGATGTGTCGGGTAAAACCGGAAACAATACTAGTGGATTAGTTCCTTATGATGCAGATTTAACTAAAAATTACAGCAATAACAGCGATCAGTATTTAAATAAAATCACTACAACTCCCTATGCACACACTTATTTACTAACTTCTGTTTTGTCCACCGACTATCAGGACATTGATGACAATGGTCCCTCCATTAATGATCTGGGAAGTTATACTAAGTTTGAGTATCAAATTAGAAATTCTACCTATAAATGGAGAATTCCGTATGAAGAAAACATGGCCACTTATAACAGAGGACTTATTTCTAAAACCGATGACGAAAAAGGAACATACTTATATGGCGAAAAGGAACTAAAATATTTAACCCGAATTGTTACTAAAACCCATGTAGCCTTTTTTGATCTTGATGAAAGAAAAGATGCCAGAGGTGTTCTGGGAGAAACTGGCGGCATAGGTGCAGGTTCAGGAAAAATGTATAAAATTAAATCCATAAGACTTTATGCATTACCTGAAGTATCCAACTCATCTGGCACCATCACTGATCCGGGGGAAAACGGAGTTGTAAAACCTATAAAAACAGCCCATTTTGTTTACAATTATAACTTATGCAAAGGAATGCCAAACAATGACGGAACCGCTGTGGAACTAACAGGTGATAATGCAAAAGGAAAGTTGACATTAGAACGTGTTTATTTTACATACAGAGGTTCGAAAATGGGAAAATATACACCTTATGTTTTTGATTACGGAACTAATAATCCGGATTATGATTTAAAAGGTTTTGATATTTGGGGTAATTATAAAGTGAATCCTGAATTTAGTGGAAACAGCGAAGTATCATCATCTCCGTTGTCAACCGCAGAATTTGCTTTTGTAGAGCAAGATGTGGCAAAGGCCAATTTATATACCGGTGCATGGACCTTAAAAAATGTCAAATTACCTTCGGGCGGAAAAATTTCTATCGAAACCGAAAGTGATGATTATCAATATGTCCAGAACAAAAAGGCTATGCAGATGTTTAAGGTTTTAGGTTGTGGAAATCAGGCAGTACCGCCTTTAACTATAACCAGTACACTCTATGGTAATGGCACACAAAACAAATATCTTTATGTCAAATTAAATAATGAATCTTCGGACTTAGACAGGGATACGTTTGTAGAAAAATATTTAAAAGAAAATTTAGATAAACCCATACAGTTTCGCTTTTTATTAAATATGACAAGCAAAAGCTGGCAGAAGGAATATGTTTCGGGCTATTTTAAAATAAAAGAAGATGGACAAACTAATCCAATAACGATAACTGAACGATCGGAAGGAACAGTAGTTTCAATTCCTTTAGAATTTTTAAAGCTTGATGGAGGGACTAATAGTAATGATAATGTTAATCCTATAGCAAAAGCAGGCTGGGGATTTGGCAGAACGTATCTGAACAGAGTCGTATATAGTTTAGGAGGCGACAGCGTAAACGATGATTTTACGTCAATTGTTAAAGATTTAGTTGGAAGTATAAAAGCTATAACAGAAATTTTTAACGGTCCCAACAAAGCTTTAAAAGATAAGGGCTGTGCCAGTAATTTTGACCCAAATAAATCGTGGATTAGGTTAGAAAATCCGAACGGCCGAAAATTAGGTGGAGGTTTAAGGGTAAAATCAATAAAATTAAGCGATAGTTGGGGTAAAATGCTAGGCAATACAGGCTCTGAACAGTCAGACCCTGATACTATGGAGTATGGACAAACCTATACTTATAACGATGCATCAGGAAAATCATCCGGAGTTGCGACTTTCGAACCTAATTCATGTTCTGAAAATCCATTGGTGGAGCCCTTTTATAACAATCAGGGGAATTATGCGGAAAACATTGCTGCACCAAAAGAAAACAATTACATTGAAAAACCATTTGGACAAAACTTTTTTCCTGCTCCAAGAATTACGTATTCCCGAGTTTTGGTAAAGAATCTGGAACGTAAAGATGAGGCAACTCAATTTAAGGTAAAAAAACATGCTACAGGAATTGTTGTTACCGAACATTATACAAGCTATGATTTTCCAACAAAAGTTAGCTATACAAAGCTGGATACAAAAACAGACCTGGTTCCAAATAATATTTTAGGAGCTATAATTAAAACAGCAAATGTAAGAGTAAGAAACCATCTTACCATGTCGCAAGGTTATTCAATTGAAACCAATGACATGAATGGCAAAATAAAATCACAATATGTATATGCTGAGAGCCAGGCTGATTTACTTTTACAGCAAAATCCTGCGAGTCCTGCTGTCCCAACTTCGTATGTAAAATATAAATACAATATTGATGCAGATAATAATTTAGTCAACAATTTAACGACTATCAATTCGGCAGGAGAGGTAGAAACGAAATTAATAGGAGTTGATTATGATCTAGTTAATGATTTCAACGAAAGTCATTCTGAAACCAGCCTTAAAGGATTTGATGCGAATATGGCCACTGTTTTGTTTGGTATTTTCCCTGTATTTGTACCTAAAGTTATCCCGAAATTGTCTTATCATGAAAATTTGCTGCGAACTGCGGTAACTACAAAACATGTTCATAAAACAGGTATTCTGCTTGAAAAAACGGCCTACGATTTAGGTTCAACAATAAGTACTAAAAATATAGCCTGGGATGCTGATACCGGCGAAGTTATTTTGACCCAGACCCAAAATGAATATAATGACAATTATTATTCTTTTACTTATCCCGCCTACTGGATGTATGACGGAATGGGAATGGCAAGTAAAAATATTGGTATTGAAGGTACTTTAGTTGCGAATACTCCAATCGAACCGGCATGTAAGTATCCATCATCAATAGACCCAGGATACAGATTAAAAGACTACACTGGACCTTTGATCAGTATATTCCATGTAGGAGATGAACTATGTATAAAAGACGGTTTAACACAAACTGCTGAGAACTTTCCTGAGAAACTTCCAACAGTATACAAATTATGGGTTATTAGAGTACACAATGGTGGAGTCTTATTAATGGACAGGTATGGAAATTATATAAATCCATGTGCTGAAACCCCAGCGCTTAACTTTAAAATTGTACGTTCCGGTTATCGAAATTTACAATCAGCGGCCATGTCAACCATAATAACGATGACAAATCCAATCGCAAATGGTAATTTAAATGCAAATAGTTTAATTTATTCAGCCTCTTCAACTGTAAATCCAAAAATTTTAAATGCGAATGCAATAGTGTACAAAGATTTTTGGAATATCCAAAAAAATATTGATTTTCCATCCTACCCTGAAAAAGATCCAAGTTTATATATTACCCTTAATGGTCCGGAAGGCCCATATCAGGTGTATAATGGTCCGACTTATACAGACAATGATGGAAATCCGACTTATCCGTTCAAGCTCAATACTAATCCCTATTTATGGAATATAAAAGGAAACTGGAGAGCAGAGAAATCATACGCGTACTTAGCCGGAAGGAATTCAGCTTCGGCTAATAATCCCAGAAATGAAGGTTTTTTTAATAGCTTTTCACCTTTTTACCAACTGACTAATGGGGTTTGGACAGCAAAAACTAATAATTGGACCTACGCCAGCAGCGTAACGAAAGTAAGTCCGTATGGTGAAGAATTGGAAAACAAAGATGCTTTGGAACGTTATAGTGCTGCACAATATGGGTATCAACATAAATTGCCAATGGCTGTCGCTTCAAATTCTAAATATCAGCAAATGGGCTTTGAAGGATTCGAAGAAATAAAGTCATGGAAATTCGATAAGCATTTTGGATTTAATACTATTCCGCCCGATTTTGTTTCAACAGAATCCCATACTGGTAAAGGAAGTCTGAAAGTATTGAATGGTCAGACTAAATCATTAACCAGAAAACTATCCGCAACTTACAAATCATATAAGTATTTGAGCTGTGCTGTTAACCCCATTATACAATATTGTCCTACTAGTTATACATTAGGAAATGCTAACTATCCAGGAACTGATATGAATGGCATGTATGTTAGCAAGTTTACTTTTAAATGTGCAGGCGATATTAGACAATCAAATTCCCAAGGCAACACCCCAGCTTATTTAGTAAAAGTAATTGATAACAATCTCTATGTTGGTTTTAATGCAACTCAATTCAATCAGCGATTAAGTACCAATCAGTCTTTCTATATAACAATAAGTTTCTATGTAGACGGTGTTCCTACAACAAATATCAGGGTTGGAAACAAAATAACTGGTGGAGGAAGCGGATTAGCTTATGACTGTAAGTTGAATAATGACTCTCTACCTTGGTAAAATTTAAATATCAAAAAATGAAAAAAATAATATATACCCTAATCATTTTCCTCATTACGTCAGCCACTTTTGCTCAAACTAATAATGAGGGTTCTTTTATGCCCCTCACTTCTACTACCTTAACAACAAAGTATATTGTAAGTGGGTGGGTAAAAGAAACGCAAACAGTACTGCCTGTAACTTATACCAATTCTTCAATAGTTGTTTCAATAAATAATCCTGCTGTAATTCATACCATAACCTGTGTTCCATCAGGGGCAATTATTGATGGCTGGCAGCGAATTATTGGTATTCTGGAAATTCCGCCTATACCAACATTAGATCCAAATGCCACTATCAAAATTGATTTAAATTGCAACGGAAATGCGATAAGCTGTTATTTTGATGATATACGATTCTATCCTTATGAAGGAAGCCTTAAAAGTTTTGTTTATGATGAAGATACACAAAGACTAATGGCTGAATTAGATGAAAATAATTATGCTACTTTCTATGAATATGACTTAGAAGGAGGACTTATCCGGGTAAAAAAAGAAACCGAAAAAGGAATTTATACCATACAGGAAACCAGAAGCAGTACAGCTAAAATTAATCCCTAAAAATAATTTTTCTGTTTTAGCACAAAACTTTTAATTCCAAATCAATATTAAAATATATGAACATTATATTCAAAAATTGGATCAAAAAATTCTATCTGCTTGTTGCATTTTGCTTTTCACTGTTCTCCCACGCTCAGGTACAAGAACAGGAATATGGCAGTTTTACCCCAACACCATTACGAACTTTTACCGCCGGTACTGTTCTGGATTCTGAATACAATATCCCTAATCAAAAAAACATAGATGCTTATTCCTATTTCTCATTATCTATTGACAATGAAAAAGCACCTTATACCGGATATAGCGTCACGGCGGCTTTTGAGATTACACCTTATGACCAGTCTGGAACTTTACTTACAGCCGAAATGGTTACCAAAACTATGACTGTCAACTACAATCATAACTTTAGCACAGTCAGTCCTGCTTTTAGCGACTTAAACTATTTTAAAATCAAAAATAAATTCGGTCTCAGAGTCGCACTGGTTTCTAACAGCATTGTAGTAAAAGATCTTTCCAATACTGTAATTCCTTTTGCTTCTGCCACAGCACAATTGAATAATGTCACAGTAAATATGGGCTTCAAAGCCCAAAGATATTATCCTTTGGCTACGACTTTAATTAGCCCAATAGCAACAACAAATGCTAATGCAACAGCCATTAAAATTGAGTGGACTGCTTTAACAGGAGCCATTGAATACGAGTTAGAATGGACATGGGTTGATAATTATAGTGAAACAAACAGTACTGCTGTTACTCCTCCTCAAAATATTCCGTTTACGGAAAGAAATTTCGATTTGAATAATACCCGAATTGTAATCAAAGCAAATGGATCTGCAAACAATTACGATATTCCACAAATTTACAGCAAAGGGTATCTGCTCTACAGAATAAGAGGAATAGGGCGAAATGCTACTAATGAAAATGCAAAAACATATGGAACCTGGAGTTCAGGAACCGGAGCAAAAACAACTGTTGCAGACTGGCCCAATCAAATTACAATAGCCGAGCATGAAAATAATAAAAACTGGCAATTTCAGGCAAGCTATGCTGAGGACGGGAAGAAAAAAGAAGTCGTTAGTTATTTTGACGGATCACTCCGAAATCGCCAGACCGTTACCAAAATAAACTCAGACAATGTTGCTATTGTAGGTGAAGTTATATATGATACTCAGGGAAGGCCTGCTATTGAGATATTGCCAACACCCGCTCAAGATAATACAATTCATTATTTTCCAAATTACAATTTGTTTAATGCCACGACACGATATTCAAATAAAAATTTTGATTATGGGCCAAATAGCTGTACAACTGCTACAGCATCCATGACCAATACTGTTTCAGGGGCAAGCAGATACTACTCGGCAAATAATGAATTCTCATCTTCTGTAAATAGAAATTTCATTCCGGATGCAAAACTGTTTCCTTTTTCCCAGACAGAGTATACTCCTGACAACACCGGAAGAATTTCCCGCAAAGGAGGAGTTGGTGACAAACATCAATTGGGATCCGGGCATGAAATGAAATATTTCTACGGAGTACCGTCTGACATGGAATTAAACAGACTTTTTGGCTATAAAGTCGGAGATGTTTCCCATTACAAAAAAAACACCGTAATTGACCCCAATGGCCAAATTTCTGTTAGTTATTTAGATCCGCAAGGGAGAACAATTGCTACTGCGCTGGCCGGAGCAAATTCTACCAATTTAGAGAGCCTTCCTGAGGAAACAAGTACAGGTACTAGAGTAGATAATAATTTAATTACCAATAATACATTAGAGGAAAGTGGTGCATTTAAAGGCAATCTGGATAAAAAAACAATTACTAAAGAAATTGTAGTTTCAGATCTTATACCATACAATTTTAGCTACACTTTAAATCAAAGCAGCTCTTTTCAGCTGGAATGCCAGACCCCTGCTTTTTCTTATCCTTTTGTTTACGATCTGGATATATCCCTTAAAAACAATTGTGGCGAAGAACAATTAACAACGCCTGTACACCAGCCTTTAGGTGAAAAAAAATTAGATGGAATACCGACACCAGTAACGGTGAACAAAGGCAGTCTCATTTCTACAGTGTTAACAGCAGGAAACTATAGCTTAACAAAAGATCTGAAAGTAAATGAGAGTGTATTAAAATCCTATATTACTGATTATGTAAAAAAACTGACCACTGCGGGTTCGTCCTGTTATATAAACCCAAATGCTTACAAGGCCAATGCAACTTTGCTGCTTGAAAGTTGTAATTTTGGTTGTCAAAGTTGTAAAGATAAATTAGGACCCAAAGCAACATACGTTCAGAATTCTTTTAATGCCTTTTATTCAAGTACTTTAATTACTGCATCCGGAACTACAACAATTGATGTTCAGCTTAACGGAGCTACGAATATTGATGGTTCTGCTATTGATCCAGTTGAAAAATCAGGCTTAACAACCCGTTTTTCAAAAGAATGGGATTTGCTATTCAGCGAGTGTGTTAAATATTGTGATCCGGATATTGTATTTGCATCTTCATGCGATGTAAATGAGGGAATGCTTCTGAGTGATGTTAGCCCGAATGGTCAATATGGAGCTACATCCAATACCTATATCAATGATGCCAACCTTCCGGTTACACCAAATCCAGCCTATAAAGTAAGTGTCTTTAATAACACTAGTCCTGAGAGCTCAACAGGAAATCAATTATTTTATTACGCTGATAATTCAGCTTCTGGAAATAACTGGAAAAAACCTGTAACACCTTACAAAAATGACGATGAAACCATTCCGTGGATTGAGATTGAAACTACAGATAATGAAACTACATTTAAACCGGAAATAGACCGTACATATATTTCTATACCATCAACTGAAAGACAAAAAATAACAAATGGCGACGGTTCTTATACCTATAAAGTAAACCCGAAGTATTTGAAAAATAGTGCCGATTTTATTGACAACTGGAATGACGGCTGGGCTGTATCACTGGTAAATTATCATCCGGAATATAATTATCTGGTATATAGTAAAGCTCTATGCGGTATTACCAAGACTATTAATGGTGTTGCGCTTACATCAGACGATTATGATAACCGTATTCAAAATGCCACTACTTTTGAACTGGCAAAATCAAATGGATTCATTGATTTAGCGGGTACTAATTTTGATTTAATTTACACCAACGATCCTTATTTTCAAAGTTTTACAACAGCAGGTATTGAAACCACAAACCAGTCTGCTTTAAGATACAATCCGAATACTTCCGGCAATACCAGTATCATGTATCAGGCCCTAAAAAGCAATTATTCCGGAAATCAGACAATGTTTCAAAATGCAGTTAAAGTAGTTTTATGTTCTCCAATAAATAACTGCTCTTCAGCATTTAGTACAGCAAGCGCAACTCAAAAAGATGAAATCTGGAACGTCTATAAATCTTTATATCTGGGACTAAAGGCTAATATAAAACACATTTATCTAAATCTATATGCTTTAGAGAAAAAAACATATAATGGCTGTATTGGTACAGAAAAGTCTAAAAATGTAGCCAATGTTCTGGGGAGTAGCTTTGCCACTCAAAAAACAGCCATTAACAATGCCATTCAGGCAATAACTGCGACAGGTACACTATGTGCCAGTACCAGTGCGCCTCTGTATGCAAAACTGGAAAGACGTTTTATTCCAACAGATTACGGTTATGATTCTTCAACAGATGCTGGTACAGTAGTAGCCAATGTTAAAGCAGTAAATAATTACCAGGTTTATGCCCAAACAGGGAACTGCCCTCTTTTGTCAGATTTAGATCTTTTTTTAAATATTTTTTTTAAAGATCCAATTCTTCCTATTACGTTTACTACTACAAATGCTACTTATTCAACATTTAACAAGCAATATTTAAGCGCCAATTTATTAAAAGCATTATCTCCGGGCGTTGCAATACCTACTACGACACTTAATATCAATTCAACTTCTACAGGAACAAAATTAGACATTCGTTTTAGCAGTACTACTCCCAGCATCACCAGCGGAATTACAAGTTTGACTACTCCTTCCTCCACTTACAACTGGTCTGGTTATGGCTCGACCTGGAAAATTATCAATCTAAAACAATTTTTCTATGATAAAGCTACTTCTACTCCCGGAAGCGGAATTTTCAAATTTAAAGTAATTGCTGAAATCAGTAATGGATCAAATGCTGTAAAAATTGGGGAAATTCTATTAACAGGGACAACCTCTGCAGCGATAGGGGAATGTGGAGTGGACAGTAGTAGTATTGGAGAAGTATTAAATCCAAATGCTACTAATTATAGTCAAAATGTATGCGATAAAGAAACTAAATTCGAGACTGCTTTTGTGGCTCTTTTAAATGAGTTAAAGGCAAATGGAACTTTAAATAGCACTACTCCGGTTGATCTTTACTACTATAATAATTACAGGAACAATTATTTACAATCGTTTTTTGGTTCAGATTCCTCAGCTTTCTGGGTTAAGGATACTTCGTACCCTAATGCTTCTGTTTGTTATATTAAAAAAGCAGATGTAATAGTAGCAGGATTTTATATTTATTCCGCAGGTGATGAATTAAGTACACTTTCATTTGACAACTTTACTTCATTAAATATATTTAATAATTCATCAACTACCTATGGATTTGAATTAAAATATAAATATGATGGAAATTATGAAGGTATCCTTGTTGGAGAAATTGATTTATTTTATAACAACTTTGACTGCCCTGTTGTAGCCCAGAAATGTATCCCACAGACTATAGCACCAGTTGCTTGTGACAACGCAAAAAAAACAGAATATATACAATTTATAAATGGTGCATTCGATGTTGCCCCTGCCCTATCCAATTACAGTATAGATGCAGCCAGTATACAGTTCTGCGAGAACAATTATCAATATATCTTTGATAGTTATAAGGCCTATATCAATCAGATGAAAAGTATTGGCTTAACATCTGCGCACGATATTCGTTTCAGAACCATTTCAGAATTTGGAAATACCTATCTTAATTATGGTTTTTCAGATATCGGAAATGCCATTACACAATACTCCGCCTATTACGTAGCTCATGCAACTGATGCCGATTTACTGAACTGGAATGACTGGGTAAATATAGAATTTAGGAAAACCAATACTTTATGTCCGCCGGCTCCTCTGTCAAATACTTTCACAAGCCCAATGCCTGCTGATGAAGCAAAAACCTGCGATCATTTTAGTATTAATATAGATGGTGCATTTGGAAATGATATCTATAACAGTGTCATAGAGGCCAAAAAACAGAAATTCATAAAAGATTATATCACTCAGGCGATGACTGCAGTTGAGACTTTTGATATGAATTATACAGATAAGGAATATCAATATACCTTATACTATTATGACCAGGCAGGAAACCTTACGCAGACAGTAGCTCCTGAAGGTGTAAAACGTATGACATTGGACAAGGCAGCAAACGACAACATAAATGCATACCGAACAGGCAATGATCCTGCAGAAAATACAGCTTTGCAGCCTGCCCACACCTTTAAAACCCAATATAAATACAACACATTAAATCAATTGGTGTGGCAAAAAACGCCTGACGGAGGTGAAACCCGTTTCGCTTACGACAAATTAGGCAGAATTATTGCTTCCCAAAATGCAAATCAAGCCAAGCCGGGATCTGGATCGGTAAGATTCAGTTATACTTCCTACGATGGATTAGGCCGTATTACTGAAGCCGGTGAAATACTAAATCCAAATACAGCTACCGCAACGACTTATACTATAAACGATGAAGGAAAATTAGTTTATGGAGGTGTTACAATTGTGGATGCCTTTACCGCTAATATTGCCAGCAAGACTGAAGTAACCAGAACTGTTTATTCTGATGATCCGGGTGTAGAGAACTGGACCCCTACGGTACCACCGGGTGTGACACCCCCAGTATTAACACGAAATGCATCTTATTTCTTTTCAGATAAATCAACTACTCCTGCCCTCAACAATATAAACAGGGTAACGGGTGTGTTTTATTATGATACTTACATCGCAGCGTCTCCGTTAAATTTCAATAACGCCATTTTTTACAATTATGATATTCATGGCAATGTAAAAGAGGTAATCAATTATTATTCAGCACTAAGGAATGTAAACTGTATTTCATCTTCCAAAAATGATTGCGAAGCACATATCAAAAGAGTGGTTTATGACTATGACCTTATCAGCGGGAATGTCAATACCGTAACTTTTCAGCCTAACAAACCGGATTTATTTGTTCATAAATACAATTATGATGCAGATAACAGAATTGTCGATGTACAAACCTCATCAGACAATGTGCTATGGGAAAAAGAAGCGAATTATAAATACTATCTCCACGGTCCTCTGGCACGAGTTGAACTAGGAAATAAAAAAGTACAGGGTATAGATTACGCTTATACCCTGCAAGGATGGCTCAAAGCCGTAAACGGTGAAAACCTGACCGCTGCTGCCAATGATATGGGACAAGACGGACTGGCTTCAGGAACTACCAAAACATTTGATGCTTTTGGGTATTCTTTAAACTATTACGACAAAGATTATAAGTCAATCGGCAGTACCGATGAAACTTCGGGCTTCAAACCTTTGATGTACAGTCGAAACAGTACGATTCAGCCCAATTCAAAAGATTTGTTTAATGGCAACATCAAGCAAATGACTACTGCCATACGCAAAACAGACGGCAGTTTGCTTAACATTCAAAAGAACACCTATACGTATGACCAGCTCAATCGTATAAAAAGCATGAAATCCAGTGCGATCGTACCTAATGCTTCTTCAGGCACCACCAGTTACGATTCGAGTTATTCGTATGATAAAAACGGAAACCTCCAGACCCTAAACAGAAAAGCCCCAAACAGCAACGGAGTGCCAACCGAAATGGATAAACTGACCTATGAGTATCCTAACGAAACTGGTCAGCAGTACCGAAACAGCAATAAACTGGCCCTGGTTAAAGATGCAGCTGGGATACCCGCAGCAACATTTGCTGGCGATTTAGAAGATCAGGTGGCCAAACTGGCTGCCTTAACTCCTCAAATAACGTATAATATCAATGATTCTGAGACGCATAATTATATTTATGACGATATAGGACAGCTTATTGAAGACAAAACAGAAGGAATACTCATAAACTGGCGTGTAGACGGAAAAGTAAAAAGTGTCGTAAAAGGAACCGTAACGTATGCTTTTGAATATAATGGCTTAGGAAACCGAATCGCTAAAAAAGAAGTGAAACCGGGCCTTATCACCACCACTTATTATGCTCACGATGCCCAGGGGAACGTGCTTGGCGTATATGAAGAAAAATTTAAGCCTAAGGAAACTGACCTGCAAAATGACCTGCTTTTAAACAGCTACAATGTTACTAGTGTTGCCTTAAAACGCGCCATCAATAACATATTTATGACCAGTGATGGCAGTACTGCAAGCGTAAGTGCAAACGGAAATTTAAAGCTGCAGGCAGGGAATTCTATTACGATTAAAAATTTCACAGCAGTTCAGGGCAGTACTTTTGTAGCACAAATTACGCCTGTGCAGGCCAACAACAACGAGTCTGTATTAACCCTTAAGGAACACCATATTTTTGGCAGCAGCCGACTTGGTCTGGAAACCAAAAATTTAGTAGTATACAACAGCACCAATACCAGCGGAACAGTTGACCCGGTTCAGACAAATTTCTTATCTTTGATTGGTGATAAACATTTTGAATTATCCAATCATTTAGGCAATGTACTGGCGGTAATAAGCGACAAAAAAATCCCGACCGCCATAGCAGGTGTATTTAACCCTGACGTTCTTACTTATTCTGATTATTACCCTTTTGGTATGTTGGTGCCTAATAGGCATGCGGATAGTGATAAATATCGTTATGGGTTCCAGGGACAGGAAATGGACAACGAACTGAAAGGTGAAGGGAATTCATTGAATTATACTTTTAGGATGCATGATCCTAGGATTGGTAGGTTTTTTGCGGTGGATCCTCTTGAATCTAAATATCCTTTTTATAGTCCTTATCAATTTGGGGGGAATGACCCTATTTCCTCTGTCGAATTAGAAGGACTTGAACCTAGTAAGGCTAATACTCCGATTCAAGAGCCATATAAAGGAGGTATTTCAAATTATGAAGCTGAAGAATCTAAAGGTACTGTACCAGGAGGTTATTCAACCTCACAAAGATGGAAAATAGGAGGATATACTATTACTCCTAATTATGTAAAAACCAGTGAAAATACTTCTGAATTAAGCCATTATACCGCAAGTGTAGAAATAAAAGATATTGCTGACGGAATGAAAGATGTAGTTCGAACAGATTGGATTATTCCTTATGCAAAATTAGGAGAATTTAAGGAGAAGGTTCAGTTATTTGAAGGTGCAGCAAATTTAATGTATGGTGCAAATGCAAAACTATCTGATTGGCAAATTAATTACCTTAACGGAAATAAAAAAGATGCTTTAACAGGGTATTTAAAAGAACAATGGAGTGATCCAGTTCAAGTTTTATTTGCTGTTGTAGGTACAATTGAAGGTTATTCTGCTCATTTAAAAAGTGAAGCCAAAGGAGCTACAGGAGCTCGAGTTAATGCACAGCGAATGAAAAGCCACGGACATCTTCCTGAGACTTCAGCAGGCACCAAAAGTTATATGAATTCAATAAGCGATGCTAAAAAGGTAGTAGATGCAATTCAAAATAGACAAGCAACAATAATGAAAATCACAACTGATGGGAAAGTATATGTTAAATACAATGGTGTATCAGGGACTTATATGAATAATGGCGTCGAAGTCCCTACAAATTTATTTTACGTTCAAGGGATTAGACAAAATCAAGCAAAAGTTGTTCCTGTTCATCCAAACTCAAAATTTTAATTATGGATATTAATACACACTTACCGTATATAATAAGAGCTCTGCTTTATCATATTACAGAAAACATGAGAATCATTTATATTACAAAAAATAAACATGAGGAATTCTGTGTTAATATTATATTTGAAGAAATTCCAACTCAAGATGAAATTGAATTATTGATTGATATAACAGGAGAAATGGACTGTGATATGATTTTTAAAAATACTACTTATAAATATCTAGTAACTAAGGAAAGTATTAGTGAAATATTTAAATCAATTAACGATTTTTATTTAATTTATGCAAGAAATGAAGACTAGGTAACCCACTGGCGCTCGTTTGTTCGTCATTCTGGTGCTCGGTTAGTGGGTAATGTATAGATGTGTTGGTGGTTAATTATTTGATATAACATTTGCAGAAAATCAACGATTTAGAGTAATATCGTAGTTAAAAAAAGACAACCTTCGGGTTGTTTTTTTATTTTATAATGTCTTAAATCGAATAAAATGGCTTTAAATAGGACTTGGTATCCAGATAGCGCGGATATATCAACGCAAAGATAGCGCGGAAATGTTTTCCGTGCCCGTAACGATGAGACACAAACATAATCAAATAAGCAATTCCTAAAAGAATTGCTTTTTTACTCTCTTATATTTACAAAGATGTTTACGTAAATTAGAATACAAATCATAGTATTTACAATGAAGTTATTACAAACAACAGTAATTAAGTTTTATTCCCACTAGCGCTCGTTTGTGCGTCATTCTGGTGGTCGATTGCATCGAGTACCTACTTAAATTAAAAGGATAAAGGCAGCGTTTGCGGTTAATAAACGACAAAAACAATTCGTAAAAGAATGGCTTTTTACTCTCTGATACATAGGTAAGCTTATATTGAAATACAAAATACAGCTTTTACAACAAAGTCATTTGTAAAACAGAAGTAATTAAGCTTACTTCTGTTTTCAAAAAACAAAAATTCTCGTTCCAATAAGACCAAATCGGTCATTTGAAAGAAAATCAGATAAATACAGATTGAGAATAAAGCCTAAAATAACTAAACATCAAAAAGGTACTATTTAAATTAATGACATTGCGCTTGCCCCGGCTGGTCCGAGCATTAGTTAATACAGGCGCTGGCGCGATGCCTCTGGCTCGTGCACACAACCCGACCGCCACAGCAGGAGTATTTAACCTAATGCTCAGGGGAATGTGCTTGGCGTATATGAAGAAAAATTTAAACCTAAGGAAACCGACCTGCAAAACGACCTGCTTTTAAACAGCTACAATGTTACTAGTGTTGCCTTAAAACGCGCTATAAATAACATATTTATGACCAGTGATGGCAGTACTGCAAGCGTAAGTGCAAACGGAAATTTAAAGCTGCAGGCAGGGAATTCTATTACGCTGAAAAATTTCACAGCAGCTCAGGGCAGTACTTTTGTAGCACAAATTACGCCTGTGCAGGCCAATAACAACGAGTCTGTATTAACTCTTAAGGAACACCATATTTTTGGCAGCAGCCGACTGGGTCTGGAAACCAAAAGTTTAGTGGTATACAACAGTACCAATACCAGCGGAACAGTTGACCCGGTTCAGACAAATTTCTTATCTTTGATTGGTGATAAACATTTTGAATTATCCAATCATTTAGGCAATGTACTGGCGTTAATAAGCGACAAAAAAATCCCGACCGCCATAGCAGGAGTATTTAACCCTGACGTTCTTACTTATTCTGATTATTACCCTTTTGGTATGTTGGTGCCTAATAGGCATGCGGATAGTGATAAATATCGTTATGGGTTCCAGGGACAGGAAATGGACAACGAACTGAAAGGTGAAGGGAATTCATTGAATTATACTTTTAGGATGCATGATCCTAGAGTGGGGAGGTTTTTTGCTGTGGATCCACTCACTCACAAATTTCCTTTTTATAGCCCGTATCAGTTTAGCTCAAATTCGCCTATAATGTCAGTAGAATTAGAAGGATTAGAGACAAGCAAATTAGTCAATGAAAATGAAAAGCAAAAGGCAATAAATGAGCACGGTGCTATTAAAGTTTGGCTAACATTAAGAATTTTAGATTTTTATGAAGGATCTGTAAATGTTGGAAGGTTAACTCAAGGAAAACCTATTTTGAAATATCCATTAATACAAAGTAGTCCGCAAGAAAATCTTGAATCATTAAAATCTGTATACAATACAACTTTCGAAGTAATGTCTGTTTGGGAAACTGCCAAATATGGGATTGGTGGTGAAGATGGTGAAATTTCATTTAGTAATCCTTTTAAATCTTTAAAAAAGCCTAGAGCTCTCCAATCTGTTGCAGAAATTAGAGAAAATTTAGCACGAAATTTTTTAAGCAAAAACGGAGCTACAGATTTATTAAGGCATTTAAAAGCTATAGATTATAAATCTCAAGTTTATACCAAAGTACTTGAACCTGGAACAAAACTTTATAGATGGAGCAGAAAATCTTTTACAGGCTCAAAGGAATATTTCTCAACTGAAAAAGGATTTCATCCAACCGAAGCTGGTCTTCAAAGCTCTTTATTTTCCGGAGCAGCAGATTGGCAGTTTGAAGAATTTACATTAACTAAAAAAATTAAAGCACTACATTCCACAGTAAATTTAGATGGGCAACCAGGAGTAAAACAAGTATATAGCACAGAAATTCAAGCTAATTCTACATCAAAAGTGATTAATCCTGAATTTTAATTTAAATAATTATGAATAAAATAGACGACTTTTATTGTATTTTAACGAAAGCGATACTCAACAAGAATGTAGATATGGTTTATCTATACGATAAATCAAATGATTTGATTTTAAGTTTTTTATTTAAAAATAATAATGCATTGCCATATTTTAAAAATGAGGAGCTTAAACAAATTAATAGTGCTTATAGAAATAATGTAGTTGAAAACTTTAATCTTGTTTATTCTAAATATATTCAAAATGATCCATTAGTTTTTAAACTAAAAGCAATTAGTAATCAAGAAAAAAAGCAATTTATTGATGATTTTATACTTGATATTGAAGATTCTTCTCATCAAAAAGAAATTATCGAATGCATTAATATAGAAAATTTAGAAAAGGGAGGTATTTTAATTAGTAAAATTAACTTTGAAAAGTCTATGATTTATAGTAATAAATTAGGCATATTTTTAAATGAAAAGTTTCGTGATTTTTACTTCCCTTTAGGAATAAGTACTCACACATCAGTTATATGGTAAGCCCGATGGCTCGGATATGTCATCGTAACGATAAAACCCGAAAAGATAAAACACAAACATAATCAAAAAAGCAATTCCTAAAAGAATTGCTTTTTTACTCTCTTATATTTACAAAGATGTTTACGTAAATTAGAATACAAATCATAGTATTTACAATGAAGTTATTACAAACAACGGTAATTAAGTTTTATTCCCACTAGCGCTCGTTTGTGCGTCATTCTGGTGGTCGATTGCATCGAGTACCTACTTAATAACTTTTTTACTCTCTGATACTTAGGTAAGCTTATATTGAAATACAAAATACAGCTTTTACAACAAAGTCATTTGTAAAACAGAAGTAATTAAGCTTACTTCTGTTTTCAAAAAACAAAAATTCTCGTTCCAATAAGACCAAATCGGTCATTTGAAAGAAAATCAGATAAATACAGATTAGAATAAAGCCTAAAATAACTAAACATCAAAAAGGTACTATTTAAATTAATGACATTGCGCTTGCGCCAGCTAAGGGGCTGTCTTTGAGACATATTTGAGCAGCCGGGGGTTATTTTTTTGTTTCTAATTCTTTTTCTATTACAGACAATCTTTCGGCAAGTGATTTGTAATTTTCATTCTCTTTTTTCAAATACTCTATTTCTTTTTGTTGTTCGATTGCATAGAGCGTCAATTCCTCGATTTTTTTCAGTAATACGCCATTCATCTCACCTAACTTTAGTCCTTTTGAAGTAATTTCTGCAGCTGAAGGAACTTCTGGCAAATGGTGATTGGCTTTTGTGTAGGACTCAATTTCTGCAAGAGTAGGTAAATTATAACCAGGATTCAGAGTTGATTTTCCGGTATAATGCTTTTCAAAAACATAATCTGGCCAACCGAGCAAATTTACCCGCACTTCTTTAGCGTGAACGATACCATTAACAGCCAGTTTATCAGTAGAATTCATAGCGCCGCCAATACCTACATTGCCGGAAATATTGGTATTACCACTAACATTAAAAGTTCCTCCATTACCCAGACCAAGTATGTCTGTAGTATTAAATGAAATATTGCCATTTGGCGATATAGACATTCTGTCTAATTGATCGCTGCTACCAAAACCTCGTCCGCCTTTAATGCGAAATGAAGTATTTTCTAACACATTTACACCAACCGAATACTCATTTGTAAAAATTTGTGACAACCCATCTATATCTCCTTGTAGGTATGTGTTGTTACTTGTTAGGAACAAACCGTTGGGGTCACCAAGTATAGAACCTCCTCCTAAATACAAGCCAAAGTCAGTAGCCACACGAATATCTCCATTAACCTGCAAACAAGACGAATCATTAGAAGTTAAACCGTTTACTACTAACCCATTATTAAATGTTTTAGTCCCCGAAAAGGTTTGCTCTTCTCTTGTAACCACCCCTCTGGCAGTTGCGCTGGCATCTGGAACATTTAATGTAATCTCTGGTGTTGTAGTATTTTGCTCAACTCCACCATTTACATCTTTACCAGAGTTACCTATAAATAACTGAACGCTGGTAACCTGACCAAAAGATATTGTTATTGAAAACATTAATGCTAGTAATAAAATTATTTTTTTCATTTTAATTAAAAAGGTTATGTTTATGATTTTTTTGAACACATTATTTTTTACTTAATACTATCAGGACTCTGGCGTATTTTTCTGTTAAATATATTAATTTAAAAAGAATCTTAAAGAAAAAAAACAAGAATATACTTGTTTAAATTTACTCCTGTTTAAATTATCCTGATGGTGCAGATATATCAAGGCAACGATAGCGGAAATGTTTTCCAAGCCGACTTGGTTTGGAAATCAAAAATTTAATTTGGATGCAAATACGAAATCCTAAAATATAATCTTCAACAAACTGGTTAGATATTTCAATACTTCCCGCGCTACAACTAAAAAGCTTCAGATCACTCTGAAGCTTTTTGGTTTTGATTGACTTATAAAAGCATTCTCTGCCAGCTAGAAGAAAACACGATTACTTTATTTATATAATTTAGAAGTTAGAAAACCCCAAAACTGCACATTTCTGTAACAGTAATGAGGCCCGCTAAACTATATAGTAGCCGATTCAAATTGTTTAAGATCTCTGGTGTTTTTTTGCACAGCGAGCGCAGAAAACATTCCTAATACAAAGGACATCCCGAAAAATCCCTTTTCACTTAATAATAAATCGGCATTCCAAAGACCAATTATTAGTAATACTATTGAAGCAATGGTGCTAAACCAGCTTATACTGTAATATAAATCCGTTACGGGTATCCCTTCCAGCCTGTCACGCACACTTTTTTGTACTGATATTACCGAGAAAAGACCAAAAAGGAGAATGGTAAAATAGTATCCTTTTTCATTGTAAGCCATATCCGAATTGTAAAGACCAATACAATAGGAGGTCATCCCTGTAAGTAACGTCATCCAGGATGCGCCGATAAAAGCGGCACTTGGCTTTAATGGACTATAGCCATTATTTAATCTTGCATGTTGTAATTCTGAATTGTTGTTTGATTCATTTGATTTTAGCGGTTCCATAATTTTGTGTTTTATAATTATGAAGCAAATGTCAGCATGAAACAGGAGTTATAAAAATCAATTTATTTATAAAACTGATGATATAAAAATGATTTTTATTATTTTTACTCTGATAAAACCACACTTATGAATGCACTTCAGGAAATAGCAAATATGATGAATGAAACTGAAAAAAAGGCATTCATACAGTATCTTTCAAAAAAGAATAAGCGCAAAAACACAGGCAATACAGAATTGTTCAATTCTCTAAAAACTGACGATATAAAATTTAAAAAAAAGACTTTAGAAGATAAAAAAAGTGCCGATGCCTATCATGCTCTTAGAAAAAGACTCTATGACAGCCTAATTGATTTCATGGCTAACCGGAGTTTTGAAAATGATACTTCACAGGAAAACATCATACTTCGTCTTATAGTTGTAAGCCGTTTATTTTTTGAACATAAACTTATAAAAACGGCTTTCAAATGCCTTGCAAAAGCCGAAGAGACTGCATTGAACATTGAACATTTTAGCCTTCTCAATGAAATCTATCTGACTCAGATACAATTCGCTCATTTCAATCTGTCGGAACCAATCGAAAAAATAATAGAGAAGTTTAAAGCAAATAAAAAACAGCTCGAATATGAAGAACAGCTTACTTTAGGCTATGCAGTTTTACGTCGTGAACTTGCTGCTATTTATCACGAAGGACGAATAGTCGATTTTCAGGCGCTTATAAAAAACACTATCGAAACACATGGAATATCATTACAACAGGGATTAACTTTTAAATCTTTGTATCAAATATTATTTATTGCAAATGAATATGCTTCCATAAACAACAATTACGCACTTATACAGCCTTTTGTTATTAAAAGCTATCGGTTCATTAGTAAAAAAACCGATCTGACAGACAGACATTTATACTATCATATATACATCCTGTATTTTATAGCTAACTTCTATTTTCGGAATGGTCAGTTTACGGAGTCTCAGAACTATCTTAATTTGATGTTTAATGAACTTCAGAAACAATCCGGCAAGTATTATCAGCGTTTCTGCCTTAGGTATTTTTTATTGTTGGCTTTTAATGAAAATTATATTGGGCATCCTGAAAAAGCAATAGAAATTGCAGAAAAAGCCCTTTCTTCAAACAAAAAAACAGATCCTAACGACAGTAATGACATTCGCATTATGCTTATAGTTTTTTATATACAGCAAAATGCAGGACGTAATGCTGTAAAAGAAATGGCAAAATTAAACCATACTGACAGTTGGTACGAAAAGAAAATGGGCATGGACTGGACAATAAAAAAGTGTCTTATCGAAATCCTTCTGCATGCACAGCAGGAAAATACAGAACTGGCTTTATCCCGAATAAAAAGTTTTAAACGACGTTATAAAAAATACCTCTTAACGGTAAACGAAGAACGCGTTATTCAATATCTATTGTTTACAGAGCAATATGTAATGAAACCCGAAATTATTCAAACACAAAAATTTCAAAAAGCAATAGAAGATTTTATAATTTCAGCAGAAAGCGGTCCTAAGGATATTTTAATCATGAGTTTTTTATCCTGGCTACTTGCAAAAGCGAGAAGAAAAAAACTCTATGAAACAACCTTAAATTTACTCACAACATATTTCCCTGCTATACATGCTGTACAATGATTAAAATTACTTTTTTAAGCAAGATGATTAAAATCCGGAAAATTTAGAATCCCTGACTTTTAAAACTATTAATTCCAATGTTTATCATCCAAAATCTATTATTCATTCCTAAAAACGAACAATCTTATCTAAATCTTCAATAAATTGATCCGATTTTTTTAGACGTTCGAATCTCTCCAAAACAAAAAAATTGTCTAAACATTTCCTCTGCTTTCATCAGAAATACTCTGGAAACTAATTCCATTTGCCTGAATATTGTCTCCTGCCCCATTCCTTAAACGGATTTCCGTCAAGTAGTTTCAAGCCTTCATTTGTAAAAGTATATGCGCTTGCATCACATAACAACCCAGCGAATTTAACTTTTTCACAATCTTTAGTTAAAAAAAAACCTACAAAAACAGGTATTTCTACCTATAAGTATCTGATTATTAATAAATAAATTTGACATAGATATTACAACATTATCTTCTAAAGTTATATAATTCAGGCAGATAATGCGAAGCTGCTGTATTGCTCAATAAATGAATGAGAAGCAACTAATCGCTGACTAAGATCACATACAGGAAAAGAATACGTTTAGGAAAATAAAAATGTACTATTCCGGAACTGATATCAACTAAACTTAAAGAATTGGAAACACTGTTAAATTATTCTAACAGTGTACTTAAAGTTAATGGTAAGTTGGAAAAAGGACTTGTACGGAATATTTAAGTTTAATAAACTTTAAAAGGAGGTCCAGGAAGAGTCTAATACTTTAACTAATTCTACAAACAAAATGGGACTATCTTCTACTATAAGTGAATCATTCAAAAAACACACTTATTCGATAATAACAGCAATAATTATTGCTTTGTTAACATTTGGTTATCTCTATTATATTCTTCCAAATAATGAAAGAAAGGAGGATGCAAAAAATATAGCCATTTTAAAAGGTATCGAAGAGCAGTTAAAAACCTACATAGACGATCAGGTAAATTACATTAGTGAAAACAAAATGGACAGCCTGAAGCTTTCCAGATTTAAAGGTTCACCTACTGTTTATATTGATACAATAATAATTAACAAAAATAAATTCAAACAATTAGAAGATGGGACAATCAGGTTATCAAGATATATTAATTTATCTGTTTCATCTAAAAATTTAAAAAACACCCTTACTCAAAAAGATATAAATATTTCTGACAGTATCAACATTGACTTAACCAGGTTTTTGACTAAAATTAATTCTATAACATATTTTTCTTCATTTTACATTTGTCCAATCGAAAACGGAAGCTGTCAGTCACATAAATCTTTTATATCCAAAAATGTCACTTTAGCTGATCAGGATAGTTTGATTAAATACAGTAGAAAAAATGGTCCTTTTGGCTTTAAAGAATCTGTAAAACGCTATTATGCTGATCAAATAAAAATTCCAAGAACCAGTTATTCAATATATTTAGCGGCGGGCATTGATAACTCTGCATTTCAGACCAGTATTAGACAAATTGACACTGACCTGTTGATTTTCAGCTTGCTTTTGATTGTTGTTTTAATATTAGGAATCAATTTTATAAAACCAATTGTAAGCAGCTACACAGAAAGGCTAAGCCAGACAGATTTGGTTGGTGTTGCATTTTCTATAGGCGTTTTGATTGCGGTTTTTGTTGCATTTGGAATATTATCATATTGGAATATTGCTGTAAAATCCCGAAGTACAAATGATTTAGAAAAGTTAGCAAAAAATATCGACTCTTCATTCAGCAGACAAATTATGGCCTATCAAAGTTGGACCACAAATCCAATGATGAAAGAAGAATGGAACAGTTCTAACAATAAATTTTTTGGAATTTCTTTAAAAAAGATTTCAGGAACTACTTCAGGAAATGAAAAATCGGGCATAAAAAAACGCTCTCCATTACTTAAAAAAAATACTGTAAAGACTGATAAAAAATCTGATGTAATAAGTTTTAAAGAAAGTTCGAAGTTATTTAACTATTTAGACAGTTATTTCCGCATGGACACTAAAGGGTTAATAACGACTGATTTGAGCACCACAGTTCCTGATATACGCAGAAAATATGCTGATAGAATGTATTTTCAAATACTGAAACAGAAAAACCTGAATAACCAAAAAATAGATAAGTTACTTACAGCAGTATTCTCCAGAGAAAACAATAAATACCAATGGATATATGCTGAAAAAAATCCAAAATTAAAAGACAAAGGAATTACTAAAGGCATCGCTTTCAGACAATATTTCTCGGAAGAGCTAACCCTGCCTCCGGGGACAGGTTATATGCTTATAGATAGAAAGGGAGAGGTTCTTATGCAAAATGATCCCGAAAAGAATTTATATCAAAATTTACTTAACGGATCAAAAAAAAATCTTGAACTGATAAGTTTGTTATCCGGCATAGACAAAAAATCATTTGAGATGGAGTATCAGGGTACACTTTATCAGGTATATGCAAAAAAATTAAGTATCAAAGTAGATTCTCCTATATATATTCTGGGAATTCGTGATTTATCTCATCTCAATCGCTTATCGATGTTTACTTTTAGTAACGGATTTTTAATTTCTCTTTTTTATGGTTTTTTCATATTAGTAATTACATATTTCTATTCAGCTTATTTTTACGCTGGCCGGCTCAGCCTGTTTTCAAACCATCACTTTTACCATCTTTTCCCTGATAATACAAGAGCTTATCAATATAAAAAGTTATTACTAATAAATTCTGCTGCGATAGCATTGGCTATTATAATGTCTTTAATATCTTCTCCATCAATAGCATTTGTTTTCTGTATATTGGTTGGTGTTAATTTGGTTTTGATCAACTTAATAACATTAAATATTCGTACTTCTAACCCTGGGAAAGATCTTTTCACATTATTACTGCTTTCCTTTGTATTTGGTACTTGTTTTCCCTTGATTTTGTTCTCTTACTGCAATTTATATTTTGCGATAATAGCTCTTTTTGTTACTCATACCAGTATAATCAATTATTATAGAGGCTGGAGAGAAAGAGAGAAAAAAGATCTCAATACTTTTAAAGATCTGAATGAAGGAGTTAAGAGAAAAGCTTATACCAGATTTCTAACAGCCAGATTATTGTACCATTTTGCTGTCTTTCCTTTTGTTTTAATTAGTGCATTTTATGTTAATGAAATGAATGATTTTGCACGTTACTTTTGTTCGTCAGATCAGGTTAAAGTACAAAATAAAGAATCTGAAAAAAACATTATAAATGCTTACAGCTGTAATTGTACAGTAGAAAGTAAACAACCATTACTATTAGCTAATTGCAAGGATGACATAATTCAAAGAGCAAATCTTAGGTTTTTGGATCGTCCGGCTATGTTTGAAATTAAAAATTTCACATTTAATTCTCTTAATAACAAATACTATCTCAACTCGACAGCAATTGTAAAAAGTGGAAACCTATATGATTTCATTTTTATCGTTTCTTCTTTATTTATTACACTCATTTTTCTTACCGCTCTAATCTATTATTTACTCAATTTTTATAGTAATCGTTTCTTTTTTTATGATCTGATGCAGGCCGCCTATGAAAAATATTATCCCTGCAAAAAAGAGCCGTTGGCTAATGATCATATTTTTATTCCGATGGTGAATTATAATGATATTAAAAAATTAATTGAGAAATCCGATAATCAGCTAACGACACCAATAAATCAAAAGAATAATATAACTGTCAATGAAGTCTTTGATAAAGATAATGGTAATGAAATTTCACCAGCTTTAAGAATGGACTTTATACTGAACTACAACAACGAAAAATTTGCTGAAACCTATAATAAAGTTTGGGATTCCTTACCAAAAGACGATGAAACCCGTAATGTCCTTTTTGATTTTGCTCAGGATCATTTTGTAAACTATAAAAATAAAAATATCCTGATGAATCTTATGGAAAAAGGAATAATTGACAGTCATCAATTAACAGGGAGACTTAAAGTTATGAGTCTGAGCTTTAGAATTTTTATCTTATCTAAAAGTAAGAACGATGAAAAATTTATCCAGGATTTTAAAGATGAAAGCAAAAACGGCACATTCAGCAAATTGAAAATTCCAATTTTTATTGTCGCGATCAGCGCATTGATCTTACTAATGTATCTTAACAAAGACAGCTATGACCGAGTTGCTGTAATGGGAGGCAGTATAGTTTCTGTGATTGCTTTAATTAACAAATTCCTTGAAGCCAATAAAAGTCTGTGACAGAATTAGATAAATTATTTTAAAACAAATAATCAAAATATAATAACAGTTTAATTTTTACAATATGCCCAATCATACCTTTGATATTATTCCTTTTAAAACCCTTGACGGTTTTGAATGTAATCTGTGGAGAGTAAAGCATGACGGCTCTAAACATCGCGGGCCTGTGCTTCTGGTACATGGAGCAGGAGTCCGTGCTAATATTTTTAACCCTCCCAATGAAATAAATTTATTGGATATACTTGTCGACGCAGGTTATGATATATTTCTTGAAAATTGGAGAGCAAGCACTGAATTTCCTGCTAACAAATGGGATTTAGATATTGTAGCTATAAATGATCATCCTGCAGCCGTTCAAAAAGTATGCGAAGTTAGTAACTCAAAAACCTGCAAAGCAATTATTCATTGTCAGGGCTCAACAAGTTTTATGATTTCAGCTGTTCTTGGCCTCGTCCCTCAGGTTACTACCATTGTCACAAATGCAGTTTCACTTCATCCTGTTGTACCAAATTGGTCGCGGGTAAAACTAGATGTAATTCTTGAAATGGCAAGTCTGATAACAAATTATCTCAATCCTGAGTGGGGCAATAAAGCTCCTGATTTTCGTTCTAAATTTTTCAAAGCACTGGTTCTCTGTACCCATTTTGAAAAAGACACAACAGTTGGAAAATTTGTAAGTTTTGTTTATGGCTCAGGCTTTCCGGCATTATGGGAATTAAAAAACCTTACTAACGAGACTAAAGAGTGGATAAGAGGTGAATTTGGTCCTGTCCCAATCCATTTTTTCAGACATATAAGGAAAGGTGTTCATCATGGTTCCTTGGTTTCTCTTGATGGCAAAAAACATTATGCTGATTCCAAGCCTGCCACCACTGCCCGCTTTATCTTTTTTACAGGTAAACTCAATAAATGCTTCAAAAGTAAAAGTCAGGAAAATTCTTTTAACTATTTCAATAAAATAAAACCCGATTATCATAAACTATATGTCTATGACACCTATAGCCACTTGGATATTTTTCTGGGTAAAAACGCCCATAAAGAAATTTTCCCAGCCATGATTGAAGAATTGAATACCTGAATTAACAATTTAAACAACAACAAAATCTAAACTTATGTCAATACCTAAACGGATTAAAAATTATGAAGGCCGATATGCTATGGTTGATAGTATACCTTTTAAATTGCCTGTAAATGCTACAGAATCACCTGCAATTATGGTCGGCTTTTTATGTGACTACGAAAAGGCAAAAGCTTTGATGCCCGGAAATGAACTGCACCCTGTAAAAGTTTTTGGCGGTAAGGCTGTTTTTATGGTAACAGTAATTGATTATCGCCATACTACTATTGGAAAATATATAGAATATAGTTTGGCACTGGCAGTAACCAGAGGCCGTAAACCTGCTCCGGCATTCCTTCCGGCATTAATGATGAAAACATTTAAGACAGGGCAGTTTATTTTAGACCTGCCTGTAAGTTCTGAAATATCAGTTAAAGGCGGAAAGGGAATTTGGGGAATGCCAAAACATAAAGCCAGTCTCGATTTTATAATAACACAAAACCAGGTAAGTGCCCAATATGAAAAAGACAATCAGTTTGCTTTCAGAATTGAAATAGACAAACCGCAAAAAACAAATTTTCCAATAAATATCGGTGCGACCAATTACAGCCATTTTCGCAATATGCTGATGGCATCCTACATTTATTTTAAAACAAAAGCCGGAATTAGGATCGGAAAAAATGCAACTGGCCGATTATATATCGGAGACCATCCCCGAACAAAATTTTTAAAAGAATTACAAATTCAGAGCAAACCGTTTTTTACCATGTACATGCCTGAAGCAAATGGAGTACTGGACGATCACTTTGAAAGCTGGTTTATAACTTATGACAAACAGCCTGAAAAAGTGACTCCTGAAGGTTTCGAAAGCGTATTTGATCTGAAATTGGATGAGGACTGGTTTCCGGCGCCTTCAATCACCGATTATGAAAAATTTAAAATTTAATTCTCTAATATAAAAACAGCATTATGAAAATAAAACAAACCTTAATTGACATCAATAACGCTTACATATTTTTTTGTTCCTCAGTATATCTGGGGATGTTCTGGACGCTTCATTTTTTTTGGTTTCCACATTACCCCTCTACATTGAATATTTCTAATTATTATGATGCCATTATTCCACAAACAGAAACAGCAACTAAATATTTTTTTGTAACCATTCCTATTATGTCAGTTGCTTTAGTAATCATGCTGATTACAGAATGGAAAGGAAAACTTAAATGGGTTCCATTGTTATGGATACCTGGTCTATTGATACCTGTAGTAATACAACAAAAATTTATCGAAGACATAAACAACAAGTTCAAAGAAGGCGTAAAAGATATGGCTGTACTTCAGGAATTATTAAAAGACTGGATGTTTTACAACGATCTCCGTTTTTATATACTTACCGTAATGTGGGGAGTGACTATGTATTTCTTTATAGCTAAAGCACGCAGATCTTAGGCTTTAGAGAAGTTAAAACCAAATAATAAAAATGTAACGACATGAAAAAGTTTATACGAATTATTCTTCTTTTAATTTCCATAACTACTTTATTATCCGGTATTATGCAAGTAATTGTACCTGCTGTGGTTTTAAATTTTGTAGGTGCGGCTATTGATACTACAACTGAACAGCTATTTGCAACCATTGGCATGTTTATGTTTCTTTTTGGAGCTATGATGATCCATGCATTGTATAATGAGAATGACAACCGGGTTGCAATAATTTGGTCAGGTCTGCAAAAACTAGGTGCTTCTGTTGCTGTTTTTATCGGGATAATAAAACACGTTTTTATACCTCTTGCAGCTGTTGTTGCGGTATTTGACTTACTGTCAGGCTTACTGTTTTTTTATTATCTGAAAACATTAAAAGATTATGCGGTCAGCTAATTACTTTTTTTATTATACCTATATAGGGTTAGTTATTGCAGCCGGCTTCTGGGGAGCTTTTATCAATCCGTACTTTGATTATCGCCTGCTGTTTGATTTTGACACACAATCTTTACCTGATTTTCAGCGCATAAACATGATGAGCCAGTATCGGTTTCTTAGAGCAATTGAATTAGGTTTTGGCCTGTTTTCAATATTATTTGTTAAAAATGTTTTCAGTGAAAAAAAATTCAACAGTTTTTTCATTATCACTATGGGCGCAGGAGTACTCTCAAGGATTATTTCTATTGTAATGGACGGTTCTCCCAGCTTTTTGATGTATTTCTTTTTGGGATTTGAATTAATCGGTGTATTGGTAATTTATTTTTATTCACTCAAACTTATTGCACAAAATGACATCACTTAAAGACAGCATAACGAACACAGGTTTAGACGAAGTTAAACGTTCCCTAATACTGGCAGGTGGCGGTGCACGTCTTTCGTATCAGGCAGGTGTGATAAATGCATTGGCAGAAGAAGGTATAAATTTCAATCATTTTGACGGTACTTCCGGCGGGATTTTCAATACTGCCATGATATGCTCTCATATTACTCCAAAAGAGATGGCTGTGCGCTGGCGAAAAGTAAACGTCATGCATTTTTCATCATTGCTTCCTTTCAAAAGTTATTTCTCAAAAAAGAATTTTAATGCTCTTGGCGATGCAGATGGAATCATCAATAAAATCTTCCCTGCATTAGGAATTGATATTAAAAAGATGAACGCAAACACCTCAATTGATGCAACTTTTAATGTCTGTAATTTTTCAAAGAAAACAATTGAAGCCCTTTCTAATCAGAATGTAACACTTAAACATTTAGTAGCCGGTATGTCATTACCTATTTTCATGCCAGCCATAAAAATAAACGGAGACTGGTATACTGATGCAGTCTGGATTAAAGATGCAAACATAAACGAAGCAATAAAACGAAATCCTAACGAAATCTGGTTAGTCTGGGCAATCGGAAATTCACATGAATTTTTAAACGGCTCATTTAACCAATACGTTCACATGATAGAAATAAGTGCAAACGGCGGTTTACTTCTTGAATTGGAACAACTGGAAATGATCAATAGCAAAAAAGAAAATGAAAAAATTGTTCTGCATGTCATAAAACCTGAGTTTCCGTTGCCATTAGATTCTGATTTAATGTTTTATAAAATTAATGTGGATGAATTAATCAATCGTGGTTATGCTGATGCAAAACATTACCTGCAAAACAAATCAGAAAAAGGTGTAAATCCTGATTACAAAGCATCATTAATGAAAGAACCCGGGATTTCATTAAATTTTAGATCTCAATTTTCCGGAATGATAAACTGGAAACTTAAATCAATCCATTTCTCACTGAATATTAGTTTCAATTTTAGGTTAATTGCTAATGATTTGGTTTTACGCGCATATGGATCACTTTCATTTGACAACAGTATACACAGAATCTCAACATACAATAATAAAGTAACCATTAATCACCATGAGAATATTTTAATTTATGAAAGCAGCTTTGTTTTTGAAGATGAAGTTTTTCATTTACAATGTTACCTGGATTTAATTAGCCAATATGATGTATTGTTAGGTATGGAATTCAAAAAAGCCCATTGCGCCATACAGAATGATAAATTTCCGAAACCTGTTTCATTTACTTTAAAACAGCCTGCATGGATCCGGATAAAAAACATCCCTTTCATTCACATAAACAGTAACAATGGCTGGTTGGGCAGGCAAAAAGAAAAATTTAGAATACTCAAAAAAATTTATAACTAAATATCATACATCTTAAATTACAGATATGAGTTCACAAAAAAAATACATTCAGCCAAAGATGGTCAATTGGTACCAACCTTCTATTCTTGCATCAACGGCTTTGAGAACAGTTATTTCAGGAACTTTTGCAAATTATGCAGATAAACGTGAACTTGAAGCAGCTCTTGATCCTAAAAATACATTCTATGATCATTCAGTAAAAGAAAACTCAGATAAAACCGAAACTGCATTAAATGAAATATGGATTGATTATATTTCTGATACAGGTGACGGATTTAATCCGACTTATACGGTAGCTTCTCTTGTGGCAAAAGATTTATCATTAAAACTACAGCCAAGTTATGAGTTAACACCTGACAGAAAAACCGCAGAAAAACAAACGCGGGTTGAAGCGCTTAAAAAAGAGGGAACCGAAAAATTAAAATCAGGAAATCTGTTAATATTGGGTGGAGATCAGGTATATCCAACTCCAGGCATGGATGATTATACAAATCGATTTAAAATTCCTTTCAGCGCAGCACACAATATTCCTAATGACCAAAGACCACCAGAAAATGAAAGACCTGTAATGTACGCCATTCCTGGTAATCACGACTGGTATGACGGACTAACCAATTTCATGAAACTTTTTGCCCAGGTACGCTGGTTTGGAAACTGGATTACGAAACAAAAGAGAAGTTATTTTGCTATTAAACTGCCTCACAATTACTGGCTGTGGGGAATAGACATACAACTTAACGCAGATATTGATGAGCAGCAAAAACTTTACTTTGAAAGAATCGCAAAAGAAAATATGCCCCCTGACAGCAAAGTCATTTTATGCACCGCAGAGCCAAGCTGGGTATACAAACAAGTAAAATGTAATGATGAAACCTATAAGCGTCTGAAATATTTTGAGGAAATATATATCACGGCTGACTCTTATAATAAAATAGGGAAGAAATTTAAAATTGCAGCAACCCTTACCGGAGACCTTCATCATTATTCCCGATATTCAGAAGAACGCTTGATGGAAGAGGGAGGAAATAAAACAGAATGCAATCATTTGTTTACTGCTGGCGGTGGAGGTGCTTTTATGCATACAACCCATATGCTTCCTAAATCATTGGATAAATTAAGTGAAGATTACGATTTTATGAAATCCACACTAAAATCATATCCGAATCTCGAAATGACTTTTCCTTCCAGAAAACTTTCTAAAAAACTGATTTTTTTGAACTTGCTTTTTCCTTATTTCAATAAGTTCTTTTGCATGCTTATGGGATTTCTTGCATTGCTTTTTTTATGGAATATAGTTGTATTTGATCATATTACCGACAGTACATTCGTTCAGCCATTTTTTTCAGGTTTTTGCTCTTATACCTTAAATCTTTTTAAAGGCACCATTTATCATCCGGTGTTTCTTTTTATGTCAGGATTGGTATTGGCGGGCTTCACTCTTTTTACAGATACAGAACGTACAAAATGGTTTTATCTCTGGGGCTTTATTCACGGAAAACTTCATTTGGCGGCAATCTTTTTTTCAGTATACATTGCTCAGGATTTTTTTTATTGCACTTCTTTCGAAATAGATAAGACTTGTAAAATTTTTATTGCCATAACATATTGTTTTTTTTCAGGTGCATTCCTAAATGGACTCTTTATGGGAATCTATTTATTTATAAGCGGCTATTTTTTCAACATTCATATTACTGAAGCTTCCTCTTCTTTTTCATATCAGCATTATAAAAATTTCCTCAGAATTCATATTAACAGCGATGGCGATCTTACCATTTATCCTATTGGAATAAAAAAAGTTGTTAGGAAATGGAAACAAGATGAAACACAAAAAGATATCACATTCACTTCAGATGATGCTCCTGAAGTTTTTTTAATAGAACCACCAATCACCATTAAAAATAACTAAACATGAAACGTCTATCAAAACCAATTACGTCAATTAAATCGCATTATCCCTTTATCATTATCGGTTCAGGTTATGGCGGAAGTATTGCCGCATCCCGCCTATCGCGTGCCGGTATTCAGGTTTGTCTTTTAGAAAAAGGGAAAGAATTCAGACCTGGCGAATACCCGGAAGACTTAGATGATGCTGTAAAAGAAATGCAGGTGAATACCGATAATAAACACATCGGCAATAAAACCGGCTTGTATGAGTTTTATATGGGGAAAGAAATGAGTGTTTTCAAAGGCTGTGCATTGGGGGGTACTTCTAATGTAAATGCCAATGTTTCCATAGAACCTGAACCTCGGGTTTTTGAAGATTTAAGATGGCCGGCAGCTATTAGAAATGATATGCAATCTCTTAAGGAAGGATATCAAAAAGCAAAACAAATGCTCAAACCTTCTCCTTATCCTGAAAACACACCAGGTTATCCTGAACTTGCCAAAACAAAGGGAATGAAGGCTTCGGCAGCTGCTATGAAAGAAGAATTCAGATATCTTGACCTTAATGTTAATTTCGAATATAACGGTGAATTGAATCATGTAGGGGTAGAACAAAAAAAATGCAACAACTGCGGAGATTGTGTGACAGGATGTAACCATAGTGCAAAAAATATGCTTACTTTGAATTATCTTCCTGATGCTGTAAATTACGGTGCAGAGATTTTTTGCGAAACAGGTGTTCAATATATAGAGCGTAAAGACAATAAATGGCTGGTTTATTTTGACTCTTACCATGTCGGCCGTGAAAAATTTGATGCACCTCCCCTATGTATAACTTCTGATAATGTGATTTTATCTGCAGGTTCTTTAGGAAGTACAGAAATATTATTACGCTCGCGCGAAAAAGGCCTAACTGTTTCACCTGCAATTGGTAAACATTTTACCGGTAATGGTGATGTACTGGGTTTTGGATATAATAATGATGTCAAAATGAATGGCATTGGTTTAGGAAAATATCATGCTGACAAAGACAAAGAGCCTGTCGGTCCCTGTATTACGTCAATAATTGACATGCGTAAAAGAGATATTCTCGATGATGGAATGACACTTGAAGAAGGAAGCATACCTGGTCCTATATCGCCAATACTTACCAATGCTTTTACTTCACTCTCTAAATTTTTTGTAAACCATGCGGATGAAAATTGGCAGGATTGGGTAGCCGAACAAAAGAGAGAAGCTACAAGTATTTTCAAAGGCCCTTACTTCGGTTCTTTAAATCATACACAAGTATACTTAGTCATGACACATGACGACGGCAACGGTTCAATGCAATTAGAAAATAACAGACTTGAAATAAACTGGCCTGACGTGGGCAAACAAAAAATTTTTCAGAAAGTAAATAGCAAGCTTCAGGAGGCAACAAAAGCCTTAGGCGGAACATACATGCCTAATCCGCAATGGAATAAGCTTACAAATTACGATATGGTAACCGTACATCCATTGGGTGGCTGTATAATGGGTGATAATCCGGCAACAAGTGTTACCAATCACTGTGGCCAGGTTTACAGCAATACGAATAACACAGATTTACATCAGGGATTGTATGTAATGGATGGATCAATAATTCCGCGTCCTTTGGGAACAAATCCTCTATTGACCATTTCTGCTTTAGCTGAACGGAATTCCAAAATCATTGTTGAGGCCAATCAAAAAACAATGGATTATGAATTTAAAAAGATTACAATATCACCTTTGAAAGAATATGAAGTTGGAGTTTCGTTTACAGAAACTATGCGTGGTTTTATTTCACTTAATGAAAAGGAGGATTTCAAAAAGGGATATGATGAAGGAGAAAAAAACAATTCGCCATTTGACTTTACATTAACCATTCAATCGCAGGATATTGAAGCCTTTACAGCAGATAGCGATCATAAGGCTGGTATGATTGGAACGGTTAATTGTCCTGCCCTATCTAAACATCCTATTACAGTTACCAACGGAATTTTTAATTTATTTGTAAAAGATGAGAACAATGTAAAAACAAAACTAATGAAATATGCCATGCAGCTTAGAACTTATGAGGGACGCTCTTATTCCTTCTATGGCTTCAAAGACATAAGAGACGACAAAGGTTTTGATTTATGGGCTGACACAACCACACTTTATATAACAGTGTATGAGGATGATAATAAAAATAATACCATTGGAAAAGGAATTTTGAAAATAGCAATAGGGGATTTCATGAAGCAGCTTCAAACTATGAAAGCTATTTATCCTGATAATAATAAAGAATGCATAAATGCTGTCACTAAATTTGGAAAACTATTTGCAGGAGAAGTTTGGGAAACTTTTTTTTAATGGAAGTCAAGAATTAAAATTGACATCGAAATAGCTAAATGTATTAGCAATAGTAAATCTAAAAAAAATGAGCCCGATATAATATCGGGCTCATTTTTTTTAGATTTACTATAAATTACTCTATTTTTTTGGGGACAGTCTACTTCTGTCTGGTTCTTTTTATTTAGTCATTTTTTCAATTTTAGCGACCACAATTATATAAAAAAAGGAATTGAGTTTCGGATAATACTAAATTATTAATGCTCAGACTTCAAATTTATTTTTCCTTTCTGAAGTCCTTTACCTGTTACTTCCAATTTGATTGCGCCTGGAGTTTTGACTGCTTTAACCAAAACTACCAGTTTACCACTGAAAAGTTTCATATGATCCTGATGAAATACTTCTAATGATGTAGCATCTCCATTACAAGCAGCCCTGTAAGTTGCAGCTCCGGTTACTTTAAATTGTAGTTCATTAGTTGCCGTAGGGCATGGAATTCCGTTTTTATCTACTACCGAAACCGTGACAAAAGAGATATCCTCTCCATCAGCTTTAATCGTTTTACGGTCTGCTTCAAGAATAATTTTATACGGATCTCCGGCTGTTTTAACCTCACTTTGTGCTGCTATTTTTCCATTCGAATCAAATGCTACAACTTTTACCGTTCCAGGCTCATATTTCACATCGTTCCACATCAGGCGGTAACGGTTTTGCGGAGTAGAATTGTTTTTTTTCTGAATCCCCATACTTTTTCCGTTTACAAAAAGCTCAGCACTGTCGTAGTTCGTGTAAACAAAAACCGGCGTAATTTCGCCTTCTCTTCCTTTCCAGTTCCAGTGTGGCAGTATGTGTAGCGTTTTATCCTCTGTATTCCATCTGCTTCTGTAAAGGTAAAAACGGTCTTTAGGAAGCCCTGCTAAATCTGAAATTCCAAAATAAGAACTTCTTGACGGCCATTTTTCATCATAAGGCGTAGGCTCTCCTAAATAATCAAAACCTGTCCAGACAAATTCGCCAATAACCCACGGTTTATCATCCTGAAGCACAAAATCATCATCAGGAACATTTGACCAGCTGCAGGCTTCAAGATCATACGAAGAACTTTGAAAATCATCATATTGTTTGTTTTTTTCCTGAACTACAGGAAACTTATAAATTCCTCTTGAACTTACTGTTGAAGCTGTTTCTGAACCTAAAATAAATCCTTGCGGGAATGTTTTATACGCTTCTTCATAAAGATGAACCCTGTAATTTAATCCCGGAATATCCAGCAAAGCTCCAAAACCAGATTCCATAGTTGCTTTTACCTGATCCATACCAACAGTCACAGGTCTTGTAGAATCTTCACGATGAAAAATGTCCTGCAGCCATCTGGCACGTTTTACCCCTTCAGCTCCCCATTGATCCGGAACTTCATTACCTGAACTCCACATTACAATACAAGGATGGTTTCGTGTGGCTTTCACTAAGTTCACAATATCTTTTTCTGCATATTCTTCAAAAAAGCGATGGTATCCGTTTTCTACTTTTGGTTTTGCCCATTCATCAAAACTTTCAGCAAGGAACATAAATCCCATTTCGTCAGCCAATTCAAGCTGTTCAAAAGAAGGCATGTTATGAGAACTCCGGATTGCGTTACATCCCATATCTTTTAGAATTGTAAGCTGTCTTTTAAGTGCTGCTTTGTTTACTGCCGCACCAAGAGGTCCTAAATCATGGTGAAGACAAACTCCCTTAAATTTGGTTATTTTTCCGTTAAGGCTAAATCCTATGTGGGGTTCGTATTTAATATATCGTATACCAAATTTTATCTTTTGTTCATCTTTTAAAGTTCCGTCAGCAGCATATAATTTGGTTACAGCTGTGTAGAGATAAGGTGTTTCAGGGCTCCACAAATTAGGCTTGCCAACTGAAATTATTTGATGGAATTTCCCCTCTTTTGTTTCTGCAGTTTTTTGTGTCGCTATTACCTTATTATCTGCATCCTTTATTTGGGTTTCCATCGACAAATTACTGCCATGAAACTCCGCTTTAATATCCACAACGGCATTATTGTCTTTCATGTCCGGAGTGGTAATAAAAGTGCCCCATTGAGTAAAGCTTTCCTCCTCAGTTACCACAACACTAACCTTTCTGTAAAGACCCGCTCCTGGATACCATCTTGATGAAAATGGCAAATTAGTTAGTTTTACAGCCAATAGATTTTCTGATCCAACAAGAAGTTCATTGGTAATATCAATAGAAAAATAGCTGTAGCCATACCCCCATTTCCCTATCTGTTTTCCATTTAAAAAAACCTGCGGTTCGCTCATAGCGCCTTCAAAAACAAGAAGTGCTTTTTTTCCTTTTTTAAATTCCGGAAGCCTAAATGTATTTCGATACCAGCCTGTTCCAATATGAGGAAGCGATCCGGTACGACCCGTTTTTTCAGTCGGAATTTTTTCTCCGTTTTGTACAATTGCCGAAACCTGTTTGTCCCATTCTTTATCAAAAGGTCCGTAAATAGCCCAATCGTGAGGAACACTGACTTTCTCCCATTTCGAAGTATCATAACCTACAGAAAAAGCATCTTCTTTTACTTCTTTAGAAAAGCGCCAGTTGTCTTTTAAAATGACCGTTTGTGACATCATTTTTCCCGAAGAAAAAATCAGTGGCAATAAGAATAATATTGACTTAAAAATTAGTTTCATTTTCTGTTTAATTTTTACCATTACGAAATTAAGTCCATAAAGTTTAAATCACTTAATCTTTAATGGCAAAATTTTATTGTTTATTTAATTTTTGAAAGCATCCAGTGCCGGAGATGGTTTTCCGTCAGGAAGCCAGGCGTTTAACTGATAACCACTCCAGCTTTTTTCGCCTTGTGGTTCCCAGTAAATAACGCCCAAACCTTTATTATTAGGAACATTTTTTACGGATTTTATAGTTGCTTCAAGCATTTCTTTAGTATTTTCTACTAATGTATAATCACCGCCAACTTCGACCACCATCACTTCTTTATTGTAACGGGAAGCCATATCTTTCAGATTATTTTCTAAATCGGCAATGTTTTCTTTATAATCTGTTTTTAGCCAAAACGGGTAGTACGAAAGACCAATTATATCGTATTTTACATTCAGTTCTGTTGCTTTGTCAAAAAACCATCTGAATTTTTCGTTCTTGTTTCCTTCGTCCAAATGTACAATTACTTTAATTTTTGAATCTACAGCTTTTGTAGCCTCATATCCTTTATTCAGTAATTGCGCCAATTGAGCAAAGTTGTCTGTATGTCCTTCCGGCCAAAGCATACCACTTGGAATTTCATTTCCAACCTGAACCCATTCCGGTGTAACTCCTGCTTTTTTCAACAATTTCAGTACATCATAGGTATGATTGTAAACATCTGTTAACAATTCAGGAAAAGAATGTTTTGCCCAGGCTGCCGGTTTATTTTGTTTGCCGGGATCTGCCCACGAATCACTGTAATGAAAATTAATCATGATGCGCATTCCTAATTTTTGGGCACGAACAGCCATGACAACTGTTTCTTCCGGACTGCAGTGTCCGCTGGCTTTATCATCATTTGGATTTACCCAGACTCTTAAACGAATTGTATTGATTCCACGATCTTTTAATAATTGCAGACAGTCTTTTTGAGAACCGTCTACATCATAAAATTTATAACCTGTTGCTTCCATTTGAGGTAACCAGCCTACATCTGCTCCTTTTGAAAAAGAATCTTTCAGGCTTGCCATTTTAGATTTACATGAAGTAAATAAAACGGCAGTTATCATCAAAAAAGATATAATTTTAAGTGATTTTTTCATGTTTTAGTCTTTACTGAAAGCCTGCATTACTGATAGGGCATTGTTATCAAAACTGTATAAAGCCTGATTTTCAAAAGTAGAACCGTTTGTAGCCTGTTGCCCTTTGAAAGCAACCCACTCGCCTCCCCAATACGCAAAACCCTGTCCGAATTCTGATGATTCTACCTGATTTCTAACAGCAAGCACAAAAGTTCTTTGTCCGGCTGGTGTAGCAGGATAATTTGGAACTAACTGATCAGCTGCTCCTACAATATTATTGGTAAAGTCATTAAACGAAAGGGTAAAAGGGTAAGCAGTTTCAGCAATCAGGACTCTTTTGCTGTATTTTTTTCCTAAAGCATCAAGAGTTGTTTTGATCTGACTGATATCTTTTCCGTGCCAAACAGGATAGTATGATAATCCGATATAATCATAATCAATGGTTTTCATCTTATTGAAAAACCAATCTGTACCTCCTCCGTTTACACCTGCATAATGAATCATGATTTTAGTATTTGGAGCTTTTGCACGAACGGCTGCACTTGCTGCCTTTAAGATGTCAATACATTGTTGTTCGTTACTAATTAAATTTCCCTGTGGCCAAAGTAATCCGCTGTTGATTTCGTTTCCGATCTGAATAATATCAGGATTGATTTCGGTAATAATTTTTGTTGTATACGCTGAAACGGCCGTTTTTAAATCTGTAAAAGATAAATTTTCCCATTCTTTCGGAGTAGTCTGAACTCCGGGATCTGCCCAATGATCAGAATAATGAACGGTAAGCCAGACTCTAAGACCAGATTGTTTGATTCTTTTTGCAAATTTTTTCACTTCTGCAAAACCTGAATGACCGTTTGAGGGATTGTTCCATAAACGGATTCGGACGGTATTACAACCGGCATTTCTAAGTGTGGTAAGCATGTCTTCGGCTTTGCCGTTGCTGTAAAATTTAGTTCCGCGTTCTTCCATTTCCGGAAGGTAAGAAACATCAGTAGCTCTGATAAAAGTATCATCGGCAGCCGGTGGATCTACAATTGGCGTATCGGAAGAATCGTTATTTGAACAGGAAAACTGAATTGCTGTAATCATCAGCAATGCAATTATTGACAGGCGTTTTTTTATCTGTAAAATCATAATGATTGAAATTTATAAATTGTTTTTCTACTTAAAAAAAGAGTAAGAAGCCTCAAATAAGTTACCTGAGGCTTATCTTAACTTTTTGTCATTATTATTGAACAGCTATTAACATGTAACGGTTATCGATATCATTAAACCAAATATCATATTTACCTGCTTTAATCTGAATATCAGCTCCTGAACTATCACCAATCCAATTAGCATCGGCAAGGAATTTAAATTTACCGTCGGCTGTAAAAGTATACGTGATTTTCCAAATATGAGGATTAAAAGCAGACTTAGTCATTGCAACACTACTTCCCCAATTGTCTAATGGTGCAGCATCTCCAATTATACCTACTGTTGTGTAACTTGGCATGGTTCCGGTAAAAGGCGCAATTTTATAGGTAAGGTCCTTAATATTTAATTCAAAAGAGTAATAACCTGAAGCGCTTGTTGGGAAAACACCCGGATCAGCATCACCTTCCGTTGCTCTGTATTGTACTTTTTCTCCATTTGTACCATACGCCGGAGCCCAGAAACCAACTTGTTCGATCAATTTAAAACCGTCTTTGTTTAAATATCCTGTGTAATAGTGTTTTGTATTGTCTGCCGGATCTCTGAAAATTGGCATAAGATTACTTGTAACACTCCATCCTGCTGCTGTTCCAGGCCCAATCAAATATAAGTCAACCGGAGGTGTAACACCTTGGTAAGGAGTTACTACAATGGTAATGATGTCTGAGAATTTTGGTTCTGAACCCGTTGTTCCTACTGTCGATTTGATTCTTACATCAATTGTACCTTCCACCCCAGGTTCTAATCCAAAATCTAATGCTTTTGCATTCAGTTCTGAAACTGAAACGATTGCATTAGTTGAAGTAGAAGTTGTAATATCAACCGGTGCGGCAAATTCGGTATCGCTCACAGCAAATTGTAATGTGTAGCTTACAACAGTTGGTGCTCCGTAGCTTACTTTTTCCCAGGTTACAGTCAACGCAGTGTTGTTTGGCGTTTCTTTGTTAAGGATTGTAGAAGAACCCGCTTCTGGTGTGATGATGGCAAAAGCCGCTTCCTGAGGCTTTAAAATCATTAAATTCTCTTCGTTTTCACAAGACCATAATCCTGTAAGCATTGCAATTGCTATGAATATTTTATATATATTTTTCATTTTCTTATCGTTTATATTGTTAAAAAAAGGGGGTTAGTAACCAGTATTCTGAGTTAAGTTTTTATTAGCTCCCAATGATCCTTCCGGAATTGGAAAAACACTTCTGTAAGACGGAATTGAGATTCCTTTTGCAGAATTTCCTTTCCATGCCCAGTTGTAAGATCCTCCGGTAAATTTTCCAAAACGAATCAAATCTTGTCTTCTGTGCGCTTCCCAGTGCAATTCACGTGCTCTTTCATCGATTAAAAAGTCAAGTGTAAGATCGCTTAAAACAATGTTCCCAATAGTTGAATTGTTATTCGCTCTTTCTCTTAAATCATTTACATATTCTAATGCCTTAGCTGTTGTACCGTTTCCTCCTCTTAGAGTTGCTTCTGCATACATAAGGTAAACATCGGCTAGTCTGAATAAAGGGAAATCAGTATCGGCGTAAGTAGAACTTGATCCGTTTACTCCTGCTGAAGTTTTATTAGAAAATTTAGATAAGATATACCCCTGCGTTTTTACACCAATATCTGCAATATCAATAGTTCTTTGTTTTGTTGGATCACCCGCAACACCTTTTCCGATAGTATTTCTGTCATCCTGACTGAATTTTACACCATCAAATTTTTGAACAAATTCTTTTCTGATACGAAGTGCTCCTGTCCAGCCGCCAATTCCAAAATCACCCGGATTATTTTCCCAGGCTCCAACTTGTCCATTTGTTAAAACTGTAGTTGCTCCCCAGTTTTGAGATACAGTTCCGTCAGACTGAATTCCGAAAATAATTTCTTCAGACGTATTGTTGTCAGCCATAAAGTTTTCAAGATATTTCGGTTTTAAGCTATAACCTCCTGCAATGATTTCGTTACACATTGTGATACAGTCATTATAACGGTTGGCCTGAATATATACCTGAGCGTTCAGATACATTTTTGCCAGAATCATACGTGCCATAGACTGATCCAATCTTCCATAAACATTCGTTCTTGCCGCTTTTAGATTAGGTAAAACAGCTTTTAATTCACTTTCAATAAAATCAAACAATTGCTTTCTGTCATACTGAGGACCTCTAAAATTTAAAGGATCATTTTCAGTATACATCGGCGCTTTTCCAAACAAATCCATCATGTTATAGTAAGCATACGCTCTTAAAACACGAACTTCATTTCGGTAAAGCTCAATATCGGCCACAGTCGCAGCATCTGTAATTTTGCGGGCACTTAATTTTTCCGGTGTACTTTGACGCAAAAATTCATTTGCGTAGGATACAGAAACCATTGTTCTACTGAACATTCCTAAAATAACAGGATTGGCAGATGTCCAGATATTACGCTGCAATTCGGCAGTTCCACCGTCATTTTCATAACTCCAGACCAATTCGTCTGTTGTTAATTCCTGCATATACAATAAACATCTTGTAAACTGGCTTGTTCCGGCATCTACACCTTCTAATGAAGAATCATTAGGGCCTATAACTCCGGTTAAGGTTAAGTTTCCATAAACTCCTGCAAAAGCCGCTTTGTATCCCGCCGGAGTGGAAAATAAAACATCAGATGAAAGCACATCATCATCTTCTGAGACTACGTTCAAATCATCCGTACAGGAATGAAAAACGCTAGTCAATGCTATAATTGTTATTACTATATATTTTTTCATTGGATTAAAATTTAAGGTTAAGACCAAACAAGAAAGAACGCTGTCTTGGATAAATCGTTTTGTCTACCCCGTTGTTTGTAATTTCAGGATCTAAACCGCTATATTTTGTAATTACAAAAACGTTCTGCACTCCGGTTGAGATTCTTAAAGTTGCTTTATCGTTTAACCAATTGCTTATTGTATATCCTAAAGTAATGTTGTCCATTTTTAAGAAAGAAGCATTTTCGATATAAAGATCTGACAATACAACATTTGAAGTAGTCTGAAAATTCGTTTCGTTTACCTGAGTAGGAATGTTACTTAAAACACCACCATTTTCCATTGCATCATATTGAGCTCTTGAAGCATCTATTGCATTAAATATTCGGTTACCAATACTTGCTCTTAAATTGAAAGAGAAATCAAACTTTTTGTAATTCATATTGGATGCAAACCCTAAAGTAAAATCCGGATCAGGATTATTATAGATATATTTGTCGGCATCATTTTTAATATTGTCTCCGTTCAAATCTGCAAAAGCACCGTCAATTGGTTTTCCGGCAGTATCGTATAACTGCTTGTAAACATAGAAAGAATAAGGCGTGAATCCTTCGCGGAAAATTTGTCCAGGAGTTCCGGTTCCGGCGATGTTATCTCCTAAAAAGATATCTGAACCAATAGCTAATTCAGTAATTCTTCTTTCGAATTTAGCAGCGTTAAAATTCATATTCCAGTTAAAATCTGTAGTTTTAATGGCATTGGCATTAACCGTTAATTCTATTCCTTTTGTTGTAAAGCTACCAATGTTCTGGTATACCCTGTTAGAATAATTACTTCCGTCTGAAGTAGCAACATTGGCCAACAAATCTTTAGAATCTTTATAATAAACATCTAAACCGGCCGTGAGACGGTTGTTTATAAATCCAAAATCAAGACCTGCGTTGTAGGTTGTTGTCTCTTCCCATTTTAAATTTTTGGTTGTTTTATATGGAAGTGCAACCGGTATTGCATCAGATCCGAAATAGTATTCAGAATTTCCTCCTCCAACAAGATATTTCTGAAGGTATCCGTTTGGCTCGGGAATATCCTGCTGACCTGTAATACCGTAACCTAATCTTAATTTTAAGTCGGATATGACAGTATTGTCTTTAAAGAATTCTTCTTTTAATTTCCATGCAAAAGCGGCTGCAGGGAAATTTCCCCAACGATTATCTTCTTCAAATCTTGAAGAACCGTCTCTTCTGTAAGATAGCGTCAGTAAATATTTGTCTCTGAAACTTAAATTCGTTCTGGCAAAAAATCCTATCAGAACCGTATCTGTGTCAAGAGTAGTTTCAGGAAATGTTGAAGGTAAATCAGGATTTAAAATATTACCGGTTTCAAATTTTGAACTCTCAAATCTTTGATACGAGTAACCTCCTGTCAATTCAACATTTAAAGAACTGAACGTTTTATTATACACTAAATAAGTATCTAATAATTTGTTTTGTCTTCTTGCTTCAGTATACTCGTTAGTACCATACGGAATGTTTTCGTTTGATGGGGCCGAACCTGCATTTGCACCAACAAGTCTTCTTCTTTCTCCGTTTGATTCATCAAAACCAACATTAGCAACAGCTCTTAATTCCGGTAGAAAGTGAAATTTATAATCCAATTCGAAATTTCCAAAAAAGCGGTCACTTGTTCCAATATCGTGGGTATTTAGTAATTGCGAAACAGGATTTCTTGCGGCTGTTGAAACCAATGGATAATTGCCGTTAGAATCCATACCGGTTGTATATTCAAAATAACCATCGTAAGGCGCACCTTCGACTTTTATTGGCTGAGTCGGATCGAAACCAATTGCAGCTCCTTCTACTCCATCAGTAAATCTATTTTTTTCGTAAGCATAGTTTGCAGATAATCTTGCTTTTAAATGATTATCAAAAAATGTAGGATTCATCACTAAACCAACTGTGTTTCTTTTAAATTCGTTGGTTAATCGCAAACCTTGCTGATCGGTATTACCTAAAGTTAAGCTTACCGGAAGAACACCAAATAAACTTCCTCTAACTGCTAAACTCTGATCAAGAGATCCGGTATTTCTGTAAATTGCTTTTTGCCAATCTGTATTTGCTGTCCCTAATTTGTCAACATCTTCAGATCTTCTCTCTTCGATAACTTTTCTGAATTCATCAGCACTAAAAACATCGACTGTTTTGGTAAGTCTACCAGCTGAATACTGTACATTGTATTCTGCAGAGAATGATTTGCTTCCTTTTTTAGTCGTAATGATAATCACACCGTTTGAAGCTCGTGAACCGTAAATAGCTGTTGCAGATGCGTCTTTTAAAACGGTCATCGATTCAACCGTAGCAGGATTTAAAGAAGCTAAAAATGAAGCAGAACCTGTATTGGTTGTATTATCAAGCGGTAAACCGTCAATAACGATTAAAGGATTGTTACTTGCAAAAAGCGAGCTTCCTCCCCTGATTCTGATTTCTGATAAGGATCCCGGAGCTCCGGAAGAGTTAATTGTCAAACCCGCTACTCTACCGTTAAGCAGGTTTTCTGTAGTAATATTGTTTCCTTTATTAAAATCTTTTGTAGTAAGTGCTGTAACGGCACCGGTAGCATCTTTCTTTTTTACAGATCCGTATCCTACCTGAACCACAACTTCTTTAAGTACATTAGTGTCTTCCTGAAGATAAACAGTCAGGTCTTTTTTTGTTCCAATGGTTACGGTTTGAGTTGTGTAGCCTGTGTAAGAGAACGTAATTTGGTTTTCTGGCTTTACACCCGAAAATTCAAATTTTCCATCAAAATCTGTCGAGGCATTTAAGTTTCCTCCTGACACTTTTATGTTCACTCCCGGTATGGGCTGTCCTGAACTTTTGTCCAGAACAACTCCCTTGATTTTGTTCTGAGCGAAAACACAAAACGGGAGCATAAGTAATAAGAGCAAAACTCTGTTGTGAATTTTTTTCATACTTTTTAATTGGGTTAGTTTAAGTTAGTTTTTGTTTAAGGTTGTTTCATAGACTTGCTTTGGAATAAAAAACGAAACAATGTTATTCAAACGTTATAGCTCATCAAATCACATTGCAAATTAAGGATACAACAAGTTTTTATGACAGGGAAAAATTCATTTATAAAAGGGGACAATTTCGTAAAAGGCCATATGCAACACGTAATAAAAACATATTTTTCAATTTTTTAGGCTAAAAAAAATGACAAACTGAATAATTAACCACTATAATAACACATTTAATAATACATTAATTTATCATTTTTAATTAAGACATTTTCAAATACTTGAAAGAATAATCTTTAAATTATAAAAAACATAGAAAGCACAACCAGCAATCCATCTAAAAAACAAATGTTCTTTTTACCATTTTATAATAAATTATTACTTTCGCAGAGTACACAGATAGCAAATATTCACATAAAATTAATCCGCTTTCTGATCGCATCTCTTTTATTTTTCGTATATCAAAGAACAGCACACTTTTTAAAAAATTTTCTATGAATAAGTTAAAGTTCTTTCTTGTTATTAGTCTTCTGTATCTACATGCATCCGGACAGAATTACCCAATAAGACATCTTGATATTACATCAGGACTTTCTAATAATTCTGTTGCCTCTATATATCAGGATCAAAATGGCTATATGTGGTTTGGAACTTTTGACGGGCTCAACAGATATGATGGAAATGATTTTAAGATTTATCGAAATGTTCACACTGATCCTAATTCTATTCAGGGAAATGCCATTAGCTGTATTGAAGGTGACTTTAAAAATAATTTGTGGATAGGAACAACAGCTGGTCCTGTTGTTTTTAATGCAGAACGTACTTCCTTTACTCCGTTGCAGTATTTCGGAATGGATAAAAAAGCTAAACCTTTGAAAGTTACGGCCTATGAGATCATTGCTGTACATTCTCAAAATATAATTCTCGTTGCTACAAAAGAGGCGATCGTACTTTATAAGGAAGGCGAGAAAATTGGAACGGCAATACCCTTCAAAGGAAAATTAAATTATATCGCGAGATCAATAGCTTATAATGCTAAAAAACAAATCTTCTATGTTTTTGTAACCGGCGCCGGTCTTTGTCAGTACAATATTAAATCCAAAAAACTAACGCTTCTTAACAATACAATTACAGTCGCAAATTGCATTAAGCAGACAAATCAGGGGCTCTGGATCGGGTCAGACGAAGGTGCTTACTTATACAATGACAGCCAGAATGCCTATTCTAACAATTACTTTCCGGAAAAGACATCAGTACGTGATTTTTTTCAGCAGGATAACAGGCTCTGGATTGCTACTGACGGAGCGGGTCTTTACACCATTACAAAAAATCAGACTACTCCTGTTTTATATCGTGCCAGCGGTCCTGTTTCATTGCTCAAAAGTAAATCCCTGTATGATATATTCGAAAGCAAAAACGGAGAAATGTGGTTTGGAACCCTCCGTGGAGGTGTAAGCATGATGGGAAAAAAACCACTCTATTTTAACCATTTTAAAAGCAAGGATCCACTGACCAATAAAGAAGACGAAGATCCTGCCGCAAATTTCATGATTTCTTTCTGTGAAGATGAAAAGAAAAATATCTGGATAGGCACAGATGGTGCCGGAATGCGATACTGGAACAGGAAACAAAACACCTACGAAGCCTATTCTACAACTTCATCTGCCAGTAGAAAGATTCAAAGTAATTTTGTTACAAGTATCGTCAAAGATTCTGACAATGCTATTTGGGTGGCTATGTGGAAAGGCGGTGTATGTCGTATCGATCCGAAATCAAAAGCAATTCAGAATTTCTCCATTTATAACCAATTCACCAAAAAAGCAGAACAGGAATCATGGCTGCTTTTTTTAGATTCGAAAAAAACGTTATGGCTTGCCATTACCAATAACGGAGCACTATATCAATTTGACAGAAAGCAAAATAAATTCATCTGTTACAGTACTGCTTTACGTGATGTTACTTGTCTCTATGAAACCAAAGACGGAAAAATCTGGGGCGGAACATTCAATTCTTTTTTTGAGATAGAGCCAAAAACAAAAAAAGTAAAAAACTATCATTCTGATTACACCATCAGATGCATAACTGAAGATCAAAAACAAAATCTTTGGATTGGTACGGTTGAAGGTGGTCTGCTTTTATTTAATAGAAAAACAGGGACTTTTAAAAAATATACTACTCAAAACGGCCTTTCGAGCAATACGATACTTCGCCTATTAGAAGACAAAGAAGGAAATTTATGGATGAGTACGTATCACGGAATCTCAAGATTGAATCCTAAGAATAGTACTTTTAGAAATTTCGGCGTTTCTGATGGACTTCAGGGAAATCAATTTAGCTGGAGTGCAGGTACGGAACTTTCTACAGGAGAATTTATTTTTGGAGGTATAAACGGATTCAATGTTTTTGATCCTGATAATATAAAAGACAAAAAAAATACCGGCAAGTTTCTACTCAATGATTTGCTGGTAAACAATGAGTCTTTAAAAATGAACAGCCCTTATATAATAGAAAAAAAACTCGATATGATAAGTGCTGCCGAACTCCCTTATGACAAATCGGCATTGAGTTTTGATTTTGTTTATCTGGATTATGTCAATTCTGAAAAAATAAATACCGCTTACTATCTCGAAGGCTGGGATAAAAACTGGAATTACACCACAAAGGACAACAGGGCAAATTATTCGAGACTGACCGAAGGAACTTATGTTTTCAAAGTAAAGACAACCGATGTTTTTGGAAACTGGACGAATGAAGTAACGCTGGCAACGGTAAAAATCCTTCCGCCATGGTACAGAACATGGTGGGCGTATACCTTTTATCTAATCGTTGCTGCCGGTGCGATTTATGCATACGTAGATTACCATAAAAACAAGGAAAGACTTCGCTATGAAATAAAACTTACCCGAATGGAGCATAAAAAAGACAAAGAACATGCCGAAAAGCAGTTTTCTATGTTTACTTATATGGCCCATGAATTGCGCACTCCCCTATCTTTAATTATAAATCCGCTTAAAAGTGCGATTGAAAGAAAAAAACGTTCTGAAGATGATCTTGACCTCAATCTCGCCTATAAAAATGCGAAACGATTATTGAGTCTTACCGATCAGTTACTATTGTTCAGAAAAGCTGAAACGGATCTTGATGAACTCAAAATTTCGAAGATTAATTTAAACAGTCTGTGCCGGGAAATCTACGAAAGCTTTACACAAATGGCAGGGGTTAAAAGTCTAAACTACCAATTTATTGAAGAAGAAACCCCGACCGAAATCTATGGTGATTATGAAAAAATAGAGATTACGCTGTTCAATTTAATCTCGAATGCTTTCAAATTTACTCCAAATAACGGATCGATAACTATTCAGATAATCGAGAACATTGCTGATGTTTCGATCATTATATCAGATACGGGAAGCGGAATTCATGAAAATGACATTGATACTATTTTTGAAAAATTCAAGCAGATTCAGTCAAAATCCAGTAATGGTTTTGGAATAGGTCTTTATGTTGCCAAATATTTTGTGAATAAACATTATGGCGAAATAAAGTGTGAAAGCAAAGTTGGAAAAGGAACTTCATTTACTATTACACTCCCAAAAGGAAATAGCCATTTTGCAGAAATAAACATCAATGAGAATCATCCGCAAATGTCGCCTCTGGTAGGGGAACTTCTTGAAGGAATGCCGGCCGCTCATCAAAATACATATGAAAAAAACATTCCCCCATCAGATCCGGAAAATCTGCAGTCAGCATTAATCACTACAAAAAAAGTATTGCTGATTGTTGAAGACAATCCCGAAATGAATCATTATCTCGTACAGCTTTTTTCTAAAAACTATATTGTACATTCAGCAGCAAATGGTCTGGAAGGACTGAAACTTGTCGAAAAACATATGCCGGATATTGTCCTCAGCGATATTTCGATGGAAGGCATGAATGGCTTAGATTTATGTAAAAAAATCAAACAGGATGATGATTTTAGCCATATCCCGGTGATACTTCTCACGGCTACAACCAGCAATGATATTCATTTGCAAAGCATTACAGAAGGTGCCGATGATTATGTTACCAAACCTTTTGACAGTGATATACTGCTGGCAAGAGTAGATGCTGTTCTTCGAAACAGAGGGCAATTACGCAAGTATTTTCTGGACAGTATAACACTTCGTGAAAATGTAAATAAAGTTCCTCTCGAATACAAAGAGTTTCTTGATAAATGTATAGAAATTGTCGAAGCTAATATCGAAAACAGCGAATTTAACCTAAAGAGTTTCTCGGCGGAAATGGGTATGAGCCATTCAAGTCTTTACAAAAAGATTAAGGCAATTTCAGGACAAACCGTAAATGTTTTTATCCGATCCATCAGAATCCGAAGAGCTGCAGTAATTATGCTTACCGAAAATATTAATATTGCGCAGGTTGGCCCTCTGGTTGGTATTGAAGATCAGCGCTATTTCCGTCAACAGTTCGTAAAACTGTTTGGTATGAAACCTTCGGAATATATCAAAAAATACAGAAACTCTTTTAATAAGGAATTGAATATTATTCAGAAAAAAGATGTTACATAGAAATGTATCTTTCCATGCTTTTTTAGGTTGATAAAACTGGATTAATTTTCAAAAAACACTAATAATCAATATTTTAAACGATTAGATTTTAATCCTCTATAAAATTGATTAGCTATTTGAATGCTTCCCTCCTTCAGAGAAATCCGGGGCTTTTTTCTTATGTTTAGTTTGTAATTCTTTGCGGCACAAATTATAATCTAAGCTATCGGGTTCTAAAAGTCTTTTGCTTTTTTTATTTTTTTACAAAAAATTTAAATTTTCGCATTTGTAGTAATAGCCAAAATGTATTGTTCAAATAAAAGAATAAATTATAAGCAGCAAAACCGGACATAAAAAAGACTGCCCTTTTAAGACAGTCTTTTTTGTAAAATTATTACGTCTGAATAAAATCTTTATTTCAGAATTTGATATTATTTCTTGATAAAACGCTTAACAGTTTGCTTCCCATCTTTATCAAAGACAATCAAATAAATCCCGGTTTTTAAAGCAGAAACATCTAAACTGTTATCATTACTTTTTTGTGTTTTAATAAATACCCCAGTTTTAGCATCTACTACAGTTATATTTCCTCCTGTTACATCAGAAGTAAAGAAAAGTGTCTCTGAAACCGGATTTGGATATATATTGAATACCTTAACGACTGTTGTTTCATTTTCGTCAATAATTGAAGAAGCTACAGGATCGGCAATCGCTGCTCCGGCTCCCACTTTCGTAATTCTGATCCAATTAATGTTCATTCCCGTATTCTGAATATAAATACCAAAACTATAAGTTCCTGCAGTTACAGTTACATTTTGTGTAACAGTCTGCCAATTCTGCCATCCTCCTGTATTGGGTATATCAACATTACCAAGTAAAACAGTTCCTCCATTTAAGTCAGAAGATAATTTTCCTCCCGTTACAGCACTTGCAACTCTGTACTCTATTAAATACGAGCCTGTAGTTGGGAAATTAATATTGTTGTAGGCCATCCAGTCACCCGTTTCAGTATATCCAACATTAGATCCTCCACCAGTATCTGTCGTGGCTTCCACCTGAATTCCGTTCATGGATGCATAATCCTCAGCCTGAATCACAGTAGAAGTGTGTGCTCCGGTTGTCGAAATTAATTTCCATTGTCCACAGGTCTGTCCATTATCATCCCATTGCTGAACATTAGCACCATTGGCTGTGCTTGCTCCTGCTACCTCAACAATTCTTCCGCTGTGACGTGCAACAATTTTGTAAAATCCATCTCCTGTTGCAACTAAAATAAACTGCTGATTGGTTGTTGCGTTGTATGGATATTGCTCTACATTGGCTCCATTAGCTGTATTAAATCCATTTATATCCAAAGACTGACCGCTATGATTTACAATGATTTTATACAACCCGTCTCCCAAATGCGTAAATGTAAATTTTTGATTAGCATTAGTATTTACTGTTCCCTGTGCCACATTCGCACCATTGGCTGTACTTGCTCCCCAGACATCCATATTAAGTCCGCTGTTCCTGTTTTGCAAGAAGAAAGTCTGATTTCCTAAAGTTGTAACTCCGTTAGCAATTATGCGTATTGAACTTACTTTGTCATTCCACGTTGCATTTAAACAGGCATTATTAGAATTGATTACAGTTGAAGCACCTGCAAAATTATCATCCTGATATAAGATTGCCTGGAATCCCTGAGTAATTCTAAGTGACGAGATATCATCGTTTAAAATTCCTAAAGAGTTTAATCTTGCCAAATTATAATCTCCAATAGTTAGTCCTCCTGAAAACCCGGTATAATTACAATCTTTATAAGCTGTAATTACATCTGTTGAAGGAGCAATATTTCCTCCTGGCGGAATAGTTCCTGTAATCGAATAACTTCCAATTGAACCATAAGCTGAATAGCCTCCGTAACCAGCATTGCCTGCCCCGTTACCGTCAACTCCAATAAAATATTTGCCAGCCGGCAAGTTTACATTCATAGAAGCATTCAAAGCAAACGGATCAGAGTTCCAATACGTTCCCATTTCTGCTCCAGCCGAATTATAAAGCCTAATCAAGAGATGCAGATTTCCGTCTCTTGAAACTGTATTGGCATTAATAGAAACATTCCCTCCGCCTGTTGTAAACGTAAAAAAATCATAATCGGCTTCACTTGAAATTATTCCGTTTTTCTGGTTGATGGCTCCGCTTCCGTTATAATCTAAAGTTGCTGCAGAACCCGTAGTATTTCCATAGTCATCGCCTCTGTATCCTATGCCAAATTTAGCACTTGCGATAATAGCAACATCATCCTGTTTATTATCTGCATAATTGTATTCTCCTTTACTCCATTGCACAATTGGTCTGTAGTAACCTGCACCCATAATTGGTGCCCAGGATGTTCCGTCGATACCTACAAAATAGCCTTCAGCCGGATTGGTACGACCGTCATGACCTAAATCGAATGTATGACCAATTTCATGCGCTGAGGCATCTCCACCCGATTTACCTGAAGTAATAAATACCCAGCAAGGTACATCATTGTCCCAGTTAAAGGAACCAATATACGCAACACCTCCCGCCCCCGGGGCTGCTGTATTGGTTGGAGTTACCACCACACGCATTCTTCTGTTTCTTGGATACGAATTAAAAACGGCTTCACTTGTTGTAATATTTACATTAAAAGGTCTGTAATCTTCTGCAACGACCTCCCAATGTTGCTGTACGGCGGCATCGCTCATTCCTGATGCTGCTGCATTAATAGCGTTTCCGTTGTTCCAAAGGTTTCCGGCTGGCATATTATAACCATCAAAATCCAGCATCACACAACCTGCCGCACCTGGCAAACTTTGTAAATTCAGTAATGCCGGGGCAATTGCAGCTGCGGCCGCTGCTTTACCTGTTTTATTTGTGCCTTCCGGAACATTTTCATAATCGATACAAATCAACTTATTGATATCTACTTTTTCTACAAACGCATTTCCCTGAGCATCAGAGAAATATTTGTATGCCTCTCTGGACTTTTTTAAGATGATATGTCCTTCCACAGATTTATCCATTATTTTAATAAAAAAAGAAGACTCTGCAATGTTTTTGATTTCTCCAATTAAAAATTCACTTGAAGAACTGGATTCTTTGAAGTTTACTTTTCCATTGAATTTTTTGGAATTGGAAACTTCGAGCAAAACTGTTTTTTCTGAACTCTTTGAAGTCGAGGCGACCAGTTCTTTTTTCAAATTATTCATAAAGGTTTTACTTGAACCTAATGAAGTCTGCGCTGTGGCCAAATAACCAAAAGCCAGAAAAATGAGTAAACTTAACGTAAGTCTGTAATTGTTTTTCATATTGATTGGGGTTTAAAGGGTTACAATTAAATATAAAAGCACTACTCCTTCCTTGCTGAATAACAAAGAAGGATAGCACTTTTAGTAAACTTATTTTTTAACAAAACGTCTTACTGTTTTGATTCCGTCTTTTTCAACTAAAATCAAATAGATCCCGGTTTTTAAACCAGCAACATCAATACTGTTGTTATTGGCTTTTTGTGAAGAGATTGTAGCACCATCCTGAGAATTTATAATGCGTACGTTAGCTCCCGAAACTTCTGCAGTAAAGAAAAGTGTATCTTCTGTAGGGCTTGGATAAACAGTCAGGCTTTCAATTTTTTCCTGAGAAGCTGTTTTTGCTGTTAAAGCAGAGCCCGATTTTGTGATTCGGAACCAGTTTAAATTCACACCACTATTCTGAATGTAAATTCCAAAATTATAGGTTCCTGCGTTTACATTTACGGTCTGACTTACTGTTTGCCAGTTTTGCCATCCGCCAGTATTCGGAATATTAACTGAACCAAGCTGAATTGTTCCTGCACTTAAATCTGAAGAAATAACTGCTCCGTTGACACCACTCGCTACTCTGTACTCAATTAGATAAGAACCGGATGTTGGAAAATTAATATTGCCATAAGACATCCAGTCGCCCGTATCTGCATATCCCACATTTAATCCGCCACCAGTGTCTGTAGTCGCTTCGGTCTGAATTCCGCTCATGCTGGTATAACTCTCAGCCTGGATCAAAACCGAAGAAGAATTGCTTACCGCTCTAACTCTTACAGAAGAGGCTATATCATTAAAACTGTTATCAACCAGACAAGTGTCATCCGAGGTAATAATTACAGAAGAACCGGAAAAATTATCATTGGCATAAAGCACCACTTCATAACCACTTTGTACTTTAAGAGAAGAAATATCGTTATCCAAAATTCCTTTCGCCTGCAATTGACTTAGAGTGTAATCTCCTGTTGGCAGACTAACAGCATACCCGCCATAATTGCAATCCTTGTATACTGTGCCAACACCATTATTTTGAGGCACATCATAAAACGTCTGTCCTGCCAGATTTCTTCTTTTTAGTCCCTGCGATTTATAATTAGCCACCAAAGTATTAATCTGATTCAGATCTAATGCTGTATTTTTATAATATAAAACCCAGTCTGCCATGAAAGTATTCTCTCTGTTACTGGTGCTCGTACCTAATACATTATTCCAAATCCAATTGGCAAAGGCAACCTGCATAGTACTTCGGGGATAAACCGAAAGACCTGCCTGCGTTTCATTATCAGTAACAGAATGCGTTGCAATAAGTGTATTATCCATATAATACCTGATATTCACACCATCCGTACAGGTAGCAATAAAAGTATGCCAGCCTGCCAATGATTTTTGCTGGGTGGAATAGGTTTTCCAAGGCGTCCATGGATTTGCAATGTATTTGTGATAAGAAGTGGTATATCCAACTCTGTTGTCCGGAGAAACGCCCCACTTATCGGCAGCCATATATTCAATAATATCCAATTCACTATATTTTGAACCATCCTGTGCAAGCGCTGAACTTACAATGGTAAAAAAGGTCTGTATATTGGCATCTTTAGTTGCAAATGCTTCATCTGATAAATAGACTCTTGATGCGTACGTTCCTTCAAAATATTCATAAGAGCTTTCTATCCTGGAATGTGTTACCGCTTTTGACTGACCATTTACAGTGGTTTTCAATGTCATCAGCTTATTCGATGCATCATTCGGGTCTGTAATAAAATTGACATTATTTCTGTTGTACGTGGCTCCTTCCGGTGGTCCGCTTACTCCATTGATAATCTGCCATTTGTTAAAGGATGCCAATTGTGGATCAGTATTGCCTGAATAATTAAAATCATCAAACATGATAACCTGTGAATGGGAACTTAAAGCAAACAAAATAAACGCCAAAAAGAATAGCTTTGAGTTCATTGAAACTATTATATTTTTCTTCATGATGCTTTATTTTTTTATAAAACGTCTAACTGTTTTTATTCCATCTTTCTCTACCAAAATCAAATAGATTCCGGTTTTTAAGCCCCTAACATCGATACTGTTGTTGTTTGCTTTTTGAGAATAAATTGTTGCACCATCCTGAGAATTTATAATGCTTACGTTAGCTCCTGAAACCTCAGCAGTAAAGAAAAGTTCGCTTTCTGTCGGACTTGGGTAAACCGTCAGGCTTTCGATTTTTTCTGTCGAAGCTGATTTTGCTGCCAAAGCAGAAGCTGACTTCGTTATACGGAACCAGTTTAAATTCACACCCGAATTTTGAATGTATATTCCGAAGTTATACGTTCCGGCATTGATATTAACCGTTTGAGATACTGTCTGCCAGTTTTGCCATCCTCCTGTATTGGGTACATTGACAGCTCCCAACTGAATCGTTCCTGCATTTAAATCGGATGATAATCTTGCACCCGAAACAGCACTTGCCACTCTATATTCAATCACATAGTTGCCTGAAGTTGGAAAATTGATATTGAAATACGCCATCCAGTCACCTGTATCGGCATAACCAACATTTAAACCTCCGCCGGTATCAGTGGTAGGTTCTGTTTGAACTCCGCTCATAGAAGAATAACTTTCCGCCTGTATTAAATTTCCGGTTGCTGGAGGATTACTTCCTTTTACAACCTGATCAGCAGCAGTTAGCAATGATTTCGAGCCTGTAGCATCCTGAGATAATTCCCAGATCATAACACCGCCTGCATTTTGAATTGCAAATGTTGTTTTTGCTTTGATGGTTGGAATTCCATTGTAATAAATAGTATTACCTACCTGATCCTGATTTTCTGAGCCCGGATATTGCGCTACAATATTGGCAAAAGAAATTCCCTGATTGGCTGCAGCTCCAAAACCATATCCATAAAAAGGTAATCCAATAATGGCTTTACTGGCCGGCAAACCTCTACCAGTCCAGTAATTAAACTGGTTAACGGCCATACTGTAAGGAGAATGAGGCCCGGGATTTGCTGTATTCCACGGTCCGGTTGCGTCATAAGCCATAATATTGATCCAGTCGTAAGCAGCAAAAGTAGAAACTGGTACATTTGCACCACCATATCCTTCTGAAAGTGCTGCTGTAATTTGTTTTCCGCCTGAATGTAATTTATTCGCCAAAGCAATCACAAAACCTCCGTAATCACCATTAATTGCAGGGCCTTCTAAATCTACATCTACGCCGTCAAAATTATGCGCTATCACATAATCGTAGATTTTTTGAATAAATGCTGTTCTGTTTCCGGGAGTAATCAGGTTAAAATAATTATCACGGATGGCACCTCCTTCAGAAATGGCACCTCCGCCAAGGGAAACAAAAACTTTTACGTTTTGTGCATGTGCTGCATTAATAATGGCATTAGAACCAGAATTGAAAGTCAGATAACCATTAGCATCCGGATTTTCAAACGCAATATTGATGTGGGTTAATTTACTGTATTGAATGGTAGTTGAAAAAGAATTCAGGTCAATCCAGTTTGGAATATAAGCGATTACTTTTTTTTGGGCTATTGACAAATTGAAAACACCCAGAACGAAAATTAAGACCCATGTAGGCTGGATCATTTTGTAATTGTTTTTCATAATAATTTTTAAATAGATTAAGGAATTTGTAATTTTTGGGGAATAGTAAACCTCAGACAATCTAATTTTGATCAGAATGTCCGAGGCTTTAATCATTAGACTATTTTTTAAGGAAACGTTTTATCGTTTTCTGACCGTCTTTTTCTATTATAATCAAATAAACACCAGATTTCAAACGCGAAACATCTACACTGTTGTTATTGATTTTTTGAGAAGAAACCGAAGTTCCTGTCTGCGCATCTACAATACTCGCATTTCCTGAAACTTCTGTGGTGAAGAAAAGTGTACTTTCAACCGGATTTGGATAAATATTTAAGGTAGTTGCAGCAATAGCCTCTTCCTCAGCAAGTGGAGCCGAGGCCGTTTTTGCAGTTGCAGCAGTTCCAATTTTCGTAATTCTGATCCAGTTGATGTTCATTCCGGTGTTTTGAATATAAATACCAAAATTGTAAGTTCCTGCATTTACATTTACCGTTTGAGAAACCGTCTGCCAGTTTTGCCATCCACCTGTATTTGGTACATCAACATTTCCTAAAAGAATTGCTCCGGCATTTAAATCAGCAGATAATTTACCTCCTGTTACGGCACTTGCTACTCTGTATTCAATTAGATAAGATCCTGTAGTTGGGAAATTAATGCTGTTATAAGCCAGCCAGTCGCCTGTTTCGGTATAACCAACATTTGATCCACCGCCTGTATCTGTTGTAGCTTCAACTTGAATTCCGTTCATGGCAGAATAATTTTCGGCCTGAATTAAAACAGATGTTTGTGATGTTGTAACCGGAACCAGTTTCCATTGTGCACAAATCTGTCCATTATCCTGCCATTGCTGTACATTGGCACCATTTGCCGTACTTGCTCCTGCAACTTCTACCAATTTGCCACTATGTCTTGCAACGATTTTGTAAAATCCATCACCTGTAGCAACCAATATAAATTGTTGGTTTGTAGTTGCATTGTATGGATATTGCTCAACATTGGCACCATTATCTTTATTGAAATTATTTACATCTAAAGATTGGCCACTATGACTTGCCACAATTTTATACAATCCATCACCTAAATGCGTAAATACAAATTTCTGGTTGGCGTTTGAATTTGCTGTTCCCTGTGCCACATTGGCTCCATTGGATAAACTGGCATTCCAAACATCCATATTTAAATTACTGTTTCTGTTTTGCAAAAAGAAAGTCTGGTTACCTAAAGTCGTGGTTCCGTTTGGTAAAATTCGGATAGAAGTTACTTTATCATTCCACGTTGTATTCAAACAAGTATTATCAGAAGTAATAGTTGTTGAAGTTCCTGTAAAATTATCGTCCTGATACAAAATGGCCTTAAACCCCTGTGCCACTCTCAGTGATGAAATATCATCATTCAGAACTCCCAAAGTATTCAAACGGGCCAGATTATAATCGCCAATAGTCAATCCTCCGGAAAATCCTGTGTAATTACAATCTTTATAAACGGTAATTAGATCGGTTGTAGCGGGTACAGAAGGAACTGTTCCTGCATAACCTCCAAAAGCTGCAATTACTTTTGTTGGCTGAGGCGAATGAAGCGATGGCGACTGATCAGCCACGTCATCATAAGCAAATCCGTATGCGAGATTGTCTACACTTATTCCCGGTAAATGCCAGAATTTAGAATAATGATTCGTTGGATTTACCTGATAGTATTTCGAAGCATCGTACCAGTTTTGCTGACCCGGATTTGCAGTTGTAGTATTTACAACATGTCTGTTAATTGCAGCAGTTAATTGTGCCTGAATAACAAGATCTAAATCTCCGTCAACCAGTCTTCTGTCCAGAACGCCTTTTCCTTCCAGTGCTTCCTGAGTTGTTGGTCGGTTTTGAACTCTTCCTGTGCGACCCACAAAACCTCCGGATTGTCCAACCATTTCAAGCTGCTCTCCGATTACTCTTCCTTTGAAAACTCCGGCATCTCCCGCATAAAAGATTAAATCTTCATTTTTATATTTATTCCAGATAGCATCTATATATGGTTTTAAATAATTTGCCTGAGGTCCAACTGAAGTTCCTCCGGTTCCATCAGCAAAAGCCGGTGTTTTTGAAGGTGCTGTAATTTCTCCTGTCGCATCGTTCACACAGCCCTGAAATTCTGATGGCACATTGGCTTTAAAAGCTGCCACGATATCGGCGTGTTTTTTTAATTCACCCACACGTTTTTGATATCCATTGGCTCCGAATAACTCCAGTCCCATTGGATATTTATACGAATCGACCCTTGATGGATTTCCAAAAAAACCGTATTGATTATTCGTAAGCTCAATTATTTCATATAAAATTCCCTGATTCGGATCCGTTGCGTTTAATGGATTTGGTGATGTATATCCTGAAGGCGCACCACTTGCTCCAAAAAAATAAAAATACAATTGCTGTCCTTTGGCTATAAAAACCCTGCAGCCTGCGATTAAAGGCAGTGTAAAAGTCTTATTTGGAATTTCACTCAATTTTGTAAAGCAATTGGCATATTTTGAGTTTTGCCCGGGTCCGGTGTTGCCTCCAATTGTTGGTCCGGTCACGGTATTATAAGAAGAACTCATTGGTAAAACCTGACTCGTTTTGGCATTGACCCAAACATGGTTTCCAGTTGTATAATCAATACCCACAATCGCTACATACAATTCATTATCATTAAATGTAGAGGTATTACTAATCGTGAAGGGAATTGCTCCCTGACCAAACATAAAATTTGAAAACACCAGAAACAGTGCTGTCAGAAAATAAAAATTTGTAAGTTTAATTTTATTCATATCTAGATAATTTTGAGGTTACGTAAATAGATTTTAAAGTCATTTTAAAAATAATGACTTACTTATCCGTCAGGTGCAAATATTGTTTTCTTGAATTTATTTCTAATTTGGGGATATTGAAATAGTATTCGAGACAACTTACACCCAACGGATTTTTAGTTTATCGCTTGATTAGTTTTTTTGTCCAGCTTTTTTGATCTGATTTAAAATTCAGAATATAGATTCCTTTCGCAAGTCTGCTTACATCGATAAAGCTTTCATTAGAATTATTATCCAATTGCGTTTGTAGAATCAATTTCCCTGAATTGTCATAAATCGTTACCATTTTATGATCTAATTTTTCAGGCATTGAAAGCTGAATATAATTACTGGCAGGATTTGGATACATTGCAAAATCAGTTGTTTTCAATGTTTCTTCCTCAGAAAATGCTTTTTTAGCTGTTGAAGCTGATCCGTAAGCTTCTATCGTATACAATGAATATCCATAAGGAGCCAAAGCTTTTGTAGTGCATAAGATTCGAAGGTATCTTCCTGTTCCGGTTACCGTTAAATCATCTGTACCTCCATCACTGGCAGTTTGTGTGTTGATGGTTTCATTTTCTGTGAAAACATTATCAGTAGAAAGCTGCACTTTGTATTGTGTTGCAAAAGCGGCTTCCCATTTTAGTACTACACGGTTGATGTTGTAATTACTTCCCAGGTCAACATAAATCCATTCTGTTGCATTGCCAAAAGAACTTGCCCATCTGGACACTGTCGAATCTGTATCTGTTGCTTTACCTGCTGTGTAAGTCGCATTTTCTTCTGTAGAAGCTGTGGCCGTTTTCCCTAAAGCTAAATTGACATTGTTGTTTGGTGGCGTAATATTTCTAACAATCACATCGCTGAAAACTCCTGTTCCTAAAGTTCCATTTGCATGAGATGTAACAGCCATTCCCACATAAATTGTATTGGACATTGTAATTGTTTTTGGAGTACCAAGCTGTGTCCACGCTGTACCGCTATCAGATATGTAAGACGTAAATATATTTCCTGATCGCACGATACGAACCCATTTTGGAGCCGTTCCTGTAGCAACATCAGCTACAGTTACTCCTGAAACAGCACTTCTTGATAAAAATTCTGCTCCGGCAGCCGGTGTTACATCTGTCATAGCATGTTTAGAAGTTGGTGTAAGCGTTTCGCGGAACATCACTCCTGCTTTGGCATAAGTATTTGTATTGGTCAATGAATTTACTTTGGCAATAATTTCTCCATCACCCGTTATCGGCTGATATACATACTGAAACTGATCGCTTGATTCCCAAATATCGTTTCCTGATCCTTTTATAGTGAAAGTTCCACTGGAATGTGTGGCTTCACCTGCGGGAGTTACCGCACCCAAGTCTGTGCTCACCCATGGAGCCGGTAAAGTTGCAGGAGGATTCTCAGTAGAAACTAAATTTAAAGCTCTGATATTATCAAAGAAATAAGTATTTCCTGAACTCGTTCCCGGTTCAAATAAAAATACAAAACGATTCACTTCACTATCTAAAGTCGAAGCATCCGGCGAGCTTGCATATGTAAAAGTTACGGTATGCCATACATTGCTTTGCTTCACAACTCCCTGATAAACACTGTGTCTGCCTGCCGGAAAATTAGACGGAATCGAAGCACTGCTTTCTGCCTGCCAGGATATTATAGATCCCACCGGAGCAGAAGTATAAACATCCATAGCGAATATTTTCGTTCCGTTTTTGAAATCTGCCACATTGGTTAAAGTGGTATTGAATGAGAAATTATCATACAATTCGGTTGCTTTTCTAACATATCTTGCCACATTTGAAGACGTATTGATTCCGCTGGCATTAGGATTTGCAGTGTTTGGCGTATACGTTCCAATAGCATCCCTAAAGGTTATATTGTGTGTATTTTGATAATCTTCGTAAACAACACCAGTCGTAAAAGTATCCGGTAATTTTGTAGATCCAATTCTGATATTGTCAAAATAATACGTATCGCTTGTATAAGAACCAGAATTGAACAATAAAACCATTTGGTTGATTGCCAGATTGGAAGTTCCTAAATCCGGACTTGCATTATAGTAGAAAGTTAATGTTTCCCATTGATTCTGTTTGGTAGTAATCGCTACATAATTACTGTTTCTTCCTGTTGGAAAATTAGTCGGAAGCGATGTTGCGCTATTTTCTAAATTCATACTCACCACCGTCCCCACAGGTGCCGAAGTATAAACATCTATCATGATTTTATTCGTCTGGTTTTTCAATAAACCAGCATCTTCGATAGTGCTTTGTGTATTAAAGAAAAGCACATCATATTGTTCCGTTACATTTCGAACATATCTCGCTACATTCGCAGAACTGTTAACCGAATTTGACCCCGGATTTGCTACAACAGAATACGTTCCGGTTGTTGTTCCTTTGATAATTTTATTCGTGCCATCATAATTCTGCAAAACATCAGTTGCAATAACCGGTTTTTCCGGTGCCGCTTTCGTAAGCAGGTTATCGAAATAATACGTAGCTCCGGAATTTGAATTCGACTCAAAAAGAAACACTACAGTATTGATCGTCAATGCACTTGTATTAGGATCAATTACTTTTTCGAATTCAAATTCTATTGTTTCCCATTTATTCTGAACTGTTGTAGAAGCCTTGTAACCGCTGTGCCTTCCTGATGGAAAATTGATAGCCGTTGTTACGAGACTATTTTCAAGCTGCATCGAAATTTTAGTTCCAACAGGAGCCGAAGTATAGATATCAAAAGAAATCTTTTTTCTGCCATACACATAATCATTGGCATTACTGATTACTACATTTTTGATATTCATAACATCATATAATTCAGATGAATTACGAACATATTTACCCACCAAAGCCGAAGTGTTTATTCCTGTAGCAGACGGATTGGCAACAGCCTCTGTAAGGACTCCGGTTTTGTTTCCATAAACGATATTTCTGTTTGATTGAAAATCCTCCTGAATTTTTTCTACCGGTAAAGGTACTTCTGTTGTTACCGCTAACTTATAAGTATTCGCAGCACATCCTGAAACAGTAGTAGCTACAGCAACATCTCCCCCGGATGTTCCCCAGTTTACTGTAATGGTGTTAGTGCCTTGTCCCGAAGTAATTGTTGCACCTGCAGGAACTGTCCAATTGTAACTTGCGCCTGTAATTGTATTAATTGAATAGGTTTTATTGGTTTCGTTATTGTACACTTTTGCATCACCAATAACGCCATAGGTAAAACTACCGCTGTAAACACGAACGTAATCTACCTGTATTTTTGCCGGAAAATCAGCCGGAACTGGTTCAACACCCGCTCCGTTAACGCTTGTGTAAGGCGTTCCTAAACTACCCACGGCTAAATTCAGAATGATATAAAACTCCTGATCGTTGAAAGGCCATCCTCCATTTACAGTAGTATTTGGCGTAGCGGTATGAAATAAATTACCGTCTATAAACCATTTGATGATATTTGGTCCCCATTCTACGGCATAAACATGAAATTCTGTAGATAAATCGGTTGGCGATGTATAACTTCTGCCGGTATAATGATAACCACCTCCGTCATAATGAATCGTACCATCTATTGATTTTGGATTTCTGTGCTTGGCTTCCATGATATCAATTTCACCGGTATAAGGCCAATTGCTGGTGCCAGCCGGTAACATCCAAAATGCCGGCCATGCTCCCATTCCTGTTGATAATTTCATACGGGCTTCTATCCGTCCGTATTTTATTGCATATTTACCCTGTGTAGTTAATTTTGCAGAAGAATAAGGCTGCTGCGGAAATGCTGCATTGGGTTCATACTTAGCCTGAATGTTCAGATAACTGTTTGTTCCCTCCTTAACAATCGTTGCCTGATTAGGATCGTAGCGTTGTGCTTCTCCGTTTCCGAATCCGCAAAGCGAAGGACAGCCGTTTCCGGAAATACTTTGCCATTTGTTTGCATCTACTGATATGCCATTAAATTCATCTGACCAAATCAAAGTATTACATTGTGAATGTACTTTTAGAAATGGTGACAATAGTAATAATCCCAGAATAAAACATTTTTTTAATAAATTGTAGTTGCTCCTCAGTGGTCGGCCGAAGAAAGAGTCTTTTTTTTTCATTTTTTGGTTTTTTGTTAATAAAGTGTATCAACAAAATAATTTTGCTGTTTATAAAAAGCAGAAAGTTATTTTATTAAGTGAGACAATATTAAAAAATAAACCCTGTAAGAATCGTATTTCAGGATACGGTTTGACTACGGTGGTGCTAAAAAAAATGTAGTAATTAGCAGTCAAACATGTAAAACCGGATACGATTTTACTTAATAATAAAAGATTAAAAATTAAGGATAAATGCAGTGATATTGGCGTCTGATGGAAGCTGTAATTTTTTTCGGATACGGTATCGGGTGTCTTCAACCCCTCTTACGGAGATCCCCAACAGCGGAGCAATTTCTTTCGTATTGAAATTCATTCTCAGATAAGCACATAATCTCATATCACGTGGTGTCAGTTCCGGAAAACTTGTTTTTAAACGCTGCATAAAATTATCATGAAGCTGATTAAAGATCTCTTCAAACTCGTTCCAATGTTTATCTCCTTGCAGTTCATGATCAATAATCCGGTTGATTTTGGTCAGTAGACTAAAGTTTGTACCTGAATCATTTTTTTTATCAATCTGACTGATGAGTTCTTTTATAGAAAGCAATATTTCATTTAAATGAATAAGATTCACTGTATTGGAAGCCACTTTTGCATTTTTGAGACTAATCGTAGTTTCCAGATTTTCCTTCATGATAGCCATGTTCTCCTGCTCCATGGCTAATTTTTGCTCGTTTAGTTCAGCCCGGTTTCTTAATAACTCTTTTTCCTGATTCAAAATTAGCTGTTCACGATCCCGCACTGCAATATTTTTTTGATACTTTATAATCGTATAAATCAGAATGCCAAAAAGTATCAGATACAGGATATAAGCCCAGATTGTCCGGTACCAGGGCGCTAAAATTTCAAATTTAAAAACCGCTTCTTCACTCACCACATCATAAATATTCTTTGCCCTTACATGAAATATGTATTCATTTTCGGGTAAGTTCGTATACTCTTTTTCAGTCTGAAGACTCCAATCTGACCATTTAGGTTCAAAACCTTCAAGCCAATACTCGTATTTTGTAGCCTCAGTTTCATCATAATACAAGGATGCAAATGAAAAATGCAGGGCATTATTGGAATACAACAATATAGAAGAAAGCTCCTCTTTTAATAGTTCAATATTCGAAGGAAGTACGTCATATCTGCTGGAATACAATAAACTGTCTTTTGGAAAAATACATTTTACCTCTGATATAACTGCTTTGTATTTTTCCTGATAGGTTTTATTTTTTGTACTGTTGTAATGAATCAGACCGTCCTGAGTACCAAAAAAAACATCTCCGCTTGTAGTTGTCTGAATGTTTTCGAAACCCGGAACATATAAATATCGTAACTTTCGAAACGGTAATTCTTCTAAATCTGAATTCCCTTGCTTCTTCTGGTTTATTTTTCCGGTATTTTCTCCGGAAACGTACCAAATATTATTTTGATTATCCGCTTTCAATAAACGAATATGATTTTCGATTCCAAGGTATTTCTTAAAAATTGGATCCGGTATCATTTTCTTTGTAGTTGCATCCTGCCTGTAAACTCCCTTTGTTGTTCCAAAAAGTATTTCATTGTTTATTTTGAAAGTATTCAGAAATAAACTGGATGGAAAACCGTCAGCCTTATTGTAAAAAACAATATCTGAAATAGCATCGTAGTTTTTATTAAACTTTAATTTGTAAATTCCTTTATAACCATGGGCAATCCAGATATTCCCTTCCTTATCAGTTATAATGATTCTGCTGCTTTCTGCAAAACCTTCTATTTTGTTTTGATATACCCATGATCCATTTATATTTTTCAGCAAATGTAATCCTGTATAACCACCAACAAGCAATAAATCAGGGTGATGTGGAATAATTATTCCCTGCCAGGCCCCATCAGTTTTAGCTATTAATTTCGCATTATTGCCTTTAACCTCAAATATGCCATTTTTTTCAAATGCCAGGAGTGAATTACCAAAAACACCAATATTCCATACATTTTCAGACATTCCGTTGATATGCTGAAAAGACATATTTTCATGTTTACCGTTTTTATATGTTTGCCAGTCGAGCCAAAACAAACCGTTATCAGTGGCTATATATAATTTGTTCTGATAAATGTGACTGCAATATATTTTGGTTTCTGCATTGGATGTGTCCAATATTCTTGACAACGGCGAAGAAATCTGGATTAATGAAATACCTTCTTTCATCGTCACCCACAAATTACCTTCCCTATCCGTTTTAAGATTGGTTACATACTCATTTTCCAGCCCTGTTTGTTTGTTAATATGCTGAATCATTCTTCCCTCAGAATCCAGAATTACTAATCCGGTTTGGCGGGTTCCAATACCTAAGTATCCGTCCGGAAGCAAAATTCCTGTAGAAATTTGATTTTGCTTTAGTAAATAATCGGCTTCGGTAACAAATATCTTTAGTTGATTATCTTTATAAAGGAATAGTCCGTTTTTTTGTGTGAGGAGAATTAAGCCTTTTTTAGTTTGAAAGATATACCGAATCTTCATTTCTGTAAATTGTTCACTTTCCGGAAGAGGAACTAAAATGCCATCTTTTAATTTCAACAGACCCTTTGCATTATCTGAAACGTATATATCATTATTGACTTTAAAAAATTCATCAAACTTTGCATTAGACTGAATCACTTTTATTTTGTTGTCCTTATAGATAAATATTCCTTCTGTAGAGAAAAAAATCACTTCAGTATTATAAATAACAGTATGCAGGACATCTCCAAAATTCCTTGCTGAAGCCGGAAGCAATTTTACTAATGATGTATATTTGTACTGCCCGTTTGGTAACTGGACTACATAACCAAAATCTCCCTGAGCACCAACATAGATTCGGTCTTTGTTGTCAATGGCAAGAGAACGAACCATACTTTTATTATCCGGCTGTGTAACAATATTCCAACGCACTCCGTCAAACTGCATAATTCCAAAATGATTGGCAAAAAACATCATGCCTTTGGAATTCTGGATAACATCCCAATTTTCTGAAGCAGCTTTATATGTTTTCGGATTGTAATTGGTGATAAAAGGAACCCCAATTTTTTTAATCTGAGCATTGCTTAAATGTGGCGCAAAAAATAATGATAAGACTAATAATCTAATTATAAAATTCGTCATTTTCTTCGGTATGTAGGTTATTTGTGGTTTGGGACCACAATATTTTTAAAACAGCCTCTTGGGGAGAAGTTGTTTTTTATCAAACATTCATTTATTCTATTGAAAATTACAATTTGATAATTTTATTGCTTAAAAAAATGAATATTGAAATTCAAATATATACAATTTTGTTTTAATGTAACAAATTACATTAATAACTATAAAATATAACAAACTCAAAATGACTGTAATAAATTATAGTTTTAGCTTTTGAATCAGAGCAATTGAGCACTATGTATCCATTTACACACCCTTATTATCTTTATCTTTTGGTACCTCCTAAGAATGTAGGAAGACCCCGTTTATGAGGTTTTGACTATCAATCGAAATATTTGCTTTTAAAAAAATTTTTCAAGTAGAAGGACATTTTACATTTCCGATATCAAACTATCTTGTTGGGGAGACTGTAAGTGTCAGTACAGAAGTTAATACCTCACACCTAACCATCTTAATTTATTGACTTTTAAATAATTAACAATATACTTTTACCCCCTGTTTAATAGTGATATGTCTACTTTATTAGAATTTGATTTTCATAGTTTTGTTTTAACAAGAAAAGTACTTGATTACATTCTGCTAAACAAGAATGTAAACGACTATTAACTAACCTCAACCAAAACCAAAAAGTATGAAACAAAAATTTTTATTATGGGCTTTTTTAGCTTTCTTTTCAATACAACTGAAAGCACAAACCTACGATATCGTAGTTGCCAAGGACGGTACCGGTAATTATACCACGGTACAGGCTGCAGTGAATGCGGCTCCTTCTAATAGTTCATCCAGAACTAAAATTTACATTAAAAATGGCACTTATTATGAAGTAATTACGGTTCCTTCAAATAAAACCAATCTGACCTTCATAGGCCAAAGTTCAACCGGAACTATTTTAACTTATAATAATTATGCCAGCAAAATTAATCCGGCTACAGGAACTGCTTACGGAACCTCAAATTCCGCCAGTAGTTTTATAAATGGTGCAGGATTTTATGCACTGAACCTTACATTCGCCAATTCATCAGGACCTGTTGGACAGGCAGTAGCGGTTCGTTCTACTGCAGACAAAGCCGTTTTTAAGAACTGTCGTTTCTTAGGAAATCAGGACACTTATTATCCTCACAGCGGGAGATCTTATCATGAAAACTGCTATTTCGAAGGTACGACTGACTTTATTTTTGGAGGAGCCATCGCCTATTTTCAAAACTGCCAGCTTTATACAAAAGGAGGAAGCTCTTTAACTGCTGCTAATACCCCATCCCATCTGGCTTATGGATATGTATTTAATAACTGCCAGATTACAGGTTCAGGAAGCAATATTACAGATCTTGGCCGTCCATGGGGAGGTTATGCTTCTGTTACTTTTATGAACACCAGCATGACCAATGCCATTAAAGCAGTCGGCTGGAATGATTGGGGTAACGCTGCCAACCAGACTACAGCACGTTTTGCAGAATACAATAATTCAGGATCCGGGTATGTTCCCGCATCCAGAGTTACATGGTCAAAGATTTTGAGTGCTGCTCAGGCAGCTTCTTATACAAAATTAAATGTTTTAAAAGCAAATAATGCCAACCCTCAGTTTACTGATAACTGGAATCCGGATACTATTATTAATTCTGTTACATTAGGAGCTGTATTAATAAAGCACGGAGCTGGAGGATCCAGTCAAACCGTAGCAATAAATACAGCTATTACAGGCTTTTATTATAACTGGGAAAATGCTACCACAGTAAGTATATCAGGCTTGCCATCAGGGATCAATGCCGCTATAGATAATTCAGCCAAAACCATAACCTTTAGTGGAAAATCAACTGTAAGCGGTACTTTTAACTATACCATTACCACCGTTGGTGGTAATCCAAATGCAACAAAATCAGGGACTTTGACAATAACTGCTTCAACTCAAAAAGCTGCTGCTGCTCAGGCGGTTGCTTCGCCTGCATTTCCGGGTGCCGAAGGTTTTGGCAGATATACTATTGGTGGTCGTGGCGGAAGAGTAATCTACGTTACCAACTTGAATGATTCAGGTTCAGGAAGTTTAAGGGAAGCAGTTTCAGCAACGGGAGCCAGAACTGTGATGTTTAAAGTATCCGGAATTATTGCGCTTAATTCAGATTTGAGAATTAACAATGGAGATATTACCATTGCAGGTCAGACTGCCCCGGGTGATGGAATATGTTTGAAAAATTATTCTGTAAATATAGATGCTGATAATGTTATTGTCCGATATATTCGTTTCCGCATGAGATCAGGCACAGCATGAAGGGGATGCCATAGGTGGCAGAAATCATAAAAATATTATTGTTGACCACTGCTCTATGAGCTGGAGTACAGATGAATGTGCTTCATTTTACGACAATGAAAACTTTACTCTGCAGTGGTGCATGATGTCTGAAAGTCTGCGTGTGTCTGTTCATGGTAAGGGAACCCATGGTTATGGTGGAATTTGGGGAGGAAAAAAAGCTTCATTTCATCACAATATGCTGGCGCATCATGATAGTCGAAATGCCCGTTTTTGCGGCAGCAGATATTCGGCTCTTCCTAATCTTGAGATGGTTGATTTTAGAAATAATGTTATTTACAACTGGGGCGGCAATAGTGCTTATGCTGCTGAAGGAGGATCTTACAACCTTACGAATAATTATTACAAAGCAGGTCCGGCAACAGGTTCGGGTGTAAACGACAGAATTATTTCTCCAAGTCCAGATGATGGATCCAACTCACAGCCTGCAGGTATCTGGGGTAGTTTTTACGTTAATGGAAATCATACGACAGCAAATTCAACTACTTCAGGCAATAACTGGAATGGAGTTGACCCTAATCCGTCTTCAAAAAGCAAAACGGAACTTCGTGTAAATACTGAATATAACTTTGGTGAGATGACAACGCATTCTGCGACAAATGCCTACAATAGAGTATTAGCATACGTAGGAGCAAGCCTTAAACGTGATGCCGTGGATAGCAGAATAGTATCAGAAGCAACTAATGGGACCTTTACTTATACCGGTTCAAATGGAAGCACTAAAGGTCTGATTGACACACAATCTGATGTTGGAGGATGGCCTGTTTACAATTCTACAACAGCACCTACTGATACAGATAAGGACGGAATGCCTGACAGCTGGGAAAGTGCCAATGGTTTGAACAGCAACAATATTTTAGACGGAATAGTCTACACGCTGAACCCTATATATACTAATTTAGAGGTATATATTAATGGATTAGTAGCAGCGATTACTGCCAATCAAAATCAAACTGGAACTGCTAACTATACCGATTCGGTTACAGCAAGTAGTGAAATTTCTATCAACGAAAATGAAACGGGTTTCTGTTTTGTTGAAGGTACTATAGATAGCAATAATGCCGGATTCCAGGGTGCAGGTTTTGCTAATGCCAATAATGCAGTGGGTGCAGGAATTGAATGGTCTGTGAATACTTCTTCCGGAAATTATACGCTTCGATGGAGATATTCTAATGGAGGTACTACTTCAAGAGGTGCTAAAGTAATTGTAGATGGTGTTACTGTGGCTACAGCAGCTTTTAATGCTACAACCAATTGGACAACCTGGGCCGAAAATTCCAGCTCTTTAGTTACAATAGAACTTTCTGCCGGTACTCATAACATTAGATTAGAAGCTACGACATCATCAGGTCTGGCTAATATAGACAAAATAGAGGTTGAAGGAATCAATCCCACTCCGGTTAGTTGTGGAAGTACATCTAAAAATACAGCTTCGGATAGTACACTGGATGTGGCAGTTGAAGAGGTTAAAACTGAAGTAAAAATATACCCTGTACCATTTAAAAATGAATTTTATATAGATCTTGGTAGTATTGAAAAAGTCAAACAGATTTCTGTATTTAATATGCTGGGACAACAAATTTATGTGACAGATGAAATTACTAACCAAACAGTCAAAGTAAACATTAATGCCAGTTCAGGTACATATGCAGTTAAAATTATTACTGAAAACGGTGTTGTAAATAAAACCATTATTAAAAAATAAGTTTAATAGTCAAGTACTTTTTTAATACTAAACCCTATCAGAATTTTTAGTTTTGATAGGGTTTTATTGGTTATTAAAATAATTGAAAAACTAAGAAAAGATTCGGAGTTAATTTTAATTTCTGTTTACAAAAAAACTATAATCGGGAAATAATATAAAAAAAGGGAATAATTATATAAGTACGTAGTCCGCATCGTCGCTTATTTTTGACCAATATTTCAAGAATAAATATTTGACTAAAACTAATCAAAAACACTAAACCTATGATCTACTCCAATACTGATTTAACCCGCTTTTTAGATGCTCAAAACAAGCTTTATCTAAACGCTTATTCTGAAATTAATAAAGGTAAAAAACAATCTCACTGGATGTGGTTTATTTTTCCGCAAATAAAAGGATTAGGAAAAAGCAGCATAGCTGATTATTATGCAATTGCTAATCTTGAGGAAGCAGCTGCATTTTTGAATCATCCTGTTTTAGCTAAAAATTTTATTGAAATTTCACAACTATTACTGACTTTAAAAAGAAAGTCTGCCGAATCCATTTTTGGAGAATTAGACGCCATGAAATTGCGCTCATCATTAACGCTTTTTAGTCAGGTAGAAAACGCAAATCCAATATTTCAGGAATTATTAGATATCTTTTTCGGAGGCCGTCCGGATCCGCTTACTATGTCAATTATTAAACCTGTAGTTCCGATGAAACTGCCAACGTCATCAACCCTTCAGATTGTTGCATAGCTGTAAAATTTAATCTTCAATGTCCAAGAAAACATATAGTTTAACAATTTTTCCATTTTCGAGAACAAAAAGATCCATTCCGGTTACCGAATCTGTTTTTTCAGAAGAACTGTGCTTCCAATAAAGTCTTGCAGTATTATGGTTTACATCAATTTCCTTGATAATTGAAAATTTAGAGTTCAGACTTTTTTTCTGAAGATCATCTATAAATTCGTTTATCTCTTTGTGTCCATTGGCTATAAAATGACTGTCTACCATCTCGATGTTATCGGCGTAAACTTTTTCTATTAAATTTTTACGCTTTTTAAGGTCTTTTTCATTCCATATTGCAAGATGTGATTCTACTAAAGATCTTATTTCAGATTCAGAAATCAAATTTGAATTCAATTTGTCAGCCACTTTTTTAGCTGGATCTTTAGGTGACCAAAGAATTTTTACCGGATTATTTTTTTCATATCCTTTTCCGTTTGGATATGAAACCAATTCCATCTTAGAGCCCCATGGTGTTTCAAAATAAACCCAGGATTCTCCGGCTGTATCTCCAGATGGCATTGTGAACGGTTCTCCTAAAATTTTTACACCTTTACTTTTTAAATACTTTACAGCAATATTAATGTTATTTACGTAAAAAGCAATATGTGATGCTCCGATATCATCTGCATTAGGATGACTTAAACTTCCTTTATTATCTGCGTATTCAAATACCTCTATGCTTGCTCCGTTTCCTGCATTAATCATTATTATGGTAACAGCACCTGTTTTAGGATTTATATGATTTAATTCTTTCCAGGGTGCATCAAGAGGAATTGGTCCTATCTTCGTTACAGGCGTAAAACCCAGCACATCATTAAAAAATGTAACGGCTTTATTGAGATCCGGGACATTGATTCCGACATGATCGACTCCAACGATTCCTATATTGTTCTGTGCCACTGTTTTTTCTGAAGCGGAAAATAATATTAATAAATTAAGCATTGCTGCTGCTGAAGTCTGTACTTTTTTATTTGATTTTTTATGAATTGTTTTCATGACTATATTTATGTTTGTTATTATTAAAAAATTTTAAAAAGAAAATTAATTAGTGTAAGCTGCTACCCACTTTGCTTTAATATTGGCGCGGGCTTCTATAAATTCTTTGTCAGTTCCCTGAGCAATGGCATCAAGTGGAAAACGAAGTGGTCTTTCCCCTTTTTTCATACTTACCAATTCTAAAATACCATCAGCAATAGTTTGTGGGTTCATATCAAACTGAGCCATTTTACCAAATAATGCAGTTCCTAGTGCATTGAATTTTTCGGTTGCTTCTTCTCCATATTCTTCAATAATTTCAGTTTTATCAGCGTGAATTCCAGCTTTAGAACCGTTATTCATTTCGGTTGGATATACGCCTGGCTGAATGCTCACATTTTCAATTCCGTACTCTGTAAGCTCATCTTGTAATCCTTCTGTAAAGCTTTCTACTACAAGTTTTGAAGCGATGTACGGAATCATAAAAGGAAGAGTGTGTCCGCTTGCTCCTGTCGTGATATTAATTACAAGACCATTTTTTTCTTTTCGCATTGAAGGAAGTACCGCCTGATACATACGAAGCACGCTGTAAACGTTTACATCGAACATTTTGCGAACCTGATCGATAGAATACCCTTCAAGCAGACCAAAACCGCTTACTGCTGCATTATTGATTAGAACATCAATTTTTCCGTATTTCGTGATTACTTTTTCGATAGCATTCTTAACTGATGTATCTTCCGTAATATCGATATCTACTACTTCAATGTTTTCTATTGCCTGAAGTTCTTCCGCAGCATTGGCATTTTTATCATTTGTGTTACGCATTCCTGCAATAACCGAGTGACCTGCATTTGCTAATGTTATAGCTGTAAGTTTTCCAAAGCCTGTACTTGTTCCTGTAATGAAAATTGTTTTTGACATGATTTCTACTATTTAAATGTTTATAATGTTTGTTTCTTTTGAACATTACAAAGTTGCGCAGAATGCAAAACCTGTACATTGATTAGGAATAAGTAAAAACTTGATATAGATCAAGAGTTTTAAACGGGCATAAAAAAAGGAGCTTTAAAAGCTCCTGATTTGATTTATTTTTTTGCTGTTTGTTTGCGAATGCGACTTAAGGTTTCCGGAGTCATGCCCAGATAGGAAGCAATCATAGTTTGTGGAATTCTTGAAGCAAAACCCGGATATTTATTTATAAAGTTTAAATACTTTTCTTCTGCTGTTAAAGTCAGCGAGGCCTGAATTCTGTTTTGGGCTGATATGAAACTTCTTTGCAAAATGATATTTACCATATTATTAAACGCAGCTATTTCTCTACACAGCGATTCGAAATTTTCATGGGTAAAAAGTACAAGTTCTGTATCTTCAATGGCATCAATATTAAAACGGGACGGCTGCTGCATCATAAGACTTTCGCGATCCCCTGTCCACCAGTTTTCAATACTGAAACTGTTTACATGTTCACTTCCTTTTTCATCAACAGTGTAAGTCCTTACACAGCCTTGAGTAATAAAAGCATCATACTTCCAAACATCTCCTTCCTGAAGCAGATATTGTCTTTTTCGAAGTTTTTTAATAATAGCGAATGATTGTATACGTTCAGATTCGGCCTGACTGAATTCAGCTTTTTCTTCAAGGTATTTTTGGAATATTTCATACATAGAATGTAAAATTATGTAAATAGCAAATGATGCGCAAATTTTGAAATTAACAATAACGCCAGTCTCAAATAAAAGTTGCTATGCAATATTTCTCATTTTATAATCATACCACTTGTTTTATCAAATTCTTGTCTTTCTTCCACAGTCATTTGTTCCCTCAGAATTCTAATAGTAAAACCACCTCGTAATTTTCCATTATCCAGATACATCCAATCACTAATTCTATTTGAATCAACTTTAATAGTGTCACCTTGTTTTACCTCATTCGTAAACTCAGGAAGATTATCAACTACACCAAAATATTCATTGTTTTTTTTGAAAAGGCCATTAATCCAAATGTGTTCGTTTCGATCAGGGGCTTTAAAGATCATTTTTAAACCGAAACCGTAATAATCTTTGTTTTGGCTTTCAAGTGCTTTATAAAACTCTGGCAATGTTTGATTTGCTTCCTCAATAGCCTTATTCATTGTTATATCTGCACTTTCTACATTCAATATAAGAGGTTCGTTTTCCCTTTTAATACTTTTAGATTTATTACAACCATAAACGAATAATAGTAGAATTGATAAGATAAATGTTCTTGTCATTTGGATTTTTTGAAATGTTATATAATGTTCAAAAGCTTTGTACTGTTGCAGACAATCTCGCCTTTTGAAATAGATTATCTAAAAACTTAAAAAAATCTGTTTCTAAAGCCGCAATACAAACGCCTTTTATCGTTTTTAATTTATGAAACTAATCGTTGCAAACCAGCAACAGAATGGGATTACAAATCCTCGCAATCTGGTTGTTTTTTATTTTACTTATTTTTCTATTTATCTTTAATCTATTTTTTTCTTTCTGCTGCTTTTTCTTTCTGCTGCTTTTTTTCCTGTTCGTCTTTTTTCTTTTTAATTTTCTCTTCCTCTTCTTTTAATTGGGATATTTTTAGTTGTTGCAATTCTTCTAATATAGGTTTCTCGTCATCAGTAAAATCACTTTGTTTAAATTTATTTAATATTGAATTACCATATTCTATTTTTGCGATTCTATTTTCTGGTATAGATTTAATTTCGTTAAATAATTCGAAAATTAAATTTTTATCTTTTAAATTTTCACAAAATAAATCGTATACAGGTGTAAACTTACTAAATTGATATTTACTTAAACCTTTGAAAAATTCATTTATTTCTTTAGAAAATTCGTTAATTCCTTTTTTGTTTAATAATGCTATAAAATTCTTTGATGAAAATATTATATCATTTTCAAATGACTGACTAATTGCTATAGGAATAAATTTTTCCATATGCTTTCTTAAATTGATATCTAACAAAGTCATGTCAAAAAAATGTTGAAAAAACAATGATTTGTATGAATGCTTATACTCATCACCATATTCATCATTTTCTGGCAAAGCTAAAAATGCATTTTTCAATTTTATAAAATCATCAGGCAATAATTCTCGGGATAATAAACTTTCACAAACGTTAGTTATGTCTTGTGGTATTTTTAATAATCTATCTAATATATGTAATGTTTCTTCTCGCTTGATTTTTAAAAATAATCCGTAAATATCTTTTTGAATTAAATCATTAATCGCAACAACTTCTCCTTTTGTTCTTTTAGTTTCTTTTAAAAGTTTTTCATTTTCATCTTTGAGGCTAATTATTTTACGCTCAACCCAAGTAACATAAACTCCAAGTAAAATGGCTAACAAACCAAAGAGAAACGCAAATATTGATAGATTATATGATGTTGCACCAATCTGACTTGAAATACTATTTAGAGTTTGTTCATTTATTTTGACTTGATAGTCGTATTTTTGTTGAAGTTCATTACTACTCTTTTGTAAATTTTTAATTTCTATTTCATTCTTGACAATTCTTAAAGAATCGATTGTATTATCTGAAAAGCTAAAAATTGGAAGTAATAGGAAAAGAAATACGATTTTTTTCATTTGATGGATTTTAGTTCTTGAAGTTTTTTTAGTTATGCCCTTAACTTATTTATACACGAAAACAAACATTCACAAATCCATCCCATTTTGGATGCAGATACGAATGTTTGTTTCGTTTTATATTATTTTCAAAAGTAACCAAAAAAAGACTACAAATAATATAGCAGTATATTAAATACTAAGATTAAATTAATCCATATCTCAAATATCTAATTTTCCTCAGTCCCACTTTCAGCCCTTACTGCAAACGAGCAATACAGCAAATAAAAAGCACAAACTAAAATAATAACCACTGAACCAATTTGAGATCCAAATGTATCAGTAGCAAGTCCCATGACAAAAGGAACTACGGCACCTCCAAAAACCCCGGTAACCATCAATCCCGAAATTTCGTTTGCTTTTTCCGGTTTTGACTGCAATGCAATTGAAAACAAGATTGAAAAAACATTTGCAATGGATAAACCAATCAGGCCATAAAGAGCAAAAATGGCAGCTTCATTCGCAATAAAAATCAAGGCCAGCAACGCCAGAACAGTGATAACGGCCGTGATTTTAAAGAAAGCCTTTGAAGAAAACCTGCTTAATAACCAAACCCCTATAAATGAGCCGGTAGTACGGAAAGCAAAATACATACTGGTACCATAACCGGCACTAATTGAATCTAATCCACATCGCTCCATCAGTATTTTAGGTGCTGCTGTGTTCACTCCCACGTCTATTCCCACCAAAAATACAATTCCGAAAAACAGCTGTAAAATAGTTTTATCCTTCAGAAGACTAAATACATTTATAAATGATCCTTTATCATCAGCTACAATTTGTTCTTCCTGAATTGGAGTAGCTGTAAGCCAGATAGTTGAAATTAAAGTTATCACCGCGTAGATAGGAAAAATATATTGCCAGTTACCTAGCTCTGAGGCTGTATAGGCAGCAATAAAAGGACCACAAAAGGATGAAATTGCTTTTACAAACTGTCCTGCCGTAATGGTTGAAGACAGTTTATCTCCTTGTACAATGTTTGATAACAACGGATTTATTGAAACCTGCAACATCGTATTGGCAATTCCCAGGAGGGCAAATGAAACTATACACAGGGCAAAAGTGTAGCCTATCAAAGGTAAAAACATAGCAACAATAGTGATGATGTTGCTTATTAGTACGGTACGTTTGCGTCCAATTTTATTCATTAAAATTCCTGTTGGGACTGAAAACAGTAAAAACATCGAAAATAATGCAACCGGAATCATATTGGACATGGTATCGCTTAGTCCAAAATCTGCTTTTACATGTGTTGCAGTAATTCCAACAACATCACAAAACCCCATAATAAAGAATCCGAAAAGTACCGGAAACACATTTTGTAATTGATTTTTTTTCATATAACTATTTTGGTTCGTTATTATTTAATTGAGGAAATAAATTTAGTTAGACCATTTTTCGCTGGCAGCAGCATCTACGGTCATTTTTAAACTGCCTCCTTTTTTGATAACATCTAAGTCAATAGACAACTGATTTAAACTGCTATCATTCAGTTTTGCATCCTGCAGATAAATATTGGTTTTGGAATTATTTTTCACATCAATAACAAAAGATTTATTACGATCTTTTCCTAACTTTTTGATTGTAATTTTATCAAATAACGGACTGCTGATTTGAAATGACGGATTAATATCAGTCAATCCCTTTACATCAAACAATCCAATGGATGCCATAACGTACCAGGCACCTAATTGTCCCTGATCTTCGTCCTGACCGTAACCGTAACCATGAATTCCTTCGGTTCCGTAAAATTCGTCGCAAATTGCGTGTACCCATTTTTGTGTCAGATACGGTTTGCCAGAAAAATTAAACAACCATGAAATATGTAAATTAGGCTGATTTCCGTGATTATAGAATCCTGATAATCCTGCAAAAGCATCTATAGTTTTTCCTCCGCCAAAAACATTCTGTTGCGATTTTGTAAAGATGTCATCCAGACGGTTATTAAAAGTATCTTTCCCTAAAGTTGCTACTAATTCAGGAACATTGTGAGGAACATAAAACGTGTATTGCCACGCATTGCCTTCCTGAAAACCTCTCCATGGTTCTGATGGATTGAAGTTTTTTATAAATTCTCCATTCGCATATTTCGGTCTGATAAAAGCTGTTTCTTTATCATAAAGCAATTTCCATCCGTCAGCTAATTTGATGAGTTTTTCGTAATCGCTTGTTTTACCTAATGCTTTTGCAAATTGCGCTACTGCATAGGCACTATAGGAATATTCCAGCGTATGCGAAGCTGAAAATCCGGAACCATTTGTATTGGTATTGTAATCCATATTATCTACAAATGGTGAATAACCCAATTCTACAAACTGTTTTACATCCATTTTTCCTGCGCCTTCAATTCTGTCTCTCCATTCTAATTCATTTTTCAGAGCTGCTTCATATCCTTTTTCTACATCAAAATTACGGATACCGGAGTTATAAGCCGAGGCAATAGCAAGACCTGTAAAATTTGTACCTACTCCCGAAACATATTTGCTGTTTGCAATTCCGTCTCCTAACCATCCTGCGTCTTTGTAAACCAATATTTGCCCCTGAACCCAGTCTGCATAATATTCAGGATATGCCAGTGCCCACAATTGAGTTAAGTTCCAGAAACCTCCCCAGATAGCATCGGTATTATAATAGTTGTGCTGCGGTTTTCCTTTCGCGTCAAGCGGAATCTGACCTACTTTTCCGTTATTCATCGGATACGCTCCGTTTACATCACTGCCCAATCCGCGGCCTAATACAGCATGGTATAAGCCTGTGTAGAATTTAATTTTATCCGTTTCGTTCTTGCCTTCAACTGTAATTCTTCCCAAATAATCATTCCACACTTTTTGGCTTTCTTTTTTTGCTGAATCGAAATTGAGTTTTTTGGCTTCGGTTTCAAGATTAAGTCTGGCATTGGCAACTGAAGTGTACGAAAGACCAATTTTTACGGTGATCATTTCATTTTCTTTTGTATCGAAAGTCAGATAAACTCCTGCTCCTTCTCCACTTATTTCTTTAGCATTTGCCAGAGTTTCTTTTTTGTTGAATGTTCCGAAACTAGCTGGTTTTTTGTCTAATACTGCAGAAAAATACATCGCCACATCAGCTCCTGCCTGATATTTTTTCACGTATTCAGGTGTGGTAATCACATACCCTTCGATTCTTCCATCTTCGGTAATAGTCACTTTTGATTCCTTTACAGCTCCGCTTTCGCCCTGTCTGTTTCCAATGTCAAAAATGATGTTGGACTGAGATGATTTCGGAAAGGTATATCGCTGAAAACCTACTCTTTTTGTCGCTGTCAATTCTGCTTTAACATTATAATCTTTAAGCAAAACCGAATAATATCCGGCTGTCGCATATTCATCTTTTCGATCAAATCTCGATCTGTAGCCTTCGTCAGGTTTATCAAGGCTTCCCGGTATTGTTTGTAATTTTCCAACCGAAGGCGCCAGGACGATTCCGCCTACCTGAAATTCATGTAAACAGGCAAAACCTTCAATAGAAGTATCTCTGTCATCATAACCTGTGGCTTCCCAGCCTTGTACGTTGCCTATATGTGCATTGGTTGAAGGTCCCAGTTTTGCAAGACCAAACGGCATCGCACCGGGAGTATAAAAAAACCAACGGCTGTGTGCTGTTCCGATGTTTGGGTTAACGTAATCAGACAACCTCTTTTTATCTTTTTGACTGTAAGCAGTATGCGATACACAGCTAATGGCCACAAATAATAGGCTTAAAATCTTTTTCATAGTAATATAATTTAGCGCGATTTATTTTTTAAAATTGCAATTCTGGCGTATAATTCCACAATACAAGCCTCATTTAACAACCATTTTGGCGTTTTAGATTCATCTGATCCGGCGTTCCAGTCCTTAAAAAGAAGCCCTTTGTCATCCCGGGCATGCATCCACGCATAATTAATGTTGCCGATAATGGTATCAATGTACTTTGGTTTTTTATCTACTTCGTATAAATCCTGATAACCACGGAATAAAACAAGGGTAAACCAAGGGTCATCCAAAATTGAAATTCTTCCGTCAGTTTGTTTTTTTCCAAAGAATAAATAGGATCCTTCTGCCAGTAATTGTGCTTCGTTAAGGTATTCTTTTTTTCCTGTAATTTTATATAAACTTACCGCAGATTGTAACATTGTACCCGTATTGTATGTCCAGGCTGTTTTTAAAACAGAACGATCAGCTGTTTTCATGTCGTTCCAGTAAATATTTTCGCTGCTTCGTAAATGGGTATACATCCAGTTGTAAAATTTCAGGCCCCAATCCAAATAGTATTTATCTTTTGTCTGTTCATAAATCTTTAAAGCCAAAACAGCTGCTTTGCCATTAGAACAGGCCGGTTTCATATCACGAACTCCTTCGAGCCAGGTCACTCCGCCTTCAAGGTCTGTATTCCATCCGCTGATTATGAATTCGAAAACCTCTTTAGCATCTTTTAGATAGTGCGCTTGTTTTGTATTGGAATACGCTTCAATATAATCAATGCCCACCAGACCGTTATCATCATAATAACGGTCTGATTTTTCCAGACGGGTTGGGTAGGCCTGATAACCAGCAGGTTTACGAACGGTATCCCGATATTGTTTTTGTGCTTCTATCAGGTTTTTCAATGGAGCACTATATTTGTTTTTGTCAATTTTATAAAGAACATTGATGGCAGATGTCATTCCGCTAAAGGGCCATAGAAACGAAACTTCCTTAGCGTTTTTTTCACCATCATTAAAATAATTAATATTCGGCTGATTCGTATTTGGATAATATTCTGAAAACAGATTATAGTTTGGAAGATAATACAGGCTATAGACCAAATCATAAAAGGATTCCGCCCTATTTTTATAAGTATCATCTGCGTTGTTTTGACTGTTAATCTGATTAGAAAATAAAAAACAAATTATAAAAGCAGCAATCATTTTTTTCATAACTCTTTTTCTCCTTTTAATAATGCGATACGACCATACATTTCAATAAGACCTGCCTGCTGTAACAACCATTTATCTCTTCCGGGTTTAACCCCTGACCAGTCTTCATAAAACAGGCCGTAGCTATTTCTTGCTTTTGTCCAGGCATAGTCAGCATTTTTTATGAAGGTATTTACGTAAGTCTGCGCCATTGGAGCATGTTTAAGAAGATCTAAATATCCTCTGAAAAGGCATACGTTGAACCAGGAATCGTGGTCCGGAAAAAATAACTGATTATCTGTAGTATGTGTAAAAACAGTAAAAGTAGAAGCCGCGATTGTTTTTGCTTCATTTAGATAGGCTTCATCATTCGTAATTTCATAAAGCAGAACATTGTTACTGATCATGGCTCCCGAGTTATAAGTCCACTTGGTTTTGTTCACAAAATTATCCCTTATTCTAATGTCATTCCAAAATAGATTATCAACAGGATCTTTCATGTTGGTAGTTAACCACTGATAAATCCTTTTTGCGAATTTCAGGTAGTCTTCGTTTTTTGTAATTTGATATAATTTCAGCAAATACGTTGTCGTAAAAGCACTGGCACAGACTGCTTTGTTGCACATGTCACTTTCGGGTTTGTTGCGATATTGCTCCACCCAGTACATTCCACCCCCGGCGACATTGTTTTCACCTGTTAAACTGAACTCTGCAATTTTCTTCACACGTTCCAGAGTAGCTGGATTTTTTGTAAGGTGGTAATCCTCAAGTAAGTCGAGAGCCAGAATCGCATTATCATCATAAAAGCGGTCTTCTAATCCATACTGAACAGGATAGGCAGCATAGGCAGCAGGTGATCGTTGCGTGTCATAGTATTTTTCAGCTGCAAGAAAAGCGTCGTTTAGTTTCTGGTCTTTGTATCCAATGGCTTTTAATTGATTTACACCAGATAACAGACCATCAAGCGACCATAGATAAGACGCTTCCCTGTCGCCAGCCTGCTTTGGAAAATTTTCCAAATACAGCCCTGTGCTGTTGATTTTATAATTTTGCTGGACTAAATCAAAAACCTGTTTCGCTTTTTCTCTATAGGTAATCGTAACTCCCGGTTCAGTTGGATCCGGATGCGTCATCGCAGTATCTGTATTCTCTGTGCAGGAAAAAAGCAAAAAGCTAAAGAATAATATGCTTAATTTTTGGGTGTTTTTCATAGTAGAATATGTTTTAAAACAGGCTGCTTTTACAACAGCCTGTCTGTATTTTATTAATCAATGATAGTGACGAAATGTTTATAAGCTCCGGTAGTTGACATGTCTATGATAACATTGGCATGCTTGTTCTCAGAACCTTTAGGCAGTTTGTACATACCTGTCCAGTCTCCATTTTGTCCCGGACTTGGGATATCTGCTAAATTATAGATGTTATAATACGTAGCAGGTTGTGATCCGTCAGGCTGAACATTAAAAGCTACTAATCCCGGAATATTGGATGCGTTCATCTGATCATTATGATAACTACCCCAGATTTCCTGGCCTTGATTTGTAGTTACCCAAAAACGATAGCGTTCTTCCGGATATCCCCAATCATGGTAGTAAGGCAAAGCGATGTTTTTAACTTCAAATTTATGGTTTCCAATATAAGTCAGGTTTCCAAGATTATACTGCCAGGTTCTGATCATCTGAATTGCTTTTATTTCGGTTGTTTTAACTGTAAGCAAATTAAAGTCAACCACAATTCTGTAAGCATTTCCAGTACCAGTCATTGCTATTCCCGACTCATTATCAGCTTCAACCAATTTGTTATTGCTTCCAAGAATATAAAACACTTTATTTCCGGTGGCAGCATTACAAAATTTTATTTCTCCATTGGATACGGATGCAAAAATTTCAAAAACACCATCTTCTATTTTTTTGAATTTCATTGCAGTTTCGATAGTTTTAACTTCAAATCCAGAGCCGTAAGCAAACAATTCGGCTGGAATTTCACCTATTCCTGCAGGGCGCTTAAGTTTCAAGGTACGTACCTCTTCTACCTCTTTTCGCTCACCTCCCTGAGAAGCGATTACTTTCCATTTAACAACACCTTCAGAATCTACTCCAATATTGGCAAGTTTAGCCAACGCAATTAATTGTTTTGGTGTGAGTGAGAGCCAGGCATCTCCTCCTCCTCCGTTTGAAACCGTTTTAAATATCTGATTTGTGAAATCCCCGTTTTCTTTATCAAAAACAACTTCGTACAGTACTACTCCTCCATGATGAGATATAGATTTTTCCCATTCAAATTTGGTTGTGGTTCCATTTTCCAGATCTATTGCTATCAGTTGATTTTGAGCTGGCGACACCAAAGCTTGCGGAGCGTCAAAACCGGTTTGCAATTCGTAACTTTCGCTGCAGCCAGCCAGTATTAGTAAGATCGCTATAAGGCTCATAAGCCCGGTAATTTTCTTTTTCATAATGTTTTAGATATTTACCAATTAGGATTTTGGGTTAAACTGTTATTCAAATCTCTCTCCGATTGCGGTACAGGCCACAGATAATGTTTTGTTTTGTCAAAAACCCTGTTATCGACGCGTATGTAACCATTATCGACAGCCGGGTCCTGATTGGTTTTAATACCGTGCAGCCAGCCATTCAGAACAATTTCAGCCGTTTTCCAGCGTCTTAAATCCATTAATCTTAAGCCTTCCATCGCTAATTCAGAACGACGTTCACGACGAATGATTTCCTGCATCAGTGTTCCTGTAACTCCAGGGTAGTTTAATGCATTTGCGTTTGTAAATCCGGCTCTTGTACGCAATTTTTTAATGGTCAAATCCCATTCGGTCTGACCAAAAGTATTTAATTCAGATTTCGCTTCGGCATACATCAGTAATACGTCGGCATAACGAATCAGGATAAGATTTGAACCTGAATTTGTAAGGTTTCGGGCTGTTTTATCGTAAAATTTCGAAACATAATATCCGGTAGGCGTACAATTTGAAGATGCATTTATTGCATCGTCACCTGTTCCTAAATAGGTGTTTATTGTCGCTAAACCGCCACTTTGATTTTCAATTTTTGAGCCATGTCGAATAATTGTCGCATCCAGACGCGGGTCTCTGTTAGAATATGGATCGGATTCATTGTATGCCGGATCCGCTATTGTCTTACCATTTAAAAGCAGATAATTGTCTGCTAATTCCTGTGAAGGAGAAATTGCTGCATATCCTCCTAAAGATGGCGGAATCAGGAAATACTGATTTCCATGCTCTCTGTTTACGGGCATAAATTCAACATTCAGAAGAACTTCGATATTACCTTTGTTTGCAGGCTTGAATAAGTCGGAATAGCTTCCGTTAAACAAATCCAGGTTCCCGGCTTCTTTTTTGTTGATAATGGCATCACAAATATCGGCCACTTCCTGCCAACGACTTTCACAAAGCAATACTCTTGCTTTTAATGCCATTGCAGCACCTTTTGTAAAACGTCCTTTATCAGGATCTGAATATGAATTTGGAAGTATTTTAGCAAAATCCAATTCATCTAAGATAAACTGCAGTACTTGTGCTTTTGCTGTTCTGGGAATAGTACTTGCCTCATCGATGCTTATTTCTCTTGTAACCAAGGGAACATCTCCAAAGTTATTGATCAGAATAAAGTAATGAAAGGCACGTATCGCCCTTGCCTCAGCAATATATCGGTTTCTTAGTTCAGCATTGAGTCCCGGAACTTTTGCAATATTATCCAATAAGATATTGCATCGCTTAATTCCTGCATATCTTGCAATCCACACATCACGCATTAACGAGGCAGAAGTGCTGTAACTTCCGTTGGCAACATCGCGTACGAGCGATCCATTGTTGCTTTTTGTATAAGAGTTATCAGAAAGTGATTCATTAAAAATAAACTGCTCCGCACCATAAAGATCCGGATAGCAACTGTTTAGTGCATAAAGTGCATCTTCCGGTTTATCCCAAAAAGACAAATCTGACTCTTTATCAACTAGTGGGGTATCAAGACTCTCACATCCCCAGAAAGCGGTCATTATAATTACTGCTATTATATATTTTATTTTCATGTCTGATGGATTAAAAATTAACGTTAAGACCTACAGCGACTACTTTTGTCACCGGATAAACACGTCCGCTCAAGGCAGCCCCGGAATTAATTTCCGGATCATATCCTGATTTTAGTTTCGTCAGTGTAACCAAATTTTGTCCCGTTACATAGGCTCTAAATCTGGAAACACCAATTTGCTTTGTAAACCTTTCAGGTATCGTATATCCTAATTGAATGTTTTTTAAACGTAAGTAAGAAGCGTCCTGTATCCAAAAATCAGATTTGGCAGCATTATTAGCAGATTCTGAACCTACTGTTAAACGGGGATATGAAGCATCCGGATTGGCAGGTGTCCATCTGTCAATATGGTAATCTCTGACAGGTCCTTCGTTATTGTTATGGAATGCTTCAACAGCCTCTCCACGAATCCACATGCTGCGTTTTCCAACACCCTGTAAAAAAACACTGAAATCTATTCCGTTCCAGTCCATAGCATAGGTCAGACCGTAAGTGTATCTCGGAAATGGGTTTCCAAGAATAAAACGATCTGTTGATTCATTGATTTCGCCATCGCCATTCCTGTCCACGTAACGAATGTCTCCCGGTTTAGCACCAGCCGCATTAAAGGTTTGTTTTGGACCATTTGCCACTTCCTGCGCATTTTGAAAATAACCGTCACTTTTTAATGCATAATAAGAATTGATTGGAAATCCTTCTTTTAAAATTGTAACTACATCAGAACCTGAAATTAAAGTTCTTCCCCCGTCATCTGTTACTTCATTTACGTTATCAGATAAATTTCCCGTCAATGAATGGTTCACCTTACCTGTTGTAAAAGCATAATTAGCTGAAAATTCCCAGCCTTTGTTGTTTAATGCCCCCACATTTTGCGTAGGAGCACCACTTCCGTAGGTACCAGGTACAGGAAGATTGCTAACCAGAATATTTTTGGTGTCTTTACTATAAAAATCAAGTGTTACTGATAATTTATTATTGAAGAAACCTGCTTCAATACCAAAATCAATCATTTCACTTGTTTCCCAGGTAATATCAGGATTTGATTCACTAAAATAAGCACCGTTTGCTAAATTATCACGGAAAGAATATGCTTGTGTAGCAATATTTATAGTACGTAAATATTTATACAATCCGATGTCCTGATTTCCGGTCTGACCCCATGATGCCCGAATTTTCAGATTACTTACCTGCTCGCGAATTCCCTGCATAAATCCTTCATTCGAAATACGCCATCCCGCTGAAAATGATGGGAATGTCCCCCAGCGATTCTCTGAAGCAAAACGGGAAGATCCATCCATTCTGACGTTTGCCTCAAGAAGATATTTATCTTTATAAGAATAATTTAATCTTGAAAAGAAAGAATTAATTCCCCATTGTTCTGCACTTCCGAAGGTGTTTTTTTCATCTGTAATCTGACCGTTTCCTATAACGCCAAATTCGTTTCCGGGGATTCCAATTTTTCTCGCCTGATACCATCTTCTTTTACTGGTTTCATTAGAAATTCCCAGTAATCCTGCAAAACTATGGCTGTCTCCTATTTTTTTGCTGTAGTTTAATGTAAGCGTAGAATTAAGGAGTAGTGTTCTGTCAAATGCATCCATAACAGAGCTTTCGTTGTCACCGCCTCCCTTGTACGGAGCATAGTCTATCGATTTTCTAAATTCATGACTATTATTAGTTGATAAATTACCTCCAAAGAAACCTTTAAGTTTTAAATCTTTAACAATGCTCCATTCTCCACTAATACTTCCTGCAAGGGCATCATTTTGATAGGTTCGCATTCCGCCTTCATTTAATCTGGCTAAAGGATTTGAGTTACTTCCGCTAACTAATGTATAATTATCATTTTGATCTTTTATGGGATAAATGACAGGTATTCTGGTTGCCTGTTCAATAAGCCATTCCGTCCAATAAGCATGCTCCTTTGTTGTAGTTCCATTATAAGCAGCCGTAGCAATAACAGTGAATTTATCTGATAGTTTTGAATTGATAGTTACCCTTGCATTATTTCTTTTCAGTCCATAATCGCTATTACCTTCAAATAAACTTCTTTGATCTAAATGGCCAACCGAAATATGATACATCGTTTTATCTGATCCACCATCAAAGGCAAGATTATGAGTAGATTGAGGAGCCGTATCTCTGTAAATTTTATCTAACCAGACAGTTCCTTTACCCATTTTTCTGAATTCATTAATCTGATCGGGTGTGAATTGTGCAGAAAGTCCCGAATTGATCAATGCTTCATTTCTAAGTTCGGCATACTCCCATGCTTTTGCGTATTCCGGCAAATTTGTTGGTGCCTGCATACCGTATAAATAGTCATAAGAGACTCTTGTTTTGCCTTTTTTTCCGATTTTAGTTGTAATCAGAATAACACCATTAGCAGCTCTGGAACCATACACCGCAGTCGATGAAGCATCTTTAAGTACCGATACACTTTCAATATCGTTTGGGTTGATATTGTCAATACTTCCAATTAGTCCATCAATCAATATTAACGGATACGTTCCTGACTGAAAGGTACCAATTCCCCTAATATTTATGTTTGTTCCCTGCCCAGGTTCGCTGGATCCCTGCTGAATTACCAATCCCGGAACCGTTCCCTGTAATGCCTGTGATGCACTTGTTACAGGTTTGTTCTGAAACACTTTAGAGTCAACATTACTCACTGCTGATGTTAGGTTCACTTTTTTCTGAACACCGTAGCCGATTACTACAACTTCTTTTAGTACCTGATCTTCTGATTTTAGTAAAAAATGAAGTGGCTGATTTCCGTTTATTGCTTTCTCACTATTCTCGTACCCCACATACGAGACAACAATTATGGCATTATTAGGTGCATCAATTGTAAAAGTTCCGTCAAAATCTGTGTTGGCTGTTTTGGTAGTCCCTTTGACACTTATACTGGCGCCAACTAAAAGTTCGTTTGTTTTACCATCTTTTACAGTACCTGAAATAGTATTTTGGGCATGTAAAACTGCTGCATTTGCTATCAGAAATAGTAATAGGATGAATTTAAGTTTTGGGGATAGAACTATCCCAAACTTTGTGCTGCCTGATTTCATATTTTTCATAAGCTCTGGCATTGCGTTTTTAGTAATTTTCTGTCTGAGGTTTTTTGAGATTGTTTCATAAAGTTTGTGGTTTTTAATAGTTTTAGTTAGTTAGTAATTGTTTGGAAAATGACGTGATTTTTTCCGGTCTTCTATTTCACATACTCATTGCCGCGCCAACAATAGGGGCATCTGCCCATAATTCACATGTTTTTATCTTTAGGTTGTGTACTTCTCTTTTTGCGAGTTTTTCCTCCAGTTTATTCAGGAAGAAAGGGTGGCATTTTGCAATATTTCCTCCAATGACAAAAGTGTCAGGTTGGAATTTGGTAACCCATGGATAAATCATTTCCGTCAGATTATCAGCAAATTCATCAAAAACTGCCAATGCCTGCCATTCGTCTTTTTGAGCTAACGCAGCCGTTTCCCTGGCTCCGGAAATATCGAGACGAAATCTTTCTTTGAACGTATTTACAAACCAGCGGGTTGAGAAATAATCGTCGGCAATACTTTTTCCAAATGGCACATTATATAAATATCCGTCCGGAGGCACACCTGTCCCCTCAATCGATTGCGAGCCATTGATGAGAAAAGTACTTCCGAGTCCTGTTCCTAATGTTAATACAATTGTACGTTTGCTGTTTTGCGCAGCCCCTCCATAATATTCCCCTAATGCATAACAACTTGCATCATTGGCAAAACATACCGGAACGTCATATCCGTTCAAAACATCTTTGAATATTTCTTTAAGGTTTACATCATACAAAGCATCAAATTTCTGAACTCCCTGAATTTTCGAAATTCCATTTTCATAATCGAAAGGTCCGGGCATGGCAACTCCAACAGCATCAAATGAATATTGGTTTGCTACTGAAAACAGCTGTCCAAACAATAAGCGCATAGATTCCGTAAATTCCTGAACGCTGCCATTAGAATCTATTTTTCGTTCAACAAAACTATTTTCTACGATTTTTCCGGTTGTTTTATTGACGAAAGCACAGGATACGTGCGAGCCTCCTACATCAACTCCTATGTTATATGTATGTTCCATTTTAATTTTATGTTAATTGATTTAACTCTAAGGTTTGAATACTATTTAAAGTCAAACCTTAGGTTTAATTATGAGAACGTTTTACGATTTGTGTCGTACATACGCTTTTAGTGTAGCGCACTGTTTACCTTCACTCTCACCATATGGACGAATCGTATATTCGCCAACTGCTGCGGGAATAATGAATGTTTCGGCATAGTGGACAACAAAAGGTTCGAATTTATTTGTGGGACTTTCGATTATGGCTTCTGCTCCTTCCACCAGATTCAAAACATTTACGCTGTCTCCGGTTTGATGCAAAACCGACTTTGTAAACCAATGACGGCGGGTTTCTATAAATTGGGTTTTATGGAGACCTGTTCTCTCTTCGCGCCATCCATCACCGTTAGCGACCTCCTGAACCTGATCTACTAAATTTTCAAGACAATAGGCAGTATCCGTACCCCAATTTATCACCTTTTCACCACGAGCAATATTAATTGCCCTTGGTTTACCATTCAGTCCCATGCGTCCCCAATCATACAACTTGAAAGTAAAAATGTATGGTGTTGCGCTTATTTCCAGTACCATTGAATTGATTCCTGAACAGTGGATCGTTCCATTTGGAATCAAAAAATGATCGTGTTTTTTTGCAGGGAATACGTTCACATATTTTTCAGCATCGAATACAGTTCCTTCTTCTTGTGCTTTTTTTAATTCAGCTATCATTTCCTCGCTGTCACATCCTGTCTTTAAACCCAATAATACTGTAGCGTCGGGTTTGGCGTCCATCATATAATAACTTTCGTCCTGAGTATAATTCATACCGAATTTTTCTCTTATAAACTGAGTCGTTGGATGCACTTGCAAACTCAGATTTCCACCATCCATCGTGTCAAGAAAATCAAATCGGATGGGGAATTCTTTTCCAAATCTTGATTCAACCGGTTCACCCAGTAATGCTGTAGTTTTATAAAAAACCAGGTTTATACTCGGGATTTCAAAAATTTGCCCGTCCACCTCAAACAACAAACTGTTTTCTTCAGGCACGCCATCAAAAGACCATGCATAATTGGATTTTGATTTATCCAGTCCTATTACTTCTTTCATCCATTGTCCACCCCAGGGTCCCGGATCAAAATAAGGAACTACCCTAAACGGGCTTTTTGATATTGCTGTCAATCCATCCAAAAGGGTTTGGGCCTGGATCATTTTTGGCTCATTTTTTTTATTCGTGTCCAGCCAGTAATCTGCTTTTTCAAACAGCTGTTGTTTCAGTCGGTCACAAATACGCCAATCGACAAAAAATCCTCTTTTATATTGAATATTAGGTTCTTCATCAGCATTTTGTAAACCAATATTATTAACTTCATGTTTACGCTGGCGAAGCTGAATTTCCCAACGTGCCATGTCTGCATAGACCAGACAATCGTATTCTTCACATATTACAGCTGCTGCATGACCGTAAACGACAACCAGTCCTGTAGCACTTTCTATTTTCTCACGCAGTTTTTCAACTTTTGCTTTCTCTAATAAATCAATATAATCCAGCCTTGTTATAAAGCCAAAAATTGGATCATCTGTAACATCAGGATACGTTATTTCCTGAATTTTTTCATTTGCATAAAATGCTTCTTCTGAATTAATAAACAATTCAGGGTTTAAATTCCCAAATGCACTTAGCAACTCCGCATGATGAACTCCCTGATAACATTCAACCACCAAAACATAGCGGCCTGAATCAGAATTTTTAATTTTTAATCGTAATTCTTCAATAATATTTTCCCAACCGCAGCAGGCATTTCCGGCAATGGGAAAAAAAGGTGTTTTGTTATAAGTGCTCATATATAAAATGGTAATTAATTCTAAAAATGCAATCGCCCAAAACTTAAGAGTTTTTCAAAAAAATACTTCTTTGAATAATCGATTCCAGAAGTTGTTGGTCTGATGAATTACAAATGTATACTGCAACCAAATTAAAAAAATGTAACTTTGTTGCGATTTACTTGTACTATCTTACGAATTAAATTTTAATTTTATGCTACAGCAAAAACAAGGTTTTAAAGGACAAAGACTCATTGCCATCAGTACGGAAGTCTTCTCAAACAGCGAACACAACCAGTTAACAATGAGCCTTTACATCACTAAAATAGGGTTCTTTCCTGCTGTAAAATATCATTATATCAAGAAGGATTCCGGTGTGGATTATTATATATTGATATACTGCACTTCCGGAGAAGGATGGTGCAAAGTAGGAGAAAACACTTACGCTATAAAAGAAAATCATTTTTTGATACTTCCGCCAAATACACCTTATAGTTTTGGAGCAGACAGGTCAAATCCATGGACCATATACTGGATTCATTTCAAAGGAAAACTGGCTTCATCATTTTTAATATTGCCAATAGCCCCGAATGAAATTTTGCCTGATGCTAATTCCAGATTGCAGGACAGAATAGATATGTTTGAGGAAATATATGAAAATCTGGAGTTGAGTTTTCATAGTAATCATTACAATTATGCTTCACTTTGTCTTTTTCATTTTTTGGCCTCTTTTAAATATGAACAACAATTCCGTCAAATTCGAAGCCATGCCGGAATCGAAAATCAGTTTAGCCAAAAAGTTATTTCTTACATGCGCGAAAATGTAGAACACAATTTAACTTTAGAACAATTTGCAAAGCACTTTAATTATTCTCCATCCCATTTTTCTATGTTGTTTCAGGAAGAAACTAAACAGTCGCCTATAAAATATTTCATCAACCTAAAAATCGAAAAGGCTTGTCAATATCTGGAATTGTCCAACCTGAAAATCAGTGATATTTATCCAAAACTTGGTTTTAAGGATGCTGCGTACTTTAGCCGGATTTTTGGAAAAGTCATGGGAATATCACCTTCTAAATATAAGGAACAGGAAAAAATCATTTGATAAATTTACTTTTAAAAAAATCCATTTGATCAAAGAACAAAAAACTATTCACCCATATATAACAGAAGAAATAGTTTTATCGCAAGAAATAAAAAAGCCCCATTTTTAAATTTGGGGCTTTGTTGTATTTTGTTTTTGAAGATTTAACGCCAATCAAGTGCTGGAGCAATATATTTTAGTATTGATGATAATATATGTACATTATAATCAACGCCTAATGTATTGGGTATGGTCAATAGAAGAGTATCTGCTTCCTGAATAGCTTCATCCTGAGCCAGCTCTTCAATTAATTTATCCGGCTCTGCTGCATAACTCTTTCCGAAAATAGCACGCTTGTCACTTTCTATATTTCCAAAACTATCAGATCCTTTACCCTGATTGCCAAAGTAGTATTTGTCCTGATCATTGACTAATGCAAAAATGGAACGGCTAACAGAAACCCTGGCTTCCCGCTGATGCCCGGCTTTTTTCCATGCTTCTTTGTACAACCTGATTTGTTCAGCTTGTTGAATATGGAAAGGTTTACCATTTTCGTCATATTTCAGGGTAGAACTTTGCAGGTGCATTCCGTTTTCAGCTGCCCAAATAGCAGTAGCATTAGACGCAGCTCCCCACCAGATCCTATCCCGTAATCCCTCAGAATGTGGTTCAAGACGCAACAAACCTGGAGGATTTGGAAACATGGGATACGGGTTTGGTTCGGCAAATCCTACGCCATCAAGTTTATCCAGAAAATCCAGCGCTTTTTTGCGTCCCATATCAGCATCTGTTTCTCCTTCCATAGGTTCATAACCAAAAGAACGCCATCCGTCAATTACTTGTTCCGGTGATCCCCTGCTGATTCCTAATTGTAAACGTCCTTCCGAAATTAAGTCCGCAGCTCCAGCGTCTTCTACCATATACAGCGGATTTTCATACCGCATGTCAATTACTCCTGTCCCAATTTCTATTTTGCTTGTTTTAGCACCAATAGCGGAAAGTAAGGGAAAAGGAGATGCCAGCTGCTGTGCAAAATGATGTACCCGGAAATAAGCACCATCTAAACCGATTTCTTCTGCTGCAACCGCTAAATCGATAGACTGCAAAAGAGTATCGCTTGCCGTACGGGCTTTATAGGAAGGATGATTGGCCCAATGTCCAAATGATAAAAATCCTATTTTTTTCATTGACAGCTTTTTTTTATTTATAATTCCAAATATACAATTTATGAATTAGTATTCCGATATCTGATTTTTTCTAATGAATATTAGATCCTATTTTTTAGGTGTAATTCTCGCAGCCCAGCCCCCATTTCTTACCATTGTAAAGATGATTACCTGATCATGATTTACTTGTCTCTCTTGTTTTTTATAGTCCATTGCCTGTCTTCCGGCGTTAATTCCGTCCTGAAAAGAGATCATATCATAGTTTGCATTTTTAGCTAAAAAGTCAAGATTGATTTTAAATTCTCTTTTTTGCTCACTTCCATTAGTAATAGCTCCAATAAACCATTCATCACCCTTTCTTTTTGCGACAATAAGATATTCTCCGGCTTTAGCATCCAGTGCTATCGTTTCATCCCAGGTTGTTGGCACTTTGGTAATAAACTCGGTACATTCTTTATTTTGATAGTAATTGGTAGGATTATCTGCAAGCATTTGCAATCCGCTTTCAAAAGCTACATAGAGTGCCATTTGAAATGCCCTGGTCCCTTTAGCAGCAGAATTAGGTCTGTCGCTATGGTATATTTCAGGCTGCATATTGATCATTGCTCCCGGTGTAAAATCCATAGGTCCTACAGCATTTCTGATAAATGGCAAAAATAAACTGTTATCTACTGTACAGCCACCCATTTGTTCCAGTCCTCTTACTCCTTCATAAGACAGAAGATTTGGATAGGCATATTCTAAGCCTGCAGGTTTAAAAGAACCATGAAAATCCACGAACATTTTGTACTTCGCAGCTTCTTTTACAACACGCTCATAATAATTTACCATCCATTGATCACTGCGGTCCATAAAATCGATTTTTACTCCGGCGATTCCCCAGTCGCTAAAAGTTTTGAACAAATCAAAATGATGCTCAACCGTAAGCCAGGTAAGCCAAAGAACAATTTTTACATTCTTCTTTTTACCGTATTCAATCAGTTTAAAAAGATCAATATCAGGATTTGGAGTAAAAGGATCTGTAGTAGATTTTGCCCATCCTTCATCCATAACGATATACGGGATTCCAAATGTAGAAGCAAAATCAATGAAATATTTATAAGTTTCTTCATTATAACCTGACTCAAAATCAACATGATAAGGCGCTGCACCGTTCCACCATTCCCAGCTCACCTGCCCTGGTTTGATCCACGAAGGATCTTTTATTTTATTAGACTCTGCTAAATTATAAGTCATCGTGTTTACCAGGAGTTCCTTATCTTCTTTGGTAATTACAAAATAGCGCCATGGAAAATTTCTTTTACCGGATGTTTTTGCAATATAGTCTGCCTGAGAAGTAATTTTCACACTCCTGTCTCCTTCATCTTCAAAGGTTAATGGCGCTTTCGGAAAAACGCCTTTCATTTTATTTGGAGCAATTCCTTTTAAAAACATTGCAGGATAATCCGTAAGATCTGATTCAGAAATTAATATTTTATGATCCTGTGCGGTATTCAACAATGCCGGAAGTGTTGCCATTTTAGTATTCGCATTAAAGTCCTGCGTTTTCAATTTAGAATATGCATCTTCATACGAAGTTTTAAAATTGCCAACCTGTTGCAAGTGTGCTGTAAAATTTGAAGGAGTATTTAGTATAAATTTTTCATCATAGATTTCGATATCAGCTTGTTTTAAACCGGTAATAAAACGGTAAGCAATTCCATTGTTATAAGCACGGAACTGCAAACTATAATCCCCTTTAAAGTTAAGTGTCAAAACATTGCAATGATTGGTTACAGTACTGAACTTTAGCGGAACAAACGGCTTATCTTTGCTATTAATCTGTTCGGTTTTTTTTCCTTTTAGTTTAGGCTGTTTTCCTAAAACACGGTCTTTTAATACTAAACTCAAACTATTGTTCTCAAAAATTGTCTCATTGCCTAAAAAAACAGAATAGGTAATACTGTCTTTTAGATTAATCTGAAGTTTTAAATTTCCGTCTGGAGAAGACAATGCTTCTTTTTGCGCAAATGTGCTTACGGAAAAAAGCATTAGGAGTAAAAAATGGTAGTATTTCATTATGTTTTTTTTTTAGTTTTAGGTTATTAGTCAAATTTCTTAAATAAACATACTAAAACGATTTAGCAAAAACAAATAAAAATGCCTTTTTTATTAAACAATTATTATATAAGATTTATGTCTTAGCAGGTTAGTGATAAAAAGTATTGGCAAACCAATTGGTTAACCAATACTTTTTTATTTTGAATACCTTAACCGTATAACCAATAAAAAAATCGAATGTAAATGTATCACAGTTAATAATTTCACTTTCAAAATTATTAAAATGAAATATTTGTAAATACTATTTTATTTTAAAAGCATCTATAATCTGTAACAATTAGATTTTCTAATCTCCTAAACTAGTTTTTACTAAAATCAACTATTTTTCTTGTTCCGTTTTGGAATTGAATCGTAATTATATCATTATTCTGAGAAAGAGTTTTTACTGGGACCAACTCTTTTTTTGACCACTTTTCTCCTGATTTTTTCCAAAGCATTAAAGTTGCATACACATTTGGCTGAGTTGATTTGGAATCACTTGTGCAATTAATCACAGCACTTTCACTACTTTCCGGATGTAGTTCTTTTGCATTTACCACTTCTGTTTTCTCCCATCCTAAAAGCGGAATCATAGCCAGCTGATATTTTCCGTTATCGATTATGGTAACATCATATCCTACTAATTTCTTTTTAGTGACAACAATTTCCTTGTCTAATTTTGGTAAGGCATAATGCCCTAAACGCATCGAAACAGGTTTATCGCTATTGTTTTTATCTACTCTTAAAATTCCGTTTGGTAAAGGAATATCAGCCAAATTAAAACGGATATTTTCATCAGTTTCCAAAACTACATCCCTGTAATAAATATCGTTTTCAAACTTTTTGAAAGTGAATAGTCTGAAGGCTTCCCATTTATCGTCTTTATTTTTAATGACATAATTCATCGCTACTTCTCCCTTTTCACCATCAGCCTGCCATGGAAAAGCACTGTTATAAGACAACCTGTTATAATTTTCTGTCGATCTGAACTTCTGCCAGTCGTTTTTTACTTTTTCATTACACCAGGCCCTAACTTCTGAAGCGCCAATATTAGGATAATCTGTAATCAGGATTTGCGAATCTCCCTGATATTTATTGTAAACTTCATCTTTTTTAAACTTTGTATCCCAGTCGCCATTGTTTTCTTTGGCATTCCAAAAAGGATTATTATCCGGAACCAGTAAACCTAAAAAGATTTTCCCCATCCAGTACACACTTCCGCGACAGCTGTAATTTTGTACGGCTGGTTCAAATTCGCCATAAAAACCGAGTGTTGGCACCTTGTCTTTAATAAAATCCGGATGTGTCAAAAATTGTTTCATTACGCCAGATGAAATTCTGCGCATCCAGCCATAATTGATGTTGGGATCATTATGAAATCCCATCAGTGGAAAAGGAACTACAGCGCCGGTTCTGTAACTGATGCTCCTTCCCCACATAATCATTTCGCCATCTCTGCTAAACAAAAAAGGATAGTTGTATTTTAAATCACTAAAATTTGATGCAAACTTAGCCGCAATTTCAGGATAATGTTTCTTCCCAAAAAACTCTGCCCAAATATTTCCATACATCTGAAAAGCCCACATGCTGTAATAATCAAAAGCCGGACTATCATTGTACCAGCCATTACCCCGGTAATGTTTTAGTGATTTTTCTAAATATTCGACCAACAATTTTTCATTAACAGTATAGCCTTGTTCTTTAAAAAAACTCAGCACAAAAATGTTGAAAAATTTCCAGTTGGAATCTACCGTTGGCCCGTCACCGTAACTAAGCATTATTTTAGCTAGATTGTCTTTTTGATTTTGCGGAAGCGGTTTCCATAAAACTTCAGGATTAGTCAGAAGAGAAAGTGCTAAAGCGCCAAATTCAACCAATTTTTGACTTGGCCCTCCGTTTTTAGCACGGTGTTCAATATAAGTCGTGCTATTCGGATCTGTTAATTTGCTTATCTGATAACGATAATAATCTGCTACTTTTATATTATTGATGATTAAATCCGGATTTTCCTTTAACAAAGGCGAAGCAATAAATAAGGTTCTGCAAAGCCCTTCGAGTTTTTCTGTTGGAACCTGATTTGGATTTGATGGATAACTTTTTCCCTCCTGCTTTGGAAATTGCATTGGATCATCCAGTTTATGAATATAGCTAAAAGCTCCTTCCAACAAATAAAGACCCGCATCTTTCCAATGCTGTTTTGTCATTCCTGTATAAGGACTAATTTTATAATCTGGATTTTGTATCTCAAAAATATTTGCCGTATTTTCTTTATGCTGTGCAAATAAAGAAACACTACAAATAGTCACTAAAAACAATATTTTAAATTTATTCATCTTTTAAGGATTTTGCAATCTTGCCTGTTTAATTCCTGATAACTGTTTCGAACATATATTCTCCGGATTCTATTTCAAAAACAGCCTTATTATTTTCTATCTTCAAAAATTTGATTCCGTTTTTATCGCCATTTATCTTTACATCATTTTGTTTTAAAGCTGGCAGGTAAAGTGTTGCGTTTGTATTGGCAGGTACAACAAAGCGGAACTCATATTTACCGTTTTTTGTTTCCCAACTGCTTTCAATACGTCCGTACATCGAATCGTAATAGCCATTTGCAAAAGTCATTTGTCCGGTAGTATCAGGTTCTGGCTGTAACACAAAATGTTTAAATCCGGGTGAATTATCATCTCTTACAATCCCTAACGAATAATTATACATCCATGCTCCTACCGCGCCAAAAGCGTAATGATTAAAAGAATTCATGCGGTTGTTTCCTCCAAATCCGTTTTTATGTGTATACGAATTTAATCGTTCCCAAATAGTAGTAGCTCCTTGGGTGACAGGATACAACCACGAAGAATAAGATTTGTTTTGTAATAATTGATAGGCTACATCAGAATACCCATTATCCGAAAGCGTTTTATTGACCCATGCAGTTCCAATAAATCCAGTCATTAAGGAATAGGGCGGACAAACAACACCCTGATCTGTTTTGTTTTCTCTTTGTATGGAAGCTACAAACTGTTTTATAGCCAAATCTGAATTCTCTTTATCCAAAACATTAAAGGCAAAAGGCAGCACATAAGAAGTTTGGGTATCTATAACTTTACCCCTAAATGAGGTTTTTCCTCTTGTTTTATCAAAGTAAGTTTTATTGAAAAAATCTTTTCGGTGCTTGTAATACTCTGAAAAATGTTCCTGATCTTTCTTCTTATCTAATAGAGCTGCCACTTTAGACATAATTTCCAAATCATAAATAAAGTAGGCTTCCCAAAATAGTGTTTTTTCGTTTTTAGAATCTTCTAAACTCAGCCAGTCTCCTAAAGAACCCCACGTATTTCTTTCTTTTTCTTTTAAAACACCTGTTTGCTTATCAATATCGGCTATCAGATAATTGGCGTACTTTTTCATAGCCTCATAATGCTCTTCCAGCAAACTGAGATCTCCATATTGCAGATAATTTTCCCAGACAACGGTAATTCCCGCACTCCCCCATAAAGTTTCTCCAAACCCTACGCCTATTGGAGCCACATCAGGAAAACGTCCATCTTGTCGTTGAATATCCCGCATCGCCAGCATATGTCTTTTCAGAAATTGTTTCACATCTGCTAAATGAACTGCGGTTCTGGAAAAAACCGAAATATCCCCACTCCACCCCAAACGTTCGTTACGCTGAGGGCAATCAGTTGGTATTGACAGAAAATTGCCATAAGTTGACCAGGTAATATTTTCCCACAACTTATTTACCAAAGGATTTGAGGTTTGATAATGCGAAGATAATTCATGTATCGAACTTAATACTGTTCCTTTAACATCGGTTAACGGTAAGGGTTTATCCATACCAGTTATTTCTATATAACGATAGCCGTGAAATGTAAATCGTGGCGCTATAGTTTCGTTGCCTTCTTTAGTTGTGTAGAGATCCTGTGACATGGCTGCTCTGACATTTTCAAGCATCAGTAAATCTTCATTGCCTTTGTATTCCGGTAAATTCGGATATAAAACTTCGGCATAACGCAATGTAATTTCCTTTCCTTTTTCTACATTATTAAGGGTGATTTTAGGTACGCCTACCATGTTTTGTCCCATATCGTAAACAAAAACGCCCGGCCGAACTTCTGTAACTGATTGAGCTGTTAGTTCTTTTATTGGCTTAACAGTTGTACCAAGCTGCCCTATCAATTGAGCATCCGAAAAATTATTAAAATTGGGTAAATAAGCCGTCCCTTCTAAACTTACAAAACCATCAGTTCCTATGGCTGACGCCTGATGCCAATTAGAAGCATCATACGAAGGTGTACTCCAGCCTTTAATCGATTTCTCTTTTTGTGCATCATAAACTTCACCCTGAAAAAAACTGCTGTATTTTATGGGGCCATCATTAAAATACGTCCATGTTTTAGGATTACTGGTTATAATTTTTTCGCTTCCATCGGCATAACTAACTACCAATTTTGCCAGCATCGATTGACGATCACCAAAAAAGTTCCAGTTTTCTCCAACATAGCTACTGCCACCACTCCACCAGCCTTCTCCAAGAATGGCTCCCAAAACATTATTTCCTTCCTGGATATTTGCCGTTACATCATAGGTTTGGTATAAATGGGTTTTGTTGTATTGTGTTAGTCCCGGATTAAAATAATCGTCTCCTATTTTTTTTCCATTCAAATAAACATCATAAATACCGCGAGCCGTCACATACAATCGGGCTTTACTTATTTTAGGAGAATCGATTCCAAATACGGTACGCAACATCGGCATGGAATTCTGACTTGGATTTGCCAAAATAAAAGCTCCTTTATTTGCTCCTGTTACAGCATAGCTATTATTTTCAACAGTTACTTCTTTAAATGATGAAAATATACCTTGAGCATTGCCTTCATCAGAAAAAATCACATTTGAAGGACTTCTATAGTTTTTAATTTCAATTTTCGAAAACTGTGCTTTTTCTCCTTTAGGTACTGAAAAACCAATATCGCCTACAACAGGAAAAGCTATAAAATCACCTCCGGCTCCTAACGGATTTAAATTGAGTTCGGCAGCCAGATTTTCTTTTAAATTCCCATCAATATAAATCTTGGTAACTCCCAAACAAGTCTGAACACTTATAGTATGCAGATTATACCGGTTTTCTTTATTAATAATCGAATTCGGAATAGAAAAACTTTTAAAAGGAGTTTCTTTTTTATCATTTGGATGATAGCCTACCCGATAAATATTCAGTTTTGCATTTCCTTCAGAATTCAAAGAAGCCATATCTAATTCGAGCTGAATATAACTCTCACCGTTCTTGTTTTCGAGTTTGTACTGATTTTTATTTCGGCCCATTAAACGCTGATCGTTAGCACCATAAATTAAAGATGCTTTTGTCGATTGCTGCTTTTTATCCAGCTGAATCGTGCTATTGATAACAAACACAGGGAGGTATTGGGAATATAAAACCATATCATTAACACTACCTCCAATCCATTTTGCTCCGAACCAGGCGGTTGTTTCTTTATCTGAATCGATATTCGTTACCATTTTAGAGTTCAGCAAACCGGTTTCAAACCACGATTTTGCGGAGTACTTTTTTTCTTTTTGATCCCAAACGGTTACCCTCCAATTATATAATGTTGTGGGTTTAAAATTTGTGCCCTTATATTTTATATTGATGGATGCTCCACTTTTAACCTTTCCAGTGTTCCAAACTTCTAAGCCCAGATTATTTGTTACAATAATTTGATAAGCATTCTGATAACAACCTCTGTTTTTGTGAACGGTTTCCATTTGCCAGCTAAAGACAGGCTGGTATATATCAAGACCAATAGGAGTTACTGTATTTTCTACCTTAAGATTACTAATTTGAATATCAGTAGAAAAAAGTAATGCCTTATTTTCTTTTTGCTGAGAAAACAAGGACACACTAAAAATACCGGTTAAAAGTAACAATGTTTTTAATTGATTCATTTTTTAATATTTTGTAACTGTCTTATTTACAATTTTTTTATTTTCCGGCAGATTGTATTTTAATTACGCCTTTATTTAATTCCGGAGAAGTTACTTCAAGATTAATAACTCCTGACTTATTATTACTTTTAATAATTACCAAAGCACGCCCATGCCATGCTTTTCGGGAATTCGCAACATACAAATCAGGATCTTTTAAATCGGCATTATCTACTCCTGCAATTGTTCCGGCGCCTGAAACACTAAAAGTAAGTTCATTTCCTGCATTTGGATCCAAAAGACCTTTATCATCTGTGATTTCAACGCTTATGTAAACTAAATCCTGACCATCAGCTTTTATAGTTTTACGATCAGCTGTTAATTTAATTTTAGAAGCCTGATTGGCTGTTTTTAACGAAACCGATTCCACTTCTTTTTCATTTTCTAAACCAACCGCTTTTAGTTCACCACTTGCATATGGAATCGCAAAAGTGGCTTTAAATTCCTGTGCTCTTGAAGTTTCTTTCTCACCGATATTTTTTCCATTCAGATACAGTCTTACTTTCGGATATTTAGAATAGATTTCGATTTCGATATTTTTGCCTTCATAACCCGGCCATGTCCAGCTTTCCCAAGTTGGCCAAACAGCCCAGGATGTTAATTTAATGGCTCCGCTCTCAGGATTTGGTTCACGAACAGCAATATATAATTTCTCGCTGTCATTATACAGCATACTTCTGTAATGCGAAATTGGTTTTCTCCAGCCCATTAAATCCACATCACCACAGTATGCACCATGCCAGGGGTATAAATTAGCAGTCCAGTGTTCTCCGTCAGCTTCTCCCGGATAGACATAACTGCCAATACCTGATTCACCTAAATAATCCATTGCTGTCCATACAAAATCGCCTAGTATATAATTGTGTTTCTGAACCAAATTCCAGTTGATAAAAGCATCTTTAGGATACGATTCGGTCTGTAGAATAATTCTTGAAGGTACTCTTTCATGGTCTGATTCTGCACGATGCAGCTGATAATTATAACCGGCAACATCATGAGCTGCCATCAAAGGATCAAAAATATCCCATCCCTGATCCCAGGTAGTCATTGCCGATGTAACGGGACGAGTAGCGTCTATATCTCGAATGGCATTGGCTAACATTTTTGCTGTTTCAACTGCCTCAGGCTTGGTTCTCTCTATAATTTCATTGCCAATACTCCACATAATTACAGATGGATGATTTCGGTCACGCAGCACCATAGATTCTACATCATGCTTCCACCATTTATCAAAAATTATAGCATAATCATAATCGTTTTTTTTCTCTCTCCATCCATCAAAAGCTTCATCAATTACAAGTATTCCCAATCGATCGCAGGCATTTAAGAAAGCTTCAGAAGGCGGATTATGCGAAGTTCTGACAGCATTAAATCCTGCTTTTTTTAATAACTCTACTTTTCTCTCCTCAGCACGGTCATAAGCCGCTGCACCCAAAGCTCCATTGTCATGATGTACGCAGCCTCCGTTTAATTTTATTTTTTTTTCGTTTAATAAAAAACCGTTCTCAGCACTAAAATTTATGGTTCGGATTCCAAAATCTGTTGTTACCACATCAAATATTTTTGAAGCTGTTTTAACTACGGATTTCACTTCATAAAGGTTAGGTACTTCAATTGTCCATAATTTTGGATTTTCTACTGTCAGTATTTGTGTGATTTCTTTTTCTTCATTTGGCAGTACTGTAATTTTGCTTTCAGAAATGGCAGGGTTTTTATCTTTTTTAAACTTCATAACTGTTGAAAGCAAAAAATCTTGTGAAATTGAGGTTTCGTTTTTAACAACCGTTTTAACCTGAATTGCAGCCTTGTTATTTTTAACTTCTAAGGTAGAAATCGCAATACCCCAGTTTTTCACATGAACCGGGTTTTTGACCATCAGCCATGCATTGCGGTAAATACCAGAGCCGCTGTACCATCTGCAGTTTTTTTGTTGTGAATTATCAACTTTAACGGCAATTGTATTTTGCCGTCCGAAATTTAAATGAGGTGTAAGATCAAATTCAAAAGAAGTATAACCATAAGGCTGAAAACCTATTGATTTACCATTAATAAAAACCTCAGCATTCATGTAAACGCCCTCAAAATAGATTGAAATCTTTTGATCTGCCCATGCTGCAGGAATTGAAAATGTTTTTCTGTACCAGCCGGTTCCCATTGGATAAAAACCGCCATCTCCGGCACTTACATTGTTTTTTTCTGATTTTCCTTCAATACTCCAATCGTGAGGTATACTTAATTTTCTCCAACTGCTGTCATCTAAATTGGGGTTGCTGCTTTCAGAAACATCTCCCAAAGCAAATTTCCAATCCGAATTAAACCGTTGTTTTCGCTCCACATCTCTATTTTGTGCTAAACTTTTAGAAATTCCAATTAATAGTAAACTAATTATGAATAACGTTTTTATATTTTCTTTCATTTAATTTTATATATAAGATATTTTAAAAACAAGTGTAAAAACAACACTTTCAAATATATAAATATTACGCTTATGTTTTACTTTTATTTCTTTTGATTAAAATCATCGAGAGTCCATTCGTCTGACCATTTCAGGATGGGTTTTTCATTTTCGATTATAATTGGTAACCATACATAACTTCCCTCAATTGGATTATCTGGTTTCCAGCGGTCTGCCATAAAAATGAACTGGTCTTTTTTGCCCTGAACCTGAAAAATATAAGTGCTTTGTGAATGAAAAGTCAGTTCAGCATCTTTTCCAAAGGAAGGATTTCCCAAAGATTCCCATGGCCCCCAGATAGATTCCGATTTAAACGAACGTGCCTCATTAGGATCCCAGCCCGTACAACCGGAAGTAATCATATAGTACATTCCGTCTTTTTTAAAAATTGCGGGTGCTTCATTATGACCGGCAGGTGCTACTCTTGTCCATTTTTGAGTAAAATCCAGATAATCATCTGTCAATTCCGAAATATGCAGTGTTAAATTATCCTCAGATGAGTGAATCAGATACGCTTTCTCGTTATCATCCACATAAACCGTCATATCTCTTGACATCTGCCCTTTTTGAAAATCCCTGCGAACCAGCATGCCATTTTGTATTGCTGTTAGCCAATCGGGTGTCCAGGATTTCAAATTTTGTGTATTGGCTGAAGCTGATTTAAACTCTTCTTTAAAATCTATTGGCCAGACTCCCTTATTGGGGCGGTATGATTTTATATATGTAAAAGGTCCTTTTGGCGAATCGCTAATAGCAACTCCGGCCATGGCAGCATCATAGCCCTGTCCTTTCAATTCCAGATGGAACCACATAACGCATTTACCTGTTTTTTTATTGAAAACCACTTTTGGACGCTCCATGATACAGCCTTTTGTAATTTCAGAATTGCGGTCTTCTTCTACTTTTAAAACAATGCCTTCATTTTTCCAGTTGTACAAATCTTTTGATGAATAGCAGCTGACACCTTTTAAAGCGGTATTTCCACCTTTGCCTTCGGTTTTAAATTCACCATACCAATAATAAGTCCCATCCATAAAAATGATACCGCCGCCATGAGCGTTAATATGCACTCCATCTGTATCTTTCCATTCTTTTCCCGGTGCAAAATGATTGTTCTGACCGAAAACAAAGGCACATATAAAACTTATAAGTATCGAATATTTTAATTTCATTTTATTGCTTTTTTTTGATAAACCCTGATATAATCTATTATGTATTGTGACGGCAAATCATCAGTTGTAAATTCACCGCCATTCATTCCTCCTACTGCCAGATTTACTAAGAGATAATGTGGCTGCTGAAAGGGCTTTATCTTTTGATTTTTATATTTTATTGATTCTGCAACACTGATTTCGTTCAGCAACTGATCATCCACATATAATTTAATCCATTGCGAATCCCAGTCCATTCTCCAGATATGAAACTGATCTGACCAGGATTTATCTTTAAAATCACGCAGACTTTTTGTTGCACTGTCCCAGACTGTTTTTGACTCATCTGATTTCCAACAGGCATTTGCTAATATTTTTCCTGTGTAATATTCCATAATATCAATTTCGCCATTTGCAGGCCAGTTCCCTTTTATGCCCAGAGTCCAAAATGCCGGCCACATTCCTTTTCCTACAGGAATTTTAGCCCGCATTTCGAACCGGCCATATTGCCAGGAATGTTTGCCACGTGTAATCAAACAAGAAGACGTAACTTTTATGGAATCTCTGCTTTTAGCCCAGTCGTCATAAGTTTTAGATACAAAATCCGGATTGAGCCGATTTTCTTTTCGGGCTTCAATAATCAAAAATCCGTCTTTGCAATAGGCATTCTCTTTTTGATACCATTGGTCTTCCTGATTTCTCACAAAGCCGGTTTCGTAATTCCAGTTCTTTTCATCTGGAATACCATCTTTATTAAATTCATCACTCCAGACTAATTAATATTGCTCATTTTTAATCAATTCATTTTCAAATGGAATGAAACCGTACAATACTCCTATTACACTTCCTAAAACCAAATAACTGCTGATTTTAAACTTCATTTTATACATTTTTATCATCTGGTCTTTCTATATTTTCAGATAAAAATGGGGGATCGCTCAAAATCCCCCATTTTCCAAAACACATTATAAAACCAAACTAACTTTATTTTTTGATTTAATTAATCGTTATTTTTTGATAATTCTGATCGTCTTATTCGGGTAAGCATGCAGCTTTACAAAATATAATCCTGCACTGTTACGCTCCAGATTGAGATGAACCTTTCCATTTTCAACTGTATAATCCGATTCAGAAATTATTTTTCCATCTACCGTATAAACTGTAATTTTTTGGGAATTATCGCCATTCGGGAAATTAATATCCACAAATCCTGATGTTGGATTTGGAAAAGCAGTTATATTTCCTGCCAGTCCTGTCTGCGGTTTATTTGTTGATAATGTTGTATCGATACTTCCGTAAAATTCAAGTTCTGCTATATTTCCGTAACCTGTTGGCGTGTACCAATAGATATATCTGTATTTTGGAGTAGCCAAACCGCTGTCTGTTGCAAAAAGGTCATTGGCAGGAGTTTGCATAATCACATGTAAAACCTCATAAACATTCAGATAATCCTCGCTATTTGAGCCTCGAATTTCACTTCCGGGCATACGATTGCCAAATCCGTTTCGGGGAACATATCTGATGTCTGTCAAACTCGCTTTTTTATCAGCTCCAAAATCGTATCCTAAATACCCAATTGCCGTTGGACCATCCACGAAAGTGGTGATATCTTCATCAAAAGCCTTTTCGATTGTGAAGCCACTATTGTTATAAGATCCCTGATGCCCAATTATACTTCCCGTAATTTTTTGACCCTGTGCAGGTGTTGCATTTAAAATGCCCGAATCAGGACCTTCCCCTAAGGAGTTGTAAGCAGAGATTTTATAGAAGTATGGATTTCCGTTTACAACCGATACATCCTCATATTCATTTGCAGTAATCGTTGCGATAACCGTAAAAGGACCTGAGGCTGAAGTGGCTCTTTTTACATAAAAACCGGCATCATACATAAAATCCCATTTGAGATTAACTCTTGCATCACCGTAAGCCAAAGTTGCGTTTTCAACTGCAAGCGGAATTGCAAACGCCATTGTCTTAACCTGTAAAGGCGAAGAATAGGGACTTTCACCACCTGTATTTACAGCAGCCAGTTTATAGAAGTAGTCTTTATTCTCCTGTAAATTAATATCATCAAAAGTTGTTTTCTTTAAATATACAGCCACATCTTCATACGTGCCATTCACCGTTTCCGATCTTTTGATTGTGTAGGATTCTGCTCCTGCAACTGCCGGCCATTTTAAATTGATAATGGATTTCGATAATGCCTTTCCAACGATATCGGAAGGTGTAGCGGCAATTGGAGACTGCTCAAAAACCAGTACAGCCGAGTACGTTGATTCTGTATTGTCTTTACCTACCACTTTGATTCGGTATTCTGCTTTTGAATGAACTACATCAACCTCCTTAATAACTTTATAATCTGTTGTTTCATAAAAAACAGAAAAGTCATTTTCGCCGTCTAACTTTCTTTCCAAAATATATTTATTTACTAAATCAGCATTATTACCCGTCCAGTTTACGGTAATATTTTGATAATCTGAAGACAGCTGATAACTCAGTGTCTCCACTTTTGTTTTCCAGGTTGGAATGTATTCTCTATTCGAACTAAAGGCTTTTGCCGAAGCATTATTGGCATAATATTCACCTGCCGGGGTTAAAACCACATAACTTGTAGCTGTACTTGAAATCACAGGGGCAGATTGAAGCCACACATAATTTTGCCAGTTCGGATTTCTGGTCTTAAAGGCATCGTCTATCGTAACATACATTGCCCTTGCATCCTGAACCCAGTTATAGATTGAATAGCGTTCTACATAATCTGTAGTTTCCAGCAAGGTTAATATCGCTGCTAAATCATTTTTATGTTTGATTGCATTTGCATCCGTCAATAAAGTTGGCCCATCCGGGAAATTATTTGCTGTCCAGTTGGCTCCTATGTTCCATTCCGTAATCCAAAGCGGTCTTTTGTATCGGTCATAGATATTCTGAAGATCACTTTTCCACTGAGCAGCAGTTTTGTACCAATAACAGTGAATCGCTACATAATCGATTCGGTAATTATTGGCTTCAGCCTGTGCCATGAAAGTCCCCATCCACGGATTGAACGGATCTGACGTTGCCGGAGAGCCTAATCTTAAACCAGATTTCATCAATGCCGGCCAGGAAGCTATCGCTGCTTCAACTGTCATATTGGCCTGATCAGGACGGTCTGGTTCATTAAATCCTAAAAGATGCGTATAACCTTCTTTTGTGTAAGCAGGAGTAAATGAAGGCCAGAAATTGGTCTGTCTTATCGGTACATATTCAATATTTGGTGTAGAACTCATTCCGGTATTCCAGTTGTAGTACCAGGTAATATTCGTGGCATCCATAGCCTCGGTACTTCCGCCTGCCAATCCTTTTTTGTTGACTTCATGCCATTTCATTGTTCTGATAAAAGAAATAGTTCCATTTAAATTCACAGGCAAAACTGCAATTTCCAAATCCTGATTTTCTGCGATATAAACTCTGCTATATCCGCTTCCGTCAGCATTTGAAGCAAAAGTTGCCATGTATCCTTTTTTCAATTTGAAGGATTTGATTGTATTATCAAACGAACTCAAATTATCATGAGGGGTTACGGCTGCATATTGCTGGGAAGTGCCTCCAAAATTTTCTGCTGTAAAAACCTCCAAAGGCATTTCGTTTATCGAATAAGGAGCAACTACGGCACCACTTCCATAATTGGTAACCTGAACATTTGTGCCATTACCGGCCGGAACGCCATTCAACGAAATGTACTGTAGATAAGAACTAATAACCTCGCTCGGTTTTTTGTTTTCAAAATACAATCGGGCGTTTGCTGAATTTAAATTGACTGTTGTATTAATTAATGGATTGTTGGCATTTTTTAAATATAAAGAAGCAGCACCGTTCAAAACCACGCTTGATTTTGCATAAGCACCAACATTTAGGCTGCTTGTAATTTCTGCCGTTTCAGTTGAAGGGCTGATTACTTTTTCAGGAGCATAGGCTGTATTTTCAAAAGTTACAGAACTCACAACCATATCAACGGCACCTGCAGCATAATTTTTACCAATCACAATATTCGCTATTTGCTGCGTCTGAACTTTCAAATCGGCTATTCCGAAAAGTGCTTTATCCCCAGTTATGTTGATGTAATATGTACCGGCGGCCTGAGACTGGAATGACAAATCTCCTTTTTTCAGTTTATTGACATCTCCGGTTGTAAAACTTTTGGTTGAAAGAACTGTTCCGGCACCGTTAGCCAGTGTTGAAACCGAAACATTCATTTGAGACCCGGGAGCTAAATTTGAGATATACTCATACAACCACGAAAACTGATAATCCTTAGAAGCTTCCAGCTGTACGGGAAAAGAATACACTGAATTTTCCTGAGCGGCGTCCCATCGAATGTACAGAAGTCTTCCGGAATAATTTGTACCATCCGATTCTAGTACATGTCCGGAAGTCACATCCATATAGCGAACTCCACTGGGAGCATTTGCCGTATTAAAAACCGAGGAAGAAACAGAGTTTGTCCAGCCATAAACAGCTGGAGTTCCTGCATTATCATTCGCAAAACCATCCCAGGTATTGATTAAATTTGACGATTTAAGTTTTAAATCGCCAATTGCCATAAGTCCGGATCCGGCGGTAATGGTAATGTAAAATGTACCATCAGCTGTTGCTATAAAAGAAAAATCACCTTTTCTTAATTTATTGGCATTTCCTGTAACAAAACTTTTAGAAGCAATAACCCCTGTTCCATTTGCCGTTGTTGAAATCGCTACATTGATGGGAGTTCCGGGAGCAGAATTGGAGACATATTCATAAATCCATGAAAATTCATATTTAATATCTTTTTCTAATTTTACAGGATAACTGTAAGTTGAAGTCGAGTATGCGCTATTATCCCAGCGTATGTACATGATCCTTCCATTGTATGCTGTATTATCGGATTCAAATGTATGACCTGAAGTCACATCCAGATACCGGACACCACTCGTTGAATTAGCGGTATTCCACGGAAGTGTTGCAACGGTATTTGCCCAGCCATAATCATTTGGTTTGCCAGAATTATTACCTGTAACTCCTGCCCATCTTCCTAACAGGTTATCTGAGCCGTAAACCGTTTGCGTTACTGAATTGTCAATAATAAAATCAAGTGCTTTTGAAGTTAAAAAATGGCCATCCTGATAGATATTTACAAAACCGTTTTTTACCGCATACCTGTACGTTTGCTCCTGAGCATTATCAGCAGAAGTACTTAGATTTTCTATGGCTGATAAAACTGTGGAATGATTAAAAGTGGTTTTATCCAAAGAGGTTCTAAATCCGAGTCCGGTTGCGTTTTTAACCTCGACATCTAATCCTCTTCCCTGAGCTGCATTTACTTTTGCTTTTACTTCAAGGGTAAATTCAGTTTGAATGGATAATGGAAAAGATATCACATCCGAAGCCGCATTATTGCTAAATGTTTTGGGGCCGCTTAATGCTGTTGCCAAAGTTACCCTGACCGGAAGATTAGGAGCCTGTGCCTGTATCCGGAACAGAAAGACCGATAGCCCGAAAAATAAAAAGGTGTATAATTTTTTCATATGAAATCTATTTAAAATTGTTTTAAAATTTTGTTTTACTTTTTTAGTTTGTAACAAATTAATTTGGTGCAGAAACCAAAAACTTCCGCAATTATTAACCGGTAAAAATGTATGATTCATGTGAATTCTAACCGGATTGAAGCAGATCTGAAATAGAAAAATATCTTTCAGTCTAAAATCCAGGTTCATAAAGACCGCCAGCATTATCCTTTTACAGATAATGCTTTAGTGGTCGATATTTTAAAACTATTAATTGAGGGGCAAATTATTTCTTTACAAAATGAATGCACTGTGGTTTAAATACTCAAAATGTTAGGTAATTTTGAGCTATTCACTTTGTGGTATTGTTACATTCAAATTGGTATTTTCAGCATACTATAATACACTTTCATCTGCGACAGCATCCTGCCATTTATCCCAGACTTTAACGTTGGCATCGTAACCGTCATAACCGTAGTTCTGACTTAATTTGCCTTTTATATTAGCTGTGATAGCACTGTTTGGAATAGGCCAGTAGTTATTACGTTTGTCCATAGTATAAAACTTAGTACCGTTTGGTACGACAATCCCGCTTGAGTATTTGTTGTAAAGCGTGTAATGCACAATGCGCTGATACCAATAACTTCCTCCTGAATTGTCAGTTCCGGACTGCTTGTCCCAATTGCTTAAGCTGTAGGTCTGACCCCATTCATCCGGTTTTCCACTAAGGGCGAGACAGTGCGAAATGCGTTTTAGTTCTACATTTCTCCATTCTTCAAGGTAAAGTTCCCTTCCCCTTTCGGCACAAATATCGCCAATGGTTACCTGAGCGTACATTTGAGAAGCTCCAGCCCTTGCTCTGACAACATTTACATCCTGAGCGGCACCGCCAACATTACCCTGATAAAAACGTGCTTCTGCTCTTAACAAATACGTTTCAGCTAAGCGATATAAGTACCAATGTGCTTTACTTCCGGTACTGGCTCCCTGAAAATCAGTTGCATTTGGATTGGTTTCATTTACAACATCATGCAGATAGATTTTATACAACGGAAAATCAAACCATTCACGAAGGGTATCTCTTGATAACAGCACATTTGCTTCTTTCATTCTAAAATTTTGCTGGTAGTATGCAGAAGTCTTATCACTGTATTTAAGATCTTCCATATTCACCCAGTTTCCAACAGTATTATTATGTCTAAGATCCTGCTTATCCTCAATACCGTTTACAACCCACATAGGATGCTGTGAATAGTAAGACGCGCTAATAGTTGCAATACCACGCCCCAATGCTCTTGCATAATCATACTTAACCTGATAATTGGCATTGTTTGAAGCAAAACGGGCAGCTGCCTGTTTACCATCAGGTGTTGTTAGTGTACCGGAATTCCAGTTAGGTCCAAAAATTCTCATGGAAGCAAAAGGTAAAAAGGATTGTACCCCTCCGTTTGGCATTATCATGATAGCTTCTTTATTCGCAGCGATAATTTTGTTTTCAGGTCTGTGCAAATCCCAGATAACATTTCTTGTAATGGTCCAGGTTTGTGGATTTCCTCCCGGATCAAAAGTTCCGAAATTACTTTGCATTAAAGAGTAACCTGATTGGTTAATCAGAATATTAGCCTGCGCTTCTGCTTCAGCAAATTTGCCTGATGCCAGATAACATTTAATCAATAACTGACGGCAGGCCCCTTTATTCACCACACCTAAATAAGGCAGTTTAGATTGCTCCGGAACCCATTCTACAGCTTTTTCCATATCTGCTGTGATCATTTCGATGATTGCTTCTTTCTTAGTCGAAGAATAACTCTGTTTTGGAACCTCCAGAATTTTAGTAATTAACGGTATATCTCCAAATTGATATACCAGATTCAGATAACGGTATGCTCTGTGAAAATAGGCCTGTCCGATATATTTATTCTTAACTTCCTGAGTTAAACTTGTCACCTTATCAATATAGGTCAATATGGTATTGGCATGTTTAATACCGTTATAAGCTTCAACCCAATAAAATCCAAGGTAAAAATCATCATTTGTAGCCGTTTTAAAACTTCCGGTAGGCACTATAGTATTCGCAAAATCCGAAATAGTACTGGTGTTATCCGTTTTTCCATATTTTGCCATGTCAGAGAAAACATATTCTGTACCTATAGGCACACTATTACCGGCATTATTGTAATGAATATAATTATTACGTAATTGTTTATCTGCACTTGCCAAAACTGCCTGCAAACCGGATTCTGTCGTAAATGTAGTTTCCGGTTCGTAAAACGAGAGCGGATCCGGCTCCAGAAAATCCTCTGAACAAGAAACCAAAAGAGCTGCAGCTACTAAAGGCAAAAATGTTGAGATGCTATTTTTTATATATTTTTTCATTGTTGAATAATTATTAAAGTGAAACGTTAAAACCTAAATTAAACATTCGTGTAGCTAATCCACCTGTTTCAGGGTCTCCATAGTACTTCCATTCTTTGGAAGCAGACCATGTTGCAGCGTTTTGAACCGAAGCATAAATTTTGAAATTTCTAACATGCAGGCGGTCCAAAAGATCTTTAGGAAGCGTATAAGCCAGCGAAATATTATCTAAACGAATAAAACTACGATCGTATAATTTTGCTGTTCCGGCTCCTGCAGGTCCTCTGGCATCAAGACGTGCCCAGTCGTTGGTTGGATTATCTATTGTCCAATACGGATTCACAAACGGATTGTAGTTGTTGGTATACAAACTACCATCATTGTAAGTATTCATATAACGTCCGTCAAGTGATTTGTGCCCCATATAAGAATACATGTTAATGGCCAGATTCCAGTTTTTATAAATCCTGAATTCGTTACGTAACGACCAGTTGATTGGCGGTGCTTCCTGTCCTAAAAACTGTTTGTCTTTTTCATTATAAGTTGGTTTTCCATTGACATCATCGGCAGTGTAACTGTTTTCAATTTTTGGATCACCAGGACGTTGTCCGTATTTAGCAGCTTCTTCAAACTCTTCTTTTTGCCAGATTCCAATAACTTTATAATCCCAGATTTGAGAAATAGGTCTGCCTATAAACCATCTATTGGTCTTATCGTCTGATTCTTTAGTTCCAATAACGTTTCCATTTGCATCCTTAACGTCTTCCATATTGCCGTATAATGCATTAATGGTATTCTTGTTGTATGAAAAAGCAACACTGGTAGTCCATTCAAAATTTGGATTTTTAATATTTATCGTATTAAGGCTTATTTCGATCCCTTTATTTTCAACCTCTCCAAGATTGGTAGCAATTGATCCAAAACCGGTAAACTCAGGTAAACGCTGACTCATAATCATATCGTGAGTAACTGATCTGTAAATATCAATTGTACTTGTAATTCGGTCATTTAAGAAACCAAGGTCAAGACCAATATTTGTTGCAGCTGTTTTTTCCCATTGTAAATTTGGATTTGCCATACGATCAATTCCTAAGTATTTCACATCAACAATGTTTCCTGAAGCATCAATATACCCCATTGTTGCGCCTGTACCTGAGGCTAAGTTTGCCAAAGCTAAATAAGGATCGGCCAGCGTTCTGTTTCCGTTTTTACCCCAGGACAAGCGTAATTTACCTGTACTCATAGTCGTCCAATTGAACCAGCTTTCTTTATTAAAGCTCCATCCGGCTGCTACAGAAGGAAAAGTTCCATACGGATATGTAGCTCCAAATGCTGAATATCCATCTCGGCGTATCGTTCCTGTTATCATATAACGATCATTAAACGAATAGAAAAGTCTCGCCATTAATGCATCCGCCGTTTGATGCGTGTCATTTGATGTAAACGAACTGTTGGCAAGTGTTGCATTAGCAATATTATGAAACCCTAAGGCATCTGAAGGCAGAATATTATTTGCATCAATACGATCTGACCATGTTCTGAGTTCTTCAGCTTCCTGAACAAAAGTGGCTATAATATGGTGTTTTTCAGCAAATGTATAATCCCATGTTACTGTATTATTCAGGTTCCATGTAAAATTTTTACCGTTTTCCCTGTCTACTCCTATTGTAGCAGCATTCCATCCTTTGTGACCTGATGACTGAAAATAACGATTGTAAAAAAATTGATAGCGTGGAGCGACATTAAATGAATACGTAATCCCAAAAGGCAAATTTACCTTAGTATTAAAAATGGTATTCAATACCGTATATCCTTTTTCAAGTTGTATAAATTGTCGGTCATAGTAATAATTATACCCTCCAATAGTCTGCCCCATAGGCTGTCTTGCATACTCTCCGTTTGCTTCCTTAAAAACCGAAAACGGACTATTTCTTAACATATTGGCATCCCAGTAATTTGTACCGGTACCAACGGCAATATCTCCATCTGTACGGTCCTGGAAATTAACGTTTGCCCCAAATTCAAGCCAGCTCGTAATCTTTGCATCCACTTTCATATTGGCACGAACCGCTTCATAATCATTACCCTGAATAGCTCCTTCTGAAGTTAAATACCCCAAAGACATATAATAATTTACTTTATCGCTTGCTCCGGAAACACTTAAATTATGGTCATGATTGATTCCTGTTCTAAAAGTACTATCATACCAATTGTGTGTTTTTCCTTCTGTAAAATTTTTCAAAAGTAAAGGATCCGTAATTCCTAAGCGGAGTCCCCAAACTTCATTCAGACTCTTTCCCTGTGTTTGTCCAACAGGCTGATAAGCTAACCATTGCGCCTGAGTTATACCATACTGATCTAATTGGTTTGGATTTGTGTAATAACCTGCTTTACCAGCAGCTGTTCCAGTTATCCATGCCTCATAATTTCCGGTTGCTGTATTTTGGCCATACGTTTTAGCAGTCTCCCAATCCTGACGGTATTTTACATACCCTTCCGGAGAATACACATCGCGGTAGGCACTTTCATTAACAATTGTCGTGTTGGTAGTAACATTAATAACAGGTTTACCAATTTTTCCTTTTTTAGTCGAAATAACAATAACCCCTGCTGCTGCTCTGGACCCATATACAGCTGTGGCAGATGCGTCTTTTAAGATGTCTATCTGACCAACATCATCAGGATTTATTTCTGAAAGTTCACCATAAAACTGCATTCCGTCTAAAATAATAAGTGGTGAATTATGTCCCGCACCATCAGGATTGTAAACAGAAGTCTGACCACGAATCTGTAAAGATCCTCCTCCTTTTGCATCAGCCGAATAACCTACTTTCAGACCTGGAACACCTCGCAATAAATCCTGAACAGTCTGTGGATTTTGATTAGCCAAAGCTTCCGCTTTAACCTGAACAATGGATCCTGTTAAATCCTTTTTCTTCATTTTACCATATCCCACTACTACAACTTCCTCTAAAGCAGCTGCATTCTCTTTTAATTGTACAATGATATTGGATTTGTCTTTTACAATAATTTCCTGAGTTACATATCCCACAAAAGAAACTACTAATACTGAATTCTGATCACCGGCTAAACTAAATTTTCCGTCAAAATCTGTTGTAGTTGCTACTTTCGTTCCTTTTATCGAAACCGTAGCGCCTGGTAACGGCAAACCCGTTTGATCTTTAACCTGTCCACTTATACTATTTTGCTGCTGTACTTTTTCAAGTTCTTTTGCACTTCCTGAGGCAGCGTAGGCATTCATTTGTGATAAAGAAACCAATACACAAAATATTGTAAGTTTCTTTTTCAAATCAAATCCGGATACGCAATCAGGAGCTTTGATTTTCCTAATAAAGTTTGTCATCTTTGGTTGTAATTTTTGGTTAATTGATTAGTTAAGTTTGCAAAATATAGAACCTATGATATTTAAGTGTTTTTTTTTAGAATTTAAATTCTGAGCACACATCGTCAAGTAGTTAAATATAGATTGCAACACAAATCTACTATAACACTTACGCCCAAAGGGGGGTAATTACAGCATTATAAAAGGGTCAAATCAGCATATTATTATTTAAAAAGGATATTTTTACATGTATGATAAAAAAGCATGATTTAAAATACGCAATACACAATCTTTTAAGAATTTAAAGTAAAGCTCAAATCATGTTTGAATATAAAATATACTGGTTCATAATAACTAAAAAGGCATCTAAAAACTTTAAATTCTACATCTGTACAAATACAAAAAGGCTATCCGTTAAGATAGCCTTTAGTTATAAAATCAGATTAATCACTTTACAAAACGGGACATTTCAGATGCTGCGAGTAAAAAAGCACCTACACCAAAATCTGCTGTAGAATTTTTATCTACTACCTGCCCCGGAATCGCTTTTTCACCGATGGGCTGTATATAGCCTACTGTTCCATCTTCCTGAAGCGCAAATTTGGTTAAATAATTCCATGATTTTTCTACTACAGGTAAATAGGTCTTTTTATCCAAAATTCCGTTATTTATTCCCCATAGAAATCCGTAGGTAAAAAATGCCGTACCGCTGGTTTCAGGCCCCGGTGCATGTTCGGGATCCAGAATACTTCTTGTCCAGTAACCTTCAGTTTGTTGGGCTTCCGCCAAAGATTTGGCCATGTCCTTAAAACGACTGATGTATTCGGCTCTGTGTTTAGCCGATTTTGGCAAATCCTGAATAATTTTGGCATAACCTGCAAAAATCCAACCGTCTCCTCTTGCCCAAAAGTCTTTTTTACCGTTGGCGCTTTTGTGTTTTGGATAAATATATTTTGCATCGCGGTAGTAAAGTTTTGCCTCGTTATCGTACATAATTCCGTTGGCATACGTCAAATAAGAATGTAATTTTTCCAGATACATTTCATTACCGGTTTCTTTATATAATTTTGTCATTACCGGCATTACCATGTACAGTCCATCAACCCACCACCAATAATCATTGGCTTCGGTACTCATTTCATATTCCATCACCTCACGGGCACGGGCAATTTTATGTGGATCCTTTTTTCCTGTAAAGTTGTATAAATCGATATAAGTCTGAAAACAAATCTGCCAGTCTCCAAACAAAACATGTTTGTCAGTTTCTCCGTAATTGTATTTCCATTCCGATTTATCATTTGATTTGGCTCCCATCCACTGATTTTTTTCAGCCCATGCCAGTGAATAATCCAGATATTTTTTGTTTTGGGTTACTTTGTAAGCTTCCATGTTTCCGGTATGATAAGCTGAAACATGCCAAAAAGCATTTCCATATTCCGGATGGGTTTCCTGCCAGTGATTGTTTACTTTGTCAATAATCGAAATCACTTCTTTTTTTGATTCTTTTATTGCAGCTGTTTTTTGTGCAGTGCTTTTACAACTAAAGACTGTTACAGAAGCAGCACTTATTAATACAAAAAGTGATTTTTTAAAATTCATTTGGTTATGAGATTAAATTAGTATTTTAATTTGTTTGTTGTAATTGATTTAAAACGAACTTAATTTCTTCAGAAGATAGTGTCATCCTGAGCGGAGTCGAAGGCATTTTACAATAAAAGGGCTTCGACTCCGCTCAGCCTGACACCTATTTTTAAATTATTTTTCAGCATGGTCAATTGGAATTTCCTGACCTGACCATATTTTCTTTTGTGTCCAGGGTTCATACGCATCACTCCAGAAAGCATCTGTTTCCTGCAAACCGAGAATTAAAAATGCTTCTGAACACAAATATAAACTTCCTGTAGAGATATATCCTTCGCCAATATTATTCTGATGACCATAAAATCCTACCTGAAGCCATCCATTTTTATCAAAAGTTCCTTTTGCATTTATCTGGTTATGAATCATAGTATAAAGCGCCGAACGAACCTGAGCCGGGGTAACTTCTTTTGGCAGTTCTTTCCAGAGTGCAATTTGGGATAACAACTGAAAAGCCCCGAAACGGTAAGCCAATGACCTTCCAATTGGAGGATACGTTCCATCAGGAGAAATTAATCTTTCCTGAATGGCCGCATAACGTCTGGCTCTTTTTAGCTCCGTATTAAAATCGGTTTTGTAGTCGTTGGTTTTATCTTTCAGTACATTGTAAATATCCAATTGCATCGGATGAATTACAAAACTGTTGTAATAATCCCAATGAAAATCAGGTCCGTCGCCATACGTTCCGTCACCTAAATACCATTTTTTATGCTGTTCCAAAGCATAGTTGAGTCGTTTTTGATCTTCATCTTTATCAAATTTAATGATGGCAGCTTCTACCATTCCGGCAAAAAGCAGCCAATTGCTCTGATACGGTTCTATTTTTCTGGAGGATTTTAATGCTTTGATTACATTTTCTTTTGTAATTGCATCTAATGGTTCCCAAAGTTGTTTTGGTGCACGAAGCAATGCCTGCGCAAAAAATGCGGCGTCGACCAAAGGCTGCTTATCATTGACAAAATTCATAAAATCCGGGCTATTCGGATCTGTTGCATTGTGAATGGATTTTTGAGCCAAATCAATATATTTTGCTCTTAATTTTCCTTCGGGAGTCTGGTCAGGGCCTAATTCTAACCACGGTGCCATACCGGAAAGCAGCCGGCCAAAAGCTTCCAGATAAGTTACATTTGTTCTCGCATCCCAGGCACCCGGAGATCTTTCAACAGGCATTTTTGCTTTCAATTCATTTTTGCTTAATGCGTCTAAAACCGGATCACCAATTTTAACCAATGAAGCCACAAAAAATTCACGGACCTTTTTAGGCGAATCTTTTTCCAGCTTTTTTGATTGGGACTGAATTGTATTAATCCCAGTTAAATACATTAATCCTAATAAAACAGCGTTTCTAAAATATTTACTCATAACTCGTTGCGTATAATTAATTTCTTAACACATAGAAACATAGTTTTACATTCTTAAAAAGATGTTTCACTTATTTAAAAACACAGAGTTTGCTATGTGAAAGAAATATATTTGTTTTTATTTATTAAATTTTATTCTTCTGAATAACATTGTCATCCTGAGCGAAGTCGAAGGCTTTTAAACATAAGAGTTTTGAAAAGGGCTTCGACTTTAGTTTATCCTGAACGAAGCCGAATGGACTCAGCCTGACAGTAGTTTTCAATTCAGGTTGATTTCCAGAAACTTTCATTCAAAATGTATTTATTATCCTTTACGTTTTGATATTTCTTCTTAAACTCTGAAGGATTTAAATTATAAAATTGCTGAAAATGCTTCCTGAAATATTTAATATCACCAAAACCGGCAATCGAAGCCGCTTCGCTAATCTGCAAATCTGTGGTGATTAATAATGTTGCTACTTTTCTCAATCGTACGTTTCGGGTAAACTCTGAAACCGATTTTCCTGTAATTTTTTTGATTTTTTTATACACCAAAGAATAACTCATTCCTAAATGTTCTGACAAATCATTTACATTAAAATGCTCTACATCCAAATTTGCATCAATAATATCTACGATTTTATCAATCAGTTTTTTATCCTCGTCAGATAACTTTAAAGTTGTAGATTTTTTGGTTACCGAATTCAACAGGTAATTCTGTTCACTGTCACGTCTGGCAAATATTCCGCTGATTCGGGCTAATAAATAGTCGTTATCAAAAGGTTTGGTAATGTAATCATCAGCACCTACTTCGGCACCTTTTAATTTTACATCTTCCGATGTTCCTCCTGTGAGCAGTATCACCGGAATATGCTTTAGTTCTTCATCCGACTTAATTTGTTTGCAAAAAGCGACTCCGTTCATTTCTCCCATCACCACATCAGAAATAACCAGGTCCGGCATTACTTTTTTAATTACGGCTAAAGCAGCTTCTGCATTTTCTGCAACTGTAATATGATATTTTGGACTTAAAATCTTTTTCAAATAATTTCTTATCTGCACATTATCATCTACCACCAAAATGCTTTTTGCATCCTTAATTAAATCTTTAACATTGTCAGGCTCTTCAACAGTTTGCAGTACACTTTCCTCCACTGTGGTATCTTCTAAAGCTTCTTCTAAAAATAAGGTTCTGTCACTCAAATCTTCACGGATTTCGACATCTCCTAAATGCTCTTTTCCGGGTAATAATTTAATTTCAAAAACAGACCCTCCATTTTCATTATCACGACAGCTGACATTTCCGTGATGCTGAGTGATGAACTGTTTTACCAGATAAAGACCTATTCCAAAGCCTTTGCGGTTATTCCGGATGTTTTGATTGGACTGATAAAACAGATTAAAAATTTTGTCTTTATCTCCATCCGGAACTCCTTCTCCATTATCGATGACACTGATAATTACTTCATTTTCTGAACATCGCAAACTAACGGTAACGGCTCCATTTTCTTTTTCAGTAAATTTTAAAGCGTTCGAAATCAAATTAAACAATGCCATTTCTATTTTTTCCCGATCTACGTAAACCAGTACTTTTTCTTCGGAAATACTAAAACTATAATCGATTTTTTTTGTTTTGGCGTGCTGTACAAAACAGCTAAAAACCTCTTTGCAGAGTTCTACAATATCAATATGGCCAATTTTAAGTTTTCCGGTTTCGGTTTCGGTTTTCCTAAAAAGAAGCAGCTGATCGACCAGACTTAACAGCCTTCTCGAATTGCTGTATACCATTTCTATCGCAGCCGGATCTATCTGCTGGTCTGTCCCGTAAATGATTTCTTTTAACGGATTTATAATCATGGTCAAAGGCGACCTGAATTCATGTGAAATATTAGTAAAAAAGGTTAATTTCTTTTCATTCAGTTCCTTTTCCTGCTTCGCCAAATCCTGAGAAAGCCTTACCTCATATTTCAATTTTTCCTGCTGCCGCTGGTATTTATCGACTACATAAATAATAAGTCCGATAAGGAGAAAATAGACGAAATATGCAAAACCGCTTCTGTACCAAGGCGGTAAGATGGTAACGGGCAATGAAATGGATTTTGTGTTCCAGATGCCCTCAGCGTTGGTAGATTTAATTTTCAGTACATAATCGCCTTCTGTTATTCTGGAATAATTTGCATTCCGAATATTATCAACATAATGCCATTGCGAATCCCATCCTTCTAAAAAATAAGCATAGGATATTTTCTCCGGCAAACTATATTCTAAAGCGGCAAATTCAATATTGAGCATCGATTCGTCATACGGTAATTTTAATTTATCAATTCCGAAAGCGGAGAAACCCGACTGATCATAAACCTTATTATTTACTTTTATCGAAGTTATAATCAGTTTTGGAAAATCGTGAAACTGATTCGTAATTTTGGTATTGATGATATTAAAACCTTTTATTCCGCCAAATACAATTTCACCCGTAGAAAGTTTCAGCGCAGCATTATAATTAAACTGATTGCTTTGAAGCCCGTCAGCATCATGATAACTTGTTATTTTTCCGTTAGCTGCATTGTAAACAAATATTCCGTTATAAGTACTGCCCCAATAATTCCCCTGATTATCCTGAACAATATTTAAAACCGAGTTATTGGGAAGTTTATTTCTCTGGGTTAAAAAGCTGCTTTTGAAAGTCTGTGGATTAAAAAGCATCAAACCGCCACCTTCTGTACCTACGAGCATTTTTGTATCCGAATGCGAAATAATAGAACGTACCGGATATTTTACATCAATCTCCTTCCGTTTCATTGTTTTAAGATTGAGCTGATACAATTTTGAAAAATTTCCTATCCAAAGATTACCATTTTTATCTTCTGCCATCGAAATGATCCCTCTGATTCCTGCATCCACAAAATCAAAATGATCCTTTGTTTCATTATAACGATATAATCCTTCTTCATCCGGAGAAGCGGCCCATAAAACATTGTTTTTACTTCGGAAGAGTACCCAGATATTTTTTTGATTCCCATTCAGTTTAGGATTAAAAAGATTGTATTTTTTAAAGCTTCGGGTTTGGGAATTGAACAGACAAACCCCTCCTCCGTAAGTTCCAAACCAGATTCCTTTTGCATCTTTTATAATTGCTGAAACGAAATTGTTCGATAACGAATTTGGATTATTAGCCTCATAGGAATAATTGGTAAATGAATTATTCTTTCTGTTCCATAAACTTACACCTCCTCCATCTGTTCCAATCCAGAGATTTTCACTGTCCTGTTCTGAAAATGAAAGGATAAAATCACTTGGCAGTGTATTTTTTATTTCTTCGTTTTTTGAAACTGTCGTAAAAGGACTTTTTCTCTGTTCAATGATGTTAACTCCTCCACGTAAAGTTCCAATCCATACGCGGTTTTTATTATCCCTGAATAAGGATGAAATTGCATTACTATTCAGTTTTTCTTCATTCAGGTCTTTATTCAACAAAGAAAAACTATTAGTTGTATAATTGTATTTTACAACACCATTACCATTTGTAGCGATCCACAATTCTTTTGCATCCGGTTTACACATCAAATCTGAAACAGGATATTGAATTTCCTGATTTTTATAAAGATGATGCGTTTTATTTATGACATTGTATTTTAGCAATCCCTGATCAGCTCCTACCCAGACATTTGAAAATTTATCGTATAAAAGACAACCACTGCCTAAAATAACCGGAAAAACAACTGAAAGCTTTTTGGCGGATGCATCCATAGCAACAAGTCCAACACCGGCAACAGAACACCACAATTTACCGGATGGATCAAAATCCATTTCCTGAACATGATAATCCCAGAACAGTTTTCCTTTTACATAAAGCGGAATCTGAATAATTTTTTCTTCATTGCCTTCATAATAAAGCAATCCCTTACCTGCAGTCCCGATGTACATTTTTGATTTAAAATCCCTGATTTGATTGACTACAAAATCAATCACTTCAATCTGAGAAGTTTTAGCGTTCACATAACTCTTTGTTGTAAACTTGTTTCTTAGATAATCGTAAACACTGATACCTCCTTTGGTACCAATCCAAATTTCATTTTGAGTACCACAAATACTTACAATCCTGTTATTAACTAACGAATTGGAATCATTAGGTTCGTTTCTGAAACTTAAAAAATTATAGCCATCATACCTGCTGATTCCGTCATAAGTGCCAAACCACATTAAGCCACGTTTGTCTTTGTAAACAGAAGTTACAGCATTATTAGCAAGTCCGTTTTTGATTCCGATGTAACCAATATCATATTTTTCCTGTCCATATTTTGGAATAGCCGTTTTTACAGCCTGTGAGTTGGATGTAAAGCAAACTAAAAACAGTAAAAACAAAAGGGCTTTATTTCTCAAAATATTAGGTATTTAAAGCTAAATATAACTTATTAATTGTAAAATGAGTTTTATAAAAATACAAATCGATTCAATTATAAACTGAAATAAAAACATCTTAAATTTTTAGATAACGAATGTCATCCTGAATCATTTGTCTTGGCTTATGATAAACTTAGTCGAGGCTATTTACCTTTGAAGGGCTTCGACTCCGCTCAGCCTGACAGCCATTTTAAATTACTTCTAACAATTAAATATTATTGATAAATCAGAAAAACCTATGAGCAATTCATAGGCTTTCTTTCTACACAAACATAAACAAAAACGTCAAATTATTTGATTAATGAAATTATATAAGAATAACTGTATTGCTTATCCAATAATCGGTACGGATCGTGAGGCAAACGTCCCCAGCTGTCATCGCCCCCCAAACCTCTTTGCTTGTAATCTAAGTGAAGGTACACTGATTCTTTTGAATCTAAATCCAAATCAGATGGATGGCGCTGAGCCTTAGATTTTCCCGGATCTAAATCCTCTGTCGAAATATTCAGCGCACTAAAACCAAGAGTTTGTAATCCTTCAATTTTTATGCCCTGACCTTTATCATTTTTTAAAGTAAGCCAACGAACATCTGTTTTATAACCACCTTCCTGAGGACGAATATAATTTCTTGTATACTGATTAATCACTTTATCTGAATATTCGCCAATAAACGCTGCCGAATTTCTATCCGAATAATTCTCCCAGGGTCCTCTTCCATAATAACTCAAATTATCGAACGTTCCGTTTAATTTGGCACGCATTCCGAAACGAGGCATTTCAGGCAATTCTTTCCCAGTCAAATCAATAGCTGCAGTAACTTTAATTGTCCCATCGTTTTGAATCAGATAATTTACAGTGTATGGAACTTCCGCCTGTGCCAATTTGTAAATCACCTTTACGAGCAAACCTTCCGAAGTATTTTTATCCAAATTGACACTCACAACTGTCGGATTTTTTGATGCTTCTTTCCAGATTACTAATTTATCCTGCATATTGCTTCCAAAATCATTATCTGTTGGGGCACGCCAGAAATATGGCGTTGGGAAACTGGTAAAAATAGTGTTATCAGCATTTTTTAGATTGTATTTCAGGATTTCTCCTTTTTTCAGATCAAATTCTCCAGCAATGTTTTCTGCCTCAAAAGAAAGTACATTATTCTTAACCGTATGTTTCAGTTTAAATGCACTTTTTGCAATGCTGTTATTTTTAAAATAAGAACCTTTTCCTACTGCAAACTGTTCTCTGGCAAATTCATGGCCTTTCGCAACCAAAGGTGCATCGTATTTTGAAACTGCATAAACATTTAAATAATATTCTGAACTATCATCAATTGGTCCTAAATCCAGAACTACCTTTTTGTTTTCTTCAGGTGCGGCTTCTACATTAAATTCACCTGATTTTGTTTTTTCTCCGTTTTTAATCAGTTCCCATTTAAAAGTATAATCCGAAAGATTCGTAAAATTATAATGGTTGGTTACGGTTAATTCAGATCCGCTACTAAATTGAAATTGAATGTTTTGATATACCTTTTTTATTTCATACAAAGCCGGTTTTGGCGTTCTGTTTGAAAATATCACACCGTCTGCACAGCCATTTTCGTCATTTTGAAGTTTTTCAGCACCTAAATCACCGCCATAAGCCCAAAACGTTTTTCCCTGCTCGTTCTTCGTTTTGATACCCTGATCCACCCAGTCCCAGATAAAACCGCCCTGCATGTGTTTGCTGCTGTTGATGATATCCCAGTATTCCTGAAAATTTCCACCGCTGTTTCCCATTGCGTGTGCATACTCACACATAATGTACGGACGCTTTTTGTCAGCCTCCGCATAACTTTTCATGCTTTTAATTCCCGGATACATTGGGCATACAATGTCTGTATTCGTGTTTTCTCCGGCCTGCTCAAACTGAACCGGACGTGTTGAATCGACTTGTTTTAACCAATCATAAGCATCGTAGAAAACAGGACCGTTTCCGCATTCATTTCCTAAAGACCAAATGATGATTGAAGGATGATTTTTGTCAGCTGCAAACATTCTTTTGATACGATCCAGGTGTGCAGGGGCCCATTCCGGCAGGTAAGCAGGATGTTTTTTCTGGTCAAACCAGTTTTGCCATTCGGCCCCCATAGCATGCGACTCTATATTAGCTTCATCTACAACATAAAAACCATATTCATCACATAATTCATATAAATGCGGATCATGTGGATAATGACTCATTCGGATTGCATTGATATTGAATTGCTTCATTAACTGAAGATCTTTCAATGAAGTTTTTTCATTTGGAACATGTCCCGTTTCGTCATCATGTTCATGAATATTCACGCCTTTTACCATAACCGCTTTTCCGTTTACCAACAATTGAGCATTTTTGATTTCTACTTTTCTAAAACCTGTTCTTTTAGAAATAATTTCAAGCGTTTTACCTTTATTATCCAATAATGTAATGGCATATCTGTACAGATTTGGCGTTTCGGCATTCCACTGTTTTACATTTTCAATCGTACCTGCAAAACTGATTTTTTCTTCTTTAGCATTTACTTTTCTACTTTCAGAATAAACTGTTTTTCCTTCTTTGTCAAACAATTCTACTTTAACAGACGGATTTTTGATTGTATTCTTTTCAAAATGTTTTAAAGTCACATCCAGATTAAAAATTCCGTTTTTATACTGATTATCCAGATCGCTTTTTACAAAATAATCCAAAACAGTCGTTTTTGGCATTGCCTGCAAATACACATCGCGTTCGATACCGCTCAGTCTCCAGAAATCCTGATCTTCTAAATAACTTCCGTCATGCCAGCGGAATACCTGAACGGCAATTAAATTTTCTCCTTTTTTTAAAAATGAAGTAATATTAAACTCGGCAGGCGTTTTGGATGCTTTGGTCATTCCAACTTCTTTTCCGTTCAGAAATACTCTTGCATAACCTGAAATAGAACCAAAATGAAGTATGATTTCTTTATCATTCCATGAATCTGCAACCGTAAAAGTACGTCTGTAAGTCGCCACCGGATTGTAATCACCGTTTATGAAAGGAGGATTTTTAGGAAAAGGATACGTAATATTCGTATAAATTGGAATATCATAACCCTGCAATTCCCAGTTCGAAGGAACCTGAATATTTTTCCAGTCTGCATCATTCAGATTTATTGCATAAAAATCTGCGGCTCTTTGAGACGGGTTTTGAACAATATTGAATTTCCAGCTTCCATTAAGACTCTGATATAATGCTGATTTTTGAGGATTGTTGGCTTTTAACTCAGCTTCGTTACTGAATAAAAGAAAAGAACTTCTGCCCGCTTCTTTTCCCCGATCAACTATTTGTGGGTTTTCCCATTCATTATTCTGGGCGTAATTATTTTGCAGACTCAGAAATAAAGCAAGTGCTAATACAATTTTTTTCATTTATAAAATCAGGTTTTAAAATTTAGTACTTCAGATTCTATTTCAAAGAAGTTAATTCAGAAATAAAAGCAGGTTCACAAATTTAGATATCACCAAATATTACAAGAGGGGCTATACAATAAAATAAAAGGGGCATATCAATATAATAATACGGCAGCACCTGAAATATATCACATCTTCCTGTTTTAATACCCAGATTTCAAACAGAAGATTTATCTCCTCAGATCCCATTTCAGCAAATTACTTATTATATTTACAAAGGTTAAAAAGTGTTGTTATAACATTTAAATTAATTTTAAAGAACTAAATTTTTCTGTATTAGATTTAAAAATCAGAATTCTTAAATGAAAAAACTTTTATTCGATTTTTCTTTAATTGCACTTTTATTTTTCATTCAGATGAATAAACTGAATGCTCAGATAAAATGTAAAATTGAGCACTACTCTACCGAAGACGGACTTTCTCATGAAGCTATCAGAGACATCATAAAAGACAAAGAAGGATTCATGTGGTTTGCAACATGGGACGGGATTAACCGATTTGACGGCAAAAATTTCGTTACTTATAAAGCAATTGCGGGCGACAACAGTAGTTTAGGCAACAACCGAATTGATGTCATGAAAGAAGATGCTTTAGGCTACATTTGGTTTAAAGCTTACGACAATCAAATTTACAGATTTGAAAAAAGCACAGAGACATTCCTCTCTATCGCAAATATCCTGGGAACCAATAAAATTGCATTTGAAGAAATTATCCCGTCGGGCAATGGAAATGTATGGCTGACGACCATCAATAATGGTGTTTTTTTAGCGGAAAAAGGAGTTAGAGGGCAAATAAAAATTGTCCATTTCAAACAAGGTGCTAAAATTGATTTTGCTTTAGCTTCTAATGAATTAAATTTTGTATCCGAAGAAAAGGACAATACTTTCTGGGCCGGCTCTAAAAACGGATTAGATATCATAACCAAATCTAAAAATCAAAAATATACCAGTAAAAATGTATTAAAAAATACCAATGTTAAGTGCCTGATAACGCTTAATAATATTGCCTGGTTTGGCACTGAAGATGGTGTGTTGATTGGTTATAATGTAATTTCGAAAAAAATCAACAAACTAAGCATATCCAATAAAGGCATCAACTCGATTATAAAATCAAGAGATAAAAATTTATTGTACATCACCAATTCTGCCGGAGAGTTGATTGCATTTAACATACAAACCTTAAAAACAGAATCTACGCTTAAAATTTCTGATTCACCTGTACACAAAATTTATCAGGACAAACAGGGCTTGTTATGGGTGGAACCTCATAAACATGGTGTTTTTATGGTCAATCCAAAACAAAAAAGCATACATTTTTTTTCTCAGCAGACCGATGCAACTTTTCTACAGCTCGAACATAGTTTTGGGGTTTTTGAAGATAATTTTGACAGGGTCTGGGTAAAACTGGCCGGTGGCGGATTTGGATATTACAATCAAAAAACCAGTACGTTAGATTATTTTTTCAACAAACCGGGAGACGACAATCAGAAGTTTTCAAATATACTGTCGAGTATGTATTTTGATCCTTCGGGAATTCTCTGGATCAGTACGAATGACAGAGGAATCAATAAAATTATCTTCCAGAAAAACATCTTTCAACAGCAGCTTTTGGCAGTCAATCCTAAAGATAAATCAGAGAATGATATCAGAGCCTTTTTTACGGATAAATCAAATCGTTTATGGGTTTCTTCAAAAGCAGGTAAACTAAAATTTTATAAAAATAATCAAGAGGTAAAAAACCTGTTTGTAAATTACAAAAACGATGATCTTGGATTTGTATATGCTATCCTTGGAGATTCAAAAGGAAATATTTGGTTAGGTACAAAAGGAAATGGTTTGTATAAAGCAACTCCTGTTGATGCTCAAAATTCCCAATTTGTATTAAAACAGTTTAAAACGGACAAAAATAATCCCAAAAGCATTGGCAGTAATTTAATTTACTCCATTTTAGAAGATAAAAAAGGGCGCATCTGGATAGGCACTTATGGCAATGGGATTAACTTACTGCAAGAAAATAATGGTGAGACTGGCTTTATAAAAAAATTCAGGAATTATCCCATTATAGAATCAGCGAAAGTAAGATTTCTGACAGAAGGTTACAAAGGACAAATCTGGGTCGCAACAACGAACGGATTAGTAACATTTAACCCCGAAAATTACAATCCACACCAAATAAAATTTTCGAGATACGTGAAAATCTCCAGCGATAAAAACAGTCTTGGGAGTAACGATGTCTTGTTTATCTATAAAGATTCTGATGAGAAAGTGTGGCTTTCTACTGCCGGAGGCGGACTCAACCTGGCTATGCAAGCAGAAAAAAGTCGTTTAAAATTCAAAAACTTCACAAAAGACAATGGATTGCCAAGCGATTTTATCCTGAGTATGATTGAAGACGAAGACAAGAATTTGTGGCTTGCTACAGAAAACGGAATCTCAAAATTTAATTTAGCAAACCATACTTTTAGAAATTTTGATTCTTATGATGGTTTGGTTAAAACCGGATTTTCAGAATCATCGAGCTTAAAATTACCTAATGGAAATTTAATTTTTGGTTCCAGAAACGGATATCTCTCCTTCAACCCAAAAAAAACTGAAAACCAAAAAATTACAGCAAAAATGGTTTTTACCAATTTTGAAATCAACAATAAAAACTCCAATGTAAAATCATTGGAATATCCTTTGGAACTGGATATAAATTATAGCAAAAAGATTCAATTAAATTACCAGCAAAATACCATCAGCATTTATTATACGGTATTAGATTACAGGTCCAGCAACAAACAATTGTATGCTTACAGATTAAAGGGTTTTGATGATACGTGGCATCCTGTAAAAAACCAGAAAAAGGCAACTTTTACCAATTTGCCGCCCGGTGATTATCAGTTTGAAGTAAAATGCCTGAATCCGGAATTGTACACCAACATTCCGCAAAAAAACCTCACTTTTACCATTACGCCTCCTTTCTGGAAAACCTATTGGGCTTATTTTCTATATTTTGTTATCTGCGTAGTTTTACTGGAAATTGCCAGAAGGATTGCGTATTCGATGATTGAATTACGAAACAAAGTCGTTGTAGAACAAAAAATGACAGAATTGAAATTAAGTTTTTTTACCAACATTTCTCACGAATTAAGAACACCGCTTACCCTTATTGTTAATCCTTTAAACGAAATTGCCAAAAACGAGCAATTAAGCCCTTTAGGCAATGATTATATTGAAACCGTCAGAAAAAACACGAATCGCCTTGTACGATTTGTTAATCAGCTGCTTGATTTTAGAAAAGTGCAAAGCGGAAATGAACAGCTTCATATTGAATCTATAGAATTGGTTTCTTTTGTAAATGAGATTAATGCTTTGTTTTCTCAGATTGCTTACGAAAAGAATATAAAGATCAAAACACAATCGGATTCTGAAACCCTTTATGTCAATCTGGACAAAGAGAAAATAGATATTGTAATCTATAATTTATTGTCGAATGCCATTAAATTTTCTCCAGACAACAGTACAATTTCCATAAAACTTAAAGTAGAGAATACTTTTTTAAAAATCAATGTTGCTGATCAGGGAACCGGTGTAGATGAGAATAAGCTTGAGGATATCTTTAAGCTGTATTACGAAACAGATACAGGCAAGAGCAAAAATGTGGGCACCGGTATCGGGCTTGCTCTTTGCAAAGAATATGTACAATTACACCAGGGCCGAATTTATGCAGAAAACAACAGTAATGGAGGCCTGACAGTTTCTATACAAATAGATTTGAGCAATGAAATTCTTCAAAACAACAATAAAACAAGTCAGACAAACCAAAAATTACAGAAACATATTATCACTAATAAACAGCATAAAGAAAATGAAGTATTACAACATAATAACAATACTAACTTACCTGTAATTCTTATTGTAGAAGACAATACTGAGTTGAGATCTTTCTTAAAGAGTCAGTTGCATCGATATTACCGCATATTGGAAGCTGAAAACGGAAAAGAAGGTTTGGCAATAGCAACAGAAAAACTGCCGGATTTGATTTTGAGCGATATTATGATGCCTGAAATGGATGGAATCGAACTTCTTGACGCTCTTAAAAAAACAATAGAAACCAGTCATATACCTGTCATTTTATTAACTGCCAAATCCTCTGTAGAAAGTCACATTGAAGGTTTAAATTATGGAGCAGACTATTATATTACAAAACCTTTTGATACTGATTTCCTACTGGCTTCTATTGAAAATTTAATCAGTCAGCGAAAGAAGTTTTTTGAAAACTTACAGACGAACGTAAAAACCATAACATTAGAACCGGGAGAAATCGTTATCACAACTAAGGATGAACAATTTTTAAAAGACATAATTGCTATCGTAGAAGAAGGTCTGACAAATCCTAAATTCAATATTGATGTTATAGCCAATTCAATGAATATGGCTCGGGTAACATTCAACAGAAAATTTAAAAGCCTTACCAATATGACTCCTGTAGAATTTGTTAAAGATATGCGGGTAAAAAGAGCGAAACAATTCCTTGATGCAGGTGAAACGGATATTGCTGATATTGCTTATAAAGTGGGTTTTAATAGTGCAGGCTATTTTAGTACCTGTTTTAAAGAAATTTTTAAAATAGCACCATCCGATTATCTTAAACAAAAAACAGATTGAACCGTTTGATCTCAGTTTAATTATTTTTTTTGAAGCAGCATCATTTGGCATTTTCAGCCGGCATCGTCCCGCTTTCCGCTACAATCTTGTAAGCCGAACCCCGGCTTACAAGGATTTCCACTACAATCGGGGCTAAAAGGGAAGATTTGCTAAAAATTACAAATACGTTTGATGCAATTAACTTTAATCAATTACATCAAACGTATTTTCAGTATAAAGGCAAAACATCTGATTGTGTTTTACTCATAAATAATTTCAGAAGTTTTTACTTTTTCACTAAATAGGATTGGTTTGTCAGATGTTTTAAAATCTTTTTTTCTAAAAGAAATATTTTGCGTTTCAGCACCTAAAATCCTAACTTTTGTATCTGAAACTTCATCAAATGCAATACCCTGAAATTTTAAATTTTTCCCGTTAAAAATAGTTACTTCATTAGATTTTGGGGATATTATTTTTACGTTCGTAAACTGCATTCCGTCAGCGTCAATGATTTCGATTCCGTGGTCTGCTTTCAATATCGAATTTTTTAACTGGATATTTTTTAAATTCATTTCAGGCAATCCCATAAAAAAAGCTGCTTTATCGGCTCCTGCCACCTGAATATTTTCCATGAAAATGTTTTTAAAAGAAGGCGTTTCCTCTGTAATCTTATATTGCTTATCTTCTTTAATCTGAGCTTTTAAATCCTGATCTTCTAAATTTGGTATGCTTCCGCCATAAAAAAGATTGAAACCAATGGCTTCTGTCACGATATTGGTCATGTTAATATTCGAAATATAAATATTTTCAACAACTCCGCCTCTTCCGCGGGTGCTTTTAAAACGCAAACCAATATCTGTTCCTATAAAAGAACAATTGGAAACATGCACATTTTTAACACCACCGGACATTTCGCTGCCTACAACAAATCCGCCATGGGCATGGTATACCACATTATTTTTCACGATAACATTTTCTGTTGGCAAATTCCTGTCCCTTCCATCTTTATCTTTCCCGGATTTGAGGCAGATAGCATCATCTCCTACATCAAAAGTATTATTGTAAACCAGTACATTTTTGCATGATTCTAAATCTAAACCATCACCATTCTGCGAATACCATGGGTTTCTAATCGACAGGTTCCTTATAATAACATCCTCACACATTAAAGGATGAAGATTCCATGCAGGTGAGTTTTGAAACGTAGGACCATCTAATACTACCTGTTTGCAATCTACCAAACTAACCATAACCGGACGCAAAAAATCTTTTATTGCATTTAGTTCTTTATCGTTTTCATCGACCTGAAAATTAATTGTTGCTATCACCTCATTTCCTTTCTTTGCCCCTTCAGAAGGAAACCACATTTTGCCATCATTAGACAAAACACCCCCTGATTTTACGATATTATTCCACTGATTATCGGTCATTTTCATTTTTTTGACTGGTCTCCAGGCGTCACCATTTCCGTCAATAATGCCCTCGCCTGTCATGGCGATATTCTTTGCTCCTTTTGCATTTATTGGCGAAACACAACGATACGAATTTAAGCCTTCAAAGCTTACTTTTTGCAAAGGATAGTCGTTAAAATCACGGCTAAAAAGTAAAATAGCCCCATTATTCAGATGTAAATTAATGTTGCTTTTAAGTGTTATCGGACCCGTAAGCCAGATACCGGAAGGAACAATTACCTTTCCTCCTCCTTTCACTGAAACATGATTAATCGCTTTAGCAATTGCTTCGGTGTTTTTAAATATGCCATCACCAATTGCGCCAAATTGAGAAATAGTTATTTCGTAAGCAGGAAATGCAGCCTCTTTTACTTTTGGCATTGGGAATTCTACATTTTTGTAGACTTCGTTTATTGTTAATTGCTTATTAGACAGTTGTGCATTGGCATTTAAAGAAAACAAAGCAAGACTTAAAACGGCAAATATAATTTTGGCAGAATAGTGCATTTCGATAATTTTAATTCTATTATTTTATGTTTTTGATATTTTGCAAGCCTGTAAACACTAATCTTGCTACCTCTTTTGCACCCGCAGTCTGAAAATGCGTATTGTCTTTTTGTCCTTCCGGATATGCTTCATATCGCCCTGCAGGAAAATTCATGAAATAATTTTCAGTAACAAAGTCTTTCCCTTTTTTGGTAAAAAAGTCTCTTGAGTCTTTATTCAAATCAATTAATGGAACATTCAGCTCTTTTGCAACATCTTTTGGAGCCTGATCGTATTCTCCATGAACATCATTTAATACATTATCTTTCCATGGAAAATTTCTGGCTACCGGTGTCAGAATTATTGGATATGCTCCTTTTTCTCTTGACTGGGATACAAATAATCTTAAAAATTCCTTATATCCTTCAACATCTACATATCTTTCTGTTTTGTCTTTTGCTCCGTCATTATGCCCGAATTGCATTATGACAACATCACCTTTTTTAAGGTTTGCATAAACAGAACGCCAGCGTCCTTCCTGAAAAAATGTTCTCGTACTTCTGCCTCCGCGTGCCCTGTCATCAACAAATACACTATCTGTTTTAATGATATTCTTAATTTTATGAAGACTGTCCGATGTCATAAATTGCTGAAAAACCTGTCCCCAGCCTGTTACCGGATATCTTACTTTCATATAATCTTTACCAGGTTCATAATTGTTGGCATAATCTGCCATAGTAGAATCTCCAATTAAGTATATTGTAGTTACTTTTTTTGACTTCAGGCTAAAAGCCATTAGAAAACCTAATATGGTTAAATAAGCTATTGATTTTATTACTGTTGATTTCATACGTTTAAATAGTAATTAAGCTGTGATCCAAAGTTGTTATTTAACTGGGAAAACTTTAGTTAAAAATGCATCTATATATTGAATAGTGGGTTCAAACCACGGGTTAAAAAGGCAAAAAGCATGCGGAGAATTTTCGAATTCATGCACTTCTGAATAAATACCGTTTGCATCCAAGACCTTTCTGTAATCATCACGTCCGGCATGCATTCTGGCAACCGAACTATTGATGAATAAGGTTGGTGGTGTACTCGCATTTACATAACTCAATGGAGCTGCAGCTTCCCACAACTTTGGATTCTCTTTCATGGAATAGCCAAACCAATACGTTCCAGCCGATTTTTTTTTGCTGTCATCACCTTCACTAGATTCAGGATGTATAAATGCCAATGTACCATCGATGTCCACAACTGCATTTACCTGTGATTTTGAGCTTGAATTGGTAACAACGCCCTCAAAGAGCGGCATATTTCCTGTGGTCCCCATAAAAGCGGCTAATTCTCCACCTGCTGAAAACCCAAGTGATACAATTTGGTTTGGATTGACATTGTATTGCTTAGCATTTTCCCGAACCCAACGGATAGCAGCCTTTACATCATAAACAGCTGCCGGAAAAAGTGCTTCAGTTGAAAGACGATATTCGGGCGTAAAACATACATAGCCCAAACTTGCCAGCTTTTGTGCCATTTGATGATGCTGCTGTCTGCTTCCGGAACGCCAGCCACCACCGTGAATGATAATGATTGCCGTTTGGGTTTTCTTTTCATTTTTAGAAAAAAAAGCATCCAGTTTCATTTTACGCTTTCCATAAGAACAGTACACAATATCATTTTTTTGTTTTACAAAATCAAAATGCATTTCCGGAACCATCGTAATATTTGGGAAATATTTCAGCGTTTTCTTGAAAGCAGTAGATGTAGCAAAAGAAGTGTCTCTTACATTTGTTATTCCTTCAAGATATTGTGCATTTAAACTTTGGAAAGAAATTACCAAAAACAATATTGTTTTCAGTCTTCCACTTTTGCAAAACTTTTGTACTATTCTCATTACTATTATTTAATCGGTTATTATTTTATAAACCATGTTTCGATTTCCAGTTCGTGTATTCAGAACCTATTAAGCCTGACGGCCAGTTGCCATACCACGAATAACCTACTCTTCTTTCGTTTTCAATTTCGGCCAGTGTCAACTTTGGAATTCCGTCACGTCCACAGAACAAAGGTAAATTATTTTGTAAATCATAAAATCTTGCCCATATAACATTCCCCGGAGAAGAAACAACGATTACATCCTGCCCGGAAGGCTGATTGGCGTCATTGATTTTTTGAGTTGCAATTCCGGTAAGTTTAGCACCATTAAACCAGTCAACAGCGTCTTTAACAGCTTGTTTTATCTCTGCAGAAGGCTGTTCAACCAACATTAAAACTCGTACAATCCCCACAGATTCCGAACCGCTGAATGTTGGCAATTCATACGCTCTTGCCAAAGCAGGCAATAAAGTCACTTCATCATGCTGGGCGCACCAAACCGTTTTTTTGCCTTTATACGTAATCTGAGTTTTAAGAATAATATCAATTCCTTTATTGAAAGCTGTTACTGCTTTTTCTTTATAAGTCGGGTTAGTCAGTTCTAAATTGTTTTTCCCTTTTTGGATATCCCACATCACATTCATTACATTGGCTATTGCCCCGTCATTATAGGTTATTTGGTGTCTGTAGCCGCTTTTATCAGGATAATACTGAGGCCATCCCCCATTGGCATATTGCGCTGTAAACAAAAAATCAAGTGCTTTTTCGGCCGCAAGCAAATAATTTGGATTATTCGTTGTTTTATAATCTGCCAGAAGCCATCTTAGTTCTGTTACTACGTGTCCGTTGTCAATAGTTGTATCTGTATTGTTCTTAGAATTTAATGCTGTTGTTATTTGAGATTGTGTTTGTGCTGTATTATAATCATTTAAATCGGCAACAGCTTTGCCCCAGCCTCCGTTATTTCTTTGCCAAACCAATATACTTTCTGCTCTAACTGTTGTTGCGTAAACTGTTGTAACACCCGAAATAACAATCTGAAGCTGAGCACTTTTCCCGCTTCCGTCTGCAGAAGTTGCTGTTAGTGTAACCGTACCGTTCATTTTTGGAGTCAGTAATCCATCAGCGCTAATTGGTCCAATCGCCTGGCTTGAAGTGGTCCAGGTCAGTGTTTTAGTAGTCGCATTTGCCGGAGCAATCTGTGCGCTCAACTGAATTGGCTTTCCATCGGTTACAACAGCCTGATTAATTGTGATACTCTGAATCAGAACAACAGGTTCAGTGATTCCTGAAACCGTATAGTTTTTTTCTGCCTTAACACCAGAGCCGTCTTTGGCTGCAGCCGTTACTTTTACTGTACCATTTTTTATACCTGTCAAAAGACCTGTTTCGGTAATTACAGCAATTGCCGGATCTGAAACACTCCATGTAACTTCTTTGTTTGCAGCATTACTTGGTGTAACTACTACAGTCAGCTGTTTTGATTCGGCACTTAATGTATTGTCACCGCTTATCACCATTGAGGTTATTTTTACTGGTTTTTCATCGTGATCAGAAGAACAGGATAAAGATAAAAGCACAAAAAACAGGCTTATTACTGATTTATAAATTTTCATTTTGAGATATTATTAGTTAATAGAAATTATTTTGCTTTGAAAGTATATGTTTTTCCTGCTAAGGTATTAAAATCATATAGTTTTGTATCAGGTGATTTATAGCCTTTTAAGACTGCTTTTTCAGCAATTAAAGGCTCTTTTATACTTTCAACTTTATAAAAAGTATTAGAATTTTCTCCTTTGGCTTCATTAAGCTGAATCGCCCCATTCAATTTAACATCTGCTGCGAGACGCAACCTGCAATTTCCTCCTAAAGAAGATTTTATGGATAGCTGTTTTACTTTTCCATTTTCCCATTCGATAGCCACTTCAAAACCTCCCCTGGCTTTCAGACCCGTAACTTTTCCGGTTTTAAAATCATCCGGTAAAGCAGGCAGCAGATAAATTGCCCCGTCATAACTTTGCAGCAGCATCTCGGTAATTCCTGCTGTGCATCCAAAATTACCATCAATTTGAAATGGCGGATGCGCGTCAAAAAGATTGGGATAAGTTCCTCCCGATTCTCCTTTACTTTCTGTTGGCGCAGGACTCAATTGGTCTTTTATCAATTTAAAAGCCCTGTTACCATCCAATAATCTTGCCCACCAGTTTACCTTCCAGCCCATAGACCAGCCTGTTGAAACATCACCTCTTGATATCAGGGTATTTTTTGCTGCTTCTGTAAGCTCAGGTGTTCTAAATGGTGAAATTTGTCCGGAAGGAAATAATCCGTATAGATGTGAAATATGCCTGTGATGGTCGTTGGGCTTATCCCAGTCGTGAAGCCATTCCTGCAGTTGCGAATACTGTCCCACCTGCATTGGAGGCAATCTCTTTAATGCAACTGCAACCGAATCAGCAAAAGATTTATCGGTTTCTAAAATTTTAGATGCATTCACAATATTATTGAAAGTATCAAAAACCAACTGATTGTCCATTGTTGTTCCAGCAGAAACACCTACACTTTTCTCGTATGTATTTTCAGGAGACATTGACGGTGCGACTACCAGCCATTTATGTTCCGGTTCTTCCTGAAGCACATCCAGATAAAATTGGGCGGCTCCTTTTAGAACAGGATAATATTCTTTTAAAAATTCACGATCGCCTGTGTACAGATAATGCTGCCATAAATGTTGTGTAAGCCAGGCACCACCCATAGGCCAAAGTCCGTAAAAACCGCCATCAACAACTCCTGTCATACGCCATAAATCGGTATTGTGATGCAGATTCCAGCCACGGGCATGATACATTTCGGAAGCACTTTCTTTTCCTGTTATTGCCAAATCCTTCAGCATACTAAATAAAGGCTGGTGCATTTCGCTCAGATTCGTTATTTCTGCCGGCCAGTAATTCATTTCGGTATTAATGTTTACCGTGTATTTGCTGTCCCAGGAAGGATTTAATTTATGATTCCAGATTCCCTGAAGATTTGCCGGCTGATTTCCCGGCTGTGAACTCGAAATCAGCAAATATCTTCCGAACTGAAAATAAAGTCCCACCAGCTGCGGATCATAAGAGTTGGCAAATTCTTTTATTCTCACATCAGTAGTTTTATTGGACTGTGGTGAATCTCCCAAATACAATGATACTCTGTTAAAGTATTTCTGATACGCTGTTACATGGTTTTTAAAAGATTCGGCATAACTTTTTTGAGAGGCTTTCGCCAAAACTGCATTCGATTTTTCAGTTGGTTTTGCAGAAAGGTCCTTGTAATTTTTAAAGTTGGTAGCAATAGCAATACGAATAAGAACCTCATCAGCATCTTTTATGATTAGCTTATCAGTTATCGAAGTTAAATTTCCTCCTTTTAAAGTACAGGCGGCCTGACCAACAAATTTTACTTTCCCGGTTTTATTGTCTACACTTCCCGTTGTTCCTTCAAAAAACAGTTTATTTTCCTGAGTTTTGAAATTGCTCAACAATTGAGGACTTGTCGCTGATAAAGAAAAACTAATGCTTTTTTTCTTACTCGCGGTCACTTTGATCAAAATAACATCATCAGAGAAAGAAGTCAAAAATTCTCTTTTATAACTTACTCCATTTGCTTTATAAGTTACAGATGAAACCGCTTTTTGTATATCTAAATCACGTTGATAATCTGCATACTTTTCATGACCCGGAAATTCCAGCCACAGACTTCCCACTGTTTGGTAAGGCATCCCGTAATTTAAATCTTTTGGAGTTTGTCTGGGAAATGTTGTATTGGCTAAATCCTGAGCTTCTTTATTTTTTCCTGCAAATATTAATTTTCTGATTTCCTCAATATTTGAAAATACATTTTTAGGCACATTATTTCCGGGTTCACCAGCCCAAACTGTTTCTTCGTTTAACTGAAGTTCTTCTTTTTGTGGATTTCCAAATACCATTGCCCCCAAACGACCGTTGCCAAGAGGCAAAGCTTCATTCCAGTTTGTGGCGGGTTTATCATATTGCAGCTTTAATTTTTGCTGTGCATTAACCTGAAAAATACCTGTCAATACCCATATAAAAATTACAGTGATTTTAGTCTTATTCATTAATTTTATATTAGTTAACCCGTTTCAGATTATTCTTTAATCAGTTTTATGGTAGAAACTCCTCTTTCAGTTTTAATGGTAACAATATATACTCCCGGTAAAGCTGCAATATCTTTCACTTCCAATTCATTTTCACCCTTACCTTTACCCGTTTGCTGTCCAAGGATATTGTGGATAGTGTAACTAAATTTACCCTCTGCAGCAATAGTAAAAGTCTGGTTTGACGGATTTGGATAAACAACTGCATTTGGCGAAGATTTTCCATTTGAAAAATTATCTGTCGATAAGGTTTCGTTTGATATAACTACATTTGGTTTCGTTTGAGGAGCCATATCTACGCCTAAATAAAACCCGGGATGCGGCGGCTGGTTGTAAGCTGAATTTTGCCAGGCTATCGCTACTCTGTATTGAGGATCGTGCATCAAGGTATATAATCTGTTAGTGGTTGAAATGTTGGTAGTGTAAATTCGGATAGAAGTATTATCTGTTTTTCGAAATATCACTTCTTCACGCCAGTCTCCAAAAAGATCCGCGCTTAAACAGGGCGTTGCTTTGGTAGTATTATTTGAGCTATATCCTGTAGCAGTTAACATATTAACTGTTTTTCCATTCATATAATCCCATTTGTCAATTTTGTTTGAATCTAATAATTCACGGTTCAAATCCCCATCCCACCAGATAGAAAAATTCTGCGTTGGTTTTTTATTGCTGATCAGGTTTCCTTTACAATCCATTAAAAAGTTTGTAGTAGTTGTAACCCCTGTACCAGCATCTTTTATTCCAGCGCTGCCAAAACATTCATATCCTTTGTAACGTGGGTCGATGTCTGCAGCATTACAACGGCCTACATCTGTATTTGCGGGTATTCCCCATAATGTTGCCCCTGTTTGAGCGTCTAAGAAAACCAGGCCGTTCGTTTTGTATTTAGCCGGTTCTTCCAGACATTGCCATATTTCCATTCCGGGACGATCCGGATCCATATCGGTCATGTGTAAAGCATCACCGTGGCCTAAAGAATTAGCATATAATTTTGTCCCGTCGTCATTGATACCGCTGGAACCGTTAAATATTTCGTCTTTGCCGTCGCCATCAACATCACCTACGGTCATTTGATGATTTCCCATACCTGCATAAGCAGCATTTCCGGAAGTTGTGCTGTCAAAAATCCACCGTTGAGAAAGCGTACCGTTTCTCCAGTCCCAGGCAACACGAACCATTCTTGTATAGTAACCGCGTCCCATTATTAAACTAGGTTTAGATCCGTCAAGATAAGCAATGGCTGCAACAAAACGTTCTGAACGGCCTCCATAACTATCACCCCAGGAAGATACTGTTCCGCGTGCAGGCAAATAATTAGTTGTAGCCATTGCTTTTCCTGTTAATCCGTTAAAGACAGTTAAAAATTCAGGGCCAGATATCACAGCACCATAAGTGCTTGTTGAAGTTGTACTTCCATTAGGATTTCTGTAATCTGCTGCTGCATCACCAATAACAATCCCGCTTCCGTCTATGGTTCCGTCTGCAGTTCTGCAAGCCATTTCGGCTTTACCGTCTGAATCCAGATCATATACCATAAACTGAGTGTAATGTGCACCGGCACGTATATTTTTTCCCAGATCAATTCTCCATAAACGTGTTCCGTCTAAACGATAGCAATCGATGTAAACATTGCCTGTAAAACCTGGTTGAGAATTGTCTTTTGAGTTGGAAGGATCCCATTTAACGAAGATTTCATATTGTCCGTCTCCATCTACATCTCCTACACTGCAATCATTTACGTCGTAAGTATAAGATCCGCTTACAGTAGTTCCTCCGGGAGGAATCTGCATGGGAATGTCTAAATATTGATTCGCCCAAACAGTTGCAGCTTCCGAAGATGGTTCTTCCACACCGTTAATAATAGCACGGACTGTATAACTTCCGTTGGCTGTGGTCGCATGAGTATAGTTTGTGGTAGTTGTGAACGGACTTGCTGCTAATTTTATTCCGTCACAATATAAGTTGTAGCTAACATCTGTAGGTTCTGTCCCTAACATTCTCCAGCCTATATAAACCTTATTGGCGTCGATTCTGGTAGCAATAAGGCCTCGATTTAGTTTTTCAACATTCCGCTGAGCAGTTATTTGATTTGTTATCCCAAATAAAAACAGAAGTAAAAAGACTGTCTTTTTGAAAAGAATGGTTTGTAATTTTTGGTTCATGGTTTGGTTAATTTGGTTAGTAAAGTTGATTGCAATAAAATTTTTAATACATAGAATGTTATTTTAATAAGTTGAGAAATTGATTAAAATTAAAAAGAGGCTTCGACTCCGCTCAGCCTGACATTAGTTTTAATGAATGTTTATTTTATTTTTTGTATAAATTAATGATTTTCTTTGGATTCCAGTTATCAACAACTGCCTGTTCTGCACAGGTAGATTTCAAAACATTTTCTACGCTATATTCTTTTACCTGATCTGTCGTCAAACTTTTCATCCATTTTACCCTTTCATTTGGATAAGCTCCCGTACCTGTTGAATTGTACTCGGCATATCTGGCAGTCTGTTCATTTTCAGTTTTGCCCCAGTTGTTCCAGCCTGCAGGTTTTATGGCATCTGACATTACTGTGTTTAAAAAAATTACAGATGCAAAAGGGCGCCAGGGTCTTCCTAATGTAGTAATACCGGCTCCTGTTCCGGTAATTTTGCAGTTGTTGAATACATAACCGTATTTCACTTTTTCTTTGGTCGAAGCAGCTGTAATGGCACTTCCTCCTTTGGTATGCAAAATACAATTATCAAAAAATGCTGTAGAGCTTCCAAAAATAAAATCGGTAGAACCTTCTAAGTAACAATCTCTAAAATACTGACGGGCATCTCCTCCGTATAGCGTATCCTGAAAACCAAGGAATTTACAGTTGCTGAATACTGCTTTGTCTCCAACAATGTGAATTGCCAATGCCTGACCTACAGGGCCCGACGCATTTTCGAATGTGATGTTCTTTGCGTAAAAATCTGAACCTTTTATGAAACAGCTCGAAGAACCACTTGTTCCGTAATTTTTGTTAGTTTCAGGATTTATTCTGTTAGCATAATTATCATAGGTCAAGATTACTTTATTGACATCTTCTCCAATTAAAGTAACATTATTTTTATCTGTTTCTAAAGTGATGACTTGTTTGTATGTACCATTTTTAACAAAAATAACCGTGCGCTTTGAACTCGATTTCGGAACTGCATCAAATGCTTCCTGAACTGTTACATAATCACCGCTTCCGTCATGGGCAACAACTATATCATATTTAATTTTTCCTTTATCATTATTTTTAGAAAGCTTCTTATTTTGAGCCTCTGAATTTGTATAAGAAAACATGCTTACACACAATATAAAAACCGAAATTAATTTCATCACTTTTATTACTTTTTATTATCTACTAAACTATTAATATAAATCTTTATAATTTCATAACCCGTACTTAAATCGTGTCCGTTTGGGGTGTTTTTGTCAAATCTAATTTTATTTTCTTCTTCTAAAAGTCCGTATTCCATCTCCCGAATCGCTATTTTCATTGCTTTTTTTTAAATCATTTCTCCACAATTAAGTTAGTTTAGAAAATGGCCGTCATTTTGAATTAAAGTTACTTATAAACACTATCAATTAACCACAATTTGAATATCTAAAGAGTTAAAATTAATCAACGGCCACTACTAAATCTAATGAATATTAATTACAATTACAGTTATATCAAAAGTATTTTAACCGAATTGTTCCAACATCTAATTTTTAATCAATTACTTTAAATTTTTGATCATTTCCTATATTTATTCCCGAATAAAGCATTAAAAAAGAAAAGGAGAATTCAATTGAACGCTCCTTTCCAATCAAACAACTTAAACTATAAAATATAAACTAAAACACTAAATTAAAACCAACGAGGATCCCCAGCTACACCAGTCCCTGCAAAGCCAATGCCCGGCTTGATACGGAAATCTCCAATAGCAGGATCAACAAAAAAGTCGGTTATGTTGAGAGGAACTTCTACAATACTGGTTAAAGCTCTTGTTCCAATTGTTACATCTTTGGTTTTGTAATTTCCCGGATATGAAATGCTGATATTACTATAATTTCCATTAGTACTGTTAAGAGCCATTCCGCCATTAGGGCCGGCTATGATGCAATTTTGCACAGAAACCTGTACCGGATTATTATTATCAAAATTCCAAAGATGTCCCATTCCCTTGGTAATATTTACACAAGTAATGTTTCTAAAATTGATGTTTGTCTTAACTCTCACATCGGCAAAACGGGTACTAATTTCCCTAAGGGTACAATTTGAAACGTTTATTGAGTTTACAGTACCTCCTGCCCCTACATTCAATACTCCGTAATCTCCGGTTTGTGAAATGAAACAATTATTTACATTGATATTATTCACCACACTAGCCCCACTAACCCTAACAATAGAATTGATCTGTGAAACATTACATCCTTCTATCTGTACATCATGCACCGTTTTCGTTCCCAGATCAATAAAGAAACTGCCTGAAGAAGTGGTTCTTAAATTTTGTACTACAATATCGTTAACTTTAGTCTGAACCCTGATTCTGGCATTGTTTAAATTTGACAGTATATGATCTTCATTTGCAGAACCTACAAAAGCGATATTATTTACCCCGGTCGGAATCGTAATATCCCCGCCTATAGTGTAAGCCGTTCCTGCAGCAAACTCTACTGTAATATCTGTAGCCCCGCCAGCAACAAGACCCTGCAAAGCTGTACCGATACTGGCTGCCGTATCCGTAAGCAAAACATTATAGATTGTACTGTTAGGCAAACCTGTCGTTTTTACATTTAAGCTTCCGCGAACACTGGTTCCGTTAAAAATCTTGACTATATAATTTGTACCATTGGTTAAATTTTCAATGGCAAGTATGCCCTTGTCTTTTTGTTCCTGAGTTAAGGTAAAATCCTTAATCAATACCGAAGCTTCGTTATACAAGATTACATTGGTAACTCTGGGTGAAATAGTCCAGTTTAAGTTTACGCTCGTAGAAGTAGCAGTAAATCCTTTAAAAAGCTGTTCAGCCGGAGTTAAAAAATAGATTTGATTGTATTTTGATTCCTTTCCTGTAGTTTCATCAATACTTTTCATCCTTACAGAATAACCTGTTGTACCGTCAAGTTCATCGAATATCTGGCGGTACTCTATTTTAGCCTGATCAGAAGAGTTTGCAAAGGGTACCAAATTACTGGCGGAAAGTTCCACTGTTTTTACAATTTCCTTGAATTCTAAATTATCTTTACTGAACTCAAAAACATATTTTGTAGCCGAAATTGATTTTGTAAATTTTATTTCTACAGAAGTTGGTGCAATTGCTGAAGTTTCAAAAACAATTGACTTAAAAAGCCTGTCATGATCTGAATCTACATCCCAGTCATTGTAATCTTTTTCACAGCTGAAGAGGGTTACAATCAGGAGTAAAACCTTAAAAATTAATAATTTATTTTTCATATAATTAAAATTAAATTAGTGTCATTGCTTAGAATCCGTATGAGTTATTTATTTTGCCTTTAGACTCAAAAATATCCTCATAATAGATACAGAAAAAGTGTCTGTAATTACAGCTGTTATTACCCTTAGAAAACTGAGCCAGGTTAGTTTGAATTTCAGAACCGTTGGTCATCGTACTTAAAAAACCTGAATAATCATAACTGCTGTTCAATCCCGTACCGGCCAATAAAACCTTCACCGGCCAGTCTATATAATTTTTATTAGTACCAGTAAGAGGCTTTTCTGCATTTTTAGGAAACCAGCTTACACTCTTGTACTCCGGACCTGGGCTCGATGAAAGTTCTGTGTAGTAATTAAGCGAAGTCTTGTCTATGTATTCAGTATCTTTCAATTTATAATACACCGTTTTAGGAAAATCTGTTGGCAGGTATGTCTTATCAAAAATCTTTACAGTTTGTTTATTATCAAGCATCAAACACAATGTTTTTTTCATAGTCTCCATTCTCTCAGATAATAAGCCCCAACGAACCAAATCCTGTTTGCGGATACCTTCGCAGCCAAACTCCCAGGCACGTTCGTTGACAATTGCTTCAAAGAAATCAGGATCATACGCCTGAATTTTAGAAGATCCGGTTCCAAAAGCTCTTTCGCGAACCTTTTCTAATGCCTGTCTGGCAGACATTCCTGCAACTGTGTTTACAGCATCTGCACCATTTAATGCATTTTCAGCTTCGGCAAACATCAAATAAATATCAGAATAGCGCATTAAAATCCAGTTAACACCAGTCGCAATACGTGAATTAGCTGTTTTGTGCAGGGATAAATAAGAGCTCGACATCCAGTAAATTCTCCATTTTGCAAAATTTACACTCAACGGATCATTTTTCACGCCTTCAACATTATCTTTTGTATAATTCAGCCAGCTAAGCGTAACATCGCGACGTTTATCTTCCGGAGTAAATGAATAAAAGTAGTATGCCTGAGACCCCACATAAGTACCTCCAAAACCTCTGCTGCCATATTTACTGTTACTGGCCACTTCATATCCCATTAAAGAACCGATATCTCCATTATTTCCAAGACCAAACGCTACTTCAAACAAATTTTCGTTGTTTACATTTTGCTGTAAACCACAAACCGATTTCCATATGTTTTCATATTGAGGATCCAAACGGTGAGGGTTTGCAGCATTTCCAAGCATTTCTGCAGTTTGCTGAGCAGCTATTTGATAATAATCTCTCCAGTTTTTAACTCTCCCCACATAGTAATTACCCGTTTCAGTAATTGAAGGATGATGCTCCAGGTCTTTTCCCGGAAACGCATTCCCATCTCGCAAAGACCAGCCTCCTGCAAAAAGTGCTACTCTTGCCAAAAGTCCTTTTGCAAAACCTTTTGTGATACGTTCTACACTTGAATACTCCGCATCTGTTTTTAGCCACGGCAAATAACCTTGTGCTTCCTGCAGATCTTTAACCAGACTTGCATAAATAAGATCCCTGTCTACTTTTCCAATATAAACATTAGACAAATCAGATTTAGAAGTACCTTCTTTATACGGAACATCTCCCCAGTTACGAACCAGCTCAAAGTAAGCCAATGATCGCATCACTAATGCTTCACCTAATAGCGGTTTCATTTTAGCAGCCTGAGTTTCAAGAATAGGAGAATTTCTGATCCCCTCCACAGAAGATGAAGCTAATTCAGCCAATTGAAACAACCCCTGCCATTTTGTGGTCTGGTTGTAAGGATCATCATAAAAATTTCCTGCTCCCTGATCACTGGTTGTAGAGTTGTAGGCTGTGGAAGTAAAACCCTGATTGGTTTCAATATCCGAAAAACCCTGCCAGTTAACCGATAATTTCTGACCGTAGATATAACTATCCGTCATCTTTCCGTATACGCCCATCACAGCGGCTTTAGCCATAGAAGGGGTTTTAAAAACGGTCTCAGAACTCAGTTTCGAAGGCGAGGTTGTGTCTAAGAAATCTTTATCACAAGAAATACAAACCAATAAAAAAATAAGGCTAAAATAGTATAATCGTTTTTTCATGTCTTTGTTTATTAAAATGTTACATTAACCCCAAAAAGGAATGTTTTTGCTTTTGGATAAGCAGACCAGTCTACCCCTGGTGTTAATGGTGTATTGCGAATACCGTCAACCTCAGGATCCTGACCTGAATATTTGGTCCAGATCATTAAATTGTTTCCTGTAAAGTAACAACGCACATTTTTTACGAACCCTTCTTTTGTAATACTTTCAGGCAGTGTATATCCTATTGTTAAACTTCCAAATCGTAAGAATGAACCGTCTTCAATTGCCCAGTCTGTTAAAATGGTTGAATTAGAAAGAGGATGCCATAAACTTTTTCCCTGATTGATTTCCTGTAAAAGTGCAGGATTGGCATATTCACCAAACATAATATTGTATCCTGTTGCCGGATCAATTGTTGTAAAGCGGTTTTGTATGCTCATCTCGGCACTCATGTTTTGGTATCTTTTTGAACCGCTAAAAGTGGTATTATCGATCTTATTGGCATTATAAATATCATTACCGTAAGACCAGTTGAACATGGCTGACAAATCAAAACCTTTGTAAGCTGTGCTTATCGAAAAACCTCCTGTATGTTTAGGCTGAGCCCTTCCGATTACTTTTCTGTCCTGATCCGGAGTGATTACCGTACCGTCGCCACTTAATTTTTTAAGTTTTATGTGCCCTGGTCCGAAATAATTTCCTGAAGTAGTTATTACTTTAGAAGCATCAACCACACCCGGATTCAGAATCCATTTCTTTTGTACGTTGTCATAAGTAAAATCGTCGAATGTGTAATATCCGTCTGAAACATATCCGTACATTAATCCTACAGGCTGTCCTACGATAGCTCTGTAGTCATCTCTTCCTACGGCTGGTGCCCAATTGGAAGCAGCAATCATTTCACTGGAGCCATCCAACTCTTTTACAATATTCTTGTTGAAGGCTATATTAAAATTAGCAGATAATATAAAGTTGTCATTTTTAACTATATCACCTGATGCAGTAATCTCTAATCCTTTGTTTGAAGTTCTTCCGATGTTTTGATATTGGGTGTCGTAACCCGAATTTGAAGGTAATGCAACTCCCAGGATTAAGTCTTTAGTATCATTTTTGTAAACATCAATACTTAATTTTAAACGCTGGTTAAAAAAACCTAAATCAAGACCTAAGTTGGAAGATATCGTCGTTTCCCATGTCAAATTTTCGTTTTTCAATACATTTGAGGTAACCAGGGCACTTTGCGGCTGGTCATTTATGTAATATAAATTTCTGCTGGAAGACTGAAACCCATATTCCTGTCTCCAATACGATCCTACTCTTGCATTTCCTACTTCACCATAACTCAAACGCATTTTGGCATTTGAAAGCCATTTGGTTGTTGGTTTCATAAATGATTCATCTGATAATCTCCATGCAAATGCCGCTCCCGGGAAAAATCCCTGACGATTTTCTTCAGAAAATACATTTTTTGAGTCTGATCTGGCCGTTAACGTGAAAATATAGCGTTCACGGAAGGTATAATTAGCACGTCCAAAAAACGAAGAGGTTCTGGAAGGCTCTTTTATAGTGGTGTACGTTGGCTGTGGAGTTCCGTAATTCCACATGGCCAAAACATCTTTTGCAGTAAAATCTACAGGGAAAAATTTTGAATCGTTGCGCATTTCTTCCTCTTGGGAATTATACATTTCCTGACCAATCATCAAATCCAGTTTATGTGTATTATTTACAAAAGGAACATTATAAGAAACCGTATTTTGTATCGTCCATATGTAGCCTTTTGTGTCTGTACGGCGTGCTACCGGCTGCCCTCCGTTAGAACTTGCTTCACCAGTTTTATTCAGCCAAATATTATCTGTGTAATCCCTGTTGGCTGCATAACTTCCTTTAGAGGAAACCGTTAAGCCTTTGACTGGCTGCCAGTTTATTCCCGTGTTAATAGTCACATTAAACCTGTTCTGATCTTTATATTCGTTAATAATATTGTAAACAGGGTCATTCAAAGAACTTAAAGCTTCTGCTGAAGTAATATCATCTGCTCCTCCTAATGCATTTCCAGGGCCACCATTTAAGCTGTAAACAGGAGCATATTTAATTCCGTCCCTAAGTTTGCTTCCTGAGGAAACACTCGGTCCGGTAATAACCGTGTTTGAAATTCTTGGATTAAAATCAAATGTCAGCTTAGGGCTTATTTTTTTATTCAGGTTAAAACTCAGATAATCTCTTTTATAAGCCGAATTAAGCATAATGTACTCCTCCTCGTCATGAACATAATTAACCTTATATTTAAGACTCGATTCTCCGCCAGTCATCCCAATATCAAAGTGTTTCTGAACTCCCGTATTACCGTAAATCTTTTCCTGCCAGTCTGTACCTTTTTTAGATTTGTAGATATCCACATCATCCCAGCTTCCATACATACTGTAAAAAGAAGTACTGGGATTTGCCCCAGGATCCAGCTCTTTTTGAAAATAGACATAGTCATACGGAGATAATACTTCTGTTAAATTGTAAGTATTCTTAATCCCTGTGTAGGCATTCATATTGATTTCTGTCTTACCTGCTTTTCCTGATTTAGTAGTGATAAGAATAACCCCGTTTGCCCCCTGGGCACCATAAATAGCAGTCGAAGCAGCATCTTTTAGCGTATCAATTGATTCTATGTCCCCAGGTGCAATATCGTTTATATTATTTACCTGAAACCCGTCAACAATAAACAATGGGGAGTTATCCTGGGTTATAGAACCGCCTCCTCTTACACGCACCTTAATGGGCATATCCGGAGAACCATCTGCAATAGTTACGTTTACACCCGCCATTCTTCCTGCAATTGCCTGCAAAACTGAAGTAGCCGGAATATCTTTCAACTCTTCCATACTTACAGAGGCTACAGCTCCTGTTAAATCTTTTCGTTTAGTGCTGCCGTAACCAATTACTACAACTTCGTTCAAATCTGTTGATGATTCTTTCATTATGACGTTTAGCGTCAGTTTGCCGTCAACTGGAATTTCCTGTGTCACCAGACCTATGTAAGAAAATACTAAAGTAGCTTTTGCCGGTACCTCCTCAATTTTAAAGTTTCCGTCAAAATCTGTTGCTGAGCCTATTTTTTTACCTTTTATCACAATTGTAACACCGGGTATTCCAAGGCCTTTATCATCTGTCACTTTTCCTGTAATCGTTATTCCTTTTTCCTGAAAAGAAGAAGTTTTTTTTGTCGTTACAGTCTTAGATTTATCCCTGAAAACTACATTCTGCTCTTTAATTTTCAGTCCCTTTTCTTCTTTTGCATAAAGCGAAAAAGAAAGCAATAAGTAAATTAATAGTGTAATTTTAGTTTTCTTTTTAACCCCTTGAAATGAGTCAAAGTCTTGTCTTGATAATTTTTTTTTCATACATTTTGGTTAGTTTGGTTAGTTAGTGTACTCAACATTGTACAAGCTTTATCACCTTGAGGCATAAACCTGTATTCGTTATCAAATAAATTAGTTTCTCATATGTTTGCTTTTAATTATTATCGTTAATTTGCTATGTTAAATGTGTACCGTTTTCCTTTTTCAGTAGCCACATCGTATTCAAAAACTTTTGGAAGATGGATCCCATTTAAAACAGCTTCCGGAGAAATTAATGGATTTGCCACAGGCTGGGATTTAAAAAGTACATTAGTATTTTCGCCCTTTGCCTCAAGGAGTCCATTTCCTTGTAATTTGGAATAACTTCTCAATCGTAGATTTCCACTCAGATCTGATCGTATTGTAACAGTTTTTATTTTACTGTTTTTCCACTCCATATTTTCTATTTCAAAACCTCCTCGTGCTCTTAAACCAGAAACTGAGCCATTGGACCAGGCATCCGGTAATGCCGGTAATAAAGCCACAGCACCATCATGACTTTGCAGTAACATTTCGGCTATCCCCGCAGTGCAGCCAAAATTACCATCGATCTGAAATGGCGGATGAGCATCAAACATATTGGTATAAGTTCCTCCGTCAGGATCTTTGATTGTTGCGTTTGCCGGTTTCAGATTAAGCTGGTTTTTAATCAACTGATAGGCATGATTACCATCCAGATAACGTGCCCACAGACAAACCTTCCATCCCATTGACCATCCACGGCTTGCATCTCCTTTTCCTGCAAGGGTATTTCTGGATGCTTCAAAAAGTTCAGGGGTTTTAAATGGTGAAATTTCTCTTCCGGGAAAAACGCCCCATAAATGCGAAAGGTGACGATGAGCATCATTTTTACGATCCCAGTCTTCCATCCATTCCTGTAATTGAGAATATTTCCCTACCTGCATTGGAGGCAATTGAGAACGAATATCTTTTAACTGCTTAGCAAACTCAGCATCAATTGCTAATATTTCGCTGGCATCAATGGTATTGGACAACAAATCAAAAATCATTTGATTATCCATGGTGACACCGGCAAAAACATTACATCTTTCTTTGCTTACAGTTCCATCCGGTTTTACAACATCATAAAAATGCAGGCCCGGACTGTGCTCCGGAGAAATGGATGGTGATGCGACGAGATAACCCGCTTTTTTATCTTTGATTAGAAAATCCTGATAAAATTCGCAGGCACTTTTTAAAATTGGATAGACTTCTTTTAGATAATTTGTGTCTCCCGAAAAAAGAAACTTCTCCCATAAATGTGCACTAAACCATGCATTACAAGTTGGCCATATACCCGCAGTTTTGTCCACAGCCCCGGTCATACGCCACAAGTCTGTGTTATGATGCAAGGTCCAGCCTCTGCTACCATACATTTCAGAAGCTGTTTGTTTTCCTGTAACGCTAACATCTTTAATCAATTGAATAAAAGGATCATGGCATTCACTCAGGTTGGTCACCTCAGCAGGCCAATAATTCATTTCTACATTAATATTGGTTGTATATTTACTGTCCCAGGCTGGATACTGACCCGAATTTGGATTCCAGATTCCCTGCAAATTAGCGGGTTGGCTTCCTTGTTGTGAAGAAGAAATCAATAAATAACGTCCAAACTGAAAATAGGAAGCAACCAAATCATGATCATCGGCATTTGCAAATTCTGAAATTCGCTGGTCTGTAGGTTTTGCAATTTGCTGTGATTGCCCTAAATCAAGTTTTACCCTGCCGAATTGCTTTTGATAGACCGCAATATGATCTAGTTTTGCTTTTTCGTATCCTTTTGAAAATTTCGATAAATACTCTTGAGCTTTCTTTTCAGCGTTTCCGGATATATCTTTATAATTTTTAAAATTGGTCGCAACAGAAACATAAATTATTGCTTCATTGGCATTGGTAACAACGATGCTGTTTCCGGATCCTTTTTGAATTCCTCCTTTTGTTTCTACTTTGATCTGTGCATTAAAATTTAAAAGATTGGGAATGTTTTCTTCTTTTTCTTTGGTGCATTTACCCGTAACCACAAGTAATTTATTTTGATTTGGAGGCACTTTTGAAGCTACGGTTACCATTTGCGTTTTTAATGGTCCGGCAAAAGAAGTGTTGAAATTTATAGCTCCTTTTTTGTCTGAAGTAAGGCGAATAATAATCAGCTGATCCGGAAATGAAGTAAATATTTCACGTTTAAATGAAACTCCGTGTACTTTATATGAAGTAGTGGCTACAGCCGTATTCAAATCGAGGTCTCTGTAAAAATTAGTGTGTTTTTCATGTCCCGGCATTCTTAAAATTAGGTTGCCAACAGACTGATATACCTGTCCGTGTGAAGTAGTTTTTCTATCTGCTATAATAGCATCAAGAGACAGCTTTTGAGCCTCAATATAATTTCCGTCTTCAAGATATTTTTGAATTGTTTTTAAATTCTTTTTTGCATTTGCATTGTTATTTTGATAAGGACTTCCGGACCAAAAAGTATCTTCGTTTATCTGTATGGTATCACATTGGGGTATTCCATAAACCATTGCTCCTAATCTTCCATTCCCCAATGGCAATGCATCTGTCCATGCAGCAGCAGGTTTATTGTACCAAAGCATTGCTTTTTTTTGAGCAGATGAATTCCAAAATATGACGAAGCATAATACTGTGAACAGCAGATTTTTCATATTGTCCTTATTATTTTTTAATTGGTTCTTAATTTTAAGAAGTCTCAGGATTATCTATTTATATTTACTGATTATATAATTTTAATCTAAAAAAAATACACTATCGATAATTTTACCTTGCGCCAAAAGTATTTTAATAAAACAGTAATGACTTTTAAATTTTTGTCGTTTACTTTTAAATTTTTGTCATACCCTGTTTTTAGTAGTATTAGCAGAGTAAATACAATTAATTAAATGGATTATTTTATAGAATTATATACTAATTATCCTATTTCAATATGTAGAGTGATTATCGAATGTGCCATACTTAAGTTATCAGAAGCGGAAAAAATATTTGTTGACAGCGTAAAAATCAACAGACAAATGGATAAAGAAGTCTGTTAAGACTAAAAATAAAAAAGCCCGAGAAATAGAATTCTCAGGCTTCTTTTTATTTTGCGTTAATTCAGGTCAAGACCTGATTTAGTAAAGTCTCGCGAATATCTCCCAAAAGAAAAATCTCCATTTCCTGTACTTCATTCAATTCAATAACCGGACTATTATCCGTGCTGTATTTCAAATCCGAATTTGTCATATTAAAAAGCTCTTTGAATAATAAAAAAAACAACTGGAAGTAAAGAATATTCTTTCAAACAAATAATTTTTAATATGATTTTAAAATTTATTAAAAATCATCATTTAATAAAAAACTTAGTTTACTCTTTTTTCATATAAAAACAAACCATTATCAATCAAATAAATACATCCTTAAAAAAGTAATTTTCTATAAGATTGATTATTTCTAAACAGGATATTCACATCATAATTTAACTGCTTTCTTAAAAAATCATTTGGTGTTTTTTAAAATTAGTTGCATTTTTGCACCCGCAATAACAAAGCAGGTCCGTTCGTCTATCGGTTAGGACGCCAGGTTTTCATCCTGGTAAGGGGGGTTCGATTCCCCCACGGACTACTTACTAAAACAAAAGCTCCAGAGAAATCCGGAGCTTTTTTATTTTAAATAGTATTCCAAGACTAACTTCCAGTTAAAATTTCCCAGTCTCTATCTCTTCGGTGTGATTCTTCTGAATGATCTATATCTTTTGGCACAGCAATAATTGTGGATAAGCTATCCTTTTGTGGTAAACATGAAGTTTTTTCAGCTGAGCCAGTAATATTGATGGTAAGATCCAGATCAAAAGAACAGCAAACTGTCAATGATAGCAGCAGAAAATAGCATACATTTTTTTCATGACTCATGTTTTAAATTATTTAGAATTCACTACTCTATAATTGAAAATTCAAAGTCTAATTTTAAAGAATTTCGAATTTCTAAGAACAAAAAAAATGTGCAAGGTCTGAGACCATGCACATTTTAAAAATACCTTGCAATGGGTATAGCCAAAGTATTTTTACTCCCGATCAAAAATGATTATTCGAAAATAGTACTTTCGACCGTTAGCTCTGCAGTATTGAAAATCCCTTCTACTCTTTCTGCAACAGGCCAATTATGAATGGTGTAGTTGCTAAAATTAAAAGTAGGCGCAAATACGGCTGTTGTCGCATATTTTCCTGTAATTGAGACTTTTTTGACTGTTATATTTACTTCGCCCTTTTCTCCCGGAAGAACACCATCAGTACCGCCAACAGGATTTGAAAGGATTGCGGTAATAATATTTGCATCGCCTGTATAATTATCAAATGGATACGTTTTGTTTTTATAACTCTGGACAGACAGTCCCCTAATCGGATGATTTCCTTGGTTTATCCATTTAACCGCTGCTGCAAAATACTGCGTAGTTAAGCCGTCACCTGCTTTTACATTTGGCGTGATAACAGGAAGCTGTTCAAACTTAATTGGATCTTTTACATCTACTATCACATTATACACCTTAGACTTGGTACCATTTGAATTTTCTGCCTGCAGATAGAAATGTTTTGGGTATTTAAAATCCACTACTATCGTATTTGAAGTATAAGGTTTGAATTCCGTTCCTAAGCTGTAGTACAATTTGGCGGCATCAAAAGCGATAGTGGGTGTTAATTTAGAAAAATCTGTTCCTACAGGTACAAGTATATAAATAGCATTTTCAGAATAGTTTTCGTACTCGACAATTTTTACGGCATTAATAGTTGACTCAAGAGAAGGATTTTTGCTTTTCTCAAAACTAAAGCCCGTAATTTTTGAATTCAGGTTTACAGGGGCTGCTTCAATTGCAACCTTTACTTTGTAATGCACGCTTTTATTTTCGTAGAAATTGGATGATATCGTGTATGTAATTGGTCCTTTCGAAAAATCCTGCAGCTCGCCAACAGAGGGAGAAATGCTATATTTATTTTGATCTAAATCGAATTGTTTTAAACTCAGCATCAAACCTTGATGTGCAGCCGGAATGGTAATTTCAATTTCGCCATATTTTTTTTCCTCTCCATCGACTATTTCAGGATGTACTATTTTGATATTCAGATTTGAAACCTCAGATAAAGGAAAGCTTTTCAATTGTGCCTTTTCTAATTCAGGATTAGGCGTCATCTCTTTTGAATCATCTCCCTGACATGAGGTGATGAGAAATAAACTGATAAACTGAAGCGCTAAAAAAAACTTGGCTGTTTGAATTTTCATAGTTAACTGGCTTTAAAAATGTTTGATACAATTACAGGCGCTGTTCCCGAAATGCAGTACGCCTTTTTAAAACAAAGAAATACAAACAGAAACAGATTTAAATTAACTTATGTTAAGAAAATACATCCATTATTTTTTTATCACCTGTCTTTCATTATCTAAACTGAAGTAAAATTACTTCTCTATCAAATCTGTTACATCATTATAAATGACGATTTTTATTGAGCAGTCAAAAATCAACACTATTCCTTCTATATGAAATTTATCAACTGTAAAGTCATTTTACGTTTTTAAAAATGAATTTCTACTCCATTTTCAAATCATCAAAATACGCAGTTGTTTCAGTAATCAGCGCATGCATTAATTCGCTGGCTTTTGTGTGTTTTAAAATTGGGGCAATTTGTCCTCCCCAAAATAAAATCATGTCCCACTTTTGCTGGTCCAGCGCTGCTTTTCGCAATGGTGACATAAAAGTGGTCTGTAGCGGAAACGGCAATATATCGGATTCTTTTCCTGAAAGTTCTTTTGCAATTCTGCTGGTTATTCCGCGGCCAAGCCTTCCTGTGTGGGCACGGCACAAAGTCGTATATTTTGCAGCATCCGAGAATAACATTTGTTTGTGTACAGGCAATGCATTCGACTCGTCTACCGCTAAAAATGCCGTACCAATTTGAGCTGCCCCTGCACCGAGAGCCAGAGCTGCTACAACACCTTTTCCATTGGCAATTCCGCCAGCTGCAATAACCGGAATTTTTACTTTTTCCCTGATTAGTTGCAATAAAACAAAAGTTCCTGTTACAGATGATTCAGCCGAAGCTAAAAAAGAAGGACGATGCCCGCCTGCCTCAAAACCTGAAGCAATAATCATATCAACACCTGAATTTTCTAAAAAAATGGCTTCATCTAAAGTGGTTGCTGCTCCAACTGTTACAATTCCTAATTTTCGACATTGCTCTAAAACATCGGCCGGCAGGACACCAAACATGAAACTGAACACCTTAGGACGAACTCTCAAAATTACTTCGAGCTGGTTTTCAAATCTGGATTGAAATGGAGCCGGTTTTTCCGGTAACGGAATTCCGACTTCATCAAAATAGGGTTTAAATAGTTCTTTCGCTTTATTAAATTGTTCGTCTGTCAAACCAGATTTAGCAATATCATGATCAGCTACCCACAAATTCAAATTATAAGGTTTATTGGTCGCTGCTTTAATCTGTTTGTCTGTTTCAAAAATTTCCTGCGGACTCATGGTATAAGCCCCGTATCCGCCTAGTCCACCGGCATTTGAAACGGCTGCAGTTAATTCTACCGTTGATAAATTACCTCCAAAGGGTCCCTGAAGTATTGGATATTGAATTCCAAGTAATTCTGTTGCTTTTGTATTGTACCACATGACTTTTAGTTTTGAAATTTATTCACTTATATCCGTCAGCATTTTATTAACAATCAGCCATTTTCCGTTAATCTTATGGAAAGATAAAAAATCCCGATAATTAAAATCATACATTTTTACATTTAATTCTGCTACAGCAATGGAGTTTACCACTTTTATATTCAAAATTTCTCCTTTAAAAGGCTTTCCTGAATCTTTTGGGCTTTGTCTGTTTTTCACACCTTCCAGATATAATGCAATGGTTTTGAAATAGGGTTCTCCTTTTACATCACCAAAAAGCAAAGCTTCCGCATGAAAGACACTTCCTAAAAGTGCTTCATCGCCTTCATAAATTCCTTTAAAATACTGGTCTTCAATTGCATTTGTAATTGCAAGAACCTCTTCTTTCTGATTTTCCATTTTGATAGTATTTTGTGCTTTTATGCCCTGAAAAATACAGAGCATAAAAGCCGTTAATAAAAGTTTCATTTTAGTTTAAATTATGTCCTGCGGCTTTCCCTCCGTCAACGTTGATAATGGAGCCGGTAATGAAATTGCTTTTCGCCACCGTGTACACCATTTCGGCAACGTCATCAATTTCTCCTACCCTGTTCAATAAATGCACACCGGCACTCTGATCTACTGCATTACCATGCATTGGAGTTCTGATTACACCCGGAGCAACGGTATTAAAACGAATATTTTGTTTTCCAAATTCGGCTGCCAATTGAATCGTCAGAGAATGAATTGCACCTTTACTTGCTACAGGTGCCGAAGCCGGCCAGCCACCTAATCCGTGATTCACTAAAGGGGTTCCAATATTAATGACAACACCGCCTTTTTGCTCCAGCATTTGTGGAACGACAGCCTGAGTAGTGAAATAGGTTCCTTTAAGGTTAGTGGTCAAAAATTTATCCAGATAAGCTTCATCAACTTCTAAAAATGGTCTACTGTCAAAGATTCCGGCATTATTAACCAGCACATCAACAGAACCAAACTTTTCGATTGCAATTCTTACCAGCTCTTGTCCGGTTTGTTTATTGCTTATATCTCCGGCATACATGGCCAGATTATCTCCTGCTCCAAATTCGTAGTAAGCACTTTCTAATGAAGCTGGTGTTACTGAATTGATAACTACATTATCGCCTCTGTCTAAAAAATATTTAGCGATTCCTTTTCCAATACCGGATGATGCTCCTGTTACAATTATGGTTTGTTTTTTCATGATCTTTATTTTTTATCGGCAGTTATGCCTTTTTCTCTTAATACTGATACTTGTTCTCCTGCGTAACCCCAATCGTCTAATTCTATTTCCTGAATTACAATGTGGGTTAAATGCGGATCTTTGTTTAATACTTCTGTAATTAAATTCGTAATTCCGCTGATTAATTTTTGTTTTTGCTCTCGTGTTACGCCTTCACGAGTCAATTCGAGTTTTACGTAAGGCATGGCTTTAGTTTTTAGATTGTTCTGAAATGGCTTCGGCAGTGATATTAAAATCCAATTCGAAGTCGTTATAAATCAAGGTATCTCCTAAATCTTTGAAGAAATTTCCAGAACGGAATCTGATATCGTATTTAGTACGGTCAATAACCAGTTTACCGGAAAGGGTAATTGCATTTCTGTTGTTTTCAACTACTGCTTCGAAACCGGCAACGTGTGTAATATCTTTTATGGTAAGGTTTCCTTCAAGATAAAAAGTATTACCTGATATTTCCTTTACTGAAGAGATATCAAAAGAGGCTGTAGGAAATTTTTCGATTGAGAAAAAATCATCTGAGGCAAGATGAACTGCGAATTGTGCGTTTGCTGCCGGATCTGTTATATCCAGAATTTTAATTGAAGAAGTGTTAATGGTGACATTACCTTCTTTTACATTTCCATTATCTAAAATGAAATTACCTTCTTTGATACTAATTGTACCATTATGTGCACCGGTTACTTTTCTTCCGGTCCAGTCAACGCTGCTGTCTGAGCTTACGATTTTAAAATTTGTTGTTTCCATTTTTATTGTATTTAAAAGTACAATACAAAGGAACGGCGACTATGAAAATTGGTTACGTGATGTAGATCACATTCTGATTTTGGGATGAAGTTCTATGGTTTTATTTCACAGAGATCCACAAAGTTCTTTACGGAGATTCACTAAGATTTTTTTCCTTTAGCAAATTTACCCTCATTTTTGTCATCCTGACGAAGGAAGGATCTCCGCAAGTAGCTAAACAAAGATTGGAGATTTTGTTTATGGAGTTTCCTGCGAAGATCCCTCGTTCGGGATGACAACTGCATTCAAATCTGCGTGAAACAAAATCATTTTTAATCCTTCAAATCTGTGGCTAAAAAACTAAGAATTATGCAGCCTGCTTAAAGTTTCTCTTGAAACACCAAGATAAGCGGCAATTAAATGCTTCGGGACAAGATTATATAATTGCGGATACAATATCAAAAGTTCTTCATAACGTGTTTTGACATTATTATTCATAAAAGATAAAAGCCTTTTTTGAGAAGCAATATATCCTTTATTGGTTCGCCAGCGAAAGAAATGCTCAATCTGATGAAATCCTGCACAAAGTTTTTCGCGGTCAGTATTAGAAAGACAAAGCACTTCGGCATCAGTAATACAATCTACATTGATTGTTGCAGGAGTCTGATTGTATAAAGCCGTATAATCTGAAGTCCACCAGGTTGGCATTGCAAACTGAAGTATGTACATTTTTATTTCATCATTGATAAAAAAAGCCTTCAGACAGCCTGAAATAACAAAGTACTCACAATCAACCTTATCTCCTGCACCAATTATAGTCTGGCCTTTCTTAAAAGACATTGGCTTAAAATGAGAAAAGAAATAATTGAATTCTTCTTCTGTCAATGAAGCTGTTTTCGCAATATGCTGTTGTAAAAGTATTTTGGCTTCCATTTAAATGGGACAATTAAGGTTTGAAAAGTCTATTGTAAAGTTATAAAATCAAATGAACTTATCGATTGTCTATTTGGCATTTCAATTTGTCCATTTCACCAAAATATCAATATGAAACCGATCGCCTTTGACGCAAATTTGTCCTGTTTAACAACTTAAAAATTTAAAATCATGAATGCAAAAACAACAAAAATTATTTATTGGACAGGCGTTATTTTAACTTCTTTATGGTTTGGTGCCAGCGGTTTTTTTGAACTTACGACAAATCCGATTGTTTGGAAAATTACACAAGAGTTAGGCTATCCGGAACATTTCATTTATTTATTAGGTATATTTAAAGTAGCGGGTGTCATTACCTTATTAATTCCGAACAGGTTATTACGATTGAAAGAATGGGTATTTGCGGGAGTTTTCTTCGACATTATCTTTGCTTTCTTTTCAAAACTCGCTGTATTGGGTTTCTCTGCTACAACCGATGCTATTATTGCTTTTACAATGGTAAGCGTAACTTATTTAATGTTTAGAAAATTATATAGTGTTACTTATACACCAAGGTTTTCAGGAAAAAACTAAGCTTCTTTTTTTAATCTCGCAAAGTCGCAGAGGCCAAGTTTAATTTTCTTTGCGACTTTGCGAGATTCTATTTATGTTATTCTAAAATCAACTTATTGTATTTGTGGCTTTTTCGCAAAACAAATATGAGCTTTTAAACAAATAAAATTGAGCTTTTCAGCAAAATAGTAAAGTTGCCTTCCAACGTAAATTTGCAAAGAACAATTAAATACAATTACAATGAATAAAATATGGTTTATTACAGGAAGCTCAAGAGGATTAGGACGTAATCTTACTGAAGCAGTTTTAGAAAGCGGTGATAAAGTCGTAGCAACAGCGCGAAATATCAATCAGCTAAATGATTTGGCTGAACGTTTTAAAGATCAAATTTTTCCTTTAGCATTAGATGTTACGAATGATGAACAGGTTTATAGTGCTGTTAAAACAGCAGTAGAACATTTTAGAAGAATAGACGTTTTGGTAAACAATGCCGGATTCGGAATCATTGGCGCTGCTGAAGCTTACACCGCTGAGCAGGTTCGCAGTCAGTTAGAGACCAATTTATATGCACCAATAGAAATTACCCGTGCTGTATTGCCTTACATGCGCAAACAGGGTTCAGGAAGGATTTTACAAATTAGTTCAATTGGAGGGCGCGTTGGAAATCCGGGTTTAACAATGTATCAGGCGGCAAAATTTGGCTTAAGTGGCTTTACCGAAGCTCTGGCCAAAGAAGTTGCTCCGTTAGGAATATTCGTGACCAGCGTTGAACCAGGTGGTTTCCGTACAGATTGGGCGGGTGCTTCGATGTCTTATGCCCCTGAAATAGAAGGTTACGAAATGGTAAAACAGCGTACTGATTTTTTTAAAGGTGGAAAATTTGTTGCTGTTGGAGATCCTGAAAAAGCAGCCAAAGTGATGGTTGATTTAGCTTCTCATCCAAATCCACCTGTACATCTTGTATTAGGAAGCGAGGCAATTGGCATTTTAAAAAATGCTGATCAAAACCGAACAGAAGAAATGCAAAAATGGATAGATATCAGTTTATCGACAGACCATGATGATGCCGGAAGTTTTTTTGATACAGCACAAGGAAAATGGTATACCGGAAAGAAATAATAAAATGCAATATCAATATCAATGATAATGGTCAAATGTAATTAAATTACGGTATATATTTTTAAACTCATTGTTTATATGTTTAAAATATTTTCAACTTTAATTAAGCAGTATCAGGAATTGGTACTGCTTGATTTTTTATAAATTTGTAATATGAACGATTCCAAAATAAATCAAAAAACATCGCCAATTGCTTATTCCTGCTACTACACTCAAAATCGGGAAGGCGAACAATTTGCTGCAGAACATGTTTTGAGTTTTCAGATTTCAGGCATACTTACTTTAAACAATGGTACCAAAGAGTATGTTTTTAAGCCTGGAGATTTTCGATTTATCAAAAGGAATCAGCTTATAAAATTCATTAAACAACCCGATCCTAATACCGCATTTCAGTCCATTTCAATTTATTTTAATCAGGAAGTACTGCGTGATTTCTCTATAAAACACAATCAGAAAACCAGTTTAATTAAAAGTCCTGAAACGGAAACTATTTTTCAATTAAAGGAAGTTCCGCTGCTTAAAAGTTTAATGGACTCTTTAATTCCTTATATCAATAAAGATCAATTAATAACCGAGGAACTTCAGACTTTAAAAGTAAAAGAAGCCATTACTATTTTATTACAATGCAAGCCCGAACTCAAAGATGTTTTATTTGACTTTAATGAGCCAGGCAAAATTGATCTGGAAGCTTTTATGAAGAAGAATTTTCATTTTAATGTGCAATTAGACCGGTTTGCTTACCTCACAGGCCGGAGTCTGGCGACTTTTAAACGTGACTTCCAGCGTATTTTTGAAATTTCACCCAGCCGATGGTTATTACAAAAGAGATTGCAACAGGCTTATTTTCTTATAAAAGAAAAAGGTAAAACACCATCTGAAGTTTATTTGGAAGTGGGATTTGAAGATCTTTCGCATTTTTCATTTGCTTTTAAAAAACAGTATGGAATGCCGCCATCAAAAATGAATTAGTTTCGTTTCAGGTTTTTTGTTTCAAGTTAATGATGTATGTCAAATCCATTATTTTATTGGATTCTTATATGCGGCTTTAATTTCACTTGGCGAATCCATAAACTCAATCGCCCTTAAATCCGTCTTTAAACTCAAAAGCGTTTCTACCATAAACTTATCCAAATCGGATGGAATTTCCATTTTACTATCTCTAAATTGCTTAATTAAAATACCGAAATATTCCGAAATAGTTTTTTGTCCGTCAGCATCTAAGAACATTTCCTGAGGCCAATACTCTAATGTGGTCATTTTGATTTTCCCGTCAGAATCTTTTTCCAATAAAGAGATTTGTTCAGGATTTAACCAATTCCATTTTTTTACACGAACAAAATATTTTTCTTTATTAGAGTATGAGTTAATAAAGTCAAATTCCGGTAAATCTTTTTTATTTTTAAAAAAATTAAACATATTATATTGATATAGATTTCGGTTTTCTCAAATTAATTACAACTATATAGTTCTCATTCGGTCATTTTTGGGGCTTGAAACTTAAAACCTGAAACAAATTTTTCATCGGTTTTCCAACCAGCTCAAAAAAGACGTAGCTTTCTCTTTTCCAACCAATAATTTTTCTTCAGTCGGAATGGTCAGTTTGATAATTAATTTTCTTGAGAAATAATGTTCAGCTTCTCTTATTGCAGAAAAATTCACCAAATACTGTCTGTTGATTCTGAAGAATTGCGTTGGTGATAACAGTTTATGAACCTCATCAAGAGATTGTGTAATCTGATATTCTGTTTTATCAAAACACATAATCGTCGGGGTTTCATTTTTTATATAAAACAAAGCAATATTTTCTGTTAAAACGGTTTGGTACTTATTATTTTTAAAAACCAAAAAACTGCTCTTCCCTTTATTTTCGCCATTTCGGGTCAACAAATAATCAAAATCAGGCATTGCTTTTTTATTCCTTTGGAAGAAATTCTTTAACTCTGCCGCTTTTTTAATAGCTCCGGCGATACTTTCCCTGGAAAAGGGTTTCAATACATAATCGATCCCGTTTGATTTGAAAGCATCAATAGCATAATCATCAAAAGCGGTACAAAATATGACCGGTGATAACACTTCCACATTTTTAAAAATCTCAAAACACAAGCCGTCTGCCAGCTGAATATCCATAAAAATAAGATCCGGCTGATCATTCTCTGACAAATAACTTACTGCTCCGTCTATGCTTTGTATGTACGACAAAATTTGAGCATCGGGCCTGATACTCAAAATTAGCTGGCCAAGTGCTTTAGCCGTTTTTACTTCATCTTCAATTATTATGATAGTCATAAATCAGGGGAATTTTTACTTTAAAAATAGTGTCTGTTTTGTCAATTTCGATTTCCTTGTGAACCAAATGCATAAAACGCTGATTAATATTATCCAGCCCGACTCCGGTAGACAATACACCTCTTTTAAGCTGAATTGGGTTTTCGATTACTAAGAAATCACCTTCAGTATATAATTTTATTTCTAATGGTTTATCTAAGGAAACGACATTATGCTTAATGCAATTTTCTGTTAATAATTGCAAAGTAAAAGGCGGAATAGCCGAATCGTATTGTTTTGGATCTGTGTTATTGTGCAGAATAAATCCGTCTTCAAAACGGGCTTTCAGCAAATACACATACGAATCCAGAATCTGAAGTTCTTCCCTAAGCGGAATTAAATCCAACTTCCTACTTTCGAGTGTAAAACGATAAAAATCAGAAAGTTTCAATATAAAATCAGAACTCATCGGATCGTTAATATCAACCATAGACTTTAAAGTATTCAGACTGTTAAACAAAAAATGCGGATTAACCTGCTGTTTTAAAAGTTCGTATTGTGCTCCTAGATTCATGGTATGTGTTCGCTCCAACTCTACTCTCATTTGCTGTGTCTGATAGTTCTGAAAAAGCAGGTGCAGAAACATATACACAATCAGATTGATCAAAACACCCCGTAATTCAAACATAATCGGAGCATCCATTTTTGAGATTTGAAAAAGTTCCTGATGTCCAATTACCAAAATAACCATTACAACGATACCTAAAACAACACTAAATAAAAGCTTCCAGTTGAAAAAGCTTGTATGAGTACGCTGTGAAGAAAATTTAGGCAGACTGTAAATATTATAATACCATATAAAAATAGAAAACAACAGTGTAATCGAAGAATTAATCACAATGTCTCCGGGTGTAGAAGCAGCATCAAATAATTTTGGTATTGAAGCAAGAACGGCAAGCGCAACAGAACTTATCCAAATCAACTTTCGGGAAACCTGAAAGCCTTTTATTTTTTCCATATTTTATTTGTTTTTAAATACTGCTTTGTCAAAGATAAGTTTATTTTGAAAAAAATATTTCACGCAGATTTGAAAAGATTACAACAGATAAACATAGATTCAATAATCTGCTTTATCTGCAAAATCTGCGTGAGATTAATAAACTACGCACACTTAACTCCTAATATAGCACCCGAATTCATATCCTGTACAAAGCCAATAATTTCAAAATCCTGTTTATTGAAATTTTTAGGCAGATGAACTGAGACAGTTCCTTTTTTAGCTTTATTCAAATCAACCGACTGCAGCTGACGAACAATTTGGTAATGTGATAAAACACGATGTGCATTCTCTCCTCTTTTTACATTGCTTTTTGCCGATTTCTGAATTACAGCAATAAACAAACGGCTGTTTTTCGAAGTTCCTTCAATGCTAAAATTTATAGAAAGTTTAGCATCATTTTGAGTTGTTTCAAAAGTTATATTTGACGAAGCAGATTTTGAGATTGCCGATTTAATTCCGTTTCGAAGACTCGTTTCCTGAGAACCTATGTAATCTGCCTTACCATTAATGATTACCTGAGGTGTGTAAATAGGGGCTTTGTCCATAAATTTAGCATAATCATATTGTCTTTTGGTAAAATCAGCATTGCTAAAAACATCTTTCCAACCTTGTTTGTCCCAATAATCTACGTGATAAGCCAAAACATAAACATTGTCGTCTTTGTATTCATTCTGAATTTTGCCCAGCAGTTCATCAGCAGGAGGACAACTCGAACAGCCTTCGGAAGTATACAATTCTAAAAGAGCAAAACCTTTTTTGTCTGGATAGTTTTGACTGAAAATGGTGTTTCCTGTTAAGAGAAACAGGATTATAAAAGTTAGTATATTTTTCATCTGTATTGTGCGTTAAATGTTAGAGGTAAAATGTGAGATGTGAAAAATTATTTTAAAACATTTCACATCTCACTTTTAACTTTTTACAAAATAGTAATCTCAACGTTAATATTACCTTTCGTTGCTTTAGAGTAAGGGCACGTCTGATGTGCCTGGGCAGCCAAAGCTTCTGCCATCTCACGGTCGATTCCCGGAAGACTGATGTTTAAACGTGCCTGAAGAGAATATTCACCTTCGGTTACACATAAATCAACCTCCGCGTTTACGGCAGTATCTACAGGAAGTTTAATCCCTTGTGACGAAGCCGCTATTCCTAAAGCACCAATAAAACAAGCCGACCAGCCTGCAGCAAAAAGCTGTTCAGGATTTGTACCCGGACGTGAAGTTCCGGGTGAACTTAATTTAATGTTTAACTGCTCATCTGAACTTTGAGAAGCACCGTTACGGCCTCCTGTAGTGTGTGTTTTTCCTGTGTATACGATTTTTGTTTCCATGACTTTTTTATTAATTGTGAGTTGTTAATTGTAAAATGTGAAATGTGAATAGACTTTTACTGATACTTTTTACTTTTTACTTTTTACTTTTTACTTTTTACTTTTTACTAAAATTATCTACGTCTATAATTGCTTTTGCAAATGCTTCCGGATCTTCCTGAGGAACATTGTGTCCGATGCCTTTTAGGATTCGGTGTTCGTATTTACCAGTAAATTTGTCTGCGTAGGCTTTTCCATCCGCGAAAGCGCCGTCAAAATCGCTTCCTATTGTAATAGTCGGAACTTTAATTGCCGGTCTTGCCGCCAAACGTTTTTCTAAACTATCGTATTTGGATTCTCCTTTTTCAAGAGATTGTCTCCATCTGTAATTATGAATCACAATTGCTACGTGATCCGGATTATTAAATGATTGAGCTGTCTGATCGTAAGTAGCTTTGTCAAAATTCCATAGTGGAGAAGCTATTTGCCAGATTTGTTTATTGAATTCATACGTATTTTGAGTGTAACCTAACTTTCCTCTTTCGGTTGCGAAATAATATTGGTACCACCATCCTAATTCTGCTTTTGGAGGCAATGGTTTCAGGTTAGCTTCCAGATTTACCACCAAATAACCGCTTACTGAAACCAGACCTTTTACACGTTCCGGCCAAATTGCCGATACTACTACAGCTGTTCTTGCACCCCAGTCGAAACCGCCAATTACGGCTTTGTCGATTTTCAGCGCATCCATAAAGGCGATAATGTCACTTGCCAAAGCTGCCTGCTGTCCGTTTCTAAAAGTGGCTTTTGAAAGAAAGGTTGTAGTTCCGAATCCTCTTAAATAAGGTGTAAAAACATGGTATCCTTTTGAAACTAAAATAGGAACCACTTCATTGTAACTGTGTATATCATATGGCCAGCCGTGAAGCAAAATTACCGGTGTTCCGTTTGAAGGTCCTGCTTCTGTATAACCCACATTTAATAATCCGGCATTGATTTCTTTTAAAGTTCCCAGTGAACTGTTTACTTCTTGTTTTGGAGCTTGTGCAATGGCGGCATTCATAAAAAGAAGCATTAAAATTATTTTTGCACTATTGAATAAAGTTTTCATAAGTATTATTTTTTTATTAGTTGATTATCCGTTAATTTCTTCGTCAAAAGTATTTCTATAACCATTTTTATACAATCAGAAAAGAGCTTAAACGGACGAAGTAAAGGTTGAAACGGACAGACTGAAATTTGAAAATTTTAAATGTGGTTTACTTTTTCAGAACCAGAATCGGTTTCCTTTTTTCTACAATGTAAGTTGCCAGTTCTGAAGCTTTTGCATTGCTGTTATTCCTTGCGGAGTGCACTACGCCTGCCGGAATAAAAAGCACTTCTCCCGCTTTTAATGTTACGGGCGCCTGTCCTTCAACTTCATATTCTAATGAGCCTTCAAGTACATAGATAACCTCTTCGCCCGGATGAGAATGTTTTCCAAAAGCCGAATGTCCATCAAAATCAATTCGTGCCTGAACCGCTTCACGTCCCGGAACGCTCAGGTCCTGTTTTTGTAAATCGGTGCGTTTTATTCCTGTCTGTGCTGCAATCTGATTCGGAATTAAAAAAGCGATAATTCCTAAAATGATAATAGCGATAATAACCCATGTTTTCTGTTTTTTAGTTTCCATATTGTTTTGATTTAAATTATTGGTTTATCAGTTAATTTCTTCGTCAAAAGTAGCTTGACAATCCTTCTTTTTAAATCAGAAAATAGTTCAACCGGACGAAGTAAGAAGTGAAATGGACAGTGTGAAATGTGAAATGTTTTACGACTTACCCAAAAGGATTTAACCGCAAAGTGCACAAAGGCTTTTTTGATAGCGTTTTATAAAAGACAAAGGTCGCAAAGCTATGAAATGAATAACTTTGCGACCTTTGCGTAGATCTTAGCGACTTTGCGTTTAAATTATTTCAGCCTGAAACCTTAAACAAAAAATTTTAAGCCAAAACCATTCCGCCATCCATAATGAAATCGGCTCCGGTAATGAATTTTGAAGCGTCACTGCTTAAATGTGAAACCATTTTTGCTACATCTTCTGAGCTTCCCATTTGTTTTAACGGAATTTTATCTACCACCACATCCATAATCGATTTTACGGTGGCTTCGTCTAAACCTACTTTTTTCATTACTTCTGTTTCTGTTGGACCAGGACTAACCGAATTTACCCTGATTTTTCTAGGCGCTAATTCGACAGCGGCAATTTTCATTACGGCATTAAGTGCTGTTTTACCTGAAGAATAAATGGATGATCCTGCTCCGCTCATACTGGCTGTGTTGGAGGAAAGAAATACTACTGATGCACTATCTTTCAAAATCGGAATAAATCGGCTTAGGGTAAAATAAGCTCCTTTTAAATTGATATTCATAATGTCATCGTATAAGGTTTCTGTGGCTTGTTCAATCGTTCCTAAACCGGCAATTCCGGCATTGATAAAAAGAATATCAACTTGACCAAAATCTTCTTTTACTTTTGAAACCAGATTTTCAATGTCAGAAATACGGGATTGATCTGCAACTATAGCATGTACTCCCAATTCAGAAGCCGCTGCTTCAATTGCTTCTTTTCTTCTTCCTGTAATGATAACGGTTGCACCTTGCTCTTTTAATTGTTTGGCTGTTGCGTAACCAATTCCACTATTTCCTCCGGTAATTACTGCCACTTTATTTTTTAAATTGTCCATTTTTTATGTTTTTAAATTAACAGGACAAATTTAAATCTGAAAAGGCATTTCTTTTTCAGCGGTATCATTGAGTATACCATTTTATCTCTACATAAAATGAAGATAAAAACCGAGCTTTTAGTCTAATGGAACAGTGCTCAAAAAATAAAATGTTTTATATCTTAGTATAAAATAAATAACAATGTTGAGAAATCAGAAAGAAGAAGTTCAGGCACTGCAGGATACTTTATATGTTTTAGGAGGAAAATGGAAATTGCCAATTATCAATTCGATTTGTAATGGTAATCTACGGTTTAAGGAAATTCAGAAAAGCATTCCCGGAATTACTTCACGCATGCTTTCGAAAGAATTAAAGGATATGGAACTCAATAATCTGGTTAAGAGAACAGAAGACCGTGACGCAGAAGTACCGATACTTTATGAATCAACTGATTATTGCAAATCTTTCGGGCCTATAATTACCGAAATGATCAATTGGGGAATCTCACATCGTGAACATATTCGAAATGGAAAAAAGGATTCTTTAATTTCATAAAATAATTTTCTTCTTCGAAAAATAAAAAACTTCCAAAATCAAATGACATTGGAAGTTTTTTTTAAAAATTTATTAATCAAAATACGGTTTTAGTTTATCAATATTTTTTGCGTACTTGTATTTCCGTTGTTTTCTACTTTTAAAATATATACTCCTGCTGTAAGCACTTGAGAAGGACGTACCTCAATAGAATTAATAGCATCAGCCACATCTGTTTTATAAACTAATTGTCCCGATATATTGTAAATTCCAACAGCCACTTTTCCGGAAATAGATGCAGGCAAAGAAATCGTAAATCGGTTCTCTTTTACCGGAGCCGGATATATACTAATTGGATTTTCTAAACTCCATTCATTCGTTTCCAATGTCGTTTCCAAAGAATAATTGAATGCCTTATCGACAGCATATACTTTATAGAAATCGCTGCCGGAAACAGAACCTGCCACTGGATCTGTAAATGAAGTGCCAGTTCCAACATAAACAACAGTTCCGACTAAAGAACCAGTGCCTTCAGTTAAAGTGTTTCCTACTTTATATATCCCATTTTGTTTAGGGTCATTATCAGCAGCCGGAAGTGTGGCATAACGAACAACTACATATCCTCCTCCGTCAACTCCTGTTGCGGGAGCTGTCCAGCTTACATCCAGACCATTTACTGTGGGTGCTGATGGAGCATCCGGAGCGGTTTCATCCAAAGGTCCTGCATACACTACAAAGTCATCAATGTTTATAATATCGGTAGTATTAGTAGTCCCATTAATTCTTGGAGATGCAAATCTTGATGCTCCTGCTGTGGCAGTTGTGGTAAATGTTGCAGATGCTTTTATCCAGGTATTAGCAACAAATGCGGCAGGTTTAGGAACTATTGCTGCGTTAGCCCCGGCGCCATTGATATAAATCGCTCCGGTTAAATAGGCTAAAGGAGAAACAGCCGCTTTAAAATAATACTGAACTGTGTATTGTGTACTTACAGCAAGAGTACTGGCAATTGGAGACTGCAATCTTGTACTTCCGGATGCAGCATTAGAAAAAGAAACATATTTATTTCCTGAACGGGCAGCAGCAGCATTCGTAATGATATCTCTTGTAACAGATGCAGGCGAAGTACTAATTGTCCAATCTGTAGCATGTGGTGTGATAGAACCTATATTGGATATCACCTGCGATTCGAATCCGCCATCCATTACCGGAAATTGTCCAATAGTTTGTTGTCCAAAACTAAAATTAAGACCAAATAGCAGCAAGGCAAAACATGATAAACTCTCCTTTTTAAGTAATTTTCTTTTCATTTTAATTTGTTTTTTAGGTTTTTTAAATAGTTAATTTTCTAATTACAAATATTATGAAATCAGTATTTTTAAGGGGAGATAATAGTTCTTCTTTAGGGGTTTATATGTTCTTATTCATAAAAAAAAGCCAAATATTTCTATTTGGCTTTTCATTCACACTATCAACATTAAAACAATTTATTTATACTCTGCTTCTTTTTGTTCGTACCAGTCTTTCATGACATAAAAAGCTTTCTTTTTTATTCCTGAACTTGAAATCAGTCCTTTGCGGTTAAAGAAATCCTGAATATTAGGAAGCTGTCTTCTTGGCGACCTGAAATCAACCAGAATCCACGGAGAAACTCCTGCCAGCCCCTCAATACGGTTAAACATTTGAGTGTTTTGTATGTACAATTCTTCCTGATATTCTTCATTCCAACGCTCTTTTTTATCACCATGCAATCCTTGTAAAGCCTCTCCGCCAAATTCACTGATAATAACAGGTTTGTTGTACGGAATTACCCATTTCATATCTTTACAGGATTCGTTTGTCCCCCTGTACCATCCTAAATATTGATTGAAACTTACGATGTCAACAAATTCATTCATGTTATCATGAAGTGTGTTGGTGTTGTTTGGACTTTTGGTAACTTCCATAGCCATACTTATTAAGCGGGAATTATCCTGAGCACGGGCAAATTTCGCTAGTTTACTTAAAAAAACATCCCTGTCATCGCCATGAGGTGTTTCGTTAGCGATAGACCAGATTACGATTCCGCAACGATTTCTATCCCGGTAAATCATGTCATGCAGCTGACGTTCTGCATTGGCATACGTATCCGGATTTGTCCAGGAAATAGTCCAGTAAACCGGAACTTCAGACCAGATCATTATTCCCATTTTCTCCGCTTCTCTTACCATGTTTTCGTTGTGAGGATAATGTGCCAGACGTACATAATTGCATCCTAACTCTTTCGCCCATGTAAGCAAGGTAACGGCATCTTCCTGAGACCACGCCCTTCCTTGTCTGTAAGGTGCTTCTTCGTGAATACTGATACCTCTTAGAAAAACCTTTTTCCCGTTAAGCAAAATTTCTTTTCCTTTGGTTTCAATGGTTCTAAAACCAATTTTATCTGCAATATTTTCATCAGCTTTAGTTATGGTAACATCATATAATTTTGGCTTTTCCGGTGTCCATAAAACCGGTTTTGTTTTGATTTCAAAATAAGCCATTCCTTTTGAATCGGTGGTGATGTTTTTCTTGATTTTTAATTCGGAAATGTTAATTGAAACCGATTGATTTGCTGTTTCGGTATTCAGTTTAATCCAGCCTGAAATCTTCGTTTTATCCTTTTTATCCAACTGAACCAGATAATCTTCGATATAAGTATTCGGAACCTGTGCTAATGCCACATCTCTGGTGATTCCGCCATAATTCCACCAATCCATATTTACGGTTGGAACGTTATCTTTATGACGTTTGTTGTCGACTTTTACAACTACAAAATTATTTCCATCTACCAAAAGATTAGTAACATCGAAATTAAAAGGAGTGTAACCTCCAACATGGCTTCCGGCAAACTTTCCATTTACATACACTTTTGCATCATAATTGACTGCTCCGAAGTATAGAATTCCTTTCGTTTTGGAATCTTTTTTATAATTAAAATCTTTTTGGAACCAAACTGTTCCTTCATAAAAAAACAATCTTTCGTCTTTTGTATTCCAGTCAGATGGAATGTCCATTGTAGCCGAAGTAGCAAAATTGTATTCGGTTAATTCTGAAGTATTGAATTTCTTATTTTCAAAGAACCCGTTGTTTTTAAAGGGCATCAGACGGTAATCATAATAGCCGTTTTCTAATGGATCGACTATATAGCTCCATTTCCCGTTTAAATTAATGTTATTTCGTGCTGAAATATTAGAGAGTAGCGGAATGTCCTGCGCCATTGCTTTTCCCATCACAAATAAAGTACAGCACAGCATTACAATTTTTTTCATAGTCATTATTTTTAATTATATGGTCTAATTAATTTTAAACACATAGAAACATAGATTTACTTTGTGTATAAAAGGCGTTTTACTTTTTTTAAATTCACATAGCTAAATTTTATCTGCTGATCTGCTAAATCTGCGAGAAAAAAATTTTAAGCTCGCAGATTTAACAGATTTAGCAGATTTTTTTCTTAAATAAAACATAGCTAATCTGTTTCAGAATACGTTTCTACTTTATTTTCTAATTCTTTTTATTTATCAAAATAACGTGTCAACTCGTAAGCATTGTCATTGATTATTTTTATCTCTTTCAATAATGGCACATAGGGCTCAAACTTACTGTTGACGATCCCTTTGTTCGAATCTCTGTTGGAATAATCCGTACTTAAATCTTCCGGATCATTATCCATGTATTTAAACCAGTGCCAGCCAACGGAGTTCTTATTTTTCAGTAATTCTAATGTGAAATTTTGATAGAAAAGCCCTCTTTCTTTCTGTGTTCTCACAAGCCATCCCGCACCTGTATTGTTTGGCAGTCCGGAATCTTCTCCTTTTGTGTACCATTCTGTGATTAGAAATGGCTTTCCTGACCATTCACCCCAATTGTTCATCAGCTCCTGTCCTGGTTCCCATTTTCTGTAATGGTTTATCGAAACGATATCCATATATTTTCCGGCAACTTTAAAAATTTCCGGATTGGTCAGTTCCTGTTCTTTATCCTGATTGAAACGGCATCCTAAATAAAGATGATTGGGATCTGCTTTACGAAGTGCCGCTGTTACTTTCTTCATATACGTTTCAAAATAGAATGCCGTAAATGCCATACGGTCCTCCTGAGTGACATCTGTAATCGAAGCGTTAAAACCTTTTCTTTGGTCCAGCCATTCTTTTGCAGCAATATAGCCCTGCTCATCTTTGGCCAATAAAGTTAAATGTTTATCCAAAGCATCGTTGTACCATGGCAGTTCATTATCAGTAAAATAACCCATCAAATACTTATCATCTTTATATTGGGCAATCGGAGCTATCGCTTTTTCGACATACCCATCAAATTCTTTGTCGAAAACCATAACCAAATCAAAACGATAATTCTGCCAGCTGGCTTCTTTATATTTACCGCCGTATTTTTTAATATGATCCGAATGATACATTCCCATTGGTGAAACAATTACGGTATAAACCAACGGATTTTCGGATTTTCTCACTAAATCTACATTCGACCACGCACCCACTCCATTAAATCCGTTGCTGCGTAGAAATTGGGACTCTTGTTTTACCCAATTTTCAGGAGTACCATATTTTTTATCAAATGCTTTTTGTTGATTTACGGAGCGCCCGGCATTAAAAACGGCAATACCTTTGTAAATAAACGGATATCCTTCCGGGTCAATAATCCACCATCTGTCTTCTATTTTTTGTGTCCTAAAAAATCCGGTTGCTTCTTTCTGCCAGACTTTGCGTCCACCGTACATAGAAATCGGTCCTTCTTTTTTAATTTTAAAGGCAGGAAGTTTATCTACGGTTTTTGCTTCATAAGAAACCCAGTTCGGATCTAATGCATTTTGTCTGGCTTCGACTTTTGGATACTTTACGTTATTCTGTGCCTGTAAAGCAATTTGGCTTATAAGAAAACAGAACAATAAATAAATGGAATGTTTCATTAAAATGAATCTTTAATTTTTAGTATAATTCTTGGAAGAAAATATTGGGACAGCTATAAAAACTGTCCCAAATGATAGTCTTGGGGACAAAATTTATTTAGACAAATAGATATGATCAATGTCGAAAGTATAATTATTTAAAGTTCTGACATCTTCCGGGTCAACACTTCTTAATACCAATATGTCTTTGATTTTGGTTAAGTCTAATAATGGATTTTGTTCCTTGTATTTAGCAATTGGTATCTGAACCATATTCCAGTTACCGTCTCTTTTTAAACCATAAAGATTGCTTGTAGCATCAAATTCAACATAACCCGTATTCGAGGCATCTTTCATTCTGAATCTAATCTTGCCAGTACTTGTTGTTCTTACTGCCAGATTGAGATAGGTATAAGACGAAATATCCGTAACTGCTGTAAATTGTAAAATTGCCATCGCCCATTTTGCCTCAGCTGCCGGAGGAGTCGCCGGAAGTGTAAAGCTTCTGAAAGCTTCTTCATATCCACCTTCAGCAACCTGTGAAATAACAAACTGATTACTTGAAACCCAGTTCAACGTTTGGGCTGTTTTTGTAAAATCCGGACTGTCAGAATAAATTTTCAGTCCATCAACCGGCACAACAACCGGAGGTATTGCAGGTGCTTCAACCTCAACAGCAAATGTTTTTTTCTCTGTTAGATTATCAACATATGTTATTTCAAGTGTTGTAGTAAAACTTCCGCCTTTGGCATATTTTACAGTCACATTTGGGTCGGCGGATGAACCCGGAGACCCACCCTGAAAAGTCCATTTTATAGCACGCACTTTTGTTGAAGTACTAGTGTAGGTCACCGTTTCGCCTGCCTTAATAGCCGTATTGGTAGAAGTTGCTTCCAGCTTTCCCGGTGTATATAAATAAACCTCACGCACATCAGCTTCACAGGAAAGTAAACTTATAGAAAGCACTAAAATGAAATATCGTAATTTTAATATTGAATTTATTTTTGTAGTCATGATTTCAAAATTTTTGGTTAATAAAAGGTTAGATAGTCTAATTATTTCAATAAAAACTGCTGTGAGAGATTCCCGATTGTAATTTTGAAAGTTCCTTTTTCTGAAACCCATTTTAAGTCGTTATTGACAAATTGTAAATCTTTTTGATTCAATGTAAAATGAACCGTTTTGGTTTCATTTGCCGCTAAATTTATTTTTTCAAAACGTTTTAAAGCCTTTACTTCCGGTGTGATACTGGCATACAAATCGCTCAGATACAGCAGAACCGATTCTTTTCCGGCCAGTTTACCTGTATTGGTTACATCAATACTAATAGCAATTTCGTCAGTGGCATTGATCTCTGTTTTGTCAATTTTAAGGTTTGCATACGTGAAAGTCGAATACGATAATCCGGTACCAAATTCAAACTGAGGCTGGTAGCTTCTCTGATATTTTGCATCGTCATTTTGCTCGTCGGTAGCCAGACTTTCAGTGTACTTTCTATTGTATTTCTCTAATGAATTTGGATATCTCGGATAGTTATAAGGCAATCTTCCACTTGGGTTTACGTCACCGTACAGAATATCCGCCAAAGCTCGTCCTCCTTCATTTCCTGGAAGATAACACTGAATAACCGCATCCATTTTATCTTCAAAATCACTAATTATTCTGGGTCTTCCTTCATTTAAAACTAAAACAATGGGCTTATTTAATTTTGATAATGCCAATGCCAGTTTTATTTGTGAAGCACTTATATACAAACTGCTAATATCACCAGGAGTTTCAGTATAGTTTTTTTCGCCCAGGCAAAGAATAATTTTCGATGCGTCCTTTGCTAATGTTACAGCATTCTCAATTTCCTGATCGTTTTCAAGCATTAAATCGGCTCCTTTGGTATACAGAATATTTGCTGCGCCTGCTTTGTTTTGCAATGCTTCCAGAATGGTGAATTTATCTCCCGCTAATTCATCTGTTTTATCTCCCTGCCAGGTATAGGTCCACCCTCCGTTTAACGAAACCATGCTGTTGGCAGTCGGACCAGTAACGAGTATTTTTTCGTTTTTATTTAAAGGCAAAACCGCATTTTTGTTCTTTAACAAAGTGATCGATTCTGCTGCAGCATTGTAGGCTTCTTTAATGAATTCAGGAGAACCAAACTTTGGATACAGTTTTGAATCGGCGATTGTGCCTTCGAATAAATTCAGTTCCATTTTCATTTTAAGAATTCGGCTTACCGCATCGTCAATTCGTGACATCGGAATTTCTCCTTTGTTTACTAAGTCCAGTAAATCAATACAAAAAGAATAATTCTCAGGAACCATACTCATGTCAATACCAGCTAAAACAGCAATTTTCACTGCTTCTCTGTTGCTTTCCGCCACTTTATGACGAGTGTGGAGATAGATGATGTCTTTCCAGTCTGTTACAACCACACCCGGAAACCCTAATTCTTTTTTCAGAACATCGGTGATTAAGTATTTACTGGCGTGAACCGGTGTTCCGTTTATTTCTCCGGAACTGATCATGACGCTTTTGGCACCAGCCTTAATAGCGGCTTGATAAATAGGAAGATCAAATTGTCTTAAAACACGCTCCGGAATAATACTTGGTGTTCTGTCTTTTCCGGTGGTAGTGCTTCCGTAGCCAATAAAATGTTTCATACAGGAAGCTACGTGGTATTTCGAACCAATGTCGCCGCCTTCAAAACCGGAAATCATAGCTTCACCCATTCTTGAAGTTAAATACACATCTTCTCCAAAAGATTCCCAAATTCTGGACCATGCCGGATTTCTCGGCAAATCTAAATCAGGAGAAAACACCCACGGAATCGAGGAAGCCCTTGTTTCGTAAGCTGAAATTTCGGCTCCTTTTTTTACAATTTCCGTATTGAAAGTTGCTGCCATACCAATTTGCTGCGGAAATAAAGTAGCGCCTTGTGTATAACTCGCACCGTGAATAGCATCGATACCGTATAAAACCGGAATTTTAAGTCGGGTTTTATTGCTTACTTTACTAATCGCAGTCATGATATCATTCCATCCTTTTGCAGTAGGCGCATACGGATAAGGCGTATTTAATATCGAACCAATGTGGTACTTCTGAATTCCTTCAGCTAGTTTTGTTTCAACAAGATCCGGTTTTCCTTTATCTTCAAAAGTACCTAAAGTAATCTGGGTCATCTGTCCGATTTTTTCCTCAAGAGTCATTTTAGCCAGAAGATCTGAAACTTTCTTGCCGATTATGGTATTTTTATCTGAACTATTTTGTCCGAATGCAACAGAACAACAGAGGATAAAAGAGTACAGAAGTGTAATTGTATTTTTCATTTGAATGTTATTTGAGAGAAGAGAGAATAGAAGCAGGATTTGAGAAGCAAGAAGCAAGACTGTTGAGAAGTCTTTCTTCTTTGCTCTTTCATTTATTTCTTTTATTTTCCTTGACTCTAATTTTCTTTTTACTTTAAACCATCTAAAAATCCCTGATATGCCGGTTTTTTGTTATAATCAGCATCCAGAAGCAACGGATATTCTTTTGAATGCCAGAAGCTTGTCAGCCAGGTATATTTATCGGTTACACCCCAGGTTGTGATGGCAAATTTTTGGTTTTGAGGCAGTTCTTCATACATCGTTGTAATGTATTTATAGGTTTCTGCCTGTTTTTGATTCTCCACATCATTAAAAACATATGTATCAGATTTAGCCGTGTTTACTTTAATGTCTAATTCTGAAATATGAATTAGCAGTCCTGTTGAAGCAAGATCTGTAAAACCGGTCTTCATCGTTTGTCTGTTTGTGTCGGTCGCATAGTGAAACTGATCTCCTACACCATCAATCGGAACTCCGTTGGCTTTAAATCTCGTCACCATCTTTTTTATGGCTGCTCTTTTTCCGGCATCTATGACCACACTATAATCATTGTAAAATAATTTTGCATCCGGATCTGCTGCTCTTGCGTATCGAAAACATCTTCCGTAGAAACCAATTGGATCTTTAAATACCGGTTTTATCACATTCTCATCGCGTAAAGCTCCACCATCTGCAAAAACTTCATTTACTACATCCCAGCTTTTTACTTTTCCTTTGTAACGTGTTACTACATCAGTAATATAAACCTTCACCTTAGCCTCGTAGGTAATGGAGTCGTATTTTGCATTTTTAAACCAGTCCGGAAATGAATTATACCAGACCAGAGTATGTCCGTGTACTTCCATGTTGTTGTCTTTGGCAAAATTTACCAAATAATCGGCTGCTGTATAATTACTGGCAGTGGATGAAGTCCAGATACTTGCCATTTTCATTTCAAACTCTGCAGAAATCTGATTGTAATGTTTTAAAACCGCGTTTTTGTAACTGACTTCTCCCTGCAGGTCTTTCATTTTTACCGCAGCCCCTATTTTAAATTTTGCTTTCTCTTTTAGCGTCTGCGTTACAGGATTCGGATTAACGGGGCCTCCATCTTCATCTGCATTTATAAAAACTACTTTTTCATCGTTGCTGCATGAAGCAAATACAAAAGCAGTCAGTACACCTAAAATAATTTGTTTATTTATCATCGTGTTATTTTTTTAAGGATCTGAAAACTCATCATTTCCAGATCCGTTGTTATTTTGAAAACATTCTTTAGCTTAATATCCTACATTAAATCCTGCAGGTTTTCCCATTAGATCAATCTGGCTTTGAGGAATTGGCATGTTTACCATTGCGGGAGTCATTTTTAGCTGTACTTCACCTGAAATAGTACCTGAAGGACTTGAACGGAAATATAAATTTTGTCTTTCTACCAAAAGCCCTAATCTTTTCAAAAGGAACCATCTGTTGTTTTCAAAAGCCAGTTCTCTTGCTGATTCATCCAAATAAGTATTCAGAGTCCATGTTGTAATATCATAAGTAGCATTTGTACTTAAAGGATCTCCTGTGTAACCTCTTCTTCTTACTTTATTAAGGTATTGAAGCGCCTTTGTATCATTACCCAAATTATGATATGCTTCAGAAGCCAATAAATACGTTTCGGCTAATCTGTAATACATATAATCTTTGTAGCTGTCTGAAGTCTGAGGCAGTTTCTCTGTATCATGGTATTTTTTCAAACTCCAATGCCATGCTCTGTAATTCCCGTTTGGAGCTGCAATTGCAGGATTGGTAATTGGCTGGCCAAAATTTGGATTTCCGGCAACATTAATTTTATAATCCAGGTAATTATCCGAATAATAATAGGTCTTAAACCTTAAATCGTTAGCCTGATCATAAAGTGATTTCAAATAATTGTTCGGGTAAAACCAGCCTAAAGACTGTCCTCCGTAAGCTACTTCCTGAACCAGTTCGCTTGGCTTTAATTCGTAAGTTCTGTTGGTAAAAACACTGCTCAGCCAGGAACCTCCCCCACCTGCTAAATTATCATTTGGACCTAATAAGAAATCTTTCTGATAAGTGAAAAGAGACTCTTTATGATTGGCATTTTGTCCCCACACTTCACCTAGTGTTACCAAAGCATGTGTTCCGTCATTTATAATAGCATCAAACTGTGCTGCAGCTCCTGTCCAGTCCTGCTGCCATAAGGCACTTTTTCCGCGAATGTGTCTTGCAACTCCCTGACCATAACGTCCCGGATCTACTTTAAAAGGAAGATTGGCGATTGCATAATCAAGGTCTCCATCGATTAATTTGTATACATCAGCATCGCTGGCCACTTTGTATTCTACGGGATCATTGATGTTTTCCGGAGTGGTTGGAATAGTGTCAATTAATATCCCTCCATACATTTGTTTCAAATCCAGATACAATTCACCTCTGATTACACGAGCCTGAGCCACCAGTCTTTTCTTTGCATTTTCATCCATAGAAACCGATCTTGCCGAAGTTATAATAGCAGAACATCTGTCGATAATTTTATATCCCTGAATCCATTTTGATCCTGTATAAGCAGCCGGATTATGACCGGTTCCATAAGGGGTATTCCAGGTTCTGTGCAATCCTAAATCTGTTGCCACCATAAAAAACACATTGGCCCACAAATCACTATTATCACCTGATGGCAGATTATAGTATCGCATTTGATTGTAAAGCGCATTTACACCAACCTCTAAACCGGCTGGAGTCGTGTAGATATAATCTACTGCAATCTGATCTTTTACGGTTTCTTCCAGAAAATCTTCACATGAAGTAAATCCCAGAGAAAACACGAATATCAAAACAAATAGAAAATTTATATTTTTCATGATCTTGTTATTTTTTAATTTATTATATGTGTTAAACTGCGCCATTAAAAACCAACTTGTAAACCGATAACACAAGTAACAGGTTCCGGATAATCACCTACATTTTTTTCAGGACTGTACGACTGAAAATCTGTAATGGTCACTAAATTACTTCCCGTTACATAAAGTCTTAAATTCGTCAATCCTAATGATTGAAGTGTGTTTTCCGGCAGGGTAAAACCAAGCGATACATTTTGCAGTCTTATATATGAAGCATCCTGTAACCCTAAAGTATACATGTAAGGCGGATCGTTACCGTCTCTTGGTCTTGGCCAGTTTCCACCCGGATTTTCAGGAGTCCAGTAGTTTTGTTTGATACCATTTTTAACACCTCTTAAAGATCCGCCCTGAACGTATCCATATAAATAAGCGTTGTCTTTCGTAATGCCCTGAACAGTATAAACATCAGCAGAAAAATCGAAACGTTTGTATTTCATGCTTAATGAAACTGTTCCGAACCAGTCCGGCATTTTTGAAGTGATTACCCTGTCTTCATCAGGATTTGGAGTTGCACCGTTTGACGGATTTGCATCATATAATTTTATATCTCCCGGCAATAATGTCGTACCGGTAATTACAGGAATAGTTTCACCAATCTGATAGATTCCAACCGCTTTATACTGGTAATACACATCGATTGGTTTGCCAATAAACCATAAATTTCCAACTGCATCATCTTCTTTTCCGTCTCCGTTTGTATCCTTGCCATAAATACTTACGATGCTGTTTTTATTTTTTGTAAAAGTCGCACCCAGATTCAGACTAAAATCTTTCTTTTTTATAAGTTCAGAATTCAAACTGATCTCAAGACCTTTGTTATTTACTTTTCCAAGATTAGACAATTTGGTTGTGTAACCTGTGTTTGCATTCAGTGCTTCATAAATCAATAAATCTGAAGTATCGGTATCATAAACTTCAACAGTACCACTTAATCTGTTTTTGAATAAACCGAAATCCACAGCAAGATTCAATTGTGTTGAAGTCTCCCATTTCAAATCCGGATTAGACAGTTGATTTCCCGGAATAAATCCCGATACTTTTATCCCATTGATGATATAATCCCTTTGGTTAGCACTAGCCATACTCTGATACGGATTTTGAGGCTGATTACCCACTTTTCCGTAACTCGCTCTTAATTTTAAGTTGCTGATTACGGGAGCATGTTCTGTTATAAAATCTTCTTTGTAAACATTCCACGCTGCATTTACCGCTGGGAAATATCCCCATTTATTATTTTTTCCAAATACGGATGAACCATCAGCTCTTCCTGAAACTGTAAAATAATATTTGCTGTCAAAGTCATATTCCAGTTTTCCTGCAAAAGAAATTAAAGATCTTTCGTTTCCACCAATTTCAGGTGTGTTTAAAAAGGCACTTTCTAAACCATATATTCCAAGTATGTCACTTGGTATTCTGCTTGCCGAATTTCTAAAATCATTATATTCAGATGTAGTAGTTTCCTGTACCCCTGTAACAGCAAAATGATTTTTTTCTGCCACTTTGAAATTATAATTCAAAATATTACTGATCTGATATTCCACATTGTCCCTAAAAGAAATGCTTCCGCTTCCTTGTCCTGAATTTGCAATACCCGAAAGTGATTTTGAAGTATTAAAAGCCATGCCTTTGTAATTCCAAGATCTTCTGCTGGTGTTTAATTTATAAGTAAGGCCTTTTAGAATATTGATATCCAGAAAAACATTCATAATATCATTTCTGCTCGTTTCATTTAATGTGGTTTCGTAGATATCAATAAGCGGATTTGGTGTTTCCTGTATTCCTCCCGGCAAATGACGGTAAGATCCATCGTCATTGTAAATTCTGCCAAGCGGTGATGTCGTAATAGAATAACTCAGGATATTCCCTACCCTTGAATCATTTGATATTGAATTATTCAAAACATTACCTGAATTTGGATTGTTTGATTCTGAAAACTGAAGTGAAGCGTTCATTCCTATTTTCAGCCAGTTATTGATTCTCTGATCCACATTAATCCTCATCGCTACTTTCTCAAAATCAGAATTCGGAATTACACCTGTTGTATTAATGTAATTAAGACTGGTAAAAATACTGGTCTTATCAGTTCCCGAAGAAACACTTAAACTGTGGTTATTGGTAACACCTGTTCTCATAATATGTTCCTCCCAGTCTATGTATTTCCCTGACTGAACAGACTCTAATTCAAGCGGAGAAAAAACCTGATTGTCTGGTCTGTAAACACCATTGTTACTGGTTCTGTACGCTTCTCTTTTTAATTGTGCAAATTCTTCACCGCTGTAAATGTCAAAATTTCGGTTTACGGTCTGAACGCCTGAGAAACCATTATAGGCAATTTTTGCTTTTCCTGCCTTTCCTCTTTTAGTCGTAATTAGGATTACACCATTTGATGCCCTTGCTCCATATATAGATTGTGCGGCGGCATCTTTCAAAATTTCTAAAGAAGCGATATCATTTGCATTGATGTCGTTGATACTTCCTATTACTATACCATCAGCAATCACGATTGGTTCATTGCTTCCGTTAATGGATTTTTTTCCTCTGATTTGTATTGAAGAAGAACTTCCGGGACCTCCATCAGATAGAGTAACCTGAACTCCGGCTGCTTTTCCTCTAAGCATCTCACCAACATCAGATGTGGCTACTTTTATCAGGTCATCTGCTTTTACAGATGCAACGGAACTGATTACGTCGCTCTTCTTTTTTATACCATAACCTACTACTACTATTTCATCCAATACTTGTGAACTGGGTTTCAATACTACTTTCAGGTTCTTTTTATTTTCTGTTTCTACAGCAACCTCATCCATCCCGATAAAAGAAAAAACCAATATCCCTTTTGAAGGCACATTGATACTAAAGTTACCATCAAAATCAGTTTGTGTTGCTTTTGTGCTTCCTTTGACATGTACATTTACACCCGGTAAAGGCATCGCTGTGTTGTCTGTTACTTTTCCTGTAACCAGACTTTCCTGTGCACTCATGTTTGTGGCAATCACACACATAAATAGGGTTAACATTAATTTTAGATAATTCCCTCCAAGAAAAAGCATCTTTACGTGTTTGTTGTTTTTCATTGTTAAAATTTTAAATTGGTTAGTTAGATAAATTCATTAGTAATTTATATTGCAAAAGTGATTAATAAATGACGGTATCAGGGGAGCAATATATTCGTTTTTAGGGGCACGAACGTATTTATTTATCAATTTCACCCCTTTTTATCCCTTTAAAAACGGGATTCGTAATAAAAAACTTAAAATTCAATAGAAATGTATTTTGGGATGTAAAGGCAAAAAATAACACAAAATCCTACAAGCATTTTCTACCATCAATATATATTCGATATTGTAGAGACGCACAGTAGTGCCTCTAACATCTGGTATAGTTTCCTAATAAAAAAAAGACGCACTACTGTGCGTCTCTATGTAAAATATATATTGTAATTAATTATTCTTTGCTGGTTTGTGAACTTTTATAAATCGTTGGCGACAGATTATAGAACTTTTTAAATTCCTTGCTAAAATGTTTCCTGTCATTAAAACCAACCATATAGGTTACTTCAGATACAGAATAAGTGGTGTTCATTAATAAACTTGCGGCTTTTTTTAATCGCATGTTTTTTATAAAACCCGCTACTGAGTGATTTGTTAATGTCTGTACTTTTTTATACAGTACCGTTCTGCTCATTCCTATTTCATTGACCAGATCATTCACATCAAAATTTGGATTATCGATGTTTGATTCAATTATATGAGTCAGTTTTTTCACGAATAATCCTTCAGGAGTATTTACATTTTCCTGTTCTGAATCTGAAATAAATCTTTCGCCATATTTTTGACGCATTATTTCTTTTGAAGACAACAGGTTCATTATCGTTAATTTCAATTCCTCAATACTAAAAGGTTTTGAAATATAAGCATCCGCGCCGGTAGAAAGCCCTTCAATTCTGTTTAATGTTGAGGATTTTGCCGTTAACATGACAACAGGAATGTGATTGGTGTTCAGACTGGTTTTTAAAATCTTACACAATTCAAAACCATCAAGTTCAGGCATCATTACATCACTTACAATAAGGTCCGGAATTTCTTTTTCCATATAGTCAAGGGCATCCTGACCATTTGTGAATTTTAAAACTCTGTATTCCGTGTGCAGAATATCCGAAATAAAAGACAGTACTTCTTCATTATCGTCAATAACAAGAATCGTCTTCTTAGTATTGCCTTCTGATTCTTCTAAATAATCAATTTCATGTTTATCAAATTCTGTTTGAATATCAGAAATTGGGCTTTCGGATTCACTTATAGACACGGCACTGTGTTCTACAATTTGGGATTTTTTAAAGTGATCTTTTCCTTTCTTTAGTGTAATGGTAAAAATCGTAGTAAAATTGGCATCGGCTTCCGTCTGTACTTTTATTTCGCCATGATGGAGTTCTACAATACTTTTGCTCAAAGCCAGACCAATTCCACTTCCCAAATTTGCGCTTCCGCGATCATCCAACTGAAAAAAGTTCTTGAAAATTTTCTTTTTTCTGTTTTCAGGAATTCCGATACCATTGTCTTTTACTTTGATTTCTATAGAATCGGATTCCTCTTTTTGCTCTACTGCCAAAGTGATTTTGCCGCCTTTATTAGTAAATTTAAAAGCATTCGAAAGCAGATTGTAAATTACCTTTTCCATCTGGTTTTTATCAAAATAGATCAGGGCTGTATTGATATTTAATACAAACTTGTAATCAATTTTCTTCTCAACAGAAAAGCCTCTGAAAGACTCATAAATATCAAAACAGAAGGAAACAATGTCCTGCTGTTCGCAATAGATCTTCATACTACCTTTTTCTGCTTTTCTAAAGTCCATTAATTCATTTACCAATTTTAATAAACGGTCTGAATTATTTTTTATGATTTTTAATTTATGCTCTAATTTCGAATCCTTTTCCGCACCGCTTAAAAGTTCTTCGACAGGTCCGCTTATAAGGGTCAGTGGGGTTCTGATTTCATGCGAAACATTGGTAAAAAAGTCAAGTTTCATTTTGTATAATTCCTCTTGTCTTTGCTTTTCTACCTGTTCTAAATAAAAGGCCTGTTTTAGTAATTCACGATTTCTGAAAAAACGAAAAAGCGTAACAGAACCTGCCAGCATCAAAACAAAATAGAATATATAGGCCCACCATGTTTTCCACCAGGGAGGAAGCATTGTTATTTTTAAAGTTTTGACAGCCGGATTCCATTTACCACCGGCATCTGAAGTTTTTATTTTTAGAAGGTATGTGCCCGAATTTAGATTCGTTAAATTAATATAATGCTGATTACCCAGAGTATGCCAATCGTCTTTGTTAAAAGAACTTTCCAGTTTATAAGCATACTCATTTTTTTCAGGATTGACGAAATTCATTGCACTAAATTCAAGACCAATATAGCCCTGATCATACCCTAAAGTAATTTCTGACGTTTCACTTATATAATTATCTAACGGAACATCCTTATTTCCGGGTCTTATTTCTTCATTATTTACAATCAGCTTTGTTAGTACTATCTCACTGTTATCTTTGGTTTTAATGAGTTTTGAAGGATTAAAAATGATTAGGCCATTCGAGGAACCAAATACAAGTTTGTCATTCAGTTTCGTACTGCTGTTATTAGAAAACTGTTTTACTTTCAGCCCATTTTTTGATGAATAATACGTAATCTCGAAATCAGAAATTTTGGGCACAGGGTTATTCTTTTTGGTTTTGATCTTATAAAGCAAATTATTGTCGCTGACCCAAATATTCCCCTCCGAATCTTCTGAAATGCTTTTTATGGTTTCGTCCGTAAAGCCCATTGCTTTATTAATTTCAAAAAAGCGTTCTGACTTTTCATCGAATAAATTGATTCCACCGCTTTCAGCACCAATCCAAAATCTGTTTTTAGAATCCGTAAACATAACCGTCAGGCTATTGTTTGGCAATTTGCTCTTCCCTCCTGTCTTGAATACCTTTGTAACTTTTTTTAATCTTTTATCGAAGAAATTGAGTCCATATTGCGTGGCGATCCATAAACCATTTTTTCTGTTTGCTATATCCGTAATAAAGTTATCGCTGATTGAATTTCCAGAACCATCTGCCATATAGCTTTCAACAGTACCATCCTGTCCAACTTTTTTTAATCCGTTTCCGTTTGTACCCACCCAAAGATCTCCATTATCCATTAGCAACGAAGTTATAGGCCTTTCACCTTCTTTTGAATTCTTTTGTGAAAGCGGAAGAATGCTAAAAGTTTTACTGCTTTTATTGAACCTGAACAGCCCTTTGAAAGTTCCGCAATATAAATTCTGCGCATTTTGATGCACTAGAGACGTTATCATATTAGCCGTCCTTTCAAAATCATTATAATTGATTAGATAAGAAGTATTTTGATTGTTCTGAAAATTCAGATGATTCAGTCCTCCTCCATTTGTTCCAACCCATAAAGTGCCGTCACTGTCTGTCGCAACCGCGTTTACAAATGCATTATTAAGACCAAAATTTGGTTTAATAACTTCTGTGATATTGGTGAAATTAGTGTTGGTTTTCTGAAAAAAGTTGACGCCGCCGCCATTTGTTCCAACCCAAATATCTCCGTGACGGTCTTTTAGAAAACATTTCACATCATCATCAGAAAGACTATAGCTTGTTAATGGATTGTGTCTGTAATTTGTAAAACCATTTTTATCTTTCTTAAAGACACTTAAACCATTTTTAGTAGCAAACCAAATAGTATTCGAATCTGCCACTACAATATCATTGATCCAGTTCGATGATAAGCTTCTCTTGTTATTGAAATCAACTACATAATTGGTTACCATTTTTTTTGCCTCTGAATAATGAAACGCTCCGTTAGTCTCTGTTGCAAACCATAAATCACCATTTTTTTCCTTAACTACTTTCCAGATTTTAGAATGTAGTAAAACTGCATTATTTTTTAGGCCTTCAGGTAAGTTCTTTTTCGAACCATTTTTAGGATCAAAACATTCCAATCCTTTAGATGTACCAACGAATACACCTAATTTGTTATCATAGAATAAAGAAAGAACCCTGCTTTTTCTAAATAGAGAATTATGATCATTAGAAATTTCTTCTAATAAATACTTCTGTTTATTGAGCCGTTTTACTCCTCCAAATGTTCCAACCCAAATCCTGTTATTATCATCCTGAATAATAGAAGAGATGTAATTTCGTCCTCCTTTGACTTTCTGAACATCAACTCTTAAAAAATTATTTTCTTTTTTATTAAAAAGATTTAAACCATTATTGGTTCCTATCAAAAGCTCCTTTTCGTTATCTTCCAATATCACGTTTATATGACTATTACTTATAGTGGTCAGTATATCTTTATTATAGACGTATCTTGAAAAGTTGTAGCCATCATAACTGATCAGACCGTTTGCAGTCCCTATCCAGATAAACCCTTTTCTGGTTTGATGAATACTGGAGATCATACTTTGAGAGAAACTTACATCATAATTAATATGATCAAAATGAAAATCTGTCCGCTGAGCCAGAACATTGGAGCTAAAAGAGATTGAAAAAAATAAAATAACACTTAAAATAGATGTTTTAATGTTCTTCATAAATTGATTTAATAGAAACTAAATAATTAAATTCTGGTTTGATCCGTGAATTGTTAATTCAATAAAAAAACTAATCAAACATCTTGCAATGTAAACCTAATACAAAAAAAAACGGGTTTTATTTTTTCTTTTTAAGGGGTGTATTTGTACTTATGGGTACTAATTTAAAAAATAAATTCACTTCAACCATGTATTAAATAGCCTCAAAAATAAAGGCTTATAGAAAAAAAATGTTTTTAGTCTTATTTCAAATTCGAATACGTTTTTCAATATTTTCAAGCAAATTGTAATTGCTTAAATTCGTGATTTACCCTTCACATAATATTCGAAATATCCTGTATCATTTTACAATTGTTTGTTTCATATTATAACTTGCAACATATTTACATTCTTTTTTTGTAAGTAAAATCATAACAAGTATATATCTTAGCCTAAATTTTCTACTACAATTTAAATCCCACAAATCCCAATAGATTTTAATGTGTTTGCCAGGTTTATGATCTGGCATACCTTCATTCATGTCATTAATTATTTTGCTTTATGTGATGAAGCTGATAATTTTAATGATCTGAGTCTCTATAATTATTGAACAGTAACACAACAAGCTGATTAATAATAAATCATAAGAATAAGCTAGAAATATTGGTTTTACAAGAGCTATAATTCGAATTAATGATATCTAAAAACTTTATTTAAGATGATTTTTGAAGTGATTCAAATAATTACGGAACAAGTAAACAACTATCTCGATGAAATTGGGCTGGAAAAATCTGTAGTTGCTGAAAATATTGCCTTTTTAGAGTCTCAAAATGAAGATATTGCTACAACCTTAAAAGATAGTGTGGCACTTACTTTAATCAATTTAGACGAAGAAGCTACTTTAAAAAACTTCCCAAATCATACTATCGAAAATGCTAAAACAATTTATAAAAACAGCATCATCAATTTAAATCTTTATATCCTTTTTAGCGCTAACAGAGATAAATATATCAACTCACTTAAAGATATTTCAAAAATCATTGAATTCTTTCAGGGAAAAAAACTTTTTACACAAGCCAATACTATTTACAACAGAAACAATATTGCCATGAGTAATGTTGACAATTTCAGATTTACAGTTGAACTCTACACTCCTACTTTTGAAGAATTAAATTATATATGGGGGACATTAGGCGGTAAACAATTTCCATCAGCATTATATAAAGTGAGCATGATACAAATTGAATGCAACATCGCACAGGCCGAAGGACAACTTATCAGTCAATTAGAAGGTATAACAAAAAGAAAAGAACAGTCATGAGTTTTAATCTTAGATATGGATTGTTATTTGAGGTAACACTCTTACACAATTATTTCCTAAATAGCGGTGAAGATACATATACAGCTATGTCGACTGAGGATAAGAGAAAGATGCTTCACAAATTCAATAGTGATTCATTTACATCCATAACTCCAACTGTTGAAACCAGCATACGTTTAAGAAATTTCAAAATGCTGTTTAAGCCAACTAAAACAGGATTTAGGGTATACATTAAAGTAAAGGAAGATGATACAATCGATCCTTTTATAAGTGTTCCCGCTGATTTAAAACTAGACTTTAAAGTCTCTGTCAACGACTATCAGTTTGAGAATTATACTAATTTGGAATTTGCCCATAAACAAATCTTTTTATTCAGCAACGTCAAGCCTTCAACTGAACCCATAAGTTTTGAGTATATTCCAAAGATTAATAATAATGTACTCATTTCAAATGATTATCTGGTATCAGAAGAAACTACAGTGCATTTCATATCTGAACTCCATACTCCCGAAAGACAAGATGTTTTCGGAATAATTTCATTGGCGATGCGAGGCGACAACAATTCGAAAGATATTTTGAATAATTCGGGTAAAATGATAGGTCCGAATTTTAAGATTCATTTTGATAATAGAAAAACGTTATGGAAATACATAAATCGAAAAGCAGGAACCGTAATTGAAACCAAAGCAGTAAAACCATTAACACTCTCTGGTTTTGTTGAACTTAACCCTGATACCGATTTTACTTCTGTACAACCAGAAAACAGTCAATACCCTAATCCATCTGTTAAATCAATAATAAAAATCAATAGTGATTACTATTCGGAAATATTTATTTAATAATTAAAAAACAAATCAATTATGGCAACAACTTACAAAACGCCTGGAGTATATGTTGAGGAAATCGTAAAGTTTCCTCCTTCTGTTGCTCAGGTAGAAACAGCGATTCCCTGTTTTATTGGCTATACTGAAAAAGCCACAAACAAGATTAATGGAGATTTGAAATTGAAACCAACAAGAATAACATCTCTTTTAGAATACGAACGCTTTTTTGGCTTTGCAAAACCAGAAACAACAATTAGTGTTACCATTAATGATGTTTCAGGTGATAATGGAGACACAAGATCTATTGTTGTGGATCAGCCAACTTCAAAACAGCCTTTTTTGATGTATTATTCTTTGCAGTTATTCTTTGCAAATGGCGGTGGTCCTTGCTACATTATTTCGGTAGGGCGTTATGGAAATGATTTAGATGAGGCAGACACTCAGATTACAGCAATCAATAACAGTACTGCATTAAACGACGGATTAGCAGAATTAGAAAAGGTAGACGAACCAACACTAATTTTATTTCCTGATGCAACAAAAGTAAGCGGCATAACTACAACTGATTTCTACGGATTATACAATAATGCATTAATGCAATGTCAAAACCTGCAGGACAGATTTACCTTAATTGATACTTTAAGTTATGATGAATCAAGCCCAACAGATACTAATATAGATGATTTGAGAGCTAAAATTAGTTCTGAAAAAGACACTATTAAATACGGTGCTGTTTATTATCCTCACTTAGAAACCATATTAGACTATGCGTTTGACAGTAGTAAAATTATATTAAAACATTACTCCTATACGGCAAAAGCCTATGATCAAATCGCTGCAGGACTGGTAACTATCGAAAATCCAGCTACAGGGATTGATGCGACTGTAGCTAAATTGATTGATGTCACCACTACACCCGGAGATATTTCCGGTCAAGTGAGTGATCTGTTTTTACAGATGTACAGTAACGATGCAACTGGTTTTGATTTAGGTGGAACCTTTGTTAGTAACCCTGCAAAAAAAACAGCTTTCCTTGATAAACTGAATGTTTTACTTACTTCTCTAGAAAGCTTGTCTCTTTTGAGAAATTCGCTGAACGACGAAGCAAATGCAGCAATCAGCACGATATCTGATGAGGATATGGTTATTGCAAATAGTATCACAAGTACTTTGACTGCATTTAATCTGAATTTTACTGATGCAAATAAAATTGACTCTGTATATAAAAACCTAAAAACATTAAAAAAGAAGATACAGGACGAGAACGCAACAGCTAAACTGCTAAAAATTATATCAACGGATACTGTAAGTTTTGATAAAGAATTAAAAAAATTGGTAAACTACACTGATTTAAACACTCAAACCGGAATTACTATAGTTACAAATAATTTTTCCGGTATTAAAGCATCCCTGCTTTCACTTGTAAATGCGATTAAATCTGTGAGCGGAAAAGATGTTAATAATGGCGCTTTGAACGGAAGAAAACTAAGCACTTTAGAAAATATCGACAATGCGACTTTTAATAAGATCCTTACTGAAATTTACAACCTCCCAATAACACTTCCTCCAAGCTCTGCTATTGCGGGAGTTTATGCCAGAGTTGACAGAGACAGAGGCGTATGGAAAGCTCCTGCAAATGTAAGTCTGAACTATGTGATAAAACCAACCGTTCAAATAACAAATACCATTCAGGACAACTTAAATATTGATACGGTTGCAGGTAAATCTATCAACGCTATCAGAACTTTTACCGGCAAAGGAACCTTGGTTTGGGGGTCAAGAACCCTAGCCGGTAATGATAGTGAATGGCGCTATGTACCGGTTCGTCGCTTTTTTAATATGGCCGAGGAATCTATTAAAAAAGCAAGTGAACAGTTCGTTTTTGAACCTAACGATGCCAATACCTGGATAAGAGTAAGAGCTATGATTGAGAATTTCTTAATTCTTCAATGGAGAGCCGGAGCTTTGGCCGGAGCAAAACCGGAACAAGCTTTTTACGTAAGAATCGGATTGGGACAAACCATGTCAGCGATGGATATTTTAGACGGTAAAATGATAATCGAAATTGGTATGGCAGTAGTTCGTCCGGCTGAGTTTATCATCCTTCGTTTCTCTCACAAAATGCAGGAATCTTAATTAAATAATCATCATTAAAAATATACAGATCATGAGTTATCCATTATCAAAGTTTCATTTCTCAGTTGACTGGGGTGGAACAAAAATAGGTTTTACAGAGGTTTCCGGATTAGATGTCGAAACTGAAGTTATTGAATACCGTCAGGGCGCAAGTCCGGAATACAGCAAAATCAAGATGCCGGGCATGCAGAAGTTCTCTAACATTACCATGAAAAGAGGCACTTTTAAAAGCGATAATGAATATTACGCCTGGTGGAATACGGTAAAACTAAACACCATCGAAAGAAGGGATATTACCATCAAATTACTTAATGAGGAACACGAACCTGTGATTACCTGGAAAGTAAAAAATGCATGGCCAACAAAAGTGCAGTCAACTGATTTAAAAGCCGATGGAAACGAAGTAGCCATCGAGTCAATAGAATTGGTTCATGAAGGCTTATCTATTCAAAATGACTAATTATGGCTAACTATTATCCACCCGTAGGCTTTCATTTTCTGGTTGAATTTGATTCACTGGGTACAAAAGAAAAAGACCATCAATTTCAATCTGTTTCAGGACTTTCTGTAGATCTTGAAACAGAAGAAATTGTAGAGGGTGGAGAAAATAGATTCAAACACAAACTTCCTGTAAAAACCAAATACCCCAATTTGGTTTTAAAAAGGGGGATACTTATTGATTCTGACGTAATTGAATGGTGCCGAAAAGCATTAGAAAATTTCGAATTTAAGCCTGTAGATTTAACTGTAAAACTCCTGAATCAAGACCATCAACCTTTAATGCACTGGAAAGTTATACATGCCTATCCTGTAAAATGGGCAGTTGAAGATTTTAGTGCCTTAGAAAGCAAAATTGTAATTGAAAGCTTTGAACTCGCTTATAATTATTTCACGCTTCATAAAAAATAATTTTATCATGCCAATTGAAATCAAAGAGCTTCATATTAAAATAAACGTGAGCGAAAATCCAAATTCGGGTTCAAAACCAGCTTCTTCATCAGCTACTGAAAAAGACAATATAGCTGAGTGTGTCGAGCAGGTAATGAAGATTATTGAACGAAAAAAAGAACGCTGATATGACTGCAACTAATGGTGAATTAAAAAAACTGAAGATCATTGCCTACAGCGATCCTCAATTCAACAATCCAATTTCGGATATTGAAGAGTTCGTTACTCTGATGAATCCTGAAAAGTATACTTTTCATTACAAGATCGAACAAGATACAACGCAGGCAGCCGGAACGAGCAGTCCTGCACCAAGATTTACCGCAATTGCTCCGGAGGAATTAGAACTGGATTTTGTTTTTGACCGAACTGGCGTTATTGCCGGCAAAGAAAGTACAGAAAATGGTGTTATTGAAGACATTGAGCATTTTAGAAAGGTAATTTTAGAATATAATGGCACAGAACATAAGCCAAACTATTTAAAAATTGCCTGGGGAAGTCTGCTCTTTAAAGGATCTCTCACAGAAATGACCATTGAGTATAAACTTTTCAGACCTGATGGAACCCCCGTTAGGGCTATTGCAAAAGGAAAATTTAAAGGAGTTGTTGAGGATGAGTTAAGAGCAAAACAGCAAAACAATCAATCTCCTGATTTAACACATACCAGAATTGTAAAAGCAGGCGATACGCTTCCTTTAATGTCTTTTAAAATCTATGGTGATTCAAAATATTATCTCGAAGTAGCAAGAGCCAACAAGCTTATCAATTTCAGAAAATTAAAAATTGGTCAAAAAATATTTTTCCCTCCTCTACAAAAACAACAATGATGAACAATAGCGGCGTCATACAAACCAGTAAAAGTGCAGATTTAGTAACGCACAAATTGCTCATTGAGGGAACTGAACTGTCTGGCATTTACCAGGTAATGAGCATTGTAGTTCATAATGAGGTGAATAGAATACCTATGGCGCAAATTATTTTGACCGATGGAGATGCTGCCGCACAAGATTTTAAATTAAGTAATGAAGATTTGCTCGTTCCAGGAAAAAAAATAGAAATAAAGGCAGGCTATCACAGTGACGAAGAAACTATTTACAAAGGAATAGTTGTAAAACATTCCATAAAAATAAAAGATAATTCATCGCTGTTAATTGTGGAATGCAAAGACGAAGCAGTAAAAATGACCATTGGGAGAAAAAGCAAATATTTTTATGATGTAAAAGACAGTGATGCTTTTGAAGATATTATAGGCACTTACGGATTAGAAAAAGATGTGGAAAGCACCAATTTTAGTCATAAAGAGTTAGTACAGTACAATACTTCCGACTGGGATTTTATTGTTTCCCGTGCACAAGCCAATGGAAAATTATGTTTTGTCGAAAACGGTAAAATTTCGATTAAAAAACCAGATTTAGCTTCAGAAGCAGTTGAAACAGTTGCTTTTGGTGCGAGTATGTTAGATTTTGATGCCGAAATTGATGCTCGAAATCAGTTTGCCAAAGTTTCATCTTACAGTTGGAATGCGTCGAATCAGGAATTATTAGAAATTGAAGCCAAAGATCCGAGCGTAAGCCTAAACGGAAATTTATCTCCTTCTGATTTATCCGATATAGTAAAGCTCGAAAATTTAGAATTGCGTCACGGCGGTCATGTTACGGATACCGAATTGCAAGATTGGGCGGATGCAAAATTATTATTTCAACAACTGTCAAAAGTTCGTGGAAGAGTCAAATTTCAAGGTATTCCCGCAGTAAAACCCAACACGATTATTATGCTTGAAGGTGTTGGAGATCGTTTTAATGGCAAAGCATACATTACAGGAGTTTTCCATGAAATTGCAAACGGAAATTGGACTGTAAACGCGCAGTTTGGATTGAATCCGGAATGGTTTTCTGAAACTTATGACATCAATACACCGTCGGCTTCAGGAATAATTCCATCCATAAAAGGACTGCATATTGGTATTGTAACCCAGCTTCAGGACGATCCCGACAGCGAAGACAGAATTTTGGTAAAAATACCCATTATCAATAATGAAGAACAAGGTATTTGGTGCAGAGTTGCTGCCCTGGATGCAGGTGACAACAGAGGTACCTTTTTTAGGCCCGAAATTGAAGACGAAGCAATCATTGGCTTCATCAACGAAGATCCTAATGATGCCATTGTATTAGGAATGCTCCACAGCAGTGCAAAACCTGCTCCGCTAAAAGCAGCTGACGATAACCATCAAAAAGGGATTTTTACACGAAGTGAAATGAAAGTGCTGTTTGATGATGATAAAAAATCGATAGCTATCGAAACTCCGGCAGGAAAAAAAATAACACTGGACGAAGACAAAGGATCTATAGTTATTGAAGACGAAAATTCTAACGTGATTACAATTGACAGCGCAGGAATAAAAATGGAAAGTGCAGGCGATATTTCAATAAAAGCAACAGGCGATGTAAAAATTGAAGGCACCAATGTAAATGTAAAAGCAACCGCCCAATTTAAAGCCGAAGGCAGTGCTGGCGCAGAAATGTCGTCGGCAGCAGTGGCGATAGTTAAGGGCAGCATTGTTCAGATAAATTAACTCGTCCCTCCTATTACTTTCAGTTCAAATTCTTAAATAAAAAAATTATGGGAGCACCAGCCGCAAGAATCAATGATATGCATGTTTGCCCAATGGTAACAGCAACTGTTCCTCATGTAGGCGGCCCAATATTGCCGCCAGGCGCACCTACAGTATTGATAGGCGGTCAGCCGGCAGCCTGTTTAGGAGATATGATCACTTGCACAGGTCCACCTGATAGTATTATAGCGGGTTCAGCCACAGTGCTTATTGGAGGAAAACCAGCCGCAAGAATGGGAGACTCAACTGCGCATGGCGGAACAATTGTAATAGGATGTCCAACCGTTTTAATAGGTTAATTATGGAAAGTAAAGAAGCTTTTTTAGGTACTGGATGGAGTTTTCCGCCAGAGTTTAAAAAAAACACTAAAGCAGTCGTCATGACATCTGATGAGGCAGATATTAAAAGCAGTCTGGAGATATTACTTTCTACCAAAATTGGCGAACGTATTATGCTGCCCAGGTATGGCTGTAATATGGACGAATTACTTTTTGAAACATTAGACAGAACACTAAAAACCTATGTTTCAGAGCTCATAAAAACGGCCATTTTATATTACGAACCAAGAATTGATGTTGACAAAATTGACATCACACAAGGTGATGATTTAGAAGGAGAATTATTGGTCATAATCGATTACAGAATAAGAAGTACAAACTCAAGAAGCAATCTAGTTTATCCATTTTACAAAGGAGAAGGCACTAATATTTAAAAGTTTATAAGCTATGAGTACCAACAGCCAAATAGACAATGTTATTTTTAAAAGAAATGGAGTCAACCAGGAAGAACGCTTTAGTGACGCACTAGAGCCGGGCAACTTGAAGCTTCATGATTTTACTATTGAAGACTGGCTGCTCTTTGCTTATAATTTTGCAAAACAAGTCAACTTTTTCGACACGAATAACGATAAAACTCCAGAAGGCGATTGGCAGGAATTTTTTAGTTATTTCGGTTTCTCAAAAGATAATCTTCCGGATGGCATCCCAAAAAGAACAGACAAAGAATATGCTGCTTTAAAAGAAAACATTAGCAAAACATTATCTACTTCCAATATCAATCAGGACCTTACTCCTCACATGACATTGTTTGTATGTTTCCTGAAATTATTGGAATTATCCCAAAACAAACTTAATGATATTACAAAAAAGCATTTAGACTTTTTTTATAAAGACATACTGCAAATCGAAAAACTTCCTGCAAGAGCAGATAAGGTTAGTATCATTTTTGAGCTGGCTAAAAAAATTGCAGAAGAAAAAATAGCCGTAAATACAGAACTTGATGCCGGAAAAGATCCCGATGGCAAAAAATTAATATACAAAACCACAGAAGAATTTATTGCCAATAAAGCCAATATAGCGTACCTAAAAAGCGTATATAATGACGTTGATTTGGGCGAAATAAAATGCAGCGAAATTGCCAATTCCCTTGACGGAAAAGGTGAACCTTTAAAAGAAGAAGCTCCATATTGGTTTCCTTTTGGATATACATCACGTGAAGAGAAGTTTCCAAAATTAGACGATGCTAAATTAGGTTTTGCAATAGCTTCAGAATTATTTAATCTTAAAGAAGGCGATAGAAATATCGCTGTTACTATTACTTTTGTTGATGACTTAACTTTTGATATTCCTTTTACTGTTGACGATCTTATAGCAAACATCAGTATTTTATATAGTGGTAAAAAAGGATGGGTTGGAAATTTTAAACTTAGTAAAAGCGTTGCTTTTAAGAATGTAAATGAATCTTCAGGCATTGGAGGCAAACAATTTAAATTAATTTTTCAGATACTAAAAGATGATCCGGAAATTGTTAACTACGACCAGAAAGTTTTAGGAGAATTTTTCTCGACAGAACTTCCTGTAATTCGATTTTTAATCAATACAAAAAATAAAAATGGGCATAATCTTTTTAGGAGTTTAGTTCGAAGTAAAGTATTTGCTATTAACGCAAAAGTTGAAGTAAAAGATGTAAAATCTCTATTATTAGAAAGTGATACCGGAGTGCTTAATGCAGCAAAACCTTTCTTTCCTTTTACAACACAACCCGAAAAAAACAGTTCGTTTATAATAAACTATCCTGAAATTTTTTCTAAAAAATGGACAGACGCATATATTAACATAAAGTGGAAAAACACTCCTTTATCATTTGTAACTCATTATGCAGCTTACAAAAATAGTTTCCTTGAAACCATAAGCAAACAGAGTTTTATTGATGCCATTTTCATCAAAGATAGCGTTAAGAACTTAATAAATGCCAACCAGCCTGAAGATGGAATTGCTAAAAAAAACAATTCGGAAATAAAAGCTCCTGTAGAAATTAATGATGCAATAGAAGCTGTTAAAGAAACAAACGAATCACTTCAAATAAACCCAGACGGTGGAATTGTTACAGAAGGTTATTTTAAAGCAACCTTATCTGTTTTAAACAAAGAAGTTTGGGACGAGCAAGATAAAACGGTCGATTTATTTGAAGATAAAGATGGTGATAAAATATTTGAATCGAAAATCAATGTAAAAGGCAATTATGAGCTTGGAAAAAGCGGCCCGATACGATTGACATTAAATCAATCATTTTTACATTCATTATTTCCAAAAGTATATACTTTGGCCATAATGAATGTGACGACAGATCCAACAACGCCTATCCCAAATGAGCCTTACACACCAGTTGTAGAAAGCATAAGCCTGAATTATTCTGCTGAGGAAACTACTGATTTTAGTATTTCTGCCTACAAATCTAACCGAATAAAATTGTTTCATGAAGCTCCATTTGGTCAGCGTGAAGAACATTCGTATTTGAAACAACAAGCTATCAATAAAGAAATTTTAGAGAGTGGAACACCAACTACCAATTGTCTGGTTCCGGATTATTGCGATGGAGGCGAATTTTATGTAGGCCTTCAGGATGCCGAAATACAGCAGCAAATTTCATTATTATTTCAAATATTAGAAGGAAGTGAAAACATCAGCGTTCCTACTTTTACAGGAAAACAAAAAGTAGCATGGTACATATTGTGCGATAATTATTGGAAAAATCTGGATAAAGAAATTTTAGCAAATGGTATCGATAACTTTTTAAAATCGGGTATCGTAAAATTTAGCATTCCAAAACAAGCAACTAATGATAATACACTTTTTCCAGCCGATACAATTTGGGTAAAAGCAAAAATGCACAAAGATTATGATGCCGTTTGCAAAGTTATCGATGTGAAAACCCAAGTTGTTACCGCACAATTTTTTGATAACAACAACAATTTAGCTCATTTAGACAGTACATTGCCTGCCAAAACAATATCTAAATTAATTACCAGAGTTCCGCAGATTAAAAGTATTGAACAGCCCTTTAATTCATTTGATGGAAAACCATTGGAGTCTGATCCCTCCTATTATCTCCGTGTAAGTGAACGCTTGCGTCACAAAAATAGAGCTATTACGCTTTGGGATTATGAGCATCTTATTTTACAGGAATTTCCAAGTGTTTTTAGAGTAAAATGTCTTAATCATACCTTTATTTCTGGTACAAGTACCTCATTTTTATCACCAGGAAAAGTAACGCTGGTAGTAATCCCGGATATTATAGACAAAAATGTATTCGATATTTATGAGCCAAGAGTAAGCACAGCCACATTGAACAGTATAGAGAGTTTTATTAATTCTAAAAACTCAATGCTGGTATCTGCAAAAGTAATTAATCCTGATTATGAAAAAGTTATAATAAAATTGGATGTAAAGTTTTATCCACAATACGATGAGAATTTTCACAAGAAACAGCTCAACGAAGATCTTATAAAGTTTTTATCTCCTTGGGCATTTGACACCTCTAAGCAAATCATATTCGGAGTTGAACTGCAGCGCAGTATTGTGATAGAATATATCGAAAATTTACATTATGTCGATTTTTTATCTACGCTTGAGATGGCGATATACATCGATAAGAAAACAGATAAAGAACATCCTAAACCATTAGAAGATACAGAAAGCAATAAGGACAATGTACGTCTTTTAGACTTTTTAACCACACTGTCCCCATCAAGCCCAAAAAACATTTTAGTTTCTGTTAAAAACCACATTATCAGTACCAACATAATAACTTGTACAAAAACAACCACAGAAGAACCTGAAAAATGCCGCTACTAAACCAACATATCACCATTCCTAAAAAATCAGCAACCGAGGACGATTTGGATTTCTTTTATTTGAGAAAAAAAGGAATCGAATATATCGAGTCTTTTGGCAGTAAATTTTGGACTGATTTTAACGAGCATGATCCGGGTATTACGATGCTGGAGATGCTTTGCTACGCCATTTCTGATCTTGGGATGAGACTTAATCTCCCTATAGAAAATATATTAGAATCTAATGACATTAATAAAGGCATTCCAAAACAGTTTTTTAAAGCCTCAGAAGTATTGTCATCAAGTCCAGTCACGCAAAATGATTACCGAAAACTATTTATAGACATAGAAGGCGTTAGAAACTGCTGGCTCGCAAAACATGAAAAAACAGTTTACGTGGACTGCAAAAAAGATAAACTTTCTTATGATATTAAAGATTATGAAAACCTATCTGCAACACCAGAGTTACGAAAATCTTTTGAACTCAATGGCTTGTATGATCTTTATGTAGATTTTGAAAGCTCAAAACCTTCAGAAATAGAAGCTGTTAAAGAAAAAATAAGAAAGCAGTATCATGCCAACAGAAACCTTTGTGAAGATCTTGTTGACATAAAAAAAGTGGTAGACTACCCTATCAAAATATGCGCAGATATTGAAGTAGATACAGAAGCCGATGAAGAACTGGTTCATGCCAATGTTATTGACGCTCTGGAAAGTTACTTATCAACAACGGTCAATTTTTATTCTTTAAAACAAATGATTGACAAAGGATATTCAACGTTGGAAATTTTTGACGGCCCAAGTTTAGAGAATGGTTTTATTGATACTAAAGAATTGCTTACGGCCGATTTGAGAAACGAAGTGCGCCTTTCAGATATCATGAGAATAATAATGTCGGTGCCGGATGTACTTTTGATTAAAGATATTTCTTTGGGAAATTGCGGCGGTGATGATTTGGAAAACAAATGGCTTATTTGCCTTTCACCTTACGAAAAACCTGTTGTTTGTGTCAAAAGTGTTTTCAATTACAACAAAGGATTATTGCCTCTTAATATCAATCAGGCTCAGGTAAAAATTTATTTAGACGCCATAAAAGCCGAAAAAGATAAAGCGACAACAAACGCCAGCCAAAATAAAGAATTAGAAATACCAAATGGCGAATATCTTAACACCGATTTTTATACAACCATACAAAATGATTTTCCTGAAACCTATGGAATTGGCGAAGTCGGGCTTCCTTCCAGATCATCTGTGGAACGTAAATCTAAAGCCAAACAATTAAAAGGATATCTTTTATTTTTTGATCAGATATTAGGAAGTTATTTTAAACAATTAGGTAAGGTAAACGAAATGCTTTCAGTAAGCGGAAACTTGTCCCGAACCCTTTTTACGCAAGTCGTTAAAGACATTGAAGGAGTTGATGACATTGTAACCGGATATGAAAAAAATTACGACGATGAAACTATTACAGCATTGCTTTTTGACCAGCAGGACAATAATATTGAACGAAGAAATAAAATTTTAGATCACCTCTTGTCCCGTTTTGCCGAAAATTTCTCTGAATACGTATTTGTGAACAAAACCATTTATGGCAACACTACAGATCAGGTAGTATTACGCGACAAAGAAAACTTTTTGAAAGATTATAAAGTAGTCAGCAAAGAGCGCGGCAATGCTTTTAATTATTACAAACAGCCTGTTGCCAATTTATGGAATACCAATAATGTTTCAGGAGCCGAAAAAAGAATTTCGAGACTCATTGGTATTAAAGATTACAGCCGCAGGAACCTTTCTAATTCGTTTGTCGAAATGTACAATTTTATTGATTCAGACAATCAATCTGTTTACAGATGGCGTATTGTAGACACTAACAAGGAAATTGTACTTTCTTCAACCGCAGAATATTTCGATACATCGGCAGCAAATAAGGAGCTTTATTTTGCCGTATTGCAAATTATCCAAACTAGGGAATATAAAATAAAAGAGGCTTTTAAAAACGGCACAATAAAAGATTTATCCATTGTCGACAATATTTTAATTCAAAAGTCAGATGCCGGAAAATATTCTTATGACATTATAAATCCAGCCATTAAAGACAAGAAAAATCCAGACCGCATTATTGCCCGCAGATTTGAATACTATAGTGATTTGAAGGATTTAGAAAAATCGATTCTGGATTTGATTAAATTCATGAAAGAAGATTTTACCGAAGAAGGAATGTTTTTGATAGAACACATGATGCTTCGTCCAGATGTAAACCTAACAACCGTAAATCCTGAGACTTTCATGCCTATCTGCGCCGATGAATGCGATAATTGCGAGCCTATAGATCCCTACTCCTACCGTGTAAGTGTAGTGCTGCCGGGATATACATTGCGATTTGCCAATACCGATTTTAGAAATTATATAGAAAAAATAATTAAGGAAGAATTACCGGCTCACGTTCTGGCAAAAATATGCTGGATTGGATATAGGGAAAAAGATATAAAAGACCCCGCAGAAAACCAGCTTGTTCAATTTGAAAAAACATACAAAGACTATTTGTTCGCCAAAACCGATTTGAATCAAGAGCAGCCAGAACCTCAATTAATCAGCTTTATTAAAGCGTTAACCGTTCTCGACAATGTTTACCCAACAGGAAGACTGTTTGACTGCAGCGATGAAAACGAGCGATTGTCAGATAAAATTATACTAGGAAAAACGAATTTAGGATCACTATAAAAACTATTCTCATGTCAGCAAAACTTTCAACAATAACAACACAATACCGAAGATTCACAAAGAATCAGGTACTTACAGAAGGAAACCTTAATGAGGTAGTAGATTTTTTTGACAATCAGGATCGCCTATCCCGCATTTACCTGAGTGGCGTTGGTATAGTTTGCGGATTTTATCCTGCTTATGATCCGGATAAAAAAACCATTTCAATAACGCAGGGAACCGGTGTTACTACTGATGGTGATCTTTTTAAATTATATCAGGCAGATGTATTGGGAAATAAAAAAATCGATTTTGACTTTAAAACCTATACGCATTGCAAAATTTATGATAATGCAAAAGCAGCTTATAAACCATTTTTTTATGATGGGTCAAACAAGCAATTGCCACTTTTTGAACTCTTAACAGAAGAACAGCAAAAAAAAGAAAAAGACCCGTATTTTTCTTTAGCAGAATTTCCTGCCAATACAAAATTTGAGTTTAAAGAAGCCGTAATTCTTTTGTATCTGGAGTCCTATGAAAAAGAATCTGATCTTTGCGTAAGCCTTTCGTGTGACAATCAGGGATTAGAAATTGTGGGCAATTATAAAGTTTTAATTGTCAGCAAAGACGTTGCAAAAAAGATAATAAGTCTTGACAGTATGATTGACAAAATCAATTATTCTAATTTATACTATAATTTACCAGACCTAAAATCAAACAGAATTGTACTTAAAAAAGAAGATTTTGTTCATCTCGATGCCATAAAACAAACTTTTACCAAAGGAATTTTCAAAAACGATGTTGTTAAGAATTTGCAGGAAGGCAACAACAAACTGCTGAAAGGCTTAAACATGCAAGTCGTTTTAGAATCAATTCAGAAAAATATAGACGAACTATTTAATTTCGAAGGAGACCCGGTACTTCCACCAGATTTTCAATACCGATATGATCTGCTTAACGATCTTGTGGATACTTACAACGAAATCAGAGCACTTTTGCTTACTATTGATGATAGTTATTGTTATCCGGATATTAATGCTTTTCCAAAACATTTAATGCTGGGCGAATTAATAAAAAAGGAACCTTGTTTTGAATTTCGTCATGCCTTTTACAAATCGCCTTTACTTACGGGAGAAAGTCTTACCACTTGCCATGACTGCCTTGCAGATGATGACGCTCCTTTTATAGATTCAAAAGAAAAGAAAAAGGTAAAAGCGGATGAAGTAAAAACAGATGAAATAAAAGTATGCTATGGCGAAAATACAGCCAGACAAAAAATGTACAGCCTTATTCTGCGAAGTTTGCAATTATTAGAAAATTACAATTCTTCATATGATGTTATAAAAATTACACCTTCTTTACAATTGGGCAAATTGGGCAAAAAAGCCATTCCTTTTTACAACAATGTAACAGATTCACTTATTAACGCCTGGGATTTTGATAAAACCATTTTAGGATTACAAAAAAACAATGTGAGTTACCATGATGATTTATTGAATACTAAAAAACCGCTCGAAATACATCTTGACAGTGATTTTTATAGAATTGAAGGACATCAGGGACGTAATTACAAAGAAGCACTAAAAGCTATTCAACAAATTAGATTAGAAAACGGACTTGGATTTAATATCATGATTCTGGCAGTAAATGCTAATGAACTGGATAAAACCATCCAATATTTTACCAAATATTACCTCAATAAAAACCACGGATATGAGCACAAAGCAGGCGTAGCTCCCGGAGGCACATTTATAATGCTCTATCTGGAAGAAAAAACACCTTATTATAAAAGCCGTAGACTATCTTTAACCGGTGACTTTGAAAAATTTGCGGAAGGCATACCCATTTTAAATCCGGTTGTTGCTGATTTTTCACTACCGTATTTATGTTGTGACGAAAACAATATAGGGCTTACTTTGCCTGTAGATAAAATTTGCTTTGACAGCAAAACTCCTCCTCTGCCTTTTAAAGTATCTCCAACGGGAGGTTTTGTAAAAGCTGATGTTAGACCTGATCAAAGCGGAGGTATAAAAGTAAATGAATATGGTGCACTCGTTTTTGATCCAAACTTAGTCAGCAAAGAGCTAATAGGTCAGCCGATAACCTTTACAGTCAATAATTTTGATACGAATTGTAAGATAACCATTTTTGAAAAACCAAAATTCGATTTTACTGCAGTTCCTTCAAAACCTTCGGCAGTTGACGAAACCGAAGTCACTTTTACCGTAACTGGAGAAAACATTGACGGTAATAAATATACCTGGGATTTTGGAGACAAAACCGATCTTATAACAGATGACAAAACAGAAATAAAACATATCTACAAGCATGATAGTGAATCGCAAAAGAAATTCACATTTGATGTTACTCTTAGTGCAGACAATGGCAACTGCGGTTTCCAAATCATGCATCCTGTAAGTTTTGAAATTGAAGATCCAAAAGTACTGGTAGATGGTAAATTAGTAAACAAAATATCCTTTTGTCGAAACGATAAACCTGTGTCGCTTACTCTTCAGCCTAATGTAAAAGGAGCTGTAATTTCCGGAGAAGGAGTTCTCGTAACATTAGGAGAAAAATATATGTTTGTTCCAGGCGATGTACCTAAAGATGTCAAAGACGTAACCATTTTTGTAGACGACAAACCCTCTAATCTTACCATTACACTTTTAGAGCTTCCTGTTGCTGATTTTACTTTTACAATAGACCCGGCTGGAAATCTAACCTTAAACAACAATTCTCTAAATGCCACAGCGTATACCTGGAAAATTGATACTGAAATAATAGTAACGGATAAAAAAGACCCGATAACAAGACCAATTTCTATATTTAAAGACCCTTCTGTTTCCGTTTCATTAACTGCAGAAGGAAAATGCGGTTCTGTAACCGATGGGCCAAAAGTAATAGAAATTAGAAAACCCGTTGAAGAAAATACTTGTCTTAACAATGCTGATCTATTTGTAAAAGATTCAATTGAAACGATTTCCAAATTAAAAGAAATTTCTGTTTCAAATAAATTCAGTAGAGAAACTAATCGCTTAATTTCTGAAACCGAAAACAGGCTGGTCACAGTTCAAAAAGATCTTGAGAGTTACATCATCGGTAAGTCAAATGATAAATTATCTGAATTATTCACACAGGAACATTTCAATTTAATATCTCTAGTTGTCGCTGGTGCTATTAACTCGGAAAATCCAGAACTGACTGCAGCAGTACAAACACTCATATCACTAAATACTTCCTTGTATTATACGATTTTAAGATGTCAGGAGCCAAAACTGCTTAAAGAATCTGAACAACTGATTGTTCCGACAGCATTGCTTTTCAATAATTTATTTCAAAGTTTCATAGAAAGAAAATTCAATGCCGATACAGATGGATCATTGAAAAAGTTTTTGTCAGGCATGTTAAAAGTGTTTCCAAAAATCGATTTTATAGTGGCCAATTTAAATATACAAATAGAAGCTCTTACAACTAATGCAAGACTCAAATAAACATATTATCAATAAAGTTTTCCTTGAGATAAATACCAATTCTAAAGAAAAAGGATATTATCTCAAGGACCATATTGATGTGCTTTTACAAAAGGAAATATTCTCAACTTTAGAAAAATACTTCAATGCATTGGATTCGAAAAACCCTTCGCACAGTATACAATTAGAGAAACTAAACCTTGATATTGCCATAAATCAAAATTTGGATTATAAAGATTTTAAAGAGCAAATTCTACAAAAAATCACAAAACAAGTTGAAGAAGTTTTTGAAAATGAAGGAACAAATTTAGAAGGCTATAAACTCATCAAACCACAAGAAAAAGAAATAGAACGCTTTTTTCATTTTCTGGAAACAGGCACAGATGCCTGGTGGACAAGCTTAAACAATGATTTCAAAACAGTAGATGACTCAACATTTGATGAAATGCTCCATGATGAAACCTTTGCTTTTAAATGGAAAAATGCAGTCCAAAAACCAATTGTGAGAACGAGGTTTATCAAACAATTTAAGGATAGCCAAATTGTAACAATTATAAAAAAAGGAATATTAACCCAAAAAAATAAGGCAGGCAGCAATGCCAAAATAATCAGAATCAACGCTATAAAAAAACACATTGAAACCGGTGTTTCAAAAAATCTATTAATTCCAAATCAGAGATTTTTAATGTGGGAAATTGTTGTTTTAAACCTTTTGGAAACAAGCGATGTAATTTTAAAAAAAAAGCTTTCCGGATTGATTTGCAGTGTATTTGAGTTTCATAAAAAAAACAGCTTTTTAGAACACAAAGCACTTTTTCTAAAAGAAATTGAAAATCAGATTGAGAGCCAAAACGAACTGGAATTACTTGCTAATCTTGATGCTGTTGTTTTGATTATCGAAAAAAAATTAGACAACATTATTTTAAAAGAAAAAGAAAAGGGAATCGAAACTTTTCCAAAAAATCAAGCACCAATAAAAACTGAAGAAGAGATAACAAATGAGGTGCAAATAGAGAATAAAGCAGAGATAAAAAATGAATCAAAAATTGAAGATAAAACAAAAATAAATGAGCCTGAAGCAGAAAAAGAAAAAGAAATTAAAAGAGAACGAATTCAAGAAAATAAGGAAAAAACCACACCCGACTCCGATTTGATTTTCTTAAAAAACAAAAATGAAAATATCCATCGTAACGATAAAAATAGCGAATCCGTGACAAATGATTCAACAGAAAAAAATCTAAACAAACGCGAAGAAATAATGGCGGAAAAAGATTCTTCTTTTGAGCAGAAAGAAGATCTTATTGAAACAGATAGTAACGGATTATATCTTGAAAATGCAGGTTTACTATTGGTACATCCTTTTATGAAATCTCTTTTTGAAAATTGCAGGCTACTCAACAAAGATAAGACTATAAATGATCCAGAAGTTGCCGCGCACCTTTTGCATTATATAGCTACAGGACAAGAACAGGATTATGAGAACGCTATGGCTTTCGAAAAATTCTTATGCAACATTCCAATAGCTGAACCTATTGAGAGAAACATTATACTCTCTGAAGAGATGAAGAAAGAAGGGATAGCAATGCTGGAGGCTGTATTGAGTAATTGGGATATAATGAAAACATCATCTACAGAACTGCTGCAAAACGAATTCTTGCAGCGTCCTGGAAAACTGACTGTAAATGGAGATGAAAGTCCCACAATAATTATAGAGCGAAAAACACAGGATGTTTTATTAGAAAAATTAAACTGGAATCTGAGCATCATAAAATTGGCCTGGAAAAAACGAATCATATATGTTAACTGGTAAAAACTAAACGTATGAATATTGAAAATGACTCTTTTTTAGAATACGATAAAAAAAATATTCTTACTGAACAGCAAAAAGCGCTTGGATTTGTATTCGATAATCTTGATTTGTCAAAAATCGCTTTTTGTGGAGGAATAGCAGATTATTTGAACCTTCGTCAGTACTATCAAATGCGCGTAAATGATCTGGACATAATGTATGAAAACGAAGAAGATTTAAACCCAATTAAGCATAAAGTTGACATAAAGAGATACACCTCTAAATTTTACAGAACCAAAAACGGAGAAACATTGGTTTATAAATTCAAAATCTATGGTAAGGAAATAAATGTAGATAATTTCCCCAATGATTTTTCGAGATTAGGCCTTACCCAATCACCTCTTTTGGGCAAAATGGTATGGCACTCCTCATTTGATGAAATGAAAAAATTTCATAACAATGAGATACATCTAAAAACCTCGGAAATAGCAGGAATAAATTATCAATGGAAACGATTATATAAACACAGCCGAAAAGCTTCTTTATATAACAATGTAACTTTCTTGGAAGAAAAAAACTTAATTCATACAATTAAAAAAAATATTTTATGAGGGAAGAGCCCAGAATAATTTACAGCTTAGATGCATTTCCTGTCAGTAATAATCGATGGAATCAGGGGAATAAATTTAAAGAAACAATTTATTCGACTGCATTAAGTATACTATACAGCCATTTATGGTATCAGGATATCGAACTTTATGCTGATGAAACAGCTTATAAGTTTCTATACATGCTTCCCTGCAGAGTTACTAAAATTAGCAGTAATAAGGACACTGTTATTTGGATGAAATCGAAAATTGATGTGATGGAAAAACAAACCAAACCCTTTGTGCATCTTGACAATGATGTCTTTATAAAGAAAAAAATAAATTTTGATTTTGATAAGGTAATTGTTGAACAAAACGATTACGAATTATACGGTATGTACCAATATCGGGTAGATTTTTTTAACCAATATACTCAAAACTTAGACTATTGGAAACCAGATCTGGGATATGCATTTAACTGCGGTGTATTAGGTTTTAGAGACTTGGAACTTCGGAATCAGTTTTTAAAAGTTTTTTATGATTTAGAAGAAATTTTTATAAAAAATCATAATCCAAAAACAGCAAAAATAGAACCCTGCATTGTTTTAGAACAATATAATCTTGCGTCATTATTAGCTCATCATAATATTAAACCAACATTATTGCTGTGGAAAAAAACATTGTTCGAAAATTTCCAGCTGGCAGATAAAATGGGTTACTCACACATTGTAGGTCAAAAAAAATATAGAAGTGACATTAGTTCAGGAAATAGAAAACAGGCTTTTTAAACTGTTTCCGTATTGGTATAAAGAAGTAAAAAGTGCCTTAGATAAAGAAGGCATTGTTTAAAATAACTGTAATAATATCACACATATGAAACAACAACACAGGATGATTTATAGCCTTGATGTACTTCCCATAATAAATAACAGATGGGAAATGGGAGACAAACTAAAGGAAACGATCTACATGACCGCCCTAAGTGTCTTATACAGTCATATGTGGTATGACGAAATTGAACTTTATGTAGATGAATTAGGATTTAAGTTCTTATATATGCTTCCATGTGCCGTTACCAAAGTACAGAATAACAATAGAATAGAACTTTGGATGAAATCTAAAATTAATGCTATGGAATTGCAGACAAAACCATTTATTCACATAGACACTGACATATTTATTAAGAAAAAAATAGATTTTAGTTTTGATGATGTAATAGTAGAACGCAAAGAAGATACTTATGAAATCCATTATAAAAAGCAGGTAGAGTTTTTCAACAAATACACCCGTAATCTTCCTTATTGGCATACCAATTTAGGTTATTCCTATAGTTGTGGAATATTTGGTTTTAGCAATCTCAATCTCCGCGATGAATTTATAAAAAGCTATTATGATTTGGAGAAAATATACGTCGAAAACCAAAAAAACTTTACTGAACTGAAACAAGAGGGTTATGAAACCTGCATTCTAATAGAACAATATACGCTAGCATCGCTATTGAACTATAAAAACAATAATCCTGAAATACTGTTGAAAGGAGAAAACATAACAGAGCAGGGAAAATATGCAGATAATATTGGCTATTCGCATTTTTTTGGAATGAAAAAATATGAAAAATATGTTGTTGACGAGATTGAACTTCGACTCTCTAAAATATTTCCGTATTGGTATAAGCAAATCAAAAGCGTGTTAGAGAAAGAAGGTATTATTGGGAATAATCTTCAGTTTGTTTAGTTAAACAAATTATTAACCAAAAATGGTAAAATAATAAATCATGAGAGAATTTGAACACAAAAAAATAGCTAACCCCTCTCCTTCTCCTTTTTTTGGACCAAAAATTCAAAAAAAACTAAAAACCGGAACTACGGGTGACAGCTTTGAGGTAGAGGCTGATAAAGTGGCCGATAAAGTTGTAAATAACAATTTTTCTGGCGGAGGGCTTTTGCAGTCAAAAGAAGAACCTGTCCAAAAGAAATCTGAGGAAAAAGAAGAACCTGTTCAGAAGAAAGCTGAAGAAAAAGAAGAACCGGTCCAAAAGAAAGCTGAGGAAAAAGAAGAACCTGTTCAGAAGAAAGCTGAAGAAAAAGAGGAACCAGTCCAAAAGAAAACTGAGGAAAAAGAAGAACCTGTTCAAAAGAAAGCTGAAGAAAAAGAGGAACGTGTTCAGAAGAAAACGAACGAAGGATCAATTCAGAAAAAGGAAGAGAAAGAACCAACTTCAAATATTGAAAATAATTTAAAAAAAGGAGGCGGAAATCCTTTAAATCGTATTATACGATTTGAAATGGAAAAATCCTTCGGAGTTGATTTTAGTCCGATAAGAATTCATACTGACGACAATGCAGTCACGATGTGTCAGGAAATGGGTGCACAAGCCTTTACAAATGGGGTTGACATATATTTTAATAAAGGAAAATACAATCCAAATTCAGCACAAGGAAAAAAGCTATTAGCTCATGAACTCACTCATACCATTCAACAAGGTGCTATCAATCAAAAGAAAAAATAAATTGTAAAATGCATTTAAAATGAGCGTTTTTTCTAAAAAAAATAATTCTTCTCCCAATCACTCTGCTCCTTCAGGAAGTAAGAGAGAAGAATCTTTTTTTGGAGTTCAGGCAAAACTCAATATAGGAAAATCGAACGATAAATACGAAATAGAAGCTGATGCTGTTGCAGATAAAGTGGTTTCTAAAAATGAAAATAAAAACAGTGATACCTTTTTTTCTCCGGCTCCTGTAATACAAAAAAAACAAAACAATGAAATTCAGAAAAAGGAAGAATCTGAAAATGAAATTCAGGAAAAACCATTAGCAGAGTCTATAACTCCTGTGGTTCAGCTTCAGCCTGTTAAAGAAGAAACCGTTCAGGAAAAGACACAATCTGATATACAAAAAAACAATCCTAATATTGAGCAAAAACTTAACGGCTCAAAAGGCGGCGGTTCATCTCTTCCCGAAAATACGAAAACGGAGATGGAGTCTGGTTTCGGAACTGATTTTGGAGATGTCCGCATACACAATGATTCAAACGCGGTTCAAATGAATAAAGAACTGGGGGCGCAGGCTTTTGCAAATGGAAATGATATTTATTTTAATGAAGGAAAATTTAGCCCGGATTCTCAGAGTGGAAAGCATTTATTAGCTCACGAATTAACACATACCATTCAACAAGGTTCACCTCAACCGGCTATTCAGAAAAAAGAAGAAGAACCAAATACCTCAAATGCAGAAACTGATACAACTCAGGAAAGCACGAAAGCAGCAACTGATCCAACTGAAAACACTTCTTCTGAAGATACTCCGGGATCAGGATCAGGCAAAACAGATACCAATACGCAAAGTACAGCAACTAATCAAAGTACATTAGATCCAAATAGCAATTCAGCTAATCAATCCGTTTCAAGCACTACAAGTGCTGTTCAAAATCAATCAACAGCCGGATCTACATCTGAAGCGACTTCAGAATCAACTCAGGAAACAAGCACGGAATCTGAAGGAGGCGTTTCTGTAAATCAATCAGCTGATACGGGAACATCGGGCAGCGATTCTTCTGGTGGAACTTCGAGCAGTACAACTTCTACTTCAGAAGCGACTTCGTCTTCTTCCGGAGGTGGTGAAACGGGTGGTGGTTTTGCCAGTTATGACTTATTTCTTGCTTATGTAGAAGAGAAAAAACAAGCGTCTGTAACCTATTTTAAAAATAAAAAACAAGAACTAACAGACGGCATTAACGAAGAAAAAAGAAAAAACAAAGAGACTATTCAGGCAGAAATTGATCGATTGAAGGAAACTAAAAGAGTCACAATTGAAAAAATTAACAAAGCGCATGAACAGACAACCAATAGTATTATCCAAAAAAGGGATAGTGAAATACAAAGCGCAAGAGATACGGCTGATGCAGAATTATTAAGGGTTGATGAGGTTATTGTAACCAAAACCGAACTGATTTGCTCAATTGCCGAAGAAAAGGCACAGAGCGTGATTTCTACAGGAACCGAACAATCAACTCAGGCGTTGACTACAACTTCTAACAACATTAAACAGGTTGATTCCATTATCCGTCAAAAACAAGGTCAGTATAGCGGTAAAGACAATGTGGGAGATATTATTGAAGCGGCATGGTCGAGTAAACCAGAAACGGTACAAAAAATTCAGGAATCCGGCGATATTATCTCTTCTGAAATTGTCACTCATTCATTACGATTAGCAGATAATTATAGAGATGATGCCTCGAATATTGCTTCTAATTTTGGCGATAAAAAACAAGAAGCCATAGACGCTATTGTTGACAGAAGAGAGGGAATAATAACTACTATAACTGATTGTGCAAGGGAAGCCATTAATGGTTTAAATGAAGAAACCACCAATCTAAAAACAGAATTGGAAACAAGTGTTAATTCACAAATAACCATATTAGAAACATTACCTGTAAAAACTGACGCCGAATTAGATGATATATTAAAAACCACACTTGCAAAAATTGATACCAATGAAGCTACGACATTAGAAGAAATCGATCACTTCAAAAACGATATAGGGAAAATTTACTGGTACAATGAAGAGGTAGCCGAAGCACAAAATGATTTAGGCAATGCCATTGATGAACATCATAAAGATGTAGACAAATACATTACTGACGTTATTAAAAAAGTAACGGACATTTCGACTCAATTTAAAAATGAATTTACTTCTAATCAGGATACTATTAACAATTCGTTAGCTGAAACGGCAAACGGATACCAGGAATCTGCAGATAAACTAAAAACAGATACTGTCAAAACAATAGATGACGGTGCCCGTGAATCTGAAACCGAAACGCAAACAGTTGCAGATTCGCTTGATGGTGGTTTACAGGAAAAAATTGACGAAAGCGATACGAGATGGAACAGCCAGCTCACCGATGATATTACCAACATGCGCGAAACCGTAAGTAGTGGTTTACTTCAACAATCAGAAATATTAAATCAATTTACTGCAAATCTTGACGAAGAATTCAATCGTTCCCGTTCCTGGTGGGATGATGTAACTGATTTTATCTCAGGAATGGCACACGGTTTTGTCGAAGGCTTCACCAGCCTGGTGTCTGCTTTATGGGATGCAATGGGAACCTTGTTTTTCTGGGTAGCTATTCTCATAATCGTTATTATTATTCTAATTGCTGTTTTTGTATTTAGTGTAGCATTTGCCAAAGTTATGCTGGTATTGATGATTATTGGTATAGTTGTAGGAGTACTTACCGCCATTTATTTCATTTACAGAGCAGTTACTACTGAAGGTTTATCGCCTTACGAAAGAGGACGATTGTTTGGAAGAGCCCTTTTTGAAATCGCTTTCGCTTTAATAGGCACAGGTGTTTATGCACGTTTAATGGGCTGGATTCCACGTTTAGGAAGAATTGCCGAAATTGTAGCAAGAGTAGGAACTTTGTCACGATTCATAAGAATTGTTGCACGAGTAAAAAATGTCAGAGCTCTTATTGCACTGATAGACAGCATTGCCAATCTTGAAAGACTGCTTTTGCTAATGGATAAGATTAAAGATCTTGAATTGTTAATCAAACTATTGAGCAGTGCTGATGATGTAGCAAGAATAATTGAGGCGTTACTTGCCGTTGGAAAAGCAGATGAATTACTTATTATTCTTAGTAAAGCAGATGATGTAGGCAGGATTTTAACGCTCATTGAAAGAGGAATACAGGTTGGTCATGCCGAAACCCTTATAACTATATTAAGCAAAGCAAAAGAATTAGCAAAATTATTTATTGTACTTGAACGCTCCGGCGATGATTTTGCACGAGTTGTACAAGTATTATCTGAAGCAGGTGATATTGACAAAATGATTATTGCAATGGAACGCGTAGGAACAGCTAATATGGGAAGATTAATTACTTTGATTCAGACTGCCGATGATATTCCGGCACTGCTTCGAATTGTAACCAAAGCTGCCGATTTTGCAACAATGCTCCGAATAGTTGAAGAAGCTTCTGATATCAATAAAATAATTGCTCTTTTTGATAAAGTTGCGGAATTGGATAAGTTAGTCATTGCTTTTGATTCTTTTGCAGATACTAACAGATTATTAGCTGTATTTAACACAGTTACAGATGCTGACAAAGTAGTAACCATTTTAGGAAGAAGCGCTGCCTTAGATCGTTTGGTTCCTTTTCTGGAAGGATTGACAGATATAAATGCAGCCTTGCCAAAACTAGAGGCTCTCGCAGGTGAATTGGATGATTTTGTTAGATTTCTGGACGACCCCGGAATGACAGTTGGCAAATTAGAGAAACTCCTTCACATGGAAAACTTAACCGTGGCTAAACTAAGAAATCTTCTAACTCAAGCCGGTGGAGTGGTTGATGACCTGATTAAAGTTCTGGATGAAATTAAGGACCTTGACAAATTAACAAACTTTATTAATCATTTTGGAAATTTTGCCGATGTAATGACTATTGTCGATAAAGCAATTGCTAACGGATTGTCTCGCGCCACATCTGGCTCAACCTTTATTCTTGACTTTTTAGAAGCCTGTCCGGTACATAGATTCAAAAAAATTGATAAAATAATTAATTTCTTTGACAGAGTTGCCACTAGTGGAGCAGCTTCAAAATGGGAAAACGGATTACAATATGCCATAAATCTGGCCAATGAATGCCTAGGTACATCAAATTTAAATGTCCCGGCAAGAGGTGTCGCCGGAACCGGACAAGTCGGCAGTAAAAGTTTCCTTATAGCTGATGGCACATCTGTGGTTGTTACGATTGAAAATGCTGATATTGCACATATCGCAGCCGGTCATACATGGAAATATTTCTTTGTAAATTCTTTTGCCAATATTGAATCGAGAGTTAGTATGTTTAATCTTGGAACTGATTTTGCACAACTAGAAAGTTTAGCCCGTTCCCTTTTGAATTCACCCGAATTGGAAGCTTTAATCAGAACATTAAACAGAACTGATGTACGAAAAGGAACAATGGCCGCAAGTCATCAAATGTGGGTGAGTCTAGACAACGTACGCGGGGTATTGTCTCTTTATCCTCAAGGAAGTGTGGGCATACAAATTGAAGGAAAACTCATGAAGGCAGTAGTGACTTTATGGCAAAGCATATAACGCAAAAAAAACATACTTTTACTTATTAATTTTTGATAAAAACTAATATCTAATGATAACATTCTATATATACAACCCTGATGATGAGGAAGGCAATGATGATTTCCCGCCCAGAAGCGCTATAACGATTAGTGATTTTCTTGAAAATACTCCCGAATGGAAACCCAGACTGGATAAAATGATCGTGTTATTAAGTAAAATCTCAATGTCATCAAACGAAGATTTCAATAATTTTGGTATTCTTGATCATATACTTCCTCAGCTAAAGGAATTAAAAGAAAGACTATTGGATAGGAAATTTGCTTTATTAAGAACATGCATTTACAGCGAACCTTTGTTTTTCATATTTGAACCTAAAGAAAATAAAATTTATTTTTCATCATTGGGTATTTTGCCACAACCGTATTCTGGCTATTATCCATTGATTGATTCCCCTAATTATTTCAAAGATATTAACCAACAAAAAGAACTTTACAATTTTGTTGAATTAAACAACAAAAACAATTGGAAAGAAACCCTGAACGGAAATCTTCCTAATATTCAAAATATTGAATACAACACATCAGAATTAATTTCATCAATTGATGAACAGGTAATATTAGGAAATAAATTACTCGAATTCTTAAGAACGTAGTTATGGAAACACTATTCGAACACTTAAAAAACCAATTCGTATTTCAGCTTGATACTCTTTTCCTGGCCGAAAACCCAATGGAAAAACCTGTTTTGAATCAAGTTGATTCGAATGGTTTTATAAACGAATTCATCATCGAAAATAACCTCACAGAAATTGACACCCTTTTGTTAGGACTGGCTCTTGCGCCGCACGTGAAACCCGATTTTTTAAGTTCGATTATTGCAGAATATTTACCAAATGGCGGTGAACTGCCTGAGTTTGGCGGAATAAAAACGAAAAACCATCGTGGCATTTTACCTACAGGCGAAACAGCTCAGTTTTTAATTGCCGGAAATAATCTTAACGAAAGAATTGCCTTTTATAATTATTTACACAATCAGTCTTTTCTTTATCATAAAGGGATCATCAAAATAGAAGCTGTTCCAAATGGTGAACCCAAACTGAGTGGTTTATTAATTTTGGAAGATGAATACATTGAAAAATTCATTACCGGAAAAATCCTTAAACCACAGCTGAGCAGTATCTTTCCTGCTCAATTAATTGAAACTCAATTAGACTGGGATGATTTGGTACTTAATTCCAATACTTTAAATCAAATAAAAGAAATAGAAACGTGGCTTAAATTCAATGAAATTTTACTTCACGAATGGGATATGAAAGCTAAGATTAAACCCGGTTTCAGAGTTATGTTTTATGGTGCACCGGGTACGGGAAAAACGCTTACTGCTTCGCTTTTGGGAAAATACACTAAAAGAGATGTTTACCGTATTGATTTGTCTATGGTAATTTCGAAATACATCGGTGAGACAGAAAAAAATCTTTCATCTCTTTTTGACAAAGCAGCTGATAAAGACTGGATTCTCTTTTTTGATGAAGCTGATGCAGTGTTTGGAAAACGTACAAATGTTCGTGATGCTCATGATAAATATGCCAATCAGGAGGTTTCCTATTTACTTCAGCGCATCGAAAATCATCCCGGACTGGTTATTCTGGCTTCTAATTTTAAAGCAAATATTGATACCGCTTTTACCCGAAGATTTCAATCCATAATTGAGTTTGAAGTGCCTTCTTATAGTGAACGTTTGCAGCTTTGGAAAAATAATCTGCCTAAAGGAATCAAAATTGCTGAAGATGTTAATCTTAATGAACTTTCAAAAAAGTACGACATTACCGGCGCCAATATTGTGAACATCATCCAATATGCCTGCCTGAGAACACTGGAAGAAGATAACGAAAATATTAACCTCAATCACCTTCTTCAGGGAATAAAAAAAGAGTATGTAAAAGAAGGAAAAATGATGTAACGTTTAAGCAGATTATAAAAAAGCGTACATCTGCCAAAAAAATATTTAATAGCAGATGCACATACAAATCAACCTAAATAATCTAATCTTTATTTTACCAGATACGATACTTTATCTGCTTCACAAAGTCTGAAATAACCAAAAGCAAAATTTTTGGAATCACTCGTATTTACGATATTACCTCTGATATTTCCGGGAGGAACAGAAAAAGGGCTTCCTCCATATATTTCTAAAATTAATTTCATGTAATTATAGAAATTTTTAGAAATACCACGATGCGTAATTTGAACTGTTTTTCCGGGTTTCATTTTATCCTCGTCTGAAAATCGTGTGCTTATTTCATTTCCATTAAACAATTCATCATCTGTCAATTCATATTCCGGAAACAACAGGAAATCACTTTGATAATCTGTGAGATAATAATTAACCTCGTTTGCAGGATCTTTATAATAAAAGGTAAGTTCAATTACATCTTCACCTCCAAAATCAGGAACAATCTTTTGCTCTACTTTGTCAATTGGCGTCACAGAAGTCAGTTTTTCAACAGCTGTAAAATTTTGTCCTTCTGCTGTTACATAAAGGGTGTAATCCATATTAATGACAGGAACAAAATCAGTACATACATAAGTCCCAGGTTCTGTTTCATTAAAAGTAAAAACATCGCCATTACTGTTTTCAACCCTTACCTGGGCTCCGGAAACTTTTGGCGTAGTGTTGCTGTAATAAGGAGCTGTTTTACTGATTTTTATGGTCTGTTGATTACCAGTTGTTCCTTTTAGCCAGATAATTTCTGCATCTACAACTATTTTTGTTTCACCGGTTTCTAAATCAAGAGTCACTGTTTCTTCACAAGATGAAAAAGTTATTACAAAAAGAAAACTCAGTAGAGTCAGTATTTTATTTCTAAAATTATATTTTTCAAGCCTTTTCATATTCATTAAAATTTAAAATTATAAGAAATACCAGGTACTATTCCAAAAATGGATAGTCTTCTGGTCTCATTCGCTCCCGTATCTTCATTTGTTGCAAATGTCATAGAAGCAGCATTTTGTCGGTTGTAGATATTATAAATGCTAAACACCCAATAGCTCTGCCATCCTTTCTTTTTATCCGGTTTAGGCGTGTAAGTCGCTGCCAGATCCAGGTGATGGTAAAGCGGTAATCTGTTTTCATTTCTAAGTGAAAAATTAGGAATATTGATTCCTCCAAATTCATAATAACCATTTGCATACGTTACAGGCATACCTGACTGCAATGAAAAATTAGCATTAAAAGACCATTTTGGATTGTACAGATAACTACCCACAATATTTAGATTATGCAGTTTGTCATATCCTGATAAATACCAATTACCGTTTGCTATTCCTGGTTCTTCGGAAGTTCTGCCGGGAGTTTTTTGCTCAGCTCTTGACAGTGTATAAGAAACCCAGCCGGTTAAATTACCTGTGTTTTTTCTAAATAATAATTCCAAACCATAGGATCTGGCTTTGCCATTCAAGATAACCTGCTCTATATTATTATTGGCCAAAATATCTGCACCGTCTATGTAATCAATACGGTTTTGGATATTTTTATAAAACAATTCTCCTTCAAAAGAATATTCAGCATCCTTAATATTCTTAAAATAGCCTATTGCATATTGATCCAGAAGCTGTGGTTTTGTAAAAGGTCCGCTTGGTGTCCAGATATTCATTGGCAATGGTGACTGTGTATTTGATAAGATATGAATGTATTGTGCCATCCTGTTGTAACTCGCTTTTACCGAGTTATCATCATTAAAAGCATATGATAATGCTGCACGCGGTTCTAAATTATTGAACTTACTTATGGTTTCTCCACTTTTATAAGAGATACTTCCTGTTGGAGTACCTTCTTCATAAATATTATATAACGGATTGTATACAACTGCCTGTCCATTTTCATAAGTGCTAATCTCCTCTCCTCCTAAACGGTAAAACATACTATAACGAAGTCCGTAGCGTAGATTCAATTTTTCGGTAATCTGATGTTCGAAATCAAGGTAAGCAGACGATTCTAAAGCATATTTTTTATCAAGCTGTTTGTAATTGAACGGTGAATCTGAACTGGTGGGCTGTACGGTACCGGGATTGAAATCAAAATATTGACCGTCTATTCCGTAGTTAAGTTTAAGCTTTTCAGATACAGTCTGACTCCAGTTATACTTTAATCCATAACTTTTTATGGTATTGTCCCACTCAAAATTTTCGGTTGAAATGCCCAAATTAAATTTATAATCGGTGTAGAAAACAGATAAATTGGTATTTAAATTATCAGAAAACTGATGCTTCCAGCTTAAAATTCCCATTGTGTTTCCGTAAGTACTTGAAAAACGTTCATTGATATCGAAAACGTCATTTCCAAAATATCCGGAAAAAGCCAGCGTATTATTAGCACCCAGACGATAATTTAATTTAGCATTTATATCATAAAACATTGCTGAATTATTATTATCTGCCAGCTTTAAAAATAAATGGGCATAAGAGGTTCGCGCTGCAACAACAAAGGAACCAACTTCTTTTTTGATTGGTCCTTGTACCAGCAAACGGCTGGATATCAATCCAATTCCTCCATTCACCTTATAATCTGTAAAATCTCCGGTTAGCTGACTCACATCCAGAACAGAAGAAACCCTTCCTCCAAACTTTGAAGGAATCCCTCCTTTGTATAAATCCAGTCCGTTGACCACATCTGCATTAAAGATGGAAAAAAAACCAAACATGTGAGAGTCTCCATACACAGGGGCTCCGTCTAAAAGAGTCAAATTCTGATCGGCAGCACCTCCTCGGACATTAAAACCTGACGAAAGCTCTCCTGCATTTGTAACTCCCGGTAATGTCAATATTGATTTTAAAGGATCTGGCTCTCCCATAGCTGATGGAATTTTTTTGATCTCTTCCATCGTAAGTTTATTGACACTCATCTGCGTATTTCTTACATCAACTGCTTTTGAGTTTGTAACAATTACCTGCTCCAGCTGCTGGCTGTCGGCATCCATAATAAAATTTATTCTTTCATCATCAGAAACTGTTATTTGTTTTTCTCCATTTTTAAAACCAACATAACTGACTACAACAGTATAAGTTCCTTTATTCAATTCTAACGAAAACTTCCCGTCTGCATCACTAGTAACACCTGTTTCCAATTCTTTAATAAAAATATTGGCGCCAATAACAGGCTCTTTATTCTCATCAAGAACTTGTCCGGTTAACTTACTTTTTTTTTTGGAAGTAGCTGCTTTAGAAGTTTTTTGCTTCACGAAAATATTATTCCCAACGATAGAAAACTGAATCGAATTGTTCTTATTCAGCTCATTGATAAGGGCTTTTATTTCGATATTTTTATAAGTATTCTTTTGATTAAAATACCTTTGGTTTGTATTAATCTGATCGGTAAAAGCAAATTTAAAATCCGTTTGGTTCTCTATTTGCTTAAACACTTCTTTTAATGTCATATTTTGATCTACAGTTACTGATACATTTTGAGAGAACATACACAAACTGAATAAAAAAAAGCATGCTGAAATTATATGCTTCATGAAATTTTGTATTTTTGAATTATTATTACATGGGATAGTTCTATACTACCCTGACTATGAGGAGGATGTTTAGTTTCGCGGCTAGTGCATCCTTTTCTTTTCTATCGAAAAGTAATCTGTTTTACTTCATCGTTTATTTCAAATTTTAAGTTATACATTTCTGATATTAATTGAACAATTGTTTTTAAATCTTCTTTTTTATTGATTCTAATTGTAATTCGCTGATTACTGTATTCCTCCGGAATTGTCATAGTATAGCCATAGTTTGTTTTAATATAATCGCTGACAATACTCAGTTTTTCGTTTTCAAAATCTGTAAATCTGTTAAATTCGGCTACTTCAGCAGTATTGTTTCCATAAATAAATTTTTCACCCGGTTTAAGTATCCATTTTTTATCCTGATCTTTTACATTCATTTGGACACTTCCTTCATAAAGGGAAACCGTCACTCCTTTTTGTGCATTTTCCTGAACCGTAAAAGAAGTACCTAAAACAGTAGTTGTAGTTTCATTACAGAAAACCTGAAAAGGGTGTTTTTTATCTTTTGTAACTTTAAAATAGGCTTCACCTTCTACTATAATCTTTCTGTTGGTTTCAAAATTATTAGCATATACAATTTTAGAATTTGGGCTCAGTTCTACCCTCGAACTATCAGGGAGGGCTACAGTTTTAATTATCGAAGTAGTATTTTCAACTGTATTTGAAGTAAGGTAAATATCATCCTGTAACGGACTACCATTAAAATAAATACCAGTTCCTATCAGCACAAAAATGATGACTGCTGCCGCTACTGCATAGCGCCAAACTTTAAACTTTGGCTTTTTAGCAGCAAAGGTTTTAGATTGAAATTGTTCCCATGAAGCTTCTTTTTCGCTTTCTGAATGCGAAAGTGGAGTTTCGTTCCATAATTTTTCAAATTCCTTGTCCATTTTTTCTTTATCCATGACCTTTTACGGGTTAAGTTTTTTACAATAAAATCCCTGTTTAGTAAAAACACCATACACCATTTCCTGAATGTCTCTATTGGTTTCGATCCTAAGAATTCTTTCGCGGTTTTTGAAATCAAAATTGATAATACAATCAGAAATGATGAATTGTAAAAGAGCTACAAGCAGGCTTGCATCCTTTTTTGTTCTGACATTCGTTTTATACGCTTCAATATGCATTTTTGCTCTCATTTTTATATATAACAAACGAGAATAAAAAAGTTCCTAATGGTCTTCGACTTTTTTTCGAATAAATTTACTGGCAAGATAAATATGATTGGCAATTGTCTTTTCAGAAAGATCCGTAATTGCTGCAATCTCCTTATAGCTAAGGTTTTCCAGTTTATGTAAAGTAAATATTTTTTGCTGCTGCTCAGGAAGCTGATTTATGAAAGTTTGTAGTTTTTCCTGTCTTTCTTCAAAAATTCCTGTTTCTGAATCTTCATGCTCTGGCTGAAACTGTGAAGGATCGAGCTGGATAATTTTGTTTTCGCGGTTAACATGATTAATTATGATGTTCTTGCATATTGTAAACAATTGTTTATCAAATAAAACATCTTCATTAAGTAATTCTTTTTTATTATAAAGTCTTAAAAAAGTTTCCTGAACAAAATCCTGTGGCGTAAGTACTGTAAAATTAAATCGTTTAGCGATATTTATCAGTTTGTCGTAGTAATTTAAATAAGCCTGTTTGAAAGAAGCTTCATTGCCTTTTTTTAAACTTAATATAAACTTTTTGTTGTCCATAACATAAACATGATAATAAACTTAACTCAATGTCCAAAATAATATTGCCTTCTAAATATTTTAAGGCTTGTTGTTTTTTTTAGATATTGCTTAAGCAGTACAAAGAACAGAAATTTATTCTAAAAATCTATATGAAAATTAAATTTTCCTACATTGAAAATACAGGGGTCATAACTGAAGTTCCTGATAAAACTATAGCTTTTTTTTGGATAAAATTTAAATTTAAATAAAAATATATAAATAAAAATCCTACATTTAAACATTTTTTCGTAACTTAATTGAAAATTTGAAATTATATTCAAAACTACAAAATCAATTCAAACGTATATTAAGAAAACGATAATCTTTAATAAGATGAATTCAATTCACTGGAAACGTTTTTGGAAAAACATTGAATCTTGTCTTATTTTTCGGATTGTCGTTTTTTTTCTTTTAGAATCGACGCTTTAAGAAAAATCTCACCACACAAAACCTTAATAAATAACAATAAAATTCTTTCTTATAATTAATAATCCAAAATGATATTTATATTTACTTATAAATTGAAATAAACTAAATTGGATTTTTTAGATAAAGCGTATAATTATAATTTTGAAGGAATTACTAACGAAGTTTACCAGTTTCGATTCATTAGTATGGGCATTCAGGAAATAACCAAAATTGTTTCCATTTCTCCTATAAATAAAAATCTGAATTGGTACAGCGTAGGTTTTGGAAATCTGGAAAATTATGAAAATACCATAATCGTTAACGATCTGGCCGAAATTAATAATAACGATTATGATGAAGTTTTAGCTACAGTATTTATGTGTATTCTTCATTTTTTTATTTCTAATCCTGACTATACTATTTTGTTTTTTGGAAACACCCTGCATAAACATCGTCTGTACAAACAAAAAATTTCTTCGAATATGATCATTTTAAAACAATATCTGGAGATTTCAGGAGGTAGAATGGAACAGCAAATAAAGATTATAGAAAAAAAACAAACGATTACCCGAAAAGGAAAAGAACATGAAAGAACCATTCGGGAAAAAGACCTGACATCACTTAGCAATAGTGTTGAAATAAAAAGTATTGAAAAGTACAATACGACCAAAACAGCTGACTATCAATTTGTTTTGTTTAAGTTAAAAAAAGACCTCTAATTACTGAGATAATAAAAAAATAGTATATTTGTAACGTTATGGGAGCAAAACAATTAAGGGATTTAGTAGAAATACAAATAGAGAAATCTACTAACTTTTGGGCCGGTCGTCCTAAAATGACCATTCAGGAGTTAGAAGCAGTAGAGAGATTTGCCAAAGAAAAAAGCAAACTTTTTGAAAAAGTTTTTGATTCTCCCGAAAAAATAGAAAAAATAAATAAAATGCAAAATAGCGCATTATAACTGATATTTTTTAATTCAAAAATCAAACCGTCTGATTACTCAGACGGTTTTTTTATACCTGATTTTAAATACTTTAGAACATAATTCTGTAAGACAAGACTGGAATTATATAAATAAAAGTGAGTTTTTGTTTGTCAATTTGTAATAAACAAATGACATAATGAAAACTTTTTTACGCAATAACGGTTTGGGTATTTGCTTCCTGCTTTTATTTTTCGGAGCATTTTTGGGCCAAATAATTTTTGGTTTTCAGGAACATAATAAAGAACTTATAGATGAAGGCAACACAGTAATAAACCTTTCATCTTATCTGGTTTCGGGACATTTTATTCAGGCTACTTTTGAGAACTGGGAAAGTGAATTTCTGCAAATGGCTTTATTAGTCATTCTTACTGTCTTTTTAATGCAGAAGGGTTCTTCAGAATCCAAAGATCTTGATAAAGAGGAAGAAGTGGACAGAGAACCCTCTCCTACCCGAAAAGATGCTCCGTGGCCTGTTAAAAAAGGTGGTTTTATACTTCAAATCTATAAACATTCATTATCGATTGTATTGCTTTTTCTTTTCATAGTTTCTTTTGTGGCCCATTTTTATGGCAGTCTTAAAGACGAAAACGAGCAATTATTATTGAAAGGCAAAACTTTAGAAACTGCCTCTGATTATATCAGTGATTCCAGATTTTGGTTTGAATCTTTTCAAAACTGGCAAAGCGAGTTTCTTTCTGTATTTGCTATTGTTGTATTAACTGTTTATTTACGCCAGATTGGATCTTCGCAATCAAAACCGATAGATGCCCCTAATATGGAAACCGGGGAATAATAGCATTTATTAAACCGGTACTTCAAAAAAGTAAAACAACCTAAAACTTATCATTATGCATACAGTAAGTCCCTGGAGCACAACGGTGCAGCTAGATATTGAGAATAGTGCATTACTTTTAGAAAGAAAAATTCTTGATTATAGCTATCAATTTTATAACACGGGCGATTCTTTTTGGATTGTAGTCATTACACCTCAAAACAGAAAAATAGCTTTTCGTGCAGCATTTGGTATGAACAGCTGTTTTGAAGTCGTGAATCTTTTTGATGATGGAGATACGATTGTCATTGCATTAAATTCAAAACTGGGAAGCTATGAAGTTCGCGTAGATTTTCCGAACACAACAAAACCTTTGTTGCATTACACCACCACTTTTACAGCCAATGTATCATTAATGATTCCATTTTGGCCAAGAGACATTATACCTCTTACAGAAGATGGCAGTGTAGAAAACACTACTGGAAAAATTCATATGGAGCAATTTGGATCCCGATCCGGATTGATATTTGCGAGCATCACAAAACCCGCGACAGGTTCATTTTTTTATTTTCAAAATTTAACTTCACTGTCTGAATATTGTGAAGCCACTGAAACTGAATCAAAAAATGCCGTTGGAGGAACCTGGCCTGAAATTGGTTTTCAGCTGCCCATCACGGACAAGCTTCCTCTTCCATCAGGTAAATCTTTTATAATTTCAGATGCCTATGTAGTTCTGGAAGCTGAAACAATAGAAGAAACGCCGGCTATTTGTGAACACTTTTTAAATAATCTTGTCAACATATATAAAGCAATTCCACAGTCAAAAATTGAATATCACGATTGGCCGGATATAGCTCAAAAGTCCTTAACGGATTTATATCACAGCAAAGGCGCCTGGACCCAGACTAACGGAATTCCCTATCTTAATGCTTATTTATGTGATTATGAAACGCCTTCTGAGAGCATGGTTCAGCTTGCTGTATTGACTCCCTACAAAGAATACGAAAACTGGAAAGGAGAAAAACATCCGATCTACTCAGACATAATTAGCGGATTGCCTGCCTTTTACGATCCAAAAATAAATTGCATAAATCGCTGGCTCCCTGCACTCGCTGATAAACTTGACCAATCTGAAGAGCAAAAAAAAGAAATGGTAATGGATTCCTGGTATTTGCATCATCCATTAATGAATTTGGCAAGACTGGCTTTGGATGGTGAAAAAACAGCAAAAAAACTGCTGCTGGATTCTGTTGAGTATGTTATAAAAGTTGCCCATCATTTTAAGTATGTATGGCCCGTATTTTATAATATGGAAACACTTGAAACAATCAAAAAAGAAACAGCTCCCGGAGCTGGAGGAGAAAGAGATGTTGCGGGTGCATACGCACACTTAATGCTGCTTGTTTTTAAATTGACCAAAGAAAAACGCTATTTAAATGAAGCCAAAAAAGCTGCAAAAACACTAACAGCATTGGGCATCAACATATTGTATCAGGCAAATAATACCGCTTTTGCAGCCGGTGCACTATTAGAATTGTACAAGATTACCCAAAAAAAATTATATCTGGATATAAGTTACACCTGTCTTACCGGACTCTTTAAAAATATTCAGCTTTATGATTGCAAATATGGCTATGGCAAAAATTATACGAATTTCTTTTCAGTGTTTCCGCTCAATGATGCCCCCTATACAGCGGCTTACGAAGAGTTGGAAGTTTATGCTGCATTGTCAGAATATTTTATTCAGGCGAAGGATGTTGATATTTTACCCTCTTTAAGAACCCTGATTCCGGAGTTTATTAAATATGCCATAAACAGAATTGCCTATTATTACCCTCCTATGCTGCCAAAAGAAATGCTTTCGGAGGAAGTAAAAACAGGAGAAATACAATCTGATTTATGGATTCCTTTAGAAGATTTATATAATGGATGGCAACAAAGCGGTCAGGTTGGCCAGGAAGTTTACGGAGCCGGAATGGCCTTTGGAATTGTATCCAGACAATACATCAAAATCGATGAAGATTTTCTTCTTTTTATCGATTATCCTTTGACGACACCTCACAAAAGAGGAAAATCGGTTGCCATACATCTTGACGGGGATAAAGACATGTCGTACAATTTAAAAATTATCAAACTGAAGGGTAATAAGATTCAGATGAAAGTATTTCATGAAAACGAAATACTTAAGCCATTCATGAAAAATGCAAAAATGCATGAATATAATATTTCTGGTTTTGGCTTAATTAAAGTTCAATGGTGACCTAATCAAGAAAAAAATGCTGCCGAAACCCACAAACAGTCTTTACAAATATCAATCAGACACTTTATAAAACACAAATATGGAAAATTTAACGAACTACTTTGGACAAAATATAAAAAACAAAAGAATTGTTATTACAGGCGGTACAACCGGTATAGGAAAAGCTATTGCCGATTTATTAGTCTCGCTTGGCGGACGTGTACTGATTTTTGGAAGAGACCACGAAGATTTCAAAAATGCATTTGATGACATCAAACAAAAATTTCCTGACTGCGAACTTTATGGCACTCCGGCCGATGTAACAAAAAAAGAAGATATCGATAAAATCTTAAAATTGGCGGATCAGGAACTTGGCGGAATGGATATTCTTATTAATAATGCTGCACTTGGGGCCGACGGAATTACAAGCAGCACTTACGAAGATTATAAATATGTAATTGACACCAATATTACCGGGTATTTAGCCTTTGCAGAGGAAGCTGTTTCAAGGATGAAAAATCAAAAATCAGGATATATCATAAATATTGGATCTATGAGTGCAGAAACAGATTCCCCGGAAAGTACTATTTACGTTGCAACAAAACATGCAATACGAGGATTCAGTACTTCTTTGCGTAAGGAAGTCAATCCTTTCGGAATCAAAGTTTCCCTTATTGAGCCCGGCGCCGTAACAAGCGATATGCAGCCTGGTACAAAAGAAGAGCATGAAAAAAAAATAAATAAAATGGAAATGCTGAAAGCTGAAGATATTGCCATGAGTGTTTTGTTTTGTTTATCGCAGCCGAAAAGATGTGACATTGTAACGATGCAGATACGTCCACATTTGCAGATTATATAGAGTTTTCAAAAGGCAAATGGTAATTGTGAAATATCAATTTACAATTCTATAAAACCACTGTTTTATTATAAGGTAAATTTGAAAAATACGAGAAATTATCCATGTAACTTTCTGTAAATCTGACTTTAAAAAAACAATTCAAAAAAAAAAACAAGTTTTAATTTAACCATGTAAATGATTACTATATGAAAAATTTTCAAGACGAAAAACAACGTGATTTGTCGATAAACAAATCAGACGGAACTAATAAATTCCTGACTACCGATCAGGGTGTTCGCATTAATGATGATAATAATTCACTAAAAGGAGGCGATCGTGGTCCTTCTCTTCTGGAAGATTTTATTTTAAGAGAAAAAATTACTCATTTTGACCATGAAAGAATTCCGGAACGTGTAGTTCATGCACGTGGTTCAGGAGCTCATGGTTTTTTTGAAGTAACGAATCCGATTCCTGAATTGACAAAAGCCGGGTTTTTACAAGAAGCCGGAATCAAGACTCCCGTTTTTGCAAGATTTTCTACAGTTGCCGGTTCTCGTGGTTCTACTGACCTTGCCAGAGATGTTAGAGGGTTTGCAGTTAAATTTTATACACAGGAAGGAGTCTATGACCTGGTAGGAAATAATATTCCTGTATTCTTTATTCAGGATGCTTCAAAATTCCCGGATTTGGTTCATGCAGTAAAACCTGAACCTCATAACGAAATGCCACAAGCTGCATCAGCACACGATACCTTTTGGGATTTTATTTCGCTTATGCCAGAATCCATGCACATGATTATGTGGACAATGTCTGATCGTGCGATTCCAAGAAGCTATCGTATGATGGAAGGTTTTGGTGTTCACACTTTCAGACTGATCAACGAAGCTAATGAATCTACTTTTGTGAAATTTCACTGGAAACCAAAATTAGGAACTCATGCTGTAGCCTGGGATGAAGCACAAAAAATTTCGGGTAAGAATCCGGATTTCCACAGAGAAGATTTATGGCAGGCAATCGAAATGGGTAATTTTCCTGAGTGGGAATTAGGCGTTCAGGTAATACCTTCCGAAGATGAAAACAAATATGAATTTGATTTGCTTGATCCGACAAAAATTGTTCCCGAAGAGTTAGTGCCGGTTACTATTATTGGAAGAATGGTTTTGAACAAAAATCCGGATAACTTCTTTGCAGAAACAGAGCAGATTGCTTTTCACCCTGGGCATGTTGTTCCGGGAATTGATTTTTCGAACGATCCATTGCTGCAAGGAAGATTATTCTCTTATACCGATACACAGCTTACCCGATTAGGCGGACCAAATTTTCATGAAATTCCAATTAACAGAAGTGTTGCTCCCGTTCACAACAATCAGCGTGATGGATTCATGCGTCAGGAAGTTAATAAAGGCCGTGTAAGTTATCATCCAAATTCATTAGGCGGGGGATGTCCGTACCAGGCTCAAATTGCTGAAGGCGGATTCTCGAGTTTTAATGAACGTATTGAAGCACACAAAGTCAGAGAAAGAAGCGAAAGTTTTGCAGATCATTTCGGACAGGCAAAATTATTCTTTAACAGCCAGACTCCGGAAGAAAAAAGCCATATTGTAAAAGCACTTCGTTTTGAACTTGGTAAAGTAGAAACGACTGCGATCAGAATCAGAATGTTAGGACTTCTTTCGCAGGTAGATGCTCAATTAGCTGAAAAAGTGGCATTAGGACTTGGAGCCTCTGTACCTCCGATACTTGAATTCCCTGCTAATAAAGGCGTTTCGCCGGAAAACGAAGGCGGAAATCAGGAGCCTAAAACGGTCGAATCCTCTGTAAGTTTATCTGAGCCATTGAGTATGGTTAAAAATCCAACCAATTCACCAACAATCGAATCCCGAAAAGTGGCTATTCTTTGCTCTGACGGAGTTTCTGAGGCAGCGGTTATGAATATAAAAAGCGCCCTTAAAAAACAAGGTGCAAAAGGATGTGTAATTGCTCCACATTTGGGATCAGTTCTTACGGATTCTGATGGAGCACTTGCCGCTGAATTCAGTTTCCTTACTGCTTCATCCGTTTTATTTGATGCGGTGTATGTTCCTCACGGAGTTGGGCTGAATGTTCTGGCACAAAATGATGATGCTCTTGAGTACCTTAATGATGCTTACAAACATTGTAAAGTTATAGGCGCTGACGGAGAAGCATCTGAATTGCTGAGCGGAACCACTTTTGCTTCAAAACTAACAAATGACGATCCTGGAATTATTATTACCAGCGAGATAGCATCTGAAGCATTTGCCCAGGAATTTATCGCTGCAATGGGTGTGCACCGTTTCTGGAACCGTGAACCAAACTTATATATTTAATTAAAAAAAATAAACATGAAAAATTCAGAAAAACAAGGTCAGACCAATGCGACCCAAGAAAAGGCTACTGAAACAAAAGCTATAAAAAATAATGAAAAAATAAACATTGTAGAACCGGCTCCGGATGCTGCAACAGAATTAAAAGAACTTTTCATTGACAGTCTGAAAGATATTTACTGGGCAGAAAACGCACTTGTTGGAGCACTTCCAAAAATGGCGGCCAATGCGAGTTCTCCCGGACTTGCAAGCGCAATTTTAGAACATCTTGAAATCACTCAGCTTCAGGTGGAAAGACTAAAACAAGTTTTTGACCTTTTAGCAGAAAATGCCGAAGGAAAAAAATGCGAGGCTATGGCCGGATTACTTAAAGAAGGCGACAGTATCCTCGAAGAAACAACACCCGGACCTGTTAGGGATGCCGGTATTATTGCTGCTTCCCAAAAGATTGAGCATTATGAAATTGCGACTTACGGAACGCTTGTTGCTTTTGCAAAAACACTCGGAGAAAATGATGCTGCAAAACTATTAACACAAACATTAGCAGAAGAAAAAGAAGCAGATTGCATACTTAACGACGTTGCTTTAAACGTTGTAAATAGTGTAGCAGCCGAATAATACTTTTCTGTTTAGAATTTTAATATTCATTTTTACAAGAAAACATCTGTGCTACGACAGATGTTTTTTGTATTATTATACCATTCAATTTTCAATTTTTATGTATAAAACGGCTTTACATCCACTAATTGATAATTCCAGCAGAATATTGATTCTCGGGACTATGCCGGGCGATCAGTCTATTGCAAAACAGCAGTATTATGGGAATAAGGGAAATCATTTCTGGAAAATCATGTTTACGATTTTTGAAGAAAACTACACTACCTCATACGACGATCGTAAAACCTTTCTGAAAAAACATAAAATCGCTCTTTGGAATGTACTGGCTTCCTGTATCAGGGAAGGAAGCAGTGATTCTAAGATAACCAATGAAAGCATAAATGATTTTGTAAATTTTCATATTCAATATCCAAACATTAAATATGTTTTCTTCGAAAGCAAATCAGCAGCAAAATTTTATACTAAATATTCTACTCCCCAAATTGGGATATCGTATTACGTTCTTCCGTCAACAAGTGGTTTAAATGCCGGGACTTCGTTTAGTCAAAAAGTGGAAACGTGGAAAATTTTAGCAGAAAAAGCTGCTAATCCTGATTAAATATTAGATTAATTCGATAACGGATTACAGGAAAGCGCTGAATGTTATTACCGAAGAATTGAAAAATGACACTGAAATTGTGGACAAGGACTATTTTAATTCGGCTGTCGTTTCCGGCGTTACAGGAAATACAATTCAGATTAATGTTAGATATTGGGTAAAAACCGAATTATCTATAAGCCATCATCTTTCGGAAATTATAATCAAGGTAACCGAAGCCCTTAAAGAAAATGGTTTCACTATCAAATAATATTTTTATTATAGTTTATAAAAATGAAACTCTAAGCAAATAATTGTTTAGAGTTCATCTTCTAATTAAATACTATTTCCAAGGATCTAAAACAACTTTTACGCAGCCGTCTTCTCTCTTTTTAAAAATGTCATAGGCATGTGAAATCTCAGACAATGGAAGTCTGTGTGTAATGATATCATCCAGCTTTACTTTTCCCTGAATTACATATTCTAAAAGTTTGTCAATATGTTTGTGTGCCGGTGCCTGACCTCCTTTCAATACTATTCCTTTGTCGAAAAACTGTCCAATTGGGAAATTATCATAATTAACACCATAAACACCCAGTACCGAAACAATACCGCTTCTTCTCACGGCGCTCATACAAGCTTCTAATACTTTGGTTGATCCTTTTTCAAAATTGACTGTAGCTTTAACGCGATCTACAAAACTACGATCTGGCTCAAAACCTACAGCATCAATACAGACATCAGCACCACGGCCTTGTGTAAGTGCCCGAATCTGTTCTACAACATCTTTTGCACCATCTTCCCAAAGTATGGTTGTTGCACCTGTTGTTGCTTTTGCTTTGTCAAGTCGGTATTGCAAAGTATCTACAATAATTACTTGTCCAGCACCTCGAATCCAGGCACTTTTGGCAGCCATTAAACCTACGGGACCAGATCCGAAAATGGCTACGGTTTCTCCTCCTTTTACTTCTCCCCAATCGACTCCGGTGTATCCTGTAGGAAAAATATCTGTCAGGAAAAGTACCTGCTCATCTGATAAATTATCGGGAACTATTCTTGGTCCGTAATTCGCATAAGGTACCCGAACGTATTGCGATTGTCCACCGTCGTATCCTCCGTATAGATCGGTATAGCCAAAAAGAGCACCACCTTTTTGTGTTAATATGCCTCCTTCAGGTCCGTAATGTTCCGGATTACTGTGTTCACAATTTCCAGGAACATCATGGTTACAAAAAAAACAGTTTCCGCAAGCGATCGGAAAAGGAACCACTACCCTGTCACCTCTTTTAAGGTGTGTAACAGCAGAACCGGTTTCTTCAACTATTCCCATAAATTCGTGTCCAAGCACCATTGGCCTTGGCTGCGGAAATCCACCGGAATAAATATGAAGGTCAGATCCGCAAATAGCGGTCGAAGTGACTTTTAAAATAATATCATCTTTCTCAACTAATTTGGGATCATCAACGGTATCGTATTTTATTGATCCAGGCCCATGTATAACAGCTGCTTTCATATGTAAGTTTTTAAATTCATAAAAACCTAATTAACTCATATAAAACCTCTTACACTTATATCATTCACCCGAATACTTACATAAAGAACACAATGGCAATCCTATAAACTTTAAAACTAAAACTGTAAGCATTCCATATTTGTCATTATTAGTTTTGATTGAGTTACGCTTCAGCTAAATCATTAATAAAACTTATGTTATGGATAATTCAAATACTTTAAAAAGCTCGAGTATTACTTCTGGCGAAAATGTTTCATTTTGGATTGATTCTAGTCCGATCATTTCCGGTAATAATCCTACTCAGGATATTCAGACAGAAGTCCTTATTATTGGAGGCGGAATCGCAGGACTTACCACCGCTTATAAATTATTGAAAGCAGGCAAAAAAGTAGTCATTGTTGAAGATGGTTTTATTGGTAGCGGTGAAACCGGACGTACAACAGCACATTTAACCTGTGCCCTTGATGACCGATACTATTTCCTTCAAGATACTTTTGGAGAAGAAGCTACAAAACTGGCTGCCGAAAGCCACGCTGCTGCAATTGACGAGATAGAAAAAAATGTTATCAATTTGAATATCGAATGTTCTTTTAAAAGAGTGAACGGATACTTATTCCTTGATCCAACTGATAAAGAAGAAAACTTAGAAAAAGAATTTCATGCAACGCAAAAGGCAGGATTACGAACTACTTTGCTAAAAGGAATTCCTGCAATGGCAAATTGTGAAAAACAACCTTGTGTGGTTTTTAGCAATCAGGCACAGTTTCATATATTACATTACTTGAAAGGAATGGCGGATGCTGTTATTTCGCTTGGCGGAATTATTTATACCGAAGCACATGCAGAAGACATCACTAAAAAAGGGGCAAAAGTAAATGGTTTTACCTTTTCTGCTGATCATATAGTGGTAGCTACCAACACTCCAATTAATGATATTGTTACGATGCATACCAAACAGCATGCGTACAGAACATATGTAATTGCTGGAAAAATTCCGAAAGACACACTTCCATACGCTCTTTGGTGGGACACGGGAGATCAGGAATCTAAATGGGTTTCTCAGCCGTATCATTATGTCCGTTTGGAAAGTTATGATGATCAATACGATTTGCTTATTTCGGGAGGAGAGGATCATAAAACAGGTCAGGCAGATGAAGGTATTCCGGAATCAGCGCGTTATGACCGATTGGAAGCGTGGACAAGAAATTATTTCCCTATGTTAGAAAATGATCTCACTTACAAATGGTCCGGACAAGTAATGGAAACTGTAGATTCCCTTGGTTTTATGGGAAAAAATCCCGGAGACGACAATATTTACATCATTACAGGAGACTCAGGAAACGGAATGACGCACACCACAATCGGTGCTATGATTATTTGTGACAGTATTTTGGGCATTAAAAATAAATGGGAAGATTTATACAGTCCGTCCAGAATTACTTTGAAAACTACAGGCGATTTTATTAAAGAAGCAGGTAATATGGCTTCTCAATATCTGGATTGGGTAAGTGGATCCGACTTAAATAATACTGCAGATTTACCTTCCGGAGAAGGTGCTGTACTTTCTTCCGGATTTAAAAAAATTGCAGTTTATCGTGATTATGACAATTCTTTAAAAACCTTTTCTGCCGTTTGCCCTCACCTGGGCTGCATAGTGCATTGGAATAATGATGAAAAATCTTTTGACTGTCCTTGCCACGGCTCCCGATTTGATATAGAAGGAACAGTAATTAATGGTCCGGCTCAAACTGATTTGTCGAAAATTCACATTAAATAAAACAGATATGAAAGCCATTATACCTTTAGCAACCAAAAAGGCCGTAAAGTAGTTTTATATATAATTTCTACATCCTTCAACTTTTACACATGAAAATTATGTAACTCTTTTGGCTTGATTTGTAAGAAATCATCGTTATTAAATTTTATTTTTGTAGAAATTGACATTAATACTATCTAACCGAAATTATAAACCGAATTCGCAATTTATTAACAACGATTAAAAACAGGTAAGATGAAATTAACCAGAACGACAACCGGAATTACATTTAGTGCATTTGATTTATTACATGCAGGACATGTTAGAATGCTTGAGGAAGCAAAACAACACTGTGATTATTTAATTGTAGGATTGCAAACAGATCCGACAATTGACAGACCCGAAAAAAACAAACCCACTCAATCTGTTGTTGAGCGATACATACAACTTAAAGGCTGCAAATTTGTAGATGAGATTATTCCGTATACCACTGAGCAGGATCTTCAGGACATACTTCAGGCACTTCCTATTGATGTTCGTATTCTGGGAGAAGAATATAGAGACAAAAACTTTACCGGCCGCGAATATTGTGACAAAATGGAGATCAAGCTTGTTTTCAATAAACGCAATCATCGTTTCTCCAGTAGCGGACTCCGAAAAGAAGTATATGAACGTGAATGCCTAAAATTAGTATAATATATCCTGATATGCCTTCAGATATTGTTATGAAATGTAGTAAAGCAATAGCATCAAAAGGATGGAATATTGCTTTTGCAGAAAGCGCTACTGCCGGCAGAATGAGTGCTGAATTTGCAATGACCACTCATTCAGGAGAAATTTTACGGGGCGGAATTGTTTGCTATGATGTGTTTGTTAAAGAACAAATCTTAAATATTCCACATGCAATTATTGAAAAATACACGCCCGAGTCTGCTGAAGTAACACAAATATTGGCACAACAGGCATCTAAAATATTTAATTCAAAAATAACAGTCGCTATCACCGGGTTAACAAGCCCGGGTGGTAGCGAAACCCAAGAAAAGCCAGTAGGCACCATTTTCTTCTACATTACAACTCCAACTGAGAAAATAAGTCATAGAGAAGTTTTTCACGGAACTCCTGAAGAAATTGTATTACAAACAATTGATAAAACCGCAAAGCTCATTATTGACAGCATAAGCAGTATATAACTAAACCCATCAATTCAACAGTCTGTAAATTATGTAATTACAAATACTCCTGATGTAATTTTTTAATCCTTCTTACCTGTACTTTAGCAGTATATAACCTCAAAATTTAATTATTATGAACATAGCTGGAAGAGAAAATTACGATCAAAGTGACCTGTATTTTCAAGACAAAATACAATATAAAGATGATGATTCAGTATCAAATGTATTAGATAGTTCTATTACAAATGAAGAGGAACAAAATATTTATAATCAAAATGATCCGGATGAAAACTACAGAGATACGGACGACATAGACCCAGATGATCTTGAACAAGATGAAAATTTTACTGACGCAGATGAACTGAAAGAAGAGGATGATTTGTTTGAAGATAATGATGAAACAGACGACTTAAAGGAAGAGGATGTGGAGAATAATAATTTAGATAAAGATAATTTTCATGATGATGATGAAGATTTAGATGAAGATGATACAGTCAAAAATAAAAGAAACCTGTATCGCGACAGAGACCTTTAAAAGATAAAAAAACAGACTAACCGTTTCTGACTGAACGGTTTTTTTGTGTTTATAACTTCTCCTGTCGACTCTCTCTACTTTAAAAATTTTATTGACGACGTATAACACAGGTTAAATTTGTAATTAATCATCAGAATAGTATAAAACTAAATTAACGTAAACCATTTATTTTTAACATCTTAAACACAATATTTCAATTAAACAAATTGATAAAAAAATAGAAATTATGGAAACGAATGCATTAACACCGACACAAATACAAAAAAAATCAAAATTAAAAACGAATGTTTCGACACTCGAAAGAATTGCAATGATTACCAGTGGGGGTTATTTACTCTACAAAGGCTTATCCGAAGAAAAGAAAAACGTTGCGAAAATTGGCACTGGCAGCACCATGCTTTTAAGAGGATTGTCCGGCTATTGCCCTATCTATGATGCTGTTGATCATTTAAAGAATGATAAAGCTTCTAATGTAAATATCAGAATTAACAGTACAATTAATAAGCCTATTAGTGAAGTTTATACTTTTTGGCGTGATTTTGAAAATCTGCCAAAATTCATGACTCATATTGAATCTGTTAAACCTTTAAGTTATACTACATCTAAATGGACAGCCAAAGGTCCGGCCGGAATTGGAAAACTTTCATGGATAGCCGAAATTGTTAAAGATGAAAAAGAAAGGCTTATCAGTTGGAATTCACTACCGGAATCTTCGATTAAAAATGCCGGAAAAGTTGTTTTCAGGCCAAGTAGCGAAGGGACAGAAATAATTGTTACTATATCTTATCACGCCCCACTTGGAATTGCAGGTGAAGGTGCTGCTAAACTTCTTAATCCTTATTTTGAAAAACTGGTGAAAGAGGATCTTAAAAATTTTAAAACTTATTTAGAATCTAATTGATTCTAATATTTTGTGCTTGCTCAGTTTTAAATAGAAAAGCCTGTAATGACGATTTAAATCATTACAGGCTTTTTCATAAATAGAGTTTAGTTTTGAAAAGTTGGCATAAGTTATTTACCATTATCACTACTAATGGAATCTGTTCTTACTGAAGTATTACCCTTTTGTGTTGTTCCGGCTGATCCTGAGCCGGTTGAACCTTCACCGGTTGCTCCAGTCGTACCTGCTCCATTTGCACCTGTTCCAGTACCGTTTTCTGAATTAGCATTAATAGTATCCATTGTCGGCCCAACAGTATCAACAGTCATTTCTGTAGAATCAATTCCATTTGAATATTCAGTATTCCCATCATTTTTTTTACACGACAACAATAATCCTGTAGTAATAAGCACGAATGCAACCTTTAATATTAGTAATTTTTTCATAATATTATTTATTTAGCTTTTATAATTTGAAATGTAAAACTATTAGCTGCTAAATACTTACAGAATTCTAAATACACCTTACACAATTGTGCATTAAAACATTGTGGTCAATTATCTTAAAATCAATATCAGTTTGAAATGGGTATTATGTAACAAAACATAAAAATTATATAAATTAAATTTTTAACAACAGGATATTTTTATAAGAATTAATTTACCTCATAAATTTAATGATATGAAAAAACTGAACTTTTCAATTATTTTACTCACTGTTTTTATTTCACTTATAAATTCTAATTGTTCCCCTCATTGTGATGATGAAGACTATACAAGAGATCAAAACGAAGCAGTCCTGCATCAAAAAGATTCACTGAAAATCCTTGTAGATTAATCCACTTACAACTTTATTAAAGACTTCTAATTCTAATAATTAATATTATTTATGAAAAAAATCTACTTTGTGTTATATATAATTGTTTTTATGTGTTCATACAGTCCTGAAACTGCATAATACATTATTGAAATCTACCTTTCTCTTTAGAATCATAATTTTATTTAATTATGATATAATTTTCAATTAAAGCAATTATGAGATATAAAAACATTTTACAGATTGATGACGATTATGATGACTGCGATTTCTTTTTAGAGGCACTCGAAGAAGTATCGGCCGCTGCCTCGTATACTGCAATACATAATCCTGTTCAGGCATTACAGAAACTTGTCTGTAATGAAATACATCCGGATGTCATTTTCTTAGATATTAACATGCCTATGATGAATGGTATGGAATTATTAGTTGAAATGAATAAAAAAGAACTAATAAAACACATCCCCGTAATAATACTTTCTACCTCAATACCCTCAGACTTCGAAAATAAATTTCAGGATTTGGGTGCGGCAGGTTATTATGTAAAGCCAAATGATTTTGGCGCAATGAAAACTATTTTACGTAATATTGTATAGAATTTTACTTATAAATAAATTTGACCAGAATTTCTATTAAAAGAGGCTTAGTCATATCCTAACCACTTCAATTTATAGTTTTGAACCTAAAATCTTACATAATTTCCACTTGACTATAAAAGCTTTAGTTTTATAGTATAACACTGGTTATCTTTGTTGAAAATTTTTCTCATGAAAGTAACCGAAACCGATGAAATCAAATATATAGCCAAAAAATTTCCAATTGTTGGTATTGGTGCATCTGCCGGAGGATTAGATGCTTTTAAAAAGGTAGTTTCAGCAATATCGCCAGATTCAGGAATGGCATATGTTATTGTCCAGCACTTATCACCGGATTATCCCAGCAGTCTTACGGAAATACTTTCACAATATGCCCATATACCTGTACACGAAATTATTAGCAATATAAATCTGTTACCGAATAATATCTACGTTATTCCGGAAAACAATCTTCTCATAGCAGAAGAAGGTTTTTTAAAACTTAAGCAAATAACCCGAAGCGAAAAACGAAATAACAGCATCGATATTTTTTTTGAATCACTTGCTGATGTCTACAGAACATTTGCTATTGGAGTTATACTTTCCGGCACTGGTTTTGACGGTACAGTAGGGTTTAAAAAAATCAAGGAATTAGGAGGTGCTACAATAGTGCAGGATCCTGACACTTCAGCTTACAAAGGAATGCCTCAGAGCGCTATAGATACTGACGCAGCTGATTACGTTCTGGCTCCTGAAAAAATCCCATCACAATTGATGGAAATACGCAATAGCTATATTTCAAATTATGGTTATACAGAAGAAGAACATATTCCCGGAAACGACGAGGAAATTATCTTACAAATCATTAACCTTATTTTTTCGAGAACAGGTAATGATTTTAGACATTACAAACACCCTACTATAAGACGCCGCATAGCGCGAAGGATGGTTATAGCAGAGAAAAGTACCATAGAAGATTATTATAATTTTTTAAGAAACAGTAAAAATGAGCAGGATCTCTTATTTAGTGATTTCTTAATTCATGTAACTTATTTTTTCAGAGATTCTGAAGCTTTTGAAAATCTGTCCAAAAATGTTTTTCCATCATTAATCAAAAATATCACAAATAACAACCTGCGAATCTGGGTAGCAGGATGTTCCACAGGAGAGGAAGCCTATTCTTTAGCTATTTGTCTTCATGAATATTTTTTGAAAACCAATAGTAAAGACATTAAGGTACAGATTTTTGCTTCTGACATATCAGAGAAATGCATCACAAAAGCCAGGTCCGGCGTTTATTCTTATCAGGATGTTCAGGCGGTGTCAGAGGAAAGATTGCATAATTATTTTACTAAAAGTGATGGCAATTACCATATTAACAAAGTTATTCGCGATATGTGTATTTTTGCCGTACATAATTTTGTAAAAGATCCTGCCTTTGCAAGAATCGATTTAATTACCTGCCGAAATACACTCATCTATTTTGATCCTTATCTGCAAAATAAAGTTTTAGGTACTTTTCATTATTCATTAAAAGAAAAAGGCCTGCTGTTTCTTGGAAAATCAGAATCAGTAACCCATTCTCAGGATTTATTTGAGAGCGTGAAAAAACATGAAAGAATTTATGCTCGCAAGTTTGTACCGGGAAAATATAATACACAGTCATTTAAACCTGTACCGGGCAATTTACAGGTAAAATTGCAATCTGAAGTAAAAGCGTTTCCGGAAGATGATTTCAGAAAAATCACTTCAGACATTTTACTAACGAAATATACTCCGGCCAGTGTAATTATTAATAAAAATCTTGACATTGTACATTTTCATGGTGACACCAGTCCATTTTTAGCTCCTTCACCAGGAAAACCAAATTTTAATATTTTAAAAATGGCCCGTGAAGGGATTGGTTTTGAATTACAGAATGCTATTTCAAAAATAAAAGAAGAAAAGGAAAACATCCGAAAAGACGATATTAAGGTTAAGGCACAATCCTATCAGATTTCTTTTGAAATATTTTTACTTCCAAATGATGATGAGCACCTTATGATTCTTTTTTATAAGATGCCGCTCCCTGAAGATAAAAAGCTACATGATAATTCAGCGCAAAAACGTATCGATGAACTTGAGAGAGAGTTGACACAATTAAGGGAAAACATAAAAAGAATAACCGAAGAGCAACAAACTGCTTTTGAAGAATTACAAACAAGTCATGAAGAATTACTCAGTAGTGGAGAAGAACTGCAGGCGATGAATGAAGAACTGGAAACTACAACAGAAGAACTTCAGTCGAACAATGAAGAACTGATGTGCCTAAATGACGAACTTATCGATCGTCAGAAACAGCTCATATCAATGCGTAATTATTCCGAATTAATTGTTAAAACCATTCGTGAGCCATTATTAGTTGTAAGCAAGGACTTTATCGTTAAGAGTGCCAATCCGGCATTTTACGAATATTTTAATACAAACGAAAAAATTACTGAGGGCTTCAGTCTTTTTGAAATTGGAAATTGCCAATGGGACATTCCGGAATTTAAGCAGCAATTAATTAAAGTAGACCCTGAATTTTCGGTAGAAAATTTAAAAATAGATATTATCTGTGCTGGCAAAGAGAAAAAAAACATTATAGTAAATGCCAGTCTTATACTCAATTCAACACCTGAGGGTTTGATTCTTCTGGCCCTCGAAGATATTACGGATTTAGTAACTACAAATGAATTATTGACAAATAAAAATATTGAATTACAAAAACACAACGAGCAGCTTGAGGCTTTTACATCTGCAGCAAGTCATGATTTACAGGAACCTCTCCGAAAAATTCATATGTTCTGCAAAAGAATTTTTGAGAATGAACAAGGCTTAAGTGAAACCGCAAAACATAATCTCGAACGTGTGCTGTTCTCAGTTAATAATATGAGTCAGTTAATGGCCGACCTTATTAACTATTCCAGAATTACTTTTGTAAAAAAAGAATATAAAAAAACAGATCTAAATGTAGTGCTGAAAAAAACAGTTGCTGATATTAAGGACTCTGTTTTAGAAAAAAAGGCTAAAATTACTATTTTGCCACTTCCTCAAATTAATATTATCTCCTATCAGATACAGCAGCTTTTTACAAATTTAATCCTCAACTCTATTAAGTATATAAAAGAGGGCATTATACCGGAAATTAAAATTGAAGCAATAGAGCCCCAGACTGAAGAAATACTTGAAATTGGAGGAAATAAAGATATTAAGTATGTGAAAATTTGTGTAAGCGATAACGGTATTGGCTTTAGTCAGGAATACGCTTCTAAAATTTTTGATCCTTTTTTCAGACTGCACAATAATGATCAGTATCACGGCAGTGGTTTGGGATTAACACTGGTTAAGAAAATAGCTGCAAATCATGAAGGATTTATAAAAGTATCCAGCAAAACAGATCAGGGAACTACTTTTTACATTTACTTACCTCAATAAAGAAAGGCACCAAAATGGTGCCTTTCTTTATTGAGTGTCGCTGGTTTTTATTGTTTTTTTAGTATGCTGAACAATTGATTTCGATTTTAGCCAGTAATCGATTATTGTTTTTATAATTTTTTTGAATTCAACATAATCATAAGGCTTGACAAAGTAACTTTGCGTAGGTATCGAATAAGGATCAATTACATACGTCTGATTAAAAGATGTCGTAAAAAAAAGATAGGGACAATTAAACAATGTACCTACATTATCAATATTAGTTTCTATCACTTTATGATTCATAATATTCAACAAAACAATATCCGAAAAGAAAAGAAACGGTTTGATTTTATGTCGCAGCAAATGTTTGCAGGCAGTTTCCGGGTTATTAAAATAGATTACCTGATTTGGATAATTCAATTCAGAAAAAACCTCTATAAATAACTTACGATCTCCCTGCTTATTTTCAATAATTACTATAGGTCCTTTTTTATTCATAAGTCATTTGGATAAATTAATTCATACATAATTACTCGGCATTATTCAAAAAAAAATAAATTTACGTAGCAAATATTTTAAAATACAGACAAAAAAACTTACAAAATATATTTTTTAGGTTATATAATTTACATTGTATTTAATTATTGAGTGCTTTTTATGTTTTCCAAATTTATTTTCAAAACAAAAAATTAACACTCTGCAAATTATATAATTACCAAACAAAATTCTATAAATTAAAAAAAATGATTTTAGGTTAACTTTGATTTTTACAGCTTTTGTAACAACAGAAATAACTTTTAAATCATTTATTATGACAACACAACACCAGGAAAATTACGGTCGGGATGTTCGTAGTTTTCATCATCCGGAAGACGATATGAGACCATTTTCAGATGTAACTAATCAGGATTTGGACAATGAAAGTTATATAGACCAATATGAAAGAGATAATGATGATGAAGAAATTGTAAATCAGGATGATGATATCATCAACAATGAAGATGATGATGAATTAAATAATCAATTTTCTAATGCGTTAGAACGAGATAATGAATATGAGGCTGCAAATAATCCCGACACTAATTTTTATGCAGATGAATGGGATAATGAAACAGGTTTAAACGATATTGATGACGATCTTGAAGAAGATTATGATGAAAATGATCGCGATCTTAATAATTCTGCCACAGATAATTCGAAACAGGATCCACTTGATCTGGAATATGATCTTGATCAGGATCTGGAAGAAACAGATCCGGTAAACAGTCCGAGAGTTTTTAGATATTAGACTTATAAAACAAAACCATTAACTTTAATGGTTTTGTTTTTGTGTAAATTTTAAAAATTACTCTAATAAGGAATGTAAATATTGAATGTGGCTCCTTTCATGGGTTCGCCTGTGGCATTTATAAAGCCATCATGGTTTTCAATTATTTTCTTAACAATGGCAAGCCCAATTCCGGTTCCTTCATACAAATCCCGGCCATGTAATTTCTGAAAAACTCCAAATATCTTTTCATTGTGCTCCTGCTCAAAACCTATTCCGTTATCTCCAAAACTAATATGACAGTATTTAACGTTAGGTAATAACTGCACATCATTTAAAACTGAGCTATCAACAAAACGGCTTTTAATCGTAATTTGTAATGGAATTTCCGGCTGTGAAAACTTAATGGCATTATGAATCATATTTTCCATTAATTGAACAAACTGAAACGGAATAGCCTTAATATTATCATGAAAATCAGTAACAATAACAGCATTTTTTTCTGATAAATTTTCATATAAAGCTGCTTTTACATCAGCAATAATAGCATTTAAATCTACTGTTTCAAACCTTCTGTCATCAAGAGTTGCGCGGGAAAAAGTAAGAAGACTGTTGATAAGCTCACGCATTCTGTTAGTCGCATAAAGAATCCTGTTAAACCTGGCTTTACCATCTTCTGATAAATTTGGATATTCATTTGCCATGATAAGATTCGCAAAAGTCTGAATTTTTCTCAAAGGCTCCTGAAGATCATGACTTGATATGTAGGTAAAAGCATCAAGCTCCATATTTTTCTTCTTAAGTTCTTCTGCATGTTTTGCAATAGCTTCATATTGAGAAGCAAGCTTGGCATTGTTTTTTAAAATGATTTCATTGAGAGCCTGTGTTTCTTCTTCCTTCTTTTTTAACTCCTGATTTTTTCGGAACAATTCGGTAAAAACCATCACTTTGGCCTGCAAAATTTCTGGTGCCAACGGCTTAATCATGTAATCAACCGCGCCTGACTGATAGCCTTTAAATATATACTCATTAGTATTCATGTTGGCTGTCAAAAAGATAATAGGAACATGTTTGAGTTTATCACTCTGCCGAATTAATTCAGCGGTTTCAAAACCATCCATCAATGGCATTTGCACGTCCATAAGTATAATTGCAAAATCCTGATTTTTCAACAGAATCCGCAGGGCATCCTTTCCTGATGTTGCTTCAACAAACTGATAACCACGATCAGCCAGGATAACTTGCAAAGAAAGCAGGTTTTCTTTTTTGTCATCCACAATCAGGATTTTTATTGCGTTGTCTTTCATTCTGTTTTTATATTGAAATCTAATTTGAATTATTTAAGCCACACACGCATCAATGAAGACAGCTGTTCTACATTTACAGGTTTGGTCATATAATCTGAGGCACCTGATTCTATACAGCGCTGTCTGTCTCCTTTCATCGCCTTTGCCGTTACAGCAATAATAGTAAGATCTTTATGTTTAGAGTCTTTACGAATGCGTTTCATCGTTTCATAACCATCCATTTCCGGCATCATGATATCCATTAAAACAATATCAATGGTTTTATCTTCATTAATTAAATCAATGGCTTCCTGACCACTTTCGGCACTGATAACATTTAATCCATAACGTTCTAAAGCAGTAGTCAATGCAAACAGGTTACGTACATCATCATCTACAAGCAATACTTTTTTGCCCGGAAGCACATCATCTTTTAAATAAAATGATTCTATTACTTCTCTCATAGTATCAGGCAATTCTTTATGAACACGATGCATAAATAAGGCTGTCTGATCAATTAATTCGTCCATTGAAGTAGCACTCTTTGTGATGATACTATGCGCAAATCTGTTGAGTTTCGCTTTTTGTTTCTTGGTAACATCACCGGCAGAGTGTATAATAATGGCTGTTTCCTGACCTGTTATATTATTTTCTAAGTCGGTAATAATTTCAAGTCCATCTGCGTCGGGCAGTTTTAAGTCTAATATAATACAATCAAACGAATGATCTCTCAAAAGTGCAACTGCCTGAGTAGCCGTTTTAGCGTAGAATATTGTAATATCATCGCCATCTACAGCTTGTAATATTCTGTCTAATTCTGCCTGATTATCATCAACTACAAGCAGGTTTTTTACCTTTTTATTCTTAAAATCATGAATATCATTAAACAAATAATTTAATGAATCATTCTTTACCGGTTTTACGAAAAAATTTCTCGCACCGCGCTTAAGGCCTTTATTTCTTTCGTCTTCACCCGAAATAATATACACTGGAATGTGACGTAAATTAAAATCCGTTTTTAATCTGTCCAGAATTTTCCATCCGCTGGTATCCGGCATATTTAAATCCATTGTGATGGCATGGGGACGAAACTGATTGATAAAGTCAATTACATCATTTCCTTTGGTAGTAACAATCGCTTTAATACCATGAATATGTGCCTGCTCCAGCATAATTCTCGCAAAAATCAAATTATCCTCAGCAATCAGTAATACTTTGTCATCCGGCTTAATATCGGTTCTGTCATCTCCTACTTCATCCACAAAGAACAAATCAATATCAGATCTGTTGAATTTTTCTGATGGCAATGATTTAATTCGGCCTTTTACATCATTTTCTTCATTTACATCTATATTTTCTACCTCAGCAACATGAACGTACTTTAAAGGAAGGAATAAGGTAAATTTACTTCCTACGTTCGTTTCACTTTCCAGTTCAATACTTCCACCAAGCAAATCTGAAAGTCCACGGCTGATAGAAAGCCCCAGACCAGTTCCTCCATATTTACGGCTTGTAGAACCTTCCGCCTGTTGGAACGCTTCAAAAATGATATTCTGCTTCTCTTTAGAAATACCAATTCCGGTATCTGAAATTTCGAAAGCTACAACGTTCTCTGCATTTTCAAGGCTGAGATTATTGGTTTTCCAATTGTTATTAGCTTTATAAATTTTCAGTTTTACTTCTCCTTTTTCCGTAAATTTAAACGAATTAGAAAGTAAATTTTTCAAAATCTGATTTAATCGCTGCGAATCGGTTTCCATTACTTCAGGAAGATCATCATCCATAATAATATTAAAACGAAGGTGTTTGGCTTCTGAGATCGGATTGAAAGTAGAAGCTACAAATCGGCTGATTTCATCAAAACTAATCGGATTGTAATCAACAGAAATATATCCGGATTCGATTTTAGATAAATCCAGAATGTCATTAATCAGCTGAATAAGGTCATCTCCACATGAGTTGATTGTTTTGGCAAACTGAATTTGTTTTTCTGATAAATTACCGTCTCTATTTGCAATTAATTCGTTTGCCAAAATCTGCAAACTGTTTAATGGAGTTCGAAGTTCATGTGACATATTCGCTAAAAACTCCGATTTATATTTGGATGTTAATGTCAGCTGGTCGGCTTTTTCTTCCAATGCCTTTCTCGCTACCTCAACTTCCTGATTTTTAAGCTCTACTTCTTCTTTTTGATTCGCTAATAAGAAAGCTTTCTCTTCCAGTTCTTCATTGGTGTTTTTCAATACTTCCTGCTGACTTTTAAGCTCACCCGCCAAAGATTGGGACTGAACCAGTAATTCTTCTGTTCTTGAATTCGATTCGATCGTATTCAATACAATACCAATACTTTCTGTTAATCCTTCGAGGAAATCTAAGTGAGTTTCGCTAAAAGTATCCAATGATGCCAATTCGATAACCGCTTTTAATTGTCCCTCAAATAATACCGGTAAAATAATAACATCTTTTGGTTTTGCATCTCCAAGCCCGGAATTGATTTTGATATAATCTTTCGGTACATTACTCAAAATAATTCTTTCTTTTTCAACCGCAACCTGACCTATAAGTCCCTCTCCCATTGCATATTGCGTTGGAGAATTTTTCCTTTTAATGTAAGCATAAGAAGCAATCAGATTCAGTTTTGAATCTTCAAAATTTTCCCCTTCCTGTAAAATATAAAAAAGTCCGTGTTGTGCAGTTACAACGGTTGCTAGCTCAGAAAGGATTTTCTTGGTAACCGAATTTAATTCCTTTTGCCCCTGAAGCATTTGGGTAAACTTAGCCAAATTCGATTTCAGCCAGTCTTGTTCCTGATTTCTTAAAGTTGTTGCTTTCAGGTTCGAAATCATCTGGTTAATGGTATCTTTCAAAGCTTCCACCTCACCTTTGGCTTCAACACCAATAGTTCTAGTTAAATCCCCTTGTGTTACCGCTGATGCCACCTCAGAAATAGCTCGTACCTGAGTTGTTAAGTTTGCCGCAAGCTGATTTACGTTTTCTGTTAAGTTTTTCCAGGTTCCGGAAGCTCCCGGTACATTCGCCTGACCTCCCAGTTTACCTTCAGCTCCTACCTCACGTGCCACAGTTGTTACCTGATCGGAGAAGGTTGCCAGCGTATCAATCATTTCGTTGATCGTGTCGGTTAATTGTGCAACTTCACCTTTAGCATCAATCGATAGTTTTTGTTTTAAGTTTCCTTTTGCTACAGATGTTACTACTTTTGCGATTCCACGTACCTGAGAAGTTAAGTTAGAAGCCATTAAGTTAACCGAATCCGTTAAATCTTTCCAGGTTCCCGCAACCCCTTTTACTTCAGATTGTCCTCCCAGTTTTCCTTCCGTTCCTACTTCACGCGCCACACGCGTAACCTCAGATGAAAAGGAATTCAACTGTTCCACCATCGTATTAAACGTATTTTTCAAATCGAGGATTTCTCCCTTAACATCCACCGTAATTTGTTTCGAAAGGTCACCGTTTGCTACCGCTTTGGTTACATCGGCAATGTTTCGAACCTGACCGGTTAAGTTGGATGCCATCTGATTCACCGAATCCGTTAAATCTTTCCACGTTCCGGCAACTCCGGGTACAAATGCCTGTCCTCCTAATTTTCCATCGGTTCCTACCTCACGTGCTACACGCGTTACCTCAGAAGCAAAAGCACGAAGCTGATCCACCATGGTATTTACGGTTTCTTTCAATTGAAGAATTTCTCCACGTACATCGGCCGTAATTTTCTTGGACATATCCCCATTAGCAACGGCGATTGTTACCTCAGCAATATTACGTACCTGTGTGGTTAAGTTACCCGCCATCTGATTCACCGAATCGGTCAAATCCTTCCACGTTCCGGCAACACCCGGTACATTTGCCTGACCTCCCAGTTTTCCTTCGGTTCCTACCTCACGAGCCACACGGGTTACCTCAGAAGCAAACTCCCTTAACTGGTCCACCATCGTGTTTAGGGTTTCTTTTAATTGCAGAATTTCTCCACGCACGTCAACGGTAATTTTTCGGGACATATCCCCATTGGCAACGGCAATCGCTACATCGGCAATATTACGTACCTGAGCAGTTAAGTTACCCGCCATTTGGTTCACCGAATCTGTTAAATCTTTCCAGGTTCCGGCAACTCCTGGTACATTTGCCTGACCACCGAGTTTTCCTTCTGTACCTACCTCACGAGAAACCCTTGTTACCTCCGAAGCAAAGTCACGGAGCTGATCCACCATCGTATTAATGGTATTTTTAAGTTCTAAGATTTCTCCTTTTACGTCCACGGTAATCTGACGTGATAAATCGCCTTTTGCCACCGCTGTTGTTACCTCAGCAATGTTACGTACCTGAGCAGTAAGGTTTCCCGCCATCTGGTTAACCGAATCCGTTAAATCTTTCCAGGTTCCACCAACACCTTCAACCTGAGCCTGTCCTCCGAGTTTCCCTTCGGTTCCTACCTCACGTGCTACACGGGTTACCTCAGATGCAAATGAGTTCAGCTGCCCCACCATCGTATTAATCGTATTTTTAAGCTCAAGGATTTCCCCTTTTGTATCTACGGTAATCTGGCGGGATAAATCGCCTTTTGCTACGGCGGTTGTTACCTCAGCAATATTACGTACCTGACCGGTTAAGTTGGATGCCATCTGATTAACAGAATCCGTTAAATCTTTCCAGGTTCCGCCCACACCTTTTACTTTTGCCTGACCTCCCAGTTTTCCTTCGGTACCAACCTCAAGCGCCACACGCGTTACCTCAGATGAAAATGAGTTCAGCTGATCCACCATCGTATTGATGGTTTTCTTAAGCTCCAGAATCTCTCCTTCAGCAACAGCTGTAATTTTTTTCGAAAGGTCACCATTTGCTACCGCCGTTGTTACCTCGGCAATATTACGTACCTGACCTGTAAGATTTGATGCCATCTGATTCACGGAATCTGTTAAATCTTTCCAGGTTCCACCAACTCCTTTTACTTTTGCCTGACCTCCCAGCTTTCCTTCCGAACCAACCTCACGTGCCACACGGGTTACCTCGGCACCAAAGGAGTTCAGCTGATCCACCATCGTATTAATTGTATTTTTAAGCTCCAGAATTTCCCCTGCAACGTTTACTGTAATTTTTTTAGATAAATCGCCTTTTGCAACTGCTGTGGTTACCTCGGCAATATTACGTACCTGACCGGTTAAGTTACTCGCCATCTGGTTTACAGAGTCGGTCAAATCTTTCCAAACCCCACCAACACCTCGTACTTTTGCCTGACCTCCCAGTTTTCCTTCTGAACCTACCTCAACCGCCACACGGGTTACCTCTGAAGAAAATGAGTTCAGCTGATCCACCATTGTGTTGATGGTATTTTTAAGTTCAAGGATTTCTCCTTTTACGTCAACAGTAATTTTTTTAGAAAGATCACCTTTTGCTACCGCTGTGGTTACATCGGCAATATTACGCACCTGACCGGTTAAGTTGGATGCCATCTGGTTTACCGAATCGGTCAAATCTTTCCAGGTTCCTCCTACACCTTTTACCTGTGCCTGACCTCCCAGTTTTCCTTCGGTTCCTACCTCACGTGCCACACGCGTTACCTCAGAAGAAAAGGAGTTCAGCTGATCCACCATCGTATTGATGGTATTTTTAAGTTCGAGGATTTCTCCTTTTACGTCAACAGTAATTTTTTTAGATAAATCTCCTTTTGCTACCGCCGTGGTTACATCGGCAATATTACGTACCTGACCGGTTAAGTTACTCGCCATTTTGTTTACAGAGTCGGTCAAATCTTTCCAAACACCACCAACTCCTCTTACTTTTGCCTGACCTCCCAGTTTACCTTCTGTACCTACCTCACGCGCCACACGGGTTACCTCCATCGAGAAAAGGTTTAGCTGCTTCACCATTCCGTTTACCTCTTTTGCAATTCTAAGGAATTCTCCCTGAAGCGGATTCCCTTCAATAGAAAGCGGCATTTCCTGTGACAGATTTCCCTTTGCTACCGAAGTAATTACGTGTGCAATTTCAATAGTCGGATGCACAAGATCTGATATCAGTGTATTAACCGAATCTACGCAGGAACTCCAGGAACCTCTTGCACCGTCAAGTGCCACACGATTCGTTAGTTTTCCCTGCTTACCGATGCTTTTACCTACCTTTTGGAATTCAAAAACCATTCTTTCGTTTAGGTCTATGATTTCGTTTAAAGTTTCGCAAATAGATCTTTTTGTCCCATTTTGATCGGTTGGAAAGCGCTGAGTGAAATTACCGTTTTTAACTTTGAGCAAAATCTTCAGAAACTCCGCATCTGTCAAAATAGACTCCTCCAAATCTGCTTTCTTCACTTTGGTTTTTATAGGTTTTTCTCCAGCAAGAACCGGAAGTACTACTACACTTTCAGGATTTTGTGTATTGTTATTTTTTATTTTTTTCATATTCCCAATCTTATATAGAATGATTTAAAAAATTCTGGCAACCAAATTATCATAACTTAAAATTCCAATAATAAACCTCTAAGTTATCATTAAAAAACATTTATATGTTTTCATCAAGCAATATTTTCCTTAAATGAAATTGGACAAAAGCATCCATAGAATCAGGTCTTTTCGAATTATCCGTATAATTCAAAGGTTTGATGATATAACCTGATATTCCTAATTTTTCTGCTTCAAATCTGTCATCACCTTCAGAAGAAGTAGTCATTATAAAAACTTTTAAATTCTTAAGTTTTTTATCCTCTCTTATTTCCTTTAAAAACTCTATTCCGTTCATTCTTGGCATATTAATATCCAAAAGGATAACATCCGGAATCAATCCCAAATTTGTATCCCTAAGGACTTTTAAGGCTTCAATACCATTATAAGCTGTATGAAGTACATATTCACTACCAATTTTTTTTAAAGAACGCTCTACACTTATGATGTCCAGTTCATCATCTTCTATTAATAAAATTGTTGGTTTTTTCATTTAGTTATTACTATTTGTAAAAGTTTGTCGTCTTAATTATTTCTCCACGTAAAGATAAATTCAGCACCTTCTCCCAATGCCGATTTTACGGTAATGGATTCTTGTTGGTCATCTATTATTTTTTTTACAATTGCCAAGCCTACACCAGTACTTTCCTGTTCATTCTGTTCGCGAAGTGTCTGAAATATTTCGAATATTTTTTGATGGAATTCTACCGCAATTCCAATTCCATTATCTCTTACTGAAAATTCATAAAAGTTAGGAAATATTTTGCATTTAATCTGAATTATTCCTCCTTTCTCCTGTGGCGTGTATTTTACTGCATTACTTATCAAATTAGCAAAAACCTGTTCGAGCTTGATTCTTTCTGTAAACAAATCGGGCAAATCACCTATTTCAAATGTAAAAGTTCTAGGGATTATAGAATCTGCAATTTCCTGAACAAGGGCATTTGTATTTATTTTTTCTGATGGGGTTTTGAGATTCAATCTTGCATAATCCAATAGACCGTTAATGAGTGCCTCCATACGCTGTGTCTTTTGGGGGATAATCCTTAGATACCTTTTAAGAGCCGGCGAAAGTTCATTAGCATGATCTTCTTCAATCCATGTAATAACATTATGAATGCCACGAATGGGAGCTTTCAAATCATGAGAAACTACATACGCAAATTTATTCAGCTCAGCATTTCTGTTTTTTAATTCATGAATATTTTTATCTAACTTTTCAGACATTCTATTTAAAGAAACAGCCAGAGCAGATAATTCATCGTTACCCGTATCTTTAACACGGGTGAAATTACCTTTTGAAATATTTTCGGCAAGGCTTACCATTAAATTGATTCTTTTAGTCGTAACCACCAAGATAAACGCAGTACTAAACACGCCTACTACGATCGTTAATGTAAGGAAAATAAGGGAAAATGTATGGGCGTTTTTTAAGGAAATCAGTAATCTGTCCGTATGGCGTTTCCTCATTTTATATTCTATTTTATCAAATCTTGAAAATTTGGCATTAATAGCATCATTTATTTTTTTTCCAACGTGCTTTTTCAATGAACTATCAAACAGATTTTGATACGAATTGGGAAACTTTTCCCTCGAATATATCAATTGAGCAGAATAGCTGAGCCAATTGTTATGCAAGTTTTTGATTGAATCTAATATTCCACGCTGTTTGTTGCCATCACCAATCCGAAGCTGCTGCTCTTTTATGAGTTTGGGTACAATTTGACTTCCTTTAAAGTAAGCGTCTAGAAAAGTCTCATCATTTGTAAGCAAATAACCCCGAAAAGCACTCTGCATTTCAATAATAGCTTTATGGGTTTTATTCGAATTTCGAATTATCTCTTCTGACCTGGCAAGAAACTGTGAATTAAGCTGTACTTTTTTTGACAGCATATAATTAGTATAAGAATCAGCAACAGACAATAAAATTATCAGGGTAAATGCTAAAAGTATTTGATACGATAATTTCATCATTAAAAATTAAATATGCTTACAAATATGTTAGCTGTAATTTATACATTTAATAAAAATAGTAAAAAAAGATATAGTTCCTTAAATAACTTTTAATTCGATGCCATACTTTTAAAAAACATGATACATTATTCAAAATTGTAAAAAAAACACTCTTAATTGTTTTTTTTTTACTTTTATATTTTTGAACTTTTTTTCTAAATTATTCTAAATAATTAACATATGCGGAAATTAACCAAAGAAGATATATCCCAGGAAATATTTGATTTATACGATGACTATGCTCACAATAAAATTGAGCGAAGACAGTTTATTGAAAAACTCTCCATTTTTGCTGTAGGAGCTATCACCCTTCCTTCTCTTTTAAGTTTTATGACACCAAATTATGTCGATAGTATTTTGATTCAGCCAACTGATCCAAGATTAAAAACACAATACATCAATTATGATTCCCCAAAAGGAGGAGGAAACATCAAGGGACAGTTATCCCAGCCTGCAGAAACTAAGAAAAAATTACCAGGAATTATTGTTGTACATGAAAACAGGGGATTAAACCCTTATATTGAAGATGTGGGAAGAAGGACTGCAATAGAAGGGTTTATTACTTTGGCACCTGATGCTTTATCTCCACTAGGTGGATATCCAGGCAATGATGATGCCGGACGTGAACTCCAAAAAAAACGAACCCGAGAAGAAATGCTGGAGGATTTTATTGCCGCATACGAATATCTGAAATCACACAAAGATTGTAATGGATCTGTTGGCGTTGTCGGGTTTTGTTTTGGCGGATGGATTTCGAATATGATGGCAGTAAAAATACCTTCTTTATCAGCTGCAGTTCCGTATTACGGCGGACAGCCCACCAAAGATGAAGCAGAAAAAATAAATACTCCGCTCCTTTTGCATTACGCGGAGCTTGATACACGTGTCAATGAAGGCTGGCTTGCTTTTGAGGAAATACTGAATAAAAATAAAGTTGAAAATATTGCTTATTTCTACCAGGGGGTTAACCACGGTTTTCACAACAACACAACACCAAGATATGATGAAGCAGCAGCTACTTTATCATGGAAAAGAACTATTGATTTTTTTAAAGAGAAACTTGTAAAAAAATAATCAAAAAAAATGAATTTAGTCCCCTAAAGACAATAGGAATGAAGTAGTTAAATGAAACAACTTTATTTTTGAGGGAATTAATAACCGATTTTTATAACAATTTTCAAAAAAAGAGTTAATTTAGTGCAACAGCTTTGTCAGGGTTTTAAACATTTGACAAAGCTGTTGTCTTCTGATATAAATTGAAATTACACCGAAGAAACCAAAGAATAAAATAAAATTAATAATACACAAAATGAGATTAGAAGATTTTGACAATGATGAGGATAAAGTAATTCAGGATCGTTTGAAACAAAAAACGTGGAATGAAATCAGGACCAATGACAGCTGGGCAATTTTTAAAATCATGGCCGAGTTTGTAAACGGTTATGAAAGTATGGGGCGTATTGGTCCGTGTGTGTCAATTTTTGGATCAGCAAGGACAAAACCGGATGACAAATATTATTTGCTTGCCGAAAAAATTGCTTACAAAATTAGTAAAGCCGGTTACGGTGTTATCACAGGTGGTGGTCCAGGAATTATGGAAGCAGGAAATAAAGGCGCACATTTAGGCGGAGGAACTTCTGTTGGTTTGAATATTGAACTGCCTTTTGAACAGCATTTCAATCCCTACATTGATCATGATAAAAACCTGAATTTTGATTACTTTTTTGTTCGAAAAGTAATGTTTGTAAAATATTCACAAGGATTTGTAGTGATGCCTGGAGGATTTGGAACATTAGACGAAATGTTTGAAGCCATTACCCTGATTCAGACTAAAAAAATTGGAAAATTCCCTATTATATTAGTAGGTGTTGAATTTTGGTCAGGATTGATTGACTGGGTAAAAACCGTTTTGGTTGAAAAAATGCAGACGGTAAGCCCAGATGATTTAAACTTATTCAAAATTGTAGATACTGAAGATGAAGTAGTTGATGTGCTGGACAAATTCTACAAGAAATACGATTTAAGTCCAAACTTTTAATATTTTTTACCATATAAATAATATAAGTCCATTAAATTGACCCGTATAAAACTTATATTTTCTTAATTACTTATATGTTTAAATAAATATCGTAAAAAAAGAAGGCTGTTTAAAAACAGCTTTTTTTATATTATTTTTACAATAAAACCAAAAGAGTCATAAGCCCGTAACTAAAGTTATACACCTAAATTTTAAGCCAGCATTGAAATCATTTTTTAAAATCATTCTTTTCGTTTTTGTTTTGATGTTCCCATTAAAACAATTCGCGCAGCATCAATCTAAGATGGAGGTGGCGGTGAATCCTGAGCTTAAAACACTAAATATAAAACAGGATATTACATATTTCAACACTTCTGAAGATTCTTTGACTTCTATTGTTCTAAATGACTGGAATAATGCCTTCTCTGATAAAAATACTCCATTGGCATTGCGCTTTTCTGATGAGTTTTATAAAGGCTTCCATCTGGCAAAACAAGAAGAACGCGGAAACACAACTATATTAGAACTGACTGACGATCAATTTATGACTTTAGAATGGCAAAGAACTAATGAAGATCCTGATTTTATCATAATCAAGCTAAAAAACAAATTGCCTCCCAACAGTAAAATTGATTTACATCTTACTTATAGCTCTAAGATTCCAAGTGATAAATTTACCCGTTATGGTTATACTCAAAACGGAGGCATGAATCTTAGAAATTGGTTTTTAAGTCCTGCACGTTTCGAAAATCATGATTTTATAAAATATCACAATTACAATCTTGATGATATTGCAAATGCAGTGACTGATTATGAATTAGAAATTAAAATTCCAAATCAATATACTATTAACAGTGATCTGAATTCAATTTCAAAGGATTCCTCCTCTCCTGCATTCAGTACCTATCTTTTTTCCGGAAATAACAGAACCGATTTTAATTTATTTATTGAAAAACAAAATACCTTTAACAGCTATAATAATGGTGAACTGGAGGTTCTTACCAATTTAAAAAACAAAAAACTGGACGAGATACAAAAAGCGATTATTATCAATCGAGTAATCAGTTTTGCTAATGATTTTATTGGAAAATATCCGCATAAAAAAATTACGGTTTCCCAGGCAGATTATGACCGGAACCCTTTTTACGGGCTGAATCAACTGCCATCTTTTATAAGTCCTTTTTCGGATGAATTCATGTTTGAAATTACCTTTTTAAAAACGTATTTAAACAATTATCTTCAATACAGCCTTCGCCTGGATCCCCGAAAAGACAATTGGGTATATGACGGAATCCAGATTTACACGATGATGAAATATATGGAAGAACATCACATGGATCAAAAGATGCTGGGCAGACTTTCAAAAATGAAACTTTTTAAAAGTTATAACATTACCAATCTGACATTTAACGAGCAATACAGTTATTACTATATGCTTATGGCCCGAAAGAATCTGGATCAGCCTTTGGGAGACCCGAAAAATACACTCATAAAATTCAATGAACAGATTGCAAGTAAATATCGGGCGGGTTTAAGCTTAAGTTATTTAGATGACTATTTAAATGATAATATTGTACCTCAAAGTGTTCAGGAATTTTATAACCTAAACAAAACACAACAGGCAAACCGATATGATTTTGAAAAAATACTAACGAAAAAAAGTTCAAAAAAAATCGATTGGTTTTTTGAAACCATTATTGATTCCCGTGAAATTATTGATTATAAGTTTTCAAATGTTTCCAGAACTAAAGACAGTATTCGCTTTTCGATAAAAAACAAAACAGAAAATTACGTTCCGGTTCCGGTTTACGGCCTTAAAAAGAACAACATCGTTTTCAAAGAATGGATTGAGCCTAAAGACAATGATTCTGTTTATATTTTCGAAAGAAAAAATGCAGATAAAATTGTTTTGAATTATGACAATGAAGTTCCCGAATACAATCAGCGTGACAACTGGAAATCATTAAAAAGTCTGGTCATTACAAATCGTCCCATCAAATTTAATTTTGCAAAAGATTTAGAAGATCCTTACTACAATCAAATATTATACGTACCAACGCTTGCTTATAATTATTATGATGGGTTTGCTCCCGGAATTCGTTTTCATAACAAAACGATACTGGACAAGCCGTTTACCTTCGATATCAATCCGGCTTATTCACTTAAAGCAGGAACTCTATCGGGATCATCTGCTTTTTCACTGAATCATTATTATCGTGACAGCAAACTTTACAACATACGCTATTCTATTAGTCAAAATTATTTTCATTATGCACCGGATGCCACCTATTTCAGATTAAATCCGATGGTACAATTTAGAATTCGGGAAGAAGATTTCAGGGACAACCGAAAACAATTTATTATCGCCAGACAGGTAATAGTAAATCGTGAAGCAACGGAATATATAACAGATAACTCCACTCCCAACTATTCTGTATTCAATCTTCGTTATATGAATACAAAAACTGAACTGATTAATCATTTTAATTTCATGACAGATGTACAGTTTTCGGGAGATTTTGGAAAGTTATCCGGAGAAATTGAATACAGAAGGCTTTTTGAAAATAATCGCAAATTAAATTTGAGATTGTATGCCGGAAGTTTTCTATACAATACAACTAATTCAGACTATTTCAGCTTTGGTTTAGACCGTCCAACTGACTATTTATTTGACTACAATTTTTACGGAAGATCTGAGAGCAAAGGTTTTTTTAGCCAGCAGTATATGATCGCCGAAGGTGGATTTAAATCGATGATCGAACCCAGATATGCTAACCAGTGGATGACTACTTTGAACGCAAGTTATTCTATCTGGAACTGGATTGAAGCTTATGGTGATTTAGGTTTTACGAAAAGTAAGCAACAAAATGAACACTTTGTTTATGATAGTGGTATTCGCTTAAATCTGCTTCCTGACTATTTTGAGATTTATTTCCCTGTTTACTCTAATAATGGCTGGGAAATTTCTCAAACAAAATATAATGAAAAAATCAGGTTTGTTATCACCTTGTCTCCCAAAACATTAGTCAGTCTTTTTACCCGAAAATGGTTTTAATTATTTAGTTTTTAGACAAAAACGTAAATTATTATTAGATTAATATTGTTTTTAATAAAAATTACTCAAAAAAAATACGTAGTTTTTTGATTTTAACTACAAATAATTAAATTATATTTATTTTAATGAATTATGATTATTGGTAGATTTTGAGTAATTTCGCAACCTAAACATGACCATTCCAGATTATGATTACAGAAAAAAGCAATACTACATTAACCTTCGAGGATTTTAAAACTGAAGTATTAAATGACTATAAAATTGCAGTTACCAGTCGGGAATGCAGTCTTTTAGGGAGAAAAGAAGTATTGACAGGAAAAGCCAAATTTGGAATTTTTGGTGACGGGAAAGAAGTGCCGCAGCTCGCTATGGCAAAAGCATTTAAAAACGGGGATTTTCGTTCAGGATACTACCGTGACCAGACTTTTATGATGGCTATTGGCGAATTTACTCCTAAACAATTTTTCGCAGGTTTATATGGCCATACCGATCTGGATTTTGATCCAATGTCTGCCGGAAGACAAATGGGCGGACACTTTGTAACGCACAGTTTAAACGAAGACGGTTCCTGGAAAGACTTGACAAAACAAAAAAATTCAAGCGCAGATATATCTCCTACAGCCGCACAAATGCCAAGATTATTAGGATTAGCACAGGCTTCAAAAATTTACAGACATGTTGACGGAATCGATATCAAAGACAAATTCTCTGTAAACGGAAATGAAGTTGCCTGGGGAACTATCGGTAACGCAAGTACTTCTGAAGGTTTGTTTTTTGAAACCATAAATGCTGCCGGAGTTCTGCAAGTTCCAATGGTAATGAGCGTTTGGGATGACGAGTACGGAATTTCTGTACACGCAAAACATCAGACAACAAAAGAAAACATCTCTGAAATCTTAAAAGGATACCAACGTGATGAAGATTCTGAAGGATATGAAATTTTCAGGGTAAAAGGATGGGATTATGCCGAGCTGGTTTCTACTTATGAAAGAGCCGGTGCCATTGCACGCGAACAGCATATTCCGGTTTTAATTCATGTGAATGAACTGACACAACCGCAAGGCCACTCCACATCAGGATCTCATGAGCGCTATAAAAACGGAGAAAGACTGGGTTGGGAGAAAAATTACGACTGTATCCGTCAGATGCGCCTATGGATGATTGCCATCAATATTGCATCTCCTGAAGAACTGGACGAAATGGAATCCCTGATAAAAAATGAAGTTCTTGAAGCTAAAAAAGAAGCCTGGAACCTTTTCATTAATCCAATTATTGAAGACCAAAAAAATCTTTTGGTTTTATTAGAGCAAATTTCTACTGCCAGTATTAATCATAAGGATAAAATTCAAAAGTATATCTCTGAATTAAAAGCAATAAAAGCTCCTTTGAAAAAAGAAATGCTCGTTATAGCCCGTAAAATATTGCGTTTTATCGAAATTCCGAATAGTAAAGCTTTACTATCAGAGTGGATTACCAATTATATTGCAATAACACAACCCAAATTTAGCAGTAATTTATATTCTGAATCAGACAAAAATGTCTTTTCGGTTGAAAAAGTTCTTCCTGAGTACGCTGAAAATGCTAAACCGGATTTAGACGGAAGAATGATTCTGCGTGATAACTTCGACGCTTTATTTACTAAGTATCCTGAGGTCTTAATTTTTGGTGAAGACGTTGGAAACATTGGTGATGTAAACCAGGGGCTTGAAGGCATGCAGGAAAAATACGGTGAACTTCGCGTTGCCGATGTCGGGATTCGTGAAGCGACTATTATTGGCCAGGGAATCGGAATGGCATTGAGGGGATTACGTCCAATTGCTGAGATTCAGTATCTGGATTATTTATTGTACGCTATCCAGATTATGAGTGATGATTTGGCAACGCTGCAATACAGAACAGTAGGAAAACAAAAAGCGCCTTTAATTATCAGAACCCGTGGACACCGTTTAGAAGGTATCTGGCATTCCGGTTCTCCAATGGGAATGATCATTAATGCTATTCGTGGTATTCACGTTTTGGTTCCGAGAAATATGACTCAGGCTGCAGGTTTCTACAATGCACTTTTAGAAACTGATGAACCGGCTTTAGTAATTGAATGTCTGAATGGCTACCGTTTAAAAGAAAAAACACCTTTGAATTTTGGTGAATTCAAAACGCCAATTGGTGTAGTTGAAACCCTAAAAGAAGGTTCAGACATTACACTTGTTTCATACGGATCAACTTTAAGATTAGTTGAACAAGCCGCTAAAGAATTATTAGAATTAGGAATTGATTGCGAAGTTATTGATATTCAATCATTGCTTCCGTTTGACATCAATAAGGATATTGTAAAAAGTATCGCCAAAACAAATCGCCTTTTAGTAATTGACGAAGATGTTCCAGGTGGAGCTTCAGCGTTCATATTACAGCAAATTATTGATGAGCAGGACGCATATAAATATCTGGACAGCAAACCACAAACATTGGCTGCAAAAGCACATAGACCTGCGTACGGAACTGATGGCGACTATTTTTCAAAACCTTCTGCCGAAGATATTTTTGAAAAGGTTTATGAAATGATGAATGAAGTTAATCCTGATAAATTTCCAAGTTTATACTAAAGATTTAAGAAATATTTCAGATATTAAAAACGCTCCAATTGGAGCGTTTTTAATATCTGAAATCAATTAAATATCCTTAAGTATAGCCCTCGCCTTTTCCAAATCCTCAGCCGTATCAATCCCGATTCCAACATGGGTTGTTTCGACCATTTTAATTTTTTTACCGAATTCTAAATAACGTAGCTGTTCCAGTTTTTCAGAAGCTTCCAATGACTTCATCGGTAAATTGTAAAAATCTAACAAAGCTTGTTTTCTAAAAGCATAAATTCCGATATGCTGAAAATAACGAACTCCCACATCCTTATCTCTCGGATACGGAATTACAGAACGTGAAAAATACAACGCAAACTGCGACTGATCAACAACCACTTTCACGTGATTCGGATTATTGATTTCTTCTTCATCTGTGATTTCACGCATTAGCGAAGCCAGATCAATCTTTTTATCTTCATCATTTTTGAAGACAGACAAAACCTGCTCTAAAGGTCCGGCTTCTGTAAAAGGTTCGTCTCCCTGAACATTTACCACGATATCTACATCCAGATTTGCTACTGCTTCTGCAATCCTGTCACTTCCTGATTCATGCTCTTTGATACTCATAATGGCTTTACCTCCATTCGAAACAATTTCATCAAATATCAAATCAGAATCGGTTACGACAAATACATCGTCGAATAATTTTGTAGCAACAGAAGCTTCGTACGTTCTTAAAATTACCGTTTTACCACCAAGGTCCTGCATTAGTTTTGCAGGGAAACGTGTTGATGCATATCGCGCCGGAATTACAGCTATTATTTTCATTTTTTATGTCATTGCGAGGAACATGTACTCAAGCGCAGCGAACTGAGCGCAATTTAATCATCCTCATTATTAATTTATTTTTTCTTTTGCGAATCTTTGTGAAATCTTTGTGCGACTTTGTGCAATAACTATTTCACAGAGATTCACCAAATTTCACAGAGATTCACAAAGTTTTTTTTACATGATTTTTACGGAAGTCATACTCAACGAACCGGCTAATAACTTATCATTAAACAAATCCAATTCATCAGTTTTGTCTTTTAATCCTAAAGTATAGAGCAAAGGTAAATAATGATCCGGAGTCGGAATTGCCAATTGCACGGCTTTACTCATTTTTTCGAAATCAATCAAGGGTTGAAAATTTCCGTCTAACAGATAATTATTCACCGTTTCCCTAGCTTCAACTGCCCAGTCGAAACCGTAATTATCTTTATCGAAATTCCTGAAATCAACCAATCTTAAATTGTGAACGATATTTCCGCTTCCGATAATTAAAACACCTTTGTAACGAAGCGACTGCAGTTTCTTTGCCAGTTCAAAATGATATTGTCCAGACTTAGTGTAATCAATACTCAACTGAATTACCGGAACATCAGCATTTGGATACAAATGTTTAATTACGCTCCAAGCTCCATGATCTAAACCCCAGTGTTCGTCTAAATCCACCTGAACCGGATCTAATATTTTTTGGGTTTCCAAAGCAAGTTCCGGGCTTCCTTTTGCAGGGTACTGCACATCAAAAAGCGCCTGTGGAAAACCTCCAAAGTCATGAATTGTTCTTGGCATCTGCATTGAAGTCACTTTTGTACCTTTTGTAAACCAATGCGCCGAAATACATAAGATAGCATTGGGCTGCGGCAATGTTTTGGCCAGATTGCGAAAACCGGTCACAAACTGATTTTCTTCAATTGCATTCATCGGACTGCCATGCCCCAAAAACAGAACCGGCATTTTATCTGTATTCGAAAACGTTGATGAAATCGAATGTAAATCGTTTAGTGTTGTCATTGTAAATAAATTTAAACACAAATTGCACAAATTTTCACTAATCCTAATCTAAAATCAATCGTCTTTTATTCCTCAAAACTTTCATCTTTAAAACCTATCAAATATAGCTTATTTTTAGCACGTGTCATTGCCGTATAAAGCCATCTGATATAATCGCGGTCAATTCCGTTTGGTAAATACGGCTGCTCTATAAAAACGGTATTCCATTGTCCTCCCTGTGATTTGTGGCAAGTTATGGCGTAAGAGAATTTTACCTGAAGACCATTGAAATATTCGTTTTCTTTTACTTTTTGGAATCTTTTGTATTTGGTGGTTTCATCTTCATAATCTTTCATCACTTCTTCATACAAACGATTTGACTCTTCATACGTTAAAGACGGTGATTCACTTTTTATGGTATCCAAAATTAATACTGTCTCAAATGGCTTCTGATTCTGATAATCGACCATTCTGATTTTAACTTTTGCAAAAGTAAATCCGTATAACTCTTTGATTCCGAAAAGTTCCAGAACCTCAATAATATCTCCATTTGCGATAAATCCGGCTTCATCAGTTTCCTTTAGCCAGAAATAATTATTTTTTACCACCATCAGAAAATCTCCAACTGAAAGCTCACTTTCTTTAAACAATATTCGGGTTCGGATCTGTTCATTGTACTGATTTGCCCTTTTATTAGAACGTACAATAAAAGCAGTGTCTTCAATACTATAATTACTGTAAGCGGTATTTATAGCATCCTGAATATCATAACCATCGGTTAAACGAACGATATCTTTGAACTTTTTTACATTAAACCTGAATTCGGTTATAAAAGATTCTTTCAATAGTTCACGCAATTCGGTAGCATTAAATAAAATGCCTGAACTTTCTTCCTGACGCATTACCTCGTCGAGTTCAATATGTTCGATTTCTTTATCATAGTGAACTCCCAAAGTCTGAATATCCAAAGCGGGGCTAATATCCAGATTTACCGGAGGCAGCTGGGCTGTATCACCCAAAAGAATCATTTTGCAATTCGTACCTGAATACACATAATTAATCAGGTCATCCAAAAGAGAACCGCTATCCAAAGTACTGTCTGAAATCATCGAAGCCTCATCGACTATAAAAATGGTGTTTTTATGCTTATTGACCTGTTTGGTAAAGGCCACTCCCCCGCCTGATGATTTTTTAGGAAAATATATTTTTTTATGAATGGTAAATGCAGCTGTATTTGAATAATTGGAAATTACTTTGGCTGCACGTCCTGTTGGTGCCAGCAAAACAAACTTTTTATTAATATCTCCAAGATTATTAACTATGGTCGAAATCACGGTTGTTTTACCCGTTCCAGCGTATCCTTTCAGCACAAAAATGGTATCGTTATCAGGCTCGGTCAAAAAAATCGCGATTTTCTGAAAAAAAACATCCTGTTTGTAAGTGGGTGCAAAAGGAAATCTTTTTTGCAGAATGCCATAAAATAATGCTGAATTCATAAGGTGAAATTGAGGAACAAAGTTCGTTTATTTAAATGGCAATATCAATGGCAATATCAAAAATCAATTTCAAAAATCAATTTTAATGTGTTTGTGTTGAAATTAAAAATACACAATGACTAAATTTAATTTTAAGCCTCATATGGTAATAAATTTAAATTATCATTGCCTTTGAAATTGATTTTTATAAACTCTTATTGCCTTTTGCCATTGAAATTGATTTTTGAAATTGTCATTGATTTTTGAAATTGATATTGAAATTATTATTTGTAAGTTTGTGTTCGAATAAAATTCTTTCCAAAATACTACGGTAAGGAATTGTAAATCACATTATGGCATTGCACAATACTAATATTACATCAAAACTTTATAAAAAACTTTCTATTCAGGTTTCCCTGACCGGGTTTTCTTTTTGTTGTTTTGATACTTTGAATAACATTATAACTACTTTTAATGAAGTTCAATTTGACACTTCAAAAAAAACGACTAAAATAGAAGAATCCTACGCAGAAGCCTTCAAAAAATATCCGGAACTGAAAGATACTTATGATGAAATTATGGTTATCCATAATAACAATCTTTCGACTTTTGTTCCTGAAGCCCTTTTTGACGAAGATTACCTTGGGAGCTATTTACAATACACAACAAAAGTTTTTGAAACTGATTTTTTTACCTACGATAAAATTTCAAATTACGAAATGAATGCTGTTTACATTCCGTATGTAAACATCAATAATTTCCTGATAGACAATGTTGGTTCTTTTGATTACAAACATGTTAACAGCATTTTAGTCGAAAAAATCCTTGAGGCTTCAAAAAACAATGACGATAAAAAAATGATCGTCAATTTTAATCCGGTTCATTTTGAGCTTATTGTTGTTCAGAATCAAAAATTATTGTTTTTTAATTCTTTTGAATATCAGACTCCTGAGGATTTTATTTATTATCTGCTTTTTACAGCCGAACAATTAAGCTTAAATCCGGAAGTTTTTCCTCTTGAACTATTAGGTACAATCAGCAAAAAAGATCCTTTTTATGCGATTGCTTATAAATACATACGTAATATATCCTTTTTGGATGTAAGCGCCTTACAGCAAAAAAACAGCTTCTCAACTGCCGAAAATCAAAAACATTATATCTTATTTCAATCATGAGAATCATTTCTGGAAAATACAAAGGACGCCGCATTTTTCCGCCAAAAAACCTTCCTGTAAGACCAACGACTGACATGAGTAAAGAAGCATTATTTAATGTTTTGAACAATCATTTTAGTTTTGAGGGCTTAAAAGTTTTAGACTTATTTGCAGGAACGGGCAATATCAGTTATGAATTTGCTTCACGCGGAAGCGCTCCAATAACCTCTGTTGACGGTGATTTTGGATGCGTAAAATTCATAAAACAAATTTCTTCAGAATATGATTTTGATATTGCTGCCACAAAAAGTGATGTTTATAAATTTCTGGACAACTGCAAAACTTCTTATGACATCATTTTTGCTGATCCTCCCTATGGTTTGGATCAGACTGCTTTTGAAAAAATAGTATTAACGGTTTTCGAAAAGGATTTACTGGAAGATGATGGCATGATGATTATCGAACATTCAAAATATACCAAAATGGATCATTTAAGTAATTTTTCATTCCAGAAAAGCTACGGAGGTTCATTTTTTAGTTTTTTTGAATTGAACTCCACGGATGATGACGAAGAACTTCCGGGCGATTCATCCTTAAAAGCAACAGAAGAAGACGAAGGATAATTTTCTTTTTCAATTATAAAATTCCCCTTAAGATTCAAGGGGAATTTGTTTTTTATCTAATCCTGTTTTCATTCTCATCAATACTTTTCTCTTTAAATTCCGTTTCTTTTATTTTCCCAAAGGAATATTTTATTGAAATTGAAATCTCACGGGCATCAACCAAATATTTTGCTTTTGAGTTAACTTCATTAATTGTGAAGTGTTCTTTATAAATTGAATTTTTAAAAATATCATTGCAATTCACAGTAAAATTCCAATTTCTGATTTTTTTAGAAACAGACATATTCATTACAAAATTGGCACCTCGTTCAAAAATGCCTTTGCTTTGCTTTGTTGCTCCCCACCAGTTCAAAACAAAAGTATATTCTTTGGGAAATTTAAATTCGTTATTCGAATAATAATAAATATAGGGCTTAGAAGCTAAAAATACTGCCGAAGTATCTTCAATTTTTTCCAGAACAAAAACTATTGAATTGTTTGTAGACCAGAATTTATAACTGAATGGAAGTTCAAAATCCAGATTCAAACCCGATTCCTTATCTAAATTTACTTCCTGAAAAGTCATGATATAGTTATCTTCATCATAACTAAAACTATTATAAACAGGATTTTTATTTTGATAATAACTCAGCCTGACCGACTTATCATGATATTGAAAAGTGGACGAAATCTCATCAGTAAAAGTTGGATCCAAATTAATATTTCTTCCGTATAAAAAATAGGGATTTATATAGGTTGTTCCCTGACTTAAAGACGAATAATTGGGTCTCAAAATACTTTTCGCATAATTAAAACTAATATTTTTTACACTGTCAATTGCAAATGCTAACTGTGCTTTCGGAAAAAAACTGGTATAATTTTTATCAATCAATGGCAAAAGATCTGACTGGAATTTGCCTTTTACATTTGTATTTTCAACACGAAAACCAACCGAAAAATCTATCTTTTTAACTTTTCCTGAAAATTGCGAATATAACGCCGTATTTTGTTCTTTAAAATCATAATGACTTATTTCTGTTTCATCATTTCGATAATCCAAAACAGCAAAATCTGATTTTGAATCTGCATTCAGATATAATCCTCCTACTTCTAATTTTGCATCATTTTTAAATTTCTTATCCATATCAATTCTTCCGGAAAAAACATTTACCTTAAATTTCTGATCACGATCCTGAGCTAATTCAAACTGAGTTTCATTGTAATTATTCTCTACAAGGCTCCATAAACCCTGATCAAAATTAGAATATTGCATTCCGGTAAAAACCTGTGTATTTATGGATTTTATCTTTTTGGAATAATTCAGAAATGAATTTACAAAATTCTTTTTGCTGTCATTATCACTTAATGTTAAAACATTATTTTCGACATCCTGTTTTTTGTTGAAGGTTTCTGTATGGATAGGAAAAGTATCTTTTTGCAATTTGCTGCTAAAGTTTACCGAAAAATAATCGTCTTCATTTATTTTATAAAACATAGCTCCTCCAAAAATAAACTGCTTACGCCTGGTATGCGCTTCCACATCATAATTTGAAACTATGTCAGCATTTTGAATCTGATAATCAATACTATGACTTTCCCAGGACTGTAGTTGGTTGTAATTAAAATTGGCTTTCCATTCGAGTTTGTTCTTTTTTAAACTGGAATTAAATCCGAGATAATTGTTGTAATTTTTCTTAAATGAAGCTACTTCAGAAATTTCGGTTTGAAAGCTGTCTTTTTTACTGAATTTCCTTGTAATCAAAATCACTGAGCGCCCTTCGGCTTCGTATTTTGCAGACGGGTTCTGGATAATTTCAATCGTTTTGATATCGGCTACAGCCAAAACATTCAAATCATTCATGCCTACTTTTTGATTATCAATATAAATCAGCGGATTGCCTTTACCTATAACCGAAATGTTTTCGCGGTCAGAACTAATTTGAACTGTTGGCAATTTGGCTAATAAATCGACTGTATTTGGAATTGAATTGTAAACTGAATTAGCCACATCAACCTTAATATTTCCATTTGTATTTGTAAAAGTCTTTTTGTTTTGAGTGACTACAACTTCGTTTAATTTATTTGAAATACTGTCTTTCGGTGTTTCATTTTGGGCTTTGGCTGCAAAAGAAAGAAAAAAGAGCAACAATAATATGAGCAGTTTTAAGGGCAGATAAACATTCATTCTATAAAGATTTTTAGATTGAGATGCAAAAATGCTTCTAAAAAACTATTCGGAAAGTTAATTGGAGGTTAATGCAGGGTTAAAGGGCAAAATGTAGCACAAAAGCGCTATTTTTGCGAATGTATTTCGAATGGTATGAAACAAAGAATCAATTTATTAATAGCATTTTCTGTTGTGGCCCTTGTTGTTTTATCAGCAGTGCAATGTTATTTGGTAAAAACCACTTACGACTATAAAGTGGCACAGTTCCATACACAGATCAAAAATGAAATTGCGCAGATTACGAATAATTACAGTGATATTGATTCTGTTTTAGTTTCTAAAAAAGAGGCACTTTATAAAAATTTATCAGAGACTTATTTTCTGGGCAGGAAAAACAGATTAGAGATTAAAAATGAAGTTTTACGAAATGAATATCAAAGTGCTTTAACGCAGGAAATTCAGCGAAAATTCGAAAGGGATCTTCCTAATTTCAAAATTGATTTCGCCATAATTCTCAATAAATTCATTTTATACCAAAACACAAAAAAGGCAGATACAATTTTCTCTGAAAAGCCTTTTATCCAAAATAAATTGTACGGCAATTTAGCGTCTTTAAATCATGCTTTTCTGGTTCGCAGTTACGTAGGGACAACAAATGGAAATTTTAAAAATCAGGAGTATAAGCTTTTGACAGAAGATTCAATGTACGTTTCTGTCATCGATTGGGAAATGATTATTTTAAGACGAATGACCTTTATTCTGGTTTTATCTTTATTATCAATTCTTACCTTGATAACGTTGTTTATAATTGCACTTAAAGCTTTAATCAAACAAAAAAAGGTCAGCGATGTCAAAACGGATTTTATCAACAATATTACCCACGAACTCAAAACACCTTTGGCTACTTTGGGTATTTCTACAAAAATTTTAGAACAGAAAAACATTCGTGAAAACGATGAAAATTTCAATTCAATTGTCAGTACAATTTCACGTCAGAACAATCGTCTTCAAAATTTAATCGATCAGGTTATGGCTAATTCTCTTGCTGAGAATGAAATAGAACTACAAAAAGAAAAAATTGAAACCGAAGATTTCCTGCAAACGATTGTAAACGATTTTAAAATCACTTATCCTGAAATAAAGATTATAACTCATTTTGAAACTCAAAAAACAAATCTGATTTTAGACAAATTTCATTTGACAACGGCGATTTTAAATGTTTTGGAAAATGCTGTAAAATATGGTTCGAATACGATTGTTATAAGAACAAAACAATTTGAAGAGCAGTTTTCTATCAGTATTGAAGATAACGGAATTGGCATTGCAAAAAACAAACAGCCGCTTCTTTTTGAGAAATTTTATCGTGTTGAACAAGGCAATCTACATAATACGAAAGGCCTTGGCCTAGGTTTGTATTATGTAGATCAAATCATAAAAGCGCATCAGGGTTCTGTTAACGTTATTAGTGATTTAGGGAAAGGAACACTGTTTACTATTTTATTAAAAGCTTAATCACCTTATTTTGAAAAAATTACTTTTAGCCGAAGACGATTTTGATTTTGCTGCGATTCTAAAACAATATTTAGAACTGCATCAATTCGAAGTGATTTGGGCAGAAAATGGCGAAATAGCTTTAGACTATTTTAAAAACCAAACTTTTGATATTTGTGTTTTTGATGTAATGATGCCCAAACTGGACGGATTTTCATTAGCCGAAAAAATAATTACAATCAATCCGGACATTCCATTTATTTTTCTAACTGCAAGAAAATTAAAAGAAGACAAAATCATTGGATTGAAACTGGGTGCAGACGACTACATCGCGAAACCTTTTGAAGTCGACGAACTGGTTCTCCGCTTACAGAATATACTAAAGAGAATAGAGCAAAAAAGAACTTTAAACGAAAATAATACTATTGAAATTGGTTCCTATATTTTTGACAACGAACGTTTAACCCTCAATAATAAAAATCACGTTCAGCAGCTTACCGAGAAAGAAGCATCCCTTATTGAATATTTATATTTAAACCATAACCAGTTATTAAAGAGAGAACAAATTTTAATGTCTGTCTGGAAAAAAGACGATTATTTCTCTGGTCGAAGCATGGACGTTTTCATCAGCAGGCTCAGAAAATATTTTAATTCAGATCCAAAAATCAGTATTGAAAGTGTTCGAAATATTGGATTGGAATTTAAAATAGAAAAACCTTGATTCGTCAAGGTTTTATGATATTACTAAATTATTTTCCGATTACCCAACCCAAAGTAAAATTCTCTAAGAGAACAAATTCTGTTCATATAAACAGCATATTAAATGTAAAACCATATTATTTAAGTCTTTTGACTCCAAAATAGTATTTAAATTCTATTCCATAAACCCCCATATTATCTGTTGGTTCTTTACCTGGATTCAATTCATCAAAAGAATTCGAAACACGAATAGTATTATAACAAAGGTTAATTGCCAAAGAATTTGAATACCAAGTATCGAAATTAATAACAACTCCTACCCCCAGTCCAAAATTATGGGTTGAAACTGCTAAATTTCTTTCGGTAAGAGGAGAGCCTATTGTGTTATTACCATTAGTTTCTGTAACATTAATTAATGAATACATATATTTTGGAAGGATTTGTATATAACTACTGGAAGGATCATCATAATCTCCCAAAAGTATTTTAGGGGAGAAACTAAAATTCACAGCAGAAAATGATCTGTCTGAAGCATTTAAAATATTATCCAAATCACTTGAATCTACCTTATTCTTATACCTGCCATACATATAATTTATTTCTATTTCCGGTAATAAAAAACCTGTCGCTTTGTATTCTACTCCTGCAGAAAGGCTAATAGCAGGTGATGATTGTAAATCTTTTTCAAATGAATACAAATGAACAAAACCTCCTATACCGGCAAAAGGTCGCACTTGCTGCGCATTACTATTTAAGACTTTAAATAAGATAAAAAATATAAAAATGCTTTTTTTCATTCTGACTCTAAAATTAATAGCAGGCAAAAATAGTATTTAAACAACGTGAGTCTATAAAATCTTACAATATTATCTGATACAAATGCAAATAAAATTCCTTTAAATCATATAAATTTCATAAACAATTGTATAACAACAATTAACAATTCTAAAGATAAATTTGTGATGAACCAATAAACATTACAATTATGAACCTTAAACGATTTTTCGGAGGATTACTTACCATTCTTGGTATTGTAGGCTTAATCTATACAGCAGTTATATTTGCCGGCACATCAGGCGAAACAAGAGATATTAAATCACTGATTATTTACGGAATACTCGGTATTGTGTTTTTCATGTCGGGAATTAGTTTAGTACGTACAACCAAAGACGAATCCTAGATTTTAAATACCACACTTTTAAATCACGAAGCGCTTAAGCAGATACAAACGTATTAAAGCATGGCGCTTTGTGTATTTATAAAAACAAAATCTTTATTCCTCGCTAACAGGATTGAGATTCAGCTCTGTAAAATCCCTTTCGGTTTTTGAAATTATTATCGTTGCGACTGTATTTCCAATCAGATTGGTTATTGCTCTGGCTTCGCTCATAAATTTATCAACGCCTAATAAGAAAGCCAGTCCTTCAACCGGAATTTTATGCAATGCCGTTAAAGTCGAAGCCAAAACAATAAATCCGCTTCCCGTTACTCCCGCAGCACCTTTTGAAGTAATCATCAGAATTCCGATTACGGTCAGGATTTCAAAAAAACTCAAATGCACATCATATAACTGAGCGAGAAAAATAACTGACATCGAAAGATAAATTGATGTTCCGTCGAGATTAAATGAATAGCCCGTAGGAATTACCAATCCTACAACCGATTTACTACAGCCCATTTGTTCCAGTTTTACCATAATACTTGGTAAAGCAGCCTCAGAAGATGAAGTTCCGAGAACCAGTAAAAGTTCTTCTTTAATGTATTTTAAAATCGACAGGATATTGATTTTGTAATATTTCAAAAGACTCCCCAGAATCAAAAATACAAATAAAGCCATAGTCAGATAAACACATAACATCAATTTCCCAAGGGGAATTAAAGTCTCCAAACCAAATTTTCCAATCGTATACGCCATACCGCCAAAAGCCCCAAACGGAGCCAGATACATCACATATTTTAATCCGGTAAAAACAACTTTTGAAAAACGTTCCAAAACCAAAATCGTCTGCTCTCTCTTTTTATAAAAATTCAAAAGGATACCACAAACAATAGCAGCCAAAAGAACCTGAAGCGTGAAATTAGAAAAGAAAAACTGCAGCCACGAGAAGTTTTCTGCCGCATGATTCGTGTACTTGCTCGCATCCTGCAAAGTCAATCCCGATTTATCAATTTTGCCTGGCTGAAAAAAATACGCAACTCCTACGCCAATTGCCAACGCTATGGTCGAAATAACCTCAAAATAAGCCAAAGCTTTTACACCAATTCGTCCCACTTTCTTAAGATTCCCCATACCGGAAATTCCCAAAACAATCGTTAAAAATATAATTGGGCCAATAAAAAGTTTGATAATATCGACAAAAGTTTTACCAACAACTTCCATTTTTACACCATTTTCAGGCGAAAAATGTCCGAGCAAAATCCCTGCAATAATGGCAATTAAAACCCAAAAGGTAAGATTAGTAATTACAGAACAAAAAAGTGTTTTCTTAGTTTTTGAAGAAGAATTGTGAGTACTTATATTCATGAAAATGAGTTAGAGCTTTCACAAATATATAAAAAATGCAGACCTGTAAGCCGGATTCTGTTCTTGTCCCGCCGAAACGAAACAATACCTTATCATTTATCTAGATTCCGAATTACTTCGGAACTCAAGCTACCTACCCTTCAGCAACGAACGAGAAGCTCTTAAATGCTGATATACTTGGTATTTCACCGCATAGAGTTTACCTGGTTTCACTACAGCATTACCTGTACATACTTTCTGTTGCACTTGTCCTTGCCTTATTGCTAAGACCGACGGGTGTTACCCGCTATGCTTCTCTGTGGTGTCCGGACTTTCCTCCCTCCCGATAAACGGAACGACGATAAGGCGGTCTGCGCGGCAAAAGTAACACTTTATCACCGAAGAAGCTAAAATATAAATTTCAGATTTCCTTACAATTTCTTAATCCATTAATTTCAAATTGGTTATCTTTAAGATTCTATAATTTTAAATTCAGTTTATTATGAAAAGAATGTATCATTACGCAACTGTTTCAAAGGCTTTAGATCAATTAAATGAAAAAGGATTTACATGCGATTTTAATCGGAATGCAGACGCGATTAAAAAAAATCCTGAGAAATTTGAAATTGTTCATGTGTATCGATACGAAGGGGAATCAGACCCGGGCGATGAGGCAGTTGTATACGGAATTAAATCAACCACGGGTAAAAAAGGGGTGTATGTAGCTGGTTTTTCTGCAGATTCAGATCAGGAAACCGCTAAATTTTTATTTGATCTAAGCATTAGGGGAAGGTAATCTTCAGGAGCTGTTTCCTGCTGTTCACTGTATCTTTTTTGCCTCCCGATAGCTATCGGGACGGGCACAAAAGGATGCCGTTCCCATCAGCGCTAGGGCTTTAGGTTTCAAAAGAAAATTTGTTCTTCACTATTTAGCAATCTAAGTCATTGCGAGAAACAAAGCAAAAAACAGGATCAAAAGTAAATTGATTCAGCAATGTGATTACTTCGTTCCTCGCAATGGCATAAAAAAGTCCATCATAAATGACAGACTTTTTTAAACAGACCATAGAATGAATCACAGGGTTGGTATTTTCAATTTCCATCCCGGTTGTATCAAATCCGGATTTGAAATAATATCTTTATTGGCTTCAAAAATATCCTGCCATGAAATTCCGTATGCTTTTGCTATTTTTGAAAGCGAATCGCCATTTTCTACTGTATATTCTCTTGAAACTCCCTCAGTAACTGCAATATTTACAACCGCATCCGCTGCTCTGAAATCAGGATCAATTCTTCCATACACTTCCCAAAGCTTATTTTTGTCTGCTGCTGATTTTGCTGTTCCGTCAATATACAATACACTATTCTGCTCTCTTACCTGTAAATCGGTTATTCCTAAATCAGTAGCCAAACTGGTTAGGTCTCTGTATTTTTCTTCTAAACCCATAACTGTTTTATTTTATAATTAATTTATTATCGACTTTTTGAGGTTTCAATTCCTGAACACTCTGAATCAAAGACTGTAATTGGCTTCTTTTAATTTCTCCTGAAAGAGTAACCACGCCACCCACAACCGTAGCGCTCACACCATCATAGGATTTTACCACTTTGCCAACCGATTTATCTAATTCTGCATCCGAATTAATTATAACAGCCGCGGCAGCAGGTTCTACATTAGGCTGAGGAATCTGGCAATTATTCACCACCGATTTTACTCCTTTAACCGCTTTCACAGAACGTTCAATATTTTTTTTGAAAGCTTCGTCATCGCAAGTACCTACTATGGTAGCAACACCTTCATGAACCCTAGCCTGCACTTCCGGTGTATCTGCTAATTTTTCATTAATTTCTTTTTGGATATCTGCATCTTTAGGCGTGCAAGCCAGTAACGAAAGAGTAAGACTCATTCCTAATACAATTGATTTGAATTTCATAACACTATTTTTTAATAATTAACTGTTTTAAAATTAAACAGGCTAATGATCAAAATTTTATATTATTCTCGTTAAGGATTTATATGGTTTCCAGTAGTTTAATTCTAAAAATCAAAAATTACTAAAGCATACTCTATTAATTCTGTAAAGCATTTCTATAATAATATAACTTGTTTATTTCTAATCAATTATATTTTTATATAAAAAAATTATATTATGATACATCAATTAAAACCTTCAATATTAGTAGAAACACCGCTTGGAACTGGTCAGGCCATTTTTCTTATCGATTACGGAATGCATCAGAATACATGTTGGGTTGTAGCTTTGCAAGAAAATGGAGTTATCAAGCATTTTGACTGTAATGATGTCATTCTTTCTACAAATTACACTTATGGAATGAATCTTAGAAAAAATAATTTTCAAGATGAAAAAGAAGCTACCTAACAACATGTTTTACAATCAATTAACACGTTTTTAATTTCTTTCCTTTTTTTACTTAGAAATGATATCAAAAATTGTTTTCTGCTTTAATAATCTGGCCTGTAAAAGAGAAATTCCAATAGGAAAACACCATGCTGCAGCGAAATAAAGCAGTTCATGTGTACGGCTGTTCTCTTGCAATGAGTGGATTTTTTTACCCACAAAATAACTTATATAAATGTAACTCGCAAACACAAACATCATGTAAAAACTTCCTGCTGTTTCAAGAATTGTCCAGGTTGTGTTTTCTAATAAAATTGGATTCTTTGTAATGTCCATTTCCAGACTTAATATAAATCTAATTAAAGCGTGAGAGAAGAATATCCAATAGGCAATTTTAAAATACTTTTTATCTAATGCTACTTTTTCTTCAATATGATACATGACTCCCCAAACCCAGACAAAATAAATTATTCCGGCTATAGTTAGTGTAATTAAAATTAGCGGAAAGATAAATTCAAAATTGGCAAAAATACCAATAAACTGTATAATTCCGGTTACGATACATGAAATAAAAGGGATTATGATGAATAGAAATATTAAGGTTATTGGTTTTAGATTAAGAACTTTAGAAGTTATTTTTTCCATTACAAAGTTGGTTAGTTTATTTAAAAATGATTTTTGGTTATGGCTAAAATAATGCTTTTTTGTTTTGTACAATTCCTATAATCGTATTAATTGATTTTAAATAAATCTCTCAAATTAGTCCTATTCAGTAACTTAAAAATCTTTCAATTTTTAAATTTTTAATTCATTTAATTATACGCTATATTTGCTATCGAATAAAACAGAATATGGAACAATTTGTAGTATCGGCTCGTAAATACCGCCCTCAGACATTTAAAGATGTTGTGGGACAGAAAGCCATTACAAACACTTTGCTAAATGCCATAGAAAGCAATCACCTTGCTTCTGCACTTTTGTTCACAGGACCGCGTGGTGTTGGAAAAACTACGTGCGCACGTATTCTGGCACGTAAAATAAATCAGCCGGGATATGATGATCCAAATGAAGATTTTGCTTTCAACGTTTTTGAGTTGGATGCCGCTTCAAACAACTCGGTTGATGACATTCGTAACCTGATTGATCAGGTTCGAATTCCACCACAAACCGGACAATATAAAGTTTATATTATTGACGAGGTTCATATGTTGTCTTCGGCTGCTTTTAATGCTTTTTTGAAAACATTGGAAGAACCGCCAAAACATGCTATATTCATTTTAGCGACAACAGAAAAACATAAAATCATCCCAACGATTTTATCACGCTGTCAGATTTTTGATTTCAAAAGAATAACGGTAAAAGATGCCAAAGAACATTTGGCTGACGTTGCTGCAAGTCAGGGAATCAATTTTGAAGACGATGCTTTGCACATTATTGCTCAAAAAGCTGATGGTGCCATGCGTGATGCCTTGTCAATTTTTGACCGTGTGGTTTCCTATTGCGGAACTAATTTAACGCGCCAGGCTGTAACTGAAAACCTAAACGTTTTAGATTACGAAACCTATATCTCCATTACCGATTTACTTTTAGAAAATGAAATCCCAAAGCTTTTACTGGCTTACAACGATATTCTTTCAAAAGGTTTTGACGGACATCATTTTATTGCCGGATTGGCTTCTCACTTTAGAGATTTATTGGTAAGTAAAACGCCTTCGACAATTTCTTTATTGGAAGTTGGGGAACAAGCACAGCAAATGTACGGAGTTCAGTCCCAGAAATGTTCTCAGGAATTTTTACTAAAAGGAATTGATATTGCCAACGACTGCGATTTAAAATACAAATTGAGTCAGAATCAGCGTCTTCTGGTTGAATTATGCCTGATGCAATTGGCCTCTATCAATTTTGATGGAGAAAAAAAAAAGTTGAGCAATTCATAATTCCGCCTGTTTATTTTAAAAACGGAGGGTATTCTATTGTTGAAGTCCAAAGTCCAAAGTCCAAAATTGAAAGCCAAAGTCTAAATACTGAGAAAAATGACAATGACAAATCCAATGTCAATGCTAATGTAGCCTCTCAAATTTCGCATACTATTCCACAGGCTGAAACACAAAACGAAAAACTGTTAAATAATAACATTCCTTCCAGCGATGAACCTAAAGTTTCTGCTTTTTCTTTGGCAAGCATACGCAAGAAAAAAGAACTGGAAGCAAACAGCAAATTGTATGTAAAACCTACTTCGGCGTTGCTTACAGAAGAATTTAACGAAACGGATATGCTGCTGCAATGGAACAAATATGCACAGCGCCTTGGTGAAAAAGGTTCTAAAATTATGGAATCGTTATTATTGATTAATGATCCAACTTTAAACGGTACAGTAATTACCTTAGAATTACCTAATGAAGGGTCCAAATTAGATTTTGAAAGCCAGCTCCCTGGTCTTTTGGGACATCTGAAAGGCCATTTGCACAATCACGATATTACAATTGAGATTATTGTAAACGAAGCTGTTGAAAGCAAACGAAATCTTAACGATCAGGATCGCTACAATCGTTTATTAGAAATCAACCCAAATATTGAACTGTTGCGTTCAACATTTGGATTGGACTTACCAAGCTAATACTATTTATTTCCTATTTCTATTTTTATTGCTTATTATTGTTACAATTCCAGCAATACAACTATTTATTTTTTAATCCGAAATCGTAAATTTTCTTTAACCACTTTTCTCTTTGCACTTCATTAGCCGTTTTTACGATTCCAATATAACTTACTTTTACAGGTTTTATTCCACAGAATTCTAAAGTACATTTCTTTAACTGATTCACACTTGGTCTTCCATAAATCAATCGGTAATACCATCCGGGCTGATCTAAAGTCATTATGATATGCGCTGTTTTCCCCTTTAAGAGTTTATCCCACCAAACCGAATTTTCGCGATATTGAAATGCCTTTCCGGGTAAAAACAAACGATCTATAAAACCTTTCGTGATTGCAGGCAAACCTCCCCACCAGACCGGATGAACCCAAACCAAATGATCAGCTCTTTGGATTTTTTCCCAGGAGTCTAACAAATCCGGTTCTAATTCAATTCTTTTTTGGTAACCAAACTGCAGGTTCGGATTAAAATCTAAAGATGCAATTGTAATGCTTTCTACATTTGCACCGGAAGCAAGTGCTCCTTTTTGATATTGCTCTGTTATCGCAAAATTAAAGCTTTCGGAATTTGGATGTCCGTTTATAATCAGTATTTTTTTCATTGGAATCTTTTTTCCAAAAATACTATCAGACGTTTTTTTTCTACTGGACAAATGTCCTGAAAAAATATTGATACTATCTTATCACAAGTTTTTTCTGGGGACTTAATTTTTCACCCAGATTGGATTAGATTCACCTTGCTTTTTGATCTAAAAAAAGATTTACGCAGATTTTTTAAAAAATAATTAAAACTTTCAGTAAAATTAATTCAAACAAATCATCTGCTTAAATCTTTTTAAATCTGCGTGAAACAGAAAAATTGAATAAATTAAAGTCTATAAAATCGCTTTTCTAATTCGGCTTAAATGTCTGGGTGTGATTCCTAAATAAGAGGCTAAATATTGCAGTGGAATTAACTGCAGGTATTTTTGGTGATGCTGAAAAAGTTCTTCGTAACGTTGTGCGCCTGATAATTTCTGAAACGAAATCATTCTTTTGTTCAGGTTTACGAATTCTATTTCGGTTAATTTTCTTCCTGTTTCCTGCCAGTTGTAACCTGACTCGTACAGCTTTTTCAAACTTTTCCTACTTAGAACCTGCACCTCTGTATCGGTCAAAGCCTGAATATTTTCTTCTGCTTTTTCTTCGGTTATAAAACTCGAAAATGATGCCATAAATTCATTTTCAAAAGCAAAACAATTCGTAATTTCATCTCCTTTATGATTAACGAAAAAGGAACGCAGAATTCCTTTTTTGATAAAAACGATTTCGTTGCAAACCTCATTTTCCTTCAGTAAAAAACCACCTTTTTTGAGTGTTCTAAACGTAATTAAATCATCTAAAAGATTTAATTCGTCTGCAGAGAAATTCTGAATGGACTGAAAAACAGCTTTCATCAGCTTGTGAATTAATTTTTTGAAGCAAAAACCTTTTCAATCCTTTTATCAGGGATGAGCCATAACAGGGCTACAATGAAATAAGCAGCACCTGAAATCCATTCGCTATAAAAAGAAAAAGCTATCCCAAGGATATACAAAACAGCAGAAAAAATCCCTTTAATTTCATATCCAATTGCTTTTGCCAATACCGAATTTTTCCCTTCAGCCATAATTATAATTCGCTCCAGGATGAAATAAGCTATCGCAGATAAAAGCAATATAGCACCATACAAAGCCATAGCTGTCTTTGCAAAATTATGTTCTCCCATCCAGCCTGTAGCTACCGGGATAAGGGAAAGCCAAAAAAGCAAATGCATGTTTGCCCAAAGAATTTTTCCGTTTACTTTAGACAATCCATGAAGCAAGTAATGGTGGTTATTCCAATAGATCCCAACATATATAAAACTTAGGATGTAACTCAAAAATTTAGGAATAAGCGGTTTTAAATCGGCAAACTCATGTCCGTGCGGTACTTTAATTTCTAAAACCATAATAGTAATGATAATAGCTAAAACGCCATCACTGAAAGCTTCAAGTCTTGTTTTGTTCATTTAATAAATTCTAAATTAAATTTTACCGTAGTACATTGCTTTTACGATTCCGTCAGAAAGTCCGATTTTTGGAACATAAATCTGGCGTGCCCCACTCCATTTCATCGCATTCAGATAAATACGGGTTGCGTGGATAATTACATCGGCACGGTCAGAATTCAGACCTAATTCAGCAATTCTTTGTTCGTAAGTCAGAGAGTTTAAAAAAGCATATTGAGAATTGATGTAAATGTATGAAAGTGGTTTTTCCTGTTGCTTTCCAGACATTTTAAACAATTTATTGATGTTTCCTCCAGAACCAATAAGCGTAACTTCCTCATAATCTTTGGTATTGGTTTTGATCCATTTTTCAATTTCATCCCAAACCACATCATGAACCATATTATTCAGCAAACGAACTGTCCCCGCTTTGAAAGACCTTGAAGTAATCATTTTTCCATCAGAAAATAGGGTAAATTCGGTGCTTCCGCCACCTACATCTACAAAAAGGTAGGTTTGGTCTGTTCTAAGCAAATGATGTAAATCTGTAGAAGCAATAATAGCCGCTTCTTTTTTTCCATCAATAATTTCAATTTTTATGTCCGCTTTTTTCTTAATCAGCTCTACCACTTCCTTAGCATTGTATGCCTCACGCATGGCTGAAGTTGCAAAAGCCATATATCTTTCTACTTTATGAACTTTCATTAAAAGATTAAATGCTTTCATAGCATCAACCATTCTGTCTATATTTTCAGCCGAAATTTCACCAACCGTAAAGGCATCCTGCCCCAGACGTATTGGCACACGAACAAGTGAACTTTTATTAAACTGAGGCTCTTTGCCTTCTTGTTCTACAACATTCGATATCAGAAGCCTCATAGCATTTGAACCAATATCTATTGCTGCGTATTTTTTTATTTTAATCATGCTCACTTTATGATTTGAAATTTAAAATTTGTGTAGTTATTAATTTGTTTTTTGAACAGCCTCTTCTGCTATTTCTGTCTTATTTTGATAATATTTATACGTTTCCAATTGTGCCCTGAAAGGAGCATGATGATTTCGGGGTTTGTACTTATTGTCTAGTTTATAAGAATGGTATCTCACTTTTACATTTCCTTTCCAGGCAATATTAAAATTATCTATCAACTCTTTTTTAATAGACAAATCATAAATTGGGCAAGTAACTTCTACTCTTCCATCGAGATTTCGGGTCATAAAATCAGCAGACGAAATGTACACTTCGGTTAAACCGGCGTTTCCAAAAATATATACTCTTGAATGTTCTAAATAATTATCAACTATACTAATTGCCTCAATATTCTCGCTCATGCCCGGAATGCCTGGAATCAAAGAACAGATTCCTCTTACCTGAAGCTGAATTTTAACTCCTGCATTACTAGCTTCATATAGTTTGTCGATCATTTTAAAATCAGACAAACTATTCATTTTTAACTTTATATGTGTTTTTCTACCTGCCAAAGCATGTAAAATTTCACGGTCTATCAGCTTAATAAACTTGGTACGCGTATAATGTGGTGACACAATTAAATGCTTATACCTATGAACCCTGTAATTGATATCAAAAAATTCAAATATTTTTGAAATGTCTTTTAAGATTCCCTGATTGCAGGTAAAAAGGGTTACATCAGTGTAAATTTTAGCTGTAGCTTCGTTAAAATTACCTGTTGAAATAAAACCGTATCGACGCATTTTTTCGTCTTCCGCTCTTTCAATTACGCAAATTTTACTGTGTACTTTTAAGCCTTTGATTCCAAAAATAAGCTCAATTCCTTCTGTTTGCATTTGTTCCGCATAGGAAATATTGCTTGCTTCATCAAAACGGGCCTGAAGTTCGATTTGAACTGTCACTTTTTTACCATTCTTAGCTGCGTTTATCAGCGAACTGATAATTTGGGAATTCTTAGCCAAACGATATAAAGTAATTTTGATGCTGGTCACCTTTGGATCTAAAGCTGCTTCACGCAAAAACTTTGTCAGGTAAGAAAATGACTGGTAAGGAGCGTGCAGCAAATAATCTTTTTTACTGATTTTCTCCAGAATACTTCCTCCTAAACTTAATCCCGGAATTGGTAATGGTTCATTAGGTCTATAAAGTAAATCGTATCTTCCTAAATTAGGAAAACTCATATAATCACGACGATTATGATATCTTCCGCCCGGAATAATACTATCTGTTTCTACGATTTTCATTTTATCCAGAAAGAAATGCAGTGTGTCGTCTTCAATCTGACTGTCATAAATAAAACGAACCGGTTCACCAATTCGTCTGTCTTTAACAGAAGATGCAATTTTTTCGAGCATACTTTTACTCAAATCGCTGTCTATATCCAACTGTGCATCGCGCGTAATTTTAATCATATGTGCCGAAACACTTTTGTAGTCGAAAATATTAAAAATATTTTTCAGGTTATGGCGAATGACATCATCGATTAGAATAACATAATGTTTTTCATCATTTGAAGGCAGGACAACAAATCTGTTTATTGTTTTAGGAATTTCAATTATAGCATAACGAATTTCATCATTTTTGTTCATTTCCAGTCGAACGGCCAAATATCCTAAAGTATCTTTAAGAACGGGAAATTCTGCTAAGTCGTTTAATATAATCGTTACTAATTCAGGACTTAATTTTTGAACAAAAAAGTCTTTCAAATAATTTTCCTGCTCTTTTGTAATTTCATCTTCGGTGATGATAAAGATGTTTTCTGCCTCAAGTTCAGCTTCAATATTACCTAAAATACGTAAGCTCTCAGATTGTTGCTGAATCACGATTTCGGTAATATCTTTAATTAATTGCTGAGCAGAAACTCCTCCAAGGTATTTTTCTCCGGAAATTCCGGAAAGGCTCAGTCTGCGGATGGCAGCATATCGAACCCTGAAAAACTCATCTAGGTTGTTTGAAAAAATTCCAACAAAACGAAGTCTGTCTAAAAGCGGAACCGTATTATCTGCGGCTTCCTGAAGTACTCTTGCATTAAATGCTAACCAGCTTTTTTCTCTGTCGATATATTTCTGTTCGTGCACGTTATTTATTTTAAATCTTTGGGGAAAATTGTTTTTTGGGTTTTGCCTTTATCTATCAGGTCCCAGCTTTCTGAATCAAATTGCAGTGATACAAAACCAGCAGTTGGGACATTATCTATAAAAACATCCCCAAATTTATTAACAAAATTTGTAATAGCCTCGTTATGTCCAAAAAGAATAACGCTTTCTAAACTATTATCACATGATTTAATAACTTTTTCCAGATGTCTTTCATCAAACGTGTACAATTCGTCTTTGAATAAAATGCTTTCTAATGGGTATGATAAATTTTGGGCAAAAATGATAGCCGTTTCTAAGGCCCTGGCAGCAGTACTGCTCCAGATTGTATAGGTTTTTGGGAGAAATTTCGAAATAGCTGCTGAAACACTATGAGCATCTAAAATACCTCTTTTCATTAAAGGTCTGTCAAAATCCTTTAAAGGGGCTTCCCAACTAGATTTTGCATGTCGTATTAAAATTAAATTTTTCATAAAATATATTTTTAAGAATAGATACCAATAGAAGTTATTCAATTTCTAATTTACAAAAGATATTTCAATAGCCTATGTTTTTTTTATTCTGTTAACATTTCAAAGTAAGTTTTAACAGAAATAAAATTTTAAGATGAAATTGTTTATTAAAAAAACGTGTTATTCATCTGTCAAAATAATCACTTAATCGATGTGTTCGAATAAGCAAACAAAACAACACAAAATATTGACTTACAAAAACATACATCACAAACTCAATTATAAAAAACATTCTAAAAAACGAAAAAAAATCATTTTTAACTTGTTATAATTCTATTAAAAAAAACCATTTCAAGATAGTTATTTAACAAAAAAACGCACTTAAACGTTTTTTCAGGTTAGTTACAGATAAAAAAAACATAATTAAACCAATGTATATAATTTTGATTCATATAATTTCTGTTAAAAATTTGAGATAATCGCAATGCCAAATTATTTCAAATCACTTGATCTAAAATGTCCTTTAACTGAATAACCCAAAAAATTCATTAAAAGATAGGAAGTCCAAAACATTTTAATCCTAACTTAATAAAATTAGAGATTATGGAAATCATTACTTATTTTTTTAAAAATATCAATATTAAAGGCGTTTTGATAGCGTTACTTTTAATATTTATTACAAATGGCTATTCTCAAAACACATATGATGGAGATTATTGCCCAGGTCCCAGTACAGTTGGTGATGAATATGCAACTGGCACTGTTTATAGCAAAGTATTATTAGCTAGTCCTTCTTCAACGTGTCAAATTGGAACGATTCACGCTAAAGTTGACACTCAAAATCAAGTATTAAGGTTAGGTATGGACATTGGTAATGGTGGTTCAGCACTTTTTAGATTGTACTTAGATACCAATAATAATCCTTTGACCGGATTAACATCAGACTCATTTGGAGGTACTATTAGTGTAGCTGGTGCTGAATATATCTTAGAGATTAATTCTAACGGAAATGGTTTTACTTTATATACAGGAAATGGAAATGTTAAAACTCAAACTAACGTTATCCCTCCAGGCCTTGCTGTGCAGGCAGGTAACGCAAATTGTAATTCTGGTGCTACATTTTTAGAGTTTAATATTCCTTTTGGTAGTTTGGGAATTAATATTTGTGATCCAAATAACCCTGGCATAATCAATGTTACAAAATTAGCATCTGTTAGCGGTAACTCTCCTAATTCAAGCCAATGTATTAATACTCCGCTTACTTTTGGAATTCCGCTAAAAGGAACAGTTGGACCAAACACGACTATTTGTTCAGGGGCTAGCAGCGCTTTAACAATAACCGGTCTAAATGCTAATTCTACTGTAAGTAAGTGGCAATCATCTGTTGCTCCATTTTCAGTGTGGGTAGATATCCCTAATACTGCAGGTTTAACAGCTTATAATACAGGTAATTTAACAGAAACTACATTATTCAGAGCAATATTTTCTAATTCAGGTTTATGCTCTGGAAATGCTATTGCTACAAGTGAAGCAACCGTAACGGTAAATGCCCCTATTGGTTGCTCCATTGCAGGTACTTCTGGTCCTGTATGTTTGTCTTCTTCTAATGTTTATACAGCTCCAGCCAATATGACTACTTATGCGTGGTCTTTGCCTTCAGCAACTGCAAATGGTGCTACAATCACATCTGCTGCAAATGCACAAAACGTAACTGTTTTAGCTGGTTCTACTTGTAATACAACGTTTAAATTATTATTAACTACTACTTTAAATGGATGCAGTTCTACTTGTGAAAAAATAGTTACTGTTAACGACACAACGGCACCAATCTGGACAACGACTGCAAATGCCTTAAATATGACTTTGCAATGCAGTGATATAACAGGTTTAGCAACAGCTCAGGCATTATTTCCTGTGGCTACCGATAATTGTGGAGGAACTGTAACCTACACCAAAACAAGCGGAAGCTTTATGGCTGGTTCCTGTGTAAACTCTGGAACATATACGAACACCTGGGTAGCTAAAGATGTTTGTAACAATTCATCAACTACTTTCACTCAGGTAATTACAATTCAGGATACTACTGCTCCAACATGGACAACTACTGCAGCTTCTCTAGATGTGACTTTGCAATGTAGTGATCTTACAGGTTTGGCTACCGCTCAGGCAGCTGCACCAATAGCTACCGATAATTGTGGAGGAACTGTAACCTACACCAAAACAAGCGGAAGCTTTGTGGCAGGTACCTGTATCAACTCCGGAACTTATACCAATACCTGGGAAGCAAAAGATGTTTGTTTGAATACTTCAACCATATTTACACAAACAATCACTATTCAGGATACTACTGCGCCAATGTGGACAACTGCTGCAGCTTCTTTAGATGCAACTTTACAATGTAGTGATTTTTCAGGTTTGGCTACCGCTCAGGCAGCTGCACCAATAGCTACCGATAATTGTGGAGGAACCGTGACTTATACCAAAACAAGCGGAAGCTTTGTGGCTGGTTCTTGTATCAACTCCGGAACTTACACTAATACCTGGGAAGCAAAAGATGTTTGTTTGAATACTTCAACCTTATTTACACAAACCATCACTATTCAGGATACAACCGCGCCAATGTGGACAACTGCTGCTAATGCTTTGAATGTAACTCTGGAATGTAGTGATCTTTCTGCTTTGGCAAACGCTCAGGCTACTGCTCCAATCGCAACCGATAATTGCGGAGGAACTGTAACCTATACCAAAACAAGCGGAAGCTTTATGGCTGGTTCCTGTGTAAACTCTGGAACTTACACTAATACATGGGTTGCAAAAGATGTTTGTTTGAATACTTCAACCTTATTTACACAAACCATCACTATTCAGGATACAACTGCGCCAATGTGGACAACTGCTGCTAATGCTTTGAATGTAACTCTGGAATGTAGTGATCTTTCTGCTTTGGCAAACGCTCAGGCTACTGCTCCAATCGCAACCGATAATTGCGGAGGAACTGTGACTTATACCAAAACAAGCGGAGCATTTACCGCAGGATCTTGTGTAAAATCAGGAACTTATACCAATACCTGGGTTGCAAAAGATATTTGTAACAATTCTTCTACAACTTTTACGCAAATCATAACTATTCAGGATACCACAGCACCAACATGGACAACTGCTGCAGCTTCTCTAGATGTGACTTTGCAGTGTAGTAATCTTTCCGCTTTAGCAACTGCTCAGGCAGCAGCGCCAATAGCTACTGATAATTGTGGAGGAACTGTAACCTACACCAAAACAAGCGGAAGCTTTATGGCTGGTTCCTGTATCAACTCCGGAACTTACACCAATACATGGGAAGCAAAAGATATTTGTTTGAATACTTCAACCATATTTACACAAACCATTACTATTCAGGATACAACTGCGCCAATGTGGACAACAGTTGCAGCTTCCTTGAATATTACTTTACAATGTAGTGACACTGCAGGCTTAGCAACAGCTCAGGCTCAGGCTCCGGTAGCTACCGATAATTGCGGAGGAACTGTAACTTATACCAAAACAAGCGGAGAATTACAAAAAGGAAACTGTGGAAGTACAGGAACTTATACCAATACCTGGGAAGCAAAAGATATTTGCCAAAATACTTCTACTATTTTTACACAAGTAATCACCATTGAAGATAATGCAGTACCAACATGGATTACACAGACAGGTGATTTAAATGTTACTTTACAATGCAGCGACACTTCTGGATTACTAGCTGCTCAAAATCAGGCTCCAACTGCAACTGCAAATTGTACTATAGTTACTTATATTAAAACCATCGGCGAATTCACAGCTTCTCAAAGCTGTGCCAATGCAGGAACTTATACCAATAGATGGATTGCAAAAGATGATTGTGGAAATGTTACGGATAGTTTCATTCAAGTGATTACTATCGAAGATACCACTGCTCCAACATGGGCAACTGAAATGGCTTCATTAAATGTGACTTTACAATGCAGCGACCTTTCAGGATTGGAAAACGCTCAGGCAATGTTTCCAACAGCTTCTGATCTTTGTGATACCGATGTATCCAATATCGTAAAAGTAAGCGGTCAGTTTATGGCTTCTGAAGGTTGTGGAAACTCTGGAACCTATACCAACACATGGACCGTGAAAGACGATTGTGGAAACACTTCCGATACTTTCACTCAGGTAATTACTATCGAAGATACCACTGCTCCGACATGGGCAACTGAAATGGCTTCCTTAAATGTGACTTTACAATGCAGCGACCTTTCAGGATTGGAAAACGCTCAGGCAATGTTTCCAACAGCTTCTGACCTTTGTGATGCCGATGTGTCCAATATCGTAAAAGTAAGCGGTCAGTTCATGGCTTCTGAAGGTTGTGGAAATGCCGGAACTTACACCAACACATGGACTGTAAAAGACGATTGTGGAAACACTTCTGATGTTTTCACTCAGGTAATCACTATCGAAGACACCACTGCGCCAACATGGGCTACTGAAACTGCTTCTTTGAATGTGACTTTACAATGCAGCGATCTTTCTGGATTGGCAAACGCTCAGGCAATGTTTCCAACAGCTTCTGATCTTTGTGATACCGATGTATCCAATATCGTAAAAGTAAGCGGTCAGTTTATGGCTTCTGAAGTTTGTGGAAACTCTGGAACCTATACCAACACATGGACCGTGAAAGACGATTGTGGAAACACTTCTGATGCTTTCACTCAGGTAATCACTATCGAAGACACCACAGCGCCTACTTGGGCTACTGAAACTGCTTCTTTGAATGTAACTTTGCAATGCAGTGATCTTTCAGGATTGGCAAACGCTCAGGCAATGTTTCCAACAGCTTCTGATCTTTGTGATACCGATGTATCCAATATCGTAAAAATAAGCGGTCAGTTTATGGCTTCTGAAGGTTGTGGAAATTCCGGAACCTATAACAACACATGGACCGTGAAAGACGATTGTGGAAACACTTCTGATACTTTCACTCAGGTAATTACTATCGAAGATACCACAGCGCCTACTTGGGCTACTGAAACTGCTTCTTTGAATGTGACTTTGCAATGCAGCGATCTTTCTGGATTGGCAAACGCTCAGGCAATGTTTCCAACAGCTTCTGATCTTTGTGATGCCGATGTGTCCAATATCGTAAAAGTAAGCGGTCAGTTCATGGCTTCTGAAGGTTGTGGAAATGCCGGAACTTACACCAACACATGGACTGTAAAAGACGATTGTGGAAACACTTCCGATACTTTCACTCAGGTAATAACAATCGAAGACACCACTGCACCTACTTGGGCTACTGAAACTGCTTCTTTGAATGTGACTTTACAATGCAGCGACCTTTCAGGATTGGAAAACGCTCAGGCAATGTTTCCAACAGCTTCTGATCTTTGTGATACCGATGTATCCAATATCGTAAAAGTAAGCGGTCAGTTTATGGCTTCTGAAGGTTGTGGAAATGCCGGAACTTACACCAACACATGGACTGTAAAAGACGATTGTGGAAACACTTCCGATACTTTCAATCAGGTAATCACTATCGAAGATACAACACCTCCTATGTTTACAGGAACTCTTCCAACAGATATTACTGTTTCTTGCGATGCTGTTCCTGAACCGGCAGTTATGGAAGCTTCTGATAATTGCAACGGAAATTTACCAATCGTATTCTCAGAAGTAAAAACTGGTATTGAGAATGAATGTGCAAGCAATTACACATTAACACGTACGTGGTCAACAAGTGATTGCAGCGGAAATACAGTTTCTCATTTTCAGGTTATAACTGTAAGAGATACAACACCTCCAACAGGTACAGCACCTGCAGATGTAACAAACTTACAAAATGTAGCTGCTATTCCTGCCGGAAGCCCTCAAGACATAATAAATGCATCAGACAACTGCAGTGAAAGCGTAAACATCTCGATAAGTGATTCGAATAATGGAGGAAGCGGCTGCGAAGGAAATGCATTTGTTTTAACCAGAACTTATACCTTAACAGATTGTGCTGGTAATAAAACTGAATTGGTACAAAAATTTACTGTTGAAAATAAAATTTCTGTAATGGGGACGGCTTCAAATGTTAGCTGTTTTGAAGGCAATAACGGTTCTATTTTAATAACGAACAGCCCTGGTTCTGTAGTAGTTATTACAAATGCAAACAATGAAGTTGTGGGTAGCACCGGTTTACGTGCCGGAGTCTATACCCTTACAGCAACATCAGCAGTAAACAATAACAATCTGGTATGTTCAGCAACAGCAACCGTGACTATCACGCAACCTTCAAATGTTGTTATTAACATTAATGATGAAGCGTGTAATGCTGATTCATCACCTCTAAACTTATCCAGTTTATTGCCGGAAAACATTTCTACAACAGGAATCTGGACTGATACAAATAGTACAAATGCGTTACAGGGAAGTATTCTGAATGTTTTTGGTCTTGCATTAGGCAGTTATACTTTTGAATACAAAACAACTAACGAAGATTGTCCAAAAAGTGTTTCATTGAACCTGCTTGTAAATGATGATTGCAGAGTATTAGCCTGCGAAAATGTATTAGTTCATAATGCTTTCTCTCCTAATGGTGACGGTATCAATGATTTTTTCAAAATTGACAATATTGATCTGACAACCTGTTATCCTACAAATACTGTAGAAATCTATAACCGCTGGGGAATATTGGTATTTGAAACTACTAATTACAATAACACTACAAACGCTTTTGACGGAACTTCCAGAGGCAGAACCACTATTAAGCAATCTGAAGGACTGCCTACAGGAACCTATTTCTACATTATCACTTACAAATCTTTAGATGGTAATAATAACTCTCAATCTAACAAAAAAGACGGTTTTCTTTATTTATCAAAATAAATACAATTTGTAATTCGGTGTAAGTTGTTTACACCGAATTACAATAATTAATAAAAAAATCCTTGTTTGAGTAAGTGAATATAGGGCTTATTGTTAAGGATTTTCATTGATAAAAATCATTAGTAATAATTGCAAAAAAATAGCTACTATGAGAACAAAATTATTTTCCTTCGCCCTTATGTTTGTATCCATGGTAAGTTTTGCACAACAAGATGCTCAATTTACGCAATACATGTACAATACCATAAACATCAATCCTGCTTATGCAGGTTCCCGTGGAGCTTTAAGCGTTTTCGGCTTATACCGTACACAATGGGTTGGATTAGATGGTGCCCCGGAAACAGGATGCCTGTCTGTCAATACACCAATAAACAACAGTAATTTAGGAATTGGTGCTTCGTTAGTCAATGATAAAATTGGCCCTACAAATGAGACTAACTTCTCTGTTGATATTTCTTATACCGTTCAGACATCGGCAGATTTTAAATTATCTTTTGGTATCAAAGGAACAGCAAACATGTTCAATCTGGATGTGAATAAACTAAATCCGGATGTTTCAGGAGATCCGCAATTTCAGGATTTCAACAATAAATTCTCTCCAAATGTAGGTGCCGGAGTTTACTGGCATTCAGATAAAGCATATTTAGGTTTATCAGTACCGAATTTTATTGAAACGAATCGTTATAACGACAATGATATTGTCATTTATAAAGATAAAATCAATTACTATTTTATGGCCGGTTATGTTTTCGATCTGGACAAATATGAATATATAAAATTCAAACCTGCCATTTTGACCAAAATGGTAGAAGGAGCTCCACTACAAGTAGATGCATCAGCCAATTTTATGTTTATCGACAAATTTGTAGTAGGTGTTGCTTACAGATGGAGTGCTTCATTAAGCGCTATGGTTGGATTTCAAATTTCTGACGGTCTTTATCTGGGATATGGCTACGATCGTGAAACCACCAACTTAAACAATTACAACTCAGGATCCCATGAAATATTCCTGCGTTATGAATTCGTTACTAAAAATGGTAAAATGACAACTCCTCGTTTCTTTTAAAAATAGTTATTATGAAAAGTTTTATACTCCTTTGCTTCACAATAGTAAGTGTTTTTTCGTTCAAATGTTATTCCCAACAATCGAAAGTAAACGCTGCTGATAAAAAATACGATGGCTATGCTTATATCGATGCCATAAAGACCTATGAGAGAGTAGCCCGGAAAGGATACAAGTCTGAAGATATGTTTAAAAAACTAGGAAATTCCTATTATTTTAATTCAGATTTTGAAGGGGCTGCAAAATGGTACGGCGAGTTATTTGCCATGAATAAAAATCCTGAACCTGAATTTTATTACAGATATGCCCAATCTCTAAAATCAACAGGACAAGCGGATCAGGCTAATAAAATTCTTAACGAATTTAACTCTAAATATCCGAATGACAACCGTGGTAAACTTTACAAAGAAAACACAAATTACCTGGATAAGATCAAAGCCAATTCAGGCCGCTATAATATTGAGGATGCCGGAATCAACTCTCAATATTCTGACTACAGCACTTTTGTATCCAATAACAAAATCTATTTTGCTTCAGCAAGGGATACCGGTAATTTTTCACAACGCAAACACAAATGGACAGGCGAATATTTTACCAATTTGTATGTTACAGATGGAGATTCAGCAAAAGTCAAAAAATTCAAAACTGCCTTAAACACTAAATTTCATGAATCTTCTCCAGTGCTTACTAAAGACGGAAAAACAATTTATTTCACACGTAATAATTATATAGATGGAAAAAAAGGAAAAAATGAAGACAAAATTACTTTTATCAAAATATACAAAGCGACTCTTGAAAATGACAAATGGACTAATATTAGAGAGCTTCCCTTCAGCAGCAGCAATTACAGTACTGCTCATCCTGCACTTAGCCCTGATGAAAAAACTTTATATTTTGCTTCTGATATGCCCGGAAGTATTGGTCAGTCTGATATATTTAAGGTTAGTATCAATGAAAACGGTGATTATGGTAAACCGCAAAACTTAGGTAAATCAATTAATACAGAAGGCAAAGAAACATTTCCGTATGTGAGCAATGAAAACGAAATTTATTTTGCCTCAGACGGTCATCCCGGACTTGGCGGACTGGATGTTTTTGTAGGTCAGATTGATCCTGACGGAAGTATCAGTGATATCCAAAATGTAGGTACCGACATCAATTCACCTAAAGATGATTTTGCTTACACAATTGATACTGCCACAAGAGAAGGTTATTTTAGTTCCAACAAAGATGGCGGCCGGGGTTCTGACGATATTTATAAATTTCTGGAAACACGAAGATTAAAATGCAGTCAGGAACTATACGGTCTTATTACTGATGAAGCTACAGGAATAATTTTACCCGGAGCAAAAGTTAGTTTATATGATCGGGAATTAAATCTGAAAAGCACCATCTATGCTGACGACACAGGAAATTATAATTTTAAGGTTGAATGTAAAGAAACGTATTATGTAAGGGCAGAAAAACCGGAATATAATACCAAAGAAGTAAGCATTGAAATTCCTGACAAAACCGGCAAAACAAATCTTCCAATTGCTTTAGAAAGTGCTAAATGCAAAGTCACCATTGGGGATGATTTAGGAAAATGTTTCGGTATAAAAATGATTTATTTTGACCTTGACAAATCCAATATCCGGGAAGAAGCTGCTTTGGATTTAGAAAAAATACTAGACGTTTTAAATGAAAATCCGAAAATGAAACTGGACATTCGTTCACACACAGACAGCAGAGCAAGTCATAAATACAACGAAGCTTTGTCAGACAGAAGAGCTAAATCTACCATAGAATGGCTCATTACGAATGGTGTGGCAAAAAACCGTTTAACCGGCAGAGGCTACGGTGAGACTGAACTTGTAAATGAATGCTCTGATGGGGTAAAATGTAGTGAAGAAAAACATCAGGAAAACAGAAGAAGCGAATTTATTATTACAGCTTTGTAAAAATTAAAATACCAAAAACCAATTCACCTTTGCTACCCTTCGGGGTAGCTTTTTTTTAAAAAAAATAAGTCGTTGTAAATATTATGAACTTTACAACGACTTAATAACTAAACCTGAATACTAACTCTCTTTTTAAATTTTTGCAAAAATATTGGTATAATACTTTTTACCGGTTTCTGCATCAATTTTAACAGCAATACCAAAATGAGTATAATCTCCTTCGATATTTTGTTTATGGGTTGGGCTATCTAACCAGGCTCTTAAAACACCTTCGGCGGTTTGATAGTTATATGCAACATTTTCTCCGACTTTTTTGGCCCCCAGAACAGCAATGATATTCTCTGAGCGGGCTACAAAATCATTATGATTTACAACTTTATTTGTAATCATATAATTATCGTGTTCCTCTGATTTAAAAGAGATGTGATTGACTGTTACTAAGGCATTCAATCCAATACTCACACGATATTCGTTTATTAATTGCAACACTTCTAATTCAGAAACATTGTAATTATACTCTGTTACAAGTTCAGATTTAGAGACATTACTGTTTTCAACTGAATCTGATGAACAAGAACCAAAAAAATAGACAACAGCTAAAAGCAGCATTGTCGGAAGCAATTTCTTCATAAAATAATCAGGTTAAATACAAAGCAGAATTTGGGACAAATTCGTTTTAATATTGGAACATTATTAATTTACACTTCAAAAAAACAAAATTATCGTTTAAATGACAAATTTAATCGATGAAATGCACTACTATTTTTAATTAATATATAAAATTCTTACAATTAAGGCGCTAATCTTTGAATCGACCAGCTAAAATCAGACTGGCTTTTATAACTAATTCTGTCATGCAGCCTATTAGCTCTTCCCTGCCAAAATTCAACTTCTAATGGAGTGACTAAATAACCTCCCCAATGTTCAGGCCTTGATATCGATTTGCCTTCAAAAGCATTTTCCAGCTTTTTTAAATTTTCCTCTAAAAAAGATCTTGACGGGATCACTTCACTTTGATTAGAAACTACAGCTCCTAATTTACTTCCGTCAGGACGTGAATCGAAATAATTGTCTGATATATTTTCAGAAGTTTTTTGAGCAATTCCTTTTATAATAACCTGACGTTCCATTTCCTGCCAGAAAAAAGACAGACATACATGCGGATTTGCTGCAATCGCTTTTCCTTTTTCAGAATTATAATTGGTATAAAAAACAAATCCTTCTTCAGAGAATTTCTTTAATAAAACTACTCTTGATTTTGGAAAACCATCTAAGCCAATGGTCGAAACGGTCATGGCATTTACTTCTCCGCTTCCGCCAAAATTTTCTACTTCATGAAACCATCGGTTAAAAAGATTAATTGGATCATCAGGAATAGAATCTTCCAATAATTCACTTTTCTCATAAGATTTCCTATAATTGCTTAAATCATTCATTTTTTATTTTTATTACAAGTTAATTGTAAGATGTGAAATGCAAAATAATAACAGTAAAACTAAAAAAATATTACATTTCGCTTTTTACTTTTTACTTTTTACTTTTTACTTTCCATCACTAAAACTCAAACGAAACTCCGTCATCTGCTAAAAGTACATTTGAAAAAATGGTTTCAGCTTCTTCTTTAAAAGACTCAATCCCTTCGTATCTTGTTGAATAATGTCCCAAAACCAATTGCTTTGCATTCGCTTTTAAGGCAATTGTTGCTGCTTCTTTCGCTGTCGAATGTAATGTTTTTTGGGCTAAAGTTGCTTCTGACTCTAAAAAAGTAGATTCGTGATATAAAACATCGACATTTTCAATAATCGGAAGAATGTTTTCATTGTAAACAGTATCCGAGCAGAAAGCATAGCTTTTTGGTGGAATTGGATCAAAAGTCAGTTTTTCGTTTTCGATTACAGTTCCGTCATCAAGCGTAATATCCCCTCCATTTTTTATTTTCTGATAATAAGCAACATGAATATCATAACGCTGAACCGCTTCAACATTTAATTTTCTTTCGTCCGGTTTTTCTGTAAAGAGATAACCATTGGTATAAACACGATGCTTTAACGGAATCGTTCTTACTACAACTTTCTTATCTTCAAAAATAACTTCACTTTCTTTTGACTCTAATTCATGAAAAAACAAACTGTAAGTGGTCCACGATTCGGTCAATTTCAACTGAAGAAGAATAAGTTCTTTAATTCCCTTTGGACCATAAATATGTAAATCGGTAGTTCTTCCCAAAAGGGAAAAAGTCGAAACAGTTCCAATTAATCCGTAAAGATGGTCTCCGTGAAGATGGGAAATAAAAATGTGATTAATTTTTGAAAATTTAATCTTATTTTTCCGAAGCTGAACCTGGGTTCCTTCGCCGCAGTCAATTAAGAACAATCTGTTTTTAATTTCTAAAACCTGCGAAGTCGGGTTGGTAATTGTTCTGGGAGTAGCCGCGTAGCAGCCAAGTATAGTTAGCTTCAATTTTTTATCTATTCGTTTATTGGGGTAAATTATTTAATCGCCAAGGACTAAATTAGATAAAAATCGATAAAACAGCTAAATAAATTTAGCATATTAATTTATTTAGGAAATTGGTTAATCAACAAATGCAAATCAGCCGGAATCGGTTAAACAGCTAAACAAATAAACGAATGAACAAGAATAACGAATTCTTAGAAGCCTAAGTCTCTTTCTATTTCTTCCATTTCGATAATATCGTGTGCTTCTAAAAGAGAAGGCACAACAGTTAATTTATCAGAAATGGCATTGAAATCAAGCTCAGAAGCTACAATTACAAATGATTTCTTTGCTTTTTTTTGCTGTTTGGAAAGCGGTAAAAAAAGCTTCACATCACTTTCAGATAAATTGGAATCCGAAGTTAAATCGATAATAATATTTTGTTTTTCAAAGGTTTTAAACTGCTGCGTGACTTTATCAAGGAAAGATTTAAAATCTCCCTGAGTATCTTTAATAGTAACGGTATGTCCTTTTTGATCTACTTTCATTTTATAATTTGTGGGGCTTATATAAAAATTGATATTTCTGAACGCAAAGGTACGAAGTTTTTTTTATTGTTGTTTGGGGTTTGGGCTTGATGTTTCGGGTTTCAGGTTTGAAGTTATACGTTTGAAGTTATACGTTTGAAGTTGCACGTTTGTCAGGCTGAGCGGAGTCGAAGTCCTCGTTACTAATTACGTTCTCAATCAAAAGCCCTTAGACTCCGCTCAGGGTGACATCACATTTCAACAACTTGAAACATTAAACTTGAAACTAAAAAACTACTGAATTTTAGAAGCCAAAAGATAAATAACTGCCATTCTGATTGCTACTCCGTTCTCTACCTGATTTAAGATTACAGAGTGATCTGAATCAGCAACTTCAGAAGTGATTTCTACTCCCCTGTTGATTGGTCCCGGGTGCATGATTACAATTTCTTTTCCAAGCGAATCCAAAAGCGGTTTGTCCACTCCGTATTGCTGTGCGTATTCACGAGTTGACGGGAAGAAGTTTACATCCATACGTTCGTTTTGTACGCGAAGCATATTCGCAACATCGCACCATTCCAGCGCTTTGCGCAAATTCGGTTCGACCGTAACACCAAGCGATTCAATGTATCTTGGAATCAGTGTTTTTGGCCCGCAGACTTTAACTTCTGCGCCCTGCATCTGCAAAGCATATATGTTGGATAAAGCAACTCTGGAATGCAGAATATCACCCACAATAACTACTTTTTTTCCGGCAACATCGCCCAGTTTTTCTCTGATCGAATAACTGTCTAACAAAGCCTGAGTTGGGTGTTCGTGTGCTCCGTCTCCTGCGTTTACAATACTGGCTTTGACATTTTTAGATAAAAAATAAGCTGCTCCGGGATTGGAGTGGCGCATGACAACCATATCCACTTTCATCGAAAGGATATTATTTACAGTATCAATAAGTGTTTCCCCTTTTTTAACCGATGACTGAGCCGCAGAAAAACTGATTACATCAGCAGATAAACGTTTCTGCGCTAATTCGAAAGAAAGTTTGGTTCTGGTACTGTTTTCAAAGAAAATATTGGCAATGGTAATATCTCGTAATGAAGGAACTTTTTTAATTGGTCGGTTAATGACTTCTTTAAAATGATCTGCCGTTTCAAAAATCAGGTTTATATCATTTTCGTTGATATATTTAATTCCTAATAAATGATTTACGCTTAATTCTTTCATTTTTGTTTCTTTAATATTATTGGTCAATTTCTGAATGGCGAAATGTTCGGCATCCAACGCTTGTTTAAAGAGCAGCTACTCTATTGGATCATTCTGTCTACGACTTCACTATAATCCTGCAAATCTCTGGCATCTTCATCAAAAATCTTTTGCCATCTGAAACCCGGAATTTCAATTTTCGTTTTGGCAGATTCATTCCAGTTTACTTCAAAACCATTGTTTCTTAGTACTTCAGCAACTTTTTTCCCAACGCTAATTGTAGTTTCCTCATCTGAATTATCCACTTTTTGAAAAGCGATATACAAACCGGGATCTTCAATATCAATAGCTCTCGCTAAATCCTGTTCATGGTAAAAGCAATACCCATCAGATTCTACTTCGTTTTCCTGAAGTTCTCTTTCAACCTCAACCACTTCATATTCACCGTCGCTGGTTGTGTATCCTGCATTATGAAGCGCAATGATGTTTTCGTCTGCTAATTCATCAAACGCTTTTATAAGCTTTTCAGTATCTGTTGGAGTTTTCCATTGTTTACTTTCTAAAAGTAATTTTTTGTATTCCTGATCTATTTTTTCGAAAGCCCAATCTTCTGAAATTTCGTCTTCGAATTCGTTATCTTCAATTTCTTCTATAATGTTTTCTTTGATTTCATCAACAGAAAGAAATCCCATTCTTACCTGATTAAAAATTGACTCATAAATAAACGCTTCGTTTTCTGTCATGATTGTATTTTCAATTTTTTAAAATTCAGTTAATTGGTAACCAAATGTACCACATCTTCGCCATCATTTTCTTTCCAGCTCACTTTTACTTTTTCGCCATTAATCGCATCTACCTGACGACCGCGGTAATCGGGCTGAATTGGTAAATTACGGCTGAAACGTCTGTCGATTAATACCAATAATTCAATTTCTGAAGGTCTCCCGAAAGACTGAATTGCGGTTAAGGCAGAACGAATGCTTCTTCCGGTAAACAATACATCATCGATAAAAATGACTTTTTTGTTTTCGACTATAAAATTGATTTGAGTTTTATTGGCTTCAAGCGGTTTATCGGTTCTGCGGAAATCATCTCTAAAGAAGGTGATATCCAGATAACCCAGTGAAATTTCAGGTGTTTGGTATTCGCTCTCTAAAATTTGTTTTAAACGCTCCGCAAGAAAGACACCTCTCGGCTGAATCCCGATTAAAATAGTGTCTGAAAAATCAAGGTGTTTTTCGATTAACTGACAAGCCAAACGATGGAGTATGATAGTAACTTCTTTTGAATTAAGTAATACTTTTTGGCTCATAATTAAGTGTGATGTTTGGTTGGGCAAATATACGGAATCTGATTTTATTTGTTGGGGTGTTGTAGCTGGAAATATTTTTATTTGAAATTGGTACGTATCTATGGTTGGAAGTTTCTCTTAATCAATGAAAACTTTTCTATTTTAGCTGAACTGAAATATGTCATCCAAAGTTATTTTAAAAAAAATTGAATATGTGTGACTTTATCATACAGATATAAGTTGCAGACTATTTTAAACTGTCACCCTGCACCTCAATAAAGTCTTCGCCAAAAAGTCTCATTAATTGACTCACATAGTTGTAGTGGACGTAAAATTGCTCACTCTCATTTTTAGACACTAAAATTTATTTTATAACCCTTGTAATATTTTCCGCAAATTAAGCAACTTATGCATTATATAACTTAATTTCAAAACGGTATGAAGAAATTCTTAATGACTAAAAAAAAAACGATAATATGGAAACGGAATTTTTAGGACTGATCCATGAAAATCAAAAAATAATATATAAGATTTGCAAATTATATCGGGATAGTAAAGAAGACCAAGAAGACTTATTTCAAGAGATCGTTTATCAACTTTGGAAATCTTATCCAGGCTTCAAAAGAGAATCTAAAGTAAGTTCTTGGATATACAGGATTGCTTTAAATACTGCTATCGCTACTTATCGAAAATCAAAAATATCTATTGATTATTATGAAGAATTCCCCGAACATATTCATCCTTCTTCCGAAAGGACAATTTCAGAAAATGAGGAACGATTGTTTTGGGCTTTGCGAAAATTAAATGATTCGGAGAAAGCGGTCATATCTCTTTATCTGGAAGACTTCAATTATAAGGAAATTGCAGAAATAACAGGACTAAGTGATACTAATGTAGGTGTACGATTAAACAGAATTAAAAATAAATTGAAACAAATACTAAAATAAAAATCATGGAACTAAATGACTTAAAATCAGACTGGAAAAACGCTGGTGAAGATTTCAAAAGCGAAGCAGACTTGCGACTAATGACTAAGATTGTCAATCACCCATCAATAAAAAAAATAAGAACAAAATTGATTATTGAGGTAATTGTCCTATCATTCTTTTTATTTATTTATTATGACTGGTTCGATGGAGACAAAAAACCATTTTATGCGAATCTGTCATTAGTAGTTGGCTTATTATTATACATTTTCAATGATGTCATTGGTTATATTTCCATAACAAGACCTATCAGAGAGGCTAATTTAAAACTATCCCTCCAGAATTATTTGATGAGAATAAAGCTACTATCAATTTCTTCAGTAATTATCACATCTCTATATAGCATCTCAATAGTTATTTTTTTTACGTCAATAATAAATTTTACAAAAGAAAAAGGACTAATATTGATATTTAGTGTAGTTGTTGCGATTCAATTTATTCTATTATCTTTAAGAATGTGGACAAAATGGATTAAAAATTTGAAGCTCCAAGTAAAGGACTTTAATATTGATGAAGAATCGTAGTTTGTATTTGTTCAAAAAATGCAAGCGTGCAATAGTCAGTTTGAAAAAATGTCGGGTTTTGTGCTTCTATTAATCATTTGTACCCAATAACACGGATATACGCAACGATTGCGAGGAAATTCTTTCCGTACACGATTTTTCCTTATATTTGAGTAAAACAAAAAAACACCAAACATCATGAGAAAAATAATCGTTTTAACCATGATTACCATTGATGGTGTAATGCAGGCACCGGGAGGGCCTGAAGAAGATACTTCAGGCGGTTTTGAATATGGAGGCTGGGTGGCACCTTTTGGAGATGAAGAATATGGCAAAGTCATGCAGGAACAAATGAAACCGGCCGATATTCTTTTAGGCAGAAAAACATTTGATATTTTTGAAGACTATTGGCCCAAACATGCAGAAGGCTGGCCGGGAATTAATGAGGTTACCAAATACGTTTTGTCTTCCACCAGAAAAAACTCTGATTGGGAAAACACCAAATTCCTTTCGACTATAGAAGACATCAAAAAACTCAAAAATTCAGAAGGCGGCGATATTAAAGTCTGGGGAAGCGCCACACTTGTTCAGCTTTTGCTTCAGCAGGATTTAGTTGATGAACTTGGACTTTTAATTTATCCTGTTATCTTGGGCAAAGGCAAGAAATTATTTGATGATGGTGCGGTTCCTTCGGCATTTACATTAATTGAAAGTACGGCTACGCCAAGCGGTGTAATTGCTGTTAGTTATAAACGGGCTGGTGAAGTGAAGACTGGAATTATTCATGATCAAAAGTATTTACCAAATCTAAAAAGTAATGAAAGAAAGTATCCTAAATTTTATAATTAAACCTAAAAACATATTTTTATTAGATGGTTTTGGTGCTTTATTTACTACTCTATTGCTTTTTTTTGTTCTTAGGACTTTCAATGACTTCTTTGGTTTATCACAAAACATTTTGGAATATCTTGCTGCATTAGCGCTGATATTTTCAATCTATTCTGTTTCCTGTTATTTCTTAGTAAGCGATAATTGGAAGTTGTTTTTAAAAATAATCTGCACTGCAAACATCCTTTATTGTGTTTTAACAATTGGGCTTCTATTTTACCATTATCAAATCATTTCGATTTATGGAATTGCTTACTTTCTAGGAGAAATAGCAGTAATTGCCGGGATTGTTTTTCTGGAAATAAAGACAATAAAGCAACAATTGTAATTTAAAAATTCCGTAGGAATAAATATTTTGTAGCAACGGATTTCAATCCGTTATAAAATTGAATGACCATAAAAAAAGTTCCATTGGAACGGTTCATGTAAACGCGTAATATGTATCGAACCTACAGCTCTTTATTCCTATTCCCGTATTCATAAACCGGATTAAAATCCGTCCCTACAATATTTGACCGAGCCGATGGCTTTATTGTCAGTCTTTTTCAATTTTTTAAATCAAATCCAAATCCTAAAACTTTTCCCAAAAATTGTATAACATATTTTCTTTATTGCTTAAGTAATTTTATTCCTGAACTTAAAAACTCAAAATCATGCAAAATAAAATTACAAAATTGTTAATGGTATTGTTTATACTATTTTCATTTACAAGCTGCGAATTAGTTGGAGACATTTTTAAAGCCGGAATGGGAGTCGGGATCTTTATCGTGATTTTCATAATAGCAATCATTATCTGGATCTTTGCCAAAGTCTTCAAAAGGTAAAACATAAAAAATCCCCGTTATCATTATAACGGGGATTTGTTTTCTAAACACATAGGGACATAGTTTTTTGAACTTAAAAAAGGCGTTTCACTTTTTTACAAAAAAACATAGCTGTGTGTCTTAACTATTAAAGATTGTACATCTTTTTTCTCTGTTCCTGAATCTTTTCATCATCAAGATATTCGTCGAATGTCATGTAGCGGTCGATTACTCCATTTGGTGTAAGCTCTACAACCCTGTTACCGACAGTTTGTGCAAACTCGTGGTCATGTGTGGTAAAAATCACAGATCCTTTGAAGTTTTTCAATGAATTGTTGAAAGCGGTAATAGATTCCAAATCTAAGTGGTTTGTTGGCTCGTCAAGCATTAAGATATTCGCGCGTTCCATCATCATTCTGGATAACATGCAACGTACTTTTTCTCCTCCGGATAACACACGGCTTGTTTTTAAAGCTTCTTCTCCGGAGAAAATCATTTTCCCCAGGAAACCTCTAATAAATACCTCATCACGCTCTTCTTCCGTTTTAGCGTACTGACGTAACCAGTCTACTAAGGTTAAATCATTTTCGAAGTATTTATGATTTTCAGCCGGTAAATATGCCTGATTGGTTGTAATTCCCCAGTCGAAAGTTCCAGCATCTGCTTTTTGTTCGTTGTTTAAGATTTCGTAGAAAGCGGTTGTTGCACGTGAATCTTTAGAGAACAGCACGATTTTATCGCCTTTTGCCATGTTCAGATTAATATCTTTAAACAGCAGTTCTCCATCTACAGAAGCAGACAAGTTTTCTACGTTTAAGATTTGATCTCCAGCTTCACGATCCTGATCGAAAATAATCGCAGGGTAACGACGGCTGGATGGTTTGATTTCAGAAATATTCAGTTTCGAAATCATTTTTTTACGGGAAGTTGCTTGTTTTGATTTTGCAACGTTCGCGCTAAAACGACGAATAAATTCTTCTAATTCCTGTTTCTTTTCTTCTGCTTTTTTGTTTTGCTGAGCACGTTGTTTTGCCGCTAATTGGCTGGACTCGTACCAGAACGTATAGTTTCCTGAGTAATGGTTTATTTTTCCGAAATCAATATCAGAAATATGTGTACAAACCGCATCTAAAAAGTGACGGTCGTGAGATACCACAATTACAGTGTTTTCGTAGTTTGCTAAGAAGTTTTCTAACCATGCGATTGTCTCGAAATCCAAATCGTTGGTAGGCTCATCCATAATCAATACATCAGGATTTCCGAAAAGTGCCTGCGCCAAAAGCACACGTACTTTCATTTTTCCTTCCATATCTGACATTAAAGTGTAATGATCTGCTTCTGTGATTCCTAAGTTAGATAACATCGCTGCAGCATCAGAATCGGCGTTCCATCCGTTCATTTCTTCGAACTGAACCTGAAGCTCCCCTATTCTGTCGGCATTTTTGTCGTTGTAGTCTAAATAAAGTTCATCCATTTCTTTTTTAACAGCGTACAAAACTTTATTTCCCATCAAAACGGTTTCCAAAACAGTATGTTCATCGAACAAATTGTGGTTTTGGGTTAAAACTGACATACGTTTTCCCGGTTCTAAGTGAATATGCCCCGAAGTTGGGTCCATATCGCCTGAAATGATTTTTAGAAATGTAGATTTTCCAGCACCATTGGCTCCAATAACGCCGTAAATATTTCCGTGTGTGAATGTAGTATTTACTTCGTCAAACAAAATTCGTTTGCCAAATTGTACTGATAAATTATTGACTGTTAACATGAATGTCTTTTTTATTAATTTGGTGCAAAAGTACGGAAAAAGGTTCAGAGTTGCAAAGGTACTAAGGGGCTAAGTTTTTTTTGATTTTGTAAGATGTAAAATGTGAATTGTAAAATGCTTTTTCACTACAAACAAGTAAACATCTAACATCTCACTTTTAACTTCTAACCATATTACAATTTACTTTCTTTCTCTAAAGCTATTTCTAAGCTTTCGAAATTAGAAACCACTTTTTTGATTAATCCTGCTTTATCCAAAATAAAATGCGTCGGAAAAGCATTCAAATCCAGTTTTTCATTCATATACCCCTTCATGTTTGGAACAACAGAATACGAAAGCGGTTTTCTTGCTAAAAATGTTTTTAATTGTTCGGGAGTATCTTCGGCAAGACTTATAAAAATAATATCTTTTCGGTCTTTATATTTTGAAACTAGGGCATTGACTTGTGGAAATTCTTTGATACAGGCTGCACAGTGAATATACCAGCATTTGATTACAATAATTTTACCTTTGATGGATTCATTTGAAACTATATTTCCGTCTAAATCTTTAAAGGCGAATTCGGGAAAAGGCTTTCCTTCCATCTCGTAATTTTTTAAGGCATCAAAAGCTTCCTGATTAATGGTTGCTTTGATACTGGTATCTGATTTTGGAAGGATTTCAAACAGCTTATAATAGTAAACGGAATCAATTGATTTTAATCGGATTGGGATGAAATTTTCGTTTGTTAAGGCATTCAAAAATGCTTTTTTTGAGATCTCTTTTGACTGAGAATCCAGAGCGGTAAAATCTCTGGATAACATTATCTTTTTGTTATAAGCCGACCAATCACTGAAGGTTTTCTGAATTTGAATTGGATCGACTTCGGGATTTCCGAATTTGTTTTGGGCCGAACTTAGAGAAAAAATAAAAAGAAGTATTAGTAAGCAGATGAATTTCTTCATGAATTTTATCGAATAATTTAGGATTCAAAAGTAATTAAAAAATAATGTTTCACGCAGATTATGGGGATTTAAGCAGATTTTTTATTTGATAAATTATTGTAAATATTCTTATGAAAAACTAGAGACCTAGCCCTGATAGCAGCGATATCCTTTTGTGTTTTTTCTTTAAAAACATAAAAGATTAAGCGAATAGCAGGAAACAGCTCCTGAAAATCATTATTATTTCACTTTCCATTTAAGTGACAAAAAAACCCGACAATAAATTGCCGGGTCTATAATGCGCTCCTTCAGGTGAAAACCAAATAACAAATCACCTCAACTCGACACATTTATTAGAAATATAAAATCAGATTAAAAAATAAATAACCAAACTCAATTTTAACCATCCCAATTTTATTTCTAAATTATTTTAATCATTGTAACCTACATTCTAGTTTAAGAAATTGATTACTTTGAATGATTTTTTGCTTCCTGCTTTGTATGTTACGACCACTATAAACAATTGTTTTACAGCGAAACTCTGACTGTGAAGCAGTATTTCTTTATTATTCTGGAAGTTTCTATGACTTACCAGACTTTGTCCAATTGTATTAAAAACATCTACCTGAGTAATATCTTCAGTTTCATTTGTAACAGATAAAGAGTTGTTTTTGAAATACACAATTGTATTGCTATTTGCTTCAATTTTTTCAGCAAACTTTTTTGCTGTGGATTGTGATGCAAAATAAGCCGCATAAGCCTTAGATAATTCAGACGAATTACCACACGAAGATGCATCCCAGTTAACAGACCATGTCATTAAACCTCTCAAATTAGGATAAGGACCTCCAGGCTGCATCGTGTACGTTCTTCCTGTAAAAGTGGTTCCTGTTCTTAAATAATGCAATGCACTAATTCCTTCAGCCGGAGTGATATAACCACTACCTGCTGCACTTGGACAAGCGGGTAATCCTATAAGGATTTTTGAAGGTGGTAAACCATCAAAACGCATTCCCGTTGTACCAATGTTATATCCCTTTACAAGCATATCCGTTAGGGCAGTCACCATATTTGCTCTTTTAGCTGAACCATAGTACTGACCATCTAATCCGTTTTCTCCGCCTGTATTATACAATTGTACTGCTAGCAAATCCAATTCATTACGTAAGTTTTGAATGATTGGCAGGAAGGATCCAAAAGTATCATTATAGGTTGAATATCCACCTTGTACATATTGCGTTTCCGGAGCTGCAGTTAATAAAAATCCAGTTCCGTAATGCGCTTTTAATTCTTTACAGGCATCTACTATGTTTTTTAATCTTGGATAAGCTGAGATTCCCGCATACGAAATATCTCTTAAATTTCCTGCGTTAAAATTCATCGATCCGCCTTCAAAATCTAAATCAACTCCATCAAATTGATACTCGTCAATAATGGCTTTTAGACCATTGACAAAAATATTTTTTTGAGCTACATTATCTAAAACAACATGACCATTTTGACCTCCAATAGAAATGATAACAGGAACGCCGCTGGCTCTTAAACTTTGAATATCATTTTTCAGCAATTGTTTGTTGAAAACACCATTGGTTAAATATCGGGTATCATTTGTAGTCAGTACTGGAGTGTAACCATCACGATTAACGGTTTCTATGAAAGAATAATCAACGACGTTAAACTTGCTTCCTACCATTTGAGAAAAATATAAAAATGGAGCAGAAGAATTTTCCCAGGAGTGAGCATAACCCAAAAGTACCTTTGCAGGAAGCGGGATAAACCTGTTACTGCTGATAGTAGCAATTTTTATGGTATTGTTTAAAGTAGTTATGCCGGATTTGTTATCGGTTGCTTTTATTACAACTGCATAATCCTGATAAGCAGTTGGTGTAAAATTATATGTATAGATATTATTTGCACCTGCTGCCATGTTAAAAGTGCCTCCATTAATTGTAATGGTAACACCTGAAACCGATCCATCACTATCAACAGCTGTAACTGAAATTGGCACAACCTGGAAAGAACTTTGGTTTACAGTAGTATTCGATGGTGAATTCCAGGTAATTACCGGCAATGCATTAGGGCAGTTTGCACCTGAACAACTTAATGTAAAACTATAGGTTTTTGAATCTGTTGTTCCGTTTGATGCAGTAGCCGTAACAGTTAACGTATGACTAGCTGAAAATTGACTGGCAACTGGTGTCCAACTTGCATTGTAATTGCCTGCAGCATTTGTAACACTCAAATTCTGATCATCTAAGCTAAATACAACTGATGAAATTGTAGTGGCATCGCTAGCACTTAATCCAACGCTTGCTGCAAAATTAACTGCTGTTCCTAAATTTAAAGAAATCGCTGAACTTGTTGGTGCAGTAATTGTAACCACTGGAGTTGTAGCAACTACGGTTTGAGTATTAAAATTAAATACTTGTGGTGACGTTGGAAGGTTTGTTTGCGGATAAGATGGCAAATAAACTACATCCTGATTTTCCCATGCATTAATCTTCAGGCTTAAAAAAGTATTGTAACCACTAATGGCAGTATTTTCAAAATGATAATTTCCTTGCGCATCAGATAATGTTGATAAGTTAACCCATCCGTGAGTATCATTAGTGTAAGGTAAAATTAAATCCACTTTTACTCCAACTGCTGGAGCCGTTCCATTTTTAACAGTCCCGCTAATTAAATACCCATTGGCAACATTCTGCGTAAAGTTTAATGTTTTACTTGAATTGATTGCAGAATAAACTGTTGAAGCCGGAGTAAAACTCGCTCCTGTTTTTGAAGCCATTATAGTGTAATCTGATCCTGCAACAAGATTGGCAATACTATAATTTCCAGAAGCATCTGAAACTGCTGTTAAAGTTGTAGTTCCTGAAGTGGCTGAAACTATAACACCAGCAATTGCTATTGTTCCATTTTTGGTTGTTCCGCTTACAGTATAGTATATTGGATTAACAACTGTCTGAGTAAAACTTAACGTTTTGTTAGAATTTATAGCCGTATAAACCGTTGACGCCGGAGTAAATGTTACTCCTGTTTTTGTAATGGTTACCGTATAATCTGATCCTGAAACTAAGTTAGCAACACTATAATTTCCCGAAGCATCTGAAACAGCTGTAAGAGTTGTTGCTCCTGAAACTACTGAAATTGTTGCTCCTGAAACCGGAGTTGTTCCGTTTAAAACTGTTCCGCTTACCGTATAATATGTTGGGGTTACAGTTGTAGTATTAAAATCATAAACAGTCGGATTCGTAGGAACCGGAAAGTTAGTTAGATTTGATGGTAAATAAGTAACATCTCCGTTTTCCCAGGCATTTAATTTTAAACTTGAAATTGTAATGTATCCATTTACTACAGCATTATCAAAACTGTATTTTCCTTGTGCATCTGTAGTGGCAAAAACACTTTTCCAGCTATGTGTATTATCAGTCCATGGTAATACCAATTCTACTTTTGCACCTGATACCGGAGCTGTTCCGTTTTTAACTGTTCCGCTAATTTTATTGGTCCCAATAACCACAACATCCTGAGAGAAGTTTAATGTTTTGTTGGCATTTAAATTAGAATAAACTGTCGAAGCCGGCGTATATGTCTGTCCAGCTAAAGCAGCTGTAACTGTATAATTTCCAGCAGAAGGCAAACTAAGTGAATAAACACCGCTCGCATTGGTAACAGCTGTGAAATTTCCACCTGTTGAAGATGCTGTAACAGTTACACCGGAAACCGGAGTTGTATTATTTAAAATAGTTCCGCTTACTGTGTAATTAACAACTGCCGCACCCTGAGTAAAATTCAACGTTTTGTTTGCATCGATTGTATTATAAACTGTTGATGCAGGCGTGTAAGAGAATCCTGTTTTTGCTGCTGTAACTGTAAAATTCAATCCTGCTGCTAAACCTGCAACACTGTAAACGCCGCTTGCATTAGAAACAGCTGTTAAAACTGTTGCTCCTGAAGTTGCTGAAACCATTACTCCTGAAACTGGAGTTGTTCCGTCAAGAACTGTTCCGCTTACAGTATACAAAGGTTGAGTACCATTAATAACAACTGCTGTTTGGTTAACCGTAACATTGGTTAAAGTTACCGGAGCAAATGTATAGGTCGATTTTAAGGCCGTTAGTGTATAATTTTGTCCTGAAGGTAAATTTGCGAAAGTAAAATTACCTCCTGTAGAAACAATAGATTGTAATACAACATTGCTTAAATTACGTAACTCTACTGTAACATCCGGAACTAAAGTCGAACCGTTTTTTACGGAACCTGCAATACTTACAGATCCTATAACAGCGCCTCCAAATGAAGTATCTACCTGATTTAATAACGAATTAGGAACAGCACCTCTTGTATCCTGGGATAATTCCCAAATCATACCACCGGCAAGATTTCTTGATTTAATGTATTGTACTTTTAAATCCGTAGATTGTTTATCTTCATAAGAAATAAACTGTTTCAGTGTATTGTTATATAGATAAGGAACTTTTGTTGTATTATCAAAATAACGAACCCATCCAGCAGCAGCAGCACTTGGGGTTACCAACATCGTATTTGGATCTAAATAAGCATGTGAATTGGTAACCGGATTACCAACTAAATCGCAAATCTCAATACTTCCTGATTTTTCACAGGCTCCGGAACCATCCCATGTTCCAGTTGGATTTTGAGGATTTGTACATCCGGGAACTACATATCTTGGTGCCGAAACAAATAATCCGTTGGTTGAATTTACAGAAACATTATCGAATTTTTTTCCGTAAAAAGGCAATCCCATGATTAATTTATTCGCAGGGAAACCGACTACATTTAGAAATTGATTCGTTAACTCGTCTAATGATTCTGATTGTGTTGCGCCATATAACGGATCATTTGGATTTCCGCTTGCATATAATGGTGCATTGTAACATGTTTTGTCATACCAGTTACCTCCCAAATCATATCCAAAATAGGTAATATAATCACAGTAAGTCGAAATGTCTTCTGTCATTCCGAATTGTGATCTGTTATTCGGACCTAAATACTGAGAACCCACTTTACGAACGTTATTTCCAGCTGCAATTGTAACTAGTTTATTTGGCATTGCCTGACGCATTGCTTTCAATAAATAAACCAAATTTTTGTTGTCATCCGGACTGTATTTTTGTGGTGGAACAGGAGAGCCATTAACAATCTCAGTTCCATCAGTTCCACCTGAAAGAGGATATTCCCAGTCGATGTCGAATCCGTCAATAAAAGGATAAGTTGTAATAAAGTTGGCCATATCTGCAGCCAAAGCAGCTCTTGCCACCGGACTTGCTGCAATTGGAGAAAGATCCTGACCTTTGGTCCATCCTCCAACAGAAATTAAAATTTTAAGGTGCGGATACTTTTCTTTTAATTTTTTTAAGTCATAAAAGTTACCTTTAACAGGAGCATCCCACGGAATTCCGCCTTCCATATGCTCGTAGTCAGCATAGGTATCCAGGCATTTAAGCTTTGTATTCTCCGGATGGGCAGGATCGAAAGTTGTCCCATAAAAAGAATAATTCAAATGCGTCAATTTGTTTCCGTCTATTTTGGGGACATTGAAATCCCGTGCATAAATAGACCATTGTGCATAGTATCCCACTACTTTTTTACCGTGAGCAGGCTGGGCTGACACGAGCAAGGGAAACAGTAACAAAAAAAGTAATCTGTAATAATGTTTCATAATTGTTTAATATTGGTTAATAGAAAATAAATATTCCAATTGCACTGCATTACATGTCAGAATCCAACATACAAACAGAACAGCTGGGGTTCAATAAACTGCAAATTGAAAATTCTGCAGCTCACTGGAAATTTAATTTTTACTTCTATAAATAAATATTATACTATTACTGATTGTCCATAATCATTAGCAAATAGTATGTGATTGATATTTATGTATAATTCTTTTTAAAAAATTGTATTAAATAAAAACCGATAAATTTGGGGCGCTAATTCATCAATCTAAAATTCTATTTTTTTGTCATTCTTCTTATTCTGTTATTTGGTTTTAAAAGGTTAATACTCTCTAATTGGCTATTTTTTAATAATTTATTTTTATCTGAATGCTGAAAAAGTTTTGTAAAGTTTGATAATTATCTCTACCAGAATTTCCGGCAGAGATAATTATACTCTAAACCAATCGTGACTAACTTAACTTAACTACTTCAAAAATTAACTTCATATCATTTTTTTTAGGCTTGCGTACACTGCCAGCTCTACATCGGCATGGTCTTTTGTATTGCATTGCTCGATCAAACTTTTCAAATCCTGTGATTTTAAAGTTGATTTATTATCTAAAACCTGCAACAATTCCTGAGATGCATCGCTCAGCTTTTTAGCCAGGGGCAGAATTGGCTGTACTAATGGCGCGTTGGCACTTAAGTCATTTAATTCTTTATTCAGGGTAATCCATTTGTTGAAAAATTCGGCAACCTTTGCTTTGTTTTCAGGTGTTTTGCTTGCTAAATATTGCTTTACGGCATCATCAAAAGCCAATGCATCTTTTGCATCAGGTGTACAGGCATCTGCAAAAAGTGTGAACGGAGAATACGTTTGATATTCGGTTCCGTCCTTATTTCGTGTATACCCTTTTAACGGTTCGCAAACATTTGAGAATTCGCTAAGAGATTTTACATTTTGGTTGTTGGCAATATTTCTTAGAATCACATCTTTGTTACGAATGTGTGTCAGACCAAGTTCTTCTAATCGGAATGAAATGGTTTCAAGACGTCTGCGCATATCGGCAACATCTGTAATATTTTCAGCTGACCAAAGTCTTTCTGCAATTGCAGCGGTTCTTGGCCAAATTCTGGAATCTATTGTTTCCGGAGTCGCCAATTCTGTCCACATTGGGGCTTCTCCACCTAAAATCCTTGCTTTTTCTTCTACTGTCAACTCAACTCCTTTCGGCATTGGATCAGTTAGATAATGACTTTCAATTGGATACATCAAATCGATATAATATCCGTTTGACAATACTGTTTTGTATCCTTTTTTTACTGCTTCTGCTAAAGACTGGCCTGGCAGAACACCTTCATTTGGTCCTCTCCACGAATGAACGATTGCTTCTTTTGAAAGATTTTTGGTTAAAATTTCTTCCCAGCCCATTAATTGTTTTCCGTGTTTTTTAAGCATCGGAGCCAGCTGCATAGTGAAATAAGTCTGCAGTTCGTGGTTTGTGGCTAACTTATTTTTCTTTTTAAATTCCTGAATTTTAGGATTTGCATCCCAGTCTTTCCCTTCATTTTCATCTCCTCCAATGTGAAAATAATCTCCTGGAAACAATGGGCAGACCTCATCAAAAATCTCGCTTAGTAATTGATATGTTTTTGGGTTTGTGGGATCTAATGTTGGCGTAAAAATGCCTGCGTTTCTTTCAACTGTATAGGTTGTAATTGCTGTTCCCTGAATATTTTTTTCTGCTCCGCCTTTTAGTGCGATGACTTTGCTTCCTATTTCAGGATAAGCCGTCAATATCGCAGTTCCGTGACCCGGAACATCAATTTCCGGAACGATCAAAATACCGCGTTCATCAGCATATTTTACGATATTTCTAATTTCTTCCTGTGTATAATACATTCCATCCGAAGCTAATTCAATTAGTTTTGGATGTTTCTTCATTTCGATTCTCCAGCCCTGATCATCTACTAAATGCCAGTGAAAAACATTCATTTTCATAGCAGCCAATCCGTCAAGATTTCTTTTGATTACGTCTACCGGCTGAAAATGTCTTGCGGCATCAATCATCAGACCTCTCCATGTAAATCTTGGAAAATCTGAAATTTGTGCTTTCGGAAAATAAAATGATTTATTATTATTCTGCAACAGCTGCAATAACGTTTCAAGACCGTGTAAAGCTCCCAGATCGCTGGTTGCCTCTATTGTAATTTTGTTTTGTTTGATATCTAAATGGTAACTTTCGTCTTCATACAAACCAATTTTTCCGCTTTTGGTACAATTTATCTGAAGTTCTGCTGTTGGAACTTCGTTTAGTTTTGTAACAAAATCCTGTCCGAAAAAAAGACCTGTTCTGCCATCTAAGCGGCGTAAAAAACGAGTTACCCCTCCAAAAATTCTCGGATTTGGATTGCCGGTAATATTTACTTTAAAATTTTTACTCAAAGTAAAACTTCCGTCATTTAAAACAACATTTTGCGGCCAGGGCATAAGATTTAGCTGCTCTTTTTTAATCTGAGCACTAGAAGTTAAACCTGCTAATAGTAGGACTAATATATATTTCATTTTATGGCGCTTGAAAAATGGTTATCCTGAGACAACATTAATAAATAGATAAAAAATCCAGAATGATCTCTCTATTGATCCTCACTATCAGTATGAAATCAATCTGAATTTGGTAATTTGATTCGCTATAAATCAAATCCTAAAAATAATCTTAGTAATCAAAACGTTTGAAAGCCTCAATAGCTTCATATTCTGCCAAACCTAATTCGTCATACAGAATGGCTGTATTTTTGTTTCGGTCTTCTGCCCTAACCCAAAACTCTCTTGAATCATTCCCCTGAAACATAACCCTGTCTTTTTGAGACTGGTGATATAAAATCGCATGACGCTTCAGTAATACTTCAGATGGAGAAAGCGGAACAGCCATGTCAATTTCGTGAATGTCCCATTCGTGCCATGCACCTCTGTACAACCATAACCAGCAGTCATCCATGTATTTTTGTGGTTTCAGTTCTTTCATTGCAGCAAATATGGCATTCAGACAAACTTCATGCGTTCCGTGAGGATCCGCAAGATCACCTGCTGCAAACACCTGATGTGGCTTTATTTGAGCAATAATATCTTTTACGATTGCAATATCTTCAGGACCTAACGGGTTTTTCTTTACCTGTCCGGTTTCATAAAAAGGAAGATCTAAAAAGTGGGTGTTTTCATCTTTTAGTCCGATGTATCTTGTGGCTGCATACGATTCTCTTCTGCGAATCAATCCTTTTAATTTTCGAACTTCTAATGAATCTACCTGATTTTCAGATTTGTTGTTCAAAAATTTAATAACTGATTTGAAATTAATTTTAGCATCAATATCTCCAACAAAATCGTTACATACTTCAGCAAATTTTAGTGCTTCATCGTCGGTAACCGCTATATTTCCTGAGGTTTGATATACTACGTGTACATCATGCCCCTGTTTAATTAATTTTGAAAAAGTTCCTCCCATAGAAATCACATCATCATCAGGATGCGGACTAAAAAGAATCACTCGTTTTTTTGCAGGATTGGCTCTTTCAGGACGATGTGAATCATCCGTATTAGGTTTTCCTCCAGGCCATCCTGTAATAGTATGCTGCAATACGTTGAACATGTTAATATTCAAATCGTACGCAGAACCTTCCTGTGCGAGAAGATCAGACATTCCGTTGTTGTTGTAATCACGGTCTGTTAATTTTAAAATCGACTGTTTTGTTTTTTGGCACAACCAAACAATCGCTTTGCTTTTTAATTCCTGTGTCCAGATACATTCTCCAACTAACCAAGGCGTTTTGAAACGTGTCAATTCTACCGCTGCAGACTGATCTAAAACGAAAGTTGCATTAGGATGATTTTGTAAAAATGTGGCAGGAACTTCAGAACTGATATCACCCTGGATGGTTCTCTTGATGATATCTGCTTTGTTTTGTCCCCAGGCCATTAGTACAATTCTCTTCGATCTCATAATGGTCGAAACCCCCATGGTGATTGCTCTTTTTGGAACGTTGTCTATACCATTAAAGTCAGATGAAGCATCTACCCTTGTAATATGATCCAGTGTAATAATTCTGGTTCCGGAATTAATGTGCGATCCCGGTTCATTGAAGCCCACGTGACCTGTACGTCCGATACCTAATAATTGAAAATCAAGGCCTCCGGCTTGTTTGATATTCATTTCATAGTCGATACAATATTGATTCAACTCATCAATTGCAACGGTACCATCAGGAATATTAACATTCTCCGGATCGATATCAATATGATTAAAAAGATGCTGATGCATGAAATAGTGATAGCTCTGATTATTCTCCTTTGACATTGGATAATATTCATCCAGATTAAAAGTGATTACATTTCTAAAACTTAATCCTTCTTCTCTGTGCATTCTCACTAACTCTTCATATACTTTTATAGGAGAAGAACCTGTTGCCAGACCTAAAACACAAGATTTATTTTTTTCTTGTTTAGATCTAATTAACTGAGCGATTTCCTGCGCTACAATTAATGAAGCTTCTGCTGAACTTTTGAAGATTTCATTGTGAATTTTCTCAAATCTGGTTTCTTCAAATTTTCCTGCACTTTTATAGCTGATATCAGGTTTTATTTCTAAAGCACTTTTCATTTTTTTTCTTTTTTGATAATATTATATATAAAAGTAAGACCTACACGTAATTAATTAATTCATAAAAACTTAACAAATTACTAATCCCAACTTATATTCTTTTCTGCAAATTTATTTTTAAAGGACTCCTCAAAAAAATTATTTATACAAACTGCTTAAACTTTTAAACGAACAGCACTATTCAGTCAATAACACGTTTTTGTACAATAAAAGGAACTTCTACCCCTTAAAAATTCACCTGTTTTACAATACTTTTAGTTACCACATAAATCAGAAGTGACAAACCCCAGTTTTGTATATTTTTTATGAATGACATCCAATAAGGAATATTGATCAAATGAATCCTGGGCAATTTCCCAAATCATGATTCCGCCAGTCGTTTCTGAAGCCAATTGCACTTTTTGCTCAATAGTTGGTCTTCCGTTATAATAAATTTTACCCAATTCATCCAGCTCAGCAAATTGACTGCCTACGGCAATAATTTGTGCGTAAGTTGCACTGGTAGCAACGGGATCTGTAAAATTATAGCCATAAAACGGAACACCAAGTGTTAGCTTTTCTTTTGGGACATTTTGCATTTTATTCCAAAATTCGATTCCTAATTTAGCATCATTAAAAGAGCTGTGCTGACCCGGCTTATCCGGTGCCCACGGTCCTGTCACATCATAAGCCATAATATTAATAAAGTCAAAAGCATTCAGAGCCTCATTGTTTATATTAACAAAACGGGTATTAATGGGTAAAGCTGAAGTTATGAGCTTGTTTTTACTTTTTATGGCATTTTTTAATTCAATAACAAAACCACTGTAACCTGTAGTTACCGCATCCCATTCAAGATCTACATCGACACCATCCAGTTTATGGATTTCAATAAAATTTATAATTTTCTTTATAAAATCTGGCCTATTTTCCGGCTTATCGATAAGCAATGACCAGTTAGCGGCTTGTTCTGCCGAAATAACTCCTCCCGCAATAGAAACACATATTTTAATATTGGGATTTACACCTTTTACATGTTTAATAACGGCATCAATATCACCATCAAAAATTAAATTACCTGTGTTATCCGGATTTGCGAATGACAGATTAAGATGCGTCAGCTTACAAAATTGTATGGAGCTGATTTTACTAAAATTATCCGAAGATAAATAGCCTACAACCCTGGCTGTTTTAGTTTTTGAATTATCAATTTCTGTCTCGTTGTCCTTAGAACAGCTGTAAGATGTAAAAAGTGAACCAATAAAAAAAAGGATGCCTAATAAGGCTTTATTTTTTATCATTATTTTTAATTTAAAATTGTTTTTTAATTTAATTAGAATGAAAATAACACCTTATTAGGCATAACTTTGGAATTATTTTTTAGTTTGCATCCCACCAAACTTTATTCAGCCAGTCATTTGTTCCTCCCATTCTTTCCAATGCAGCTAAATAATTCACTTCATTTTTCTGCATTTCATCATTTGGATAGTACAAACGTTTTGGCGTAACTCCACCTGTTTCTGAATCAGGGTTTGTTATTGGAATCAATTGAGGGAATCCAGTTCTTCTCTGGTTTGAATAAGCTTCTATACTGTTGAATATGTATGTAATCCAAAGCTGTGTCCCAATTTGCTGTTTTTCTGTTCCTGCAACTAATGGCTTAGCATTTAAATATGCATCAATATCAGTCTGAGATGGTAGAGGCGCGTTATAAATTGCTAATTGTTTGATACCGGCTTCAACCCCTTTTTTATAATATTCAGCAGCCGATGTTCCTGTTACCCATCCTCTGTAAGCAGCCTCAGCTAATAATAATTGTGTTTCTGAATAACTTACATGCAGATAAGGTGTTGTTTTTTGTTTGTAATAAGACTGGATTCCTGAAGTTGCAGTAGCACCTCCCGGAGCTTCATACTGAAAAGATCCTGGTTTAACTCCTGCATACAAATCTTCTCCTGGCTGAACAGGTTGCCCACTTTTCCCAGGCAAAGCAGATGTTGTTTTGGCAGTAGCCAGCATAGTTAATCTTGGATCACCATTGTTTTTCAAAAAGTCTATTACTAATGTACTGAAATGATCTCCGTGCTCATTACCAACAAAGGCATATGCCAAACCATTTCCTCTAAAATCAATAGCAGCAGGATTATCACTAAAAGTTGCATCTAAATGACGCATAATACAGTTGTCCAGATTACTTTCGAAAACACCATTTTGTAATGCGGCTTTCACTTGTTTCTCAGCTTCTGCAGGTTTAATTTCAGAAAGTCTCATTCCTAAACGTAGTCTTAGCGTATTAGCCAGTTTCTTCCATTTTGAAATATCTCCTTTATAGAACAAATCTCCTTTAACAGTGCCTCCTCCAGCATTTAACTGGTTATAAGCTTCGTCTAATTCACTAAAAAAAGCAGTATAAACTTCTTCCTGAGTGTCATATTTAGGTGTTACAATTCCTTGTGAGAATCCTTTTCCTGCCTGAGAATAAGGAATATCTCCATAAAGATCCGTTAAACGCTGTGCCACCATCACTTTCATGATTTTTGCTACAGCATTCATGTTTACCATAGCCGGATTACCACTGGTTTTATCAATGATATCCACAACATTTTTCAGCTCATTTGCATAACCGTTTCTCCAGATTGCTGTTGCATAATCATCATTTTTCTTGAATTTGTTGCCATATTCTGTTTGATTCCACGCACCTGAATAATGCTGTACAAATCCGCCTGAATAAATTAGGTTTGCTCTCCATTGGTAATAACCGTCACCAGACATACACAATTGAGTGAATGTAAGCTGTCCTGCAGGATTTGCTGACAATGCAACCGGATCTTTTTCCAGTTCATCAAAATTTTCGGTACAGCCAACTGTGGTTAACAATATGGCTATGGCTAGTATTATTTTTTTGAATTTCATAATTTCTTTTTTTTTAGAATGCAACTTTAATATTAAAACCATACGATTGTCTGAATGGCAGTGAACCATATTCAAATCCTTGTCCATTTCCAGAAGTATACATAGATTCCGGGTCAACGTTTGGTAAATCTTTATTAAAAGTCAATAAATTTCTTGCGAATGCAGACACATAAATTGAGCTAATTTTTGCTCCGCTAAAAACACTTTTTGGTATAGTATAACCTAAACTTACCTCTCTTAATTTCACATAAGAAGCATCATAAATAAAAGGTGCCGGTGTATTATTGAAAACAGTAGTCCAATAATCCTGAGGATTTACAGGCTTAGTATTTTGCTCGTATACAGGATTAGCAACAGTTCCGGTATTCACAACACCTTCTGCTATATAACCCGCAGTAGGAATCCATGTTGACTGACTAAAATTAGGATCGTTTGCCACAGCCTCTGCTCTTGCTTCATTGTATGCATCTCTACCCTCTGTAGTGATATCTAAAAGTCCTTTTTGCGCTGCTAATGAATTTGTCATAGAATATACATCCATTCCAAATTTCATATCAATTAAAAACTGAAGTGTTATCCCTTTATAAGAAAATCTGTTGGTTAAACCGGCAGACCAGTCAGGAAGTCCTTTTCCTAAATTTACTTTAGAATCTGTGAACAAAGGCATACCATTTGCGTCTACAATCTTCTCTCCTGAAGTAGTTCTTAGAAAATCTTTTCCGATGATAGTTCCGTACTGACCCCCAACCTGAGCTACGATAGCTGCTCCAGCCCAACGAGCCTCAGAAATAGCATACGTATTAATATCCGGATGTAAAGAAATAATTGAGTTTTTGTTTTTTGAGAAGTTCAAATCAATTCCCCATTCGAAACTATTTGTTTTAATTGGAGTTCCTGATAAGAAAACCTCAATACCTTCGTTTCTTAATTGTCCTGCATTTACAGAAAGGAATTCATATCCTGATGTTGCAGATGATGCTAAATCAAGTGTTTGATCAGCAGTGTCTTCACGGTATACTGTAATATCAGCTTTTAATCTATTTTTAAAGAATGCCGTTTCAACTCCAAACTCCACTCCTGTTTTAGACTGATAAGTCAAATTAGCATTTGGTGCTGCAGAGTTTTTAATATTAACAACACTCTGTCCGTCATAAGATGAAAAAGTAGTATAATTTAATGCATTTTTATAAGCTCCCGGTGCATTTGAAACCTGTGCCCATGAAGCTCTGAATTTTCCATAGCTAAATGTATCATTCTGAATACCAAAAGCATCAGAAAATACAAAACCTAACGAAGCCGCAGGATAAAATGCGTTGTTATCCCCGCTGTATATTACACTAAACCAATCATTTCTTCCTGTAAACTCAGCATACAAATACCCTTTATAATCAAACTTTGCTGAACCATACACTGAATTTGTTCTTGTTCTGGTTACTACTGGTGCATTAATTGTAGTAGAAGAAAAATTACTTATGTATTCAATTCCCGGCTCAATAATATTTGTTCCAAAACTAGAATTGAAATCTCTTTTAAAATCTCTTCTTGATGTACCTAAAATTCCTGAAAAAGTAAAGTCTGTAGCTAATTTAATATCACTGAAAGTGGCTATAATATCTGTATTCATCTCTGAAACATTTATATTATCCAATCCTAAATATCCTTGATCTCTTCCAGGCCATGTACTCCCTGCCGCCATAAAATCTTTTGAACTGAAAGCATAGCTGTCTAAACCAGTTCTAAAAGTTAATGCTAGCCAATTTTTAAATTGATAAGTTCCTGTAACATTTCCTATAAAACGGTTTTTCACAGATGAGTTATGATTTGCCTGTGTAGTAAAATATGGATTCAGTTGATACACATTAGTATTCCAAGGATAAATTTGACCGGTTTCCTCGTTTTTATAATTTTTTAACCAGGCCTGATCAAAACTTGGAGCTAATGAACTTAATGAATAACCAACATTATTTGGTGAATCTCCTAATCCAGGTCTGTTCTGTGTATTTTCAACCATGTAATTTACGTTTGCAGCCAAAGTAAATTTATCTGATTTTATAGTTCCATTTAAACTTGCATCATTTCTTTCTAAACCAGATTCCGGAATAACGTCATCATTTGTCAGGTTGTTATATCCGAAACGAACAGAAGCATTGTCGCTTCCTGCTGATAATGAGATTCCGTTAGAAAGTGTTACTCCTGTTTGGAAAAAATCCTGAATATTATTATCTACTTTAGCATAAGGTTTCATAGAACCATCAAATATTTTTATTTGCTGCCCAACACTTTCAGAGAACTTAGGTCCCCAGGCACTAGTAGTATAATTATATATTTCATTAGGTCCTTTTGTAGGATCCGGTAAAGTACCATTTGTTCCAGAACCATATTCAGTCTGATAATCAGCATACTTTGCATCTACCCTGTCAAAACTTACACCACTTGTAAGTTCAACCTGCAATTTGCCTTTGCTTCCTTTTTTAGTTGTAATCAAAATAACACCATTTAAGGCTCGCGATCCGTATAATGCAGCTGCTGCAGCTCCTTTTAATACTGTTAAACTTTCAATGTTGTTAGGGTTGATACTTGAAATCCCGTCTCCGTTATCTCTTCCGTCAAACCATTTACTTGTAGCAGCAGTGTCATTGCTCAAACCTGAGTTATCAATAGGAACTCCATCTACAATATAAAGTGGCTGATTGCTTTCACCAATACTTGAAATACCTCTAATAATAACCCTTGTTGACCCTCCAACTCCCGTGGCCGGAATAGAAACATCAACGCCCGCAACTTTTCCTGAAAGCGCAGTAGCCACATTCGTAGTAATAACTTTGTTTAATTGGTCTCCTTTAAGATCCTGAACTGCATACCCCAGTTCTTTCTTTTGTCTTTTAATACCTAATGCAGTTACAACAACTTCATTTAAAGCATTTGAAGCCGCTAGTTTCATTTTCACATTAATTGCAGCTGCATCTCCTACAACAATCTTTTGTGTTTCAAGACCTACATAGGTAAAAACTAATGTTTGTCCGCTTTGTACGTCAATAGTATACAAACCGTCAAAATCGGTAGTAGTACCTTTTTGCCCTCCTTGTACAGAAACAGTTGCCCCTGGTAACGGCATCCCATCAGAATCTGTAATCAAACCCTTGACATTTTTTACCTGAGCAAGCGAAACCTGCGCTGTAAAAACAATCATAAAGATTAATAAAAATTTTTTCATGTTTATTTATTTTGTTAGTTATGGGGTAAATTTATTCTTAAGGTATTGTTAAAAAAAATAATTTATACCAACAGCTTCAAATTTTAAACCAACGACATAAAACAATCAATAATGCGTTTTACGAAAACGTTATCTAAACAAAATAATATACCGTTTGTCGAATTTTATGAAATTTTATTCAAAAAAATTGTGTTTCACCAAGTAATTGTTTAAAGTTGCATATAATTTAAACATCCACAATATACTTAATACTATATTAAAATTGAGTGAAATTCAGAAATTAAACTTTGATATTAAACTTCGAAATCATATCTGGTTTTGGGGGAGTTATTTTACACTTAATTTTTTAAGATGGGGAGCCTATTTTAACGATTATGATTATTCATTTAAATCAAATTTGATTGAATTCTCCCTGCATATACCTTTAGTTTATTTTAATCTTTTTATTTTAGTTCGTCGCTACGTACTCAAACAGCAATATATAAAGTATACTATTGCATTACTAATTAGTCTGTTTGCAGTCTATTTGCTAAAAACTGCCCTTACCTATTATATCATTTCTGAAAATATCTGGCCAGAGGCAAACAGAGAATATCATCCTTTTGACATCAATCACATTCTTGCAGTATGTATTGGTGAATTATATGTATTGGCAATGGCGTCTTCTGTTTATCTGACCTTAACCTGGCTACGCGAAAGAGAAAGAAACAGAGCATTGAGGGAAAATCAATTTAAAATAAAGCTTAAATATCTCGAAAATCAGATTCAGCCTCACTTTTTCTTTAATACGTTAAATAATTTATATGCACTATCATTAGAATCTTCTGATAAAGTTCCGGATGTAATTATTAAATTATCAAACCTGATGGAATATGTCTTATATGATGTAAAAGGAACCAAGCTTGTACCTTTGATAAAAGAAATTGATTATATCCAGAATTATATCGAAATTGAAAAACTTCGTTTTGAGAACGTGGAAGTAACCATTAATCTTGAGTCTAATATAGAAGATATCAAAGTACCTCCATTGATTTTTATTTCGTTGGTCGAAAATGCTTTTAAACACGGAGGACTAAATAACAAGAACCTGAAGATTAAAATAAACTGCAAAATTATTGACAATAAAATGCTGCATTTTGAAATCCTTAATAATTTTGTAATTTCACAAAAAAATAATCCTAAAGGCGGTATCGGACTAATTAATACCAAGAAAAGATTAAAATTAATTTACAAGAATAATTTTAGCCTGGAATACAAAACAAAGCTAAATTACTATATAATAAGTTTGCAAATACCTATTCATAATGAAGATTAAATGCTTATTAATCGACGATGAACCTTTAGCGATTAAAGTTTTACAAAATTACTTTACCAATTTTACCGACTTTGAGGTTATTGGTACATTCAATAATTCTTTAGAAGCATTAGATTTTATAAACAGTACACCTGTTGATGCAGTTTTTTTAGACATTAACATGCCCATGATGACCGGTTTTGAATTAATTAGTCTAATAGAAAACAAAACAAAAGTCATCATCACAACCGCTTTTAGGGAATTTGCCGCCGAAAGCTACGATCTTGATGTTTTAGATTATCTGGTAAAACCAATTCCGTTACCAAGATTCATTAAATGCATTAACAAAATTACTACCGAATACAATTTAAAGAACAATATTAAAACAGAAGCTGCGAAAGGCGATTCGCATATTTTTATCAAAGTCGATAAAAAAATGGTAAAAATTAATATTGAAGAAATTCTGTTTGTCGAAGGAATGAAAGAATACATCAAAATTGTTACTCCCGATAAAACTTACATCACCCATAAATCACTAACATCCCAATCCGAAGAATTGCCTAATGATAAATTTATGCGTATTCATAAATCCTATGTTATTGCGCTTAACAAAGTTAAATCAATTGAAGGTAACAGAATTCAGATTCTATCTTACACTATTCCAATAGGAAGAAATTATAGCAAAGATGTGAAAAACAAAATTTTGGAATAATCACTAAATCGATATCGTTATTTCCAAAATAACAACACATTGTTGAATAAATTATGTTGTTTGTATAATTTCTGCATTTTTTATGCTTTTTTATTTTTTTTTAAAAGTTGTAACAAATATATTTACCACTTTAAAACCACTAAAAAAACTAAAAAAAACTTTATTACCCATGAATTCAGAAAATGTACAAACCAAGTGGGGACAATTTATTTCTTTGATAATTGTCTTTTTCTTTTGGGGTTTTGTTGGTTCTGCCAATGATATCCTGATTCCCGTATTCAAAAAAGTATTTACTTTATCACAGGTTCAGTCACAATTAGTAGCCTGGGCATTTTATGCCGCCTATTTTGTAGGATCAATTATCTTCTTTTTGGTTTCTCTAAAATCAGATGTTTTACAAAAATTCGGATACAAAAAAACACTTTCTGCCGGCTTACTTCTATCTGCAGCTGGTTCATTTTTATTTGTTCCAGCAGCTACAATGGCTAGCTTTCCTTTCTTCTTAACAGCTTTATTTACTGTAGGATTAGGTTTTTCTATCCAACAAATTGTTGCCAATCCCCTAGCAATTAAAATGGGAAGCCCTGACACCGGAGCTCACCGTTTAACATTAGCAGGAGGTATAAATTCTTTCGGAACAACAATTGGGGCAATCTTATTAGGAATCGCCTTATTTGGAATGGGAGACAATAAAAAAACAAACCTTTCTCTTGAAGATATCAAATTACCATTTATTATATTAGGTCTTGCCTTTATCATCGTGGCCGTTTTTATGAATTTTTCTAAAATCGAAGACCCGGCAAAAGTAGATGAAGAAGAAGTAAAAGTGGCGCATTCAAAATTCAATATCCTTGACTATCCTCAATTATACTTAGGAATGTTAGGAATCTTTATTTATGTTGGAACAGAGGTTACCATTATCAGTAACTTACCTGCATTGCTTCACACAGCAGAATTCGGAAACGTATTAGAAGATGCTATCGCTCCATTTATCGCATTATACTGGGGAAGTTTAATGATTGGTCGTTGGAATGGTGGTGTAAACGTTTTCAACACATCAAACCTAGTAAACACAGCTCTTAAATTTATAGTGCCGGCACTTGCTTTTGGTGTAATTATTGGCGCTAATATTTTTGCGGCACACGATGTTTCTTCATTCTACATTTACCCAATCTGGATTTTATTATTCATTGGAGTAAGTTTTATTGGAGGAAAAAATGCCGGAAAAACATTAATGCTTTTCGGAGTTTCAGGTTTATTAATGATGGTATTAGGTTTATTTTGGCCAAACCCAGAAATTGCTAAATTCTTCTTCATCTCAGGCGGATTATTCTTATCTATCATGTGGCCTTCAATCTTCGATTTAGCGATCGCAGGATTAGGAAAAAATACAGGAAAAGCTTCTTCTTTCTTAATTATGATGATTCTTGGAGGAGGAGTTATCCCATTGGTTCAGGGAAGCATCTGTGATTTAGACGCAACACATCCGGAAGGAATATTAGGAATCACGTATACACATTTTTCTTATATAGTACCGCTTATTGGTTTTGCTTATCTGGCGTTTTACGGCTTTTACTGCCCTAAAATACTAAAAAAACAAGGTATTAGCCATGTAATAAGTGAAGGCGGAGGACACTAAAAATCCGTTCTTCGAAACATAAAAAAATCCGTTTTACTTCCACAAAAGTAAAACGGATTTTTTTATTCGTTTAAAAGTTATCAAATAAAAAAATCGTCATCTTCTAATGAAAATAACGATTTTTAACTATTTATTTTTAAAGTAAACTATTTGTTACCTTTTTCAAAATCAGCTACAAACTGAGCCAATCCAATATCTGTCAAAGGGTGTTTCAATAAACCGTAAATCGCAGAAAGAGGTCCGGTCATAACATCAGCACCAATTTTAGCACAGTTTACGATATGCATCGTATGGCGAACAGAAGCTGCCAAAATTTGAGTTTCGTATCCGTAGTTATCATAGATTTCTCTAATTTCCTGAATTAGGTTCAATCCGTCTGTAGAAACATCATCCAAACGACCAATAAAAGGCGAAACATAAGTCGCTCCCGCTTTTGCAGCCAATAAAGCCTGACCTGCAGAAAACACAAGTGTTACGTTTGTTTTAATTCCTTTATCAGAAAAATATTTTGCAGCCATCACCCCTTCTTTTGTCATAGGCAATTTTACTACTATTTGATCATGTAATTCAGCTAATTCCTCACCTTCTTTCACCATTCCTTCAAAATCCAGCGCATTTACTTCAGCACTTACATCACCATCAACAAGATTACAGATATCAACATAATGTTTCAAAATATTGTTTTTCCCTGTAATTCCTTCTTTTGCCATCAAAGACGGGTTTGTTGTTACACCATCCAAAACACCTAATGCCTGTGCTTCTTTAATCTGAGCTAAATTAGCTGTATCAATAAAAAATTTCATAATTATATTTATTTAATTGTGTTCATAATCTGGGCGTGCCCCAAGGGTCGGGCTTTCGGCTTTATCTTTTGCTCCGTTTCACTCCACAAAAGGATATCACCTCTATCCCTCACGCAAAACCGGTGCAAAATTACAATTTAAAATTACTTAGAAGAATTGTTTTTGTTCAATTCTTTCAATTCATCTCTAATTTCTTCTAAAACCCTTAAAGTATCTTCTTTATAAACTTCAGAATTATTGATTTTATCACTTATGGAACCTAATATTCTTCGAATTACAAACCAAATAACAACAAAAACTAAAATGGCAAAAATAGCAGGTAATAATTCTGTAACCTTCTGCATAATTTATAATTTATAATGATTCATCAGCATTTTTTCATACACCTTATCTGGAAGCACACGTTTTAAAACAATTGAAAATTTCTGCATAAAAATGCCCACTTTATAATGCACTTTTGGACTTTTTTGCTGCATGATTTTATAAACAGCTTCGGCCATTTCATTTGGATTACTTCCGGAATCAACATGCTCATTCATTGTCGCAAGCGTGTCACCATATACTTTTTCATAAGCCGATCCTTTAATAACCGGAGCATGAAAACGTCCTGAAGCAATATTCGTAGCGAAATCTCCTGGCGCAACATTAGTAATTTCAATACCAAATTGCTTTACTTCCATACGCAATGCTTCCGTAATCAATTCCAAAGCTCCTTTTGACGCTGAGTAAACGCTTCGATAAGGCAAGCCCATATAAGCTGCTATCGAAGTGATATTGATAATCAAACCTGATTTTTGTACACGCATTTGTGGTAAAACTGCTTTCATCACTTCAATAGGTCCAAAAAAATTGGTCTCAAAATTATTCTTGATTTCCTCCATCGGAATTTCTTCCAAAGGCCCCGTAATTCCTACACCTGCATTGTTAATTACAACGTCTAACCTTCCTGAAGTTTCTATGATTTTAGCAACAGCAGTTTTAATTGATTCTGCATTTCGAACATCCAAAGCCACAAGCGGAAAAACAGAATTTAAAACTTTTTCAGGATTCCGGCTTGTTCCGTAAACAACGAAACCTTTTTGATGTAAAAATTCTCCAATTGATTTTCCAATCCCTGAGGATCCTCCTGTAATTAAAACGACTTTACTCATTTTGAAGTTAGATGTTAAATGTTATAAGTTGAACGTGGCTATCAATGAGCAGAATTGATGTATGGATTAAAAGCTTCTAACCTCTCACCTATAACTTCTAACTCCTGAAAGGTCCAAAAATAAAAAAATCCTCCCGAAGGAAGACTACTTTTGTATAAATTCTAAAAATAAAAAAAATGGCAAGCGACCTACATCGCACCGCTCAACCACGTACCCTTGCTATGTTCCCATCCTGGGGGAGTCTGCAGGAGCTGGTCGTGTAGGACTTGCCGATGCAAATATACAATCTTTTTATATTTTTGCAAGAGCTTTGTTGCTATAAAAATATCGTTGTATATTGGACTATTCAAATTTTAAACTATGAAAAAACATAACTTCCTAACTGCCATTTTATTAGGAATCACATTAATTGGCTGCGGAGATAAAAATAAAGGTGAAAATTCTTTATTTACTATAGATGATTCCGCTTTTCCTGCCCATTTTTTGCCACAGGAAGCCATTTCTATCAGTGTTTTAAATCCAAAATCGAAAGAAATCGACAGCATTGCCTACTTTGTAAACGATAAAAAAGTCGGAAGTACGAAAGGTGCAGAAAAATTCAAATTTGAATTAAAAGAACAAAAATTAGGATATCAATACCTAAAAGCAACTGTTTATTTTGGCAGTGATTCATCTGATGCTACAAAAAGAGTTGAACTGGTTTCAAATGTGAATCCTAAATTATTAAAGTACAAAATTATCAATACTTTTCCTCATGACGTGGCTTCATTTAATGAAGGTTTGGAATTTCACAACGATACTTTATATGAAAGTACCGGACAAAAAGGCACTTCTTACATCAGAAAATACGACTACAAAACAGGAAAAGTTTTTAAACAGGTTGATCTTGATAAAAAATATTTTGGGGAAGGAATTACGATTCTAGACGGAAAATTATATCAATTAACGTGGCAGGAAAAGACAGGTTTTATTTATGATGCCAAAACTTTAAAATTAGAAAAATCATTCACATATGACAAAGAAATTGAAGGTTGGGGAATGACTAATGACGGAAAATATATTTACCGTTCTGACGGAACTGAAAAAATCTGGAAAATGGATCCGGTTACTCAAAAACTGATTGATTACATCAATGTTTATTCGGGAACTTCAAAAATAAAAGCCATTAACGAATTAGAATTGATAAACGGGAAATTTTATGTAAACGTATGGCAAAAAGATGCAATAGCGGTTGTAAATCCAACTTCTGGAGCTGTTGAAGGCATTTTAAACATGACTGATCTGCGCAAGAACATGAGCAGTAAAATCACTACTGATGATGTTTTAAACGGAATTGCTTATAACCCAAAAACCAAAACTATTTTTGTTACAGGAAAAAACTGGGAGAAAATATTTGAAATAACAGTTTCTGAATAAATCAGACAAAAAATAATCTAAAACACGAATTTCACAGATTTCACTAATTACAAAGTGACGTTTGTGAAATTCGTGTTTTTAATTTCATTAAATTTATACAATGACAACTCTTATCATCAACATAAAAGAACTGCTTCAGGTTCGGGAAACTCCTGTTTATAAAGTTTCCGGACCCGAAATGGCTATTCTTCCCACCATAAAAAATGCTTTTTTAATCTTAAAAGACAATTTGATTGCAGATTTTGGTGCTATGGAAAATCTTCCTGAAATTACGGCTGATAAAATTATCGACGCAAGCGGAAGAATCGTTTTACCTACCTGGTGTGACAGTCACACACATATTGTTTACGCAGGAAATCGCGAGCAGGAATTCGTAGACCGAATTAATGGATTTTCATATGAAGAAATTGCGAATCGTGGCGGTGGAATTTTAAATTCTGCTAAAAAATTAAACGAAACTTCAGAAGAAGAAATCTACGAGCAGTCGAGGTTACGTTTAGAAGAAGTGATGAATTTGGGAACCGGAGCAATTGAAATAAAATCAGGTTACGGACTTACTGTCGAAGGAGAATTAAAAATGCTTCGTGTCATTAAAAAATTAGCAGAAAATTATCCGGTTGCCATAAAAGCTACTTTTTTAGGCGCACATGCTTTTCCGCTGCATTATAAAGAAAACAAAGCAGGTTATATCGAGGAAATTATTACCAAAATGCTTCCTGAGATTTCAAAAAACAAACTGGCAGATTATATCGATGTATTTTGCGAAAGCGGTTATTTCTCAGTCGAAGAAACTGAGAAAATTATGGAAGCCGGAATTCAATTCGGCTTAAAGCCAAAAATTCATGTGAATCAGTTTAATTCTATTGGCGGAATCCAGTCTGGCGTTAAATTTAAAGCCCTTTCTGTCGATCATCTTGAAATCATGAATATTGAAGATATTGAAGCCTTAAAAGACTCCGAAACGATGCCGGTCGCTTTGCCATCATGCTCCTATTTTTTAAGCATTCCGTACACACCTGCACGCGAAATGATCAAAGCAGGTCTTCCACTTGCATTAGCTACAGATTTTAACCCCGGCTCTACACCATCCGGAAATATGAATTTTGTTGTGGCAACAGCTTGTATCAAAATGAAAATGACTCCTGAAGAAGCCATTAACGCAGCTACGATAAACGGTGCATATGCTATGGGAGTTTCAAAAACTCACGGGAGCATTACAAAAGGAAAAAAAGCTAATTTAATTATCTCAAAACCTATTTCGTCCTATTATCAGATTCCATACGCTTTTGGAAGCAACTTAATCGAAAGCGTAATAATTGAAGGTAAACTTTTAGCATAAAAAAAGAGGAGCTTTACACTCCTCTTTTTTTATCTTCTAAATTTCTCTTTTTATCTTAGAGAAAAGCTAGTTTTAGAAACCAACTCATCATTATCAAAAACATTGATAAAGTAAGTTCCTTTTTCAAAATCTTTACCAGGTAAATCCTCAGAAACATTCACTGTTTTGTTCTCGTATTGTACAGTCGTTTTAAAACTATAAGTTAATGACTTATCGCCAAAACTTTCTGTTTTCTTATCTCCTAATACATTGTTTTTAGCGTCGATAACCTGTACATAATACGTTTTATCTCCCGACTTTGCAATTTGATTTTCAGCAATAGTAAAACTAACTTTCAAAACATCAGCACGACTTGCCTTATCTGTTTCAATTTGTTTACCTGAACTTCTTAATTTGTAAGCTGCTGTTTTTGTATTTAAAACAGATAATTTAGAACCTTTTTCAACAGTTTTAGACAAAGCCTCGTTTTGACCAACTAAAACTTCATTGAATTTTTTAGACTCTCCCAATACAACAATTGTACTGTCTCTTTGAACCGTTAAAACACCATTTTGTTTTTTTAATTCATCATTTTCAGCAACCAAAGTTTTCATTTTAGTCTGCAATCCCTGAACTTGTGATTTGAATTTAGAAACATCTCCTTTTGATTTATTCAGATCATCCATTAAAGCCACAACCTTATCTCTTTCCTGAATTAATTCATCTGACATAGAAGTATTTTCAGCAATAGCAGCATCATAAGTTGCTTTTAATTCCTGAAGGTCTTTCATTACAGATTCTTTTTCTGTCAATGTTGATGTAAGTTCCGTTTTTACAACATCTGAATCAGAAGAAAGTTTAAAAATATACACTAAACTACCAATTAGTAGGACTGCTAAAACAGCGATTACCGCCTTTAGACTTGAGTTGTTTTTGTTTGGGTTTTCCATATTTAATAATTTTCTTAAAAACAAATTTAATAATTAATATAAGGTAATAACGTAAGTTACCACAATTATATTATTTTTGGATAATATTTTTTTATATGGATAAATTAATCCCTTTTACTGTTAATGATTTAGCAAAAGTTACAAATCACCGTAGCGGTGAAATAAAATTTGGAGAAAAAATGATTACTATTCCGAAAGGAGTAGAAATACTTAATTTTCTAAAAGAAAGTGATGCTAAATACGTGCTTTTGGGTATTCCTGAAGATATTGGTGTACGGGCTAATTACGGGAGACCGGGAGCTGCGTCTGCATGGGAATCTGCCATAAAAAGTATTGCAAATATCCAGCATAATCGTTTTTGTAAAGGGAATCAGATTATTGTGTTAGGCAATATAAATGTATCAGAACAAATGCGCGATGTTGAAAATCTTGATTTCAACGATATTGACGACCGCTCAAAACTGAGTCAGCTGGTTGAAAAAATAGACAAGGAAGTCTCGCATATTATTTTCAATATAATCAAAGCCGGAAAAACCCCAATTATAATTGGAGGCGGACATAACAACTCTTATGGAAATATAAAAGGTACGGCTTTAGCCAAAGGAAAATCAATAAATGCAATTAATTTTGATGCACACTCTGATTTCAGAATTCTCGAAGGACGCCATAGCGGAAACGGTTTTTCTTATGCGTATGAAGAAGGCTTCCTGAAAAAATACTTTATTTTCGGTCTTCATGAAAATTACACCTCAAAAAGTGTTTTGGATATTATTAAAAAACTTGAAGATCGCGTTCGTTATAATACTTACGACAGCATAAACATACGTGAGGAAAAAGATTTTAACAGTGAAATGATCTCTGCTTTGGAATTCATAAAAACTGATCCATTTGGAATAGAAATCGATCTCGATGCCATTCCAAATGTTGCCAGCAGTGCCATGACAATAAGTGGCTTTTCAATTGAACAATTGAGACAGTTCATTTCTTATTTCGGACAACACAAAAATGCTGCCTATTTACATATTTGTGAGGGAGCCCCTGATTTAGACAACTCTCCTAATAATCATTTAATTGGCAAACTTATAGGTTATCTTGTAACCGATTTCATTAAAGCAAATAATGAAAAAAACACAATTTCTTAGTTAATTTAAAACTTAACATTACACATTCATCAAATAAACCAAGATTCAATTAAACGATTGACCGAATAAAACTATCTTTGCACAGAATTTTAGTACTTAAAACTAAGTTCTTAATACACAAGATATGTTATTCGAAGATTTATCACTTTCAAAAAGTATACAAAAAGCCGTATTTGAAGAAGGCTACCTAAATCCCACACCAATTCAGGAACAAGCTATTCCAATTGTTTTGGCTGGCAGGGATTTGATTGGCTGTGCGCAAACCGGTACCGGAAAAACAGCTGCATTTGCTATTCCAATTATACATCAGTTACACCGAATTGTAGGCTCATCAAAAAAAGCAAAACAAATCCGTGCCCTTATAGTTACCCCCACACGTGAATTAGCTGTTCAGATTGGACAAAGTTTTGACACTTATGCCAAATATACCAATTTGACTCAATTGACTATTTTTGGCGGAGTTTCTCAGAATCCTCAGGTTGATACTTTAAAAAAAGGTGTAGATATTTTGGTAGCGACACCAGGCAGGCTTTTAGATTTACAAAAACAAGGTTTTCTGGATTTAGATCATTTGCATGTTTTAGTTCTTGATGAAGCAGATCAAATGCTGGATATGGGATTTGTAAACGATGTAAAAAAAATCGTAAAACTAACACCAAAAAACAGGCAAACGCTTTTCTTTTCTGCAACTATGCCAATAGCAATCCGGGAACTGGCTGAAATGTTTTTGACAGATCCGGAAACAGTAACAGTATCTCCTGTATCATCAACTGCTGAAAATGTAGAACAGCGCGTTTATTTTGTAGATAAAACTGAGAAGAGAAATTTACTCTATCACTTAATAAAAACAGAAGGATTATCAAACGTACTGGTTTTTGCAAGAACCAAGCATGGAGCTGACAATGTTGTTAAAGCACTGCGCAAAAAAGATATTCCTGCAGAGGCAATTCATGGCGATAAATCTCAAAATGCCAGACAACGTGTTTTAGATGCTTTTAAAAACAAAGAAGTTGGTGTATTAGTTGCAACTGATATTGCTGCGAGAGGAATCGATATTGATCAGCTACCATTTGTAATTAACTTTGATTTGCCTAATATTCCAGAAACCTACGTACACAGAATAGGAAGAACCGGTCGTGCAGGAAATGGCGGAATTGCAATTTCATTCTGCGGTAAGGACGAACATCCATACTGGAAAGACATTCAAAAATTAATAAAAGTTGATGTAAAAACAATCAGTGATCATCAATACCAATGGCATGCCGGAAGCCCTGAAGCAACTGCTGAAAAACCTAAAAATTCAAACAGAAGCGGTGGTGCTCATAAATCAAGAAAATCAAATGCTTCAAAACAAAATAAGAAACGCTGGTATTAACCAGCGTTTTGTTTTTATTGACTAAAATAATTTTATATTAATTTTCTGAAACTGATTCTAGATCTTTATTAGCCTCCCATTGTCCAACTACTGAAGTTGCCAGAGCATTTCCTAAAACATTGGTTGCGCTTCTGAACATATCACAAAAATGATCAATTGGTAAAATTAAAGCAATTCCTTCAACCGGAATATCAAACATACCACAAGTAGCAGCAACTACTACCAAGCTTGCTCTTGGAACACCTGCTATTCCTTTACTAGTTAACATCAAAACTAAAAGCATTGCCATTTGAGTTCCTAAATCTAAATGTACATTATAAAACTGAGCAATAAAAATACTGGCAAAAGTCATATACATCATACTCCCGTCAAGATTGAAAGAATAACCCAACGGAAGCATAAAAGAAACTATCTTGTCTTTTACTCCAAAACTCTCTAATTCTTCTGTCAATTTAGGAAAAACAGCCTCACTGCTCGTAGTACCAAAGGCAATTGCTAATGGTCCGGTAATGCGTTTTAACAATTCTGTCATTCTTCCTTTCAGAAAAATATATCCTATCGCAATTAACAAAACCCATAATGTGCTTATTCCGATTAAAAACGATCCGAAAAACTTGAAATAAGTAATTACCAATTCCTCAGCATCTCTTACTGCGAACACTGCTGTAATAGCACCAAAAACACCAATTGGAGCAAAATTCATCACATAATTCACCATCTTTAAAACGATGTGAGACAATTTATCAAAAGCTCCAATAATAGGCTTAACAGTAGAACCTAATGACGCCGCTGCTAATCCAAAGAATATAGAAAAAACTACAATCTGCAGGATTTCATTGGTTGCCATAGCTTCAATTATACTCTTAGGTACAATATGTTCAACAAAATTATCAAAAGACAGGTTTTGGGTTTTGCCTGTAACTTCAGAAGCAGTTGCCATATCAACGTTATCAAGTTTTAAACCTACACCAGGCTCTAAAATATTTACATAAAACAATCCAATTAACAAAGATATAAATGAAGCCGTAAAAAACCATCCTAGCGCTTTCCCCCCTATTCTCCCTACAGTTTTAATATCTCCCAGCTTTGCAATTCCTACGACCAAAGTGGTAAAAACTAACGGTGAAATAATCATTTGTACCAATCGAATAAAAATAGTAGCAAGCATTTTTATTTTTGTACTGAATGATTGGGCGGCCTCAGATGAAATCGTATTGTGCAATATAATTCCTAAAGTTGCTCCAAGAATCATTGCAATTAAAATTTGACCTGTAAGTCCGGAAAAAAAAGATTTTTTTTGCTTTTGGATTGTATCCATTATTATTTGAATTTATAATTAAAAAAAGACCCTCACTGCCTGCTTTTAAATTAATATGTTTTGTTGATTAAATAAAAATCAGCCAAAACAATAGCCGCCATAGCCTCAACAATAGGTACGGCTCTTGGTACCACACATGGATCATGACGTCCTTTTCCGGTCATGGGTGTAATATTTCCTTTATTATCTAATGAATCCTGAGTCTGCATGATAGTCGCAACAGGCTTAAAAGCTACCCTGAAATAAATATCCATTCCATTGCTGATTCCTCCCTGTATTCCACCGGAAAGATTCGTTTTTGTAGTACCGTCAGGATTGTATAAATCGTTATGCTCACTTCCTTTCATTTCTGAACCTGAAAAACCGCTTCCGTATTCAAACCCCTTTACGGCATTGATTGAAAGCATTGCTTTTCCTAATTCGGCATGCAGTTTATCAAAAACTGGCTCACCTAAACCAACTGGTACGTTTTGAATCACGCATGAAACTACTCCACCAACAGTATCTCCTTGTTTACGGATATCGCGAATGTATTCTTCCATAATTGCTGCTGATTTTTCGTCAGGACAACGCACAGGATTACTTTCTATTTTAGAGAAATCCAATTCCTGATACGGTGTATCTAAGTGAATTGGACCTACCGATGAAACGTAGGCATTAATCTTAATTTCAGGCAGCATTTGTTTCGCAATTGCTCCTGCTACTACTCTACTGGCTGTTTCACGTGCAGAACTTCTTCCTCCTCCGCGATAATCTCTGAAACCATATTTCTGATCATACACATAATCAGCATGACTTGGTCTGTAATTGTCTTTTATATGTGAATAATCATCTGATTTTTGATTCGTATTCGGAATAATAAACCCAATTGGAGTTCCGGTAGTTTTACCTTCAAAAATACCAGATAAAAACTGAACCGCATCCGGTTCTTTTCTTTGTGTAACAATTGCTGATTGTCCTGGTTTTCTTCGGGCCATATCCAATTCAATTGCTTCAAAATCAAGCTGAATTCCTGATGGACAACCGTCTATGATTCCGCCTAAAGCTTCCCCATGAGATTCTCCAAATGTGGTAACTTTATATAGTGTGCCGTAGCTATTTCCTGCCATTATAATTAGTTTTGAGCAAATGTAAGTTTTATGAATTAAATTAAAAAATTTTAAATTAGTATTAACCTGTATTAATCTCTTTTAAAAAATCATAATTTATTAAAATTGAAGCTAAATTGATAACCTTTTGATAAAATAAAACCCATTTTGGTTTACTTAATTTGTTAAACTTCAAATTAAGAAAAATTGAAAAAAAGAAATGTCGAATTAGTCATCATTTCCGATGTGCATTTAGGAACTTACGGCAGCCACGCCAAAGAGTTAAACAACTACCTTTCAAGCATTAAACCTAAAACATTAGTTTTAAACGGAGATATTATTGATGCATGGCAATTTAGAAAATCATACTTCCCAAAATCACATTTAAAAGTCATTCAACGCATAATCGGAATGGCTTCAAAAGGCACAAAAGTGTATTATATCACCGGAAATCATGATGAAATACTTAGAAAGTTTAGCGACATGAACATGGGTAACTTTTCTTTGGTAGATAAATTGGTTTTAGAATTAGACGATAAAAAAGCATGGATTTTTCATGGAGATGTTTTTGATGCATCCGTACAACATTCAAAATGGATTGCAAAACTAGGCGGCTTAGGTTATGACTATTTGATTCTGTGCAATCGATTTGTAAACTGGTGCTTAGCCAAATTAGGAAGAGAACCTTATTCTTTTTCCAAAAAAATAAAAGCCAGTGTAAAAAAAGCAGTTAAATTTATCTCTGATTTTGAAACGACTGCTACCGATCTGGCAATAGAAAAAAATTATGACTATGTTATTTGCGGACATATTCATGAGCCTAAAATTATTGAAAAAGAAAACAAACATGGTTCAACCTTATATTTAAATTCGGGAGACTGGATTGAAAATTTAACAGCTTTAGAATACCACAAAAAACGCTGGAAATTATTCTCTTATTCTAATGTTGACTTTACGGAATCCGAAGAGAATCTTTTTGAAATGGAAGATATTTTAACCACACAATTATTTACTTCCATCATAAACAAAAAGTAACTTTTTCACTACTAGCAACTTACTCAGCACTTAGCCTAAATCAAGGATTTTTTTGATAAAATATGGGAATTACATAACAATTTTAAACAATTTTATACGTTTGAGTTGAACAGTAATTGTAATTTTGAAAAAAAATTAATAACCTTTTATTTTATGAAAAAAATCATTTTATCTGCCATTATGCTATTAGGATTAGCATTTACGGCACAATCACAAGAAATTTCTAAACACGCATTGGGATTACGTCTGGGAGACAACAACGGATTTGGAGGAGAAATATCATACCAATTAGGCTTGAACCAGAAAAACAGACTTGAATTCGATTTAGGATGGAGAGATGATAGACATGTTGATGCCATAAAAGGAGTAGCTCTTTATCAATGGGTATGGAATATTGAAGGAGGTTTTAACTGGTATGCCGGTGTTGGTGGTGGTATTGCTGCCTGGGATTACGATTATAATGGCCCTGGAGGCGATTTTGATGACAGCGGAACCTATGTTTTTGCAGCCGGAGATATCGGTATAGAATACAGATTTAAAGAGTTCCCTCTTACGCTATCATTAGATGCCAGACCTGAAATTGGATCAGGATATTATGATGATGACAACTTTGGTTTCGATGTAGGTCTAGGAGCAAGATTCAGATTCTAAATTTCTAAATAAAATCAACTTACTTTATAAAAAAATCCTGTCGTTTAAATGCGACAGGATTTTTTTTTACTTAATAATAATTTCTTTTTTAGAATGTATTTTCACAACCGTATAAGGATAACTAATTACCTGCATCACCATAGCATCTTTGGCGGGAGCATTTTCTTTGACAGTAATAATTATGTTTTTATCAGTTTCTTCTACCTTTTCAACCCCTATTGAGTAGCCTCCGCTATTTTTTTCACCCATATTCAGAATCACATAATTTGAATTATTAATATCATCGTGTTTCATTTTATCCTTTAAAAGCGGATCATTCTGAAGCATTATGATTTCATTTGGTTCAGTTAGAATTTCAAAAAATTTAATATTTCCTCCACCATTAGATTGTTCTGTTAAAATTTCATACAATACGCTATTTGAATCTGATGTTTTTTTTGCTCCACAGGAAATTAAGACAAAAACTGCTAAAACCGAAATTACTTTTTTCATTTACCGTTTATTTTATAGGTTAAATTCTATTCTTTATAATCGTCTATTGCTTTTTGATATAACGCTTCATATATAGGTAATATGTTTTTAATATCGAATTTTTTTGCAACCTCTAAAGCATTGTCTTTAAACTCTTTTAAAACTTTGTCGTCTTTAAGGATTTTTATAGCATTGGAAGCCATTTCTTCAATATTCCCAACATCGCTTAAATATCCTGAAATTCCATCAAAATTCACTTCCGGCAAACCTCCTGAATTACTCGAAATTACAGGCACTCCACAGGCCATCGCTTCTAAAGCTGCCAAACCAAAACTTTCAGTTTCTGACGGCAGTAAAAACAAATCGGTCAAAAGCAAAATTTTATCAATTTCATTACTGTTCCCAAAGAAAATTACCTTATCCAGAATTCCTAATTCCTGACACAATAGCTCTGCATTTTCTTTTTCGGGACCATCACCAACCATCATTAACTTTGCAGGCATTTCTTTCTGGATATGATAGAATATTTTAATAATATCCGGAATTCTTTTTACCTTTCTAAAATTACTGATATGCGTAATAATTCGTTCATTTTCCTTTGCCATAACACTGCGGTGACAAGGTGCAGTGGGGTCTTTAACAACCTTATCCAGTTCAATGAAATTTGGAATCACCTTAATTTTATTCTTGATTTTGAATAATTTCAACGTATCATCCTTCAAACTTTGTGAAACCGAAGTTACATAATCTGATTTATTTATGCTGAAAGTCACAGCCGGTTTATAAAAAGGATGATTTCCAACCAACGTAATATCTGTACCGTGAAGCGTTGTAACCATCGGAAGGTTGATTCCTTCATTTTTCAGCATTTGCTTCGCCATATAGCCCGCATAAGCATGAGGAATAGCATAATGCACATGCAGCAGCTCAATCTTATATAATTTCACCATATCCACTAATTTGCTCGATAAAGCCAATTCGTAAGGCTGATAATGAAACAGAGGATATTCAGGAACGTTTACTTCGTGATAATGAACATTAGGATTTAAAAGCGCCAATCGTACGGGCTGGCTATAAGTAATAAAATGGATTTCGTGTCCGCGTCTGGCTAATTCAAGGCCTAATTCTGTGGCTACTACCCCACTGCCGCCAAAGGTCGGATAACAAACTATTGCTATTTTCATGTATTAAATTTAGTACTACAAAAGTATTCAAAAATAGCTTTTAATTGAAGGATTAGAATGTTACATTTTTTGTAAATCTTAGAGATACCAGATTAATAGATAGTTAGATTATTTAAATTTTTAGAGAATTAGAACTTACTTTCATCCTGAACACAGTTGAAAAGCTTTTACTAATAATTTTATCAGCAGCTGAACATTTATATTCAAAAGAACACCAGTCCCGCTGTCCGTTATATCTTTTATGGCGAACCCCGCCATAAAAGATATAACGGACAGCGGGGCTAAATTAGAGGTTTTGGTTTTATAAGAACTTAAAATTTTAAAATTCACTAAATACTTTTTTAATCAGGTGGGTGCAAATCATAAAAAATTCTACCTGTATAATAATCCACCACTAAATATACAATCATGATCAGAATGAAAAGTAATATAATTATTTTTATCTTTTTTATTTTCACATCTATTTTTTTATTAGCATATAAACAAACGGAAAAAGGCATAAAACTTAAATTTCATGCCTTTCAAATATCTTATATATTTCACTTAGAAAAATCGACTATGCCAGCTATCAGCAGCAGGAACTTCCCAGGATTCGTTATATTCTTCGATATTGTTTACCAGATTATTAAAAACAATCGTATTCTCAGAAACCGATTTGTCTTTAACCATTTTCTTAAAATCTATTAATGGTTTGTGTGCAATATGTTCACCAAGCTTAAAAGTAACATTCATTTTATCCAGTAAATCAACATTATATTTCTTCTCTAAACTCTGAATAAATTCAACAGAACTATCGATTGAACAACCCGTCGCCGCCTGCACATCCTGATTTACAGCCAAAATAATGAATCGGTTGTATTTCAGTTGATATGAAGCCTCCAGACTTGTTCCGTGCGCCGCCCAACCTTCGATAAAAGATCTTAAGTCAGCTTCTATTTCAGAAAATTCCTCCTCAGAAAATTTTCTGTTCGATTGATAAATCCAAACTCTGGATTCACCAGGTAAATTTTCAAAAGGTATATACATTTTAATTTTTCTTTAGTTTAATTTGCTTCAGGTTTAAGGTTCCAAGTTAAAAAACTTGTAAGCTTTGAATCTCAAAACCTTTATTATAAATCCTGTGCATTAGCAATCAATTCTGCAATATCCATCACCTTTACAGAACCTTCTTTTTCTTTGTTTTTGATACCATCCGTTAACATAGTATTGCAAAACGGACAACCAGCCGCAATAATATCGGGTTGGGTTTCTAATGCATCTTCGGTTCTTTCGATATTTACCTCTTTGTTTCCCGGCTCAGCATCTTTAAACATTTGTGCACCTCCGGCTCCGCAACATAACCCATTTGCCTTCGAGCGCTTCATTTCAACTAATTCAACATCCAGCTTCTGAATCAAATCTCTGGGTGCTTCATAAACTTTGTTAGCTCTTCCTAAATAGCAAGGGTCATGAAAAGTGATTTTCTTTCCTTTAAACTGACCTCCTTCAACAGTCAGTCTTCCATCATCAATCAATGACTTTAAAAATTCAGTATGATGAATAACGTCATATTGACCTCCCAATTCAGGATATTCATTTTTCAAAGTATTAAAACAATGCGGACAGGCAGTAACTATTTTTTTAGCTTCATATGCATTTAAAACTTCGATATTCATCATAGCCTGCATTTGAAACAAGAACTCGTTTCCGGCTCTTTTTGCAGGATCTCCGGTGCAACTTTCTTCTGTACCAAGTACAGCAAAAGAAACGTTTGTACGATTTAGAATTCGCACAAAAGCTTTTGTAATTTTTTTTGCCCTATCATCAAAACTTCCTGCACAACCAACCCAAAACAACACTTCAGGCTGTTTTCCTTCGGCCAGCATTTCTGCCATTGTTGGTACTACTAAACTTTCAGACATTTTCTTTTGTTGATTTATTAATCGATATTTTTAATTCGGCTAGACACTTAGAAATAACCTACTATTTTTAATTTTCGTTTTTCCAATTCAATCGATCTTGCTGACTGTATTGCCAAGGCGCTCCATTGTTTTCGATATTAGTCATCATTGCATTTAAAGACATTGGAGCGGCACTTTGTTCCATTACCAGATAACGTCGCATATCCATAATAATTGACAACGGACTAATATTTACCGGACATTCTTCTACACAGGCATTACAAGACGTACAAGCCCATAATTCTTCAGGTGTTATGTAATCATTCAATAATGTTTTATTATCCGGAACAAAAACACCTTTATTGGCATCGATATTTTTCCCAACTTCCTGCAAACGGTCTCTCGTATCCATCATAATCTTACGGGGAGACAATTTTTTACCTGTCTGATTTGCCGGACATGCAGAAGTACAACGTCCACATTCTGTACACGTATAAGCATTTAATAATTGAACCCAGTTTAAATCCTGAATATCACTTGCTCCGAATTTTGCAGGAACAGCATTTTCATCAACGGGAGTAGCTGCAAAGGGGTCAGCATTTGGATCCATCATCAATTTCACTTCTTTGGTAACAGATGCCAAATTATCAAATTGCCCTTTTGGTTTCAAATCGGCAAAATAAGTATTTGGGAATGCTAAAAGAATATGCAGGTGCTTTGAAAAATATAAGTAATTCATAAAACACAAAATACCAACGATATGCAACCACCAAAAAGCTTCGAATAATACAATTACCAATTCATTTGACAGACCATTAAAAATTGGCGCTATAAACTGACTTATCGGGAAACTTCCTGCTTTATGAAAAACTCCTCCCGGAACATTTTGTAAATGCAAATCAGAGGCGTTCATCAATAAAAATAAGATCATCAGAACGGTTTCGAAATACAAAATATAATTGGCATCACTTTTAGGAAACCCAGTTAAATCCGAATGTATAAAACGCTTCAGCCTAATCAGATTTCTTCTGATCCAGAAAACGGTTACAGAAAAAATTACAAGTATCGCTAATATTTCAAAGGAAGCGATTAAAACATCATAAACTCCCCCTAAATAAGGGGCAAAAATTCTATGAGTTCCAAACAAGCCATCAATAATAATTTCGAGCAATTCAATATTGATAATTACAAATCCAACATATACAAAAATATGAAGTATTCCTGCAATAGGTCGTTTTACCATTTTAGATTGCCCTAATGCAATCATCGCCATATTTGCCCAGCGTGCTTTAGGATTATCCTTTCTGTCAACATCAATACCTAAATTGATATTTCGAATGATTTTTTTTACACCTGAAGCAAAAAAAACAAAACCAGCTATCAGAACTATAGCAAACAAAATATTATCTAGATAGCTCATTTTTTTTATTTTTTAGTCGTCGGATTTTCATCTTCTGTTGGAGCTACATAAGGTTTGTTTTTCTTTCCAAAAACAGAAACATTTACGTAACGTGTTGGATTAAGGCGTACATCCTGCAATAATAATTCTAACTCTTTTGAAGTTTTAGACAAATTATTATACAACGCATCATCATTTAATAATTTCCCCGCAGTTCCTTTTCCTGAGTTTAAATTACTCATAATACCATCAACTTTCGCCAATGTCTGGTTTAGGTTTCTAACCGTTTTACCTAAATCAGCCTTGTTTAAAGAATCTGATATCTTATTGAAGTTACTTGACATTTTATTAAAATTCGTCACAACTCCGTTAATCTGACCTTTATTTGTATCCAAAATTGAATTAAGGCTTCCCGAAGCTCTGTGAAACTGCTCCATTGTCTGACTTAACTCTGACAATGATTTCTTTAGATCTTCCTGACCTTTTTTATCCAAAACATTGTTTAATCCTGAAACCAGCGTATTAATATTCGCAAGCATTAAATCTAATTTTTGTTGAATTGGCTCAATTTTACCTCCTAAAGATTCTGTCAATCCTAATTCCACAGTCGATTCGAGAGTTTGCCCATCATCAAGAAGATTTTTATCTGCCAGATTTGGAATAATTTTGATTTGTTTTCCTCCAATTAAACTTGGCGAATACAATGCAGCTTTGCTGGTTTTGGAGATAGGAAAATCAGTTTTCAACTGAAGTTCTACTAATAATTTACCTGTTGTTTCATTGATCGTAATTTTATTTACTTTACCAATTCCAAGTCCGTTTAAAGTTACGGGAGCTGATTGTGCCAAGTCTTCAACATTATCATATTCCACATATAATGTTTTGTAATTGGTAAAAAGGTCTTTGCCTTTTAAAAAACTATAGCCCCAAATAAATAATAAAATTGACGCGATGACTAAAATAGCCGTTTTAATTTCTCTTGTTAGTTTCAAAATTGTAAGTGTTTGTACAAAATTAATATAAATATTCGAACTGACCAGTATTATTTGATGGCGTCCTGAATATTGATTTTTTCACCATTTTTAGTAGCTACTAAAAAGGAAGCACCATATCCTTTATTTTTAGCTTCTTGCAAATATTTTTTAGCGATTTCGTAATCTGAAGTTTCCTGATAGAAATATTTATAAATATTGTTTTCATAAATCATCGTTACGTTTTTTAAGCCTTTAAAGTTTTTAGGCTCTAATGGTGTTTTTTTTATGCTGGCAATAAGCTGTACCTTAAAGAAAGTTCCTTTAGGAGCATCCTTAACCACCGCTTTTGGAGTAGTTTCTACTGTTTTTGGCTTTGCAGGAACAGAAGTATCTTTTGCAGGTTTTACTTCATTTACTTCAGGAGCGCCTGTTCCAAAGTATTCTCTTTTATAACTTAAAATCGCTTGTGCAATTGCCTGAGCGATATCATCCTGTCCTGCTTCTGAATTTAAAATATCTCCTTCAGCAGGATTAGACACAAATCCTGTTTCTACTAAAACTCTTGGCATATAAGCCTTGTGAAGCACCATAAAAGGAGCTTGTTTTACTCCCCCCTGACGAAGTTTTTTTCCTAATTTTTCAAAATTATCTTCAATTTTACTGGCTAATGAAATACTATTATCAAGATATTCTTCCTGCATCAACGTCATACCTATCATTGATTCCGGCGAATTGGGATCATAACCTTCATATTTACGTTTATAATCTTTTTCTAAAGTAATAACCGAGTTCTCTTTTTTTGCGGCTTCAAGATTCGATGCCACTTTACTCAAACCCATTACATAAGTTTCTGTTCCGTCTGCAGCGGTATTTTTATTGGCATTACAGTGTATCGAAACAAAAATATTAGAGTTGGCTCTGTTGGCAATATTGGCCCTTTCTACTAAATCGATAAAAACATCCGTTTTACGGGTATAAATAACGTGAACGTTTGGATTAAGTTCTAAAATCTTACCTACTTTCAAAACAATTGCTAAAGCAATATTCTTTTCAATACGACCACTATAAACAGCCCCAAAATCGTGATCACCATGTCCTGCATCAAGTGTCACCTTAAAAACATTAGACTGGGAGTAAGCAAAAAAAGACGTTATAGTTAGAAAAAAAATAAATATTAATTTAGTTTTGCTAAAAATGTTCATAAATCTAAAAGTTAATTTTAATAAAATGCAAAGCTATAATTTTTACAATTGATTATTTTTGCCAAAAAATTATATGTAAGTTTGACATGTCAAAAAACAAGCCATACTTTTACAAAAATAGCATTTAAACCTTTGCACACAAACTTATTTAATATCGTTTTATTATCATTTTTCCTAACTGTAGGATGTGGTAATTTATATTCACAAGAAATAAAGCCTAAAAAAAATCCGTTACCAGCTGCAAGACAAACTGATAAAGATAAAAAGGCTACTAAAGATGCTAAAAAAAATACTGCAGATACCACAAAAGCTGTAACAGATACAATCAAACTTGACAGTGTTAAGCCTAAAAAGGCTTTTCTGGACGGAATCGTAAAACGTACCGCAAAAGGTTACCAAAAAATTGACCAAAAAAATAAAACATTAACTCTTTATGATGAAGCGGAATTATATTATAAGGATATAGAACTAAAGTCAGGAATTATTGTACTTAATTATGATAAAGATGAAGTTTATGCCGGGAGAATAAAAGATTCTGCCGGGGTATTAGTACAATACCCAAATTTCAAACAAGGATCAAATGAGGTTCAGCCGGATTCAATTCGATTTAATTTTAAAACAAAAAAAGCTTTAATTTATAATTCAAGAACCGAACAGGGGGAATTCAAAATAAAAGCTCAGGTTACCAAAAAAGAAAACGACTCGGTTTACTATTTAAAAGGAGCGCGTTTTACTACGTCTACCGATGTTGATAATCCAGAATACTATTTCAGAACAAGCAGGGTTAAATTTGTTCCTGGAAAAAAAGTAATTACAGGATTAACCAATATGGTTATTGCAGATGTACCAACTCCTCTTGCGCTGCCCTATGCTTATTTCCCGATGAGTCAGGAAAAAAGCGTTTCAGGTATTATTATCCCTAGTTATAATGATTCCAATACCAGAGGTTTTTCTTTACAAAATGGGGGTTATTATTTTGCTTTAAGCGATAATTATGATTTAACGGCTTTAGCAGATTATTATACAAATGGAAGCTATGCGATGCGTTTCGAATCTTCTTATGCCACCAGATATAAGTATAGAGGCAATGTTAATTTTCGATTTGAGAATTTAATATCGAGTGAAAGAGGCTATCCGGATTACTCAAAACAAAACATTTACAACATCCAGTGGTCACATTCAAAAGATTCTAAATCGAATCCTAATTCCAGTTTTTCTGCTTCTGTGAATATGGGTAGTAGTAAATATTTTAAACAATCCATTAATCAGGCTAACGTTGGTTCAAGCCTGAATAACACACTTAGCTCCTCTATTTCCTGGAATAAAACTTTTAATACAATTCCACAAGCCCGAATAGCCTTAACAGCAACACACTCCCAAAACACACAAACAGAACAAATCAATATGACCCTACCATCCTTACAGGGAAGTATTGATCGTATTTACCCTTTTGTTGGAAAAGATGGTGTTAAAAAAGGATTGATTAAAAACATTAATCTACAATACAATGTGAGTGGTAAAAACAGTTTTGTAACTACTGACTCTTTATTTTTTAAACCTCAAATGTTTGAAAATGCACAAATAGGAATGCAGCACAGTATACCTCTTAGTACCAATTTTAAAATATTCAAATATTTCAGTGCAAGTGCATCAACAAACTATCAGGAAACCTGGGTGACAAAAACGATTAACAAATTTTATAACGAAGAAACAAATAAGGTTGAAGATAAAACAATTAATGGCTTTGATGCTTTTAGAACTTACAACTTTAGTTCAAGCTTAGGAACCACTATTTATGGTACTTTTAAATTTGGTGATACGAAAAAGATACAAGCCATACGTCATGTCATGCGTCCGTCTTTCTCCTATTCTTACACTCCTAGTTTTGAAAAATATTATGACACTTACGCTATTGATGCAACCGGCACGACTTACAAAGATTACACCCGATTTGAAAATGGTGTTTATGGACAACCCGGAAAATCAAATTCAAACATAATAGGCTTTGATTTAAGCAATACTTTTGAAGCGAAGGTAACAGATAAAGACAGCACTAAAACAGAGCCTAAAAAAGTAATGCTTTTAAACAATCTAAATTTTAGTACCAGTTATAATTTTAATGCTGACGGGATAACAACATTTGCTCTTGAACCTGTTCGTGTCAGTGGAGGAACTCAATTGTTTGAGAACAAAATGAATGTTAATTTTGCAGCAACTTTAAATCCTTATGCAATTGATAATTCAGGACAACAGATTAATGTCTTCAATATTAATAATGGAGGAAGTCTGTTTAGAATGACCAGTGCTAATATGACTTTGAATTATTCGTTTTCAAATAAAAACGATAAGAAGGATGAAAATAAACAAAGTGAGCGAAACGGAGGTCGTAGTGACGATTTATTTGGAACTAATACCGACCTGAATGACACAAGGAAAAGTCAGTTTTCTGAAGAAGACTCTGAGAACGTAATTACTGAATTTTTTAATTCAAAACTTCCCTGGGATATGACTATGGCTTATTCATTAACTTATTCGAATACAAACAGAGAAAATAAGATAACAGGGAATTCTATCATGGTTTCTGCAAATATGGATATTACTCCCAAATGGAAAGGCGGAATCTCAACCGGTTATGATTTTGTACAAAAAGGTGTTACTTTTACCCAACTGCGTTTTGAAAGAGATTTATTAAGCTGGAGAATGTCGTTTAACTGGACACCTCTTGGTACTTATGCGAACTGGAATTTCTTTATTGGAATAAAATCAGGAATGCTGAGTGATATCAAATGGGAAAAACGAAACAACCCTAACAGATAAATCTCTAAACAAATCAAATTACTAATATTTTTGATATGAAAAAAATAATCTTTACCGAAAAAGCCCCAGCTCCTATCGGACCTTATAATCAGGCTGTTTTATCAGGAAATACACTGTATGCTTCCGGTCAAATAGGTATAAATCCTAAAACAGGAGAACTTGTTACCGAAAATATAAATGACGAGACAAATCAGGTAATGCAAAACATTGCAGCTATTTTAGAAGCTGCCGATATGACCTTTGAAAACGTAGTAAAAGCTTCTATTTTCATAATGGATATGAACAACTTTGCCGCAATAAATACAGTTTATGGTTCCTATTTTAATGAAAAAACCGCTCCAGCACGTGAAACGGTTCAGGTGGCTTGTTTGCCAAAAAATGTAAATGTTGAGATTTCTATAATTGCTGTGCAATAGCATCTAATAATAATTGTGCCGTTGCTTCATTAGTTGCCAGCGGTACATTATGCACATCACAAACCCTGATAAGCATATTAATATCTGCCTCATGTGGATGACTTGACAAAGGATCTTTAAAAAAGAAAACCATGTGCGTTAAGCCTTCTGCTACTCTTCCGGCTATCTGAGCATCCCCTCCTAAAGGTCCTGAAAGCATTCGTCTTGTTTTAAAACCTGCTGCTTCCGCTTTTCCTCCAGTTGTACCTGTACCAATCAAATTAATATCTTCATTTTGCAGAACTGTTGTATTTTTAATTAAAAAATTAATCAAATCTGCTTTTTTACCATCATGCGCAATAATTGCAATTTCCATTCTGATTATTTATTTATTAGCAACGTGATAAGCAATTAATCCATCAATTGGACGTCTTAGAACATTTCCTAATTTAAGTTCGTATTTATCAAATATCTCTTGCAATTCATCTTTTAAATAAAAAGCTATCGAGCCGACAAAATGAACCGGAACTTCCTGGCAATTATCATACTGCTTAATATAGTTTTTAATGAATGATTTCATTCCTTTAAAGATGATTTTTCTGCAAAACTCAGAATCTTTATGCTGAATCAAAAACTTAGCAAAAGTTGCCAAATATGCATTCGGGTTTGGTTCCTTGTACAATTTGTTTTTTATGTAATCCGGATCCAAATCGTATTCTTTTTCAAATTCAACCGCAAGTTCTTTAGGCATTTTATTGAAATAATACTTTCTGATCAATTCTTTTCCAAAAACGTTTCCGCTGCAATCATCCATTGCAATATAACCTAATGATTGCACTTTCTGATGTAAAACTTTGCCATCAAAATAACTACAATTAGAACCTGTTCCTAAAATACTAACAATAGCTTCTTCTCCTTTTGGAGTCGTTGCATATACTGCAGCATAAGTATCTTCGTGAACCTCTACAATAGCATTTTCAAAATATTCCTGAAACACCTGAGATAAAGATTGTTTCATTCTGTCAGTACCACAACCTGCCCCGTAAAAGAACAAATGAGTAGCTTCTTTTTTGTTTTGTGAAATATCAAAACGGTCATTTACCCTTTCGATAATTTCAGGACCATCGAGAATTTCGGGATTTAAACCTAAAGTTTGTGTTGTGAACAATACTTTCCCAGTATCATCAATCGCAATCCAGTCTGCTTTAGTAGATCCACTATCAACTATTAATTTCATTTTAGTTTAGTTTTTTTAATTAGTTCCCCTTAATTAAAAGTGTGTTTTTTACATTAATTAAAGACATAACAAAAATAAGAAATCCCGTCATTTTGAAATAACGGGATTTTCTCACTTAATAAAATATTATTTTAAACCTGCAATATGCACAGATAAATCAATTAATTTACTAGAGTATCCGTACTCATTATCGTACCATGATACCAATTTAAAGAAAGTTGAATTTAAACCAATTCCTGCAGTAGCATCAATGATTGATGTTCTTTTGTCAGAAATAAAATCCTGAGAAACAACAGCATCTTCAGTATATCCAAGAATACCTTTCAATTCATTTTCAGAAGCTTTTTTCAACACAGCCATAATTTCTTCGTAAGAAGTCTCTTTAGCCACTTTTACAGTTAAATCTACTGTAGAAACGTCTGCTGTAGGAACACGGAAAGCCATACCTGTTAATTTTCCATTCAATTCAGGAATAACTTTTCCAACTGCTTTTGCAGCACCTGTAGATGAAGGAATAATATTAATTGCAGCTGCACGTCCACCTCTCCAGTCTTTTCTTGAAGGTCCATCAGATGTCATTTGAGTTGAAGTAGTTGCGTGAACTGTAGTCATTAAAGCTTCAACGATTCCGAAATTATCATTAATCACTTTAGCTAAAGGAGCTAAACAGTTTGTAGTACAAGAAGCATTAGAAACAATTAAGTCAGAAGCTTTTGCAGTTTCGTGGTTTACACCCATTACAAACATTGGAGCATCTGCAGAAGGAGCAGAAATAATTACTTTTTTAGCACCACCTTTAATGTGCTCATTTGCAGTTTCGATAGTTGTAAAGATACCTGTACACTCAGCAACAACATCTACATCAACTTCATTCCATTTTAAGTCAGCTGGATTTCTTTCAGCAGTAATACGGATGTTTCTTCCGTTTACATATAATTTTCCTTCTTTTACTTCTACATCTCCGTCGAAACGACCGTGAACTGAATCATATTTTAATAAGTAAGCTAAGTGATCTACATCTAATAAATCGTTGATTGCTACTACTTCTACATTATCTCTGTTGAAAGATTCTCTGAAAACGATTCTTCCAATACGTCCAAATCCGTTTATTCCTAATTTTACTTTTGACATTTTACTCGATTTTGTTTTTGTTTTATTTTACTAATTTTAAAGCTTAATGTTCTCCACTATAAACTTCGTTTCTTTTTATGTTGACATGATATCAGATACCCTTAATAATTCTCTGTCAATCTCAGATTTCCCTTTAATTGCTTGTTCCAATGGAGTTAAGGCTACTTTATCCTGTTGCAGACCAACCATATAATTTGACTTACCATCTAATAATGATTCTACCGCTTTTACTCCCAAACGACTTGCTAAAACACGGTCGAAACATGACGGAGAACCTCCACGCTGCATGTGTCCCAAAACAGATACTCGCACATCATACTCAGGCAAATTAGCTTCAACATAATCTTTTAATTCGAATACATTTTTACCAATTTTATCACCTTCTGCAATAACTACTATACTTGATGATTTTCCTGAAGCTTTACTTTTTTGAAGAGAATCTAAAAGTCTGTCAAGACCTAAATCTTCTTCAGGAATAAGAATTTCTTCGGCTCCTGCACCGATACCTGCATTAAGAGCAATGTGACCTGCATCTCTCCCCATAACCTCTACAAAAAACAAACGGTTATGTGAACTCGCAGTATCCCTAATTTTATCAATACAATCTACAACTGTATTTAAGGCCGTATCATAACCTAAAGTATGACTTGTTCCAAAAATATCATTATCAATTGTACCCGGAATTCCCATTACAGGAAAACCATATTCAGAATTAAAAATTAATCCTCCGGTAAAACTTCCGTCTCCACCTATAACAACGAGAGCATCAACTCCTGCTTTTACAAGATTATCATAAGCTTTTTTTCTACCTTCTGGCGTTCTGAATTCAAGTGAGCGAGCCGATTTTAAAATCGTTCCTCCTTTGTTTACAATATTATTTACACTTCGAGGTCCCATTTCTTTGAAGTCTCCTTCAATCATTCCCTGATAACCTCTATAAATTCCCAAACATTCTATATTATGATAAGCGCATGTTCGAACAACGGATCGTATTGCGGCATTCATTCCTGGTGAGTCTCCTCCTGAAGTAAGAACACCTACTTTTTTTATTGTTTTTGGCATTATTTAAGTATTAAAGTGTAAAATTAGCAAACATTCATCACTTTTCAGTCGATGATTATAATAAATTAGTAAATACATCAAATTCAAACGTTTTCGGTTAATAAGTTTTTCTATACCAAAAAATTCATTTAAAATAATAAAAGTATCCTTTTTTAATTAAATATGTAAAATTAACAATCCATAAATGAAGTGTTACAAAATTATGCCTTTTTAATAATTCCGTAAAGCTTTTTCCAAACTATCAAAAATTGAAGAATCTCTTTATAATTTTCATTAAATATCATTATCAGGAATCAGTCCCTGATTATTATTATTTGGCTGTTCTTTCTTTTCTTCTTTTTTATCAGACTTGTTTTTATCCTTTTCAGCTTCTTTTTTTGCGTTCATAAAATTTATATAATCAGGGTTCAGATTAGAATCCTGTACATCATTAGAATTTTTAACTACTCTCTCTAACTTATGCTTTTTAAAAATTTTATTGACTAATTCACTAAAAGTATCAAAATCTACTTCATAGCTAATACCAACACCCTGTGTGTAACCAATTCCCTGACCTACGTAACTAATATCGTTTTCCTTATTAAACAGACGCAGGTTTGCAGTTCCATCTTCGTTAATACGGTATTGTACTTCAATATCTCCTACAATTGCTGATTCATTAATTCCTCCTACCGGAACTCCTACTTTTCCATTAATCGTAATACGTTCATTAATTTGTGACGATACAGTTGCCACAACCTGTCCATCAGCTTCTTGTCCTATTCGCCTGTCTGCAGAAACATAATTAAACCCAACATTAATTTTATCATTATCTGATTTAATTATGTCTCCTAACAAACTTGAAGCTGTTTCAGCAAATGTTCCTGATAAATCTCCCTGGCTAAAACCATCTGTACTCATAAAAGAACCCGTAGATAATAAATATAAAGCTTGAGTCTGACGAATGTCTTTATCATCCAGTTTATATTGTATCTCTGATTTTAAAACACTGCTTACCGAAGGAAACTGAATATCAAAATTGGGCTCGGGACTTGTTAAATCTCCTCTTAAACCAATAACGACCTCTACAGGGACTTTTTTATTAAACGAGGAATTTTCTAATAATACTGCAGGATTTGCAATTGTTCTGTATACCGCTTCTAAATTTAATTGAGCCTTCATAGGATTTCCTTCCCAGATAATAGAACCTCCTTTTCTAACAGCGAATTTTTTATCTATTAATCCTCCGTATTTAAAGTTATAAGTTCCTTCGTAAGCTTGAAAATCTCCCCACATATTAAACTTGCCAAGCGTATTTATTTTAAATAATAATGATCCATGTCCTCTCCCTTTCATACCATGCCCGGAATCTCTATCCAGAATCACCTCTACTTCAGCATCTGGTGTAATATCAAAATCAAATTCTAATTCCAGGCCATTATAGTTTTTTGCTCTCTCAACAATACCATTGGCTAAATTATATTTTTCCTTAGCTGTTACAAAGTGAATAAAACTTTTTTCACCAACACTCTGAACATTACTGATTGGTATTTTTATCTGTGTATCTTTGTCAGATTTTGCATCTACTTTAATAAACAATGATTCCGTTGGGCCTTTTATACTTGCAGTTCCATTAATAAAAGCCGTTCCAAAATAAGCAGCATCATCGCTATCTTTCGTATCTAATGCCAATAATCGTTTTGAAGTTATGGTTAAATCTAATTTCCAGTCTCCAAAATTCTTATGTTCAATACTTCCGTTTAATAAACCTTTTGTTCCAAATTTGGTATCGGTTAACTGATTGTTTCTAAACAAGAATTTTTCGTCGGTTAAGTCTACAACTGTACGATTGTTTAATTCATAATCTGTATTAAGATAAGTGACAGTCATACCTGCTTTTTCTACATAAAGCCTTCCATTAATTTCCGGCTTTTTCAAATTCCCTGCTATTGCAGCATTTCCTGACACACTTCCTCTTATATTCGACAAAACATCCCCGCCAATTGTTCCTAAAGTGGCTAAATTAAACCCATCAAGCTTTAATTTTAAATCTAAAATTGTTTCTTTATTCTGAATAGCAAAACTTCCTTCTGCCTTGAAAGATTCAGTAAATTTGTTTTCAATAGACGAATTTATAGTAAATTTTTTGAACGTTTCATCTCCCGAAATGTCAAACTTTAAAGTTCCTAAATCAATTTTATTTAAATTTAAATGATCAATTTCTATAGAAGCTGTAGGCTGATAGATGTTTTTATTCTGCTTATAATTTATGCTGCCGTTCAAATTACCATTAAAGACAAATTTATTATTTAAAGGTGTTATCTTATTGATATCAACATCTTTAAAATTCAGCACCAGATCTTTATAATCAGTTCCTTTTATAACTCCATTCAAATCGATTTTTTGATTTTCATGAGACAATATGATATTGTCAATATTGAAGTTTTTAAAATTTTTATCAAAAACCACCTGATTATCATCTTCTTCATCTTCATTCAAATACCATAAATAGTCTTTAAATTTCATTTCTGATTTATGAATTCCAACTATATTATTTTTATTTTTATCTATAGTATGATACAAGTTCAAATTGTAATAATCCTCTCCTTTATTTCCTCCTTTAAACTCAGAGCGAACAAACAATGTATCTTTTGATGTTACATTAATCAAGTTAAAATCACGGATTTTATAATATGGAGTTTTAATGCTGTCCAGTTCTATAAAGGCATTATACAACGGATTTTTATTATCAATATTGATTCGGATATTATCGAATGTACTTTTTGAAGCCGTTATTTTTTGCGAATTAAATCTAAACTTAAACTCCTGTTTATCAGAATCTATCTTACCACGCATAACCGTACTAGAATCAATTTTGATATCCGGATAGAGCATTTCGACCACTTTATTGTAAACATGAAAATTGAAACGTAAAAACTGCCCTTTTTTAACTTTGTGAGGCTTGTAATTAGTATAAAGGCTTCCAACAGAATTCATTACCAATTTATCTAACTGATCAAATTGAAATTTACCGACTATTTTTCCATTTACAACATCTGTCGAATTAACAGTAATCGTGCGTAATCTATCCGAATCAAAACTTGAATTTATGGTTACTTCATCAAATACATAAGTAGACTTCGGGTTTTGATATACAGCATCTTTTATATAAATATTTCCCTGTAAAGTTTGAATAGAATTTCCGCTGACCTGAACAATTGCATCCCCGGTAAAAGTAGAAATTGAATCATTTACGAATTTCAATTTTCGTAAATCCGAATTTTCTACATTAACATGAAAGTCATATTTATTTTCACGTTTGCTCAAATCAACCAGACCATCAAAAGTTAAATTCAAATTAGGGTCATTGATAGCAACCTGCCCTTTGTAATAAGGCAGTTTAAAATTACCGTTTACAACAATATTATTATAAGTGTATTTATTATAATCCAGCTTAGCAATATCTCCTTTTACAATAGTGTTTAGATATTTCTTAGAAAAGCCAATTCCGTCAACATTTAAATTTAAGGTTGTTTTGCCAATATCTTTTCTGTTTAACAGAGCACCTATATTAAAATTATCTAAAACAATATTCCCTGAATATGAAGCTTTATCAATAAAATCCATGTTGTTCATATGCAGATCTACCTCTCCATTTCCAAGATCTGTAGCCATTTTGAATTTTGATTCTAAATCTGTCGTTGATACCTTTACAGTTCCGACAATATTAACCTTTCCAATTCTTTTGAGTTCCTTTGGAAGTTTTTTTCCTAAAACATTTGGCAGCAAAACAACTAAGTTATCATAACTTGTAATTAGCTTATCAAATTTTCCACTCATAGAAAACTTTTGAGTTTTGCTTCCTAAAAGATTTTGAAAATTGATATTTCCAATAATTCTTGTTCCGTTTGTATCACTTAATCTTAACTTTTTCAGATTAAGGTTATTCAACGGTCCGTCTATTTTTGCTTTAAGCTTAAAATGCTGATTTTTTCCTAATCCATTATAAAAATAACGTATATCATTAGAAGCCAGCGAAGCCGAATCTAATGCAACATCAAACCTCACTTTATCTGTAAACTCTAAAAAATCTTTAACTTTATAATTTAAAATTGCCTTTCCGTAAATATTAGATCTTTTGGTTGTTATAGCTAAATTTTCAAGTTTAATTTGTTTTTTGGAATAACTGAACTTAGAACTCAGATTCGATACATATAATCCTCTGTGATCTAGGAAAGAAAATCGGTGAATATTGGTATTTATTTCAGATCCATATATTTTAAAATCGCTGATATAAGTATTCAGCTTTTTAAAGTCTATAATTTTTGGAGTTTTTTTATTTTCGTCAATTGCAGAAAATGAGCCTTGAGAAATATAGGCATTTTTAGCTGTCAGCAAAAAATGTTTTTTTGATTTAGTTGGTTTTCCTGATTCAAATAATCTTATAAAAACATTGATATTATTTTCGCCTTCTCCTTTGTAGGTTTTCAAATTAAAAATCAAACCCGTCAAACGAACATCCCCAAAAATCAAATCGCCATCAATCAGTCTTGTCACACTCAAAATATCAGTGGTAATAATATCCGAGTAAATTAAAGTCTTTTTGTGATGATCCAGAATCAATACTTTTTTAAGTTTGACACCGCCAAAAGCATTTATTGCTACTTTTTCAATACTAATATTAGTTTTAAAATCAGTATTAAGAGTATCTGCTATATAATGTGCGATTTTAGTTTGCACGAAAGGCAAAGACAAAGTAATAGCAATTACCAGTACAAGTAAAACTAACCCAATTAGGGTTCTGGATATTATTTTCTTTACTTTTTTAATAGCTGCTTTTATTTTAGTTGTCTTTTAAATTTATTTTGAACAGACAAAGAACGACTGTTTTTGATAAAAATTCTTTAATTTTGGCTCCTCCTTTACAATCAAAGAAAGTTAAAAATTTGATTTGTCAAATATAATTCAAAATTTGTGCCTTTATATGCAAAATTCAGAGGTTTTTATTCTTGCCATCGAAAGTTCCTGCGATGATACTGCCGCCGCAGTTCTACATAACGACAAAGTATTATCAAATGTTGTAGCAAATCAGTTAATTCATAACCAATATGGCGGTGTAGTTCCTGAATTGGCTTCAAGAGCACATCAGCAAAATATTGTACCGGTAATTGATGCTGCATTACGAAAGGCAAATGTGCAAAAAGAGCAATTAACAGCTATTGCCTTTACGCAGGGTCCTGGTTTAATGGGCTCGTTGCTGGTTGGAAGTTCTTTTGGCAAATCATTGTCACTGGCATTAAAAATCCCGCTTATTGCTGTAAATCACATGCATGCTCATATATTGGCTCATTTTATAGATGAAGAAGGCTTTGATAAACCGGAGTTTCCATTTTTAGCTTTAACAATCAGTGGCGGCCATACTCAAATTGTAAAAGTAAATGGCTTTTTTGACATGGAAATTATTGGTGAAACCACAGATGATGCTGTGGGAGAAGCTTTTGATAAAAGTGCCAAAATCCTTGGACTTCCTTATCCGGGTGGGCCTTTAATCGATAAATATGCTAAGTCAGGAAATCCGAAAGCTTTTGTTTTTACGAAGCCAAAAGTTCCCGGATTAGATTTTAGTTTTTCCGGATTAAAAACAGCCATTTTATATTTTATTCAGAAGAAAAAAATTGAGAACCCAAATTTCATTGAAGAAAACCTAAATGATATTTGCGCTTCTATACAACATACGATTATCGAAATTTTGATGGACAAGATCAAATTAGCAGTAAAGGAAACGGGAATTAAACAAATTGCCATTGGCGGCGGAGTTTCGGCAAATTCAGGAATCAGAACGACACTGAAGGAAACTGAAAAAAAATACGGCTGGAAAACTTTTATTCCAAAATTTGAATATACTACAGACAATGCTGCGATGATCGGAATTGTCGGGTATCAGAAATATTTATCAGGTCGTTTTGAAACCTCAGCTGTTGTTTCTAAAGCGCGAATTCAATTTTAATTATGCAATTATTTTACAATCCGAATATCGATGAAACGACTGAAACTTTTTCTTTTGATAAAGAAGAAAGCCGTCATATAATAAAGGTTTTACGAAAAAAAGATTCAGACATTTTACATGTTACAAATGGCTTTGGATTATTGTTTGAAACCAAAATTACGCTGGCTTCAGACAACAAATGTATTGTTGAAGTACTTTCTGTAAAAAAATCTCCCGAACCTAAGTTTCACTTGCATTTAGCGGTGGCTCCTACAAAAATGAATGATCGTTATGAATGGTTTTTAGAAAAAGCAACCGAAATAGGCATACAGGAAATTACGCCCGTTTTTTGTGACCGCTCTGAAAGAAAATCAATTAATCCCGAGCGTTTTGAGAAAATAATCCTTTCAGCAATGAAACAATCAAACGAAACCTTTTTACCAAAATTAAATCCTGCCATTTCATTTAAAGAATTCATCAAACAAAAAAATGAAGGTCTTAATCTGATTGCACATTGCGAGGAAACAGATAAAAAATCACTGAAAGAAGTCTTGAAACCAAACGAAAATGTAACACTTTTAATTGGTCCCGAGGGCGATTTTTCTGAAAAAGAAATTGCATTAGCTCTTGAAAATAAATTTCAACCCGTTACTCTGGGAAATACACGTTTAAGAACAGAAACTGCTGCTCTTGTAGCCTGTCATAGTGTTGTCTTTTTTAATGAAATTTCAAATTAACCAAACCATAAAATTGGTATGAAAAAATTATTCTGTTTATTTTTATTGATTTCCATTTCCTGCTTTTCACAAGAAATTGCTTTACTAAAATATAATGGTGGTGGAGATTGGTACGCAAATCCAACCTCATTGCCCAATTTAATCCGGTTTTGTAATTCGAATATTCAGACTCAGATAAAAACAAAACCCTCAACGGTTGAACCAGGTAATCCCGATTTGCTTTCCTATCCTTTTGTACACATGACCGGACATGGAAATGTTGTTTTTAGTGATAATGATATAAGCAATCTTAGAAATTATCTAAATGGCGGCGGTTTCCTCCATATTGACGACAATTACGGCATGGATCAGTATATTCGAAAAGAAATCAAAAAAATATTTCCAAATAATAATTTAGTCGAAATTCCGGCTAACCATCCAATTTTTCAAAAACCTTTTCCTTTTCCGAACGGATTGCCAAAAATTCACGAACACGATGCTAAAAGACCACAGGCTTTCGGAATTTTTGTAGAAAACAAACTTGTTTTGCTTTACACTTACGAATGTGATCTTGGTGATGGCTGGGAAGATCCCGAAGTCAATAATGATCCGACAGAAGTACGCCAAAAAGCATTAAAAATGGGTGCTAACATTATCAATTACATTTTTACCAATTAATTTCCTAAAAAGTGCAGCTTACTCACGAAGAAAATCAATTTGAAAGAAAAACATTTCCGATAACCCTTGTTTGTGATCATATTTACTTTCAGCAAAATATTGGTTCTCTTTTCAGGATTAGTGAAGCTTTTGGAGTCGAAAAGATCATCTTTTTAGGAAAAGATATTCCATTAACTCCCCGAAAAATAAACAAAACTTCAAGAAGTACCCATCTTCATGTTCCTCATACTATCGTAAAAGAAACAGCTGAATTAATTGATCATTTGATCGAAAATGATTTTGAAATTATTGCTTTAGAAATTGCAAGCAACAGCAAACCACTTAAAGAAGTTGTAATTCCTGAAAATAAAAAAATTGCAGTTTTAATAGGAAGCGAAATTGACGGAATTTCTGATGACCTTTTAAAAATTGCTGATCAAATTGTTCATATTAACATGTTTGGGAAAAATAGCAGCATGAATGTTGTACAAGCTACAAGTATAATTTTGTACGAATTAACTTCTAAATAAAAATTTTAACTTTTCGTAAGAGGTAGACTACATAAGGGTTTGTAAATTTCTGGCAAACAAATTGTTATGAAAATTTTGGTAAATACGTTTTTTGTTATAAAATTGCGTTAATATTTAACCTAATAACAATTTTATAACAAAAACCCCTTTTATCATGAAAAAAATTCTTTTTTCCGCAATTACAGCCTTAATGCTGTTTTCTTGTCAAAATGACCAGACAGAATCATCTGATTCAAATTCAAGTTTAAATGTAGCTTCCAGACGTGGATGTGCATCCCAACAAGTTTTCGAGGCTCAGTTAAAAGCTGATCCTACACTGGCTCTCAGAATGAATGAAATTGAAAGCTTTACAAAAAAAAGTATTTTGACAAACCGTTTAGTAAATGGTAAGATCGAAATTCCGGTTATTGTAAATGTTTTATACAGAACTGCTGCGCAGAACATTTCAAATGCGCAAATTCAATCACAAATTGATGTTTTAAACAAAGATTTCAATGCCTTAAATTCAGATTACGGCAGTGTTCCTGCTCTTTTTTCCGGTGTTAAAGCGAATGTTGGAATTACATTTGTTTTAGAACAGGTAATTAGAAAATCGACTACCAAAACCCAATGGGGAACAAATGACGCCATGAAAAAAACAGCTCAGGGCGGTATTGCCCCAACATCACCAACAACAAAACTTAATTTATGGTCCTGTGTTATTGGTAATGATATATTGGGATACGCACAATTTCCCGGAGGACCATCTTCAACTGATGGCGTTGTTATTGACTACAGATTTTTTGGATTATCCGGTGCTGCAAATGCTCCTTTCAATTTAGGAAGAACCGGAACTCACGAAGTGGGTCACTGGATGAATTTACGCCATATTTGGGGAGATGCAACCTGTGGAAGCGATTTGGTTTCTGATACTCCAACCCATAATGAAGAAAATTATGGTGTACCGGCTTATCCTCATTACAGCACATGTTCCGGAAATCCTGTAGAAATGACGATGAACTACATGGATTACACTAATGATAATGCTATGTATATGTTTACCAATGGGCAAAAAAGCAGAATGGCAGCCATTTTTACTTCCGGAGGACCAAGAGCAGCTTTTGGAATTTAAAAAAGTTTAAAATTATAAATAATCAAAGCGAGATATAAGAATCTCGCTTTTTTTGTTGTCATGAAATCTAAAAAGCTTTTCCTATATTTATAGTCTAAAATCAAATCATGATAACATCAAGAATTATTTCAAATGGAATTTTAAGAGCTTTAACAACAATACTGGTTATTGGGGCAATTTTATATTTTTTATACGAAATACAAACCGTAATTGTATATCTGTGTATCTCGCTGATATTATGTTTGATTGCAAATCCATTGGTCCAGTTTTTAAAAAATAAATTAAAATTCAGTAATTCATTAGCGGCTACAACTGCCATTGTATTTTTTATATTGATGATTGTTGGTTTTATCTTTTTGTTTGTCCCGTTAATCATTTCTCAGGCAAATAATTTAGCTTTATTAGATACCAATAAGCTGCAATTGCAATTTATGGAAACTGAAAAAAGTATAGAAAATTATTTTAATATACAGCATATAGATTTAAATCAAGTGCTCAAAGAATCAGGAATAACTTCAATTTTTGATTTTAGTTATTTTACCCGTTTCATAAACTCCATTTTAGGGTTTGTTGCCGATATGGGAATGGGATTAGTATCTGTATTTTTTATTACTTTTTTCTTTGTAAAAGATCAGGATGATTTTAAGTCAGGAGTCAGAAGGATTTTGCCTGATAACAATGAAGACAAAATTATTAACTCAATTATTAAAATAAACCACTTTTTAACACGCTACTTCATTGGTTTATTACTTCAATTAACAGTTGTGTTTATTTTATATTTTATTGTTTTAATTATTTTTGGAAATGAAAATGCCTTTGTTATTGCTTTTTTATGTGCCATTTTGAACATTATTCCTTATGTGGGGCCAATTATCGGGACAGTACTGGCCGGAATTCTAACAATGATCAGTATGATTGGAAGTGATTTTCAATCAGAGATTTTACCTAAAACAATCTATATAATTATTGGTTTTCTGGTTGTTCAGGCAATAGACAATAATGTTAGCCAGCCTATAATTTCATCAAAAAGTGTAAATTCGCACCCGCTGGAAATATTCCTGATTATATTAATCAGCGGAATTACTTTTGGAATTGTCGGGATGATTATTGCGATTCCTATTTTTACCATGATCAAGGTAATTTTGAAAGAATTTTTTCCAGACAACAAAATTGTCTCCGTATTAACTGAAAGAATTTAGCATTGAATACTTCTATTTTAAACAAAAACATTCAGGACTTTATAACTCAAAATAGTGGTGCCTCAACTACAAAATTAGCGCTTCAGAAAAATCCTTTTTCCGAAGTTGACTGGATTGTAATTCTGAATCAAATTGAAGCAAAAGGAAAAGCAAAAGAGAAATTACCAACCTGGTTTTTAACCGAAAATATAATATATCCAGGTAAAATATCTGTAGAGCAAACTTCTTCTGAAAAAACTGCAGCTTATAAGGCTACTTTAATTTCTGGAAAAACTTTGATCGACTTAACCGGAGGCTTTGGAGTTGATGATTATTATTTCTCTAAAAAATTTAATGCTGTTGCACATTGCGAAATAAATAAGGAATTATCTGCAATTGTAAAACACAATTTTGAACAACTTCAAATTACAAATTGTTCTTTTTATGCTGATGATTCTACAAATGTATTAAATGAATTAAATCAGAAATGGGATTGGATTTATATTGATCCTTCGCGCAGAAATGATGCAAAAGGCAAAGTTTTTATGCTAAAAGACTGCCTGCCAAATGTTCCTGAATCCCTGGATTTTTACTTCGAAAAAACAGATTCAGTTTTAATTAAAACAGCACCATTATTAGACATATCAGCTGGTTTATCTGAATTGAAATTCGTAAAAAACATTCATATTATTGCTTTAGAAAACGAAGTAAAAGAATTACTTTTTGAAATACAAAATCATTATTCAGGTGAAATAACGATAAAAACCGCTAATCTTTTAAAGGATAAAACAGAGACTTTCGAATTTATTTTGGGCGAATTAGAATATCCATCATTTCATTTGCCGCAAAAATTTCTTTATGAACCCAATTCAGCAATCATGAAATCCGGTGGTTTTGATGAAGTTAGTACTTCCTTCCAAATAAACAAGCTTCATAAACATTCTCATTTGTATACTTCGGATGAATTGATTTCTTTTCCGGGAAGACGTTTTGAAATAGAAAAAGTGATTTCATACAGCAAAAGTGACATGAAAGCGGAACTTTTAAATCAACAGGCAAATATTACAACACGGAATTTTCCTGACACTGTAGAAACCATTCGAAAAAAATGGAAAATAAAAAACGGAGGAAATTTATATTGTTTTTTTACAACTGATAAAAATGATAACAAAATAGTTTTAATTTGCAGAAAAATAACTTAAAAATGAAACAACTAATTACACTAACTTTTTTTCTGTTAACCTTTACCGCATTTGCCCAAAAACCTTGTGAATATAGTACCAATGTAACGGATTCAATTGGTACTTATAAAGTTACTAATGAATATTTAATCAGTGAGAAAAATTTTGGTAATACATTCAATTATATCTTTTTTTCTTTGGCACAAACTGATGGTCTGCCAACTTTAAATTTACAGTTAATCCAAAAAAGTAAAGATTTTATAAAAGCAGATTGTTTTGACAAAAACTCAAAAGTGTTTTTACAATTGCAAAATGGCAAAGTTGTTACTTTACTTCACATTAATCAGGAGAGCTGTGGAACGCTTCTTCGCGATAAAGAATATAACAACAGGATCAATACAGGAATTTTTATGTTTATGAAAGATAATTATGAAGAATTAAAAAAATCGCCTGTAACCATTATGCGTATTAAATATTTAACCGATACTCAGGATTACATTGTAAGGGGAGAACTAACTTCTGAAATGAATGGAAAAGTATACCATCCGGATACTTATTTTATGGAAAACATCAGATGCGTTGAATAATTAATCACACTCCCATTTTTGATTGGCAACCTTATCTTTTAAACCTGTTTTTAAATTATAATGCCACCATTCTGATTCAAAAAAATTAAAGCCATTTTTAATCATAATTTTTTTAAGAAATTTTCTGTTCGATATTACTTCTTTGGAAAGTTTTGTATAATTATGGCTGGCCTGAATTCCAAAGAAATCAAAGGGAGTTCCCATATCAACTTCTTTGCCTTTGGCATCTACTATCGAAATATCAACGGCTCCTCCCCTGTTATGGATGGAGCCTTTTTTTGGATCTGCCACATACTCGGGATTCGAAACAATCTCCCACATTTTTTTCTGGATTGATAAGGGCCTGTAACAGTCATACAATTTTATTTTATATCCTTTCTTTATAAAATCTTTATTAGCTTCTACTAAAGCTTTAACGGTCTTTAAACGCAAAAAACATTCGGCACAATCATAGACTTTAGCTTTTAAAAAATTATCTTCTGTTGCATATTTCATATCGTAGACAAAATCTTTGCTGTAATCTTTTAAGTTTACAAAAGTAGTATCTGCAAGAGAGTCATCAGATGTATATACTTCATTTTGAGAATTAGAAGGAGTTATCCAAAAAAAAGAAATCAGAAAAAATAAAAATTTTGAATATAAAATTACCTGTGTTTTTGCTTTCATCATAAAGATTAACTGTATTTAGGTAAATATAAACAAAACAATTTTCTATATCTCCCCGGTCATCATAATATTTTCCTTTATCCCTTTACTCTTAAGCATCCGAAAATGGGAGCGTACAGCATGATAAAACGGGTAAGAAGTATATGGAAGGTCATATTCTTCTGCGTAGCGTTTTATTATAGGATAAGGCCCAGGTCGCTGAAAGATTTCCCTCTTTATCTGCCACCGGAAAATGGGCATCCTCATCAACATGTGTGGAAACAAGTGCTACTACACCAAGTGCACTCCCGCACATGTGCATCGTAATCCATGCAAATAAAACTATATACCAGGGCTGGTTCAACAACAACATGGGGACAAAAAGCAAATAAAAAAGATTAATTGCCTTTGCAGCAAACAATCTGTAAACTTCTTTCGATGGAATTTTATCTACCACTTTTTTTACATAATTATCTTTTTTGCCAAAGAAGTCTTTAAAATCCCTGATGTAAATCCAGTTGAGGCTGTACAATGGATAAATAAGCCACATATATATGCTGATATTTATGATAATCAAACAGCGGGCTGTTACGAAAACTTCTGATGATATCGCTTTGCTTTATGTCAACATCCCAATCCGGAATATTTGGATAAGCATGATGAAGATTAATATGGCGACGCGTCCAAAGCCAGTGATTACTGCCAAAAAGTTCCGAAACATACATAAACCATTGATTATATTTTGGCTTTTTAAATAATGCTCCGTGTGCAGCATCATGAAATGCATTAATAAACAGAACAATCATCGTAATTCCACACAGAATATAAAATAAAAATAATAAAGGAGTACTGTTTCCAAATAACAGAATACAGCCATAAAATAAAAAGAAGAAAATGACAAGTCCTATAGACTTAATAATATTGAATTGGTACAAGGATGAATTTTGTAAAACAGTTTCATTAACTTCTTTGCGAATCTTTTAAAAAAAATCATCAGTTTCTGGTTTTAGGTAAACCGGTCGTTTTAACTTTTCCATAATGATTATCGATATAAATTCTTACATCAAGTTTAATGAAAAAAAAAAAATTAAAACACACTTATACAGTATTTTATATTTTAAAAAAAAAACATCTTAATCATTATGATTTGAAATAAAAAAAAAGTAATTTTTGTTTCACTAAAGAGAATCTACAATTCTGTCGTTTATTTTTTTAGGTTTGGTATTATCATTTATCAAGTATAATCTTCATATTTTTATGGATAAAGTTCCTGAAAATGTTCTTCCGTCTGATGGCCATATACCCGGGCCCGGATAAAATTGTGGCCGCTTTGTAAAATAGTGTTCATCTAAAACATTACTTGCGTTTAACTGCAGCTTTATTTTTTCTGTAATGCGGATTGCCAGGTTTAAGTCAAGCAGTTGATATGCTGGAACCAGCCCTACCGCGCCGCTTGCAGACGGGGTGGTTGTATTAAGTGCATCAGCAAAACTCTCAGAAGTATAACTGTATAATGCCGATAAACTAACTAAGTCATAATTAATAGTAATTCCGTTTCGTGTAATCCATTTGGGAACACTTTCAACTTTGTTTCCACTCACGCTTACATTACTATTGCCTGACCTTATTGTAGCATCCTGATAGTGTGCATCCATGAAAGAGGTAGAGGTAAAAAGAGACAAACCAGCTTTCTTTCCTAAAGAGAAATCTCCCTGCAAAAACAATTCAAGCCCTGTGGTTCGTGAGTCACCGATATTGGTCCTGAAAATAATCAGATTACCATCAGTGTCGGTTTGGGCAAGTGTTCCCATACGGTTGTTATATTGCAGGATAAAGCCTGTGACATCCCATTTTAAAAATTTATATTTCCCTCTAAAACCAAGTTCTGCATTGTATCCGTGAGCATCTTTTAAGTTTTTATCACTTATTTCATAAACAGATTGTGGAATGATGTCTTTGAAAATAACAGGTCGGTATGCCTGCGACCAGCCTGCATAAATATTGATATCGTCTGTTACGTCATATTGTGTACTTACGCCAAACAAAGGAAAGTTGTGCTTTATTTTGTTTGGAAGTTCAGTGTCTGAATAATAAGTAATAACACCTGTCATATTGGTTTCGCCGGTTTCCATTCTAACTCCTATATTGACTGAAAATTGCCTGGTCAATAGCCATCTATTCTCTGCAAAAAATGCAATATTGCTAGTTTTGAAATGCAGGTCTCTGCCCCAACCGGGTGTTACAAGAGATAAATCAAAATCAGTTCCGGTTGTTCCTTTTCCCTGTTGCTGGCGGTTTAAGTCGTTATTCATATATTGTACACCTGCTGCAAGTGTACTGGTTTGATTTAGCAGTTTATAAGTCTGTAAAGCTCTCAGCTCTGTTGTGTAACTATTAAAGTGGTCAATATCCACTTGTCGGTTATTGTATTGAAGTGTAGCAGGTACAATGTCATCAGCAACGTTGGCAGGCTTGTCAAACATCACACTATTTCTTTCTCCAATAACTGCCGAAGTTGTCAATCGCAATTTTGTTGAAGAAGCGATATTCCAATCAGCTGTTAACGAGGGAACGTGAATATTTGGCTGATAATAATTTCGTGAACGTGTTGACATTTTAGGGTCGTCCTGAAACATACTATCAGTTAATGGCCCTGGTATGTGAGTAATATAATTAGAATGTGTCCACTCTAATTTAAAGCTTAGATCTTTTGTAGCATCATAATAAAGGGATATTCCCTGAGCATCAAAACTCGAATCGCTGTTTTTTCTGTAACCTGTTATCCATTTCCCATTTATCCAGGCCGAATAGCTAAACCTGCCTATTTTACCGGATATACTGTTATATGTACTTACCAGTCCGTATGAACCAAGTGTGTTGATGGTTTCAAAAGTAATTTTTTTAGTCGTGTCCGGTTGTTTACTGACATAGTTAAACATACCGCCAAACTGTGCACCGTATTGCAGTGAACCAGTTCCCCTGACTAATTCAATACGTTCAACCGCTTCCATAGGAATATTATAATGGCTGGCAGGATAACCATACATATCAGAGTTGGTAATAATTCCGTCTTTACGCATATTGAATTCCCAACTCCTGTGTGGATCAAGTCCGCGGGTAGAAATATTTACCTGATTGCCTGTCCCGTCCATGTCATAAACAAATACTCCTGGTATTTTTGCAAAAATCTGTCGTCCATATTTCTCCGTAACTGCAGCATTTTTTTGCGCTATATTAATTACTTCTGTCTTTTTTCCCGAAAAAATATAAGTTCCCTTTATGGGTTCCAGCCTCTGAATGTCTGGTGCTATTTTACTGCCTTCAATTGTCACAGGAGAAAGATGGTGAGGTTTTATTGTATCAGTCGTTGTTTGTCCAAACGTAACCGTTACATTAGCTAAAATTGCCGTAATGAATAAAAATCTCTTCATAATTATAATGCGGATTTATTTTTCAGTAACACAAACTAAAATTGTTTGATTATTTGATATCCTTTCGAATGCTACCTGAACAACTTTGAAGCAAATTGGTATAAACATCGTCGCCATGTAAGCCACTCATGAGCAGTTTCAGGCGATTCGTAATATACATATTTTATTTTCTGTTGATCTAACATCGCTCGAAATGCCCCAATTGATTTAGGAAAAGGACTAGGTTCTTTAGTACCTAAGCCTAACCAAAAAAGTTTAATTTTTTTATTAAGAGCATCACCATCTTTATATTTTCCGTCTAAAAATACAGAGGCGTCAATCACATCTGTACTGGGATAATTTGATGTACCACTAAATCCGCCATACTGGGAAAAAGTCTCGAGATGATTCATCATAATTCTCATGGTTTGATTTGCTCCCATAGAAAGACCGGCAATTGCTCTGTGTTCACGATTAGTGATCGTACGAAACTTAGCGTCAATCATTGGAATAACTTCTGCAATTAATACCTCTTCAAAAACAGATGCCGGTTGCTCTTTTTTGTTCCCCTGATTATTTTGTGGTTTATAAGCATATCCATTATCCATTACTATAATCATAGGAGTTGCTTCTTTTGCAGCAATCAGATTATCTAAAATCAAATTTGCTTTCCCCTGGGATGGCCATCCTGTTTCATCTTCAAAACTTCCGTGCTGTAAATAAAGTACAGGGTAATGTGTTTTTATGTTTTCATTATAATCAGGTGGTGTATAGATAAAACAGCGTCTAAATGAATTTGTTAGCTTTGAGAAATAAATATTTTCACTTACCAAACCGTGGGGTACATCTTTCAGCGCAAAAAAGTCCTGATCTTTCGAAGGAATTTCTATTCCGCTTCCTAATCGGCCGGCACCATAGAAATATAAAGTTCCCGGATCCGGTACCGAAGCTCCATCTATGTTTAACTGATAATAATGAAATCCTTCATCCTGAGGATTTGATTCTCCTGACCATATACCATTGGCATCCTTTATCATATCATATTTAACACCACCTATATCAAGCTGAACTTTATTTGCATTTGGCGCAGAAATACTGGCACGTACCCGACCCTGGGAGTTAACCTGAGGAAATTTCCTTTCGGGCTGATTGACTGATGAAGGTTTAAAATCTTCCACTATTTTTGTTTCCTGGCTCAAAACTGATTGAGTATATATACAGGAAATCATAGTAATTATAGTAAGTACTTGTTTCATTTTTAGTTTTTTTTTATTATTTTTCTACGGCTAAATCATTTACAGCATTCGCAAGAAAAACATACCAGGCTCCTCCATCTATAATACATTCATTTTCTCCCCAAAAAAAAGGCCAGTCATCTTTATTCTCTAAATAGTCCGGCTTTAGAAAAATAAGTCCCGGAACTACTCCTCCCGCAATTGTTGTAAAGTCAGCTCTATTACCTCCGTAAGCCACTTTTTTAGATCTGTTTCCAACTGCATTTACAAAAGACAAATTAGAATAAGGATGACATCCAAAAATATAATTTAATCCCTGATAAACATATTCCTTATCTAAAATGTCAGGATAACTTTTATGAATATAATAATTTGTACTTGCCCAATTAATAACCTGAGAAGTGCCTCCCCAACCTCTTTTTACTAAAGGAAGACCATAAGGATTATCAGCGTTTTCTTTGTCTATTTTTTCCTTATACTTAATGACATAACCGCGTAATTTTACTTTATAATTATCATCCATAGCCGGTAAGGCAAGAAGAGCTGAATTGATATTAAACTCTAGATTTTCATCTAATGATTTCCATATTTTATCTAAAAAAGCCGTTTTGTATTGCTTGTCTTTTGTACTTAAATAAAGCTGTAATATTGCAACCATATCGCTTCCTTTACCCCATCTTGACATTGGACTGTCATCAGGTTTTGCTTTTTTGTCCAATTCGGCTGCCTCGCTGGTCAACTTTATAGCAAGAGTGAGACATTTAGCAGAAAGCGCATTATTATATCCTTTCAGAGCCCTGCTTGCTGATGCTAATGCTCCTGCAGTTCTGTAATCAAGAAATGAAGTTCGGTTTGTAAATGCCCATCTGTCATCAGGTGTTCCGCTTGATATCCCATTCGATTCATACGGTTTAAGAGACGGATTATAAGGTAGATTATCTGTTTCTGTAGAAGCATCCCCCAAATGATGATACTGATGGAGGTTTGGCACAATTATTCCTCTTACCGGATGACCAATATTTTCAACTTGTGCAACAAGATTTAATACTCCATGCTCAATTTGTTGTAATAAATCAGGTTGACCATCAGGACGGTGAATATCTACAAACTGCGTAGTCTGATCAATATAAGTTTCATCTCTGGTGACTTTGAATGCCTCCCACGATTCTACAAAACTATTAATTACGCTAACATGTGAAAAAGTCTGTATATCAAAGTCGCCGGCATCGAACCAGCCTCCCACTGACATTCCGGGAATACGCTCTAATGGTTTATATTTGGTATCTGTAGCAGGGCCTTGTTTATATCCATCAAAGTGTTCATGATTCAATGGTGCCTGAAGGCAATCGTCTAAAAATGGTTTTCCATGCCAAACCCGATATGCTTCGTTCACTTCCATGTGATCCATTTGTACAGGAAACCATACGTCCATCGTTGGATGCCATATTTTTGAATATACATCATCCTCAATCTGAAAGGTATTTGTTTTTTCCTCTCCATACTGAATATAATAAAGTCCTTTTTCTTTAATTGTACTAAAATCAATCTGAGCATAATTATATCTTAAATAATTCCCCCAAACTTTGACATCTGCTTTAAGTTTCTCAACAAATCTACCATCCTCATTAAGTTTAAAAATTGATGCAGTATTTAATGCTTTGTCGTTTTTGTCAAGTTCAATAACAGCTATTTTCTTCTGACCGGGCAGGTACCCTACCTGAGAAAATCCTATCACAGGCTTTCTTATCCAATTTGGTATCGCATTGGGTTCTATATACCAGGTAAGCACTTTACCTTTTTTGTTTGCAGGAAGAATACTTCGTGCTATGAACCAGCCATTCTGCCCTAAATTCCTTCCGTCAAAGAGCATTACATCCTGATCTAAGGACTGAATCTTTACAGTTCGCTCAGGATTTTCAGGTGCAAAAACTAAGTTCTTCCCGGATTCTAAAGGCTGTGTAGCGATGAATTCATTTTTTCCACGATCATCAAATGTGGTATGACCAGCAAACTGTGGGATTTTTTGAGATGCAGGCCAAATTTCAGTGTTGCTTGCAGGATATCTGGGAAATGTTCCTGCTTTCCCATCTACTAAATAATTACTTTCAAAATAAGATGTTGGTATAAACTCCAAATTAAAGCCTGCCCTGCCTTCTAATTTTTTGGGCACTGGTTTGTCTAATACAACATCCATGACAAAACCTTTATCTTTTGGCGAAATGATGATTTTGGAATCAAAATTAAATTCCTCATATCTCAGTGTAACCTCAATTGTATTTTTCGCCTTATCAACTTTTCGACTGATCATTTTTGGAATTAAATCCCATTGTTCAGGTGTGTTTTGAAGCCTTATTGCTCCTCCTGTTACTGTTCTGACACCATGATGAATAAATTCTATTCCGGCCGTTTTTTCGTCGAAAAACATTCCGTTGTATTCATTATTAAAAACCCAGACATTCAGTCCTGGAGTTTCAAAATATTCTTTTTCATTTAATACTAAATTCTGAGAAAAGGAAATGTTTGTCAGACTGAAAAAACAAAAAAAAAGGAATGCTTCTTTCCATAAAATTCTCTTCGAATTAAAAAGAATTCCTGAAATGCTATTAAGTTTATACATAGTTTTAGGTTTTAATTTATTAATCCAAATAAGCTGATTTCAGCTGATGAATTTTAGCTTTATTAATGTTTTTGGCTAAATAATTCATCAGAAGGTGCCTATTGTACTTACTTTTAGATTAATGGGTGATGCTATTGAAAATCTACTCTTTAAATAAAAGTGGAGCTAATTCTTTGAAACTTCGGCGCCAGGTCTGAAATTCATGTCCGGTATTATCAGAAATGTAGGAAACTGCATTAAAACCGGCATTTTTAAGACCTGACACAGCGCTTTTAACACCATCAGGACGTTCTTTGCTTCCACAACTTAAAAAGATAAGTTTTACTTTTGATTTATCCTTAATATCTTCAGGTTTGTAAGTTCCGCCACTAAGGAGTGCATAGTGGGAGAAAACTTCAGGTTTATTAAGTGTTATACTTTTTGTTTCCATGCCTCCCATTGATAAACCTGCCATTGCACGATTACTATGATTTGCAACTGTACGAAAATTGGAATCAACATAAGGAATTAATTCATCTACAAGAACCGTTTGAAAAGGCTCTATTTTGAAACTTGACAAACCACCAAATTTCACTTCATTTGTCATTCCGTAAGTCATTACAATAATAAATGGTTTAATTTTTCCTTCTGCAATCAAATTATCCATGATTAAATTTACACGTCCCTGATTGCTCCAGGCCGTTTCATCTTCTCCCCAGCCATGCTGCAAATACAAAACCGGATATTGTTTAGCTTTGTCTTTATGGTAACCAGGCGGAGTATAAACAAAAGCCCTGCGGGATGTATTAGTGCTTTTTGAAGGGAAAAGGATTTGCTGTATATTTCCGTGTAGAACATCTTTTAGAGCATAAAAATCCTGATCGTGTGCCGGAATTTCGATACCGCTTTCCCAGCGTGTAGAGCCATAAAAATTGAGTGCCCCCGGATCATTAAAAACACCTCCGTCGACAGTCACATGGTAATAATGAAAACCTTCATCCATTATATTGGCTGTGGTGCCTCTCCAGTAGCCATCTTCGCTTTTGGTGAGAGCAGTGCCCCCTTTTGCTCCTCCTAAACCAAGACTTACAACAACAGATTTGGCTTCAGGAGCCAAAATTTGAAAGCGCGCATAACCCTGAGAATTAACCTGAGGATATTCCTGACCTGGCTGATTAACTGATGAAGGTTTGAAATCCTCAACAATTGAAACCTGACTTGTTTGTGAAATACCTGCAAAACCTGATAGAATAAATGCATATAGCATTACGACTGCATATTGTTTCATATTTTTATTTTTTCGATTAAAAAATTATTTAACTGTTGGATTTATAATTTGGTAGTTACCACTAAGATGCATCAGGCTGAAGAGATACATTAACCCATCATAATAGGGGTCAAAATAACCATCTTCATAAGGTTCAAGTTTAGCCTTCCAAAGCGCATGGACAAAATCCATGCTCTTTTTATCTGGATTGACCAATGATGCTGTTGCCGAAGTTCCTACTAATCCTATTGAGTGTCTGAGTTTTTTGACTGGTCCGGCCTGTAGAATAAAATCTGGTGTGGAACCATCAAGATTGTATTGGTCTACAAACGTTTCTATTCCTTTCGACCTAAGGAAGTTTTGAAATTTTATAGCATATTCTTCCTGCCACTTTTTATCTTTTCCATACCAGGTATAATCCATAGCGATATTCATAGGAACACGCCAGGAATCATAACGAAATGCGGGAGGCATCCATGGTGTAGGGTGTGGTTCTCCGCTAAACTCTGTATAATCCGAATTTAAGCCTGTTACTGGATGACATGCCTTATGCAGAAAATTACGGGAAACTTCAGCACATTCTTTATAAAACTGTTCATGTCCGTCTTTGGCGTACAAAGCCCATATTTCATAGAATGCCGGAACATGATAGGATGGGTCAGTCCATTCGTATCCGCGTCCTTCCGGCACAAATGATATTTGTTTATGCTCTGTATTAATGATATTATGGATATTACCAGTACCATCTTTTTTCCACATGGCATCTAATATTCTTCTTGCTTCATTGTAGTAATGAATCCCAGTATCATTCCCCCATTTGTTCGAAGCAAAAAGCAAACTGGTAATGTAATATAACTCTCCGTCTGATGCAGAGCCAGGCGAATTTTGTTTTTTGGTTTCAGGATTTACGCTCCATGCAAAATAGCCTTCTCTTGGGCCATCCTGATGCTGCATGTATTTTACTGACCATCGCCAGATACGATCAAAAACATCTTTTTTATTGAGCTGAACTGCAACCATCATTCCGTACGACATTCCTTCGGTACGTGCGTCTTTATTTTTTACATCAGAAACATATCCTAAAGAATCACCTTCTTCAAAATAAACTTTATTTGGCCCTTCAAATACATCATAATAAGCTTTGGAGACTTTTTTATCTATTTCGTCCTGGCTATATCCTGCTTCTTTAAACAGATTACGATAATTCGGTATTTTAGACTCTGATTTTTCTGCTTTCTTTTTATTCTGGCAGATGGCTAAAACCGGTACAAACAATCCGAAAATCAGTATTAAAATACGAATTTTAGCTTGCGGACTTCTTTTATATTTTTCATTCATTTTTATATTTTTTTATCTTAATATTAATCTGCAGAACCTTATCATTCAAATAAAAAAGAGAATGATTATTTCTTTGCTTAATTGAAACTAAAAAGCATTATTTGATTTTACTTACCCCTTTCGTAGTCTGTACTATTTTTTGAATAGTTCCATCTGGATTATAATACATATAATCTACACATACAGAACGTCTGTAACTTCCACCTGTTGGCAAGCTTCCGTTGTGGTAAAAGAAATAAGATTTACCTTTATAATCAACAATACCTGGATGGGTTGTAAAACTGTTTGTTACATTTTCTTGTATTAAACCCTGATGTTTCCAGGGCCCGGTTGGACTATCTGATGTACAATATTCTATTGTTTCTGCCTTTTCTCCTTTACTGGCATATACTAAATAATACATTTCTTTTCTTTTATATATCCAGGGTCCTTCTATGAAGTTTTTTGGTTTCAAATAATTAATTTGACCATCAATCTCAATCATGTTTTCTTTAAGCTTTACCCATTTACAGCTAGCATTTCCCCAATACATATAGGCCTGCCCGTCGTCATCAATCATAACTGTAGGATCAATATCATCCCACGAATGTTTCATATCAGTTGTCATTTCATTAATTACAAGAGCTTTACCTATTGCATCCTTAAAAGGGCCAGTTGGTCTGTCTGAAACTGCAACACCTATAGCAGCTCCGCCTCCGCTCACCTCATCTTTTTTATGAAATGTGGAAACAAACCAATAAAATTTACCATTTCTTTCAATGCACTGAGCGGCATAGGCATCTCCTGTAGCCCATGAAAAAGTATCTGGTGAAAGTGGCGCCCCATGATCTTTCCATGTTACCATATCGGTTGTGGAAAACACATGCCAATCGGCCATTTTATAATTAGTATCTGCTTCGGTCGCTACGTCATGTCCTGTGTACAAAAACAAAGTGTCTTTGTGAACAATAGGCGAAGGATCGGCAGTAAAAATGTGCTTAATGATAGGGTTTTGTGCTGTTATTTCAAATGTTGAAACACAACAAAACATCAATAAAATCCTAATATTTAATTTCATGTTTATAGTTTTTTTTGGTTATAGATAATTATGTGGTTTTCTTATTTTCAGATTAATTACTTTTTATCAGAATCTGCTTGCCGCTATATTTTACTTTTTTAGGAACGTTTCCATTTTGTTTTGCAGATATCCATACAATATTCATTGTGTATGTTTTTGTCTGACCATTATAACTGCCAATTTGTTTTCCTATAGTTAAAGTTTGATTCTTTTCATTCCAGGTTATTGGAATTTCGATATATTTTCCTTTTTCATAATTGTAGTTATCGCCTTCATCATTATAATAAGTGAAACTTGCATCCTTACCTGTGTAAATACGAATTTCAATTTCATCCTGCTTGACTTGCGTATTCTGAATCACATTTCCCATAGGAACGATCGAACCTTCTTTTACAAAAACCGGTATTTTGTCTAAAGTAGCTGGGGATTCTATTGTTTGTCCGCCTTCGAATCTTTTGCCGGTCCAGAAATCATACCATGTGTTTTGTTTTGGTAAATAAACATCCCATTTCGTCACTTCAGGTGCTGTAACTGGCGCTATTAATAATGATTTTCCAAACATATACTGATATGCCTGACTTAGAGCAGCTGTATCATAACTAAAATCCATTATCAATGGTCTCATTAAAGTTGAGTTATACTTAGATATTTGCCAGGCCTCTGAATAGATGTAGGGCATTAGCTGATATCTAAGATTGAGCATAGAACGCATGTTATTTTCCACCTTTTCTCCATACTTCCACGGTTCAGTTTCAGTTTGATAACCATGCATACGGAATATCGGATTAAAAACTGCCCATTGAAACCAGCGAGTCAGAATCTCATGATACTTTTCATTTTTATACTGTTCTGATCCTGGACGGAAAAAACCACCAATATCGGTTGTCCAATAAGGCATCCCTGTTACATTATAATTTAAACCTGCAACGATTTGTCGTTTGTAAGCATCCCAGTCCCATCCTATATCGCCTGACCAATTAATTGTACCATATCTCTGCTGTCCTAAAAATGCTGAACGGGTTAGAATTGTTACCCTTTTTTCAGGATTAGTATTTTTCTGACCTTCAAATACAGCCTTGCTAACAAATAATGGATATGTTAACCGGTAAAAATCACCCAGTCCAAAATAAGTTTGTTTACCTCTTAACGCATCATTTTCGGGCTCAGTTGCATCCATCCACCAAGAGTCAACACCAAGTGCAAATAAATTTTTATTAAGTGCGTTCCAATGTGTTTTTTGGGTTTCCGTATTATAAATGTCTATCCACGGACTATTGGGAATGAATAAGTTTTTTGATACATATTCTTTACCAATTTCTGATTCTTTATTTAAATTCTCCCAAACAGAAATAGAAAAGTGGGCATTTAAATCATGAATTTCTTTTATAAATTTTTCAGGTTCCGGATAATGTGTTTCATCAAATTTAGGAACACCCCAGCCATACTTTCCCCAATATTGCCAGTCTTGTACAATTACATCTACAGGGAGGTTACGTTTCCTGAATTCTTTTATTGTTGAAACCAAATGTTCTCCAGAGGTATATCGTTCGCGACACTGCCAAAATCCAAATGCCCATTTAGGAAGCATTGGTACATTTCCCGTAAGGTTACGATAATTTGCTATGATTTCGTCTGTATTCTTTCCTGCAAAAACAATATAATCAAGCGATTTGGCATTGGGTGAATTGAAAACAGTTTCATCATTAGTTCGTTTTAAACTAAGAGATGGTGTATTACTAGATTTGCAAACCACTTTTACAGTATGCTCACCTGCTTTTAATTCGACTAATTTACTCACTGCTGGTGGCAGCCATAAATTAGATTGATTGATCACATCTATCCCATCAATCAAAACTAAATGGCGGCTATCCATATCTCCAAGATCCAGCATTAGTGAATATTTTCCTTCTTTAGCGATCGAAAAAGTTCCGGAGTAAACAGATTGTTGTTGCGAAACTTTTTGTGTGCCTGAAGTTGTAGTTACTTCAACTTCACGTTTTTCACCTTCATTTATTGTATTTCTAATTAAGTCGATATTTTGATTGGTTGGATTAAAATAAGTCAGACCATACTGATGCCACAATAAACCATATCCCTTATTGGATACCAAAAACGGGATAGCAATCTGTGTATTGACCTGTATTAACTTTCTGGTTACATTCTTTAGATTGTAAAAACCATCCTGAAACTGCCCTAATCCAAATAAATATTCATCATTAGGAGATTCAAAACCCTGTTCAGCTACAAAACAGGATTCCCCCATAATAGTAGCAGGTTTTAATATTCGTGAATTTGCTTTTTCAGTTAGAAAAATTTTACCTGATGTATCACTATATGTAATAACCCCTGTTTTTTTATTAAATGAAACAGTTAACTCTTTTGTAGCCAGTTGTAAATTTTCTAAGAATTCTTTAAATTTAAAATTAGGAACGTTTGGTTTGTTTATCAGGACGAACTCTTGTTTTTCTTTTAACGTTCCTGTTTCATATTGTATCCGTATTGATTTTTCGGTAAGAGGAATTATATTTAATACACCTTCAGATAATTCAATAGCCAATTTATCTTTACTCAGTCTATGCTTTTTATATTGTTGTGCACTAATTGAAGTGAATAAAAAGCCTAAAATTAAAATGTAAACTGTTTTTTGCATTTTTATTTTATATATTAAATTATCATTTATTCGATTGGTATTAATGAAACTAAAAAAACTCACCTAAGAAGTAATGAGTTTTGTATCATCCCATACAATTGAAAACTCCTGGCTTCGTTTGGTAATTCATTTATAATTTTGGAATAAAAAAGCCGAAAGGGATTTGAACTTCCGGCTTTAATTTAAAAAACTAACACTAACTAACATTAGTTATAAACTATCTATACAACTAGGAATATAACCAAATATTAAACTTTTAAATCCTGCTCAAAATAATTTTACTTATTTCTGACGTCAACTATATTTTTATATAGAATACTAATAAAAAAGATGTATCCTCTTTTTAAACTGCATGCAAATTCCTATCAAATGATACACAAACTTTATATTATGATTCTATTATGAGAAACTTAAAAATAATCTATGTCGAATAAAAAATAAACTATCGTAGACAATAAGTGTATTTATTACAAATATATAAAAACATTTAATAAAACAATCGGTTGTTTTATATTTTAATTGTTAATTTTAAACAAATACAACAGTTAAAAAACATTGTATGTATTTATATAGTTAAAAAAAAACAATATTCATTATTAATAGCGTTCATCATAGATACTAAATCCTTATAAACTATTTTTTATTTTAGAAACAGCTGTTGCAACCTCTTTTTCGGGTTTCTTACAAGCTTTATTTACACAAACATAAATATAGGTTTCATTATCTACAAAACGATCCTTTAAAATTGGGAGAGTACTTTCTTTTGTAGAGCCCGCTATAAGAATATTAGGTAAATAGTAATTTTGAAACTGAACTGCTTTAGTCATAGCAGCTTTTCCCGAAATGGCAACTTCAAAATAATTATCGGTATAATTCAGCATTAAATTCAACCAGTTATAATACTCTGCTGGTGATTGTAATACATCATCTTTTATATTATTTAGCATTCTCTCGGCTGTTTTAACATATACATCATCAGAATAATAATGCCCCAAGTGAAATAAATTATTTGCAAAAATTGAATTTGAGCCTGGAATTACGTTATCAGTAATTTCCATCTTTCTGGCAATTAGATTTGCCGAACTTTCAGATGTAAAGTAAAACATATTTGATTTTTTATCCCAAAAATGTTTCATCGCATAATCTGTTAATTGCCTGGCTTTTCGTAACCATTGCTCATCTAGTGTAATTTGATAAATTGCAATAAATGCATCTGCAACAGTTGCATAATCTTCTGAAAAGCCAGTGATAGTACTCTTACTATCTTTGTAACTGTGATTTAAGCTACCGTCTTTTTTAAGCTGGTTATTTACAATAAAACTGGCGTTTTTTAATGCGATTTCCTTGTAATGTGGATTTCTGAATGCACGATAAGCACTAACATAACCTTTTATCATTAAAGCATTCCATGAAGTAAGGGTTTTGTTATCCAAATGAGGCCGGGGTCTTTTATTTCTGGCTTTTAATACTATTTGCTTCCAACTTTTTACTTTGGCTTCCAGTTCTTTCAGATTCAATTTATTTTTTATCGCAAAATCTTTATTTGATTGGTTTTTAAACAAAACATATTTCTGATTTTCCCATAAACCGTTTTCATTAATATTAAAATATTTTTGAAAAAGAGCGTAATCAGATTTTAGTAAAGATTGTAACTCCTCTTTAGTCCAGATATAGTAAGCCCCTTCTTCCAGTTTTCCTTCCTTATTTTTACTGTCTGCATCTAAAGAAGAATAAAAAGCCCCGTTAGAAGCCATAAGCTCCCTCTCTACAAAATCCAGTGTTTCATGAACAGCTTCATTATATGATTCCTTTTTTGTAACCAGAAATGCATCAGAGTATAAACTTACTAACTGTGCATTATCATACAGCATTTTTTCAAAATGAGGAATATGCCATTTTGCATCTACCGAATATCTTGAAAAGCCACCACCAATTGCGTCATAGATTCCTCCGTCAGCCATTTTGGTAAGTGTCGTTTCTACATATTTTTGAATCGATTCATCATTATTTTGAATACTGTACCTAAGCAAAAAATTCAATGTCCCCGGCATTGGAAATTTCGTTTCACCAACTAATCCTCCTTCTTTATAATCTAAATCTTTTTGCCATGATTTTACAGCAGTAAAAATATCTAAATTTTTAAAATTGGCTTCATTATTATTGACTGTAATTAATTGTAATTCCCTGATTCCCTTTACTAACTTATCTGCGTATTCATTTGCTTTTTTTGGATTATTTCTATATAATTCAGAAAGTTCAGTCAGCGCTTTTGTCCATTCTTCTTTTGTAAAATATGTACCTCCAAAAACAGGACGACCATCAGGAAGCGCAATACAATTTAAAGGCCATCCGCCTTTACCAGTCATCAGTTGTACTGCATTCATATAGATCTGGTCAATATCAGGTCGCTCTTCCCTGTCTACTTTTATGCTGATAAAATTATCGTTCATTAATTTTGCTACAGCCTCGTTTTCAAAACTCTCTTCTTCCATAACATGACACCAATGACACGCAGAATAACCTACCGAAATGATAATAAGCTTATTCTCTGCCTTTGCTTTGTCTAAAACTTCTTTATTCCATGCTTTCCAGTCTACCGGATTATGAGCATGCTGCAAAAGATACGGACTCGTTTCGTTGATTAAATCATTAGTATATTTATGATATTCCTGATTATTCTGTTTGCTGTTGCAGCTCATGATCAAACAGGAAATGATTGATAAAAGGTATAAAAGACGCATATAAATAAAATGAAAATGAGATATTAACTAAGTGAAAATGAGTGTGTATTTTTTAACTAAGAGGCTAAAATAATAATTTATATTTAATAGATTTACTGTAAGCAAATTATGCTTCAAATATGCTATTAAACGCTTCAAAATTGACAATCTTATTTCAACTTTCAAGCTATTTTTACGTTTAGTTTTTATTAAAATGAATAAAAAAAGACATTCATTTTCTGGTAAAATCTATTAAAATAATTTTCAAATCGGTATAAATGATTAATGAAATAAAAAACAGCATTTCTATGAGTAATACATCACAAAAACTTTCAGTAATAGAAAAAATAGGTTATGGTTTAGGTGATTTTGCAGCAAATTTGATTTTTCAGACTTTGCTGACCTTTTTAGCTTTCTTTTACACGGATGTTTATAAAATTCCTGCCGGAACAGCAAGTGTTATTATTTTTATTGGTGGTTTTATAGGTGCTTTTTTTAATATCATTATGGGAATTATTGCAGACCGTACCAGAACCCGATGGGGAAAATTCAGACCCTGGATACTATGGACTGCTTTGCCTTTTGGGGTGGCCGCCGTACTCTCTTTTTTGACTCCTGATTTTGGATTAAGAGGCAAAATAGCCTACACATTACTCACTTACTTTTTTCTGGTATTAATTTATGCAGCAAACAATTTACCGTATGTGGCTTTAAGCGGCGTCTTAACAGGCGATATGAGAGAAAGAAACAGCCTTTCTTCCTACCGTTTTGTAGCGGTAATGATAGCTCAGTTTATAATTCAATCACTTCTATTGCCATTAGTTTTAATTTTGGGGCATGGCGATAAAGCTGTTGGTTTTAAAAATACTATGATATTATTCGCCGTTATAGGTGTAATTTGTTTGCTTATAACTTTTTTTACTACCAAAGAAAGAATCATCCCTAAAAAAAGTCAGGAATCTTCCGTTAAGCAGGATTTTATAGATTTATCTAAAAACGGTCCCTGGTTTGTTATGTTACTGGTTACCATTTTGGTGTTTATAACCTTATCCTTAAAGGGCGGGATGTATGTTTTTTACTTTAAATATTATTTAGATCCGGCTGCACAAACTGTCTTTTTGAAAGATATTGGATTTACTAAATTTATTGGATCTCTAAATAATTTTTTAATAACGATAGGATTAACAGATCTTCAGTGGCCGAAAGATGTTCCCACTTCTGCATTTAGTCTTTTTAATGCTGGTGGAATTCTTTTTATGATTTTTGGAATTATGTTTTCAAAGTCACTCGCAGATTCCTTTGGCAAAAGAAACATTTATATCACTTTCATATTTTTATCCGCTATAAGCTTACTGCTTTTTAACTTTTACAGCAAAACAGCTATTACAATGGTTTTCGCTACCCAATTAGCACACGGATTTATATATGGAGTAACGATTCCACTATTGTGGGCTATGATTGCTGATGTAGCGGATTACAGCGAATGGAAAAACAACCGAAGAGCGACAGCGACTGTTTTTTCGGCAATGATTTTCGGACTAAAAATCGGTATAAGTATTGGAGGCGCACTGGGAGCAGCTTTTTTATCTAAATATGGTTATATCGCTGAAGAAGTTCATCAAGTATCAGCAGCTCTTGAAGGGATTAAATTATCAATAAGTATTTATCCTGGTTTTATATTCATTATAAGTGCTGTTTTATTGTGTTTTTATGTAATTGACAAAAACATGGAAATTGAGATTGAAAAAGATTTAAGAGAAAGAAGAGAGAACTAATACTCGTTCCGGATATTATAAAAAGTAGGTTACATCTTAAACTAATCTCTATCATATAATAAAAAGCATACAATAAATATTACACTCAAAATGTAATCAAAATTAATGTGTTAAAAAACAAATAGTTGGTTTTCAACTAAAATAGTATATATTTAATTCTAATTTCACTAATCATTATATAAATGTCCCCAAAAAAATGTTTTAGAATCTGTGTCATCTTATTCTTTACGATAAATTGTTTGTTTTCTCAAAATACATTTGAAAACTATCAATTTAGGCTCGTAAGTAAAGAAACTTCCAAAAGTGGCATTTATACCATTACGCAGGATCAATCCGGAGTCATTTGGATTGGAACAAACGGAGCAGGTCTATATAAATTCGATGGAGTAAATTATATTGCTTACGAGCAAAACTCCAAGGTAAACAATTCTATTAACAGCAATCTGATTTATGTTGTTTATGTAGATGTACGCAACCGATTGTGGATAGGGACAGATGAGGGATTATGCCTGTATAACAGAGATTTGAATACTTTTGAAAATATTAATATTCAAAAGAAGAATGTAAAAGAAACTGTAATTTCTGTTAAAAGCATAATTGAAGACAATAAAGGAAATCTTTTTTTAGGTACATTTAATGGCGGTTTATTGAAACTCAATACAGAGTCCCGAAAAATTACTACTATAAAACTCGACATCCCAAATTCAACAAATTGCCTTATCAATTGTTTGGCAAAAGATAAAAATGGTACTATTTATTTAGGCACTAATTTTGGCCTAAAAGTAGTTGACCCTAAAAAAAATGAAGTCAAAAAAGTGACGATTAACCAAAAAGATCTACTTACAGGTACTATAGTATCGATGTGTATTGACAGCAAACAAAATTTATGGATTGGGAATGGCTATAAGGGGCTGGTAAAATTAGATTTAAATGCTAAGATTAAACAGGCTGTTTTGTACCCCATCACCAGAAAAAGAATTATGTCGATACTGGCAACAGACCCGAAAACAATTCTTTGTGCAACCGAAAATGATGGGTTAATCATTGTAAACAATCAGGGTATTGTTCAAAAAAAATATGTAAACAGTAAATTCAGTATCCGAAGCTTAAGCTCTAACTCTGTTTGGTCCTTATTTTTAGATAAAGAAAAAAGAATCTGGCTGGGTTATTATAATAAAGGTTTAGGCATTTTTGATAAAATAAACAGCAAAGTAAATATTATAGAAAGCATCCCGGGAAATCCTCAATCATTACAAACCAGTTGTGTCACCGGTATCGCCAAAGATAATGAAGGCCAGTTATGGATTTCTATGGAAGGCGGAGGAGTTGATGTCTATAATCCGAAAACTAAACTTTTCAGACATATTACCAAATCTGACACCAGCCTGTATTCCGGATTAACCAATGATAACATCACGAATGTATTTATAGATACAAATCAGAATATTTGGTTATCAAGCTGGAATGAAGGCATTTTTGTTTTAAAAAAAGGGAGTCGAAACTTTATTAATTACAACACAAAAAATACTCCAGGTTTGACTTCAGACAATATTATGAGTATTGCTCAGGATTCCAGAGGTGTAATCTGGATAGGAACTTTTGCAAAAGGACTGCACTATTATACTCCTTCAGATCGCCAGTTTCACCATTGTGACTCTAAACCGTTTTATACAAATGGATTAATCAATTTAGATATCCGAAAGGTGATTACTGATTCGGACAATGCTGTCTGGGTTGGTTCAACAACTGGCCTTTACAAAGTTAATACAGATGATTTTGTCACTTTTTCAGTAACTTCTTTTCGGAATAAAATGTCTGAAAAGCTTAAAAATCATAAAAGTACACATACTATCAATACGTTATATCAAGCCAAAAATAAAGAAATCTGGATTGGTACAGATGGCGCAGGATTATTTAGCTACAATAAAAAAACAGACTTATTAAAATGGTATATAAATTTCAAAGGGCTGAATGAAAAATCAATTTCATCAATTTCAGAATCTAATGATGGATGTATTTGGATAAGTGGAAAAAAAGGAATCACCAAACTGGATTTAAAAAACAAAATTAACCTCAACTATTCTACATATGATGGTCTGCTGGGGAATGACTTTAATAACAACTCTGTATTAAAAGATAAAAATGGGTTGCTTTATTTTGGAAGTTACGAAGGTCTAAATTACTTTAATCCCGCGAGTTTAGTTAAAAGTAAAAAACAACTTCCAATTTACTTAACTGATTTGAAACTTTTTAATAAGTCAGTAGCACCACTCGAAAAAAACTCACCACTAATTAAAGTATTATCTGAAACCAAAAAAATAATACTTAAACATGATCAGTCTGTATTTACAATTGATTTTATCGCTATTAATTATTCTTTTCCTGCCCGAAATGAATTTGCTTATTATTTAGAAGGATTTGAAGATTCCTGGAATTATGTTGGCAATAAACGTTCGGCAACTTACACTAACTTAGCTCCAGGCAATTATATTTTCAAGGTTAAAGCATCAGAAAAAAATGGAATTTGGAGCCAAAAACCATTAGAATTAAAAATTGAAATTTTACCACCCTGGTGGAAAACATCTTTTGCTTACCTGTTTTATTCTTTATTACTATTTGCAGCGGTTCACTTTGCCAATCAATACTATCAAAATCGTTTCAAACAAAAACAAATGATAGAGTTTGAACAGAAAAAAGCCATCCAAATTGAAAAATTAAATAATAAAAAATTACAATTCTTTACTAATATATCACATGAGTTCAGGACTCCCCTTACTTTAATTTTAAATCCATTAGGAGATATAATCCGGAATAGCGCTCAGGAATTACCAAATGGTGTGCTGAACAAACTGAAAACCATTCAAAAAAGTTCAGACAGGCTCTCCAGATTAATTAATGAGCTAATGGATTTTAATCAATTGCAGTTTAACCAAATGACCATTAAACTACAACTGATTGAAGTTGTAAACTTTACGAAAGAAATTGTCAGTTATTTTGATGAAGAAGCATTAAGCCGTGGCATTCAGCTGGAGTTTGAGTCTAACAAAACATCTTTAAAAGACTGGATAGACCCTAAAATGTTCGAAAAAATTATTTTTAATGTCGTATCAAATGCTTTTAAGGTTACTCCTGACAATGGAAAAATAAAGGTAAAAATAGTAGTGAATGAGGAATTTATAAATTTTCCGATGATAAATTCGACCAATACTTATCCGTCTTTTGAGATTATCGTTGAAGATACCGGTGCAGGACTGGATAAAAAAGATATTAAGAGAATATTTGATCGCTTTTATCAGGTAAACAATTTAAACAAAGCGTATTATGGAAGTACCGGAATAGGATTGGAAGTTGTTCGCGGTTTTGTGGAATTACATAAAGGGATAATCGAAGTAGAAAGTGAATTGGGAATTGGCACCACTTTTAAACTAGTATTTCCTATTGGAAAAGATTTTTTTAATGAGAACGAAATATCACTTGAGGAATTTAAAAAGGAGAAAAAAATAAGCTATACACCAATAATTGAAAAAACAGACGAACAATTACAAGATGATCAGGAAAAACAAGATCGAATTTATACCATTTTAATTGTTGAAGACAATGTAGAGCTGCGAAATTATTTAAAAAATGAACTCAAAAAAGAATATAAAGTTTTAGTCGCTGAAAATGGCCAGGTTGGTTTGGAATTAGCTTTACAAAAATTACCGGACCTGATTTTGACTGATGTAATTATGCCTGTTATGAGCGGTTTAGAATTGTGCAAAAATATTAAGGCCGATTTAAAAACCAGTCATATTCCTTTAATGATGCTGTCTGCAAAGGCCTTAATTAAAGATAAATTAGAAGGTATTGATTCTGGAGCAGATATGTATTTGAGTAAACCTTTTGATATGGCCATTTTAAGATCCAGTCTTGTGCAATTAATTAACAGCAGGCAAATTATGTTTAACAAATTCTATAACGGAATTACGCCAAAAGCAAAAGAAAAAACAACCACTTTAGATAATGAGTTTATAAAAAACACCCTGAATTACATTAATGAAAATATAAGTGAACCTGAATTAAGTGTGGAGGTTTTGGCATCAAAGGTATTTTTAAGCAGAAGCCAGCTGTATCGAAAAATTAAAACGCTCACAGGTGTATCTGTAAATGAATTTATACGTAACGTGCGTTTAGAAAAAGCAAAAGAATTAATTGAACTGGGGAATGATAATATAACTGAAATCAGTTATAAAGTGGGGTTTAGTTCTCCTTCCTATTTTACAAAATGCTATAAAGAAAAATACGGATACCTTCCCACCCATAATAACAAACAATAAGTTTCAAAAAGCATTTAAAAAGACAGTTTTATACTGTCTTTTTTTTGCTTCGTAACAATCAATTATCGGTTCCTTGTGGAATGTCCGGCTGAAATATTCATCATAATAAAAAGCCAGTCTGACCTAAAAAATTTCTTCATTTTTCTCTTACATTTTCATTTTTCATCATTATCAAATACAAAAAAATAGCCTTTTATTTTTTTTAATACTAAAAAAATAAAGCATCATAATTGATAATTTCTGATCGGTATTTCATCTCTCTATTGCTTGTAAAACATTGAATTCATTGGTTTTGTACATGTTATGCTACAAATTTGATAGTTTTTGCATCATTTGTGATATGTGAAATTTATGTTAAGGTGATATTTTTGGATTAAACAATTATCAAATAACTAAAAATAATTACTAACAAATTAAAAACCAATTTACAGCATGAAATGAAAACCAATTTATTTATTGAATACCATTTTGAATCAAAAATTAAACAATAAGAATATGATTGAAAATATAATTAAGAAAACATATTATTAGTGATTTCAGAAATGAAAAATACAATTCAATATATAATAACAAATTTTACAACCAAACAATTATTTAACTAAACAAAAAAACCAATTAACTATGATGTTAAAATTGAAATTTGCAATAATCGCATTGCTTATAGTTAGCACTCAGGATGTGATGGCACAATTAAAAACCATAAAGGGTGTGGTTACGGATCCATCAGGGGTTCCATTACCGGGTGCCAGTATTAATGTACAAGGATCTAAAAATAGCGCATCAACAGATTTTGATGGAAACTACGCTTTACAAGGAGTTAATGCTACAGACAAAATAACATTTTCTTACGTTGGATTAACTTCTCAAACGATCACTGTAGGAGATCAGACAGTCATCAATATTAAATTAGCTGAATCAACACAAACCTTAAATGAAGTTGTAGTTGCGTATGGTACTCAAAAAAGAACTAAGGTAACCGGAGCAGTTTCAGTAGTAAACGCAAAGGATATTGTAGCCGTACCAATCACCAATGCAGAATCGGCTTTGCAAGGTAGAGCTGCCGGTGTTACCGTGGTTAATGGCGCACCAGGCTCAAGCCCTACAGTTAAAATTCGTGGATTAGCTACAATGAATAATAGTGATCCTTTATATGTTGTGGATGGAGTTTTAGTAGGTAACTTATCTGGATTAAATCCAAATGATATAGAATCTATGTCTGTATTAAAAGATGCCTCGACAACTGCCTTGTATGGTTCTAAAGCCTTTAATGGTGTAATTATGGTAACTACCAAAAAAGGGAAAAAAGGTCCTGGCCAATTAACTTTTAGTTCTTATGTAGGTGCTCAAACTGTTACTAAAAGATATAATGTTTTAAATACGCAACAATATCTTCAGTATGCGAACGATTTAGGAAGCAATTTAACTGCAAGAGCTGCGGAGTTTGGCAATACAAATACCGATTGGCAGGACGAAATATTTCAGACTGGATTGATGCAGGATTATAACTTGAGTTTCTCAAATGGTTCTGAGAATTCTTCCAGCCGATATTCTGCCGGATATTTAAAACAAGAAGGTACTCTAATTGGGACAGGTTTTGAACGCTATTCTTTCCGTGCTAATAACACACAAAATATAGGTAAATTAAGCGTTGGAAGTAATATAGGAGTATCTTTTAGTACTACAAATCCGGAACGTAGTGCCGGAGGCAGAACTTTACTGGAACATGCTATCAAAATGGCTCCCTATTTACCGGTTTACAACGCAAGTAATTTAGGCGGATATCAGGGTCCTTCAGCTGCTGATGGGCAGGATGCTGAAAACCCGGTACGTGTGGCCAAGCATGGATATCAAAAAGTTAACGGAGTATCTATAATTGGGAACATCTTCGCTGAATTAGAAATCTATAAAGGGTTAAAATTCAGATCACAAGTTTCTTTAGATTATTACACAACCAGAGATCATACATTTGTGCCTAGTTTCCGTGATGGTTCAGCCCATTTTCAGGATTACTCCTCAACTGCAGAAATAAATTCTCAAGGCCAGACAATCGTTTTTGATAATGGTTTAACCTACAAAACTACTATTGCCGATAAACATAATATTGAAGTATTAGGGGTTATAACCAAAATTGAAAATAAAAGCCGAAACGTGACAGCAGGAAGCCGTAACTTAATTTCTGACGAAATCGATCAGTTAAGTCTTCAGAATGCTAACTTAAGTTCAAATAATTTTGAAACAAACAATTTAGGTTACATCGCCCGTATTAATTACGATTACGATGATAAATATCTCTTTGCCATTTCAGGACGTAGAGATGGTTCTTCCCGATTTGGAGCTAATAAACGTTATGGTAATTTCTATTCTGTGGCTTTAGGATGGAATATTGCCAAAGAAACTTTTATGGATAATTCTATTTTCAGTACCTTAAAACTTAGAGCATCTACGGGAACAACAGGAAATGATAAAATTGAAGATTATCGCTACAGCTCTAGTTTAGCTACTAATTATACCTATCCATTTAATGGACAGGCAGGAATAGGTACAACTTCAGGTAGTGCTGCTAATCCGGATTTGCAATGGGAGTCTAAACTGGACAGAAACATCGGTTTAGATTTTGGTTTATTCGATGACAAATTCACGGGATCTATCGAATATTTTAACAATAAAAGTAGTGATATCCTTTTTGCAGTACCACTTGCTGCTTCTACTGGTTCTCCGGGAGGAACACAAATACGAAATATTGCCGATGTAAAAGTAACCGGATATGAAGTAACATTGGGGTACAATGACAGAAAAGGTGATTTCACGTGGTCTGCAACAGCGAATTTAGGTACAAGCAAAAATGAAGTTACAAATTTAGCTCCAGGCGTAACCAGTGTATTAGGGGGACCATCAGGAAGAGCTGGTTTAGAGCAATTCTCAAGATTAGAAGTAGGTCAGCCGTTATTCTATTTCTGGGGTTATCAAACTGATGGAATTTATCAAAACCAGGCAGAAGTAGATGCGGTTTTAGCACCGGGTCAAACTACTTTCCAGCCAGGTGATATTAGATTTGTTGACCGTAATGGGGATAAAGTAATCAATTCAGAAGATAAAACAAATATTGGGAATCCATATCCTGATTTTACATACGGTTTAAACCTTACAGCAGCATATAAAAAATTCGATTTTAACTGCTTTATTTCTGGAGTATCCGGAAATGATGTTTTTAACTCAAATAAATTCGACTTAGAAGCAATGCAGCGTTTGTTTAACTCTGGCACACAGGTTTTAGACAGAGCGGTTGTTGTAAATGGTAGTGTTACTAATCCATCTGCTACATTGCCAAGAGCACTTGGTGCAAGCCAAAACTGGTCATCAGCCAGCCAGCGATATGTTGAAGACGGATCTTACACAAGATTAAAAAATGTCACTATAGGATATACATTCTCAGGAGATGCATTTGCTAAATATTTTTCTAACATAAGATTTTATGTAAGCGGGCAAAATCTTATCACTATTACAAATTATTCTGGCCTGGATCCTGAAATTGCCCGTGTTGATGCAAATTCAAATTCGGCAGGTATTGATATAGGAAGATATCCACAGCCAAAATCAGTAATTTTTGGTCTTGAAGTTACATTTTAACATATAAAAGATGATGAAAAAAATAAAATATATAGTTGTAGTATTGTCTGGAATTTTGGCAATAAATTCATGTGACACTAAGGATTTAGAATTAACTAATCCAAATGCCTTGTCTCCGGAAACTTTCTTTAAAACGAAAAATCAGGTGCAGTCTGCGGTAAATGCGTGTTATGCGAACCTGCAGACAAGAGGGCTGTATGCGCGTCATATTTTCTTCGCATTAGATCTTATGGCTCAGGAAGCTAAAGGAAATCCGCAATTAGAAGGTAATAAAGTTCCTTTTACCAATTTTACTTTCGATGCAAGTAGCGATATTATTCAGTACTATTGGGAAACGTGTTTTTTGGGAATATCAAAATCTAATTTTGTATTGGATAATGAAGCAAAAATCCAGGCTTTACCTAATTCAATTTTAACACAAGAGCAAAAAAATAAATTTTTAGGAGAAGCTCATTTTTTAAGAGCCTATTATTATTTTCTTTTAGTTCCTCGTTTTGGTGATTTACCTATTTACACTACGCAGACCACTGAAGGTCTTGCCAGAAGTTCCAAAGAAGATGTGTATAAATTGATTGAAGCTGATTTTGATTTTGCTTCCAAAAATCTGTTAAGCAAAACTGTAGAAGATAAAGGAAGAGCAACAAAAGAAGCTGCTTTTGCTTACTTAGGGAAAGTACTGTTATATCAAAAAAAGTATGATGAAGCCCTGACTGCTTTTAATAAAGTAACAGGATTTAGTCTGGAGTCTAATTTTTACAACAACTTTATGGATGAAACGGAGCATGGTCCTGAATCTATTTTTGAGATTGAATACGATGAAACTCTGGGAGTAGGTGATAAATGGGGTAGTGATACAGCAGGAGACGGTGTTGCAGAATCGACTCTTAGAGGCCAGGAATACGGCAATCTGGGATGGTTTAATGTGTATCCGTCAGATGATTTATTAGATGAGTATGAGACTGGAGACAAACGTTTTGGAGAAACTTTTTATGTTCCCGGATCAAAATACAATAAGGGGAATAGCACAATGACAGCTGCTAATTTTACCTCTTCAGCAGGAATTAGAAGAGCAGGCTGGAAAAAATATCAAAACTACTATAAGCGTACTGATGAAAATCTGGATTCAAGTATTAACTTTAAAGTTATGCGTTACTCAGATGTTTTACTTATGAAAGCTGAGTGCGAAAGCCTAAGAGCCGGAGGTGTACAGTCAACTGCTATTGGCTACATTAATGAAGTTCGATTTAGAGCAGATGTACCATTGTTAGCAACTACACTTACAAAAGATCAGGTTTTTACTGCCCTTGTTCATGAACGCAAGGTAGAATTAGCTGGTGAACAAGTTCGTTTTGATGATATTATAAGATGGGGCATTGCGAGTACTGAGCTTGCCGGAACTGGTTTTCAAACTGGTAAAAGTGAGTTATGGCCAATCCCTAACAGAGAAACATCTTCTAATCCAAATATAAAACCAAGTGATAATAATCCTGGTTATTAAATGATTGAAGTTGGTTAGGTTGAGTTAGTGTTTTGATAAACAGCGCATGTGAATGCGCTGTTTATTTACTATACTCATAAAATAATGACCTCTTAAAAAGGAGATTTAAACCCATACCTCTATTCTATTTTTAGTTCCATTAGGAACAGCCGCAACGGCTATAATTATGCTTTTCTTTTTAATTGTATTGATTGATCATTGCAGTAAACAGAATGCAAATTCCTAAATAATATAAGAACACTGACCCGTTTTTATTCCATATGAAAAAAATTGCATCACTTTTTTTAATCGTAACGTTGTTTTACAATGTTTTAGGATTTTATATCATGTTTGCTGAACAACAACAGCAAGTATGGGTGAATGCTATGGAGAAAACTGACAACTCCAATTTTGAAGTAATTGAAATTAAAATTGATCCTTATGCATATATCGTAGATTCTGGCTTTGAGACAGCTAATGAAGATTTTGTAGTAGAAAACAAAACCTACCATGTCTTTAAGAAAAGAATTATAAACAACGTTTTAAAATTATATTGCCTCAAGAACTCCCATCGTCAGATGCTGAGTAATGATTTAAAAAAAATTGTAGACAGTCAAATATTTGATACCGATTCAAATAAAGAAAATCCAAGTAAAAAATTAATGAAATCCTTTATTCAGGATTACATTCCTAATGATAAAATTAATCTAGCAATTACTTCAACTAAATTAATTTACACCGTTACTTTAAATTCATACAATCCAAAAGGAAAACTTCTTTCCGGGTATTTTACTACCAACTACCCTCCTCCTGATATGGTATAGTATTCTCTGATGTTAAAAATATAAACAGGCCTGATTTAATAAATCATGTTTTGAAATTGAATCTTAGTCCTTGACTTAAGATTGAATATGTTTATTCCAAATTTAACATCCAGCTTTCAATTATGAATACTAATTGAAAAGAAAAACTATCAAAAAACCATATAAAACCACCAAAATGAAAATTTATAAACTACTATATAAAATACTACTATTTAGTATTTTAACCACATCTTTATTTGCTCAAACTAAAGATAAAATTAAAGAACCAACAGGAGAAAATAATATAGCCTATAAATGGTCGCAAATAGCTGTTCTTGCCACCGGTAACGACACCGATAGGTTTAAACCAAGGCCAACAGTTACTTCCCGTTATTTAGGGCTGACATTTGTTGCTGTTTTTGATGCCTGGAGCCGTTACGATAAAAAAGCAATTCCTGTATATTTAAAAGATACTGAAAGAAGACCTAATAAAGAACAGACTCTCAAAAATAAGGAGATTGCTATTAGTTATGCTGCCTTTAATGCATTATGTGAATATTACTTTTCGGACAAACAATTGTTTGTAGACTTTATGGCCAAATTAGGACTGGATCCTAATGATAAATCATTAGACCCTAAAACGCCTGTAGGAATAGGTAATTTAGCAGCGAAAGCAGTAATTGAAGCGAGAAAACATGACGGGGCAAATCAATATGGGGAAGAAGACGGTTCAAATGGAACTCCATATTTTAACTATGTAAATTATAAACCAATCAATTCTCCTGACGAAATGATTGATGTAATTCATTGGCAGCCAAAATATTTTTCAGATGGAAAAGGCGGTAAGTTTGCACCGGGTTGTGCAACTCCGTTTTGGAACAAAGTAAAGCCTGTCGGATTACAATCCGGCGATCAGTTTCGTCCTGTACCGCCACCTTCATTAGACTCTGAACAACTTAAAAGTGAAGTCAAGGAACTACTTGATTTGCAATATAATCTTACTAATGAACAAAAAGCATTGGTAGAATTTATGCGTGACGGACCAAAATCTGTGCAACAGGCCGGACACTGGCTAAAATTTGCTCAGGATGTTTCCAGACGTGATCATCATACTTTAGATCAGGATGTCAAAATGTTTTTTTACAATCAGGTGACAGCAATGGATTGTTTTATAGCATGTTGGGACACAAAAATGTTTTATGATTTTGCCCGTCCTTATGCTTTAGTTCATCATTATTATAAAGATCAAAATATAAAAGCCTGGGGCGGTCCCGGTTTTGGAAATATAGAAATGAAAGGACAAGACTGGAGACCTTATTCACCAGATATATTTTTATGTCCCGCTTTTCCGGGTTATGTTTCAGGACACAGTACAATTAGTGGCGGCTGTGGAGAAGCATTAAAATTATGGACCGGTAGTGACACTTTCGGAGAATCTGCTACGTGGAATGAACCTGGGTCAATGACTGAACCAAATAATATCGGAAAACCTGTAGTTCTTAAATTCCCAACCTTCACCGAAACAGCTAACATGGCGGGAATTTCCAGAGTCATGGGAGGCTATCATATTCAATCTGATAATGTTGAGGGGCTTAAACTAGGCAGAAATGTGGCTCATGAAGTCTGGAAATTTTATAATCTTCATATAGGAAATAAAAATTTCGATAAATAATAGCAGGATTAATATAATCTAAAAAGTTTTAATTATGAAAATTAAACAATTAATACTGCTATTCATAACCTGTGTTTTGATACAGTCCTGCGAATATTTTTCTAATCCGAATGACAAAATGATTAAGATTTTGGAGTCCAGAAAAATGATGTATAATGTAAAAAACAACCCATTTGCCTCAAAAGCAGAAGTGATTTATTACGATTCAATAATTAAAAGTTCCGATGAAGGTTTCTTTAAATTACATAATGAATTAAATAAAGGGAATGCATTATTAAAACTTGGAAAAGAAGCTGAGTCTGTGTCCACTCTGGAAAATGCCATCAACAGGATGAAAAAGATTGATGGGAAAGACAACCCTCAATCCTTAAAATTTTTAGCAATTGCCTATATGAGGCTGGGCGAAAAACAAAACTGTGTCAATTACCACAATCCTGAATCGTGTATTATTCCCATACAAAAAAATGGAGTCCATATTATTCGGCAAGGTTCTCAAAAAGCAATCGAAATTTATAAAAAACTACTGGATATAAATCCGAATGATTATGAATCAAGATGGCTGCTTAATATTGCGTATATGACTATAGGCGCTTATCCTTCAGATGTTCCAAAAAAATGGCTGATACCCAATCTGAATAAAGATAATTCAGGCTATAGCATAAAACCATTTGTGGATGTTGCCGCAAATGTTGGAATAATAAGTAAAAATATGTCAGGCGGTGTTATTGTTGATGATTTCAATAATGATAATTATTTAGATATTGTAACTTCTGACTGGAGTTTGAACGGAGTGATGCATTATTATCAAAATGATCAGAAAGGGAAATATATTGATTATTCCAAAGCATCGGAAATAGGACGTTTTAAGGGAGGTTTGAGTATGATACAAGCCGACTATGACAATGATGGGGATGCTGATATTTTTGTTATGAGAGGAGCCTGGATGCGTAAATTCGGCAGACAGCCCAACTCGTTGTTGCGTAACAATGGTGATGGTACTTTTACTGATGTAACCATTAAAAGCGGGTTATATTCAGAATTTCCTACTCAGGGAGGCAATTGGAATGATTTTAATAATGATGGCTATTTAGACTTATTCATTGGTAACGAATCATCAGATAGCGAGTCCTACCCTTCTGAATTGTATCTGAATAATCAGGACGGCACATTTACTAATGTAGCCCACGCAGCAAAATGCGATGTTATAGGCTACATAAAAGGATCCACTTCTGCAGATTATGACAATGATGGCGACATTGATTTGTTTCTTTCTGGAATGAATAAAAAGAAAATATTATTAAAAAATACAGGAATCAAAAATGGTATTCCACACTTTATAGATGTCACTGATCAGGCCGGTTTAGCCGGAATCAATGTAATGACCTTTCCAACCTGGTTTTGGGATTATGATAATGATGGCTGGCAGGATATTTTTGTTTGTGGCTATCAATTTCTGGGTTCTGTCGCTGGCGAAACGGCAATGGAAGCATTGAATATCCCAAATAAAAGCAGTAAAATGTATCTATACCGCAACAATCATGACGGGACTTTCTCAGATGTATCAAAAGTATCCGGATTAAGTAAAACTGTATTTGCAATGGGCTCAAATTTTGGGGATATTGATAATGATGGCTTTTTAGACATGTATCTTGGAACAGGAAATCCGGATTACGCATCTTTAACACCAAACAGGTTATTTAGAAATATGGGCGATGGCAAATTTGCTGATGTTACGGTTTCGGCTCGGGTAGGAAATTTGCAAAAAGGCCATGGTATAGCTTTTAACGATCTGGATAATGATGGCGATACCGATATTTTTATTGAAGTTGGAGGTGCTTATAACGGAGATTTTTTCAATAATTCTTTATACCTGAATCCCGGCCAGAACAACAATCGCTGGATAAAATTACTGTTAGAAGGTACAGACAGCAATCGTTCTGCTATTGGAACAAAAATAAAAGTCAGTTTCAAAGAAAAGGGTGTTTCCAGATCTGTATACAGGATAGTAAATTCAGGCGGAAGTTTTGGGGCATCAGCCTTAAGAATGGAAATTGGAATTGGACAGGCAACTGTTATTGACCAAATTGAAATTACCTGGCCTAAAAACCAAAAGAAGCAAGTGTTTAAAAACATTCAGCCAAATCAATTCATTAAAATTATAGAGGGAGAAAAAAACTTTTCAAAAATAAATATCAAAAAAACAGTTTTTCCAACCGTTGGAGCGAAATCTTCTATATGTATTTAAACAAGTAGACATCTGAAGATAAGAAACATAAAACTTAGACTTCCTGAATGTTACTTAAAACATTAATAGACAAATGACAAAATTATTATTTATAAAAATGAAAAATATAAAAATAAAAACAGCTTTTTTTAGTCTGTTAAGCCTAGTATTACTTGCCAGCTGTTCTACGAAAGAATCAGATGAAGTGATATTTTCTACATTAGACCGTGCTGATACAGGAATTGATTTCAGTAATAATCTGACAGAAAACGATTCTCTTAACTACTTTACCTATAATTATATTTATTTAGGAGGAGGAGTTGCTACAGGAGATATTAATAATGATGGCCTTGTAGATATCTATTTTACGGGAAATCAGGTACCCAATAAACTATATTTGAACAAAGGAAATCTAAAATTTGAAGATATCACTAAAAAAGCAGGTGTTGAAGGCGACAGCCGTTGGTACACTGGAGTTACTATGGCAGATGTAAATGCTGATGGCTTTTTAGATATCTATTGCAGTGTAGGGGGAAAATTTGGACCAAAAAACAATGAATTGTATATCAATAATGGTAATGGTACATTCACAGAAAAAGCTAAAGAATACGGCATTGATGATATAGGAAATAGTGTTCAGGGAACATTTTTTGATTATGACAAAGATGGCGATTTAGATTTATTCGTAGCCAACTACCCTCCTACCAAGTTCAATTCTGCAACCGGAGATTATGTACAGATGATGCTTCATGTTAAAGACAATGAATCCGGGCATTTATACCGAAATGACGGTAATCATTTTGCCAATGTTACCCAGGAAGCCGGAGTAAAAGCGTATGGTTTATCATTAAGTGCAACAATTGGTGATTTAAACAATGATAACTGGCCTGACATATACGTTTCAAATGATTTCAACTCACCTGATTTCATGTACATCAATAATCAGGATGGTACTTTTAAGGAAGTTGTAAAAGAAGCAATGTCTCATAATTCTTTCTATGGAATGGGAGTTGATATTTCTGATTTTAACAACGACGGTAACCTAGATGTTTTTCAGGTAGATATGGATGCCAAAGACAATCGCCGTAAAAAAGCAAATATGTCCAGCATGAATCCAAAACTCTTTTGGGATGTAGTTGATGCAGGTTTTAATTACCAATATATGCACAATTGTATGCAGCTCAATACAGGAGTTAATGAAAACGGAATACCTCATTTTGGAAATATATCGCGTATTACAGGAACCTCCTCTACCGACTGGAGTTGGGGACCTTTATTCGCAGATTTTGACAATGACGGGAACAAGGATTTGTTTGTAAGTAACGGAACCAGAAGAGAAATCAACAATAATGATTTCTTTAATAGTTTAGAGGCTTTGGATTTACAACCTAAGGACCTCCTTAAAAAATCTCAGGAAATTCCATCTGAGAAAATCGATAATTTTATGTTTCAGAATAAAGGAAATTTAAATTTTGAACAGGTAAATAAAAAGTGGGGAATTGAATATAAAGGCTTTTCAAATGGTGTAGCTTATAGCGATTTAGATAATGATGGCGATTTAGATTTAGTTGTAAACAATATCGATGATTACGCCTCTGTTTTTGAAAATTCAAGCTCCAAAATCAATAATTATATCAAGATTAATTTCAAAGGAAGTTCAAAAAACACTTTTGGTTTGGGAAACCGCGTTTACATAAAAACAAAAAAAGGAACCCAAATGCAAGAGCTTACTTTAACAAGGGGTTTTCAGTCATCAGTAGCTCCTGAATTGCATTTTGGATTAGCAAAAGACAAAACTATTGACGAAGTAAAAGTAGTCTGGACTAATGGCAAAATCCAAAAGTTATATAATGTTGACGCGAACCAAACGCTACACTTCAAAGAACAGGATGCCAAAGAAGAAACAACTCCGAAAACAATTGCTAAAAATGCTCTTTTTAAATCCGAAAATAATGTATTCCCTGTTTTTAAACACGAAGAAAACAAATACGATGATTTTAAAGATCAGGTCTTACTGCCTCATAAAATGTCTACTTTTGGACCCACTATTTCTGTTGGTGATCTAAATAAAGACGGCCTTGATGATTATTTCATTGGAGGCTCCGCAGGCTATACCGGAAAAATATTTTTACAAACTCAAAAAGGCTTTACAGAAAAAAAAGTTCAGGCACTTGAGGAAGACAAATTTAGTGAAGATACAGGATCATTGATTTTTGACGCTGACAATGACGGTGATAATGACTTATATGTAGTAAGCGGGGGATATGAATTTTTAATAAACGATCCAAAATTACAAGACAGATTATACCTCAACAACGGAAAAGGTGATTTCGCCAAAGCGCCAAAAGGAGTATTGCCAACAATATTAGCCAGCGGCTCAAAAGTATATCCAATCGATTATGATAAAGATGGAAAAAACGATCTTTTGGTATTAGGAAGACAAGTTCCCGGACAATATCCGTCACCTGCAACAACTTATTTGCTACACAATATTAGTACTGCAAGTCAACCAAAATTTGAAATTTCTAAAAAAGCGCCTAAAGAATTCATTAATCTGGGAATGGCAACAAGTGCTGTAATTACGGACTTTGATAATGATAAATCAGATGACATCATTATCGTTGGCGAATGGATGCCAATCCGTGTTTTTCAAAATACGAAGACAGGTTTCAAAGAAGTTACAAAAAACACGGGGCTTACTGATGACACTACAGGCTGGTGGTGGAGCATTCAGCAAGGTGATTTTGACAAGGATGGCGACATGGATTACATAGTTGGAAATAATGGTTTGAATTATAAATATCAGGCTACTCCCAATGAAACCTTTGATATTTTTGTAAAAGATTTTGATAACAATAACCACAAAGATATTGTATTGAGTTATTACAATGACGGCAAGCAATATCCAGTACGCGGGCGTGGCTGTTCCTCTCAACAAATCCCAAATATCAAGAAAAAATTCAAAAACTACGAAAGTTTTTCACAAGCTACACTCGTTGACGTTTATACAGAAAAATCACTTAAAGAAGCCTTACACTATAAAGTAAAATCTTTTGCAAGTATCTATCTGGAAAACAGAAATGGAAAATTTGTCATTCATAAATTACCTGTTGAAGCACAGATTAGCTGTATCAATCAAATAGCAGTTGATGACTATGATAAAGATGGTAAACTTGATGCTTTAATTACAGGCAATATGTTTAATTCTGAAGTGGAAACACCAAGAAATGATGCAGGTCATGGATTGTTTTTAAAAGGAAATGGCAAAGGTTCATTCTTGCCGGTTTCAGCAATTAAAAGTGGATTCTTTACTCCCGGAGATGTGAAAAACATGGAAAAAATTAAAGTAAAAGACAAAAATTACTTTCTGGTAACCAATAATAATTCATATTTACAAAGTATCAGAATTAATTAAACGCTTCATAAAAACATGTGTTATAGTTCGTCCAGTAAAAAATTGATTTGCTGATTTCGTATGAACTGGAATACTGCAAGTATATTTCACTTTCAGATGTATCGTTAAAACAGTACTTACAAGATCTTTTTGATCTTGTAAGGAATTGTTTTTTCTAAAACTTGATATTCAGACGTCTTAAAATTGTGTGTAGCCAATTGTATTTAAGTAAGACCTTGTTTTATAACATTACGTCATGTTTTTTAAGCTAAATAAATCTGCTCTTCTAATTTAAAGGCTAAACTATTCTAATCATTTAATCTTCTTTTAGGAAACAAAACCAATAGGAATACTTCATTTTGAGGGTTAAAAAATAATCCATCACGTTTGTTCATTATATGCAATCAGATTTATAAAAAACTGATTGTCAACCTAATGAATATTAGTCTGTATTAACAACATTTTATTGTAGCGATTTCTATACTACAAATCAGAGGTCAATATATCGCATTTAAAGCAATCAAATCATGAAAAAAATACCATCATTATATCCAGAATTTGCTTTTATAACATTTGTTCTAATCGCTTTTGCAACACAAAAAATTACTGCCCAGGGTTGTGTAGCTGTTCGTCAAATGGGCGGTCTGTATTTAAATTCTGCAAGTTCTTATAATTTAAACGAAGGCGAATTTCAGGTAGGGGCAAATTACCGTTATTTTCATTCCTGGAGGCATTTTGTTGGCAAAGAAGAGCAATTAGAGCGTCAGACTTCTGGCGGTGGTCATGACGAAAACGGTGTGGAGAGAGGAAATGCCGTAAACATCTATTCGCATGCGGTAGATTTTAATTTTTCATACGGAATAACCAGCAGAATCCAGATAAATGCCACTTTGCCTTATGTGCAGAATGAGCGTTCTCAGGTTCTAAGGCAATCAACTCCAGTAAAAGACACACTTAGATACAGCGTTTATGCACAAGGCTTTGCAGATGCAAGAGTAAGTGTCAATTACTGGTTTTTTGACCCAAAAACAGCTCATAAAGGAAATTTAATGCTGGGACTTGGCGCCGCAAACTGATGGTACAACAAAAAGTGTCGTAATGGATCAGGCCATTCAGCCAGGTGATGGCGGAGTTGGAGTTTCAGTAGAGGCACAAGTATTCAGACAATTAACGGGGCGTTTGTATGGATTTGCAAACGGATATTACTTATTTAACCCTAAAGAATCAAATGGCACATTTAAATCGGCTCCAAAAGCAGGTTTAGAGGGTTATGAAATTTATGCCTCTCCGGATCAATATTTTGCAAGGGCGGGTGTATCTGCAGCAATAGACAAAAAAGAAAATTTTAATGTTTCGCTGGCCGGACGAATTGAAGGAATCCCTGCTTATGATGCATTTGGAGGACAAGTCGCCTATCGTCGCCCCGGGTATGTTATAGCAGTAGAATATGGTTTTTCTTATCATGTCGGAAAACATAATTTCAGCTTGTTTATTCCCTATAATATTGTAAAAAACCGTATCCAGAGTGCCGCAGATATTGCCAGCGAAAATTTACAAAATTCGGTTATTACCGATCCTTCCAAAAAAGTTCATGTACAAGGAGATGCAGCTTTCGCAGATTATTCTGTTAATATAGGATATTCTTACCGCTTTAGCTTAGGAAAAAAAGTAAAAGTAACAATGCCTAATTAAGCATCACATGAAAACAACTTTTAACTTTTTCTATTTCTTATTAAGTGAAAAAATAGGAAAGCATGGTGTGAATTTGATGCGCATCGCACTCGCTACAATTTACATTTGGTTTGGAGTTTTAAAAATCTTCGGAGTGAGCCCGGCTGGTGATTTAGTAGAGAAAACCGTTTTTTGGTTTAAACCGGAATTATTTATTCCAATACTTGGAATTTGTGAAGTCTGTATTGGAACAGGTTTACTTATCAGGAAATGGATTCCGCAAACGATACTGTTGCTTTTAGCGCACATGACAGCAACCCTCACTCCTATTTTTATACTGCAATCCAGCTGTTTTGAGATTTTCCCTTACGAACCTACGCTGGCAGGCCAATACATTATCAAAAATCTTGTTCTGGTTGCGGGAGCGCTTGTTATCTCCGGAAAATATAATGAGGATTATTATGCCGAAATGAATTTGAAGAAAGAGCAAGAAAAATTTGCGGCAAATACTCCAACAGATAATCAAATTTTGAACGAACATATATGAATATTTCCTCAAAGTATATTAGTACGAAATGATGTAATAAGAGTGATCATTAAGGGCTACTCCCTAATTTAATTTTAATATTAAAATCAATATTTATAATATGTTATTAGAAAAACATTTAAAATTACTACTCCCTTTTTTCTTTTTGCTTACTGCACAGGTTTATGGGCAACAGCAAAACCTGAAAGGGAAAATTGTGGATACTAAAGACAATATGCCATTAATTGGTGCAACAGTTCAGTCAGAAACTGAAGAAATTACTACCAATCAGGATGGGGAATTTGTAATTCCAAATCAAAAATTACCACTTACATTAAAAATAAGTTACATCGGATATACTACACAGGAAATTGTGGTAAGCTCTTTTGATTTATTAACAGTCAAACTGCTTAAAGATTCTAACCAATTAGATGAAGTCCTGATTTCGAGCGGGTATTTGTCTCAAAAAAAATATGAGTTCTCAGGCTCCGTTTCCACAATTTCAGCAAGGCAATTGCAGAACAGGCCTTCTACCAGCTTCGATCAGTTGTTAGGCGGGCAGGCAACCGGAATCGATGTAATTCAGTCTACAAGCGTATTGAACAACACGCCTGTAATTCGGGTCCGGGGCTTAAACACCATTACTTCCGGGCTTTTTCCTTTAATTGTAGTAGATGGAGTCGCTGTTTTTACCGGATCATTGGGGGGATTTATTGGAAACAATCCGCTATCAGGGATTAATCCCAATGATATTGCCTCTGTTAATGTACTGAAAGACGCCTCTGCTTCTGCTATATATGGCTCCAGAGCAGCAAATGGCGTTATGGTAATTACTACTAAAAAAGGTAAAAACGGTAAAACTAAATTCAATTACAACAGCTGGTTCAGCCGAAGCACACCTTATAATTTGCCTAAATTATTAAATGCTGAAGATTATACCATGATAAAAAATGAAGCACTTGTCAATGCAGGCAAAGCACCCGGTTTTTTTCTTTCTCAAAATGCTGACGGAAGTACCGTAGACACAAATTGGTATGATGTGGCTTATGAACCGGGTTATTCAAGCAATCACAATATTAATGTTTCCGGAGGCAATGAAACGACTCAATATTATTTTTCATTAGACTATACCAACCAAAATAGTTTTATAAAAAACAACACCTTTCAAAATTACATGACACGATTAAATATTAGTCATGAGCTGAATAAGTTTATTAGGGCTGGTGTAAATCTTTCTTACAGCAGGGCAAAAAACGTAGGTCCAAATACGGGTGCCGTTGCAGGTAACACTTTATCTTCATCAACCTATAACACCGAATATATTACGAATGAACCTTTAGGCAGAATGACGTATGTTTTGCCTCCCAACGTACCGGTTTATAATCCGGATGGGTCTTATAGCATTCAAAACGGTATAAGTGTAGGCTATGGAGCTAATATTCCGGCTATTATTGGTACAATCAATGCCTACAATTTAGCTATGGTTCAGGAGCTTGATCTGACTACATCAATTAGTAAATCCCTTTTAGGAAATGTGTATGGAGAGTTTGATATCACCAAAAAACTAACTTTTAGAACCAGTTTTGGATTGAATACTATTGGGCTGGAGAACAAATTATTTTTAAATCCAATTCACGGAGGAGGAGCATCTTACAACGGTGTAGCAACCAACATTGCTACTGATCTGTCAAGAACTGACTGGGCGAATACCATTATGTATAAGGATTCTTTTAATGAGGAACATAATTTCATGATTCTGGCAGGTTATGAAAGAATTAAAACAACTTTAGAAAGCTGGGGAGCGACCCAAAGTAATGTAACCGACACCTATTATAAAAATTATCAGGGAAGTTATGCCAATATTTCACCGATTGGAAATGACCTTTCAGAAAATGCCTTAGTGTCTTATTTTACGAACTTGAACTACAATTATAAAAACAAATATTTCCTGACTTTAAATTATAGAATTGATGGTTTATCGGCATTATCAGAAGGAAATAAATACGGCAATTTTGGAGGTGGTTCTGTAAGCTGGAACCTGCTGGAAGAATCCTTTTTAAATGATTCAAAACTAAAGGGATTTCTCGATAACTTAAAACTCAGGGCCAGTTATGGAATTGTAGGAAATAGCGAAATAGGAAACTATCCTTCAATTGGCACCTATAATTCATCTACTTATGGTGGCGCACCAACATTGGGTTATTCGCAAACTGCGAATCCGAACCTAAAATGGGAAACCAGTTCAAAACTTGATTTGGGACTCAATTTCGCAATGCTAAACAATCGCATTTCGGTAGAGTTTGATTATTACAATAATAAAATCAGGGATTTGATCCTAAAAACACCCCAATCACTTTCTGCAGGAATTCCGAATAGTTATATTAACGAAAATGTTGGCGGAATGTACAATACAGGTTTTGAAATCGGGATTAATGCACTCGCTGTTACTGCCAGAAATTTCAATTGGAATGTAAGTTTAAACCTTTCCACACTTAAAAACAAAGTGACTTCATTAGCAAGCGATGTATTTGTACCAAGTGTATTTGGAGTACAAAATATGACCAGAGTAGGCTATTCGATAGGGTCTGTTTTTGCGGTTCCTAACAAAGGTGTAAATCCTGAAAACGGCCAAATGATTTTTATCAACAGCGAAGGCAAAGAAGTGCAGTACAATCATATTGGTTCTCCAAAATGGACGTATCTCGATGGCAGCGCCGCTACGGCGATAGACAATTATAAAGATGGTGTGATACAAGGACCATCATTACCAAAACTATTTGGAGGATTAAACAACACTTTTAATTATAAGAATTTTGTTTTAGCCGTAAATCTGACTTTCTCACAAGGTAACAAACTGTATAACGGAACACGTGCCACGAATTCAGATCAGCGTTATTTTAACAATGGGGAATTTATAAAAAACAGATGGACAACCCCTGGTCAAATTACCGATATTCAAAAATTGTATTATGGTGATAATGTTTCGGCTGGTTTTTCCTTTTCAAGCACTTCAAAAGTAGAAGATGGTTCTTTTGTAAAACTTAAGAATGTTTCTTTGGGATATAATGTCCCTCTGGAAGCTTCTTTTCTAAAAAATACATTTAGCTCTGTTTATGTGTATTTACAAGGCAACAACTTGTACACTTTTACCAAATACAGAGGTTCTGACCCCGAAGTTTCTATTAACGGAAACTCTATTAATTCAGGAAAAGATCAAAATGTTCCTCCCAACGCTCAGGTGTATACTTTGGGTTTAAATATTGGATTTTAATTAAAAGCAAAAACAATGAAAAAATATATTTTAATAAGCTGTTTTATTCTGATGTTTAGCTCAGCCTGTAACGACGATTTATTAGACACTGAACCAGAAACCAGTATTCCCGAATCAATTGCATTTAGCACTCCGGCTAAGATTTTGGCACAGACCAATAATTTATACAAGCAGTTACAAAATCAAAACTTTTACGGTGGCCGATTCATTGTTTTTAATGAACAGCGGGCAGATCAATTTGGTCAGAATGACGGAAATGCAGCAACTGGTTCTGCTGTATGGAATCAAAATGTGGCATCAACAAATGATTTTGTAAACAATGTCTGGGCAATTGGATATACTGCTATTAATGCATCAAATATTTTAATCAGTAAAATGAATGAAACTACGATAATTTCAAAAGAGCTGGCCAAGAACTATATTGCCGAAGCCAAATTTATTCGTGCTTTTTGTTATTTCAGTTTGATTCAAACCTATGCAAAACCCTATAATCAGGACAAAATTTCTTTAGGTCTGCCTTTGCGATTAACTCCAATTACAACTTCCGGACATAATGATTTGGCCCGAAGTTCTGTCGAAATGGTGTACACGCAAATTCTGAAAGATTTAGATGAAGCCGAAACAGATTTACCTGTTAGTTACACTACTCCATTACTGAATACATCCAGAGCCAAAAAGTGTACGGCAATTGCATTAAAAACAAGGGTTTTATTGGTTCAGAACAATTTTGAGAAGGTCATTACAGAATCTAAAAAAATTGTTTCTTCTACCCTGCCTTTTCAATATACGGAAGGAAATTTAACCCAAAAATTAGAAGCTAATTATACTGCTATTTTTGGAGGAAGCTACACCGGAACTGAAGCCGTTTTTTCTATTCCTTTTGCAAACTCTACAACAGAAACACCTTCGGCACAATATTCTTTAGCGTATAATTATTTAGCACAGCCTATTATCTTTTTAGCTGCCGCAGGAATTGTCAGCGATCCTGCATTGAATTCAGGTACTGATGCCCGTTCGGGACTTATTGGCATTAGTGCGGCAAATCAAAAAGTATTAAAAAAATTCAGTGTAACAACAGCACCTTTTAGAGATTATGTACCTGTAATTCGCTATGCAGAAATACTATTAAATTATGCAGAAGCAGCTGCTAATACAAATGATTTAGAGACATCAAAGGCTTTATTGAAAGCGGTAAGAAACCGATCAGACCCTAATTATGTTTTTCCGGAAATCGACATTGCAACAAAAGAGTCCCTGATTGCGACAATACAAAAAGAAAGGGATATCGAACTTTTAGGCGAAGGTTTCCGATTGATGGATTTACAAAGAAAAGTACAAACCTTACCTGCCAAAAAAGGGTCAATCGGTACCGCTCCTTTGGTATTGCCAACCAGTAGTAATTATATCTGGCCAATCCCGAGCGGTGAAATAGCAACCAACAATTTGATGGTTCCTAATCCTTAACCAGTATTAACAAACTAATAAATTAACCAAAAAAGAATATTGAAATGAGAAAATTATACACGTGTTGTCTCTTACTAATTTCCATTATGATGAGCGCACAGACCGATATTGATGCTCTGATGATGAACAAAAATAATTTTTGTTTCGGTGCAGTTTACCAATACAGCAGCTGGGAAAAGTACTGGGAAGGTACTTTTAAAAGAGAAAATCTTAATCTGGGAACCGTATCTACTAAAGGCGTTGCTGCTATGTGCGCATATGGAATAACAGATAAACTTAATTTCCTTTTTAGCATTCCGTATCTTGAAACTAATGCTACTGCAGGAACGATGAAAGGCCAAAAAGGGATGCAGGATTTAGTGTTGACTGTAAAATACATTCCTTTTGAAAAGACCGTAGACAATACCACTTATTCTTTATTTGTTTTAGGAAGTTATTCCATGCCTACAAGTGATTATACAGCTGATTATTTACCTTTAAGCATCGGTCTTCGCAGCAAAACCGGAACCTTAAGATTGATGGGAGACGTTCAGGTCAGAAATTTTTTCACCACATTGTCTGCTGCCTACATTAAAAGATCGAATATCAAAATTGATCGAAATTCATATTTAACAGATGAGATTCATTACACCAATGAAGTAAATATGCCGGATGTCATGAACTTTAATTTAAGATTAGGCTATAGATCCAACTGGTTAATTGCCGAAGCCATAATTGACCATACGATTACACAGTCCGGAGGTTTTGACATTACAAAAAATAATATGCCTTTCCCGAGTAATACGATGAATGCTTTCAAATTAGGCTTAAATGCGAAATATACGCTGAAGAAAATTCCCGAGTTAGCTATTGTGGGTGGTTATAATGTAGTAACTGAAGGCAGAAATGTTGGAGAGGCTACTTCTTTCTACGGAGGTTTATTCTATCTGATTAATTTTAAAAACAAAAACAACCAAGATGAAAAATAATATCAAAAAAATTGTCTTTAAAAGTCTTTTACTCTTATTGGTCGGACTTGGACTTATACATTCCTGTAATGATGAGATAACTGAACGCAATGATCAGTTTCCGAAGTTAAATCCAACAAACACCGATGCTTTGGCAGGTACCTGGAAACCTTATCTTTTAACTGCGCCTGACGAATTTTCAATAGACGTACCTGTTGCTACAAATACGCCTGCCTACACAAGGGAAATTAACGAAATCAAGAGTTTTCAGGTTAGTATTACTGATGAACAAAGAAACATTATAAACTATTGGAGCGTTGGCAGTATATTGCGTTGGAATGAAATTATGCGAACATTGGTAGCAAGACACAATCGTCCTCCTTATCAAAATGAAGACGGAACATATCCGGCTCCTTCACCAGCCAATCCGTTTGCGTATCCTCAATTCCCATTTTCCAATCCTCCTTATGCAGCAAGAGCATATGCCTATGTGAGTGCCGCTCAATATGATGCATTGATTGCTGCATGGCATTATAAAAAACTTTATAACAGAGCTGCTCCTTATACTGTTGATCCAACGCTGCAAGTGTTAATCCCTAAAAGCACTTTGCCATCCTATCCTTCAGAAGATGCTGTTGTTACAGGAGTTACTATTGAATTATTAAAATTATTATTTCCAACTGAAATTGCTTATGTAAACAAAAAAGCCGAAGAAGAAAAGTTATACCGTATCATTAGTGGTGCAAATGTTCGTTCAGATATTGACGCCGGGATAATTTTGGGCAGAAAAGTTGCTGCAAAATTTATAGCCCGTGCTTCAACTGATGGTGCTGGAGCTGCTATTGGAACACCGGCAATCTGGGCACAATTAGAATCTCAGACTGCTGCAAAAGGAGAAATTCCATGGAAATCATTAGAAAAACCAGCCAGACCACCTATGCTTCCCTTATTCGGAAAAGTAAAATCGTTTTTGATGTCAGAAGCGGATATTGTAGCAAATCGTCCTCCTGCGCCACCTACTACAAAATCTGATGCTTTTGCTAAAGAATTAGCTGAAATAAAAAAATATAGCCAGGACAACTCCAGAAAACACCTGGAAATTGTCAGTTTTTGGGCTGACGGAGTAGATACTTCTACCCCTCCCGGACACTGGAATGCTATTGCCGCCGAATCTTTCGTACAGCAACAGTATAGTGAAGTTCGATGGGCAAGAAATATGGCGCTGTTAAATATTGCGATGATGGATGCTGCGATTAGCTGCTGGGATGCCAAATACACTTATTTTAACCCACGTCCATGTCAAATGGATCCTTCCATTAAAACAACTACAGGGGTTCCAAATTTTCCGGCCTATGTTTCCGGCCATTCTACCTTTAGTGCTGCTGCCTGTGCTGTTTTGTCGCATTTCATTCCGGCTAAAAAAGATGAATATGAGGCAATGGCAACAGAAGCATCAAACTCAAGAATGTATGGCGCTATCCATTACAGAAGTGATTGCGAAAAAGGATTAGAATTAGGTAAAAAAGTGGGCGGTTTTGCTGTTGCGAGGGCAGTTACGGACGGAGCGGAATAGAAGCATTGAATTATTACCAATAATTTATCAAATTAAACCTGGCAAGCGTTAAGACCTGCCAGGTTTTTATATTTAAAATTGCCTTTAATATTTAGTCCGATCTAAAAAAACAGTAAACATTGTTCAATTCTTCTAAACCTAAAAACAAAGGTTTTTACATCCATCAGCTTATTAAATCATCTAATATTTTGATCCTGTATAACAGGCATGACGCATTTTTTATTAAGGTTTAAAAATTTAGCTTTTTTTTATTCAAGTCTGCTTCATTTATTATATAAAATGCTCGATTTGTATGATTCCAATACCCGTCATTCGGCTACTTTTGAAAACTTTTAACGGGTTTATTTCCGAATTTATCACTAAAATAAAATTATTTAATTTAACCAAAAAGGTTTTCTAAAACATATAAAATGAGGGTACGAGTTATGGCTATTGTTTTGTTTTCAGCATTTTTTCAGAGTTCTTTTTCACAAACAAATAATGCTACTGAAAAAAGAATTCAACAGTTAATTAAGAAAATGACTTTGAAAGAAAAAGTCGGTATGCTGCATGGTAATTCTAAATTTTACACCTCAGCAATAAAACATCTTGGTATTCCTGAATGGGCCTTGTCTGATGGTCCGCACGGAGTCCGGGCAGAAATGAATCGTCATGACTGGAAGTACACCGGGCAAACTGATGATTTCTCTACCAGCTTTCCTCCTGGAACTGCTATGGCTGCGAGCTGGAATCTAAATCTGGCTAAACAGCGTGGATTTGTTTTGGGTGAAGAAGCCCGTTTCCGTAAAAAAGATGTTTTGCTTGGCCCAGGAATCAACATTATTCGTTCTCCGCTTTGCGGGCGAAACTTTGAGTATTTGAGCGAAGACCCTTTTCTTATTTCCCAACTTTCCATAAGTTATATTGAGGCCTTGCAAACGAAGGATGTTGCTGCCTGTGTGAAGCATTTTGTAGCCAATAATCAGGAAGAAAATCGTTTTGTAGTAGATGTAAATATGAGCGAAAGGGCTTTACGCGAAATTTATTTACCGGGCTTCAGGTCCTCAGTTGTTGATGCCGGAGCATTAGGAGTTATGGGTGCTTACAATAAATTCAGAGGCGAATATTGTACCGAAAATGATTATTTGGGACGAACACTTTTGCGAAATGAGTTTAATTTTAAAGGGGTCTACATGTCTGATTGGGACGCTGTTCACAGTACCGAAAAAGCGGCTTTGGCTGGTTTGGATTTAGAAATGGGAACTGAAAAAGAAAATTATAATGACTGGTATTTTGCTGATCCTTTGATTAAAGCGGTACAGGAAGGACGTGTAAAAGAAAGCATAGTGAATGAAAAAGTGGCAAACATTCTGAGAGTCATGATCAAAACCAAAGTTTTAGATCCTCAAACTCGTATAAAAGGTGCTATAAATACAAAAGAACATCAGCAGGCTGCCTATCGTTCTGCAGTGGAAGCTGTTGTTCTGTTAAAAAACGAAAAGGGAACCCTACCCTTAAATATGAGTACCTTAAAATCAATAGCCATTATTGGTGATAATGCAACACGAACGCATTGTGGCGGTGGATTTAGTTCAGAAATCAAAGCTTTGTACGAGGTAACGCCTATTCAGGCTATGACTAATAAATACGGAAAGTCGATGCAGATCAATTTTGCACAAGGGTATGAAAAGCAGTCTCATGTTGTGGAGAGAAGCAGCGCCGGTCAATTAAATACGGATAAAGTAGATTGGAAATTAATCGATGAAGCAGTGGCCCAAGCCAAAAAATCTGATGTAGCAATCGTTTTTGCAGGTCTGAACCATGATTTTGATTCAGAATCATTTGACAGACTACATATGCGCCTGCCTTATGGACAAGAGACTTTAATTCAGGAAGTAGCCAAAGCAAATCCTAAAACGATTGTCGTAATTATTGCAGGCTCTCCACTTGAATTAGCAGGTATTGAATCCCGTGTTCCAGCCTTAGTCTGGGGATGGTACGGCGGAATGGAAGCCGGTAATGCTGTTGTTGATGTTTTGAGCGGCAAAGAATTTCCTTCGGGAAAACTGCCTTTTACTATTCCGGTTACTTTGAGCCAGTCGCCTGCTCATTCGTTAGGTGCTTATCCGGGACGTGATTTGAAAGTGAATTATGATGAAGATATTCTGGTAGGTTATCGCTGGTTTGATACGAAAGAAATTGAGCCTCAATATCCTTTTGGTTATGGTCTGTCATATACTTCTTTTGAAATTTCTAATGTTGCCACTGACAAAAAAGTCTATGGAATCAATGATGAGATAACAGTTAAATTCAACATTAAAAATACAGGAAAAGCTAATGGTGCTGAAGTAGTTCAATTGTATGCAGGTCAAACTGCCTCCTCTGTTTTAAGACCTAAAAAGGAATTAAAAGCATTCGATAAAATATTCCTGGCACCGGGAGAAGAAAAAACAGTTGACTTAAAAGTAAAAGTAAAAGATCTGGCTTTTTACGATGAGAAAACTTCCAGCTGGAAAATTGAATCGGGAGAATTTATGCTTTATACCGCTACATCAGCCAAAAATATCGTGAGCAGTCTGGCTGTAACTATCCAATAACAAGTTTTCAAAACGATTAAAAATATTCTTAATAATGAAAAAAGCTGCTCATTCGCAGCTTTTTTCATTATTAAAACATATTAATACTTTATAAAAACAATCTAATTTACTGAACAAACAGCTTAGTCATTTTTAAATCTTTATCATCTGAACTAGTACCATAGTATACGATATATTCACCGGAAGTTACATTCATTCCTCTACTATTGGAATCATAAAATTCAAACGAAGAAGGCGGTAAATCAATGGTCATATTTTGAGTTTCACCAGCTTTTAAATTGATTCGTTTAAAGCCCTTCAATGTTTTTAAAGGACCATCTGTATCGTTTGCTTTTCGAACATACACTTGTACAATTTCTGTTCCGTCACGTTTACTATTGTTCTTTATTTGTAACCTTAATTGCGTATTTTCATTCGGCTTTATTTTTGTCTTACTAAGATTTGCTGTACCAATATTAAATTTAGAATAACTTAAACCAAAACCAAAAGGGAACAAAACATCTGTTGTATATCTGTAAGTACGTCCTTTCATTGAATAGTCTTCAAAATCTCCAAGTATGTCTGAATTTTTATAAAATGAGACAGGCAGCTTGCCGGCAGGATTGTAGTCTCCAAAGATAACATCCGCAACAGCCTGGCCTCCTGATTCACCTGGATACCATGCCTGTAAAATTGCATCACAGCTTATTGTTTCGGGCATAAGAGCGATTGCAGAACCGGAGCAGTTTACAAAAACTACTTTTTTGCCTGCAGCTTTAAGCTCTTGCAAACATTTTCTCTGAACAGCAGGAAGTTCTATATTTGTTCGGTCTCCGCCTTTAAAACCCGGATAAGAAACAGGCATTTCTTCTCCTTCAAGCAGTGTGGAAAGTCCACCTACAAAAATTACGGTTTCGACACCTTTTAATTTTTGAATTAATGCCCCGAAATCTATATCAAATTCTTTTCCAAAATCGAATTCCAGATTAGCCTGCCAATTGTTTGACTGGGCAAAAAGAATTTCGATTTTATATTTTTTACCCGCTTCAACCGGAAATGGAATATTGCCGGGAACAGTGCGCCAGTTGGTATATTTTGCTATCGATTTACCGTCAACTAATAATTCGAAAACACCGGTTGCCCCTGTTTTAAAAACAAGAGTATCATTTGCTTTAGCTGAAAATTCTGTTTCATATTTTGCTGAAAATCCTTCTAATTTCACTCCCGAAGCAAATTCATGCTGTCCCGCAGTTGTCATTTTTATCGGATTTAAAATTTGCTGCGATATAACACTATTTCCTTCCCTGTTGGGATTATTCCAATAAGTAGCTTTCATCCCTTTTTTTCCTTCAAATGAAATCTGATCAAAATAACTTTGATTTACTTTGTCTTCCACTAAATCGCAGGCTTTATCATAAACCATTTTATTTTCGGCAATTTTTGATTGTATACCGTTCCTGATGGTAATCGTTTTAACTGGCGTTCCATTATAATTCCCCCATAACATTGGTTCATTATCAGCATTCGGACCTATAACTGCCACTTTACTTATCGCTTTATTTAAAGGAAGAATGTTATTTTTATTTTGCAAAAGCGTCATTGATTTTTGAGCCATTTCAAGTGCTAATTGCTGATGTTCTTTGCTATTAAGCACAGATGCGGGAATTTGAGCCCAAGGAACTATTGCATCATCATCCATTTCTCCTAAGTCAAAACGTCCAATTAATACACGAAGCAGGCTTTTATTAATATCTGCTTCCTTTATTAAATCCTTATCAACCGCTTCCGGTAAATTTTTAAATGGATATTTTTCCCAAACACATTCAACATCAGTACCTGCAAGTACTGCTTTAGAGGCAGCATGTACTGCATCTGATGAAACTTTATGGGTAGTATAAAAATCTGTAACTGCTCCACAATCTGAAACCACCAGATATTTAAATCCCCATTCATCACGAAGAATACGCTGCAACAAACGGGTATTACTGCAACATGGTTCGTCGTCTAAGCGCTGGTATGCACACATGACCTGTCGCACATCAGCATCCTGCACCAGCGATTTAAATGCCGGAAGATAAGTTTCGTACAATTCTCTGGGATTTACATTGTTTAAATTCAATTCATGCCTGCTCCACTCTGGTCCCGAATGAACGGCGAAATGTTTTGCACAGGCTAAAAGCTTACGGTATTTAGCATCTGCCGGCCCTTGAAGTCCCTTAACTACTGAAACTCCCATTCTCGAGGTTAGATATGGATCTTCTCCATAGGTCTCCTGACCTCGCCCCCAGCGGGGATCTCTGAAAATATTTACATTAGGAGTCCAAACCGAAAGACTTAAAAACCTCTTATTCTCATTACCGTTTTGAATCCATTGGTTATATTTTGCACGGGCTTCATCTGATACGGCGTTAAAAATATTGTATACTAACAAATCGTCAAATGAAGCTGCCATACCAATAGGTTCAGGAAAAACTGTGACATTATCATTATTTGCAAAACCATGCAGAGCTTCACTCCACCAATTAAATTTTTTAATTCCAAGTCTTGGTATCGCATCACTCTGATCACACATTAAAGATGCTTTTTCTTCAAGAGTTAATCTTGAAATTAAATCTTTTGCACGTTCTTGTGAACTCAGAGAGGCATCTTTAAATCGATATTGCTGTGCGTTTACACTAAAAACACATAGTAAACTTATGAGATATAGATAATTAATTTTCATGATTTTAGTATTGAAATTAATGTGTAGCTTTTTAAATTTTTAATTAATTATTTAATTGAAAAGTCGTATCTCTTGCCTTTTTCAGTCTCAATATCATAGAGATAAGTTGGAGCAATATTTAAAGATTCTATTTTTGATTCTTTAGCTATAACAGGCTTTTTGACATCATTTGTCTGATAAAACACATTTGAATTTTTTCCTGAAGCTGTTTTAAAATTCGGCTTTCCTTTTAAAGTCAGTTCATTCGGGGTTCTCAATCTAAGGTTTCCTCCAAGATTTGACTGAATAGTTACTGCAATTAATTTTCCCTGTTTCCATTTCATATTTTTAATTTCAAAGCCTCCACGTGCTTTTAGACCCGTTATCTCACCGGACTCTTTTAAAGCATCCGGTAAAGCAGGAAGCAAATGAACTGCCTCATCTGAACTCTGCATTAGCATTTCAGTTATTCCTGATGTACATCCAAAATTTCCATCAATTTGAAAGGGCGGATGTGCATCAAAAAGATTATTATAAGTTCCGCCTCCTTCCTTGTTTACACCAAGAGGAGTTAATTGATTTTGAATTAAACTGTAAGCGTGGTTTCCATCCTGCATTTTTGCCCACCAGTTCACTTTCCATCCCATACTCCATCCTGTAGATACGTCACCCCTTTGTAGTAAAGTATTTTTTGCTGCTGCAAAAAGTTCCGGAGTTCTGTATGCAGAAATTTGATTAGAAGGATACAATCCATATAAATGCGAAATATGTCTGTGGTTATCTTTGGGATCATCCACATCATCGAGCCATTCCTGAAGCTGATTGTATTTTCCAATCTGCATGGGAGGCAGCATTTCTCTTAATGTTTTCAAACTATCTGCATATTGTTTATTTTTTCCTAATATTTCTGATGCTTGAATTACTGAGCTAAAAACATCGAAAACGATTTGATTATCCATTGTTGAACCAGCTGTAACTGCTGAACCCTGATGGGCTGCCGGCGAATTTTCGGGTGAATTTCCGGGAGCTACAACCAGCCAGCCGTTTGTTGGATCTTTTATTAAAAAATCAGCATAAAAATCGGCTGCACCTTTTAGTACTTCATATACCGATTCCAAATATTTCTTATCCCCGGTATAGAGATAATGCTCCCATAAATGCTGACTCAACCAGCCACCTCCTGCATTCCAGACTCCCCAGGTAGCACCATCAACAGCACCGTTAATTCTCCAAATATCAGTATTATGATGTGCCATCCAGCCTCTCGCGCCATACATTACGCTGGCCGTTTCTTTGCCGGTTTGGGCTAATTCCTGAACCATTTTTAAGAGTGGCTCATGCATTTCTGATAAATTTGTTTTCTCAGCGGGCCAATAATTCATTTCTGTATTAATATTGATGGTATACTTACTATCCCATGCAGGTGACATACTATGATTCCAAATACCCTGAAGATTTGCCGGCTGTCCGCCAGGCTGCGAAGAAGAAATCAGTAAATATCGTCCATACTGATAATATAAAGTAACAAAAGAAGGATCTGATACATTTCTGAAATTAGCCAGTCTTTCATCTGTTGGTAATTTTGATGATTCTGTTGCCCCTAAATCAAGTTTAACCCTTTTAAAATATTTTTGATAATAAGCAATATGATCTGTCTTCATTTTATCATAATTCTTACCGAATGCCTTATCTAAAAATGACTTTGCAATTTCATTTTCTTTACCACTAATATCATTATAATTTATGAAGTTAGTCCCAATTGAAACATAAATCAGAACTGAATCTGCACCTTCAATTTTTATTGAATTACCAACAGTATTAACACTTCCGCCATTAACTTTAAACTTTGCCAGTGCGTTAAATTGTACCTTTCCTTCTATACCTTCATGATCACTTGTCCTACCGGAGAGCGAAAGTTCATTATTGCTGCTAACAGCTATTTCCTGGTTTTTATGCTGAGAAGTAAAAGCTGCAGTAAATGACAATTTTCCGGGTTTATCGGCAGTTATTTTCACAACTAACACCCGATCAGGAAAAGACATGAATGCTTCCCGAATGTAGGTGACACCCGCTACTTTGTATGAGGTTTTTGTAACCGCTTTTTCAATATCCAGTTCACGGTAATAGTCTTTAAAATCCTCATGAGCTGAAAAACTCAATTCTAAATTTCCTACTGGCTGAAACATCTGGCCATGGGATTTTTTAGTAATTATGTTCTCATTTATTAACTTTTCGGCTTTTTTGTATTCTTTCTGGAAAAGAAGTTTTCTAATTTCATTAAGAGCCTGTTTCGCATTAGGATTGTCATTTCTGTTAGGGCTGCCGCTCCAAACAGTAGCTTCATTTAATTGAAAAATTTCTTTCTCTACATTCCCATACACCATCGCGCCCTGAAAACCATTACCTATCGGCAGGGCATTTTCCCAAACTTTGCCCGAACTACTTTTATACCAAAGTTTTAATTCATCTATTTCCTGCGCAGATAATGCAAATCCAAAAAACAATAATAGGTTAATTAAATATATTTTCATAAGTATTTAGTTTCGTATGATTCTTATCAGTGATATAAAATCAGGCATTAGATTCAAAATTATCTTTTTAATCATTTTATTGCCTGGTGACTCAAGATAAGAAAGCTTTAATCTTTCAATTATCTATTTTTTTTCCTCTCAGCGGTTTTAGAACAAAACCCCGCGATAATTTAATGTCGCAGGGTAAAATATTCTAATAGATTCTGCTTTAAAATGTACTAATTAATTTAAAGCCTTTTTCAATCATTCTCAACCTGAAATTTTATCTTTTTATAAACTTCCTGGTTATTTTAGATTTACCGTTTGTTCCATTAATAAAATATACTCCGGCAGGCAGTGACTCTATTCTTATTCTGGTATTTCCATTTTTCAAAGTCCCTGAATTCATTAAATTGCCCTGAATATTGAAAATTCTATAATCAAAATCAGAAGACAACATATCTACAAAAATTTCCTCCACTGCAGGATTTGGATATAATGTGAAATCTGCCTTGCTGAATTCATTCTGATTCGTACTTAATGTATTAAATTCAAAAGGAAGAACTGCAGCATTATATCCGCTTTTTTCACTTAAGTAGAAGCGAAAGGATGAAATTAAGGGTTCACTTCCGACAGTTACAGGATAAAATGCAGTAACATTATTTACTGTCTTCAATGTGTAACTTCCTGCCGGAGCTTTAACGCCAATGTAAACCGGATTCATCTGATTAACAGTCAACGCTTTTGGTGTTGAAACATTTCCGGTACCACTAAAAGCAAATGTACCTGAACCATTTAATAAAACAGGCGTATTGGCCGGAATTACACCTTCAATTTTAGTACATATTATTTTAGCAGATGAAGGTTGCATCGTATAAGCTGTAATGCCCTGAGGTATAGTGGCTTCAAATGGAAGCACTAAAACATCGTAATCTGTAATCGTTTTGGTAAAAGATGCAGCTGTAGCTGAAAAACCAAAAGGAACATTAAAATCACCACCCAGATCCATAAGGTTTAAATTATTGCTCACAGTTCCGGATACAACATTCATAGCAGTATTATTCGCCGTTACATAAAAAATACTATTTTTATTGGCTGATTTGGCATGCCAGTCCTGAGATGAACTTATACCTGTGGCATTTCTAAAATCTAATGACACATATTTCGTACTTTCCAGTGCATCCATCAAAAGACTGTCATCATCTGAATATGTACCTCCAAATTCGGCTGCTTTTTCGTCAGCAATATTAAAATATACATCACCTAAATTTAAAGTAAGTACTGAACTGTAATTAGAATTTCGCAGGCCAATAATACCGGTACATCCATCTGTAAGAACTGCTTTAGAAATATCAAATGTCAAATCAAATTCAACGCCGGTAGGAAAATTGAATTTTCCATAATTTTTAGACTTAACTTCGCCATTGTCATTGATATAATACAGTGTTGTATTATCAGTATTAGCCTGATTTGCAGTAGTAAAACTTTTAACATGCATTATAAACTTATTATAACGGTTGTCTAATTTTAAATACCCGTTAGAATCGGTCATATTAGTACTTATCAGTGGATTTGCGTTTGCAAATGTCACAGTTTTGCCGCTAATCTGGTATGTTGTTCCAAATGCAGGATTTGTAACAGACTGATTTTCAATTTTTGCATAATGAACTTCTTTACTGGTCATTTGTGATGGTACTCTTTCCTTACTCTTTTCAAAAGTCAAAGTAATAAAACTCGAAGCATCAATACTCACTACGGGACGAAATGTTTCCGTAAAACTAACCGCAGTGTTTTGTATGTCAATACTCTGAGTAGTAATTGTTTTAGTTCCTTTTACGGAATAAAATGGTAAATCTACAGTCAGATTATAAGTGTTTTGCGATGGATTAATAATAGTAAGAACAATTTTATCACCAGCATCATTGATGTACGAAGAGCCTTTAAGCTGTGCAGTAGCATCACTCCATGTTGATTCGATACGTGTTGTACCGGTAGTGAATTTTGCATATTGCGAAAGTATATGCCCCCTTTTGGTAATTTCTCCGGCAACTGTTCCGTTTGATCCATCACCCATCAGAGCATAATATCGCTTAGTGGCGTAGTGAATCCAGGCATTCACATTTCCCAGCATCGCATCATTGACACTGTTTGCGAAACTAAAAGCATCAATTCCCCAATTAAAATCGCGAACCGTACTTCCTGAATTCCAGTTAATAAGATATTCTGTCATCCATATTTCTTTGTTATAATTCTGAAATTGTTTGTATTTGGACTGAATACCACCATACTGATGAACGCCGTAAACTTCAAAATTTTGCATGACACTGGCATCCAGAAAAGCATTTGCAAAAGAATCTGAATAACCAACACTTTCAGGCGCAATAACCTTACAATTAATAAGATGACCGAAATTTTTAACAAAAGTAGCTATTTGTACAGGTGTCCATATACAACCTTGATAAGTTGCCATTTCATCAGGCTCATTTTGAATTGAAATATAATCGAGTTCTACACCATTATCACGAAGATACGTTACATAACGATTAAGATACAAAGCATAATCCTCATAATGTTCTTCTTTCAGATAGCCAATTTGCTTAACTCCGTTTTCATCGGTAAAAACTGCAACTTCACTATTGTTTGTTTTCCATTCAGCAGGCATTGTCCAGGGACTTGCAAAAATCTTTAATCCCAGGTCATTTTTGGCTAATTTTGCAGTTGCAAGCGTTGAAGGCCAGTTACTCTCTCCCGGAATATAAAGGCGCATAATATTGTAACCGGCATCACTATTTGTTCCCCACATTTTTTTGATTTCGTCAGTTGACATGTAATTATAGCCAAACTGAGGACTGCATACAAAACCTCCAAAACCGGTGACTTTCTGATATGTTTTATTTTTATCAATTTGAACTTTTGCATTCTGTGCATGCAAACTGAAAGATAAAGCAAATAAAACGGCAAACAATATTAAACTTAATTGGTATACTTTTTTCATATTTTTTACTATTATTGGTTACTAAAATTTAATCAATTAAATAATTTAGAATTTATCCTGATAAATAATTTCGCTTTCCGGAGCTCCCAGGTAAGCTGGCTTTAAACCGCCGCAATCGATAAGGATTTTTTGCAGGACAATTCCAGGGTCTAATACACGAATACGCAATGTGTGTTTCCCGGAATTTAAAATGCTGTGTTTGGTAACGGATTTAATAATATGTTCAGCCTGCCATTTTCCTAATTCACCTCTGTAGTGACCATTAAAATTTATAGTTTGAGGCTCATTTCCATCAAAAGAAATTTCGTATTTCAGTCCTTTATTACCATTAAAATTGAGTGTTGGAGCTAACCAAAGCTGAACACTCAATTCACCTTTAGATTCAAAATTGACATCATATTCCAGAAAAACATTTTCATCCTTTTTGGGATACGTATTTTGAGGGAATGTAGTAATCCCTGATTTTGTTTTGCCAAAGTCAGGAATCACTTCCCAGTGAATATTTTTAGAATTATTCAAAGCTGAATAATTTTCGGCTTCTATAGAGATGTACCCGTTTTTTTCCTGGAAAACAGCTCTTTTAGAAACTTTTTCTTCAGTTACATAAGTAACTTCGGGAAGGATATTTTTTGGAGCATCATGCCAGGCTTTATATCCAATTCTCATCTGATCCATTATATGAGTCCATTTCCCACCTGAAATTTCATTGTTGTATTTGTTTTGAAGAATAGAATCTCTTGCAAAATTACTTTTCACCTGCTCCGCAAAAGTGTTCGCTAAAATGTTTTTTTCTGACGCCAGTTTTCTGTTATTTGCCTGTGCAAAATACATTTCGTAAAGATTACTGCAGGCATCTATAGGATATAGTACAAGCTGAAAATAAGCATCTTTGTATTGCTGTGGAATATCATTGTAAATTCGATAAGCATCAAGTGACAGATTCTTATAATCAGTAACAACGGTTTGAAATTCATTATAATTTTCAAGACTGTAGGTTTTGCTGTCCAACATTTCAGGAGTAACTCTTCTGTTGAATTTTGGATAGGTATTTAATAGTCTTGCAATTTCTTTGGCATGTTCTTTTCCGAACTGATCAGTTGCCCATTTTTCGGTAAATTCGAAAAGATTCTGAGAATTAAAATTCTTAGGATTCCATGCCATCTCCAAAAAGAAACTGATGGGAAATTCCATTGGTTTCAAATCTCCTACATTGACGATCCAGATTTTATCGACACCGTGTTCGTAGGTAAGATTCATTTGTTCCCAGACTCTTTGTATCGGACTTATATTTATCCACTTCGAATTTCTTGGTCCTCCTACATAATCAAAGTGATAATACATTCCGTAACCGCCTTTGTGCATGGACTTTGTCAGGTCTGGGAGTTTGCGGACATTTCCCCAGTTATCATCACAGAATAATAAAATAACATCGTCAGGAACTCTCATCCCCTGATCATAATAATCCTGTACTTCCTTATACAATGCCCATACCTGAGGTGTTTTTTCGGCTTTTTTATGGGTAACCTGTGCAATAATTTTACGCTGTTCTTTTACAATATTCTCCAGCAGGCTTATATTGGTTCCTTCGCTCATCGCTTCATCCCCGTCTCCGCGCATTCCAACTGTCACCAGTTTTTCCCAATTCTTACTGCGCTCTATTCCGCCTTTCCAGAATTCGTCTAAAACTGTTTTATTTTTAGCATAATCCCAAACATTTGGAAGATTGTTTTTTTTAATATATCGATGCCAGTCGGTCTGAGCCAAAGCCATTGGTTCATGATGTGAGGTCCCAACGATAATTCCCATTTCATTGGCAAGAGGTCCGCTAGCTGCATCATCATCATAAAAAGCGTTACCCCACATCGCGGGCCAGATATAATTGGCTTTAAGACGAAGCAACAATTCAAAAACTTTTTCATAGAACTGACTGTTAAAGCCTCCAAATGTAGCTTTAGACCAGCCACTTAATGCGGGGGCTTCGTCATTGATAAAAATCCCCCTGTATTTTACGGCTGGTTCTCCATCAGTGTATATGCCTTTTACAAAATAAATATTATCTTTTTGCTCAACAGGTACATCAGCCCAGTAATACCAAGGAGAAACACCAATTTGTCGGGACAATTCATAGATTCCGTATATCGTGCCTCGTTTATCACTACCTGCAATTACAAGAGCTTCCTCCACTCCATTGAATGGATTTTTAACACTTTGTATAATAAATTTTTCATTCTTTCCTTTAAGGAGCTTTTCGTCTATTTTTTTCTGTTTTACTAAATCGTCAATGATAGAATTGGTCCCGATTACCCCTATGATGATCAGTGGCGAAGACGAATTTGGATTCTGGTTAAAAACCGTTGGCTTTTGACCTGTTACCTTTTCAAAATCAGACTGCAGATTGCTTAGTGCACGCCCAATACCCGGATCTATTCCGGTATTAACAAAAAAAGAAAGAGGTATTGATTTCTCTTTCAAAACAAGAACGTCACTGCCTTTTTTAGCTGTTATAAAAGGTTGTGCTGCTTTTAATGTACACGATATGCAGATGGCGAGCAGAGTTATGATAAATACTGAAAATCTATTCATTGTGTTTTATTAAAAAATCAATTATATATCACTCCTCCTATTTGAACAAGACTGGTGCGAACATAAATAAATCGTGACTCCATACCGGCCAGGTATGTCCTCCCGGATATTCGCTGTATTTATATTTAATACCAATTTGGTCAAACCTGCGCATCATTATTTTACAATTTTCAAAAGCAATATCTTCTTTGCCTCCCATCGAAATCCAAAATTCTTTAATATTTGAATTAATAGTGGCGGTATTGTTTTTCATAAATTCATATTGAGGTTCTGACAGCGTTTGATTATTGGCCCACCAGCCTGAACTAAATACGCCTATATAAGAAAACATATCTGAGTTTTTAACACCTGTATAAAGTGTCTGTAATCCGCCCATTGACAATCCGGCTAAAGCTCTGTTTTTAGCATCAGCTGCTACTTTAAAATTACTTTCTACAAATGGTATTGCTCCCGATTTTAATTCATTTTCAAAAGCTTTCAGGGCATTTTCATTGAAACCTTCAGTTCCTCCCATATTGCCGTCAATCATTGCTATGACCATTGGCTTTGCTTTATTTTCAGCTATAAGATTGTCTAAAATTAAATTAGCCTTACCCTGAGTTGCCCATCCGCTCTGATCTTCACCGCCTCCATGCAATAAATATAAAACAGGATATTTTTCTGTAGCATTCTCATAGGCCGGTGGTGTGTAAACATACATTTCGCGCCATGAATTAGTAGCTTTTGAAAAGTATTTTTTAATTCTTATGTCTCCATGAGGGATATCTTTTAAAGCATAAAAATCTCCTTCTTTATTTGGGATTTCTATTCCGCTGGCCATACGTCCCATACCATAAAAACTTTTACTTGACGGATCGGCAACAGCAACACCATCAATAAGTAACGAGTAATAATTAAAACCTTTATTAATGATATCAGTAGTTACATTCCATGTTCCCTCTCCATCTTTTACCATGTCGTATTTTCTCCCTAAATCAATTTGCACTTTTGTTGCTTCCGGTGCCTTAACTTTAAAAACTACCCGATTGTCCGGCAATATTTGAGGATATTTTGCATTGCGGATATTAGTTTCTGCCTGAGATCCTAAAATAGTATATTTTGCAAAATTTGAAGTATCTACATTTTTAAACAAAAACTGTGAGAACATGTACAAACCGTTTTTCCATACCTTAAAATCATGAACTCCCGGTTCTATGTAATAGACATGCGGAACATCATTTTTATATAAATAATCGTGGGTACGTTTGCTGTTATCGATAAGCCAGTCGTTATCACCACAGGAAATCCAGAGCAGTTTTAATTTCTTTTTTGCTTCTTCAGGATTAGGAAGGAGTTCTTTTGGGATTTTAGTATTTGGAGCTGCAGAAAATGCACCAACCCATGCAAATTTATCTAAATTACCTAATCCGAAATTCAGAGACTGCCCTCCACCCATAGATAAACCTGCAATAGCGCGGTGTTCTCTATCTTTCAGAACCGGGTATTTTTTTTCGATAAAAGGAATTAGATCATTTAATAAGTCTTTTTCGAAAGTAGAAAATGCCTGTACTTTATCCGGAGCCATTATATTACCAGTGGCACTGTCATCTTTCATTGCCCTGCCATTTGGCATCACCACAATCATAGGTTCTATTGTTCCTTCCGCGTAAAGGTTATCCAGAATAACCTGCGGATTACCTCCGTTGAGCCATTCTTTTTCATCTCCTCCTATTCCATGTAAAAGATATAATACAGGATATCTTTTCTTTTTATTAAATCCCGGAGGTGTGTATACAGTAGCTTTTCGGACAGAACCTACCGTTTTGGATTCATAATTAATAGTCTCTACTTTTCCGGACGGAATGTTTGCATTTAACTGATCAAAACCAACAGGAGCCTGTACCCTTAAAGGCACTTCGTTATCTGAGAATTTATATCCCAATAAAGAAAGCATTCTCTGTGCATAGCGTTTTCCTAATTCTCTGTAACCCGAGGCATTAAAATGTAAAAAATCAGGCTCAGCTGTACATCCTTTAGATGAGATCACATAAGAATTTGCTATTGTTTTTGGCAGTGTCGCAATAATTTTATTCATGCTTCCACATTTACCGTTCTGGTCTTCATTAACTGTCTCACCAGAAAGAAGTGGTACTCTTTTCGGATCCAGATTCAGATCTTTCATCAAATTATCGTAGACAATTTTTACCTTTTTAGTCCAAAGTGTATCACCGGTATTAGATTCTCCCTGATGGATTAAAATACCTTTAATAACTCCTTTTTTCTGTGCTATTTTTGCCATTTCAACCAGCCTCCCATAAGGATTTCCGTCGTATTCCTTAAGCATACCTTTCATCCAGTCGGGTGCAGTTGCAACATATTCTGCTGACTTATCTTTATCAAAGAGTTCAATTTTACAGCCTCCAACGGCTACATTGATGACGCCCACTTTTACTTTTTTAGGAAGATTGGCAACCATGTTTCTTCCAAAATAATCAACAGGTGTTAGTCCGGTATTACAACGGCATAAAGGTGGAACAGCAGTATACCAATTCCCCATTTTACGTCCTGTCTCGGGACAGTTTACTGCTGCCAGAACCTGAAACCTGTCGTCAATCTCTACCTTGTCCTGAGCTTCTATTTTCGCATACCCTTCCATGTTAGACTGGCCAAAACTTAAATAAACGTGAAAATCAGAGTCTTGAGAGTATCCTTTTTGTACAATTGAAAAAAGGAGAGCAAATGCGAAAAATTTAGTTATTAGTTTCATAAGGTATTTTTATTATCAAAAATCATTTAAGTTTTATTTAAATAAATCCAGATCTACAGCTTCTCCCATTCTGAGATAACCTGATTCGTTTGGATGCAAAAAGTCGCCGTCATGCATGTCTGATAAAATAGTTTTTGAGCCTATTTCTGAAACCATTGCCTTATCAAAATCAATTACAGCATCAAAGGCGTTACTATTTCGAATCCATGTGTTTACGATATCTCTTGCTTCCTGTCTGTAGGGCGCATCATAAAACGATTTCTGAAAAGGTAAAATGGTACAGCCATAGACTTTGATTCCTTTAGCATGTGCTTTATCAATCATGACTTTGTAAGCCTCAATCAATTCCTGAGCTTTAAGAGGTGCATCTTGCGGATTTTTAATTCCTCCAATATCATTAACCCCTTCAAGAATCACTAACCATTTTGTGCCTTTTTGAGATAATACATCCCTGTCAAAACGATTCAGTGCTGTTGGGCCTAATCCGCCTTTAACCACACAATTCCCTCCTATTCCTAAATTCAAAACTCCTATATGATCTGTTTTTTTATTGGCAAGTAATCTGGCAGATAAGATATCTGTCCATCTGTTTTGTTTATTGGTTCCGGATCCACGGCCATCAGTAATAGAATTTCCAAGGCAAACGATATTGGCAGATTGGTCGTTATTAACATCTACTCCCATAATGGAATACCAGTGATCTGTTTTTACCGCACCGGAAAAAGCAGCATCAGAAATGTTATCCCCTTGCAAAATGTAAGAAGTCGTTCTGGAACCCGGATGTCCTGATGTTTTATGCGATGCAGCTCCGTAATGAATGGTAATGGCTAATAGCTGGCCTGCCTTTAAATCAAAATCAAAGGCATCTGAAAATACTTCCTGTTCCGGATTCATTGTTATTTCAGGATTTCCGTTGAAACTTAGTATTTTTTGTGTTGCAGGATCAATCCCCGGAGCAGCAGTTACATTTGCTACACTTACCGATTTCAAGACGGTTGGCTGATCACTGAATATATTGGAAAAACGGAGGCGCAGCTGCTTCCCTCCTATTGAAACTCTAATAATTTGTCGAATGGTATTTTCTGCCAGACCCGGTTCAGGAGGCATGTTATTTGGTTCTACCAGCATTTGTGCCGTTGCCCAGGTACCCACCCAATTCTCATTACCTGACTTTCCTGCTTTTTTAATAGGTGATTGACTGGGCTTACATCCCAAAATCAAAAGCAAGAGAGGTATAAACAATAACCATTTGAAATATTCTCTTTTCATGTGTAGCTATTTATTGATTATTATCATTTTTAATACTTAAATTAATAAGTATGTAGTTTCTTTCTTTTTAAATACTACATACTTATTAATTTGTAAAATTCAATATTTATTCTGCCTTGGTGTCGTTTGCAGCTGTGGCATGTAATCCTACTAATGCTCCTGTAAAACCTCCGGCCACATTTGTTGAAAGTATATCTCCGGAAACACTTCCTCCTAAGTTTTCAAAATCGGTACCATTTAAAGAATAGCTAAATTCATAATTATCTCCCTTTGCTTTTACCTGAAGACGAAGTGGCTTTTTAATTTCAATTTTGGTACTGGCAATAATTTTTGACTGACCTTTTTCTGTTCTTTCCAATAAGATATAGGTGTCTTTTCCTTTTTTTGTGATTCCAAAAACATAATTAAAACGCTCATTTTGTAAACATACAATTCCTGCAAGATCCTTTTCAGATGCCGGTTTATAATCTATTGTTGTTGCAAAAGAAAAAGTGTTGTGCATTTGTCTGTAAAAAAGTGTAGAAGTTGGTTTTACTTCCTTGATATTTACTTCAAAAGGAGTAATCTGTAATCCTTTTTTAGTTACTGAAATGAAATTTTCACGAGGACCTCTAAGTCCAATCCATCTGTAATCTAATTTTTCAGAAGTAAAATTTTCGGTAAACGTAAAATTCCCATTTGGGAAAAATCCACCTTTGCCTGTTTTGTTTTCAGTAACTCCTTCAGGCATTTTTATTTTGGGCTCCAGAGGTACTAATCCGTTTTCAAAAACCGGAAAAACGCCCGACCAGTCTACAGGCAGCATAAAAGTTTCGCGTCCTGTATTAACTCTGTCCTTGTCATTAGGACGAACACCTAAAAATACACCATAATATTTATTATCCGGACCAAGTACCAAATCTGCATGACCGGCCCAATCTACTTTATCTGCCCTGTCTTTTGGAAAATATCTTTGGGTAAGAATTGGGTTATTTGATGCTGGTTTAAAAGGTCCTTTTGGACTATCACTAACAAAAATAACTTCGCTATGATTTCCTCCGGTTCCTCCTTCGGCGCACATTAAATAGTAACGCCCGTCTTTTTTATACAAATGGGGTGCTTCGATCCATATTGGTTTTTTAGAAAGATCGACGCCTCCGTCTACTATAATTTTATCAGTACCCGGAATTACTTTATCATTTTCAAGGTCATATTCCCAAACTTTTATTACACGATGTCCCTGATATAATTCTTTTCCTTTATCAGGAGCATCATTATGAACAATGTAACCTTTTTTTCCGTTATCGTCAAAGAATATACAAGGATCAATTCCTTCAAAAGCTAATTTTACAGGACTTCCCCATCCTTTCATAGGATCTTTTGTTTTTACTATAATATTGCCCAAACCTCCTGAAAATGCTGTTACAATCATATAGAAAGTATCATTATGAGGGTTATAAGTTATACCTGGAGCATATACTCCTTGGCTGATACCAGTATTATGCGGATTAAATTCAGAGACATTGTTTAATACGCCCCCCAGATCAGTCCAGTTCACTAAATCTTTAGAATGGAAAACCGGCACTCCGGGAAACATGGCAAATGAAGAACAAACCATGTAATAGTCATCTCCTTTTCTCGTAATAGCAGGATCCGGATAACACCCTTGCAAAACTGGAGAATAAAACTCATCCGGTTTCAGTGGATTATTTTTATAAATATCATCATCTCCCTGGTAAACAACATTGGAAAAAATCGGGCCTCTCTCAATCTTCTTTTTTGGAAGAGTATCTTTAACCGTTGCTTCATTAAAAGAAAAAAGAAATAATAATGATATTGATAATAAGAAAAATATTGGTTTCTGCTTCATTTGTACTGGTTTATTATTAACATCTCTTTGAAATGTCCTATATTTAAAAGTATTTCATTTTATATCAACTGTATTAGTATTTGTCATCACGTCTTAATATATAATAGCTGTAAAACCTGACCTTTACGAGTTGAATTCAGAATTTAAAAGCCGAGGGAATTACCCCTCGGCTTCAAACTAAGCAAACTTAAAAAAACCTTCTTATAAAGTTATTCTGTAAAATCAACGCCTATAATTACGGCTACATTTGCTTATAATATTAGGATTAATATCCTGGATTTTGGTATTCTGCTTTTTCAGCAGCGCTCATTTCCATTAAATCTATCTGACCTTGAGGAATTGGGCGTAAATAATGATATGGTTGAATAGTTCTGGTAACAATCTGTGGTGTATGCTGACCATAATTCGACCCACTGATTGAGTAAGTGCCCGCAATTTCATTCCATTTTTGAGTTCTTACTAAGTCATACCAACGGTATCCTTCTCCATAGTACTCACGTGAACGCTCAGCCAGAATATAATTAATAGTAATTACAGCCGGAGTTGCACTGGTTAATACAGTACTGTTGTCTGCACTCTTAGCTACATGACCATTGTTATCCCAACGCCATTTTCCAGCACGTGCACGTATTACGTTTATAAGGCTTCTGGCTGTCATAGAACCAGTTGCCCCTTTTACTGCAGCTTCTGCTGCAACAAAATAAAGTTCTGAAAATTTAGCTACCGGGAATGGTCTTGTACTACCAGCATTCGGCTGTCCTAATCCTCCGGCATTATCAGTACGATATGGCCCTAATTTCCATAGACCTGGATAAACTATTCTGCTTATTCCGGATGGTGAAATAACATAATCAGCTCTGCCGGGTAAAACTCCTGCTCCAACACCGCTGTCTCCTGCTCCTGAAGGATATGTAATTGGTGTAGCCGGTTCATCATTTAAGAAAGTTAAAATTGCTCCATTTGGTGCTACAGGCAATCCATTAGCATTGTTAAGCGTAGCTACATTTGTTAATCCTGTTCCGAGTAAATTCCAATTTCCGCGATAAACAGAAGTAAATGTTCCATCATATCTGGAATCATTAGTTTTATCAGCAAATGTATTTGTAAAAACTTCAATAGGCGGTACCATTCTTACCCATGGACGTCCTAAGAATTGATCAGCAGCTCTTTGTACAGAAGAAACTGAAGCTCCTCCATTTTTACTTCTTATAGCAGTGTAATTGAATGTCCCCATCCATCCGGCAAAATTATCAGGTGAGCCTCCGCTTCCGTAAGTTAGACTGGCACCATTGTAATATTCGCTTTCCTCCGTATGATCAGCATAAAGCATCATTTCTTTATTACGGTCATTAGAACCTAAGTTAACATCATAATAATAATCCAACAATCCATATGAACCCGGATTGTTAATTCCTTCTAAAGCCAAATCGTATGCTTTCTGAAAATACCATTGTGCATTATGTCCATCAGGATCTACTCTTGGTGTATCAGGATAAGTTGGAATATTATTTGGATTTTCCAACCACCAAGCATATGTCAGGTAGGCTTTCGCCAAAAATAAACGGGCTAATGTTTTAGTGGCTGTACCTGTTAATCTTGGTGCATCAGGTAAATCATTTACAGCTGTTACCAAATCCGGGAAAATAGCTTTAGTATAAACCTCAGTAACGGTATTTCGTTTAGAAGATCTTGACGGTTTGGTGTTGAATTTCAGTTCACCTGCTCCTAAATCTAAAGGCACACCACCAAAATTCTGTACCAATAAAAAGTAATCAAAAGCTCTAAAGAACCTTGACTCAGCAATTAAACTACTTGCCACACCCACTGCTGCTCCATTTTCAATAATTCCGCTGGCAGTATTGATATCATTATAAGAGTTGTTCCAAACTACGTCTGCTCTGCTCGAATTAGGATTAATTACTCCAACACCCGATAAATCATGATCTTTGAAGTTTCCGTCGGCCTGTTGTCCATATGTATTTTCATCTGTACCGGTCTGAACAGAATTATAATAATATGCCTGCCCGTATATCCAGCGTAAATGAGCATAATGTGAAGTTAATCCCTGTTTTACACCCGCTTCTGTTTTAAAATAACCAGGTTCATAAAAATCATGTGGTTTTTCTTCTAAAATATCAGAGCAGCCTGCAAAGGAGAACAAAACTACTGATCCTATAATTAATTTTTTATAAATATATCGTTTCATGGTTGTTCCTGATTAAAATGTTAAATTAAGTCCGAATAAATAATTTCTGGTTGAAGGTGTGTTTGTTCCAATAACCAAAAATCTTCTGTTGTATGAAGCTACAGCCTGATTTTCATCTCCTAATGAATTTGTTTCCGGATCCATTCCAGATTTTTTATGGTATGGAGAAAATAATACAAAAGGATTTTGTGCCGTAACATAAAGTCTAAGCTTTTCAATCCCTAAATCTCTCATAAATTGCTGATCTAATGTGTAACCTAATGTTAGCGCTCTGATTTTTACATACGATGCATCAAAATATCCCATTGTTGACATATATTTTGGGTTATCCCCGCTTCTGATACCTCTTGGATTAGGAAATTCAGCATCTCTGTTGTCCGGTGTCCAGTAATCTACGTCAACATTACTTCTACGGCCGTTTAGAAGATTAAGATAACTTGCACCTCCATAAAGTGTACTTATTAACACACCTCCGCTTTTAAATGCACCAACAGCAGAAAAATCGAAACCTTTATAAGTTAAATTTGTATTGAAACCTCCCTGAAAATCAGGGTCAGTATCTATAATTTGTCTGTCACTTGCATTAATTGCACGTGTTGGCGAACCATCCGGATTAAAATCGCCTGTATATTTCACTTTAATAGATCCTACTACAGTTCCTTGTTGGTTAATACCTGTTGGTCCAGGCTCATATATGGACATGTAAGGATCACCCTCCTGCCAGATACCCACTTTTTGATAATCATAGATAGAATTGATATTATGACCTACAAACCAAGAGTTCCCTTCATCTCTTTGAGCTCCTGAAGCAAGTTTTACTAACTTATTATCATTGGCATATAAGTTAAAACCAACTGTCCAGGTAAGTCCTTTTGGGTTATCAAGAATTACTCCGTTTAATGCTATTTCAAAACCTTTATTCTCAGTCTCTCCAACATTTCCAATATAACTGCTCACACCTCCTGTTGGCGGTAGATTAACACTTTGCAGAACATCGGTTGTATGTGTTGTGTAATATTCAATTGTACCAGATAAACGATTATTAAAGAATCCAAAGTCTAATCCATAATTCCAGGTTGTAGAGAATTCCCACCCTAAATTCGGATTAGGAGCTTGTGTAACATACACCCCCGTTGAGTTTGTACTTCCAAAATTATAAGGTCTTGTACCCAATGCGCCTAAAGTAGAATACGGAGCTACAGCCTGATTAGAAGTTGTACCATAACCGGCACGTAATTTTACCAAATTAACCCAGGAAAGCTTTTTCATAAAAGATTCATTTGAAACTGTCCAACCTGCAGATATTGCTGGATAAGTAAACCATTTATTACCTGGTGCAAGTCTTGAAGAACCATCTGAACGAACTGTTCCGGAAATAAAATATTTATTATCATATGAATACATCAATCTGGCCATATAGGAAGTAAGTCCCCATTGCGTATAATCCTGCTCCTCAGGTCTAATAACTGCCTCTTCTTCACTCTGCCCTAAATTGTAAAACTGAAATGCATCAGAAGTAATTCCGTTTCTTGTTATACGAGAACTGTTACTTGTACGCTGTTCATTTGAATACAATCCAACAAAATTGATGGTGTGTTTATCAGCGAAAGTTTTATCATAAGTCAATAAATTTTCAATAAGCCATTGAGTTGACAATGAGTTGCCAATAGCTGCATTTGAAATCGTTGTTGGATTTACATCAAATACACCATATCCTTCATAATAGCCACTGTTAGAAGTACGAAAATTCAATCCGCCGTTCATGCGATATTTTAAACCTTCAACTCCTGGTATTTTTACCTCTGCAAAAATATTATTATAAGAACTAAAAGCTCTGGTTTGGTTTACATAAGATTCTCCTAAGCCTTCAATAGTATTTCTTGTATACACCCAATTTTCGTCAGCTCCCATTCTAACTGTTCTTTTCAGAGATCCGTCTGCATTATATGGATTTGCTAAAGGTGACGTTCCTAAAATAGTTCCTGTACCAATATTATCGCCATTTGTAACAGCATAATTACTATTAGTGGTAAATCCCATACGGAAAATTTTTCCAATCTGCTGATCTAAACCTCCTCTAAGGCTGAAACGCTCATATTTTTGACCAGGCAAAACAGACTCTTCCTTATAATACCCCAAACCTGCATTGTATGAACCACGCTCAGTACCTCCTGAAACACTCACATCATGACTAATCATTTCACCAGAACCATAGAGCAAATCCTGCCAGTCTGTATTGGTATCTCTGGATTCATCAACACCATCTGTATATAAAGTTGAATAATCACGAAGAGCTGCAAACTTAGCACTATCCATCATATCATATTTACCGAAAACCTGCTTGATACCAGTAAATCCATTGTAAGTAAATGTTGCTTTTTGATTTTTACGTCCTTTGTTCGTTGTAATCAATATAACACCATTTGCACCTCTTGAACCGTAAATAGCCGTTGCAGAAGCATCCTTTAAAACATCAACAGATTTGATATCAACCGGATTAATGTCTCCTATCTCTCCTCCAAAAGGAACTCCATCAAGTACAATTAACGGATTATTATCCCCTGTAAGCGATCTGGTTCCACGTATACGAATTTGCATAGACGCACCTGGTTTTGTTGAAGTCTGTGTTAGTTCAACACCCGCCAGTCTACCCTGTAACGCTTGTGTTACGTTAGCAGATTGTACTTCATTAAGTTCTTTTCCTCCAAGAGAAGCTACAGATCCGGTTACCGCTTCTTTTCTTTGCGTACCATATCCAATAACAACAACTTCTTTTAAAACGCCTGATTCTTCTTCAAGCTTCACATTAATTTGGGTTTGCCCATTTACCGCTACCTCTTTGCTTTTTAGCCCGATAAAGCTAAAAACTAGTACTCCGTTTGAGGGAACATCAATAGAGTAAGTACCATCAAAACCGGTACTTACACCCGTTTTAGTACCTTTTAAATTTACATTAGCTCCGGGAATAGGACCATTTGAATCCGATACCGTTCCTTTGACTTTCGTTTGCGCACCCGCACTGAGTGATAAGCCAAACATTAAGATCAAAAAACAAAAGCATTTCAAATGCTTCGATTTAATTGCAACAAAATAGTTAGTCATAAAAATTGATTTAAATAATTAAAATTGATTTTGGTTGAGTCAATAAGTGTATTTGAAACAAATGTAGAAAAAAACAATTAACACACAATCGGTTGTTTAATTTTTTTTTTAGATAATTAATAATAATTCACAAATAAAAAACATTGTACGCAATATAAATATTAAATAAATGAAAAATATTCATTTATATATACAAATCCTCTTTCAAAAATAATAATTTGTAGTAGAATTTATTGATTAACTAAACAAACCATAAATATTTACTTTTTTCTAAAAACAACAAAATTAAAAGGTAAAATATTGTTAAAATTTAGAGTTCAAAGCTAAGACAATTGGTTGCATAGTAATAAAATTGCAGAAAATGTCTTTAAATTCAAATTTTAAGTAAATAAAAACAAATACAATCGGTTGCTTTTATACCAAACAAAAAAACTCCTTTATATTTTACATATAAAGGAGTTTTTTTGTTATAAATTGCTTAATAAATATGCAATCTTTACTATTATTAATTGCGGATAAATAATAGTAAAGATTCTTCACAAATCAAGATATAAAAAATCAAATTATAATAACTATATTATGCTAAATTCACTTTCAAAAATATTTTAAAAAATGCTGCAAATGCTAACCTTCTATGGCTATCATATATAATAGTGCTTCCTTTTTTAAGCTCAAAATTTATTTTTAAAATTTATCTTAGACATCATAATCTGTATGTAATTATTAAAAATCTATCGAAAAATTATTCTTTTGTTTCTTTTAACTTCATTACACTTTGGTATGCTTTTTTAGGTTTTAAGTCTTTATCAAATAATAACGGGTAATTTGTCCTTCCTCTTATTGGCCAGTCATTTAACCAGGACTGTCCGTCATGAACTCCCCAAAATGTTACGCGGCTGATTTTATCTTTATGTTTCACAAACAGTTTAAAAATAGAAGCATAACGTTCAGCCAGTTTCACCTGAACAGAATCGGGAAGTTTTTCCGGATACGGATTCATTTTAGCACTCCCTTCAAAATTTTGGTTGACATCGGCACCTTTTAAATCCCAGGGATTTGGTAAAACGGTAATATCTAATTCTGTAAAGGCAACTTTTAAACCCAACGCAGAATAGGCCAAAATACTTTCTTCAATCGTCTCAATAGAAGGACTCTCTAATCGCCAGTGGGCCTGAATTCCTACTCCATCGATCTTCCCTCCCCCGGCTTTGATTTTTTTGATCAAATTAATATTTCCTTCTCTTTTGGAAGGCTCTTCATTATTGTAATCATTATAATACAAATCAACTTTTGGATCAGCGGCAGCAGCAAATTTAAAAGCGTCAACGAGATATTGCTCTCCAAGTGTATTAAAAAAGACCGATTTTCTTAAGGTTCCATCTTCATTCAAAGCCTCATTTACAACATCCCACGAATCAATTCTTCCTTTATATTTAGAAACAATTGTCGTAATATGGTCTTTCATAAAAGCTTTCATTTCTGTACTATCTTTAATTTCAGTCATCCAGGGAGCCAGCTGACTATGCCATATTAAAGTATGACCATGAATAAACATTTTATTCTTCTCGCCATAGGCAACAAACTTATCAGACAACGCAAAATCATATTTGTCTTTTGCAGGATGCACAAACATTGACTTCATGATATTTTCTGCCGTTATAGCATTAAACTCTTTTTTGATTAAAGAATCTTCTTTGGCATTTTTTTCTTCAATTTGATTCGCATCTAAAGCAGTTCCGATATAAAAATCTTTTTTATAACTGTCTTTCAATGAAATAGCAGTTGTTTCTTTTTTTGCATTACAGCTGCTCAAAATTATCAGAGGCAAAAGCAGTAAATAGTGATTAATTAATTTCATTCTTATTGGTTTAAAGTTGATAGTTATTTTTAAGTTCTCCGATTGATTTTATTACTTATATTTAAATTTACAGCAATTACTTTAATTTATAGGCAATCCCCATTTCAAGTCCCCTGAGTTCAGACAGGCCTTTTAGTCTTCCTGTCAAAGAATAGCCAGGATACGTTTCTTTTTTTTCATCCACAGCATGCAAAAAACCATGATCCGGACGCATTGGCAAACTCACATTTCTTTTATTCATCAATAAAAGCAGTTTTTCTACAATGACTTCCATCTTAGTATCACCTTCTAAATGTGCGGATTCTCTAAAAATATTCTCACTTTCGTGGAAAGTATTCCGAAGATGCAAAAAATGGATTCGGTCTCCGAAATCATCAATGATTTTTTCCAGATTATTTTTTGAATCTACACCGAGTGATCCTGTGCAATAACAAAGCCCATTTGCATGTGAAGGCACGGCTTCAAAAATCGTTTTAATATCTTTTTCTGTCGAAACAATTCGGGGCAAACCTAAAACCGAAAACGGCGGATCATCGGGATGTATTGCCAATTTAGAACCACATTCATCCGCAACCGGAGTTATTTCTGATAAAAAATAAATCAGGTTTTTTCTTAGTTTATTATTATCAATTTCAGCATAATTATTTAAAAGCGATAGAATCTGTTCTGCAGTAAAATTGATTTTACTGCCCGGCAATCCTAATAGAACATTTTTAAAAAGTAATGCTTGCTCTTCTTCAGAAAGTTTATTTCCGAATTGCAGCGCATTTGCTTTTTCATCATCAGAATAATCATTTTCAGCATTGGGCCTTTTCAGCAGAAAGACATCGAAATAAGTAAAAGCCAGCTGATTGTATAACAGCGCCCTGCTACCGTCTTCATTAATAAAATTATGATCTGTGCGAACCCAGTCTAAAATGGGCATAAAATTATAAGTGATTATTTTAATCCCACAATCAGCCAAATTTTTTAAACTGATTTTATAGTTTTCAATGTATTGTAAATAATTTCCAGATGCGCGTTTTATCTCTTCATGAACCGGCAGACTTTCTACAACAACCCATTCTAATCCTGCCTCTCTGATAATTTGCTTCCTTTCTTTAATATTTTCTATTGTCCAGATTTCCCCAACCGGAATTTGATGCAAAGCCGTTACAATTCCGGTTGCACCAGCCTGTTTTATATCAATTAAAGTAACAGTATCCTGAGGACCAAACCAACGCATGGTTTGTTTCATTTTTATCATAGTGTATTCTTTTAATCTCGCAAATATGTTATTTTTTTTGTTTCACGCAGATTTTGCAGATCCAGCAGATTTTAATCCTTTAATCTATGGTTTTAAAACAAAAACTTCACTACTTTTTTACTTACTACTTTTTTACTTACTACTTTTTTACTTACTGCTTTGTCACTTTGTTACTTTGCGAACTATTAAAAACCAATACTATTTCCGCCATCAACAGGCAAAATAGTTCCGGTTGTATATTTTGATTCGCTTAAAGCGAAATAGTAAACCGCATCAGCAATATCCGATGGTTCTCCCAGAAATCCCATTGGCGTTCTCCCCAGCACTTTATTTTTTCTTTCGAGATCATTATCAAGCGCTGTAGAAGACATTTTTGTTTTGATGAATCCGGGCGCAATACAATTAACACGAATTCCGAAAGAGGCTAATTCTACCGCCATTGCCCTTGTCATCGATTCGATTGCACCTTTACTTGCAGAATAGGCTATTACTTTTGGAATGCCGTATTGTGAAGCCATAGAACTAATATTGATGATACTTCCGCCATTGTTTTCTTTCATGTTTTTTACAACAGCTTTACTTACTGCAAAAACACTTAAAAGATTGGTATGAATTACAGATAAAAAATCTTCATCGGTCACATCCCAAAACTCTTTTTTAAGATTGATTCCCGCATTATTTACCAAAATATCGATTGGATTCTCTTTAATTAATTCGGCAATCATAGCCGGAATTCCTGCAAGATCATTTAAATCATAAATAACCGGAAATGCATTTGGTCCAATCTCTTTGCAGGCATCTTCTGTTTTATCTTTTGATCTTCCAATTATATAGGTTTTAATTCCGTTATCACATAATTTCTTTGCTGTTGCAAAACCTAATCCAGAGTTCCCTCCGGTTACGATCGCTGTTTTTGAACTCATATTTTTTAATTTAATTTCCCGGTGCAAAAGGGAATTTTAGTGATTTAAAATAATCTAAAGATTGAGTAGCCTTCTCCACTCCAACCGGCAATTCTTTACCTGAATATTGTTGAAAATAAAGCAAACACGCATCCCGCCACCATTTTGCTTCTTTATATTGAATTTCTAATAACATCTGAACTTCTTTGAAACGCTCCTCATCAACATATTTTTCGGTTTTATTCCAGGTATTTTGCATATTTTTTACCTGATCAACTCCCTCCTGATACTTTAAAGCCAAGCCATTCCAAAGCGTTTGACCATTCTTTAATTTATAATTCCAGTCAAGATGATGAAACCACAATAAATCTTTTTCAGGACAGGTTTCTACATTATCAAATAGCTTTTCTATTTCCGGAGCATATTGCGCTGTAGCATTTGTTCCGGTTTTAGAGCGGTCAAAGCCAATTCCGTTTTTATCTGCTTTGTGATAATATACCGGATTCCATTCCGGCCTTGACAAATTAGAAACCCATGGACCCGGACCGTAATGGTGTCCTGTATCCATAATATGATGTAAACCAAGAGGCGTCATATAATTGACAACAGCTTCACGTGATTCAATCATCATTGCTGTAATCGGTTTAATGAAATTTTCATCGTTCGAAAATGTACATCTTAACCATTCATCAGCAATAACTTCTGAATCTAAACCTGGGTTCCATGCCAGTCTTCCAAAGCCATACCAATTCGCCTGCGCAAAGGGATGTCCGGTCCAGTTCAAATCATTTCCAATATTGGAAACTCCGGCAATTCCCGTCAGTTTTGTTTTAGTTAAAGTCCCATCAATCACTTTAGCAACCGTTGTTCCTTTTCCTTTTTGATAAGTATCAGCTTCTAAAACTTCCTGAAATAATTTAGGAAGAAAAACCAAATGTGTACTAAAACCTAAATATTCCTGCGTAATTTGAAACTCCATCATCAAAGGCGTTTTAGGCATAGCACCAAACATAGGATGAAAAGGTTCACGGGGCTGAAAATCGATCGCTCCATTTTTTACCTGAACAATCACATTATCTTTAAATTTTCCATCATAGGGAACAAATTCGGCATAAGCTTGTTTAGCTCTGTCATTGGCATCATGTTCTGAATATACAAATGCTCTCCACATAATTACACCTCCAAAAGGTGCTACTGCATCGGCCAGCATATTTGCTCCATCAACATGATCTCTTCCATAATTCTGTGGCCCGGGCTGTCCTTCCGAGTTTGCTTTTACCAAAAATCCACCAAAATCCGGAATTCTTTTATAGATTTCTTTCGCCTTATTTTTCCACCAATTCACTACATCAGCATCTTTTGGATCAGCCGTTTTTAAACCTCCAATTTCAATAGGTGCTGAAAAACGGGCTGTTAAATACACTTTTATTCCGTATGGCCTGAATACGTTAGCTAAAGCTTCAACTTTCTCTAAATATTGTGGTGTTAAGATTAAGGCATTTGCATTTACATTCGTCAAAACTGTTCCGTTTATTCCAATCGATGCATTTGCCCTCGCATAATCTATATATCGCTGATCAATAAAATCAGGCAGTTTTTGCCAGTTCCACAAAGAGAAACCGGCATAACCACGTTCGACAGTACGATCTAAATTATCCCAGTGATTTAAAATTCTGATATTGGTTTTAGGCGTATCAATAATGTTTAGATTCTGTATTGATTGATTTATCTGAATCAATCTCAAAAAGCCATAAACGCCATATAAAACTCCAACATCTTTTTTTCCTGTAATGACAATATGATTTTTACTCTTTATAGAAACTGATTTTATAATAAAACCTTCTTCATTTATCTTTTCGAAATCAGAACCAATTAATTTTATAATTTCAGGACTTAATGCCAATTTTGAACCTACAATTATTTTATTGTCTCCTTCTAATTTTGTTACAGTCTGAATTTTGCTGCCTAACATATTGATCAAAGCCGTCTGTAATTCATTTTTAGCAATTTTCAATGTTTCTGTGTTTTCTAACACTACTATTCCTTTAATATTTGACAGATAACCTGAAATCATTTTCAAATCGGTTTTCTTTTCATATTGCAGCCATAATTTGTAATCCTTTTGAGCTAATGCCGGACACATAACTCCAAAAAATAAAATGATAAATCTGAAAAAAGTCTTTTTTATATGTGGCATTTTCTTCTTGTTTTATATTTTAAGTCAATACAGATACTAATTTTATCAAAAACAGTATTTTTAATAAAATAATTGCCAAAAAAATACATTATTAAAAATATTTTTAAATTCGCAATCGGTTGTGCTAAAATACAAAAAATAGGTAATAAAAAAATAAAAATCGTTTTTTTTATCATTAATGGCAAATATTAACCATAAAAAAACTCACTGTTGATATCATAAAGAGCATGTTAATTATAATAAAAAAACCTGCTAATACAAAGTCATTAGCAGGTTAATAAATATTCAAAAAAGTACTATATCTTCCTCGATGATTCCCGTATTAGTACTTGTGTATTTAAAAATGTAATTTCTTTAGCATCTTCTTCCTTAACAGATTTTAAATTTTTGATAATTAATTCTGCAGCAGCTTTACCCATTTTCTCAGCGGGATGGGTTATAGTAGAAATATTAGGTTCAATTATTTCTGAGATAGGATCATTATTAAAGCCTATTACGGCAAACTGATCAGGGACTTTAATTCCTCTCTTTTTGGCAGTCTGCACAGCACTTACCGCAAGAATATCACCTGGAGCAAAAAGCCCGTCAGGGGCAGTTTTCAAATCAAATAATTGATTACAAGCCTTTACTCCTGCTTCATAAGTCATTTCTTTTAAACTAATAATCAAATTATCCTGTACTGGAATGTCATGCTCTATTAAAGCGTCTATATAACCTCTTTTTCTCTCATTGTAAAGATTACCAAATTCTGACACCGCAGTCAAATGTGCAATTCTTTTACACCCCTGTTCTATAAGGTGTTTAGTGGCTTTATAACCCGCTAAATAATTATTGATTACCACCCGAAAAGTATCGTAATCTTTAGGAACCCTGTCAACAAATACTAATGGAATGTTATTATTGGAAAATTGTTTAAAATGTGAAGTATCTCTGGTTTCCATTGCCAGAGAGCAGATAACCCCGCTTACACGGTTACTGTATAAAGATTTAGCCAAATCAACCTCCATCTGATATGAATCATGGGACTGCATAATAATGACTGAATAATCAGATTTTTGAGCAGCAATCTCAATACCACTGATCAGAGATGATAAAAATGGCTGTGTGACTGTTGGAATCAAAATTCCAATGGTTTTTGTAACATTACCACGAAGACCTGCTGCCAAAGTGTTAGGAACAAAACCCATTTCTTTCGCTGTCTGCTTTACTTTTTTTATTGTCTTGTCACTGATACTGTGATGATCTTTTAGAGCCCGTGAAATTGTTGATGCCGCGAGATTCAGTTTTTCTGCAATATCATAAATCGTTACGTGTCTGTGTTCTTCCATGAATTAAAGTACTAAATCTGTAAAAGTACTTATTTTAATGATATAACAACCGATTCTGCATCTATTTAGGATATTATAAGAATTATTCTGAAAATACAACTCATCTACATAGTAAATTATTATTTTTCAAAACATCTGATTCAACATAATTTTTTTATTATAAAAAAAAGTTATTTCTTTACACAATCGGTTGTCTAATATGAGCTAAAATAAAATTAAAGCATTTACTAAAACTTAAGCATAATGAAAACAAAAAAAATCATACATATAATTGTAATGATCATTTCATGTTATTGTTCAGGACAAGAAAAAGCAGATAGATTCCTTTTTCAAAATACCAAATTAACCTTTGAAGAACGGGTAAATGATCTGGTTGGCCAATTAACATTGGAAGAAAAAGTATCACAGATGCTAAATTCATCACCAGCAATTCCCAGACTCGCAATACCCGCCTATGACTGGTGGAATGAAACTTTACATGGTGTTGCCAGAACTCCTTTTAAAACGACAGTTTATCCTCAGGCAATAGCCATGGCGGCAACATTTGATAAAAATTCACTTTTTAAAATGGCCGATTATTCAGCACTTGAAGGAAGAGCCATTTATAATAAAGCTGTTGAATCAGGCCGCACCAATGAACGCTATTTAGGACTCACCTACTGGACACCAAACATTAATATTTTTCGTGACCCACGCTGGGGACGCGGACAGGAAACTTATGGAGAAGATCCGTATTTGACGAGCGTTTTGGGAGATTCCTTTGTTAAAGGCTTACAGGGAGATGACTCTAAATATTTAAAAGCTGCTGCATGTGCCAAACATTATGCCGTACACAGCGGACCTGAATCTTTGAGACATACTTTTGATGTTGATGTCACCCCTTATGAACTTTGGGATACCTATCTTCCTGCATTTAAAAAACTAATAACCGAGTCTAAAGTAGCCGGCGTTATGTGTGCTTATAATGCCTTTAGAACACAGCCGTGTTGTGCAAGTGATATTTTAATGACGGATATTTTACGAAATCAATGGAAATTTAATGGTTATGTCACCTCTGACTGCTGGGCAATCGATGATTTTTTCAAAAATCATAAAACACATCCAGATGCTGAATCTGCTTCGGCAGATGCTGTTTTTCACGGAACAGATATTGACTGTGGTACTGATGCATACAAAGCTTTGGTTCAGGCTGTAAAAAATGGAAAAATCAGCGAGGAACAGATTGATATTTCAGTAAAACGTCTTTTTATGATTCGTTTCAGACTTGGGATGTTTGATCCTGTTGAAATGGTAAAATATGCACAAACTCCTGACTCAGTTTTAGAAAGCACTCAACATCAACAACATGCCTTAAAAATGGCAAGGCAATCCATGGTTTTGCTTCGGAATGAAAAAAATATACTGCCCCTGAACAAAAACCTGAAAAAGATTGTAGTTCTTGGTCCTAACGCAGATAACTCCATATCCATTTTAGGAAATTACAACGGAACTCCCAGTAAGCTAACAACAGTTTTACAAGGCATTAAAGAAAAAGTAGGTGCCAATACTGAAGTTTTCTATGAAAAAGCAATCAACTTTACCAATGATACTTTATTAGTATATCAGAATCTTAAAAATCAATATGCTTATGAAGGGAAAGAAGGTTTTAAAGCAGAGTATTACAACAATAAAGACCTGTCCGGAAAGCCTGAAGCTATAAGGACAGAATCAGAGGTCAATAACTTCTGGCAGGAAGGCGAAGTAGTTGTTAAAACTATTAAAGCAAACCGTTTTTCTGCACGTTATACCACCAACTTTACAGCAGAACAGGATGGCTCCATTACTTTTGAAATCAGTGCAGATGATGGATATCGCTTTTTAATAGACGGAAAAGAAGTTATAAATGCATGGGACAAGAACAGATGGGGAGAAAAAACTTTTAAACTAATTACTAAAAAAAATACCGTTTATAAGTTAGTTTTAGAATACTGGCAGGGTGAAGGAAAAGCAAACGTAGCATTAAATACCGGTAATTTTGAAAAAACTGATTTCAAAAAAATAGTCGATAACAATAAAGATGCCGATGCCTTTATTTATGTTGGTGGAATATCCCCTCAGCTGGAAGGCGAAGAAATGCCTGTTAACTTTCCGGGCTTTACCGGTGGTGACCGTACTTCTATACTTCTTCCAAAAATCCAGACCGAGCTTATGAAAGCTTTAAAAGTTTCCGGAAAACCGGTAGTTTTTGTCATGATGACCGGGAGCGCGATAGCCATCCCGTGGGAAGCAGAAAATATTCCGGCAATACTCAACGCCTGGTATGGAGGTCAGGCCTCAGGAAGTGCTGTCTCAGATATACTTTTCGGAGATTATAATCCTGCCGGAAGACTTCCTGTTACTTTTTATAAGAGCGATTCAGACTTGCCTTCTTTTGTGGATTACAGCATGGATAATAAAACGTATCGTTATTTTAAAGGCGAACCTCTTTATGGCTTCGGGTATGGACTTAGTTATACTTCATTTAAATACGACCAGTTAAAAGTTGCTTCAAAAATAAAAAAAGGACAGCCTGTTTCTGTTTCAGTAAGAATAACCAATACCGGAAAAATGGAAGGTGAAGAAGTGGCTCAATTGTATATCGTCAACCAAAATCAATCCATAAAATCACCTTTAAAAAGCCTAAAAGGATTTGAAAGACTTCATTTAAAATCCGGTGAAAGCAAAACGATCACCTTTATACTTTCTCCTGAAGATCTCTCCTCAATTACTGCAGAAGGAAACCTAAAACAATTTTCCGGCAAAATTAAACTTGCTATTGGAGGCTGCCAGCCGGATGAAAAAAATGAAATAAAAAACAATATAGTAACCCAGATTATCCAAATAGACAAATAACAAACCTACTATTTCATAATAACTCAGGATTACAATTAATTAACAAAAAAATGAACAAGACAATAGACCAATTATCAGCAGATAATATTAGAGCATTAGCCATTTCAATGGTAGAAAAAGCGAATTCAGGCCATCCCGGCGGATCTATGGGAGGAGCCGATTTTATGCATATTCTTTATACCGAATATTTAAAATACGATCCAACGGACATGCAGTGGATTTTCAGGGATCGTTTTTTTATGGATGCGGGACATCTTTCGGCTTTGATGTATGCCCAGTATCATTTGTTGGGAAATTATGAAAAAACAGATCTGGAGAATTTCAGGCAATGGGGATCCGTAACCCCCGGACATCCGGAAATTGATGTAAAAAGAGGTATAGAAAATACGTCAGGCCCTTTGGGTCAGGGGCATGTAATGGGTGTGGGTGCAGCCATTGCAGCAAAGTTTCTATCGGCCAGATTTGATAATTTATTCAATCATAAAATTTACGGATTCATAACAGACGGAGGTGTTCAGGAAGAAATCTCTCAGGGTGCAGGACGTATTGCCGGACATTTGGGACTGAATAATTTTATCATGTTTTATGATTCAAATGATGTACAGCTTTCATCAATGACCGATGAAGTTACGACTGAAAATACCGCTATGAAATATGAATCCTGGGGATGGAAAGTTATCACCATCGATGGCCATAGTCATACTCATATTCGTTCTGCCCTGAATGCTGCTCATGCAGAATTGGAAAGACCGACACTGATTATCGGAAGAACTATTATGGGTAAAGGATGTGTAACCGCTGATGGAGCAATGTACGAAGGACAATGTGAACTGCACGGAAAACCGATTGGAGCAACAAAAGCATGTTTTAAATCAACATTACTCAATTTAGGAGCAAACCCGGATGATTCATTTGCTGTTTACGAAGACGTTGCTGCGCATTACAAAAATGTCTTAGCAAGAAAAACAGCAGAAGCAGCAGAGAGAAAAACAAAAATTACTGCCTGGGAAAAGCAAAACCCTGCATTGGCAAAAAAAATCCAACAGTTTTTTAATGGTGATCTGCCGGAACTGGATTTCGGTTCGATAGCGCAAAAGGCCAATTCAGCTACACGTGATGCTTCGGCAGCAGTTTTGGGATATCTAGCTGAAAATGTAGAAAACATGATCGTTTCTTCTGCTGATTTATCCAATAGTGACAAAACAGATGGTTTCTTAAAAAAATCATCGGTACTGAAAAAAGATGATTTTAGTGGTGGATTCCTTCAGGCTGGAGTTGCAGAACTTACCATGGCGGCAATTGCTAACGGAATAGCCCTTCATGGTGGCGTCATTCCCGTTGTAGCAACCTTTTTTGTGTTTTCTGATTATATGAAACCTGCTATTCGTCTTGCAGCTATTCAGGAACTGCCGGTTAAATATGTCTGGACACATGATTCCTTCCGCGTAGGAGAAGACGGACCAACGCATCAGCCAATTGAACAGGAAGCTCAGATTCGATTATTAGAAAAAATAAAAAATCACTCCGGAGATCAAAGTTTATTAGCTTTACGACCAGCAGATGCAATTGAAACTTCGGTTGCCTGGCAAATGGCATTGGAAAACAAAAAAACACCAACCGCATTAATTCTTTCCAGACAAAATATTACAGACATTCCAACTTTAGGAACTTCAAGATTCGAAGAAGCATCTAATGCAAAAAAAGGCGGTTATCTTGTAAAAACTACTGAAAATCCAGATATCACCTTAATCGCCAATGGATCTGAAGTAGCTACTCTTATTGAAGCAGCAGCCGAATTAGAAAGCAGCATTAAAATAAAAATAAACGTAGCTTCTATAATTTCTGAAGGCCTTTTCAGGTCACAGCCAAAAGAATATCAGGAAAGTGTTATTCCAGCAAACGGACTGGTTTTCGGTTTGACAGCCGGGCTTCCTGTTAACCTGGAAAATCTTGCCGGAAGCCGCGGAAAAGTTTTCGGACTGGATCACTTTGGTTACTCCGCTCCTGCCAATATTTTGGATGAAAAATTTGGTTTTACCAGTAAAAATGCCTGCATAGAAATCATAAAATATTTAGAAGCGAGTAAGCAAAACTGAATGAAAATTTAAAAATGATTTGATAGAAAAACAGTTATTCTATTTTAGTAATGAGCCTCCAAATTCATCGATTTGGAGGTTTTTTTATAGCACTATTTTGTTGCTATAAATCACATCAAATTTTTGATAAAATCTTTTGAAATTAAATATCTGAATAACCCAAAAATCAAACGAGGATAAATCTTAGGAGCCAAAAAGCTGGTGCTTTCGCAATTAATTTAGTAACTTGTAGTACCTAAGTTTTATTTTACACTGTTATTGTGTAATTTTTTATTTGAATAAATATAAATCACAAAACCTGTTTCATGAAAAAAAATCTTCTACTACTATTTTTTGCATTCCTGTTTATTTCATGTGAAAACAAAAAAGAACTAGAACTGCAAAACAGAGAAAAAGCTTTGACCTTAAGGGAGGAACAATTAGCTGACAAGGAAGCAGATTACCAGTCGCTGCTTATATTCCGCGACAGCGTTACAGCCTTAAAAGATAGTGTAAATAATCCTGCCGAATCACTAAAAGAATGGCCAAAAACCATTCAGGGCATCTGGAACAGTAAAATGCTTTGCAGGGATTCCAATTGCAACCAGTATGTGATTGGAGATCAGCGAAATGAAACCTGGCAATTTTCATCTGATTCTACAGGTATTTATACTAATGTTTTAAACAACAAAAAACTTGTCCGTGTATTTAAAGCCAGGTATATTGAAGATAAAATACAGCTCGAATTCAACAGTGACAGTATTTCAAAAAATAAAACAAAAATAAATGTAGTGCTTGATGACGTAAAAGATAATGTCATTAAAGGCACTCAGACAATAACGAGGCAAGGTAACTGTACAGCAAGATTTTCAGTAGAACTTACCCTGCCTCAAAAAAAATAATTATGTTATTAAGTATCCAACACGTCAGTCTTCCTGTAGAAGATCCATTACTAAAATTCCTCATAGAACTTATCATAATTTTATGCATTCCACTTTTATTGAATAAAATAAAAGTACCGCATCTTTTAGGTCTTATCATAGCCGGTGCGGTAATAGGCCCAAACGGATTTAACATCCTTGCCCGCGACAGCAGTATTGTAGTAACAGGAACAACCGGGCTGCTTTACATTATGTTCTTGGCAGGACTTGAGATTGATATGGGCGATTTTAAGAAGAATAAATGGAAGAGCATTACTTTTTCACTTTACACCTTTACATTCCCTTTTGTTCTTGGACTCATTGGTGGTTATTATGTATTGCATTTTTCACTTTTAACGTCTGTACTTTTTGCCAGCCTTTTTTCATCACATACGCTTATCGTATATCCGATGGTCAGTAAACTGGGAATTGCAAAAAAACTCGCTGTCAATATTACTGTGGGCGGAACCATGATTACAGATGTGCTTTCGCTAGTTGTATTGGCTGTAGTGGTAGGCATGTCACAAGGTGAAGTCGGGACTTCTTTCTGGGTTAAATTGTCTGTTTCCATGCTGCTTTTTGCTTTAATTGTTTTACTTGTATTTCCAATCATTGCAAGATGGTTTTTCAAAAATGTAGAAGATAAAATTTCACAGTATATTTTTGTTATTGTAATGATTTACCTGGCCTCTTTATTGGCAGAATTGGCAGGAATTGAAGCAATTATCGGAGCCTTTTTTGCCGGTCTTGCACTAAACCGACTTATACCGCATACCTCTTCCCTAATGAATCGGGTTGAATTTGTTGGAAATGCTATTTTTATTCCCTTTTTCCTGATCAGTGTAGGAATGCTGATTGATTTTAATGCTTTTATCCAGAGCTGGGAAACTTTGGGCGTGGCTTCGATTATGCTTGTTGCCTCTATTGGCGGAAAGTATGTGGCAGCTTTTTTTACAAAAAAGACATTCCGCCTTACCAATGATGAGGGAACTCTTATTTTTGGAATGAGCTCTGCTTCTGCGGCTGCTACATTGGCGGCTGTAATGGTGGGCTACAATATCATTTTGTCTGAAAATGAAGCCGGAGAACCTATTCGACTGTTGAACGAGCATGTACTTAACGGAAGTATTTTACTGATCCTGGTATCATGTACCATTTCATCATTTGTTTCAATGGCAAGTGCTCAAAGGATAGCTGATTCTGACAAAGAAGAAACTGTTGCAGGAGCAAGTCATGAAAAAGAAAATATCCTTATGGCACTAAATCAGGAAAATACAGTGGAGAAATTAGTCAATCTTGGACTTCTGATCAAAACACAAACTAATAAAGACGGGCTTTTTGCACTAAACATCATCAATGAAGAGAAAAGCGAATCTTCCTCAAAAAATGCTGAAAAATTACTGGGCGCAGCAGTACATATGGCCGCCGGGGCAGATGTAAAAATCAATCCGATTACGCGGTATGACAATGATGTGGTATCCGGTATAAATAATGTAGTCAAAGAGCAAAATATTACCGATTTGATTATTGGATTGGAAGAAAAAGGCTTTTCATCTTCCTTTCTTTACAATCTCTACAATGGCTATTTACGCAACAAACAAATTAACGTAATTATCTATCACGCCATACAGCCCGTAGCCACTATAAAAAAATATGTAGTTCTCATTCCTGCAAATGCAGAACGTGAGCCGGGATTTTTTCTTTCTCTTCTAAAAGTCTGGAATATTGGCAAAAATTCAGGAGCGAAAATGAGTTTTTATGCCAATGAAAAAACGAACCAAATTTTAAAAAGCATTATTAAAAAAGCCAATATTGAAGCCAGTTTTAATACTATTTCGACATGGCAGGAAGGTCAGGAAGCTGCTTTCAGCTTAGAACAGGATGAAGGTTTGATACTGTTAATGGCAGACAGAGGGATGGAGTCTTATTTTTCGCAAATGCAAAACGTTCCGGAAATCTTAAATAAAAACCTCAGCAACAATAATTACATCCTTATTTATCCTTTTTCAAAAATTGATAATACCGTTACCGAAAAAAGGGCAGTGAGTAATCTTGATGATTTTGCCGACATTGGAAAAATTATTGGAAGGATTTTCAAGTAAAACAATAAGATTTATAACTTCTGTCAACTAATAATCCCTTCTCTTTTATCTTAACTTTGCATTTTTAAAATACCGGTAATAATCATCAAGTAAAAAAGTAGAAGTAGAAAAAGTGGAAAAAGAACCCTTAAACTGGACTATCTGTCAGGAATGCCTGGGACGCGGAAAAAAAAGCCGAAGAATAAGCAAAAAAACACGGCTTCTTTACCAGATTGCATTGGATGAATTTGAAAAAACGCTAGGCAAAGGTACGGCACCGCTTCCGCCGAAAGGAAACCTATATTCATGTCCAGACTGTTCAGGATCCGGGTTACTCGCTACTGCCAATCCTCCTGAAGCTAATGAAGAATATCCGCACATTGCTATTATTGGTGGCGGAATTGGCGGAATGGCTCTGGCTGTTGCCTGTTTGCACCGGGGAATCCCTTTTACACTTTATGAACGCGACAAAGATTTCAATGCCCGATCTCAGGGCTACGGACTTACTTTACAGCAAGCCAGCAAAGCAATTCAGGGATTAGGTATTTTCTCTTTGAAAGAAGGAGTGATTTCAACAAGACATCTGGTTCATACTCCGGAAGGAAAAGTGATTGCAGAGTGGGGAACCAGGAAGTGGATTCAATCAGATATAAAAACATCTTCGAAACGTACAAATGTGCATATCGCACGACAATCTTTACGATTAGCTTTACTTGAGCAGCTCGGAGGAAATAATAAAATACAGTGGGGACACCAGTTACTGGATTTTAAGGAACATGATGATGAAGGTATTGATCTCAGTTTTCAAGTCGACGGAAAAATTAAGAAAGCCAAAGCAGATCTTGTGGTTGGAGCCGATGGTATTCGCAGTTCTGTTCGAAGGCAGTTAATTGGCGAAAACGCTACCTCATTACGTTACTTGGGCTGTATAGTGATTTTAGGTATTTGTCCGTTAAGTGCTCTTCAACATCTTAATAATGCCTTATTAGACTCTGCGACTATATTTCAGACTGCCAATGGCAACGAACGCATCTATATTATGCCCTATTCATCCGGTTCAGTGATGTGGCAGCTTAGTTTTCCGATGTCTGAAGAAGAGGCTAAATTATTAAGTAATAAAGGACCTGGAGCACTCAAAGAAGAAGCATGTCGAAGAACCCAATGGCACGCACCTATTCCACAGATTTTATCGTCAACAGATGAAAATCTGATTTCCGGTTATCCCGTTTATGACCGTGAATTACTTAAACCCGAAGTATTGGAAAAATCAGGACCAGTCACTCTGATCGGAGATGCGGCACACCCCATGAGTCCGTTTAAAGGACAAGGTGCCAATCAGGCTTTGCTTGATGCGCTTACACTGGCACGAATCATCTTTAAAGGATGCAGACCTTTATCTGACTGGAGAAAAGCAGGAATACGAAAAAATGCACTCATGGAGTTTGAATCAGAAATGTTACAACGCAGTGCTGTTAAAGTACAAGATTCCGCAGAAGCCGCACAGTTTCTGCATTCTGAAATTGTACTTCACGAAAGTGATGCGCCGAGAAGATGGTTTAAGAAATAAAATGCAAAAATCAGTCATTCAGAACACTTTTATTCAGTTTTTCTTCAAAATTCATTCGTAAATTGCGACATGAAGATTTTAATAATAGAAGATGAGCGCGAGATTGCGCAAAGCATCAAAGACTACTTTAAAACGAACGGCATTCAGTGTGAAACAGCCGAAAATTATAATTTGGCCGTGACTAAAATTGACAGCTATGATTATGATTGTATATTATTAGACCTTATGCTTCCTGACGGAGACGGGTTTGAGATACTAAAAGAATTAAAATCAAAAAATAAAACGGAGGGTGTTATTATTATTTCGGCAAAAGAAAATCTGGAAACACGCTTAGAAGGCTTCAACCTCGGGGCAGATGATTACCTCACCAAACCTTTTCATCTTGCTGAATTACTGGTTCGGATGCAGGCTCTTATACGCCGGAAAAATTTTAAAGGCAGTAACAGTATTATCTTTAATGAAATTGTGGTCGATATTTTCTCAAAAACGGTAACTGTAAATGATACCAAACTTGACCTCACTAAAAAAGAACTGGATTTACTGCTCTTTTTAATAGGCAACGAAAATAAAGTATTATCTAAATCGGCTATTGCAGAACATCTTTCAGGCGACATGGCCGATATGCTCGACAATCATGATTTTATATACGCGCATATTAAAAATCTTAAAAAGAAACTAACACAAGCCGGCAGCGGAGATTATATCAAAACTGTATATGGTTTAGGATATAAATGGGAAAATGAATAATAAAAAACTACTTCATAAAACCACCAACAGCTTTCTTATTTATGCTGTTATCATATTGCTGACAGCGGCGCCGGTATTTTATTATATCTGTCAGTGGCTTTATATTTATGAAACCGACGAAGTATTGCTTTTTCATAAGGGCGATTTTGTTAACCAAAGCCATCAAAATTATACAGCCAATGATATCGCGGCATGGAATAAATACAACCAAAATGTCAGGATTGTTGCTGATATGGGGGTGAAAAAAGACTCGATCGTAGGCGAAATGCTATTTGAACCTGTTGCCAATGAAAAAGAACCCTTCAGAATTTTGTACGCCCCTGTTGAAATCAACGGAAAAAAATATACCTACATAGAAAAACGCAATCTGGTGGAAATGGAAGGAATGGTTTTTAGCGTCGCAGCCATGTTCTTGTTTATCATTATGATTCTGTTAATTGGAATTATCTGGATTTCAAAACGATTAGCCGAAAAAATCTGGAAACCTTTTTACAACACACTTGGCCAGATACAGGATTTTGAAATTGACAAAAACAATCCGCCGCATTTTATCCCGACCGATATAGACGAATTTGACCGCCTTAACAAAAGTCTGGAACGCTTAATTGAAAAAAATACGGCCATATACAAAAGCCAGAGGGAATTTGTAGAAAATGCCGCTCATGAACTCCAGACTCCTTTGGCCCTATTTCAAACCAAAATTGATACGCTCCAGCAATTAGATTTAACCAGAGAACAATCTGAATTAGTCGCTTCCCTAAACAAAGACGTTTCAAGACTCAACAGACTCAACAAAAACTTATTATTGCTTTCTAAAATTGACAATGAAATTTATCCGGAGCAGGAAACTATAATTTTAAATGAATATATCGAGAAACATCTCGACTTCTTTACCGAACAGGCTCAGGCAAAAAATTTGACGATTAGTACAAACCTTGACAATACCTTAAGCATAAAGGGAAACAAAGCCCTTGCAGAAGTATTGCTTAATAACTTATTTCTGAACGCTATTCGTCATAATGTAAAAAACGGTGTAATTGAGATTGTAACAGAAAATAATATCCTTAAGTTTATCAATACCGGTCCTGAAATACCGCTGACAGAACAGACTATCTTTAATCGTTTCTCAAAAGTAAATCCTTCTTCACAGGGCAATGGGCTTGGTCTGGCTATTATAAAAAAAATATGCGACATCAGCCATTGGGATATTCATTACTCATTTAATGATAATCTGCATATTTTCGAGGTTACCTTCTAAAATTCAAACTTCCTACAGAATCGGTTCTGAGCTTTGTACTATTCTTTTTTTTAAATAGTACGAATGAAACTAAAAACTTTTCTTTTGTTATCTTTTTTACTGATAACAATACTGCAGGCAGCCGCTCAAAAAAAATCTGTAACCATTTCCGGAATCCTAAAAGACAGCAGTTCTAAAATTGGTGTTCCGTATGCTAATATCGTTTTGAAATCTCCAAAAGATCCGAAGATTTTCTTTGGTACGGTAAGCGGCGATGACGGGCGGTTTGCACTTGCAGCTATGAGTTCGGGAAATTATATTTTGGAAATAAGCGTTATCGGTTTTAAAATCAAATCGGAAACCTTATTCATCGGTACACTTTCTGATCATTTAGACCTCGGAAATATCGAAATTGAAGAAGATATTAATGCTTTATCAGAGGTAATTGTGAGCGGAACGACAAAACAGCCGCCCGTATCCATGGATAAAAAAGTATTTGCGGTTGCTGATAATATTACCCAAAGCGGAGGTTCGGTGCTGCAATCTATGCAAAACCTTCCGGGCGTTACCGTCAATAATGGTAAAATTCTGCTTAGGGGAAATGATAAAGTAATGGTTTTAATTGATGGCAAACAAACTGCTCTAACAGGCTTTGGAAACCAATCCGGACTGGATAATATTCCTGCTTCTGCAATCGAAAAAATTGAAATCATAAATAATCCATCTTCTAAATATGATGCAAACGGGAATGCCGGAATTATCAACATCATCTATAAAAAAAATAAACAGGAGGGGTTAAACGGAAAAATAGGCATCGGCTCAGGGTATGGGGCATTATGGGAGCGCCAGAAAAATCTTCCTTCCATCAGGCCTCAATATCAAATGACACCTAAAATCAACCCGAGCCTTTCGCTAAATTACAGAAAAAACAAACTCAATACATATTTACAGGCCGATTATCTTTATACCGAAACACTCAATAAAAATGAGTTTGTTACCCGTACCTACGATGATGGAACTGTAATCAACCAGCAGACCAAACGAAACAGAAATACGCACTTCACCACTATTAAAAGCGGAATCGACTGGAATTACGACGACCTGAATACTTTTTCCTTTTCCGCTCTTTTTGGGAGCGAAAAAATTACAGATCACGGCGACCAGCCTTTCTTCAACAAGGATTATTCCGAGCGTTTACGTTTGTGGCAGTTTTTAGAAGATGAACTCAAAACCACTATCATGGCCAGTGCTTCTTATCAGCATAAATTCAGCCAGGCAGGACGCAAATTAAATACAGGCATTAATTATACGTATCACAGAGAAGATGAAAAGTATTTCTTTGATAATATAATGCCTTCTTTTACAGGCCACGATGCTTTTAAACTGCTTTCGGATGAAAAGGTAATCGACCTCAACTTTGATTATGTTCAGCCCTTAAAATACGGACGTTTTGAGACCGGAGTAAAATTCAGAAGCCGTGAAATCCCTACGAATATGCAATTTTTTCCGGGAGAAAATTCGCCTATTGATGCTGATGCTGGAGGCTGGGCTACTTATAAAGAAATTATTCCGGCACTTTACGGAAGCTATATTTACGAAACCGAAAAGATTGAAGCAGAACTTGGACTGCGTTATGAATATGTTCATCTTAAATACGATGTAAATCGTGATCATCCCACTTATAAAAGTGACGGCTACAGCTATACAGAACCTTTTCCGAGTGTAAAACTTGCATACAAAATCAATAATAGCAATAAAATCACCGCTTTTTACAACCGACGTGTTGACAGACCAAATGAAGTTGATATCCGAATTTTTCCTAAATACGATGATGCTGAAATTATCAAGGTAGGAAACCCCGGCCTGCGTCCTCAATTTACAACTGCTTTTGAAGTGGGCTATAAAACCGATTTTCAAAAGGGATATTTTTTAAGCTCATTTTATTACAGAGTTATAAATGATGCTATTACCCGAATTGCTACAACAGTTCCGGGAAGTCCGATTATTTATAATGTTTTTCAAAATGCTAAGGAAAGTTCTTCTTTTGGTGTAGAACTGGTTTACGCAAAAGAACTCACCTCCTGGTATTCTTTTAATCTGAATGGAAATCTTTATAAAAATACAATAGATGCTTTTACAGTCACCAATTTGTATCCTGTTCCATCCACCCATCACGACGATCTTCAGGAAGTAACTTCCGGGAATTTAAAATGGAACAATACTTTCCTTTTCAGTAAAACACTTTCAGGACAGGTTTCAATGATTTATTTGGCGCCGGATATTATTCCACAAGGAAAAATAGATTCCCGGTTTTCTGCAGATCTTGGTGTAAAAAAGACAGTTCAGAAAGGTAAAGGTGAAATATTTTTAAATGCTACAGATATTTTAAATACATTAGTCTTACAAAAAAAAATAAAAGGAGAAGATTTTAACTATAAAATTAAAGATTATTATGAAACACAAGTAATCCGTTTTGGGTACAGCTATAAATTCTGATTTCATAATAAAAACTAAAATTCAAAATAAATTCAGAATTGGGTTATAAAATTTGCCTTTCTCTAATAACTAATTATGAAATGAGCATGACTCAAAAATTGATCGTAATTGATAATCATCCTGCATGTCAAATAAAATAGTAACTGACGAAACAAACACTAATATGACATGCGAATTACATATGACCAATAAAAAAACAATAAACACCGACATATGAAAAAATTATCTCCTAAGTACGGCAGATATTCACTATTACTGCATTTCGCCATCTGGTTTTTAATCCTTTCGCAATGTTTAAGAATCTGTTTTTTTGTCTGGCAGTATAACGAAGTTTCTCTGAATGTAATTGACTTTTTAAGAACACTTATAACAGGGCTCTTCTTTGATTTGGGAACCGTTGTTTTCATCACTATTTTTGGCATTTTATATTACAGCATTATACCCAATAAATGGATTGGTTCTGTTTTGGATAAAATCCTGATTTATTTTTTTACATCACTCACAGTCTTTGTACTTGTTTTTACTTTTTTTGCCGAATTGACATTTTGGGATGAATTCAAAACACGATTTAATTTCATAGCCGTTGATTATCTGATTTATACACATGAAGTTGTCGCGAATATTAAACAGTCTTACCCGCTTCCGGTTTTAATTGGCGGTGTCTTACTGCTTACTTTGGCATTTTTATTTCTTTTTTATAAAAACAAAGCTTTCACAACAACTTTTAATGCTAAAGCCAGTTTAAAAACCAGACTTTCGGTTTTATTACCCACCGTTTTTACAGCCCTGTTTTTTGCCTTTTTTATTACTAACAATCAGGCAGAATGGTCTTCGAACCGATATAATTCTGAAATTTCAAAATCAGGGATTTATTCTTTTTTTGCTGCTTTCAGAAACAATCAGATGAAATATGTTGATTTTTATACTTCAATTGACAATAATAAAGCATTTGGTATTATCAAAAAGAAACTGGCAGCTCCAAATTCTGTTTATTCTAAAAAAAATTACTCCATCCACAGAAAAATTACGGACAGCCTGCCTTCTCTTAAAAATAAAAATGTTGTTTTTATCCTTGTAGAAAGTCTTAGCGGAAGCTTCCTAAAAGAATTTGGAAACAAAGAAAACATCACGCCATTTTTGGATAGCCTTGCTCAGAAGAGTGTCTTTTTTGAAAATTTATATGCCACCGGAACCAGGACCGTCAGAGGTATGGAAGCCGTAACTTTATGTATTCCTCCTACACCGGGGCAAAGTATTGTAAAAAGACCCAATAACCAAAATTTGTATACAGTATGCAGCGTATTTAAATCCAGAAAATATGACTGTGATTTTTTCTATGGCGGAGATGGCTATTTTGACAACATGAACGCTTATTTTGGCGGTAATGGTTTTAACATTTACGATCGTGGCCGTGGCAGTGTTTTAAGTGACGAAATCAAAACGGTCCGCAATAATATAAACGATGATGAAGTAACTTTTGAAAATGCATGGGGAGTTTGTGATGAAGATATTTTTAATAAAATGCTAAAAGTTGCCGATGTACAATACAAAAACAAGAAGCCATTTTTCAATTTTGTGATGACCACCTCCAATCACAGACCTTATACTTATCCTTCCGGAAAAATTGATATTCCTTCGGGCACAAGCCGTGAAGGTGCTGTAAAATATACCGATTTTGCACTGAAAGCATTGTTTAAAAAAGCCAAAACAAAACCCTGGTTTAAAAACACCGTATTTGTAATCATTGCAGACCATTGTGCCAGCAGTGCAGGAAAAGATGAAATTGACGTAGCCAATTATCATATTCCGGCATTTATTGTCAATCTTCCTCAGGAACAGAATCAAAAAATCACCAGACAATGTTCTCAGATTGATTTATGGCCGACACTGTTTTCACTTTTTCAATGGAATTACGAGTCTGATTTTTTTGGAAAAAATGTATTGGCACCAAAATTCGAAGAGCGTGCCTTAATGGGAACTTACCGAAAATTGGTATTGATGAAAAAAGAAAAAGTAATGATTCTTTCCGACCAGAAAAAGCAGGCATTTTACTCCTGGAACAAACAGGATAACAGTCTGACTAAGATCCCAATGAATCATTCTTTTCTGGAAGAAACGATTTCGTGGTACCAGACTGCCGATTACCTTTTCACCAATAAGCTTTTAAAATAAATTAATGACTTATATTCATTTTATCATAAATCCAATTTCCGGGAGCGGAAAGCATAATCTTTCCGCTTCTTATATTCTAAATCAGTTTCCGAAAGAAAAATATCAGATTCAGGTAGATTATACAAAACAAAAGAAACATGCTCTCGAACTCACAAAAACGGCAATTGCAAAAAAACCGGATTACATTATTGCGTGCGGTGGTGACGGAACTATTAATGAAGTAGCCTCATGCCTAGTTGGAACCTCAATAAAATTAGGAATTATTCCGGTAGGTTCAGGAAATGGGCTTGCATCCAACTTAAAGATTCCGAGAAATTTTGACAAAGCAATTGCTGTCATCAAAAAAGGACATTCAACTGCCATCGATGTGGGGCAATTAAATCATAAATATTTTTTTAGTAATATGGGAATTGGCATTGATGCTCTTATTATCAAAAAGTATGAGCGTGCCGGAAAAAGAACACTTCCGGCTTACATTAAAGCTTCATTATCTGCCAGTTTACAATTTAAACCGCAAAAGACTTTCATCTCTTTTAATAATCAAATTATAGAAACAGATCCTTTAATATTGTTTATATCCAACTCTAACGAAATGGGTTACAATATGAGTCTGACCCCAAAAGCCAGTCTTCATGATGGATTACTGGATATGATTATAATTCCTGAATTATCATTTTTTGAAAAATCAATACTGGGCTATAATGTGCTCAGAAATTCAATTGAAAAATTTAAAAAGGCTAAACATTATCCCGTAAAAGAAATTCAAATTGAAATGCCTTCTAAAATTTTTATTGATGCCCAGATTGACGGAGAACAATACAATTTAAAGACTAATAAGTTAAACGTTACTATACTTCCGTCAGCACTTCACGTTTTGGCAGATTAGAAAATTAACAGTATTCCCACAGATAAAGATTATTTTTATCTGTGGGGAATTTATTTTTTAATTTTATATCAATCTAAAATCGTCTGACAAAACTGCATCCTAACTCTTTTCCGTTATAAAATGGCATAATCATCGAAGTCGTTTTATTCTCTTTAGAAGATTTAAAAACCTTGTTCTGCAGGTAAGGATAAATCCAATAAGCGGTTTTCGTAGATAGTATTCCTATACCGGCACCCGCAACAACATCTGTAAGCCAATGCCTGTCATTGTACATTCGAAACATTCCGGTTGCAGCTGCTACTGCATATCCTGCCACACCATACCAGATTGACTGGTCTTTGTATTCCTGGTACATAAATTCGGCACCGGCAAAAGCAGTAGCAGTATGCCCTGAAGGAAAAGAATTATTAGAAGATCCATCTGGTCTTTCAACCTTGGTAATACTTTTTAAAGCAAAAACCGAAGCGCTCATCATTAAATAAGAACTGGCTAAAATAATAGAGCGATCTTTTAAGTTGTTTTTCCCTTTAATACCAAAAGCATTTAAACCATAAACAGAAGCGGCAGGCGCCCATTGAGAGAAATCATCAATAGATATTTTATGATCAATATCCTCATTTACTTCCTCTTTAATTTCTGTATTATATCCCTTTAGCTGATCACTTTCTAAACCAATAAAACCATAACCTATAAGAACTCCGGGAATGATTAATTGTTTGTAATTAAACTTTAAGTTGTGTATGGTATCTTGTACCGCTATTGTATCACTTTTTGTGTTCTGTGCACAAATACAAATGGAGATCATACCAAAAATGAATAAAAGGAACGTTTTTAGCATTTTAAATAAATTTAGAAATTAATAATACACTTGTGAATAAAAAAAGTAGTTTTTCCCCATGGAAACTGATTATTAAGTTCAAAATTTCGTTTAATGTGAGATCAGAGAAAATAAGAAGTAAAAGAAATACTGCCTCTAAAACTGATTATTTAAAGACAAAGTTGCATATCAATTTTGAAGAAATTCTGTATTTATATAGTAAGAATAAAAATATTAAGTAAAGTTGGTCATAAAAACAAAAAAGCCACTCAAATGAGTGGCTTTTGGTGTGATCCCAGAAGTTTTCGATTCCATCCCTTATAGGAAAAACATGATTTTGTTTCGAATTTGAAATATTATTCACAAGATTTAAGTAACTAAATTTGAAATGCAAATTTTTAAAGGACTTTAAATTAAAGGACTCAAGCTACTAGCTTCGAATCTTTTTTACAAAAGCAAGAGCTTCAGACTTCCCTGAAGCTCTTGCTTTTATTTTTCTTTTTCAATTATTTTTTTTTGAGAAACGTACTCTTTATTATTACTTATTTGTTTGTTTTTTGAACAGAGTCTATAACTCAATTTATTTCTCTACTGAATTTTCATCTTTTTGAAGTACTCAAAGCAACCTCAAATCAATCCTATCTAAGTTCTGTAAAGATAAATTATCTGTTTTTTATACCACAATATCTCCAAAAAGTTTAATTAACTTTAAAATAACATATAAATAGCAAAATTACCTTATTTAATCCAAAGTTTTGATTTATAAATCTTTTATTTTAAAATTTGCAACACAAAATAACTACACACAATTAAACAAAAGCGATCATATTAAAAAGATTCAACAATAAAAGGAAAGAAATATGGAAACCACCCAGAATACCATCAATTATGATTTTGTGTTCACGTTAAATAGCACTTGTTTAGATGAAAACTACTATCCCTCAATTGAAACGCGTCTAACAACCAATTTTGCAAACCTGGCTAGAGGAGCTAATCGCCAGCAAAACTTACGTAATGCCTTAAATATGATTAACAATCGATTTAATACATTGGCTCATTTGGATAATCCAAAAGCAGATCGTTATCTTGTAGAACTTGAAATCATCACAGTAACGATGAGTATTGATGACAAGAATGGTATTAACAATCTGCCGTTGATTGAAGTTTTAAAAACGAATATTTTTGACCGCAAAACCAGCCAGCGTATAGAAGGTATTGCTGGGAATAATTTTTCTTCTTACGTACGCGATTACGATTTCAGTATTTTATTGATCGAGTACAATAAAAATAAATCTGATTTTTGCATTCCTGAAAATTTTGGTGATTTGCACGGAAAACTTTATAAGTGCTTTGTGAGTTCAGCTACTTATAAAGAACACTTTAAGATGTCACCAATCATTTGTCTAAGTGTATCGAGCAACAAAACTTATACTCGCACTGAGTATCAGCACCCGGTTCTGGGTTTTGAATATCTGCAGGATCAGTATTCCATCACTGATGAATATTTCTCTAAAATGGGCTTGAAAGTTCGTTTTTTCATGCCTCCGAACAGTGTGGCACCGATGGCTTTTTATCATTCCGGAGATCTACTTGCTGATTATACTGATCTTGGGCTAATCAGCTCAATCAGCACGATGGAGACTTTCCAGAAGATTTATCGTCCTGAAATTTACAATGCAAATTCAGTGGCTGGAAAAATCTATCAACCTAGTCTTAAACACGAAGATTATTCAATGACTCGCGTTGTTTATGACCGCGAAGAGCGCAGCCGACTGTCTGTTGAACAGGGTAAATATGCAGAAGAGCATTTCATTAATCCTTACAAAAGTGTCTTAGAACAATGGTCAGCCAATTTTGATCTTAATTAATATAACACATTAAAATTATTTTATATGAAGAAATTATTACCAACTTCAATCGTTGGAAGTTTACCCAAACCTGCCTGGCTTGCACCACCCGAAAAACTTTGGTCACCCTGGAAATTAGAAGGAGATCATTTAGTCGAAGGAAAACAAGATGCTTTGCGCATTTCTTTGCATGAGCAGCAATTGGCAGGTGTGGATATAATTAGTGATGGTGAGCAGACACGCCAGCATTTCGTAACCACTTTTATAGAGCATTTAAGCGGTGTAGATTTTGAAAATCGTAAAATCGTAAAAATCCGTAACCGTTATGATGCAAGTGTTCCCGTTGTTGTAGATCAGGTTGCACGTCAAAAATCAGTTTTTGTTGATGATGCTAAATTTTTACGTAAACTGACTGATAAACCAATAAAATGGGCTTTACCGGGACCAATGACAATGGTAGATACGTTGTACGATAACCATTATAAAAGCCGTGAAAAATTGGCGTGGGAATTTGCGAAAGCATTGAATGAAGAAGCAAGAGAACTGCAAGATGCAGGGGTAGATATTATCCAGTTTGATGAACCTGCATTTAATGTGTTCTTTGATGAAGTTAACGATTGGGGAATGGCAGTATTAGAAAAAGCCATTGAAGGTTTAAAGTGCCAAACTGCTGTACATATATGCTACGGTTATGGAATACAAGCCAATAATGACTGGAAAAAGACATTGGGCTCAGAGTGGCGTCAATACGAAGAAATTTTCCCGAAAATTCAAAAATCTAATATTGATATTGTGTCTTTAGAATGCCACAACTCACATGTACCTTTTAATTTAATTGAACTTGTTCGCGGCAAAAAAGTAATGGTTGGGGCAATTGATGTGGCAACCAAGACTATCGAAACACCCGAAGAAGTAGCGAACACCTTACGTAGAACACTTGAGTTTGTAGATATCGAAAATCTTTACCCTAGTACAAACTGTGGCATGGCTCCTTTGGCCCGAAACGTTGCAAGAGGTAAGTTAAGTGCTTTAAGCGCAGGAGCAGAAATTATACGTAAAGAATTTGAGATTTAGTTCCAATATAGTAATTGGTAAATAGTATACTTATTTGACCGTTTGTAGAGTTTAAGCAACTCTACAAACGGTCAAATAATTTAGAGACTATTGCTCCTTCAACACATTCAGACAATAAACTTCATCAAGTGTCAACAAATCTCTATTCTGTGATCACAAGACAGATAAAAGTGCCAAAATGTTAAGCCTCCACATTGGGATTCTTTACCGAAAAGGATAAAGAGGCACTGGCCATAAATAAAAATTATACTTCTTTTCGTCGAGCCATACGCTGAGCTATGATACTGGCGGCAATCAATTGCAAGGCATGGTAAAGCATGAGTGGCAGCAATATGATACCAGTGATGGTGCTGTGCTGAAAGAGCACTTTCGACATGACGGTGCCGTGTACCAATGACTTTTTAGATCCGCAAAATAAGACTGTAATACGATCTTCATCTGAAAAGCCAAACAAGCGGCTGAGTAGTCCGACACAAAAGAATACAGCAAAAAACAAGACCATCATCCCGGTGGCGAGTCCGACAAGTTCAAGGACAGTGAAGCCTTCAAAAAGATGTTCGGAGAATGACTTACAAAATGACGTGTAAATGATGGTAAGGATAATTGCCTGATCGAAATATTTGAGTTGTTTCTTATATTTTTCAGCAATGGCGCCAAAACGGGAGTTGAGACTGATGCCGATGATGACAGGCAGCAAGACTTGAAGAATCAACTTTATGAAAATATCAGTAACATCAAAATCGCCTGTTGCAGAAGCGATGAACAGCCCAACCCAAAGCGGCGTTACCACTACTCCGATCAAACTGGAAATACTCGCATTGAAAATGGCTGCGGAAATATTGCCCTTGGCGATGGAAACCATGACCACGGAAGAGGAAACTGTGGAAGGTAAAGCTGCCAAAAAAAACACCCCTAACCAAAGCAGTTCAAAGCCGGCGTTAACGAACAAGGGGCGAAATGCCAAAACGATGAGCGGAAAAAACAAAAAGGTTGTCAATTGCACGACAATGTGCATTTTCCAGTTGGCAAGCCCGGCTTTTAGTTTCTCAACACTCAGCCGTACGCCATAAAACAAGAAAATCAACGACACGCCTGCATTGGCAATCTCTTCCAGCGAAACAGGTTCTTTGACCATCCCTGGCTTCGGCAAAAAATAAGCCAGCAGAATCATGGTGGCTATCATTAACAGGAAACCGTCGAAACCTGCTTTGCTTAATACTTTTAATAACTTTTTCAATGTGCTCTTACTATATTACTTAATTACTGAAATTTTATTCAGCTTAATTTTCTATGCAAAGTTACCTTATATAACCAAAAAAGCTGGCCGATGTTCTCACTTAAGAGAATTCAACTGTTTCACAACATAAAACAAGTGTTATTTACTTTTAAAAATGTATTTTTGAAACTTAAAAAGATTTTTTTGCTATGGAAGAACTCGATACTACCGATCTGCTTTTGCTAAAGATACTGGGAAACAATTCCAGCTATACCATAAAGGAACTGGCTGCACAGGTAAACCTGTCTCCTACTCCTGTTTTACAGCGTGTAAAAAGACTTGAAAATAATGGATACATCAAAAAGTATATTGCACTAATTGACCATGAAAAGTTCGGACATGGTTTTATCGTTTTCTGCAACATAAAACTCAAACAGCATGACCGCAATATCGGAAACAGTTTTGTTGAGGACATCATGAAAATTGACGAAGTAGTTGAGTGTTATAACATTTCCGGAGATTATGATTTTATCCTAAAAGTATTCGCAAAGGACATGAAAAATTATCAGAATTTCGTCTTTAATAAATTAGGATCCGTCAAAAGTATCGGCAGTACACAGAGCACTTTTGTAATGTCAGAAATAAAAAATCTGCATAATATAAATCTATAATGTACTGCCTCGATAAAAAGCCCCGTATATCAGCATAAACAGGGTTTCGAACCATCAAAATTAAAAAAAACAAAGGTGGACAACTTTTACTTTTATAATTGATATTCTCTTTTTAAAATAATTAAATAAATTTACTTCTGTTGTACTTGATTTTCTTTCTTTAACTTCAATATCATTATTTCATACATATCCTTCTAATAAGCAAATTATTTTTAACATTAAACCTCTACGATACAATCAAACCGCCTTATAACAAACACCAATAATAATCTTACAAATTCACTTGAAAACAAGTCAAATTCTTTAAATCTTGTATTAAATGGTTGTAAATTGTCCGGCTTTCTGATCCCATCTGTACACATTCCATTTTCTCTTAGTAGAGGTTTCTTCTGGAACACCATTGACAGTAATTCTGATATAAATATATCTTTCACTTGTGCTTTTTTTGGAGCTCTTCAAAAAGAAGATAATTCCAAAACTGCTTTCTAACATAATTCAACAATTTAATAAGTTAATAAAGCTCGAATTATAATATCTCTAAATCAAGTCGTTAACTATCCTTACATATTGATTTAACAACAAGTTAAATAGTTTTTTGGTGGCAGCTGTTTTTGAAAGGGTAAAATGACACAAATAATCCACAAAAATTAGGTCACTTTTGAGCGTTTTTCAAAATATGAAAGAGAATAAAAAAACCGCATCTCAGTAACGATAAGGGTTTCAACATTTTGACCGATTTTAAAAATCTCTCTTAGTGATCCAAGAAAGAGCGAATACAAACCTTTTACTGGAAGAATTAAAGCTTTAGCTGACTCTTTTGAAAAAGTATTAATGTATTATAAAGAATGTTATGATTATCAATTACATCAGGTAAGAATATTTTGATCAATACGATTATTTTACTAACCCCTGACATAGGGTTGTCAGTTGTAAGGTATAAGTTTGATACATTAATTAATATTTTAAAAGATATAAATGACAAACGTAATTAACTGGTGTAAATCAAAACAAAAGATTTCTCAAGAACAATGAATTTCTATTCAGAAGTATTGAATGTAAAGCTGAAAAAAAGACCTACTTAATATTCCTCCTCGGCAAGTTACAGAACTTTAGCCACAATTCCACGAACCACCTTGCAACCATAAACCGTTAGATAAAAATGAACGACAATGACACTAAGCGACTTTCACGACTTATTGCAATAGTAACGCAATTGCAAACAAAACGTCTTTTGACAGCAACAACACTTGCAGAAAAATTCAATGTAAGTATCAGAACCATTTATCGGGACATAAGAGCTTTGGAACAAGCAGGAGTTCCAATCGTTACAGAGGAGGGAAAAGGCTATTCCCTGATGGAAGGTTACAGAGTGCCACCTATAATGTTTACTGAAGCACAGGCAAATGCGTTAATTACTGCAGAACAATTGGTTCTTCAAAACAAAGACACATCATTCATTAAAGATTACACCGAAGCCATTGAAAAAGTAAAAGCGGTCTTAAAATACAGCATACAAGACAAAGCGAACTTACTTTCAGAAAGAGTACGTTTTGACCAAAATAACAATCGGGAAAGAAACAGTAATAGTTTATCTGACTTACAATTTGCTTTGAGCAATTACCGCCTTGTAAAAATGGAATACACCAACGAACAAAACAAAACTACAAGCCGAAACATTGAACCATTTGCATTGTTAAACACAGAAAATTGGTTGTTGGTTGCCTATTGTCGGTTGAGAAGTGAATTTCGTTTTTTTCGTTTGGACAGAATAAATAAATTAGAAATACTTACCGACCAATTTGAACCGCACGAAATGACACTGGAAGAATATTTTAACCACTATTACTAATTTATTTTTCACCCCTGACATAAGGCTGTCACTTACCGGTTTTAAGTTTGCATCATTAAGTAATCTTTATAAAGAATAAAAATGACAAACGTAATTAAGACAAAATTAAATCCAATTGCATTTCAAAAGGCTACCCTGATTTCAGTTAATAATGTAGTGCTGGAAGTATTTGAAGCAGGTCAGCAAAATTCAGGAAAACCTATCATTCTCTGCCACGGTTTTCCGGAGCACGCATTTTCCTGGCGTTATCAGATACAGGCTCTTGCTGATGCTGGCTATCATGTTATTGTACCGAATCAACGTGGCTATGGTAACTCATCTCGTCCGAACGAAGTAACAAATTATGACATTCAACACCTGACTGGTGACCTTATTGCACTACTCGACCATTTTGGTTACAAGGACGCTACCTTTGTTGGCCACGACTGGGGCGCAAATGTCATTTGGAATCTGGCACTATTACATCCTGAACGGGTTAATAAAATAATAAACCTGGCTTTGCCTTATCAGGAGCGTGGAGAAAAGCCATGGATTGAGTTTATGGAAGCCATATTTGGAGGAGATTTCTATTTTGTTCACTTCAATCGACAATCAGGAGTAGCAGATGCTATAATGAACGAAAACACATCTCGTTTCTTACGTAACATATTCCGCAAAAACTTACCTCCTACACCGCCTGAGCCAGGAATGCTAATGATTAATCTTGCAAGAGCAGAAAAACCACTTGGGGATCCTTTAATGGACGACAACGAACTGTCTGTCTTCATTTCTGCCTTCGAATCATCAGGGTTTACAGGAAGTATAAACTGGTACAGAAACCTTGACAGAAACTGGCACTTAATGGCGGATGTAACTCCAATCATTCATCAGCCGACTCTTATGATATATGGTGAACAGGATACGATTCCAAAGTCTGAAAACTTAAAAAATATCGTTCCTGATTTGGATATTATTAGTCTGGATTGTGGTCATTGGATTCAGCAAGAAAAGCCGGAGGAAACAACCCAATCCATTTTAAAGTGGCTGGAACAAAAGAATTCTTTATAAGATAAATATGCGAAATAAAAAACCACTATTTATAATGATTTTTTAGCAATTCAATACTTCTAATTTTGTAAAAATTAATAACCTTTTATGAAAAAAACACTAAGCATTAAATCATTGAGTTTATTAGTGACACTAATGACTACTTTAGCAAGTGGACAAACCTTTACAGTCTACAACTTAAAGCATACGGTATCTTCAGGATCGAATGTAAGTATAATCTGAATACAAGTTTCTATATTTGCAGGAAAACGAAATAAGAAAAGTAAAATGAATTACCCCGAAGCAAAGCCGAAAGGTAATTCATTAAACACTAAAATAATATGAACAACATATTAGCTATAATAATACCGGGTGCTTGTTTGATGTTGTTATTTATCTTATTGGTCAATATTCATAAAGTGAATGTCAAGGCTAATAAATGGTTAGCTCTGTTTGTTCTTTGTTTATTTATACAAAATAGCAACAGTGTTTTATTTCAATTGAAGAATAATGCTCTGTATAAGATTATTGAAATCTCTAATTTCTTTATTTCTCCTCTATTTTATTTAAGTGTTTCTTCCTTTATAAATCCAACAAAAAAATGGAAACCAAAGTATTTTTTACATTTTGGTTTAGCATTTCTTTTTATAGTTTTTACTCTTTTTGTCTCATTTCTAAAACTACCAACCAATAGTAACCCAAACGTTTTGGGATTAATTTCTCTAATTTTCAATTGCATTATTGGAATTCAAGTGATTGGCTATTGTTATTTGTGTTATAAAAAAATTAAAAGACACCAACAAAGCATCCGTTTATTTTCATCTGCAATAGAAAACGTTGATTTAAAATGGCTAAAAAACATCACACTCGTTGTAATCTTACTAGCATTATATTGGGCAAGCGGTATTATATTTCAAGTTCAAAACGAAAATGTCTATTACTATGCTTTTCTTGAAATCATAAACATTTTTCTTGTCTTTTATATTACCTATTATTCTTTGAAACAAAAGGAAATTTACCCTTATTCCAAAAAAGACAAAAAAGAATTAAAAGAAATTATTTCCGAATCTTTGATTCCAAATGAAAATAGTAAAAAAATCATCGAGGATGAAAAATTGGAATCTATCAAGGTAGAATTATTACTATTGATGCAAGTGGAAAAACCTTTCCTGGATTGCGAATTGAGTTTAATAAAGCTCGCTACAAAATTAAATATCTCATCTCATCAACTTTCTTATACAATCAACACTGGTTTTAATGAAAATTTTTATCAGTTCGTGAACCGGTATCGCATTGAAGAAGCCAAAATAGTCTTGATGAACCCGCAGATGAATCATCTAAGTTTAGTAGGAATCGCATTTGAAGTTGGTTTTAATTCAAAGACCGTTTTCAATACTACATTCAAAAAAATGATAGGAAAAACACCTTCTGAATTTAGAAAAAGGGGTTCCGATTTATAATTTAGAACATTCAAACCTTTATTGTTACTGATTTTTGCTGAATATATTAAAATATTTACCAATGGAAACAGCAGAAAAAAAAATCAACTTAAAAACAGTAGCAATGATATCAAAAAACAATATAGCTTCATTTTTATTATCTCTTCTTACAGTAATTTCTCTTACAGGATGCAGTGACGACTCAACGGATAATGAAAATCAAAATTCAACAGGTGATTATTGGCCTACAAGCGTGGATAATAACTGGGTTTATACTCAAGATACCGACGAAATTTCTATTAAAATAATAGGAACTGAGGATGTTAATGGATCTAAATATTACGGATTTAATCAATTAGATATATTTGGAAATGCAACTGGAGATGCAGTTCATAATGGTCAGCCTTTCTCAATTAAGAAAAATAAAGGCGATTATTATATTAAAGTAGGCGAAAAGAATACTAACGTAGGAGGTGTTACTACTAAAATTACCGAATATGAATTTCTTTTTTTCAAAGACTATTTAGACGTTAATCAAACCTGGACCGGAACTTATAATTATATAAAAAGTAATAAGGCCTCCTTTTTACCTATTCAACTCACAGAGGGAACATATACAGGTGAGATTTTAGAAAAAGGAATTTCTTTAACTGTAAACGGAACCGTTTTTAAGGATGTTATAAAATTCAGGTTTACACAAAGTATTGATGACGTAACTCTTAATGTTTGGCCAGCATGGGATTATTCAAGTGATTATTGGATTGCAAAAAATGTGGGCATCATAAAATTTTCAAGCAACGCATATAGCGGAAAAATTAGTGAACATAAATCACATATAGTAAAATAAAACGATTAAAAGCGGTCAATTTATCAAACCCATATAGTAACAATAAAAGGAACTTTTTGCAACGATTTTAATTTACTTTTTCTATTGCTTCCCCACCAAATAGAGAAACCAGTAACCAGATAGTTAATTACCTATTGTTTTAAACAAACTTAAATGAAAAATAAAATGTATAAATTGCTATTATTAACTGGAATTCTCTTTGGATTTCATTATGCCAATGCTCAGGAATTAACTCTTACTAATCAGCTCAGCATTCCATTCAATAATAATTATATAATTGCCAGGGACGGATTTAAATCTGGTATCGCCTTTGACTCAGAAGGGAACAAAATTGTAGTGGGCAGTTTTTCGGGCAAAAATGTAGCCTTTGATGCTTCAAACGTGTTGAGTACAGGCGTTGAAGCCAATGGCTTTATTGCAAAGTATAATAACAAAAATGAAATAATATGGATAAAAAGTATTGGTGGTAGCAAACATGTAGACACACATTCGTATATCGATGAAGTGACAGATGTATTGGTTGACAGTGAAAATAACATCTACATATTAGCGAATGTAGATTTGTTTGTAAGCGATGTGATAGACCTGGATCCGGAACACCCAGCCACCAATTCAATTATTAAAAATGAAAAATTCGATCCCTGGGATCACGCATGGAGATTTAACAACGATATTATACTAGCCAAATATTCTCCTGAAGGGGCATTACTTTTTTATAAAGAAATAAATGGAGAAGGACTTCTTAACTCGGGATGTAGGCTCGGTTTTGATCAAAACAGCAATATTCTTGTAACAGGAAGCTTAGGTGACTTTAATATTACTCTTGATTTTGACAAAACCAAAACGTATCCAAACAATGATGATCTCATTATTTCTAATGACTGTACTACTTCTTTTATTGCCAGATTTAGTCACGATGGAGAATTTATTGATGTTAAAGGTATTGGGGGTGGAGTAGTCAGAGAACAGAATGTGCATTCAGCAACTTCAGGGAACTTTTACATTACCGGAAATTATCATTCTGGTTTTGGACTTGAATTGTTTATAAATGATGCTATTCCATACAAAACCCCAAAAAGTATGACTATACAGGATTGTTCTGGCGAGAAAGAAGACATTTTTATTGCAAAATACAATAGCTCGAGCAAAGTGCAGTGGGCAAAGACTATTAATAGTATGTTGTATGACAGAGCTACTGAAATACTGACCGATAAAAACGAAAATGTATATGTTACCGGATGTTTTAGGGGAAATGGTGTCGATTTCGATTTGGACAATACCCTTGCCTATGATACAAAGACATCTGCCTCCGGAGGAACTGCTTTCATTGCCAAATATGAACCTGTTAACGGAAAGTTGGTGTGGCTGAAAACCATAGAAGGAGGAAATGGTTCCGAAGCGCTTACTATGTTTATTAAAGGAGATAAGATTGTTATTGGCGGGCAGTTTCAGGGAAACATATCATTGGGTAACTTATCCTTAAATTCAAATGAAACAAATCCTTTCATTGCTGTTATTGACACAGATGGAAACTGGGAAACGGCAAAAAAAGTTGATCAGCAAAAATCTTCTGCTATTTCAAAAGTAAAAATAGCTCCAGATGGCACAATTCATTTTTTAGGTTACGTGATTGGAGGCACGAACTATAGTGGCTTGCGTAATTTAGATGTAAAAGCTCTTTTCATGGGCGAGGCACTATTTGACGGATTTTTAGGTACCGTAACTCCGGTAACTGAAAGTGCTGAAGAAATAGAGATTTTCCCTAATCCAACAAGCGATATTCTTTACATAAATAGTTTTCTGAATATTGAACAGTTGTATTTATTTGATATAACTGGTAAGTTGGTTTTATCTCAGTCTGAAATTAAGCAAATGAATATTAAAAACTTAACAAAGGGAATATATATTGTAAAAGTTAGGACAGACTCAGGAAAAGTATATACAAAACAAATTCTTAAAGAATAAAAAACAGCAACAATATAATTTATAAAAACACTGATTTTCACATGAATTATTTATATAAAAAAAACTAATAACCATTTATGAAAAAAATAATTTTATCTGCCATTATGCTAGTCGGATTGGTTTCTATGGCCCAATCACAAGAAATTGCTAAAAATGCTCTGGGAATACGTATCGGAGACAATAACGGGTTTGGAGGAGAAACTTCTTATCAAAGAGGATTATCAAATAACAATAGATTAGAATTCGATTTAGGATGGAGAGACATCAGAGATTATGATGCTATTAAAGGTTTAGCTCTCTACCAATGGGTTTGGAATCTTGATGGAGGCTTTAATTGGTATGTGGGCGCCGGAGCCGGTATTGCAAGTTGGGATTATGACGGTAAAGAAGATGATGATAGCGGGACTTCTGTTTTTGCAGCAGGAAATATTGGTATAGAGTACGGTTTTAAGGAAGTTCCACTCTTATTGTCATTTGATGCAAGGCCTGAAATTGGATCAGGAAACTATGATGATGACAATTTTGGATTTGATGTAGGCATAGGTGTTAAATTCAAGTTCTAAATAAATCAACATATTAAAAAAATTCTGTCGCATAAAACGACAGAATTTTTTAATTTTTAAAGCTCTTAGTAAATGGCATTTATTTCAAATAGATTAAAAAATATAGTTCTCTAACTGAGTGGATGATTTCTAAAGTTTCAATACTATTTTTTTTCCTTTATAAGAAATATTCTTACCCGGCTGGCCTGAACTATCACCTACTGCCGTATTTGGACCGGCAACCATAATTTTGAAAACCCGGGATTTTAACATTCCTGGAAAACTACCTTCCCTGTTTTCTATAGTAAGCATTTTTGTTTTATCAGTCCATTTGAATTTGATAATGGAATATATGTTTTTCTCATAATTGTAATTATCGTTTTCATCTTCATATAATGTAAATTCACCATCGGCACCAGGATAAATACGTATTTCAAGGTTGTCCCATTTTTTTTCAGTGGCATATTGAACGTTAGGTCCAAAAGGAAGAATTGTACCTGCTTTTATGTAAAGTGGAATTTCATCAACAGCCGACTCTGTTACAATTGTCTGTCCTCCTTTGATATAGGCATTAGTCCAGAAATCGTACCAGTCAATTCCATTAGGCAGGTATACAGACCATTCTTTTGCTTTATATTTTGTTACCGGAGCCACTAGAATTGAACGTCCGAATAAATACTCATTTCCGATGTTGTGTGTATTTTTATCAGATACAAAATCCATTATGAGCGGACGCATAAATGTTCCGTTATTGCTGCTGACATCCCACGATGTACTGTAAATATAGGGCAGCAAACTGTATCGCAGCTTAATTGATTTTTCCTGTGCATCAAAACACCATGTCCCTCTTTCACCGAAATTCCAAATTTCACGAGGAAGATCAGTCCCATGAGAACGCATCATTGGACAAAAAGCACCAAACTGCATCCAACGAACATACAACTCCTGAAATTCCGGGTTTTTATTTCCACCGTCTTTTTTCCATCCTCCGGCAAAGAATCCACCAATATCGCTATTCCAGTTCGGAATCCCCATCAAAGTATAATTCAGTGCTGCAGGAATCTGTTTCTCCAGCATTTCCCAGGACGAAACTACGTCCCCGCTCCATGTATTTGAACCATAAAGCTGTTGTCCTATAAATCCGGAACGCGTTAGAATTACAGCTCTCTTGCTGTCGTTGGATTTACGCTGATTGACCGCAATTCCTTTATTATGCATAAGACTGTATGCGTTTTTCACACTACGATAACTGCCCAGGTGGGTTGGAAGGTCATAATCGGAATCTTTTCGATTGATGTGGTCCGGTTCTGTTGAATCCAGCCACCAGCCATCGTTCCCAATATAGCTGAATATTCCTTTGTTAAGATAACGCCAGTAAATATTCAATGCTTCAGGATTGTATACATCATAAGGTCTTGCACCACTTTTTGGAGGCCAGGTATCAAAATTGATAATCATTTTTTTACTGTCAAATTCCTTACGCTGTTCTGTTTTAGGGCCAAATCCGGGCCAGGTGACAATTAATAATTTTGCATTTAGCTTGTGAATTTCGTCTACCCATTTCTTCGGATTTGGAAATCTCTGCCTGTCAAAACTTTGCGAATTCCATAAGCTGTCGCTCTTGTTGAATTCAGGCCAGTATCTCCAGTCCTGGATAACCACATCTATAGGAACTTTGAGATTGCGGTATTTTTTTAAAACTTCCAGGCTTTCATCTTCTGTGTGATAACGTTCCTTACTTTGAAAAAAACCATAAGCCCATAAAGGAAGCATTGGTGCTTTACCCGTAAGATCACGAACTTGCGCTATAACACCGTCAGCGTTTTTACCATACATGAAATAGTAATCGACACAATGGCCCAGCCCTTCGAAAGAAAGTTCCTGCGCATTATCGTTGAACTTAGAAATAGAATAATTATCCCAGAAAACAGCGTATCCTTTCACGGACATAAAATAAGGTGAATAAGTCGACATGTTTTCATTCTGCATATGATGTGACGAATTGCGGCGACTGAATTTATTATCCATGATCTGCCCTACACCATAGATGGCTTCATCGCTGTCAAGCAAAAAACCTTCCCTTACAGTGTACGAAGGCGTTCCTGCATCGTCTGTAGCTGAAAACTGCGTGCCGAAATCCTTATCTTTAAGAAGTAGTTTTCCATTAGAGTCATATAAACTTATACCGCCTGTTTCAGGGTTAACTTCAACTTGTATGGAACTGCTCTCTAATACGGTTTTATTTCCCTTTTGTGTGGATTTAACCGATATCATTTCGGGCGATTTAACTACAGAAAGACTTTTTTTATTGTAGGGAAAGCCTTGTGGAGTTTTGAACACACGTACAATATTGTTCGAATAGAATTCGATCTGAATATCCATATTCTGTGTGGCAAATTTTACTCCCTGTCTTGTTCCCTCCACAGATTGAGCATTTAAATTTACTGCTATGAAGACTGCAAGAGTCAGCATACAACTGGTTATTTTAGAAAATTTCATGGTTGTTTATATTTTGGTTTCCAGAACACCAAAAGTATCCCAGAACTGCCGAATTTAAACAGCAATCATGTTGAAATAAATAACAATCATGTTGATTTCCTGATCATTTGAGCATATTCAGAAGGTCGGCAGCCGTACATTTCCTGGAAGCATTTACTAAGATAGCTGGAGCTGCTGAAACCCACTCTTTCTGCTATTTCTGAAATACTAAGTTCGCCTTCCAAAATTAATACTGCCGCTTTCTGTAGTCGAATATTCCGAATAAACAAAGATGGCGGCTTGTCCAGCAATGCTATCAATTTACGATAAAGTCCCGTACGGTCCATACAAAGATCACGGCTTAGATTTTCAACAGAATAGTCTGGTACATTCAGATTTTTTTCGACCAGTTCTAAAGCTTTCGCTAAAAACATTTCATCAGCTCTGTTTTCATTCCTGCTTTCACCCGATTCTATAGTTTGTAAGTTTGTCTGAGCAAGATAATTCTCCTTTTCTGTCTCCAGATATTTGCATTGCTCTATTAGGTTCCGTATGCGGACTAACAAGATATCCTCTCTGTGATTTTGTTCTAATTTTTTACGGCTATAATAGAGATAGAAATAAATTCCTGCACCAATTAATCCTGTAAAAAGCAGTATAAATAGCACATATGCCGTAGTAGTTTTCCACCAGGGCGGTTTAATATCAATCCTTAACTCAGAAACCAAACCATTCCATTTTCGGTCATTGCCGGATGACATCACCTGAAATGTATAGTTGCCGTGAGGAAGATTAGTGTATGAAGTTTTAAGAACACCGTTATTTCTATTTTCATTTTGTCCTCCCGTTGACGTTTCCCGCCATTCATTGTCTATACCTTTGAGTTGATACCTGTAATAAGTTTGTGCCGGGTTTTGATAATTTAACGCTGAAAACTCTAAGGTCAGGAAATTCTGACCATATGAAAGTTCTATTTCTTTTGTGTATGGCGCAGCTACAGGCATGATAATTCGGCCATCGTATCGGGCACCTGGTTCGATTTTTTCTCCTTTTAAGAATAAATTTGTAAAAACCGGTTTAAAAGGTAGTTTTTCCGATGATACAGGATTTGTTTTTAATATATTAAAACCGTCAATGCCTCCAAAATATAATGTTCCGCCCACAGCCTCGAATGCGGCTCCATTAGAATACTCTCCCGATAATGTTCCTTCATCTGGACCGAAAGTGGTGAAACTAATTTTACTGTTTGCAGGATCTATTTGCAGTTTTGTTATTCCATAACTTGTTGTTATCCAAACATTATGATGCCTATCTTGTAATATGGCATGTACAAAATTATTGGACAACCCGTCTTTTGTATAAAAAATCCTTTCTTTCTTCTTTTTTGGGTCAAAAAGTTTTAATCCGTCCTGCGTTCCTATCCATTCCCAGCCGCGTATATCCTTAAGAAATGCAGTCTCGTTATTGATCCCGGTAAAAGTACTTGCTTTATGGAGCTTTTTTACTATTTCTACTGGTACTGACGACGGTTGTATGATAGTTAAAGTGTTATCATTTTGACGCAACGGAGAATAACGATAAATAACACCTCCTGCTTTTATATAAATATTTCCGTTTTTGTCTTCTGCAAATGACTGCACTGTAACATCTCCGTTTTCCGCTGACTGGAAACTGGATCGTCCGATATTTTTAAACTTGTATCGGGAAGGATGATAATAGAGAAGTCCCTGATTTAAAGTACCCAGCCACAGCCCACCCTGTTTATCATAAAAAAGCGTGCTTACCTCTGTCTTCAAAATACTTCCATCTACTTTTTTAAGTGTTGGAAAATATTGTTTTTGTCCGCTGTGACAGTTAATTATCCAGATTCCGTTGGTACAGCTGATATAGGCAATATCATCTTTAGTAACTGCGAGCGTATTTAGAGTATAGGAAGTCTCAAGGACTTTTTTCCAGACTTTTTTCTGAATATCAAAATAGAAAAAACCGCCTTTAGATCCGTTTCGCAATTGATAAAAGCCGTTTTTCCCTTTTACCACCATCGAAGTGTAATTGAAAAAATCATGCTGTGAGTCAGGATAAGCGGCACTACTGTACCGTTTTCTTCCTGTTTTTAAATCATAACAAACTACTTCGCCAGTGCTAAAAAACAGATATAAGATGTTATTTTGAGTATCGAGATCCTGCAGTTGACCATGATTCGCTTTTATATCTATAAAATCAGAAGAATTATATTTCCATAATCTTCCGGAAGACAGAAACCATAGCCGTTTGTCTGAATCCAGAAAAAGATCTTCAACAGATTTTCTGAATCCTTTTTTATTAAAATAAATATCAAGGTCAGGTAAATATTTTTCTGTACGAAGATCAACGCACATTAATTTGTGGGAATCCTTAATCCATAGAAGAGAATCTTTTCCCTGATAAATACGATAGAAGCCATTATAGCCTTTAAGAGGATAAATGTGACGTGCAGTATGATGGATATACTTAAAGTGTTGTCCATCATAAAGGTTTATATTACCGCTGGTTTTAAAAACCATCCTTCCATCAGAAAGTTGTAGAATAAAACGTATTTGATTGTCACTTAGTCCATCTGAAACATTAATTGGAGAAAACACCAAATCACTGGTTTGGCCGGAAGCAGTGCAAAAAAAAATGAAGAAGACTATTATAACCTTAACTATATGATTCATTCTACTCATTTATTTTGTTTTTGTCTATATTTAGACCTGCTTTTGCAAATAATGACGCCTACTCAAAGTAATATTTTATGAACTAAAGTATAAAAAAAAAGTGTTTCGTATATATTCATCATCATTAATCATCTAAAATCGACAATGGCGCCAGATCAACTCTTTTTTTTTTAAGAGCTTTAAAAAGTGAAACTAAACTAAATTTTCAAGTCCAAAAGCTGCTATCTGATCTATGATTGGTAAAGTTTTCACCCCAAGTTCTGTCAGTTTATATTCGACTCTGGGCGGAATTTCCGGATATGCTTTTTTACTGACCAATTTGCGCTCCACCAAAGAATTCAATTCCTGTATCAGCATTTTTTCACTAATACCCACTACCGCTCTTTTAAGTTCCCCATATCGGATAGTTCTCGTATTAATCTGATACAAAATCATCATGGTCCATTTACCGCTCAAAATGTCCAATGATTTTTTTACAGGACAGTTTGTATCGCAGGCATTAATTATTTTTAGATTTTTTTCCATTGATTTTCAATATTTCTAACCATTTAGTAAGTACCTAACTAAAATGTAAGTACTTGTTCAAAAGTAAGTTATTAATTAATTTTACCAAAAAATTAAAGCAATTAAAAAAAAAAATAAAATGAAAGTATTAGTATTTGGAGCCACAGGTTCGCAACAATTTCATGTGATTAACGAAGCAAAAAATAAGGGAGCAGTTGTTTACGCCGCAACCAGTTCAGAAAAAAAATTAGAAAAATTAGAAAAAGCGGGGGCAATCCCGGTAATAGGCGATATGTCTGATGCTGAAAAAATGAAAGAAATCACTAAAGGAATGGATGCTATCGCTTTGCTGATTCCAGTTTCTTTACCTAATCCGGCAGATGGATTTCAATTTGCCAAAAATGTAATAGATGCAGCTAAGACAAATGATGTTAAAATGATCGTTTGGAATACCAGTGGCTTTTTAGCATCACAAAAAACTGGTATTCCTATGGAAGATGTAAAGATCGATACAAAGGAATATCTTAAAAATTGCGGAGTACCTTATGTAATTATTGAACCATCCATTTATGCCGAAAATTTGCTGGCTCCTTATACAACCGATTATTTGAAAAGTGAAAGAAAAGTAGCTTACCCAACTCCTGAAGATATGCCTATTGGATTTATCACATCAAGAGATGTCAGTGCCTTTGTGGCAGAAGCTTTATACAAACCCGAACTTTCAGGACGATCCTTTATGGTCAGCGGTCTGGAGGACCTCAAAGGAAATGACCTTGCTGAAAAGTTCTCTATTGGTTTGGGAGAAAAAATTGATTTCTACGCAATGCCTCCACAAGAATTTGGAGATAAATTAAGTATTCTTGTTGGAGAAGAAAGTGCCAGAGGTGTGCAAGGGTATTATGAAATGCTTGCAAGCCTTCCGGTATACCCAACAAAATTCAATCCTAATTTGCAGGAGGTATTAGAAGAATTGCCGATAAAAATGACTCCAATGGAAGAATGGGTTAAAATCCATAAAGATATTTTTATTAATTAATTTTAAAAAACAGCAAGAATAGCAGGCTATTTTTGCTGTTTTTTAAATATACTTAGATGCTAAGAAGACTTTATTTATTACATATCGGAATCTTAAATACAGTAAGACAGATATATTAATAACACCAGAGTCAATCGTAGTATTTATTGAAATCCATTTATACAGCCTTACTCCAGCATTGCGGAGCTATAAAAGGCGCCATTGATAATGTAAAACTTGGAAATATTACCGCCATGCTTTCAAAAATCGAACCTGCTGTCAAAATGAGTCAGGGTTTCACAGGGAAGAAAACCTCTAAAAATGAAGAATTTGTAAAACATGTTTCTGAAAACAACGTCCTGTATACTATGGATCAAATTCGTAAAAAGAGCCCTATTCTGAAAGAAATGGAAGAGAAAGGAGAGATAAAAATTGTGGGGGTGTTTTATAATTTAACCGACGGAACACTTGAGTTTTTAAAATAAGAAACTTTAAAATTATTTCAAGGTATCTTTTAATCTAAATAAGCATACTTAAATTAAAAAAGGCTGGAAAGTTTGACTTCCCTGCCTTTTGTGCACCATTAAGTATATATACAGTTACTTCTGATTTTTGCCAGGTATTCATCCGTTTTTTTAATAAAATCATCTTTAAAAACCGTATATCTGTAAAACATTAGATTCCAGCATCTAATTAATTTACAATCCAATAAAACCAATTTTGGTAACCTTAGCAGAAGTGAATTCCAGCCTTTTATTGTAAAATTTGAAACTTTTAGCCGATTCTTTTAAAAATATAATGTGATTAAAAAGCAGCAAAATATAAAGGCTTATTTTGGCAAGGGCTTAAAAAAAGCCAGAAGTATTATTATTATTCCCTAATCCTGATTAATAAAATACAATTGTTGCGGATCATTTGCAATTGCCACTAAAGCATTGTAAATATATTGAGCTACCAAAGCACCTCCCTGAATATTTATCAAATCAATATCATCTTCTGGTGTATGATATTGCGGGTGGCCTCCTGTATGAAATCCCACAGCAGATATACCAGCTTTATAAAATGACACATGATCCGATCCTCCCACTTCTCCGGCGTGAATAACAGGATTAAGGGTGCTTATTTCATCTAATTTCTTCATCAGTTCTACTCCATTTGGAAAAGTTCCTGCGCCTCCCATATAAATTTGCTTCTCTTCATTTAGCCTTCCCACCATATCCATATTCAACATTACTCTTACAGCGTCTTTTTGAACCGGTAAATGTGAGACAAAATATTTAGAGCCTAACAATCCTTCCTCTTCTCCGCTAAAAGAAATAAAAATGATACTTCTTTTGGGTTTGACTTTAGCATTTGATAATTCCTGCAATATGCACAGCAAGGCCGAAACTCCTGAAGCATTGTCATCTGCTCCGTTATGAATGGCGAAAGCTTCTTTCTTTTTACTGCCTGAGTTTTGCCCTCCCCATCCCCAATGATCATAATGAGCTCCTATTACTATATATTCATTTTTAAGTTTTTCATCAGAACCTACAAGGTATCCTACAACATTTTGAGTCGAAACACTATCTGATTTCATTTTGTTTATTCCTTCTTTCACAAAAAGTGTAAAAGGCTGATAAAAGTTGTTATCAAATTTTTTTAAACCGTATTTCTTATAATACTTTTTGATATAAGCAGCCGCTTCATTATTGCCTTTGGTTCCCGGAAAACGACCTTCCAACTTATCTGAAGAAAGATATTTATCATGTTTGTAAAATATTTTGGCATTGATACCGTTCTGGGCATTTATAGTGCTATTAAAAAATAATACACTAATGAAAAAGAGTTGATATTTTAAATTTGTTAAAAATAGCATCATTTATATTAATTACTTAAGTTCAAAAATTTTATCCATTAAAAGCCATTTTTCTCCGGTTTTTGCCTGAGGAAGTACTTTTTGAAATTGCCACATCAAAGTTTCCCATTCCTGAACTTTGGGATTTTCTGCATCCCGTTTTGTTTTTTCTTCGAAAGAGAAATCAGAATTGGCTTCAATAATCATAAACAAACGGTCGGCAACATTATAAATTTCAAGATTGATAATTCCTGAATCTAAAATGCTATGCTGTATTTCCGGCCAGACATTTTTATGAAATTCTATATATTCGGCAATTAAATCCGAATCATTTTTTAAGTCTAAGGCTAGGCAAAATTTTTGCATCTTATTTATTTTAAATCAAAAGTGGTGTGTTTAATAAATTTACGATTATAAGTATATAAAACATGTACTTTTTTATCTGAGGTCCGGATAATGGCCGGGTAACTGAATTCACCTTCTTTTTGATTTTCTAAATCAAATAATTTGAGCCATGACAGTCCATCATTAGAATATTCTACATCAAGAATATTTCTTCCGTTAAACCAGTCTTTTCCCATCTTTAAAGGATTATTAACTAACAGAAATGATTTATCCGAAAGAGTCACTGCATCTACTCCCGAATTCGAATTAACAACGCTTATACTGTCTGTTTTCTGCCAGGTTTTACCATTATCTTCCGACCTGCTTGAAATTAATTTATTATGTCTGCTTCGTGATAAAATCTGAATCTCTTTAGCCGAATGAACTAAAAAAGTGGGCTGGATGATGTCGAAATTTTTCCTGTCATTAATATCCGTTATTGTCCAGCTGTCTGTTGCTTCGGTATACGTTTCTATGAATACTCTCCATTTATTATCATCGATACTTTCGGTGCTGCTTCCGCACAAAATAACTCCGGGGGTAGTTTCAATTGGTTTATTTCGAATTGGCCCTAATATTCCTTTTGGAAGATATTTTGCCTCACTCCAGGTGTTTCCGTTATCTTTAGAAACTATCATAGCACCAAACCATTCTCTCGGGTTTTTGCCGACTTTATAAAACAAATATAAATTTTGAGCCTTACTTTTAAATAAAACCGGATTCCAACAAGGCAGGGCATCTCCATCTTTAATTAATGGCTCAATAATTTTTTTAGGCGCTGACCATTTTTTTTCTTTATAGGAAGAAATATAAATACTCACATCTTTTGCACCTTCATGTTTTCCGCCAAACCAAGCAGCCAAAAGAACGTTATGCTCTATTTCAACCAATGTTGAGGCATGGCTCACTGTAGTTACAGGATTTTCGGCAATGTAATTTTGAGTGATATTAACAGCTTCCGGATTAGTTTGTAATGAACTGCAGGAAAGAACAGTTAGAACTAATAGCAGGATTAAAGATTTAAATTTTAAAATCATTTTCATTTCACAATTAATCTTTTAATTCACCCACCAAAACTCCTGAAACATTCCAATGGTTTGTACTCGGACCTTCATTTGGGCCTTGCTCTATAAGCACTTCTATAACATGATTACCCTTTGGCAGCTTCAGCGGAATAATATAAGGAGGAGTTAATGTTCCCGGACACCAATTTGACCGACTTAAATCACTGGATGACAAACCATCAGGAAAGTTCCCTGAAGCAGGATTAGATAATCGGTATGTTGCACAATCAGTTCGCCAGGGAATAATTTTAAAAACCTCCTGACCATCAACAAATACTTTATTCATTCTTGGGACAAACTCATCTCCATTTTCCCAGCCACCATGACCGGTTGTGGTATACAAAAGCTGTAAATTTTGTATATCTTCCTTAATTTCGAAATTTACTTTTAAAGTATCATTCGCAAAAAGACCTCCGTAATTTTGACCTGACATTTCCATTGTATTTACTGTTGAAAATAAGGGTACTACATATTTTTTCTTATTTGGTTTGCCTTCGTTAATGTTCATTAATGGATAAGCATCAAGTTCGAGACTTATGGTATGGCCTCCAGCATCATAATTACCAATAAAAACACCAATCCAGATTTCATCTTCATCGGTAGGAATAAGAGAAGTGACGTCTTCTTTATAAACAACTTCTTTTGCCCAGTTATAATTATTTATTTTTCGTTTCTCATTAAAATAACTAACCCCAAATGGTGTAAAAAACCGTAGTATTTCAATAGGAGGTAAATAACTTTTCTCTTTTATAATTCCCTGATATTTATTTTTTTGTTTATCTGTATAAATTGGTAATCTTTCTAATCCATGTAAATAAGCATCTAATAATGTAGTCGTGTTTCCGTTACTTTTTGTGGGAATAATAAATACTGAACCAGTCCTGTCATACGCATCTCCATTAGACTTACAGGTTAATTTTGCAAAAATGGCACTACTATTTCTTAGTTCTGGAGTAATTTTTATCTTTTTCAAAACTACACTCCCTTTAGAAAAATGATAAACCTTGTCTGCAATAAGGTCTTTTTCATTTGGAATTACTGACTTTGGATCGTAGTTTATATTTTCATTTTCAAAAATATGTAATTTGGTGTATCTGGAATTAATCAGAATTTCTTCAAATTCTGACTTATTAACTGCTACTGTCTTGTCATCATAATTAATAAATGGCTCATAATTTTTAACTTTAGTTATCGAATTGGCTGTCAAAGTCTGATTTCCATTATAAACCATTTGCAGTACAAGCGCATTTTTATTCGGCAAATAATTACTATTAGGTGTTCCTTTTACGGCAGCTTTTTCAGTATACCAGATATCAATTCTGTTTGAAAAATAAGAAAAAGAAACATGCTGACAATTATATCCCAGTACGACACGGGCGTCGTTTTCTTTTTTAGGAACAGGTAAGCTGTCGAAAGGTGTTATTTTTTTGAAAACAGTATTTCCAATCTTAATGGTACTAACATTATAATTGCTTTTTAAATCGATGTATTGTTGTATTTTATCAGTGGGTTTAGATAAAAAAACCATTTGATTGTATACATATATTGTGGTATTTCCGTCTGTTTTTTTTCCGTTTTCAAATTTATCATACGTAATCTTATATACCTCTGATTTGGTTTGAGCAACGAGTCCTAAAGAGAAAAATAACAATATGGTATTGAAAAAATTTATCATGTATTTACCAATAATTTATTATCTGATTTTTAAAAAATTAAAGTAGAAAAAGATTTAAAAAACAGAGGCAAGAATTACATCTTACCTCTGTTTAAACTTATAGGTGCTTAATCGCACGTAATTATTCAAAATTTTATTTTATATCCCAGAATATTTTGGTGCTTAAATTATCATTTGCTTTAACAGCATTATAATTATCCGGATTATAAACACTCTCTGAGGTTGGATAGGTCCAACGTGTTGGCGGTGTTTTTCTAATACTGCTTGTTTCATCCTCACGGAATGTAAGAGCAGGAAGTTTTAATCTTCTTTGTTCAGCCCAGGATTCATCTGCCTGCATGATGTTGTAATGAATGTACTTTTGAAAAGCAATTAATTCCAATTGAGCTGCTGGTGTTGCAGCTCCGGCAAAGTTTATAGCAGTAATATAAGCGTCAATTTCAGCCGTTGTTGGTTCTGTAGTTGGTTTCCAGGTCAAAACATCTGCTTTATCACCTAATCTTACATAATACTCTACAGATTGTCTGATTGCTTTTTCGAAATGTGTTCTAGCTGTTCCGGCATTTCCATTTCTTGAATAGTATTCCGCAAGAATAAGGTTTACTTCAGGAGCATTTATTAATGTCCCCGGCAACCATTTATTTCTACTGAGAACCGAACGATTGTAAACAGCAATCTTACCATCAGTTATTAATTGTGTCTGAGCCCCGGATGCCAACGTTGGATCCAGTCCTTCATAAGTAGGAGCCACTACCACTACGTTGTTTACTACACGTGATCCCTTTTCAAACAGCCAGGGTTTACGAGGATCGTTATTCGCATTCATGTGATCAATCATTGCTTTTGGAGCAAGATTATTTAAATCATCTTCTAAAGCATTAATAAAACCTGAAGTATCTAAATCAGTATCCTGAGTATAAACCCTAAAAGCAATATTTTCAGAATTTTCATCAACAATTTGCCCTTCAGCAATGATTGCTGCCATTTCAGTATTTGCTCTTGTTGTAAAAGCAGGAACGGCAGAAACTCTATTCAAGATTTTTAAGCGCAAGGAATTACAATAGTTTTTCCAGCTTACCAGGTCTCCTTTGTTGATCAAATCCTGATTTTTGAATTCTGTTGCCACACCAGCAGACAAAGTAATCGAATTCAATTCAGTAGAAAAAGCTTTCAATTGATCCAACATAAGGGTATATAGTTCTGTTTGGTTATCATACTTTGCTAATGCAGCACCATAATTACCTCCTGTTAAACTAATTTTACCTGCCTGAGAAAAAGGAATATCTCCATAGTTATCAATCATTTTTTGAGTATGATCGTATAAATAAATAGTTGAAGTAATGGTATAAATTCTATTTTCAGTCTGCATAGCAGCAGGCAAAGAAGCCATCATTTTTTCCAACTCTCTATATTGAGCCATAAACTTATAAAATCTATCCCATCTGTTAACTGGTGCAGCTCCTGAAACATAGCGACCGGATGAGTTTATAAATCCATGTGCCTGCGTATAGCTAAGAGATGTAGATTTTAGAACGGTATAGTAATTCCAATAAGAAGGAATTACATCCTCAAAGTTAATTTTCATGAATCCGGCAAACTGTTTAGGCACAGTAGTTATTTCAACCGTAGACGGATTTGGATACGCATCTGCAAAATCATCTTTTGAACAAGAGCTAAAAAAGACAGTTGCAGTTGTTAGCGATATATATAATAATTTTCTCATGTTATATTTTTTAAATTATGAAATATCAAATTAAAAAGAGGCTCTTAACATACATCCAATACTTCTGGTAGCCGGATTGGTTCCCGCATTGTTAATGTTTTGAGACCATTTAGAGCCTGCAGTAGTTGCTTCTGGGTCCATATCCTTAATTGACCTGTAGATAAAGAATAGATTACGTCCATAAGCTGAAAAATTTAATTTAGAAGCACCAATTTTAGCAGCCCAGTTAGTTGGTAAACTATAAGTTAATGAGACTTCTCTCAATTTTACATAGTTGTTTTCCTTAATATACAATTCATAACGTGAGCTGCTATATTGAGGTCCTCCCCAGTTATAAGTCATATTATAATAACCAGCCTGAGAGATTACATTTGTATTTGGTGCACCATCTGCTGTTACACCAGTCATCAGCATACCATCGCGATATAATGTTTGACCAGTTGGTCCGGAAGTAGCACTGTTAGGAACCTGAACCCCTTTACCATTAGCATCCATATAATAGGTTAAACCGCCACGCTCATTAGTACTATAGTTCAAACTTTCTTCTGTCAATCCTCTAGAAGTCATCCAGTTAATACCTGTAGGCATTAAATACCCTCCATAAGAATAATCAATATTAACATCTAAAGTAAAATTTTTATAATTAAATGTATTCAATAAACCTCCAATACCTTTAGGTATAGCCGTACCGTATTTTTCCCATTTATCGCCATCAATCATATAAAATCCATCAGAATCAACCATTTTATTTCCATTAGCATCTGTCTTAACAGGATGTGCATAAATACCTCCCATCGGATCACCTACTACTGATTTTAATTGAGCTGCTGAGCCATCATAATCTGCGTGTAGTAATTCTTTTGCACCGTTAGCTAATTTTACCACTTTGTTTGCGTTTTTAGACCAGTTCAAAGTAAGGTCCCAAGAGAATGATGCTGTTTTTACCGGAGTCGCAGTCAAAGCTATTTCAATACCCTGGTTACTCAATTCTCCAACATTCGCTATTATTGCTGATGCCCCTGTTGTTGGTGCCAGTGTCAAATCTAAAATTTGATCATAGACCTTTGCATTGTAGTACGAAACATCTAGTCCTAACCTATTGCTAAAGAATTTAGTTTCAAAACCAAGCTCATATTCGTTTTTCATCTCAGGTTTTAAACTTTCATTACCATACTTATCCATAGAAGTTGTAATTAATACAGGAGTAGCTGTTCCTTGATTTCCTAATGTTGTTTGGTTGAAAGCTACGTTACCTCTGTACATCTCTGCATAGTTACCCACAATTCCCCAGGAAGCACGAAGTTTTGCATAACTGATTACTTCCGGTAATGTAAACGCATCAGATACTATGAAAGAGGAATTGACTGAAGGATACGTAAAAGCATTGTTATCAGGATGCATAGTTGAAGTGCGATCCCTTCTTATTGTTCCTTCGAGGAACAAATAGTTTTTATAGTTTCCAGTCAGAGTTCCAAATACTGCGTCTTTTACAACTTTTTCTCTTTTATTGGTAACTTTTAGATTGTTTACTGAAGAATTTAAATCATACCAGCCTTCAACACTCAACCCTCCATCTGTAAATTGTGACAAACTCAAACCAGTTTCTTTTGATGCTGTATAACCAACTGTAGCTCCAATGTCAAACTTATCATTAATTTTTTTGTTATAAATTAACATTAAATCCCCATAAAGAATATTATAATCTTTAGAATCTATTTGAAAAGAACCGGTACCAAATCCGTAAACCAGAGGTCTTTCAACCGGATTTTTAGTTTCTACATTTATCGAAGTTAAATCTGTAGAAGCACGACCACGCAGCTTCAAATCTGGGTAAATAGTATAGGTTTCAGTAACACTGGCAATCAAACGGTTTGTAATTTCATCCTGCTGATTTGCATTCGTATTCCAGAAATAATCACCTACATCTGCCTTGAAACCATTACGGATAATATTTTCATCCGGAGTCAAACTATTATTTCCACCAGTAACATATTTGTATCCTAAACTGGTTTGATATTTAGCCTTATACCAATCCCCATTATCAAACGGGCTTATCATACCAGTAAAGTTGTTTATCAATCGATCTGTACCAACAGCACGGTTGTGAACATTCTGGTTCATATAACTCACGATGACATCTGTTTTTAATTTTTCACTTGTTTTGAACGATGCATTCAGGTTAAGGGTATTTTTTTTATTCATGTTACCCATACTCAACCCTTTTGATTCATTGTGTGTGTAAGAAAAACGAATACTGCTATTATCCGTATTATTAGAAAGTGCAATGTTTGTTACTCCATCCCATGAATTTTGGAACATATTTTTATAGCCGTCTTTTTGAGCTGAATATGGACGAATAACACCGTCCCATGACATAATAGGCTTACCATCGAACCACGGACCAAAGTTATTAGTACTTGCTGAAACCCCTCTAGTCTCATTAATATTATCTCCATCTGTATCATAGTAGGCAAAACCATCAGGAGCTAAGTATCCCGTAGAATAATTTGCATTTGTCCACCCCGGACCTCTTTCATATTGAAATCTTGGTAAGTATGCAATTTGGTTTTGTGAGTAACTGGTACTGAAATCTACACCAAACCCTTTTTTTCCTTTACCTGATTTAGATGTAATTAATACAACTCCGTTTACAGCTTCAGAACCATATAATGCAGCTGCAGAAGCTCCTTTAAGAATGGAGATACTCTCAATATCTTCCGGATTGATATCCGCCAGACCATTACTTCTAATACGCTGATCACCCCAATAATCATTATTTGTAGCCGCTCCATCGCGAATTGGCACACCATCCATAATAATAAGCGGTTGGTTTTTACCCGTAATAGAGTTGACACCACGAATATTAATATTGATATTTCCGGCTCCTCCAGGAGTGGAAGTAATACGCACCCCTGGGGCTTTACCATACAGAGCATTAGCAACAGTAGGCGAACCTGTCTTAACGATTGCTTCAGACTTAATCACACTGGTAGCATATCCTAAAGCCTTTTTCTCTTTAGACTGACCAAGTGCTGTTACTACAACTTCACCTAATTGCTCGCTGCCTGCACTTAAAGCTACATTAACAGTAGACAATCCTGCAACAGAAACTTCTTTTGTAGCTGAGCCTACATAAGAAAATATCAAAATTGCAGATTGATTGGAAACAGCAATGCTGTACTTACCATCAAAATCCGATGATGTATTCGTTTTAGTTCCTTTAACATTCACATTAACTCCCGGAATTGGCATTCCCTGAGCATCTGTGACTGTTCCTGTTACTGTAGTTGTTTGAGCCTGAAGATTTTGAAACCCGAACAGGAAAAACAAAAACAGTAATTTTAATACTTTTTGATCCATAGTTTAATTGTTTATTGAGTTAATAACATGTTAAATTTATGAATCTGTTTTGTTAACTAAATGATTATTTCGACAAATGACATCTTTGAAAAGGTGTTGGGTAAAATTTCGTCAAAAACCTTCAATTCTACTATTAAAATCCTTACGTTTTATTGTCCTGCATTTAATTAATCTTGGTGATTTGTTAAATTCGCAAAACAATTCTAATCAAAACAAGCAAATCACTAAATATTTTACTTTGACCTCTATCTAAAGACTAATCTATAACCTTAAAATTCACTTTCTTAACTTCTGTAGAATTTCCGCCGACCATAACTTCGAAATCTCCAGGCTCTACAACCTCCTTCATCTCTCTGTTACAAAGGGATAGCTCATTCTTTGTAAGCATAAATTCGACACGTTTGGTTTCGCCTTTTTTAATAAAAACTCTTTTGAAACCTTTAAGCGTTTTTTCAGGAGTTGTAACACTGCTGTAAACATCATTAATATAAAGCTGTACAACTTCGTCTCCATCAAAATTCCCAACGTTTTTCACATCAACACTAACTTTCAATTCACCGTCTTTTGTTATTTCAGTTGAACTGATGGCCAAATTCGAATACTCAAACTTCGTATAACTTAATCCGAAACCAAAATTGAATAACGGATTTTCGCTCTCTGCAACATATCTATGAATAGCAGAAGGTTTTTGATTATAATATATAGGTAACTGTCCAACGGATTTCGGAACCGTAATTGGTAATCTTCCCGCCGGATTGTAATCTCCAAATAAAACATCTGCAACTGCTCTACCTCCATTTTCACCTGGAAACCATCCTTCAATAATCGCTGGAATATTATCTGCAATCCAGTTTGTTGATAACGGACGTCCGTTTAATAATACACAAACAACCGGAGTTCCTGTTTTTTGAATAGCTTCTATTAATTCTTGTTGTATTCCGTGTAAATTCAAATCAGCAACGTCTCTGTTTTCTTCTACTAATTCGTTAGATTCTCCTAAAACTACAATCGCAACATCTGCTTTTTTAGCGGCATCGATTGCTGGCTGCATGTTTACTTTTTCTAAGTTCCAACGCAAGTGCGCTCTGGCCCCCCAGCCGCCTTCCCACATTTCAATTCGGACTTTGTATTTTTTTCCTGCTTCAATATTTTTTGGAGTTGTTACGATACTTGTAGCACCTTTTGTCCAATTGTCGATGACCAATTGATCGTCAACCCACATTCTGATTCCGTCATCAGAACTCAAACCTAACCAGCCGTCAAATGATTTGTCTGATTGAATGTAACCTGTCCAGCGAATAGAGAAATCATCCACATTAACACCATCACCAGGAGCCCAAGGCCAGTCAAATTCTAATTGGCTGTCAATACGAGTTAAAGCTGGAGTTCCTTCAAGATTTCTATTATTGAAATATTCTCCTTTTAATCCATTTTGAGATGCGTCTGAAGTAAATAAATATTTTGATGGAATAGCCTGTCCTTTAACAATCAGCGGTACACCTTCTTCGTAAACCACATTCGCTGTTTTACCAACTAACTGTTGAACACCTTCGAAAACTGTAACTCCAACACTATTTTTGGGAGAATAACCTCCAAGTCTTGAGGCATTTGCGTTTGGCCCGATAACAGCAATGCTTTTAAGATTTTTATTTAATGGCAAAATATTGTTCTCATTTTTAAGTAAAACCATCGATTTTTGAGCTGCTTCTAAAGCAACAGCCTGGTTTTCTTTGGTATGAAAACGCTCTTTAATCAGATTTTTATCTGTGTACGGATTTTCAAATAATCCTAATAAAAATTTTAAACGTAAAACTGCTCCTGCTGCACGATCAATATTTTCTTGAGTTAATTTTTTCTCATTTACTAATTCAATAATGGTGTTTTGCCAGAATTCATTTGTAAAATCATAAAACTGCATATCAACTCCTGCAGAAACTGCTTCTCTAATACTTTCTTTTGGAGAATCAGAAACTTTGTGTGTCGTCTGAATGTATTTAATCGCTCCTAAATCAGAAACTACAAGTCCTTTAAAACCCCATTCCTTTCTCAAAACATCAGTCAATAACCAATGATTTGCAGCACAAGGAATTCCGTCCAACTCAGAATACGCACACATGGTTCCTAATGCACCGCCTTTTGTAAATGCTTTTCTAAAAGAAGGTAAGTGATCTTCGCGAGCCGAACGTTCTCCTACTAAAATCGGAGAAGAATTTCCTCCCGCCTGTGGAATACCGTGAACCGCAAAATGTTTTGGTTCAGCAATAATCGAACGATCTGATTTTAAATCGTCTCCCTGCAATCCTTTAATAAAAGCCAAACCAATTTCGCTGTTTAAGAAAGCATCTTCTCCGAAAGTTTCAGCAACCCTTCCCCATCTTGGTTCGCGTCCTAAATCTAAGTTTGGACCAAAACCAAAGTGAACGCCATGAGCTCGGGCTTCCATACCAATAACTTTTCCCACTTTATCTAATACATTCACATCCCAGGTTGCACCAAGTCCGATGTTCATTGGAAAAGCCGTACTTCCTTCGTCTAAATAACCGTGAAGCATTTCACACATAATCAAAGCCGGAATTCCCCAACGGTTTCCTTTGATTACATTGGTTTGCAAATCATTAATCATTTTTGCCGAACGCGGATAAAGATCATGAATCGCTCCAATTCCTAATTTGCCGATTTTTTCTGCCGATTTAGATTTTGCAAAATCTTCTTTATTTTTAAAAAAGTCACCTCTGTACATATCCATCTGACGCACTTTTTCTTCAAGTGTCATTCTGCTTAACAAATCTTTTACCCTGTCTTCTACCGGCATTTTTGAATCCTGATACGGGTATTTTTTTTGTGCATAGTTCTGGTTAAAAAAACCTACAGCCATTACGAGGATAATGGCTGTCTTTTTAATTCTTACTTGTAACATAGTAGTGTGTTTTTAATTTTGAATCACTTTTAGCATTGTTCCATTCACAAAATCGTCATGCGAAATAAAAAAGCTGTTAAGTGATTTTCCGTTTAGTTCAATCGAATTGATTTTTCCGTCATTATTGATTTGTCTTTCAATTACAATGCTTTCCTTTTTATAATATCTTGGATCTAATTTGATTGTTATTCTATGAAACATTGGTGCTGTGATGGTGTAAATTGGGTCAGCCGGAGAAATTGGGTAAATTCCCATCATCGAATATACCAGCCAGGCCGACATTGTTCCTGTATCATCATTTCCGGGTAACCCTTTTGGTTTGTTTTGGAAATATTCTTTCACTAATTTTTTCACCATTTCCTGACTTTTCCATTCTTCACCTTTTATATAATTGAATAAATAAGGATAAGCAATATCCGGCTCGTTTGCCATATCAAATTGTTTGCTGTCAAAAACCTTTTGCAACTGATCTGAAAAAGATTTCTCGCCGCCCATCAGTTTCATCAATCCTTTGATGTCATGCGGCACCATAAAAGCATATTGCCACGCATTGCCTTCTATAAAACCAACATTTTCCTGAAAATTAGCTCCGGATTCAGGATCAAAAGGTTCATACCATTTTCCGTTAGCCGTTTTTGGACGAAGTAATTTTAAATCTTTGTCAAATAATTTTCGGTAGGATAGCGAACGTTTCGTAAAACGCTTATAATCTTCTTTTTCACCAAAAGCTTTTGCTAAAAGCGAAATCGCATAATCTGAAGTATTGTATTCCAGTGTTGTAGAAACGGGACCGCGATAATTTGTTGATAAATATCCTTTTTCGATATATTCTTTAAGTCCCGGACGCAGCGGATTATTTTCAATTTGATCAGCACCTTTTAACATGGCATAGTAGGCTTTGTAAAAATCAAAATCCTGAATTCCTTTTAAGCAGGCGTCAACTATCACGATACTTGCGGGATCTCCTACCATTGTAAAGGTTTCTGTTGAATTTAATTCCCATTTGGGCAGCCAGCCGTTTTCATCATACATTTCCAACATACTTTTTATCATATCCGATTGTTGCTTAGGATAAACCAAAGACGTTAACGGATGCATATTTCGATAGGTATCCCACAATGAAAACGTGGTATAACGAGTGCCTTCGGTTTTTGCAATCTTACTTCTTTTTATCACCGGATATTCTCCATTGACATCGTTTAAAGTATTTGGGTGAATTAAAGTGTGGTATAATGCCGTGTAAAAAATCGTATTGTCGTCATTTGATCCTCCTTCAACTAAAATCTTCGAAAGTTCTTCGTTCCACTCCTTATAAGTGTCATTATAAACGGTTTCGAACGATTTACTTCCGGTTTCTTTTTCTAAGTTTTCACGGGCATTTGCAATGCTTACATACGAAATTCCAATTTTAACCTCAACAGTTTCCTGCTTATCAAATTTATAGGTAAAATAAGTCCCAATGCTGTCACCAACAACCGTTTTAATGGTATTATCCATCATTCTGGTTTTGCCGTTGTAGGTCATCCACTGTGCCTCTGTGCCTTGGTATTTTGATGGCTTTTTCCAAACACCGAATTTGTTTGCTGGTTTAGAAAATTTGGCAACGAAATAAACCGGATAAGCATCTTCCGGACTGTTGTAACAAAATGATCCAACGCTTCGCATTCCTTCAATTTCTGTCGAAGACACCACTTTTACCATCGCCCCTTCTTCATTTGTTAAACCAAGACCAAGATTTAGTAAAACATTCGATTGCCCTTTCGGGAAAGTAAATTTACTTACGCCCACTCTTTTAGATGCTGTAAACTCTGCTTTTATATTGTATTTGTCAATGTCGACACTGTAATATGCTGTCTTTGCAACTTCATTTTTATAAGTTGAACCGTATTTTAAATGATCTGTTTCTACAGGTCCCGTTGTTGGCATTAATAATAAAATACCTAATTCGGGACATCCCACACCGCTTATATTAACCTGACTAAATCCGGTTAAAAAAGTATTTTCATTTACATACGGATTCGAAAGCCACTGACTGTCTTTTTCTAATTTATTTTGTTTCCCGGCAACATTAAACGGACTAATACTCGCCATTCCTCTTGGTGCAATTGGCCCTGGAAAAGTGGCTCCGTAGTTGGAAGTTCCAATAAACGGATTTACAAAATCTGCAGGTTCTTTCTGTGCAAAAATAGGGATGCTAAAAAACAGCATATACAAAATACATGCTGTTTTTGATATTATTTTTTTTGATATTGAAAACATACTTTTATCTGTTAAATAGCTTCAATTTTTAAAGTCCAGGCTTCTTTACATGGTAAATTATTTCTTAATTTTTCCGGAATAACTACTTTAAATCCGTTTCCTTCTTTTGTCCATTTTAAAGAAATTTTAGAACCTAACATCGTAATTTTTGTTCCTTTTTTAGGACTGATCGATTTTACAGTAACTGCAGCAGGAATTTTATCTTCTCCATCTTTAGCTAAGTAAAACGCAAATACATTTCCTGCCTTATTTTGTGTAAAACAGATGTTATCTTCTTTGTAAGGTTCGATTGGTTTGGTGTTGTAAATCGCTGTGCTGTTTACTTTCATCCAGTCTCCGTAAGCTTGTAATAAATCGTAAGCCCCTTTGTCCCATTCTCCTTCCGGACCAGGCGCAATATTCAATAATAAGTTACCGCCTTTTGCTACAATATCGACTAACATATGAATACCTTGTCTTCCAGTCATATATTCAGCACCTGGAGAATAAGACCATCCACCGCCAGCAGGAATACAAGATTCCCAAGGATAAGGCAACGTTTTAGCAGGAACACGACCTTCTGGAGTTAAGTAGTTTTGGTTTTTACCATGAACGGCTCTGTCAACAACAATTAATCCTGGTTGTTTTTGACGTGCTTTTACAACCAATTCATCCATTTTAGGATCCTGATTTACTACTCTGTGTTTGATGAAACCATTTTTGGATTCGTTTTCTGTAAACTTCTCATCGTAGTTTTCTTTGATGTTCACCTGATCTCTTTTTCTAACCCATCCTCCATCTAACCATAAAATGTCTACTTTTCCATAGTTGGTTAAGATTTCTAAGATTTGGTTGTGCGTGAAATCAACATATTTCTGCCATTTTTCAGGGTATAAAGACGGATCGTAGTTTACGTTTCTGTCGAATGGAGGAAAATAGGGATCCCAGTAGTTTTCATTATGCCAGTCAGGTTTAGAGAAATAAGCTCCAGTTGAAATACCTTCACCTCTAAAAGAGTTGAAGATCTCTTTTAAAACATCTGCTTTTGGGTTTGTATGAAAAGGAACGTCTTTACTCGTAATTTTATAATCAGAATATTTAGTATCATACATATTAAATCCGTCATGGTGTTTTGTGGTGAAAACCATGTATTTCATTCCCGCATATTTAGCTGCTTTTGCCCATTTAGCAGGATCAAATTTTACAGGATTAAACGTTTTTCTTAACCCTTCATAATCTGCAATGTACTGATTGTAATTAGCAGGATTACTGCCTTTTTTACGCTCACACCATCCGTAATCTTCCGGGCAGATAGACCATGATTCTACAATTCCCCATTGGCTGTAAGTCCCCCAGTGCATTAGCAGACCAAATTTTTTGCCTTGCCATTCGTCTAAGTTTTTTAACACCAGCGGATCTGTTTCCGGTACGTATCTTTCATCTTCATAGATCGCCTGTGCGAAAATCTGAGCTGAAAATAAAAGGGCGATTATGAATATTCCTTTTTTCATCTTTAATCTAATTTATTATTCTTTGTTTTTTAGTTTAGTTTATCAAGTATCGGTTGATCTGTAAAAATTAATTCTTTTTGGGCATTTTCATTAAGCTGCTCGAATACAACAAAATTATTTGCACCAGTTTTCAACCAACAGCCTGGCACATAAAGCGTTTGCTGCGGTCCTACTTTCCAGTAGCGTCCAAGATTGTGTCCGTTGACAAATACAATTCCCTTTCCCCAATTGGTCATATCAAGAAAAGTATCGGCAGGTTTCTCTATGTTTAATGTAGATTCATATAAAACTGGACGTCCAGGTTTTATCATTTCATTTTTAAGAACTGGAACTTCATTCATTGGCATTTTATACATTTCCCATCCACCACTAATTTCATATTCATTAATAAATACTGGAGAAATAATTCCTTTAGTATTATGTACTATTTCCGCTCCATAATTAATACGTCCCATATTTTCAACAAGAATTTCTAAAATACCGTTAAAAGGAATAGAAACTGTCAACTCGTAATTTTTGAAAACTCTATTCAATTCACCCACCTTAACTCCATTTACGTAAACTGTAGCAAAGTCTCTCAATCCCTCAATCTTTAATTTGCCAGAAGAAATTGGCTGCGTAAATCGTTTACGATATAAAACATATCCATGTCCCTGACCTAATTTTTCAAATGTTAACGGCTGGTCATTTACAATAGCTTTTTCTTTTTTGATCCAACTTAAAACATCCATACTCGATTTGATAAGCTGATTAGGATATTTTGCAACTGGTATTTTCTCTGGAATCGATGCTAATTTTGCTTTAGAATACTTTTGCATGACTTCACGTATAGCCATGAATTTTGGTGTTGCCCAACCTGCTTCGCTAATAGGCGCATCATAATCATAGCTTGTAATATCCGGCTGAATATCACTTTCTTCATTATAATTTGCTCCAGAGGTAAATCCAAAATTAGTACCACCGTGCACCATATAATAATTAAAAGAAACGCCTGCATCCAGGTACTTTTTAGTTTGACTTGCAATCTCCTCAGACCCAATTTTAATAAATGGTTCTGCCCAATGATCTAACCAGCCAGAATAAAACTCTGCGACCATGTAAGGCCCCTGACCTTTATGGTATTTATCAACCTGTTTTTTTAAATTTTCTATATTTGATTCGCCATTTGCAGTTGGCAACACGCCTTCAACAGCGCCTCCTTCAAACAACCAAGTACCGTCAGAAGTAAAAAAAGGCTCTGGAAACCCAGTTTCTTTAAGCATATTGTAAATTGCAGTTTTGTATGCTTTATGATCATCGGCACTAATATCCGTTCTTTGAGAAACATAAGAACCAAATTCATTTTCGGCCTGAACCATAATAATTGGTCCTCCCTGATTAGCAAAATTTCCTTTTACCACTGCATACAAATGTTCTAGATACGTTTTGCAAGCGTCTAAAAATGCTTTGTTATTGGTACGAATTACTAAATCTTTATTATTTTGCAGCCACCAGGGGTAGCCTCCAAATTCCCATTCCCCACATGCATACGGACCTGGTCTAAGAATCACATATAATCCTTCACTTTTAGCAATACGTAAAAACTCTCCTAAATCTCTATTTCCTGTTTTAAAATCCCATACACCTGGCTCTATTTCGTGATAATTCCAAAACACATAGGTTGCTACAGTATTCAATCCCATAGCTTTAATCATTTGCAGCCTATGTCTCCAATACTCTTTAGGAATACGCTCATAGTGCATTTCTCCTGAATGTATTTTTATAATTTTCCCATCTTTTTGAAATTCTCCATTAGATATAGAAAATCCTTTGCTTTGTGCCATAGTAAAAAACGGCATAAAGCAAATCAATAATACTCCGAGCTTAAATAATATCTTATTCATTTTTTTTCAGATTATACATTTATGACTTTAAACTTTGTCAAAGTTTGAAACTTTGACAAAGCTGTCACAAGCATTTCACGTTAAACTATGTGTTAGAAACTAGTTTCTTTCTAAACTCTTTTCAAAAAGTCAAAAAATCTATGTTTCTATGTGTTTAAAAATATTTAATTCACCAAAATCTCATCCACAAACAACCAAGAGCTTTCTCCTTTCGGACTTTTCTTCAAGTTACCTCCAATTACTTTTACAAAACGTGCATTTTGCTTTTGGAAATTGATTTTGAAATCTTTCAATTCTGGAACTGCATTTACCGCATACGAGCGTGTTATTTTTCCAACTTGTGTATATTTAATTCCGTCTGTAGAAATCAACACTTTGACTTGAATTGGAAAATTAACTCCTGCGCCTTGGCTTTCTAAAGCTCCAACAGTGACTTGTTCAATACTTTCTACTTTTTCAAGGTCAATTACCAATTCCATATCGTTAACCAACCAGGCTTGCCATTGTCCGTCATGGAAATTTTTGCTTCCGCGAATCGTGTTGACCATTGTGTTCGCATCTCCTTTGTAATTCGAATTGTAAGGTGTTAAGTATTTCACTTTTTTCGCAAATCCTTTATGAAAAACAAGAGTATCAGTATACGTTTTTCCTACTGGTTTGTCATCTTGAAATAAAGAAGCTTTTAAAACAGTCGTTTCTTTGATTTCAATTGGAGCAGTATATTTTACAGCATGATGATCGATGCTTTTATCTCCTAAAACGTAACGGATATCTGGATTAGGAAACTCGTTTTTCAATTCTACTTTGATTTGTTTATTAGCCAAATCTGCTGTAGAAGAAGCAGTAACCAAATAAGCACTTTTCGCATAATTGATTCCTAAATAATCGTAACGTTTGAATAATGAAAATAATCTTGTTGTAAAATCATTCCAGTTGCGTTTTTCTTTCGGACTCCATAAAGTCTCTGATAATGCAGCCAATCTTGGAAAAATCATATACTCAGAATCTTTTGGTAATGCTAAATGTTCTGCCCATAAATTCGCTTGTCCTCCTAAAACATGTGCTGCTTCCTGAGGCGTCATGGTTGCAACTACAGGATCAAATTTGTACACTTCGCTTAACGGATTATAAGCATCAAAAGCTAAAGGTTCTTCGTTTTGCGGTCCTTGGTAAAAGTTGAAATAACAAGGTGTTTCTGGAGTCATAATCACATCGTGGCCTTGATCTGCTGCTTCGATGCCGCCTTTCATTCCTCTCCAACTCATTACCGTTGCATCTGGAGCCAAACCGCCTTCTAAAATTTCATCCCAACCGATAACTCTTTTACCTTTTGAATTGATGTATTTTTCCATTCGTTTTACAAAATAGCTTTGTAATTCGTCAACATTTTTTAAACGCTCGTCTTTGATTCTTTTCTGGCAGTGGGGACATTTTGCCCAATTGGTTTTCGTCGCTTCGTCGCCTCCAATATGAATATATTTTAAAGGAAAAATAGTTATTACTTCGTCAATTACATTTTGTAAAAACTCAAAAGTCGATTCTTTTCCTGCACAATAAATATCTGTAATTGGCCATAATCCGCCTGACGGAACACCAATTTTCTGATCAAAACATGCCAGTTCAGGATACGCTGCAATGGCACTGCTTACGTGTGCCGGCATTTCGATTTCCGGGATTACTTCAATGTTTTTTGATGCGGCATATTTTACAATTTCTTTTAACTCTTCCTGAGTAAAAAAGCCTCCGTAAGTTCCTTTTTGATCTGCTGTTACCGGAAGTCTTGCATTCCAGGATAAGTTTTCCTGATCTACTCTCCAAGCGCCAACTTCAGTTAGTTTTGGATATTTTTTAATTTCAATTCTCCAACCTTGGTCATCAACCAAATGCAAATGCAAAACATTCATTTTGTGCATTGCCAAACGATCGATTGTAGCCAGAATGTAATTTTTATCAAAGAAATGACGTGATAAATCCAGCATTAAACCTCTCCATTTAAAACGAGGTTCGTCTGTTATGGTCAAACTTGGAATTTCCCATTTTACAGTAGAAATCGCAAATTTACTTTCAATTGCTTCAGGAAGTAATTGTCTTATACTTTCTAAACCATACATAAAACCCACATTTCCTTTAGCAGCAATAACAATGCTCGTCGGATTTACATCTAAAACGTAAGCTTCATTTTTTAAGTTCGGATCAACTTTAAACTGAACAAAATTACTTATTGGCGCTTTTGTTGTCGTTTCTGGTTTCCATCCTGCAGCAACTTCAAATTTAGAAGCCAAAGCATTTGCAGCATCTTTTTGGAAATCACCGTTTACTACAAACTTTGTATCTTTTGTAAATTCAAAAACACCTGTTTTAATAAGAGTCTGACTCGGTTTTGGAATGATACGAATATCATTTTCCGTGTAAACTTTCTGCGCGTTAGCCGAGAAAATTGAAGTGATTAAGGTTAATAGGAATAGTACTTTTTTCATTCTTTGTGTTTTGGTTTCTCTGCGTGGTTATTTTTTTTAACACATAGAGACATAGTTTTTTTGTTGTATTGAAAAGGCGTTTTACTTGTATAAATGCACATAGCAGCCACTTTTTTTGTCATTTCGACGAAGGAGAAATCTCCAAAAGTAGCTCCTCATAGTAGCTCGCCAATCTTTGTAGAGTTTCTCACGGAGATTCCTCGTTCCTCGGAATGACAAACTGCATGAGAAAAATTTTGACAAAGTTCAGGCACTAACTATTTATCCCACGACATTTTAAATTTTGCATCCTCCATTCTGTGACCTTTTTCATCATCAGAAACAGCAAAATTAAATCCTGATCTTAAACTGTAACCTGCGTATTCACCATTTTTATTCAAAGCAATAAAACCAACCTGCAGGTATTCCATGTCTTTGTGGTTTTTATGTTTATTGTAAATACGTTCTGTAATCTCTTTACAGGCATCATAAGGCGATTTTCCCTGACGCATTAATTCGACCACCATTGCGCTTCCGGCAGTTCTGATCACGGCTTCGCCCAGGCCAGTTGCCGCTGCTGCGCCTACTTCGTTATCTAGGAAAAGACCCGCACCGATTATTGGTGAGTCACCAACACGCCCGTGCATTTTCCAGGCGGCACCACTTGTTGTACAGCCCCCGGCAAGATTGCCGTCCTGATCCAACATTAGCATGCTTATCGTATCATGGTTTTCTATATTTATTACGGGCTTATATTTTGAGTCTTCCAGCCACTTTTTCCAGTCTTTTTCTGATTCGGCAGTAAGCAAATTTTCTTCTTTAAAACCTTCTGATAAAGCAAATTGCAATGCTCCTTGTCCTGATAACATTACATGTGGCGTATTTTGCAATACTCTTTTTGCTACAGAGATAGGATGCATTATTCCTTGTAAAAAACTAACTGAACCGCAATTGCTGTTGTGGTCCATAATACAGGCATCCAACGTTACTTTTCCTTCACGATCCGGGTATCCACCATAACCAACACTGCGAACAGTTGGATCGGCTTCAGGAATTTTCATACCGGCTTCAAGTGCATCTAAGGCGGATTTTCCCGTTTTTAACTGTTTCCATGTTTCCTTGTTTGCAGGCAAGCCATGATTCCATGTCGAAATAACAATTGGCTTTTTTACTTTTTTTGAAGTAAATTTCAAAGCCTCTTCTTTTTCATCTTCCTTTTCTCCCGCAAATGCACTAAGCCCTACAACTGAAGTTATTGCTGCTGCGCCTAAAGTGGCTTTTTTGATAAAATCTCTTCTATTCGACATGCTGTTTATTTTTAATGAAATCCTGGAAAATATTATTTTAAACTTGCTTTTGTTTCTTTGATTGTCTTTAAATTACTTTCAGATAATGCGTTTCCGTCGAAAAATGAAACACCAATCGCTCCATTTTCTTTTGCTAACAAAATAGCTTGTTTTAATTCTGCATCGTTTTTCAAGCCCGGAATATAAATTCCTGTATTGATTTTCGTTTTCTTATCTTCTAGATCTTCGACACCTTGTTTTGTAGCATAACCCACCCAGTCAATTTCTTCATCGTAAAAACTATGGTAAATCATTGGGTAAACTTCGTCAATATTCCATTTATCCCAACGCTGGCGCACCATGTGATCTGCCATTTCAGGATAAGGAAAAACGGCTGCCGTTAATTGTTTGTTGTGTTGGTGTGCAATTTTATATGCATCGCCTACAACGGCTTTAATCGCATTGAGTCTGAAGTTTTTCCACTCCATATCGATGGAAGTATTATGGCTCTCTTTTGGATTTTTATGATGTATTTTTTCAAATGCTTTTACACATTCGTCACAATAACAAAAATCAAATTGAGGCAGTTCTACATCCTGAACCAGGTTGTATTTTGGCAATAAACTGATTGGTAAAAAGATATCCGGAAAACGAATATAATCCAGGTGAACGCTTTCGATTCCTTCTACTTTTGCCAGTTCTTCGACTAAATGTAAAACGTGGTTTCTAGATTCTTTTCTTGTAGGACAAAGCCATTGGTAGTAATCAACATAAGGGCGGTTATCAAAACAGGATTTTCCTTCTTTGCTAACCTGATACCATTCCGGATGCTGCAATGCAACTGAATCTCCGGGTCTGTTCATCGCCATAATCCAGGCGTGAACTTTTAGACCTTCTTTTGTAGCTAAAGGCACTATTCTTTTTAAAAGTTTTGGATCTGTTCCTGTATTAATTAATACTTCATCGATTCCTCCATCTTTATATTTTTTAAATTCTTTTGTATAGTCTGCATCAGATTTTTTAACATCTGCCGTTGTCCAGACTCCGAATTTAAAAGTAGTTTGTTCTTCTTTGTTACCACATGAAAGAACACTAATTGCCAGTAAAAAAAATAATAGTTTTGTTAGTTTCATATTTAATTTCTTTGTTTTGTTTGACCTGCACTTTGGTACAATTTGTTTAATAATTCCTGATTATTGTCTAAACTATATTCCCAAAACATAGCACCGCCTAATTTTTTCTGTTTAATAAACGTTACTTTTAAAGCAATTTCTTTTGGAGTTTCATAAGAAATAAAAATATTGTCCTGGGCATTCCATAAATAAGATGCTTTTGCCGAATCATCATATAATTCCTGAAATTTTCCTGATTTTAATGCTGCAGCAATTTCCCAGGATGCCACAATAGCACTTCCTGTTAAGGCCGACTGGTATAACCCATTATTTTCGGGTGTTACTTTTTCCCACTTTCTTCCATAAAAAGGGATTCCTAAAATAAGCTTGTGAGCAGGCACACCTTCTTTGAAGAATCTATCTACCGACTCACTAATACTGTTTCCTCCAAACTTTTCTTCTTTTGAAGGATATAAATTAGCGTGATGCCCTGTTTGATAAAACCAACCATTACAAAAATCGTAGCACATCAGATTTATAAAATCCAGATATTGATGTGCTTTTTTTAAATCAGTATGATTGATATATTCCTGATCTGTTGCTGCTGCAATAGAGAGTAAATAATGTTTATTATCTATCTTAGTTTCAATTTCTAATTGTTTACGCAATTCGCCTAATAGTAAAGTAAAATTTTCTTTGTCTGAAGGTCTGAAAGCATTATCCTCTGCGCGTTGTCCTGGAAATTCCCAATCGATATCAATTCCGTCAAAACCATACGTTTTTATTAGTTTAACAGCACTTTTAGCAAATTTTTCTCTTGATTGAGCATAAGCAGCTATATTTGAAAACTGATCTGACCAAACCCATCCTCCAATAGAATACACTATTTTTAAACCGGGATTTTGCTTTTTAAGCGCCATTACACTTTCTATTTTAGCTTTATCTGTTGCCAGCTCAAACTGAACATTTCCGTCAACAATATTAGCAAAGGCATAATTAAGGTGAGTCAGCTTACCCGCATCAATTTTTGCAGGGTCAAAATTCTCATATCCTGCAACATATCCAATTATTTTAAAATCCTCTTTTGATTGATTTTGTTTTCTTTCTAATGAAGAACAAGCAAAAAACAAACTGATAATCAGGATTGAAAAAACTGATTTAATTGCCATAGTATATTGCTTAAAATGAACCATTCCTGATAAATTATCTAATTATTTTTTATTTTAAAAACTCACCATCTTCTTTGATAATAAAAGTTTGATTTGAAAATGGGCTTTTTACCAAAATATTATATCCCGAAGAATGGTTTTCTAAGATAGGTTTTAAAACTTTACCATCGACTTTGATCGTTTCTTTCGTTAAATCCGTTAATGTTTTTGCCCAGACTTTATTTTTTTGATAATATTCTTTTTGAGCCCGATATAAATTATAGAGCTCCCATTTTACTTTTTCGTCCTGCGGAATTGTAAAAGTGTCTTTTTCCTCTTTCGAAGAAAAATAAACATATCCCCACTTTTCAGGTTCATGCATATTAATTACGCCCATTGGCGACCAGACCCAGTTATACTCAGGCAGAAATTTTCCGTCAGCATCTTTTTTACGTTCGTATTTACCATCAACCAGTGAATGCTGCCAGTTTACTCTTGAGAAATTAACACGCCAGAATTTATCTGCCGGCACATTATTTTCGTTGTAAGATTTTTTATAAGATGCCCAGGGAATTGCCATTTCTAAAATCCATCCTTCATCAGTATCATTTGGGTTATTAAGCGTTCCGCTGATTTTTACAGCTGATTTCAGACCCGGAATATTCCAGTCATTTAAAACAACATTATCATTTTCTCTGTAAGGTTTTGATAAAAACAGGTCCCAGGCTGTATTTAATGCATTTATCTCTAATTCATAATAATTAAAAGTGTCGCCGTCGGGATTAATAAAAACTTCAAAATCGTTGTTGTAAAAAATAATGGTATCACGTTGTTTTAAATTTGCCCAAACATGCGGCTCCTCAATTTTTGCTAAAATATAAAAATTGGTTTCATCCCAGATCATTTTAACTTTTGTTGCATATTTAGGTTTAATATTGTTTTCTATATCTTCGAAAAGATCAGTCCAGTCTGCATTTTTCCAAGCCGGATCTGATTCATCTCCGTCAATCACAATTGGTTTTGTAATTTTATTCGCTGTATACGTTTTAGGCACAATAGTATTTTTCTTTGATTGTGAAAACACAGCAATCGAAGAAAAAACTAAAACAATTTTTAACCATTGATTTTTTAAAAGCATGCTTATTTTTTATAAACTATTATCTTTTGTAAACTGAATCACTTCACTCAATTTTCCAAAAGCTATTGCTACTGCCGTATCTGCTGCACCATAATAAACGGTTAATTTATCCTCTTCAGTATCATGCAAAGCTGCACATGGGAAAACTACATTTGGAACATCTCCAACCATTTCATAAATCTCTGCCGGTCCTAACAAATAAGGCTGTGTTCTGTATTTTACTTTATCTGGTGCATCAACATCTAAAAGAGCTGATCCCATTGCATAACGAAAACCATTGCAAGTATTGATAACGCCATGATAAATCATGAGCCAGCCTTCGTTAGTAAGAATAGGGATTGGTCCTGCTCCAACTTTCGTACATTGCCACGCGCTGTCTTCAAAAGGAGTTGGTTTCATTATCAAACGATGTTCTCCCCAGTATTTCATATCCGGGCTGTAACTGATCCAGATATCTCCAAAAGGCGTATGTCCGTTATCACTCGGGCGGCTTAACATCGCATATTTTCCGTTTATTTTTTGTGGAAATAAAACGCCATTTCTGTTGAATGGCAGAAAGGCATTTTCGCACTGAAAAAATTCTTTAAAATCGAACGTGTAGCCAATACCAATTGTTGGGCCATTATAGCCATTACACCAGGTAATCCAGTACCGGTCTTCTATAAAAACCACACGCGGATCGTATTTATAAGCAGATTCGATCATTTCCGTATTACCGGACTGCATTACAATTGGTTCATGATTAATATCCCAATCGATTCCGTTTTTACTGAATCCGGCAAAAATATTCATTTGAACCGCTTTATTATCACATCTGAAAACTCCCGCATAACCATCTCCAAAAGGAACAACGGCACTATTAAAGATACTGTTAGATGACGGTATTGCGTATCGGTCAATAATTGGATTTTCAGAATATCTCCACATTACATCGTTACTGCTTTCGGGTCTGTCTTGCCATGGAATACTGCTCATTTTTTTTGTTTTTTTATTGTTTTTTATTTTTATTCTCTCTGTTTTGTCATCCTGACGAAGGAAGGCTCTTCGTAAGTGACTCCACTCAGAAATTCGCCAATCTTTGTAGAGTTTCTAGTGAAGATTCTTAGTTCCTCAGAATGACAAACTGTGACGTCAATCTTTGTCGAGTTACGCGTGTGATTTCTCCTCTGTCGAAATGACAAAATGAACGTTTAAGACTTTGACAAAGCTGTCCTGTGTTTTATATTTTCTAATTCTCTAATTCTCTAATTCTCTAATCTTCTATTCTACGAACTTTATCCAACCATGTAAATTTCAATATTGTTGTTGTTGTTAAAAACACAATTAATGCTATAATCGCTTTTGGATAATCTCTGATGATGAAAAATATCGGCAATAAAATCATACTTGACTGCCACACAATTCCGATGGCGCAATTAAGCATATCTGTCCAGAAATCTTTATTTTTTTCGAAACTTTGATCCTCCAATTTTAGTGTTTTGTAAACGGGATTCCACCAACCCCAAGGTCTTACATTCGTGTAGAAAGACCTCAACACTTCCATATCTGTTGGTTTGCTTAAAAAAGTTCCTAAAAGACAACCTAGAATAGAGAAACCAAATATTAGAGGAAACAGATAAATTGCCTGTACTTTCGCTAAATCGTATAAAAACGATCCTTCGGTTAAACTTCCTTTGGCCTGACCTAAAGCAAATTGTAAAGAAGCTACAACTAATCCTGCAAACATTCCCCAGAAATAACCCCAGCCGTTAAAACGCCACCAAATCCATTTTAGGAAATTTGCTGCGACATAACCACCATACAAAGCGCTTGTTATCCAAAGCGTTAATGAGTTGATGGAGTCTGCAAAGAATCCCATAAAAACGCCTAAACCAACAACCAGGAAAGACGAAATTTGACTTACTTTGATATAATGTGCATTGGATGCTACCGGTTTGAAGTATTTTTTGTAAATATCATTTACGATATACGCTGGTCCTGCATTTACAAATGCTGAAAATCCTGACATAAAAGCTGCTAATAAACCCGCCAGTAAAATTCCCTTAATTCCAACCGGAATATACAAATTCACCACTTTTGGCATCAATAATTCCAGGTCAGCTCCGGTTAAACCTGTATTGGCATTTAACTCAGGTGCTAAGTTTACTAACGCAATTACCACAATTCCGGTAATTAATAAATATCTTGGGATGAATAAAATCAAGTTCGTAAAACCACTCATATAAGCTGCTTCTTTTACCGATTTGGTCGAAAGAACTCTTTGTAAGTCGTAACTTGGAGTTGGCCCTGCAACACTTGCAAAAAAACCTTTAAACAATGTCATTCCGATGAAAGCGCCAAACATTTTATAGCCTTCAGAATCAATTAAATTATTAAAGGTCTGAAATTTATCAGTCCATTGGGTTTCAAACTGCCATCCAAAAAAGACATTTTTCCACTCTTCGGTAATAACTGAATTTATCTGGATCTCGGTGTAATTGAAAAAAGCGTAACCGGCAATTAGGACACCGGCAATAATCATGATTAAATATTGCACAACCTCTGTGGCTACTACCGAAAACATTCCCCCTTTTACAGTGTAAATTGTAGTTAAAAATATAATGATCAAAGCATAAGAACGCTCTGAAGTCAGTACAATTAAATCTCCGTAGTGAAGCGTTAAATCCCAGGGAAGAATAATGGTGATAAATTTCCCGATTCCTTCAAAAAAGTACGCGATAAAACCAATGGTCGAAATGATCGCAAAAATGGCTACAATAATGTGAGATGCTTTTCCGGCTCTGTCGCTTCCGAAACGAGTTAAAATCCACTCAGAACCTGTCATGACTTTTGATCTTCTGATCCAGACGGCAAGGAACATCATGACGAAAATCTGATTCCATATCGGCCAAAGCCACATGAACATAAAACTTTTTACTCCATATAAAAACAAAACGCCAATCATCCAGGAAGTTCCTGAAACATCAAACATTCCTGATCCGTTGCTCAGACCTAAAAAATACCATTTGATTGTTTTCCCACCCAGGAAATAATCATCTAATCCCTTTGATGCTTTTCTTGAAATCCAAATTCCTATTCCGACCGAGAGCAGAATGTAGGCCACGATGATCGATACGTCAATAATATCCATTAATTTTTTGTTTGTTAGGTTAGTTTTATCTGGTTTAGTTTTTTATTCCCCAATTTTTATTTGGCTGTGCTCCCATTACAAAATGTAAAATTCCGCCCTGCACTATTTGTTGATGTGATATTGCTGTTTTATTGAATGTAGCACCATTAAGTGTTGCTGATTGGATATAGAAATTTTTGTCTGAAACATTTTCTGCTTCAATTACAAACGATTTTCCTCCTTCAAGATTGATGGTTGCTTTTTCGAAAATAGGACTTCCAATTTCGTATTCTCCGGAAGCCGGATTCATTGGATATAATCCCATGGAGCTGAAAACATACCAGGCAGACATTTGCCCGCAGTCCTCGTTTCCGCTTAATCCATTTGGTGTTGTATTGTATTGTGTATCTAAAATATGACGTACCCAATATTGTGTTCTCCAAGGCTGATTCGCGTGATTAAACATGTAGGCAATGTGGTGACTTGGTTCATTTCCGTGTGCATATTGCCCAATTAATCCTGAGATATCTGCAGAAACATTGCTTCCTGTTATTTCTGAACTCTCTGTAAACAATTGCTCTAAACGTTTTGCGAAAATAGCATCACTTCCGTGAAGAGAGATTAAATTATCAACATTTTGAGGCACAAACCAACTGTGCTGCCATGCATTTCCTTCGGTATAATCGGTGCGTTCTCTGTGGTTGGAATGTTTGGGATCGAAAGGTTCATTCCATGATTTTCCATCTTCAGATTTGCCTCTCATAAATCCGGTCTCCGGATCAAATAAGTGCTGATATGCTTTTGATCTGTTCAGAAAAAATTGATAATCATCATTTTTACCTAAAGCTTTCGCCATTTGCGCCACACAATAATCATCATACGCATATTCTAAAGTAATGGTAACTGATTCGTCTAATACGTTATACGGAATATAACCGTATTTTTTGTAGAAGTTTAAACCGCGTTCGTCCTGCATCATGGTCGTTTTCATTGCCTCGAATGCTTTTTCGGCATCAAAACCTTTTATCCCTTTTAAATAAGCATCTACAATTACAGGAATGGAGTGATATCCTGTCATTGTGTTGGTTTCGTTTGCGTATAGAGTCCAAACCGGTAATATTTTTTTAGTATCGTAATACGTTAACATTGAGTTCACGATATCTGATGTTTGCTTTGGAGCCAATAAAGTCAATAAAGGATTTTCGGCTCTAAAAGTATCCCATAGTGATAAAGTAGAATAGGCGGTGTAATCTTTTGCTGTAACAATCTGATCATCCTCTTTTCTAAACTGACCGTTTTTATCACTATAGGTTACAGGGGCAACTTGTGTGTGATACATTGCAGTATAAAACATTGTTTTTAATGAATCTACTGGTGTTTCAACCTTGATTTTGTTTAAAGCAGTATTCCAGATTGAAACTGCCTGCGATTTTGTATGGTCAAAATTCACTTTTTCTCCATCTAAATTATCTTTCGCATTGGCCACACTAACAGATGACAGCGCGACCTTTACAAATAATTCATCTGAGTTTTTTGGATCAAAAAATAATTGTGCCGATGTATTTTCAGCTTCTGCTTTTTTCGAATTAACAATTTGTTTATCAGCCGTTAAAACTGATTCTGTAATGGGTTTTGAAAACTTAGCCACAAAAAAAACTTTTTGATTTTTTGCCCAGCCTGTACTGTAACGGTAACCGCTTATAGTAAATTCGTCTTCAATTATGATTCCGGTTTTTAGGGCTTTGTCCCAATTAATGGCAAAACCTAAATCAATCACAACAGATTGTTTGTCGTTTTTTGTAAAAGTATACTTGTGATGAGCTGTTCTTTGTGATGAAGTTAATTCTACATTGATTTTAGGATCTTCAAGAAAAACCTGGTAAGAGCCTGGTGCTGCTTTTTCGTTAACATGAGTATATTTTGATTTATAAGGTAATTGATCTCGTGAAGTTGTTTTTGTAGTTAAATCCAGTTTTCTATTGGTTGGCATAAATAAGATATCTGCCAAATCTCCAATTCCCGTTCCGCTTAAATGTAAATGACTGAAACCGGACACAATAGAATCTGAATGATGATACCCCGAGCACCAATCCCAACCTGAAACACCATTGTCCGGACTTACCTGGAGCATCCCAAATGGAACTGTTGCTCCCGGATAACTATGCCCGTGACCGCCAGTACCAATAAAAGGATCAACATAGTCAACAAAAAGTGTTTCGTGATGATCGTTTTTGTTTACATTTATTTTGCAACTTGCAACTAAAATAACAAACAAAACCAGCAGGGTAAAATTCTTCATATAAAAACAATATTAATTTTACTTTAAATTTAAACAAATTCAACTTTCATGAAAAGTTATTTAGACGGACGACACATAAACTAAGATAAACATCATAAAAAATCATAAAAACATATCATTATTATGGATTTAAATTCAAGCAAATTTTATCGCTTACCACTGCATTATCATTTCTTTTTTTGGCTTACTTATTTTTTATTTAACACATTTCGCTGGGGAAGCTATTTTAATGATTATCTGTATTCATTAAAGACAAACTTGCTAGGTTTTCCTATTCATATGACATTATGTTATCTGAATATTTTAATTTTTATGCCTTATCTGGTTTATCGAAAAAGATATCTTCTGTATGTACTTGCAATTTTATCCTCCATATTTATAATGGTGTTTATAAAATTCAATCTTACCTACTTATTAATAACGCATAACGTCTGGCCGGAAGGACCTGAAACTATCGATAAATTAACACTCAATTATACGATCGACATGATGATGGGAGAACTCTATGTAATCACTTTTGTAACAGCAATCAAGATTACATTTGATTTTTTGCAAGAGCAAAAAAGAGTGACCGATCTCGAAAAGTCTCAATTAGAAACAGAATTGCTGTTCCTGAAATCTCAAATTTCTCCTCACTTTTTTTTCAATACGCTGAACAATATTTATTCCTTATCAGTAGAAAAATCAAATAAAACACCAAAGATTGTTCTCAAACTTTCTGAACTGATGCGGTATATGCTGTACGATACAAAAACTAAAAAACAAACTTTAGAGAACGAAATACTTTGCATTCAAAATTATCTGGACCTGGAAAGAATTAGAAATGATGACCGCTTAGAAGTCAATATGTCTATTTCTGGTGACATTCATGATAAAGAAATTAGTCCTATTATACTGCTGACTTTTGTTGAAAATGCTTTTAAACATGGCGTAAACAAAAATACGGGATCCGTTATAATTAATATTAATTTTAAGATTAAAGATGATTTTTTGCATTTCACAATTACTAACCCAATGCCCGAAATTACAAAGCATAAAGACAATTTTAATAAATCAAGCGGCATAGGTTTAGAAAATGTCAAAAAAAGACTTGAGTTGGGTTATAATAAAAATGACTATAAACTTTCATTTAAAAATAAAAAGAATATTTTTGCTGTAAAGCTTGTAATTAAAGTGGCTTAGAAGAAATTTTCACTTTTTTACAACTAAGCCTACTAAGTTTATTTCTCTCAAAAAAACATATAGTAAATGAAAATAAATTGTTTGATCATAGATGATGAGCCATTAGCGATTAATGTTATTAAAAATTACCTGGAACCTGTTGAAAATTTTGAGATAATAAATACTTTCAGCAATCCTATTGAAGGTTTAAATTTTTTAAAAAACAATAAAGTTGATGTAATTTTTCTTGATATTAACATGCCTGTTCTTGATGGGATTAATTTTATCAAAAGCCTGGAAAACCCTCCAATACTTATTATTACAAGTGCATATAGTCAGTTTGCGATAGAAACTTACGAATTGGATGTTTTAGACTATCTGGTAAAGCCAATCGAATTTCCCAGGTTAATGAAAACCCTGAACAAGATTAGCAAAAGACTTAACAATAGTAATAATCTTCCGCAGGAAAATAATCCGGAAAGCCCTTTTATTTTTGTTAAGATCGACAAGAAGAGAATGAAAAAAATATTCTTTAATGAAATTTTAGTCATTGAAAGCCTTAAAGATTATCTAAAAATAAACACCTTAACAGGTAAATACATAATTCACAGTACCTTATCCGACTTTACGGATTTATTACCCGAAAGGAATTTTTTAAGAATACACCGATCCTACACTATCGCTATTGATAAGATTGATGCTGTTGAAGGAAACAGTATCGAAATTGAAGGTCTTAGATACGTAATTGGACGATCTTATATCGATCATGTAAAACAAAGAATTTTAAATTCCTCTATATAAAAAGTTTTCTTTAAAAATTTATTATAACCCAATCTTTCTGTCCTTGCGGTATATAACAAAAAATGCAGCCTAACCGGGGCTGCATTTTCAACTTGGTAACTAACCAAATAAACCACATGAAATAGTTTATTATATTTTAAAATATTTTACAATCTAGAAATGATATCGCTTAAATGCTTCAATAGCCGAATAATCTGCCAATCCTAAAGCATGGTATTTTTCTGCTGTCAATCTGTTTCTGTCTTCAACTCTTACCCAGAATTCACGGCTGTCATCTCCCTGAAACATTACTCCGTCTTTTTGAGACTGGTGATAGAAAATAGCATGACGTTTTTTCAGCACCTGATCAGGACTCATTGGAACCGCCATTTCGATTTGATACGATTCCCATTCATGCCAGGCTCCTCTATACAACCACACCCAGCAATCGTTCATAAAACCTTTATACTTTAACCTTTTTAAAGCTTCAAACAAACTATCTAAACAAACTTTATGGGTTCCATGCGGGTCTGCTAAATCTCCTGCTGCATAAATTTGATGTGGTTTTATTCTTTCAATAATATCGCACATGATTTCTATATCGGCTTCACCCAGATTATTTTTCTTAACTGTGCCTGTTTCATAAAAAGGCAAATCCAGAAAGTTAACATTTGAATCCTGCAAACCTAAATATCTGGTAGCGGCCAGGGACTCACTTCTTCTAATTAATCCTTTTAATTTTCTAACTTCTAATGAATCGATATCATTCGCTTTTTTATTCTTTAAAAAGTTGATTATGTTTTCAGATTCGTTGGAATTTTTATTTAATGCCATCGAAATTTCTGCAAATTTTAATGCCTCTTCATTAGAAACAGCAATATTTCCGGAGGTCTGGTAGGCAATATGAACATCATGTCCCTGCTCTACCAATCTATCGAAAGTTCCTCCCATTGAAATCACATCATCATCAGGATGCGGACTAAAAATGATAATTCTCTTTCTTTCCGGAGTTGCCCGTTCCGGTCTGTAAGTATCATCTGCATTGGGTTTTCCTCCGGGCCAGCCCGTAATAGTCTGCTGCATTTTATTAAACATCTTAATATTTAAATGATAAGCAGTTCCCTCTTCACTCAATACACTTGACATTCCGTTATCATTATAATCTTTGTCTGTAAGTTTAAGAAAAGGTTTTTTAGTCAGTTCACTTAACCAGGCTACAGCTTTCAGTTTTAACTCTTCGTCCCAAACCACTGATTTTACCAGCCAGGGTGTTTTTACTCTGGTTAACTCTGATGAAGCCTCGCTATCTAAAACAAATGTTGTGTTACTATGTTGCTGCAGATAGGTCGCAGGTACACGTGGAGAAATTTCTCCTTCTATCGTTTTTTTGATGATTTCAGCTTTACTGATTCCCCATCCCAGAAGTACGATTCTTTTGGCAGTTTTTACAGTACCAATTCCCATTGTAATGGCTTTTCGGGGTACATTATCAATTCCTAAAAATGAAGATGCTGCATCAATACGTGTCAAATGATCCAGCGTAATGCTTCTGGTTCCTGAATTAACGTGAGATCCCGGCTCATTGAACCCGATATGACCTGTTCTTCCAATTCCTAAAAGCTGGAAATCCAAACCACCGTATGATTTGATTTTCATTTCATAATCGATGCAATATTGCTGTAGATCTTCATTACTGATATTTCCGTCAGGGATATTAACATTTTCGGGATGGATATCAACATGATCAAAAAGATGTTCATGCATGAAATACCAATAACTCTGAATATTATTTCTGTCCATTGGATAATATTCATCCAGATTAAAGGTTACCACATTGGCAAAACTTAAACCTTCTTCTTTATGCAGTCTTACAAGCTCTTCATAAACTTTTACCGGAGAAGATCCTGTTGCTAATCCTAAAACGCAAGGTTCATTTAATTCTTCTTTCCTCTGAATTATGTTTGCTATTTCTTGTGCAACTAATACAGAAGCTTCCTGAGAGGATTCGAAAATTACATTATGAATCTTCTCAAAACGTGTTTCTTCAAATTTTCCAGCTTCTTTAAAATTTATACCTTCTTTAATCATTTGCCTTTCCTTTAATTATATAGTATAAAATTAACAATTAGTCTATCTGTAAAATTAAAAATTCGACTAATAACCTGTTAACTTCGGCAAAAGACAGAATCAGAAACTTAAAAAAGAATCCTCATTTAAGGTTCGTTTATATTTACTTTTCGATTACATTTATTTCACCAATAGAAAATGTCTGACCTTTTTCTTCAGTTGATTTAGCAACAAAGCGTATATACCTTGCTTTAGTTTCTGCAAATGTTTTTACTTGTTCTATGGGATTGTTTTTAATGTTTGAAAATTCTCCCTGAGATTGTATTTTCCATTTGACATTATCTAAACTGGTATAGAATTCATATCTGGATATTAAATTAAGGTTATTACCCACTTGTTGCGGAACATAAGTAAAACCATTTATTTTTAAAATGGCTCCCATATCAATTACTACTTCTTGCGATAGGTTATTGCTGTCACTTTTAAAACTCCAGTCTGTATCCTGATTTCCGTCTATAATTCTATTTACCGAATTCATATCACCACTTGAAGCGGTAATAACTTTCCATTTTTCTTTTGAAATTCCATACTTTGCTGTTGCAACTGCACTGCTGCTATTTTCATTTTTATTGATCGCTATCGCTTTAATCTGAACTGCTTTATTATATTTAAAAACACCTTTATACAATGTACTTTTTGCAGACGGCTTAGAACCATCAATAGTATAATATATACTATTTTCCATTTCCGATTTTAAAGTGACATTTCCATTTTTATCACGCTGAATTTCCGGAGCCCGCACAAAAGTGGGTGCATTATAAGCCTGAATATTCGAAATTACAATACTCGCTTTTGAGTCGGTAATATTTATTTTAAGCGCCGAAGCTGTAATTCTGTCTATCCTTAAAATTCTTTTATAGCCAATAGTAGTTTCGTTGGCAATAGTTTTCCATTGTCCGTCAACTTTCGCTTCAACAGTAAAAGCTTTGATGCGTTGTCCTAATTTTATATATTCCTGAAGCAGAATCCGATTGATAGCTATAGGCTTTTCAAAATCAAATACAATTGAAGCAGTTTTTACATTATCACCTGTCGCCCAATAAGTTTCTTTATTTCCGTCAGCTACATTTTTTGCTGCGAATTCATCACCTCTGTTATTATCTGCTGTTACTTTACTTGATGCTAATAATTCGGTTTTAAAATCTTCTTTTATGGTTGCAACAAGTTCTTTTAGTCTGGTTTCGTCATTTTCATGAACCAGACCTCTTTTGTCTACAGGAAGATTAAGCAATAAATTAGCATTACGGCCAATTGACTCATAATAAATATCGACCATTTCATCGAGTGAGCGCACTTTATCATCTTCAACAGCATGGTAAAACCATCCTGGTCTAATGGACACATCTGCTTCTCCTGGAACCCATTTTTCGCCGTCTTCATGTCCGGACATGAACTCGGAATAATGTACTTTTCCAGCTAATTCGTCTTTCTGTCGTAAAAGGCTCCAATTGGTTTTTCCGGCACGTCCTTCTTCATTTCCAATCCATCTGGCTTCTGAGGGACCAACTCCCCATACTAAAGTTTTGGGAGCTGTTTGGTAAATTAGTTTATAGGTTTCATCCCAATTGTAATATTGAAGGGTATTTATTTTTCGGGTTTCATTCGCTCCGCCATAATAGCCATCACCACCATTGGCACCATCAAACCACATTTCGAAAACTTCTCCATAATTAGTAAGCAATTCTTTCAGCTGATTTCTGAAATACGTAATATATTCCGGTTTGCCGTATTCAGCATGATTTCTATCCCATGGAGAAAGATAGAGTCCTAATTTTAAATCATATTCTTTGCAGGCTGCGGCTAATTCTTTTACAACATCTCCATTTCCATTCTTCCATGGAGAGTTTTTCACAGAACGGTTTGTATAAGCTGATGGCCATAAACAAAAGCCGTCGTGATGTTTGGCTACTAGTATAATTCCTTTCATACCGGCTTCCTTTGCTATGCGGGCCCATTGTCGTGTATCTAAAGCTGTTGGATTAAATAACTCCGGTGATTCATCTCCATAACCCCATTCTTTATTTGTAAATGTATTTAATGAAAAGTGAACAAAAGCATAAAATTCCATTTCATGCCAATCTATTTGTTTTTGTGTTGGCAATGGACCAAATGGCTCAGGGGATTTTACCAATTTCTGAGAAGAAATCGGTGCAATTATTAAAAAAAAACTAATCAACAAAAAAGTATTTTTCATTAGTGCTCTAATTAATATTTTGTTAGTAAGATAATTAAAATATAAATTTAAGATAAATCAATATTCTGTTTCATACTATTTCGACCAACAACGTTTTTAAAAGAGTATTGGGATGATCCGGTTTAGGTTAACTAATATTTATGCGTAAATTTTCATTCTCCACAGGTTTTCGTGTTGATCCTTTTTTTCTGTAGTAAAAAAAATGCTAAAACAAAAAAGCCACTCGATTTGAGTGGCTTTTGATGTGATCCCAGAAGGATTCGAACCTTCGACCTACGCATTAGAAGTGCGTTGCTCTATCCAGCTGAGCTATGGAACCATTTTTTTAAAACTTATGGTAAAGTTTCTGTCGGGGTGGCAGGATTCGAACCTGCGGCCTCCTGCTCCCAAAGCAGGCGCGATAACCGGGCTACGCTACACCCCGAGGCAAAATTTAAGCGGAGAGACAGGGACTCGAACCCTGGCGACGGTTACCCGTCGACAGATTAGCAATCTGCTCCATTACCGCTCTGGCACCTCTCCATGCTCAAGGAATTGCTTCCCGTTTTGCGGTTGCAAATGTAAGACAACATTCGATATCTCACAACTATTTTTACGCTTTTTTCAATCTTTTTTCAATCTTTTTTTTAAAACACTTCACAATCAAACAAATAGAATTAACAAAAAATTCATCTAAATTTAAAATTTGCCCTATTCCACACAAAATTTGAATTTATTCAAATAAACCGTAAATTTGCTTTACTAACTAATATTAAACAGAACATGAACAAAAGAGTTGTTATCGTTTCTGCCGTTAGAACACCTATCGGAAGTTTCATGGGAGGTTTATCTACCGTACCCGCACCAAAATTAGGAGCTGCTGCCATAAAAGGTGCTCTCCAAAAAATTAATCTTGACCCAAAATTGGTCGATGAAGTTTTCATGGGTAATGTAATTCAGGCCGGTGTTGGACAGGCTCCGGCTCGTCAGGCAGCATTATTTGCCGGTTTATCTGAAGAAGTTGCTGCTACAACTGTAAACAAAGTGTGTGCCTCCGGAATGAAAGCCGTTATGTTTGCTGCCCAGGCAATTGCTCTTGGAGATGCTGAAATTGTAGTAGCGGGCGGAATGGAAAGCATGAGTTTGATTCCACATTACGTACAAATGCGTGCCGGAAATAAATTTGGTCCTGCAACTATGCTCGACGGAATGCAGAAAGATGGTTTGACAGATGCTTACGATAACAACGCAATGGGAGTTTGTGCTGATTTATGTGCCACTGAATACAGCATCAGCCGTGAAGAACAGGACGCTTTTGCTATTCAGTCTTATGAAAGAAGTGCAAAAGCATGGGATGCCGGAAAATTTGATAATGAAGTAATTCCAGTTGAAGTACCGCAAAGACGCGGTGAACCGATTATATTTTCAAAAGACGAAGAATACACTAATGTAAAATTAGATAAAATACCTTCACTAAGTGCCGTTTTCACCAAAGACGGAACGGTAACTGCTGCAAATGCATCCACAATCAATGACGGAGCTGCTGCTTTAATTTTAATGTCTGAAGAAAAAGCAAATGCATTAGGTTTAAAACCTTTAGCCTACATAAAAGGATATGCTGATGCGGCGCAGGAACCGAAATGGTTTACTACAAGTCCTGCAAAAGCATTACCTAAAGCATTAGACAAAGCCGGAATTTCAATTTCAGATGTAGATTATTTCGAATTCAACGAAGCATTTTCTGTTGTTGGCTTAGCCAATGCAAAAATCTTAAATCTCGATAATGACAAAGTAAATGTAAACGGAGGGGCGGTTTCTTTAGGACATCCTCTTGGAGCTTCTGGAGCACGTATCATCGTTACATTGCTAAATGTTTTAGAACAAAACAATGCTAAAACCGGAGCTGCTGCAATCTGCAATGGCGGCGGCGGAGCATCAGCTATTGTTATCGAAAGAGCTTAAATAAAATCACATTAGGAGTTATTACATTAAAATAACTCCTAATTTTAAACTTATAAATTACCATAAATGTTCGGAATCTGCAATTTAGCTATAGTACCCGTTCGAGCTGAAGCCAGCGACAGAAGTGAAATCGTTACACAACTTTTGTTTGGTGAACATATCGAAATTTTAGAACGCAAAAATCAATGGGCAAGAATCAGGATTCAGTTTGATGATTACGAAGGTTGGGTCGACTCTAAGCAGTATCAGGTAATTTCAAAAGAGCAATTTGATCAGTTAAGCAAAGAAGCTATTATCTTAAACGCAGATTTAATTGATTACATCACGGCACCTGATAATTTATTGCTCCCAATTCCGCTTGGAGCTTCATTATCATTTTTAAACAACAGTGAAATCAACACTGCAAATTTTGACTTTGAAGGGACAAAAACAAGTGGGATAAAACCTAAAAATGCCATAATAAATACAGCTTTTATGTATTTGAATGCTCCGTATCTTTGGGGCGGAAAAACTCCTTTTGGCATTGATTGTTCAGGTTTTACACAAATGGTTTACAAATTAAACGGTTATAAAATTCATCGTGATGCCTCTCAGCAGGCCCGTGATGGAGAACCTTTAAGCTTTATTGAAGAAAGTGAACCGGGCGATTTAGCCTTTTTTGATAATGAAGAAGGAAATATCATTCACGTCGGAATCATAATGGAAAACAACTACATCATTCACGCAAGTGGAAAAGTTCGCATTGACCGCTTAGACCACTTAGGAATTTACAATCCCGAATTAAAAAAACATACGCATAACCTTAGAGTAATAAAAAAGATTATCTAGATTTCCGTTTTTTCACATAGCAACTTCTAAAAGAGCAAAATGACCAAAATTGAATTATCCAAAACAGGCTTTCAGATTAATAATATAACTCTTGAATTTCCAATTGACATTACAATTTTACAACAAGCTTTAGGAGATTACCGATACAACAAAAAAAAATACAATCACACTTATACCTGGGACAATCTGGGAATTATCGCTTTTTCTAAAGAAGGAAATAAAGCAGAAAGTCTTGCCGTTGAACTTGAGCTTAGGGAATATGATTATTGTGCAAAAAGCATCTTTACCGGAGAATTTATTTTTGATGGTCAGGAGTTATTCGAATTATACAAATCCGGTAAAAATAAACCCGTAAAACTTTTTAAAGGTGACAGAAGCGGCGCTTTCATTCTTAACGGAATCAGTGTTTGGTTTGACAAAGAAAATGGTAAAATAACAGCTCTGGATATTTCATCATACGAAGAAAAAGTAAAACTACCCAAAACACAGTTGTCCGTTGATGAAGAATTCAGAATATTCGAATCTCTATGGAAGGAATGGATTTCAGAAATCAACAAAATTATTTCAACAGACAATGATTACTACAATCTTACAGACGGAATTACCGAAGAAGACATAAAAAAACATACAATTCTTGAAGACGATATAACCATTCCTCCTGCTCTATTAAACTTCTATAAAGTTCAAAACGTAGATTATGCCCCTGTAACTTCTGCTTTTCAGTTTGGCGTAAATAATTTCAGTTACGATCTTATTCCATTTCAGGATATTAAACAAGAATGGGAATCTATACAAGAGTTACAATTTGATGAAGACGATCTCCCGGAACAAGAAGAAATAGATTTCGATAAAATCCAGACTGACAACTACGCCAATCCAAAATGGATTCCTTTTGCCACAGGAAGAAACGGCGATTATTTACTCTTCGACACAGATCCGGCTTCAAAAGGAAAATTTGGACAAATAATAGAACTTCAAAATGAATCCTGGGAACGAAACATTGTCGCCGATTCATTAGAAGAATTGATTGAAAACGAAATCAATAATTTAAAAGCAGGCAAAACGGAACATTTTGATTTTATTATTAGAAAAGAGAGTTAAATTTTTTCTCTCGCAGATTTTGCAGATCGGGCAGATTTTTTTATCTCTTTAAATCAGTAAAATCTGCGAGAGCAAATAATAAGCAGCAAAAGAAAATCTTTCTAATTCTTTTTCAAAAAAATTAGTGATAATTAGTGCAATCCGTGTTTAAGCACTCAACCGAATTGTCTTTCTAAACTCAGAAGGACTATATCCTTTCTGCTTCCTAAAGAACTTATTAAAATGGCTTTCATCCGTAAAACCAAATTCATAAGCAATTTCATTAATACGTTTATCGCTGAACTGAAGCCGATGTTCAATCAGTTTCGTTTTATAATTACTGATGTATTGCTGCATCGTTTCACTTGCATGCTTTTTAAAATAACGTCCTAAATACGTATTCGAAATCCCGAAATAATCGCTGATTGATTCTGCTTTGATTTTTTCAGGATAGTAAATATTGTTCTGAATATATTGCAGAATATCCATCGCTTTCGCCTCAGTATCAATATTAACCTGCTCCGGAAGATATTTTGCAATATTTCTGGCCACAATAATAATCAGCGTATTGACCAATTGCTGTATCAGTTCCTGATTGTAAATATCCTTATCTTTCTTTTCTCTGCAAATGGCTTCAATCATCACTTTTACCAGACATTTATCAGGATCATTTTTTAAAATACAGCCCGGCTGATGGTTTGCATTTTGAAGAATATATTCCAATCGCTGAATACTTTCATTCTGCAGACTCGAATTTTTCAAATAAATATCATTAAATCTCAAAAAGAAAAATTTCGTTTCGGTTTCAATCGTAAAATTATGACAGTCCTCAGGCGTCAATAAAAACAAATGTCCCGGATCATACCTAAATATATTTTTGTTGATACACTGCGAACCTGTACCTTCCAAAATATAAACCAGCTCAAAAAAATTATGACGGTATCCAACATCAGGATATTCCTTGAACGTCTCAAAGGAAACCGTAAAAGGCTCGTATAAGTTTTCTTTTTTCATGTCTAAATGATTTGAAGGTGCAAATATACCTAAAAAAGACAAAATTATACCAAATAAGAATCCTAAAAACAGTATAATTTTGCCTTGTCAATTTAAAACAAAAAATCACAATCATGGAATATAGAAAATTAGGCAACTCAGAACTTGAATTATCAACCATTACTTATGGCGCTTTTGCGATTGGCGGAACCATGTGGGCAGGAACAGATAAGAAAGATTCAATCAACTCCATTCACGCTTCAATCGATCATGGTGTTACCACAATCGACACCGCTCCTTTTTACGGATTTGGTTTGAGCGAAGAAATGATTGGCGAAGCTATTAAAAGCCAGGATCGTTCAAAAGTACAGTTATTGACTAAATTCGGTTTGGTTTGGGACGGAAGCAACAACGGAAAAGGAGATTACTTCTTCGACGCTGATGACAATGGTAAAAAAGTGCCGATTTACAAATATTCATCCAAACAAAACGTAATTAAAGAAATCGAAGAAAGCCTAAAACGCCTTCAAACCGATTATATTGATTTACTGCAAATTCACTGGCCAGACGTTACAACACCAATTTCTGAAACCATGGAAGCTGTTGAAACTCTAATTCAGCAGGGGAAAATCAGAGCATTTGGGGTAAGTAATTACAACGTTGCCCAAATTCAGGAAGCTCAAAAAAAAGTTCAGATCACTTCAAATCAGGTTGCGTACAGTATGCTAAACCGTAAAATTGAAGAAGAACTAATTCCGTTTACACTTGCAGAAAACATCGGAATCATTGCTTACAGCCCAATGGAAAGAGGTTTACTGACCGGAAAATATTTCTTAGACAGTAAATTAAAAGAAAACGATCACAGAAACGGTTATTTCGGAAAATTCGATCTTCAGCAAGTAAAAACCTTAATCGAAGAATTGAGTTCTCTTGCGCATTCTAAACACATTTCGATTTCGCAATTGGTTTTACGCTGGACCACATTACAAAAAGGAATCTCCATCGTTTTGGCCGGAGCAAGAAATGCAGAGCAGGCAATATCAAACGCAAAAACAATGGATTTTGACCTTTCCTCTTCCGAATTAGAATTCATCAATCTGGCGATTTCAAAAGTCAAATAACATTTAAACATAAAAATAATTTGGGTGTGACCCGCAGAAAAAGCGGGTCGGGTCATCTGCTGTATCTTTTGCTTTTTAAAGAAAAAAGCAAAAGGATGCCGCTCCTGCCCCTCACACAAAACATTTTATAAGAAGCAGGCAATAAAATGAAAAAAATATTTATAATCAACGGCGGGCAGAAATTTGCCCATTCAGGAGGAAAGTTCAATCAAACCGTTCAGGACTGGACAGTTGAATTCCTTTCCAAAAATAACAATTACGAAATCAAAACAACTCATATTGAAGACGAAATCAATCTTCAGGAAGAAGTAGAAAAATTCGTCTGGGCAGATTTAATCATTTACCACACACCGGTTTGGTGGTTTCAGTTACCAAACCTTTTCAAAAAATACATCGACGACGTTTTCACAGAAGGTCATAACAAAGGAATCTACAAAAGTGACGGAAGAAGTCGCGTAAATCCCGACATCAACTACGGAACAGGCGGACTTTTGCACGGACGAAAATACATGCTTACCACAAGCTGGAACGCGCCTGCAACCGCTTTTACACTTCCTGGCGAATTCTTCGACGAAACTTCTGTAGACGATGGTGTAATGTTCGGCTTTCATAAAATGAACAAATTTACCTGAATGGAAAAAATAAACGGATTTCATTTTCATGATGTTGAAAAAGGCGCAACACCGGAAAATATTGTTATCTTTAAACAAGATTACACCAATCATTTAGAGCAAACTTTTAAAAATTTACAATCATGATTTCGATTACTGCGATTATAAAAAGCAAACACGAAAACTTAATTGAAGTTCAGAATATGATCACGCATCTGGTTACCGAAACCAGAAAAGAAGCTGCATGCATTCGTTACGACCTTCACACAAATGATACTGTTTTCATCATCTGGGAAGAATGGAAAGATCAAATCGGACTTGATATACACAACAATCAGCCTTATTTAATCGATTTTATTTCAAAAAGTGAAACTTTATTAGCTGCTCCTGTTCAGGTTTATAAAACTGTACAGATTCTATAATCTTTAATGAATTGCCGAACAAAGAAATGTAAGAAAAGGCTTTAGCCAAATCACATTAGATTTGGCTAAAGCCTTTTAAAATTCAAACTAATCCGTTGGTTAAAACCAACGGCAATTCAAATTCGCTAACAAAAAAATTGTGAAAATTTGTGAAATTTGTGGCTAAAAAAATCACTTTATCCCTCCAAAAGCCCCGAAACACATATTCTTATGTAAAATTTCTACTTTATTGAAACCCACTTTTTTCATCAAATCCAATTGATAATTCATAGATCTCGGAGAATCTTCAATTTCAATATAATCCAACACTTTTTGTCGGTATTCCGCCCCGCCAATTCCTTCTAAATAATCCCCGTAGATTTTCCATGTGTATTCATTTAATATTTCTGTATCCTGTGTAATTAAATCTGAAATCATCAAACAGCCTCCTGGTTTCAATAATTTAAACAATTTTGTAAAAGTAGTTTCCCAATCCTGATCATCTCTCAAGTGATGTAAAACCGCTCCTGCTAAAATAATATCAAAATGGTTTTCAGGTAAATTGACTTCCCGAATATCACCTTGTCTTACTTCTACTCCACCATTTGTTTCAGCCGAAACTCTTTCAAAAGCTTTATTCAACATTGGCAAACTCAAATCAACCAAAATGCAATTTAAATTAGGCAATTTCGACAACATTTTCAAAGTATAATTCCCTGCACCAGAGCCAATATCCAAAACAGTTGCAGCATTCGGAACAATTCTCTTTGCTGCTTCCGTAATTAATTCTAATGAAATTGTGGCGTCGATTGTTGCCACTTGTCCTGTATCTAAATTTGAAAATCGCTCGACATCATTGTCAAATCGTTCTTTGATTTCTTCAATAGTTGATTTTTTCATAGTTTTTGTTTTTTAATCTCTCGCAGGTCTTGGCAGATTGAGCGAATCTTTTGCTATTATTGATTGGGATATTATTATGATTAAGATGATTTATCTAAAATTAATAATCTGCTATATCTGCACAATCTGCGAGAGAAATATTTTGCTTTTTCAAAACTACTTCATTGTCATATACTTTAAAAATACTATTTTTATCAACTAACAATACTTTAAAAGTATCATGGAATTGCGTCACTTAAAATATTTCCTGGCTGTTGCCGAAGAACTGAACTTTACCAAAGCAGCAGAAAAACTATACATATCTCAGCCTCCGTTGAGCCGTCAGATTATGGAACTGGAGGATGAACTTCAGGCAAAGCTTTTCATTAGAAATAATAAAAAAGTAGAACTTACCGAAGCGGGCAAATATTTTGAAAAAGAAGTCAAAGACCTGTTTCAGCATTTGGAACGCATTTCGGTAAAAACAAAAAAGATTGCAGAGAATGTTTCGGGAGAATTCAGAATCGCTTACATCAGTTCCATTTATTCCTCTGTGATTTCAGAATTGATTCAACATTTAAAAGAGCAGTTTCCCTATGTGAATTTCAAATTATTCGAAATCTCCACAACCAAGCAAATTGAAGCTTTAGAGAAAGGAAAAATTGATTTAGGCATTATCCGTTCACCTGTAAAATCTCCCAAAATAAAATCACAGTTATGGTTTAAGGACGGATTTTCGGTTGTTTTCAATAAAAATTTCATCAACATTGGTTCAGAAAAAGATATTCCAAACCTTGAAAATGAAACTTTTGTTTTCTTCAATAAAGATTATGCACCTCACTATCACGAAGTTTTATTAGAATTGTGCGCTTTTTATGGCTTTACGCCAAAAGTCGTTCACGAGTCTAACAATATTAATTCGATAGTACAATTAGTAAAAAACGGTTTAGGAATTTCAATTGTACCTTCTAACATTGCTAAAAATAATCAAGATTCAGACCTGGGCTTTGTTGAACTCAAAAAAGTTAATTTATTTACGGATGTTTCATTAATTACTTCGAAAGAAGATCATTCTGAAATCACGCAATTAGCTGTTGCTTTTTTGTTGAATAAAAGATAGTTCAAAGTCTTTCTCATTTTTTGTCATTTCGACGAAGGAGACCGGAGCGATAGCGAACAGGCGAAAGCAAATCACTGAGGGAGAGCAACGTACTGTTGTCGAGCTTCTAGTGTGATTTCTCTCTTCGCTCGAAATGAACAAACAGAGCTATTAATTAATAAAACTTTACGCCTTCGCGACTTTGCGAGATTCCTTCGAAACAAAATCCATAAACCCATCTTAATCTGTGCATAAAAATTCATATCCATACAAAAAATTCGTTACAATTTAGTACAGTAATCCGCATCATAAAAAGAGAACTTTTAAATACCTTAGCAAATTATAATTCTACTCAATAAAATCAAATACAAAATGGCTGAACAATCTTCAATTCAGTGCCCAAACTGCGGAACACCTATCGATGTAAATGATGTTTTAAAACATCAGTTAGAAGATAGCATCCGTAAAGAATTTCAGCAAAAAGCTACTATTCAAAACCGTGAATTAGAGCTAAAAAACGAACAATTCGAAAAAGCCAAGGCCGAATTTGAAGCCAAGAAAAAGCAGGAAAACGAATTATTTGCTGAACGATTGGAACGTGAAAAAAAGGCTGCTGAAAAAGAAATTGGTGAAAAGCTAAAAACCAAACTGGAAGAAGAAAACAAAGACCGTTTATTATTAATGGAAAAAGAACTTTCTGAAAAGTCGGATAAAATTCGTGAACTGAATAAAATGCAGGGCGAAATTGCCAAATTACAGCGTGAAAAACTGGAAATGAAGGACGCAATCGAAGCCGAAGCTCAAAAACAGCTTAACGCCACTTTGGTCCTGGAAAGAGATAAAATCCGTAAGCAGGAAGAAGAAAAAAATGAACTAAAAATAAAAGAATACCAAAAACAATCAGACGACCAAAAAAAGCTGATTGAAGAAATGAAACGCAAACAGGAACAAGGCTCTATGCAATTACAGGGCGAAGTAATGGAATTAGCAATTGAGGAATGGCTTGCTAATAATTTTCCTTTAGATAGCATCGATGAAGTTAAAAAAGGCGCAAACGGAGCCGATTGTCTTCAAATTGTAAATACCCGGGAACTGCAAAATTGCGGATCGATTTACTACGAAAGCAAACGAACCAAATCGTTTCAGCCGGCATGGATTGAGAAATTCAAAAATGATATCCGAACAAAAAGAGCCAACATCGGCGTTTTGGTTACAGAAGTAATGCCTGCCGGAATGGAAAGAATGGGCATGCGAGACGGCATCTGGATTTGTACCTACGAAGAATTTAAAGGTTTAAGTGCCGTGCTTCGTCAATCTTTGATTCAGGTTAGCCAGGCAGTTCAGGCGCAGGAAAACAAAGGCGATAAAATGTCTATGTTGTATGATTTTTTAACCAGCAATGAATTTCGTTTACAGATTGAAGGAATTGTCGAAGGCTTCACCCAAATGCAGGGCGATCTGGATGCTGAAAAAAGAGCCATGCAAAGAATCTGGAAACAGCGCGAAAAACAAATCGAAAAAGTAGTGCATAATACCTTAGGAATGTACGGGTCAATTCGCGGTATTGCAGGAAATGCGGTTCAGACCGTGAGAGCTTTAGAACTCGATTTTATCGAAGATGACAATGAAGGTCCTAAAGAATTAGAATAGTTTTCGGTATAAATATCAGGAGCTTATTCCAGCTGTACACTATATCTTTTATGGCAAACCCTGCCATAAAAGGATGCCGTTCCCATCTGGGCTACGGCAATCATTACTTTTAAGGTATTCAGAAAATCTCAGAAGTATTCTTTATAAAGTAATTTACCTCATTTTTCATGTAGAATTGTTAAGAAATTTTGCTTTTTATTTTTAGGTAAAAACTCAAGCGATTCTTTTTCAACGCCTTATCACTTTTTTTTCACTAAAAACTTAACATTGGAAAGCTTGTTTTATAATTATCTTTACTTAACTGTAAATTAACAATTTAGTTACATTTAAAAGATAATTCTCACATAAATGCATTTATAACTATGGAAAACAAGACCGAAGAAACAAATCCTGAGAAAATTGATTCTCCAAAAACAGAAAATATTCAGCTTGCAACAGAAAACGAAAATACACCGGAAATAAAAAAACCTGTCCGCAGAGCTCCGACTAAAGCAACTCCTGCTAAACCTGCTGTAGCGGGTACAGCAAAACCGGCAGCAGTAAAAACTCCTGTAAAACCTACAGCACCTGCTAAACCAGCAGCAATAAAAAAAACTCCTGCAAAAAATATAGTATCACCTACTGTAAAACCAGAAGAAACGGTTGCAGAAACTGCTGTTGCTGAATCAACAGAACAAACTACCAATGAAACTGCTGCCGCAGAACCTTCAAAAGATAAATCAGATAAAAAGAAGAAAAAAGTGAAAGACAAAGAAAAAGACAAAGCAAAAAAGAAATTAGCAAAGAAAAAAGAGGACGCTAAAAAAGACAAAAAGAAAGAAAAAGCTAAAAAAGCAAAACTAAAAGCGGCTGCCAAGAAAAAGGAAAAAGCCAAAAAAGCTAAGGAAAAAGCGAAAGCTAAAAAAATAGCAAAAAAGAAAGCGAAGTCTAAAAAGAAGGCAAAAGCTAAAAAGAAAAAATAATATGAAGAAAGGTTTGACTTGAGTAAAGTTGAACCTTTTTTTTATTGTCATGCTTGTCATTTCGACCGGAGGGAGAAATCACACTAGAAACTCCATAAAGTGTGGTTCCAATCTTTGTTGAATCCCGAGTGTGATTTCTCCCTCCGGTCGAAATGACAAAATTCCTTATAATGGGTTAACAAAAATATTGATTTACCCCCCAATCGCAATCATACTCCGATTATCGAAATGCAGATTTGGATCATCCATTTCAGAAATTGTAACCATACCTGATCTGACTTTTTTCTTGCTTTTGACAGAAGCCGAAATCAATTCGGTAATCGATTCGCCATTTCTAAAAGCAGTCAGTAAATCGGTTTCGGAATTAGAGAAAAGGCAATTTTTGATTTTTCCGTTTGCCGTCAGGCGGATTCTGTTGCAGCCATCACAAAACGGATTTGTAATTGAGCTTATGATTCCGAAATCGCCCTGAAAACCTTTGATTTTGTAGGTTCTGGCCGTGAAGTTTTTCTCGTCTTCCAGTTTTTGAATTTCATCCAGAGAAAAATTTTCCTCTACTTGTGATAAAATTTCCTTTTGCGAAACCATTTTGCTCCTGTCCCACTCATTTCCCGCGAAAGGCATAAACTCAATAAAACGGACAGCAATTGGCAGTGACTCGGTTAAATTGACGAAATCAATAATTTCATTATCATTAAAACCTTTCATCAAAACCACATTTACTTTTACCTGAAAATCATGATTCAGCAATAAATGCAGATTATCAATCACTTTCTCAAACTGATTTCGAAGTGTTATCGAATGAAATTTTGATGCAATCAGCGTATCTAAACTCAGGTTGATTTTTTTGATTTCGGCCTGTTTCAAAACGTCAATATGACGGTCGATTAAAATACCGTTGGTCGTGATTGAAAGTGAAACTTCTAAAGTTGATAATTTCGAAACAATCTCAGCAAAATCCTTTCTCAACAAAGGTTCTCCCCCCGTCAGTCTGATTTTATCCACACCATTTTCTACGAAAGTCTGGGCAATTGCAAAAATCTCTTCGGAAGTCATTAAGCTTGCTTTTGGAGACAGCGCAATCCCGTCAGCAGGCATGCAATACGTACAACGCAAATTGCATTTCTCCAGCAACGAAATACGCAAATAATTGTGTTTTCGCCCAAAATCATCCGTTAAAATGGTTTTAGAGGGTATCATGATTTTTTCCTTTTAAAATATGAAAAACGTGCATCACATGCGGAAAAACAGCATCCATAGATTCTCTTGCTCCATTTGTTGATCCCGGCAAGGCCAAAACCAGACTTTTTCCTAATGTTCCTGCAACTGTTCTGGATAACATCGCATATGGCATACGTTGCTGCCCGTAATCGCGAATGGCTTCTTCGATTCCCGGAATTCTGCTTTCCAATAATGGCGATAAAGCTTCGGGTGTTACATCCCTTGGAGACAATCCTGTTCCTCCGGTAAAAATAACCAGATGATTCTCTTTGGCGAAAGCCTTCGTTTTTTCCTGAATAATTTCTAACTCATCCGGAATAACTTCGTAATGAGACGTTTCAACTCCGTAAGATTCTAACTTTTCTACAATGATTTTTCCGGATCGGTCTTCTTTATCACCTGCAAAAATAGAGTCGGAACAAACAAAAACTGCTGCTTTTATAGTGTACGGAAATTTATTTTTGAAAGACGATTTTCCGCCTTCTTTGTTGATTAATTTGATGGTTGAGATTTCGATTTCTTTATCAATTGGTTTCAGCATATCGTACATCGTAAGCGCCACAATTGAAGCTCCGTGCATCGCCTCTACCTCTACTCCTGTTTTATAAACGGTTTTTACTTTAAAGATAATCTGAATATCTAAACCTTCAATGTTATATTCAACCGAAGTAAATTCAATTGGCAGCGGATGGCAATCCGGAATCGATAAATGTGTGTTTTTTACCGCAAATAATCCGGCCGTTTTTGCCATTTCGAGTACATTCCCTTTTGGAACCAGATTGTTAACAACTGCATCAATTGTTTCCTGTTTGCTGACTTTGACAATTGCTGTAGCTGTTGCGACTCTTAATGTGCTTATTTTATGCGTAATATCTACCATTGATAATTTTTGTTAGGTATTCTGTTTCCATGTGAAAGTATCGTTTTCAAATATTTCTTTGCCAAAAATTGGTACATCGGTTTTAATCCAGTTGACGATGGCTTCTGTGGCCGCGTAAACTTGCTTTCTGCGTGTTGCCGATACAAATACAAACAAGCATATTTCACCAGCTTTTACAACTCCTAAACTGTGATAAATATGCATACAGGTCAAGTCGAATTTAGCAAAAGCTTTTTCACGAATTGTATGCAAGGCTTCGTTTGCCATATCGGTATAAGCCGAATAATCAATGGCCACAACCGTATTATCATGAATCACATCGGCACGAACCTGTCCCAGAAAAATATTATGTGCCCCAATCGTATGTTTGGATTGATGTTTGGCAATCGACTCCGCAATAAATTCAGGAGAAATTGGTCCTTCTACAAATACATTTTTACTCATTTTCTTTGTTTTTTTATCATCTCTCTCGCAGATTTTGCAGATTTAGGAGATTTTATTCGTGCTCTTTCAAATTTATCCAAGTTGAATCTGCTTAATCTGTAAAATCTGCGAGAGATAAAAGAATCAATCTCTAACTATAACTTTTTCTTCTAATAATGGTTTCAATGCCAAAGCACCGCCTTCAACACTTTTTAGATTTTTAAAATTCATTTTCTGAAGCAATTCAACAGCTATTTTACTTCTGATGGCGGATTGGCAGAAAACATAAATCGTTTGATTTGAATCTAGTTTTTCAATTTCATTTTCCAGATTTATTAACGGAATCTGAAGACTGTTCCTGAATGTTATTTTTGGAAGCTCATCTTCATTACGAACATCTAAAAACAAGACTGCTTCATTATCTATTTGATCTAAAACTGCTTCAGCTGAAATCTCTTCGACACGGTTTTCTTTTTGAGAATATTTTTCTTCAAAAGTGCTTCTGTCAATTACAAAAGAATCACTTTTTTCAAAATCATATTTCTGCTGTTCGTTATTCAGAACATTATAAACCAATATTTTTCCACTTAAAATTTCTCCTGTTTCCAGAATCATTTTTATGACTTCATTGGCCTGCAGCATTCCAATGATTCCAACCGAGATTCCGATAACTCCCGCATCCGTACAATTTACAGACGAACTGTTTTCATCAGGATATAAGCATCTGTAAGTCGGTCCATTTTGATAATTAAAAACCGAAACCTGTCCCTGAAACCTGAAAATTGATCCGTAAACCATTGGTTTATCCGTAATCAGGCAGGCATCATTTATCAGGTATTTTATTTGAAGATTATCTGTTGCATCCACAACAATATCATATTTTTCGAATAAACTAATGGCATTTTTACCAGAAAGTTTTTTAGCAATAGCGTTTACTTTAACATCGGGATTTAATGCTGCTATCATGGCTTTAGCTTCCTCAACTTTATATTTCCCGACAGATGAACTTTTGTAAATTACCTGACGCTGCAAATTTGAAAGTTCCACAACATCATCATCCACAATTCCGATTTCACCAACTCCGGCAGCTGCCAGGTAAGGCAATATCACAGCACCCAGGCCTCCTGCACCAATAATTAAAACTTTGGATTTTAATAATTTGTACTGGCCTGTTTCTCCAATTTCAGGAAGAATTATTTGTCGGTTATAACGGGAAGATGCATTCATAAATTGTAAATTATCCTCCGGCAAAAGGAGGCAATAAAGCAACAATATCGCTTGTTTTCAAAGTATAATCTGTTGTTTTGGAAACTATTTTCTGATTGACGGCAACGCTGAAAGAAATTGATTCGAATTTGTATTTTGCTTCTAAATCCTTCAATAAATTCTGCAGGGAAATATTCGAAGAAACCACATTTTCGAATGAGCATTGCGTTTTTTCGGCGATAGCTCCGAAATACTTAACTTCAATCATTATTATAGATTTAAATTCTGAAATATAAATTCGTCTTCAAAATGTTCCTGAAAATACGAGGTCAGTTTTGAAGTATTTTTTACCACTTCTCCAATTACAATAATCGCTGGTGATGAAATGTTTTTTTCGGCAACTAATTTAGTAATTGAACTGATGTTACCCACTACTTTTTGTTCTGAATTTTTAGTTCCGTTTTGTATAATGGCAATCGGTAAATCATCGGTACGATTGGTTTTATAAATACCAACGATTTCGTTTAATTTATGCATTCCCATTAAAATAACAACCGTCGCAGCCGATTTGGAAGCCAAATGTACATCTTTAGACAATTCATGACTGGAAGTTGTACCTGTAATTACCCAGAAACTCTCTGCTACTTTTCGCTGCGTAAGGCTTATTCCCACTGAAGCAGGAACGCCTAAAGCTGATGAAATTCCGGGAACAACAGCCGTTTCCAAACCAAATTTTTCTGAATATTCGATTTCTTCGCTTCCGCGTCCAAAAATAAACGGATCCCCACCTTTCAAACGAACCACATGTCCGTAACGGTTGGCCATCGAAACAATCAACTCGTTAATTTGATCCTGTGTGTAAGCATGGCATCCTAAGCGTTTCCCCACAAAAACAATCTCTGCCTTAGTCGCATATTGCAATAATTCTTCGTTAACCAAAGCATCATACAAAACTACATCGGCATTTTCTAACGCTTTAATTGCTTTCAGCGTAATCAATTCAACATCTCCCGGGCCTGCGCCTACTACTGTTAACTTTGGTGTTCTTGAGTTTTGCATAATCTATTAACTTAAATTGATATTCAGGTCGTTTAATTCGTCAACCGAATTAATATTGGTTAAAGGAAAGTTTTCACTTTCTTCTATTTTTATAATCTGATGAGGCACTTTTGATAGAAAATCCATCATTTTCAGTTCATTTTCATCAATCGCTTCTTTTATAATCGGAAGCAATTTTTTCGAATAGATTCCGATTAACGGATGTATCCTGCTTTCTGTCGCAAATATGGTGATCTGGGCTTCCTGATTGTGTTTTGATATCAATTCAGTCAACAATTCTGAAGAAATCAACGGAATGTCACAACTCAGGATCAGGTTAAACTCAGTTTCAGAATTCTCCAGTGCGGTATAAATTCCTCCCAAAGGCCCTTTATCTTTAACAATATCAGCCGTTTTTTGATACGGGAGATAATCGTATTCTTTTGTATTCGTTATGAACTCAATGTTTCCTGTAATAGGCAAAACAGCCTGAATAATATGTTCAATAAATGGTTTTCCCTGAAACAGAACCAATCCTTTCTCAGACTTCATTCGGGAGCTTTTTCCTCCGCAAAGAATAAATGCTGTTAATGTTTTCATCTTTAATTTATTTTGTTTGAGGTTTCAGGTTTAAAGTTTCATGTTTTGCCAATCTTTCCTTTTCTAAAAATAGAAAACCATTGTTTCTGAGTGTTTAATTCTTCTATTTACGGAAAAATCAATTTTATACTTGCCATCAAAATCACTGTCCCTAATACAATTTTTAAGGTTTTGTTCGAAAAATAACCACTTCCGTAAAATCCGCCTAACATTCCGCCTATCACTGCAATCGGAACCAGATAAAAACTCTCTATCGGAATAATTTTTCCTCCCAAAAGAAATCCTAACATTCCGGCAAATGAATTGACAAATATGAACAGACTCGAAATAGCCGCTGATTCTTTTACTGAAGCCCATCCCAGAAACAATAAAATCGGACTTAAGATAATGCCACCGCCAATGCCCAGCATTCCAGATAACAGACCAATTACGAATCCAATCGCTAAAGCAAAAGGCAATTTTATCTGTACAGCTTCTTTTTCCTTAAAATTGAATATTCCGAACAGTCTTAAAGCCGCAAATACCAGAACAATTCCTAAAATAACTTTATAAATTGTATTGTCCAGCGTAATAAAACCGCCAATAAAAGCTGCCGGAACAGAAGCTATCGCAAACGGATAAAAGAGTTTTGGTTTGAAATAATTCATTCTGTAATAAAACAAAAACGAAATACTTGAAACAAACAAATTCAGCAATAAAGCCGAAGGTTTCATAATCGCCACCGGAAAAGCAAAAATCGTCATTAAAGCCAAATAACCTGATGCTCCGCCATGCCCTACACTTGAGTACAAAAACGCAATCACGATTAATGCGAAGCTGAATAAGATTATATTTTCGGAAGTAAGTAACTGCATAATTTTGTTTCAGGTTTCAGGTTTTCTTTGTTTCAGGTTATGCTGTATGTTTAATTTTACACACTGCATATTAAAGCTGAAATTCTTTATTCTTTATTCTTTATTCTTTATTCTTTATTCTTTATTCTTTATTCTTTATTCTTTATTCTTTATTCTTTATTCTTTATTCTTTATTCTTTATTCTTTATTCTTTATTCTTTATTCTAATCAATCGGCAACAAGGTCACAAATTGTTCTTTTTCAATTATTTCTACATCATTCGGAACAATCAATAAGCTATTTGCTGTTGCAAAAGTATTGAGCATTGCCGAACTCTGGCCGTCTAAAACCGTTACATGGGTTTCATCATATAACGCTTTTAAAAACAATGTTTTTCCGGAAGTATTTTTAATATCCGTATTTAATTTTCGGATTACTTTCGGTAAATGAATATCTGAAAATCCCATTCGGTTTCGGATTGCCGGATACACATACACATAAAAATTAGTCAGCGACGAAGCCGGATTTCCGGGTAAAGCAAAAACTAAAGTTTCATTTTTAAAACCAAAAAACATCGGTTTACCTGGCTTCTGATTGATTTTATAAAAAAGTTCTTTGACTCCGTTTTTAAGTAATGCTTCTTTTACAAAATCATAATCCCCAACTGAAATTCCACCGGAAATTAAAACTATATCATATTTTTCCAGTATGTCTTTTAAAGCTTTTTTAGTCGCTTTAAGATTATCTTTTACTTTAAAAACCTTTGTTTTCTTTATCCCAATTGTTTGAAGCGCTGCCTGTAGCATTACCGAATTACTTTCGTAAATTTTTCCTTTTGGTAATTTTTTTCCCGGCTTTACCAATTCGTTTCCGGTAACCAAAATAGCCACTTTAGGCTTTTTGTAGACCATAATTTCTGTAATTCCCAAACAGGCCAGAAAACCAATTGCAGCCGGTGTAATTAAAGTATTGACTTCAAAAACAACTTCATTTTTATTAATCTGTTCTCCTTTTGCACGAACATTTGCCAATTTTTCAGGCATTCTAGCAATCAAAATCGAATTTTCATTTGCCATTACGTGCTCCTGCATCACAACAGTATCCGCATCATCAGGAACAAAAGCTCCGGTAAAAATTCGGATTGCTTCGTTTTCTTTCAGTTTTACATTAGAATGATCTCCCGCCTGAGAAACGCTGACAACATCGTATTGGTGTCTCTCACTATGAATGAAAGCATAACCATCCATTGCTGACTGACGAAATGGCGGCATTGCAATTGGCGAATAAACCGTTTCTGCCAATATATATCCGAGCGCTTTGCCAACTGCTATTTTTTGCGATGGCATTTTCGAACTGTTTTCGGCTACGAATGTTAAAGCTTCATTAACTTGTATCATCTTTATTAAAACATAAAACTAAGTACAAATACTTATTACAAATATAAGTATTTATTACTAGTGTGGTTAAAAAAATTTAATTTATTTTTCAAACTATAAAATTACTCTAATTTATTTAAAATCACTGCTTAAATTCGCATATGGTTTTGCTATAAAATTTCCTGGACTATGGTTAAAACTGATTAAATTACATAATTTTCGACTCTTAATTGAGATTCAAAAATTATATAATTAAGTATAAAATACTACATTTCATCATTGTTTAAAAAATATTTTTAACATTTATCGGAAGTAAATCATAATAATTAAATTACTCATAATAAGCAACTTATCAATATAAAAAGTAATATAAAGACTTACTTATTTCTTTTTATTCAAAAAAAACACAGCAAATTTTTGGTTTTTATTATATTAAAATTAACTTTGTCTATAGGATTAGTAGAGTTTAAATAAATATTTAAAACCATAAAAAACTATATTTTGAAAACAACCGAAAGCATATCGTATTCCATTCTTTCTAAAAAAAATACTTATAACACGTCTTGTTGTTGTATGTGCTTCTGTTGTTAATTCTAAAAAGCAATCCCAAATTTTGATTCTGATTTTAATATCCAAATTAAAAAAGGAGCCTTTCAAAATCCAAAAAAACATTCTTATTAATCATTGCAAATTCTGTTTGGCACAATCAATTGTATCAAAAAGAATATTCAAACAATACCTATTAATCAAACAAGTCCAATTAAAAACTAAAAAACATCGAAATGAAAAATATGCGCAACTGCTGCTGTAAATAAACAAAAAAGCCATTTCTGCGGCAACAGAAATGGCGAGGCTTAAAGAAAATTTATCGCTAAATAAAGGAAAATAGAGAGTTGAAAAATCAACTTTCAGGGCTCCTTGTTAATTACTTAAACCAATACAAAGAAATGAAAAAAAATATAAATCTCATTTTATGGGTGACAATTTTATTAATATCTCTGAAATTTCAGGCACAAAATACCCAATTTATAATAAATTCCACGCTCAACGGAACTGTCTTAGACAAAATAACACAACAGCCATTACCGGGAGTTAACGTTCAGATTAAAGGGACTACGCACGGTGTAACAACCGATATTGACGGAAAATTCTTTTTTGAAACGGGACAAAAATTTCCGTACACATTAATAGTTAGTATTATAGGTTACAAGAGATTACAAGTTGTAGCTGATGGCAGCCCAATAAAAATTGAATTAGAAGAAGATGTCCAGCAACTTAAAGAATTAGTAGTTGTAGGATACGGTACTCAAAACAAAAAAAACATAACCGGATCTGTTTCTTCTATTCCAAAAGCAAGTTTAAATCAGGTAACCTCATCAGCTGATAATTTACTTCGTGGTGCTGTTGCCGGAGTTGTGGTAACGCAAAGTTCAGGACAGCCTGGAGCTTCATCAAGTATCAGAATTCGTGGAGGAAACTCTATCACCGGAGGTAACGAACCTTTATATGTTATTGACGGTATTTTAGTTTATAATGACAACAATAACAGCTCTACCGGCCTATCATTTGCAGGAGCCAGTCTCAATGTTTTAGCTACTCTTAACCCATCTGACATTGAATCCATTGAAGTTTTAAAAGATGCTTCTGCTACTGCAATTTATGGTTCACGTGGTGCAAATGGTGTGATTTTAATTACAACCAAAAAAGGTAAAAAAGGCCAGAATAATATAACATACCAAGGCTATTTTGGATTTCAGGATGTCACGAAAAAGCTGGATATTTTAAATGCAAGTGAATGGGCTACTTTGCGTAATGACATTCAGACTGGTCTTGGACAAACTCCTACTTTCACCCCTCAGCAAATTGAAGATTTTAAGACAACCGGTAACTATGACTGGCAGGACGCAGCATTTAGAAAAGCAGCTCCAATCCAGAATCACCAATTGAGTTTTTCAGGCGGAGATGAAACTTCAAGATATTCGGTATCGACCAACTATTTTAAACAAGAAGGGATTATCATTGGATCTGATTTTAGAAGATTATCACTAAGAATAAATTATGAAAAAGATGTAAGTGATTTATTTCGATTTGGAGTAACCTCTACTCTTACGAATTCTTTATACAACGGCATGGGTTCGAACAGCGGAAGTGTTGCCTTAACTGCTCCTAATACACTGGCAAGTGCACTTTTAATTGCACCGGTTGTACCTATCAGAAATGCAGACGGCTCATTTAATGTTAAAACCAATCCGTATGTTGCTTCTATCAATGGTTACATTACAAATCCGATTAACGATTTAGAAAACATTACCAATGAAACCAAAATCAACAGAACGCTTAGTAGTTTATGGGGTGAATATAAAATAGTTAAAAACCTCGCATTTAAATCAACTGTAAATGCAGATGTAATTAGTACCAAACAAAACTATTATGCCCCATCAAACACGACAAATGGAGTTGAAACAAAAGGGTATGCTTCTGTTGGGAATAAATTAGTGGGTTCTGTTTTAAATGAAAACACCTTAAATTACAATACTTCCTTTGGAGAAGATAAACATCAATTATCTGCTTTGGTCGGATATACAATTCAATATTCTCAAGGAGAAGTAGCAACATCGGGTGCTACAAATTTTGTGAATGATTTGATTGAACATAACGCTTTACAAGACGGAATACCTATAAAACCAACCAGCGATGCTTACGAAAGTGTTTTAGAATCCTGGTTAGGAAGAGTTAATTATTCTTTGTTAAGCCGTTATAATTTCTCTGTTTCTGCCCGTGCAGACGGATCTTCAAGATTTGGTTCTGAATACAAATGGGGATTCTTCCCTTCGGCTGGATTCTCATGGAATATTACCGAAGAAAATTTTGCTAAAAACATAAAGGGTATAGATAACATTAAATTGAGACTGAGCGCGGGAACAACAGGAAATCAGGAAATTGGAGATTATCTTTCATTAGCTGCTTTAGGATCTGTAAATTATGCATTTGGGGGAACTGTTCAAACTGGTTTTGCCCCTACCCGCTTATCAAACGAAGATTTGAAATGGGAAAAAACGACACAATACAATGTGGGTCTTGACTTTGATTTTTTAAACAAAAAAATCAATCTTGTTCTTGATGCTTATTACAAAAAAACAAGCGACTTACTGGTAAATGTGCCTATTCCCTTGATTACTGGTCAAACATCGGTTTTACAAAATATTGGAGCAGTTGAAAACAAAGGATTTGAAATTGGTCTGATTACCGAAAACATTAAAACAGATAGTTTTAGCTGGAACACCAATTTTAACTACTCCCTTAATAAAAACAAAGTATTAAAAATTGGAAATGGCATACAACAGTTTTTTCCGACAGCACCAAGCGGTGTATTGAATTTACAACAGCCTGTGATTGTAAAAGTAGGTCAGCCATTAGGAACATTCTGGGGGTACAAAACAGATGGGATTTTCCAGAATCAGAATGAAATCAATACACAGCCAACCCTAAACAGTATTGCAAATACAAAACTGGGAGACAGAAGATACAAAGATATCAGCGGTCCAAATGGTGTGCCTGACGGAAAAATTACTGCGGCTTACGATAAAGTAAACTTAGGAAGTGCACAGCCAAAATTTGTTGCGAGTTTAAACAACACGCTGGTTTACAGAGACTGGGATTTAAATTTCTTTTTTCAGGGTGCTTTTGGAGGTAAAATCTACAACGCAATCAACCAACAGTTAGAGATTCCGACTTTAGGAAACAACGCAGCAGGAGCTTTAAGAGATCACTGGACTACAACAAACCCAAGCGAAGAAATTCCAAGGGCAGCGAACTCTCCTGCAACCGTAGTTTCTGACCGTTACATTGAAGATGGTTCATTCATCCGTTTAAAAACAGTTACACTAGGATATACTTTACCAAAAAATATCGCTTCAAAAATCAAAACCAAAGCCATCAAATTTTATGTATCTGCACAAAATTTAGTTACCTGGACCAAATACAGCGGTTTTGATCCTGAGATAAGCTCATACAGCCAAAGCAATTTATTGCCAGGAATCGATTACGGAGCTTATCCAACTTCAAGAACATTTATAAGTGGTGTTAACGTCACTTTTTAATTAAAAAATACTATTTAAGATGAAAAAAATATTCCTACTCATGATTAGTGCAAGTCTGTTGGTTTCGTGCACAGATTTAGATGTTGCACCAACATCATTTGTTACCAAAGAGAATTTTTACAATACTGATGATGATGCCATTGCGAGTGTGACCGCCGTATATGCTTCCTTAAGTTATGACGGAACAGAGCAAAGTCTCTTTGGGAGAAACCTTTACTTCCTGACCGATATGGGAACTGATTATGCAGCAGCAGGAGCATCAGCCATTAACCAAAATGTACGTGCCATTAGTGCTTTATCTTATGATGCCAATACAGACAGGGTTCAGGTAGCCTGGAGACAAATTTACAGCGGTATCAACAGAGCCAATGTAGCGATTGACAATATCCCGAAAGTACAGGGAACAGAAACTTTGAAAACAAGATTGATAAACGAAGCCAAGTTTATAAGAGCGTTGCTTTATTTTCAGGCTGTTCGTTTGTGGGGAGGCGTTCCGTTAGTTTTACATGAACCGACATCTTTGGCTATTGAAGATTTAAAACAGAGCAGAGCCACTGTAGATGAAGTATATACTCAAATTATTAAAGATTTGACAGATGCCGAAGCGCTTCCAGCAACATACCCGGCTAACAATGCGGGGCGTGCCACATCAGGAGCAGCAAAGGCGATTTTAGCAAAAGTATATCTGACAAGAAAAGACTGGCCAAATGCAATCTTAAAAGCCAAAGAAGTAATCAACGGAGGTTTCGGATATGGCCTTTTTACGAACTTTTCGGATATTTTTAATAAGACTACTAAAAACGGTAAAGAACATATATTTTCTGTTCAGTTTGAACCCAATCAGGCTGGAAACGGAAGCAGCGGAAGTACTTTTATGAGAACTTCTTTTGCAGGTTTTGCGCCTGTAGAACCAGCAGATATTATCTCAGATGTAAGTTTGTTTTATGACATCTACGCTCCGGGCGACACACGCAGGGATGCAACTTATGCCAAGCAATTGCTAAATCCTGCAACAGGGTTATTATACACTTTCCCGAAACCTATTTTTAGAAAATACCTGGATGTTACCGCTTTATCTAATGGCGCGAATGTGGCTATCAACTTTCCGATCATTCGTTATGCTGATATTTTGGTAACATTAGCAGAAGCTATAAACGAACAGGAAAACGCACCAACAGCAGAAGCTTACGAAGCCATCAATAAAGTGATCCGAAGAGCTTACGGAAAACCAATTGATACCCCGGATGCAACTGTAGATTTGGCCGGATTGACAAAAGAACAATTTAAAGAAGCCATTTTCGAACAGCGTACAAAAGAATTTGCTCAGGAAGGACAGCGATGGTTTGATCTGGTTCGCTGGGGAAGATTAGTTTCTGAAGTAAAAAAAGTTCCCGGAAAATCAGCCGTTTCAGAAAGGAATAATTTATACCCGATTCCACAAAGCGAAAGAGACCAAAATCCGGACGGATTACCACAAAACCTTGGATATTAAAAAACCAACCATAAAAAATTATAAACCATGAAAAACTTTAAAAATAACTTTACAGTCAAAAGCCCACAGAAAGGGCTTTTGATTACTGCATTGCTTGTTGCTCAATTGGGTTCTGCTCAAAATCAGCCAAATGCCGATTTTAAAGGAACTGTCGGTAAAACATTAGCAGAATCAAAAGAATACTGGCCAGAGCCTGTAAAAGCCCCTGCAGGAGCACCAAATGTTATCTGGATTTTGCTGGATGATGTAGGATTTGGAGCTTCGACTGCTTTTGGCGGACTAATCGAAACACCAACTTTTGATGCTTTGGCAAATAATGGTTTGCGATATACCAATTTTCATACAACAGCAATTTGCGCTCCTACCCGTGCCGCTTTATTAACCGGAAGAAATTCAGGAAGAGTTCACGTTAGCGGTTTCTCTCACACTATTTTATCAGCAGGTTTCCCAGGATGGGATGGAAGAATTCCATCTGATAAAGGAACAATTGCAGAAATTTTACGCGAGAACGGCTACAACACTTTTGCAGTTGGTAAATACGGTGTAACTCCTGATGAAGATGCTACAGATGCAGGCCCTTTTGACAGATGGCCAACCGGAAAAGGCTTTGACCATTTTTACGGTTTCTTAGGTTCGCAAACCGATCAGTACAATCCTGATTTAGTAGAAGATCAGGTACATATAAAACCTGACGGACGCCATTTGAACGAACTGATTACGGATAAAGCCATCAGTTACATTCAAAAACAACAAAAAGCAGCACCCGGAAAACCATTCTTTTTATATTATGCACCGGGAGCAGCTCATGCACCGCATCAGGTGACTACAGAATGGAGCGATAAATACAAAGGCAAATTTGATGAAGGCTGGGATGTGTATCGTGAAAAAGTATTGGCTAACCAAAAGAAACTGGGTGTAATTCCTGCAAATGCTGTATTGCCGGAACGCAATCCGCTGATTGGAGAATGGAAAAAATTATCTCCGGACCAAAAGAAAGTGTATGCAAGATTCATGGAAGTATATGCCGGATTCTTGACTTATACCGATGCGGAAATCGGAAGGGTTGTCAATTATTTAAAAGAAACCAATCAGTTTGACAATACGGTAATTTTTGTTGCCATTGGTGATAACGGAGCCAGTAAAGAAGGTAGTCTGGTAGGTACAATTAACCAAAATCTTTTTGCTCAGGGCGTTTCTGATGAAAAAAACCTTCAGGATAATTTAGCTAATATTGGAGAAATCGGAACCCCTCAGGGACTTAATACCAATTATCCTTTAGGCTGGGCTCAGGCGTCCAATGCTCCTTTCAAAAACTGGAAACAGGATGCCCAGTCAGAAGGTGGAACACGTAATCCATTAATTATTCATTATCCAAAAGGAATTAAAGATAAAGGCGGAATCAGAAATCAATACAGCCATGTAAACGATATTCTTCCTACCACTTTAGATATTGCCGGAATCAAAGCTCCGGAATACATCAAGGGAATCAAACAGGATGTTATTCAGGGGTCTTCTTTGTACACTTCTTTAAATGATGCAAAAGCTGAATCGCTTCACAAAGTACAATACTACTACATTTTTGGAAACAGAGCGATTTATAAAGATGGCTGGAAAGCTGCTGCTGCACATCCGGATCCTTTTACTTTGTTGAAGTCTGCGGGTAAAAACGGAACACCAACTGAAAGCAGCTTTGATAATGATGTTTGGGAATTATACAACCTGAATGAAGATTTTAACGAACGTAATAATCTGGCTAAAAAATATCCTGAAAAACTTGTCGAACTTAAAAAACTGTTTGATGAGCAGGCCAAAGAAAACAATGTTTATCCGTTGATTGACTGGCAGGATGTATTGGGCAGAAAAATCCATAATAATGGTCCGGATAAAGGTAAAAATCTTCAGGAACTGATAAAAGAAGCAACCAAAGGAGGAAGCAATAACTAATAAATACACAAAATTCAGGTCTTTGAAAGCAATTAAAAGACCTGAATTTATCAATGAATAAACAATGAAAAATTTTAAATATAACAGCATTATAAATTCACAAAATTCACTTTTGATTACAACGCTGCTCGTTACCCAATTCAGCATCGGGCAATCAAAACCTGATCCTAATTACAAAGGAGTTGTGGGCAAAACCTTAGCAGAATCAAAAGAATACTGGCCGGAACCTGTAAAAGCGCCTGAAGGTGCTCCCAATGTGGTCTGGATTCTATTAGATGATGTTGGATTTGGAGCCACAAGTGCTTTTGGAGGTTTGATCAATACACCCACTTTCGAAAAACTGGCCAATGACGGTTTGCGTTACACCAACTTTCATACGACAGCTATTTGCGCCCCTACCCGTGCAGCATTATTAACTGGCCGTAATGCACATGCGGTACACGTTGGGGGATTTTCGCATACAGCTATGTCTGCCGGTTTTCCGGGTTGGGATGGAAGAATTCCGTCATCTGCAGGAACAATTGCCGAAATTTTACGTGACAACGGATACAATACTTTTGCGGTTGGAAAATATGGCGTTACTCCGGATGAAGATGCAACAGATGCCGGACCTTTTGACAGATGGCCTACCGGAAAAGGATTCGACCATTTTTACGGATTCTTAGGTTCTGAAACGGATCAGTATAATCCGGATTTAGTAGAAGATCAAACCTGGTTAAACGGAAATACAAGACTGAATAATTCCGGAAAAGATAAATCTAAAAACGAATTTACAGCCGACTTAAAAGGAAAACATTTAAGCGAACTGATTACCGATAAAGCGATTACATACATAGACCGTCAGAAAAATGCGGCGCCAAACAAACCTTTCTTCCTGTATTACGCACCGGGAGCAACGCATTCACCGCATCAGGTAGCCAAAGAATGGAGCGATAAGTACAAAGGAAAATTTGATGAAGGCTGGGATGTGTACCGTGATAAAGTACTGGCAAACCAGAAAAAATTAGGACTGATTCCTTCTGATGCTAAATTGCCTACGCGCGATTCGTATGTAAAAGCGTGGAATGCACTAACTCCGGAAGAAAAGAAATTATATGCCAAATTCATGGAAATTTATGCCGGATATCTCGAGTATACTGATTATGAAGTAGGCCGAATAGTAAATCATCTAAAATCAATCAATCAGTTAGACAATACAATTTTCTATATTGTTTTGGGAGATAACGGAGCCAGTAAAGAAGGAACTGCTTTTGGAACTATCGATCAGCCTTTGACGTCAAAACTTTTTGGAGGTACCAAGTCAGATGACCTGAAACAAAACCTTTCTAAAGTTGATATTTTGGGAACCCCGGACGCTATTGAAGGAAACTACCCTTACGGATGGGCTTTGGCCTCAAACACACCTTTCAAAAACTTAAAACAAGACGCACATTCTGAAGGCGGAACACGTAATCCGCTGATTGTGTACTATCCAAAAGGAATTAAAACTCCGGGAATTCGTAATCAATACGGTCATGTGAATGACATTTTGCCTACGACACTGGAAACTATCGGAATCAAAGCACCTGAAACCATCAAAGGAATTGCTCAGGACCCGATTCAGGGAACTTCATTGGCTTATTCTTATGCTGATGCAAAAGCGCCTTCAAGACATACCGTTCAGTACTACTATATTTTTGGATCAAGAGCCATTTATAAAGACGGCTGGAAAGCAGGAGCTGCACATCATCCGGATTTCATTGATGTTATTGATAATGGCGCTTTGGCTAAAAGTACAGGTCCGAGTACGTATGAAAATGATGTTTGGGAATTATACAATCTAAATACTGACTTTAACGAAAGAGTAGATCTGGCTAAAAAGAATCCGGAAAAACTAAAAGAACTTCAGGCTGAATTTGATAATCAGGCGAAGATAAACAATGTCTATCCATTTATTGACTGGATAGACGCTTTGAAACAACGTATTCATAAAAAAAATTAAAACTATTCAGAGCTATTGAGCATTCTAAAAAGAGTGTTTAATAGCTCTGATTTAAAAAAGTAAATTATGGCAGCAACAAAACCAATTATCAAAAAAGGGATTTTTGCCCTTGTTCTTGTAGTAATTGCAGTAAGTTTTTACTATTTGACGATTTGGGTCACTCCTTATTATGTACAAAACAAGTTTGCCTCAAAAAGTGCAGATTATGTAAACACTCCCCGTTTCGGAAATCAGCCCAACGCCGAAAACAGCAGGGTAATTCCGTTACCGAATCCTGATTTTTTGTATTCTACAATTAATTATGATTTGAAAGAGAATGTTTTGAAAATTTCGGGTATTGTTCCGGATTCTACTTACTGGTCGATTTCTGCTTATCAGGAAAACACGACGAATTATTTTGTTGAAAACGAAGAAAAAGTAAAAGCAAAATTCGAATATTATTTAGCTCCCGAAGGAAGTACATCAGAAGCACTGAAAAATATTCCAAAGGAAAAAATCATTTACAGTCCAACTACAAAAGGATTAATTCTGTTTCGTTATTTGGTTTCAAAAGCGTATCCGGTTCAAAAACTATCCGAATTGCAGCATGGTGTGACTGTAGAAAAATTAGTGAAATAATTGTTCAACTTAAAATCAAATCAACATGGCTTTAAATCAAAAAGTAAAGAAAATAGCAATTGGATTGGGATTGATCCTTCTGGCTATCGTTTTAGGAAGCGGAATCGGAATTTACAATATTGCATCAGGAAAAAGCGATTCACAACGCACGATTGGAAACTGGAAAACAGTGGATAAAGACAAAGACCTGAATACAGCCGATTTGTTAACCATAGCACAGGTTGCCGTTTACGGACCTTATGCGCTAACCAAAAAAGAAGTAATCTATTTAAGCACCAGTACAGACAGCGAAGGAAATGAATTAGATCCTAAAGCTGACTATGTAATTACCGGTAAAAAATTAGACGTAAAGTACTGGAGCATTACGGCTTACGATGAAAATGGTTTTCTAATTAAAAATCCAATCAACAAATACAGTTACAATCTCGAAGATGTGAAATATCAGGCTGACAGCACTTCGTATAAAATCAATTTATCCGGCACAGAAAAAACCGAAAACTGGCTGCCGATCAGCAATGTTAAAAAAACAAGTTTAATTATTCGTTTGTATTTGCCATCTGATAAACTTCGTGAGAATTTAACTGTTCTCACACTTCCTGGCATTGAAAAAGTAAAATAATCAATTAGTAATAAAACCTTAAAATTTTGGATATCAAAATTCTACTAAACCCATATAACTAAAGAAATAAATATTAAAACAAGAACTTTAATCCTGAAAGGTATTAACGAATTCAGGTTATACTATTTAAAAATATATAAAATGAAAAATTTAAAGAACACTTCCATCATAAAAGTTACTTTTTTATTGGTATTCCAATTAGGATTAAATTCTGTTTCAGCACAAACTCAGCCAGATCCAAAATACAAAGGAGTAATCGGAAAAACATTAGCGGAGTCTAAAGAATACTGGCCGGAACCTGTAAAAGCTCCAAAAGGTGCTCCAAATATCATCTGGATCTTGCTTGATGATGTTGGGTTTGGAGCATCCAGCGTCTTTGGAGGCTTGGTAAACACACCAACTTTTGATGATTTGGCTAATAACGGACTTCGTTTTACCAACTTTCATACGACAGGGGTTTGTGCTCCTACCCGTGCAGCCTTGCTTACAGGTCGTAATCATCATACCGCACATATGGGACTTTTTCCTCATAAATTTATGAGAGCCGGTTTCCCTGGTTATGATGCTAAAATCCCATCATCAAAAGGAACAGCTGCCGAAGTACTCAGAGAAAACGGTTACAGTACTTATGCAATAGGGAAATGGCATTTGACTCCAGATGAAGAAACTACTGATCTAGGACCATTTGACCGTTGGCCTTTAGGAAAAGGATTTGATCATTTCTTCGGATTTCTTGGAGGCGCAACCGATCAATACAAACCGGATCTTGTAGAAGACAACAAAGCCGTAAAACCGGACGGACGCCATCTGAACACTCAACTTGCCGATAAAGCCATCAGCTATCTGCAATATCAGCAAAAAACTGCTCCTGCAAAACCTTTCTTTTTGTATTTGACTCCGGGCGCAACGCACTCACCTCATCAGGTCGATAAAGAATGGATCGACAAATACAAAGGGAAATTTGATAAAGGATGGGACTGGTACAGAGAAACTGTTTTTGCCAACCAAAAGAAACTCGGCATCATTCCGCAAGATGCAAAACTGCCTAAACGAAATGAAAGAGTAAAAGAATGGGACAAACTTTCGGCTGAGGAAAAAAGAATCAACGCACGTTTCTTTGAAGGTTATGCCGGTTTCTTTGAACAGACAGATTATGAAATTGGCCGAATTGTAGATTATCTGAAAAAGACCAATCAGTTTGACAATACTATTATTTTGCTAGTCATTGGTGATAACGGTGCCAGTAAAGAAGGTTCGTATAATGGTTCTGTAAATAATGAATTTGGAGGAAACACAGCTACAAATGAAGCAGAACAAATTGCGGAACTATCTAAAAACTTCGACAAAATCGGAACCAAAGATGCTTACACCAATTATCCTGCGGGCTGGGCTCAGGCAGCAAACACACCGTTTAAATTCTGGAAAGCAGATGCACATGCCGAAGGTGGGACCCGAAACCCGCTGATTGTTTCCTATCCAAACGGAATAAAAAGCAATACAGGAATTCGAAATCAGTACGGTCATGTAATTGATCTTTTGCCAACAACTTTAGAACTGACCGGAATCAACAAAATACCGGAATCGATCAGGGGAATCAAACAGGATTCTCTTCAGGGGAAAAGTCTGGCGTCTGCAATTTATAATGTAAATGCTCCTTCTGTACATCAGACACAATATTATTTCCTGTTTGGAGAAGGTGCTATTTATCAAGACGGATGGAAAGCTTCATTTGCTTACCGACCTGATTTTATAGACTTGTTTACCGATTTTAATACTAAAAACAAGCCCGTAGTCAATAACGCAGGAAAAGAAGTTTGGGAGCTTTACAACCTTGATAAAGATTTTAATGAAATCAATGATTTGGCTAAAAAGAACCCTGAAAAACTAAAAGAACTGGTTCAGCTATTCGATCAGCAGGCGAAAGAAAATAATGTGTATCCGTTGATCAACTGGAGTGATGTGCAGGATAAGTTTAAAACATTTCTGAAACAAAACAGACCACAGCAGCCTCAGCCTAACGATACTTCAAAAAATTAATGATATGAAACGGATAACCCCAGAATTCATCTTAAAAAAGATTCTTATTGGAATGATTCTTTTTGGGCTTCCACTAGGTCTCTTGACTGGAGTTTTAGCAATAATTTATCAATTTTTAAAATAAAAATCATGGCTGAAGTAAACGAAGAAATTTTCGAAATAATAACACCGGATGACAATGAGAACGAGCAGGTTTATTTCAATATATATGAATACGAAGTAATAGATGCACTGATAGTAACCGGAAAAGAACAGCCTAAAAAACAACCCGTTTATCCGGTGCTGGATTAAAAATGTTTAATTAAAAAAAATACAAATTATGAAACTAATAGATTTTCAAATTATAGGAAAAAAGATTGTGGTAGGAACAATTCTTTTTTTAGTTCCGCTCGCAATTTTAGCCGGAGGTTTAGCAATAATCAATCAATTTTTAAAATAAGAAATCATGGCAACAGTTAACAATTCAAACAAAAATCTGACAAGAGATTTAAGTATCAGTCTTTTTATCTACACATTGCCTGTAGTGGCAATTTACCTGTATTTTAAATTAAGCAACGGTCTTATAAGTGAATCGCATATTGCATTACCGGCTTTTTTAGAATTTACAAAACCGGCTTTCGAAAACATCCGTACGTGGGGATTAACCGTTTTTATGATCGTTTTGGGAATCATCGAATTTACAGCAGGTTTATATGATGACGAATGGACAGGAGAAGAACGCAAAATAGATATTGTCAGTTTTCTGGCTCCAAAATTAATTTTACCTGCAGTTATTGCTTTTTTCAGTTTGAAAGTTTTACCGGTTTTGATTCCGAATCTTGAAAATTCACTTTCATGGGTTCCGTTTTGGGGAGGTTTTTTCCTGATCGCTGTTGCGGATGATTTAACGCAGTACTGGTATCACCGTTTACACCATCAGGTTCCTTTTTTATGGCGTTTTCACAGAACACACCACTCGGCTCCGTACATGGGAATGGCGATGCTTTCGAGACAAAATTTTATCTACACAATCTTTTTCTCTCAAATATATTTAACAGCAACCTTGACCTTTTTAGGTTTAGGACTTCCTGCTTTGTTTGTTCTTGTAATAAAAAGCATCATCACCTTAACGGCACATTCGAGTATTGCCTGGGATAAACCTTTCTACAAGTACAAAGTTTTACATCCAATTGCATGGGTTTTGGAACGTTTGATTTCTACTCCAGCCACACATCACGCACATCACGCAGATACCAGCGGAGACGGTGTTGGACATTTTAAAGGCAATTTCGGAAACATGTTTTTTATTTGGGATGTCATCTTCGGAACAGGTTTGATTACGCGTCAGTTTCCAAAATCATACGGAATCAAATCCTACAAGCAGGAAGAATGGTATGCGCAGTTTCTTTGGCCGATATTCAAATCTAAAAAAGAAGGAAGCGCTCTGGCCGATGGTGTTCTTTCTGTACCATTAAAACAAAATCCAATTACTGTTTCAGAGAATCAGGCCGCTTATGAGCCGGTTCAATCTTAAAAATATCATGAAAAAAATTAATATAAGTATTTTACTTGCAGGTTTTGCTATTGCAGCAAACGCACAAACATCAAAACCTGCATCTGATTATACCCAAAAGTCGAATGAGGCTGTATATTCAAAATTAAACTTTAATGACAATGCCGATTTTGAAGATGCCAAACGAGGTTTTATAGCCACTGTTGGTGAAGGAATTGTTCGTTCAAAAAACGGAAATACGGTGGTGAACACCAATGATTTTTCTTTTATAAAAGGAAAAGCGCCTGCAACTGTAAACCCTGCATTATGGCGTCAGGGACAGCTTAATAACATCAACGGATTGTTTAAAATTACCGATGGCGTTTATCAGGTTCGTGGTATTGACGCTGCCAATATTTCGTTTATCGAAACTAAAACCGGTTATGTTGTAATTGATGCGCTGACTATTGGCGAAACCTCGACAGCAGCTTATGAATTAATAAAAAAGCATGTTGCCAATAAACCCATTTTGGCGGTGATCGTTACGCACAGTCACGGAGACCATTACGGTGGTCTGGAAGGCTTAGTTACTACAGAAGATATAAAATCCGGTAAAGTAAAATTCATTACGCCAAAAGGTTTTTACGAAGAAGCGGTGAGCGAAAATGTCCTTTTAGGAAATGTAATGCGAAGAAGAGCCGGATATCAATTTGGATTAGGTTTGGAAAGAAATGACCATTCACAGGTTGATATTGGTTTAGGAAAACCATTTTTAGGCGGTGGAAGTTCTTCTCTTTTACAGCCTAATTTCGAAATCGAAAAAACGGGTCAGAATTTAACAATTGATGGTTTGGAATTGATTTTTCAGCTTACGCCGAATTCGGAAGCACCAGCAGAATTAACTCTTTTTGCACCTTCAAAAAAAGTTTTTTTCTCTGCCGAAATTGCAAGCCATACCTATCATAATGTCCTTACTCCGCGAGGTGCTAAAACGAGAGATGCCAAAGCCTGGGCCGGATATCTGGATGAAGCGATTGATTTGTTTGGAGATAAAACCGAATTCGTAGTTCCATCACACACCTGGCCGGTTTACGGACATGACAAAGGAATTACCTTTTTGGAAAAACAACGTGATTTATACAAATATGTCCACGATCAAACGGTTCATTTAGCCAATAATGGTTTGAACAAAGATGAGATTGCCGAAGAAATAAAACTTCCGGCTGAGTTAGCTAAAGAATGGTACAACCGTGATTTTTACGGAACCGTAAAACACAATGCCAAAGCAACCTATCAATTCTATCTGGGCTGGTGGGACGGAAATCCGGCTGAATATGACAAACTTCCGCAGATTGAAGCAGCTAAAAAATATGTAGAATGGTTTGGCGGTGAAGAAAGGGCTATAAAAAAAGCAACCGAAAGTTATCAAAAAGGCGAATACCGCTGGGTTGCCGAAGTATTAAAACATGTGATTTTTGCCAATCCGAATAATACTGCTGCTAAAAATTTACAAGCCGATGCTTTTGAACAAATAGCTTATCAAAGCGAATCGGGAATCTGGAGAGATCTATATTTATCCGGTGCAAAAGAACTTCGCGAAGGCGTAATTGTTCCGAAGAATCCGGTAAACAGAACTGCAGGCTTTTTATCTTCTTTAACTCCTGAAGCCATTTTTGATTATTTATCGATTACGGTTGACGGAAATAAAGCAGGTGGAAAAGATATCAAACTTCGTTTCATTTTCCCGGAACTGAACAAAAACATATTAGTTTATCTTAAAAACGGTGTTTTGCATCAAAGCGAAAAACGCGTAAATGAGAAAGCCGAATTTACCTTAACAATTCCGAAAACCAAATTTGTACAATTATTATCTAACCCTGAAACGGCAAGGGAAATTCTGACTTCTGAAGGTGTAAGTTTTGATGGCGATCCTTTTAAATTCAGAGAACTGGCGAGTGTTTTTGAACAGGCCAATCCGTATTGGAATATTGTAACTCCTTAAAATTTAAAATCATGAAAAATATACTATTTAAAAATACGATCACAGCTCTAACCCTTTTTGTAACACTTATTGGTTTTGCCCAAAATAAAAGTTCAAATACAGTATCATTAGATGTCTATTACAGTAAAATTCAGGCCGAAAAAAATCCGCAGATTATAGATGCGAGAGGTCCGGAAGAATTTGCTTTAAACCATATTAACGGAGCCGTGAATTTTAATCTGGAATCAAAAGATTATGAACAACAGCTGGCAAAACTGGATAAGACAAAACCCGTTTTTACCTACTCTATCGGAGCCGGAAGAAGTGTCTGGCTGGCAGACGATTTATTAAAAAAGGGTTTCAAGGAAGCCTATAGTTTAGAAGGTGGAATTGCGAACTGGATTGGTAACGGAAAACCGTTTTATGCCAATTCAAAAAGCAAATTAACATTGGCAGAATACAATAAAATCATTGTTGAGAACAAAGATGTTTTAGTTGATATTGGATCTGTTTATTGCGGTGCCTGCAAAAAAGTAAAACCGGTTTTGGAAACCATAAAAGCACAATATGGTACGAATCTAAAAATCGTAGAAATTGATTTGGAAGACAATCCGCAATTTATAGCCGACCTCAAAATAATAAAAGTTTTTCCGACTCTGATATTATACAAAAACGGCAAAATCATTTTTAAGAAAGAAGGTACAGCCGATTTGAAGAAACAGGTTGATTTGGCTTTGGCACAAAATTAATACAGACCCATTCAATCATTTAGTACTAATAAGTATTACAATAAATTACGCAATTTAGTTAGGTTGTTTTTTGTTTTTTTTTGCTACCCTACAAGGTTTCAACAGCCTTGTAGGTTTATCAATTTGAAATTAATCAAATCAGCCGAATTACATACTAAAACATTTCCTTTTAAATACCACAACATATGGCAATATCTAAAAAAATTAAAAAGATTGGTTTACCAATTTTAATTGTCCTCATTATTATTTCAGCATTTTTATTCTGGCCAATCAATACTGATGGAACATTAATAAAAGCTGATGCAAAATTAGCTGAAGGAAAAACAGCATTTTTATCAAAAAAAGACACTTCCAAAACTTCAAAAAAAAAACCGAATATCATCATTCTGCTTGCTGATGATTTGGGAAAATATGACATTTCGCTGTACGGAGGAAAATCAACTCCAACTCCTCAAATAGATTCATTGGCTGCCTCAGGTGTAACTTTTACAGATGGATATGTTTCGTCTTCCATTTGTTCTCCTTCGAGAGCAGGCTTACTTACAGGTCGTTATCAGGAACGTTTCGGACATGAATATCAGCCCGGAGACCGATATCCAAAAAACAACCTCGAATATTATGCTTTCAAATATTTAATGAATACCAATAACTGGAAATTAAATGACAAAATTGAATATCCAAATGAAGCTTCAATAGCCACACAGGGTTTACCCTTATCTGAAATTACTTTTGCCGATTTGGCAAAAAAGCAAGGTTACAATACTGCTATTATCGGAAAATGGCATTTAGGACACAATAAAGGATTCTTTCCTTTGGACAGAGGTTTCGATTATCATTACGGATTTTATCAGGCGTTTTCGCTTTTTGCTCCCGAAGATGATAATCCGGATATTATCAATCATCATCACAAGGATTTTACCGATAAAATGATTTGGGGGAATGGCCGTGTTGGAATTGGACAAATTCGTCGTGATACAACCATCATAAAAGACAAGGCGTATCTAACCGAAACATTTGCTGATGAAGCAGAAGCTTTTATTGATAAAAATAAAACAAAACCATTTTTACTTTATGTTCCGTTTAATGCGCCTCATACACCTTTTCAGGTTCGCAAGAAATATTACGACCGTTTTCCGAATGTAAAAGACGAAAACAAACGCGTTTATTTTGCTATGATCAGCGCTCTGGATGATGCTATTGGAAGAATCGTTGCCAAAGTAAAAAAAGAAGGTCTGGAAGAAAATACCTTAATCATTTTTGCCAGTGACAACGGTGGTGCCGATTATACTTTTGCTACTACAAACGCACCACTTAAAGGCGGTAAATTCTCCCATTTCGAAGGCGGAATCAATGTTCCGTTTGCACTTTCGTGGAAGGGAAAAATCAAACCACATACCGTTTACAAAACACCTGTGAGTTCTCTGGATATTTTTAGTACGATTGCAGCTGCTATACATTCTGATTTGCCAAAAGACAGGGTTTATGACGGAGTTGATTTAATAAGTACAGTGAACAATAACAAAGAAGCACACAAAAATTTATACTGGCGTTCCGGCGATGCCAAAGCCATCAGAAGCGGTGACTGGAAACTGATTATCAGCGGAAAAACACATCAGCAATGGCTATATAATCTGGCATCTGATAAATCAGAAAAAACAGACTTAGCCCAAAAAAATCCTTCAAAAGTCAAAGAACTCCAAACTGCTTTACAAAACTGGGAAAAAGGACTCATAAAACCTTTATGGCCAAATTTAACCTACTATGAATTTAATTTTGGCACTCAAAAATATTTTGTCGATTTGTAATTTATCAAAACTGACAAACAAAAAGTATGTATCACCTTAAAATAAAAAAAATGAAAAGAATCTGTTGTTAATAAAAAAACCATTTCTGCGGGAACAGAAATGGCAAGGCTCAAAAAGAATATTCATATCTAAAAGGAATGCAAAAATCTGGAAAATCACTGCATCCTTTCTTTATTAAACCAAAACAAAGTAATGAAAAAAAAGTTATATCTATTTTCATTTCTCAGCATATTTATGATTACGCTGGGAATTAATGCGCAGACCACTACTCCACTTATTCAGTCCAAACTGGAAGGAACTGTGGTCGATCAAACTACAAATGAACCCATAATAGGAGCTTCGATAAATATTAAAGGAACAACGCATGGTGTACAAACTGATTTAGACGGAAAATTTTATTTCCAGACAGGACAAAAACTTCCTTACACATTAATAGTAAGTTTTGTTGGGTACAAAACAAAAGAACTGGTTGTCGATGGAAGTCCTGTTCGTATTACCTTATCAGCAGATGTACAGGAGCTGACAGACGTTCTTATCGTGGGTTATGGTACTCAAAAGAAAAAGGATTACACCGGTTCACTTTCTTCTATCCCAACTGAATTAAAAGCATTGCCTGTACTATCAGTAGACAGACTTCTTCAGGGTGGAATTTCAGGTGCTCAGGTTACACAATCAAGTGGTCAGCCTGGTGCCGGAACTTCAGTGCGAATCCGTGGAGGTACTTCCATTATTGCCGGTAACGAACCGCTTTATGTAATTGACGGTTTTCCGGTTTATAATGGAGATGGTGCGATTGATTCAGGTGTAACCAGCGGACCAAGCATCAATCCTTTGTCCAGCCTTAACCCTTCTGAAATTGAATCGGTTGACGTATTAAAAGATGCATCTGCTACGGCTATTTATGGATCCCGTGGTGCAAACGGAGTTATTTTGATTACGACCAAAAGAGGCAAGAAAAGCCAAATGGCGGTTACCTATGACGCTTATTACGGGGTTCAAAATGTGATTAGTACCATTCCGATGTTAAATGCAGAGCAATGGGGCTATTTGAAAAATGATGCCTTAAAAGATTCCGGAAAAGCTCCGTTGTATACTCAGGAACAGCTTGATCAATTGGGCGTTGGTACCAACTGGCAGGATGAAGCGTTTACAGAAGCTCCGATACAAAATCACTCTATTTCTGTTACGGCAGGTTCTGATAAAACAAGGCTTTTAGTTTCAGGAAATTATTTTAAACAAGAAGGAGTTCTTATAAATTCAGGTTTTGACCGTTACTCGGGAAGACTGAATATTGATCATGATTTTACTGATAAATTCAAATTTGGATTAAGTCTGAGCGGAAGTATAACCCATGCCGATGTTGCTCCTGATGGTGTAGTTCAAAACATATTGGCTATGGTTCCGGTTGTTCCGGTGCGCGATGCGAATGGAGAATTCACTGTAAACAGCAGTTATGGTGCGGCAGTAGCAAATCCGATAGCAACAATGACAAAACAAATAAATGAAACCAAAACGAATCGGTTTTTATTTAACGGTTTTGGAGAATACAAAATAATTGAAGGCTTAACAGCAAAAGTATCGCTGGGAACGGATATTATTGAGAACAAACAAAACAGATACATCCCTTCTACTCTGTATGAAAGCCCGGCTGGCGGGAGTGCTTCAAAAGGATCACTATCCTCTCTTAACTGGCTGAATGAAAACACAATAAGCTATAAAAAGAAGTTTGGCGAAAAACATGCGTTTGATATTCTTGCCGGATACACGCAACAAAAAACGACTTCAGAAGTATTTCGTGCAGGAGCATCCAATTTTGCAAGTGATGAGTTTACCTATAATAATCTGGGATCGGGTACTGTAATAACCGCTCCGGCATCTTCTGCCAGCGAATGGTCACTTCAATCCTATCTTGCCAGACTTAACTACGGATTTGATGAACGTTATCTTTTTACTTTCACGGTTCGTGCTGATGGTTCTTCCCGATTTGGTGCAGACAACAAATGGGGTACATTCCCTTCAGCAGCTTTTGCCTGGAACATTTCGAATGAAAGCTTCCTGAAAGACACAGAAGAAATTAGTTCATTAAAACTCCGATTAAGTGCCGGTTTAACCGGAAATCAGGAGATTAGCCCTTATCAGTCGGTAGCGAGACTTTCTTATTATCCGTATGTGTTTTCAAATACACTGGTACCCGGTTTTTCACCAAGCAGTTTTGAGAATCCTAATCTTGGATGGGAAAAAACAACACAATATAACTTAGGCACAGATATATCCTTATTCAACAATCGAATCAACCTGACTGCCGATGTTTATTACAAAAAAACAGAAGATTTACTGTTAGAAGTGCCAATTCCTTATAGTTCCGGACTGGAAAGTGCTTTTCAAAACTTAGGATCGGTTGAGAATAAAGGTGTTGAATTGAGTTTGAAAACCCTGAATTTTGTGGGTGAGTTTGAATGGACGAGTAACTTAATTTATTCGGCTAACCGAAACAAAGTACTAAGTCTTGGCAACGGAATTGATTTCTTTATTCCTGTTAATCCGGCAACTACCACAACACCTTCGGGAATTGTAAAAGTGGGTGAACCTTTGGGATCTTTTTACATGTACAAATTTGATGGCTTGTATCAGGAAGGAGATGACTTTTCTGCTTCTCCATTAGCAAATACAAAAGCAGGAAGTCAAAAATTTAAGGATTTAAATAATGACGGAAAAATTACACAGGCAGATGACAGAACAGTTGTAGGGAATTCAGAACCACTGTTTCTATTGAGTTTTACCAACACTTTCCGTTACAAAAATTTTGATTTGGTTGTTTTCATTAACTCTTCTTATGGAAATAAAATTTTCAACAGATCAGCAGCAGATTATGAGTTAGGTACAGGTTTTACAGGAGCTTATGCGACATTATTGGACAGATGGACTCCTACCAATACGGATACCCGTATCCATCGTGCTGTTGAAGATCCTTCAGCAGTATTATCAGATCGCTATGTTGAAGACGGCTCCTACATTAGATTCAAGAACATCTCTTTAGGCTACACTTTGCCTAAGAAAGTAGCGTCTTATCTGGGGCTTAATAGTGCCCGCGTTTATGTTGCCGGACAAAACCTAATCACTTTTACAGATTATTCAGGTTATGATCCGGAAGTAAACAGAAACGGACAGGCCGCACTTAACTCAGGAGTTGACGTTGGTATTTATCCCGGAACTAAAACAGTTTTAGGAGGCATTAATGTTAGTTTCTAAAACCTAATAAATTAAATAATATTCAAAATGAAAAAAATATATAGTTTACTTATTGCTATTTCACTTGGTTTAGCAGCATGTACCACACTAGAAGAAGATCCCCAATCTTTTATTTCACCCGGACAATTCTACAAAACAGCAAATGATGCCGTTGCAGCGGTGAATGCAATTTATTTCCACTTAAATCAAAATGATATTGTGGGACAGCCAATCTATAACTCGCTTTATAATACCGGAATGGATTTTATGACGGATGATTTGAGTGCCGGACCGGGTTCACCAAATCCGGATGTTAGGTCACTTTCGGCTTTAACGCATTCTTCTACTTTAATTCGTGGAAAAGAAAGCTGGCAGCAGCATTATTCTGGTATAAACAAGGCTAATGTTGCCATTGAAAGAATACCGGGAATTACAATGGATGAAAAATTAAAGAGCAGATTACTTGGTGAAGCCCGATTCCTGCGTGCCTTGTATTATTTCGATTTAGTGAGACAATTTGGAGGAGTACCATTACTATTGACGGATCAAACTCAACTTTCAGTTGAAGAGCTGCAAGTACCACGTAACACCGCAGATGAAGTTTATGCGCAGATAATTACTGATTTAAAGGAATCCGCAAACTCGTTTAAGGCCGGATCGACAGGAGAACTTGGACGCGCAACAGAAGGTGCAGCAAAATCCTTATTATCAAAAGTATACCTTACAAAACGTGATTGGGCGAATGCAATTACTACAGCTGAAGAAGTAATAAATGGCGCATATGGATATAAGTTACTAGACGACTATTCACAAGTATTTTTGCCGGCTTACAAAAACAGCAAAGAACATATTTTTTCGGTTCAGTTTAATTCTGCCGCCAACATTACAAATGCAGTAACTGCCAGGGATATTGCAACCGGAATACCTGGTTTGAAAGGTTCTTATGGGGATCAGTTAACTTTTTATACCAAAGGAACAGATAAATATTTCAGCATTTATAAATTATACACTGCCAAAGACAAAAGACGTAATGTAAGTTTTGTGACCAGATACAAAAGCCCGACAAATGGTAAGTGGTACGGAAATCTGCATGATAGTAAAGTTCCGGGCGATTCTATTCCTTACCTCAACAAATATTGGGATCCAAATTACGCAAGTACAGGAAAATCAGAAGCTAATGCCAATTTACTTCGTTTTGCTGAAGTATTGTTAATCCATTCAGAAGCTGAAAATGAATTAAACGGTCCGACTGAAAAAGCCTATACTTCGCTTAATAAAGTAAGGAAAAGAGCAGGTTTGGACGACCTTACAACGGGTTTGACAAAAGATGAGTTCCGTGAAGCCGTTTACCTTGACAGAAGATTAGAACTGGTTGGAGAATACCAACGCTATTTTGACCTTATCCGTCAAACGGGAAGTGAAGTTACCGGTGTTGGTCCTGAAGGAAGAGGTACGCTGCTAAAGAATCTACAGGCAGTCGGGAAAACAAACGTGGCTGCAAGACATTATTTATTTCCGATCCCTCAATTTGAAATTGAAAGAAATAAAAAACTAAAAGATGCACAAAACCCAGGTTGGGAATAACCAACACTTTAAAAATATATACAGATGAAAATCAATAAAATTTTAATTGCAACAGTTGCATTCTTGGGAGCAAATACTGCCCTCGTAGCACAGCATGAACCTATTCAGCCCTTTCAGGGGAAAGTTGGAAAAACACTTGACGAATCAACTCAGTGGTGGCCCGAAAAAGTAAAGGCCAAAAAAGATGCTCCCAATGTATTATGGATTCTGCTTGACGACGCCGGTTTTGGCTCTTCATCAGCTTTTGGAGGTTTAGTCGAAACGCCAAATTTTGAAGCCCTTGCTAACAATGGTCTGCGTTATACCAATTTTCATACAACCGGTATCTGCAGCCCAACAAGAGCGGCATTGTTAACCGGACGAAACCATCACAAAGTAGCAATGGGACATCATGCCGAATTAGGAATTGGTGAACCTGGTTATCTGGGTGAGATTCCGTTGGAAGCCGGAACTGTTGCCGAAATTTTTCGTGAAAACGGCTACAATACCTTTGCATTAGGTAAATGGCATGGCATACAACCAGCTCAGCAAAGCCTTAACGGTCCTTTTAACCGCTATCCAACAGGACGTGGATTCGAACAATTCTACGGATTTTATGGCGGTGCAACAGACCAGTGGCATCCACAGCTTAGTGATGGTATCAATGAAATAAATATTGAACCCAATACCAAACATTTAAATGAACTATTGGCTGACAAAGCCATTTCGTACATTGCCAATCAAAAATCAACTGATCCTGAAAAACCATTTTTTGTGTATTATGCTACGGGTGCAACGCATTCCCCACACCATGTTGCGAAAGAATGGAGCGATAAATACAAAGGTAAGTTCGACAAAGGCTGGGACTGGTACCGTCAGGAAGTATTCAAACGACAAACTGCTCAGGGATTGTTGCAAAAAGGGACTGTTTTACCTCCGCGTCAGGCAGGTGTACAGGATTGGAATAGTCTTTCTGCTGATGAGAAGAAAGTATATGCCCGTTTCATGGAAAATTATGCTGGTTTCCTTGCCTACACCGACCATGAAATCGGACGTGTAGTGGACTTTCTAAAACGTTCAGACTTATTGGATAATACACTGATTTTTTTAATAATTGGTGATAACGGAGGCAGTAAAGAAGGAACTTATACAGGTTCTCTGGGCATTGGAGAACGCAATATTACTGGCAATATTCAGTTTTTGCAGGACAATTTAGATAAAATCGGAACAGAAAAATCAAATCCCAATTATCCGTTAGGATGGTCACAGGCTTGTAATACTCCTTTTAGATACTGGAAAAGTGATGCCAACAGCGAAGGCGCGACACACAATCCGTTGATTGTGAGCTGGCCAAACGGAATAAAAGAAAAAGGTGGTATACGTACACAATACAGTCACGTTTCGGATATTTTGCCTACAACAGTTGAGCTTGCAAAAGTTAGTGTTCCGGAAGTAATTAATGGATATCCGCAATGGCCAATTCAGGGAACAAGTTTTGCTTTTTCTTTCAACGACGGAAAGGCGCCAACACGCCATCATGTACAATACTATGAACTTCATGGCGGTCGTTCAATTTATAAAGATGGCTGGAAAGCAAGTGTTTATCATCCGAGAAATTATTCCGGAGATACTGCAAACACAGATCCGAATTTTAACCCACGCCCTTTCAGTCAGGACAAATGGGAACTTTATAACCTGAATGAAGACTGGAATGAAATTAATGACTTAGCAGCAAAGAATCCGGAAAAGCTGAAAGAACTTCAGGATTTGTTTGACAGCGAAGCCAAAAATAATAACGTATATCCTTTACACAGTTATCAGGAAGGATTGGCCAAGCCTGTAATTAAGCCTAAAACGGTAATTCTTGAAGGAGTATCACAAAAAATTCAGGTCAATATTGGAAAAGGAGCTGTAACCATTACTGCTAATATCGAGACTTCTGCAAAAACTGACGAAGGCGTAATATTTGCAAACGGCGGACTATTGGGTGGTTCCAGCCTCTATATCAAAGACGGAAAATTACAATATATCCTGAACAATGGCTTGGAAGAAAAAATCCTGACATCATCAAAACCAATCCAGATTGGTAAAAACACCATCAAATTGGAATATACCGATTCGAAAAGTATCGTATTGTCTCTAAATGGTGAAAAAGTAGCCGAAGAAAGTAATATCAACCGTGCAAAATACATAAACAGTATATCCGGTGAAGGAATTAGCGTTGGTAAAGATTTAAATTCTCCGGTGACCAAATCCTATCCTGCACCGTTTGATTTTAAAGGAAAAGTTACCAAGATTGTGATTGAACAAAGTGTGCAATAATTATTTTGAACGAACTATGAAATCAAAATATTCAATCCTTGCAATTTTCCTGTTATATGGAATCACAACATTCGGTCAGAACAAACCGGAAGTTGATTATTTTAAAGGTAGCGAACTGTTTTCAACCGTCCAAAAATTTGTTTCCTTAGGTGAACATCGCACCGGAACACCAACCGATCTGGCTACTTCAGATTGGTTGGGTAAGGAACTTGTTTCTTATGGATACGATGTAAAATATCTGGAATTTCCTATTCGGCAATTTTTTCCGGAAAAAGTATCACTATCAAACGGAAAGGAAATTATAAAAGCTTTTCCGTTATGGTGGGTAAACGAGAATATTAGTCGTACTGTGACTGGTACCTTAGTGGTTGCAGACAAAGGCAAAACGCTTAAAAACAATATCGCTTTAATTCATCTTCCGCTTAAACAACAAGGACCGAATCAAAAAAAATATATTGATTCGATTATTAATGTGGGAGTTAAGGGCATCGTTGCTATAACCGACAATCCCTCGGGTGAAATTGAAGCATACAATACCAACAAAGATCAGCAGCCATGGAAAGTGCCGATTATTTTAATTGCACCAAAGGATAGTACTAAAGCGCTGGAGTTTGTAAAAAACGGCAAAGCGGCTACGCTTTCTATTAACGGCACTTTTAAAGAGGTAAAAGGCCGTAATGTTTATGGTACGATTGGAAACGGGGATCAGTACATTGTAATCTCCACTCCTATTAGTGGATGGTTTACTTGTGGTGGAGAACGTGGCTCGGGTATCGCCATTTGGTTATCACTGGCGAAATGGGCTGCTGCCCAAAAATCGAAATATACCTTTGTGTTTACCGGCAATTCAGGTCATGAACATGCTTTTAAAGGTGCGCACGAATATTTGGAGCAAAATGCACCGCCAGTAGAAAAAACACATTTGTGGATTCATTTTGGAGCGGGGGCAGCAACCCTGGAATACAAAACGACTGCTTCAGGATTAGTTAAACAAACCAATGTTGATCCAAAACGTAGATTCTTCTTTAATGATCTTGTAAAAAATTCCTTCAACAATGCATTTGCAGGAATTGATGCGGTGAAAGTTTTGGCAAATGAAAATCCGGGAGGAGAACTAATTTATGTGGCAAAAAAAGGATATAAAAGATTTGCAGGCGTATCGTATGCCCATCCGTTTTTTCATGTGAAAACTGATGATGCTACTACTACTTCTCCGGAAATTTTAGAAGAAACAGCAAAGGCTTTCAGAGATTTCATCAAAGAAGACATTAAATAGTAAAACGAAAAAATGAAAATACATACCTTAATTTCAATCCTTTTAATAACTATAGCTGTAAAAGCTCAGGAGAAAATCAGTTTTAAGCGATTCGATACAAATCCAATCATTACTCCTGCTATGCTTGGCCCTGACGGAGAGAATATCAATGGACCATCACTCCTTAAAGTTCCGGAATGGCTGCCTAATAAATTGGGTAAATATTACCTGTATTTTGCACATCATCAGGGCAAATACATCAGATTGGCTTATGCCGATGATTTAAAAGGCCCCTGGAAAATATACCAGCCCGGTAGTTTGAAAACGACAGACTGTCGCTGCAAAGACGGTGCAGGCAAGGCAAATCCAGATAATAAAGGAGAAGTTTATCTTTCGAATGCGCATATTGCTTCACCGGATATTCACATAGATGAAGTCAATAAACGTCTGGTTTTGTATTTCCATTGCCCGTTAAATCACGAAGGCAAAAAAGGGCAGTATTCGCTGAGAGCAACTTCTGTTGATGGTATACATTTTAATCCAGACACAACCGTTTTAGGGGAGTCGTATTTTAGAGTTTTTGACTGGAAAGGAACCCGGTATGCCGTAGCCAGAGCCGGTCAATTCTACCGTTCAACCGATGGAGGTTTAACATTTGAAGAAGGTCCTAACCCATTTAATAAAAATCAGAACGAGCAAAATTACCTCCGACATGCAGCCTTAAAAGTGGAAGGGGATAATTTATTGGTTTTCTACTCCAAAATAGGCGACAAGCCCGAGAGTATCCTGCTTTCTAAAATTAAACTGACAGAGAATTGGAAAGACTGGACCCCCACTGCTCCGGTAATTGTTGCCCAACCTGCAGAAGATTATGAAGGAGTCAAACTGCCCATTACAGTTTCAAATGCAGGTTCATTTAGTGGATTGGTACGTGAACTTCGCGATCCGGCTTTCTTTGAGGAAAATGGAAAATGGTACTTGCTTTATACCGTAGGCGGTGAAAGTGGAATTGGTATTGGAGAACTAAGTTTAAAATAAAGAGACAATGAATAAAACATCCAATTCTTCACGACGATCGTTTTTAAAAATGGCTGGATTAGGGGCTGCTATGCCGCTGGTTCCTTCAGCAATGTCCGCTTTTCCTAATTCCCATTCTGAACCAAATTCCGGAAATAAGCTGTTAGTAACGGAGATCAAAGTTTATAAAGTAAAAGTCAACCAAAGGGGAAGCTGGTATTTCATTGAACTGATTACCGATAAAGGTTTATCCGGATTTGGTGAAGCGTCGCATGCTTTCGGTGGTTTTTCTGGTGAAGGAGACAAAGCCCTGCATCAGGAACTATCCTACTTCTTTGAACTTGTCAAAGGCCAATCGCCTTTCAATATTGAACAATTCAGGCAACGTGCCTGGAAGAGAGCAATTCAGTCCAAAATTTCCGGCACAGCATTTAGTGGCATTGAACAGGCACTTTGGGATTTAAAAGGCAAAGCCCTCGGTGTTCCTGTATATGAACTGCTGGGTGGTAAACTACGAGACACAGTTAAAGTATATGCCAATATAAACCGTGCCAATAACGATAAAGAAAATAGCGGACACCGATCAGTAGCCAACTTTCAGCGCAACGCCGAACAAGCCCTGAAAAATGGATTTAAGGCTGTTAAACTGGCTCCTTTTGACGAAATGGCTCCGTTACCTTCTTCCCCATCAAAGTTGAAAGAGGATATTGATTATGCCGTGAATTGTATTCAAACCATTCGCCAAACCATTGGTAATGATGTTGAATTACTTATTGATGTTCATAGTCATTTAAACCGCGATTTAGCCATTGAAACAGCCAAACGGCTTGAAACCTTTAACCTTTATTGGTTTGAAGAGCCTGTAAATCCTGAAAAATTTGTTCAGGAAACCAAAGAAATTAAAGATAATATCAAACAAAATCTGGCCGGTGGTGAAGCCATTTTTGGGGTTGAAGGTTTTGCTCCTTTGCTAAAAACAAATGCATTGAGCATCATTATGCCTGATGTAAAACATTGCGGTGGCTTACAAGAACTGAAAAATATTTCCTCCATAGCTAATGCTTTGGGCGGAGTAAGTGTTGCACCCCATAACCCAAGCGGACCTGTTGCAACAGCGGCTTCGGCACATTTGTGCGCGAATATCCCAAATTTTGCCATTCTCGAATTGGCATATGGCGAAGTGCCTTGGCGTGACGAACTTATTAGTCCTCATGAACAGTTTGTAAACGGAAACATTATCGTAAATGACGATCCCGGTTTTGGCTTTACACTGAATAAAAAACTGATTGAAACTTTGATTTAATATTCGAAAAAAATTAAAAATGTTCCAATTACATCAAAGAGGAAATAAAATAACTTCTAAAAAATTTACAATGAATAAAAAAATAATTTTCAGAGCTGGGTTTAGTATGCTTTTCGCATCTTCCATATTGATGAATGCTTATGGACAGCAATCGGAACAATTAACTTCTGATAAAGAATTTAAAGGAAAAATTGGAAGAACTGTCGCTGAGTCGCAAGAGTATCATCCCGAAAAGAAAAAAGCACCGGCAGGAGCACCAAACGTGATTGTTTTCCTGATTGATGATGCGGGTTATGGTACTGCAAGTGCTTTTGGAGGACTTATGGAGACTCCGGTATTAGACAGTTTGGCCAACAATGGAATTCGTTATACCAATTTCCACTCAACGGGCGTATGTTCTCCTACACGAGCTGCTTTACTAACGGGTAGAAACCATCATTCGGTACACATGGGAACTCTGAATTATAGCTCAAGTGGATTTCCGGGTTATGATGCTATCATGCCAGGAGATAAAGCAACGATTGCCGAGGTATTACATGAAAACAATTACAACTCCTTTGCTGTCGGTAAATATCATGTAGCTCCGCTTGATGAAATTACCGCAAATGGTCCTTTTGACAGATGGGCTGTCGGTCGTGGTTTCGATCATTTTTATGGGTTTCAGTTAGGCCATACAGATCAGTATCATCCGAACTTATACGAGGATAGAAAAGTCATCGATATTGAACCTAACAACAAACATTTAACTACATTATTGGCAGATAAAGCTATTAGTTATATTGCCAATCAAAAGTCTATACAACCCGAAAAACCGTTTTTCCTTTATTTTGCTACCGGAGCGATTCACTCACCTCATCAGGTAGATAAAAAATGGAGCGATTTGTACAAAGGTAAATTCGACAAAGGCTGGGACTGGTATCGTGAAGAAGTTTTTGCACGTCAAAAAAGACTGGGTGTAATACCTGCAAATGCCGTATTACCGGATCGTGATCCAACAGTAAAAGCATGGGACAGCTTAACTCCGGAACAGAGAAAAGTATACGCCCGCTTTATGGAAGTGTATGCCGGATTTTTAACCCATGCCGATTATGAATTTGGACGTATTGTTAACTATCTGAAAGAAATTGGACAGTCAGATAATACGGTTATTCTGGTAAGTATTGGCGATAATGGCTCAAGCCATAGTCCAACGAATGGATCTTTCAATGGTTACATCAGCAGTCTGGATGAAGACAAACAAATAGCTGAACTTTATAAAAATATTGATAAAATCGGGACAGAACATTCGTTTGAAGATGCACCTGCGGGATGGACACAAGCCACAAACACTCCTTTCCGCTTATGGAAAGCTGATCCTAATAGTGAAGGAGGAACTCACCAGCCGCTTATTGTGAATTATCCAAACGGTGGATTTAAAAAAGGTGCCATCCACAATCAATATGGCCACGTAATTGATATAGCCCCGACTATTTACGAATTAACGGGTGCAAAAGTACCAGAGGTTATCAAAGGCTACAAACAACAGCCAATAGAAGGTACCAGTTTGGTTTATTCCTTTAAAAATGCTGAAGCCCCAAACCGTCACACTGTTCAGTATTATGAACTTTTTGGAAAAAGAGCGATTGTTAAAGAGGGTTGGAAAGCTTCTGTTTTTCATAAATCGGGAACAGATTTTTCTAAGGATGTGTGGGAGCTGTACAATCTGAACGAAGATTTTAACGAACGTATCGATCTGGCTGCTAAATTCCCTGAAAAGGTAAAAGAACTACAAGACTTATTTGATGCCGAAGCCATTAAGCACAATGTATATCCATTGAACGACAATGCATTGGGACACAGTGCCGGCGGAAGAGAACGCAGTCCATTTGGATTGAAAAACAAGGTGGTTTTATATCCGGGAATCGATCAGTTTCTTACGTACAGCGGACCGCAATTTCAAAATGATCCCTTCTCCATCACTGCCGATATTGAGTTAAAATCAAAAACAGAACAAGGAGTTCTTTTTGCTATCGGTTCTGAATTTGACGGCTTAAGTTTGTTTATCAAGGATGGAAAATTCATTGTGGCCCATAACTCCGGAAGTATCATTAAACATTTGGAATCAAATATTCCGGTTCCTGTCGGGAAATCAAAACTAAAATTTGAGTTCAACTATATTGCACCTATAAAGGGGAATAAAGACCGAAATCTTCCTGCCGGAACAGAATCCATCTATATCAACGACAAAAAAGTAGCAGAAAGACAAATTACAGCATCCGAAGGTAGAATTGGTATTTATAAAGATGGTATTGATGTAGGTGCAGACCGAAATTCTCCTGTTTCAGATAAATACAAAGTTCCGTTTAATTTTTCAGGAAAGTTGAATAACGTAACTATAGAATATAAATAAGTTTAACACAAAGCGATCAGTTCAGCACGGATTGATCGCTTTGTATTTAAAAAAACAAAAGAAGTGATCGTTATATTAAATCAAGTTATTATATTCAATCATTACTTTGAACAGCAATAAATTAAACAAAAATGTCACAAGAAACAAAACAATTTAACCTTCACGAAGACTGGACAGTCGTACTGTTAGGATTCTTAATCATCGGAATTTCGCTTTTTGTATTTCTTCCAGAAGTTCCCGTATTCAAATGGTCCAATGGAACTGATTTACTGGCGGATGTATTTGCCATCGGAAATTTACAAGTTCTGTTAATTCAGTTTATTTACCTCACATTTATTGGAAGTATTGCCACTTTTTTAGTTGGTAAATCAGTAAAAAACTTTTTATTGGGTTTTCCAATTGTATATCTGTTGACTGTTTTGGCTCTGATAATAGCCGGAAATGCATTTATAAAAGGAATCAATTTAGAAGCTGTAATTTTTAGTTTGGTTATTGGCCTTGTAATTGGTAATTTCTTCAAACTTCCTGAATGGTTTCGTTCTGCACTTTCTACAGAAGTTTTCGTCAAAATTGGTTTGGTTTTGTTGGGAACAAGTGTCATTTTTTCAGACATTCTGAAAGCCGGTTCTTTAGGATTAATTCAGGCTTTGGTTGTCGTTTTATCGGTTTGGTATTTTGCTTTTTGGTTGTGTAAAAAATTAAAAGTCGATGACGAATTGACGATGATGATTTCGAGTGCGGTTTCTATTTGCGGTGTTTCGGCAGCAATTGCAACTTCTGGTGCCATCAAAGGAGATTCAAAAAAACTGTCGTATGTTATTTCTATGGTATTGGTTACGGCGATTCCAATGATGATTTTTATGCCGATTATCGCCAAATTTTTCAATTTTCCTGAAGAAGTTACGGGAGCCTGGCTGGGTGGAAGTATCGATACATCCGGAGCTGTTGTGGCATCGGGTTCTTTGGTTGGAGAAACAGCATTGAAAATTAGTACCATTGTCAAATTTTCACAAAATGTATTGTTAGGATTAGCTGCTTTTGCAATTTCTGTTTATTGGACCTACACACACAATAAATCTTCTGAAGCTGTTGCCTCAAAACCGACTCTTGGAGTTATCTGGGAACGTTTTCCAAAGTTTGTCCTTGGTTTTATTTTTGCTTCACTAATATTCTCTTTTTTATTGACTTCAGAAACAAGAGATACTGTAAAAGACAGTTTGAAAAATCTACAGGGAATTTGGTTTGCCCTTGCTTTTACGAGCATTGGATTAGAAACCAATTTTAAGGATTTATTCAGTAACAATAGTAAAAAACCTTTGTATGCTTTTTTAATTGCTCAGTTTTTTAATGTAATTATCACACTGATTATTGCTTTTTTATTATTTGGAAAAGGATTGAATTGAGATTCAAAAATTTAAAACTACGAATACTTCTGATAAAAAAGATTGTTTTTTAGTAATTTATCAGATGTTTAAAACTAAAAGAAGAGTGAAAAAATACCTGTTATTAAGTATTTTTCACTCTTCTTTTTTATTTACAGAACTACAAAATAACTCATACAATACTAAAAAACAAACAATTAACCATTCTATTTTATCTATTTAAAATCTTCGCGTTCCCTATTTCAAAAAAAATTAAAAAAACTTTTGGATATTATTATATTAAATTTAACTTTGTCTATAGGATTAGTAGGGTTTAAAAATCATATTTAATTATAAAAAACTATATTTTGAAAACAACAGTTAGCACAACGAATTACATTCTTCCTAAAAAATATACCTATAACACTTCTGGTTATATGTGTAGCTGTTGCTAAATCTTCACGTTTATCAGTTTAGACCGATTAGTATTTTGTAATCGAATATAAACCAAAAAAATGTCATAGGTTTCTTACTGCTTATACCACACTGTTTGCTGCATTTTTCGAAACAAAAAGCATAATGACTTATGTTCACATATTAAATTCAAAAACAAATTTAAAATTAAAAAACATGAAAAAAATGTACAGCATCTGCTAAAAACAAAATATTTCTGCGGCAACAGAAATAATAAAGTTTAAAGAAAATTTATCGCTAAATCAAAGGATTATAGAGAGTTTAAAAGCAAACTTTCAGGGCTCCTTTTATAATTACCAAAACAAATATTAAGAATGAAAAATAATATAAACATCCTTTTATGGATTAGCATTTTATTGATTTCAGCCGGAATTAATGCCCAAAATACCCAAGCTACTATCAACTCTACACTAAATGGAACTGTCATTGATCAGGTTACCAATCAGCCAATTCCGGGAGTTAACATTCAGATTAAAGGAACCACTCACTCAGCAGTAACGGATTTAGACGGAAAGTTTTATTTCCAGACCGGTCAAAAATTTCCATACATACTGATTGTAAGTTATATTGGTTATGTGACTGCAGAACACACTGCAAATACTGATTTTGTTCAGATATCCTTAAAAGAAGACCGCAAGGAACTGGATGAACTTGTAATCATCGGTTACGGAAGTACGACCAAAAAAGATTATACAGGTGCTGCCGAAACCGTTTCTTCTACAGCATTAAAAGCAACGCAAAGAACACTCGAAAGTTCACTTCAGGGATCTGTAGCGGGTGTAAATGTTACACAGACTTCCGGTCAGCCGGGTGCAGGTTTAAGTATCCGAATTCGTGGAGGAAGTTCAATTCAGGGAGGAAATGAGCCTCTTTATGTAGTGGACGGTTTTCCGCTTTACAATTCAGATTTTACAGCCGGAGTTTTGAGCGGTACGCCAACCAACCCGTTATCTTCCATAAACCCTGCAGATATTGAGTCGATTACGGTTTTAAAAGATGCTTCTTCTACAGCAATTTACGGATCAAGAGGTGCCAATGGAGTTGTAATTATTACTACTAAAAAAGGATCTGCAAGTGCCATGACAGTCAATTATGATTTTACACTTGGCCAGCAGGAAGTTCGCAATAAAGTGGATGTTCTGGATGCAAAGGGTTTCGCCCGACTTAGAAATGCTGCTTTATACGATACCAATCCAGCTTTAGGACCTAATCAATATTTAACCGATGCACAAATTGCCGCATTAGGAAAAGGCGTTGACTGGCAGGAAGAAGCGTTTCAAAAAGGGCTTGTACAGAATCATCAGTTAAGTGTTTCGGGCGGAAACAACCAAACCAAATATGCCGTTTCCGGAAATTATTACAATCAGGAAGGAATTATAAAAAATACCGGTTTTGAAAGGCTGAGCGGAAGAGTCAATTTGACTTCCAAAATAAGCAGTAAAGCAAGATTTGGTTTGAATCTTACTATTGCAGAAACAAAATCAAAAGTTGCTCCGGCAGGTTTGATCACTTCTTTACTAAGCATGCCTCCTACCGCCACTATTTATGAGCCGGATGGAAGCTACACTTTGCGTAATCCGTTTGAAAACATATTTGCAAACCCAATTGCAACCTTAAACGAACGCAAGAATGAGGCAATTACAGATCGTATCCTGGGAACTATTTACGGAGAATATGACATTTTGAAGAATTTGGTTTTCAAAGTATCTTTTGGAACCGACCTTATTTTCAATAAAGAGAAAAGTTACCTTCCTTCCTCTATTTATGAAGGTTTGATTACCAATGGAGAAGGAAAAATCGGTACAGCAGATTCTAAAACCTGGCTAAACGAAAACACTATTACCTACTCTAAAGTTTTCGCAGAAAAACACAGTCTGAATGTTCTGGCAGGTTATACACAGCAAAATTCGGTAAGGGAATTTGTGACGGCAGGATCACAGCAGTTTGTAAATGATGTAACCTATTATTACAGTCTGCAAAGTGGAAATGTAGCGTTAATGCCTACTTCCGGAGAAAGTACCTGGGCTTTGAACTCGTATTTATCAAGGGTAAATTACAATTACAATTCAAAATATTTCCTGACTGCAAGTTTAAGAGCCGATGGTTCCTCTAGATTTGGAAAAAACAATAAATGGGGTTACTTCCCTTCTTTTGCAGCAGCATGGCAAATTAGCAACGAAGATTTCTTTTCTCCCATAAAAGATGTTATTAACAGCTTAAAAATCAGAAGCAGTTACGGAGCAACCGGAAATCAGGAAATTGGGGAATACCAGTCACTTTCAACATTGAGCAGTGTTAAATACCTATTCGGAGATCAAATCTTTACCGGTTTTACACCAACGAGAATCTCAAATGACGATTTAGGATGGGAACTGACCAATCAATTTGATGCAGGTGTTGACGTTGGTTTTTTTGATGATAAATTAAACCTGACTGTTGATGTTTACCGCAAAACAACGAAAGATTTACTATTGGCTGTTCAGATTCCGTACACCACCGGATTTACATCTTCTCTGCAAAACTTTGGTACCGTACAAAATCAGGGTATTGAGTTAGGAATCAATACAGCTCTTGGAAATACAGCGTTTTCATGGACCTCGAATTTTAATATTTCATTCAACAGCAATAAAATTATAGCTTTAGGAAATGATGCTGAATTCTACACTTTCGGAAATTATATCCTGAGAAAAGGAGAATCATTAGGAACTTTTTACGGAGCTGTAACCGATGGGATATTGCAGACAGCGGATGTTGGCACAAAAGGAGTTTTTACAGGAAATGCAACTCCTAAAGCAGGTGATCGTTTGTACAAAGATATAAATGGCGACGGCGCCTTTACAACCGCTGCAGACAGAACCAGTATTGGAGATGCACAGCCTGATTTTATATTTGGTTTCACGAACAATTTTACCTACAGAGGTTTTGAATTATCGACACTTATCAACGGATCTGTTGGAAATAAAATTCTGAACGGAAATGCGCAGGCTTTAGAATTATATAATGGTCAGCAAAATGCTTCTACAAGTGCTTTGGATGCCTGGACGCCAACAAATCCAAGTACAACTACGCCTCGTGCAAAACTGGATCCGGCTCCCGTTTTTTCTAACCGATTTGTTGAAGACGGCTCTTTTGTGAGAATCAAAAACATCACATTCAGTTATAATTTGCCTAAAAAGGCGGCAGAAAAACTGCTTTTGACTTCTGTTAAATTCAGAGTCGTTGGCGAGAACCTTTTCACATTTACCAAATACACAGGATTTGATCCTGAGGTAACCAACGGAACTACCATTTCACCAGGAACAGATACCGGAATTTATCCTGCATCCAAAACAATTTCGGGAGGTTTAACCGTAACATTTTAAAAAAGACAATCATGAAAAAGACAATCCTATATAGTTTATCACTTCTTTTTATCATAAGTGCTTGTAATCCTTTGGATGAAAATCCAAAAGCTTTTATCGGCTCAGGTAATTTTTACAATACAACAGAAGATGCTGATGCGGCCGTACTATCAATTTATAACGCAATTAACAGCACCACTCATACGCTTTACAATCGACTGATTCAAATCTCTACCGAAATGGCAACTGATGATTATGAAGCAGGTCCAAGAGCCAGAAATGCGCATGTTAGAGCTTTATCAAACTTGACACATGATGCTTCAAACGACCGTATGTTAGAGATTTGGCGTCAGAGTTATGACGGAATCAACAGGGCAAATGTCGCCATTGACAACATCGCTAAAAATCCGAATCTGAATTCTCAAAAAGATATCGACCTGATTAATGAAGCTAAATTTTTGAGAGCAGTCTTGTACTTCAATATTGTGAGATGGTTTGGAGATGTGCCGTTGGTTTTACACGAAACTACTTCACTTACTCCGGAAGCAATAAATCCTCCCAATACTCCGGAAGCGGATGTCTATGCACAGATTGAAGCCGATTTGATTGATGCTGAAGCTTTACCGGTTGTACAGCCAATTAAAGGAAGAATCACTTCAGGTGCTGCCAAAAGTTTATTGTCTAAAGTATATCTGACCCAGAAAAAATGGCAAAAAGCGGCCGATAAAAGCAAAGAAGTGATTGATAGCAAAGTTTATGATCTGTTCGAAAATTTTGCTGATGTATTTAATGTAGCCACCAAAAATGGCAAAGAACATATTTTCTCAGCACAGTTTAAAGGACTTACCAACTGGAACGGAAATATGTTGGCTTCTACTGCCGCTCCAACTTCTGTACCCGGGATTGCGGGAGATCAGGCCGATGCTCTGCATACTGCCGGTGGTTTGTTTCAGGCTTTCGCCGAAAATGATAAACGTAAATACATCACGTTTGCGATTGAATTTGTGAGCCCAACGGATGGCAAAACGTATAAAGTAGCACCTCATTTCAATAAATATTTTGATCCAACAACTCCGGCATCACCGGGACAGTCTTCGAAAAACACACCAATTATTCGATTTGCAGAAATATTATTAATTAATTCTGAGGCTTTAAATGAACTAAACGGTCCAACTACAGAAGCATTTGCAGGAATTGACCGCGTTAGACAAAGAGCCGGAGTTGATTTGCTGTCGGTAACTTCTCCTTCAATCAACAAAGACGATTTCAGAGAAGCTGTTTTTGAAGAAAGAAGAAAAGAACTGGTTTATGAATACCAACGCTGGTTTGATCTCTCGAGAAGAGGCCCGGATTATTTTGTTGCCAGACTAAAAGCGGCAGGTAAAACCAACGCACAGCCTAAACATGTTCATTTCCCGATTCCACAGAGAGAACTGGATCTGAATAAAAATCTAAAACAAGTTCCGGCCTGGAGAGATAAAGCTATTTAATATGAAAAAGACAACATCCAAAATGGTCACACTGTCATTAGCCCTTACGCTAATGGCAGTACTAAATGAGGCAAGATCACAGTCGGTAATTCCAACCGGAGTAACGATTTATAATCCTGCAAAAGCGTATAACAGCTACGTTTTGCATTCTTCTCCGGATGAAAAATCACATCTGATAGACATGAATGGTAATGAAGTGAAAAGCTGGGATCATATTGGTTTTCCATCTGAAATTATTGATCCGAAAAATAATAATGGAAAGAAAGGAAACATTCTGATTCAGTTAGAAAATGGTCCGGGCGTTTATGGCGGAATTTTTAACAACAAAGTTCTGGGAGAACAGGATTGGAACGGCAAAACGGTATGGGAATGGGGTAAGAAAGCGCCTGGAGGTGCAGCCCGCCAGAACCATGACGTACATCGACTGGCCAACGGAAATACTTTGTTAGTTGGGACAGTTGACCATGTTGTTATCGGAGTCAGCGACAAATCAATTGATGACCAGACGATTTATGAAGTGAATCCAAACGGAGATATTGTCTGGAGCTGGAATGCAGGAGATCATATTGACGAGTTCGGAATTTCTCCGGAAGGACGCGAACTGCTTCGCAAAGTATATGTAAACGGCAGAAAAGGACACGGATTTCTGACTATCAACGATATGCAGCCCATTGGCCAGAATAAGTGGTTCAGTGCCGGCGATACCAGATTTCATCCTGATAATATTGTGATCGACTCCAGAGAAGCAAGTTTTATCGCTATTATCGAAAAAAAGACTGGCAAAATTGTTTGGCGTTTAGGTCCTGATTTCGATTTGAAAGAAAACGACCCAAAAGCGTCCAATTTTGTAAACTCGGTTAACCTGAGACCAAGTCTGGCAACGAATGTTCCGCGTCCTGTAGATCGTTTTAGCGGACAGCACGATGCGCATATTATTCCGGAAGGTTTGCCCGGTGCAGGAAATCTGCTGGTTTTTGACAATCAGGGACCTTCGGGTTATCCTCCAACCTATCTGGCTTCTCAGCTTGGTTCGAGAATATTGGAAATCGATCCAATCAAAAAAGAAATTGTCTGGCAGTATACCGCTTTAAATTCAAATCAGCCGGTTTGGAATTTCTACAGTTCCTTCATTTCAAGTGCCCGCCGATTGCCAAATGGAAATACACTAATTGACGAAGGCATGAACGGAAGAATTTTTCAGGTAACACCTGCAGGAGAAATTGTCTGGGAATATGTAAATCCGTTTTTTAAGGAAACTACGCTTTCAGGTACACAAACTATTAAAACCAATTGGGTTTTCAGGGCACAGCCTGTTCCTTACGACTGGGTTCCGGAAGGTACACCACGTTCTGAAAAAGGGTTGGAACCAATTGATATTTCAAAATTTAGAGTTCCACAAACAAAAAACAATTAATATAAAATTACAGTAAGATGAATCAAAAAAGAATTACAACTTTGCTTTCTGCCCTGCTGATCGGGGCATTGGGATCTTATGAACTGAGTGCGCAAACCAATTCATCAAAACCAAACGTCATCCTGATTATGGTAGATGACATGGGGTATTCTGACTTAGGAAATTATGGTTCAGAAATTAAAACACCAAACCTGGACAGATTAGCAACTGAAGGAACACGTTTACGCGAGTTTTACAACAATTCCATTTGCGCGCCAACAAGAGCTTCTCTTTTAACAGGTCAATATCAGCATAAAGCCGGTGTTGGATATTTTGATGTAAACTTAGGATTGCCGGCATATCAGGGGTATCTGAACAAAGAATCTTTAACATTAGGAGAAGTTTTCCGTTCAGGTGGTTACAGCACTTTAATGTCCGGAAAATGGCACGTAGGTTCAGAAGATAAAGCACAATGGCCAAACCAAAGAGGTTTCGATAAATTCTACGGAATCTTAAAAGGTGCCTCCAATTATTTTAATACTGATGGATTGCCTTTCGGAAAAACACCATATCCGGTAGCATTAATCCGTAATAATGAAGAACTCCACCCTAAAGCTGATTCGTATTATTTTACAGATGAAATTGGTAACAATGCTGTTCAATTTCTGGACGAACAAAACAAAGAAAACAAACCTTTTTTCTTGTACATCGCTTTTACAGCACCTCACTGGCCATTACAGGCAAAACCTGTTGACATTGCCAAATACCGTGGGAAATTTGATGAAGGCTGGGATGTTTTAAGAGAAAAAAGAATCAAAAAACTGAAAGAAAATGGCATTTTATTAGCAGACCAAACCATCGCTCCAAGAGATCCTGAAGTACCGGAATGGAATAAACTGACGTATGACGAAAAACAATTCTGGAAAGCCAAAATGGAAGTGTACGCAGCAATGGTAGACAATATGGATCAGAATGTCGGAAAGGTTCTGGACAAACTAAAAGCCCTGAAAAAAGACAAAAACACACTGATTGTTTTCATCTCGGATAATGGTGCACAAGGCGGTTTCAACACCTACAATCCGTTGAGAAGAGGGTTAGTGAAAAATGACGGACCAATTGGAACTTCAGGATCATTTGATTATCAGGAGCAAAACTGGGCTTATTTATCCAACACACCATTACAGGATTATAAAAATAACATGCACGAAGGTGGATTCAGTTCGCCTTTTATTGCCTGGTATCCATCCAAAATCAAAGCAGGAAGAATTGATAAAGGAACCGGACATTTAATTGACCTCGCTCCTACTTTCTATGATTTGGCCGGAATTCAGTATCCAAAAGAACTGAATGGTGTAACTTCAAATCCGTTGCCTGGAAAAAGTTTACTGCCTGTTTTAATTGACGGTGCTTCAGAAGTAAACCGTGGCGCTCCAATATTCTGGGAAAGAGCCGGAAACAGAGCCGTTAGAGAAGGCAAATGGAAATTGGTTTCTATTTATCCGTCTTACCAATGGGAACTTTACAACCTTGAAAATGACAGAGGTGAAACTAAGGATGTAGCACAACAAAACCCGGGAATCGTAAATGAACTTTCAGCAAAATATTTTGACTGGGCTGATAAAACCGGAGTTGTTGAATACAGCAAATTCAAACAAAAGAATGAACTGATTCCGGGAGCAGCTGCTAAAAAGTAAATTTTAAAAGCATAGAATACTATTTTTGCATATTGCAAAACATTAAAAGACAGAAAAATAAGTCTAAAACACTTATTCTTTTGTCTTTTTTTATTTTTACCACTACAAGATACAAGTAATTAAAAATCAATACATTAAAACACAACATCCCTTTTATTCCATAAGATTTCTTTATTTTTGATAGAAGAAAATTTGAAAAAATTTTGGATATTATTACATTAAATTTAACTTTGTCTATAGAATTAGTAGAATTTAAATAATAAAAAACTACATTTTGAAAACAACAGCAAACTTATCAGACTACATTTCTTCTAAAAAACATACTTATAACTCCTTTTGTTGTATGTGTTTCTGTTGTTAAAACTCCCTGACCTTTTCGTTTTCAGTTGAATTTATTGAATCGAATTTCTTTAAACCATTACGGTTTCTTTTAATACTATATAATAATCATTTGATGCAAATTTCAGACATCAGGAATTATTACATCATAACTGTAATTCATAAATAAATATAATCATGACTAAACAAAATCTGTGTAACTGTATATAGAAAATGTTTCTGCGGCAACAGAAATAAAGACTTTAAGAAAATTTATCGCTAAATAAATACCACAAAGAGCTGAATCAAAAATTTTAGACTCTTTATAATTACAAACCAAGAATGAAAAAAAACACAAAACTTATTTTATGGATTAGCATTTTGTTTATTTCCATAGGAATTAATGCTCAAAATACAGAACCAAATATACAATCTAAACTAAACGGAACGATTGTAGATCAGATCACCAATCAGCCTATTGTTGGCGCAGCTGTTAACATCAAAGGAACGACACATGGCGTTGAAACAGATTTAGATGGAAAGTTTTATTTTCAAACTGGTCAAAAATTTCCTTATACACTACAAATTACCTACATCGGATATACCTCAAAAGAAGTTATTGTTGATGGAAGTCCTGTAGTAATCAAATTGACGGAACAAGTTGAAAAACTGGATGAGATAGTCGTTGTAGGATATGGCACATCGGCTAAAAAAACATTTACCGGATCAACAGCAAAAATTGATGCCAAGCAAATTGCCAATCGACCGGCTCAAAGTTTTGATCAGCTGTTAGGCGGACAGGCTTCGGGATTAAACATTGTTCAGCCAAGCGGATCTTTAAATACCACTCCTGTTATTAGGATTAGAGGAATCAATTCTATCACAAGTTCTTTATATCCTTTAATTATTGTTGATGGTGTAACGGTTTTTACGGGAACTGCCGGTGGTGCCATTGGAAACAATCCGTTATCAGATATTAACCCTAACGATATTGAAACAATTGATGTTTTAAAAGATGCTTCAGCAGCTGCAGTTTATGGTTCACGTGCCGCAAACGGGGTTATTGTGATTACAACTAAAAAAGGAAAAAAAGGAAAACTGAACGTGAATTATGACGTTTGGGTAAGCTGGAATAAGGCTTCGAATTTACCTAAACTTTTAAACGCCGAAGATTATGTAGCCATTAAAAATGAGGCCAGAACAAATGCCGGTCTTTCACCGGGATTTGCTTTAGGACAAAATGCTGATGGATCTACGATTGATACTAATTGGTATGATGTCGCTTATCATACAGGGGTTTCTCAAAATCACAATTTAAGTTTTTCAGGTGCTACAAATTCAACAAGTTACTTTATATCAGCCAATTATTCCGATCAAAATGGAATTTTAAAAACCAATGAATTTGTAAAAAAAGGCATCAGATTGAATTTTGAACATAAGCTGAATAACGCTCTTACATTGGGAACTAATTTCTCTTATAACAACTCTCTGAATTCCGGTCCAAATTCGGGTTCTTCTACACCTAATTCAGTTGCTTCTTCTGCAGGAAATGGTGTAAATACACAATACATCGGTTTACAGCCACTTGGAAGACTTACTTATATTTTACCTTCGAACGTTGCTGTTTACAATGCTGATGGTTCTTATAACATCAACACAACAAACGGAAATATTGGATATAGTGCAAATAGTCCGGCATTGGGAGTTTTTAATGCTTATAACCTACAGACAATTTTAGATTTAGACAAAAATACTTCTGAAAACAACAGTTTTATCGGAAGTATTTATGCCGAACTTGAAATTATTAAAAACTTAAAATTCAAAACTGTTTACGGTGCCAATAATTTTGTTGTTGAAAATAAAGAATTTAGAAATCCTTTTAGTGGAGATGGTTTTTCTACTAAAGGAGCTGCTACAAACTCAAACACAAAATACACAAGGTCAAACTGGACCAATACCCTAACCTACTCGACTGTATTTAATGATAAACACAGTTTAAAAGTACTTTTGGGACAAGAAAAAAATGTTCGTGAAATTGACGGATGGGGCGCTATAAAAACAGGTTTGACTGATCCATTTTTCACCAGCTACCAAGGTGGATTTACAACCATTGCCCCTGGCCCTTCTATCCAGACAGAAAATGTTTTGCTTTCTTATTTTAGCAGTATCAGCTATGATTATGACAAAAAATATTTATTGAATCTTAATTTCAGAAGAGACGGATTATCTGCTTTGGCTTCAGGAAACAAATGGGGTAATTTTGGTGGTGCTTCTGTGGGATGGAATATTTCTGAAGAAGATTTTTTCAAAAATTCTTCTGTAAGAGAAGTATTGAATGCTTTAAAAGTGAGAGCAAGTTACGGAATTGTCGGTAATAGCGAATTGAACGATTATGCAGCCTTATCACAATATACTTCCGGAACTTATGCAGGAGTACCTACACTTAACTTTGGACAGGCTGGAAATTCAAACTTAAAATGGGAGACCAGTAAAAAGTTTGATATCGGACTTAATTTAGGCTTGTTTGATAACCGAATTACCATTGAAGCTGATTATTACAAAAATGACATCAACGACTTGATTTTAAATGCACCACAGGCTTTATCACAAGGAATTCCGAACAATTCTATTGCAGCAAACGTAGGGTCATTGTACAATAAAGGGCTTGAGCTTACTGTAAACGCAAATATTATAAACGATAATGATTTTCAGTGGAATGCAAGTTTTAATTTGTCTACCATCAAAAACAAAGTGACTTCTTTAGGAGGTTACGGAGATATTTATCCAACAGCTCTAAGCACTTTCGGAATCCAGAATATCACGAGAGAAGGTTATTCAGTAGGATCTATTTTTGCCGTTCCCACAACAGGGGTTAATCCGGAAAACGGAAACCGTGTTTATGTAAATGCGAATAACGAAGAAGTACAATACAATGCACTTACAAAAGCTTTCACTTACCTGAACGGAAGTACTGCTCCTGCAATTGACAATTATCGTGATGGTCGTATTCAGGGACCTTCACTTCCTACTTATTACGGTGGATTAAACAATAACTTTTCGTATGGCAATTTTGATTTAAATATTGGTCTTACTTTTTCAGGCGGAAACAAATTGTACAACGGTACAAGAGCGACTTTATCAGATCAGAGGTTCTTTAACAACGGAACTTTCATAAAAAACCGCTGGACAACACCGGGACAAGTTACCGACGTTCCAAAATTGATTTACGGAGACAGTTTTTCAGGAGGTTTCTCTTCAAGCAACTCTGCTTATGTAGAAGACGGCTCTTACGTAAAAGTGAAAAATATCATTTTGAGCTACAGAATTCCGGTTAAGAACGAATTGGTAAGCAAATACATTTCATCTGCAAAAGTATACGCTCAGGGATCTAATTTATTGACCTGGACTAAATACCGTGGTTCAGATCCTGAGATTTCAATCAACGGAAACTCAATCAATTCAGGAAAAGACCAAAACGTGCCGGCCAATTCATCCATATTCACTTTAGGGCTTAATGTAGGTTTCTAGGCACTAATCTTAATTACACAATTAAATAAAAACAACATGATTTTCAATTATAAAAGCTACAAAAAAAGCATACGAACAGCCTTCATTATCACACCATTTATAGCCTTATTATTGGCGGGATGCAGTGATGATGCCTTAGATACTGTACCGGAAACAAGTATTTCTACCGGAACAGCTTTTAGTACACCTGCAAAGATTCTGGCACAGGTAAACGGACTTTACGGTCAGTTCAGCAATCCGTCGTTTTACGGTGGGCGTTATATTATTTTCAATGAACAAAGAGGAAATGAATTTAGTCAGAATGATGGTAACAACTCAACCGGAGCGAATGTGTGGAATCAATCAATTACGGCATCCGGGGATTTTGTAAACTCCGTTTGGAGTGTTGCGTACACCACCATTAATTTTTCTAATATTCTGATTGATAATCTTGCAACCTCAACAGTTGTAACAGAAGATCTTCGCAAGAATTATATTGCCGAAGCCAAGTTTATCAGAGCTATTTCGTATTTCAGTTTAGTTCAGACCTATGCAAAACCGTATGCACAAAACAGTGCTGCACTGGCACTTCCTTTGCGATTGAAAGGCAATTCTTCAGGAGGTCTTAACGATTTGGCTTTTAGCAGTGTTGCTGACGTTTACACCCAAATTATAAAAGATCTTGATGAAGCCGAAGCCGATTTACCGGACAGTTATGCAACTGCGATAGTTACCGCTTCAAGAGCACATAAAGCTACTGCAATTGCACTAAAAACAAGAGTTTATTTAAGCAAAGGTGATTATCCAAAGGTCATTTCAGAAGCAGGTAAACTGGTACCGGAATCAGCTCCTTTTCAATATGTTTCCGGAAGTCTGACGCATCGTTTAGAACCTAATGTTGCTACAGTATACGGAGGTTCATATGTAGGTAACGAAGCTATTTTTTCTATTCCGTTTACAACTGCTGCTGAAGCTCCGGGATTACAGAGTGCCCTTAGCGCAAATTACCTGACACCGGTACTTTATTTTAATTCGTCAGGAATTATTGCTGACAATGTTTTTTCTTCTGCACTTTCTACAGATGCCAGAAAAGCACTTGTAATTACAAATGGTACAGGGCAAAAACTGCTGAATAAATTCAAGAAAAGCGGAGCTCCGTTTACAGATTATGTACCGGTAATCCGTTATGCAGAAGTTCTTCTGAATTATGCTGAAGCTGCCGCACAAAATGAAAATCTGCCTTTAGCAAGAAACTTACTGACTGCTGTTCGAAACCGTTCAGATGCCGCTTATGTTTTCACTACAGGTATAGCTGGAAAAGAAGAATTAATCACTACGATTTTAAATGAAAGAAGAATCGAATTAGTGGGTGAAGGATTCCGAACACACGATTTGGTAAGAAGAGTTCAAACACTTCCGGGGAAAACCGGAAACGCGGGTGTTGCCCCTGAAGTATTGCCAACAGCGAGCAATTATGTCTGGGCTATCCCAAGTAACGAATTGGCGTACAACAAACTGGCTCCGAGATAATATTCAATTTTTAAAAATCATTAAATTTTAAATAAATAAAATATCACAATGAAAAATAATTTTAAATGGCTGGCTATACTCTTCGCTGCGACGATTAGCAATGCTCAGCAAAAAAATACCGCCGAAAAGATTTTCATCAATGGAAACATCATTACGGTTGATGCAAAAAACAGTACTGCACAAGCCATTGCGGTAAGTAACGGAAAAATTCTGGCAGTTGGAAATAACAGTACAATTGAAAAACTAAAAGATAAAAATACGGTTGTTATTGACTTAAAAGGAAAAACGGTAGTTCCCGGATTCATCGATGGCCACAGCCATTTTATGGGTTTATCCAGATCGGCTACGGTAAATGTAGGTTCGCCTCCAATGGGTACAGTTAAAAATATTGCCGATTTGATAAGCCGCATTCAGGATTTTCAAAAAGAAAAAAATATTGCTGCCGGAGAATGGATCGATGCTTACGGATACGATCAGGATCAGCTGGAAGAAAAAAGACACCCGAATAAGGAAGATTTAGATGCTGCTTTTCCAAATAATCCCGTAACCATTACAAACATCAACGGACACATGTCGGTTTCGAATTCTTATGCGTTAAAACTTTCAGGAATTGACGCCAGTACTCCAAACCCTGCAGGTGGTGCCATCGAAAGAAAAAAAGGTACCAACGAACCTACAGGATTGTTGCAGGAAAATGCCGGTAGATTGCTCAAAAGACCTGCAAAACCTGCTCCTTCTTTAGACGATCAGATAAAAGGTCTAAACGAACAGCAATTGTTTTATGCAAGTAACGGAATTACAACTGCTCAGGATGGTTACACGAGTTTTGAGTCGCTTCAGTTATTAAAGAAAGCAGCCGACAAAAACGCTTTATTTATTGATATCGAGGCATTACCTGGTTATCCAACTTTAGACAAAGTATTAGAAAATCCTGAATTTAAATTTGGAGTATTAAAAAATCATTTGAAACTGGCAGGAACAAAAATGGTTGCTGATGGTTCTCCACAAGGCAAAACCGCTTTTTTCAGTAAATCTTATCTGGTAGAAGTACCGGGCTGTAACCACGATCACTGTACAGGTTTTCCTAACATTACACAGGAGCAGTTTGATGCACTCGTTATTAAAACTTTCCAAAACAATATCAGACCATTTGTGCATTGCAACGGAGATGCGACGATCGATATGTATTTAAAAGCAATCGAAAATGCGAATAAAACTTTAAATGTAAACAGCAGCGATCGCAGACCTGTAACCATTCACTCACAGTTTGTAAGACCTGATCAATTGGATGACTACAAAAAACTGGGCATAATCGCCGCTCTCTTTAGCAATCACGCTTTCTTTTGGGGTGATGTACATACCCGCAATTTAGGTATCGAAAGAGCCAGTTTTTTAAGTCCTTTAAAATCGGCTCTAAAAAAAGGAGTTGTAGCCACCAACCATACTGATTATCCGGTTACGCCATTGAATCAGTTGTTTTTATTGTGGACATCGGTAGAAAGAAAATCCCGTACAGGACAAGTTATCGGTCCTGATGAAAGACTTACGCCTATTGAAGGATTACGAGCCATTACCATAAACGGTGCTTACGAATATTTTGAAGAGAATAGCAAAGGTTCTATCGAAGCCGGAAAATTGGCAGATTTAGTGGTACTGTCAGATGATTTGACCAAAATAGAACCTTCAAAAATAAAAGACATTACTGTTTTGGAAACCATAAAAGAAGGGAAAACGATTTTTAAAAAGGACTAATTTAAAAACTAAAAAAAATGACTCAGACAAACCTTAATCCGGCACCTGCTATAGCAATCAGAGTATCGAAAAAGAATGATGAAATTTCATGGTTTAGTGAAACTGTTTCCAGAAATACAAACGCTTCAGACAGCAGGAATACAAAATTGAAAAAGGATTCTAAAAAAAATAAATAATAAAAATGATTAAAGGAAAAATTGAAACTGTAAGCATCAGAACCACAGAAAGAGTAGCTGAAATTTCCTGGTTTAATGATATTATTGGTGGAGATACAGAATATTTAGGGGTTTTAGACAACACCAGAAGAAGCAGTTACGAGCATTGCAGAGAGATCACTTTAGAGGCTGAACGACTCGGATTTAGTAATATTCTTTATCCTTCAGCTTATACTGTCGGACAGGACGTGCTCACTTTTGCTGCCAGCGTTGCTCCTGAAATCAGTAAGATTACATTATTGCTGGCGATTCGTACCGGAGAAGTTCATCCGCCCATGTTAGCGAGAGCCATTTCTTCATTAGATCATATTTTAAAGGGAAGATTGATTTTAAACATTATCAACTCTGATTTACCCGGAACCCGTGAAGATCCTAATTTAAGATACCAAAGATGTTCTGAAGTAATTCAGATTTTACAACAAGCCTGGACACAGGACAGAATCTCTCACAAAGGCGAAATTTATCAGTTTGACCTGCCGTCAGATCCTGTAAAATCGTATCAGCAAAATGGTGGTCCGTTATTGTATTTTGGAGGAACATCGCCGGGATCAAGAGCGGTTTGCGCCAAACACTGCGATGTATTTTTGACCTGGCCGGAATCTGAAGAATCGATGTATGCAACCTTAAAAGAAATGAGTGAACGTGCTGCAGCAGAAGGAAGAGTTATCGATTTTGGATTAAGAATCCATGTAATTGTTCGCGAAACGCAGGAAGAAGCAAGAGCTTACGCTAAAAAACTGATTTCAAAATTTGATGAGAAACGAGGACTGGAAATCAGAAGCCGTGGAGAAGATTCGCGCTCACTGGGAGTTTTAAAACAAGATGAATTAAGGGAAACGGCTGATGATGAAGGATATGTTGAAGATATTTTATGGACAGATATCGGTAAAGTATTCTCCGGCTGCGGAAGCGGATTGGTAGGAAGTGCCGACCAGATTATCAAAAAACTAAACCGCTATATGGATATGGGTTTCCGTTCTTTTATTTTCTCCGGTTTTCCTCTAATTGAAGAAGCGAATTATTTTGCCAAACTCGTTTTACCACGTCTGCCCAATGTTTCGCTGCCTGATTTACAAGGAAGAATTCCAAAAGAAACACCTTCAACACCTTTAACCAATGCAGAATTGGTTTAGTTATAAAAATTAAAATTTAAAATGTCAGAAATAGAAAAAAAACAAGAATACAAAAGAGAACTCGGTCTTGCCGATGCTGCCTTATTGGTCGCCAGCGGAATGATAGGTTCGGGAATTTTTATCGTAAGTGCCGATGTTACCCGTAATATCGGATCAGCGGGCTGGCTTATTTTAGTATGGTTAATCGGTGGATTCATGACTTTGACTGCAGCCGTTAGTTATGGAGAATTAAGCGGAATGTTTCCTAAATCGGGTGGTCAGTATGTTTATTTAAAAGAAGCTTACAATCCGCTTGTAGCATTTGTTTATGGCTGGAGTTTATTTACGGTCATTCAAACCGGAACCATTGCTGCAGTTTGTGTTTCGTTCTTTAAATTTCTGGCGTATTTTTTTCCACTTTTCAGTGAAGATTTGGTAGCCTTTAAAATTGGAGATTCTTTTACAATTTCTCCGGCACAGCTCTCGTCTATTGTCTTGTTATTCATATTGACATACATCAACACAAAAGGAGTAAAACTGGGTAAAGTAATTCAGAAGTTTTTTACCGGAACGAAATTAATCAGCTTACTAATTCTGATTGTCTTCGGGTTTATCTTTTTTAAACCCGAAATCTGGCAGGCAAACTGGACTAATCCTTTTCATTTGCAAAAACTAAATCCGGATGGGTCTTCTTTACAATATACCAATACACCTGCCTTTTGGGGAGCGATCGCTTCAGCATTAGTGGGAACTGTAATCAGTTATGATGCGTGGAATAATGTGACTTTTGTTTCTGACGAAATAAAAAATCCAAAACGAAATATTGGATTGAGTTTACTTTTAGGAACAGCTGTAGTTACACTTATCTATGTATCGGTAAATGTAATGTTTACAGCAGTATTGCCTGTTGAAGCCATTGGAACACCGGAAAAAGACAGGGTTGGAATTGCCGCAGCTCAGGCTATTTTTGGCTCTAGTGGAACGTCGATTATTGCTTTAATGATTCTGATTGCTTCTTTTGGATGTGCCAACGGAATGATTTTATCAGGTGCAAGAGTCTATCAAAGTATGGCTAAAGACGGTTTGTTTTTCAAAAAAACAGCGATTTTGAACAAGCATTCGGTTCCTGCCAATGCGCTCTGGATACAATTTTTTATGGCTGCAATTTTAAGTTTAAGCGGCCGATACGGAAATTTACTGGACATGATTTCATTTGTGGTAGTGATTTTTTACGTTATAACAATTGCAGGGATTTTTGTTTTAAGAATTAAAAAGCCACAACACGAAAGACCTTACAGAGCCTTTGGTTATCCATTTTTACCTGCCATTTATATTGTCTTGGGATTAGCCTTTTGTATTCTGCTAATTATTTATAAGCCAACTTACACCTGGCCGGGGTTAATTATTGCCGGCATTGGAATACCTGTTTTTTATATCAGAGAAAATTATAACCGTAAAATAACCCTCAAATTCAGACAAAAGGACGAATTAATTTCGGATACGTCTTCTAAAAAGTAGATTTTAAAACCTGAAATTTACTTTTTCATATCATAAAAAATAATAAAGACAGCATAAATGAGTACACATACTTATTCTGCTGTCTTTTTTATTTACAAAACACAAACATATAAACAATTAAAAATCAAAACATTAAATTTAAAAATTCTATATAAATTCATATTTCACCTCTTGATATCAAAGAAATTTTAAAAAACTTTTGGATTTTATGTTTTTAAATTTAACTTTGTCTATAGAATTAGTAGAGTTATAAAATTATAAAAAACTACATTTTGAAAACAACGGCAAGCATATCTTACATCCCTTCTAAAAAATATACTTATAACAACTTTTGTTATATGTGCTTCTGTTGTTAACCTCCTGCCCTTTTCATATTCAATCGGATTTATTTATTAAATCGAGACAAAAAAAGACTCTTTTACATCAAAATATAACCATTACTGACACCCAATTTCAAAAAGGTGCGCAGAACTATATTCAAAAACTGATTCAATACGCATCAGCCAAAATATTTTTAACGCAAAAATAATTCAATATGAACTCATTTTATCAGGAAATAGCAAATCAGCATCAAAACTTATTAATTCTTCCTCCTAAGAAATTAATACATCATTTTATTGATGAGTTATTTTGTGTGTTGTTTTCAACTACGTCTAAATCTTTAGGCAATGTGACTATTATTGAGGGCAAATTCACTGAATTAGAAATTCAGTTCAACGAATTGGTATTGGATTTTGCTCCGGAAAGCGAAGAAAGCCAGTGGCAAACCAAAACATTTTTTGAGGCATTACCGGGTTTACATAAAAAAGTCATAGATGATGCCAGAACTATTTTTTCAAAAGATCCTGCAGCCAAAACTCTCGAAGAAGTTTTATACTCTTACCCAGGCTTTTTTGCCATTGCAATTTATCGTTTCTCGCATCAGCTTTGGGAACAGGATTTAAAGCTTTTGGCACGAACCATTTCAGAATATGCACATATTAAAACCAGTATAGAAATTCATCCCGGAGCGCAGATTGGAGACGATTTTGCCATCGACCACGGTACCGGAATAGTCATTGGAGAAACGGCTGTTATTGGCAATAATGTCCAAATTTATCAGGGTGTGACGCTTGGTGCTCTAAGTGTAAAAAAAGAAGAAGCTTTCATTAAAAGACATCCCACAATCGAAGACAATGTGGTTATTTATGCCAACAGCACTATCCTTGGAGGACAGACAACTGTAGGCAGAGATTCCATCATTGGAGGAAATGTTTGGCTTACTTATACTGTTCCTTCAAACTCGGTTGTGTATCATAAAAATGAAATGAAAGTAAAAGATAACAATCCGTTCCCTGAACCAATTTTTTATTCGATATAAAAAAATTTAAACCATATAAGTTCTATAAGTTCATTTAAAAGCAATGTCTAAAAAAGTTTTTTGTTTCACGCAAATTCTGGCAGATTTAATCTAGATACTATTTATGAAAAAAATCTGCGTACATCTGCTTAAAATCTTTTTTAAATCTGCGTGAAAAATTTTTAAAGCATAGCAATAGACTAAAACTAAAATGAACTTATATCACTTATATGGTGAGAAAAACAAACCAACTATTATGAAATATCAAAATATACTCGAAACCATAGGCAATACACCTCACGTAAGGCTTAACAAACTTTTCAAAAATCATCAGGTTTGGATTAAACTGGAAAAAACAAACCCAGGTTCGAGCATCAAAGACCGAATCGCATTAGCCATGATTGAAGATGCAGAGAAAAAAGGACTTTTAAATCCTGATTCGGTTATTATTGAACCTACTTCGGGAAATACCGGAATTGGACTGGCATTGGTTGGAGCTGTCAAAGGGTACAAAGTCATTTTGGTAATGCCGGAATCCATGAGTCTGGAACGAAGAAAAATCATGAATGCTTATGGTGCCGAATTTGTTTTGACGCCAAGAGAAAAAGGAACTTCGGGTGCTGTTGAAAAAGCACATGAACTTGCTGCCGCAACTCCCAATTCATTTATACCATTGCAATTCAATAATCCTGCAAATGTCGAAGTTCATGAAAGAACAACCGCTCAGGAAATCATTAAAGATTTTCCAGATGGAATTGACTATCTGATAACAGGTGTTGGAACGGGTGGGCACATTACCGGAGTTTCCAAAATTTTAAAACAGCATTTTCCAAATTTAAAAACCTTTGCTGTCGAACCTACCTTATCGCCTGTTTTAAGCGGTGGTCAGCCATCACCTCATCCTTTGCAGGGAATTGGAGCAGGGTTTATTCCTCAGGTTTTTAACAGCAAATATGTTGATGAAATTATTACGGTCGAAAAAGATGCTGCTTTTAATTATGCGAAAAAAATCACCCGTGAAGAAGGAATTTTTGCAGGTATTTCAACTGGGGCAGTACTTTCGGCCGTTTCTCAGAAACTGAAAGATATTCCTGAGAATGCTGTGATTCTGACTTTCAATTATGATACCGGAGAAAGATATCTCTCCATTGATGAACTGTATTAATGGCTTTTGAAATTTAACATATTAATATCCAAATAATTAAAATTAAAACATTTATCGATTATTTTTTTAACATAAATTTACTCACAAACATAATAACGAATAAACCAATCAATTAACCTTTAAAAATTAAATTATGACAGAATTAAAAAAACAACAGACAGCATTAGGCGATGTAGCTGCAAGACAATTAGCGATTGCTACGCGTTCTGTTCCTCAAATCGGAACTATTTCACCACGCTGGCTAACACATCTTTTACACTGGACTCCGGTAGAATCAGGAGTTTATCGTCTGAATAAAGTAAAAGACGGCAGCCATATCGAAGTAGATTGCTCAGCAAGGGACGAAAGAATTTTACCAAACACTTTTGTGGATTACATCGACAATCCAAGAGAGTATAATTTAGCAGCTGTTCAGACCATTGTTGATGTTCACACACGTGTTTCTGATTTGTACAGCAAGCCGTATAACCAGATTACAGAGCAATTACGTTTAGCAATCGAAACGATCAAAGAACGTCAGGAAAGCGAATTAATCAATAACAAAGATTATGGCTTATTAAGCAACGTAGCTCCTTCTCAAATTATAAAAACCAGAACAGGTGCGCCAACTCCTGACGATTTAGATGAATTATTGACAAAAGTGTGGAAAGAACCTGGATTCTTTTTATTACACCCGTTAGCTATAGCAGCTTTTGGACGTGAGTGCACACGTCGTGGTGTTCCGCCTCCTACTACTTCTTTATTTGGTTCTCAGTTTTTGACATGGAGAGGTATTCCGCTTATTCCATCAGATAAACTGCCTATTCAAAATGGTAAATCAAAAATCATTTTGTTACGTACAGGCGAAAGCCGTCAGGGCGTGATCGGATTGATTCAGCCGGGGTTACAAGGCGAACAGTCTCCTGGATTATCAGTTCGTTTTATGGGAATAAACGAAAAAGCAATTGCTTCTTATTTAGTATCGCTTTATTGCTCATTAGCAATTTTGGTTGATGACGCTATAGCAGTTTTAGAAGATGTAGAAATAGGAAAGTATCATGAGTACAAATACTAACAACAACGGTTTGTATGACGTAGCAGATTTGCAGCACATAGCCAATGAGTTGTTTAAGGCCTTACCCAATGAGTTTCCAAAAGAAATTTCACTGAGTCCGGACCATAACGATCATCCAAAAGCTACTAAAGTTGTAGAGACGCTATTGAGTGCAGGAAATCTGGCCGAGTTTACGCCAAATAGCAGTTTACAGAATCCAACTACGACCTACCCTTCTCATTCACCCGTGAGTGGTTTTGGAGTATCCCCTTCTGTTGGAAATTATGCAAACACTGGTGTTGCCGGTTTATATCCCATTACGGATCTGGATACTGTTTTTCCTAACGACAAAAATTTCAACATTAATAATCCTAATACAGGTTTTAGTGATGTTAATTTAAAAGGAAGCAGCAATGACAATAATCCTTTTTCTTCTTTTCCTTTAAATGATAATTATCTGCCTTTTCAAACGCAGAGTTCCTCTTTTGAAAGTGAATTGAGAGAAGCATTAGCAAGTGTCAACACAGCATTCGGAATCCAGTCTGCTTTGACATCAAACCCGGCAGAAGCACAGAATTCGTATTATTTCCTTGAAAACAATCCTTTTGCGTTTGATAAAAAGAATTCATTTCCAACAGCAGGTACAGGAAGTTCTTTTCATGGAATTCATCAGTTAGAAAGTGCTCCTTTTGATGCTAATCTAATCAAAAAGGATTTTCCAATTCTAAGCGAAAAAGTAAACGGAAAACCATTGATTTGGTTTGATAATGCTGCAACGACACAAAAGCCAAAATCGGTTATCGATCGTATTGCTTATTTTTATGAGCATGAAAATTCGAATATTCACCGTGCGGCACACGAATTGGCTGCAAGAGCTTCTGATGCCTATGAAGCTGCCCGCGAAAAAGTAAAAGTGTTTCTGAATGCGGGTTCGATAAATGAAGTAGTATTTGTTCGTGGTGCTACCGAAGGAATCAATCTTGTCGCTCAAAGCTGGGGTGACAACAATCTTTCAGCCGGAGATGAAATTGTGGTGAGTAATTTAGAGCACCACGCCAACATTGTTCCGTGGAAACGATTAGCGGATAAAAAAGGTTTGAAATTACGAGTGATTCCGGTTGATGATGACGGACAAATTCTGTTGGATGAATATGCTAAATTACTGAATTCAAAAACTAAAATTGTGGCTTTTACGCAGGTTTCAAACGCACTCGGAACTGTAACGCCTGCGAAGAAAATGGTCGAAATGGCACATGCTGTTGGAGCCAAAGTTTTACTGGACGGAGCACAATCTGTTTCGCATATGAAAGTAGATGTACAGGATTTAAATGCCGACTGGCTGGTTTTTTCCGGTCACAAAATATTTGGTCCAACAGGAATTGGTGTTTTATACGGAAAAGAAGATTTACTAAACGATATGCAGCCATACCAATCAGGTGGAAACATGATTCAGGATGTGACTTTTGAGGAGATTAAATACCATAAAGCCCCGAATCGTTTCGAAGCCGGAACCGGTAATATAGCAGACGCTATTGGTCTTGGAGCCGCGATTGATTACGTTACAAAAATCGGTATCAACGCGATCGGACAATATGAACATTATTTGCTGGAATATGCCACGAAACTCCTAAAAGAAATTCCGGGTGTTCGATTAATCGGAACTGCGGCTAACAAAGCCAGCGTACTTTCTTTTAATTTACAAGGATATTCTAATGACGAAGTGGGTCAGGCTTTAAACAAAGAAGGAATTGCAGTTAGAACCGGCCATCATTGTGCACAGCCAATTTTACGAAGATTGGGTGTCGAAACTACGGTTCGTCCTTCACTGGCCTTTTATAACACCACTCAGGATGTCGACAAATTTATCGAGACTTTGTGGGAACTTAAAAAAGTCAGGTTCTAATAAAACAGAGTTCACTAACTCAAACTCATAATTGCTTTTTTTGATATTTTAAGCAGTTATAAACAGAAGGCGATTGTTTGTTCAATCGCCTTTTTGTGTTTATTTTAAAATCTGTAAAATCTGTCGAACCTCAGAGATATCATTGACAAAATATCGGGCTGCAGTTTTTGTATTTCCTACTTTAACGGTATAAGCACTCTCCAGTAATTCCTGAAACATATATTCATCAGTCCAGTCATCTCCAATAGCCAAAATAAAATCATAATTGCCCTGAGTTACCAATCTTCCTGCTGCGCGTCCTTTATTCACATTACTGCTCTTCACTTCGAGCACTTTATTCCCTTCCAGCACTGAAAGCGAATTGTTTGCCAAAAGGCTGGTCAGAACATGTTTAAGTTCCATTGTCCTTAAATTGGCAAGCTCAGCATCAGCCCTTCGGTAATGCCAGGCAAGAGAATAGTTTTTTTCTTCAATAAAAGTGCCGGGAGTGCTGTCTGTAAAACTTTCTATAATGGGTCGGATATTTTCTTTCCATTCTGATTTAATGTGTTCCAGGCTTACCCATTCTTTTTCTTTTTTCCTAAGCCATACACCGTGATCTGTTATTAAAGTATAGTTCTTATGTCCAAACCAGTTTTCCAGTGTTTTACGATCACGTCCGCTGATTATAGCGATTTCCGTATTTTCATCTGCTGCAATAGTGTCCAAAAGAGTATATAATTCATCATCCGGACTTGCATCTCCGGGTATATTCTTAAATCCTACGAGTGTTCCGTCATAATCAAGTAAAAGCAGTCTTTTCCCTGAATTCTTATAATCCAATAAAGTATCGTGAATTATTTCAGGATTCATTTTTTTGGTAATTGTGACAGGTTTTGCATTTTTAGTGATTTCAAGGGCATTCAGAAATGAGTCGGCCCATTTTTCTACATTGTAGCGTGAAATTCTTTTCTTCAAGACTTCCAGTCTCGATTTTTGTTCCGCTTCAGGCATTTCCAGGGCATATTTCAGTGTATCTGCAATCTGCTCGAAATTATTGGGATTTACCAAAAGTGCCTCATGCATTTCTTTAGCTGCGCCAGCCATTTCACTTAAAACAAGTACACCTTTTCCTTGTGTTTTTGTTGCTACATATTCTTTAGCAACCAGATTCATACCGTCCCTTGTGGGTGTGACCAGAGCAACATCAGAAGCAACATATAAATCAATCAGGTCATCAAACGGCATTGATCTGTAAAAATACCAGACAGGAGTCCAGTTTACAGTTGCCAGCTGACCGTTTATCCTGCCCACTAATTCATCTGTTTCTCGTTTTAATCGCTGGTATTGAGGAACATTTTCCCTTGAGGGAACAGAAAGCATCACCAGCCTTACTTTCCCTTTATATTCCGGATATTTGTTCAGAAAATATTCAAAAGATTTTATCCTGTTCGGAATACCTTTGGTGTAATCCATTCTGTCGATTGATAAAATAAGCTTACTTTCAGAAAAAGACATATTATGCAGCTCGATATTGTGCATCAGTTCTGATTTTGTAGCATCCGGACGTACTTCGTGTTCCAGAGCCGCATTATGGTATTTATCATAATCAATTCCCATAGGAAAAGAATCTACTTTTACAATTCTGTCCTTGTAAAATATTTCATTAAAGCGAATTTCAAGACCGGTAATTCTGGATGTAGAACTGATAAAATGCCTCACATAATCATACGTATGAAAACCAATAAGATCAGCACCAAGCATACCATATAATAGCTCATCACGCCATGGGCAAGTCCTGAAGAGCTCGAATGACGGATACGGAATATGCAGAAAAAATCCAATGGTAAGATTTGGCGCTTTCTCCCGAAGTAATTCAGGAAGCAATAAAAGCTGATAATCATGAATCCAGACAGTATCACCTTCGTTTACATTTTCAAGGATGATATCAGCAAATTTCTGATTCACATTTTTATAAGATTCCCAATGTGTAAGTTCAAATTCAGTATAAGCCTGAAAATAATGAAAAAGCGGCCATAGCGCAGTATTACTGAAGCCATAATAATAATTTTCTATATCGTATGCTGTCAGGGGAACTCTGATACATTTTTCTTTAGCCAGAGCCTTGTCTACTTCGTTTTGTCTGCTGGGTTCTATTTCTTCTTCTGTGAGTCCTGACCATCCTATCCAGATTCCGTTTCCTTCAGAGTGCACTGATTTCATTCCTGTTGCCAAACCGCCAATACTTGATTTTACTACTAATTTTTCTTCATCAAATTTTAGGTCTACAGGAAGCCTGTTGGAAATTATAATTGTTTTATTCATTTAAGAATGGTTTGGATTAATAACATCGTTTTAGTAAATTTAAATAATTAATACCCTTTTACCTAACTAAAAGATTACTTTATGAAGAATTTAAACTACGGTATTATTGGTAATTGTCGCAGTGCTGCATTGGTTTCGGATAAAGGAGCCATCGAATGGTGCTGCCTTCCGGAATTTGATTCTGCATCAGTATTTGCAAAAATATTAGATCAGGAAATTGGAGGAAGTTTCGAAATTCTGGTAACTGATGATTATACAATTATTCAAAAATACATACCCAATACAAGTATATTAGTAACTACCTTTTCTAACGGTACTGATACTTTTGAAATTAATGATTTCATGCCCCGTTACCGGAAAGATAAAGGAGGCTATATGGCTCCTCCGGAAATTATCCGGTATTTTAAAAAAGTTTCCGGTTCGCCATCATTTAAAATAAAATATGAACCGCGCCTTGATTATGCATCAGGCGTTACTACCAGTTTTGTCAAAACAAATCATATTGTGAGCCTTACAGGAACAATCAAATTCGATTCGCTTTTCTTGTACAGCAATTTAGATCTGGAAAGTATAGCTAACGGAAACGAGATCACACTTAAGGATGATGGCTATTTGTTGATGGCCTATAATGAGAAAATTTTTATTCCAACGCTCACAAAAATAAATCTGGAATTCGAAAGAACCAAAACCTATTGGCTGAGCTGGAGTGATAAAACTACAGAATACAAAAAATACAATGAGCAGATTGCCCGAAGTGCTATCACACTGAAATTGCTTAGTTATGAAAAAACCGGTGCTGTTTTGGCCGCAGCCACAACCTCTCTGCCGGAAACTATTGGTGAGGTCAGAAACTGGGATTACAGATTTTGCTGGATCAGGGATGCTTCTATGGTAGTAAAAGTGATTTCTGAACTTGGACATAAAAAACTCGCGAAAGATTATCTGCAATTTATTATAGACCTGGTTCCTAATAAAGATGAGAAGCTACAAATCATGTATGGCATCAACAAAGAAAAAAAACTGACTGAAGAAACCCTCGATCACCTGAGCGGTTACATGGGAAGCAAGCCTGTAAGAATTGGCAACGCAGCCTACTCTCAGCGTCAGAATGATATTTATGGCATTTTGATGGATGTGATTTACCAGCAGCTTATTACGTTTAGCAATGATACTGAAAATGGTGAAGAACTGTGGAACATCACCAAAGGAATTGTCTGGGTAGTCGACAAACACTGGCAGGAACCAGATAAAGGAATTTGGGAATTCAGAACAGAAGAACGACATTTTACGTTTTCTAAAATATTATGCTGGACAGCAATAGACAGAGCCATCAAAGTAGCCAAAATATTAGGCAAAAATCACAAAGTAGAAAAATGGGAACCCTTGGCCGAAGTTATAAAAAATGATATTATGGAAAACGCCTGGAATGAATCGGTACAGGCTTTTACACAATCCTATGGTTCTAACGATCTTGATACCTCTGTACTTTTAATGGAAAGTTACGGGTTTATTGAAGCCATGGATCCAAAATATGTGGCAACAGTTAAGGCGATTGAACGTGATCTGAGCAATGACGGACTTTTATACCGATACAAAAATAAAGATGATTTTGGTCTTCCCTCCTCTTCTTTCACCATTTGTACTTTTTGGTTCATTAACAGTCTGTACAAAATTGGAGAAGAGAAGAAGGCGGAAAAACTCTTTGAGCAATTGCTTTCTTATAGTAATCATTTAGGGTTATTTAGCGAAGATATCGATTTTGAAACCAAACGCCTTTTAGGTAATTTCCCGCAGGCATATTCGCATTTAGCCCTAATAGAAACTGCTATAAATCTCTCCAATATTACTCATGAGGAGATTGTACTGGATGCCATTCGATAAAAAATAAAGTTTGTACAATAAAAAAACCGTATCATTTGAAGTTAATACCTTCAGGAATGATACGGTTTTTTAAATAATGCTATTAGAATCAAATTAATTCCTTTCAGCGTGTAGTCTAATTTCTAAAATGATTCAAAGATTTCTCAATAATTTCAAGGCATTCCTGAATCTGAGTTTCGGTAATAACCAAAGGTGGAGCCAGACGAATTTTGTTGCCATGGGTTGGTTTTGCCAATAAACCGTTATCCCTGAATTTCAGACAGATTTCCCAGGCCAAATCTGATTCTTCATCAGAATTGATTACGATTGCATTTAGCAAACCTTTACCACGAACCAAAGTAATCAGATTGTTGCGTTCTGCTATTTCGTTTAAGCCTTTTCTTAAAACAATTCCTAAGCGTTCAGCATTTTCAGCCAGCTGCTCGTCTTTTACCACTTCAAGAGCTGCAATAGCAACCGCTGCTGCAACAGGATTTCCTCCAAAAGTCGATCCGTGTTGTCCCGGTTTGATTACATTCATAATTTCGTTATTCGCCAAAACTGCCGAAACAGGATAAACTCCGCCAGAAATTGCTTTTCCTAAAATCAGGATATCAGGCTGCACATTTTCGTGGTGAACCGCTAATAATTTTCCGGTACGGGCAATTCCAGTCTGAACCTCATCGGCAATAAACAAGACGTTATGTTTTTCGCAAAGGGCTTTTGCTTTTGCTAAATAACCTTCACTCGGGACATAAACTCCGGCTTCGCCCTGAATTGGTTCCACCAGAAAACCGGCAATATTTTTAGAGGATTCAAGAGCTTTTTCCAAAGCCGTTAAATTATCATATTCTATTTTTATAAAACCTTCTGTAAAAGGTCCAAAACTTTTACGGGCACTCTCATCATTTGAAAAAGAAATAATGGTAGTCGTTCTTCCGTGAAAATTATTTTCGCAAACAATAATCTGTGCCAGATTTTCATGAATTCCTTTTACTTCATAAGCCCATTTTCTACAAAGTTTTAGAGCAGTTTCTACCGCTTCAGCACCCGTATTCATTGGCAATACTTTATCAAAACCAAAATAATTGGTTACAAACTCTTCGTAGTTTCCTAATTTATCGTTGTAAAAAGCTCTTGAAGTCAAAGTCAGTTTTTGCGCCTGATCCACCATTGCTCCCACAATTTTAGGATGACAATGCCCTTGGTTTACGGCAGAATAAGCAGATAAAAAATCATAATATTTTTTGCCGTCAACATCCCACACATAAACACCTTCTCCCCTGTCTAACACTACCGGAAGTGGATGATAATTGTGAGCTCCGTATTTATTTTCTTTTTCAATTAAAACTTCTGATTTCACTGAAAGGATTTCTTGTTTATGTGCCATGATTGTCTATTTATAACTTTTACAAAAATAATCATATTATATTATTTAACAATATAAGACACTATTTTTGACTTTATTTACCCAATAAAAAGTTAATTTTACATATAAAAGAAATAAAAAAGTCAATTTTAATTTTTAAACATTAAAAAATGAACCCTTTAGACGAATTTGACATTAGAATTATAAAAGAACTTGAAAAAGACGGCAGAATGGCTTTTTCTACTATTGCTGCTACTTTAAAAATTTCAAACACCATGGTACACCAGCGTGTTAACAGATTAACAGAACAGGGCATCATCTCTGGAATCAGGCCTTTGGTGAACGAAAAAAAAATTGGTTATGACTGGGCTTCTTTTACCGGAATCACACTCAATAAAGATTCAGATTCCGACAGGATTATCGAAGCATTAAAAGCAATTCCGGAAATTACAGAGTGTTATTATGTAACTGGTTCTTTTACGCTTTACATCAAAATCATCGCCCAGAATCATGAACATATGCGAAAGGTTCTGTACGAAAAAATAGACCGGATTTCAGGGATTGCCAAAACCGATTCCATAGTCGAATTAGGATGTGCCTTTAAGAGAAACATTACGCTTTAAAACATCTTCTAAAAACATAATTCTCAACATTTTGAATTCTTTTAAAAAACCTCAAAAGAAAACCATTTTGAGGTTTTTTCGTACGATTATATTTCAGATATTTGTTTAAAATTGTAAAAAATCATGAAAAAATCAACATTCTTTATTTTAGTTATTTCCTTATTTTTCTGCACTATGAACGCCCAATTAAAAACCGTAAAATACATTGATGGAGATCAGGTTCTGAATGGATTGTCTATAAAATCTGCGAAAAAAAGCAGCCAAAATCCTGGAATTTTGCTTTTGCCGGCATGGCTTGGAATTGATAATGCTTCTAAAGGAATTGCAGAGGACCTGTCAAAATTGGGCTACACCGTTTTCATAGCTGATATTTATGGTGAGGGAAATTATCCAAAAAACACTGCTGAAGCAGGAAAACAGGCAGGATTTTACAAAAATAACTATCAGGCTTATCAAAAACGAATTCAATTGGCTTTGGATCAATTAATCAAATCCGGAGCAAATACTGATAATATTGTAGCTATTGGATATTGTTTTGGAGGAACAGGAGTTCTGGAAGCAGCACGAGGAGGACTGAAACTAAAAGGAGTTGCATCATTTCATGGCGGTTTAGGTAAGGATGCTGCCAGAAAAACAGAACCAATTTCAACTAAAGTTTTAATATGCCACGGAGCAGATGATCCATTTGTTCCAAAAGAAGAAATAGCTGCCTTTCAACAAGAAATGCGTGATTCAAAAGCCGACTGGCAAATGATTTATTATGCAAATTCGGTACATTCATTTACGAATCCGGAGGCTGGAAATGATAATTCTAAAGGCGCTGCCTATAATGCAGTTGCTGCGAAAAGATCATTTGAACATTTGCAGCTTTTTCTGAATGAAGTTCTTAAAAAATAAGCATTATATACTAATCAAAACCAAAAAAGTCCATGTCACACAGTCCGATTAGAGAAGATAAAACCTGTTTAAATTGCGGTCATTTTGTTGAGCAAAAATTCTGCCCTAACTGCGGACAGGAAAACACAGATTCCAGAAAAACATTTCACCATCTTTTTATTCATTTTTTTGAAGACTTAACACACTACGAAAATGCTTTTTGGAAAACCATTAAAAACCTTCTCTTTAAACCTGCGACATTAACAAAAGAATACCTTTCAGGAAAGCGATTGTCTTATTTAGCTCCTGTTCGTTTGTATATCTTTATCAGTTTTATTACTTTTTTATTAATTGCTATATTTCCCGGCAGTGTTAATGAAAATATTAATAAAAGTGAAAAAGAATTGAATGCGGAGATGGTTAAATCTAATATAAAGTTGGGGGACATAGGAAGCAATGATAAATATTTTCATTTAAAATCAATGAAAGAAATTGATTCTATTCAGAAATATGGCAACGAGAAAAATAAGCTTAACTCATTTTCTTATTGGACTTATGAAAAAGCGGTACATATAACTGAAAAGTTTACTAAGAAAGAAATAATTGAAAAATTCATAGAATCCTTTTCTCACAATATCCCGAAGATCCTTTTTATAATTATGCCTTTTTTCGCCTTTTTCCTATGGCTGTTTCATGATAAAAAGAAATGGTATTATTTCGATCATGGCATTTTTACACTTCATTATTTTTCATTTTTGTTGCTGATTTTCCTTGTAATGTTTATGATTGACAGGATTATCGGTCTTTTTGGAGATGATAGTCCGTTGAGTATTATTTCTACCATTACCGGCATTGTCGGAACAATCTGGATGTGTTATTATTTTTATCCTGCGCATCATCGTTTTTATGGAGAATCCAGAATAGTTTCTTTTGTTAAAAGCGCGATATTATTCATTATAAACGCTCTTTTTATTATATTTTTACTATCCCTTTATGTTATTTACACATTTATAAACATACACTAAAAACAAATAATGAAAAAAATTGTATTTCTATTATTAATTGCTTCTGCATTTTCATGTAAAAACACTCAATCGGTTACTTATAAAGATAATTCTGACCCAACCAAATACATAAAGGTCATTAAAGAAAAAGACCTGAAAGAAATGCTTTACGTTGTTGCTTCTGATGAAATGGAAGGTCGCGAAACCGGATCAAAAGGACAAAAGAAAGCGGGACTTTACATGATTGAACAATACAAGGAAAATGGAATTTCATTTCCTAAAGGAGCAACTGACTATTATCAACATATTCCGGCATCTTTTTTAAATGCAAGACGCAATGAGAACTTGCCAGATTCAGAAAACATCTGGGCTTATATTGAAGGCTCAGAAAAACCGAATGAAGTTTTGGTAATCTCAGCCCATTACGACCATGTAGGCATTCAAAATGGTGAAGTTTTTAATGGTGCCGATGATGATGGTTCAGGAACAGTAGCTTTATTAGAAATGGCGAAGGCTTTTGCAAAAGCAAAAAAAGACGGACACGGACCAAAACGTTCAATTTTATTTCTTCACGTAACAGGCGAAGAGCACGGATTGCATGGTTCAAGATATTACTCTGAAAATCCATTATTCCCGTTAGCAAATACAGTTGCTGATATTAATATTGATATGATTGGCCGCCGTGATGTAGAGCATGCTAAAACAAACAACTATGTTTATGTTATTGGAGCCAACAGATTGTCTACAGATTTACATAATGCTGTTGTGTCACAAAATGACAAATATATCAAAATGGACTTGGATTTTAAATTTAACGATCCTAAAGACCCTAACCGTTTTTATGAGCGCTCTGATCATTATAATTTTGCAAAACATGGCATTCCAGCCGTTTTCTTTTTTAATGGAGTCCATGAAGATTACCACGGAAAAGATGATATAGCAGAAAAAATTGAATATGATGCTTTAACCAAAAGAACCCAACTTGCTTTTGTTGTTGCATGGGAGTTGGCAAATAGAGAGAATCGCCCAGTAGTTGATAAAAAATAGATTTCTATTTTAGATACTAAGGCTCAAAGTTGCAAAGCTTCATAGGTCTTGGAAATCTTAAACAATAAAAAAAGGATGAGTTAAAACTCATCCTTTTTATTTATATATCTAAATTCAGAAGTTTATTAAATTTTTAAAAACTTTATAACTTTGAACCTCCAAACCTTTGTCCCTTACTAATCATTCATAGAAATCAAAAACTCTTCGTTATTTCTGGTTTTCTTGAAACGATCGTTAACAAAATCCATAGATTCTACCGGGTTCATATCAGAAAGATATTTACGCATAATCCACATTCTTTGTAATGTTTTTTCATCCAGCAATAAATCATCACGACGAGTACTTGAAGATGTAAGATCAATTGCAGGAAAAATACGTTTATTTGCAATTTTACGATCCAGCTGAAGCTCCATGTTACCTGTTCCTTTAAATTCTTCGAAGATAACTTCATCCATTTTAGAGCCTGTTTCAGTTAATGCAGTTGCGATGATACTTAATGAACCTCCGTTTTCTACATTTCTTGCCGCTCCAAAGAAACGTTTTGGTTTTTGTAATGCATTAGCATCAACACCACCACTTAATACTTTTCCTGACGCTGGCTGTACTGTATTGTATGCTCTTGCCAAACGGGTAATTGAATCTAAAAGAATCACAACATCATGTCCGCATTCTACCAGACGTTTTGCTTTTTCAAGCACAATATTAGCAATTTTCACGTGTTCCTGTGGCTCTCTGTCAAAAGTCGAAGCAATAACTTCTCCACGTACACTTCTCTGCATGTCTGTAACCTCTTCAGGACGCTCATCAATCAAAAGAACGATTAAATAAACTTCAGGATGATTTGCTGCAATCGCATTAGCAATATCTTTTAGCAACATTGTTTTACCGGTTTTCGGTTGTGCGACTATCATACCACGCTGCCCTTTTCCGATTGGAGAAAATAAATCAATAATTCGGGTGGATATAGAACTGCCTTTTTCGGCTAATTTGAATTTTTCAGAAGGAAAAACAGGTGTCAGATGTTCAAAAGAAACTCTGTCGCGAACTACCTGCGGATCATGTCCGTTAATTTTTAATACACGAACTAATGGAAAAAATTTCTCTCCTTCTTTTGGAGGACGAACCACTCCTTTTACGGTATCTCCGGTTTTAAGACCGAATAACCTGATTTGTGAAGTGGATAGATAAATATCATCCGGAGAAGCTAAATAATTATAATCTGATGAACGCAAGAAACCGTATCCATCGGGCATCATTTCAAGAACTCCTTCACTTTCGATAATTCCGTCAAATTCAAAGTCTGAATCCCTGAAATTATTATTCTTTTTATTTTTATGATTTGGATTTTGGTTTCCGTTATTTCCATTTCCATTCCCGTTTTGATTTGGATTCTGATTCTGATTCGGGTTTTGGTTAAGATTTTGATTTTTATTCTGATTAGGATTAATCTTTTTTACCGGAGCAGCTGCCTCTGTTTTTTCAGCTGTTGGCAATTGGTTTTCAACAGTTTCCTTAACTTCCTCTACAACATTTTCTTCTTTTTCGGCTTCTTTCTCTTTTTGTTGAGCAACCTTTTTCTCGTAAGCTGATTTATTAAATTTTACGATTTTTGGTTCTTTTTTATCTACTTTCTGTACTGTTTTATTTTCAGCAGTTTCCTCAGTTTTTGGTTTTTCCTGAATTTTGGCATTTGGCTTTGAAACAACCGGAGTTTGTATTTCTTCACGGGGTTCTTCTACCTTATCAAATTCTAAAACGGGAGCATTTTTACTAATTACCGCTTTTTTCACAGGAACTATTCTGGCTCTTTTTGGTTTGTCATCAACTATTTCTGCCTGATCAACAGTAGGGACAGGCGGCGCTACAGTCGCTTCTTGGTGTGCTAAAATCTGAGAAATTAAAGTGTCTTTTTTAACACCATTAAACTTTATAGTTTTAGCTAACTTAGCTATTTCTTGAAGCTCAGAAAGCTTCATTTCTTTTAATGCAGAAATGTCAAACATGAATGTTCTATGAATTTAATTATTTTAACGGAAAATACTGTAAAAAGAATAGGTAGATAATTATTTTTTTGAATTGACCGCAGTATGAAGTGCTTACGGTATTATGATGCAATAATACGAATAAAATTTAATCATACAATAGTATTTATAAAAAAGAAAATATATTTTTGTAAAACAATTTCAGATTATGCTACAACGAATTCAAACTATATATTTACTCCTTACCTTTTTAATTACAGGCGTTTTGTTGTTTTTTATTCCTCTTTGGACATTAAATAATGGAAAAGCTTTTTATTTTATGCAGGATCAGCTCTACACTGTACTTTTAGGTTTGAGTACCATGTTAACGATTATCAGTATTATATCATACAAAAAAAGACAAAATCAGTTTGTTATGGGCAGACTGAACATCTTATTAAATTTAATTTTATTAGGATTATTTGTTTACCGTTCACTAAATTTATCTGGAGAAACTGTTAACGCGGTTTCTGAGAAAGGTATTGGGATGTTTCTTCCTATTGTTGCTATCGTGTTATTAGTTTTAGCTAATAAGGCCATCAAAAAGGATGAAGATCTTGTAAAATCTGTGGATCGTTTGAGATAAACCTATAAACTTAGTTTATTGCGCGAAGAGAACCCGAATTGTAAGATTCGGGTTTTTTTGTGGAAAATTCACTACATTTACTATCAATCAAAGAAAATAAACTTTAGAAATCCAATCTTTTAAGTAGAATTTTCATAATTTCGCTTTTGTTATTTCAATTTATTTATGACACATAAAATAAAAATACATCTCGCTGATGACCATTTAGTACTTATTGATGGATTAACCAATTTATTAAGTACTGTTTCTGAATTCGAAATTGTAGGTTCATCCTCTAACGGTTTGAATATTTTTGATGAAGTAACAGCCAATAAGGCCCAAATCCTTGTACTTGATCTGAGTATGCCTGAAAAAGACGGCATCGAAGTTTTAAAAGAGTTTCATCAAAAAGGGTATCCTTGCAAAGTTATCATCCTGTCCAGCTATGATGATTTAAAAATCATCAGGGAAGTAATGAATTTAGGTGCCAGTGGTTATCTGACAAAAAAATGTGCGGGCGAAAATATAATTGAAGCTATTGAAGTAGTAAATCAGGGAGAAGAATATTTTTGCAACTCAGTAAGAGAAAAAATCTTCAATACTTTTACAGAAAACAATCCTAAATTAAACAAAAAGAACATCATTCCTGAAAATTCAATTTTAACTTGTCGTGAATTGGAAATTGTAACTCTGATTTCACTTGAATACAGTGGTAAAGAAATTAGTGAACAGTTGTTTATCAGTACCAATACGGTAGAAACGCATCGTAAAAATATTATGAAAAAACTACAGACAAAAAATACTATTGGACTTGTAAAATATGCCATTAAAAACAATTTGATAAAATCTTAAAAGCAGGCTTCATAATTTACAAATTAGTCTTTCTCACCATATCGCCAATCATAGAGTATTTAAAATCATGTTTTTTTTTTAGAAAAACACAACATTCAATTATAACACATTTGATTTTAAATTTATAAACTATATTTTTATCCACTAATTTTTTACTATGTTGGCTTTTCGCAATTTTATAAGTCTTTTTTTGATATTACTTTTTTGCATTCCTGCTATAGGCCAAAAAAAAAGCTTTACAGAAAAAGAATTACTAAAACTTTATAACGAAGCAACTACTAATCTACACAAAGAAGACTACGAGAAATCGCTAATACAGTCCAGGCAGCTCTTAAATCATTCTCTTTTATCACGAAACAACAATTTAATTGCCCGATCATACAATACAATTGCAGCCAATTTTGATGGAATATCGGAACCTGACAAGGCACTGTTTTATTACCAAAAAAGTTTAATATATGCTGAAAAATCTAATAATTTAGAGCTTCAAAACTGGCTTTACAATAACATTGGTAATATCTATTGCTTTGACAAGAAGAAATACGAAAAAGGAATTTCTTACTATATCAAATCGTTATACTATAGCAGGGCAGTTAAAGATTCTTCGCAAGTTTTTCTGACCAAACTCAATATTGCATGGGCCTATTTTGATATTGGACGTTTTCCTGAAGGGTATCCTTATTTAAAATACATCAATAAATACAATCATAGATATGGTATTGAAACCACTGCTGCTGTTACTGACATGCTCAATGGCATGTATTATACCTACAAAAATGACAATCCAAAAGCAGATTACAGTTTTAAAAAAGGGATACAAAACGCCATAAAATACGACGAAAAATCCGATTTATCCTACATTTATCAGGAGTATTCAAAATTTTTATCTAAAAATAAAAACTTTGAAGCGGCTTATAAAAACCTAAAAGCCTTTCAGGAGTTAAACGACGAAATAAACCTCCAAGACAAGGCCAAAAAAGCAAAAATCGCCGGAATTAATCTCGAAATTGATGAATACAAAAGAGAGATAGACAAGATGGGGATTGAAAGCAAAAAGAGGGAAAAATTATTTCATTCTGAAAGTGCCCGTAAAAACAAGATGACAACTATTATCTTGTCATTATTCCTCATTAGCCTTATTTTGTTTTACTTTTTTTATCAAAACACAAAGCTGAAACAAAAAAACAGAATAAAAGATATTCAGAATAAGATAAATCAAAACATAATTAATGCCAGCATTGACGGACAGGAAAGCGAACGTAAAAAAGTTGCTTTATTTTTGCATGATACAATCAGTGCTTCCTTATCATCTGCAGGAATGCACCTCAATGTTTTTTTATCACAACATGACAGCCTTCCTGCTGAAATTACAAAAACAAAATTAATATTAGATGAAACCCATGATAAGGTCCGGGATCTTTCGCATGATCTTATCCCTACCTTATTGGCACGTTTTGGATTGTTATATGCTCTGGATGATTTATGTGAAAAATACTCTAATTCTACTTTGCATTTTGAATACCAGAATACCATTCCGATCAAAAAAAGATATACTGAAAAATTTGAAACGAGGCTCTATTTTATCATTTCTGAGCTTTTAAATAACATCATCAAACACAGTCAGGCGAGTAAAGCCGAAATTTCACTGATTGAAAACAATAACGAAATGATTATTGAAATTACAGATAACGGAAAGGGTTTCGATACCAATAAATTTAATTTTGTGGAAGGATTTGGCCTTAATCAAATCAAAGCCAGGATAAATAACCTCAATGGACAATTTGATGTAAAATCAAAAATAAATGAAGGAACTTTAATTATGATTAGTGTGCCTTTAAATGGATAAATTAGTTTCTCCCGATTTGTAATTTTTAAATTTAGAAGTTTATACTTTCAACAAAAAACGCTTCTAAAATAGAAGCGTTTGTTTATTATTACAACGGATTAGTCTTTATAATCTTAACTGTTTTTTTTCAATCATATTGAAGAGAAAAAATCGCAAATTATATAATAGTTATATTTTAGTCATTAAGCTTCTACCTTTCCTCCTTTTCTATCTTTCTCTTCTTCTTCTTCCTCTTCTTCTTGTTCATCTGCAAAATAGAACTTTGTTTGTTCGTCGCTCGCTAAATCATAAATTTCCTCTACTTCTAAAAATCTCTTGATCATAATTGTTTTTATTTAAGTTAAATTTTCTTAATCATTTAAAAACTTTTGAATTATTTCTTAGGTGGGAATACTTCAAAATTTCAATTTATATATAATTACAATAATCTTCAGAAAAATTAAATGTTTCATCCTTTTAAACATTTAAAAGAACATGCTTTATATTTCATACAGACACATAGTAACAACTGTAAGACTAATTGCATTACAATAATAATATATATTTTTTTAATAAGAATAAATTTAATTATTAAATTTGAAACAAAATGTTAAAAACTAACATGTAAATTATTTATATAAATGCGTAGAGCAAGGATTATTTCATTATTGATTATATTACTAATTTGTTTTAGCAACTCTTTTTATTCTCAAAACAAAGCCCTTTCTAAAAATGAAATTGAGAAATTAGTAACTGATGCAACTAAAAATTGGAAAAATCAAGACTATGCAAAATCTTTAGCACAATCGAGAACCGCTTTAAAAAATGCCATCGCTATTAATGATAATAATTTAATTGCACGCTCTTATAATTTAATAGGAGTAAATTTTGATAATTTACTTATGCTTGACAAAGCATTTACCTTTTACCTGAAAGCCTTATACTACATTGATAAAACAGACAATAACACCTTTAAAGGAAGAATCAATAACAATTTAGCAAATATCTATTTCTTTGAAAAAAAGGAATACAATCAAGGCATAATTCACTATAAAAAAGCTCTTGAATATAGTAATAAATCATCCGATAAACTTAAAATATATCTTAGAAAACTTAACATCACATGGGCTTATTTTGAGATTGGAAATTTCGACAAAAGTTTAGAGTATTTCAAGTATATAAATCAATTTAAACAGCATGGGGATGAATCAACAGTCGTTGCCCTAAATATGTTAAACGGAGTTTATTATGATCATGTAAACGATACTGTAAAAGCAAATTTTTATTTTTTAAAAGCTATAAAATTAGGTAATAAAAGTTCTGAAAAATTTGATTTATCCATAACACATCAAAAATATGCTTCTTTTTTATTTAAAAATAAGAATTATGAAAAAGCTTATGAAAATATAATAGAATTCAATCGGCTTACCGAGGAAATAACCTCTTTGGCAAAACAAAAAAAAACAAAACTTGCCGGAGTTAATCTTGAATTGGATGAATACAAAAGAGAAGTTGACAAAATAGAAACAGAATATAAAAACAAGCAAAAAATATTGCTTGAAGAACAGTCACAACACAAAAAAGCTTTCAGCATCATTGTTATTTTATTTCTTATCATAACTATCTTTTTTTACTTTTTTTATCAATACACCAAGCTGAAACAAAAAAACAGGATAAAAAACATTCAAAATAAAATTCACCAAAATATAATTAATGCCAGCATCGACGGGCAGGAAAGTGAACGAAAAAAAGTCGCTTTGTTTTTACACGACACTATTAGTGCTTCTTTGTCATCTGCAGGCATGCATTTAAATGTGTTTTTATCACAACACAGTAGTGTTCCTGATGAAATCATAAAAACAAAATTTATTCTCGATGAAACACATGATAAAGTAAGGGATCTTTCGCATGATCTTCTGCCTACTTTATTGGTTCGTTTCGGATTGTTATATGCACTGGATGATTTATGCGAAAAATACTCAAATTCAAATTTACACTTTGAATATCTAAATACCATTTCAAACAAAAAAAGATATCCGGAAAAATTCGAAACGAGACTTTATTTTATCATTTCAGAACTTCTCAATAATATCATAAAACACAGTGAGGCCAACAGGGCTGAAGTTTCATTATCAGAAAGTAACAATGAATTAATTATTAAAATAACTGATAACGGAAAAGGATTTGATATTAATGATTTTAATTTTGTTGAAGGATTTGGCCTTAATCAGATAAAAGCCCGAATAAACAATCTGAATGGACATTTTAGAGTTAAATCAAAAATAAATGAGGGTACTTCTATTAAAATAACGGTTCCTCTTGGGGATTGAGTTCTTAGTGGTTAGTCCTTAGTAAATAGGGGTGTTTTTGATTACTCCAAAATCTAAACTCTTTTATCGATTTCGATGATTTCTAAATCTTTTATATTGTCTCCTTCAATTACAAAGCGCAACATCGTTCTTACCTGATGGAAACCGCTTTTGCCCGCTGCACCCGGATTCATGTGGAGCAGATTATTTTTTTTATCAAACATTACTTTTAAAATATGCGAATGCCCGCAAATAAATAATTTTGGCGGATTGTTATTCATTTCTTCCTTAATCGCAGGATTATATTTTCCGGGATATCCTCCTATGTGCGTAATCCAGACTGAAATATCCTCACAAAAGAAACGATTATTGAGCGGGAATTCTAATCGAGCCTGAGCATCATCGATATTACCATAAACACAACGCAGTGGCTTTAGTTTTTTTATGGTGTCGGTAACATTCAAATCTCCAATATCACCCGCGTGCCATACTTCATCGGCCTGTGCCACATATTTTAAAATAGTATCATCAATATGGCTGTGGGTATCGGAAAGCAGGAGGATTTTTTTCATTCTGAGGCTAAGATTTCGGAATGCTAAAATACAAAGATTCTTTCGTGAGCATGCAAAGTTATTCTTGAATTTATTTGTTTTAATTTTATTTTCTCGTTGAGGAGATAGACGCACTGCTGTGCATCTCTACGGAAAAAACTTTGTACCTTTGCAACTTTGTCACTTTGAACCTTTACTTTGAGATATTTTATTCACTTTGCTTATAACGGAACACATTATCATGGCTGGCAGTTTCAGCCGAATGCTGCATCAGTTCAGGAAACGTTAAATAAAGCACTTTCGGTTTTGCTGAACTCTACTATAAATGTCATGGGTGCCGGAAGAACTGATACCGGTGTTCATGCAGAAGAAATGTATGGGCATTTTGATTTTGAAACCACTATTGAAGTTCCGATTTTAGTACATAAACTGAATTCGTATCTGCCAAAAGACATTGCTGTTTTTGATTTGATTCAGGTGCATGATGATGCGCATTGTCGATTTGATGCTACAAAACGAACGTATGAATACCATATCAATACGGTTAAGAGTCCGTTTTTGGAAGGACTGAGCTGGTATGTGAATCAAAAACTGGATGTGGATGTAATGAATGAAGCAGCAAGGATTTTATTGAGGAATACCGATTTTCAATGTTTCTCAAAAGTACATACCGATGTCAATACATTTGATTGCACGGTTTTTGAGGCGTATTGGAAACAGGAAAATAATAAACTGGTTTTTACAATTTCGGCAAATCGTTTTTTACGAAATATGGTTAGGGCGATTGTAGGAACTTTAATTAATATAGGCCTGCATAAAATTTCGCTGGAAGATTTTGAAAACATTATTGCCAGCAAAAGCAGAGAAAAAGCGGGATTTTCAGTTCCTGCGCATGGTTTATATTTAACTAAAATTGATTACGATTACATAAAATAGCCCTGATTGCAACGGAAATCCTTTTTTGTTTTTTCTTTAAAAACAAAAAAGATTGAAGTGTAAAGCAGGAACAGCTCCTAAAATAAATGAAAGCAAAAGCATTTGATACCGGATTATTCAAACGGATTTTAAAATATACAAAACCTTATAAATGGCGCTATTACGGCGTTATTCTTTTTGCAGTATCCTTATCGGTTTTTGCTGCACTTCGCCCCTATTTATTGAAACAAACCGTTGATGGTTATATCAAGACACATGACAAACATGGTTTGCTGATGTACATTATTTTGATGGGTGTTGTTCTTCTAATGGAAGTTTTCTCTCAGTTCTATTTTGTCTATTGGGCCAACTGGCTTGGACAGGATATTGTAAAAGATATTCGGAACAAACTTTTTAAACACATCTTAAGCTTCAGAATGAAGTATTTTGATTTAGTTCCGGTTGGACAACTGGTAACCCGCTCTGTTTCAGATATTGAATCGATTGCACGTATTTTCAGTCAGGGATTATTTATGATTATAAGTGATTTGATGAAGATGCTTGTGGTACTGATTTTTATGTTTTACATGAACTGGAAACTCACCTGGATTGTGGTTGTTGCCATGCCAATTCTGGTGTATATTACCCGGATTTTTCAGCGTAAAATGCAGGTTGCTTTTGAAGAAGTGCGAACGCAGATTGCCAATATGAATTCATTCGTTCAGGAAAGAGTAACGGGAATGAAAATCGTTCAGCTTTTTAACCGTGAAAAAATCGAAGCTGAAAATTTTAAAACTATCAACGACAAACATAGAGTCGCATGGATTAAAACTATTTTATACAACTCCATCTTCTTCCCGATTGCTGATATTATTTCGTCTATCACTTTAGGATTGGTAGTTGTTTTTGGCGGATTTAAAATTCTTAACGGAGATAACTTTACGACTTTTGGAGATTTGTTTTCCTACACAATGTTTATTGGAATGTTGTTTAATCCACTGCGTCAGATTGCGGATAAGTTTAACGAAATGCAATTAGGAATGATTGCGGCTAATCGTGTTTTTGATATTATTGATACTCAGGATCATATTCAGGATACCGGAACTCTGGATGCACCTGTTTTTGAAGGAAGTATAGAATTTAAGGACGTTCGTTTTAGTTATATTCCGGAAGAAGAAGTTATAAGGGGAATTAATTTATCTGTTACCTCCGGTCAGACAATTGCAATTGTGGGCTCGACTGGTGCTGGAAAATCGACCATTATTAATTTACTGAACCGTTTTTACGAAATTAACAGCGGAACAATTTTTATTGACGGGAACAATATCGAAAATTATACTTTGGCTTCTTTACGAAAACAAATTGCCGTGGTGTTACAGGATGTTTTTTTGTTTGCGAATACCATTTACAACAACATCACTTTGCACAATCCCGAAATTACACGTGAGCAGGTTATAGATGCTGCTAAAAAAATTGGCGTACACGATTTTATCATGAGCCTGCCGGAAAATTATGATTTTGATGTAAAAGAACGAGGTGTTATGCTTTCTTCCGGTCAGCGACAATTAATTGCCTTTTTACGTTCTTATGTGAGTAATCCGAGTATTTTAATTTTGGATGAAGCAACTTCGTCTATCGATACTTATTCTGAAGAATTAATTCAGCGTGCTACAGAAACTATTACCAAAGGAAGAACATCGATTGTTATTGCACATCGCCTTGCAACTATAGTTAATGCAGATAAAATTGTGGTAATGGACAAAGGTCTGATAGTTGAGCAGGGAACACATCAGGAATTATTGACTAAAGCTAATGGCTATTATAAAAATCTCTACGACTCGCAATTTTCGGTTGCTAATTAGACGACTCCTATTTTATATACTTCTTTTGAAATTTAAATTAAAAAAAATAACATCCAGGCGTGCATTTTTTATATACGTCTCATTCATAATTTTAGTTACCGTTTCTTCTGTTTACATTTTTAGTAATTTAATTACTGACCTTACTGAAAAAGAAAAAGAGATTCTGGCACAGAATGACTTTATCAAGAGACAGGAATTCTTGTCGCAGGAGTTTTCAAAACTGCTGGAACAGGAAAACCGAATGAAACACGTTCTAAAAATTAGTAATCAGAAGAATTTGTCTTCTAATTTAAAGGTTTTATCCTCGGTACAGATGACCAATCCTTTGATCGTAAATAACTGGTTTCAGATTAACGATGAAAAAATTCAGTTTGGAACTGATTCTACTGCTACCCAGGCAGAAATTAATGATACTGAAAAATTTGTTCTTCAACATAAAAATGCAGACCATATAAGTACAATTGTTCGATTTGGAAAGGAATGGATCTGGCGGGTTTACTTTAAACTAATTTCAAAAAATCATACAACTGTCCGTTTCGGTTACGATATCAGTCTAAAAAAATTCCGCGATTATTTGTCTATTGCTGATAAAACATCGAATAACTACGCTTTTATTTTTGATAAAAAAGGAAGATGTATATATCACCCTGATTCAACTTTTATAGGCAAAAATATTTACGAAGTTTCTTCTATCCGCTCTCTTGATACTATTTACAGCAAAAAAAAGCATTTTGTAAAAAGAGTCACCATGTCTGAGTATTTGAAACTGGATGTAATCCGGTTTACAAAGAGGATTGATGTCAAAGGTTCTCACTGGTTTATATGTGTCAATTTTCCAAAAATATTTATTAATGAAAATGCTGATCGAATCAGAAAGTATTCAACGTGGATTTATTCGATTACAACTGTAATGCTCCTGTTGATTTTCTATTTATTCTCGTATGCAAACCGACGCGCTTATAGAGAAAAAGGAATCGCTATTAAAGAAAAAAACAGGCTTCGTGTAGAGAATGAAAAAATTGTAAAAGAAAAAGCCCTGATTCAGCTGCAGCAATTAAAGGAGCAGCTTAATCCACATTTTTTGTTTAATTCGCTCAACTCGCTTTATATGTTAATGGTAAGCGATGTTAAAACGGCACAGAAATTCACTTTGAATTTATCACGTATTTACCGTTACCTTATTGATCCTCCAAAAAAGAATATAGTTCCTCTTAAGGATGAATTACTATTTATCGAAAAATATATCTTTTTACAGCAAACCCGATTTAAGGAAGAATTGTTTTTTTTAATAAAAATCGAAGACGAGACTGCTTTAGAAAAACTTATTCCGTACCTGGCTTTTCAGGTTGTGGTCGAAAATGCTATTAAGCATAACATGGCAACACAGGAAAATCCATTGACTACACAAATTTTAATTCAGAAAGATCAGGTTATTATCAGCAATAATCTCCAAAAGAAAACGTACAGCGAACCTGGTGCCAGTTTTGGCTTAAAATACCTTTCCAGTATTTATACTTTTTATTCCAGAACCAATTTTGAAACCTCAGAAAAAGAAGGCAATTTCGTATGCATTTTGCCATTAATATCCATTCACTCCCAAAAATAAGCCATTCACTCCCTTTCCTTTTTTATTTGAGTACGAAAGAAATATTTTCGCGCTAAAATTAACCTAAAATTAACAACAAATGAGGGAAAAGGCATTCCTGCATCATGTAAAATTATTCTGTTTATTCATTTTATTATTATTCATTCCTGTTACGGTTCTTTCACAAAAGAAAAAGAAAAAAGACGCAGAAACTGAATTAGTAAAAAAAGATTCTACTGAAGCCAAAAAAGGAAAAAAATATAATGACCTTGTAAAAAAAGGAACTGTAAAAAAAGGGCTCTTCAATATTATACAAGTTAAAACTGATGTTTATTTCGAAATTCAGGACAGCTTATTTAAAAGAGAGTTTTTAGTTGTAAACAAAGTATCACAGGTTCCTTTTCAGATAAACGAATATGGCCTAAACAAAGGAATGAATTATGAGAACAAAGTCATTAGTTTTCATAAAGATACAATTGCAAATAAAGTTTGGGTTAAGTCTTATCTCCCAAAAGTTTCTTCTCCTAAAGATGATGCTATAACAGCTTCTGTAAAAGATAATTTTTCAGAATCTATTATTGAGGTTTTTGATATTGAAAGTAAAAATAACGACTCGACTTCGGTTGTTATTAAAGTAAACAAAGTTTTTGACGGCAAACAAAAGAGTTTCAACGACTTAATAAGCAATACTGGATTAATCAATTCTGTAAAATCTGATTTATCCTATATTGAAACCACAAAATCGTTTCCTAAAAACATTATTGTAAAGTCGCAGTTAACGACTTCTATTCCTGAAGACGGAATTCTAACATCAGTAACCCTTGGCGTTACAAGTAATATTATTCTATTGGACAAAACCCCAATGAAACCTCGTTTTTCTGATAACCGTATTGGGTATTTCACTGAAAAGCATTGGTATTTTGCCGATGCACAGCAGGCAATGCTTGAAAAAGAATTGATTACACGCTGGCGTTTAGAACCCAAAAAAGAAGATGAAGAACGATATTTAAAAGGAGAATTAGTAGCGCCTAAAAAGCCAATCGTGTATTATATTGATCCATCAACCCCAAAACAATGGAGAAAATATATTATTGACGGTGTTCACGATTGGCAAACGGCCTTTGAAAAAGCTGGTTTTAAAAATGCTATTATTGCAAAAGAACCTACTGAAAATGATTTAGATTTTGACATTGATGATGTACGTTATTCTGTAATTACCTATGCGGCATCTCCAAAATCCAATGCTATGGGGCCATCTGTTGTTGACCCGAGAAGCGGTGAAATTATTGAAGCAGACATTATCTGGTGGCACAATGTGATGACTTCCCTTCAAAGCTGGATGCGTATACAGACCGGTCCGATTGATCCGAAAGCCAGAGGAAACACTTTTAGTAATGAACATATGGGAGAAGCAATACGTTTTGCATCGTCTCACGAAGTAGGACACACATTTGGTTTAAAACACAATATGGGATCTTCGTTTGCTTATGATGTTGAGTCTTTACGTTCTAAAGAATTCACGGCAAAAATGGGCGGCACTGCTCCCTCTATCATGGATTATGCCCGATACAATTATGTAGCACAGCCGGAAGATAGCGTTACGGTTATTACCCCTAAAATTGGGGAATACGATAAGTATGCCATCGAATGGGGATACAGATGGTACTCGCCTAATGAAAACGAAACAGTTAAGCTAAACACTCTGATTGCCAAACACCAAAACGATCCTGTTTATTTTTATGGTGAACAGCAGGGAGAAGTAATTGATCCACGTTCACAGTCTGAAGATTTAGGAAACGATGCTGTAAAAGCAAGTGAATACGGTTTAAAAAACTTAAAACGTGTTGTCGATAATATATTAAACTGGACATACGATAAAGATCAGTCTTATTACGAAACAGGTAAGCTTTATATTGGAGCTATCGGACAATGGCAAATGTACAATCGTCATGTGATGAACAATATTGGAGGTATTTACCTGAACAGAACTGTTCACGGCGATAACAAACAAAGTTATGTTCCGGTTCCTGCAGCCATGCAGAAAAGAGCAGCCGATTATTTACTTAAAAATGCACTTACGATTCCGCAATGGTTATTCTTTAATGACATTTTAGACAAAACAAATCCGCTGAAAGATACTCCTCTTGGACCCTATGAGTACACTCCGTATACATTATCAAGAGAATTACAATATGATATTATATATAAATTATTAAGCGATGATCGTTTGCTTCGAATGACAGAAAACGAATTATACCAACGAAATAAAACCAATGAGAAGGTTTTTGCCGTAAATGATCTGTTTAAAAAAATGCATCAGAATGTATTTTCAGGAACTATCCAAAACAAATCACTTACTATTCTGGAACGTATGACACAAAAGAATTATGTGGATGTTTTAATTATTTCGACAAATAAATTATTTGAAAAAACAGACCCTAAAAACATAATCGACTTACGAGAAACATTACAAATGCCTCATTTATGTTCTCTGGATGATGAACATATGGCAAGAAACATCAATCAGTCTTTTTTAAAAAGAGTTACAGAGGTGACTTCTGATAAAAAAGGAGAATTGGGCAAAGTACTTCAATTGTTAAGAACAAAAAGAAGTACAGGAGATCAATCGACCCAAAACCATTACCGCGATTTGATACAACGAATCGAAAAAGCCCTGAATAATACAACCTTTTAATACATAACCCAATCCAAAAACATGAAAAAAATTCTACATGCCTTACTGCTGTTCCTGGCCATCGCAGGATATTCGCAGGAAACCCGAACGATTACGGGAATAATACTGGATGAAAGTGACAAATCCCCTATTCCTGGAGCGTCTATTTTTGTCGAAAACAATTCCATTTCCAATAAAACTTCAATGGCTGGAATTATCCAGAGTTCAACTATCGGAACTACTACCGATTTTGATGGAAAATTTCAATTAAAAATAGCAAAAAATGTAACTTCCCTGAGAGTAACTTTTATGGGATATGTTTCTTATACTTTAGATCTTTCAGCACAGAGAGATTATACTATCAATTTAAAGTCTGAAACAGCAAAACTTCAGGAGGTTGTTGTAACAGGTTACCAAAAAATTGAAAAAAGAAAGCTTACTGCAGCAGTTACTAAAATCGACATGGCTGCCATTCAGCAGACAGGGGTTTCCAGTATCGACCAGTTATTGGTAGGACAGATTGCGGGGGTTGCTGTAAGTACACCATCCGGAGCACCTGGGGCACCTGCAAAAATCAGAATCAGGGGTACTGCTTCTCTAAGTGGCACACAAGATCCGTTATGGGTACTTGATGGTTTACCATTAGAAGGAAATGAAGTTCCTAAAAACTTTGATAAAGATAATATCGATGTATTAAGCAACTATTCTATTTCTGGTTTAAACCCGGATGATATTAAAGATATTACCATTTTAAAAGATGCGGCTGCAACTGCTATTTACGGCGCACGTGCTGCAAATGGGGTGATTGTGGTAACTACTAAAAAAGGTAAAGCCGGTAAAATGGTTGTTAATTTTAACACCAACGTATTTATTACACAAAGACCTGACTTTTCTAAATTAAACTTGATGAACGCAAGCGAAAAGGTTGATTTAGAACTTAACATGGCAAGTCGTTCTGATTTGACTTACAGAGACTCAGGCGGAGAGATCGCGCGTATCCTTAATGGAGCAAATGAATTAGCAGCCTTCAGAACAGGCGGATTCTCTTCTTTGAGTCCGGCGACACAACAATCTATCAATGATTTAAGAAATAACAATACAAACTGGGGCAACTTATTATACCAAACTGCTGTAAATACACAGCACGGTTTAAGTTTATCAGGTGGCGGAGAAAAATCAGATTACTATTTCTCTTTAGGATACTATGATGAAAAAGGAACAACCGTTGGAACAGGATTTAAACGTTACAACTTAACCTTAAAAAACAACTTTGAGATAACCGACAAATTTAAAGTTGGTGTTGGTATTTTTGGTTCTGAAAACAAATCCACATCTTATCTAACAGATTCTTACGCATTTACAAGCCCTTCTAACTATTCCAGAAATGTAAATCCATATTTAGTTCCATTCAATGCTGACGGAAGCTATAAATACGACGATGATATTGTAGGCTATTCAGAGCGTAAAGTACCTTTTAATTTCTTAGAAGAAAGAGCAAATACTTCTCACGAATTAAAAACTAGGGCTATAAAAGCCTTATTGGATGCTGAATACAAAATTACTCCGGATTTAAAATTAACTTCTCAATTAGGTTTACAATTAGATAATTCAGCTAGCGAAAAATTTGCTGGTAAAGACACTTATTATACCCGAAACCTAAGAGAAAAATCGAGCTATTTTAGTGGTGGAAATCAGCTGTATTTCCTTCCGGTTGGTGGTGTTATTCAAAATTTAAATACAGATTTTTTTCAGTACAACCTGAAAACAATGGCAAATTTCTCTAAAAAAATAGGCGAAAAACACGAAATCGAAGCAATGATTGGTAATGAGTTAAGAAGAAATTATTCAACATCTATTGCAACTAAAGGATTTGGTTTTGACGAAAAGAATTTAACAACACAACAAATTGTTTTTCCAAATACAGGTTTCGCAAAAGAATCAGATTGGATAGCATACGCCAAAGCTAAAAATGAAAATGCATTTGCTTCTTTCTTCGCAACTGCTTCGTATACCTACAACAGAAAATATAGTGTATTTGGAAGTGTCAGATATGATGGTTCTGACTTATTTGGTGTAGATCCTAAATATAAATATTTGCCACTTTGGTCAACATCTGCTTCATGGGCAGTTTCTGAAGAAGATTTCTTAAAAGACAACTTAACATTATCTAACTTAAGACTTCGTGCTTCTTACGGTTTACAAGGAAATATTGACAAAGGCACTTCGCCTTTTGTAGTAGGTAAAAACAGTACAACGATTATCCTTCCTGGTCAGACAGAACCAACAATTGTTGTTGAAAGTCCTCCAAACGATAAATTACGTTGGGAAAAAACTACCAATACCAACATTGGAGCCGATATTGGGTTATTTAACAATCGTATCAGCATTGTGACTGATTTGTACGGAAGAAAAAGTAAAGACTTAATTGGTTTAAGATCTCTTCCTTTAGAAAACGGTTTTGAGTTTACAAACATGAACTGGGCACAAGTAAGTAATAAAGGTTATGAAATCACTTTATCTACAAAAAATATTGATCTTCCAAATTTTAAGTGGAATACTAGTATCAACTTTTCTCACAACAAAAGTAATATTGATCGTATAGAGGTTCGTGATACAGATTATTTACCAAACAGAGAAGGCCGCCCTGTAAATGCTGTTTTTGGATTTAAAACGAAAGGAATTGATGAAAACGGATATCCTTTATTTGTAAATAAAAAAGGAGAAACAGTAAATTCTCAAACATTCTTTGGTTTATATGATCCTTTTGCTGACTTTTTCCCAGGAGAACTTACACAATCAAATCTAACAGCAAGTGAGTTCAGAGATTTGTTTACTTACTTAGGTGATAGAGATCCTAAATTTACAGGAGGTCTTACAAATACTTTCAAAGTTCATAATTTTGATTTAACAATTGCGGCTTCATTTAATATCAAACAAACTGTAACAAGAACTCCTCCTTATAACGGAACATTAGTAGACAGAGGACAAAATTACAGTAGAGATATTTTAAATGCATGGTCTTCAACTAATACATCTTCTAACTTACCAGCAATTAATGGTAAAGATTCAGGAACAGGAGACTCTTACATGCCATATTTATGGTATTCTGGCGGAAATCAAATGCCTACCTTAAATTATTTAGATACATGGGCCAGTGAAATGAGTTATATGAGATTAAGCAGTATGCGTTTAGGTTATACATTCCCTAAAGCATTTACAGATCAAATCAATATTGCGAGCATCAGATTCAATGTTGAGGCAAGAAACTTATTCGTAATTAGTTCTGATTACAAAGGTTACTTTGACCCGGAAACTTTCGGAAACATTTATGCACAACCAGTTCCTAAGTCATTTACTTTAGGATGTAATGTAACTTTCTAATACAATTAAAGATGAAAAAATTCTCAAAATATATAGTACTTTTCGTTGCAGCCATTGCAGTAAGCAGCTGTGATGATTATCTGGACATTACTCCGGTTGGGCGAGTTATTCCGGAAACATTAGATCAATTTCGTGCAGTTTTAACACAAGGATATACTGTTTATCCAGAGCATAAATCATTGACAGCAGTTCGTACAGACGAATTAACAATGAATGAGTTTAGTGATGAAATCAACGTTTATAAAGATATTTATACCTGGAAAGATACTAATCCGGATCGTATAACAATTACGTTCCCATATCAGGATTTGTATACTGTGATTTTTTACACAAACGTTATCATTAACGAAGCGTCTAAAAAATTAGCTGAATCTCCAGAAAAAAATCAATTAGTTGGAGAAGCTTACGCTTTAAGAGCTATGGCTTATTTTGATTTGGTTAACCTTTTCGGGAAACCTTATAATGCTGCAACAGCTAGTTCAGATAAAGGAATTCCATTGGCTTTAGAAATAGATTTAGAGCAAGCATACGTTCCTCAAAGTGTTGAAGTAATTTACAACCAAATTATTTCTGATACTGAAAAAGCTAAAGATTTTATTAACGTAGATTCTCAAGTAACAGGTAAAAATTACCGTTTCTCTAAAGTGGCATTATACAGTTTAGAAAGCCGTATTTACTTATACCAGCAAAAATGGCAAAAATCTTTAGATGCTGCAAACAATGCTTTAGCAATCAACAGCAATTTAGTTGATTTAAAAACAACTCCTGTTTTTGCAACTAAATATGATTCCAAAGAATCTATTTTAGCTCTTGAACTTACTTATATAAATGGACTAAAAGGAGCTTCATATGCTTCGCCAGAATTAATTGCAGCTTACAACAAAACAACTGATTTACGTTTTCCTCTCTACTTTGTAGCCAGCGGAAGCCGTTTCAGAATTCAAAAAGGAGCTAATGACGAGCAAAAATGTTCTTTCAGAACTTCTGAATTATATCTGACAAAAGCTGAAACTTCATTAAAACTGAATAATATTTCTGATGCTAAGACAACTGTTTTAAGTTTCATCAAAAACAGATATACAGCAGCTGCTTACACGCAGCTTGAAAGCGATGTTAATAGTATGAATGGGGTAGATTTAACAAGCTTTATTTTAGAAGAAAGACGCCGTGAGTTTGCTGTTGAAGGACAACGCTGGTTTGATTTGAGAAGAACTTCTCAAAAACAAATCGTTCACACATTTGACGGTGACACTTATACATTGATCCAAAACGATCCTCGATATACCATTATTTACCCGGCAAACGCGAGATTAAACAATCCCAATCTATAATACCTATTAAATCCCAAAAAAGGTCCAGTTGCGAAACTGGGCCTTTTTTATTTTAAAAATGTTGTAAAAAAAGCAGAGTCAACTATATTTGCAAAATATTTTAAGGTTTAAGATGAGCTTTAAATTTATCTCAAAATAGAAGATGAAAATTGCAATCGTTGAAGATGAATATCTTGCTTCAAGTTATTTACAATCCATTTTAGAGCATCAGAATGTTTTACAAATAGCTCAGACTACCGTTTTAAAATCTGTAAAAGAAGCTGTTGCATTTTTTAACGAAAACAATGTCGATTTAGCTTTTATGGACATTCATCTCGGTGACGGAAAAAGTCTTGAAATTTTTGAGATGGCCACGGTTTCCTGCCCGGTCATTTTTATTACCGCTTACGATTCTTATGCCATTTCAGTTTTTAAGCATTTTACCATTGATTATCTTTTAAAACCTTTTGAAGAGCAGGAACTTTTAGAAGCCTTACTCAAATTTCAAAAGATCAAAGACAGTTTTAATACCGATGCAACCCTGCAATCGCTTGTGGCACTGGAGAACCCTGAAACATCTAAAATACAGCGACATTTTCTGGTGAATCACGGATATAAGCTGATTTCGATAAATGAAACGGAAATCACTTATTTTGCTGCATCCGGAAAGCATTTGTTTATTTATACCAAGTCCGGAAACAGTTATTTATACGACAATACCCTTACAGATATAATCAACTCCCTTGATCCATTCTTATTCTTTAAAGTAAATCGTAAATACATCGTAAGCAGAAATATAATCAAGGAAGTCGTAAAACATTCCAATCAGAAAATTGAGCTCACTCTTACCGTTCCGGCTGTAGAAAATGACCCAATTATAATTAGCAAAAAAGAAATAAACAATTTTAAAAATTGGCTCGACCAATAAATTCAGGCACTTTTCAGTTCAAAAATGCATTCGGAAATATCTTAAAAACTCTTATATATTGTTAATTTATAACTTTTAACTGACGAAAACAGCATCATAATGTTTTTAAAAGTTAAAAAAGCGTTATAAGAATCATAAAATTCACACTTCATAATCAAGCAGATAGCTTTTTTTTCTTTGAAATTGTATCTTTGAGATAACTAGAATTTCAAATGCAAAAGAACATGCCACAGATTAGATTTTATCCAAATGAAGAATTCAAAGAAATAGAAATTAATGAGTCCTTACAATTTAGATATGCCATTTCAAACAAAGGAAGACTGATTAGCTTTACAGACGATATACAAAACGGACGCCTTTTAAAAGGAGGTTTGAGTGACGGATATCCCACCTTTAGATTCAAAGTCAGACAAGATGATAAAATTGTCAACAAATACCTTTTTCTTTACAAATTAGTTGCCCAGTATTTTATTCCGAAACAATCAGAAGAACAGACTTATGTGCTTCATTTAGACTATATCCGAAATAACGACGATGTCAACAACCTGCGCTGGGCCACAAGAGCCGAAATGATTGCACACAGCCGTAAAAGCCCGCATGTTATTCAGGCAAAAAAGAATCTGATTGAGCACAACATAAAATCAGACGGAAGAAAATTAACCACGACAAAAGTAATGCTGATCAAAAAAATATTAGCACGACCTGAACAAAAAACACGTCTTAAAATGATTGCAAAACAATTTGGTGTCAGCGAAATGCAGATCAGACGCATTGCCAGCGGTGAAAACTGGGGACATGTAAAAATTTAATTGTGAATTGTTAATAGTATTATTAATGATATCACGCTGAGCAAAGTCTAAGAGCTGTAAAAGTTCCTTGGACTTTGTTTTTTTGGAAACAGTTCATTTTTCAGATTTATCTTCAAAATTTCCACTTACAGTTCATAATTCACAATTTGCAATTAACAATTCATTGGATTTCTGTGAAAAAGCCAAAGCAATAAGCGGTAAAAATAAATTTTTGAACTATTTTTTAAAATAAATCCTTAAATTCGCAAGCACAAATAACAAAGAAAAATCGGAAAGTGAGTTTCGGAATTATAAACTCATTTTCGGCATTTAAAACTAAAAACCAAAAAAATGACACGAGCGTTGGCGACTGCATTTTTACAAATAACAAATAAATAAGCAAAAAATGAAATACGACGTTATTGTTTTAGGAAGTGGTCCTGGCGGATATGTTACTGCGATTAGAGCATCACAATTGGGCTTTAAAGTAGCTGTAGTTGAAAAAGAAAACTTAGGTGGTGTATGTTTAAACTGGGGATGTATCCCAACAAAAGCATTACTAAAATCGGCTCAGGTTTTTGATTACCTAAAACATGCTTCTGATTACGGATTGACAGTTTCTGAGTTTGACAAAGATTTCTCTGCAGTAGTACAACGCAGCCGTGGAGTTGCTGAAGGAATGAGCAAAGGAGTTACTTTCCTGATGAAAAAAAACAAAATCGACGTTATTGAAGGTTTCGGAAAACTTAAACCGGGAAAAAAACTTGACGTTACAGACAAAGACAATAAAGTTACAGAATATAGTGCAGACCACATTATCATCGCTACAGGAGCTCGCTCTCGTGAGTTACCAAACTTACCTCAGGATGGTGTAAAAGTAATTGGTTACCGTCAGGCAATGACGTTGCCAACACAGCCAAAATCTATGATTATTGTAGGTTCCGGAGCTATTGGAGTTGAGTTTGCTCACTTTTACAACTCAATGGGAACAGATGTTACTATTGTAGAATTTATGCCAAACGTAGTACCGGTAGAAGACGAAGATATCTCAAAACAATTTGAAAAATCTTTGAAAAAAGCAGGTATCAAAGTAATGACCAATTCATCTGTTGAGAAATTAGATACTTCAGGAGCTGGTGTTAAAGCAACTGTAAAAACAGCTAAAGGAGAAGAAATCCTTGAAGCTGACATCGTACTTTCTGCAGTTGGAATCAAAACAAACATCGAAAATATCGGTTTAGAAGAAGTGGGTATTGCTGTAGACCGTGATAAAATCTTAGTAAACGCTTACAACGCAACAAATATTCCTGGTTACTACGCCATTGGTGACGTTACTCCTGGGCAGGCTTTGGCTCACGTAGCTTCTGCTGAAGGAATCAACTGTGTGGAAAAAATCAAAGGTTTACACGTAGACCCAATCGATTACGGAAACGTTCCGGGTTGTACGTATGCAACTCCTGAAATTGCTTCTGTAGGTTTAACTGAAAAACAGGCTAAAGAAAAAGGATACGAATTAAAAATTGGTAAATTCCCATTCTCTGCTTCAGGAAAAGCAAAAGCTGCCGGAAATGCTGACGGATTCGTAAAAGTAATCTTCGATGCTAAATACGGAGAATGGTTAGGATGCCACATGATTGGTGCCGGAGTTACAGATATGATTGCTGAAGCAGTTGTAGCCCGTAAACTGGAAACTACAGGTCATGAAATCTTAAAATCCATCCACCCTCACCCAACTATGAGCGAGGCAGTAATGGAAGCAGTTGCAGATGCTTACGGCGAAGTAATTCACTTGTAATACATACCTTTTAGGTTATATATAATTCAATTCAAAAAATCCGATTTGTGGAAGCAAGTCGGATTTTTTTATGGGCATGCCCCGCAGAAAAAGCGGGTCGGGCTATTCGCTAACAAAAACTACGGCTAAAAAGCCTTGTTTTTCTAAATCGGGAGATATCGCTGCTATCCCTCATGCGGCATCCGGTTTCATGATTGAATTACTCTTTTTTAAGCACTAAAAACGCCTGATTAATCAATAATACTTTTTGAGGATTTATAAGAAATTATTATATATTTGATGACAATAAAATCTGACATTTTTCAGACACAGCCACCTAATTTTAGGTAGATAAGTTTAATGTTGTCAGGTAAACATACAATTTGTGTGCATTGTCTTCTATAAACCTTAAAAGAAACAAAATGAGGCTTACTAAACAAATTATCGGATATATTTTACTTGTTAACGGAATTATCCGACTCTCTCTTAAATGGTATATTTTAAAAAGAATTTGGGAAAAAGGCTTCGATAACTCAGGGATAGAATATCTTTTTATACCCATCCTGCTTATATGTATTGGACTACTATTTATATTATATAATCAAAAAAAGCCAGCCAAAATATGAAAACAAAACTTTTAATAGTAATGATATCTTTCTTTTTCGTCATGTCAAAAAGTAGTGCACAACCCAACACTAATAAAGATCAAATGAGTAATTCATCGATTTTTAGCGGGATACTAAGCATCAATAATTGGGTGAAAAAATTGAACCAAGAGTATAAAAACTTAATTGAAGAAGAAAAAATAGACGAATGCATCCTTCGACTTGGGTATTTGGGCTCAGATTTGGAATATATATGCATAGCGAAAAGAAAAATAATAATTTTAGTTGAGAAAGGTGAAACTACTACTCTCTCAAGTAAAGTGTCTGACGTTACCTCGTCAGCAAATGATCTCGAAAATAACATAAGAATGCTCAAATCACTTATAAATGATAATAGTGAAAAACTTGGAAAATTAGATTTAAACAGCGTTGACGAAGGGCTTTTTACTGAAAAAGCAAGAATGCACGTATTGATGGCAAAAGATATAAAATCATCTGACTTCAAAAAACTAAAAACTGATACAGAAAAAGCGATTGAAATTTTAGATGAAACTAAAAAAGTAGTCTGGGAATTAAGGGCAAAATTACTGAAAAAAAACTAATTCGTGCAAATGTCACTGCACACAACCGCCTTTAGCGGTATGTGCTGGTGCTTGTGCGGTTGGCGTTTTTTCTTCACGAAAAAACTGTATGGTGGCATAGAGAAATCAGCCCGCTTTTACACACCTACGGCTAGCGGTCTAACGTTATACGCTAGTAAAAACAACTTCAATAAACAAAATGAAAAAAGATAATACCAAATGAAAAAAATAACACTCCTACTCCTTACATTATTCATTACCAATTTTAATTATGCTCAAAACATAGTACTTGACAGTTTAGTTCAAAAAAATGGTTTTCCTTTCCAAATTGATAAAAACATTTCATTTCAGGGAAAAGGATGGGATGTTTTACTAAACGAAATAAAACAATCTAATTCTGTTTTATTGGGAGAAACTCACTCTACAAACGAAATTCCTTATTTCACAAATGCTGTTATCAATGAGGTTCAGTTTGATAATTATCTTCTTGAAGTTGATCCTTATTCAGTAGATATAATCGAAACTAAAATTAAATCACTGTCTACTGAAAAGCTTAATCTTTTTGTTAAAGAATATAGTACAAACTTTTCTTTTTTGGAGTATGAACCCGAATTTACTTTGTTTAAGAATTTAGTAAAACGTAATACCAAAACATATGGTGTCGAACAAATTAGCATTTTTGCAGATCAAATGATAATTTCAAATTTAAAGGAAACTTCGAAAAATAAAAAAGTGATTGAAATATATGATCAAATGCTTCATAATTCCAAACAAAGTTCGTCAAAAGAGGGTTTAGAAAAATACTACATGCTTTCTGAAGATTGCCTTCAAAAAATAGATTTGTTGTTGCAGTTAAAACTTTCCGATAAAGAGCGAAAACAGATTGAAGCATTAAAGTTAAGCAGAGAGATTTATACTAAGAGAAATCATTCCTTAAGGATTCAACTGATGAAAAGCATCTTGCTAAACCAAATGCCCGATTGGAAAAACAAAAAGAATCTTTTCAAATTTGGTGCGGTGCATGTGCCAAAAGGCGAAACTATATTAACAAAAACGGATATATATGATATCGGTAACTTAATTTCTAATATTGAAGAGGCAAATTATAGGAAATCGTTACATATAATGCTTGTTGGAAAAGGAGAAGATGACAATGATAACAGTAGTTTTAAATCTTTTCTTAATCTTTTAAAAGATGACCAATGGTACTGTTTTGATTTAAGGCCATTAAAGAAATCTATTTTACAAAACAAGCTAAAAGTAGATGATGTATACTTATCGAGAATTATAAAGGGTTATGATTATCTTATTTATATTCCTAAAGTAACTAAAAGTAAAGATCTCTAAGTAGAATAATAAAAGGAATTAAATATACACAATCCATAACAAAATCCGATTTGCAATTGCAGGTCGGATTTTTTTTACCATAAAGTATAAACTTCTACTCTAATTAAGTTACTTCAAAATTGTTTTTTTGATGTAATAAAAATAAATTTATATAATATTAAAAATGATAAAATGGAAAACACCCCTATATTTTTTGCAGACGGCGAAAGCCCGAAAATGATTGACGCCTTTAAAAGAGCACAGGAAACTTTTAAGTATTTCTGGAGAGAATTATCCTGGGAATACCGTCGTATCATTCCCGGACTCGATGTTGCCTGTGTAAAATTAGCTTTTACTCAGGAAGTTGATAATGAAACTATCGTAGAGCATATGTGGATCAATGACATCAACTTTGATGGTGAAAAAATCTATGGCATTTTAGTAAATGATCCTGATGAACTAACAAATATAAGCAACGGCGATGAAGTAGAAATCCCCTTGAATCAAATCAGTGACTGGTTATTTGCGAGTCAGGGAAAAACATACGGCGGATTTACTATACATGCTATGCGATCTGAAATGACTGAAACTGAAAGAACCGAGCATGATGACACATGGGGCATGGCCTTTGGAGATTTTAATGATATCCAGATCGTTTCTGACCAAAAAGAAAAACCTGAAAATTTGATTGAGCATCCGATGAGTATAAACATGAAAGAAAGCCTGATTGAATTCTTAAAAAAAAATCCAGAGGAAATCAACAAAAAAGATGATTTAGGATATACATTTTTACATCGGGAAACAATAGCAGGAAATAGTACTTCTATACAAGTTTTGAAAGACTCCGGAGCTGATATTAATGCAAAAACCAACAACGGGAAAACAGCACTCGATTTTGCCAAACAACTGAACTGGGAACATTTAATTCCTTTATTATAAATAGTGGAATAATCCACAAGAAATAAATCCGATTTTGAAAGCAGAATCGGATTCATTACCAAACAAAATAATCAACAAACTATGAAAATTCCAACACCTATGAATGAAAACGAATGGTCTTCCATAAAAAATACTGGAACTACAATTCATTTGAAAAAAGATGAAATAATTTTCAGGGAGGGTGACAAAACTGATACAGAAATTTTTATAGAAAGTGGAGTAATCAGAGGTTTTATTGTAGATGAAGCAGGTAATGAAAAAAGTACTTCCTTTTTTGAGGAAGGAAGTTTTATGAGTACGTTGTCCCTTAGAACCCAAAGTTCTCTTTCTGCTTATAATTATCAGGCTTTATGTCGTACAAAGTTATTGGTGTTCGATTCAAAACAATTGAAGGACTTATTATCTAAAACCAAAAAATTATCTGAAATAGGCAAAGCCATAAAGGAAAGAGAATTGACCAGACTTATAAACAGAGACGATTGCTTAATGCAAATAAAAGCTATAGACAAATATCAGAAGTTTATTAAGTTTTATCCCAATTTAGAAAAGCAGGTTTCACAACATCATATAGCCTCGTACTTAGGCATTACCCCTGTTTCTCTCAGCCGCTTAAAAAAATCAATGCTCATACAAACTGATAACAATTGATAACACAATTAGGAATTTACTAAAATAATTTTGTGAAATATTAATCCTTAAATTTCACAGATGAAAAAACTAATAAATTTCTTTTTAAGAAATGGAAAATTTAAAATCACCTTTCCTGTTTTAGCAATTGGATTTGCGTTACAAGCTTTATTAATAGTACATTATCTCCCTGAATTCCTTCACTATTCAGATAATTTGAAAAACCCTGACCAATTGTTTACCTATAATTTTGAATATATAACAAACTTATATCAAAAATTAGGAGAAGTGGGAAGAAAATTCTACTCTAAGATGCTTGTTGTTGACTTTTTTTATACTACAATTTCAGGTATGGGATACAGCCTATTACTTGCCGCCCTGATTAAAAAGGAAAAATGGTATGTCGTTCTGCCCTTTTTATTAACATTGTCAGACATTTTTGAAAATGTAGCCCAAATAATTCTAATGAATAATTTCCCTCAAATATCTCCTTTCGGAGTATTCGTATCAAGTCTATTTAGCTCCGTTAAAATGACGGGAGGTGTCATTAGTCTTCTACTAATCTTATTCTTTACAGGTAAGAATATATTCAATCGGATGAAAATAAAAAGACAAATACAAGAGAAATCTTAATTAATAAACAGATCTGATTGTAATCTAAACTTTTTAAAATAACAAAATTCTTTATCTTTACTTTTAACGTTTCATTTTCTATTCCTTAAATAATAAATATAATTATATGAATAAAGTCATTCAGGAATACAATGATTCACAAAACGATCCAGACAAAGAAATCTGTAATCAACTTGTCAAAATCATAAATACAAATCTGCCTGAAGCTGAAAACAAAATATGGCATGCACACCTGGTCTGGTTCCTGGGTGGCAATCCAATTGTTGCGTACAGCAAATTAAAAGGCAGTGTCCGACTATTGTTTTGGATTGGTCATCGTTTGATGAAGAATTGCTTTCAAATGAAGACTCTTTTAAAGCTGCCGAATTTCGTTATACTGCTGTGGGACAAATTAATCCAGAGAATATAAACCACTGGCTGCAGAAAGCTAGAGAAATTCAGTGGGACTGTAAAAACATTGTGAAGCGTAAAGGGGTTTTGTTACGTTTGAAATAGATACCGATATCAAAATTCAATGGCAATTGCAATGTCAAATTGAATATTACATTTTCATTTATCAATACCAAATTCGATTCAAAATGAATATACTAATTGTTTACTGCCATCCGAGTAAAAAGTCCTATACGTTTCAGCTTTTTGAACACCTGAAATCTCTGCTGGAAAAACACAATCTGAGTTTTGAGGTTTCAGATTTGTACGAAATGAATTTTCAGGGAGACATGTCTGAAACAGAATATGAAAGGGAAGGTTTTGCAAAAATAGAACTTCCAATTCCGCAGGATGTTTTAGAAGAACACGCCAAGATCGAAAAAGCCGACTGCATCATTTTTCTGTATCCGGTCTGGTGGAGTGATTGTCCGGCAAAGCTAAAAGGCTGGTTTGACAGGGTATATTCTGTGGGATATGCTTACGGCCAAAACGATACTTTTCACAAAATGAAAATACTGAAACTGGGACTTGTGATCTGCACCGCAGGACATCCGAATAATTTTTTAACTGAAATCGGAATCGCACAAAGTATCGAAAACGTTATGCTGGACGATCGTCTTGGGAAACGTTTTGAACATAAAGAAATGCTGATTCTTGGCGGAACTTTGGAATTAGAAAATGTGATGCAACAACATTTTTTGAAGATTGAAGAATCAATACACAGAATTATAAAATATTGTAATTAGATTGCATCGAATTTAAAGTATTGAACATACGTATGATTAAAAAAAACATAAAAGTTTACCATTTGTTTTGGCTTATTGCCGTTATTATTTTACTGATTGGATTATTTGATCCAGATTCAACTTTAGATATTAATGTTCATGATACTTATTTCGTAATTGCGAATCTTCATGTAGCGATTGCTTTATTTATATTTTACTTTTTCAATGGATTTGGATATTGGTCGGTTGAGAAGGTCCTAAAAAAACAACTTCAAAAGTATTTAACTCTAATACATACTACTATTTTAATCGGGAGTTTTGTTATTTATTGGCTGGTTATTCTTTACAGTAAATTATTTCTCAGCAATCCTTCTTTTCCACTGTTCGATGGAAGCTTGATAATCAATATAACTTTGGCTTATGAATTTCTACTTATTGCCTTTGTTGGACTCCCCATCTATATAATCAATTTGTTAATAGGCATTTTTAAAACCAAGTAAACTTAAGATATTAAAACAAGAGTATCAGGAATTTTATTTTTGAAAGCAATAAATGTGAAATTAATTTTTATTGGTCTTTGAAGGACTGTTTACAGCGGCTTTCGGTATGATTAGCATTTGGTTTATATTTCGTTATTAACTTTAAATCAATTAGATGAAAGATGAATATAACGCAACCTTTTTATAAAATTTATATCTCTTAAGTAAACTATCCTAAAATTTTAAACCATGAAAAAGTTTACTTTACTATTGATTTTCGCAGCCCTTATTTCCTGCAGTAATGATGACAACGATTTGTCTTCTAAAAATAATCTAAAAGGCAAGTGGAATTGGATTATCACGACCGGTGGAATTACGGGCGGTTCTCAGACACCGGAAACGACTAAACAAACCAAAGTTATCGAGTTCTCAGGCAATACCTTAAAAACTTATATTAACGGTACTTTATCAGAGACTCAAAAATTTTCTATTAAGACCAGACAATCACCTGATGGAGGTTCCCGAAAAGTAATTGTAATAAATCCGGGTGACGCATACACAAATCAAGTCTATATTATAGACCGGTATTTTGAAATCATTGGTAAGAAACTTTATTTAACAGACGAATGCGCTGATTGCTACAGATCTGAATACGAGCGTATCAAATAGTCTTATAAATGATAAAAGTCTGAAATAGCCCTGATGGAAGCGGTATCCTTTTGTGGCAGGGTTTGCCATAAAAGATATAGCGGACAGCAGGACAAAAGGTTCTGATGAAAAGGAATGTTCTGCTCCTTAACTTCATCATACTAATTGTCCGAATTGATACTGAAGTTGTCCTTTTACCCCCCTAACCTATTGAATTTTAAACTTTAAATTTGTGCAATAACTATTTAAAACAGACAAAATGAGCACATCAGATTTTACTACAGTTATACAAGTTGACCGGTCTCCATCAGCCGTTTTTAATGCCATTACTAATGTTCGTGGCTGGTGGTCGGAAGAAATTGAAGGCGATTCGGCAAAATTGAATGATGAATTTAATTATCATTATGAAGATATTCATCGCTGTAAAGTTAAATTGACTGAAGTGATTCCGAATCAGAAAATTGTCTGGCTGGTCGAGGAAAACTATTTTAAGTTTACAGAAGACGAAACCGAATGGACAGGTACTAAACCTACTTTTGAAATTACGGAGAAAGACGGAAAAACAGAGCTTAAGTTTACGCACGTTGGTTTGGTTCCGGATTACGAATGTTTTGAAATCTGCAGGGATGCCTGGACCAATTATATTCAAAATAGTTTAAAAAAACTCATTACAACAGGCAAAGGAGAACCGAATGCGAGTGGAAAACCTCGGACAGAAAACGAAAGAAAAATGAGTGCCGGTGAGTAATATTGTTTTGAAAAACAACAATAAAATATATTTCGTTTACAAAACTAAGCTTACAATTATCGAAATATTCAGGTTATCAGCTTAACTTTACAGTCTATAAAACTAAAAACGTTAAAATACAGTACCATGAATATTTTGGAATTAATGAAAAAAAGATACTCTGCGAAAAAGTACAATGCTGATAAGGCTATTCCGCAGGAAAAAATTGAAGCTTTAAAAGAGGTTTTATACCTGAGTCCTTCTTCTATAAATATTCAGCCGTGGAAATTTACATTTGTTCAAAATACGGGAATTAAGGCACAATTAGCAGCGGTTTCAATGCACAATCTGGAAAAAGTAAATCAGGCAAAGTTGATAGTTGTATTTAGTGTTGCAGATGATCTGGATGCTTTTCAGCAAATAGTAGATACACAAATGCCCGAAGCCCGCAGAAACTGGTACAACCAGATTAAAGCCAGTAAGCCTGAAGCCGAATTAAAAACATGGTTGTCTCAGCAAGTATATATCGCCCTGGGAGTTGGTTTGACGGCAAGTATTGCGTTAGGCCTGGATTCGACAGCTATGGAAGGTATCGAATCTGATAAATACAAAGAAATCCTTAATATGTCAGCCTTCAAGCCATTATTTGCAATGGCAGTTGGTTATGGTGCTGAGGATGATTTTAACCGAATTGAGGCTACACCAAAATCGAGAAGATTACTGGAAAGTGTGATTGAGAGTATTTAAACCAACTGTACACATAAAACATGACCACCGACATCATAGAATTAAACAATTTTATCGTACTCATTGAGCAATCGAATGCCGAGAAAACTTTTGTTCAGAAATGTGAAATAGACGGAGATGCGGTTGGTTTTGCTTTTTATGGTTCAGGTAATGTAGAGTTAGAAATCAAACACAACAATCAGACAAAATATTTAACGAATACTACCGGGCTGGCAATTTCTTTTTTCGGCAATCAAAAAGTAGAATTTGCCCATAAAATTGCTCCTGATAAACCTTTGCAGTCCATCAGTATTTTTACAAAACTTAAAAACCTGCATACACTATCGCAGGTCGAAAAAGAAATTTTCGAAAAGCAGTTGCCTGAGTTATTACATCCAAAGGAACATTTTGTAAAAGGTCCCACTCATTTTATGACGCTCGACATGCAGCTTGCTGTTCAAAAAATCTTTAACACTACCTACTCCGGCAATACCAGACTGCTATTTTTAAAAAGCCAGGTTAATGAATTACTGGCGCATTATTTTGCGCTTTTGTCTGATAAACGAAAAGTAGAACTGAGCGAAAAGGATAAAGAAAAACTTTTTCAGGCAAAAGATATTGTGAGTGATCAGTATTCAAAACCTCCCACTATCTCAGAATTGTCAAAACTAATTGGTCTCAACAGCACCAAATTAAAAAAGAATTTCAAGGAGTTATTTGGTATTCCAATTTTCAAATACATCCATGAAGAACGGCTAAACAAAGCTTACGAATTACTTTCTCAAAGTGACAAAACGGTACAGGAAGCTGCCTGGGAAGTTGGTTACGAAAGTCTGAGCTCGTTTTCGAATGCTTTTCAGAAGAAATTCGGGTCAAGACCGAATGAAGTAAAAAAACAATTCCTTTCAAACAAATCTTAATTCTTTTCAGACAAATGATATGATGATGACAGCTGCATCTTTGTACTATCATTAATCAAAAAACATTTAAGATGGAAACGAAAAAAATTTTAATCCTTGGCGGAAACGGAAAAACCGGACGCAGGGTCGCGCAATTATTAAAAGAAACCAGCAATGCCGAAGTTTACATCGGTTCCAGAAGCGGAATCCCTCCCTTCTACTGGGAAAATCCTGAAACCTGGTCTGAAGTAATAGACGGTATCGACACCGTTTACATCACTTTTCAACCCGATCTGGCCATTCCGTCAGCACCGGAAACGATTCAGAAATTTACGACTCTTGCTACTCAAAACGGCGTTCAGAAAATCGTACTGCTTTCCGGAAGAGGCGAAAAAGAAGCGCAGGTTTGCGAAGAAATTGTAAAATCGACCGCAAAAAACTGGACGATTGTAAGGGCCAGCTGGTTTAATCAGAATTTTAGCGAAAGTATCTTTTTAGAACCTATTCTGGCAGGTTACGTAGCCATTGCACGAGCCGAAACACTGGAACCTTTTACCGATGCTGATGATATTGCAGCCGTGGTAACCGAAGCACTTTTAAACGAAAAACACAATGGAAAAACATATGAACTTACCGGCCCAAGGTTACTTAGCTTTCAACAGGCCGTTGCCGAAATAGCCCAAATTACGAACAGAGAGATTCACTTTCAGCCGCTTTCTGTAGACGAATATATTGGCATGCTCCGTGAGTATCAGGTTCCGGAAGACGAACTTTGGCTGGTAAACTATCTTTTCTCTGAAGTTTTGGATGGCCGAAACTCGAGTATCACCAATGACATTGAAAAAGTCTTAGGCCGAAAAGCCAAAGATTTTACCGACTACGTAAAAGAAACTGCGCAAACAGGCATCTGGGATGCTCCTAAACTGGTAGCAACATCATGAATTATCCAAGAGCCATAGTAGCAGGCATTATTGCATGGCTTTGTGTTGTGATCACTTTTTACGTTTTGGAACACATTCCGTTTTTTAAGAAATCTGAAACTGTGCAGGCTTTCATTGCTGCTTTTACGATTATTTTCTACGCCTGGTTTGCTGCCTGGTTTTATTATAAAAAAGCAGCCAGAAAATCGGGACTTCAAACAGGAATCGTCATCACGGGTACCGCACTGCTTCTGGACGTTTTGGTAACAGTCCCGCTTATCGAAATCCCAAAGGGAAACGGTTATCAGGCTTTTTTCAGCAATCCGTTATTGTGGATTCTGGCAGTCATCAATGTACTCACAGTGTATGTATATTTAAAGCGAAACACCACCGTGAATCAAAACTAACAAGCCTCATTTTTACACCAATCCGATTTGCGATAAGCAGGTCGGATTTTTTTATGGCATGCACCGCAGAAAAAGCGGACCGGGCTATTCGCTAAATTCCCGTTTAACAAAAACTACGGCTAAGAAGCCTTGTTTTTCTAAATCGGGAGATACCGCTGCTATCCCTCATGCGGCAGTTGGTTTCCTGATTGGTTTTGAGGCTTAAGAGGAGAAAGTTCTTTTAAAAATTTGTAAACAATTATTTATATATTCGCTTGAAATAAAGTTTGATGATTGTTAGATTTACAAAAAAGTTAGCAGCAATTTTATGAGAACCAAAAAAGCTAAAAGTCATAGTGATCAAATAGAACGAGAAGTTGAAAAATCCATTTCAAAATTCTCTGAACATCTCATGTCAAACTCAAAATGGGTAAAACTGATTAACAAATTTGTTCAAAATACGACTATGATTTTAAAAATCGAATTTAAAAAAGTTCAAAACAATCAAATTGGTGAATTATACTTAAACGAAGACACTACATTTGGGTTTGATTATTGGAATAACGGTTTTGAAGGTTGCAATTCACTTGGTGGTTGGTTAACATTTAAAGAAATTGAGTTTATTATTTTTCCCAAAATTGTTAATCCAAACAAAAATACTTTACAAGATTTGAAAGAAATTGAAAAATTAATAAATAGTGTTGGAAATTTTTCCTTAGAAATCAATCAAGACAATCTAAAATTAAATTGTTACAAAGAATAAAAAAACTACTGCTAACATCTACTATAACGGATTTGGGCAATTGGCTTAATGGAAAGATGGTTTTGTATTTGGAACATTTGGCAAATCCGAAAATAGGGCTTGATTTAATCCTAAACCCGCTGTAGTGCCAGAACGTTGTGCGTCATTTTACCCGAAAGAAACGAAATCAGAAAACATACAATGAAATTTTTTAACCAAGAAAAGAAAAGAGTTTGTTATTTACCAGAGCATCAGAATGAAATTATCAAATACTTTGATGATAATGAAGATGCAACTTTAGTAGTAAGTTTTGATGAATTCATTCTTCCAAAAAAAACAATTGACTTTAATAAAATTTCCGAAATTAAAATTAATAAACTTATGCTCTCAAGTTTTTATCATAAAACAAATGAACTTGGAGTGTTTCTAAAATTAGAAAATTTAAAAGAGTTAGATAATAGAAGTATTGATCTTAAATATGATTTTAAAAATTTTCCAAATCTTGAAGTTCTAATACTTGGTTGGAATAAAGGCTGTTCAAATATATCAGAGTGCAAAAGACTGAAAGAATTAAGTTTATGGCATTACAAACCAAAAACTCAAAACTTAACTGAATTTGCTGAATTAAATTCGTTGAATGAATTACGAATAATTCAAAGTAATATTAATAACATAAATGGAATAGAAAATCTTCGAAAAATTACCGAAATGTATTTTATTGGAAATAGTAATCTTTCTTTTGACAATATAAATTCAGTTTTCCCAAATGTTGAAACTCTATACATTGAAAGTTGCAAGGAAATAAGAATTGAAAAAGTAATTGCGCTTTTTCCTAACGTAAAAGACTTAAACTTTTTTAGTAATAATGAAATAGTAAGTTTGAGAATTATATTAGACAATTTAAAAAAGTTAGAAAAATTAAATGTTTACAATTTGAAAATTTCAGAAAGCGATAATCGTTATTGGAAAGAGTATAAGAACTTGAAAAAATTTAATTTTCAAGATAGAAAACATCATATTTTGAAAAGAAAAGATTTTGAAAACGTATAAAAAACGACGCACAACACACGCTACAAGCAATTTGGGTATTTGGCTTAATTTAAATATGGTTTTGTATTTGGAAGATTTGGCAAATCCGAATAATGGGCTTAATTTAGTCCCAAACTGCTTGTAGCGCGAGAACGTCAGGCTGTGAAAAAACTAAAATCAACGTCTTGAGAATCTCATATTTGATATTTTTCTCCGGTAGCTCTCCGAATACTTTCTAAATTTGAAGAGGTTTTTTCACAGACTGACGTTGGCGGTAATGCGGACTCAAAAGAACGAAAAACAAAAAAATAAGATAAAATGGGTGTTGGATTATTAACTGGATTATTTCTACTAATCGTTTTCCTTTTTTTATTTCTGTGGTTATTTATATATTCCAAAAAAAAAAAAATCAAAAGTTGGAATTGTAATTTCTTCAATTGCATTAGTCTGTATTTTATCATTTTTTTTTACAAACAATATTGACGAATTAACTATCTCAAAAGAAGATGTAAAAAAAGACTTAAAACAGATTGACATTGAACTTAATACTAATTTTGAAATTAAGAAAAATACTGTTTCAGGAATGCCCGAAAGAAATCAAAAAACAGTAATTGAAATATCAAAATCTGAAATTGAAAGAATAATTAACGAGATAAAGCATTCCGAAAATTTCAAAGAATATGAAAATAATATTTCATTACACGTTACTTTTGAAGGACAAATATTAAATATTAAATACCCAAAATATTATTCACGAGAACTATATAAAGAAATTGACAATATAGCAACTCAAATATATTTAACAGTTTACGAAGAAAAAAATATATTAGAATATCAAATAATAGAAGACTAAGCACTACCGCCAACACACGCTACAAGCAATTTGAGGATTTGGCTTAATGGAAAAATTAGTTTGTATTTGGATGATTTGGCAAATCCGAATAATGGGCTTAATTTAGTCCCAAACTGCTTATAGCGCGGGGACGTTATGAGCAATTTCACAGAACTTTAATCTAAAATAGAACGAATGTTATTTAACCGAGAAATCACGGAATGGGAACACATCGTTAATGGAAGTTATGATATTGAGTTTGATTATGTCGCAATTGATAGAATTGGACAACTTGCAATTTTTAGCACATTCAATAGAGGATTTAAACCAAAGATTGTAACCAAATCTTTCGAAGATTTCTTAAAATTGGATAAGTTTATAGAAACGTTGCCGAAAATAGGAACGCCAATACAAAAAGTAGACAATGATGGTAACTATGATGACTGGAGAAACTATGCGGAATTAGGTTTTTATGCTTATGACAATCAAGATGTGCACAGAACAAATAAATTAGAACGATACGACATTATTTACCAACCAAAAGAGCCTTTGACAATAGAAAACCAAACAGAACTAAAAAAGTTTGAAAACATAATTCCGAAGTTTGACTTAGTGTTTGGAGAAAACTTAAAGTTTGTGGAATTAGAGAATACGTTGAAAGAATAGAAACTGCTCATAACAGCCACTACAACGGATTTGGGCATTTGGCTTAATGGAAAGATGGTCTTGTATTTGGGATGATTTGGCAAATCCGAAAAATGGTCTTAATTTAATCCCAAACCCGCTGTAGTGCCAGAACGTTATGGGCAATTCAGAAGAACCTTACTGCTAAATTCACTAAAATGATTAAGAGAAAAGTATTCATTATAAAAGGTTTTTCTAAATCCACAGAGGAAAGAATTCTTGACGAAAATTTTGCAAATTCATACATTGATTTTTTTAAATTATGTGCAGGAGGAGCTTACACTTTAGACGAGGTTGTTTATCTCTCAGAACCTAGTTATAGTTATCTTAAAGAAAACATATATAATGAAAAGCTTGACTACGGAATTATCGTTTATATCGGTCACGGAGCGAATCAACAAAACAATCAACTTTTTCAATTAAATGCTGAAGAAATAATTAAACCTGGGCAATTTACACTTAATACCGAAAAACAAATCATAATTCTTGAAAGCTGTAGAGTTCTTGCACAATTTATACCATTCGTAGATTTGTCGGATAAAATTCCAGCATTTGAAAAAGGTGGAATTCTAAGAAATGCTTTAGAATTGGAACAGTCCCGTGAGATTTATGATAGCCATATAAAAAGATGTGCGGAAGGAATAATGATTTGCTATGCTTGCAGAATTGGTGAAGAAGCATATAGTTTTATGTTTTCAAAAATGTTTTTGCAACACGCAATAAATTGGCATCTTGATTCATCGCGACATTGTGCAATATTACCGATAGACGAATTAATGCGACTCACATTACAGAGTACGGTTGTAGCGGTACAACAAAAATTTGGTTTGCTTCAATGGCCCGAATCAAGTGGAAAAACGAATTTCCCAATTGCAGTTAGCAAATTTTGAACTGCCCATAACAGCCACTACAACGGATTTGGGCATTGGGCTTAATGGAAAAATGGTCTTGTATTTGGAATGATTTGGCAAATCCGAAAATAGGGCTTAATTTAGTCCCAAACCCGCTGTAGTGCCAGAACGTTAGTAGCGATTTAACCTAAAAATATCAGAAAATAACAACTATGAAATCAATTAAATTAATTCTTAAGATTTTTATTAGTTCGTTAATTGTTCTTTTTGGAATTTACTTTTTTTTGATAAGCGATTACAATAATATGTTTAATAATGAACGTTTTATAGAAATCAAAAAATCGATAGAAAAATCTAAATCGAAAAAATATGCTGATTTGATTTCAATATATAAAAAAACGCATAATATTGAAAATGTTAATAATCGATTTATAAAAAGCAAAAAAGATTGTCCTTGTTTGTCAGTAATCCGAAATTTTGGCTATCCAACGCTGTACGTAAAAAACAGTTCACAAATAAGAAATGGAATAAACGAAATAATCTACACAAACAAAATAGAGAAAATATTTACTCAAGAAGATTGTTTGACTTTTTTGTTTTCTTCATATGATTTTTCAGCTGAAAGTACAGGAGTTGAAGAAGCTTCAAAATATTTCTTCAATAAAAATATCGCAGAATTAAATCAATCTGAAAAAATAAATTTAGTTTTAATGCTTGATAATTCAGCACTATACAATCCTTTAAGAAATAAAAAATCTTTGCCGAAAAAAATTGAGGAATATAAACAAATGATAAATAAATAAACCGCTACTAACAGCCACTACAACGGATTTGGGCATTTGGCTTAATGGAAAAATGGTCTTGTATTTGGGATGATTTGGCAAATCCGAAAATAGGGCATAATTTAATCCCAAACCCGCTGTAGTGCCAAGACGTTATAGGCTATGCAACCAATCTTCATCTTAAAACCTTGAAATGAAACATATTAAAAAAAAATATTTGTTTGAGGAAAAACTTAAAACTTATGACAAACAGAAATTTGGTTTAAAGAAAGATTTTGATAGCCAGGAATTAAAAAAATTAAGCAAAACACATAATGTAATCATTGAGACTACAGACAATGATCTTCTATTTGCTTTTATTTACAATGATAATGGAAAACATGTTACAATTCCATTACCTGATTTCACATTGGTTTATTTTGATTTTTCGTATAAATTAAATATTGACAGAAAAGAAAGCAAAAAAGAAATGCTTTCAAATTTGAGAGACATAAATAACTTTAGTGAATTAAATGGTGAAATTCTTTATAGATTTTATGGATATTCAAGTTCTTGTATTATTAATCTATTTACTTCAATTGAATGTTTTATAAATCATTTATTACCTGAAAACAAAAATTATGTTGAAGTAAAAAACAATAGAACCGAGATATACAATAAAACTCAAATTCAAGAACATATTCAATTTTGGGACAAATTAAAAAAAGTATTACCTCAATTACATGGCAAAAATTTCTTCCAAAAATCAACTCCTACAAATGAGCATATATCAAAACTAAAAGAATTAAGAGACAAAATTGTACATACAAAATCTGATAATTCAGGAGAATTACAAATTGAATTATTTAAACAAATATTAAATTTCAAATACGACGAGACCTTTTCTGCTGTTGCTAAATTTATGAATTTTTATGAAGCAAACTATGTTGAAGATTGTCCATGTGAAAAGGACTTCTAAAGCACAGCATATAACAGCCACTACAACGGATTTGGGCAATAGGCTTAATGGAAAAATGGTTTTGTATTTGGATGATTTGGCAAATCCGAAGAATGGGCTTAATTTAGTCCCAAACCCGCTGTAGTGCCAGAACGTTACCAGCAATCTTAAACCCAAATCGTGTAAATTAAAGATGTCCGAAATTTTCAAAAAACATATAACTAAATTCGCAAAAGTTTCTGACGATGAATTTGAAGAAATCAAAAAATTCTTTGACACGAAAGAGGTCGCCAAAAAAGAAAACCTATTAGAGGAGGGGCAAATTTGCAGGCATCATTATTTTGTTTTGAGCGGTTTGTTACGAAAGTTTTACATCAACGAAAAAGGCACTGAACAAACCACTGAATTTGCCATTGAAACTTGGTGGCTTACAGATAACTTTGCCTACGAAAACGAAGTTCCTACGGAATTTTATATTCAGGCTGTAGAAAAATCTACGATATTGTATATTACTCCAGATAAACAGGAAAAATTATTAAAAGAATTTCCTGTGATGGAACGCTATTTCCGTTTTGTTTACCAGCGGGCTTATGCAGCGGCTCAAAAGCGCATTAAATTTCTTTTTTCGTTTTCAAAAGAAGAATTTTATTTCCAAGCCGTTAGAAATCATCCCGAATTTGTGCAACGTGTTCCCCAATATTTAATCGCTTCTTATCTAGGTTTCACTCCCGAGTATTTAAGTGAAATCCGAAAGAGGCTTCTTTCTTAAACCAGTTTAAGTTTTTTTATTTCCTTATTCTACAATTTTGCATTAAACAATTTTAAAAGAATTATATAATGCAAAAACGATTTAACTTTAAGGAAGTTGCACCAAGTGCACTAAAAGCGATGGTTGGTTTAGAAATGTATCTTTCAAAGGCTTCTATATCTAAAACATCCAAGGAACTTATAAAAATCCGTGCTTCACAAATTAATGGTTGTGCCTATTGTATTAACATTCACACTCAAGACGCAATTAAAAGTGGAGAAACAAATCAGCGCATTTTTTTACTGAATGCTTGGAGAGAGGCTGAAGATATTTTTACGGAAGAAGAAAAAGTAGTGTTGGCGATAACGGAAGAGATAACATTAATCCATCAAAATGGATTGTCAGATGAGACCTATTCAACCGCGTTACAGTTTTTTAGCGAGACTCAACTTGCAGACATTATAACTGCCATAATTACCATCAACCTCTGGAACAGGGTCGTATTAAGCACCCACTTACCTATAGGACAAAGTCTTGCATAGGACTATTATAAAAAAGCAGGTTCAAAAAACCTGCTTTTTTTTTACACAAAGGATATTTTTGTAATTTAGCTTTGTCTAACAATAGTATGCGAAAATATTCGATGAGTAATTGTTGGATACACAGAAAAAGTGAGTGATGTTAGACGTGAACGATAAAAGACTGCAGGTTACACGGGTTTTGCAATAGTGGGGCGAAACTGCAAAATTCAACGGCAGTTCTTCGGTTCAAATTTTGTACAAAATTGAAAATTTGTGCTTCGATTGCCCCACCATCGCAAAGCCCCCGGAACGTTATGTGCTAGTTTATCAGAAAATTTGCGGTTAAAAGAACTCCGAAAATCCAAATCAAGATGACAAATAATTGGGAAGAAATAAAATGGATTTTTGAACCTGACGGAACCTTAAGAGATATTTATGTAGAAAATGTAGATATTGAAGATTGGAAAATTCTAATAGATCATTTAAATGCAAATCATATTGTAAAATATGGACCATCAGATGATAATCAAATTATAAATAAAATTGATAAAAATTATTTAATTCAATTATTGACCGACGTTACCGGAAAATTGGAATTAAAAACTGTTGCAATAATTATTGATGACATAATTATAAATACTCATTTTTTTACAATTAATGAAATTGAATTCGATATTGAACCTGAAGAAATAAGCTCTGTCGAAGATTACGAAAAGGTTTTGAGCTTTATGAATGAAATTAGCCAAGTTTTAAATAAACAATTGATTTTGACGGGTGAAAATCAAATTCAATTTCCACTCGTAAGAATTGAATTCTCAAAAAATTTAATAGAAGCATTGACAAAAAAAGATGCGGAAAAGTTGTGGAAGTAAAAAAACCAGCACATAACAGCCACTACAACGGATTTGGGCAATTAACTTAATGGAAAGTTGGTTTGTATTTGGGATGCTTTAGCAATTCAAACAATGCGTTTGATTATTATTCATACAAAAATAACCAATAACAAACAGTAAAAAAACATACCATTACCAATATGAAATACTAAACAATTCTGGTAAAAACAAAATTTGTCTGGATAGAACCATGGACTTTAGATATTGAAATACTTCCAAAATCGACCTGTATAATTTATTCAGAGAGTAAATTCGAAGGCAGGTTTGAAGTTGTAGGAGAAGAAAATTTAACAACGACATTCAACTTCCTGTTATGGATAACAGAATGTCTACAAAAAATTTTATAGATTTAGTGTTTAAACCAGCTCCAAAGAAGTTGTGAGATTTTGGAAATAACATTTTAAATTAAACTTTAAGAAGAACAAAAAAATAAAATACCATGTCTATAACAACTGAATTAGAATTCATTGGAATGAAAAAAGTAAGCGATGTTGTTGCTTATACTTTAAAAGAAATGAAAAATTATGCTAAACCTGGCATGACAACCAAAGAGCTTGATGACTTTGGAGGAAATATTTTAAAAAATTTAGGAGCAAATTCAGCACCTTTTATGACTTATAAATTTCCGGGATGCACCTGCATAAGCGTAAATAACGAATTTTGCCACGGAATTCCTTCTGATAAAAAAATACTCAAAGAAGGTGATTTAATAAACATTGATGTATCAGCAGAACTTGATGGCTTTTGGTCTGACAATGGAAATTCATTTGTACTGGGTAAAGATATTCATCAACATCAAAAATTAGTTGAAGCTTCAAAAGAAATACTGCATAAAGCAATTCATAATATTAAAGGCGGTGTAAAAATTTCAGACATAGGATTTCTTATTGAAAATGAAGCTAAAAAGAGAGGTTACAAAGTAATTAAAAATCTTGGCGGGCACGGAATTGGAAGAAGTTTACACGAGCAGCCTGATGAATTATTAAACTATAAAAACCGATACGACCAACGACGATTTAAAAAGAATTCTGTCGTTGCCATTGAAACTTTCATTTCAACAACTTCATCATATTCGGTCGAACTTAATGACGGCTGGACAATGGTGGGCAACAAAGGGGGATTTATGGCACAGCATGAACATACAATTATTATTACTGATGGAAAACCCATTATACTTACAGAAATGAACGGGGTTTGGAATTAATAGATGCTCTAATAATCTTAAAAATTTAGTCTCAACCCGATGTAGTCATGTTGTTAAAACTACAAAAACCTACTAATTCAAATGAAATGAAATATAGATTATTATTAGCCATCGCATTTACCTTAATATTAAATTCAGCATCATCTGCTCAAATAGTAACAACAACAATATCAAAATTTGATTCTTTAAGCAATCTTGGCTACAAAATGACGCTTAGAGAAAAAGACCTCTTTAGCGATAATATCTATACAGACACATTAAAAACCTACATTGATATTTCAAATAATAAGGAACTCTTTAGAATAGAAGGAACTAAAATTTCAGAAGTGTATGATGGCAGCAAATTGATTAAGATGGATTTGCATAATCATACCTATCAGATACAGAGCAGAATTGAGGCCTCTACACTTCAATATAAATCACTCCCTTATATAATTAGTAGCCTCAAAAAAGACTTATATAAAAATGTTCCGATACTAATTCATAATGACAGTATTCTAAATGGTAAGAAATATTTTCATATAAAAATTACAGAGATCGACACTATAAAAAACAACAAAAGAATATATAGGTTTGTCAAAATGTTAATTGACAAAGAAAGTTACCTGCCCATTTATTATAAAAGTGACCAACAAGGTTTCATAGACGGTACGGATATGTTTGTAGACACATATTCTGAAATGTACTTTTATGATTATGAAACAAATAAAGAAGATTTTAGCGAATTGTCATCATTTGTCGTGCCATCTAATTTTACAATAGAAAAGCCTAAAGAACAAAAACCACTTCTTGCAGAGGGTATTAAAGCACCGAAACTTGATTTGGAAGACATGTACGGAGAAATATTTCAACTAAAAAACCAAAAAGGAAAAGTTGTATTGCTAAATTTTACATCTAATAGCTGCCCTCATAGTGTCGAATCTGTAAGTATGTTGAATGACCTATACTCGACATATCAAAAAAGAAAATTTACCATTATAACGATCAATCCTTTTGACAATAAAGAAGCTGTCGAAAAATACAACAAAAAGGGAAATATAAAATATCCTGTTTTCACAAATATTGGTACGCATAATACCGAAAACTACAATGTTGACAACTACCCAACGTTTTACCTGATTGACAAAAACGGAAATATTATAAAAGGTTTCAATGGTTATCAAAAATCATTAGACGCGGATTTAAATTCCTTAATCAGGAAACATTTATGAAATTTACGCTTAAACAGATTATTAACCATGGAAGAAGGATTTCAAAAAGCAAAAGGGCGAAATAAAATTCTCATTCATAAACGTTTGGGTGAAGTTGAAATCGAACAAATCAAAAAGCATAAAAACTGCCCCGAAATTGGGTTGTGGTACATCAAAAATAAAAATCTGGAGTTTTTGGAATTTCTTCAAAAATTAAAAGTTGTGGAATTGTACGGTGTTCATACCACCAATTTTGAAGCACTGGCAAGAATAGATACACTGGAAAATCTTTTTGTGAACGCTATTAAAAATCATGAAGATTTGTCGTTTATCAATCAGTTATCACAAATTGAAGAACTTGATTTACTGTATCTGCCCAAACTTGAAAAATTTCCGGATTTAAGTAACTGCAAAAAATTAAAACGATTAAGAATTTGGCAATGCAAAAAGCTTACGAATATTCAGGCTCTGACATTAATTCCAAATCTTGAAAAAGTTGAAATTACAGATACACCACAAGCTCCCGAAGATTTGGAATTTTTGATAAAAGCCCCCAATATAAAATATGTTTCAGGACAATTTGGCGGGACTAAAAAAAACAATCTGTTTGAAGAATTGCTTAAAAAGCATGGAAAAGAAAAATATGGATGAACCTGGCACCTATTATTTAGACAAAGCAGAGCCAAATAAGGGCTGTTTGCTTGCATTACGAAATATTATCCTTAATCAGGACCCGAATATTACTGAAACGAAAAAATGGGGAATGCCTTGCTTCTGTTATAAGAAAAAAATGTTTTGCTATTTATGGACAGATAAAAAAACAGATAAACCCTATCTTTTAATGGTTGAAGGAAAATACCTTGACCATCCTCAATTAGAAGAAGGCGACCGTACCCGAATGAAGATTTTCAGAGTTAATCCTAATGAAGATTTACCTATAGAAATCATTGTAAGCATCCTACAGAATGCTTTGGACTTATATAGAACAGGAACTATAAAAATTAAAGCATAACAAATAAAACTGTAAATCCTGTAACTTTTTGATTGTTTGCACAAAACATATTAATTTCAAGTTTTATAACTTTAACTGATTTTAAAAAAAAGTCATGGAAGCAAAATTTATATGGGCAAACTTAGCCTCAAATGATTTAGAAAAAACGACCCGATTTTATACGGATTTAGGTTTTAAAGCAAATGGAAAGTATAAAGAGAATGAGGGAACCAGCTTTTTCTTTGGACAAAATAAATTCGTTATCAATTTCTTTACTAAACAAAGATTAGCAAAAGATGTAAACGGCAATATTACCACTCCTACAGATAACGAAGTAATATTTTCTCTGTCTGCCAGCAGTAAACAAGAAGTAAATGAGTGGGCTGAAAAAGTTAAATCTGCAGGCGGAACGATATTTGCAGAACCGCAAAATTATGAAGAAGGCTACACTTTGGGTTTTGCTGATCCAGATGGTCATAAATTCAATGTTTTGTATTGGCCGGGAATGTAAAAATTGCTTCTTCAGCACGTTTTTATCGCAATAATTGTTCCTTTACAGGCTTTAAAAATTATTGTAAATCTATTTTTATGACCTCTTTTTAGATTTTTTTCAAAATGCAAAATCATTATTTATAGTGAAGACAAGTGAAAATCTCAAGATTAGATTTGCATTATAAAGTTTTATAAATTCTAAAAAAATGGAAGAACAATTAAGTAACGCCATAATTTCCGGAGATCTTGAATTTCTGAAAACGTATATAAATGAAGGAAATGATTTTAATCACATAACTCTTGTTGCACCTGATCGTTATGGGAAAAAGCCTCTTGAACTTGCCGTTTTAGCCCAAATTAATTATAAAGGTTCTGCAGAAATCACCAAACTAATACTGGAAAATTCAAATGCAGAAAGTCAGGCTGAAGTATTACTTAATTTTGCATCCGAAGACAGTTATCTTGAAAAAATGAAGGTTTTATTAGAAAGCGGAATCCCTGTGGATTTAGCATACAATAATCAAACCGCCCTTCAAAGAGCTACAGGAAACAGAAACCTGAAAATGGTGCATCTTTTATTGGAACATGGTGCAGATCCAAATAAAAGCGGAGAATATGGAAGCGCTTTTGAGAAGGCCAAAACAATACATTACGAACCGGCCTATCAGGAAATGATGACGACTTTTATAAACGGCAAGACATCTTCTCCTTATGATTTTGTTAATAAAGACGAAGTAATCAGTCAATTAAAAAACTGGATTTATGCTCTATTAAATCTTGCTAAAAACAATAAAAATCAAACCTTTTATGTTATAGCTATCGACGGCATGCGACTGATAGCCAATTCTGAAGAAGAATTTAAAATTACACTTAAAAAGTATCAGAGAAAATTCCCCCGGAAATATCGCCTGGAGGAAGAAATCAAATCCTTAAAATTTAATACAGGAGACTTTTCTTTTCATGAAATTCAAATACAGACAGATAATTTAAATACTAACTTAGATTTAGATCTTTCATTTCTGGAAAAAAGAGAAAATGAAAACCGGATAAAAAAAGATTTACTGTTTGAAGGCTTATTAAAAAACAAGGCACTTTTTACATCCGAAATGAATACAACTGATGATTTTAAGATTATAAAAAAAGGACATGTTTATTAATTCATGTCCAAAAACTACTATATTAGTAAACAAATCTTAAAATAAATAAAGAGTATTTGTTTAAATATCATGGCAATAGATTTATACCAAATTAATGATAAAACCATAATGTCTGAACCGCAAAGGCAGTATAAATTTGTATTGCTTTATTGCAAAACGGGACTGATAAAAATTGACATTGATAACCAGCATTATGAAATTAAGGAACGTCAGTTTTTAACCATTACACCAAAACAATTTTATCAGTTTCTGGAAATTGAAAATTGCGAAGGATATGTACTGGAATTTACTTATGACTTTTTTTGTAGAGATGATAAAGCCGTTGAATTAATTTACCATAATGGCCTGTATTGTCATTTTGGACTCAATGAAATTATAAATATTCCGGATACAGTTAGCTTCAATAAAGTTGAAGGTTATTTTAATGCTATCCAAAACGAATTGGATTCTAAAAATTTTGAATATGAAACAAGCCTTCATGCTGTTTTAAAACTACTGATTATTGAAGCCAGCAGATACAAAATTATTCAGCAGCAGCTACCGCTATATAAACCAGATGCTCACTTTTTGCAATTCCTAAATCTGGTAAGGGAAAATTTTGAAAAACGTCTCACGATAAAAGAATATGCTGTTCAATTGAATATCACAGAACAGAAATTAAACGAACTGACTAAGAAAAATACTGGCGAAACCACACAACAGCTCATAAATGATTTAATTATTTTAGAAGCAAAACGCCTTTTCAATTACGAAAATCTAAACGTAAAACAAGTTGCCTATCAATTAGGTTTTGATGACAATCATTATTTTTCCAGATTTTTCAAAAAGCAAACCGCAACACGTGCAAAGGATCATTTACGGACTTTGTTAACTGATTAAAATAGTGTCCACCATTTTCAGGGATTTGTCCATTTACTGCCCCTGACTGTCACTTTACTTTTGCATCTAACATTTAAAAAATAATTAATATGCAAACGCAACGAATTGACATCGCAAAGGTAACTCCGGGAGCTTATCAGTCGCTTATAGAACTGGACAAGTATGTTTCTGAAACCAATTTATCAAAATCACTTTATCATTTAATTAAAGTAAGATCATCAATAATCAACGGATGTGCCTTATGCATTCAGTCCCACACTAAAGATGCTTTGAGTGATGGAGAGACTACAAAAAGACTTCTCGCTTTAAATGCCTGGGAAGATTCACCCTATTTTACAGAAGAAGAAAAAGCAATACTGGCTTTAACAGATGAAACAACCTTAATTTCAAAAGTGGTGTTTCAGATGAAATTTTCGACAATGCCATCAAAATCCTGGGCGAAGAAAAAGTTTCACATGCTATTATGGCTATCGCCTGTATCAATGCATGGAACAGAATTGGCAGAGCAACATTATTAATTCCGGAATAATGATTATGCCTCAAATAAAAATTGCAGTTACAAACCAAGACATAGCTTCCTGTTGGGAAGCTATGTATCTTTTGCGTCCCATGCTTAAGAAACAGGAATTTGTAGAAAAGATAAAAGAGATGCAAAAAGAAGGCTACATACTTGTTTATATTCTAGAAAATGATACAACTGTAGCTATTGCAGGCTATCGCTTTTTTACCATGCTGTATTGTGGTAAAATGCTTTATATTGATGATCTTTCTACATTAGAAAATTACAGAAAAAAAGGGTATGCATCAGTTCTTCTTAACTATCTTTACGAAATTGCTAAGCAGAAAAATTGTAATTCTGTACAATTAGACAGCGGGCATACCAGAACCAACGCACACAAACTTTATTACAGGGAAGATTTTATAATTAATGCATTTCATTTTAATAAGCAGTTATGAAAATATCAAAAATTACAATCATTGAATGGTTTTTAAGAGTATCAATAAGCGTCGGATTTTTATCAGCTGTAGCAGATCGTTTGGGATTTTGGCCAAAAGAAGTTTCTGCCTGGAGCAACTGGGAAAGTTTTCTTGCTTACACCAAAACACTAAATCCGTTGCTTCCTTCTGAAGTGATTCCTGCCATTGGTTTTACAGCAACACTGTTAGAAGTTGTACTGGCTGTCTTATTGCTAACAAATTTTAAAACTTCCTTAATTGCCAAAACAAGTGGTTTTTTAATATTGCTTTTTGCCTTGTCAATGACATTTTCAATAAACATAAAAACACCTCTTGATTATTCTGTTTTTTGTGCTTCGGCTGCTGCATTTGCTTTGAGTGAAATTGTAGGTATAAAACAAAAGCAGATAAATTAATAAAACCTGCAATATGGGTTTGGCGATAAACTGATTTATTTACACTTTATATTTATGTTTTAACCAAACCCAAAATTTACCTTCCCTGCTTTTAGCAGATAAATTAAGGAACAAACACTTTAATTTCATAACTTAGATTTCTTTTTAAAGCTATATCCATGACTAAGAAATCTATAGCCCTAAACTTCCTGAAGCTTGCTGCCAAGGGACATTCCCACGAAGCTTTTCGATTATATACGGGAAAAAATTTCAAGCATCATAATGCTTATTTTAAAGGAGACGCTGATACGCTAATGCTGGCCATGGAAGAATCTGCGAGAACCAATCCTAATAAGATTTTTGAAATTCATCATATTCTAAGAGACGGCGATATGGTCGCCGTTCACTCGCATGTCAGACAAAACTCAGCTGATTCAGGTACCGCCGTTGTTCATATTTTTCGATTTGAATTGGACAAAATAGTTGAACTTTGGGATTTAGGGCAGCCAATTCCGAAGAAAACTATTAATGAAAACGGAATATTTTAAAAATTCATTTATGACACTCAGCAAAAATAATCAGAAATGGCAAAAAATAAAACGACAGAAACCACATACAATGTTATTCATTTTATCAATACTGTTGAAGATGAAGTGAAAAGAAATGATGCTTTTGAACTTTTAAAAATAATGCAGGAAGTTACCGGTTTTGAACCCAAAATGTGGGGAACGAGTATTATTGGTTTTGGCAGTTATCACTATAAATATGCGAGCGGACACGAAGGTGATGCACCATTAGTTGGGTTTTCTCCCAGAAAAGATGCGATTTCACTTTATCTTTATTCTTCTTTTGAAAATAAAGACGAATTACTTTCTAAATTTGGAAAACATAAAGCCGGAAAAGGCTGTATTTATATCAAAAAAATAACAGACATTGATGTGAAAATACTCAGATTAATGATTTCAACATCGGTAAATGAATTAAAAATTTTATATCCTTCAACCTAAAAAACATGATTACTACGATAATAATTCTTTTACTGGCTGTTGCTATTTATTTCTTACTACATCCCCGATTCGGAAAAAGACCGTCTGGCGAAAGACTGGCTTTAATACAAAAATCACCCCAATACAAAAACGAAAAATTCGAAAATGAAAATTTCACTCCGGAGCTTGCGGAAGGTTATGGCTATTATGATGTTCTAACCGAATTTTTATTTAAGAAGGTTGACCGAAAAACCCCAACTGATATTATTCCTTCCGTAAAAACGAATTTAAAAGAACTTTCTTTACATCAGGATATTTTAGTTTGGTTTGGGCATTCGTCTTATTATATCCAGCTTGAAGGGAAACGTTTTTTAATTGATCCTGTTTTCAGCGGCAACGCCTCTCCTATTTACGGGACTACAAAAGCCTTTAAAGGAACTGATATTTATACCTATGCTGATATTCCTGAAATTGATTATTTGCTGATAACGCATGACCATTATGATCATTTAGATTATAAAACTATAATGGAACTGAAACCAAAAATAAAAAAAGTAATCACGGCACTTGGCGTTGGTTCGCATTTTGAATTTTGGGGCTTTCCAATAGAAAATATTATAGAAAAAGACTGGCACGAGAAAGTAGTATTAGATCAAAATCTAACACTTTATACTGCTCCATCGAGACATTTTTCCGGCAGAAGCATCAAGCGCTGCAATACACTTTGGACTTCTTTTATTTTAGAAACCAAAGATTTTAAAATGTATTTGGGCGGGGACAGCGGTTACGACAATCACTTTGCAGCAATTGGCGATAAATTTGGTCCTTTTGACATTGTGCTTATTGATAATGGACAATATAATCCGGCATGGAAATACATTCACAATTTGCCGGAAGATGTAATAAAAGCGATGAAAGACTTAAAAGCAAAAAGAGTCTTTCCGGTACATAATTCAAAATTCCCTTTATCACTGCATGCCTGGGATGAGCCTTTGATCAAGGTAAGCGAATTAAATGCTGCTTCAGAAAATCCCGTTCCGTTGATTACACCGATGATTGGAGAGATTGTTGAACTTAAAAATGAAAAACAGGAATTTAAACAATGGTGGAAAGGAGTGAAATAATAATTGTTAATGGTGAATTGTTAATTATTAATTTAAACCATGGAGTATTAAACTTCGAAATTTTTACCTTTAAAAAGAAAAGACATTGAACCTAAAAAAACACATATTTGCCCTTAGTTTACTAATTTGTACTTCTGTATTTTCTCAACACACTTATGTCTTTTTGGGTTCCTACAACACAGATAAAACAGCAGAATCAATTCAGGTTTATCAGTTAGATACCGTAAATGGAAATCTGAGCAAAATAGCCGGAGTGAAAAATATAACTAATCCATCCTATTTAACGGTTTCTCCAAACGGAAAATACCTATATGCCTGTACGGATACAAAAACACCAAATGCAGGAAGTGTAAGCAGTTTTGAATTTAATCCAGAAGATAAATCTCTTACTTTTTTGAACAAACAAACCAGCGGAGGCGAAAATCCGGTTTATGTTTCCGTCCATAAAAATGGTAAATGGCTTGTAAATGCTAATTATACAGAAGGCAGCGTATCGGTTCATCCATTATCAGAAAACGGAAGAATCGATTCAATTACACAGAATATCCATTATACAGACGGAAGTATTCATAAAGAAAGGCAGACCCGGTCACATGTTCACTCAGCGGTATTTTCTCCTGAATTTGATTATCTTTTTTTGCCTGATTTAGGTGCTGATAAAATTCGGTGTTATGCTTTTAACGAAAACCAAAAACAGCCTTTAACAGAAACACCAGTTCCTTTTACAAAAACAGATTTAGAAGCGGGACCAAGACATTTTTCTTTTCATCCAAATAAAAAATACGGCTATTGTATTGAAGAGATGGCAGGATCAATAAGTGTTTATGAATATAAAAATGGGACTTTGCAGAAAATTCAAAGAGTAAATACACATTCGGATAAAATTAAGGAAGGTTTTGCAAGCTCTGATATTCACATTTCTCCGGACGGAAAATTTTTATACGCTACAAACCGGGGAAAAGAAAATAATATTGCTATTTTCTCTATAGCCGAAAATGGCTTTTTAAAAAACATTGGCTATCAATCGACTTTTGGAGACCATCCCAGAATTTTTGCTCTTGATGAAACTGGAAAATTCCTGATTGCAACAAATGTAAATTCCGGAAACATAGTCGTTTTTAAAAGAAACCCAAAAACCGGATTGCTTAAAAAAGTTGGCAATGAAATCCTAATGGAAAATGTTTCCTGTGTTCAGATTAAAAGAATAAAACTTAAAAACGCTTAAAATGACGATATCAAATTTTAATTTACAACCCGAATTTTTAGAAAACGAAACCATAAAATTAATTCCGCTTCAGGAAAATCACTTTGAAGCACTGTATGAATTAGCTTCCGACCCATTAGTCTGGGAACAGCATCCTATAAAAGACCGCTATAAAAAAGATGTGTTTAAACCTTTTTTTGAGGGTGCCATTGGCTCAAAAGGTGCTTTTTTAATTTTAGACAAAAAAACAAACGAAGTTATCGGTACTACCCGATTCTATGATTACAATTCAGAAAAATCAAATGTAGGGATTGGTTTTACCTTTATAGGTCGAAAATTTTGGGGTGGTCCTTACAATGCCGCAACAAAAAAATTGCTTATTGAGTATGCCTTCCAAACAGTAAACTCCATACTTTTTCATGTGGGTGCAGAAAATTTTCGTTCACAAAAAGCTGTTTTAAAATTAGGTGCTGTAAAAATAAACGAGATGGTTTTTTCACATAATGGTGTCGATTTACCTCACTTTGAATATGAATTAAAAAAAGATTAAAAAGTTAAAAATCAAATATTTATAAAGAAACAAAAAAGTTTTATCCTTTATCAACAAATTATATACAAGCCAAAAACACATTTAGATGAAAAAAAAACTTTTACTCTTTTTTACTTTATTATCTATAGTTGCCTTATCACAAAGTAAAAATGAAAACTCAATAGACGTATTAGAATCGAAATGTCTCAATAAAGAGAATATTTCTAATGCAGAAATGTGTAACTGTACAATAAAAGCGCGGGAATCTTGGGATAAGGAATTGAATAAATATTATAGTCTTTTAAAAAATAAACTGCCTAAAGAATCTTTTGATAGTCTGAAAGAATCCCAAAAACAATGGTTAACTTATAGAGACAAAGAATATTCTTTTATTTCAAAATTCTACTATGAAATAAAAGAAGGAACAATGTGGTATGCAATTGCTGAAAATAATAAAAAAGAAATTGTAAAGTCAAGAGCAATTGAGTTGGAAGAATACTATGAAATGTTGGAATTCTAAAAATTAACATATACTACAAATTATTTAGACAATTGGCTTAATGAAAAGTCGGTTTTTTATTTGATATGTTTTAGAGTATCCGAATATAAGACTTAATTTAAATTCAAACTTATTGTAGTAACAAGATGTTTACAATCATAACTTATAATAAAAAATAATGAAAAGAATAACAGTCTTCTGTGGCTCTAGTTTTGGTACTGAAGAAATTTACAAAGAACAGGCTGCCTTACTTGGTGAAACACTGGCAAAACAAAATATTGAATTGGTCTACGGCGGAGCCAATGTTGGACTGATGGGTGCTGTTGCAGATGGTGTTTTAAATAATGGCGGAAAAGTAATTGGCGTATTGCCTAATTTTTTAAGATCAAAAGAAATTGCACATTTGGGGTTAACAGAACTTATTCTGGTAGAAAGTATGCACGAAAGAAAAACCAGAATGAACGATTTATGTGATGGTGTTATTGCGCTTCCGGGTGGTTTTGGAACCCTTGAAGAACTTTTCGAAATGGTTACCTGGGCTCAGTTAGGACTGCATAAAAAACCAATCGCTATTTTGAATATCAATGGCTTTTATGATTCCCTGATACAATTAACTGAAGTTATGGTTAGCAAAGGTTTATTGAAAGAGGTTAATCAGCAAATGCTTTTAGTGAGCGACAACATTGATGATCTATTAGATAAAATGAATAATTACAAAGCTCCAACCGTTGGAAAATGGATTGAGAAAGGAGAAATTTAATCTTTTTTGAGAGCCTGATTTTCTGTTTTTAACATAATTTCCCGAATAACTTTCTTATCTTGTGGCTCCAAAAAAACTAAAAATCCGTTATCTACAATGAAACATCTAAAAGCCTTTTATTTTTTATTCGCCCTTGTTTTATCTATAAATTTTACAAACGCGCAGGATACTGATACCGGAAACTGGTTTATTTATTTTGGAAATCAGGCTATCAATAAAAAATGGAACTGGCATAACGAAGTACAATATCGTAATTATAATTTTGCAGGAGACACACAACAATTATTATTAAGAACAGGAATTGGATATAACCTTACTGAAAACAACAACAATATTTTATTAGGTTACGGTTTTATTAATTCACAAAATTATATTCCCGGAACAGATGATAAAGCAGACACTAATGAGCATCGTATTTATCAGCAGTTTATAACACGTCAAAACTTTGGAAGAGTTTATCTGCAGCATCGTTATCGTGTAGAAGAACGCTTTTTAAAGGATGATTTCCAAATGCGTTTTCGTTATTTTTTAGCTTTAAATGTTCCGTTAACCAAGCCTAGAATGGAGGATAATGCCCTTTATTTTTCTGCTTATAATGAACTTTTTATCAATGCCGAATCACCTGCTTTTGACCGTGACCGCGTATATGGTGCATTAGGTTATGTTATCAACAAGAATTTCAGGGTTGAAGCCGGTTTTATGAGACAAATTCAGGAAAAAACAGGACGTAATCAATTTCAAATTGTAGTTTACAACAATATCCCTTTTAGCAGTAGTAAATAACCTTTCAAAATCTGTAATATGGCAGCAGTAAATAATAATTTTGCAAAAGCCGAAATGCTAATCAGAAAACCCGTTTCAGAAGTTTTTCAGGCATTTATAGATCCTGAAATTACTAGTAAATTCTGGTTTACTAAAGGATCTGAAAAATTAAAAGAAGGCGAATCAATTGTATGGTCCTGGGAAATGTATGGTTTTTCGCTTACTGTTTTTACCAAAGTTATAGAAACGGACAAAAGAATAGTAATTGAATGGGGAAACAGCGGAGAAGAAACCCTTGTAGAATGGGTTTTCAGCCCCCTGGATGAAAAAGAAACTTTTGTAAGCATTACCAATTCTAATTTTAAAGGCGATGCTGATAAAATACTTTCTGAAGTTCGGAATTCTACTGAAGGTTTTACACTGGTTTTAGCCGGAGCAAAAGCTTTTTTAGAGCATCAGATTCAATTGAATTTAGTATTAGACAGATTCCCAAAAGGGCTCAGTTAACCATTCTCAAATAAAGATTCATGGCAGCTATTCCTACTCCAAAACCTGCAAATATTGATGAATACATTGGTGGTTTTCCAAACGATGTTCAGGAAATATTGGACAAAGTGAGAATGACGATTCAGGAAGCAGCACCAAATGCCAAAGAAAAAATCAGTTATTCGATGCCGGCTTTTGAACAAAACGGAATCGTTGTTTATTTTGCCGCATTTAAAAACCATATTGGTCTTTATGCATTGCCGAGTGGTCATGAACAATTTAAAGAAGCTCTTTCAAAATACAAATCAGGTAAAGGTTCAGTACAATTTCCGTTAAATCAGCCCATACCTTTTGATTTAATTAGCAAAATTGTAAAATTCAGAGTAGAGGAAAATCTTGAAAAAGTAAAAAAGTAAATATGAATTTATCTGAACATTATAACGAGCTTTTCAAAACATCATCAGAACTTATTCTATCTCAAAATTATGCTATCGATACTAAGATCAATGCAGGTTCTGATAAACGATTTGGAATTACTTTACTTGTTCGTCACAGTGAAGAAATAAAAGCTAATATACAGGCATTTCTGAAAGAATTAAAAGAAACGGAACCGGAACAGTATTATTATCCAAATTCCGATATTCATATAACAGTTTTATCAATTATTTCGTGTCACGATGGCTTTACATTAGATAATTTTTCAATGTCGGAATATGTTGAAATTATCGAAAAAAGTCTGGTCGATGTAAATGAAATAGAAATTGATTTTCGAGGTGTTACTTTATCTCCATCAGCAATAATGCTTCAGGGATTTCCAACTGATAATTCTTTAGATGTTCTGCGTAACAAACTACGTGAAAATTTTAAAAATTCTTCTCTTACACAAAGTATAGACAGCCGTTATACTATAGCTACAGCACATTCAACGGTAATGCGATTTCAACAAAAATTAGAAAATCCTGAAAAACTAATTGAGATTATTAAAAAATACAGAAACTATAATTTTGGGAAATTTAAGGTCGATAAAATGGAATTAGTTTTTAATGACTGGTATCAGCGTGAAAAAAATACAATTAAGTTGTGTGATTTTTATCTGAAACATTTTTAATTGTATTCACCTGCTTAACCCTTCTTCAAAATATTCCCCAAACCTTTACTAATTTGTTCAATAGCTTCAATACCTTTTGTTAATGGTGTTGCAGTAAAATCTTCATAAGCATCCATGGCACTTTCTTTTCGGTCATCCTGAGGGTAAACCAGAATCAGGTTGTTTTCACTAAAAGATTTCTCAAATTTCTGAGGCAATTTATCAAAGATAGACTGGTATGAAACAGATCCTTTTCTGGATAAATTAAACACAATCAAATCAGTTGGCTTAATTTCATCTGAAATAGCTTCGAAATCTTCCCAATCTAAAATGCTTTTGAAACCTAGCTTTGTATTTAACTTTAGATTATTCACTATTTGCTGAATTGCCTGATGGGTTTTATATTCACCATAAATAACAATCTGAGTACTCAATTCCTGCGATAATCTGCAAATCTTCTGGATTAATGGAGGAAAACCAATTCCTCTTTCAGAAAAAGGCGGGCAAATAAAAACCAATCTCCTTTCTTCTACGAATGGTTTTTGAAATCGGCAAATAAACAGGTTTTTGTCAACATTATTAATGATAGAATCTACGTTTTCTCCAAAAATTTTATCCAGAAAGCCCGTTTTTCGCGGCCAGCCGATAATCACAATGTCCGACATAATTTCTTTAGAAGTTCGTGCAATTCCACTAGCCGGGTTATGGTCGATTCTGGCAATTGTATTGATTTTTATTTCAGAAGCTGATCCCTGAATAACAAACTTATCAACTGCTTTTTTATACTTTAAAATATTAATTTCAGCCTGATCATTATTTGGCACAATAGTCAATAATGTTACAGGATTGGCTGACTTTTTATCTTTTATTAAAAGTGCAAAATCCAATAAAGGTTCTGTAGCCGATGTTTTTGCTAACGGAATTAAAATATGTTCATCTAAAATCTGATCTTTATTGGCATCCTGAGGAGAAACTTCTTCTTCACAAATAGCAATCTTTTTAGCCGCTTTTTCAGTAGCAAAAGAAGCTACAATACAGGTAATCAATATTAAAATAATGGTTCCGTTTAATATATTCTCATCCAGAATATTCGCTTTAAATCCAACCAGAATTACGGCCAGGGTTGCTGCGGCATGGGCGCTGCTCAATCCAAAAATTAATTGCCTTTCGGTTCTCGTATATTTAAAAACAATCTGGGTAAAAAATGCTGCAATCCATTTTCCAAAAATAGCTACAACACTCAAAGTTCCGGCAACAATCAGGGCTGTTGGTCCACTCAAAATCACGCTGATATCAACCAGCATTCCTACCGAAATCAGGAAAAACGGAATAAATAATGAATTGCCAATAAACTCGATCCTGTTCATCAAGGCTGATGAATGCGGAATCAAAGGGTTTAAAGCCAAACCTGCCACGAATGCACCAATAATTGGCTCTACTCCTGCAACTTCTGCCAAAAATGCGGCAAAGAAAACGACTGAGAGTACAAAGATGTAATGGGCATGTTTTTCACTTTCCAGCTTTTTGAAAAACCATTTTGCAATTCTTGGAATCAACAAGAACATAATAGCAGAAAAAATGGCCAAAGAAACGGTTAATTTTATCCAGAAAGCCTGAGTTAAATTTCCCTGACTGCTTCCCATAATTACGGCCAGAATAATTAAAACAGCAGTGTCAGTCAGGATTGTACCGCCTACTGTTATGGCAACTGCCTGATTTTTTGCAATTCCTAATTTACTCACAATCGGATAAGCAACCAAAGTGTGGGTTGCAAACATGCTTGCCGTTAAAAAACTGGCATTAAAATCATATTTTAAAAGATAAAAACAAACCGGAAACCCTATTGTTAAAGGAAGGATAAATGTAAAAAAACCAAATAATAAACTTTTATTTCGGTTCGCCTTAAACTCATTCATATCGAGTTCTAATCCTGCAATAAACATTATATAAAGCAATCCGATAGTCGAAAACAAATCGACTGCGGAATTTTTAGCCAAAATATTCAACCCGTGAGGACCAATAACAACTCCTGAAATGATTAAACCAATGATTCCGGGAATATTAATTTTTTTCAGTAAAATAGGTGACAATAAAATAATGAAAAGTATTAACGAAAAGATTAATACAGGATTGCTTAGAGGTAATTCGAATTCGTTAAATAAGTGTGTAAAAAATTCTATCATAATGTAATTTTATCTTCTTTTATCGATTTTAATTTCCGCAAAAAGGCTTAAAATTTAAAATTTGATTCAGAAGTTATGGTTTACTGATTTATTTCAAAGGCTAAAAAAATCAGGATTGTATAGTAAATGCTTCTTTTACAAAAATACCTAAAAAACATCCCTCCTTTTTACGAAAGTTGCATATTAAGCAATAAATTTTATTTCATTGATAAATTATTAAAAATTAATACATTTTTTAACAAAACCGCAACATTAACAAATAAAAAAGAAACTTCATTGCATTATTCGATTATCTTTGTTTTAATAAAATTGGAACAATGGAAGAATGTATCTCTGTTTTTGATATGCTTAAAATTGGGGTTGGCCCATCGAGTTCCCATACACTTGGTCCATGGAGAGCAGCTGAACGCTTTTTAAAAGAACTGAGAGACCACTCAATTTTAGAGCAAATTATCAGAATTAAAGTTGACTTATATGGTTCGCTTTCGCTAACTGGCAAAGGCCACGCTACTGATTTGGCTGTGATGTTAGGTCTGAGCGGTCAGGATCCGGAATATATCCCTGTGGAAAATATTTCGGGAATTATCAAAACGATTGAAACTCGAAATGAGATTGTTTTGGGCAATCAGTTTACTATTCCTTTTTATTTCCTTCAGGATATTGTTTTCAATAAAGACTTCCTTCCTTTTCATGCCAACGGATTAAAATTTACTGCTTATAAAAATGATGATTCTGAATACGAATCAACTTTTTATTCCATCGGAGGCGGCTTTGTAGTTAAAGAAGAACGCACCAATGCTCAAAATAACATGGCCATAAAATGCGCTTTTCCGTTTATGATTGACAATGCTGATGATTTATTAAAATATACGATTGAAGAAAATAAAACCATTTCTGAAATTGTGTATGAAAACGAAAAATCGATGCGCTCTGAAGAAGAAATTCACTCAGAATTAATGAGAATCTGGAATACGATGCTTGAATGCATGTATATTGGCTGCCATTCTGAAGGTATTCTACCGGGCGGATTAAATGTGCGCCGAAGAGCTTTTGACATGCATCAGAATTTAATTGGTTTATCAAATTATAATGATCCGCAATCCTGGCTGGAGGAAATCAGAAAAACCGAAGTGAAGTTTCGTCAAATCCTGAAATGGGTTAGTTGTTTTGCACTTGCCGTAAATGAAGTAAATGCTTCTTTGGGCCGTGTCGTAACTGCTCCTACAAACGGAAGCGCTGGTGTGATTCCCGCAGTTTTAATGTATTATTTAGTAATTGAAAACCATAAAGCCGGCGAAAAAGAAATCAAACAATTTTTAATGGTCGCAGGCGAAATAGGAAGTTTATTTAAACAAGGATCTACAATTTCTGCTGCAATGGGTGGCTGTCAGGCCGAAATTGGCGTTTCGTCATCGATGGCTGCTGCTGCACTTTGCGAATTAATGGGCGGAACTCCTGCACAGGTATTAATGGCCGCCGAAATTGCTATGGAACATCATCTTGGATTAACCTGTGACCCGATTGGCGGTTTAGTTCAGATTCCGTGTATCGAAAGGAATACAATGGGTGCCATAAAAGCCATAAACGCAGCCGAACTGGCTCTTGAAACTGATTCTAAAAACGCTAAAGTCCCATTAGACAAAGTAATCAATACCATGTGGCAAACGGCAAAAGATATGAATTCCAAATACAAGGAAACGTCAGAAGGTGGTTTGGCAATTGCGGTAAATATGGCCGATTGTTAGTATAATATTGCTTAATTTTGCAGAAAAAATTTCGTTTTAAAGAAAATCAACTTTAAAACTATTCAAAAAAACTAAAAAAAGTATCAATGTCAGTAGCAAAAAAAGATTATAAAAGAATCACTACAAAGTCGTTAATCGAAATGAAAAGTCATGGAGAAAAAATCTCTATGCTAACGGCTTACGATTATACGATGGCAAAAATTGTTGATACTGCTGGTGTTGACGTAATTTTAGTGGGAGATTCTGCTTCGAATGTAATGGCCGGTCACGAAACGACTTTACCCATTACTTTAGATCAGATGATTTACCACGCTTCATCAGTTGTGAGAGCTGTCGAAAGAGGTTTGGTAGTGGTAGATTTGCCTTTTGGAAGTTACCAGTCAGATCCTAAAGAAGCTTTGCGTTCTGCTATCCGAATCATGAAAGAAAGCGGAGGACACGCCGTGAAACTGGAAGGCGGAAAAGAAATTAAAGAATCCATCAAAAAAATACTAAATGCCGGAATTCCTGTAATGGGACATTTGGGTTTAACTCCACAATCTATTTATAAATTTGGAACTTACAGCGTTCGTGCCAAAGAAGACGAAGAAGCAGAAAAACTGATTGAAGATGCCAAAATGCTGGAAAAAATTGGCTGTTTTGCAGTAGTTCTTGAAAAAATACCAGCTGATCTGGCCGAAAAAGTAGCCAAAAGCATTTCGATTCCTGTTATAGGGATAGGAGCCGGCGGTGGTGTTGACGGACAGGTTTTAGTTATTCATGATATGTTGGGAATGAACAATGAATTCAGTCCGCGTTTCCTTCGTCGTTATCTGAATTTATACGAAGAAATGACAAAAGCAATCAGTCAGTATGCTGCTGATGTGAAATCGAAGGATTTCCCTAGTGAGAAGGAACAATATTAAGTTTAGATTTTTAGACTTCTTAGACATTAGACTTCTTAGATTTGAATTCTAAATTAATCTAAAAGTCTAAGCCTGTCTAATGTCTAAATAATCTAAAAATAATATGCATCAATTTAAAGAACTTTTAATTTGGAAAAAAAGCAGATTGTTTTGTTCTAAAATTTACAATGTAACTGCTAATTTTCCAAATGAAGAAAAATTCGGAATAACCAATCAATTACGAAGAGCTGCTGTTTCTATTCCCTCAAACATTGCTGAAGGATCTTCAAGAAATTCTAATAAAGATTTTGCCCGATTTTTAGAAATTGCAATTGGTTCTGCTTACGAAGTAGAAACACAACTTTTAATTTCATCTGATTTAGGATTTATTAATGAAGAAAACATAATAGAATTGATAAATCTGCTAGAAGAAATAACTAAAATTACTTCAAGATTCAGAGCAACTTTGTTATAATTACAAAGAAATTAAAATCTAAAAGTCTAAGTCAGTCTAAAAATCTAAGCAAGTCTAAATGAAAATAGTTTCCACTAAAAATAACCTCCAAATCCTTCACGAAGACAATCATATCATAGTGATCAATAAACGTGTGGGAGATATTGTACAGGGAGATAAAACGGGCGACAAACCCTTATCTGATGTTGTAAAAGAATACATCAAAGACAAATACAATAAACCCGGTGATGTCTTTCTGGGTGTGATTCATCGTCTGGACAGGCCTACAACCGGAATTGTTGTTTTTGCCAGAACGAGTAAAGCATTAACACGAATGAATGAATTATTCAGTAATCGTGAAACTAAAAAAACATATTGGGCAGTTGTAAAGAAAAAACCTTTGGAATCAACAGCTAAATTGGTTCATTATTTAAAAAGGAACGAGAAAAACAATACTTCAAAAGCACATTTAAAAGAAGTTCCGGACAGCAAAGTGGCCAGTCTTGATTATACCATTATAAAAGAACTTCAAAATTACACAGCTCTTGAAATTAACCTGCATACAGGCCGTCATCATCAAATTCGTGCACAATTGGCTGCTATTGGTTCTCCAATAAAAGGGGATTTAAAATATGGTGCTGACCGAAGTAATCCTGACGGAGGCATTCATCTTCATGCCCGAAAATTAGTTTTTATTCACCCTGTTTCAAAAGAAAATATAACCATAACTGCCCCCACTCCGGATGAAACTATCTGGAATGCTGTATGATTTTTATGATTTAATTGTCAGATTTTCAATTTATATCGATTAAATTGCATAGCCAAAATTTAAGTTTTTACTAAAATGGACTATAAAAACGATATAAAGTACCGAAAAGAAACGCTTAAAAAATTACTTTTTAATATCCAGAAAAATGAGGATTTAATTGTAAAAGCCTTATTTGATGATTTTAAAAAACCTGAATTTGAAGCTGTCCTGACAGAAACCAATTATGTTATTTCAGAATTAAAAACAACGATCAAAAATATTGATAATTGGGCTAAACGGGTACGTGTTTTTCCATCGCTGCTGAATTTCCCTTCTACCGATTATATTTATAAAGAACCCTATGGAGATGTTTTGGTTATTGCTCCCTGGAATTATCCCTTTCAATTGGCTTTATGCCCTGTAATTTCTGCTGTTGCTGCCGGAAATAAAGTTGTTTTAAAACCATCAGAACTTACGCCGAATACTTCTTCCATAATTGCCAAAATAGTCGAAAAATCTTTTCATATCAATCATGTTGAAGTTGTTCAGGGCGGTATCGAAACTTCTGAGAAGCTGCTGGCAAAACGATGGGATTATATTTTCTTTACAGGAAGTGTACAGGTGGGCAAAATTGTAGCCAAAGCCGCTGCTGAACATCTTACGCCCATAACTTTAGAATTGGGTGGTAAAAACCCTTGTATCATTGATCAGACTGCCAATTTAAAACTGACTGCAAAACGTATTGTCTGGGGAAAATTTATCAATGCCGGACAAACCTGCATCGCCCCGGATTATATTTTGATTCAAAAAAATATGAAGATTAATTTTATTACTTACCTGATCGAAGAAATCATTCAGGCTTATGGTAAAAAAATAAAAGATTCTCCCGATTATGCCCGTATTATCAACAGTAAAAACTGGGTACGCTTAACGGACATGATGGCTACGGAAAAAGTGATTTTTGGGGGAGAATCCGATGACAATGATTTTTACATTTCCCCTACTCTTATTGATGAACCTGAATTAGAAAGTGCTGTAATGAAAGAAGAGATTTTTGGCCCTCTTTTACCCATTTTAGTTTATGAATCGGAAAATGATATTGATGCCATAATCAGTAAATATGAAAAGCCCCTGGCCTTTTATGTGTTTAGCGAAAATGATTCTTTTATTGAAAAAATGATTTCCCGTTATTCTTTCGGAGGCGGCTGCATCAACGATACGGTTGCTCATTTTTCGAATAAACGATTGCCTTTTGGAGGAGTTGGCCATAGCGGAATGGGCGCTTACCACGGAAAACTAAGTTTTGATATTTTCTCCCATCACAAAGCAATTGTGAAAAAAGCCAACTGGCTCGATCTGCCTATGCGTTATGCTCCTTACAAAGATAAGTTAAAAGCTATTAAAAGATTATTAGACTGGATCTAGGAAGATAAAACTATACTCTTACTATTTGTCATATTATGGAATGAAATTGATTAAAAATACTATATTTACGTTTGAATAGTTAACTTAAAGACTAAGAGTATAAAACAATTCTACTAAATATGAAATCTATACTTAATCAAATCGAAGACATAAAAAAAAACGGATATACATTAGATTTTTCAGATGTTTTTAATCATGCTTTTGAAAATTATAAAAAAATAGCCCTTTATGCAGGTCTTATCTTATTGGTCGTTTCTATACTTTGTTTTTTCCTTGGCGGAGGAATATTAATTTCCTTATATGGGGCTGAACATTTTAATAAACAATTTTTCGAGAGTCTGCAGAATAAACAACCAGAAGGAACAACTTTACTGATTTATACCCTTGCTATAAGTTTTGTGGCCGCAATCATGACTCCTTTTACTGCGGGTTTCCTAAAAATGGCTGACAGTGCAGACAAAGATGAAGCATTTAGTTTTTCGACTGTTTTTACTTATTACAAGTCTCCTTATTTTTTACGCCTGTTTACTGCCGCTTTATTGATCAGCTTAACCGGCGGACTCATCTCTGTAGCTTTCAACTTTATTGGAATTACAGTTATTGATACCATTTTAGCCCTTCTTATTTCATTGTTTACTTCTATGACAGTTCCTCTAATTGTTTTTGGAAACTTAAACATAACAGATGCTATACAATCAAGTATTGTGATTGTCAGTAAACAACCCCTTGTCATAGCCCTGTTATTTATAGTCGCCGGAATTGGCTCCTTTATTGGCTTTATTGGCTGCTGTATTGGTGTTGTTTTTACCATTCCTATTACTTATTCTGTAAAATATGCTATATACAGTGCCATCCTGGAAATTGAAAAACCAGATTCAATCGATTCTATTGGCCAGCCAGATCCGGAATAAAACAAGATCATTTCAAACAAAACAAACATTCAAGTTCTATGGTATTCAACTGTAGTCTTTTAACCTTTTTTATTTCATGGCTAACCGTTTTTGGCAGTGCCCTGAAATCACTTTGGATAAATTGTTTTGTTTTTAAACCCCATCTAATTTTCTACAATAGTCCTAAATTAATCATGCTGGAGTTATGCCTGATTGCTTTTATCGGATTGTTAGTTTACCAGTTTTTTAAGATCAAAACCAAAATTGGTTCTTTCATCGAAAAAAATAAGGAAAAGGAGGTTTCGCATAAAGAGTACCAGCTTTATCTGTTGTTTTTCAGTATTACCATTATTGTAATTGAAATCATTAATGAAATTTTTGCAATACGACCACAAAGCCTTTTACTTGTCAATTTATCCATTGGCTTTTCCATATTATTATTTTATTTTTTATCGAGTAGAATCGAATATTTAAGAAATAAAATTTCAATCGTTTTTATTTCCATATTTTTATTATTTACCGCCTACATAGCCAGCAACATCATTATCCACCCTAATGATATTGTGCCTATCATTGCTTTTTTAATTACCTTTTATTTTTCATACAGTGTTTTGAGGCCTATAAAAGTATATTGGTACTTTGTAGCAGCAGTATTTATTTATCACATTATCACTCTGGTTTTTGATTTCGTTCCGATGAAATCTTCTGTTTTGCTTCTCACCTATTGCCTGGTCATTTTTGTAATTAATCAGGTAAAATATGCCATCTTTTTAAACACTCGCGATAATTTCAGGTTTACAAACGAAATTGTGCATAAAGGGAGTTCCCTTACGGTTGCTTCCAATAAAAAAGGTGAGCTTATTTTTTGTAGTGAATCCATTACAGAAATACTAGGTTATACCACCGATGAAGTAATGGGAATGGGGTTTTGGAACCTTACGGAAGACCCGGATTTTGTTGGAGAACGTTTTTTGGACAGCTATCAGGATAATGTTTTATACACCCGGAAATTAAAGTGCAAAAACGGTGAATATAAATACATCCAATGGAAAGACAAACGTTTTTCTGAAGATTTGTTTATTGGAATCGGACAGGATATTACGGAACAGATTAAACTTCAGGACCAATATAAAAATCTGATTCAGACAGCGGCTGATATCATTTTTGAAATTGATACCGAAGGCAATTTTACGTTTATAAATGAATTTGCTTTTTCTGTTTTGCATTACACCGAAAAAGAAGTCATCTCTAAACATCATGCTACTTTTATTCACCCTGACTATCGAAAAAAGGTTGCCGAATTTTATAAAAACCTTGAAGAAAAGGATTTTAATCATGATACTATTGAGTTTCCAATTTTAAAGAAAAACGGTGATCCCATATGGATTTCGCAAAAAGTCATTATCCGCAAAAATGATTCCGGTGAAACCATTGGTTTTGCAGGTATCGCCAGGGACATTACCGAACTGAAAAACAATGAAAACGAAAAAAGAATCAGGCTTGAAAAAATCGAATCTTATACCAATTCCACCAAAAAATTATCTACGACCGACTTTAGCCATTATGACAGCTTAAACAGTGTAATTGATTTTATTATCGAAGAGGCCGCTGTTTCAAAAGCCAACAGAATCAGCTTCTGGAAATATTATAATGACACTATCATCTGCAAAAATCTTTACAGCAAAGACAAATCTGATATTTATTATAAAAATATCCTGGACAAAACCTCCTATCCTATTTATTTTGAAACCTTAAAAAATAAAGCAGTCATAAACGCCGGAGATGTTTTTAATAAACTGGAAACCTCAGAGTTTCAAAAAAGCTATTTTCTCAAAAACAGCATTTTATCGATGCTTGATGTCCCTATTTTTTACAATGGCCAACTAGCCGGGGTGGTCTGTTTTGAGAGCACAGAGAAAAAAAGAGAATGGGATAATGAAGATATTAATTATGCCCGTACTATTGCTGACGTCATCTCGCTGGCTATTTCATCGCAAATGCGTTTAAAAGCGGAACGAAAACTGGAATTTAAAAGTCAGTTATTATCTGCGTTGGCACTTTGTACCGAGAAATTTTTGCTGAGTAAAACTACTGAGGAAATGTTTCAGGAAACCTATAATATTATTGGAAAAACAGCACATGCAGACCATATCTATTATTATGAAAAGGATTTTGACACCAATACCATCAGCCAAAAGTATAAATGGTCACGAGAGGAAAACCCTGATGAAAACATTATTCTTCAAAATTTTAAGGAAACCGATTTAAAAGAGATCATTGAAAAGGCGCAAAACAAGAAAATCCTAAACACGCTTACGCGACAGCTGGAAGATACTTTTTTTAAAAACTTACTTGTTACTCACCATATTAAATCGATCTTAATCCTGCCTTTGTATGTGCACGATGTTTTTAGCGGATTTATTGGTTTTGACGACTGCCATACTGAACACAAATGGTCTGAAGAAGAAATTTATATTTTTCAAACCCTTGCTAATAATATTTCATCTGCCCTGGAAAGAAACCGAAACCAGAGTAAAATTATCGAAAGCGAAGAGAAGTTTAAGTTAATTACCAATAATATTCCCGGCACTGTTTACTTATCCAAATTTGATGCTTTTTCTACCAAAATATTCCTGAACGACCAGATTTTAAATCTTACCGGCTATTCAAAAGCGGAATTTCTTGAGACTAACCTGTCGTTTTTATCGCTCATCCACCCCGATGACAAAGACGAAGTTATTGACAGCCAGTTCCAAAATTTAAAAAACGGAAAGGCACTGCACAATACTTACCGAATCAAGCGAAAAACTGGTGAATATATCTGGATCGAAGAATTTGGGGATGTGATTAAAAAAGGCGATGAAATTGAATTTGTCGGCGGGATCTATTTTGATATTACCAATAAAAAACAAACTGAGGATGCCATAAAAGCCAAACAACTTGCGGAAGCTGCGAACAAATCAAAGTCTGATTTTCTGGCCAATATGTCACATGAAATCAGAACACCGCTTAACGGAATTATTGGCTTTACTGACCTGCTGATGAAAACGGAGCTTGAAGAGATTCAGGAGAAATACATGACTACAATTAATCAATCAGCACATTCTTTACTGGAAATCATCAATGATATCCTTGATTTTTCGAAAATTGAAGCCGGGAAATTAGACTTATTCATTGACTTATACGATATCAATAAAATAACAGGCCAGGTATTTGACCTAATTGTCTATGAATCCAATTTAAAAAACCTGCAGCTCGAACTTAATATAGCTCCTGACGTACCTCAATATATCTGGACGGATATTGTAAGACTGAAACAAATCCTGATCAATCTATTATCGAATGCCGTAAAATTTACGCATAAAGGCTCTATAGCTGTCAATGTTTCGGTTTTAGAGAAAAAAGAAGATCATATATGTACTATACGATTTTCTGTAGTTGATACAGGTATTGGCATTTTAAAGCAGAACAAAAAGAAAATTTTTAAAGCTTTTTCTCAGGAAGACAGCTCTACCACCCGCAAATTTGGGGGAACCGGTCTTGGCCTTACCATCTCTAACCAATTGCTTGCCCTGATGGAAAGCCGCCTTCAGCTTAAGAGCAAAATAGATGTGGGAAGTACTTTTTATTTTGATCTGACCCTTAAAACCTGCGATCAAAATACCAGCGAAAAGTATAAAACCGATTTTAACAGCTTTAACACTAAACCTGTCCAGAAAGCCGATACTGCCAATACGAACAAATTTACTTTTATGATTGTTGAAGACAATAAAGTAAACATGCTGCTCTTAAAAACCATTATCAAAAACCTGTATTCCAATGCTTCGATCCACGAGTGCGAAAATGGTTATGAGGCCTTAAAAGTATTCGAAAATATCACCCCTGACCTTATTTTTATGGACATCCAGATGCCTATCATGAATGGTTACGAAACAGCGGTGGCCATACGAAATTCTCCAAACGGACAGCTGATCCCTATTATTGCGGTGACGGCAGGTACTGAAAAAGAAGAACGCAATAAATGTATCGCTTCGGGGATGAACGATTATATCCCGAAACCGATCATGAAAGGCTCCGTAGAAGAAACCTTAAACAAATGGCTGAAATAATTCCTTGTTTTTATTAGCCATTTATTTAAAAAAAATATAAATTCGTGTTCCTTAAATTCCCCAATTAACTTAAATACATTCTTTTATGAAATGGTTAGGCAGAAGACAAAGTGACAATGTTGAAGACAGAAGAGGTCTCTCTGGTGGAAAAGCAGTGCTGGGAGGCGGTGTTATCGGGATTATTATTTTGCTACTGAACGTTTTTGGCGGTGAAACCGGCCAAACCGTAGGAAATGCATTAGAACAACTTCAAGGCAATCCACAACCAACTGAGACAGCAGCCCCTTTAAGTAAGGAAGATGAAGAAATGGGAAATTTTGTTCGGGTAATCCTTGCCGATAATGAAGATATCTGGGGAAAACTCTTTGCTGAAAACGGCATGACTTATAAAAACCCTAAATTGGTATTGTTTAGAGGATCTGTGCAAACGGCCTGCGGCGGTGCTTCTTCGGCATCAGGGCCTTTTTACTGTCCGGGCGACCAGAAAGTCTATATGGACCTGGATTTTTTTGATGAGCTTAAAACCAAGTTTGGCGCAAAAGGCGGTGATTTTGCCATTGCTTATGTTATTGCCCACGAAATAGGCCATCATGTGCAAACCCTGCTAGGCACCTCTGCCAAAATGAGGGAAGCACAGGAAGGAAAAAGTGAAGCCGAAGCCAATAAATTATCCGTTGCCTTGGAACTACAAGCCGATTTTTATGCCGGTGTGTGGACCCATTATAATAAAGAACACCTTGATACCGGTGATATTGAAGAAGCGCTAAGTGCTGCGAATGCTGTTGGGGACGACGCCATTCAAAGCAAGATGCAGGGCCAGATTGTACCTGACTCGTTTACACACGGCACGTCTGAGCAGCGTATGTACTGGTTTAAAAAAGGATTTACCAGCGGTGATATCAATCAGGGAAATACTTTTAACGAAATAAGATAATATTTTAAACCAACCATAATTAACCAGTAAAAGCATGACCTTAAAAAGTCATGCTTTTTATTTGAAACTAAAAATTCATTTTAAAAATAGCAGAATGTTTTTTTGATAGCTATCTATTCCTTATAAACTAATTTTCTATAAACAATCGATACGGAAATACATTTGAGGATTTATTCATTAGGTTTTTCATATAACTTTCACATAAATAATCCCATTCTGTCAAAGATAAGGAATCCTTTTCTACTCTATTAGTTTTTATATGAATATCCACCGTACGACTAAAGCCTGCTTTACTTGAAATTTCTTTTCGGGTTCCTTTTTCAATTTTAACGTCATTAATATAACTTTTAAAATGGTTAAAACTAAATGCCTTTATATCTGCAAAAGTCACTATTCTTCCTCTTGTCAATAGAGCATTTCGGTATTCTAAAATTCTGTCTTTATTGTTTTGCTTATTAGTTCCTCCTACAGTATTTGTAACCAATATTGCTTCCTTGCTCATAAAAAACAAATCATCTTTGGCTTCCAGAACTGTCCCAGCTTTGATATCATTACCATCCTCAGCGCAAGTTGACCAATAACTAATTGTAAATGTTTTTCCTGAAGATTCATTCACTTTAGGTTTAATCATTAAATACGGATCATTGTTTTTAGAAAAATTACTTTCTTTGGCTTGCTGTTCAACAGAGGCCAACAATTGATTAATCTCTATCAAAGAACTATTCATGAAATCTTTCCCTAAACCTGCAAAAGAAGAACTTTCATCTTTTAATAAATCCAATACATTCTGAAGCAGTTCTGAAGCTGATCTTGAATCAAATCTTGAAACTCCTCCTGCACGTAATACCGCATTTCCTTCTTCGATTACACCATCGCTAAAATCCTTAATTTCATAATGATTTGCATATGTATCCACAACAGCATCTACATCCAGATAAATGTCGTTGCCTGTGTCTAATGCTACGTACGACAAAAATCCTCCAAGAGTTTTGTTTATAACATGACGTTTTTTATTAATTACCGGAAAACAATTTGACGTAAAAGAGACATTATCTAATATTTGAGGAATTAAAGATTCCGGAAAAACCATTTTTATCCAAATAACAGGATTTCCGTTATGCTTCGTTATATTCTCAAAAAACTTATATTCAGGATTATATTCGTTTATTTTTTTATGTTTTAATATTCCTTTTAGTGTATAAAAATTATCAAAATAAAACTCGTTTACTTCCTGCATCAATTCACTTAGGTGCGTATAATTGCGGTTTATTATGTTTTCGATATCAAGACTGTTTACCGGAACATTATAGCCCTCTTTTACTTTAATTTCTATATCATCATGATAGCATTTCATTTGCTTTAGATAATAATGAAACATCTCTTTCTGGTGGATATTTTTAATATCAATGTATAGCATTAAATCCTCCAACTCAAATACATTAGCATCTTTTAATTCGATACCCAAAAATACTTCTCCGGAAGGCAGGGAATGTTTGTAATCTCTAACCGCATCTTTATAAAACAGATTAGAAACCTCATACAGATTTCTTTCGTACGCTACATATCTAACCTCACAAGAAGATAATTTTACGTCGAGGGTTGGCGAAAGAACAATTTCTTTAGTAATAGGCGCCAAAGGATTATAAATATTGTGCAGTCTTCTGCTCATCATCATTTGGTTCTGCAGAGAAATTTTCATATTATTATCTATTGGCAAAGCATACATGATTGCTCTGGCCGGTTTAGCACCGGCAGCAACTTCAGGAAACATAATTTCCAGAACTCTTTCGACTACGCGAGTTTTGGAGTCTTCAAGTTCGTGCGCTACTTTTTCTAATTCATAAGATAATGCATTTAGCATCATAGACACAACAGGATCGAATGAAGTTTCCATCTCTACATCTGAAAATCCCCACGATCTGGCCGCTCTTTTTAAAACTCTGTCTTTTATTCGTTCTTGTCTCATTGTTTTTTATTCTCTTGAAGAGTTTTTCTTATTACTAAAACTGAATCTTTTGAAAATTTTTAAATTCTGAGTAATCTTATAGACAGGAAGGAATATTATATTATCAGAATTATTTTTTATGCAATCAGCGCATATTTATTTTCTCCTTAAAATCATCTTTTAAAATTGTTTCTAAATCATTGTATGAAATAAATATGTTATTTTCAATCGCAAACATTACATTTGGAAAGCCATAATTAAAAACATATTCAATTCCTTTTTCTTGAATTGAAAACACATTCAAATTCTCTTTTTCAAATATTCTTTTTGAATGAATTAATGATTGATATATGTCAGAATCTTCCAATTCAGTTTTATTTTCGCTAAGTAATTCATCTAATCTATCCTTTAATATAGTGTTACATTTTTTTAGCAATACTTGTATTTTATTTTCTTTAATAATATCAGTGTATAATATTTTCTTACGATTTAAAACATTAAAATTATAGTAGTAAGAATCAACATTTATATTTCCTGCAAGTGATTGAAAATCCATAGTGATACTCAATATACTTGAGTTATTAAATGTAACCCTGTAATTTGAACAATAAATCCACTGAAATCATCGCTGTTACATTTTTTTTCAATGCTATTGCATCAGCTGTTCTTCCTGGTGTATTATGAAACGCTATTGGTATTCCTTCTTTTGTGGTAAGTAGCTGCCACTGATTCCGTAAAAACAATTCCGCATTTGTCTTCTAACACCTTCTTTATACTGTATTCTTTGTAAAATATCATCCATTAAACGAAAAAATGAAATAATTTTGTCTTTTGTAAGCAACATACCAGTGAGTGTTTAATTATATATCATAAGTTTTTAAAATCTAATCTTTCTGAGATTTTCTTAGTTATATGATTTAAAAACAAAACTTTATTGTTGCCTCATCGTTATTTGAATTCTGCAACTCTAAATTATAATGTTTTTAAGAAGTCTTTAATTAGGCTTCTTTTTTATAAGACAATAATAATTTTAAATATTAGGTTCAGATGACTGTATTTAAAATTTCTTTATTGAAACATTTTCACACATTCCTCTACTGAAAGTGTTATAGAACAAAAATGACAATTTTGATCTAAACTGTTTTCAAAAAAATCATAAAAATCAATCGGTTTTAATATTTTTTTATTTATTTTTTTAGTACAAATCTTTGTTACTGGTTCTTCTTTATATACTGCATTTGAATAAGATAATTGCTTAATAATGAATAAATAGTTATTTTTTATTGTAACATATAACCAATAACTGTTGCCATTTGAAGTGCTATTAAATTTAATTATCGAAATGTTTTTCTTAAAATTAGAAATTACAAAACTATATTGATTTGCAAAATAACCTTTAACGCTATCACTTTCAATTCTACCCTGAACATATACAGGTTCTTTAATTATTATACGTTTTTTTAAAATGATAATAGAATCCAAAAAATAACAATTATTACAATCATAATCTGTTTTTTCATTTATATAACCTATATGTCTCTTGTTTTCAAAAACGGGTGTTTTTTGCCCATAGCTTTTGTTTATAAAAATAAAAGCTAAAATCCACAACATTATTTGTTTATACATTCTTCATCATATTTAATAAATTCTTTAGTCCAATTTGTAAAATTAATTCTTTCTGACAAACCATTATCTCCACCATTTATTGCTTTTGTAACTTCTTTTATTATTTGATCAGAGAATCCTTTATTCATAGCTTTTATTGTCTTTTTCTGTCTAATTGTGGAAAACCATCCCGCTGAAGAGATATGAATTATTTACATTACTCACCTTTTTTATACTTACATTTTTTAGTTAAAATATATTCTTTTGAACTTTTTGTTATATTCTCTTCAATGTCATCATATACTGAATTTGTAATCGTAATTTTATTTTTCATTGTTAATAAGCAATCGCTCGTTAATAAATCCGGATCTATAGGACTAAATCTGTGTATTAATATAGATTTTAAAATCCAATCATTTTTCGTTTTATCATATTCAAATTTTAATATATCATTATCTAGGAATTTGGGAGCATAACTCATTTTAAAAATAAGTGTATTATTTTTGACTGAAAAATCCATTTCAGTAATTCCGTTACCGTAGTTTTTAAAAAAACTTATTTTTTTAGTTACAGATTTCCCATAATTTTTGTATTTAAAAATGAATATATTTAAATCTTTATTGTGAAAAATTGAATCGTTAATTTTATCATTATTAATATCTGATATTATATTATTTTTTTGAGAATTATTAACTATTTGAGCATTTACCTTTGTTATGAGTATTAAAATAAATATGAGGGTTTTTAATCTTTTCATAGTAATCTTGATTTTAAATTTTGTTTATACATCCATCTTCATAATCAAATAAAAGTTTTAAAGATTTTGTAAAAGTTTTTCTATGCTCTAATCCATAAGGATTTTTAACTCGCCCATTTATACACTGCGAAACTTTTAAGACATCATCTTTATCAGCTACAATATTAATATTTTCATTTGTAGCTGTAACGTTTCCTAAATTTTCCCAATACCATCCTGCGGAGTCGAATGCAAAATGAAGGTTTTTCGCAATTAAACTGGCTGAATCTACATCAATAAGATCTATTTTTTTTTCTTTAATTGTTTTTTTAGTTTTTGGATTAATAATTTTATTTCCCTTTTCGTCTAATTTATCAACCATGTAAATGTATTTTTCCTTGTTAAGAGACCCACGATCAAATAAATCATCTATTTTTTGATTATTTAATAAATCTGGTTCTTTTTGTAATACATATGAAAAATATGCTTTCTGATTTTTTCTCCATGTTAATTGTATAATTCCTCTTCCTTTATACCTCGGCCCATCTCCATCCTCAGTATTTTCCATATCTTTAGCATTACTATGTTTGCCTGGATTATATCCTTTTCCAGAAGCTCCTTCTAGTGTAGTATCATATCTTCCAGATTCATGATAAGATTGAGCTAAGAAATGAATTTTTCTAATACAAGTATTAATATGATATTTTTTCATTGCTTTGTTTAATTCTTCAGTCAATCTTTCGTAAGTTTTATCTATAGAATCTAAAGGGCAATTTTCAGCAGAAAATAAAGATTTAGTTTTAATTCCTTCTTCTTTTCTCATTTTTAATACAATAGATTTTATCTCATCAAGAGTTATATCTCTATTACAATAACAAGGAGTTCCCAAAATCTCCAACCTCTCCCCTTCTTTATTTATGAATTCTTTATTTTCTTCAAAAATTTTTATTTCATACGCTGGATCAGCATTTTCAGATTTAAAATAAAGGAAAGCATTTTTATCTGTTCTTTTATCGAATTTATCTATCAGAGTCTTTACATCTTCCTTGCTTTTTGGTTGAAGCGTAATTTCTTTTGCATAAGTATTGGGTGTAACGATTATATCTTTGTAAATTTCAAATTCAATTTTTGTTTTTTCTTCTTCTTCAATCAAGAATTTTACAGGATTATCATAAACTGATTCGGTATTCGTAAGTTTGTTTTCATTGATTTCAACAGATAGTTTTCCTGTTGTCCCATTGCATGTTGTAACTACCCATACTTTTTCTTTTATCTTGGCTTTTGTGATTTTTTTAAAGGAAATTGAATCTCTTACTTTCTTTTTATAAGTTATTGTCACTTTTTCTCCTCCTTTAGCTTTTTCAAAAGTTGTTTCGGCCTCATAATTGACTAAGTCCTCCTTTTTTATTTTCTGTTCTGTGATAAATCGTGTTTTTATCTTTTTTTTATTTTCCCCTTTTTTTGCTATAATAATTTCTTCTGTATTTTCATAAATAGGAGTTAATATCCTTTTTGCAAAATATATAGCAGTTACTTCTGAAATGTTTTCATCATTCATTACAGGTGGTTTAAATCTAGGTTTTCCAAATTCTACGTTTGCCATATGTATTTATTTATTACCTTTCATTTCAACTTTTTTATTTGAAATCAATTTCAAATTTTCTTTTGTAGCTACAATTTCTACTTTTTCGGCAGTTTCTAAAAAAACCTGACTTTCGCTAATGTAGTTATCTTTAATTCTAACATATAAATTCTTTGCTGTTTTATTGATTGCCATAAAATCATTTTTAAATATTAAAACATATTTGATTTTTCTGCACTATTGACTTCAACAGTTTTTTGACTACTTTCCAAAAGCATATTTTCTTTGGTACTAAATACACTTACTTTCTCTGCATGTTGAGTTGATTCTAATGAACTTCGAATATGTTTTTGTTCAATAATCTCCGTTTTATTATTAGCACTTTCAGTAAAATCTCCGGCAGCAGTTTGAGAAATATCATGACCCGCAGTTTGAGAAATATCTCTATTTGCTGAATTACTTATGTTTTCACCAGCATTTACGGTTACATTTTTTCCTGCCGTTATATTTACATTATCCCCTGCATTCACTGTAAAATTTTTTGGAGCATTTACATCAATATTTCCTTTCCCATCCATCTTCCAAGTATTGCCGCTTGGATCTTCAATTAAAATACTCCCATCCCCGTCATTCAAAATAATTTTGGTTCCTGAGCGGGTGTGAATAGCCTTTACATTATTCTGACCATCAGTATAACCGCTGGTAGCACTTCCATTGTATTGTGCTCCCAAAACATACGGATTCTGCGCATTGCTTCCTTCAAATCCTACCAAAACCTCTTCATCAATTTCAGGTATAAAGTAAAATCCTTTTCCTGATCCTGAATGTGGCTGTATCATTCGTAACCACTCGCTTGAATTGTTTCCGCCTGCCCAGTTGAACTGTACTTTTACACGTCCTAATCCTTCCGGATCGTTGTTATCTTTTACTTTGGCTGGCTGTGTTTCGGCTTTCGCAAATACATGTACGTCTGTAAAATGTGGTGCGGCAACATCTGCCGGAATGGCTTTGAAATTACAAGAGTAATTTCCATGGACCTGAGAAATATGTGTTACTTCTGTCACAATCAGTTCGTGTTCTACAGTCTGGTTTATAATGCTAAAAACCTGTCCAAGTCCTAACGGAAAATAAGAGGTTCCGCTGTAGTATACACTATTGGCGTCGCTGCCTGCTGTTTGCAGTCTGACCATTTCCTGGATTTCTTCGCTGCTTTGGGCATTGGTGGTATAAGCTCCATTATTCAAATCGTTTTGGGTAACGGTTCCCTGATTGTGTCCCACAACAGCAGAGAAACTGTCTTTACTTCCCGAGGATGTTCTTGCTGCCGAATTACGAATATTGGATGCTCCATTGTAATCATACCCTCCCAAAGAAATTTTATGGGAAGCCATATTGGTCTGGATTTTAAAACCATGCAGCGAAGACCCGTTGATGAGTTTTATTTTACTGGTTTTGGTCTGTCCGAACTGCATTCGCATTCCGTCAAAATAAAACCATTGTCCGTAACGTCTGGCCAATCGTTTTAAGAAATCAAAATTGGTTTCATTATACTGGGCCATGTATTTGAACTCCTGAAGATAAGTGGATTTTATAGCATCTCTTTCATAAAACTCTCCAGGACCTTCTGCTAAAATATCCAGTACAATATCATTCATACCCCTTTGCTGATAGGTTCTTGATTTTTTCATATCATCCAGAACGATAGTATGGCTGATACCTTTTACATGCAATCCTTCGGCGCTGCCATGAAGATCTATAGAAGATAATTCTGTAATGATTCCTTTACTCATCAACCTGATTCCGGTAAGGCTTTTAAAGGTAAAGATAACTTCATCTCCAAGATACGTTCGCAATGCCTTTGCCTGATCTGCCGGATTTATGATCGCCTTGCCTGTGTATTGCCATACAAAAGAAAAATGATGGTGATCTGCCATCTTTTGTGACAGTTCTAAATTATGATAAACAACGTTTTGGGTAAAACTCCCTATATTGATATGTACCTGTTCTGAAAAATGTCCCATAATACTACTATTTATTGGTTCTTTACAATTAGCTTAAGGCAATCCAATTGTTAGAAAATTTCGCATCCCCAAAAGTCAATTCTTTAGCCACTAATTCTATCGTAATTTTCATAGGCACTTCGGTAGTACTCGTAAATTGTTCGTCATAACCAATACAAAATGCTTTAGTAAACGTAAGCTCTTTCATTTTACTCATAGCATCTCTTCTGTAAAAAATGATTTTACCATCTTTTGTTAAATCTCCGTTTAACATCCAGGACAGAAAATTGCTGTTTTGAGTAGCCTCAATTATCATTTTTATAATTCCGCCTTTGGCATTTCCGGTAGGTTTACTTGTATTATCAATTTCCTGTTTAAAGCTTACATTGAATTCAAGTACATTATATTCTTCTCCGTCTATATTTAATTTAGATAAAAAACTCATTTGTAGATTGTTAGATTATTAAAAGATATGAAATAGATTTAGTGCTGATTAAACAAAAAAGGAAGTCCCATAGCAGGACTCCCTTTAATAGTTTCAAGCTTGAAAAAGTTTGATAAAGTCCAAAGGATTAAACCCAAGCATTATCAAATTCTCCTCCGCCCATCGAAATTTTGCGTGCTGAAATCATAAAAGTCTCCGTCAAAGGAGTATCACTGTTATGATCAAAGTTTTCTTTGTACTTAACCATGTAAGCCTCTGTAAACTTTAGCTCTTTCAAAGTAGCATTAGAATCACGTTTGATGAATTTTACAGAACCATCTTTTCTTTCGAAATTATTGGTCATCCATTCAAACAATTCAGTACTTCCTGTAGATTCTACTTCAAGCATAATTCTTCCTCCACGAGTTACCGTAGATGGACGCCCAGAAGCATCTGTTTCCTGAGCTAAATCATAACTCACATTTAATACTTTGTAATCCTTTCCGGCTACTGACAACGATGTTAAAAACGACATAATAAAATTTTTTTTAATTATTAATTTATTTATTCATACGGCAAATATAAAAATAATTCTTACAATTAAAATATATTAATACTATTTTATTTACTTTTTATCTTATTTATACGATAATGGCCCTACAAAAAAGTATCCTCTAAAATCGAAATTCCGATTGGTACTTTTTATTGTTGCATCAATAATAATGTCAACCTTTTTCTTTGCTCTGCTCATATCATCTACAAAAAATGTTTCTTCAGACAATTCCACCCTGAGATCATTAAGTTTGATCCTAACCTCATGATACAGGAGCGATTGTTTCATGGTTTTAGAAATTATTTCTTTCAATGTATTTTCATTCATCAGCAAATCAAAATCGATCTCCCATATTTTAGAACCAAAAGTTTCATCAAATTTACATTCGCCAAATGTAGTTGTAGCCAGCAAAATTATTTGTTGGGCAATAGAATGTTCAATAGAGGTTTTTTCTAATTCTTTTTTCTGAATGATGGCATTAAAATCTATCGGCAGTTTATAAAAAGCTCCTTTCATATTTTCGTCAATTTAAATATAAATTACCTTGTCCGTTTTTCCGTTATATCCTGTTTCTATAGCTTTAGAAACTTTCTTTCTCTTAATAATACTGAGTGTTACTCTTGGAGTTAGTTTTAAAAATTTCTCCCTATACAAAATATCACCAATAAAACGTTTGCCTTTATTTTCGTCAACAATAATAAAATAACTCGTTCCTTTTTCAACTTTCAGTGTATTGATGTCTCCGGCAAAAAGCTGAATGTTTTGATTTTCTTTTTGAAAAGTATAACACAGTTCTTCGTCATTTAATTTTCTGTATTTCGAAATATCAAACACTTCTATTTCTTCTTTTAAAGGTTCAAAAGGAATATTTTCAAAAAGAAAATTCTTTGGTGCTAAAAAATTCAGTCCAAAAAAGCTCCAAATTCCTTTTTTTGTGGTTTTTTCTTTAAAGAAAAAAGTGTCCCGAGTCACTTTATATATTTCCTTTTCATTGGTTTTATCATCGCTTACAATCATTTGATATGTTGGAACCTCAATTTCTACAGGAATTTCAGAACTTTCAAAAAATGTTTTGAGATTTACAGTTCCTACTTCCCGCTCTGAAATTACAATACTTATCGTATGCTTCCTTAAAGCTGAATCTGTTCTGACAATCACATCCCCTTCTCCGCTGCCGGCATAAAAAACAGAACCTTTATTGTCTGTAAGTCCTAATGAAAGATTTAATTCTGGAAATGGCATATTTTAGCTATTTATGTAATGAATTTTAATTTTATAAAAAAGACAGCTTATCCATAAACTATCTAAAATTTTAAGCTAACTCTTTTTTCTAATCTTATATACTTTCAGACAATTCAGGTAATGTTTGAAATTCTCATTATCGACAGCAGTCGGACTAAATTCATAATCTTTTTTTAGCGTGTAAAATCTTATTGAATTAATCGTGTTTGCATTAAGTTTTTTTATATCTGCGGCTGTGAGTTCCATAACCGCTGTACCATCACAATTCACTGCAAATGAATTCTTTAAAATATACATATCTCCATTTTTGAAATAAAGTTCTAATGGTTGTTCCTGCTTTACACAAACATTATCTGTAAATATTTTAAAGTATAGATACAAACTACCTTTTCTTTTCCCAAGCTGCAATACCGCGTATTCAGAATCTTCATTAAAAACTCTCAACAAAATTGGAGGTGCACTTGCAAAAAGTTTCCCCGAAAGCAATAAGTCATTTTGCCAAACAGGGCAGTTTATTTCACTTAATACAGGCATTTTTTGAGCTTTAACCGGATTTGAAACTGTTAACAATACAATGATTGCAAGGAAAATTTTAAGTAGGTTCATAAATTTGAATTATTTGGTTTGACCATTCAAAAGATCAATATTTTGTTTAAAAAGGAAACATAAAAATATGTTTCCTTTTTATAGAGCTATTACTATTATTTTTGTTCGTAATCTGTATCCCATTCAGTTCCGTCATCTCCTTTGTGTCCATCCATTTTGATAAGGAAGTTTTTTGCAGGAAAATAAGGTTTCATATGGATATCCATATAAATTCTATCTTTCTGAATTGGATCCTGCTCGAATCTGCGGATTTCAAAATTTTCAATCAATTTATCAGGACCTGTGATTCCGTCAAGGAAAGCCACAATCTGATTCATGATTTCTTTACGAGTTTTTGCTGTAAAGTTTTCGAAAGCACGACGATTAAGGAAATCCATTAATACTTTGGTAACGTAATCAAAAACACGAACAACTGAGTAGGTTTGCAATCCTAAATTGTCACCGCTGAATAATGTTTTGGCAGAGAAAGCCATTACTTTTCCGTACTCATTTACCATAGGAACCAGTCCTAAGTTTTCAAGGTTTGCGATTTCACTTTTCTTAAGGTCAAATTTTACACCGTCAACTTCATTGATTCCACCGAATTTTTTACCGGCTGTAACCTGAGACATCAATGTTTTATAAATTTTCCCGGCAAGTGCTGCAGAAGGAGCTATGTGTAAGTCTTCATTTTCACCAATCTGGTCAAATCTGCCACGTCCTACTAACCAGTTACAAGTCATGATTACGTTAGAACGGTACACATCTCCACCCGTCAAAGAAGCTGCATCAAACATTTCCATTACATCATCCGGTTCATCAAGGTGTTCGAAATCGGTAACCAGCATTACTTTATTTTCATGTGCAATTTTTGCCCATTTTTCGATTACTTTATTTGAACCTAAATAGCCTGGAATTACCAAAATACCGTAGTTGTTTTTAAGGTCTAAACGATCGTAATTGTCAACCAGTTCTGAATGAATTGCATCGATAAAACGTGTGTTATCAAGATCTTTTAATTGCTCTAAATCGGCATTTACAATCGTCACATTTTTTACTTTATCTGTTTCAGTGTTCTTGAAGAACAAGGCAACTGTTCTGTAAGCTGCTTCGATTTCTCTTGTATCTTCAACCGCTTTTGCAAGATTCTTTTTCAACAATGCTTCAGACTCTTTGCTTTTGTCTTCACTTTGTGCCACCATATCAGTCAAAGCTTCATTGCTGCTTAAAACTGAAGACCATAATTCTAAAGTCTTTAAAAGTGTTTCTCTTTCTTTTGCTTTGTTTACTTCTCCAAGGAAGATTTTTCTTCTTGCTTTTCTCTCAGGATTAAGATTCTGAATTCCTTCAATTGACATTTCCAATAAATCAAAACCGCCGTACTTAGCCAGTTTTTCAACATTTTTTTCAATTGAACCTGCTCCGGCAATTACTCTAGGCTCTAATACTGCAGTATCGCTGTCGTTGTTTTTATATGCTTCTCTATTTGACATCTCTTCGTATTTTTAAAATTTTATTTATTTTGTTTTAGTTCATTGATAAGTGTTCCAAGACTTTCTAACAAAGCTTTTTTTGCTTCTCCGTCTTCTAAAGCCGCTTTCAGGATTTTGTTAGACTTTAACTGACGGATGATTTTTTGATACTGATCTTTTTCTGTTTCCAGTTCAGACAGGAAATTGCTTTGTGATGTAATTCCTTTTATTCCAAAATCTCCCAGGTTTTTAAAGTTTAAAGCTTCTACTTTTGTTGCACCTTCAGCTGTTTCAAAGTTTACTTTTACTTCTGGTTTAAAGTGTTCAAATGCTTTTTCGATACTTGTAATTCCTTCAACCAATTCTGGTTTAATAGGTGCATCAACTGTTAATTTCTGAGCAACAAGTGTTCTGTTTTGAGGGATCGCAATGATTGCTTCATCAGCATCTAATTTTACTTCATTACCTCCAATTCCATAATTTGATAACATAATTTTTAATTTTTAGTGATTATTCTATTAATTCTTTTTTACTCTAAACTCTATTTTATTGATTTTGATAAATCTGACGACAGACGTCCAAATCCCTGCTTACTTTTTCCAGCTCTTCTTTATACGTTTTTGCGGATTGGTTCAAACTGTCTATTAGATGTGAATTATGTGTAAGGCTTCTAATCTGCTTTTTGTAGTCGATAATATTCTTGTATGCAAGAATGATATTGTTGTACAGCTTTTTATTGTCTGTAGTATCTTTTGGAATTTTCTGATACATATTGGCAATCATTACATTCGCCAGACGCTGCTGAAAATCGTTATCTACTTTTGGTGAATTGATAGAATCAATAGTCATTCTGATGCTGTCAATTTTTACCGAAAAATTGGTTTGATAATCGTATTCCCTTTTCATCATTTCGTTTTCTGCCTTAAGCAATTTATTTTCTGCTTTTGGCATATAAAAATTAAACGATACTGCAATTAACATCACTGAAAAAGTCAGGATAAAGGCTATTAAAAAAGCTATAAATGCTTTTTGGCGTTCTTGTTTGTTTAATACTTCCATATTTATTATTCGTAATTATTTTTTAATCTTTAATGAAAAAACTGTGTCGTTTAGAAGTGTGAACAATATCTTTCTGATCTGTTTCGGCAACAAACAATTCAATATTTTCTTTCTTCTTACCTATGTAATCCAGTTTGTTTAAGGTCTCGTATAACTTTTCAATCTTAAGCAGGAAATTCATGACCAATGTTGTAGTTTTATCAATATGCACATGATCGTATCCTGAGTTAATAAGTGATGTAAAGAGTATTTCTAATTCTCCTTGTGAAATATCGCACCATTCAGCGAAATAGTTAAGCAGTTCTTCTTTACCCGCTCCCGATTTTGAATCAATAAAGTTCTTGATGACTCTTGCAAATGACACTACAGTAGTCAGCATCGCTGCAGGATGCTGATGCAAAGCGAACCAACGAAACTGAGTAAGACAACTTCCTAAATAATAACTAGTAGTATCTGTTAACTGAATTACAGTCTGAGGCAAAACTCCAGATTGTTGAATACGGTTAATTTTTTGAGAAATCTGAACCGAATAAATTTCTATCTGACCAAATGTACGTGCGATCTGTGCGTGCATATCAACCAGTTTTGGATGACAGGAAACAGTTACTGATGGCGGAATATAATTCTCATCAAGGATTGTGATATCACCTATTAAAACTTTACCGATAGCCAGATAAAAACCTCCGTAACCTATTCCGGAACGAAACTCCTCTGCTTTGATTAAGTGAAGTTTATATTCGGGTTGCGTGTATGGATATCTTGGCGGAACTTCCTCTGGATCGGGTTCTCCAAATGGAATTCTTTTTTTAGAATTAACCGAGATGCAAGCCAGCAACACCAATTGTTCTCCATCTTTAATTTCATAAGTATCTTCAGGATATGGAACCTGAAGGTCTAATGTATCTGTACTGCTTCTGCTGATTTCAATTCTGGATCCGTTTGGAGTAATGGCATGGCATTCTTCTACCCGAACTCGCAGTAATTTGTGATTGTCGATTCCGAGCGTAATTTTTGTAGCCTCCTTATTTTGATTTCCTGAATCCAGTAATCCATAACTCATGGGTGTGGTATGAATTCCTATTGCATCATTTACCAATTCAGAAACATTGTTCTGCATGGATAAGAAATGGCTTTTGTTTATTTTCATCCCGTCAATCCAGTTTACGGGAAAATGATTTAATTTTTCTATCATATCTTTTATGTATTTCTTTTAAACAAAGCTTTATTGCATTTTACCTTTAACTCTTATGATAGCGTTATCATAAACCGTATTTTCTTTTAATTCTTTGGCGAGTTTGTAGTAGTTTAACGCTTCTTCAAAATCACTTTCGTTTTCAAAAATTTTAGCAATATTGTAATAAGCACTGGCTTTTGTAGTGCTTATTGAATTTCCCGAAGCATACGTTATTGCTTTTCTGTTTGCGTAAATCGCTTCTGCCTTATACCCTTTTTTGATATACATAAGACCTAAATTTCCGTATGCCTGACCAAATGTTGGATAGTATTCTATGGCTTGCTTATAAAATTCCAAAGCTGCATCTACATCTTTATTTTGATAGGCCAGATCGCCTTTTCTGTTTAACTGGAGTGCTCTCTTCTTGTCTTCATTTGAAACGTAAACTTGTTCTTCAACATCATTATCACCGTCATTGATCCCAATATCTTGTGTAGTCTTCGAAATAACCGTATTGACATCTATGATTTCTCCATTTTCATTTATTTTGAATAAATTCCAAACGTTACCCGTCTTATTTTTAGGAATGTAATACGTCTTTACTAACGACTGTCCTACGTATACAAACACTTTTGCATCACTCGCTGATAATTTATTTGAGTTGAGATTATCCTTATTGCTGAAATCGTGAACAAAATAATGATAGGTTTCTCCAAATCTTTTGTTTTCAATTGTTATCGTTTCCGGTCCGTAACTATCAGTATCATCTACATCCAGATTAGAGGAAGATCCTATTTGATGCTGAAAAAAGATGTGAGTCCCCGGAAAAGTTAAATGCGAATCTAAATCGTACGGATTTTTACCCCAGTTCAATACGATTCTCATTCCGTCTAAATTTTTCATATACGGACTCAACGCATACGTCATATCGTTGCATGGACATTTTACCACCAAACTCGAATAGTTGTCTTTTTTGATAATCAATAATGTGTTTGAATCATCCGGAAATCCACTATTGATTGTAGTTCTCCCTTGATTGTTTGTTAAGCTCTTTGCCGATGATTCGCCATTTCTCTGAATCATTACTTCAGCATTACTAATCACTTTATCTTTTTCTACTGCCGACAATACTTGTACAGATATGTTTTGTGCGCTTACATTTTTACTAAAAACAAGTGCTAAAAAAGGGATTAATAATTTAAATTTCATTTATACTTTTTTAATTATTTGTATTAATATATGTTAGAAGTTTTATTTTAAGATTTATTAGGTTAATTTTTTTAATTAAATAAGTTTTATCTTAAAAAAAGCACAAAACTGACTAGGAAGATTTTAAAAATAAAGTTTGTGTATCTCCAAATATTTTTTATCTAAAAATTGGCTTTTAGTAAATTATTATTCTCTATCATCTAAATTGATAACATCCGATTGTCTTACAGCAGTATTTGGAGGCATCTTGATTATTTTATTTTCGCTATCGAGCGAGTATACAGTATATATTTTATTATCGTTCACTAATCTTAGGCAAAATGCTCTTTCATTATTATTTTTTTCAATAATAATATTACAATCAATTACTAAATTTGTCCCGATTTTTAAAGTGTCACTTAGCTTATCTTTATTAAAAGACAAAATGTATGTTTCTTTAATTTCATTTAATTCTAGATTCATAATGTTTATAGTTGCTAAATGATAACCCTTGTCAATATTTACAAAAGATTTTCCTTGCTTATAAATTTCATTTTTAAATTTGAACAGTTGATCTAAATTATTTGATCTAAATAAACCATCGCCTTTATTATTTTTATCAATAATAAATTTATCACCAATAAATTTACTTATTTGTGTATGACTACTTCTATTCTTACTTGATAATTCATTTATAAGAGTAAGATCATCAGAAGTGATTTCTGTTTTGTTTTTAAAATCTGTTATTTTAGATAAATAAAAATCCTCTTCTGATAACTTACCTTTAATAACAACTTCATTATTTTGATTTAATAATGAATAATTAATATCATTAAACTTTCCAAGACTAATGATTTTCTCATTATATTTAAAAGTATAAATACCTAAATCATTGAAACTATTTGAAGCATCAAATTTAACTACGTGAAAAGTTGGTAATTCTTCTGCACATGTAGGAATCATTAAATAATAAAAAGAATCCTCTTTGAAAAGCCTGAATTGATTCTTGGCTTCTTCCATTGAAGATGTATTGATACAAAAATCTACAGAACTATAGTTGTTAAATTGTTCAACTTTTAAATAACTTGTCTCCTTATCCTTTAAATAATATATGCGGAAATTGATTAAATCGGTTTCAAAAAATATTTCTGTTATAAACTCATTTTCGGACAATAAAATTTTTAAAGGAATTGATGAATTTTCTTTTACTTTTTTTTCTACAAGAACTGAAGATTGCTTTCTATCTAACTCTTTATTTTTACAATTAAATAATGCAAAAAATGCAAATAGAAAAAATACTTTTGTTATTACCCTCATAAAGATTTTACTTTTTAAAATTTTCCATATTATCATAATTCAACTTATTTTGTCCTTCAAATTCTATTATCTTTCCTTGCTTAGCTTCAGTTTGTTGATCTAATTTCTCTTGCTCACTTTGTTCATCAAAAGACTTAAAAGCCACATAAAACTCCGATAGCACGGATTTGCAATCCTTGTCTATTCCATTATCAAGGCCATCCTATTTTTATAGTTCTTTTAATTTTCAATTTTACTTTGTTTCTAAATCAGCTATAGAATCTATTTTTTCACTAACTCGTAAGTTGAAATTTCTCCAATTGTTTTGTCTAGTAAATCACTTTTTAGTTTGAAATTTTTATTATTTTTTGTGATGATGAATTTGGAATTTTTATTGTTTTTTTCTACTAAAATGATTTCTGTTGAACTACAACTTAGAATAAATAATCCCTTATTTAAGTCTTCCAAGTAACTTTCTAATTGGAATGTTGCAGCATTCTCTTCAATATTAATATAAATCATAGCGTACGCTCGAGGATCTGCGGATTCTTCTTTCATTCTAAGAAAATTACAGGAATATTTCCCTCTCCATTGAGTGGATTGATTTTCAGAAAGTTGAATTTTATTGAAACTATTTTTTGCTATTACACCATTTGAAAAAGCTCCTTTTTTGTTAAAATCTACAATAAAATTATAACTATTAGAATTTTCATTTTTTTCCAAATCAGTATTATAGTATTTCTCCGTTAAAAGAGATATTTTTATTGAATTATTCGAATTTTTAAACTGAATAAATTTATTAATTTCAACATCATTTATCGGAGCTATATCTAAGTACTCTTTAGTAACTGGTTTATTTCCATCAAAATAGTATAAAAAATAACCATAAATCCCTCCCTCATCCTCTTCTTTTATCAGAATAATACACTTATCCTTATCAACAAAGAGATATGGTGTAAAGACATATGCGTCAGAAATAATAAAATCTACTTCTTTATTATTCAAGTAAAACTTTATTCCTCCAATATTGTTTTTTTCATCTAATTCTTTTTTTAACTGAATTAATTCGTTTGAACTTTTATATTCGCCTTCTTTTTTATTGACTAAATCCCATTTTTTATATGTAAAGAATGAGCTATCAGAATCATTTCTACTTAAAGAATGATGGTCTCTATTTTCTTTATTTACTTTTTCATCAGTATCTTTTTTTATATTGTTTTGTTGCTTTTTGCAAGCATAATTACAAACACAAAATAAACTTAGTATTAATATTCTCGTTATTTTTCTCATCAATCTTTATTGTTTTTTTGTTTCTCATCATTTGCAGGCAGTAATCTAACATAGAACGCAGGATTTTCTCTCTCTCCTGTCCCTTTTCCAGCATCTTTTATATTTGCAATATCAAAATGTAAATGCCTTGCTCTTACATTTTGATCTTCAGCATTTCCTGTTTTGCCACTTTTTCCAATTACTTGTCCAGCTGTTACTTTTTGATTGACCGTTACAGACATTTCACTTAAATGAGCATAACGTAAGAATCTTTGATTAGAAGAACTATAATTAGTTCCTTTTTCTATTTCCCCTTCATACTCTAGTGTGTAATTCCTTTTAGCATTGTCTAAATCTTCTTTATTCACTTCTATTACAATCAAATTCCCCCAATTTCCGTCATATTCAGCTATTACTATTGTTCCATCAAGACATGCTTTTACAGGTGTTCCAGATGGTGCAAAAATATCTAATCCTTGATGATTTTTTGTTCCTCCATTCCTTACTTTTCCAAATGATGAACCAGCAGGATTATAAGTACCATAATAGTTATAGAGAGTTATTTCAGGATTATCAATAGGGTCATGCCAATCGGAATTACCTCCAGATTCATTACCGCAATTACATTTAATATTAAAGTCATTTAAAAAACCTTTTTTTAAATATAACGGGCTTTCTCCTTCTAACTCTTCTTTTAAAAACTTTGCATAGTGTTCTAATACCGTTTTCATAGGTGTCACTGGTTGTGGCTCTCCTTTAAATAGATATCTACTATTATCTCCTTTTTCTGGCAAACTTGCCCAAATTCTACTGGCTCGCCCTCTTATTGAATTCTCTGTTTGACCATTTAGTAATAGTGTTAATAAATCAGAACAACCAGGGTGATGTTTCATTAATAAAACAGAAAATTTATCTTGATTTTCTTTACTAAATGAATCTATATTATATTGTGCTTTCTTTTTAATGAATTGCAAATCATCCCATGTATCTGGCATTACTTGATAAGCTCCAGCCGCACTAGACCCTCCATAATTTATTCGAGGATGATCACTTAAATCTGTGATAAAATTATTATTAAAAGCAGTAGTATATCCTTTATCAAAATCGTGTGGTATATAAATTATCTCATTAGTCTTTTTATCTCTTGACTTAATTAGTTCTCCAGTTCCTTCACCAACTCTTAATGTTCTTAAGAAAGCTCTTACCCTCTCTTCACACTCACATTTTTTCCCAATCACAAAATACTCCCCATCTCTTTTCAAAAACTCACCTTCATGTTTTACAGTATCACCTTGGCATTCTGCTTTTAACCAAAGATTTTCGGCTTGTGTTTTATAGGTATCGAAAGTAATAGGATCACCACCCTTGTAAGTTTTGTTTTCTAAAGCTTTTTCTACATCGTCGACAAAAGCTGTTTTTCCGGCTGCTATCTTGGTATTGCCTTGTTTTCCTTCTTTTGCATTTTTTAGTATTATTGCTGCAAATTGCTTTTTGTTTTCATCTGTAATAGTTGTTTCTTCACTTTTAAACGTATAGGTATAAGCTTCTTCTTTTTTTCCTTTAAGCAGTTTTTCTTTCCATACTTTTAAATCTTCATCGGCTTTTGGGCGTAGTTTTACCTTTACCTTTGCTATGTCGTTTTCAACAGTTGCTTTTAGTGTTGTAAGTTCTGCTCCATCTTCTTTGGCTTCCAAAACAGGTACAGCTGCATCTGCATCTACTACAATAGCTTCTTTTTCTTTTATTGTAATAGAAACTTCTTTTCCATCTAATAAAAATGTTTTTGCAACCACATATACCTCCTCTTCCAGTGGGGCACTATTGATTTTTTTGTATTCAACTCCTAATTTGCATAAATTAAATGTTATGGTAGAATCTTTTTCATACGATTCTTCTACAAGAGCATTTTTAACATCATCCAGTTTTGCATATTTTTTATCTGCTTTGACTAGTGAATCAACTTTGCTTTTAATAATAGCTGCAATTTTATTCTTATCATATTTGATGTTAGGATTGGCAAACTTATACTCGTGCTGGCCATCAACCTCTGTGGTTTCTTTTGTAAATTCTTCTTTAGCAAAATATACCGTAACAATGCCTTCTGTTCTTTCTATTTCCTCAACTGGAGTTGTATCAATTGTTAAAGGAGCTGTATTAGTTGGTACTTCAAATACTGGTATTGTAATTATACTGTTCGTTTTTATTATATTAAACGAAAGTATTTTGTCATTTCCACTTGCATTTTTAATGTAATCTTCTTTAATATCAATTACTTTTATATAAAAAATTTCTACATCGTCAGGCAATCCTGGAAATCCCCAATAACAAGACATTGTTTTAAATGTCGCTTTAATTCTTCCATCTACACATTTTGTTCTTACAGTTTCTAAAGCTTTATCCGTTTTTCTCGCACTGTACAACTGTAATGTTAGTGAATTACCATTTATACCCTCTGCTTCTAATGTAATGAATAAGTCATCACCATAACTTATTGCACTATGATCTGCTGCATTTTCTTTTTTACTCCAGGAAGATGAGATTATTTTTTCATCACATTTTCCATATACATGCAGTCCCGTTTTTCTATGATCATGTCCACCATATAAACTAGCTTCTAAATAAAAGGCATAATTCCCACAGAGTTTTTTTGGCAGGTTAACGCCATAAGGAATTCCCGCAGGTTTTATTGTTCTTTTAAAAATCGTTCTTCTTTTTTGATCCATCCATAGCCATGTAATGTCTCTTCTTTTGTCTTCTTCAGGGGTTTCATTATACCATTCGCCAACAACAAACGGAGCTTCTTCGTTTGGTCTGACACAAAGTATTGTATCTTCCAAACTATGATTTCCCAGTACGCCACCAGAACCAACCCATTTTATTTTTTTTACTCCCTTTGCCATTTTATGCTTTTAGAAATAGTGAAATCATTTTTTAACTATATAGTATTCCTTCGTCTGTATGCTCCGTTACAAATAGTTCTTCTATATCTACCATCGGGTTTATTTGCTTTTGGACTTCGGGTTTGGCATTCTTTACATTCTGTTTACTCGCTTCCGCTTTTTGTCCATGTTTGTCAACAGTGATACAATCAGCACTTCCAATAGGACAGGTGGCTTTACTGTCTTCCAGTAATATTTTTCCTTTATTAGACAAGGTAACTTTTTCATAAAAACCACTCCATTTGGTAATTACTGCCTGACACGGCAGGTAATCGCCACTTCCGTTGGGCTGCATTTTACATTTACCGAAGGTATTTTTCTCTAATGTCCGCCCAATTTCTTTATCGGTTGCTATGAGTTTATTTGCTGCATCTTTGTCATTCGCATAATGCTTACTATGTGATTTTACCTTAAGCTTATCTAACTTAGGCTCTACACTAAACTTACATTTTACGGTCGCTCCCTGTACCACTACATGTTTTGCACTCATAACCTTACCTTATTTTTGGATGTCAAAAAATTACTCTCCTTAATTTTCAATTAGTTTGCCCTTTTTTTCCATTTTAAAAAGCTCAATTTCAATCGTTGTTCTTATAGCTTCAACTTTATCAATAGTGCACTCCAGATTCATTTTTTCTATAGTATAAGCATCCGAATTTAGAAAGTAAACGGCATTATAATTCACTTTCAAATGAGCATGCCCATATAAAAAACCAAACCCCGAATCTGTATAATTTCCTTTTTGCTCTATTCTAATATAACCGGTGTCATCTAAATTTGGAGACATTTTATGTTGTACTCTAAATACAGATTCTGTTTCCTTTTGTAACGGAAATGACAAATCTTTCTCAAATTCATAATCAGCTGTATAACCTACATGAATACCATTAAAAAAAGCCCTCAAAAAATAATCAGAACGAAGTGATACCAATATTCTCTCTGAACTCACCAGTGTATCTTCTGTATGCTCTATATACTTTTCAACTACTTCACCTTCATAATAATCTAAAATTTCACTTTTAATTTTTCCCCAGCGGCTTTCAATTTCAGCATGATTATAAATATCAATCCATTTACCAAATTCATCCACAACAATTTTTAACGGATATAAAACTTTTGCTGTTTTAGCTGCCAATCCGTCCATCATGGTATCCGGGATTTTACCATTTATATAAATATCAGATGCTCTGTTAATTTCAAACAGATGAAATATATTTTTATAAGCAGCAATCCATTTTACATTGATTTGCATTTCTGTAACATCAATCTCAGCTTCATCTTCATAAGTATATTTTACTTTATAACTTTGGTCGAGTTGTTCCGGTGTAAAGGGTAATCTGTAATTTTTACCTAAACTGACTTCCCTAGGTTTTTCATCAATTATATCCTTTTTCGAAACCTCACTTTTTTCCGGAGCCAAAATCAAAAACTCCAAATGTCTTTTAAAATCAGCTTCGATTAGATCAGAAATATCACAATACATATTATGATATCGTCTCAGTTCACTGCCAGCAATACCTAGTTCAAGGGAAACACTTTCCAAAGTATCTCCTATTTTAACTTTATAAGTACGGTGCCTACCTTGAAATGAAACTTCTGATTCTTCTATATAACACATTTGTTCAGATACATCTAAATTTTATCAATTCATTTCTGCATTTGCACCATATACAAATTCCGGATCTTCTGTTTTATCCTTTTTGATTATTTCAACCTTTTTTTCTTTTTGTCTTTTACAGATAATAACAGAGTTCTCTGTTATACCATTCATTCCTAATGTATATTTTGCATCTACATATCTTGCTTGTTGATACCATTTTGGCTGAAGGAAAAATACCCAGTTGCAATTTTCTCCTTTGTGCTTCAATTGTATCTTACTCTCGGCATTGTGTTTATTGTATCCGGTAACTGTATGGTAAAACAGAGCGCCAAAATCAATTCTTACGGGACCTTTTGATCTAAGAGAAGTATACGTTTCACTATCAGAATCCTTTTGAATCAATAGGGTAATCAGTAAAAGGTCTTTCATTTCTACATTTTCTATAACCGGAAATGGGTTTTCTCTTTCTGGAATTTTCCAGGTAACGTATTCTTTTGGAGGTATCTGAAGCATATAATTAAACACTGCATAAACTCCTGTAGGTACTATAAATACAAGAAAGTGTGAGCACATTAAAAAAGTAAGTCCAATACCACTTAGTGCCGTATAAATAATGATGAATAATACACTAGAATAAAGCATTATCAAACATGCAAACAGCAATTCATTAGCAACCAGCTTTTGATTAAATTCATTAAAATAAATGCGGTATAAGTAAACATGAAGCGTTCCGAATAGTAAAGAAGCTATCTGATAAAAAAGAAACTCATCTGATATTTCAGTAAATAATTTGTTGTAGCCTAAAAACCCAACCAAAGCATAAATAAGTATAGCTGAAAAAATATAGATATAAAATTTCTTTTTATATTTTACTGCAAATTCTTTTACTTTATCACTAAAAACCATTGTAAGTAAAACACTTACAGCTATAATTACAACCAAAAATACAATGAGCCTAACGTCAATAAGTGCTCCTAAATGCTTTTTTACCATTTCTAAAGTCGTGTTGTATAGCCCAACACAGGCTCATTATTAAAATTAAACTTTTCTATTTCGTTGTTTATCAGCAAGACTATTTTAACCTCTACTTCCATAGGAAAAAAATGCTCGCAAAAACAATCTATAAACTTTTTTATATCTCCTTCGTTAATATAATTATGAAAAGGCTTATTAACTATCGGCCCTATTTCTATGGTTACATTCATAGAATAGTCCGTATAGTTTTTTCCACTGATAAAATCAACCCCTAATCTGTTTTCGCCTAATACAATCTGCTCTCTTTCTTCACTAAGCTCTTTAGAAGTTGTCGTTTCAAAAGTCACTTTTTCATCTATAATTGTTGATAAACACTTACACGACAAATCAATATCTCCAACAATTTTGTATGCATACGGTAAAAGCCGAATGAATTTTGACACTAATACAGTCGGATAAATATGTGGCAGACCCCAAAAATCATAGAAAAACTCTAACGACTTACCTGAATTAAGTTTGTATAAAAAATCTCTTTCTACACTTTCTATTTTGGTTTTGTAATGAAAAATCTCATTCTCAAAAGGGCTAAAAAAATTACGTGCTTCGGCTTCCTGCTTTTTCTGATGTTTATGCTCTCTGATCATCTGCTGAACAGATTTATCAGCGTTGTTCTCTTTTAAACTGTGAATATATCCTTCCGGCAGCGTATCATAGATACTGTCTCTCGACAAGAGTATAGTAAGATATTCACGTTTATCGTAATTATCATCCTTAATACCTGCTCCTAAAATATCACTTCTGAAAGCCCTTGAAAACTGCCCCTGATTAGAAATCATAATTTCGTCCTGAGCAACAGCAGTATTTTCCAGAAGCTCATTAGCGATAACCTCAGCTCTTATGTCGTCTGAAATATTCTCTATTTCCAAAACCAGGTCTTCAAGACTCATGTTATTTTTTCTTTGTGTCTTCATTGATTCTTCCTGCTCCTATGTATCGTAACTGAAAATATTCGTCGTTAAAATTATAAATGGCTAATCCCTTGCTTGTACAGGCTAAAATCCTGTCATTATGCAGATATATCCCAACATCTGAAATTGGATGATCCTTATCGTATCTGAAAAAAATCAAATCGCCTTCTGCCAAAAAACTCCGTCCTGTAAAAATCTGTATTGATTTTGATTTCCACATACCGGCTGGGTCTTTAGGAAGTGTAACTTTATAAACTTCGCTATACAAAGACTGAACAAAATAAGAACAGTCAATACCTGTGTTAGAAAAACTTTTTTCTTTATAAGGCGTATTGACCCAAGGATCTATATATGAATATAATTTGTAATTCGTAATCTTATTTGGTATTACGCCCAGCACTATAGAATATTTTTCTTTTAAAGCTAGGATTGCATCACTTAAATTCTCTGAATTATCATTTACAACTGTTTTATTGCTCAAACCTGATTCCTCCATTTTAGCTTGCTTTTTCAATGCTTCCAAAGAATAATCATATTTAAAAGGAACCTGAGAAATATATTTCTTACTGCTACATCCTATACCAAAAAGTATTATGAGCACTAATACAATTGTTTTATACATAAAAAAATACTTATTGTTATGCCATGTAATTGATGGCAATGATAAAATCATCTTTAACTTATTACTGTTTTGGATCAGGAACTGACTGAAGTGGTATTTGTCAGTTGATATGTTTTTATTCGGAAAATAATTACTTTCACAAATATTGAGGTCGCAAACCTAAGAAATTATTTTGTAAGAATTGTTATAAAATTTATAAATATTTAGGGTATTTTTTTTACAATTTTAAAATAATAAAAACTATTTTTGCCAGCAACTTTATAAAAAATATCTTACTTAATTATTAGCCATTAGAAAAAATATGAATAAAAAAAATATAGATATCAGGGTTATATTTTTCTTTGTGATCCTACTATTAATTGGAATTATTGCTTTTTTAATTCAACTTTTCAACCATGTTGATTGTGAAGATGTTCGATTTTATGTTTTAGCAGAAAACTCAAGAACAGAGGAATCGATTGAGTTTTTTGATAAGACATCAAATGCAAAATCATGGAAATGGGATTTTGGGGATGGATCTGAATCCGATGTAAGAAAACATACCTTTCACATTTATAAAAAACCTGGAAAATATCTAATTACCTTGACTATAAACGGAGAATGCATTCATAATAAAGAAATTACAATTAAGGATAAATATTTAACTGATAAAACAGGGACTCCTAAAATTATTGTCTCAAAAATTATTACTGCCGGTCAGCCTACCTATTTCAATTCAGAATCTGAAGATGCTAAAACCTGGGAATGGGCGTTTGGAGAAAACAAAGGGATTGATGACACCTCTGCTAATCCTGTTTATACCTTTTCGACACCAGGTGAAAAAACAGTTACACTTGTTGTAAACGGAAATTTTGGAACAGTTGCAAAGAAGATTATTTACGTACATCCCAAAGTAATAAAAAAAACAAATCCTCTTGATATAACTTCTTACGAATACGAAAAAAAGGCAGAAGCTTTTTCACTGCCAAGAGGTGCTGCAAAAAAAGACCCTCTTGAAGATATGCTGCAATATGTGCCCGTAGCTCCTAAGGCTAAAGTACAAAAAGACAGTATTATAGCAATAAAAAAAGCACCTAAAATATCTGAAGACCAATTTGAAATTTTGCTTAACAAAGTGGCTGAAGGAAGCAAAGTAAAAGATGATTTTTCAGAATATTTATGCGATGATTTGGATATTCCAATTGTAAAAAACGATAGCGATTTATTGACTTTTTCTCAACTGTGTGCCTCTATTAAGGGAAAAAAAATAAGGATAGAATCAATTCGTCTTAACAAGGACAAACAAAATAATTGCATCAAAGGATTAAACATTAGTTATAAAGTAAAAAAATACCTCATCTGGTCTAAAGATTAAAAAGGATGGAAGAAAAAAATATTTTCAGTACAGAACTACTCAGTGCATTTGAAATTGCTAAAAAAATTGCTAAAAACAATTTTAATAAATTTTACTCTGCATCACATTTGCTAAAAGCCATCCTGAATAGAGATTTATCATTATTAAAACGTCTTGAAGCTATGGGCAAGGATGTTTACTATCTTGATGAATGGTCCGAAGTCCGTATGGAGGATGAACCAAAAACAACAAATATTTCCGATGCTGAACCAAGTGATCTGATTGATGAAATTATAAAAGAAGCAGAATCTGTTCGTGTAATTTTAAATGAAGATGAAATTAGTCTTTACGCAATATTGGTCGCTATGAGTTCTCCAGGAGTTGGTTTTAATTTCGACCAAATGAAAACCTATCCTATTTCCCGAAACGAATTATTAGAAAATCTTGCAATTGCTGAACCTGATGTTACCATTCCTAAACCAGATGTAAAAAAAGGTTTTTTAAGCAAATATTGCATCCATAAAAATTCTGAAAAAAAGAACAAACGGATTCTGGCGATTGGCCGTGAAACAGAATTAAATACAATGAAGGAAATCCTTTGCCGATTTTCTAAACCCAATGTTTTATTAATTGGCGACAGAGGGATCGGTAAATCAATATTGATCGATACACTTATCCAAAATGTAATTACAAATCAGGTTCCTGAAGTTTTAAATAAAGTGCAGCTTTTTGAACTGGATTTATCTACTCTTATTGCTGGTGCATCCTACAAAGGCGAAATTGAAGACCGATTAAAAAATTGCATTCAGGAATTAAAGCAATTTCCAAAATCAATATTAATTATTGAAGAAATTCATACTCTATTGGATAAAAACGGAGGCGATTCGGGTGTATCCAACGTATTGAAAGGCGAATTGGCAAAAGGATTAAATATCATTGCCACTTCTACAATTGATGAATATTCTAAAAGAATTGAAAAAGAGCAGGGACTTTCAGGAATGTTTGAAATTGTAAAATTAGAAGAATCAAATGATGAAACTTTATTCCGCATGATTCGCGAATCGATAAAACCGTATCAGGAGCATCATAAAATACAAATTGATAATGAAACCATTACAGAATCAATCCGATTATCAAGAAGATATTTAAAAGAGAAAAGCCTGCCGGAATCTGCCATTAATCTTATTGATCATACGATGTCAGTTTTAAAAACATCGGGTGAAACTTATTTAAAAGAAAAGCAATCCCTTTTGGATAAATTATCGCTTCTAAAACAGAACGATAATGATTTACCTGAAGATCAATTACTAAAAGAATGTCATTGGTTTCTCTCTGATTTAATCAGTAAAACAACATTTTTAATGATTGAAGCTGATGAAAATGAGCCAAAAGTTCTTGAAACCACTGAAGCTATCATTAGACATATTGAAAACCTTATCAATACTCTTGAAGAGAGAGCACTCGACAAGCGTATCCATATTGAGGCTTTTGATTTATCGCTTATAATTGCTCAAAAAACAGGAATACCTGCAGGTAAATTAAAAGAAGAAGAAAAACAAAAGCTGAACAATATTGAAGATGTTTTAAACCGCAGGGTAATTGGTCAGGATCATTGTATTGCAACAGTCGCAGGATCAATTTTAGAATCAAGATCCGGATTGAGCAAACCAGGACAGCCTATTGCCTCATTCTTTTTTTTAGGACCGACTGGAACAGGAAAAACAGAGTTAGCCAAAAGTTTAGCAGAATTCCTTTTTCAGGATGAAAATGCCATTATCCGATTTGATATGTCAGAATTCAAAGAGGAACATTCCGCAGCACTACTTTATGGTGCCCCTCCAGGATATGTAGGATATGAGGAAGGTGGATTACTGGTGAATAAAATAAGACAAAAACCGTATTCGATCGTATTATTTGATGAAATTGAAAAAGCACATTCTTCTGTATATGATGTATTTCTCCAAATTATGGATGAAGGAAAATTGCATGACAGATTGGGAAAAGAAGGTGACTTTTCTAATGCAATTATTCTTTTCACCTCCAATATTGGGTCAGATCATATTGTTGAAACATTTAATAATGGTCAAGTTCCAAGTTCAACCTCTTTGATGGAGATAATGGCAAATTATTTTAGACCTGAGTTTTTAGGACGATTAACTGAAATTGTACCTTTTGCGCCTATCAGTAAAGAAAACGCATTAAAAATATTTGAAATCCATCTTAAAAAAGAATTTATGGACTTACTTAAGAATATTAATATCGAAGTCGAAATTCCGATAGCAACCAAACTTTATCTTGCTCAAAACGGATACAATGCAAAATATGGAGCCAGACCCATAAAAAGTATCATTAAAAGCCATTTAAGAAGACCATTAGCCAAGAAAATAATTTCAGGTGAAGTGACAGATGGTGACAAGATGATTGTTATTATAGAAAATAAAGAAATAAAATGGGTAATGCAGGATATCGGTTTGAAGGTGCAGAACTAAGCTGGTCGACTAAAAATGACCTCTTTGATGAAAATTAATTTTTAGAAGTGCATTTTCATTATGAAGATGCCGATCTTCTTTTTGATTTCAGATCCAGGTAAAAACCCAGATGAAATCCTGAATTTTTAAATTATTGTATTCCTTTATAAAAACACCTTCTTTTGGTTTTGCTTTTTTACTGAAAATAGTTTTGGACAGATCTTATCGCCTGCTATTTTTTTGCAGCACTACATTAACCCTATATTTTAGAATTCATTGTTGCTTTTCTTTAATAATCAGATGCTGGCCCACTACTTCAACTTACAGATTGTTTTAAGAAATAAGAATGGTCTTTTTCAACACCTAGCCTGATTATTTTGAAGTATTCTGAAGGGGATTTTCCTGTATGTTTTATAAATGCCCTAAAGCAGGTGGTCCTGGATTTAAAACCAGAAGCCCATGCCATTCCTTCGAGTGATAAATCTTTCCAGTCAGGATCGTTTATTTTTTCCATGAAATATTCGATACGCTTCAGGTTTATATAGTCCTGAAAGTGCATATTAAATTCTGAATTAATTAAATTAGAAAGATTGTGTATCGTAATTCCGGTTTTTTCGGCAATATTGCGAATCATCAGATCTTTTTGTAAAAAGAGTTTTTCGGAGGTAAAAAGACTATCCAGTTTTGCAAGATACAGCTGTTTTTTTTCAGGCGGAAATTCTTTGACTATATTGATGGCATTTTTTGCTTCTTTTGAGGCAAGAAAACCTATATTTTCTTTCCCATTATAATCAGAGTCATCCTCCTTATAATCATAGAACAGCTGTGGTTTGAAATAAAGCCAGTATACCGTAAATACGAGAACCGAAGAAATTAATACGTAACAGGAGTAATCTATGCTGTTCGTTGTCTGCACTAAAAAGAAATGAAGAAAAAGTGCTGAAAACAGAAACAGAACCATCAAATTATAGTGTTTGATCCAGTTTATTATTCTTTTATTGTGAAGCTGCTTTTCTTTCAAGTTTTTGATATCATAATTTAAGATCATCATGGTCTGACAAAATGCATATAACAGCCAAACGCTCAGACTTAATACGGAAAACGGATTGTTTGTTTTTACAGAAAGGTAATCGACAAAATAAAAGCTGCTGAAATTTCCAATCCATACCATAATCGTGATCGAAAAATAAATCAAGAAAGGCAAAAAATGAAGCCAATCGTAATTTTTAAAAACGGAATATGGAAACAATACCTTTCGTACATATAAAAAAGCACATGGAGCTACCAGAAATATAAATGATTTTGTGATCCCAATAAGATCAGGGAAATTCTTAATATTATATGCGGACAAATAAAAATTGTAAATACTTACCACTGCGAGACTAAACAAAAACAGTCCCAGGAAAAAGCTCTTTTCATAATCTTTCTTTGAAAAAATTATCCTAAAGGAAGTTGCAAATCCAACGATTGCCGCTATAAAAAAGTAAAATGAAAGTAGTATCTCCTTCATCATTTTTATTTTTACTATTAAAATACGTAATCATGTGCTTTTGAATAACTACAAAAGACCCTGAAGCTGTTTTTACAACTGCTATGCTACGAGAAAGTTTTCTATTTATCTTCCAGTATTTAAATTAATGATAATTGGCTTAACGGGAATTATTAATCCTGAAAATCCTGACTCAACAGCTACAATACTACCTAATCACTCACAAATAATTGTAAAACAACACTTTAAAGAAACAAAGATAGTTCATTTATTTTAACCCCACCCTTAAAAAAGAAATAATTTCTTACTTATTTGTTTCTATTTTCTTTCTGGCTAGCTGTTACTAGCATTTAGTATTTCAAAATTGTTGGAAATTATAATATGTACAAGAAATTGTAATCTTACCTAAAAAAAATCAGATAAAAAAAATGGGCTTAAAAGCCCATTTTTTTTACTATTAAATGATTTAACAGCATATTCAATATCCTGAATTTATATATCAAAAAGCATTATCGTACCAACTCAAAATCGTCGTGTGAGAAAAATGAAACCTGTGCTTTGTAATCCGTACCCACGATTTGTGCCTGATTTACACCGTTTATCAATTCTACACCCAGCAATTGTGTACCATCTTGCTCAAAAGTCATCACGTGCTCTACTCCGTTCAGCGTATATCTGACCGCTACCGGTTTATCTGATCCTCTTTTTTTACTGAATTTGGCCGTTATTGCTATCGCATACTCCTCATCCGGATTGATGCATTCTCCCGTTGAAACAGCAAAACCATTTTTATGTACATAGGCTATTTCTGCCGTAATGATGTTTTGAGGCTCGTCCTCAGGAGAGCAACTTACCAACATCGCTAAAACAATTGTTAAAAAAACAGCTACTTTATTGTTCATGATTATTTTTTTAGATTAATAACAATTTCTTTTACATCGCCTCCGACTATCACCTTATATGTTCCTTCGTTTAAATTATTAAAAACTACCTGTCCGTTTGTAATTGTTTGTGTTGACAAGGTAAGTGTCCCTGTTATCAGACGAACCGCTTCGCCCTCCTGGGAGTACAACAGTTTAATTGCCCCTCCTTCATAACATACTGCATCTTTTTTATAATAAACGACATTTCCGGAACCTTTTTTAACTGTTACTGTCCATTGCTTCAGCACCGACTGATCTGCCGATAACACCTGAAACTGTACCGGATTTGTGTAGTTTATAGCATTTGTCCCAGACTCCTGTTTTACTGTTCCGATATAGATTTCTGCCCCCGGGCTTACCTGAAATACCGTGTTTAAGGCTGTCAGATCCTGTCCGGGCCACAGGTACACGGTAACTGCGTTACCGTCTATAGCCATGTCTATGCTCTGTACGTTTTTAAAACCCACATTGAATAAACCTGCCTCTGTACTTAAAGCCGGACTTGCAAAACTATACGCCTGAAACAGATTACCGTAGTTTTCGTTTGTTGTGAAATTTTTAGTTTTGTCTATGTTTTTAATTTCGTTTTTTGCCGAATTGTAAATTTTAAAACTAATAGGCTCATTATTCTGATTCGAAAAAACGGTCAGATAGGCGAAGTACTTGTTCTGACTTGCCACATAAGTCAAATTTGCTACCCCCCTGCACTCATTTCCTGCAAAGGCCGCTACTTTATCATTTACACTTGTTAAAGTAGTACCGTCTACATTCAAAAAGCCAACAAACGTCATTGTGTACTGAAAATTATTTTCATTAACCGACCAGTTGGGTGACTGTCCGTGTACATTGGCGGCTACTAACAGCAGCACCAACATACTGTATATATACTTTTTCATCTTTTTCATTTTCTATCCCTAATCCGGTACTCCCATAAAACTTTAAATTGTTCTACGGGAGTCGGATTATGTGATTACTGGTTTTTAATTACTTTATAAATTTCTGTATGACCATTGATCTCTACTTTCAGCAAATATACTCCTGAAGCTACAATTGGATTTATCTTAAGCAGATTTGTCCCGGCGGTCAATGTGCGTTTTTCAGCCGACAGCAACTGGCCGGTTAACGTAACCAACTGCAGTACTACCTGCTGCTTTTCGGCCGCATAAAGCTCTACTGTAATTTCATTATCAAACGGATTCGGATATACTTTTATACCTGCTGCCGCTTCGTCAATAATGACCGGTTGTGCAAAAGTTCCCAGTACATTCTCACCCGCAAAACTGAATGTTTTACTTGTTTTTTTCTTCGTTATACCGTCGCCGATGTAAAAAGATAATGTTTCCGGCTTATCGCCATAGACTGTTATAAAACTCAGTTCTTTGCCGTTTATCCACTGTGTTTTTGCCTCGCCTTTCAAAATTCCATTCGCATCATAGGCGTACAGCTCTTTATATCCTTCCGGCAATAAAACAATTGCGTTCATGTTGTCCGGATACTGCTTAAACTGTTGCGGAATTGCTTCCTGAGCTGTAATTTTAGCTGTTTTGTTTTTGGCCGTATTTGCCAAATAGCCCGGGTATTTGAAGGTTTGAGCCTTGCTTGATTTGATCATGTAGCCTTTGCCCGCTTCCAGATAATTCAGGGTTCCGTTCCAGCCTACAAGAGGATCATAGATCGCAAATAAGTTTTGCGACTTAATCACGTCACCATCAGCCGCATCAAAATATGCCAGTGCTTCATTTACTGACTGATTGCCTGCTAACGGATATGGAAGCCAGTTCCAGTTGTTCTGGATTGGGAAACTCCAATCTGACACGTTCACAGAAGCACCCGTAATAATTAATGGATTTTCCTGTGCCGTATATACTTTATACATTTTGGTGTTACCAACACCACCATTAGCACTGATTGTCCCTGACCAGCCACTGTTTGCCGGTCTTGATCCGTCCTTGAAATAGGTCTCTAAAAGTGCCGGAGCATAGCTTAGGATACGATCTGAGGTTTCTAATTTTAAATTTGCCGTCAATTTGTTCAGATCTGAAAAATTGGCATCGTTTACGTTGAAAGAAACCCAGGTCCAGCCTTTGTTAAAGTTTATGTGCTGTTCGACCAAATTCGAATTTTCGAAAATAGCCGGCAAACTTAGTTTTCCAACTGTTTCGTTTTCTTCAAATGTCACTGACAGTTTACCATTCAGCGTTCCCTGTAAAATTTCGCCTTTAGACGAATCCCAGATCTTAAATTCGATTTCTTCGCCGAAAGCCGTATTGCTGTACACTGTTAAGAAGGCATAATATTCCTTATATGCTGCGTTGTACACCAAGTTTACAGCACCTCTAACCTGACCGTTATAAAATGCCGCAATTTTATCATACGAATCTTCCGAAAAACGTCCATCAACCTTTATTCTTCCCACGATATTCATACTGTATTTAAAATCACCCGGATTTACTGTCCATCCCGGATCAGGTGCTAAGACCCTCATTTTAATCTGCATTTTTTCGTCGTACCCAAAGTCGGTCTGCAAGTACATGTTTTCCAGGTATTCCCCTGCCGTCAGTTCTTTGTCAATCGCCGCCGTAATTATGATTTTACTGTTTGGTGCTATTGTACCTGATTTACTGCTTAGCGTTAACCATTTTGGTATGTTTGTAATAGTAAAAGGCTGTCCTTTTCCTCCTTTGTTCAACAAGGTAATTTCAAATGATTTTGAAGCACCGGTATTTTTTACAATATCCACCACTTCATTATACCCTTCTGCAAACCAGCTTACCTCGTTTCGTTTTACATAAGCGGTCCAGGTCACCGGAGACTGCTGCATATTGTTTGCACTATCGTACATTTTATGCACTGTAACATCTACAACCTGTCCTTCGAGTGAAGCCCAATCTGTAATTATTGGTTCCAGTATCATTTCATCTTTGTTGATGATATGGTTGACCAAGAATTTGATCAATGCCCTTTCCGGCTTAATAGCAGGAGTATCATTAGAATAGTTTACCGTTCCATTACTTAAAACCGCATTATCAGCAATTACCGTCTGATTAACATCGGCATGATAATATCTCGGTCCGTTTGCATTTGCCGGATCCGGTGCGTTTAATCTTGAATATAACAATAACCCGATACTGGCAACATCTACTTCATTGTATCTGTCCCTGCTGATCTGCTCTTCGTTTCGCAGGGTATTCCATAACTGGAATTCGTCTATTTTACCCGTAAAAGGCCTGTCGATCGTTTCGTTATTCGCCAAATCTACAGATCCGCGGGCTCCCAACCATATTTTGCTTCCTGAGAAACCACCGATAGACGCCATTTGATTTGATGAAACATTAGCTGCATCTACATACGTTTTTAAAGACCCTAGCCTATTGAACAACAATGTTACATTGTGCCAGTTGCCATCTGCCAGATTCTGATTTGTCAGTTTGTACGAACGTCCTTCACTTTCTAAGGTCAGGTTACCGTCCGTCTTCATATTAATGGCCCATTTATTTGCCAGTCCATTTGACTGTACCAAGTCTGTACCGTCCCCTTTTCCGTTTGAAAACAGGGTCGCTTCCTGAGACACTGCTGTTTTTACCCAGAATGATACCGTAGCATCCATTTCTTTGGTCAGCTGCACGAAGTTAACATTCGTTAATGCTACATTCTGCCCATTAGCGAACTCATAAGAAGTTCCTTTTGGTTTGATATCCCATGTGGCTTTTACAACTGCATGCTTGTACCTTGCCTTATCGTTTGCCAGGGTTCCACGACCTTCATCCATTGGCCAGTAGCCAATCAGATTTGCTTCGTTTCCTATCAGTTTTGTGTACATTTTAGCGTAAGCTTCATCTAAACCAATAGTTTTGTTCCACAGGCGCAGATCGTGCATGTTCCCCACAAATGAATTCCCCCCTATTACCAAGCCATTGTTATTCGAAAACTGCATGTTTGCGGTTCCTGTATTTACTCCAATTTCTTTATCATCTTCGTAAATACGTACTTCGCCAGTACTGTTTTTGTGCGTAAAAGTATAATGATGGTACAAATTGTCTTTTGTCACCGGACCATTTGCCGTTACTGCCCCGATATTAAAATAGATTTCTCCGTTTTTAAGCTGGATACTCAAACCTTCCTGCTGTGCCAGTATAGCCGCTGAAGCAGCCGTCGTGCTGTTGTTCATCCAGAACTCAAATGTAAGATCACCCGATGTAATTTTAGGACTGTTTATAACCGATGTGCTTGCAGTTCCGTCAAAGCGCAGTGAGACATTGTGGTCTACTGGCAACTGGTTGGTCTGTCCTTTGATTTCAATTGTACTTACAGCCGAATTGTAAAAAACCGGTTCGTTAAAACTTACTTTCAGGTCTTCACCCGCACCCAAAATACCATCAATAGGCAACGGCGTACCAAAACGCTGCGGTGCATGCAAATCTACCCTTCCGGTAATTACATCAGATATATATTCTGTATTATTCGTACAGGTACTTCTCGCCCTGATTTCATAATTTCCGTCGAGCAGCTTCAGTGCCGCGATATCGAAATTATATGGCAGAGTTGCACTTGAACCAATAAAGGTTATCTGCGTTTCATTATTTAACACCGCTGCATCATAGAATGCCTGCGAACCGTAATACGTCTGTAAACGAATCCAGTTCGGGCTTGTCGCCAAACGGTATTCCAAATCTATTTTTTTGAAACTGCTGAACTTCGTATTGTATCCTGATACGTTAATCAACAGCGGGTTTGTCGTACCGTCTGTATTATATGCCGTTTCCATGTTGTGCACCCAGTTATTCAACGGAGCACTAACCGTTACAGGAGAACAGGACGGAACGAAATGTGCCGAAACCAAAACAGATGAACTCACATCCTCGCCGTCACATAATGACTGCAATACGATACGGATGTCTTTGTATTCGTAAATATCTGAAATGGATTTCGCCAAAGTCAGCTTATACGTAGTCGTTTTTCCGTAAGGTACAAATACAATTGTTCCGTTTTGCTCAATGTTAATCAACGCATTGTTTGGATTGGTTGTATTGTCAACCTTCAGCAAATAATTCGCATCAGATCCCGACATGCTGTTGTTTTCCAGCTTCAATTCGAACTCCGCATTTTTTCCTTCTACGATATTGCTCATATCGTTATCCGTTACCGTCAATACCGGCACTTCTACTTTTTGAGTAGCGAATGTTAATGGCTGACGCTTGTTCTGAGCCAATTCATCAATTTTAATTTTAGCCGCCGCTTCATTATAATCTGTATGGTTATAGAAATAAGAAAGCTCAGCTCCTTCCTGAGGACAAGAAGTCCTTCCACCCTGCGTAATGAAAACAGGGCCATTTCCATCAAAAGCATTCACGACATCCACACTTAAGAAGTTTGCCGGGTCATTATCCTTTAAGGTATAACTTATATTTGTCGTATTTGTCGTTTCCTTCGCTAATGAAGAATTGATATCCTGCTGGAAGAATGCTTTTGTATTGAATTCAACCCCTACCTTATTTACCGAAGTACCAATTACAGCTGCAACCGACTCGTCGATCACTAAGTTATAGGATGTAGTGGATGCTGAAACCACACTTGTCTCTACACTTTGGTTGTACTCCCCGACACCAGAATCAAATGAAATATTTTTTTCAAAATTCGCATCCAGTAAATTCTTGATGTCTTTTGATTCCTTCAGCTGATTCGTTAATCTTGATTTTGCTGCCGGATCACTTGTACCGTTATATACCCCACTAACTTTATCATTAAAGCCGGTTATCACATTTGCCAAATTCCCTTTGTATCCTGAACGGTCATTTTTAGCTGCATATTTGCTTTTTTCGTTGTCCAGAATTACTTTTCGCCATAATCTTATTTTTTCTGCATACTCTTCCCTTTTTTGGACGTTTTCAGCAGCATTTGGATTTGGTCCGTTTAAGCTTGTTGAAATAAACAATTCGTATTCCGGGATCAGATTGGTTAAAATGTGTTTCTGAGAATACATGAAAAATGTTTCGGTTGGCTTGTCTACAAAACTAAGCGCTTTCTGTTTACTGATGTATACAGGAGCAGCTGCAGTACCCAGGTTTACATAGTCACCTTGCGGCAATTGTACAGTAACCCCATTTACATATTTTTTAGGTATTGTTTTAGACACCTCCACATTATCATAGGAACCATAAAATATATTTTTTGAGTTCCCTATATATAAATCTCCATCTGCACCCACATAATCCGTGGCATCACTGGTTGAGATTGCTTTGTTAAATGTATAGGTGCTCGTTACCGTATTTCCATCCTCAGAGGTATTATTAAGACCAATCCCCACGATAGCAGAGTTTGTTGTTTCAATTGTCACCTTTGGTGTTGGAACCAGTCCACCCTGAAGTTCAAAAAATACACCTGCCCCAATCTTCACTTCTTCAGCAGCACCTTCCTGATGTGCAAAAGAGGCCTCAGATGTAAACGAAACACTCTCTCCTTTTTCGATAGTAGCAAAACTGTTAGAACCCGGCGGATCTCTTAAAATAATAGCCGGAACATCCGGAGCCGCCGTTACAAACGTCTGGCTTCCATCTGCTTTTCCTCCTAAAATAACCCCGGTATCCTTATAATTTTCAACATCATAATCTACCTCATTTATCCTGTATTTCAATGTACTTTTAATTTGGAATGGAGGTGTAATCGAAGGCAATCCAGCCTTAAAAGTATACGTTAAATTACTGCCGTTTACCGTAACGTTTTCAGAATTTGCCAACGCCAGGTTGTTGTTTTTAATCAACTCCCCATCTGTTACCGGTACTGTTACCGAAACAGCAGGCGCTATGTCATTGTTTGTATAACGTTCAAAACGGTTCAGCACAATTTTATACGAATGAAACTGTGTATATACAGGATTTGCAAATCCGGCAGTCGACATATAGGTCCCATCTACATCAATCGATGTATCAGAAGTCTGCTGTGTTACCTCTAATGTTGGCGTAGAACGATACGTAAAACTCTTCTCATAATGGTATGGTTTTCCTATTTCCTTTTTTTCGACTGTTCCGTCTGTATAACTGAATTCAGGTGTTACAGGAACCGTTACTTTAGAAAAATCAAATACTTCTGTAGTACCCGATTTTAATAATGAAAGAGGCGGTGTTGAGCTTGGAATTTTTAAATCTTCGGCTTTCAGGTCGTATCTCAACGGCATTACGTCAACTCTATACTCTCCTGATGCGGCGTTTGTTAAAAAGTTATACTTCGTATAAGGCGTAACATTCGCCCCAACCGGTGCATATCCTAAAGTAAAACTGGCAGTACCGATATTGTTTTTTGCACTTACTTCAGCAGTTAGTGTGTTTCCATTGGTATCTTTGATTGTTTTGGTCACTAAACCTTTATCTCCAAAACCTGTTACTTTGGCTGCTTCTACAGGACCACCCACAACTTTACCCGCTACCGTTACCCTGGTATTGTCAACAAACACCACAGGCTCATTTGAGTCTTCAAAAAACTCCTTAAAGTCATTTGCAGGGAAACGTCCGTTATAGGTAAATACATGACCTTCTTTTTTTACTGTAACATAGTGGTTTCCTATAGGCACACTGATATCAAAGAAACCTTTATCATCCGTGACAACAGGTACGTTGTTTTTGTCCAATACAATATTTCCGTCTATATACACATTAGCGCCCTGTGTAAAAATGGCCGCATATCTGTCTAAATAATCGTCTGATTTATCTGCAGGAGTACCTGCTGTATTCATCCAATATTGTCCTTTTGCATATTTTTCGCCAGTAGAAAGCTGGTAGTAATTGTACCCTTCATCCAGAATACCAGGACCACTGATCCATGAGGTACCCTTATTAGAAGCCGTCTTCGTATCTATATCAACGAATGAAGGGAAAACTCCTCTGGTATCATACTGCACTACCCCTTTGAAACTGAAAGAAGATTTGTCTATGAAGTTTACCTTATTCACCACCTCAGATCCTTGTCCCAAAAACACTAATTGCTGTGCTGATTCGAACTTGTGGTTTCCGTACATAGGTGTGATAGTAAAAGACTCTCCTGTACCTGAATACGGTATGGCTGTAATCTCATAATTACCATTTTTATCTGTAACCCCCAAAATACCCAACTGATCCGCAGTAGGGAAATTTACTGCTCCTGTAGCCCAGGCAACATTTTCGAAACTTCCGTGATTTTTGTTGTAATTAAATCCATTTCTGGACAAATCGTACGCATAAAGTCCCACTTTTTCATTTGCTCTCAGATATGCTATCAAACGCGAGTCGTTACCGCTGATATAGCGTGCGTAATCTGTCCTGATGGCAGTAGTCTCCAGTTCTGCTTTCCAAATTCGTATTTCATCGATATAAGCATCGTTTCCTCCCCCTACATTCACTTTTGTCCATTCTGTTGCATTTCCGCCAGAAGACTTCAGTGAATTTGCCTGTACAGGAACCGTAACATTAAAATAAGGTGCGGCATAATTTGCATCTACACCAACTAATTTACTGTTTACACTCTCTTTATATGCTACTGTTACCGGCCTTCCGTTAATAAATAACAACGGCGCTTTTCCATCATTAATTACTACAGAAAAATGCACGAAACTGTTATTAAATTCGCTGACAGGCACTAAAAGATCATCGCCTCTTGAATTTAATTTTCCTGACGGAAAGTAATTTTGTAATTCGAATACACTGTTTCCTACTGTTACAGCCAATTTTTTTGATGCAGCCAGTAAATTAGCTGATACATCCAGGTTCGTACCCTCCAGATTTACAAGTCGAAGCAATCTGACCGGTGTCCCGCTATCATTTGTGAATTGTTTTTTAGGTTTTACCCATGCCTGATACGTTACCGCATTTGTAATTGGCGTTTTGGTATTTTCAATCTTTACGCTACCAGCAGCTGATATATCCAGTGAGCTGCCCGGGTTTACGCTGTTACCGGCAGTACTTGCCATTACTATAACATCCTTAACCGGATTACCCCCTTCATAGCTTATATTCCCCGTTACAATTGCTGTTGGATTTCTGTATCCATACCCTGTAATATGAGTCGTATACAGACTTTCCATTTTGCTTACGCCTTCAGCCACTACTTTGTATTGAAAAAGCACTCCCCCTTCTGCATATTTATCTTCGTACTGTGTCACACTTGGTGCCACACTACCTACAAAAACATATTTGCTATCCGGTTCGCTGTATTCTTTTTTGTAAATTTTGATACTGCTGATTAGCTCAAAATTGCTTCTCAAATCCCAGGTGATCAAAATTTTATCCCCGAAATACCCTTTAGAAACATCAAAAGATTCTTCTGCAAAAGTATTGTACAAGTATAATGTTGACCATGGAAACCTCACATCTACAGGCTGTATTGTTCGTGTTGAAGTGTTTTTGTTCTGTCCCAAAAAAGGAAGTCCTACCTGTATGGTAAAACCGTTTTTCTGAATCGCCTGTGATGAGTTTACCACCCTGGCGCCCTGACCGACCTGCGCCCACAAGCCCGTAACCATCAGCCCGAGGACTAACGTTATAATTAATTTTTTCATCATTATGGGGATGGTTACAGTTTAATAATATAGTTTACACCGTAATTGACAGGTCGGGTTTCAGTACCACCCGTTACAGCTGTTGAGCCGGATATCGTATGGCTATGGTCACCTGCTGCATTCATTACATCATTTGATGGACCACCAATCGTTGTAAATTCAGAATGGCTACCGCCGCTACCCGAGTCATCCCCTTCTGTCCCGTACTTCCAGCTATGTGTGTGGCTACCATTTGTGCTGTTAGCAAGTGACCCTACTCCGTGACCGTGTGATTCCAAATCGTCATTCTGAGTACCTTTTAAAGCAGGACCCGCCTGAGAATTCACAGGACTGGTTCCTGTTCCCCTTAAAAACATACCCTGTAGGTTTGGAGCCGTATTTGCCCCTAACAAGGCAATCAAATCTGCGGCACCCGGAACAGACACTAAACTTTGTCCGTTACAGATTACCCATCCCTGAGGCGCTGTCGTGCCAATAAAAGGCATTATCGATCCTGTAGGAACCCCATTGCTGGCAGAAATTGCGTAAGGAACATGACGCAATTTTTCGTCTGAGATCAGTACCTGACCGTTTTTTATTCTCAAATACGCTACATTGTTGGCAAATTTGCTGTTATTCGCAGCGGTTGGATCAATTACATAAGAAAAAATACCAAAAGTATCCGTCATTAAATTTTCATCCTTTTCATAAATTTTCTGCTCAATACTTGACGCATCCAGGTAATATAAAGTAAAAGTAAGGTTGATATTTTTACTTGCTATAGCTGTATTATTAGCATCGCGGGCAATACCCTGTACTGCAATGCCAGCCTGGGTTGCTGAAACCTGGGCATAATTTGATGCTACAGCACATAACATAAAAGATAATAGAAAAAGTAGTTTTGACTTCATAGTTAAGGATTTATTAAGGTTTGTTTATGTTAAATTATTAATCTAATTCTCAATTTTTTTGCAAATAAAATATTTATTTTTCAATTGAAACAATCATTTCTATATAATAAATTAGCTAAAAGAAAAATAATCAGGCGAGCACCTGAAAACAAAGGGAACAGACTTTTCGGGTTCTTTTAGTAGCTGTCAGAAATTATTTATTTTGGGGAATGGGATGCTAAAAAGCTATACAACACCCAAAAACTTTCGTGGCTGATTTTCTACATTCGAATCATTTACAAATGTAATTTCTTTTGTGTTTTGGTTGTAAAGTCGAAGACTTTGACAGGTGTTTATTTTTTAAGAAATTTTATAATGGCGCAAATTCTCAGACATTTGAGCAGCTTTTCATAAGAACATTTCGTAGAGAGAGGTGCTTACTCTTCATACATCTCCATCCACAATCTTGTTTCTTCCAAATCCAGTTCTTTTTCAATTTTCCTGAAAATTTCCTCGTTGACAGCACCTGATTTATGCATCGATTCCAGTTTATTCCTTTCTACATTAAGCAAATCGATTTGAAGCTTCGTAAAATCGTTGAATATCTCACCCCCTATCAGATTTCCTTTTCCGAAAAAGTTGGCCGGAAGTTCCGTTTTTTGCAGGCGATTGAATTTTACTTCATATTTACTTTTGATATTATGGAGTAAATCATCATTGACCAGCGAGAAATTATCTTCGATATGGCTAATGGTTTGGGAAACAATGATATTTCGAATCTCATATTCTTCTGCAAGAATTGAGTATTTTTCAATTTTTAATTTCTTGATCAGCCATGGTAAACTAAATCCCTGAATAACCAACGTAGAAAGTATGACACAAAATACCAGATAAATAATGAGGTTTCGCAAAGGAAATTCTTCTGTCTCGTTCATCATTAGCGGAAGTGCCAAAGCAGCTGCCATTGATACCACGCCACGCATTCCCGACCATCCAAAAATAATCATGTTCCGGAAATCGAATTCTTCCTGAAGACGAATCTTTTTACTAATTACCCTGGGAAGCAATGTTGCGGGAATTACCCATAAAAAACGAACCAAAATCACCGTCACACTAACCAGAAATCCCCAGACAAACAACGACCAGCCGGAATAGTCTTCAATTCCTGAAATAATTTGCCGCAACTGTAAACCGATTAAAATAAAAATCAATCCGTTTAAAATATTGGTTAAAACACTCCAGATTGTCCCTGTCATTATTCGGCTTTCATGCGAGAAAATGGTACCCGATCTTGCGGAAAGGAAAAGTCCGGTTGCCACTACTGCCAGAACTCCAGAAGCTTTAAAATGTTCTGCAATTAAATAAGAAGCAAAGGGTGTCAGCAATGTTAAAGTAGCTTCGATAACCTCATCGCATACAAACCGTTTATGGATAAAACTCATTATGTACCCCACAGCCAAACCAATGGCGATTCCAAGAACTGACATCATAACAAAATTCAATCCTGCCTGCCACAACACAAAATTTCCCGCTGTAATAGCCGTCAGCGCATACTTATAGGCCACCAGGCCACTAGCATCATTCAAAAGACTTTCACCTTCCAGTATCGCAATCAATCTGGGATGTAAACCCAGACCTTTTGTGATTGAAGTTGCTGAGACCGCATCCGGAGGGGAAACAATTGCTCCTAAAAGAAAAGCTAACGGCCAGGAAATATCATCAATGAGCATATGGGCGACAATTGCAACCGCAACGGTTGTAAATAGCACTAAACCTACAGCAGCCAAAGTTATCGGCCGAATAGTTTGTTTAAAATCAGACCAGCTGGTATACCATGCCGCATGATATAAAAGTGGCGGAAGAAAAATAATAAAAACTACTTCAGGACTTAAAGCAATTACCGGAAGTCCTGGGATAACACTAATAATAACCCCGCAAATCACCAGTACAATAGGAATGGGAAAATTGTATCTTTTGCTTATGAGGCTCAAGAATGCAACCCCAAATAGTAACATAATAATTACGGTAATATTTTCCATTTTACTGTTGTTGGTGTATTATTTAACGGCACGAATATAATATTTTAAAGCTTCGGGTACTATTCGTTCAAAATTTTATTTAACCAGGAATAATTAACTGAAGCTGCATATGTATATTAATAAATCCGGAATCAATCCAACATATACTGTGGCCGGCTAATTTCTATTAGATTAGGTCTATTCTTTATATAATACACTGCTTCTTACCTACCTTTAAATTTGATAATAAAACAGCGTTATCTTATAAATGATTTTGCCCCTGCTCCTCTTATTTTTGAATTATCAGAGTTAATGATTTAATTGTCTGAAATCTGCGTAGGAGGATTTCAGACCCTATACGGTCAAATTAAAAATTAAAATATATGAATGCTATTTTTAAAAAAAATCAGAATGTCCGACAAGAATTTGGCGGCCCTGTCATGAAAGTAATCGGATTTGAACCTGAATTGATTGAAAATGTCATTACCCAATGGGAAGATGAGGAAGGAACCATCATTACCGGAAAATTCATGGAGTCTGTGCTTGTACCGGCAGATTCATAACGGGATGCAAAATTCCGTTTTAAACTAAAAAAACATATTTACGGTTTATTATTCCGTATTTCCCTTACTTCCCTTTTTACTTCTAAAATCAATTCTTTCAGGTCTTCAATTTCATTTAATTCCTGCTTTTTATCTGTCCGCCCTATATTGCAACGGTATTCCCAGATTTCTATAATGTCTGAGAGCCTGACCTCATAATTTGGATAAAAATTATTATCTGATTCCAACACCAAAGCATTTTTTTTATTTTTATTAAGGCGCTTGTATACCATTCCTTCATTTTTAGTAATGAGGATATAGGTTTTGCCATCCTGTACATCACCCAATCTTTCTATATAACGACCTACAATGATGCTTCCGTCTTCATGTGGCGGCATTGAATCTCCTTCGACAGGGAATCCCCTATGTTTACCCGGTCCCAGAAAAGGAAGAGAAATTTGCTGGAGACTTTCGATATATTCGGGATCTGCATACCCATTAAGATAACCTGCTTTTACTTTTTGGGTTACTATTTCAATAAAATTTTCTCCCTGATGATCTACCATAATCGGCAAAACCAGCCTGTTGTTTTCAAGCTTCAGTAAATGATGCATGTCTATTTTTCGGATATCTACCGAAAGAATCAAATCGATACTCATGTGATAGTACCATGCTATTTTTTTTAAAATTTCATACGGAGCTTCAGAAGTGCCATCTTCGTATTTGACATATCTCCCTCTGGTAATCTGAAGATTTTCTGCGAGTTTCTCCTGTGAGATTTTTTGCCTAACCCTTAAAACCCTAATGTTATCTGAAAATAAGGACATAATAGATTTGTTACAATTTGTAACCGCAAATATACAAAAAATTGTTACCAACTGTATTAATTTTGTTTTTCTAAAACAATAAAAATGACACTCTTTGACGATACCGAACTATTTTCGAGCGGTACTGGAGGGAAAAAAATATTTGAAGTTCCTGATGCTGACCTGCTCCTGATTGACAATTTTTTTTCGAAAGAAGAATCCGACTACTATTATACAACTTTACTCAACCAAACGCAATGGCAGGAATATGATATGCCTATGTATGACAAAATAGTTACCGCACCCAGAATGGTTTCGTGGTATAGCAACGCTAATTTAAATGAGGAAGAAAATAATTCAGATTGGCCAGCCGAACTGCAAAACATCCACAAACGTGTGGAAATGGAAACTTGTATACACTTTAACGCTGTACTCCTTAATCTTTACAGAAACGGAAATGACGGTGTCGGGTGGCATAGCGACAAGACGATGAGCAGTAATAAAAACATGGATATCGCATCTGTTACTTTTGGAGAAACGAGAATGTTCCGGCTTCGTCATAAATTCAGTAAAGAGGTTCCCCAGCTTGAAATCCCTTTACATCATGGCACTTTTTTGCTGATGGCAGGCTCTACCAACAGCTTCTGGCAACATCAGGTACCTAAAACCGCACGAGATGTATTACCCAGAATCAACCTAACCTTCAGAAGGGTTTAACAAATAAATTTAAGCCGTATTGTGCTAAAAAAGCTCCATTTTTTCCCTAAAAGAATTTCGAATTCCTGTACATAATTACATACATGCTTTTAAATTCATCTTAAAAAACATGTTAAAAAAAAGTTTAAAAATTCTATTTTTTCCTGTTAATTTTATTCTATATTTGACCGCCGTTAATCGATTACATAAGTGTTTATTTACATAAATATTATTGTCTATAAACCTTATCTGCCACCTTAACCTGTCTGACATTGAAAAAAATTACTCTGAAGTTCTTTTATTGTATATTCTATATTGCTTTATTTATTAGCAGCAGCCCTTGTTTTTCTAACGATACAATCGCTACCCAAAAGAAACAAACTGCGTCATTAAACAGCATCTCACAAAAGCAGCATCCTGTCCTTAGCCCATTTTCGATATCGGCTCCTGCAGAAAGTGAATTTACCAGTTCTTTTATTCAAAGCCATTTTCCGATTTCGGCCCAGACGAGCGACGATTTAGGCAAGGCTATGTCAACCTGCGAAGAAATCGACAAGAACATGAGTCTTCTTACCGATTTTCTGGAACCCAAAAAACTTTCGACACTGCCGTTAGGAATCAAAAAAACCATTGGCGGCATACAATACCTGTTAGGCATCAGCAATGCCAAATTTACTCCGGAATATACCGAACTAACCGCTTTTGTAAGGATTACTCTTCCTCAAACAGATGAAGGTGGAAAACAGAAGCAATTATTTTTTGGAGCCAACAATATTAAACTTTCACATAAAGGCGGCTTAGTCGGAGACACTAATCTGGTTTTACTGGGTGATGTTCCTATAAAAATCAACGGTGAGAATTTATTGCTGATTTTAAAAGGCGGTATGAATATGGATACCGGAGAAATCAAGAATAAAACGTATGTTACTATAGACTGTAATGGTTTTAAGGAACTGGGGCTTGAGGCCGATATCGTTTTTTCGAGAAATTTATTAGAACCGGTAGATGCCAGTTACAATCCGCTTCCATCTGAAAAACGAGTTCAGGCTTCCTTTAAAACTATTGTATCCAACTGGAATGATATCCTGATAGAAATATCCCTGCCTACTTTTCAACTGACCAATTATAAAGGAACCTGTTTTGAACTGAACAAAGCCGTAATTGATTTTAGCGACCTTCACAATTCCAGTTCTATAGTCTGGCCCAAAGATTATCAAAAAGATTACCTGGTACCCGGGAATGAGAATTTATGGAGAGGATTGTTTGTAAGTTCTTTAAAGGTAGTTCTTCCATCCCAATTCAAAGAGAAAGGAACCGATAACCGACTTACTTTTAAAGCAACCAATCTGTTAATTGACCGAATGGGCGTTTCGGGAAATTTCTCTGCCGACAATGTCCTCGATTTAGGAAAAGGCAGTGCCGCAGGCTGGCAGTTTTCTGTTGATCATATCGAAATGGAATTCCGGGCAAATTCGTTAATGCATGCCAAATTTAATGGCGCTATTGTTTTGCCATTATCGGATAAATCTAAAAAATGTGCCTCCAAAACACGTGGTGAAATTGCTTATAATGCCCTTATCAACCCGGTTGACAATGAATATTTATTAAAAGCAGAAGTAAGTGAAAACGTCTGTTTTCAGGCTTTTAAAGCCACTGCCAGATTTGACAAAGGATCTTATATCGAATTAAAAGTAAAGGAAGGCAAGTTTTTACCGAAAGCTTTTTTGAATGGAAGCATTACCATAAAAGGAAGCAACAAACCCAATGCCGATCAGGAACCGGAAACCAAAAGTCCTGAATTATCCGGTATGGGAATCCCTATGGCTCAGGGGACACAAGTAAAAACTACTACTCCTGCTGCCACCACTCCTGTCCCTGCCAAAGAAGAAGATGAAGATGAAGATGAAAAAGGAGCTGTTGCATTTCAGGGTATCCTGTTTCAAGATTTGGAATTACAGACTGTAACCCCAATTTTCAAAGCGAAGTACTTTGGTTATAAAAATGAAGCCGAAACTGATCCGAATTCTTCTAAAGTTGCCAATTTCCCAATCACCATCCATGAAATTGCCCTTATAGCAGATGATGTATCAGCTTCTTTAAAAATAGATCTATCTGTTAATTTGATGAAAGATCAATTTAGCGGGCGGACAAGGTTTAATGTCGTAGGTAAATTTGGAAAAGACGATGGCATCCAAAAGTGGAAATTTTCTCATTTAAAATTTGAACGGGTAGATATTGCTGCGGACTTAGGCGGCATGAAATTCAAGGGAAGCATTGAGATAATGGACAATGACCCTGTTTACGGCAAAGGTTTTAAGGGATCACTGAAAGCTGATTTTTCAGGAGGAATATCTGTTGAGGCCAATGCTATTTTTGGTTCTACCACTTTTAGATACTGGTATGTAGATGCTATGGTGGATAACCTTAATATCCCAGCTGGCGCTATTACTTTTAAAGGTTTTGGCGGAGGTGCTTATTACCGAATGAAAAAAGACGGTTACAGTAATCGATTTGCCGCTTCAGGATCTAATTATGTTCCAGATGCCGACTCCGGTCTTGGGGTAAAAGCCATGATCAAATTTGCCGGAACCGCTACTGCCGATGCTTTTTGGGGAGGTGCCGGTTTTGAAATCGCCTTTAACAATCACGGGGGCATCAACAGAATCAGTATTTATGGAGAAGGCCATGTGATGCAGCCATTTGAAATACCAGGTGCAGAAGAACTGCAAGGCGCTTTAAAAGCAGTAGCCGAAAATGAAAGCCTGATGTCCAAAGTAGCCTTAGAAGCGCTGAAAACCTCTAATTTATCAGAAGCTGCAGCTACGTTGTATCCGAATGATGTGAAAAGTTCCATGGGAATCAATGCTTTTGCTGCTATAGAATATGATTTCAGAGCCAAAACTTTACACGGGTCTTTTGATTTATATATTGATACTCCAGGAGGTTTTATAAAAGGCCGTGCATCCGGCAACAGAGCCGGATGGGCCGTATTACATTTTGGACCGGATAAGTGGTACATCCATATGGGAACTCCAACTGACCGATTAGGCATTAAATTAGCCGTAGCATCAATTGAAGTAGAAGCCGGCGGTTACTTTATGTTAGGTGACGATATTCCTGCCAGTCCGCCACCTCCTGCTATAGTTGCACAACTTTTGGGAGTGGATGCATCCAAACTCGATTATATGCGTAATGAAAATATGATTGATGCAGGAAGAGGATTTGCATTTGGGTCTGATTTCAGCATTAAAACCGGTAATTTGAGTTTTTTAATGTTTTATGCCAATTTTCAAGCCGGATTTGGATTTGATATTATGGTAAAAGATTACGGTGAGGCTGAATGTAAAGGCTCCGGACAAATTGGTTTGAACGGATGGTATGCTAATGGACAATCTTATGCCTATCTGCAGGGAGAGCTGGGCATCAACATAAAATTACTTTTCGTCCGCAAGAAAATATCGATTATCAAAGGAGGAGGTGCTGTTTTACTGCAGGCCAAATTGCCTAATCCGTTATGGATCCGTGGTTATATGGCCGGTAAGTTTAGCATACTCGGAGGAGCCATACGAGGCAGTTTCCGATTTAAATTACAGTTTGGAAAAGAATGCGAATTTATAAATGCCGATCCATTAGCAGGATTAAAATCTATTGCTGACGTTACCCCAACCGAAGGATCAAAAGATGTTGATGTTTTTGCAATTCCACAAGTTGCCTTTAATATGCCTGTAGATAAAAACTTTACCCTTGAAGATGATAAAGGAACCAAAACATACCGACTCAAACTGGAAGAATATACCATCAAAAAAGACGGTGTTCCCGTAATTGGTACTATAAGCTGGAACAGCACTAAAGACTTATTAAGCTTTAACTCCAGTGAAGTTTTACCTCAGAATTCTAATTTAGTGGTAACTGCTAAAGTAAGCTTCCAGGAAAATGTAAATGGTACCTGGAAAACCATTATGGATGAAGGGCAGGTTGCTATGGAAAACGAAGTCCGAAACTTTACCACAGGTGCAGCACCTAAAAACATTCCGGTAAACAATATTGCTTACAGCTATCCTGTATTTGATCAGAAATATGTATACCAAAACGAAAGCAAAGAAGCATATATCGTATTAAAACAAGGTCAGTCGTATTTGTTTGAATTAAAGCCAGGTCAATCCCAACAAGCTTTTTACAAAACCGGAAATAAAACAACCAACACCGCGATTAGATATAATACGGATTTGAAAAAAGTGATTGTTGATTTGCCTGTATTGGAAGCGACAAAACCTTATAATTTATCGTTAATGACACTGGAGAAACAAAATGACGCCAATGGTAATTTAACCGAAAATTACCAAACTCAAAATCTTACTGACGATAACAATGTAGATGTAAAAGACAATGAACTTAAAGAAGTTGTTTCCGGTGCAGAATCCATTGAGTTAGTACAATACAATTTCAACACCAGTCAATACAATACTTTTCAGGAAAAAATGGCTGCAAAAAAACCTAAACAAACATTAGTAGAAATTATTTACATGGATGTGCATGCTTTACAATCCTTAAATAGTTCAACCGAACCTTTTGATGAAGCAGAACTTATTGGTAATGCAAAAACATTATTTCAACCCTTAGTAAGTACTGAAGCTATTTTAGACAACAGTTATTATAACAATGAAATCTATCCGCTTATTTATAAGGGATATCCTCTGGAAGCTGATTTAAAACTGGACAAGGCTGCCAATATCAGTTTAGGTGTTCCTCCTGTAAAAGGTGTGGAAACCATGGCATGGTATCAGGATTATATCTTTAACAATCCTACCAGCTTTATGCTAAAAGAATACCTGCCCTATCGTTACAACCTGCCATTTTATTTTAAAAATGATTTTATCGATTTACGTTATAAAGTTGTAAACAAATATCTTAATTCATCCAATCAGGCCATGATCGCAAAATATGATTACATCATAAATGGAGAATTTCCTTATCTCAAAAAAGGACTTTATAACATTAAACTGAAATATACCCTACCTGGCGGACAGGCAGGAACCAGTTCTATTTTTACTTTCAACAAATCAAATTAAGCATGAGATCCCTATTTACAATCCTATTTCTTTTCATAATAGGTTTCAGTTTTTCGCAAAGTAAAAATGAAGAAGCAGTTATTCCTGAAAAAAAACCTGAAATACAAGTAATAGCCCGGGTACAAAAAGATAAAATTTTGTTACGCTGGGCTGTTACTACACCACTCGCGTGGAAAAAATTAAATACTTACGGCTACACATTAGAAAGATATACCGTAACGCGTGATAATAAAACCTTAACGCAACCTGAAAAACTGGTTCTTGCCAAACTTATAAAACCTGAACCTCTCGAAGCATGGGAAAAACTTATCGAGAGCAACGATAATGCTGCCATTATTGCACAGGCTATTTATGGTGAAAGTTTTGCTATTGAAGGAGGAGGCACGATCCAAAATATTGTCAATCTTTCTGAAGAAAATGAACAGCGATTTACATTTGCCTTGTTTAGTGCTGATAAAGATTTTGAGACCGCAAAGAAAGCCGGTCTGGGTTTTGAAGACAAAACAGCCAAAATGAATGAAAAATATGCTTACAGGATAATGTCAAATGTTCCGGAAAATGAACTAAACATTGATTACGGCGGAATTTTCGTGGGCTTAAAAGAATACGAGCCTTTACCTAAACCTCTTGATTTTACGGTTCATTTTACTGATAAAAGCAGTATGCTCAGCTGGAATTTTAAAACGTTGTCCCAAGTCTACGGAAGTTATTACATTGAACGCTCTACAGATAAAAAGACTTTTGAGAGAATTACTGACAAACCGTACACCTCCTTAAATCAGGAAAATGAGAATAACAACCGCATTTTTTATGTAGATTCTATCGCCAACAACAAACCTTACAGTTACAGAATACAGGGAATTTCTCCATTTGGAGAATTAAGCCCTTACTCTGCAGTTATTACAGGAAAAGGAAGTACTATTTTAAAATTTGTACCTCACCTAAAAGTCAAGGATTTTAAGGATGATACAACCGTTACCTTATCATGGGAATTCCCGGAAGAAGGCGATACTGAAATTTCCGGATTTGAATTAAATCGTTCTGACAGCGACGATAAAAACTATACTACTGTTGTTAAAAATATACCTGCAAAAAATCGTTCGGTTACGTATAATAAACTTTCGTCAACGAATTATTTTACTATTACTGCCATAGGAAAGCAAGGGAGCAACAGAACTTCTTTCCCTATGCTTGTCCAACCTGTGGATTCTATTCCTCCTTCAAGACCAGAGGGACTAAAAGGTATTATTGACAGTTTGGGTGTAGTGAAACTAAGCTGGACAGCCAACAAAGAAAAAGACTTGTTAGGATACCGTATTTATAAAGGAAATACTGCTCAGGAAGAATTCAGTCAAATGACTGTAAGCCCACATGAATCTATTGCTTATGAAGATAAAGTACAGATTAAAAACTTAAATCCTAAGGTATATTATAAAATCATTGCTGTCGATAATCGCTACAATATGTCAGATTTTTCAGAAGTATTAATCATTAAAAAACCTGATGTAATCCCTCCTACTTCTCCTATATTTTCAGATTTCGAAATAAAAGAAGGTGCCGTATTCCTGGAATGGGTCAACAGTCAGAGCGAAGATGCGGTCAGCCATCAGTTATACAGAAAAGAAAATGATCAGAAAGACTGGACACTTATTCTGGATACCAAAAACAAAGAAGAAAAATACCAGGACAAAACAGTTGTTGAAGGAAATACTTACCGTTATGCCATTTTTGCTAAAGACGAGAGTAATTTAACCTCTAAAGCCTCGCCCGAAATGGCTGTGTTTGTGCCTAAATATTCGGTAATGCCTGCTATTAAAGGATTTTTTGCACAAGTAAACAAAACCACCAATACTATTGATTTATCATGGGAATATGCGAATACGGAGGTAAACGGTTTTGAAATTTATAAGGCTTCCGATACTGAGCCTTTGCAGTTGATTCAGGTGCTGAATGGAAAAATAAAACGTTTGTCTGATCCTACTATTACTATTAATACCAATTATAAATATGGTATCAGAGCCGTTTTTAAGGATGGGAGAGCTTCTAAAATGGATTTCTTCAGTTTAAAATTTTAAATTATGAAGAAGCACTACCCGATATTATTTTTATTTCTGTTTTTATCATTCCAAGGAATTATAGCGCAAACTGAGTTGACCTACACAGTAGATTTTGAATGGAAAAGAACTCCTTTTTGCGGAAATTACACCAATTACGGACCAATAGGACACGATATGTCCCCATGTTCCTATAGCTGGGGTTTTGCTGAAAATTCTCAATATTTAAGACATTCCGAAATGGAAGGTGTAATGTTTGACGATATATCTAATCCTCCACGAATTGAAAAACAAACATTTATAATTCCCTTAAAACCAAGCTATGAGGTTAGGTATAATGCTATTTGCAAATGTTCCAGCAATAGTGGATATTCAGATGATCATACTTATACGACTTTTTTTAATTATAATTCTAATGAAAATACGTATACCTGTATTGAAACCATGTTTTATCGCTTAGCTAATACCGTAAATGAATCTAATAATTTTAGCATTGAAAATTCAGTTATAACAGGTTCTAGTGCTTATGAAAGTGAGTCTCATAGCTGTTTTGGAGAAGTGTCTGTAAAAAATTTTTTTCCTAATGGTCTTGTGATATCTAAACCAGGTTATGACCCTTATGCAACAGGAGTATATACACCACCTGAAATTTTAGCAGGAGAGGCTTTTGATTTGATAGCAACTACACCCAGCGTAAATACTACAATTGTATTTCCTGATTTTGTATATCATTGGCAATACAGACCTGAAGGCAGTCAAACCTGGGAAGATGTTCCTAATACTGTCATAAACACATCAAAAACCAACAATACACCAAAGCCAATTTTCACTATGCGTGACTTGCCCTGGGCTCCATTTGGTGCAATTGATTTCAGACTTGGTTATGGTCCTGACGACAGAGCTTTTACCGCTGTCTATCGTATTATTTACAAACCCGGTGCACCTGTAGTAAGCAATGTAGTATATACTAGTCCAAAATGTAGTGGAGATCCTGTAACTAGCATTGATGTGTACTTTGACAGAAACTTAGTGTCGGGAGAGTCTTTTTCGCTTTTCAGAATTGTCCCTTTTCCTAAAGTAAGTGGAGATGCTGTTAGATTTTCCCAGCCTGAAATAACAAATCTTATTTATGATCCTTTAAAAGATCAATACATATATTCATTCATAATACCAACGTCAAACAATACCTTAGAAAACAATAAACAATATGTAGTAGAATATCAGGCAGCATTGAATGGGGTTCCAAAAGGAACTATGGCAGAAGCGGAACCTTTTTTATATCAGGATCCTGAACCCCTGACCTTTACCATAGATCCCACAAATCCTCTATGCCATAACGGAGAAGGCGGTATGACTATAAACGTTAAGGGAGGTTCCGGAAAATACTCTTATTCTTTAGACGGCGGAACTGCAATTCCTTTTACCGTTACTACAGTTCAAACCTCAACTACTGCCAACAATACTACTACTATAAGCCGATCTGCCAGCCAGCCTGTGAACTTATCTATAAATGATGCCAAAAAAAGTTATAAAATAAAAGTAACCGATGAACATGACTGCATCGAAAAATCGCTTTAGTTTATGAAAAAACTTTACTACTTATTGGTTTTAATATTTATCTTCAGTAATTATGGATATGCTCAGGCAACCTATGACATAGTCATTGCGTATGAGCGTCAACCTACAGATGATAAAAATCAAGAATTTCAAAATAATTATTCAGTTTCAAGTGAATATCTGGGATTTTGTTTAACTGACTATCAAGGTAATACTATTAAAATCAAAAGCAGTGATAACACAGGGAACAGTTATATTAATGAGCTATATGGCTGCTGTTTCAAAATGCCGAACAGCTCACAAACCGTTCTACTAAATTATAAAAATGTGTCTGCTTATCAACCCTATTTTGTAGATTTTGCTATTGCAGTTAAGCTGTTTAACACTACTCCGGCAAACACTGTTGATGATGGTGGAGATAATTTAGAATTTGATGAATTCATAAATCCTGGTAAGAGTCAACTTTTGCTGGAAACTTATATGGGTAATTTTTATGTTCAGTCTTTTAAACCAAACGTGTCTATTGGATTCCCGGCTAACAGAAATCCAGCTACCGGAACAAAGACCCTTTGTGCAAATGAACAGTTCGGTGTATTTGCTTATCCGGAAGGTTTTCCTCCTGAAATTTATAACTGGCAATATAGTCTGGACAATAAGGCTACATGGCGTGATGTACCGGATGAATTCCATAAAGCTAATCCGAATTTTACCATTTTTGATCTTTTAGGAAATAATCATTTAAATTACATTGGAAAAACCATCTACTTCCGTATGGGGTATAATTCGATGCTTTTTGCCGGAGGAATAGAATTTCCATTATTCTATTCATCCTGTGCGCCACTTGTAGGCAATATTGAATATCTTCCTCCTTTTTGTAATGGCGATAATGTTCGCAGTGTTACCGTAACTTTTGACAGGGATTTATATCCTAATGAAGAATTGCATGATTTTCAGCTAAAAGCCGTAAATACAAGTACGAATCTCCCTGATAGTACACCGCCTATTGTTTATCCTTTTTTTACTGAGGGTGATCCAAACAATGGCCTGATTAAAAAACTTGACGAAAAAAGCCCTGGAATTTACAGTTATTCTATGTCAGATTTTAAAGGTTTAAATCCTAATGCGACCTATCAAATACGCTATCAGGCTTTTGATAATAATATAAATAAAGGTTTGGGGATTTCAATTGAGGAACTGAATATCAAATACAAAGAACCTGAGCCTGTCATATTTGAAATTGTAGAAGCGGATAACCCAAAATGCGCTAATGATGCTGTAGAAGTCTCCATTGATGTATCCGGTGGCACGGGCAGTTACCTCTTTTATGTTGATGGAACGGAACAGAAAAATCCAAAACCTGTAAAAGAAGCTGATGGCTATTATCATATTAGAGGATTGATCCCAACTGCAGTAAATAGTATTAAAGTGACTGATGAAAATGGCTGTATTGAAAAATAATTATATTATGAAAAAGATTTATTTTATACTTATATTAGGTTTTTTCACAAAAGGTTTAGGACAAACTGTTCCAAGCTACACTTACTTATTTACTCAAACCATTACCGACAATATCAATTATGAGTGGTATACTTATGATGAGTATTTATACAATCCATCTGGTGGATCTAGTGTTAATCTTACAGGACCGGACAGGTTTTATTTAAATTCACCAAGATCAACTTATGTGAATTACAATGTACCTGTAGACTTGAATACAACTACCTATAGGTTTTCATTATGGGGCTACATAACATTTGGCGGTGAATTAGATGATTTTTATAATGTAATTTCTATTCAGGACTTAATAAAAGGCAGTTTATACAAACAGTTAAGAGGTGAAGCATATGCTGAGCTAACGCCCAACGACTTGGCAATATCAAACTTAGGAACAACTGAGGTTTGCGCCGGAGAAATGCTAAATTTAGTGGCAACTCCCGGGGGATTTCATAACTATGTTTATCATTGGCAATATTCTTTAGATGGTCAAATTACCTGGAATGATGTCCCGGAAAAAGTTGTAGGTGGACACAACATGACCAATACAGAAGTTTCAAGGTTTTCTGTTTTTGATTTATTAGGACAAGACCACAAAAATCATTATGGTCCAATTTACTTTAGAATTGGGTATAATCAAGACCGGATATTCTCTACCAATACAATTCAAATTCATTATAATCCCTGTGCACCAACTGTTACCGATGTACAATACAAAGGGCCTAATTGCAGCGGAGAGGGTATTCAAAAACTGGAGATTACATTCGACCGAGAATTGGATAGTAATAAAGACGAAAATCTTTATCAATTGTATGTCAGGGAAACTATAAACAATCCTCTTCCTATCAAATCAACCCCTATGTTTTCAGTAAATAATGTTACATATCCTGCTGGTTCTAAAATATATTCCTATTCTAATTTATCCAATTTTACAAGTTTAGAGAGCGGTCGTCAATACGAAGTTTTTTATCAGGCGCAAGTTAAACATCCTACTGTTCCTAATTCTTATATATTAAAAGGTGTTTTGGTTGGCTCAAAACCTTTCACCTATAATGATCCAAAGCCGCTCACTTTTAAAGTCAGAGCAGATAATCCAAAGTGCCATGATGGCAAGGTTGATATCACTATCGAAGCCGATGGCGGTACTCCTCCCTATTATTATGATAATCTGAATGGAGAAACTGAAATTGTCAATGGGGTAACTCAGATAAACAGGATTCCTTTTGATGTCCTGAATCCAAATAAAAAAACCGTTACGATACAACAGGTACAAGCAAAAGAATACAACATCAGAATAACTGATGATAATAAATGCATTGAGCAATAATCCTAAAATAAAAACTATGAAAAAACATTTACTATTATTATTGCTTATTACAAGTTTTTGGGGTTATTCGCAAACTCAGGCTACCGTTACTCCTACTGCTGTTAATGGTGCAAGAACTGTTACTTTTGTGAATCCTGCTCCAATTGAAATTGATGGAGAGCTTAAGAAAACAGACGCGACAGGTTTCGGTTTGGCTAATGGCACTTTAAACATTGTATTTAAAGGAGGAACAGGCAGTTATGACTATATATGGACGAAAGACGGATTATCCATTACAGCTATAACTGACTGGTCAAAATTAGCACATGGAGAATATTCTATAAAAGCAAAAGATAAAAACAATGGCTGTGAAAGTGTGGCTTATCCTTTTGTAATAGGCCAGCCGGATAAACTGGAAGTTGTTATAGATGGTAATAGCATTTCATGTCATGGAAAAAACACCGGAACACTTTCTATAACTAAAAAATTAGGAGGAACAGTAACTACTGGCTATACCTATAAATGGTTCAAAAGCAACGGAAATACTTTTGACGATACAGGTTTAACCGGAGAATTTATTTCTAATGGTTTATATACAGGAACTTATCAATTAGAAATAACAGATAACGCATCCCCTGTCAATACAGCATTATCAAATACATTCCTTATCTCCGAGCCCTTAGCTGCAATATCTGTTGCAGAAAGTAAAACCAACGTAAGCTGTAATGGCAGCAGTGATGGTACCATTTCACTTACCATCAGCGGTGGTACTTCAGGATATTCTATCCTTTGGAGTGATAATATTACCACAACTTACACAGCTGGACAACCCGACAGGACAGGATTATCTCCAGGAGATTATTCTTATACTATTACCGATACAAAAGGCTGTATTTATAGTAGTGCTGCTGATATAAAAATCACAGCCCCTCCAGCAGTAATTATTACCTCTATAACTCCAACACAGCCATCCGGTACTAACAGTAATGATGGAAAAATAACTATCTCTGCTTCCGGAGGAACAGGTACTTACACCTATTTACTTACGAAAGGCGGAATTACATCATCACACAGCAGTAATATCATTACAAATCTCGTAAATGGCACCTATGAGGTTGTTGTAAAAGACAATAATAATTGTACTTCACTACCTTCGATAGCAAAATTAGAAGCATTAGCAATAACTTTTGTCAGCCAGCAAAATGTAAAATGTTACGAAGAAAATACAGGTACAATAACTGTACAGGCATCGGGAGGGACTCTTGCCACTAATTCTACTTACCAATATCAATGGTACAAAGATGCCACCAAAATAGATAACGAAACAAATGCAACAATAAATAATCTTGGAGGAGGCTCTTACTCTGTTCAGGTAATGGATGATAAAATGGTACCTGTGACCTCGGATATTTATACTATTATATCTCCATTGCAGCCGTTATCGGTTACAAGTAATGCCGCAACCCAGCAACAAAACGCATCCTGTAATGGCGGTAATGATGGAAAAATAGAAATTAATGTTACAGGAGGTACACCAACATATACTTACAAATGGGCTGACGGACCCACCAGCAAAGACCGATACGGATTAACAGCAGGAACTTATTCTCTAACTGTTACAGATGCTAATGGATGTACACAAAGCCTCAATAATATTATAATTGCAGATCCATCTAAAATAACTATTTCATCTCCGTCTATAACCCATGTTGCTATTAATGGTCAAAGTACCGGGTCGATTATTTTCCCTTCTGATCCTTCAGGCGGAAATGGTGACTATACTTACCAATGGACATCTAATAATGGTTTTTCAGCAAGCATAAGGGATGTTATTGGATTAAAAGCAGGAATCTATTACTTAACAATTTTAGATAAAAAATTATGCCAATCTATACAGTATAATTTTACTGTTCTTGAAAAAACAAAACTGGAAGTAACTATTAAAGAATCTGCTTTTATAAAGTGTAACGGAGATTCAAATGGTCAACTGGTCGCAGAAGTAACAGGAGGAGTTGCTCCTTATAAATACAGATGGGAAAAGAATGGCGCTACAGTATCCGGAGAAAATTCAGCAAGTCTTTCAGGTATAGGCTTTGGCGATTACAGCGTTTTTGTAACAGACAGTGCGAATCCTGAGCCTGGCCCTTTTGCCAATGCCGAGCAGCTCAATTTCAAATTAAAACAGCCTGATAAGCTAAAAGTATCACTTGCCAAACAAACCAATGTTTTATGCTTTGGTGCGGCAACAGGTGCTATCGAAATTACAATTGAAGGAGGAACTGCACCGTATACCCAACAATGGACTAAAGACGGTGTAAGTTATACCGGGAATTTAAATCAGCTTGCTGCCGGTGAATATAATGTAACTGTTAAAGATGCAGTCGGACATGAATGTACTGCAACTCTTACCGATGCTGTTAAAATTACACAACCTACTGCTCCATTACAGATTTCAAGCACAGGACCTGTACATTTAAAAGGTTTTGAAACCAATGATGGAAGTATAAGCGTTACTGTTTCAGGTGGAAAGCCAAATTATAGTTATGAATGGCGAAAAGGCACTGCAATGGCAATAATTGGTACAAATTCTTCCATAACCAATTTAAGTGCCGGAATTTATCATTTAATTGTAAAAGATGCCAATAACTGTACGCTTCCCGAAATTGACTATACTGTTACCCAGCCTGATAAGTTAGAAGTGGTAAGCTTAACCCAGACACCTTTTACAAATATTCTTTGTAAGGGAGACTTGTCAGGTGAATATACTATTATTGTTAAAGGTGGTGTAAAAGAATATAGCTTTGAATGGCTGAACACTTCAACCGGAAAACAGTATACTTCAATCGAAACTATTTCAATCTATTCAACCGCTTCAAAAGCATCAGGATTGGGCGCGGGTAATTATGTAGTTTCTGTTAAAGATGCAAACAGCAATGCTCTTTTTGGCACCAATACCTTTACAATTACTGAACCGGATAAATTAGCTTTTACATATACAAAAGAAAATGTTTCCTGTTTTGGAGGAAATAATGGAACAATTAAACTCAATATTACCGGCGGAACAAAAGATACTGACCTTGCAAAACCTTATTCAATCATTAGCAGTGGAGGAACAGTAGATAATCAAAACGGAATTATTTCAGGGCTATCCGAAGGAACTTACACAATAAAAGTAACAGATATAAATCTTTGCGGACCAGTTGAACAAACTATTCAGATTAGTCAACCTGCCAAATCAGTAATTATAGAAGAAAACGCAACTGTTACGCCAAGTACCGGTTTTGGTTTAGCAACAGGAAAAATAGAGATAAGCGCAGTTGGCGGAACATTACCTTACAACTATCAATGGAAAAATAATGCAGGACTAATTGTAGGTACAAATAGTCCTTCTTTAGTCAATGTTGTTTCCGGCAATTATAGTATTGTCGTAACGGATTCAAATAACTGTTTTGATTCAAAAACATATACAATAGAACAGCCTACAAAACCTGTACTTACAGAAACACATCTGCAGCCTAAATGTAATGGTTTATCAGGTTCATTACTTGCGACGGCCAATGGCGGAGCGGCATATAATCAGATTCAGACATCCCGAATTTATACCTACAAACTAAAAAATAAAGCCACGGCTGCCGTTACGACGATAAACGGAAACACAGCAAACTTTGCCAATATAGTTGATGGAGATTATACCCTTACTGCGACAGATGCAAGCGGAATTGATTCTAATAGCATTGATGTACAGTTTAAACAGCCTGATCCAATTGTAGTATCTTTAGTTTCAAAATCCAACGTAAGATGTTTTGGAGATAAAGACGGAGCAATTACTATTTCTGTATCTGGCGGGACCCCACTTATAAACGGAACCCCTGAATACAATTATCGATGGAAAAAGAAAAATACAACCAGTAATAATTACGAAAACTTTACGCCAACGTCATTAAATACATTCCCTGCAGGTATATACGCTGTTGAAGTCCGTGATGCAAATTTCGATGACAGCGATGCTGCACATTGTATTGGCATTTTGGAAGATATAGAAATTACTCAACCTGCTGATTTTGGCTTTGATATTGAAAAAATAATATACAGTAACCCAACTGCCGTAAATGGTAATGACGGTTCCCTACACTTTGAAATTACAGGTGGAAAGGCTAACTACGAATATAAATTTTACACAAAAAATGCTGCAGGAGCCGAAACAATAATACAAACAATTTCCAACAGCCCATTAATGACAGCTGATTTTGCAGGATTGATTAAAGACCATTATTACATTTCTGCTAAAGATGCTACCGGATGTATAAAATATGCAGATTTTGATTTCAGGGACAATCCTTTAACCATAAGTGTAAACCAGACTCAAAATATTAGCTGTTATGATGCCAATAATGGAACTATAAAAGCAAATGCTAACGGTGGATTTGGCCAAAAAAAATATACATGGTACTGCAACAATGTTTTATTACCTAACGAAAACCAGGATGTACTTCTTAATGTAAAACCAGGTATTTATTATGCAGTAGTAAAAGACTCTAAAAAGGTAGAAGTGACCAGCAATGCTATAAGCATTACACAACCAGATCCTGTAGCATTTTCAACAATACAACAACCTGTAAAATGTTTTGGAAACAGTAATGGTCAAGTTACTTTGACAGCTTCCGGAGGAAATGGAACTTTTAGATACCGCTACTCTTCTAATAATGTATTAATCAAAGACTGGGAGAATTTCTCTAATGGAAAGACTACTATTATTGCAGATTTAGCCGAAGGAGATTATTCAATTGAGGTAGAAGATTCACAACAATGTCAAAGTACAAAGGCAACTGTAAAAATAACATCACCTACTTCATTAATCATCAGCAATACTATCATTACACCAGCTACCGGAAAAGGGCTAAGCAACGGATCAATTTCCATAACTGCTCAGGGAGCTAACGGCCAATATAGTTATCAATGGTACAAAAGTGATAATACCAGTGCTAATCAAACTGCCAGTACGGCCATAAATTTGGCTGCAGGAAAATATTATGTTGTTGTTTCAGATATTAAGGGCTGTAATTTGACCTCTCCTTTGATAGAAGTGACCGAGCCGCCAATTTTAGAAACCACTATTGCAGTTCAAAATGTTGTTTTATGTAACGGGGATAAAAACGGAAGCCTAAAACCAACAACAACAGGTGGATTTTTAAAGTCCGGAGATAGTTACACTTATCAGTGGTTTGAAAACGGAAATCCAACAGCTCTGGCATCTACTGCGGTTTTAAGTGCTATTGGTAAAGGGGCTTATTATGCAATTGCTACCGATTCTAACGGCAATAAAGCTACAAGCTCAATTTTAGTTGTAACCGAACCAGCAGTTCTAAGCAATATGCTAACATCAGATTATATGCTTTGCGGAGATCTTAATGACTGGACCATAAATGCAACACCATCAGGAGGCACCCAGCCTTATAATTATTCATGGAATACAGGAGCGAAAACGGCCAGCATACAAAACGTTCCTCCCGGAAATTATTCTGTTTTGGTATCAGACAGCCATGGATGTACAATTACAAAAATGATTACATTAACTGCACCGGCTCATTTGGATGCGACAGAAAACATAAAAATTCCAACCTGTTATGGTGGTTCTGATGCAACAATTGTAGTAAAACCTGTAGCCGGAATTGCTCCCTATACCTATTCATGGAATACCGGAGAAAAATCAAATACCTTAAAAAATGCAGCAGCCGGAGATTATACTATCGAAATCACCGATTCTAAAGGATGTATTATTTCGAGAACTTATACTATTGCAAATCCTCCTAAGGATGTTATAGATCTTGGCAAAGACGTAACCTTATGTTTTGATCAGACTTTGACCATTAATGCTACGATCGACGATGACAAAGCAACCTATTTATGGAAATCTGACAAAGGTTTCTCCAGTAATAAAGCTATGATTACGGTTTCTGAGCCTGCTAATTACACAGTCACAGTAACCAATAAATTAGGCTGTGAAGCTACTGATACAATTCAGATATTTAGTCAAAATACAGCTATCAGTGCTGAATTTGCAATGTCGAGCCAAGTATTCAAAAATGAGAAAATTGTAATTGTAGATATCAGTAATCCTGCTGCTGATGAAATCGAATGGGTTTTACCGGCGAAAGCAAACGTTGTCACTAAAAATAAGGATTATGCCGAAATCAGTTTTAGTGAAGCCGGAGAGTATGAAATTACTTTAAACACTAAAAAAGGAAATTGCACCGCTTTCCAGACCAAACAAATTCTGGTTACCGAAGGAGAATACGAAGAAAATCCTGATGACGAGCCTATTACTGAGAAAAAATTTGACCTGAAAATTTATCCGAATCCATCACAGGGAATTTTTACAGTAGATGTAACACTTGATAAAGTTATGCCTGCCCACGTAAAGGTTTATAATTTAAACAACAACCTGCTTATTGATTCTAAAACTGAAGAAGGAAAAGATAATTATCTGTTCAACTTTAATTTAGGCGGACTGCCTCCGGGGCTTTATTTTGTATTGTTTGAATCTCAGCAAGGAAGTAAATTGAGAAAAATCATCATTCAATAAACTTTAGTTATCCAACAGCAGACATCAATTTCAATAATAATGAGATCTCAAAAAGCAAATGCTTTCAAGTTTGACACTCACAGCATATAAAGAATGACATTAAAAAAAATATTATTTCATACAATCCTGGTTTTTATAAGTGCATTTGGTTTTTCCCAAAACTTTAATGTTCAGGAATTGGGCAAAACCAAACTAGTCAATGTAAGTGGTGGTGCAACTGCCAATACTGTTTTCTATTCAGGAAATGCTACAAGAGAACCTTTCAGTTATTTCCTAAACGGAAACATTAATATAAATGTAGCAGGCTTATACAATTTACCTTTTTCATTTTCATATACCAATCAAAAACTGGGTTATGGGAAACCGGTACTAATGAACCGTTTAAGTATCCACCCGTCCTATAAATGGATTACCGGGCATATCGGAGATGTCAGCATGACCTTTTCTCCTTATACGCTGAGCGGTCATCAATTTTCAGGAGTTGGTGTAGATCTTACTCCACAGGGCAACTTTAAAATTAGTGCCATGTATGGGCGATTATTAAAAAACAGTGAGTATAACAATCTTTATCCGGAAATTGTTCCAACTTACAAAAGGTTAGGATATGGTTTTAAAACATCATACGCTTTTGAAAAAGTAAATCTGGGTGTTACCTTTTTTAAAGCAAAAGATGAAGCAGGCTCATTATCAAACCCGATTCCTTTTGAATTGGGTGTAACACCAAAAGACAATGCTGCTATAAGTATTGAATCTTCTTTTAAAGTACTCAAAAAATTGCAGGTTTTTACAGAGTATGCCAACAGCAGCATAACGGAAGACTTGCGTGCTGAGGGAAATGGAAAAGAATCCGGTATTTCTTCCTTCTTTTTAAATAAAAACAGCACTACAAGCAGTTACGACGCCTTTAAAGGTCAATTGACCTATCCAGCCGGAAAAGGAACCCTTGGAGTTGGATATGAAAGAATCGATCCTAATTACAGAACATTAGGAGGTTATTATTTTAATAATGATCTGGAAAACATTACTATAAATGCAACTCAAAATATATTAAAAGACAAAGTTTCATTAGCCTTAAACCTTGGACTTCAAAAAGATAATCTGGACAAACAAAAACAAAGTCAGATGAAACGTCTTGTATCTTCTATTAATGCTGATTTCAGAGCCAATGAAAAGTTAAACCTAAATATAAACTACTCTAATTTTCAATCCTACACCAATAGCCGAAACCAGTTTGACTATATCAATCAGGTTTCTGACTATGATTATCTGGACACCTTAAACTTCAGACAGGTAAATCAAAACGCGGCTATTAACATCAATTATTTATTAAAAAACGACAAGCATTTAAAAAAAGCCATAAACGCTAATTTTTCTATGCAGGATGCTGTAAACCAACAACAGGGCAAAACAATAGAGGGTGGTGCTTCAACATACTACAATTCAGGTATTGCCTATACTGTAGGTTATCCTGAAAAGGATTTAAACTTTACGGGATCTTTAAATAATACGTACGGGAAAACTGATTCCGGAACGAACCTCATCATCGGACCTACTATTGGGGCTTCAAAACTCTTTTTTGACAAAAAACTGACCACAAATGCCTCAACAAGCTACAATACCAGTTATAACAATGGTGATAAACAAAATGATATCATTAATTTCAGGCTAAACGGATCTTATATTTATCTTCAAAACCACAACTTTAATATGAGTGTAATTACTTTATTCAGTAATTCATCAACCCAAAAGAATAATGATCTTACAGCTACCTTTGCCTACACTTATTCATTTGATAAAATTAAAATGCGTCCGAAAAGAGAGCCTCTCCCTGAAAATGGAGATAAAACAGTTTCTGAACCCATTTTAAAAATCAATTTTAAAAATCAAATATTCGAAGGTACACGTGATCAAATTATTGCGCAATTGAAAGAAATGCAACTCACATTACATTCTTTACCTGCAGAATCAACTAACAATTTAGAGCATCTACTAACGCTTGCCTCCCTTACCCCTGATGACAAAGAACTAAAAGAAAAAGTGATTGATTATCTGGAAGCGTACACAGCAGAAAAGGAAAATTTAGAAAAATATAACAACTATTTTGTTGAAGCGTCCCAAAAGCTGGAAAATGAAATGAACCAAAAAGATGAAGCTCTTGAAAATAATTATACCGCTACGCTTGGAAGAGTAAACAGCCATGCCTTACACGGTGTAAATGAAGCTGATATTACCAATCGAACCAGTTATAATTCCTATTTAAAACTGGTAGATAGAAACGAAAACAGCCGCAACCAGCTAAAAAATCATCGATGGATGCTGCGTGAAATGGCGGTACTTTCTAAAATACCTTCAAAGGAAATTCAGCAAAATGAAAATGCAGCCGAATTCAGCAAACAAAATATTGAAGACATTTTTAAATTGATCAAAGAAAAAAAGAATGCAGCCGAAATAGTGGGCGCCATCGAACTAAAAATAATTCCGTTTTATCATGATCTGGCCGTTAAGAATGCTTCAAATGATGAAATTGATTTAAAATATATTCAAAAATAAAGTACATCCTAAGATATTAAACTGACAAAATAATGGATAAACCATACTTCCCCAAAATGCTAAAAAAACTATACCTGTTTCTATTACTGATAAGCTCTTTTGTTGGCTTTGAGAACTATGCGCAGAGTTATCCGATATCGGTATCAACCCAAATTAAACAGCCCTCGCCTATTTATCTGAGCCATTATGCAGATCCATCGACAATCAATAGTCCGATAAAAATACAAATCGTCCTAAACGATTTGACCATTTCAAACCGACAGGTAAAACTGAAAATTTATTTTCAGGGCAACGGAATTTCGTTTAATACCAATGATTTTGTTACGGGTGCACGCCCGCTATATCTTGAAGGAGGAATTCCTTTACAGTTAACCAATGTAGATCTGGCTCCTTACTTTGAGTATCAAAATCTATTGGGGCTAACTCCTAATCAATATGCACAGCCTTTACCGGAAGGGCTTTACAATATTTATGTAGAGGTCTATGATTTTGCTACTGGCAAAAAACTGTCTAATAAAACCGGAACAAATACTATTATTTTTCAGAACGATCCTCCGTTTTTAAACCTTCCTTTGAATAATGCTTCTTTTATGCAGCAAAATATTCAGAATATTGTTTTTGGCTGGACGCCAAGAAGCATCAATGTCAGTAATGTAGAATATGAATTTTCACTGGTTGAAATCTGGGACAAATATACTCCCGTTCAAAATGCATTTGCCTACTCTCCTCCGTTATATACCACCACCACAAGAAACACGACCCTACAATACGGCATCAATGAACCACAGTTGATTCCGGGTAAAAAATATGCGTGGCGTATCAAGGCTAAAGCTATTTTTGGTGCCGAAGAAATAGGTGTTTTTAAAAATAACGGTTACAGTGAAATTTTTTCTTTCGATTATGAAACTTATTGTACTGCTCCTCTTGCCATAGCAACTTCAGGAGTTAGTGAAAACCAGGCTAAAATAACATGGAGCGGTAATATTGATAACTATGACTATGAGGTAAACTACCGTGAAAAAAATGCAGATTCAGAATGGTATAAGCTCGTTACTCCAAGAGAAAACATCACACTCAGCAATCTAAAAGCAAATGCTACTTACGAATATACTGTTGGTGCGTCTTGTGAGGTTGGGAAATACACGCATAGCACTATTAAAGAATTTACAACCCTTGTTAAAGACGAAATTGCCTTTCAGGGCTGTGGTATCAAACCCGATCCTAAAGATCTGGCAAATAAAAATCCGCTTCCTGAGCTTTTCCCAAATGATGTCGTTACCGCAGGTGATTTTCCTATTGTAGTACTTCACAGTACCGGAAGCAACGGAACTTTTACCGGAGATGGTTATGTAACGCTTCCTTTCTTAGAGAAATTCAGAAAACTGATTGATGCCGCTGATGCTTTTGGCGGTGGAAAAACTAATATAGGGCAGTTCTCACGCATCAAGATTACTTTCAAAAATATTGGCGTAAATACTGATTTTAAATTGATTTCGGGTGAAATAGTTGCCAGTTATGACGCCAGTAACTGGGATAAAATGCTGGATGTAGATAAAATCACTAATGATATTGCAGGAAGTAACGGTAAACCTATTGAAGGCAAGTTAGCATATGAGGCAAAAGAAGACGGGGCTGTATTGAATCCGGATGGCAGTACGACCATAAAAGGAACTAATGGGGAATCGACCACATTGCCAAAATCAGTTTATGATCAGGTTTATATTGATAAAAGCGGAGATGTAATCAATATTCCGGCCAATGGCAGCGGTCAGCCTACCTTTATCAAATCTGCACAAGGCGGCAGAGCAATTACGGCAAACACCAATGGAGTTTCCAGCAGTGGCGAGGTTACACAAATATCCTCTGCCGATGTTTCCATTACTTTTGAGGATGCTCCTAAAGCCCTTTATGCTTTTGATGAACTTCCGGATAATGGTCCCAAAAAACTTAAAGATACTTATGAGACTCTTCCAACAAAAGACGGAAGTGTCTATAACGTCAACTATAAAGCTGTTTCAGATTTAAACGGTCCCGATATCTTAATCGCTGAAGCCGATTTTGAAAACGGAAAAACCAAAGACGATATTGTTTTTAAAACCAATACCGGAGCAGCCGTTGATGTAGAATGGAAAAGCGCTACGAAAGCCCAGATAAAACTTAAAAGAACTTTAAACTTCTCGAAAGAAAGTATCATTGCAACGGTAAAAGGTGCCAAAGAAAAAGATCCTAAAGACGCAACCAAAACAATTGACGGAAAATCAGACATTGCAGGTAAAGTCAATATCTGGCAATTAACCCAAAAACCTGTTATAAACATCACCCTTTTAAGTGTAAACGGAGCCAGTACTCCAGGTGAGGGTGAGGCAAAAAAATTCTTTAATGAAGTCTATAATAAAGTAGGGATTAAATTTGATGTTACTACCCAAAAGGTAGCCATTGGTTCATTGCCAGATGAAATACAATGTGGAGACAGTGGTCTTTTGGAAGTTTACACCAAAGACCAAAATAATATTATCAGTGAGATCGAATCCAGCACTGATTTCAAATACAACGATAAAACGTATTATGTTATTTATACGGATAAAGCCGGACAAAATAACTATAAAGGTTTTATGCCACTAGGTGGTCAATATGCATTTGTATTTAATAATGGTAATTTAAAAACTGCTGCACACGAATTAGGTCACGGTATTTTTGGCCTGAAACACCCATTTGAAACCGAGGCTGAATCAGAAAAAACAGACCTTTTAATGGATTATGATGAAGAAGGAACAAGACTCTCTCATAATGACTGGGATATTATCCACAGTGGTGGATGGAAATTTTATGGGTTTCAGAAGAGTTCTTCCGGGGGATTACTTGGTGGTTTTGCCCTTGCTCCTGATTGGAGCTTTGTGAGTAGCGGAGATCAAAATAAAGTAAAAGCTAGCGGAACAACTGATTCCAAAGGTTTTTTAAGAGGGATTGTTTCAAATGATATTACTTATGAATGGAAAGAGGATGCTAATGGTCTAGGAAAATACATAGATTCCAAAGGCAATGCTTATAATAATACTATAACTACCCCTAAAGATAACAGCAAAATATTTCTATTTTTTGAAAATCAAGGATCATTCGGTAAGTATATAAGAACAATTTATAATAAAGAATTAGCCGATATTATAAAATCAAAAAGTAGTGAAAAATTAAATAGTTATATCAAAAAAAATAGCACAGACGACCTATTTGTAAAAGAAGAAAACGAAAATAGAAATACCTATTGGGCTTATGTTAATTGTAGTAAATGCGATAGTCATGGAAATAAACCTGTAAATTATGTTTATTCAGAATATAAATCTGCCGGCGAAGTAATAAATATTTCAAGTGATAATAAATCAAAATTAGATAGCTTTTTTACGGCATTATCAGAAGTTTACGGTAAAGGTATTAAGGTCATTACCTATCCAAAAGGTTCTTCCAAAAAATCTGAGGCAGATGCAGACTATCAGGCAGAAGTAAAAGCAGGCAGAGCAGCTGTTGAAGTTGAAATTGATGCTAATGGCACGGTTACTAAAGCAGTATTTAATATAGAATCGATAATAGGAGTTGGTAATGTTTGTATAGCTAACCTTGTTGAAGCTAAAATAGCCCAAAAGAAAAAAGACAACCCTGATTTTGATACGGAAGGAATAGAAAGTGTCATTTTTAAAGTATATTATTCCATTCAGTCACTCGTGGAATGTACTTTAGGGGAAGAAAACAATAAAGACAGTTTTGTAGCTGGATTTTTATATGAATTTTGTCAAACATTGGATATACCTCAATTAATAGGAGGACTAAAGGAGTTAGGAGTAGGACTTGTAAAATATTCTTTGATAGAGCAACCCAAAGGTTATCTGCAACAAATGAAGAATATTATCGATATTTCTAAAAAATTAGCAGCCAATGAAGTTATTACACAACAAGATGTGATATCTGTTGTAATAAATCCAGCAGCTTATGAAAAATATAAACAAGTAAAAGAAGCTGCACATAACTTATACGGCATATTTATAACTAATGGTAACCCATGGCGCTATGGCAGACTAACCATGATGGTCGTGCCGGTTGTGCTAACACTGGGAGAATATTCGGCTGTTGTAGCAGCACGTTTAGGCGTAGAAGCAGTACAATTTGCAAAAATATGCAGAACCTTAAATAAGGTTACGAATTTAGGTTTTGAAGTAGCTGTATTTGGGACGGGAAAAATTCTTAAACCAATTGCAAAAGGACTTTCTACAGTTGAAAAAACAAGTAATGTAGTAACTAATAATTTAGATGAAATTGTAGCATTAACAGATGATGTTACTACAAATGAAACAATATTAGCAAGCGTAGCTGAAGATGTAGAACAGTTTCCTAAAAACGTAGTAGCATTAGGTGCAGATGACGTAACTAAAGCCCAACAATACCTTTCAAAAATAGGAAACTCAGGAGAGAAAGTGTATTTAATTGTACATGGTAGTGGAGAAACGTTTAGTGTCGTAAGAAATGGCATGTCAAATGTCGTTATGAACCACAAAGCACTAGCTTCTTGGCTCGTAAAAAACAATTTGAAAAACAAAAATATTGTTTTACTTTCGTGTGGTGATTTAAATGCTGCCCAAAATCTGGCCAACAAACTAGGTGGAACAAGCAAGGTTACCGCATGGGAAGGAGCTGTCGCCGTTTTTGAAAATGGTAGTATAAAAGGAGAAGGTATTTGTAAAGAGTTTTCTCCAGGCAATATAAGTAAAGTACTTTCTGAGTCAGAGATTCCTAAGGGAACTGCTGGTGTTGCAAGTGGTGAGAAAGTGGTTTTAGGAATTAATAATGGGGGGAAGGCTTCGTTACTCAATAAAATAGACAATTTTACCAGCCTTAAAACATGGATTAATACTTTAGATGATGTTGCAGATGCGAATTTAATTTCAAAATTAGATGGTTTAGATACAAGTTATTTAACGAAGTTGGAAGCTGATATCACTTCTGCTTCTAACGGAGCAGGACTAAAAACACTTTTAAAAGAAAGTCCGGACGATTTAACTGATATTTGGAAAACATTAAAAGACGACCCTAAATATAGTTTTGAATTAGCCAAAACAGGCGGTACACGTTGGGACAAGTGGGCAAAAGGGAATTTCTTTAAAACAGTAACCCAAGCAGGAAAAGATTTTGAGCAATTTGTTTCAAGTAATTTATCTGTTTTAAGAAGCAAGCTTTTATCTAAGTATCCAAATATTGACTTAAACGATTATGCTATTTTCGAGCAGGTTCAAATTAAAACAGGTCATATAGTAAATGGTGCAGATGAGTTTTTTGTAGCTGACTTTGTTTTAGTGAAAAAGAAAACTGTTTTAGGCCAAGAAATTTTAGACTTCGATAATGCGATTGTATTAGAAACTAAATTAAGCAGTTCTACGGCTCTAACGACACCACAAACCAATGCTTTAGCAAAGGTAAAATCAACATCCAACACTTTTGATATTAGAAGCATTTCAAGAAAAACGGATGATAGTAAATATTTGATTGGTACAGGTACTGATTCCAAAAGTTTAAAAATTACAGATTATATCAAGGTAAATAGTAATGGTGTGGGTAATACCATTCAAGATGTAAACTCATTAAAATAATAATATGAACAGAGAGCTATATATTCAAACAATAAGAAAAGAGTGTGCCTTTCTTGAAGACGAAGGGTATACATTTAAGGAAGTAGATATGAATATATTTTACACAAAAGATACAAATGACAAGGGATTTAGAATTGCCTTTAGTTGGCTGGAATATGGTGACAAATTTGTTACTCATGGTTTAACTGCTGAAAAGCGATTTAATATTGTAGAGCAAGAAATACAAAAAATATTAGATGGCGATTTAAATAATTATTATACTATTTACAAAAAACCTGCAGCTGATGTGGATCATATTCCTCAAGATTTAGAGTATGAAATGCGAGGAGAGAATTTTCGTTTTGTATCAAACACAGTTAAAGACATTCAATTGTTTAGTGCTTTTGTAAAATCATTTTACCAAAATGATGTAGTTAGGTTTTTTAATAATTACAATGAATTTATTGATGTTGCAAAATCTTATGAAAATTTAGAAAGAGAAAAAATATCAACCTTAATTATTAATACTGGTACAGATATTTTTTATAGAGAATTGGTGATTAAAAATAAGTCTAAGGCACATGATGAAAATGATTTTGTAAAGATGGTTATGTCTGAACTTGAACCAATGAAATCAAACTCAACGTTTGGAAAAATATTAGAAAATTTTAAAATTCTGCATAACAATCTTCAAGAAAAAGCGGTCTAATACTTCCCCGCTCTACGAAGTGTTATGATAAAAAACTAAAATGGTGCACAAATGTCTTTAGACTGCACCCAAAAGTTTAGACGAATTTATAAGTCCTTAATATCTTAAAGTCATGTGACTTTTTATACTAACCCCGTCTTCAAAACATTATTATTTTTACACTACTCCCGATTTTCAGCTCTTGAAAATCAGGAGTTTTTTTTATACATATATCCCAATTTCAAACCTCCAAAAACTGTTTAGACTCCATTTGTAATAAAATCACTATAAATGATGACTGTCAAAAAATACATGAATTGTAATATTGTGGTGCTTTAAATAAAACCACATTTATGAAAACGAAATTACTTTTATTATTACTCTTCTTATTTGGCGCAAATGCTTTTGCACAATATACTACTATTCCTGACGCTAAGTTTGAAGCTAAATTAATTGCTTTAGGAATTGATGATGCCCCTGACGGGAAGGTATTAACTTCAAAAATCAATACCGTTAAGGAGTTATCTATTTCTTCTTCTTCGATTACCGATTTAGCAGGAATCCAGGATTTTACAGCATTAAGTATTTTAAGTTGCGGAAACAATCAACTTACAAGTCTGGATTTAAGTAAAAATACTGCTTTAACATCTTTGAATTGTTATGGCAATCAATTAACCAGCTTAAATCTTAGCAACAATATTGCTTTACAATCCTTGTACTGTTCTTCTAATAAAATAACTAGTTTAGATGTAAGTAAGAATATTGCTTTAAGTAGGCTAGATTGCCGAAATAATGCAATAAAAAGCCTGGATTTAAGCAAGAACACAGCTTTAACCAGTTTGGATTGTGTCGGAAACCTGCTTATTTATCTGAATATTAAAAACGGCAAAAACACTTCGCTTTCAAAATACAGTTTATATTTAGCAGGGAATGCTTCTCTTTCCTGTATAACTGTTGATGATGCTGCCTATTCAAACCAAAACTGGAGCAACTTTAAGGACGGTACAGCAATATATTCTTCTTATGATTGTTCGTCCATAACTCAAATTCCTGATACTAAATTTGAAGAAAAATTAATAGCCCTTGGTATTGATACTGATGGTAAAAACGGACTGGTTTTAAATTCCAGTATTGCCACAATTACGACATTAAATGTATCGAATAGTTCTATTACTGATTTAGAAGGTTTAGAAGGATTTACTGCTTTAAAAACCTTAAACTGTTCTAACAATTTATTGCCCAGAATAGATATTTCTAAGAATACAGCTCTCACCTCTTTGGACTGTTCGGTTAATACAGCATTAACCTGCATTCAGGTAGCTGATATTAATACGGCAAAAACAAACATAACTACCACTCAGGATGCCAAAGATAAATTCAATTTAGATTGCAGACTTTATACCTTAATACCAGATTCAAGATTTGAGAATCAATTAATTTACTTAAAATACGATACTGTTCTCGACGGGAAAGTTGAAACAAAAAAAATAAACCGTGTCAAGCAGTTATATATTCCAAATGGTTCCATTACTGATCTGACAGGGATTCAGGATTTTAGTGCTCTAACTTATTTAGATTGCAGATATAATGATTTAAAAAGCCTGGATATGAGTAAAAATACTGCTTTAACCTCCTTAGAATGTTTTAGTAATAAATTAACAAGCATAGATGTAAGTAAGAATATAGCTTTGACATCTTTGGGTGTCTCAAATAATCTATTAACAAGTTTAAATTTAAACAGTAACACAGCCTTAACCAGTTTGAATTGTGAATCAAACAAAATTAATAGCCTTGATTTAAGCAAGAATGCAGCTTTAACAACTATTTATTGTAGTAATAACCAACTGATATCTTTAAACATTAAAAATGAAGGCAACAAAAAAATAGGAACGTTAAATTTTAACAATAATCCTTTGCTCACTTGTACAATCGTTGACGATGTTGAGTATGCAAAAGAAAAATGGAGTAACCAAGCAAATACGGCGCAAAATACATTTTCTCGTTTCGAATGTTCTACCGTTACTCAAATTCCCGATGCTAAATTTGAAGACAAATTAATAGCACTTGGTATTGATACCGATGGGAAAAACGGAGTGGTTTTCAATTCGGGTATAACAGCTCTTACAACCTTAAACGTTTCCAATAGTTCTATTACTGATTTAACAGGTTTAAAAGGATTTATCGCTTTAAAAACTTTAAACTGTTCCAACAATACATTGTCAGATCTCGATATTTCTAAAAATACGGTTTTAACCTCTTTAAATTGTTCTAATAATACAACCCTAACTTGTATACAGGTTGCCGATATTAATGCAGCAAAAACAAACATAACAACTACTCAGGAAGCAAAAGATAAATTCAGTTTAGATTGCAATTCATACACATTAATCCCAGATTCTAATTTCGAGAAGACATTAATTTCGCTCGGATACGATACTGCTATAGATGGTAAAGTGTTGACAAAAAATATTAACACCATCAAATCATTGGAACTTCCATGGTACAATGATATTAAAGATATAACAGGAATTCAAGACTTTGCATCGCTGACCTCTTTAATTTGCAGATCTCTAAAAATTAAAACCTTAGATATAAGCAATAACATCAATCTTACCTATTTAGATTGTTCTTCAAATGAATTAACCAGCTTAGACATAAGCAAAAATATCAATTTAACTGAACTAAACTGTTCCAGCAATAAACTAACAAATCTAGTGCTGGGTCAAAACAATAAGCTGACAAACTTAAATTATTCATACAATGTATTGCCAAATCTTAATATTAGTGAAATAACCAGCTTAACAACTTTGGCCTGCCATTCAAACCAAATAGAAAAACTAGATGTAAGCAAAAATATCAATTTAACAAATATAGGTTGTTCGGAAAATCCTTTCAATAGTCTGAATGTTTCCAAAAACATAAATCTTACTTATTTGTATTGTAATAACAGTAAACTAAACACACTTAATTTAACAAACAATTCTAAACTGAGTATACTTTATTGTCTAAATAGCCCAAAACTGAGCTGCATTACTGTTAAGGATGTTGCAGCTGCCAACACAAAATGGTCTGAGTACAAAGATAAAACAACACTTTTTACTACTTATGACTGTTCAGAAATTACACAAATCCCAGATACGGCATTCGAAGACAAATTAATTGCTTTAGGCATTGATACAGATGGGAAAAATAATTGGGTATTAAATTCGAGTATCGCAACACTCACATCCCTGAATGTCTCCAATAGCTCGATCACCGATTTAACCGGTTTGCAAAAATTTACTGCTTTGAAAACTTTAAATTGTTCTACAAATTCCTTAAAAACTTTAGATCTTTCCAAAAACACAGCATTAACAACCCTGGATTGTTCCAAGAATTCAATGCTTACCTGCATTCAGGTAGCCGATATCAATTTAGCAAAGAAATGGTCTACTACCAAAGATGCTACTGCCAGCTTCAGTCTGGATTGCAGAACGTTTACTATTATTCCGGATACGAATTTTGAGGCTAAGTTAATTTCTTTAGGTTTAGATGATGTTGCAGATGGTAAAGCAGAAACAAAAAATCTTGCAAATATTGAATCTTTGAATGTCTCTAATTCTCAAATTTCAGATTTAACCGGTATTCAGGATTTTGAAAAACTAACTGATTTATATTGTTCAAGCAATAACCTTACTAAACTTGACTTAAGCAAAAATATCAAATTAAAAAAAATAGACTGCTCCTGGAATGGTTTGGTTGTTTTGGACGTAAGTAAAAATCCAAATTTAAATGAATTAAGCTGTACCTTGAATCAATTGACCAGTTTAAATTTAAAAAATGGTAAAAACGGATTTCTTACCTCTTTATCTCTAAGTTCCAATTACAACCTCAATTGTATTACAGTTGACGATGTTGCCTATGCCAATACTAATTGGAGCAGTAAAAAAAACAGCTCTGCAATCTTTACTACTTATGATTGTAATGCGTATACCATCATTAATGATTCCAATTTTGAAAATAAACTCATCGCTCTGGGTATTGATACTGATGGTAAAAATGGTGTAGTAGCCAATTCTGCTATAGAAAAAATAACTCAGTTAGACTTGTCCAATAGTTCAATTGCTAATTTGAAAGGCATTGAAGGGTTCAAGGCGTTGACAACTTTAAATTGTTCCAATAATGCATTGACCCTATTAGACCTTAATAAAAATATCACCTTAACAAAAATAGAATGCCAGTCCAATCAAATAACGGACCTGGATATAGACGAGTGCGTTTCACTTACCCATTTAAACGTTGCTTCGAACAAATTAAATGGTAGTTTTTCCAGTTATATTTTTAAAGGCTTAAAGTGGCTATCAGTCAGCAATAATTCGATTACCTCATTAAGTCTTTATGAAAATCAGGAATTAGAAACATTATTATGTAACAACAATAAATTGACAACATTATCAACCTGGCAAGTCGATAAATTAAAAGATATAAACTGCTCAGACAATCAAATTAGTAATCTGGATATCTCAAAGCTGGCTAATCTGGTATCACTTAATGTTTCAGGAAATAAAATAGGAAATATTGAACTTACTGAGAATATAGCTCTGACATCACTGGATGTTTCCAAAAATAATTTAACCCAGCTTGTCCTTTCTAAAAACAAAGCCTTGTCAAAATTAAATTGCAGTACCAACAAAATAAAGGAATTAAACCTTAGTCTGAACACTGTTCTAACAGATTTAAACTGTTCAGTAAACCAATTAGTAACTTTAAACGTAAAAAATAAAAACAATACAAAATTTAATGCTTCTGCCATTAGTTTTAAAAACAATCCGGATTTATATTGTATTAAAGTTGATAATAAATCGTATGCTGATACTAACTGGTCAGATAAAAAAGATGCCAGTGCTTACTTTTTAACAACATGTGGTTTTAACATTCCTGCAAATAATTTTACAGTAGAAACCAGAAGTGAATCTTGTGTAAATGAAAAAAATGGAAAAATCAGTATATATGCAAAAGAATCGTATGCTTACACCGCCAGTATAAACGGAAAACCGACTGCATTTGTCGACAACAGTTTAAACATAACTAATCTGGCTCCAGGAAATTACACCGTTTTAATTACAATTCCTGAGGAAGATTTTGAGCAAAAATATACGTTCACCATTGAAAAAGCCACAACAGTTTCAGGAAAATCAAGTATTTCTTCCAAAAAAGTTAATGTTGAAATTGCTGATGGAACTGCCCCTTACACTGTTTTGGTTGACGGAATTGAGCAATTTCAAACCGATACTCCAAGTTTCTCTATCCCTGCAGAAGGAGCGGGTGTGCTGGAAGTTAAAACAGCAAAAGAATGCGAAGGAACTTATAGAGAAAATATTACCGATTTAGATATGACCGTCACTGCTTATCCAAATCCTACCTCAGGAAGTTTTGAAATTGAACTGCCGCTTGCTTACAAAGAAGTAACTATAGAAATAAATTCTTTAGACGGCCGTGTAATCTCAAATAAAAAGTATGCTCCCGAAAATGGTATCGCTCAATTAAATCTGGAAAACCAGCCACAAGGAGTTTACATTGCTAAAGTTTATTTAGGGCAAGTTAAAACTATAAAAATTATAAAAAGATAAACATGAAGAATTCTATATACCTGTCAATAATTGCACTTTTATTCCTTTCCTGCAGCGGAGGGGATGACGATTCTGAAAATGCTGAGCCTACAGTGCCTGTTTTAACTTTACCTGCAGATAATAAGTTATGTGTCGATAACACAGTTAGTTTTGAATGGAAACAGTCTAAAGATAAAAACAAGAGTGAAATCATTTATCATATAGAAATAGCCCTGGACAATCAATTTACCGAAATTGTAGAAACACGTGAAAGTTATTCTAATTCACAAGAAATTGAACTATATCAAAACACGGCTTACTATTGGAGAATCAAAGCCACAAATAGCGAAGGATTATCCAGCGCCTACAGCAAGACCCGAAAATTTTATACTGCCGGTGAAGCTGTGGTAAATCATCTGCCTTTTTCACCGGAATTGGTTAGCCCTGTTCTAAACACTACCCTCAGTACAACAACAGCTTCTTTGAAATGGAATGCTGCGGATGCAGATGGTGATATTCTAAATTATGATGTATATTTTGGAACTGTAAATCCTCCTGTTACCAAAATAAGTGAAAACAATGCCGCAAAAACCACAGATGTAGCGCTGCAGTCTGCAAAAGAATATTTCTGGAGAGTCGTTGCAAAAGATAACAAAGGAGGAGAAACTGTCGGGCAAATCTGGAGATTCAAAACCAATTAAACCAAAATTTATGTCTACAAAAATCTCATTTTCAAGTATGAAAATGAGATTTTTTTATTGAAATGATTCTAATACAAATTACTTATAAACATCAGTATTTTTGCTGTTTCCTCGATTAATATATTTTTAGTAATCAGCGGTTTACTTATATTTATAAAAAACAAATTTAAACTTTTCAATTAGTCCGTGATTAATTTGAATTTTACAGGTTGAAAAAATATATTGGAATTTTTCTCAAAATAAATTCCATTTTCTTTTTTATCTAATTTTACCTGGTAATTATGAATTATGGTAGTTTGTGCAATCACATTTACCTGGTAAGTATCTCCAATTTTGTTTTCTTTTGATATATTCTGAACAATACCATTAATCACAACCGATTTAGGAATAACAGCAGCGTCATTTAATTTAAAACTAACTACATATCCTCTTTCAGTATTCCTGTTATAACTTTTATACGTTTGATTTTTAATATCTAAAAGTTTTCCAGAACAGGAAAAAAGAAAAAAAAATCCGAAAGAAAATAATAAAAAGACGGCTTTGGGAATACTATTTCTCATACTTTTGGCGTTTTATATCCACAAATTTAACGATTGGAAAAATAATGAAATTAAAATATATTGTTAAAACATTACTTATAGGATTGGTTTTTACAGCTTGCAGCAAGGATTCTGATTCAAATGAAACTACAGCTACCGAGCCGGACGAGATTAACAACTTTGTCTGGAAAGCGATGAATTCCTGGTACTACTGGCAACCCAACGTTGCCAATTTGTCTGACAGCAAAATCACTTCTACCACAACATATAACAATTTTATTAACGGAAAAACTCCCGATGCGCTTTTTTATTCACTCCTATATCAAAGAGGAACTGTCGATCGATTTTCCTGGATTGAAAACAGTAATGAGATAGTGCAGGTTTCAAAAATTGCAGAAGTCGAAAAACAAGGTGGTTTTAGCTATGGAATTTATCCTAAAGACGCATCCAATACAAATATGGTCGCTTTAATTAACTACATTGTACCTGGTTCACCAGCAGCTTTGGCGGGATTGAAAAGAGGTGACGTCATTACAAAAATAAACGGAAGCCAGCTTACTTCAAGTAATTATGACCAACTAGAAAACACTCAACTAACCGTTACTCTGGCAGCAAGCGTGCAATTTACAAACAGTAGTTTAGTAACCACAGACAAAATAGGAACTGTAACTGTAACAAAAACTGATATTGATGAAAACCCGGTTGCTTATTACGAAAAGAAAGTATATGGAGGAAAAAACATTGGTTATCTGGTTTATAATAGTTTCAAATCCGATTATAATGACGAACTCAATACGGCTTTCGCCAAAATGCAATCAGATGGAATTAACGAATTGGTTTTAGATTTAAGATACAATGGCGGCGGTTCATTAGAAACTGCAGTTGCTCTGGCACAAATGATTAACGGAAGTTTTACCAACAAACCCTATATTTACTTAGACTTTAATAACAAACACAATAGTGAAGACGGCTATGAAAATCTTTCAGATAAAGTAAAAATTTTTAACCTGATTGATAACGAACCTACTTTTCAGAGAGAAGAAAGTATAAACAGCCTTGCTTTGACAAAAATATATGTGCTCGTAAGTTTTCAAACCGCTTCTGCGAGTGAGCTTACCATACAATGTCTAAAAAAATACGTTAGTGTAATAACAATAGGTGAAGAAACAGTTGGCAAATTTGTAGGATCTAACACACTATACGATTCTCCTGCTTATGATTATGCATCTTATGCCAATCGAAGTACTAAACACAAATGGCAATTGCAACCCATTACCTTTTCATATTATAACAAAGACAAAGACGCAAATCCGGCGAAAATTACACCTGATTACGAAATTAATCCTTATAGCACTTTCTTAAATCTGGTTGAATTTGGAAACGTAAAAGATCCTTATTTGAAGAAAGCTATCGAATTAATTACAGGCCAAACCTTGCGAACTACAGCAAAAACCACCAATCCTTCTTTATCATTAAGAATTAGCAATCTTGCTGCATTCAACCCTACCAATACTGCCAAAGGTTTATATATCGAGGATTATAAAAGGTTGAAAAAACAATAAATAGCAACGAAATTAAATTTAGAAATTAAAATCATCAATCCCCAACTCTCCGAAGTGTTCCTTTCTAACGCTGTATATTCTATGATAAAAAACAAATAAAATTATTCAAATAAAAATTACATAACAGCAATGAGTTATACCTTACATGTTTACTTTACAGAGGAGAAAAATTATAATAAACAAACCTCTTTCGATTCTGTAAAAAAACTTTTTTCAAACAGTAATCGTGTTGTATTTACTAATGCAAAAAATATATTTACAAAAGAAGACTATTTAAAACTAACAATTGACAATCGTTATAACATCAGCGTATTTTTTGATGACAATGCAACTGTTTCAGATGATTTGGAATATATTTTGGGAAAACGATTAAAATGCAATGCAAGAATGCGATTTCTTTTTGCGCCCGATCCGGAAAATGATTTTGATGATGTTGCTGTTATCCTTCTCGACTATCTTGAAAGTTTAGATAAAGTGATCTTATATAGTCCAAATCTCAAAAAAATTATATTTAATTCTTTCATAACAAAATAGTTGAATTTATTTCATAACTCTGAACCAGCTATAAATAAGGGATTCTTCTAAAAATCACGCGCTTATTTTTATTATTTACGTAATCGATTACATAATTACTTTTAATTTACGTGTTTTGTATGGATATTTTTTTAATTTTATGATAAATTAAACTTTATACCTATTTTAAACCTTAAATTTTTACGAATTATGACTAAAAAACTACATCAAAACCAATTAATCATTACCTTCTTTTTTCTATTGTTTACGACATTGACATCGGTTCAAATGATGGCACAAAAAAAAGTAGCCTATGTAATATGGAGCAAAACTATGGATGCGACTGCTTCAAAAACAGGAAACTCTACTGATGCAGGTAGCGATGCTATTACCAGAATGCTTACAGCCACAGGATTTGCTGTTACTGTTTATTCGTGTGATATCGATGGAAAAGATCTTGCTACAAATGTAAATGTAGATGTAGAAATCGCTGCTCTTGTCCCTGATTTAATAATAATGCAGGAAACTTGGGGCTCTACTGCTAATGCCATTAGACCGTCTGGAATACTTGCATTCAGAAAACTTGGTGCACTAAACACACCCCTTATTTATAACAAGTCATTTACATTTCAGAAGGGAGCCAATAGAACCATAACTTCTACTACCGGCACGGCATATGATGTTGTAAGTTCAAGTAGTTTAGCAGTTCAAGTAATCTCTGGCAATGAGACCAACCCAATCTTTAGTGGAATCACAGGTACTAACATTCCTATTTTCTTTGCGGGTGCTACTGATCTTGGAGCTACTGTAGCTTCTGGAGCTACTGCAGCCGCAGCTGTTAAGGGTCTTTCTCTAGTTAATGATTTAGAAATTACTACGCCTGTACCTGGAACTGCAACTTTATTAGCTGGTACAAGTGGAAATGTTGCTGCTGGTACTGCTATTTCAACTACTTCAAACACCAATTCATTATTAATAAATCGTTTCCCTGCCGGAACTCAACTGGGCACAGATGTAAATGATAAGTTAGGCACAAAAGACATGATTACTTTTGCATTCAATTATGGAGCAATCGCTGCCGGAGATGGTAAAAATGTTACAAATGAATTTTTGACCCTTTGGAGAAATGCAGCCTATATTTTGACTGCACAAACAGTACCAACTACTTTGTATACAAACCCAGCATTAGGAATTAATGAAAACACTTTAGACGAAAACAGTATCACAGTATCTCCAAATCCTACTAGCGGTCTGGTTAATGTTAATGGAGTTGAAAATGTAAAATCTATTACAGTTTTTGATGTTGCCGGAAAACAGGTTCTTTCTGCAGACAACACCTCTTCTGTTAATTTATCTCTTCAGCCAAAAGGAGTTTATGTGGTAAAAGTAGAAACAGAAAATGGCTCTGCTACTAAAAAAGTACTCGTGAAATAATTCACTGATTTTATATCAAAAGAGGTTGTTTCGGAAGACTCAGCCTCTTTCGTATTTTTAATTGTGATACAATTCTTTTAAAATTGACAAAAAATCAAAAAGTATACAATTGAAATTAACATCATTTTTAATTTCAAAGAATAACGTCATCCTTAGCAGATTTGAAGGTATTTTTACCTGAAAGAGCTTCGACTCCGCTCAGCCTGACAACTATTTATAATTTCACCAGACGGTTCATATATAACTTATTTTCAAAAAAAACATAATTTTAAATAAACCTCCTAAGTTTTCTATTCCTTATTTTTACGTCCTTAAAAAATCAGATATTTGTTTTTAAATTCCTCTATATGTTCCAAAAAATATTTTTTTCTTTCGTTTTACTTTATCTTTTAAATTCATGCGCAGTTCAACAAAAAAGCTTGTCAGCCGATGACTGGTATGCTTTTACAAAAACCAGTACTGAAAGACAACAGCCTTCACAAGCTTATGAATTCTCAGATGGCATGATCAGAATGTACGGTGAAACAAACGGTTATCTGATGTCTAAAAAAAGTTATAAAAATTTTGAATTAAGTTTAGAATACCGCTGGAATACAGAAGAGAAGTTTAAAACAAAAAATAAGAAAAACAGCGGTGTCATGTACAATATCCCTGCGGATTATCCTGATAAAATCTGGCCAAAAGGAATTCAGTTTCAAATTAAAGAAAACACTACAGGCGACTTTATCTTTTTAGATCAGGTAACTGCAAAAGTAAACGGAAAATTAGTTGAAGCCGGTGCGAGTGTAACCTCTGCCAAATTTATTGAAAACGAAAAGCCTTACGGCGAATGGAACTCAATTGTAATCAAATCTTTCGACGGAAAAATCACACAATATTTGAATGGCAAACTGGTAAACGAATGTACGGAAGCTACCGCAACAGAAGGCAAAATTTCCTTAAATTACGAAAGTTCACCTATTGACTTCAAAAATATTGTCATCAAAAATATTTCTAAAGAGTAAACCTAAATGGTTCCCGATACATTTTTTTGTTCCGTTTCTCTGCACAAAAAACACTCGAACTGACGTTTTGAAAATTATTCACTGGATATTCTACGTTTCATTTACAGGAATATAAATATCAAAAGTGGCTCCTTTATTTTGTTCGCCACTTGCTGTAATAAATCCGTTATGGTTCTCTGCTATTTTTTTAACAATAGCCAGTCCTATTCCGGTTCCGGTATATTCGAGTTTTCCGTGTAAACGTTGAAATACTTCGAATATTTTTGCACTGTATTGCTGATCAAAACCAATTCCGTTATCTGAAATACTGATGTGGCAGTAGTTTATTTCGTTTATAGCTTTAGGATTATTTAATAAAGATCCTTTGATAATTTCACTATTAATTTTTACTATCGGAGAGATTCCAGGTATGGAAAACTTAATTGCATTGCTCAACAAATTATACAACAATTGCCTAAACTGAAACGGGATCAAATCCACTGTAAAAGTCTGACCTACCTGCACTACAGCTCCCTGCATCTCTATCTCTTCTTTCAAATCTTCTTTAACCTCTTCGATGATTTGAGAAAGGTCTGTTTTTTCAAAAACTCTTTCCTGAATATTGGTTCTTGAATAGGACAAAAGATCATTAATCAAAGCCTGCATTCGTTTTGCCGCATTCTGCATTCTCTGGAATTTATCTTTTCCAGCTTCAGAAAGATTTTGTGATTCCTTTTCTATAATCTGAGTCGCGAAAGTCTGGATTTTTCTTAAAGGCTCCTGCAAATCATGACTTGAAATATAGGCAAAAGACTGGAGCTCTTTATTCATTTGCTCCAGTTCTTCATTTTTTTGTTCGAGTTCTAATGCATTTCTTTTTAATTTGTCATCTGCTTTCTTTTTTTCTGTAAGGTCGTGAGTCACTTTTGAAAATCCTATAACTTCATTTTTTTTATTATGGACAGCTGTAATGACAACGCTTGTCCAAAAAAATGTTCCATCTTTTCGAACACGCCATCCTTCCTGCAACGCTTTACCTTTTTCGCGTGCAATCTGCAATAATTTTTGAGGCAGATTGTTTTTTCGGTCTTCTTCTGTATAAAAGACCGAAAAAGATTTTCCGACTATTTCTTCTGATTTATATCCTTTTATCTTTTCTGCCCCCATGTTCCAGTTTTCAATTATACCTTCCTCATTCAGATATAATATGGCATAATCCTGGACTTCCTCTACCATTAAATGATAACGCTGCTCACTTTTTCTCAGCGATTCATTTATCCGGTTTAATTCTTTGGTACGGGCATTTACCTGTTCTTCTAATTCGTGCGTAAAAGCTTTTTCAGCATGAATATCCGTAAACGCTCCTACCCATTTTATGATTTCATTGTTTTCATTTAAAACCGGTTCACCAATTACGGCATGCCATCTGTATGTACCGTCATGTCTTCTGACTCTTACATCAGATCTGTAACCTTCACCTGTTGCAAGCGAATTAGCCCATGTTTTTATATTTTCCTCATAATCATCCGGATGTATCATGGCTTTCCATTCGGCTTCGCCATTTGGCTGAATACCTGTATACTCTACCCATTTTCCGGATGCAAATAAGGCATTTCCTTTTTCATCTGTTTCCCAAATAAGCTGCGGGATACTTTCGGTTAAAGAGCGGAATCTTTTTTCACTTTCTTCTAACTCCTGTTGATGTTTTCTTTCGGCTGTAGTATCTCTTATTGTTCCTATTAACTTTTCGGGATTGTGATTTTCATCATAAAAAACTTTCCCTTTTCCTTCCATCCAGTGGATTGATTTATCTTTCCAGATTAATCGTGCTTCATAATTTAAAATACCAGAACGAAGTGCTTCCTCTAGCGCTTTATTTCTGATAGGCATATCATCCGGGTGAATATGTTCGATTAATTGTTCGTGAGTTAAATCAATCAGATCTTTATATCCGCCAACAATTTCGAGGTACCTTTTAGAATAATGCAGTTCTTTGGTTTTAACATTTAGTTCCCATGTTCCAAGCTCGCTGGCTTCTACAATAATATTAAGTCTTTCTTCGTTTTGCTCTGTTTTTTTTCTGGCCAGCACTTTTTCTGTTACTTCTGTTACAGTTACAATGATACCTGAAATTTTCCCTTCTTCTTCTTTCAGTGGATGATAAAGAAAATCAAAGTAGTAAATACCTTCTTTACCTTGTCTTTTTATAGGAACAGGTACTTCGTTTCCGTGGAATGGAATGCCGGTAATCAAGACACCTTCCAATAGCGTATTTACAGTTTCTTTTACTTCAGGCAAGGAATCAAAAAGCGGTCTGCCTACAAATGTACTTTCTTCTCTGTCAACCAGTTTAAGATAAGCTTCATTAGCCATTTCTACTATATGGTCAACACCTCTTAAAATAGTAATACCAACAGGAGCTTGTTTAACAGTATTCCGGAATTTTTTATTAGCCTCTTCGATTTCCCGTCTCGCAATTACCTGAGCTGTATTATCGAGAACCCAAATTGCAACTTTTTTTACCTCACCCTGTATATTTTTAAGAGGAGCATACACAAAAGTTACATATATAGTTTCCTCTTTTCCATGTCGAATAAGCATCATTTCAACTTCATTGATAGAAAAGGGAATACCATTTTCAGCTACATTTTTGAGCGCCTCGCCATAATACGATTCTACTTCAGCGAATGAATCCCAATAGTATCTGCCGGCAATTTCCTCATAGGGTTTTCCGGCTATCTCAATAAAACTGTTGTTTACAATTTCAGTTACTAAAGTTGCTGCATCCAGTACGCAAATACCAATAGGCGACTGCAATACCATACTGCGCAAATTCTCCTCGCTTTCTTCAATTCTTTTCTTTGCTAAATACAGATCGCTCAGGTCGAGTCCGGTATTCATAACGCCGTAAATGTTTCCTTTCAAATCATATAAGGGCGTAAATTCGTAATTAAAATAATACGTACCCCATTTTCCATCTACCAGTAAATCGAGAGGTGTATTCTCTGTACGAAAAGGCTGTCCGGTTTTATAAACATTTTTAATCTGTTCGAACACCTGCTGATTGGTCAGCTCTGGCAAAAGATCCATGAATGATTTTCCTATTACATCATTCCCTTTTCCCCAAATATTAATAATGGACTCATTCGCCAATTCAATAATCATTTCTTCACCCGTGTAAACCGCAATAGCAAATGGAGCATTTTCTACCAATGCTCTTATTTTGTGTTCGCTTTCCTCTATTCTTGAACGGGATATTATTTGCTCCGTAACTTCAATAGCTATCGCTACTATACCGGTAATCGTTCCGTCTGCTTCTTTTAATGCGTCATATACAAAATTGATATAAATGGTTTCAGTTTTCCCGTTTCGGGGAAGATTAACAGGACGTTCATTTGCAATAAATTTCTCTCCTGTTTCATAAACCTTATCCAGTATTGACTCCAAACCCTGCCCTTTTGCCTCAGGCAACCCTTCAAATATTGGTTTGTTTATAACTTCTTCTTTTTGTTTTCCCCAAATCTCAAGCATCATGTCATTTACAATTTCCACAACATGTGTTCTTCCTCTGAAAACACACATAGCGGTTGGAGCCTGAATGATGTTGTTTAAATAACGGTTATTACTTTCTTCTAATTTTTTAAGAGAATATATATTTTCTGTTGTTTCACTGCAAATTACCATTACACCGGCAATTTTTCCGGATTCATCGTGTACCGGACTGTAACTGAATGTCCAATAGACATCTTCTAGCTTTCCGTTTCTGTATATTGGAATAAGCTGATTTTCACTCCATGTTGATCCCTCTCCCGCCAATACCTGCTGAATAAGAGGAAATATAACTGGCCAGATTTCAGGCCAGGCATCCTCTGCTTTTTGTCCTAAAATATTGGGGTGTTTACCTTCATTTCCAAGACTTGGACGGTACGCATCGTTGTAAAAACAGGTAAGTTCTTCTCCCCACCATAGAAACATTGGAAATTTTGAATTTAAAATAATACCGAGCGTTGTACGAAGGCTTTGTGGCCAGATATCAGGAGCCCCTAAAGCTGTTTTGCTCCAATCTTTACTGCGAATGAGTTGTCCCATTTCTCCTCCGCCTTCAAGAAAATAATGCACTTTGTTTATCATGCGTATTCAGGTAAATATTTAGGGTTGAAGAATAAAATCTTCTCTTTCAGGTTTTTTGAAGTTGTTTTCGGCTATTACCTTAAGTGCATTTCCTATTACTTGTTTTAATTTGGAAAAATCACCGGGTTTTCGAATATAGTATAAAGCACCTTTATCATACATTGTATTTACAATTTCCATATCCAGCGAAGTTGAAAAAATAACTACAGGAAGCCTTTTTAGTTCTTTAATCGCTTTTATTTCTGTCAGGCATTCATATCCGTTTTTACGTGGCATGTTTAAATCCAGGAAAAGGACATCCGGTAAATTATTAGAAACATTAACATCCAGAAATCCCATAAGTTCAACACCATCATTAACAGTTACAAGTGTTACAGGAAGTGAGAGTTCATCGAGTGCTTCTTTAAAAAAAATGCAATCATCCTCATCATCATCAGCCAGTAGAAGATTGTAAATCTGTTTATTCATTTGTTGCAGGATAAGTTTAATTAATTTCAATTTGGTTTAAACATTTTTTGCCCTGTCAAATCGACTATTTATAAGTCGATTTTTATTCTTTTAATAAACCCCGAATCAAAAAATGTTTGTACGTGCTAATATAAAACTAATTTTACTATCAGTAGTCAATACTATACTTATAATTTAACACTTACTGATAAAACTTATAATCTTTTAGTTCACTACTTTGTAAATTGTCAATAAAGCAATTTTGGGCAATCTGATTTGAAAGTACTATTTTTTTTAGGCGATTTTGTCGTTCTTAACAAATGATAATTGCCGGCTCAACAGCTGTTGGTATTTTTGTTTAAATCAAAATCAAAAAAAATGGATCACAATTTCAACAATAGAAGAGTATTGCTTACCGGCATATCAGGCTTTCTTGGTTCTCACACTGCCATTCAATTATTAAACAAAGGTTATAAAGTTACAGGTACGGTGAGGAATCTGAGCAGGGCAAATGATTTAAAAGCTATTATTGAAAAACATACCCCGCATATTCAAAATCTGACTATTGCAGAAGCAGATTTAAATGACGAAAGCAAATGGCCGGAATTAACCCAAAATATAGATTTTATACAGCACATTGCGTCTCCGTTTCCACGCATTCTGCCAAAACATGAATCCGATTTAATTATCCCTGCCCGAAATGGTGTACTTAATATCCTGAAAAGTGCCTCAGTAAATAATGTAAAACGGGTTGTAATTACCTCATCAATAGCAGCAGTAGTGTATGGTAAAAACAAAAAGGACCTGGATCTTACCTTTACGGAAAAGGACTGGACAGACGAATCAAACAAAAAAGATTCAACTCCCTATTTCAGAAGTAAAACCATTGCTGAAAAAGCTGCCTGGGAGTATCTTAAAAAAAATCCCTCAGGGTTAGAACTGGTTACTGTTTTACCTGGCGCTATACTGGGACCTGTACTCGAAGATGATTTTGGCACTTCAGCAAATATTGTCATCAAAACCATCGATGGCAGTATGCCCGCAATTCCTAAAATTGGTGTAGAAATTATTGACGTACGTTCTGTAGCCGATTTATTAATTAAAGCTATGGAATTACCTCAGGCCAATAATCAACGCTATCTGGCTTCTTCGGGATATTTGTCTTTCAAAAATATTTCCGGGATTTTAAAAAAAGAATATCCGAACCGCAAGGTTCCGTCTAAAGAATTACCTGATTTTTTTGTTAAATTGCTGTCCAATTTCGAAACATCATTAAAACCAATCTTAATTGATTTAGGAATAGAAAGGAAAATAGACCGGTTTAAAGCTGTAAATGAACTTAACTGGCAGCCTTTATCAATGGAAGAAGCTATTTTATCCTGTGCCGAAAGCGTAATAGCATTAAAAATTGTAAAATAAGTATATGGAAAAATTAAAATCTGTTTTAGGTTTTGGAGGCATTCTTACCACAACAGCCATTGAAGAAATTTCGCTTTTGTTTGAGAAAAATTATTTTAAGGCCAATGAAATTATACAGGATTCTAATAAAATTTCAAACAGAGTTGGTTTTGTTGAGAATGGAATCGTAAGAGTTTATACAACCGATCCCGACGATGTAGAAGTAACGAAATATTTTGTACGCGAAAATCAGTTTTTTGTAGATCTGGAAAGTTATTATACCAACACCGTAAACAAAGATGCGTTTCAGGCGGTTGTCAATACACAAGCTTTTTCAATATCAAAAAAGACACTAGACGAATTGAGTGAACGAATTCCAAATTTTTATATCTTTTTGAAAAGCATAACAGAAGCACATCTTTTAAATAAAATCAAAGACAACGATTTTTTAAATTATGGTAATGCCAAAACCAAATATTTAGAATTTATCAGCCGGTATCCTGCCCTTGCCCAAAATGTACCGCAACAATATATTGCTTCTTATTTAAAGATTACCCCTCAATCACTCAGCAGGCTGAGAAATCAGATTGTTAAAAGCAGATAAAATCCATACAGGCTTTTACTGAATGTTATACTTTGTTTTCGGGAAGTGGATATGGAGCACTTTTTTCTACAATCTCTGAGATTTTTTCATCCAGTTGGTTACAGGATGTAGAAAGATGCTCTAATAATTCGGCACTTTCAGGATTATTAAACTCTATTTCCCTGATAAGATTTAATATGCCCATTATATTCGTAAGCGGAGCCCTGATTAGGTGCGAATGACTAAATGCTATTTCCTGCAGTTTCGAATTTTGACTTTCTATTGCCTGAATATAATCCAGGGTTTCTGTTATATCATTTGCAAGAACAAGTACATATTTTACTTTGTCAATATAGATTATATTACTTATAAGTTCAACATATATTATGGTACCATCTTTTTTTTTGTGCCGATAAATTCCGTTTGAAAAAAGCATTTTATGTTTTCTTACAAGACCAACAGCTTTTTCAAGTTTTTCTATATCTTCCCGCGGTCTTATGTCTCTTATAGTCATTTTCTTAAATTCATCCTTGGTGTAGCCATATTTGCGGACAGCTGCAGTATTGACACGCCAGAATTTTAAAAATTCTAGATCATAAATCCACATAGGAACAGGATTCATCTCAAACAAATTATTGTATTTACGCTGTAAACTTTTTAATTTTATATGATTTTTATTTATTTCATTGATATAAGTAATACTTTTAAGGATCAAAAATGAAGTTAACTCAGTTTTTGGCAAATAATCAAATACAATACTGCTTTTATTGGTGTTCTTTAAATCAATAATTTCTGAAATTGAGGGAATATCAGAAATAATTATTACTCCTGCATCGCTAATATTTTTTTCAATTGAATCCAATATTTCAATGTCCTCTATATGATTTATATTTATTAAAATAATATCATATTTAAAAGATAAAATCATATCGAAACCTATTTTAAAATCATAAGTTGCAGTTATTTTAGGTGCTATAATCCTATCATGGAGTAATTCTTTTATATTATTGACATCCTGAACATTACCCATTAGAAGAATGCGACATGTAATAGATTTCTTTTGCATACCATCATGATTTTACAGGATTTATATAAATTTCGAAAAATGAGAGATCAATAGTTTACATAATTAATTTTATATATTATAAAATTCCATTTTATGTATATTTTAAACTTTTTAAACCATTTTCAGTCTTTTAAGAAATAAGCTACACAATAGTTATAAACTTTAAACTCACACTTTAAAATTTAATCATTAACATTTGAAGAGTTTTAAGAAATCCATTTTTATACTATACAAGAATTGTAGAATATTAAATTTCCAAACTTTAAGTTCCTACTTAATTAACAGATTTATAAATTAAGCAGAATTTTCAAATAAAACCCAAACAAGCCTTCTGACTTGCAATAAATTAAAATGATTCAATAATTTTAGTATGTTTGTTGCGAAATATTCAATTTATTAAAGCAAAAAGCATTGTTAAATCCGGACATAAATCATGATGAAGTTTTAGTCAGCCGTTTACGCAACGGTGATGAGTCCGCATTAACAGACTTGTATAATAAATTCTGGCAGGCCCTTTTTATATCTGCTTTCAATATTATAAAAGACAAAGAGTTATGTGAAGATATTATTCAGGATATTTTCATGAACATCTGGCACAACCGCGAAAAACTCGAAATCAGAATTTCTCTAAAAGGATATATGTATGCCTGTGCCAGATACCAGGTTTTTAATCATCTTAAAAAAAATAAAGACAGAATCCAGGTCGAACTTTTTGATGACTTAGAAAAACGTTTTCAGCACACTACCCCTGAAACCGAAATGATGCATCAGGAATTGGTACTTCAGATAAATTCGATAGTAGCAACACTTCCTGAAAAATGTCAATTGGTTTATAAATTAAGCCGTGAAGAACAATTAAGCCACAAAGAAATAGCCGAACGTTTAAATATCTCTGTAAAGACGGTCGAAAATCACATTACAAAAGCACTGCACAGCATAAAATCTTCAATGGGCAGCAGTATTAGTATGGCAATGGTGATATGGATTTCTAAAAATATCTTTTAAAAATAAACTAAAAAATGTGCTGTTAATTGATTGATGTTGTGTGATTTTCTTGTTTAGTTTAAAAAAAATACAAAAAAAAACAGATTCTGACTAGGGGGTACACACCATTTTGTGTACTTACTGGTAATACTCCCCGATTAATATATAAAAGAAAATGAAAAAAGAGGAATTTTTGGTGTTACTAAACAAACATCTTTCCGGTGAAACCAATATAGAGGAGAATAAATTATTGCTGAATTATTTTGAAAGTTTTCAAAACAATACGGAATGGCATGAAACGCTTGGGCCAAAAGATGAACTTGAAAATAAAATGCGTAACCGGATTCAAAATGCCTTAGCATCAGAAGAGGTAAAAGTTATGCCAATTAATAAGTCATTCTATTCAAAAGGAGTTTTCAAATTTGCCGTTGCAGCTTCAGTTGTACTTTTTGTTACAATTTCTTTACTCTTTAAAACCACTATTTTTCATAGCCCCAACAACCAGGTTGTCATTAGCAAAAAGATTGAAATTGGCAGCGACAAAGCAACCCTGACTTTAGAAGACGGCTCTGTAATTGCTTTAGAAAAAGGGAAAGAATATGCAACCGGGAATGTTTCCAGCAATGGAGAAAAATTGGTTTATAATTCTAAAAATCAAAATGCAATCGCTAATAACTTTTTGACCATTCCAAGAGGAGGCCAGTTTTTTGTTCAACTGGCAGACAGTACGAAAGTGTGGTTAAACTCAGAATCTCAATTAAAATATCCTGTTGCTTTTGTTGATGGCCAAACCAGACAAGTAGAACTTTTGTACGGAGAAGCCTACTTTGAAGTATCACCAAGTACCAAGCACAAAGGTTCTAAGTTTAAAGTAAAAACAATGATGCAGAATGTTGAAGTTATTGGCACCGAGTTCAACATCAAAGCGTATAAAGATGAAACCACAGTTTACACGACTTTAGTGCATGGAAAAGTAGCCGTAAGCAATTCTAACAAAAAAGAAATATTAGCACCAAGCGAACAATCCAGACTTAATAATTACAGTGATGAAATAAAAATTTCGGAAGTAGATGTTTACAATGAAATTTCCTGGAGAAAAGGATTGTTTGTTTTTAAAGGAATGCCTTTGAAAGATATTGCCAGAGTATTATCAAGATGGTATGATGTTGATATCGTTTTTGCTGATCCGGCTTTAGGAAATGTGAAATTCAACGGCGTATTAAACAAAAACCAAAAGATTGAAGATATATTAACAACGATCAGAAATATAAATTTTATTAATGCCTATGAAATAAAAAACCACAAGATCATAATAAAATAAAAAAAGAAAAGGACTGAAGTTTAGACCTCTCACCGTACTGCACTTCATCCCTTTCTGTGTATCAACCGATTAATCAATTTTAACAACCGACCAACCAATTAACATGTAAATTTATGAATTTTAAATTAACCGATGTCATTTTCTATTTCAGAAAACGACTAATTATTAACATTATGAGAACTTTCATCTTCTTGTTTTGTACTACAATTTTTGGTTTTTCACCCTTAAATCTATTTTCACAAAACGCAAAAATTGTTATTAAAGCTGATAAAACGGTAACTGTTGACGAAGTTTTTGATCTTATCAAACAACAAACCAATTACACCTTTATTTATCAGGAAGATTTATTTAAAAAATTACCAAAAGTACATTTAAAGAAAGGCAAAATCAGGGTAAATGATTTACTCGAAGCCAGTTTTCCTAAAAAAGATTTTAATTTCAGTTTTGCCAACGGAAATACTATTGTTGTAAAAGAAACTCCTGTTGAAAAAGTAGTCGTATTTCAACAATCAAAATCTATAGAAATAAGAGGAACAGTTACCAATAACAAAAAAGAGCCTCTTCCCGGCGTTAACATAAAAGTTAAAGGAACCAATGAAACAGCTCAGACTGATTTTGATGGAAAATACACAATCACTGCCCCAAACGATGGTATTTTATTGTTTACTTATATTGGACATACGGCTGAGATTATTGCCGTAAATAACAGAAAATTAATTAATGTTGCATTAAAAGAAGAAACCAAACAATTAGAAGGTGTTGTTATCAATACAGGGGTTACTGTTCGTAAAAAAGAACTAATTACCGGAGCCGTTACCACTTTTAAAGGTGAGGAATTAAGACAGGTATCAACTCAAAATGCGGTGCAGGCTTTAAAATCATTAGATCCTTCTTTTATAGTACTAAATAACAATATCTCTGGTTCAAACCCAAATATCCTGCCTACAATTGAGGTGCGTGGTCAGACAAGTTTAACTGCCAACCAGGTAGACAGCCAGTTTAGAGATGACCCTAATCAGCCGTTATTTATTTTAGACGGATTTCCAACTACTTTGCAGCAGGTTGTCGATTTAGATATTAACAGAATTGCAAGCATTACTTTATTAAAAGATGCGGCTTCAACTGCTTTGTATGGTTCCCGTTCTGCTAATGGTGTTGTAGTTATTGAAACGAATAAACCTTTACCGGGAAAATTACAGTTTTCTTATGTGTATAATTCATCTTATGAATTAGCAGATTTAAGTGTTTATAACTTAATGAATGCCGAACAAAAACTGGAATTCGAAAGGCTTTCCGGCGCCTATACAAGTAGTGCATTTCCAGCATATGAATACTCTGTAAAGCAAGTTTATGATAAGCGTTTGGCGGCAGTTCGCAGTGGTGTAAATACCTATTGGTTAAACGAACCCATCCAGATGGGAATAACGTCAGGACATAGTTTGTCTTTTGGAGGTGGATCAGATGAATTCAGGTTCAATATTGCCGGAAATTATAAAAGCCTGACCGGTACAATGAAAGGTTCTGAGCATAATACCTGGGGATATAATGCAACACTGACGTACAGAAAGAATAAACTAAGTATTAATAACAATTTCTTTGTTTCCGGAGGTGATAATCAGGAATCACAATACGGTTCTTTTGAAACCTGGGCAAAAGCTAGTCCTTATTATCCTAAATATAACGAAAATGGAGAAATAACACGTTATCTGGATGGCTCCTCATTACCATTAGAAGATAAAAATGTTGTTGTTAATCATCCTGCTAATCCACTTTATAATGTTTTTCTGCCGAGTTATAACAAAAAAAATGAGTTCAATTTTACCAATAACTTTGGAGTAAATTATGATGTGAATGCACATCTTAAAACAACCGGAGCATTATCCGTTTCAAGAAATACCAGTGTTGCTACTGTATTTGTATCACCAGATGATACCAGATTTATCAGTAACATTGCTACCGAAAAAGGAACTTATACTAATAAAGAAACATTAGTAAATAAATGGAATGCAAATTTGGGTGCTACTTATTCTAATGTTTTCAGTGATGTACATTCTTTTAATTATACTATTAGAGCTTCTGCTCAGGAAACAACAAACAACGCTTATAACACTGCTTTAAGAGGTTTTCCTCTTGGAGTTCCCGGTAATCCGACCTTTGCTTTCGGATATGAACCAAATGGAAAACCAGGAACTTATACAGGATTAATTAGAAGTGTTGATTTGACGAATCAAATTAACTACGCTTATAATAGAAAATATTTATTTGATTTTACACAGACTATTTCCGGAGCAACAAATTTTGGAACAAATAAAAAATATTCTCCGTATTGGGGAGCAGGTATTGGCTGGAATGTAAACAACGAATTCAAAATGAATGAAGATATTGTGAACATATTAAAATTGCGTGCTAATATTGGTCAGACCGGAAACCAGAATTTAGTGGGGTACGCTTCTTACGATGTATATTCTTATGATATTAATACAAATGTTTTTGGACCAGGATTAGCAATTTCTCAGGTTGCAAATCCTAATTTAGAACCTCAAAGAACAAAGGATTTATCTGTTGGCTTAGATTTGGGAATGTTTAGAAACAGATTAACTGCTACTTTAGGCGCATACAAACGAAAAACTTCGCCACAAATTGTAGCAATCGATCTTGCAGCTTCTACAGGAGTTAACTCATACCCTTTAAATGTTGGTTATTTGACAACTGAAGGTATAGAGTTTAAATTAAATTACAACTTTATTTATGATCTTAAGGATAATTTTATTTGGGGAATAGGCTTGATGGGAGCTTCCGGTGATAATAAACTGGGGGGGTTCAATAACGCCTTATCATCATTAAATACAGCAGCTCAAAAAACAACAAGTCTTACAAGATATTATGACGGAGCCAGCAGTAATGATCTTTGGGCTGTTCCTTCTTTAGGCATCGATCCTGCAACCGGTAGAGAAATTTTTCGCAAAAAAGACGGTCAGTCTACTTTTACTTTAGATAAAAAAGATGAAGTAGTAATGGGTAATTCCAGAGAAACGGCAACGGGTGTCGTTTCTACAAACCTGACTTACAAAGGCTTTAGTTTTGGATTATTTGTACGTTACAGTTTTGGAGCTGAGAGATTTAACACTGCTTTATATAACAAAGTTGAAAATATCTCAAAGGACAATATTTTTGATAATCAGGATGCGAGAGCCTTTACAGATCGATGGACAACACCTGGACAAGTAGCACAATTTAAAGCAATTGGCTTAACAAATGCGACACCAATATCATCCCGTTTTATTCAAAAAGATGATTACATCTCAGGAGAGTCAATTCGTTTGGGATACAGAGTAACCGATAGAGCCTGGTTGAAAAGAGCAGGATTAGTTGGATTAGGATTTAATGCTTTGGCAAACGAATTCTTCCGTGTAGCCACTATAAAAGCAGAACGCGGTATCGAGTATCCTTTTTCAAGAATCTATTCACTTAGTTTAAACGTATCATTTTAATCATTATGAAAAAGTATTTATATAAAATTACATCTGTTTTTCTTTTATCAATTACAGCCATTAGCTGCAGTGATTTTTTGGATGTAGTGCCGCAAGATCAAATTTTAGAAGATCAGGTTTATACTTCTGAGGCAGGAGTACAAAATGCACATAACGGACTTTATCTTAAGTTAGCGGGTAATAATCTCTATGGAAAGCAGCTTACTATGGATGCTGTTGATATCTTGGGACAGCAATATAATATGGCTAGTTATGCTTCAAAGTATAATATAGCAACTTATGCTTATGCTGAAGCAACACCAAAATCGGTATTTTTAAATATCTGGGAAACTGCATTTACAGCTATCTTATCTGCTAATAAATTTTTAGAAAGTATAGAAGAGCATCCAGAAGTTGTTTCTGTTGAAAAAGCAAATCTTTTAAAAGGAGAGGCTATTGCCATTCGTGCCATGCTGCATTTTGATATGCTTCGTCTCTATGGACCAATATATAAAATAGCGCCAGCTGATCCCGGAATACCTTATTACGATAAATTTGTAACAACCAGCAATCCTATTCTTCCGGCTAAAGATGTGATTACAAAAGTACTTGCAGATCTTGATATAGCATTAACACTTTTAGACAAAGATCCTATCCTGACAACAGGAAAATATGTTGCGACGTCAGATTTTGATGCAAATCCGTATTATTCATTAAACAGAGGACAAAGAATGAATTATCTGGCAGTAAAATGCTTAAAAGCGCGTGTTCTTCTGTATTCAGGTGATAAGCCAGGTGCATCGATTGTGGCAAACGAAGTTATTGCGTTTGTAAAATCAAGCGGTTTCTTTCCATGGACGACATTTTTAGCAGCAACAGACGCAGCAAATCCGGACCGGATTTTTTCTTCAGAAAACTTCTTTGCGCTAAGCGATTATACTTTATACACAAAACAAAAGGATTTATTTGATTCTAGTTTGGCAGCTGATAAAATATACTCTCCAATTTTAACTCGTATAAATGCTGTTTTCGAATCTAACGATAATGATTACAGAAGCTTGCCAAGCTGGAAAATTCCGATAATTGGAGGAAAAACCCAAAAAACATTTTATAAATATGAAGATGTTACAGATAAGACAAAAAATTTTCGCCTACAGATTCCGATGTTTAAACTTTCAGAAATGTATCTAATAGCTGCCGAAAGTGCAACAGTTTCTGCTGATGGTATCGCCTTTTTGAATACGCTTCGTTTTAACAGAGGTCTGGGTAATTTAGCCACGACAGCTGTCTTAGCAACAGAAGTTACTAAAGAATACAAAAAAGAATTTATTGGAGAGGGTCAGTTGTTTTTCTATTACAAACGAATCAATTCGACAACAATTCCTAATGGTTCAGCTTCATCCGGAAACCTAACAATGACAGCGCTTCAATATGTAGTGCCAATGCCGGACTCTGAAATTAATTTTCAAAATTAAAAATGATTAAATTATGAATAAGATATTGATTTTAAGTATCCTCTTCTTGTCCCTTTTAGGATTTACATCTTGTGAGAAAGAAGAAATAGCAACTTATGAAGCTACTGATAACATTTATTTTTCTAATGCGATGTTCGCTCCTAATAAAATAAGTGCCCCATTAATTGACAGTACAGGCTTTAGTTTTGGTTTAGACAATCCCGCCATAACCGAGAGAATTTTCAAAATTCCGATAAGAGTACAAGGGAAATTAAGTAACGTTGACAGAAAAGTAAAACTTACAATAGATCCCACAAGTACAGCTGTTGCAGGAACTCATTTTTCTATACCAGATGTTTTTATTCATGCAGGACAAGAAGTAGATACTATAGAAGTAACTGTTTTTAGAGCTCCCGACATGAAAAACAATTCTTTTACCCTGGTTTTAAATTTGGAAGAAAATGAATTTTTTACAACAAATATGAAATCAAAAGTGGTTAATGCACTGACCAATAAAACCATGAGTTTCATTCGTTATAAATTATCATTTGATGATAAACTGACACAGCCTGCCGGATGGTATGCACCATATTTAGGCGTATTTACAGCCAAAAAATTCTTTTTAATGTGTGATCTTATGCAATTAAATCCGGCAATGTTCTCTCAAAAACTGGGCGCAGCAGGTTTAACAATCCCGGAAGTAGTGTATTACCAGACTTTTATGAAACGCTATCTGGCCGATCAAAAAAAATCAGGAAATACCATTTATGAGGATGATGGTACCGAAATGACTATTCCTTAAAATCATTCATTTTAATATTAAAATATTTAAGAAAATGTTTAAAAAGATAAAAATACAATTCGCCATAATAGTACTGATTACTTTGGCTTATAGCTGTGTCAGTGATGAGGGAAATTACAATTATACTGATATAAACACTATAAATGTAACGGGATTAGAGGAAAACTATACCGTCTATACAGGAGAGCATCTTAAGTTAACGCCTCATTTAAACCCTACCAAAGACGATGGTTCAAACCCTGACAGATATTCGTTTGAATGGTTTGCAGTAACTACCGTTGCTAAAAATAAAATTGCTACAACAAAAGATTTTGATGATCTTATAAAATTACCTCCTGCAAAATATTCGGTTTATTATTTTGTCAAAGATTTAGTTACGGGAGTTACCTGGCAGGCAAAGCCTTTTACACTTAACGTAATTACTTCAATCTATGAAGGCTGGTTGATTATTGGAGAGGCTGATGGAAAACCAAGGTTGGATATGGTATCCATTATTCCTGGCGTTGCTACACCCCGTGTGATAAATGATGTTTTGGATGCTTCCGGTTCAGCATTAAAACTGGGCGGAAAAGCAGTAGATGTTGAATGCTTTGGCACAGCACTTTCTACTTCAACAGCCTACGGGATTTATATAACCTCTACTGAAACCGGTACCGCCAGAATCGATCCGGATTCTTTTGGATGGGTTCAATCTCAAAATATGGCTTACGAAACCATTGGTGGCTCTTTTGAAACCAATTTTGGTGTCGATTTTATGAAATCTGCAAGTCCGGGTGAAAATATTATTTATAGTAAAGGAAATATTTACAGTTATTACAGAGCTGGTCAGGTTAAATATGGTTTGCCGCAAAATATCCTTGATACAGAAACAAAGACTTTTTTCGCTGCACCTTTTATAGCAGAGAATCAGGGTGTAAATGGAACGCCTGTCTTTTTTGATAAAGATTTACGCCGTTTTGTGCGTTACAATCTTTACAAAGGAAATTGTTCTGCGATGCCTCCGGTTACGGGATCTGAAACTGTTTTAGACTGGAATAACACCAACTGCGATTTAGTATTTATGACGACTTCAGCTTATAACTCACTTGAAAATTTTGCAGTTCTAAAAAACATTTCTACAGGAAAGTATTATTTGTTGCGATTCAATAAAGCACTGACACAGACCTATTACAAAGAAATCCTGAACGCACCGGATATTGACAAAGCAACAAAATTCGCCGTAAGCCCGGATGCAGGATATTTATTCTATTCTGTTGGAGGAAAATTATACGAGTATGACAACGGAATACAATCGGCTAAATTAATGATTGACAGAGGTAGTGAAGAAATTACTTATTTAGATTTTAATGCAAGATCAAAAACTTTCGCCAAAAAGTTAATTGTTGGAAGTTATAATGGTACTCTAGGTAAATTAGAATTGTATACTGTTCCACCTGTAAATGGAGATTTAGTTTTGGACAATACTTATAGCGGTTTATGCAAAATTGTTGATGTAACATATCGTGCGAGATAATTAAAAATCCTTAGAAAATTTAAAAACCCGAATGAAAATTCAACATTCATTCTGCTTATAAAAAATCACATTTTATGAAACTCATTTTTAAAACTGCAAGTGCATTTTTGCTGCTTGCCTGGTCTTCTATTGCCTTAAATGCACAGACAACATCGACTGATGAAAGCTGGGAATCGGTTAAAAAACAAGCTATCGCTGAACATAAACTGATTTTTGTAGACTTGTATTTTACCGGCTGTGCTCCTTGTGCCCAAATGGACAAGGAAGTATTTCCTAATCCAAAAGTAGCTTCGCTTTTAGAAACAAATTTCATCACTTTTAAGTCAGATATCCTGAAAGAAGAAATCGGTAAAAAACTAAGTATGAAATATGGTGTGACCGGTTTTCCAACTTTTATATTCATGAATGCTGATGGAAGGGTAATTGATATTGCGGGCGGATTTCAAAACGCAGATCAATTTACAGTTTTACTTGAAAATGCTAAAGATTTGGCTAAAAAAGGAATCTTAAAAAAATACAGTCCAACAATTAACGAAAAAGAGTATCCGGATTTTTATGTGCAGGCTTATATGGCAGGCAAAAGAAATGTCCCTTTTGATGTTATCGATACTTATTTAAAATCTAAGGATACGACTGAAGAAGTTTCTTTTGTGATTATTACCGGATTAAGAGTAGGCAAACAATACGATGATCCATTTCTTTTTGGAAGCAAAAAATTAGCTCAGGATTATGGAAGATCAAGTGTTACGGGTCACGTATTTACAATTTTACAGCGCAGGAAAAAAGAGTTTGAAAAAACAAATGATTTAAAAGGATTCAAAGAACTACTTGCAGGAGCAAAAGAATTATATACGCCTGAAGAATGGACAAAATATGAAGGCATTTTACTGAAAGATTTTGGTGTCGAGAAAGTTGTGACAAAGAATCCATACACTTTACAAAAATAACCCAAATGAAAAAGTTTTTATTGTTTACAATATTGCTTTCCGGTGTTGCGATTTATGGTCAGATCAGCATTCAAAAATCGCTTGAAACTTTCGAAAAAGCTTTTCAGAATAAAGATTACAACAGCATGAAAGAACTGTTCGCATCAGACTTTACAGTGAGTACGGGAGATTCATCTTCAAATGAGTTTTACCTGAACGGAATTTTCAATGCTCTTCCGGTACTTGACTCTTTGCAGATTGGAAAGTCGGTTGCAGCTAAAAATGAAACCCGTATTGCGGTACATTTTTTCTTTAAAGGGAAAGACAAAAAAGCTTCTGATATAGTTTTTAATTCAGCAAATAAAATATTATATGTCACCTATTTTGACAAATTGTATAATGTTGACCGAAATGCTGAAGTAAAGAAAGTAGCCAGTATTCCGTTTGAAATTATCGAAAACGGAATCGCCATCAAAATAAAACTCAACAAATCGGATCGTGAATTTCTAATGCTGTTCGACACCGGTGCAGACGGAATGGCGCTGAATCCTGACAGTGCATACAAAGCAGGTGTAGTGGTTACGAAAACCAAATCCGCAAGTGTGGTGGGCGGCAGCCAGCAGGTACAATATTCGGCAAATAATACCATTTATTTGGGCAATCAGGTTTTGAAGAATCAGGGCTTGGTTATTTTTCCAAAAAGCGGTATTTACGATGGATTATTTGGTGCTAACCTGCTTCACAATTTTATCACTTCGGTCAACTTTGATAGGAAGACAATTGATTTGTACAATTTTGGTGATTTTAAATATTCAGGCAAAGCAAAGCCTTTTGTTTTTGACTATAAATCGGGGCTTCCGGTGGTAAAAATGAACTTGACTTTTGAAGATAAAAAAACAGTCGAAGGCAGTTTCACTTTTGATACCGGAGCCGGATACGATCTAATTGCTTACGGACCTTTCAATCATAAAAACAAACTGGAAGAAAGCCTGAAAACCGAATATACCTCAACAAATCACAGCTTAGGAAAGCAAACAAAAATTGTTAGCGGTGCAATTCCGAATGTGGCTATCAACGGTAATAATTTCAGCAATGTAACCATAGCACTTCAGGAATATGAGGAAGAAAATAAAAACTGGGCTTCCGCCGATGGATCACTCGGAATCGATTTAATAAAACGGTTCAATTTTACGATCGATCTGCTTCATAAAACGGTTTATTTAGATCCTAATAAAAGTTTTAAAAAGCTTTCTTCCTTTTATTTAGCAGGACTGGATTTAGATTTTGATGAAAACCAAAATCTTATTGTAAAGAAAATCATAGACTATCAGAACGAAGATTTAAAAAAAGTAAAAATGGGTGCGAAAGTCACACAAATCAATGATTTCGAAGCTAAAGATTTACTGAAGCCGGAAAATCTAAAAAAAATAAAAGAATCCAAAGAAACGAAAGATATCATCATCGAACAGGGCGATCAGTCCATGCAGATTTCAATTTAAATTATCAACAAAAAACAAATAACTATCATGAAAAAACACATTTTTTATTTCATCCTGAGCCTCATTACCGTTCAGATTGGATTTGCGTCCGGCATTTCAGAATATGCCATAATTAAAGGAAAACTTTCAATCCCTGAATCAAAGGCGAAAGAAGTTACGCTTTATAATGCAGAAGAAGGAAAACCGGCTGTTGCTGCAACAGCAAAAATAAATTCTCTGGGCGAATTTGGTTTTATGCTGCCAATCACAACTTCGGGATTTTATTATGTTGATTACGGACAACAAAAAGGCAGAGGTCAGTTAATTCGTTTGTATTTAGAACCCAAATTAGATATCGAACTTACCATTGTTAAAGACAGCTATACTTTGGCAGGAAAAAATATCGGACAAAATGTATTAGTTCAGAAAGCAAACGAAATCTACAACGAATTTGCCCCTTTTGCCAAACTTGGAGGAGACCAGACGTACCTTGATTTTTATCCCTGGCTTGATAAAGGTGTGGCCAAAGCCAATGAATTTTCAAAATCCATCAAAACCAAAGATGCTGCTTTCAATAAATTATTAAAATTAGCCGTAGCAACCGATGTTGAGGAACTGACCTATACTTTTTTCAGATTGCCAAGGACAGTACATCCTGAAAAAGATGTTCGTCCGGAAATTATTAAAACCTGGGAAACAGATAAAAAATTTACAGACCCTGATTTGTTAAAATTGTCTAACGGCGTTTCATTAATGTCTAATTATTTTTTCTATGTAAGTGTAAATAGTTCAACAGCTCCAAAGCGTTTAGATTTAGCAGAAGCCATCACACATATTACAGATCCGGCTTTAAAAGATGTTTTTCTTCGCGATGCCGTTGCCGGTTCCCGAATGAAAATTGAAGAGTATGAAAAAGTGGCTCCGGCCATAAAACCTTTTATGATTTCAGATGCGAGCAAAGCTTTTTTACTGGATTACGAAAAAGTCCTTCATAAAAATGTTGGTCAAAAAGGATTAGAATTTACTTATAAAGATATTAATGACAAACCTGTTTCTTTTTCTGATTTTAAAGGTAAATTTGTCTACATCGATTTATGGGCAACCTGGTGCGGACCATGTAAAGCTGAAATTCCGCATATGAAGAAAATCGAAGAAGATTATCACGGAAAAAATATCGTATTTATCAGTCTGTCATTGGATAAGCCAAAAGACGCCCAAAAATGGAAAGACTTTGTTACAAAAGAGCAATTAAAAGGCATTCAGCTAATGGCTGATAAAGATTTTGGTTCTGATGTGGCTAAAAATTATGATGTAAATGCCATTCCGAGATTTTTATTATTCGATACCAAAGGAAACATTATCAATGCTGATGCGCTTCGTCCGTCTAATCCTGAATTAAGGGTACAATTGGATAAATTATTGAAAGGATAAAACAAAACTTTTATGTTATACAAAAAAATATCAATTTTATTATTTGTCTTCGGATGTTTATCATCCTTACAGGCTCAAAATTTCAAATCAACAGCCCCAATTGCGGTCAACCAAAAAATAAAGAAAGGTATTTTGCCAAACGGCATGACCTATTATATTTATCCAACAGATGTCAATAAAAATACAGCGAGTTATTACATCATTCAGAATGTAGGTTCGATTTTAGAAAACGACCAGCAAAAAGGTCTTGCACACTTTCTGGAACACATGGCGTTTAACGGAACCAAACATTTTGAAGGAAAAGGTATTCTGAATACACTTCAAAAACAAGGAGCCGTGTTCGGAAAAAATATCAATGCGTATACGAGTACAGATGAAACGGTTTATAATCTGGATAATATCCCGTCAAAAGATGGTGCGGTGGTGGATACTTGTTTGTTAGTTTTACACGACTGGTCTAATTTTTTGTCTCTGACTGATGCAGAAATCGATGCCGAGCGAGGTGTAATTACCGAAGAATGGCGCACAAGACAAAACGCCAGAGCCCGAATTTACAATCAGCTGGCCCCTTATTATTATAACAATTCGCTGTATGCAGACCGAATGCCGATTGGGGATATGGATATTGTCAAAAACTTCAAATATCAGGTTTTAAAAGATTTCTATAAAGACTGGTACCGCCCGGACTTGCAGGCAATCGCCATTGTTGGAGACATAGATACTGCCGAAATTGAAGCAAAAATCAAAAAGCTTTTTGCAGATATTCCGACGCATCAAAATCCTAAAAAACGTTTTGAAATTGCGATTCCGAATAATGAAACCCCAACTTTTAAACTGGCTTTAGACAAGGAAATTTCTGCAGCAAGCATCAGTTTTATGATTCGTCATGCAGCTGAAAAACCAACCGGAACTTTTGCAGATTTAGAAAAAAACACACAGCGCCAAATGGCTTTTTCAATCATAAACAATCGTTTGGCAGAAATGGCGCAAAAGCAGGAGTGTCCTTTTAAAAGTGCACAAATTACTTATCAGGGATATTCCCGTTTAAATGATACCTGGTATCTTGGAATTTCGCCAAAACCGGATAAACAGACCGAAGCCTTTACAATGGTCATAACCGAATGGGTTCGCGCTTACAAATTTGGTTTCTCAAAAGGTGAAATTGAAAGAGCGGTTACAGAAACGATTTCAGGCTATGAAAATTATTTGGAAAAACTAAACGAAATTTCGCATCAACAAGTAATCGGAATGGTAAAAGATGATTATTTAAACCACGAGGTAATTGCTGATCCGAATGCCGAATTTGAAATGACAAAAAACATTTTAAAAAATATTGACACCCAGATTCTTCAGGAGCAGATAAGCAAATTGTACACAAAACAAAACCGCGTTATTACCGTAACAGGTGTTGAAGGTGAAGCAAACCTGACTCAGGAAAAAGCTTTTGATATTATTCAGAAAGCAGAAAATGACGCTTCACTACAGCCTTATGTGGACAGCTTCGAAGGCAAAACATTATTAGGAAACCTGCAGGTTGTGCCCGGAAAAATTGTTTCGGAGAAAAAAGAGACAGCAATTGATGCCACCACTTTTGTATTGAGTAATGGCGTAAAAGTGCATTATAAATTCGCCGATAAAAATAAAAAAGAAGTTGAACTTAAAGCAGAAAGCTTCGGCGGAATCTCTTTGTACGAACCTCTGGATATCCCTTCCGCTTCCCAATCTGCAAATCTGGCAATGATGTCGGGTGTTGGGGAGCTTTCGAATATCGATCTTGAAAAAGTTTTAAAAGGAAAAATTGCAAATTCTGCTATTGGTATCAGTTCGTTGAAAGAATCGGTTTCAGGTTCTGCCAATCTAAAAGATATCGAAACGATGATGCAGCTGGTGCATTTGCGCTTTGTTCAGCCAAGATTTGATGCCGAAATGTTTGCGCTTTTAAAACAAAGAATGCAAAACTCTTTAAAAAACAGGGCAAATGATATTAATGCTAAAATGCAGGACAGTTTATCGGATATCGTTTATGGCAAAAATAATCCGAGAATTCGTCCGGTAGATCAAAAATATATCGATGATTTGTCTTTTGATAAAATGAAATCTTTCTATCTGGACCGTTTTGCAGATATATCCAATTTTGAATTTTATGTTGTTGGAGATCTAACACCAGAGATCCTGAAGCCCTTACTCGAAAAATATATAGCGAGTATAAATGGAATCAAGCGTAAAGAAAAATTTAAAACGAATGTCCCAAAATGGACTTCGAACAAAATTGACCGTGATGTTTTTATTAAAATGGAAACCCCAAAAAGTTCGGTCCGTATTGTCTTTCAAAAAGATTATGCTTACACCCAGAAAAACAGAATTTTAGCTTCTTTTTTAAGCGATGTGCTGACTTTGCGTTATACAGAAAGCCTTCGTGAAAAAGAAGGCGGAACCTACGGAGCAAGTGTAAGGGCAAATCTGGATAAACTGCCGGTTTCAAAAGCAGGTGTTCAGGTTACTTTTGACTGTGATGCTGACAAGGTAGAGCATTTACTGCCAATTGTTTATCAGGAGATTGATAAAATTAAAAAAGGTGAAATCGCTGCTGAAGATATCGAAAAGACCAGAACCAATTATCTAAAATCAAGAGAAGACAGCAAAAACTTCAACAGTTACAGCATGAACCTGATTTATAATTATTTTGAAAATGGTTATGATATGAATGATCCCAAAAATTATGTCAATATTGTAAAAAGCATTTCTTCCAAAGACATACAGGAATTTGCAAACTCACTTTTAAGCAAAGCCGATTCTATGGAGGTTGTTTTCAAGCCACTAAAATAACCTGAAGCTGTATCCTCACATTCTAATTATCTCCCTATTGATTATTATTTTGAATTAGTAAGCATTGTAATTTTTATAGCGGACAGAGGGTTGTTTTTTTTAATATTCAACCCTCTTTTTTTTAAATTCCTACCCATGAAAAAGAACTTTTTTTTAGGGAGTCTTCTGCTATTGTTTTCAATAATGGCACAAGCTCAGATATATAATCCAATCAAATGGAAAACCAGCGTTGTAAAAATTTCAGATACAGAATATGAACTGCAGGCGAAAGCAATTATTGAAGCAGGCTGGCATTTATACAGTCAGGAAGTGGCAGACGGAGGTCCAATTCCTACTCATTTTAATTTTATAAAAAGTTCCGATTTTCAATTAATTGGCAGTGTAAAAGAAGAGAAAGGAAAAACGATTAACGATCCTGTCTTTAAAATGCAGATTAAGTTTTTTGAGAAAGAAACTACCTTTAGACAACGTATAAAAGTACTATCCTCAAAGCCATTCAAAATTAAGTCTGAAGCTGAATTTATGGTTTGCAATGACGAAAATTGTCTGCCTCCGGGATCTGATGAACTGGAATTCTATGTAAGTCGTTCAGCAGCTATAAAATCTTCTGTGGAAAATATTTCAAATACAGAACAAAAAACAGAAGAGAACGATACGGTGGTTTCTGATTTAAAGAAAAAATCAACAGAATTAGTTCAAACCAAAAGTATTAAAATCCCAAAACAGGAAGTGAAGAAGACAGAACCTTCGACAGCTTCAAAAAGTGTCTGGACGATTTTTATATTATCGTTTTTCTCCGGATTTGCGGCTTTATTGACGCCTTGTGTTTTTCCGATGATCCCCATGACTGTAAGTTTTTTTACCAAACAAAGTAAAACGAGATCACAGGGAATTAAAAAAGCTGTTTTTTACGGCATTTCAATAATTGCTATTTATGTTTTTTTAGGTGCTGTAGTGACCTGGATTTTTGGCGCTGATTCACTTAATGCATTGTCAACCAATGTTTGGTTTAACCTTATCTTTTTTGTACTGTTAATGGTTTTTGCATGCTCATTTTTAGGAGCATTTGAAATTATGCTTCCAAATTCGTGGGCAAATAAAGTAGACAGTCAGGCTGATAAAGGCGGTTTTGTTGGAATATTATTTATGGCTTTGGCTCTGGCCATTGTATCCTTTTCCTGTACCGGTCCAATTGTGGGGACTTTGCTGGTAGAAGCAGCTTCACGAGGAGGAATTGCTCCTTTTGTGGGTATGTTTGGTTTTTCTCTGGCTTTGGCTTTGCCATTTACTTTATTTGCTGCTTTTCCAGGCTGGCTGAATTCTTTGCCAAAATCCGGTGGCTGGCTCAATACGGTAAAAGTATTTTTGGGCTTTCTGGAAATGGCGCTGGCTTTCAAATTTTTGTCCAATGCCGATTTGGTTTTGCAGTTACATTGGTTCGAAAGAGAACTTTTCTTAACAATCTGGATTGCTGTTTTTGGAATTCTGTCTCTTTATTTATTCGGAAAAATTACCCTCCCTCACGATTCACCGTTACATCATATTTCTGTTGGAAGATTGAGTCTTGGAATTGTGGTTTTGAGTTTTACAATTTACCTTATTCCCGGACTTTGGGGCGCACCCTTAAAATTAATCAGTGGCTTCCCTCCTCCTATGCACTACAGCGAATCTCCAAACGGAATTGGCGGCTCTCAAAATACGGAGACCTCAAATAGAGAAAACCTTCCTGAAGGTGCCGAATATGGTCCGCACAATATCATCACTTTTCATGATTACGAGAAAGGAATATCCTTTGCAAAAAAAACAGGAAAACCCGTTATGCTAGATTTTACAGGACATGCCTGCGTAAATTGCCGAAAAATGGAAGACAATGTCTGGTCTGATAATGAGGTACAAAATATATTGAAAAATGACCTGGTTTTGATTTCATTATATGTCGATGACAAAAGAGAATTACCTCAAAATGAACAAATTGTATCTGAATTAACAGGCAAAAAAATTAAATACATCGGTCAGAAATGGAGCGGGTTTCAAACCATTACTTATAAAACCAACGCACAGCCTTTTTATGTATTGGCTGATTCAGATGGCAAATTATTAAACAAAACTTCTGCCTATAATCCGGATGTAAAAGAGTATTTAGATTGGCTCAGAGTTGGGGTTTCTAATTATAAAAGGTAACAAAAAAAGGCTGTTCGAAAATTACTTTTCAGACAGCCTTTTAGCTTTATAATGACTATTGAATCAGATTTTAGACAGTGGCAAACAGCTGAACCATCTAATTCAGTTAGTGAGACATTATCCTTTTTTACTCCACGGACCATGGTTTTTGTATGCTGGCCCCGTTAATTTTAGTCTTTCAGGATTACCTATTTTTACTTCAACCAGTTCTTTTTCTGGAGTCTCTTTCATCGGTTGAGCATTTTTAAATGCCGGACCTTGCAGTGATTCTTTATTGTTCTCTGAATATATTTTGGTTGGCACTGTTTCGTGCTCCCAAACTTTATAATTTTTAAAAGCAGGACCTTTCAAATCGCTTTGTTTCACTTTAGTAGGTTCTTCCTGTGCAGATGCACTAAAAGACATTAATAAAACTCCTAAAACCAATAGTATATTTTTCATGACTGTTACTTTTTACTGTTTTTTCAAAGTTACAATCAGTAACAGGCTTTTAGGATTATGTGAATCTACCCAATCTGTATCCGTATTTATACGGATAGCTGTTATTTTTAATGCACTATATTAAATTCATTTTTGCTGCTTTTTTAATGAGTTCGGCGGTATTTTTTACTTCTAATTTTTTCAAAATATTGGCACGATGGGTTTCTATGGTACGTGAACTTACAAATAGTTTAGCAGCAATTTCTTTCGTTGTTAAACCCTTAGAAATCAAACCTAAAACTTCTGTCTCCTTATTCGACAAAACATCTTCACTGATGCTTTGCGTTGACATAAAGTTGATCATTTTTTCAGAAATTTCAGCACTAAAATATTTTTTCCCATTAGCAACGCTTCTTATGGCAAGAATCAATTCCGCTTCATCTGTATTTTTTAACAGGTATCCGTAAGCCCCCATTTTAGCGCATTTAGCGATATAATTGCCATCATTGTGCATCGAAATCACAATAGGTTTTATATCAGAAGTGGCGTTTTTTAATTCTTTTAAAACCTGAAAACCATCCATATTGGGCATCGTAATGTCCAGCAATACGATATCAGCTTCAAACTGGCTGTTTATCAATTCCATAAACTCTAAACCATCCCCAACCGTTTTAACTATTTTTATATCGTCATGTTTTCTAAGGAGCTCAGCCAATCCATTTCGAAAAAGCTCATGATCATCTGCTATTATTAATTTGATTTCGCTCATAATTCTATGGGTAATTCGATTTCAAAGGTTGTGTTTCCGGGAGCTGCATTGATGGTAATAGTACCATTGCAAATTTCTACACGTTCTTTGATGTTAATAATTCCTAAACCTAATTTAACAGTGGTTATATCAAACCCAATTCCATCATCAAAATAAAAAAGAGAAATAAATTCATCGAATTCTGAAAGGGTAATCCGGATATTTGTTGCATCAGCATGTTTTAATGAATTATTAATCAGCTCCTGGGTTATCCTAAAAAGATTAATCGCCTGATGGTTGGTAATATTAGAATTTTCCTGTTGGGTTAAATCTTCGTATTCAATAGTTACAGTTGTCGATTTTTTCAGGCTTTCAATAAAGTTGGTTAAAGTAACTCCAATTCCAAAATCATCTATTGAAGCAGGCATTAAGGCATTTGACATCAACCTGATTTCAGAAATGGTATCATCTACTATTTTCTTCATTTCTGCTTTCTTCAATTCATTTTTAACCCTGTTTTCAATGTAGTGCTTCAAAGAGGTTAAATACGGACCTACACCATCATGGAGCTCTCTCGAAAGTCGGCGCCTTTCATCTTCCAAACCGTTTACGAGCATCCGTTTTGATTGTATTCGAGTATTTTCTTCATTATTTCTAAACTCTATCAACTTATCTCTCATCGCTAAAAGACTTTTTCCCAGCAGGTCATTAGAACTTTTAGGTTTAAAGTCGGAATGTAAATTCATTTTCCCAATATCATCAGAGAATTTTACGGCACCCTGCAAAGAAGCTTTCAAATTTGCCAGGGCATCAAACATTTCCTTTATTTCGGTAGAATTTTTTATAAATTCATTGGTTTGGTTATAGTCTCCTTGTGCCATAATCCGGAGACTTTTTTGCATATTCTTGATTGGGTTGGTGATAAATCTTGTCAGAAAAAGAGAAAGCATAACAGCCAATAAAAAAATAGCAAGCGTTAAACCTAAAAGTCTTTGCTTCAACTCTTTTAAAGGGAGCGTAACCTCATCAACATCTATTTCAGACAGAATAACCATTTTTAAGTTTCCAACCACTATGAGACTGTAAACACTATATACCTCAATACCTCTGTAATCCTCAAAAACACCTCTGCCGTTTATCCCTTTAAAAGCATTGGTTACCCCTTTTGTTTTAACAGTAATGGTGTAAGGAATTTTATTAGGATAAAAACGGGATTGGGAACGCATTCGGAAATCGGCACCCACAAGATAGGATTCGCCACTGTCTCCCATTCCGGTACGTTCAAGAAGTATTTGTTTAATTTTATTGTAATCTAAAACTTTAATCATTCTACCTCTTTTCGAATTGGAGATAAAACCTATTGTTGTTTTTTTAGCCACATGATACGCAGTAAAATCGTAAATACCATTTCTGTTTTTAATACTGTCCGGAAGTTTTAATAACGTAGTATCAATGTTTTGGCTGTACAATTCGGAAGCTTCAAATCGCTCCCACTCCGATTTTAATAAATGCTCAATCTGGTTTTGCTTGAGTGTTTTAATAGAATTTAACTGCAGTAAAATACGATCGTTCAAAACGTTTGAAAACTGCTGGTAGGATGAAAAAGACAGCAAAGCAATTACCAATGCGATTAAACTATTAATTATAATCAGTATTAATGTTTTGATGTTCATTAAAATCTATTTTAAAGATAAAGTCAGTTTAGTATGACTGATTCAAGTCCTAAATATAACTTTTTCCAATTTTTTTACTTTATGTAAATATACTTGGTTTGGGGTTTTAAAAGAAACTTTGAAGCAATAGGTTTGCTAAATTCTTTAAATGTTTGTTTGGATTTTAATGAAATTAGATGGTTGGCTTAAGGGATTCCTGTTAAAAGTCAGGAGACTTTTGAGACTTTTATAGATTGGAAGATGATTTTAAAATTACGCAAAGTCTGAAAAAGACTTTGCGTAGCGAGGTAAGGCTGGTTTTAATTTTCTCCAATCCATTTTCCTTTACACCAACTTTTAACTTTTCCATAAATATCCATTTCAAAAAGATAATTTATGACTTCGTCTTTGTAGCTTTCGACAATAGTAACAAAGTTTTGGTTTTGGTTTTGGTTTTGGTTTTTATTCTTTTTCAGATTTGCTATGACAAAAGTTCTTGGATAATCACCTTTTTTAAATTTATTAATCAGTTTAAATCTATTGTCATTGCTTAAAATAATATTTTTAACTTCAAGGTTGTCTGTACCTCCAACCATTGTATCTTGCCATTTAAGCATAAATTTTTCTGTACAATCTGATTTCCAATAATTATAATCCTGAACTTTAACTACTAAGTTAATTTTTGATGAAGTCTTATTGATTATAGAATCTTTATAAAACTCGAAGGCTTTTTGTTCAAAATCAACATTTTCTTGTCCGTAAAGTGATAAACAACAAATAAGAATTGATATAGAAAGTTTCGTTTTCATTTTTTTAAGTTTTAAATGTTACTTACCACTAATTTTAGCTCGCTAACCGCCGATACGGAAACCGGAGATTGTACCCTTTGCCGAGCCAAGGACTTTTGACAATTTTACGGATTGTAACACGATTTTAAAATTACGCAAAGTCTGAAAAAAGACTTTGCGTAGCGTGGGTTTGGGACTAAATTAAGCCCTATTTTCGGATTTGCCAAATCATCCCAAATACAAAACCAACTTTCCATTAAGCCTATTGCTCAAATCCGTTTTAGTAGCTGTTGTGCGTTCGTTTTTTTATTTATTCAGTTTTTTCAAGCTTTCATTTATCCATTCATTATACCATTCTGCAAAATTATATCTCGAGTTAGTTTCTGTCGAAAATGGATATATCCCTTCGTCATTTACTCTGGAATCAAGCCAGATATTTCCTTTTTCTAATCCTGAAATAACCAAAAAACAATAAATTCCGCATCCATAATGACAAATTCTGATACTGCCATAAATATGTTTTTCGCTAAAATATTCTAATTCCCAATTTGCAAATTCTTCACTTTCAATATAATCTTCATCATTTTCATTTCCGGCAAATGTTAAATTGTACTTTTCTGTATATGGAAAATTTTCATTTAGAAAATTCCTGTTTTCAATATCAAGTTCAAAATTCCAATCTTCTAACTTGAAAACTCCATATGCCGGACCAACTCCTCCATTTCCTATGTTTTTTATAAAATCTCTGTATTCTAATGGTAGCTCAATTTGATTTGTTTTTTCAAAGTCTAATATTTTTTCCTCTGATAAACAATAATTTAGTTCGTATTTATGCTTTTGGGAACCAAATATTTGAAATGGATTTTTCTTAAAAAAACCATTTCCATCAATTTTTTTAAGCTTAGAAATTTGTTCTTTTTCTATTACCATTTAAGTTTGATTTTATTTAAGTTTCATTCGGGCTAAAATGACGCACAACGTCAGTCTGTGAAAAAACCTCTTCAAATTTAGAAAGTATTCGGAGAGCTACCGGAGAAAAATCTCAAATATGAGATTCTCAAGACGTTGATTTTAGTTTTTTCACAGCCTGACGTTCTCGCGCTACAAGCAGTTTGGGATTAAATTAAGCCCATTCTTCGGATTTGCCAAATCATCCCAAATACAAAACCATCTTTCCATTAAGCTTATTGCCCAAATCCGTTGTAGTAGCTGTTGGTGGCTGGTTCTATTCTCTGCTTTACGAATTCAACAATTTTCAAAAAATCATCTTTCCCAACTTCATTTTCTGACAATGTGTAATAATTTCCATTTTTTTTGAATCCAAAGAAAAGAGTATTTTCAACGACTTCAAAATGTTTAAGAGTGTCCCAATTAATTTTATAATCTCCGCCGTAGAATTTAAATCTAAAAAAATCATTTTCAAATTTCCATAAACTTATTGGATTTGTTTCCCAAACTTTTATAGCTTCAATCATCAAATTTTGAGTTGTGTTTTTTGCCTTTTTGTAACGTTGCAAACGATATGCAAAAACAGCAAGAGATATGATTCCAATAATCAAAAATAATTTTCCAATATCTCCATCTCCATAAAGAATAGCAATTCCAAGACAAACAAAGACAATCGCAATTATTGCTAATTTTTTTGTTTCAGCTTGAGAATGTAACCAAGATTGTTTAAAGGTCAATTCGATTTGTTGTTTGTAGATACTTTCGTCAAAAGGTATTTCAAATTTCATATGTTGGATTCTTGATTCTGCGGTGAACTTGCCACCAACTCGTATATATGTGCGACAATATCCGACTTATCCACCTTAAATCGGGTGGCTATGTCTGACAAACATCAGTATTAGTAAGTTTCAAATATATTTATTTTTTCTTACAATAATCAAAAGGGTTGTTTATTTGTTGGATGTTAAATACTACACTGTCGTCCTTATAAAAACCTCTGCCCTAGCCCAGATGAAAGCGGCATCTCCCGCTTTAGAAAAACAAGGCTTTTTTGCCGTAGTTTTTGTTAGCGGGAATATAGCGGACAGCCGGAACAAGCTCCTCATTAAAAAACAAAAGCCTGTCTCTTTCGAAACAGGCGTTTTGTCAAAAAACAAACTAACACACTAACTTATTTATATCCTTCATTTTGGTCTAAATCTTTTGCATCAATAACCGTTTGCGGAATCGGGAAAAATCTTCTGTAAGGTTCTGTAACCGGTTTTGCAGTTCCGGCCAAATCAAACTTTCCGAAACGCATGCTTTGTGGTCTTCTCTGTAGTTCCCAATACAATTCGAAACCTAATTCTTTATATAATTGCGCTGCATCTAAAGTAGTAAGCGCTTTTCCGGGAGCATTTGCAAATAAGGATTCCCTGTTTCTGCTGGTACGCAATTTATTTAAATCGCTCATTGCTAAACCATCACTTCCTTTTCTGAAATAAGCCTCGGCTCTCATGGCATACATTCCTCCTAAACGGAAGAGCGAAATATCCACATTGCTATTACCGTTTCCTCCTTCGGGATCAAATTCATATTTAAATATACGGGCTCCCTGATTGATTTCGTTTTGGGCAAAAACAGATTCCAGCGGTTTTGTAAAGGTTAAGGATGGTGTAAAATCCATTCTTGTAGTGGCACTTTTTTCCATGTACAGAGGAGAAACTTTAATACGGTTCCCTACCATTTCAAGAGATGCTGATGTCAATAATTTAGGACCATACTGGGGACCAGCCTGAATTCCTCTGTTGAAGTGAAACCAAGGTGTCGCCGGACTGCTGTTTGGCACCATGTCTGTTGCAGGAACACTTACGTCTGTACCGTCATTCATAAACCATGTACCATCTGCATATTGATAATGCTGATGAAATCTTGGATCATCATGATTACCGTCCCAGCTTGCATAGAATTCTGGAGTTGTACAAGCGGCATTTGTTCCTCTGTTTAGGGCAGAAGCTCTCTGGTTACGCTCTACACACACATACGCAAAACTGTTTGAACCGTTACGGATCCCATCGATTTTTTGAGAGATGGCAAAAATAAGCTCTTTACCATTATTATTATCTCTTGCAAAGTTTTTGAAATAATCACTTTCTAAAGAAAATTTCCCTGAGTCAATCAACAATGAAGTGTAATAAATAACACGATCCATGTCGGTTCCTGTACCTGATACGGCCGCTTCATTGAAATTGAAGTTTGAAGTGGCATTATAACGGTCTTTAAAAACCGCACGGTTTAAATACATGGTACTTAAAAAAGCGTAAGCTGCCTGTTTTGTGAATCTTCCGTGGTGAGTTCGTTGTGTGCCAAAATCAGCCAAATCGGGTATCAAAGCTTCTACTTCTGTAATTAATTTATCAATTTGAGTATCTGCTTTAAAAACCTGTAAAGGGGCGTTTAAAATCTTCGGATCTTTGTATGGAGCCTGTCCGTACAAATCTAAAGTGTGGTAGGTATAAAATGCCAGAAGTGCTTTAGCTTCGGCTAAAAATATCGTTTTTTCAGGAATCGTACTTTCTTCAATAGCTTTAATTGCAGTCAGCGAACGTGTAATTCCGTTGGTCAGTAAATTCCAGTTATCCACAACGATAGCATTGTTGGAAGTCCAGGTAAATTCGTGCATGTCTCTCCATTTTCCACCATCTCCCCAGTCACTTCCGCGGGTTGGCAAAATAGCTTCGTCGGTAGTATATTCCTGTAGCGAAAAAACACCTCCGTGATCTGTAAATGTTCTGTCCCCTAATCTGTCATAAGCTGCAGCCAATGCACCGGCAGGATCCGATGCTTCGCCACCTAATACTTCATCCAGTACCACCTCATCCAGGTCTGTACAACTGGTAAAGAGAAAAATAAAAGAGAAAAGTGTTATAATTTTTAAACTGAATATCGTTTTTGTCTTCATGATCATTATAATTTTAAAGTTGCACCAAAACTGAAGGTTCTGGAAGTTGGGTAACTGGCGTAATCAATACCGATAGATTGGTTTCCTCCATTAGATTTTGGAGTATTTACTAAAGGATCGTATCCTGAATAATTTGTTATCGTAAGCAGGTTCTGACCTGTTACATAAAGTGTCAGTCCGTTTATCCAGCTTAGGTTTTTCAGGTTAAAATCATACCCTAAACGAGCCGTATTTAATCTGATGAAATCTGATTTTTCAAGGAAAAGCGATGATAAAACCGGTGAGTTGGCAGAGTTTGCACCCGACTCATAATATTGTGTAGCTACGTTTCTGTCTGAAGCAAGATTGTTGATATTTAAAGCATTCAACCCTGTATTGTTAAACAGATAACCTCCTGTCTGACCAATGATAGAGAATGAAAAACTGAAGTTTTTGTATTTCATATCACTGTTAAGTCCATAGTAAAAAGTTGGCAAAGCTCCTTCAAAAATCACCCTGTCGCTGTTATCAATTTTTCCGTCTCCGTTCTGATCTTCAAAAATATCATTTCCGTTAGCGTCAAAACCAATATGTTTTCTCATATAAAATGATCCGGCAGCGTAACCGTTTTTGTAGATATTAGCATTTACTCCAGATTGCCCCGGTCCGGAAACTGTTCCGGTTAAGATTTCTGAAACAGGCAAGTCTTCTATTTTATTTCGTAATGAAGCACCGTTTACATCCACATTCCATGTAAAATCTTTAGAATCTATTATTTTTGAACCCAACATGATCTCAATACCTTTGTTGATGATTTTACCATCTTTGATATTCGTCCAGATTGTTGTTGTAGGGCTTAATACCGGTGCTGGTACGTTTAAGATCGCGTCTGTTGTTGTTTTGGTAAAATAATCAACTGTCCCGTACAATTTATCATTCCACAAACTAAAATCTGCTCCTACGTTAAATTGTGTAACTACTTCCCATTTCAGATCAGGATTGGCTGTTCTTACTACAGAAATCCCGTTTACCAGATTCAGATCATCATACAAATAATATCCATCAGGACCGGCCAGAGAGTAACTTGCCTTAGTCAGTTTGTTTTCTACTTCCTGATTTCCGGTTTGTCCCCAGCTCGTTCTAAGTTTTAAATTATTGATAGCTGTAGCTTCTGCAAGAAAACTTTCTTTAGATATATTCCATCCCAAAGCAAATGAAGGAAAGTAACCGTATTTGTTATTTTCTCCAAAACGGGTCGAACCGTCTGCTCTCATCGAAGCTGTTAAAAGATATTTATCATTAAAGGTATAATTAAGTCTTCCAAAATAAGACTGCAATTCGTTTTCCTGAGCATAACCTGTCACTAACGGTTTTTCTCCTTCATAACCAGGATTGATTGATGGTTTTACACCAACTCCTTTATCCGTAATGTTTTCGATAGTAAAGTTGGTCCCTGCTCTTTCAAATTTCTGATAAGAGAAACCACCCAAAGCTTCAATTTTATGCTTGTCTAAATTTAAGTTGTACGTCAGGTAATGCTCGATCAGAGAGTTTTTAGAATCCAGATTGCTCTGAGCATATCTTCCTGTTGAATTTAAATCGGTGTTGTTTGGATAAATCGTAGTATTTCTTTCAGATGTAGAACGGTCAATACCTATGTTTAATTTATATTCTAATCCGTCAATAATTCTAAAAGAAGTTTCTAAATTTCCTAACACTCTCAATGTACGTGTTTCATCTTCGTAAATGCTTAACAAATAAGCCGGATTGTAATGCGCATTCTTATTAAAATTCGTGTAATTTCCATTGGCATCAAAAACAGGTCTTGTAGGATTTGCCATTAATGTATGTACAATCAATTGTCCGTTTGATCCACCGTCATCACTTGTTGGAACGCCATTATCTTTTGTCTCACTCGCCGTAAGGTTCAGTTTTAATTTTAAACGTTTATTGTCTAAAAAAGACTCTGCTGCGTTAATCCTTCCCGTAAGGCGTTTGAAATTACTGTTGCGGATAATCCCTTCCTGATCCATATGCGCTACAGAAGCATAATAATTTCCTGATGCTGTTTGTTTTGCAAAAGAAAGCGCATTGTTGGTCGTAATAGCCGTTCTGTAAATTACATCCTGCCAGTCTGTGTTTCCTCCATAATCAAAAGCTGGATCTTTTATAGCCTTTCTATATTCATCTGCACTTAAAACGTCCAGTTTATTAGCCACAGTTGCAACTCCTATATACGAATCAAAAGTCATAGTCCCCTCGCCTTTTGCTCCTTTTTTAGTCGTAACAAGGATAACTCCGTTAGAACCTCTGGCTCCGTAAATAGCAGCTGCAGAAGCATCTTTTAAAACGGTAATGGATTCGATGTCACTTGTATTCAAAAAGTTTAATGGATTTTTAGCAGAAGACGCTCCAAAACCAACATTAGTCCCTGTCGGACTTACATCATCATTTGACAAAGGCAGACCATCCACAACGAACAAAGGCGTACTACCGCTTCTGATAGATCCAACCCCTCTAATTGTCACGTTTACACCCGCTCCCGGCTCTCCGCTTGAATTAACTACACGTACGCCTGCTACTTTTCCCTGAATTAAATTGTCTACCGATACATTTACTCCCTGTTTAAAATTAGCAGCTTCCAATTGTGTTACGGCTCCGGTCACATCTTTTTTAGACTGTTTTCCATAACCGACAACTAAAACTTCACTCAGTTCTGAAGTATTTGGTTCTAACGGAATGGTCATAAAACTTTTTTGAACTGCAACAGTTTTCATTTTATAACCCAAATACGAAACCTCAAGATTACTGCCTTCCTGAACTGTAATCTCGAATTCTCCGTCAAAATTACTTATCGAAGTATTTTTTGTAGTTGCCTCTACAATGCTTACACCCGGCATTGGCACTCCGTTTTCGTCAACAATTTTTCCCTTTACTTTAATTTTTTCCTGTCCGGATGCCGCTTTTACAATTGTTTTCTTAATTAAAACCAGCTTTCCGTTAATGTTATAATTAAAATTGGCTTCTTTAGAAAGATCGCTTAAAATCACCGCTACAGACTCATTGCCATAATTTACTGAATAGGCTGTGTTATCAGCAATAATGGCTTGTCCATAACTAAATTTATAGCCGGTTTGCTGGCTCAATTTTGAAAAAATAGAAACTAATGTCGCTTTTTCTATTTTATTTTTTACATTTGATTTTTTAAGAACGGTGGCACTGTAACCGCCCAGAACAGACATTAGCGCCAAAGCTAAAAAGAAGGTTCTCTTTAGAAAATTTAAATTGATTCGTTTAAAATACATGATTTAAGTTATTGGTTTTCGATACTTAATTATTAATCGCAGTTGTTCTCAGCAACTGCTTTTTTTTTGATTTTAGTTCACTTTTACTGTCTTGTCATACACATTAAAGTTTAGGTTTGTGATATAATTTATTTGTTGTAAAACGCTTTCAAGCGAGGCATTTTTTTCGATAAATACCGTTATCGGAGCTGTTAAAACCGATTTATTTTCGAATTGAAATGTTACGCCGTATTTATACTGTAAAATGATAACGACCTGCTGAAGAGTGGCTTGATTTAAAGTAACATCTGAAGTATACCAGTTAATCAGCAATGATTTATCAACCTGAAGCCTGGTTAGTTTTTCGCCCTCAAACAAAGCTTCTTCATAAGGAACCAGGTCTATGCTCTGCCCTTTTGAAGTCACATTTACTTTTCCGGTTACCACAATCACTTCACATTTTGATTTTGATAACTGAATGTGAAATGAAGTTCCCAAAACCCTTGTTTTAATTTCTCCTGAAGTAATAATAAAAGGATGCTTTTTGTCTTTAGCAACTTCAAAAAATGCATTTCCTTTTACCAGAGAAACGTTTCTTTCGTCTCCTTCAAATTTTTCAGGATATTGAAATAATGAGTTTGCTGCCAGATAAATTTTCGAGCCATCACTTAATTTGATAGACTTGGGGACATCTGATGTTTTGAATGTGAGTTGCTTTTCATGGGCAACTCCTGGTTTGAATAAAAATCCTAAACCAACAAGAAAAAAAATACTGGCAGCAGCTATATATTTTAAATACGGTTTGAAGGTTTTCTTTTTCCCTATTCGAAATTGAATTCCTTCATATATATTTTGAGAAACTTTATTTGGGTTTCCCATTAAATTTTCATCCCATCTTGATTCCTGATATTCGTTTAAAGCAAAATCAGTAAGTAAATTTTCTTCTTTCTCAGAGGCTTTATTACGCAAACTTTTATCGATAAGATATTCTAAACTATGTTTTAATCTTTTTACCATAATACTTATTGTTACCTATAAGTACCGGAAAGCTAAAATCGTACTATCGCGAAATATTATGAAAACATGAACAGAAAGTTATCTTAAAAATTTTGATGCAAAATGATGTATGGAGCCAGCCAGGCCAGGTCTTTCAAGCCTTCACGCAATTGCTTCAGACCTGACGATATTTGGTTTTTAACTGTTTGTTTCGAGATTCCGAGTTCATCAGCGATTTGATCAATTGTCATATCCTGCATTTTGTACATTAGCAAAACCTCTTTCCTTTTTTCAGGAAGTTTGTCTAATAAGGAATAAAGCAAATCCATTACTTCCGGATCAATCGTCGAAAAGTGATCTATTACATAATCTTCGAATTTATCTTCGAGAATCGTCTTATCAAATCTGTTATTCTGGTAATGTTTAAAAACCTGATTTTTGACGGCCCTGAATAAATAAGGTTCGATGGCGTTTATTTCGACATCACTTTTTCTTTCCCATAAATCAACAAAAACATCCTGAACGATATTCTGTGCCAGGTCATTATCCTGAGTCATCGTATAGGAAAAAGCAGTTAGCTTTTTCCAGTATTGGGTATACGTTTTTTCAAAAATTTCAGGATTATTCATAGATTATCGGAGTGGTATTTTATGATGTAAAATAATAAAATGTAATACCAATGCTTTTTTCCTGAAGGTTATCTTTAAATTAAATAAAAACCTCTTTTGATGAAGAAATACTACTATTTTGACCCAAAAATGACAATCGATTACTGATTTCTTTTTTTTTATCTAACACGAAAATAGAATTCAGACTTTAATTTAGTCAGCTTTAATTCATCTTATAAATTGTCACCCTGAGCGGAGTCGAAGGGCTTTTAAGTCCAGAAAAGGGCTTCGACTCCGCTCAGCCTGACACCTGATCTTCGCACTTTAAAAATTTTAAATCATTTATCTTATTCCCTATCTTTATTAATACCTAATTATTTTCAAATTATGAAACGAATTCTGTTTACATTTTTAATTACCACAGCTGTAACCTACACTTCAACTGCACAAAGCGACGATCTAAAAATCAACCAATTGCAGGTTATTGGCTCGCACAACAGCTACAGACAGGCTATCGAAACTGATTTATATAATGTCATTCAGGCAAAAGATACTTCACGTTCACTAAAAGGTTTACAATACACGCATATCAGCATTACAGACCAGTTAAATAAAGGATTGAGAAATCTTGAAATTGATGTTGAGGCTGATTCCCAAGGTGGAAAATATGCGCATCCAAAAGGCTTGAATATTGCAAAATCGGACAAAGCTTACGACCCAAATGGCGAAATGAAAAAACCAGGGTTTAAAGTTTTTCATATGATTGATATCGATTTTAGAACATCTTGTTACACGTTTCAAAATTGCCTTGCTGAATTAAAAAAATGGTCAGATGCCAATCCGGATCACGTTCCGGTTTTTATTACGCTGGAACCAAAAGATGACGACAGTTTCTTAGGCACAAAAGCAGAGAAATTTACACCCGAATTGTTTGATGCTTTAGACAAAGAACTTCGTAAAGGCTTAGGAAATAAGTTAATCACACCCGATATGGTACGTGGAAAATACAAAACGCTGGAAGAAGCCGTTTTAAATAACAACTGGCCAACCCTTAAAAAAGCAAGAGGTAAATTTTTGTTTATTTTAGATAATAACGGAGCCAAAAGAGATTTGTATGCCTTAAACCATCCATCATTAAAAGGCAGAGCCGTTTTTATCAACGCCGAACCAGGAAAACCGGAAGCTGCAACTTTATTCAGAAACAATTCTGAAGATCCGACAATTACGGATTTAGTAAAAAAAGGCTACATCATCAGAACCAGAGCTGATTCTGACACCAAAGAAGCCAGAGCTAATGATTACACACATTTTAACGCTGCAAAAGCTTCAGGAGCCCAAGTCATTACTACCGATTATTACTTTCCGAGTACGTTTTTTGATTCTTCTTATGAGATAAAATATGAAGACGGGAGTTATGTGAGAACTAATCCGGTTACTGGAGGGAAATAGTTTCTGGTTTTATTTTTTTTCAGGTTTCAGGTTTTACGTTATTTAAAACCTGAAACCTGATTTTTTTGTTTCACGCAGATTTTGCAGATTCAGCAGATTTTATTCTCATTTTGTATCATTTCAATGAAGCAGACTGGAGCGAACAGACTAAGTAAATCACATCCGCTGCATCACACTGTTCGTTGCTCTCAGAATATGATTTCTCCTTACGTCGAAATGACAACTTTAAGGTTATTTGGATGTATTTAACAAAATTTTTATTGATTTTTAATTTTAAAATCTGCTGAAATCTGCCTAATCTGCGTGAAAAAAATTACCTCTCCTTATTAATAACACCCGTTTTCAAATCAACACTAAAATGATCTGCAGCAACTTCGTGCATGAATTTGTTGAATATAACAAAGAACAGTCTCATCTGTTTTTGCAAAGGAGTTTCTTTAGACGTATTTTCCAAAAACAACTTTGATAACACTTTGTATTGTTTCGCTCTTTCTGTCCCAACATCGGCAAGAGCCAGTTCATCGGCACTTCTGAAACGGTAAAAATCGATTAAAAGATCATATCCTGTCCAGTTGAAATCTTCTTTTTTAAGTTTGTTTTCAGACAAAATTTGTTCAGATTTAGCTTCAGCAGCCGCCCATTCCTTTTGAAATTGGGCTCTGTTTTTCAGAATAAAATCAAAATCCCGATCTGACTCGATGTTTGCTAAAACCAATAAATCTTTCGCAGAAATATTTCCTATAAAATCTTTGAACCCTTCAGGCCAGTCGTCTTTCAAAAAGCGTAGACGAACCAATTCTTTCAAATGAAAATCGGTAAAATCGTGGTAATTTTTGGTTTCTAAAATAGCTTTGTTCCAAATGTCTTTAGTTTTCTGACTTTCCAAAAACTGATACTCCATCTTATACAAATCGAAAAGTTCATTATAACGTTTTACTTTATCAATTGTGATGGTTTGAATATCGACTAAATTGTCTTTTTTAATCGTCAGTAATTTATAAGCCGGAATATACGCTGCCAAAGACGGCGTTTGAATATTGACCAAAGTATTTCCTTTTGCAGTTGTGCGAATTCCGGTGTCGTTGATGTGCATATGTCCGCCAAAATGAATTTTCAGCCCGGCATCGGCAAAAACCTGTGCAACTTCTTCAACCGGGACTCTGTTTAACTGCCATTTATTTGGTCCTAATAATTCTTTTATTTCAGCGGAAGCGTCATCATTAAAATCAATCATCGGGAAATGACTAAAAGCAATCAAAATTTTGCCTTGTTCTTTGGCCTGAGCCGAAATAACTTCAACCCATTTTATTAAATGTTTTTTGTTCGAAAGCACATTGTTATATCCCGTACTCGCTTCCGAATAATTTTTAGGATCTTTCGGATCTGCAGTTGCATTTTTCTTCGGAATATAAACATTGCCGTCAATAGCCATCAACCAGAGTCCTTCAATTGGTTCAACCACATAACTTACATCAGGAACTTCGTAACCCGGTGCAACTTCATAAACCCTTTTTGACAATGCAGCTTCTTGTAAAGCCTTATCATAACTATAATTCTGATTGTTATAAGTCGAAAAAGGTGTTGCCCAGAATTTGTGTTTTTTATCGGGATAAAAACCAAAATGCTGCAAGCCATCCGTGATTCCCAAATACCCCATTTTTGCAATATCGGCAGTTACAACAACCGGATTTTCAATAATTAAATTCGGTTGATACATTCTGTCTTTGCTGAAAATGGGCTGACTTTTTCCGTCTTTTCCTAAAAAATCTTCTTTACCGGATTCTTGTGCAAAAGGCCCAACAGGATCATGGTTTCCGGTTGTGATAAAAAATTCAATGCCGTATTTTTTTTGATATTGGTTCAGAATTTCTTCTAATCCACGAACATGAATGGGCTGGCCATCATCCGTATAATCTCCAGGCAGCGCTACATATTTAATCTTTCGTTTTGCAATATCATCCAGAGCGGCGATAAAAGCAAAATAATTTTCATTAAAAATTCGGGTTGAATGCAATTGAGAAGCCATCGTTCTCAGTAAAGTGTATTTTCCTGTTTTCGGATTCAAAATCCCCTGATAATCGTTATCTGAAAATTTTCCAAACAAATCCTGCAAGTGCACATCAGATAAAAAAGCAACATGAACGCCATTTGATTTTGACTGTTTCTGTCCTGAAACAGTGACATTGAAGCAAAGCAACAACAGTATTAAAAAACAAGTAGAATTACTGTATTTATAGGAAGGTAGGTGTTTTAAAATCATAGATTAATCTTTCTAAAATTAGCTGCAATTTTATAGATTTAAACCTTAAACACATTTACCGTATTGTTATGGAATGATAAAATCTCAGATTCCTCAACAACTTAAAACTTATGAATCAACGGGCAATTTCAAACATTACAATGATTTGTGTGCCTTTTCCGGCTTCGGACCGAATATCCAGATTCCCTTTTAAAGAATTTGTTCTTTCTTTAATATTACTAAGACCAATGCCTTTTTTTGCAGCATTCATATCAAATCCGATACCATCATCAATAATCGATAATTTTAAAATTTTATCTTCTAATAATTGAATTTTAACTTCTACATTTAATGCTTTTGAATATTTATGAATGTTTAAAAGCGCTTCCTGAATTATCCGATATAAATTTATTTTATAGATATTCTGAACTTGCTCCCAATCAAAATTTTCTTCAATACTATAATTGAATTTTGCCCTGCTCAGCCCATTTTGATTTGCAATTAAATTGGATAACAACGTATTAAAATCGCTGCCTTCAAAGAAAGAATCACGGCTCAAATCGTGAGAAATTGTTCTGATTTCTCTTTCAATATTTTGTAGTTCAAGGATATATTCTTTTCTTTTTTCAATTGATTTATCATCGAATTTTGTATTAAAGAACCCTAAGTTCATCCTGACTCCATAAAGTTTATTCATAACCCCATCATGCAGTTCTCTGGCAATTTTGTTTTTTTCTTCTTCCTTTGCTGTATTGATAATTTCATTCTGCTCACTCAAAAGCTGGTATATTTCGTCGCTGTCATTTTGTTGCTGCTTTACAAACCGCAGTTCCTTATTTTTATATTTCAGATAAACAAAAACAAAAATTGACGACAGAATTAAGAAAATAACAAATGAAGAAATTAAAATATAAAAATTCTTTCTGGTCAAAACTTTATTCTGATTTTCAACAATAATTGTTTCATATTCTATTCTGGCATATTTGTTACTAATTCTGCTTCGAATACTGTTTATACTGTCACTAATGTCTATGTAACGATTCGCATAAAATATTTTTTTTCTGTTATCTATTTTTGTCAGTAACCTGAGTGTTTTTAAAATATCATTTGTATAATTCATTCCAACCGAAGTCGTGTAAGCCTCTTTTAAGTTTTTTAACGATTTTAAGGTATCTTTTTGGGTGAGATAAAACTCTCCTAAATAAATTTTCTTATAGATAGCATCAGAAGTATACCCAAGACTATCCACTATTTTTAAAGACTCCAAAAACATAAATTCTACATCTTTATACTCTTTGTTTTTCATTTTTGAGTATGCTAAATTCGAAAGTACACTAGCATACATACGAGGCCATTTTTTTTTCAGATCTTCTGTCAAAACAGCACTTAACTCTTTGATTGACTTTGAATATTCGCCCTTTAAATCATACAAATTACAAATATTAATTACTGAAGACACATTAAAATTATTAACCTCATCACTGTCTAAATTATTCCTCTTCATCACTTTTAAATTTCCCAGTGCATATTGATGGTATTTTAAAGCCTGTTCATACATGAAAAGTTTTTCTAAACAATTACCCATTAAGGTATTACATGAATACAGAAGTTTGACATCATTCGAGTCTTTTAAATAATTGAGCCCTTTAGTTAATTCAACTTCACATTCAACAAAATTGCCGTCATAAAACAAAACATATGCTTTATTAAAATGCATTCTGCCTACTTTTTCGTAGTCTTCAATTAATGTATAAATTTTTTGCGCCTGTAAATAATAGTAATAAGCACTGTCTTTTTGCGAATTTTCATAACAATCTCCAATAAAATAAAGCGATTTGGCTATTCTGGAACTATCCTTTGCTTCTCTGGATAATTTTAGTGCAATCTCACTTGAAGTAAATGATTTTCTGATATTGTTTAAGTAATAGTATTCTTCTCCGGCTTTTAAATATAAATTTCTGCTAACTGAATCATTACTTTCATTATTTAATGATGTTACAATTGAATCTAAGTATTTTTCTTTTTCAATATTTGAAATTTTACGAAAATATACTTCATTAAAATTAAAATGATTCCCGGCGTGTGTTTTTAACGGTTTTCTCTCAGATAAAATAACTGTGACTGCTATAATTAGCAGAATAAATGGAATATAAAATTTATATATATATTTCAAAATAGTCATTTATAGATTCTCTTCAAATATATACCAAATAAAAAAGACTATAACACTTAAAGCAGTTATAGTCTTCAATAAATTAGCTAAAATCTGTTATTTCCTTTTAGGATTACTTAGTTTTAGGATTACTTGGTTCTCCATCTTCCGGTGTTTGCAGTGTCTGAACTGACTTATTCAATTCAACTTTCTCAGTTTTTGCCTTGCTTATGGTTGTAACTTCCTGATCTTCATCATTTGTACAAGAGAAAGTTAATGAGATAAGAACAGCAAAAAGGATGTAATGTAATTTCGTTTTCATAGTATTTATATTTTATGTTTTTGCAAAAAAACATTCAAAAAAAATGTGTTTTTTACGGTTTTACCGTAACATTAATTATTTTTACATAAACTCTCATAAAATGCCACTTAATATCCTGATTGTTGATGATCATCCTATGACTGTAGATAGTTATGCTAACCTACTGTCTGATGAGTGTTTTGAAACATTAGACCCTTTTTTTATAAAAATGTATGATTGTGAAACTGCTTACAATAAAATACTGCTTCTTGACAAACAAAATGCAAAAATTGATTTTGCAATACTTGATATTAATTTACCTCCCTATCCTGAATTAAATATTTTCAATGGTATTGATTTGGCTTTAACAATTAGAAAAACGCATCCAAATTGCAAAATTTTGTTATTGACCATGCATACGGAAGTTTTTATAGTAAACAGAATTATAAAAAATATCATACCTGATGGATTTATTTCTAAAAGTGAAGTCAATTTTGAAACATTTCCTATGATATGCAAAAAAATTTTATCGGGAGAAATCATTTATAGTGATCAAATTATAAAGTCTCAAAAAAAAATGGCGCAAAAGAATTTAGATTGGGATGAATATGATACTCAAATTCTGATTTTACTTTCTCAGGGTATTAAAACGGTTAGTATGCCCAACCATATCCCCTTATCGATGAGCGCAATAGAAAAAAGAAAAGCGAATATTAAAAGTCATTTATTATTAGAAAAAGGAGGAGATACAGAACTGATAAACAAGGCAAGGCAATTGGGGCTTTTGTAAATCATTATTTTTATGTATAATCTTTATATGTTGGCATGATAGCTAAACAATAGTTTTAGAGAAATGGCAAATTTTGCTCATTATATAATCCGTTAGTATATAAGAATTAATTAATTTTTATATTTGATGATTAAAATACTAAAATGAGCGAAAAAACGAAACCGTATGCCTTAATTACCGGCGCCAGCAAAGGCATTGGGAAATCTATTGCTTATGAATTGGCTAAACAGGGTTATCCAATATTGCTTGTAGCAAGAAGTAGAGAGGAGTTAAAAACACTATCTGATGATCTTCAGGTTAAATACGGAATCAACGCTCCTTTTTTATCGATTGATCTTTCGGTAAACGGTGCATCGCTAAAAGTAACCGATTGGATAAAAATAAATAATTATCCTGTTGGCTTTTTGGTTAATAATGCCGGTTATGGGGTGTGGGGCGATTTCAGTCAGTCTTCTCTAACCGATCAGCTTGGCATGATGCGGCTGAACATGAATGTAGTAGTTGAACTTTCACATTTATTAATCCCTATACTTTTACAAGAAAAACAAGCCTACATTTTAAATATATCGAGTACTGCTGCCTACCAGGCTGTACCTACACTTGCTGTTTATTCGGCCACAAAGGCTTTTGTTTTATCCTTTACCCGCGCCTTGCGTTTTGAACTTGCCCAAACTTCCATTTCAGTAACCTGCTTTAGTCCGGGACCTGTTGCTACCGGTTTTGCTGAAAGAGCTGGTTTAAGTGCTTTAAACAAAATGGCTGAAAAGTTTAATATGCAGCCTGATAAAGTTGCAAAAATGGCTGTAAAAGCCATGTTCAGCAAAAAATCAGAAGTTATTCCGGGTTTTACAAATATCATTTCGGTTTATGCCAACCGCATACTACCAAAGGCTTTCATCGAAAAAACGGCAGCAGGAATTTATAAAATTTAATTTTTTTTCAAAAAAAATAAAAAAATATTCTTTGCAAATGAAAAATTATATTACATTTGCAATGTCTACTAATTCGATAGAACATGTATAATAAAAGAAAAATGTTTAATTTTACTAAAAGCGGTATGCACGCAAAGATGCGAATGTGTTGCTGTTGTTGTTGCTGTTGCTAAACTTTTAGAAAAAATTCAAACTTATTATTTCATTTATTAAATATATATATCATGGCATCTTCATATAAAACATTTACACTTGCTAATCAATTAACTGATGAGCAGATCAACTTTTTTAACCAACATGGTTTTATCCACTTCAAAAAATTTATAAATCCGGAAACAGTTTCATCCATCATTGATGCCTCGAAAGAAGTACAGCAAAAATGGATTGACAACGACCTTCAAAAAGTAAATGGTGTTCCTATTAAATATGGAAAAGATTTAGACGGCTCCCCTATTGTACAGCGTTTTGCTTTTATCAATCAGCATCATCAAACCCTAAGCGGTCTCTTACTTGATCCAAGATTTAATGGGTTATTACCATTGGCAGGCGAAGGCGCAAGATTAGGCACTGAAGAAAAAGACGGAATGGTTTTCAATCATTATATCAATGGTCCGGAAAGTAAGTTTGCCAAAATGGGCTGGCATACAGATGGTTTGAGAGATATTTTTTATGGTGCAAAATTAAACCCGATGTTAAATGTGGGCATCCACTTAAGCACTTTAAAACCAGAAAACGGCGGTCTTAAAATCATTCCCGGTACTCACAAACAAAGTGTTTATCAAATGCTTTTCCGTAAAAAGTACTTTTTAGACCATAAAGCCGATCCAGAGGAGATTTCCATCACTCCGGAAGCTGGAGATTTAACCATTCACGATGGCCGTTTGTGGCACAGAGTTGCAGAATCATCTATCCGTGGCGAAGAAAGCAGAAGAAGAGTTATTTATATTCCAATCATAGCTGGAAAATACGCTCCTAAAGATGAAAATAGCCCAACGGTTTTTTATCAACGTTTTGCAGGCATTGTTAAATAATTATCCTATTTATCTATGCTTATTATCATCGCATATAGTTATCTGGTTAGATCAGGTAGGCTAAAAAGTACCACAGATTTTCTTAAAAATACGCTAAGAAAAATAAAATTAAAAATTACAAAACTAGAATTGGGCTATTAATGGGAACAGAAACACAAGTAGCAGATTATAGTGCAATTGTACAAAGAACATTTTCAGACCGCAAGCGGACTAATATTTTAAAAAGAGCAGAACAGTTAACGATTGTATTTTTGCTTCCAAAAGTACCTAAATTCATTTCGCCAAACTTGCTCACCTTAATTGGTACGCTTGGTTCGGGATTCGTTTTTTTAGCTTTTGTTTTAGGTTCTTATTTAGCGAATTGGTATTTGCTTTTGGGTATTCTTGGATTAGCTGTAAACTGGTTAGGCGATTCTTTAGACGGAAGACTGGCATATTACAGAAATATTCCACGCCGTTGGTATGGTTTTGCACTCGATATTATTGCCGACTGGATTGGTATTGTACTCATAGGCTTTGGCTACTACATCTATGCTGAAAACGGCACGCAAATAGTAGCCTTTGCTTTTGTTGCGTTGTATGGCTGGTCTATCATCATCAGCCAGTTGCGCTACAAAATCACAAATGAATACAGTATAGATTCCGGCTTTGTTGGTCCAACAGAACTTAGATTTATTATTGCTTTCATTTTAATTACAGAAGTTTTATATCAGGGATCAATTGCCTATTTGGCTGGCTCAATTACTATTGTTTTACTTATAATCAACACGATAGACAGCTTTAAGCTTTTAAAGCTGGGTGATTTGAAAGATAAAAACCAGGATTGATATGTTCAGGAAAAAATCCGTTTTGACTTTTCTAAAAGCACAAGTTGCGGCATTTTTAGGCGGTATTACAGATTATGGGGTAATGATTTTATTAACAGAAATATTTAAACTGCATTTCACCTTCTCCATTCTCATCTCCGGTACTGTTGGCGCCATCATCAATTTCAGCATCAATAGATTTTGGGTTTTTAAAAATCAATCCAATTACAGCAGCCACATCAATAGTCAGCTTTTTAAATTTGCGTTGGTTGTGTTGGGAAGTATTTCTTTAAAATCATTTGGTACGCTTATTTTTCAAAAACTGTTTCAAATCGATTACAGAATCGGAAGACTAATAACGGATTTGTTTGTTTCATATGGTTTTAATTACCCACTGATTAAATATTGGGTTTTTAGGATAAACGAAAAACAAAACGCAATTCAGTCAAATTAGTTAGAAGCTGATCTCGATTATTAATTCCTGGAGCACAAGATTTGCGTGTTTTTAAAAGATTGGTCCCGCTATTCGTTGCACACGAGCGATAGCGAACTGACGAAGTAATCTTATTGCCCGAACCCCGGGCAATAAGGATTTACACTGCACACGAGCGAAGCGAACTGGCGAAGCAATCGGGGCTAAGAGACAACATTCTGCTTGTTTACAATAATCCAAAAAAAGAAAAATTAAGATTCGCTATGAATAAATCATCACTTAAACATGTTACAAAATCACTAATCGTTATAATGATCTTAGTAACTATAATTTCCGGAAATCTATTGGCACAATCCAAAAATCCATCGCCGTTAAGTTTTCCAACGCCTAAAAACATCGATAATATGTTATTTTATGTTCAGCGGGACCCGAATATAAACACTGCTATTTATTCTATAAACTATGAGGAAAACGGAAAAATAAACAAAAGCAATCCTATAAAAGCGTACTGGATTCGATATGCGGAGAAAGGAGTAAAAAAAGATTTTAGTTATATACAACGTAAATTTGCCTACGGAATAGAAAGTAAAGCCATAAATAATGAGGACTTTGAGCTTCAATTTGTATCCTATAAAAAGCTACCCTTAACCTTGAAAAAGATAGATCAAAAATATCATGTTTTTGTAAATATAAATCAGAAAAAAATACAGGTAGAAAAAATATTTGTGCGTATTGAAGGAGGCTCTTTTTGGTTACCAAATGTCAAGTATGCCGAAGTTACCGGAATTGATACTGCCTCAAATAAAACAATTACTGAAAGGATGTTGTTGAAATAAAATCCGGTATAAAATTTTCTATAATTAATATAGCCTTAAACTGAGTTTTTATTTCTTTCATACATATTTCTTTGTGCTTTTATTAATATAAATTTCCTGAAAAAATCCGATATTTTAGATTTTGTTAGAGGTTTGTAAGCTTTGAAATAGATACAGCTTTTATAGAATTACTATATTTTTTCACTCCTGAAGCAAACATTCCACCACATTGATCAAGTAAATCACATTTGTTGCATTCATCAAAATAAATATTCTTCCAATCAGAAATTGATTTACGGGAATATTCCCAGAGGTTTTCAGATAATGTACAAAGTTGAGCATTATATATAGAGACGTTCATTCCAAAATCTGAGAGATATGTCACTGCGTCGTTTAATTCTTCTTGATAATCAATTGGATCAATCCATAGTTTATCTATATTGAAGGAAGTGTAACCTTCATGTTCCAACCCCATAAATGCGATATGTTCAACAAAAGGCATATTTTTATATATGAATTTTGCCAGTTTTGCCAATCTAGGAATTGTTTGCTTATGCAGAACAATCCTAATTTCTATCCTTTGTCCATATTTAGCAAGATTATAAATACCCTTAACTGTCTGATTAAATGCATCTTTTGCCTGAACTATGTAATCATGGATATGATAAACATCCGCATATAATGGAATAGCTAACATTAATCTTTTATTATCTATTTCTCCAACTTTTTGCGCAACATTTTCCCATGCGAAAGATCTTCCATTGGTTAAACAATGAATTTCAGTTTCAGGAAGTTGTTCTTTCAATTGATTTAACAACTTCAAGAATCTATTTCCAAGTAAAGTTGGTTCTCCACCAGTTATTCCAATTTCTAAGCAATCTTTAGGAATTAAAGGAATCGCCTGAATGTACTGATTAAAAAAATATTCAGTATCATCCCTGTCTTTTGGTGGTTGGGAACACATTAAGCAATTACTGTTGCAGCGTTCTGTAAAAAGTAGAAAATTGTGATTTGAATTGACACGGTAAATCGTGTTTACAATACCATCAGTATTGATTATAATGATATCACCTTCATTTAGATGATCTAAGTTTTTAATTGAGTGAATTAATGGAATTTCTAAGGAAGAAATAATTTTGTTAGTGGATAGAACGGCTTTAAACCTATACCAATCTTTACTAAAAATATTTTCAGAAATAAGAATTTCATATCCTATATTTTCAGGAAATCTTGTAACTCTACCAATTATTGGAGCATCAATATCGTATGTATTTCCTTTAGTTTTAAGTATCATTCGCTATGTCCTGTTATCCAGCTTCTAAAAATTTTTTCAATAGATTCATCTTCCATTAGATTAAAGAGATAACGAATAATCTCCATGTTCTTCTGACAAAATACATTTGTTGGACGATAACCGTACATATTTCCCTGAGTAGCATAATTTAGGACAGGGTCAGCTCCGCAGTAGGCCTGAAATGCACATTCAGAGCAACCTGCTAAAGATTCATTTGTCCAATTTTCTGCAATATCCATTGCTTTTTCGCCATAAAAAATATCGTTATAACTGCTTTGACCTAATACCCCAAGCTGAAAAGTAAAATCATTCATTTCTGCCAACATTCTAGCTTCATCGGAGGCATAAATTTTACCATCATAATTAAATACTATTACATTATTGATCATCCCAGCTGGCGATTGGAGGTCTACATAGCCAACAGGAAAAGGTGTAAGGATTTTTTTTAAAATTACAGTAGCATAATCTTCCCGTATGTAATATCCTTTTTTGTTATAATCTATTATTCTATCAAATGCAGTTTTGTAAAAGTTTAAGAATTTTTCTGTTTGATATTTATTTTTCTTTTCATTATATGTAGCAAAACCATATGGGCTTATTGGACGTAGAAAGATATTTCTAAAACCCTGTTGAACATATTCATCAACAATTTCACCAGGATAATCTAGTGATAAATTTGTAGTTGTAAGTAATGCTGAAATATTATCTTCACCTAACGCTTCACGACATTTTTCTAATCCTTGAATAGTTAATTCATAGCTGTTACGTTGAGGGCGATGTCTGTTTTGATTATGAATAAAGGCTGGCCCATCTAAAGAAGATGAAATCATGATATTGTGTTCTTTTATAAAAGGAAGCATATCATCACTAAGGGGGGCAAGATTTGTACATATAACAAATGTGATGTTTTTTTGATGTAGAATAGCCTCCTCTTTAGCCCTTTTTACAGCATACTCGATATTGTTGAAAGCAAGAAGAGCTTCTCCACCTTGAAATTCCATGGTAATATATGGATTAGGTGATTGCATCATTATTTTTATGCCTTCATCAATATTATATAAAGACATATCAAATTGATCTTTGTTTTCTGTTACTCTAGAAACCTGGCAATAATGACAAGTGTGTTCACATCTAAGTGATATAACAAAAATATGCAGTGCGGTAAAATGCTCTAGAAATGATTTTTTGGTTCTATAACGGGCTTCTAACACATTTAAAAGTATGGGTATGGGATCTTCTGAAATAAAGAAATTACTTATTAGATCAAAGTAAAGCTCTTCATCATCAATTTTGGAGATTTTTTTCAGTATTATTTTTTCTGCTGTTCCAATCGGCACAATTAGAAAATCTCCGACTTCATTCACTAAAATTTCTTTTTGGAAATTAATTTTTTGAAATCTAAATGGCAAAAGAAAATAATTGCTTACTTCATTTTTATAATAATCAATTTCTTTGAATTTTCTATTTTTCTTTTGTATTACTGAAACCATAATTAATCAAAAATTAGTTGGGTCAAACCCTATTGGGTCAGATATTTCAGTTAAGGGATTATCATCAGATTCAAAATGTGCAAAGGCTTTTGCGATTAAAAGCTCTCTTATATTTTTTGTTTCTTTAGTTACGATATCACGCAGTTTGAAATCAATTAAATCCTGTTTAATTTTTACTAATAATTCGTTGTGATTTATTGAATCTAATTTGGAAGTAATGTTTATCAAAAACATTGAGTCTATTTTATTTATATCAATATTAAAATCAGCCCCATACCAGTAAAAACATTTATAAACCACATCCTCACTATAAATTTCTTCATTCAATGAAAAATGCAATTCGTTATTAAGCTTTATAATGTCTTTCATGATTTTAATTTAATCTTCAAAAGAGTTATTCCTGATACACGGCCATCAGGCTTAAGTTCATTATCATTTTGAAATTTTATAACTGCTTTTTCCGTGCGATCGCCAAAATATTCAGAAATAATAATATCATAGCCAAGTTTTGCTAAAAGTTTTTGAAGCTGCTCTACATCAGCACCTTGACAGCCTTTATATAATACTCTATCACCAAGATTCATTACTATTGATGGAGTCTTTTCATAATTTGTATCATATAATGTATTTATTTCATTTGTAGTTGTCGGTGCTTTTTTTGTTGGTGTTGATACGGAAGAATTTGAAACTCTGGAAGTATTATTTCCACTACTTGATGTTGTAGTAGGCGTATATGTTGCAGGCGGGGTTGTCGGAGTAGAATAACCTGAGCTATAGGAAGAAGAGTAGTGAGAAGAGTGGCTTCTATGGGAACTGTGACTTCTATGTGAACTGTGGCTTCTATGTAGTAAAAGCATGTGTCCTGCTTCTGGATTTGACATGTTTAATTTCAAAACTAATTTTGGCTTTAACTTATTTGTGTTTGCAGACTCATTATAGCCATGATCAATATTTTCTAAAGTACTAATATTATTTGCTTGTGTAGATTGTATTGAGGACAATGCAGCAACTGCAATTGATAACGATTTGTTGACTAAGTTTTTTAAACCTTTGAAATCACTCATTTTTGTTTTTATTGGTTATTAAATATCTACTCAGTTAGAAATTTTGCGTATTAGCAAATATATAAGAATTATTTTTTAATATTTTACGGAAAAACGTAATGGGTAAATTTATTTAATAGATACAAAAATATTAATTATGAATTATAATACAATAAGTAGAAACACCTGATAATTAGGCAATGATAATGTTTTTACTTAATTTTTGATAAGCTTTTGTTTTGATTTAGTAGCGATAAGAAGATGTTTAGTGCTTAATTCAATAAAAATGTTTTTTTGAGAAAAAAAAAGGAAGGTTTTTAATACCTTCCTTTTTGTGGAGTCGCCGGGAATCGAACCCGGGTCCAAACAAGCAATTAAAGAGCTTTCTACACGTTTATTTCCTGATTGGATTTTCGTTGTTGAGCTAGGTCAGGAACAACCACTCAACACTTATCTTCTTAATTTCGAAATCCACCCGAAGCTCATGGAAATCTAGGTCTATTTTTACGGTTCCCCTGTACTGACCGCCACAAACCAAGGCTTTCAAGGAGAATCCAGCTTCCCTATCTGATAGGGACGTGGCTAATCTTACTATAATTCAGATTATACAGCTAAAGCGTAGTTATTTTCCCAGCTCTCCGAAGTCTTTTTATGAAAAACTGGCAAATGTCTTTAGTTCTCCGAAGTCTTCCTTATGAAAAGCTGCGCAAATATCTCTGACTTTGCGCATTTTTTTTGCTTCATAGATATTCTAAACCTGATAAAAGTCTCCCACCTTTCCTTAATAATTGTTTCGAGAGAAAATAATATTAAAAGAAAAGAGCTGCTTAAAAGCAGCTCCTTATAAGGTTTTTCAAGTTAGTTGTATAAGCTTACTAATTCAAAATACTTCCTAAATAAAATAAATGAAAAACCAATGTATGTTTATAATGTATTAACAATAATGATTTTTTTCTAAAATTATGACACTTTTAAAATCACTTTCACTTCAATTTTTATCCCAGACTTTTATTTTCTTTTATCTTTTGGTAAAAAATTAGGTCTCTCGATTTCATTAGACAAAATCCATCCTGTTCTATAGATCCATTCTGTCATTTTGTACAATTTTGCGTAATCAATATTTTCTGATTCATCCATTGGAGTATGGTATTCATTGTGCAGAACACTGGTAAAGAAAACAGAAGGAATACCTTTATTCACGTAAGAAACATGATCTGAACGAAGGTAAAAATATTCAGGATGTTCCGGTTTGTCCCAAAACTTATCCAGCTCAAATTTTGGCCCCTCATTATTGGCCTTTAAAGCAGCATCAACCAATTCATTTGAATTTTTGTGCGGTGCAGTAGATCCCAAAAGTGCTGCCTGATTCAGTTCATTTCGGCCTATCATATCACCATTTAATACTGCAGTAATATCTTTCAGAGGGACAGTAGGATGCGATGCATACCAGTTTGAGCCTAACAAACCTCGTTCTTCAGATCCATGAAATACAAATAATGCCGATCTTTTTCCAGGCTGCTTTTTGTAAGCCCTTGCAATAGCAAGCATTGCGACACACATACTGGCATTATCATCTGCTCCGTTATAAATAGAATCCTGACCATACTTTTGTCTGATACCGTCATGATCCTGATGACCACTGAAAATAACATATTCATTCTTAAGTTTAGAATCAGTTCCTTCAATTTTTCCGACAACATTTACAGAAGGATATTTATAGGTTTCTGAAATCACTTCAGCTGTAAGGTTCGCTTTAGTAGTTTTTAAAAATTCGAGTTGATCATTATGCATCCAAAAAGTTGGCATTCTGGGGGGCACAGGGATTTTATCGCGCATACCTTCAATTCCGTAAACACCTCTCTTCATTTGCGGTTCTACCTGAGACCAGCTTTCTTCTCCTAATGCATCAGCAACAATTATAAGTGCTGCGGCTCCTTTATAAGCTAACGACTCATAATACTTCTGTTTAACAAAACCTGGATAGCGTCGGTCAAAAAGTGAGATATTATCTGAGATTCCTTCTTTTGATGCAAGTATGACAACAGCTTTTCCTTTAACATCAGCAGATTCTATTTCCTTAATTGAAGCGGAACCGAGATACAACAACGGTGCGTCAACTTTATTATTTGTAGTTTCCGCTATTAAAACCTCATCCCATAATTTATAGCTTTTCTGACCAATACTTACTTTTGTGTTTGGCGTAACCTGATGTCTGTAAAGATCAAAAAACTGAAAAAAAGTGCCGTCATCTCCCGCAGGCAACATGCCTGCTTCTCTTGCTTTCTCAGCCAGCCATGCAGAAACTTTAAGTTCGTCCAATGTTCCTGCTTCCCGCCCATTAAAATGATCTGCTGCCATTTGATAAAGATCTGTTTTAAGATCTTTTTCTTTTATAGCAGAAATCAACGGTTTTTTGAATGTCTGCGAAAAAACAATTTCACTACACGCTATAAGTAATAGTATAATTTTTTTCTTCATAGTTCTAATTTGAATTGATTCGAAAATAATTACCTGCATATCAGATAATAGAAATTAATAATTAAAAAGGCTGTCTGGCAAAGGACAGCCTCCTTTAACTAATAAAATAAAAATGTGTGCTGAAGTTCTATTTTCCAGATGTATTTTCAGGACTCATAATTACTTCAACGCTGCTTGAACTGTCCAGCATTTGTTTACTAAACTGCTGAATAGTTTTTTGGTTAATTTTTGAGATTAAATTTTTATACTCGTCATCCTGTAAAAATGGAATCTGATTTAAGCTGTTGTTATAAAGGGTGCTGTTCCAAAAAGAATTGGTTTTCAGTGATTCTTCCCTGTTTTTAAGTAGTGCTTTTTTGATGTCTTCCAAATCATTGGCATTAACCGGAACCGTTTTCAAATAATTTAATTCTTTCCAGACAATCTGCATTAATTTTTCCTGTTTCTCAGGATTAGAATCAAAGGTTAGTGCCAGGCTGTAAGTTGGTACTGGAATTTGTTCTAAAGTTCCGCCTACATTTACTCCGTAACTTCCGCCCTCTTCTTCTCTGATAGTCTGGAGGAATCGTTTGGATAATAATTGACCAATTACATATATATTTATTGCATTTTCTTTACTGTACTCAGTTTTACCAGTTAGGTTTAAATAAACAGTGGTTTTAGGAACTTCCATCGGGCGTTTAAAGTGCACTACAGTTTTTCCTTTTTTCGGTTCAATATTATGATTGACATAATTCTCTTTTAATGCCGGATTTGATTTTAGATTCCCTATGTATTTCTGAATTAGTTCCAAACCTGATTCCGGAACGTTCCCTACAAAAATAAATGTGAAATCAGCCGCGTTTTTAAATCGGTCACGGTAGATGTTTTCTGCTTTTTTCAGGTCAATCGCTTCCAGGAATTTATCGTTGAACAGAAAAGTTCTTGGATTGTGATTTGAATTTGCTAAATCAACTGTGTCATTAAAAGCACTTCCGTTATCCTTTTTGATAGTTTCTAAGCGGTTTTTATATTGTTCCTTTAGAATATTAAAAATATTTATGTCAAAACGGGGTGCTTCAAAAGAAAGATAAAGCAATTGAAGCATTGTTTCAAAATCTGCTTTATTGGAACCTCCCTGGAACCCCTGCGTATTTTCTCCAATAAAAGGAGATGACTGCGCTACTTTTCCTGTCAGCTTTTCTTTTAAAGCTAAATTATCAAATTTTCCTAATCCAGATGATTTTGCAAGTGTAGTTGCAATTTCTGCAGAATTTAAATCCTCTGTTTTTACTAAAGATTTACCTCCTTTTGAAAAAGCAGAGAAAACAATCTGATCCTGAGAATAAGTTGTTGGAAGCACAATTATTTTGGCATCGTTTTCTAAAATATAACCTTTTGCATCCTTTACTCCGGCAACTTCAAATGTTTTTTTGATGGCAGCGGGCTTCAATTCCTTTTCGATCAAAGGTGCATTATTTTCTTTTTTCGTGTAAGGTTCCAAGGTTTTGCTTTCTACCTTTTTGATTACGTCAACAACAGCTTCTTTGGTCGGAAAACTATTTTTTTCATCTTCAGAACCTGTTATTAGAACCACCTGATTGGCTGGTTTCTGAATCGTTTTTGCGTAAGCGTTCAATTCCTCCAGAGAAAGACTTTTTATAATACCCACAATCAGTTTATAATCTTCTTCAGGTGATAGAAATGGTTTTGCTTTTAAGAAATAATCAGTTAATTTATCTGCCCATGTTTCATTGTCAATTTTATCTTTGTTACTGATAAAATCATCATAAGAACTTATAAAAAGCTTTTTTGTTCGGTCTAATTCGGCTTGTACTGCACCAAAACGTTTTAGGCGTTCAGCTTCTGTGTAGGCTTCTTCAAATGCTTCCAGCGTTTTTCCTTTTTTGGCTGAAGCCGAAATATTATAAGTTGTATTTAATCTGGAAATTCCGCTGAAATAGTTGCTTAAATTCAGACTTGCCCCCTGATTTTTTAGGAGTAATTCTTTGAAACGATTGTTTAATATACTGGTATAAAAAGAATTCAAAACGTTTTTACGCGTTACAACACTGTCTTTTACAAGCGGTTCGTCCGTGATATATCGCAAAGTGATAACCGTTGAAGAAGCTTCTTTATCTGAAGCGGTTCCAAAATACAATTCGTCATGTTTCGGAATTGTTTCATAGGTTCTCTCCACTGCTTTTTTCGGTAAAGGAATATCGGAAAAAATTGCTTTAACCTTTTGCTCCATGACCTTTATATCGATATCCCCAATTATTATTACGGCTTGTAAATCGGGTCTGTACCATTTTTTATAGTAATTACGTAATTCGGCATATTTGAAATTATTGATGATATCCAAATCGCCAATCACATCTCTTTTACCGTATTTCGATCCTTTGTACAAAACGGGATCGGTCTGCATTTTTAAGCGGAAATCACTCGTTCTTCTTGTTCTCCATTCTTCACGGATAACACCTCTTTCTGCATCGATTTCTGCATCAGTTAAAGATAAGGATCCTGACCAGTCGTGTAAAACCCAAAGGGTAGAATCAATCAGTTTTTCGTTGGTTACAGGAACAGTGCTAATGTTGTAAACCGTTTCGTCCTGAGCTGTATAAGCATTAATATCTTTACCAAAAGTTACTCCGTTTTTTTCTAACATTTTAATGATACCTTTGCCTTTAAAATGCTCGGTTCCATTAAATGCCATATGTTCCAGAAAATGCGCCAGTCCGTTTTGATTGTCATCTTCCAGTATGGCACCAACGTTTTGAACGAAGTAAAAACTCGCTCTGTCTTTTGGCTCTTCGTTATGCAGAATATAATACGTTAAACCGTTTTTAAGTTTTCCGGTTATAACATTTTTATCCAGCGGAATTGTGGTTTTGAATTGAGAGAATGCACCGTGAAAAGACAGCAGCAGAATCCCAAAGATGATATTTTTTTTAGTCATTTTTTTTATTTTTTTATCCAATAGCTGCCGTTAAAAAATCAATTCGGATGTATTTTGATTGGGGAACAAAAACAGATCGAATATCATTTTCAACGACACCAAAAGGGGATTTTATCTTCTGTTCCTTCTAATTAAAATAAAGGCAGCACTTAATATGATTAATAAAGGAAATAGTCCGATGAAGACAATTTTATTAATTAAAACCTGATTAGCATTAATGGTTATTTTGTTGTCAATGCTTTCCGGACGTGTTGTATCAATTGGAAATTCGTAATTACTGAACCAGCTAAAAATATCTGTGAAAAACTGAAATGTTCCGGAACCTCCTCTGCTTAACTCGGCATTGCCCATAAAATCAGCATCACCTGAAATAATAATTTTTTGTTCTTTACCATTACTGTTTCTGGTTAGCGATACTACAAGGGGAACTGCAGTTGATGAAGGCTGCTTTTTCAAATCCTCTGAAATAGATGTAATGGCTGTTTGAGATTCCCATGCAGGCTGCTTATTGGTTTTTAAAAGTGGCGTTACTTTAAAACCGGCATCTTTATTAATTTTAATGCCGCTGCTGCCTAAAAACGGAATTGGATTGTTATTACGGGTTTTACTAAATCTAACACTATTCGGATCACTATTTTTTTGTAGATCTGTAACCAGATAATCCGGAGCATTGGTTTCACTTTCCTGAACCAAAGCTTGTTTCGTATAGCTTAAACCTAATTTATCTGTTATTACTGCTAAAGTCGAATTGGTTTCCGGTTCTGCCAGAAGAATTAGATTTTTTCCTTCATCTATATATTTTGTAATTCTGTCAACAGCCCCCTGGCTCAATTGCGTTTTTGGGTCGGCTATGACTAAAATATTGGTTTGTTCCGGAATATTCATTGCATTAATATCAACTGCAGCAACATCAAATCCCTGATTGATTAATGAATATCGAAAGGTAATTTCATTAAATCCTGTCTTGTAATTTTTGTCTCCAATTTTGTCAATACTGCGCTCCAGGTTTCCCGTTGCCAAAACAATTTTAGGAGCCGGAACCACTAAACGTTTTAAGGCTGCAGAAATTTCTTTTTCGCTCGGCGCTTTAAACAAATCATCATACATTCTTAAAAATGTTTTCTTTCCATTGTATTCCAGCACTCTAACCACTCGGTTTTGCTCTGGTTTCAAATCAATCAACTTTTTGATTTCAGCAGGAGAATATAATTTTTTGAGTTTTAAATCCTGCGTTTCAATCATTTTTTCGGCCAGCTGTTTATCATTTAGTCCCGGATTTTGCGCATATAAAGCCTCATTATTTGAAGTATCGTAATAATAGACATATTCTATTTGCATTTGCGGTAAAAAGCGGGTGTAGTTTTCAAAACTGGAAATATCCTGATTTTGAGAATAAGGCATGGCCACGTGATAGTTAACATCTAATAAGTTTACATAGGTTGTTAACTTAATGGGGCCTTCTATTTTTTTGACGATATCTAAACTATTTTTGGTCAGCGTTCTGCTTTTAGTACGCGTCATATCCTTATAAAATGTCAGCGGAGCTCGTGAAGTAATGTATCCAAGTGTAAGAACTACAGTCACTAATAAAGTATAATTTAAAACTCTTTTAGAAGTTTTCTGAGCATCTCTTCCGGTTTTTAATTTGTAGATGCTCAGACCAATGAAAAGACCGCTTACAAGTATAAAGTAAAATACATCTTTGCTTATAATTAGTCCCTCAAGCATTTCATTGGCACGGCCTGCGATGGAAAGAAAATAAGTGATGTCTTTTACAAATTCGACATCCTGCCATAATTTTCCAATAAAATTTAAACCAGCCAAAACAACTAATGTACTAATAGCTGCCACAACCTGGTAAGAAGTAAGGCAGGACATAAAAAGACCAATAGCTGCATAAGTAGAAACCAGTAGATACAAGCCAATAAGTCCAGAAAGAACAAATGTTAAGTCTAAATTTTCAATAGAAAAGTATGCAATTATAACCTGAAGTGCCAGTATAGCGACAAATAACAGGCAATAGGTAACAATGGCTAAATATTTTCCTAGTACGATATCCTTAATTTTTATAGGGGAAGAAAGCAGAAGTTTAATGGAACCACTGTTAATTTCACGGCTCACCAACCCCATTGTTAAAAGAGGGACATATAAGTACAAATAATTTTGCATTTCAGTATACAATCCATTGAAGCCCGAAAAAACATATTGCGACAAATTGCCAATGCTTTCTCCAATTTTTTGTGCTTTTTCAAAACGTTGTACCGAGTCGAAAAATTTCCAGCTGGACTGGATAGAAAATATGACTAAAACCACCCACGCAACCGGCGAATAAAACATGGTATTGAGCTCTGTTTTAGCAATTCTGTATATTGTTTTCATTTGTTTGATTTTTAAGAAGGAATGGCGTTTTTAGAAGGTGCTTTTTTTGATAATTGGGCAAAAATTTCATCCAGAGATACTTTTTCGAATTGAATCTCACGTAATTTCCAGTTGTTAGAGACGCTTAGCGATACAATTTTTTCAGCAACTTCCTGTGTGCCATTAAAAGTGATCTGAACTTTTTTAGGGGAAAGATATACTGCATGAGAAATTTGGGGAATGGCTGTTAATTCAGCAATTGCGGGCGGATTTTCAAAGCTTGCAGTCAATTTATCAGCTTCTATATAATTATTGAAAGCCTCGAGAGTGTCCGAAAAAACCATGTGTCCGTTTTCAATCATTCTGATATCCTGACAGGTTGCCTGAACTTCAGAAAGAATGTGTGAAGAAAATATTACGGCTTTATCCTTGGCAATTTTTTTAATTAAGTTTCTTACTTCTAAAATTTGGTTTGGATCTAATCCGTTTGTTGGCTCATCTAAAACCACGAGTTTTGGCTCGTGAATAATAGCTTGTGCAATTCCCACACGCTGTCTGTATCCGCCGGATAAGTTTTTAATTAATCGGTGGCTGAAATGTGCAATTCCGCATTTTTCTTTGGCTTTTTCAACCGCATTTTTTAAATCTTCTTTTTTGACATGGCGCAATTCTGCACAATGAATTAAATATTCATTTACCGTTAAATCTAAATGCAAAGGCGGAGTTTGGGGCAAAAATCCGATTAGTTTTTTAGCTTCAACAGGGTTTTCTTTTAGATTAATCCCATCAATAAAAATATTTCCGTGAGTCTGGTTTAAAACCCCGCAAAGGATATTCATAGTAGTCGATTTTCCGGCACCATTAGAGCCCAGAAGCCCCAGAATCCTGTTTTCTTTGATTTCAAAATTTATATTTTGTATTGCCCAATCCTTACTATATTGATGTGACAAGTCCTCAACTCTTACAATTGTTGTTTCCATAGTGTTATTAAAATCTCAGGAATGCTTTTTTTATAAAACATTCCTGAGTAAATTATTTGAATTAGTTAGTATCCCGGATTTGGAATTAAGGAAGGATTAGATCGAATAGCCGTTTCCGGAATTGGATAAAGACTGTCCGTGCTTTTCCAGATTTTATCGCTAACTGATCCAAGAATCTGATCAATGTTACCGCTTCTTTTAAGATCCAGCCATCGGTGGCCATTTTCGGCAAACAGTTCTCTTTCTCTTTCCATAGCAATTAATTCAAGGAGTTGATTGGAGTCTGTTAATGTAGTGTTGCCTAATAAAGCCCTGTTTCTGATTACATCAATATCCTGTTGTGCGCCGGTAATATTATTTAATTTTACCCTTGCTTCGGCTCTTATCAAATAAAGTTCTGCCAGTCTGAGTACAGTTGAGCGTTCGTTGATAGATTGTCCAAAATTAGCTTTATATTTTCTTGGCGCAATGCCTATAAAAGCATTAGTTACTCTGTCTCGGATATCAATTGTCCATTTTGTTTTTCGATCATCACCTGCTTCAAAAAGGGCATTTCCTTTTCTTAGTAAATAAGTTCCTCCGGTTCCAAATACAGCAGTTCCTTCATAAGTATAATTAACATTATAATAAGGTATCTGAAGGATAGCTTCATCATTATCTGCAATAAATGGATTATTCGAATCTGTCAATCCGGTAATTATTTTGTAGGTACCGGTCTCATTTATTACGGCAGATGCATGAATCTCTGCTGCACTCCATCTTCTTAAATAAAGATTTACCCTTGCTAATAATGCTTCTGCAGCCCATTTTGTAGCTCTTATTCTTTCTCCATCATTATAATTACTGTAGTTAGTTGGAAGATCTTTTGAGGCATCAGTCAAATCAAGCAAAATCTGGGTGTAAACCGCTTCCTGAGAAGATTGTGGTGCCAAAGCCGTAACATCTATATTTGTAGTCAATATCAATGGTACGTTTCCCCAAAGATTAGTTAGATAAAAATGTGAATAGGCGCGTAGAAATTTTGCTTCAGCAATCCATTGTTTACTTTTTACAGGATTAAGTGTAGTGCTTTTAGTAACTCCTTCAATAACATTGTTGGCATTATAAATTGTTTTGTACAATTCTGTCCACATAGTACCTATACTCCCATCGATATCCGGAATTTCATTAGAACTATAAACATTTGCAATACCTGTTCGGGGGATTAACTCATCAGCTGTCTGTCCAAGAATTCTATGCAAATTATCATAATAAACGCTGGCAACCATGCTTTGGTAAATTCCATTGACAGCAGCTTCTGCAGTTGGATCAGAAACATATACATTTTCAGATGATAATTCGTTAACCGGAAGGTCAACGTCAAGCATATCATCACAGCCTGTAAGTCCTGTTAAAAGAAAAAACGAAAAGATATAGGTATATTTAATAGAAAAATTTTTCATGATTAGTAGAATTAAAATGTAAACTGAGTTCCAAAAGTGATCGTACGCAATGGAGGCAATGCCAAGCCTTGTGTTTCAGGGTCAAGTCCTCTGTAGCTGGTAAAGGTTACTAAATTCTGACCCTGTAATGAAAGACGGATGGCTTGTATGTATTTCTTAGTTCCTTCATTTAAAGGAACCTGATAAGAGGCATTCACATTTTTAAGTTTTATATACGATGCATCTACGATAGCTGCATTTGATCCTATATAATTGAAAAAACTATTCTGAAAACCTGAACTTAGTACATTTCCTTGTGCTAAGTAATCTCTGTACTCATCAACCTGAAAATTTGCTGTACTGTAAGGGTACCCTGGCTGCGCACCTGTTGATGCCATTAAAGTAGTACCTTCCTGTTTTACAAACTGGAATAAAAAGTCAAGAGTAAATGCCTTATAGCTAATTGTATTTGAGATTCCTCCGTAATATTGAGGATATGTTGGTCCGTAATATTCTCTGTCGCCAACTTTTGTATCTGCTAATCCGCGTGAAATTCTTCCGTCTCCGTTTACATCTTTAAATTGAGGTTCTCCATTAGTATTACCTGTGTAAGTGTATAAATATCGGCTGCTTAAAGGTCTGCCTACAACATATTGAGAGTAATAGCTGGTGAATTCGATACCATCAAATTTTGCTAATTTATTTGAGTTGGTCGAAATATTAAAAGAAGTTGACCAGGTTAGGTCTTTGGTACGGATGTTCGTTGTACCAAGGGTAAACTCCCATCCCTGATTTTCAACTTCAGCTGGTAAATTAGCGGTATAAGAGGTAAATCCGGCCTGTGGACTAAGTGTATAATCAACTAATTGGTTACTGGATGTATTTTTGTAATAAGCTGTGGTAAAAGAAATACGGTCCTTAAGGAAACTTAAATCCAAAGCCACTTCAAATTTTTTGGTAAGTCCCCATTTGATATTTGGATTGGCAATTTTTGTTGCAGCCATAGAAGGATTTCCGTTACCATAAGTACGTGTGTCGTACGTATCAACGTATCTGTAATTTCCAATTTCGTCGCTTCCGATTTCTCCGTAACTGGAGCGGATTTTACCAAAACTTAGCCATAAATTGTCTTTTAAAAACTTTTCTTCGGTAAAAATCCAGGCACCCCCAACAGAACCAAAATTACCAAAACGGTTATTGGCTCCAAATTTAGAAGAACCATCTCTTCTAAAATTCAAATTCAGAATGTATTTGTTTTCAATATTATAATTTACTCTGCTAAAAAGAGAAATGTATTTGTATTCTGAGCTTGCATTAGACGCAGAGATTGTTTCTGCAGCACCTACATTACCAATTAAATTATCTGCAGAATATTGGGAAGCGTTTAAATAGGTAGGCATTTCAGCTTTTCTGTCCTGCCAGGATCCACCAACAAGTGCGGTAAGATTACCCTTCCATAATTGGGTTGTATAATTAAGCTGAGGGTCTATAGTAAAATTGTTGGTATTATTTGTTGAAGTAGTATAAGATCTTGATGTATCATATCCATTTGCTTCATCATACACGTGGTTACTGGCAGATCCAGGCATATACTGCTTGGTAAGCATTTGAGCTCTTCCGTAACCCAAATCTGTTTTAATAGAAAGTCCTTTTGCAATTTCATATTGAAGGCTTACACTTGTAATTAAGTTAATTCCTTTATCATCAACTCTTTTACCTAAAGCTGCAAGCGGGTTAATATCACTAAAATAATCCGGAGACCAGTAATAACTGCCATCTGCATTATACAACGGACGGTTTGGTGCAGTACCTATTGCATAATTGGTAATATCAAAAAACGGTAGCTGGTTATGGTCTGTAGAGAAAAGAACAGATGCTCCTATTTTTAATTTTTTATCGAGTGTGCTGTGATTCACATTAAAGTTAGTAGAGAATTTATCGTAGCTGAAATCTCCCGGGACAACAGTAGTTTCTTTATGGTAAGCGGCACTTAAAAGAAAATTTGTTGTATCATTTCCACCTTTTAATGAACCCGAATAATTATTGAAATTTGCTGTACCACCTATCAGTTTTTCCTGCCAGTTTGTATAAGCATTTGGATCCCAGTCTGTAATAGCAATACCGTTACTATCCACATCAGCTACATCACCACCATTGTTTAATGCAGTTTGCAGCATATTCAGGTAAGTAGGGGTATCTAATGTTTTTATCATATGTGCCACTTCAGAAACTCCTGAGTTTGTCGTTATAGTAAATTCTGTTTTTCCTGCCTTTCCTTTTTTGGTTGTAATAAGTACAACACCATTGGCTCCTCTTGATCCGTAAATTGCCGTAGCATCTGCATCTTTTAGAATTTCAATACTTTCTATATCATTTGGATTAAGAATGTTTAATGGACTTGTTCTTTTTTGCGCTCCTCTAACAACGTCCATATTTTGTGCTCCCTGATCTTTTTGCGCCTGCTCCTTTAAATCATCGCCTATATAAGGAATTCCATCTATGATATAAAAGGGCAGGTTATCTCCGGCAATAAAATTTCGGCCACGAATACTAATGTTCATGTCTGATCCTGCATAACCTGATGTCTGTGTTACAAAAACACCTGGTGTTCTTCCCTGTAAACTTTGTAAAATATTAGTTATAGGCTGTTTCTCAATATCTTCAGCTGTAATTTTAACTACAGATCCGGTCGTTGTTCTTTTGGTTGTTGTACCATAACCAATAATTACAACTTCGTCCAGTTTGGCCAAATCGGGCTGTAATTTGATAGTTATTGAACTTTGATTTTCAACGATAACTTCTTGTGTCTTATACCCCAGATAAGCTACTTTAAGCGTATGTTTTCCGGCTGGCAGGTCAATATAAAACTGTCCATCAAAATCTGATACGCCGTGTTTGTTACTCCCTACAAGAAGAACAGAAACACCTGGTAGAGGAAATCCTTTTTCATCCAAAACTTTTCCCGTAAGTGTACGGTCTCTTTCCGGCATATCATTTTTTCCGGATGTGCTGGATTCTGTTTTTTCTTTTTTATAAATGACAACATTTTTGTCTACCTGTTTGTAAACCAGATTGCTGCCCTGAAATACTAAGTCCAAAATATCACTTACACTTCTACGTCCTCTTGGTGTAGTAACTTTTGGAAAATCTTTTATGATCTGTGGCTGGTAAGCAAACAGTAATCCCGTTTTATTTTCTATTGTTTTAAATAAAGTTTTAATATCCTGGTTATGAAGCTCAATGTCAACTGATATTGTTTCTAAATTCTGGCTGCTCATTTCGGTAGCGAAGACCATATGAGTGCCACAGGTCAGTAAGAAAATGTGGAATAAACTGATTCGCATGATCATAAGTGTTTTTTTTGACAAATGGAAAAATGTAGATTTCTTTTCCGTGTCAAACATGGTTGTTTTACAGCGTAATTTCATAAATTTGCTTGTTTTTAATGGTTACTGGTTTTAATTATTAAAAATTTGGGCCATCTGGTGTAGGAGCTGGATGGCTTTTTTATTTACTCTTATAGCTTGTTTTTAAGGTTACTATTATTTTAAAGCTTTCTAAAGTAGGAGGTTTAGTCAGCCCTTTTTGTTTTTTTATTTATTCACAGCCTTTTCCTTCCAAAATAATCGTCCCGGCTTTGTTGTAACGATATTCGGTTTCAATAACACTGCTGATTACTTTTAGCACATGATCCAGATCTTCATCATTTAAGAAGCTGGCTGTAATTCTGCAATTTTTAATCTTTTCGTTTGCCAATGAAATCTGTACTTTGTATTTCTGGGAAATTAAGGCAATAGCCTCTTCCATATTAATGTCGTCAAGAATCAGGTAATTACTTTTCCATTCTGTCACGACAGCGGCACTAATATTACTTTGGGCAAAACTGAGTGTGTTTTTATTGACTTTAATTTGCTGGTTCGGAGTGATAATGCCGTAAATTTTCTCATCATCTCCAACCTGAACCTTACCTCTTGCAACGGTAACTTCAATATTACCCGAAGAGTTATGTGTATTAATATTAAATGCCGTACCTAACACCCTGGTTTGTACCTTTCCTGTATGTACAATAAAAGGTTTTTCTTCGTTTCGTTTAATATCAAAAAAGGCCTCTCCCGTAAGTGTCACTTCACGGGTTTTCGCATCAAAAGAATCCTGGTCATATTTCAGGGTACTGTTATCGTTTAAAAGCACTGTACTTCCATCAGGCAAACGAATCAACTGTTTTCCGCTAAAATCTATAGAAGTATTTTCTGCAATTACAGGCTTTTCAATAACTGGAGTCATTAAAGAAGTTTTTGGTTTAAAAAACAAACTGTTGCCAAGAGCGATTAAAGCAATAATACTGGCTGCTGCAAATAGTATACGAACAACTTTTTTTCTGTTTCTTTTTTCCGGTTCAAGTTTTATAACTTCCCGGTTAGAATTAGGTTCAGACAAGATACATCTTAAAATATAAGCACTTTGCTCATCACCCATTACTTCAGATCCAGTCTTCTCCTTAAGCATGATATGAATTTTTTCTTTTATGATATCATCATATTCACCATTTCGAATAAGTTCCATCAGTTTTTGTTCTTCAGCCTCTGAGTGGTTCCTTTGCAAATAATTTTCAAATAATTCTTCAAATATTTTTTTCTGCATTCGATTTGTAATTAAATAAGTTAATAATAGGTCGTAAATGGTAAACTTGGGACAGTTTAAAATTTATTTAAAAGATCAATCTTTTGGGCAATTACCAATTAAATAATGATCTTTATTATAAAGACGATTTAAAAATGAGGAGGGAGTAGTCGAAAGTTAAAAAAATGTAAAAAAAATAATCCGAAGGGCTGTTTTGAAAGAAAAGCTTTAAAATTTAACAGGCTCTAAGCTTTGAAAAATAAAAGAATTGTCATGAACATATTCATGTAAGGAGAAATTCTGTTGCGTACAAATTTTAAGGCCTGTGCCATATGCTTTTTTACTGTTTCGGTAGAAATCCCTAAATCTTCACCAATTTTTTGATGACTTAAACCTTCCATTTTGGCCATTTTATAGATTTTTTGCTGCTGAGGAGGCAGCTGGTCTATAATTTGATTTAAAATAACATTATACTGGTCGTCTTTTACAACTGTATCTGTATCTTCTAAAGTTGTATTTTTATAATTAAGTTCAACTGGCAGGGAGGCTTCCCTTGCTACTTTTTTAATCATATCAAAAATATGATTGCGGGAAATAATAAAAAGATAATTTTCGAAATTCGCTATATCAACTAAATTTTCATGGTTTTGCCAAATTTTCAAAAACACATCCTGAACCACTTCTTCTGCCAGGATAGTGGATTTAGTTATTTTTAAAGCGATTGAATAAACACCATTTTTATATTGATTATATAAAATAGTAAATGCCGGTTCGCTTCCCTGAGATAACTCATGAAGAAGTTTCTTTTGATCCAAACCGGAATTTGATGACATGAAATTTATAATTTGTTTTGAATTGGCAATATTATTAATTTTTTAAATAATTGTATCTTTTGAGTAAAAAAAAAGTAAAAAAATATCATTTTGATATTTTTTTACAGGAATATTTCCTTCATCTCTATTAAAACTGCAAGTGAATTATTGATACAAAAAATGTACTATTATAAATATTAAATTTACTTATAATAACTCCATCCCTGAACTAAACAGATTGTTGAGCGCTAAGAATTAGCAAAATTCACGCATCTACTATCCTGAAAAACAATCCCGGCCAATTGCCAGATATAAGCTATATTTATAATTACGCCTGACGGGATACAAAAGAGTGAGTCATTAAAATCGTCTTTGACAGCAACTTGTATACGTAAATTAGATTTATTGAAAATCTTATGAATTTATTCGCATACACTTCACTGATAATGAAAGAAAAAAGAATAGTTGATTTATAAAAAAAAGGGATGATTTGGCAATCATCCCTTCTGGTGGAGTCGCCGGGAATCGAACCCGGGTCCAAACAAGCAACTAAAGAGCTTTCTACACGTTTATTTCCTGATTAGATTTTCGATGTTAAGCAAGGCCAGAAACAGCCACTCAACACTTATCTTCTTAATTTTCAAAATCCACCCGAAGCTCATGGAAATCTAGGTTTATTTTTACGGTTCCCCTAAACAGAACGCCACAAACCAAGGCTTTCAAGGAGAATCCAGCTTCCCTACCTTGTAGGGACGTGGCTAATCGTACTATAATTCGGATTATGCAGCTAAAGCGTAGTTATTTTCGCCGTGTAAAAGTGTGAGATCTTATATTTACGAGCAAGGTCTCAATGCTCGACGTGCTTACTTTTCAATTCGACTTGCTGTCAAAACCAGTCGACCCCAAAAATGAGTTTGCAAATTTATACTATTTGAAATTACTTTCTACTAAAATTTTCAGAAAAATTCTGTTATTCGGTAGTGTCGCAAGTCAAAAGTCATAAAATTTTAAAGTCCAATACTTAACTGGTAAAAGCTTTATGACTTTACAACTTTTGACTTTCGAATATTCTATTATTCTTCGTCTTTAAACTGAAAAGGGTAATCTCCAAAAACCGGAGCCAGTTTGCGAACTGCGTATGTATTTCTTGTCATTTTGTTTGATAAGGCAATAATGGTAACCTGCTCTTTTTGAAGGGTAATATAAGATGATGTATTTCCGTGCCACCAACCGTTATGAAAGTAAAAATTCTGACCAGTTTCCCAATTGATCATTCTGATTCCCAGTCCATAATTTTTGGTGCCTTTACGTTCATTGCTCTGGCCGGTGTAAACCTCTTTTAATAAAGCCGGTTTTAAAAAGTCGGGTGCATTTCTGGCTCTGTCAAATTTTAAAAGATCACGTACCGTCGAAAAGATATTTTTATCGCCATAAACGTTATCCAAATAATCAAAACCAATTTCTACACCATTCCCTTTATAAGACGGAACAATATTTTTTCTCTCTTTATCATCATCAAAAACATACGTATGCGTCATTCCAAGAGGCTTGAAAATCATTTGAGACATGGCTTCTTTGTATGTTAGACTAGTTATTTTTTCAATGATAAGTGCCAGCATGGCGTAATTGGTATTGCAGTAAGCAAAACGGGTACCTACTCTGGACTCCAAACCTACATTTTTAGTAGCCAGAATATCTAAAATATCTTTGTTGGTGAGCTGGTTGTGCCTGTCCCAAACTGATTTATCCCTGTCTGTAAAATAAGCATAATTTCGCATTCCGCTGCGATGACACAATAACATTCGAACCGTACATTCTTCGTATGGAAAGGTTTTTAAAATCGTATTTACTTTCTGATCCAGGCCAAGTTTACCTAAATTAATTAGTTTTAAAACAGCAGTTGCGGTGAGTACTTTGCTTACAGAGGCAATTTGCACAGGGGTATCAGCGGTAATTTTGGTGTCTTTATTTTTATTGGCAAAACCATTATATCTTTCAAAAATAATCTGACCGTTTTTTGCTACCAAAAAACTTCCGTTCATACTATTGTTTGGCCAGTTTTTGTTGTAAAAATGATTTATTCTCCCTTTTACAGAATTAGCATAGGATGCAGTTATTTTTTTTTCAGGTCCCATTGGAACCATTTTACCTAATGTATCTTTTTCTTTTACAGCCTCATCCTGACTGCTATTTTTATCTTTTCCACAAGAACTTAAAACTAAAATTGAGAAAAGTATTTGTGGTATATTTGTTTTTTTAAGGAAACTCATTTTCATTATTCTTTAAAAACAAATATATAGAATTCAATATTTATGATTAAAGATTTTAGCCGAAGAAAATTCTTAAGATTAACATCTAATTAACATTTTTTTTCGTCAGCTTATTGTACATCAGACCTTAAGGATTCATAATCATTAAAAATAATAAAACAGCAACAAAAATTTAACTATATTTGTTATATTTAAAACAAAATAACACTTAAAAGTTATAATACTAAAAACCAAAATCCCATTACATGAAATTCGGAATTATCAAAGAAAGAAAAAATCCGCCTGATAGACGTGTTGTATTTGCACCTGACGCATTAGCAAAACTAAAACAACTGTATCCAGAAGCTTCAGTATTTGTAGAAAGTTCAGATATTAGAATTTTTTCGGACCAGCAATACAAAAGTATGGGCATAACCGTTGCTGATGATGTTTCGGACTGTGACATTTTATTTGGCGTAAAAGAAGTTCCGGTTGAGAATTTAATTCCAAATAAATCCTATTTCTTTTTTTCACATACCATAAAAAAACAGCCTTACAACAAAAAACTTTTACAGGCTGTATTAGAGAAAAACATCACTCTATACGATCATGAAACCATCGTAGATGAGCATAACCGAAGATTAATCGGGTTTGGAAAATATGCAGGAATGGTGGGCGTTTATAACGGAATCCGTGCGTTCGGAATAAAATTTGAATTATTCAAACTTCCAAAAGCAGAAACCCTTTCAGGAAAAGATGCCTTGATTATGCATCTGAAAAGAATAACACTACCTCCTTTGAAATTTGTCATTACCGGAACCGGAAAAGTTGGAAGCGGTGCTCAGGAAATTTTAAAAGCGATCAAAGTAAAAGAAATCACAGCAGAAAATTATTTGACCAAGAATTATACTCAGTCTGTTTATGTGCAATTGGATGCTTTAGAATACAATAAAAGAACTGACGGACAGACTCTTGATTTTGTGGATTTCACACAACATCCGGAAGCTTATACTTCTAATTTTGAAAAATTCACCAAAGTCAGTGACATTTATATCGCAGGACATTTTTATGCTAACGGCGCACCTATAATCCTAACTCAGGAAATGTTGAACGCCAAAGATTGTAAAATAAGAGTTGTTGCAGATGTTTCGTGCGATGTAAACGGGCCTATTGCCAGTACACTTCGTTCTTCTACTATTGCAGAACCTTTGTATGGTTATCTTCCTTCAGAAAATAAAGAAGTTGATGTTTTTCATCCTGCAGCAATCGTAGTTATGGCTGTTGATAATTTGCCTTGTGAAATACCCAAAGATGCCAGTGAAGGCTTTGGAGAACAATTTATAGAGCATGTAATTCCTGCCTTCTTCAACAAAGATAAAGACGGAATTCTGGAGAGAGCTAAAATCACTGAAAATGGTAAACTGACAGAGCGATTTAGTTATTTACAAGACTATGTTAATAATGTTTAATTGTGAATTGTAAATTGTGAAATGCCTAATATAAACGGTTTGCTTAAAAGATGATCTAAAAAAAAGAGCTTTCTAAAATTTAGAAAGCTCTTTTTTTATTTGCATCAATGAGAATTCACAATTAATAATTCACCATTAACAATTAAATCATACCATATCTTCCGGTTTTACCCAGTCATCAAAATCTTCCGGAGTTACATAACCTAAACGAACGGCTTCGTCCTTTAAAGTTGTACCGTTTTTGTGAGCAGTTTGAGCGATTTCGGCTGCTTTGTAATAACCGATTTTTGTGTTTAAAGCTGTTACCAGCATCAATGAATTATCAACCAGTTCTTTGATGCGTTTGTAATTTGGTTCGATTCCCTGAGCGCAATGTTCATCAAATGACACACAGGCATCTCCCAATAATCTTGCTGATTGTAAAAAGTTAGCTGCCATAACAGGCTTAAAGACATTCAATTCATAATGTCCCTGCATTCCTCCTACTGAAATTGCCACATCATTCCCCATCACCTGAGCACAAACCATGGTTAAAGCTTCGCATTGCGTTGGATTTACTTTTCCGGGCATGATTGAAGAACCCGGTTCATTTTCAGGAATATGAATCTCGCCAATTCCGGAACGTGGTCCTGAAGCTAACATTCTAATATCATTTGCTATTTTATTTAATGAAACTGCTAATTGTTTTAATGCTCCGTGAGATTCAACAATTGCATCGTGTGCTGCAAGTGCTTCAAATTTGTTTTCGGCAGTTACGAAAGGATGATTGGTGAATTTGGAAATATATTCTGCAACTTTTACATCATAGCCTTTTGGAGTATTTAGTCCTGTTCCGACTGCTGTTCCACCTAAAGCGATTTCAGATAAATGTGAAAGCGTGTTTTTAAGTGCTTTTAAACCGTATGCCAACTGAGCAGCGTAACCTGAAATTTCCTGACCTAATGTCAATGGTGTTGCATCCATCAAATGTGTACGGCCAATTTTTACGACGTCATTAAATTCGGCTGCTTTTGCAGATAAAGTTGCATGCAGTTTTTCGATTCCCGGAATTGTGGTTTCTACAACCATTTTGTAAGCCGCAATGTGCATTCCGGTTGGAAAAGTATCGTTTGACGATTGTGATTTGTTGACATCGTCATTCGCTTTGATAAATTGCTCGCCTTCGCCAATTTCAAATCCTTTGAGAACCTGTGCGCGATTGGCAATAACTTCATTTACATTCATGTTGCTTTGTGTACCTGAACCGGTCTGCCAAATAACTAATGGAAATTGATCGTCTAGTTTTCCTTCCAGGATTTCGTCGCAGACTGCCGCAATCGCATCGCGTTTTTCGATTGGCAAGACACCTAAATCATAATTAGCATACGCAGCAGCTTTTTTAAGATACGCAAAACCTTTGATAATTTCTTTTGGCATGGTTGCCGATGGTCCGATTTTAAAATTATTTCTGGAACGTTCTGTCTGTGCGCCCCAATATTTATCGGCTGGGACTTGTACTTCTCCCATGGTGTCTTTTTCTATTCTGTATTTCATTGTGTTATTTGTAAATTGTTATTTGTAAAATGTATTTTGTAAAATGTGAAATGCCTGATTTTCTAATCTAAAAATTAGGTTCTTCTGAAAACGGATGGTATAGCCCCGATAGTAGTGGAAATCCTTTTGTTTTTTTCTTTAAAAAACAAAAGATCACTTCACTTAGCATCCATTTTCATTGGAGTTCAATGAACTTCGTTTGCAACGGATAGCGGGAAACAGCTCCTTAAAACACTCATTCTCTTTTATTTGAATTTCATTTATTCCAAAAAGATTATTGACAGCAAAAAAAACCTTATTTAAAATGAGTATAAATATAAAGATAATTGCTCTTTTATAAAAATTGATTTGGTTTTTATTGGCAACGAAAAATATAAAACCTACATTTGTGCTTACATTCAAAAATTCCGGAAAACATGTTTGAATTTTCACAGTACTTAGGTTTTTTACTTTTCTTGACCATACTAACTATAGGGTTTTGGTTGATGTTTTTCTTAGTTGGTTTCGTATCTTACTGGGTTACGGGAGCTAGTTGGGAAATGTTCAAAGAGAAAAGAGCAAAGAAAAGACAAGAAGAACAGTCAGTTAAACTTTAATTGATTTCATAAAAAAAGGACCCGTTTATTCGAGTCCTTTTTTTTATAACTAAAAAATAATTCTGATAATAAAAAATTCCAAATTCCATTTTTTTAGGTTGGAATTTGGAATTTATTTTTTGAAGTTTTAAGCTATATTATCCGGGAAATTCTCCACCTCCGTCTCCTCCACCTTCATTTCTAGGTGCTCCATTCTTTTCTCTTTCGTTTTTAGGCTTGTTGAAACGATACGTAAATGATAAGTTGAACTGACGTTTACGGAACTGGAATTCACTATAAGATGTCTGAGTTAATATACTATTATCATAAAGATCCGTATAAGACCTCATCTTCCTTGAGTTGAAAATATCACTGATATTGAATGCAATAGTCCCTTTATCTTTTAAAACATCTTTACTGAAAGCGGTATTTAAACCAAACTGTCCCAGATTTTTACCTTGTGCTGTTTTTTGCTCTCCATTGTAGTTACCACTTAACTGCCAGTCAATTTTGTATGGAAGGGTAACTTTTGAACTAATTCTGGCAAACCAGGTAGTAGCCTCATTATCCAGATTCTGTACAATTAGTTGATTATTATTATCTTCATAGCTATTTTCTCCGGTTGTTTTTACATTGTAAAAATTGAAATTACTGTTTAATCTCCACCATTTGAATGGGGTGTAATTAAATGTAAATTCGAAACCAATTTTTTGTTCTTTTCCTAAGTTAATTGGACTGCTTTTAATAACCGGAATACCATCAACTGTCTCACCAGGTGCAGGAGTTACAACTTCTCCGTCAGGAGTTACAACATCACCCGTTGGCATTCTTACAAAACTGAAAACGTTCTTTGTATCTTCAAAATAAGCTGATGTACTAAAAGTCACTTTTTCCCAACGTTTAAGATATCCAACATCATATTTATCAGTCAATGAAGGATCTAAATCAGGATTTCCCTGAAAAATATTAACGTTACTGGCATAGTTTACTGCAGGGTTCATAAAACGCCCTCTTGGTCTTGACAAACGCTTACTGTAACTTGCGTTAAAATTACTCTGATCTGAAATTTCATAGCTTATAAAAGCACTTGGAAATAAGTTGTTGTATTTTTTGGTATTGAAATTATTATTATCCAGTAAATTAACCTCAATATTAGTATCTTCCCAACGCAAACCAAATAAATAAGAAAATTTATTTACTTTAAAACCGTATGACGTGTACAATGCATTTATGTACTCTTTGTACTCTAAAGTATTAGATAAATTTTCATCTTCTTCTCCAGCATTATCCGTAACATAGTATATGTTATTCAAATCACCAAAACTTCCTTTATATCCAGCTTCAAACTGACTTCCTTCACCTATCGGCAGCACATAATCAGCCTGTAATTGAAATTGCTTTTGAACCTGATTATTTAAAGTCGTATTAAAATTTGGCGATGCATTAATCACACTGTTACTGTCGTCTGTGTTTCTTGAAATCGATAAATCGGCAGTCAGTTTATGCCCTTTATCATTAAAATTTTTAATTAAGTTTGATGTATATTCTACATTTTCGCCTCCTGAATCCCCATTGTTTAATCGAGATGAATTACCTGTTGAAACGCGATTAGCATCATAATTATAGTAATTAATCAAATCTCTGTCTTCACCGGTATTTTTTTGGTAATTGATGGCATTCGTCCAGAAAGTAGTTGGTGTAATAGACCATTCTATACCTGCTCTTCCGTTAAATCCGTCTCTGGTTCTTTTAGTATCACGGGTTTCATCTAAATAACGTTTTGTTGAACCATCCGCATTGAAATATTCCGAATTGGTTAAGCCTTCTCCTTCATTTGTTCTGTAATTATAGCCAGCGGTCGTAAAATAATTTAATTTTTCTGTTTTATAATTCAGATTCGCACTTAAACCATACGTTTCAGGAATTCCTCCTGAAGCAATAAAAGTTCCGTTAAATCCCTGATTTTTTCCTTTTTTAAGAATTATATTAATTAATCCCGAACCTCCTTCTGCATCATAACGAGCAGATGGATTAGTAATTACTTCTACTTTATCAATTGCATCTGCCGGAAGCTGACGTAATGCTTCAGCCATATTGATTGCGTTTGATGGTCTTCCGTCAATTAAAATTCGGATATTATCACTTCCTCTTAAACTTACATTTCCTTCTGTATCGACTGAAACTGAAGGAACATTATCAAGCACATCACTCACTGTTCCGCCTTTTACCATCATATCCTGGCCCACATTGTACACTTTTTTGTCCAGCTTTATTTCTACTGTCGATTTTTCTGCACGAACCACAACCTCGTTTAGCTGCGCTGCATCTTCAGAAAGCGGTACAACTCCTAAATTTGTATCGGAAGAAATATTTTTTCCTTTGATTTCAGTGGCTTTAAATGAAATAAATTCTATTTTGATATCATAAGTTCCCGGAGGAACTGCTAAATCAAATTCACCTTTTGGATTTGTAATTCCTCCAGCAATTACTTTTGTATCATTGGATGCTGTTATTGATATAGTAGCGTATTCTAATGGCTGTTTAGATACTTTCTCTAAAACTTTTCCTGTAACTTTTACTTTGTTTTGACCCGAAGGTGGTTGTTGTGCATAATTCCATAATCCTGAAAACAGGAATAAGATTAGTATGGCAAATTTGATTTTTTTCATTAGTTTTCTGGTATTTCTTTTTCTTTTAGACCGCAAATATAACTTTTGGTTTAAAAGATGAAATCACAAAAAAATGTTAATCCTCTACTTTATAATCATTTCAAAAAAGCAGCAAGTTTGTCCGGGTCACGTCCAATAATAGCCTTACCATCTTTTATTACAATTGGTCTTTCAATCAAAATAGGATTATCAGTCATTGCCTGAATGATTTGAGAATCGGTTAATGTTTTTCCTTTAAATTCATCAATCCAGATTTTCTCTTTACTTCTGACTAATTCAATTGGTTTGAGGTTTAATTTTTCAATTAAACTTTTCAGCTCCTCAAAAGTTGGCGTTTCAGTAAGATAAGGGATTATTTCATAACTTAGATTTGCCTCATCCATAAAAGCCAGACAATTTCTTGATTTTCCACAACGTGGATTATGGTAAACTTGTATCATTTTATTTTTTTTAAGATGTTGTAAAATAATTACTTTAAAAAAAGGTATTTTAGCTATCCCCAAAAATAAGATTTACTTATTAATTAGAACTTCATTTTAAATTTTAAATAACATGTTTTTAGAACAAGGAATTAAGCCTGAAAATAATTTTGGGAAATATATTTTAGGCTCCGTCATAATAATCATTGCTTCGTTTGTTGGCCAGATTCCTTTTACTCTTGCGATGGTTTACAAAAGTTTTACAGATAAAACTGCGATTCCGTCAGATAATGATTCGGCAATGAAAATGTTTGAATCAAATCTTACTTTGCTTTTGGTTATGATATCATTTGTTTTTGCTCTGGCGGGTGTTTTTTATGTGGTTAAACACCTTCATAATCAAAGTTTCTTATCCATTACTACCTCGCGAAGGAAAGTAGATATCAAGCGTATCTTATTTTCATTTTTATTATGGTCGTTATTTTCCATAGCAAGCTTTTTGTTTCTTTATTTACAATCACCGGAACAATTTATTTTGAATTTTAAACCTGTCCCTTTCCTTATTCTGGTAGTTATAGGAACCGTGTTTATTCCGATACAAACCAGTACAGAAGAGTATGTTTTCAGGGGTTATCTTATGCAGGGATTTGCTAATTTAGCACTAAACAGATGGTTTCCATTAGTAATGACTTCTCTTATATTTGGTTCTATGCATTGGTTTAATCCGGAAGTGACTAAAATAGGCCCTATTATCATGGTTTATTATATTGGCACAGGTTTATTTTTAGGAATTCTCACATTAATGGACGAAGGAATGGAATTGGCACTTGGTTTTCACGCCGCAAACAACCTGATTGGTGCTTTATTGGTAACCTCGGATTGGTCCGTTTTTCAAACTCATTCTATATTTATAGATTTATCTGAGCCCTCTGCAGGTTTCGATGTTATTTTGCCGGTAGTGATTATCTACCCTATTTTGCTTTTTATTTTTAGCAAAAAATACAACTGGAAAAACTGGAAAGAAAAGTTAACAGGCGATATAACTGTTACAGAAATAATAAAATATTAAGTCATGATTCAACTAACTCATAAAAACGTTCATAATTATTTTAAAATAAATGGTCATCACCTTAATGCTGATGAACTCAGTAGTGTAGCCTATAGTTTTATCAAAGAAGGTGATCCTAACGAACAGGCTATTGGAGAATTTCTATTAGACTGGTTTGATAAAAAAGAGTACATCGAAATGAAAACATCAGGAACTACTGGTCTACCCAAACTAGTCCGCCTGCAGAAACAAGCTATGATACAATCGGCATTAGCAACCGGGGATTTTTTCGATTTAAAACCAGGAGATAAAGCCTTACTTTGTCTACCCGTAAAATTTATAGCAGGAAAAATGATGCTGGTCAGAAGTTTAATTTTGGGGCTGGATTTAGATATTACAGAGCCAAGTACAGCCCCTTTAGCATTAAATAAGACCATTTATGATTTTGCGGCAATGGTCCCTTTACAAGTGCAGAATTCGATTAAAGCTTTAAAAAATGTCAAAAAACTTATAGTTGGCGGAGCAAAAATGGATACTGAATTAGAAGAAAAACTTTTGGCTTTAAAAACTGAAGTTTATGAAACTTATGGCATGACCGAAACCATTACTCATATTGCAGCCAGAAAAGTCGGTGAAAAAGTTTTTACAGTTTTACCAAATATAAAAATTACTAAGGATAATCGGGGATGTTTAGTAATTACCGTTCCTGCAATTTCTGAAGAACCAATTGTTACAAATGATCTAATTGAGTCAATAAAAGAAAATCAATTCACTTTTTTAGGAAGAATTGACAATGTAATTAATAGTGGCGGTCTAAAATTAATTCCGGAACAAATTGAAGCAAAACTAATCGGAAAAATCAATTCCAGATTTTTTGTAACCGGAATTCCTGATTCTCTTTTAGGCGAAAAATTAATTTTGGTAATTGAGGGAGAGAAACAAAATTTTCCAGTTGATTTTTTTGACATCTTAGATAAATATGAAAAACCAAAAAAAATCGTTTTTGTGCCCAAATTTAAAGAAAATGAAAACGGAAAACTGCTACGTAAACCAAGCTTACAAACTTAAAATCCAATAAAAAAATCCAAATCCCAATGTAGTGATTGGAATTTGGATTTTTAAATATTGGGATTTTTATTATATTTTACGTTCTAGGAGTGCCATATAAAATCCGTCAAAACCAGATTCTGAAGCCAGTATTTTACGATCTTTTATAAATGTAAATTGTTTACCAATTTCAGTTTTAAGGAATTTCTCTACCTGCTCCTGATTTTCTGATGGTAAAACAGAACACGTTGCATATACCAATTTTCCGCCCGGTTTTACAATTTTAGAATAACTTTCTAAAACTTCCGACTGAACTTTACGGATATTATCAATAAATTCAGGTTGTAATTTCCATTTAGAGTCAGGGTTTCTTTTTAAAACTCCTAAACCGCTGCAAGGCGCATCTATTAAAACACGATCTGCTTTTTCATGCAGCTTTTTGATCACTTTGGTTGTATCAATAATACGATATTCAATATTAAAAGCACCATTTCTTTTGGCTCTTAATTTCAATTGCTTGAGTTTACTTTCGTATAAATCCATTGCAATCAATTGCCCCTTATTCTCCATTAAAGAAGCAATATGCAATGTTTTTCCGCCAGCTCCTGCACAGGTGTCAACAACACGCATACCTGGCTTTACATCAAGAAAACCGGCAACCAATTGCGAGTTTGCATCCTGAACTTCAAAAAGTCCCTGTTTAAAAGCATCTGTCAAAAAGACATTGGCTCTTTCTTTCAAAACCAAAGCCTCTGGCTGATCTTTTAAATATTCTGTTTCAATATTTAAATCCATCAACGTATTTCGAAGACTTTCTTTGGTACCTTTTAAAGTATTTGTTCTAAGAATAACTTTTGCAGGCTGGTTTTGCGCCGTAATCTCTTTTGCCCAAACCTTTTCTCCCAATTCTTTTACTCCTAATTCGTCCATCCAGTCCGGGATAGATTCTTTTAAAGCTCTAACTTTTGAAAGCTCATCAAAACGGCCTTTTATCTTTCTTTCAGGAGTGCCTTCTAATTGTCTCCAATCCGGAATTGGATAGCCTCTTAAAACTGCCCAAACCGCAAACATTCTCCATAAGTTATCCCTGTCATAAGGCTCTTTAACTTCTGCAATTTCAGCATATAATCTTTTCCAACGAACAATTTCGTATATGGTTTCAGCAACAAACTTCCTGTCAGAACTTCCCCAACGTTTGTCTTTTTTTAAGGCTCTTGCTACCACTTTGTCTGCATATTCTCCTTCATTGAAAATAGCATTCAAAGAATCGATGGTAGTATAAACTAAATTTCTGTGTAATCTCATTTTAATTATTTGAGTTGCAAAGGTACTATTAATTGATTGAAAGTTAAATTTTTAATTTTGATTGTTATTTTGACTTTCATTAAAAAGAAAAAAAACACTCTAATAAAGCATAAAAGAGTGTTTTTGAATGTATTTTGAAAAATGATTTACTTTATAATCCTTGTTAATCCAATATTCTCAGGAGCATGAAGCACCATTGGAAATTTCTCTATTTTAACTGAACTGCTGTCTAATCCAAAAGCACTTTCTTCAGACAAACTTAATTTTTTGATTAAGAAATAAGAGTTCATGATTATTTTTTCATGCCACAATAAGTCGGAATCATTAGACAGGAATTTTTCAGACAAGACAAATTTGAAATCCCCAACAATATTGTTTTTATTTAATGATTCGTAACGGCTGGTAATATCAACTTCTCCATTTTTCACCATGTCGCGAATAACTTCCCTAAACATTAGATTGATTTTGGTTGGCTCTCTGAATCCTAAATTAAAATCAATTCTATAAATGTCATCTTTAGCAATTTCTGTTACTTTATATTGCGTTTTATAAGGTTCAGTTAAAATATTTACATGTACAAACCAGTAGATATCAGCTCGTTTAGGACGCTTTTGTAAAATAGAATACATTACTTTTTGCTCTAATTCATCAACACGATTTGCATTTGTCATGTAAACCAAATGAGTTGCATATTTTGGAATGGATAAATCTTCGCTCAACTCCATCAGAACTTTCTTGTAATCGTCAATTTTGACAATTTTAGTATAGCTTTTGTTAATTTTCTTAGCCACATACCATACTGTCATTACTGAAATTAACATAATTGCTATGATTAAGGTTACGTAACCACCATCTGCAAATTTGGTAATATTGGCAATTAAAAAACAACCTTCAATAACTAAATAAATAGTGATCAGGGGAACCATAAAATACAGCTTAACCCTTTTCATGATTAAGTAATAATTTAATAAAATTGTGGTCATAATCATACAAAGTACAATTGCCAAACCATAAGCGTGCTCCATATTACTCGACTTTTCAAAGTGCAAAACGATTCCGACGCAACCAAAAAACAATAACCAGTTGATCGACGGAATATATAATTGACCTTTTACTTCGGTAGGATATTTGATTCTTACTTTTGGCCAGAAATTTAATCGCATCGCTTCATTTATCAAAGTAAAAGAACCACTAATTAATGCCTGAGAAGCAATTACAGCCGCTAAAGTCGCAATTACAATTCCTGCCGGTTGAAACCAATCCGGCATGATTAAATAAAAGGGATTACCATTTTCACCACCTAATTCCTGTAATGTCGAACCTTCATGATGAATTAAGTAAGCAGCCTGGCCAAAATAATTTAGTACTAAAGTCAGTTTTACAAAGACCCAGCTGATTCTAATATTTTTTCTTCCGCAGTGCCCCATATCAGAGTACAATGCTTCTGCTCCTGTGGTACATAAAAATACAAATCCAAGAACAAAAAATCCTTCAGGATGTATTTGCAATAAATGATATGCATAATATGGATTTATCGCTTTTATAACTTCTGGATGCTGCATAATCTGAATAACACCTAAAGTACCCAGCATTGCGAACCATATAAGCATCATTGGTGCAAAAAATTTACCAACGAGTTTAGTCCCAAATTGTTGAATTGTAAATAAAATAAAAAGAATTCCAATAACAATTGGGATTGTATTTATTTCAGGATAATATGTTTTTATACCTTCTACTGCAGAAGAAACGGAAATTGGCGGTGTTATAATTCCGTCAGCTAACAAGGCGCTACCGCCAATAATAGCAGGCACGATAAGCCATGATATTTTTGTTTTCTTGACTAAAGCATACAAAGCAAAAATCCCACCTTCACCGTGATTGTCAGCACTTAAGGTTATAAGCACATATTTAATTGTAGTTTGGAGCGTTAACGTCCAGAAAACGCAGGAAATACCTCCTAAAACAATATCAGCATTAATACTGTGCTCACCAAGTATGGCCTTCATTACATATAATGGAGAAGTACCAATATCTCCATAAATAATTCCTAATGTGATCAATAAACCCCCAATAGACAACTTACTGTGTAAGTTTTTATGCGATGCGCTCATGTATGTTTTTATAAAAGACGGTTGCAAATTTACTGTTTTAAAACAAATTAGCATCAATTATAAACAACAAAAAAAACACAATCGTTAGATTGTGTTCTTTTTAATTTAAAAACCTTTTTTTAAGACTAACCTCTTCTTCCTCCACCTCTTGATTCTGAATTATTTTGTCTTTGTGACTGACCACCACCTCTGGCTTCCTGATTTCCTCGTGGAGCTTCTGAACGTTGTGATGCTTGCGGTCTCGAAGATCTGTTTTCAGATGCTGTTCTTTGAGATTCAGTCCTTGTAGAGGATGAAGCAGCTCTATTCATATTGATCCTGTTTTCAAAATTCCCTCTGGAAGATTCTGTTCTTGGAGTTGAAACGGATCTGGTTTCATTCGTTCTATTCTCAGAATTCCCTCTGGATTCTGTTCTTGGACTATAAACTGATCTGTTTTCATTCATTTTGTTTTCAGAATTTTCTCTGGATCCATTCGTTCTGTTTTCATTAGAATACCCTCTTGATTCTGTTCTGGAATTATTTTCAACTCTTACAGGATTATTTGCTTTGGATGTATTATCTCTGTCAGAACCAGCTCGATTTGAATTATAGCTTCTATTAGATGATGCATTTCTGTTTTCAGCATAATTTCTGTTTGGAGTTCCATATCCTGTACCTGAAGATCTTCCTGAATTTGACCTGTTATTATTGTAAACATTTTGATTTCTACTAGATTCTCTACTTGCAACACGTCTACGATCTAACTCATATCTGTTATTAACGTTCGCATGTCTCTGCGAAAAACTACGGTTAGGATATTGTCTTTCGTAACCATAAGAACGTCTTGTTTCATATATCACCGGAGCTCTATAGCTTCTTCTGTGGTTTACATAATTATAACGATTGTTTACATTAATACAAATATTGATATTACTTCTATATCTGTAAATCGGATAAGGTCTCCAAGCTACATAATAGGTTGGGAAAAAATTCCAGGTCCATGTAGAATAATAAGGTCTGTAGTTTGTAACCCAGAATGATGAATAAATAACCGGAGATACATTATAAACAGGCTCATAAATATAATTAGCCCCATATAAATAACTGTTACCTACAATCTGAACACTTACTTTATTGTAATTATCTCTTTCTACATCGATGGTTGCAATATCCTGGTAAACATCTCGATCAAGAACTGACTGGATTATCACTACGTGAGTCCTGTCTTCAACAGTTTCGATAACACGTAAATAATCAACCTGATCATCATTATTTAAGTCAAGATTTGAAATTTGATATTTTGGATCATTTAGCCTTCTTTCGAAATCCTGAAGATTGGCTGATTCTCCAAAAATAGAAGCAACAGCTCTTAAGTCCAAATTATCACTGATATCTGAGTTTTTTGCATAAACAGTAGTCTGGCTTTGTACTGCACAAGAACTCAAACCTATAGTTACTAACGCTAAAAAAAGTATTTTCGCTTTCATGGCAAATCATATTAAGATTAATATTCTGGAGTATCCAATTACTGTGCCAGAAAAAAAACAAAATATATTTTACATGTTATAAATAATTGTATTTTAGCAATACCTAAATCTTAACCTATATGAAAAAAGTAATGTTATTTTGTGGCGTTTTTATTTTATTCATTTCTTTTAAACCATTGAACAACAATGCCAAAACATTTTTTTATGGCGGTTTCACATCAATGGAAACAGATACTTTGTTTCAGGATAAAATTAGCATTAGGGCTATTTCAATTGATAAAAATAAGGTGTGGTATGGTGCTGATAATTCTCGTTTTGGATACTATGATTTAGATAAAAAAGAAAAGTTTGAAGAGCATATTTATCGTGATACTTTAAAATTAGAATTCCGAAGTATCGCTCAAACTTCGAAAGATATTTTTTTATTAAGTGTTGGAAATCCTGCATTACTTTATTCTGTATCTAAAAAAACACAAAAAGTAAAATTAGTTTACAAAGAAATCCACGAAAGAGTGTTTTATGATAGTATGCAATTCTGGAACGACAAAGAAGGAATTGCTATTGGCGATCCAACAGAAGACACTTTTTCAATTATCATAACCCGTGATGGAGGTGAAACCTGGACAAAATTATTATCAGATAAATTACCTACAAATGCTAAAGGCGAAACAGCTTTTGCAGCCAGTAATTCTAACATTATTACAAAAGGAGATGACACCTGGCTGGTTTCAGGAGGAAAAAAATCACGCGTTTTTTATTCTCCGGATAAAGCTAAAACCTGGAAAGTAATTGAAACTCCTATCGTTCAGGGCAAAACAATGACTGGTATTTTTACAGCTGATTTTTATGATTCTAAACATGGATTTATTGCCGGAGGCGATTATGAACTTCCAAACCAAAAAAATGACAATAAGGCTTTTACAACAGATGGCGGCAAAACCTGGGAATTAATCGGCCAGGGAATGGGTTTTGGATATGCCTCATGTGTACAGTATGTTCCAGGAGGTAACGGCAAAGAAATTATTTGTGTAGGTTCAGAAGGAATCCAATATTCTCAAAATGGAGGTGCAAACTGGACACAATTATCAACTGATTCAAAACTTTTTACAATTCGTTTTATCAACAGAAATACAGCAATTGCAGCAGGTCACAATAAAGTACTAAGACTTCGCTTCAAATAACTCAAAAAAAAAAAATAATAAAACCCCTAAATAATAAAGTAAGTATTATTATATAGGGGCCTTATCGCTGTTGTTATGTGTTTTTTTTGCCTCTTGTGGTATTTGTGACACAGGTATTAGTATTTGTAATACTTAATTTTTACCTGCTTTTTCCTTATATTGCTTTAACAATTTTCGATTAAAATCATCCTCTGATTTTTTCAGCTTCAATATTTTTTTTGCCGAAAGCACTTTTTTAAGATTAGCCATGTATTTTTCTTTCAGAACAAATAATTCTTTATCCGTGCTTTCAATTTGTGATAAAAGTGTGCATGCCTCTTTTTCTGAAACAGAACTAATATTATCATCATTTAGCTTACGTAAATAGGTCTTCATTTTCTCATGTCGCAATTCATATTGCTTATCATCAAAAGCATTATAAATTGGCCAGAATTTCTCAGCTTCACTAGAGGTAAGTTCTAATTCTGTAGTTAAAAAAGAGACTTTGTAAGCTTTTATCTTTTCACGCTTTTCATCTGTTTTCTCACCTTGTGCATAAAATGAAAAACTAACTAAGAACAGCAATATGGGTAGTATATTTTTGATTTTCATCTTTATTGTTTTTTATTTTTATTCAGAAATTAAATTTTCAATATTTGGGCTTGAAGACAAAACATCTTCAAGGGTTTCCTGTTCCAGTACAACGTTCTTATTAATTGCCTCAATATCTTTAGTGTCTAATTCCCTAATCAAATCATATTGGTTTATATTAGACTGATACGATAAATAGGTTTCCAAAGTTGCCTCATCAAGTTCTTTTGATTTAGTGTAATTATTTACTATCGGAATCATTAATGCAATAACAATTACCGCAGCAACAAACATTGCAATAACCTCTTTACGTTTGTAAATCGGAATTACTTTTATTTCCTTTTCATTGATCTGTCCTAAAACTTTTGCCGAAAAATCATCAAAATAAGAATCCGGAGTTTTAAATCCAGTTTTTATTTTCGGCTCGTTTTCTAATTTAAATGTCTCCATAATGCCTATAAGATATGTTTTATAACAAAAGGTTTAATTTGATGTAACATATAATTCAATTTTTTTTACCGCGTGATGATAAGAAGCCTTCAATGCTCCTACAGAAGTTCCCAGAATTTCAGAAATTTCTTCGTACTTTAATTCTTCAAAATATTTCATTTTAAAAACCAATTGTTGTTTCTCCGGCAATGTAACAAGTGCTTTTTGAAGCTTGATCTGAATTTCATCACCATCAAAATAAGTATCGGCTTTTAAATTATCAATTGTTTTATTTTGTAAAGCTTCAGATGTTAAACCGTTTAATTTTGCTTTTTGACTCAAAAAAGTCAGAGCTTCATTGGTTGCAATTCTATACATCCATGAAAAAAGCTTGCTTTCGCCTTTAAAATTTTTCAAATATTGAAATACTTTTACAAAAGTATTCTGTAAAACATCATCAGCATCGTCATGATTCAAAACAATATTCCGAATATGAGAATACAATGGTTTTTGATATTGCGACAAGAGTATCTGAAACGCAGCATTTTGCGTTTTAGGATTTAATAACTGTGCTATAAATTCCTTCTCGTCTGTCAAGTTTTTTTAGTTATCTTGTTATTTGAATGAATTTATTACAAAAGGTTTAATCAGCTTTTCTATTTTTTTTTAAAATTCTGAATCTTCCTCTTCCGTTGTAGTTGTTTTAGCCGGAGGTGTTGTTGCTGCAGGTTTTTTAACTACCGGATCAGTTGTAGTTTTTTTAGCTACCGGCTGATCAGCATCAGAGTATACAGGAGCCGCCTCAACAACAGGCACTACTTTTGGTATAATTGGATAATAAATTTCAGTTACTAATTTCGACGAACTTTTAACATCTAATTTACCGGCCGTTAAAATTTCAAGATGCGACCAGCTCAAATCAGAGACAATTTTCTCCTTATTAATAAAAGCTGTTGTTTTTGAAATTGCTTCGTTAGTATGGGAATAATCCCCTTTTAAAGTAGTTTTTACAGCATCAAAACTGTTTAATTTTCCTGCCAGAATATCGCTTCCTGCACTTGTCGAAATTTCTTTATTTATTGGCAAACAGATTGAAATTTTCGCCAAATTAGTTTTTACATCATAGGTATGATAAATAATAAAAGGCTTTCCGTTTGTATATAAATTATTTGTTTTACTAAACTCAATCAACTTTGGAATAACTACTCTGGCATTTTTATTGACTTTTTGAATTTCACTTGTAAAAGTTTGTTTAATATAAAAACTTTCCGTTTTCCTTACAACACCATTTACTTCTATTGCATAGGTCTTAGTTTCATAATCCAGATTTTTATCAATATTCACAAGCGTTTTTTCATACATAGTCCCTATTATTTTATCGGAACCACCATTCAAAACAGTATAAATTTTAAATAAAAAACTCATCTCACCTTTGGCTTTCCAGGTAACCTTCGTTTTTCCGTTAAGAGTATCTTTAAAGACCCACTGAACATCAGCCTCAGTTCCGTCAAAATTCATTTTTTGACGAATACTTTCACCCTCTTTCGACTGAAGCGTTAAACCATTTCCTTTTCCTTCGCTACCCTCCCAGGAAAATGAAGCCCCATTACCTGCTGTTTTTTCAGGAAATGACATTTTTATTGTTGGATCTTCAACTGCCCAGGATTCAAAATCTTCAAAATTTCTAAAATCATTTACATAATGATATACCGTAGCTCTCGGTGAATTGATCACCTTACTTCTCTCAACAGTAAAAAGACCTTTTTGTGTAGCCACAAAAACACTTAAAGCAACAAAACTTAGTATTAATAAAAGGAATAGATATTTTAGGATTTTCATTGTGTAGGTTGTTTTGGTGTCGTAAAGTTATAAATTTATTACGGTGTTACGAATAACAAAAAAAATAAAAATGCTTCTTTAAAATTATACCATATTAAAAAGCACACTAACAAAACGACATTGAAGATTCAAAAGTATATTTTTTCTAATTTTCCTTTTTTAAATATAGAAATAAATTTTCCATTTATCTTTTAAAAAAGAATTTGATTAAGAACAAAATAAAAATAAATAGCAAAAAACCAATTAAGACTTTGTAATTTCCTTTATAGAAAATCTTATGCAAGGCAAGATCTTTTCGATAAGCAAAAACCATTACGATTACAAATGCAATAAAAAAACAAACAGCGAATATTAATTGTCCCTGACTAAACATAGTTGAAAATTATTTTTGACAAATTTAGAGAATTGTACACGAATAGTTGCTAATTTGGCACTCCATTTAATCAAATAAAAAATGAAGAAACAAATTGATGCAGTAAAAGAATTTCATACTGCTTTTAAAATAGGACACAGCGAAACTCCCATTGCCGATTTAGGCGAAACCAAAAAACAGCTACGTTATAATTTAATGAAAGAAGAAAATGAAGAATATCTTGAAGCTGTTCAAAACAATGACTTAGTGGAAATTGCTGATGCTCTTGGAGACATGATGTATATTTTGTGCGGAACAATTATCGAACATGGCCTACAAGACAAAATTGAAGCAGTTTTTGATGAAATCCAACGCAGCAATATGAGTAAATTAGGAGAAGACGGACAGCCTATTTATCGTGAAGATGGAAAAGTAATGAAGGGACCGAATTATTTCAAGCCGGATTTTTCAAAACTGTTATAAAAACAAAACCCGACAATTTTAATTTGTCGGGTTTCTTTTTATCTAATTTTTTTTGAATTACTGAACTTTTACTGTCCATCCAAAAGTATCTTCTGCAAGTTTATTTTGAAGATTTGTTAGTTTTTCTTTTAAAAGTGAAGCGTATGAATTTTCGATTGAAGTCATTTCATAATAAACATCCTGATAAGAGAATCCTTTAATAACACTTACAACTGCCGCAGTTCCTGCACCAAAAATCTCTTTTAAAGATCCATTTTTAGCAGCTTCTACCAACTCTGAAACAATAACAGGACGAACTTCTACATTTAAGCCTTCTTTTTCAGCCATAGCAATCAAACTTTTTCTGGTAATACCATCCAAAATTCTTTCACTTGTAGGCGCAGTTAATAATGTATCATTAATTCTAAAGAATACATTCATTGTACCGGCTTCTTCCAGTTTTGTATGAGTCGCATCATCAGTCCAGATTACCTGCTGAAAACCGTCTTTATTAGCCAGATTTGTTGGATAAAACTGCGCAGCATAGTTACCCGCAGCTTTTGCAGCTCCAATTCCACCATTAGCAGCTCTGCTGTAATGCTCTGCAATAATTACTTTTACTTCACCTGAATAATATGATTTTGCAGGAGAAAGTAAAATCATAAATTTATATTCATCAGATGGATTAGCCACAACTCCGGGACCTGTAGCGATCATAAAAGGACGAATATACATACTGCTTCCGTTTCCTTTTTGAATCCAGTCTTTGTCAATTTTTAATAATTCATTCAAACCATCTATAAAAACGGATTCAGGAACTTCGGGCATTGCCATACGAACTGCTGAATTATTGAAACGTTTGTAGTTCTCATCAGGTCTGAACAACCAAACATCATTATTGTCATCTTTGTAAGCTTTCATCCCTTCAAAAATCGCCTGACCATAATGAAAGACTTTAGAAGAAGGATCCATTAAAATAGGAGCATACGGCTTAATGACCGGTGTTTGCCATTCCCCATTTTTAAAATCACATTCAAATAAATGGTCTGTAAATACAGCACCAAAGCTTAAGTTTTCAAAGTCTACACTGCTAATCTTAGAAGAAGTGGCTTTTCTGATTTCAATTTTGCTTGTTTGAGTTGTACTCATAATAATGTAAGTTTTACGTAATTTTTATCACATGAGAGACTTCTTAAAGTGATAATTTGATATAAAATAGAATTTATTGAATGCAAAATTAAGTAAAAATATATAATTTCCTTGCTAAAAAACCATTAATTACCTCATTTAACTGCGATTTATTTATCTTACAATAAACTTAAAAATTTAACTGATTTTTATATGGATTTTATGAAAAAACCTTGATTTTTTAAGGCTTTACGCATTTGTTTTGATTAAATTTGGCATACAACACCCTTTTAGAAGTATAAAAACGTATTGCAAAATTCAAAATTTAATGAAAAGAGAAATTATTAAAACGTCAGACGGTTCAACTACAATTCGTTTGCAGGAATGGGATGAATGCTACCATTCAAAACACGGTGCGATTCAGGAAGCTAAACACGTTTTTATAAAAAATGGTCTACACCTCTTTAATGATAAACCGGTTAGCATTCTTGAAATTGGCTTTGGAACAGGATTAAATGCTTTTATAACTTTTCTTGAAGCAAATCAAAAAAAACAACACATTGATTACACTGGTGTTGAAGCTTATCCTGTTAATGCTGAAGAAGTGTTAGCCATGAATTATGTATCAGAGTTAGAAGCCGATTCGTTTGAAAATATTTTTAAAAAAATGCATGAATCAGAATGGAACTTAAAAACTGAAATCAGTCCTAATTATTCATTAACAAAAAGAAAACAATTTTTTGATGAAATAGACGATTTTGAAATTTTTGATTTAATTTACTTTGACGCCTTTGGATACAGAGTACAACCTGAGTTATGGAGTACAGAAATTTTTCAGAAAATGTATAATAGTTTAAAACCAAATGGCGTTTTGGTAACTTATGCAGCACGGGGAGTTGTTAAAAGAAGCATGATTGAAGTTGGATTTACCGTTGAAAAATTAGCAGGCCCTCCAGGAAAAAGAGAAATGTTTAGAGCTGTAAAATAATTCATACACTGCTATTTAGAACAAATCTATATTGATTTATATTCATTAAGAAAACGTATTCGTTGCTAATATTTTTAAAAAAATAAGTTAAAAAGATCTTTTATATGTGATATTTGTTTAAATTTGGCTCGAGTTTAAAAATAAAGATAACCCCCCAAAATCTTATTTATTATGTCAAAAATGATGTTTGATTACACGAAATCAATACTTGAAAGAGTAAGTTTCGACCCGGTGCTTTTTTGTAAAGAATTAGAAAAAGCTATCAAAACACTGTTACCTTACGAAATGGAACAATTGCAAGAATGGTTATTAAACTTCATAGTCGAAAAACCTGAATTAAAAGAATGTTTACTATTAGTTAAAGTATAAAGAATAAGAGACTGTCATAAATGGCAGTCTTTTTTTTGTAACAATGTTTTTTTTTTAGTTTCACCTTTAAAACTAATCTCAATATTTGGGAAAGGAGTTTTTATCTCAATATGATACGTGAATTATCAGTAAATTTAATCCACAAAAAAAGCCCTGAATTTCTTCAAGGCTTTAAATTTCTGGGTGGCTGACCGGGTTCGAACCGGCGACCCGCGGCACCACAAACCGCTACTCTAACCAACTGAGCTACAACCACCATTTACCTAAGCTTTCGCTTAGCGGTTGCAAATATATGACAAAGGTTTACTTCTACAAAGAAAAAATTAAAAAAAAATCCAACTTTTTATATCAAATCCTCTAAGCTATTGACAGCCAAACATCTTTCAACAGTAAAACCTTCTGCAAAATCCTTACCAACCAGCCTTCCTAAGTCCTGTGCTCTGTAATTTAAACTTTCCAGAAAATTTTTGCTTGTAATTGGTGTTGCAGGCTCTTTAGAATTTGGATCATAAAATTGCGTTTTATAAGCCAGAATTGCTTCTACTTTCTTTTCTTCAAAACCGGTAATATCTACAACAAAATCAGGTTCGATATTCTTCCACTGAATATAATGATAGACAACTTTTGGTCTCCATGCATCTTGTTTTTCTCCATCTATTGAAGTTTCAATTTTCATCAATCCGGATAAAAAACAAGAGTCGGAAACTAATTTACTTGCTCTTCCATGATCAATATGGCGATCATCAATTGCATTGCATAAAACAATTTCAGGCTTATATTTCCGAATCATTTTAATAATTTCGAGTTGATGTTTTTCATCATTTACAAAAAAAGCATCACGCATCGCTAAATTTTCACGCACGACAACTCCTAAAATCTTTGCCGCATCTTTTGCCTCCTGATCTCTGGTTTCTGCTGTTCCTCGCGTACCTAATTCTCCTCGTGTTAAATCAACAATACCTACTTTTTTTCCAAGTGATACCTCTTTTAAAATGGTTCCAGCACATCCCAATTCTACATCGTCCGGATGCGCCCCAAAGGCTAATATGTCTAATTTCATAATTATCAAATTCAATGGCAAAAATCAATCGCAATGGCAATTTCAAAAAACAAATTCAATCTCAATTTTGAAAAACTTAAAATTGATTTTTTACCTAATATTCTTTAGTCTATTTTCTTTACTCTATTTTCTGCCCTCAAAACTCTTTTCATCGTCATCGATTTGTTGACACTTTCCTCCCACTCTTTTTCAGGAATACTTTCTTTTGTAATTCCGCAACCCATGTACAAAATGGCTTTGTTTTCCTGAATTTGCATGCTTCGTAAATTTACAAATAAATCAGAGCTTACACTATCATTTGCAAAACTGCTATTTAGCTCACCCAGAAAACCAGTATAAAAAGTTCTGTCATAATTTTCATTTTCCAAAATAAATGCTTTTGCTTTTTTCTTTGGCAAACCACAAACTGCAGGTGTTGGATGAAGCGTATCGATTACTTCTTTTAAAGTTGAATCTTCATTTAGAACTCCCGAAATATCTGTTTTAATATGCCAGATTGATCCCGCCTTGATACTATACGGTTCCGTAATCACAACTGAATTTGCAACTTCTCTCAATCGCTTTACAATAAAATCAGTCACATATTGCTGTTCATCCTTTTCTTTTTGCTCCCACCGAATTTCAGTTTCTAAATTTGCTTTTTGTGTTCCTGCCAAAGCGGTTGTTTGAAAAACGTTTCCATTTGCTTTCAACAGTTGTTCGGGTGTTGCACCAATCCAAAGGCCAATTTTTGGATGAAAAAAGCAATATGTAAAGGTGGTCGGATATAAATGAATCAATCTTTGAAAAGTCGTTATAAAATCAAAATTGACTAAATCAACCGATTCACATCTGGACAAAACTACTTTTTTGAATTCGTCGTTTTGAATCGCTTCAATTCCTTTTGAAACCAAATCCTTGTATTGTTTTTGGGCTTCCAAATCCAAATTTACTTCATCACTTTCAATAGCATTAAAACTTACTCCCGTCTGTTTCGCACTAATGATTTTAGATTGCTTTTCAGGAATTAAAATGAGTTGTTTTTCATCAAATGAAGCAAGAACAAAACCTTTTTCGCTGTAATCCGATACTTTATACAATTTATCATTTTGCTGCAAAAAAGCAAAAATACTGCCGGAATCAGGTTTGGAATAAATAACAAAAGGTAAATTTTGTGCCTGGTGTTTTCTTATTGTAGAAAAAAAGTCATTCATATTTTATTCTGTTTTCTTTTTCTCTAAAACCATATTCGTCAGTTTGCAAAGCGAAATCAGGTTTCCGGCTTCATCGGTAATTTTAATCTCCCAAAGATGAAGACTTCTGCCTTTATGAATAATACGAGCTGTTCCAAAAACTACTCCTTCGCGAATGCTTTTTAAATGGTTGGCAGAAATTTCTATTCCGCGTACTTCCTGTTCTTTTGGATTGATAAAAAAATGCGATGCAGCACTGCCGACACTTTCGGCCAGGGCAACCGAAGCACCTCCATGCAGCAATCCCATTGGCTGATGAACAGAAGGATTTACCGGCATTTTAGCGGTCAAAAAATCTTCTCCAGCGTCTATGTATTCAATTTTTAGCGTTTCCATTAAGGTATTTTTCGAAAACTCATTGCAATACGCTATAATCTGTTCTTTTGTATAATTCATTAAAATCAGCTTTAAAATCGTAAAATTAAATAAAAAGATGAGACACAATTTAGAAAAAGCAATTCTAAAATTAAAAATCCCTTTTTCCATGTAAGTTTTTTGTTATTTTTACAAAAAAACAATTCAAATGCGTCATTATTTTGTGCTCTTTCTTTTCGGAATCCTTTTAGCTGCCAGTTCGTGCCGAACTGATTTTGATACCGTTGCCAGTTCCGGAGATTTAAAATTCTCAAAAGACACCGTTTATTTAGATACTGTTTTTAAAAATATCGGATCGAGTACTTACAACCTAAAAGTTTACAACCGAAGCAAAGAAGATATTAATATTCCAACCATTCAACTTAAGAACGGATTAAACTCAAAATACAGAATGACCGTTGACGGAATGAACGGTAATAATGGCAAAATTTTTAATAATGTTACGCTTTTAGCCAAAGACAGTTTATACATTTTTATTGAAACCACCGCTGATATTACAGATGCTAACCCTGTTGATTTTTTATATACCGATGAAATTCAGTTTGACAGCGGCTCCAATCTCCAAAAGGTAGCTCTGGTAACGTTGATTCAGGACGCTGTTTTTTTATATCCGAAACAAAATCCTGACGGAACCAAAGAAAAAATTGAGATTGATGGTAAAGATGTGGACGGATTTTATCTGGATGAAAATGACGAAACAAACGGAAATCAATTGCTTTTTACAAATGACAAACCTTATGTAATTTATGGATACGCAGGGGTTCCTGAAAATAAAACGGTGGCTTTTGAAGCCGGATCGAGAGTACATTTTCATGATAATTCGGGGCTTTTTGTAAGTAACAATGCTGAACTTCAAATTAATGGAAATGTTTCAACAACTAAAAACTTAGAGAATGAAGTAATTTTTGAAGGCGATCGTTTAGAACCTGAATATTCTGATGTTCCCGGACAATGGAATTCCATTATTTTCGCTGACGGAAGTACGAATCATTCAATAAATCACCTCACCTTAAAGAATGCTAAAATTGGTCTGGATATACGAAATCAGGATGCCAGCACTTTTCAAATTAAAAACACACAGATTTACGATTGTTCCAATTATGGAATTCTGGCTCAAAATGCAAAAATTAACGGAGAGAACATCATTATTAATTATGCCGGCTTAGCAGCTTTATCCTGCGTTTACGGAGGCGATTATAAATTTACACACTGCACATTTAACAACACCTGGTCCGGCGGTCAGCAATTTGCTGTTAATTTAAGCAACAAACTGGCTGGAGCAACACCTGAAACCAATCCGCTGACTCAGGCTACTTTTAACAATTGTATCATTTATGGTTCGAATACCAATGAATTCAATTTAGATAAAAATACTAACACAGCTTTTATTTATCAGTTAAATAATTGTTTGCTGAAATTCGGAAGCACATCAAATCCTGACTATCAATTCGGCACAGATACAGCGCATTATAACGCTATTATTTTAAATGAAAATCCGAAGTTTTTTAACCTCAACCTGAACAAACTTAACATAGATAAAACTTCTGCCGCTTTTGCGAAAGGGAATCAGGCATATACCATTCCATTTGATATTATTGGAAACACAAGAACTTCACCGCCGGATTTGGGTGCTTATCAAAGTAAAGATTTTCCGAAGTAGTTTGAGATTTATGAAATTAACTTTTGCACTAATCATTTGCAATGTATTTTTTATTAATGCATTTGCTCAGAATACAAAAACAATTAAATGTGATTCTATTTATAAAAACAAAGGAATTACAATAAAACTAAAGAATTTTGACACCGAAACAGATGGCTACAACGATGAAAAAAACTCAATTTTAATTATCAGCCAAAAAGTAAAAAACAAATCCTCAATTTTAATAAAAGACTCGATTTTTAGTCTTGTTCAAAAGGTTGAATTCAAAGATTTTAACAATGATGGAATAAAAGATGTTTTGGTGCAAAATATTTCTGATGTACGAAGTAACTGGACTTACAATCTGTATCTCTACAATTCAAAAACAAATAATTTCAAACGAATAATTGGTTTTGACGAAATTAAAAATCCGAGATATAATGCCAAATATAATATTATTGAAAGTTACATTGTTTCAGGAGAAGATTGGGTATTATTTTATGGCCTTAAAAAAAATCGTGTATTTAATTACGGAATTCAGGTAAAAGACGATCACAGTAAAAATTTTGACAAAGACTATAAAAAAGCGATTAAGAAAATATTATCTCTCAAAAGCACTTAGTTTTAAAAATCAATAGTAAGAAAATATATCTAAAATTAAACATCACTTAACGTTTTCGATTCATAAAAGTAGTAGATTTGTTATAAAAAATTTTAAAACATTGAAATTCAATTGTTTGAAAACACAAATTCAAGCCAATCTTAAAGCTATTAATTATGAAAAAAAACTACTTTTTACTGTTATTGATGTTTGTTACAATTGGTTTTGCTCAAATACCTTCTGGTTATTACAGCACGGCAACAGGAACCGGTTATACCTTAAAAACGCAATTGTATAACATTATTAAAGATCATACTAATAACGGTTACGCAGGTCTTTACACCACTTATTTAACTTCTGACGTTGATAATTTCTATGAAAACGACGGAACAATATTAGACATGTATTCTGAAAATCCATCAGGAACAGATCCGTACAACTATACAACCGGAACGACTCAAAGATGTGGAAACTATTCAGTGGAGGGTGATTGCTATAACAGAGAACATATCATTCCACAATCTGTTTTTAATGAACAATCACCAATGGTTGCGGATGCACATTTTATTACTCCAACAGATGGAAAAGTAAATGGTATACGTTCTAATTATCCACATGGAACTGTGAATTCAGCAACTTATACTTCTCAAAACGGAAGCAAATTAGGTTCAAGTTCTGTATCCGGATATTCAGGAACTGTTTTTGAACCGGTAAACGCTTTTAAAGGAGATATTGCCAGAATGTATTTTTATTTCGCAACACGATACGAAAATACCGTTGCCGGATATTCTTATGCCATGTTTGACGGTTCAGGCAATAAAGTTTTTACGACCGCTTTCTTAAATGTTCTTTTAGCGTGGCATACGCAAGATCCTGTAAGCGCGAGAGAAATTGCAAGAAATAATGCGATTTATGCACGCCAAAACAACCGAAATCCATATATCGATCATCCTGAATATGTGAACCAAATTTGGGGCGGAACTTCCGGATCCGGAGATACTACAGCTCCAAGTACTCCTGCAAGTTTAGCTTCAACGACCAAAACCGCAACGTCTATTTCTTTAAGCTGGACCGCATCTGCAGATAATGTAGGTGTTACTAGTTATGATGTTTATGCAAATAGTGTTTTAAAAACAAGTGTATCAGGAACAACAGCTACGATTACGAGTTTAACAGCTTCAACAACTTATTCAATTTATGTAAAGGCAAAAGATGCAGCCGGAAATACTTCTGCTTCAAGTAATACAATTTCGGTTACAACCAACAGCAGCGGAACAGGAACTGCTACTGATTTGCTTTTCTCTGAATACATTGAAGGTTCAGGAAATAATAAAGCTTTGGAAATCGCCAACAACACCGGAAGTTCTGTTAGTTTATCGGCTTACACTATAAAAAAACAAACCAATGGTGCTGGTTCATGGAGTACAGGTCTAGCTTTAAGCGGAACTTTAGCAACAGGAAGCAAATTTGTAATTGTAAACAGTTCTATTTCTTCAAGCTGTTTTTCTCCAAGTTCAGCCAATATTTCAACAACGGCAACTGAATTAACTTTTAACGGAAATGACGCTGTAGGTTTATTTAAAAACGGAGTTTTAATCGATATCATCGGAACTTTTAACGGAGGAACAGCCAATTTTGCTATAGATGTTACTTTAAGAAGAAAATCGACTGTAACTTCTCCGAGCACTACTTTCAATTTGAGTTCACAATGGGATTCGTTCTCTCAAGACACCTGTAACAATTTAGCGAGCAAAATGGCAAAACCAATCGAAGAAGAAGTTGTGGAACTTTCAGATGAAATTGTGGTTTTTCCAAATCCATCAAATGGAGTTTTCAATATTGTTTTAGACAATTCTGATTCTCCTTATTCGATAGAAATCCTTTCGTTTTCTGGTCAAAAAGTTTTCGAAAAACAAAACGCAACAGATACTGTAATTTCAGTAAGTCATCTTTCAAGCGGAATTTATATTGCTAAAATTACAAGAGATTCAAAAACTATAATTAAAAAGATAATAATCAACTAAATATTTTTGTTCACTCAGATTTGGCAGATACAGCAGATTAAAAATTTAACAAATATTGACCCAGATTCATTGATAACTCTACCCAAAAAAAATCTGCTCAATCTGCTGAATCTGCGTGAAACAAAAAAACTTTGCATACGAAAAGACGCACTGCTGTGTGCCTTTACATTATGTTAAAAAATACCCGTCTTTTTTTTTCAAAAGAGTTTGTTATCAAATTTGCGCTTACTATTTATTTAAACTAAATTTGCACCTCAATACAACAAACTACACATCACAATGATCCATTTCTTTGAAAACCAAAGCAAAACTGTTTTTGCCGTACAAACGCAAAACGAAATTTCAGCTCAAGACATTTCAAAATTAAACTGGCTTTTTGCCGACTCGAATAAGATCGAAAAATCCGCACTGACGGGTTTTTTTGTTGGTCCACGCGCCACTATGATCACACCCTGGAGTACAAATGCTGTAGAAATCACACAAAACATGGGTGTTCCGGGCATTATCAGAATTGAAGAATTTCACCCGGCAACGGAGGATTTTACTGATTTTGATCCTATGCTTTCTCAAAAATTCAACGAATTAGATCAGGAAATCTTCACTATCAACATTCAGCCGGAACCAATTTTGGAGATTGAAGATATTGCGACTTACAACAAAGTAGAAGGTTTAGCTTTAAGCGAAGAAGAAGTTGATTACTTAAACAATCTTTCGACTAAATTAGGCCGAAAATTAACGGATTCTGAGATTTTTGCTTTCTCTCAAGCGAATTCAGAGCACTGCCGTCACAAAATTTTCAACGGAACTTTTGTAATCGATGGTGAAGAAAAAGAAACTTCTCTTTTCAAATTAATCAAAAAAACATCTCAGGAAAATCCTAACGATATTGTGTCTGCTTACAAAGACAACGTTGCTTTTGTAAAAGGACCAAAAGTGCAGCAATTTGCACCGAAATCGGCAGATAAACCTGATTTTTACGAAATAAAAGAATTTGATTCTGTTTTATCTTTAAAAGCCGAAACACACAATTTCCCAACCACTGTTGAGCCTTTCAACGGAGCTGCAACAGGTTCCGGAGGAGAAATTCGTGACCGTTTAGCAGGAGGTCAAGGTTCATTGCCATTGGCTGGAACTGCGGTTTACATGACTTCTTATTCTCGTTTGAAGGATGACAGAAAATGGGAAAATGCTGTTGCAGAAAGAAAATGGTTGTACCAAACTCCAATGGATATTTTGATCAAAGCTTCAAACGGAGCTTCTGATTTTGGAAATAAATTCGGGCAGCCGCTTATTACGGGTTCTGTTTTAACTTTTGAACATTCAGAAAACGACCGTAAAATTGGTTACGATAAAGTAATCATGCAAGCGGGTGGAATTGGTTACGGAAAATTAAATCAGGCAATAAAAAACAAACCGCAAGAGGGCGATAAAATCGTAATTCTTGGTGGAGAAAATTATAGAATCGGAATGGGTGGTGCTGCGGTTTCATCTGCAGATACAGGAGCTTTCGGTTCAGGAATTGAGTTGAATGCGATTCAGCGTTCAAACCCGGAAATGCAAAAACGTGCTGCAAATGCAATTCGTGGTTTAGTAGAAAGTGACAATAATCCAATTGTTTCTATTCACGATCACGGTGCGGGTGGACACTTAAACTGTCTTTCTGAGTTGGTTGAAGAAACTGGAGGTTTGATCGATCTGGACAAATTACCAGTTGGAGACCCAACACTTTCTGCAAAAGAAATTATCGGTAACGAATCTCAGGAAAGAATGGGATTGGTTATTGGTCAAAAAGATATTGATATATTACAAAGAATCGCCGACAGAGAGCGTTCGCCAATGTATCAGGTTGGAGATGTAACGGGAGATCACCGTTTTACTTTCCAATCAAAATCAAATGGTTCAAAACCGATGGATTATGCTTTGGAAGATTTCTTCGGAAGTTCTCCAAAAACGGTTATGAACGACAAAACAATCGACAGAAAATATGCTGATGTTGCTTACAATACAGCAGATTTTGAATCATATTTAAAAGACGTTTTACGTTTAGAAGCGGTTGCTTCAAAAGACTGGTTGACCAATAAAGTTGACCGTTGTGTTGGAGGAAAAGTAGCGAAACAGCAAAATGTCGGACCATTACAATTGCCGTTGAACAATGTTGGTGTGATGGCTTTGGATTTCTTAGGAAAAGAAGGAATTGCAACTTCTATCGGGCACGCCCCTATCGCGGCCTTGATTGATCCAGTTGCCGGTTCTAGAAATGCAATCGCAGAATCTTTATCAAACATTATCTGGGCGCCAATTAAAGACGGAATGAAAGGAATTTCATTGTCTGCCAACTGGATGTGGGCTTGTAAAAACGAAGGTGAAGACGCTCGCTTGTACGCTGCAGTTGAAGGTTGTTCAGAATTTGCAATCGAATTGGGAATCAATATTCCGACAGGAAAAGATTCACTTTCGATGAAACAAAAATATCCAAATGACGAAGTAATTGCGCCGGGAACGGTTATTATTTCAGCTGGAGGAAACTGTACAGATATTAGAAAAGTAGTTGAACCTGTTTTACAGAAAAACGGAGATTCAATTTATTATATCAATTTGTCTCAGGATGATTTCAAATTAGGAGGTTCTTCTTTTGCACAAATTAGAAATACAATCGGAAAAGAAACTTCTACAATTAAAGACGCTTCTTTCTTCAAAAATGCATTCAATACTATTCAGGAACTAATCGGCGAAAGCCAAATTTTAGCAGGTCACGATATCGGAAGCGGTGGTTTAATCACAACTTTATTAGAATTGTGTTTTGCTGATGTAAATCTTGGAGCAAAAATTGATTTCAGCGCTTTCGCGGAAAAAGATTTGTTAAAAATTCTTTTCTCAGAAAACATCGGAATTGTGTTCCAGGCGAAATCTGATGCAGTTGTTGAAGCTAAATTGAATGCTAATAATATCGAATTTTTCAAATTAGGTTCTGTACAAAATACAGCAGTTTTGGAATTTGGAATTTATAAATTGGATATTCCAACCTACAGAGATGTTTGGTTTGAAACTTCTTATTTATTAGACCAAAAACAATCTAAAAACGGAACTGCTAAAGCACGTTTTGAAAACTATAAAAATCAGGCTTTAAATTATATTTTCCCTGCACATTTTACTGGAAAAGCGCCTGTAATTGACAATTCTAAACCGCGACCAAAAGCAGCTATTATCCGTGAAAAAGGGAGTAATTCTGAGCGTGAAATGGCAAACGCTATGTACCTGGCAGGATTTGATGTAAAAGACGTTCACATGACGGATTTAATTTCAGGCCGTGAAACTTTGGAAGATATTCAGTTTATCGGTGCTGTTGGAGGATTCTCTAACTCAGACGTTTTAGGTTCTGCAAAAGGTTGGGCGGGAGCATTTTTATACAACGAAAAAGCAAAAACAGCTTTGGATAAATTCTTTAAAAGAGAAGATACTTTATCTGTCGGAATCTGTAACGGATGCCAGTTGTTTATGGAATTGGAAGTAATTAATCCGGAACACGAAGTTCACGGAAAAATGCTTCACAACGATAGTAGAAAACACGAAAGTATTTTTACTTCTGTAAAAGTTCAGGAGAATAATTCGGTAATGTTGTCTACATTAGCAGGAACAACTTTAGGCGTTTGGGTTTCGCACGGAGAAGGTAAATTCAATTTGCCAATGGGTGAAGAAAACTACAATATCGTTTCAAAATATGCTTACGAAGGATATCCTGCAAACCCTAATGGTTCTCACTACGATGTAGCAATGCTATGTGACAAGACCGGAAGACATTTGGTTACTATGCCTCATATCGAGCGTTCGACTTTCCAATGGAACTGGGCTCATTATCCAAAAGACAGAAACGACGAATATACTCCTTGGCATGAAGCTTTTATCAATGCCAGAAAATGGATTGAGAAGAATTAAATTTAGTTTTCATTATACAGACAGCCTCAGCAACAGATATTGCTGAGGCTTTTTTATGATTGTCTCTTTTCAAATAATTATTTTTTTGAGTTTAACGTTTAAGTTAAATTCAAAAATGAATGCTTATTTTCTTGTAAAAATTAAAGTATATTAGCCAAAGAAATGCCCATTTTTATAAAAAGTTCCAAAACCTAAAATCTACGTAAAATGAAAATCCTAAAAGCATTCCTTTTTATCTTATTTTTTGTTACTATAAAATCACATTCACAAGTTCAGGTTGATCAAATAATGTATAAATCAAAAGAACATTATATTACCACTACCCTTCCTTACCATATTACCGGTACATTCCTGCCTCCAGACAAAAAAGAGCCAAGCACCGTTTTAAATGAAGACGGAACTGGAGTGATACAATATGATGATATGACCAAGAAAAAAATAAATTGGGGAATAGAATGCAATTGGGAAGGTGTTGCCATCCGTAAAGAAGGTTTCAACAGTGCTTCGTATACATTTTGGTACAGAACACAAGACAGCGAAGAATGGATGTACAGCCAGTTTTCTATTCATTTTCTTAAGAAAAAAATGTTTCTAATGGGCGAAAGAATAAAATTTTACGAGGATTACAATGTACAATAACGGCTTCGTCCACTTCAAATAACTATATTATTGATTATTCGCTTTTTGAATTGACAGTAAAATTATCTTTACAGATGGTTTCATAAAATCCAAACAAGATATTAAATGTGTATTTTTTCAATAATAGTAATACAAAATTAATTATTATAGACTTTTAAAATCTCAATTAATTTAACAACATTATTGATTCCGAGTTTCTCAAAAATTCTACTTTTAAAAGTGCTGACAGTTGTCATTTGAATATTTAGCTTATTCGATATTTCGATATTTCCATCACCGCTTACCAGAAGTTCCGCTACTTCGATTTCTCTCTCCGACAATTTTTCTAACGGATTTACAGGGAGATTATATAAAGCATTTTCAACAATTTTATTCTTTACAACGTTGCTTATATATTTACCCGTTTTAAGTACAGATTCTATAGCCTGAATAATTTCTTCATCTTTGCTATATTTATTTAAAAAGCCATTGGCTCCGGCATGAATATAACGTAATGCATAATGCGATTCATCATAAGCGGAAAACATCATAATCAATAAGTCAGGATAATTTAACCTGATCTCTTCAACCATTTTTGTACTATTGCCACCTGGAATACTGATATCTAAAAAAATCAAATCCTGACTTTCTTTTAATTTATTTATAAGATCTTCAAAACTATCAGCATGAGTGATTTCTACCTCTTTGCAAATGCTTTGTAATAACAAAGAAAGGCCATGCCTCACTACGCTATGATCGTCAACTAATAAAACTTTAAATTTATTTTTCATGGGGCTAAAATAATTTTGAAGCGCAAATTTGTCTTAATTTATATTTACGATCTCAAAATTTTAATTGATTTAATCTGGCAAATTTCTATTATAAATCATCAATTTAATTACTAAGTCTGTTACGATAATTTTAATTAATCATTAATAAAAATTTTATTTATTACTAATGGATTTCAGCATAAACATTTACAGTAATTGAATTTTGTTACATATACGGAATTTTCGGGTTTTAAGTTTTCAAAATCGTTTTATATTTTTTTATGTTTAAAAAATCTGAGGATTTACTTTAGATACAAGGATTCTTGAATTATAAAATAAATATTTAATTCAAATGAATCCCATCAGCTTAATAAAGCAAGGTAGAATCCAATTCTAAAATCAGACATATTATTTAGAATCATTTTACTTATCAAAACTACAAAATAAAGAAAGCAAACGATTGTAGAATTAATTCTACATAAGATTAATTGATCGACTACAAATTTCTCTGCTATTAATAGTGAAATTTGCATTTTTAATACTACTTGACTAACTGATATCCTGCATTTAAAAAAACTCAATAAATAAGTATTTAACAAAAAGTACAATGCACACAAGGTCATTATATTATCTATTAATCACGATTCTTTTTTTCTCTTTAAAATCTTTTGCCCAAAAAGATATTTATGCAGGAATAGAAATTGGAAGTAAAGGAATAAAGTTTTCAGTAATTGATGTAAATAATATCAAAAAGGGAGATTATACCATACTCGCTTTTTGGACTGAAAATATTGGTATAGCAAAAAATATTTCTATCGACGGCAGTCTTGCTCAAGAGGATATTAACAATGCCGTAAATGTAGTATACGGAAATCTACTGACCATCAAAAAGAAATACAATGTTTCTGATGAAAATATTTTTATTGTTGGCTCTTCCGGAGTAGCGATGGCAAATAATACTGAGGTCTTAATAAATAAAGTAAAATCTCTAACCAACAAAGATCTTGATTTTATTGATGCTGACACTGAAGGAAAAATGCTCTTAAAAGGATCAATACCACCAACGGAATATGGTGATGCCCTAATTCTGGATATTGGAGGAGGTAATACAAAAGGAGGATATGTAAATGTATTGGAAAATAAATTTAAATTCTTCCCTTTAAATCTGGAATACGGAACAATTACATTGACAGAAACCATAAATAAGACTATTGTAATTCCTAGTCAAATCAATAGTTTATCTGTTTATAAAGAGAAAGCATTCGAATACGCTCCTGTTTTAAGAGAAAAGATAAAGGATGTATTAAACTCTAAACCCATGTCACTAAATAAAAAGAAAATTTATTTATCCGGCGGTGCTCTTTGGGCTTTTACTACGCTTTTTTATAACAAAAATAATGAGGATACTCACTTTGTTCCATTAGAATTACAAGATATTATTGACTATGATGCCATTTTGAAAAACAATTTTACTGTATACGAAAACTTAGCTAAAACCAATAAAAATGCTGATAAAGTTATAAACACCTACAGTCAAAGGCATTTAATTGCTGCTAATACTATTTTGATAGCCAGTCTGGAAAGTATACCGAATTTAAAATCAAAAAAAATATATTTCGCCAAAGAAGGTCAAATTGCATGGTTAGTTTCTTATGTAGTGGATCGTTCAAAAAAGATTAAAAGTGTTTTTTAGCATTTAGAAGCTTTAAAATTCAATAAATAATAATTTAAAAACAATTTTAGCATGTCAGATTTTTTACAACAGTTTGGGGATGAAATCAAAAAAAACGTCCCTGGTTATATCGCAATTGCCATAACCGAAATTAAAAGTGGTATTTCTTATTACAGCAATTCTGCTGTTGCAGGTTTTGATCCTGAATTGGCTTCTGCCTTTAATCTTGAGGTAGTTAAAGCAAAGCTAAATGCAATAAATGCATTAGGATTATCTCAGACAATTGACGAAATCATGATTTCGCTTACAGATCAATTTCACATCATTGATATCTCAGAAAATAATGAATATTTTATCTATTTAGCAGTAGATTCTACTAAAGCAAATTTAGGATTGACCAGAGCTTTACTAAACAAATACAAAAAAGAGATTTCAGGCAAATTATAATTTTATAACCCTGCGGTGTAAATCTTCTTGATAAAAAAGCTTATTGAAGTAAATTTCAATAAGCTTTTTATTTTATTGCATTTGTCTTCTGATTTGAATATTAAATGCCTTTAATTTATTTATTTTTTACCTTAATCTACTTTAGATTCAGAAAATAACGATTGAATAATTTTAGCTTTAATTTGCTCTTTTTCTTTTTTTACAATAAAGATCAGTCGATATGCCAAAATAAAACCTGCAAAGCCAAGACAGGATAAAAATATCCAGTTTACTTTATAACCATACTGCTCAATAATTGCCATCCCCGATTTGGTACTTAATATATGAGCAACACTATAACTCATTGTAAAAGCAGCCATGAATTTACCTTCCTGTTTTTTAAGAGATCTCTTTTTTACAAATGAATTTGCAAACGGAAAAGTCAGCATGATACCAATTGTCATAAATATCATCATTACAATTAAGGCCGGTACACTATGATCAATCAATAAAAATAAATAACTAATGCTCATCGCAAGAATACCGTAAGAAACCATTAAAAGTTTATTGATATTTCGTGATTCTACAAAAGATACTATTGAGAGTTCAAAAAGTAATATTATCACTCCGTTTAAAGCTAAAAACAAGCCGCTTTCGATACTGGTAAAGTTAAAAACCTCTTTGTAATAAAGAGACAAGGTTGTAAACATTTGAAAAAATAATATACCGGTTATGAGTGTAACTACCAGATGCATTAAAAAAGGTTTGTCTTCCAGTAATGAATTTTCTTCTTTTAAGTATTTGAATGCATTAAGTTTATAAAGAAGCTTTCTCTCTTTTACAAAAAAAGAAAATAATAAAATACTGAAAATGCAGGTAAGACCGTCTATATAAAATAAAAAACTATAATTTGAAAGTGTAATAATAATTCCACCAATCAAAGGCCCAAACATAAAACCTAAATTAACCGAAGAACGAATTAAGGATATTGCTTTTGTTCGCTCTTTTTTATCTGCGTATGTATCTAATGAAACCAACATTGCCGGCCTGTACATATCCGAAATTGTTGTGAGAAGCAAAACTCCAAAACAAAAACTGTAAAAAGTAGTTAGAAACTGAAGCAGAATAAATAGCAGACCACTCGTAAAAAGACTAAAAACCATTACTTTATAAAAACCTATTTTGTCTGATAATTTACCACTAATCCAGGTTCCTATAAATGAACCAGTACCAAAAAAAACCATAACCCAACCAATCTGACTATAACTAAAGTGCAATTCTTCGAGCATATATTTAGAAAGAAATGGTACAACCATTGCTCCAAGCCTGTTAACAAATGTGGTCACAGCCAGAACTTTTACTTCGACAGAAAACTGGGTGAAATTTTTAATATAATTTTTAAGTAATTTTATTATCATTTAGTCTGAAACTTATTTTATTCTTAATTTTAATTGAATGTTTTCCATTTATGAAACATCATATTGTCATAATTTAATTTCATAGTAATAATAATTTGAAATAAAACTTTTTCTGATGAAACCGAAACTTTCGTAAAGCTGGTGTGCCGCAAAATTTTCGGTATCAGTATTTAATGAAATATGCTTAACATTGTTTATCCGTGCATTTTCAAAACATTCCGTCATGATTTCTCTTCCAATCGATTTTCTTCTGAAATCTGTTTTAACATAGAGATATGAGATATGCCAATTGTATTCGAGAATAGCCAATGGATTTATTTTATAATGCAATACGGCAAAAGCAACTACTATATCCTGATGTTTTTTGACAAAAATTTTTGCTTTATTCCGGCTTAATTTATCTTTAATAAACAACACAGCATTTTCTAAATTAAGGAGTTTCTCATCAATTAGTTTAGATTCATAAATGATATCTTTTACCGAGTCAAAATCATCAGAGGTAATCTCATATACATCATTTAATTTATCCATATTAAATTTCCGCCAATGCTTAATTTACATTGCTTTAACAGATGCAAATTTAATTTTTATACCACAAAAAGCAGACACTTTTCAGCCGAATAATATTACCGTTTATGTAGAATTAAAACTACATCAGAATATTTATAATACAAAAACGCCCGAATCTTTCGGGCGTTTTGTTACTTATTTTAGAATTATAATTTATTCCGCACAATCAACTTTTAGAAGCGTATTTTTTGCATCAAATTTTAAGGTCTTTTTATCTGTAAAACTGACTTTGCCATTTGCTTCCGTAGATGGCCCGTATCCTTCGATAAATGTTCCGTCTTTTTGTAGAAAAGCGACTTCCCTCACAGAAGTTGTGCCTTCCGATGCAAAAGTATAATCAGCAATTAATGTATCCCCTTTCATATTACCAATCAAAGTACCTTCGTTTTTATCTTTTCCTGCTATGTTATAACTTAGTTTTCCGTTTACTTCTTGATGAGAATTTACATTAAAACTCATTTTAACAACACTTCCTTGTGCATTCCAGGTATAACACTGATCTCCGGCAGGTTCTACAATTTCAGCTTCTTTAGGAGCACTTGGAGTTATTTGTGGAGGCGGTAGTGTTGTTTCTTTTTTACAGGACAAAACACTAACCATAACGATTAATATTGCTGATACTTTTTTCATGATTTTTTTATTTTTACTGTTTACTCCTATAAAATTAGTTGAATAAAAAAAAATCCACTCGTATCAGGAGTGGATTTTTTTATATAATTCCCATATAACAATATAACTTAAGCATCTAAGTCAACTGTAGTTCTGCTGGCAATTTCTTTGTATGTCCCATTTACTAATTTTTCACGAATCGCTTCAAAAGCAGTCAATGTTTCAGCAATGTCATCTAATGTATGTGAGGCTGTAGGAATAACACGTAATAAAATCATTCCTTTTGGAATAACAGGATAAATTACAATCGATAAGAAAATACCATAATTCTCTCTTAAATCATTCACCATTACCATTGCTTCTGGCACACTTCCTTCAAGGTAAACCGGAGTAACACACGTATTTGTATCTCCAATATTAAATCCTTTACTTCTCAAACCACCTTGCAAAGTATTTACATTTTCCCATAATTTATCTTTCAATCCCGGGTTATCACGCAATAATTGCAAACGTTTCAAAGAACCAATAGTCTGAATCATTGGCAATGCCTTAGCAAACATTTGAGAGCGTAAATTATACTTTAAATAATCGATAATATCTTTATCAGCAGCTACAAAAGCACCAATATTAGCCATCGATTTCGCAAATGTAGAAAAATAAACATCGATTCCGTCCTGACATCCCTGCTCCTCGCCTGCTCCTGCTCCTGTTTTTCCAAGAGTACCAAAACCATGTGCATCATCTACAAGTAAACGGAAATTGTATTTCTTTTTCATTTCTACAATTTCTTTCAGCTTTCCTTGCTGACCGCGCATTCCAAAAACACCTTCGGTAATAAAAAGAATTCCTCCACCTGTTTCTGTAGCTATTTTGGTAGCACGCTGCAGGTTTTTCTCCATACTTTCAATATCATTGTGTTTGTACGTAAAACGTTTTCCACTGTGCAAACGAACTCCATCAATGATACAAGCGTGACCATCTACATCATATACAATAACATCATTTCTGGTAACCAATGCGTCAATGATCGAAACCATTCCCTGATAACCAAAATTCAGTAAATAAGCAGATTCTTTCATTACAAAGGCAGCCAGTTCATTTTCTAGTTGTTCATGATAATTAGTATGTCCACTCATCATACGCGCACCCATCGGAGCTGCAGCACCAAATTGTAACGCAGCATCTGCATCTGCTTTACGAACTTCCGGATGGTTTGCAAGACCTAAATAATCGTTTAGACTCCAGTTCAAAACCTCTTTCCCCTGAAATTTCATTCTTGGTCCTAAATCCCCTTCTAATTTTGGAAATACAAAATACCCTTCTGCCTGTGAAGCCCATTTTCCTAATGGTCCTTTATTGTTCTGAATTCTTTCGAATAAATCTTTTACCATAATATAATAGTGTAGTAATAATTTTAATTTAATCAGCGAGCAAAAATAAAAATTTATTCTATGGTATCATAATAATTTAAAACATGATTCGGATTCAAAACGTCTCTTTAATAAACTTTTAAGGTAAAGTTCTCAGAGTTGAAGTAAATTCCTCGTAAAATATAAGTTTTATTTTAAATAGACTAACAAATTAAAGTTGTTATAAATTCTGAACTACCCCTCTTAATTGTTTATTTTTTATTAATTTTAAAACACTTTATACAAAAAATCTTAATACCTGATATAATGGCTTTAACGAATACTAAAGAGCTTAAACTAGCCGTTCTTATTGATGCCGACAACGTTCCCTATAGCAATGTAAAAGGCATGATGGAAGAAATTGCAAAATTTGGAACCCCAACAACAAAAAGAATTTACGCCGATTGGACTAAACCAAATTCTAACGGATGGAAAGCCGTTTTACTCGAGCACGCTATAACACCTATTCAGCAATACAGTTACACGGTTGGAAAAAACTCATCTGATTCAGCATTGATTATTGATGCTATGGATTTGCTATATTCTGGAAAATTAGATGGTTTTTGTATCGTTTCCAGCGATAGTGATTTTACGAGATTAGCTATTCGCCTTAGAGAATCCGGCATGAAAGTAATTGGCATTGGCGAAAAGAAAACCCCAAACTCATTTATTGTGGCCTGCGACCGTTTTATATATATCGAGGTTTTGGATGGTGCAATTCAAAAGAAAAAACCAAAACCTGCTACAGCAACAGATTCTAAAAAACCTGTCGAAAAACCAGCTGCTAAAGCTTTGGCAAAAATCGATGCTGCTACTATCGAACTTATTGAAGCCACGATTGAAGACATTGAAGATGATGATGGCTGGGCATTTCTAGGTGATGTTGGAAACTTAATTGTAAAGAAAAAACCCGAATTCGACCCTCGAAATTATGGTTTCTCAAAACTCACCCCGATGCTTAAATCGTTAACCGACATTCTCGAAATAGATGAAAGAGAATCAGACAAAAAAGGCATAAAACATGTTTATGTACGGTTAAGATTCAACTAATTTCAAATTATTACATTTTTAAAGATTTATAAACATGAGAAAAAAATTCTTTATCTACGGCTTCTTATTGTTTCTAATTGTTGCAGCCATTTATTATTATTTCAAACTTGGCTTTTTGTTATTAATTATTTTACCTATTTTATTAGTTCTCGGAATTTTTAATTCGGTTCAGAAAAAACATGCTATTCTAAGAAACTTTCCTGTTCTTGGTTATTTCAGATATTTATTTGAAATGATTGCACCTGAAATCCAGCAATATTTTATTGAAAGATCTACAGATGGAAAACCTTTTTCAAGAAACCAGCGTTCATTAGTCTATCAAAGAGCTAAAAATATAGATTCCAGTACGCCTTTTGGAACACAACAAAATTTAAACACAGATAGTTACGAAGGAATTAAACATTCTATTTTTCCGGCAAAAGTTAACGAAGAATTACCTCGTGTTTTAGTTGGCGGAAAAGACTGCAAGCAACCATATTCAGCTTCTTTGTTTAATGTTTCTGCAATGAGTTTTGGTTCGCTAAGCGAAAATGCAGTTCGTGCCATCAATATTGGTGCTAAAAAAGGTAATTTTTATCAAAATACAGGAGAAGGAGGATTAACTGAGTTTCACCTTGCCGGAGGCGGCGATATCACCTGGCAAATTGGTACGGGATATTTTGGATGCCGTGATGCAAATGGAAATTTCAGTCCTGAAAAATTCTCTGAAAAAGCCAATCTCCCAAACGTAAAAATGATTGAAATTAAGCTTTCACAAGGTGCAAAACCAGGTCACGGAGGCGTTCTTCCTGCTGCTAAAAACACAGTACAGATTGCCAAAATCAGAGGTGTAGAACCTCATACAATGATTCTTTCTCCTCCCGGCCATCATGCTTTTTCTGATACAAAAGGATTAATTCATTTCATCAAACAATTACGAGATTTATCAAACGGAAAACCAATCGGATTTAAATTATGTATTGGAAACACCGCAGAATTTGAAGCTATCTGTCATGAAATGATTGCCGAAGATATTTATCCGGATTTCATTACCGTTGATGGCGCCGAAGGCGGAACCGGAGCCGCTCCGTTAGAATTTGCAGATGGTGTTGGAATGCCTTTTGAACCAGCTTTAATTTTCGTAAACAAAACTTTGGCCGGATTAAACATTCGTGATAAAATACGCATTATTGGAAGCGGAAAAATCATATCCGGATATTCTATACTGCATGCGATTGCTTTAGGTGCGGATATGTGTAACAGCGCGCGTGGCTTTATGTTTTCACTTGGATGCATTCAGGCTTTACGCTGTCATAATAATGAATGTCCTACAGGCGTTGCTACTCAGAACAAAATGCTTATGAAAGGTTTGGTTGTTACCGATAAATCTGAACGCGTATATCATTTTCATAAAAATACACTTCATGCCGCTAACGAACTTTTGGCTGCAGCCGGAAAAACTTCTTTTGCAAATGTTGATATCAATATATTCATGAGAGGCGATGAATTCACTAATCTTTCAGAATTATATTTCCCCGATAACTTAAAAAATGTTATCAAACGAAATTAAATACAAAAAGCCTCTTTTGTTAATTCCAAAAGAGGCTTCGTTATATTTTAGCTGTCCGAACTAAATTAAAGCTTTGCTGTCACTTTTTTATCTGTTGTGCCACCAGAACCTGTTAAAGCAGCTAATTCTTCCTGGCCAATTACTTGTTTTGCTATAATAGAATTATTGTAAGCTAAAAAATAAACATCAAACTTCACCCCTTCTTCTATTAATTCTTTAGAAATTTGATTATTTTCAATCATTACTTTCAGCAAATCAGGAAATGAATCGCTGTACGTTTTTTTGTTTTCATCTGTTTCTTCCAGATTTGTCTCAATTCTTATTTCAATTTTATTATCATTTAAAAATGCTTTAGCGCTCGTACTGGTAATATTTGACCCTTTTATAGAACTCGAAGTATTGTAGGTTGTTACGTGTTCCTGGATTTTTTGCTTAGTATTTTTACAGCTTACCAGCAATAATACAACGGCAAAAGCAAATGCGATTTGAGTAATTTTAATCATAATTTTTTAGGTTTTAGGTTAATTTGCTTGATTTTTAACTCAAACATAATAAAATATTAACACAAAAACAACATTAATCGAAAATCAAAATTAGCTAACCAATTGAAAACAAATTAATTATGTAAGAATAGGACTAACAACCTTTGAAAGGTAAAAACATATAAAAAAAACAGCCTCAGTAATAGCAATTAAAGAGGCTGTTTTTTTCTTTTTAAAATCTTGTTTTTATATTTCTAAAAATTATAGAAATTTATTTATTTCTTTCTTATTGATTACCTCTTTTGAGAAAACTGTATTATCGTCAGCCAAAAAATAAACATGAAATACAACACCTTCTTCAATTAATTCCATCAAAGCCTGATCCTTCTTAAGTTTTTTTTTCAATAAAAGTGGAAAATTTTCTTCAGCCGTTTTTTTGTTTGATTTGTTCTGCTCTAAATCTGTTTCAAACCTTAATTCAATTTTATTGTCGTTTATATATCCTCTTGCCGTTGTAAGCGTTACATTATCACTTTTAAAATTAGACGCTTCATTATTATAAGTGCTAACATATTCCTGAAGTTTTTGCTTTGTATTTTTACAACTTATCAATAATACTACGGTAAGCAGTAAAAATGAAATTTTGGTTATTTTCTTTATCATCTTTTTGGTTTAGATTAGCTGTTAAGGTATTTCTTCAAACTGAACCCAATTATATTTCAACTTTTATTACAATTTTATTCAGCATTCCATCAGTTATCATAGGAGCATGAACATCTTCCGGAAAAAGAATTACAAACTGGTTTGGTTTTAGTTGAAAAAACATATCCGGTGCATCACTAAAAAAACGTACATCTTTGTCTTCATTATAACCTCCGTTTGGTGTTTTACAATTTGCTCTTGGTTTCCATGCAAAAGTTTCAGTTTCACTAATACAAAACTGAATATCAATATTTTTATCATGACACTCAAAAGTTGCCATGCTCTCTTCTGTTGTTTTTCCTTTACCCTGAAATCCAAAAAATTTCACTCCTTCCGTTTCATGCTTAAAATCGGCTGAAAGATTTTGCAGGTCATTTTCACGTAAATAATCAAAAGCCTTTTTGAATGATGGATGCAAAACTTCATATTTTGCCGCATTCTCTAACGAATCTATAATCATATTCTATTGTAATTTAATGTATTTTTTTTGTAAAAATAAAACAAATTATTTCAACTTTTGAAGTCTTAAAAGCGCTTCCAAATAATAATAGTCTGCATAATTGATAGAACAGTCAATTTCACTTCCGGCAGGTTTATGACCGGTAGCATGAAGCAGGAATGCCGAATTGACATCTCCACTTTGATAACTATCTGAAAGCGACTGTACCATCTTTTTAGATTTTGTCAAATATTCTGTTTTTAATTTTTCATCTTTTGTAAACGAACTCAATTCAATAAGTGCCGAAGAAACTATTGCAGCAGCAGATGCATCTCTTGGCTCATTGGGAATTCCGGGCGCATTAAAATCCCAATACGGAATTAAATCTTCTGTGGTTAATCTATCCAGATATATTCTTGCTAATTTGTGCGCAAAATCTAAGAATCTTTCCTCTCTTGTCTCTCTGTAAACCATTGTAAATCCATAAATAGCCCAAGCCTGACCACGTGCCCACATACTGTCATCACGATACCCCTGGGCCGTAATTCCTTTTATTTTTTTCCCGGTTTCATAATCATATATAAGGACATGATATGAAGAAAAATCAGGTCTGAAATGATTTTGCATTGTCGTTTCGGCATGTTTAACGGCAATATCATATAATTTTTTATTTTCTCCGTTTTTAGAAGCCCAGAAAAGCAGTTCCAGATTCATCATATTATCGATGATTGTATTATGACCCTCAGATTTATGATGAGGCCATGATAGAATTGTACCCACTTTGGGATTAAAAAGCGTCGCTAAAGTATCTGCCGTTTTCAGAATAATATCTTTATATTCCTTATTTTTTGTTAACCTATATCCGTTTCCAAAACTATTAAAAATCTGAAAGCCCAAATCATGATCATTTGCTTTACTTACTGATAAAGGCGTTAAAAACCTGCTGAATTTATCTGCTTCTGTTTTCCATTTCTTATCTCCGGTTGCTTCATACAAATACCACAGTTCTCCAGGCCAGAAGCCACTTGTCCAGTCTTTATAAGTTATAAATTTCCATTCTTTATTACCATTTAGAACAGCTCTGGGCAAAGTACCGTCATCCGGAATTATTTTTAAGGTTTTTGAAGCTTGTGCTGCACAATATTCGAGCTGTTTCTTAACGTTATTTTGAGAATAAACTTTATTATCAGTAATAAATAAGTTTAAAATCATTAAAAATAAAACAGAAAATTTTGAACTCATAAGGTTGTTTTTTAAATGGATAGTTTTATAGAATTGATAAATTTATAAAATAAAGCAAACCTATGAGAATCTTTGTATTTTTGTTTTCACTAAAATCCGATTTGAAAAAATACAGACTATATTATTTTCTCCTATTCCTGGGGATCATTTTTCTTGGAATTATTTCACGAAAAATTGATTTCATTCCTTTATGTTTTGGAGATTTTCTTTATGCTGTTATGATTTATATTTTGACAAGAATCTTTCTCATTAAACATAAATCGATTCGAAGTGCATTTATTTCATTACTTATCTGCTACAGTATTGAATTCTTTCAGCTTTATCAGGAAGACTGGATTATTGCAGTTCGAAAAACACTTTTTGGAAAGTATATTTTAGGACAAGGCTTTTTATGGACAGATATTATGGCTTACACCATTGGCATTAGTTTCATCTTTATCACTGAAAAAATTATTTTAAAAAAATCATCCTATGAAACTCGTTTTCGCATCAAACAATAAAAATAAAATCAGAGAAATTCAAAGCATTCTAAACGGATCTATACAAATATTAAGTCTGGAAGAAATTGGCTGTTACGAAGAAATTCCTGAAACTGCAGATACAATTGAAGGAAATGCTGTTCTAAAAGCAAATTATGTAACTGAGAAATACGGTTATGATTGCTTTGCAGATGATACCGGTTTAGAAGTGACCGCTTTAAACGGAGAGCCTGGTGTTTATTCTGCGAGGTATGCCGGAGAACACAAAGATTCCAATGACAATATGAATAAGCTTTTGGAGGCATTAAAAGAGGAGTCAGACAGAAGCGCACAGTTCAAGACCGTTATTGCATTAAATTTAAATGGTTCTCAACATTTATTTACCGGAATTGCAAAAGGAAATATCACTTTCGATAAAACCGGAAATCATGGCTTTGGGTATGATCCCGTTTTTCAGCCTGAAAATTATACCGAAACATTTGCTGAGCTTGCTTCTGAAATAAAGAATAAAATCAGTCATCGTGCAAAAGCGACTCAGCAACTAATTGATTTTCTGAATTCAACAAAATAATTGTTTAAAATACAACATTTAAATAGGTAAAATTTATATTTTCTGACGTGTATTTTTTGATTTCTTGCCAAAACATTTCCTATCTCAAACATAACTTTTTGATAATCAAATCATAACAAAAACACAAATCTTAAAATTGCATTAGTTTATCTGAATAATTAACAGTAATTTTGCACCCTATTTTAAAAATACATATGAATAAATTTGAACAATTAGGATTGAATGAATCGTTACTGAAGGCGATTTTAGATCTAGGATTTGAGAATCCGTCAGAAGTACAGGAGAAAGCGATTCCCCTATTATTGGAAAAAGATACAGATATGGTTGCGTTGGCTCAGACAGGGACAGGGAAAACGGCAGCTTTCGGTTTTCCGCTAATTCAAAAAATTGATGCTGACAACAAAAATACACAGGCATTAGTTTTATCGCCAACAAGAGAACTTTGTTTACAGATTACCAACGAACTTAAAAACTACTCAAAGTACGAGAAAGGTATTAATGTGGTAGCAGTTTACGGCGGGGCTAGTATTACAGAGCAAGCTAGGGACATTAAGAGAGGAGCACAAATTATTGTGGCTACTCCGGGAAGAATGCAGGACATGATCAACAGAGGATTGGTAAACATTAAAAACATAGATTACTGTGTTCTTGATGAGGCTGACGAAATGTTGAACATGGGATTTTATGAGGATATCGTATCCATTTTATCCGATACTCCGGATGAAAAAAGTACATGGTTGTTCTCTGCAACTATGCCACAAGAGGTTGCCAGAATTGCAAAACAATTTATGAGTGACCCATTAGAAATTACAGTTGGGACAAAGAATTCAGGATCTGCAACAGTTTCTCACGAATTTTATTTAGTGAATGCACGTGATCGTTACGAAGCTTTAAAACGTATCGCCGATGCTAATCCGGATATTTTCTCAGTAGTTTTCTGTAGAACAAAACGTGACACACAAGCTGTAGCTGAAAAATTAATAGAAGATGGATATAGTGCTGCTGCTTTGCACGGAGATTTATCTCAGGCACAGCGTGACGGGGTTATGAAATCTTTCCGTGGAAGACAAATTCAGATGCTTGTAGCTACTGACGTTGCTGCACGTGGAATTGACGTTGATAATATTACTCACGTAGTAAACTATCAGTTACCTGACGAAATTGAAACTTACAACCACCGTTCAGGACGTACCGGTAGAGCCGGAAGATTAGGAACTTCAATCGTAATTGTTACTAAAAGTGAATTGCGTAAAATTTCTTCTATTGAAAGAATTATCAAACAAAAATTCGAAGAAAAATCTATTCCATCGGGAATCGAAATCTGCGAAATTCAGTTGTTACACTTAGCAAACAAAATTAAAGATACTGAGGTTGATCACGAAATTGACAACTACTTACCAGCAATCAACAATGTTCTTGAAGATTTATCTAAAGAAGAACTGATTAAGAAAATGGTTTCAGTAGAATTTAATCGTTTCATTGCTTATTACAAGAAAAACAGAGATTTATCTTCTCAATCTGGTGAAAGACGCGAAAGAAATGATTCTGAGCCAAGAGAATTCAATAATAACGGAGCAGTTCGTTATTTTGTAAACATCGGTTCAAGAGATAATTTTGACTGGATGACGCTAAAAGATTACTTAAAAGAAACATTAGACTTAGGTCGTGATGACGTTTTTAAAGTAGATGTAAAAGAAGGATTCTCATTCTTCAATACTGATCCGGAACACACTGACAAAGTAATGGAAGTATTAAACAACGTACAACTAGAAGGACGTCGCATTAATGTTGAAATTTCTAAAAATGACGGTGGCGGAAGACGTGACCACAATAACCGTGGCGGCGGACGTAGTTCTGGCGGACCAAGAAGAGAAGGAAACTTTGCTCCAAGACGTGAAGGTTCCGGTGGTGGATTCAGAAGTGAAAGAAGTTCAGCTCCAAGACGCGAAGGTTCTGGAGGAGGATTTAGAAGTGAAAGAAATTCTGCACCAAGAGAAGGAGGTTTCAAAAGAAACGAAGGAGGTTCAGACAGAGCTCCAAGACGTTCAGAAAGCTTTGGTGATTCGCCAAGACCAAGAAGACCAAGAAGAGATTAAATAATTTAATATCTTAAAAATACAAATCCCAAATTCCAGATATAATTGGAATTTGGGATTTTTTCTTACATCTAAGAATCCTATTACTGTCTTTGTTAATTTTCTGATAATTATATTATGATACTGCGAAATATTTAATCCCGATTTACTACTTTTAGTGCTTTAAATCAGGATATGAAATATTTCGCAGTTTTCTTTTTTACACTATTATCAACCATCGGTTTCGCACAAGAAACTGTATCTACAGTTCCTCAAAGGGTTTCTGGTTACATTTATAACGATAATAGTAAAGAGCCTATTCCTAATGTAAATGTCATTAACACCAATAAAGTGCGTGGTGCTATGTCTGATGGAAAAGGGTATTTTGAAATAGATGTTCAGGTTAATGATACACTTCATTTTTCTATTTTAGGTTTTCAATCTTTAAGAATCAGAGTAACAAACGACTGGGTAAAAAATAAAGTTACAAGAATTCAGCTTACAGAAAAAGCAATTGCTCTTGAAGAAGTTGTTATTGCTCCTTTTAATTTAACCGGTTACCTTGAAGTTGATTCGAAATTAATTCCAACAAAAGAAAACTACCGTTACAGCATTTCCGGCCTTACACAAGGTTACGAAGCAGGTGAATATTCTCCAAACGCTTTCGGAAAAGTTTTGGGTTCTATTTTTAATCCCGCTGATATGTTATATAATTTCTTTGGCAAAAACGGAAGAGAACTCAAAAAACTCAAAGAAATGAGAAAAGATGATACTGTTCGGAATTTATTAGAATCAAAATATGATCGTGAAACAGTAGCTGTTCTTTTAGGGATAAGCAAAGATGAAATTCCTCAAATTTTAGAGCGTTGCAGCTACTCAGAAGCTTTTATTCAGGAAGCAAATGATTTACAGATTATGGATGCTATAAGCGCCTGTTATGAGCAATATAAGGTATTGAAACGAAATTAATTTCAATTATAAAACACATACTAATCCTCAATTTTTGAAATTGGGGATTTTTTTGTGCTTTTAAGATTTTAAAAAGCATACATTTACCTGTATATAAATAATTTAAATTAAAATAAATATATTATGGCAAAGAGTCAGGATGCTAAAAAAACAGCAAAAAAAGAACCACTAAAAACGGCTAAAGAAAAAAAAGAAGAAAAGAGAGAGAAGAAAAACACTCCGAAAAGAGATTAAAGAAGTAGAAGTGCTCAGTTTTTTAGTTGGCAGGTTTTAACTGAAAACTAAAAAACTGAACACTAAAGTTTTATTATTTAACCGGTATATTCGAAAGAATTGCCAAAACAAATTTCCAGTATTTCTGAGCAGATGAAATACTGGCTCTTTCATCAGGAGAATGTGCCCCGTGAATTGTCGGTCCGAAAGAAATCATATCCATATCAGGATAATTAGTTCCTAAAATTCCACACTCCAAGCCAGCATGACAAGCCACCACTTTAGGTTTTTCTCCATTTTGTTTTTCGTAAATATCCTTTAAAACCTCTAATATTTCAGAATTTACGTTTGGTGTCCAACCTGGATAAGAACCTGAAAGCTCCACTTCACAGCCTACTAATTCAAAAGCTGAACGCAATGAATTCGCCAGATCAAATTTTGAAGTTTCAACAGAAGAACGTGTCAGGCATCCCACTAAAATTTCGCCATCTTTGATGATAATACGGGCTATATTATTTGAAGTTTCTACTAAATCAGCCATATCAGCGCTCATTCTGTAAACACCGTTATGAGCGGCATAAATTGCTCTGATAATTCCTTCCTGAACTCCTAAATCCATTACTTTTTCAGGCAGATCCCCTTTTACAATTTCAATAGACAAGTTTGGCTCTGTGGTTTTATATTCTGTTTTAATATCGTTGATGATTTCCTGCATATCAAAAATATAGGCTTCATCGAACATTTCAGAAATAATGACTTTTGCAACACTTTCCCTCGGAATCGCATTTCGCAAACTTCCTCCGTTAATCTCAGCAACCTGCAATCCAAAGTTTTCAAAAGCATCAAATAACAGACGGTTCATGATTTTGTTGGCATTACCTAACCCTTTATGAATATCCATTCCTGAATGTCCACCATTTAATCCTTTTACTGTAATGGTATATCCTACAGAACCTTCCGGAACTTCTTCTTCGTGATAGGTTCTTGTTGCCGTTACATCTATTCCTCCGGCACAGCCTATATCAATTTCATCGTCTTCTTCAGTATCCAGATTCAACAAAATCTGACCTTGCAAAATTCCGCCTTTCAAATTTAATGCGCCTGTCATTCCGGTTTCTTCATCAATTGTAAACAAAGCTTCAATTGCAGGATGCGGAATATCCTTGCTTTCCAGAATCGCCATAATCGTGGCTACTCCCAGCCCATTGTCAGCCCCAAGTGTAGTTCCTCGAGCACGCACCCAGTCACCATCGACATACATATCGATCCCCTGAGTATCAAAATCAAAAACGGTATCGGCATTTTTTTGGTGTACCATATCAAGGTGCCCCTGCATTACGATTGGTTTGCGATTTTCCATTCCCGGGGTTGCCGGTTTTCTTATGATTACGTTTCTGATTTCGTCTTCAAAAGTTTCTAAACCTAAGCTTTTTCCAAAGTTTTTCATAAACTCAATTACACGTTCTTCCTTTTTTGACGGACGTGGAACGGCATTTAAATCTGCAAATTTATTCCAAAGTGCTTTTGGCTCCAGATTTCTTATTTCCTGACTCATATATTTTGTTTGATGTTTAACAATTAAGAGCTCCAAAGTTACAAAGTTTAAATTCTTTTTTGCTACAAATTTCACGAATTAGCACTTAAAACCAAATCCCCTGAATGCAATATTTTTTAATACTAATATTGTATTTATATTTACGTATCCAAAAATTACACTGTGAAATCAAAATACATTTTACCTCTTTTTCTTCTTGTACAGATTCTCTTTTTAAAAATCCTGCCGTTTTTTCCGGATTTTGTTGAAGGCGCTTACAGCAATAATTTATATATCAGAATTTCACATTTCTCCAGAACACTTTTAGGAAAAATTCCGTTTTCTGTTGGCGACTGCATTTATGCGATTTTAATTCTTTCTATCATCTGCTGGTTTTGGAAAATCAGAAAAACGTGGAAGGCAGACTGGAAAGATCATCTTCTAACAATCTTAGGCAAAATATCTATTTTCTACTTTTTCTTTCATCTTTTATGGGCTTTTAACTATTACCGTGAACCGCTTTTTCTAAAAATGAATATTAAAAAAGAATATACGGATGCTGAATTGTTAGCTTTTACCAAAAGATTAATTGTCAAAACGAATGAAATTCAGTTACAGATTACCAAAAACGACAGCTTAAAAGTAGCTTTCCCTTATTCTCAAAAAGAGGTTTTTCAAATGAATTTAAACGGCTATAACAATTTAGCCAAGGAACATCCGTATTTTAAATATGAAATTTTAAGTGTTAAAAAATCTTTATTCAGCATTCCACTGACTTATATGGGTTTTGGAGGGTATCTGAATCCTTTTACCAATGAAGCACAAGTAAATGATTTATTACCTATGTATAACTTCCCTATGACAAGTTCACATGAAATGGCACATCAAATGGGTTTTGCAAGCGAAAGTGAGTGTAATTTCATTGGCGTTCTCGCATCTGTTAAGAATGAAAACTTGTATTATCAATACTCAGGTTATAGTTTTGCACTGCGTTATTGTTTAGGAATCTGGCAGGTTAAAAATGAGGAAATTTTCAAACAATTAAAGAAACAAACTCATAAAGGTATTTTGAAAAATTACAAAGAAAGTCATGATTTCTGGAGACAATACGACACTTTCATAGATAAAGGCTTTCATTTTGTCTATGATAATTTCTTAAAAACAAATAATCAAAAAGACGGAATGGAAGGCTATAGTAAATTTGTAGATTTGATGGTGAATTATTATAAAACAAAAGAATTTTAATTTTTTCATGTATTAAGAAAACACCTAACAGGTTTTAAAACCTGTTAGGATAATTCTAAATAAAACTAAGGAACAACTTCAACTTCTATTCCTGAATTCCAGTTTTTATTTTCATTTTCATAATATAAATACACAGATGAAGCGACTCCTTTGTACTTTCCGGGAATAATAGCTTTTAAATCTATGTTCACTTTTCTGTTTTCCCTACCGTCTAATTTTCTGAAATACAATACCAATTCGCTATCAAATATTTCGTAATAATCGACTATGTTTTTCTCTACCAATTCTTTTAATTGCCAAGGCTCTGGTGTCAATCCTCCCGGAATTCCTATTCTTGCAATTGGATTCGAAAGCTGTAGAGTACTTTTATTTTGTATTTCAATTTCAACTCTTGCTGTTTCACTTATTTTTACTGCATTGTTTGCAATCTTTGTTTTTAAAGCTAACTTACAATTGTTAGAATTATTTGGGATATATGTTTGATATTGCACATAAAACAAATAAGGCACTGAAGCTTCATCTGGAATTTGAATGGAAAAATTATTATTTCCTGCATTCACATTGAGATTTTTCAAAATGACATTTCCATCTTTTTCTTTCTGAGAAACATCAATTGGCTGATTGTTCAGATTCAGCATTGCATCCCTCAAAGGTGCTGTATAAGAAGCAATTTTAGTATATTCTGTAATCGCTTTCAAAGCCAGTGCTGTAGCTTGCGTGGATCCAAACCCATAAACACTTTTAGAAGACTGAATATAATCTAACGCATCAGAAACCTCTCTTGTAATTTGCCCCTCTTTCAGTAAAGCCAGCGCATAGAGTGAGGCAATCTCTGTACTCATCGATCTTCCATAACTATTGATGATTGATTGCTCTGCTTTTAAATCTTTGAATTTCTGTTTCTCAATTGCAGCTTTAATTAATTTCATCAATTGTTTATATTCCTGCATTTTATTCAAATTAAAAGAAGTCAAAGCCATCAATTCCATTCGGTACAGATCTTTGCTTTCTAAAGCTTCATTAAAAGCAGTTTCATATTGTTTATGAAAATCTTTTTGACCTACTTCAGATAAAACATATACTATGTAAGCATTATTTACTACATACTTAATTCCCGAGAAGCCATATTTTGCCGGATTTTGATTAAAACCGCCTTTATTGTCTTTTCTGGAGTTCAGCCACTTTAAATTTCCTTCAATTAAATTTTTATCTATATTGATAAATTCCTTCATTTCATTAAACTGTAATAAGCCATAAGCCGTTAAAGCTTCATTGCCCGGATTTCCGCCGTACCATTCGTAACCTCCTTCTTTTGATTCATAATTTCTTAACTTATTGTATCCTGTCTCTAAGTATTTCAAAGCTTTTTCTTTAAATTCAGGTGATGTATTTCTGAATTTCAATAATTGCATTGCCATGATATTAGGATAATTTGATGATGAAACCTGCTCAAAACATCCTGAAGGCTCCAGCATCGTACTTTGCAATCCGTCAAAAATTGAAGAAAATGGATTATACAATAGTTTAAAGCCTGCATCAACAGAATCAGGCAACGGATTTGTAATTATAAAATCTGCATTATGTGATTTAGTTCCGGCAATGTCAATATTCATCGGAAAACCTTTTGCATAGACATCAATAGACTTTAGGATTTTAGTTTTGTAATTTTCCCCTTCCAACGTAATTTCTAAAGGAAGTTTTTTTCCAATTTTATTAGCGGTTATTGAAATATAAATCGTTTTGGTTTCATTTGATTTTAATTCTATAAATGGATTATTGTATGCTATTTTATCAAAATCAACTTTGCAATTTAGTTTCAAATTGTTCTCAGAATTATTTTTTAACCAAATTGGTATGCGAATAATATCTTCCTGTGAAGCATAAACGGGAACTTTTACATCACTCTGAATCAATTCTTTTACAGCATAGGATACTTCTGATCTTCCGATATCTCCTTTATAAGAAGTTCCTTCTGCCACTATCCTGAAAGATGTGTTATCATCAGAATTGTAAAATTCAAAATTGGCCTCACCTTTATTATTTGTCTGCACAATGGGATTCCAGTATATACAGCTTCTAAAATCATTTTTTTCTTCAATAATTGTTGATGTGTATTTTGGCACATAAAAATAATCTGCCTCATTGAGCGGTTTTTTAACCGATTTTAAAATATTCTGAAAAGTATAATGATGCTTTTTTCCTAAAATAATATTTCCGTTCAGCAATTTATTTTTTGTTGTCACCAAAATAACACCATACGCACCGCCTGAACCATACAAGGATGTCGCAGAAGCGTCTTTCAATACTACAATTGATTCGATTGAATTAGGTGACAATGTTCCTAAAATAGAAGAATTTTCATTGTTTGCATATGGAATTCCATCTACAACAATCAAGGGCTGGCTTGCTGACCGGCTTCCATAAATTGATGATGCGCCACGAATTCTAACTGCATTAGCTCCGCCTGGCTGCCCGGATGTAGATGTAATTTGAAGGCCTGCGGCTCTGCCATTCAACGAGGAAGAAATATCCTGACGCATAATAACTGACATTGATCCTGTTAATGATGATTTTCTTTGGTAACCGTATCCTACAACCACAACTTCATTAAGAGAATTATTTTCCTGATCCAATAAAATTGTATTTACAATTGGTTTTGTATTTACTGACTCTTTTTTAGGTTTAAAATCATTATAACTTACTTCCAGAATATCTTTATTCGAAAGTGTGTCCTTCATTATAAGAAAAGCAGTTTCGTTTGAAATTGAGTTTGTTATAGTATATTGACGACTATTTTTACTTTCAACTGCCAAATAAGCCAAATCTGTAAACGGAATTCGATTGAACATAAAATAACCGCTTGAATTGCTTTTTGTCTCATAAACTCTTCCTTTATCTGTAAAAAACAGAACCTTTGCAGAAACAGGTTTTTGTTTATTATTTTGCACAAAACCTTCAATTACATTCCCTTTTTCAGGTGCAAAGTTTTTTCTTTCAGAAAGTAATTTCTCAAGATTTTCCTGATTGTATTTTCTCCAGCCATGTGTATTTAATAGCAAATCAATCACCTGCTCTTTTACCTTCAGGTCTTTATTAACATCAAAATAAAATCTTGGCTCATAAATCCTTCCTTTTAACTCGGTCCCAAGAAACAGCCATGACAAGATATTATCCTGCTTGTCATCCATATAAGTAAGGAGTTTTGAATCGACTACCGAAACTGAGATGTTCGATGCAATTGGGACATTGTTTTTATCTTTTGTAACAATTGAAACCTTTACTTTTTCTCTTGATACATAAGTTTGTTTATCTGTTTTTATTTCTATTCTGAGGCCATCCTGATAATTTAAAAAAACAAGTCTTTCTGCTACGATTTTGTTTTCAACGAGTAACGAAAATGACTGAATGCCAACAGGAAAATCTTTTGTTTTAATATCTAATGAGTTCCATCCCGGTTTCAAATTTAAACCGACTGACTGATGAACCTTAGCTATATTTCGAATTAAGACTTTAGCATCAATCGCTAATGGTGCATAAATTTTCAGAGCAACACTTTCGGTATTCTTCATTGCATTTATGACAAAAGCACTTTTTTTAGCTAATGGCAATTCTATTTTTTCTTCGGATTTAAATGGCGAAGTAACCACTGCAAAATATTTTTTGTTTTCTTCTGTTTTTAAAATCACATTCCCCATTCCATCATGAAGGCTTTTAAAACCGGTGATTTTATTCCCCTTTTCATCTTCGATAAAACCGGCACAATCCATTGGCCGCCCAAATTCGTTTTTGGTTATAAAAAACAATGTCGAAGCCTGGTTTAAAACAAAATTTCCACTTTCGGGTAAAAATTGCAGATCTATAAAATTTAAATTTATAGGAATTGAACGCGTTACCGATTCTTTGAAATTATCATAATCCAGCATTACATTAAGTATTCCGTCATTAGATTTTAAGTCATCTGGAAGTCTGAATCGTACCACTGCTTTTCCTGATTCATCCGTTTTTCCATGAAGCGAATCTATCTTTTTTCCGGCAATGAAAATATCATAGTTAAAAGCATAATTCCGTATGGGCTGACTTTCTAAATTTTTAAGTTCAAAATCAGCTTCACAAATTTCACCTTTTCCATACGCTTTTTTCTTAAAATCGAGTGTCATCAAAATTCTGGGTGAAACGACCTTCTGCACAAAAAAGGTCTTTTCAAAAATATTTTCCGAAGTCTGATTCTGAATTCTCGTATATGCCTTGATTTTGTACATTCCTGCAGCTCCATTTTCGCGAATTTTATAAGAGCCTGTTACATTTCCATGCTCTATTGCATAGTTTTGAGTTGTTATTTTTTTATTGGCTCCGTCAAACAAATCGATATAAAGATAATCGCTCAAAGTGGTTGGACTGTTATCATTTTCAGCAATATATGCTTTAAAATAAACAGTTTCTCCTGGAACATATAACACATTATTGAGCTGAAGATAAACTTTCTCTGTAATTGATTTTTGATAAACAGCATTCCAGTCACTTTCTGTTGTTTGCGCTTTTACAGCCTGGAATAAAAGTAAAAACATTATGTATTTTAAGTTTTTCATCGTACTAAAATTTAATGGTTAAAGATGAACCGAAACTTCTCATCATGGGCGCATTGAAATAATCTAATCCGCCAGAATCTAAAGAATTAAACATCGAATTACTACTAAAGGCTGTCTTGCTTTTAGACAAAACAAATACGTTGTTTACAAAAAATGAAAGGGTATAATTTAATTTTTTCGGTGAATAATATGAGTTGTTGGAATAAGACAAACTGATGGAATTCAACCTAAAATAGGTGGCATCTTCGATAGCGTCTTCTGCAACACCTTCAATTCCGTATCTGGTCCAGCGATTTTGTTCTACCGGAAGGCTGACATCATAAAAAGAAACTGCTTTTGTATTCTTCGAGCCGTCCTGAGTAACCCCTTTAAAAACATAATTGGCATTATTTCGCTGTTTTTCGGTTACTTCAGATTTGCCGTAATAATTTAAGGTCTGTTGGGTTCCGTTCCACATTTGGCCACCCTGACTCCAATCGAAAGAAAGATTTAGTGTTAAATTTTTATATTTAAATGTATTGAAAAAGCCAACAACAAAATCCGGATTTGGATCTCCCAAAATTTTCGGGTCTGAATCTTCCATCGGGAAACCATCATCATCAATTATTATATTTTGATTATTATCTCTTAAATAACTACTCCCTACAATAACTCCAAGCGGCTGTCCAACAATATAATTTTTGTTTACATCTTTAAAACCGGCAAATGGAATTCGGCTAAGATTATTATTCAGACTTACTACTTTATTTTTATAATGAGTAAAATTGAAATTGAAATTATAGGTAAGATCTCTGTCGTTAAATGTTTTTTGTATTTCAAATTCAACGCCATTCTGTTTATAATTTACATCAGGCGACCAATTAACAATATTCTGATTAAAATTGGGAACGTATAAGTTTTCAACTCTTTTATGGTAGAAAGTGAAATTAAAATTCCATTGGTAGTTTAAGTTGTAAGCAAGACCTAAGTTTGTATTGATTTCCTCTGTTGGAATGGCATTTTTAGGGGTTATTAGTTCTAAATTATTTTGAAGTTGTTTAAACTGTTCCACTTTATAACGCAAAGAATTAAAATTCAAATTGTTGTTCTGCAGAGAAGGCTCGACCTGATTATAAGACTGACTGAAAGTAAGCGAAAGCTGCTCATCAAAAAGCCTTCTTATTTCTGCAGAAGCAAGAAAATTGGGCATAAATTTTCCTTTAACAGTTGAAGAATAATTGAGGTTGGTATTGGCTTTTAAAACCAATCCATCATAATAAGAAAGAATGTCCTGAAAAGTATAAAATGCATTAGCATTAAAAAAAACTTCAAATCGCTGCTGTAAAACATTTAATTTATTTTGATTCAAGCTATCTTCAGGGAAATCATTTGGAGATGCAAATTCTGTAAAATAATTTCTTGCTAAATTTCTTTCCTGAAACCTGAAATCAATTTTTGATTCTACAAGACCATGGCTATCAATAGTATGATTGAAAACATCCGAAATCGAAAAATTTGTAAATCTTTCTATTCTCATATTAAAATTAGGTTCAGCAATTCCTGCAAAATAAAAATACTGACCGTTTGTATTTGTTATTTCAGAAGATTGAAAACTGGTATTTATAGTATTCGAATTATCCTGTTTAGCATATTTATGATTAAAATTAAATGAGATTGTTTTGCTTTTATTTTTGTCCACATTATGCTGAATTAAATAATAAGGATTATTCTCAAACCCGGCATAACTTCGCTGTAAACCATTTGATAATATCGAAGCAAAACGATTATCAAAATGAATGGGCGTAACCGCATTGGCAAAAACAATTTTATTGACTATAAAATTTGAATTAGGAAGGTTATTTTCGAAATCATCATAAGATAAAATAGTTTCTATTTTGCTATTTTGTGAAACATTTCTAAAGTATTTGACCGATGTCGCTAATTCATTATTTCTGCTTGTTGGAATTGAGATTCTTCCTGTTTTATAAGCAAAATTTATTTTTAGAAAATTTCCTTTTGGACCTTCAATTTGAGTGTTTATCAAATATTTATTATCCACTGTATTTTTGAAGAAATTATTCGGATTATAAAGTTGAACTGAATTTCCATTACCAAATTTCTTGTTTACAATATTTCCCTGTGGATAATATTCAGATGAATTTGCTGAATATTCTAAAGTATTAACATTTGGACCCCAGCTGAAAATTTGATTTGTTTCAGGAGATTGATAAATTAATTTGCCGTTTTCGCTTTTTCCCTGTGCATATGTTTTTTGATAATGAGCCATTCGCATTGGCGATGAAATAACCATTTCCTGACTCGCTTCAAAAGACAATTTATGATATTCATTTTTATATCTCAAACTATAAACGTGATCAGTACTTCTGTCAATTTTCATTAGATAATCCTCCTCCATTCCGTCCAAAAGATTGAAATTAAAAGTTCCCGAAGGCTCAGAAATTTTTAGCGAATCTGTAGGTTTCTTTAATTTCTTGCTATAATCATCACTTAAAATGTATTCAACAGTTTGATCGTTTTTTTGAACATTAAGATTCGTAATTCTAATGATTTTAGTTTTCATTCCGATAAAAGAAATTTTCAATTGTTCACCTATTTTAACTTCGATGGAGTAATTGCCATCAAAATCTGAGGTAGTGCATCTTGAAGAATTGATTACACAAATCGAAGCACCGGGAACTGGAATACCGCCATCGCTTACATTACCATAATATATATATTGTGAAAATCCGGATACTGTTAAAAAAAGAAAGGCTAATAGTAATAGTGGTTTCATAAAGTTGGCTTTTATATATAGAGTATGATTCTGGCTAAAAGGTTGGAAAGAAAATTAAAAATTATTACGATTACTACTAAAATTGTATTTTAATCTAAAATATTTTTATTTGTACACTGTAACAAAATACTTTTATTCTCTACTAATACATTATGAGCGAAAATTTAGAACAGTCATTTGTTACGCAATTGCAGGCAAATCAGAATATAATCCACAAGATTTGTAGATTATATACTGCCGGCGAAGATGCACATAAAGACTTGTTTCAGGAAATCACTATTCAGCTCTGGAAAGCGTATCCTAAATTTAGAGGTGACAGTAAATTTTCGACCTGGGCCTATCGTGTTGCCTTAAATACTGCCATTACCTTATACCGAAAAACCAAACGAACCGTATCGACTGTAGAATATGAAAATCATCAGCATTTTGTAAAAGATGTTGACTATAATTATGAAGAAGAAGAGCAGATTAAATTGATGTATAAAGCCGTATATCAGCTAAATGATATTGAAAAAGCTTTGGTTTTTATGTATCTGGAAGACAAAGATTATCAGGAAATAGCCGAAACTTTAGGAATCAGCGAAGTGAATGCACGTGTGAAAATGAACCGAATTAAAGGGAAACTTAAAAAAATATTAAATCCTTAAAATACCACCATGAAAGAACTGGATTTATTAAAAAAAGACTGGAAAAAGAACTCGGATTCTTTTCAACAAATTTCAGAAATAGAAATTTACAACATGATTCATAAAAAATCATCTTCTATTGTGAAGTGGATTTTGATTATAAGCATTTTCGAAATTTCTTTCTGGACTTTTTCAAATATATTTATAAATACCGATGATGTTTTACAAAAAATAAATCATCCTGAAATTGTATTAGCATTAGAACTTCTTACCTACTTTAATTATATCGTCGTATTTATTTTTGTTATTATCTTTTATAAAAATTATAAAACCATTTCAACGACAGTAGCGACAAAATCCCTAATGAGTGCCATTTTAAAAACCCGTAAAACAGTTCAATATTATGTTTGGTATAATCTAGGAATGATTGTTATAACAACAATACTAAGTTTCTTTGTTGCTTTTGTTTACAATCCTGACATGGCATTTTTAAAAGAAAAAATAGCCGAAAACGGAAAAGCAATGTTTCTTACTATTGGTATTTTAATTCTGGTAATATTAGGTTTCTTTGGAATATTCTGGTGTTTTTACAGACTACTATACGGAACTTTATTGCGCCGATTATATGTCAATTATAAGGAACTTAAGAAGATAGATTTCTAAGAAGACTAAGTGAAAAGTTCTAAGATTTACTTTGAAGTTATTAATTTATAAATCTAATTTTCATTTTCAGGAGCCTTGTAACTCCATCTTCTCATTTCATTAAGTTCTTCTTCAAGTTTGATTTCTTCAGCCGGAATCACTTTCAAAAATGAAGGATGCTGCTCTATCGCATATTCTACTTTTTCAACAATTTCTTCTATCGTATCATTTTCATAATCAATTTCAAGAGGTTCTTTAATAATAAATGACTGGAGAATATTTTTCTTTTTCATTCGCAGCCCCTTTTTATCAAATGAACGGCGAAAACCGTCAATAACTATAGGAACAACAATAGGTTTATGTTGTTTAATGATATGTGCAGTTCCTTTTCTGACAGGTTTAAACGATTTTGTGGTACCTTGTGGAAATGTAATTACCCAGCCATCTTCTAAGGCAATTCTGATATTTTCAGTATCATTTGGATTAACATCACGTTTTTCTGTAACATCAACACCCTTGGAACGCCAGGTTCTTTCGACTGTAATAGCACCTACATAGGCCAAAATCCTCGGCAGCAAACCTGCCTGCATGGTTTCTTTGGCGGCCACATAATAAATATTCATCTTTGGCTGCCATAAATAGCCGATATTTTTAATATTATCCTGACGACCACTTAAACTTGCATTAAAAACATGAAACATAGCCACAACATCAGCAAAATAAGTCTGATGGTTGGATATAAACAAAACATTGGTATCCGGCAATGTTTTAATTATTTCAGATCCGTCAATCTGTAAATCGTTAAAACCTCTATATCGTCTATGCGTCATGGCGCCCAAAATGCGGATCAGCCATTTTTTTATGAATAATATATGTCCGAAAGGATTTCGTTTAAACAATCCCATAGCAATGAATTATGTGTTTTTGTTGAGCCGCAAACATACAAAAATTATTTTTTCGGCAATTATTATAAACAATCCCCAAAAGAAACAGTTATCGTAATGAATATCAAATCATTAAATTTACGTTTTTAAATCCTTTCTTCAAAAGTAATTTTCAAAACTTCTCTTAATTCACTTAATATCATCGCAGTTGCACCCCAAACTACATGATTTTGAATGTTAAATGCCGGAACCGAAATATTAGCTGCATAAGAAGTAGACAGTGTAGCTTCAATTATAATTTCATCATTTAAAAAAACGGAAAGCGGAAGTTCAATAATATCAGCTACTTCTCTGATGTCAGGATAAAATGAAAGCTCTTGTGATGAAATTCCTAAAAAGGGATGCACTAAAAAATTACTTGGCGGAATGTACATTGGTGTAAATTCCTTTATAATTTCTATTTTTTCAGATGAGATTCCAACTTCTTCATGAGTTTCCCGTAAAGCCGTTTCCCGAAAATCAGCATCTGAAATTTCATACTTCCCACCCGGAAAAGCAATTTGAGAGGAATGTACCCCATTATAGGCATTACGAACAATTAAAACTAAATGTGTTTTATTGTTTTTAGGATACAGTAGCATCATCACTGCAGCAATTCTTGGATTTTTAGTTGATAAATCAAGGTTTTTCATTAACTGAATCCTTTCTAAAGGAGCCATTTTTACATGTGCTTTCTCAGCCGGAAGTTCAATCGGAATTAAATTAGGAACATGTTGCAAAAAATCTTGAAAATCCATAATCAAAGTTTATTTTTGTACTTTCAGAGTCCGTTTAAATCTCAAAAAAAAAAATTAAACTGAATCTCAAATAAAATATAAATATAGTCCAGAAAACGCGGTTGCACAAGTTTTCTAAAATCAAAACCCTGAAAATGTACAGCAGAGAAGAATCACAAAAACTAAAAAGAGAATTCTGGGTGGCTTTTGCCGAGAAATATCCCAGAAAATGGGTTCTTTACGACACTAAGATCAAAGATTTTTCTTTTAAATTTTATGTAGATAATAAAAAAGCGCAAATCTTAATTGACATCGAACACAGAAGCGACGAAAAACGAATTGCTTATTTTGAAAAATTAGAATCTTTAAAAAATATTTTAGACGAAGAGTTCATAAAAGATTTAGTTTTTGAAAAAAATTATACTATCGAAAGCGGCAAAACCATCAGCCGGATCTGGGTTGAAAAATCTGGGGTTGGATTTAGCAATCGCAATAATTGGGATGCTATTTTTGATTTCTTTTTTGAAAAAATGAATGCCTTAGAAATGTTTTATTTGGAATATGATGAGTTTATTAAGGATATAGAGTAAACTTATTTCTAAATCATTTATGGACAACCCTTGTAAGACTTATAAGGGTTCGTTTTTTAACCAATCCTTGAATCTGAAAAACTAAAAATATTCAGCATTTTTAATCTTTTATTGCCAGTATTACTACGTCTTAAGATTAAATAAAAATAATTAATAAAGAAATACCTATAATAGATACGGATTTGATCAATTTTTTTATATTTGAAAAACCTAAATCTATAATGAAAAAACTTTTATTGGTGTTTTTTTTAGTTTCATTTTCAAAAAACTATTCCCAAACTGATTACGCATCTGTTTACAATAGCGAGTCAATAATCAATAAAGGAGTAAGTTTCTACGATAATGAAAAATACGACGAAGCCTTAAAAGAATACTACAAAATCAGCAAAACAGATCCTAAATATCTAAATGCTCAATACGAGATAGGTTTAACACTCAGTGCCCAGAATAAAAAAAGCGAACTCAAAACATTTTTAGAAGATTTATATTCGAAAGGAAAAATGGCTGAATATCCGGATTTATACCGGATGTACGCTATATTTTTAAGCGATGAGAAAGAATTTGATGCCTCTGAAAAAATATTTAAAGAAGGTGAAAAGTATTTATCCAATTCATCTACATTTCTGTATAATTACGCCGTACTATATATCCGTAAAAAGGAAAACCAAAAAGCAGTCGATCTTCTTCAAAGAAACATTACAAATGATCCCAATCATGCACTATCGCATTATTTATTAGGGATAATGGCTTTTGAAAACGGAAAAATAACAGAAGGTACACTGGCATTAATGAGTTATCTTGCTATAGCACCTACCGGACAATTTGCTGATCAGGCAATTGTAAATCTGAATGCCAATTTCGGGCAAAATTATCTTACCGAAAACAAATTAATTTTTTCAAAATCCGGGGATAATTTTGAAGATATTGAAACAATCCTCAGAAATCAACTACCCTTAAAAAAAGTTTATAAAATTAAGTCGAGTATCGACGACAAGATAACGCGTCAGGTACAGGCGATTGCAGAATATGCCGCTACAGAACACAAAATGGGCGATGGCTTTTTTGAAACAACTTATATTCCCTGGGTAAAGAATCTTGTTGAGAAAAATCAGCTGGAAGGTTACTCTTACTACAGTTTACTCTCTATGGAAGATAAACTTGCAAAAGAATTGAATAAACAAAAGAAAAAAATTACTTCTTTTCGTGATGATTATTTGCTAAAAGATTTTTGGTCCGTTTTTGCAAAAAGAAAACTGGATCTTTTTGGAAACACAGAAGATGTAGTTGTCACCATCAGAAATGAAAAACCTTTTATAATTGGGCCTCAAATAAATGGGGAATTCAATGGTAAATGCAAATATTTAAATGCCTACGGAAATTTAAATGGAGAATTAAATTTTAAAAATGGACTTCTTGACGGGCTACAAAAATATTATAATGAGAAAGGGCTGTTGACAGAAGAGAAAAATTTTACTGCCGGAAAATTAGATGGAAAAAGAACTACCTATTATGAAAATGGAAATTTAGCATTAATAGAAAATTATAAAGATGATAAACTCAATGGAATCAGTACTTCATACTATCCAAATGGAGGTAAAAACTGTGAAGTAAATTTTACTAATGGTGAACGTAACGGTTCTTTTATTTGTTTATACGAAATTGGAACCAAAAAAACCGAGATTGATTTTACGGATGGAAAACTGAGTGGAAAGTATAACTCCTATGACGAGTCGGGTGCTTTAACAGAAACGTATAATTGTCTGAACGACAAAATTGAAGGCAACTATCTACAATATTTTGATGGTAAACTTGTGAAATCTGAAGCCGTTTATAAGAATGGAGTTATTGAGGGAACTTACAAGTCTTACAATCCGAATACCTCTTTAGAGAAAGAAAACATTTACGCTTCAGGTAATATTTCCAAATCAACAGATTATTTTGAAAATGGTAAAAAAGCATATGAAAGTCTTTATAATGACAAAGGAGAATTAGAAACATACAGCTGTTTTGATAATGACGGAAATAAATATTTTGAAGAAAAATATAAAGCAGGAGAGTTAAAATCAGGTTTGCAATTTACTTCAGCCTCACCAAAAGGGACAGAAGTAAATTTGACCAAAAAAAGTTTTGAAACAAAAAATTTTAATGGTTCTGTAAAAGTAAAAGGTGCTTTTGAAAAAGGAAAAAGAACGGGAGAATGGAATTATTTATATCCTACCGGAATCACCAGACTGAATGAATCATATGTTAATGGAAAAACAAGTGGTATCAGCACAAATTACTATTTAAATGGTGATTTATCAAGTAAATATAATTACACAAACGATACAATAAGCGGACGCTACGAAACTTATGACGGAAATAAAGTAAATCAAATTTACAATTACGAAAAAGGAGAACAAAACGGACCGTTTCAAACTTTTTATGCTAACGGCAAAGTCAGTGTTGAAGGATTTATGGTTGCTAATGACGTTGCCTATGACAAATTTATTTATACTCAAAACGGCAACATCTCCATTATTGAGCACTACATAGATGGTTATATGGTAAATCGAAAAACATTCGATACAAACGGAAAACTCGAAAATGAAATTGATTATAAGAACAAAAACGGAAAATTTAGTTTATCATTTCAAAATGGGACTTACAGCAAAAATTATGAAATGACCAACGGTCTTTTAAATGGTAAATTCAGTGCATTAGATAAATTTAAAACGAAAATAACCGAAGCTGAATACCTGAACGGAAAATACCATAACTTATATAAAAAATACAGTCCACTTGGAGTTCCTGTTTCAGAGAGAAACTTTTATTGCGGTAAATTAAACGGTACTAGCAAATATTACGATTATGCCGGAAATCTAAAACTGACTGAAGAATATCTTTTTGGAGTTGAAAATGGAAAAACGATTCGTTACTATACCACCAAATCAAAAATGATGGAATACTCAGCTGTAAACGGATCTATTGAAGGAGAAGCCATTTATTACAATCAAAAAGGAGAAGCTTTAGTAATCATTGGCTATCAAGACAATATACCAAGGTATTTTATACGAAAAAACAAAGCAGGAGAGTTGAATGAAAAAGTAACAATAGAAAATCAGACTTCAGAAATTTTGTCTTCTTATCCTAACGGGAAAATTGCAATTCAGTTTACTTTAGACAAAGGAAACACAAACGGTAAATTTATTATCAATAATATCGAAGGAAAACCTGAATATGAATGCAATTATAAAAACAACAATTTAGAAGGCGAAAGAACTGAATATTATGCAAATGGCAAACCATCTAAAAAAGAAAACTTTATCAATAATGAATATGATGGTAAACAATTGTACTTTAAAGAAGATGGGATGCTTATCGCCGATTTATCTTTTAGTAATGACGAATTACACGGAAACACTTTGATTTACACAGCCGGAAAACTTACACAAACCAAAAAATATGATTCAGATGAACTGGTCGAAATTATCAAATAAAACCTTTACTCTGACATTATTTTTCGCTTTAAATTCTATTTTGGCAATTGCACAAAAATCTTTTCAGAACATTAAAACATTGTATCCTGATTACAATGAAATCATTTTGGAAAATTCTGAAGTGTATGATATTTCTATTGAAAATAACGGCTTAAAAATTATACAGGACAATCACCATGAGTCAATGGTTCTGACCCAAAACGGAATCTTTAATAATAAAGAATCTTTTTCTTATTCGGATTTGATTTTATTAAAAAACTATGATGCTTACACAATCATCAATGAAAATGGAAAAGATAAAAAGATAAAGGTAACTCAGAGTATTGAAAAGCAGTCACAGCAAAGTTCCATCTTTTATAATGACGTAAAAGAGAGACAGCTTACGTTTCCGAACATAGAAACCGGGGCAAAAAAAGTATACAACTATCAGGTACAATTTTTAGATCCGCATCTGCTTCACAAATTCATATTTGGAGATGCTTTACCCATACAAAATTCATCTTTGGAAATCAGAACAGACAAAAATATTGTTATTGATTATAAGATATTCAATGATCCTAATCAATCCATTTTATATTCAAAGACTGAAAAAAAAGGAAAATGGATTCATAAATGGATCTTGACTGATATAAAACCTGCTAAATATGAAGAAAATGCACCGGGATATTTGTATATAGTACCACATATCAATTTCTATATAAAAGAATACACCATAAACGGCAAAACAACTCCGGTTTTAGGAAGTATTCCTGAATTGTATAATTATTATCAGCAGTTTGTAAAAAATCTAAACAAAAAAGAAGATCCCGACCTGAAAGCACTGTCTTTAGAAATTACCAAAGACAAAAAAACGGATGAAGAAAAGGTTAAAAGCATTTTTTACTGGGTAAAAGAAAACATAAAATACATTGCTTTTGAAAACGGATACGAAGGTTTTATCCCACGTGAAGCCAGTTTTGTATTCGAAAGAAAGTTTGGAGACTGTAAAGACATGGGCAATATGATTTCGTGTATGGCTCAGTATGCCAATGTAAAAAATGTTACGATTGCCTGGATTGGAACCCGAAGTATTCCGTACTCATATAATGATTTGGCAACACCTTCAGTAGATAATCATATGATTGCCGTTTTCAAAAAAGGGGATGATTATGTCTTTTTAGACGGCACGGATAAAGAAACACGTTACGGAATTCCAACCGCTTTTATACAAGGAAAAGAAGTTTTATTCACTGAAAACAATCAATATAAAATCTACCCGGTACCCATTGTTCCGGCTAATCTGAATGAAGTTAAGGAAACGATAAATTTAAAAATCGAAAACAGCAAACTGACCGGAACTGCAAAAATGATACGTTATGGCTACAATCGAAGCCATATCCTGATGCAGATTGGTGATGCGACCAGTAAAGCGCGCCAGGAAATGATCAAATCTTTAGTTTTAAAAGGAAATAATAAATTCGACTTAAAAAATTTCAAAGAAGAAAACCTGACTGACAAAGATTTACCTTATGTAATTGATTATAGTTTTGATCTGGATAATTATATCATAAAAGTAGATAAGGAAATTTATGTGAATTTGTTTTTAGATAAATTTTTAGAAAAAGCAATTATTGCAAAAGACCGTGTTTCACAATATGAATTTGAATATCTGACTCAATTTACAACACAATATACTTTAGAAATTCCTAAAAACCACACTATAAAATACCTTCCTAAAAACTTCGATATGGATAATGATTATATAAAAGCTCATTTTACCTACGAACTAAAAAATAACATTCTGTATCTGGATATCAGCCTTAAGCAAAAAAAATTATTACTCTATAAAAACGATTTTGAACCTTGGAACGAAGCAATCAAAAAACTAAAAACCAATTATAACGAAACTATAATTTTACTCGAAAAATAATGAAAAAACAATTCCTCAAAAAGTTCCTGACACTTGCTGCAATCCTAAGCACATCCGCTTTTTTTGCACAGGATTATAGTTTTAAAACATATGACTGGAACGAAAATGATACTAAAATCGACATTCCAAAAAAATATGAAGACGAAAAAGAAATTTTTCTGAACCGTACTATAAAAATAGAAGTTGTAGTAGATAAAAATACGGCGACTCAGTACCGCTTAATACACGAAAAAAAATACATCAACTCTGATGATGCTATAGAACGCAGCAATAAAGTTTACATTCCGTTTGGCAATCAGGAAAATATTCTGATTACCAAAGTACGTGTGATTCTAAAAAATGGAAAAGTCATTACTTTGGACAAAAAAGATATTAAAGAAGAAGTAGATGAGGAAAAAGGCATGAAATACAATTATTTTGCTCTTAATGGTCTTGAAAAAGGAGCTGTAATAGAAAAACTCTACGTAATAGAAGAAGCTCCGGATTTAAACGGCAACACTATTAAAATGCAGGATGAATACCCAATTGCTGAATTAAATTTTGATTTAATTACTCCTGCACACCTAATTTTCAAGACTAAATCGTACAATGGCCTAAGTGAACCCGTTTTAGACGAAAAAAAGTTAGAAAACAAAAAAGTGCTGAGCATCTCTGAAAAAGATATACTGGCTTTAAAAGATGACGAAGAATATTCAAACTGGGATGTAAGATTAAAACTTTTCCGTTACAAATTAGATCAAAATTTATACTCCGGTGCTAAAAACCTGAATAACTTTAAAGAATACGCTACCAACACTTATGAGCGAATTAATCCGGTTTTAGATAAAAAACAAGAAAAAGTTATTGCAACATTCTGCAAATCTATTCCTGAATCTAAAGATCTTCAGGAGCAAATTTGGAATATTGAGAACAAGATCAAGAAAACAATCATTTATGACAAATATACAGACTCAAAACAATCATTGAGCGATGTAATTAGTACAAAGCAGGCAAATAGCCTCGATATTATAAAATTATATACAGCGGTTTTTAAATATTTCAAAATAGACCAAAACATTGTTTTCACTTCAAATCGTTATAAAATTCCTTTTGACAAAGATTTTGAAAGTCACGAAAATCTGAGCGAGTTTTTATTTTATTTCCCAGGTATTAAAAAGTACCTTACTCCAACTGAGATTGAATATCGCTTGCCACTTTTTCCAAATTATTTAGGAAACAACAATGGGTTATTTATAAAAGAAAAAGTTTTTGCCGGTGTTTCCATGGGAATTGGAGAAGTAAATTTTATTGAAATTCCTGGTACTGAAATCACCCATGACTACATGGATATTACAGTCGATTTCACAAAAGACATTGAAAACCCTTTGGTTACGAGCAACATGACATACGGAGGTTATTCCGGATTAAATTTTCAGCCAATGAAAGATTTTGTTTCTGCTGATCAATACAAAACAATGTTGAAAAATATTTCTGAAAATTATACTTTACAAGGCGAATACAAAACACTTACAACCGAAAATGACGGAACTGAGTTCATTGGTAAAAAACCTTATAAACTAAACCTGACTTTTGACGGAAAAGAGATGATCCAGAAAGCAGGGGAAAATTACTTATTTTCTGTAGGACAGACTATTGGAAAACAAATGGAACTTTATCAAAAAGACAAACGTATACTCCCTATAGAAATTCATTATCCTCATTACTACACCAGAAAAATTAAAATTATATTACCGGATGGGGCAACAATTAAAAATCTGGATAAATTTATAATGGATTTCAAAACAGACCTTAACGGTAAAACTGAGGCTGCTTTTACCAGCAACTATACTCAAAACAAGAATGAAATTACGGTTGAAAATACCGAATTTTATAACCTTATAAATTATCCTTTAACCAGTTTTGAACAATACAAAGCAGTTATTAATGCCGCTGCTGATTTTAATAAAATAGTAGTTATTGTTGCAAAGTAAATAACTAAAGTTACATGAAAACAAACCCGACAGTTTTGAAACTGTCGGGTTTGTTTTTTATTACTTATTAAAATGTTTGAATAACTACACATTAAAAATATTATACACAATAATATGCTCATCATAATTGATATATAACTGTTTACGGTAATCTTGCTTTTTGCGGGTAATAATTGAAATTTTGCAGTCAACGCCACTATTGTCTTTACATACAAATGAATAGACAATATCAGTGTCATTTTCTTCCCGCTCGATATATTCAATGATATTAAAAAGCTGTATTTCCTGCGAATACACCACAATCCTGTGTTTTTCGGTATCCAATACTACAGAAAGATTCACTAGATCAAGTTTTGACCATTCGCCCCATTTTCCTTTGTCATTTTTTTCTAAAACACTAAAGCCTGAAGTCTTAAAACGATAGGACTGGCAATAGGATTGCTGAATTCCAATTCCGAGAAAAAAAAGTAATATATAGTTACGAAAAATATTCATAGTGTATTTATGGGGCTATTAAAATTCAAATTTACTTTTTTCCTGACACGCAATTACAAAATCAGAAATAATTTGCTGAATAATTTGCTCTACAGGCAAAATTTCATGAATTAATCCCGCTATTTGTCCTATTTCAAGTTCTCCTTCTTCAAGATCTCCTTCAAACATTCCTTTTTTCGCCCTTGCTCTTCCTAAAAGCTGTATTAAATCTTCTTTTGAAGGGCACTTTTTATATAAATCCTGAACATCTTCATAAAATTTATTTTTAATCAAACGTACAGGCGCTAATTCCTTCAGTGTCAATTTTGTATCACCTTCTCCTATATCAACTATCTTTTGCTTGAAATTGTTGTGTGAAGATGATTCTGTAGAGGCCGCGAAACGGCTTCCAACCTGAACTCCATCTGCACCTAATACCATCACTGCCAACATTCCTTTTCCGGTCGCGATACCACCAGCTGCAATAATTGGAATTTCAATTTTTTCTTTTACCATCGGAATCAAGGTCAATGTTGTGGTTTCATCACGACCATTGTGCCCGCCGGCTTCAAAACCTTCTGCTACAATAGCGTCAACTCCGGCTTCTTGTGCTTTTAAAGCAAAAATACTGCTGCTGACCACATGAACAACCGTAATTCCTTTTGATTTTAAAAATGAAGTCCAGGTTTTAGGATTACCTGCCGAAGTAAAAACTATTTTTACACCTTCATCAACCACAATATTCATGATTTCTTCAATATTTGGATACAACATCGGAATATTGACACCAAACGGTCTATCAGTAGCGTTTTTGCATTTCTGGATGTGCTCCCGTAAAACTTCAGGATACATGGAACCAGCTCCTATAAGCCCTAAACCACCAGCATTACTGACTGCAGAAGCTAATTTATAACCGCTGTTCCAAATCATACCGCCCTGAATAATTGGGTATTTTATATTAAAAAGCTGAGTTATTTTATTCATTCAAAAACTATTATTGTTTTATAATCTTTCCTGTTTTATGCAAACCATCTCCCTTTAAAGTATAAAAATAGGTTCCGCTTTTTAATGATTCAACTGAAAGATTTGGATTTTGACCTGTTATCTTTTTGTCAAGTACTTTTTGGCCTAAAATCGAATAAATAATAACTGAAGCATTATTAATTTCATTTGAAAAAGAAAATGTAATGTTGGTTTGAGCAGGATTGGGATAAACAACGAAATCGTGATTTACAAAACTATCAACTGCCAATGCTGTACCAAAATTTGGAATTCCGTAACCGTAATTATTATCCGGAGTCAAATATTTATCAGCAGACTGAATGACCATATTTCTAATTTGCTGATTTGTTTTTTCAGGATAAGCCTGCCATAAACAAGCAATCATTCCTGCCATAATAGGGCCTGAAAACGATGTCCCATTTGAGGTAACTATATTACCTGAAACATCAGATATTACAGCTGCTGATCCTTGCGCCATAACATCAGGTTTTATTCTTCCGTCATAACTTGGCCCTATAGAACTAAAACTGGATCTTACTTTGGAGGCCGTAACAGCTCCAACTGCAATAACAGATACAGCATCCGCAGGTGCTCCAATATGTTTTTCAGTTGCATCTCCTTCATTTCCTGCTGAGGCTACTACAATAATACCTTTACTAAATGCAATCTCTGCTCCACGCGAAATAAAAGTAGTACTTCCATTCATGTCACTATAAGTATAATTATAATTTGAATTATCCCGTTGCCCAAAATATCCTAATGAAGTGTTTATAATATCAACACCTAAACTATCTGCCTTTTCTGCTGCTTCTACCCAGAGTGATTCTTCGACAGGATTTTCATTGGCATCAATTTCGGTTCTGAAAAGATAATAAGAAGCATCCGGCGCTGTTCCTACCAAAGCATTTTCCTTATACCCACCCATTGTAGAAAGCACCGAAGTTCCGTGACTTCCTCCTGCATAAAAATTAGCATTTCGCGAAACATAATCATACCCGCCCAGAATTTGATTATTATCCCTGAGTTTTTGAAAAGGCTGCGCTGTATTAACTCCAGGAAAACCGGTATCCATAACAGCTATTATTTTTCCTGAACCTGTGTAATTTTGCTGATGTAAAACATGCCCGTTAAGCATCTGGATTTGATTTGCTGAAGTTCCGTAGTTATAATTTACTGCCGCCTCAAGCTTGTTTTTTGTTTCTGAAACTTTATTTTGCGAAACTGTTTTTCCGGTTAAATTGAGTGATTTATTTGCGAAGACTACTTTATTAACAAAGGCCAACGCTGTCAAGGCCGAAATATTAGCCTGTGTTCCTCTGATATGAAGAGCATTAAGCCACTTTGATTTTGCCATAACGGTAATTCCCGTACTTGCTTTTATCTGATTGACATAAGTTATTTCCAAAGGAGCATCAGTAAAATTTAAAGCAATATTTTGATTCGTCCTGCGATCTATAGCCCGTTGTGAAAGTATTAACAAAGGAGAATTCAGATAAGTCTGTGAATTAGGTTTTGAATTAAAATAAACCCACGCATCCTCCTGTGAAAACATCACAGAGGAAATCAATAAGAGTATAATAGCGTAATGTATTTTCATAATATATACTTTTTAAGGTGAAAACCTTTATAAAAAAGTATAAAGCTATGAAATTACTCCCGAACCAACTAATTCATTTTCTAAATACCAAGCCACAAATTGTCCTTCAGTAATTGCAGATTGCGGATCTTCAAAACGAACATACATTCCGTCTTCAAACTGGTGCAGAATTGCTTTTTGCAAAGGCTGGCGATAACGAATTCTTGCCATTACTTCCATCGTTTCTCCAACATTCAAAATGAGATCAGTTCGAATCCAATGTACTTCAGATTTTTCAATAAACAATGCTTTTTTAAACAATCCGGGATGATTACTTGTTAATCCTGTATAAATCGTATTGGTTTCAACATCTGTAGCAATTACAAATAAAGGATCGGTTGTTCCTCCAACATTAAGTCCTTTTCTTTGTCCAACAGTAAAATAATGTGCTCCCTGATGTTTACCCATAAATTTCCCCATCTCCGGACGATAATTCAATTTTTGAGCTTCAATTTTCAATTCTTGTTCCAAAGATAATCCAACAGGTTTTTCAATGGCATAAATTGGATCATTTTTATCAATCTGAACAATTTTGCCTTCTTTAGGCTGTAGTTTTTGCTGTAAAAATTCAGGCAAACGTACTTTTCCAATGAAACAAAGCCCTTGAGAATCTTTCTTTTCAGCAGTTACCAATTCCATTTCTGCAGCAATTTCACGAACTTCAGGTTTAGTCAAAGCTCCAATTGGAAACAAAGCTTTAGATAACTGCTCCTGAGATAACTGGCATAAAAAGTATGACTGATCTTTATTATTGTCTGCCCCGGCAATTAACTGATAAACGGTTTTTCCATCAACTTCAGTTTCATTTTTTTGACAATAATGTCCTGTTGCCACATAATCAGCGCCAAGGCTTAAGGCAATTTTCATGAAAACATCAAATTTGATTTCGCGGTTACAAAGCACATCAGGATTTGGAGTTCTTCCTTTTTCGTATTCGTTGAACATGTAGTCAACAATTTTTTCTTTGTATTCTTCGCTTAAATCGACAGTCTGAAACGGTATTCCGAGTTTTTCAGCAACTAAAAGAGCGTCATTGCTGTCTTCCAGCCATGGGCATTCATTTGAAATAGTTACAGAGTCATCGTGCCAGTTTTTCATAAAAAGGCCAATAACTTCGTATCCCTGCTGCTGCAATAAATAGGCTGCAACACTCGAATCTACTCCACCGGAAAGTCCAACAACTACACGTTTCATTCTAAATCGTTTATATTTTTACAAGGGTGCAAAGATAAATCAAATTATAGATAATTATGCGCCTTTTGATTAGTTTATGCAATGAAAGAGTAGATAAAAGCTATAGCTTTTTTAATTACTTTTAATCATCAATTAAAATATCATGCTAAAACCCATTTTTACTTTTATTTTCTTTATCATTTTAACCGTTTCAAGTGCCCAAAGTTATCGTTCTTCATTACCAGATTACGAGGCTTACAAAGCGTTTAGAGGCAAACCCTTATCTGACAAATTCTCTAATATCGAATCGGTAAAGGTGATTTATGATTTGAAAAAGCAAAAGATGTATTATTTCAACAGCACTCTCATACGTCTTCATTATGATTTTGTGACCAATTATTTAGGATACCCGAAAGATCTGGACATTTTTAATGATAACAATTACAGTAATACAGATAAAGGCAGGGAATTTTTACTGGGAAACCTGAATCATATTAAAGGAACCGACAAATGGATTTTTGAACTGGCAGCTTCAGACCATATGCCCATTCTGCTAATTGAACGCTTTTATAATTTAATAGTACATTCTTCTTTTATTGGCAAAGATTTAAAATTCTACCTCAATAATCCTGAGCAAATTGAGTGGTTTCAACAGCAAAAATTTAAGATTCCATGTGTAAAATCAGATTATATTTTTAATGAAGTTACCTATCAGGAAGTAGTTTCAGGAAGTAATACCGGTATTCTGAAACAATACAAAATAAAGGATTTAGAAAAAATAAAACCAAATCCTGATGAGATTATAATTCTCGACGGCACCCCTGATATTTTACCAAATGTAAGAGGAATTATTGTAAATGAACTTCAAACTCCATTAAGCCATTTAGTGCTTTTGGGTAAAAACAGAAAAATTCCGATAATGGCTTACACAACCGTTGATAAAGACAGTAATATTAAAAGATTGCTTTCAAAAAAAGTAGAATTAAAAATTAAGGTCGATACTTTTTTTATAAAAGAAAGCAACAAAAAAATAGTTCAGAAAATCAATCTGAAAAAGAAAAAACTAACCATTGACAGCAGCGTTACCCAATTAATAGATTTATCAAAAATCCCTAAAAAGGGTGTGAATTATATTGGATCAAAGGCGCAAAATATGGCATATTTGATTGCAATTTCAAAAGAGTTTTCTTTTAAAACACCTGAAGACGCACATACAATTCCCTTTTATTTCTACATAAAACATATTCAAAAGAAAAGTATTTCGCCTCTGATAAAAGAACTTTTAGCCTATCAAAATAAAGATTCTGCACAATGGGTAAATCAACAGCTCAAAAAAATCAGGGACGCTATTAAAAAAGAACCCGTTGATAGCAAATTAATTGCCACACTGCATAAAACCTTTGAAAACAAAGCTTTCAAAAATTTCAGATTCCGGTCTTCTACAAATGCGGAAGATTTAGATGATTTTAACGGCGCCGGTTTGTACGATTCCAAAACCGGAATTTTGGGTGACAGCATCAAAACATTTGAAAAAGCCATCAAACAGGTTTGGGCAAGTGTATGGAATGAAGCTTCATATAACGAAAGAGAACTTTTTGGCATTGATCAGCAAAATATTGCAATGGGCGTTTTGGTCCATCGGTCTTTCCCCGATGAGTTGGCAAATGGCGTTGTGATAACCAAAAATATTTTCAGAACTAATTTTTCCGGAATTACCGTTAATGTTCAAAAAGGAGAAAATTCAGTTGTCAAGCCTGAAAAAGGAGAAGTTTGCGAACAGTTTATTATTTATCATTTTAATACCGGAACCAGCGATACTGATTTTGATGTAGATTATACTTCTAATTCAAATCTTAATAATAATGAACCAATATTAAACAGAAAAGAAATCAATAATCTTTTTACAGTCAGTAGAAAAATTGAAGAAAAAATGTATCGTTATTGGAAGAAAAACCGATACCATCCTGTCGATATTGAATTCAAAATTGTGGGAGAAAACCGGGATTTATATATCAAACAGGTCAGACCTTTTAATGAATAATCAATAAAAAACCAAAACATCTATTTCGTTTACAACTGTATTTATATTAATGATCTTAAAGTCGAAATCCTGAATATTGATTTTATCCTGAATAGCTTGTCGAATGGTTTTATTGTCTAAAGAAAAGTCAACGGCTAATGCAATTTTAACATCCACAGTATTCAAATATCTGGATGCTTTTCTGTTCACTATTATTGAAGCTGCTATATAGAATCCTATTATAATCAATTGAAAAAACAGCAGAATCTCTATTTTTTCGTATGGATACATAATGTCTAAAATAGATAGTGTAATCGTGGCAAAAAGAAAGATAATAGCATTTACTGTAAAAGATTGTGTTCGGAATCTTAAAATAGAGAAAATGGCAAACAAGCCAAAACCAATTCCTACCCCAATTTCAATCTTGGTAAACAAATAACAAAGAGAGAAAGTACAAAGTCCAACAATGACCATTAAGGGATTTATGGTTTCGTTATCTTTTCGGTTGGAGAAAAAATACAAAACTAAAATCGAAAAAAACAATAAAAAAAATCTTCCTGAAAGTTCGTTTAAATCCATTTGATCAAAGTATTAGCAAATCAAATTTAAATAAATTATCGTTTTAAAATATTCCGTCAGAATGATTATTCTGACGGAATATTTTAATTATTTTTTCCAATTATAATCCGTAGACCAAGTATAAAACTTCTCCAGTTCTTGCTGGTTTTTTTTAAGCCATTTCGAAACCTCTTCGTTTCCGGAATTTGCAAATGCGATGTAGGCGAAAGGTTCAAGTAATTTTTTCTTCTTCATTTCGATAAAATAAGGGGTTAAGTTTTCCCAATAAAAACCGGAATTCCCTTTTTTTGTTTCATCAAGTGAAGCACAGATTGTTTCAAATTTTCCTATAAATTTTTCAACATCAGTTTTGTTTACATTCTTTTCATCAAATTCCAAACCTGCAGCCATTGATAAAATCAAATCTGCCTGAGAAAAATCATTTTCTTTCTTTTTTCCTTTTGAATCGGCAATCACATCCGAATTAATATTTATAGTAATTCCTTCGCCCGACTTTTTCACTCCCTGCATCAGCAAATTTTGCAAGCTTTCCAGATTTTTTTTAGCCCTCGCTGTTTGTGGTTCCAGGATTAAAAATCTTGAAAAAGCTAAAATAGCAGGAATTCTGTTGCTGCCTGATTCCATAAATCCAATCGCATTTAATGAGCCCGGGTGGTTAGGATTCAGCAAAAGTGCTTTTTGGAAGTAAGCAATAGCTTCATTGGGCGTCGTGGAATTAGCATAACAAATACCCTTATTAAAGTATAATTGATAATAATCCGGAAATTTCTGAATTCCTTCATCATATATTTTTAGAGCCTCATCAAGTTTGTGAAGATGATCTAATGAGTTTGCATAACTAACATATAAAGTACTCAAATCTTCTTTAGGATGGGATGAGATAGCCTGTTTAGCAACTTTTATCGATTCATCATAATTACCGGATGTATTTAAAGACATGGCTTTTTCTATCAATGCCAGCAGGTTGTCTTTATCGATTTCTAAAGCTTTATTATAGTTATTGATTGCTCCGGCGTAATCACCTTTATCGTGCAAAACAACACCTTCGTCTACCAATTTATCTGCTTCGGTTTTGTTTTGAGCATAAGCAGCTGAGAAAAAGAAAAATAATAGTAAAGTTTTAACTCTCATAATTAAATATTTAGGTTATAAACTTACTATATTTAAGTTTAAAAAAATTAAAAAAAATTAAAGAAAAAACCTATTCCATTTTGGGTTTTGAATCGGCCTTATAATTACTTTTAGGATCACTCATATTGACTTCTTTAGTTAATTTTCCTCTCAGATAAAATTGCCACATTCCGACTTTTTTACCCTTTAGGAATTTTCCTTTGGAAGCCACTACTCCATCTAAATCATAAAAAACAGCATCTCCATTAAATTCATTATTGGAATATGTCGTTTGTTCTAAAATAATTCCGTTTTGTCCAAACTTTTTATAAACGCCTTCTTTAAGTCCGTTTTTATATGTCATTTCTTCAGCAACTTTTGCGTTTGGATAATAAACGGTTCTTTGTCCTTCCAGTTTTCCGTTTTTATAATTTTCAACTGTCATTAAAACTTTAGAAGCCTTATGGTAATATTTCCATTCTCCTTCATAATTTTTACCAACAACTTTTCCTTCACTTACTATATTTTTTTTCTGGTCATAAAAAATAGTATAGGCACTTCCGTCATTTGCGGTAAAATCACGGGTTGCTACAACATCTCCCTTTTTAGTATCGTCAAAAAACTTAAAAACTCCAGTTTCTTTTCCGTGGCTGAATGTACCTTCATAACGGGGTCTTTTAGAAACTTCATAAATTCCTTTCCATACACCGTCTTTTTTCCCGTTGGCATCTACTTTATTAAAATCCTGCGCAAAACAAGTAGCGCTTATTAAAAACAAAATCAAAAAATTTTTCATATTTCCTTTTTCTATACAACAACAAATATTGCTTTTTAGTATTGCAAATGTATAACCATTAAACAGAAACATATTTATTTTACCACTAAAAAAACAATAATAAGCGCAAAATAAAACACTTTTTTAAAATTCAATAAAATTTTAAAAAGCTTTATAATTTTATTGAATAACTTTTCCAATTTAAACTATATTCGCAGAAAATAATACCCAAAAAAAAATATTAAATCCCTACATCCATGAAAATATTAAAATTACTCATTATTACCCTTTTTATTGGTGCCACACAATTGCATGCACAAGCTAAAGTTACTTCTATCATCTACAAATTCCACGAACATTTTATGACTACAGACATTGGTCAGCCTGTAGCCGGTATTTATTTAATTGAAGGAACAAAAAAACCGATTATCCAGATTAATGCTGATGGAACGGGTATTTTTCAATTAGAGAATCTGTCTAAAAAAGAGATGGTCTGGGGAATCAAATGCAGTGATGAAGGTATACCTATCTATAAAGAAGGGTTCGACAGTTCTGCTTATACATTTTGGTACAAATTAAAAGGAACCGGTGAATGGCTTTATACACAATTTTTGATTCTTCCAAACAAGAAAAAAATGTACCTTATGGGAGATCGTGTAAAAGACTATGGAGACACTACCGAAGTGAAGAATCCTGAATCTAATTAAATATTGTTTTTTTTATATTTAGCCACAGCAAAATGAAAACGTTTTCGCTGGGTTTATAAACCTGCCTAAAAATTTCGGTTTTTTATTTCATAAAATTAAAATCATACCTTATTTTTATTTAATTTGCAGTAAACTTCAATATATCATATAAAATGGTTACAATCACACGCCTTTTTGATTTTCCTTATTATCAACAAGAAACTTACAACCTTCCGGTTGCATTGGCTACCAAAAAAAACGGGGTTTGGGAAAAAACATCCAGTAGTGACTATATTGCTAAAGCAAATGCTGTTTCAAGGGCATTATTGCGAATGGGCGTTCAAAAAGACGATAAAATTGCCTTAATAACTTCTAACAATCGTACGGAGTGGAATATCATGGATATTGGTATCCAGCAGACCGGTGCGCAAAATGTGCCGATTTACCCAACGATTTCTGAAGAAGATTATGAATATATTTTAAACCACAGCGGCAGTATATATTGTTTTGTTTCTGATGAAGAAGTACTTCAGAAAGTAAATGCCATAAAAGCAAATGTCCCGACATTAAAGGAAGTATATTCTTTTAACGAAATTGCAGGTTGTAAACACTGGTCGGATTTGCTACATCTTGGCGAAGACGAAAGTAATCAGGAAGAAGTTGAAGCCAGAAAAGACAGTATCAAAGAGGATGATCTGGCCACCATTATTTATACTTCCGGAACTACAGGAAGGCCAAAAGGTGTAATGCTTTCGCATAAAAATATTGTTTCAAACGTTTTGGACAGTGCGCCAAGAATTCCGTTTGATGCAGGAAAAAGTACAGCTCTGAGCTTTTTACCTATCTGCCATATTTTTGAGAGAATGATTTTATATATCTATCAATATTATGGTGTTTCGGTTTATTTTGGAGAATCCATTGAAAAAATCAGTGATAACTTAAAAGAAGTCCGCCCTACTGTAATTACAGCGGTACCAAGACTTTTAGAGAAAGTTTACGATAAAATTTACGCAAAAGGATCTGATTTGACCGGTATCAAGAAAAAACTGTTTTTCTGGGCGATTGATTTAGGCTTAAAATACGAGCCATACGGAGCTAATGGTTTCTGGTATGAGTTTCAGTTAAAAATTGCCCGAAAACTGATTTTCAGTAAATGGAAAGAAGGTTTAGGAGGAAATCTGGATTTGATGGTCTCCGGAAGTGCTGCCTTACAGCCACGTTTATCAAGAGTTTTTGCCGCTGCCGAAATTCCGGTTATGGAAGGTTACGGTTTATCTGAAACTTCTCCTGTAATTGCCGTAAATGACCAAAGAAATAAAGGTTTTAAGATTGGAACTGTTGGAAAACCAATTCGTAATATTGAAGTTAAAATTGCTGAAGACGGTGAAATTTTATGTAAAGGACCTAACGTCATGCTGGGCTATTACAAAGATGAAGAAAAAACAGCTGAAGCTTTAAAAGACGGTTATTTTCACACAGGAGATATTGGTGAAATCGACAGTGAAGGCTTCCTAAAAATTACCGACCGTAAAAAAGAAATGTTCAAAACCTCGGGCGGAAAATACATTGCACCTCAGCTTATTGAAAATGCTATGAAACAATCCCGTTTTGTAGAACAGATTATGGTAATTGGTGAAGGCGAAAAAATGCCTGCTGCTTTTATTCAGCCTAATTTTGAATTTGTAAAAGAATGGGCGAAAATTCACAAGATAACTCTGGGAGGCACGAATGCTGAAATTGCTACAAACCCTGATGTTATTAAACGCATTGATAGCGAAATTGAAGAAGTAAACAAGAAATTTGGGCATTGGGAGCAAATCAAACGTTTTGAATTAACCCCGGATGTCTGGTCGATTGATGGAGGACAACTGACTCCTACCCTAAAGCTAAAACGTAAAATCATAAAAGAAATTTACAAAGATCTTTACACAAAAATCTACGGAAACCAATAATTAATCAAAATATAATAACCGAAAACGGCTGTCCTAATAAGACAGCCGTTTTAATTTAACAAATTAATTACGCAGACACCAGTGCATAATTTTTGCAATGTTTTTGGCATCATCAATTCCGCGGTGATGTGTTCCTTCCAACGGAATATTTAACAGATGCAAAGCCCCATTCATACCGGTTGGCTTTTTTAAACCAAACTTTTCCGCAAACCAGGTTTTGACATTAATATGCTCCTCGGCCATTGGATAAGGAATTCCAAACAATCTACATTGTTTCTGCAGCATGTTCAGATCGTACTGACCGTAACTTGCCCAAGTGTATAAATCGGGTTGGTATTCATCTGTCAGTTGATTAATCGCTTCTTCAAAACTCACTCCGTTTTTGTCCAGTAAATCCTGAGTAATCGTCGTGAGCTCCGTACAAAACGGACTCACCGTTGAACGCTGCGGTTTTATTAAAATACCTTTGTTTTGGGTAATTTCTCCGGTTTGCGAATCTAAGACTGCTAAACCAATCTCAATAATTTCATTTTGCTGCCCTTTCGGGACTTCGCCCTGCCAGCATGTGGCTTCTAAATCGATAATAATAATTTTATCTGTAGTTTTCATTTTTCTAATTTTTAAAAAATTTTACAATTCTCTGTCTCCAAAAGGAGCTTTCCAGTCTTTCTGTAAAATGCGGGCTTTAACCTCATCATACGAAAGCGGTTCATAATTATGGCAGTCTACACCTACGTCAAAAGAGCGTGAAGTCTCGTCATCAAACAGATGACCGTGAGAGTGACCGTATAAGTGCCAGGTTCCTCTAAAAAAACTTCTCCATACTTTCATGGCATAGTGAAAAAGAATAATCTTCTGCCTTCCATTTGGCGCTTCTTCATCAGGAACACTTAATTCATAGTAATCTTTGATCCATTCAAATCGTTTCGCATAACTCAGTGCCGATTTATCGTGATTGCCTTTTACCAGAAATATAGAACCGTTTAACTGGTCCAAAATTTCTTTTGTTCGTTCCGGTCTTGCCAGCGAAATATCACCTAAGTGATAGACAGTATCCCGCGGACTTACCTTTTCATTCCATTGTTTAATGAGCTCTGCATCCATCTCTTCGACCGAAGCAAACGGACGCTCACTAAACTTAATAATATTCGTATGACCAAAGTGATGATCAGACGTAAAAAATATTTTTTGATTCATTTTAATTTTAATTTTTAAATTCTAAAACCACCAGCCATAAACTGGCGGTTTTCCTCATTTAACGAAAATCTCTTTTAGCTGACTGATAATGTGTTGCTCTTAATCATGATTCCCAAAATCAGTGATTTGCAAAACTCCATTTTCCAATTTGTAAAATAATTTCGTTTTCCTTCTTCAATTATTCAATAACTTCTTTATTGAAGTTTATTCTTTTTTTATTTCCTGAACAAAGATTTAAAACAACTGCGCGGTTATTTTGCGCAGTTTTCATTTTTATTTTTTTAATTGTTATCTCTGTAAAACTTTATACAGCAATTTGGCTGCATTGTAAGCGTCATCGGCTCCATTATGATTCTTTCCTTCAAAAGATTCTCCTATTAGCTCTAGCTCTTTCAATAATCCCTGAGGTTTCTCCTGAAGGTAAACTAAATTAAAAAGTGTCTTTATATTCAAATAGTCATTTCTAAATGGGTTTTCAATTGCTTTTGCTTTACATTCTTGTTCTAATATTTCTTGATCAAAATCGCCATAACCTGCAAATGTTCTATACTTTGCCGAATACCTGGAATTAATTTTCTTTAATGCTTTCTCAAGAGAAGTCCCCTCTATCTGTAGTTTTTCATTTGTAATTCCAGTTAATTGGCTACAAAAAGAAGAAACCTGAGAAATTTCCGGTTTGATATAAAAACTTTGTTTATTTTCTATTTTTCCCGACGATAAGATTAACTTACATACTCCTATTTCGATAATTTCTCTCTGATTTAAGAGTGTTTCCTCCTTAGTTTCCCAACAAGTTGCTTCAATATCAATCACTATAATTTTATCATATAACACCATGATTTCTAAATTCTTAATTATTTTTAAATAAATACACAAGGTTCCCCGATACTTTCTTTTTTTAAAATTGCTGTTCGCATCTCATAAAAATACCCGAACTCACGGACTGCTAATTCTCTAATAACTCTTTACTATTACTATTCATTAAGCACCATTTCCAATCGCTTAACACCAAAATCAGACTTTCTTAACTTACACATTCTACCATCTGATTTATGATGGAAAACAATACCTTCCATATCCGTTTCATCATTCATTAAGAAGATTTTTAAATCTTCAAAGGCAACATTTTCTAAATCGATTATTTCAGAACCATGTTTTACCAAAGTATGTTTCTCAAACTTTTCAGGGTTTCCCTGTACTTTAGGCCCACACAATTCGTAGGTTGCATCGGCTTTGTTTTCTAAACGGTCGAAAGCTTCAAAGAAATGTTTGTCTTCAGATTTGGACCGGTCACATTTTAGCCAGTGCGGGTGATGTCCTGAAATTGGATCTGCTTCCTGGCACGGAATTGCTCCATCTGGAATTTGCCTTCCCTTTTTGGCATCGAATCTTTTAAAGATTTCTCCGCCAATAATGGCAGCAGATGTACCGTCAAATTTTCTCGTGGCAATGGCATCTCCATCAAAAACCCAATTGCTTTCTATATTGATTTTATTAATTACCCTTCCTAAATCAGTAGGGTTTTTAGCAAATAATGTACTTATCTTTTTCATTGTTTATTTTTTTAATTAAACTTTTCTTTTTTACAGCGGCTCATACGGGAGTCGAACCCGTTTCTCCCGAGAGACAGTCGGGAAGGTTAGCCAGTAACCCCAATGAGCCAGTTCCTTCTAGAGAACGAGTGATTTTGGAAGGGTTCGAACCTTCGACCATCTGCTTAGAAGGCAGACGCTCTATCCAGCTGAGCTACAAAATCATTTCTTTTTGGGCATAAAAAAAAGCACCCGGTTAAAGGTGCTTCATAAGATTTAATAAGATATAATTATCCTACCGCCTATAGCTATGCACCTGTACTATCAAACATCCAAGATCCAGTCTCGGGTTTGCCAGTTGTTTGTTATATATGTTATGTTCTAAATTCATTTTATATGTTGTATTATTTAAAATCATTTTTAAAAGTCAGCAATTTTTATTGCGATTTTTCTTCGGCAAAGATAAAGTCGAAAAAATCAATTATCCAAATTATTTTTTTAAATTATTTCATTGATTATCAATGACTTATATTTTAAATTTTAAAAATAAAAATCCTGTCCGCATACTGGTGCAGATCCCTTTTTGTATCAAATGACTGTCTCTCATTAGATTACTTTTCAAGATTATATTTCAATATTTAGGTTATGCATTAAACATTTGGTCTTTTATTTTTTAGTTTATTTTTAGTTAAGCGTTATTTTTAATCATTTTTGTATCATACTAAGCAAAATCTAAATGCTTTTTGATTCTATATATCGAAATCTAAATGTCGAAAAACAAAAAAAGCGCCCTGCTTTGTGGACGCTTTTTATATTTTATGTTGAGTTTTAACTCTAAAATTTACATTTCAATTTCATAAAAATACATATTACATCCTGATTCTCCAGCCGGAAGATATCCTGCTAAATGGTCAAAATTTTGTGCTACTGAAAGTTTCATATGTATTTCTTTTGTTTTATTTAAGCGCAAAAGTAGGTCTTTCTTTCTTAATTTAACAAAATTTGATAAAAATTTTAAAATTCAATTTCAAAAATGAACTGCTACTAAGCATAGGTTTTATCAATCTGACGTAAAATAGTTGGGTCCTGAATTTCATTATCTTTCGCAAATAATAAAACTTTTGACATTACTTCAGCCGATTTCGGATCATCATCTGCAAATGGAAGGAATAAACGCCCTCTGTGCTGCGAATGAATTGGCAGGATCGATAAATATTTACCTGGAAGCTGATGCACCACCGCACTGCCTAAATGTACACTGTAATCCGCCATTTTTCCTTTTATGATAGCGTGGTTTTCTTTGACTTCAACATTTTTCACTTTAAACAGTCGAAGTGTTTCTCTCAATAAAACACCTCTCATTTCGATAGAAGAATGACTTGCTTCAGGATCAACTCCTCCAACATGAGCGACACTTACAACCAAATCGATATCTCGCATTACTTCTGAAAAAATCCTCGAATTGATATCTTCAAAAGCAATGTTTTTATAATCTTTTAAAGAATGAAATTCGATTGTTTCTAAAGTTGGACTCTCAACATCTGCTGGCGAAAACCAATCTGCCATGGCATACATTTTTACCTGATAACCTTCTTTATGGAAAACTTTCTGCAAGCCTTCTTCGTAATCTACTTTCCAGCCTCTTGTTTTCAACAAAGCTAAAGTTTGATTCGGCTGAACCTGATGTCCTGCGTAACGTCTTGAAATTGATTTCTCTTTCAATTCGTCTGGAGTTGGAACATACAATTCCCTGAAAACCTGCTTAAATGGCTGTTGTAATTTAGTATCAAAACAATATTTCTGATAATCTGTCCAAACGTTATTTTTATGCAAATCAAAACAGTGTGCAATTCTAAAAGTCTGCTTTTCATTTAATGAAATCATTTCTCCTAAACCAGTTACCAAACTTCCATCAACATAAAAACCAATTTGATCATCGTTTGAAATAAAAACTAATTTTTCTAAATGTTTCGAAATAATTGGATGTTCAAAAAGATTCTGCATTTCTGCGAATAAAAACTCGTCACCACGAATCATACTTTCTTCCAAACCTTTTCTGGAACGTGTCCATTGCTCGCGCATGGTTTTTCTATAATTCGTTAATTCCAGAATGTCTTTGTCTTTTTTATATTTCGGCGGAATTGATTTTAATTCTTTCCCACCTTTATACGTAACCAAATCAGCTTTTCCTTCTTTGTTAATGACCAAACTAATTGTGACATCATCTAAAACCACTTCAGTTTCTTTTGATAAGATATTCTGAACTTGCTTCGTTTCCATTGCCCAGGTCAGACGAACCGGATCCGGGTAACCGGCATTTCTCGCTAAATTTTCTAAAGCTACACGAATGGCCAAAGCTTCACTCGCCTGCTTCATCGAACCAAATTCTTTGCTTTCTTTTTTAAACTGCTGTAAATATTCGTAACGCGCCAAAATATCTTTTTCCGGACTTGCCTTACTCAAAGGAACTAATCCGTAAACTCTTAAATAATCCTGATCGCGTTTGTCTTTTACTTTGGCCGTCACTTCCCTGATTTTCAAATCTCCCGTAATCGTATCAGCATACAATCTCGCACGTCTGTGACCATTTCCGTCTGTTACGTATTTGGCAGATTCGTATAAAAGTTCCCATTTTGCTCTTCCTAATTTTTTGTAAGCCGATGTAAACCAGTCTTTATCTACAGCACCATCTTTAAAATCCTGTAAATCTAAAGTCGAAAATCTTGCTGCTTCACTTTCCAGTTCTGAATTAGTAGCACTGTAAGACGCTGTTTTGGTGTGCGCATGAAACCACCAGATTCCTTCATCCAGACCCTTCCAGTCTAAATAACTGCTGATAAACTTTTGCCATTGTGGCGCGTAAATCGCAGTCTGAATGAGTCTTTCTTCAGAGATTTTGGCTTTTTTAATTAAAGCGTTAAAACTTTCCTGCGTATCGGTCTCCAACGGATAACATCTTTTCAATAAGAAACTGAATAATTTCTGTTTCGTTAAATCGGTATAACCCCACGAATAGATATAACCTTTGTACAAACTTGCTTTTCCGAGTGCTGTAATTAGTTCGACCAAACGGTTGGCGCCAAAAATCTTCTGGAAACTCTGCACCAAATGTGTTACCGAAGTATTAGAATCGCCTCTTTTTACCTCAACATCCAAAAATGTTTCCCTGATTTTATTGATCATCGGAACCAAAAATGGAAATCTCTTCGCTAAATCTTCACTTCCAAAATGTCTGTAATGTTTGCCTTCGCCTGTTAAAACAGAAATTCTTTCGCTTTCTAAAATTCCTTCGTACAATTCTCCTTCGGTAATTAATTTTTGCTCAAATGCAACACAATACAAATGAATTGGTGGTTTGGCAAAAGGCCTGTTTTTTTCTAAACCGTTTAATTGTCTCCACCTGTGCAGATTCCACACTTTAGTATTTTGTTCTTCTGTTAAATCAAGTAAATCGATTTTGTTCAGGTAGATATCAAAAAAGCCCTGACTCTGCCAGCCGTTCCCGTTGTTATTATTGTAGTAATATTCGTCTTTAGCAGGTTTGTACTCAAACTCGATTACCGATTTCGGAAGATCAGCATACAAAGTACTGCAGGCGTCGATTAGGAAATCGGCTTTTTCTTCAAAGGAATATTTTAATTGTAAAGCATTTAAAATCTGCAAAATAGCATTGTCCCAATCGTAACCTCTTTTGTTTTGGTGCGGCAATAATTCTTTATAATAAAAAACATGTTTTTCCAGAAAATCCCTCCAGATTTTTCGATCACAATTGCTTACCAGCGTCATTAAAAACAAATCTCTTTCGGCTAAACCTGAATTTTCAAACCAGTCCGCCCAAACCTCATACAACGGATAATTGGTTGCAGCTACTTCCTGGTCTTTTTCGTCTTTCAGATATTTTATTTCTCTAAAGGTATTACCTAGTAAAACCGTAGTTTTGCTGTTATCGTAGTTCTCAATTTCATATTCGTAGTTTCTGTTCGCTTCATACAATTTATAAAGCTTCGCAATCTCAGTTTTAATATGCGACATCGATTTGGAGAAACCGTATTGTTCTGCTTTTACTGATTTAGCATACAAAGAATCTGTTTTTGGTTTTGGCAGTTCGTAGGGAGAAAATTCATTTGGCGTAAAAAACCCATAACCATTTTCTGCACTTAAAAGATCTTTCTTTTTAGAAGGTTCTAATTGCTCGATAAATTTGGTTTCTTTCTCGGTAATTTTCGGTCTTTGCTGATATTCTTTTACCCAGTCGTTTACTTTGTCTGTCAGTTTGTTATTTTTCTGAAGCTGGAGCATCAAATCCAAAACCGACATACGCTGTTCTAAATCGCCTTTTTCTAAAGTCTGATGAACAAAATTGATCACTTTTTGATCTTCCTGCTTTATCAGAATTGCCGTTAAATTCTTCTTTAAATTCGAATTTTTACGTTTAAACAATTCCTGAAAACCGGCTAATTCCTCTTCCGTTAAACTCAGATTATTCAAAACATTAACCGCCGAAGCCACAAGAGATTCCCCTCTGTCCTTTAGAATTCGCAGCGCAAAACTCCTCTGAAAATCGGTTGGTTCTTTTTTATCTCTATTGTTTTGATGGCTGTTGAAAGAATAACTGTAAAAACTGCCTAATAAATTTCTGGTCAGGTTTTCTCTTAAGTGGATTGAAAAGCCTTCAAAATGATTTAAAACCGTTTCTAATCTTTCGTTGTTATCGCCCACCAAATTAATAGCTGAGGAGAAAAGCGTATCTCTTTCGAACTTGATATTCAGCCACGAAAAAACTTTCCCTTCAAACGTTTTTTCTTTTTCGGTAATAGTTTGCGCAAGATGATACACTTTATCGAAGAAATTCGGATAATCTGTATTTTCGATATAAAACTTCGATTTTGTGTTCGCTTCCAGCAAAGCATTCATTCTTGGAACTGCAAATGCCAAAACCTGTAGGTTATCATCTTCTAATGCTTTAAAATACAGCGGCATTTCGATATACGGATCATTAGTTTCTCCGGCAAATTTCAGTGCCAGCGATTTCTTTTCAACCGTACCGTTTTGTAGTAATTCATTCAGATACGGAACTGTTTTCTCTACATCAAAAACGCCCTGAACCCAAAGTGCCATATACACTTCGTTATTATTTTTGCTTTTTACACCATTCGGAATCGTTTCCGGATTGGTAAAATATCCATGAGCCAATTCGATAATGTTTCGAACCGTAGTTTCTTTTTCAGATTCCCAGCCTAAACCTGTCCACGTATCAATTGCTCTCACAACCGATGAAAAACGGGTCAGCTTATTATCTATCAGCACTTTAATCATGTATTTCAAAGCTCCGATACTCGTTTCGTCTAAGGCTTCTAAAACCGTCTGACGCAAGCCTTCCTGACGCTGTGCAGCAAGCAATAATTTTTCTACCAATTCCCAGTTTTCCTGCTTTTCGCTGTTTAAAAGGGCTTTGATGATATTTCTGGACACTTTTCCGTGTGGCTCTTTATTGAAGATTATGTCTTCGAATAATTGAAAAAGACCTTCTTTACCAGCATCCAGCGCTGCCGACCAAACCATGAACTTATTAACCGAATTTGAAATCTCCGTATCATAACGAATTTCATCTTCGATACTCAAATCATAATAAAAAGTAGTGCTGTCCTGATAATTGTATTTACTCGGTCCGTTTAATAAAGAGCGTAGAAAATTGACCTGATTAACCAACAAATAATTTTTATGGTTAGGCGCTCTAAAAGAACGTCTTGTATACCCATCCTGATACATTTTTTGCGGCAATCTGTTCCAGGCTTCTTTTACATAAGCAGCGTTTTCTTCACCAAAAAAATAAAGCAGTAAATCGTAGTATTTTTTGTCTTCCCACAAATTCTCTTGTATCAAAGCAGCAAACTTTTCGGCTTCTTTTGATCCTAAAGAAATATAATTACTGTAATAATTGTCCTTAAGTTTCAGCAGTTCGAGACCGAACTCCGCCACTTCTTTTTTCAGTTTTGTTTTTGAAAGCAACTTCGAAAGCAGACTGCTGTTTACGATTTCTTCCAGTTCTTTTTTAAATCTCTTAATTGGATTTTCAATTACTTTACTTTTTAAAAGATCTTCTATTGTCATATATTTTTATTTTTTTTGTGAAAAGTGAAATGTTAGATGTTAGATGTGAAATGTGGTTTGTTTTGTGTCAAATGTAAAATGTGAGATATGTGAAGTAGATTGTTTAAATCGAGTTTACAAAATGTTTTATGTTTTACTTATTACGACTTACAAATAACTTTTTACATTTTACAAATAACCTTTTACAAGTAAAAATAGCTTCCAGCCAAAAACGTCAGCCTGATAAACGTAATCGCTTTATTTTGAGACAAATCAATTTGTTCCGTTAGGGTTTCCAGTTGATCGTCACCATAGAAAACAGCATATAAACCGTCTTCGAAAGCCTGAATCGCTGTTTCCTGTGCTTTTGCCAGATTGACTTTGTTGTGGTTGTAAATTGCCCCGAAACCTGCTTTTCCCGTATCAGTTAAGATGGGAAGGTAATTTTCTTTTGGAAGATGGATTTTGTCTTCGTCTTCAAACTCAAATGAAGACTCATGGAATAATTGTACCTGATGATCTACAATCGATTCTATGAGTTGTTGTGTGGTAATTACAGGATTTTCTATTGCCAGCGCTATACTTTTTTCCTGCAGGAGCGGATGTTTTTTTCCTAATTGTTTAACTGAGATGCTTATATTCATTAATACCGGCTTTTATTTTGAAAGATGTAAAATACTAAATTAAAAAATAGGATTATACTGAGATAACCTTATTTTAATGTTAAAAATAATGCTTACAACCTGACTATAAAAGTAGTCTTTGATTCCAAAAAAATACCCCGCCAATTGGTATTGGCAGGGTTTGGGTTTTTATTGGGAATTTATTATTGAGGGATGTTCACGGTTTGTAAAACTGCTCTGTGATGTAGAAAACGGTGTCGATAAAAAATAAACCTTGCTTAAAAGTCAAAACATTTTCATCATGCAAATCTTCAAGAATAATACCTAATTCAGGATTAAAATAATCATTATTTCTAGTGTTGACAAAGCCATTTGAAGTCAAAAAATGTTTTACATTTTCTAATTCTGTATCACAATCAGATTCAACAAATTTCTGTTCAACTACTGCAAAAAGTATATCAGCATGTTCATAAAAACCGATTAATTGATATGCGGTATCGGGGAAAAAATAATTATTTAGCAATAAATTATTTAAATAATCTTCCCAGCATTCGTAATAAATACTATCATTTAACTTAACAACTTTAAGCTTGTTTTGAAGATAAACTTTTTGCTCAGCTCCCGAAGAAATGAAAGCATTGATATTTATCGAAGTAATCCAGAAGCTATTTCGATTACAGAATTGTTTTATTAACGCTGTTTCTTCTCTTTTGATTTGCTTGCCTGACTCAAACGTTCCGCTTGGGCTCTTGCTTTTTCTAAGGTAGTTGGAGATTGTTTGGATAGTATCTCCATGCCTAACCTGGCCCTTTCCTGAAATGATATTTTGTAGTTCATGTTTCATGAAATTTATAATGCAAATATAAAGATTTTAATATTAAGATATTTACCTCTTTGGCTGCTGTTATTACGAATATAACTCTTCTCTAATTTTGATCAAATTCTGAATAGCTTTTTCTTCATCCGGTTTTTCAGGAAGCGTTGATGTTGTATAATGATTTTCAATTGAAGCAATTAGATTATCTGCCATTTCCAGTAAATCATCGTATTCTCTGTTTCCGGCTTTGATGTCCAGCAGTTCATCGCGGTTTGAAACCCTGATATTTAATTTTCCCGTCGAAAGAATTTGTTCTGCGGTTTGCAAAAGCCTGATGGTGTGCATCATATTTTTACTGTCGTAATTTTTTCCGTGCTGCTGGTTGGTGTTGTAGCGGTCTTCGTTGCGTTTTTCGATCCAGTTCCAGTATTCGGTGTATTCTTTGCAGTATTTGGAATACCCGTCCTGATTGCACGACAAATAACCAATTAGTTTTTCCCCTTTTGGAATCGATGAAAGCGAAACTTCATTTGAGTTTTCTTTTTGAATAATGCCTTTATAACCCAATGTTTTCCCGGAATCGTAAAACATTGCAAACATTCCTTTTGAATTTGGAAGATCGACTAAACCAATTTGTTCCTGCTTTAAATCATTTTCCGTCAGAAATTCTAATACCGAAACGGTTTTATAATCTTCTAAAACATAACAAAAATCCAAAAGGCTTTTCTTTTCCTTTGGCAGCGGATTTACGATTTTCTTGTTTAAACCTCTCGCCTTTTTGATTTGCGTTACGGCATAACCGGCAAAAGAATCTTTGCAGAGTTTGGACAGAAAATCTTCCAGTTGCAAATGCTCCATTAACGGATGTTTGTACAAAATACAATCTTCTGGCGAAGCGAGAATTTCGAGAATATTAGGATTGTTTTTGAGCAGTAATTCTACAAAACGACCAATTTCGTAATACACCTCATCATTGGTTTCATTACTGATCTGCGGAATATAATCCAACCCAAAGAATTTTTCTTTTGGTAGATAATAAACGCCTTTGATATCGGTATCTGATGTTGGTGTATTTAACCCAAAAGATTTACTCCCCGAAATGACTTCGAAGAGGATTAGGTTTTGGGATTTTAGGGTTTGGATGGTCATTTAAATTTCATTTTTCATATTAATTGCTTTTCCAGTTAAACCAAATTTTTCATATTTATAACGAATAAATTTTGAATATCTTTCTTCATGAGTTGAAAGAATTAGCTGTTGATCACTAAAGTTATATTTAAGTAATTCAACCAATGAATGAGTGTTAATCTCATCTAAAGTTTGTAATGGATCATCAATTAATATAGTTCCTAATTTAGATTGATTGAATACTTTATTTAAAACTAACATTAATGAAATAACTGTTGCAGATAACTGACCCGAACTTAATAAATAAGCAACTTCTTGGTCTTTATATGTTGGTCTAATATAAACTTGTTTTTGTTTTTCTGTTTCAAAATTAATGCACAAACCAGAACCTAAACTATGATTCTGCAATATTTTACCAGTATAAATATGAAAAGGAATACTTATTTTATTAATAATTTCTTCGGTGTAATCTTTTATTTTTTTTTCATAAACACCAATTATTTTATTTAATTTTTTTTCAACAACTTTCAGTTTATCATTTTTTTCTTTAAAACTTTGTAATTCGGAATTAATTGCTTTTGAGTATTCTAATTCAATATATCTTTTTTTATTAGTAATTTCTTCATTTGAAATCACTTCTAATAAATCTAATGATTTATCGAAATAATTTTGAAAATCATTTAGAACATTATCAATCTCAATTTCTTCTGAAATTTTAGGTTTATAATTATTTATAAGATCATAAATGGATTGTGTTTTTTCTTCAATATTTTCAACAACTCTTTTGTTAACTATACTAATCAATTCATCTTTTTTAGTTTCTTCAAATAGCTCTAAAAAATGGTCAAACTTACTTTTAAGTTTTTCAAATCTTTCTTTTAGTTGTTGGAATTCAGTATTTTCAATAAATTTTTTATTTTCATCTTCTAAAGATTCATTTTCTTTTTGTAAAAATGATTTAATTGGTTCTAAAAATTCTTTTTTAAGAAACTCTTTTTGTTCTTCAAGAGTTTTATTATTTATTAAATAATCTTTAAATATTTTCTCTTCAGTATTGGTTATTTGTTTAATTAATTCTTCATTTGTTTGCCAATCAAATCCACAAGTTGGACATTCACTATCACTTAAATGTATATGCTTTTTATGTTCCTTACTAAAATCAATTAATTCTTGTCTTCTAACTTTAAAATTTGATAAAACAGTATTTTGAATAGATAAACTATCAAGTAAGTTTATTACCAGTTTAATTTTTATAAAATAACTATTTATATCAATTTTTAAACCTTCTTTTTTTTCTAAAAAATCTTTAAAAGATTCAATACTTAAATTTTTAAATATTTGTTTTTCAATATCTTCTAGCTTTAATTTATTTTCATTAATTTGTCTATCATTCTTATTCCTTAATGAGTATTCATCTTCAAGGAATTGAAAATTGGTTATACTCCAATAATTTTTTGAAAACTCCTCTGCAAATGAAAAATTCGAGTAACTGTTTAATTTGCTAATTAATTCAACATCTCTAAGTAGAGACTTGTTTTTAAAAAGATAGCTTATTTTTTCTAATTCATTTAAATATGAATTTTTAACATCTAAAACTGTATTTTTAACTTCATTTTTATCCCAATCAAAATCCTTATTTTCTATTAATTTCTTATAATTTAAATTAATATCTAGCCCAGAAAAATCATTATTTGAATTCTTAATTTCATCAATCCTTGCTTTATATTCCTCCCTCTTTTTATAGACTTCACTATTAAATAATTTGATTTTTACTAATTCACTTTTCTCATCTTCTCCTCCTAGCAGAGATTCAAGAAAAGAATCATATCTATCCTTAGGATCTTTTTTTAGAAAATAAGTATTTTCGTCTTGTTCAACATAATTTAAAACAGAATAAAGTTTATATAAATTTGGATAGTCAATTACTGTTTCTAAATCTTTGTATTCTGAAACTGCATCGTCTATAAGTAGTACTGAATCTCTAAAAATTTGACTTATATTATTAAGCTTAGATTTTCCATTATTTTTTGGAAAAATTCTTTTAATTGAGTGTATATCAATACCATCATTTAAAATTAATTCTAATTCAATTTTTGAATCATTATTTTTATGTATTGGACTATCAAAAAAGGTATATCTTGCATCTAATTTTACTTCTCTAAACCTTCTTGGCCATTCTGTAAACAATATTTCAATTGCTTCAAAAACTGTAGTTTTACCATATCCATTTGGCCCATCAAAAACAATTAAATTATTTGATTCAAAATCAAACTCAGCTTCACTAATGCATTTGAAGTTTTTAATTTTCAACCGACTAATTTTATATCTATTCATCTGTTTCATCTATAAATAAATTGTTAGTTAGCAAAAATTCTTCAATATTTGAATTTTCAATATAATCGTTTAAAATTTTATCCGTAAATAATTTTTGAGGTTCATTCAAAACATTATCAATCTCATTCTTAATATTTCTTAATTGCTGATTATTTCCCAAAGGCACATAATTGAGAAAAGGAACTTTAATAAACAAACTCATTAAAAGCCTATACCAAGTTTCATTCTTATTGTTTAGTAAATTACTATACTCTATAGCAATTCTATTTAATTCGTGAATGATATTTTCAGAAATTGATATTTTTTCTTCTAAAACCCTAAAATCATTATTTTTATAGGGTAAAATATATTTTTTAGCAACTCTATAATTTTCTTCAACTTTGTGAAGTTCTTTTGTGAAGTTTTCATCTTCTTCATTTCCAATATTTAATAACAAAATAAATGACAAATTTTCATCTAAAAATCTTTCTTTAAAACCTGTAACCTCTGATTCATTTTTAAAATCTACAATTAATGCATTAATTAAGAATTCTAAATCCGAAATTGTATTATTATTTTCCTTTAAAAGTGTTTCTTTATCTGCGTTATAAATAATAAAAAAATCATCTCTATCTTTAAAATAAGCAAATTTGAATTTTTTAATATTAATTAGTGATAATTCACTTTGTTCAATAATATTTTCTATTAAACTAATCATTGTTTTAACTTATTTACAAATTCATTAATATTTATAAACTCAAAATAATCATCTTCAAGATCTGAATTTATTATTGGATATAATCTCGATTTTATTTCATCTAAATTTGCACTTAATCCTCTCGTAACAAAGCAATCTATATCTTTAGAATTAGGTTGGTTAAATATAGTCTCGCAATGTTTTTGAAATAATCTTTTTTCTGCATTATCATTCATATCATACTCATTGTTATGGATTAATAATTGATTTCTTTGCCCATTTATGTAATATTGCAATGAATTAAAACTTGGATTCTCGTTTATTTCCTTAATAGCTCTAAGAATTACATTTCTAATTGTTGGCTGATCAATATAATTGGCAAAAGAATTTCTCAAATTGTTTTTGTCAATTTTTTTATGTGGTGTTAAATAGTAATCTATCAACTTTATTATTTCGTTAAATTCTAGCTGTTCTACTTCAAAAACAAAAGATTGTATTTTATTATACACTGATAAATCTTCAGGGCTTTCCAAATCATATTCTTCTAACCCTTCAGTTATAGCTTCAAGAAATATTTTATTTATTTCATACCAAGCTATTTCTTCATTAAAAGCTATGTCAGAATCTAAAATCCACTCTTTTATTTCATTTAAAGGAAAAGATTTAACAGTTCCTGTTCTATGCCTTTCTTTAATAGCTGATAATATTTTATAATTGCAAAAGTTTCTTTTTAGCTCAATATCACTGTCATTTAAATCCGGAAATAATACTTTTAAAGCAACATCAGTTTTTTTAGTAATATTTTCAAGAGTATAAATTCCATGTTGTAAATCAAAATATTCTAAGTCGACACAACTGAATCTTGAATGAAAATCTGTCAAATTAATATTATAATCAATGATTGTTTTATCTGTTATCAAATTGCATTTAATTGGTATATCTCTTTTATATATCGAATATGTAGTTGTTCTTTTTCTCCCATCTAAGGGATCTGGAATAATATCTATTGAATAATAATATTTATTGATTAACTCTTCAATTACGTTTTTATACTTACTAATTCTATTTGCATCATTAGTTAAATAAGCTTTTACTTGAAAAACTTCTAAAATGTTGTTAATTAACAAAGAGAAATCTTCATCTGCTTCTAGTTTTAAGCAACAATTATTAGGTATATTATCACCTAATTCATTAATTTTTTCTATTGCTTTACATAAAGCGACTTCTCCCTGAAAGATATATCCTGACCAACTCGGTGTAGCATCTGTACTCATAATTATTTATTTTATCATACCCCTAAAAAACAAATCCAACTCCTCAGCCATCTTCTTCCTGCTTCCCAACTTACTCGCATTTTCCTGATTAAATTGTACCGTTTTCAGTAAAAAATCAGTTATTAAAGTTTCTTTTGAATGTAAGTATTTTTCGTTCTGAGTAGCTTTTATTTGTTGTAATTCCAGTATTTTTTCTTGTATGTTTTTCGGTGCAATTGGCAACAAATCAGCAAAAGCTACGGGCGGAAAGGTATTGTTTTCTATAATCCATTTTCCGGCTAAAGCGGTGCGTAAGGCGTAGAAATAACTTTTTAGTTTTACTTCTTCCATTTCGCAGACTCCCATGAAATTTTTTGTCGTTCCTAAATAATGGTGCAAAACCGCTATTGGCGAAAAACATTCCGTGGCTATCTCCTGCATTTGTTTTGCAAAATTATCATTTGCATAATATACGATTGGCGAGAACAACCACTCAATCAAAGGTGCATTAGATTTCGCTAATAATTTTATGGCTTTCCGTAAATCCCAGCCGGAACCGTCAAGATCGTCTTCGGTCATGAATTCAATTACGTCTGGTTGTTCCCAAAGTGACAAATAATACTCGGGTTTGTGCTTGTAGATAAAACGAATATCGTAGTCGCTGTCGGGAGAAGCAAATCCCCAGGCACGGCTTCCTGATTCTACGGCAAAGAGTATTTCTACTTCTTTTTCGAGTTCTATTTGTTTTAATTTTTGGAGTATTTTTTCTTTCATGGCTGGTTTCAAATGTAATTAATCGGGAATGTTTGAGAACAGGTAATAATACGTGATTTGAATTTGAAGTTTCAAAATAAAACCACTGCTGCGCAATTATTTTGCGCAGCAGTGGTTTAGCCAATGAAAAACTATAAGATTTATTCATTTAAGACGAGTTTATCTTCGTCCTCTTTTCCAAAATTATAAGTAATATTCAAAAAACCAAGAAAATTAGATTTCTCAATATCATACTTGATCGTTAAAGGAACCCAAATATCTTTGGTTACACGAAGTCTGAAATCGGAACTTGCTAAAAAGGTATTCTTTTTTTCATCAGCTAATTGATTTTTCAAAATCGAATTATACTCCATATATAATTTTATTTCAAATACACTTTGATCATTTCTTTTAAACATTTTATAGTTAAGACCAGCAGAATTTCGCGATTCTAATCTTTGAACACTCTTCTCTATTAAAGTGTCGGAGTAAATTAAATTTGATCTAATATCTAATTCCAGGTGCTTAAAACCCTGTAAAAAAACAGTCCCGAAAGTAAGTTTCTTATTATTTCCCTTATCGTTAGTAGTTCCATTTAAAGAAACCGTCCATAATGCTTTTTTCTCAAGATCTGAATATTCTTTGTCTCTTAATTCATGAATTTTCGTAATATGATCTACCAATTTTATCGATTTGTTTCGGTTTTCAAACTCAGTAATGATTTTATCAAAATAAATATTTGATTTACTTAATTCATCTATTTTATCAAATTCTTTATTTATAAGTATAGAGGTTGCTAAATTTATCGCTTCTATTTTTGCACTTAACTCCTTGTCATCTGTTTTAGTTAATTGCTCAACAAAACCAAACTGTATTTCAGATAATTCATTATCTAAAAATTGTAAATTTTTGTATAGATCTGTATCTTTGAAATTGGCAACATCTTTATCTCTCTGATTAATTAAAGCGTAAGTAATTCCGCCAGAAAATCCTTTATACTTAAATTGTTCATCAAAATTAAGCTTCGTATTGAACTCTAAATTTCTTGAAAATTTCTGTTCAGAAAAAACTTTATCTGTCGTGATATTCTCGCAAAAAATAGATTTAATACCGTATAAGGTAGAATTAAATTCGACACTTTTGTTTGGACCTGTTAAATTACTAGTTCCTAATTGAAATAAATTAGACAAAACCTCTTTGTAATTTCCTGATTTTGAATCATCTGTAGCTTCTCTGAATTTTTGTACTTCTTTGTCTTGCGCTAACACAACATGGACAGACATTAAAAGTAGCAAGCTTATAAAATATTTTTTCATGATCTGTTTATTTAAATTTCGAAATAAAATAATTCCGTAATGAATGGCTTCGTTGTCACTCTTTTTGCATTATGAAATGGTCCTCTGGTAAAACTACCCAATACCTCAATTTCTGTCTTTCCATTTATAGAGTTCATTCCAAATAGTTGAAGGGTATATCGACCGCTTTCTATATTAAAATCTTGATTAAAAGAAGTTGGAGATTCATACTCAATTTCTTTACGAGTATCCATGTTTTTGATTTCAACTCTAATTGAATCGGGTGCTAATCCACCACTAATTCTAACTTTTAAATTAATTGTTTTCATGATTTCTAATGTTTTTAGTTAACACTTCAAATGTATTCTGAGAACACTATATCAATCAATTACACTTTTGGGTGATATTTTTTCATCAAATCCTATATCTTTTTTTTGTAAGTTTATCCACGTTAAGCTTAAATCTGAAATATCACCCAAAAGGGTAATTGTGAGCAGCTGGGATATTGTACAACTTTGTGATGAAAATGTTAAACCATGAAAATAAAAGTTGCCATAGTAGAAGACGATAAAAATTATAGTCAGGCTCTGAAAAACATTATTGATTTTCAGAAAGACATGGAATGTACAGCCCAATTTTTTAATGGTAAAAATGCGTTGCAAAAACTGGAAGCCCTAGAACCCGACGTGGTTCTAATGGACATAAACCTGCAGGATTTATCAGGAATTGATATTGTTTTTGAATTAAGAGAACTTATGCCCGGAACTCATTTTATAATGTGCACCAGTTTTGAAAACGATGAAAAAATCTTTTCGGCATTGCGTGCAGGTGCGAGCGGTTATCTCGTAAAAGGCGATCCACTTGATAAAATTATTCAGGCCATTCTTGAAGCTCATAACGGAGGCGCACCAATGAGTTTTACTATTGCAAAACGCGTTTTACAACATTTTCAGGAATCAAAAGTACAAGTACAAAGTCTTGCCTTACTTACAGTAACTGAAAAAGAAGTCCTTGAACTGCTGGCGCAGGGACTGCTTTACAAGGAAATTGCCGATAAAAAAAATGTGACGATTGATACGGTCAAAAAACACATTGGCAATATTTACAGAAAACTACAAGTAAGCAACAAAATTGAAGCTATTAATAAGTTTAACACTAAAAACTAGAAATTATGGAATTAGAAAAATTAAACCAAGAAAAAACTTATAAAAAAAACTTTTTTATCAAAGAAATTAAAAAAGAAATTGAAGAAATTTTTATTGAGAACTACAATAAATTAGGTATTAAAGAATTAACTAAAAGCTTTCTTATAGACTTAGAAATATTTGAAAAGGTAATTTCAAACAATATAAACAAGTCATTTTGCAAATTTTATCTTATTCAAAAAGATGGTTCTTTAAATCTAGGCTTATCTTTTTCAAATAATGAAGATTGTCCAATTAAAAGAGACAATCTTTTTGATGATGATGTTTTATACGTCTTAGAAAATGATACTATAACACCGAAAGATTTCAGAGAAATGAAAACTGATTTTGTAAATGGCATAGGAGCTAAATTACCTACTCATCCTGAAAACAAAAAAGATACATTAATTTCATATAAATTAGGCGAAATTACTTCTTACTTAGAAGACATGAAAAATTTACACCATGATATTTATGCCTTAAAATTCAACATGTTTCAGTACTCCCCTACTAATATAGATCAAGAACTTTCAGCCCATTTTATAGAAAGAGATAAAAGAATTGCTTTCTGTGTTCATGTCCTATTTGGTAAAAAGAAACACCTTTATGGAGAAAGTGCCGGTTACGATCTAGGAAACCTTAAGCCTTAATGAATTACATCTATGAAATAATATTACTTTTACTCCTTTTAAAATCAATGGTTTTGGTTAGAAAATTTGGTCTTTCTAGCCAAAACTATTTGTTTGCATATCTTCTTGCTACTTTTCTTGTAGAACTAATATCAGAGATAATTCTTTTTAGAAATCAAAAATCCCAATATAGTTTCCATTATTTTGTTTATAGTATATTTTGCATTTTATTTTTTTTGTTTTATTATTCCAGATTATTCGACAAAAATCTAAGAAACAAAATCAGCTTATTATCATTAATTCCTTTGATTTATATTTTAATCTCAGTAATATTTTTAGGAAAAGATTTAGAATCAGAATTATTCATCGTTTTACCAATTTTTTATATTCTAGATACGATGATGTGGTTTTATCAAAAAATTAATTCTCCATCTGAAACTAAAATTACAGACGACCCAAACTTTTGGATTTCAACAGGCTTACTACTCTGGAGCTGCTTTTTTATATTTAGAGTTATTCCAAGATATTTCTTAAAAATTAAAGACAACCCTTTTTTAGAATTACTTATAGAATTTTTATTTGCTATCAATTGCATTATGTATCTTTTATTTTTTAAAGCGTTACTTAAATACGAGACGATCTTAAAAAATATAAAAAAATCAGACAAATGAACCCAGCTATAAAACTAACCTTTATTATTGCTATGCTGATAATGCTGTTGTTTGTATGCTTTATTATCATGATGGTTTTTATTTACAACAAAAAACAGCTTATTCAGCAACAGGAAAGCCAAATAAAAGAAAGCGAATTCCAGAACCAATTGCTGCAAAAGGAATTAGAACGCCAAAAAGCGATTCAGTTAGAAAGAGAACGCATTTCGCAGGATATGCATGATGACCTGGGTGCCGGAATTTCGGCCATAAAACTCCAGGCTGAGTTTTTGAAATATAAAATGCCCCAGGAAAGTTATTCCGAAGACTTAGAAGCTATTATAACTACTTCTGAAGATATGAATCTGGCCATGCGGGAAATTCTCTGGAGCCTGAACTCGAAAAATGATACTATTGCTAATTTTATCGAATACACCGTTTTGTATGTAAAACGTTTTTTAAGCAAAACCTCAATTGATTCACAATTCAGCTCAAATATTTTTGAAAAACAAACAAATTTATCTGTAAAAGAAAGACGTAATCTTTTTTTAGTGGTTAAAGAAGCAGTTCATAATGTTTACAAACACAGTGAAGCGCATAACATCATTATCCGATTTGAGCAAACTGATACTTATTTTCAAATTACAATCACCGATGACGGCATTGGACTAACAGATACGGTTCAAAAAGGAAATGGAATCACCAATATGTCTTTACGAATGGAAGCCATAGGCGGCACTTTTGAAATTTTTCCTATCCTAAAAGGAACCTGTTTATTTGTTACTTATCCGATGTAAATTATTTATTGAAACAAATTCCATTCTTACTTTTTTTTCACACCAAAAAATCCGACAATAATCGCTGCCTGAATCGGTCAATGGGTTTCAAATCGACATTGGTATCACCATTGAAAATATCAAAAGGATCATCCAGACCGCTAATCAGTAAGTACAAATAGCAAAACAAATAGGTGATGGCAGAAGTTACCAGATAATCCGCTGAAGGGCTTTTGAATTTGGTAATCAGCAACAGCGACATTACGATAAACAAAATACTGTGGAGCAAGGTATACGCCGGCTTGATGAAGTTGTTTCTCGAAATCGAATAGGCACGCGTGAGCTGTTTTCGCATCGCATTGGTATTTTCCTGTATGCCTTTTATGGCTTCTTTATCGACACCTCTTTCGGCAAAATAATAGGCGATCTCATTTGATTTCCGAATTAAGGGAAAGATAACATTAGAATCTTTTCCGTTAGAATTGATCCATTCCACAATGCCATTCGTAATGGCAATCATTTCCTGACGCAAAAAAACGGGGTTTAATTCTTGCCTGCACAAATCAGAAGTTCCTGTTCTGGGTGCCCTGAAAGCCAGATAAATCCAATCTTTGATCGCTTCGAGATTAGAAGCTATTTCACCGGGGATTTTTTCACTTTCCTTAAAATCGGTCATCGTTGCTGCCAACAGTAATCCGAAAACAAAAAAAGCTCCGGTAAAAATAATCGAAATATCAGCCAGTTCAATCAAATCGTGAAAGTCCTGCCCGTAAAGCGAAAGGTGTTTAAAGACAAAGTTTTTAATTCCTAATATAGCTATTGCTGCAATAAATGATTTTAGAATTATGGTTCTGTTGGTTATAAATTTCATTCAAAAATTTTTTAGGCAAATTAAACAAATATTACATTTCCTAAACTCATTTATTACAAATAATAAAATGCTATTGTGATTCATCCTGCCGTTGGGACAGCTGTATTCTATTTCAAAACCTATTAGAAAAATCTTAAATCCCAAAAAAGACTTTAACATTTCTAGTCGTTTCCTCCGCCACCTTATCCAAAGGAATTCCTTTAAATTGTGCCACTGTTCCGGCAACAAAAGGTAAAAAAGCAGGTTCGCAACGGCGTTCGTGGTATTTTTTCAAAAGGCTGTTCGGAACATTTTTTGGCAGCATAAACGGCGCATCGGTTTCGATCATCATTCGGTCTAGCGGTACATACTGAATTACTTCTTTTAAATGACTGAAACGTTTTGCATCTGAAATCGCTCCCGTAAAACCAAGATACAATCCGTTATCGAGATAGGTTTTGGCTTCTTGCAGTGTTCCTGTAAAACAATGCACAACACCTTTTGGCAGTTTCGGCAGATAGTCTTTTGTGATGTCCATAAATCTTGTAAAAGCGGCTCTTTCATGCAAAAACAAAGGTTTCTGAACTTCAATCGCCAATTCTAACTCAGCTCTGTAACATTCTTCCTGTTTGTTTCGGGGCGAAAAATCACGATCAAAATCGAGTCCGCATTCGCCTACCGAAACGACTTGTTTCTGCTGTAATAAATTCTTTAGTTTCGAAATGCTCTGTACGTCGAAACTCTTCGCATCATGTGGATGTATTCCTGCCGTCGCATATAACACACCCGGATATTGCCTGGCAATCTTTGCGGATTCTTCACTATTTCGTACGCTTGTGCCCGTGAGGATCATCTGCGATACGTCGGCGTCGACTGCGTCTTGTACAACATCGTCTATGTCGTTTTGAAATTGTTTGTTGGTTAGGTTGATTCCTATGTCTATGTATGTTTTCATATTTTTTTAAAAGTTGCTAAGGTTCTGAGAGGCTGAGATTCTAAGTTTTTTCCTCTCAGTTACCTTGAATTATTATTTTGTTTTTTTGCGTAACGTTTGTCATTTCGACGGAGGAGAAATCTCCGTAAGAAGCTCGACAAAGCTTGAACTTTCGTTGCGGAGTTACTTGCGAAGATTTCTCATTCCTCGAAATGACATAAAATTAGGAAACGTTGTGTTAGACGCACTGCAGTGCGTCTGTACACTGAACACTAAAAAACTGATCACTGACCATTAATCTTCACGACTTCCATCATCTGCCATTCTAACCAGTTTCGGTGTAAATTTGGCAACCACATCCACTAAATCCTGCTGTGCTTCCATTACCTGATTGATATCTTTATATGCCATTGGGGCTTCATCCAAACCTGCACCGATAAGCGTTACGCCGTGATCTTTCAGGATCGATTTCATCTCGGATTTTGTAATGTTTTTTATCGCCTGGGTTCGACTCATTTGTCTTCCTGCTCCGTGTGAAGCAGAATTTATCGCGTTCTCCTCGCCTTTTCCTCTCACCAAAAATCCAGGCGCGGTCATACTTCCTGGAATGATTCCCATCACGCCTTTTCCGGCCGGAGTTGCGCCTTTTCTATGCACGATTACTTCTTCGCCATTCCAGATTTCTTTCCATGCAAAATTATGGTGGTTTTCGACTTTGGCTAAAATCGCTGCGCCCAAAGCTTTCTCCATTTTGTTGTGGATAATCTCGTGACAAGCCGAAGCGTAATCTCCCGCAAGATTCATCGCCAGCCAATATTCCTGACCTAATTGTGAATTCATATCCAAATAGGCTAAATTTCTCGCCACTTCAGGAAGTTTACATTCGTCTTTAGCAATTTTGGTATAATGTCCGGCAATTGTGGCGCCCATTCCGCGTGAACCGGAGTGTGTTAGCAAAGCTACGTATTTACCTTTTGGAATATTCAGAACTGAATCGTCTTTGGCGAATTCCATGATTCCGAATTCGACAAAGTGATTTCCACCACCTGAAGATCCTAATTGCGACCAGGCTTTATCTTTTAAATTCTTCACAAACGGATTCATATTAAATGTCTCGTTCTCCAAAATGGCATGATCTGATTTGTATTGACCGTGAAATCCGTGACCTGCTCCAAAAATAGAATTCGCTATTAATTCTTTTTTAAATTTAGCTTCGTTTTCAAAGTAAAAAGCTGCAGGAATATCATAAACTGACAACGCCATTCTACACCCAATATCAACTCCAACACCATACGGAATAATGGCATTTTTTGTGGCTAAAACTCCGCCAATCGGTAATCCGTAACCTTGATGCGCGTCTGGCATTAAAGCTCCTGCAACCGTAACTGGCAGTTTCATGGCAACTTCCATTTGTTTTCTGGCTCCGTCTTCGATATGATCTAATCCGTAAGCCGAATATGCATTTGGGTTTTCATTTAAAGCAATGAAATCTTCTGGTTTTTCATTCGATTTTTCGATTAAAGCCACAGCCAGTTTACTGAAGATTTTATCGTCTATATAATTCTCTGGAGTTTCTAAGACGTTTTTGAAATTTGTTATCATTTCGTCTCTTGTAAATCCGTTTCTTTTGCTGTTTATTTTTAAGGCAATCCCAATTATTTTTCCTTCCGGAAATCCTAATTCTAATATATCTGTACCGCTTATTTGTGTTTTCATTTTTTTTGTTTTTTGATAGTACAAAGGTTGCTTTAGTACTGCGCAGTTATTTTGCGTAGTTTTTTTTATTTCTCTCAAAGTCGCAGAATCGCTAAGTTTTTTCTCTCGCAGATTGAGCAGATTAAGGAGATTCTTTTTAATTATTTTAATCCTTTAATCTGTGGCTTTAAAAAAGAAAATTTTAGCGACTCTGCGACTTTGCGAGATTAAATTTACCAAACTTTGCGGAGACGCACAGCAGTGCGCCTCTACAAAACCTTTGTCACTTTGTTACTATGAACCTTTGCAACTTAATCTATTAATAATAGTGTCACAACCGCTGGGTTAATCGCCCATTGCGCTGTATACACCTCATCAGCTATTTCATTTTCGGTAATCGTTAAGCCTTGAGCTTCCGCTTTAAGCTGTAATAAATTACCAATATTCAATTTGCTGGTCAATTTTGCCAATAGAGACTGAACTCCTTTAAAATCCAAACCTCCAACAACCTGACCTCCGAAAGTCATCTCTAACCATACGATTTCTCTTTTGGCTACATCCAACACTCCAAAGACCAAACCTTTGGCAACATTCTGCGTCACACGAACCTGATGATCTACACACGACGGATCGTACGCAACACCTGTTTTCTCTGAAATTTTCATCGGATATTTACTGTTCATCCAACCTACAACCAAATTTGGCGTTATACTTCCATTGCTGTAAGCATTGCAGGTAAAAGTTACAAATTTTGCGTTGGCTTTCGCCAATTGGTCGATGTTGATGTTGATGTATTCAGCCGTTCCGATTTTATTCGGAATGCTTCGGATATCTCCACTATGCTGACAACCCGTAGTCGTCAATCGGCTGAAAGAACAAATATCGGCTTTATCTTCATAAGCGATATGACAGCTTAAATCCATATCTAAATGCTGAGCCGGCAAGTCTTTACCCCATTGCATAAACAATCGCACTTCGTTTCCTTCGATTGGAAAACGTGTTCCCATCAAAGCAACCGGCAGATCCTGAACCGTATCGCTTCTATCACCAATCGAAACTGGCATATTGTACAATTGCGGATCGATATAGATCGTTTTGTTTGTGTTTGAAACCGCTGCAAATCGTTTTTTCATTGCCAAAATAGTCAGATCTTCGATTTGATTTTTCATATCTGTCAGCATAAAATCTTCATACAACTTCAACAACGGATTTGATCCAACACGTTTGTTTGTTCCACCCAAAGGTTTCACACTTCTCTGCATGTTTACATCAAAGTAATTCTGCGCATACATGTTTAATGTAAACACCAGTCTTGCCGGAACTTTATCGATGATTTCTTCAAAATGAACGATGGTTTCATCGGCTCCAAACCAAAGCATATTCGAAAATAACGACCGTGCAAACAAACCCGGACGCTGCTTCAATAAAGCAAATGTCTTATCGGCATCAAATTTCAATCTTGACGAATTCACTTTACTTTGCCAAACATCATAAACCTGGTTGTAGAATACATCCATTAAAAAGTTCAATTTCTCAAATCCTTTTCTTTTGCTGTATTCTGCCAAACGCAATGCTCTGATAAAACGAACCCACATTCCTCTTTTTGGGTGCATGATTTCGCACATTGCTTCTACATCCAAATTCATATTATTTAACCAATTGGCGACCATCAAACATTCTTTTCGGGAATATTTTAGTTTCAAATCTTTTTTAGAAGCAATTCTTGCCTGAGCGCTTGTATCTAATGAATTATGAAAATGCTGACCGTTTTTAGCCGCTCTTTTAATAATCGTTTTTGGCTCGATAATCTGCAGCATTCCGGTATTTTTATACCATAAATAACGTAAAATATCGGTTGGCGTTTTCAAAAACTGCGAAGCCAGATCTTCAGTGCCATTTTCAATCAAAAGATCGATAACCAGCATTAAAGTTTCCTTCATTGCGATTTCAGTTTTAGGTAAAGCCAAATATTTCATAGCCAATTTTAAACTATCAACTTGCGTAGCGTCTAAAGCTGTTTTTGATTGCAATAAGGATATATAGAAATCATTTAAATCTTTTTCTGTCCACAATTCAAGTGTTTTCAATTTGCTTCCCTGACCGATATTTTCCAGTTTTCCAAATTCAAACGGAGTTCCGCAAAACGGACAACCATTGTATCTTTCTAATTGGAAAGTATTATCCGGGATAATATGACCGCATTGTAAAGTTGTTCCGTTTTTCACACCTAAAACATTCCAGAAATAGGTTAGAATATGATCCAAAACAGATTCTCCAGTTGGAATATTCCATTCTTTTATCAAAGGTGTCCAGTTTTTATCGGTTCCTAAAACTTCTCTTAGAACTTCTAAAACCTCGATTTTATAAGTCAGACTCACATTGTTTAAAACATGCAACAATGATTCAGAAAATGTAAATCCGAGTTTTGAAACATTGGCTAACAAAACGGATGTTGTTCCTGATAAATTTTTAACGTCATTCGTAATCATTTCTGATGGAATGAAAATAGCGTTCTGACGTAAACTGATTTTTAATAATGCTGTTGTTTTCATTTTTTTTAAAATTTTAAAATTTAGATAATGGTGCTTCTGAGTTCTACCTAAAAGAGTGTTTGAAGTAAGAAGCACTTGACCTTAAATTCGAGTGTAATTGATGAACTATTTTATCTGGTGGGTTTCCCCGAGAAGTAAGTTAATCTTGACCCTCGTTTTTTATTAATGATTATTTTAAAACTTGCCGGACTCGAACCGGAAAAACCAATTTCCCGAAGTAATTTTTAATTGACCATTAATAGTGAAGCAGATAGGATTCGAACCCACGACCCGGACATTAGAAGTGTACGAAGTAAGTTTGGATTGACCTTTTCAGGATAATTTCAAAACTACCTGCTCTACCGCTGAGCTACTGCTTCAAATTTTTGAATAATAAGGTAATTGTGTAAGTAGTACGTGGAAAGTGTTTCGAAGTAACTCAAACTTGACCTGTTTATTCTTTTTTATTTCTATGAACGTTTGTTTTTATTTCTTGAACAAAGATTTTAAAACTAGTACGCAATTATTTTGCGTAGTAAAATAAATTATTTTTAAAACAAAAAAAGCGTCCGGATCCGGACGCTTTTTCAAACACTAAATTCAATTCAAAATTAACTAATATGCACTAAATCAATTCTTTTTCTGCTTCAGTATTATTTTACCAAAATAGCATTTACTTTATTATTGGGAAATTTGTATTTAGCAACAAAATTTAAATTGTTTAAGTCTGATTCCCAAATTTTGCCTTCATCATGCATTCCTCTTTCATCTAATCCGGATCCGGCAATATAAATTTTATTGTTTTTAATATCGATGCTTTTAGGATTAGCCCCATTAATTTCCTTAACAAGAGTTCCGTTTTTCCAAACTTTACCAACAAAGTCATATTTATGTGTATCAATATCACAACCGACAACATATACATCTGTGTTGTACACAAATAAGGCATTAGCTTGTGAAAAATCATTTTCATTAGATAATATAAAAGGACTATTATTTTTCCAAAGAATGGCCCGGGATTTAAATGAATTTCTTAAATATCCTATTACATAAATATTTTCAGCATTCACATAAATATCTGTCGCTATACTCTCCAAATCATCTTCTTCTGAAGTTAAAACAGTTTCAACGCCATTTTTCCATACAATTGCTGTTTTTTTATCATTGATTACTTTGTAACCTGTCACATAGACATCATTGTTAAGTACATAAACAGCATTCGCTTCTGAAATTTTATCACTTAGGCGAATGGCTTGTCCGTTTTTCCAGACCGTTGCGATTGAGGAATTCAAGGGGCCAATAAATTCATTTCCGGCTATGTAAATATTTCCCTCATTAACAGTCAGATCAGTTGCCTCTACCAGATGGTTTCCGTCAGTTACATTTTCACCGCTATTGTTTTTCCAAACTTTTAGTATGGTATTGCCATTATTCACCGATTCAGTTCCTGCAACATAGATATCATTATTATAGGAAGCAACAGCATTAGCTACAGATGAGATTGCTGTATTTGATAAAATAGTTGGAGCACCATCTATCCAGACCGAAGCAAGCTGTGTAAAATTATTGTCTTTATTTTTTCCGTATGTACTGCCCACCGCATAGTAGTTTCCGCTACTTATCGGATTGTCATCAGCGGAGTCATCTGAATTTGAACAGGAAATAATCGATTGGGTAAGTATTAAAAATAGAATTATTTTTTTCATGGTTTTTCTGTAGGTTAAGTAACACGCAATAATACAAATTTTCCCTACTATTAAAATCATCATTTTTAATGATTAATAGTATTTCTGCGATCATCTTCTACGCAATTGTTTTACGCAGTAAAAAAAGAAATCTTATTTTTGAGAAAAAACATCATGAACCTTAAACATAAATATTCCGAACTGCTTTTGAATATTGGCTTTAGTGAAAAAGAGATTCAGCAAAACTGGGTTGATTTGGAAAAAATATATTCTAAAAAATCAAGGTATTATCATAATCTGACGCATTTAGAAGAAATGATTGACAGTTATGAAACGTATTTTGACAAATTGCAGTTTCCAAACGAAATATTATTCTCTATTTTCTATCATGATTATGTATATGTAAGTTCTAAAAAAGACAATGAACTCAAAAGTGCCGAATTAGCATTGTCTATTTTACCCGAAAACACAAACCTTAACAGACAATTGGTTTTTGACGCTATTTGTGCAACACAACTTCATTCGTACAATTCAATCGAAGATATCAACTGGTTAATTGATTTTGATTTGAAAATCCTGACGAAAGATTGGGAGGATTATAAAACCTATTTTGAACAGATCAGAAAAGAATATCGAATTTACCCTGATTTTCTTTATAAACCCGGGAGAGCAAAAGCTTTGAAGCATTTTCTGGAAAATGAATTTATTTTTCAAACCGATGATTTTAGGAATTTATATGAAGAAAAAGCCAGGAAAAATATTGAAAAGGAGATTTTACTGCTAACTTGAATTGATAAATTTATAATCTCTCAAGATGCTGAGAGACATTTTTTTTCTCGCAGATCTGGCAGATTTAGCAGATTTTAAATGTCTTTATCTGTGGATTAAATAGTCGATTAGTTATATAAAAAAGCAAGAACCAATATTGAAAATAAAATTTCTTTATTAACGTAAATGCGTGAGGGATGGGAACGGCATCCTTTTGTGGCGGGGTTCGCCACAAAAGATACAGTGCACAGCCCGACCCGGAGGGACACGCCCAAAAAACTATAATATGTCACAAAATAAAAACGCCTTAATTCGGTACAAAACCATTGATAAATGTCTGCAGAATAAATACAGACAATGGACTTTAGAAGATTTAATTGAATGCTGTTCACATGCATTGGAAGAATATGAAGGGAGACAAATTCCAATTAGTAAACGAACGATTCAGATGGATATTCAGATGATGCGGAGTGAAAAGTTGGGTTACAATGCGCCAATCGTAGTTTACGACAAAAAGTATTATAAATACGAAGACGAAGATTTTTCGATTACGGATATTCCTTTGACAGAAACGGATATGAATGTTTTGACCGAAACGGTATCAATGCTGAAACAGTTTAAAGATTTCTCTCTTTTTAATGATGTATCGGATATTTTACAGCGATTGGAAGATAAAATCTATGCCGAAAAGTCGCATACGAAACCCGTTATTTATCTGGATAAAAATGAAAATCTGAAAGGCTTGCATTATCTGGATGAGATTTATCAAGCGATTATTAAAAAGATGGTTTTGATCATTACTTATAAATCATTTAAATCGAGAGAGGAAACCAAATTTCATTTCCATCCTTTTATATTAAAGGAATTTAACAACCGCTGGTTTTTGGTGGGAAAGAAAAAAGGTTCCCAACCTATTACCAATCTCGCTTTGGACCGGATCATTTCGATTGATTATGATTTTAATCTTCCTTATCTGGAAGAAGATTTTGATGCCGAACTTTTTTACAAGAATGTGATTGGGGTAACGGTTAATTCGGGTTTGCAGCCCAGACGAATCGAACTTTGGATTGATGCTGAAAATGCGCCTTATGTATTGACAAAACCGCTACATCATACGCAAAGACTGATTCAGGAAAATGAAGACAAAAGTGTTATCGTTCATTTGTTCATTGCTCCCAATTATGAGATGGAGCGGCTATTATTAGGCTTTGGCTGCGGAATTGAAATCCTGAGACCGGAAAGTTTACGAAAGCGAATGAAAAATACGCTTCAAAAAGCATTACAAAAATACGAAGAACCAACTTAAGCCGGATTTCATTTATAGAATTAAGAATTTGAGCACGCTTTTTTAATACAATAATAATTTTTAGGGCTTCAAATTTGTTAAAACATAAAAAAAGAATAGTATATTTCAATTAAAAATTAACCTCAAACTCCTCTTATTCAGAGATTTTTTTTAAATAACCAAAAATTTATCTTAAAATAATATGCATGCATAGTATTTTTTGATTATATTTGAAATCGATATAGTTACTTATGAAAGATAAAACGATAGATTATATTTTACGAGCAACCTGGCAGGCTGTTTCCAGAATGTACAATGAAGAAGCTGCAAAGTACGATGCCACAATGGCAACCGGATTTGCACTTTTAAGTATTGACAAGGAAGAAGGAACACCATCGACAGCCTTGGGGCCAAGAATGGGAATGGAAGCTACAAGCCTTACAAGAACATTAAAATCTATGGAAGACAAAGGTTTGATTGTTCGCAAAAAAAATCCGACCGACGGAAGAGGTGTTTTAATCTACCTGACCGAATTTGGAAAAGAAAAAAGAGAATTATCTAAAAATACAGTTCTAAAATTTAATGAGACCGTTCGGAAACATGTTTCAGACGAAAAACTACAACATTTTATCGAAGTTTCGGAAATTATAAATGAACTCATTCACGATAAAAATATATTTAATCACCCGAGCGCCAGCGAACTGGCGAAGCAAACAGAAAATACGGAAAAAGAATAACCTTAAAAATTATTCAAATTCATATACAAACAAATAATACTTATGAAACGCACAATTAAAAAAGTTGCTGTAATTGGATCCGGAATAATGGGTTCAGGTATAGCTTGTCATTTTGCCAATATTGGTGTTGAAGTTTTACTGCTTGACATCGTGCCTCGCGAGTTGACAGAAGCTGAAGCTAAAAAAGGATTAACACTTGAAAGCAAAGCCGTTCGAAACCGTTTGGTAAATGACCATTTGGCGAACTCATTAAAATCGAAACCCTCTCCTATTTACAGTCAGAAATTTGCAAGCCGAATTACGACGGGAAATACGACAGATGACATGGCAAAAATTGCTAATGTTGACTGGATTATCGAAGTTGTAGTGGAACGTTTGGATATCAAGAAATTAGTATTCGAACAAATTGAAAAATTCCGTAAACCAGGAACTTTGGTTACTTCTAATACTTCTGGTATTCCAATTCATTTTATGAGTGAAGGAAGAAGCGAAGATTTTCAACAACACTTCTGCGGAACACACTTTTTTAACCCTGCGCGTTACTTAAAATTATTTGAAATTATTCCTGGTCCAAAAACTTCAAATGAAGTATTGGATTTCTTAAACGAATACGGATCTAAATTTTTAGGAAAAACTTCGGTTGTTGCTAAAGATACTCCGGCGTTTATTGGAAACAGAATTGGTATTTACGGAATCCAGAGTTTATTCCACTTGGTTAAAGAAATGGGATTAACAATTGAAGAAGTTGATAAATTGACTGGTCCGGTTATCGGTCGTCCAAAATCGGCTACTTTCCGTACGGTTGACGTTGTTGGTTTGGATACTTTGGTACACGTTGCCAACGGTATTTATGAAAACTGCCCAACTGATGAACAACACGAATTGTTCAAACTTCCTGATTTCATCAACAAAATGATGGAGAATAATTGGTTAGGAAGCAAAACAGGTCAAGGTTTTTATAAAAAAGTAGACAAAGACATTCTTTCTTTAGACTTAGATACATTAGAATACCGAGCTGCTAAAAAAGCAAGTTTTGCAACTCTTGAATTGACTAAAACTATCGATAAACCAATTGATCGTTTCAAAGTTTTAGTTAAAGGAAAAGACAAAGCGGGAGAATTTTACCGTAAGAGTTTCTCTGGAATGTTTGCTTATGTTTCAAACAGAATTCCTGAAATCTCAGACGAATTATATAAAATTGATGATGCAATGAAAGCCGGTTTTGGATGGGAAAATGGTCCATTCGAAATTTGGGATGCGATTGGTGTTGCCAACGGAATCGAAATTATGAAAGCGGAAGGTTTAGAACCAGCTGCGTGGGTAAACGAAATGTTAGCTTCCGGAAGCGAAAGTTTCTACTCTGTAAAAGAAGGAGCAACTTATTTCTATAACATTCCAACAAAATCACAAGCAAAAGTTCCTGGACAAGATTCATTCATTATCCTAAACAACATTCGCGAAAGCAAAAAAGTTTGGAGCAACAGTGGTGCAATCATTCAGGATTTAGGAGATGGAATTTTGAACTTAGAATTCCAATCTAAAATGAATACCATTGGTGGTGACGTTCTACAGGCTATCAATAAAGCAATCGACTTATCTGAAAAAGAATATCAAGGTTTAGTTATTGGTAATCAAGCAGCGAATTTCTCTGTTGGTGCTAATATCGGAATGATTTTCATGATGGCGGTTGAGCAGGAATACGACGAATTGAACATGGCAATTAAATTGTTCCAGGACACGATGATGCGCGTTCGTTATTCTTCTATTCCAGTTGTGGTTGCGCCTCACGGAATGACTTTTGGCGGTGGATGCGAAATGAGCTTACACGCGGATAAAGTGGTTGCTGCTGCAGAAACCTACATGGGATTAGTTGAGTTTGGTGTTGGTGTACTTCCTGGTGGTGGTGGATCTAAAGAAATGGCTTTGAGAGCTTCTGATTTGTTCCGCAAAAATGATGTGGAATTAAATGTTCTTCAAGAGTATTTCTTAACCATCGCTATGGCAAAAGTTTCGACTTCTGGTTACGAAGCTTTTGATACAGGACTTCTTCAACATGGAAAAGATGTTATTGTAGTAAACAAAGATCGTCAGATTGCTGAAGCTAAAAAACATGCTTTGTTATTAGCAGAAGCTGGTTATACACAACCTATCAGAAGAACAGATGTGAAAGTATTAGGAAAACAAGCTCTTGGAATGTTCTTAGTTGGAACAGATCAGATGCAAGCTGGAAAATACATTTCTGAGCACGATAAAAAAATCGCAAACAAACTGGCTTACGTAATGGCTGGTGGAGATTTATCTGAAGCTACTTTAGTATCGGAACAATATTTATTAGATATCGAACGTGAAGCATTTTTAAGTTTATGTACTGAACGTAAGACTTTAGAAAGAATTCAGTATATGTTAACTAAAGGAAAACCACTTCGCAACTAATTTTAAATTATAAATTATGAATTTTAAATGCTTTGGAATTAATTCAAAATTTAAAATTCAGAATTCAAAATAATAATTATGAAAACAGCATATATAGTAAAAGCATATAGAACAGCAGTTGGAAAAGCTCCAAAAGGTGTTTTTAGATTTAAAAGACCCGATGAATTAGCTGCAGAAACCATTCAGTTTATGATGGATGAACTGCCTGATTTTGACAAAAAACGTATCGATGACGTTATGGTAGGAAATGCCATGCCGGAAGCAGAACAAGGACTTAACGTTGGACGTTTAATCTCTCTTATGGGATTAAAAGTTGAAGATGTTCCTGGTGTAACGGTAAACCGTTACTGTGCATCTGGATTAGAAACTATCGGAATGGCAACTGCTAAAATTCAATCAGGAATGGCAGATTGTATCATCGCTGGTGGAGCTGAAAGTATGAGTTATATTCCGATGGGCGGTTACAAACCAACTCCGGATTATAAAGTTGCTGCTGCAGGTCACGAAGATTACTACTGGGGAATGGGTTTAACTGCTGAAGCGGTTGCCAATCAATATAAAATTTCAAGAGAAGATCAGGATGAGTTTGCTTACAACTCTCACATGAAAGCCTTGAAAGCACAGGCAGAAGGAAAATTCGACAAACAAATCGTTCCCATTACTGTTGAGCAGACTTTCATCAATGAAAATGGTAAAAAAGAAACTAAATCATACGTTGTAAAACAAGACGAAGGTCCAAGAGCCGGAACTTCTGTTGCTGCTTTAGCTGGACTGAAACCCGTTTTTGCTGCGGATGGTAGTGTTACAGCAGGTAACTCATCTCAAATGAGTGATGGCGCTGCTTTTGTTTTAATCATGAGTGAGGACATGGTTAAAGAATTGAATCTTGAGCCAATTGCCAGATTAGTAAATTTTGCTTCTTCTGGTGTTGAGCCAAGAATTATGGGTATCGGTCCGGTAAAAGCTATTCCGAAAGCATTGAAACAAGCAGGTTTAGAATTGAAAGATATTGACTTGGTAGAACTAAACGAAGCTTTCGCTTCTCAGTCTTTGGCTGTAATTCGCGAGTTAGGTTTAAATCCAGATATCGTAAACGTAAACGGTGGAGCCATAGCTTTAGGTCACCCCCTGGGATGTACAGGAGCTAAACTTTCTGTTCAGTTATTTGATGAGATGAAACGCAGAGGTAATAAGTACGGAATTGTTTCGATGTGTGTGGGGACTGGACAAGGAAGCGCGGGGATTTACGAGGTTCTTTAATTATTTTAAATTTTGAATTATAAATTTTAAATGCACATGAAAGAAAATATTATTGCTACAAAAACTTTTGATTTTGCTCTGTCAATAGTAAATCTTTTTGTTCAACTTAAAAAATAAAATGAATTCATAATTTCTAAACAAATTTTAAGATCTGCCACTAGCATTGGAGCAAATGTTGAAGAAGCAATTGCTGCTCAATCCAGAAAGGATTTTATTCACAAAATGTCTATCACTTCAAAAGAAGCAAGAGAAACAAAATATTGGTTACGATTATTAGATAAATCAAATTTAACCTCAATTGAGATTACTAATTATTTAATTGAAGTTGAACACATCATCAATATCATAACGAAAATTATTAAAACATCATAAGAAGTAAAATAATTTAAAATTTATAATTCAAAATTTAAAATAATAAAGTCATGAGCGACAAAACAAGAGGAGGTCAATTCCTAGTTAAAGAAACAAAGTGCGAGGATATCTTTACACCTGAAGATTTCTCAGAAGAGCAAGTAATGATGCGTGACTCTGTAAAGGAGTTTGTTGACAAAGAAATTTGGCCTAACAAAAATCGCTTCGAGAACAAAGATTACGCTTTTACAGAAGAAAGTATGCGTAAAGCAGGTGAATTGGGACTTTTAGGAGTTGCGGTTCCGGAAGAATACGGCGGATTAGGAATGGGATTTGTTTCTACCATGTTGGTTTGCGATTATATTTCTGGTGCTACAGGATCTTTCTCTACTGCTTTTGGTGCTCATACCGGAATTGGAACTATGCCAATTACACTTTATGGAACTGAGGAACAAAAGAAAAAATATGTTCCGAAATTAGCTTCTGGAGAATGGTTTGGTGCTTACTGTTTAACTGAGCCAGGAGCAGGATCTGATGCGAACTCAGGAAAAACAAAAGCTGTTTTATCTGAAGATGGAAAATACTACTCAATTACTGGTCAAAAAATGTGGATTTCGAATGCAGGTTTCTGCAGTTTATTCATCGTTTTTGCCCGTATTGGAGATGATAAAAACATTACAGGTTTCATCGTAGAAAACGATCCGTCTAACGGAATTTCTATGAATGAAGAAGAACATAAATTAGGAATCAGAGCTTCCTCTACTCGTCAGGTTTTTTTCAACGAAACAAAAGTTCCTGTTGAAAACATGTTGTCTGAAAGAGGAAACGGTTTTAAAATTGCAATGAATGCTTTAAATGTTGGTCGTATTAAATTGGCAGCTGCTTGTCTTGATGCTCAAAGAAGAGTTACTACAGGAGCTGTAAAATATGCGAACGAAAGAATTCAGTTCAATACTTCTATTTCATCTTTTGGAGCTATTCGTTCTAAATTAGCTGAAATGGCAACTAGCGCTTACGCTGGAGAAAGTGCTTCTTACCGTGCTGCAAAAGACATTGAAGACAGAATCGCTGCTCGTGAAGCAGAAGGAACAAGTCATCAGGAATCAGAATTAAAAGGTGTCGAAGAATACGCTATTGAATGTTCAATATTGAAGGTAGCGGTTTCTGAAGATGTTCAAAACTGTGCTGATGAAGGAATTCAGATTTTTGGCGGAATGGGATTCTCTGAAGACACTCCAATGGAAAGTGCATGGAGAGATGCCCGTATCGCTCGTATTTACGAAGGAACAAACGAGATCAACAGAATGCTTTCTGTAGGTATGCTGATCAAAAAAGCAATGAAAGGTCACGTTGATTTATTAGGTCCTGCAATGAAAGTTCAGGAAGAATTAATGGGAATTCCTTCTTTTGATACTCCGGATTTCTCTGAATTATTTGCAGAAGAAAAAGGAATCGTTGCTAACCTGAAAAAAGTTTTCTTAATGGTTGCAGGAAGTGCTGTTCAAAAATACGGACCGGATTTAGATTCTCACCAACAATTATTAATGGCTGCTTCTGATATCTTAATCGAAATCTACATGGCTGAAAGTACTATTCTTAGAACTGAAAAATTAGCGAAGAAAGAAGGTGAAGATAAAGCACAAGAGCAAATTGCTATGGCAAAATTATACTTATATAAAGCAGTAGATATCGTAAACTCAAGAGGAAAAGAAGGAATCGCTTCTTTCGCTGAAGGTGACGAACAACGTATGATGTTAATGGGATTAAAACGTTTTACAAAATACACCAATCTGCCAAACGTAGTAGCGCTAAGAGAAAAAATCGCAGAAAAATTAGTTGCAGAAAATTCATACTGCTTCTAATTCAAAAATAGTTTTTTAGCTTTTAATTTGTTAAAGCCGCATTTGTCCCGAAACAAATGCGGCTTTTATTTTTTTTTACCAAAACTACTAACTCTACTTTTTAACTTCCTCAGGTTTTGGCGCCTCAATTTCCCCATCATAAGAAATCGATGCCCTGTTATTACTATTGACTGAAAGAGATGCTCCTCCATTAAAAAAAACAGTAAAGAAAAGATTGTAAACATCATCTTTCCCTTTTACAACTGCTTTTATAGTATAAGATTTTTTGTCTTTTTTAATCTGTATATCCTCAGGAATACCTTCAAATTTAATTCCTCCGTCGCCTCCTCCATAAGGAACTCTAAACGCACGGCCAAAAAAAGGCAAATCACTTATTGTTTTGGTTTCATTGAATTTTAAGAAATAACCATTAAAATCTAAGTTGAGAATTCTTCCACCTTGCGGAATAACTTTTTGCACTTCAAAAACAAAATTTTTAGAATCAATTAAAGTTTGTATTTCTTTCTGTTTTTGTAATTCTCTTTCCGCTTTCAGTTGTTTCTTATTTTTATCCTGTGCCAAAATTGTACAACTTAAAAAGCATGATATCATTACTAAAATGAGGAATTTACTTTTCATGGAATAAATATTAATTACTGTAAAAAAGAAAAATTATTTTTTATTGAAACGCATAGTCTCAATATCTCCTGAAATAAGATTTAGCGTTTTACCATCATCAGAAATAGTATAAGAAGTTACTTTTGATAATGTATTCATAAAAACCTGTTCACCCTGACCATCTAAACACATCATTTTTGTTGACACCATAGGACCTGTAAAGTCAATTTTGTTTTCTTTCACCTCAAGTTTGCCTGTATAAGAATTACAACTATTGTTTCCGGAAACCACATTTTCTTTTGTATTGAAATTTATATTGGGCTTTTTATTTGGATACAAACCCTCAAATGCGATTCTTGGACCGGTAATGTAAGTGAGTTCCCATGCTCCTTCAAGCTTAGAAACTGCATCCTTTTTTTTACATTTGAAAACATTACAGGAAGTTAACAGGAAACTAAATAAAATAAGTATAAAAATATTCTTAATCATAATCTTAAAATTTTAAATATTAATGAATTAGAAACAAAGGAAGAAGCTTTTTTTTCATTAAAAACCTATACGAATTTACATAATATTTTTGAGTTTTGTATTTAAAGTGAATCAAATCACAACCAATAGTTTTAGATTTTTTTAACGTAAATCCTTAAACAATATCGTCTGTTTTATGTTAAATTTACTTAATCAATAATTTAAAAAGCCTGACATATGAAAAAAATAATTGCTTCCTTCGCTATAATTACTGCCTTAATAATTGGTTGTAAGACCAGTACAAAATCAAACGATGCTAAAACTTTAACCATAAATTTAGAACCAAAAAGCAATAGTACCGTTACGGGAACTGCTACTTTTACAGAAAAAAATGGCAAAGTAACTTTTACAGCAAAAATAGCAGGTTTACAGCCGGGAGTTCATGCTATCCACATTCATGAAAAATCAGATTGTACTGCTGCTGACGGAAGTTCTGCTGGCGGACACTGGAACCCAACTTTCAAAAAACATGGTAAATGGGGAGTTGGCGAATATCATAAAGGTGATATTGGAAATTTCACTGCTGATGCTAAAGGAAACGGAACTATCACTTTGACTACAGACGAATGGGCCATTGGCGGTGATGACGAAACAAAAAACATCTTAGGAAAAGGATTGATTGTTCATCAGGGAGCTGATGATTTTACAACACAACCAACCGGAAATGCAGGTGGTCGCGTAGCCTGTGCAGGAATCATTAAATAATAAAACTTAATAACCACTATTTTTCACAAAATCTAGTGGTTATTTCATTTAAAAATTAATCTTAGCACAAGAAAAAGATATAGCTTTGTATCCTCAAACTAAAGTTAATGATTAACCCATCGGCACCAGGCTGGATAGATAAGTTTTTTAGCGAACAAAAGTTTTCAGAAGCTATTCCTTTTGAAACTACGGATTCCTTTTACTATAAAGTCAGAGAAACTGGTTTTATTTACGGTCATATCATTTCTATTGATTCTAAAATTCCAATCCATATAAAAGGCTGGTTCAAGACCGAGATTTCAAAAATTGCCTTACTCAACACTTTGTATCATGTATTTTGTTTGGAAAAAAGAAATTCTGAACCCCATAACTTTATTTCCGAAGTTCTAAAATTCTATAACGAAATGAATCCAGAAGGGTTTAATTTGTTTAAAATTTTACTTCCAAAAGACACACCTTCATTATCGTTAGAAAATATAATTGATCAGAGAGTACAAACTAATGACAGCATTATTAGTAAAAACTTTTCTCATCTCGTAACGAATGCCTTGTTATTTATAGATGTTCTGGCTTTTAGACAATATTTAGAACATGGTGCAATTCCGGAAAAATATCTCAAGCGAATTGAAGAAACTGTTTTAGGAATTGTTGGACTTGCGTTAAAAACAAAAACTGTCAAATCACAGCATGACGACTTATTAATTAAACTTTTTGAAGCTTCAATACGCTATTCTAAATTTTCAAAAGTTACTGTTGATACTTTAGAAACTTTACCACTCAGCCATTTTAGCAATAAATTGGAGCAGTATTATTTAATCGACATGGCGGGAATGGCTTTATGGAGTGATGGTGTTGTCGAAAATGAAGAAGCTTATTTTTTATATTCGTTAGGCTCCATGATGGAGGTTTCGGATGAATTTGTAACAAATAGTATCGAAACGACTCATACATTTATAACCACTCATAAAAACAAAATTCCTTATTTCAATTATTCAAATCCGGTAAAACACTTTTATGATCAGATGACACATTCGGTCGTAAAATTGATTATTAGAAACAAAAACAGACTGGTTAAGGAAATTGTTCAGAGTAAAGAATTAATGATTCTTCTGGCTTATTCTACAACCAGGGATTTAGATGCAAAAGAAAAGAAAAAAGTAAAAAAACAGCTTTTAGACATCTGTAAAACAATTCCGTCACTGACGATCTTTTTACTTCCCGGCGGAAGTTTATTACTGCCGATTTTAATAAAGTTTATTCCAACAATGCTACCATCTGCTTTTAATGAAAATCTGGATGAAAACGAATAAAAAAAATCGCTCTTTTCAGAGCGATTTTTTTTATGTTTGATTAAAGATCTAATTGATAAACCTGATCCAGTTCCTCATTTGAACTTATTGTTACATTCAAATCGGTTACAAAACCTGAATTTAATCCGTAAACCCAACCGTGAAGCATTAAGTCCTGGCCACTTTTCCAGGCTCCCTGAACGATTGAAGTCTTAGCAAGGTTATAAACCTGTTCTTTAGCATTGATTTCAACAAAAGCATTAAAACGTGCCTCTTCGTCTTCAATTGAATTTAGATATTTATCATGCAAACGGTATTCATCCTTAATATGACGAAGCCAGTTATCGATAATACCTACAGATTGGTTACCCATTGCAGCTTTTACACCACCACATCCGTAATGTCCACAAACAATAACATGTTTTATTTTTAACACGTTTACTGCATAATCTAAAACACTAAGCATATTCATATCTGAATGTACTACCATGTTGGCAATATTTCTGTGTACAAAAACCTCTCCCGGTTTTGCTCCAATAATTTCATTTGCAGGAACACGGCTGTCAGAACATCCAATCCATAATACCGGAGGAGACTGTCCTTTTGCCAAATCAGCAAAATAATTTGGATCTTTTGCCAATGATGTTTCAACCCAAACTTTATTGTTTTCTAATAATTGCTTATAAAATTCTCTCATTTTTCTATTTTTTGAATGGTATTTCTATGTAAAGTTACCTAAAATTTGATAGTTCCCATGTCATAGAAATACTTTAATTAATTTATTTTGTTTTAAAATTTTTCTTTTGCTGATTCATTTTTCACTAACACTCTCTTTGCTACATCATAATAATGTTCGATGGAAACATGATTATTATTATCCGGAGTATTTTCTAATTCATAAGCTTCTTTAAAACCTTTCAATTTTACTTTGATATTTTCATCAATTGCACGTGTTTCTTTAAATTCTCTAATTAAATCCAACACATCATGTGCAATATATTCTGTATCATGTGCATTGATGATAACTTTAGAGTTTTCAGGAATTTCGCTTAATGTTTGCTTGATGGCAGCTTTATTTAAAAATGATACTTCCTGAGCTAAATCGATGTGGATAATATCTCCATCTTCGTATTCTTCTTTTTTGAAGATGTACGCTCTTTTTAAGTTTCCTCTCAAAACAAAAATGATACTAATTATAATTCCTAACGCAACACCTTTCAGCAAATCTGTAGCAACAACAAAGACTAATGTTGCTATAAAAGGTACAAATTGGTATTTTCCCTTTTCCCAGAAATGCATGAAAGTTGCCGGTTTTGCTAATTTATATCCCACCAAAATTAAAACAGTTGCTAAAGTTGCCAATGGAATCTTGTTTAAAATTGCCGGAATTGACAAAACACTGATTAACAAAAGAACACCGTGAATAATAGATGACATTTTAGATTTTGCTCCTGCATTATTATTTGCAGATGATCTCACAACAACAGATGTCATTGGTAATCCTCCTAAAAGTGAGCTGATCATGTTACCAATACCCTGAGCTCTCAATTCAACATTTGTATCGGTATAACGCTTTTGCACATCCATTCTGTCAGAAGCCTCAATACACAACAATGTTTCTATAGAAGCTACAATAGCAATTGTTATACCCACAACCCAAACCTGAGGATTTGTAACTGCACCAAAATTTGGCGTAATAATAATAGATTTAAAGTCATCAAAAGATTTTGGGACGGGCAACGAAACTAAATGTTCCTTTGCGATGGCTAGTGAACTTCCTGTCGTTGTAAAGAATTCATTTAATAAAACTCCCAGAATAACTGCTACCAAAGCGCCCGGCACTAATTTTAATCTCTTTAAAAACGGAACTTTATCCCACGAAATTAAAACTACGAGTGAAATTAATGATATAACTACAGCACCTAAGTGAATGTGATTCACAACATCAAAAAGAAAAGAAAATGAATTACTTCCATCATTTTGGATAAAAGCCTGATCCCCTTCGAAATCCGCATCATAGCCAAATGCATGCGGTATTTGTTTTAGGATAATGATGATACCAATACCCGCTAACATTCCTTCAATAACATTTGTTGGAAAATAATTTGAAATACTTCCGGCTTTTAAAAATCCCAATGCTAATTGAATTAATCCAGCAATAAAAACAGACATTAAAAATACATCGAAGGCACCAAAATCAGTGATCGCTGTTAAAATAATAGCTGTCAAACCAGCTGCAGGACCAGATACACTAATATGAGACTGACTTAAAGAACCTATCACAATACCTCCAATAACACCTGCGATAATTCCAGAAAATAACGGTGCTCCGGAAGCCATTGCAATACCTAAACACAATGGAAGAGCCACCAAGAAAACCACTAAACCTGAAGCAAAATCAGATTTAAGGTTTGCAAAAAGATTAATTTTTTTTGACATAATACAATACTAAAAAATTGATACATTAAAGATCTACTGTATTTACTACAAATACAGTTAGTTTAAAATAATCGGAAGTATTATACCAAGTTGGGAGGTGGAGCAAATATGCTCGGAGAAATATTGTCCAGTTTTACAATATTTTCAGATATAATCGTTTTTTTCTCTATATATACCGTCATTAAAACTTCATGTTCCAATGCTACAGGATGTACTAAAGATTTAAGCTCTTTATGTACCTCTTCTTCTGAAAAACTACAAGACATAGTCGCACTATTGCTTTTCTTTAACGCCTGAACAATTGTCGGGGTCGATAAGAAAGCAATAAATATGAATAATAATATGCGGGCTAATAGTTTCATCGAAACAAAAATAGCGTTAAACAAATAAAATCAAAGCTACTGGTTAAAATTTTTATAGAATTTTAACATAAATAAAAAAGCAGAATATTTATGGACAAATATTCTGCTTTTTACTTTTCTAATATACAACTCATTACAGCGATTCATCAAGCCATGCATTCATCATCCAAATTGTTTTTTCCTGCTCGGAAATAAAGTCACTCATCATCGAATTCGTGCCTTCATCGTTAATTTCATTCGATTTATTCAAAATTTCACGTTCGATTTTCAATAAATCTGAAAGGGAATTCACAATTAACTGAACCGCTTTTTCATCGTTTGAGATATTTTTTCCAACTGTCAATTTATTATTCTTTATATAATCTTCAAAAGTATGTAACGGAGTTCCTCCAATTGTCAAAACTCTTTCCGCTATCATATCGATTTTTAATTGCGAATCGGTATACAATTCTTCAAATTTCACATGTAAATCAAAGAATCTTTTTCCACGGATATTCCAATGAATTCCTCTCAAATTTTGATAGTAAACCTGAAAATTAGCAAGCAAAACATTTAGTTCTTTTACTAACAATTCTGATTCTTTAACCGGTAACCCTAAAATATTTGTTTTCATTTTATTCAATTTTATAGTATGTTTTTTACAAATTTAAAATAACTTCTTTGAAAAAATTATAGTTAAAAATTATATTTTCTTATTTTTGCATCACAAAATACTATCAAATGACTATTACTCAATTGCAATATGTTTTAGCAGTAGCCGAACATAAGAATTTTACACTTGCTGCAGAAAAATGCTTCGTTACCCAGCCAACTTTAAGTATGCAGATTCAGAAAATTGAAGAAGAACTCAGCATTTTAATTTTCGACAGAAGCAAAAAACCTATCCAGCTTACTGATATTGGCCATAAAATTGTAAATCAGGCTAAAAATATTGTAAACGAAGCAAATCGTATTCAGGATATTGTTGAGCAGCAAAAAGGTTTTATTGGAGGTGAATTTCGTTTGGGAATAATTCCAACCATCATGCCTACACTTTTACCAATGTTTTTAAATAATTTTATAAAAAAATATCCAAAAGTCAAGCTTTTGATTGAAGAGCTCAATACAGATGAGATTATTGTAAAATTAAAAAATGGTCATTTGGACGCTGCCATTGCCGCGACACCACTTGAAGATGAGAAAATCAAGGAAATTGTTTTATACTTTGAACCTTTTGTAGCTTATATTCCGGAGCATCATTCTGTTTTTCAAAAAGAAGAAATTGAAGTTTCTGATTTAAATATCAATGAAATTTTGCTTTTACAGGACGGGCACTGTTTTAGAGATGGTATTTTGAACCTGTGCAAAAACGGGACAGATATTGAACAAAACAACTTCCAGATCCAAAGCGGAAGTTTCGAAACACTGATAAAATTAGCTGATGAAGGCTTAGGCACAACATTACTTCCTTATTTGCATACTATGGATTTAAAGGAATCTGACAAACTAAAACTGCGTAACTTCAAGGAGCCAAAACCAGCACGTGAGGTTAGCTTAATTTATCCGAAAAGTGAATTAAAAATGCAAATTATTGATGCTTTAAGAAGCACTATTGCCGGCGTGGTAAAAGGAGCAATTGTTTTTCAGAATGTCCAAATCATTAGCCCTTTGCAAAAGAAATAATTAGAGATTAAATCATTCTCTTATCTAACGAAAAAATCGTATCCGGAATAATTATCCAGATACGATTTTTATTTTCAGCAAAATTTATTTAAGCTATTTGATTCCTTTTTTTAGTTTTTCAACAGAAGGATCTTCTAAAAGTTTTATTTGATCAACCACTATCTGTGCAATTTCAGTTGCACCTTTCAAAGAAAGATGTGTGTCGTCATTTTTATCTTCTTTATAAAAAGGATTTTCTCCGGCTTTAAAATGTAAATGCAATTGTTTTGATTTTTCAGGTCCGTAAGACTGCTCTAGTAATTCCGTATAATATTCTAAATCTATAAACGGAACTTTATATTCCTGTGCAACTAATCTTGTCTCTAAAGGATAATCTCCGTGCGTTCCGATTAGTACTCCTTTTTCATTAAAATTTCTTCTTGCAATTGACGTCAATAAAATTGGAATTGCCCCTTTTGCACGGCTTTCTTTTACAAACCGAATCAGATTATGTCTATAAGCTGTATGTGGGTTTGTATAACGCAATGAATCCTTATCTTTTTCGTCATTGTGCCCAAATTCAATAAAAACATAATCTCCTTTTTTCAAATTTTGATATACAGCATCCCATTGTTTTTCTGCTATAAAACTCCTTGTACTTCTTCCGTTTAAAGCTCTGTTGTCGATAACGATATTATCTTTGAAAAATGACTGTAACACCTGGGCCCAGCCATGTTCCGGATTTTTATCAGGGTCTTTTTTGTTTGCCATTGTAGAATCACCTATTGTATAAACAGTAGTTTTTTGCGCAAAGCAAGTGGCCGAAACCAGCCAAAGAATTAAAATATAATGTTTCATTTTTGATTTTTATTAAACTATTTTGCTGTTGAAGGAACAGTGGCTTTTTCGCCAATGAAAACTTCATTCATGATTACATTCTCAGCATTTGTACTTGATATGGCATTTTTAGCCCATTTAATTTCGATATTATTTAAAGAGATATTTTTGATTTTTTTATCTGCAAATCCCTGAATAACGATTCCTGAAGCCGATGCTTTGTTACATGTAATATCAGAAAAAGACACATTTGATATTTCAGACTGAAATCCCTTACCTTCTCCGTGATAATTGGCGGTGATGTAAAGACAGTCCTCTACTTCATCTAATTGAATATTTTTAACAAAAACATTTTTTATAAAACCACCCCGGTCTGCATTGGTTTTTAAATAAATACCTCTTTTTAAATATCCAACTGTTTTACAATTTTCGACATATACATTTTGTACACCGGCTGACATTTCACTTCCGATTACTACACCGTGAAGTCCTTTAAAATTACAGTTTCTAATAATGATATTTTCACTTGGCGTAGCTGCATTAGCCCTTCCTTCATGATCCCTTCCTGCTTTTATAGCCACATTATCATCACCGTTATTGAAATTTACATTTTCAATCAAAACATTTTTAGCATATTCAGGATCTATACCGTCATTATTGTAGTTTAATGATTTATAACTTATTCCTCTAACAGTTATACTTTCTGATTTTAGTAAATGCAAACACCAAAAAGGAGAATTTTCAATGCGAATATTTTCAACTAAAATATTTTTACAATTAAAAAACTGGATCATTTGCGGACGCAAGAAGTAATCTGTTCCAAACTTTCTGTCTTTTAAAGAGACATTAGTATGATTCATTTCACGACTGAGCTCTTTGCCTTTTCCTTCTTTTGCCTTAAAACTTTTCCATGTCTTACCTCCTTCTCCATCAATAGTCCCTTCACCGGTTAAAGCAATATTTGTACAATCATAGGCATAAATCAACGGACTGTAATTATAAAGCATTGTACCTTCCCAGCTGGTTAAGACCATTGGCAAATAATCCTCGGGTTTATCACTGAATTTTATTTTTGCCCCTTTTTCAATCTTTAAATTGACATTGCTTACAAAATGAATTGGACCGTTTAAGAGATAAACTCCTTTTGGAACCACAATAGTTCCTCCGTTATTCTTTTTACACAATGCCATTGCTTTATCAAAAAAAGGCTTACTATTAGAAATAGAATCACCTTTGGCTCCTAATTTTGCTACATTGACCTGATAAGACTGAAATTTTGGCAATTGAATAGCATTTACAATCGAATCTACTTTTGCGTTCGGAAATTCATTATTCTGAGCAAAACCAACTACCGAAAACAATACAAAAAAAAGAAGTCTGATATTCATAATTTTATTTTTACATCCAAATCCTTATTCACTTTTCAGTGAATAAGGAAATCCGATAGAGTCAATACTGATAAAGAAATTACTCTGAATCCGTTTTTTCTAAATTATTTTTTTTAGCCCACTTTTTGTATTTTTTCAAAACTTCTTTAGGCTCATTAGAATACCAGGAATATCCGTTTCTTCTCTCTTCACCAATATCGGTTATATATTTCTTTTTAATTCCGTCACGATCACAAAAGAAGGCTTCGTTTGTATCAAGTTCAGCAAATCTTGGCCAGATTGGTGCAACATCTTCCATAGGATACATTTTTTTTCCGATTACTTTTCCATTTTCATCATAAATACGTTCCTCTTTAAGATTGGTGATTTTTGTTTTTTCAAACCAGTCATAAGCACTTTTAACTGCCGTTTTAATTTCCGGCGAAGGATTGTCAACAGACATTAGGAACAACGTAACTTTAGCTGATTCTTTTCCGCTTAATGAAGCAAGCTCATAAGCCCTTGCATCCGCCGGAGCAAAAGTAACTTCATCATGTTGTGCACACCAAACTGTCAGGACACCATTTTGTTTGTATTGTGTTTTTAAAATACACTCAATTCCTTTAGTGACTGCAATTTTAGCTTTATCAATAACTTCCTGCGATGGCTTAATACTGTAATATGGTGTTTCATTTGCTATTTCTTTCAATACATTCAAAACATCCACCATTGAATTGTCATTATAGGTAATATGTGAATAATACCCTTTTTTTAATGGAAAATATTGAGGCCATCCACCATTAGGATATTGTGCTGAAAGTAAATAATCGACTGCTCTTAAAAATGAATCTTTATATCTTTCGTCTTTTGTCTGCGCATACATTTTTGATACGAAAAGTATTTCCTGAGTCGTAGCTCTGTTATCTATAGTACAATCTTTACCTACAGGTTTAAGCGCCAATAACTTAGATTTTTCATCTTCTGTCAATTCGTTCAGCATCGGAATATTTTTTGGCCATCCTCCGATATCTCTTTGGTAAAGCAGGACATTTTCGCCTATTTTTTTACCTTCCTCAGAACCAAACCAGGCGGAGTAACTTTTTATGATTAAATCCGGCCATTTTTTGGCTTTGTCCTGTGCATTAACATAACAGCTGGTAATGGTTAAAAGTAATAATGCTGTTTTTTTAAGTTGATTCATTTAATTGGTTTAGTTTAGTTATTTAATTATTTAGTTTTAGTTTGTTATCCTGAACCAGTCTATTGCTACACTTCCGGCATCATTTATAATTCCTTCTCTAAGTGCCAGAAATCCTATTTTAGCGCCAATCCATTTACCTTCCCTTGCAGTAAAAATATTACCTACAGGGCTGAATTTTTGTCCATCTTCACTATAGAAAAAATTACAAATTCCGCCCGCTTTTACTTTTACCTGCAGATATATTGTTTTATCGGTTATTGCAATTCTCCTGCTTTCAGATTCTACTCCTTTTTTATCAGCCTTTAAAGCTGTTTTTTGTGAAAGATACAATTTTCCATCTTCTTGTTTTAAACATAAAAAACTATAATCCAGTCCCATAATTACCAATCCGGTATACTCACCATCAAATCTGGAATTGAATGTAATTTTTGCCGTAGCAGTGAACTCATTCGCAGGTAACTTTTGCAAAAGCAGATTTGGAGCATCAAACAAATTATTATAGTCTTTGGGAACAGGAATACAATTTAAATTATAATATCCCATTGCAGTCGGAAGCCCCCAAACGATTTGTGGGTTCGCATGCCATTGCCACTGAAGTCCAAGTTTAGGACTATTAAATTCATCACTTTCGGGTGGGGTTTCAATAGGAAATGATTTTTTGCCCACATTCGGCTTTTTATAAACCATAACAGGTTCACCAATACCGTCATTATTTTCATCATTCCCGATTATCGGCCAATCATTTTTCCATTTCATTGGCTGTAAATGAACTACCCTTCCGTAAGCAAACTGATCCTGAAAATGAATAAACCAGTCTTCACCGGTTTGCGTCTGAACCCACGCTCCCTGATGAGGACCATTTACAGCCGATTTTCCCTGATCCATAACTTTTCTTTTTTCATAAGGGCCATAAACATTTTTAGACCTCATAACAGTTTGCCATCCTGTTGCAACTCCTCCGGCCGGAGCAAATATGTAATAATAGCCATTTCGCTTGTAAAACTTAGGGCCTTCAATAGTAGCCTCATCTGCATGTCCGTCAATTACCATAACGTCATCATTATTTGCAGACAAACCATCAGGATTCATTGAACAAACTGTCAAAACACTTTTCACTCCTGCCCGGCTTCCTGCAAATGCATAACCTAAATATGCCTTACCATCTTCGTCCCATAATGGAGTTGGATCAATTAATCCTTTGCCTTCTTTTACCATAACCGGTTCTGACCAAGGGCCTTCTGCTTTTTTGGCTTTAACAACATAAATTCCAAAATCGGGATCAGGATAATAAATATAAAATTCATTCTTATGAAAACGAATACATGGAGCCCAGACTCCGTTTCCGTGCTGGGCTTTATTGTAAACATCCAAAGGTTTTTGTTTCGAAAGTGCATGTCCAATTAATTTCCAGTTTACCAAATCTTTTGAATGAAGAATCGGCAATCCCGGAATACAATTGAATGATGAAGCTGTCATGTAATAATCATCACCAACCCTGACAGCATCCGGATCTGAATAATCGGCATACAAAACAGGATTTTTATACGTTCCGTCTCCCTGATCTGCAACCCAGACTTTTGAAAAATTATTTTCGCTTTTTTCCTGCGCAGTTAAGCTTTGTATTGCTACACAGCACAATAAAAGACATGTTATTTTTATAAATTTCATTTGAAGATATTCTGCTTTTATCTGTTTAATTCCAGTGCCGCTAATATGAATGGTCCTGTAGCTTTAGGATCATTGTCTTTCTTTTTTTCATTCACATAATATTCATACGAACCGTCTCTGTATGGAGTTCCGCCAAGTCCGGCTACCTGACAAGCCTGAGTTAAAGTAATAGTTCCATCAGCATCCACTTTCATTAATTGAGTTGTCAATCCGTCAAAAGCTTTGTTTGCTATTTTTTTGAATTTTGAAGGCAAATAACCTTTGTTTACTCCTTTTGCAAATGCATAAGCAAACATAGAAGAACCGGAAGCTTCTAAATAATTTCCTTCTTTACCCATTTTGTCTGTTACCTGATACCATAAACCGGATTTATCCTGAAACTTCGCTAAACTTTCTGAAACATTGTTCAGATAACCAACCAGTTCTTTTTGTTTTGGATGATCTTTTGGGAAATAATCCAATGCATCAACTAAAGCCATTACATACCATCCCAGAGCTCTTGACCAGAAGTTTGGTGAATTTCCGGTTTCTTTATTAGCCCATGGCATTTGTTTACTTTCATCCCAACCGTGATATAACAAGCCTGTTGCCGGGTCTGTTGCATGTAATTGAATTTGTTCGAATTGATGCGCAACATCATCCAGATTTTTTCCATTTTCAAAAGTTACTGTATAATGAGCGTAGAAAGGCTCTCCCATATACAAACCATCCAACCACATTTGGTTAGGGTAGATTTTTTTATGCCAAAATCCTCCGGATTGCGTTCTTGGCTGCTCTGTTAATTGCTGACGCAATAATTGCATCGCTTTTAAGTATTTGTCTTCTTTTGTTTTATCATAAGCATTAAAAAGCAAACGACCAGCAACAATCATATCAATATTGTGTTTTTGTATTTCATACGTTTTGATTGTTCCGTCATTTTGAATCAACGCATCTAAATATCCCTGCACATAAGAAGCGTATCTTGCATCTGGATTTTTTTTATACAATTGCTCGAATGAATATAAAACAAGACCGTGAACATAGTCCCATTTTGCAGCTTTAGAATCGTCAATCTGCCAGGATTCCGGATGACGTTTCATTAAAGTTAAAGCCATTTTATCAGACCACTTTAAGTCCTTTGAAATTATAGCTTGATTCTGTGAATCAGCAGTTTTTACGGGTTTTGGAGAAGCCGTTTTACAACTAAAAAAAGTGAATGAAACAAAAAGTATTGCAACTTTTAAAGTGTTCAGAGTGTTTTTTAACATAGTGATTTATTTTGACTTTATTGAAATTCTATTTATCTAATTCTATTGCCGCCAGCAAAAAAGCACCTAATCCGTGAGAATTATCGGTTACAATTTTTTCGTTCATATAATATTCAAAAGAACCATCCCGGTAAGGATTTCCTCCTAATCCCGCACTGCCACATACTTGAGTAATGTGTATTTCACCATTTTTATCAGCCTTAATAACATTTGTAACTAATCCATTAAAACCTTTGTTGGCAACTTTTTCAAATTTCGCAGGCAAATACCCTTTATGAACTCCCTTCGCAAGAAAATATACCAACATGGAAGAACCGGAAGATTCTAAATAATTTCCTATTTGCTTTTGTAAATTCGGAATTTGATACCATAAACCCGATTTGTCCTGATATTTAGTCACTGCAACGGCTAATTCATTCAAATAGCTAATCAATTCATTTCGTTTTGGATGGTCTTTTGGAAAATAATCCAATACATCTACTAATGCCATTCCGTACCAGCCAAGTGCTCTCAACCAAATATTGGGCGACGTTCCTGTTTCTTTATTTGCCCAGGCCATTTGTTTACTTTCATCCCATGCATGAAAATACAAGTCAGTTTTTTGATCAAATGTATGCTCGTGAAGAAGTTCGAATTGATGAGCAACATCATTTAATTTTTCTCCTCCCTCAAATTCAGAGGTATATCTTGCATAAAAAGGTTCTCCCATATAAAGACCGTCTAACCACATTTGATTAGGATAGATTTTTTTATGCCAAAAACCACCCGATTGGGTTCTTGGATAGTCCTCAAAATTATTTCTTAATATTTTTAAAGCTGTCAGATATTTTTCTTCTTTTGTTTTGTAATACAAATCAAAAAGTATTTTTCCTCCGTTTATATTGTCAAGACTATGATTTTGAGTATCAAACTTTTTAATTGTACCCCTTTCATCAACAAACACATCGGCATATCCTTTTATGTAATCATAATATTTAGAATCGTTTGTCTTGGTATATAATTTCTGATAGGCCGTTAAAATCATACCTATTTTATAATCCCATTTTGGTGCTTCGTGATTATCAATTTTCCATGCTTCAGGATGTCTTTTAATTATAGACAGAGCCATTCTTTCTGACCATTTTAATTTATCCGAAATAATCTGAGTCTGAGCAATTGTTTTACCACAACAAAGAAGCAGCAAAATACTTGCGTATTTATAAAAATTAGTTCCCAGAGACAGTGTCTTAATCATAAAAATTATATTTTAGCTTTTATATTTTATTTTTTAGTATAGCAAAAACTGAGTCGGGCAATATTTTATATCATCAGACATAGACACAAATTAGTTTTAGTTTTTAATTGATTCTATTTTCTTTTTATTGATATAAGTATCTATAAAATTAAAATTTTTGATATTTTTTAATAAATAAATGGAATCTGCTTTTTCGATAACAACGTTTTTAAGAGTGATATTTTCAACAGGAGATTCTTTATAGCCCTCAGCCCACACACCATATTTTCCAGCTTCTTTCACTTTTACATTCTCCAGACTTACATTTCTGATAACTGGAATGAAATTACCTGTTTGAGATCCGTATACGTTATAAAACATGTTTAGTTTTAAAACACATTCTTTAACTGTTCCTACTTCTAAATTTCTCACATATACGTTTTCAATAATGCCCCCTCTTTTAGAATTTGTTTTAATACGAATCGCTCTATCCAGATTTGGACTATCCATGACACAATTCTCAACAAAAACATTATTCACACCTGCAGATATTTCGCTGCCAATTACCACACCTCCATGGCCATCTATCATTTTACAATTCTGTACAATAATATTTTTACTTGGTATTGCTACTCGTCTTCCATCAGCATCTCTTCCCGATTTTATGGCAATACAATCATCTCCGGTATTAAATACACAATTCTTTATAATTAAGTTTTGCGAATATTCAGGATCACAGCCATCGTTATTAGGGCCATGACTATTTACTGTAACTCCGTCAATGATTATATTATTAGATTTTATGGGATGTAAAATCCAGAAAGGTGCATTAATCACCTTAATGTCTTTTATTAAAACCGTATTACATTCAAAAAACTCAATAAAATTAGGCCTCAAATAACGTCCTTCACCAAAGATTCTTTCTGCAACCGGAACATTTTTTTCTGCCATATCTACCAAAACTTCACGATTCTTCGGATCATTTTGTGAAGGATTCCCTTTTTCCCAACCGTAGCCTTTCCCTCCGGACCATGGCCACCAATTACTATTATTTGCCTGACCGTTTAAAGTACCTTTACCTGTTATAGCTACATTCGTTTTATTTTTGGCATATATAAGTGGTGAATAATTCATTAATTCCGTTCCTTCAAAAGAAGTATGAACTATCGGATAATCTTTAGAATTTGTACTAAAAAGAATTTCAGCATCATCTTCTAAATGTAAGTTCACATTATTCTCTAAATGTATAGGACCGGTTAGATATTTACCATTTGGCACTATTACTTTTCCTCCACCATTTTCAGTACAGGCTTTTATTGCTTTCTCAAAAGCTGCTGTATTAAATGTTATTCCATCAGAAACTGCCCCATAATCCTTGACGTTATAAGTTTTATTAGAAAAATTAACTTCAGGAATACTTTTAACAATTAAATCCATCTTATTCCATGGATCATCTGCCACATTTGATTGCTTAGTGGCACACGATATCAAAAAGACAACAGAAATCATGGCCAAAAAAGTACCAAGTTTTTTTAAAACCTTATATACACTCATTTTTTGTAGCATTTATTATTAAATTCACACCTTTATAGGTTATGTAATCGATTACACGAAAATAGATAAATTGATTGAATTCAACAAATTTATTTAAAAAAAGATTGTACTTTTAATTTTTATTATAAAACATAATTGCACTTAACTTAAAAAAAAACATAATTTTTTATTATTGTCCTATTTTATTTAACAAGTAAAGTATTTTAGGTAATCGATAACATTTTATACAGGTATATTTAAAAAAAATGTATTTTTGTGTTAAAATAATCAAAATAAGATTTTTGAATGAGCGAAAAAATAACCATTTATGATATTGCAAAAAAATTAAATATCACAGCTGCAACGGTATCCAGAGCTTTAAATAACAATCCAAAGATAAAAGAAAGCACAAGAGAATTAGTCCTTGAAACAGCTGCTTCAATGAACTACAAACAAAATAAATTAGCTCTGGCACTAAAAAGCGGAAGAAGCAATAACATTGGTGTTATAGTTCCCCGTATTGACAGCAATTTTTTCGCATCAGTAATTAGGGGTATAGAAGAAGAACTTTACCCACATGGTTATCAGGTTATTATTTGTCAGACTCACGAAAATCCTAAAAGAGAAAATGAAAACCTTTATACATTAATTGATGCCCAGGTTGATGGTATTTTAATGTCGGTTACTGCTGTAACTAATGAGAATGACAAGGCTTTCCATAATGTATTAGAAAAGAATGTGCCTTTGATTTTCTTTGACAGAAGCAAACATATTAACGGTGTAAGCTCAGTTACTATCAACGACTTTAAAGGAGGCTACATCGCAACAAAACAATTAATCGATCAGGGCTGTAAATGTATTGCTCATTTATCCGGAGATCAATCATTGGAGATTTTCAAAAATAGATTTTTAGGATATAAACAGGCTTTACTCGATAATGGAATTACGTTTAATGAAAAATATGTGATTCAGTCTAAAAGTAGTGTTGAAGCAGGAAAGAATGCAATTAATATCCTATTAGAACTTGAAACACCTCCAGATGCCATATTTTCTTCCAGTGACTTTGCTGCTTTAGGGGCAATTGAGGAATTAAGAGACCGAAACATCAATATTCCACAGGAGTTTTGCGTTGCTGGTTTTAGTAATGAACCTTTTACCAAATTCATGGAACTTTCAATAACTTCTGTTGATCAGTCCCCGCTCGAAATGGGAAAAATGTCTGCACGTGTCTTCTTAGAGCAAGTTGCCAAAACGGATAGTATCAAAATCGAAAAAAAGGTAGTATTAGCACCAGAATTACATATTCGTAAGTCTACATCCAGAGAGAAATAACTTTATTTTGCAATTTTCTCCTAATTACTCTAATTAAGTGTATTTTCATCATTTATCTTCAATGTAAAATAATTGCATTTATTGCATAATAACAAGGAAAATGCTTTATAATTACAGGATTTAAAAGCATAAAAATATCATTTTAGCAATCGATAACATTTTACATTGGATTATTCAAAAAAAAGGTATTTTTGCTAAAATAATTTTTTTTGAATGAGCGAAAAAACCACCATTTACGACATTGCTAAAAGACTTAATATCACTGCAGCCACTGTCTCCAGAGCCTTAAATAACAGCCCAAAAATAAAAAAAAGCACACGTGAAATAGTTCAGGAAACAGCTGATTTAATGGGCTACAAACCAAACAAGTTAGCTTTGGCTTTAAAAAGTGGAAAAAGCAACAATATAGGTATTATAGTACCTCGCGTAGATAATAATTTTTTCGGAACAGTTATTAGAGGAATTGAAGAAGAACTTTACCCTCACGGCTATCATGTTATTATTTCTCAAACTCATGATGATGCAAAAAGAGAAAATGAAAATCTTTATGCTCTAATTGACGCACAGGTAGATGGCATCCTAATGTCTGTTACTGATGTTACCGATCAAAACTATGATGCTTTTCAAAACGTACTACAAAAAAATGTTCCCTTGATTTTCTTTGACAGAACCAGACATATTGATGGGGTAAGTTCTGTAACAATTAATGATTTTAAAGGGGGATACCTTACAACAAAACACTTAATTAATGAAGGCTGCAGGCATATTGCCCACTTCTCCCGTGACCAGTCTCTTGATATTTTTAAAAATAGGTTTTTAGGTTACAAACAAGCACTATTAGATAGCGGAATACCTTTTAAAGAAGAATATGTTATTCCGATTAAAAGTAGCTTAGAATCAGGAAAAGAAGCAGTAGACATTTTGTTACAACTGGAAACTCCTCCAGATGCCATATTTTCTTCAAGTGATTTTGCTGCTTTAGGGGCTATTCAGGAATTAAAGGAAAGAAATATAAGCATTCCTGACGAATTTTGTGTTGCAGGATTCAGTAACGAGCCTTTTACTAAATTTATGGAACTCTCCATAACTTCAGTAGACCAGTCGCCTCTTGAAATGGGAAAAATGGCTGCCAAGGTTTTCTTAGAGCAATTAAACAAAACAGATACTATTAAAATCGAAAAAAAGGTAGTCCTTGCACCAGAATTACACATTCGAAAGTCTTCTACAAGAATTACCTTTTAATTCTTTTTAACATATAAGCTATATAAGTTCATTTTACTTTTGCTCGTAATACAATCCTGCTTAAAAAGTACACTTAAGTTGTTTTCAAAAACTAAAAGGCAGCTCTTAAATGAGCTGCCTTTTAGTTTTTGAATATAATAGTATATAAAATTTACTTATATAACTTATATGGTGAGAAAATTTTATAAAGAAACTCCTCTTTTCCAAGGAATAAATACATCTTGTTTCAGTTGATCTGCTTTTGTTTCTACGTTTCCGCTTGCCAATTCTATAATATAATCTACGATTTCTGCTCCAACTTCGGTAATGTTTTTTTCACCAGTAATCACAGTTCCAGCATTGAAATCGATGATATCCGACATTCTGTTAGTTAATGCCGTGTTTGAAGCAATTTTCACAACGGGTGCAACTGGATTACCCATCGGATTTCCTAAACCTGTGGTAAACAAAACAACTGTTGCTCCCGCTCCAACTAATCCTGTGGTACATTCGGCGTCATTTCCTGGTGTATTTAGAAGATTTAACCCTGGTTTTGAAATATATTCGCCGTAATCTAAAACATCTACGATAGGTGCAGTTCCACCTTTTTTAGATGCACCGGCAGATTTCATGGCATCGGTAATTAATCCGTCTTTAATATTTCCTGGAGACGGGTTCATATCAAACCCTGAACCTGCATCTACAACTGATTTTTCAAAAGCTTTCATCAAAGATAAAAACTTGTCTGCCTTTTCTTCATCCACACATCGGTTCATCAATTCTTGTTCAACGCCACATAATTCCGGAAACTCTGCCAAAATAGTTTTCCCTCCTAAAGCTGCGAAAATATCGGAAACAACTCCTAATGCCGGATTAGCAGAAATTCCTGAAAATCCATCAGATCCACCACATTCCAAACCAATACTTATTTTTGAAACAGGAGCAGGTTTACGTTCGATTTTGTTAGCTCTTTTAATGGCTTCATAAGAATCTTTAATCACCATTTGAAACATTTTATCGGTAGTACCAATTTGTTGTTGCTCATAGATCAAAATTTCTTTATCACAATTCGGACTTATTTCTTTCAATGCGTTTTTGAAAATCTCTACTTGCAAATTTTGGCAACCTAAACTTAAAACAGTTGCACCGGCAACATTTGGATTGTTTACATATCCAGCAAGCAGTTTTGCCAACAACTCCGAATCTTGTCGAATTCCACCACAACCACCTTGATGATTAATGAATTTAACTTCAACATTATCTAAAAGATTTTCATTTGATTTTCTATCAGCAACTTCTTCTACGCTTTTTTCTTCAATTAAAGAACGTAATAAATTTTTATAAGAAACTTCTTTTTTTGGCAATAATTCGTTTTCAAAAATATCTTTCAGTTTTTCGATATTTTTGTTTTCACAAAAAACCAATGGAATAAACAACCATACATTTTTGGTCCCAACTTGTCCATCAGCACGGTGGTATCCGTTGAAAGTTTTATCTTTCCAACGATCTATATTTGGTGGAGTCCAACCTAAACTTCCAGTTTTACGAAAAACTTTTTCACTTTGATGTTTTACATTTTCGGTGGTAATTACTTCTCCTTTTTTTACAGGTTCTACAGCTTTTCCTACCAAAACGCCATACATTATAATTTCATCACCAATTGCAAAATCTTTCTCTGCGATTTTATGTTTTGCTTTAACATCAGTTGTTGGTGAAACTGTAGTTCCTTCAAATGTAATTTGTTCGTTTTGTACCAAATCGGTTAAAGCGACAATTACGTTATCTATTGGATTTACTTTTATTAATTTCTTTTGCATGATAATAATTTTAAAAAGGTTTTAATTAGTTTTTAGCGCTGAAATTAGCATAACCTTTTTCAATTCCGTTAGCTTCAATTTCAGTTAAAGCTACTACTAATGCTTCAGACAGACCGTTAATTTTTGTTAAATCTTCACCCCAAAAATCTGTGTTAGCTAAAACAGCAGCTACAACAGAATCTAAAGCTCCTAATTGCCATGCATTTTTAAATGCTTCAACTAATTCCGGAGTATCTTTTACAGGCAATACTTCACCGTTCCATGTTCCTTTGTAAAACTGGATTAAAGAAGCTAATGAAAAAGTCAGACTTACAGGCAGTTTTTTGTTTGTATTATAATATCCTAATAAACTAGGTAAAACTCTTACTTTGAACTTTGAGATAGAATTTAAAGCAATATCAGCCAATGCGTGTTTGATAAATGGATTTTTAAAACGATCCATTACTTCTTCAGAATAGGCCGTGATTTCATTTTTGTCCATAGCAAGGGTTTCGCTGATTTCACTGATAACATTGTCTACAAATTTCCCGGTAAAATCTCCGTTAACGGTTTCCATTACTAGTTTGTTACCGTGTAAAAGTGAAGTAGGAACCATTGCGGTATGTGCACCATTCAAAATACGAACTTTGATCATTTTGAAAGGACGTATATCATCAACGATTTTCACATTCAAATCCGTTTTATGAAAAGGAAGCTTTTGTTTTAAATCTTCACCACCTTCGATAGCCCAAAGGAAAAATGGTTCAGCAGCAACAATTAAATTATCCTGATAATCTAATTTGCTGTTGTAATCTTCAATTTCAGCTCTTGGATATCCTGGTACAATTCTGTCAACTAAAGTACTGTGATACGTACACGCTTCTGAAACCCATGTTTTAAATGAATCCTCTAATTTCCATAAATCACAATATTGTAAGATACATTTTTTCAGCGTTTCTGAGTTATAATCAATCAATTCACATGGAATGATAGTCAGTCCTTTTGAAGCATCTCCATTGAAATGTTTAAATCTTTCGTGTAACAAAACCGTCAACTTTGCAGGGAATGCTGCTGGCGGTTGCATATCCGGAATATCTGTATCAAGAAATTCAATTCCAGCTTCAGTAGTATTTGAAACAATAAATTGAAGTTCTTCTTCTTTTGCTAATGCTAAATAATCTGCAAAATCATTATATGGATTTATAGATTTTACAATATTAGAAATTAACTGAATATCTTGTATTTTTTCCCCTTTTTTAATGCCGTTCATAAACAAAGTATAAAGACCATCCTGATCGTTAATCATGTTTACCATACCATCTTTCAATGGCTGAACAATTGCAATACCGGCATTGAAATCAACTTCATTGTTTAATCTTTGAAAAGCATAATCAACGAAAGCTCTTAAAAAGTTACCTTCTCCAAACTGAACTACTTTAATTGGATTTAATTTTTCTAATCCTGTATTTACTCTATTTAATTTTTTCATTTTAAATCTTCTCTTAAAAGTGTTATAAATAACCTCATTAATCCCTTATCCGTTTTTTATTGTAAAAGAAACATTACACTTGTAAAGATTAAAATAAAGCTTGCTGTGAGGAGTGACAAGCTTTATTTTTCAAGCGTAATGTTCAATTACAACCTTTAAAACTCTAAAAAAAACTGCTTTACAATAAGGAACAAACTAATTATTCCTTATTTATTTTTTTCTGATATCTTTTATGATGTTCAACACATCACTTACTTTATTTTTTAATCCTTCAAAATCCTGCTTATCCAGCAAATCCTTTGAAATCAATTGTGATCCAAGACCCACACAGGTAGCACCCGCATTTAACCATGAAGATAAACTTTCTACAGTTGGATAAACACCTCCTGTTGGCATAATAGTCGTCCAAGGGCAAGGTCCTTTTATTGCTTTAATAAACTCAGGTCCGTAAATATCAGCAGGAAACAATTTTACCACTTCACAGCCTAATTCTTCTGCTCTTGCAATTTCTGAAAGAGTTCCACAACCAGGAGACCATAACACTTTTCTACGATTACACGCTATTGCAATATCTTCTCTAAACACAGGAGTTACAATAAAATTAGCCCCAAGCTGCATGTATAATGAAGCTGCAGCAGCATCAGTAACAGAACCAACACCTAGCATCATTCCAGGCAATTCAGCCAGGGCGTATTTATTTAATGCTCCAAAAACCTCAAAAGCAAAATCACCTCTGCTTGTAAATTCCATTAATCTGGAACCTCCATCATAACAGGCTTTTAATACTTTTTTACTGATTTCAATATCCGAATGAAAAAACAAAGGAACCATCCCGTTGTCTTTCATCGTCTGAGCTACTTCAATTCTTGAATACTTTGCCATACTTTATTTATCTTGATACTAATCCGGCAGAGTTTCCTCCTGCCATGTTTTCAACTTCTTTTAATGTAACTAAATTGTAATCTCCGGCAATTGTATGTTTCAAGCAACAAGCAGCTACTGCAAAATCTAATGCCTTTTGTTTATCCTCTTTATACTCAACTAATCCGTAGATTAATCCTCCCATAAATGCATCACCGCTACCTACCCTGTCAATTACAGGAGTTACTTCCTGTACAGCAGCATTAAAAATGGTTTTCCCGTCAAATAAAACACCTCCGATTCTTTGATGAGAAGCACTAACGGAATAACGTAATGTAGTTGCCACAGTTTTTAAGTTCGGACAAAGCTCATATAACTTAGAATATAAAGCCGGTAATGATTTTTCGTCTTGATAATCCGGGTTTACTTTAGGGATTCCCAACATAAAATAAGCTGTATCAATGTCTCCTAAAATAACGTGACTGTATTTTAATAACTCAGGCATAACCTCGCTTGGTGTTTTGCCATATTGCCATAATTTTGATCTATAATTCAAATCACATGAAATGGTCAATCCTAATTCATGCGCTATCTGAACTGCTTCCAGACAAGCTTCTGCAGCACTTTGAGAAATTGCAGCTGAAATTCCGCTAAAGTGGAACCAGGTAGCACCTTCAAGTACTTTCTTCCAATCAATATCTCCTTTTTGAATCGTTGCCATCGAGCTATGCGCGCGATCGTACACCACATTGCTTCCTCTGGTTCCTGCTCCTGTTTCTAAATAGTAAGTCCCTAAACGTTCTCCGCCGTAAACAATACTTTTAGATTCAACATTCATTTTACGCATTTCCTGCACTGCACAGTAACCAATTTCGTTTTCAGGCAATCTGGTAACAAACTCTGCATTAATTCCGTAATTCGCCAAAGAAACACAAACGTTAAATTCACCTCCGCCATAAGACGCTGTAAACGCTTTAGCCTGAGAAAAACGCAAATGCCTTTCTGTAGAAAAACGCAACATTATTTCGCCGAATGCAACTACTTTACTCATTATCAATATTTAATTAAAATTTAAAATATTCTTTTGCATTATTATATGAAATATCAGAAACCATTTTTCCAATCCATTCCATATCTGCAGGAAGTTCACCTCTTTGAATTTCGTCTCCAAGAAGATTACAAAGAATACGTCTGAAATATTCATGTCTTGGGAAAGATAAGAAACTTCTTGAATCTGTCAACATTCCAACAAAACAGCTAATTAATCCCATGTTTGATAGGGCGTTTAATTGTTTAGTCATTCCGTCTTTCTGATCCAAAAACCACCATCCTGATCCAAACTGTACTTTTCCTCTAACACTTCCGTCGTTAAAGTTACCAATCATGGTAGCCATCACTTCGTTATCAGCAGGATTTAAGTTATAAATAATCGTTTTTGTTAATTTATCTTTACTGTCTAATGCATTTAAGAAAGCAGATAATTTTTGAGCTTGTGGATAATCTCCAATAGAATCCCAACCAGTATCCGGTCCTAAAATTCTGTGCATACGCGCATTGTTATTTCGCAAAGCTCCTAAGTGAAACTGCTGAACCCATCCTAATTCATGGTATGTTTCAGACAAAAACAACAATACAGCACTTTGGAATTTCAACGCTTCTTCCGGAGTTATTGTTTGATTTTCTCTTTTCTTTTTGAAAATTGCATTTACTTCAGATTCAGTAAAGTTCTCAAAATAAATCTGATCTAAACCGTGATCACTTAACTTACATCCGTTTGCACTAAAGAAATCAATTCTTTTTCTTAATGCCGAAAGTAAATCAGCATAAGTATTGATTGCTACTCCGGACACATCCCCCAATGTGTCCAGATAAGCATTGTAACCGTCATTTGAAATCAAAATAGCTTTATCAGGCCTGAAAGCCGTGCTCATTTTAGTTTCAAAAGGATTACTGTTTAATTTTTGGTGAAACTCTAAAGTATCAATTGGATCTTCAGTAGTACAAACCAGTTCAGCATTTACTTTTTTAAGCAAATTGCGTGTACTATATTCTGCTGAATTTACTTTTGCAGAAGCTTCCTCATATATTCTTTCAGCTGATTTTTCATTCAGCAAATCGTAGATATCAAAATAACGTGCTAATTCTAAGTGAGTCCAGTGATACAAAGGATTACGCATTGTATACGGAACTGTTTTTGCCCAGTTTAAGAATTTATCTTTATCTGAACCATTACCTGTAATAAACTGCTCATTAACACCTAATGTACGCATTGCACGCCATTTGTAGTGATCTCCGTTTATCCACACATTTGTGATATTATCAAAAATTTTATCTTCGGTAATAAACTGTGGATTTAAGTGATTGTGATAATCAATAATTGGCTGATTTTTTGAATAATTATGATATAATTCTTCAGCGTATTTATTTTCAAGTAAAAAATTATCGTTTATGAATGTTTTATTAGAGCTCATGTCTTATTTTAAAATATAATTTGAAAATTATTCTTCGTTGGATGGTTTTCCGATTGTTGCAAGAATTCCTCCATCAACATACAAAATGTGACCATTAACAAAATCGCTGGCTTTTGATGACAAAAATATTGCTGCACCGGCTAAATCACTTGGATCTCCCCATTTAGCAGCAGGTGTTCTGCTGATGATAAAATCGTTAAAAGGATGTCCATCAACTCGTATTGGCTTAGTTTGCTCAGTAGCAAAATAACCAGGCCCGATTCCGTTAATCTGAACATTGTATTTAGCCCATTCTGTCGCCATATTTTTAGTCAGCATTTTCAAACCTCCTTTTGCAGCAGCATAAGCAGAAACAGTATTTCTTCCTAATTCACTCATCATAGAGCAAATATTGATGATTTTCCCTTGCCTTCTTTCGATCATTCCTTTAGCAACATGCTTAGAAACAATAAATGGACTCACTAAATCTATATCAATTACTTCTCTGAAGTCAGCAACTTCCATATCGATTAGTGGGATTCTTTTAATAATTCCGGCGTTGTTAATTAGAACATCAATAGGTCCAACTTCACCTTCAATTTTTTGGACAGCGTTTTTAACTTGTTCTTCCTCTGTTACATTAAATTTATATCCAACAGCATTGATTCCTTCACTTTGAAGTTCTTTTACTGCAGCATCAATTTTTTCCTGAGAAGAATTTCCGTTTACAACAATTGTTGCTCCGGCCTGACCTAATCCTTTTGCCATTGCCATTCCCAGACCATGAGTACTTCCTGTGATAAGGGCAACTTTTCCTTTTATATCAAATAAATTTGTCATGATTCTTATCTTAAATCAGTGATTTTACAAACATCCATATCTCCGTAATCTAAGTTCTCACCAGCCATTCCCCAGATAAAAGTATAATTACTTGTTCCGGAACCCGAGTGAATAGACCAGGGCGGAGAAATTACTGCCTGATGATTGTTCATCCAGATATGTCTTGTTTCCTGAGGCTGTCCCATAAAATGGCATACCGCCTGATTTTCCGGAATGTCAAGATAGAAATAAACCTCCATACGACGATCATGAACGTGTGCCGGCATTGTATTCCAAACACTTCCCGGACGTAATTCTGTCATTCCCATTTGTAATTGACAAGTAGTAACTACACTTCCAATAATCATTTGGTTTACGGTACGGTGATTTGCAGTTTCCATAGTACCCAATTGTAATTTATTCGCTTCTGCCAGACTTACTTTTACCGTTGGGTAAGTTGTATGTGCCGGTGCAGAGTTGATGTAAAATTTAGCCGGATTATTACTGTCATCACTTTTAAAAATAACCTCTTTGTTACCGCTACCGATATATAAGGCATCTTTAAATCCTAATTCATATACATTTCCTTCAACAATTACAGAACCATTTCCTCCAACATTAATAATCCCTATTTCTCTTCTTTCTAAAAAATATGGAGCTTTTAGGGGATCAATGGTTTCTAAAACTAAATCTCCTTTTACAGGAACAGCAGAACCTGTAATATATCTGTCATAATGAGAATAAACCAATACTACTTCATCTTCCTGCATCAAATCATCAATCAGGAATTCATTTCTCAATTCCTGAGTATCATATTTTTTAACAGCTTCTGGGCTTGATGCGTATCTGGAACTATATTTTGTCATATTTTTATTTTTAATGTAATCGATTGCACAAAATTATATTTTTATATTTAAATATCATAATACAAATGAAAATTTATTTGTGTAATTATTACACTTCTACTTTTTTCATTTTTGGAACTAAAATATGCATGATAAGCCAAGCTAATAAATAAGCACCTCCACAAATACAGAACATTATAAAGTATCCTGTTTCAATTTTACCGATTTTAGTAAAATAAACAAACATATTTTTTTGAACTACCGCGGTTAATAAAATTCCACCAACAGCTCCAAACATCCCCCCTATCCCTGTAACCGAAGCAGTTGCTTTTTTAGGAAACATATCGGACACAGTTGTAAAAATATTAGCACTCCAGGCCTGATGAGCCGAAACTGCTAAACCAATTACCAAAATAGCCCACCACATATTTATCGTTCCTAAATATTGCGAAAATAACACCGGTAAAACTGCAAATGCATAAAGCAGCATACTTGTTTTACGAGCTTTATAAGCTGGCCAGTTTTTTTCAATTAATTTTAACGGAAGCCAGCCTCCAAAAATACTTCCAACGCTTCCAATAACATAAACTAAAGCACATGGCCAAATAATTTCGGTAGTCGAAAGCTTATATTGTTTCATCAGAAAATCAGGCAACCAAAATAAATAAAACCACCAAACCGGATCTGTTAGCAATTTTCCAATTGCAAAGGCCCAGGTCTGACGAAAACTCAATAATTTCAACCAGGAAACTTTTTCAGTATCCTCTGCTTCAATCACATCAACTTTATCAGCATTTATATATTCGAGCTCCGCTTGTGATAATCTCTTTTGTTTTTGAGGCACTTCATAAAAAACAAACCACAAAATCAGCCATATAAACCCTATGACGCCAGTTGCAATCAAAGCCCATTGCCAACCATAATTTTCAGCTATAAATGGTACCGATAAAGGAACAATGATAGCTCCAATATTACTTCCTGAGTTAAAAATACCAGTTGCTAAAGCACGCTCTTTTTGAGGAAACCACTCGGCTGTTGCTTTGATAGCGGCAGGAAAATTTCCTGCTTCTGTAATCCCTAAAAATACACGCGCAATTATAAATCCCCCTGTACCCGTTGCTAAAGCATGACCAACTGCTGCTAAACTCCATAAACCGGTTGCTAATGCATAACCTAATTTTGTACCTAATTTATCAATAATCCCTCCTGCAACCAGCATACCTAATGCATAGGCGATTTTAAAAGCTATTTCTATATTAGAGTAATCGATTACTTCCTGTTCCGGAGTCCAATGAAAAGCTTCTGCAAGAAAAGGTCTTAAATAACTGATTACATTTCGATCTAAATAATTTACGGTTGTAGCAAAGAAAACTAAGCTACATATTGTCCAGCGATATTTTCCTATCGCTGCGTTGGTTTGGTTCATAATCTGGTTTGGTTTGGTTGGTTAATTAGTTAGCTTGTGTTAATCTTTTAAAGATCAGTAATCGGAGCATATTTAGGAACCAAAGATTTCATAACAATCCAGCCTGTCAAATAACATACTGCGCAAATTGAAAAAATGATAAAATACCCAGCCTCAATTCCCTGGAATCCCATAAAAGACATGTTTGTATCTTTACTGTAATCGAATAATAATCCTGAACCTTTATTAATTAAAGTAGAACCAATACCCCCTGCTAAACCTCCAATTCCAGTAATGGTTGCAATTGCTTTTTTAGGAAACATATCCCCAACTGTTGTAAAAATATTAGCCGACCATGATTGGTGAGCCGCACCTGCGATTCCTATAATAATTACCGGCACCCAGTAACTGATATACCCTAATGGCTGTGCAATCAAAGCTAACAAAGGAAAAAAAGCAAAAATCAGCATCGCTCTCATTCTTCCCTCATATGGATTCATCCCTTTCTTTTCTACGAAATAAGTTGGAAGCCATCCACCAATAATTGACAATAAAGTAATCATGTACAATACAAATAATGGCAATGCCGCTTCAGTTGAATCCATTCCGTAAACAGAACTTAAATAAGCCGGAGTCCAGAATAAAAAGAACCACCAAACACCATCTGTCATAAATTTACCAAAAGCAAAAGCCCAGGTTTGTTTGTATTTAAAACAATCTGCAAGAGAAACTTTTGTTTTAGTTTCAGCTACATAGCCTTCTAATTTACTATCCGCAATATCATCCTGTTGTATATAAGCTAATTCTTCAGCACTAACTCTTGGGTGTTTTTCTGGTTTATCATACATAAAAACCCAGAAACCCATCCATACAAAACCTAAGGCCCCAATGATAATAAATGCCATTTCCCATCCGAAAGCCTTAGCAATAAACGGAATAGTAATCGGTGCAGCTAAAGCCCCAACGGTTGCCCCGGCATTAAAAATACTGGTTGAAAATGCTCTGTCTTTTTTAGGAAAATATTCTGCTGTTGTTTTGATTGCCGCAGGAAAGTTTCCGGCTTCACCAACTGCCAGGACAAAACGGGCAAAAATAAACAAGGTAACACTCACATTAATTACCAATGCAGTATCGTTAACTGTATGAATAGCGTCTTTTGCTCCTTCAAAACCTACAAACCAGTCTCCTGTAATAATTCCAGATGTCGCTATACCGCAAAAAGCATGCAAACAAGCTCCCAAAGACCAAATTCCAATAGCCCATAAAAATCCTTTTTTTGTATCTAACCAGTCTACAAATCTACCTGCGAACAATAAAGAGACAGCATAAAAAATAGAAAACAACGCAGTAATGTTACCATAATCATTGTTGGTCCAATGAAATTCCGGTGCAATAAAATCACTCCATGTTAACGAAAGAACTTGTCTGTCTAAATAATTAATGGTTGTTGCAAAAAACAACAATGCGCATATACTCCAGCGATAATTTCCAATAGATTTGTTGGTTTGACTCATAGTAACTATGTTTGTTTTGGTTATAAAACCTTTAAATTAATTTTAAAAACTGATATTTTCAATTTTATGTAAATCGATTTCGTTGATTATTTATAAAGTTTCAAAAGTATAATTAATTATAATAGAAACCTAAAAATGTAATCGATTGCACAAATATAAGTTTAAATACTTATATTCCAAATAAATTACTTATAAAATTATTTCATCCAACAAATTAAACATATATAGTAAAAAAACAGATGTAAAATTACATAATAAATAATACTTTTGTTAAATCAAACAATACATAAAACATTGATATAATACCAAATAAAACTTGTTTTTATAAAGTTTTATTATTGATTTCTCATTAAACAATCTGTCCTTTAAATTATTTACCAACCAATAACATAATACTCGTAGAGTACTAAGTATTTAAATCTAATTCGTTTAAAATTTGAAAACATTTACAGCAACTAATTTCAAAGAAACATTTTATTTATTCCTTTTTTTATTTGGAATCATCCCTAATTTACATTCTCAAATTGAAATTTTATCTCTTTGGAATAAAATACCGGATGAAATAAATGCTCCCGATTACAAAGAAAAAGAAGTTTTAAAAGAAGGCAAAATCCAAAGTACAAGCTTAGTTAGTGTCACAACATTAAGTGTGTTCATTCCTAAAGAAACAAAGCCTGATCAAACTGCAGTTCTTATTTTTCCGGGTGGCGGATATTCGCATTTATCAATGGATAAGGAAGGAACTAAAGTAGCAGAGTGGCTAAATAGCTTAGGAATTGTGGCTTTTGTTTTAAAATATCGATTACCCAGTGATTTAATTATGAAAAATAAATCCGTTGGACCTTTGCAAGATGCTCAGGAAGCAATTCGTTATGTTAGATCCAATGCATCCAAATGGAATATTGATCCGAATAAAATTGGCACGATAGGCTTTTCCGCCGGAGGGCATTTAGCATCAACACTAGCAACACATTTTGATGATAAAGTATATGAATCAAAATTTAACATGAGTGCCCGGCCAGACTTTTCAATTTTAATTTACCCGGTGATATCTATGGAAAACGGTATTACACATAAAGGTTCACAGACGAGCTTATTAGGTCAAAATCCATCTCAGCTTCTTATTGATAATTTTTCTAATGAAAAAAAAGTCACTTCACAAACGCCTCCGACATTTTTAGTGCATGCTTCAGATGATGGTGCTGTGATACCTGAAAATAGCATTAATTATTATTTAGCATTAAAGAAAAACAATATTTCAGCCGAATTGCATATTTACGAAAAAGGCGGTCATGGATTTGGCTTAGGAGTAAAAGACACCAGTCAGTTTTGGAGCAATGACTGTAAAGAATGGCTCAAAATCAATCATTATATTTTCTAAAAACTAATCGCTTATCATAAAATTTATCTAAAATTATTTTTAATTAATTTACATATCGGGAAAAGTCGATATATTTGCAGTATGGAACAAGTAGAAATTTTTAAGGCATTGTCTAATAAGTCAAGATTACAAATGCTGGAATGGCTAAAAGAACCCGAACTCAACTTCCCGGATCAAATCACTGCAGGATTTGAACATGGCGTTTGTGTTGGTCAGATACAAGCCAAAGCAGGCCTTACTCAATCTACAGTTTCTGAATATTTGTCGATTTTACAACGTGCAGGTCTTATAGAATCTACGCGAGTTGGACAATGGACATACTACAAACGCAACGAAAGTGCCTTTGAAGCACTCAGTAAATTAATTGAATCTAATTTGTAAATTATTATGAGTACAAACAGTTTGTTTTCGCCATTCGATCTGAAAACACTACATCTTAAAAACAGAATTGTGATGGCGCCAATGACGCGATCCTTTTCTCCAAACGGAACTCCAACCGAACATGTTGCTTCATACTATCAAAAAAGAGCTGAAGGCGAAGTGGGACTTATATTATCTGAAGGAACTGTTATTGACAGACCCTCATCATCAAACGATGCCAATGTACCGCATTTTTACGGCAATGAGGCTTTAAAAGGATGGAAAAAAGTCATTGATGAAGTTCATGCAGCCGGAGGTCAGATGGGACCGCAAATCTGGCATATGGGAATCATGGACAATCATCACTCGGGATGGGTACCTCCTGTTCCTTTTGAAGGACCTTCCGGGTTTAATCGTCCTGATTTTAGAAATGGTATTGCCATGTCTGAAAAAGATATTGAAAACACTATTTTAGCTTTTGGAAAAGCGGCTGCTGATGCAAAAAGATTAGGTTTCGATACTATCGAAATTCACGGTGCGCATGGATATTTAATTGATCAGTTTTTTAGAGCCGAAACCAATCTCCGTGACGATATTTATGGAGGAAAAACACTTCCGGAACGTAATCGTTTTGCTATTGAAGTTGTAAAAGAAATCAGAAAACAAGTTGGTGAAGATTTTGCTGTAATTATGCGATTCTCTCAATTCAAGCCTTCTGACTACAATTACAAACTGGCTAAAAACCCTCAGGAATTAGAAGCCTGGCTTACTCCAATTGTTGATGCAGGAGTAGATATTTTACACTGTTCACAAAGAAGATTCTGGGAACCTGAATTTGAAGATTCGGATCTGAACTTTGCCGGCTGGGCTAAAAAAGTTACCGGAGCACCAACAATAACAGTAGGTTCAATCGGATTATCAAGTGATTTCTTCGGAGCTTTTGCAGGAGAAAGTTCTGAGCCAACTTCTTTGGAAGAATTAAACAGACGTTTCGACAGAGGCGATTTTGATTTGGCTGCCGTTGGAAGGCCTTTATTATCAGATCCGAATTGGGTTGCAAAAATTAAAGCAGGAAAAACGGATCAATTAAAAGGTTTCAGTAAAGAAGCTTTAGCAGAATTGGTTTTACAATAACAATTTATGTCTTAAATTCAGATGTAAAATGCATCTCAACGATCAAATAGAAAGGGATAAACTTTTAAACAGTTCATCCCTTTTTAAATTATTTTTATCCTCAAAAATTATTCAGCAGCAACAACTTTGCGCTTTTGAAATTTACTCTGCAGCCAGTTACGAACGGGTTCATCATACAATTTCAGACATAAATAAGCGAGTACAATACTGGCAACTAAAACTCCAATTCCTACTATGTATCCGTCCTCTAAAGAAATTTTATTATCTACAACCCAGGCTGTGTACCAATAGATCAACGGATAATGCGTGATATAAATCGGGTACGAAATATCACCTAAAACTTTGCAGATTTTAAGTGAAAACGGATTTTTTGTTTCACCTCCTGCTCCAATTGACACTATCAAAGGAAATATCAGGATAATACAAAACGATTCATATAATCCGTTCATCCAAAGACTGTTTTTATCTCCAATTCTTGGCATCATCAGCACAATTGCTATCAATAAACTGCATACCCAGAAAGCACCTTTTATATGAATTAATTTTCCTAATCGGGAAAGCAAAATTCCGGCGAAAAAAGGATACAGTAAACGTGTAAATCCAACATTCATTTGCTCCAGATTCAGTGACCATCCTCCGATAACGTCTCCTTTTGGACCAAAAACTGTATAATTAATCAACATGCCTGCAAACAGCAACACAAAGATTCCTAAAACTTTATTAGAGAATTTTCGAAAGATTAAAGCGTAAAGAATATTCGCTATATATTCGAAAAAAAGTGACCAGGCAGGTCCGTCAAGCGGATGCATTTCACCCCATCCCCTAATCTCCATTGATGGCGGAACAGGAAGTAATGTAAAACCAATAATCATGGTTAAAATTACCTTCCACACTTCCATCCCGGCAATCATCGGAAACAAAATATCCGAAGCCTGAAAGTAATAGAATATGGCGCCAATAATCATTCCCATAATAACCATAGGCTGCAGGCGAATCAAACGACGTTTGTAAAATTCCAATTGGGTCATTTTCCCCCAGCGGTCATCATAAGCATAGGCTACAACAAATCCTGATAAAAGAAAAAAGAAATCTACGGCAAGATAACCGTGATTGATAATTTGCTTAAAACGGTTTCCGCCAGTAAAGGCTTCAAAAATATGAAAAGCGACTACTATAATTGCAGCTACACCACGTAAGCCGTCTAAAATTTCATAATGTTTTTTTGGTTTAATGTCGGTCATAAAATGGTCAATGGGTTAGTAATTAGTTGTTAATGGTTAATTATTAATTGTAAATATAAAGTTTAATTACACTATCATTCGTTTTTTTATTTACAATCAACAATTAATAATTGATAATTAATCTTGATGATTCTTTAACCATTCTAACCTGCGCTGATCCGGTAAATGAGTTACTTTGAAATTCTCGAATTTAGCTTCAAACCCTTTTCCGTCAGGTGAAGCGGCCATCAGACCTACCATCACCGGTGTATTATCCTGCAATGGTGCGTTTCTTGTCATTATATAATTTTTGTCATCGAAAGAGTAAAATACCTCAACAGCATCTAATCTTCTTACCACTTTTATCCATATAAATGGCGGCGCTTTTTCAAGCGTTGTTACGCTCCAGTCACTTTTATCATGTGTTACAACAGTACTTATGTTGAATTTTCCATCAACAAATTCAACTCCTGTTTTAATATAGTTTTTTTCATCTATTCGAATCATCAGACCCATTTGATCAAAGCGTGCAATATAATTTCCGGTTAATTTTACTTTGGCTTCAAACTCACCTCCATAAGTTGCATAATAAAAAGGGGCATCATCAACCGTAAAACCGTAATGCGAAATACGCCAATAATCACTACCAGCGGTCACGTTCATAATTAAGGCATTGTTTTTAATTTCCCACTTTTCAGGTTCATTAAACCATTGCATTTTGTTCAGGCTTTGCGCCGAAAGGTTTTGTACTAAAAAGAATACTGCTGCAAATAAAGCTATTCGTTTCATAATTATTTTTTTTTATAAAAGTTAAACATTTTATATCTGACTATTTTTCAAAAAGCAAAGCTGTAACTTTTTACGATTACAGCTTTTCAACCAACCAATTTAGAAAATTAATGAAATTATTGAAGCGAAAAAATCACTTTAGATTTTATATCGGTTGAAGATGCACCAACAATCGCTTCAAAAGCTCCCGCTTCTGCAATCCAGTCGTGTTTTTTATCGTCAAAAAAGCTCAAAGCCGTTTTATCGATTGTAAAAGCTACTGTTTTTTCTTCTCCCGCTTTAAGCGAAATTTTTTCAAAACCTTTTAATTCTTTTATTGGACGAGGCAATGAAGATTTTAAATCACTGATATATAACTGAACAATTTCTGATCCTTCCCTGCTTCCTGTGTTTTTTACTTTTACAGAAAATGTAATCTGATCATTAGCAGACATTTGTTTCTTATCAGCAGTTACTTTTCCGTATTCAAAAGTGGTGTAACTTAATCCGTGCCCAAAAGAAAATAATGGTTTTGCTTTTTGTTTATCTGCATAACGATACCCTACAAAAATGCTTTCGTTATATTTAACCTCATCACCTCCCGGAAATTCGCCTAATGCATGTGCTCCGTTATCAGATAATTTTACAGGAAAAGTAAAGGTTAATTTTCCCGATGGATTCACATCTCCAACTAAAACATTTGCCAGTGCATTTCCTGCTTCTGTACCTAAAAACCATCCCTGCAAAATTCCCGGAACTTCTTTTACCCACGGCATTGCTACAGCATTTCCTGAAATATTTACGTAAACAATATTTTTATTTACCTTAACTAACTCACTGATTAATTTATCCTGGTTGTATGGAAGTCCTAAATCTTTACGGTCTGCTCCTTCGGCATCCTGATTATCACTTTTGTTTAATCCTCCAATAAAAAGGACTACATCAGCGTCTTTGGCTACCCTCAAAGCTTCGGCAGTCAATTCAGCAGGTGAACGTTTGTCTTCTAAACTCACTTTTGCTATTACACCATTATAATTACTTGTCGGATCTCCAACATATCCGCGTGCATAAACAATCTCAGCCTGATTACCGATTCTTTTCTTCAGACCTTCCAGCGGAGTGATTTCATATTTTGCTTTTAATGATGAACTTCCTCCTCCAACTGTCATCATTTTGATGGCATTTTCACCAATAACAGCGATTTTTTTAGTTTTGGAAAGATTGATTGGCAAAATATTGTTGTTATTTTGAAGCAATACAATTCCTTCTTCAGCAATTTTCAAACCAGCTTTTGCATGTTCTTCTGTTCCAAATGATCCAAAAGGTCTGTCTTTATTCATATTAGTAAGGAAAGACAAACGCAGAATACGACGCACTTTTTCGTCTAATTCTTTAGTACCTACTTCACCTTTTTTAATCATTTCTGAATATGGTTTTGCCAGATAATAATTATCATACGCGTTACTAGTTCCCCATGAAAGACCGTTGGTCCAGGAACCAAACTCCATATCCAACCCATTGAAAATTGATTGTTTTGTGTCATGAACTCCTCCCCAATCTGAAACAACAACTCCCTTGAAACCCCATTCACCACGAAGAATGTCATTTAGCAAAAACTCATTATGACAGCATTGTTGTCCTTTATATTTATTGTAAGACCCCATAATGGCCCACGCATCACCTTCCTGAACAGCAGCTTTAAAGGCCGGCAAATAGATTTCGTACAAGGCACGATCATCAACAATTACATTTACCGAATTACGATTAGTTTCCTGATTGTTCAATGCAAAATGTTTTACACAGGCAGCCACACCAATTGACTGAACTCCTTTAATATAAGGAACAACCATTTTAGAGGTTAGAAAGGGATCTTCTCCCATATATTCAAAGTTACGTCCGTTTAATGGGCTTCTGTAAATATTTACACCAGGTCCTAAGAGTACATTTTTATTACGATAACGTGCTTCTTCTCCCAATGATTTACCATATAATGAGGCTAATTCTTTGTTCCATGTCGCAGATAAGGCGGTAAGTGCCGGAAATGCAATACAAGAGTCGTTAGTCCAGCCTGCCTGATCCCATTCGTCCCACTTTACTTCGGTACGGATTCCGTGTGGTCCATCGGTCATCCAGTTTTCAGGGATTCCTAAACGCGGCACACCCGGTGAACTAAATTTGGACTGCGCATGAATCATGGCAATTTTTTCATCAGTTGTCATTCGCGAAAGCGCATCTTCGACACGATCATTAAGAGGTTTTTTATCATCAAGATAAATTGGAATTTTATTTTGTGAATTAATTCCAAATGAATTCAGTAACAGTAAAACAACTATTACTTTAACGTTTTTAAACATACCTTTTTATTTATTAATCATTACTATACTATTTTAGATCTGCCCTTTAAAATGCTTTCTAAATAATATGGTAAAGCTATAACGATATCGTCTTCGTAAAAATTCTGAATAAAAAAAAGTAGTAATTTTAAAAAATAAACAACTAAAAATCAAAACCTTAAACTAAAATGAACCTTAAAAAAAGTAGTGATTTTAAAATAAAGAATTAGGCTTTTTGAGAAAGTAAACCAATTTTTATAACCATTTCCTCGAAGTCATTTCGGGAAACAATAGCCTTATTTCTTCCTCTGGTACGATAATTATAAATAGTGCTTAAAGAGTAGCGAAGAAAAGCAGCAATTTTTACGCTATCCGTTATTCCAAGTCTGATAAGTGCAAAAATTCGAAGTTCTGTATTGAGCAATTCTCCATGTTTTACTATAATTTGTTCTTCGGGGATAAGCAAAGCATTGAAGTCTTTTACGAAAGTAGGATACAGACTTAAAAAGATAGTATCAAAATTTCTGTATAATTCTTCCAGTTCATTATCAACCAAAGTAGTTGATTTCAACATTTTGTAAATTTCATCAAACTGTTTGGCTGTTGCCTTTTTGTTTAAGATAACGCGATAATTTTCGAGCTTATTGATGTAGGCTGAACACAGACTAAAGAAATTTGCAATATACTCCTCCTTAATATGATTGGATTCTGATAATTGAGCATTACGTTCCTGAAGCTGATTATTTGCCTCTGTAATATCTTTGTTTAATTCCGCTAATTTCTGACTGGTTTCATAAAGTTCTCCACGAATTCTGGATACTTTTTCCATCTGCTTATAAACGTAAATTACAGCGACAATTAAAAACAACGATAACAAACTAATACACAAAAGATAAACCTGGAGTTCTGTTTTTCGCTGGGCTTCACGTTCTAAATAAGCAGTATTGATAATCGAATAAAGTTGTGACATCAGAAGTGTTCGAAATTGCACGTTGCAATATAATGCGTCTTCAATAGCAGATTGTGTGAGTTTATATGCCATATCAACATCTCCCAATTCATAAAAAACCATAGCCAGTTCCTGTTGTGAAGCATTATCTTTTATGGCTTGTTTAATATCTGAAGTTGCCGAAAGAGCGTAATATTTTTTTACTAAATTGATCTTATTGGTCTTTTCTGAAATGTTCCCCAAAAGATAGGTAATCATTGCAAATTGTGGATTATCGTCTTTCATTCCTTTCAACAGACTTAGTAATTCTTTTTCAGCAACATCAAATTTCTTATGGTAAATATCCTTCTGAATTTTATTGATTTTATAATCTAAAGAATTAGGGTTTAAAACGCCCAGCAACGAATCACGATATTTCCCTATTTGCTCAATAAATCCCCAATTAGGACTGTTTGCGTTATAATGCTCATAAAATTCGCGATAGGTAACATAATAATTAGGCAGTAATGATTTTTCTAATTCTTTTTTATTGATGCTTTTTATAATAGCTTCTGATTCTCTGTATTTTCCTGTTGATGAATACAGGTTTGCCAATTGCAATTGTGCCAGATTCAGCAGCTCTTTTTTATGAAGTTCTTCAGCAATTTTCAGGTTTTTCTTTATATAAAAAATGGCGGAATCTGATTTGAATTTCTGATATTCTTCATATAAAGCCTGATTATAATTATACTCTTGTTCTTTTGACAGCTCTTCTGATTTTATTTTTTTGAAATTTAAAATGCGTTCTTCTTTTAGCCGGACATAATACTGTTTATTTTTCACGGCATCGTTTAGCTTATCCAAAATAGTATCTGTACTATTCGATGAATAACCAAAAAAGGAAACCAAAAGAGTTATAAAAAACAGAAAATAATTTTTCAAGTGATAAAAAATAAGATTTATAATTACACCGCAATTGGAGCCGCAAGGCAACTCTCCGGAATATCAAAAGCATTTACCAGAGAAACCGCATCCGGCCTGATATCCCAACAAAGCTGATTGACCATTTTACGAATGGCTTTGGTTTTTACCGCTTCCATATAACCATCTTCCAGATACCAGCCTTTGTTTTTTTCTATTTGTGAAAGGGCATATAACTGATTTAATTTCAGCAATATTTCTTTAGTTTTTACATCTTCAACTTTTTCTATTGTAATTTGAAATTGTTCCAAAACCACTCTTTCCAAATACGCTTCAGCAACATCAATCATTTGGTGTTGAACCACATTAAAAGCATCATACGCTTCTAAACCTTCATCAATGAGTTTTTTGATACGTCTTGCTGCCGATGCTAAAATTGTTTTTTCTCTGTGTACAAAGGCCTGCAGATGAAACTGATTATCCAGCAAATGTTCATCATCAGTTTTGCGGGTTATGATTGGATTTTTTTCTGCGATTGCGGTTCTGGCATTTTCATACACATAATTGATAATGCCAAAAGATCCCATTTCGCCAAATGACTTTCTGAATTCAGCCAGACGGTTTTTGGCGACCAATTGCATCAAAACGGTATTATCACCTTCAAAAGTGGTATAAATTTCTGTATCGTTTTTTAAGGCGTTTATTCTGTTTTCCGACAAATACCCTTTTCCTCCACAAGCTTCACGGCATTCCTGTAAAATATCTCTGGTGCTCCAGGTCGAATACGATTTCATACCAGCTGCCAAAGCTTCGATATCCTGCATTTCAGATTCTGTTCTGTTTAAAAAACGACTGGTGAGATATTGCAGTCCAAAATGCACCGCATAGGTTTTTGCCAAATGTGGAAGCAATCTGCGCTGATGCATTCTGTAATTTAAAATCGGAACTTCTGAACCGCCTTCGGGTCCGAACTGTCTTCTTTGATCGCTGTAACGAATGGCAATCGTAAGACCGGATTTCGCAGCCGCCAAAGCAGAACGCGGAATCCCGATTCGGCCTCCAACCAAAGTGCCTAACATCGTAAAAAAACGTCTGTTATCACTCGGAATCGGACTTTCGAATTCGCCTTTATCATTTACAGAAGCAAAGCGGTCGAGCATATTTTCTTTCGGAATCACAACATTGTCAAAACGGATGGTTCCGTTATCTACTCCGTTAAGCCCCATTTTATGACCGCAATCGCCTATTGTAATTCCGTTTAAAACATTTCCATTGGTATCACGCAACGGTACTACAAAAGCATTTACGCCATAATCGTGGCCGTCAATAATCAGTTTGGCAAAAACGGTCGCCATTTGTCCGTGAACAGCAGCATTGCCAATATATTCTTTTTGTGCTTTTTCGTGCGGCGTATGGATTGTAAAAGTCTGATCGTTATGATTGTAAGTTGCTGTGGTTTCAAGTCCTTTTACATTTGAACCATGATGTGTTTCAGTCATCGCAAAACAACCCGGAATCTTTAATGAACCAATATCTTTTAAATATTTTGCATAATGTTTCTCGGTTCCCAATGACTGAACGCTCATTCCCCAAAGCCCGAACTGTACTCCAAATTTAATCACCAGACTTAAATCATGATAACTCAATGTTTCCATAATAGCAAAATAATCTGCTATGTTTTCTCCACCTCCGTATTGTTTTGGATACGCCATATTTCCGAGGTTTTCATCGGCTAAAATTTTGCACCAATTGTAAACCGTCTGGCGATAGACATTAATATCAGTAGAAGTTTCATAAGCAAATTCAGGTCTGGAAATAACCGATTTTACTTTTTTGATAATTGCGGCTTCTGTACCATCCAAAATTTCTGTAATTTTCTGTACATCGAAATTAGTATTGGTTTGGGAACTGGCTGTAAAAGAATCTGCCTTGGTTTTAAAGTTCTGAATCAATTCTTCGCCTAAAACCCCAAGATCATTTTCCAGTTTTGTGAATTTTAATTCTAATCCTGAAATATTCAAATCTTTATCAGAAAGTGCTACAACGATATCAAAAATGGACTTTATAGACGATTTATCTTTAATACTTTTCTCAATATCCGATTTCCATTCTGTGAGTTCATTTCGCGAAGGCGGATTCGAAATATCCACTTTCGAAAGAAGAAATTGTATCTCTTCAGGAGAAAGTAGCGTTAGAGAAGTAATAAATTCCTGCAGCGTCGAAAACTCTTTTGGCGTTAAAAGATCGTCTGACCAAACAAGGTATAAAAGTGGTATAAAAGCCTTAATTTTTGAATTCTCCATGGTAAACTAAAGTATTAATTTGTCTGTGGTTAAATTAAGATAATTAATTGAAGTTTTCTATAAATCAGGCTCAATTAGGATTTTTTTCACATTTCAGAAATCAAAAACAAATCTCCATAATTGTAAATTCCTGACCTGCTTTGCTAAACGTTTGAAAAGTATCTTTCATCCCGAGTTTTTCATAAAACGATTTTTTACCGGATCTGGCATTGCACCAAATTCTCTTTAAATTCTTTTTGCAGGCCAATTCAAAAATATGTTTTAAAAGTTCAGATGCGATTCCCTGACCCTGATATTCGGGTAAAGTTGCGAGTTTTCTAAACTGCATTTCATCATCTGAAATAAAACAGGATACAATTGAAATCAGTTTTTCATCTATAAAAACGCCAAAATGCAAGCCAAATTCATCTTCTTCCAACTGAACAAATTCCAAAGGCTGATCGGGCCACATTACTTCATGCCTGATTTTCCAAGTATCCGAAGCTTTGATTGATTTTATTATCATCATATAAAAAATAAAAACCGTCTTAATCCACAAAGGAAAAGACGGTTCTAAAATAATCTAATTTTTTATTTTATTTGGCTATCTGGCTATATTGTTCCAGAGTAACATATTCTTCTATTTTCTTTTCAGACAAACCACGTGTGAGCCATCCTTTTTTATGAGCTGTAACAATCGCATACGGAGTAATCCAAAACAGACTGAAGGTATAAAAAACACTATAGGAATACGCCCAAATTGATTCAGAAAAACCATGTTTTTTACCATAAAAGAACGCTGAAAAACTGGATATAATCAATATACTTAAAAGTGTTGAGCTAAAAAATAACAGCGGATGTGTTGCAATAAAGAAGAACATGAAAATTAAGAATGGAAAAGACATTATAATTTTCGCAGTCTGATCCAAATACAAAATTCTGGTTCCTAATTTTGATTCGGTTCTGAAGTTTTTGAAAACATATTTTGCCATCATTAGGTTTTCGCGAACATTGCTTCTTCCCCATCTGATAAACATTTTATATAATCCCGTATATTCTTCAGGAACATTGGTCAATACAACCGAATTTCTTTGAAATAATACCTTGTAACCCTGTTTCAAAATCATATTAGTCATGGCACGATCTTCACCAATATCCGAAGGTTCTCCCATAAAAGTCTGGTTGATCCATTCTTCAAGGCAGGCAAAAACCGAAGTATTGCGATATGCTGCCAGAGCTCCGGGAGTACACATTACAGATCCCAACACACTTTCTGCAGATCGTACAAATTCAAAACTCATTACAAAACTCACGTTCAACATTTTAGGAAGCATCGCTTTTTTATTGTTTAGCACATGAACATTTCCTGCAACAGCTCCGCATTTTTCATTGTTTACGAAAGGGCTTACGAGATTTCTTAAAGTATCCTTTTTCACAATCGAATCACTGTCTACTGTTACAAAAATTTCGCCTGTTCCCAGTTTGAATCCTCTGTAAAGTGCGTGACGTTTTCCTTTATTTTGTGGCTGCTGATAGATTGACAATCGATCTCCAAGTTTTATTTTAGCCTGTTGAATCCAATACCAGGTATCATCTTTGCTTCCGTCGTCAATAGCCAAAAGCTGCATTTTTTCCTGCGGATAATCACTGTCTGCCAAACTTAGTAAAGTATCCCAAACCAATTTGCCTTCATTATAAGCCGGAACTATAACTGTACAGGTAGGCAGTAAATCATCTGAAACAGATTCTATAGGCTTGTATTTGAAATAAAGAAATGACTTATACAGAAAAACTCCGGCTTTAAAAAGAAATAAAATAGTAGCCAGAATCAAAAATGGAAAACCTATCATAGATTCTATTCTTTCCAGTTGAAACTGCTCAAAATCTGACTGAAATTTATAAACTAAAAAAGCACCTGCAAATAGTACGGCAAAAGTACCTATGAGAACAAAAATCGGTAGTGAATTTGAAGTTTTATCTATGCTGATTTTTGAAGATTCCTGATTAATTTTAAAAATAGAACTTTGTAAAGTGTGTTCTTTTTTATTTGTTTTATCTGTTGAATAAAATTGTTTTGAAATAATTGTTTCGCTTTCCATATTATGCTTGTATTAATTTCCGATGGCGTTTATCTAAACGTTGTTCTATTTCATTTTACAAGCGCCATGCCAATAAGGTTTCATTCAGATAATGAACGAATTAGCATAATACAAGGGAGAAGTCAGTGTGTAAATTTTACCCATTCTTATCTATTTTACACAACTTTTACTGTGTACTATCCATTTTTAGGAAGAAAACAAAAATGCAAAAAACCGCCAAATTCACAAGAATAAGGCGGTTTTGAAATTAATATATAACCTGAAAATTATAAAATATAATCAGTATTGATGAAATTGGATTCTTTACTGTTTAATAATTCCTGAAGGATTTCATTGTTATAAGCAATGTCTTTTGAAGCCACAAACGTACGAATAGAGAACGAACGCAATGCATCCGGAATACTCAATGTACCTACTGCAGAATCTTTACGTCCTGTAAACGGGAACGCATCCGGACCTCTCTGGCAAGAACTGTTCAGGTTCACCCTGCAAACTAAGTTTACCAAAGCATCGATAAGCGGAGCCAGAGTTTTGATGTCTTTTCCGAACAAACTTACCTGCTGACCGTAATTTGATTCGGCCATATCGTCAAGCGGTTCGTTAATATCCTTGAAAGAAATAATCGGCACTACTGGTCCAAATTGCTCTTCGTGATACACTCTCATGTCTTTATTTACAGGATATAAAACGGCCGGAAAAATATAATTTTCAGAATGTTTCCCTCCTTTTTCATTTAATATTTTCGCTCCTTTACTTGTAGCATCGTCAATTAATCCCTGAATGTAAGCTGGTTTATCTTCTTCCGGAAGTGGAGTTAAAGAAACTCCTTTTTCCCATGGATTTCCAAATACCAAAGCATCTACTTTTTCAGAAAAACGTTTGTTAAATTCCTCAGCGATAGACTCATGAACATATAATACTTTTAAAGCTGTACAACGCTGACCATTAAAAGACAATGATCCTGTAATACACTCCTGGATAGCCAAATCTAAGTCAGCATCCGGTAAAATAATCGCTGGATTTTTAGCTTCCAGACCTAAAATCAAACGAAGTCTGTTTTTGTTTGGATGCTGATCTTGTAAAGCAATCGCAGACTTACTGTTTCCAATCAATGCCAAAACATCAATTTTTCCTGACTTCATAATTGGAGAAGCTACTTCACGACCTCTTCCGTATACAATATTGATAACCCCTTTTGGAAAACTGCTTCTGAAAGCTTCCAATAATGGAGAAATACATAAAACACCATATTTTGCCGGTTTAAAAATCACGGCATTACCCATAATTAATGCAGGAATCAATAATGAGAAAGTTTCGTTAAGCGGATAATTGTAAGGTCCAAGACATAATACAACTCCTAAAGGTCCACGACGAATCATTGCATTTACGCCCTGGACTTTAGAAAAGTGAGAACTGCGCCCATTTAATTCTTTGTAACTGTCAATAGTATCCTGAATATATTCTACCGTTCTGTCAAATTCTTTTTGCGAATCTCCAAGGTTTTTTCCAATTTCCCACATCAAAAGTTTCACCACATCTTCACGGGTTTCCTTCATTTGTCTCACGAAATTTTCCATACATTTAATACGGTCAATTACTTTCATGGTTGGCCATAATCCCTGACCTTTATTATAAGCAGCAGTCGCAGCTTCTACTACCTCAGCAGCTTCTTTTTCTGCCATAAACGGAATAGACCCTAATAATGTAGGCGTATATTTTTCTGTAGAAGAAATAGTTGAAAACACTGGGGTTGTCTGACCTGTCCATTTTTTTAATTCTCCGTCTACAAGATACGTATCCTGATTCAGAAGGTCTTTAATTTGATACTCTTCGGGTATAAAACTCATAATCTGGTAATTTTAGTTTTGGTTATTTAATATTTTTTAAAAGAAAAAAGAGGCATTTTTTTGCCTCTCTTAGTCTTTTTTATGGATTTACGGTTTCGCCTTCCCAATCCAGGATTCCACCAAGCAGATTATAGGCATTCTCAAAACCTAATTCATTCATAATCTGACATGCTTTTGCACTTCTCGCTCCTGAACGGCAATACACGTAATAATTTTTATTTTTATCCAGTTCTTCTATGTCATAAATAAAAGCCTGACCTTTATTGATGTCAATATTTACAGCATTTTCAATATAGCCGTCGTTAAATTCGTCTTCAGTTCTTACGTCAAGTATAACTGCATTTTCATCAGACTCTAATTGTGCAACCCAATCTTCTTGTGATAAATTCATAGTATTGTGTTTTTTGTAAAATTAAAAGTTTTTACTACATAAAATACGTTCAAAATACGTTTTCGATTATTATTCAGAGAAAACGTTTTAGAGAACGTAAAATTGTCAGCGTTTTACAAATTTACTCACTATTTTCAAAAAAACATACTGGAATGTTAATAGAAAATAGGATTTTTTCATTTTAGTAATTCTGTTCTTAAAAATAGTTTTCTGACATTTTTATACCATTTCAATCTCTTATCTTTACAAAAAATTATATTTTTTTAACCTTTTGATAAAATTAAGAGGCAAAATTAATGTATGTCAGAGTCGGAGAACCTTTTAAGATTCCATCCTCCTGATGTGTTAAAATCATTCTCAATGCAAAATTCATTAAAAAACATATTCCCTAATTTCTCCGGCGAACTTATTGCGACTATTGAAGAAAACGGAAGCCTGCAGGATTTTAAAGCCGGAACTATCCTGATGCGAACCGGACAATACATTAAAAACACGGTTTTGATTACCAAAGGAAAAATAAAAATTTATCGTGAAGGCGAAGACGGGGGGGAGTTTTTAATGTATTATTTACAGCCGGGACAAGCCTGTGCTATTTCGATGATCTGTACTGCAAAAAGCGAAAAAAGCAAAATTATGGCTAAAGTGGTAGAAGATGTTACGGTTATGATGATTCCGCTGCAAATGATGGACAAATGGATGATGGAACACAGATCCTGGTACGAATTTGTCATTGAAACCTACCGAAGTCGTTTTGAAGAAGTTCTTGAAGTGGTAGATAATATCGCATTCCGCTCTATGGATGAGCGTTTGGAGTTTTATCTGAAAAGACATTCTGATGCCTGTGGCTGTTCTGAAGTCAAATTATCACATCAGGAAATTGCATCCGAATTAAACACCTCCAGAGAAGTGGTTTCGAGATTACTCAAAAAAATGGAACAGCGCGGCCTGGTCAAACTAAACCGAAATCAAATCGAGCTATTAAACACTAATTTCACAAATTAGCACGAATTATATTTTGTCACATTGAGCGAAGTCGAAATGCTTTATAGATTTTCGACTCCGCTCGAATTGACATACGCTAGTACTAGCGCCAAAATTCTTTTAATCTGTAGCCAAAAATCACCTTATGTGATAAATGTTACTGTAGTTTTCTAATTTACAAACCACCTTTGCAGCAAAACAATTGCAATGGAATATATAGGTTATTTTGCATCTATCATTATCGGAATCTCACTGGGCTTAATTGGCGGTGGCGGTTCTATACTGACTATTCCAATTTTAGTATATCTCTTCAAAGTAAATCCCGATCAGGCAACTTCGTATTCCTTGTTTATTGTTGGGCTAACAGCATTGTCCGGAAGTTACAGCCATTACAAAATGGGGAATCTGAAGCTCAAATCGGCATTGTATTTTGCGATTCCGTCTGTAATATCCATTTTAATTATCCGCGAAGTTATTTTTCAAAAAATTGCGGCTACCCTTTTTTCTGTAGCTTCTTATACCGTTTCAAAAGACTTTCTGATCATGACTGTCTTTTCACTGTTGATGATTACAGCAGCTATTTCGATGATTCGAAAAGAACAGCCACAAATAAAAAGTACCGAAACCAATTATCTTCAATTAGCTTTTATAGGTTTCATAGTCGGAATCATAACCGGATTTCTGGGTGCCGGAGGCGGATTTTTAATTATTCCTGCTCTATTATTTTTCGCCAAATTGCCCATGAAACAAGCCGTCGGAACCTCATTATTGATCATTACTATCAATTCTTCAATAGGCTTTGCAGGCGATTTATACATCGGAACACCTATAAATTATCCTTTTTTATTCAGTATTACAGCAATGGCACTTTTAGGAATGCTGATTGGAAGCCAGCTTTCCAAAAGGATAGACGGAACAAAGTTAAAACCTCTTTTTGGCTGGTTTGTCCTCGCAATGGGACTTTATATTATTACGAAAGAAGTTTTGTTTTAAGGCTTTCACGCACATTAAATATTTTGAATTTAGTTTCACTTGTAGAGTAGTCTTTGTCAAAGTGCTGAATTTTGACAAAGATGAAACTACACTAAAAATTAGCCTAAATTTCAAACAAAGCTGCTTCGAATCTTTCATTTTATCCAATTACTTTTGGCACTAAGTTTGTGTTTCTTGGTGAAACAATCTGACAAATGAACAAAATTACTCTCATTTTACTCTTTTTATACTTCTCTAACTTTACTTACAGCCAGAATATCATTTACAGAACAAATTCTTTAAATCATACTGTAATCCAGACTGATGACAAAATGGAAGTAAATTACAAAACCGACTTATTTGGCAACACTATTATTGAAGATGCTTATGGAAGAACACTCGTAATTTTAAAGAAAGATATCTTTGGTAATATTATCATTACAGACCCATTCGAAAAAATTATAGCCAAACAGGTTAAAGATATTTTCAAAAATGTTATGATTGAAAATGGAAAAGGAGAAATCATAGCGAAAGAAGTAAAAGATATATTTGGTGATATTAAAATTGTAGACAAACACGACCGGATACTGGCAAAACAAAAAAAAGATTTTCATGGAAACACTATAGTTGTCGATAACAATGACCAAATTTTGTCTACAAACAAAGATGCTCTTTTTGGCCCTATACTAATAGAGAGACCATACGAAAGATCAATTATTATTGAAAATTGGGGAATCTATGGCGATTTGAAAGTTTTTTTCGATTAAGAATTTATTTTTTTTTGGAGTTCTCTTCGACCAGACTATCCGATCGTATCTTTTCTTGCTAAAGAAACACAAGAAAAATGGCGCTGGTTCAAACGAAGTTCACTGAACTCCGATGAAAAACTAAAAGCATTTTGAAGTAATCCCTAACGCACACTATATATAATTGTATTTATCCGTTTCTAAAAAAGCTTTAGCCCAAAAGTGAATTTTGGGCCAAAACAGAACGCAATTCAATTGGAGTTACTTCAAATTTCCCCAAATTTTTGTTTATAACGTCCAAGCTCAATTTCTGTCCTGTTTAAAAGCTTTTCTAATAGCTGGATTTTGTCTTCATAAAGTTCTTTGATCGTAGAAGTATTTTCTGTGTTAATCAAAATACTCCCATTATTATTTCCGCTGATTTTATTAAAACTATTAAAGTACCTGTCGTAATCAAAACTGATGATATCTTCAACACTTACATCAAGAATTTTTCCTATTTCGACCAGTTTTTCGTAACTCAAAGAAGTTTTTCCTTTTTCAATTTTACTATAACCGGCCTGAGTTACACCTAATTTTTCTGCCATATATTCCTGAGTGTAATTTTTTAACTCTCTAATGTTTTTGATTTTGTTTTTAATTGTTGTGGCCATAATTTTTAATTTGGGGTCAGGTATAGCTAAAACAGCCCGCTATTAAACTTTTTAACAGCATAACTAAACCTTATTTAGGGTATTCTAAAACTGCATTATTGTAGGAATGATAAATGCAGTTTTTCATTATTTTTTTTTGATAGTAATAAAACAACCATATATCAAAGCTGCCGTTATGAAAATGAAATCATAATAGGAAATTCCAAGTAAATACATCTTTGATTTTTTTTAAGCAGTCTTTTTTATACTTCTTTCAAACTGATGATCCAGAAAATGATCTATCTGTTCGCCGATCAGTGGTCGGTCCTTTGCTGCAATTTTAATCTTTATTTCTTTTCTGTAAATATCTTTTACAAATACGAAATACACAAATTCTGAAGCGTTATCAAATCTTAAGATTATGATAAAAGTGTAACATAAAAGTGTCGGAATAATATAGTATAAGTCGATCAGGTCTGAAAAAATCATACAATAATAAGCTACCACGGTTACGGCAATAAAAGCACCGTTTTCAAGAAAATATTTTTTCTTTTTTTTGAGCAGTCCGAGTTCTTTAATTTCATTAAAATGATACTGCCAGTTTTTAGATTTGTAGTGAAATTTAATCGTGTCTGTAAAAATAGTTATGAACATAATAATTAGAAAATAAAGGTTTACGCAAAAATCTTCTTTCAGGATTCTTCAGGAAAATTTTTTAGATACGCAATATTAAGCATTAACTTCTTTTTTTTCTTACAACTTAAATTATAGAATATAACGAATAGTTGTAATTAAATCCTTAGAAAAATACTACGCAAAATGCCTTTACTTTTTTATTTTATTTACTAAAGAGAATATTCTTTTGGGCGTTACCTACCCGATAGCTATCGGGAAGCTATCCGCTAAATTCCCGATCAACAAAAACTACGGCTGAAAAAGCCTTGTTTTTCTAAATCGGGAGATACCGCTACAAACGAAGTTCACTGAACTCCGATGAAAAATAAAATCATTGTGAAGTAATCCCTAACGCAAACTTAGGTAAAATGACGTTTTTGTTTTTTTTTATTTTAATTATAGTAAATATCAATTTTCAATTACAACAGATTTTATTTCCAGCAATGCTCCTGAGACCGGATTATAATTGACAAAATTGAATTTGCAAAGATTGTGGATATCCAAAAGTTTTCCATTTGGCAATCCGTCCTGCCTGAAATGGGTCCATGGAATTTTTATGGTTTTGAATGTATTGGGAGATGCCGGCAAATCAGCTCTTGGGTGAGATCCACCATGCACACAGTCTGTTCCTGCTTCGTTTCCTTCACGTGCCTGCAATTTAATCAGCTGGGTCGATTTATAGGTAATCTTTACAAAACGTGAATTATCTGGTAAGTTAGTCGGAACTCCATCATTCGACGCTGACGATGTAATCAGGACATTCAGTTCAATTTCGCCTACAGGATTGTCTTTAGCGGTTACCCGAACAATACCTTCCTTTTGTCGGACAGCATTAATTGTTTCATAATTTTCATTTACAGGCCCTGCAATATGCCAAATGTTTGACTGAACAAGATCTGTATCTGACTTTAAAATTGTTGCAGGAACAATAAAACCTGAAACTATAAAAAGACTAGATATTAATAAAACTGATTGCCGAATCATAAGAAGCTCTTTTGTTCTTTACTATTAAAACCAAATTTACTTTTTTATAAGGTAATATTAGACTTTAAAATATAGTTTTAAGTAAACCTGTACCACCAACCTACACCAACAAATAAAACTTTCAATTTGAAGTGGATCAGGAATTTAAATCTGCTTTGGGATTTTAAAATTAAACTTTTATTTCAAACGCAGAGACCCCATAATAACAGATCAAAAAAATAAATTGGTTATATTCGTGTAAGAAAAAATCGTTCTTACAAATACTTTCGAATGCATTTAACTTACAATGCAGAATAATCTAAATCAACAATTACATGAAAACTATAGTATTTATATGCGGCTTTTATAACATTGCATTTGCACTTTTCCACATTGGCTTTTGGAAAATATTTCATTGGAATACTGATTTAAAAAAATTAAGTTTTGCAAATAAGGCGATTATGCAAATCCTAAACATTCAAATCATTTATTATTTTATTTTTACAGCTGTAGTTTGTTTTGTTTTTCCAACGGAACTTGCAAACACTAAATTTGGAAATTATTTCTTGGCAGGAACTTCTCTATTTTGGTTAATCCGTACCATTCAGCAATTTATTTTCCTGAGAGCCAACCACTACAAAATACATCTTTTGACTTTCATTTTTTTAATAGGAGCGATTATATTTTCTCTTCCCTTACTTTTAGAAAAAGTAAAATAGTATCAAATCCGGAAAATCGAAAAACTCATAAACTTAAAAAATGAAACAAAATGGAAAGAACAGTAGCCGAAAAAATGGGCATCAAAGAAAATAACAAAGCAATTTTATTCAATTCAGATGAGGAAGCTATCAAAAACATTAAGCTTCCTGCTCTGGATATTTCCGACAAATTAGACAGTGAGTTCGATTACATTCATCTCTTTGTAAAAAAGCAATCAGAATTTACAAAACTCTTTCCAAAACTAAAAGAGCACTTAAAACCCACCGGGATGCTTTGGGTTTCCTGGCCAAAAGGCAAAAAACTGGAAACAGACCTCAACATCAAAACCGTAATCAAACTGGGCTATGATTTTGGATTGGTAGAAAGCACTTGTCTTAGCGTTAACGAAATCTGGTCAGGATTAAAGTTCACTCATCCTAAAAAAGGAAAAACGTACCATAACACCTACGGCAAGTTAAAAGACAAACCCGATAGTCCGGAACTTGATAAATCATTTATAAAGCGTAAAAGTTAAAAGAAATGACAAAAGAAAATCCTGAATACAACAACTTCAGAATACCGATACCATCCCGATTTGAAGAAGTATTTACTCATTTTTATTTTGCAGAAAATAAATCAGAAAAACTCATTTCCAAAACCTTATTGCCTTCTTATCAAACTATATTAATTTTTAATTTCGGAGCAAAACCCTATTTACTTTCCAAACAAAACACAAAAATAGAAGTAGATAAATACCTCATAATTGGCCCAATAAAACAGGCTTTTGATTACGTTTTACCTCCTGATACCGAAATGTTAACCGTCAATTTTAAAGATGATGCTTTTTCACGTTTTTTTGGCAATGCTGCTATTTCAGAACATTTGCCCATCAGTCCTGACGATTTAGTAAACGACGATTGTTTTGGGATGCTGTGCCATGAACTTAGCCAAATACAAAATATTGACAGAAGAGTTAACCGTATTCTTGAATTTAGTGAATCTTACCTGGCAAACAGAAATAAAATTGCCGAACAGCTGTCCAATTTCAGGGAACAATCTTTAAATTCTATAAAGTCTGTTGCGAGTCAAAACAGCCAGACCGAACGTAATATGCAGCTTCAGCATAAAAAATACTTTGGTTATTCTGCAAAAGAGTACAACCGGTACGAAAGATTTTTAAAAACTATCGAACTCATACAAAACCTGGCTAGCTCAACTTCAAAAATAGATTGGTTCGAAATTGTAACCGAATGTGGCTATTATGACCAAAGTCAACTCATAAAAGACTTTAAACATTACATCAATCTTACTCCTACCCAATACCTAAAATTCCAGCAGGATATCTGCAATCCGATATCCTGATTTCGTTTTCTTACAATTTTAGCCCATAAGCACATCCTACATTTGTTTCATCAAATTATAAAATATAAAACGATGAAACATCTTATTATTTATTCCCATCCCAATCCAAACAGTTTAAACAGCTACTTAAAAAACACTACGGCAGCACATCTTCAGGAAAACAATCACGAAGTCGTAATTCGGGATTTATACGCACTGAATTTCAACCCTGTTCTTTCATTAGAGGATCTGGCAGGACAACGAAGCGGATTGGTATCCGAAGATGTAAAACGAGAACAAGACTTCATTACCTGGGCAGACTGCATCACCTTCATTCACCCAATTTGGTGGACAGGATTACCTGCTATTCTAAAAGGTTATATCGACCGCGTTTTCAGTTATGGATTTGCTTACCGTTACGATCAGGGCATTCAGAAAGGACTACTGGCTGGCAAAAAGGCTGTCATTATCAATACCCACGGAAAATCAAAAGCAGAATATGAAGCAATCGGAATGGATAAGGCCTTGCTGCTGACATCAGACAAAGGAATTTACACTTACTCAGGACTGGAGGTTGCAGAACATCTCTTTTTCGACAAGGCAGACAGCCCCGTTTCAGAACATCTGGAAAACTGGACCAACCAAATCAAAAACGCTTATTAATCCCTATTTATAAACTTTTAAAAATCAATATTATGGAAATTTTAATTCAAATTGAAGAACTAATTATGTTTCTCGGATGCATCTATTTATTTTCACGTCTAAACTTAAAATGGTGGTGGTTTCCTGCTCTTTTGCTCGTGCCCGATTTGGCCATGATAGGCTATGCTTTTAATTCGACAGCAGGTGCAATTACTTACAACCTCATTCATTTTAAAGGAACTGCTGTAATCATTGGACTGTATGGACTGGCAAAAGAAAATCGAAAACTGATACTCATCGGGATAATTTTGATGGCCCATTCAACAATGGACAGAGCCATCGGTACAGGTCTGAAATACTTTGACGGGTTCTGGCATACCAGTTTGAGTACACAATCTCTTTGGTAGTGAGAGGTGCGGATTGCAATAACAGTTTGGCAGTAGGAATCGCGTAATTCATTAACGAATTGAGTAGTAACAAAAATATTTACATTTAGTCACTATCAATTTGATAAATAAAAAAGGTGTTTTGGGCATTTCCTACGGCCGGGCTATCCGTCTAATAAATTAAAAAAAAATCAATGCTCCCCATACCCAATATCATCCATCTTCCCGCTAAAAACACGATACTGAATAATAAAATAAACAATCACCAAAAACAAAGCAATAAAAAACCAGCTCAAACCTGCATTTAAACCATATTCGCCTGCTGCAGTATTATAAATCGTCAATGACGGATTTACATTATTAGTTGAAGGCAAAACATTCGGAAAAATCGAAACCGCTGTTGAGGCAAATCCTCCCACTAAAAACAAAGTCGAGAACAGAAATCCGTAACCGTCTTTTTTAAACGAGCGTACTTTAAACAATCCTAAAATCCCAACAAATGTCAATAGAGGAAAAAACCACAAAATCGGGTTTTCTACAAAATTATGAAATGGTTTAGGCTCAATAAAATGCCATACCTGCAGCGAAATAAAAACCAAAACCAACAAAACGATATTTAGTTTAAAAACCACATTTTTAAGCTGTGTATTCAGCGCTGAATTGGTTTTGTAAATAATCCAGTTGGCTCCGTGTATCGTCAGTGCCACTACACTTACAACTCCAAGGAAAAGCGTAAACCAATCGATAATTCCTAATTCATTCGCTTGCGGGCTAAAAGTCGGATTCCATAAAGGCAGAAAGAAATAATGTGCTTCCTGAGTTGAAACGCCATTTTGAACCATTCCGAGATTAACACCGCGAACGATATTTCCAAGTGCCATTCCGAAAAACAGCGCTAAAAGCAAACTCGCAATTCCGAAAGCTTTGTCCCAAATCGCTTCCCACATATGATTGTGTACCTGTCCGCGCATTTCAAGTCCAATCGCACGGAAAATCAACAGCCATAAAATCATAATCAAAGGCAGATAAAATCCGCTGAATGATGAGGCGTACAAAGTTGGAAAAGCGAAAAACAAAACACCTCCCGCTGCAATCAGCCAAACCTCATTGGCATCCCAAAAAGGTCCAATAGCGCTTGTAATTGCTTTTTTATCTTTTTCTTCTTTCGCAAAAAACAAATGAATAATTCCTGCTCCAAAATCGTAACCGTCCAATACCAGATAGACAGCCAGGATTCCCATTAAAACTACGTACCAAAAAAATTCCATACTTATATTTTTTCTGTTGAAAGTTCCACATGATGTGGGCCTTTATTGATAATTTTTCCAACCAAAAGCAAAAACAGCATTCCGAGTAACAGATACAATCCTATAAAACCCAATAAGGTAAATAAGGTATTTCCGGAAGAAACCGTTGGCGATGCACCCGAAGCTGTTCGCATCAAATTATAAACCAACCATGGCTGCCTACCTAATTCGGCAGTATACCAGCCAGTCGTATTGGCAATATACGGAAACGGCATCATAAACATAAGCGACCATAAAATCCATTTGGTTTCGAATAATTTTCCTCTGATTAATTGAAAAAGCGAAATAACCATCAAACCGATAAATACGGTTCCGAGTCCTACCATAATATGATACGCATAATACAATCCTGAAATATTGGTTGGATGCAGGTCTTCTTCAAACTGATCTAATCCCTGGATTTCCTGATTCCAGTTTCCATAGGTCAGGAAACTCAGGATATTGGGAACGGCGATTTTATTGTCCAGTTTTTTATCTTTCACGTCGGGCTGCCCAATCAAAACAATTTCAGAACCTTTCTTTTCGGTATGAAAAATTCCTTCCATAGCCGCAAAAGTGACCGGCTGGTATTTTACAACGTTTTTAGCCAGTAAATCTCCTGTTGGAACTGCCACAACAAGACTAGAAATCAATCCGAATATGACTCCGGTTTTTAGGAACAGTTTGCCAAAAGAAACATTCTTTCTGCTTAAAATATAAAAAGCCCCAATTCCGGCCACTACAAATGAGCTCGTTACCAGAGAAGCCGCCTGATTGTGTAAATAAGAAGGCCACAACCACGGATTTAAGAACAATGCTTTAAAATTCGTCAGTACAAATTTTCCGTTTTCTAAAATCTCATAACCCACGGGATTCTGCATCCATGAATGTGTAGCAATAATTAAATAACCACTTGCCCAGGAACCAATCATAATTAATACTCCGGTTACAAAATGCCATTTATGTCCGAGGAGTTTTTCTCCAAATAAAAAGATTCCCAGAAAAGAAGATTCGAGAAAGAACGAAAACATTCCTTCCATAGCCAGCGTCTGACCAATGATTCCTCCGGTTAATTCGGAGAATTTTGCCCAGTTGGTTCCAAACTGAAACTCCATCGGGATTCCGGTTACAACACCCATCGCAAAATTCAGGGCGAAAATTTTCATCCAGAAATGGGTGGCGTGATTGTATTGTTCGTTACTGGTTTTGAGATATTTCCACTTGAAGTAGACAATGATGAGCGAAAGACCCATTGTAAGCTGCGGAAAAAGATAATGAAAAGTAATGGTGAAGGCAAATTGCATTCGGTCATAAAAGAGCATTTCTTCCATAAGGTAATTTGTTTATGAAGTTCCACAAATTTACCGATTATAACCCGAATTGCTGTCCTGTAAAAAAAGTTTATCGCTTGATTTTTGTGAAACTTTTCAACAATTATAAAAAAGTAAAATTCAAACTTAATTTTTGGAAATTTGCTCTAAGTTTGTCATTTCGACGAAGGAGAAATCACACGAGAAATTCCATAATCAAAATCGCCAATCTTTGTCGGATATTGGATGTGATTTCTCCCTCCAGTCGAAATGACAAGATTATAAATAAAATCACTCCTTTTTCAGAATTCCTTTTGCGACACTTTCATTTATCAAACCTTCAGCGTAATTCCATATTGATTTTGAACCTTCTTTTATGACACTTTTCTTTTCGTAAACTTTATCATAATTGACCCCAAACTCTTTCCACGTTCCGCCGTTGTTAGAAGTGTTTTGCAACAATGGTTCTAATCTGTCCATCGATTTTGCAAATTTGGCTTCATTGGTTTCTCCTGCTTCAAATTCTTCCCAGATTGCGATTAGTTCTTCGGCCTGATTTTTTGGAAGTAAGCCAAAAATTCGATTTGCAGCCAATCGTTCTTCATCGGTGTTAGAATGATTTTTTACTGTATCATAAATAAACACATCTCCTGCATCAATTTCAACGATATCATGTATCAATACCATTTTTACGACTTTTAAAACATCTATCGGTTCATCTGAATGTTCTGCCAGTACAATCGCCATCAAAGCTAAATGCCAGCTGTGTTCTGCATCATTTTCGCAACGGTCACTGTTAAACAGCTTCGTTTTGCGCTGAATGTATTTTACCTTATCAATTTCTTTTATAAAAGCAATCTGATTCAATAAATCTTCTGTGTACATAGCAATGATTTTAGGAAAAATGTAAAATTACGAAATGCTTCTCCTTCCCTAATAAAAATTTCTTTGATTTTTATCTCAAAAAAACAAATTTCTGTAACATTAGTCACTTACTTTAGCCTGAAACAAGCTTATCTTTGTTATCCTATTATTTATAACAGAATTATGAAAATCGAACAAATTTACACCGGATGCCTCGCTCAAGGTGCCTACTATATTACATCAAACGGAGAAGCAGCCATTATTGACCCGCTTAGGGAAATCCAGCCTTATCTGGATCGTCTGCAACGCGATAATGTAAAATTGAAGTATATTTTTGAAACGCATTTCCACGCTGATTTTGTTTCAGGACATCTCGATTTAAGCAAAGAAACTCAGGCTCCAATCGTATATGGACCAAATGCTAAACCTGAATTTGAATGTATCGTTGCCACAGACGGACAGGGATTTAAAATTGGTGATATTACTATAAAAGCCCTGCATACTCCGGGGCATACCATGGAAAGTACAACATATCTGTTAATTGATGGAAACGGAAAAGATCATGCGATTTTCTCAGGAGATACTTTATTCATCGGCGATGTAGGCCGTCCGGATCTGGCTCAAAAAGCAGCCAATATGACACAGGACGAACTCGCCGGAATTTTATATCATTCTTTACGAAATAAAATAATGACACTGGCCGATGATGTAATCGTTTATCCCGCCCACGGTGCCGGAAGCGCCTGCGGAAAAAACATGAGCAAAGAGACGGTTTCGACAATTGGAAATCAAAAGGAAACTAATTATGCCTTACGCGGCAATATGACGGAAGCTGAATTCATTAAAGAAGTAACTGATGGATTATTACCTCCTCCTGCCTATTTTAGTATGAATGTGGCAATGAACAAAAAAGGCTATGAAAGCTTTGAAACGGTTCTCCATAACGGAATGAAAGCGATTGATGTTAAAGATTTTGAAGCTGTAGCTGAGGAAACCGGAGCTTTGATTCTGGACACGAGAAGTGCCGCAGATTTCAGCAAAGGATATATCCCGCAATCTATCAATATTGGTATCAATGGTGATTTTGCGCCCTGGGTTGGAACTTTAATCGCTAATGTAAAACAGCCTATTATATTAGTTACAGAACTTGGTATGGAAGAAGAAACCGTAACGCGCTTAAGCCGTGTTGGTTTTGACGCGATTATCGGACATTTAGATGGCGGTTTTGAAGCCTGGCAAAAAGCAGGTTTCGAAACAGATGCTGTAAACCGAATTTCAGCTGAACAATTTGCAGGCGAAGTAGACATTCAAAAAGACAAAATAATCGACATTCGAAAAGAAACAGAATACGAGGCAGAACATATTGAAGATGCCTACAGCAAGCCTTTGGCTTATATTAATGACTGGGTAAAAGACATTGACCCGAATGAGCATTTTTATCTGCATTGCGCAGGAGGTTACCGCAGTATGATTGCCGCTTCGATTTTACAGGCACGCGGTTTCAGAAATTTTTCCGAAATTGAGGGCGGATTTGGAGCGATTGTAAAAACCAATATCCCAAAATCAGATTTCGTTTGTCAAAGTAAGGTTTTAAAAACATAATAAACATATTTTTTTTCACTATATAAATTATATAAGTTCATTTAATTTCGGTGGGTTTTAACTATAAGCTAGTTAAACTTATTATATAAGTTCATATAAGTTTGGCTCAATCTAAAATCGAGCTTATAATTCTTACATCACTTATATGGTGAAAAAACTTTAATTCTTAAAAATAAACATGAGTATACTTGAAATAATAAAAGAACCTTGGCCTTGGTACGTTGCAGGTCCGTTGATTGGATTAACTGTTCCAATTTTATTAATTATCGGAAATAAATCTTTCGGAATCAGTTCGTCGTTGCGACACATTTGTGCAGCTTGTATTCCTGCTAATATTTCCTTTTTTAAATACGACTGGAAAAAAGAAAGCTGGAATTTATTCTTCGTATTCGGAATTTTTCTCGGGGGAGTTATCACAGCTTATTTCCTTTCCAATCCAAATGAAGTTGTAATAACACCCGAATTAGCAGAGAAATTAGCCACTTACGGAATCACAGATCACACCGGTTTAGTCCCAGCACAATTATTTTCATGGGAAAGTTTATTTACACTTCGCGGATTTATTATGATTGTCGTGGGCGGATTTTTAGTAGGTTTCGGAACGCGTTATGCCGGCGGATGCACAAGCGGGCATGCGATTATGGGATTATCAAACCTGCAATGGCCTTCTCTGGTAGCCACAATCTGTTTTATGATTGGCGGTTTTATAATGGCACTTTTAATTCTGCCTTATATTCTTTCACTTTAAAATTTCAAAAATGAATTTAGAAAATAAAAATACAGACGGCGAAGGAATCAATGCAAGTCAGCAAAATGAATCAGCTTTCGGAAACCTAAAATATTTAATCGTCGGCATCTTTTTCGGAATTGTATTCGTAAAAGCCGAAATCATCAGCTGGTTCCGCATTCAGGAAATGTTCCATCTGGAGTCATTTCACATGTATGGCGTAATTGGAAGTGCCGTTGCTGTCGGATTACTATCAGTGCAATTGATTAAAAAATTCAATATCAAAACACTTCAGGGCGAAAAAATCGAAATCCAACCCAAAACGTTCAACAAAGGACAAATCTACGGAGGACTATTATTCGGTTTCGGGTGGGCGATTACCGGCGCATGTCCCGGTCCATTGTTCGCCCAAATTGGTACTGGTGCCACTGTAATTGTTGTGACTTTAGTAAGTGCAATTGCCGGAACGTGGGTTTACGGTTTAATAAAAGACAAGCTTCCACACTAAAATTTGTTCCAGATTTAATGATTTAACCGCAAAGCACGCTAAGATATACACAAAGTTCCCAAAGTTTATTTACATAGCTTTGCGAACTTTGTGCATTATAAAAGCTTTATTTACAAATAAACCTTGCGCACTTTGCGGTTAAATATGCTCAAAGTTAATCAGCCTGATCCCGGGATTTCTGGAGAAGCCAGAAATAAAATATAACAACATCTTTTCTTCATCGATTTTTAATTTCATTTCGTTAAGTTTGCTTTTAACAGCACTTCCGCAAAAAGTAAATATTAAAAACAAGCATGAATCGTTCTGAACAATTATCAAAACTACAAAACACACAAAATTGGGACGTAATAATCATTGGCGGGGGCGCAAGCGGACTCGGAACTTCTCTTGATGCAGCAAGTCGTGGTTACAAAACCATATTACTGGAAGCAGTCGATTTTGCAAAAGGAACTTCAAGCAGAAGTACCAAATTAGTTCATGGCGGTGTACGTTATCTGGCACAAGGCGATGTGCATCTGGTACGTGAAGCATTAAAAGAAAGAGGTTTACTAGCTCAAAATGCAGGTCATTTGGTCAAAAATCAATCCTTTGTTATTCCGAATTACAATCGCTGGAGCGGTTATTTCTATACTATCGGCTTAAAAATTTATGATTTATTGGCAGGCAGCTTAAGTTTAGGCGCTTCAAAATATATTTCAAAAGAAAAAACAATCGAAATGCTTCCGAATGTGCAAGAAAGTGGTTTAGCAAACGGTGTTATTTATCACGACGGGCAATTCGATGATTCACGCTTAGCCATCAATCTGGCGCAGACCGCGGTAGAAAAAGGTGCTTGTGTCATTAACTATATAAAGGTTGTTAATCTAATAAAAGACAACAAAGAAACTGTTCTTGGCGTACAGGCAATCGATCAGGAAACCGCAATTAAATACGACATTAAAGGATCAGCCATTATAAATGCTACAGGTGTTTTTACAAATGCCATAATGAAACTCAATGATAAAGTGTATAAAAAATATATCGTTCCGAGTCAGGGAATCCATTTGGTGTTTGACAAATCTTTTTTACCCGGCGATCATGCACTGATGATTCCGAAAACAAAAGACGGAAGAGTTTTATTTGCAGTTCCGTGGCATAACCGTGTGGTGGTGGGAACAACTGACACGTTAATTAAAAGCCATAGCTTAGAGCCTGTTGCACTGGAAAGTGAAATCCAATTTGTTTTGGAAACAGCGCAACGCTTCTTAGCAAAAAAACCAACCAGAGCAGATGTATTATCTGTTTTTGCAGGTTTACGTCCGCTTGCTGCGCCAAAAGAAGAAGGAAAAAGTACTAAAGAAGTTTCCAGAAGTCATAAAATTCTAGTTTCTAAAACCGGCTTAATCACTATTACCGGAGGAAAGTGGACAACCTACAGAAAAATTGCCGAAGATATTATAGACAAGGCAATCAGTACCGGTAAGCTGCCAAAAAAACAATGTAATACTGAACATCTTGCTATTCATGGAAACAAACCCACCACTACTGCTGATCGCGAAAATCACCTTTATATCTATGGTTCTGATATTCCTAAAATAACCGAATTACAAAAAAGCGAACCTGAATTAAACGAAAAATTACATCCCAATCACGAATTCACAATGGCAGAAGTAGCCTGGGCTGTTCGTTATGAAATGGCAAGAACTGTTGATGATGTTCTGGCCAGACGTGTTCGTTTGTTATTCTTAGACGCCAGGGCTGCAATTGAGTCTTCTGAAAAAACAGCACGCCTAATTGCCAAAGAACTCGGACATGATGAAATCTGGATAACCAAAGAAATTTCAGATTTTAAAAAAATCTCCAAATGCTACCTCTTATCTGAATTTCAATAAGAAAGCACCCGGCAACGTATCTATAGAGCATATACTCTCTCTCAATATAAAATATTTATTAATTATCTTTAATCAATATTTTATATTAAAAAAATTGCATTACTTTTATACTAATTACATAGGGTTTGTATACAATAAAACAGCTTAATTTAATTAACGAAAAATTAACAGAACATTTGTATATACAACAATCAAAAGCTATACATTTGTATATACAAATTATACACTTACAACTATGACAATTGAAGAGGTTATAAAAAGTACTGTTAAGATGGATAATGCGAAAAAAGTTATTCTAAATATCATGTACACACAAAATGTGATTCAGGATCATTTTAACGAGTTGATAAAACCGTATGATCTGTCCGGAGAACAATATAATGTACTGCGTATATTAAGAGGACAAAAAGGAAATCCTGCTAATATGTGTGTGATACAGGAACGTATGCTGGCCAAAACCAGCAACACAACACGATTGGTTGACAAACTATTATTAAAAGAGTATGTAACCCGAAATGTATGTCCGGGAAACAGAAGAAAAATTGAAGTTTTAATTACCCAAAAAGGATTAGACGTTTTAAAAGAATTAGACCCAAAGGTAGATGAACACGAGCGTTTATTTGCTGCCAATATAAGCCCAGAAGAATTAGAATTATTAAACCAATTATTAGAAAAATACCGAACCCAACAAAATTAATATCATGAGTACACTATTAGAAAATTTAAACTGGAGATATGCAACCAAAAAATTTGATGCAACCAAAAAAATCTCTGAATCAGATTTAAATACATTAAAAGAAGCTGTTAGATTAGCTGCTTCTTCATACGGATTACAGCCATTTAAAGTGGTTATCGTAGAAAACCCGGAATTAAGAGAAAAATTAAAAGCTGAAGCATGGGGACAAACTCAAATTACAGATGCTTCTCACCTGTTCATTTTTGCAAATGATCTTAATCTTGATTCAAAATCAGTTGAAGCATACATCAAAAATATAAGCGAAACCAGAGGAGTTCCTACAGATGCTTTAGGCGGTTTTAGCGACATGATGAATAACGTTATTTCTAATTTATCAAACGAAGCTAAAAACATCTGGACTTCAAAACAAACTTACATTGCCTTAGGAACATTATTAAGTGCAGCAGCTGAATTAAAAATCGATACTACGCCTATGGAAGGTTTTAGCCCTGCAGCATTCAACGAAATTCTGGGCTTTGACAAATTAGGATTAAACGCAGTAGTTGTAGCCACTATCGGTTACAGACATGATGAGGATGATTCTCAACATTACAAAAAAGTCAGAAAATCTCAGGAAGAATTATTTATCACACTATAATTATTTAATAACAATCAAAATTAATTTCACAACATGAAAAATTTAAAAACAATTGCAATAGCATTATTCGTAGCAGCAGCGTCAGTTTCAGTAAACGCTCAAACTAAAAAAATCGACGTAAAAGCATCTACTATCAAATGGGTAGGTAAAAAAGTAACCGGAGAACACTCAGGAACAGTAAACTTCAAAGAAGGAGCAGTAGTTTTCAAAGGAAAAAAATTAACTGGTGGTAGTTTCACAGTTGATATGACTTCATTAACTGCAACTGATTTAACTGGAGAATACCAGGGAAAACTAAACGGTCACTTAAAAGCTGACGATTTCTTCGGAACTGATAAATATCCAACTGCAAAATTAGTTTTCAAAACTATCGGAGCTAAATCTACAGATGTTTATACTGTAACTGCTGATTTAACTATCAAAGGAATCACTAAACCTGTAACTTTTGACATCGCTGTAAATGGAAATACTGCTACAACAGCATTTAAAGTTGACAGAACTAAATACGATATCAAATACAATTCCGGTAACTTCTTCCAAAACTTAGGAGACAAAACGATCAATGATGATTTCGAATTGGCAGTATCTTTAAAATTCTAATATTTCAAACTTACTAATTTGGAATCAGGAAGCCCCAACAGTTTAAATTGTTGGGGTTTCTTTTTTATAAAAACATAAAAATAACGTTCTTAATATTTAAATAACCCTTTCGTAACAAGCTCACATATTTTGATTAACATTCGGCTTCTAATTTTGACATTGTTAAAAAACAATAAAAATCCAAAACTAGAAAATCAAAATGATAGTTATGAAAACTACAATACAGATTACAATTATAACAATTTTAAGCACTTTTTTTCTTCAGGCACAACAACAAAAAGGAATCATAGGAACGTCAAACTGGATGAACAACTGGACCAATTTTAAGCCAGGAGCTGTTGAGTACAATGAAGCTACAAATATTATTGCAGGAACAATTGACAAAGATACCAGACTAACCAAACGAAATACCTATCAGTTAGTGGGTATTGTATATGTAACCAATAATGCTGTACTTACAATTGAACCCGGAACAGTTATCAGGGGCGATGACAAAACCTGTGGTACTTTAGTAATTTCAAACGGTGCAAAAATTATGGCCGAAGGTTTAGAAACTGATCCTATAATTTTTACTTCAAATAAAGGAACAACCGAAAGAAAGCCAGGAGACTGGGGTGGTATCATTATTCTTGGAAAAGCGCCTATCAATAAATTGGGGGGCATTGCAACCCTGCCTTTCAACTTAGATGAAATATTGAATCATTACGGAGGACAGGATGCAGAAGACAATTCAGGAATTTTGAAATATGTTCGTATTGAATATTCAGGCAGAAAATTAAGTGCTTTAAAAGAACTTAACGGACTTTCATTAGCCGGGGTTGGAAGAAAAACAGTTTTAAGCAATATTCAAATCAGTTATTCTAATGATGATTCTTTTGAATGCTATGGTGGTGACCTGAATATGAACAACTTAATTTCATACCGAACTACAGATGATGATTTTGATTTTACACAAGGAGCACAAATAAATATCAGCAACAGTATTGCTATTCGTCATCCTTTCTCATCTGATATTTCAGGATCCAGATGTTTTGAAGTAGATTCGTACGACAAAATAGAAAATACCGATATGACCAAAAAAATGACCAAAATAAATGCCAGCAATATCACACTTGTAAATCTGGAAGAAAACAATCAGGGACTGGTGCGCGAATCTGCCCATATTGGAGAAAATACCTTTTTCAATTTAACTAATAGTGTTGTTTCAGGGTTCACTCCTTTCATACTTCTGAATGGAAATATTGGAAATGGCAACGAAAATTTATCAAAAATTACATTAAAAAACGTGATGGCTAACAATTGTAATGGTGGAATCACAAGCGAATCTTCAAGCAATGATGCAGGAATTAAAAACTGGTACAGCAATCCTGAATTTGCAATAGAATCTACAAAAATAAAAAGCGACGAATTATTCTTAACTCCTAATATTAAAGGAAATCCGGACTTTAGAACAAAATTTAACAATGCGGTTGCAAGTGGAAAATAAGCCGTTAAAAGCTACTGATATTTTTACATATTTAACAAATTTCTAAATTAAGGAAAGTTTTTTTTTACTTTCAATGCATTCTAATTCAAATTACATTTATATATTTGCCATATCAAAATAAGATTATGAAAATTACAATGAACAATACTTGGTGGTGGAAGAATTTACGTCAGACGTCGTGAACAAAGCTTCCTATGGTATTGTAAACTATAAATATAAAAAGGCTTGTCATCACGACAAGCCTTTTTTTTTGGCCGAAATCTAATTAACAGAAAATATAAAAATTAAAAAACGAAATACATTGAAACCTTTTATACTCAACACACACTACAAACAAATTCTGGCAGACACGATTACGCCGGTAAGTATTTATTTTAAAATCAGAGACAAATTCCCAAATAGTTTATTATTAGAAAGTAGTGACTACCACGGAAATGACAATAGTTTCTCATACATCTGCTGCAATCCGATTGCCACGATCAAAATCGAAAACGAACTTATTTCGAAAACTTTCCCTGACGGAACAACTGAGCAAATTTCAATTGATGCGTCAACTAACATTCCGGAAGTAATTCAGGAATTTTCGGGTCAGTTTAAGTCAGAGAAAAACGATTTCAAATTCATCAATAACGGTTTATTCGGATATATATCTTACGATGCCGTTCGATATTTCGAAAAGGTAGAAATTGCCAAAAAAGATTCGGCAACCTTAATCCCGGATGTTTTTTACGCCGTTTACCAAAACATTATTGCCATCAATCACTTCAAAAACGAAGCCTATATTTTTTGCCATAGCGTTGACGGAAGAAACAATATCTCAGAAATTGAACAATTATTACAATCCAGAAATATAGCTTCTTATAAATTCACTAAAGAAGGCGAAGGTTTCTCTAATTTAACTGATGAAGAATTCAAACACAATGTAGCTTTGGCTAAAAAACACTGTTTTAGAGGCGATGTTTTTCAATTGGTTTTATCCCGTCGTTTCACACAGGGTTTTAAAGGTGATGAATTCAATGTATATCGTGCTTTACGAAGCATCAATCCATCTCCGTATTTATTCTTTTTTGATTATGGCGATTTTAAAATATTTGGTTCTTCACCCGAAGCACAAATTATCGTAAAAGACAGAAAAGCCGAAATTCATCCAATTGCCGGAACTTTCAGAAGAACTGGAAATGATGAAAAAGATGCCGAATTGGCCAAAAAATTATCCGAAGATAAAAAAGAAAACAGCGAGCACGTAATGTTAGTTGACTTGGCGCGAAACGATTTAAGCCGAAACGGTCATGATGTGAACGTTGAAAGATACAGAGAAGTTCAGTTTTTCTCACACGTGATTCATCTGGTTTCAAAAGTTACTGGTCATTTACACGATAAAGCGACAACAATGCAGGTGGTTGCCGACACTTTCCCGGCAGGAACTTTAAGCGGTGCTCCAAAACACCGAGCAATGCAATTGATTGAAGATTACGAAAAAACAAACCGTAATTTCTACGGAGGAGCAATCGGATTTATGGATTTTGAAGGCAATTTCAACCATGCGATTATGATTCGTACTTTCCTTTCAAAAAATCATCAGTTACACTGTCAGGCCGGAGCCGGAATTGTTGCCAGTTCAGACGAAGAAAGCGAAATGCAGGAAGTTTACAATAAATTAAGAGCGTTGAATACCGCTTTAGAAATGGCTGAAAAAATTTAGTTACAAGTTTGTTTTGTTTCAAGTTTCAATTTTAATTGGAATACGAATCAAACCTGAAACTTGAAACAGTTAACAAAAAACCATAAAAACCATGAAAAATGCAATCTCAATTTTAATTTTAATCATTATCCTTTCTTCCTGCAATTCAGAGAAAAAGCAAAATTCAATTGAAGGAACCTGGCGTCTTATTTCAGCAGAAACGACCGAAAAAGATTCGACTTTTTCAACTTTCAATCCAAAGACAAAAATGATCAAAATTATAAATGATACTCATTTTGCTTTTTTCAATCATGATCTGAATAATGGTAAAGATTCAATAAATGCCGTATTCTTTGGCGGAGGCGGAAAATATACTTTAAAAGACAGTATTTACACCGAAAACCTTGAATATTTCAATAACCGCCCATGGGAGAACAACAAATTTGAATTTGTAGTAAAAATCCAAAACGATACCCTAATTCAGGAAGGAATCGAAAAATTAGAAAAATTAGGAATTAACCGAATCATTACTGAAAAATACGTTCGGGAAAAATAAAAATTTAGTTTCAAGTTTTCTTTGTTTCAAGTTTCAGGTTAACTGCAACGTGAAAACCTGAAACTTGAAACCTGAAACAAAAAAACAAACACAATGAAAAAGATTTTAGTTATAGACAATTACGATAGTTTCACTTACAACTTAGTACACTATCTGGAAGATTTAAACTGTGAAGTAACCGTTTACAGAAACGATGAATTTGATATTGACGAAATTGGTTCTTTCGACAAAATATTGCTTTCTCCAGGACCCGGAATACCGGATGAAGCGGGTTTACTAAAAGATGTTATTCGGAAATATGCTCCAACAAAAAGTATTTTAGGAGTTTGCTTAGGACAACAGGCCATTGGAGAAGTTTTTGGAGGAACGCTTTCAAATCTGGATAAAGTATATCACGGTGTTGCTACCAATGTAAAAAAAGCAGTTACAGACGAATCCTTATTTGAAGGTCTTGAAGATGAATTTGAAGTAGGACGTTATCACTCATGGGTTGTGAATGCTGATTTACCGGATGTTTTAGAAGCAACTTCTTTCGAAGAACATGGTCAGGTAATGTCTCTACGCCACAAAACTTATGATGTACGCGGTGTACAATTTCACCCTGAAAGTGTATTAACGCCAAACGGAAAAAGGATTTTAGAAAACTGGATTAAGGATTAATTTTTGTTTCAGGTTTAAAGTTTCAAGTTGTTGGAGCGTGACACGAGGCTTTAGCCGAATTGGAGAAGCAAACCTGAAACTTGAAACAAAAATCAAAATCAATGGAAATAACAATTTTAGAAACCCGGGAAATCAATATCGAAGATATTTTGGTTTTATACAAAGCCAATGAATGGAGTTCAGCCAGCAAACCAAATGAGCTGTATAATGGCCTTTTAAATTCTGAAACTTTAGTGACTGCCTGGGAAGGAAAAAAACTAGTCGGATTAGGTAATGCAATTTCTGATGGCTTTTTAACTGTTTATTATCCCCATTTATTGATTCTTCCTGAATATCAGGGAAAAGGAATCGGAAAATTGATTATGAATAAAATGCAGGAAAAATACAGTCATTTTCACATGCAGATGTTAACGGCAGACGGAAGATCAGTTGATTTCTACAGGAAAAATGGTTTTGAAAGAGCCGGAAAAACAGAACCTATGTGGATTTATCAGGGAAATGAACATTAAAAAAGTCTCAGGTTTCAAGTTATAAGTTTCAAGTTCGCACAGAACCTGAAACTTGAAACAAAAAAAACTAAAAGTAAAAAAATGAAAACTATATTAAACAAATTAATCAATCACGAAGTGCTTACGAAAGAAGAAGCTAAAAATGTATTGATTAATATTTCAAGCGGTCAATACAATCCAAGTCAGATTTCGGCTTTTTTGACCGTATTTATGATGCGAAGCATTACAATTGACGAACTTTCAGGATTTCGTGAAGCTTTGTTAGAATTATGCATCCGCGTTGATTTATCAGCTTACAATACAATCGATTTGTGCGGAACAGGCGGTGACGGAAAAGATACTTTCAACATTTCAACTTTAGCTTCTTTTGTATCCGCGGGTGCCGGAATAAAAGTGGCTAAACACGGAAATTACGGAGTATCATCTATTTCAGGATCAAGCAACGTGATGGAAAAAATGGGTATCAAATTCAGCAATGATCCTTCCTTTTTAGAAAAATGTATCGATCAGGCCGGAATTTGTGTTTTGCACGCTCCCCTATTCCATCCTGCCATGAAACATGTTGGGCCAATCCGTAAAGAACTGGCTGTAAAAACATTCTTTAATATGTTGGGACCAATGGTAAATCCAGCGTTTCCACAAAATCAATTAGTAGGGGTTTTCAACTTAGAATTGGCAAGAATGTATGCTTATTTGTACCAAAACACCAATGTGAATTTCACCATCCTACATTCGCTTGACGGTTATGACGAAATTTCATTAACTGGTCCAACCAAAATCATTACCAGCAACATGGAAGGAATGTTGAAACCGGAAGATTTTGGTGTTCGTCTTTTATCACAAGATGAAATTGAAGGTGGAAAAACTATCGAAGAATCGGCAGAAATCTTTACCAATATCATTTCAGGAAAAGGGACAGAAGCTCAAAATAATGTCGTTTTAGCTAATGCGGCAATGGCCATTTCAACTGTTACAAAATGTTCACACCTCGAAGGATTTGAATTAGCAAAAGAGAGTCTATTCTCCGGAAAAGGATTGGCTTCTTTGAAAAAATTACAAGAATTGAGTCTTTAAAATTCAACAATTCAAATAAAATTATGATGCTTAAAAAATTTATTTTTGCGTTCGCACTCTTTTTGTCGATTCATTCTTTTGCTCAAAAAGTTCCGTTTTATAATGATATTCAGGCTTTCAAAAAAGAAGATAGTTTAAAGGCTCCTGTAAAGAATCCTGTTCTTTTTATTGGCAGTTCCTCTTTCACAAAATGGACTAGTTTACAGCAGGATTTCCCAACGATTCCTGTTTTAAACCGTGCTTTTGGAGGTTCTGATTTATTAGATATAATTCGTTTTGAAAAAGAAGTTATTTTTAAATACCAGGCTAGAAAAATAGTTATTTATTGTGGAGAAAATGATTTAGCAAGTTCTGAAAAGATTACACCTGCAGAAGTTTTCAATCGCTTTAAAATTTTATATGAAAACATTAGAAAACAGCAGCCAAAAGTTCCTATAGTTTATGTTTCGATAAAACCAAGCATTTCCAGATGGAAAATGAAAGAAAGACAAATTCAAACCAATAAACTAATCGAAGCTTTCATAAATAAAAAAAGAAACATCGTTTTTGTAAATATCTGGAGTAAAATGCTCGACGAAAATGGCAATCCTAAAAAAGATATATTTAGTTCCGATAATCTACACATGAATGATGAAGGATATAAAATATGGATTGAGGCTTTAAAAGACAAACTAAATTAGACAAAGAATTAAAATGAATATATTAGATAAAATAATCTTCGATAAACAACGTGAAGTCGTTCTTAAAAAATCCATCATTCCGATTTCACAATTGGAAAGTTCAGTGTTTTTTGAAAGAGAAATAATTTCTCTAAGTCAGAAATTAAGAGAAAGTAATTCCGGAATTATAGCAGAACATAAGCGTCGTTCGCCTTCAAAATCAATCATCAACAACAATTTCACGGTTGAAGAAGTTGTTAAAGGTTACGAAGATGCAGGAGCGTGTGGAATTTCAGTTTTAACCGATGGAAAATATTTTGGCGGTTCTTTAGACGATTTGCTTTTAGCAAGAGCGAGTGTAAATATTCCGCTATTGCGAAAAGAATTTATTGTAGACGAATACCAGATTTTAGAAGCAAAAGCCCATGGAGCCGATTTGATTTTATTGATCGCAGCAGTTTTGACCCGTGAAGAGATCAAATCCTTATCCGAATTTGCCAAAAAATTAGGATTAGAAGTTTTACTGGAAGTTCACAATCTTGAAGAACTGCAAAAATCAATTATGCCAAGTTTAGATATGATTGGTGTAAACAACAGAAATTTGAAAACTTTCGAAGTAAGCCTGGATTACAGCAAACAGCTGGCTTCTCAAATCCCGGATGAGTTTGTAAAAGTTTCTGAAAGCGGGATTTCATCTGTCGAAGCTATTTCGGAATTAAAGCCTTTTGGTTACAAAGGATTTTTAATTGGAGAAAACTTCATGAAAACCGATAACGCCGGAGAAGCTGCAACAGAATTTATTAAACAGCTATAAGCCTTCAGTTGTGGGCAATCAGCGATGGGTTATCGGCCCACCGCACAAAGCCCATTGCTCAAAGTCCAAAGCCCAAAGCCAACAAAAATGAAACTCAAAATATGCGGCATGAAATATCCCGACAACATTCTCGAAGTAGGTTCACTCCTGCCCGATTATATGGGGTTTATTTTCTGGGATAAATCCGCAAGATATTGTGATGGAAACATTCCGGAACTTATAAAAACAATTAAAAAAACAGGCGTATTTGTTAACCAGAGCCAGGAAGAAATTCTGGAAAAAGTCGAAAAATACCATTTACAAGCCGTTCAGTTACACGGAAATGAATCAATAGAATTTTGCTCGGAACTTAAAAAACAATTACCAAAAAAAACCGAAATCATAAAAGTATTTTCTGCCGATGAAAATTTTGATTTTGAAATCATAAAGCCTTTTGAAAGTGTATCTGATTATTTTTTGTTTGATACCAAAGGAAAATTACCCGGCGGCAACGGAACCACTTTTGACTGGACAATATTAAAAAAATACAATTCGAAGAAGCCTTTCTTTTTAAGCGGCGGAATCGGAATGAATGAATTAAAAGCCATTGAAGAAATTTCAAAAAGCAATTTACCTATTTATGCTGTGGATATAAATAGTAAATTTGAAATCGAACCAGGGCTAAAGAATAAAAATCTATTAAGCAATTTCAAACGAAAATTTGAAATTGTCAACATTTAAACTTTAAAACAAAATGAATTTTAACGTAGACGAAAAAGGATATTACGGAGAATTTGGTGGAGCTTATATTCCTGAAATGCTCTATCCAAATGTAGAAGAATTACGCCAGAATTATTTAAAAATTACAGCTGAACCTGATTTTAAAGCAGAATTTGACCAATTGCTCAAAGATTACGTTGGCCGCCCTAGCCCATTATATTTTGCTAAACGTTTATCTGAAAAATACAATACAAAAGTCTACTTAAAAAGAGAAGACTTAAACCATACAGGAGCACATAAAGTTAACAATACAATCGGGCAAATATTAGTTGCAAAACGTTTAGGCAAAAAAAGAATTATTGCCGAAACCGGTGCTGGTCAGCATGGTGTGGCAACAGCTACTGTTTGTGCATTGATGGGAATGGAATGCATCGTGTATATGGGTGAAATCGACATTGCCCGTCAGGCTCCAAACGTAGCCCGTATGAAAATGTTAGGCGCCGAAGTTCGTCCGGCACTTTCGGGTTCAAGAACCTTAAAAGATGCTACGAACGAAGCTATCCGTGACTGGATCAACAATCCGGTTGATACACATTATATTATTGGTTCTGCTATTGGACCTCATCCTTATCCGGATATGGTAACCCGTTTTCAGAGTATAATTTCCGAAGAAATTAAATGGCAGTTAAAAGAAAAAGAAGGACGTGAAAACCCTGATTATGTAGTAGCCTGTATCGGTGGAGGAAGTAACGCTGCAGGGACTTATTATCATTTTTTACATGAGCCTGAAGTGGGTATTATCGCAGTAGAAGCAGCCGGAAAAGGCGTAGATAGCGGTCATAGTGCCGCTACCAGTAAATTAGGAAAAGTAGGCGTTATTCACGGCTGCAAAACCCTTTTAATGCAAACCGCTGACGGACAAATTACAGAACCGTACTCAATTTCTGCTGGCCTTGATTACCCTGGAGTTGGACCTATGCATGCGCATTTAGCACAATCAGGCCGTGGAGAGTTTTTCTCCGTAACCGATGACGATGCAATGAACGCAGGCTTACAGCTTACAAAATTAGAAGGTATCATTCCCGCAATAGAGAGCGCGCATGCTTTTGCGGTTTTAGATCAAAAGAAATTCAAACCAACTGATATTGTGGTGATCAGCCTTTCGGGTCGTGGTGATAAAGATTTAGATAATTACATAGATTATTTTAAATTGTAATAAAAATCGTAATTTAGGCGTTCCCAATCCCGATAGCTATCGGGAGGCTATCCGCTAAATTCCAGCTTAACAAAAACTACGCCTAAAAAGCCTTGTTTTTCTAAATCGGGAGATACCGTTGCTATCCCTAACGCAAAAAATAACGAGAAAATAAATTTATGGAACAGATATTCTCATACGGAACATTACAGTCAAAAGAAATTCAGATGCAGGTTTTTAATAAGCTGTTAATCGGAACACCGGACCAGTTGGCAGGTTACAAACTAAAAGATCTTCAGATAGAAGAAGAATTTGGAATTGAAGACTATTTTGTAGCAACACCAAGCGAAAATCCATCGGATGCCGTTGACGGAATCGTTTACAGCATTTCCAGCGCAGATCTTGCCAAAGCAGATCAATTCGAGTCTAATGCTTATAAAAGAGTAGAAATTACTCTGAAATCAGGAATTGTTGCGTGGATTTACATTGAGAATTAATCTTCAAAAGATTATAATTTGTTTCAGGTTTTAAAAGCTTTAAAATATAAAAAATTTACTTTAGATAAAACTCCTCTAAGTTTTGACAACCTTGCAGGAGTATAAAAGACATTACAATGAACAGAATAACTCAAAAATTACAAGAAGATAAAAAAATCCTTTCTATCTATTTCTCTGCAGGATATCCAAACCTAAATGACACAGTTCAAATCATTCAGGATTTAGAAAAAAATGGGGTAGACTTAATCGAAATTGGTTTGCCTTTCAGTGATCCTTTGGCAGACGGACCAACCATTCAGGCGAGTTCAACAACAGCGCTTCATAACGGAATGACAACTCAGATTCTATTTGATCAGCTGGCAAACATCCGCAAAAGCGTAACAATTCCGTTGATTATCATGGGCTATTTTAACCCAATGCTCCAATACGGAGTTGAGACTTTTTGTAAAAAATGTGCTGAAATTGGTATCGATGGTTTAATTATTCCGGATCTTCCGGTTGATGTTTACGCAGATCAGTACAAAGCCATTTTCGAAAAATACGGTTTGATCAATGTGTTTTTAATTACACCACAGACTTCAGACGAACGTATTCGTTTTATCGACAGCGTTTCAAACGGATTTATTTATATGGTAAGTTCGGCAAGTGTGACAGGTTCTCAGGCAGGTTTTGGAAACACTCAGGAAACCTATTTTGAGAGAATTTCAAACTTAAACCTGAAAAATCCTCAAATCGTTGGTTTTGGAATTTCTAATAAAGAAACCTTCAGTCAGGCTACAAAATATGCAAAAGGGGCGATTATTGGAAGTGCTTTTATTAAACATTTATCTGAAAGCGGAAGTGGGAAGATTAAGGAGTTTGTTGGAGGAATTCGATAGATAAAAATATAGATTTATCCAATTTTCTACTTTAGATTGACATAAAAAAAGCTGAAACGTTAATGTTTCAGCTTTTTTTATGATCAAAATTGCGAAACCGTTTTATGTTAATTTTATGTTAAACAAAAATTAAACAAGTGTTTAATTTAAACAAGTGTTTAATTTTGTATTCGATTAGAAAACATTACCATGTCACACATCGAATTAAATGACAAAAAAATTCAGATTCTGGAAGTAGCAGAAAAGCTTTTTTCTGATAAAGGATTTGAAGGCACCTCGATACGGGATATCTCAAAAATGGCAAAAATTAATGTTGCCATGATTTCGTATTATTTTGGTTCAAAAGACCGGCTGCTGGAATCACTGATTATCTACAAAACTTCAGATTTAAAATTAAAACTTGAAAACTTATTGCACGAAAATATCGAACCTCTCGAGAAAATCAATAAGTTAATTGAAATTTATATTACCAGAATTAATTGCAACAAAGGCATTTTCAGAGTTTTACATTTTGAGCTCAATTCAAAAGAAAGAGAAAAAAGCATGACCGCCTTTACCGAATTAAAAAAAGGAAATCTTAAATCAGTTGAAAGTATTATTTCGCAAGGCCAGGCAAAAGGCGTTTTTAGAAAAGATGTTATCATTCCGCTCATCACGCCTACAATAATTGGAACATTTTTTCATTTTCATATGAATAAACCTTTCTTCGTAGAACTGCTGAATTTAAATACAGAAGAATTGTATAACAATTATATCAAAACTACTCTTAAAAAGCACATTCAACAAACTATAAAAGCACTACTTGTTTATGAAAATTAGTCAATTAATGCTCTTTGGAGTTTTCTTTATCGGAATATCTTCAACAGAAGCACAAGAAAAAACAAGTTTAACCTTAGATGAAGCCGTTAAACTGGCCTGGGAAAAAAGTAACGAAGTTACGCTGGCCAATACTAAGGTAAACACAAAAAAATACGAATTGTCTACGGTAAAAAATAATCAATATCCTGATTTAAAAATTTCCGGACAATATCAACGCTTAACAAAAGCTTCAATCGACATGCACAATGATGAAGCAAGCAATGAGTCAATGGCATCTCCTGATCGTGTAATGCTTGGTATGGCGAACTTAAGTATGCCAATCTTTTCAGGTTTTAAAATTCAAAACAGCATTGAAGCCTATGACAATTTATATGAAGCCGAAACTGCTAATGCTGCAAAAACAAAAGAAGATGTTGCCTTGCGTGTGATTACCTATTACACTGCCTTATACAAAGCACAAAAAACATTAGATCTTTTAAGCGAAAATCAAAAACAGGCGAAACAGCGTGTCACCGATTTTACCGAATTAGAAAAAAATGGAATCATACCAAGAAATGATTTATTGAAAGCACAATTATTGGTTTCTAAAACGCAATTATCTATTGACGAGGCGAACAATAACCTCAATAATATCAATTTTTATCTTACGACATTGCTTAAATTAGAACCATCGGTTAAAATTCAGGTGAACGAGCAGGATTTCTTTAATTTGAAAACAAATAATATTCCAACATCTGATGCTTCAGCACTTGAAAACAGAAAGGATTTAGAGGCAGTTCGCTTGCAGTCAAAAGCTAGTGAAGCAAATATTAGAGTTGCAAAAGCAGCTTATTATCCTTCTCTGGCTCTGTTAGGAGGTTATACTGCTTTAGACTTAAAAGATTTTATTACAGTAAAGTATGCTATGAATTTTGGAATAGGCTTATCTTATGATTTATCCGGGATTTATAAAAACAGCGCTCATGTAAAAGAAGCCGAAAGTAAAGCTTTGGAAGTAAAAAATACGGAAGCAATCATGACAGATCATATTAAAATTGAAGTTCAGAAATCTATTGAAGATTATGACTTGGCAATTAATCAAAGTGTGGTTTATGATGAAGCACTTCAACAGGCAACTGAAAACTACAGACTGGTAAAAGATAAATTTGATAATGGTTTATCAGACACTAATGATTTGGTGGAGGCAGATGTTGAAAATCTTAGTGCTAAAATCAATACTGCTTTATCAAAAGCCACTATTATTCAAAAATATTACGAACTGCTTTCAGTATCAGGACAATTATCTCAATCATTCAATCTTTCTAAAATATAATCGATAGCTCTCATGGAAAAGAAAAAGACAAATAAAAAATTCATCATCATATTAACCGTTTTGATTTTAGTGGGCGGAACTTACGGAATATCAAAATACCTTCACTCACAAGGTCACGAAGAAACGGATGATGCTCAAATCGAGAAAAAAATGAATCCGATTATCCCGAGGGTTTCAGGATATATTAGCAAAGTATTTGTAAAAGATAATGACTTTGTAAAAAAAGGAGATACTCTGTTTACAATTGACAAGAGAGATTATCAGTTAAAAATTGATGAAGCGCATGCTGCTTTATTAGGTGCTGAAGGTCAATACGAAGCCGCAAAAGCAGATATTGGAAGCGCATACGCAAGCATTAATGTTTCTGACGCTCAAATGAGATCTGCAGGAGGTTCTATCGAAAGTGCAAAAATCAGATTAAGACAAGCAACAAACGATTTTAATCGTTACAACAACTTATATAAAACACATACCATTACAAAACAGCAATTTGAGCAGGCACAAACCGCAAAAGATGAAGCTGAAAATCAGGTACGTGTTTTAGAGCAGCAACAAAGAGCAAGCTCTTTCCAAAAATCAGTGATTCAGTCAAAATCTAAAGTTTCTGATAAACAAACAGAGGTTGCTGCAGCTAACATCAAAAAAGCAAAAACAATGCTTGATGTAGCATATTTGAATCTATCTTACACTGTTGTAACCGCTGCGATTGACGGACAGGTTTCTAAAGTGGATATTCAGCCTGGACAATTGGTTCAGCCAGGACAATCTTTATTCTACATTATCAATAATAATGAAGCATGGGTTGTTGCTAACTTCAAAGAAACGCAATTGAATAAAATGGTTGTAGGTCAAAAAGTAAGCCTGAAAGTAGATGCTTATCCTAATTATGAGTTTAAAGGTACTTTAACATCTTTTTCTCCTGCTACAGGATCACGTTTCTCTCTATTGCCTCCTGACAATGCTACAGGAAATTTCGTAAAAACAATTCAGAGATTACCGGTAAAAATCAGTTTAGACCCTTCAAACGATCCTGAAAAAGTAAAATTATTACGTCCGGGAATGAATGTTGATGTAGATGTACACTTGAAATAAAATAAATGGCAGCAGCAGTACAATCAGATGATGATTTAGTAGAATACGGTTATAGACGTGTTATCATTACGATTACCGCAGTACTTTGTGCACTGCTGGAAATTGTAGATACCACAATTGTAAACGTAGCACTAACGCACATGCGAGGGAGCCTTGGGGCTACCCTGACCGATGTGGCGTGGGTAATTACAGCATACGCAATTGCGAATGTTATTGTAATTCCGATGACGAGCTGGCTATCGCAGCAATTTGGAAGACGAAATTATTTTGTGGCCTCTATCATCATATTTACAGTCTGTTCCTTTTTATGCGGTAACGCTACTAATATATGGGAACTCGTTGCTTTCCGATTCGTACAGGGTATGGGCGGAGGAGCATTACTTGTAACGGCTCAAACTATTATTACAGAAAGTTATCCGGTTGCAAAACGTGGTATGGCACAGGCTATTTACGGAATGGGTGTAATTGTTGGTCCTACTTTAGGTCCGCCATTAGGGGGATATTTGGTAGATACCTATTCCTGGCCTTATATTTTTTATATTAATATTCCTCTGGGAATTATCGCTACTATTTTGGCAATAAGTTTTGTTAGGAGTCCAAAATATGGAGAAAAATTAAAAGCCAATCAGGTTGACTGGTGGGGAATTATATTATTAACCTCTTTTATCGGGTCCTTACAATTCGTTTTAGAGCACGGTCAGCAGGATGATTGGTTTAACGATTCACTCATTGTAACCTTAAGTGTTGTAACAGTTCTTGGTTTAGTCTTATTTATTTGGAGAGAACTCACGTACAAACATCCTATTGTAAATTTAAGTGTTCTAAAAGATGGAAACTTACGAATTGGAACTATAATGTGTTTTATACTTGGCTTCGGTTTGTACGGATCGACTTTAATTATCCCAATTTACACCCAGTCAATTTTAGGATGGACTGCAATGGATGCCGGATTGCTTTTGATTCCGGGATCTATTACAACTGCGATTATGATGCCTTTTGTTGGTAATATGATTCAGAAAGGTGTTCCTCAGGGTTATATGGTGGCAGTTGGATTTTTAGTTTTCTTTTTCTTTACACTCTTAATGCATGACCGAATGACACCCGATACCGGAGTAGAACATTTATTCTGGCCATTAATTTTAAGGGGAATCGGTTTGGGACTACTTTTCGTTCCGATTACAACACTTTCGCTTTCCACACTTAAAGGGAAACAAATTGGAGAAGGAGCCGCTTTTACCGGAATGATGAGACAATTAGGAGGATCATTTGGTATTGCTATCATTACGACTTTCATTACTCGTTTCAGCCAGGAACACCGGGTAAATTTGATCAATAATTTAGATCCTGCAAAATTTGAAGTTCAGCAGCGTCTTGCAGGAATGCAGAAAGCCTTTATGGCAAAAGGATTTACCGCAGATGAAGCCATGAAAAAAGCCTATCAGGCTATAGATTATTCTATTCTAAAACAAAGTACCGTCTTATCATACATGGACATTTTTATGTACTTAGGAGTGATGTTTTTATGTTGTATTCCGATCATCTTTTTTATCAAAAGAGGAAAGAACAAGATTAATCCCGCAGATGCGATGCATTAATATTTAGTAATTATTTATAATACGAAAAATCCGTGTCAGTTTTCCTGTGACACGGATTTTTTATTGTTTCAAGTTTCAAGTTTCAAGTTTCAAGTTTCAAGTTTTTAAAACTTTGCGAACCTTGCGTAAATCTTAGCGTTCATTGCGGTAAAATTAACACAAAGAAAAGAAAACTTAATACCTCAGAATCTTAGTGATTTAAAATTTATCTCGTAAAAACCAAATGATTTCCTTTTGAAAGATTCGCATCGAATTGATAACCTTCGTAATTGAAACCTTTTAAATCGTCAATAGTTTCTGCATTGGTATCGATGATATAACGTACCATCATTCCTCTTGCTTTTTTAGCAAAGAAACTGATCATTTTTAATTTTCCGTCTTTATAATCTTTAAAATCCGGAGTAATTACAGGAACTTTCAACCCTTTTACATCAACTGCAGAAAAGTATTCGTTACTGGCTAAATTCACGAATAATTCGTCTTTTTTCAATTCTTTGTTTAAAGCTTTTGTGACCGTTGGTTTCCAGAATTCGTGCAGGTTTTTAGATTCAGCAACAGGCATTTTAGTCCCCATTTCCAAACGATACGCCTGCATTAAATCCAGTGGTTTTAGAAGACCATAAAGTCCGGATAAAATTCTTAATTTATCCTGTAATGCATCCAGTTTTTCTAACGGAATTGTATATGCATCCAAGCCTGTGTAGACATCTCCATCAAAAGTATAAACTGCCGGACGTGCATTTTGAGCAGTAAAAGGTGTTTTCCAGTCTTGATTGCGTTTCCAGTTCAAATCCGCTAGTTTATCTGAGATTGACATTAATTCAGATAATTCAGCCGGCTTTTTAGTTTTTACTACTTTATGAACGATTCTTGCTTCTTTTAAAAATGAAGGCTCTGTATGTTTATTTGTAGGTAATTCTTTTTCGAAATTTAATGACTTCGCAGGCGATATAACAATTTTCATTTGTGCATTTTTAAGTGATTCAAAAATACAAATTGAATTTTTAAAAACAGATTATCACAATTGATTTGTTTTATTGTGGAATAGTTTTTTTTTCGCCACGAATTCACGAATTTATTTTTAAAATTTTTGAGTATTACTTCGAATGAATTCGTGCAATTCAGCTTCACTATATTATTTTAATAAAATTCAATTGAAAAATTGTGAAATTATTCAAAAAAGTCAACCATAGATTATAAAAGGCATTTTCTATGTTGTAAATTTGCACGCGTTCATTCTCTTCAGGAATATCGTATTATCAAAATCAGTGAATTCGTGGCTATACAAACAAATTATAAAGCAGCTTTACAAAACAAAATCTTCGACATCATTTCGAAAGCTTCTCGGGAATTAAACGTTGACTCTTATGTAATTGGCGGCTTCGTTCGTGATTTGCTTTTAAACAGAGGTTCTAAAAAAGATATTGATGTTGTAGCCGTTGGAAGCGGTATCGAATTAGCACTAAAAGTTTCGGAATTACTTCCCAACAAACCAAAAGTTCAGGTTTTTAAATCCTACGGAACAGCTATGCTTCGTTTTGAAGATACTGATATTGAATTTGTAGGCGCACGAAAAGAATCTTATAGCCGTGACAGTCGAAATCCTATTGTAGAAAACGGTACACTTCAGGATGATCAAAATCGTCGTGATTTTACTATCAATGCATTTGCTCTTTCATTAAACGAAAATAATTTCGGCAATCTTCTGGATCCTTTCAATGGTTTGGAAGATTTAGAAAACAAAATAATAAAAACGCCTTTGGATTCGGATATTACCTATTCTGATGACCCATTGCGAATGCTTCGTGCAATTCGGTTTGCTACTCAATTGAATTTCGAAATTGAAGAAAACTCACTGAATGCGATCACAAAAAATGCTGATCGCATCAAAATTATTTCAGGTGAAAGAATTGTAGATGAATTGAATAAAATTCTTTCTACCCCAAAACCTTCAACAGGCTTTTTGCTTTTATACCAAACGGGACTTTTAGATCTAATTTTACCTGAATTGACAGCATTGAATCAGGTAGAAGAAATTGAAGGCCATACGCATAAAAACAACTTTTATCATACGCTTGAAGTTGTCGATAATATTTGTCCAAATACAGATGATGTGTGGTTGCGCTGGTCAGCATTGTTACATGATATAGGAAAAGCACCAACCAAACGTTTTAACAAAAAACAAGGCTGGACTTTTCACGGACATGAATTTCTGGGTGGAAAAATGGCTAAGAAAATATTCGAACGTCTTCATATGCCTTTGAACCATAAAATGAAATTTGTCCAAAAAATGGTTGTGATGAGTTCACGTCCAATTGTTTTGGCAGAAGATATTGTAACCGACAGTGCTGTTCGTCGTTTGGTTTTTGACGCGGGTGAAGATGTGGAGAACTTAATGACTTTGTGCGAAGCTGATATTACAACAAAGAATCCGGCAAAATTCAAAAAATACCATAAAAACTTTGAGGTTGTCCGCAGAAAAATTGTTGAAGTTGAAGAACGCGATCAGGTGCGTAATTTTCAGCCACCCATTACAGGAGAAGAAATTATGGAAATGTTTGATTTAAAACCTTCAAGAGAAATTGGAGTTTTAAAAGAAGCGGTAAAAGAAGCAATTTTAGAAGGAGATATTCCGAATGAATATCAGGCGGCTTATGATTTTGTGATTAAAAGAGCTGAAAAGTTAGGCTTAAAAAAAATAGAGAAATAAGTACTTTATAAAATGAAAAAAGAAAATAAATCAGTAATCATCTGGTTACTATCAGGTTGTGTTTTATTGTTTTTAATGGTTGTCGTGGGCGGTATCACCCGTTTGACCAATTCAGGTTTATCCATGACCGACTGGCATTTGGTAACGGATACTTTTCCGCCTTTAACAGAAGCAAAATGGAACGAAGCTTTTGAGCAATACAAGAAATTTCCAGAGTACCAAAAAATCAATATTCACAACGATTTTCAATTAGCAGATTATAAATTTATTTATTTCTGGGAATGGTTTCACCGTTTCATCGGGCGTATCATTGGCTTGGTATTTTTTATTCCGTTTGTTTACTTTTTAATCAAAAAGAAATTAGATACTGCAACCATCAAAAAATGTATTGTTCTTTTAGCTATGGGAGGTTTTCAGGGATTTCTTGGATGGTTTATGGTTCGCAGCGGATTAATTGACAATCCGGATGTAAGCCACTTCAGGCTTTCATTACACTTAACTTTTGCTTTTATCACATTCGCATATACGCTTTGGGTTGCTTTAGATTTGATTTATCCTGAAAGAAACATCAATAAGATTCTGCCGCTTCGTAAAATCGCCAGATATGCTTTAGCAGCTTTATTAATCCAGATTATTTACGGAGGTTTTGTAGCAGGGTTAAATGCCGGTTTAATTCACAATCACTGGCCTATGATGAGTGACGGAGAATTTATTCACGAATCGGTTTTTATTGAACAATCTACTTTAATGAAGAATTTGATTGAAGGAAAAAGTGGTGTCCAGTTTGTACACAGGACTTTTGCTTATGTTGTGGTTGCGATTATTCTTTTCCTGTATTTCAAAAGCAAAAAATATTCACTTACCTCAACACAATCAAACGGAATTAATATTTTGGTGATTTTTGTTTTTGTTCAGTTTGCTCTTGGTGTTTTCACATTATTATACAGTGTGCCATTGGCTTTAGGTCTAATTCACCAAATTATGGCGTTTTTCCTTTTGAGTGCTATGACGTATACCTTGCACCGATTGAGTAAATAAGAATCATTTACAAACAGAAAAGAGCCAAATCTATATGGCTCTTTTTTATTTATCTTTTCTGTGCTTTATTAATTTTTAAGTAAGCCTTTTATCCTAACCAGCCCTTAAAATCCTGAACTTTTTCACGGCTTACAATAACCTCATCTTCTTTATAACTCGGCAAAATTACTTTTAGACGGGAGTTGGTATACAGCTGAATTTCCTTAATAGCATGAAGTGGAACAATGTATTTCCTGCTTACGCGAAAGAATTCCTTCATATCTAATTCCTGCTCCAAAATTTCTAAAGTCGAATCGATTAAATAATTTCGATTGTCAAAAGTATGAATGTAAGTTCCTTTGTTTTCACTAAAAAAACATTCGATTTCATCAGTAGTGATGACCTTTAAGTGCTGGCCTATTTTAACGGTAAATCGCTTTTTGTAATTTTTCTCAAAAGGATTTGAAAGCATTCGGCGTATTTGTTCAAAATCAAGCTGAAGATTTTGATTTTCTGAATTTGATTTCGGCAAACGTGCTTTAAATTTGGTAACTGCCATTTCTAATTCATCTTCATCAATTGGCTTTAGAAGATAATCGATACTGTTCAGTTTAAATGCTTTTAGCGCATACTCATCATAGGCTGTTGTAAAAATAATAGCGCTTTTGATATCTATTTTTTCAAAAATTTCAAACGATAACCCATCTGATAATTGAATATCCAAAAATATCAAATCGGGATGTTCGTTATTGCCAAACCAATCTATAGATTCTTCAACAGAATGTAGCATTGTTTCTACGGCAATTTCCATTTTTTCAAGCTTTCGCTGTAGCAATCTTGCAGCCGGTTTTTCGTCTTCTATAATTAATGTGGTCATTTTTTGGCTTGAAATGTTAAAAATTCAGATTAAAGATTACTCCCATTTATTAGTATTTTGAGATTCTTTTTCCATGTATTTCCGGATTTTCTTTTGCTCCCAATCACTATTAAAAAATAAATCAGGTCCAAATACTGTAAATGCATGAATCACTAATGCAATACCCCAATATAATGCTGTAGAATAAGTATGCCAATCCAGTAAGCCATTGACTTCAAATCTGCTTCCTATAAAATCGCGATTCAGATTTGAAATAATCATAATAGCATTAACGATAATATAAACTTTCAAATGCGAGTAAAAACCTTTGATTCTTTTTACTTTTTTGTAGGCTATTTCAAAGTGTTCATCATTATTAAACTCTTGTCGGTATTCTTCGTACATACGTGTTCTAAAACGTCCCATTTTTTACTTTGATTTAAAAGTTATTGCCATTTGTTTCTGTTCTCCTTTTCTTTCTCCATGATTTCTTTGATTTTTCGCTCTTCCCAGTCTTTTCCTAAAACAGGAAACACTTCGAAAACTTTTAAACCATGAAAAACAACTCCCAGTCCCCACCATATTAGCGGCCAATAAAACCATAAATGATTAGGTGTTGTATATAAATTAATAAAAATCAAAAATATGTTAACACCTATATATGAGATTAAATTACCATAAAACCCTTTTATATTCTCTACCTTCTTTTTTGCCAGGTAGTATCTGTCCTCTTCGTTATAATTTATTTCCATGATTACTCCCATTTTTGTTTATTGTTCTCTTTTTCCAGAATTTCATCAATTTTTCTTTTTTCCCATTCCTTATTTAAAAAAGGGAAACGATCAAAGGCTTTCAATCCGTGCAGAATAATTGCAACTCCCCAGCCAAGCAAGGAATACCAAAAATATAAATAACCCGGCGAAGTCATAAAGTTTACAATTATTACAATCGGATTGCAAAGAACATATACAGCAAGATGCTCATAAAATTTTCTAATTTCTTTTACCTTTTCCTGAGCCTGATAATAGCGTTCTGCTTCACTATACTTTGTTTCCATACTTATTTCCAGGTTTGTCTGTTATTCTCTTTTTCCAGAATCTCTCTAATCTTACGTTCTTCCCAGTCTGAACTGTATCCAAAAACTTTAAAAGCATGCATTACAACTCCAAATCCCCAGCCTATAGCCGAGAACCAAAACCACTGAAAACCAGGAGAAAAAGTAAGATTTATAAAAATTAAAAAGGGAATAATACAGCAATACGAAATTACATTTGCGTAAAATCCTTTTAATTCTTCCACTCTTTTTTTAGCTCTGAAATACGCCTTGCTTTCATCACTATAGTCTGCATTTGTTTCCATAACTGCTATTTGTTTCGTTAAAATCGGAATCTTAACTGTGAATGTTTGTTCATTTTGTTCAATCAAAACCTTTCTGTTGGTTATAATTGCGTATCGATTTACGATATTTTGTAATCCCACCCCTTGCCTGTCCTGCAAAACTTCTTTCTTCTGAAAATCATTTTGGATAGCCAGACAATCTCCATTAATAAAAATTCGAATATGCAGGGGTTTTTGTTCACTTACTACATTGTGTTTTACTGTATTTTCAAGTAAAAGCTGTAACGACAACGGAACTACTTTTGCGTCGGGATTGATTTCCGTAGTTGGTAATTCGTAAAACAAACTGTTTTCAAAACGCATTTTCAGCAGGTTCATGTAGGTTTTTGCAAATGACAATTCATCTTCAACAGAAACCAGTTCTTTATCTTTTTGTTCTAAAACATAACGGTAGATTTTAGATAACGAAGTGGTAAACCGCTGTGCATTATCCGGATTTTCTTCAATCAAAGAGCTTAATACATTAAGGCTGTTAAAAAGAAAATGCGGGTCAATTTGATTTTTCAAACTTTCAAATTTGGCATTAGCCGTTCCTGCAATGATCTTTTGCTGTGTGATTTCAAATTTTGATGCCTGTTTCCATTTCACCATAAAACTTCTGGCCTGCATGAAAGTCGAAACTCCTAATGATAAGATGATGTAAAAAAGATGTGTCCATATCATGTTCTGATTAAAAAACTCATCTAAAGGCATTTTTCGCAAGACAATAAAAATAAAATAGTTAATTCCTAAAACTACTGGTATGGTATATAATATTGTAACTAAAATACCGTAATAAACACGCAAATTAGTTTGTTCCAGCCAATCCCATTTTCTATCCAAAAGAATATTTAAAAAACCATTTCCAAAACCAAGTCCGAAAGAATACATACAGCTTAGAACAAACGTAAGCAATACGTTTTTGACATTTAAATCATCTCCTAAAAAAGCAGAAAATATCACTGTAAAGACCATAGAAATCTTGAAACACATAATAGTTCCGCTTCTCAATTCTCCAAATGTATTTCTATAGTCGTTCATTATTAACAATTTACTTCTTTGTTGTAGTACCTTTTAATTTACTTCAAAACTAATCTTCCAGTTAATTCCAAATTTATCATTGACAATTCCATAATAGGATCCCCAAAACGTTTCATTCATTGCTAATTTAATTTTACCCCCTTTTGAAAGTTTTTCAAACAGTTTATCGGCCTCTTCTTTTTTATCTGTATTAATTGATAAAGAAAAATCAGTATAGGATATTGCCTGTTTATGTGCCTGCAAATTATCAGAACCCATGAGTATTGTTTCCTTGCTAATTGGAAGGGAAACATGCATAATTTTATTGTCTTGTTCCTGAAAAATATGCCTTTCTGTTTGCGGAACATCTTTATAACGTGCCACATATTGGAATTCGACTTCAAAAACAGATTTATAAAAATTAAAAGCTTCTTCACAATTGCCGTTAAAATACAAATATGGATTTACTGTTATCATAAAAAATATTGTTATTTGAATTACAATTATCTGAGTACTCTTTTATTTTTTGCAATTTTTTTGTGCTTCCAATGCTCTGTCTAATCCCCATTTTGGAGAAAAAGGGGTTTCAGGTTTAAAAGTAGCAAAAAGTTCAATAGCTTTATCAACCTGCGCACAAAGTGGCTTTGTATCAACTCCTGTCCATTTTGCTCCTCCTAACTGATAATCAGCCTCTCCAAAAACAGCTCTCGGATTATTTGGATCTATAGCTTTTGCTTTTGCGTAAGCTTCCATTACTTTTGCTGAATATTTCATTCCGTTTGTCATTGGGTCAGCCACTACATAAGCCGTATAGATCAAGGCTTGTAAAACATGCAATTCTGCATTGTTTTGATCTTTTATCAACTCAACATCTAAAGCATCCTGAGCTTTTGTCAGCATCAAATCGATTTTGGTTTTGTCTTTTTCTGTAAAAGCTGCAGTTGTATTAATTAAAGCTACGTAATAATTTGGCAAATAGCTGTTTTTATCGGCTGCAGCAATTCTTTCAAACATTGCCGAAGCTTCAGCATTTTTCCCTTCTTTCCAAAGCCCGAAAGCTTTTCCCATTCCTTGTTCAAATTGTGTCTGAGCAGATAATAAACTGCAGATAAATAATGTAATAGCGGTGATAATTTTGGTCATGATTTCTTTTTTTTAGGTTAATTTTTTATTGATGATTAAAACTCTGATTATTAATTTATACTTCAAAAGTATGCTGTATTTTACTGTTTTAAAATTAAATCATACCGAGTTGTTGATTTTAATGACTGAATTGTTTTTTTTAAGATGCAAAGGTTCGGGCGACAAAGTTTTTTTGACTTTAGAAAAGCTTTGTTTCTCTCAACCTTTGCCCATTTGTCCTTTTCCTAAAGATTCTTCAACTGATTCTCGTTTTTGTCCTTACTGATTGTCCAGAAGAATCCTAAGAAGAAAAATCTGTCTGCAGTTGGTACTACAGCTTGTCTTTGATAAACTCCGTTTACATCTGGTGTTCTGGCATAATCGTATCCAAAAACATTTTGTGTTCCTAAAATGTTTGAAACAGAAAAATAAAGAATCTTTTGTGTGGTCAATAAATAAGCCCAGTTGAAACTCAAACTATTGTATGCTTTTGTCTTTCCATTCATAAATTGCGTTTGGTTTGGATCATTATACGGACGTCCGGAGCTGTAACTATTTGTAAAACCAATTTGTGATTTCCAGTCGGTGATGAAATATTTAGTAACTATAGATAAAGTATGATTGGCAATAAAATTAGGGGTAGACATAGTCGGGAAATTTTTATATTGTCTTTCAGAATCGATGTAAGAATAGGATATCCAATATTCCAGGTTTTTGTATAAATTGCTGTCTCTCCAAAATAAATCCAATCCTTTTGCGTAACCGGATCCGTTATTATTAAAAACCGAATTGTATTGAATGTCTTTTGTATCATACTGAACCAAATTACTATAATCTTTATAATAGGCTTCGGCTCTGAAAGTCTGTCCTGGTTTTGTAAATTGGTAGTTCAAAATGTAATGTTTTGCTTTTTCACTTTCGAACTGATGGTATTTTGAATATTTGATATAATTGACAACAGGAGCCTGAGAGAAATCTCCATAAGCAAAAGAAAACTGACTGCTTTTTGAAACTTTGTATGCCAATGAAGCTCTTGGCGCAATCGCAGTTTCATCTAACAAACTGTTATTAGAAATCCTAAAACCTACTTTTGCCGCCAGATTTTTAGAAAACTGAATGTCACCTTCTGTATAAAATGCTGCAATATTAGAATTGTAACCGTTTGAAGCCTGAAGTGATACATTATCATCAAAATCTTCATTAAATTTTGTGATGAAATAGTCAGTACCAAAAGACAATTTGAAATGGTTTGAAACTTTTTTGCTCAGTTTTAATTTCAACTGTGCTGCATTTTCATCATTATCAATATCGTTTACATCATATTTCAATTTATTCTTGCTGTAACCATAACTAATTCCTGAAGTGATCTGCCAGCCAGTTCCAAAAGTTCCTTTGTAAGACGAATTCAGATAGAAGTTATTATTGTTCATATCTGTTCTGACCGGATTTTCAAAATTGATATTCTTCTGGTTCAAATCGAATTTTTCAGAATCAAAAGAAGCATATAATTTGAAAATCCCGTTAGTGAAATTATATCGGTAAACCGTTTCGCCGCCAAGTGACTGATAAGGGCTGTTCCAGTCAACATTTTGAGGAATCGCTGCCTGATAAGGTGCTAAATTAATATAAGCCATATTGACGCTCAAAGAACTTTTTTTCCACTTTTGCGTGTTTCCTAAACTTAACCCAACAGTCATTAACCCGATGTCCGTTTTATCGTGATCAGCTTCGTCCTGCGTATTCAAAAGTAAAACACTCGATAAAGCTTCACCGTATTCTGCAGAGTAACCTCCGGTAGAAAAAGCAATTCCGCTAAACAAAAAAGGAGAAAACCGGCTTCGGGTTGGTAAATTATTTGTGGTTGCCCCATAAGGCTGTGCAACTCTTATTCCGTCAACAAAAGTTTGCGTTTCGCTGGCTTCTCCCCCGCGTACAAACAATCTCCCATCTTCGCCTACACTTTGTGTTCCCGGCAAAGTCTGTAAGGCTGCTATAATATTTCCGGCAGAACCGGCTGTAGTTACAATATCTAAAGGTTTTAAAACTGAAACTCTGGCTTTATCCCCGGATTCTAAAGTTCCTGCAGTAATTACTACAGCGTCAAGAGCATTTATATTTTCTCTTAATTTAACTGTCTGATCTTTGAAATTTGCCACATCAATTTCTTTTTTGAATGTTTCGAAAAGCAGAAAGCTTACTACTAAAAACTTATTGCCGGTTTCAGTTGTTTCAAAAGAAAACTCACCGGTTTCAGAACTTGTTGCACCATCGTAAGTTCCTTCTAAATAAATATTAGCTCCTGCAACCGGTTTTCCTTTTTGATCGACTACTCTTCCGGAAATCGTATTCTGTGCAAAAAATAAAGTTGTAAAAAATAAAAAGCTTATTAAAAAAAGTAATTTGGTTTTCATATCATTTTTGATTTTTGATGAAGCAAATGTATTTCAACTATTCCTGTTAAAAAATATATAATAACCCAATTGTAGAATTTTGGGGATGAGTTGTAAAATACTTATTTGTATCTTAGCTAAGAATAGCAAAAACCTTCAATTATGTCAGAAAGTAAGAGAATTTCAAATCTGTATCAATCCATTTATAACGGAAATCCGTGGCTGGAAGTTACTTTGTCCCATACATTAGAAAACCTAACTGCCGAGCAGGCTTACAGAAAAATAAATCCTAATCTTAATACGATTTGGGAAATTGTCAATCATTTGATTCAATGGAGAAGAAACATTTTGCAGCGTATGCAGGGAGAAACCATTGTAACACCAGACCATAATTATTTTGTTCCGGTTATAGATCCGTCTGAAGCTGCGTGGGCACAATCACTTCAAACGCTGGCAAAATCACAAGAAGCATGGAATACTTTTTTTGAAGATTTTAACGATGAAGATTTAGCAAAAATATATCCGAATAATGGCCATACCTATTACGAACACATTCACGGAATTATTCAGCATGATGTTTATCATTTGGGGCAGATTGTTATTTTGAAGAAAATGCTTTAATCGTTAAATAACATCATGAAAAATTCACTTTTTATTTTAGTATTTTTTCTATTCGCCTTAATTAGTTTTTCACAAGAAACTGAGGTTAAGTTTGATGAGAAGCTTGCCAAATCCCTGAATGCAGACGAATACGGAATGAAGAAATACGTTTTTTGTCTTTTAAAATCGGGAACCAATAAAACGGCATCTAAAGAAGAAAGCAAAAAGTTGTTTGAAGGCCATATGGCTAACATCAATAAATTAGCAAAAGAAGGAAAACTGGTAGTAGCCGGGCCTTTTATGAAAAACGACCGAAATTATCGTGGTATTTATGTTTTTAATGTAGAAACAATTGAAGAAGCAAAAGCCTTAGTAGAAACAGATCCGGCCATAAAAGCCAATTTACTGGAAGCCGAATTAACGCCTTGGTATGCTACCGCAGCGTTACAGGAAACTTTAAAAATTCATGACAAAATTGCCAGAACGAAAATGTAATTATGAAAACAGAAAAAGAAAAAATGATCTCTGGTGAATACTACAACGCTTTTGATCCGGAATTACTTAAAGGTCGTCGCGCCGCAAAAAATCTTTTGCACAGTTTAAATGTAAAAGAATATCGGGTTACTAAAAAAGCCAAAGAAATTTTGGCAGCACTGATTCCTAATGCTGGAGCTGGATTATATATAGAACCTCCTTTTCATTGCGATTACGGTTATAATATTTTCTGTGGAGAAAATGTTTATTTCAATGTGAATTGCGTTGTTTTGGACTGTGCACCTGTAAATATCGGGTCAAATGTATTTATTGCACCAAACGTCCAGATTTACACTGCATCTCACCCACTTGATGCTGAATTAAGAAAAACATTGGAAAATGCTTATCCGGTTACAATCGGTGATGATTGCTGGATTGGCGGTAATTCTGTAATCTGTCCAGGCGTAACTATCGGAAAAGGTTGTGTTATTGGAGCCGGATCGGTTGTTACCAAAAATATTCCGGACAATTCATTAGCTGTAGGAAACCCGGCTAAGGTTATTCGTAAATTAAATCAAAAATCTGAATCAAAAATATAATGCTTACCTTAAATAAAGTCCATCACATTGCTATTTTATGCTCTGATTATCAAAAATCTAAAACTTTTTATACCGAAGTTTTGGGCTTAACCATAATTAGAGAAATATACCGCGAGGAGCGTCAATCCTATAAACTCGATTTAGCCCTCAACGGCACTTATATTGTCGAATTATTTTCATTTCCAAACCCGCCAAAAAGACCTTCACGGCCTGAGTCCGTTGGATTACGCCATTTGGCTTTTGAAGTAATTAATTTAAATGAAACAATTGCTTTTTTAAATTCCAAAAACATATCATCAGAACCTGTAAGAATTGATGAAACGACTGAAAAACGTTTTACTTTTATTACGGATCCCGATTTACTGCCGATTGAATTTTATGAAAGATAATTCTCTTCAAAAGCATATATTCATGTGAGATATTTCATCGCTATGCTAACAAAAACACACTGAAAGATTTTTCCTATATTCGTAATTTTAACATAATATAGTGAGTATTTTTTATTTAAAACCCAATTTGATTCTCTAATTTTGTAATCCGCATAAAAAATGCGATCTACAAAAAATTTATACTCTGATGAACAAAACGGCGCAAATCAAAAAAAATCATCAATTTATTAAGTTTCGAAAATTAGTTATTGTTTCTGTATTAATTGGCTTTCTTTCTGCCTTCCTCGGAATTTCACTTAAAAGAATCACTGAATATTATGAAGAAATCTTCTTTCACGAAGTATCTGTAAATCCGGTTTTTTATATCATTTTTCCGGTTTTCGGCTTATCAGTAATTTATTTTCTGAGACAATATCTTTTTAAGAAAAAGGAAAACAAAGGCATTAAGGAGGTTTTTGAAAGTACAGGTTCTAAATCAAAAAACCTTCCTTCTTATAAAATTCCGTCCCACTTTATAAACGGATTATTAACGGTTATTTTTGGAGGTTCTACTGGAATTGAAGTTTCTACAGTAGTAGCCACAGCAACAATTGGCTCTGTAGCTCACGAAAAAGAAAATGTTTTCCGTCAATACAAAACAGAATTAATCTGCGCAGGTGTTGCTGCGGGAGTTACGGCGCTTTTTAGCAGCCCGATTGCCGGAATTTTATTTGCACTTGAAGTGATTTCCAGAAAAGTGACACGGGCTTTTATCATTTCAAATTTAATTGCGGTTTCAGTTGCATTTGGTTTGCTTACAATTTTAAAAGAACAGCCTTTATTTGCCGTTTCAATTGTTACCTGGCATCTAAAAGCAATCCCTTATTTTATTCTTTTGGGAATTTTGGCCGGAATGAATTCGGTTTATTTAACCCGATGCGTTTTATTTTTTAAATCTCAATTTGGAAAAATAGATACTCATTATTACAAAATCATAATAGGATCTGCGGTTTTAAGCATCTCGTTATTTATTTTTCCGCAATTATACGGCGAAGGTTATCACGCTATTAAAACCAGTTTCATTGCCCCAAATCAAATAATGACACTCACTTTGGCTTTAACTTTTCTTGGAATATTACTTCTTAAACCAATTGTCACTTCTATAACATTAGCATCAGGGGGTGATGGAGGAGTTTTTGCACCAAGTCTTTTTATCGGTGCTTTTTTAGGATTATTATTAGCTTCAGTTTTAAATACTTTTTTTCAGGTTCATGTAATTCCTGTTAACTTTATGATTATCGGAATGGCAGCTGTTCTAAGTGCCAGTATTCATGCTCCTTTTACAGCAATATTTTTAGTTTGCGGATTAACAAATGATTACACTTTATTTTTCCCAATTTTAGTTGTTTGCTTAATTTCTAAATACACCGCAAAAACGATTTATCCTTATACAGTTTATAGTTATTCACCAAGTCTAATAAAATAATACAAATTCTGAAGGTTAAAAGATTTACAATATTCAGCAAAATGTATTAAAAAACATAACGCTAAATTTTAAGCAAATTAATAGTTCAAAACATGCCTGTTCAAAAAATAAAAAGGGGATATCGTAAAACACGTTATATTCTTTATAAAGAAACTTTAATTGATTATAAAGAACATTTTTGGTCATTTTTAGGATCCTTTGTCGGGATTGGACTTTTGGCTTACATTCAGTCTATTCACTTTTCAGGAAATGATGCGGTTTATTTAATAGGTTCTTTTGGAGCATCGAGTGTTTTGGTTTACGGAATTATTCAGAGTCCGTTCTCTCAGCCCCGAAATTTGGTTGGCGGCCATTTAGTTTCAGCATTTATTGGTGTTACTGTTCATAAACTTGCCCCGGATATTATCTGGATTGCCGCTCCGCTTGCTGTTTCGCTTGCCATCATTTTAATGCAGATTACCAAAACACTACATCCACCCGGAGGCGCAACAGCTCTTATTGCTGTTATTGGCTCTGATAAAATAAAAGATTTGGGCTATATGTATGTGCTTTCTCCTGTGCTAATTGGTGTTCTTATTTTGCTATTCACAGCATTAATTTTCAACAACATGACATCCAGCAGAACATATCCCAGTCATAGTACCTACCATAAACATTATCATAAGATTCGAAAGAGACTGAGCAGAAAATAAATTCAAATAAACCTAAATTCATGCTGAACCAAGCCTGAGACACCAATCTAATGAGGGCCTCAACTTAACTCTGTCTTACTATAAAAATCTTTTCAACAAATCGCAATTCCTAATTCGTATTTCGTTTTTTATATTTTACCTTTGACCTCTCAATAAAAACAAAGATTATGGTTTATAAATTTAGAGTAATCCTGGACGCCGAAGAAGATATATTCAGAGACATCGCCATTCTTGAAGACGATACACTTGAAGATTTACACAATGCAATCTTCAATGCTTTTGGTTTTGACGGGTCAGAAGTAGCTTCCTTTTACACTTGCGATGACACCTGGAATCAGGAGGATGAAATTCCGCTTTTTGATACCGGTGATGTTCCGGGTGAAATGAGAACTATGAATGATTATCCATTGTCTAGTATTTTAGACAAAGAAAATACTAAAATTATATACGTTTACGATTTCATCAGTATGTGGACTTTCTTAGTAGAATTAGCAGCTGTTGAAGAAGAAACTGTTGGCGCAACTTACCCTGAAACTTTGTTTTCGCACGGAGAAATGCCAGATGAAGCTGGAGAAAAAAGCTTTGAAGCGGATATGCATGACGATATCTATGGCGAATTTGAAGATGATCTTGACGAAGACGATCTAGACATGTTCGAAGGTGACGACAGCTTTGAAGATTTTGGTTTTGAGGAGAATTGGAATTAATTTTTTTTAGTGACAAAGATACAGAGTGACAAAGTTGCAAAGGTTTTCCTTTGAATGCGAATATTATTTTTATAGGATTTTTATTATTTTTATATTTTTTTTTAAATGTAAAATATGAAAACTTTTCGCGACCTTTTGATCTGGCAAAAATCTATGAATCTCGTAACTGAGATTTATCAAATAACAAATTCATTTCCGAAAGAAGAAATTTATGGATTATCTTCACAAATTCGAAGAAGTTCAATATCAATACCAAGTAATATTGCTGAAGGATATGGCAGAAATGGAAATTCTGAATTATTAAGATTCTTAAATATTTCTATTTCATCCTTATTCGAAATGCAGACTCAGCTTGAAATTTCATTCAATCTAAAATATATAACCGAGTATCAATTCAGTAAAACAAACGGAGAAAGCAGAGAATTAGAGCGAATGTTAAGTGCTTTTATAAAAAAATTAAAAGAACGCAAATAACCCTTTCTCTCTTTGTTACTATGTCACTCCCAACTTAAAATAAATGATCAACTTATTCAATACCCACATCGAGACGCTTGCGATACATCGCGTAGGAAACAAAAGCCGAAACGAAGCGATTTTTTTATCGGAACAGCCTTTTAATTTAAATGATGAAATTGTACCCTTGATAAAAGAGTATTTTTTCAAACCTTTTAGAGAGAAAGAAGAAAACTATTATCAGTTTGCGCACGAAGTCGATTTGGACTATAACGACATGTTTAAATATGCTACTGAGATTTTTACTAATCCTGGAAATTTACAGGAAATTTCAAAAAAAATTACTACGCATTTATTTGAACAATCTAATCATCCGCACATTAAAAATGGAGAGGTTTATATAACCTATTTGACTAATTTAAGTATCGACAATAATGTTGTAGATGCAATCGGAATCTTTAAAAGTGAATTACAGGCTGACTTTTTACAATTTGAAGAAAAAGACAGTAATCTTGAAATGATTTTGCAACAGGGTATCAACCTGAGTAAATTAGATAAAGGCTGCCTGATTTTCAACTACAAAAAAGAAGAAGGATACAAAATCCTTACCGTCGACAGCAACCGCTATGATGCCCGTTATTGGTTAGAGCATTTTTTATCTGTTGATGCTTTTGAAGATGAAAATTTCATTACTAAAAAATATTTGAAATTCTGTCAAAACTTCGCAAAAGACGTTGTTTTGCCTGCAGAAGACAAGAAAGAAGAAGTAATGTTCATGAACCGATCAGTGAACTATTTCGCTAAAAATGATCAGTTCGAAGAGCAAAATTTCCTGAATGAAGTATTAGATAACCCTGACTTAATTCCTGAATTTAAAAACTATAAAGTCGATAAAGGAGAAAAATACAGCATCGAAGATGTAACCTCATTCCCTATTGCAAATGCAGCAGTTTCTGACGCCAGAAAATCGATTAAAAACGTCATCAATCTGGATACCCATATTCAGATTAAAATGGATTTTATCAATCCTGAAAGCGCAGAGAAATTTGTTGAAAAAGGATGGGACGAAGAAAAACAAATGTATTACTACTTAGTGTATTTCAATAAAGAAGAAAAAAGCTAAGAAGTCATTCATTTTCTATTACTTACTTAAACAAAAAAACGGCAATTACTTACTAATTGCCGTTTTTTTATAGTTCAATCTTATTTTTCAGGTATTCAAGCATTTGTAACGTTATAGGCTTGGAAAGAAAGTCAATAATAATAGAATATTTTTTTGCTTTGGCTAAATCTTCAGGGTTAATTGTAGAAGACAAAACAACAACATTTATAGTATTGAATTCATCATAATCAGGAGTTATAAAATGATCTAAAAACTCCCAGCCTCCCATGACAGGCATATTTAAATCCAGAAAAATTAATTGTGGCTTTTCTACAGACTGATCTTTACTATATTTTAAAGTATTAAAATACGATAATGCTTCTTCACCATTTTGAGCTGTAATGATTAATTCAGAAAACCCTGCCTTTGCAATTACTTTTTTAGACAGCATTAATGTAATAGGATCATCATCAATACATAAAATTTGTTTCAGCATAAATTAATTTTTAAATGTTATCATAAATGAGGTTCCTTTGTTTACCTCGCTTTCAACACTAATTGTTCCTCCCATAGTTTCAACCTGGGATTTCACAAGATACAAACCAAGACCTTTACTATCAGGATAATTATGAAATCTTTGATATAATCCAAAAACTTTATCACCGTTTCTTTCTAAATCAATACCAATTCCATTATCAGTAAATGTTAAAAAAACGCTGCGATCAATTTGTTCAGCGGTTATAGAAATTTTTAGTTTTCGATTCTCCGATTTATATTTTATAGAATTGGTCAACAAATTTAGTAATATACTTTCAATATATGCCTTATTTGTGTTAAGTAAAGGAACTTTATCCAATTTAAGTTTTATGATTGGCTTATGTGCTTCTATTTGAAAGGATAACTGACCAAATACATTTTCAAAAACTTCAGCCAAAGAAACCATTTCTTTCTGCATTGAGGGATTATCTTTTATAATGATAACTTTTACTAAATCATTAATTGTTTCATTAAGGAGATGAGTAGACTTATAAAAACCACTCAATATTTCCTCCATCTCCGTATTTTCGACAGGAATATCCTCTATTAAATTTAACAATCCCATTAAATTAGATAACGGAGCTCTTAAATTATGAGAAGTTATATAAGAGAATTGTTTTAAATCTTTATTGTTTTGGGTCAATTCACGGATTAAATGTTCTTTTTCGGTTTCTAATTTTCTTTCTTCAGTAATGTCCTGCTGAATTGATATCCAATGTGACAAAACACCCTCAGCAGTAAAAATTGGAATCATTGAAAACCGGACCCAATATTCTGTTTTGCTTTTACTGTAACTTACCGTTTCAATTAAACATTCTTTTTCATCCTTAATTGCTTTTAATACTTTTTTTAAGGCTTCAGAATCAGAATTAGGTCCTTTAAATAAATTGGGGGATTGTCCCAAAATCTCATCAGATTCGTATCCGGACATCTTCGTGAATGCGGGATTTACGTAAACAATCCTTGGAATTTTTCCATCTGTCGAATTTGCTTCGGTAATTAAAATTGAATCTTTAGATTGTGTAATTACTGTTTCTAAGAGCTTAAGTCTCTGTTCTTCTTCTTTTTGTTTTGTTATATCCTGAATAGCACCAATCATTCGGACAGCTTTACCGTTTTCATCTTTTAAAAGAAAACCTCTGTCTAAAACATATTTATAAGTACCATCAGCACATCTGAAACGATATTGATCCTGCCATTTTTCGGTCTTTTGTTCAATAAAAGAATATAATTTAACAGACATTTTGATGCTGTCTTCGGGATGTATTTTATCAAACCACCATTTGGAAGTTGCGCCTACATCTCCCTGCTTATATCCAAAAACATTTTCGATTCCTTTATTCCATGTGATGTAATCTTCCTGAATTCTCCAGTCCCATATAGTATCACTTGTAGCTTTTGCAACTATATCATACTTCTCATTAGATTCCTTAATCTCTTGATTAGTTAATTGCATTTTCTTTAAAATGGAAATATTTCTACTTTCATTTTTGGATAAAATATAATTAAAAATAAGCCCTGTAAAAAAGATAAAAAAGATATCCTTTATAAAACTAAAATAAAAAAACTCTGTTTTTAAAGCGTAGTAAACTAGAAATTTATGACATAAGATAGCCATAAATAACGAAGTGATAATATATATCAGTGTAATTTGTTTGGGTTTACTTTTCATTACTCAAATATAGGCAAATAAACCAAATTCAACCAAGTAGAAATACTTTTAAATCGATAGAATTATTACCATTTCGTTAAACTAATTCATTGGCATTACGTAAACTATCTCCAAAACGTTTTTTATATCAAAATAAAGTGTACCTTTGCACCCATTAAAAATCACAGATGGAATCTATTAGAAACATTGCAATTATTGCCCACGTCGATCACGGTAAAACCACTTTGGTTGATAAAATTATGTATCACTGTCAATTATTTCGTGACAACGAAAATACAGGTGATTTAATTCTTGATAATAACGATTTAGAGCGTGAGAGAGGTATTACTATTACTTCTAAAAACGTTTCTGTTCAATATAAAGGAACAAAAATCAATATTATTGACACTCCTGGCCACGCCGATTTTGGAGGTGAAGTAGAACGTGTATTGAACATGGCCGATGGTGTATGTTTGCTAGTGGATGCCTTTGAAGGTCCGATGCCACAAACGCGTTTCGTATTACAAAAAGCAATTGATTTAGGTCTTAAGCCTTGTGTAGTTATCAATAAAGTTGATAAAGAAAACTGTACTCCTGAAGAAGTTCACGAAAAAGTTTTTGACTTAATGTTTGAATTAGGAGCTGAAGAATGGCAGTTGGATTTCCCAACAGTTTATGGTTCTGCTAAAAACAACTGGATGTCTGATCATTGGGAAAATGTAACTGATAATGTTGAAGCATTATTAGATATGGTTGTTGACAATGTACCTGCGCCTAAAGTTTCTGAAGGAACTCCTCAAATGTTGATTACATCTTTAGACTTCTCAGCTTTTACAGGTCGTATTGCTATTGGTCGTCTTGAAAGAGGTGTTCTTAAAGAAGGTATGCCAATATCTTTAGTAAAAAGAGATGGTACTATAACAAAATCAAGAATTAAAGAATTACATACTTTTGAAGGTCTTGGACGTAAAAAAGTTACAGAAGTAATTGCCGGAGATATTTGTGCTATTGTTGGAGTTGAAGGTTTTGAAATTGGTGACACCATCTCTGATCATGAAAACCCTGAAGGTTTAGCATCTATTGCTATTGATGAGCCGACAATGAGTATGTTGTTTACTATTAACGACTCTCCATTCTTTGGTAAAGAAGGTAAATTTGTAACTTCACGTCATATTAGAGAAAGATTAACAAAAGAATTAGAGAAAAACTTAGCTATGAAGCTGGGTGAAACTGATTCTGCTGATAAATTCATGGTTTTTGGTCGTGGTGTACTTCACTTATCTGTTCTTATTGAAACAATGAGAAGAGAAGGTTACGAATTACAAATCGGTCAGCCACAGGTTATCATCAAAGAAGTTGATGGTGTTAAATGTGAGCCAATTGAGGAATTAACAATCGATTTACCAGAAAATCTTTCAGGAAGAGCGGTTGAATTCGTGACACTTCGCAAAGGCGAAATGTTGAGTATGGAAACTAAAGGTGAGCGTATGATTGTAAAATTCAATATACCATCACGTGGAATTATTGGATTGCGTAACCAATTACTTACTGCAACAGCTGGTGAGGCTATTATGGCACACCGTTTTATAGGATATGAGCCTTACAAAGGAGAAATTGCCGGACGTAACAAAGGTTCATTGATTTCTATGGAAAAAGGAAAAGCAATTCCTTATTCTATCGATAAATTACAAGATCGTGGTAAGTTTTTTGTTGAACCAAATACTGAAATTTACGAAGGTCAGGTAATTGGAGAAAACTCTCGTGCTGATGATATGTGTGTAAACGTAACTAAAGAGAAAAAACAATCTAACGTTCGTTCTTCAGGAGCTGATGAAAAAGCGAGAATTATTCCTCCAATCATTTTCTCTTTAGAAGAAGCTTTAGAATACATTCAAAAAGATGAATATGTAGAGGTTACACCAAAATCTATTCGTTTGAGAAAAATCTATTTAACAGAAACTGACAGAAAAAGATTTAAATTCTAATTTCTAAAGTTCAATATAATAAATCCCAAATTCCAATCTAAAATGGAATTTGGGATTTTTTTTTACACCATTTATTGAATCTAAAATGTTATCTTTTTAAAGTAAAATGTCCTTTTGCTTCACGGCCATCTTCAAATTTTGCAGTGTACCAATAATCATCTGCCGGAAGCGGAGTTCCCTGAAATGTGCCATCCCAACCTGAACCAGAGCCAGAAATTTGCGTGATCATTTTACCATACCTGTCAAAAATATAAATGATAGATTTTGAAAAGAAATCCGCGCTTACTCCTTCGATTTTCCATACATCATTATGCCTGTCTCCATTTGGAGTAAAAAATTTTGGAACTCCAAGAACTGCAATTTCTTTTTCAGCAATTCCGCATCCATTCAAGTCTTTAATGTAAACGGTATGAAAACCAACAGGAACATTTTCGAATAAATTTGAATCCTGATATGGTCCGTTTGAATCTGCAATACTATAAACATATTCCCCAGGTCCTGCTACATCTATTGAAACCGAATTATACTCGCTTAGGTCCTTAACTTTAACAGCTGTAATATCAGCAATATTTGATGCCACGACTTTTATTGTTCGGGTTCTGGAACAATTATTTGTATTTTTCACTTCAACAGTATAGGTTCCTTCTTTATTAACTTCTACAAAATAAGTTGTTGCTCCAGAAATTACATCTCCATTCAAATACCATTGATATGTGTAATTATTTATTGGTGTACCATCATTAATCCCTGCTTCAAGCTTCACCATAAATTCCGGCAGATTGTTACAGACAATTTCATTTTCCAGTCCGTCAGTGTTTAAATCTATACTTGGAAATGGATTTACGATTAAATTAAAAGTTGTAAATCCAAAACAATCATTAGATAAAGAATTTTCTACTCTTACCCAAATTTTTTGATTGTTTGGATATCCGGTGTTTCGATAATTTGAAATATCTGTAATCTCTAATGATTTTCCCAAAGCATCTGTTTCCGCAAGAAAATCAGTTTCATTTTTATAATAACTTACAGTATAATTTGATGCAGAAGCCGGAAGAGTATTTTTGATTTGCTGTGTTACATTACTAAAATCAAACCCCGAAATACCATCTGTATCTGTACTAATTCCATTTACAAAATCATCACATACCTGAAAATCTGCAATTTTAAAGCTATTCGGAATTTGAGTCACAGAAATAACAAGATTCAATTGTGATACAGTAAAACAGCCATTTGCATTTTCAATACGCACGTAAATTGTTTTATCAGAAGTATTATAAGCTAAAGGATTTGCAATTAATAATGAATTATCTTTTGATTCGGCAGCTACCTTAGTATTATAATAACTAAAACTTTCTAAAGCCGAATTTAATGAAATACTATTATTTTTCTGTGTCAGATTAAATGTCGAAATACCGTCTGTATCATCATCGCACTGCACTAAAGTTATCGGTGAATTGATTATTGGTAATGCTAATATTGTCAAAGTTGCAGTATTAGAATATAATCCGCATGAATTTCCTGCTCGGTTCAAGAACACTCTGTATTGATAAGTATTCATCGATTTCAAAACATCAGATACTGTTAAGGATGCCGAATTCACACCTGAATAAGTTACATTATTAACTAAATCAGTCCAGATCGCACCATTGTTTCTTGAAACCTGCCATTGATAACCTGTGACCGATGCAGCCGTGATTGTAAAAACTGTATTCTGTAGTTCACAAACCGATTTATTTTCTGGTTGCTTGTCAATAATAATTGGGGCTGCAATCACATAATTTAAATTTGGAGCTGTATAACCAATTCCACTTGTAACAATCCCATTTCTATTTACTACAGGAGAAACTGCTCCCAAAAAACGATCATTATTAACATCAATAAATCCAGCTTCTATAACGTCCGGACATAAATCATCATCGCTATCAAGTTCGAAATAATTATAAACACCATCTGAATCAGTATCTGTTATACTGTAATTTAGTTTTCCACTTTCAGGAGTAGTTTCTACAGAATCTGCTAATCCGTTTCTTCCAAAATTATTCCCGTCAATTGCACCATTAAAATTTGTATCTACGGCATTACTTCCTGATTCTGTCAAATCGTAAATTCCATCATTATCACTATCCAAATCTAAATAATCAGGAATAGTATCATTGTCGAAATCCACTGGTGTTATCCCGTTTCCATAAACATCATCAATTCCATCGTGATTGGCATCTACATTAGATACCACTTTTAAGTTTGTAGCCTGTGCTTCAACTGAATCCGGGATACCATCATTATCACTATCCAAATCTAACTGATCTGAAATTCCATCGCCATCGGAATCTTTAGGAACACAAGCTAAATAAAACTTTAAGGATGTTTTATTTGCAGCTGTGTCGGATAAATTTTGATGTTTAAAACTAATCATTTTAGACTGATTCGTTAAAAACTTAAAAGTTCCGGTTCCGGGTGCTAATGGAACAGCACCATTTAACCTGAAACGGATTTCAAAGGATGAAAACTCAGTTACACCGCTTTCATAAAAACCGTCATAATTGGTATCAATCAATAATTGATTGTTTGGATTTAATACGGTTATTGTTTTGTTGATTTCTGAATTCACAATATATTCAGCAGTAGAATTCAGCAAATCAGCAGTATTTCCTGCAGTAATATAATCCAGTCCAACTGAGACCGGTTGAGCAAAATTCATCGTGTACTTTACCCAATTGGTTTTTCCTGCAGGTACTTCACTAATAAAACTTCCGTCAGTATTTCCTAAAAAAGGAATACTGCTGGCTGTCATTGAAGTGGTAACAGATCCTGTGAATGAATTAGTATATGTACCAATAGAAATATTTTTAGAACTTGGAGTAGAAATATCTACAGGATTATTTCCAAACGATTCAGTACAATTCGTTATCCCATCCCCATCATTATCCTGATCTATATTATCATTTGCTTTATCATTATCCATGTCTGTCGGGCAATCACTAACCGGAATTTCATCAGAGAAGAAATCTGTACCACAGGCGGACAACGTCGCTTTTACTTTGTAATATCCGGGTTGCGTTGGTGAATATGAATTTGAAACTGCTTCTGGAATTTTGACATCATTAAAATACCACTCAAATACATCAAATCCAGCCACGGAACTTACATTAAGTCTGACATTAGGAATACAGCCTGATTGGGTTACACTTAATTGTTGAAAATTAATTTCCGGTTTAAAAGTAAAACCTGAGTAGTATCCCCCAAATGTTGCTGCATCATCACTTCCATAAGCTGCCAAATACAATTGTGAAGTCGAAAACACCGAGACATTTCCTTTTAGCCCCGTTAGAACATAGCATTCATATTCTGTATTGCCTGTAACGGCACTTGGTCCAAAAACCTTTACTTCTGGAAGTAGTGAAGCTAAAGTGTATGGAACCTTATCAATTATAAAATTTAAATCTGAACCTTTTTTTGTTGTAATCGTAACCCTGCCTTTAAAAACACGATTCCCCACTGACTCAATCGAAGGAATATTATCTATGGATTTTGGAGTCTGGCAGCTTAAGGGCGGTACAAAAAACATTTCCTGATTAGCTTCATCTCCTCTTACAGCATCGCCAATACTTTGATAGGCAAAAATATTTTTGCTGGAACGTACATATAAATTACCCTGAACATTATAATATGAACCTAAAAGCGAAACATATTCACCCGCATCAATAGAGTAATCCGGAGTTGCAGAGCCATTCAAAAATATTTCGGTATCATCTTCATGGGCTATTAAAATCACTTTTTCTACGTTTTCTGAACCTGTACTTTTAATAAATACATACTCAGTTCCGGTTCTTTCTGCAGAAACAATTTGATCAATACCTAAGTCAATATTATTCCTTACCTCTCCATTAGATCCGGCAAACGAACCACAATTGACAGCAATAGGTTTATTCGAAGTAATTAACGCTCCAATCAGCGCATCATTATTAATTGGTGTAGGGCCCTGGACTGCAATAGTATAACTTTCTCCACTATTTAAAGTAATATTTGGTAGTGAGTTTCCTGTAAGAACATTATTTATCAAAACCGCACCTGTTTTGATATCTTTAAAACTGACTACTGTATTATTTTCAGTTGCTAAAACAGATGCAAATGTTAAATGTCTGTCTGAATAACCTTCGTTTAATTTATTGGTAAGACCACTAATTCTAAACTGAGTTCCTAATGCAGCTAACCCTTTAGAAACTATTTCACTTGCCTGATTCCCTGTTCTGTCAATAACTCTAACTGTCGCATACACAACATCTCCTGCCTCAATAGTATAGCCACGATTAGATTGAATATTGCTTACTTCAAATTCTTCAAGAACAAGCTGATTCGCATTGTGTGCGTTAATATCAAAGATATAAGGAGTATCCCTGGAAACTATTCCTTTAGTAGTTACTCCTCCAATTTCGTTTATACTAAAATTAACCGGAGTTAAACTTGGGGTTGAAATATAAATATACTGCTCACCTACTGGCACACCACTGGAAGCCACCACTGGTGGGATATAATGAGTTTTACTAAATTGTGAAAAACTCAAAAATGGTAATAACAGCAATGAAAGATATAAAAGTATATTTTTTAGCATATTTTAAAAGTAATAATTTTTAGATTACTTTTAAAATCAAAATATTTTTTTACCCCTTTTTACAAAGTTATTTCTCTAAATATATTCAAATAATCTGAAAAAAACTACATTATCAATAACGCTACAAATCTCTTTTTTTCAACAACTTATATGAAAAGTAAACAAATAAGAAAGTCCAGACCATTACAATTAAAACTGAAAAATAGTCAACACTATAATCTTTAACATTTTCAACACCCATTTGGGTACCAATGGTTTTGATCACAGACAATCTTGTGAATGGTTCAACAATTAAATTTGACATTGCCTCTAATGGAAAGAATTTCATAATTGTATAGCCAATAGTACTTTCCGGGAAGATTTTAAATATTAAAAGCCCTTTTGCAATCCCTTCAAGTATGCTCCAAACCAAAAGAAAACCTAATGCAAAAGCGGATCTTTTTACTAAAATTCCTAAAAACAAACAGAAAGAAAAGAATCCTGTTAGTTTTATAAAAAAGGCTAAGAGATAATCCAAATCCGTGAAAATAATTCCGAATTCTGTATAAGATGAGAAACAAAGTCCTAAAATGAGACTCATTACAAAAACGAAAATTGTAGAGCAAAAAGCAAAAACGACAACCGTAAAGAATTTAGACAATACAAATTCTTTTTTGCTTAAACCATCAATCAAATTTTGCTTCAAAGTTCCATAACTATATTCATTTGCCATCATAGAAACGATTACAATCGCCAGAAAAAATTTCAGCCAGGCAGCAACATACGTATTAAAATGCCAAATAAACGGAAAATTAAAAATCCCCATTTCAGCTAAATGGAATTTAAAAATTCCCAAATCAAATTTTATTGACGCAATTAAAGCGATAAATGAAAGTAAAATGAAATAAGTTAATGTTAATACTTTACTGGCTTTATTTTTCCAGATTTTTTGAAATTCTATAGAGATAAGTCTGTTCATGGTTAATTATTTTGAACGCTGGCGTTTTTGGTTAATTCTAAAAATTGGGCTTCTAAACTGTTTTTTCGTCTTACTAAATGACTCAGTACAATATTTCTGGAAAATAAAAACTGATTTAGTTCTGAAGCTGATAACTCTGATTTTAAATAAACCAAAACTTTTCCTTCTTCTTCAGTAATCCTGTCAACAGCCGAATGTTCATTTAAAACGGATTTCAAAGCTTCATTATCTTCAGACTGAACTTCAAAGAAACCTTCATTTGCAGACATCCCGTCTACAGAACCCGAATACAGCATCTCTCCTTTTCGCAAAACAACCACATGCGAACATACTTTCTCGACTTCATCCAATAAATGGGAAGCCAATAAAATGGTAGTTCCCAACGAAGCGATTTTTCTAATAATATCGCGAATCTGATGAATTCCCTGTGGATCCAAACCATTCGTTGGCTCATCTAAAATTAAAATTTCAGGATCATTTAAAAGTGCCGAAGCAATTGCCAAACGCTGCTTCATTCCCAGTGAAAAAGTACTGAACTTACTATTCTTTCTTTCTGTCAAACCAACTAAATCAAGCTTTTCACTAATTTTAGAATAATCAATGCTTTTTATTTTGCACACCAGCTTCAGGTTTTCTTCAGCAGTCATGTAAGGATAAAAATTAGGTCTTTCAATTATAGCACCCACTTTTTTCAAGGCGTCGTGAGTCTGCATTTTTCCGCCAAACCAGCTATAATTACCAGATGTCCGGTTCACAACATTCAGAACAATTCCTAAAGTTGTTGATTTTCCGCTTCCGTTTGGGCCTAAAATCCCATAAACGCGTCCTTTTTGTATTTCAAAAGATATATTTTTCAGGGCCTGAATCCGCCCATATCTTTTATGAAGATTCTCAATTGTAAGTATGGTTTCCAAATTTATTTCGGTTTTAGTTTTTAGTAAGACGTTTCAACTTTCTTTTTGTTACTCCTGAATATAAATTAATGTAAATTTGCATTAAAGATATTGAAAATGAGCGAGCCATTAATGCTGTTAAAAAAGCCCTCCTACCCTTTAACACAATCCCTTTTAAGTTATCTGGAACGATATGAACGGATCTCAAAAGTTTCTGTGTTTTATGATGATTTATTGCGTTTTTCGGGCTCTGTAAACGTATATGATAAGCATGATGTTGACACTTTATGGATCAGGGTTTATTACAATGAATTTGAAAGAAATGAAATTGACCTGAACCTCAAAAAAATCTATTCGCTTCTGCATTCTGATGGAAACAGTGAAATTATTCAGTATCTCAATGTTGATGCAATTGACTATTGCACTTTTGGAAACTCAAAACCTTTCCGAATTAAGGTCCGAAACATCCTTAACGACAATTATGTTCACTTTTACATCAAAAAAGCGGATGCTTCCAGAATTTACGGACTGGAATTAGAAGACATTCTGTCTCCTGACAAAATCAATTTTCTGGTTTACAACGATACTTTAATCGAAGAACATATTATCGGGATTCCGGGTGATGTTTTTATGGATACTTTGCTGGAAAAATGTACTGAAACTGAAAAAGCACAAATTGCAAAAGAGTTTGTGAAATTTAATGAGCGTTGCATGATTCGGTTATTGGGCGACATGAGAGCCTATAATTATGTAATTGTCCCGATTCATGATTTTGATCAGGTGGTTTACAAAATCCGTCCAATAGATTTTGATCAGCAATGTTATGAAGGCAATTTTAAGGTATATCGCCCGCAGTTTTTCAAGGAAAATTATCCAATGATAAAACTGATAAAGGATAAGCTTGAAGAACGTTCTATTTTTCAGTATAAAGATGAAGAGCGCGCTATTTTGGCAAAGCGTATTCACTCTGCCGAAAACAGAATTAAAAAATTATTAAACATAATGTGTCACGATACCATTTCAACAGAAGAACATCTGAATCAGCTAAAAATGGAATTATACCGTTATACTAATGATATGAAATTTAAAAATGCCAAATCAATGGGACATATTATGTATGCAGCATTTGAATTCATAACACGTAATTTTAAAAACACTAATCTGGTTTAAATAAAATATAATCTTATGAAAAAGTTTTTTTTACTTGGAACCTCTGTTGCTTTATTAGCTTGCCAGCAACAATCCAATACTGATACTGATTTAAAAACGCTTTATTCACTTCCGAAAAAGTTAAAAGAAGTTTCAGGAATAACATATTTTCCGGAAACCAATTTGATTTATACCTTGGAGGATAGTGGTAACAAAAATGAAATTTACGCCATAAATTCAGAAGGAAAATTAGAAAAAACCATTGCAATTACCAATGCTGTCAATACAGACTGGGAAGATATTACGAAAGACAAGGAAGGAAATATCTATATTGGCGATTTCGGCAATAACGATAATGAACGTCAGGATTTATGTATTTACAAAGTAGCCAAAGGCGAGTTAAATAAAGAAAATGCCGTTTCAGAATATAAAGTTTCTTTTTCATATCCTGAACAAACTGAATTTCCGCCAAAGAAAAAAGAGCTATTCTATGATGTTGAAAGTTTTTTTGAACAAGGTGGTTACTTTTATCTTTTTACCAAAAACAGAAGTAAAGGTTTTGACGGTACCGCTTTTATATACAAAATTAAAAACGCTTCAGGAACTCAAAAAGCGGTAAAAATAGGCGAATTTAAAACCTGCAACAACTACAATCATTGTGTTTTAACAAGTGCTACCATTAGCCCGGATGGAAAAAAAGTTGTTCTATTAAGCCACGATAAAATAGTTTTGTTTAAAGATTTCTCCGGTGATTTATATCATAAAGGAACTCAGACAGAAATTAGTTTAGATCATTTTTCGCAAAAAGAAGCCATTGTTTTTAAAGACAATAATACTTTATTAATCGCCGATGAAAAAACAAACAAAGTAGGCGGGAATGTCTATGAGTTTAAACTGAAATAGTTCTATGTAAGATGTGGAAAAATCTTTGTTGCGTTGATTCTCTTAGAAGCTATATGCCGCTCCAAAAACCACTCTTCCACGCTCATCCGGCGACTGAAAATAAGAGATTCTCGCAGTCAGTATGTTTATTGCATTTAACCATAATCCACCACCATAATCCTGATGCCATTTTTTAGAATTTTCTCCGTCAAGCCAAATTCTTCCGTAATCAAAACCTCCAAGAATTCCATATGTTAACGGAGCAACCGTACGATGAATTTTACCAATGCTCAATCTTAAATCTGTACTTTGAGAAAAGTATGAATCTCCTAAAAAGCGCTCGTTTCTATAACCGCGTAAATCAGTGTCCCCTCCTAAAAAAGCACCGTGATAAAAATTAAAATTATTGTTTAAAACGGCTTTACCTTTAAAATAAGTTGCCAAAACTAATTTTCCGTTGTGATCAATTTTATGTGTAAAACCTAAAATACTTTCTAATGTTGGAAAATTTTGCTCTGTATCGGTTAAGTTCGTTGTCCACATACCCGAAATCATAAAATGTATTCCTAAGGTTGGTTTAGCAACAAAATCAGCGTTTTTAAAAACATATTTTACTTTTAAACTTCCGTAATTCTGACTATCAAATACTTTTGGATTTACTATTCCCGGCAAATCAATAAATCTGTCATCTGTTTCTTCAACTGTCATTCTTTGAAAAATCGGCTGTACACTAAATTCGCTTCCATAACGCCCTACGTGTCTAATTGCAGCTGCAGCACTAAACTTTCTAATGCGAACCCGGTTATAATCCATCCCAAAGTCTTTATCATCGTTCTCCGTTTCATTTCCATATCCAAAATAATTCATAGCAAAATTTGGCGTTGTATATTGAGAATCTACATCAATAACCCATTTCCCTAACAATCCCGGGAAATGTGCAGCATAATTAAATTCTAATCCTCCGGTTGCAAAATAATAGAACCCGTTAAAAGTATGTTTTTGCGTATAGGGGTTCTGCTTAAAATTATTAACCGTATAATTTAAATTTATCCCAACTTTTACACCATCATCCGGATTAAACCCAATATTTGGAAGTCCGGCAATTACATTATACTTTGGCCTTTCATAATTGTACAAATTGGTATCATAATCATCTGTAAGCTGCGTTTTGGTTTTTGAATCTAAGTTATAAGTATTTTCTTTTGATTTAAAATCATACACAATAACTTTTTTACCATTTTCGATAGTATAAGTATCATTGTTTTGACCGCCGATCAAACGAATCTTGATTTTTGATTTTTGATTACCAATTACCTGAAATATATCATTATCATCAAGCCCATAGACCCACAAATTTTTGGTTTTCGCATCAGCTACTGTTTTGGTATAAACTAACTCATCCCCTTCTTTTTTCACTCTGAAAACCTGTACTTCAATAGATTTTTTCGCATTATGATTGATCACAAACTTGTCTTTTTTATCAGTTCCTGCAATCATTACCGTGCGACTTAATACATCAAAATACCTGGAAGCATATTTTTGAAGGTCTTTTTTTCTGTTTTTCAATTTATTTTTGATGTCCTCAACCGTTTCATCCTGAACTTCTTTGGGCATGTTTTTGAAAGCAGTATCAATATCAGCATCTGATAAATTTTCCTGAATAAATTTAGCCTGTGTAATCCAGTCCTTTTCTTCTGCCGTTCTCAAAAAAGCCAAATCCATTGGATAAGGTTCTCTTCCAAGCCATTTTACATTGATTTTATCACCTTTAAAAGTACGCATATGACGAAGCGCCGGAATATTCATTAAAAGAGAAAGTAAAGCTCCGTCATATTTTGCAAAAGCCTGATCACGATCACGCGGAATTGGTTTGTAAATAATTTTATCTCCTTTTTTATATTCGCCCCAGCGCCATTGATCACTGTGTCTGTCCCAATCGCCAATCAATATATCAAACAACCTTGCTTTTATGTATTCCTTTTCATCAACGGTGTATTTCTCATCCTTATGAAGATTTTTCATCATATCATCAGTACTGATAATATTAGATGGATTTCCAAAATTTTTCGCATCCAGATGGTTATCCGCAGGACGTTCTTCAACCATGTACAACTGATTTCCGAAGTTTGAATTAAACTCTTTTAAACCTTCCTGTTTCGGAATATAATACAAGATTGGATTAGTATGCGAAAGCCCTATCTGATCCGACATACTGGCTGTTACAAAAGGTGCATACGGATGAGACGTAGTGTAAAAATCCAGTAAAAAATTCTCAGTATATGTATTTTGAAAATCATTCACAACATACTGATCTTTAAAAGCAACAGATTGCAAAAAAACTGTTGCACTTTTTTTCATCCCGCGCATCACATATTCTCTCCCTTTTGAGTCAGACATTCTTAAGGAAACAGACTGATGACCTCCTCCTTCCCGAATAGGTTTCAGACCTCCCATTAAAGTATCAGTTGTCGCTATTCTGGCTTCAATGGGCATACTGTAATACGTTCTGTAATGTTTTCCGAATAAGAATTTATGAAACTTACTTTTATCTGTCATTTCAGGAGTGTAAATCGAAGTTTGAATGGTTGACGGAAATTTATTAGAAGCCTCTGAAGCCCAGTTAAATTCTTTGGCTTTTATAATTTCCTGCTCAAAAAGCATCTTTTCCTTATTATTTTCATTTCCGAAAAAAGCCACTTTTGCATCACCGCTTTTGTATAAAGTCAGGGTTGCGTAACCATTTCCTCCGTATGAAAAATCAGTTGAGTTAATAGCCCTTGCTGCTTCAGATTTTGAACCTGCACCGCTAATAATTTGCCTGATATTCTCTTTACTGATATATTGCAGATTATGATCATGCCCCGAAACAACAATCACATTCTTTTGTTTTTGCAATAGTGTTTTAATGCGTTTTGAATAAATAGTATATTGTTTATTCTGAAGATCCTGGGGACTCGCTCCTGAAGTTTTTCTAAGTAGATTGATAAATGATCCAATTACCGGAAGCGGGATCTTTTTTTCTAAAGGAAACAATTGTTTTTCTAATGAAAACTGACCACCATGCGATCCGTTGCTCATTAAAGGATGATGAATAGCTAAAACGACCGTTTTTTCCTGATTTTTATTCAAAACATTTTCCAGTTCATCAAAAAAATCTTCTCTGGTTTTAATATCACAATTGTCATTTATAGTAGGATGATCATCCCAATCTTCCAGAAACCATTCACTGTCTACAGTTACTAATGTTATAGTACTGTCAATTTTCACATCTTCAATCGCGCACGATTTTCTAGGCAGAAACGCTTTTTTATCGTTTAAATATTTGGTTACAAAATCGGCTTGACGTTCCAGGCCTTTGATTCCGCTGTACCAATCGTGATTGCCCGGAATTACAATTGTTTTTCCCTTAAATCCTTTGGTTAACTTTAATTGATTTATAAGTTTTTCTTCTGCTAAAGCTATTTCTGAAGCTTCGCCATTTGCAGGAAAACCTTTTGGATAAATATTATCTCCTAAAAACAATAAAGTCGCTTTTTTATTTGACTTTTTAAGTTTTTGATGTAGTAGTTCCAGAGTTTGCTGAGCCTGCACTTGATCGGCATTTCCGGCATCACCAACTAAATAAAACGTGTGTGCAATTTTTATGGTATCAGTTGCGTTTTGTGTTTCACCTGCACTTACATTTTTTCCGTATTGCGCTTTATGCGTTGCACAGGAAATTATAACTAAGGCTGTGAATATTGCGAAAGAAAAATTTTTAATCTTAGCAATAAAATGATTATCAAAAAACAATTTCATAATTTAGTGGTATAAAAATATTCTATATGAATCTAGTAGAACAATCCGAAGATTTCGTCAGTAATTTACTCAAAGATAAACTATCTAATTTATATTCTTACCACAATTTTAACCATACTCAAAGTGTGGTAAATGCAACAAAAGAATTGTGCGAGAAAGAGAAAATAAATGCTGATGAAAAGGAATTACTTTTGGTTGCTGCATGGTTTCATGACACTGGATACACAAAAGGTTATGAAAATCACGAAAATGAAAGCATAAAGATTGCTACAGAATTCCTAAAAGAGAGAAATCAATCAGATGATTTTATAAAAAAAACAGGAGAGCTTATAGCTGCTACGGCTAAAGAATATGTTCCGAAGAATCATTTAGAAAAAATAATTAAAGATGCTGACTTCATTCACATCATTAGTCCTGAATATACAAGCACATGTGAATTATTGCGTCTTGAATTAAAAAATACCGGAATTGTTGAATTTTCTAATTTGGAATGGGCTACAGAAAATTTCAAATTTTTAATGACCAAACATCGTTTTTACACGGATTATGCTCAAAAAAAATGGCAGCCCTTAAAAGAAAAAAACCTGGTTAAAATTCAGAAAAAAATAAACAAACAGGAAATAAAAGAAGCCATTACTATTGAAGAAGAAAACAAAAAAAAGGAAAAATCAGAAAAAACAGAGCGTGGTGTTGACACTTTGTTTCGTGTCACTTTAGGAAATCATACACGTTTAAGTGGAATTGCAGACAGCAAAGCAAATATTTTACTATCTGTAAATGCTATTATTATTTCAATTGCACTTTCTTCTATCATTCCAAAATTAGATAGCCCAAAAAATGCTCACTTGGTTCTACCTACCTTCATAATGCTGATTTCGAGCGTAATCACTATCATTTTTGCTATTTTATCAACAAGACCTAAAGTGACTTCAGGATTTTTTACCAGAGGTGATGTCGAAGCCAAAAAAGTAAATTTGATGTTCTTTGGGAATTTTTACAAAATGCCTCTTGAAGATTACGACTGGGCAATGAATGAAATGATGAAAGACCGTGATTATCTATATTCTACAATGATCAAAGATTTGTATTATCTTGGATTGGTTTTACAGCGAAAATACAATTTACTCCGAATTGCCTATAACTTTTTTATGGTCGGAATTATCATTACGGTAATTGCATTTGTAATCGCTTTTAAAAGCATTTAAAAAAGCTCAACAAATTTAGTTGAGCTCATCTAATAAATCCTGATAAGTAATTTTCTTTGTCGCAGCGCTGGTAACATTATTAATTACTTTAACGCGAATTGCTCTCAGACCCGAAACACCCTGAAGATCTTCAACTTCAAATTGTTCTATCGCAGGTTCCAGTATTTTTTTATGCTGTAAATATTTGATATATTTTAAATATTCAGCTTCTTCACTATTTTGAGAATATACGATTGTTATTTTTTCTTTCTCGGTAATTCTCTCTATACTGCCTTTTATATGTGCTTTATCAATACGTTTTTTAACAACTTCGTATCTGGCGTTGTATGTTCCGTCTACATCAAAACGTTTTTCATCCATCCTAAAACGGATTGAAAGAGCAGAACTAAAAACTAAAATAAGCGAAGTAACATCCAATTCATAAGGAAGAGATTCCTTAAGCTGATGATGTTCCAGCTCCATTTCACATAAAGTCTGCAATTGCCATAAACGCAGATTATGCAGATACATAATATCAAAAGGTTTTGTAGGCGAAATTGAAGCTCCTATATATAAGTTATGTTCAACACCGTCAGTTTTAAAACGTTCATAATAATGCGGATATATTTGCTGAGCTTCTACTTGTTTTTTATCCAGAACAGAAGCCAGCTTTTTGTTTATAATAGACATTGCATTATCAAACTTCTTTCTTTCCTGATAAAACATTCCTGTTTTTTCATCCAGACTTTCAAAGTATTGTTCTTCCAGTTTTTTATTGATAGCCGTATCTTTTGTATTTTTTAAAATTGGATGAATTTCTTCTTCTATATAACGTTGAATATATTGTTCAGTATCCGCTTTTAAAGGCTGATCCAATTCATCACGCAACGATTCCAATTCAAACTTACGCTGCTCCAAAAGCATCAGATTGCTGTTTGGTTTCTGATTTTCGAAAATCTGTAAAATAGTATTCAGCTGATTTTTCAAATCCCTTCTCACGGTATCATTCCTATGTTCAGAAGAACCTTTAATATCAATTTGCCCATATAGAGGAAATACATTTTTAAACACAATTTCCTTGAAAATATAATCTTTCGCCGGATTTGTATTTTGAAAATAATTTTGAGATTCCTTTTTAAATTTCCAATATACACTAGGGTGAATTGTAGTATACTCACGCTGAATAATCGCTTCAACCTGATGCTGCATATCGGTATTATATCGGTCAATTGTATCGGTAAGATAAGGTAAAACCAAATCCAGTTTTGTAGCGTTTACTGTGTTTAAAGCTCTTGGAACTTTTGAAACCAATTCCACTACCCCTAACAAATGTCCGTCCTTAATAACCGGAGCAAATACACAGCTTTGAATATTTTGCTTTAATAAATGTTCCCCAAGATGTTTGTTTGTAGATTCTTCTTTAAATTTTTGAACATTAGAAATAACAAAAGGTTCTTTATTGTCTAATAAATTTTCAAAAGAACATCCAAAAAAAGCATTTTTGCATTCTACTTCCTGATTCGTAGAAAGCAGGAAACTCTGCAGCTGATTATCAAACTTAACAGGTCTGATAAATTTTTCCTCCTCAGGATTATAGATGATAAAACCGACTTGTAGATCCGGAATTTTAAAGATTGATTTAAAGATATTTTCGATAATATCATTTGATGCCACTGTTTTTGTATCCGGTTTTAGCAAATTACTTTTCAAATTTGAAATAGCACTTTCTGTAGTGGCATCAAATAAAGAAACAATTCCAAAGCCTTTTAATACCCAGCTTCCCGGTGGAAATTTAGCTTTCCAGAGATCAATGTCACTGTAATTATCTATTAATAAATCAATATCGTCTTGTGAGAGTCTTACCGAATTAGATGTTGGAGTAATCTCCATAAAATCGGCATTGTACATAATACGATAATGCTTTTCAATTCCACTCTCATCCGGAATATCATAAAAAAAGATTTTATTAAATTCTATGTTTTGTTTATAATAGCTACTCAAAATCAAGCAACAATTACTGATATAGAATTGGTGATCATCAAAATCACGGATTTCCATATAAAATTCATCGCCCGCATTGCGCAAAATTTTCTTAAAACGTTCGGTATAATTAAAAGAAATGTTTTGAAAAGGGATTGTTACTGCCTTTATCTCATTATTAGTTAAAGCTGTTGGAAACAAGTCAGCCATTATATTTTTGATTAAAGCCTCATGATTTTTAATAAGACTGTAATCTTCTATCCCGGTTCTGAATTCCGGAATTGATTCTATTTGCTTTAAAATAGCTTTTGCATAATTTGACCGATAATCAACATCCGACAAAGCGATTTCTTCAAAAGACTCGATTAATTTATGAAAAGAGATGATAGTTTTAAATGGACTATCTGTGTGCAAAACAGGTTTCATCTGAATTTGTTTTAGAATGCAAAATTAACAATTAAGTCAATCTGTTTTCTATTTCTTCTGTTTTAATTTCAATTACGTTTCAATTCAAACTTATTAAAACAAAAAAAGTCCTCATTAGAGGACTTTATATTTTTAGTAAATTGCAATTAATTACAATTTAGCAACATGTTTAGTTAATTTAGACTTCAGGTTAGAAGCTTTATTATCATGAATGATGTTCTTTTTAGCTAATTTATCAATCATAGAAATTACAGTTGATAATTTTGCAGTAGCATCAGATTTGTCAGTAGCTAATCTTAACGCTTTGATAGCATTACGAGTAGTCTTATGCTGGTATCTGTTAAGAACTCTTCTTTTTTCGTTACTTCTGATTCTTTTTAATGCTGACTTATGATTTGCCATTTTCTTTAAATTTTTAGATGTAATAATTATTATAAATACTAGTTAAAAAAGAAAAACCTCCCACAATTGTAAAACAATCACTTTGGTTTTAACTAATAAAATAAAAACAGAGACACCAATTTTTATTTCACAAAACTTATTTACAACTAATTTTTGTAGTCTGTAAGGGAATCGAACCCCTGTTACCAGGACGAAAGCCTGGAGTCCTAACCCCTAGACGAACAGACCAATTTCTTCTAAGTTCTTTTCAATTTAAAATAAAATTGAAATTGTAGTCCGTGGGGGAATCGAACCCCCCTTACCAGGATGAAAACCTGGCGTCCTAACCGATAGACGAACGGACCATTAACATCAAGTGTAATAACATCTGCATAAAAAAAGTAGTCCGTGGGGGAATCGAACCCCCCTTACCAGGATGAAAACCTGGCGTCCTAACCGATAGACGAACGGACCGTGTGTTTCTCTAATGCGGATGCAAAAATACAACTATTTTTAAGATGTACAATACCTGATGCAAAAAAAATATTTTTTTTTTAATAAGCCTTAGCAAACAACACTCTTTTCATAGACGAATTCCCAGTAAAAACGCAGGTTCCCGCCTCCTCTACATGACTCAAAGGAATGCATCTAATTGTTGCTTTTGTCAAGTCTTTTATTTTTTCTTCAGTAGCAGCTGTACCGTCCCAATGAGCCGAAACAAATCCGCCTTTACCATCCAAGACTTCTTTAAACTCTTCAAAACTATTTACTTCCGTAATATGAGCATTGCGATAGTCTAATGCTTTGTTAAATAAATCCGCCTGAATCTGTTCTAAGAGGTCATTTATATAATTCACGATTCCTTCACCAGAAACCGTTTCTTTTGATAATGTATCACGTCTTGCAACCTCAAAAGTTCCGTTTTCTAAATCTTTTGGACCGACAGCAATTCGAACAGGAACTCCTTTCAATTCCCACTCAGCAAACTTGAATCCTGGTTTTTGCGTCGTTCTGTCATCATATTTAACCGAGATTCTTAATTTTCTAAGTTTAGCTGTTAAATCATTAACCGCAGCTGTAATTTCGGCTAATTGTTCATCGGTTTTATAAATTGGAACAATAACAACTTGTATTGGCGCTAGATTTGGAGGCAAAACCAATCCCTGATCATCAGAATGTGTCATAACCAAAGCTCCCATCAAACGTGTCGAAACTCCCCATGAAGTACCCCATACATGCTCTTGTTTTCCTTCGGCATTAGCAAACTTTACATCAAATGCTTTTGCAAAATTCTGCCCTAAAAAGTGTGATGTCCCTGCCTGTAATGCTTTTCCGTCCTGCATCAAAGCCTCAATACAATATGTTTCATCAGCTCCGGCAAAACGTTCTGTTTCGGTTTTTACACCTTTTACAACCGGAATTGCCATAAAGTTTTCTACAAAATCAGCATAAACATTCATCATTTTTTCAGACTCTTCTAATGCTTCTGTTTTTGTAGCGTGTGCAGTATGTCCTTCCTGCCATAAAAATTCAGCCGTTCTTAAAAACAAACGGGTACGCATTTCCCAACGCACCACATTTGCCCATTGGTTAATCAATAAAGGCAAATCTCTATAGGACTGCACCCATCCTTTATATGTAGACCAGATAATTGCCTCACTTGTTGGACGAACAATAAGCTCCTCTTCAAGTTTAGCATTCGGGTCAACCATTAGTTTTCCGGGTTTATCAGGATCGTTTTTTAACCTGTAGTGTGTCACGATAGCACATTCTTTCGCAAATCCTTCTGCATTTTTTTCTTCAGCTTCAAACATGCTTTTAGGCACAAATAAAGGAAAGTAAGCATTTTGATGTCCGGTTTCTTTAAACATCCTGTCTAACTCAGCCTGCATTTTTTCCCAAATAGCATATCCGTATGGCTTAATTACCATACATCCTCTTACTCCTGAATTTTCGGCTAAATCTGCTTTAACAACCAGTTCGTTATACCATTTCGAATAATCTTCTGATCTTGTAGTGAGGTTCTTACTCATATTGAATAGTTTGGCACAAATTTTGTTTTATTTTTTTTAACTAAATAGTTTGACAAAACTAACTATTTTTGTAATGTGCAACAATAAAAAACACCACAGATATGAAAACTTCTATATACCTTCACCAAAACTCAGTTTATTTTTATGCAATAGGAATACTGAGTTTTCTACTGACATCGTGTGGCTCTTACCAAAACACTTCATATAATGACAATGATGGAGTTTATGGCAACCGCACTTATGCTCAATCATCAAATACTAGTACTGCTAATAACCAATATCAAGATTATTTCAAGTCATTACAAGATGACAATATGCCTACAGAAATCTTTACAGATGTAGACAGCTACGGCAACTATGCAGAAAGCGACAGTACACAAACTACTTCTACAGCCACTGCATATCCTTCATGGGGAAGCTCCAACTCAGAGATTTCAGTAAACTTTTACTCAGATCCTTACTGGTCTATGGGCTACGGATTTGGATGGGGAAGTCCTTATTATGGATGGGGCTACGGTGGTGGTTTCTGGGGATACCCAGGGTATTGGGGACCTGGATGGGGTTATTCTGGATATTGGGGACCAGGTTACGGATACTGGGGAGGCGGCTATGGCTACAATAACTACTCTTACAACTACGGAAGAAGAGGATCTGCTGTTTATTATGGAGGAAGAAATTATGCCTCTAACAGAAACTACAGTACCGGAAGAAACTATAACTCGGGAAGAAATTATACTTCTAACAGAAACTACACAACCAATAGAAGTTCTACAAGCAGACAAAACAGCTATTCAGACTACAGACGAAATTCTTCTGTAAATTGAAGAACTTATAATTCAAGCCCGAATTTTACGAATCGAAGAAACACTACAACTCAAAGTAATAGCACTGATTACTCTAACAGAAGATCAAGCACCACTACTACTAATAACAGAACTTACAATAATAGTAGCAACAACAACTCATCAAGAAGCTACTCAACACCAAGCTCTTCATCTTCCCGTTCATACAACAGCGGAAGCAGCAGTGGAAGTATGAGATCATCTGGCGGCGGCGGCGGAGGAAGATCATACGGTGGCGGAGGCGGAGGAAGAAGGTAACAATTTCTTTCTTCAGCGTATCTGAATACATATTAAACTCAATTAAAAATGAAAAAAATACTTATCCTACTTATAACAGGACTAACTGTCAGCATATCACATTCTCAGGAAATTTCCGACGCTATGCGATATGCACAAGACAATATAACCGGAACCGCCCGCTTTAGAGCAATGGGTGGCGCCTTTGGAGCACTTGGAGGAGATCTTTCATCTTTATCCGTTAACCCAGCCGGATCTGCTATATTTATAAACAATCAGGTTGGAGTTACTTTTAGCAATCAAAGTATCAAAAATAATTCTGATTATTTTGGCGAACAGACCAGCGACAAGGAAAACTCTTTTATTTTAAACCAAGTCGGGGCTGTTTTTGTTTTTAATGATCATAATCCGAATAGTAACTGGAAAAAAATTGCAATTGGTGCTACATATGAGAACACCAATAATTTCAACAATAATGTCTTTTCAAGAGGCACAAATAAAAACAAAAATTCAATTGACCGCTATTTTTTAAATTATGCGAATGGAATACCTTTAGGAGATATTACTGGTTTCGACTACACAGATTTGTTTTATGATGAACAGCAAGCTTATTTTGGATTTTATGGAAAAGTAATACTCCCAGCTAACCCAAACGATACTAACAACACACAATACAACACTAACATTCCTACTGGTGGAAATTATATACAGGAAAATGAAATTTATGCGCGGGGATACAATAGCAAATTAAGTTTCAATATCGCAACATCCTATCAAGACAGGATTTATCTGGGAGCCAATTTAAACGTTCATGTTACCGACTACAGAAGATCCAGCAGTTTTTTCGAAAGAAACACGAGCGAACTGGAACCAACTCAAACTATATCCAATGTGCGTTTTAACAATGACTTGTACACCTATGGAAATGGATTTTCTTTTCAATTAGGCGCCATTGCAAAAGTTACAGAATCATTTAGATTAGGCTTAGCTTACGAATCAAATACCTGGTATGAATTATACGATGAAATTTCACAAAGTTTATACTCAACAACAGAAAATAACGCAAATCAAGCTATTGACTATGACGTAAATCCTAATATAACAAACGTTTATGACTCATATACTTTGCAAACTCCAGGAAAATTTACTTTTAGCGGCGCTTATATATTTGGGAAATCAGGCTTAATTAGCATTGATTACTCTATTAAAGATTACGGAAATACCAAATTCAAACCCACAAACGATTCAGGATTCAGAGGACTAAATAACACAATGAACAATGAGTTAACCTCAAATGGTGAATTAAGAATTGGAGGCGAATACAAAATCAAACGACTAAGCTTACGCGGAGGATATCGTTTTGAAGGAAGCCCTTATAAAAACGAATCTACAATTGGAGATCTAAACAGTTATTCTGGTGGCTTGGGGTATAATTTTGGATCAACAAAATTAGATTTAGCATATTCCTATACTGAAAGAGAATCCAATCAGGGATTTTTTGCGACCGGATTAACTGACCCGGCAAAAATTAATTCTAAACTTAACAATGTTACGCTTACCTTATTATTTGAATTGTAATTAGAAATCAAAATAGATGAATGAAGATTTCCGTCTGGTTCTTTACCCGACGGATTTTTTTTAGCCCTGATAGAAGTGAAAATCCTTTTGCTTTTTTTCTTAAAAAGCAAAAGATTGTAACAGATAGCAGGAAATAGCTCCTGAAAAAACACCTAAAACAACTCTAAACAAGCGGTGTTTGAATAAAAAAGTGTAATTTTGCACTCCAATTTATAAAAGTATGAGAACCAAGTCTTTAAAAAAGAACAAAATTAACGTAATCACTCTTGGGTGTTCGAAAAATGTATATGACAGTGAAGTGCTTATGGGACAACTTCGTGCCAACGGTAAAGAAGTACAACATGAAGCTCCTGAAAAAGAAGAAGGGAACATTATCGTAATCAACACTTGTGGTTTTATTGACAATGCGAAAGCAGAATCAGTAAACATGATTTTGGAATATGCTTATAAAAAAGACAGAGGCTTAGTTGATAAAGTTTTTGTAACAGGATGTTTATCTGAACGCTACAGACCGGATTTAGAAAAAGAAATTCCGAATGTAGATCAATATTTTGGCACTACAGAATTACCTCAACTTTTAAAAGCTCTGGGGGCCGACTATAAACATGAGTTATTAGGAGAACGTTTAACTACGACTCCAAAAAATTATGCTTATTTAAAAATTGCAGAAGGTTGCGACAGACCCTGCAGCTTCTGTGCTATTCCGCTTATGCGTGGTTCACACGTTTCGCAGCCTATTGAAAAATTAGTAAAAGAAGCACAAGGCTTAGCTAAAAACGGTGTTAAAGAATTGATTTTAATTGCTCAGGACTTAACTTACTATGGCCTGGACCTTTACAAAAAGAGAAATCTTGCTGAATTATTAGAAGCATTAGCAGCTGTTGAAGGAATTGAATGGATTCGTCTGCATTACGCCTACCCTACTGGCTTCCCGATGGATGTTTTGGAATTAATGAAACACGAACCGAAAATTTGTAATTATATTGACATTCCGTTGCAACATATATCTGACAATATTTTAAAATCGATGCGTCGAGGAACAACTCAGGCCAAAACAACTCAATTATTAAAAGATTTCCGTGCTGCAGTTCCGGGAATGGCAATCAGAACCACATTAATTGTCGGTTATCCAGGCGAAACTCAGGAAGATTTTGAGATCTTAAAAGACTTCGTTCAGGAAATGAAATTTGACAGAATGGGCTGTTTTGCTTATTCTCATGAAGAAAACACCCACGCTTATCTATTGGAAGACGACGTTCCTGCCGATGTAAAACAAGCAAGAGCAAATGAAATTATGGAATTACAATCTCAGATTTCATGGGATTTGAATCAGGAAAAAGTTGGACAAACCTATAAATGTATTATTGACAGAAAAGAAGGCGCTCATTTTGTAGGAAGAACAGAATTTGACAGTCCAGATGTTGACAATGAGGTTTTAATAGATGCCTCAAAACATTACGTAAAAACTGGTGAATTTGTTAATATCAAGATAATAGAAGCTACAGAATTTGATTTATACGGAGAACCTGCTTAAATTTACCGTAACCGATTTTTAAATTTCAACTTAGAAAATACTTTTATGAAACTTATACAATCTTTTTTTCTATTAGTTTTTACTTTATTAAGCCTTAATTCGGTTTCGGCTCAATATGGAAACGGATACAATAATGGCTATGGTAATGGCTATGGCGGAAGAGGCGGCGGAATGGGAATGGACAGAAGCATGATGCAGGGCCCGCAAAGCAGCCCAAGCAAGCCAAAAGAAGTTCCTGTAGAAGAAACAGCTGCTAAAATTGTAGAACAAATGAAACCGGAAGTAAATCTTGATGAATTGCAGGTTATTGCCATTACAAATGTTTTAGCTGACAGCATGAGAGAGCAAGGTGTTCTGTTGAAAAACGAAAGCAGTAGTCAGGATCAGAAAGTTGAGCAGATAAATGCATTAAGAGAAGTTACAAACAAAAAAATAACCGCTTTTTTAAATCCTGGCCAAGTAGAGAAATATACTGCTTTTATGGCTAATTTTAAAGAAATCAAAAAAACTAAGTCAAAAAAGAAGAAAGATAAAAAAGAAGTTAAAGAAGATACTGAAGAAATAAAACCTGCAGAATAAACATCTCAATCTAAAATGTAATTAAAACATGTTAAAAAAACATTTTTGCTATCTGATTATAGCCATTATTATTACTTCCTGCGGGACAAAAAACCCCTATAAAACTACTGAGAAAGTTTATGATCAACAGCTTAAAACGTTAGAAAACCAAATAACAAGTAAAGAAGTTCAGCCTATAATGCCCGTAGTTCCACCTGTAGTTATTGATACTACTTATGCTTCTCAATTGGGCATCGTAAAGGATACACTTTCAAAAACAGGATCTACAGCTTTATTAAATGGCATCAACACGGAATGGGTTGGAACTGTCAATTTTAATTTGAGAAAACCGAGCTTCGTCATTATTCACCATACTGCTCAGGATTCTTTACAACAAACTATAAGTACATTTACAAAAACCAGAACACAGGTAAGCGCTCATTATATCATTTCTGAAAACGGAAAAGTTGTTCAGATGCTCAATGATTATTTAAGAGCCTGGCACGCCGGAGCTTCTAGCTGGGGCAAAAATACTGACTTAAATTCTTCTTCAATAGGTATCGAACTTGACAATAATGGTTTTAAACCTTTTACTGAAGCTCAAATAAGCAGTTTAGTAGCTCTTTTAACCAAATTAAAAAAAGACTACAACATTCCGACACAAAATATATTAGGTCATGCTGATATCGCTCCAGGAAGAAAGCAAGACCCTAGCGCTTTATTTCCATGGAAAACGTTGGCAGAAAAAGGATTTGGAATATGGCCTGACGAAGTTTTAGAAGAAGCCCCTTTTGATTTTAAAATTGAACCTGCATTGCGAATTATTGGCTATAACACCAAAAATCTTTCGGCAGCAATAATGGCTTTTAAATTACATTATATCCAAACAGACACTACAGTTACTTTAGATCGAAAAACAATAGACACCATTTATTCGATTTACAAGAAGCAACTTCAATAATATATAAATAACTTTATAAAAAATGCGTTTTGGACTATTCAGAACGCATTTTTTTATATTTAAAATCTTCCTGCAACCTCTTTATCTATACCAAATTTAACTACAATTACAAATGTCATATCTAAAAACATTTATCTTTCAAATTAGCAAGAACCCAAAACCATACTATGTAGGGACTCAAACTTATTTTACAATCCAATTTATACTTTTTTAGACCATTTTAAATGAATTTAAAATAGTCATATACTTTATAAATCACATTAGAATTTCTTCTTCTAAATTTATATTATGGCTGTGCCAGTCTTCAAAGAATGACCTTCCTTATATTTTTTAGGCTATTAAATCTTAATTTTAGAAAAGGTATAAAACAAAAAAAACAGAAGCATCTGTACAATATCTATTGTATTAATAAATTGATTCTTTAACTAAAAATATACTTAATTGTAAAACAGAATTAATCTCAAATTGTAACTAATTAAAAAAGCTGCCAAAATTTTACAATTTTGACAGCTTCCAAAAAAAAAAAAAATATCAATCTTTACCTCTATAAAGAGTATATTGTTGCAATTAGTTCTTAGAATCCGTAAACTAAAGCTATAAGTACTTGAGAAGCAGATTTAGCAGGAGCCAAATCAGAGTCTACAAACAGAACTTCATCTGAGTTAGAATCAAGTCTAAACTCCGGGATAATAGTTAAACCGTTTATTTTGTAATTTCCTGATAAAGTAAAAGCAGTAACATTAGTATCTCCAGATCCTTCTTTAAATTTAAAATATTCACCACGTAAGCCTAAAGAAAAAGCATCACTGATTGCATAAGATGGATATAAAGCCGCTCCTGAATAACCTACATCACCTTCGTTAGAAAAATCAGCGCCATTTAAGCCTAATTTGAATTTTTCAGTTAATTGAAATGTGGCAGTCAAATCAACAATAGTTCCACTTACCGAACCATCCAAAAAATTCACATAAGCACTCGCTTTATCCGTTACATAAGACAATTGACCTCCAACGGCATTTAATCCTTTTTGAGAATCTGCTTTGTATGTATTCCAGGAGTCATTAAACACCCCTACCATTGCGCCAAATTTTTCAGTTATGGCATAATTTGCTTTAACACCTGCATTTTGGAATGGTCCGTATGAAAACAAATAAGAAGTAGAGTAGTGAAAATTAGCTACAGGAGAGATTACTTCATACCCAATAAATGTCCCCATATAACCTGCAGTAAGGCTAAGTTTATCAGTAACTGCATAACTAGCGTACAAATTTTGGATATGGAATGAATTGTCCGCATTTGAACTACTTCCATCACCATTTGGTAATGATTGGTATTGACCTCTTGGTCCAAAAGAAATTTCACCTACGAAAGAAATGTTCTTTATTTTCTTCTTCAAAGCAATATCTAACATTCCTAAAGAAACAGAATTCTGATCTGTTGCGAAACTTGTTGGGATATTAGGAACTTTGGCAAAATCATATTTATAATATATATCCCCGGAACCTGTGATTTCTAAAGGAGTAGTTTCTGGTGCATCCTCTTGTGCAAATGCAAAACTTGTTGTTAAGGCTAATGATAAAATACATAATACTTTTTTCATGTGTAAAATTGTTTTTAGTTATTAATTGATTCTGGTTAGTTAAATTTTTATCTCTATTATATAATACGATTGCACTTTTTGAACTTCAAATCCGTCTAAATCATCATCATTTTCTTCAGCGAATTTATTAACTTTTGTATGAGTAGAATAATCGAAATCTATTTTTTTGACGTTTTAGATGAAGATTTACGGATTACAAAAATTAAATTAAAAATAATCGTTTTTTCACATTTATAAGGATATGTTTTTAAAAATACATCAACAGTATTTTTTAGTTTTAATTTAAAAAAATAGGGTTAACGAATTTAAAAACATAAAAAATACTACATTTTTAATTAATTTATAGTTTTAAAAAACCATAACCCCTATAAAAAATAGGGGCATTAATTAAAAAACAAAAAAACACCATCACTAAACACCTTCATTGCTAACACAAAAAACAAACAGTTAAAATTCTTACAAAAAAACAAAGATTAGTTCTTAACGAAAAGCCATAAAACCTTTTAAAAACAAAGAAAGCCTGTTCGTTTTGAACAGGCTTTCTTTATGCATGAGTAACGAATTGATATTACTCCTGACTATTATATTTTATTAAAAATTCACGAACTTTAATTCCGGACTCTTTCAAATCTTTTTCTTTCCAGCGACCTTCAGATTTAGCTGATTTTTGCAAAATCGAACAAGTTTCATCTTTATCAGAGACTGACCAGGTAATCCAGCTTAATTTTTGGGCTTCCATCCAATCAATATATTCCTGCCATGCTTTCATATTGAGAGGTCCGTCTCCTGTAGCTTCCATACCCGCTGATTCTGAAATAAAAATTGGAAGTCCGCTTTTGATTGCTTCATCAGTTGTATCTCTCAATTCTTTTCCATGGGTTGCAGCATAAAAATGCATCGTATACATTATATTATTATATCCTAAAACAGGATCAGCTGCCGGAAGATTAACGTCCTGATCCCAGTGCGGAGATCCGACCAGAATAATATTTTCAGGATCATTACTTCTTATTACCTTAATAACTTCTTCAGCATACGACTTAATTTGTGGCCATGTTTCATCATCAGGCTCATTGAAAATCTCGTAAATGATATTTGGATATTCAGCATACTTCTTAGACATCTCAGCAAAAAAAGCCTTTGCTTCTTCTAAATTTATATTATGGCTATGCCAATCTATAATTACATAAATATCAGATTTAATAGCCCCTTTTATGACTACCTCAATTTTATTTTTCGAAAACCGCGGATCCTTTATATAAGACATATCTCCTAATTCGATTCCCATAGCGGCACGAACTACATTGCAATGAAAATCTTTTTTCAGCCAATTAACCGCTTTTTCATTGTAAAATCTTGGCCACATGCTATGCCAGCCAAAACTCATTCCCCTCAAAACCACTGGGTCATTATTTTTATCAACCAATTGAGTTCCTCGAACACTTAACTGCCCATGCTTTTTTACAAATTGGGCATTTGCAGAACAAAACATTAATAATAAGGTAGCGACAAAAAGCTTAATTTTTGATTTCATAATAAAGGGTTTATGGAATTAATCTGAGTGTGATAACATCGTGAGAAGCAATATCTGCTGTAAAATTCTTTTTAGTATTACCAATTTCTTTATTTTTCCAAAGATCCTTTACTTTAAAAACTGTTTTATTAAAGTCTGCTTCATAACCAAAATCTACATCTTTGATTACATGTTTTTTCCAATCAAAATTGATTTTTTTAGTTGCTTCACTTCTGTTTAAAAAAGTAACTGCCCAATTCCCATCAGACAATGGTTTTACCCAAACTTCCAATCCATCCTCTGCTAAATATTTAAAACCCTGAATACCTAATTTATCCTGATTTACAGCAATCAATTCCTTATTAGTTAAAATTGCTAATGTTTCTTTAGACATTTTTCTGTAATCATTTCCGCTAAACAAAGGTGACGACAGCATACACCATAAACTAAAATGCGCTTTATCCTCAATATCATTCATCTCATTACCTACTTCCATCATATCAAAATCATTCCAATGATCAGGACCTGAATATTTGCGAATGTCTTTACGCATGTCTGCTATTTTCATGAATCCCCAGGATGACCAATTTTCAGGGTGTTTAAATTCGCAATCAAAACACGGGTAAATATCTCCTGAAATCCTCCAAAGGTTCCCAACAGGTTTACCCCACTCCCATGGCTGATTATCGCCCCATTCGCAAAGACTAAACATTATAGGTCTTCCGGCAGTTTTTAATGCATTACTCATTGTTGTATAAGCTTCGGGGGCAGTAATCCCTTTTGTGTTGCACCAATCGTATTTTAGAAAATCAATTCCGAGTTTAGCATAAAAACGGGCATCCTGATATTCGTAACCACGAGTTCCGGGATATCCGGCACAGGTTTGTGTTCCGGCACAATTGTATAATCCAAACTTTAGGCCTTTGCTGTGTACATAATCAATTACAGCTTTCATTCCGTTAGGAAATTTAACCGGATCCGGTATTAAATCTCCATTTGCATCCCGTTCTTTAGCCATCCAGCCATCGTCTAAAACTATATAATTATAACCTGCTGCAGCCAGTCCTGATGAAACCATAATATCTGCAGTTTCTTTTACTAGTTTTTCATCGATATTGGTTGCAAAAGTATTCCACGAGTTCCATCCCATTGGTGGAGTCATTGCCAGACCTTCAAATTTTCCTCCTGCTTGATTGTGTGTATTTCCCTGACCAAAACCCGATACTGAAATACACAAAGCCAATATTAAAATTATTTTTTTCATTTTTTTTATATTTTAAAACACATTATAAAAAATGTTCCCTAATTTTTCAATCAGGGAACATTTTAGACTAACTCAAAATTAAACAAATCATATTTTATAGAAACCCAATATCGTCTAAATAAATAACACTAGCAGGCGTAATTGTACCTCCTGAAAATTCCTGAATAAATACATTATCAAATTTTCCTTCAGGTAAAAGATTTGGATGCAAATTTGAGATAGGAATTGAAATATTATTCCATTTACCTGGCTCCAAAGTAACTGTCGTACCTTTACTAGAGTCATTTCTATCGTTATTTATGGTAACCATAATCTTAGTGGTTTCAGTAGGGAATATAGACATTTTAAGGAATTGATAGTCTGCAGTATCTAAGACTATATTAGACCCCATATAAAGTCCATTCCATGAAAGTGCCTCCTTTTTGATTGAATATGTTCCCCTGCTCACATTTTCGGTACTTTGAAATTCAGGCTGAGCATCCCATCCCCAACCAGATCCTTTCAATGAATCTTCGTAAAGTAAATATTTAAGACCTATACCACTTGGAGCAGACACACCGAATTCAGTTTCTACAACAATAAGAGCATACGAATCAAAATTAGCCGGAATGGTTACTTTTATTTCTGTTTTAGATACAGACGTAAATACAGCAGCAGTAGAACCAAACTTTACACTCTTAACTTTTACAAAATTTTGACCCGTAATTGTAATAACATCTCCAGCGGAAGCCAATACTTGTGACAGAGTGCTAATTACCGGGTCTGGAGGAGTTAACTCAATTACATTATCTAAAACATGTACAAAACCATTTGTCCCGTAATAATCCAAACCTGGCGCAGCTTTATCAGAACCATTTACTTTCAAAGTATATACATTGTCAACAATACTTACATTTACTGTTAACAAATACAAATCCGGATTAACAACATTAGCCATCGTAGACAATTCTCCAGTTTCTAAATAATCCGCTTCAATACCGGTTAATTTACCCACCCTCTTTTTAGCTCCTTTGACTACATGACTCAAAACAAGCTGTTTCAAATCAGGAATTGGTACCAAATTAATATCCGGATACCCTAAATTGTTAACATATCCATTAGCAACCAAATAAGCATTAATAGCTACATCATTTGGTATAAAATAGGTATAATCATCTGTTGTATTTAATGTCGATTTCAAATCTGCTAATTCTATAGCTTTTGCATAAAGACTTAAATTAGTATTGGCTTCTATCAATCCATAAACATTATTGTAATTTTGTTTTGCTCCTCCAACATCCTGAATAGCATTATCACAGGAAGAAGTCATTGCTGCCAAAAAAGCACACAAAGCTATCTGTTTTAATTTATATATTATTTTCATAAAATTTTCTTTTTAATAATTATCTAAAAGATATAAAGAATCAGTAATTAATGATTCTTTTGATATTCTTTACTATTTTAATATTAGCCCCAAATCATCAATATAAATTGTGTTTCCTCCTGCCTTACCTCCAAATTCCTGAAAAGCAATTTTATTTAATTCTGATGGATTATTAAGAGCACTAAAGGGAATCTCAATATAGGTCCAATCTCCCGAAAATTCATAAGATGGCTTAACAGCATCACTACCATTTATAAAAACACCTATTTTACCCGCATTCTGCCCCTTTAGAGTAGCTCTTATCCCTTTATATTTAGACATATCAACATTAGCACTCACAATATTAAATTCTAATCCGTTCCATTGCTTGGCCGCCCATGAAATACATTTTGAACCTTGCTTCGGATCTTTATCATAAGCAGCATTAAAAGGATTCGTATTGTCCCACAAACCAAAAGCAGGATCACCACAAAGCGAAGTAAAAGCATCGTCGTAAATAGCACTTCCAAAGGACTGGCCCGCAACTGTAGTTCCTGATACATTGGTTATAGAAAGTCTTTTGTATTGAAGATTCTCATTCGGTACTTGTACTTTTATTTCAGTTAATGTTGATTCAATTGGTTCTACACGAGTAGTACCAAAATTCACTACAGGGCGTAGAAAAAAGTCTCCTTTAATAGTTATAACATCCCCTGGATTAGGATTAATTGGAAATCCTGTAATACTAGGAGAAGGAGGTCTTACCTTTACAGAATATACCAAAGTACCTCCTTTGGTTACCATTTTTAATTCGTCCATCTCATTATAATAAGGAGTATCCTTATCAATACTTATTACAATAACATTCTCTGTCACCAAAGTTGAATTAAATACGGTCTCCAAACCATTAAATGATATTGACTTAAGAGTTGAAAAACCCGAACCTCTAATAATATAGGTGTTTCCTGCATTTACCTCATCTGTCAGCACATCTACTTCTCTATCTCCTTCCACTAAAGGATCATCAACTACTGACCTACTAATACTTGTAATTACAGGAGCACTACCACTGCCACCATCATCATTAGAACAAGAAGCGAGCAGAAAAATTGAAGCAAGAAAAGAAAACTTCAACAACATTATTTTTTTTATATTTTTCATAATTGTTTTTTCTTTAAAGTTTATTTAAAAACATAAGGAACCGGAGCCTCTTTTAATTTTGGATTTTTTCTAACATCAATTTCCGGTTTAGGAAAAATAAAATCTGTTTCAACAGGAATATAATGTTTAACCCCCTGCGAATCAAAACCTCTATCTTGTTTAGATACGATTTCAATAGCTTCTGCACGTGGCAATCTTCCTAAATCATACCAAAACTCACCCTCAAAAGCGAATTCAACACGTCTTTCCTGAAACAAAGCAGTCTTTGTCAAAGGAACATTAAGACCCAACTCTCCAAGACCTGCTCTTCTTCTCACTTTATTGTAAGATTCTTTTGCAGCAGCATTTGTGGTTTCGTTGGCTCCTGCCATAACAGCTTCGGCGTGAATTAATAAAAGATCCGCATAACGCATAATATAATTACAGTTATTCATACCTCCCCAGTTATCTACTGGTCCGGTTTCTCCTGTTACCTGTCCTACCACATACTTTTTTACTGCGGCTCCAGTATTATCTAAAAGACTTGGATATTTAACTTTATCTACCTTAAATCCAACTACACCATCAGCTTTAATATTAGGGTATTCATCTCCATAAATCAAATAAGATTCTTTTCTTCTTACATCTCCAACTTCAAAAGCATCCTGAATATCATTTGACGGCACATAAGTTGCTCCATAAGAAACCCCATCGTTAAGTATATCCAACCCATACTGTACGTTTGAAAAATTCCCTCCCTGATATTCTCCTATAGCACCAGACCATTGCCAGGAATAAATAGACTCATGATTGTTGTTTTTACTAGTCAAAAACAAATCAGCAAAGTTTGGCAATAAATCAAATTCTCCTGAAGCAATTACCTTTTCAGCCATTTGTTTAGCATCAGGATATTTTTTTTGATATAAATAGACTTTAGCCAGAAACGATTCTGCAGAACCCTGAGTAACAAAAATATTTTCATTGCCTGCAGTTCTTGATCTAACTTTTGATTTTAAATTTGCTGCTGCATATTTCAAATCGTTTTCAATAAATTTATAAACATCCTCAACTCTGTTTGTATTTACCATAGGATTTTTTGCCAATGCCAAATTATCCTCAATAATTGGCACAGGTCCAAATAAACGCACTAAATAAAAATAAGAAATGGCTCTGAAGAAATGTGCTTCGGCAATGGTGTTTTTAATAACAGCCGAACTTACATTTGGACCTGCACTACTTTCAAGAGTATTAATTAAATTATTAGATTGCGCAATAACCCCAAAACAAGATCTCCATGGGTCTGACAATATAAAACTGTCAGAAGTTAGTTTAAATTGAATTAACTCCGGACCATCTGCATATGCCAAACAATTCCCTGATGATAATTCAGACAATGCATAAAAACATTTTGTATAAAATGGCGCCCACATTTTTCCATACATTCCATAAGTAGTTCTTTGAACCTGCTCATCAGTACTATAGAACTGATCACTAACATAGCCATCTTCAGAAGGGCGATCTAAAAATTCATCGCTACATGAAGCAAAACCTAAACCTAGTGTAAAAAACAATACTAGGGTCTTTATATTGATTATATATTTTTTCATAATTGTAGTATTAAAATTCTATGTTCATTCCTAAAGTAAAGCTGCGATTTGTTGGATAACGTCCTGAATCAATTCCCGATAACAATGCATCCTGATTGTACGATCCAACTTCAGGATCATAACCTGTATATTTTGTAAAAGTATATAGGTTTTGTATCCCAAGGTAAAATCTTAATTTACTTAAACCTGCTTTAGAAAGAATATCAGAAGGCAAACCGTAACCAAGTGTAACTTGTTGGATTCTTAAGTACGACCCATCCTCTACATATCGGTCTGAAATAGCGATATTTGGGTGTCCGTCAGAGCCATCAGGTCTCGGATATTTTGCATCTGTATTTTCTGGTGTCCAAAAATCAACAGCCTCAGCTAATTGATTCTCATACAAACGTTGATTCTTTGTTCCGGCACGTCTGGTCAGGTTCATTACTTTATTCCCATAAGAACCCTGCAGCATTACACCAAGATCAATGTTTTTATATTTAAATGTGTTATTAAATCCATAAGTAAATTTAGGTTGTGGATTTCCTATAAAAGTCAAATCTTTTTCATCAATCAGACCATCTTTATTTTGATCAACATACTCCACATCTCCTAATTGACTTTTCACCGCTTTATTTCCCGTAAATGGTATCGGTGCATTTGCTAATTGCTCATTTGTCCTAATAATTCCAACCGTTTCATAACCATAAAACTGACCAATTGGCTGACCAACTACTGTTTTAGTAACTGCTTTATTTGTGTAATCATTAAGCATTACATCTTTTGTTAAATCAAAATTGTCTTGCAAACTCAATAATTCATTTCTGTTTAATGAAAAAATAACTTTAGAAGTCCAGGTAAAATCTTTTCCAAATTTATTATCATACCCCAGAGACATCTCGAAACCTTCGTTTCTCAAGCTTCCCAGATTTACTCTTGGAGCCCCTAATCCTCCTTGATAAGATTCTAAGCCTGTAACATAATAAGGTAATGGAAGTGTAAATAAGAACCCTGCTGATTGTTTTCTGTAAACATCAAAACTGGCGGATAATTTAGAATGGAAAAGTGTAAAATCTAATCCAATATTTGTCTGCTCACCTGTTTCCCATGTTAAATCCGGATTGGCAATATTAGCCGCTGTGAAAAAATTCCCCATCGCAGACTTAATTGAATTAATATTACTCAAATAAGCTCCTCCTCCAATATTTTGATTCCCTGTTTCTCCATACCCAATTCTAAATTTGATATTATCGATATAATCTTTTGTTCCTTCCATGAAAGGCTCGTTAGATAATTTCCATGCTCCCGAAATAGACGGAAAATATCCCCATCTTTTTCCCGGCCCAAAATTTGAACTTCCGTCAGCTCTCATAGTAGCCTGTAAGCTATATCTATCACTAAAGTCATAATTAAAAGTACCAAAGAATGAATACAAACCAGAACTTCCTTTATATTCACTGGCAACCAAAGTATCCTGATCTCCTAAATTAATAGAGCGAACATCATTACTTAATAATTTTGAAACAGATTGAGCGTTTCCAAACCAGTGACTATCATTAGCTTCCTGCCCTGCCAAGATATTAAAACCATGTTTCCCTAACGACAACTTATAAGTCAAAACATTTTTTATATTAATACCATACCAAGTGCTACTTCTTTCCTGAAGCTGATTAATATCTCTAACTGCAGTTCCCCAAACGTATGTAGGCTGAAAACCTTCAAAATTCGAAATATCAGTTGAACCTCCTAAATCAAAACGATATTCCAATCCTTTTGCTAACTTAAAAATGCTATAAAAATTTCCGGAAAAGTTCTTTTTAATCAAATTATTAGTGTTCATCAAAGCAGATGCGACTGGATTAATCCATACATTTAGCGCCTCTTTAGGCGGACCTGCATAACTGCCATCTAAATTTCTGACAGCAACATCCGGAGTAGATAAAATTGTTGTACTGATAATACCATTGCTAGATCCATTAATAGTAATATCTTCATTAGTAACACCAGCCCCGATTGAAACTCCAACACTAAGCCAATTTTTAACTTTTGAATCCACATTAGTCTTAAAAGTATATCTCTTAAAAGCAGACCCAATAACTATACCCTGTTGATCAGCATAACCTCCTGATATGTAGTAACTGGTACCATCTTTTGAACCTGAAAATGACAATTGGTGATTTACCATAATAGCCGTTTTATAAATTTCGTCCTGCCAATTAGTTCCTGATCCTAAAACAGAAGGAACTGCAAACTCATCTCTTGGTCCAACTCCATAATATTCTGCCAAGGCATTTTGCTGTATAGCATATTGACTCAAATTCATTGTATCTAACAAACTTGTAACCTTTTGTGTAGAATAAAAAGTATCATAAGCTAATTTTCCTGTACCTTTTTTCCCTCTTTTTGTGGTAACGATTATAACCCCATTTGCTGCTCTCGAACCATAAATAGCAGTCGCTGAAGCGTCCTTTAAAATATCATAAGTTTCTATATCATTAGGGTTAATTAAAGATAGCGGGCTCGTAGAAACATTTCCGGTATTAGCGCCCAAATAACCGCTTACTATATTTCCACCTGTAGCCTGATTAGTTGCATCACCGGAAACAGGAATTCCATCAATAATATATAGAGGCTCATTTGTTCCGGATAACGAACTTATTCCACGGATTCTAACAGAAGCACTAGCTCCGGGCTGACCTGAGTTATTCGTTACCTGAACCCCGGCAGCTCGTCCTTGAAGCATCTGGTCCATAGACACTTGAGGAGAATCAGCAAAATCCTTTGCCGTAACTGAAGAAATTGCACCAGTTACATCTTTTCTTTTCTGGCTTCTATATCCAACATTTACCATAACCTCACGCAAATCTTCAGCACTTAGTTTTAGTACAACATTAATTGTCCCTCCGTTTTTAACATTAATTGTCTGAGCAACATATCCAATAAAAGAAACTGAAATAGAGCTGTTTGCAGGCACATCAATAGAGTACTTACCGTCAAAATCTGTTGAAACTGTTTTTTTTGTACCAACAACAGAAATATTAGCTCCGGGAATGGAAAGCCCCTTATCATCTGTTATTATCCCTGTCACCTTAACCTGAGCCGTAATAAAATTACATGTCAGCAACAAAAATAAAATCAATGGAATTGCTCTGTGGTTAGCATTCCAATGAATAAAATTAGTCATTAGTTTTTTCATAATAAATGTTTGGTTAGTTTAAAGTTTAATAAAGCAGTAAAAAAGAAGTAAGATTTTAACTGATTTATTTTTAACAAATCTATAACAGAAGTTAATGTGATGTTAATAGTATTATATCATTTAATGATAATATTTTTACTTAATCAATTTAAAAAAACATATAGTGAAATAAAAACATGTGTTTTTTGAATTTTTCACAATTAAAGAACACAAAAACACTATCAGAAGTAAACATTAATTAGTAAATAAGCAAAAATTAAAACGATTTCGTTAAAAATAATATTTACTTATGAAAAAAAAGTATCATTATAAAATACGCTTTAGTCCAGAAAAATCCTCCCTATATTGACTAGGCGTACAGTTTTTAATAGCCTTAAAACTACGATTGAAATTTGCTATATTATTAAACCCTGATTTAAAAGCTACTTCAGAAACACTCATGTCTTTTTCAACTAACCAACGGGCAGCATAACCAATTCGGATATCGTTAATGTAATTTACAAAAGTTTTTCCCGTGCGTTTTTTTATAAATCTATTAAACGAAATTATTGACATACTTGCAATATTAGCTGCATCCTCTAAGGTAATTTTATCTGCAAAATGTTTTTGCACATATTCATACACCAGCTTCATTTTATCATAATCATCAAAAGTATCGTAATCTACCGTATAAGTAGAAAGCAATCTTTGATTTCTGGAATTAGCCAAATCATACAATAACGACGTAATTTCCAGAAAATAATCCATACCATCTAATTTAGAGAGCTTTATCAATCTTGGTGTTAATTCTTCAGCTACTTTTTTAGAGAACAAAATACCATGAATCGAACGATTAAACATATCCCGTATCGGATTCATAATACGTCTTGAAAGCAACGATTCATGAAATAAATCATTATGAAATTGTATCGTAATTTCATGTATTTTTTTACTTGTACACTTATTCAATTCCCAACCATGATATAAATTGGGACCAATTAAAACTAATTCAACACTGTCAATTTCTTCAATATTATCTCCCACAACACGTTTAACTCCTTTCCCGTTTAGAATAAAATTAATTTCAAATTCCGGATGATAATGTACCGGAAAATCAAAACTATCTTTAATCCTGTCAAAAACTAAAAAACTGTCCCCACTTGAAAGAGGCGCGATTTCTCTGTAAAAATTCTTAGTAGTACTCATTTTATAATAAATTATCAAAAGATGAAACAATAAATTCAATTGCAATAATATGATATATAATTGATAAAATAATATTAATTCTACTATAAACATCCGATTATCTTTGAAAAATAGAATTGCCGTTTTCTTTAAAAGAACACCAATAATAAATATTAATCATTTTTAACCTAATATTTTTTTATAGTTTTAATAATTTTAAAGAAAATAAAGTATTCAATTCCTATTCGAAAAAACAAAGAAATTATAATGCATTATTCGAACAGTTAATAATTATTATTTATTAAAATAAGCAAGCATTCTAAATGAAAAAAAATATAATAATCCTAATAATAACAGCATTTACAGGAGTTTCTTGTTCTTCTCAGGGATTTATCAATAATACTAATTTGTCAATTTCAGATAAAAAAGCGACACCTGAAACTGTTTCTCTTTATAAAAAACTGAATATGCTCGCCCAAAAAGGATGCCTTTTCGGTCATCAGGATGATTTGGCATATGGTGTAAACTGGAAATATGAAGATCATCGCAGCGATGTAAAAGAGGTTGTTGGTGACTATCCTGCTGTTTACGGATGGGATATTGCCGGTTTAGAAAAAGATGACAGCAACAATATCGACGGAGTTCCTTTTAATAAAATGAAGGAATATATTAAAGAAGCCCATGAAAGAGGCGGAATTTCAACAATTAGCTGGCATTTTGACAATCCTGCTACCGGAAAAAATGCATGGGACAACACTCCAAATTCATTAAAAACTATTTTGCCTGATGGCGAAAATCATAAAAAATTCACGTCCTGGATTGACAAAGCGGCTACTTTCTTTTTATCATTAAAGGATAAAAAAGGAAAACACATTCCAATTCTTTTCAGACCTTATCATGAACTTACCGGAGGCTGGTTCTGGTGGGGAAAAGGAAATTGTACGTCTGAAGAATTTAAAGCTGCCTGGAAGTTTACCTTTGAATACCTGCAAAAAAAAGGAGTTCATAATTTAATTTATGTCTATAATACCAGTAGTTTCAGTTCGAAAGAAGATTATTTAGCGAATTATCCAGGTGATAACTATGTGGATATTTTGAGTTTTGATTCCTATCAAAATGGCGAAGATAAAAGTGGCGAAAAATTTATAACCGAAGTTCAGAGCCAGCTTAAAATCATAAACAAAATTGGCATTGAAAAGCATAAATTAACCGCTGTGGCGGAAGCAGGATATGAAGCAGTTCCGGATGCCAAATGGTGGACGGGTACTTTTTCAAAAGCAATCGGAGATTATAAAATATCTTATGTCTTACTTTGGAGAAATCACGGCTGGCAGGAAAAAGAACACAAAATGCATTATTATGTTCCTTATTCCGGTCAAATAAGTGAGAAAGATTTTGTTGATTTTTATAACCTTGACAAAACATTATTCGAAAAAGACATTAAAAAAGTATTAAAATAACTAACTAACCTAACTACAACCTTTAATAAAGAAACCAAATGCACGACAAAATCAGTTTGAAAGAAAAAATAGGCTATGGACTTGGAGACGCAGCTTCTTCTATGTTCTGGAAAATATTCAGTATGTATCTCCTGTTTTTTTATACCGACGTTTTCGGACTTGCTCCTGCAGTAGTAGGAACCATGTTTTTAATTACCCGAATCTGGGATTCCTGCTTTGATCCAATCGTTGGAATTATTGCTGACAGAACCAAAAGCAAATGGGGAAAATTCAGACCCTACTTGCTTTGGGTAGCTATTCCTTTTGCTGTGATTGGCGTTTTAACTTTTTACACTCCTGATTTCGATGAAAAAGGGAAAATAATATATGCGTATGTAACGTACTCATTAATGATGATGATTTATTCATTAATCAATGTCCCGTATGCTTCACTTTTAGGTGTAATGTCTTCTGATCGAAAAGACAGAAACAGTTTATCTTCTTACCGAATGGTTTTTGCCTTTGGAGGAAGTCTTCTGGCACTTTGGCTAATTGAACCTTTAGTAAATTATTTTGGAGGAAACCTTAATTCAAAAACAGGCTGGCTGGCGACAATTGCCATATTCGGAATTATAACTACAGCGTTTTTCTGGGCTTGTTTTTTCTGGACAAAAGAAAGAATAAAACCAATTGATGAGGAGCAAACAAATCTAAAAGAAGATTTAAAAGATTTAGTAAAGAACAGACCGTGGTGGATTTTACTGGGAGCCGGAATTGGCGCATTAGTATTCAATTCTATACGTGACGGGGCAGCGGTTTATTATTTTAAATATTATGTAAGCAGCAGTGTAAATTTTGATTTTTCACTTTTTGGAACAGATTTTCACATGACACCAACTTCTATCTATTTAGTATTAGGACAAGCTGCAAACATCATTGGAGTTATCGCTGCAACACCACTTGCTAATAAATTCGGAAAAAAGAAAACCTTTTTTGGCGCAATGGCACTGGCAGCAATCCTGAGTTTAATTTTCTATTTCTTCGGAAAAGAAGATGTTTTCCTAATTATGAGTTTTCAGGTATTAATTAGTATCTGTGCCGGCTGTATCTTCCCTTTAATCTGGTCCATGTATGCTGACAGCGCCGATTACTCTGAATGGAAACAGGGACGCAGAGCTACAGGATTGGTTTTCTCAGCCTCATCCATGTCACAAAAATTCGGATGGACAATTGGCGGAGCCGGAGCGGGATGGCTTTTGGGGTATTACGGTTTTCAGGCAAATGTCGAGCAGACTGCCACAACTCAAAACGGAATTCAATTGATGTTAAGCATACTTCCTGCAATTGCTGCGGCAATATCAGTAGCTTTTATTGCATTCTATCCTTTGTCTGAAGAAAAATTACAAATAATAGAACAGGATTTAAACGAAAAAAGAGATCATACAAAATAAAATAGAGATTTAGAAATCGATTAATATGACAACAATAGCGACTTCAACTACATTTCAGGATAGAAAAGTAGCACTAGAAAAAGAACATAAAACGCTTACAGAGCAAAAAAACGAACTTCAAAATACAGTAGGAAACGGTATTTACCAGCGTTACAAAAATCCAGTAGTGACTGCTGCACATGTACCATTGAACTGGCGTTTTGATTTAAACGAAAAAACAAATCCATTTTTACAGGAGCGTATCGGAATGAATGCTGCCTTTAATGCCGGTGCAATCAAATGGAATGGCAAATATTTACTGGCAGTCCGCGTAGAGGGAATTGATAGAAAATCATTTTTCGCTATTGCGGAAAGTCCAAACGGGATCGATAATTTCAAGTTTTGGGAAAAACCATGCGTAATTCCACAAACCGAAGAACCGGACACCAACGTGTACGATATGCGTCTGATTAACCATGAAGACGGCTGGGTTTACGGAATTTTTTGTACAGAAAGAAAAGATCCAAAAGCTCCAAAAGGCGATACAAGCTCTGCTGTAGCCAATGCCGGAATCGTGCGTTCAAAAGATTTAGTAAATTGGGAAAGACTTCCTGATTTAATTTCGAATACCGGTCAGCAGCGAAATGTTGTTTTACATCCTGAATTTGTAAACGGAAAATATGCTTTATACACCCGCCCGCAAGATGGATTTATTGATGTTGGAGCCGGTGGCGGAATTGGTTTAGGTTATGTTGATAATATGGAAAATCCAGTTGTAAAAGAAGAAAAAATTATTTTCGGGAAACATTATCACACTATTTACGAATTGAAAAATGGTCTTGGTCCTGCTCCTATTAAAACTGAAAAAGGATGGCTGCATTTGGCACACGGAGTTCGGAATACCGCTGCCGGATTGCGTTACACCTTATACATGTTCATGACAGATTTAAATGATATTTCGAAAGTAACCCACGTTCCGGCAGGGCATTTTATGGGCCCGGAAGGGATTGAAAGAGTTGGAGATGTTTCGAATGTATTGTTTTCTAACGGATGGATCGAAGATACTGACGGTACTGTGTATGTCTATTACGCTTCATCTGATACAAGAATGCATGTTGCGGTTTCATCAGTAGCAAAATTAGTTGACTATGTTACAAACACACCCGCTGACACCTTTATTTCTGCTGGTTCCGTAGAAACCATAATCAGTCAGATCGAAAAAAACAACGCAATATAAGTTTATCGTGTCATTAAAATTACAGCAGCTTAAAATCGAATTATCTAACGAACTGAATGCTATTTTAGCGTATTGGTCAAAAAACACAATTGATAATCCAAATGGTGGCTTTATTGGTCAAATAAATTCTAATGAAGAAACAATTTCAGATGCCGACAAAGGCTCCGTTTTAAATGCCCGGATATTATGGTCATTTTCTGCCAGTTATCAGGTTACAAAAGAAGAATCCCATAAAGAAATTGCAAAAAGAGCTTTCGAATTTCTTTCAGAATATTTTTATGATCCTGAATTCGGAGGTTTATTTTGGAGCATCAATGCAGATACAACACCAAAAGACACAAAAAATCAAATTTATGCTTTAGCCTTTGCTATTTATGGATTGTCTGAATATTATGTTATTTCAAAAGACGAAAAAGCCTTAGCTCTAGCAATCAATTTATACTTAAGAATACAGAAGCACAGCTATGATTCTGTCAACAAAGGATATTTAGAAGCTTTCACTCAGGACTGGCAGCCTATTGAAGATTTGCGTTTAAGCAGCAAAGATGCCAATGAAAAGAAAACGATGAATACCCATTTGCATATCGTTGAGGCGTATGCAAATCTATTTAAGGTCTGGAAAGATCCGAAGTTACAAAATGATATTATCGAATTATTGCAAACCATAGAAAAACATTTCATCAATACTAAAACGGGGCATTTGCATTTGTTTTTTGATGAAAACTGGATAGAAAAACCGGATGTTATCTCCTATGGGCATGACATTGAAGCTGCCTGGCTGTTATTGCAATGTGCAGAAATTTCAGAAGATGAAAATTTAATTGCCAATTACAAAAAACATGCGATTCAAATAGCTGAAGTTACGCGTGAAGGCTTAGATGCTGATGGTGGTTTATGGTATGAATTTGATCCGGAAAAGAATGAATTAATTACTGAAAAACACTGGTGGGTTCAGGCCGAAGCCTTAATTGGTTTTTATAACGCCTATCAATTATCCGGAAATGAAATCTATTTGGACATTGTTCTAAAAAACTGGGAATTCATAAAAAAACACATTTTAGACCAACAAAACGGAGAATGGTTTTGGGGAATTTATAAAGATTACAGCCTGATTCAAAAAGACAAAGCAGGTTTTTGGAAATGTCCTTATCATAACGGAAGAGCCTGTTTAGAACTTATTAGTAGAATTCCGTAAAAAATCAATAACGCTAACAATACTGATTATGAAACCACTTTTTATCTTTAGTTTTTTTTTAATTTCTATATCAAACTTTGCACAAACCAATCTGATAAAAAATGGTGGTTTCGAATTAGAAACTCAAAATTGGAATGGCGATGCCGCTACTGTTTCTCCTTATGACAAAAAAGTCGGTAAAAACAGCATTGTCATTAATCAGTTTGTAGGTGCAGAATGGAAAGCTTTAGATCAGACTGTTACGATTCCGAAAAACACTTTTGCTATAGAATGCAGTGTTTGGATGAAAACCGATGGTGTCGAAAACCAAAAAGAAGAATACAAGGCAGGAGCAGTAATTTTAGAGTTTACAAATGCTGGCGGAAAACAAATTGCTACCGAAACAATTGGTCGCGCCAAAGAAACCACCAACTGGACAAATTATAAAAAGACCATAAAAATCCCAACTGATGCTAAAAAAATCAGAGTTATGCTCGCATTGGCACAAACAAACGGAAGTGTTTTTTTTGATGATGTAAATGCAATAGCACTTTCTGAAGAAGAGTATTTTAAACTAAACCCAATAACGACAATCCCGGAAGGACAGAAAACAATTGCTGCTCCAAAAGAATTTTCTAACGGAAATTTTGAAGACAGTCTAAATTCATGGAATGGTTCAGGAATAATTTCTGTTACAGATAAAAAAGAAGGAAATGCAGCTGCAGAAATCACTTCAAAAACTGCCGAATGGAAAGCGATTGATCAGATATCCAATATTAATGAAGGTGATAAAACAATAGAAATTTCCGGCTGGCTAAAAGCTAAAGACATTCAGCAAGGAAAAGATCCGTGGAATAACGGGATGTTTATCATTGAATTTAAAAAAGACGAAAACAATAAAGCTTCAGAAGACCAGCTTATCGGAACTGTAACCGGGACTACTGACTGGACTCATTTTAAAAAGTCTTTTCAAATCCCTGAAGGAGCAAAAAAATACCGAATTATGATCGCTATGAGCGTTTGTACCGGAACCTTATTAGCTGACAATATTGAAGTTAAGCTTTCAAAATAAAAAAATCTAAATGAAAAATATCTTTCTAAAAACAGCTTTTTTAAGTTTTACTTTTTTAGCGCTGGCAAGTTGTTCTTCTGATAAAGAATCAAATGAAGAAGTGATAGTTGATCCACCTACACAAGATGATCCTTTAACAACACAAAATGCAGCAAATTACATGGTTGATGCAAATGCTACCAAAGAAACTATTGCTTTATTTTATAATTTAAAAAGACTGGCTAAAACTAAAATTGCAATTGGACAACAAGATGCTTTCCTTTCTTTTTATAAAAATACCGCTGGTGAATCTGACATAAAAAAAGCAACAGACAACGACCCTGCAATTATAGGATCAGATTTATCCTTTGTCACCGATATCCGAAACGATGGTACAAGCAGCAACTGGTTTTACCAGCAAGAAGTTAAAATTGCTACGCAAATAAAAAAAGCTTATGCAAAAGGAATAATCAACACCGTATCATGGCATTTGAGAGGGCCAAAAAACAAGAATTACCTAACAGATAATGAAGAATATACTTTTAACAGCAGTTCAATGTTTGAAGCCGATAAAAGCATTTTCTTCAGAAGCATTTTACCTGGAGGCAGCAGACACGAATGGTTTAAAGGAAAATTAGATCAGGTCGCTGCTTTCTCTTCAAAACTAAAAGGCACAAAAGGTGAATTGATTCCGATAATTTTCAGGCCTTTTCATGAATTTGACGGAAGCTGGTTTTGGTGGGGAGCCGATTTCTGTACTCCGGAAGAATATAAAACTGCTTATAAATTTACCGTAGATTATTTAAAAAATACTAAAGGCGTTCACAATATTTTGTATGCTTTTTCTCCTGACAGAACCTACTCAACTTCAACCGATTATTTAAGCCGATATCCCGGCGATAAATATGTTGATGTTTTAGGAATGGATAATTATGGAGATTTTGACAATCAGGGTACAACGGGAGCCAATACAGCGAATTCTAAATTAAAAATCATATCTGATTTGGCTGTAGCCAAAGTAAAAATCGCAGCTTTAACAGAAACAGGATATCAGGTTACAAGTTCAAACGCACCAATAAACGATTGGTTTTCTAATTACTTATATAGTGCTTTAACATCAAACAGTATCGAAGTAAGTTATGTGATGTTCTGGAATAATGATGAAAATGGTTATTATGTTCCGAATGGTTCGGTTTCAAATGATGCTGACTTTAAAACATTTAGTCTAAAATCAAAATCGGCATTATTAAATTCATTACCTAAGATGTATGTAATGCCCAAATAGCTTATTAAAAACGTAAAGCCCTAGCCCTGATAGAAGCGGCATCTCCCGATTTAGAAAAACAAGGCTTTTTTAGCCGTCGTTTTGGTTAATCGGGAATACAGCGGATAGCAGGATTAGCTTCTAAAAAATACCAAGCATGAAAAACAGATTTTTTAAAACACTCGGACTAGCATTATTAGTTTCAACAATGGCGTGTCAGACGCAGGAAAGAATTACGGTAAAAGGAACCCAATTTTATAAGGGAAACAAACCTTACTCTTACATTGGAACGAATTATTGGTACGGAAGTTTGCTCGCATCCAAAAAAGTAGGCGACCGAAAAAGACTTCGTCGGGAACTGGATTTTATGCAGAAAAACGGAATCGACAACTTAAGAATCTTAGTGGGTGCCGATGGCGGAAAATATGATTTCACCGTACGTCCGGCGTTGCAGTATGAGCAGGGAAAATATGATGAGGATTTACTTGACGGACTGGATTTCCTGATGAATGAAATGAGAAAACGCAAAATGTATGCTGTTTTGTACTTAACTAATAACTGGGAATGGTCAGGCGGAATGTCGCAATATCTGGAGTGGAATGGCAAAGGTACGATTCCGGTTCCGAATATCGCTCCGAATACGTGGCCTCAGTTTATGTCGTATACAGAGCAATTTCACAGTTGTGAGCCCTGCATGAAAGCATTAGAAGATCATGTGAAATTTATTATGGGAAGGACTAATAAATATTCGAAAAAGAAATATACCGAAGATAATACCATAATGTCGTGGCAGGTTGGAAACGAGCCACGAACTTTTACACCGGAAAACGAAGCAAAATTCACAGTTTGGCTAAATAACATCGTCGATTTGATGGATAGTCTTGACAAAAACCACTTAATTTCGACAGGTTCTGAAGGCAAAAACAGTTCCAATGACAGCATGGAAATGTTTGAGCGCACACATCTAAACCCGAATATAGATTACCTAACGATGCATATTTGGCCAAAAAACTGGAATTGGTTTAAAGCTGATAATGCTGAAGCCACGATTCCTGCTACTATTGAAAATGCTGGTAAATACATTGACGATCATATTAAAGTTGCCAATAATTTGAAACGTCCGATTATTATAGAGGAATTTGGATTACCAAGGGAAAACGAAAATCTAAATGCAGGGACATCTTCAGTTTACCGTGATCAGTTTTATAGCTATATTTTTGGAAGAGTTGCCGAAAGTGTTGCCAGTAAAGGTCCGTTACAGGCAGCTAATTTCTGGGGATTTGGCGGTGAAGGAAAAGCAATAAATGAAACCGGAAAATGGAATCCGGGAGAACCTTTAACAACAGATCCTCCACAGGAACCTCAGGGATTAAACTCAGTTTTTAATGGCGATAAATCAACATTAGAAATTGTAAAGAAATATAATAAAGAACTGAAGAAACAATAAATTCTTATCTTAAAACCATATAAGTTATGTAAGTTCATTTAAGAAAGTGTTTTTTATGTGTTCTTCTATAACTTATATGATTGAAAAACACACAGCTGTATCATGAAAAAAACACTTTTCTTTTTTTACATAGTTTTTGTTAATCTGACTTTTTCTCAGCAGAAACAGGACTTCACTTTGGCATCTCCAAACGGAAAGATAAAGGTCAATATTGAAATTGGTGAAAAAATAATATGGTCAGTTTTACATCAAAAAGATTTGATTCTCGCTCCATCAGCAGTTTCATTGACATTAGATAATGAGACTTTAGGAAAAAATGCTTTGCTTTTGAATTCAAAAAGGGAAAAAGTAAACCAGACATTTGAATCTCCGTTTTACAAAAAGAGTGTTGTTAAAAACCAATACAACCTTTTGGTTTTAAATTTCAAAAATGATTTCAGTATTGAATATCGTGCTTTTGACGATGGTGTTGCGTATCGTTTTATCACCAAAAAGAAAAAAGACATTACGGTAAAAACAGAAGAAGTTTCTTTGAATTTTGATCAGGACTACCATACATTGATACCTTATGTTCGTGATTTAAGAAATCCAAAAGACCCTTATATTTCTTCATTTGAAGCGCAGTATGAAAACAAAAAAATAAGTGAATTTGCTAAAGATACTTTAGCATTTCTACCTTTTTTAATTGATTTCAAGAATCATAAAAAAGCTGTTTTTCTGGAAGCCAATCTGGAAGATTACCCGGGATTGTTTGTTACCAATAATAAATCGAAATCCGGTTATGAAGCGCGTTTTTCTAAATATCCACTGCAGGAAACCAACGGTGGATTTAACAACATCAACAGATTGATTACGGAGAGAGCAGATCATTTGGTTAAAACCAAAGGAACAAGAACTTTTCCATGGAGGGCGATTGTGATTTCTGAAAACGATACTGAACTAGCGAATAATGACATGGTTCAAAAATTATCCGAACCAACCAAAATTAAAGATCTTTCATGGATCAAACCCGGAAAAGTAGCCTGGGACTGGTGGAACGACTGGAATATTTACAACATCGATTTTAAAGCTGGAATCAACACACAGACGTATAAATATTACATTGATTTTGCTTCTAAAAACAAAGTGGAATATGTGGTTCTCGACGAAGGCTGGAGTCTGGAAGACGATATCATGAAACACAATCCGAATGTTGATTTGGAAGCTCTGATTGCTTACGGAAAGAAACGAAACGTTGGAATTATTTTATGGAGTTCCTGGATGGCTTTGACAAAAAACACAGCAGGTATTCTTAAAAATTATGCCGATTTGGGAATCAAGGGTTTTAAAGTTGATTTCTTAGATCGTGATGATGCCAAAATGGTAAATTCAGTTTATGATATTGCACAAAAAGCAGCTGATTACAAATTGCTTTTGGATTTTCACGGTATGTACAAACCAACCGGAATTCAGAGAACTTTTCCAAACATTCTAAATTTTGAAGGAGTAAAAGGATTGGAAAACAACAAATGGACGCCAAATGATGATGTACCATTATATGACACTACAATTCCATTTATCCGTATGATGGCAGGACCAATGGATTATACACCTGGTGCAATGCGAAATGCAACCAAAAGTGAGTTCAAACCAAGCCATTCCAATCCAGTGAGTCAGGGAACAAGATCTCATCAATTAGCATTATATACGATTTTTGAAGCACCTCTGCAAATGATGGCCGACAGTCCGACAGCTTATATGAAAGAGCAGGAAAGCACTGATTTCATTGCTAAGATTCCAACCGTTTTTGATGAAACTGTAGCCTTAGACGGAGAAGTTGGTAAATACATTTCGATTGCCCGCAAAAAATCAAACATCTGGTATTTAGGAGCCATTACCAATTGGGATTCCAGAGAAATTACAATAGATTTCTCTTTTTTGGAAAAAGGTAAAAAATTCGAGGCTGAAATTTTCTCTGATGGATTGAATGCTGATAAAGCGGCTAATGATTATAAAAGAGAAGTTATTACTGTTGATTCAACTACCAAATCAAAATACAGATTGGCAAGCGGTGGTGGAATCGCGATGATTATAAAATAAAAAATGGGACAAAATTGTCCCATTTTTTTATTTACACAAATAAAAGACACACTACTGTGCACCTCTACATTTTACATTTTACAAAATACATTTCACGATAAGATCCTCTCAATCGCATTCAGTTCATCTGCTGTAAATTCCAGATTCTGCAAACACTCAATATTATTATTCAGCTGCCTTACTGAACTTGCTCCAATCAAAACCGATGTAATTCGTTTGTCTTTCTGCAGCCAGGCCAGCGCCATTTGTGCTAAAGATTGATTACGGTTTTGAGCAATTTCATTTAACTGAATTAATTTCTGAATTCTTTCAACTGTAACCTCATCTTCTTTTAAATGTCCGTTTGGATTATGAGCCCGGGAATTTTCCGGAATACCGTTTAAATATTTATCGGTCAGAAGTCCTTGTGCCAGAGGCGAAAATGCAATACAGCCTACTCCTTTTTCTTCCAGAACATCTAATAACCCGTCTTCAACCCAGCGTTGCAGCATTGAATATTTAGCCTGATGAATCAAACATGGCGTTCCTAATTGTTTTAAAACATCAACTGCAACTCTTGTTTGTTCTGCCGAATAATTACTGATTCCAACATATAATGCTTTTCCACTTCTAACAGCATAATCAAGTGCCATCATTGTCTCTTCAATTGGAGTTTCCGGATCCGGGCGATGTGAATAAAAAATATCGACATAATCAACTTTCATTCTTTTCAAACTCTGATCTAAACTGGATAAAAGATATTTACGAGACCCCCAATCCCCATAAGGTCCGTCCCACATGGTGTAACCCGCTTTTGTTGAAATGATGATTTCATCACGAAGATTTCCCTGAAAATTATGCCATAATATTTTTCCGAAATTGGTCTCAGCTGATCCGGGAACCGGTCCGTAATTGTTCGCAAGATCAAAATGAGTTATTCCTTTATCAAAAGCTTCCACAGCTATACTTTCTGCGTTTTCAAAATTATCTACCGATCCGAAATTATGCCACAATCCTAAAGAAATTTCAGGTAATAATAACCCGCTTTTTCCACATCTGTTATATTTCATTATTAAAATTTAGTCGTTTAGTTTTTTTTAGGTTTTAAAGATAGAAAAAACTCTCGCAGATTTTGCAGATTTAGGAGATAAAAAAATCTGCCTGATCTGCAAAATCTGCGAGAGAAAATGTTTTTTCTTAATCTTAAACTATTCCTTTATTTCAAAACTACTTTCCAAACCTGTATCAGAACTTCCTCCTACTTTAATCTTAAAAGTTCCTGATTCTACCAGATAGTTTCCGTTGTTATCATAAAAACCAAGTTCAGCATCAGTTAAAGTAAAAGTTACTGTTTTAGTTTCTCCTTTTTTCAAATTCACTAATTCAAAACCTTTTAATTCCTCAACCGGCCTGGCAATACTGGCAAAATCGTCATGAATATACAATTGAACGACTTCTTTTCCGTCATAATTTCCTGTGTTAGAAACCTCAACATTTATCTGTACAGGCTCTCCTTTAGCAAAAGTTGTCTTATTTAGTTTCAAATTTTTATATTCGAAAGTGGTATAGCTCAAACCAAAACCAAAAGGAAACTGAGGCGTTTTCTCTACATCTGAAAAGTGCGACCAAAATACATTACCATCTGCATTTACAGGTCTTCCTGTACTGTAATTGTTGTAATAAATTGGAACCTGTCCTACGTTTCTCGGGAAAGAAATTGGCAGTTTTCCACTTGGGTTATAATCTCCGTATAAAACCTGCGCTACAGCATTTCCGGCTTGTGTTCCCAAATGCCAGGCTTCCACAATAGTCGGAATATATTCTGCCGCCCACGGAATAGTCAACGGACGGCCATTATTTAAAACCAAAACGATATTTGGATTCACTTTATAAATTTCTTCCAGTAATTCCTGTTGCAATCCCGGTAAATCAAGGTTTGTTCTGCTGCGTCCTTCACCACTCTGGAAACCGTGTTCGCCTAAAACCATTACCACTACATCTGCGTTTTTGGCTGCTGTTTTCGCACCTTCAAATCCGCTTTTATCGGTTGTATTAAAAACGACCTCATCCAAAAAAGTCGCTTTTCCAACAATCAAATCAGCACCTTTTTCAAAAACCAGCTGATTGTCTTTGTATTGCTGCATTCCTTCTAAAACTGAAACCGCAGTATTATCATCTGCAGCGATTCTCCAGCTTCCCAACGGACTGTTCTTATCATTTGCCAAAGCGCCGATTAAAGCAATTTTTTGTCCGGATTTCTTTAGCGGAAGCAAATTTTTATCGTTTTTCAACAATACAATTGACTTTTTCGCAATGTCCAAAACACCTTCATTATTAGCTTTATTTCCGATAGTTGCTTTTTCACGTTTTTCATCACAATATTTGTAAGGATCATCAAATAATCCCAATTCAAATTTCACACGCAAAATCCTTCTCACAGCATCGTCAACCAAAGCTTCTTTTACTTTTCCATCCTTAACTAATTTTGCTAATTCGGCAATATACAAATGTGATTCCATATCCATATCAGAACCTGCAGTAACTGCTTTCAATGCTGCATCTTCACCATCTTTCGCATAACCATGCGGAATCATTTCACGAACCGAAGCCCAATCCGAAACTACAAAACCATCAAACTTCCATTTGCCTTTTAAAATATCCCTTTGCAAGAAAACATTCCCTGTTGCCGGAATGCCATTTACCAGATTAAACGAATTCATAAACGTTCTAACTCCTGCTTTGGTGGCAGCTTCAAACGGAGGCAAAACGGTATTAAACAATTTAGAATTACTGATGTCAACCAAATTATAATCACGCCCCGATTCTACATAACCATAAGCCGCAAAGTGTTTCGCACAAGCTGCAATAGTATTTATTTTTGCCAAATCTTCTTTAGAATCTCCCTGAAAACCTGTTACTCTTGCCACTGCAATTTTACTTCCCAGATACGGATCTTCTCCTGCTCCTTCCATCACACGTCCCCAGCGTGCATCATTTGAAATATCGACATTTGGTCCAAACGTCCAGTTAATTCCAGATGCCGAAGCTTCATCAGCTGCAATGGCTGCCGATTTTTTAATTGCCTCCAAATCCCAGCTTGATGCTTCTGCCAGTGGAATAGGACTTAACGTTTTGTAACCATGAATTACATCAAAACCAATAATAAGCGGAATCCCCAAACGGGTTTCTTCGACAGCAATTTTCTGAACCGCACGAACCTCTTTCACCCCACGAACCGTCAGCATACTTCCAACCCATCCTTTTCTCAGATGTTCGTATTTCAATTCGGCATTTCCGCCTTTCGGAGCCGGTCCGGTGACATCCCAAAAACCGTTATATTGGTTCATTTGTCCCACTTTTTCTTCCAAAGTCATTAATGGCAAAAGCAGGTCAATTCGTTGTTCGATCGTTTTATTTTTATCCAGATGCGGTTTCTTCTGTGCATTCATATTTCCAGCAGTAAACAGGGTCAAAACCCCAATAATTAGTATTTTTTTATTTTTCATGATAATTAGTTTCATATTTTGGGCGTGTCCCTTGCCCGAAAAAAGGCAAGTGTCGGGCTTTCGGCTTTATCTTTTGTTCCGTTTCTCTTCACAAAAGGATACCGTCTCTATCCCTCACGCGACGGGTAAACGAGAACTTTTTCGGTTTTTTTAAGGAATCCCTGTTATCCACAATCTTGTCATTCCGAGGAACGAGAACCCAAGCGATAGCGAACTGGTGAAGCAATCTTCGTAAGTAGCTCGACAAAGATTGGCGATTCTCATTGTGGAATTACTAGTGTGATTTCTCCTTCGTCGAAATGACAAAAAAGCGTGTAAACTTTTACTCCGAAATAAAACAGGAAGCCGGTAAATTAACCTTGTTAAACAAATCAGACTGAATTGTATTTCCCCATGCAAATCTCACTTTTACAGGGTTAATCACTTTTTTACTCGTTACAATCACCTGATTATTTTTTATCGAAGCTTCTGCAGGATAAAAAGTTCCATCGGTTCCTGCAACTTCAAATTGTTTAGTCACTTTGTTTTTAAAATATAATCCGTCACCATAATCAAAAGAAACAATTGCTTTGTTTTTCTCAATTTTGATGTCTTTAAAAAGTGGCCCGTTTACCATATTAGAATTGGTTTTATAAGTATTCGCCAATGCTAAATTTGCTAATCGAATCCCTACTGATTTTTTATCCTTAGGGTGAATATCAATCGTATCCGAAACATCACTGATAACGACCATTCCGGTGTTGTTGACTTCTTTCAGTAATTTTCTTTGGGAATCCCTTACAATAACATTTGAGAAATTGTTACTGCCGTTTTTAAAAGGTGCAATCTGCACGTAATAAAATGGAAAATCATCCTGCCAGCCTTTTCGCCACGAAGTAATCAATCCCGACAATGTTTTATCATAAACTGCTGAACCTACATTCGATTCTCCCTGATACCAAAGAGTACCGGCAATTTTAAAACCAACAAATGGATAAATCATAGCATTATATGCACGACCTGGCTGACGTGGACCATATTCCTGCTCGTTTAGTTTTTTGGCATTTTCTAATAAAACAGCATCGTTCTGAACGACTTCTTCGGGCATCCAGATTTCTGCAGGGGTTCCGCCCCAGTTGGAAGAAATTAACCCGATAGGAACATTTTTTAAATCTTCTCTTAAGCGTTTGGCAAAGAAGTAGCCAACCGCACTGAAGTATTTCATGGTTTCAGGAGTTGATTCTGTCCAGTTTCCGAGTAAGTTATTTTGAGGTGTTGTTGCCGTTAATTTTGGAACGGTAAAAAAACGAATATTGGGATTGGTTGCATTTTTAGCTTCTTCCTCGCCATTATCGATTCCCCAGCTTACAGACATTTCCATATTGGACTGACCGGAACAAACCCAGACTTCGCCAATTAAAATATTCTTTAGTACAACCTCATTATAACCTTTTATAGAAATCGTGTAAGGGCCTCCGGCTTCAGGCGTTTTGATTTCCAGCTCCCATTCGGCCTGATTATTTGCGGTAACTTTATATTCCTGATGGTTCCAGCTGGAAACGAGTTTGATTTCCTCTTTTGGATTTGCCCAACCCCAAATTTTCACTTCAGAGTTGCGCTGTAATACCATATTATCACCAAAAATATTCGGAAGAGAAACATTTGCCATCATAGTGCCGGAAATCAGAAAGAAAACAAACTTAAATATATTATTTTTCATTTAGCAGTTTTTTTAAAAATGGTCCGTATTCAGCAGCCATAATTTTATGTTCAGCAATATTTGGATGTCCTGAACATCCGCTTGGATTCATCGGTTTAAATTTGAAAATCAGAATTGGTTTGTGTGTTTTATCTGCATCAAATTCGGCTTTTATTTTATTCAGGCAGTTTTCAAATATTACTGCTTTTTCTCCATTAACCATAGGACTGTTTGTCAAAACCAACTGTGTATTTGGATTGTGTTTATATAGCATCTTTATAAAGTTGATGTAATTCGAAACATATTTTTCAGGACTAAAAGGCGAACGTTCTTTTGTACCGTCACCATTTGAAAAATCATTTGTTCCTAAAGCAATACTGATAATTTCAGGCTGAAAAGTGAAATCATATTTAGGTTTTGAACCTTCTTTTGTTAGATACAAATTTTCATAAACGGCTGGCATAATTGGTACTTCCGAACCTTCGTCGTTCCAGTTGCGGTAAATCCCGATTCCGGAAACAGAACTCAATAAATAATCGGCATCTATATTTCTGGACAAAATTGGTCCGTAAGCATAAAAGCCATTGTGATGATCAAAATATTCGCCCTGATCACACGGAATTGTGGATGGGTCATTTGCTGCTCCACTGGTAATAGAATCTCCAATAAACTCGATTTTCTTTTTCTTTTTGGAGGTTATGGAAGTTAATTTAGCAGTAGTTCCCACAAATAAAACATTTCCCATTGTAGCTTCCGTACCTTTATAAATGGTTAAAGTATGCACTTTTTTATTCGAAGTCACTTTCACCGGAAAAGACTGCGGATCACCTTTCTGAACTGTGTATTTTCCAACATATTTTCCGTCCAGTTCCAGAACAACATAATTATGATGTTCCCACGAATCAATACTTTGTAACGAAACCCCGCATTCATTTCCTGTAAAATTAAACGATACAGAAGATGCTGTACCTATTAATACAGCTTTATTATCACTCAACACATCTACTCTTCCGGCATATAAAAAGGTCTTTTCTGCTGTCTGAGAAATCGACATTGTCGAAACCAATAAAAACAAAATTAAAAGTGGTATTTTTTTGATAAACATAATTTATTTGTTAAAATATAAATACATTTCACAAATATATCCGAATTACATTTTGCAAAAAGATACTAAAATGTCAAAAAGCAATAAAAAAACACCAAAAAACGTTTACCTAATTTAGCTTTTCTTTGATTATCAAAATTGAAGACATTACCTTTAGAAATTAATATCCCCTTACCTACTTTTGAAATGAAAACTACAGCTATTACCCTATTATTTCTGCTTACTATTTTATTATCTTCTTTTACCTCAAAAAAAGACAACAAAATTGTATCACAACCAATTACGGAAATTCAGACTAAAATTGAACGGGATTCTATTATTTCGTATGCAAAACAATATTTAGGAACACGATATTTATATGCCAGCAGCAATCCCAACAAAGGATTTGATTGTTCTGGTTTTGTTTATTATGTTTTCAACAATTTTGATTTGACCTTACCCAGAAGTTCAAGCGGTTATAAGAATATAGGTAAGACCTTAAAACCTGAAGAATTTAAGGTCGGAGATGTTTTAGTATTTTATGGTTATAAGGACAAAAGTGTGATAGGACACGTTGGCATCATCTGCGAAGCCAACGGAATGCAATCGAAATTTATACACGCATCCTCCGGAAAAGCACAAAAAGTTACGATCACGGGACTTGATGAAGAGCATTACACAAAACGTTTTTATAAATGTGTGGATGTTTTGTCTGAATAAAACAGGAATCACCATGATTTATTAAAAAACATTATTAAATCAATGTCATCCTGAGCGAAGTCGAAGATTTTTACAACTAAAGGGCTTCGACTCCGCTCAGCCTGACACTCACTTTTTAATTATACTCAAAGAGTTTGCTTTGTATTCTACTCTTCCGTCAATAATTTAATCAGGCTTTCATCTCTTTGATAGATATCTTTATAGAAATTCAACTGTCCATCACGATCTACCCACGCCGTAAAATAACCAATATAAACTGGAACTTTTTTCTTCAGAGTATACCAGCTTTCTTTTCCGGCATGCATCGCCTTATCGATTCGTTCCGGAGTCCATTTCGGATCTACTTTCAACAATTCGATGGCCAGTTCGCGCGGTTTTGCTACACGGACACAGCCATGGCTAAAAGCCCTGCTTTCTCTTTCGAACAAACTTTTTGCAGGTGTATCATGCAAATAGATATTATTGGAGTTTGGAAATAAAAACTTAACCAATCCTAATGAATTATTTTTTCCCGGAAGCTGACGAACCGCTCCATTGTTCCACTCCAGGTTTTTCTTAGCCAGATAGTTTTTGTCTTTTGCCATTCCGGGCTTGATTTCGCTTTTGATAATACTTGGCGGAACATTCCAATACGGACTAAAAACAATATTATTCATCATTCCGCTGAAAATAACCGTTTTGGTCATAGCCCTTCCTACAACAACTGGAGATGTAAAAGCAATTTTCCCATCTTCTATTATGTACAATTTGAATTCAGGAATATTGACTTCAATGTATTTTTTGCCTTTTTCCAGTTCAGGATCTATCCATCGACAACGCTCCATATTGGCAATTATGGTTTTAATTCGGTCTGAAACCGGAATATTCAAATCATTTATATGTTCTAATAAAATGGTATTCTTTGGCACATAGCCATGACGCAATTCGTAATTTTTAATGGCTTTCATCAAAATCGTATCACAAACAACACTTTTATTATCTTCCTTAATATCTCCAGTTATAAAAAGCCTTTCCCTGATTTGCGAAATAATTACGGAAGAATCTCCTAATTTTAAATTTTTATAATCTTCACCAGCTTCTATTGTTTTCCAGCCGCCCATTTTTTCAATATCTCTGTATTGATGAAGTGCATCCCGGAGCTTGTAATACTGACTAAACATTTTACTCTTCTTATCATCACTAATTGTGGATTTTTCAAAAAGTGAATCGGTCAGAACCTGATAGTTCAGTTTTTTTCTTGGCAGCAGCCACTCTAATGAAATAGATGTTTTTTCGTCAAAACCTCTGTATACTTTTTCAGCATAATAGAAATACAAATTGGTAATCATCAAATCGGTATTCACTTTTGAAAGTTTGTTTACCGAATTGTTTTCAAAAATCGAACTGATTTCCTTGTACGGAAAATTGGCTTTTAACCCTTCATTTTCCAAACCTTTGTATTTGTCATACAACGTGTTTCCAAACTCAACAACTCCCTTATTATCAAGCCATAATTGTGTAGATTGTTTTTTACTGTATAAAGAAAAAACCTCATTCTGAAAATTTTTAAGTTTTGGATAAGTTTCATAAAATCCGGCAATCGCCAAACTGTCTATGGTAAGTCTTAATTCCGGAATAACAACTTTTGCTTCCTTTGAATTTTCTTCTTTTTTATCTGCTTTTGAATTACAGGAAACAGCAATAAAAAGAAGGATAATAACAGCAAAGCGGAACCAAATTTTCATAATATTTTTTTGAATAAAATTAGAAAAGTTTTGGTAAAAACAAATTCATTCCAAAAATAATTTTGAACATAAAAAAAACTCCGGACATATGACACGTCCGGAGTTTTCACCTTTATATAATCAACCTTTTTTTAAATAACCGTACCTTTTAAAGTAAGGATTTTTGGAGTCGTTTCGGCACTTGTTGTAACCGTAACTGTTTTGGTAAAACCTCCTTTGTTTGCTGCATTGTATGTAGCCGTTACTTTTGCAGATTTTCCCGGAAGAATTGGTTCTTTAGTATAATCTGTCGCTGTACATCCGCATGAACCCTGCACATTTGTAATTACAACAGCTGTTTTTCCTGTATTTTTAAATTCATAAACAATTGCTTTTGGTGTTCCCTGTGGAATTTGTCCCACATCAATTGTTTCCGCTTTCCACACAATTGTAGAAGCGTCAAACTTAGTTTCAACCTTTGAAGCGATTACTTTTATAGGTGTAATTGCTGAAAAAGACATTAATCCTAAGGCCAAAGCCAGCATAGAAATTTTGATACTTTTCATAGTTATTATATTTAAAATGGTTTATAGTTAAATTTTATATTTCAAATGTACTTTACATAAAATCAATTCGCTGTTAAGCGGTTTCAAATGTTTGTTAATGACTTGTTAAGTGGTATTTTTAATTTTAAATTTGATTAATATTACACTTTCTAAAATCTCGTTTTCTTGAAAATAAACAAACTTAACGGCATCATTATTTTGGGATTAATTGCCATTATCGGCATATTGGTTGCACAATTGCTGTGGACAAAAGAAGCCTTTACTTTAGAACAAAAAAAGCTGAGTCAGAAAACGCATATCGCTTTATTAGAAGTGGCAAAAAAATTATACGAAGGCACCAATCATGAATTGCCGGCTCAGAATCCGATTCAAAAAATTGCCAATGATTATTATATTGTCAACATTGATAATGATTTTGAACCCGATATTCTGGAATTTTATTTGAAATCGGAATTCAAAAAAATGAATATCACAACCGATTTTGAATATGCTATGTACAATTGCCAGAGTGACGAAATGATCTACGGAAATTACATCTCATTATCGGATAAAGGAAGAGCGAAACAATCGGTTTATTTTCCGAAACATAAAAATCTGGTTTATTATTTTGCCGTTCGTTTTCCTCATGAAACCAGTTATTTATTCAGTTCCATGCGCTTTTGGTTTGTTTTGTCTATTGTTTTGATTTTTATTTTGCTGATTTATGTTTATTCTATTTTAACTCTTTTGCAACAAAAAAAATATTCAGAGCTGCAGCGTGATTTCATTAATAATATGACACATGAATTTAAAACACCTTTATCTTCGATTTTAATTGCTTCAAAATACCTTATCGGACAGGATAAAATAAAAGAAGACAAAAAACTCTACACCTACACTGACATTATCATCAACCAAAGCCACAAACTAAATAATCATATTGAGCAGATTTTAAATATTGCCAAATCTGATTATACTCCACTGGAATTAAAAAAAGAAACTCTTTTCATTATTCCTGCAATTGAAGAAACTATCGAAAATATTCAGTTAAAATACCCGGAAGTTTCTATTAAAATTAAAGCTGATTCAGAAAAATATAAAATAGAAACGGATGCTTTTCATTTTACGAATCTGATTTATAATTTACTTGATAATGCTGTAAAGTACTGCAATGAAAAACCCGAAATTACAATTCGTATTTTTACAGAAAATCAACTTTTAAAGCTGGCTTTTGAAGATAATGGAATCGGAATTTCATCTAAAAACATTTCGTTTATTTTTGATAAATTTTACCGAATCCAAAACGAAAAAAGTAATGAAGTAAACGGTTTTGGATTAGGCTTGTATTATGTGAAAAAGATTTGCAACCTGCAGTACTGGAAAATTTCGGCAACCCAAAACCCTGAAAACGGCATCACCATAACTTTGTCAATCCCATACAAAAATGAGTAATTTTAAAATTCTTTATACCGAAGACGATGAAACCTTAGCGTTTTTAACCAAAGATAATCTCGAACAAAATGATTATGAGGTAATTCATTGTTGTGACGGAAAATCAGGTTTAGAAAGTTTTAAAAATGAGGATTTCGACATTTGCATTTTTGATATCATGATGCCAAAGATGGATGGATTTGAATTGGCAACAGAAATTAGAAAACTAAATACAGATGTTCCGATTATTTTTCTTTCGGCTAAAACTTTAAAAGAAGACCGAATCAAAGGATTGCGCTTAGGTGCAGATGATTATCTTGTCAAGCCTTTCAGCATTGAGGAATTAATACTGAAAATTGAAGTGTTTTTAAAGCGTTCACAAAAAAATAATAAACCCCAAAAATCTATTTATGAAATAGGCAAATATCAATTTGATACTAAAAATTTTATTCTTTTTAATGCTGATGAAAAAATTGGTCTTACACAACGTGAAGCCGAATTGCTGAAATTATTTCTGGACAACAAGAATAGTGTTTTAAAAAGAGAAGAAATTTTAACCGCTCTCTGGGGAACCGATGATTATTTTATGGGACGAAGCCTGGATGTTTTTATTTCGCGTCTGCGTAAAATTTTAGCAAATGAAAAAGGTATTTCTATTGAAAACCTGCATGGGATTGGGTTTCGGTTTGTGATGTAATTTACAGATTATGATTATAAAAAATTTCGTATTTTTAATAGTAAACTTTTAGATATGAAACTGCATCATTTGCGAAATGCGACTTTAGTCATTGAAACAGAAAAGCATGTGCTTTTAATTGACCCCATGTTAGGAAAAAGGAAAACTATAGCTCCTTTTACCCTTTTTCGTTACCAGCCAAAAAGAAATCCGCTGACTGCGCTTCCAAAAAACAGCAGGGAAATTTTGAGTAAAGTTACACATTGTCTGATAACACATTTGCATCCGGATCATCTTGATAAAGCGGGTGAAGTTTTTCTAAAAAGAAAATCAATTCCGGTAATCTGCAGTATAAAAGATGAAAAAAAGATAACCCAAAGAGGTTTAACCGTCTTGCAAACTTTGGACTACTGGAAGCCTGAAAACTTTCTTGACGGAAAAATAACGGGTATTCCGGCCGTTCACGGATATGGTTTTATCGCCAAATTAATGGGAAATGTGATGGGCTTTTTTATAGAACTTCTGAATGAAAAAACGATTTACATCAGTTCTGATACCATTTTCACAAAAGATACCGAAAAAGTTTTGACCGAATTAAAACCTGACATTGCAACTGTTGCCTGCGGTACTGCAAGATTAGATTTTGGACAGCCGTTATTAATGAGAATGAATGATATTCTGAAATTTACCGCGCTGGCACCCTGGAAAGTTTTTGCCAATCATTTAGAGTCTTTAAACCATTGTCCGACAACAAGGGATGAATTAAAAAGAGCTTTGGCTGAAAATAATCTTTTATCCAAAACCGCTGTACCTAATGATGGTGAATGTGTGGAATATTAGTTTAGAAATAATTCCCAAAATAAGAACATCATTTTGGTATTGTTTATTTCGTCTTTCTCATATAAATATTATATTTGGTTCGCTAACCAAATCAATATAAATGAACGATTTTTTAAGAAAAATACAATTAGTTAAAGATATTAAGATACAGCTTCCGGTTTCAAAAATAGATTTTATTCAAAAATTTAGAAATAATGTCGATGAATCTGATTTAAGTTTTGTTCCTTTTGAAGTTTTTCAATCGAGCAGAAATGAATATAAAGGAAACATTACTAACCATGTTTTTCACTTAAGAAAAAGAAGAAAGTTATTTGACACTAATTATTCATTTGCAAAAGTAACTGGTGAATTTACAGAAGACCATAATCAATTAAATATAAATGCAGAGATTAATGGCTTTAGAAATAGAATGTTTTTCTTTTTAGGAATAGCAATTTTGTTTTATTCTATATTTATTTTCGCTACTATTTTTTCATCTGCTGATAATGCTGTCCCTTTTTTTCTTGTACCTTTTCTTTTATTCCACATGTCTGTAATGTTAGGAATTCCTTATTTCGTTATTAGAAGAAGTGTAAAAAGAATGATTTACGATTTAGAAAGAGATCTTCATTATTGGGTAACCAAAAATTAAATTCAGATTTTAAAGCACTAGCAATCCAAATTCTCTTAAAGTATTTATTGGTTTAGAATACCAAAATAATTCAAAATCTTCTAATGTGATTTCGAAATCATTTTTGACTTCCTGAAAAGTATAATTTTTACTGTTTGAAACTGTGATTTTCTTTAGGATTTCGACCAGCCACTCGCCTTCGCCTTTACTCGTCTGTATAGTAAAACTTTCTTTTTTATCATGAAAAGTCAGCGACATCATTTCCCAGCTTCTTCCTTTTTTTGATTTTGTAAAACTTTCTGTCGAAGGTTTCCCGCCCAGCCAGACTACTTTTGCATTTGGCTTGGTATTGAAATCGCTTTGCTCTTCTAAAGCATTATAAATAAAATCAGGATGAATTTTTGTCTTCGGAATTTTAAAATCGAACCAATCCTGTAATTCATAATCAAAACAGATTCCGTGCATGAAATTAAAAAGTGATTTCTTTAACCCGAAACTGAATTTATCATGATTGATTCCTGTTGAATCGGTATAATCAATATCATTATTCGCAAAAGTTCCGATAGCCTCTGTTTTTTTGGTCACGCCAAATTGCTCTGGATACAATCCTACAGGACTATGTGCCGTAAGTGCAAACTGATGCCAAAATCCCGATTGCAAAACTCCGGCTTCAAACAATTGACGCACCATTTCGAGACTGTCAACGGTTTCCTGAATCGTTTGTGTTGGATATCCGTACATTAAATAGGCATGCACCATGATTCCTGCTTCGGTAAAATTTCGGGTTACTTTAGCAACCTGCTCTACTGTTACGCCTTTATCGATCAATTTTAACAATCGGTCCGAAGCCACTTCCAAACCGCCGGAAACAGCAATACAGCCGGAAGCTTTCAACAATAAACATAAATCTTTTGAAAAGCTTTTTTCGAATCGAATGTTTGTCCACCAGGTTACGGCCAGTTTTCTCCTTAAGATTTCAAGCGCCAAAGCACGCATCAAGGCAGGCGGAGCGGCTTCGTCTACAAAATGAAAACCATTTTGACCTGTTTTTTCAATTAATTCTTCTATTCGGTCACAAAGTAAATTTGCCGCAACGGGTTCGTAAACTTTTATATAATCTAAAGAAATATCGCAAAAAGTACATTTTCCCCAATAACAGCCATGAGCCATAGTGAGTTTGTTCCAGCGTCCGTCACTCCACATTCGGTGCATCGGATTTACAATTTCGATAACTGAAATGTATTTATCTAAAGGCAGATCAGAATAATCAGGAGTTCCTACAAATGCTTGTTTATAATCGTGTTTTAGAGAATTGTTTTTGTAAACAACTTCTCCGTTTTCCAGTAAAAAAGTTCTTTTGTATGAATTGTAATCCGGGTTTTCTAAATTGAATATTAATTCTTCAATCGGAACTTCGCCATCATCCAAAGTAATAAAGTCGAAAAATTCAAAAACGCGCTTGTCTGAAAGTGAACGTAATTCAGTATTCGGGAAACCGCCTCCCATCGAAATTTTAATTTCGGGATGGTTTTGTTTCACCCATTGCGCAGATCGAAAAGCGCTGTATAAATTCCCCGGAAAGGGAACAGAAATTAAAAATAATGTCGGCTTTACAGCTTCTATTCTTTCTTTCAAAAGTGAAATTAAAATCGAATCAATATAAGTCGGTTCCTGTTGTAAAGCTTCGTACAATTCATCAAAAGAATTGGCGCTTCGCCCTAAACGTTCTGCATACCGGCTGAAACCAAAGTTTTCATCGACACATTCGACAATGAAATCCGAAATATCTTCGAGATATAAAGTCGCCAGATGTTTTGCTTTGTCCTGAGTTCCCATGGTTCCAAAAGCCCAGTCAAGTTCTTCTAACTGTGCAAAACGGGAAGCTTCCGGTAGAAATTCTTCCTGACAAATCTGCAGTGCTAAAGTTGGATTTTTTCCCTGTAAAAACTGGATTACAGGAACTATGGTTTTGATGTATTCGTCCTGTAATGCAAAGATACGTTTAGAATTATCTGAAATTTCATTTTCAACAACTTCAAACCTGAAACTTGAAACTTGAAACAAATCAATTAATCCTTTCTTCGAAAACAATTCCAAAATCACATCAATACCCAAATCAGCCTGAACCGATTCTATATTTTTGGTATTCAGAAAACCTTTTATATACGCCGTTGCCGGATACGGAGTATTCAGTTGGGTAAATGGCGGAGTGATTACAAAAAGTTTTGTTTTCAAAAGGAGTTATTTTTCTGCAAAAATACGGGATATTTATTTTGTTTTCAGGAAAAGATTCAACAGCTTGTTTTGGTTTTATTTTGTAGATATTTAATTACATTTGCGGCGATTCAAATTATCGGGATGAAACATACGCTACTTTTATTTTTCTTTATAAGCACTTTTACATTATTTTCTCAAAACAAAAATCAGTCCATTGGATTTAAAGAAAATAAAGGTCAGATTATGGATCAAAAAGGAAAACCAAATACTGCTGTAAAATATTTATTGAACTCTAACGGATTAAATGTTCAGTTAAAGAAAAACGGATTTTCTTATGACATTTATGAAGTAAAAAAGATTCCTGTTTCTCCTTCAAAAACATCGAAAACACTTCCATATCAGATTCCGGAAAAAGATAAAGACAAAGAACCTGAATATAGTCTGGAATATAAATTCCACAGAGTTGACATTGACTTTGTTAATTCAAATTCTAAAGTTGCGTTAATTACAGATCAGGAATCAAAAGATTTTGACAATTACTACAATATTCCAAGCAAGCCAGAAGGAATTGTTGGTATTCATCAATACAAACAAATTACTTATAAAAACATTTATCCAAATATTGATATTGTTTTTACGATTCCTGCTGATCCTAAAAAAGTGGTTGAGTATAATTTTATCGTTCATCCAAAAGGAAAGATATCAGACATTCAATTAAAATTTAATGGTGCCGAAACAGATTTGGTTGATAATAAAATCCAAATGAATGTTCGTTTCGGAAAAATGGAAGAAACGCTTCCTGCTAGCTGGGTTGAAGAAAACACTTGTAAAAAAGAAATTGCTGTTGGATACAGGAAGATTAAAAAAGATGTTTATGGGTTTGATACATTAGATGCTGTAGATGGAAAAACTGTGATTATTGATCCTGTACCAACCAGACTTTGGGGTACTTTTTATGGAGATGAACGAAATATACATATCTCTCTTAACCCGTCAAATGTTAGTACTGATACTTCTGGAAATGTGTATGTATCAGGAAGCTCAACTGTTACAAATTCGTCCTACGCAACTACAGGTGCACACCAGACTTCAATTCCGCAGTCTGCATATTTGACCATGAATGGAATAATTGAAAAATTTGGTCAAAACGGAAATCGTTTGTGGGGAACCTATTATGGAGGACAGGATTTTAATGATATAACGGGTATAAAAATAGATCTTCAAAATAATGTTATCATAACTGGTGGTACTCAATCTCAAACTAATATAAGTACAACAGGATCATTCAAACCTAATTTAAGTGGACCTACAGATGCTTTTTTAGTTAAATTTAGCAATTTGGGCGTTAGGATTTGGGGAACCTATTTTGGAGGAGAGCTTACTGATGTTTCTAATGCTTTAGCTATAGATAATGATAATAACATTTATATAACTGGTGGAACAACCAGTAAAACAGGTATCAGTTTCAATAGTAATTTTCAAACGCAATCAAATAATCCACAAACTTCAAGTACTGACGGTTTTTTAGCCAAATTTAATTCTGGAGGAAATTTGATTTGGAGTACCTATGTTGGAGGTGAAAACAGCGATGATATAAAAGCGATAGCCATAAGAAACAATCATATTGCGATTGCTGGTTCAACATATAGTTATAATAACATCACAACAAGCGGTGTATTTCAAGAAGCACATAATGAAAGTGGTCATCCAGATGGATTTGTTTATAAATTTTCTATTAATGGAGAAAGATTATGGTCTACTTTTTATGGAGGAGAAAAAGTTGATGATATTTACTCGGTAGAAATTGATGACGAAGATAATGTTTATATTGGAGGTCAGACAGCAAGTGATGTCAATATGACAAGTCCACAAAGCTTCGAAAGCTCTAATCGTTTTATGTATAAAGGTTTTTTTGCTAAATTAAATACAAATGGCCAAAGAATTTGGGGGACATATTTAGGAGAAGTCTATCCTTATTCAATTATTTTTAAAAACAATTCGCTTTACATAGGAGGTACGAATTTTGGCTTATCTTACTCTAAATTAACAAATTCTTGTTCTTACAAGCCTAATGGTGATTTTCAAGGATATATTGGAAAATTTTCCAAAGAAGTGAATTTAATATGGGGAACATATGTAGGCGGAGACAGTACATTTAAAACTACAAGAATAGCGCTAGACAATACTAATATGATTTTTGTTAGCGGAATATCATCTGCAAATAATGGTATTGCAGATGCAAGTTCATACCAATCTGTTGTGCTTGGAGATTTTAGCAATTATTTTCTAATGAAATTTGAAGAATCGGCTATAAACAACTTTCCTGACGCAAAAAGCAATTCTCCTGTATGCATTGGCAAAACATTAGAGCTAAAAGCTTCTGGAGGAACAAATTATTTGTGGACAGGTCCAAATAGATTTACATCTACAGACCAAAATCCAACCATACCAAATGCAACAGCAAATAATAGCGGAGAATATAGCTGTTTAATTACTGGATCAGTAGGCTGTGACAACACAATAAAAATAAATGTTTTAATTGGCGATATCGAAAAACCAATTCCAGATTTAGCAACACTGCCAACAATAACTGGCGATTGCCATACAAGCATAACCACAATCCCAACGGCCACAGACGCCTGTGCAGGGATAATTACAGGAGTAACTACGAATCCATTATCATACACACTTCCGGGAACCTATACTATTGTTTGGAATTACAATGACGGAAACGGAAATAATTTTTCTCAAAATCAAACTGTTACTATAACAAGTCAACCGCTTCCTGTTGCTAATACTTCACAGGCATTCTGTATAGAAGAAAATGCCACTTTAGATGATATCGCAATTACAGGACAAAACATAAAATGGTATGATCACCAAACAGCAGGATCACTTTTGCTTAATACAACATTACTACAAAACAACATTGTCTATTATGCTTCGCAAACTATTAATGGTTGTGAAAGCGCAAGGATTCCGGTTACAATAAATATTCAAAATACTCTTCCGCCAACAGGAAATATAAATCAGCCGTTTTGCACAGGACAAAATCCAACAATTGCCAATATTCAAATTACAGGAACTCAAATAAAATGGTATGATGCATTAAATAATGGTTCCTTATTAGCCGAAACTACAAATCTTCAAAATGGCAAAACCTATTATGCATCGCAAACTGTAAATAGCTGCGAAAGCCCAAGATTTGGAGTTACAGTTTCAATTGTAAATACGCCTTCTGCTCCCGCAGGAAATCTAAATCAATCTTTCTGTAAAAAAGAAAATGCAACACTGGGCAATATTCAAATAGCAGGACAAAACATAAAGTGGTATGATACAAACACGACAACGGCTGCTTTACCAAATACAACTTTACTGGAAAACAACAGAACTTATTACGCTTCTCAAACGGTAGGATGTGAAAGTGACAGAACAGCGATTTCGGTTAAAGTTTACGATACAGCATTACCAACCGGAAATCGTAACCAACAATTTTGTATCGATCAAAATGCAACCATTGCTAATTTGAACATAACCGGAACAGCTCTAAAATGGTACGATTCGGCAGAAAATGGAAATATTTTAACGCAAACAACTTCACTTCAGAATAAGGCATATTACGTTACACAAACATTGAACAACTGCGAAAGCGAAAGATTGGCTGTGAATGTAAAAATTCAGGATACTCAAGTTCCAATTGCTGATTCCCCACAAACATTCTGCATCCAAAAAAATGCAAAAATTAGTAATATTGATATAGAGGGACAAAATATACAATGGTTTGAAAGTATTTCGTCTTCTGTTTCTTTATCTGAATCAACTTTACTCGAAAACGGAATTACCTATTACGCTTCCCAAACCGTAAATAATTGCGAAAGCGAAAGAATACCTGTTTTAATAAATATTCTTGGAGCTATAACAGCTGACTGTATCAATTTTACAGAGGAACTTCCCTACCCTAAATTTTTCACTCCAAACAACGATTATCACAATGATACCTGGACAATTGATTTTGCCTATTTAAAACCCAATACCGGAATCCGGATTTTTGACAGATATGGCAAATTCCTGAAAGAATTAAGACCAAATAGCGAATGGGACGGAACTTATACAGGGCAGGATATGCCAGCTTCTGATTACTGGTTTACGGTTACAAGATTTAATGGGACAGAATACAGAGGACATTTTAGCCTTAAACGATAAAAATAGTAAGCAAAAAAGGATGTCAGTTGACATCCTTTTTTATTTACTTATTCTTCTTTTTCTTCTTGGCCGACTTATCCTTTTTAGAATCACCATTCAATTTTTTATTCAGCCTTTTTTCAGATTCTTCAATCGCATAATCATAACAAGTATTGATTGTGGTAAGTTTTACCTTTTTAATCACTTTCAATGCTTTTTTAAATTCCTGCTGACGTTCTAAAAGTATGATTCTCTTCAAAAGAATTTCTGTTTTATTGATTCCCTTGACAGTCAATGCAAAATCAATCAGTTTCATTGCTTCTTCATAATCTTCATTTAAAATTAAAGTATGAATATAAAAAGGATACACCTCTAAAGCATAAATATTAATCGAAAGTGCTTTTTGAAAATATTCTTTTGCCTCTTCATATTTCAATAACTGATCTGAGAAAACCTGACCGTATAAACACAAGGCCATAGTATTTTTATCATCGTAAGATAAGGCGTAATCCAAAGATTCGATGGTTCCTTCCAACCAATATGGATAATTGTCTAATGCCTGAAAAAGATATTTATCTACTGTTTTCATAATTTTTTCTATTTGGAAATGCAAATTCTATCATTAATCCCGGTCGAAATAATCTTCCCGTTTTAATCGTTGCCGTTCCTGTTTGTAATTTTTAACTTGTTTTTGTTTCTTAAAATCTGAACCCTCAAAAATCCGAATCGGATTCCCACGCTGAATCTGCAATTGGTTCATCCACTGTGCCTGAAATTCGGCTTTGAATTGTTTTACCGTTTCGTCCTTAAACTTCTGAAGCAATCTTTCGGTTGCCAGTTTTTTATTCTGATGCTGAGATCGAAAATCCATAGCCACTACGCTAATTCCTGTTGGAACATGAGTCGCCCGTACTGCCGAACTTACTTTGTTTACATGTTGTCCGCCGGCACCGGAACTGCGCATCGCCTGATACTGAATATCTTTTTCTCCAATTTCGGTCGTTGTTTCTTTATCAACTTCAAAAATTCCGATAAACCAGTTTTTACGTTTGTGAAATTTTCTAAACTGACTCTGCCCAATCCACTGAATGGTTCCTTTCCATGAGTTTACAAATTCATTTAGATTATCACTTTCGAGTAAAATTGTTGCCGTTTCTACCGTTCCGTTTTCGATTCCTTTTTCCCGCTGAAGCAAAGTTGTTTTTATTTTATTGTCATTTGCTTCTTCCAGAAAAGTTTTCAGCACCTGAGCCACAACCCAGCTGCATTCAGCCGGGCCGCGCCCTGATGTTATTTGAATTATTTTTTCCATAATTTATCTGTCCATTCTAACGATTTTTGGTGTAAATGTTCCTAACACATCCACCAGTTCCGTTTGGTTAGCCATTACTTTATTAATGTCTTTATACGCCATTGGCGCTTCATCTATATTACCTCCAATTAAAGTCACATCATTTGCTTTCAGGACTTTTTTAATCTCGCTTTGGGTAAATGATTCCTTGCATTTTTTACGAGAAAACAATCGCCCTGCACCATGAGAAGCTGAATTTAAACTCTCCGGATTTCCTTTTCCCTGAACAATAAATCCCGAAGCAGTCATCGAACCCGGAATAATGCCCAGTTCACCAACGTTTGCAGGAGTTGCTCCTTTTCGATGTACAATAGCTTCTTTGCCATTTACGATTTCTTTCCATGCAAAATTGTGATGGTTTTCAATGGTTACAACAACACGTTTACCAATCGCTTTTGCAATTCGGCGGTGAATATCATCATGACAGGCTTTTGCATAATCACCTGCTAAATTCATAGCCAGCCAGTATTCCTGACCGTCATGCGTATTGAGATCGAGCCATGCCAGATGCTGCACATTTTTAGGCAACGGACATTGTTTAGTTGCCAGATAGGTGTAATGTTTTGCTATATTAGCACCCAATCCCCGGGAGCCGCTATGCGAAAGCAGTGCAAAATATTCCCCAACTCCAATCTTCCATTCGTTGAGCGGATTAGTAATTTTTGCAATTCCGAATTCAACAAAGTGATTTCCTCCTCCAGATGTTCCCAATTGCTTATATGCTTTATTTAAAAGGTTTTTCAAAAGCGGAATATCCTGAAATTCACTTCGGCTAAACACTTCGTGATCTGCCCGAATGGTGTGGGTTTCATACATTCCAAACTTGGTATTGTCTTTTAAAATAGCTTCCAGCTGATGTTCCTTTCCTTTAAAGAAAGAAGCCGGAATATCAAAAATTGACAAACTCATTCTACAGCCGATATCTACTCCAACTCCATACGGAATCACGGCATTATCTGTTGCCAAAACTCCGCCAATTGGCAGTCCGTAGCCTGAATGCGCATCGGGCATTAAAGCTCCTGCTACTGAAACTGGTAATTTTAAGGCATCATACAATTGATATTTCGCCTGTTCATCAATTTCATTTTCTCCGAAAATTGAGAAAGGCGCTCTTGTATTGTTAAGCTGATGCATTCTCACTTGTACCGGATTTACCAATCCTTCGGCAACTTTTCCCCAGGTTCCGTGTCCGGTAAATTTTTCCGGAAACAGTAAAACTTCTTTGGCTTCGGTTAATATACTTTCTTTTTTTTCTCTTTTTCTGTATCGGTTGATTTGCCCCAAGGCAATATTGATACTATTATTTTTTGGAAAGCCTATTTTAATCAGGTCTTTTCCGGATAATTTATTTCCCATTTGTTTTTTTACTATTGAAATTCTTTCAAAATCAATATTGTCTGTTTCTTTTTCGCAAAATGAAATGCTTTATCTTAAAACATTTAAGGCATAAGAATACGCGCAAAACATCAAGCAAAATCTGAGCAAATAGATTTTGATAAACATTTTATCTGAAACAGATAAATTCAGTTCTGATATTCGGGAATTTTTGAAGTGTCTAGAATAAAAAAAGCCCGAAAGTTATTTTCCTTCGGGCTTATTCATATCTCTAAATTGATTTGCTATGATTGAGAAAAGCCACGAAGACACATGCCAACAGAATCTGATCCTGATGCGATGTTTTGAGAGGTAAGGTTTAATACAAACATTGTCTTCGTTTATTAATAGTTAATTACTTATTTTCTGATGCAAATTTTGTGAATTATTTTTTTAATAAACAAATCAAATCACAAAATTTTCTTAAAAATATTTTCAAAGTATTAAAATACAAACACTTAATACATAAATAAAATTTCAAGAAACATAAATTAATCAACTATTTTAAGATTTTTCCAAAAAAAAAGAGGTAACGAATGACTCGTTACCTCCCTATAAATTAGTTTTTAGGAATATTAAAACTGATGTACTTTTTTAGAAATTACTAAAAAGGAAACTAAAGAAATAATAGCTGCAATTGTCAGGTAAAAACCAACATAATTCAAACCATATGTACTTGCAAGCCAAATGGCAATCATGGGAGCAAATGCTGCTCCTAGAATTCCAGCCAAATTAAAAGTTAACGAAGCTCCGGAATAACGAACAGTGGTAGGAAACAACTCTGATAAAAATGTTCCCAGAGGCCCATAAGTAAAGCCCATGAGAGACATTCCGATACAAACAAAAGCCGTTACTAAAAACGGACTTCCGGAATTAAGGAATAACGAAAAGAAAAATCCAAAAGCAGCAATAGCAATTGTAGTGAAAATTAATATTTTACGACGGCCAATTTTATCGGCAACCAAAGCTGAAATGGGAATAAAAAGAGCGAAAAACAATACCGAAAACAATTGAATCAGCAAAGCATCTCTCTTTACATAACCTAAATCTGAAGTAACCCAGCTCAGGGTAAATACAGTCATTAAATAAAATACCAGGAAGGTTGTTACAGCTCCTAATGTTCCAAAAATCAATTGATTTTTATATGATTTCACCAAAGTTAAAAACGGAACTTTTACTTCTTCATGAGCATTTTTAGAATTTTCAAAAGATGGCGTTTCAGAGATTTTAGTTCGAATATAAAAACCAACTATAACCAAAAGTGAACTGGCTATAAAAGGAATTCTCCAGCCATAATTCATGAAATCTTCATTACTCATTGAATCTGTCAATACTAAAAAAGTCCCTCCGGAAAGCAGTAATCCAATTGGCGCTCCCAATTGCGGAAACATTCCGTACCAGGCACGTTTATGCGGTGGTGCGTTTTCAATGGCCAATAAAACGGCTCCTCCCCATTCTCCTCCTAAACCAACACCTTGCCCGAATCGGCAGAGCATCAATAATAAAGGAGCGGCAACACCAATACTGGCATAACCAGGCAAAAATCCTATGGTAACTGTCGAGATTCCCATAGTTAATAAGGCTGCAACTAAGGTGAATTTTCGACCAATTTTATCTCCATAATGTCCAAAAAAAGCGGAACCTAACGGGCGGGATAAAAAGGCAATTGAAAAAGTGGCTAATGATTCTAAAGTTGCCATGGTAGCATCTGAACCGGGAAAAAATAATTGAGGAAAAACCAATACGGCTGCATTGGCATAAATATAAAAATCAAAAAATTCAATTGTGGTGCCAATAAGGCTTCCAAACAGAACATGCTTTAAGGAGTTCTTTTGATTGGGATTACTTTTCATATTACTGTGATATAACTTTTTTACTTGCAAAAATAGAGTTTCATTGTAAATAATTCAGTTTTAGAAAAATTAGTTTCACAACACTCGCGTTTTTTAACAAATTTTATAAATTTTCAATTTTACACAACTTCTTAAAAACTAAAAACCTGATTACAAAGTTTTTAAAACAAAAATCAAAAGTCAAATCATAAGCAATCGTTAAAACCATTTTTAACTGCATATTTTCATTAAATTTACAGCTGTCAAAAATAAATTCAAAATTATGCCAACCGACTGTATCAGCTATCAAAACTCAGGGTATTTCTCTAAATTGATGCAAGACTATTTAGATCAGAAACCAGAATTAAAACCGCTGTACAATCATTTTCCAACACTTGAAAATTTCGAAAAACAAATCGTCGAAAAGCAATCAAATTTTGATAATGCAAACCGAATTCCGCTAGTAAATACGTTAAAAAAACAATATCAAAATATCGAAATCTCAGATTCGACTAAACAAAATATTGAACTTTTAGCGCTCGAAAATACATTTACAATTACCACAGGACATCAGCTAAATTTATTCAGCGGTCCATTATATTTTCTTTATAAAATTATTTCAACTATTAATCTTACCAAAGAATTAAAGTCGAAATACCCATCGAATAATTTTATTCCGATTTACTGGATGGCAACTGAAGATCATGACTTTGAAGAGATCAATTATTTCAATTTCAAAGGGAAAAAATTCCGTTGGAACAAAGAAAGTACAGGACCTGTTGGGAGACTTTCAACTGAAGGTTTAGCCGAATTTTTGGAAATTTATGCTTTGGAATTAGGATCAAGCACGAATGCCAATACTCTGAAAAAACTGTTTGAAGATGCTTATCTGAAACATGATAATCTTGCTGATGCAACACGTTTTTTAGCCAATAATTTATTTGCTAATTATGGCTTAATTATTTTAGACGGTGATGATGCAGATTTAAAACGTGCTTTTATTCCATATGCAGAAGAAGAATTAGAAAAGCAGACTTCTTTCAAAACAGTTCAAAAAACCATTGAAAAGCTTGGAGATTACAGCGTTCAGGTAAATCCGCGCGAAATCAATTTGTTTTATATCGAAGATAATCTGCGAGAAAGAATCATTTTTGAAAAAGATCAATATTACGTAAACAATACCCGAATTTCATTTTCAAAAGACGAAATTCTGAAATTACTGGAAAGCAATCCTGAAAAATTCAGCCCAAACGTGATCATGCGTCCGCTTTATCAGGAAATTATTTTACCCAATCTTTGTTACATTGGCGGAGGCGGGGAAATCGCTTACTGGCTTGAATTGAAGTCATTTTTTGATTCCGTAAATATTTCTTTCCCAATACTTTTAGTTCGAAATTCCGTTCTTTTAGCAACTGAAAAACAAGCAAGAAAAGCTGATAATTTAAATTTAAGCTGGGCTGATTTGTTTACTAAACCTGCTGATTTAGTGAATACAATCACACATAAATTATCTGCATTTCCAATTGATTTATCTGTTCAAAAAGAAACATTAGAACAACAATTTAAATATCTTTACGAATTAGCAGATCAAACGGATAAATCATTTTCGGGAGCTGTAAAAGCACAGGAAGCCAAACAGAAAAAAGGGTTGGAAAATCTGGAAAAACGTTTACTGAAAGCTCAAAAAAGAAAATTAGATGACGAATTACAACGCGTAACTGATTTACAATTTGAGTTATTCCCAAATAAGAGTTTACAGGAACGTCAGGCTAATTTTTCTGAATTTTATTTAGAGAAAGGAGAACAACTGATTCCGCTTTTAATTCAGAAACTAAAACCATTAGAACACAATTTCGATATCATAACAATATAAACAGAGCATATATTACTGAATTACTCATCAAAAAAAGATTAATTTGCAGCAAAAATAATTTTGTAATAATCTTGAGAAACAAATAACCACCTCTCTTCTCAAAATTATTATTCCCTAAACCAAATAGCGATTTTTAAAAATTATTAATTAACCAATTTACCCAAAACCAATGGTAAAAGAACGCTTAATTTCGCTAGATGTCTTTCGTGGACTCACTATTTTATTAATGACAATTGTCAACAATCCCGGAGACTGGGGCAATGTTTATCCTCCTCTGTTACATGCCGACTGGCACGGATGCACGCCAACCGATTTGGTATTCCCTTTTTTTGTTTTTATTATGGGAGTTGCTGTTCCGCTTGCAATGCCTGACAAATTTTATGACAATACTACTTTCAGTAAAATCCTGATTCGTTCGTTGCGAATGTTGTGTCTGGGGATTTTCTTCAACTTTTTTGGTAAAATTCAATTATTTGGGCTTGATGGAATTCCACTTCTTATTGGTCGTTTAGCCATAACTATTGCTGTTGGTTATGCCTTAATGGGAAGTTTTAGTTCTAAAGTAAAAAACATTTTAGCTTTTTCAATTCTGCTTATTTATCTGGTTCTGGCTTACAGTGGTATTGAAGCATATCATGATGTAAGACTTCCGGGAGTTTTACAACGAATTGCCATTGTATATTTCGTAGTCTCACTTTTATATCTAAAAACGACTTTAAAAACACAAATTATAACCGGAACAGTTTTATTATTAGGATATTGGGGAATAATGACACTAATTCCCGTTCCCGGAATTGGAGAAGCAAATCTTGAAAAAGGAACCAATCTGGCATCATGGTTTGATAGTATTTTGCTAAAAGGTCATATGTACAGCGGTACTGTCACATGGGATCCGGAAGGAATTTTAAGCACAATTCCATCAATTGTAAATGGAATTATAGGATTATTAATTGGACAGTTTTTACAAAGTGATAGTTCTAAAATTAAAAAAGCACTAAAAATGGGCAGGATTGGCGCTGTACTTATCATTTTAGGATTACTTTGGGATTTGATTTTTCCAATCAACAAATCGCTTTGGACAAGCAGTTATGTTTTATTTACAACAGGATTAGCAACCGTATTTTTTACCATATTGTATTATCTTATTGATATTGCCAACTACAAAAAAGGATTTAAACCCTTCCTGATCTGGGGTGTAAATCCAATGATTGTATTTTTTAGCTCTCAAATTATACCACAGGCTTTAGTAATGATTCAGTTTCAAAATCCCAAAAATCCCGAAGAGCAGACCAATCTTTTAGATTTCTTATACCACTTCTGGATTGCGCCGTTCTTCAGTAACCCAATGACAGCCTCATTAGCTGGTGCATTAGTTTATGTTTGCATCTGGACATTTATTTTGTGGATATTCTACAGAAATAAATTAATATTTAAAGTTTAAAAACATTTCGACGTATTTGTAGAGACGCACTGTTGTGCGTCTCTTTTTTTGTATCTGATTCATAATTTATATTTTTATTATTCAAAACATCATTCTGACCTATTTTAATTATGAATATATTAAAATCAATTCACAAAAAAGTTCTATTTTTGCACCAAATTTAAAAAACACAAAAAATGGCTACAAATAGAACTTTTACCATGATTAAACCTGATGCAGTTGCAAACGGACACATCGGAAATATCCTGGCAATGATTACAAACGGAGGTTTCAAAATCGTTTCATTAAAATTAACGCAATTGACTGTAGCTGATGCAAAAGCTTTTTACGCAGTTCACGCAGAAAGACCTTTCTACGGAGAATTGGTAGAATTTATGTCACGCGGACCAATCGTTGCAGCTATTTTAGAAAAAGACAATGCTGTAGAAGATTTCAGAACTTTAATCGGTGCTACAAACCCTGCTGAGGCTGCTGAAGGAACTATCCGTAAAGCATACGCAACTTCTATTGGAGAAAATGCAGTTCACGGTTCAGACAGCGATGAAAATGCTGCTATAGAAGGTGCATTCCACTTTGCCGGAAGAGAGCAATTTTAATTTAGACATCTTAATTGTTAGATTTTTAAACTAACTTAGATTTCTTGATAAACAACAAAACCCACTTCAATTGAAGTGGGTTTTGTTGTTTAATTATTTTATCTTTTTTTTATCAATCTAAAATCTAAAAATCTAAGCCAGTCTAAAAATCTAAGATGTCTAAGCAAGTCTATCGTAAAATCACATCCTTAACAACATCACGACCTAACTCTTCATTTATCATTTTTACAATTTTAGATTTACCGTGACTCAGTTCTTCCCTTAAAACAGCAGATCCCAGTTCAACATACAGTGTACTTCCTTTCAAAATTACATTTTTAGTATACGTATTCACACCGCTCCCCATCAATTCCTTCCAGGCATCCCGAACATCAATCTGGTCCATTCCCGGTTGTAATTTATTTACCTGGATAATCTGTTGCAAAACAGCCCCAATTGTACTTTCGTTATTTAGTCTTTTTGCCATCGTTTAATAAATTTACTGGTCCTGATTTTTTATAATGATATTCCTTATTCTGATCGTTTTTTACCACAAAAACTTCATCCGAAATCGAAATTAACTCCTCACTCCATTTTGCGTAATCCGTTTTATAGTCCAAAAAAGTTCCTTTGTCTGTAAACCGAACCGATACATTTTCAAAAGTATCAGTAGTCAGGAAAGTCCCGTCCAGTTGTGCCATTACCTTGGTTCGGGTTCCTTTAGTTCCTTTAATCTGAAAATAATCAAAATTCTCATTCATTCCGTAAGCCTTCTCTTCACCTTTATCAAAAACCACTTTTTCAATTTCCCAGTAACCATTCAGTTTTGAAATATCTGCGGGTTTTATTTCCTGTTTGCAGCTTACAAACAAAAGCGATACAACCAAAATCATAAAAGTGTTTTTCATATTATATTATTTAATAAGAAGCTGTTTCCTGCTGTCCGCTGTATCTTTTATGGCAAAACCTGCCATAAAAGGATGCCGCTTCCATCAGGGCTAGGGCTTCGGTATTCAAAAGAAATTCTATTAGACTACAAAGATAATCTTATAAGATGAAAAAGAAATTAAAATCAGCAAAACCAATTAAACTATTTTACATATTTTTGGTCAAACCCCAAACCAAAAACCTAAACCATGACCAAAACAATTTGCAAATTAATCATCTTATTATTGTGTATAAGTTGCAGTAAAGATGATAACAATTCTGAAACCACTCCAACACAAACCATGTACTTTCCTCCCATAACCGGAAATACATGGGAGACAACATCAATTTCAGACCTAAAATGGAATCAGAATGCCGTTCAGCCATTATTAGATTATTTAGAACTTAAACATTCCAAATCATTTATCATATTGGTAAATGGCCGAATCGTTTTAGAAAATTATTTCGGCGACCATTCTGCAACCAAACCCTGGTATTGGGCAAGCGCAGGAAAAACACTAACGGCTACCGTTACAGGAATTGCACAACAGGAAGGCTTACTCAACATCAATGATAAAGTTTCTAAATATCTTGGTACCAACTGGACAAGCGAAACACTTCCGAAAGAGAATTTAATTTCCTGTAAACATCTCCTTACTATGACATCCGGTCTTGACGACAGCACAGATGAAGTTGAACCCACAAATTTAATTTACAAAGCCGATGCAGGTACACGCTGGGCGTATCATAATGTATATGTAAAACTGCAGGATGTTGTTGCAGCTGCAAGCGGACAAAACTGGTCAACCTATTTCAATACAAAATTGAGAGATAAAATCGGAATGAATGGCACGTGGGTTCAAATAGATGTAAACAGCGTTTATACCAGCAACACCAGAAGTATGGCACGTTTTGGTTTATTAATGTTAAACAAAGGAAAATGGGAGAATACTACCATTTTGAATGAGGCTTATTTCAATGAAGCTACCACTACATCTCAAAACATTAATTTAGGATATGGCTATTTATGGTGGCTAAACGGAAAAGCGAATTATCATCTTCCCCAATCACAGCTTACTTTTCAGGGAAGCGTAATCCCAACAGCACCAAACGATATGTTTATGGCTCTAGGAAAAAACGATCAAAAAATATATGTAATACCGAGCAAGAAAATGGTTGTCATCAGAATGGGAGATGCTGCAGATGACGAAAATCTTGCCTTATCTGATTTTGATAAAGTTTTATGGCAGAAAATTAATGCTTTGTATCAGTAAAATACAGAATCAACAATTTAAATTAATTGCCAGCCTTTACTTTTTAAAAAGCTTTTGCATTCTCTGCAGAAGCTTTTTTCCTGATCAAAAGGATTGCCACCTTCAGCATCCCGCATCAGACAAGTTTTGATTTTACAATGAGGCAAACCTGCTGTATGACCCAATTCATGCAAAACCAATTTATAAAATTGTTCGTTTTTATTTTTTACTGACAATCTGAAATCAGAAACGACACAGGCTTTTCCGGGCTTATATCCTAAACCCATTACACCCCAGTCTTTAATTCCGTTTTTGGTTGTACTGATATCAGTATGTGTTAATCCTACAATTACAGAATCTACACCAATATTATTTTTAAGATTTTTAATAATACTGTCAGCACGGTATCGGTTTCTGGGTTTGTAAAATGAATTTTCAGGAAAAGAAATATTTTGCCTTAAAAACACATTCGAATTGATAGCCTTGATTTGCTTGAAAACCTTTTCAGCCTGATTTAGCTTAAAGTTTCCTAAAGGCTGAATAACAATTACTTTTTGCCGTTCTTCTTGAAATTCTTTATCATCTCTATCATTTTTCTTGTTTGTGCAGGAAAGCAGACTAAACAGCAAAATGAAGGTATAATATTTCATAAAATCAATAGAGAAAGTTATTATAAAGAAACTATCGTTTGGTACGGATTCTTTTCAACATTCCTGCAAAAAAGAAAACGAGCCCCAATACCAATAGAATATAATAAAAAGACAAACTTTTATCTTTTGAAACATTTGCAAAAACAAAAGACAGAACACTTACAAAATAAAATGCAATAGGAGGTATATTTTTCATTTTATGCTTAAAAAATTATTTAAAGAAACTATCTACGAATTCATATTTATTAAAGACTTGCAAATCTTCAATTCCTTCGCCGACACCAATATATTTTACCGGAATTTGAAACTGATCTGAAATACCAATTACAACACCACCTTTTGCAGTTCCGTCTAATTTTGTAACAGCCAGAGAAGTTACTTCTGTTGCAGCTGTAAATTGTTTTGCCTGTTCAAAAGCATTTTGACCTGTAGAACCGTCTAAAACTAAAAGTACATCATGGGGCGCATCGGCAACCACCTTCTGCATAACGCGTTTTACTTTTGAAAGTTCGTTCATCAAGTTGATTTTATTATGCAAACGTCCCGCAGTATCAATAATAACAATATCTGCATTTTGAGCCACTGCAGACTGCAAAGTATCAAAAGCTACAGAAGCAGGATCACTCCCCATATTTTGTCTTACAATTGGGACATCAACCCGATCAGCCCAAATTTGCAACTGATCGATAGCAGCAGCACGAAACGTATCAGCAGCACCTAAAACTACCTTATATCCGGCTTTTTTAAATTGATATGCCAGTTTACCGATTGTAGTTGTTTTCCCTACACCATTAACACCAACAACCATTAAAACATACGGCTTTTTGTCTTTCGGAATTTCGAACTCTGTTGCTTCTCCTGTATTGGTTTCAGATAACAAAGCTCCGATTTCATCACGAAGAATCTGGTTTAATTCGTCTGTTCCCAAATATTTATCTTCGGCAACACGCTTCTCGATTCTTTCAATGATTTTCAAAGTGGTATTTACTCCAACATCAGAAGCTACAAGAATTTCTTCCAGATTGTCTAAAACGTCGTCGTCTACTTTAGATTTTCCGGCAACAGCTTTGCTTAACTTTGAGAAAAAAGTTGTTTTAGATTTTTCAAGACCTTTATCTAAAGTCTCTTTTTTATCAGTAGAGAATAATTTTTTAAAAAAACTCATTTGTTTTGTAGGTTTTAAGATGTTAGGACTTTCTGATTTTTAGATAATCTGAAATCCAAATCTTTAAAGAAGACCCATTGATTATATTTAGCCCCGGCAGAAACGGCATCCTTTGTCTGCCTTCTTTAGGCAGGCAAAGATATAGTGAATGACGGGAAACCATAATTAAAACAAAGGTAAATGTTTGGCTTCTGTAAAAATTCACACAAATATAAAAAATAAAAAAGCTACTTCCGAATGAAAGTAGCTTTTCTATATAATGTGATTGTAATTATTTCTTTTTCAAGAAAGTATCAACTTCTTCAGGAGCCATAATAGATTCTACGAATGTATATGCACCAGTTTTAGGAGATTTTACCATTTTGATGGCTTTTGACAATCTCTTAGAAGCTGTTTGTAACGATGCTACGGTTTTCTTTGCCATGATTCAAATGTTATTTTGAAGTTTTTATAAAACTCTCATGGCCAAACCAATCAAGATTTACAAAATCTCTAATTATTACTTAATTTCTTTGTGAACTGTTACTCTTTTCAAGATAGGATTAAATTTTTTAATCTCTAATCTGTCCGGAGTATTTTTTTTGTTCTTTGTAGTGATGTATCTTGAAGTTCCTGCAACACCAGTAGTCTTGTGCTCAGTACATTCTAAAATTACCTGGATTCTATTACCTTTCTTTGCCATCTTGCTATATATTTATTTAGGAAAAGATTATTTGATAAATCCTTCTGACTGCGCTTTTTTCAAAACAGCAGAAATTCCATTTTTATTAATTGTTTTTATCGTAGATGCTGCTACTCTAAGAGTAATCCATCTATCTTCTTCTGGAAGATAAAAACGCTTTTTAACTAAGTTTACAGAAAACTTTCTCTTAGTTTTGTTCATAGCGTGAGAAACGTTATTTCCTACCATCGCTCTTTTACCTGTAAGGTCACAAACTCTTGACATTATACTTATCTTTTATCGTTATTCAAAATCAGGGTGCAAAGAAAAGAAAAATAAACCATTGTAGCAAAAAAATATTACACAATTTTTAAAATTTCTTTCTGCAATATTTCTAAACTCTTAACTGTTGCCCTATCTATCACTTTTTCACGAGGTTGTCCGAAGTTAAATTCTTCAACAATTACTTCATTTGACGTGGCCAAAGCAATAAAAACAGCGCCAATTTCGGCATCAGAATCACCCTTTGAAGGACCCGCATTGCCCGTCGTTGCTATTGCGTAGTCGGTTTTCAGTAACTTTTTAACATTCAAAGCCATAGCAGATGCTACCTCTGCACTTACCACCGAATATTTCTCTACTAATTCTTCTGAAACTCCCAAAACATTTATTTTAGTTTCGGTTGCATAAGAAACGACACTTCCTTTAAAATAAGCCGACGCACCCGGAACCGCAGACAAAAGAGAAGCTACTTTTCCGCCCGTAAAACTCTCGGCAGTTGCAATAGTTTTATTTTGTTTCGAAAGCAATTTACCAATTACCGTTTCTATTGTTTCATTCTCTTCATAACCAACTATTATATCATGAATTATAGCATCTAAAGATGCTACATTTTCTTCAATTGCTTTTTCAAGTTGTTCTTTATCAGCTCCTCTCGCTGTTAAACGCAAACGTACGCGTCCGGGATTTGGCAAATACGCCAATTTGATAAATTCAGGTAAATTATTCTCCCAGTTTTCGATACGTTCTGCGACTAAACTTTCACCCTGCCCATAAGTCAAAATGGTTTTATGAATGATATAAGGACGCTTGTATTCACGAACTATTTTTGGAATTATTTCTTCTTCGACCAGATATTTCATTTCATAAGGGACACCCGGCAATGAAACAAAAACAGTATTTTCTTTTTTCATCCACATTCCCGGCGCAGTTCCAACCTGATTATGAAGTATCGTACAGGTTGACGGCACTAAAGCCTGATCTTTATTCATTTGAGTGATTGGCCGTTTAAAATAACCTTCAATCAATTGTGTTACATGTGCTAAAACTTCCGGATTAACAACCAACTCATCATCAAAATATTCACAAAAAGTTTTCTTAGTCACATCGTCCTTTGTTGGACCTAATCCTCCGGTAACAATAACCACATCAACCTTATTTTGCAATTTTGCAAAAGTATCTAAAATATGTTTTTTATTATCGCTGATAGAAATCATCTCGGTAATTTCGACTCCGATCTTATCAAGTGATTTTGCAATAAAACCCGAATTTGTATCTACAATCTGACCAATTAAAATTTCATCTCCAATTGTTATTATAGTTGCTTTCATATTTATAGAATATTTCGCTCACAAAAGTAAGTCATTATTTAGGAAGAGGCTATTATCGCCTTAATTTGCGTGAGGGGTAGAAACGGCATCCTTTTATAAAAAAGAAAACGACCGGCTTCCGAAAATTTCCGGAACAAAAGATATAGTAGATAACCCGGCCTGATTTTTGCCCCATTTGAAAGGTCAAAAATCAGGACACGCCCAAAAATCACAAATCGAAATCTTTATTGATTTCTTTAATAGCATCATTTACCTGCTTTTTGATACTTTTAAAAGTCTCGATAATTTCTTTCTTTTTGCCTTCTGCCTTTGTCCAGGCTTCTACTTGCAAAATCTCTTCAAAAGCAACATTTAATCCCATCAAATCAAGCGTCGGTTTTATTTTATGCGCATAAGAATAGGCATGTTTATGATCTTTCTTCTTAATACCCTCTTTAATTTGCTTTAAATCTTCCGGAACTTCAGTAACAAACAACTTTAGAATCTCATTTACAAATTCCGAATCATTGTCTGAAAGTGCGTATACTTTTGATAAATTATATTTTAATGCCATTATTTTACTTGTATTCTGAATAATTTTTTATCTTCTAAAAATCCTTCTAAAACATCATTTGGCTTTACTGCAGCAACTCCTGCAGGCGTTCCTGTAAATATAACATCACCTATTTTTAGTGTAAAATACTGTGACACATATGAAATAAGCTCATCAATTTTCCATAGCATGAGACTTGTATTGCCTTTTTGAACTGTTTTATTATTATTTGTGAGTTCAAAATTAATATTTTCAACAGAATTAAAAAGTGTCTTTGATAAAAAATCCCCAATTACTGCCGATCCGTCAAAAGCTTTGGCTTTTTCCCATGGCAAGCCTTTCTCTTTTAGCTTAGTCTGTAAATCACGTGCTGTAAAATCAATACCTACACTTATTTCATCGTAATATTTATGTGCAAACTTAGGTTCAATATACTTTCCTACCTTATTAATTTTTACAACAATCTCTATTTCATGATGAATATCTTCTGAAAATTCGGGGATTACAAAGGGATGCTGCTTTAACAAAACCGCTGAATCCGGTTTCATAAAAATAACAGGCTCCGATGGCCTTTCATTTTTTAATTCTTCAATATGATTGGTATAATTCCTACCGATACAGATTATTTTCATATCAATTATTGTTGGTTGCCAGTTGCGGGTTGTTAGTTAAAAACCAGCAACAAACAACTATTAACTTACTTGGTATTTAACTTTCTTAATTTTATGGCCGTCAATACTTTTTTAGTATACAAAGGAAAATCAGCATTTTGAATCCAGCTAAAATACCCTGGTTCAGATTCTAAAACTTTTTCAACTTTCGCCCCTTTATGTTTTCCGAAGGTAAAAATTTCTTCGTTGTCTTTATCAAAAGCTATCATTCCGGCAAAATCAGCAATTTTTTTGCGCGTTGTAAACTCCGATAAAGATTTCATATCATTTTCTAATTCAGGATAACGGTCTAATTGTGCTTTTAAAATCTCATAAGTCGCCATTGTATCAGCCTCTGCTGAATGCGCATTTTCAAGACTTTTTCCGCAATAAAATTTCAAAGCTGCACTTAAAGTACGTTCTTCCATTTTATGAAAAATAGTCTGCACATCTACAGATACCTTATTTTTCATATCAAAATCAACACCTGCACGAAGCAATTCTTCAGCCAATAAAGGAATATCAAAACGATCTGAATTAAAACCTCCTAAATCGCTATCTTTAATCATATTGTATACTTGTGGCGCCAATTCATTAAATGTTGGCTCATTTGCCACTTTTTCATCTGTTATACCATGCACCTCTGTTGTTTGTGGAGGAATTGGAATTGTTGGATTCACTAACCAGGTTTTACTTTCTTTATTTCCGTTTGGAAAAACTTTAAATATTGAAATTTCTACAATTCTGTCTTTTCCGATATCTATTCCAGTAGTTTCTAAATCGAAAAAGCAGATTGGTCTGCTGAGTTTGAGTTCCATTTTGTTGTTTTTGAATATTTACAAATGTAATTTTTAAAGACGAATTATCATGCATCTATTTATGGTAAACAACTGTTAAAATTATTTTTTAAAAATTCTCATTTGTAAAAATAAAAAATCCGACAAAATTCAGAATTCTGTCGGATTTAATAGTATTAATATATTATTTTAGAAATCCCTATCAATATCAAAAGCTTCTAAATATTCAGCTACACGTTTTACAAAACTTCCGCCTAAAGCACCATCTACAACTCTGTGATCGTAAGAGTGCGATAAAAACATCTTCTGACGAATCCCTATAAAATCACCTTCAGGAGTTTCTATAACTGCTGGCACTTTACGAATTGCCCCTAAAGCCAAAATTCCAACTTGCGGCTGATTGATAATTGGAGTACCAAAAACACTTCCAAAAGTACCAACATTTGTCACAGTGTAAGTTCCTCCCTGAGTATCATCCGGTTTGAGTTTTCCGGTTTTGGCACGATTTGCCAGGTCATTTACAGCTTTTGCCATTCCGACAAGATTTAGCTGGTCTGCATTTTTAATTACAGGTACAATTAAGTTTCCGTTTGACAAAGCAGCTGCCATACCTAAATTTATGTTCTTCTTTTTAATGATGTAATCTCCTTCAACCGAAATATTGATTCCTGGAAAATCTTTTATTGCTTTGGCAACAGCTTCCATAAAAATGGGCGTATAGGTAAGTTTTTCGCCTTCTCTTTTTTCAAAAGCTGTTTTAACCTTGTCTCTCCATTTGACAATATTTGTCACATCTACCTCAATAAAAGACTGAACGTGTGCAGAAGTCTGAAGCGACGCTACCATATAACCCGAAATCAGCTTGCGCATTCTGTCCATTTCAACAATTTCATCCTCCCCATTTACAGAAACCGGAACTGCTTGTTGAGTTTTTTGAGGTATTGGTTCTACTAATTTTGGAGAAGCTACAACTTCTTTTACTTCTTCACCTTCCAATTTACGATCCTCAATATATTTTAAAATATCTTCTTTTGTAACCCGGCCATCTTTTCCTGACCCCACAATATTTTCTAATTCAGAAAGAGAAATACCTTCTTCTTTGGCTATATTTTTTACTAACGGGGAATAGAATTTATCCGAACCGGAGAAATCCTCAGGAACTGAAACAGTTTCTCTGGCAACTTCGATTGTTTTTTCAATTTCAACAGCTTCATCTGTAATAATAGCCTCCTCAACAGGTTCAACTATTGATACACTGTCTCCTTCTATTTCAATAATTGCTATAACTTGCCCAACCTGAACCAAATCATCCTTGCTAAATAATTGCTCAACCAAAATCCCTGATACTTCACTTGGCACTTCACTATCAACTTTGTCTGTTGCAATTTCAAGTACCGCTTCATCAGCTTCAATTTTATCTCCCACCTGTTTCAACCAGCTTGTGATGGTAGCTTCAGCTACACTTTCTCCCATTTTTGGAAGTCTCAATTCAAATCTTGCCATATTATTAACCTAAAAGGTGATTTTGATTTTCATATTGCGAAATTACTAAATATTTTAAATATAAATTATGTAAAATATAATTTTTACTCAATCTTCATCATTTCACCTCGTTCATTTTTAGAATTACTTCCAATAATAAAATTAGCCTTTTTGGGTAAAATTTTAAAAGTAATACTCTTCTGTTTAAAAGTTTCTAAGATTTCGATACATTTTTTAAAAGAAACGTATTGATTATCCAAAATAATTTCAATTCTTTTCCCCCTTGAAACGAGGCACGAATTTACCATTTTTTCCTTTTTGAAATCCAAAAAAATAACTTTATTTTTTAAAACCGAAGACAATCGACTACACAAAATTTCATTTGAAGAAAAGAAAACATAGCTTTCAGGTAATTGATTTGGCTTAGGCTTCCCCTGAAACATTTTTACAAACGAGAAAAGAAAAATTCCAATTTTGATAAAACTTGAAAAAAACAAGGACTTCCTAAAATGTTTTTGATAAAAAAACTCCATTGCTTCCTGAAATCTTTTCATATATTTTTCGTCTTTTACAGTACTTTCTCCTTTATAATGTATGACTGATGTTTCATGAAAATAGTAATTATTTCTTTGTTTTTGCAAAACAGAATAGGACAAATCTATGTCGTCTGCATACATGAAACAATCTTCATCAAAACCTCCCGTTTGCAGATACAATTCTCTTTCCATTACCATAAAAGCCCCTACTAAAATATCAACTTTTCCTGTTTGATTTTCTGACAGATGCTGTGCATAATACTGATTAAAAAGATTTTGATTTGGAAAAATCTTATACAATCCGAAAATTTTTGTAAAAGCGACCCACGGTGTTGGAGTCCCGCGTTTACTTTCTGGCAGAAATGTTCCTGTTCCATCAATAAGTTTACAACCAACTATACCAAGGTTTATTTGTTTTTCTGCAAAAGCCAAAATTTTTACAAACGTATCTTCAGCAACTACTGTATCAGGATTAAGAATACAAATATATTTACCTTTAGCCTTTTCTACTCCAATATTATTTCCTTTTGGAAACCCTGAATTTTCTTTATTTTCAATTAGAATTACCTCAGGAAATCTGCTTTTCATCATTAAACAGCTATCATCATCAGAATTATTGTCAACTACAATAATTTCCCCATCGATTGCAGAAAGTGCTTCCCGGACACTTAGCACACACAGTTCCAGAAAATAACGTACATTATAATTAAGAATAATAACCGATAATTGCATGAAAAATTTAAATTGAATATTTGGGAAAGTTAAAAATTTTCAACCAAACCCAAACGTAAAAAACCAGTCGTTTTTACTCACGCCGTAATCTAATGCTAAATTACTGTTGTTGTTCTCATTCCATTTGCCCCACAGACCAGTTCCAAAAGCCTGATTCTATTGATCAATTTCAAACTTAGAAACTGATGAATACTAAAAAAAATACACCTAAAAAAAATATTTATCAACATCTTTTCCTTGTGTAGAAGAGTATCATTTTGAGCATAACAAAAGGCATTAGAAATAAAAAAATCCAAATTTTGTAAAATTTATAAATTGGCTCCATACCCCTGTGAAAAACTTATTCTTACAAATTTAACATCATTAATCATAATATTAGCTTTCAATAAAGAAATTACTTCTAAACTAACATTTAATTTCTAATGAATTTTTCCTTAAAAAAATATATGACTAATCTTTCCCTAATTCAGCCTTATATTCCTGTCATTTTTTCTACTTTTGCTCCTATGTTATCATTCTTCAAACAAAAACCATACTTAAAGGATCTTTTATCAGGTGATTATATTGATATCCACTCGCATTTATTGCCAGGCATAGACGATGGAGCTAAAACAATATCTGACACTGTGAGGTTAATAAAATCACTAGAAAACATTGGAGTTTCACAATTTATAACCACACCTCATATTAGCCATTATATATGGAATAATTCTCCAGAGGCAATTCAGGATAATCATACTGAAACAAAGAAATTATTAACTGAAAGTAATATTACAAAACCATTTTCGGCAGCGGCAGAATATTTCATGGACGATTGGTTTGAAAAGCATTTTAAAAGTGAAAAGCTTCTTACTTTAAAAGACAATTACGTATTAGTAGAAATGTCCTATATGAATGCTCCAATACAACTTTATAAAATTTTATTCGATTTGCAGGTGGCAGGATATATACCAGTTTTAGCACATCCGGAACGATATTTATTTTACCATAAAAACTTCACTGAATACGAAAGATTAAAAAAAGCAGGTTGTTTGTTTCAATTAAACCTATTAGCCGTTGTAGGATATTATGGTGAAGAGATCACAAAAGTCTCTGAACAGTTATTAAAAAACGGAATGTATGATTTTGCAGGTACCGATGTACATCATGACAACCACATAGCTGCATTTGGACAAAAAATAAAAATAAATACAGTTGATGGATTAAAAGAAATTATATCCAATAATCAGTTTTTTAAATTCTAACACTTAATTTTTTCTACAAATAATAAAAAAGGCCCAAATATAACTTTGGACCTTTTCATTTTTTTATAAAAAACTGATTTAATTTAACTTATATCTTTTTTAATTCTATTAAACCACGTTTTTTTCTGTACTTTAACTCCATAACCATATCCATACCCATACCCTTTAGTAGAATCAGTATCATTAAGTACCAAACACATATTTGGTAATTTCTTTTCTCTGTAAAAAGTATTGGCAATAGACAGCATACGTTTTTCTAAAACATTGGCACGCATTACATATACAAAAGTATCTGCATTTTTGGCTACTAATAATGTATCTGCTACTAAACTTACTGGAGCTGTATCTACAATAATATAATCATATTCTTTTTTTAATGTTTCAAAAAGGGTATCTACGTTTTTACCCATTAATAATTCGGCAGGGTTTGGAGGAATTACACCAGAAGGCAATATGTAGAAATTTTCATAATCATTATGCTTAATGATATATTTGCTTATATCGGTGTCATTTGACGACAGATAATTCGTTAAACCAAAATTTGGCATCGCAAAATAATCCATAAATTTTGGATTTCTGATATCCATTCCTATTAATAAAACTTTCCTTCCTGACAACGCAAATGTAGCGGCAAGATTTACAGACACCAGGGTTTTCCCTTCTGCAGGAAAAGTAGAGGTCACAAAAATGGTTTTCGCCCTGCCTTCCGGGACATTTGTCAACATAAATTCAAGGTTCGTTCTTACGATCCGTATTGCCTCTGCAGAACTTGTCCTGCTATCTGTTTTGATCAATGCATTAGCATCTTCCGAAGTCGGAATATCTCCAATAAAAGGTATTTGGGTCTTTCCTTCCAAATCCAGCCTGCTTTTGATTTTGGTATCCAATAAATCATACCCATAAATAATTCCAAAAGGGATTAAAAGTCCTATTAGCAATCCGGCAAGATAAATAATTTTTTTCTTTGGACTAACCGGAATTTTATTTGCCTTTGCCGCATCAATTATACGGGCGTTAGGCTCAGTAGCAGCTAATGAAATAGCGGTTTCTTCACGTTTTTGTAACAAATACAAATACAATTCTTCTTTTACCTTTTGCTGCCTTGCAATTACCCTGAACTGACGTTCCTGCACCGGAATTTTACCAATTTTACTATTCAAAATTCTTTCCTGACTTTTCAAATCCCTGTTTTGAATCTGGAGACTGGATTGCATTCTTTTCAAGCTTGCCGCTACATTTGCTTTAAGGGATGAAATTTGAGCATCTAATTTTATCACGGAAGGATTTTCTGTAGTAGCCGATTTTAAAATTCGGTTACGGTCTAAAACCAACTGATTGTAAGAAGTAATCATTCCACCTGCATCTCCATTATCTGTTATAATATTAGTTGGCAACAAATCAGCATTAGTACTTTTTTTTATAAAATCCAGTAAGGACGAAACTACATTCAATTGAATTTCGGTTTCAATTCCCTTTTTATCATATTCATTAGACCCTTCAATAAAAAGCTTGGCTTCTGATTCTATATCAGTTAATTGGTTTGATTTTTTAAAACTTTCTACATCCTGCTCAACCCCATCTAACTCCTGTGTAATTAATGCCAGACGTTCAGCGATAAATTTAGAAGTATTTTCAGAAATAAAATTTTTATCTTCAGCTGCATCTTCATTGTAGATCTGAATCATATTATCCAGAAAATCTTCGGCCTTTTTTTGAACAGGATCAGTTATAGAAACACTAACTACACTACTTGTTTTACTTATAGGCTCAACCTTTAATCTTCCTCTAAAACTTGCTGTCACAGCTTCAAGAGGGCTAATTATAATTCGAATTGACTTATTTTTTCCAATATTATTTTGTTTATAAAATGCAGTCTTTCCAATACTTAACACCCCTATACTTGTAGGTATTTTTTCACCAAATCTAAATTGTTTTTTAGACGATAAAATAACGTTTTCTACCACATCTTCATCAATAAGAGCATTTTCTAAAGAGAAACTATCATTAGATAATAAATCTAATTTTAAAGTTATATTAGCCTCATCAAATAACTCCGTTTTATTCAGAAAATAAACGCTAATAGGATAACCTCCATAAATATCACGATCCACAACATTTCCTTCAACCAATAAATTGATATTCAAATTGAGTTTTTTTACGGTAGATTCGACTAACGTCCTTGATTTCAAAATCTCAATTTCGTTATCAACATTATTTACAGAACCACCTCCTAGCCCTAAATCAGAAAAAGCTGACAATTCAGAAAGCATTCCTCCTTTTTTTTCATCCTTAACCAATATAGAAGTACTGGCTTCATAACTTGGCGTAGTGTATCGCAAATATAAAAATGCTAAAATCAAACAAAGTAAAGCACTTAAAATAAACCATTTCCAGTGGACTAAATATTTATCAAGCTGTTCACGAAGATTTACTTCATTAATCTCATCTTCAACAGCCTCATTATAAAAATCTTGCATTTGTTTTTGTTTATCGGTTTATTTAAAAAGCAGAACAGAAAGCGATATTAAAATTGAAATCGCTGATATAATAACAGAAGTATTAGGTCCTACCGCAGCTGCATTTATTTTGGTTTTATTAGGTTCGACATATATCACATCGTTTTGTGTCAAATAATAAAAAGGCGAATTGATAAAATCTGCTTCAGTAATATTCACTCTATTATAGGATTTTACCCCATTAATTTCACGAATGACCAAAATATTATCTCTTTTGCCATAAATAGTTAAATCTTTTGCCATACTCAAAGCCTCAATCAATGTAATTCGCTCAGAAGCAACAGTATAGGTACCAGGCAAATTCACTTCACCTTGTAAAGAAACCTTAAAATTCATAATTCGCAGATTAATAATCGGATTTTTTATATAAATGCCAATCTTATCTTTTAATGACTGTAGTACTTCTGTCCTGGTTAAACCGCCAACCTGTAATTTCCCTAAAACTGGAAATTCAATATTTCCACTTCTATCTACTAAATAAGACTGAATAGTTTGCTGACCTGTTGTTGCCAGTAAATTAGTTGCATTGGGCATTGAAACGGATGTTAAGTTAAAGGGAATTGCAATTTCCGGATCTTCTGCAGAAACTATTATCATCAATAAATCATCAGGCTGAATTTTCACTTCATAGGAAGTTATATTTTGTGAGGCATTAATTCTATCAATATTTTGATAGTAAACAATATCTTTTTTAGAGGCACAGGAGAAAAATAAAAATAAAAGTATAAAAAGTATGCTTTTATTTGAAAAATTGGAAAGATTTAAACTCATTAGAATTGTGGATTTATGTAGCAAATATAAAGCAATAGCTTTAATTTTTATTCATTTAATTGATTCAGATAGAGAACTAAACTGATTTTTAATTATTTGTAACGTTAAATTACTACTTTTAAAATAAAATTGCAAACTAAAAAACAAACTTAGTAAGCATTTTCTTCTCCTTTAACAACATTAATAACAGTTTTAATAATAATTTTAATATCTAATAAAATACTCCAATTTTCGATATACCAAATATCATATTCTACTCTGTTTTGCATATCTATTAATTCTCTGGTTTCACCTCTGTAGCCATTAACCTGAGCCCACCCCGTAATACCCGGTTTGGTATATTGGCGTACCAAATAATTCCCAATCAAATCAGTGTATTGTTTTGTGTGATTAACCATATGCGGGCGAGGGCCTACAACAGACATATCACCCAAAAAAACATTAAAAAACTGAGGCAATTCGTCTATACTGGTTTTACGCATAAATGCTCCAAATTTCGTAATACGTTCATCTCCTTTTCCGGCTTGTAATTTATCCGCTTGTTTATTAACACGCATGCTTCTAAATTTCCAGCAAAAAAAAGACTCATTGTCGCGGCCTGAGCGCTCTTGCTTAAAAAAAACCGGTCCTGGCGATTCTATTTTAATCAATATCATTATTATCGGAAACAACCAAGGAAAGATTAAAACAATTACGCCAAGAGAAAAGACAATATCAAATGCTTTTTTTGACAATCTATTCACTGTATACTCTAAAGGCTCTGTTCGAAACATTAATACAGGAGTATTTTCGTAAAATGAAATTTCGACTTTGCTGGACTTAGTGTACAATTGAAAATCAGGAATAAACTTAATCCGAACCATGTGGTGTTCGCAAATTTTAATCAAATTATTAATTACACTCACATTATCAATATGCAATGCTACATACATTTCATCAATTTGATTTGTAATTAAATATTTTTCTATATCCTCAAATCCTCCTAATACTGGAGATGAAATAAAAGCAAAAGGATCTACTTTTTCGTCAAAAAAGCCCAAAAAACGATAACCGTATGTTAAATCTTTTGACAATGTTTTTCGAATTCTCTCACCTGCATCATTGGCTCCTACAATAATAACATTTTTAAAATTATACCCTTTTGCCCGAATATATTTTAAAAGTTCCATTGATAAAAATCGGGAAAGCATCAACAAACAAAAGAAAAAGGCATAAAAATAAAGTAGTCTAAGCCTGGAAATCTGCGAGTATTTTAAAAAAAGTACAAAAAAAGCAATTAGGGCAATATGAAAAATAAATTTTTTTGTTGTCCGCTTTAAAATAGATTCTAAAGGCTCTATTCTTACTATACGATAAGAATCATTACGTAATAACAAAGCAATCCAGATCAAATTCGATAAAAAAGAAACCGTTTGCACTTCCTTTAAAAAAAGTTTATCTAAATTTCCAAATCGTACCCATGCCGATAGAACAATAGAAAAATTCAAAAGTATCACATCCCAGACTACAAACAAAAGTTTAAAATAGCGGGAAAAACGATGACGTGATAAGGCATCTAAAATCTTCATAAACTTGAAAAAATCTTTTTATTATTCATCATTCTTATTCTTTATTTTTTTACATATTGCATTAGTGCAATCATTTTTTTTTGAAAAACTGCTCTTGCTCCTGATAACTGATGGAACTTATATATCTTATAATCTTCACGCAATACTTCAAAAGCTCTTTTATAATTGGTGCTTAAACCTCCCATTCTCATTTTTACAATATAGGCATTAAGATAAGCTATACTTATTTTGTGTTTGAAAAGATAACGTAATAAAAATTCTGTATCTGAAGCAATTTTAAAATCTAAATTATAATTTCCATACTTATCTATAACAGACTTTTTGATATAAACGGTAGGATGCAATGGCAGCCAACCCGATTTCAATCTTTTATAATCATAATCACCCCCAATTCTGTTACGTACTATTTTCTGCTCCTCATCATTGGTAACATAGATACCATCTCCATATATAGCGTCTATATTAGAATTATTTTTAAATTTTTCTACTATTTTAGAAACTACAGCTGTATCATAAAAAACATCGTCAGAATGCATTAAACCTACTATATCGCCTGTAGCTAAACCCAAACCTTTATTGATAGCATCATACATCCCTTTATCAGGTTCTGAAATATATTTGGCAATTTTATCCAAATATGGCCTAATAATTTCCTGAGTCCCATCTGATGAATTACCATCAACAATTATATATTCAATATCCGGATAGTCCTGATCTAAAACACTCTTTATTGATTGTTCAATAGTTGCTTTTCTATTGTAGCAAACTGTAATAACGGAAACCTTCATAAATTATGATTAGCTAATAAAATTATTTTATTTCTTTTTTTGACTTAGTAATTCTTTGCTTTTCAGAACAATAAAATACTCATAGATCGATTGTAAAGTGGCGTAAGTCAAACCGGCACTTCCATCTAAAAAGGCTCTTCTTACTATTACCATGTAAAACCATTTTATTAAGGGGCGTCCCGGTAATTTGTAAAATAAACCTTTTTGATGGTATCTTTTTTCTGTAAAATCTTTACCAAACAAAGCTTTTCTAAAAGAAAAAGTGACACCACTATCCAAATCCTTCACTCTTGTTAAAGCTTCCATATCGGCATAACTTAAATGACGCTGTATCCAAAATTTAAATCCTTTACTAAAAGGGTAATGATCTAAAAAACCATCTATTTTATCAATTGGACCATCAGGAATAGAAACCGGATTTACTAATCTTTCATAGCGCATTTTATCCGGGCGAAACAGTCTTAAATAAAACGGGGACATTTGGGCATGTTTTAGCCATTTCCCATTCCATGCAAAATCCCTTCTTCTAAGTTCATAGGCAACAAACTCAGTATCAACATTAGGTCTGAGTGCCTTTATTGCATTTAATAAAGATACAGAAACTCTTTCATCTGCATCAATATAAAGTACCCACGGATATTTAAATTTTATATTAGCCAAACCCCAGTTTTGATGTGCTGACCAATTATCAAAAACCCGTTGTGTAATAGTTGCCCCAGCATTTTCAGCGATTGCTACAGTTCGATCATCACTAAAAGAATCAAATACATGAATGTCATCACTCCATGTTACCGATGCCAAACAACCTGGCAAATCTTGTTCTTCGTTTTTAGTGAGTATTAATATTGAAATCATATATTGTATAAATTAAAAAAATAATTTTTAATAAACTAATTTAACATTTTCAATAATATGTTTTTCGTCAAACATCGAACATAAAACAACACTATTTGGAAAATCTTCAAAAATTTTATTAAATTTTTCTTTTGGACTCTTATTTTTATCACCTCCATTTAATGGTGAAAAAATTATATTTGACATTAATCCTCTGCTTTTAACTACATCGTCATATTCAAAAGTTCCTGATGAATTATTAAATTGTAAAACATCGAATTTGTTTAAATAAGTCTCATGTAAAGATTGCTGTGATTGCATATAAGCTAAACCCCATCCTCTAATTTTACCTTCTTTCTTGAAAACTTCAGCTAATTCAGCCAATTCATCAAAATAGGTTAAAGTATCAATTGGCTCATGAATAAATAGGTAATCTAGATAATCCGTATTTAGCTCCCGAAGACTTTTTTCTACACTTTTAAGCATTTCAGTTTTACGAAGCACTAAACGATTATGAAAATGATCAGCAATTTTAGGAATGTGATTATTTTTAGTTTCTTTATTGTGTTCTTTTTTTAAATTTTCACGAGCATATCTAACCAAAGGTTTAACAGGCTTAAGTAAATTAGCTTTCCAATTGGCATAAATACCAAACTTACTTGCCAGAACAACTTTATCACGTTTATTTTTGACAATTTTACCAACAAATCTTTCAGCATCCCCATATCCATATGAGCGAGCTAAATCAAAATGATTTATACCATTATCTAATGCACATTCTATTGCATATTTGGCTTTTTTCGAATCTACAGAACCCATTATTGGAGCACATCCAAAACCTAGAGCAGAAGACTCAATGCCTTTTATCAATTCAACTTTTCTCATATTTTTTTGTTAAATGATTTGCCAAACGAACTGCAAAAGCTCCTAAAAAAAATGTTGGATTTGCCTGACTTGATGTTGGAAAAACAGAACTGCTACAGATAAAAACGTTTTGTGTACCCCACAGTTTCAAATCTCTATCTACAACACCTTCCTCACTATTATTGGCAATTCTTGTAGTTCCCGACTGATGAATGCCATCACATGACATTTCCTTTATTCTCTCTTGTAATTCTTTTTGTTCATACCAATATTCTAATTTCCCGGCTCCAGTTTCTTTGAGCCAATCATCTAATATTTGATGAGTTTTTATTATGGAATCAACATCTATATCCGTTAATTTATAATATATTTTTAGAGTTTCCCCATCAGCTTCTAATTCCATTCTATTTTCCTCAAATGGAATTTGTTCAGTATGAAAATGAAGCGCATACTGATTTTTAGGACTATAAAGAAAAACTCCCGGAAGTTTACGTTTCATTAAGTAACGCTTAACAAAAATAGATCCTGGAATTATTAAGGAACCCGGCAAATCTTTTATTATATTCCAAATATGCTTTTTGACTCCTGTGACTTTCCCTTTTGTTATTGAATGTGCAATAGCAGGGGGAGCAAGTTTTTTTCCTATAACTGGCAGCAACATCATTAAATACATGACAGACATTGCACCACTGCGATGTTTTGGATCAAAATATAAAGGATTATCAAGCCATATTGCAGTATTTAAAAGGTCTTTTTCCAAAAGTAAATCCTTTGTAAACTGAAATCGCCTACGAGTATAAATACTATCCTTATCTTTTAAAAAACCATAATCTGTCTTTTTTGGGTCTCCAATAAAATGAACCGAAGCAATTTTACCTGATAAATGTCCTTGATAATATTTACCTAATGCCTGAGGAACCTTTTTAAGTAAATTAAATAATTGTTTATTACGAAGTAAAACCCTTGTTGTTTCTTGAGTTCCTGCCGCTAAAACAAAAGATTTTGCTTTTATTGTGAAATTTTCTAAACTTGCGACACATCTAATTTTTAAAGAATTAATGTTTCCATTATCATCAGGAGTCTGAAAATCTCTTGCTTCATAACCTTCAATTACTTTAAGGTTTTTTAAGACTTGTATATCATTAGCAAAGCGTTGTCCAAATCGGGTTGGCATACTATAACGTTCCAAAACTGAATCCGTAACTATGCCTTTTTTAAATTTTTCTGAAATAGAGGTAGCCTTATAATCTATTGAATTACTTAAATCAAACATTGGTTCACCACACTCAAAATATTCCGCTGCATTAGAAAGAAAATGTTTTACCTCATTAAACAAAGCTAAATCCCAAGTACATTGTCCTTTTAAAACCGGACGTTGCATAAAATCTATCTCATCAAACATAACGCAACGGCCGCCCCAGGTCGCAGAAGAACCACCAAGACCTTTGTTGGTACATTCATAAGGATTATGATGATTAATGGGATTTGTGTTTATTATGGTTTCGTCCAAATTATTTTTTTTAAACATTTGATCTTTTGTACCATATTCTATCAATAAAACTTTTCTCTCAGGATTTAATTTAGCGTATTCTATTGCTACAATTAGACCAGCTGGACCACTGCCTACAATACATAAATCATAAAGAGTTTCAGTTATATTTTTAATTTCCATTTATTATTTTTTTTCAACAAGAAAATTATCACGCTTTTTTATCAATTTACAGGGATTACCAGCGTACACAGACCAAGGCTCTAGATTTTTGGAAGTAATAGAGAACGCCCCCAAAACACTTCCTTCATGACATATAACCCCTGGCAAAACAACAGCTTTAGCACAAATCCAAACATAAGGTTCAACAATGATTTCTTTTTTCAAGTAAGTGAACATAATGGTGTTATAATCGTGTGTCGCACCACATAAATAAGATTCCTGAGACAAGATGGAATGATGCCCCAGAAAAACTTTTTCGGGATTATAAATTTCTACTCCCGGACCAATTGTAACTACTTCTTCTGTTTCTAAAAGCCAGGGGGCCCAAATTTTACAAGTAGGATATATAAAATTATTTTTTCCCAGTTTAGCGCCAAATATCTTTAAGACAAAACTCCTCCAACTATGAAAAGGAGCAGGTGTATATCTACATAAAACGAACCATGATATCTGCCATATTAATCTTTTAATTTTATTCCATTTGGAAAAAATTGGTCTTTTATAAGCGTCTTTATCATTTTTATTATGACTTATCATAATTTATTTTTTTACTAATAATTATATCAATATTTTCATATAGAAAATAATTTAAAATTAAAGTGTTAATTAAATATTGTTTAAAGTTTCAATAAATTTGTTTGCACAAGTTTCAATGTCAAATTTATTTTGATAGGTTTTAAAAGCATTCAGTCCTTTATCTGTTAATTCATCTTCAGATTGGTTAATTATTTTTAAAAGAGTGTTTTTTAGTTCATTTTTTTCTTCTAAATTAACAATCCAACCTCCACCTCCTTCATAAATTTCACTCCAAATATTTACATTCTTAGTTATTAAAACGGGCTTTTTACAAGCCATAGCTTCAACTATAGCAATACCAAAATTTTCCTGATGACTCGGTAATAAATAAGCTTCACAATTATAAAATGCCCCCCACTTTGCATTCCCCGTCAGCATTCCTGAAAAATGTATTTTTGGGTTATTTGAAGCTAATAAGATCATTTGCTGAGCGTAATCTGAAGTTGTCGGGCCTGCTATAACTAAATCAGGCAAATCTTTGTTTTTCTGAAACAATTCATTGTAAGCATTTATTAATAAATCAACACCTTTTTTTTCATGTATACGACTCAAAAAAAGAAGATATTTTTTATTCTTAATTTCCGGGTATATTTTATAAAAATCCTCTTTCAGACTTTCTTTGTTTTCAGGAGGTATTTGAACACCGTATCCTACATTAAATACTTTTTTAGGGCTATAACTTTTAAAAGTGGTAGCTGCTAATCGCATTTCTTCCTCACAAGTATAAAAAACTACATTAGCCTGACTGATACATTTTTTTTCTATTAATGACCAAACCAATTCATTTCTCAAAGCCTTCCATTTTCTGTCTGTTGCTTTTTGAAAATAAGGATCTAACATGCCATGAGGCATAATAATTACTTTTGGAATTTTTAGATTTTGCTTCTTCAGTAATTTTATTGTTTTGTATACTGCATAATTATGATACTGCCAAAGACCATGAACAATTACAAAATCATAATTTAAAATATTGTTTTTTAACCATTTTAATAACTCTGGCTGATATTGATAAGAAGTTTTTCCACTACCCACTTTATAAATAGTAAAATCATCAGTTACTGGATAATTACTTCTCTTATCATCCATACACACAACTTCAGTTGTTATTCCGGCTTTTTGAAAATAAGGTATGGCATTACGAATTCCCTGGCAAGGTCCACCATTACTTGGATGCATTGATGAAATGACACGAAGAATTTTCATTGTATTTATTGTTTATTTTAATGAACTAAACGTAACGGTTTCCAAAAATTAATTTGTTCAACTTGTCCGGAATAATATTTATGAAATGCAAAAAAGCAAAATAAGACACAGCATTTATAAAACCAAAATATTTGTTTCTATAATAAAATATAATTTTAGGATTTGCTCCTAAAGGCGAATATAATTTTTTGAATCTTTTGGAAATCGTAGTATTATTTTGCCTTACCCTGCAAATATCATTTTTTTCACCACTTGCAATAGCAACTCTTGTAGTAAAAACACCAATACCTTTGTTTTGTGCACGTAATCCATAATCAACATCACCTAAATCATGATGATAATGAATATCTAAATTGCCTAAAATCTTATAAACTTCCTTAGGAACCATTACTACATTACCATTCATATTTCTAATAGAATTTAATTCCCCTGTTGGTTTTATTAGTTTTTTATTAGAATCATATCCTCCATATAAAATATCTTTTTTATCTGAAGTTTCAATTATTCCTGATATGATAGCTTTGCTTTCTGTCAGTTTAGCACAGGAAAAAAGTTCATCAAAACAATTTTCATATATAATAACATCATCATTAAGCCATAAATAATAATCATAATCATTTTTAGCTGCATAATCCCAAGCTAAATGCATGCCTTTATTCCAAAATAAATTCCCTGAACCTTTAATCAAATTTACTTGTGGAAAATCTTTTACTATTGATTCACTAGTCCCATCTGTTGAACCATCATCCACTAAATATACATCTAAATCACTTTTTAATTTAAAAAGATGATTTAAACAATTTATTGTTTTTTGTTTTCTATTGAAACAGGTTAATAAAACAGCTATATTATACATTGAATCCATTTATTCATGATCAAATTTTGAAGTATCTTCTAAATTCTCAAATATTCTTTTTTTATTTTCACCTATTAGTTTTGCAGGGAAACCACCAACTACTGAGTTTTGAGGAAAATTATAGTAGTTTTTATTACATAAACTATTAGAAGCTACTATAAAAAAATCAGGTGTTTTAGTTCCTTTCATAACAGTTATTCTATTACCAAACCAGTTATAAGATCCTATTTCAACAGAACCAACCTTATCATCTATTGAATTATCTAAAACATTTCTAATATAATGGAAATTAGTATCAAAGATTTGACATTCCCAACTAAAATCAATTTCATCCTTAAGCAAAATATTATTTTCGCAAAATACCTTACTTAAAGCTCCAATACGCACACTCTTGCCTGTAGAGAAAACGCCTTTTTTTTCAACTCGTATTAAACAGCCATGACCAATTTCCAGAGAACCATTTATTTTAAAAATGCCTTTTAAATCTATAATAGTTGTAGTACGTGAAAACATTTCTGAACCTCTACCACCAATTTTAATCATTCCTCTAGTTATTTTATCACTATTTAAAAAAACTTTACCTGATAAATTTTCAAATCTTATTTTATAATAAAAATCAAAAGGAAGCTTAATAGCCTGTGAAAAAGGGAGCATTTTAAAATTAAAATAGATGATGGCTAAAAAATTATGCGCAAAAATTTTATTTATACTATCCATATATAAACAATCTAACTACCAATAGGTAGCACCATCAATAGCGGAAGCTTTATCTGGTGTGTTAATTTTTAATGGTTTTGTCCAATACTCATTATATAAATTGCAATACGGCTCTACAAATAGTTCAGGTATTCCATATTCGCGTCCATAACTAGGAGTATCCCATCGTTTACCTTTGATGCCAAATAGTAACTGAACCCCTCCACCCATATGAAAAGCTTTTTTACCTATCCTTTTTATATGAGCTGCTAATGGTAAACCATAAGCTCCACAACCTAAAATACAAATATCAAAATCAATTTCTGAAATTTGGTCCTGCATCAATTTTAATGCTTCAAACCAATCTCTATAGGGGACTTCAATACCAGCAGCAGACTGTATCGCTTTGTAGGTTATTAATTCAAATTCAGGAAGTAGATCAGGATTTTCAAAAAGTTTATTCTTTAATTTATATTGTTCCTGTATCGTTTCTTCGAAAGGATGAACAACCAATACTTTTTTTCCTTTTAAAGCTCTTGTCCATGGTTTTTCTACAAAAAAAGGATATAGACATTCTAAATGAACATATTTTACATCAGAACGCAATGGCATGAATTTTTCATAATATTGAAATGATCCTAATAAATCTATTTGAGGTGTATCTGAGAGATAGAGTTTAGAAAATTCTTCTGCAGTTTCTTTTGTGGGAGGAAAAATACCTGAAAACACATCCATAAACTTAAAATGTTTTTCATCCCACCATGGTAAATGTGTTTTATCTGAAATATAATTCCATATCTTTTTATAATATTTTTCGTTACTAGTGATGCATAAGTAGTTATTTACCGCAATTAACTCTGTTGTGCCAAATCTTGCAATCATACAAGGTTTATTATCGTTTAATAAATCATAAATTTGATCATTTGCTGATTGCCTATTTATGTCACAATATGGGTTTTCAAATTTTTTAATTAAAAAAAACCTATATGCTTTTTTAAGAACTCTAACACTTATATCTTTTATATTCATTCAATTTTGTTTAAATAGATTTTAATTAAATTTTAAAGTTTTTTTAAAGAACACTTTTATTTCCAAATCATCTAACTGTCGAATTTTTTTACTCATGCAAATTCCAATCGCAAAAAAAATAAATATTGAACTTACTGAAAAATATGTTGCATCTTCTATAAATGAAAAAAGGCCTTTAAATGCTACCCAAATTCCCAACATTACACAAAACCAATTTCGTGATCTATAAATCCCTAAAAAAGATGCCTTAACAAAAAGTAAAAAATAAACCAATCCACCAATCATTCCTCCCCATTGAATATAATTAAGCATTCCTGATTCTGTTCTTCTACGCCCCTCTTTATATATTTTATCAAAATCGGCATATGATACTTCCGTTAGTGATGTTTTTGTTTTTCCTGATGCTCCAAGTCCAAAAACAAAAGCTTCTTGCTTCTTTAATTCAGAAAAAACATCTGAATAAATGGATGTTCTGGAATCTATTAAAAGATCTTGTTTATTACCGTTACTAGTTTCAATACTATAAGTTTGCATCATGTCTCCAATTAAAAAAACATTAAATACTCCTGACAAACCTAGTATTAAAAAAACAATTGGAGATGATAGCAAGAAAATTCTCGCGCCCTTTATTAAGCTTAATACCCACATTCTTTTTTTCCAAAAAAAGCTAAGTGTTATAACGGATGCTATACAAATATTAATAAGATTTGAGCGATTTGAAAAATCACTAAAAAATGATATTAACGTCAAAAAAATAATAAAAATACGATTCATTTTATTAACAAAAGGTATCAAAAATATCATTAAGTATATTGGCGATATAGATTTAGTAAAATCAATTGACAAAGGGGGTTCAAAGAAAAAAATAAAGATTGATAAAACAACCCCATAGGTCATAAATGATTTAATAAGACTATTAATTGATGTATTATATGCTGCCAAATAAATAGAAAAATGAATTACTAAAAATAAAGGGATTGTTGCTGAAAACATAACTATCCAATCTTGATCAGATTTTGCATCATATATTCCTCTCATTAATACTAAAAGATTATAAAATAGAAAAAACTTTACATACAGTACGCTATCAAAGTTTATATTTATTTTTTCATTTATTACCTGCAGTTTTGCTACTATAATCAGCATTCCTATTAAAAGAATATATGAACATAACATAGTAATTAATACAATTTTACCTGGATAAATACTAACATACAATGCAGGAATTGTTGATAAGATAACGGTATATTTTCCTAATTTGGAAAAGTTCATTTAATTTAATTTTAAAATTTGCTCTAAATTTTTATTATAGCGCTCTCCATATGCTTTCCAGTTCAAATAGCTACTTACACCTGTAGAATATGATCTAAATCCCGTTTGATTTTGTGCTAAGGATAATGCCTCTTTTATACCTTTGTCTAAATCTTGAAATGTAAAATTTTCCATCTCAATAATCCATTTTTTATCTTTTAATATATTTCTTAAATCTCTTCCCCCAGTATCTTTTGTACAAACTATTGGCAAACCGCAAACTAAAGCTTGTGACTGAACCATAGCCAGTCCTTCCTCTCTTGAAACCAGAACAAATATCTTAGCTTTTTTATAGTAATCTATTAATTTTTTTTGGTCAACACTATCAACATGTGTCATATTATTACGATCAGGAAATGACAAGTCAACAATAGGTCCAACATGCAGAAAAGTCAATTCAGTCTCTTTAAAATACTCTATCAATAAGTCACATCCTTTTCGATAACTCCAACCTCCTACCATAATAATATCGTAATTTTTTTCAGACGATAATTCTGTAGGGGCAAACATTGACAAATCTACACCATATGGATTTTGAATTAGTTTATGTTCAGAAATACCTCGTTCAATAAAGCTTTGTTTAACATGGTCAGATGCTATAGCTATATAATCAGCAAGTTTATAGCCTGTCAAAGAACGATTTATAAAATACTTATCCTGTTGCACTACGTTAGGAATAAGCGATAAAATTCTTTGTTGTTCTTCAATATGCTTGCTTCCCCATTCTAATATGGTAACAGCATTATATTTTTTTTTAGCACTTACAAATGATTTTTTATAAACAGTACCTAAAGCAATATATACATCACATGGCTTCATAAAAAAGGACAAATAACTATCTAATGCCCAATTAATTAATTTTAACGAAAACGAAGGTTTTTTTGATAATTTTATTAATCCTAAAAAAGGTAACATTATAAAAAACAATGAAAAACTTGATTCCTTTTTTAAGCCATATTTAATAGCCCTTTTTGTAGGTACATATGAATAAAAACGGACGTCATGTCCTAATGTCTCTAATTCTTTAGCTAAATCTAATAAATGAAATCGATGTGATGCTCCTATGTTTATTCTCATCAAATTTTTATTTTTTTCTTTTATTCCAAGTTTTAATATAAATCTTTAAATCTCCTCCTAAAAGAGATGGTACAATTAAATTGGAATGAACTTGCCCTCTTGTTTTTAAATGTAATGCTGGACTACCGCTAATAACACTCATTCCCTCTACATCTTTAGTCACTAAAGCACCTGCTGCACAAACTGCACCATAGCCTATTTTTCTACAGCTTGGCAGAACAAATGCACGTGTTGCTACCCAAACATAGTCTTCAATTATTATTCCATACGACTTAAATTCCCAGTCAGGGGAGTCAATCAGATGACTGCAAGTTAGAATTTCAACTCCAGAACCTATTATTACATTACTACCAATAGTAACTTTTGCTCTTAAATCTATTAAATCTGTCTGTATAGAACTATTCTCACCAATTATAAGATTCTTATTTGCCTTTTTTGCTAATGAAAGCGGCAAAACCACGTTCTCTCCTATAATTGCTCCTTTTTTCCTTGCAACATATCTGGAATACGAATAATAAAAATATCTTTTCAACCTTGCTCCTATCCCTAAATAATAACGAAACAAAGATCTATTTTGAATATCTAATTCATATTTTGTTCTACTCATAAATGTTTTCCATATTTTTTAGCTGATATAATCTAAAATAAGAATATCCTCCATGCATTACTACCAAAACTGCTGATGTAACGATATTAAATATTAAAATTCCTTTTAAACTTGTAATGTCAAAAATAAAAGCACCAAAAACTATTGATAACAAATTAATACTTATATTTAAAACAGGGCTTATTACCCAACCTCTACCCCTACAAAGTGTATAGATTACAGTTGATATTATGTTGAGACAAAAAATAATTACTGTTAAAACTAATTCAGAATCTAAATTTTCATAATTGTTACCTAAAAGCCAAATAATTTGAGCTGAAAAAAACCATGTAAAAAATACAATAACGAAGCTGACACTAAATAAAAGCAATTGAATTTTTATCATTTTTTCTTGCAATTCTTTTTTTACTTCATTCAATCTTGAATATCGAGGTACTATTATAGTATTAAAGACAATAGTAAACAATGATAAAACGGCTCCAATTCTAAATAAAGCCCCTACCTGTGCTATAGAACTAGTTGCGCCAATAATTGACAAAATCCAGACAGTTATATTAGTTGAAAAAATATTATATACCTCTACAGGCAAAATACGCCTGACCATATGCAAAATATTCTTTTTGATTTGAGCATCCTCTTTTTGGTTTAAAGTAGCAAACTTATTAGAAATTTTTTTTAGCTTAAAATTTGCTATTATTCGAGGTATGCCAGTAGCAATTATTGCAATTGGTGTAAATGCAATAAAAAAAACAGAAGGAATTGTCAACAATAATCTTCCTATGTTAGCCATTACCAGGTTTTTTTGTAAAGGCTTTATATCCTGATGTAATTTAGGAGCAACCTCGAGTAAAGAATCTGAAAGATTGGCATAAAAAACAGGAATTAATGAGAGTAATATTAAAATAGAGTAATACCAACTAGCATTATTATGCATCAATAAATAAATCATCACCGAACCTGCGATTAAAATACTTCCAATAGCAAATTTTTTTCTTAGGTTCATTCCCGTAGAAATAACCGCGCCTAATTTTTCTTTATCCTGCCAAACTTTTCCGCCTTCTGCAATTACTCCAGAAACAATACCTCCATCTGCTAATATATTCATAGCTCCTAACATAGTATTAGCAAGTGTATAAATAGCATATTCAGCAATCGAAAAATTTCTAATTATAAAAATACCACAACCAAAACCAATAATCTGAATTAAAACCTGAGCCCCACCAGTAATACTTATCAACTTTCCCCAATGCATCCAATTATTATACTTTGGATGCCTTTTCAGTCGAGTTAACTTATTTTTCATAGAACGTAATTCATAATATCATATTTATTATCTTTTTTCATTAAGATGATTTCGAAGGTATTTCATTGCTGGTCTTTCAATGCAAAAAGTAATAAAAATAGCGAGTAAAATAACTATAAAAAAAGTTATGCTTATATAAAAAAATTGATTGTCATTAACTTTTTTCAACCAATATATTATTCCATAACCGATATTCTCATGTATCAGATACAAAGAATAAGAAATTGTTCCAAAAAAAACTAAAATTTTATGAGTCAAAAATCTTAGATAGTTATATATAAACAAATAAAAAATAATATAAAGAGAAATCACAATCACGTATTCTATTATAGAAGAATCAACTTGATAAAATATAATTAGTTCAGAAAATAAACTAAACAATATCAATAAATGATGAAATTTATTTTCCGGTCTGTGTTTAATTAAATAAAAGAAAATACCTGCTATAAAGAAAGGAGCAAATTTTAATATTAAAATTGCCGTTATATATCGTTCAAATGGTATATCAAAAACAGTAAATACAATTGACAAAAGTATCCATGATATACAGATGATAATGATTTGCTTTTGTTTCCCAAGAAAAAAAACAAAAGCCATGATAAAATAAAAAGCTAATTCTATTGCCAATGTCCAAAATGCGCCATCAACATCTTTAACTTTAAACCAATGTTGAAACATTGTCAGGTTAACCAAAATCTGTTTTAACGAAAAAATTCCTCTTTGAAAAGGTGCTCCTAATAATGTTGTAATAGTTACAGATAAAAAAATTGCTGCCCAATAAGCCGGATATAATCTTGAAAATCTGGATATTACAAAATCTTTTACTTTTGCAGTATTTTCTAATGTCATGAAAATTACAAATCCGCTTATAATAAAAAATAAATAGACTCCAAAATTGCCATATCTAAAATAAAATTTATCTTCGGATAAGATATGTAATCCATTGTCATATCCAAATGTAAAATGAAAGAGTACAACTGCTATGGCAGCCAATCCTCTTAGACAATCAAGCTCTTGATATCTTGCTCTTTTACTCATAAAATATTTTGAATTATTTTTGTATTTCTTTTTTCATAATATTCCTTCGTAATTCTATTATGTTTGATTAAACTTAGAAAAAAAATATTATGGGTAAACAAATTAATCAACTTTAGTATTCTTTAGATTTTTTTAATTAACTGTCACTTATTTTTTATTCTTACTCCATAAAGTAAAAAATTAAAAATTGGGAACAATTCAATTACTTTACTAATTAAAATACAAAAATAAATCATTATTAAACTGAGAGGAACTGCGATCAATGCTAAAAAGAAAAAACTTATATCAAAAGGAAGTAACATAGACTTGGATAAAATGCTAAGAAACAAAAAATGAGTTACATATATCACTAGCGATTTTCTTCCTAAGAAACAAATAGAATTGTCTAACCAGTTAGACAAACTAATCTTTTTTGCAATATGATAAAAAATAATTATTGCAAAAACAGATATAAAAAACTTTAAAATTTTATTCTGTGAAGAGTCTATTAGATATATTAAATCATTATAATGTCCAACACTAACAATAAAAAAAAGCAGTGATAATGAAACAACTACCTTATTTGTAATTATTGTTTTTAGAAAATCATATTTTGATAAAAAAACACCAATCATTAAAAAAATAAAATAAAATAAATGATGAAAAATAGCTTCTAACTGAATTAAATAACAAAATAAAAGAAAAAAAGCTATATCAATGATGATTATTACTAAATCAAAAATCAACAACCTTTTCTTATTAAAACGTTCAGATGCAATATGAAAAATGGAATAAACAATTAGAAAAAAGAACAACATTCTTAAAAACCATAACCCCGGATTTGTAATTTCTTCTAAAATAATACTATAAAAAGTCTCAAAACTAAAATCAATTTTTGATGTAAAACAATATTGCTTAATTAATGGCCAAGTTAACATTGGAATTAATAAGCTAACACTTTTACTTTTAATAAATTGGAAATAATTTTTTAAAGATTCAATTTTAATAGTTTTAAATGCAATATAACCACTTAAGAAAAAAAACAATGGCATATGAAAAGAATAAATGAATAAGAACAATTCATTGCTATGTGCAGCCTTATCATCAATTAAAACAGGAATAATATGTCCTAACACTACTAAAAAAATAGTAAATCCTTTTAACCTATCAATGTAAATATATCGTTCTTTCAATCTTTATTTTTAATCTTATTTATATTGCATACAAAATATTATAAAAAAATAGGCTTTTAATACAATTTCAAATCACTTTCTATCATCTCTTTTACCAAAGCGGCTAAATCATATTGAGGTTTCCAACCCAGTTTAGTTTTTGATTTTGTAGGGTCACCAATTAAAAGATCTACTTCAGTAGGACGGTAATATTCAGGATCAACACGTACCACGACTTTGCCTATTTCTAATTGGTACAATGGGTTGCTACATGATGCTACTTTAGCCACTTCACTTTCATTTTCTCCTTCAAAAGTCAGCGTTACTCCTATTTCGCCAAAAGCCATAATCACGAAATCCCTAATATAAGTTGTAACTCCCGTTGCTATTACATAATCTTCCGGTACATCTTGCTGTAAAATTCTCCACATTGCTTCCACATAGTCTTTGGCATGTCCCCAATCTCTTTGTGAATTTAGGTTCCCCAAATACAGACATTCTTGTTTCCCTTTTGCGATAGCTGCTGTAGCCATCGTAATTTTTCTGGTTACAAAGGTTTCACCTCTTCGTGGAGATTCATGATTGAACAAAATACCGTTACAAGCAAACATATTATAAGCCTCACGGTAGTTTTTTGTGATCCAAAAACCATAAATTTTAGCTGCACCATAAGGAGAACGTGGGTAAAACGGAGAGTTTTCGTCATAAAACCCTCTTTCATTTTTATTTTCCACCATACCACCATAAAGCTCAGAAGTAGAAGCCTGATAAATTCTGGTTTTTTCACATAAACCTAAAATTCGTACAGCTTCTAATATTCTTAAAGTACCTATTCCGTCCACATTAGCCACATATTCTGGAGAATCGAAAGATACTTTAACGTGAGACATAGCACCCAAGTTATAAATTTCATCCGGCTGCACTTCCTGAATTATTCTTATGATATTGGTTGAATCTGTCAGATCACCATAGTGCAACTTAAAATCTACATGTGATTCATGCTGATCCTGGTAAATATGATCAATTCGTTGTGTGTTAAAAGAAGATGCACGTCTTTTTACTCCGTGTACCTGATATCCTTTTTCTAATAATAATTCAGCCAAATAGGATCCGTCCTGACCTGTGATTCCCGTTATAAGTGCTATTTTCTGTGAACTCATATAATTTTATATTTCTTTATTTTATTATTTAATTTCCCAAGATTGAAGTTACAACATTTTCAACTTAAAAACTACATCTTTACCTGCTTAAAAGCATCTTTATTTTCCAGAAACCAATCGTATGTTTTTTGGATTCCTTCCTGAAGTTCGATTTTGTGCTTCCAACCTAAATCATGCATTTTGGTAACATCCATCAGTTTTCTTGGAGTTCCGTCAGGTTTCGTTGAATCCCAGATTATTTCTCCTTTATGACCGGTAATCTGTTGTATCGTTTCTGCCAAATGCTTTATGGTTAAATCTTCACCAGTTCCTACATTATACAAATAATCCGGGAGTTTGTTTTCCAGAGCAAAAACAACAGCCTGTGCCATATCATCAACAAACAAAAACTCACGCATCGGAGTTCCACTTCCCCATAAAGTCACAGGGGCATTATTATTTTCTTTGGCTTCATGAAACTTACGAATCATTGCCGGCAATACGTGGGAGGTATTTAAATCAAAATTATCATGTGTTCCATATAAATTTGTTGGCATTAAGCTCACATAATCCTTACCAAATTGATTTCTGATTGCCTGACACGTTTTTACACCCGTAATTTTGGCAATTGCATACCATTCATTTGTTGGTTCTAAAGTATCAGTTAAAAGATAATCTTCTTTTAGTGGCTGCGGAGCCAATTTTGGATAAATACACGAGCTTCCCAAAAAAATAAATTTTTCTATATTGTTTTGCAAAGCCGAATCAATCAGGTTATTCTGGATTTGCATATTCTCCATAATAAACTGATAAGGATAATCGTTATTTGCCAGTATTCCACCAACTCGTGCAGCTGCATCAATAATAACTTCCGGTTTTTCCTTGGCTATAAAATCACGAACCGCCTGTTGATTTCGAAGATCCAGTTCTTTACTGGAAACTCCTATCAGATTGGTAAATCCTTTATCAGCAAGTGTTCTCCAAATGGCGCTCCCCACCATTCCTTTATGACCTGCAATGTATATTTTTGTATTAATTTTCATATCTCTTTAAATTACCTTTAACGCTTCTTTTTCTGCCACTACTTTTCTTAACCCACTGCTTGAAAAACGATGATCTCTGGCATTGAAATACAGTTCAATTCCTTTAGATTCGCAATATTCACGACCTGTAAAGTTTTTTTCCCGGTATTCATCTCCAATAATACGCACATCAATTTTAAAAGAACGTAAAATATCTTCCAGATCCTGTTCTGTGGCATATGGTACAATTTCATCTACGAATTTACATCCTTTTAACTGAATATAACGTTCTACTACGGTTTGTGTAGGCCTGTTTTTTTCCGGACGATCAAGCGTAGGATCCGTTTGTAATGCGCAAATTAAATAGTCACATTGACGCTTGGCTTCTTCTAACATAGTGATGTGCCCCGCATGAAGCAGATCGAAAGCACTGAAAGTAATTCCTATTTTCATTATAATTTTATAGTATGAAAATGTTTTTTCTTAATATGCGGAATCAGCATGGAAACGGTTTTGTCCCAAGGCCACCATAAAGCCAAAGGTAAGACCTATATTACTCCCGGTTACCTCTTTTCCGATTAAATTCCCATCATAATAAATTTTTTGTGATAAGGTAGATTTATAAGTCAGGTCTGCAAAAAAGGATACTTTTTCGTTTATAAAAATATAGGGTCTGGCACCTACCATTAAAACACCAATTTTATCACGATTAAAATATTGGCTGGACATTACTCCGGCTCCGGCTCCGGCATGAACCAATAATCCAAATTGTCCACCTGTAGCTCTTGACAAATCAATAGCGTTACCTAAATTATAGCAAAGTTCTAAACTTCCGACTAATTGATCACTCTTTTGAATTCCTTTATTAAACTGATCAAAACTTAAGGCACCCATAACACCTACATTTTCACTAAACATATAACGGAATCCTCCCTGGCCATGTACTAGAGATAATGGTCTGTTTTCACCAGAAGGGGAAAGTTGAGTTAAGGGAACAGCCAGTCCTACTCCTGCTTCCATAAAAAGCTTATCGTATCTAAATCTATATTGTGCTTGTGAAACCGTAGTAATTAATAATAAAGCAAAAAACATTTTTTTCATAAAATAGGTATTTTTTTTGGGGGTTTATATTATTTAAAAATTAAAAAAATTATGTTAAAACTATTATAATCAGTTAAGAATTTTATAATACTATTTTTCCTTATAAACCATATAAAGAACAGGTCTAAACACAGCTTCGCATTCCAAAGTCCCATTTCAGGATTAGAGAAAAATAAAATTTGCACAAATGTATTGACATTTTTTATAAATTATACTTAAAAACTACGTACTAATAAGAATAATTGTTAAGTAAAAATACACTAATCTCATTATCAAACATATACCGTAACGAATAAATTATTGTATGTTTAATATTTTAACAAAAAAGTGTTTTAAATTTAATTTAACAATATAAAAAAAAAATAATCATTTTTTTTAGTGTTAAATTTCTGACCTGAACGAGTTTTTATATTCAACTAATTTGCATTTGATTTGTGTTCTATTTTTTTCTAATGTCATAAATTTGAAACAATCTTAAAACATAACATTTAAAATTTTAGTTTATTGCATTTAGTTATGAACAAATATTTCTTTTTCTTCCTTTTTTACATTCCTACAAGTTACAGCCAAATTTCTGGCTGTACGGATTCATTTTCAAAAAATTATAATCCGAATGCTACGGTAAACGATGGCAACTGTTTGTATAAAACAATCAATATAAAGCCGGAATATTCAAAGCTTTTGAATGACTCTATTAAAGAGACATCAGGACTTATTTATTTTGATCATTTATTATGGACACACAACGACGATCATGATAAAACAATTTACGGATTAGACTCTTTAGGCAAAATAATAAAAAAAATAATTTTAAAAAACATTATAAATCATGACTGGGAGGAAATTTCACAAGACAGTTCTCATATATATATTGGGGATTTTGGAAATAATTATGCCGGAAACAGAACTGACCTGAAGATTCAGAAAATTCAAAAAGAAACATTTTTAAAAGGAGATCCAATCATTGAAACAATTTCTTTCGCTTACTCTGACCAAACAGATCTTTCTCCAAAAAAAGCAAATACAACCGATTTTGACTGTGAAGCTTTTATCGTTGCAAAAGACAGTATTTATCTGTTTACCAAAAAATGGAAATCATCAAAAACCAGCATTTACAGCTTGCCCAATATTCCGGGAAATCATATCGCACAACTCAAAGGGACACTGGACACAGCAGGTTTAATAACAGGTGCAACTTATATAGAATCAAAAAAATTAATTGCTCTTTGTGGCTATTCAACAAAAGGAAGACCTTTCCTGTATCTTTTATATGATTTTAAAAATCACGATTTCCTATCAGGAAACAAACGAAGAATTAATCTTAAACTTTCTTTTCATCAAATTGAAGGTATTGCAACAAACGATGGCTTACATTATTACTTAACAAATGAAGCTTTAATTCGAAAACCTTTTTTAAATATCCGGCAGCAAATCCATTATTTGGATTTGAGCATAATATTGAATCCCTATCTCCATAAACAATTTCCATGACGCAGACACAATGTCATTAAGTTAACAATTTTTCAGCCGTCACTTAACTTAATGAAATTGGGCGCTCGTTTATTTAAAACAAGACAACGTTACGAAGTGAGCAAATCAATGAGTCGACATAAAACAAAAAAAAGCTGCAAGAATATTTTGTAGCTTTTTTAAGAGTCATTTTTATAATAAAAGTATATTCTATTTTTTTAGTAATTTTTCCAAATACTCAACTTTATCTTTCTCAGCTTGAACTAAGCGTTCATACAACTCAACTACTTTGTCAAGTGGGTTGAATGTACATTGATGGTTATGACCAAATGCACCTTGACTATTACTAAAATCAGTATCATTAAAGGTGTTGAAATAATTAATCATTGCTTCTTCGGAGAAATTTTTAATAGCCTCAACACTTACTCCAAGAGCTTTTGCAACTTCTGACAATTTTTCTTCTTCAATTGTCTCACTTGCTTCAATATTTGAAACAGACTGTTGACTAACTCCAATTGCATTAGCAAGGGCTTCTTGTTTCATACCTTTTAGCTCTCTGATGCGGCTTATATTTCTTCCAATATGTTTGGGTTTTGTGGCTGTGTTCATAGTTCAAAGATATTTAAAATTCTTTAAAAAAATTCTGTTTTGATAAAATACAAATCTTCATTTGTGCGATACAATTCCCATTATTTGGGTACGGTACAATCTATAGCTTACTTGCTGGTGTAGGAATCAAAAATACAATTTTTCGGATAAATACTAACTAAAAAAGTAAAATTATGAAAACCCAATTGGTACTCGTCTGTAGTGTAAAAAATCTCCAGACTTAAAAAAAACAGCTGTATAGTAAGTTTAGGATTAAAAATTATATTTGTATAGCTATAACAGGATTTATTTAATTTAATAATCTGTATAGTTATTTTAGGACGGCACATAGGACGGCACAAGGACGACACAAAGGCATGGATAAAGCATAGATAAAGCATAGATAGTGCATGAATAGTGCGTGAAAAGTCCCATACCCCAGCTCTCCAAAATCTTCTAATAAAAAACTTTACAAACGTCTCTTTTTTTTACGCAATTTTTAAAGTATACCACCAAACGAAAGGAAGCAGGCAATCCCTGATTCGAAAACCCGTCTTGAATGTTTCACAACAAATACATTATTTCGATTTAAGCCCAATATTAAGTTCCTATCTCAATAAATAATTCGTAAATCGTAATATAATAGTTTACTTTTGCAAAAAAGTTGTGTTCTGTAAAACCTTCATAACTTATAATTTATAACTCATATCTCATAAAGTGAATTACTTATCTGTAGAAAACATATCGAAGTCTTTTGGCGAGAGAACGCTTTTTGACAACATCTCATTCGGAATCAACAAAGACCAAAAAATTGCTTTTATCGCTAAAAACGGTTCTGGAAAAACAACCATCATGAGTATTATTAATGGCCTGGATGAGCCAGATACCGGACAAGTAGTTTTGAGAAAAGGCATCCGAATGGCATTCTTATCTCAGGATAACAATTTACAAGATGAGTTAACAATCGAAGAAAGTATTTTTGCTTCTGACAATGAAACGCTAAAAATAATTGAAGCTTACGAAAAAGCACTTGAAAACCCTAACGACGAAGAAGCTTATCAAAAAGCTTTTGACGGAATGGACCAGCACAATGCATGGGATTTTGAAACACAATACAAACAAATCTTATTCAAATTAAAACTGGAAGATTTCAAACTTAAAGTTAAAAATCTTTCGGGAGGACAAAAAAAACGTCTTTCATTAGCCATTATTTTGATCAATCGTCCAGATTTACTGATCTTGGATGAGCCCACCAACCACTTAGACCTTGAAATGATTGAATGGCTGGAAAGCTATTTCGCAAAGGAAAATATTACCTTATTTATGGTAACACATGACCGTTTCTTTTTGGAACGTGTTTGTAATGAAATACTGGAATTGGACAATGGTAAATTATACCAATACAAAGGAAACTACTCGTATTATTTAGAGAAAAAAGAAGAGCGAATTACTTCTGAAAATGCCAGCGTTGACAAAGCTAAAAACTTATTTGTAAAAGAATTAGAATGGATGCGACGTCAGCCAAAAGCGAGAACGACAAAATCTAAATCGCGTCAGGATGATTTTTATGTAATAAAGGAAAAAGCCCAAAGCCGAAGAAAAGAAAATAAGGTTGAACTTGAAATTAATATGGAACGTATGGGAAGCAAGATTATCGAGCTTCACAAAATTTCTAAGAAGTTTAAAGATCATGTTATTCTTGACAATTTCAGTTTTGATTTTCAGCGTGGTGAACGAATCGGAATTATTGGTAAAAACGGAACCGGAAAATCGACTTTCTTAAATCTTCTTACCGGAACTCTTCCACTAGACAGTGGTCGTGTTGTAAAAGGTGACACTATAAAAATTGGTTATTATACGCAAAGCGGAATCAATCCGAAACCGGGTCAGCGTGTTATTGACATTATTAAAGAATACGGAGAATATATCCCACTTGCAAAAGGAAGAATGATTTCGGCTTCACAGTTGTTAGAGCGTTTTCTTTTTGATGCGAAAAAACAATATGATTTTGTAGAAAAATTAAGCGGGGGTGAATTAAAACGTTTGTATTTATGTACGGTTTTAATTCAGAATCCTAACTTTTTGATTCTTGATGAGCCAACAAACGATTTAGATATTGTAACGCTAAACGTTTTAGAGAGTTTCCTTTTAGATTACCCGGGATGTTTACTGGTTGTTTCTCATGACCGTTATTTTATGGACAAAATTGTCGATCATTTATTTGTTTTTAGAGGGCAAGGTGAAATCGAAAATTTTCCAGGAAACTATTCTGATTTCAGAGCATACGAAGATAGTGCCGATGTTGCTCAGAAAGAAGAGAACAAAGCAGAAAAGAAAGACTGGAAACAAAATAACCCAACAGGAAATTTAAGTTTCAACGAACAAAAAGAATATCAAAAACTGGAAAGAGAAATAAAAGATCTTGAAATCGACAAAACTAAAATCGAGCAGTTATTCTCTGACGGAAAAGTTGCCGATGCCGATATTGAGAAAAAAGCAAATGAATTACAAAATATCATTAATAAAATAGACCAGAAAGAGGAACGCTGGTTTGAGCTTTCGGCTAAAATTGAAGGGTAATTTTTTTGCTTAAAGTTTCAGGTTTAAATCGAAATCAACCTGCGACCGGGAATGAAAACTTTATTTACCTATATTTATTATCTTAAAACAAATACTACAATAAAATGAAACAATTTTTATCTGCCTTAATGGTCATGACATTTTTTATTTCCTGTTCAAGCGATTCAGGTTTACAAAAACCAGACACCACAGATTATACTGAAAAAAATGACAAAGAAATCCAGGATTATTTGACTAAAAACAATTTAACTGCCACTAAAACGTCAACCGGATTGTGTTATATTGTAAAAGAACAAGGGACTGGAGAAAGTCCGACAAGTGCATCAACTGTAACTGTTGTTTACAAAGGAACTTTGACTAACGGAACAGTATTTGACCAAAGTACTACTGGAATAACATATCCTCTAAACAGATTTATTTTAGGCTGGCAGGAAGGATTAACTAAATTTAAAGAAGGAGGAAGCGGAATCTTATTAATTCCATCGCGTTTAGGATACGGAAATACTCCTGTACAGAATATTCCTTCTGGTTCTGTTTTAATCTTTGAGATCAAATTAACTAAAGTAGCCAACTAAATTTCAGGTAAAAACTGTATTGAAATGCTATTTCAAATAAAGTCATATCTAAAATTCCTTTGGAACTCCAAAAACGAACACGGGGTACATTCTCCATTTGTTTTTAGTTTGTTGACAAAATGCTTTTACGACAATAAGTCTAAATCTGAATATTCGATCCTGAAAAACTACAGGAAGTCATTACTTGAAAATAAAAATTTCATTGAAGTAACTGACTTTGGTGCCGGTTCAAGAGTTTTTAAATCGAATACAAGACAAATTTCTAAAATTGCAAAAACGGCGGGAATTTCACCAAAACGGGCTGAATTATTATTTCGTGTAACCAATTATTTTCAACCTGAAAATATGCTTGAGATAGGTACATCCTTAGGCCTAGCAACTTCTGCTTTGGCCTTAGGAAATCCGAAAGCAAAAGTAATTACACTTGAAGGCTGTTCCAATACAGCGAGTATTGCCAAAAAACAGTTGAATGAATTTAACTGTAAAAATATTGAAAATGTAATTTCAGAGTTTGAATCTTTTCTAATTTCAGAAAATCTACAATCCAAAACCTACAATCTAATATATTTTGACGGCAATCATTCCAAAAAAGCAACTTTAGCTTATTTTGATCTTTTACTACCAACCATTCATAACGATTCCGTGTGGATTTTTGATGATATTCACTGGTCTTCGGATATGGAGGAAGCTTGGAAAATTATAAAAGAGCATGCTAAAGTAACCGTAACAATTGACACTTATCAATGGGGCTTTGTTTTCTTCAGATACGAACAGAAAAAAGAACATTTTGTAATCAGGACATAAAAAAAGACAACCATTTCTGATTGTCTTTTTTAAAAAAAAATCTAAACCTAACTAACCTATTTCTTAGCTTCTTTGTTCTCTTCAGATTTTGCTCCCATTCTGTTTACAGTATACATAGGCGCAAATTTGATTTTTAAACCTGCAATTTTTCTGTTATCTTCTGATGAAAGCCCTTCTTTTTCAACAGTATTTTTTCTACTGTCAAGTGCTTCATATAATAATTTAATTTCATCCCAGTCTTCACGAGAATAACTGTCTTTGTTATTTTCTACAGTATGCACAAATTGTTGGTAAACGCTATGAATATTTTGAGCATTCACCCAGGCAAAACTCACGTCATCACCAATTTTTCCTTCTCCGAATAATGCATTACGCAATTGCTGTTTTGAACTTACAGGCGGAGCAAGTTTTGCAGTCATCTCATTTTTAAATTCCTCATACTTAACCTTACTCGTATTTATTCTTTCTGTTTCTGCTGCATTATCTTTAATTTCTGCAAGGGCCAATTTTGCATTTTCTGCTCTTCTGTCATATTCTGCCTCTACAGCTGCCCAATCTGCTTTCAGATCATCTGCTGCAACATTTTTTACTGAATCCACATAGGATACATAAGAATCAATTGTTTTTTTTGCCTGTTCTTGTTTTTCGTCTTTACACGATGTAAAACCTAATGCTATTAATACAATTCCTGATAAAATTTGTATGTTTTTCATAATCTTGATTATTTAATTATTATTTAACCAAATTTACTTAATACCACTCCCAATAAATTACATCATTATCATGTTTTAAAAAATAAAAACATATTAAAAATATAAAAGACACAGAATAATGATAATTATGCAAAATCAACAAAAAAAAGTATAACAATTTTCTTTTATAAAAACATACAATTTTAATACATTTTATAAAAGAGCTTTTGTAACAAAATCCGATTCTAAACTACTTATACTTTTTATTGAAAAGTGTTTTGTACTTTTAAATCCAAAATTGTAAAACGAAATGGCAAATCCATTAATTAAAATAACTGACATCAAACGAAATTTTGTACTGGGTAATGAAATCGTATATGTTTTAAAAGGAATTAATTTAGAAATCAACAAAGGAGAATATGTAGCTTTAATGGGGCCATCAGGATCAGGAAAATCAACCTTGATGAACTTACTGGGATGCCTCGATACACCAACTTCCGGGCATTATGTTTTAAACAATAAAGATGTCAGCCAGATGAAAGATGATGAACTGGCCGGAATTAGAAACAAAGAAATTGGTTTTGTATTTCAGACATTCAATCTTTTACCACGAACAACGGCCTTAGACAATGTAGCTTTACCAATGATTTATGCCGGATATTCTAAATCAGAACGCAACACAAGAGCGGTAGAAGTATTAAAACAAGTAAACCTTGCTGACAGGATGGACCATCAGCCTAACCAGCTTTCAGGAGGACAACGCCAGCGTGTCGCTATTGCACGTGCTTTAGTCAACAAACCTTCGATTATTCTGGCAGATGAGCCAACCGGAAACTTAGACAGTAAAACTTCTGTAGAAATCATGAAGCTTTTTGGTGATATTCACGCTCAGGGAAACACTGTAATTCTGGTAACTCACGAAGAAGATATTGCCGCTTATGCGCATCGGGTTATTCGTTTAAGAGACGGATTAATTGAAAGTGACACATCTAAATAATTTTAGATTATAGATTTTAGAGTTAAGATTAATCTAAAGTCTAAAATTTGAACTCTAAAATCTAAAAAAAATGAAAGTATATACTAAAACCGGAGATAAAGGGACAACCGCTCTCTTTGGAGGAACCCGTGTACCTAAAGATCATATTCGCATCGACAGTTACGGAACCGTCGATGAATTAAATTCCTATATAGGATTAATTCGTGATCAGGAAATCAATACTCACTATAAAACTATTTTAATCGAAATTCAGGATCGTCTTTTTACTGTTGGTGCCATTTTGGCAACTCCGCAGGAAAAAGAAGTTTTAAAAAACGGCAAACTCAGATTAGAAAATCTCGGAATAATCGATTCGGATATTGAATTACTGGAAAATGAAATTGATACAATGGAAGATACGCTTCCACAAATGACTCATTTTATTTTACCTGGCGGTCACCCAACCGTGTCACATTGTCATATCGCACGCTGTATTTGCCGTCGCGCAGAACGCCTCGCCGTACATTTAAGTCATAATGAACACGTCCCTGAAATCGCAATTCAGTACTTAAACCGACTTTCTGACTACCTTTTTGTCTTGGCACGGAAGTTGTCCTCAGACTTAAAAGCAGAGGAAGTAAAATGGATTCCGAGGAAATAAAAATTTAGATTTTTAAGCAGTTCCAAAATCTAAAATCAACAATCTAAAATCTGTAATTAACAAGACGTTCTTAAATTTTCTTAAAATAAATCAAAATTTACTTGTCTTTTTCAGTAAAAAATTTATTTTTGCACAAACTAAATCGACAACAGATGTATTGGACATTAGAATTAGCATCTTATTTAAGTGATGCGCCGTGGCCTGCTAACAAAGACGAACTTATTGACTACGCTATTAGAGCAGGAGCTCCTTTAGAAGTAGTAGAAAACCTACAGTCGATTGAAGACGAAGGCGAGATATATGAATCAATGGAAGAAATTTGGCCTGATTATCCAACAGACGAAGATTATCTTTGGAATGAGGATGAATATTAAAAAATAAACCAAAGGAAAAAGTCTCATCAACGAGGCTTTTTTTTTGGTTCAAATACATATTATACAATAAAGAAATACAATAAATCATGAGTTTCATAAACAGTATTATTAAAGTCTTTGTAGGTGATAAATCACAGAAAGATGTTAAAGCTTTACAACCGTATTTAAACAAAATTAAAACATTCGAAACCAGCTTGATAAGTTTGTCTCACGACGAATTAAGAGCCAGAACGGTATATTTTAAAGAAAGAATAAAAGAAGCCAGAGCTGATAAAGACGCTAAAATCGCTTCACTTAAAGCGGAAGTTGAAAACATCGAAGACATCGACAAAAGAGAAGATCTTTATGATGCTATTGATACTCTTGAGAAAGAAGCTTACGAAATCTCAGAAAAAACTTTATTGGAAATTCTTCCGGAAGCTTTTTCTGTTGTTAAAGAAACAGCCCGTCGTTTTAAAGACAACTCTCATATTGAAGTTACTGCTACTGCAAAAGACCGCGAATTTTCTGCAACAAAATCGTATATCGAAATTGATGGCGACAAAGCTATATGGGCAAATAAATGGAATGCAGCTGGTAAAGAAATTACCTGGGACATGATTCATTATGATGTTCAGTTAATTGGCGGAATGGTTTTGCACGAAGGTAAAGTTGCCGAAATGCAAACGGGTGAAGGTAAAACTTTGGTTGCAACACTTCCTCTTTACTTAAATGCTTTAACCGGAAACGGAGTTCACTTAGTAACCGTGAATGATTATTTGGCAAAACGTGATAGTACCTGGAAAGCACCTTTATTCGAATTCCACGGTTTAAGTGTTGACTGTATCGATAATCACCAGCCAAGTACAGAACAAAGAAAAAAAGCATACGACGCCGATATCACTTACGGGACCAACAACGAATTTGGTTTTGACTACTTAAGAGATAATATGGCACATTCGCCAAGCGATTTGGTACAAAGAAAACACAATTATGCCATTGTCGATGAGGTCGATTCTGTATTAATTGATGATGCAAGAACACCGCTTATTATTTCAGGACCGGTTCCTCAGGGTGATCGTCATGAATTTAATGAATTGAAACCAAAAATCGAAAACTTAGTTGCACAACAACGTCAGTTGGCAAATGGTTTCTTAGCTGAAGCTAAAAAATTAATCAAAGAGGGAAATACTAAAGAAGGCGGATTCTTATTATTAAGAGCTTACAGAAGTTTACCTAAAAATAAAGCATTAATTAAGTTTTTGAGTGAAGAAGGAATCAAACAATTGCTTCAAAAAACTGAAAATCAATACATGCAGGATAACAATCGCGAAATGCATAAAGTGGATGAAGCTTTGTATTTTGTAATTGAAGAAAAAAACAATCAGGTAGAATTGACAGACAATGGTATTAAATACCTTTCTGGCGATACTGATTCTGATTTCTTCGTTTTACCGGACATCGGAACTGAAATTGCTGCTATCGAAAGACAAAAACTGGATAAAGATGCTGAAGCGGAAGCAAGAGAAAAATTATTCCAGGATTTTGGAGTAAAAAGCGAGCGAATCCATACTTTAACGCAACTTTTAAAAGCGTATGCTTTATTCGAAAAAGATGTTGAGTACGTGATCATGGACAACAAAATTATGATTGTCGATGAGCAAACAGGTCGTATCATGGACGGACGTCGTTATTCTGATGGTCTTCACCAGGCGATCGAAGCTAAAGAAAATGTAAAAATTGAAGCTGCTACACAAACATTTGCAACTGTTACATTACAGAATTATTTCAGAATGTACAGCAAATTGGGAGGTATGACCGGTACAGCTGTTACAGAAGCTGGCGAGTTATGGCAGATTTACAAACTGGATGTTGTAGAAATCCCAACCAACAAAGGAATTGCAAGACAAGATAAAGAAGATTATATCTACAAAACTACACGTGAAAAATTCAACGCTGTAATCGAAGATGTTACCCAACTATCAAATGCAGGAAGACCAGTTCTAATTGGAACAACTTCTGTAGAAATTTCAGAATTATTAAGCCGAATGTTGAAAATGAGAGGCGTTACCCATAACGTTTTGAATGCTAAAATGCACAAACAAGAGGCTCAAATTGTAGAAGAAGCAGGAAAAGCCGGAGTTGTAACTATTGCAACAAACATGGCTGGTCGTGGTACCGATATTAAATTAACTCCAGAAGTAAAAGCTGCCGGAGGTCTAGCAATCGTGGGTACTGAGCGTCATGATTCCCGTCGTGTAGACAGACAGTTACGTGGACGTGCGGGACGTCAGGGAGATCCGGGAAGTTCTCAATTTTATGTTTCTCTTGAAGACAACTTAATGCGTTTATTCGGTTCTGAAAGAGTTGCTAAAGTTATGGACAGAATGGGATTACAGGAAGGTGAAGTTATTCAGCATTCTATGATGACCAAATCTATAGAACGTGCTCAGAAAAAAGTAGAAGAAAATAACTTTGGTGTTCGTAAACGTTTATTAGAATATGATGACGTTATGAACTCGCAGCGTGAAGTAGTTTACAAACGTCGTCGTCACGCATTATTTGGTGAGCGTTTGAAACTTGACATCGCAAACATGCTTTATGATACCTGCGAAGTGATTGTTGACCAAAATAAAGTAACAAACGATTTCAAAAACTTTGAATTTGATTTGATTCGTTATTTCGGAATCACATCTCCAATTGCTGAAGCTGATTTCTCTAAATCATCCGAAATCGAAGTCACCGGAAAAGTATATAAAGAAGCTTTGGCTTTCTATACAGAAAAAACAGAAAGAAGTGCCAGAGAAGCTTTTCCAATCATTAAAGGAGTTTTTGAAGAGCCAAACAATCATTTTGAGCGCATTGTAGTTCCTTTTACTGACGGAATCAAAACGCTGAATGTTGTTACAGATTTAAAGAAAGCTTATGAAAGCGAAGGTGCTCAGCTGATTGCTGATTTCGAGAAAAACATCACACTTTCTATTGTTGATGAAGCCTGGAAAAAGCACTTACGTAAAATGGACGAATTGAAACAATCAGTTCAATTAGCTGTTCACGAACAAAAAGATCCATTGCTTATCTACAAATTAGAAGCTTTTAATTTGTTTAGAGGAATGCTGGATAACGTTAATAAGGAAGTTATCTCATTCTTATTCAAAGGTGATTTACCTGCTCAAAACGTTCCTGAAATTCACGAAGCAAGAGAAGTTCGTCAAAAAGAAAACTTTAAATTAAGCAAAGACGAAATTCCAAACAGCGAGGATATCAATCGTGAAGCCGGAGAAACACAACAACGTCAGGTTACAGAAACTATCGTAAGAGATATGCCAAAAATCAATCGTAATGATACTGTAACGGTTCAGGAAGTTGCTACAGGTAAAACTGAAACAATGAAATTTAAAAAAGCAGAAACCCTAATTGCCAATGGCACATGGGTTCTTGTGAAATAACAATTTCTAAAAAATACATTCTAAATCCCCAATTACTGTAATTGGGGATTTTTTTTTCAAAAAAACGAATATTTATTCTTTATAAAACGAATAAACTGTACTTTTGCATTCGAAAACAAAACACAACTTGAAAAGGTTATTTATCATATTTCTTTCCTGCATGCTATTAGTTCCCTCTTTTGGCAGTTTCTTTGTTTATACTTCATTTAAATTAAATCAGGAAGAAATTTCAAAAACCATCTGTGTACAACGCAAAATGGTTTTTAATAGTTGTAACGGACGTTGTGAACTTCAAAAAAGTTTAAAAAAATACGCTGATAACGAAAAAAGAATGCAAAACAATCTAAAAGAAAAAGCAGAGATTGTTTACATTCAAAATATTCCTTTAGCTAATTTCAAATTAGTTACACCTATCGCATCAACAGCACAACTTTTTGCTTCTTTTGATGCAAAACCGATTTCGGTTTCCAATAGTACTTTTCATCCTCCATCCTATTTTATATAAGTTTTAGTACACTTTTCAATTCAAACTGAAAAGATTTTCTTGTCTCAATGTCAGGAAAATAACATGCTACTTTTAAAATTTATATAATTTAAAATGAAAAAAATATACTTTACCTTACTCATCATTGGGCAATGTGTCCTTGCACAAAATAAAACAGAGCAAGACACAACTAAATCACAAGAACTTGAAAATGTTTTTATAACTGCTAATCGTACCGCAACTTTACGCAAAGAAACCCCTGTTGCTATCAGCAAATTAACTGCCAAAACCATCAACGAGGCTAAAGCTACAGCGGTTTACGAAATCATCAACAAAACGCCTGGAGTTTTAATGGTCAATTTAGGGAACGAACAGCATATGATGTCGATTCGCCAGCCTATGACCACGAATGCTTATTATTTATATTTAGAAGACGGATTGCCAATTCGGCCAATGGGAATCTTCAATCATAATGCTTTGTTAGAAATTAATCAGTTCAACCTTCAAAGTATAGAAGTGGTAAAAGGTCCCGTTTCATCTTTATATGGTCCGGAAGCTGTTGGCGGAACAATCAATTTAATTTCACTAAAACCACCTGTTGATCCGGAATTTAAATTTGGCGTTCAGGCTGATAATTATGGATATCACAGATTTCAGGCTGCTGGTGGTGCTACAATCGGGAAAGTTGGTTTTCATATTGCCGGAATATCCAGTTTACAGGAAAACGGCTGGATGACCTATTCTGATTACAATAAAGACAATCTGAACGCGAGAATCGATTACAACATCTCGCCTTCTACCCGATTAATCAGCAACACCATGTACGGAAAATATTATTCAGACATGAGTGGAAGTGTGAATGAGGAAGCTTTTAACAACAGAACCTATAAAAGTACTACTGATTTCACTTATAGAAAATCGGATGCCTTAAGAACACGCTTAACATTAGAGCACGACTGGAACAGCAATTCAAGCAGTTATATTACCGGTTATTTGCGTGATAACAAATTAGGCCAAAATCCTTCATACGGAATCAAATGGAATCAGGCTGTAAATCCCACAACGGCTAAAGGAGAAGTCAATTCAAACAACTTCAAAAGCTACGGAGCAATTGGACAGCATACCCAACAATTTAATTTCTTAAATACAAAATTGGTTGCCGGGGCCTTATATGATTATTCACCTGTAACCTATTGGTCGTATGTAATCGATTTAAAAGCCAATCTAAATCCGGGAGAAGCAGGCAAACAAACCGTAGATTCGTATGAAATTATCGCAGAACATCCGGATTCAAAACTGGCAGATTATTCGGCAGATATTTTCAATACAGCAGGTTATGCGCAATTGAGTTTTAATCTGATTGAAAAACTAATCATCACATTGGGCGGCCGTTATGACAATATGAAAGTTGATTATGATAACGCTCTCGATCTTTCTTCAGGAAGTAGAGTTTATGATAAAGCTACATTTAAAGCTGGTGCCAATTACAACCCAACACAATTCGCTGGATTTTATGGCAATTATTCTCAAGGCTTTGCCCCTCCGGGAATTACTTCCATTTTCAGGACTAAACCGGGAACTGGTGGTACAACAGGTGTTCCTGCCGAATTTTATTATAACTTAAAACCGGCAGATTTCGACAACTATGAAATTGGCGGATGGCTTTCTTTCCTCCAAAATAAATTAAATTTTGATTATGCTTTTTACTATATGGAAGGTAAAAATGAATTATTAAGCATCAAACTTCCTGATAATTCAACCGATTATCGTTCGGCTGGAGAAACCCGACATAAAGGAATTGAATTTGGCGCTTCTTACCGACCTTCAAAACAATTGAACATTCGTCTTGGCGGGACTTACGCACAGCATACTTATATCGATTTTAAACTTTCAGACAAGCCATCAGATCCGGTACAGAATTTAAACGGAAAAGAAATGCCGGCCGCTCCAAGATGGTCTGGAAATTCAGAATTAAGTTATTACCCAGAGTGGCTTCCCAACTTAAGAACTTCTGTTGAGTGGCAGCTTGTAGGGAGTTACTATCAGGACCAGATCAATACCGTAAAATACGATGGTTACAATTTATTCAATGCGAGAATTGGCTACCAATGGAGAAAAATTGAGGTCTACGGAAATGTGATGAACTTAACCGATAAATTATACGCCTATAATGTTTCGAGATCGAATGTTGCAAACGCACAACCCACTTACACGGCTGCAGCACCCAGAACTTTCGTATTCGGAATTCAATATAATTTATCATTAAAAAAATAAGTATCAGGAGCTAATCCCGCTCTACGCTATATCTTTTGTGGCGAACCCCGCCACAAAAGGATATCGCTTCGATCGGGGCTAAAAAAACTAACAATGAGCAAAGAAATAACAGCCAAAAAATCTAAAAAGAAAGATTCAAAATTTATAAAAAAAATCAAACAACACATGTACAAATGGCATCGTGTTATTGGTTTAATCACCATTATTCCTGTCATTTTCTGGACATTATCCGGTTTAATGCATCCATTCATGGCGCATTTTTTTAAACCCGAAATTGCACATGATAAACTGGAACAGCAGATTATAGATAAAAGTCAACTGCATTTGTCGATTCAGGAAGTATTGAAACAAAACTTTATCAATGATTTCAAAAATTTCCGAATCGTTCAATTCAATAATACCACCTATTATCAGGTAAAAATGATTCCAGGTGATTTATTGTATTTTGACACATCAAATGCAAAAAAACTCAAAAACGGTGACCAGAAATATGCTGAATGGCTTTCAAGATATTTTCTGGACGATCAAAAAAGTGCAGTCAAAAATAGTGAAGTTGTAACCGAATTTACTTCGCAATACAAATACGTAAACCGTTATTTACCTGTTTACAAATTAAGTTTTGATCGCCCGGACACTATGGAAGTTTATGTTGAAACCTCATCAGGCAAACTCGCTACTTTCAATCCGGCTTCAAGACAATGGTTCATTTGGTTTTTTGATGTATTTCATAACTGGTCGTTTGTAGATGCTATTTCTAACAATAGTATAAGAATTATAACGATGATTTTCCTTCTATCCATTATTGGATTTTCTGCTTTGAGCGGAATTTTAATTTACGGTTTGCTGTGGAAACAATTCAAAAAAACTGATATTGTACAACCTAAAAAAGGACTTCGAAAATACCATCGCCAAATCGGAATATGGGTTTCGCTTTTTACTTTGACCTTTGCTTTTAGCGGTGCTTATCACGCTACCACAAAATGGGAGCCATACACCTTATCGCAAATGGTTTATGAACCGACATTTTCAACAAAGGAAATTCAGATTGCAAATAACAACCTGAATTTAGACTGGGATCGTTTTCAGAACATGGGAATTATTACACTTAACGATACTATTTACTATCGTTGTCAGTTGATTCAAAAACAAAAATATAAAACCTCAAAATCTGACTCGAATTCAAAATGGAATAAAAAAGGCGATAAAAAATCAGAAACAGTCTATATTAATGCGGCTACTAATCAAATAGCTCCCAATATCGATTTACAATATGCAGAATATTTAGCCTATTATTTTACAGGCGGTGCGCCACAGGAAGCCTGCTGTGAAATGATTGAAAGCAGTGATCACGAACCTCAGCCTGATCTGGAAAATGTAAAATTATTAGAATCAAAAATCATAACTGATTTCGAAAGCAGGGAATATGGGTTTGTCAACAAAAGGCTTCCGGTAATAAAACTGGCTTATGATACGCCTGAAAAAACAACTTATTTTATTGAAACATCAACGTCAAGATTAGCCGCGGTTATCAATAATTCAGATAAAGTTGAAGGGTATTCTTTTGCCATTCTCCACAAATTTTTATTCATGGACTGGGCAGGAAAGAACATCCGTGACCTTTCAATGGTTTTGGCTGCATTGACTATTTTAGTTGTTAGTATTCTTGGATTTATTTTGTTTTTGAAGAAGTAAAAAAGAATCTCGCAAAGTCGCGAAGTCGCAAAGTTTAGTTTTAATATTATTTCTTAGCGTTTCTATGCCTTTGCGAGATTAATCAATTTATCGGGGATTCTCCTCGTAATAACGCGCTTCAATTCGCTTAATATCCTTAATCGAATTTCTCGCCCATGACAAACGCTTTTCTAAAATTTCTTGTTCTGATAATTGCCAGTTGATATCTGAATTTCGTAATCTGTTGGTTAAATTCTGAATGATGATGGCTGCCGAAACAGAAATATTCAGACTTTCGGTAAAACCAACCATCGGAATTTTTAGAAAACCATCGGCCTTATCCAATATTTCCTGCGAAAGTCCGTCGCGCTCTGTTCCGAAAAATAAAGCACTTGGTTTGGTTATGTCAAAATCTTCCAGCAAACAATCATTTTCATGAGGTGTTGTAGCAATAATTTGATACCCCTGATTTTTTAAAGTAGAAATACAATTGGCAACCGAATCAAACTGATTGATATCTACCCATTTTTGAGCGCCCATTGCAATTTCTTTATCGATTTTTTTACCGTAACGCTGTTCAATTACATTCAGTTCCTGAATTCCAAAAACTTCACAGCTTCTCATTACGGCACTCGTATTGTGCATCTGAAAAACATCTTCAACAGCAATCGTAAAATGTTTGGTACGATTTCCCAGAACATTCAGAAATCTTTCTTTGCGGTTGTCTGTTAGTATGTTTTCTAAGAAAGCTAAGTAATCTAAATCAATCATTTTGGTGTTTATTTGCGGCAAAAATAGTAATATTTTTCATATCGAGTAAAATAACCAAAAGCCCCCAATCTAAACTGGTATGTTTTAATTCATACTATTCTAAAAATCGGTTATTTTTACTAATTACTAACTGCCTCATAAAAATGACATTAATGAACAAGCATTTTCACAAAAGCATTTTGTGTGCTTTATTTCTCACCCTTTTTGCCTGTGCAACAAAACCTGCTAAAGAAATTTCTGTTGGATATGGCTGGAGCAATAATTCTGTTAATACGGTTAAATTCAGAAAAAATGCTGTAACTACTTTTAAAAACTTTCAGTTTACAGCCTATTACGATGATAGTGGCTCAGTAGTCTTAGGCAAAAGAAAACTTAATACATACACTTGGGAAACCGTAAAAACACCTTATTCCGGTAATTCAAGAGATGCTCATAACAGCATTAGTATTGCTGTGGACGGAGATGGTTTCTTCCACATCAGCTGGGATCATCATGATACTAAACTTCGGTATGCAAAGAGTAAAGCACCTTTAAGTTTAGATTTGGGTAATGAAGAATCAATGACCGGCATTGCCGAGCAAAAAGTAACCTATCCTGAATTTTATAATTTACCAAACGGAAATTTATTGTTTTTTTATCGTTCAGGTGCTTCCGGAAGAGGTAACATGATTATTAATTCCTATTCTGTAAAAGACAAAAAATGGTCGCAAATTCAGAGCAATCTATTAAATGGCGAAGACAAAAGAAGTGCGTATTGGCAAGCCAAAGTAGATAAAAAAGGCACAATACATCTTTCATGGGTTTGGAGAGAAAGCTGGGATGTATCGACGAATCATGACATCTGTTATGCCCGCTCTTCTGATGGTGGTTTGAGTTGGGAAAAATCAAACGGAGAAAAGTACAATTTGCCAATAACTGTCGCATCGGCAGAAATTGCATGGAACATTCCGGAAAAATCGAATTTGATCAACCAAACTTCGATGACAGCTGATGAAAATGGAAATCCTTATATTGCTAACTATTGGAGTGAAAATACTATTCCGCAGTTTCAGATTGTTTATTTAGAAAATGGCGTCTGGAAAAAAACAAACACAGCTTTTCGAACAACTCCTTTTTCTTTGGGAGGCGGCGGCACCAAAAAAATCCCAATTTCCAGACCTGATTTATTAATTAAAGAAGAAGGGGAAAATCGCTATTTGTACCTTCTATTTAGAGACAGCGAAAGAGAAAACAAAGTCTCAATGGCTTACACGAATTTAGATAAAAACAGTAATTGGAAAATAACAGATTTAACAACAACATCAATAGGTCAATGGGAACCCAATTATGACATTTCGCTTTGGGAAAAACAAAAAAAACTTCATATCTTTCTTCAAAATGTAAATCAGGTGGACGGAGAAGGTTTGGCAAAATCAGAGCCAACAATGGTACGAATATTAGAAGTGAATCAATTACCAAAATAATTGCAATACAAAAAATGAAAAAGAAATTAGTGGTGTTAACCGGAGCCGGAATAAGTGCCGAAAGCGGCATCAAAACATTTCGTGACAGCGATGGATTATGGGAAGGTCATGACGTAATGGAAGTAGCAACTCCTGAAGGCTGGCGTAAAAATCAAGAACTGGTTTTAGATTTTTATAATAAAAGACGCCAACAGCTCAAAGAAGTCGAACCCAATTTAGGACACGTAATTTTAGCCGAATTAGAAAAAGATTTTGATGTCCATATTATCACCCAGAATGTAGACGATTTACACGAAAGAGCCGGAAGCACAAAAGTCCTGCATCTGCACGGTGAATTGCTAAAAGTAAGAAGCGTTCAAAACAAAAAACTGATTTTAAATTGGACTGAAGATCTGTTCACTGGAGATTTTGACGAAAATGGACATCAACTTCGCCCACATATTGTTTGGTTTGGCGAAGAAGTTCCTGCTCTCGAAGAAGCAATAAAAATTGTGGAAGAGGCAGATTATTTTGCCGTAATCGGTACTTCTCTGCAAGTTTATCCTGCTGCAGGATTAATCAGTTACACCTATAGTATTACTCCGGTTTTTTATATTGACCCAAAACCAATTGCGATTCCGAATATTCAAAATAAAGTAGAAACGATTGCAAAATTTGCTTCAGAAGGAGTAGCTGATTTGAGAGAAAAACTATTGATTTTAGAAAAAGCAATATGATTTTCGAAAACTGGCTCGATCAATTATCCCAATTCAACCTGATTTATCTGTCGGTTTTCTTTCTGATTGAAAATTTAGTTTTGATTTATTTATCTGTTTTAATCGGTAAAATTATTGAACCAGAAAATACCGTATTAAAAAAGACTGATCAAAAATGGGTGTTTTCAACCCTCATTTGTAATACGTTTATAACAGTATTGGGTTTTGAATTGTATCGTTTAGGAATCCTGAGAGTAGATTTTTCAGCATCAATCCTGTCTTTATTATTTGATACTTTATTGCTGATTTTTTTAATGGACTTTTTTATGTTCTGCTTTCATTTTCTGGCGCATCGCTTAAAATGGTTCAATCCTATTCACAAACTTCACCATACCCATGTTGACACCAGTGTTTACAGTCTGTATGTGCTTCATCCTGTAGAAACTTTAGGTTTTGGTTTTATATGGCTGTTTTTAATTACGCTTTTAAAGTTCAACTTTTTAAGCATCGTTATTTATCTCATTTTAAATTTGTCATACGGAATATTTGGGCATTTAAAGACCGATATTTTTCCGGATTATTGGTATAAAAACTATTTTACAAAATGGATTTCAACCACAAAATTCCACAATGATCATCATAAAAATGAATCTCGTAATTATGGATTTTACTTTACGATTTGGGATAAAATTTTCAAAACCATAATTTAAAGCATAATATAGCTTCAGTAATTTTCAGAAGTTTTAACAATACCTTATATTTGCACCTTTCGAAAAAACAACATAACGATGACTACTCTAAACGAATTGAATGCTATATCACCAATTGACGGAAGATATAGAAGTAAAACCCAAAATTTAGCACCTTACTTCTCTGAAGAAGCTTTAATAAAATATCGTGTATTAGTTGAAGTTGAATACTTTATAGCTTTGTGCGAAATTCCATTGCCGCAATTGCAAGGCATTAATTCAGATTTATTTGAAAGCCTTCGTAATATCTACAAAAATTTTTCGACTGAAGATGCGCTTTGGATTAAAGAAACTGAAAAAGTAACCAACCACGACGTAAAAGCGGTTGAATACTTTATCAAAGATGCTTTTGAAAAATTAGGTTTATCTCAATATAAAGAGTTCATTCACTTCGGATTAACCTCTCAGGATATTAACAACACAGCCATTCCGCTTTCTACAAAAGAAGCTTTTGAAAAGGTTTACATGCCTTCGTTAATTTCTTTGATTTCTAAATTGAAAGAATTAAGTGTTGAATGGGCAGCCATTCCAATGCTGGCACGGACACATGGACAGCCGGCCTCTCCTACCCGTTTAGGAAAAGAAATTTTGGTTTTCGTAGAGCGTTTAGAAGAACAGATGCGTTTGTTATTCAATATCCCGTTTGCAGGTAAATTTGGCGGGGCAACAGGAAATTTCAATGCACATCATGTAGCATACCCGCAAATTGACTGGAAACAATTCGGAACTAAATTTGTTGAAACTGATCTTGGTTTACAACATTCATTTCCAACAACACAAATCGAGCATTATGATCATTTTGCGGCATTTTTTGATGCTTTAAAAAGAATCAACAATATCATTATCGATTTAGATCGTGATATCTGGACATATGTTTCGATGGATTATTTCAAGCAAAAAATCAAAGCAGGAGAAATTGGATCATCTGCAATGCCGCATAAAGTAAACCCTATTGACTTTGAAAACTCGGAAGGAAACTTAGGAATCGCAAATGCTATTTTTGAACATTTATCAGCTAAATTACCAATTTCAAGATTACAGCGTGATTTAACTGACAGTACTGTCCTAAGAAATGTTGGAGTTCCTGTTGGACACACCATTATTGCTTTTGAAGCTACTTTGAAAGGTTTGAACAAATTGCTTTTAAACGAAAGTAAATTTGCCGAAGACTTAGAAAAAAACTGGGCTGTAGTGGCAGAAGCTATTCAGACTATTTTACGTCGTGAAGCGTATCCAAACCCATATGAAGCGTTGAAAGGATTAACCAGAACGAATGAAGCGATTGATAAAAACGCAATTCATAATTTTATTAGAACCTTAGAAGTTTCTGATTCCGTTAGAGCCGAATTAATGGCGATAACTCCTAGTAATTACACAGGAATTTAAAGAAAACCTAAAATATTTTGTCAAAAAAAGCTATCTTTATCGGGATAGCTTTTTTTATTGAATTTATTAGAATTAGCCCGGATTAGAATGGAAAGCCTTTTGTAAAAAAACCATATTTTTTTGCAGGGACAGAGCGACCAGCGGAAGCTCCTGAAACTGCTTTAAAAATATGTTTTTTGCACAAAAGCTTGAAATGGAAAGCCGGAATAGCTCCTGAACAAAAAAATACCATTTATGCTTGCCTTAAACGCCGCTGCCGAAACTACTCACCACTTACAACCCTTAATCAGTGATCTGGGATTAATCCTGATGACTGCCGGAATTGCTGTTCTTATTTTTAAAAAAATGAAACAGCCTTTGGTTTTAGGATATCTGATTGCCGGATTTCTGGCAGGAAATCACTTTGACTTTTTCCCATCGATCTCCGATATGAAAAGTGTGGAAGTCTGGGCTGAAATTGGGGTAATCTTTTTGCTTTTCAGTTTAGGACTCGAATTTAGTTTTAAAAAACTGATGAAGGTGGGCGGAACATCATCTATTACCGCCATTACACAAATTATATTTATGGTGCTCATTGGTTATTGTGTTGGCCAATGGATGGGCTGGGGAAAAATGGACAGTATTTTTCTTGGTGCGACACTTTCGATTTCTTCCACAACGATTATCATAAGGGCATTTGATGAATTGGGAGTAAAAGGAAAAAAGTTTGTTGGAATTGTATTTGGAGCTTTGATTGTTGAAGATATCGTTGCGATTTTAATGCTCGTATTACTCTCTACTATTGCCGTAAGCGATCAGGTTTCCGGAACAGAATTATTGCAATCTGTTTTAAAATTAATTTTCTTTTTAATCATTTGGTTTCTGGGAGGCATTTTTATTATTCCTACGATACTCAAAAAAGCAAAACATCTTCTGACAGATGAAATGCTGCTGATTATTTCACTGGCCATGTGTTTGATGATGGTAATTTTTGCCGCAAATGTTGGTTTTTCTCCTGCTTTAGGCGCTTTTATAATGGGATCTATCATTGCAGAAACTACTCAGGCTGAGAAAATAGAACATTTAATTCAGCCGGTAAAAGATTTGTTTGGAGCCGTATTTTTTGTGTCTGTAGGAATGTTGATTAATCCGGATACCCTGATTACGTATGCATTACCAGTAGCCATTATTACATTGTTAACTATTTTTGGAAAAGCATTGAGTTCTTCTTTTGGTGCACTTTTATCCGGACAGCCCCTTAAACAATCCGTCCAAACCGGAATGAGTCTGGCACAAATTGGGGAGTTCTCTTTTATTATTGCAACATTAGGAATGACACTTAAAGTTACAAGTGATTTCCTTTACCCAATAATTGTTGCGGTATCCGCCATTACAACCTTTACAACACCTTTTTTAATCAAATATTCTGAATCCTTTGCACTGGTTTTAGAACAAAAAATGCCTAAAAAATGGGTTAAAAACATCAACCGCTATAGTGTTAATGCACAGGCTATAAAATCGGTAAGTACCTGGCAAATTGTGCTTCGGTCTTCGGTAACACAAATTATACTTCATACCATAATCATTACTGCTATCATTTTATTGTCGTCAAAATTTGTAGCGCCTTCGGTTGCCGATACCCGATTCGGAAATACATTAGCCGCTTTATTAACTTTAGTTATAATTGCTCCGTTTTTATGGGCACTTTCCCTGCGTCGTGTAAAAGTCGATGAAGTTGAAATTTTATGGGAAGAACGCAAGTATCGTGGCGCTCTTTTAATGCTTATTTTAATCCGAATGAGTTTGGGATTATTTTTTGTTGGATTTTTACTAAACATCTTCTTTTCGCCAACAGTGGCTTTTGTAGCGTTGATTATAGCTATAGTTGCTTATCAAATATTCCCGAAAAAACTAAATGAACAATATCATAAAATCGAAAATCACTTTTTGAAAAATTTAAATGATCGTGAAAACAAAAAAATAGACAGAAGATATGCCAATTTAATGCCCTGGGATGGCCACATGTCTATTTTTGAAATTGGAAAAGAGTCGAACCTTGCCGGGAAGACATTAGAAGAATTGCGCATTAGAGAATCAATGGGAATTAATATTGCGTACATCAGACGTGGAGAAGTCACGATTCCGATTCCGACTAAAACCGAACGTTTATTTCCGGGCGATGAAATTTCTGTAATTGGTACCGATGCTCAAATTACCGAGTTTAATAATTATTTGAACCAAAATGAAATTGAAGCTCCTAAAAATGTACAAGAATCTGAAGTTGTTCTGCGTCAGTTGGAAGTTTCTAATGAAGACTTTACGGAGAAAAGCATTGGTCAGTTTAGAGGAAAAACTGGTGGAATGGTGGTTGGAATTGAAAGAAACGGAAACCGAATCCTAAACCCTGAATCTAGTTTGATTTTACAGCAAAACGATATTATCTGGGTAGTTGGTGATAAGAAAAAGATGGCTGAGTTATTGAAAAGCCGTTAAATAGCTAAGTTTTTTAATTAACGACAATAAATTTATAAGGTGCTAATTAATCTAAGATCAAAATCTCAGAAACTTAGCACCTTAGTATCTTAAAATCAAAAAAAAGCTTATTTATTTGGCTGTGGAGTCAAACGTAAATAGGGCTTAATTGGTGTATGTCCTTTTGGGAATTTTGCAGGAATATCACTATCCGGAATTGCAGGTGCAATTACAACATCCTGTCCATCCTTCCAGTTTGCAGGAGTAGCAACACTATAATTTGCCGTTAACTGCAAACTATCAATAACACGAAGCAATTCGTCAAAATTTCTTCCTGTCGAAGCCGGATACGTTAAAGTTAGTTTTATTTTTTTATCAGGTCCGATTACAAAAACAGAACGCACTGTAAATTTATCGCTTGCATTTGGGTGCAGCATATCATACAAATTTGCTACTTTTTTATCTTCATCTGCAATAATTGGAAAATTAACCTCTGTATTTTGGGTTTCGTTAATATCTTTAATCCACTCTTTATGTGATTCTAAACCATCAACACTCAAAGCTAAAACTTTAGTGTTTCTTTTTGTAAATTCTGGAACGTAATTGGCTACTGTTCCTAATTCAGTTGTGCAAACCGGTGTAAAATCTGCAGGATGTGAAAATAAAACACCCCATGAATCTCCTAACCATTCATGAAAATTAATTGTTCCCTGTGTAGTTTCAGCCTGAAAATCCGGAGCTATATCGCCTAATCGTAATGTTGACATAATTATGTTTTTTAGTTCCCCTAAAATTAACTAAAAAATGCATTCAGAAAACAATCAAAATTTAAAAATTAGTTAAAATTCTATTTTCCCTATATAATTAATTCATAATTAAATAAAATTCACAATAAAGTACCATATGGCAAGGGTTAGAAAGGAAATTGGGATTCCAAAACCAACCATCATACTGCTTAATTTAGGTTTTAAACCATAAGTCGAAGCCAAAATTGCACCTGTAATCATCGGTGCCATAGCCGTTTCCATTATCGTAATTTTTATAGGCTCAGAATGCTGTTTAAAAATGAAAACATATAGAACTAAAATGACAAACGGAACCAGGAAAAGCTTAAAAAAAAGTCCGAGGCGTAAGAATTTCCAGTGCTGGCTTTTCCTGTCAAAACTTAATTGTAATCCTACTGATAACAAGGCCAGTGGTGTTACCAAACTTCCTATTTTTAATAAAATAAATTCAATATCTAAATTCAATTCATAATTATAAACATTCATTAAGCAAGCCAGAACAAACATTATAAAAGGAGGAAATAATATTATTTTCTTTATGATACCAAAAGCATCCGGAGTCCCTTTAGAATAAAAGGCGGCAACAAAAACCCCTAAAGTTGAAACTACCACGAAGGTTCCTGGCTGATCAACCAAAATTGCCGTTTCTAAACCTTTTTTCCCAAATAATGCTTCAATTATAGGGTAACCAAGGAAAGACGAATTGCTTAATCCGGCTGTTAAAATCAAACAGCCAATCAATTTATTGGACCACCCTAATCTTTTTCCTAAAAAATGAAAAAACGCAAACGCCAGGATAAAAGTTATCCAGCCTGAACCAATTGGAAATAATAATTCATTGCTCCATTGTATTTTCGGAATATGGCATAAAGTAATTGCCGGAAGACATACATAAACGACAATTTTGTTCAGGATTTTATAAAACGTTACTGGAAAACCTTTCACTTTTTGCAAAAGCAGTCCTAAAAATAAAAAGAAGAATATTATAATAAAATTATTCATATCACGGGATGGTTACAAAAGTAGGTATTTATAATTTAGTGACTGGTGAAAAGCGAATAGTAATTAGCTTTTGTATAATGTGGATATTAAAAAAAGATTCCCAAAAGACTTAGCATTTAGTAATCATATTACTTTTTACTAATCACTTTTTACTAATTACTTTTTACTAATTACTTTTTACTAATTACTTTTTACTAATTACTTTTTACTAATTACTTTTTACTAATTACTTTTTACTAATTACTTTTTACTAATTACTGAAAAAAAAGTTAAAATTAGGTTTTGTGTTATAAAACTCATTATATTTGTAATATAATTTATTACAGTATGCTTTCAGGTAAATTTGCCATAACGATTCACATCCTTACTTTGCTCACTAAATTCCCGAATGATTTTTTGTCGTCAGAATTTATTGCAGGAAGTATCAATCTGAATCCGGTTTTGGTCAGAAAAGAAATTGCCAACTTAAAAGCACATCATATTGTAGAAAGTAAAGAAGGTAAAAACGGCGGAACAAGATTAGCCAAAAATGCCACTGATATTACCCTGAAAGAAATATTTCAAATGACTTTTGACACGATTAATTTAGGTTATGCCAAAAATCAACCCCATCCGGATTGTCCTGTTGGAAAGAAAATCAATGAAAATTTATCGGGATTGTATGCCGATTTAAACGAAAAAGTAAGTTTAGAACTGAAAAACATCACATTAGAAGATTTCTCTAATCAGTTTTAAAGCTATTTTTTTATCCAAAACTGTAACTTTTTTTATTACTAAATAAATTTATATATTATGAAAATCGCAATTATTGGAGCAACTGGATTTGTTGGTTCAGCCCTTGTAAATGAATTCGCAGACAGAAAACACGAAATTACAGCAATTGCCAGAACTCCTAAAGATACTGCAAATGCAAAATGGATCGCTGCAGATATTTTTAACGTTGATGCATTGGCAGAAATTTTAAAAGGTCACGACACTGTTATTAATGCTTTTAATCCAGGATGGTCAAATCCGAATATTTACGAAGATTCCATTAAAGGATCAAAAGCCATTCAGGAAGCCGTTAAAAAATCAGGAGTTACCCGTTTTATCACCATCGGAGGAGCCGGAAGTTTGTTTGTAGCACCGGGATTACAAGCTATTGACACGCCTGATTTTCCAAAAGAAATTTATGACGGAGCAAATGCTGCAAGAGAATATCTGAATATCATTAAAGAAGAAAAAGAACTGGACTGGGCATTTTTTAGTCCTGCTTTTGAAATGCATCAGGGAACTAAAACAGGAAGAACAGGAAAATATCGTTTAGGTTTAGAAAACCCGGTTTTTAATGATGAGCAAAGAAGCATTTTATCTGTAGAAGATTTAGCAGTTGTTATTGCTGACGAAACAGAAATCCCAAAACACCACCAGGTTCGATTTACTGCAGGATACTAATAAAACACAGATTTCACAAATTAGCACGAATTTAAAAGCGAGATAATTAATTTGTGTTTTAACAAAAAACAGTTTTCAAGGCAATTTTCTGCTTTTGAAACTGTTTTTGTTTTCAGTACTTTTACAATTCTAAAAAATGTGTTTTGTCAAGTTCAAATAAGCAGGCCGGCAGTTTAAACGAAAAAGCTGGAATTTCATCTCCCGAAATCACCAACGCATCGGCTATCAGCCAAATTAAAAACAAACGCAGACAGCAGCCATCTGCTGAAGAACTGATTTCAGGAATAATTTCCGGAAACCGAACAACCTTAAGTCGTGCCATTACTTTAATCGAAAGCACAAATCAGGACCATACTGAAAAAGCAAATCAGGTAATTAAAGGATGTTTGTCTGAAGCCAATAAATCAATCCGAATAGGAATTACAGGCGTTCCTGGTGTTGGAAAAAGCACTTTTATTGAAGCCTTCGGAAAACATTTAACTTCATTAGGAAAAAAAGTGGCCGTATTAGCGGTTGATCCAAGCAGTTCGCTTTCTCACGGTAGTATTTTAGGTGATAAAACCCGTATGGAAGAATTGGTAAAAGATGAAAACGCTTTTATCAGACCGAGTGCTTCCGGGGAAACTTTAGGTGGTGTGGCCAGAAAAACCCGTGAATCAATTATCCTTTGCGAAGCCGCAGGTTTTGATGTCATTATTATTGAAACAGTTGGTGTAGGCCAAAGCGAAACGGCAGTTCACAGCATGGTTGACTTTTTCTTATTACTAAAAATATCCGGTGCGGGAGACGAACTTCAGGGTATCAAACGCGGTATTATGGAAATGGCGGATGCGATTGTAATCAACAAAGCTGACGGAGACAATATCAAAAAAGCAAATCTGGCCAAAATTGAATTTAACAGAGCCTTGCATTTATTTCCTTCTAAAAAATCAACATGGCAACCAAAAGTGACGACTTGCAGTGCCATAACCAAAGATGGGATATCAGACATTTGGGAAACAATTTCTCAATATTTTGAATTAACCCATGAAACTGGATATTTTGACGAAAAGCGAAAAGAACAGAATCAATTTTGGATGATAGAAACCATTAATGAACATCTGAAATCAGACTTTTTCAACAATCCGAAAATTCTTTCCCAATTAGACGAAACAAAAAAAGCGGTGCAAAATAATGAAATATCACCTTTTGCAGCCGCTCAGATATTATTAGATAAGTATAAAAAAATATAACCTTTTCTATTTTTTGTACAGAAAATTTTATTTCTTCAACGGATATTCCCTACTGAATTTTTAGCCGTATCGTGTTTGGTTTTCAAACGTCTTGCTTCTAATGGAATCCCAACATTTGTTGGTGTTTCTAATGTTGCTTTAGAATCTGACGCAGAACTGGATTTAACTGTTTTTTCTTTTACATTTTTGCTATCCTGAGCTTTTACACCAGTTAATCCACATAATACAAATGCTACTGTAAAAATTGCTGTCTTAAAATTTTTCATATCGATTTAGTTTTAATGATTTATAGATAGATACACAAATTCATTTTTTGTTACCCCCTTCTTTGACTTTTAAATTAAAAAACACAATATGAAATATTTAAATCCGGATCTATTTAATTCTTTTAACGAATGTTTCCTACTGAATTTTTAGCAGTATCATGTTTCGTTTTTAAAACGCCTTTTTCTATTGAAAAAGCCATTCTGACCTGGGTTTTTAAAGTGTCTTTCAAACCCGAAGTGGCTTTTTCAACAATAACAAAACTTAATTCATATTCACCATCAGGCAGATCGAATACAGTTTCATTTGCATTATCCTGAATTTTTAAAACTTTATTTTCAGAATCGGGTTTTGCTGCTTTTCCTGTCGCTGCATAAGAAGCTGCAGCTGCTCCTCCACCACTTCCTGCCAAATTACCCACACTGGAAACGGTAGCCGAAATAACAGACCCTCCAGGCATGGCACCACCCAATAAAGAGGCTCCCTGCCCTACAGCATTGCCCGCCGCATGCAAACCCTGATTGACTTTTTCGCCAAAAGCAGCGGATTCACTTTTACTTAATTCCTTAATACTTTTATCTGCTGTATTGACTCTGTACCCTTCATTTGAAGAAAATAAAACAACACATCCGCCTTCAACTAAGGTTACATTTATTTTTCCGGCATTTACTTTTTCTCCAAACGTTGCTCCCTGTGTTTGTTTTGCAACTGTAACATTCATCGAAATTCGATTTGGCATTCCGTTATTTATGCCATTTATACTGCTTTTGTGTGCAGATGCTTCTAAAGTGCTTTCTGAACCGGAAATGGTTTTAGTGGTTTTTACAATTTTGCTGTCTTGAGCATTTACATTTAACAGGCAACACAAAACTAATGTTGCTGTAAAAATTGCTGGTTTAAAATTTTTCATAACGATTTAGTTTTAAATAATTTATAGATAGATAAACGAAGTTCCTTATTTGTTACCTTTAATCTCCTAAAAACACACCACAGAACGCTAAAAATCAACATATTAAAGTTACAACTATTTCGTTAGACTATTATTTTAATTGTTAGTTGAATAATATCAAAAGCAAAAAAAAGCTGCTAAAGAAAAAATCATCTTAGCAGCTGTGTATTATTTTTATTCTCCTGAACTATTTCGTTCTAAGCTTATACTTATTTTCTTTATATAAATTTCCGGCAGTTATAACGTGTGCCAAGGCATCTTTTGCTAATTCTTCGTTTAATTTTACAGGAATTAAAGTTGTATCATTTTTGATTTCGAATTGCAGCGGTTTCAAATTTGGCTGCATAATGACAACCTGATTTTCGACTCTGAATGCATTGATATCATTAAACTGCATGATAGATCTTCCTTGTGTTTTTGCATCTAATTGATTTAGATTTCTTCCAACCATTGGAGTTTCAAATGATATCCCCAAATAACTTAATAATGTTGGCGGAATATCAATTTGGCTTGCTAATTTAGTGTATGAAACCCCTTTTGGAACTCCCGGTCCCATTATTAAAGCGGGAATATGGAATTTATTAATCGGCACTAAATTCTTTCCGTAGGTTCTGGTGTTATGATCTGCAATCACAATGAAAATCGTGTTCTTGAAATAAGCCTCTTTTTTAGCCATTTCAAAGAATTTCCCAATCGAAAAATCAGCATATTTCATCGCATTGTTGACGGTTGCAGGTTTTTTATCATAAGGCTGGATTCTTCCCGCAGGATATTCAAAAGGTTCATGATTAGATGTAGAAAACATCAAAGAAAAGAATGGTTTGTCTCCTTTAGATTTAAAATAATTATTTGCTTTCGTAACTAAATCCTCATCAGAATAGCCCCAGGTTCCTTTGAAAACATATTTATTCCCATCAGATTCAAAATCTTCCTGATCCACAATATCCTGAAATCCATTTCCGTTAAAAAACGAAGCCATATTATCAAAATTTGCCATTCCGCCATAAATGAAACTTGTATCATACCCTTTATGTTTTAAGGCATCTGCCAAAGTAAAAAATCCCTGTTGCGAATTTCCAAGCTTTACTACACTTTCAGAAGGAGAAGGTAAAAATCCGGTAACAACTGCTTCAATTCCACGGACACTTCGGGTTCCGGTACAATACAGATTTGTAAATAATAAACCTTCTTTCGATAATTTATCAAATTCAGGTGTTAAAGGTTTTCCGCCAAGAATTCCAACATATTCAGCTCCTAAACTTTCCTGAAGAAAAATGACCAGATTATAAGGCTTTTTCAAAACAGAATCCGGCTGCTGCACATGCAGAAATGGAATTTCAGCATCTGTAAAATCATTTGGTCCGGCAATCATGTATTTTTTTACACGGGCAATGGCTTCGGCTTCTTCCATTTTACCATACATTTTGGTATTTCCTTCGTTTTTAATCGAATAGGCTGCAAAAGCAACGGTATAAAAAGAGTTCAATCCTAAAGTATTGGTAAGCTGATCTGTCGAAAAAACAGCATTACTGGCATTAATTGGACGTTTTGAAGTAAGACTTGAACGCGCTCCAAAAAACAATACAAAAGCAACCAACGGAAAAACCATTAATTTGAATTTGTATTCTGTGCTGGTTGTATAAAAATATTTCTTTCCTTTTTTAAAAGCAAAATAGATGACAACTGCCAAAATCAGGAATGTTACGATGATAGAAGTCAGATAACTTTTCAGAAGCATTCCGACAACTTCTTTTGGATAAATCAGATAATCTAAGAAAATCTTATTCGGACGTGTATCGTATTGTTTTACAAAATCCGGTGAAGCCAATTCTACAAAAAGAATCAGAAACAGGAATAAAAAACTGTAAATTACCAAAAAAGAATTGGTAAACTTTAGCCATTTATTTGGTAAAAAAGTAATTAAAACAGCGGGCAGAAACGACAAATAACAAAGTAAAATTAAATCCATTCGAAGACCGATTGGAAAAATATACCAGAAATCAGGCGTTTCGACAACCCTTTCTTTAAAAATAAAAAATAAAAATATTCTGCTTAAGGTAGTAATGAGCAATCCGATTGCTATAAAACTGAAAACGGGTTTTAAAAAACGTAAATTTTTCATCAGATAATTTTGATTGGTTCAGGGTAGAGACGCACTGCAGTGCGTCTCTACTCTTCGTAACGATTTATTTCGCGATCGTAAAAATCATTTGCTTTTTCGATTAAACCTTCCATTTCTGCATTTAATTCAGCTTCATCCAGATCTTCTGCTTCTTCCAGAAATTCTACCTCATCATCTTTTAAATTGATAATAAATCTTGGGTAATCAAGGTGAATGATGAAAATATCATCTGGAAAATCAGTATTATCTCCAAGTAAAAATTTAGGTAATTCCATGTTTAATTTATTTTTTAGGTTTCAAATGTAGTTATTTGAAAGTTAATTTTTAATTAATTTTTTGGTTAAGTAATTAAAGCGGATGTACAGAAAAAGTGCTGCAGAAGTTAAGCCCGCCAAAAGCCCGACCCATACTCCGGCTGCTTTCATAGAAGTGTATTCTCCTAAATAATACGAAATTGGAAAACCGATAACCCAATACGCGACAAAAGTAATGTACATGGGAATTTTTACATCCTGTAATCCGCGTAAAGCCCCCAGAACCACAACCTGAATCCCATCAGATATCTGGAACACTGCCGCAATCAGCAATAATTTTGAAGCAATTTCAATTACCTCTGTATTGTCTGTAAGCTGTATTGTGTTTTCCATATTCAAAAAAATGTGTGGTAAAAACTGGTGAAAAGCTACAAATACAATTGCAAAAACACTTTCTATGATGATCGCCAGTAAAAAAATAGAGCGTGCTACAACTATTAATTTTTTATAATCCTGCAGTCCCCTTTGATTGCTTACTCTGATCATCGAAGTCACGCTTAAGCCCATCGCAAACATAAAAGTCATTGAAGCCAGACTCAATGCGATTTGATTTGCTGCCTGACTGGTTCTGCCAATATTACCACATAACCAGATAGAAGCTGTAAACAATACGACTTCAAAAAGCATTTGCATGGCTGATGGAAAACCAATGCTCACTATTTTTTTTATTGTTTCTTTTTTAATTTCCTCAAAACTGAAATTGCTGAAGAAATGCTTTAAATCATTTCTTCTTGAAAGCATGATGTGCATGAACATAACCAGAAATATTCTAGAAATTACAGTTCCTATAGCTGCACCAATAATTCCCATTTTTGGAAAAATCCAGATTCCGTAAATCAATACATAATTCATCCCTACATGAAGTACATTGGCCATTACCATAGCATACATCGAATATTTTGTCAACGACAGTCCGTCTGCAAATTGTTTGTAGCCCTGATACATTATTAACGGAATAAGAGAAAAAGCAACCCAGTCCAGATAAGGTTTTGCAAGGGCAATAACTTCGTCAGGCTGATGCAGCATCTCCATTATTGGTTTTGCCAGAACAATGACTCCAAAAAGGACTAATCCTAAAATAGTACATAAAAACAATCCATGATGAAAAGCAGAACGTATTTTAGTATCATTTTTCTCGGCATCACCTTCTGCAACAATAGGTGTAATGGCTGTAGAAAATCCAATCCCTAACGACATCGCAATAAAAATCATACTATTTCCCAAGGAAACTGCTGCCAGTTCAGTACTTCCTAATCTGCCTACCATTATGTTATCTACCATACCTATTAAGTTATGGCCAACCATTCCTAAAACAACAGGATATGCCAGCCTTAAATTATAGGAAAACTCTTTTGTGTACTGCTTTAAATTCACTTTTAATCATTTTAGCCTGCAAAGATAATCAGTTGCTTTGGATTCTGTAGAAATATTGAGTTTTAATGGATTTAATAATTGCAAAAGCAAAAAAATCCTTACACCATTTTAACATCTTAATCAAACATTAAGAATAAAGTGAATCAAATATTTTTGGTCAATATTAACTTAAACACCAATAAAACAAGGGATTCACAACATTTTACTATTACCTGAAATTTTAACAATATTCACATTATGTAACGATTCCTGAAAATTATATAACGACTTACCACTACCTCAAAACTACTTTTACAACATAGTAATTAAAAAAATACAAGCATGAAAAATTTACAAAACATCCGAATTTTATTTGTTGCAGCCATTGCAATTTTTTGCACGACAACTACATCTGCGCAAACTGCAGAAAGCTCTAACTACGATCAAAAATTTAAATTAGGATTTGGTGTCAGCGGTGGAATTCCGACAGATGGGGATGACTACGACTGGGCTCTTGGTGGTGATGTAAGACTTCAATATGATTTATCCAAAAGAACTTCGTTAACACTTACTACCGGTTTTACTAATTTGTTTGTTGGAGATGATGTTCCTGATTTAGGATTCATTCCTGCAAAAGCCGGTTTTAAAGCTTTCTTCTGGGAAGATCAGTTCTATGTTATGGGAGAAGTAGGTGCAGGTTTTGCTGTAACTAATGATTATAACGAAACTTCACTTTTATGGGCTCCAAGTATTGGTTATGCTGGAAAACATATAGATGTTAGTGTAAGATATGAAGATTATGACAAATTCAATACCAATCAGATTGCACTTCGTGTAGCGTATGGTTTTGAATTGTAAAATAAATTAGAGTTATTTTTATTTTTTTTTGGTGAAACCCGACAGATTTTTAAAATCTGTCGGGTTTAGTTTTTTTTATACTTAGGAAAGAAAACCAAGTAATACAATTATCTAATTATCACATTTTCTAATTATCTAATTCTTCCCGCCCAATTCCTTTTTATACATTTCAATATTAGCTTTAATTTTATCGTCAAGTTCAGGTTCTTTAATATCCGTATGTTTCTGCATTTCTTCCCAAATAATTTTTGCTACAATATAGCGTGCCATTTCTTTGTCGTCTGCAGGAATTACATACCAGGGTGCATAATCTGTCGAAGTTTTATTAATTGCTTCTTCGTAATATTTTTGGTATTCTTTCCAGTGTTCCCGCTCTTTTAAATCTCCGGGTGAAAATTTCCAATGATGTTTTTCTTCTTCCAAACGACGTAACAAACGTTCTCTTTGCTCCTCTTTGCTCAAATGCAGATAAAATTTCATCACGATGGTTCCGTTTTCAGCAATGTGCTTTTCAAAATTATTGATTTGCTTAATTCTTTTTTTCCAGAATTTCGGTGTAATATCATCAACCGAATTGATTCCCGGTAAATTCTCAGCCAAAACATACTCAGGATGCACACGCGTTACCAAAACATTCTCGTAGTGTGTACGATTAAAAATCGCAAACTTCCCTTTCTCCGGCAGAGCAATATAATGTCTCCACAAATAATCATGTTCCAATTCGGTTGAATTTGGTGTTTTAAAGCTGTGAACCACAACTCCACGCGGATTAAATTCCTTAAAAACTTCCCGAATCAGACTGTCTTTTCCGGACGTATCCATTCCTTGCAGGCAAATCAAAACGCCATATTTATTGTGCGAATACATTACATCCTGCAAATCACTCAGTTTCTCCTGAACTTTATCCAGTTTCTCTTCTTTTTCATCATCACTCGCTTCAATATCAAGCAAAGTCGGAATCCTGGATAACTTTATTTTGTCTGTAACTTTAAAATCTTTTGGATCTATTGATTTCATTTGTATTAATTTATTGTTATTGGTCACTTATCTTATCGCCTTCAATTTTGTTTATACAAAGGTTTTATCAGTAGCGATTTCATATTTTAAATTTTTTTGTGTCATAAATATACTATTTTTACGAAGCATATTCCTGCTATCCGTTACAATCTTTTGCCTCGCTAAAGAAGCGGGGCAAAAGGATTTTCACTTCTATCAGGGCTAGGCATTAGTTTTCAAAACAACATTTCATGGAAAAATTCACATTAGAAATACTATTTCAAATCATCGGAATCGGTTCTGCATCCGGATTATTTTTCAATAATAATTCACTTTACATTATTGGCGACAACAGTGGGTTCTTATACGAATACAACATGCAGGATCAGCAGTTAAGCCATCATCCTTTAATTGATAATCCGTCGCAAAATATTCCGAAAAATATAAAACCCGATTTCGAATCCATCACGCATCATAACGATACGCTTTATGTTTTTGGTTCCGGTTCTACCGAAAACCGAAATAAAATGATTGCATTCGATCTCAAATCGAAAACCATTTTACAAAAAAATAATCTGGTTGATTTGTACGCCCTGATGCAAAATTTTGGTGATATAAAACCGCAAGATTTCAATCTGGAAGGCGCTATTTTTGATGGTGAAAACTGGTACTTATTCAACCGCGGAAATGGAATCTCAAACAAAAACACCATTTTCACCATCCATGCCAAAAATCTTGGTGAAGAATTTGCTCTGATTTCTGTCAATTACAAACTGCCGAAAATAAAAGGGGTTCGTTCCAGCTTTACCGATGCTGTTCTGGTCGAAGACAAAATTTATTTTCTCTCCACCGCAGAAGACACTAAATCAACTTACGATGACGGCGAAGTTCTGGGAAGTTTCATTGGAAGAATAGATCTCAAAACCATGAAAATTGATTTTACTCAAAAAATAACGGCAACCAATAAATTTGAAGGTTTGACTCTCTACAAAAAAGAAAATAATAAAATCGAGTTTCTGCTTTGCGAAGATAATGATACGGAACTATTGGAAACTAAGATTTATAAATTGACATTACCGGTCAAGTAAGACTATTTCTATGAAAAAAACATTTCTTTCACTAATAGTAATTTTCATTCTTTCAATTAGCGGTTATCTGTTTTACGACTTTAAAATAAACAATGCAGAAAAAGACAACTTAGAATTTACGAGTATAGAAGATTTAACACGAAAAGAATATTCCAAAACTTTATCCCCAAAAAATTTAGATCCAAAATCGTTTATTATACTTTTTACAGAAAAATATAAGAAGCATACAAAGTTCAATTGCATAAGTATGGCTGGAGAATTTCCTGAAGATTGGGTTAAGCCAAAAGATGTCGAATATCTAATTTCCATCATGCAATCTAAACAAAAGTGTTGCAGTTATATGAATATTTTTTCATCTTATTTCCCTGACGATGAAGCTGAAATTGGCGGTTTTGCAATTATTTTTTTAAACTCTTATATTTCTAACACAAAAATAAATTTAGGTCTTGCATGCAGTCCTAAAACAAATACAAAAGAAATTCAAAAAATAGCAAAATGGTATAACAATTTAAATCATAAAAATTAAACAGATATTTTACTTTGCGAATCTTCGTGTATCCTTTTGTGAATCTCTGCCAAATAACTTCTACAAAGGTTCACAAAATATTTCCACAGAGAAACACTAAAATAATTGCATTTTAGACGCACTGCTGTGCGTCTCTACGAACAACTATTAAAAAAAACCAAACTTTTTTCATACTCGTCCCAACCTTTTTCCCTTTTTAGTTCTCTTTATAATTAAAGACCAGAATTGTGATAAACGAAACGCTAATTTCTAACTGCAAAAAAATGAACCGTGATGCCCAGCGTCAGGTTTATGAGCACATGGCTCCAAAGCTTTATCGTGTTTGCAAACGATACCTCAAGAAGGAAGAAGAAATCGAAGAAGCCCTTGCCGATGCTTTCTACACCATCTTTACAAAACTGAACCAGCTTAAGGAAGAAAAAGCCTTTGAAGCCTGGTCAAGAAAAATTACCGTTAATCATTGTTTGGCAACTATTAAAAAGAACACCAATTTCAATATGTATCTGGATGATGTAAAGGTTTTATCGCAGCCTTTTACAGATGAGATCAGCACATTAGAAGAAGAAGATTTACTCAATTTATTAAACCACCTTCCAGACGGCTGCAAAACTGTTTTCAACCTTTTTGTCATAGAAGGTTTTGGACACAAGGAAATAGCCGAAATGCTGAAAATCTCGGAAGGCACTTCAAAATCGCAATTAAATGCCGCCAAAACAAAACTGAAGGAATTAGTAAATAAATTGTATTATCAAAAAGCAAAATAGTCATGGACAATCACGATAAAATATTCGATAAATTTAAAGAGGCCGCACACAACTCGGAACAGAAAGATTTCCCGGGAATGGAAAAGATCTGGTCACGTGTTGAAGATAAACTGAACAAAAAGGAAGACAAAAAAACCATTGCATTATGGAAGAAAATTGCAGTAGCAGCTTCTTTTCTGCTATTAATTTCCCTTGGATTTCAATTTTTAAAGTCAGATAAAAATGCTGTAAATGAGATTCCAAAAGTGGTTATTCAGGAAACTGAAAAAGCTCAAAAATCCGATTTAAATCCAAAAAGCGAAACGTTTTCTTCTGACTCAGGAATTGTCTCTAAAGAAGAAGCGATTAAAATTATTGAAAATCAGGCAAAAAACAAAGAAAGTGTCGCTATCCAGCAAGCAACCGGAATGGGATCCAGTGTTCAATTTATTGAACCGGTGGTTGTTTCTGAAATGACTCCCGAAGCTATTGCAGCTCCCCCCTTAAAAGAGGAACTTTTTGAAGAAGACAATACTATAGTTTCAAAAAAAGAAACCAGTGAAGAAATGGGTTATTCTTCAAAATTTAAAGAAAGAGAATCTGCAAAAGTCGCCTTTGCAGATAAACAAGAGCATAAGGCTAAAAAAGCAGCTCCTTTAATTGTACTGAACGGAAATGCAATTTCTCACAGCAATGACGCAAAAAGAGATAAAATGATGCAGGACGAACTTCCTAATTTAAACCCGGAAAATGTAGAATCCCTTGTTGTTCTGGATGAACCTTTATACATTATTGACGGAATCTATTATTCAGAAAATGATTTATTTGGCACAAACCCTACAAGTCCTTATGCCCCTTTAAACAAACAGGAAATTAAAACCATTACGATTCTTCAGGATCTGGAAGCCACAGAAAAATATGGCGAAAAAGGCCGAAAAGGAGTTGTGATTATTACTACCAAAAAAGGGAAACCAGCTTTAAAAAAATAACTAAAAAGCTTTCAATTTAAAATCTCACTATCATGAAAAAAGTAAAACTTATTTCATTAGTCCTTTCTATGTCTATATGTTTCATATCAAAAGCACAGGAAAAAACTATTATTAAAAAACCGGAAAATCGTGTTTCCGAAATAGAAACAACTTCAAAATCTTTAATCAAGGCAAAAGACACAATTTGCGATGTGAAAGTTTTTTCAAATTTTGTTCAGTCTGGTACTTCAACTAAACGAATTGTAATATGTGCGCCTTCTAATTCTGTTTTCAAAGAACCGCTGTTTATTTTGGATGGGGACATCATAAACTCCAATCAATTTTCTAAAATAAATCCGAATGATATTAAAGAAGTAAAAGTACTAAAAGGTAATGATGCGACTTCACTTTACGGAAATCAGGCTATAAACGGAGTTGTCGTTATTATATCTAAAGAAAAGAAATGATTATAAAATCTCTCACACGACATTTTAATCATTCATTAATATTGATTCATTAACAAAATTATTTTTACATTTGAACACCTTAAAGAAGTTAAAACTACAATCTTCAAAAAGTCTAATATCAATCAAATTTCAAACAAAATTTCATGAACCCAATTTTAAATCAAAATCTTTTCTTAGTCAAAGAACATATCGGAATGCTTAAAGCATCAAACAATTATGACATTTACAATCCTGAAACCAATCAGATTATTATGAATTGCCGCGAGAACAATCTGGGCTTTTTTACCAAAATGTTACGCTTTACTGATTATAAGAGAATGACGCCTTTTAATGTTGAAATTACAACAGCTTTGGGCGAAAAGCTGATTTCAGTAAAACGTGGTATTGCCATTTTTCGCTCTACTGTTGAAGTTTTTGATGAGAAAGACAGATTAATTGGAACCTTCAAACAAAAGTTCTTTTCTTTTGGAGGAAGATTTGAAATACTGGATAAAAATGAAAAACCTGTCGCAACACTTCAGGGAAAATGGACCGGCTGGGATTTTAAATTTACACATGAAAATAAACAGCTTGCACAAGTAAATAAAAAATGGGCAGGATTAGGTAAAGAGTTTTTTACCAGTGCCGATAATTATGTATTACAAATTGAAGAAACAGTAGCTGCAGATTCTCCGCTCAGACAATTAATTCTGGCTGCTGTAATGTGTATTGATATGGTTTTGAAAGAATAAATAAAAGCTGTTAAACTTAGATTAAGAAAATAAAAAAGCATCTTTTTGGTAAGCAAAAACTGTATTTTTGTAGTACTGAACAGATGCTTTTTGCATTTCTAAAAAATATAATCATGACTAACTTGAAAAATAAAAACGCCCTGATTACAGGAGCCGGTAAAGGAATTGGAAAAGCGATTGCCATTGCTCTGGCAAAAGAAGGTGTAAATGTAATATTAGTTTCAAGAACACAACTCGATGTTGAACAATTAGCCGTAAAAATTGAAAATTTTGGGGTTAAGTCATTAGCATTAACTGCAGATGTTGCTGACATAAATTCCGTAAATTCAGCAGTAGAAAAAGCTTTGGCTGAATTTAAAACTATTGATATTTTAATCAATAATGCCGGAATTGCTTCTTTTGGAAAATTTCTGGAATTAGAACCTGATGAATGGGAAAAAATTATTCAGGTAAATCTAATGGGAACATATTATACAACCCGTGCCGTATTACCGAATATGATTGAAAGACAAACTGGCGATATCATCAATATTTCTTCAACTGCGGGATTAAATGGTAATGCATTAACGAGTGCCTACAGTGCCTCTAAATTTGCAGTTTTAGGATTGACAGATTCTCTAATGCAGGAATTGAGAAAACACAACATTCGCGTTACAGCTTTAACACCAAGTACAGTTGCAACTGATATGGCAAAAGACTTAAACCTGACTGACGGAAATCCTGAAAAAGTAATGCAGTCTGAAGATATTGCAGAATTGATAATTGCCCAGCTCAAACTGAATCGCAGGGTCTTTATTAAAAACAGCAGTATTTGGTCTACAAACCCTTAAATTAAAATATAAATTCCAATCGGCGAAATTCTAAATTCCAATTATTTTACTTAACTTAAAATTGGAATTTGAAACTTGACTTTTAGAATTAAAAACAAATAAGAATGGAACAATATTTAAGACAATTGGTTTCAATTGCATTTACAGATAAAAAAGAAATCTTCACCGGATTTCTCATTGATTATTCTGATGACTGGATTTTATTGAGAAACAATCCTGTTGATTTTATAATTGACGGCTTTATAATTCTGAAAAATAAAAATATCGAAGCAATCGAAAGAGATGAAGAACTTGAATTTAACGAAAAGGTAATTCGCCTGAAAGGTTTAAAAACAAATGCCGAAGACATCATTCCGATTAAGGATTTGAGTACAATTCTAAATTATATTCAAAACAAATATGGTATTTTTCAGATAGTAAAAAAATCACCTAAATCAGTTTATTTAGGAAAACTCATTGAGATAAACGACGAAATACTAACCATTGATTTCTTAGACATTAGAGGTGCTTTTGGCGGGGAGCTAAATTTTAACCCCGAAAAAATCAGAGTAATCGAATTTGACACTGATTATGTCAACTCATTAAAACTCATTTCAGAAGAAAACGAGAAATAAAATTTCACTATAAAACAAAAGCCCTTTAGAAATAAAGGGCTTCGTTGTTTTTGTCACACTGAGCGGAGTCGAAATGTTTAGTTTTCATAAAGTTCTCGACTTCGCTCGAACTGACAAATATGTAAATTTAATTTTGACTTTTTAAAACTATGCTTCTGCTAATTTGTTTAAAAACTCCAAACGTACACTTCCGTCTTCATCAATTTTAGTCAAATTGATTTCTTGCAAAGTATTCACCAATTCAGGATTCCATGGTGTTTTTACTTTCACATAGTTTTCGGTAAAACCATGAATGTATCCTTCTTTATTTTCACCTTCAAATAAAACAGTCCTGTTGGTTCCTAACTGGCTTTCGTAAAAAGCACGGCGTTTTTTAACAGATAATCCACGCAGCATTTTACTTCGTTTTGCCCTTACATTTGCAGAAACGACACCTGGCATATCAGCAGCTTCTGTATTATCTCTTTCAGAATAGGTAAATACATGTAAATAGGATATATCCATGTCATTCAGAAAATGATAGGTTTCTAAGAAATGTTCATCTGTTTCGCCAGGAAAGCCTACAATTACATCAACACCAATACACGCATGCGGCATTACTTCACGAATCTTATTAACCCTTTCTGTATATACTTCTCGCAAATAACGACGCTTCATTAATTTCAAAATATCATTACTGCCGGATTGCAGCGGAATGTGAAAATGCGGTACAAAAGTGCGGCTTTTAGAAACGAATTCAATGGTTTCGTTTTTAAGTAAATTAGGTTCGATAGATGAAATTCGCAAGCGTTCGATTCCTTCTACTTTATCTAAAGCCTGTACCAGATCTAAGAAAGTATGCTCATGTTTTTTATTTCCGAACTCCCCTTTTCCATAATCACCAATATTTACTCCTGTCAGAACAATTTCTTTGATGTTCTGAGCAGAAATTTCTTTTGCATTCTGTAATACATTCTCTAAAGCATCACTTCTTGAAATTCCTCTTGCCAACGGAATAGTACAATAGGTACATTTATAATCACAGCCATCCTGAACCTTCAAAAAAGCACGAGTTCTGTCTCCAATAGAATAACTACCAACATAAAAATCTGCTTCGGCAATTTCACATGAATGAACCTCACCCATGTCGTTTTTGCTCAAGTCATGAATATAATCGGTAATTTTAAATTTTTCAGTAGCTCCCAAAACTAAATCTACACCATCTACAGCTGCTAATTCCTCAGGTTTCAATTGCGCATAACAACCCACAGCGGCAACAAAAGCCTTTTCATTAAGTTTCATTGCTTTTTTTACGACCTGCTTAAATTGCTTATCAGCATTTTCTGTTACAGAGCAAGTATTGATAACATAAATGTCTGCTACTTCTTCAAAATCAACTCTGTCAAAACCCTCATCATTAAAGTTTCTGGCAATTGTTGACGTTTCTGAAAAGTTCAGTTTGCAGCCCAGCGTATAAAAAGCAACTTTTTTTCTATTTTCCATAGGAATGTACTACGTTTTAAGTAGTAAGATTATTATATTTACATCTTTGATTAAAGAGTTTGCAAATTTACACACAAATTTCTTTAAAATAAAATCAATAATCAATTATAAATCAATACATTGAATGAGACAGGCATTTATTCCTGTTTAAATAAAGTAAATTGAATAAAAAGTTAAAGGATTTAACCTGATCAGATTTTGAAAACAGGGTTTAAAGGTTGAGAAAAGAAAAAATGAAAGAAAAAATCGACAAAAAGCAAAAAAATCCGATTAAATACATAAAATTAACATTGGAATTAATTTTTTCTTACATTTTTCTTTGCTGACATTAATATTAAACTTAAATTCACACATCGAAATTTTATAAAGAAAATTAAATTTTAAAAATACGATTATTAGATTTTCAACGTTTAAAATTTTCTAATCACAATGGGAAAGCCGAAAACCAAATTAGAGTAGGCATTTTAAAAAAAAATAAAAACTATATGAAAGCATTTTTCCCCACGATTTGCTTAATCTTTTTAACCATCTTCACACAGGCACAAACAGCTGCTCCTGCTGCAAACTCAAATCCGTTTCCAACAATCAGTACATTAACAAATTGGGCTAGTTTAAACTCTCAACAACAATTTGACATTGCCATACGTGCTGTTGGATTTAAATTTGAAGTTAAAGAACCGGGAGAAGGATCTACTGCCTATACCTATATTAGAAAAGTAGTTGTTAATGAAGTTAATTATACTGACAGAATCGTTTATAGAATTACAAACACTAATTCTGCTAGTATTATTTCACTTGTAACGGCTTCTACAGATTTGGTAAGTTTATATACTCCTCAATTGACAACTTTTAAAAATAACAACTGTAAAACTGAAATGTCTAAAGACAAAAATACAACTTGCAGCTGTTACGAAAGCGCAAATTTTGCAATTGATCTTTGTGATGAGCGTGTAAAACTAACAATGGGTGATGGAAATAAATATTTTGTTTCTGTAGCTAAAAAATAATCAGGTAGATTTTATAAAATAAAAAAACCGAAATTTAAAGACTTAAATTTCGGTTTTTTTTTATTTGCTTAAAAATAACAATTAAACCAATATGTAACGCTGTACAACCTCAGCAACACCATCGTCATTATTTGATGCTACAATTACATTTGCCCTGTCACGCAATTCCGGTGTTACATTATCAACCCAGACTCCCAAACCAGCATACTCAATCATGGTAAGGTCATTTCCTGCATTTCCAACAGCAATAATTTCGCTTTGATGAATATTTAATTTCTCTGCCAGGATTTTTATACTTGCTGCTTTATCAATTCCGTATTGAGCTGCTTCCAGAAAAAATGGTTTTGACATAGCAACACTCAGATGTGGCATTGCAGCTTTTAAATCATGCTCTACTGCTTTCAAATACGAAGGCTCTTCGAGTAATATACATTTTACCGCTGGTTTGGTAACTGTTGCTTTAAAGTCGGAAACTTTATTGTGGGGCAATCCAGTGATTTCTTTTTCGATTTCTATATACTCTGAATCAGTTTCACTGATAATTTCACCATCAAGATAAGTGATGATGTGCGTTTTCATTTTTACACTGTAATCGTATAAATCATGAATTTGTTCCGGTGTCAAACATTGTTCAAATAACACAAGATCATCTTTAACTGTACTGATTACGGCACCATTAAACGAAATAATATAGGAATCGTTTACATCTAATTCTAATTCTTTCGCGTAAGCAGTCATTGCTGAAGTTGGACGGCCAGAGGCTAAAACCACATAAACACCTTTTGCCTGAGCTTCAAGAAGCACTTTTTTATTTAATTCCGAAATTTTATGATCGTCTGTCAACAAGGTATCATCCATGTCGAGCACTAACATTTTATATTGCATTTTTTTTAGTCCTTAGTTGTTAGTCCCTAGTTTTCAAGTTAAATTGAGTGCTAAAAGACCGAAAAAAAAAATTAAATACTCATTCTAAATTCTTCAATAACCGGATTTGCTTTTGCAAAATCTGTTTCCTGAATAAAAACCTCAACTGCTAAATCTGTTTGCCCAAAACCAGCTAATCTTGCTGATTGGATATTATCTTTCTTTACCGTTTCTACACCAGCTGATTCTAATTTTTCCTGCAAAGCAATGGCTAATACCTCACTTCCTGAAAATACCTTCATTAATCCCATGACATTTTTTTATTTTATTATTATTTTTATTCCTCCTCAATTTGATCCTCTTCTTCGTCCAACTCTTCTTCACCCTCCTCATCCATATCAAAGAAATAAGGTTCTACTAGCATTTTATCTGCTAAAATTTCGATACGCTCCGTTAAGGTTTCAGCAAAAATAATACGCTGTGTTTTAGCAATACTGTTCGAAATACGCATAATTTTAGTTTCATTGCGTAATTTCAAAATTGGATCGGCATCGTCAAGAATAAACATTTTCAAACGATTCACATTATAGCCGGCTGTAGTAAACATATCACTTAATTTATTTGGCGTACCAATTAAAACATCGATTCCGGTAGAAATATAGTTTTTATCATAATCCATATCTCCTTTATCGTGAACACCATAAATTTCAAGATTGGTATATTTTCCGTATTTCTCAAAAAGTTCTACCATTTCCAAAACTTTGGTTTTGTCTTCAACAATAATCAAAGCTCTTGGTGATTCCTCTACTTTTCCAGCCAATTGCTGAATTACATTCAATACAATTGTTGTCGACTTACCGGTTCCGGCAGGAGAAATAATCATACAATCTGCACCGCTTTTAATCGTCGAAAAAGTTTCCATCTGCAATATATTAGCTTCTGTTAAACCGTTTTCAATTAAGCCGTCTTGTAACTTCTCGTTTATTTTTTTTAGTTTCATATTTGATTTTAGATTTCTGATTTTAGATTCTGAGTAAAATCTAAATCAAATCATTATTTGCTTGCAAACATTTTTACATCTGATTCAGAAATTTCGCTTCCTCCCAAAATAATTAGTCTCTCCACCACATTTCGAAGTTCACGGATATTTCCGGTCCAGTCATATTCCTGCAATAATTTTATGGCTTGAGCCGAAAATATTTTCACGGCGTTTCCTTGTTCCGAAGCAATTTTCTCTGTAAAATGTTTAATCAATGCCGGAATATCGTCACGTCTGTCATTTAATGCCGGAACTTTAATTAAAATTACAGCCAGACGATGGTACAAATCTTCCCGAAAACGTCCTTCGGCAATTTCTGTTTTTAAATCTTTATTGGTTGCTGCCACTACTCTAACATCAACTTTGATATCTTTTTCAGCACCAACCCTTGTGATCATATTTTCCTGAAGCGCACGTAAAACTTTGGCTTGCGCCGAAAGACTCATATCGCCAATTTCATCCAGGAAAATAGTTCCTTTATCAGCTGCTTCAAATTTTCCCGCACGATCTTTTACTGCTGATGTAAAAGCACCTTTTACATGACCAAACAATTCACTTTCGATCAATTCACTTGGAATCGCAGCACAGTTTACTTCGATTAAAGGAAAATTAGCACGTTCGCTTTTTTCGTGCAATTGATGTGCTACCAATTCTTTTCCAGTTCCGTTTGGTCCGGTAATCAAAACTCTGGCTTCAGTTGGAGCGACTTTATCAATCATGACTTTTATATGATTAATAACTTCGCTTTCACCCACCATTTCGTAGTTTTTACTAACTTTCTTCTTCAGGATTTTATTCTCAACAACGAGCTGTTTTTTATCTAAAGCATTTCGGACTGTATTTAACAAACGATTTAAATCAGGTGGTTTCGAGATATAATCAAAAGCACCTAAACGCATAGTTTGAATAGCCGTTTCCATATCGCCATGACCGGAAATCATCACCATCGGAATTTCAGGTTTGACCTTTTTTACTTCTTCTAAAACCTCAACACCGTCCATTTTTGGCATTTTGATATCACACAAAACCAAATCGTAATCATTGTTTTTTATTTTATCAAGTCCTACAACCCCGTCTTCTGCTTCATCAACCTGATAAGAATCATTTTCTTCTGATAAAATTTTCACCAAAACTCTTCTGATCGCTGCTTCGTCTTCTATAATTAGTATCTTACTCATTCTTTTTCTAAGGTTCAAAGTTGCAAAGGTTCAGAGGAGCAAAGTTTAACATCTTTGTCTCTATAAAACCTTTTAACCTATTTGGTTATTAATATTTCTTTCATGCTTTATTGTATTTCTTAAAATTGATTATTCTAAGGTACTAAAAATTCAAAGTAAGAATCTTTGAACCTTTGCTCCTCTGAACCTTCAACTTCAAAAACTAGTATTTAAGCCATCTATACAATTCTTTCCATGTTGGTTTTTTGCCGTACATTAAAATACCAACACGGTAAATTTTTGCAGCAAACCAGACAACAAGGAAAAAGGTAACAAACAATAATGATACCGAAATTGCAATTTGCCACCAGGGCACACCAAATGGAAGTCGCATTAACATGACTATGGGAGACGTTAATGGAATCATCGAAAACACAACAGCTACTGTACCATGAGGATCATTTACAACTGTAAAAAAACCAATATAAACACTCAATATTAAAGGCATTATAATTGGCAGTAAAAATTGCTGTGAATCGGTTTGATTATCTACTGCTGCTCCAATTGCGGCATAAAACGAACTGTACAGAAAATAGCCTCCTACAAAGTAAACGATAAAACCGATTATGATACTAGCAATAGGCAGATTCCATAATTCTGCAATATACATCTGTGCAGATCCTGAAAGTTCATGTTGCGCTGATTGCATTAATTCAGGTGAAATTCTTGCCGTAGGTCCAACATTTACTCCAAAAAATGCTGAAGCTGCAAACATTAATCCTAAACCAATTATCGCCCAGATTATAAATTGCAATAATCCTGCAAGTGAGGTTCCCACTATTTTACCAATCATTAACTGAAATGGTTTTACCGATGAAATAATGATTTCGACAATTCTATTGGTTTTTTCTTCAATTACGCTTCGCATGACCATATTCCCGTAAATGATAATAAACATCATGATTAAATATCCAAAAGCGCCTCCAATTCCAATTTTTATTTCATTCAGACCTTTTAAACTTTCTTCTCCGGAAGCTTTTGCAAGATGAATATTTACATTTGCCTGTGCTTTCTGAATGGATAAAGTATCCAATTTTGCCTTTTCTAAATTGATTTTGGTAATTTTTGAGGCAATTACATCCTGAGTATTTTCGATAAAAGAAATACTTGGACTGCTATTGGAAATAAAATCAATTTTTGACTCAAGATCTTTATCGCTGTTTGTTTTTGGAATTATTAACAAACCACTAAAGTTTTCTTTTGCAATACTGTCTTTTAATGCTTCTACATCAATTTCAGATAAATTCAGATATTTATATTCTACATCTTTTTTATTCTGCTTTAAAAAATCATTGGCAAATAAACCTGTTTCATCGTGAATTGCAATTCGCTTCGTTTCAGCTTTCATTGTACTCAGATAACCAATAAATCCGGCAATTGCCACAAATAATACCGGACTTAAAAAAGTCATGACAACAAAAGATTTATTGCGGACTTTGGCAATAAATTCTCTTTTTATAATCAATGAAATTATACTCATTTATTTAGATTACTAGATTACTAGATAATTAGACTACTTAGATAATTAGATTTTTTAGATTTCCAGATTCAGTCAAAGAATCTAAGAAGTCTAATAATCTAAAAAACCTAACCTGTTACTGTCTGGATAAAAATATCGTTTACACTCGGGATTTTTTCTACAAAATGTGTGACTTGCCCACGTTGAGTGAGGATATTCAATAATTCGTTTGGTGCGGCATTTCCAATTTCAATATTTAATTTCAAATCATCATTTAAAGATTTAAAATTAGCCTGCGAAACACTGAATTTTTGTGTAATATCATACATCAAACCTTCTACGTTATTCGTCAAAATTCCCACTTCAAAACTATTAGTCCTATACTGGCGTTTTACATCACTTACCTTTCCTTCGATTAATTTATTCGATTTGTGAATTAAGGCAATATGATCACAAAGTTCTTCTACACTTTCCATTCTGTGTGTGGAAAAAATAATCGTTGAACCCTGTTCTTTCAATGCCAGAATTTCATCTTTGATTACATTTGCATTTACAGGGTCAAATCCCGAGAAAGGCTCATCAAAAATCAACAATTTAGGTTTATGTAAAACACAAACTACAAACTGAATTTTCTGCGCCATTCCTTTCGAAAGCTCCTGAATTTTTTTGTTCCACCAACCCTGAATTCCTAATCGATCAAACCAGAAATCCAGTTGCTGTTTGGCTTCGGATTTAGAAAGTCCTTTCATTTGCGCCAGATACAAACATTGTTCTCCTACTTTCATAGAAGTATATAAACCTCTTTCTTCAGGAAGATAACCAATAGTCTGTACATGTTTAGGCTGCAGTTTTTCTCCATCTAAAATTATTTCGCCGCTATCTGGCAAAGTAATTTGATTAATGATTCGGATAAGGGAAGTTTTTCCAGCTCCATTTGGACCTAATAGTCCATAAATACTCCCTTTTGGGACATTTAATGAAACTTCGTTAAGCGCTACATAATCGCCGTATTGTTTTACGACTTTATGTACTTCGAGTAAGTTGCTCATGCGATTTTTAGATTTTCTGCATCAATTTGACCATTGTGGCTTTGCGCCTGTAAAAGTAAATAATTCACACCGAATCTAAGTACTAATACACAAAAAACCCATCCTAAATTTATGTTAGAATGGGTTTTATATTATTTAAACATTTTAAAAAAAGCTTAGCTTATGAAAACATATCTTTTACTTTTTCAAAAAATGATTTTTCTGATTTTTCAGGACTCGGAATAAAGTGTTCATCGTTTAAAGCATTTTCAAAAAATTGTTTTTGCTCTTTATTCAGTGTTTTTGGTGTCCAAACATTTACGTGAACGAGTAAATCTCCGTTTCCGTAACCATTAATACTTGGAATACCTTTTCCTTTTAATCTTAATATTTTTCCGGATTGAATCCCTTCTTCAAGTTTAATACGAACTTTTCCGTTTATTGCTTCTATATCTTTAGAAACACCTAAAACAGCCTCTGGAAAACTGATGTATAAATCAAAATGAATGTTTTCGCCTTCACGTTTCAAAAATTCATGTTCTAACTCTTCAATGGCAACAATTAAATCACCAGGAATACTATTTCCCGGAGCATCATTTCCTTTGTTAGAAACTTTTAATTGCATACCGTCAACAACTCCCGCAGGAATTTTAATTGAAACCGTTTCATCTTCCTGAACCATTCCTTGAGCATCTGCTTCAGAAGGCCTTTTATCTAAAATTTGTCCTGATCCACCACAAGTAGGACATGTGGATGCAGATTGCATTCTTCCTAAAATAGTGTTGGTTACACGCATTACCTGTCCCTGACCATTACAAGTCGAACATGTTTTGTACGTAACACCTTTTGCCTGAACTTTACGTTTTACTTTTACTTTTTTCTCAACTCCATTTGCAATCTCTTCTAAAGTCAGCTTCACCTTAATTCGAAGATTGCTTCCTTTAGCACGACGAGGACCGCCTCCGCCTCCGCCGAAACCACCAAATCCTCCACCGAAAATATCACCAAATTGGCTAAAAATGTCATCCATATTCATACCGCCATGACCGCCTCCGAATCCTCCGGAACCGTCAAAAGCCTGATGTCCGTACTGATCGTACTTTGCTTTTTTCTGCGGATCGCTTAAAACTTCATAAGCTTCTGCCGCAAGTTTAAAGTTTTCTTCTGCCTCTTTGTCACCCGGATTCTTATCAGGGTGATATTTTAGCGCACTTTTTCGGTAAGCCTTTTTTATTTCGGCAGCATCAGCATTTTTTGAAATGCCTAATATTTCGTAAAAATCTTTTTTCATAATTTAGGTAAAGTTCCAAATTCAAAAAATAAATCCCAAATTCCAATACTTTTTAATTGTCTTTCAGAATCTAATTTGTATTTTTTTAGTTTCCGATAACCACTTTAGGAAAACGAATAATCTTGTCTCCTAATTTGTATCCTTTTTCAATAACATCAACAATTTTCCCTTTTAATTTATCAGACGGAGCTGGAATTTGGGTAATTGCTTCAGCAAAATCAGCATTAAAAGCATCTCCTGCTCTTACTTCAACCTGCTCTAAACCTTTTGAAACCAAAGTACTTTTTAGTTTCTCATGGATCAGCTCTACACCTTTTTTCAAATTTTCATCGTCAGACTTGTTTATTTCTACAGTTGCTCTGTCAAAATCATCTAAAACAGGAAGCATTGCTAATAAAACTTCCTGATTGGCTGTTTTAAACAGATCAATACGTTCTTTTGAAGTTCTTTTTTTGTAATTTTCAAATTCGGCAAATAATCTCAAAAACTTATCTTTTTCTTTTGCCAAGTCCTGAGCCAATTGCTCTTCAACACTTAATTCTTCAACAATTAATTGCTCACCGTTGGCATTGTTCTCTAACGTTACATCATCTAATTCCTGATCGAATTCTGTATTTTCAGTAGTCATATTATTTGTATTTTTAAAAATATTCTTAAACTTCATTTTCAATTTCTTTTTTTGAATTGCAAAAGTACTGCCAAATCTTTTAAAATGTCAAATTGTCACTTTCAAAATTTTCATATTCTTTTAAGCTTTAATTTCTTAAAGAAAAATTTAGTATAATTTTAAGACTATTACGTTATAGTTTGTTCTATATTTGAGACTGAAAACCAAATCTAAATTATTACCTATCAAAGTTGAATTTAAGGGTTAGCCTCGGCTTATATAAATTATTAATTCAAGTTTACCTTATATTAAAAAAAGCTTCGCTGTAATTCAGACGAAGCTTTTTTTTATGCTGTTTTGATCTTGTTTTATCGCACGGGCGGAGGGATTCGAACCCCCATCAACGGTTTTGGAGACCGCTATTCTACCCTTGAACTACGCCCGTAATTTAAGGCCGCAAATAAAAAGTTTTTTTTCTTTTCCTGCAACTATTTCACATAGATTTAAAAAGATTTAAGCTGATTAAATACTAATAATTCTTTAATACAATCATCCCCAAAGCTTTGCAAACTTTCCCTTCTTAAAAAAGCTTTTCGAACCTTGCACAAAAATCTTAGCGTTCTTTACAGTTAAACAAGTAAAGCAGCCTTCAATCCTTCAAAATCTACAGAAATCTGTTCTCCGCTTACTAAATTTTTAAGAGAATATGAATTCGAAGCAATCTCCTGATCCCCTGCGATTACTGCAAACGGAATCAATCTTTTATCAGCATATTGAAACTGTTTCCCGACTTTTACATTATCGGGATATAATTCTACTTTAATGTTTTCTTTTCTTAATTTTTGGATTGCCTGTGAAGCATATAAAGCTTCTTTATCACCATAATTAACAAACAATGCTTTTGATGTTGCTGCAACTGTTTCAGGAAATAACTGCAATTCTTCCAAAACAAGATAAATTCGGTCTAATCCAAAAGAAATCCCAACTCCGCTCATATTCTTCAAACCAAAAATACCGGTCAAATCGTCGTATCTTCCTCCGCCTCCAACTGAACCTATCGAAACCGTTTTTGGAGCTGCTACTTCAAAAATAGCTCCGGTGTAATAATTTAATCCACGGGCCAAAGTCACATCCAAATCTAAAATTGCAGTTGAAAGGCCTAAAACAGCAACATTGTCACAAATAAACTTAAGCTCCTCAACCCCCTTTATTCCTTCTTCAGACGAAGCTAATAAATCTGAAAGCTGACTGATTTTATCTGCAAAAGTTCCGCTAAAGCTAAAAAGTGGCTGTACTTTAATCAAAGCTTCTTCAGGAATCCCTTTTTCAATCATTTCTTTCTTTACACCATCTTCACCAATTTTATCCAGTTTATCTAAAGCAACTGTGAAATCGATTAACTTGTCAGATGCTCCAATTACTTCTGCAATTCCTGATAATATTTTTCGATTATTGATTTTAATTGTCACACCTTCCAAACCTAAAGACGTGAAAACAGTATCATATAACTGAACCAATTCTACTTCCTGCCATAATGATTTTGAACCCACAACATCGGCATCACATTGATAAAATTCTCTGTAACGTCCTCTCTGTGGGCGGTCTGCTCTCCAAACAGGCTGAATCTGATATCTTTTGAACGGAAACTCAATTTCGTTTTGGTGCTGAACCACATATCTTGCAAACGGAACAGTCAAATCATAACGCAAAGCTTTTTCTGAAATTTTTCCGGTAAACTTATTCAGCTCAATTCTTTGATTCAAATCAATTGTCTCCGCAGAATTAACTTGCAGAGATTCTATAGATTCCGGTAATTCAATTTTATTTTTATTGAAGAAAAAATTACCCGAGTTCAGGATTTTAAAAATCAAACGATCTCCTTCTTCTCCATATTTTCCCATCAAAGTATCTGAATTTTCAAACGAAGGTGTTTCAATTGGCTGAAAACCAAACTTTTCGAAATTATTTTTTATAGTCTGAATAATATATTGACGTTTTGACACCTCAGCAGGTGAAAAATCTCTGGTTCCTTGTGGGATACTTGGTTTTGAAGCCATCTTTTTTAGATTATTAGATTTTGGATCTTTAGATTTTAGATTTCTTGTGAAATCTTACTTTTTAAAAGACCTTCTTATAAATTATTGGATTAATTAGAATTCCCTTTAATTCTAAATCGCCTGCAAATATCTTACTTTTTAAAATAAATAATAACAGTTCGAAAACAAACTTGTAACAAAAAACGTATTTTCGTGTCAAATTGGTCATGATGCTAAAATTATTTAAAGAAAATATCCGAATTGCTTTTGGTTCCATCAAAACACAATTGCTGCGTACTATTCTTACTGTATTAATTATCGCTATCGGAATTACGGCTTTAGTTGGAATTTTAACCGTTGTAACAGCGCTTGAAAATACTGTTTCGACCAATTTTGCTTCCATGGGAGCCAATACTTTCAACATCAATCAATACGAAAACACGGTTAGAAATCGTGGTGGAAATGAACGTGAAATTATTAATCCGATTATTTCGTACCCTGAAGCCGTAGCTTTTAAAAATAAATACAAATATCCTTTTACAGAGACTTCACTTTCTTTTACCGCAACATCAAAAGCCGAAGTAAAATATCTGGATCAAAAAACAGATCCCGAAATTACAATTGTGGGTGTCGATGAACATTTTATTTCTAATTCTGGTTTAGAAATAAATTTAGGACGTTCCTTCAATCAATTTGACATCGACAACAACACGTATTCCTGCGTTGTTGGTTCTGATTTCGAAAAAGGATTATTAAAAGACGTTAATCCAATTGACAAAATCATCTCGATTCGCGGTGCACGTTTTAAAGTGATTGGTGTTTTAAAAGAAAAAGGCTCCACCTTTGGAAACAGTCAGGATTTAAGGGTTTTGATCCCAATTCAGGTGGCACGTTCCTTATTCACAGCTCCAAATATCAATTACACAATGAGTGTAATGGTTTCTAAAAAAGAACTTTTAGATCAAGCTATCGACAATGCAACGAGTACCATGCGCAGAGTTCGTAAACTGAGCCCGGTTCGCGACAATAATTTTGGCATAGGCCGAAGCGACGATTTAATCAACCGAATTCTCGGAATTACTCAATATTTAGACTGGGCTTCTGCTGTTATCAGCATAATTACCATATTAGGATCATCAATCGCTTTGATGAATATTATGATAGTTTCAGTTACTGAACGCACCCGCGAGATTGGTGTTCGAAAAGCATTAGGAGCAACAAGGGCAACTGTTGCTTTTCAATTTTTTATCGAAACTTTACTGATTGGACAAATTGGCGGATTAGTTGGCATTATATTAGGAATGCTGATTGGATTTGGTATTGCAACCGCTATGAGTTTTGCATTCGTAGTACCATGGTTTGCTATCATGATCGCTTTTGGAACCAGTTTTATGGTTGCTATTGTTTCCGGTTTGTATCCGGCAATCAAAGCTTCAAAACTGGATCCTATTGAGGCTTTGCGTTATGAGTAGATTTTAAAAGCAGACGTTAATCGTTTCAAAACACCTTTTGTCCCGCTATCCGTTACAATCTTTTGTACCAAACTCTGGCACAAAAGGATTTCCACTCCTATCGGGGCTAGATTAGAAATGTATGTTACAAATCACTTTTCATACCCTTCATCATCCGGTCATTATCATAAATATCTTTTCGTAATTCAATATTTTTAAAATTCATTTTTTCCAGCAAATCAGTCATTTCTTTTCCTAAATACTGATTGATTTCAAAGTATAATTGTCCTTTTTCCAATAAGTTCTTTTGAGCTAATTCGGCAATTTTTCTGTAAAAAATCAAAGCGTCATCATCTTCTACAAACAATGCCAGGTGTGGTTCATAATCCAAAACATTCTTTTTAATTTCCTGTTTTTCTAAATTGCGAACATAGGGTGGATTCGAGACAATAATATCATAATCCGATTTCAGAATCTCTAATTCTAAAACACTCTTTAGTATAAAAGTCACATCAACTTTATTGCTTACCGCATTTCTTTTTGCTGTTTTTATAGCTTTCTTAGACACATCCATGGCATAAACTTCTGCATTTGGCAGATTCTTAGCCAGCGAAATTGCGACACAGCCGCTTCCGGTTCCGATGTCCAGAATTTTTAGTTTCTTGAGTTTATCGTTTTGTTTGTTTTCATTAACAATCCATTCAACCAATTCTTCGGTTTCCGGTCTGGGAATTAAAACATTTTCGTTCACTTCAAAATCCAATCCATAAAAATTTGTTTTTCCAAGTAAATACTGAATTGGAACTTCCTTATGCAACTCATTTATAAAAGTACTCCAAACTGCTAAATCTGCATCAGAAAAAGCTAATTCATGATTCAGTGCCAAATCAATCTGCCTAAGTTTATGTTTATCCTCTAATATCAAATAAAAAAAACTCTCTGCTTCATATGCATCATATAACGAAGAAAGTTCCTTAATAAATAGAGTTCTGTATTGTTTGATTTTCATTTAGCTTTATGAGTATTTTAGGATAAATCCAATTGCATACAACTTAATGTTGCAAAATGATTTTTACACCAATCTTAATTTTATAATTCTTTCAACATCCAAACCGGGCAGGAACTGTGCCCTGTGCATCCCAAAGGAGCATCTAAATACTCGAATCCTGATTTTTTATATAGTCTTTGGGCAGCATGCATAAAAGGCATCGTTTCTATATAACATTTTTCAAAACCAAAATTTTTAGCCTGCTCAAAACATTTTTCTATAATTTCTTTTCCAATACCTAACCCTCGGGTTTTAGGCAAAAAATACATTTTTTGTAATTCGCAAATCTTTGAATCGCCATTTTCTAAAGGCGCAATTCCACAACAGCCTACAATTTCACCCTCATTTTCAACAACAAAATAAACCGAACGTAGCTTATTATATTCTTCAAACATTAAATCTAAATACGGATCTTCATAAGCTGTCCCTGTTTTCGGAATTTCCATTTCGTCAAAAACAGATCGTATTAATTGTGCAACTGACTGATTGTCTTCTTTTTTAATTTCTCTGATAATCCAATTTTCCATTTTCTGTATTCATTCTATCCTTACAAAAATAAACATACTTTTCGTATTGTCCCTCAACTCCCCTGTTAACATTCGGCTCAAAACTCAAAAAATCACTATTTTTGTACTGTGAATACACATGAGAAATACATAAAACGCTGCATCGAACTGGCTCAAAATGGTTTTGGAACTACATATCCAAATCCAATGGTGGGGAGTGTAATTGTTTACGAAGGCAAAATTATTGGCGAAGGCTGGCACAAAAAAGCCGGAGAAGCCCATGCAGAAGTCAATGCAATTAGATCTGTAAAAGACAAATCACTATTAAAAAAAGCTACTATTTATGTGAGTTTAGAACCTTGCAGTCATTTTGGAAAAACACCTCCCTGCTGCGATTTGATTATTGAGCATAAAATTCCAAATGTCGTCGTTGGAACTGTGGATCCAAATGAAAAGGTAGCAGGAAAAGGAATTAAAAAAATAATAGAATCTGGTTCTAATGTAATAGTTGGTGTTTTAGAAAATGAATGTAACGAACTTAATAAACGTTTTTTTACTTTTCATCAAAAAAAGAGACCTTATATTATATTAAAGTGGGCTGAAAGCCAGGACGGTTTTTTGGCTCCGGAAAAAAAAATCATTAAGGAACGAAAACCTGTTTGGATTACCAATCCATATTCCAGACAATTGGTTCATAAATGGAGAAGTGAAGAACAGGCAATTTTAGTTGGAACTCAAACCGTAATTGATGATAATCCAAAATTAAATATAAGAGACTGGTCCGGAAACAATCCGATAAGAGTTATTTTAGACCAAAACAATCGTATTTCAAAAGACAGTTTTATTTTTGACGACAGCGTTAAAACTATCTTATTTACAAAATCTGAAATTAGCTTTTCAGCAGAAAACACTACCTTTGAAGTAATTGATTTTAATCAAAATATCATCCCGCAGATTTTGGAAGTTTTACATCAAAATCAAATTCAGTCTATTATTATTGAAGGCGGTTTACAGACTTTGCAGTCTTTTATAGACCAAAATATTTGGGATGAAGCACGAATTTTTATTGGAAAAACTTCTTTTGAAAAAGGGATAAAATCACCAACTCTTTCAAAGAAAAATGCAATAAAAACTTATATTCAAAACGACGAATTAATATACGTTAGAAATCATGATTGATACAATAATTTTTGATTTTGGGGATATTTTTATCAATTTAGATAAACAAGCTACCATTTCAGGATTACAAAAATTAGGTATGACCGAATGGAATTCCGAATTTGACCGATTAAATCTTTTATTTGAAACAGGAGATATTTCTCATGAAGATTTTATAGGAGGTTTTCAGAAAGAACTGCCAAACGCTTCAAAAGAAGAGATTCTGGAAGCATGGAATGCTGTTCTGGCAGATTTTCCTTTGTACAGATTGGAATTTCTGCAAATGCTTTCAAAAAAATACCGTTTATTTTTATTAAGCAATACTGATTCAATTCATATTGAAACTTTCGAAAACAAAAGTGGTACTTCATTTTACAGTGATTTTTACCAATGTTTTGAAAAAGTTTATTTTTCATTTGAAATTGGAAAACGAAAACCAAATCCTGAAGCTTATCAATATATTATTAACAAACACGAACTGTCCCCAAAACGAACTTTGTTTGTAGATGATAAAAAAGAAAATACAGATGCAGCCGCAGCTTTAGGTCTTCATGTTTGGAATTTGCAGGTCGGTAAAGAAGATGTTGTCGATTTATTTGAAAAACAAATACTTTAGACTCTTACTTTTGGAATATAACGACACCTATCAAACCATTGCTTTTGACTCTGAAGAAGTGCTTTTTAAGGAAAAAGGAAGTAAATTCTTTGGTTATGCTTTTCCGATCGAAAATGAAGAACAGGTAAAACCGATTATTGAAAACTTAAAAAAGCAGCATCCTCACGCTGTACATTATTGTTATGCCTATCAAATTGGTATAGCTCCAAAAAATTATTACAGAGCAAATGATGATGGCGAACCCAGTAACACAGCAGGAGCTCCAATTTATGGACAAATACAATCTTTTGGCTTAACCAACGTTCTGGTAGTGGTTGTTCGATTTTTTGGCGGAATTAAATTAGGTGTTGGCGGACTAATTGCAGCTTATAAAACCACAGCCCAAATGGCACTTGAGGTTTCTCAAATTGTTGAAAAAACAATCGATGTACATTTTTTAATTTCTTTTGATTACAAAAACATGAACAAAGTAATGCGTGTAATCAAAGAAAAGAAATTAGAAATAACATCTCAGGAAATGGAAATTGATGAAGATTCCGGTCTGCCAATTGGCAAAATAATCACCAAAACACGAAAAAAAAATGCCGAATCAATATTCAGCATTTTTGATTTAATGTTTGAAATCAATATTAAAATTACCTAAATTAATATAAAAACACACCTCATTTTAACAATTATTCAAGCGTTTTAAATAATTCTAAAATATAATCCGGAGGAGCGGTTGGACGACCTGTTTTTAACGAAATAAATACTAAAATAAACACTGCCGTTGTTAATAACTCATTCGCTTCATTATAGATTGCGCAGTCAAATTCAATCTTGACAGAAGACTGACTTTTGAAAGTTGTATGAATTGTTAAAAGCTCATCATAACGCGCCGATTTTTTGTAATTTATCTGCATCGAAACAATAGGCAGTCCGATTCCGCTTTCTTCCATACTTTTATACGAAATCCCTTTGTTTCTAAGCCATTCGACGCGTCCTATCTCAAAATACGGGACATAATTCCCATGATATACAACACCCATTTGATCCGTTTCAGAGTAACGAACACGCACTTGCGTTTGATGATTTTTCATTATTTATATATTAAAAAAATTTAATTTCAAAAAGACTCCTTACAACATTTTTTTATAAAATTAGAAGCCAAAATATTTTTTTTTACAGAAATTTGTTCACATATTTGTTATCCCGAAATACGGAATAAAATTGCTCCCTTTTATTAGGAGAATCTTTATCAATAATAAAAAAAATTTATCTGAATTTATGACTAAAACTGCTCAATCGGTATGGGAAAACTGTTTGTCCTTTATAAAAGACAATATTCAAGATCAAGCCTACAAAACTTGGTTTGAACCAATCAAATCAGTTGAGCTAACCGACAACGCGTTATATATTCAGGTTCCAAGTAAATTTTTCTACGAATGGCTCGAAGAACATTACGTAAAATTATTGAAAGTTGCGCTTACCAAAGAACTGGGAAAAAACGCAAAGTTACTCTATAAAATTAAAATGGAAAACACTTATGGAAATAAACAACCGTTTACCGAACAGTTGCCAAGTTCCAATAGAGTACCAATGAAACCGCAAGAGGTTGACGCTCCGTTTAAAAACTTAAATCCTGAACTCAAAAATCCGTTTGTAATTCCCGGAATCAGAAATTTAAAAATTGAATCGCAGTTAAATGCCAACTACAGTTTTGACAATTTCCTTGAAGGAGATTCAAACCGTTTAGCCCGTTCTGCAGGTATGGCTGTTGCTAATAAACCGGGGGGAACATCCTTTAACCCGTTATTAATTTTTGGTGGAGTTGGTTTAGGAAAAACACACTTAGCACATGCTATTGGGGTTGAAGTAAAAGACAAATATCCTGAAAAAACCGTTTTGTATATTTCTGCAGAAATTTTTACACAACAATATATTGATTCGGTCAAGAAGAACAATCGTAATGATTTCATTCACTTTTACCAATTAATTGACGTTTTAATTATTGATGATGTTCAGTTTTTATCCGGAAAATCAGGAACTCAGGATGTATTTTTCCATATTTTTAACTATTTACACCAAAACGGAAAACAGGTAATTTTAACATCTGACAAAGCTCCTGTTGATATGCAGGATATCGAACAGCGTTTATTATCCCGTTTCAAATGGGGATTATCCGCTGAGCTGCATCAGCCGGATTACGAGACTCGTATTTCAATCTTAAAAAACATTCTTTACCGTGATGGTGTTGAAATGCCGGAAGACATTATTGAATATGTTGCCCGTAACATCAAAACCAATGTTAGAGAACTTGAAGGAGCTATTATTTCCTTAATTGCTCAATCTTCTTTTAATAAAAAAGAAGTAACAATTGAGTTAGCTAAAAGTGTTGTAGAGAAATTTGTTAAAAATGTAAAGAGAGAAATCTCTATTGATTATATTCAAAAAATTGTGTCTGATTATTTTCAGTTGGATATTGAAACCCTTCAATCAAAAACAAGAAAAAGACATGTGGTTCAGGCGAGACAATTGGCCATGTTTTTTGCAAAGAAATTCACAAAAGCTTCTTTGGCAAACATTGGCTCTCAAATTGGAGATCGCGATCATGCTACCGTATTACACGCTTGTAAAACAGTTGACAACTTAGTTTCTACAGACAAACAATTCAAAAAATTTGTCGAAGATATCAACAAAAAATTAACGCTATAAACGCGCATCATGCCAGTAAAAATTTTAATGGTTTGTTTGGGAAATATCTGCAGATCACCTTTAGCTGAAGGCATTTTAGAGTCCAAATTACCAAAAGAAAATTTTATAGTTGATTCTGCCGGCACAGGTTCCTGGCATGTTGGTCACGCTCCTGACAAACGCTCTATTGCTGTTGCTCAAAAAAATGGTTTGTGTATTGATGGTCAAAAAGGAAGACAATTTAAAACTTCTGATTTTGATGAATTTGATTATATCTACGTTATGGATAATTCAAATTATCGTGACATTATTCATCTTGCCAAAACTCCTGAACACAAGAGCAAAGTGAATCTCATTCTAAATGAATTATTTCCGGATGAAAATGTTGATGTCCCTGATCCTTATTACGGAGCAGTAAATGGCTTTGACAACGTTTATCAAATGCTGAACGAAGTTGCCGAAATAATTGCCAAAAAACTTATCGAAAAACATTCTTAAATTACTTTTTCAATTATTAAACCTTAGATTTAATTGAAAAAGTATTTCATTTTATACCCATCAAATACATGAAACTTCTGGGAAAATTATATTTAATTCCAACCACAATGGGCGAAAGCGATCCGATGGATGTTTTACCACAAACCGTAAGAAGAACTATAGAAATTATTGACCATTATATTGTAGAAAACGACAAAACGGCCAGAAAATCTATAAAAGCAGTTTACCCGGAAAAGAAACAATCAGAATTGGTTCTTTTTACTTTAAACAAAAGAACGGAAGCAAGCGAACATTTAGACTTTATAAAACCTTTGTTAGAAGGAAAAAATATGGGTTTAATGAGCGAAGCCGGTTGTCCCGGAGTTGCAGATCCAGGTGCAGTAATTGTAAAATTAGCACACGAAAAAGGAATTCAGGTTGTTCCGTTAGTTGGACCTTCTTCGATTTTATTAGCGATGATGGCTTCCGGAATGAACGGACAAAGTTTTACCTTCAACGGTTATTTACCCATTGATAAAGACGAAAAAAAATCGGCAATTCGCCATTTTGAGAAATTGTCCCAGGATAAAAACCAATCACAGTTATTTATTGAAACGCCGTACAGAAACAATAAATTAGTTGAAGATCTTTTACAGATTTTAAATCCATCGACACATCTATGTATTGCGACAGATATTACTTTGCCAACGGAATTCATTAAAACAATGAAAGTTTCGGATTGGAAGAAATTAAAAGTAGATTTACATAACAGACCGACGATTTTTATTATTCATAAAATGTAAACTAACTTTTAAACTCTCTTCTATGAAAAAGTTTCTAATTCTGACTTTAATTTGTTGCGTACAAAATGTATTTTCTCAAAGTGAAGAAGTTAAAATAACTCCGGAAAATCTCCATAATTATAAAGGAGAGGTTATAAAAGAAGAAGAAGAAAATCAAGTTTATAATACCGCAGGATTAGAAGTGAAACCTGAATTTCCTGGCGGATTAGAAACAATGAATGCTTTCATAAAACAAAACTTCAAAAATCCAAAAGACGGTTTAAAAGGAAGAATATACGCCACTTTTATACTTGAAAAAGATGGATCATTAAGTGATATTAAAATTTTAAGAGACCTTGGACACGAAACAGGCAAGGAAGCCATACGTGTTTTAAAATTATTTCCAAAATGGAGTCCGGGAAAACAAAATAATAAAATCGTCAGAGTTTTGTACTCCATTCCGATGGTAATAGATTAAGCTAATCTTACTTTTACAATTCTTTCCCTAATCAAACTTCACCATGAGTAAACTCCCAAATGTAACGACAAGCATCTTTACGGTAATGTCTAAAATGGCAGCTGAACATAATGCAATAAATCTTTCGCAGGGATTTCCTAATTTTCCTGTTGATGAAAGGCTGACAGATATTGTAGCGAGATTAGCAAAAGAAAATGTACATCAATATACACCAATGGCAGGTTATCCGCCGTTGATGAATAAAATTGCAAAATTAATCCAGAGTTCTTATAACAGAACAATTAATCCAGATATAGAACTTTTGGTTACAGCTGGCGCAACACAGGGAATTTTCACAACCATTTTGGCTTTAGTAAAAGAAAACGATGAAGTCATTATTCTGGATCCGAGCTACGATTCTTACGAATCTCCTGTTTTACTATGCAAAGCCAAACCAGTTCGGGTGGCGCTAAACGATGATTACACACCAAATTGGGAAACAATAGAAAAAGCCTGTTCCTCAAAAAGCAAACTCATTATCATTAATAATCCTCATAATCCAACAGGGAAAATATTAACAGAAAATGATTTCCTTCATCTGGAAAAAATACTTTCTAAATACCCCAACCTTATAGTTTTATCCGATGAAGTTTACGAATACATCACTTTTGAAGAAAAACACATTTCGGCACATACCAAAAACTTTCTTTTAGACCGTTGTGTAATGGTTTCTTCTTTCGGAAAATCTTTTCACATCACGGGCTGGAAAATTGGATATACCATTGCGCCGGAACATTTAATGAAAGAAATCAAAAAAGTACATCAGTTTTTAGTTTTTAGCGTTAATAGTATTTCACAAGCTGCCATTAGCGAATATCTGGATGTAGTTGATGTAAATTTACTTGGAAAATTCTATCAGGAAAAACGGGATTATTTTCAAAAACTGCTTCAAGGCAGTCGGTTCGAATTGAAACCCTGTGAAGGAACTTATTTTCAGGTAGCTTCTTATGCCAATATTTCAGAAGAAGATGATGTTACCTTCTGCAAAAACCTGATTACTCAGCATGGTGTTGCTGCAATTCCAATTTCTACTTTCTACTCTGACCACAAAGATCAGAAATTGATACGCTTTTGTTTCGCCAAAGACAACTTCACACTAGAGTCAGCAGCAAAAAAAATATGCGTAATATAAAGTTTTTTAAAAATTTATAACAATATTATGCATGCATCCTATTTAAATTAACTAATTTTGTAAAATAAAAAAAGTATGAGCTACACAGATAAAATGTTACGGGACGATGCTTTAAAAGGTAAAGTCATTGTGGTTACAGGCGGCGGAAGCGGTTTAGGAAAAGCGATGACCAAATATTTTTTAGAATTAGGAGCTCAGGTAGCGATTACTTCAAGAGATTTAGAGAAGCTTAAAACGACTGCAACAGAACTGGAAACTGAAACCGGTGGAAAATGTTTACCTGTTCAATGCGATGTTCGTCATTATGAAGAAGTCGAACACATGCTTCAGGAAGTTTTAAAAACTTTTGGAAAAGTAGATGTTCTTTTAAATAATGCAGCCGGAAATTTCATTTCCCCAACAGAACGTCTGTCTGCCAATGCATTTGACACTGTTATAGATATTGTATTAAAGGGTACAAAAAACTGTACACTTGCCTTTGGAAAACACTGGATCGATAGTAAACAAACAACTGCAACGATTTTAAATATTGTAACAACTTATGCCTGGACAGGATCCGCTTATGTAGTACCAAGTGCTACAGCAAAAGCAGGGGTTTTGGCTATGACCAGAAGTTTGGCTGTAGAATGGGCAAAATACGGAATTCGTTCTAATGCTATTGCTCCGGGACCTTTCCCCACTAAAGGCGCATGGGACAGATTGTTGCCGGGAGATTTGGCAGAGAAATTTGATATGGCCAAAAAAGTTCCTTTAAAACGTGTTGGCGATCATCAGGAACTGGCAAATTTGGCAGCATATTTGGTGTCTGATTTTTCAGCTTACATAAATGGTGATGTTATTACTATTGATGGAGGCGAATGGCTAAAAGGCGCAGGACAATTTAATTTGTTAGAAGCAATCCCGGAAGAACTTTGGGATCAGCTTGAAATGATGATAAAAGCAAAAAAGAATAAATAATTACAAGTGCTTACTAAATTCAGAATATTTTATAAAACTATACTGATTGCACCAAATCCCGATAGCAATGCTGTCGGGATTTTTTTTATGTTTTTCACCATATAAATGATATAAGTTCAGTTAAGTACTATTTTGTTTAAATATCTTGTTACATATATTTACTAACATTGCTTATATGGTTTAAATTCTCAATACACTTCAACATTTAACTTTAATTATTATTTTTGTCAAACAAATTATAACATTGAATTTATGCTCATTATTGGAATTGCAGGAGGAACTGGAAGTGGGAAAACAACAGTAGTACACCAAATCATGAATGAATTGCCGGATACTGAAGTTGGCGTAATCTCTCAGGATTCATACTACAAGGAAACCCATAATTTATCTTTTGACGAAAGAGCATTAATCAATTTTGATCATCCAAGATCTATTGATTTTGAATTGTTAGAAAAACACCTTAAAGCTTTAAAAGCTGGCGAAACAATTGATCAGCCTGTATATTCATTTATTCAGCACAACAGAACTGATGATACCGTTTCAACACATCCCCGAAAAGTAATGATTGTAGAAGGTATTTTAATTTTAACCAATCCCGAATTACGTGAGCTTTTTGATATCAAAATTTATGTTCATGCCGATTCCGACGAAAGATTAGTTCGCCGTTTAAAACGTGATATTTCAGAACGCGGACGAGATATCGACGAGGTTTTAACACGTTATCAAAACACATTAAAACCTATGCATGAGCAATTTATCGAACCTTCAAAAGCTTTTGCTGACATTATAATTCCAAACGACAAATATAATACCGTAGCAATTGACGTAGTTCGTGCCGTAATTAATCAGCGAATTTCATAATTTTTATTGTAAATTTATTCCAGAAAAGTAAGGAGCTATTTCCCGCTTTCGCCTTTATCTTTTTATGGCAGAAAAAGCCATAAAAAGTATACCGGCTCTATCGGGGCTAAAAACACAAATCATATTCAAATGAAAAATCCATATAAAGATAAAAAATGGTTCAAATTTCTGGGCAATAAATATGTTTGGGTTTTACTCTTTTTTGTAGTATGGATGTTGTTTTTAGATAATTATTCCTATTTCGACCATCGGTTTTTAAATGACCAGATCAATGAACTTGAAGACAATAAAACTTATTATAAGGAAGAAATAAAAAAAGATCAGGAACAAATCAAACAGCTCAAAAACCCTGAACAGATTGAAAAATATGCCCGCGAAAAATACTTCATGAAAAAAGACAGCGAAGACATATACATTATCAAATTTGAAGGAGATACAATTCAGGAAAAGAATAATTAGAAAAACATCCAATGGCCACTACCCTATTCGACGATTTTAATCCGATTTCATCCAAACAATGGAAACAAAAAATTCAGTTTGAGTTGGATGGAGCCGATTACAACAAAACCGTAATCTGGAATTCTCCCGAAGATATTCAGGTAAAACCATTTTACCATTACGATGACGATTCTAAAACTGCTCCGGTAAAAACACAAGTTTCAAATTTTAAAATTTGCCAAAACATATTTGTCTATGATCTCGAAAAATCGATTCAAAGAGCCATTAATACTTTGGAAAGAGGTGCAGAAAGCCTACGCTTTACAATTCAAAACGAGACAATCGACATTCAAAAATTATTAGAAAATCTTACTTTAGAAAACCGAATCGTTTACTTTAATTTGAATTTCATTTCAATCGATTTCGTAAAAAAACTAGATACTATTTCAATTCAAAAAAAAGCTATTTTTTATTGCAATTTAGATCCAATTGGCCATTTAGCCAGAGAAGGAAACTGGTTTGCGACATCTGATAAAAATAATTTTGAAACGCTCGAAAAGATTTCAAAAGCAACAGCAAATCTTTCCATATTAAGTATTGATTCAGGTCTCTACCAAAATGCCGGAGCCAATATAACACAGCAGATCGCATACAGTCTGGCACATGCAAACGAATATCTGAATCGCTTTCGGGACTTGACAAAACCAATTGTATTTCAGGTAGCCGCAGGAACTAATTATTTCTTTGAAATTGCAAAACTTCGTGCCTTGCGAATGCTTTTCAACTTAATTGCAGCCGAATACAATCCCGATTTAGAATGTCATTTACTAGTTACACCCACCAAACGCAATAAAACCATATACGATTACAATGTCAACATGCTTCGTACCACAACAGAATGTATGTCGGCAATATTAGGAGGCGCTGATACTGTTGCAAATTTACCTTACGATTCCCTGTACCACAAAGACAATGAATTTGGCGACCGGATTGCAAGAAATCAATTATTGATTTTAAAACATGAAAGTTATTTTGATAAAGTGGATAATCCTGCTGATGGAAGTTATTATATTGAAAGTTTAACCATTCAACTAGCCGAAAAAAGTCTGGCTTTATTTAAAGATATTGAAGCCAATGGAGGTTTTTTAAAACTTTTGAATGACGGAGCCATCAAAAAGAAAATTCAGGAAAGCGCCGATAAAGAACAGGAATTATTCGATACTCAAAAAGAAGTTTTATTAGGCACGAATAAATATCCAAATCCGGAAGACAAAATGAAACACGATTTAGAATTATTTCCTTTTGTGAAAATAAAGCCCCGAAAAACATTAATTACACCCATTATAGAAAAAAGATTAGCTGAAAAGCAGGAACAGGAACGCTTAGAACAAGAATAATGGGAGTTTATTTTATTGTTTTTTGGATATTATCATTAATTATGATAATTACTTGTTTAATCTATTTTACTATTGGGATTACATATAAAAACTATAAAAAGATTTTTATAGCAACCACTGCTTTACTGTTAGGAATATTATTTTATTATTTACCTTATTATATAGTAATTAATAATTTGATTAATGGACTTAAAAATCTTCATTAGTTATCCATATAAAAATGAGAAAAGACCTTAGACATATCAAGATAGATGTTAAAAGTGAGACGTTAGACGAACTGACGCATAACTCTGAACGTATAACTCAAAACTTTACCACAGCAGAAGGAATCGAAATCAAAAAAAACTATTCTGAAAAAGATATTGAAGAATTGGATTTTTTAGATTTTGGGGCAGGTTTTGCACCAAACTTGCGAGGTCCTTACGCAACTATGTATGTGAGAAAACCATGGACAATTCGTCAATATGCAGGATTTTCAACTGCAGAAGAAAGCAATGCTTTTTACAGACGAAATTTAGCCGCCGGACAAAAAGGATTATCCATTGCTTTTGATTTGCCAACACATCGGGGCTACGATTCAGATCATGAAAGGGTTGTGGGAGATGTAGGGAAAGCGGGTGTAGCTATTGATTCTGTTGAAGACATGAAAGTGCTTTTTGATCAGATTCCATTAGATGAAATGTCGGTATCGATGACTATGAATGGCGCTGTTTTACCCATCATGGCTTTTTATATCGTTGCAGCAGAAGAACAGGGAGTTGCTACCGAAAAACTTTCAGGAACCATACAAAACGATATTTTAAAAGAGTTCATGGTTCGTAATACCTATATTTATCCGCCAACGCCATCTATGAAAATCATTGCCGATATTTTTGCATTTACAAGCAAAAAAATGCCAAAATTCAATTCTATCTCAATTTCAGGCTACCACATGCAGGAAGCAGGTGCAACAGCTCATATTGAACTGGCTTATACACTCGCAGATGGTTTAGAATACATCAGAACGGGATTATCAACAGGAATGACTATTGATGAATTTGCCCCCAGATTATCATTTTTTTGGGCTATAGGTATGAATCATTTTATGGAAATTGCTAAAATGAGAGCCGGAAGAATGATTTGGGCAAAATTGGTAAAACAATTCAATCCAAAAAGTGATAAATCATTAATTTTAAGAACGCACTGCCAGACAAGTGGGTGGAGTTTAACAGAACAGGATCCTTTTAATAATGTAACCCGAACTTGTATCGAAGCTTCCGCAGCTGTCTTTGGAGGAACACAATCATTACACACCAATGCTCTTGATGAAGCAATTGCCTTACCAACAGACTTTTCTGCAAGAATCGCGCGTAACACTCAGATTTTTTTACAGGAAGAAACTAAAATAACCAAAACAGTAGATCCCTGGGCAGGAAGTTATTATATCGAAAGCCTTACCAATGAAATGGTAGAGAAAACCTGGAAGCTTATTGAAGAAGTAGAAGAATTGGGCGGAATGACAAAAGCCATTGAAACCGGAATTCCAAAACTTAGAATTGAAGAGGCTGCTGCAAAAAAACAAGCAAGAATTGACAGCGGACAAGATATTATTGTAGGCGTAAATAAATTTAGATTAGAAAAAGAAGATCCTTTGCACATTTTAGATGTAGATAACCAAATGGTTCGAAAACAGCAAATTGAACGTCTATCAACAATAAAAACAATCAGAAATACTGAAAAAGTAAACCAATCACTCGAAAAATTAATTCATTGTGCTAAATCCGGCCAGGGAAATTTACTGGAAATTGCTATTGAAGCTGCGAGAAACAGAGCAACTTTAGGTGAAATCAGTAATGCTCTCGAAAGTGTTTTTGGCAGGTTCAAAGCACAAATAAAATCTATTAGTGGCGTGTATAGTGCAGCAATTAAAAACGATGAAAATTTTGAAAAAGCGAAGCAGTTAGCTGACGTTTTTGCAAAACAAGAAGGAAGACGCCCGAGAATCATGATTGCCAAAATGGGGCAAGACGGACACGATAGGGGCGCAAAAGTAGTAGCAACAGGCTACGCTGATGTAGGTTTTGATGTTGATATCGGACCGTTATTTCAGACTCCGTCTGAAGCCGCAAAACAAGCTGTTGAAAATGACGTTCATATTTTAGGCATTTCATCATTGGCAGCAGGTCACAAAACATTAGTTCCACAAGTGATTGAAGAACTTAAAAAACACGGCCGTGAAGACATTATGGTTATTGTTGGAGGTGTAATTCCTTCTCAGGACTATCAATATTTATTTGATGCCGGAGCAATTGCCGTTTTTGGACCTGGTACAAAAATTAGTGAAGCAGCAATCAAAATCTTAGAAATATTAATTGATTAGAAGAAAATTAAATGCATAAAAAAATCCCGATATATTCGGGATTTTTTTATGCATTTAATTCTTAATCGTTAATTGTTGCGTTACTATCTGCCTCAATATAAGAGAGGTCGTAACCTCCAAAGGCTTTCATATAACTTCTTAATGAAGTGCCGTAAGCATCCCTAAAATGCCTGTTTCCTTTGTTTTTGAAGAAGTTTTTTACAGAACCTGCACCTCCTAAATGGGCTGCTGCTAAAATTCCTGATTCGGTAATTTCAACTCCATTGATGGTTTTGCCTTCATACTTATGAATTTCACGACGCAAAATCCATTTATTTTTAGAAAGCAAAGCGATAAATGCTTTTTCTTGTAAAGCAGGATTTTTTAAAAATGCTTTTTCATTGTGAACACCTACAGATCTTAAAGTTTGGGATCCAAATTGGTATTTACCCATGTACCCAATAGAATTTACTTTTCGGTATTTTCCCTGAGATTCTTTAAAAGCAACTGCTTCTTTGAAACCAATAAAATGATTTCCGGTGTATGGGACATTTAAATTAGGATAATCATCCTCTTCTTGTGATGGAAAAATGTATTCTGATCCATCTGTTTTTTCTGTTAAAAACCAGGACTTGGTCTCCCGGTTAAAGGGTTTGAAACCCAAACTTAAAAATGTAATAATAACGACTAAACCCGCATAAAAATACCATTTCTTTATCATAAATTGTTTTTCTTCAAAACGCTGTCACCTTTTTGAAATTTCTACGATGCAAAGTTAAGAAATTAAAAACAACACTGATAATCAACGAATTATCATTTTTAAAAATAAATCAAATGTCCTTTAAGCCCTTTATTGGCGGTATATTCAAGCGTTGGAGCCGGAATTTTAATTGTGTTAAAAATGGAAAAAACAGTTTTTAAAAAATGCGATTTTGTGTTAATTTTAGCTAAATTGACATCAAAAGAAAGATAAATCTGACGAAAATTTTCTACTTTTTGCCCCAAAACAAGATTTTCATTTTTATTATTTCCGGATAGCATTGCTTCACCTCCATATCCTAAAGCTACATTTAACCATTTCGGAATTTTTGTTTCTTTAGCAAAAGAATACAGGTTTACAGATAGCCAATAAGTCTGTCCATTGTAATCTTTTAAAATCTGTTCATTAAGTGAACTTCCAAGTTTATCAGGATTTTGTTTTGCGTAGTGAGTAGTATGAAAGGAAAATTTAGGTGTAATTCGCTGTTCTTTCCAGAGTAACTCCTGAGAAACATATAAAGCAGTTCCCGCTGCATTAGCAATTAAATCCCCTGAAGACGCACCCCATTCTGCAGAATATCCATCTAAAACTTCAACAGCAGTAAGAAAAACAAAACCAATACCAGCTCCGTAAATCAATTGATTTTTAGAACTTGCTCCGCTCCAATTAAGGGCTTCAGCACCAAACCTTCCTAAATGATAAGCAGAATAAAAATGTCCAACTTTATCCATTTGAAGCCATTCATCATTATCATTTATAAAATGAAAATCAGATTTGGCATAATCTGCATACCAAATCTGATTCAAACCAATTAACGTAGCCGAAGCCAGAGTAGCTTCAGATATGATAACAGTATTTTGTCTTCTTTTATTTAAAGTATCCGAAGGCTCTAAAAAAGTTTCGATTTTACTTTGGGCTTCAATAGCCTGAAAGCTCAAAAAAGATAAAACCAATAAAAAAAATGGAAATTTAAAATTCAAAACTATCTTGTTACGCCCTGACTGGCAATCCAGTCTGAATATTTTTTTGCATTAATGGTGTGCTGTTCATAAGATGAAGCAAATTCATGATAGCCAAAACGATCGATACTGGCGCAGAAATAGATATAATCGTGTTTCTCAGGAGCTAAAACAGCTTCCACTGCAGTTATATCCGGCATCGCAATTGGTCCTGGAGGAAGTCCTATATTTACATAAGTATTATAAGGAGATCTCATAATCAAATCGTTATAAAATACTCTTTTGATAACCTGATCGAAATTATTGTCACGTAATTTTAAAGCATAAATCACTGTTGGATCAGCTTGTAAAGGCATTTCTAAACGCAAACGATTTAAATAAACACCTGCAATTCTTGGTCTTTCATCTTTTTTAACGGATTCTTTATGTACAATAGAAGCTAAAATTGTAGCCTGAACTGGTGTTAGTCCTTGTTTTTTAGCTTTTTCAATTCTTTCTGCTGTCCAGAAATTGTGGTATTCCTTAATCATCTTATCACGGAATTTTACTGCAGAAGTATTCCAGTACACTTCATAAGTATTTGGAATAAACATGGCAAAAACATTTTCTTCATTAAAGCCATTTTGTTTTAAGAAAGTAGAATCTTTAATTGCTTTCAAAAGTGATAAACTATCAGCTTCTATTTGAGAACCTATTCTTCCTGCAAAATTCTCTAAGCGTTCCTGATTATTAAAAGCCAGTTTAACCGGAACATTAGAACGCATTGCACGAACTAAATCAATATTGTTCATATCTTTTTTAAGTAAAAAACGACCTGATTTTACATTTTCAGGATAGCTGCGTTTACTGGCTACCATTTCAAAATTGTCGAAATTCTTAATATAAGGTTCTAATATTTTTTTGACATCTGCATAAGTCGCATCAGTAGGGACATAAACATAAAGTTCTTTTTCTTCAAATTTAGTATTGGCACTAAAAATTTTGCTAATTAAAATAAATCCGTAAATCATCAAAACTGAAATAACGGCTACGGCAACTATCGTGATAATCTTTTTTAATTTCAAAGTTTAAAATTTAAATTTGTTTGTTAATTAACTGAAAAATTGCTTCGTCCTGATACTGTCCATTTAGCAAGATCCAATCTTTTTTAATTCCTGTTTGCTCAAAGCCAAATTTAGTAAAAAGAGCTATACTTGCTACATTTCCTACACTAATATTTGCATACAATTGATGTAAATTTAAATTGTAAAAAGAATATTTAATTAATAACTCTAAAGCCTCAGAACCAATGTTTTGATTTCTATTTTCCTTGTTTTGAATTACAATACCAACCCCTGCCCTGTTATTTTTAGGGTCAAATTCAAATAAATCGATCAATCCTATGGCCGGAAAATCTTCATCCTGACAAATCGCCAGACGCAATTGTTTAGCCTCATAAATATCTTGTTGAGCATTTTCAAGATATTGTCTAATTAAGTAACGGCTATAGGGCGTATTAGTATTGCTGACTTCCCAAATGTTCTGATCGTTTTCCATAGCATATACAAATTCTAAATCATTAGGTTCTAATGCGCGTAGATAGATAGTTTTGCCTTTGAGAGTTATCATTACAACTTCAGATTTCTGGAAAATTAAATTTCGATTGTCCCTTTAAAAACAAATTTTGCCGGACCAATTAAAAAAACATTCATAAAATGTTCTCCTAATTTATCAAAAGAAACCGCCAGTTTTCCACCTTCAACATTTATATCAATCGAAGTTTTATCTGTTTGACCTGTTGCATTCATAGCAATTGCAACAGCTGTTGCACCGGTTCCGCAAGCTAACGTTTCATCTTCTACTCCTCTTTCGTAAGTTCGAAGTGAAAATTCAGAATCATTTATTTTTTTTACAAAATTGATATTGCTTCCCTTTTGTCCGTACAATTCTCCGTAGCGAAGTGCAGCTCCGTTTTCTTTTACATTATAATGTTCCAAATCATCTACAATTTGTACATGATGAGGCGAACCGGTGTTTAAAAAAGTATATGATTCTTTCTTTTGAACTTCATCAACATCAATCATCTGCAATGAAACAATTGAATCATCATTTACTGTTGCATGATGTAAACCATCTGTAGCAATAAAAGTGGTTTTATTTTCGATAACTCCCAATTGATTAGCAAACGCCACTAAACAACGACCTCCGTTACCACACATTGAACTTTCGTTACCATCTGAATTATAATAAACCATTCTGAAATCAGTTTCTGAATCATTCTCCAGTAAAATAAGTCCGTCAGCACCAATTCCGAAACGTCTGTCGCATAAACGTTCCACAAGTTTTATATCTTCTTTTGGAAAGAAACCTGAACGATTGTCAATCATTACAAAATCGTTTCCGGTGCCCTGATATTTATAAAATTCTATTTGCATTTCTGTTGGATTATAAAATACAAAAGTACGAACTATTAATTAACCATTTATTGTAATTTGTTAAATCATCTTGCACTAAATGACTTCGAAAAATTTAATGTTAAAATTTTAATATTATTTATCCCAATATCACAATTTTAGAATTATAAAACAAATCATCTCATTTAAACCCTTTAATTTCAGACTCAATATGTTAAATAGCATCATTTTTAACACACTATTAATTAATAAAATGTTAATCACTGTTAAAGAGCGTTAAACCATTTTTCAAAATAATTTTTTCCTTTAATTTTACGTTAGTAACTTAAACATAAATCCTAATTATGAAAAGATTTTCAAGCTTATTTTTAGTGTCATTATTGAGTGGTGCTACTACTCTTGGTGCTTACAAATTATTATTTGACGGCAGCAGTTCTTTATTGGGAAGAGAAAATTCTGTTGTTACTCTTGCCCCAAATTCATTTGGCAGAAATGTTGGTCTGGCTGCCGAAACAGTAGATTTTACTGAAGCTGCTGATAAAACAATTCATACTGTTGTTCACGTTAAAAATGTTTCCCGCAGAACTGTTAGTAATCCTATGATGGAATTTTTCTATGGCTACGGTGGAGGACAACAGCAGGAACAGGTTGGAACAGGTTCCGGAGTTATAATTTCTGAAGATGGTTACATTGTAACCAACAATCATGTTATTAAAGACGCAACCGAAATTGAAATTACATTAAACAATAAAAAATCATATAAAGCAAAACTAATTGGAACAGATTCCAAAATGGATATTGCTTTATTGAAAATTGATGCCAACGAAAAATTGCCTTACACTGCTTTTGCAAATTCTGATAGTGTAAAGGTTGGAGAATGGGTTTTAGCCGTTGGAAATCCTTATAACTTAACTTCGACTGTTACAGCCGGGATTGTTTCGGCGAAAGCCAGAAATTTAGACACCAGCGGAATCCAGTCCTTTATTCAGACCGATGCCGCCGTAAACCCTGGAAATAGTGGCGGAGCATTAGTTAATACCCGTGGAGAATTAATCGGGATTAATACTATGATTTCTTCAATGACCGGATCATATGTTGGGTATTCTTTTGCTGTTCCATCAAACAATGCCCGTAAAATTGTTGAAGATATTATGGAATTCGGAAATGTACAAAGAGGAATTTTGGGTGTTGAAGGTGGCGAATTAAATAGCAATGCTTCCAAAGAATTAGGTATTTCTGAAACACAGGGCTTTTATATCAATAAGGTTACCCCTAAATCCGGAGCTCAAAAAGCGGGTCTTACAAAAGGTGACATCATTGTAAAATTAGACAATCAGAATATTTCGACTTTTGCCGATCTTTCTGGCTATATCAATACCAAAAGACCAAATGATATTGTACAGGTAACCTATATTCGAGAAGGAAAATCTAAAGTTGTTCCGGTAACATTAAGCAAAAATGAGTTTTTTAGTGCCGAGTTTAAAGGAATCGAATTAGAAGACATTACTGGTACCGATAAAAAGAAGTTCAGAATTGATTATGGTGTAAAAATCAAAAACATTACAAATGAAAATTTGATGCAGTACCAAAATGAATTGCAGGGCAGTATTATTTTAAGCATTGACAACATAAAAGCTACAAATGTTGAAACTGTTTCTAAACTTTTAAATAAAAAAGACGAAGGTCAAAGCGTCCGAATTGAAATGATAAATAAAAACGGAGAAATCTTTAGAATTATCATTTAAAACACTTACATATAAGTTTCAAACTGAAACTAAATTACCCAAAGCCATCTTAAAAAAATTAAGGTGGCTTTTTTTTGTTTTAAAAAATAAATCACAAAATAGCTTACGAAATCGATTGAAATAAGTAGTTTTGCGCAAAATTTTAAAATAGTGAGCGTTTTATTTTTTTAATTCAGTCAATTATGAACAACAAAACTTTGTACCAAAAAGAAGTATCCCTACAAGTCGACCGAAGAAGAGCCGGAGTCGAATTAATTAAAGTCATCAGTGATTTATGGTATGACAAATCCATCGAAATGGTTTTATTTAAAAATCAATTACTGGATAAAAATGTCAGTGACATTATCAACTTGCATCAATATGCAGGAGAATTCGTCGGCAAGCCAATTAGCATTTTTGATTCTGTTGAAATTGCAAAGGTCATTTTATCATTAGATTTTCCACCTGCTAAATTAGATCTTGGAAAATTGACTTATGAATATCAGCTGGAAGAAGAAAAATATCCGGATGCCAGATATTTTGTAATGGATAAATTAAAAAAAGCCAAATCATCTAAAGAAATTCAGCCTAAAGATGTCGTTCTGTATGGCTTTGGAAGAATTGGACGTTTATTGGCAAGAGAACTAATGTCAAAAACCGGAAAAGGAAACCAGTTGCGCCTGAGAGCAATTGTGACCCGGGATAAAATAGATGCAGTGCTTTTAGAGAAAAGAGCTTCTTTATTGAGGCATGATTCAATTCACGGAAATATCCAGGGTTCAGTGACAGCAGACTCCAAAAATAATGCTTTGATTATTAACGGAACTACAGTAAACATAATCAACGCAAATTCGCCTGAAGAAATAGATTATACACAATACGGAATTAATGATGCACTTGTCATTGACAACAGTGGAGCTTTTACATCTGAAGAAGCTTTAAAAAAACATTTAATTTCAAAAGGAGTCAGTAAAGTATTGTTGACGGCACCCGGAAAAGGGGTTCCAAATATTGTATATGGCGTAAACCATAATGAATACAATCCGGATGAGACAGCTATTTTTTCGGCAGCATCATGTACTACAAATGCTATAACTCCTATTTTAAAAGTTATTGAAGATAGTTTAGGGATTGCAAAAGGCCATCTGGAAACTATTCACGCCTATACAAACGATCAGAATCTTGTTGATAATATGCACAAAAAATACCGTCGTGGAAGAGCTGCAGCCTTAAACATGGTTATTACTGAAACAGGAGCAGGAAATGCAGTCGCAAAAGCAATTCCGTCACTTGAAGGAAAACTGACTTCAAATGCTATTAGGGTTCCGGTACCAAACGGATCTTTGGTAGTTGTAAACTTAGAAGTTAAAAAAGCAACCTCAATGACTGCTGTAAATAAAATAATGAAGAAATATGCCTTAGAAGGCGAATTAGTGGAACAAATTAAATACTCATTGAACAATGAACTCGTTTCATCCGACATTGTTGGAACTTCTGCGCCTGCAATTTATGACAGTAATGCAACTATCGTTTCTAAAGACGGAAAAAATATCATTCTTTATATTTGGTATGACAATGAATACGGCTATAGCCATCAGGTCATACGTTTAGCAAAGTATATTGCAAAAGTTAGGAGATTCACTTACTATTAATATAAAAACCAAAACCAACCATTTCTTAAACCATCAGAATTTTTCTGGTGGTTTTTGTTTTAAATAGGAAGTACGGTTGTGCTCTTTACTTCAGAAATTACAAACACAGTATTAATTAATGAGACTTCAGATAAAACAGATAATTTCTTTTGATGAAAATGATGATAACTTTCCATATCCGGAATGATAATTTTCAGCATATAATCAAAATTTCCCGAAACATAATTACACTCTACCACTTCAGGCATATTTAAAATCGACTGGTTAAAACCTTCAGATGTGTCATAAGTCTGTTTTGTTAAGGTTACCTGACAATAAACAGTTAGATTATTCCCTAATTTTTTCTTGTTTAAAATTGAAACATATTTCTCTATAACACCTTCTTTCTCAAGACGTTTAACCCGATCATGAACTGGTGTTAATGACAAATTTATTTTGTTTGCAATGTCTTTCAGTGTATAATGAGCATTTTCCTGTAAAAGACGTAAGATTTTTTTATCAATTTCATCTAAAGCCATAACGAAAACGTTTTCTATAATTAATCCAAATCAGTCATTTTTTCTTTTTAAAGAAATAAAAAGGAATCCGTAAAGAATATTTTTCTGTAAAAATAGAAAATAAAATAATATTTTCTTATTTAAATCATTATTATCAATAATAAATTCTCTATCAATAAATTTGTAACACAAACTCAATAAAAAACAAAAATCATAACAAAATGATAATAGGTGTTCCAAAAGAAATTAAGAATAATGAAAACCGTGTTGCTTTAACTCCTGCAGGAGTTTCTGAAATGAAAAAACACGGACATACAGTTTATGTTCAGTCTACTGCCGGTTTAGGAAGTGGTTTTGCTGATGAAGAATATATTCAAGCTGGTGCTTTAGTTTTACCAACTATTGAAGACGTTTATGCAATTGCAGAAATGATTATCAAAGTAAAAGAACCAATTGCTTCTGAATATCCTTTGATAAAAAAGGATCAATTACTTTTCACTTATTTTCACTTTGCATCTTCAGAAGAATTAACTCATGCAATGCTTGAAAAAGGAGCGGTTTGTTTAGCTTATGAGACTGTAGAAAAGACTGACCGAAGCTTGCCTTTATTAGTTCCAATGTCTGAAGTTGCAGGACGTATGGCGATTCAGCAAGGAGCAAAATATCTTGAAAAACCATTAAAAGGAAGAGGAATTCTTTTAGGCGGCGTACCAGGCGTTCCTCCTGCAAAAGTTTTAGTCTTAGGTGGAGGAATCGTAGGAACTCAGGCTGCAAAAATGGCTGCTGGTTTAGGTGCTCAGGTAACCATTATGGATTTAAGCTTGCCACGTTTACGTCAATTAGATGATATTATGCCGGCAAATGTAAATACAGAAATGTCAAACCACTACAATATTACAAGAGCTATTAAAGACGCTGATTTAATTGTTGGAGCGGTTTTAATTCCAGGAGCGAAAGCTCCTCACTTAATTACACGTGATATGCTAAAATTAATGCGCCCTGGTACTGTTGTTGTTGACGTGGCTGTAGATCAGGGAGGTTGTATCGAAACCTGTACACCAACAACTCACGAAAATCCAACTTTTATTATTGATGATATTGTTCACTACTGCGTAGCAAATATGCCGGGAGCTGTTCCTTATACATCTACTTTAGCTTTAACAAATGCTACTTTGCCTTACGCTGTACAATTAGCAAATAAAGGCTGGGAAAAAGCTTGTAATGAAAACGAAGAATTGAAAAAAGGCTTGAACATCGCAAACGGAAAAATCCTTTACAAAGGAGTTGCCGAAGCATGGAATCTTCCTTTCAATGAAGAATTAGCACTAACAAACGCATAGTTATTACTAAGATAGTGTTTACTAATTCACACGAAAAAATGCTTTTCAAAAAACTGAAAAGCATTTTTTTTTTGCATAAAAAAACCTGTCTTTAAAGACAGGTATAAATTTATATCTAAAATATTATTTTTCATCCAAAACTTCCTGCATTACTTTAGCTTCTGTTCCATTAGGAAAAGTAACTTTTATTTTTTGAGCAATGGTTGGTGCAATTTCAGTAATCGCCTTTTTATCATAAGATTCGCCTTTTTTAATATGCCAACCATAAAAAATTGCTGGCACATGGGTATCGTAAGTGTAAGCCGTTCCGTGTGAAGTACCAGTTGGTAAATATTCAATAACGCCTGGTTTACCAATTAAAACCATATCACCATCCTGTGTTACATCATATCCTTTTGCTACGAAATTCAAATAATAATCATTTCCTGAATTAGCTAAAATTTCTTCTTCAGTATATACTTTTTTAACCTGTGGTAACGAAATCAAAAATTCTTTAAATGCTTGTTTTACTTTTACTAAATCTAAACCTTTATCTTTAATAATCTGTTTATTGAAGAAGATATTAAAATTAGAATAATTCAAAAGTAAATCTACTCCAAATGTTTTCACAGAGAAATCCTGCAAACTCTTTCTAAAATCTTTTGACGGATAATTATCAACATCATATTTCCTGTCTTTCAAGTAAATAACATTCTCTGCTCCTGCATGATCAGCGGTTAAGAACAGTAAATAATTATTTTTTCCTACCGTTTTATCCAGATAAGCTAAAAAATCAGCTATCGTTTGGTCTAGCCGCAAATAAGTATCCTGAAGTTCCATTGAACGTGGCCCTAATAAATGGCCAACATAATCAGTAGAAGAGAAACTCACCGTCAGGAAATCCGTAATATTATCTTTACCCAACTCTTCTTTTTCAATTGCTTTTTTTGCAAAATCCGCTAATAAATCATTTCCATAAGGAGTAGATCTCAAAATTCCGGCATCATTTTTCTCATACATTGTTTTCAGGTCATACGGAAAAACAGGAGCAGAACTGCCATATAATTTCCCTTCATAAGGATTATCATCCGGAAGGCTTTCATTGTAAGTTGAAGCAGGTTTATACAAATCCCAACCCTTATTTATGTATTTCAGATAATTTTTCTCATTATTAAATTCGGATACCCATTCTGGTAATTTTTCTCCATAAAAAGTACTGGAAATAAAAGAACCTGTTTTACTGTACCAAAAAGCCCAATTAGCAAAATGCCCAGCTGGTAAAATGGCACCACGATCTTTAAGGCTCATTCCAATAACTTTTCCCTGAAAATTTGTAGCCATTCTAACTTCGTCAGTAATGGTTGTACTTTGCAGGTTTTTTGGAGACATTTCTCCTTCATCTGCAGTTCCGTTTCCAACTGTTTTTACAGAAGCATCATCTGTGCAATACATTTGCTTTCCAAGAGTTCTGCTAAACCATTCATTTCCTACAATCCCATGTGTTGCAGGTGTAGTACCAGTATAAATTGATGCATGACCCGGAGCTGTATATGTAGGCACATAATTATAATGCATATTTTGAAAAGTATATCCATTATTCATTAATCTTTTAAATCCGTTTGGAGAAAAATCATTCGAAAATCGATATAAATATTCCATTTTCATCTGATCAACTACAATTCCAACAACCAGCTTAGGACGTTGTTGAGCAGCTAGATTTGAAATAACAAATAGCACCAACAATACAATACTTTTTTTCATAGTCAACTTATAAATATTTAAAGCAAAAATACAGATTCGTATCTGGAAAGGCTAAACATACATAAATTTAAAATTAAAATTGATCAAAATTTAACAGAAGTATAAAACTCTTTTTAGCGTTTCTCTACGGGGCGGGCTTTACGGTGTATCTTTCGTTCAGGCAGTTTTGGTATGATACAGGAATATAAGGGCTCACAAAAGGATTCCCCTTGCATCCCTAGCGCAGTATGGAACATCGGGAAGCTTCAGTTTTTAAGCAAGTAATTTCATTAAGAAAAAAAAAACTCCAATCAGCCATAGCCAATTGGAGTTTTCAGTACTCAGAGCGGGACTTGAACCCGCACGGACATTGCTGTCCACTGGATTTTAAGTCCAGCGTGTCTACCAATTTCACCATCCGAGCATTCTTGTGGTACCTCCAGGGATCGAACCAGGGACACATGGATTTTCAGTCCATTGCTCTACCATCTGAGCTAAGGTACCTCATTTAAAACAAAAAACCCTATCCATAAGAATAGGGTTTTCAAAGAAAGGCGACGACATACTCTCCCACATAATTGCAGTACCATCTGCGCAGGCGGGCTTAACTTCTCTGTTCGGGATGGGAAGAGGTGA
>NZ_QJHL01000017.1 GCF_003202405.1 Flavobacterium hydrophilum | reverse complement strand
TCTCGTCATCAGTGATCGTAACGATAGCCTGAGTCGTACTGCCTGCCGTAGCTCCTGTAACATTCGTGATATCGACAATTACTGTTTCGTTTCCTTCGTACAGCGCATCATCGGTAGGATCAATAGTGATCGTGCCGGTCAGCTGCCCTGCCGGGATGGTGATCGTAGTATTGCTTGCCGCATAGTCTCCTGCTGATGCTGTTCCTGCAAAGCCTAAGCTTACCACTGTATCGGTAGTCGTAGCCGTGCTCAGCGTAGCGGTGATTGTAGCCGTGCCTGCTGCGTTCTCGACGATTGTTGTCGTTCCGCTCAGGGTTACCGTTGGAGTGGTCTCGTCATCAGTGATCGTTACCGTGGCCTGCTGAACGCCGTTTTCTGTAGCGCCATTGCCTCCGGTTACTCCTGTGATGTCGATGATTACTGTTTCGTTTCCTTCGTAAAGCGCATCATCGGCCGGATCAATAGTGATCGTTCCGGTCAGCTGCCCTGCCGGGATGGTGATCGTAGTATTGCTTGCCGCATAATCTCCTGCTGAAGCTGTTCCTGCAAAGCCTAAGCTTACCACTGTATCGGTAGTCGTAGCCGTACTCAGTGTAGCGGTGATCGTAGCCGTTCCAGCTGCATTCTCGACGATTGTTGTCGTTCCGCTAAGGGTTACCGTTGGGGTGGTCTCGTCATCAGTGATCGTAACGATAGCCTGAGTCGTACTGCCTGCCGTAGCTCCTGTAACATTCGTGATATCGACAATTACTGTTTCGTTTCCTTCGTACAGCGCATCATCGGTTGGATCAATAGTGATCGTGCCGGTCAGCTGCCCTGCCGGGATGGTGATCGTAGTATTGCTTGTCGCATAATCTCCTGCTGAAGCTGTTCCTGCAAAGCCTAAGCTTACCACCGTATCGGTAGTCGTAGCCGTGCTCAGCGCAGCGGTGATTGTAGCGGTGCCTGCTGCGTTCTCGACGATTGTTGTCGTTCCGCTCAGGGTTACCGTTGGGGTGGTCTCGTCATCAGTGATCGTTACCGTGGCCTGCTGAACGCCGTTTTCGGTAGCGCCATTGCCTCCGGTTACTCCTGTGATGTCGATGATTACTGTTTCGTTTCCTTCGTACAGCGCATCATCGGTTGGATCAATAGTGATCGTGCCGGTCAGCTGCCCTGCCGGGATGGTGATCGTAGTATTGCTTGCTGCATAGTCTCCTGCCGAAGCTGTTCCTGCAAAGCCTAAGCTTACTACCGTATCGGTAGTCGTAGCCGTGCTCAGCGCAGCGGTGATTGTAGCGGTTCCCGCTGCATTCTCGACGATTGTTGTCGTTCCGCTCAGGGTTACCGTTGGGGTGGTCTCGTCATCAGTGATCGTTACCGTCGCCTGCTGAACGCCGTTTTCGGTAGCGCCATTGCCTCCGGTTACTCCTGTGATGT
>NZ_QJHL01000016.1 GCF_003202405.1 Flavobacterium hydrophilum | reverse complement strand
TCAGCTGCCCTGCCGGGATGGTGATCGTAGTATTGCTTGCCGCATAATCTCCTGCTGAAGCTGTTCCTGCAAAGCCTAAGCTTACCACTGTATCGGTAGTCGTAGCCGTGCTCAGTGTAGCGGTGATCGTAGCCGTTCCAGCTGCGTTCTCGACGATTGTTGTCGTTCCGCTCAGGGTTACCGTTGGTACACCATTGTTATCTGTGATGGTTCCTGTTCCATTAGCAGTTGAATTAGTTGTATTTCCACTAGTTACAGTAGCTGCAATAGCAAAAGTCTCACTTGGTTCACTGATTGCATCAACTGTTGTTGGAACATTTACTGTAACATTTGTACTTCCGGCTGGAATTGTAACAGTTGTATTGACAGTAGTGTAATCCAATGCTCCTGCAGTACCATTTGATGTCGTTATTGTGATTTCAACATCGTTACAGGTAGTAGTACTCAAATCGATATTAAACACAGCATTAGTCCCTTCTGATGCAGTAGCATTTGAAATACTAAAAGAAGGAAGTGGATTTACTGTTACCGTAGCTTCTGCAGAATTCAAAGCGGTGCATACACCACTTTGAACTATTGCTCTATAAGAGGTAGTAGCCGTTAAGTTATTTGCCGTTAATGTATTGGTAGTATTCGCAATTGTTGTTACAGTAGCAAAATTATCTAATGATGATTCCCAACTAATTACATTACCTGTATGTCCAGATAATGTAAGTACTGTATTGTTAGTTCCTGTACAAACAGTCGTGCTTCCTGCAATACTTCCGCCAATAGAAGTTGGATTCACCGTAAAAGTAACATCCGAAGTTGTAGCCGCGCATGATCCGTTGGCTGCAACTGTATAACGAACCGTTACTGAGGTATCAGATGCAACGTCTGCCGGGGTATAAGTCGTTCCTGAAATGCTGCCGCCTCCCGAAACTACCGACCAGGTTCCGCCTGCAGGTGTAGCCGACAAGGCTTTGGTGGTATTCTCGCAGATTGCTGTTGTTGTAGTGGTATTATTGGCTGTTCCTGCAAAAGGGTTCACTGTAAAAGTAACATCCGAAGTTGTAGCCGCGCATGAACCGTTGGCTGCAACTGTATAACGAACCGTTACTGAGGTATCAGATGCAACGTCTGCCGGGGTATAAGTCGTTCCCGAAATGCTGCCTCCTCCCGAAACTACCGACCAGCTTCCGCCTGCCGGTGTAGCCGACAAGGCTTTGGTGGTATTCTCGCAGATTGCTGTTGTTGTAGTGGTATTATTGGCTGTTCCTGCAAAAGGATTCACAGTAAAAGTAACATCCGAAGTTGTAGCCGCGCATGATCCGTTGGCTGCAACTGTATAACGAACCGTTACTGAGGTATCAGATGCAACGTCTGCCGGGGTATAAGTCGTTCCTGAAATGCTGCCGCCTCCCGAAACTACCGACCAGGTTCCGCCTGCCGGTGTAGCCGACAAGGCTTTGGTGGTATTCTCACAAATAGCAGTTGTTGAAGTGGTATTGCTGGCTGTTCCTGCAAAAGGATTCACAGTAAAAG
>NZ_QJHL01000015.1 GCF_003202405.1 Flavobacterium hydrophilum | reverse complement strand
AGGTACCTGTACCGGATGTAGCTGTTACCGTAACAACTGCAGGCTGGGCAACATTGCCTGAGTTACAGCCAAATGGCGTAACTGAAGCTGTAGCTGCCAATAATACAGGCTCGGTGATCGTTACCGGAACTGCCAATGAAGCACATCCTTTGGCATCCGTTACTACAACTGAATATGTTGTTCCTGCAACTAATCCTGTATAAACTCCTGTGGCATCTCCGCTTGTATTAGCTCCTGTGCCGCTTAGAACAAAAGTATAAGGCGCAACTCCATTTGATGGCGTTACTGCGATTGTTCCGTTGCTCTCTCCATTACAGATTACTGCCGTTGGAACTGCAAAAGCTACTGGCGTTGCAGGTGTAGTTACAACTGCCGCGTTGGTCGTTACAGAACAAACTGCCGCATTGCTGTCTGTTATCACAAATGTATAGCTGCCTGCTGCTGAAACTGAAGCTGTAAAGCCTGCTGCTGTAGCTGTTGCTGGTCCTGTAGCAACCCCGCCTACATACATTTGGTAAGTATATGGCCCAACTCCGTCTGTAATAACAACATCAATAGTAGCATTAACTGATCCTGCACAATACAGGTCTTTAGTCAATGTAGCTGTAGCCAGCAACTGTTTCTCGATTGTATAGCTTACAAATGCCTCACAGCCATTGTCATCCTTGATTCCTAATGTATAAGTACCAGGAGCTGTGAATGTAGCCGTTGATGTAGCTATAGCCGATCCGTTTACTGTATAGGATTTAACTCCGTTATAAGTCGTGGTCAAAAGGTCTAAGTCAACTGTCAATGCTGATCCAACATAACATTGCGCTGCCGCAGCTGTAATGCTTGGCGCTGCATTGTTTGTAATGGTAACATTCTCCATATGGATACAGCCGTTAGAATCTTTTACATAAACATCCCATGACAGATTCGTAAGGTTCGTATCTACTGACATAACCGCATTTGTACCATAAGCAGAAGCAATCGGAGCCGATGATCCGCCTTGTACAACTGCGTAAGTATAAGAGCCTGTTCCGCCGGTCACAGCGCTAACTGTGATGCTTGAAACATCCTGTGAACAGAACACTTTTGTGCCAATTGCATCAAAATCAATCGCGTTTGGTTCTGTTATAGTAACAGCTGCACTCTCTGAACAATGTGTTGTATTGTCCTGAACAGTCACTGTATAAGTACCTGCTGATAATCCTGTTAAAGTAATTACGTCGCCAGCTTGTGAAAGCTGTGCCGCTGCAACTACCGGAGAAGTCACAACACTGTAATTGCCAGTGGCGCTGAAGCCTGTAACGGTAAACTGCGCTGAACCGTTATTAGTAGTCCCGTCTGCAGCATTACATGAGATATCAGTAAGCAATGCCCCTGAAATAGCAATTCGGGTTACAGGATCAACCGTGTAATTCTCCTCTATTGAACAGCCATTGGCATCCGTTACTTTGAATAAATAAGTATTAGGGGCCAAACCTGTAAATAATGAATTATTCCCGTTATCAACCGTGATTGGAGAAATGATCTCGTATTTAGCCATAGGCACATATCCGCCAGATACTGTCAAAGTAATATCGGCAACATTGCTCGGACAAACAGGTGCTGTGGTCACAGCAAAAGCAATATCCGT
>NZ_QJHL01000014.1 GCF_003202405.1 Flavobacterium hydrophilum | reverse complement strand
TCAGCTGCCCTGCCGGGATGGTGATCGTAGTATTGCTTGCCGCATAATCTCCTGCTGAAGCTGTTCCTGCAAAGCCTAAGCTTACCACTGTATCGGTAGTCGTAGCCGTGCTCAGTGTAGCGGTGATTGTAGCGGTGCCTGCCGCGTTCTCTGCGATTGAAGCTGTTCCGCTAAGGGTTACCGTTGGGGTGGTCTCGTCATCAGTGATCGTAACGATAGCCTGAGTTGTACTGCCTGCCGTAGCTCCTGTAACATTCGTGATATCGACAATTACTGTTTCGTTTCCTTCGTACAGCGCATCATCGGTCGGATCAATAGTGATCGTTCCGGTCAATTGCCCTGCCGGAATGGTGATCGTAGTATTGCTTGCTGCATAGTCTGCTGCTGAAGCTGTTCCTGCAAAGCCTAAGCTTACCACCGTATCGGTAGTCGTAGCCGTGCTCAGTGTAGCGGTGATTGTAGCCGTTCCAGCTGCGTTCTCGACGATTGTTGTCGTTCCGCTAAGGGTTACCATTGGCGTGGTCTCGTCATCAGTGATCGTTACTGTTGCCTGGGTGGTAGCCCCTGCCGTAGCTCCTGTAACATTCGTGATATCGATGATAACCGTTTCGTTTCCTTCGTAAAGCGCATCATCGGCCGGATCAATATTGATCGTTCCGGTCAGCTGCCCTGCCGGGATGGTGATCGTAGTATTGCTTGCCGCATAATCTCCTGCCGAAGCTGTTCCTGCAAAGCCTAAGCTTACCACCGTATCGGTAGTCGTAGCCGTGCTCAGCGTAGCGGTGATTGTAGCGGTGCCTGCCGCGTTCTCGACGATTGAAGCTGTTCCGCTCAGGGTTACCGTTGGAGTGGTCTCGTCATCAGTGATCGTTACCGTGGCCTGCTGAACGCCGTTTTCTGTAGCGCCATTGCCTCCGGTTACTCCTGTGATGTCGATGATTACTGTTTCGTTTCCTTCGTACAGCGCATCATCGGCCGGATCAATAGTGATCGTGCCGGTCAGCTGCCCTGCCGGGATGGTGATCGTAGTATTGCTTGCCGCATAGTCTCCTGCTGAAGCTGTTCCTGCAAAGCCTAAGCTTACCACCGTATCGGTAGTCGTAGCCGTGCTCAGCGTAGCGGTGATTGTAGCGGTGCCTGCCGCGTTCTCTGCGATTGTTGTCGTTCCGCTAAGGGTTACCATTGGCGTGGTCTCGTCATCAGTGATTGTAACGATTGCCTGAGTCGTACTGCCTGCCGTAGCTCCTGTAACATTCGTGATATCGACAATTACTGTTTCGTTTCCTTCATATAAAGCATCATCGGTTGGATCAATCGTGATCGTTCCGGTCAATTGCCCTGCCGGTATCGTAATGGTAGTATTGCTTGCCGCATAGTCTCCTGCCGAAGCTGTTCCTGTAAAGCCTAAGCTTACCACCGTATCGGTAGTCGTAGCCGTGCTCAGCGTAGCGGTGATTGTAGCCGTGCCTGCTGCGTTCTCGACGATTGTTGTCGTTCCGCTCAGGGTTACCGTTGGGGTGGTCTCGTCATCAGTGATCGTTACCGTCGCCTGCTGAACGCCGTTTTCTGTAGCGCCATTGCCTCCGGTTACTCCTGTGATATCGACAATTACTGTTTCGTTTCCTTCGTAAAGCGCATCATCGGTCGGATCAATAGTGATCGTTCCGGTCAGCTGCCCTGCCGGGATGGTGATCGTAGTATTGCTTGCTGCATAGTCTCCTGCTGAAGCTGTTCCTGCAAAGCCTAAGCTTACCACCGTATCGGTAGTCGTAGCCGTGCTCAGCGTAGCGGTGATTGTAGCCGTTCCAGCTGCGTTCTCGACGATTGTTGTCGTTCCGCTCAGGGTTACCGTTGGGGTGGTCTCGTCATCAGTGATCGTTACCGTCGCCTGCTGAACGCCGTTTTCTGTAGCGCCATTGCCTCCGGTTACTCCTGTGATGTCGATGATTACTGTTTCGTTTCCTTCGTAAAGCGCATCATCGGCCGGATCAATAGTGATCGTTCCGGTCAATTGGCCTGCCGGTATCGTAATGGTAGTATTGCTTGCTGCATAGTCTGCTGCTGAAGCTGTTCCTGCAAAGCCTAAGCTTACTACCGTAGCGGTAGTCGTAGCCGTACTCAGTGTAGCGGTGATTGTAGCGGTGCCTGCTGCGTTCTCGACGATTGTTGTCGTTCCGCTCAGGGTTACCGTTGGGGTGGTCTCGTCATCAGTGATCGTTACCGTCGCCTGCTGAACGCCGTTTTCGGTAGCGCCATTGCCTCCGGTTACTCCTGTGATGTCGATGATTACTGTTTCGTTTCCTTCATACAGCGCATCATCGGCCGGATCAATAGTGATCGTTCCGGTCAATTGCCCTGCCGGGATGGTGATCGTAGTATTGCTTGCCGCATAATCTCCTGCTGAAGCTGTTCCTGCAAAGCCTAAGCTTACCACCGTATCGGTAGTCGTAGCCGTGCTCAGCGTAGCGGTGATTGTAGCGGTGCCTGCTGCGTTCTCGACGATTGTTGTCGTTCCGCTCAGGGTTACCGTTGGGGTGGTCTCGTCATCAGTGATCGTTACCGTGGCCTGCTGAACGCCGTTTTCTGTAGCGCCATTGCCTCCGGTTACTCCTGTGATGTCGATGATTACTGTTTCGTTTCCTTCGTAAAGCGCATCATCGGCCGGATCAATAGTGATCGTTCCGGTCAGCTGCCCTGCCGGGATGGTGATCGTAGTATTGCTTGCCGCATAATCTCCTGCTGAAGCTGTTCCTGCAAAGCCTAAGCTTACCACTGTATCGGTAGTCGTAGCCGTGCTCAGTGTAGCGG
>NZ_QJHL01000013.1 GCF_003202405.1 Flavobacterium hydrophilum | reverse complement strand
TGATAGTCATTTGCGGATTGGTGGATACACAATGATAATCACCGGCATTGGCAAGCGTTAAATTCGACAAGGTATATTGTCTGGAAGTTGCACCTGATATAGCGACCCCGTTTTTATACCACTGATAAGTATCAGCAGGCGTAAAACGATTATCCTCATACATGGTCAGGGTCTGGGTTTCTCCAACTGATTTTGTTAGTGTTGTTTCAGAATCTGTTTTGGTCTGGTTTGAATATTCAAAAAGAGTAAGTTTAGTTTTGTATGCACTAAATTGAGTTGAAAAATCGACAAACCGGAATTTATTTGTATGAAAATTAAAACTTAATGTAATAACATTGGTTAAATCCGGGATATTGCCTTCTAATCGATTATTATATAAATAAAGATGTTGAAGTTGCGCTAACTGTCCAATTTCAGCAGGTATTGTGCCCGTTAATTGATTATTACTTAAATTGAGATATGTGAGTTTCGTTAACTGTCCAATTGAATTAGGTATTGATTCGCTTAATTTATTATTGTTTAAATAAAGTTCTAAAAGTTGTGTTAGGCTTCCAATTGAAACAGGTATTGTTCCGGTTAACTGATTGTTGTATAAATAAAGTTTTGTAAGTTTCGTTAACTGTCCAATTTGAGAGGGTATTGTTCCGTTTAATATGTTGTAATTTAAATAAAGGTTTTGAAGATTTGTTAACTGTCCAATTGAAGCAGGTATGACCCCACTTAATTGATTACTATGTAAATAAAGGTTTAGAAGTTGTGTTAACTGTCCAATTTCAGCAGGTATTGTTCCCCTTAATTGATTAGAGAATAAATAAAGGTATTGCAGTTTTGTTAAAAGTCCAATTTGAGTAGGTATTACTCCTGTTAGTTGGTTAGTACTCAAATTAATATTTTGAATATTTATTAGTTTGCTTATTTCAAAAGGTATCGTCCCTGTTAATTGATTATTATTTAGAAAAAGATTTTGAAGCTGTGTTAACTTTCCAATTGAAGCAGGTATTGATCCACTTAATTGATTAGAGAATAAATAAAGTGAAGTAAGTTGTGTTAACTGTCCAATTGAAGCGGGTATTGTCCCGGTTAATTGATTCGCATATAATTGAAGCGTTGTAAGTTTAGTTAATTTTCCAATTTCAGCAGGTATTATTCCGGTTAATTGATTAGTATGTAAATAAAGATTTTGAAGCTGTGTTAGCTGTCCAATTGAAGCGGATATGGTTCCACTTAATTGATTTTGGTGTAAATAAAGGCCTGAAAGTTTTGTTAGTTGTGCGATAGAAGCAGGAATTGGTCCGCTTAATTTATTGTCGCTTAAATTAAGATGTTGAAGTTGTGTTAATAGTCCAATTTCAACAGGTATAGATCCGGTTAATTGATTACTATAAAATGAAAGAGATGTAAGCTTTGTCAATAATCCGATTCCAGATGGAATTGTCCCGCTTAATTGATTAGCGCTAAAAGTAATGTTTATAATATTTACTAATTGCTGTATTTCACTTGGTATTGTTCCGGTTAATTGATTTGTGTGTAATTGAAGTGATGTTAGTTTTGTTAATAGTCTAATTGAATTTGGTATTGCCCCACTTAATTTATTAATGAATAAATGAAGCTGTTGAAGTTGTGCTAGCTGCCCAATTTCAGCAGGAATTGTCCCCGTTAATTGATTAGTATGTAAATAAAGGTTTTGTAGTTGTGTTAACTGTCCAATTGAAACAGGTATAGTTCCACTTAATTGATTTTGATTTAAATAAAGATTTTGAAGTTTTGTTAGCTGTCCAATTTCAGTTGGTATTGTCCCACTTAATTGATTATTACTTAAATAAATGCTTTGGAGTTGTGTTAATTGCCCAATCGTAGAAGGAATTGTTCCAGTTAATTGATTCTGGTGTAAATAAAGTGTTTGAAGTTGTGTTAACTGGCCAATTTCAGCAGGTATCGTTCCTATTAATTGATTTAGATATAATTGAAGAGAGGTGAGTTTTGTTAATAGCCCAATTTCATTTGGAATTATCCCGCTTAATTGGTTAGTGTATAATTGAAGCGCTTGAAGTTGTGTTAGCTGTCCAATTGAGGCAGGGATAGCTCCACTTAATTTATTAGTATGTAAATATAGTCCTAAAAGTTTTGTCAATAGTCCAATTTCAGATGGAATTGTCCCGCTTAATTGGTTAGTGTATAAATGTAACCATTGCAATTCAGTTAACTGCCCAATTGCAGTAGGAATTGTCCCAATTAAGTTATTATTATTTAAATTAACTGCAGTAACATGACCATTAGTAACAGTAACTCCATACCAGGCTGAAGTAACAGGGTTATTAAAATTCCAGCCGGTTTTGTTGGTCCAGTTGTTTCCATTGGTACTATTGTATAGTGCCAATAAAGCATCTTTTTCTGTTTGTGGAATGTCCACCGCAAGAGTACTTGCGGTTTTTGCGGTTAGACTATTGTTTACGGTTAAACTATTGTTTGTGTTTAGAGTATTGTTTTGGATTATATTTGTTTCTGCTTTTAAGGTTAGCTCCGATGTCATTTTTTGCAAAATTTCATCTTCACTTTTTTTCATTGCTGCATACTGTTCATTGTGAAGTTTACGCATGAGTGCGACTTCTTCCTTTATGTTCTGATCACTCAGACCTCTCTTTTTTAAGGTAAGAGTGATTCTTGCAGCATCAAAACCAGTCGTTTTATCATTATACTCCTGAGCAAATGAAGCTAGTGATAAGAGCATCATACCCACAGTGGTGATCCAGTATTTTTTTATTTTAAAATTTTTTGTCATCTATTTTTAATTACAGCTTATTTGCATCTGCCAACAAATTTTTCTATTTATTATTTACTTTGTTCCTGTTTTATTGCGTATTGCAAATTACTTCTGAGGATAGTATGCCTCCATTGCCAATTAGGTAAGCAAAATTTGAATCAGCAAGTTTAACCCAGTAGCCACTGCCCAAAGCGGTTGTTAAACTTTTACTGG
>NZ_QJHL01000035.1 GCF_003202405.1 Flavobacterium hydrophilum | reverse complement strand
TTGCTACGATTTGCAGGTTCGCACCACTGATGATGAAAGCGCTGTTGTCTGTACTTCCTGCACCAGCGACCAAAGTGTAAGTGAAAGTATTTGCAGCATCAGCATCAACAGAAGATAAAACGCCTACCGTTGTTCCGCCCGCTACATTTTCGTTGATTGCCGTAGCAGAAAGTGCCAGGTCTGTAGGTACTTCGTTAAGGTTGTTTACATTGATAGTAAATGTTTTTTC
>NZ_QJHL01000034.1 GCF_003202405.1 Flavobacterium hydrophilum | reverse complement strand
CGGGGCTTGCTACGATTTGCAGGTTCGCACCACTGATGATGAAAGCGCTGTTGTCTGTACTTCCTGCACCAGCGACCAAAGTGTAAGTGAAAGTATTTGCAGCATCAACATCAACAGAAGATAAAACGCCTACCGTTGTTCCGCCCGCTACATTTTCGTTGATTGCCGTAGCAGAAAGTGCCAGGTCTGTAGGTACTTCGTTAAGGTTGTTTACATTGATAGTAAATGTTTTTTC
>NZ_QJHL01000012.1 GCF_003202405.1 Flavobacterium hydrophilum | reverse complement strand
TAAAACAAAAAACCCTATCCATAAGAATAGGGTTTTCAAAGAAAGGCGACGACATACTCTCCCACATAATTGCAGTACCATCTGCGCAGGCGGGCTTAACTTCTCTGTTCGGGATGGGAAGAGGTGAGCCCCGCCGCAATAACCACCTTAAGGTCATTCGCTGCGAACAGCTTTTAATTATTAATTATCAATTATAAATTGTTAATTATCAATTAAACAATATCTTAACATACTGAGATAAAGAAAGTTTTTAGTTTTAGAAAGTTCCTCCCGACAGCTTTCGCTGTCGGGAAAGGGTGTACATAAGCTTACGGATTATTAGTACTACTCGACTATGACATTACTGCCTTTACATCTATAGCCTATCAACGTGGTCATCTTCCACGATCCTTAAAAGAAATCTCATCTTGTGGTGGGTTTCGCGCTTATATGCTTTCAGCGCTTATCCCTTCCCAACGTAGCTACTCTGCGGTGCCCCTGGCGGGACAACAGATACACTAGAGGTTAGTCCAATTCGGTCCTCTCGTACTAGAATCAGATCCACTCAAATTTCTAACGCCCACAGTAGATAGAGACCGAACTGTCTCACGACGTTCTGAACCCAGCTCGCGTGCCACTTTAATGGGCGAACAGCCCAACCCTTGGGACCTTCTCCAGCCCCAGGATGTGACGAGCCGACATCGAGGTGCCAAACCCCCCCGTCGATATGAGCTCTTGGGGGAGATCAGCCTGTTATCCCCGGCGTACCTTTTATCCTTTGAGCGATGGCCCTTCCATGCGGAACCACCGGATCACTATGCTCTACTTTCGTACCTGATCGACCTGTATGTCTCTCAGTCAAGCTCCCTTATGCCATTGCACTCTACGCACGGTTACCAAGCGTACTGAGGGAACCTTTAGAAGCCTCCGTTACTCTTTTGGAGGCGACCACCCCAGTCAAACTACCCACCAAGCACTGTCCCCCACAAAGCGGGGTTAGGCCTCAGATAAACAAAGGGTTGTATTTCAACAATGACTCCACAACGCCTGGCGACGCCGCTTCATAGTCTCCAACCTATCCTACACATCATTTATCCAAGGTCAATACTAAGCTATAGTAAAGGTGCACAGGGTCTTTTCGTCCCACTGCGGGTAAACGGCATCTTCACCGTTACTACAATTTCACCGAGCTCATGGCTGAGACAGTGTCCAGATCGTTACACCATTCGTGCAGGTCGGAACTTACCCGACAAGGAATTTCGCTACCTTAGGACCGTTATAGTTACGGCCGCCGTTTACTGGGGCTTCAATTCAATGCTTCTCCGAAGATAACATCTCCTCTTAACCTTCCAGCACCGGGCAGGTGTCAGGCCCTATACTTCATCTTACGATTTTGCAGAGCCCTGTGTTTTTGATAAACAGTCGCCTGGACCTCTTCACTGCGGCCCCGATTGCTCGGGGCGACCCTTCTCCCGAAGTTACGGGTCTATTTTGCCTAATTCCTTAGCCATGAATCTCTCGAGCACCTTAGGATTCTCTCCTCAACTACCTGTGTCGGTTTACGGTACTGGTACTAATTACCTGAAGTTTAGAGGTTTTTCTTGGAAGCCCTTAGGCGCACTATCTCTTTGTCCGAAGACTCCGAGTACTATCGTATTTCCCCAAAAGATGTGGATTTGCCTGCATCTCTTATAGGTAGGTACTTCAACGAACTATTCCGTCAGTTCGCGGCGCTTTCATCACTCCGTCACCCCATCACAGTAATTAGTAGTACGGGAATATTAACCCGTTAGCCATCGACTGTCCCTTTCGGGTTCGCCTTAGGACCAGACTAACCCACAGCTGATTAGCATAGCTGTGGAAACCTTAGTTTTTCGGTGTGCGGGTTTCTCGCCCGCATTATCGTTACTTATGCCTACATTTTCTTTTCCAGCCAGTCCAGCATACCTTACGATACACCTTCAACCCTGCTGGAATGCTCCCCTACCACTTAGAGTAAACTCTAAATCCATAGCTTCGGTAATATGTTTATGCCCGATTATTATCCATGCTCGTCCGCTCGACTAGTGAGCTGTTACGCACTCTTTAAATGAATGGCTGCTTCCAAGCCAACATCCTAGCTGTCTGGGCAGACAAACCTCGTTCTTTCAACTTAACATATATTTGGGGACCTTAGCTGATGGTCTGGGTTCTTTCCCTCTCGGACTTGGACCTTAGCACCCAAGCCCTCACTGCTGTGAAACATTATATAGCATTCGGAGTTTGTCAGGAATTGGTAGGCGGTGAAGCCCCCGCATCCAATCAGTAGCTCTACCTCTATATAACTATCATCAGCGCTGCACCTAAATGCATTTCGGGGAGTACGAGCTATTTCCGAGTTTGATTGGCCTTTCACCCCTACCCACAGGTCATCCGAAGACTTTTCAACGTCAACCGGTTCGGACCTCCACTGTGTGTTACCACAGCTTCATCCTGCCCATGGGTAGATCACACGGTTTCGCGTCTAACACTACTGACTAAAGCGCCCTATTCAGACTCGCTTTCGCTACGGATCCGTGGCTTAACCACTTAACCTTGCCAGCAACGTTAACTCGTAGGCTCATTATGCAAAAGGCACGCCGTCACCCCACGAAAGGGCTCCGACCGCTTGTAAGCGTATGGTTTCAGGATCTATTTCACTCCGTTATTCACGGTTCTTTTCACCTTTCCCTCACGGTACTGGTTCACTATCGGTCTCTCAGGAGTATTTAGCCTTAGCGGATGGTCCCGCCAAATTCAGACAGGGTTTCACGTGCCCCGCCCTACTCAGGATACCACTATCTATTATACTCGTTACCCATACGGGACTATCACCCTCTATGGTGTCACTTTCCAGTAACTTCCGGTTCCTTGTACATAAAATATCGTGGTCCTACAACCCCAGTCAGGCCGTAACAAGACTGGTTTGGGCTAATCCGCGTTCGCTCGCCACTACTTACGGAATCACTTTTGTTTTCTTCTCCTCCGCCTACTTAGATGTTTCAGTTCAGCGGGTTTGCCCACCTATCGGTGTACTATGTCTTCAACATAGTGGGTTGCCCCATTCAGGTATCTGCGGATCAATTGGTGTGTGCCCATCCCCGCAGCTTTTCGCAGCTTATCACGCCTTTCATCGCCTCTGAGAGCCTAGGCATCCCCCATACGCCCTTATTTTGCTTATTGTACCAATCATAAAATCAATTATGACCGTTTTTTTTGTCTTTTACAATAAAATTGTAAAAAACGCTTTCTACTTTTTATTATTTCTTATCTCAATATGTCAATGAACTTTTTTCTAGTGAGTAGTCCTTAGTTATTCGTTCTTAGCTTACGCTAATTACTTTTCACTCTTTACTATTCACTCGAATAGTGGAGAATAACGGAGTCGAACCGTTGACCTCCTGCGTGCAAGGCAGGCGCTCTAGCCAGCTGAGCTAATCCCCCATTTTTTAAATGATGAGTTATGAATTATGAGTTATGAATTTGCTCATAAACGCTCAACTTCTAAAATTTCCTTTTTCTTAAGATTTTCAGTCTTTTTAGTTTGTTTTTTTTATAATTTACAATTCATAATTTATAATTAACAATTTAAAAAGTAGTCCCGGGCAGACTCGAACTGCCGACCCCTACATTATCAGTGTAGTACTCTAACCAGCTGAGCTACGAGACTCTGTTTTACTTAATTTTCATTTTTTTTTTAAATTAACAGCAAGAGTAATTGAATCTTAATTTTCATAAGCCAATAAATATTCATCTTTTTCCCTCAGCGTGTGTTGCCACTAACACTAAGGCTCTAGAAAGGAGGTGTTCCAGCCGCACCTTCCGGTACGGCTACCTTGTTACGACTTAGCCCTAGTTACCAGTTTTACCCTAGGCAGCTCCTTGCGGTCACCGACTTCAGGCACCCCCAGCTTCCATGGCTTGACGGGCGGTGTGTACAAGGCCCGGGAACGTATTCACCGGATCATGGCTGATATCCGATTACTAGCGATTCCAGCTTCACGGAGTCGAGTTGCAGACTCCGATCCGAACTGTGACCGGTTTTATAGATTCGCTCCTGGTCGCCCAGTGGCTGCTCTCTGTACCGGCCATTGTAGCACGTGTGTAGCCCAAGGCGTAAGGGCCGTGATGATTTGACGTCATCCCCACCTTCCTCACAGTTTGCACTGGCAGTCTTGTTAGAGTTCCCGACATGACTCGCTGGCAACTAACAACAGGGGTTGCGCTCGTTATAGGACTTAACCTGACACCTCACGGCACGAGCTGACGACAACCATGCAGCACCTTGTAAATTGTCTTGCGAAAGTTCTGTTTCCAAAACGGTCAATCTACATTTAAGCCTTGGTAAGGTTCCTCGCGTATCATCGAATTAAACCACATGCTCCACCGCTTGTGCGGGCCCCCGTCAATTCCTTTGAGTTTCATTCTTGCGAACGTACTCCCCAGGTGGGATACTTATCACTTTCGCTTAGCCACTGAAGTTGCCCCCAACAGCTAGTATCCATCGTTTACGGCGTGGACTACCAGGGTATCTAATCCTGTTCGCTACCCACGCTTTCGTCCATCAGCGTCAATCCACTAGTAGTAACCTGCCTTCGCAATTGGTATTCCATGTAATCTCTAAGCATTTCACCGCTACACTACATATTCTAGTTACTTCCTAGTAATTCAAGTCCTGCAGTATCAATGGCCGTTCCACCGTTGAGCGATGGGCTTTCACCACTGACTTACAAGACCGCCTACGGACCCTTTAAACCCAATGATTCCGGATAACGCTTGGATCCTCCGTATTACCGCGGCTGCTGGCACGGAGTTAGCCGATCCTTATTCTTACGATACCGTCAAATTCCTTCACGAAGGAGTGTTTCTTCTCGTATAAAAGCAGTTTACAATCCATAGGACCGTCATCCTGCACGCGGCATGGCTGGATCAGGCTTGCGCCCATTGTCCAATATTCCTCACTGCTGCCTCCCGTAGGAGTCTGGTCCGTGTCTCAGTACCAGTGTGGGGGATCTCCCTCTCAGGACCCCTACCCATCGTTGCCATGGTAAGCCGTTACCTTACCATCTAGCTAATGGGACGCATGCTCATCTTTCACCGTTGTGACTTTAATAACATCCTGATGCCAGGTCGTTATACTATGAGGTATTAATCCAAATTTCTCTGGGCTATCCCTCTGTGAAAGGTAGATTGCATACGCGTTACGCACCCGTGCGCCGGTCTCTAAATCCGAAGACTTATACCCCTCGACTTGCATGTGTTAAGCCTGCCGCTAGCGTTCATCCTGAGCCAGGATCAAACTCTTCATCGTATATTGTTTGTCTTGATTAATCAAGACTAAGTATTATCGACGAATCTCTATCGGTTATTCGCGAATCTCTCGATTCCATTACTCTTATTCTTTTGTTCTAACATCTCTGTTAAAACGGCTGTCAATTCAATATGTCTACGAACGTGTATTTCTTTTTGTTTCGCTTGTCTCTCAAAGCGGGTGCAAAACTACAACTTCTTTTTCAATTAGCAAGAACTTTTTAAAGTTTTTTTTGAAACTTTTTTTCGCCTCATTTCTTTATATTTTCCCACCAATCTATCAATGAACTTTCCCTGTTTTGCGGGGTGCAAATGTAAAAAGCATTTTCAAATCTCGCAAGCTTTTTTGAATCTTTTTTTTAGAAAACTTCTTTTCATTTGATTCTTGTTTCTTGCCAGTATTTCCATGAACCATTTCGCTGTTGCGGGTGCAAAAGTA
>NZ_QJHL01000033.1 GCF_003202405.1 Flavobacterium hydrophilum | reverse complement strand
ATACTACTGCGCCAATGTGGACAACTGCTGCAGCTTCTTTAGATGCAACTTTACAATGTAGTGATTTTTCAGGTTTGGCTACCGCTCAGGCAGCTGCACCAATAGCTACCGATAATTGTGGAGGAACTGTAACCTATACCAAAACAAGCGGAAGCTTTATGGCTGGTTCCTGTGTAAACTCTGGAACTTACACTAATACATGGGTTGCAAAAGATGTTTGTTTGAATACTTCAACCTTATTTACAC
>NZ_QJHL01000032.1 GCF_003202405.1 Flavobacterium hydrophilum | reverse complement strand
CTGTGGCAGCAGATTACGTTGCCAGCAATAGTGCTGATTTAAATCCGTTAACAAATGCCAACTGGGATGTTTGGGTAAAAGATGCCAATGGCTGTACAGTTAAAGTAGATGTTGCTGTTTCAACAGACAACACCCCATCATTAACTGTATCAGTAGACAACCAGTGTACAGGTTCAGGCAGTGGCTTTACTATTACCGCTACGCCATCATCGACAAGTCTTGCTCCATTGAGCTATAGTATTGGCGGTGCTA
>NZ_QJHL01000031.1 GCF_003202405.1 Flavobacterium hydrophilum | reverse complement strand
TCCCGTAGTACCAGTGGTAGCGTAGGTTATAGGGGTAAGGATGCTATTGATATTTTTTGATTGGTTGTCTGTACCCGCTGCGGAACTTAGCATTATAGTACCCGGTGTTGAAACAGTAATCGTTCCGTTGGCATTTATAGTATTACCGCATCCTCCCAAAAGAGGAATACTGTAGTTAAATACTCCTGAAGCTGTAGGAGTTCCGCTGATGGTTAAGATGTTTGTTGCCCATGCAGCCGTTACGCCGGAAGGTAA
>NZ_QJHL01000030.1 GCF_003202405.1 Flavobacterium hydrophilum | reverse complement strand
CGATTAGTACTTGTGGTTCAGGGTCTGATCCTGATTCCGGCCCTGGTTATGCATTTCAATTTTCACAACCCAGACTCAAAAGAGACTGTGGAGCGACTACTTTCCCGGTAACCTACTACGCTGCTACAAATTTTGTAGGTGTTGGGACAACTCTTTATACCAGTAAAAGTTTAACAACCGCTTTGGGCAGTGGCTACTGGGTTAAACTTGCTGATTCAAATTTTGCTTACCTAATTGGCAATGGAGGCATACTAT
>NZ_QJHL01000029.1 GCF_003202405.1 Flavobacterium hydrophilum | reverse complement strand
CTACCAGTACCGTTACTGTTGCCAAAGCAGCAGGTACAGGAGTTGGTACGACGTTTACTTATGAAATTACAGCACCTGCAGCTTCTGTTACATCAAATACTACAGGTATTTTCAGTGGATTGGCCGGGGGAGTTACTTATAGTTTCAAAGTAACCGATGCAAGTGGCTGTTATTCCATAGGATCTCATACAGTTCCGGTGGTTAATCCAATTGCAGCGACAGCTACTAAATTGAACGATGTATATTGTAATGGAG
>NZ_QJHL01000028.1 GCF_003202405.1 Flavobacterium hydrophilum | reverse complement strand
GCTTATAGTTATGAAGTTTCTGCCAATGGAGGTTCTACCTACACAGCAATGGCAAGTAATGTCTATACGACAGCTACAGCAGGTACTTATACTTTTAGAGTTACAGATTCTAATACTCCAGGGTGTACAGTTACCACTACAGCTACAGTAAATACGATTTCAGATCCTACAGTAACAGCTACACAGGTAAATGTGAGCTGTAACGGAGGAGCATCCAATGGTTCAGTTACCTTAACAGGGGCTGGGGGTTCAGGT
>NZ_QJHL01000027.1 GCF_003202405.1 Flavobacterium hydrophilum | reverse complement strand
CTACTTATAGCGGCGTTAACACTTTAGTTGTAAGCGATAACGGCACAGACCAGATTATTGCTTATTCTGTTAAGGATGCCAATGGCTGTATTGTTAACGGAAGCACTACAGTAAACAGATATTTACCATTAACGGATATTGCTTTTGCTGTGACCACAGCACCTGTTTGTCCGAGCAATGTTGCCGATATTACTTTGACAGTATCTGGCGGATATGTGCCTATGGCTAAATACGAGATCATTTCTCCAATCACGGTTG
>NZ_QJHL01000026.1 GCF_003202405.1 Flavobacterium hydrophilum | reverse complement strand
CTACTTATAGCGGCGTTAACACTTTAGTTGTAAGCGATAACGGCACAGACCAGATTATTGCTTATTCTGTTAAGGATGCCAATGGCTGTATTGTTAACGGAAGCACTACAGTAAACAGATATTTACCGTTGACGGATATTGCTTTTGCTGTGACCACAGCACCTGTTTGTCCGAGCAATGTTGCCGATATTACTTTGACAGTATCTGGCGGATATGTGCCTATGGCTAAATACGAGATCATTTCTCCAATCACGGTTG
>NZ_QJHL01000025.1 GCF_003202405.1 Flavobacterium hydrophilum | reverse complement strand
CGGGTACTATAATGCTAAGTTCCGCAGCGGGTACAGACAACCAATCAAAAAATATCAATAGCATCCTTACCCCTATAACCTACGCTACCACTGGTACTACGGGAGCTGCTGTTACAGGACTGCCTGCCGGTGTTACGGGAAGTTTTGCTTCGAATACGATAACTATTGCTGGTACTCCAACAGTTTCAGGAACATTTAATTATTTAATAACCCTAACAGGAGAATGTAATACTACTATAAGCGGAAAGATCACTTCATTATGTGAGCCCATTACAGGTGTAATAAAAATCATTAATG
>NZ_QJHL01000011.1 GCF_003202405.1 Flavobacterium hydrophilum | reverse complement strand
CTTTTTTGAATCTTTTTTTTAGAAAACTTCTTTTCATTTGATTCTTGTTTCTTGCCAGTATTTCCATGAACCATTTCGCTGTTGCGGGTGCAAAAGTACACCCTTTATTGAGTTAAACAAGCTTTTTGAAACACTTTTTTTCATCTTTTTCAAAACTTTTTCTTAACACTCTGATAACGCAAAACTTAGCTTTTCAAGCTTTTTACCGTTTATAGGAATTATCTGTAGTCTTTGTCTTTATCTCAGTTCTTTTATTTCCTGATATGCCGTTTTTACAGACTTTACATAGTAATACATTCTTTCCAGAGAACTTTACAACATATCCATTAGCTGCCTTTTTTGAGATATTTACGACTCCAGATAGCACTTAATGCCTTTTTCCGTCTTCCAACAACAGATAAAATCTCTTTTTCCAGCTTTTTGTTTATCCGTAAAGCTTCTTTCCATACTCCTACACACGAAAACCTTTTTTAAAAAAAACTCCCTAGCCCCGATGGGAGGGAAAATCCTTTCTTGCCGGGGTTCGGCAAGAAAGATTGGAAGGAACAGCGGGAAATAGCTCCTAGTTAAATAATAATTCCTCTCTAAAGAATCCTTCTTATATATTATAGTAGAATTTTTACCTTATATATATGTAGAAAAAAGCATCAAGTTGAAAATGACATTCATTCCTGACATATATATGCTATAAACATGCATATATATATTGTATGTATTTTAGTAATGCCCTATATTTGCATTCACAAAATTATAAACAATGATTAAGATTACTTTACCCGATGGGTCGATTAGAGAGTTTGCTTCAGGCGTAACTCCGATGGAGGTTGCTAAAAGCATTAGTGAAGGATTTGCGAGAAACGTGATTTCCGCATCTTTTAATGGTACAACTATAGAAACCGAAACTCCATTAACGACCGACGGTAGTCTTATTTTATATACTTGGAATGATGCGGAAGGTAAAAAAGCTTTCTGGCATTCGACTTCTCACGTAATGGCGCAAGCGCTTGAAGAATTGTATCCTGGAATTAAATTAACTCTTGGACCTGCAATTGCTAATGGATTCTATTACGATGTTGATTTTGAAGATCAGAAAATCGTAGAAGCTGACTTTAAAAAGATTGAAGATCGTGTTCTTGAGATTTCAAGAGAAAAGCATGAATTTAAAATGCGTCCGGTTAGTAAAGCCGATGCATTAGAAATGTATAAGGACAACGTTTACAAAACTGAATTGATTTCGAATCTTGAAGACGGAACTATTACATTTTGTGACCATGCTACATTTACTGATTTATGCCGTGGAGGTCATATTCCGAATACCGGAATTATCAAAGCCTTTAAAATCATGAGTGTTGCTGGTGCTTATTGGCGTGGTGATGAGAAAAACAAACAGTTGACTCGTGTTTACGGAACTTCATTCCCCAAACAAAAAGATTTAACTGAATACCTTGAACTTCTTGAAGAGGCTAAACGTCGTGATCACCGTAAACTTGGTAAGGAACTCGAATTGTTTGCTTTCTCTCAGAAAGTTGGGCAAGGTTTACCTTTATGGCTTCCAAAAGGCGCTGCACTTAGAGATCGTTTGGAACAATTTTTGAAGAGAGCTCAGAAGAAAGCGGGATATGAGCAGGTGGTTACCCCACATATTGGTCAAAAAGAACTTTATGTAACTTCCGGACACTATGCCAAATATGGTGCTGATAGTTTTCAACCAATTAATACGCCTGCTGAAGGTGAAGAGTTTTTATTAAAACCAATGAACTGCCCTCACCACTGTGAAATATATAATGTAAGACCTTGGTCTTATAAAGATTTACCAAAACGTTATGCTGAATTTGGTACTGTATATAGATATGAGCAGTCTGGCGAATTACACGGTTTAACTCGTGTAAGGGGATTTACTCAGGATGATGCGCATATTTTTTGTACTCCGGAACAATTGGACGAAGAGTTTAAAAAAGTAATTGACCTTGTATTATATGTATTTGGTTCTTTAGGTTTTGAAAACTTTACTGCTCAGATTTCATTGAGAGATCAGGAAAACAGAGAAAAATATATTGGTACTGATGAAAATTGGGAGAAAGCTGAAAATGCTATTATCAATGCTGCCGCAGATAAAGGATTGAATACTGTTGTAGAATATGGAGAGGCTGCATTTTATGGCCCGAAATTAGACTTCATGGTAAAAGATGCCTTAGGAAGACAATGGCAATTAGGAACTATTCAGGTAGATTACAATCTTCCTGAGCGTTTTGAATTGACATATAAAGGTGCTGATAACGAATTACATCGTCCAGTAATGATACATAGAGCTCCTTTTGGATCTATGGAGCGTTTTATTGCAATTTTACTAGAACATACGGCTGGAAATTTCCCTCTTTGGTTAATGCCGGAGCAAGCTATAATCTTGTCTTTGAGCGAGAAATACGAAATATATGCTAAAAAAGTTTTAGATTTGCTAGAAAATCACGAAATTCGCGCCCTAATTGATAACCGAAATGAAACTATAGGTAGGAAAATTAGAGATGCAGAAGTGCAAAAAATACCTTTTATGCTGATTGTAGGCGAGGAAGAAGAAAAAAACGGAACAATTTCTATTCGTCGTCACGGACAAGAAGGAAAAGGGAATATTACAGTTACAATTGACGAATTTGTCAGAATTGTAAACGAAGAAATAAATAAAACATTAAAAGTTTTTACAGTTTAACTTAAATTATAAAGTCATAGCAATAAGAAGCAACAGAGGTTTTCAACCTCGCGTAGAAAAAAAAGATGCACACAGAATAAACAATAATATTCGTGGTGTACAAGAAGTAAGACTAGTAGGTGAAAACATCGAGCCTGGTGTATTCAAGCTGGCAGATGCGTTACGTTTAGCAGATCAATTTGAATTGGATCTTGTTGAGATTTCGCCAAATGCTGAGCCGCCGGTTTGCAAAATCATGGATTACAAGAAATTTGTTTACGAACAAAAGAAACGTGATAAGGTATTAAAGGCTAAATCGTCTCAGGTTGTAGTGAAAGAAATTAGATTTGGTCCTCAGACTGACGAGCATGATTACGAATTCAAAAGAAAGAATGCTGAGAAATTCCTTAAAGAGGGGGCTAAATTAAAAGCATTTGTATTCTTCAAAGGACGCTCTATCATCTATAAGGATCAAGGTCAGATTCTATTATTGCGTTTGGCTACTGACTTAGAAGAACATGGTAAAGTGGAAGCTATGCCTGTTTTGGAAGGAAAGAGAATGATTATGTTCATTGCTCCTAAGAAAAAGAAATAAGTCATAAAGTCGAAAGTCTTAAAGCCGAAAGTCAACGCTGACTTTCAAATTTTAGACTTTTAAACTTTCAGACTAAAATATAAGTAAGTAAGAATAAATTAAAACACTAGGAAAAATGCCTAAAATGAAAACAAAATCTAGCGCCAAGAAACGTTTTAAAGTTACTGGTTCTGGAAAGATTAAAAGAAAGCATGCTTTTAAAAGTCACATCTTGACTAAAAAATCTAAAAAACGTAAATTAGCTTTGACACATTCAGCGCTAGTTCACCAAACAGATATGAAAAGCATTAAACAACAATTAAGAATTATCTAATATAAGTCAAAAGTTAGAAAGTCATAAAGTTTAAAAGTCAGTAACTGACTTTAGATATTTGACTTTAAGACATTAGACTAAAGATTTTCTTTAGGTTAAAAATTATTTATATAACCTTGGAGTATGGCTTTGAAGTTCCTTTGATTTAATTCAGGACGCCTGCTACAAAAACACATTAAAATTATGCCAAGATCGGTAAATTCAGTTGCTAAAAGAGCAAGAAGAAAAAAAATAATGAAGCAAGCCAAAGGTTTCTTTGGAAGACGTAAAAACGTTTGGACAGTTGCTAAGAATGCAGTAGAGAAAGCAATGTGCTACGCTTACCGCGATAGAAAACAAAACAAAAGAAATTTCCGTGCATTATGGATTCAACGTATTAACGCTGGAGCTAGATTAGAAGGAATGTCTTATTCTCAATTCATGGGTAAAGTTAAAGCTAACGGAATCGAATTGAACCGTAAAGTTCTTGCAGATTTAGCTATGAACCACCCAGAAGCTTTCAAAGCTATTCTTAATAAAGTAAAATAAACGTTTTATAAACTCAATTTAAGATTACTTACTTATCATAGGAAACCCAGTCAAATGACTGGGTTTTTTCTTTCTAAAAATTTAAATTTTAATGTAGGGAAATTAGATTTATTACATTTGTACAAAACCAATCTACAACAAAATGTATTCAGTACTCTTAAGCCACATTCAAAAATTCATATCATTAGAACCTTTTGAGATTGAGATTTTAGAATCAGGTTTAGGCATTACAAAAATCAAAAAGAAACAACATGTTTTACAAGAAGGCCAGATTTGTAATACTATGTATTTTATTACGAAAGGTTGCTTTAGACAATACATCATTAATAATAAGGGAACAGAGCAAACACTTCAATTTGGAGTTGAAAGCTGGTGGATTACTGATTATTTAAGCTTTCACAATCAGACGCCATCACATTTTTATATTCAGGCTGTAGAAAACTCTGAAATTATTGCAATTGAAAAACTTTTCCTCGAATCCTTATTAATTCAGATTCCTAAATTAGAACGCTACTTTCGAATCGTTTCACAAAAAACATTTGGTGCGGCTCAAATGCGTATCAAATTTTTATTTACGATGTCAGCAGAAGAAAGATATCGACATTTTAGCAATCTTAATCCTGAATTTGTTCAGCGGGTCCCTCAATATATGCTTGCCTCCTATTTAGATTTTTCGGCAGAATTTATGAGTAAAATTAGAGCCGGTAAAGTCTGATCTAAATTTCTTGAAGCAGTTCAAGTTTTTTAAAGCATACATAACTGACCTTTGTAATGAACTTTTAAAACATATAAAAATGAATTCAAGAATAGTTATCCCGCAAGTTGCCCCAGAAGCCTACCAAGCCTTAATGAATTTAGAAAAATACATTTCTACAACTTCATTAACTTCAACTCATAAAGAATTAATTAAAATTCGTGCTTCACAAATAAATGGATGTGCTTTTTGTATTAATATGCATACAGCTGATGCACGCAAATTAGGTGAAACCGAGCAACGTATCTATTTAATAAGTGCATGGCGTGAAGCAGATATTTATACTGAAGAAGAAAAAGCAATATTAGCTTTGACAGAGGAAGTAACCTTAATCAGTAATCATATTTCAGAACAGGTTTACCAAAATGCAGCCCAACTATTTGATGAAAAGTATTTAGCCGAAATTATCCTCGCAATCATTACTATCAATTCGTGGAATAGATTTGCTATTACAACTGGATTAAGAGCCTTTTAACTTGACTAACAACTAAAAAAGGCTTTTTCAATTATGAAAAAGCCTTTTTTACATTTCTTACATTGACTTAAATAGAGCAATAATTACGTTTTTAATTTTTTCTTTTTTGCAGCTGGAAACAAAACATTATTTAAAATCAATCTATAACCCGGAGAATTTGGATGCAAGTCCAAAACTGTTGGAGGGTCCCCTACCTGATGTTGATAATCCTCCGGATCATGTCCACCAAAAAATGTAAACATTCCTTTTCCTTTTTCTCCATGAATATAACGTGCTTCACCATTAAATTCACAAGTTCCCATTACTAAAACATTAGACTTGATCAATGTCGAATCAAATGAAGTAGTCTGTCCCATAAATCCCTTTACCAGCTGTGTATGACTTTGACACAGCATACTAGGTATCGGATCCCATTTAGCAGAAAATTCCATTAAAGAAAAATAATCTTTTTCTGGTGTTATTCTACGTTTTGTAGTCATATCAATATCCGAAAACTCATACTGTTCCGGTCTCCGTTCAAGAGTAAAATCTTTAAAAGCAAAAGAGTTTCCATAATTCAATTTTGATTGATAATTCGATTCGCTTGCATCACCATCAAACATTGCTTCACAAATATCAACACCATCTGCTGCCAAAGAAATATCAAAGCTATCTGTTGCAGAGCACATTGCAAACATAAAACCTCCTCCAATGACAAAATCTCTTATTTTTTTAGCTACAGCTCCTTTTTCCTGTGAAACTTTTGCATAACCTAATCTTTCTGCTAAGATTTCTGCATCCTTTTTTTGTTCAATATACCAAGGCGTATTTTTATAAGCAGCATAAAATTTACCATATTGTCCTGTAAAATCCTCATGATGTAAATGCAGCCAATCATAAAGTAACAATTGATCACTTAAAACCTCTTCATCATAAATTGGTGTAAACGGAATTTCAGCATACGTCAAAACAAGTGTTACGGCATCATCCCATGGTTGTTTACCTTTTGGCGTGTAAACCGCAATTTTAGGTGCTTTTTCAAGAATAACTGATTCCATATTTTGAGAAGGACTCGAAATTTCATCCAAAATTGCAGTCTCTTCACTATCCGATAGTATTTCAAAACTTACACCACGTATCTTACATTCTTTTCGAATTTCATCTGCATCTGGCAACAAGAAAGAACCACCCCTGTAATTTAAAAGCCAACTTGCTTTATAATCTTTACTCAAACACCAATAAGTTATTCCATAAGCCTTGAGATGATTTTGCTGTGTAACTTCGTCCATAGGCAATAGTATAAAAGAAGCTTTTGATGATAATGTAATTAAAAGGAATACTATATATATTAAATTTTGTTTCATTGACAGAACTATTTTACGGTAAAGATATAAAGAAGTACTAAAAACCATATTGAAAATACTGATTTTATTAGTTTAAAGATCAGCATTCCTTTTGTCCTCTTTTTACAAAAACTACAATTCAAAACAGGTATAAATACTTACAATAAAAAAAAATAATCTAAGTAAATTTGACAATTGAATAACAAACTTTTTGGAGAACAATGAAAATAAATGGAACTGAAAAACAATCGGGACAATTAAATATATTGCAAAAAATAGCTCTTTGTATATTAGCAATTACTGTTATATCGTATTATGTTCTGTCTATTCAATTTTTAACTAAATAAATCAAAGAGTTAAAACAGCGATTTCATTTTGAATAGCATATACTACTAATCCTGCAATATTTCTTGATTCGGTTTTAAGCAATAAATTGTTTCTGTGTCCTTCAACAGTTCTGGGACTCAAAAAAAGTTCTTCTGCAATTTCAGCTGTTGTTTTTTGATTACAGATAAGTTGCAGCACTTCTATTTCACGTGGTGATAAAAAGCCTGAATCTAAATTGATTTTAGAGTTTTTGGAGGGCAAAATAGTATCTTGTATTGTTTTTAAAGTGATTTCATTATAAAAAAAACCTTTTTTTGCAACTTCATTAATTGTATTTATTAAATCTTTTGGAGTCGTATTTTTCACTAAATAAGCAACTGCTCCTACCTGAATCATATTTGTTACGAATGATTTTGTATCATAACTTGTCAATGCAATAATTTTAATGTCTGGAAAGAATTTCCGAATAACTTTAGTTGCTTCAACGCCATTTAAAACAGGCATTTTCAAATCCATTATAATTATATCAGGTTTAGTTTCATTGCTGTTCAAATTTGAAATCAACTCTTCTCCATTTGACGCTTCAAAAAGAACTTCAATGTTTTCTTCTCTTTGAAGTAAAAAAGAAATTCCTTTGCGAAATAAGACTTCGTCATCAACTAAAACTATTTTGATAGCCAGATCGTTCATTATCTTTGGGTTTGAATCTTTTTAGAATTTCGAAATTACAAAATTATATCATAAAACAATCAAAATAAAAGGATTAATAACAATTTAATCAATAGTAAAACAAGTAATTAAGTTAAAATGTAAAACAAACTTCAACGCCCTTGTGTATCTCTGAACTTATATTAATGCTTCCATTCAAAAAAGATATTCTGCTATTAATATTTTTCATTCCAAGACCTTTCTGATTTTCAGATTTTTTAGAATCAAAACCTATCCCGTTATCCTTGTAATAACAATTACTTATTCCATCAACTTTATCAAAAGTTATAGAAATTTCAGATGCTTTTCCATGGCGCAAAGAATTATTCATGAGTTCTTGTAAAATCCTAAAAACATGTAAATGTTTATCTTTTTCACTTTCATCAAAATCAATTTTATTTTGATAAGAAACTTTAACAGATTTACTACTTTCAAATTCTTCACATAATTCTTCTACACCAGCATGAAGTCCAAATTTATCAAACACAGGCGGTAATAAATTATGAGCAATTTTTCTTGAATTGTCTAATGCCTTTGCTGTTATATTGATAATATTAGCCGTGATTTCTTTTATTTCTGTTTCGGTTAGATTTGCTGAAGTAAGTAAATAACTATTTAATGAAACTACATTTAATTTTGAGCTAATGTCATCGTGCAAATCCTGAGCTATTCTTTTCCGTTCATCTTCCTGAGTAATGATAACAGCATGTAATTGCTCTTTTTGATGGGCTAATACTAAATCTCTTTTTTCTAATTCTTTTTGGATAATTTTTTTTCTGGAGAAATAGAAGAATACAATTAAAGCAACTGCTACAATCATAAAAAAAAGTGAGATGTACAAAATAATTGCGACAACCTCCTTTTCAGGAATAGAATTTACATTCATATAAACTTGTGGTATTTTTTATTATCGAATATAATCGTATTCAAAGATATTGATTTATTTCATCAAAGAAGCACCATCCTGTTAAATGTAAACAAAAAGTCTCCGGCAAAACAAAAATTTTGACAGAGACTTTTATATTTTTCTTACTTAAAATATTATTTCCTATTGGATTTACTCATCAGTTTCCTCAATAATACAAGGCGGACATGGACGTGTGCCATCATATATATCTTCAGCTTCTTTAGATGTTATGGATGTTTTTTTTATGTTATTATTTTCATCCAGTCCAATTAAAATAGTAGTAACCTTTCCTTTTGGATTAAGCCCAAGAAATACTCCAATATTTACATTGTCTTTATACAGCATCGCTTTAACAACTTCAACTTCTAAACTAAAATAACGAAAACGGCTTCCTTGATAAGAAATTACCTCTTCTAAATCCGAAGGATCGTTAAGTTTTTTTTGCCATTCTTTAATCCACGTAAAAGCATCACCAGGAGCCACTAAATGTGAATTCAACAATGATGTTCTCTTATTAGTTACAATTAATGATAATTTATTAAGATTCGTTAGTTCTGTTCTGAAATTTGATTCTTTTAATATTCCAGACTTAACTGTTCCCAATTCAGCTCCAGAACCATCAACACCAGCTACTTCTATTTGTATTGTATTATCAGCAAATCCTAACACAAAATGAACTTCAGCTATGTTTGGTTTTTCTATTAACAACTTCATCTCATTAGTTGGCAATAAATAAGCTGCAACCTGTTTTTGCGAAATCTTAAATTTAGCATCAAGATTCACAGATAACCAATTCTCTTTTTGTGAAACTAATACTGGAGTAACATCCTCCTGGCTATTTTCTTTTTGACATGACAAGTTAACTATCATCAATATGTAAAAACCTAATATTTTTATTTTTTTCATAACTGGGACTTCATTTTAATTAAATAATAAAAATTCAACCTAAATACGTTTTTTTTGAAAAACTTATTTTCCATTCATATAAAATAAATAGTTGGTAAATTAAAAATAAAAAAGCATTTAATTTCCATGAAAGATATTTTACATCGTTACTCAAACTTAGAGTAAGATTCCCTACTAAATATAAAATTGTTGAGCCAAACATAAAAAAAATCACAGCAATGGTTATGTAATAATAAGTTTTATGATCAGTAAGCATATTATAAAAGTGTAATAATGCAAATGCTACTATTAATAAAGAAGTAATAGTTATTGCGAATAAATTAAATTTTAAAAATTGCTCCTTATCAATAAAAAATTGTACGCTTAAAATCAATAAAGCCCAACATATGCTATGCTTAACAATTTTTCTTTGAGATTGTAATTTTAAAATCGACGCATAAAATAAACTCAATAAAATCATTTGTCCAATAACAAAGATATTGATCACAAATAGATTATCAAATTTCAAATGATACATAAACTCCATAGTAATTTGCATTATCGAAGCAAAAAACAAATAACATATAAAAAAAACATTAGCTTTTCTCTTACGAAAAAAGCTATATGTGTATAAAATCAGATTAATTAATAAGAATAGATAACCTGAATATATTAAAAAATCTATCATTAAATTGAATTATATATTTTAAAAAGGAGGAGAAGGACGTGTTCCATCGTAAACAACCTCTCCAGCAGTTTTAGCACCATCCTGATTTACTGGTGGTCCGTAAACGTCGATATATTTACCTGTTTCTTTGTCTAGTTTTGCCCCGACAAAAAGCAATGTTTTTTCATTTTGATCATTAATACCAATATAAGCGCGAACAGCTTCTGCTTCTAGTTGCAATACGGTTTCTAAACTTTCTCTTGGTATTAAATAAGATCTTACTTTGTTCTTATTATCCTCTACGATAGTCTCATCTTCGTATCTTTTTTCCCACTCTTTAGCAACAGCTAATGAAATTTGAATTGGTCCCGGAAATTTTTCTTCTGCCATAATTTGATTTTTGTTTTGGTTGTTGAGTTAATATTAAAATTAAATTTAGCTAAACTAAGGAATTATTTTATAAAATTAAGATTAAGCAATAAAAAAACAATACTTCTTGTTTTTATAAATAAACACTGAAAAACAACCACTTGCACTTGTATTTATTTGAAAACAGGTATAAATACCTACAATTATCTTTTTATTATGATTTAATTTTGTTAGTGAACTATCAACCAAAAAGTATGCAACCAAAACACACTATTCGGATTTTTTGAATTTTGATTTTTGAGGATAAACTTTATTCGGAATATAGAAATCTCCCACTCATAACATAAAAAAGCTCGTCCATGTCATTTTATCAATATACAAATCTATATAAATATATTTTTGAAAAGCTGAAGGAATAATTCTAAAAATTTTTAAAGAATTCATCTTATGTTGCCTGAATTAAACAAAAAATTAAAAATACATATAATTATTTTTTAACCATAAAACCAAAAAACTATGTCAACAGAACCTTTCGTTGGGGAAATCAAAATTTTAGGATTCAATTTTGCGCCTAGAGGCTATATGACCTGTCAAGGACAAATTTTATCAATTGCACAAAATACTGCCTTATTTTCATTACTTGGAACTATGTATGGAGGGAATGGACAAACAACTTTTGCACTACCTGATTTACAAGGTCGTATGCCAATAGGACAAGGTCAGGGACCTGGTCTACCTGCTCATTCAATGGGAGAAATTAGCGGGACTCCAACCGTAACATTATTAACTTCCAACATGCCGGCACATATTCACACTGCAACTGCCTTATCCATAAAGTTAAAAGCTTCTACTGCAAATGCAGATGAAGGATCTCCAGATGGAAATTTTCTTGCCACAGCAACAACTGCAATGTATTCAGGCAATGGCGCAACTGCGGGTACATATACTGGCGGCGTGGAGGTTTCCGGCACTACAGATCCAACAGGAGGAAGTTTACCTTTTAGCATAATGAATCCTTATTTGGTAATCAATTATTCAATCGCTATTCAAGGAATATTTCCAAGCAGAAACTAATCGAAAACTATTAAAAGGAAATTTTCAATACGAAAATTTCCTTTTTTATTATATAAAAAAATGCAAACAATAGGAATTTTATTACCTCGATCTACATATTATCAAACCATTGGTTTTGATTTATACGAAGGGCTTCGTTCTGGATTAAAACACTTGGGGAAAAGTGATATTAAAATAGTTACGGAAAATATAGGTTTTGGGGCAGATAAACAACAATGCTACAGGAGTGCAGAAAAGCTATTATTAGAAGAAAATGTCTCTGTAGTCATAGCTTACATCGGGCATCGCATGGCACAATTACTTCGACCTCTTTTTCTTGCTTCTAACAAAATCCTTATTGTCTTAGATGCCGGGGCCAATTTACCTGGTGAATGGCCTGTATGCCCTAATATTTTTTATCACTCACTTCATAATTCTCTGGGTGCTGCATTAGCAGCAAAAAAAGCTGCAAGCAATGGTTATACACAAGCTGGTATGGTAACAGGTTATTATGACGCGGGTTATTTACATACTTACAGCATTTCAAAAGGATTTGAAGAAACTGGAGGGACTATTTCTTTCAATCATGCGACTGGTTATACAACCACAGAATTTACTATGGAGCCTCTAAAAAATTACTTAGAGCAATTTCCAAACAGTGTCTTACTAAGTTTATTTAGCGGAGATTTTGTACAATGGTATTTTGAAGGTATCAAAAATTTATTTAAAGAGCAAAATATTCCCATTTATATGCCTCCTTTTGGGTTTGAAGAAATGATGTTATCTGATGCACAGTTCCCTAGTGAGAATATAAAAGGAATTGCTGCTTGGTCAAAAAAACTGGAATCTAAAGAAAATAAAGCATTTATAGAAACTATATCAAATACCGGTAAAACACCTAATTTATTTTCATTATTAAGCTGGGAAAGTGCTTCCATAGCTTTAAAAGTAATTGAATTGATTGACGAATGTAAAAATAATGTTATACAAATTGCAAAAGATTTACATGAATTTACATTTGAAAGTCCGAGAGGTAAAATCTATTTTGACAGCAAAACAAATACGTCTATTCCGCTTTTATATAATGCCTCGATAATTACTAATCATGAAGGTAAATGTGAAGTTCAGATTGAAAGTGTTGTAAATGATGTATTTGAGCATTTTGAAAAGCTTTCTACTCAAGAATTGAATAACTCAACATCTGCCTGGCATAACAGCTATACTTGCATTTAATATGGAAAGTCAAAAAAAGATAATGGTACTCTGTGGCGGAAAATTCGCTTTTCCGGCATTACAATTACTCGCTTATGAAAAATTTATATGCGCTATAGGAATCGGCAAAAGCAATGCCTCTATAGTAGACGCTTTAGAAAGAGAGTCTGAAGAGAATAATTTTGGATTTAAATCTTTTCCCGACAAAAAAAGTATTATAGAAATGAGAGCCTGGATTGAAACGGTACAACCGGATTATATATTTTGTATCTCCTTCCCATTTTTACTTCCTGAAAATGTTTTATCCTATGGAAAAGGTAAATTCATCAATTTTCACCCGGGTCCGTTACCACAATATCGTGGACCAATGCCAATTTTTGAAGTATTAAAAAATCAGGAAACCCAAACAGCTATTTGTGCCCATTTCATGAACTCAAAATTTGACCAAGGCAATATTATTTTTAATGATCCGGTAGCAATACAAAAAACAGATACTTACGGAAAATTAAGTATAAAACTGAGTGAACGTCTGGCTCATATTACATTGAATACTGCAAATATGCTTCAATTTGCTAGTCATATTCCAAATCAGATTCAAGATGAAACTTTAGCTTATTATTATGAAAAACCAGAATTAGCAGATACGTATATTAATTGGAAACATATGACTGCAGATGAAATAATTTCACTTATTAATGCCTGCAATCCATGGAATAATGGTGCAGATACCACACTGCAGGAAAAACGAATTAAAATAATCTCTGCCAGATTATTAAACAAACCCCATAACAATCAAACAGGAACTATAGTTTCAATAACTGATACTCTTAATATAGCTTGCAAAGATAACGAGCAAATTGCCGTTGAAATACTCAGTACTGATGCAGGCATCATGACAGCTTCACAATTTGAAGAACAAATTCTAACAAACTTCCCCTAATTATTTTTACAAACAATAATTTAATTTAAACTATGGAATTATGAAAAAGAACTTTACATTAATTTTTGCAATGTTGTTTATACTCTTTTATACACGAGCTAAAGCACAAACGCAATTTTGGAGCGACACTTTTGAAGATACCAATGCACCTTCCGCAGGTACTCGCTCTTCGTCTTATAACACCGGCGGACCATCAAGCCCATATTCTTATTATTTTTTAAGAACAGATGGTACCAATATTGCTTTACAGGCTTTCTCATCACCTGAAACGACTAATTCTTATCAAGGAAAAGAAGGTACAAAATTTTGGGCAGGAGAAGATTTAGACAGGGTGGGTACCGGGGCTAATAATGCAGCTGATAAAATACAAAATATTACCTGGACCGGAATTAATATTACTGGGAAATCCGGCCTGACATTTAAAGGCTTATTTGCTGCAAATAGTGGTCATGACTGGCAGGATATAACAGCTTTCCCTGCTACTTATGACTTCATGGAAGTCGAATATCGAATTAACAATGGAGCCTGGACGCTTGCAGGAGGAATATATCCTGAATCATCTGCGAGTGGCGGTTTTGCACAAAAACGCTTAAGAGTAGACACTGGCACCATCTTAGATAAAGTTGGAGACGGAGAATACATATCAAGAACTTTTAAAGAGATTGAGTGGAATATAACAGGAACAGGAAACACCTTGGATCTTCGTTTCAGAGTAAGTGCTGATGCTGGTACAACCCAGGAATTTGCTATTGATAACTTCAGACTATTTGAAGCACCTACGAATGCAGCTCCAACTGATTTATCCCTTTCTGCTACAACAATAAACGAAAATGTAGCTGCGGGGTCAACAGTAGGGATTTTATCTTCTGTAGATGTCGATTTAGGCAACACTTTCACCTATAGCTTGGTATCAGGAACCGGAAGCACTGACAATGCCGCTTTCTCTATCAGCGGTGCGAACCTGCAGATTGTGGCAAGCCCCGATTTTGAAACCAAATCTTCTTATGCGATCAGGCTGAGAACGGCTGATCAGCTGGGGTTGAGTTTTGAAAAAACGTTTACAATCAATGTAAACAACCTTAACGAAATACCTACAGACCTGGCTCTTTCTGCTACGGCAATCAACGAAAATGTAGCGGGCGGAACAACAGTAGGCGTTTTATCTTCTGTTGATGCTGATGCTGCAAATACTTTCACTTACACTTTGGTCGCTGGTGCAGGAAGTACAGACAACAGCGCTTTCATCATCAGTGGTGCGAACCTGCAAATCGTAGCAAGCCCCGATTTTGAAACCAAATCTTCT
>NZ_QJHL01000010.1 GCF_003202405.1 Flavobacterium hydrophilum | reverse complement strand
CTTTTGTGAGCCCTTATATTCCTGTATCATACCAAAACTGCCTGAACGAAAGATACACCGTAAAGCCCGCCCCGTAGGGAAGCCATAAAAACAGATACAAAATGTTCATATCTAAATCATAATACATCAATGATTTAGATATGATCAGAATAAGCTTTTCTGAAAAATCTAATATTAAAAGTTTATACATACCGGTTTTTTAAAATAAAAAAACCTGCAAAATGTAAGCTTGCAGGTTTAACAATTATTATGATTTAAATATGTTATTTGATCAAATCAAAACTTCTTTTTACAAAAGCTGTAAGTTCTTCTCCTTTTAGTAAGTTTTGAGATAATTTGGCAAGATCTAAAGCTTGCTTAACCAAATTTTCCTGTGTTGACTTATCTTCTGTATTTAAAATATTCGAAGCCAAATCGGAGTTTGTGTTTACTACTAAATTATACATTTCTGGCATATTTCCCATTCCAAACATTCCGCCACCTCCAGACTGGCTCATTTCTTTCATTCTACGCATAAATTCTGGTTGCGTGATAATAAATGGTGCAGCCTGACTGTCCATGGCCTCTAATTGTACAGAATATGCTTTTGGTATGTAGGCTTCTAATGAAGTTTTTAAAGTCTCCTTTTCTTCATCAGATAATTTAGAAATTGTGTTTTCATCTTTTTTGATTAGATTATCAATGTGATCCGAATCCACACGAACAAATGTTAAACCACTATTGTCTCCTTCAATTTTCTGAATTAAATGTGAAATAATTGGAGAATCTAAAAGTAATACTTCATACCCTTTGTCTTTTGCAGTTTCAATATAAGAGTGTTGTGCATCCTTATTTCCTGCATATAAAATAACAAGCTTTCCGTCTTTATCAGTCTGGTTTTCTTTTAGTTTTTCTTTTAATTCTTCAAGAGTAAAATAAGTATCATCTACAGTCGGGTATAATACAAATGCACCTGCTTTTTCATAAAATTTATCCTCAGAAAGCATTCCGTATTCTAAAACGATTTTAATATCGTTCCATTTTGCTTCAAAATCAGCACGATTTTCATTAAATAGTGCTTTTAATTTATCAGCTACTTTACGTGTAATATAGTTTGAAATTTTCTTTACTGCACCGTCAGCTTGTAATCCTGAGCGAGAGACATTTAATGGAATATCCGGAGAGTCTATAACGCCTTTTAACATGGTTAAAAACTCAGGGACAATTCCTTCTACATTATCAGTAACGTAAACCTGGTTTTGATACAATTGAATTTTATCTTTCTGAATTTGCATATCAGAACCTAATTTAGGGAAATATAAAATTCCGGTTAGATTAAATGGATAATCTACATTCAAATGAATGTTAAATAATGGTTCTTCAAATTGCATTGGATACAATTCTCTGTAGAAGTTTTTATAATCTTCATCAGATAATTCAGTAGGCTGTTTTGTCCAGGCTGGATTTGGGTTGTTAATGATATTGTCAATTTCGACAGTTTCATTGATGTAATCTTCAGGAGCGTTTTCCGGTTTAGGAAGCGTTTCAGTCTTTGTTCCAAATTTAATTGGAATGGGCATAAATTTGTTATACTTATTTAATAAACCGCTTATTTTAGAATCTTCTAAAAATTCTAAAGAATCTTCTGCAATATGCAAAATAATTTCAGTACCACGTGAAGTTTTGTCAGCCGGCTCTAAAGTAAATTCAGGACTTCCATCACAGGTCCAGTGTGCAGCTGGCTCATCTTTGTATGATTTTGTAATGATTTCTACTTTTTCCGCAACCATAAATGCAGAGTAGAAACCAAGACCGAAATGGCCGATAATTCCAGAATCCTTAGCAGAATCTTTGTATTTGTCAAGGAATTCCTCAGCTCCAGAAAAAGCAACCTGATTAATGTATTTTTCTACTTCATCAGCTGTCATCCCTAAACCCTGATCGATAATGTGGATTTTTTTTCCTTCTTTATCAACCTTAATTTCAATGATTGGATTTCCATATTCAACTTTAGCTTCTCCAATGCTAATAAGGTGTTTTAATTTTAAAGTAGCATCAGTTCCATTGGAAACCAACTCACGTAAAAAGATTTCGTGATCACTGTATAAGAATTTTTTGATCAAGGGAAAGATGTTTTCTACAGAAACATTAATTTTACCTGTTGTCATATTTTTTTATTTTTTTAGTTTAATAAGATGATTTTCACTTATTCAAATAGAGTACCAATTATTTTTTGTGTGACAAAATGTCTTATGTGTTAATTTTGAAAGAAAATAATCGGATTTTGGAACAGGATATATTTCATGAATCGTATCTTTGTTGTATAATAATTTTTAAATGTGTAAGTAATAACTTAAATAATTCTACAAAATGAAGAAATTTATTTTCATTTGCATGATGTCCACGATCTTATTTGCGTGTAAATCAGCTTCGTCAACTACAGCTTCAACCGAAGCAACAGAACTTTCAAAAAAACTTGACAGACCTACTCAAGTGGCTATTAAAGGAAATTGGATACTTACAAATGTTTCCTATGCAGGGTCTGATTACATCAAAGTAAATTCTTTCGATCTTGCAGATTCAAAATGTTTTATAGGCAGTACCTGGAATTTTATTTCAAATAACAATAAAGGTACAATGACATTGAATGCTCCTAGTTGTACGGCATTTAGTTCTCCTATCGTCTGGAGTATCAATAATCAGGGACTTTTTGTATTAAAAATTGTTGATCCGGGAACAAAATCAAAAAATGTCAGATCAGGATATTTGCTTAAAGTAGCAGGATTAACTGATAATTCATTTCAGTTGATTGATAACATCAATGTTGGTGGACAGTCTAAAGATGTAACTTACCAATTTCAAAGAGCTAATTAATATTAAAAAGAATAAACATGAAAAAAATAACAGCATTAAGTTTAAGTAGTTTACTAGTATTAGTTAGTTTGTTTGCAAGCTGTGATTCAGTAAAAAATGCCAATAATACTCAAAAAGGAGCCGGTATCGGCGCTGTTGCAGGTGGTGTAATTGGAGCGGTATTAGGAAATAATTTGGGGAAAGGCGGAAACGCTGCTTTAGGAGCTGCAATTGGTGCTGCAGTAGGTGGTGGAACAGGAGCGCTTATCGGTAATAAAATGGATAAACAGGCTCGTGAAATTGATCAGGCTTTGCCTGGTGCAGAAGTAGAAAGAGTTGGTGAAGGAATTCACTTGACACTTAATGAAAATGCTGTTCGTTTTGATACAAACAAATCAACACTTACTTCTCAGGCAAAAGCAAATTTAGATAAATTAGTTCCTGTATTTAATGATTACGGAGATACTAATATAGAAATCTTTGGTTATACTGACAACACAGGAAAACCAGAGTATAATTTAACACTTTCAGGACAAAGAGCTGCATCTGTACAGGCATATTTAGTTTCAAAAGGATTGAAATCCAGCAGATTTAAAACTTCAGGTTTAGGAATTGCGGATCCAATTGCATCTAATGAAACTGTTGAAGGAAGATCTCAAAACCGTCGTGTTGAATTTGCTATTACTGCAAACGACAAAATGGTAAATGATGCTAAAGCACAAGCTGGAAAATAATTAAATTACAATAATATTTATTAAAAGCTGTTTCTTATTTGAAGCAGCTTTTTTTTGCCTTTCGAAATTAAACATTGTAAATTTGAACTCTCAATTAGAACCCATGCTTGATATTCAAAATATTTCTTTTTCGTATACTGATAAATCTGTTATAAACAATATTTCTTTTACTATAAACAAAGGTGAAAACATTGCTATTATTGGCGAGAGTGGTTGTGGAAAAAGTACACTTCTCAAACTTATGTATGGTTTATATGATCTGGATGAAGGAAAGATTTTCTATGAAGAAAAGCCTGTTTTAGGTCCAAAATATAACTTGATTCCCGGAATGCCTTACATGAAATATCTGGCTCAGGATTTTGATTTGTCACCATATGAAACAGTGGCTGAAAACGTAGGGAAGTTTCTTTCGAATGGTTTTGCCAATATGAAAAAGCTTCGCGTTCAGGAACTTTTGGAAATGGTTGAGATGGAACAGTTTTCGAATGTTAAAGCTAAATTTTTGAGCGGAGGACAACAACAACGTGTTGCTTTAGTAAGAGTGCTGGCTTTAGAACCGGAAGTTATTTTACTGGATGAACCTTTTAGTCAGATAGATGCTTTTAGAAAAAATGCTTTGCGCCGAAATTTATTCCGATATTTAAAGCAGAAAAAAATTACCTGTATTATCGCTACACATGATAGTACGGATGCATTGTCTTTTGCTGATGCCGCAATTGTAATGCGTAGTGGAGAAATTATTACTAAAGGGAATCCAACTGAAATTTATACAAATCCATCTTCGAAATATGTAGCTTCACTTTTTGGTGAAGTAAATGAGATTCCTACTCATTTATTACAACTTACCGAAGATGAAAATGCAAAATCATTAATTTATCCTCATCAACTAATTATGGTAGAGCATTCTGATTTACAAGTAAAAATCAGAAGAACTTATTTTAGAGGAAACCATTATTTGATTGAAACAGTTTACAAAAGACAATTGATATTTTTTGAAAATGAATTCGACTTGCCTTTAGAAATTACAATCTTTTTGGGACTTAATTCTTAACGAAATAAAACGTCGTGAATTTCCTCCGTTTTATCGAAGACACTTTTTGCAAAAGGGCAAAGTGGAATAATTTTTAGGCCATTATTTCTGGCATACTCTACGGCAGCCATAACCAATTTTTTACCAACACCTTTTCCATTAAACTCTTCGTTAACTTCTGTGTGGTCAATTATAAATTTTGAATCTCCAGCCCAGGTATAAGTCATTTTTCCTGCTTGTTTGTCGCCTTCGACAGCTTCAAAATAGCCTCTTTTAATATCGTTTATTTGTTTAATTTCCATGATAATTAAATTATAGTTGTTTGTATTTTAATAGTGTTGGTAAGCGTTTTGTGAATAGGGCATTTTTCAGCAATTAAATGCAATTTTTGCCTTTGGCTTTCGTCAATCTCTCCCGTTAGTTCAATTTTTCGGGTAAACAAAGAAATATTTTGTTCGCTGTCTTTTTCAAAATCTACTTTGATGTCAATTTCAGAAACATTCCATTGTTTTCTATTGATATACATTCGTAAGGTAATTAAAGTACAGGAAGCTAAGGCAGAAGCCAGAAGTTCAGACGGACTAAAACCTAAATTTTTTCCTCCAACTTCCTGAGGTTCATCTGCAATTACAATATTCCCGCTGGCAGAAGTTATTTCGGTACGATACAAGCGTGTATCTATTTTTGCTGATAATGTTTCCATAGTTATTTAATTCTTGGTTCTGGTAATGGGACAAATTCGGTTTCTCCCGGAACTTTAGGGAAGGTCTGTGCTGTCCAGTCTTGTTTGGCTTTTTCGATAAGATTTTTATCTGATGAAACAAAATTCCAAAAGATGAAATGTTCTTCAGGGAAAGGCTGTCCTCCAAAAATATAAACAGTTGAATTAGCTGCAATTTCAAATTCACAAAGTGTACTGTCGTTTGTAATTAAGATTTGTTTTGGATCGTAAACATGTTCTCCGCTTTTGATACTTCCCTCCAAAATGTACAAACCACTCTCACCAAATAAATGGTTTCCGATATTGATTTTTTGAGCTTCTTTGCTTTTAATTTCGATAAAATATAAAGGACTATAAACAGGAACAGGAGATTTTTTTCCGAAAGCTTCACCGGCAATCAGTTTATATGAAATGCCGTTTTCTTCCCAGGCCGGAATATCCTGTGCTTCTACATGTGTGAAATTCGGATCCATTTGTTCTAATTCTTTAGGAAGTGCAACCCAAATCTGTAAACCGTGCAGCATTTTATCAGAATGTCTTAAATATTCCGGAGTTCTCTCAGAATGAACAATTCCTTTTCCAGCGGTCATCCAGTTTACGGCACCGGGCTTTATTTCTAATTCTGTTCCTAAACTATCGCGGTGCATAATGCTTCCTTCAAACAAGAAAGTGAGTGTTGAAAGTCCAATATGCGGATGGGGAGGAACATCCATGTTTTGATATTGATTTAAGTGTGCCGGTCCCATATGGTCGATAAATACAAATGGTCCAACAGCTCTTTTTTCACGGAAAGGCAATAATCTCCCTACCATAAAATTGCCAATATTGGCAGCGCGTTCTTCGATAATTAAACTGATATTTGACATGGTTGATTTTATTTGAAAACAAAATTACAGTTCCAGTACGATTCTGTAACTTAATTTAGATTAAGAAGTTGTTTTGTTTTTTAGTGATATAAAAATAAGGAATAAAATATATAGAATTAATGATTTAATTCGTTAACTCAAATTCTAAAACCTCACTTTCAGTTCCATTAATTATAATTGACAATTGGTGAATTCCGGTATGAAAAACACGGGTCGTAATGATTTTAAAAGACTGATTTCTTTCAATCTTTGTTAATTGGTTTGAAGGATAGGTTTTTTCACTGATTTTAAAAACTTTTTTTGCCAGATGTCCTTTTGCTTTTTTGTAATGAACAGCATATTCTAAGCGAACCGTTTTTGGCTCTTCATTTTTATTGTTCAGATGAAATTGAAACTGCAGATAATCTCCAATTTTTACAGTTGGTGTTTTGATTTTAAAAGATGTAAGTTCAATATTTGTGCTTTCCAGACCATAATGGCTCAGAATTTCAGGATGTCCTTGTTTTAATAAAGTGCGACAACCGTGTTTGATGATTCCATCTGTTTCTTTGGAATGACCTTTCCATCTTAAAGCAATTTCAAGTACGATTTGAGGATTATCTTTAGCAATATCATTCAAATTATTGGCAACACTTCTTCGAACATACTCAGAAGAATCATTTTTTAGATTTTCTAAAATTGGAAGGATAGAAACCGGGTCTTTTTTCAGAAACGGAATTGCCATCGCCCATGGTAATCTCGGACGAGAACCTTCACTGGCTAATCGTCTTACGTGATGATTTTCATGTAAAGACCATTTTGTCATTTCGTCAATCATTTTTTCCTTATATTTTAAAATGAAAGGACGAACAGCAAATTCACAGCTAATAAATTGCGTTACAGAAACAAATGCTTTCGCTGAAGTTTCAAAATCTTCTAAACCGTATATTTCGATATAATCGGCAAAAAAGATATATTCTAAACCGCCATTTATAGATTTATTTGTTCTAAGGTTTTTAATGATTTCATCAATCAAGGAAACGGCTTCAGGAAAATTTTGAGGTATAAACTGATGGAAGACAACAGTGGTGTGTTTCATTCGGTCTTTCCATTCTTTTTTTGCGAAGTCGCCTTCATAAATCGCATCAATGAATTTTTGTTTATTGAATGCCGGATGTACTTCGGCAACAGCCTGACTAAAGTTTTCGTAAAAAGAAAGCGAGTAAATATCTTTAATTAATCCCATAAAATTTAATCAAATGAACTTCAAAGATATTTAATGTTCTTCTATTTCTTAGAACATTCTGAGATTAAGTTCTAACTTAGTTTTTCTAATTTACTTGTTAATTTACAATTTTTAAAATTAAACTGAAACTTTTTAATCCATAAAATATATCCTAATTTAGCAATTCCTAAAATATATAAAGATGATTAGCGAAGTACAATTTCAAGCCGAATTACAATTAATGATTGCCAACGCTATAAGAGAAGATGTTGGTGCAGGTGATTTCAGTTCGCTTGCCTGTATTCCGGATACTGCTCACGGACAAGCTAAATTATTAGTAAAAGATCAGGGAATAATTGCCGGTGTTGAATTGGCTAAGATGATTTTTGAATATGTCGATCCAAAACTAAAAATAAAAACTTTTATTGAAGATGGAACTCATGTAGAATACGGGGAAGTTGTTTTTGAGGTTTCAGGAAGTTCTCAATCTATTTTAAAGGCAGAAAGAGTGGTTTTGAATACTATGCAAAGAATGTCTGCAATTGCGACTAAAACAAATCATTTAATGCAGCTTTTAGAAGGGACAAGTGCAAAAATACTGGATACCCGTAAAACAACGCCCAATTTTAGAGCAGCCGAAAAATGGGCAGTAAGAATTGGAGGAGGTGAAAATCACCGTTATGCCTTATATGATATGATAATGCTGAAAGACAATCATATTGACTTTTCAGGTGGAATTACACTTGCTATAAAAAAAACCAAAGAGTATCTGAAAGCTAATAATCTGGATTTAAAGATTATTGTTGAAGCCAGAAATTTAGATGAGATCCGTGAAATTTTATTGAGCGATGGAATTCACAGAATCCTGATTGATAATTTTAATTATGAAGATACTAAAACCGCAGTGGTATTAATTGGTAAAAAATGCCAAACGGAATCTTCAGGAAATATTAGTGAGAAAACAATTCGGGAGTATGGCCTTTGCGGTGTAAATTATATTTCATCAGGAGCTTTGACACATTCTGTTTATAATATGGATTTGAGTCTGAAAGCGTTTTAAAAAAGAAATACGTTCGAGTTGATGACTAAACATTTTAAAATCTGAAGGCTCTAATCTAAAAATATTTATATGTCGCAAGAGATAGCAAATCGGCTTGAGAAAATACCAGTTGTACGTTTTTTAGTTCGATTTTTAAAGAATATAAAATTGCCATGGTTAGAGGGCTTTTCTTTATATGATTTGCTCGAAATGTATATTTTAGGCATTCTTGAAGGAGCTTTTTCATATCATGCCAGTGCTGTTTCTTTTAGCTTTTTTATGGCTTTATTTCCTTTTGCACTATTCATTCTGAATTTGATACCCTATATTCCAATTGAAGGATTTCAGAATGATTTTTTACAGTTTGTACAACAAGGAGTCCCGCCAAATACTTACGATGCGATTAGTAAAATTATAAGCGATATTTTAAATAATAGTCACTCAGGTTTATTATCATCAGGATTTTTACTTTCAATTTTTTTGATGGCAAATGGTATTAACGGAATTTTGAGCGGTTTTGAATCTTCAAAACATGTTTTTGATAAGCGGGGCTTTTTTCATCAGTATTTAGTGGCGTTGGCTATTTCGCTTGTAATGACTGTCATATTATTTGTAACGGTAGCTACGATCGTTGTTTTTGAGGTTTTTATTCAAAAAACAATTATTCAGGATGTATTAAGTGATCGTATTCCCTTGATTATTTTAGGACGTTACTTATTTGTTATTTTGATGATTTTGATAACCTCTTCAATATTATTGCGATATGGTACAAAGCAATATAATAAAGTACCTTTTATTAGCATTGGATCTGTTTTTACTACGGTGCTAATTGTTATATCTTCGTTCTTTTTTGGGATTTGGGTTATAAAATTTTCAAAATATAACGAACTTTATGGTTCTATTGGGACATTATTAATTCTAATGTTTTACATTTGGATAAACTGTATGATTCTCCTTTTGGGGTTTGAATTGAATGCTTCTATTAGGAAATTAAGACACAAAAATAAAGTAGTATGAAAAATTTGATGTTAACTTTTGGATTGTTTTTTCTAACATTTGGAACTATTTACAGTCAAAGTGTTATTGGGAAATGGAAAACAATTGATGATGAAACGGGTGAAGCTAAGTCAATAATAGAGGTTTATGAAAAATCTGGAAAGATATACGGGAAAGTTGTAGACATATTACGTGCTGATCATAAAAAAGATGTGTGCACAAAATGTGACGGAGCTGAAAAAAATAAACCGATCATGGGTATGGTAATTATAAACGGACTGAAAAAAGAGGGTTCAGAATATAATGGAGGAACTATTTTAGATCCAACTAACGGAAAAAAATATAAATGTTATATTACGCTGGATTCTCCGGATAAATTAAAACTTCGTGGGTATGTTGGAATTTCTATTGTGGGAAGAACACAATATTGGACACGAGTGAAAAATTAATTTCATAAATAAAATGCGAAAATTAGCATCGATAATTTTATTCTTAACCATGCTTTCAAATAGTTTTGGACAATCTAAGAATTCTCCATTACAGATAAGTCATCTTACAGGTGACTTTTATATTTATAAAACCTTTCATGATTACAAAGGAATGTTGATTTCGGCTAATGCTATGTATCTTGTTACGGATAAAGGTGTCGTTTTGTTTGATACACCCTGGGATCAAACTCAATATCAGCCTTTGTTGGATTCCATAAAAACAAAACATAAGAAAGATGTCATAATGTGTTTTGCAACACATTCTCATGACGACCGTGCAGGAGGTTTGGAATTTTACAGACAAAAAGGAATTAAAACTTACACTATAAAAGTAACGGATGAAATTCTTAAGAGTGAAAACAAAAAAAGAGCCGAATTTATAATTCCGAATGACACTATATTTACTGTCGGGAAACATAGATTTGAAGTTTATTATCCGGGAAGAGGACACGCTCAGGATAATATTGTAGTTTGGTTTAATAAAGAAAAAGTGCTTTATGGAGGCTGTTTTATAAAAAGCGCAGAAGCAAAAGATTTAGGATATTTGGGTGATGCAGATGTGAAAGAATGGGAAAAATCAATCCAAAAGGTGCAGGCGAAATTTAAGAAACCAATCTATATTATTCCGGGTCATGACAATTGGACAAATATAGTATCTCTAACTCATACTTTGAAAATGGTTCAAAAATACAACACTGCACAAACTTCTGGTAAAAAATAATCATCAATTTTAAAATAATTACATGTTTTTTGTCGAAGTTGTTTTACCACTTTCCTTAGCCAAAACTTTCACCTATCGCATTTCTGAGGCTGAATTTCATTTCATAAAAAAAGGAATGCGGGTGGCTGTGCCTTTCGGAAAAAGCAAAATTTATACGGCGTTGGTTATTGATATGCATCAGAATGAGCCAAGCTTGTATGAAGCCAAAGAAATACATCAGATATTGGATGAAAAACCAATAGCAACAGAAATTCAGATTAAACATTGGGTTTGGGTTGCAAACTATTATATGTGCGGCATTGGTGATGTGTATCGAGGAGCTTTTCCTGCCGGGTTATTACTGGAAAGCGAAACGATTATTTCCCATAAACCAAATGTTACGATAAATGATAGTGAACTTTCGGATGATGAATTTTTAATTTACGAGGCCTTGCATCACCAAAGCTCCCTTAAAGTTCAGGATATCATTTCAATTCTGAATAAAAAAAATATTCTTCCGGTTCTTCAAAAACTGATCGCTAAAGATATTATTGTTTTAGAAGAAGAAATTAAAGAAAATTACAAACCAAAACTGGTTCGATATGTGAAATTGCATTCAAAATATGAATCAGACAGCGGTTTAAATGAATTGTTAGAAGTGTTGAAAAACGCTAATAAACAAAAAGAAATTGTTTTGGCTTATTTTCAAATCAGTGCTTCAGAAAAAAAGCCAATTACAGTTAAGAAATTGGTTGAAGTTTCAAATTCGACTTCGGCAGTTGTAAAAGCATTAATTGAAAAAGAAATTTTTGAAGAATATTACTTGCAACATGACAGAGTTTCTTTTAATGGAAAAGCTTCGGAAAAACAATTATTTTTAAGTGATGCTCAGGAAACAGCTTTGAGTGAAATTAAAAATAGTTTATCAGAAAAAGAAGTTTGTCTGCTTCATGGTGTTACTTCAAGCGGTAAAACAGAAATATATATTAAGTTAATAGAGGAATATTTAGAAACAGGAAAACAAATTTTATATCTTTTGCCCGAAATTGCTCTAACAACGCAGTTAGTCTCTCGCTTGCGGCTTCATTTTGGGGACAAAGTAGCTGTTTTTCATTCTAAATACAGCAACAACGAAAGGGTAGAAGTCTGGAAGCAGACACTTGAAAATTCGGATAAAGCTCAAATTGTAATAGGAGCAAGGTCGGCTTTGTTTTTACCTTTTAATAATCTTGGTTTGTTGATTGTTGATGAAGAACATGAGCAGACTTTTAAGCAGACAGATCCGGCACCCAGATATCATGCGCGCGATGCGGCAATTGTTTTGGCTAATTTTCATAATGCAAAAGTGCTTTTAGGATCTGCAACTCCAAGTATTGAGACTTATTTTAATACTCAGATTGAGAAATTCGGATTGGTTACGATTACGGAACGTTATAATAATGTTCGAATGCCTGAAGTTGTTTTAGTTGATTTAAAAGACAAGCACTTTAGGAAAAGAATGACGGGACACTTTAGTGATCTTTTAATAGAGGAAATAGCAGAAGCTTTATCTTTGGGCGAACAAGTAATTTTGTTTCAAAACAGAAGAGGGTATTCACCTATAATTGAATGTCTTACTTGCGGGCATGTTCCTCATTGTCAGCAATGCGATGTGAGTCTTACTTTTCATAAGCATAAAAATCAGTTGCGTTGTCATTATTGTGGATATTCAATCGCAAAACCAACCAATTGTCACAGCTGTTCCAGTATTGATTTGACAACAAAAGGTTTTGGAACAGAGCAAATCGAACAGGAATTAATGTCACTTTTTCCAAAAGCTAAAACATGGAGAATGGATCAGGATACTACACGTGGAAAATTCGGCTTTGAGAAGATTATAGATTCATTTAAAAATCGTGAAATTGATATTCTGGTTGGTACACAAATGCTGGCAAAAGGATTAGATTTTGATAATGTGAGTCTGGTAGGAATTATGAATGCAGATAATATGTTGCATCATCCCGATTTTAGGGCTTTTGAGCGTAGTTTTCAGATGATGACACAAGTAGCAGGAAGAGCAGGAAGATCAGAAAAACAAGGAAAAGTGGTGATTCAGACTTATAATCCGGACCACAATACAATTCAGCAGGTTACAATGAATAACTATAGTGGTATGTATAAGGAACAATTATATGATCGTCAGATTTATAAATATCCTCCTTATTTCAGAATTATAAAACTGACATTAAAACATCGTGATTATGATAAATTGAAAGAAGGATCGATGTGGATGTATCAGGTTTTGAGTCAAAATCTAAATATTCCTGTGTTAGGTCCCGAAGAACCTGCAATTAACAGAATCAGGAATGAATATATAAGAACAATTTTGATTAAAATTCCGCAAAACATGCCATTAGCAGGTACAAAAAAAACTATTCAGAAAATGTTGAATAGTTTTGAGGCTGTTGCTCAGTACAGAGCTATAAAATTAATTATAAATGTAGATTTTTATTAATTATGACGGTGTTGATAATGCCCTTACCAAATCTTCTTTTTTGTTTCGGCTAAGAGGAATTTTAGTAATGCCAATTTCAGCAAATTTACTATTGAAACGTTCGACCTTGTCAATATTGATAATATAAGATTTATGAACGCGAATAAATTTTTCTTTTGACAAATCATTTTCAAAAGATTTCATAGTTGATAGCACTAGATTACTGTCGTCTTCTGTAACAACTCTTACATAGTCCCCAAAAGCTTCAATCCATTTAATTTTTGCTGTGAAAATTTTAAGTTTCTTTAAGTTGCTTTTGATGAATATATGTTCGCCTTCTTCTTCTTTTACCTCTTTTTTAAGTAAATGCATGTCAATTGCTCTTTTTACAGAAGCATTAAAACGATCTACAGCTATAGGTTTTTGCAAATAGTCTGTAGCATCATAATCAAAAGCTTTTAACGCATATTCAGCTTTGGAAGTAATAAATATGATTTGCAATTTTGATTTTAAACCATCAAGAAAGTCAAATCCGTTAATAACAGGCATTTCAATATCTAAAAATATCAAATCGATATTATTCAAAGAGATACAGCTTTTTGCTTCAATGGCATTAGAAAAGTCTCCAATTAGGTTTAAACCAGGATGATTGTTGACTAATTTTGCAATAATTGCCCTCTGTATAGAACTATCATCTACAACAACACAGTTTAGTTTCATAAGAGTTTAAATTTAAATAAATACAGGATAGCATAAAGTAAATGTATTACTTTTTTGGAAAAAAAACTAAGGAGGGCGTCTGTTTTTTGCTTTTCAACGAATAAAAGAAAAAAAAGATTGGTTATTTGAAAATAATATGTACTTTTGCACCCAAAAATTTTAACAAATAAATATTGTATTTATGAATCATTATGAAACTGTTTTCATTTTAAATCCCGTTTTATCTGAAGTTCAGGTAAAGGAAACAGTAACGAAATTTGAAGAATTTCTTACTAGTAGAGGAGCTGAAATGGTATCGAAAGAGGATTGGGGTCTGAAAAAAATGGCTTACGAAATCCAAAACAAAAAAAGTGGTTTTTATCACTTATTCGAATTCAAAGTAGCTGGAGAAGTTCTGATTGCTTTTGAAACTGAATTCAGACGTGACGAAAGAGTTATGCGTTTCCTTACAGTAAGTTTGGATAAACATGCTATTTCTTGGGCTGAAAGAAGAAGAGCTAAACTTAAATCTACAAAAGCTTAATTATCATGGCAACATTACAACAATCTGCTTCAGGAAAAAAAGACGGGGATATCAGATATCTTACGCCTTTGAACATAGAAACTAACAAAACTAAAAAGTATTGTCGTTTCAAAAAATCAGGTATCAAATATATTGATTATAAAGATGCTGATTTCTTATTGAAATTCGTAAATGAGCAAGGGAAAATTCTTCCTCGTCGTTTAACAGGAACTTCTTTAAAATACCAAAGAAAAGTGTCTGTAGCTGTAAAAAGAGCTCGTCACTTAGCTTTAATGCCATACGTGGCCGATTTATTAAAATAGTATTAAAAACAAAGTTGTTGGTTTCCGGTCGAATGGAACCTAACTTCTAACTTATATAAGGACAACAACATGGAAATTATTTTAAAACAAGACGTTCAAAACGTAGGATTTAAAGATGACGTAGTATCTGTAAAACCTGGTTATGGTCGTAACTTTTTGATTCCTCAGGGTTTTGCTACATTAGCAACTCCTTCTGCTAAAAAAGTTTTAGCTGAAAACCTAAAACAGAGAGCGCATAAAGAAGCTAAAGTTGTTGCTGATGCTAAAGCATTAGCTGAAACTTTAAAAGCTCTTGAAATTAAACTTACTGCAAAAGCTGGTGGAGAGAAACTTTTTGGTTCTATCACAAACATCGACATTGCTGAAGCTTTAGAGAAAACAGGTAACGCTATTGATAGAAAATTCATCACAAGCGGTATCGTAAAACGTACTGGAAAATATTCTGCAAGCATCCGTTTACACAGAGATGTTATTGTAGATTTACCATACGAAATTGTTGCTGAAAAGTAATAGTTTAAATGTAATATGAAAATCCCGATGAGAATCGGGATTTTTTTGTTTTAAGAAATGAATAATTACTATAAAGCTATTTGCTTAATAATAGCGTTATATATATCAACTAAAAATGAAGTACACAAGATTAACAAAAGAACAGTTTGATGAATTACATGCTGAATTTGCAAGCTTTTTAGCTACTCAGGCCATTGATAAAGCAGAATGGGATTCTTTAAAAACGAATAAGCCTGAAGTTGCTGAACAGGAATTAGATGTTTTTTCTGATTTGATTTGGGAAGGGGTTTTGTCCAGAGCAGAATTTTTAGAACATTTTTCTAAAAATCATATCTTTTTATTTCAATGTTTTGAAACTTATGTGCTGTCTATAGTTTTAAAATCTTTGGTGACTGAAACTGATTTTTTGACTAAAGACGGGCTGCAATGGCTAAGTGACAATATGTTTACAGATGCAATTGAAATGAAAACAGGAAAGAAAATTTTTACTGAAGATAGAAATTCTTCAATTTTTGAATTAATTCAGCAAGGTGCTTTTTTAAGTGATGGACAATTGTTTAAGCAAATTAATTCTATTATAGAATCATAATCTTAGTTATTGGTAATTAAGTAGTTAAGAAGTATTTTGATGTTTTTTTTTACTCTTTTTTAATTTTTTAACTTTTGTTTAATCTTTTTAATATTTTGACCCCGTATTTCTACCTGCTTTTTTGTAAATCTTTTAATAAATCTTTAATATTGTTAATTAGGCTATTTTTCTGTATAATAATTATAAATAAGGTAAAAAAACATCTTTTTTTGTAGGTTAATTCTTTATTTTTAAAAAAAAATATAAAAAAAATAGCATTTTGTTGTGATATTTTTAACTACGAATTGAGGTGGGAATTGTAGTATTTATAACGTTTAAGGCTGTTTTTGTGGAATTCTTATTTTTTAATGATTTAAAAAATAAGAATTTTACAGTTGTTTGGTATTTTGTTTTTTTTTAATTTTAGATTATCAAGATTAAACAAAAAGTTTTTACTCGTTTAAATTGTAATTCAAAAATTATTATTTCAAAATATAAGGAATTACTTTTTATTGCATAATGTGAAGTTTTTATAATAACATATTAAATAGCTGCTTATGAACTTAATATTTACTTTCTTCAGCAAATTTGCATTCCTCATTAGTGTTATTTTAGTTTTTATAAACTTATGTCAGTTTAAGTTTATAGATAAATTTATCTATAAACTTAAAACTTATATCAGTATTGTATTTTTAATTCCAGATCTGATTGATTATTAGTATCATTTTTGAGATAAGAAAATATATTTTGTATTCAATTTTTTAAAACCCAAATTTTAAAATTGTTTTTATAAAAGGAATAATCAACTTTTTGTAAATGTTAAATTGTACAAGATATAAAAAATAGAATTTCTAAATTCAAATTACCCAAAACAAATCACTCCTCTTAGAAGCCTGATTAAATTAGGTCTTCTGCAAATGTTTAAGACGTTTTTTTATTTTATCGATAAAAAAGTGCTCTTTGGTTACTTATTATTTTTTTTAATTTCAGATTAAGCCAGATTGTTTGAATTTAGGCTTGTTTGTTAACTGATTGATTTTTAATTTTTTAAAATTGTATAAGACAATTGTCTTACTGCAACAGGGTTTCTATTGTCCATTTTCTAATCTTCCAAATTATGAAAAAAAAATTACAGATTTTTAATCTCAACTTCCAGAGGGGATTATTAGGAGCATTGTTTTCTTTGCTTTTATTTTCAAATTCTTTTGCTCAGAATGTGTGTAGGCCAATCTCGCAAACTAATAGTACGGGTGGTCTTTTATGTGTTGGAATGAGCGTTACCGATCCAAATGATGCATTTGACACAAGTATGAGTACTTTTGCTACGATAAGCAATGTACTTGGTTTAGCTTGTTTTGCACAAGAAACATTAACTCTTAATCAAACTGCGAAGGCTGGAGATCAAATCGTAATTTATTTTGGTACAGGAGGAGGTTTGCTTAACCTGAGTCTTTTATCAAATGTGACCATTCAAGCAAAGCTTTCGGGAGCAGATGTTGCTGCCCCAGTTCCATTAAATAACGGATTATTAAATCTTGAATTATTACCCGGAAATCAAATAGCTGTAATACGATATACACTGCCGGGAGATACAAACCAGGCCAGAATTCAGGTAGGAGGACTTCTGAGTGCATTGGTAAATTTAAGAGTATATGATGTGAGGCTGGATTTTGCAAAGCCAACTGTTACTAATGGTTTGACACAGACTGTTTGTTCAGGTAGTTCTTTAAATTTATCAGCTACACCTGCATCCGGGACTACTCTGGAATGGTTTAGTTCGGCAACTTCTACAACTCCGTTGATATCAGGAAATAATTTTACAACACCAAATTTAACTGCTGATACAACTTATTACTTGGGAGTTACGAGAGCAGCAGGTTGTGAAGGAAGCGAGCGTGTTCCTGTACAAATTAATGTTTCAAATCCGATAGCACCTGTGGTAAGCACTTCAGGAACTTCTATATGTTCTTCAGGGGCAACACAGCAAACTACATTATCTGTAATAAATCCAATACCAGGAACCACTTATAATTGGTATAACGTAGCATCAAACGGTGTTTCTTTAGCTTCGGGGACTACTTATTCCCCAACTGTTCCTTTGGGAACTACAAGTTTTTATGTTGAGGCTGTAATAGGAAGTTGTTTGAGTCCTGCAAGAACTCAGGTTGATGTAATTTCGACAGCTATCCCTGCTGTTCCAACAGTTTTAACTCAAAGTGTAACCATTCAATCTGGTCAAAATGCTACTTTGAATGCTACTACTGCTGAGTCAGGAGTTACTCTAAATTGGTATGATGTTGCCAGTGGAGGATCTGCAATTGCAGTTAATTCGTCTACATTTACAACACCGGTTTTAACATCTTCAAAAACATATTATATTGAAAGTCAGAGTGCAACAGGAAATTGTGTTAGCGCAAGAGTTCCTGTTGTTGTTAATGTTCAGACAACAGCCTTGGGAGGTTGCTTAGGAGCTGGTAGCCAACAAACAAATCAAAATGGTTTATGCTTGTTATGTAACGTAACAAGTCCCAATAATTCTGTTGATGGAAATCCTGCAACGGCAACCAGACTTACGGTTCCCATTGGATTAATAAACGGATGGATTCAGCAGACACTACAATTTAATAATCCGGGCAGAGCCGGAGATATTGTTGATGTTGAATTAGAATTACCAGGAGGACTAGCGGATGTTGCCTTACTGGGCGCTGTTAGTTTAGCAACTTATAATGGAGCAACCTATAATAATGACAGGGTTTTAATTAATAATTCTCTGATAACTTTACAATTATTGTCAGGAAATCGTTTTAAAGCGAGTTTAGAGGCTGGAGCTGCTTTTGATCGTGTTGAGATTCGATTAGGAGGCATAGCAACAGTATTGACTAGTGTAGATATTTATCAGGCAACTTACAGATATAAATCTCCAACAGGTTTAGCTAATAGAACTATTTGTAGTGGACAAACTACAACTATAGTTGCTAATATTGGAGTTGGTGAAACTATTAATTGGTTCGATGTAGCAACAGGAGGTACTTCTTTGGCAAGTACTACTTCTTTCACAACTCCTGCTTTGACAGTTCCAACTACTTATTATGTAGAAATAATCAGAAATGGCTGCGTTAACAGTGAGCGTTTTCCTGTAGTTATATCAATTTATAACCCTATAGCACCTGTTGTTGATGCAGCAGGTACAACAATTTGCAGCGGTCAGACTACTACATTAAATATTCAGGCACCTGTTGTAGGGACTGTTTACAAATGGTATGACGCAACTTCAGCCGGAAATTTAGTGTTTACGGGGACTTCTTTTACAACGCCAAATTTAACTGCCAATACTAACTATTTCGTTGAAGCAGAAATTGGAAGTTGTTTAAGTGCAGCACGTACCCCAGTTGCGGTGACTGTAAATCCGTTACCCGCAGCACCAATTGCGGCATCATCAAATGTTGTTATTCAGTCAGGGCAGAGTGTAGCCTTGCAAGTATCAAGTCCGGATTCTAATGTTACATTTGACTGGTATGACGTGCCAGTTAACGGAACTGCTTTAGCAACGGGAACCAATACCTACACGACACCCACTTTAACAGTAAATAAAACCTATTATGTTACAGCCAGAGGTATAACATCAGGTTGTATAAGCAGTGCAAGAACAGCTATTAATGTTTTGATAAATAATTCGGCAAGTAGTTGTTTACAGGCTAATGCACAAGTCACAACTTTAGATCCTGGTTTGTTATGTGTTTTATGTAGTTTCACCAATCCTGGAGGATCTGTTGATACAAACGTAAATACTTTTACAAGACTTTCTACAGTGGCAGGTATAGCCGGGGCTTATGTTGAACAAGTTGTAACATTCCCTACGATTGGTCAGACAGGGGATGTTATAGATGTTGAACTTGCATTGCCGGGAGGATTAGCAGATGTGTCATTATTAGGGGGGGTAACTTTAGCAACATACAATGGAGCGACTTATAATAATGACAGACATTTCCTTACGAATAGTTTATTAAGCTTGCAATTACTATCGGGAGATAGATTTAAAGCAAGTTTTGTTGCAACTGCAGCATTTAATAAAGTAGAAATACGATTAGGAGGATTAGTCACTTTATTAACAAATTTAGATATTTATGGCGCTGCATATAGATTTAAAGATGCTATAATAACAGGTGCTACATCTCCAATTTGCAGTGGACAAACTGCAAGTTTAGCTGCCAGTTCAACTGTAGCAGGAGAAACATTTAAATGGTATGATGCTGCAAGCGCAGGAACAGAACTTTCTCCAACAGCAACATATACGACACCAGCTTTAACAGCAACAACAACTTATTATGTAGAAGCAACACGTGATGGAACTTGTGTTAATAGTGTTCGTCAGCCTGTTACGGTAACTGTTTCACCATTTGCAACTGCAGCAGATGTGACGATTAATAGTCCTTTAGAAGCTTCTTGTACCGGAAGCGTTATATTATCTCCTACATCAGCTTTAGCTGGAGCGCAGTTCAGATATTATACCGATCAAAATAAAACACAGGAAATTATAACCGGATCAACAGTTGTTGCGCAACCGGGAGTAACTTTCTCTAAAAATCCAACAACTGGTGCATTAACAATTAATGGTCTAAGTTCTACTGTACCATCGTATAATTATTATGTATCTGTTGTTAGCTCAGCTACCTGTGAAAATGCTATCAATACCCTGAAACAAGTAACAGTTAACTCTCCTTCGGTTACACCTTTGGTAGTGATAGGGACTACCTTGGAAGGTTGTGGAACTGTAAATTTAGCAAATGCTATAACTGGTTTTGATACAACAGGAAATACAACATACATTTTCTATGACCCTTCAAACAATATTTTGCCTGCAGCAGCTGCAGCTAATATAAATACAAGCGGTGTTTACTCAATTCAGGCTCAAGGTAACGGTGTTACATGTCCATCCGGTAAGTTACCGGTAACTGTTTCTGTTAACCCGTTACCAAGTTTGGTTGTCTCAACCCCTTTCTTATCAGTAAATGCAGGAACTAATGTTCTTTTGAATGCGACATCAAACGGAACAATAACATGGTTTAATCCTCAGGGAAATCCTTTGACGGGCCCGGTATTTACAACCGGAGTTTTAAATACTCCGGGAGTTTATACTTATACAGTAGTTGCTACCAGTGCTTTTAATTGTTCAACTTCAGCAACAATTACAATCAATGTTATAGATCCAAATAGCTGTCAATTATTGACAGAAAGAGTTTATGCGACCGGACAAAGTTCGGGCTCAATTGTAACAGGTGGAGTAGCCAATCCAACTAATGCTATTGATGGAAATACGCAAACTTATTCTACAATAGTAACAGGAGTTGGTCTTTTAGGAGTTGGCACTACCTGGCAGAATTTGACATGGCCAACAAATATAGTAAAAGGAACACCGGTTACTGTTAAGTTGGGAGCTGAATATAGTTTATTGGCTGTTGCTCAAGGTTTATCAGTGGTTGGGACTAAAAGTGGAGTACCTATTGGAACAATGCTACCCGTATCAGGATCACTATTAAATTTATTACCAGGCGAAAAATCGTATGAGTTTACTTTTGTTCCTGCAAATTCATCCGGACCGCAAGATTATGACGGAATTAGAGTAATATCCGGAGCACTTTTGAGCGTTGCTCAAAACACTAAAGTATTTGATGCTTATTACACGAAGAAAGTTTCAACAGTAGCTTGTACTCCGGGTGATGTTCAGGATGTGTTTTATGGGGCAACAGATTTAGGGATAGGAGCTTTGACTTCTACAGTTGGAGTTAGCGATGCATGGAATGTAGCTGATAATGATGTTTCTACTTATGCAACAATGTATAGTGGGGCTGGAGTTTTGGCTGCAGCTGATTTGACAGTTGCATTTAAAACACCGTCAATTGTAAGTGACACATTAAGAATTGTGGTTTCTAAACCGGGTGCTCTTTTAGATGTTAATTTACTTACCGGATTTAGTATTCAGCGTTATTTAGGAAATGTTGCCGTTGGAGCTCCAATTCAAAGCAATAGTGCGCTATTAAGTATTAGAGTATTGCCGGGAAATACAATGTCAATGGTACTTGTATCTTCCTTGCCAGAAGCATATGATCGCGTAAGAATTCGTTTAGGCGGTGTAGCAGGAGTTTTAGATTTCCTTAGAGTTCATACAGTTGAACGAGTAGCGAATACGAAAGTAATTGGAAGTGATCCTGATAATAAAATTACGGTTTGTCCGGGAACAGATGTTACTCTTCAGACTCCGACAGATGCTTGTTCAAATTATATATGGTACGATTCGCCAACAGGAGGTTCTGTTGTAGCAAATGGGATTACTTTTACAGTTCCTGCTACATTAGCAGCCGGCGTTTACAAATATTATGTACAGCCGGTAAGATATGGTTGTGAATCTTTATCAAGAGGAGAAGTTACTATTGAAGTGAAAGCTTCAAGTCCGGAAAATGCTTTAACAAATATTACTCTTAACGGAGGAGCAGTTACTTCAATTTGTTCTCCAACAGGAACGATAACTTTAAACACAAGTCTAAGCGGAACCCCATTATTAACAAATCCAATTTATTATTGGTATAATTTTGACGGAACCACAAGTCAGTTGATTGCGGGTGAAACAACTTCTCAGTTAATTAGAAACGGATTAGCTCCCGGGACTTACACTTATTTTGTTGGAGTTAGTTCAGATGAGTTTTGTGAAACTGCAATAGCAGACAGAAAACAAATTACTTTTACAATATTACCACCATCAGTTCAAAATGATATTTTAGTTGATGATACAGCAGTTTGCCATAACGTTCCGGCAACCTTAATACCTACAACTACATTAACAACTCCGATATTTTATTGGTATTTTGATGCGAATAAAACGCAGCCTATAACAAATGGAACTGTAAGTGGCGTAACTTATGCCATAAGTTCTACAGGAATTTTAACTGTGACAGGTTTAACACGTGCTGTGAGTCCGATTACGTATTATGTTGGGGTTTCAAGTGATACATCTTGTGAAAATATTGCAGGTACACTTCAAACTGCCACTGTAATTATAAATGATCCTGATGCACCAACTACAACAGACAACACACAGGATTTCTGTTTGGTAAATGCACCAACAGTTGCCAATATTCAGGTAAATGAGGCTAATGTTGTTTGGTATAATTCCTTGACAAGTACAACGGCTATTGCACCAACAACCACTTTAACCAACGGTATTTATTACGGAGCGATTTTAGACCCGGTAACAAGTTGTGAAAGTTCAGCTCGTCTGGCAGTAACCATTACCATAAATGACCCAGGTACACCAACTACCGCAGACAACACACAGGATTTCTGTTTAGTCAATGCACCAACAGTTGCCAATATTCAGGTAAACGAAGCAAATGTTGTTTGGTATAATTCCTTGACCAGTACAACAGCTATTGCACCAACAACAGCTTTAGCAAACGGTACTTATTACGGAGCGATTTTAGACCCAGTAACAGGTTGTGAAAGTGCTGTCAGATTGCAGGTTACTGCTACCATAAACGACCCAGGTACACCG
>NZ_QJHL01000024.1 GCF_003202405.1 Flavobacterium hydrophilum | reverse complement strand
TCTCGACGATTGTTGTCGTTCCGCTCAGTGTTACCGTTGGAGTGGTCTCGTCATCAGTGATCGTAACGATTGCCTGAGTTGTACTGCCTGCCGTAGCTCCTGTAACATTCGTGATATCGACAATTACCGTTTCGTTTCCTTCGTACAGCGCATCATCGGTCGGATCAATAGTGATCGTTCCGGTCAGCTGCCCTGCCGGGATGGTGATCGTAGTATTGCTTGCTGCATAATCTCCTGCCGAAGCTGTTCCTGCAAAGCCTAAGCTTGCCACTGTATCGGTAGTCGTAGCCGTGCTCAGCGTAGCGGTGATTGTAGCGGTGCCTGCTGCGTTCTCGACGATTGTTGTCGTTCCGCTCAGGGTTACCGTTGGGGTGGTCTCGTCATCAGTGATCGTAACGATTGCCTGAGTTGTACTGCCTGCCGTAGCTCCTGTAACATTCGTGATATCGA